>NZ_CP196184.1:0-4857925 GCF_051553595.1 Streptomyces sp. HUAS TT11
TACTTCGGTGCCCTGCAGGTGTCGGTGACCGCGTTCGTGGTGGAGCACCGCGCACCGGGCGCCGCCGCCCCGATCTTCGCCGTCTCCAATTGCAGCGGCCTGCTGGCCGGATGGCTGTACGGGCTGCGCCGGTGGCGTGCCGCGCCGCCGGTGCAACTGCTGCTCACCACCGGCGCCTTGATGCTCGGCACCTGTCTGCTGCTCACGGCCGGCGACCCCACTGTTCGGGCTCGGATGGGTCGCGGTGCTGACCGGCGCCACGATCCCGCCCCTTCTGGCGCTCTTGTCCCAGCTCACCGAGTCGACCGTCCATCCGTCGGTCCTGACCCAGGCGTTCTCCTGGCTCGGCTCCGCCAGTGCGGCGGGCTCGGCCGCCGCGGCGGCCGTCTCCGGCTGGGCGATCGACGCCCTCGGGTCACGCGGCGGCTTCGCGGTCACCGCCGCGGCGGCCACCGCGATGACCCTCCAAAGCCTCGCCGGCCTGCGCCTGCTGCACCCGCCGACGGGCCGGTCGACACGAACGCAGCCGACACCGCAGGCCCGATGGCGGTCACGAACACGGAACTCGAGCCGGTGACCGGCCTTAACGCCCCGCCCGGTCAAGACGCCCGACGGCTTCTGAGCCTGAAGAGGCCGCGCCCTCACCGCAGTACCGCGGAAACGGCCCGCGACCAGCCGCCGCGCCCACAGGGCAGCTCAAGCCGCCTCGGGCCGCCCGGCGTGCAGGCCCGCGGCGGGCCCGTGCACGTCCTCGAACAAGAAGGTCTCGTCCTCTTCGTAGTCCGGGGCCTGGAAGGGGTTCGTTGCCGCGGGCGGCGGCGCCGCGGTGGAGCAGCGCGGTTGCTCTTCCAGGGCGGAAAACAGCGACGTCAGGTCGATGAGCGGTCTCTCTTTCGGTACAGGCCCGCCAAAACAGGGGGGCCTGGCGTGCCGTGACCGGGCACAGCGGTCCTACAGCTTGGTCATCTTGGCGTACGGGCTCACGATCCGCACATGCTCCGAACCGAAATTCACGAGCACCGCGGTTCCGTCCTCGATGCCGATCACCCGGCCGAGACCGTA
Organism: Streptomyces sp. HUAS TT11; assembly: GCF_051553595.1. Classification (NCBI taxonomy): domain Bacteria; kingdom Bacillati; phylum Actinomycetota; class Actinomycetes; order Kitasatosporales; family Streptomycetaceae; genus Streptomyces; species Streptomyces sp. HUAS TT11. The sequence continues at coordinate 1,063 of NZ_CP196184.1, forward strand.
CACGTCGTGGGTGACCTGGTCGCCCACGGCGAAGTACTTCGGAGCCGGTGCGACCGGGGCCTTGAAGGGGCTGGTAGGCAAATGACGCTTAGGGGCAGCAGGCTTTGTCATCGCCCCTAGTATGCACCCGTGCGAAGTACCCGTGTTGACGCCGGAGGCGGCAACAGCCGCTGATCGGGCCCCACTGCGGCAGAAGCCGGGGCCGACGGACGGGCGAGTCGGGCGGTTCAGCCGCACCAAAGGCCGAACCCCCCGTACCCTTCATGGTGTCTACGGCGTCACATAGCGGGCGCCAAACCCTGGAGGCAATACCCCGTGCTGATTGCTCAGCGTCCCTCGTTGACCGAAGAAGTCGTCGACGAATTCCGCTCCCGGTTCGTGATCGAGCCGCTGGAGCCGGGCTTCGGCTACACCCTCGGCAACTCCCTGCGCCGTACCCTGCTGTCGTCGATCCCCGGTGCCGCTGTCACCAGCGTCCGCATCGACGGCGTCCTGCACGAGTTCACCACCGTGCCCGGCGTCAAGCAGGACGTCACCGATCTGATCCTCAACATCAAGCAGCTGGTCGTCTCCTCGGAGCACGACGAGCCGGTCGTGATGTACCTGCGCAAGCAGGGCCCGGGTCTGGTCACCGCCGCCGACATCGCGCCCCCGGCCGGTGTCGAGGTGCACAACCCCGACCTCGTCCTCGCCACGCTCAACGGCAAGGGCAAGCTGGAGATGGAGCTGACCGTGGAGCGCGGTCGCGGCTATGTCTCCGCCGTGCAGAACAAGCAGGTGGGCCAGGAGATCGGCCGTATCCCGGTCGACTCCATCTACAGCCCCGTGCTGAAGGTCACCTACAAGGTCGAGGCGACCCGTGTCGAGCAGCGCACCGACTTCGACAAGCTGATCGTCGACGTCGAGACCAAGCAGGCCATGCGGCCGCGCGACGCGATGGCGTCGGCCGGCAAGACCCTGGTCGAGCTGTTCGGTCTGGCGCGTGAGCTGAACATCGAGGCCGAGGGCATCGACATGGGTCCGTCCCCGACGGACGCCGCGCTCGCCGCCGATCTGGCGCTTCCGATCGAGGAGCTGGAGCTCACGGTCCGCTCCTACAACTGCCTCAAGCGCGAGGGCGTCCACTCCGTGGGTGAGCTCGTGGCGCGTTCCGAGGCGGACCTGCTGGACATCCGCAACTTCGGTGCGAAGTCCATCGACGAGGTCAAGGCGAAGCTGGTCGGCCTGGGCCTGGCCCTGAAGGACAGCCCGCCCGGATTCGACCCGATCGCCGCCGCCTTCGACGCGGACCAGGACGCGAGCACAGGGTTCGTGGAGACCGAGCAGTACTGACCTACGGGCGTCGGGTCGCGGAAAGCCGGCAGCACCGGCCGACCGCACCCGGCCCCCCAAGGGCCGACCGGCAAAAGGGCAGACGCCCGAGTCCTTGGAGCCTGATCAGGACGGCGAGGGCGTCCGCCCTCCCTCTCCCCCACCGGGCGGCTGATAACGCGTCGTGATCCGCTGTGCCCATGTGCGCCTCAAAGTACGTAGCGATGCATATGGGCCGATCATGCAACTGGGCCCGCGCGGAGGATCGGCTCGCTACCTCGCGCGGTGAGCAGAGTGAGACTTGTCCATCGGCTCCAAGTGCGAGTATGTCTTCCCCCGTGACTCAGCGCAGACTTCGCCAACTCCGGTTACCCGCACGCCTGACAGCAGCAATAGTGCTGGCGCCACTTGCTCTGACAGCGTGCGGGAGCCATGGCGGCACACAAGCCGATACCCCCGCCGCACGCCGGTCGACGGCCCTGCCACCGTCGACGGCTGCGGACCCGTCGGCGGTGGCCGCACCCCACCGGACAGGGCAAGTCGACGAGCCCTCACCCCGATCGACGGACGCCGACGACGCGTTCGCCGCTGCAGGGCGTGAGGCCGACGAACAACGCGCCGCCGCAGCCGCCGACGGAGACCCGGTCGCCCCCAAGGACACCCACATCCCGGCCCCCGACGAGTACGGCTTCGGGAAGCCGGCCGCCACCGCGCAACACGGTGAAGTCGTCGCCTACACGCCGCGCCGGGAGTCCGGCGGCCTGATCGTCCCCCTCACCATCCACAACGCAAGTGACGACCGCGTCACCTACCGCGTCAAGATCACGGCAGTCGGGGGAAACCAGGACTCCCCTGTCACGGTCACGAGCCGAGCAGACAACGTCTTCCCCAAAACCACGTGGCCGACCGAGGTCGATATCACGGCAGCAGGCGCCGACACCAGCCCCGCCGACCTGCGGATCAGTCTGGAAGTGGTACGGGACGCCTACCCCTTCGGCGACTCCCACTGACTTCCCCGCCCGGTCCACCCCGCCCCGTCCTGTTCACCGGCCCGGTGCCGCAAGCAACGTTCGCCTCCCGGAACGCCGACTGATGGTCGGCCAGAGGCGTACACCCGTCGCCGGCAAGGACCTGTGACGGGCCGTACCCGCACAGGGTGCCGGGGTGTTCAATCGGCTTGAGGTCACTGCGTTGCCGCCGGGCCCCCGATGGGCTGCCCGGTTGCAGGTCCGGATCGACGGCGAGGAAGGGTGGCACAGGCGGTCGGAGAGGGCGGCCGCGGCCCGTTTGCGCAGGAGGTGCTGCCCGCCGACGGCCGCGGTCCCCTCTGGGCGACCGGCGAGGGGCGACGTGTGGTGCTGGGCGAGCCGGAGTGCACGGGTGGATGCTGTGGCTACCTGTCCGTGTTCGTACAGCGTCGTGGCCAGATCGTGGAGTGGTCCGACTGGGAAGGGCCCTTCGACCAGGTGCGGCCCCCGCGTTCCATTTCGGCGCTGATCAGTACGACGCCGAACGGACCCGCGTACTGGCAGATCGGCGGCGGCAGGTCTGGAGGGAGCGATCGAAGCGCGTCGCACGGCCCCCCCTGCGCGCCGCCGAGGTTCCCCGAACAGGGGGCACGGCGGCCCGGCGGGATCATGTAACGGATTCGCTGCAGCCCAAAGACCGCTGGGGTTTCGGGTCGGATCCGAGGCGTAGCGTGCGCGCTCGTGGATGAATTGATCTTCAGAGTGAAGGACCGGCACCGCCCGCCCTGGCGGCAACTTGTGCCCCTGTACCTCATGTGCGTCCTTCCAGGGGTCTTCTTCTTCCGCGTCGTCGACACGGTGACCGCCTCCTGCGTGTGCGGCGCGTTCCTCGTGCTCTGGGGTGTGAGCTTCTTCCTCGTGCGCCGCAGTGGGACCGCGGTCGGGGCCGAGGGCATCACCATCAGCTGGGGTGTGGGACGTGGTCGTACCCACCCCTGGGATCAGATCCGGTGGGTCGACGTACGCGAGACCCGGACCAATTCGGGGACGGTACGCACGGCCCGGATCACCCTCGCAGGCGGGCGGCGCCGCTCACTGCCGGCCCTCAGCCACGGCAATCTGTATCCCCTCCCCGACTTCGACACCGATGTCCGGCGAGTCATCAACTGGTGGGAGCTGAGCACCGATCCGGCGATGCGGATCCAGCCGCCGAGGCGGACGCGGGACCGGCTGACGCCGCACGCGCTCGGCGTCATCCTCGGGCTCGTCATCACGGCCGTCATCGTGATCGTCGTCCTGGCGCAGAACTAGGCGGTTTCGTTCGGATCGTGAAGAATTGGCTGTCTGTAGGCCAGGCCGATCGGGGCGAGGTGTGAACGAGCAGGGGGTCGGATGGCGCTGGTCATCGAGCTTCGGCGCGGGGTCTCGGCTTCGCGGACTAAACGAAAGGCAGGGCCGCACCTCACGACGGGCACGCTGGAACGGATAGTCGTGGATGACGAGTTCTGGACGGCCCTCGAGAGACTGGGACGGCACCGGCTCCCCACCCTGGCCGACGTCGATCCCTACGGGGACACCACGCTGCACGGTGAGGCAGTGGAGCGGATGGTGCGGGAGTTGGAAGGTTCACATCGTGCTCGGCTGAGGGGTGCCGAGCACGAGGCCATCGCGACGCTGCTGGCCTGGGCCTTGCGCTGCCGCGCGGACAGAGACCTGCGGATTGCGTTCTCGGGCGATTAGCCCGCCACTCTCTGATCCTCTGATCGCTGGTCCGGGTGGGTTGTTGACTGACGGGCAGTGGGCGCGGATTGAGCCGCTGCTCCAGGACTGCACCTGGAAACGGGGTGGCCGCTGAGTGATTGTCAATCCTGTGGATCATTGTCTGCGCCAGCGATGTTCGGGTGGGTGCCCCGCGTGTCGACGAGCGCGGTTCGTTTGTGACACTCGTCCTCATGACCAGCAGCAACGCCCTTGGCTTCATACAGATCGTCGACCCGGACGAGATCACTGACGAGCTGAAGCAGACCCTCGTGGACTGCTGGATCGAGGTGAGCAATGCGGGCGGGGCGGCCGGGTTCCCCTTTCCGCCGGTGGATGCCGCCGAGGTCACCGCCGCCCTTGACCGCATCATCGAGAACCTGGCTCCACCGACCAGCCGCCTTCTGATCGCCCTGGCCGATGGCACCGTCGCGGGCTGGCTGAACATCCGCCGCGATCCCCACCCGCCCGTCGCGCACTGGGGCACGATTCACCACGTGCAGACCCGGCTCGGCGTGCGGGGCCAGGGGATCGGCACGGCATTGATGCGCCGGGTCCGTGAGGTCGCCCGCGATGAGATGGGCCTGGAGCAACTGCACCTTGCCGCACGCGGTGGTGTCGGTCTCGAAGAGTTCTATGGCCGGCTCGGCTGGAAGGAGATCGGCCGGTGGCCCGGCGCTCTGCGGCTGGCCGCCGATGGCGATCGCGACGAGGTCCTCATGATGTTGTCGCCTTTGTGACACCAGCACCCTCGGGTGACATCGTGCTGCACGTCTTTCGGTCAGGCCGGCAGTCGAAGACAGCGGCAGCCAAACGGGAGCGATGATCGCTGCTCGCGCCGCTGGAGGAGGTCGAACGCAGGGGCCAGGAGCAGTAGAAGCGCAGCGGCTCCGTTCGTGACCTCCAGGACGTCGATCGGAGCGTGTTGTGACAGTCTGCTCGCGTGGACGACTTTGCTGGTACCCAGGCCCCGGGCTGTCGTTTGATCGACCCGGCCGAGTCGGTCGCGGAACTCGAACGGGTGCTGCCCGGCCTGGTGGCCCACCGTCTGCCGACACCGGTGCGTGTCGATTGGCCTCGTCTGGAGGGCCTGTTGGGGACGGCCCTGCCCGCCGACTACAAGCTCCTCTGCGAGCTGTACCCGACGTTCGAGCTGAGTGACTTCATGCGCGTTGGCGGCCCGGCGCCAGGCGCCGAGGCAGGATGGGTCCAAGACACCCACGAAGAGTTGGAAATCGTCGCCGAGTGGTGCGAGGACGCCGACTTGGCCGCCCCGATGCATCCTTACCCCGCGCCGGGCGGGCTGCTTCCCTGGGCCACCTCCAACCAGGGGGACTTCTTCTTGTGGACCACCCTCCCCGCCGGGCCGCAGGAATGGATGGTCACCGTCGCCTCGCGCAACGGTGCGTGGTGGCACTACACCGGTGGAGCGGTTCAGTTCCTGGCTGATCTGGTGAGCGGTGTCCTGGAGCACTGGGCACTGCCGGCAGTGCGACCTGAGATCACCTGGGTCCATCGACCGGGCGGCGGTGGCAGATGAGGACCGCAGCAATGCCGGAAGGAAATCAGGCGTAGCACCGCCGCAGTCGGCATCTCCCCCCCCCGACCGCACTGCCCTGATCCGCCTGATCGGCGTGGTGTAAACGGCCCCCGGGACGGCTCAGGAGAGCGCTCGGCTCGCCATCGTGCCTGCGCGGCGCGGCAGCCTCGATGAGGGCTTGGGTGCTGTCTTCGTGCCCACTCGGCACCGGTCGGCTGTGGTCGGTATTCCGCGGCAGTTGCACGGGACTGTTTATGACGGCGGGCTCTGGTTACAGGCTCGGACGGGGCTGCGGCCACCAGGGGCGAGATGCGGAATTTCCCCAGTGCGGAAGGAGCTCCCATGACTGCAGTGCCCAGCGTGCGACGCGCCGACGACTGCGGGGCGTGGGCAGTGGTGATCCTTACCGGTGAGGTGGACCTGGCCCTGGTACCGGCGCTACGGGAAATCGTCGACGCACTCATAGCCGACCGTCGCGCGCGCATGGTGCTGGACCTGCAACGCGTGTCGTTCATGGATTCGTCCGCTCTGGGCGTGCTGGTGTACGCCATGCGGCGGGCCGATGCGCTGGGCGGCGCGCTGCGGCTGGCGGGCCCGTGCGAGAAGGTGCGGCGCATGTTGGAGCTGACGGGGCTGGACACCGTGGTCGGGGTTTTCGCCGGCGTCCCGGCGGCGTGTGATCGCCCGGGTCTGTGAAGGCGGATGAGAGGGCTTGCTGGAACACAGCAGGATGCGGGCACAATGCACAGAGTGAAGAGCGGGCCGAGAGAAGACGACGCTATGGGCGTCGGCGTGGACGAAGCGTTGATGTCGGTGTTGTTCGCCGCGGCGGACGCCGGTCTGTATGCCGTCGACGACGAGGGCACGGTGATCGCCTGCAACCCGGGGGCCGAACGGCTGCTGGGCTACGAGCCGGGCACCCTGATCGGGGTCAACGCCCACCGCACTCTGCACCCCTCGAACGCAGAGTCGGCGGCCGTGCCCGTCCAGCGCCCGATCCTGCAGGACGTGGCGCTGGGCAAACGGATCAGTGGCGAGCGCGCCGTGCTGCTGCGCGCCGACGGCACGCCGCTTGCGGTGTGGTGGACCGCGGCTCCGCTGCCCACGGCGGAGGGAGGCGATCACGGTGCGGTGGTCGTGTTCCAGGACGCGACCGCCCAGCGTGCGCGGGAAGGACGCCGGGCCGAGCGGTACGCGCTCAGCGAGACGATGCGCGAGCAGGCCGAATACGATCTGGCGGAGACCACCTGGCTCGGTGAGCTGACGCTGGCCATGACCACCACCCTGGACGCGGACGAGGCGCTGCACCGCCTGGTGCGCCAGCTGGTGCCCCGCCTTGCCGACACCGCTCTGGTCAGCTTGGCCGACGGGCACACGCATCGCCTCGCGGCTGCCGCCCACCACACGCCCGACGTACTGCCCAGCAGTCCCTGCGACGAGCCGGCGCCGCAGCACCCCGCCCATCATGCGGCCGTCACCCGCGTCATCGAGGGAGCCGGTACCCAGCACCTGAGCGACCTCGCACCCGCAGCCGGCGGCGAACCCGATCTGCTCACGCTCGTGGAAGCTGAAGAGGCGCTCGTCCTTGCGCTGCGGCTGCACGCCACGACCTTCGGCGCGCTGACCCTGGCCCGCTCATCCGCCAGCCCTCCCTTCAACGAAGCCGACCGCGTCCTGGCGGACGAGGTGGCCCGCCGCATCAGCCTGGGCCTGGACAACGCCCGCCTGCACGCCGCCCAGGCCAACATCGCCGCAGCCCTGCAACGCGCCCTGCTCACCGACCTGCCCGACGTCGCGGGGATCGAACTGGCCGCCCACTACGAGCCGGCCCAGCACGCAGCCGAGGTCGGCGGCGACTGGTACGACGCCTTCCTCCTCGACGACGGCGATCTCGCCATGGTCATCGGCGACGTCACGGGCCACGACATCCAGGCCGCCTCCCGCATGAGCGAACTGCGCAACATGCTCCGCGCCTTGGCCGTCGACCGCCCCCACGACCTCCCCGGCCAGATCCTGCGCCGCCTGGACACCGCCCAGGCCCGCCTGACCCTCGCCGACTCCGCCACGGCGGTCTTCACCCGCCTGCACCGGACCACCAGCGGGGCCTGGCTGGCGTCGTGGTCCGTGGCAGGCCACCCCCCACCCCTGCTGGTCACCGCCGACGGAAACGCCCACTACCTCGCCGGGGCACACAGCATGCTCCTGGGCCTGCGCCCCACCATCGAGCGCCCCACCACCCACACGCGTCTGCCCGCCGGCGCCACACTCCTGCTCTACACCGACGGCCTGGTCGAATCCCGCACCCGTTCCCTCGACGACGGCATGACGCGCCTTCGCCAGCACGCCACCACCCACCGCCACCTGCCGCTGCGCCAACTGTGCACCACACTGGCCCGTACCCTGGGCGACCCCCGCGACGACATCACCCTCATCGCCGCCCGCACCCCCACCCGGCCACAGAACAGCTGACCTGCGCCGGAGCGCACTGAAACGCGCGCGGTTCAGCCGATACAGCAGCGAACGGGCACGGTTTGCTCGGTCCCTCACCGCCCACCTGCGCGCTGAGAAGGTGGGCGTGGTGATGCCTGCGGTGACTGCGGGAAGGAGACCGTAGAGCCCAGGGAGATGTCATGGCACGGGATCGGATGTGGCTGGCCGACGTTCTGGGCGCGGCAGAGAATGCCGCGCCGGTGGAGTCCCTCGACGTGGTGGCGCGCAGTCTGCGCGACCGGTTCGGTGCGCGGTACGCGTCGTTTCTGTTCGTCGACATCGCCGGCCGGAAGATGATCAGGTTCAGCAAGGACACCGACTCCCAGCGAGGACGCCGCGCTGATCAGGTTCCTCTGGCAGGCAGCGTCTACGACGAAGCCCTGCGCACCCAGAAACTCGTGCAGGCGCACGATGACGGACGCGGCCACCGGGTGCTCGCCCCGGTCACCAACCGCGGCGACGCCATCGGCGTGCTGGAACTGTTCCTGCCCCAGATCACGCAAGAGGTGCTGGACCAGATCGGGGAAGCGGCGCACGCGCTGGCGTACATCCTGGTCACCGACCGTCGCTTCACCGACCTCTACCACTGGGGCCAGCGCACCAGCCCGGTCACCCTGGCGGGCGAGATCCAGCGCCAACTCCTGCCTGCGGCCCCCTCCTGCGAAGCCTCGGAGTTCGCCCTCGCCGCCACCCTGGTCCCCGCCGACAACTGCGCCGGCGACACCTACGACTACACCCTCGACCACGACACCCTGCACCTGTCCATCACCGATGCCATGGGCCACGACATCGAGGCCGCCCTCATGGCCACCCTCCTGATCAGCGCCTCCCGCGGCGCCCGCCGCGCCGGAGCCGATCTGGCCGAGCAGGCCCGCCGGACCCACCAGGCCCTCCTCGACCACGGCCGCAGCACCTTCGCCACCGGCCAACTGCTGCGGATCGCCCTGGACGGGACCAGCGCACAACTCGTCAACGCCGGCCACCCCTGGCCGCTGCGCCTGCGCGACGGCAGGGTCGACGAACTGCACATCGCCGTCAGCCTGCCCTTCGGGATCGCATCGGCCGCCCCCTACCGCGTACAAGAACTCGATCTGCAGCCCGGCGACCGATTGGTGCTCTACACAGACGGCATGCAAGAACGAGGGGCAGAATCCCTCAACCTGCCCGAACTCATCCACGACACAGCCACCGACCATCCACGCGAGGTTGTACGCACCCTGACCTCCGCGGTCACCGATGCCTCGGACGGGCACCTCGCCGACGACGCGACCGTCCTCTGCCTGGACTGGCACGGCCCCCAGGCCAAGGGCCGCCACGCATGGGCCGGCGCCGGCATCTGATGGGGGCCCCGCCCGAGCCCAGCGTCACCTATCGCTTGCGCGCACTCGCCAGAGCGTGCAGGAGACCAAGGGCAGATAAGAAGGGCATGAGGCGGGCAGGCGTGCACAGACACCATGCCGGCACTGGCGAGAGGGAGGACGGTATGGACTGGCGAACGTTCGCGCAGCAGATGGCCTCCATGGCACGGGACCTGCTCTCCCAGAAGACGGTCGACGAGACCCTGGAGCGGATCACCCGCTCGGCCACCGAACTGGTGGAAGGCTGTGACGCGGCCGGCATCCTCGTCCTGCACGGAAAGCACGTACAGACCCTCGCTCCCACGGACGAACTCGCCCGCGCCAGCGACGAGCTCCAGGAGCGTCTCAGCCAGGGCCCCTGCTTCGACGCCGCCCGCACCCGCGAAAGCGAACGGATCTTCCGTATCTCCGACGTCACCCACAAACAGCAACGCTAGCCCGACTACGCTCCCGCGGCCCGTGAACTGGGCATCGGCAGCATGATGGGATTCCTGCTGTTCACCGATGACGAAGATTTCGGTGCGCTCAACCTCTACTCCCGTCGTCCGGGCGCATTCACCGAGGCCAGCGAGACGGCCGGCTGGCTGCTGGCCTCGCACGCCGCGGTCGCCTTCTCCAGCGCCCGAACCGCTGCCCAAATGCACCAGGCCGTTGCCACCCGCCACGTCATCGGCGAAGCCATGGGCATCCTCATGGGCGGCCACCAGCTCACCGAAGAGCAGGCCTTCGACGTGCTGCGCCGGTACTCCCAGGAAAAGAACATCAAACTCCGTGAGGTCGCGCGCCGCGTCTGCGAACAGGGCAGCCTGTAGATCCAGCGGCGGCGCGGCTGACGACCGCCTGCCAGGCCGGGTCCTGACGGCATGCGGATCACGCAGGTCGCGGCACGCCGGGGTCGGCTATGGATGTGCGCTGCTGTGGGCGTACGCCAACGAAACCTCCACGTGCCGTTCGTCGGTCCCATCTGATCGCGCAGCACGGACTGGCGCAGCGTGGCGAGCAGGCTTCCCGGCGGGTGCTGCGGCGCCTCATCTCAACATCATCTAGAGGGTTTCTCCCCATACGCTGCGCAGCGGGCGCGGCGCTCACCGGGCGAGGTGCCGGTGCGATCGCCGGGACCAACCCGCGCCCAGGAGTACGAAGTTAGCCACGAAGACCACAACCCCGATGATCAAAAGATAAAAGAGCCCATGCATCAGCGCGCCGACGAGCCCCAGGGCGACAGCCACGAGTACGAAAAACAGGAAGAGCGCCAACATCGCTGCTCACTTCCCTCGATACGGTCAACGCCGCGCGGAGCGGTGTCCGCGCTCGGCAACGGACTCGCAGTGAGCCTGTCGTAGCTCCGTGCAGCCTCCGGAGAACTACGTGACTTTCACTCTACTCCGAATGGGCTTGACCTGGTTTTTTGCTCGGTTGCCGCCCCCTCGGCCTGTGTTGATCAGCGGGAAAGCCGTTGCCGTGGCCATCGAGTATGAGCTTGCAGTCGCGGACAGCTCAAAGCGTCAGTCACTGGGCGGCCTGGCCGCCCAGTGGTACCGCGATCAATCCTCGCAGTCGTTCGTACAGTGGCACGTACTCAGGAGCATCGCCCTTGATGCTCGCACTGGTTGTTACCTTCAAACTGGCGCTCCTCGGCGGTCGCGCCGCTGTTGAGGTGAGGGTCAACCGGAGGGTCGGCCCGGTCCCGAAGACCGTGCGGAGCTTCGCCGGGTTCGGAGCTGATGTCGGACTGCCGACGTGTGCCTCAGGTGCGGGTGAATCGGCAGCCGACGCCGTCGTCGGGATCCCCGATCGTTTCGGCGAGCACCAGAGTGCCACCATGGCCGGCGGCGAAGTCGAGGCTGTGGTCCGTGGCGCCGATAGTGAGGTCGAGGGTCGGGGGGTCGCCCTTGTCGACTCCCGGGGAAATCATCCAGGTTCCGATGCCGGAGACGCGGCGGATGACCTCCGAGTGACGGGCGTCGTCATCGTCGGTCGGAAAGCCGGTAGCGCTCAGGCCGTGGTCGGAGCGGAGCATGAGCGTCGCGTGACAGATGTTCCTCCAGCCGCCCTTCCACATGCCGACGAGCTGCGCCTGCGTGACCGGCTTTCCGTAAGAGGGAAGGCCGCCCGACAGCCCTGCGCAGCCCGAGAGCAACAGGGCGCAGCCGAGGGCTGTGGCGAGCAGGAACGGCGGTCTCAAGCTTGCTTCCTTTTCTAAAGAGCAGGGCGGCCCTTCGCGTTCCAGGCCGCAGTCGCACGAAGTACGCCCTGCGGCTGGATCTTCGGCGGCCAACCATAGTGTTGTCGGGGTCGTACGTGATCTCGGCCCGCTCGGCACCGCCTTCCGCGCCTGTGCGCTCATGCCGTGCGCCGTGGCTGTCGAGCTTGACCTAGTCGGACCAGTGGGACCTCTGCAGCCGCCCCTCCACGGTGATCCCCCGGGTACGCAGCACCCGGCCGGCCCGGAACACCCGCCATCCTTCACCGAGACAGCGCCGCAAAATGCGCGAACATGAGTGAAGGGGCTGTTTTGGCATGTACCAGGGAGCCACAGATGGACGCCTCGGACGAACTTCTTCGAGGGGCTGCCCCGGCGGCTCTTTTGACGTTGGACGGTGCCATCCGCCGTCTCAACGCTGCGATGGCCATAGCGCTGGGCAGGCCCGCAAAGGACTGCCTGGGCCGTGACTTCGGCGGTCTGTGGCCCGCAGAGCAGCGGATATCGGCCGGAAGCCTCGTGGTGACCGCCACAAGGACGAAGACGGTCGCGATGCGCGTACTGGAGTTCCCCGGGCGGGGCGGAGCACCCGTTGCCTGCCTGCTCCAGGCGCAGCCGGTGAAGGATCCCTCCGGTGACGGACAGCTGGTCTGGGTGCACTCCCTGGATGCGCGAAACGACCTGGCCAGCCTGCTGATCCCGTTCCGGCTGGCCGCCGAGGCCGCCGATGTCGGCCTGTGGATGTATTCACCCCTGGAACGCCGGCTGGAGTGGCTCAGTGGCCTGGCCGCTCTGGTCGCGTTCTACCCGGACCCCACCGCGCCGCTCTCCAAAGTGATCGCGGCAGTGCACCCGGACGACCGGGAGTCCTTCCGGCAGCTCCTGCGCGCGACCCCCGCCCAGTCCCCGTGGGTGAAGCTGCGGTACCTCACCGCGCACGACGGCTGGCATCATCTGGCCGTTCAGACCCGTCGCATCCAGCTGGGCTATGACGGACCCGAACGGATCTTCGGGCTGGTCCGGGACGACACCAAGCAGGAGAAGCGCAGGAAGAAGGCGCAGACGGCACTGGCTGCCGAGCGACAGCGCGCCATGGAGGTCGCCGACTTCTCCTCTGCCCTGATCACCGCGGCCACCGAGCAGGAACTGCGGCAGGTCGTTCTGACCCGGCTGGCCGCGGCCTTCGGGGCCAGTGGTGCCCTGCTCGCTCTCGTCGTCGACGGCCGCCTGCACGTGTCCACCGACGCCGGGATATCCATGCGGGAAGCCCAGGCCCGGCACAGCCTGCCGCTGGACCATCCCAGCGCGATACCCGAGGCGATCCGCACCGGCGAGCCGCTGTTCATCGCAAACCGGCAGGACTACATCCGCCGCTGGCCGCACGGAGTCGGTTTCCCGTGTCTGGGCCCGCTCGGCTTCAACTACACCGTGTCCATCACCCCCCTCAGCGAGAGCGGCGATCAGCCACTGGGGGCGTGGATGCTGACCTACGCCAGCGGGCACCGGCCCTCGCTGGAGGAGCGGACCCTCATGGGCACGCTGGCCGACCTGGCAGGCCAGGCGCTGCGGCGCATCAGGTTGCAGCAGACACGGGTGGAACTGGCCGCGGCACTGCAGCAGACCATGCTGCCCACGCTGCCCGAGCACCTCCCGGGCCTGGACGTCGCCGCCCGCTACCGGCCGAGCCGGGACGGACTGGACATCGGCGGAGACTGGTACGACGCCTTCGTCCTGCCCGACGGCACGATCGCCCTGGAGATCGGCGACGTCCAGGGGCACGACGTGGACGCCGCCGCCTTCATGGGACAGGTCCGCCTGTCCATGCGCGCGATCGCCGCCCAGGAACCGGATCCGACAGCGGTGCTGCAGCGCACCAACGAGCTGCTCCTCACGCTGGCCCCCGCACGGTTCGCCAGCTGCACCATCCTGCACGTCGATCCGCACGACGGACGCGTCACCGGCACCAGCGCCGGTCATGTGCCGGTGCTCTGCGCGCACAAAGACGGCAGTTTCGAGGTCCATGAGCTGCCCGGCGGGCCGGTCCTGGGCGTGGTGACCGGCACCGAGTACCGCGAGGACACCTTCACCCTGGACAGGGACAGTGCGCTGGTCATGGTCACCGACGGCGTGGTCGAAGGACCGGACCTGACGCTGGAGGCCGGACTGGAACAAGCCGGAGCCATGGCCGGGAAGGCCGTCCACGACGGGCTGAACGCCGAGGAGACCGCCGACCGCATCCTCACCGCGGCGGCCGCGGTCGACCACCTCGACGACGTGGCCGTGCTGGTCATCCGACGCACGTGACGGCGCCCGCGCCCGTCCCGGCTCCGACGCCGGCCGCCGGCCGCCGGCACGAGACGCTGCGGTAAGGGTGGAAAGCGCCGCAGCCCTCACTGACCCGGGCGTCGCCCGACTCAAGCAGTGGCGTGGCATCGCCATGCGGGCGGACGAGCTCGCTGCCGCCTGCCCGGCAGCCTTGCACCTCGCAGCCGTCCTGATCTCCTCCCGGAGACAGGACGTAGGCGTGCGCCGGTCTACTGCAGGTCTGTGCTCGGTTGACGACGCCAGTCCCACCCGGGACAACGCTCCACCAGCGTGAGGAACTCGCTCGCCTGCAGGCTCTCGTCGTGGTGGGTGTCGACAAGACCGTCGAGACCCACGAAGAACCTCACAAAGGAGGGCCCGAGCCGCGTCCATGGACTGGCTCGGCAGCTCAAAGTACATCGTCGTCGACACCCCGGACCCACGTCGCCGCGGCAAAGAGGCCCTCTCCAGCCAGGAGATCGCCGCCCCGTGGCGCGTGGGATTGCCTGATCGGTGCACCGCGTTGTGGGTGAATGAGTGACAAATAGACGTAGGGTGCTCCATCATGGGCATGTTATGGCGGGCCTGGGGGGTATGCCTTATCTGCGTCGGCGTGGCCACACCGTTGCCGCGCTAGTCGCGGCTGCCGTCAGGGCGGGGGCGTTCTCGACCGCGTGCACCCTGCTGGCCATGCAGACTGACCATCTCCTCTTCGGCGGTATGCCGTCGTGGCCGATGCGCCTTCTTGTCGTGGCCGGGCTCTTCGCTTTCGCGCTGCCGCGTGCCACGGGTGCGGCGTCCGCGGGGCGCTGGCTGGCTGTCCTCGTGGCAGGTCAGGTGGTTGCCTGCTGCTGCTTCGAACTGCTGCGCGTCCTTGAGCCCGCCGGCGAGGGGCCGTGGGGTGCAGAGGTGCGCCGCCGCCCGTCGCTGGTGCTGCTGCAGATCCTGCTGACCCTCCTGGTGTCCTTCATGCTGCACCGCGCGGATGCCGGGTGCCGCCGGGTCCTGCGGGACCTGGAGGGCACTTTGCGCCGCCTGCCGCTGCCTCTCTGGCGCGAGCTGTACCTGCTCTTCACCTACGCCGTGCCCGAGGCACGGCAGCCCCGGGCGCCCGCCACCAGCACTCTGACGCGGACATCTCCACGCCTGCTCATCCTGTCCCGAGCAGTGGCCCGGCGTGGGCCTCCCTCCCCCACGCCGCTTTCCGCCTGATCGCTGCACCTGCGGTGAGCGGTTCCGGCACGCCGTCACACACCACCATTTGCGGCACCGCGCGCGACGCAGCCGGTGCCAGGGGGGATCCCTCGTGTCCAAAACCGTCGTTGTCATCGGGGCCGGCCCGTATGGCCTGTCCACCGCCGCACACCTACGCGCCAGGAGGCTGTCCGTGCGCGTCTTCGGCACGCCCATGGCGAGCTGGAGCCAGAACATGCCGCAGGGCATGCTCCTGAAGTCACCGCCCAGCGCCTCGCTGCTGTCCGCACCCGGGCCGGGCTTCACGCTGGAGGACTACTGCCGTCAGTCGAACGAAGCACACTTGTCCGGACACGACCGCGTGCCCATCGAGCTGTTCGTGCGCTACGGGCGCTGGTTCACCGAGCAGTTGGTGCCCGACGTGGAGGACGTGCGGGTGCTGGGGGTCGACCGGCAAGGCGACAACACTTTCCGCCTCAAGCTCGCCTCGGGTGAGGAGGTGCAGGCAGCTGCGGTTGTCATCGCGAGCGGCATGGACGGTATCGCTCACGTGCCCAGGCCCCTGGCTCCTCTGGTCGCCGAGGGCCTGGTCTCACATACCGCGCAGCATGCCGACCTTTCGGCGTTCACGGGCCGGCACGTGCTCGTGGTCGGCGCTGGGCAATCTGCCCAGGAAAGCGCTGCGCTCCTGCACGAAGCCGGGGCTCACGTGCAACTCATGGCGCGCACTGAACGGTTGGCCTTCGGGGCGGCCCCAACGCCGGGGCCGCACTGGCAGCCGGACACCCCGCTGGGCCGTTCCTGGGCCCTGTATGCCGTCGTGCACCAAGCGGCCCTCTTCCGCTACCTGCCCGCCACGACCCGGCTGGGCCTGGTGAAGAAAGTCCTGGGTCCGTTCGGCTCCTGGTGGCTCAAACCCCGCCTGGAGGCGGTGCCGCACCTGCTGGGGCAGCACATCACCGCCGCCCACAAGGAAGCCGGGCGCATCACCGTAACCACCCAGGACCTTCAGGGACGCACCCACACGCTGCGCACCGGGCACGTCCTGGCGGCGACCGGCTACCGCGTCCACCTCGACAAGCTGGACTTCCTGGCCCCCGAACTGCGCGCCGCGCTCGATCGCACCGGCGGGTTCCCTCGCCTGGACAAGGGACTCGGCTCGTCCGTGCCGGGCTTGTACTTCACCGGCATCCATGCAGCAGCGACATTCGGACCTTTGCTGCGCTTCACCTGCGGCACCGCGTTCGCCGCCCCACGGCTGTCCGACGCCCTCGCCCGGTCCCTCATGTAGGGGGCCACGACCGACCCTTCGGTGACGACACACGGGCCGGACCGGCCGCGGCACAGCGACCGGTCCGAGTCGTGCACCTACGGCCACGTGGCATGTGGCGCTGAGTAACGCGTGGGAATGCGGTCGCACCGCTGAGCCGCCATGACCGGCGGCGCAACCGCTCGGAGTAGGGGCCGTACCCGCCATCGGCAGGTACGGCCCGATGAACTCCCACCCCGTCAGTCAGTTGCACGCGTGTCACGGTCAACCAGGCGCGTGGTGCCTGCGGTTACCGAAGGTGCGGTGCGAAGCGATGGAGGTGGCGATCCCCTGGCTCAAGTAGTTGGCGGCCGTGCTCGGCCTGGCCCGTTCGCAGCGGATCAGTCGGAGCGATCCCATCGGCACCTACTTCTACAAGGTCCAGGGCGCAGGCTGCCGCTTCATCAGCGGCAACGACGCTGGGATGGATGTGGACTTCACGGCCGACGGGAGGGAAATCTTCGACCTCTGGCAGCTGCGCTGTTATGGGAAAAGTCTGCCGGAGCCTCTTGGCCTCACGGATCACGACCTGCGATCCGCAGTGACGTCGCTGCAATCCATGCTGACCGAGGTGCGGCCGGGGTGGTTCAGCGTGGCCAACGCCGAGGTTTCAGCATGAGCCAGTAATCGCAGTGCGGCGCGAGCAGGCGTGCCGCAGACTTCCTGGGTGATCGTTGTGCAGCCCGTCCTTGAGACTTACGTCTGCGAAGGCTTCGCCCTCTGGCCTGTCGCCGAGTCCGAGCCGTACGGCTTCCTGCCGCTCAGCGGCGCACTCGATGCTGCCGAGGTCGGCACCGCGGTGATGCGCATCGCCGACTGCAACAGCATCGCTCCCGAGAACGACGGTCGCCCAGCCCGCCCCACCGACCCACTCGAGGGCTTCCTGCACGGACTGCTCACCATGGACGCCCTCTTCGCACCTGGCGGCCTGCGGATTTTTGACACCGCAACCGGCACCACGCTGCTGCCGGGCTGCTGCAACGGGCTGGAGGAGAGGCGCGACTGGCTCGAGGTCGTCGACGGCAAGGGCTGGGCCTCGTTCGGTCACGACCCCTCTCCGCTCGCTGAACGGCACGGCGACATCGTCCGGTTGACCGTCGACGCCGAACATGACAACAGTGCGGTGATCGAAGTGCCCGTCACGGACCTACGTCACCTGCTCGCCGGCGCCGAGCGCGATCTGGTCGGCTTCCTCCAACGAGTCGCCGTCTGGGCTGCTGGGCGCCTGCCTGATCACGCCACCCCTGTCACCTCCGCCATGAGCCGGGCTCTCGACCTGCCCACACCAGTGAGCCCGATGCACGGCCGAGCCGTCTCGTGGGCGGTGTGACCTTCTGATCCGCACCTTTACAGAGATCAGTCAACGAGGGTCATTGAGGCCGTCGCAGGATCAGTCGAAGCGGCTGCCGGCCGCGGTCGTTTGCTGGAGTTGCTGCACTTCGTTGTTGTACAGCAACGGCTTTGTCTGCTGATGGGGTCCTGGGAGCTGGCTGGCGCTACAAGCTCCACATGCCCGTCGTGGGATCTCTGTCTCTCCGCATGGGGATGTTTGATGAAGAGGAGGTCGACGTCACCCAAGCACAGGTACGCCTGTGCTCACCTGTGGCAATGGAGCCGATATGGACCAGCGTTGTGGCAGTGGTCGGCACGTTGTTGGGCGCCGTTGCCACCTATCCGTTTCAGCGGCTTGCGGCCAAGCAGCAGAGGTTGCGCGACGAGCGGATCGCCGCGTACACCGCCTTCGCCGCTGCGGTGGAGGACTTCCGGCATGGGCAAGCCGAGCGCTTCTTCCGAAAGCAAGAGAACCCCGAGAGGGAGGCGTA
The DNA here is from genome assembly GCF_051553595.1 of Streptomyces sp. HUAS TT11. Taxonomy (NCBI): domain Bacteria; kingdom Bacillati; phylum Actinomycetota; class Actinomycetes; order Kitasatosporales; family Streptomycetaceae; genus Streptomyces; species Streptomyces sp. HUAS TT11. The sequence continues at coordinate 19,321 of NZ_CP196184.1, forward strand.
CAGGGTGGCGTACCACGAAGGCCACCGTCTGCGCACAGCCGCGCGGCAGGCGTTCTACCGCGTCAAGCTGGTGACGGAAGACCATGCCCTGGTGGCACGTGCAGGGGCAGCGCTGAATCAGACACGCGACATTTCAGGTGCTGAGAGCGAGGTAGAACGGCGGCGACTGAACGACGCGGCAGGGGAAGCCATCGAGGTCTTCGTCGACTATGCGTCAAAGCATGTCCAGTAGCCGACGTCGACGTACCACTCGCAGGCACCTTTCCGGAGTGGTGTCGGGAACCGAACTCGGGCTCTCAGCCTGGGAAGCTGCGACCATTTGTCGCGGGTTCGGGCTCTACCGGCCCCGGTTCCCGGCCCGGCAGGCCTGCGGCTGATCCTGTGTTCCTTGCAGAGGCACGGGGAACCCGGTCAGCAGATGTTCACCACTTCGGACGACGCCAGAACACACCGGGAATTCGAACACTGCGCAAGTCGCTTGCCGTAGAGGCGGCGGCCGGCACTTGCCCGCACTGCGTTTGATGCTCCACGACGGCGGCAGGTGCCGTTCCCGCAACGGGTGAGAAAACATGTTGGCCGGGGGCCGGCGAGCTGCGACGATGCGTCTGTTTCCCAGGCGGAGGACAGTTGTTCGTTTTCGTGTGTGCGGGATGCGGCGCCGAGTTGACCACCCCGCTGTCCCAGGTCTCACTGCCGGTCCACGCCCGTCAGAACTACGGGAACGGAGCCCAGCTTCCGGTGCTCATGGAGCCCGGGACGTTTGCCGTGGACCCGGACCCCTGGGGAGGGCCGTGGCGGCTGTGGGATGAGATCGATCCGGGCGAGGCGGAGGCACGCGGCATCTACGCGCCGGTCTACGCCCTGTCCGACAGCACGCCCGGGGCGAGTGTCATTGCGCCCGGTGATATCCGTGGAACCCGGCTGATTCCCGAGAAGCGCGGCGGTGCCTGCTGCGGCCTCGACGGAGCCGACGGACCCAACATGGTCTGCGAGGCATGCGACCTCCCCGTGGCGACCAGGGTCGACGACTGCTCCCTCTGGCAGGCAGTACGGCTCAGCTCGGACACCGTGCACCGCGTCCCCGTTGACGGGATCCATGCTGCGCCCCTCTCCTGGGCGGAGCTGGCACAGAAGGGGGAGAAAACGCCTCCCTTCGAGCCGATTGCCCCGTGGGGAGGACGGTCGGGGTCGAACCACTCCTGGTCGTGGAGCCCGCGGTGGGAGGCGGCAGCCGGCCATGCGCTCGCCCACCTGCTGGTTGCCTCCCAAGGGCAGCCGGTCAAGGTCCCGGGCGGTCTGACCACGGACGTGTTCCAACGCGCGCTCGACGCCCTGCTGCCGGCAGGCCCCCCGAAGCGGCGCGCCGTCCTGGCTGGACCGGGACAGCCCTCCCCGGACGCAGACGTCGACATCCTCCTCGTACCGGTCCATCCTCAAACAGGACGGACCTGGACCCCCGCCGGCCCGACTGCGTCGGCATACCCGGTACCCCTGCCGCTGGGGGTGTGGCTCTGGCTGGTCTCTCCCCAGCCGTACTTGCCGGTCCCCGCGTCAGGCCGCATACCCCACGACGTACTCCGCGACGACCCGCTCCCGCCGCTCCCCAACTACCTGTTCCGGGCCGACCGGAAAACGTTCCAGCACACCTTGGTCCGGCTACCGGCCGTGCGCAGCCCATGGCTGCGCACGGTCCTCGAGAACCTCACGCAGGGCACCTCGACCCACCTCTTCTAGCCGTCGCGCGATCGAACAGCGCCAGACTCTCGCGCCTGCCGAAGTGGGCCGGCATCTGCTGTCCAATCTCGGGTTCTGGCTCAACTTCCGTGATCGGTTGACAATCCGTCACGGCTACTGGATGGGCGGGGAGCGTGGTGATTGCCGGTGGCGGGTGCCATGATCGGCTGCGCCTGGCTGGAAAGTGCAGAGATGGGGAGGGTGAGTGGAGAGGTTCACCGTCGAGCCGCTTCGGGTGGCTGACCTCATGGAGCATGTGCGGCGCTGCCCACAGATGTACTTTCTGGTTGAGCAGGGCAGCCCCGAGCTTCCCACCGAAGTCCTGCGGGCGGTGGCCTGGGACGCGCTGCACCGTCGCGACGGCAGGCATGGACAGATCAGTGTCGAGATCGGATCTGATCTCAGCTTCACCGTGGAGAGCGATCAGCGCCCCAGTGCCGATGAACGGGAGAGGCTTCTTCCTGAATTCTTCGGTTCCCTGCTCGACATATTCGACATGCAGCGTTGGGCTCCCTCCGCAGCTGCCGCACTCAGCGCCCGCACGGTCATCGAGGTGTGGCTGGATGGCCGCGGCTATCGACAGGAGCTGGCCGGGATGGATCCTGCCAGTCCACGGGAAGAGTTCATAGCGCCGAAACCCTTCGGGACACGGACCACGTTCCACCTCGAACCCTCATTCTGCGGCCCGGGCGAGGCCATCGCCTGGGCACTGCGACCCGAAGAACTGCATCGAGAAGGAGGAACGTGCAAAGAACATTCCTCACCCACGACGTTCCCGATTCATGATCTCCGTTCGAAGACTGAGAAGTCAGTCACCGAGTAGGACCCGTTTTCGCAGGAGTCTGGTGAGTCGATGCGGGCCCTGGAGCGCAAGTACGGGGGTGACCTACCGGACGGACTGCGAGGCGGTGGCGTCCGCGCGGGCCTTGCCGCTCAGCAGGGCTGGGCGATACTCGACCGGTGACATGGTTCGAGCAGGCACGGGCAGCAGAGCAGTCCGGTGACTGGGACACCGCCATCGCCCTGGTGAGCACCCACGCCGAGTGCTATTCCACCGACCACTACGCCCACAGCAACCATCTGTGGCACATGGCCCTGCTCGCCCACGCGGAACGGCTCACAGAGCTCACGGACCTGGCCTGCACGGACGTCCATGCACGTCGACGGCTCAACCGAGCGCTTCGCGACCGCGGTATGGAAGCCATGCTCCACGAGCGCGCAGAGGACGACGACCGCGACGCTCTCTACACCCTCATCCGATTGCTCTGCGAGACAGACCGGACCGAGCAGGCAGGCGAAATGGTGACGCGGACGTGCTGTCAAAACTGGGGTTCTGACTCGCTTTCCGTGACGGGTGCACACTGAGTTGTGGACGGTCACGTAATTCCCCAGGCTGCCATCCCGTCGTTCCGGAGGGGTGTCCGGGGCCAGCGTCCCTGAAGGCGGCCCGAACTACCGCCCTGAGCGGAGGCCACGCGAATTCACATGAGTTGCGAGCCAGCTCCGCGATCATTGGCGGATGACTACGAGACCGGACCTTCTCAGTCTGAGCATCGCGTGCCCCCAACCCGACGAAGGCGGCGTGGAGGTTCGCCCGATCGTCAATGGCCGGGATCTTCTGGCCGAGGTGGTCCCCGGTGGCGTGGGAGGCTCCCGGTACCTGGGAGTAAGTCCCAGGGATCTGCTGGGCCAGGACGGGCCGTTGCATGCCACGGCGACGCCCCACGACGTTCGTCTCGCTTGGTCCGGGTGCGGCGTGGAGGAGTGCTGTGGCGCGCTGTACATGACGGTCACGCGTAACGGGGATCATGTTGTCTGGGCGGGCTGGCGCGACCTGGCCAATCAGGACTTCGATCTGCCGGAGCTTCGGTTCACCGCAGGTCAGTACGAGGCCGAAGTCCTGCGAGCCGGAGAGGACCGCAGTTGGGAGTGGCCGGCAGGAGCGGTTGCGCGGCTGCTTGAGGCGGGGCTGAGGGGACGCGGGGACTGGCTCGTCAGGTGGGACTGCGAGTTGGAAGGCGTCTGGGCCTCCCGAAAGGAACCCGATCGAATCCACGTCGTCCTGTGGCATCCCCGTAACCGGGCCGATGCAGATCTGCCCTGGCTCCAGTTCGGGATGACCCTCCCGGTCTCTGCGGACGCCCCATCGGTCCAAGCCGAGCGCCTTGAAGCGCGGCTGACCGCAGGCGATCCCCGTGCCACCGCCGAGGTCTGGGGAGGTTCGCATGATGCCGAGCAACTGGGCTACCCGTGGCCGCCGGTCGACCCGCTGTTCATGTGAACGGCAGGGAGAGGCGTGGTTGGGCCTTCCCCTGTCGTTGGGCATCCACTCGCAACCGCCATCCCCGTGGGGAAGCGTGACCGTCCGGGTGGGGAATTACGTGACGCTGATCATGTAGATCGTGGGGAAAGCGTGACCGCTGACATGAGTGACGGCTGACGCGCGGATCGGCCTCCGAGAGTTGCCCGAAAATGGTCAGTGCCGATCTTGGTTTGGCTGACAGTGCGCGTCGTGGAAAAGACACCCTCTGGCTCGCCGTGGCCCACCGGCCACCGGTTCGCCGACCGGACTCGGGCCAGCCATGCGGCCGTCCATGCTCTGCACGCTACCGGCCATAGCCGCCGCGCGATCCAGCGCCAACTCGGCATGACCTACCGCACCGTCAAAATCCTCGCCGATGCCACCGTGCCCGAGGAACTCTTCCGCGGCCAATGGCAGGGGCGCCCCTCCGTCCTCGACGAGTACAAACCCTACTTGGACGACCGCTGGAACCAAGGCTGCACCAACGCCTGGAAGGCGTGGGAGGAGATCGTGCCGCTCGGCTACGCCGGTAGCTACCAGCGAGTTCGCGCCTACTTCCGCACCAAGCGCCTCTGGGCAGATCCGGTCACTGCACCGCCACCTTCACCTCGCACGGTCGCCGGCTGGATCCTCCGCCACCCGACACCCTCACAGAGGCCGAACAGCTCCGTCTCAAGGCCGTCATGGTCAACTGCCCCGAGATGGAAGCACTCACTGGACATGTCCGGTCCTTCGCCTAGATCCTCACCGAGCGGGAAGGCCAGCGGCTGCCCAAGTGGCTCGACGCCGTCCGCGCTGTCATCGCCCGGTCTCACCCTCCCTTGGAACTCAGGCGTCGTAGAGGGGCACGTCAACCGGATCAAGGTGCTCAAACGGCAGATGTTCGGCCGAGCCGGATTTCAACTCCTCCGAAAGCGAGTTCTGCTCTACAGGTGAGCGACGTGTCAGAACGCCTGGCCCGCCAGCTCGTCCCCATCGATCCGGCGAGGAGCCACGCCGAGAACCAAGTTCTCCATCGCCTGAGGCATCGGTCCGAAGCTGGCAACCCACGTCTCAACGAGATAGATCACGCCCACCTCATCGATGGCCAGGAAGAACCGGCCGTGATCTAGCTCGCCGAGCGGGAAAAGACGATGCCCGATCGACTCGCCCCACTCCGCAAATCGGTCATCCTCCCCCCAGGCCAGCTCGGGGTCCAGTTCGAACGGCGTGCGTGCACAGCTGATCCCTGGTCCGCTGACGTTCACAGTCAAACCACCGAACTCTTGCAGGAAGACTTCCGCTGCGTCATGCATGGCGAGGCCGGCTGCTTCGAACATGGATCGCCAGTGGTCCGTACCTACCTTCCGCCCAGGCGTCCATCCCGACGCCTCCAGCACCTCACCTGTCTCTGGTGACCAACTACTCATCCTGGGACCCCGGCTCCTCGACTACGAGCGAGCAACGATCATCTCAGCGGCCGACGTCAACAGTGTGTGACCGCCTTACGGAAAGCGAGCCAGAACCCAATCTCGTGAACAGAGCCAGACGGAGCGGCAGCGGGGCCCGGCGGGAACCCGACAGCAACCGACACAGGCGCTTCCCCGTCCCCAACCCGCCCGTTGCTGCATGAGGTTGTCGGTGGCACGTATTAGCGTGCCCGCAGCGTCCGGTCGGTCTTTGCACACCCCAGGAGTCACGATGCCCGCAGACACACCCGAACCGCCCGCGCACGATCTGCGCGCCCTGATTCCGGAGTACGCGGCCCTTGGCCGGGAAACCACCCTCCTCAACCCGGAGCCCGGCGATCCCGGCATGAAGGAGAGCTCGCTGGGAGGTGCGCTGCTGTGGCCGGCAGATGAGCCGTGGCCGTACTGCGCGAACGATGAGCACTGGACGTCCGTCTACCCCGACAACACCCAGGTTTCCCCGGGCGCGGTGCCGATGGTGCCGATCCTTCAGCTGTTCGCTCGGGATGTGCCGGGGTTGGAGTTCCCGGAGGGCAAGGATCTGCTGCAGCTGGTGTGGTGCGCGCTGATACATGAGCAGGACCCCGGGCCGGTGGTGCCGCGACTGTACTGGCGCAACGAAGCGGAGGTCGTGGCCGGCGGGCTGCTGTCCGAGATCCCCGAGGTGAGCGAGGGAGAGTACGACGAGGACCACATGCCCGAGCGGTCCGCGTTGTCTCCGACGATCGCGCAGGACTATCCGAGTTGGCATGACCTGTCCGAGGACACGTTGACTCTCTGGGGATCGCGTGTCGCATTGCCGGACGAGGACTGCAACGTCGTCGGGACGAAGGTGGGCGGTTGGCCGGCCTGGACGCAGACCGGTAACTGGCCGGACTGCGAGAGCGGACACCGTATGGAGCACCTCTTGACCATCACCGGCGACATGCAACTGGGCGACTGCGGCGGCGTCTACTTCTTCCGCTGCCGCCAGTGCCCCGGTCTCCCGTGGGACTGGCGCTACGACTGCTACTGACGGTCGGGGGCGGTGCAGCGCGTCGGGTCGGTGGCCTGCCCGCGCCGGCCCGGGCGTGGTCACTGCAGGACGCCCACGTGCAGCCTCGGGATGAGGCCGACCACACCTGCCGGCATCGAGAACGGTCAACCGGGCGCGTGGTGACTGCGGTTGCCGACGACGCGGCGCAGACGTCATCCAACTGCTGAGTCCGGTGGCGGCGGTAGGGCGGATCGTCGTTCCGGGCCGCGGTGCAGAGCGTTTCGGCGATCAAGTGGCCGGCTGCCCGTCAGGCAGTCGTGGCGCGCGACCGCGTACCCGTCGTGCAGGTAGGGGACGTGCCCGGTCCGCGCCGTGTTGCCGGGGCCCGGCGGCCCGGTGACGGCTGCGGCCCGGCGCACGCCACAATGGCCTCATGCCCACGCTCTTCACCAGGATCATCAACGGTGAGCTGCCCGGCCGGTTCGTCTGGACCGACGACCGGGCGGTCGCCTTCCTCACCATCGCGCCGCTGACCATGGGGCACACCCTTGTGGTCCCGCGGGAAGAAGTCGACGACTGGACCGGCCTCGAGCCCGACCTGATGGGCCATCTCATGACCGTCGGGGCCAGGATCGGTGCTGCCCAGCGGCGTGCCTTCGACGCCCCGCGGGCCGGTCTTGTGGTGGCCGGCTTCGAAGTCCCGCACTGCCATCTGCACGTCTTCCCGGCGTGGGGACTGGAAGACTTCGACTTCCGCCGCGCGAACAGCGATGTGCCGGCCGCGGAACTCGACGAAGCCCGGGCGCGCATCGCCGCCGCCCTGGACTGAGCCGGTTCTGCCGGACCGGCCGTGCGCACCGCGGTACCGGGCGGGCGCCGGGCCTGCCCGGAACCGCGGTGCGCGCGAGGGGGTGCCGGGCTTTGCGTTCACGCCCTCACCGCCGGTCGGCCATGTCCGACCGCCGGTGACGAGGAGGCCCGACCTGGCGGGAGAAAAAGGATCACCCGGGCGAGTTCGTCGGCCTCACCGATGCGATGGGTGAGGGCTCTTCCCGCCGTGCGGGTGGCGGTCGGAGCCGTCCTGCGCCGTGGTGATGCGGGTCCGTGGACTCCCGGTGCCTGCCACCGTAGGCGGGGTGCCCGCCCACGCCCGGCGTCCTTGAGCGACGACGCCGGTCGCTCGCACCGCACCGTGCCGGTGCCGCGCCCACTCCCCCGGCAGGGTTCCGGCCCGGGCTTCGCCTGCCTCGAGGGCCGACAGCAGCCGGCCGTGTGCCGCGCGGTATCCCGTACGGGCCGCGTGCCGCGGGCGTGCCGGTGGCGGCAGGCCGACGAGGGTGCGAACGCGGGGCGGCGGGGCGGGTGTGCGGGCCCCGCCGGGGTGGGCAGGTCCGCGCAATGGCACAGTGAGGGGACCGCACCCAGCCTCCCGGGAGACAGGCCCCCGCATGCGTTTGCTCCTCATCCGCCATGGCCAGACCCCTTCCAACGTCAAGCACCTCCTGGACACCGCCGTGCCGGGGCCCGGGCTGACCCGCCTGGGCGAGGAGCAGGCGGCCGCGCTGCCCGCGGCGCTGGCGGCGCAGGACATCGGCGCCCTGTACGCGTCCACGCTGGTGCGCACCCAGCTCACCGCGGCGCCGCTGGCGGCCGACCGGGGTCTTGAGGTGCAGGTGCGCGAGGGTATTCGGGAGTTGTCCGCCGGTGACCTGGAGATGCGCGGCGACCACCAGGCCGTCGAGACGTACCTGAGCACCGCCTTCGCCTGGTCCGCGGGCGACACCGAGCGGCGGATGCCGGGCGGGGAGAGCGGGGTGGAGGCCCTGAAGCGTTTCGATGCCGTCGTCGCGGAGGCCGCCGCCTGCGCGGCACACACCATCGCCATGGTCAGTCACGGCGCCGTCATCCGTATGTGGGCGGCGGCCCGGGCGGAGAACATCGACGTCGAGTTCGCCTCCACCCACGAGCTGCGCAACACCGGTGTCGTCATCCTGTCCGGCGCCCCGGACCGCGGCTGGCGGGTCGTGTCCTGGCAAGGTCTTCCCCTCGGCCCCGACGACCGTGCCCCCGAGGCCAGCGGGCCCGCGGGGGAAGCCGTCGACGCCACCGACGGCTGACCCGGCCGGGCTGCGGATGCCTCGCGGGGCGTGCCGGTTGCGCCCGAAGAGGGCAGCAGGTGCTCGCGAGCGGGCGGCTGCGCCGCCGGTGTACTGATCTTCCGGCACAACGATGAGTTCGGGCACGGCCGAGGGTCAAAACCGGTGAGCATTGCCTGCGAACGAGCGAGTGGAGGGGCCTGTTGTGGCGAAATTCGTGACCATCGGATACGGGGACCAGGAAGGCTACGACCGCACCGACGCGGCGGTGCGGGACGAGGCGCATGCGCATGACGCCCGCCTGCTGGAGGCCGGGACCGTTGTGGGCATCGCCGGCGCACCCGTACAGGTGCGCAACCACGACGGCGCCGGCATAAGCGTGGAGCGCGGCTCCTTCTTGTCCTCGGCCCTGCCGGTGGCCGGGTTCGCGATCATCGAAGCGGCAACGCTGGAGGAGGCCGTCCGGCTCGTGTCGAAGACCCCGTGCGCTGTTGCCCAGGGCGTGGTCGAGGTCTGGCCGCTGCAGGAAGCGCCGTAGGACCGTGAAGTGCGGGCCACGGTGTCTGCCGTGACGGCTGCACACCCACTTGGACTGTGCCCCCCTCCCTCGCGTGCGGCGGCCGATACCGGCTGGGCGCCGGCGCCGGCGCGCCCACGCCGACCGGGGCACGCCGCGGTCGACGCTCCCGGACCGGCCGGGCGGCCGCCCGGCGCGCGCACCGGCGCGCGGTCGCGCGCTGTTCGCTCAGCCGGTGAACCCGGCCTCGTCCAGCGCCTTGTCGATGCGGGCCCGGTGCTCCTGCTCCCAGTCGTCGAGGCCCTGCTCGGCCTCCTTCGCCAGCCGTGCGCGCGCCGCCGCGAGGACCTCCTGCGCGCGGGCGGCGGGCACCACCACGACGCCCTCCTCGTCGGCGATCACGATGTCTCCCCCGCGCACCAGCACCCCGCCCGCGCGGGCCGGTTCACCGAGGCTGCCGAGCCCCCGCTTCGCGCCGGGGATGGGGATGACACCGCGCGCGAACACCGGGAAGCGGGCCTCGCGTACTTCGCCCAGGTCGCGGATGAGGCCGTCGGCCACGACAGCGGCCACGCCCCGGCGCTGGGCAATGGCGCACACATTGCCTCCGGCCAGCGCGTAGTTGAGGTCGCCGGACTCCACCACGATCACCGAGCCGGGCTCGGCGCGGTAGATCGCCGCGTGCAGCATCAGGTTGTCGCCCGGCGCGCACCGCACCGGGTACGCCGGCCCGGCCACGTGCGGTGCGCCCCACAGCGGGCGGATGCCGATGTCCATCACCTGCTCACGACCCACGAGGTCCGCGACGGCCGTGGTGGGAATGTCCTCGAAAGCGCTGCCCATGATGTCCTCCCCGATACGGTCCGGCCCGGCAACGCGCCGCGCCGCCCGCCGCCATCCTCCTCCCGGGCAGGGCAGGAGGACGCCGGTGCCGCCCGGTGACGGTGATCACTTTCCTGGACCGGTCGGGGTTCGGCCCCTCAACGTCGCCGCACGGCTGGGCGGCTGTTCACTGAGCGGTGTCATGGGGTGTCAGCGCGAGCATGTCCGGGCCGATTTCGGGTCAGTTCGTCTGCCGGCGGGCCTGCTTCACCTCGCGGGCGACGGTGAAGGCGTCGGCGACCGGCCCCAGGTGGCCGAGCTTGTCGGGGTTGATCACCGAGCGGATGGTCTGGATCCGCCCGTCGAGTACGTCCAGGGCCAGGGTGTGGAGCACTCTGCCGTCGCGGTCGCGGAAGATCGCGCCGGGCTGGCCGTTGACCTCGGCCTGCGTGAACGTCACGTCGATGCGGGCCATCAGGGGGAAGACGGAGGCGAGCAGCCGGGCCACGTTCCCGGCGCCGAGGACGGCCTTCGCCAGCTGCGGGGCCTTGCCGCCGCCGTCACCGACCATCGACACGTCCGCGGCGAGGAGATTCTGCAACCCGTGCACGTCGCCTTCGCGCAGGGCGTCGAAGAACCGTGCCGCCAGCTCCTGCCGCTCCTGGCGGTCCGCCTCGAACCGTGGCCGTCCGTCCTGCATGTGGCGCCGCCCCCGCACCAGCAGCTGCCGGCACGCCGCTTGCGAACGCCCCACCGCCGCGGCGATCTCGTCGAAGCCGAAAGCGAACACCTCCCGCAGTACGAACACCGACCGCTCCAGCGGGCTGAGCCGTTCCAGGAGCAGCAGCGCCGCCATCGACACCGAATCGGCCAGCTCGGCCGCTCGTGCCGGGTCCTCGTAGGGATCGCTCAGCAGCGGCTCCGGAAACCACGGTCCGACGTACTGTTCCCGCCGCACCCGCGCGGAGCGCAGCACATCGATCGCGACACGGGTCACGGTGGTGGACAAGAACGCTTTGAGGGACGCGGGCCGGGTCGGCGAGGCGTCGAAGCGGAGCCAGGTCTCCTGCACCGCGTCCTCCGCCTCGCTCACACTGCCCAGAATCCGGTAGGCGATCGAGAACAGCAGCGGCCGCAGCTCCTCGAACTCCTCGACCTTGCTCACAGACTCTGCTCCCTCATGTCCTTGCGCCCGATCGTGTCCTTACGCCCGGTCGGCTTCGGGCCGGCCGGAGACGGTCTGCGAAGATCATCCGGTTCGTCGGCGGAACCGGGCAACACCCCCTGGCTCCCGGCCGTGGCCTCAGTCCGCTCCACGGCCCGGAACCTGACGGCTGTTCAGTGGAACTGTCCGGGCTCGTAGTCGCCGGCCGGCTGCCGGGCGATGATGTTCAGCCGGTTCGCCGTGTTCATGAAGGAGACCAGGACCACCAGGGCGACGAGCTGCTCTTCGTCGTAGTGCGTGGCCGCACGCGCCCAGAGCGCGTCGCTGACTCCGCCGGCGCCGTCCGCGACCCGGGTCGCCTGTTCGGCCAGTTCCAGGGCGGCCCGTTCGGCCTCGGTGAAGACCGTCGCCTCCCGCCATGCCGCCACCAGATGCAGTCGCACCGCGCTCTCGCCGGCGGCCGTGGCGTCCTTGGTGTGCATGTCGATGCAGACGGCGCAGCCGTTGATCTGGCTGACGCGCAAGGCCACCAGTTCCTGTGTCGCGGCCGGCAGCGGCGACTCCTTGAGCGCCTTGCCTGCGGACATCAGGTGCTTGAGGGCCTTCCCCGCCGTCGGGCTGGCGAAGTAGTTCACTCGTGCGTCCATCACGTGCTCCTCGGGAATCGTCGGTGGCTGCACCCGAGACGAGGCAGCCCCGCTCCCTGTGACACGGTGGCGCGGCACCCTGAGTCGAAGACATGAACGCAAGGCCTGCCGGGGCCGTTGTGTCCCCCGGTCAAACAGACCGCAGTGAGACTCGACGCTGCGGTGCCGACCACGGCCGCCGCCCCCGGGGCATCTATACCCCACATGTATAGCCCGCATGTATAGTCGCCGTGTATAGCTGCTGTGTATAGATGCGTAAGGATCTTCGAGATGGTGGGCGCTTCCCTTCCTGTGGCAAGAGTCAGCCGATGGTGGCTGTCCGCGGCAGTAGCCGGTATCGCCCTTGGTGTCCTCACCAACCTCGCTCAGGGCTGGCTCCCCGGCTCGTTCAACCAGATCGCGAATTCCGGGGCACTGTGGAGTGTTCCTGCCTTCGCCGCCGGCGCGGTGGTCGCAGAGAAGACGGCCGTACGTGCGTCGGCGCTCGTCGGCCTGTGCACCACGATCGGTCTGGTCGTCGGCTACTACGGCTACGCCGAGCTGGGCCGGTCCGGCATGGGCAGCCTGGCCTGGCCCCTGGTGTGGTTGGTGATGGCCGTCGTCAGCGGTCCTCTGTTCGGCGTCGCGGGGGCGTGGTGGCGACGGGGACACACCACGCTCCGACGCGTGGTCGGACTGGCCGCGCTCGCCGGAGTGTTCGGCATGGAGGCCATCCTGGCGGCCTGGGCGCTGCACTACGAGGGTCAGGCGTGGGGCTGCGCTGCGCTGCTCGTCCTCGTGCCGTTGACGATGGCCCGCAGGCACAAGGAACGCGCGCTCACCCTGCTGACCGCCCTGGTCTTCTCGCCGATCGCCTACGGTGTGGTCGAACTTCCCCTCCAGCACCTCTCGCCGTGATACCCGAAGGAAGCGGAAAACGGCCGCGGGGCTGCGGGGCGACCGAAGGGCCCATCCGCCCTGGAGTCCCCGCGGCCGTCCGGTCAGGCGCGGTCGGTCAGCTCCTCGGCGAACACCTGTGACAGCGGCTGCGGTCCCACGTACTGCTGGCAGTTGCACTGGCCGGCCTCGTAGCGCAGGGGCTTTTTGTTCTCGTCCCACGCCGTGGGCACCTCGACGCGTTCGTGGCACCGGCCCTGCTTGTCGTGCTTGGCCAGATGGTGCGTGCACCCGCACACCGGCTCCGGCGGCTGGTGCGCCGCCTCGACGGCCAGGCGTTCCTGCCGGGCCGCCTCCATCAACTGCATCTTGCGTTCATGCCGGTTGCGCAGGGCGGTGCGGATGTTGTCGGCCACCCACGCGAAGCCGCCCGTCCAGAAGATGATGAGGACCCACCAGAACCAGTCCACCCGCTGCTCCTTCCCCCGTGTCCTGCTGCGGCTTCAGGATAGAGGGCCGGTCGAGGAAAGCCCCGGGCGCCGACCGGGACACCGGAGCGGACCTCGGCCCGAGCCGATGGCGTGAGGGGCAACAGGTGCGGCCCGCCCGGCGGAAGAGGGCTCAGGGCGTGCGGGGGCGAAGCAGCCGTGCGCGCCGGCGCCGCCGGATGTCGTCCTCGGCATCACCGGCCGGCGGCGCGGGCGCAGGCCGGCCCGGCCCGGCTCGCAGCCCGGCGCCGTAACGGTCCCTATGCCGGTGGATCTCGTCCGGCTGCGGACCGGCCGGCCACCCGATCAGCAGGTAGTCCTCGACGGGTTCGTGGGCGTCGCCGTCCGAGGCGGTGTCACGGCCCCGCGCATGTACCCGAACGCGATAGGTGCCCGGTCCCTGCGGCGTCAGCAGGGGCAGTCGGGGGGTGTCGCTCATGACGCTCGTGACGCGCAGCGCGCCGGTGGCGGTCTCCACACTGTGGTCGGCGATCTCCTCCCATGCGCCCCTCTCCACGCGGGTGGGGGGACGCACCCGCACCCGCACCCGGACGTGGACCCAGCCCGTGCTGATGCCGGTGCAGATCACGGCCATGCCCGGCTGTGAGAAGACCAATCCGTTGGACGGGCCGAAACCTGCCGGGGCGCGCCGGTGGGAGTCGGTCAACTCGAACGTGTGGAAGTCCACGCGCACCAGGCTGAAGGCCGTGACCGGTACCGGCTGCGCCATGCGGGCCATGCCCGGAGGTTACGCCGGGTGCAGGACAGGGCCCACGCCCGGCCGGCCGGTAGCGGCCGGCACCCGCCCGAGCGCTGTACGCCGCCCAGGGCACCCGCCCGAGCGCTGCACCGCCCGGCACGCCTGCCGGCCCACGGCGGGCCCGCCCGCGCGGCGCCGGCCGGGCGGGCGGGCGGGCCGGGCGGGGTGTCAGTGGGCGAGGGACTGGGCGGCCTGCTCGATCAGGCGGGCGACCGCGTCGGGCCGGGAGACCGCGACCGCGTGGGAGGCCTTCACCTCGACGGTGTGGGCGTGGGCGCGCTCGGCCATGAACTGCTGGGCGGCCGGCGGGATGTTGTAGTCCTCGGTGGCGATCAGGCTGAAGGAGGGGATGGTCTTCCAGGCGGCCGCACTCGCCTTCTCCTCCAGGGCCGATGCGGCGACCGGGCGCTGGGTGGCGGCCATCAGGGCGGTGACCGGCTCGGGCACGTCGGCGGCGAACTGGTCGTGGAACTTTGCGGGTTCGATGTACAGGTCGGTGCCGGTGCCGCCGGGAAGCGGGAAGGGGACGGGGGTGAGGGCGGCGCCCAGGGTGCTGCCGGGGAACTTGCCGGACAGCTCCAGCGCGCTCTCACCCTCGTCGGGAGTGAAGGCGGCGATGTAGACGAGCGCCTTGACCTGCGTGTTGCCGACCGCGGCTTCGCTGATCACGGCGCCGCCGTAGGAGTGGCCGGCGAGTACCACCGGCCCCTGCACACCCTCCAGCACGCTCGCGACATAGGCGGCGTCGTCGGCCAGGCCGCGCAGCGGGTTGGCGGCGGCGATGACCGGATATCCCGCGCGCTGCAGGCGCTCGATGACCCCGTTCCAGCTGGAGGAGTCCGCGAACGCGCCGTGCACCAGCACGATCGTCGGGAGGGACGGGGTGCCGGCCGAGTGGTTCACGGGCTTGAGGTTCATGACGGGACACTCTCCTTCTCATCAAAGCGCGCCATGGACGGCGCAGTTGTGGCACTGCCTCTCCCCTGGCCTGCCGGCCCGGGGCGACACCGAGAAACCTAGTACACGTTTACATTGTGCGCAATCTAATCGCGTGAGAGTCCTGGGAGGGGTGCGGGCCGGGGGGCGGACGTGGCGCGACCGGCACCGGCCGCAGCGGCGGCCGGTGCCGGTCGAACCGGTGCAGCAAGTCTGTACCGCCACATGGGTCAGGCCTGAACGGCTGCACGAGTGGGGCGTGAACGGCCGCACGAGTGAAGCCTGGACGGCCACGAGAGTGAGGTCGGGGTCGCGTCGGCCGGGGGCACGATGTCGAGCCTTTGGCCCGGTCCGCCGGCACGCCGCAGATGGGGTACGGATTCGTCGCCCTGCATCCGGGCCCACTTCCGCCGAGGACGCCCCACCAGCGTTGTGCGATCCCGGGAATCCGACGAGGGCGTTTTGAAGACAGGCGGCCAGGGCGCGGGAGACAAGTGGCCGGCCTGGCCCCCCGGCAAACCGTGGATGCCCTTTCGTGTACATACCGAACGCCCAGCGATGACCGGGGGCAACCCTGAGGCACAGGGACCGTTCCTCGACCTGATGGTTCGACAGGCACACCGATACAGATTCTACCGGTGGTAGAATTCCGGTATGAGTAAACCGACCAGCATCAAGACCACAGAGGCTGTACGCGACCGACTGCGCATTCTCGCAGCGGAACGCGGTACGACGATCACGGAATTGCTGGAGGAGCTCGCCACAGGCGAACTGACCGAGGCCGAGCGGGCAGAACGCGCCGCTGAAGCTGCACAGGAGCTTGGTGTCGACTACACCGCGCAGGTCGAGGACGCAGGCCGGTCCGCCTGGGAGAAGATCCGCGCACACCAGAGCAGCGCTACAGCGTGAGTCTGACAGCCGTCTTGGATCACACCGCGCTGACCGCCCTGTACCGGGCAGACCACTTTTTCGCCGGCTTGTACATCGAGGCCTCCCGGGGTACCGGGCGCGTCCTCATCCCGTCGCTGGCCGTCGTGGCCGCTGAGCGCCGCACCCCAGGCTCCGGCGCCCACGCCGCATCGCTCCGCTTCGCCGAACAGGTGCCGTTCACCTCGCTGCATGCCCGGCAAGCCATAGTGTGGCCAAGCAGCGAGTGGCCGGTGGCCCACTGTGCGGCAATCGCCCGGCAGGCCGCGAAAGCGGGTGATCCCGTCACCGTCCTCTCCCTCGATCCCCGGCTGTATGCAGGCACCGGCATCACTGCGCTGAATCCGGCAGAGTAACCACGAGCGGATGCAGGAGGGGGACAGCCCGCACGGTCTGATGGTTCGTCATCGCACGTGGGGCGGGTGCGGTCCTGCTCTCGTCGTGCCCTGTCCACCGCGCGGACTGCCTACTTCTTGCCGGTGTCAGTCGGCCAGCGCCGCCGCGGTGACGCGGGCGAAGCCTTCCGGGTTGTCCAGCATCATGTTGTGCCCGCACTCCGGGACCGGGACCACGCTCACCCCGGCTGCGGTGAGCGCATCGGTGCCCGGGAGCGGGCCGTCGGCCTCGGGCAGCAGGTAGGCGCGGGGAATGGCCAACTCCAGCAGCAGCTCACGCATGGTGGGGACGGAGCCGCGGGTGAGGTGGACCGCGCTGCGGTGCAGGGCCTCCCGGCCGGCCAGGCGCCTCGTGGCCCACCAGTGGGCGCCGGCCCGGTCGCGGATGTCTTTCCAGCCGCCCGCCAGGAACTCCTGCTCGGAGTAGGCGGCGATGCCGCTGCTGCCCGCGGAGGTGGGGTCGGGCGGGATCGGGTCGAGGTTGGCGTCGACCAGGACCAGGCGGGAGACCAGGTGGGGGTGGCGGGTGGCCAGCACGACGGCCACCGAGCCGCCCATGCTGTGCGCGATCAGTTCGGCGCCGGTGACACCCGCAAAGGTCAGTGCCGCGGCGAGGGCATCGGCGTGCGAGTGCAGGGTGTAGTCGAAGTCCGTCGGCCGGTCGCTGATGCCATGCCCGAGCAGGTCGATCAGCAGCGAACGCAGGCCGGCCAGCAGCGGATGGACCGCAACCTGGGTGAAGTAGGCCGGCGACGTGGCGCCCAGACCGTGGACGTAGACGCGTGCGGGTTCGCGCCCCGGCAGCTCGACCCAGCGGATCCGGTCACCCTCGGGTGTCACGACGGCGTCGCGCACAGCCTGCTCCCCTTGCACTCAAGATCGACGGCAGCCGAGCAAACCCACCGGGGCTCGGCGCACCGCCGTCGGCCCGGCGCGGGATCGTGCGGGTGCACCGACCGGGTGCGCCGCACGCGGGCCCGCGTGGGAGGGCCCGCGTGGAGGGGTTCGTTCGGCTGCAGGGTGGGTGGGTGGTCAGGATGCGGGGACGGGGCAGCGGCGTTCGGTCCTGGTCTCGGTGGCGGGGTTTCCGTACCAGCGGGCCCCGGCGGGGACTTCCTCGCCCTTCATGAGGAACGAGTCGGGTGCCAAGGTGGCGTCCGCTCCCACGCTCACGCCGTAGTGGACATGGGCGGCCACGCCGAGGGTGACGCCGCAGTGCAGCGTGCTGTGGTCGGACTTGAACGTGCCGTCCTCCTGCGAGTGGCACTGGATCCTGCTGGCGAGGTTGAGGGTGCAGTCGTCGCCGATCGCGGCCAGCGTGCGGTCGGTGAGGTAGCAGCCGTCGTCGAAGACCCGCCGGCCGACCCGGGCCCCCATCAGACGCCAGGCCAGCGGTTTGAAGGGGGTGCCGTTGAAGATGTGGAAGTACTCCACGGGCAGCTTCCACAGCCGCTCGTGCAGCCAGAAGTCCCGGTGGTAGATCGAGCACAACTGCGGGCGCAGTGGGCGGAACCGGCCCACCAGGCGTTCCACGAGGATGAGGTAGAAGGCGGTGAACACCACGGTGAGCGCCGTGGACACGGCGACCATCACCGATCCCGCCGCGCCGCGGGCGGCGAGAGTGGCCATGCCCAGGAGGGTTATGGCGAAGAAGTACACCCAGCCGGCGCCCAGGAACAGGCCCATGGTGGCCAGGTTGTAGCGGTTCTTCACGGCGAGGTGGCGGGGCAGTTCGTCGCCGGCCAGGAAGTGGTCGAAGCGGCTGTCGCGCTCCACCGACCGCGGGATCTCGAAGGGCGGCGAGCCGAGCAGGCCGACCCCCTCGTGAACCGGACCGTCCAGCGGCACCATCACCTTCGTCGCCAGCAGGCAGTTGTCGCCGGTGCGGGCGCCGACGGGGAAGGCGATGTTGTTGCCGATGAAGTTGTCCCGGCCGATCCGCGCCTCGCCGACGCGGAAGGAGGTGCTGGAGAAGTCGGCGTTCACCACGGACAGGCCGTCGGCCACCATCGTGCCGGTCCCCACCGCGCTGTGGAACGGCGACTCGTGCTCCACCTCGGTGCCGAAGTTGGAGCCGGTCTGCTGCACCGGGGTGAGCTTGTAGCCGAGCCCTTTGAGGTAGTGGACGATGTAGGAGCTGTCGCCGAACAGCCGCTTGAAGAACTTGACGTTGGTGGTGCGGGCGATCGTCCGGTGCGCCGAGTAGTGCATCCCGTACAGCGGATACACGGTGTCCGGTTTGACCAGCCGGTTGAGCAGGCGCGGCACCGTGCACAGCGCCGTGGTGCCCAGGACGACGAATCCGAAGAACACAAGCGCCGACACCCGCAGCGCGTCGGTGTAGAAGCCGGCCGTGGTGATGCCGGGCGTGTCCGTTGCGGTGGTGCCCACCGTGCGGGCGATCGCCGGGGAGGTGGCCAGCAGCATGTAGGAGCCGCCCACCGCCAGCGGCACCACCACGAACAGAACCTGCGCCAACGTCATCGCCGCATAGGCGGTTCGGCGGGCGGTGCCGCAGCGCGCCGGCGGCACCGGCGTCATGCCGGTGCGGGCCGGCTGCGCCGGTGAGCCGTGCCAGTACTCGCCGCCCGGGATGCGCT
Source organism: Streptomyces sp. HUAS TT11 (assembly GCF_051553595.1). Taxonomy (NCBI): domain Bacteria; kingdom Bacillati; phylum Actinomycetota; class Actinomycetes; order Kitasatosporales; family Streptomycetaceae; genus Streptomyces; species Streptomyces sp. HUAS TT11. Next base: position 38,010 of record NZ_CP196184.1, read on the forward strand.
GGCCGCGGTGCAGTGAGGAGGCGTGGCCCAGCCGGGCACCGTCACCGACGAAGGTGTCGATGTCGAAGACGGTCTTCTCGCCGATCACGACGTTGCTGCCGAAGGTGACCGGGCCGGTCTGGATACGGCCGCCTTGCGCCCGGTAGCACAGGAAGAACGACTCCTTGCGCAGCACCGTGTCGTCCCCGATCGTCAACAGGTCGGTGCACACCGGTATGCGGCGGGAGAGGATCGTGACACCGCTGCCGATCCGCGCGCCCAACAGGCGCAGATACAGCACGTAGAGCGGATTGCCCACGAAGAAGAACATCGGGTTGGCGCGCACCAGCACCCGCACGATCCAAAACCGCACGTAGGCAAGCCCCCACAGCGGGAACTCGCCGGCTTTCCAACGGCCCACCAGGATCCACTTGGCCGCGATCGGGAAAACGCACAGCGCCACGAAACCGGCCCCGCCGAACACCACCGACCGCAGGTAGATGCGCAGCACCCCCTCACCCGCGGCCACCCAGTGGTAGCCGCGGGCGGCCACCAGCCCGACGACGAAGACGTAGCCGACGAACAGCAGCATCTGCACCGCCCCGCACAGCATGTAGCGGCGGGTACTGACCCGGACCGGCGCTTCCGCCTGCACCGGCCCCGACTCGGGTTCGGGCGCCGGCTCCTCGCCGTCCCCGCCCACCGCAGCGGCCAGGCTCCTAATCGTCGGATGCTGATAGATGTCCTTGATCGACACCGAGGGCAGGTCCGCGCGTTTCCTCACCCGCGCGCAGAACTGCGCCATGACCAGTGAATTCGCGCCCAGCTCCTCGAAGAAGTGCCCGTCGAGGCTCACCTGGTCCCTCTGCAGGACCCCGGCGAGGACGTCGGCGAACCGACTCTGGAGAGCAGCTGGTGAATCGACATACCCGTGGTTGCCGTTTCCCGACGTATCGGTTTCAGACGTATCGGGAGACGTGTCGGTTTCAGACGTGTCGGTTTCAGATGCCGAAATTCCGGCAGGACGCACCATATGACAGGCCCTTCGAGATACTCGGTCGCCGATACGACTCCACGCGACCTCCCCCCGGGCGGGCGTTCCGGCCCGGGCAAGGAAGGTCAGCTCGACTCCGCCGGGCACCGAGAACACACCCAGTCTCCGCCATCACCCCCACCACGGCCACCGGAACTGCATACCGCGCCCCCGGTACGCAGGCCCGACAGGCCGACCCGCCCGCCGGGCCCTGCGGGCCGCCACCCGCCCGGGCCGGTGGCGGGTACGGGCACACCCGCCCGCGTACGGGTACGGGGCTTGGGCTTTGGGGCTTGGGCTTTGGGGCTTGGGGCTCGGGGCTTGGGCTTTGGGGCTTGGGGCTTGGGCCTTGGGGCTCGGGCATCCGGTATCGAGGGTCAGGCGTCGGACACCGGGCATCCGGCGCCTTTGACTCGCCTCGCGTGGCCCGGCCTGGCCTGACTGGCCTGCGGTGCCGGCCGTGGGGCCGTCGATGCCCTTCGCCTTCGTCCCGTCTGGCCTGCGCTGCCGGGTGCAGGGGCGAGGGCTGCCAGGGGCGGGGGCTGCCTAGGACAGCGGCCGGCCGGCCAGGCCGGCCCGGTGGGCGGCGCGGGGCGCCAACGTCATCGGTCCGATCCAGCCCCGGCGGACCAGGGCGATCTGGGACGGCAGCGGCGATACGGGGTCGACGGACCTGCCCCGTGACCAGTTCTCCAGCAGCCCCTCGGTGGTCTCGATGGCGGACACCACCAAGGTCACCTCCAGATCCCCCTCACCCCAGGTGTTCCACAAGGCCCAGCCCTCGGGCCTGGGCGCGACGCCGAGGCGCGCACACGCCTCCTCGTAGCTCTCCTGGACCCCGGCCGGCATGACCTGGGGCCTGAACACGGCGGCCCCCGACCAGTCTGGTCAGGGGCCGGTCCTCCTGCGTGCATCCGTCGCCCGGGAAGTGGTAGCTGCGCAGGGCCCGGGCCAGGGCGTTCACGCTCGCCTGCAGCGGTGTCGCATCCTCGGGGTCGGCCGGGAGGCAGACCCAGCCTTCCCGAAAGGCCTCCACGCTGACGCGGTGGGCGAGACGCTCGATCTCCCGGAGGTAGTCCTCTTCGCCGAGCTCGGGTGCGGTCATGGCGGGAAGTGTCGCAGCACGGCACCCGGCGCCGACACAGGTTATCGGCGGGAGCACACAATCGGCCGGCCGGGGACATTCCTCACCTCTCACCCGTGCCGTGGCGCGCTCCCCCCCGGCCACCAGGGAAAACCACGCCCCGATGTGGGCGGCGGCGGACGGAAGGGAACGGGAGGGGACGGGAGGGACGGTGAGGGACGGTGAGGGACGGGGAGGGGCGGGGAGGGGCGGGGAGGGGCGGGGAGGGGCGGGGAGGGGCGGGAGGGGGCGTGATGGTGCGCGGATGGGCGAGATGGCTGAAGCCCCGCACGCAGAGTGAGTCAGGCGGGAAGGGCGGGAAGCCCTAACGGCGAGTTTCGTATGCCCACTGTCGACGGGATGGAGCCCAGTGATGGCCACCGCAGCGGGCCCGGCCTGGGCGCTTGCGACGGCACCGAGCAGTCTGCAACTGCCCGGAATCGTCCTTGGAGTGGGCCTCGGCGGGTTCGTCGACGGCATCCTGCTGCACCAGCTCCTGCAGTGGCACCACATGCTCTCCAGCACCAACCACGACCGCATCGGGGTGAAGTACTACAACCCCCACACGGTCTCGGGGCTGGAGATGAACACCCTGTGGGACGGCATCTTCCACGCCGTGTGCTGGATCGCGGTCCTGTGGGGCCTGGCCCTGCTGTATGCGCGTGTCACCCACAACCGGCGGGCCGTGTGGACCTCGCGGGTCCTGTGGGGCTGGATGCTCGTCGGCTGGGGCCTGTTCAACCTGGTCGAGGGCATCCTGGACCACCAGATCCTGGGCATCCACCACGTTCACGGCGGCCCCTACCAGGCCTGGTGGGACACCGGCTTCCTCGTCCTGGGCGGCCTGTTCCTGATCGGCGGCTACCTGCTCCAGCGCAGCGGCCGACCCGTCGACCCCGGGAGCGACCGCGGCGCCGTGACGCACCAAGGCCGCACCTGATGGACGGCATGCACCACCACGACGGCGGAACGAGCCTGCCGTGGACGTCCCTGACCGCGCTGCTCCTCCTCCTCGCAGCCGGCGGCGCCTACCTGCTCGCTGCGCAACAGGCTCGGCGCCGCAACCGGGCACGGGGCTGGAGTACCTGGCGGACGACGTCGTTCGTTACAGGGCTGGCTCTGCTCGCCGTCGGGCTGCTGCCGCCGCTGGACTCAACCGCGCACACAGACTTCCGCGCCCACATGGCCCAGCACATGCTCATCGGCATGTACGCCCCGCAAGCCCTCGTGCTCGCCGCACCGCTCACGCTCCTGCTGCGCACACTGCCCACCTCCACAGCCCGCAAGGTGACGGCGGTCCTGCACAGCCGGCCCGCCCGCGTGCCGGCGCATCCCGCGACGGCGTTCGCGCTGAGCACCGGCTCCCTGGCCGCGCTGTACTTCACCCCCCTGTACAACACCGCCTGGGGCCACCCGGCAGGGCACTGGCTCATGCACGCGCACTTCCTGGCCTCCGGCTGCCTGCTCGCCCACGCCATCGCCGGCCCCGACCCCGCACCCGCCCGGCCCGGCGTGCGGGCCCGCCTCGTATACCTGGGCGCTGCCATCACCGCACACGCCCTGATCGCCCAGGCCATGTACGGCGGGTTCTTCGTCGACATCCGCGCCCCCATCAGCCAGGTGCAGCAGGGCGCGGAGATCATGTACTACGGCGGGGACATCGCCGAACTCCTGCTGGCCGGCGCGCTGATGGCGACCTGGCGTCCCGAGCGCCGCACCAAGGCCGTCACGATGACCCCGAAACCCGGCCCGAGGGCAGGCGCACCGGCACCCCGGTAGGCCAGGACCGCTGCCGACCGGCCTCCCGGCGTGCCCCAGTCGTGCCCGGCAGCTCGCCTCCCGGCCTTGTCGTCCAAGGACGGACGGCCGGCGACGACACGGCCGGCAACCATCCACGCCGGCCCCGGGCAGGGCGGCTGACCTGCCCGGGGCCGGGCAGAAGCTGAGCGGTTCCTGCATGATGTGTTCGAATTTGATAGGGGTCGGCGGTCGGCCCCGCACGACGGAGGGTGGGGACATGATGCGGAAGGTCTATCACGAGGAGCTGGCCTCGATCAGTGATCGCCTGGTGGAGATGGCGAACCTGGTCGGCTCGGCCATCGGCCGGGCCACGACCGCTCTCATGGATGCCGATCTGGAGCTTGCCGAGCGCGTGATAGCGGCCGACGAGAAGGTCGATGACCTCCAGCGTGACCTGGAGAACCAGGCGATCGCGGTACTGGCGCGGCAGCAGCCGGTCGCCACCGACCTGCGCATCGTGGTCACGTCGCTGCGGATGAGCGCGGACCTGGAGCGCTGCGGTGACCTGGCCCAGCATGTGGCCAAGCTGGCCCGGATGCGCTACCCCGAGAAGGCGGTGCCGCGCGATCTGCGCCGCACGATTTTGGAGATGGGCCAGCTCGCGCAGCGCCTGATGGCGCAGGCCGCCGAGGTGGTCCTCACCCAGGATGTCGATGCGGCCCTGCAGGTGGAGAAGGACGACGACCGCATGGACGAGCTGCACCGCATGATCTTCCAGCACCTGATGGACGACCGGTGGCAGCACGGCGTGGAAACCGCCGTGGACGTCACCCTCGTCGGCCGCTACTACGAGCGGTTCGCCGACCACGCGGTCTCGGTGGCCCGGCGCGTCATCTACCTGGTGACGGGCGAGCACGCCGACGAGATTGCCGCGAACGAGCCCGCCTGACCCCGGACCGGAACCGGGTACTCGTGCCCGCTCTCGGGTTGCGCCGTGCCCGCCCGTTCCCAGGCTGTGCAGCAGGCGAGCCGGGGGGACAGCAACGCTGATCGCGCTTCGGCAGAGGTCAGGCGTTCCTGGATCAGCCGCCTTCCGCACACGGCGTCTTCCCCCGGTGGTGCAGGTGGTGTCGCTGTTGCACGGGGATGTCCTTCAGTGTGAGGGTGAAGGGAAGAACGCAGGCATGACCGGCGCACGGCCGGACAGGCGTCTTAGGGAATGCGGTCACCCCCTATCTCGGAGGGAACGTGGATATCCGCTCGCACGAGTCCCCCGGCGTGGTTCAGGAGCCGGGGAGTCCTGCCGACGAGGTTCAGCAACTCCAGGCCAAGGTCGCCCAGCTCGAGCGTGCCGTGCACTCCCACGCCGTGATCGATCAGGCGATCGGTGTCGTGGTCGCCGTGGGACGTCTGACCCCCGCGGAGGCCTGGGACCTGCTGTGCGAGACGTCCATGTGTACGAACACCAAACTGCGGCACGTGGCCGACCTGGCCGTCACATTGGGTGTCACCGGCAACCTCACGGCAGACATCCGCAAAGAACTGGCCCGCAGGCTGGACGGCGAGAACTGATCCCACACCGTCCAGCCTCGTGCTGTGAACCCCGGCTGCTACGGCATCGCTTCACGTGACCGGGGCCGGCACCGCGGTTCTTGGCGGTGCACCCCGCGATCCACCCGGACGACCCGACCGCAGTTCCGGCCTGGACGCAGGCCGGCCGGCAACGACAGTCGGACACCGGGTCCAGGCCGGCTCGCCGCCGGGCGCCGGAAGATGTCGCAACGCGCTGTGTGGCCCGGGCCCGTTGTCAGTGGCCGCCGCTAGGGTGCGGCGCAACTGACCGCTCACCCCCATCCGGGAGGAATCATGGCCTCACGTCTCAACCCGTACCTGATGTTCGCCGGCGACGCCCGGCAGGCCCTTGAGTTCTACAAGGAGGTCTTCGGCGGCACCCTGGTCCTCAGCACCTACGGCGAGGCCGGCCAACCCGACACCGCCATGGCCGACAAAATCATGCACGGCATGCTCGAAACCCCCAGCAACTACACGCTGATGGGCGCCGACACCCCCGCCGGCGAACACAAACCGGGAAACGCCTACTCCGTGAGCCTGAGCGGCGACGACGACACGGAACTGCGCGGCTACTGGGAAAAGCTGTCCGACGGCGCCACCGTCGCCGTCCCCCTGGACAAGCAGATGTGGGGCGACGTGTTCGGCATGTGCACGGACCGCTTCGGCATCACCTGGATGGTCAACATCGCCCAGCCGCAGGGCTGACAGCAGTCCGCCCGCAGCCGGTCGGGCGCCCAAGCGGCGCCCGGCCGGCGGCCGCGCCCATCACCCCGTGCACGCCGGACACGGCCATACCCTCCCCCGCACCCGCACCCGCACCCGCACCCGCCCCGGACACCGGCACGCCCACCACACCCCGCAACGACGTATGCCCGCCACACGGAACCATCCCCTCCAACCCCCAACACCCCGCAACGACGTGTGCCCGCCATACGGAACCATGCCCTCCAACCCGCAGCACACCGCACGACGTGTGCCCGCTACACGGAACCATGCCCTCCACCCCGCAGCACCCCGCACCGGCAACGACGAACCTCCCGGGCGCGGACGCCGAGGACCTCGCGCTGTACCGGGACAAGCTCCGCCGCCGACTGCCGCAGTCGCTCCACGCGTTGCGCGGCCCGACCCAGGGAGCCGCGGAACCGCCGCCGCACATGGCCCGGTCCGGGATGACCTCGTACGACATCGACAAGCCCCGCCGGCGCACGGGCCCGTACCCCACCGTCCTGCACGAGGGGCCGGCGCGAGGACCTGCCCCGCCACCTCAACCAGGGCCTGCCCCTGCAGATGCGGCCCGTGCTGCGCACCCTCCGCGGCCGCACCCTGCGCACCGTGCGGGAAGACGCCCTCCGCCCGCTCACCCGACGCACACGGGCAGCCGCGTGAGGGACATGCCACAGCTGCACACGCGGCTCCGGGTCCCTTGCCCGCCGGTCCTGGCCGGTTGTGCATGCCGCACGTTGTTCACGCCGCCGGACACCATGCGCGGCGGCTGAAGCGGCACCGGCTCAAGGACGTTCAGCGACAACGACTGCCGACAAAAACGGAGGCAGGCCCGGAGCCGGCCATGCTCTGACCGGGCAAACACAACATGCCGATGACAGCGGCCGGATGGAAGTCGGTGTTCAGCGCCGCAAGTTTTGAAGACACGCCCTGGTCGGGCTGGGCGCGGCCACATGTCTGGCTGCAGTGATGTGGACCGGCGTCGCCGGCCTTGTTTGAGATTCTTCATCACACCCGGGCTGGTGGTGTTGGCGTTGACCTTGAGGGCCTTTGATCGTCCCGGTCTCGCCTTGTCCTGTCTCTGGGGTATTCCATGCTCCGCGTCGGCCTCACCTTGCGGGGGGTGTCATCTCTTCGCGGTGGCGGAAGAGCCTTCGGCGCCGCACATACAAGGCGACGGCGAGGCTGAGCAGCGGGATGACGACGGCAGCGGCGATGTAGAAGCCGGGGGTGGCCCAGGCCGGCCCCGGCCACACGGACACAGCGACGTCCGCCGCGTCGTCAGCCGGCTCGGTGTCGCCGCTGGGGCGTCTCGGGTCGCTGTCCGAGACCGTGACCCGGCCGCTGCCGTCGGCGCTGTTCTTGTCGATGCGCAGTGTGAACGGGAACGTCGTCGTGGCCCCCACCGCTCCGACGCGCGCCGTGCACACGTACCGTCTGGCACTCGGCTGCCTTGCGGAGGCTTCCGCAAGTGGCGTGCCGTCGGCGGTGACGGCCCGGCAGTCCTGGGCGATCACCTCCTCGTCACGTTCGAAGCTGTACGGCGACGCCATGACAGTGGTGCCCTCGGGCACCGTGAAGACGACCTTCACCGCTGCCGTCAGCGAACCGGGACCGTTGTTCCGCACGCCGATCCGCACGGTGGACAGACTGCCGATGGGACCGCGCGCTGTGTCGGCGACTGCGGCCAACTCGCTCCGGTTGTCAACGCTCACGTGGAGCACCTGTGGATCGTCGCCGACTGTGCTCGTCACACCGGCGTCGGTCTGGGAGGCCGGAACGAAATGCAGTGGAGGCCCGCTGCCGGGCCGGTACCTTGATGCGATTTCGGCCGGGGGAACGTAGTCGGTGCCGATGGCATCAGCACTGAAGGTGACGGTCGGATAGGTGGCATCCCGTGCGGCCCGCAAGTGCTCGCGGGCACCCAGGCCGTACGACCGGCCGGGCGGAATGACGATGTCGTCCGCGAGGAGCCGACACCACGCCGAAGTGCCGCCTCGATAGCGGCAGTTGCGGTGCCGGTCGGTCAGGGTGATGCCATCGCGTGCTTCCATGCGCAGGGCCACTCCGCGGGCGGGCACGTCGCCGACGTTGCGTACGGTCAGCCGGACCGACAGGCTCCCGCCAGGTGTCACCGGGCCCGGATCGGGGTGAAGCCAGACCCGGAGCTTCGGTCTGCCGACCACGATGAGGGAGTGACCGCTGACCGGCGGCAGGCCGGGCGCGGTCACACGGTAGCGCAGCACCGCGAAGTCGCCCGCCTTCGCGCCTTTCGCGGGACTCAGGTGGAAGGCCTGGATGCCCCCTCCACCCGTTGGACCCGCCTGCGTGACGCAGTGGTAGACGGGCAAGTGGACAACACATGCATCGAGCGCCCGCTTGACGGTGACGACGCCCTTCAGATCACTCGCGTCGAAGGTCACCCTCAGCCTGACCGTCGCACCGCCGGCTCTCTCTTCGACCCGCAGGTCAGATACGGCCTGTTGTGGATCGCGGGAAACGTAGAAGACCGAGGGAACGACCAGCTTCACGTCGGCCCCGCTCGAGGAGCACCCGGAGAGGACGGACGTCATGGCGGCCAGCGAGAGCAGAAGACCGACGGCAGCCGTGCACGCACGGATGACCGGGCCCGCTTCCCGACTCAAGCCCCTGCGGGGGCGACGGTCCCGCCGCAGAGTGCGCATGTGGCCACCCTGCCAAGTCGAGATCACGACCACGCCTCGCTACGGTCACAGGTGTCTTGATCGTCACCAGCCGCACGAACCTTGCACATGTCGGTGCACCGGACCCTGCGCGCGTCATCAAACGTGCGTCTTCGTTCGAGCATGCGGGCAGCAGCCGCAGTCTGCGGGCTCAGAAGGGATGGCATCGACGTCGGGAGCTTCACGGGCCGTTAGCCTGTCGGCATGCCTGAGTGCGGCATTCCGGGGCGCAGCGGCATGCACTCGAATGCGCCCTCCAGCGCCCACCGCCGAAAGCAGGCGTGCAGCACGGCCCACGGGCCGTACCGCTGCGGCACGTCCCGCCAGGCCGTCCCCGTGCGGAACTTCCACACGATCCCGTCGAGCACCGTGCGGTCGCCCAACCGCCCCCGGCCACGCAGTGACACCAGCAGGGGCCCGACGAACTCCCACTCGGCATCGGACAGTTCATGGCGACATATCACCCAACACTGATCCACCACTCGAGATCTTTTGAAGACACGGCCCAGGTCTGGCCCAGGTCAGGGTGTTCGGCGATCCACTCGACCGGGTTCGCCGCCGGCCGGCCACCGGAACTCGAAAGCTTGACCCAACCCGGATGTCAGACCTCGCTGACCTGCGGCTCCTCATGACAGGCGAACGCATGCCCGAGCTCGCACAGATCACCGACGCCCGCAAGGCCACTCCCGAACTCCGACGTCAGCTGATCGACTGCCGGATCGCGGTCACCCACTCGGGCGGTGCCGCCGGATTCCCCTTCCCACCCGTTCAGGACGACGACGTCGCGCCAGCCGCGGACAAGCTCCTCGGTCCTCACCAGCCGCAACACAGCCGCCTCATCACCGCCAGATTCGACGACGTTCTTGCCGCATGGGTCGTCCTCAACCGCGATCCCTACCAGCTCGTCGGACACTGTCGCACGGTCAACCACCTTCAGACCCACCCCGAATTCCACGGCCGTGGTGTCGGCTCCGCCCTCATGCGTCAGCTGCCGAAGATCGCCCGCGACGAACTCGAGCTCGAACAACTCCACCTCGCCGCCCGGCAAGGAGAGGGGCTGGAGGACTTCTACAGCCGGCTCGGACGGCGTGAAGTCGGCCGCTCGCCCTGCGCCTCGCACCCGACGACACCCGGGACGAGGTCCTGATGCTCCTCGATCCCCTCTGACCGCAGGGGTATGCAGACAGCGCCGATGCCCGGCTCCGCCATCACATGCCGTGCAGGAGCTGGAGAGGAAGACCCGGATGGCGCTCGTTCCCGCTACCTGCCAGGACATCCGGGACGCGCCGTTCTCGAAGATCGGGGCGACACCGTTCCCCTGGTGGGGCATCCCGGAGAAGCCCAGCCATGAAGCAGACAGGGCGAGGCAGCACAAACCCGGGACGGCCCGCGGTGCCTCCCACGCAGTCCAACAAGCCTGACCCGCCCGGTGATCAACTCGCCGCAAGGTCTTCCGGTCCCCTTCCAAGGGCACGACAGCCGTGAGCCGGTCTTCGACATCTCCCGTCTTCCGCTCCCCGGCCGGCACAAGGACCCGGCGCAAGTCCGGGCAGTCCGCTGCAGTCCGCCGGGGACCTTGCAAACCAAGAGTTCACCGAACTACACATTCGCCGCGATCAGACACCTGCTGACCCTCCCGACTCAGATACCCGAGCCGCCGGTGACGCCAGGGATACTCAACGCCACACCCGGTCCCCCACCCAGCCGTGGGCGGTCGGGCCCTGCTCCAGATACCCGACCGGCATCCGCAAACATGCCCGAGACAGACGACACCCCGATCCACCGGGCCCCGCCAGACAAAGGCCTCCTCACCTCCCGCGCCCTATCTGGTGCCACTGCCAGGCCGACTTCCCACTCACCCGCAGCCACCGCAGCCTCCCGCGCCCTATCTGGTGCCACTGCCAGGCCGACTTCCCACTCACCCGCAGCCACCGCAGCCTCCCGCGCCCTATCTGGTGCCACTGCCAGGCCGACTTCCCACTCACCCGCAGCCACCGCAGCCTCCGGCGCCCTATCTGGTGCCACTGCCAGGCCGACTTCCCACTCACCGCAGCCACCGCAGCCTCCGGCGCCCTATCTGGTGCCACTGCCAGGCCGACTTCCCACTCACCGCAGCCACCGCAGCCTCCGGCGCCCTATCTGGTGCCACTGCCAGGCCGACTTCCCACTCACCGCAGCCACCGCAGCCTCCGGCGGCTTGACCTTCTGGGCGAATACTTCCGCCGCCTGCATCCGCACCACCTTCCGGCATCGGCGTGCCTCCAGCCTCAACCCGCCCCCGTCCGCATACCTCACACCCAGGGACTACAGCCAACGCCCATCACCATCGGCGAGTTCCGTGCACTCCCCCTGACGAGCCGACGAGCCGACGAACCGACGAGCCGACGAGGCGACGAGCTGACGAGCTGACGTCGGTATCGCTGTAAGTCACTGCGCAGCCCCGGCCACGGCCCGGTCTGGCAGGAGGGCGAGGAGCTGTTTCGTATGGCCGGGCAGTTCCACCTCTGCCAGTCCCGTAACGATGTCGTGCAGCGGCACGGGCTGATCGACCAGGAGGGTGCCGTTGGACAAGAGCCGGGCGGGCACCAGGGTGGCGAGTTCGGCGTCGCTGAGCGCCGCACCTCCGGCCAGTGCGCACAGGGCGGCCGCCTGAGCGCTGATGCGGTCCCGGAGCCCGGCGCTGCCGCCGGCGTGCGCGATGGATTGCTCGATAGTCCAGGCGTCGAGAGCGATCCGGTTGTCGTACGTCGTGTTGGCCCCCGCGGCGACACCCGCGAGGACGGCGAGGGTGGCGGCGCCGACCAGGCAGACATGCGCAAGGATCTGATCGGCGTTCCACTCGCCGTTCGGCGCAGCGGGACCGGGGCCGTCGGCGTCAGCGTCGGCGTCGGTGGTGTCGGCCACGGTGGCGGCGTCGGCGTCGGCGTCGGCCACGGCCACGGTGGCGGCAGCATCCAGCAGTGCACGGTAGGCGTCCTGGAGCGGGGCGGTGTCCAGCATGTGCTGCACCTCTCTGCACGGGCGGATACGGAAAGAACAAAGGGCGCAGAGGGCGCGGCTCAGCTGTGGGCGCGGGACATCTCCCAGGGCGCCTGAGGCAGGACCTCGCCGGTTTCCAGCATCGACTTGAGGTTCGCCAGCACGGCCGGCCAGCCGGCCGAGATACCGCCCAGCATCTCCTGGTTGGGGAGGTTCTCGTGGGTCACGGTGAGGCGAACGATGTCCTGATGCGGTTCGACGAGGAAGGTGACGACTGACGGCTCTCTCGGCGATTCGGCATCGGGGACGTCATCAAAGGTGATGACCAGCCGCGTCGGGGGCTCGGCCTCCAGGACACGACCCACCACGTCGATCTTGCCTGAGCCGTCGGCTCGCCGGTGCTCCCAGGCCGAGCCCGGCTGCCAGTCGGAGACGTTGGCGTGTCCCCAGTAGCGCGCTGTCAGGTCGGCGTCGGTCAAGGCTTGCCACACCTGCTCCGCACCGGCGCGGATGTAGGTGACGTACACGTAGTTGGGCACCGGTGTGGATGCATGGGTCATGGCGTACTCCTCTGCCTGGTGCTTGATGGCACTGATCGCCTGAAGGCGCGGCTTGTCGAAACCGGAGATCCAACGCGCCTCGATCTCGTGGATCGGAACGGGGTTCAGATAGTGCAACCGCTCCCGGCCACGCCGCACGACGGTGACGAGGTTGGCCCCCACCAGGACGTCCAGATGCTGCGTCGCCGACTGACGCGTCATGCCAAGACGCTCACACAGCTCACGCAGCGTCTGCCCGTCGTGCTCACGCAGACGGTCCAGAAGGAGCCGCCGGGTGGGATCGGCCAACGCCTTGAACACCGAATCGATCACGGTTGCTTCGAAACTCACACCCCCATTATGCAGGCAATCACCTGCCTATCGTCAAGGGAGGCCGGCCGCACGAACCGAACACACCGATGCACCCCCACGCCCGAGGCCACCCCGTCACACCCATCCCCGACGTCCCCACGTCACCCTGACAAGCCGAAGGCAGCAAGGGCGAAGGCGACGAGGCCGGTCCCTGCCGTCTGGCTGGTCGGCGCCCCCCGTAGCCCGAGCTATCGAGATCCTGGAACGGCTCTGGCCACGGGACCACAACATGCTGTTCGCAGTCCTGGCGCACACCAGCGGCTCACGGACCGGCACCGGAGCAGTGCCGGCGAACTCGACCACCAACGCCTGTGTGACATCAAGACCCTCACCGTAGAAGGCGGTGCGGTCGACCGCACCGCCTTCTACGGGCACCCGCCCCTGCTCTCACCTCCGCGTCGAGTTCGAACGGCGCCTGAACGCCATGCGCGAGGCTGGCGAGATCCCCGACCCCCGCGAAGCCCAGATCACGCCACGGCGGAGAACGTCAAGCTCCGGGAACGGCTGGCGGATCGGAACAGACGATCGCCGAGCTCGCGGACTTCCGCGGTCAGGTCCTCGCCCGACTCGCCGCCCAGCACGAGGAGATCGTCCGGCTTCGCGAGTCCGCCGCCGGGACAAGCCCAGTGAGTCGCCGGCCCGCGCCGCGAACCACAGTGATGGGAACCTGCAACTGACAGCCCAAGGCTCGCTGTTCGGTGCTGCCGGAAGCACAGTGATGGGAACCTGCGGCTGACAGCCCCAGGCTCGCTGTTCGGTGCTGTCGGAAGCACAGTGATCGAAAAGGGTTTGCGGGCGAGGGCTGCGGTTGGATAGACGTAACCGCTGGACCCCCACCACGAGGGTTGAGGGGCCACGACTGCGAGAGGAGGGATAAGCCCATGATCCCCAAGAACACCGCGCTTGTGTCCCCCCGGGTTGCGGACCACGTCTGACCCCGGAGCGGACGGGCGCCTTCACCGGAGCGTGCCTTGACCGTGAAAACGAACGACCTGACCATGCGTCCGATCACCGGACACGACGAACTCGACCTCTTCTCCCAACTGCCCTACATCCTCAATGAGGAACTGGCGGACGACCTTGCCGCTGGCCGCCGCCGTCCGGAATGGATGTGGGTCGCCCTCCGGGGTGACCGCCTACTCGCCAGGACAGCCTGGTGGAGCCGATCAGCCGGCGACGCACCACTCATCCTGGACATCCTCGACATCGAAGACAGCCCCTCGGGCCCCGATCACGTGGACATCGGGGCGCGACTTCTGCACACCGCGATGGCCGCTACCCTCCCGAACGGGTCGCGCCCCCCTGAATACAGCCGTTTCGTCCCACCGGACTGGCGTGAGAACGCGGTAACGAGACAAGCTGTCGAAGACCGCATGACGGTACTCGAACGGACCGGTGCCCGGCTCTTCGTCGAACGACTGCGCCTGGAATGGCGTCCGGGATCGCCAGTTCCCGAGCCCAATGGGCGCCTCGTCTACCGGCCGGTCCGCGATGGCGAGGAACTCGTAGCCCTGATGTCCTCAGTTCTGGACGGGACTTTGGACGCACACGGCCGTGACGACCTGACCCGGATGTCAGTACACGAAGCGGCCGCCCGGCACTACGAGGCCGAGCTGGCGCGTTACACCAGCCCACGGGACTGGTGGCGCATCGCAACACTGCCCCATGGAGAACCAGTGGGGTTCGTCATCCCGGCCCGCAACGACTACAACGCGATCATCGCCTACATCGCGGTCCTGCCATCGCACCGCGGCAACGGCCACATCGACGACATCCTCGCCGAGGGCACCCGAATCCTCGCCGAACAGCGCGTCCCCCGCATCCGCGCGTCCACAGACCTCGGCAACATCCCGATGGCGAACGCCTTCCAGCGCGCGGGATACATCAATTTCGAGCGTGAGATCAACATGACCTGGAGCTGATCGAGTACCGGGCGGGGGTTCCGCAGACGGTGCCCCCGCCTCCCTAGTCGCATGATCGACACCACATCGGCAAGGTTGGAATGCAACACGTGTCCGTCGCATCATCGCGAAAGTGGTCCCAGCAGCGGACCTGCTCAATGACGACACGAGCTCACCGCACACGACCTCCGCGGAGACAAGGCGGACCCTGCCCCGGTTCATCGCCCGCCGGGTCCACGCCCCCATCCAAAGGGTGTGCATCTGCCGCTGCATATGGCCCGGTCCAAAACGACCACGTACGAGGCGAGCGAGCCCCACCGGTGCATGGGCCTGTACCGCACCGTCCTGCACGAGAGCCCTGCACGACGACCTCCGCTCCGCTCCCCCGATCTGGGATCTGCCCTGCTCCGGTGCCGCGCACCCACGTCGCCTGCACCGGGCCCAAGGACGCCTCCTCCCCGCCCCCCGACGGCCCCCGACAAACCCCTGACAGACACGCCAAAGCACCCGAACCCTCGCAACATACGAGGCGAGCGAGCCCCACCGGTGCATGGGCCTGTACCGCACCGTCCTGCACGAGGGCCCTGCACGACGACTTCCGCTCCGCTCCCCCGATCTGGGATCTGCCCTGCTCCGGTGCCGCGCACCCACGTCGCCTGCACCGGGCCCAAGGACGCCTCCTCCCCGCCCCCCGACGGCCCCCGACAAACCCCTGACAGACACGCCAAAGCACCTTAAATCCTCGCAACAGGGGTCATACGAGTTCCGCTGTGGGCCGCCGTCAGTATCATCGGTCCCGTCGGGGCGGGTGGGGAGGCAGCTAAAGGATGTTCGCAGTCGAGGTCAGACAGACTAAACAGGCGTGGCTGTTGACGCTGCGCGGCGAGCCGGATTTCAACAGCGCCGTGCAGCTGCGAGAGGCGGCGGACCGGATGGCGGCCGAGCCTTCCCGGCCCGGGCTGACGGTGATCGGCTGCGCCGGGCTCGACTTCTGCGACTCCTCCCGCATCAGCAGCCTGATCGCAATCCACCCGCGGCCGTCCGCACGCGGGAGCGCGCTGCGCCTGGCAGCGGCGCCCGGTGCGGTGGCACGAATCTTCACTTCAGGCTGACGGGCCTGGACCAGGCCGTCCGCGTGTACTCCACGGCCCCGGACGCCCTCGCCGCCGACGGCGAAGGCGTACCGGCCCCTTCACCTGCCGACGCGCCGGCCTGACTACCCAGGACTTGTCGGCCTGCTGTGAAAGCGATCTCAGTCGACGATGATCGCGCCGCGGGCAGGGCAGTCGAGATGTCTACAGTGCTTACTTGCGCAGTCGCAGGTCATTGACAGCAGGGTGCCTGTTCAGCGCTCTTCGGCCCACCCGTTAGCATGACCGGCCAGTGGGGCCACACCGTGCCGCACCCAAGCGGGCAGGTGCCCTTACACATGAGGTGGCCGGATGACGTCGCTGCTGGTCTACGCGATCTACCTCATAGTCGCGGCGCTGTACGCGTATGCCCTGCTCGACTGCATCAGGACACCCGCGGCACGTATCCGAATACTGCCCAAGGCGGGTTGGCTGCTCATCCTGGCCCTCTTCCCTGTTGTGGCCGCCATCGGCTGGCGAAACCTGGGCAAGCGGTCCACCCGCACCGAGGAACAGCCATCTGCGGCCTGAACCCGGTAGCCCGCCTCACATGCGTCATTGCAGTACCGGTCGCAGCCACTCCTTAGGCGGTCCCGTCGAACGCCAAAGACCGACCACCCCGAAAACCCAAGCTTCCGGCAATGACGGACCCGGCCCGCAGAAACCCGGATGATCGCCTCGATCGCGATCCCACGCATACGCAGGCAGGACCGGCTGCGGCGGGAGCCCCACGCATTGCCGGCCCGCACTCGGTCCGACCGTCTGCAGGGCCGCCCTCGACCGAACCGGGACACCCCCTCCCCGGAAACTTGCCCACTGTGAGCCTTCGCCGCCCTGCGGTGCGATGCGGTGCGGTGCGGTGCGGTGCGCGCCCAGCATGCGGTGCGGTGCGGTGCGTGCCCAGGATGCGGTGCGCCAGGCTTCCCTGCGGGTCGGGGCGCGCCGGTGTTCCAGTCCAGGCCCAGCACGGCGAGATCGCCGGTGCACCGGGCGGCGGCCCGGACCCGGGGACCACAAGCCCGACAGGCGGCCGAGCCGGCGGCACGGGCGGCGTCCAGCACGAAATCGGACCGGATGCGCGCCGCGTCAGTGCGCGCCCTCACCCCCGCTCACTTCGGCACCAGAACCCACACCATGCCCCTCCTCCGCCCGCCATAATGGAGTCATGCCCTCCAGCCCACAGCACCCCGCGCCCCCGTCAAGGAACCTCTCGGGCGCGGACGCCGAGGACCTCGCGCTGTACCGGGAGAAGTTCCAGCGCCGACTGCCGAAGTCGCTCGACGAGTTGCGCGGTCCGACCCAGGGAGTCGTGGATCTGCCGCTGCACATGGCCTGGTCCGGGATGACCTCGTACGACATGGACAAGCCTCGCCAGCGCATGGGCCTGTACCGCACCGTCCTGCACGAGGGCCTGCACGACGACCTGCCCCGCTACCTCAACCAGGACCTGCTCCTTCAGATGTGGCCGGTGCTGCGCACCCTCGTCGGTCGCACCGTGCGCACCGTGTGGGAAGACGCCTTCTCCCAGCTCGCCTCGCGTACACGGGCAGCCGCGTGACGGACATGCCAGAGCTGCACACGCGGCTCCTGGCGGATGTCATTGCTCTCGGCTCCCCCTATCCGCTGGTCCTCACCGGCGGATATGCCGTACGGGCGCATCACCTGGTGAACCGCCCCAGCCAGGACCTCGATGTCGCCACCGAGAACCCGACCCCCATGGCGGACATCGCCGACACCCTCCGTAACGGCCTTCAAGCACGAGGCTGGCAGGTTCGGGCGCTGGAGACGGCCCCTTTGTCCGCCCGCTTCACGGTGTCCGACCCCGTCACCGGTCAGGAGTGCGAAGTCGACATCCTCAAGGAGGTCTTCTGGCGGCCTATCGCCCAAAGCCCCTACGGGCCCGTCCTCGCAGAGGAGGACGTCATCGGGACCAAAGTCCGCGCCCTCGCCGACCGCGGAGCGCCCCGCGACCTGATCGACGTGTTCGCAGCCTCTCGCCGCTGGGCCGATACTGAGCTCGAGGAGTTCGGCCGCCGCCACGCCCGCGGCCGCTTCGAGCGCGAAGACCTTCAGGCGAATCCGGCAGGCGCCGAATGGACCGACGACGAAGCCTTTGCCGCCTACGGCCTCGACGACGAAGCCATCACCGCTCTGCGCACCTGGGCCCTGCGGTGGGCCGACGACCTCGCCTCCCGGCTACTCGCGGACTCCGGCGATCCGGACATCGACTGATCGCATCCGGGCCCCGACACCGCTCTGCACGCAGCGCCGCGGTGCGTGCCCAGGGTGCGGTGCGTCAGGTCTTCCCTGCGGGTCGGGGCGCGCCGGTGTTCCAGTCCGGGCGCAGCACGGCGAGGTCGCCGGTGTACCGGCCCGCGTTCAGCACGCGGGTGCGGGTGCGGGTGTAAGCGTGCGGGTGCGGGTGATGAGAAGCCACGGCTCGGGCCACCGTGACACCGGCAGCTCGCCCCGCCTGTCACCGGGTGGTGAGCAGGCCCTCGCGCAGTCGGGTCAGCAGGCGGGAGATCAGGCGTGAGACGTGCATCTGGGAGACGCCCAGACGTTCGCCGATCTGGGCCTGGGTGAGTTCTTCGACGAACCGCCAGTGAATGATCCGCCGCTCGCGTTCGTCGAGTTCGGCAATCATCGGTGCGAGAGCATGGAAGTCCTCGATGAGTTCCAGAGCCGCGTCCTCGTCGCCGATGAAGTCGGCCAGCGCCGACTCCCCGTCCTCACTGTTTCCGATCGCCGCGTCCAGCGAGGCCGACGTGTAGCCGTTGGAGGCGAGTTGGGCCTCGACGACCTCGTCCTCGGGCAGACTCATCAGCTCCGACAGCTCCCTGGTCGTCGGGGTGCGGCCCAGCCGGCTGTGCAGTTCCTCCTTCGCGCGGGCCAGTTGCACCCGGGCCTCCTGCAACCGGCGAGGCACATGCACCGCCCAGGACGTGTCGCGGAAGAACCGCTTGATCTCCCCCACGATGTAGGGGACGGCGAAAGAGGTGAACTCCACCTCGCGGGAGATCTCGAACCGGTCGATGGCCTTGATCAGCCCGATCACACCGACCTGGACGATGTCCTCCATCTCCTCCGGCCCGCGGCTGCGGAACCGGCCGGCCGCGAACCGGACCAGGGAGACATTCATCTCGATCAGCGTGTTGCGGGCGTAACTGTACTGGGGTGTCCCCTCCTCCAGCACCGCCAGCTGCTCGAAAAACAACTTCGACAACTCCCGGGCGTCCCGGGGCGCGACCTTGGACGGGTCCGCGATCCGCGGCACCTCCACCGCCTGCTCGACCACCTGCACGGTCGCCTCGACTGCCTGCACGGTCGTCGTCGCCACGACGCGCCCCTCCCGCTCGTCCGGTCTCACCCCGCCGGCCTGTCCACCGGCAAGCAGACGCGTACCCGACCACCGAACCATCATTCCTGAAATTCCTTTCGGGTTTTCCTCAGTGGCCGCCCTCCCGGATGACGGTGTGACTACGCAGGACGTCCTTCACCTTGGCCACCCCAAAACCCCAACCCTGCCCGACGGCCGGCTCGGCAGGCACCGCGATCTCGTCGGGCTTGGTCACCACGCCGAGGAGGACCGCGCCGGGAGCGTCGAAGGTCCGGCGTACGGCGCCCACCAAGTCGCCCGGACCCGTCACACGGACGCCGGTGACACCCATCGCGCCGGCGACAACGGCAAAGTCAGGGCTGTCCAGGACAGTACCGAACCCGGGCAGACCGACCCGCTCCTGTTCGAGTGACCAAGCCGCTTCGCCGCCCGGCGTCGCGCGCCTACTTCTGCAGTCGACCGCGGCCGGTAGCTCTACAGAGTTCGCTCAGCTCTCCATTGTCCGCCTGCGGTTCTCGCCAGGAGGGTGCGACGGGGAGGTGTCATCGTCCTGTTGCCCTGTCGGACGACGGATTCAGCTACTTGGCTGCATTTGCTGCTGTGCCTGGGTGAGGAGGAGTTGCGGCTCGCTGGGAGAGGTGGGGGAGGCGGCTTTGCTCCCAGTATCCGGGCCATGGACGAGGGATCGTCTGTGCTCCGGCGGTCCCTGCACTTCAAGGAGAGTTATGCGATTCACCACACTGTCCGGCGTTGCCGCCCTGGCCACGGTTCTCGTCAACGGCGCGAGCACGGTACCGGCCGTCGCCGGAAGCGGGAACGGTCTTTCGGTGCCGTGTGACACCACGGCCCTGATCAACGCGATCGCGACAGCGCCGGCGGGATCCACGCTCGTCCTCGCCCGCCGCTGCACCTACCACCTGACCACCGCCTACAGCGGCGACGACGGACTGCCCCCCATCGACAAGCAACTCACCATCGAAGGCCGGGGCTCCACGATCGTCCGCGACGGGCTAACCGCTGGCGCCTTCCGCATCTTCCACGTCACCTCCACCGGTGACCTCCGGCTCGACGACATCACGATCCGCGGCGGCAACGCACCCGGGGATGGGGGAGGCATCCTCGTCGACGGCTCCGGCAAGCTGAAGCTCGACAAGATCACCCTCGACAACAACAGGGCCGGCGAGGTGGGAGGCGGCGTCGACGTCGTGGGAGGAGCAACGGCATACATCAGCCGCAGCCAGTTCACCTTCAACAACGCGGCCGAGGGCGGAGGCCTGCAGTCGGACGGCACCATCACCACCGACGGGGTCGTGTTCTCCCGCAACTACGCCGGAGTTGGCGGGGCCATCGGCCAGGAAGAAGGTGACGCCGTACACCGCAATACCACCCTGAACAACAACACCTCAGGCTTTGATGGTGGTGGCATCGACATCGAGAGCGGCACCGTACAGTTTATCAACAGCAAGATCATCAACAACACCACCGCGGGCGCGCAGGGCGGCGGGATCTTCAATGATACCTCGCTGACGCTCATCAAGACCGAGGTCTCCGGTAACGTCGTAGGAGGCTCTGGAGGCAAGGGCGGCGGCATTTACGAAAACTTCGGCACCCTGGTGCTGCGGGACAGCTCGGTCGACCACAACAGCGCTAACGGGTCGGGCACTTCACAGGCCGGCGGCATCTACAACACCAGCGGTGCGGTGACGCTCGACCACAGTGAGGTGAACAACAACGCCTCGACCGTCGCGCCGGGCGGCGTGTGGACCGACACCCAGTTCATGGTGAACCGTTCCGAGTTCCGGCGCAACATCCCCACCAACTGCAACGGCAGCCCCGGCATCGTCGCTGGCTGCGTCGGCTGATCCGTCACGCATCCGACCACGTCCAGCGCACCGTGACGAAGGTGATCGCTGGACCTTTCTACCTCCTCAACCCACCACTCACCCCAGCTCCCTTCCTGTCCGCCGTCGACCCACACGCATGTGGAGCGGGCGTGGTTCATGGCGTCCAGGTGGAGCGCGCCACTGTACGAACGACTGTGAGGATTCACCGCGGCGCTGCTCGGCAGGCCTGACCCACCGAACGATTGACGCTTCGAGCTGTCCTCTCCAGGAATCGTCGGCCGGCTGGGCGGCGCTTTGCACGCGGCCGGTCGGGCGCCTGTGACCTCATAGGAGCTCGGCCAAAGGTCCCACCACAGTCTTGTCCAGCCGCCCGACCGGCCCGTGCGATCCCTCGCGTATCGCACGGAAGGACAGCAAGACACAGCATGGCAGACCAGATCGTGGTGGTCGGCGGCGTGGACACCCACACCGACTTCCATCAGGCCGCGGTGATCGACTCCATCGGCCGGCACCTTGCCACCGCACCGTTCCCCACGACTCCCGACGGCTACAGGCGCCTGTTGGAGTGGATGCGCTCGCACGGTGATGTGCTCGCGGTCGGGGTGGAAGGGACCGGCGCCTACGGCTCCGAACTCGCCCGCTTCCTCTTGGCGAACGAGGTCATGGTCGTCGACGTTGACCGTCCCGACCGGAAGGCCCGGCGGGCCAACGGCAAGTCCGATCCCGTCGATGCCTACGCGGCCGCGACCGCCGTCCTGTCCGGCCGCGCGAACGGCCGGCCGAAAACCCGCGACGGCATCGTGGAGGCCATCCGATCCCTGCGGGTCGTCCGGCGTTCGGCCATCAAGGCCCGCACCCAGACAATCAACCAGATCCGTACGCTCATCGTCTCGGCCCCTGCCGAGGTACGTGAACGCCTACGTGGCCTGCCCACTCACCAGCTGATCTCGCAGCTCTCGCGCTCCCGCCCCGGTACCGATCTCGCCGACCCGAACTGCGCGGTCAAAACCGCGCTGCGGCGACTGGCTCGCCGCCACCAAAACCTCACTGCGGAGATAGCCGAGGCTGACGCGGAACTCGAACCCCTGGTCGCGCAGGCGGCGCCGGGGCTATTGGAACTGATCGGTGTCGGCACCGAGACGGCCGCCCAGCTCCTGATCACCGCCGGCGACAACCCCGACCGTCTGAAATCCGAAGCCGCCTTCGCTCACCTCTGCGGGGTAGCCCCAATCTCCGCAAGTTCCGGCCGGACCAACCGCCACCGCCTCAACCGCGGCGGCGACCGCCAGGCCAACCATGCCCTCTATACGATCGCCCTCGTGCGCATGCGCTACGACGTTCGCACACGGCTCTACGTCGCACGCCGCACAGCCGAAGGCATGTCAAAGAAGGACATCTTCCGCTGCCTCAAACGCTTCATCGCGCGCGAGGTCTACAAGCACCTGACCAGCACGAACATCCCACAGGTACAACTCCTACAGACTGCTTGACGACCTATAGGAGCTTCCTTGACACCCTGGGCCACGTCTGCTCGGCTCTGCCTGGGGGTCGATCGCGTACGGGAAGGGAGCACCCCACGCATGCCCCTACGGGCCCGCAGTCGGGAACGGCGCCTCCTCCATCCCGGCGTCGGGTGATCCCCCGCCAGAGGCATTGTCTTGACCGTGGGCCGCTCTCTGCGGTGACCGACTCGTCGCCTCCGGTCCTATCCACGTGTGGGCGCGCGTCGGCGCAGCGCGGGCGGAGCGGGCCGGAGGCAGGAGCGTCGCGCGGAGCGGAGCCGGGAGCGCGCCCGGCGAAGCGGAGCGCAGCCGGGGCTTGATGAGGTAGATAAACCTGTAACAGGTCCCGGTCGAAGATCACTTGTCGAGTAGCGCTGTCAGCTCGTGGCCTTCATGCGTTTGGATGTGCGGCGCCTCGTCGCGCGAAGCGTTCGCGATGCGTACCGCGTAGGCCTCGCTCATCGCCGTTGCTCCTTCATGCCGACTGAGCCATGCAACAGCGTCATGAGGCAGGGAGCTGGTCAGTGGCGAGAAGTCGGCTAGTGAAACCCTCACGGCATAGCCGCTCGTATGTGCACTCGGCACGATTCGAACCTGCAACCTCCTGATCCGTAGCTCTACGTGGAACGGTCGGTGGCGAACATACCGGTCGGGCCATGGCCTCCAGAGGGCGTCATCGGACGAGGTCGGTTGCTCTGGTTGCTGTACTTCGCTGCTGTACCGCCAGCGGCTCGTCCCTGTCAGGTCGATCGCAAGGGGCTCGGTATGACGCGAGGGGGTCTCTGCACCGAGCCTCTGATCTTGGACGTGTGGATCCGTTCGTCGCCGCCCTCGCTACCAGATCCACATCCCACCGAGGACAGAAGCCCGGCCGCTCTCGTCGACGCCGATCATGTGGGCCGCCTCGGGACCCCCGCTTGAGTCCGGATCCAGCGGGATGACGAAGCGGTGCTCCCCAAAGGTCAGGGCAAGGATCCGATCCGGATCCAGTTCATAGCCGTCGACGGTCTCGCCGATGTAGCAGCGCATGAGCTCCAGCGAGCCCGGTGTGGGAAAGCGCCACTCGCGGCCCCCATACACCCCCAAGGGGTCGCTCAAGGCCCGCAGGATTGGTCCATCGAAGTGCAGCTCGACGTAGTCGCGCACGAAGGACACAGCGCTGACCTCTAGGCCTGTCAGCAACTGGAGCGGGTCGTCTGAGTGGTTCGCGTTGTTCACAAGCCCATGCTTCCAGAGACCTCCGCCGACCTGACCACGCGTCCGCCTGCTGTCCGACTCGGAATCGGATTGGAAGATCGCGTATGCGATCTGGCCTGACCTGGCAGAACGCTGACCTACGTGTTTGCTGAACACTGACCGGTGTTCCCCGTGGCTCCCCCCGGCGTGCCTCTCGAACGGGCACGCCAAGGGCACGCTGTCGCGGGTCAGGAATAGCGTCATTCGGCGTTGGCCGGCGTGATGCCCCGCCCGTGCTGACCGCAGGCCCTATGTTGCCGAACTCCTTGGACCGCGCAGTCGCGGTTGTGATCCACTGCGTTCATGAGCTTGTCGGTAGACGTCTTCGTTGTTGGTGCGGATGGTGAGAGGCAGGTGCAGGACGTTCCAGACGGATGCTCTGACGTCGCGGGCCCCGAAAGCTGGCGCACTCGCGTGTGGGGCTCGGAAGTGGTCCGCTCGCTAGGGGCCGGCTTCTTTCCGGTCCTGGCCCAAGCAGATCTGCAGGTCGAGCCCGAGCAGGTCCCTGCGTTCCTGCGCGAGTGTCTTCTGCTTCGCAAGAACCTGGAGACGATCGTTGCCAGTATTGCGGAACCCGTGATGGCGAACCAGGAAGCCAGGAGCGCGATCTCCGAGCGGTTGGCAATCATTGAGGGCGCCGCCAGGCGAGCGCGCGCGATGGGCGGCGGAGTCCTCATCTGGTGATATACCCGACAGTAACCGCCCCTCCGCTCCAGCAGGTACACGAGCGGTCGGTGGAGTCTCAATGGCCGAGTCAAGGGCCTCTGCTGGGCCGAGGGCGCTGTCAGGCGTCGGTGTCGGCGGCCTCTTCGAGCAGGTCCATGAAGTGGTTGTGGAAGCGGCGTTCGGCGTTCCGGCATGGGGCGTTGAAGAAGGCTCGTTGAGCTTCGGCGAGACCGCAGTCCAGCAGACCCATGGTCACGAACACGGCTTCCACTCCATGGCACCCCTTGTCCTTGAGGAACTGCTGGAGTGCGTCGGTGTCGCCGGAGGCCTCCCAGAGGGGCCGGGCGGTCTCCTTCATGGCAGCGATGCGAGCTGATCGTTCTGCGTCGAAGCCCACTGGACCCACCTTCTTGGTTTGGCCCGCAGACTATCGGCAGGTATGGGGGTGCGCTGGCCCGTTTCAGGCTTTACCGCTTGCGAGCCCGTCGGACCACAAGGATGGCCAGTGCGACGACAGCGGCAATCGTGACCAGCGCGGCAACCCTGCTGCCCAGACCCATCGCTCCAAACATGTGCGCCTCCCCCTATTGATCGGCTGCGGGTACGAGGTCCCGCTGTACCGTGGGATGACCATGACACTGCTTCTGGCCTGATGACACCCGCAGTGGGAAGCCTTGAGCAACTTCTGAGGTCGCTCTTGTTATCAACAGCGCTCCATACCGCCTGTCAGCTAGGCACGCGGTCGGCGTAGCGACTTTGGCCGGGAGTTTCAATGACCGAGTCAAGGCTTTGGGGCGCTCCCCACCAGTGCGTGTGGCTCGTCGTCCCGGTGATCGGTTGTGCCTCGGCCGACGAAAGTCAGCCACGACGGCGGGCAGGGCCGGTTTCCTGTGAAGGAAACCGGCCCTGAGCTCTGCTGCTTCAGCTGTCGGGGGGCGGGATTTGAACGGGGGTGCTCCGGGGATCAGAAGAACGTGAACTGGGGAAACTGAAACAAATGACATATAGGGCCAGTTCCGACGAGAAGTCAGCGAGGCGCGCCCGGCTGGCGGCCGTATGAGATCCAGGTGCAGCGCGCCATCGCACGAACGGCTCGGAGGACGCCAGGGGGCTGCGTCTGCTCGGCTCTGTCTGGGGAGGCGGTGGACGGGCTGGGATGGCCTGAGCCCCCTCCCGACTGGTGAGGGGGCTCCGCTGTGCCGTACCCGTCCTGAACCTCTCGCTGGACGGTTGCTTCATCCGCAGCTGCAACCTGTGGACACGGAAGCCGGTTCGGCGGCCTGGCTGGTGCAGCAGCCGTCGCTGGCGGTGTTGGGGTCGGCGCTCTTGCCGAGGGTGTCCGCGTCGGCCTTGACGACGTAGACCTCCCAGGGCTCCTGGCCGGGGCCGTGCACCCACACCTTGTCCTGGAGGGCGTAGCAGCAGGACGTGTCGTTCTCCTCGAAGGTGGCCAGGCCGGCGTCCTTGAGGCGGGTGGTCGCGGCGTTCACCTGGTCGGTGGACTCGACCTCAACGCCGAGGTGGTCAAGACGGGTCTCCTGGCCGGGCTCGCCCTCGATCAGGACGAGCTTGAGCGGAGGCTCGGCGATGCTGAAGTTGGCGTAGCCCTCGCGCCGCTTGGCCGGTTCGGTCCCGAAGAGCTTCGAGTAGAAGGCGATCGACCCTTCCAGGTCGCTGACGCGCAGAGCGAGCTGAGCACGAGACATGACAAGGCTCCCATCGGCTTGCATTGACGGCCATCGATGCAAGGTTGCGTCTTGGATCGAAGGATGTCAACATAGACGCATGTCGAAGCAAGAGCTTGTCGTGATCGGGCAGACCGACACCGGTGCATGCTGCCCGGGGCTGGTGTCCGCGCCTCTGGGTGACGAGCAGGCGGCGGACCTGGCGAAGTTGTTCAAGGCGCTCGGCGACCCGGTGCGACTGCGCCTGCTGTCCATGATCGCCTCGCGGGCCGGCGGCGAGGTCTGCGTCTGCGACCTGACCCCGGCCTTCGACCTATCCCAGCCGACGATCTCGCATCACCTCAAACTCCTGCGGCAGGCCGGTCTCATCGACTGCGAGCGCAGGGGCACATGGGTCTACTACTGGGCGCTGCCCGCCACCCTGGACCGGCTCGCCGCGTTCCTGAAGACCTCGCAGACGGCCGAGACGACCGGGTGAGCGCCCCGCTGGGACGCAGGGCCCTGACCGAGGCCGTGGGGACTGCCGTCCTGGTAGCGGTGGTTGTTGGCTCCGGTATCCAGGCCACTGAGTTGACCCGCGATGTCGGCGTGCAACTGCTGGCCAACTCGCTGGCCACGGTCTTCGGCCTGGGCGTGCTCATCGCGCTCCTGGGGCCGGTCTCCGGCGCGCACTTCAACCCCGTCGTCACGCTCGCGGCCTGGTTCACCGGCCGCCGCGGCAAGGACGGGCCGACCGCACGGGATGTCGCCGCGTACATCCCGGCTCAGGTCGCGGGAGCCGTCGTCGGTGCCGTCGTGGCGGATGCGATGTTCGGCAAGCCGCTGGTGCAGTGGTCCACGCACGACCGCTTCGCGGGTCACCTGTGGCTGGGCGAGGTCGTCGCGACCGCCGGGCTCATCCTGCTCATCTTCGGCCTGGCCTGCACCGACCGTGCCCACCTCGGCCCTGTCGCCGTAGCGTCCTACATCGGCGCGGCGTACTGGTTCACGTCCTCCACGTCGTTCGCGAACCCGGCCGTGACCATCGGCCGGGCCTTCACGGACACCTTCGCCAGCATCGCGCCCCACTCGCTCGGCCCGTTCATCGCGGCCCAACTGGTCGGCGCCGCACTCGGACTGGGCCTGGTGCTCGCGGTGTTCGGACGCCCGGCACCCGCACAGGCCGGCACCTTCCCCCTCCAGCGCGAACCCGAACGCACCGCCTCCACCCTTCCCTGACTCGCCTCGCCCGGAAAGACACCAGCCATGAGCACCGCTGCCCAACGCCCGTCCGTCCTGTTCGTCTGCGTCCACAACGCCGGACGCTCCCAGATGGCCGCCGCGTTCCTCACCCACCTCGCGGGCGACCGCGTACAGGTCCGCTCCGCCGGTTCGGCGCCTGCCGACACGGTCAACCCGGCTGTCGTCGAAGCCATGTCGGAGGCGGGCATCAACATCTCGGCCGAAGTACCCAAAGTGCTCACCGTCGAGGCCGTCCAGGCATCCGACGTGGTCATCACGATGGGCTGCGGCGACACCTGCCCCGTCTTCCCCGGCAAGCGCTACCTCGACTGGGACCTCGCCGACCCGGCCGGACACGGCGTCGACGCCGTCCGCCCCATCCGCGACGAGATCGAAAAGCGCATCCGAGGCCTGATCGACGAGATCGCCCCCGCGGAGTAAGCGTGAGTACGGCGATCGGAGTTCACATCGCGCCCATGGGCCCCGAGCATGCCGACGAGGTCCTTGTGATCTACCAACTCGGCATCGATGAGGGAAACGCCACCTTCGAAACGGCAGCGCCCACCTGGGAACACTTCAACTCCACCAAGCTGCCCCAACACCGGCACGTCGCCATCGACCATGCGGGCAAGGTGCTGGGCTGGGTCGCTGCCGTGTCCGTGTCCGACCGCTGCGTGTACACCGGTGTCGTCGAACACTCGGTGTACGTCGACCCAGATGCCCGCGGCAGGGGCATCGGTTCAGCCCTCTTGCGGGCCCTGATCAGCTCGACCGAAGCGGCGGGCATCTGGACGATCCAGTCCGGGATCTTTCCCGAGAACACCAGCAGCCTTGCCCTGCACCGCAAGGCGGGGTTCCGCGTCATCGGCACTCGCGAGCGCATCGGCCGGCACCACGGCGTGTGGCGCAACGTCGTTCTGATCGAACGCCGAAGTCCCACCGTCGCATGACCCGTCAGTGAGGTCCGGCGTCGACCGCCGCTGATCGTGCTTGTTGGTGTCAGCCGCCGCAAATGGTCTTGCCGAACACGGCCGACGGGCCCGACATCGGCCACCGATCCCGGGCGACTCGCCTCGTGACGTCGTTAGCCAACCTTGACCATCGTCTTGCCACAGCAACACGTCGGACTCTGCTGCCCGCCGCAGGTCGCCGGGGCACCCTTGGTCACCGTCAGCTCACACCCGCAGTTCTCATCGGGGCACCGATAGACCTCTCCCTCACGGAACGGCATCGCGCCCACCTCCTTGTCGCCTTGTCGTCCGACGAGAGCGACGCTAGAACCTGGCCCCGGGGGCAAGGTCAAGGCTGGAGGGTAAAGGAGGACGATCACGGCCATGCAGAGGATGACCATCGGACAGGCCACCCAAGCCGCTGGGCTTATCCGCAAAGCTGTCCGGGTCTACGAGGCCGAGGGCTTGCTGCCCCCGGCAGACCGCAGCACGGCCGACTACCGCCTCTACCCCCCGGCCCGTAGCGACCCGATGTGAATCAACGCGATGCGGGGACTCTCGCGATCTATGGAGCGGGGCGGGGCTCCACGGATTGGGTGAAGATTTCGGCGCACGAGGTGACGCAGTCGGCGCAGATCCAGACGTCGGGGCCGGCCACCAGGCGCCGGGTCTCGCTGCGAGGGTGTCCGCAGAAGGAGCACCGGTCGGGCTGCTTCTTGCCAGGGCGTCCGCGGCGGGTGCGGCGGCCGAAGGCGGTGCGCGGGACGTTGATGTAGCAGTGCAGCGGGCGCTTGATGTCCGCAACATCGACGCCGAGGTCGTTGAGAACGCGGCGGCCACGGGAGCCGGGATTGTTGGCGATGACGGCCAGCAGCTGGGGTGCGCTGGTGACCACCGGGGCGCCGGTCGGGGTGCGTTCGGTTGCTAGCTGTTCGGCGGCGGCCAGGGCGGCCTGGGCCTCGGCGGAAAATACGGCCTGCGCGGAAGAGGTTGGGGTGGCGGGGTAGTCGAAGAGTCGACGGCTCGCTTCGCGGACCTTGTCGCGGGTGGCGCCGAGCTTTTCCAGGGTGGCAGCGGCCACGCCGTCGGTGAGCAGGCCATACAGCAGGTGCTCTGTGCCTGCTTCGGCGAGTCCCTCGGTTTGCGCGGCTGCAAGTGCGGCAGCGAGGGCGCTGTCCAGGTCTCGGCCGCGGATGAGGCCGACCGTTGGGGACGTGTGCTCGACACGTTCTGCATACCGCTGACGGGCGGCTTGGCGGGATACCCCGAGGCGTTCGCCGATCACGGTCCAGGAGTATCCGGCGTCGCGGACCTGCCTGACGACCTGGTCGACGGCCGCGTCGGCCCGGTCGGAGAGATCGCGGGTGACGGTGAGGACGGCGTCGAGCAGGTCGAGGGGCTCTTCACTTGCTGCGTGGGCGTGGGCCGCCTGGATGAGCTGGTCCACGTTGGGCTCTGGGCTCATGCCGACAACCGTAAGTTGTCAGTCGGCTGCTGACAATCCCTCGTTGTCACTCGGTGTGGGGGTGGCGATGATGAGGCAGATGTCCGACTGCGTGCAGGTACTCGGATCGGTCACGGCGGCGCGCTCGGCCATGCCTCGCAGGGCCGTGCGGGTCTTGCGCAGTTCGGCCATACGCCGCTCGATGTCCGCGAGGTGCTGGTCGATGAGGCCGGTGACGTGCGTGCACGGCGGCTCACCGGAATCGCGCAGGGCCAGGATGGAACGGATCTCGGCGAGAGTGAGCCCGGCGGATTGGGCGTCACGGATGAAGGCGAGCCGGTGGGCCGTCTGCGGCGCGTAGTCGCGGTATCCGCTCGGCGTGCGCGGTGGCTCGGGCAGCAACCCGGTCTGCTCATAGAAGCGGATGGTCTTGGCCGTCAGCCCGCCGGCGACGGCCAGTTCTCCAGTGCGCATATCGCCGAGGCTACGCCTTGACCTTCCAGCGCACTGGAAGGTCTACCGTCGCATAGAGAGGTACCGAGCTGGGAGGGTGCCATGCGCATCACGGTGCTGACCGTGCCCGACTGCCCCAACGCCCCGGTGATCGAGGAACGGATTGCCCGCGCCCTCGACAGCCGCAACGCGGACGTGGATCTGATCGAGGTTGTCGATCACGAGCAGGCCGCCCGGCTCGGGATGACCGGCTCGCCCACCGTCCTGATCAATGGGGTGGACCCTTTCGCCATGCCGGGCACCCCGGCGTCGTTGTCCTGCCGCCTGTACCGGGGAACGGACGGCCGGGCCGACGGGGCACCGAGCGTCAGCGATCTACGGAAAGCACTGCACCCCGCGGATGCCACCGCGGACTGCGAGTGTCCGCCGATGGGTGCGGCCGCCAAGACTGAAGCTGCGGAACCTGCCTCACCTGGGCGGACGCTGACCTGCGGCAAAGCGACCCCGTCACCGCTGTTCCCCGTGAGTCCCCGTTCGGTACTGCCTCACGTGGCATGACCGTGGCACGCCCGATCCCCCCGATGCGAACTATCGGCGCGACGGTTGCTGAGGGTCGATTGGCTGGCCGTTGGCCTGCCAGGGGTCTTACTCGGTTGACTGTGGTCTGTGCGATTGCTGTACTCCGCTGCTGTACAACGACTTCGGGGACCCGTGACCACACTGCCGGCAAGCGTAGATCGCGACATCGTCGATCACCGGATCATCTTTGCGCTCAAGACGATCCGCGAAGTGTTGGGCTGCACGATTCATGAAGCCATCGACGTGTTCGCGGTCCGGTATGAGGAGTTGCGCCGTGATCGTCCGGACGACTTCAGTGTCGGGCCCGAGGAGTACTTCCGGGGCTTCTACTCCTGATCGGCGGCGTACTGGGTTGGAAGACCAGGTGAGCGGTCTTGAAAACCGTCGTGGCGCGAGTCACTGTGGGTTCGAATCTCACGCTCACCGCCCTTCTCAACGACCCCTGACCTGGTGGATCGGTCGGGGGCCGTCGGCATGCCGCCGTACCGTGATTGCCCGGTGTTCCCCGTGATTTCCCGCTCGATCGGGCACGGGAGGGGTACACTCCCCATCCCTTCGCCCGGCAAGCCTGCGGCTGATCCTGTGTTCTTTGCAGAGGCACGGGAAGGCCGGCCAATGGCAGGCAAGCGGCAAGATGACCATATGGTCGACGATGAGAACGTGAGCTTCAGGCTGCCGCGGGGGGCGACAGGCTTCTACTGGCCGAAGGACGGTCCACTTTCCGAAACGGACCTGCGGGCTTTCCGCGGCGCTCTGTACGCAGCCGCTCGCGCTGCTGGAGGCAAGGTAGGACGGACGGAGCCGCAGGCGTACCCGCGCACGTTCCACACCGCGTCGGTCGTTGATGGCACGGGCGAGCACATCATCCTCTGTCACGCGTTTCACCCTTGGATCGCGTTCGCTCGGGAGCGCAGGGACTGGTACAGCGAGGAGTTCGTCGCACCGCCGTCCTGGGCGGCCGCCTTCGCGCGCGACGGGTTCGTGGTGCTCGACTGCGAGCAACTCACCATGCCTCTCTCCGATGTGGACACTTCGGTGCTCACACAGGGCGAGTGGCGCGAAATTCGCTTCTATGGCATCACCACCTTGGGCGGGGTGATCTTCAATGCGTGGGACTGATGAGCGAGGTTAGCCACCTGGTCGGCTGAGTCTTCATGGTCGAGACCCAATGGGAAGCCGTCCATCGGATCACGTGGGGTCGGGGTCCTGCTTCAACCCGCCCTGTTCCTCGGCTGGCTGTCCGCTGAGGTTCGACGTCAGCCGCCGCTGTCCGCCCTTGTCGGTGTCACGCGCTGGTGTCAGGAGAATCATCGGGCTCGACACCCCGCTGCAAGAACGGCCCGGGAATTCGCCGGTCGTCACGCTGGTGTCCACACTTCACGGGGTACCAGACGCATCGATCATCTGGAATCGACTGGCCGGTCGAGGGTGTTCTACTCGACGGCGACGGGTTCTGGTACGAGGGCTGGGGCGAGCGTCCAGCTGACGAGACAGCAGCGCTGGATGCGGCACGGCATCATCTGGAGGAGGTGCCGGTGCTGGTGCCCGTGTATGCCCACCGATACCTGCCTGCAGGCCGGGAATTCGTCGGGCATCCGGTGCTCTCGATGTGGCAGACCGACATCATTTATTACCTGGCCGACTACGTGCACCAGGAGTTCGACAAAGCTCGGGGCGAGGTCGACGACAGCTGGAACCCCCGAGCGACGGTGCCCTTCTGGCGGGACCTTCTTTAACTCTTCGCTGAGCCCTGGCATTTGGCGGGGGCCATCGGCTTGGAAGCTGCGAGCCTCTGCGGCCAGTTCGGGGGGCTGGCCTAGGCACACGGCTGAGCCGTGGCCTCGTCGGCGACGCTCGTGTTCACCGTGGTTCCCTGCGGTTCCCCGCTCGATCTGGTGCCCTTGTGGTGTGGGTGATGATCGGCGTTCGGTTTCAGCCCAGCAGCCCGTGCGAGCACGTCAAAGGTGCTGCTTTGCTGACCCGACGAGTCGGCTGATGGAGTCGCGTGTCCGCGCTCTCAACTCGTCCAGTTCGGCCCTGCTGTCCGCCTTGGGCAGCTGTGTGATGTCTGTAAGTACGTCTTCCGCAGTCCGACTCAGCTTCCCGTCGTCCGTCAGCATCTGCACCCGGAAGAGGGCCTCCTGGGCGTTGGAGCGCAGGTCGTAGGCGCGGATACGCACCGCGTCGGGGTCCTCCGGTGGTGGCTGCTCGTGCTCACAGAACCAGAGATGCACCAGACAGCGGCGGTAGTTGACCAAAGCGCCGGCATAGGCGGAGTAGGCATCAAGTCGCTCCTGCCGAAGCTTCTCGCGGCGGGTGAACTGATGGCTCCTGTCGCTGGTGCGCTGCTGAAACGCCAGGGTGATCCCTGATCCAAGCAGGGTTCCCAGGACGGCTATGGCGCTGGCGATGATGGACTCCACGCCTCAAGCTGATCACGTTTCGCCGCCGTCGGTGGGCTGTCGGCTCAGCTTTCGCTGCCAAGTCGGCAATGCCCTCGGCACATCAGTGATGCCGAGGGCACGACCTTCTGATCCGTAGCTCTATCGAGATGGGGCGCGTACGGTCATTCAGGCCTTCGAGGCTAATACGGGGCGCCTGCGGTCGGCAGAAGCTGCCATGGTTCGGCGCTGCAGTACATCGAGCCCGGTCGTTGAGCCTGAGTCTGACCTGATCTCGGCCAGTCCTAGGACATCGGTGACGCCGTCGATCTGCACGAAGACACCGAAGGGCTGCCGACCGATGACCTTGCCGGTGACGGTAGTGCCGATCGGCAAGGCTGCCTTCGTTGCTGGCCACGCAAGTTGTATGCCCTCCGGCGTCAGATCGCTGACACCCGTCGGCCAGGTGTACTCCGTCATGGGCCGCATCCTGCCAGGCGTCGAAGTGGCGAGGTCGGCGGAATCCTAATGATCGGGTCAAGCTGGCGGGCGCTGTCCATCAACGAGAACGGCGCCCGTGTCGAATGCCGCTTCGCGATCTGGCCTCATCCTTATCAGGTCGATCATCGCGAACTCTGAGCACTGGATCTTGGCCACCATGCGGCGTGAGAGTCGTCGTTAGGGTTCGCCCAGATCCGCCTTCGTCCGCCGCTGTTGGTGTCAGCCGCCGGTGTCAGACATCAGTGACCCAATTGACAGTCACCCTAGCTAGGGAGTACAGGCGCCAGCTTCGCCATGAAGCAGTAACCGACCGAGTGCCGCGATCACGATCGAAAGCGGGCCACGATCTGGTGTGCGTACTGATCGTCCGGGCTGAGGTCTTGGACGGCTCGATCGGCTTCCTGGGGCCGACTCGTCTCACACAGCAGTCGAACAAGGACGTACAGGGCATCACGATCACCGGCTTCGGCGCGGGTGCGCGGGGCCGCCTCCATCCCCCGCTCGCGAAGCGCTCTGTTGAGTCTCCGGCGTGCGTGAACATCCGTGACAGCGAGCTCTGCGAGTTCCGAGAGCCGTTCTGCCCGGGCAAGCAGATCCATATGCCACAGATGGTTGTTGTGCCTGGACGGATCGGTCGAGTAGCACTCCGCGTGGGCGCTTGCCAACGCGATGGCCGCGTCCCAATCCCCACGCTGTTCCGCAGCCTGGACCTGTTCGAACCACTTCACAGGACGAGTATCACGTAGCAATGCCCGTACAGCGTCATGGGAGTGGTCGCTGGCAGCCGGCGAACGTCCGCCAGGGCCAAGCCCCCACAGCTGTGCCCCCATGGACTGGGGGCACTGATCGACACAGTCGTCGGCGCTGTACTGGGGGTCGCTCGACCCTGATCGCTGCCCGCGCACGATCTCGTCGCGAGCAAGCGAACCGCATGCACGACACCCTTCGGGATCTATACAGCACATACCTTGCAGCTCTCAACGGCAGCTCGTCCGTCCTGCACGTGGTCATCCTCAAGGAGAGCGATGCGGCCGTGCGATACCAAGCGGCTTTGGACGCCTGTCGCGACACCTCCGTACTGACATCGGCTGCACGATCCCGGAAAAAGCCGACCAAGTCCGCAACCGTAAGAAGCTCGGTTCCCGCGGCGGTCGCCCCCCGAAGTTCGATAAGACCGACTGCCGAGAACGTCACGCGGTGAAGTGTGGGATCAACCGGTTGAAAAGGCACCAGGCCGTAGCCACGAGATACGACAAACGTGCTGCTCGCTACGTAGCGACCGTTCTGGTCGCCGCCATCAACGAGTGGCTGTGACCAGCACAGTGCAACAAACCTTAGTCGACCCTGACCACGTACTTGCCCCGCACCCCGCCCGCCTCCAGCGCCCGGTGTGCCGCCGCTGTCTCCTCCAGCGGGAAGCTCCTGTCCACCGCAGGGCGCAGTCCACCCTCGGCCACCTGGCGGGCGAGGTCGTCAAAGAGTGCCCGCGTGGGGTTGCCGCTGAAGAAGCGCACCCGGCCGCGTCCATGTACGGCGCTGGCGGCTATGTAGCCGAGTGAGGCGGCGGGCCGTGCCGGGTCGAAGGCGATGGTGACCATGCGCCCGCCGGGCGTCAGCAGGCGCCGGAAGGCCCGCAGCTCGGTGCCTGCGGTGTCGAAGACCACGTCGAACAGGCCCAGTTCCCTCGGCGGGACGGCCCGCTGGTCGATGGCGTGGTGGGCGCCGAGCATGCGGACGAAGTCAAGGTTGGCGGCGCGGGCCAGGGCTGTGACCTCGGCACCATATGCCTGTCCGAGCTGGACGGCGGCGTTGCCGACGCCGCCCGCAGCGCCCCGTACGAGCAGTCGTTCGCCGGGGCGCAGCCTGGCCTTGTCGCGCAGCGCCGTGATGGCCGTGGTTGCCACCGGAAGCGCGGCGGCTGCCACCAGATCCAGTCCGTCCGGAACCCGGCCGAGCCGCTCGGCGCGGACCGTCACGTACTCGGCGGCGCTGCCGAAGCCGGTACGACCCACGATGCCCCACACACGGTCGCCGACCGCGAAGTCCGTCGCGCCGACGCCGAGTGCGGCAACCTCACCGGTGAGGTCCAATCCGACGCGCTGCGGGAACTTCCGTCCGGTGAAGAGACGAAGCCGACCGGAGCGGGCCGCCACTTCGCCGCCGTTGACGCTGAACGCCCGCACCCGCACGAGTACCTCGCCGGGCGCCGGTTCGGGGCGTGGTACCCGGCCCACGTACAGCACCTCGGGGCCGCCGAAGCGGTCGAAAAGTACTGCTCTCATCATGCGGTCGTCCATCGTTCTCACCTTCGCCACCAGTGGCCGTGCGGGGGATCTGGCCCCGAGCGTAGGCTCTTAAGCGGACGACATCGTCCGTTTGAACCCGAGGTGAGAAACAGTGGTGGAGGAATCCTCTCGGATCGCGGGCCCGGCCAGGCTGCGGGCCGACGCCCGGCGCAACCAGGAGCGCATCCTCGTCTCCGCCCGCGCGGTCTTCGCCGAGCACGGGATCGACGCGCCCATGGCGACCGTGGCCCGACGGGCCGGGGTCGGCGTGGCGACGCTGTACCGGCGTTTCCCGACCCGGGATAGCCTGGTGCGCGCCGCGTTCGCGCAGCAGATGGAGACCTGCGCCCGAGCGCTCACCGAGGCGCTGGCCGACCCCGACCCCTGGCGGGGCTTCCAGCGTCTGGTCGAGACGGCCTGCGAGCTTCAGCGGGAGGAACGGGGGTTTCCGGCCGCGTTCGTCGCAGCCTTCCCGGACAGCACGGTGGAACACGCGCAGGCCCGAGAACGGGCCGAACGGGACCTCATGACCCTGGTCCGCAGAGCCCAGGCAGCGGGCGCACTGCGGGCCGACTTCCACCCTTCCGACCTCGCCGTGGCCCTGTTGTCCCACTGCGGTCTGGTAAACGCGCTGCCGCATGACAGTGCTGCGTCCCGGCGCCTGGTGGCGTACCTGCTCCAGTCATTCCGCGCCGAGGCGACTCACGGGGCCCTACCTCCGCCGAGCGCTCTGTCGCTGCGCAGTCTCCCCCTCGCGGCCGACAGCTACCCGAGACAGCGACCCTCCGGGGACTGACGCAAAGCGGCGCCTGCCACATGGCACGCCCTTCGGACGGCAACTCCACTTTCGCAACAGGCCCCAGTTGCGGGAACTGGCTATGAGCAGAGTGCGGGTGTTGCATGTCGCCTTGCCTCTATATTCGAACGTATGCCTTAATTCAGCATGGCGAACCATAGGGGCGGCTACCTCACCAGCTGTGACTGTGCGTGATAGTTGGCGCTTGAGCACGCTGGGTGGCAACCGAGCTCGATAGTTGCCCCGCACGATGGTGTGACTCAGCAGGCTAACTGTCGTGTCAGCACGGAATCTGTCGTCTGCGGTCGGCCCCGACTAGGCTCACCTCCATGTCCGAGCCAACCCCTGACCCTCGCCTGCAGTCCTTGATCAACCAGCTCCGGCCGGGGGTTGTGAGAACGGTGAAGGTCATCGGATTCGACGGAGCGGACGTCCTGGTGCAGCTCGTGGATGCCGAAGGAGAAGCGACCGAGATCGGTCGGATTCCTCTGCACGAAGCGTCGATGCGTCGGATCGAGCATCCATCCGAGCTGTTTGAGGTCGGCCAGGAGATCGATGCCGAAGAAATCGGGCGTTGGCGCGAAGGGCAGCTTCACCTCTCCGCCAGGGCGTGCGAGATCCCGGCCCTGCGGTCCTTCCTCCTCGCGCTCGAACGCGGGCAGGTCGTCACCGGGACGGTCTCCGAGGTTCACAACTTCGGGGTCTTCGTTCACGTCGACGGCGAACCCGAGGGCCTGTGCACCGGCTTCATTCGGGTGCCGGACCTGACGTGGGGCTGGATCAACCACCCCTCCGAGGCAGTCGAAGCTGGCCAGCGGATCACCGCTGAGGTGATCATCGCCGAGACGCGCTCCGGTCAGGTCACGCTCTCCTTGAAGGCTCTGCAGGAAGATCCACTCATTCGGTTCGCGGATCAGGCCGGCCGAATCCTCACCGGGCCGATCACCAAGATCGTTCCCTTTGGCGTGTTCGTGCAGCTTGCCCCTGACGTTGTCGGGTTCCTGCATCTCTCTGAGCTGACTGACGAGCCGACCGAGACTCCGGATCAGCTTGTCGATGAGGGCCAGCTGATCACGGTGAAGGTCGCCGAGGTCGACCTCCAGCGTCACCGGGTGCGACTGGGCGCCGTCGGCGGAGCGGACAGAACCTAGCGAATGGGCATGCTGGTGCCCGATTCGATCTTCTCGATAAGGGCATCGCCATGCTGACAGAGGAGCCTGCGTAGGGCCGTGTAGTGGTTCAGAGCGTCGGGACGGGAGAGCTGGAACCAGGTGTTCGCCCGGCGCTCCCGCCAGACTTGGCGAACCTCCGGGGGCTGTTCGGCTTCGACGTGCCGTGGCGCGAAGAGCGGCTCGCCGCCGGTGACATAGGCCCAGACGAACGCGGACGCTTCCTGGCGTACTCGGTCGTCCAGGTTGGGGCGAACGGGCCCTGGGACGGGCGGAAGCCTGGTGATGATCTCGTTCCAGATCTCGGATGACAGGGACCAGCTTCGCAGCACCTCGCGCCGGCGCTGGTAGTTGGTGAGGTCTGTCGCGCGGTCGAGTTCCTCGGCCAGGTCGTGCAGAGCGGCGTTGAAGGCATCCTGCCCATCTCTGAGCCACCGCAGGAGCGTGCCCGTGGCCACGAACTGGCCTCCGGCAGGGTTGATGCCGAGGAAGTCTGCGGCGTCACCCTGCGCCCTGCCAGAAGCCTGTTGGACAAGGAGGACGG
This sequence comes from Streptomyces sp. HUAS TT11, assembly GCF_051553595.1. Lineage (NCBI taxonomy): Bacteria > Bacillati > Actinomycetota > Actinomycetes > Kitasatosporales > Streptomycetaceae > Streptomyces > Streptomyces sp. HUAS TT11. The sequence continues at coordinate 76,399 of NZ_CP196184.1, forward strand.
CTGCGAGACGGCGTACGGACTTCGCTTCCGCGTCGATCTGGAGCGGTGCGAGATGCTCCTGATACCAGCGTTCCTCCAAGAGCGCGGGAATGTGTTCAGGGCGGTAACCGCCCTGTCGTTCTGGGATTCTGGCTCCGCGCGGGCCGGTGCGCCGGTATGTGCGGGTCAGGGGTGCCATCGCTTGTCGCAACCTATCCGAGCACGAGGACTGATGCCGTTCGAAGACGTGGACCCATGGGGCTCTGCTCGCGCTGCCTGGGCGGGCGGCTCGGGCGTGGTCGACGAGTTCGTGGAGATCAGGCTCATCTAGCAAGCGGACGGCCGCCGTCAGCAATCCGGCCGCCGCAACGGGGTCGCTTGGGGGTCTGTCGCGAACCGGGCGGGTGCCTCCGCCAAGGGCCTTGATGTGCTTGCCCACCGAATCCTGGGAATCAGGCTCGATGTGGTCCCGACCGAGAGGCCAGGACGCGCAGAGAGCGGCGGTGACCACCCGAAGATCGGTGAAACCTGACGCGGCGTCTGCTGCGGCCTGGTGGGGTTCGAGGAAGTCGAGGAGTCGCTGCTGCGTCCTGAGCATGTTCATACTCGGTCGGGCAGAACTGGTGCTCCTGAGCTGGTCCAGTCGGGTCCCGCAGGAGGGTCCTTTCCGGCCCTGACCGGCGCGTTGGACTGGATGTCGGCACTGCGCCGGGTGCAGGGTCGCGTCCGCAGGCTGGCCGACGAGGAGCGTGACCGCTCGATTGATCCAGTGGCTTCGAGGGCAGTCGTCCTGCAGAAATACCTGGTGGACCGGGCATGCGAAGGCGACGGGCAGATGCCACGCCTTCTTCCACGGGCCTCCGTGCTGCTGCTGGATGGCGGTGCCGTCGCCTGCAAGGCATCTCGGGCAGTAGCGAGGATGGTCGTTGAACAACCAGTCGTCGCGCGACACCTGCGCTCCGGAACCGGGTCGCAGGCGCGCAATTGGCGGGTAGCGGTCTGACCAGGGAACAAGCGTCAGAGCAGTTGCTTCCTCCTCGCCCAGCCGGGCGGTGTGCGCGAAGGCGCGGGTGTCGAGGTCCAGCAGGAGCCTGCGGCCAAGTTGGGTTGTCGAGGGCCTGGTGCAGCCGGTCAGCCGGGCCAGGCGAATCGGTGAGAGCCGGAGACGGTGAGCGAGCCGCAGCAAGTAGCCGCCGAGGGACTCGCCGGGCAGAGGATCAAGGCTCCGGGCCAGCGGTCGGTCGTGGCTGTGGAGTTCAGCCATCGGCGGCCGGCCTGTCGCCCTGGTCGTCGAAGACCGTGTTGCGCGGCCTCCTTCCCGGCTTCTTCCGCGACTGCTGTGGCGGCTTGACGTTCAGCGGGATCTCGGGGACCTCGCCCGCCTCGGGGTCGAGATCGGCGAGATTGCCCAGGCGGATCGAGGTGCGGGCCAGAAGCTCAGGTGTCAGCCGCGCCTCGCCACTGGTGATCGCTTCCGTGCAACCGTCCTCGACCAGCCGTCGAAGCAGTCCGACGATGCCGTGAGTGCGGCGGAACAGGTACTCGGGCATGCCGCCCGTGGTCAGCATGCCCTCGAAGGAGTGGAACAGCCGCAACTGTTCCTCGATCCCCGCGAGGTGTTCGAGGAAGGCGGTGATCCCGGTGGGGGTGGAGTAGTCGAAGGGGTCGAGATCGACCATGTCGAAGCGCCGCTCGGTCTGTGTCGAGGCCCCGTCATTGTGGCTCTTGCCTCGCTTGACGTCCGGGAAGACCCACTGCTTGGTGCGCGGGTCGATGTAGGCGCCCCGCAGCAGTCCGGAGTGGGGGATGTCGACACCGATAAGCACGAGCGTGACGTTCAGGTCCATCAGCTCGCGGATCAGGTCCAGGGTGTCCTGGTCGTCGCCGCGGTGGAGCCGAAGACGCGTCACATCGTCGATCAGCAGAGCCGTGGTGTTGTGGTCCCGGACCGCGTCGCGGACCGAGCGAATCAGGTCGTCCAGGGTGTTCGGGTGCGGGTCGCCGTTGACGTCCAGGATGGTCTTGCACAACGCCTTCGGTGTCGCCTTCACCGGCAGTCGGCGGTAGGCGACCGGGACGAACACATCGCGTGTGCCGGCAATCGGAGCCTGGTCGGGCAGGAGTTGGTGGTGGACGTCCCGCCACAGGTCTTCGAAGGCGGCGGCCGCGGAGCACGCTGTCTCGGTCTTGCCCTGGAACCCGCCGCCGTTGATCATCAGACCGTCCCGGGTGCCGGGCATGAACTTCACGGCGTTGTTCTGCAGACGCCCGCGCATCAGGTTGGAGACCCCGCGGCTCATCGGCGTCTCCTGGAGCCGCATGTTCACGTGCGTCGCGGTCCGGTGCAGGTCGTGCAGGGCCCGTCGGCGCGCGCTCATGTCGCTGTACTCCTTCAGCGAGAGCCGCGGTGCCGGGATGAACGTGTCGCGGATTTCGCGCCACTGCTGCCAGCCCTCCCACCTGGTGCGGTCGGGCGGCGGTCCGACGCGCAGGAACGGGACGATCGGGCTGTCGCTCTCAGCCGGCCGGTTGTCCACCGTGCTCCTCTTCGTCGTCCTCGGGCAGGAGGAACACGTTGCGCTCGCGGAAGCTCGACCCCAGCCGGGGCGGTGGCTTCGGGGTGACCGGGACGGCGGCTTCTCTCCGGCGGCGCCGCTCGGCGTCGAGACTGCTTCGGGTCTGCCCAGCCCGCTGCGGCCACTGCAGCACGTTCCCCGCGGTCTGCTGGGGCTGGCGGGATGGGTGGGCGATCTCGGCGGAGGCCGCCGGCCGGTCGGTCGAGGCCGCCTGGGCCTGCGTGGCCTCGCGGGCGTGTTCGACGCGCTGGGACTTGGTCATCTGGCTGGGCCAGTTGCTGACCGGATCACGGGCGCCGAGCAGGTCCAGGAGGATCGGAAGGAGTTCGGCATCGGTCCGCGGTCGCAAGCCGGCCTCGCGGACTCGGGTGAGGAGTTCCTCGGCGCGCAGGTCACCAAAGGCGGGGACCTGCGATTCCGGCGGCAGCCCGGTCCAGCGCAGGGGGTGCCACTCGTGGGTAAGGGGATCTTGGAAGTAGACGACGCGCCGGTCTCGGGGCTCTCGGCGGATGATCCACATCTGCTTGCGCCGCCCGCCGCGTGAGGACGCCTCGTGCAGGTAGGGCTCCAGTGCATCGCCGTAGTAGTAGAGGCCCTTGATCTTCACGCCCCGGCGGCCGTGGATGCGCTTGACCTGGTGCTCCGGCAGGAACCTGTAGTAGAGCTCGGGTTGGGGGATCTCCATCGCGAAGCCGGTCTGCGCGAACGACGCCGCGAACAGCGAGTTGGGGCTGTGGTCCCCGCCGGGATCCCATGCCGGCGCGTAGTCGCCCAGCCGGCGGTTCTGCCAGACCTTGACGACCCAGGTCGCGATCACGTGTTCCATCGCGTCGATGGTCAAGGTGCCGTCCTGCTCCGGTTCCGCACCGCGGTCGGCGGTGTCGATGCCGGTGTAGCCAGGAAGGTGCTCGAACAGCAGCGACCGGATGCTGCCGAAGACCCGTTCGACCGCCTGCTTGTCCTGGGGCCGCAGCACCCGTGCCGGAAGCACCCGGCAGCCGATCACCTCCTGGACCTCGACCAGGTGGTGGTTGCGGTAGACGCTGCCGTGGTCGGTGGTCACCGTCTCCGGCGCGAAGAACGGCAGGGCCGCGACCCGGTGGCCGACGAACTCCGCCACGACCGCAGCCGGCAGTCCCGGGTAGGGCCACTCCATCTCGCCGTCCCAGTCGGCCCGCATGGGCAGCGGGAGCATCACGTCCCGCAGCACCATCGCGACGTCGACCGATGTGTCCGATACCAGCGTGAGCCGGAAAGCGCAGATGGAGTGGGTGTAGACGTCCAGCGCCAGCGTCAGGTGGACGCGGACCGGGTCACCGAAGACCCCCTCACGGACCATCACCGGCAAGATCGTCGTGTCTAGCGCGACCACCTGGCCCGGCCTGGTGACCAGCACGTGCCCGTCCTTCTCGGGCAGCGACGCGGAGCGTTCGTAGCGCTGCCGACCACGGCCAGGACCGAACCACTCGTGCCAGACTCGCCTGAGCGTGTCGTAGCTGGGGACCTTGATCTCCTGGCCGGGGAACGTCTCGCGGACGTAGCGGTGGATCATCGTCTCCCGGGTGCGGGCGTCCACCCTGGAACGGTGAAGCCGGGTCTCCTCCCGAACGGCCAGGATCGCTTCCCGGATCTCCTCTGAGATGCTGGGGTGCCCGCCGCTCTCGCGCAGCCATCGGTCGTCCGCGCAGCCGATCACCCCGAAGCGGCGCCGTTTACGCTCCCAACGCTCCAGGGTCCTGACGCCGACCCGGTCCAGCGCCAGCAGCTTCGCGGCGGCCGGGTCCATGGCCTCCAGCTCGGCCACTTTGGCCTGGCGTCGCTCGGACACGGTCGTGCGGTCAGGGTGGTACTCCGGGCGAGGCTCACCTGGCCGCGGGTGCAACGGGTCGCCGCTGCGGAAGCCGCAGAAGACCTCCATCAGGTGCTCGAACCGCAACTGCACCAGCGGGACCTTCTCCGGCTTCAGGTCCTTCAACGTCATCTCCTGCCGTCCCCGGTTCGCGCCGGACGAGGAGGTGAGCGACGAGCTGCGGCACTGCGGATGGTTCAGCAGGAATCTGAAACTGACGCACTGCCGGACACCGGCCCGGTTCATCAGGTGCACTCGGCCGAGATGGGGTTCATGCCGCTCGACCAGCCACTCGCTCGCGTCGAGGACCAGTGCTGCCCCCGGAGCCAGATCCAAGGCGCCCGCGCTCATGACACCTCCGCCGGCATCAGCCTCGACGCGTCGGTCAAGGGCTCGGACAGATCCACGCCAAGTCGCCGTTGCCACAATAGGTTCAGCAGCTGGGCCCGCGCGACCGGCCAGAACTGGCAGGCCATCGCGGCCTCGCGGAAGGTCACACCCTGCTCAGCTGCCGCGAGTAGCCCAGGGCGCAGATTCAAGGGGTCGCTCATCGGGCGCCGCCGCGCGTACATCGCGTCCAGGGATGCCTGGACGTGCGGCGACCAGCCGGCCACGACAACGTAGCGCCAGCCGCAGACCAGCGAGAGCTCGTGAGCGGCGGCAAAGGACTCCTCGTCCTCGGACTTGATCAGCCCTGCCGGACGTACGTCGACAACGAAGACCCCGTTGTCGGAGACCACAAGGTAATCCGGGGTGTGCCGCCGCCACCGCCCGTTCGCCTCGAAGCGCATCCGGAACGGCTGCGAGAGGAGAATCTGCACGCGGCCGCAGAAGTCGAGCCCCCGCAGCAGCCAGTCCTCCTCCAGGCTCTCGAAGCCGTGCAGCCGCCCCGTGCTGACCATGTACTCCAGCCCCGGCCGATGCCGCTGGTCACGCCGCCAGGCGAAGCCGCGCATCGGGACACTGCCCACCCAGGGCGCCTGCCCCAGTGAGGCCACCGCGCCGGTAACCTCGCCACTTCGGTGACGCCACGTCACCGTCCATCGACGCGTCCACCCCTCGCCGAGGGCCAGACCCTGGCGACCTGCCATCCTACTGACAGGAACCAGCAGGTCTTCCCACCTGCACAGATGCGACCACAGCGGCCCCGTGTACGTAGAGCCGTGAGTCGTCGGCGGTGCCGGGAAAGTCCTGCGTGACGTATCCACCCCGCCATCGAAGTAGTCAGCTCGCGTCGGCGGGGCGACTTCTTCGGAGTTGGCGACAACTTGCCTGCCAAACGATCACCAGCCGACAGATACCTCGCCGAATCGGCGACAGTTGTCATGCTGACCCGCCCGGAGAACCGCACGTCGAGTAGTGCGGTTAGCGACAAGTAGCGTGCTGAGTCACAGATGGCGACCGGTTCGCCCCGAGCAGGGTGGTCCCAGATTCTCGGCGGTAGTGGGTGCGTCGGGAGGTGCCTAGATGCCCTGCAGTCGGCCACTGGGGGGCCGGGGAAGGCATGATCGAATCTCTGGGGACGATGGTGGGGTGGGGTGTGGAGGACTGGCGGACCGATCCGACGTTCGCGATGTGCCGGGCGCTGGTGGACGGAGCGGATCTGGCCCCGTTCGTGGGAGGCGCGTTCGATGTGCGTGCGGTGGTGGCTGGCATCGGGCCCGAAACCAAGCACGGGTTCCTCCTCGACGCTGTCCCGTGGGGGAACTTCCCTCACGGCGACGATGCCCGGGAGGCCGTTTACCTACTGCGCGCCGGCGACAGCCCTGCTCGTCGCGCGACGGGCCTGCTGGGCGGCCTGTGTGCCAACGACAGCCGGGCCGCCGCCGCTCTCGCCGTACCGTTCCTGATCTTTATCGCCACCGATATCCACCACCCACACCGTGCCGACGCCCTCGGCGTCCTTTCCAGCCCGGCCCGCGCCCGACACTTCGGCATCGCCTCTCGCGAACTCCTTCTCCACCGCACCGACCCCCAACGCCACGCACCGGACGACTACGACGACTACGGCGTCGAGGTGGCCGGCTACCCGGCAGGCTGGTCGGTGGCCGCCGCCCGAGCCGCGATCACTACCGAAACGCCCGTACTCCTGCCCCTTCTCGACGACCCCGACCCCACCATCCGCATCGACGCCGCCTATGCTCTGGCCACAGCAGCCGACCCCGACCACACGGTCCGAACCGCCTTCGCCACCAGGCTCGCCACGGAGCGCGACGCCATGGTCCGCGCCGCCCTGCTCCTCGCCGTCGCCGAGACCACCCGGGCCTACGCACACCCGCCGACCACCTCGTGGATCCGCGAGCGGTGGCAAGACCGGACACAAGCCCCTGAGGTCCGCCTGGCCGCAACGATCGGCTGGCTCTGCCTCACCGACGAACCCGCCCCCGAGGACCTCCACCACACTCTTGACACCCTCGCCACCTACGAACGTGCGCACGCCATGGACGCCCTGCCGTGGATGACCGCCGCCGCCGGATCCGGTGAACCGGGACTTCTGCGCTGCGTTCGCCGCATGCTCCACCCCGAAGAACCCGATCCGTACGATGACCCCTGGGCCTCCTCACTCTGAGCGACGAGCGACCGGTCGCAACCCTCGGCCATGCCGCTCGCGCTTGTGCTTCGACGTTGTCCATCGGTGCCAGATACGGTGCACGGTCACACCAGCGCTCGGGAGCGCATCCTTCGCTGCATCCGCGAGTCGATCGCCTGCCGAGGTGCGTCGCCCACCATGCAGGAGCTCGGCCTGAGCAGCACCTCCTCCGTGCACCACCACCTACGGCGGATCGAAGAACTCGGGTACATCGCCCGTGAGTCCGGCAGAGCACGCGGAGTCAGGCTCACATGACCGCCCGGCGCTCGGAGCGGTTCCACGTCACCGTGGCCACCGCCGGCCATCCCACCCCATGCACGGCTGGTGGTCGAGCGAGGCGACGACCGGCTACAAGTTCTTCCTGGGTGGGTCGTTGGGGCAAGCCCGGTGCGTACATCACCCTCGCCGACGAGGAAACTGAGACCATGCTGACGACGGGGCCCGAGAAAACGTAGCCACCAACCATGGGGCTTACCTTCACTGCCTCCCGGCCTAAGGACCAGGGGCTTAGAAGGCGCTCGGTGCATCATCCCAAGCACTCCCTCCGACCTGCACCGCTCCCCCGCCCCGACGCCCCGTAGGCCAGTCCTCGACAAGCATGCGACAGGACCCGGGCATCGCTACGGCCGCCGGTAGGCCTCGGGGTCAACTCCCGCTTCGGGCTTCCTGGAGAAGCTCACATAGACAGGGTCATCGTGATCGCCCACCTGCATGAGGGCAAAGAGATCCAGATCGTGGTTGGCAAACCGGTGCAAATACTGGAGGAACAACTCCAGCTCCGCTCTCGACAACGGCTCGTCGTGCCGCTCATTGCGCATGCATGCACGATACGAGCCGATGTCGAGGGGCGGTATGGAGCCGTCCCATGTGCAGCCTCATGGACCCGCACCGACTTCGGGGAGGCCGCATCAGGAGTTCGATCGGGTGACCCGCATGGAGCCACGTTCGCTGCGCTGGTTCGCGGCTTGCGATCACCCAAGGTTGCTTGTGTCCGCCGCCGTTGATCCGACAAATCATCAACGGGGCAGCACGCATCGGTAAGACGGAGGGTCAGACCCCTCGGACGGCGCCGCCGCCATCCACTTGAGTGGCGGTGCCGTCTTGGGCTGTCCTGTCCCTGACCTGCTGAGATAGTGCGCTGGCCTCCATACTTGTCCGCCGTTGTTCGTCGGCGCTGTCACACAGTTTGACACTCATCCAGGTTCGCTGGGCGGGATCACCAGTTGACCTTTCAACGCCGCGTATGCGCGCTCGACCTCGCCCAGGTACTGGTCCAGGCGAAAGCGAACCTCCTCGATGACCCTCCCATCGAGGCCCGGGTACATCAGGTCGGACCAGATTACCGTCTCGCCCCGGAGCCGAACCCTGATGGTCAGCCTGCCCGGCCCCGGCTCGGGCTGCTCCTGGGCTGCCACATCCACCGTGCACGGCATATCCGTCGGATAGAGCGGTCCGGCTGGGCGGAGCAGTCGCCTCGGATCGAGGCCGGCCATTCTGCTGTCGCTGCGCGCGACCACGTCGAGGCCATCGATGAAGAGGTACGTGTGCACGGCAGCACACGCTGGCGGCCCAAGACACGCGCTGATGAGCAGCGTGCTCACCGCACCTTCGCTTTTCCCATCGGGCACGGTCGCCCGGCTGGCGTGACATTGACCTCGACGAACCATCCCGGACGAACGTGGATCCCCGTGATTCCCCGCTACTCCCCGGCCGGTCTGAGGCGGGTGTGGCACAGACGCGAGGTTGGTGTCAGCTACCCGCACAAGCACTCCGCCATGCAGGCTCGAGCTCGGGGCACGGCAAAGAGCCGTGACCGGATTGGAGGGCTCATGAGTCATCAGGTCAGCGCCGTGTGGCAGCCGGGCTCGCAGACGACGTCCTGTCCCGCGGGGCACTGGAGGCCGTAGTGCGACTGCCTGAATGGCAACTGAGAGGGATGAGTTTCCTTGGCGATGTCTCACTCGACATCGGGGGTATTGGGTTCCGCTTCACAGACATTCCAGTCCTGGACTTCATCATGTCCTGGAGATTCGGTCTTGAGGAACTGACCTTGCGTGGTGCGGTACGTATCGAGCTGCTGGAAGGACGAGGGCAGGTCTCGCTTTCCCTTGCCGACCCGACGGTGGCCATCGCATGGGGCGGCCGCTCAGCCTCCTGCTCCTTCGTGGAACTGCTCAGGGCCATCCTGTCATTCGCGCAGTTCGTACTGGATGACCTCACGCGGGCCAATCCCCATCTGCTGGTCAACGACTTCGTGGAGGGGCTCTACCGCGGCGTTGGGATGAGGGATTACGGAAGGGAACAGTTCCTGCGCCACAGCGCAGCCATGAAGAAGCGGTATCGTCGCGCTGAGTAATCGCTTCCCCTCGCTCGGGTGGTCGCCATCGTATGGGCATGGGCTCTCGGGGTACCGCGAAGCCAATGATGCGACCCGCGACTTAGCCGTCGACGGTTGTCAGCGTTGGTCGTCATTGAGCACTCTCGACGACCCCGAGACGACCCGGATGGGTCATGAGCGGTCGATGACAGCAACTCCAGCCGCGAGCATCTGCGCGATCACAAGGTCCGCCAGCTCGTCATCACAGATGATCTCTACCATCGGCGGATCGCCTTTCAAGATCGGTTGATAGGTGTCGCCGATCCGATGGAGCTCCCACTGATCTCGTTCCGTAGTCCACATCGACGCGTAGGCCGACAGATCTTGTTCGCTCATGGCCACCCCCTGGGCAGCACCGTACCCCGGGTCGGCGTAGCGACTTTGGCCGGGTGCTTCAATGACCGAGTCAAGGACATGAGGCGCCCTCCGACCGCGACGCCGGTGGTCGCGGGGGCAGCGCCCGGCGCCGGGACGGCGTCGTCGGCCCGCGCCACGCTCACCGCCTGGTCCACACGGTCGATCCGCACCGTCCTCGCGTCGAGCGCAAGCACCACCACCTGAGTGACCCGCAACTGGGGCACCCGTCGGTGACCCGGATCCGCCTCTCAGCCATCAGCCCGGCTGCGGTCCCGGCCGTGACGTTTCATGTCAGCGATCCGAACACCGACCCGGCCACGACCGCCCCCATGATCTTCATCCGGGCAGCCTAACCACGACGCGCCCCCGCCGTCCCTGCGTCCGCTGAACGATGTCGAACAGCCGCTCGCCGCGACTGGTCCTCACGAAGGCCCTTCGACGGCAGACCACCCGACCGGCCGACCTGACGTGCCGTCGACTACCGGGCCCGGAAGTCTAGACTCCGTCAGCAGCCAACCCGCACTTCGCCCGCCCTTCCTTCCGGCACGGGTAGGGGATCCCATGCGCGACGGAGGAGGCGCCATGCTGCACCGCTCCGGCAGGACATCCTGGAGACGCTTCGCCGTCGTCCTCGTCCCCTCCCTCACCGCCGCGGCAGCCCTGGGCATCGGCATGGCCCAAGGAGCACTGGCCGCCTCGTTCCTCATCTCCGGCCAACGCTTCCAACTCGCCGCCGACACCCTCAGCGGCCGCGGCGTAAGCATCTACCCCATGGTCGACGTGACCCGCAAAGGCACCCTCGTACCCGTCGTAGTCCTCGGATTCCGGCACGCCCAGATCAACAGGCTGTGCCTGTCCGTGGTCATCCCCATCCCCGTCCTGGGCCCCTACACCCTGGTAGTGACCGGCGGCACCGGACGACCAGTAGAAGCAGCAAACCTGTTCATCGACGCCACCTCCGTCGCCGCCGCCCAGGCCAACACCAACAACATCGACATCGGCGTCGCCGCAGGCGCAGTCACCAAAGGACCCATCAACCCCCAAGACAGAAAATCACGCTGGTTCAACCCCGACGTCTTCGCCCAGCAAGCCACATCGGTCGTACTCGAAAACGTACGCGTGATCTCCGTCGCAACCTCCGCCGGCACCCTCAACGTCCCCAACTTCCGCATGCGCGTCGAACAAGGCAACAACCCCTGCTTCTAACCCCCCACCGACACCCCTCCCCCACACCCCCCTCCATATTGCGGCCCCCCCCCGGATGGCCAGCGGCGAGCGAGCACACCGCATGCGGGCGCACCCCACCACACACCCCACCCGCCCCCCTCTTCTTGTTCCGTCCTCACGGTCTGCGGCGCTTGCCTCGAAAATCGAACACGCACTCTAATGGCAGTGGGGCCAATTACCGGGTCGAGTACCTCACCGAGAAGCAGGAGCGCATCCTCGCCTTCATCCGCCGCACCATCGCCGAGCAGGGCGGAGCGCCCACGGTCATCGAGATCGGTGCCGAGGTCGGCCTGCGAAGCCGCTCGTCCGTCATCTACCAGCTGCGGGAGTTCGAGGTGAAGAATGCGATCCGCCGCCGGGCCCGCGGGATCCGGCTCGCATGACCGAGGCCGCCACTCGCTATCACGTCACCCTGTCCTTGGACGTCCGCCCAGTCATGGACGGCTGGTGGGGGCGCGACGACACGGCCGGCTCCCAGTTCAGGAGAATCGTAGGCAAATATAAACGTGGCGGGGCGCGCATCGTCCTCACTGGCACCGAAACCGGCGACAGACTGGACGCCTGGCCGGAGGAGTCGTAACCACACGTATCCACATCCCTGTACACCTGTCCCGTCTCATCGCGGGCCCAGCCCGTCAGCATGCCGTCCTCGGCCTTGCCCAGCCACACCTTCTCGCCGTTCGGCCCGCTGAATGCCACGTAAGCCTGCGCCAGGGCTCGCTCTCGTTGCGCTCGTCGTAAGCGTCATCTGCCCACGGGCGCGCGTCGTCTTAGCTCCGGCGGATCGTCAGCAGCGCCTTCCGTCAAATCTGTAGCCCACGGAGCGGAGTATGAACGCGTGCCCGCCATGGTGTCCCCGATGGCCACCGCCAAGCCCCTCCACGGCGCCGGCGGTCGCCACCCGTGATTGACGCCAAGCCGGTTGTAGCGCTTTGTACAGGCCGCTACGCTGCTTGCATGAAGCAGATCAATGTGCGAGTGGACGATGAGATCCACGCGGGGATCGAGGCCCGGGCCGCGGCCGCGGGTATGACCGTGCAGGCTTACGCCAAGCAGGTGCTCGCCGACGAGGCCAACGACGTCAGGCACCGCTTCCTCACCGCCGGGGCGCACTTCGTCGATGAATTCGCCGATGCCTTCGCCGAGGAGTTCGGAAGCCCGAGCTCCGGCCGCGGGCCGGCGACTGCCGCATGATCGTTCGCATTGACCGGGCCTGGCTGCTGGACCTCGCTCACCGCCACCTTCCCGGGGATCCAGACGTCACCGACTTCGGAACGCTGGCTGCCGCGGCCGCGCGGCATGCCGACGAGGTCATGGAAACCCCCGTGTACACCGAGGCACACCACCGCGCGGCTGCGCTCATGCATCAGCTCATCCGGTGCCCCGCGCTGGAGCACTCGAACGCTCTGTTCGGGGCGGTCGTCGCAGCTTCGTACCTGACGGTGAGCGGCGTCATCGTGGACGTGCAGCCCAAGCAAGCCGCCGCACTCGCGGCCCGTATCAGTCGCGATGCGCTGGACGTGCGGATGATCGCCGACGAGATCAGGGAATGGATCGCGAGCTGACCTCTACTACGGACGTCATATCGTCGCGCCACCAGGTCATCGGGCAACTGGCGTGGCGGCAATCACAGCGCTCCCTTCTCTACGCAGCGACGCAAGCGGCTCGGACCTGTTCCCTTTGATGCGTATCCGGACCTCACCCTCCGCTACCTCCCGTTGATCGGAAGCCACACGGGCAACGCCAAGCGGGAGCCAATGCGGGCGCCGGGGAGCGCACGCGAGCGTGCAGGACGGCGGCGGCCGAGCGGCGGCCCACGCCGACGGGGCGCCGGATCCACCCCGCCTGGCCGGTGCGCCCCAGGGGTGTGGGCTCGTGCAGAACTGCCCGGCGGCGGGGCCGTTAGACTCATTGACAAGCGGCCGGTCGAGGGCGGGAAGAACCAGCGGTGCCCAACACACTGCAGGAACTGATCAAAAGCAAGCTGGACCAAAAAGGGTGGTCCTACAGCGATGTAGCACGCCGTGGCGGGATCTCCCGCTCCACGGTCCACCACCTGGCGACGTCCGCGCGGCTGGCGCAGATGCCCCAGCAGGCCACCCTGGAGGGCCTGGCCCGAGGCCTGGGCGTGCCGGTCGCGCCGATCCAGCGGGCCGCGGCCGAAGCCGCCGGCGTCCACGTCTACTTCGAGAACGCACCCGAGATCGCCGACCCCGAAGTGGAAATCCTCATCGCCAGCGTCCACAAACTCAGCCCCACCGACCGCCGGCACGTCGCCGTACTCGTCGAATCCCTGCTCCGCGCCGACGAATCCTGACCCCACCCCCTCCCCTTCCTTCCCCTTTCTTCTCTTTTTCCGCCCCCTGTTCCGCTCCTGCTCCCCCGGCGCCTGCGGGCGCCCTGTCGAACCGTCCGACACCCTGCTGACCTTGTGCGCCTGCGAAAGCCGGGACGAGCAGACCCCAGGGCGCGCCGAGGGCGGAACCCCAGGCAGGGCGCCTGTTCCCAAATGAGGCGGGCAGGGCTCAGGGCGGGATCGGGTCAGGGGCGTCGGGTTCCGGCCGTGGTGATCCAGTCGATGACGGCCTGGACGGTGGGGTAGTCCAGCTGTGCCAGCCGGACGACGGCTTGCACGGCGGGCGGGTCCATCGGCACGCACGCCGCGTCCAGCGCGCAGTACAGCAGGACCTGGTGTGCCTGGGTCGCCGACAGGGGCCCGCCGTGGTTCATCTCGGTCCGGAACACCTGGGCGATGGGCAGGGGTGGAGTTGTGTCCATGTTCCTTGGTCATGAGCGGGATCGAATGGGACAGGTCGAAGAACAAGCGGGCAAAGGCGCCGAGCAATCGGGGCGGTCGAAGGCGGGCGGGGGCGGGCAGATCATCGTCGGTGCAGGCGGGATCGGGGCGGGCGGGTCATGGTCGGTGCGGGCGGGTCGTGGTCGAGGCGGGTCGGGCGCCGGGGGCGGAAGCGGGCGTGCGGGGCGTGGAGGGGGCGGGTGTCTCGTGCGGGCGCCGAACGCGGGGGCTGGGCGCCGAAGTTGGGTGTGGGTTCTGGTTGGGGGTGGTGGTCAGGGTTGGCGGGCGAGGTGTTCGAGGGTGTCGAGCAGTGCCTGGCCGTGGTGGTCTGCTCCCGGCCGGGCATGGTCGGCGAGTTCGAGTTCGTGGCGCAGTGTGTGCCAGAACGCCTCGGTCAGGGAGTGCTCGTACCAGTCACCGACCGTCCCGGAGCCCGGCGCGCGCCGCAGGGCGTGGGCGCGGGCGGTGAAGGAGCAGCCGGCGAGTCCACCGCCGGTGCCCGGGGTGGGGGGTGTGGCGGCTTCCTGGGTGATCGCCTGGTCCAGTGCCTGGTCGATGAGGTGACCGGTGGGGCGCCGGCCGGTGGAGAAGGCGATGAGGCGGTGGGTGGTGGTGTCCAGCACGATCGCGGCCCACCAGACGGCGAGGGGCTGACCGGCGGCGGGGAGGTGATCGGGGGCGCGGCGGTGGTCGGGGGCGTAGCCGTGATCGGGGGTGTGGGGGTGGTGGGGGGTGTAGCCGTGATCGGGGGTGTGGGGGTGGTGGGGGGTGTGGACGTCGATGATCCAGCGCCGGCCCCCCACCCCGCCGACCGGCCCGATGCCCGGTCCGGGGCTGTGGTAGCCGAGGCGTCCGGAACGGCCGCGCAGGCCCGCCTGGCCCATCAGGCGTTCCACGGTCTGGTGGCTGACGTTGATGCCGTAGCGGTGACCGAGTTCCTGCCGGATACGGCGGTATCCGAAGACGGCCCCCGAGGAACGGTGGATGTCGCGGATGATCCGGCTCAGCCAGGCTTGCCGCAGCGAGCGGGCCGAGGGAGTGCGTTCCCGCCAGGCGTAGTAGCCGGACTCGGAGACCCCCAGCAGACGGATCGTCATCCGGGCGGTGAAACCCTCCTGGGCCATCTCCGCGATCATCTCGTAGCGTCTTTTGGGGGCACCACTTCTTTCATCAGGTCGATCAGATGCCGGCAGGCCGCGACCTCACCCTCCAGCATCTCGATACGGGCGCGGGCCTGCATCAGCTCGGACTGCGAGATACAGGTGCGGTGCCAGCGGTAGACGGTCTGCTGCGGCAGCCCGAGCTGCACCGCCACATCCCTGACCGAGCGCCCCTGAAAAAGGAGCTGCAGAGCCTGATTGCGCACATTGGGCGGATGAGAACTGCTCACCGGACCTCACACAGGAAAAGAAACAAACCACGCCCCGCGTACACCCGCCCTGCCCCACCGGGCCGTGCGGCGAAACACCACAGCGCCAACAGAACGAGCAACAGGCCGAAAGCGAGAACGGACAGGGGCGGGGTGGGGGCAGGATGCCGGAACGGAAGACAGAGGAGGGGGTGTTCCCCTCCTCCGGGGGGGCTCAGGGCTGCGGTGGGAGTCCGCAGCCCTGAGCGCTTGAAGAGGGCCGTCAGCGCACGTGGCGGTGCATCGTGACGTGCGGGGCGAAATCGGCCAGCGGATCCGCACCGGTCGCCCTGGGCGCCCGGGCCATCTCACCGTCCAGAACGGCCTTGACCCGACGCGCGAGCGCGTCCGCCTGCCGGGTCACCTCACCCACCGGCACACGCGAATCCTTCAGCGCCTCCACCTGGTCCTCGATGGCGGCCAGTTCACGACGCGCGGCACTACCCAAAGTGAACGCCCTCGGTGTGGCCACCACGAACTGGTAGGCCGCGGAGAACGTCTGACACCCCGAGCAGTGCTCATTGACGGCCTGACTGAGATTGGTCGCATTGATCAGCCGCGCATTGCTGCCCGCGGTCGTCACGATCTGAAACGACAGAGCGATCGACCGGCACGGCGCATGGACCGAACAGCCCACCGACTGCGCAACAGCCCGGTTGTAGGCGGTCACCGCGACCGACGGCCCGTACTCGTGAATCCGAAACGACTCATCGAACTGATTCACCCGCGTCCGATCCGCACGCGACTGCGCCAGATCCACAGCGATCGCCGCACCACCCGAAGACCGGCCCGCCACCGGACCCGCCGCCGCCGTACCCGTGGCCGCCACGAGAGACAACGTCGCACTCGCCGCAACCCCCAAACCCAGACCGACAGCCGACCGCGAACGACGCCGCGGAGAAGGCTTGCGATGATTCATGACAATTTTCCTCCTGCCATAAAGGCGGTAGAGCAGACGCCGGAACAAGGCCAAAAGGCCCCACACGACGCCCACACCTGAACTGACCCGCATGAGAGTGAAGACAAGAGTCAGACAAACCACCCCCACCGACCGGCCAGCGGGGTGAATGGATGGGCGAACACAAGAAGAGGCGGGGTAGTGGGCGGACGGGTGTGCGGGGTGGCGGAAGGGGCGAGTGCGAGGGGCGATGGGGTGACGGGACGAAAGGGGCGACCGGGGTGGCGGGCGAGGGAGAGGGGTGGCAGTGGGCGGATGCGGGAGATGGACGGTGGCGCGGTCGACGGGTGGCGGGGTGCCGGTTGCGGTGGGCGGGTTGGAGGGGGTGTTGGTCGTGGTGGGCGGTGGGGCCGGGTGTTGGCTGGGGTGCGCCGCGCGTGGGCGGGTGTCAGGTGCCGCCGGAACCCGGCGGCCCGGGCAGCGACGGTGACGTGCCCGAGGGTGAGGGTGAACGTGTGGGCGAGGTGGAGACGGACGGTGAGGGTGAGGGTGAGGGTGAGCCGGTGGGGGGTGTGCCGGTCGTCGTGGGTGTCGGGCTGCCCCCCGACGGATCCGGCGGCGTGGGCCGGGTACGCGTAGGAGACGCATCCGGCGTCCGGGTGACGGTGGCCGGACTCGAGGAGGCCGGGACAGCACTGGAGGCGGCAGGCGGGGTCACGGGGGCCGGCCGGCGGGACGGTGGGAGGGCGGGTTGGCGGGAGGGGTGTGAGGGGGTGGGTGAGGGGCTGGTCGTGGAGGCGGTCGGGGCGGGGTGTGGGGCGGGCACACCGGGCTGCAGCACCGGGGTGACGGGCGCGGCCGCCGGCAGCGGCTTCGGCGTCAGCCCCCGCACCCACGCCGCCCCCAGCACCGCACCCACGGCCACCACCGCGCCCGCCACGGCCAGCCGCATCACCGGCCGGCCCTCGGTGGCCCGCACGCCCGCACGCCACACCCGCACCACGATCCGGCCCGCCAGATAACAGCCGCCCGCCATCGGACACAACAGCATCAACGTGCCCAGAACACCTACCAGCCCCGCCCACACCTGCAGAGAGGCGAACGCCTCGAGGGTGCCCGACACCTGCGCGGCCAGCGCCCGCCCCGCGGTCACCAGCAGCCGGGGAAGGTTCCACAGCACATAGCCGACCTCGGCCAGCAGCAGCGGCACCATGACCGCCACCCACACCGTCACCACGATCCGCGCCGACCGCTTCAACCCCAGCACCGCGGCCGCCTCCCGCCGCCGCCCCGGCAACAGGCCCATCAAAATCGGCTTGACCTTGCCGAACAGATCCGGCACACCCGCCAGATCACCCAGAATGTAATAACCGTCCAACCGCACCAGCGGCATCAACTGCTCCAGCACCTCGAAATGCGCCAGATACACCGCCGCCAAAAACAACGGCTGACCCGTCACCAGATACAGGCCCGTCAGCACCAGCATGAAAACGACATTGAAATACACACCCCCCAGCCCCGTCCGCAGCCGGCCCGCCCTCCCCACCCGGTACACATCGGTGACATCCGTATACATCGACGGCCAGATCAAGAAAATCCCGCAACCGATCTTCCCCGGCACCGCCCCACTGTAATGACACCCCGACGCATGCCCGAACTCATGAAACACCAACGACACCACAGTCAGCACAAACAGCAACAGCATCCACAACGGCTGCTCCAACACCTCCAACAACGCCGTGATCCCCCCATGCACCCCGAACAACCAGCCATCCATCACCACCGCCGACGCCAGCACCAACACCACGACCAGCGGCGCATGCAACCACCCCAACACCCCCGCAATACGCGCCACCTGCCGCTCACCGAAAACCACCCGGTGACCCTTCAACGCCAACAACAGATCCGACCGCGGAACCGAACCCCCACCCTCCCCCCCCATCCGGTGGGACCGTCACCCCCAACGGAGTCAACTTCCGCTCCACCAAAAACACCACATCCTCAGCCGACACCTCCTGCCCATACCGGCCACTCACCCGATGAGAAATCGCCTCCGCATCCCGCACACCATCAACAGACCCCACCACCAAATACAAAAGCCGCGACACCTGAATAACCTGACCATCTCCCCTCCGCAACAAAAACTTCCGCACCACAGAACCCGACCCCTGATACTCCCCCAACAACTCCAAACCCCCACACAACCGCGGAACCACCCCCACACCCGACACCACAGCCGAACCCGACGGAACCGTCGAAGACACCCCAGAAGACGAAGGCCCGACAGAATGCCCGTGAACCGCCCTGTCCAACGGCACATGTGAGGGCACGCCAAAATGCGAGAAACCGGCTGAGCCCCCCACCGCGGCCGCACCCAGCGGCACAGTTGAGGACACGCCAGAATCCGAGGAACCGGCAGAACGCAAAGGCCTGCCGCCGCCCCCAACAACCGCCGAACCCGCCGGCCCCAACCCCTCCCCCACAGCCGCCGCGCCCATTGCATGCGTCGGACCCGTCGAAGACCCCGAATACCCCACGTACGCGGCAGGCCCCGGATACACCTGATGACCCGGAACCTCCGCGTCCGCAACGGGCGTTGGGTGTGCCGGGTGGGAAGCGGACACCGACTCCGCCACGTGCGCCAAGTGCGCCGGAACCGCAGCGCCTGCCCAGTGTCCCGGATCCACCGACGGCACCCAGGGCCCCTCGTACATGACGGATGCCCGGCCCGCAGGAGACGTTGGATGTCCCGGATCCACCGAAGGCACCGAAGACGCCGGGTATACCCGGTGCGTGGTAGGCGCCTGGTTCGCTACGGACATTGAGCGTGCAGGCTCCGCCACAGGGGCCCCGGGCACCGGGCGTGTACCGGACACCGAACCCATCGGATCCCCCGACTGAGCCGGAACCCCCATGCCTGCCGGATGTGCCGAGCGTGTTGCAGACGCCGGGTCGGCCGACGGCGCCGGGCGTGTACCGGGCACCGGACCCATCGGATACGCCACCTGGTCCGCAACCTCGCCGCCCGCCGGGCCTGCCGGGTGCGGAGCGGCCTCCGGGTACGCGGGATGTGTTCCATTCGCCCGCCGTCCTGCCTGGCCTGGCGCCACACGCGCCGCGTCCGCTGCACGCGCCGCGAGCGCGGCGGCACCCGAGCCGCCACCAACGGCGTTCTGGTGCACCGTCAACCGGTCCCAGATGCGGGCAGGCTGACGGTGCTGCCCACCACGGCCACGGTTTCCATCGGACGCCGACATTCACTACTCCAAAACACAAAAAGAGGAAGGCAATACATCCCCGCCACCACGACCGCCCTGGCCGACACAGCTGCACTGCTGCCACTGCTGCCACGGCTGCCACGGCTGCCACGGCTGCCACGGCCAACGGGGCTAGCGGAGCTGCACGGCTGCTGCAGCCGACTGGCTGCCAAAGCGGGAAAGGGGCCACATCTGAGGGGCGCTGGCCCGGGCCATGCACCACATGTCGCGCGGCAACCGCACCACACAACAGGCAGAGCGGACACGGCTCGGGTGGGGCAGGCAGTACGGGCAGGGTAGGCAAGGAAGTCGGAGCAGACACAGGCTGGTTGGGGGTGACATCTGACTCAATGCCATCCCGCCGCCGGACGAAACTTCCCTGCCACAACCGGCCCCCGACCCGAGCAGCGGGAGCTACCGGGGCCCGGCACGGCGGGCGTACCGGCTGCACGGCATCACCGCAACCGGCACGCCCCACCCCGCACGGCCTGCATCACACACACCCACAAGCCAGACACGCAGCCGACGATCCCAACATCACACGACTGGCCAACCACAAGGAGTGCGGCCCGCAAACACCACGGGCACGACACAAACCGCAAACCCACAACCCAGAGCCCGGAATCCAGAGCCCGGAACCGGCACCGGGCGAACCACCAGCCGCAAGCCGGAGACACCCGCACCAGGCCGGATACAAACCCACACCCCACACCAGCCGGAACACAGAAACAGGCACCGCACCAGGCAGGACACAAGACCCGGAAACCGCGATCGACGGAGTCCCAGGACCGCATTCCACACAGGAAGACGTCCAGGACCAAAACCTCCAACGAGCGGAGGTCAGGGCTGGTCCCCCAACGGGCCGGAGTCAGGGCCCTATTCCGCCGGCGGGGCCGGCTTCCCCACGTGCCAGGTTCCGCGGGTGGGGCGGGTGCAGGGCCGCGTTCCGCTGCATGAGCGGCCCTGCACCACCGGGTCCTACTGCTGCACGCTGATGGCCTGCGAGGCCTCGGACTGCGCGACCGCGTACGGCGAGCACGAGTTGACCGCCGCGGACTCGTTGTGCGCGTCCACGTGAGCGACCTTCTTCGTGATGTTGGTCATCTTGGTGAAGTTGAACGAGAACTTCCCCAACGCCTCCCGCCCGGGCAGCAGCTCCGCGGTCTCGGCCTCAAGCTGGTCCATGTTCATGGGTAAAACACCTTTCATCCTGTCAAGGAACGGTCGAACAGAACGGACACCGAGCCCAGACAACCCGGGGAAGTCGAACCCCCGGGCCGCCCGCCCTGGCCCCGTCCTGCACCTGCGGCACGAACAGCCGGCCGGCGGTGAACCACACACCCGCCACACCACCCGCACCGCACCAGCATCCGAACGAACGAGGACCCACCACCCCGCAGCCGGGTCATGCGGGAACCCGGCTGCGGAGCAGCGGAAACGGCGGACCCACCGGCACCAGCGCCGACAGGTCATGACCAAACCCCGCCGTCCAAACACTCCGAACAATTTGTCCGGAGGCCCTGGACGGTAGCCGAACCCCACACAGAAACGCAAACCCCCCAAACCCGACAAGCGTTCAAAAACGCACAACCGTTCACCCCACCCACCAACCCACCACCCAACCCACCCCCCACCAGAGCCCACCCACCCCAACCCGACGAGGCATCAAATACCGCAACCAGCACGGAGATTGACGCCCCTGCCACCCTCGCCCCCCGCCACGTCGACCTTCTACGGGCGCCCCTACGCGGCACCCCCCTCACCACCAACACGGACACCCACACACACTCACCCGGCCCCGCCCCCGACACAAAGCCCGAACCCCCAGCACCAGGTCAGACCGGGACGTCGGCGTCCCGCATGGAGGACGCGAACGCCTCGAGGCCTTGCTCACTGCCGCAGGGTCCATCCACATGACCTGACAGCCATAGCCGTCGAGGTCGTAGAAGCGGCGTGAGTACATGAAGCCGTAGTCCTCGGCGCCATCCGCCTGACCCTGGGCCCCCACCAGCCCACGGATCCGGGGTGCGCAGTATCAGAACGGTGGTTCGGTGGAGTTGGCGCAGTCCCAGGCGAGTGTGATCGGTTTGGTCCTCGGTTCCTGGAGGACGCGTATGGCGTCCTCGATGCGTCCGAGGTCGATGAGGCGCTCGGCACGAAGAGAGGTGTTGAAGGTCGGGTGCTGTTCGAGGACGGCGGCGGCTTCCTCGGCGCGGCCGGCCTCGGCGAGCAAATCCGAGAGGGCCCAGGCCGTGTACCAGGTGTCGCCCTCGGGGTGCGCGCGCACCTGCTCGATCGCTTCATCGAGCAGGCCGCAGCCGGCCATGAGCGGAAGCCGCATCCGGAAGAATTCCCATTCCTCCTCGCCGTCATGGCGAGCCTTGAGTGCGTCAAGGTAGGCCAGGCCTTCCTGGGGCTGCCCACGGTCGGCGTAAAGGGTGCACAGTGTGTGGATGATCCAGTCCTCCGCGCCGCCGGGCTGTTCGGCGAGAGCCCGCATCACCTCGATGGCCTCGTCGCCCCGTCCGTGCCGGACCAGCAGCTCTGACAGCGGGACGGCCACATGCCGCATGCCGTCTGGTGTAGCACCGAATGCCTTGTAGGCGGCGATCGCGCCTTCCACGTCGCCGCGTTCGTCCAGCACTTCGGCGAGGCGCTGCACGGCGTGCCCGTGGTACTGGGAAGCTGCGTACGCGCGCAGTTCCGCGACCCGATCGTGCCTAGCCAGCAGGTCCGCCAGCTGGTCGCGGCCGTTGACGGAGGTGGTGGCGCGCATGTGCAGCAGGGCGATCGCCTCCTCGATCCGGCCCTGGCGTTCCCGGATGGTGGCGAGCAGGGCGACTGCGTTGGACGGTTTCACCCGGAGGTTGTCGCAGTCGGGGTCGTCGCAAGCGGGGACCGCCGCGTCTACCCGGGCCGCCAACAGGGCCGCCGCTTCCTCATCCAGGCCTGCCGCTTCGGCGACGTCAACCAGGCATCCGGCGAGGTACCAGTCCTGGATCTCGGTGCGCAGCAGCATGAACGCCTCGCCGTTGCGGCCTTGGCGGGCCAGCAGGCGGGCGAAGAAATCCAGCGCCAACCGGTCCCCGGCCTCGGCGTACGGGCGGGACAGCGTGATCGCCTCCTCCACTCTGCCGTAGCCCTCCAGCATCTCTGCCTGGGCCCGGGCCGCCGGCCACCAGCCCGTGGCAATGTACGGAGCGAGCACGTCCAACGCAGGCTCGCGCTGGCCTCGATCCCCGAGCAGCCGTGCCCACTTCAGCGCGCAGAACCACTCCCCGCGGCTGGCCTGGAACTCCACTTCCCGCTCATGACCGAGTTCGAGAAGCCGCGCCACTACCCGCGGATGAATGCAGCCCGTCAACGTCCGGGCCCGGTAATCAAGATCAGCTGCGTCCACGAAAGCGCACCCTAGCCCTCACCACCGACACAACCCCGCATCCGTCACTGGTCAAAGTTCGATGCGACCGTGGGGGGGCCAGGGCGTTGACGGCCCTGGTCCAGGCGACGGCGACCGTGCCGGTCCCGCCCGCAGTTACTGCGACCTCCAGCGGCCCGACGAGCACAGAATCGACCGACTTGGCCACCGACCACGTCACCAACTCCCCGTCATGCAGGGTCGACGTGGCATCTGCGGTGGTGATCGTGGCGGGTCCGCCGAACGCCCTGAATGTCACCGACTCCAGCAGGGCCCACGTGGAAACATGAGCCGGCACAGGTTCACCCGGTGCGAGCGCCAGCATGCGGCTGTGGGCCAGGGTGACGCGGATCTCCGGGGCGTCGACAGGGAAGTGCACGACCCGGGCAGCCACGGTTCATCCCTCACCAGCGGCGCGGCCCCGCTACCCGTCCGCTCACGCGAACGGCCACTCCAAGACCGCTGTGCCAGGACAACCAGGTGCCGGTGTCCACGCCGACTTGAGAAATGCGCAGCAAGGGTGTTGACACGGACACACTTCAGACCTGACGCTGACCCGAACCGGATGCAAATCGTTTTGCTTCTGTCGAGTTCGAATGGATGACGCGATGACGCGTATGAACGGCCGCCCCAGCATCGAGAGTGTGGCTGCCGCCGTTGGGGTCAGCCCCACCACGGTGTCGCACGCTCTCAGCGGCAAGCGTGCCGTCTCCGCCGCCACGCGGAAACGCATCATGGAGGCCGTCGAGCAGCAGAACTACCGACCCAACATGGTCGCGAAGGGACTGCGCAGCCAGCGGACCCAGTCGGTGGCACTGCTCCTGGTCGACATCGCGAACCCGTACTACCCCGCCGTGGCCCGCGCGATCCACGACGTCCTGGCGAGGGAGGGGTATGTCTCCTTCATCGGCAACACCGACGGCGACGCGGCCACGGAACGCAGGCTCCTGGAGGAGATGGCGGCCCGTGGAGTCGACGGTGTGGTCATGCAGCCCATGGCACTCTCCGCCGCCCAGGTGCGCGAGGTCGTCGGCCCGGCCATGCCGCTCGTCATCACCACCGACGAGTACGACGACATCCCGGCGGACTCCGTGCTGACCGACGACACCCGCGGCCTCTGCGAGGCCGTCGACCACCTGGTGGGCCGGCAGATACGCGAACTCGGCTTCATCGACGGGCCGCCGGCCGTCTCCACCGACTCCTTCCGACTGGAGGCGTTCCGGGGCGCCGTCGCCGCCGGGGGCGTCGAGGTGCCTGATCGGTGGATCGAGCACGCGCCCTTCGACCGCGAGGGCGGAGAGGCCGCGGCAGCCCGCCTGCTGGCCGGTCCCGACCGGCCGCGCGCCTTGCTCTGCGCCAACGACCTCATCGCGATCGGCGCCATGCAGGCAGCCCACGCGGCCGGCCTCCGGGTGCCCGAGGACATCGCGATCGTCGGATTCGACGACATCGAGACCGCCGCGCTCGTCTCGCCGCAACTGACCACGGTCGTCAACCCCGCGGCGGCGGTCGGCGACGCCTGCGCACGCACCATCCTGTGGCGCATGGAGAACGGCCCGGGCGCTCCCTACAAACAGACCGTCCTGCCGACCCGACTGGTCGTCAGGCAGTCAGCCTGACCTCTTCTCCCCCTGCCCCGTGAGCCGACACGGATCCGCACCGTGCCGACTCCACCGAATGCAAATCGATTTGCACACAGAGAAATGGACGCATAACCCATGACACAGAGTCCGGTCGGCTCCTCGGTGGAGCTCGACGAGGCATACCGGCACACCGCCACCGACGCCTGCCTGCCGAGGGACCTCCTCGCAGACGAGGTCGCCCAGCGCCGCGAGACCTGGTACGACGTCGATGACGTGGTGCGCGCGGCCAACGCCACCGATCCGGAGGACCGCGACGCCCTCCTCGCGCTGGTCGACGGTATGCGGGACAGCGCCAGGCTGCCCGGCTGGACGTACGAGGAGCCCGAGTCGCTCCACGACATCCGGGCCTGCGTGTCGCCCGTGCGGGCCGTGGCCCACGACAAGGATCGCTACCACGACCAGGTGCACGCGGCCTGGCTCGGCCGTATCGCGGGCTGCAATCTCGGCAAGCCCGTCGAGGACGGCGACCTCTGGACCGTGGAGCGTACACGCGACTACCTCGAGCTCACCGACTCCTATCCGCTCACTGACTACTTCATCGCTCCCATGTCCCAGTCGGAGGGCTTCCCGTTCCGCGAGTGCTGGCCGCAGACCACGCGCGGGAACATCGACGGCTCGGCGCGCGATGACGACATCGACTACACGATCCTCAACCTGCATCTGCTGGAGACCCATGGTCGCGGACTGCGCCCGGAACACGTGGGCGCGGCCTGGACCGAACTGTTCCCGCTGCAGCAGATCTTCACCGCCGAGCGTGCGGCCTACATCAACCTGATCAACGGGCTGCGGGTTCCGCAGGTCGCGCGCTTCCGCAACCCCTACCGGGAGTGGATCGGCGCGCAGATCCGTGCCGATGTCTTCGGCTACGTCAACCCGGGCGACCCCGCGGCGGCCGCCGCGCTGGCCCATCAGGACGCCGCGCTCTCCCACACAGCCAACGGCGTCTACGGCGAGATGTGGGCGGCCGCCCTCGTCGCGAGCGCCTTCACCGCGTCCGACGCGGCCGAGGCCGTGGACGCCTCGCTCACCGTGGTTCCGCCCCGCTCCCGCCTTCACGAGGCCCTCAGCCGCGTCATCCGGCTCCGCTCCGAGGGATTGACCTGGGACGCCGCGCTCGCGGAGATCCATGCGGCCTACGGCCACTACTCGTGGATCCACACCGTCAACAACGCGGCCGCCGTCACCGCGGCCCTGCTGTGGTGCGAGGACGACTACACAAACGCCGTCGGAAAGGTCGTCATGAGCGGCTGGGACACCGACTCCAACGGCGCCACGGTCGGCTCCGTCGCAGGCATCCTCACCGGCACGGCGGGGCTCCCTGAACACCTGATCGAGCCCCTGCACGACCGGACCCGTTCGGCGCTGTTCGGGTTCGACAACTCCCGCATCTCCGATCTGGCCGCGCGCACAGCACGGTTCGCCCGGACAAGCTGACGTGCCCGCGTCCCGCCCACCCGGACGGGCCGCTGCAACAAACCCTTCTATCGATGGAGATGAGGATGGCCCCGATCTCACGTCGCCAACTGCTGGGCGCCGGGGGCGCTCTGGGAATCGCGGCGTTGCTGAGTGCGTGCGGGTCGACAGGTCCGGGTGGCTCCAGCGATGCCATCACGATCTGGAACAACCTCGCGGACGCGCAGCAGAACGACTACTTCCGAAAGCACTTCGCCGAGGGCTACCGGGGCACGTACCCCGTGCGGTTCAGTCCGAAGGCCGACAGCACCATCGACCGCCTGATCCAGACGGCACTGGCCGCCGGCTCGGGACCATCGATCATCGTCACACCAGGACCGTCGAGTTTCGTCTCCTCGTACTGGTCCGCCGGCTACCTCGCCGACCTGGGGCCGTACGCGAAGAAGTACGGCTGGGCGGACACCTTCGCCCCCTGGGCACTGGGCGCCTCCCAGGTCGACGGCAAGCTCGTCACGCTGCCTGCCTCGTACGAGACCATGGTTTTCTACTCGAACCCGGCCACGCTCGACAAGCTCGGCCTCACACCGCCGAAGACTCAGGAGGAGTTCGAGGAATTCTGCGCCGAGGCCAAGGGCAAGGGTCACGTCCCGCTGTCGGCGGGCAACGCCGACTACAAGGGCGCCAACGAATGGTTCGTGGGCCTCGCGCTGAACCATGGCGCGGGCCCCGAAGCGGTGTACTCAGCCCTGCGCGGCGAGACGAAGTGGACCGACCCCGTCTTCGTGGACGCGATCGACCGGATGGCCTCGTACTTCAAGAAGGGATGGTTCGGCGGCGGCGTCGGCCTCTACTTCACCAACAACTTCCCCGCCATCTACCAGCAGCTCGCCTCGGGCAAGGCGGCCGGGATGCTCTCCGGTACCTGGGACTTCTCGAACTTCGGCAGCTACTTCGGGAAGGCGGCTGGTAACGACGCCACATGGGACTGGACGACCGTGCCGTCGCTCGGCAAGGGCGTTCCGCAGGTCGTCTGGGATCTGGCGATCGGCCAGTCCGTCGGGATCAACACGAACTTCGCGGACACCCCGGCCGCCGCCGACTACCTCGACTTCTTCACCACCGACGTGAAGACGATCATCGCCAGCGTCGAGCAGATGAACTTCGAGCCACCGCCCGTCCACATCTCGGCAACCGACTTCTCCGCCAAGGCGGACCCGCGGATCGTCCGGTTGTACTCGCAGCTGTCGGCCGCGAAGTCCATCGGCTACACCACCTGGACGTTCTTCCCCCAGCAGACCGAGACTTACATGATCGACTACTTCGAGAACGTCATCACCGGCCGACTGAGCGCGAAGGCGTACTGCGCGGGCATCGAGTCACGCTTCGCCACGGAGAGAGCCGAAGGCCGGGTGCCGGACGCCCCAAAGCCCGGAGGAGGACTCTCATGACGATCCCCGAAACCACGGCCGCAGCCGCGGCTGGAGCCGGGCCGCACGGGTCCAGGATTCTTCTGCACCGTCCCCGCTTTGCCGCCCGGCTGCGCGACCGCACGGTCTTCGGTTGGCTGTTCCTGCTGCCGCTGATCATCTTCAACCTGTTCGTCGTCGTAGTCCCGAGCGCCTTCTCCGTCTGGTACTCGTTCACCGACTGGACCGGCATCAGCTCCAAGGCCCACTTCATCGGCCTGCAGAACTACCGGAACCTGTTCCGGGACCCCGAGTTCGTACAGGGGCTGGAGCACAACATCCTGTGGACGGTCTTCTTCCTGGTCGTGCCGATGGCCATGGGTCTGTTCGGGGCCTACGCCCTGTCCCGGATCCACCGCTTCCGACTGCTGTTCCGCACCCTGTACTTCATTCCGTACATCGTCGCGAGCGTCGTGAACGCGTCCATCTGGCGCAGCATCCTCGACCCGCAGAACGGCCTGGGAAACCTGCTGCACATCAATCCGCTGGGTGATCCGCAGCTGGCCCTGTGGTCGGTGGAGTTCGTCAACAACTGGGCCTGGTGGGGCTTTCTGGTCGTGGTCTTCCTGGCCGCGATGCAGGGCGTGAACCCGAGCCTGTATGAGGCGGCCGCCATGGACGGGGCAGGTGCGACCCGGCAGTTCTTCGCGGTGACCCTGCCCGCCATCAGGCCGACCTTCGCCTTCCTCGGCCTGATGACGATCATCTGGTCGTTTCTCGCCTTCGACTACGTCTACATCCTCACCCAGGGAGGGCCGGCGGGCTCGACCGACCTGCTGTCGACCGTCGCCTACCGAAACGCCTTCTCCAACCTCCAGGGCGGGTACGCCTCCGCCACGGGCATCGTCATGGCGCTCATCAGCGCCGTGGTGGTCACCGTCTACCTCGTGATCCGCAAGACCAGGGAGTGGGAGACATGAGCGTCGCCGTATCACCCGACACGTCGGCCCGCAGAGCGCAGGACGGTGACGCGGCACCGGCCGTGGGCCGGCGGCGCAGGCTCCCGATCGGGCGTACCGCTGTGTACGTCGCGCTGACGGCGTTGGCCGCCTTCTCCCTCGGCCCGATCGTGCTGTTCCTCTTCAACGCACTCAAGACGAACAGCGAGTACGCGGCGGACTCCCTCGGACTGCCGAAGAGCTGGACGTGGAGCAACTTCACCTCGGCGTGGTCCCAGGCCAACATGGCCGCGGGCCTGTGGAACTCGCTGCTGATCGTCCTCGGCACTGTGGTGATGACCTGCATGGTCGCGAGCCTCGCCGCCTACGCCCTGGCGCGGCTCAAGGTACGCGGCGCCGCGGGGTTCATGACCTATCTGCTCGTCTCCAGCGCGCTGCCCTCCCAGATGTTCCTCGTCCCGCTGTTCTACATGTGGGCACGAGCCGGCCTCTACGACACCCGGATCGGGCTCATCCTCATCTACTGCGGACTGTTCTCCCCGTTCGGCACCCTGCTTCTGCGCTCGTTCCTGCTGGGGATCCCAAGCGAGATGGAGGAGGCCGCCCGGGTGGACGGGGCTGGTGAACTGCGGGTCTTCCTCCGTGTCGTCCTGCCGAACGCTCTTCCGGGCATCCTCACGGTGGCACTGACCACCGGACTGTCGGCCTACAACGAGTTCCTGTTCGCGGTGACGATGATCCAGTCGGATTCCAAGATGCCGCTGTCGACGACCTTCTTCACCTTTCAGCAGGGCTTCACCCAGAACTTCACGCTCATCAGCGCGGCCGGACTCATCATGATCGCGCCGATGCTCATCCTCTTCCTGCTGCTGCAGCGCAGGTTCATCAACGGCCTCGCCAACTCCGGAATGGGAGGTATGTGACCGGAGACGGGGCGGCTCGGCCGCCCCGCACCACAGCGCTCCACGCCGTATGAGTGAGTCCGCTTCTGGTTCGATCGGGGCAGGGTGGAGCAGCGAGCCGTGGCCCCGCTACTGCTGCGGGCGAAAAGGCCTTCCCGAGCCACCCTCCCGCTCGGAGCGACCGGCGCCCGTCCTCGCCGGACTGGTCGGCGAGGGCCCGGCGCGCCGCGTCGATGTCGGTCCTCGGAGCACTCATCTTTCGTTCGATGCGAGCTCGTCTCCGCCCTCGGCAGCACGCCGAGGGCGGAGGCCAAGGCGAAGGCCCGGGCTCTGCTGGAGCGCCTGGGCGCCGCCTCGCACGGTCCGCGGGCGCCCGCGTAGTGGTGGCGATCGCGGTCGTCCTGGGCCACATGACCGCCGCGGCATTGTACGACCCGAAGGATCCCCTCAACGAGGCGGTCGCCGCGTTCTACATCCAGGCCTCCAGCGGACTCGTTGATCTGTATGCGCCGGTACTGTCGCTGAAGGCCGGCGACGCCGTGCGGCCGGACTTGCTCGGCCACATCAAGGGCCTGCGGTTCATCCGGATCGAGACGTTCGACACCGACGCCGCGGTCACCATCACCGAACTGCTGCGCTTCGGGCACCCCTGGGCTGCCGTCCACGCCGCCCGCCCCTCCGCCGCCCACCCCACCGGTCGGTTCCTGCTCACGTGACGCCGAAGGTGTACACGGGCACCGGCGTCCACCCAGGCCAGTAGCCGTGAGCCGCCCAGCGGCAAAAGACGGCGCAATCGCCCCTACCGGTCAGTCGTGGTCACGGCCAGTCCCTTCGGACCTGTCGCACTCACTGTCCCGTCCGCCGCCAGCGTGATGTCCAACGGTCCCCCGCCGACCTGGAGTCCGGTCACCGTCAGAGGGCCGTAGGAGCGGGCGAATCCGGGGTCCACCGTGACCGTGCCGCCCGGGACGTTTGCATCCAGGCCCAGCGCGGCGCGCAGCACCAGTACCGATGACGCTGCCGCCCAGGCCTGGGGGCGGCAGGACGCCGGATAGGGGGCTGGGCGGGCGACGGCTTCGCTGCCGTGGCCGGCGTAGAGCTCGGGCAGGCGTGCGTCGAAGGTGGCCGATGCCGTCAGCAGGCCCGCCGCAAGTGGTGCGGCCGCGTCGGCGAAGCCCGCTCTCACCAGGCCGTGCACGGCGATGGCCGTGTCGTGCGGCCAGATCGAACCGATGTGGTAGCCATAGGGGTTGAAGCCCACCGCTGCACTGCTGAGGGTGCGCAGGCCGTGACCCGCATCGAGGTCGGAGGCCGTCAGCCGCGCCGCCAGCAGCGCGGTCTCCTCCTGGTTCAGCAGGCCTGTGCCGAGGAGATGTCCGAAGCCGGACGTGACCGCGTCCACGGGCCTGCCCTCCCGGTCCAGTGCGATCGCCGGGTACGGGCCGGTCGCGTCCTCGACCCAGAATCGCTTGCGGAAACGGGCGGCGAGCTGCTCCGCCCACTCCTCCCATGCGTCAGCTCCGGGCCGTCCGAACGCCCTCAGCAAGGCTGCTCCGGCGCGGGCGGCCTCGTATGCATAGGCCTGTACCTCGCACAGGGCGATGGGCGGTTCGGCGAGGCGGCCGTCCTGGTGCCGGATGGCGTCGCCGGAGTCCTTCCAGCCCTGGTTGGCCAGGCCTCGGCCGGTCCGGTCCACGTACTTCAGGAAGCCGTCGTCACCCGCGGCGCCGTGGTCGCGCATCCAGGCGAGCGCCGACTCGGCATGCGGCAGCAGTCGTTCGACCTCCTCCGGGACCAGGCCCCAGAGCCAGGCGTCGTGCAGCAGCGTGATCCACAGAGGTGTCGCGTCCACCGTGCCGTAGTACACCGGCGGCAGGGAGAAGGAGTCCGTGAAGTCCTGTGTCGCACGGCGCACTTCGTGCAGGATCTTGCCCGGCTGTTCCTCCGTGACCGCATCGAGGACGGTGCCCTGGCGGCGGGCGAGTGTGCGCAGCGTGCCGAGCGCCAGATCGGTGCCGAGCGGGAGCAGCATACGGGCGGCCCACAGCGAGTCACGCCCGAACAGGGTCAGAAACCACGGGGCGCCGGCGGCCAGGAACTGATCCACACGGCCGCCCGTTTCCGTGTGCCCCTCGCTCGACTGCGGATCCGTCAGGCGCAGTCGAGCGAGGTCGGCGACCGACTGCTGCAGCCAGTGGTCGAAGCGACGGTCCGCGCTGCGCAGGACGGGGTGCCGCCATGGCAGGGTGTCCGCCGGGGGTGCCGGGAACTGGTCGCCCTCCGCATACTCCGCTGTACAGCGGAGCCTGGTCGTCCATGAGGTACCGGGGGCCAGTTGGACGTCGTAGGACAGTCGTCCTGCTGCGGCGTCGAGTGTGTCGGGGGCCGGTTCGCTGACCAGTCGCACGCTGAAGGTGTCGCGGGACCATGCCAGTTGGGCGTCGTCCTGCGACCGCGCCGGTACAAGGGCCGGGCGACGTCCCGATTTCACGTCCTCCATCGCGGCGAGGTCGGTGCCGGCGGTGACCGTCAGCCGGAAACTCACGTGTCGGGTGCCCGCGTTGACGACCTCGAGTTCCTCCTCCAGCTGACCGGCCGTGACCGTGCGCCGGCGGTGCAGAGCAACCGCCGGGTCCGGCGTCACCTCGCCCAGCCCGCGCAGAATCGCTTGGAAGTCCGCCCGATCCGCCTCCCTGAATCGGCCCGTGATCGGCGCGAGGGCGATGCCGTCGACTGTGGTGGTCAGTCGTGAAAGGGCCCTGCCGTCACCGTGGAAGAAGCCGTCCGCCCCTCCGTCGAGCTGTCCGTCCCCACGTGAGATCACGAAGCTCGGCGCGTACAGCGAGACGACCGCGTCGTGCAGGAACGGCTGCAGGCCCTCGGTGGTGTGCGCGGCCCCCGCGACCGGACCGTTGGTGTCTTGGGTCTTGACAGTGCTGTCCAAAAGAGAAGAACCTCTCAGCGTTAGATCGTTCCAATGACACTAATAGCCAAGTCAAGGCGCTGGCAATGCCATTTGAACGCTCCAATGCGTCCAGCAAGACCCTGTTCGTCCTCTCATGTCGGAGACCCGCATGCCCCGCTCCACCAACAGTCCGTCGGCCAAGGGCGGCCCGGTGACCCTTGCCATGGTCGCCCGCCGGGCCGGGTTCTCCCCGCAGACCGTTTCCAACGCCCTCAACTCGCCGGACCTGCTGCGCCCGGAGACCCTGGAACGGGTCCGCCACGCGATCGACGAGATGGGGTACCGACCGAGCCGCGCCGCGCAGACGTTGCGCACCCGCTCCAGCAAGCTGATCGGCTACGGCGTCCAGCCCACCCCGGCGGGCTCCGCGACCCCGGTCATGGATCGTTTCCTGCATGCGCTGTCCCAGGCAGCCGACGAGGCCGGCTATCGCATCCTGCTGTTCGCGTGCCCGGCCGGCGGGCCGGCCCTGGACGGTTACGAGGAGTTGCTCGGGCAGCACGAGGTGGATGGGTTCGTGCTCAGCGGCACGGCACGCCAGGACCCACGCCAGGCGTGGCTCGCCCAGCGGGGCGTGCCGTTCGTCGGCTTCGGCCGCATGTGGTCGGGTCGCCAGATCGGCGACTGGGTCGACGTCGACGGCGCCTCGGGCACGGACGCCGCCGTCGAGCACCTGGTCGCCCTCGGGCACCGCAGAATCGCCTTTCTCGGCTGGCCACGCGGCTCCGGTGTCGGTGACGACCGCGCCGAGGGCTGGCAGCGAGCCATGCGACGGCACGGACTGCCGACACGTGGGCGACGTGCGCAGAGTGTGGACGACATCGACTCCGCACGCAGCGCGATAAAGCCGATGCTCGACGCGGGCGTCACAGCCGTCGTGGCGGCCAGCGACATGCTGGCTCTCGGCTGCTACCACGCGCTGCGTGAGCGCGAGTCGGCCCCGGGCCGGGACGTGTCCGTGATCGGCTTCGACGACTCGCCCACTGCCGCGATCCTCTCCCCGACCCTGTCCACGATCGCCCAGCCGATGGAGGCGGTCGGCCGGGAGTGCATACGGCTGCTCCTGGCACGGATGGCCGACGCCTCCGCACCACCGGAACGGGTCCTGCTGGAACCCTTCCTCGTCGTCAGGGACAGCACCCCCGCGGTGCATCCCGGTCCGAGCGGGCCGACGACCTCGACGGCGACCCGGTAGACACCCGCCACCGGTTCCCCGGCCCGCCCCCCACTTCTTCCCTTTCCCAACCCACCCCGGGCCCACTGCCTGCCGTGACGCCCGGGCGGAGCCGCACATCCCCACCTCGAATCCCCGGAGGCACACATGACCACCACCCGCACGGCGGCCGCCATCCTCAGCTGCGCAGCACTGCTCGCCGCAACGGGCTGCTCCTCGAACTTCGGCAGCGGCAGCAAGACGAAGCAGGACACCGGCAGTCGACAGCACCTGACGGTGCTGATCGCCACATCGGGCGACGCCGAGACGAAGTCCGTCAAGGACGCGGCGGCCGCCTACACGAAGCAATCCGGCAACTCGGTGACCGTGGAGGTCGCCAAGGACATGAACCAGCAGCTCGCCCAGTCCTTCGCCGGGCACAAGCCGCCGGACGTCTTCTACGTCAACTCCGACCAGTTCGCGAACTACGCGAAAGCCGGCTCGCTGTACGCCTACGGCGACCGGATCAAGGACGCGGATGACTTCTCCGCGCAGCTGCGCTCCTCCTTCTCGTACGACGGCAAGCTGGTGTGTCTGCCGAAGGACACCTCCACCCTCGCGCTCGCCGTCAACACCGACTTGTGGAAGAAGGCAGGGCTGACCGAGAACGACTACCCGACCACCTGGGCCGAGTTGAAAGCGGTCGCGGGCAAACTGACCAAGGGCGGCGTCACCGGGCTGGTTACCACCAACGAATACCAGCGGCTCGGCGTCTTCATGAAGCAGGCGGGCGGATGGGTCACCGACCCCGAACAGTCGAAGATGACCTCCGACAGCCCCCAGAACGCCGAAGGACTCGGCTTCGTACGGTCCCTGCTGAAGTCGGGTGCGCTGAAGTACGCGCAGCAGGTCGACACCAGCTGGGGCGGCGAGGCCCTCGGCAAGGGCAAGGCCGCCATGACCATCGAAGGCAACTGGCTCACCGGAGCCATGAAGCTCGACTATCCGAACGTCAAGTACAAGGTGGTCGAACTGCCGGCCGGCCCGTCCGGTAAGGGCACGCTGGCCTTCAGTACCTGCTGGGGCGTGGCCGCCGAGAGCGCCCACCGGACGGCCGCCGTAGACCTCGTGAAGTACCTCAGTTCCGCGAAGCAGCAGCTGACGTTCGCGGATGACTTCGGTGTCATGCCCTCACGTACCAGCACCCTCGGCACCTACGCCCGGCAGGAGCCGGACGCCAAGGCATGGGTCGACTCCGCCGCCTACGCGCAGGGCCCTGTGACCATAGCCGGATTCGACAAGGTGCTCAGCCAGTTCAACACCGATCTGCAGACGCTGAGCACCACCGACCCCAAGACGATCCTCGCAGCCCTCCAGCGCAACGGCGAGCAGGCCCTGGCGAAGGGCAACTGAGCCGTCATGTCCCCCCGTACCACCCGCGCAGCGCAGAATCCCCCCGGTGGCGCCTCGCCCGAATCCCGCCCGCGCAGGGCCGGAAACCCTGGAACGACCGGCTCGCCGGACGCACCTGACACGTCCGGCGGGTCCGGTTCCACCACAGCGCCCCGTGCGGGCCGTGCTCCGCGTGCGGCCCACCGGCACGGCGACGGCGCGTGGGGCTGGCTGTTCGTCAGCCCCATGGTGCTCGTCCTCGGCCTCTTCCTCGTCCTGCCCATCCTGATGGCGCTGTGGGTGAGCCTGCTGCACTGGGACGGACAGTCCAACCCCTTCAGTGGGCAGACCGAGTTCGCGGGGCTCGACAACTACCGGTCGCTGCTCACCCGGGACGGTCTCGACCGCACGCTGTTCGCGACCTCACTGCGCAACACCGCCTACTACGTACTGCTCACGGTGCCGCTCCAGACCGCGCTCGCCCTGGTGCTGGCGCTCGTCGTCAACCAGCGGATGTTGCGCGGTCGCAGTGCTCTGCGCACCGTGTTCTTCTTCCCCTCCGTCACGAGCTCGATCGCGGTGTCCACGGTCTTCCTCTTCCTTTTCCAAGGCAGCGGCGCCGTCAACACTATGCTGTCCTGGATCGGGATCAAGGGCCCGAACTGGTTCGCAGACCCGCGCGGGGTGCTGTCTCTACTGCTCGACGCGCTGGGCCTGGTCGACCCCGACCATCCCACCGGCGTGCTCGCCTCCCACTCGTTCATGGGCCTGTCCTGGTACCAGTGGCTGTCCGGCCCGTCCGTCGCGATGTGCACGCTCATCCTGCTCGCCGTCTGGACGACCTCCGGCACCTTCATGCTGATCTTCCTCGCCGCCCTCCAGGACATCCCACGGGAGCTGGAGGAATCGGCCGCCATCGAGGGCGTCAACCGCTTCCAGATGCTGCGCTACGTAATCCTGCCTGCGCTGCGGCCTGTCCTCTTCCTCGTCCTCACCCTGGGGCTGATCGCCACCTGGCAGGTCTTCGACCAGGTGTACGTGATGGGTCAGGGCGCCCCCGGCAATACGACGCTGACACCTGCCTTCCTCTCGTATTCGGCCGCATTCGACGACGCGGACTTCGGACAGGGCGCGGCCATCGCCTTCGTACTGCTCGCTCTGATCCTCTGCATGACCGCCGTGCAGCGCTGGGCCCTGCGAGAGCGCAACACCGGCCCCGGGAGGAACCGATGACGACCACGACCGACGCCGTTCGGCAGCCGAGCCGTCCGGTTCTCGGCAGGTTCCCGCTGCTCTGGCGGATTCTGGGCTACGCACTGGTCGTGGCGCTCGGCCTGCTGTACGTGCTCCCGTTCGCCATCCAGTTGGTGACCGGGTTCAAGACCGACCCGGACGCGGCCTCGCATCCTCTGGCGCTGGTGCCGTCGACCCCGACGACCGCCGCCTACCAGCGGCTGTTCGGGCTGAGTCGGGCCGGGGACGGGGTGCCGTTCTTCCGATGGCTGGGCAACTCCGCGTTCGTCGCGGTCCTGGTCACCGCCGGTCGGGTGCTGTTCGACTCGATGGCGGGTTACGCGCTGGCACGGCTGCGATTTCCCGGCCGGTCACTGCTGTTCGGCTTCGTCCTGGCAGTGATGGCCGTACCCGGCGTGGCACTGCTGATCCCGAAGTTCCTCGTCCTCAACACCTTCGGGCTGTTCGACACCTACACAGGCATGATTCTTCCGTTGCTCGTCGACACGGCGGGCATCTTCATCATGAAGCAGTTCTTCGAGTCGATCCCCCGTGAAGTCGAGGAAGCCGCCCGGGTGGACGGTGCGGGCGTCTTCCGGATCTTCTGGTCGGTGGTTCTGCCCATGGCGCGACCCGCACTCATCACCCTGACGATCCTGTCGTTCCAGGGCTCATGGAACGAGTTCACTCACTTCCTGGTGGCAACTCAGTCCAGCCAGTACGAGACGCTCACGACCGGACTCGCACGGTTCGTGTCGGGCGGACTCGGCGGCGGCACCCAGTACCCACTGAAACTGGCAGCGGCCCTGCTCTCCACACTGCCGGTGGCAGCGCTCTTCTTCTGCTTCCAGCGCTACTTCGTGCAAGGGGCCAATGCGGGCGCGGTCAAGGAGTGACGGCGGTCAAGGAGTGACGGCCCAGGCGCCCGCGGCGCGGAAGTCGGTGGCAGCAACGCTGTTGCCGCAGGGCACGAAGTCGCCACCGTCCTCCGGCGCCCATAGCACGACCGCACCCGCGCTCTCGATCGACGGCGGAACGGCAGGCGTGGCATCGGAGGCTCGGTCCCAGGCCTCCCCGGCCTCACGTCGTCTCCAGCCGTGGGCGACCGGGGGCGGCCTGGGTAGGACTGCGGACGCAATGCCGCAACCGCGGTCCCGGGCGCGCGGGGATTCGTGCCGCACTTCGGGGAGGGGATGACGGTGGAGACGCTCGCGCCGGATCACCGGCGGATCTCGGAGCCGGCGGAGTCCTGTCCGGGAGGTGGTGAGGGGGTGTCGGCGAAGGAGATCGCGTCCGGGCTGGGGTTGGAGTGGGTTCCGGCGAAGATCGAGGGGTGCGGTCCAAGGCGAGGCGCCTGGCCGAACGGGGCCGGCCGGCCGCGTCGCCGTCCGTACGGTTCACGCCGCGGCAGCCCACCGTGACTGTTCCTGCCGCCGCCGGGAAGCCGGGCGGGCGAGGCGACGGAGCCGTGGCCGGCGCCCGTCGGGTCGTCTGCGTCAAACGCCGCCTGGCGTGCCGGGCAGCTTCCTCTCTCGCTGGACGTCGGCCTGTCGGCCGCTGAGACGGTGTGTCAGTGTGCGGTCAGGGAGTATGCGGCGAGCGCGCGGTTGCCGCCGGGCTTGGCGATGGCCCGCAGAACGTCGGCCTGACTCAGGACGAGTTGCCGTACCGGCTCGGGCAGCGGGGCCAGGTGTTCCTGCGTTCCCGCGAGGTCGAGGCAGGCGGCGATTTCCCAGTCGCCGTCCTGGAGCTCTTCGGTATCGACCAGTCCGGTGTCTTCGGCCGTCCAGCCGGCCTCAGGCAGGAGTCGCAGCAGCGCTTCACGGGAGAAAGGTGTGCGGACGTTGCCCTGGCCGTGTGACCCCGCGGCCTCGATCTGGCCTTGGATCAGCACGGCGAGGAGGTGTGCCAACTGGTCGCCGGAAGCGGGTGTCAGGTCCCACTCGGTGAAATACAGTCGCTTCGCCCACGGACGTACCCGGGCCAGTGTGTCTCGCAGTTGCCGAAGTGAGGCGAAGTACCACGAGCAGTGTGCGAGCACCACATGGTCGAAGGTGTTTTCGGGGAAGTCGACCGATGGGTCGAGGATGTCAGTGTTGAAGCGGAAGTCGATGCGCGGCCCGAGGGGGCCCGCCGCGAGGCGGGCTGCCGATTCCCCTAGCGTGACCGGTGCCCCGTAGGAGGGGTCGGCCACGTCGACGGCCACCACGCGCCCTTGGGGTCCGGCCACCTCCGCGAGGACGGCGGTCAGGTCGCCCTGGCCGCAGCCCAGTTCGAGGATGTTTGAGCCGGGCGCAATGTGCCAGTTCGCCACGAGCCCGGCGCGGTGGCGAGTCTGTAACAGCTGGATGTCCGGACTGTGGTCGGAGGCGGCCATACCGGCCGC
Organism: Streptomyces sp. HUAS TT11; assembly: GCF_051553595.1. Lineage (NCBI taxonomy): Bacteria > Bacillati > Actinomycetota > Actinomycetes > Kitasatosporales > Streptomycetaceae > Streptomyces > Streptomyces sp. HUAS TT11. Next base: position 114,584 of record NZ_CP196184.1, read on the forward strand.
GAGCGAGAAAACCTTGGCGCTCAGATCGGAGTGGTTCACAAAGTCCTTGGCGATACTCGACGGTTCGGTGCGGGCCGATGGTACGAGACGCGCGTACGGCGGCGCCTGCGATTTTCTGCGGGTCCTGCAGTGCCGTGGCCTGCGGCTGTGCCGTCACCTTCAGTAGTCGGCAACAGGCCGGGCTGCCGTATCCGCCGCGGAGGAATCCTGGTCCCGTGCGTCCTCCGTCTCGTGGAGGTCCTCGGTCGCCCGCTGTCCCCGCGGTGACCCGGGACGGTGAAGGGTGTCTTCAGGGCGACGCCTGGTGGCGGATGCCGCCAGGCACCGGATTAGGCGATCCGGAGGAATCCCTTGAGCGGCAGTGTCGGGTCGGCGGCCGCGCGTGGTGGGACGGTGCCACTGCGTTCGAGGATTCTGTCGCGAGGTGAGTTGATCGCTTCGACGGCGATCAGTTGCTCCTCGAGGCAGTAGAGGAGTGAGTACTGCTCGGTGTCCGGTGCACCGCGCAGGACGGCCTGGTCGTAGCCGGTGTTGATGCCGGCCATCTGCAGTGTGAGGTCGGCCTGCTCGGACGTGAGCCACGGCGCCCTCGTGCTCGGTTGCCCCGGAACGGCGAGACTGCGTCAGGCTACCTGGCGGGCGCTGACTCCCCGCCCTGGTTGGGCCGGTCCGCTCCGCTCCCCCACCCAACAAGATCACGAAGTCCGGCTGGAGCACTTGGCGTGTCGCAGCTAATGTACCGAACGGAGGCCTGGACGCGTTCGCGCGATTGAGCTGCTGGACGATGGATGATGCTCCGCCTCCGGAGGCGCCACCGAAGACCATCACAGGACGACCTTCCTGCGATGGGCGGCAGGGAGAGGAGCTTCGATCATGAAACGGGAGATGAACACCCTGGGGAAGGCCGCGATCGCCACGGTTCTGGCGGCATGCTCCCTGGGCGCGCCACCCTCACTTGCATCAGGTAGTACTCCGCCGCCCAGCGTGCAGGAACAGCAGAAAAACCCTTACGCCGTACTCAACGCTGCCGCCGCCCGGGACCCCATCACCGTGACGCCGCTTCGGGGCGGTGTGTACCTGCTCCAGGGGTCAGGCGGAAACATCGGCGTGCTGCCGAGCAAGGACGGCGCCTTCATGGTGGACGCCGGTATCGCCGCAGCTTCCGGCTCGCGCGCACCTCGCCAGAGGCTGGAAAACGCCCTGCAGAAGCTCGGGGCTTCCCGCATCAGCTACCTGGTCAACACCCATTACCATTGGGACCACACGGACGGAAACATCTGGGTCCACGAGCATGGGGCGACGATTGTTGCCACGCCCAATACCCTGCGCAACCTGAGCAAGTCCATCCGGGTGGTGGAATGGGCGCACACCTTCACCCCAGTCCCTGCCGCCGCCCGACCGACCGTGCTCGTCGCCTCCGAGAAGACGTTCACCGTCCATGAAGAGCAGGTGCGGCTGCGTAACTACAGCCCCGCCCACACCGACGGCGACCTCTCCGCCTATTTCACCAGGGCGAACGTGCTGTTCACCGGCGACACCTTTTGGAACGATCTCTACCCGTTCATCGACCACGAGGCCGGCGGCGGCATCGACGGGATGATCCGGGCTGCAAACCAGAACATCGCGATGGTGGACGACAGCACGATCGTCGTTCCCGGGCACGGGCCGGTGGGAAGGCGCGCCGATCTGGTGGAGTACCGCAATATGCTCGTCGCCATTCGCCACCGCGTCGCCGACCTCAAGGGCAGGGGCCTCACGGTTGAGCAGACCATTGCGGCCAAGCCCACCCAGCCCTTCGACGCCAAGTGGGGGCAGGGAATCATCGGCCCGGACCTCTTCACCAAGCTGGTCTATGGCGGCGTGTGAGGTACGTCAGTCATTCGCGCGATTTGTCGAGGGGATCTGCGTCTCCTGAGTGATTATCGTAGTGGCGCCGCGCGTGGCACTCGTCCATCACGCCTTCCACCACAGGCACCGGCATCGCGTCCCGCACCACTGCCCACTCCGCGTGCGTCGTGTCCGACGGGTACACCAGCACCCTCTCCGGTCGGTCGGGCGCGGTTTCGAACCTGTGCGCGAGGCAATCGCATGACGGCACGTGGGAGTTGAATGAGACGGGGATGTCACGCAAGACTGGAACACCGGGCCTCCTGGCCCTCGAGTGGTCGCAAACCCGAGGAGCAATTGTCAAGACCTGTGGATTGGTGACCAAGTAGCGAGAGACGCCTTGTCGAGGTGTATCGGGCGGGGTGCTCGTCCGACCAGTGAAGCGCTGCCGAGCCCCTGCCGGTCCACCGTGCGGCCGTGGCAGGGCCAGCCGAGAGAGGGCCCGTCGGCGGCAGGTGAAATCACGTTCTTGCAAGTTCTTCGTGCAGGGGTGAGCAGGAGTCCGGGCAGCCTCTCAGTCGGCCCGGTCCAAGGTGACGGTGCGGGATCCGGGTGCGAAGTCGCCGAAGGACTGTTGCCAGGACTCACCGGGCCAGTAGTACGTCACACGGCCCTCGACGGGCCGGTAGCGGGCTGTGTAGAGCGTTCTCGACCCCTGCTCGTCGACGGATCGATACAGCGGCGGCTTCAGCATCGCCGCCACGTCCGCACCTGCGGCGCGAATGGCGCGCAGCCGTTCCTGTGTGTGCAGGGCCCGCTCCTGCTCGTCGGTCACCGGCAAGTGCTGGTGATTGGCGGCGCAGGCATCCTGCGCCACCGTCGGTGACATATCCGGCCCCACGAACACCGTCACCGCCTTCACGGGATCGACGAGGGTGAGGTTCTGTGGGACGGCGACCGGTAGGGACCGCAGCCTGCCGACCGCCTCATCGACGGTGTCGCACGTCTCCAGCAGGTAGCGCACCACGATGAGAATGGCGAAGCCACGTCCGTAGACGGAACGTCCGCCCCAGGTGAGCGAGACCGCGAGTCCGGCGTCGTTCATCCCGTCCAGCATGCCCCACAGCATGTCCTGCATCCCGATCACGGGGCGCAGGAAGCAGGAGGAGACGATGGTCCCCTCGCACTGATCGGGCGGCAAGTCATAGTTGCGCAGCAGAGTGCCGTTCTGGCCGATCTGGGTGCAGGATTGGGAGAACGGCCGCAGTGCCGCGTGGGTGAGGAAGGCTTCCGCCTCGGGCCGGTCGAGTTGGCCGGCCAGGCGGTCCAGAACCGGGACCAGTTCCGGCATGTGCGCACGGAACAGCGCCCGAACACGATCCGCGCCCTGCGGAGTCCTGCCCTCCGCAGTCAGCAAGCCCTCCATCTCCTGCCACAGGGCGCGGGCGTAGGCGGCCCACCGCCCGTCGCCGCCGTCGCCGACCTCGATCGCCTGGAAGGTCTTGTGCTGTTGCCGCACGGCTGCCACTCCCCCCTGTGAGAATCGGACGAGGTGAGGGCAACCTAGCTAATTGCGGGGTGAATCACCAGGTGGCCGCCATCGGCGACGGCCTGGCGCTGGATCTTGTGAACTCGCTGAACGCGAGCGTGGCCGAATCCGGGTAGGCGATCGTGTCCCCCGTTGGACAAACCGGGGGTCAAGAAGGCGGGAGCGGCAAAAGCAGCTGTCATTCACTGTCATTCGAGTGACGCGTGATCAGGCGGCAGCCCCCGGACGCTCGATCAGGACGCCGCTGTCGAACCGGGCGTCGACCCGCACGAGGGCGGCCAGATGGAGTGCAGTGGCCGCCCGCCAACGCTGCTGAGCGGACTCGATCAGCTTGAAGGCCAATCGCCAGCCCGCAGCCGGGCTGCCCGCGGTCCGCCGGCTCTTGCTCCGGGCTGTGGAAGCTGCACCTGCCAGGCCCTGAGTCACGAGCCGTCGCGCAGTTCGCGCAGACGCTCGCGGGTGAAATGGATGTCGTCGAAGGTGACCATACAGCCGTCACCGGTCGGCGATTGCGCCTCGAAGCCGATGGAGGCGGGCGTGGACGTGTCGTCGAGAGTGAAGAAGCGGATCATTCGCCAGACCTTGCCGTCGAGGGATGCGTGGTAGGCGAAGGCGTGATCAATCCGGGAGATGCGCAGCCACACCGTCCGGCCGTCGACAGCGAAGGCGTTGGCGTCGTCCGCGACGCCGCGGGCGACTACAGAGACGATCATGGGCTGGCGGTCTGGGGAGTATTCGAAGCAGAGCTTTCCCCAGTGGCGGTCATCGATCCACACGAGCAGCACGCCGGCGTCGAAGGTGGACTCGAAGGTGACGGTGACGCGTGCGCTGAACTGGAAATCACAGTCCGGGGGGACGCCGAGCAGGGTCGCTGCGTTGAGCATGGACTCGGCGTTGAGCTGAGAGTCCGCTCCCGGATCGATGAAGATGTCGCTGTGGGCGCTCGCTGCGGCTGTCACCGTGGCGGTCGCCTCGTCGATGGTCCACGCCTCGCCGGACGACGGCGAGAGAGAGAAGGGCAGCCCGGGAACCTTGCGGGAGATGGTCATGTGGTCTCCTCCTGCGGTCTGATCATTGACGAGCCGTAACGCCGGTACGCAGCGTGCCTGGGTCAGGGTGTGCGGACCCTGTGTGCATCGGGGATGAGGTCGTGGAGCGTACCGCGGGTGCAATAGTCAAGAGCAGTGGGTGGACCGAGTTCAGCTTTCGCTGCGGTGGTCGAGGCCGGTCTTGGCGGTGTTGCGGATCCGCTTGGTGCGGCCCGCTTCGGCGAGGATCGTGTTCGCCCCGGTGTTCGTCGTGGCGGCGGTCTTGAGCTGGAGCCGGTTGGACGACGCGAGCAGGTCATCCGGCGGCCAGGGCAGTTCGAGCGTGACGGCGCGGAAGAGTGACGACTCCCACACGCGCTGAGGAAGGAAGAGTCCCTTCACCGGACACGGCCTATTTGTGCAGCTGACGAACGCCTATGACAGGGGGTCCTGGGCAATTTGCCGTAGGCGTTCGTAGGGGGTCTGGTCGGCGAGGGCGCCGTGGGGGCGATGGTAGTTGTAGTAGTTCCTCCCACTCCTGCAGTTTGCTGGTGAAGAGGTTGACGTCGTCGATGACCTGGCCTGCCAGGAGGCGGTAGAACTCTTCGAAGTCGATGCGTTGGGATCGCTCGACCTAGCCGTTCAACCGTGGGGTTCGGGGCTTGATCCGGACGTGCCCGGTGCCCTTGTCGAGCAGGTGCCAGTGAAAGGCTTGGCCGAACTCTTGGCCGTTGTCGGTCTGGACCTGCTCCACCACGAACGGGACCTTGGCCCACTCATCGTCGTGGCGGCGCAGAAGCCTGCCTGCGCCATGCCTCTACAAGTACCAGAGGTCACCAGGACCCACCGCCTCCGCCCCCGTCACCCCCACCGACGTCTCCACCGCCACCGGACCCTCCGCCGCCGCCTCCGCCACCGCTGCTGGTGGAGGCAGGGGTGGCGCTGGACATCGCGGCGGCAGTGATCAGGCCGAGGGCGAAGCCTGGGGCGAACCCGGCCACGAGGGTCGAGCGGTGCACGGGGGTGGCCGTCGAGTCGGTGATCGCTCCGTCCCACGCGTAAGCCACGTCCAGGGCGACCGCCCACGCGGTGTACAGCTTCAGTCGTCTCTCGTCGTGGGGTTCGTCGTACTGGGGAGAGGAGGGGTCGATGAGATAGCGCCGGAACGCCTCCGTCCGGAGCCAGAGGGCGGTGCCGCGCGGGGTGCGGGTCTGCAGCTCCCAGGAGCGCAGCCGCAGCGCGAAGCCGGCACCCACGGCGATCAGGCCCACCACGAGGACCGGCCAGCCGGCCGCGTTCCGATGGCCGCTGAGCCAGGCCCCGACGGCTGTCGTGACGAAGCCGAGCAGGGTGGCGGCCGTGCCGATGGTGCGTCCGATGCGGGCCCGACGCGCGGCGGCTGCGTCCCACAGATCGCTGTCGACCTGCCACTGTGTCAGCCCGCGGTGGAGGCTCTCCCATGCCGACCGGAATTGCGCGTCGCGCAAGCCCAGGGTGACCGAGGCGCGTCCCGAGAAAATGCTGCCGAAGACGACTCTGGCGAGCGGGTCGGCGGGGGCGTCGGCCGGCTCGCGACGCGTGAGCGTGGGATGCCGTTCGGTCCCCTCGATGCCGACGTGTCCGTCGATCGCCGCGCCGAGGAGCCAGGCCACCTGGTGGCGATTCGCGACCCGTTCATCGAGCAGGATCCCGCCCTGTGCCGGGGTCAATTCGGCTGGGGGCACGGGCGACGGCGTGAGCGAGGCGGCGAGCCGGTCGAGGGCGACGCGCCGCATCCGGCCAGGCCTGCCGTCGGGTCCTTCCTCGACGATCCGGTCACGGCCGAGGAAACGAAGCAGCAATATCGTCACGGCGGCGCAGACCACCGTGAATCCGAACGCGAGCAAGCCCACCCGCAGCGGGCTTTCCACCGTTGTGCCGACGGCCTTTCCGGAGGGCGGCGCGGGCAGGGCCACCTTCGCGCCGGTCTGCTTCTGCCCGCGGGAGGCATAGAGGGTGACGCCCTCGTGCCCCTTCAGCTTGTCAAGGGTGACGTCCAGCCGCCCAGTACCGCTCCCGCCGGCGGTGCAGGCGTCCTCGGAACCGTTGGTGCCGTGCACACAGCGTGTACCGGTGAGTTCGTACGGGGCCACGACGTGGATCTCCACGTTCGAGCGGTCGACCCGCCAACCGGTGCCGACAGCGTCCCAGGCGATCTTGCCCTTCTTCACCACGTCCGTGAGCGTGTAACGGATGCGGTACCGGTGCAGGCCGGTGACCGAGCCGCCGGGGTCGCCCACCTTGATCCGAGTGGCTATCTCCCGCTGGCCGTTCGGCTTCTCGTAGTAGTCCCCGGCGGTGAGTTCCCACGGGACCCGGGCGCCGTCCATGGTGACGCTGACCTTGGCGTAGTCCTCGTCGTACCTCAGATCCGGCAGGTCGCGGTAGATGCCGTGCCGAGTGCTGTCGGGCTCTCCAAAGTCGTAGTCGACGACCTCGGTGACGCGGATGCCGCCGTCAGCGGCGACCTCGGCGCCTACCCACATCGTGTTGACGCGCTCCACGTTCCCGCCCATCCGGAAGAGCACGACGACACCGCTGAGCAGCAGGACGAGAAAGAAGATCTTGATCCAGGCGCCGCCACCCCTGCGCCTCCGCTTCAGGGCCCCCGCCGCTCTCGGTCTCTTGTCCTTCGCGGTATTCAAGGAGAACCCCCTGTTGTCACGGGAGCCTCCCCTGCCCCCATGAAGATCGCAAGGCTATCCCGGAGGCGGACCGACAACAAGGGTGGCGCTTGGCTGGCTGCAAGTGGGTCACAACGGGCCTAGCTCCGCCACGAGTTCACCGATCACCTCAAGTTCCAGCCCGATGATCTGCCGACTGCGGATGATGAGCTCGTTGGAGACCTTCGAGGCAGACGGCTGTTCGCGTTTCCCGTGCGGCGTTGATCCCTTCGAGCCGCTTGAAGTTGACTGGTGTCATCTCCTTACACCATTCATCGGCCGTCGCCACGCGCCGATCGGTGCGCTGGTCGGTGAGACACGCTGGGACGCGCCGGGTATCGGTGAGTTCGCCGCCGTCGAGGACGTAGGCCGCGGCAAGTCGCCTGGAACGGTGCTTGGTCAGTCGCCGGGACAATTCCGCCAAGTTAAGGATGACCACGGGGGCGGGTTGGACTGGTAGTCGGGCAGGAGGAGTGGTCGAGCAGTCCGTTCTCGCCGGGCGCCCCAGCGGGCGTGCCACTTGGCAAGGCAGCAGCAGGAGAATCCGGCTTCCGCGACGACATGCGCGTTCGAACGCCCGGCGTCGATCCCGTAGGCACAAGCTCAGACAGCCTCCTGGGGTATCGGTGCGATCCGTCCCCTGCTGGTGGCTCTCACTGACTCGCGTCAGCGTTCATCGGGGGCCCTGAGATCCCGGAGCCCCCGATGAACGCGGTTATGCGTGGCGTCAACGTGCGAACTTCTCCATAGCCGCTTGGGTGACGGGGGTGAAGAAGTTGACGAGGTTGCCGTCGGGATCACGGAACAGCAGCGATCGATTGCCCCACGGCATCGTGGTGGGCTCGTTGACAAAGTCGGTGACGAAACCCGTCAGGTTCTGGTGAACGCGATCCACGTCGTCAACGAGGAACTCAGTGATCACACTCTGGTTGTCCGCCGGGCGGGCGGAGCCCGGGGCGAACAGCGGGACAGTGCGGGTGCCGGCGATCGCGAGTGTTGCGCCCGCCGTCTTGAGCTCGGCGAAGTCTTCGGTGGCCCACGTCGCCCGCACCCCTGTAGCTCGCTCGTAGAAGTCGACAAGCCGCGCTACGTCGCTGGTGATGATGCGGATCGAGACGAAGTCCATGGGATCTCCTCGGTTGTGCTGAAGGCATGCGCTTCGCAGGCTAGGACAAATAGCGGACAGAATCGGTCCGGTATTCGCGTTAGGCTGTACACATGGCTCGACCGACTGGCCGCGTGCTGACACTTCTGGAGCTGCTGCAATCGGGCGGCACCCGGACTGTTGCCGAACTCTCCGACCGGCTCGGCGTCGAAGGGCGCACCGTGCGACGGTATGTGGAGCATCTGACCGACCTGGGCGTGCCCGTGGAATCGGTGCGCGGCCGCTACGGCGGGTACCGACTCGCCCCCGGGTACCGCTTGCCTCCGCTCATGCTCAGCGACGACGAGGCGCTGGCCGTGCTGCTCGGCCTGGTCGCCGGCCGTCGAGCCGGGTTGACGTCGACAGAGCACACGGCAAACGAGACGGCATCGGCGAAGATCCGGCGAGTGCTGCCCAAGCACATCGCCCGCCGGCTGGACACACTCCTCGAGACTCTCGCCTTCACCGATGAGCCCGGCGAGTTCGACACCCCGGACACTGGGGTCCTACTCACCTTCGCCGATGCGGTGCGCCACCGCCGACCGGTCTCGATCCGCTACACCGACCGCCACGGACGGCGCACCGAACGCACGCTCCATGCGTACGGGATCGTCGCCCATTCAGGCCGGTGGTATGTCACGGGCATGGACGCCCAGACCGGCGAGGACCGAACCTTCCGGCTCGATCGGATCGCAGACGCCAGGACGCTGCCAGGCACTTTCGAAGCGCCCGCAGGTCCCGGTCCGGCACAGCGTGTCTTGTCAGGGTTCGCTGCGGCCGAGTACCAGCACAAAGTGACTTTGCGGATCTACGGGACAGCTCAACAGATCCGCGCCCACCTTCCCGCCAGCGTCGCAAAGCTCGAGGAGCACGAGCCCCCATCAGGTCAGGACCGGGGAGCCGAGCGTTGGCTGCGCGTCGAGCTACGGGCGGAGCGGCTTGACTGGTTGCCTCCGGTACTCGCCGCACTCGACCGGCCGTTCGTCATCGAGCGCCCCGATGAACTGCGCGACCTCATCGAAGCGTTCGCAGATCGCCTCGCTTCCTACGCCCGCCAAGCCTGACATCATCTGCGATAACGCGATCCGGATGACAACCAGGCCGACCGAGACCGTCGATCAGAGGGCACGGGAGATCGGAACTCTCCTGCACTACGTCCGCGAGCGCACTGTCCGGGGACGGCTCGTTCACATCGGTCGCCTCCCTCGCATCAAGGCGGCCCGCACAACCTTGCCATCGGCGTCCAGCGTCAGGACGGGCGCATCAGCATGACCTCCGCCCTCCGCCCGATCGCCCCGGCTGCCGCGAATCCTCACCGGATGAATCCGGACCTCGATCATGCGCAAGGGAGCCTGGCCCGGAATCCCGGTCTGGTGGGCGACCCCACCCCGCCGAAGCGGCAGAATCGGGCGCCGCCCCTCGACGTCACGGTCGTCTCGGCTGTCGCGCTTGACCTTCACACTAATGTCAATCTTTAGGTTCGGCTGAGAAGCGCAGAACAGCTGAACGCACAGGAGATCACCATGTCCAGGACTCTTGAAGGAAAGACCGCTCTCGTGACCGGAGGATCGCGGGGCATCGGTGCCGGAATCGCCCGTGAACTGGCCCGCGAGGGCGCGAACGTCGTCATCACGTATCAGAAGGCGAGTGAGCGGGCTGACAAGGTCGTCTCCGAACTGGCCGCTCTCGGCGTGAAGTCCCTCGCTGTGCAGGCCGACCAGACGGATCCCCACGAGGCGTCGACCGCTGTCGAGCAGGCCGCGGAGTTCCTCGGCGGTCAGATCGACGTACTGGTGAACTCCGCCGGCATCGCCGTCACGGGGACGGTAGACCAGTTGGAGCTGGAACTCCTCGACCGTGTGCAGAAGATGATGGCCACCAATGTACTGGGGACCATCGTCACCACCCACTCCGCGACGCGGTTCCTGCCCGACGGTGGGCGCGTCGTCCTGGTGGGAAGCATCGTCGCCGAGCGCATCGCCGCCCCTGGCGTCGCCGAGTACGCGGCGAGCAAGGCTGCCGTCGACCAGCTCGCCCGCGGCTGGGCGCGTGACCTCGGCCCGCGCGGCATCACCGTCAACGTCGTCCGACCCGGCGCAGTCGACACCGACATGAACCCGGCGGACGGTCCGTTCGCGGCCGCGCAGATCGCCGGGACGCCTCTCGGCCGCTTCGGCGCCACAGAGGACATCGCCAAGGCGGTCGCCTTCCTCGCGAGCGACAAGGCCTCGTACATCACAGGCGCGCTGCTCACCGTCGACGGCGGTTTCAGCATCTGACTTGGTGTCAGTAGCGGCCACCCGCAGAGCTCCGGTGCCAGGATGGCAGTCGCCGACACCGGAGCTGCGTCGCCTCGCAGGGGGCGAGGCCCGAAGGCCCGCACAGGTCCCCTCGGCGCCCCCGTGTCGTGGCCGACCGCGAAGCAGCCGGCCGCCCATTACACCGGGTTGGAGGCACAGACCATGGGCGACCACCCTTCACGGCCGCACCACAGTCCATCGCGTACACCGCAACCGATGGTGCGCAGCATCGTGCAACTGCGCGTGCTTGATGACGGCGTCCCTCGACAATGGCCTGGCACGGCCTGGCCAACTTTGCGATCAAGCAAGCGAGATGACCTCGAGATCCGTGATCGTTGCTGTCAGCGGAACAGCCCCGGCGCCGGACACACCTCCAGTGGCTCGTCCGGCCGGTCGGCCCAGCCCCACCAAACATGCCAACTGGCGCACTTCCACAACGACCGGCATATTCGCCGACCGTCGTCCTCCCGCTCGGAGAGAACGAAGCCGCCGGACTTCATGGGCTGGCCGCACTCGGGACACGTCGGACCGGCACTTGTCATGCGGGGCACTCTGACGGGAGACCGCTTCGCCCCGAAGCGATGTGAGCGACTGTGTGACCTGGGGCCAGAACTCCCATGAAGTGCGAAGACAGTCCGCGAGCGTCCATAGTTGTGCGTCCGAGCAGGCGACTGTTGCAGCGCAGATAGACATCCAGACAGGCCCCTCAGGAAGCACGGATACGAGAGGCCTGAAGACCGCCGTATCGGCAGATTGGCCGTAGTTGGCGTACCGCCCCGTGGCTTGAAGCCAGACGCCACCTGCCGGAAGTTGCACAACATCGCGGAAAGCTCGAATAGCACGCAGGCCTTCCACCCCCGGCCAAGGCAATCAGCCAGTCCCTGGGGGCGAATGGTCCACCAGTCGCAGCCCCGCAAGCGTTGCCTCTTTCAGTGTGGACGCGCCACGCCGGCGCTCTACCCTCTGATCAGAGATGGGATGAAAGCGATTCAATCACGCCCCGACTCACAGGCCCGCGATCTCTCAACGATGTCGGCTGGTGCAGGCGATGCCTACTTCTTCCCTGATCGAGACGACGCAACGCGTTGACGCCACAGCGCCTCTCCGAGCCGAGCGAGGGCACCGCCGAGATCCTTCCACTCATCGTCGGCAAACACGTCGCGGTCGTACTCGGCGAGGAGGTGGTTCGCGCGGTCTATCGCTTCCACGCCTTGGTCCGTCAACTCAATCACCGCCGCGCGGCCTTGGCCCACGCCACCGACCGTGTCGACATAGCCTTCGACGATCAGCGCTTCGATGATCGGGTGCAGGCTCTGCACTTTGATTCCTGCACGCCGCGCCAGCGCGCTGAACGAAATTCCTGGATCCGCCCGCAGATGCCCAAGGAGACCCAGTCGGCGGAGGGACAGGCCCATGGCCTTCAGCCCGTCCTCGACTCGCGCTTCCAAAGATCGCGCCTGCACGATCATGATCATCGTTGGACTCATCGGATACCGCGCCGAGCCGCTGTCTCTCGCTTCTGCCATTCACGCCTCCTTGTGGGCCTCCCTGGCTCCACCATGCCAGAACCTGCAGGTAGACTGTATACTGTCTGCGCGTGTCGGCTCTCCTCCAGCATCCGCCTCGGCCTCGGTGTTGCGCACGTCGACTACTCGGACGACGAGCCACGGGACCCGAACCAGACGCCTGCCGTGCCGGGACGGTGGCCCCGTGAAGTGGTTCAACCCATCGCCGTCCGAAAGCACGCGGGCCTCTGCTTGATGCGCACTGGTAGCTGCTCACCGGAGAAGCAGCCACTCTTGGATCAGCCGGGCGCCGCCGGCCGACGAGCTTGGCGAGTACGTCGACTGCGTCGCTCTCAATTTCGCCGCGTTGCCCGACAGCGTCATCGAAGCAGCCCAACACTCGCTGCCCGCCCATGACCTCAAGGGAGGGCTCCTCCGTGAGAACTGCGCTTGGGCTTCTCAGTGGTGATTCCAAAATGACTCGTGATGGCTCGGGTTCAGACTTGGTCTGGCATCCGCAGGGGATGTGAAGTCCGCCATGGGGTCGTGCCACCGCGGACACGGGCGCGCTGTTCGCCCTGGCACTGACGTGTCAGCGGCACTCGCTATCGTCCATGCCATGACCCCAAGTGATCATCTGCTTGACCTGATCCGGAGCACCCCAGAGATCGATCTGCTGCTGCGGTCATCGTTCGGCTTTGACATCCATCGGAAGCACTATGGCGAGGGCTTGAGACTTGCCTCGGGTGCGTCGCTGGAGGTGATCGCCGGGGAGTCCGCCGGTGGAGCGTACTTCCTGTGTGCCGAGCAGAACGGGCGTCGGCCGGTAGTGTTCGCTAGTTCCGAAGGGGAAGGCGGCCTGCTCGCGGATGACCTGGCGGACGCGCTGGAGATCATCATCGGGCTGGAGTGGCACGACTGCCTCTCATTCTCAGGCGGTGGCGATGTGGAGGTCATGCAGATCTCCGCTCAACACCTTGAACGGTCCCGTGACAAGTACAACCCAGACATCGGCAACGAAGCCGCCCAGGTGGCCGCCGCCCTGTCGCTGCGTGTCGTGCCTGTCTCTGACCTCGTCATCCGGTTGCATGCAGCCGCCTTGAAGACCGTTCCGGACTACGTCGTGGCCGATGAGGACGGGCAGGCCTTCGACCCGCTGTTCGGCGAGCACGTGGAGCCTCGCCACGGTGGCTGGCGCTGAACCCGACCGGTCGCTGCCGCCGGTCGGACCGACACCGATACCTCGGTCGATAGCTGACAAAGCGTCGGACAGTATCTCTGACGTGTCTGCCGATCTTGTTCCCGATGCTCTCTGGGAGCGCATAGCTCGGCTTCTGGCAGTCCGGCCTGTCTGACGCCATCGTCACCCTGGACGACTGCCGGTATCGGACCGCATCACACTGGCCGGCATCGTCTACGTGCTGTGCAAAGGAGTGGCCTGGGCGATGCGCCCGTCCAGGTCGTCGGCTGTTCAGGGGTGACCGCCTGGCGTCGGCTCCGGCACTGGACTGAGGCTGGCGCCTGGCCACGCTTGCAGGAGGTACTGCTGGCTGAGCTGCAAGAGGCCGGCCTGCTGGACATGGACGACGCCGCGATTGACGGCTCCCACGTCAGGGCGTTGAAAGGGGGGCTCACGTCGGCCCTTCGCCGGTCGATCGGGGCAGGCCGGGCAGCAAGCACCACCTGATCGTCGACCGGCACGGATACCGCTCACCGTCACCAGCGGCAACCGCCACGATGTCACCCAGCTTCTGCCGCTTCTGGACGCAATTCCGCCGATCCGGCGCCTGCACCGGCCGGCGAACGCGACCTGAAGGGACTGATACGCGGCGTCGCAAGCTCACTATCGGGCGTCCACGTGCACACCGAGGCTCCCGGCTCGTTTCCGATCCGGGAGCCTCGGTGTGCACGTGCATCCTGACGACATCGCCCTACATCCCGCAGTCGCCCTGCTCATCCATCAGGCCATCAGGGCCGACGCTGTGAGACACGTACCTGTGCGTCGAGCTGTAGCGACCGAGATCGCACTGCCATGACGTCCGGTCGCAGTCTGTTGGCCGAGTGCTGCATGCTCGGCAGTACGGGATGGTGCCGGATACTTCCGGGGCTCATGCTGTCTGGTCGTCGAACTGGCTTCGGTGGCCCTTGAACGCTCCAACTGCCGGCCGAGGCGGTTGAGGAGCACGTTCAGACGACCTTGGTGGCTCCCGCATCGACAAGCCAGTTCACGCCGATCGCGCTCGGCATGGTCGGAGACGCCAGCAGCAACACCGTCCGAGCGATCTCGGCGGGGTCGATCAGAGTCTCCGTGAGCATCCCGTTCTGCTTCGGCAGGCTCGCCACCAGCGTGTCGTGATCGACGCCCATCTTGCCGGCGACCTGTGCGATGTATCCGTCCTTGCCCGTCACCAGATTCGTGCGCGTCGCTGACGGCGACACGGCGTTGATACGTACACCGGCGGACGCCACACGCTCGGCGAGCTGCCGGGTGAAGGCGTTCAGGGCCGCCTTGGCAACGCTGTAGGGCATGGGCTCCCGGCCCGGCCGACGGGCGCTGTCGGAGCTGATGTTGACCACAGCGCCCCTGGCTTCGATGAGCGAGGGCAGGGCTGCTCGAATGGTCCGAACCGCCGTGTGGAGGTTGAGATCGAACCCTGCTGCCCAGACATCGTCTCCGCCCTCGAGCGGATCCCCGAACGCCTCGTCCGGCATGATGCCGCCGCCGACATTGTTGACCAGCACGTCGAGCCTGGGAACGTCGGCCAGAACGGCCTCGACCAGGCGCTGCGGACCGTCGATCGTGGAGAGGTCGGCAGAAACGAAAGTGGCTCCGGTGGCTTTGAGTTCGGGGGTGACGCTCCGCGCCGTCGCGGTCACCTCTGCGCCCTCCTCCTGAAACGCGCGAACGATCGCAAGGCCTATGCCCTTGCTGGCCCCTGTGACCAGTACGCGCTTTCCAACGAGCTGTAGATCCATCACGTACTCCCTGGTGAGACGACTCAAGCAGGGTAAGTGAAACATCGATGCCTCATTTCGTCAATAACCGAGGCATCGATGTCTCACTTACCGAAGTCAAGGGTAGGGTGACCCCGAAGACAAGAGAGGAGACGGCGGCATGGGCCCTTCCCGACGGATACGCGCTGACGCTGAACGCAACATGGCCCGCATTCTGGACGCAGCGGAGGAGGTGCTCGCAGTGGAACCCAACGCATCCCTGGAGCGGATCGCCGACGCCGCCGGGCTCGGCCGAGCCACCGTTCACCGCCGTTTCCCTTCTCGCACCGCACTGCTGGACGCCCTGGCGGAGCAGCTCACTCAGCGCTACCTACTCGGACTGGAAGAAGCGCGTGTGAAGACCGCGCCGCCCCTCATCGCGCTGTACCGTCTGACGCAAACCGTCTTCGCGCTGAAACTCAGCCATCGCTTCGCCATCCAGCTCACCGCAGCACTTACACCGGCCGTCCTGGACGGCCTTGACCTGCTCTTCGCTCGCCTGCGAGACGCAGGGACCATCACCGCCGCGGACGCCGCCTGGTGTCGGCGGGTCTATCTGGCCCTTCTCCACGAGGTCCACGACCTGCCCGCAGACTCTCCGGCCCTCACCTCATCGACCACGGCGGACGAGACGGAGACAAAGGTCGACCTCCTCATCCGAACGACACTCGGCGCGCTGGGCGGCTCCGCCGCACCCTGGGCACACCAAGCCCCCGACCCCATGGCCAAAACGTCCAACACCAATCCGCCCCCGCAGACCCTGGAAAACTCCGGGGGCGCCTGACCAGGAGACGGCACGGCGGTGGCGGCTCGCACGCTTGCGGCTATTGGACCCTTTCGAGTTACGTGAGCAAGGACGACTCAACCCTGGAATCTCCTTCAGCTCGCTCGCCTCGGGGCCGTTGCGGTAGATGTGCGACGCGTCTCCGGCGAAGGCGAGCCGGTCGCCGGGGTGCAGGTCGGTGGGGAGTTGGCAGCGCCGGAGATGAGGTGGCCGGAGGAGACGAGCAGGTGCTCAACGGTGCCGGTGGCGTGCGGCACACCGTCCAGATGTGTTTCCGGGGGCATGCGCAGCCGCCCGAACTCGAGGCTGTTGCCGCTGCTGATGCGGCGCAGCAGTTCGCGTCCCACTTCTCCGTCGGCCAGGTCGGTGCCGGACCGATAACGAACGGCTGAGGATCTGCGCATGTGAGCCGTATCGCCCGATGCCTGCATGATCCGGCCGTAAGTTCAGGGTTTTGGCGATCCGCCCGTACTCGGTGAAAGCCTGACCCAGCGGGGCCGCCGCCTCACACGGTCGAACCCCCGCAGCAGGTTGTGCGCGCGAATCCGCCCTGTCACCAGCGAGCCGGGCGTCCGCAGCATGTCCGGCCGGTGAGTGGTGGCCTTGTTCAGGTTCACCTCGTTGCGGGCCAGCCCTCCAGCGGTCCATAGCCACCGGTCTCCACACCCGGCACTTGCGCCCGCCAGAACCGCTGGTCGTTCAGGTCCTTGAAGCGCGACGAGAAATTGCAGCCCAGCGTCGTGAACAGCCCGAACACCATGCCGGTGCACGAGGCGTTGTCGGTGGCGACCATCTCCGGCTTCACCCCGACGTCCAGGTCCAGCAACGAGTCCAGGATCTGCAGGGAGTCGCGCGGGGTGCCCGGCACGACCATCTACCCGATGCCGGCGACCTCGTCGTTCCGGGCGTTGAACCAGGTGATGCCACGTGTGAAGTGGTAGCACTTCGGCGAGGGGCCCGGCGCTGGTAGTCCGCTTCGGCATCCACGAGCCGGAGCCCGTCGGCCGAGGCCGGCAGCCCCTCGCCATTGGATTCCTCGGCTCAGAGCGTCAGATGAAGCAAGGGGTCTACGGCCACCGCGACGAAGACGAGGGCGAGATAGGTGATCGAGCTGCGGAATACGTGCATCGGCCGATCACCCGCCGCGTCGGATGTCCGGGTTTGCCAATAGAAGCGGCAGGCGTCGTAGAGGAACCAGCTGCCCGACGCGACGATGACCACTGAATACAGCAGTCCCATCCCGCCGACCGGAATGAGCACCATCGAGCACAGCACCGTCGCGAACGCATAGATGGCCACCCGGGCGGCGACGTGGCGTGTGCCCCGCGTGGCTCCGAGCATCGGTATGTTCGCGGCGCGGTAGTCGTCGCGGTAGTTCACTGAAAGCGGCCAGTAGTGGGCGGGTGTCCAGAGAAAGACCAACACGAAGAGCACCACCGCCGGCCAGGAGAGCGCGTCGGTCACCGCACTCCACCCGATGAGCACGGGAAAGCAACCCGCGATTCCTCCCCAGACGATGTTCTGCTCAGTCCGGCGCTTGAGCAGCACCGTGTACACCACCACATAGAAGAAGATCGCGAACGCGGACAACGCAGCCGACAGCGGATTGACCGTGATGAGGAACCACGCAGTCGATGCGGCGGCGAGAGCCCACGCGAAGGCAAGCCCTGCGCGAGGCGACACCTCACCGGTCACGAGAGGGCGCTTCGCTGTCCGCCTCATCCGCGCGTCCACATCCCGGTCGAGATACATGTTGAACGCCGCGGCCGAGCCTCCGCTGAGTATCCCGCCAGTCACGGTCGCGGCAATCAGCCACAGATCGGGAACCCCTCGCTGCGCAAGCACCATCACGGGAGCTGTCGTCAGGAGCAGCAGTTCCAAGACGCGCGGCTTCATGAGCTCCACGTAGGCCCAGATCCGGCGGAGAAGAGGGCGACGGCCTATGAGTGCCGGCCGCCCTGCGAGTTCGTGCATCTGATTCGACCCTTCGTGCATGCCTCTTCATAGAAGCGACTTGCAGTCTAGCTGCAAGCTGAGCCGCCACCCGCACGCGTGGTCACGACCTCCCGTCATGAGGGACTGCGCAAGGCAACGGGCAGCGGAGGGACGGCAGATGGATGCGGGACCACCGCTTGGCGACGGGAGGCACTGCCGCGCTGGAGCCGACGCGATCCACGGCATCGGCGGCGGCCGCAGCCGGCTCGGCCGTTGAAGGCAGGACACCGACGCGAGTGGCATTACTCACTGCTCACGAAGCGGCAACGGTTCCCGGCGATCTGCCCGCTGCTTTCCATCGAGCCCCTGTGGTGTGGGCCGACGCCCCTGGCTGTGTGCGGGCTTGTACGACGGCACCCGCAGAGCGCCGGGAGCTCCCGCTCACGGGGTCAGAATCGTCCGGCCGGAGAAGGCGGCCCGGTACTCGGACGGCGACACATCGAGGATCCTCCGAAAATGCAGGCGGAGGTTGGATCCGGTTCCCAATCCGACGCGCTCGGCGATCTGGTCGACCGAGAGTTTTGTGGATTCCAGGAGGGCTCGGGCAGCGTCAACTCGCGCGCGGAGGACCCACTGCAGCGGCGTGTCGCCGGTCTCCTCGGCGAAGCGGCGCATGAAGGTGCGCAGTGACATCCGCGCGTGCGTCGCGAGATCGGTGACTGTGAGCGGTTCGTGGAGCCGAGTCAGCGCCCATTCTCGGGTCGCCGCGAGCGTATCTCCATGCGGTACCGGGCTGCTTCGGGGAAGGTACTGAGCCTGGCCGCCGCTGCGATAGGGCGCCGTCACCAGACGGCGGGCGACGTCGTTCGCCACGCTCACGCCGAGGTCGCGCCGGACGATGTGAAGGCACAGGTCGATGCCCGCCGCGACCCCGGCTGATGTGAGGACCGAACCCTCGTCGACGAACAGAACATTGGGCTCCACCACGATGTCCGGATGGCGTAGCGCCAGCATCTCCGCCGCGTCCCAATGCGTTGTCGCACGCCGCCCTTCCAGTAGACCTGCGTCGGCCAGGGCGAACGCGCCGTAGCAGATCGATGCGATGCGGGCTCCTCTTGAATGCGCCCTGCGAAGCGCTGCGTGCACTGCGGCCGGGATCGGTCGGCCGGCCGGCGCATAGCCGGGGATGATGATGGTGTCCGCCTCGGTCAGCACGTCGAGCCCCTGCGGCACCGTGAACCCGAAGCCTTCACTGGATGGCACCGTTCCCGCAGCGACTCCGCACACTGTCAGCTCGTACGGGAGCCCGTTACGCGGATGGAACACCTGGGTCGGGATGCCGACGTCGAGCGGGAGCGCCCCATCCAGCACGAGCACCATCACCTGGTGCGAACTCATCGTCGTCCATCTCCTCAGCCCGTGGCGATCAATCTGCTGCGGCAGGATCCTCGCACATATTGGCATTCTTGCCACTGGAGGGTGTCGTCCGATCACTCGACACTGAGTGGGCCGGCCAGTCGGGCGGTCCTACGTCGAGTGGGTAGGAGTTCCATGCCGCGTCCAACGGTGCCGCCAGTCGTTGCCTTCGCTTCCTCGGCTATCGCGTTCATGACAGTGATGGCCGCAGCGGGAGCACCGAGCGCCCTGCTGGTCGTCTACCAGCAGCACTGGCATTTTTCCGACAGCGAGTTGACGGTCGCATTCGCGATGTACGCCCTCGCGCTCCTGCTCGCGCTCCTCGGCATCGGTTCCCTGTCGGATCGAATCGGTCGCCGTCCGGTACTCGTCGCGGCCCTCGCACTCCAGGCGGTCGCGATGGTGGTGTTCCTGATCGCCCCGAACATCGGCGTCATCATCGTCGCGAGGGCGCTGCAGGGCTTCGCGACGGGTGCGGCCACGAGCGCGTTCAGCGCCTACATCGCCGAGGTCGCACCGGCTGCGCGGAAGAAGATCGCAGCACTGATTGTGAGCATCGCATCCGTCGCCGGTCTCGGCATCGGTGTCGTCCTCACCGGCGTCGCCATCCAGTTCGCGGCAGCACCCGCCGCGGTCGTGTTCGGAGCCGCACTCGCGATCTTCGGGATCGCCATCGTCGTCACAGCGGCCTCGCCTGAAACGGTCGGCGGGCGTCAAGGGATCGGCGACACCCTCGTGCCACGCATCGGCGTTCCATCCGCAGCGCGGACCGAGTTCGCTCGCACCGCCCCGGGGATGATCGGGATCTGGATGTCGGCCGGGCTGGTCCTCGGCCTCGGGGCGTCGATCGTCCATCAAGCCCTGCACATCACCAGCGGAGCCGCCCTCGGCCTGGTCGTCGCCGCTCAGCCCCTGGCTGCGGCCGTCTCCGTGCTCGTACTTGGCCCGCTGATGCCGCCGCGGTGGTTCATGCCGGCCGGATATGTGGCCGTTCTCGCCGGTGTGCCGCTGGAGGCGTGCTCGTTCGCGGCGGGCCTCGCATCGCTCATCATCTGCGGCGCGATCGTCACCGGCCTCGGCTTCGGCGCCGTCTTTTCCAGTACCCTCGGGGTCCTTGTTCCGCTGACGCGCTCACAGGAACGCGCGAAGCTGTTCTCCGCCGTCTATGTCGTCGCCTATCTCGCGTACGGCATCCCCACGATTGCGGCCGGATTCCTCAGTGACGCCATCGGTTTGGTGCCCGCAGCAATCGTCTACGCCGCCGTAACAGTCGCCATCACAGCCGTTGGACTCATCGTCTCCCTCACCCGAACGGGGTCGACGTCGGGGGACGCTCTGTCCGTTCACACGCAAGAAGCACGAGCGCACGATGTGCGAGCGTCCACATCCGGCACGGGCTGAATGGTGGTGCAGAAGGTCGTGTTTTTGCAGGTCGGATGACAACCATGGCTGTTCTGATCACGTGGCCGGGGAGGTGTGCGACGGCCTGGACTGCGTGGCGAGGGCCGTCGCCGTGCTGCCGGCAGTCGCGGAGGACCAACGCAGCGATTCAGAGCCCAGCCGCTCCAGAGCCCTGAGCAGCGAGGGCTTTGCCGGAGCACGCCAGTTGCCCCGCAGCCCCACACTCCGCGGCCCCTCGACGAGGTGCCGCATCACTTCCCGATACGGAGCAGGCGAGAACAGGGCCGGCCCCCATACGAAGTACATCATCAGCCGCACGGGAAGCAGCCGCCAGCGCTGCCCAGAACGCCCGCGCGCGGCAACCACCCGATCCATCAAGCCCGGCGGATACACCCAGGTCAACAAGCCGAGACCCGGTGAGTCTGACGCACTCGCAGCCAGTCGAACCACCCCCGGGACCCACTCCAAAGGTGATTACGCCCACGGCAAAGGGAACGGCATTTGCACCTGAACCTTGAAGACAATTGCTTCGATCAGCCCCCCGTGGTCACGCGACCGGCTGGGGTCCGATCCGGGAGCAGAGTCAGGGACCGAGTCGCCGCGCGCCAGGCCCAGGCCGTGAAACAGCGGCGGCCGAAGCGGCCGCCAGACGCGCTTCGTGCGCCTCCCACCGTCCGAGGCCGCTCACGACCCTGCGCTGTGAGCGGATCCTCTCCCCCGCCACCCCGACGCGCCTCTCGACGGCATGAACGCCGTCACCCCTCTGCACGTCAAAAAGTGACAACGCTCTGCCTGGTCAAAAGACTGGCGTCCAGGCGCATGCCGTGGGGACCCAGGCCCTCATCCGATCGGCGGCGGAGCCAGGGAGGCTACATGGCACCCAGAACACACCGTCGACTCCGCCTCACCGGTATCGCCGGAGCCATGGTGCTGGGCCTGATCGCCTGCCAATCCGACACCGGCTCGACCCATCCGCATATGGGTCACGCGGACACGACGTCTTTCTCCCAAGAGATGAATCAGAGCATGCAGGCCATGACAAAGGCCATGGCCGGCTCTTCCATGACCGGCGATCCCGACCACGACTTCGCGGCGATGATGGTGCCCCATCACCAGGGAGCCATCGCCATGGCCAAAGCGGTCCTGGAACACGGCAAGGATCCTGTCCTACGACGGCTGGCACAGGAAATCATCGTCACCCAGCAGCAAGAAATCGCCGTGATGGAGGGCCGGCTGTCGGCGAAGTCCGCATCTCCCCAGAAGGCATCTCTACCAGGCACACCGTCGGGGGCGCAGCGACGGTCGTCGACCGACCCCGCAGATCCGGACATCCCCATATCCAGCCAGGACCGCGTCTACACCTCCGACCAGACGTCCAACACCGTATCCGTGATCAACCCCGCCACGAACCGCCTCCTCGGAGTCATCCGCCTCGGCGATCCAGTACCCGGCTCACTCAGCCCGCTGTACAAGAACCAACTGCTGGTCCACGGCGGCGGCTTCTCCCCCGATCACCGGACGCTGGCCACCGTCTCCATCGGCTCCAACTCGGTCACCCTCATCGACACCGCCACCAACAAGGTCAAGGGCGTCGTGTACATCGGCCGGTCGCCGCACGAGGCGTTCTTCACGCCCGACGGCAAAGAGTTGTGGGCCACCGTTCGGGGCGAGAACTATGTGTCGGTGATCGATCCCGTACGGATGCGGGAGAAACGCCGCGTCACGACCGCCAACGGACCGGGCATGGTGCTGTTCCGCCCGGACGGCAAGTATGGCTTCGTTCCCTCGAGTTTCACCCCCGAGGTCGACGTCGTCGACACCAAGACCTACCGTGTCGTGGCCCGAGTGCCGCAAGCCAGCCCCTTCTCGCCGAACCTGGCGGTGAGCCGGGACGGCAGTGAGGTGTGGTTCACCCTCAAGGACAGCGGCAAGACCCAGATCATGAGCACCCGGCCGCCCTTCCGGATCCTCTCCACGATCGACAGCGGACCGATCACCAACCATGTCGCCCTCGTCGACAACACCGCCGGAAAGTTCGCCTACGTGACAGTGGGCGGGGAGAACGTCATCAAGGTCTACCGACGCGCTGGCACACCCAACCTGGTGGCCACCATCCCCACCGGCGATCTACCGCACGGGATCTGGGGCTCCGGTGACGGCACGCGCGTCTACGTCGGGCTGGAGAACCAGGATGCGGTCGTCGCCGTCAACACCCTCACGAACAAGGTGATCGCGACCATCCCGGTGGGCCAGCAACCGCAGCAGTTGCTCTACGTGCCTCGCGCCGTTCCCAGTGGCACTGGGACCGCCAACCTCGAGCCGCTCGGGGTCGCCGGCAAAGCAGGCCACCTCACCCTGTCCCCGCCCAAGGACAGCGGCGAGCACGCTCACGCCACCGTCTCGGTGAACGCACTCGGCGCCCTGGACCTCCTCCAGGTCGCGGCCACCGGACTGAAACCCGGCAAGAACTACACCCTTTGGCTCACCGAAAAGCGCACTGCCCCCTACGGCCGCAAGCAGGCGCTCACCATGGTCACCGCCAACGCCGCGGGAGCACAGATCGGTCAGGCCATCGGGCTCCTGCGCGAAGTACTCACGCCGCCGGAATCCACAGCGCCGATGCCGGACCAGCGGTACCTGATCATCACACCTGCGGGCAGCGGTACCGCTGTGGCCGTTCAGGACCAGTTCCAGCCCATGCCGCGCCCAGAAGGCCCCTCCCCCGAGCCCGCACCCGCCGCGGGCGGCTCCTGATCGGCGTCCGGCCGCCCCTGCATGGCA
Organism: Streptomyces sp. HUAS TT11; assembly: GCF_051553595.1. NCBI lineage: Bacteria > Bacillati > Actinomycetota > Actinomycetes > Kitasatosporales > Streptomycetaceae > Streptomyces > Streptomyces sp. HUAS TT11. The sequence continues at coordinate 137,950 of NZ_CP196184.1, forward strand.
GACGTCTGCCGGCTGACGGGCGCCGTCACCCACCGCACCGCATCACAGCGTCGCGGTCGTCCCCGTCCCGGACGCGCTGCCCGCGAGCCACTGGTCCCATCCCAGGTTGAAGTCGGCGTACCCGTTGTCGGCCGGAGCCTTTGCGCGGGGCGAGCCGGTGATGGTGACGGGGTCGCCCTGCTTGACCTGGCCGTAGAACCACTTGGCGTCCGACAGGGACAGGTGGACGCAACCGTGCGAGCCGCGGGCGCTACCGCTGCCCGGAGTGGGGTCGCCGGTCGAATAGTGCACATATGTGCCGGACTGGGTCAGGTGGACGTCCCAGGGCAGCGTCAGGTCGTAGTAGTTGGGATTGCCCTTGTCGCAACTGATGCCGACGCTGCAGGAGGTCATGTGGACCTTCTCCTGCTTGTCGATGACGGCCATTGTGCCGTTCCACGTCGGAAACTCAGCGCTACCCGCGTTGATCGACAGGGTGCGCACCACCTGGCCGTTCCGGGTCACCTTCATCGTGTGGTTGCCCACCGAGACATCTGCGCGCACGTCGTCGCCGATCGTGAAGGTGTGCGTGTAGCTGTGCACGCCGTAACGTCCGTTGCCGTTGCTGACACCCTCCATATCAGCGTCGATCTTCACCTTCGTGCCCGAGGGCCAGAACGTCTTCGGCCGCCAGTCCGCTCGCTTGTCACCGAACCAGTGCCAGGCTCCGTCCACGGGCTGCGAGGCGCTCACCTTCAGGTGCTTCTCCACCGTGGCCCGTGCCTTCGCCGCCACCGGGTTCGTGAAGACCACGGAGATCGGCATGGCCACGCCTACCGTGGTTCCGGTCTGCGGGGTGATCGTCTCGAGCAGCATCGGGGGGCCGGCCGGCTTCGATTTCGTAGGTGACGGAGACGCGCTCGTGGTCGGTCTGTCTGAGGCCTTTGCGTCGCCCCCGCTCGCCTTCTCGCTGCCGCCCGTGCCGCATGCACTCGCGCCCAGAAGTACCACACCCGTGACCAGTGCGATCCCTATGCCACCCTTGCGCCGTCCCATGACCTGCCCCGCGCTCGCTCTTCAGCCCTGACGGGCCCGACTCCTTGTCAGACAACGAAGGAGTGCTGAGTAGTTGCATGCTTCGCGTAAAGCATGTACCAAGAACCGATACAGACCGCACAGGTCGAGGAGAACGCCGGCGGTTCGACCGTCGCCTCCCGTCGTCGCCTCCCGTCGTTGAAGCGGGGTCAGAGCGTTGAGATCAGCATCACCGCTGCCCGTGAAACCCGCTTCGGCGATTCAGGTCGGAAGGCGCCCGACGGCCCCGCACCAGCAACAGATCCTCCGCAGTGGCACGGAGCACGGTCACCGGGTCCCCAGGACCGCACGTCCAACTTGCTCCGGCGCGCGTTGCCTCATCGGAACGAACGGCACGGCGCCCCGTCCTTGCCTGCATCCGCGTCGGCACCGCCTCCCGGTCGGGCCCTGCGCCTTGGTCTCGTCACCCCCCAGCTGCGGTGCTGCACGAACAGTCGACGTCGGCAATAACCCGGTCACCGGTTTCCCTTCGACCACTCTGGAGGAGGCCGTAGAGGTGGTCCCCTGGTCGGACGGTCTGATCGCGGTCACTCCGGTCTTCTCCCCTCGTACAGCGTGCACGTCAAGTCGTACTTCGACGTCATCGTCGGCATCACCCTCACAGGCAAGGCCGTGCTCGCCGTCGCACGGCCCACCACTCGCCGGCGGTGGATCACGCGCTGCGTCTGCTCTTCGCCGTCCTGCGCGCGATCGCCGTACCCACGACGGTCAACGTGGACTCCGAGAGCTGCGGCAGCACCCGTTCACGGCAGTTCTTAACGGTCTACCGAGCTTTGCACGGCGCCCCACGCGACCCACGCGGCCCACGTCAGTCGAAGAGAGCAACCACTCCATTCACCCAGATCGCAAGGAACGCGAGGGCCCCCACCAGGCAGCCGAGGCCCGCCAGCGCACCGCCTACCGACCGCGGTTCGGAGGGCGCCTCGTATTCCTCCTCCAGGCCGTCCCGGTAGGAGGCGAGGTCCTCCCAGTCGACGGCGTGCCCCAGCTGCTCGGCGCAGGCGGTTCGCAGCGCAGCCAGCTGCCCCTCCGCGAAGGCGGTGGCGGCCATGGACTCCGGGCCGTGCCAGGCGAGGGCCTTCATCCGCCACGCGGGAGACCCATACCGCACCGTGAAGGCGGCGGTCTCATCGGAATTGCGGTCCTCTTCAAGGTACATCCAGCGTCCAGCCTCGGCGGCGTCGCCGTAGAGCCGGTACACCTCGGCCAGACGCCGACGGAGCGTCAGGTCGTACGGGAAGGACGAGACGAGACCGCGCAGACGCTGGCGCGCGACGGGAACCCTGCCGGCGGCCAGGTCTGCATCGACTCGGGCAAGGGTCTCTCTCAGGGGCATGAACGCATGATCGGGTACTGCAATGATCCACGTCGACCTGGTTTTGTAGACAGCACTCGCTCGCTCTCAACGGGGCCGGCTGAACCTCACTGAGACGGGACACGGCCACTTACGGGACGCTCTGTCGAGTGCGGCGCTCAGGGCGACAGCCGAAGGGGGTTCTGGAAGCCTTCGGTAGACGGCGTCGCCTGCTCCTAGCTTCTTGTGTCGCCAAATCTGCGATCCTCCCCCTGCTCTTGGCCCGGTGGTATCGATAACCGGAGCGAGTAGGGAGACTCGTCGACAAGGCTTGACGCCACGGCACGTGGCTGTCTGCTATCGACTGGACGGTGGGAAGGCCACCAACTCCCACTATGGGATGGTGTCCAGGAACGGACGCCCGTGCTCGTGCATCGCCTGGATGGCCTGCTCGTATTCGGCCTCGTCTTCGAGGAGAAGCGCCATCCGTGTGTGGAGGTTGTAGATGGTGCCCAGTCCGTGGTCGGACATGATGACGACCCAGCCGTCCTCGGTCCCGTTCCACAGGTAGTCCAGGCTCTCGGATCCGTCCATCTCGGCGTCACCCCGTACTTGGTGAAGGTGGCAACTATGCCGCCATCCCCGATCGGGATGATGTACGACGAGCGCATGGGAGATCCTCCCTTTTCGAGGGCGACTCCAGTTGCTTTCTGCCTGCCGGGCACAGATGAGGGCTTCCTCCGGGTCCATGTGTTTGACGAGGATGCTACCCGCCTGCATACCTACTCGAACTCGGTCGTAGATGCCAGAGAAGAGGAATCACCGGCCGCCGGTTCCCTTGGGCTCGGGGCCCAGCTTGGAGACCACACCGACCCCTTGGCATCTCTGCACGCGGCATCACCCTGGCGCTGCTGTGGCCCGGCAAGGTATCGCCACCCGATACGACAAGGCTCCGAACAGCTACCTCGTCGGTTCCGCCTACGCGCCTCGAGGACGTGGCTCAACTACCTCGCCCACGCGCCCATTGATCACCAGTCGACACGCGTGCGACGACCCCCTACAGGCCCTCGAGGTAGGCGACGGTCCCCGTTTCCCGTGCGGTGTGGATCGCTTCGAGCCGCTTGAAGTTGACTGGCGTCATCTCCCCACGCCACTCGTCGACCGTCGCCACCCGCCATTCGGTGTGCTCGTCGGTGAGGCGCACTCGGGCGAGCTGGGCGTCGCTGAGCTCGCCGCCGTCGAAAATGAACCCGATGTGATTCGCGGGCCAATGTTCTCGCTGGGGCACAAAGTGGACGCCCAGGAGACGCTGCATCCCCTGGAAGTTGATGCCCGTCTCTTCCAGGCACTCGCGCCGAGCACCGTCCCAGGGTGTTTCACCGCGTTCCAGGTTGCCGCCCGCCCACTGCCACACGTCCCCCTTGTTGTGGGAGCGAAGTTGGAAGGGACGGCCGGCGATGTCGGTGAAGTAGATGCAGGCGTAGGACGTGGCCCGGGCGATGGTCTCGATGTACTGCTCGGGTGGGAGCCACGCGTTCGTCATTCTGGCGTCCTCTCGGGAAGGAAGTCCGCGACCTCGAGCTTGACCCGGACAGTCAAGCACGCGGCACTTGACAGGCTGCGTAGCTGTGTCTTGGAGTTGGGCATCCCAGCCAGGTGCGACGCTTGACTCTCCGTAGATCGACTGCGGACAGCCGGATGCGGCGAGTGGTTCGTCGGCTGCAGCGGCGGATGGACTCTCCTTTGACGAAGGCCTGACAGCCCCGATGTATCGCCTCTCGTTGAGATTCCCTGGAAATGGCAAGTTGGTCACCTACCGCCTTGGCAGCCCCGCAGCCACGGCGGGTCGGTCCCTGCCCAGGACGGCACGTTGCCGGGCAGAGCAGGGCCGACCTGGCGGCCCTGCCCCTGCCGAGGCCGCTGTCTCTCCCCCCCCGGTGCGCAGCCGAAGTTGCCGAGCAGCCGTCGGTAGACTCAGATGCCGGACGGGGGCATCCACCTCGGGGCGCTGCCCCACTCCTTGTTCGGTTCCGGGCCCATGTCGAGGACGAGGCGGCCTCCGGCCATGATTTCCTCGTGCCGAAGCCACGCGCGGTGCAGGGGCTTTCCGTCGAGCGTTGCCGACTGCACGTAGTCGTTTACATCAGAGTTGTGCCGACTCTGGATGGTGAAGCGGGTGCCGCGACTTGTGGTGAAGGTGACCTCGTCGAAGAGCGGGCTGCCCAAGGCGTAGATGCCGCTGGCCGGCGCCACGGGATAGAAGCCTGCGGCGGCAAGCACGTACCAGGCGGACATTTGTCCGCAGTCGTCGTTTCCGGCGAGGCCCGCCGGGCCGGTCCCATAGGCATGCCGGCACACGTACCGGGACCACTTCTGCGTCAGCCATGGCGCTCCCGCGTGGACGAAGAGGAACGCCATGTGGTGGACGGGTTCGTTGGAGTGGTTGTACTTGTCGTTCCACCGCATCATGTCCTCGGGCGGTGTCTGCTCGAAGATCGTATTGAGGCGGTTGATGAACGTCTCGCGGCCACCGAGCAGTTCGATCAGTCCAGGCACGTCATGCGGTACGAACCAGCCCTGTTGATCCGGGTTGGACTCCACGCAGCCTTCCTGATCGCCCATCCAGCTGCCGTCTGCGTTGCGTCCGCGGAACCAGCCCGCCTCCGGGCTGAACACGTTGCGGTAGTTCCGGGACGTGCGCAACAGTTCCCTTGCGTCGGCGCGGCGTCCTGTGGCTTGGGCGAAGCGGGCCAAGGCGTAGTCGGAGTAGCTGTTCTCCAGGGTCTCGGACAGGCTGGTGTTCACGCACCAGCCAAGTTCCTTCCAGTTCGCGTAGTCGTTGCGGTTGGAGCGCTCGATGGGTCCCAGTGCCACATCGCGGCAGCGGCGGTAGGCAGTATCGGCGTCGAATCCCCGAACACCCTTGAGGTACGCCTCGGCTATGACATTGATCGCGGGGTCGCCAATCATCGTGTCGGTATCGGTCCCCAGCAACTCCCAGCGGGCCAGGCCCTTGACCTTGCCGGAGGACGTGAGCTCCAGCAGCGTGTTGACGGTGTCGGACACGACTTGCTCGTCGATGATGGTGAGCAGCGGCATCTGGGCGCGGAAGACGTCCCATCCGCTGAAGACCGTTCGCCGCGCGAAGCCGCGTTGGCGCTCGGGGCCCTGCGCATCGTCCCGGATTCTCGGGTCCAGCATGGTCCGGTAGAGCGCGGAGTAGAAGATCTCCCGTTGCGTGTCGGTGCCGCCAGTGGCCTTGACGCGTCCGATCGCACGGGCCCAGGTGGCGCGGGCTCGGGCGCGTAGCCCATCGAAGTCCCAGCCGGGCAGGCTCGCCGCCAGGTTGCCGCGTGCACCGGCCACGCTCTCGAACGACACGCCGGCCTTGACCAGTATGTGCTCGCCTGCTGCGACAGGGAACTCCACGAAGAAGCCCGCGCTGTCACTCGCGGTGTGTCGCTCGTGCGCCTGCCGGTCGACATCGTCCTTGTCCCAGGTGCCGAAGACCCGTATCGGCCTGTGGAAGCGCATCGAGAAGTGCACCTCGTACACCGGGCCGTTGCCGCAGATCCAACCGCCCCCGGAGCGGTCGGCGGTCATGGAGCCCTCGATGGTGTGGTCATCGACCAGACGCACGTACTGAGTCACGGTGTGTGTGCCGTCGAAGCCGATCCGGCGCGCCAGATCGACCTTGATTCGGCCGGTGCCCGCGTCCTGGAAGGTGAACCGCAGGATTCCGGCCCGCTCGGCGGCGGTGAGTTCCGCCCGAACCTTGTAACGGCCGAGTTCGACGCTGTAGTAGCCCGCCTCGGCAGTCTCGGTGGCCTTCTCGAAGGGGCTCTTGGCTGCGTCGCGGCCGGTCACGAGTTCCCCGGTCTGCGGCATGACTTGAAGCTGGCCCAGGTCCCCGTAGCAGCCGATGCCGCTCAGGTGGAGGAAGCTGAAGCCCTCGATGGTGGTCATGTCCGCGGAATAGCCACTGCCGTTGTCCCCACCGCTGACGGTGTCGGGGCTCAACTGCACCAGCCCGAACGGCACCACAGCGCCCGGAAAGGTCTTGCCGCAAGCGGTGTCCGGGGAGGTGGTGAGCGCCCCCGTCAGCGGATTCACCCAGTCGACATCCGGCCGCGCCGCAGCAGCCGGCAACCCGGTGGACGTCACGGGCATGACCGTGGTTCCGTCGGCTGCCCCTTCCGGTGTCGGAATGCGTGGTGACGCGACTGCGGCACCCGATGCGGCCAGGAAGCCCCGGCGGCTGAACGCGCCGCCCTGCCCGGTCTGTTCACTCATGGCAAAGATCCTCCAGTTACCTGATGCAATGGACCCGCGCGGGAGCAGTACGACAGGTGAGTGCCCGCGCGCCCGAGCATGGCGGAGGGCCCGGCGCGGCCGAGCGCTGGGCCACTCCGTCTCGTTCACCAGTGCAGTGTCGCGGCCTCACCGGGGTGGAGACGCAGGGTCCGTGTGACGCCGTGTGCGATCACCTTGGTGGTGCGGCCACCGACACTGCGGATCACGGCCTCCGTGAGCCTGCCCTTCCGCCAGGCGAGGTCAACGGTGAAGCCTCCTCGCGCGCCGATCCCGGTGATGCGGCCCTGCCGCGCCCAGGCCGCGGGCAGGGCCGGCAGCAGCTCGATCCGCCCAGGCCGGGAGTACAGCAGCATCTCGACCATGGCCGAGGGTGTGCCGAAGTTGGCGTCGATCTGGAAGATGCTGCGGTCGTCCTCGACCTGGTAGATGTCGAAGAGATTCATGGCGGAGCCGTTGCTGTTGTCCGTGGAGGGCCGCAGGTTGGTCGTCACCAGTTGGTAGGCGCGTTCCGCGTCCTTCAGGCGGGCCCAGCACAGCGCGCGCCAGGCGTTCGCCCAGCCGTAGCTGTCCATACCGCGGGCGGCGAGCAGTGTACGCACACCCGAGAGGAGGTCGGAGGGTGAGCTGTCGAGAGTGATGCGGTCGCCGGGGAAGAAGCCGATCAGTGGCGAGAGATGTCGGTGCTGTTCCTCTCCGAGATTGTCCGGAGACATCCACTCTTCCACCCAGCCGCTGGTGGGACTGACCCGCGGCAGGTAGAGGCGCTCGCGCAGCCCGTCGAGGGTGCGCCGGTAGGCGGCGTCCTTGCCGAGAGCCAGACTGGCGGTGTGGAAATTGCTGAAGAGCGCCCACACCAGTTCTTGGGAGTAGGTGTTGCCCACGGAGTCCTGGGGGCCCTGTTCAGGTGACCAGTCCTTGTCGTCGACGAGGACCTCGCGGTCCTGCCCGGTGGCAGGATCGTTGATGGTGGTCGTGATCAGCCGCGTCTCCCAGAACTGGCAGGCGCCCTTGAGCAGCGGGTAGATACGGGCGAGCGTCGCGGTGTCCTGGGTGTAGTCCCAGTGTTCGAAGAGGGTATTGGCGATCCAGGCGTTGGCCGCCGGATGCCACCACCAGCCCGAACCACCGTGGATGTTGGTGGAGAAGGCAATGGCCCAGCCTGCCACTTTCCCGGAGGAGTTGCGGAACCGGTTGCGCGGGTCGTTGTAGAGGCGGCGGGTGGTGTCGGTCCAGGAGGGCAGCTGGGCGAGGCAGTAGTCCGTGAAGGCGTCGAAGCAGGCGGACAGGCCGGTGCGATCGGCCATCCAGTAGTTCATCTGGACGTTGATGTCCGTGTGGTAGTCGCCCATCCAGTCCGGATCGTTGCCGTCCAGCCAGGGCCCCTGCAGACCCATGGGGACGCTGTCCCGGGAACCGGCGATCATCAGGTAGCGGCCGAACTGCAGGTATCCGGCCTCCAGTTCGGGGTCGGGCGCGGCGCCTTCCTTCGCGCGGGCCTGGAGACGGGTCCAGGTGTCGGCGGCGCGCTGCTCGCCGGTGGAGGCGCCGAGAGAGACGTGCTGGGTGTCGAACAGCCTGCGGTGGTCGGCGACATGGGTCGCGCGCAGCGCGGCCGGGTCGTGCCTGGCGGCTGTGTGTACCTTGCTCAGGGCCAGGGCGCGGGGGTCGGCGGCCGGGTCGCGGTAGCCGCGGGCGGGGTCCGGTGCGTAGTCCGTGCCACCGCTGAAGACGATCAGCAGGTCGGCGCAGTCGGTGAACGTCAGGCCGGTGGCAGTGGTGGCAACCCTGCCGGTGCGGCTCACCGCGGTGACCGCGGCGGCGTAACGAAGGCCGTTGCCGAGAGCCGCAGCGAAGGAGGAGGTGCTCTCGGCTGCGTCGGTGAGTGCGGTCTCACCATGGGTGCCGGCCAGGGTGATGGATCCGGTGAGGCCGCCGCCGGGCTGGATCATCCGCAGTACCACCACGTCGTCGGGGTGGCTGGCGTAGACCTCGCGACGGTGGGCGGCTCCGCGGTGCCGGTACTCGGCGGTGACCAGGCCGTTGCTCAGATCGAGGGTTCGGCGGTAGCCGGTGATCGTGTCCGCGGTGTGGTCGGGCAGCTCGACGGTGAGGTGGGCGAGCTGCGTCAGCGAGCCGAACTCCACACGCTCGTAGGGGAACTGACCATCGTTGTCGAGGACGTCGTTGAGCCCGCCGGTCCACAGGGTGCTGTCGGTGATGTAGAGCGCCTCGCGGCCCGGATCGTTGCCGACGAGGGCACCGAGCCTGCCGTTGCCCACCGGCAGCGCCTGCTGGATCATGGCGTCCTGCGCTGCGGGCGCCGTGTACCACAGCTTCAGCGCCTCGCCGTCCGGGGTCCGGGGATCGCCCGACGGGCGGTGGGGCTCGGCGGCAGCGGCGGTGAAGGCCGGCAGGCCGAGAGCGGCGAGTGAGCTCGCTGCGCCCGCGACAGCTGCAGCGGCAGCGGTGGCCGAAAGAAAGCTCCGACGACTGGGCGGTTGCGGGGTGGCGGGGTGGGGCACCGTCATGTGGGTTGTCCTCCTGCTGAGTTCTGCGACACGTGGGGGCTTGCGGGTACGCAGGAGCAACATAAAACTCATAATTAATGTATTCAAGGGTTCCGACCGACAGAGCATCTGGATGCTTACATCGGATGTCTGTGGTGCCACACTCGTTGACGGAGGCTCTCGGTGCGGTGCGTGCTCAGGCTCAGCAGATCGGGGGCGAGCGTCCTCACTGCACTCGGCCGGCCCGGCCGCAGGGTGTGCAGGCCTGTGTCGCTCGTAGGCTTGTCGGCGCGACCGGTCGCGGCCGCCTTGTGCCGCCGCACCATGGATTTCGATGTCGCTGAAGCTGAACGATCCTGAGCCACGCTCCATACCGGCGCCACCAACGCCGGAGCCGCCGAAGTCGGCGCCCCATTCGCCCTCGCCCGTTGTCAGGCCGCTGAGGAGTGCCAGACGCTCGGCGCTGGTCGAGCCCTGGTCGGCGTAGTAGACGACGATCAGCTGACGGGCTTGCGGGCGCACCATCTTCTCGTAGTGCAGGTCGAGTTCGCCGACGAGCGGATGGTTCAACCGGGTGAGGCCGGTGTCGCGACGACGGACCTCGCGGCGGGTCCACAGGGTACAGAACCGCTCGCTGGCGACAGTGAGTTCGCCGATGGTCTCGAGCACCGGGACGGTGTCATCGACGTCGATCATGGCGCGTAAGCCGGAGACGGCCTTGGCGGTCATGTCGTCCCACTGCGGGTAGAGGCGGACTCCATTTCCCTCCGCAGCCTGGTGATCTCGTCGTGCTGGGCTGTAAGGCGGGACAGGGCCGTGGCCTGGAACTTCTTCAGGGCGTCGAGTTCCGTGTTCTTCCTGCTGAGGCGCTTGCGCAGGGTGGCAACCTCAGCGTTGAGGCGTTGGATCCGAGAGGGCGCAGCAGCCCCCATCGCTGCACCCACGTCCAACGCCCAGCCCCGGAGCCGACAGTCCGGGGCGCACCGCTCCAGCGCGGCAGCGTAGCCGACGCGCAGCCCAGACACGCGGCGCCCCGATCTGAGAGGCTGACGCTCGATCACGCCCGCCGTCATTCCTCACTCTCTTTCAACCGGCTCGGGATAAGTGGCAGCAGAGGGGACGTCAGCAGGTCGATCACGCGCCTTTACGCCGCTGACGTGGGGCGTTGTAGAAGCCGGCCGTGAGGCCGCGCAACGTCCAGCGCAACACCTGACGCAACGTCAAGCGGCAACACAGGGCGCAACAAGGTACAACGCCGGCCGAGCCGGCGAAGACGATCGGGCGCGTCACCAAGACACTCTGCATCGGAACCGAGGCCAAGGACATGGTCCTGACCCACTTCGTCCGGGGTGGTCAGATGACGGCCGGAGGCGTGATGCAAGCCGACACCTCCACCGCGCAGACCCTCACCGACACCGACCAGGCCGCCGCCCTGGGAGCGCTCGAACTGCCCGCCCTGACAGCCGCTGCCGCGCACGGCTGACAGACCCCCGTGCGGGCCGGGAACCCACTGCCCGGCCCGCACAGCAACCTGCCCCTGCTGAAGACCGTAGACGCCACGTCCGAGTGGCTGTTGCCGGTATTCACCATCAGGGGAAGGCACTGGGCTGCGAGGCCGCCTGCCTCGATCCCGTTGGTTGCCCGCGTGAGGTCCCAGTTCAGATCGAGAAGCGTTCCTTCTCCAGCAGCGGGCGGACCTTGGTCTGGAAGCCGCCGGTGCGGAACGGCCCCTGGAGGAGACCGGGGCGCAGATGCTGGGCGAGGGCCGCCGCGATCATGCCCTGGTCCAGTGCGAGCACGAAGTCGCTGACGCGGCCGGTCTCTACGTTCACCGAGTCGCGGAAGCCGTAGCGGTCGTCGTAGGCGCCGAAATCCTGGTCGAGGGCGCGGAGGTTGGCGAGCGCCTCGTCCGGAGCCTGCGGCAGGGCGAGGATGGAGGCGTGCGGGGTGACGACGGCACGTGGGAAGTAGCCGTCCTCCTGCATGCCGATCTCGTCGACTCCGTATACGTCGTACCCGCCCTCGGGAACGCTGGCCGGGGAGAAGCCCCAGTAGCCGTACTTCTCCTGGACTAGGCCGTCCTCGATCTGGCTGCGGACATAACGCCGGTGGTTCAGGCCCCAGGAGCGCGGGGACCATTCGGGCTCCGGAACGAACAGCGGGACCATCAGCGCTTCGAACATCGAACCGCCCCAGGTGGGCACGAGTTTGCGGCCGCGGTAAGTGTAGTGGCCCTCCCAGACGTTCACCCCGTCGATCGTCCGATACGCGCCCTCGGGTGTCTGCTCCTGGCCCATGCCGGGCAGCAACGTGCGGAAGAGGTGCCAATAGTGGTCGCCCGGCAGCGAGCCGTCGGCGATACCGAGGTAACTGGCCATGCGGGGCTCGGTGTTGAGGGCGCCGTAGTGGTGGCCGGTGGGCTCGCCCTTGCCCGGCTTGTCCGGCCAAAAGCCGCCGCGCAGCTGTCCCGGGCCGGCGACCGGGTCGTTCGGGTCGTAGGGGGTGTAGTAGTACGACCAGTCGGCGTCGGCGAGCAGGGTCGCGATGCGGGGGCGCAGTTCGGGGGAGGCGTGGGCTGCGATCCTGAGGCCCGTGACGAGCCAGGCGTTGTCAACTGTGGAGAGGAACGGGCGCACCGGGTCGCCGGATTCTGGCCAGGTGGTGAGCACCGAACCGTTGTGCGCGTCGTACCAGTTGAACCACCAGCCGTGCGCGCGCTCCAGGCGCTCGACGGCGGAGACGGTGTGGGCGAGGCGTTCGCGCATGGTGGCGGCCGGGATGACGCCGAGGCCGCCGGCGGCGGCAGTCGACCACAGACCGCAGCCGATGTTGGTGGGCGAGGTCTGCACGGAGGGCCTGGGCGTGCCGGTCCCGCTGACGTCGATCTTGTCGGAGGCCAGGCCGAAGTCGCTGGTCATGGCCATGACAGACCGGTAGGTGGCGGCGAACCACTCCCGCAGCTCGGCGGCCGACCGCTCGCCGGGGACGGGCGGGGCGGGGCGCGCGGCCGCGTGGGCTGCGGTGCCGGTGAGGGACGTGGCGGCGAGCGCGGTGCCCGCGGCGGCGAGGAAACGACGACGGTTCATGCGGTCCGACTCCTGTGACGAGGTAGGACGGGAACAAGGCATCTGTCGTGGTGCTGGTGGAACGTGGCCGTACGGGTGAGGCGTGGTCGTACGGCGTGATCGGCCGGGAGCCGGCGGGGGTCAGGTGGCCGCCGGCGCCCGGCCGCAGGCCGGCGCGTCAGACGGACGTGCGCGGCAGTTCGCGGGTGCGGCCGAGGCCGCCGAGCCAGACGGCGGACGGCTTCGCGGTCCGCTCGAACGTCTCCGGGTCGACGGCGATCAGACCGAAGGTCGGCTTGAAGGAGCCCCACTCGTAGTTGTCGAGGGCGCTCCAGGCGAGGTAGCCCTGGATGTTCAGGCCGTCCTCGATGCAGGCCGCGACCTCGTCGAGGGCGCCCGCGTAGTAGTCGGCGCGGCGCGTGTCGTCGGCGGTGGCGATGCCGTTCTCGGTGACGATCAGCGGCATGTCGAGGCCGATGATCTCGGCGGTGTGCCGCAGGGCGTGGCCGACGGCGCGGGGGTAGTACTCCCATTGCGTCAGGGTGCGCTCGGCCGCATCGGGGGCCGGGACGGGACCGTCGGCGCCGATCTTGGTGCGCGTGTACGACTGGACGCCGATCCAGTCGTCGCCGCGGGCGGCCTCGATGAAGACGTCCTCGCGAGGGTGGCGGTAGGCGGCGGTGATGTCGTCCGCGCCGGGCAGCGCCTGGTAGACCTGGTTGGCGATGGTCCACCCGGCCTTGATGTCCGAGTTGATCTCGCGGACGGCCTTCATGGCTGCGTGGTGGGCGGCGATGATCGCGTGGGTGGTCTCCTCGTCGGGCGTGGGCAGGCCCGCGGGCGGGAAGCCCTTCTCGCCGGACTTGGCGAGGCCGGCCATCACGGCGATCATGTTCGGCTCGTTGATGGTGCAGACATGGGCGACGCCCTCGTCGATGATCGGCGCGCACTGCTCGACATAGCGGGTGAACAGGTCCGTGGCGCCGTCGGCGGTCCAGCCGCCGAGGTCCTCGAACCACTGCGGCACGGTGAAGTGGTGCAGGGTGACCATCGGGCGCAGGCCGCGGGCGAGGGCGCCCTCGACCATGCGGCGGTAGTGGGCGATCTCGGCGCGGGAGAAGGTGCCGCGCACCGGCTCGATGCGGGCCCACTCGACGCTGAAGCGGTAGTCGGTGAAGCCGAGCGAGGCAAGCAGGTCCATGTCCTGCTCCCAGCGGTGGTAGCTGTCGCAGGCGTCCAGGCTCGGCTCGGCGATGCCGGCGGCCGGGTCGTGCTCCTTGCGCCACCAGTCGCTGTTGACGTTGTTCCCCTCGATCTGGTGGGCGGCGGTGGAGGCGCCCCACAGGAAGCCGTCGGGGAAGCTGGTCGAGGTGTGCGTCATCGTTCGTTCTGTCTTTCTGGTGCGTGTGGGGGCCGGGCGCGCACGCCGCGGGCGGGACCCGGGCGGAACCTTTCGCGGGGCTCCGCCCGGCCGCAGGCGTGCCGGGGTCACTTGAGCCCGGCGGTCGCGATGCCCTGGGTGAAGTGCCGCTGCAGTACGGCGAAGACAAGCAGCACGGGGACAACGACCAGCAAGGAGCCGGCCATCAGCATGCCGTTGCCGCCCGCGACCGTGCGGTTCGGGTCGTTGGCGAAGGTCGCTAGGGCCACCGGCAGCGTGTACTTGCCGGGGTCGTTGGTCGCGATCAGTGGCCAGATGAAGTTGTTCCAGGAGCCGAGGAACGTGAAGATCGTCAGCGTGGCGAGGGCGGGCTTCACCAGTGGGAGCACGATGCGGAAGAAGATGTACCACTCCCCCGCGCCGTCCATCCGCGCCGCCTCCAGCAACTCGTCCGGGAGGCTCTGCATGAACTGCCGCATCAGGAAGACCCCGAAGGCGCTCGCCGCGAACGGCAGGACCAGCCCGGCGTAGGTGTCGATGAGACCCATCTGGTTCATCAGCACGTACAGCGGGAGGACCATGAGGTTGCTCGGGACCATCAGCGCGGCCAGGACGACACCGAAGACCTTGGATCGTCCGGAGAAGCGCAGTTTGGCGAGGGCGTAGCCGAGCATCGAGCAGAACAGCAGGTTGCAGACCGTGACGAGCACGGCGACGATCAGCGAGTTCAGGAAGAACCGCGGCATGTCGAGCTGGTCGAGCAGCTCGGTGAAATTGCCGAGCGTCCAATGGCTCGGGATCCACACCGGCGGGCTGGCGGTGAGATCCTCCTTCGTCTTGAAGGCGGACAGCGCCATCCACAGGAACGGCGTGGCCATCACGAGCAGACCCGCGCAGGCGACCAGGTAGAGCAGCGGCTTGCGTAGCGCCGCTCCCCGCGGGCGGTGGTTCGGCGCGGGTGCCGTCGGCGCGCTCATCGGGTGTTGTCCTTCATGAGTCGGAGCTGGAGCACCGTGATACCCATGATCACGACGAACAGGACGTACGCCATGGCGCTCGCGTAGCCCATGTGGAAGAAGTTGAAGCCCTGCTGGTACATGTCCAGCGACACCGTGAGAGTCGCGTTGGTGGGACCGCCCTGGGTCATGACGAACGGCTCCTCGAATACGTTGAGATAGCCGATGGTGGTGATCACGGTGGCGTAGAGCAGGGTGGGCCGCAGCAACGGGACGGTGATGCGGCGCAGTTCTTGGAAGGCGCCCGCGCCGTCGAGGCGGGCGGCCTCGCGGACCTCGGTGGGGATGGCTTGGAGACCGGCGATGAACAGCACCATCACGGTTCCCATGTTGCGCCACACGGCCATCACGATCAGGGCGGGCATCGCCCAGGTCCGCGAGCCGAGCAGGTCCGGGGTGTGCACGCCGAGCGCCGAGCACAGGCCGGCTACCAGTCCGTCCGACGGGTCGAGCACAAACCTCCAGACGACGGCCACGGCGACAATGGTGGTGACCACTGGGGCGTAGAAGCCGACGCGGAAGAAGGTGCGGGCCCGGTCGATGCCATTGTTCAGCAGGATCGCGACCAGCAGGCCGAGCACGATGGTCAGCGGCACTCCGACGACCACGAAGTACGCCGTGTTGAACAACGCCGTGAGGAACGTGTCGTCCTGGAACAACTGCGTGTAGTTGTCGACGCCGACGAAGTTCGCGTCACCCGGGTGCGTGACGTTGCGCGCCCCGAAGTCGGTGAAGCTCATCAGGAGCGTCGCGACGATCGGGAAGAGCATGAAGACGCCGAACAGCACCAGGAACGGGGCGGAGAACAGCCATCCGTGCAGGTTGTGCCGGCCGAGCGAGCGCCGGCCCGGCCGGGAGGCGGGAGTCCTCGCGGACTCCCGCTTCTTCGTCACGGCCGCATCCGACGCGGCCTGCCCTGTCGTGAAAGACATGACGGTTACTTGACGAGCCCTTCGATCTGGGACTGGGCCTGGTCCAGCGCGGACTTGGCAGACGAGCTGCCCTGGGTGACAGCGCCGATGGCGGCGTCGACCTTGGAGGTGATCTCGGTCAGCTTCGGCTCCGACGGGATGGTCTTCGACGTCTCGACCTGCTGCTTCCAGATCTTCAGATCGGCGTCGGTGGAGAGCTTGCCGGTGTTCCAGGCAGCGCGGGCGGCCGGCAGATCATTGGTGCGCGTGAACCAGTCGGCCTGGCCCGCCGGGTCGGTAAGGTACTTGATGAAGTCCTTCGCGGCGGCCTTGTGCTGGCTGTCCGCGGAGATCGCGAGGCTGGAGCCGCCAGCCATCGACACCGAGCCCTTGGTGTCGGCCGGGAGCGGGGCGATGGCCCACTTGCCCTTGAGGCCGGGGTAGTTGTCGGCGATCAGGCCGGACATCCAGGGGCCGCCGATGAACATCGGCGCTGCGCCGGTGTTGAAGTCCTTGGTGACGTCGTAGCCCGGCGGAACGGACTTCTGGGTCAGACCCTTCTTGATGTAACTGCTGTAGTAGTCGAGGGCCTTGACCGCTTCGGGTGAGTTGACAACAGGCTTGCCCTTGTCATCGAGTATCGCGCCGCCCGCCGAGTAGAGGAACGGGTAGAAGCTCTGCACCGTGTCGAGGCCGGCCGACTGGATGTACAGGCCGTACTTGGTATGCGCCTTGGACTGGTATGCCGCGGCGTCCTTCTGCAGGTCGGCCATGGTGGCGGGGGCCTGGGCGATGCCGGCCGTCTTCGCGAGGTCGGTGCGGTAGTACAGGACGCGGGTGTCCACGTACCACGGGACGCCATACATCTTGCCGTCGTATTCGCCCTGTTGCCAGGCAGCGGGGAAATAGTCGCCCTGCTTGAAGGTTTTGGTGTCGACCGGCTCCAGTGCGCCCATGTCGGCGAACTCGCCGAGGTAACTCCCGCCCATCTGCACCACGTCGGGGAGCTTGCCGGCAGCGGCCGCAGCGACCAGCTTCTGGTGCGCGACATCCCAGCCCACGGGCGTGACCTTGATGGTGACGTTCGAGTGAGCCTTCTCGTAGACCTTGGCGACGTCCCCCAGTTTCTCACCCTCGGTGCCCATGGCCCAGACAGTGAGGGTCTGCTTGGCGCCGGCGGCGACACCAGCGCCACCCGAGCCACCACAAGCGCTCAGGGCGAGCGCGGACGCCAGGGTGAGGGTGATCGAACCGATTGCGGCGGCGCGGTTCATTTGGACGGCTCCTCCTTGAGCTTTGATGCATGTATGCGCTGCCTGTAAGCGCATACATCACTCTGTTCCAGCCGATCCCGAACTGACAAGAGGGGTCTTGGTCACACTCCCGTAACGGCCCGGACGTCAATGCGGGTGTTTCCCATGAGGCGCCGGACAGGGCAAGCACCGCACGCATGGGACCCTTGTCCATCGGAGCATGCCAAGGTCCGAAATTTGCAAGAATAAAGCAGATGTGTGGGGGACCTCACCTCACACGCCCGAAGGGCCTGCCATACGGTGCTCCCCTTGCACGACACCCCAATGCATCCAGCCGAGCTCACCCAAAGGGGCTGCCGCAAGGCCCGCGATCCAGGCCAGGTCGGCCACCCCGCCGGCCCCGGCCCACCCTCGGCGACTTCGCATGCGCAATCACCGTCCGGCATCGCCCGGAACCCGCCCAGGGACAGCCGCCCAACGTTTGACGACCCCGAAGCAGGCAGTGAACAACCTACGGCAGCCCTCGGGGTAGCGGGTGGTGGGAACCTGGGTGTGACCTACCGGCTGTGCGGCCGACGATGCTTGAGCTCGAGAACAGATGCCAGAGCGACTTCCCGCCTGGATACCCGCATGCGCCGTTTCTATGGCACCGCGGACACGCATCTGCGCCGCCTTCGCAGGAGAACCGCATACCGGACCATCCAGCGACCGTCGTGCCGCGCTGCGCGTCCAGTCCCACCCACACCCACTCCCGCCCTACCTCTGCACCGAGCGCTTTTCAGAGTGTGGGAGTCGTCTCTGTGCAGCCGCAGCTGGCGCGTCGGGCCACACTGACCGGGAGCACGCGGGAGACGGGTTCGCCCTCGCCCTTTCCACTCAGGCGGCGCACCAGGAGTTCGGTCGCCTCCTCACCCATGCGCACCATGGGCTGGCGCACGGTAGTGAGGGCCGGCCGTACCAAGCGGCTCAGCGGGATGCCGTCGAAGCCCGTGACGATCACGTCATCGGGGACCGACAGGCCACGGCGTTCCAGTTCGCGCAGGGCGCCCACGGCCGTCTGGTCGTTGGCGAAGACGAACGCGTCCGGTAGCTCTCCGGGACTCTCGCACAACCGCGCGGCAGCACGTGCGCCCTCCTCCTGCGTCAACCGGCCAAGGCGGAGCGCGGGTTCGTCGCCCGTCTTGACACCCGCCTCCCGGCAGGCGAGCCGGAAGCCGTCGAAGCGGGCCTGAACGTCCGGCGACTCCTCGATGGTGCCGATGTAGGCGGGGCGCCGGACGCCGTGATCGACCAGGAGGTGACGAGTCAGCTCGTGCTGACCGTCCTCATTGGCCGCCTCGATGTGGTCGAGATGGTCCAGGAACTCGGTGCCTTCACGAGGGCCCGCAAGCATCACGACCGGCTTGCGCCGGGAGATCACTTCGAGTTCCTCGGTGGGCACCGTGCGGGCCATCACCGCGAAGCCGTCGACGCGTCCAGCGACCTTGGCGACCAGCCCTGCGGCGCCACCCTTGAGCGACGCGGCGATGAGCAGGGCGTAGCCGTGACGGCGGGCGGCGCGTTCCATGCCTCGGATGATCTGATCCGAGTAGAGCATGGCAGTGTCGTCGTCCTCAGTATCGGCTGCGGGGTCGCCGTAGTCGGGGAAGCACAGCCCGATCACTCCGGTGGAACGGCTCGCCAGACCGCGGGCGTTGCCGCTGGGGACATAGCCGAGTTCGCGGGCCGCAGCGAGCACCCGTTCGCGGGTGGAGGCGCGGACCGAATCGGGAGTGCGGTAGACGCGGGAGACAGTGGCAATGGAGACGCCCGCGCGCTCCGCCACGTCGTACACGGTAGGCGCGGCTGTCACGATGCGGTTCCGTTCACCGGTCGGGGCCGCCCGTGCCGACAGCACCATCGTCGCGGAGCCCCGAAAGAAAATGAAAGCGCATTCACTGTAGATCTCATGGGCCTGATCAGGCAAGCCGTGATCATGGAGGGAACTGGGATGGTCGAGGGTTTGCGCCTTTTGATGGTCTGCTCGAATTCGTTGCGGCGTCGGTGACCTCATATCGAACCCTGTGGGCAAGCCGCCTTGGCTGCCGCGGCGCAGGCGGTTCGCCCGCTGATCCCTCGGCCAGGGTGATCGTGTGCTTGATCTGACGTCTTGGCGGGTGCCCCTGGTTGCGACAGGAGGATGTCTTGTCGCCCCGACGTACTCCGGCCGATTCGCGGACAGCCACTGGGGGCACACGGATCTCTTCCAGCACGGGAAGTCTCGGCGCCTCTCGTCCACCGGCTGGGCGTGATGACGAGCCCAAGCAGGCGCCGCCCACATCGGTGAAGTGGATCTTGCTGCGGCGGCTGAGCATACGGAGCGAGAACTCGCAACGCCCTCGCCGTCCTACGCACCCGCCTGACCTTCGTCGCCGATGCCCGAGCGCTGGGTGCCCGCGATCCGAAGCACGCGGTGGTGATCGACCTGGCGCGCGGACTGATGCGTCTTGAGGAGACTGCTATACCCGAACACCGCTTCACCGGCGCCCATCTGAACCTGGACATCGAGTCGTGATGCCGCCGACGAGCAGCAGCTGCCCAAGACGATCGCCCGCTACGGCCGTGTCGATCTTTTGTGCATTGATGAACTCGGCTACATGGAGCTTGACCGCAGGGGCGCGGAGCGGCTGTTTCAGGTTCTCACCGAGCGAGAGGAGAAGAACCAAGTTCCTCCAGGCGCGGGTCTTCGGGCAGCGAGGCGAAGACATCGGTGGACGACGGATGGCCGGTCGTGCGCAGTTCGTGCCCGGCGCGCAGCCGAATCGACGTGCCGGCTGAGACATCACCGGCCAGGGCAGTGAAGAGTTCACACCGACATCCACCGGCAACTACGCTCGCTTTTCACCTACGCAGTCAGGGGGCCCACGCAGACTGCTGGCCAAGTCGTCACACCTCGACTTCGTCAACTGCGGACACCCGGCGGGCTGCACCGCGGGCGCGTCACCGCCTTGGCACCTCGGCAGTACTTGACTCCCGTCGGCAGGGCTCTGCCACAAGCCCCGAGTGGAGCCACCAGGCCGCACGTCCCACGCCCTTGAGTTGCCGTTGTAGTGCCCGTTCTGCTGGGGTCAACGGCGCGCTGGGACGGAGCTGTTCGGGGTGACCGGGGATGGGGCCTTCGTACTCTGCCCCCAAAGGCACGGCCACCCAGATGCATCCTGTGGCGGCGAGGCAGTGCATTACCAGGCCTACCCACTCTTGGATCGTGGTTCTCCTGTCCCTCGGACTACCGCGTCGGCCTTCAGCACGCACCGCTGTCACCTCCCGCTTCATGGGACATTTCTGCGCATCCGGTTTCTGTGTGAAGCCGGCCCCGTAGCAGGCCCGGCGGAACTTCCGAGAGGCGCACGCCCGCGTTCATGGGTCGTCGGAACACCGCACTGCGTGCGGGGGAATCGAATCGAGCAGGTCTGCCGGCCGCCAACTGGTTCGCCACCGGCACAGCGCAGCGAGGGACACCGGTTACCGGTCGCGGGGAGGCTGATTCGTTGCGAACGTCAGCACCGAAGCGCCCGTGGGGGTCTGCACGGCGGTATTCAAGGTGAGGTTCACCGTGGCTGCGAGGGCACGGAAATCGTCGAGAGTGCGTTCCCGGCCGCCCACAGTCAGCAGCATGCGCAAATCCATCGCAGTCGCCCACGGCTGTTTCATGCCCTCCTCCCTCAGCCGTTCGATCACCACAACATGACCGTGCGGTGCGGCAGCCGCGGCGCAACGGTCAAGGATCTGCGCGGCCCGGCGGTCGTTCCAGTCGTGCAGGACGAAGGAGAGGACGTAGGCGTCGGCGCCGGACGGCAGTGGGTCGAAGAACGTGCCGGGGACCACCGTGCAGCGGTCGGTGAGGCCGGCGTCGGCCAACTGACGGCGGGCGTTCTCGGCGGTGCCGGGAAGTTCGACCAGTGTGCCGCGCAGTTCGCGGTTTGCGTTGAGGATGCGGGTGAGTAGCTTCCCCGATCCTCCGCCTACGTCGACTACGTGGCCGGCGCTGCTCCAGTCGTAGGAATCCGCTGCCGCCTCCACGTTCGCCAGGTGCGTCTCCATGAGGGTGTCGAAGGACGCGGCTCGCGTGGGATTGGCGGCCAGGTCTTCCCAGAAGGACGCGCCGAACCGGTCCGGGTAGGCCGGTTCGCCGGTGCGGATCGTCGTGAGCAGGCCGCTGAGCGCCAGATCGGAGCGGCCCATACCGCCGTCGAGGTCCAGCCATGCACGGGTACGCGCGGGATGGTCGTCCCTCAGGACACACCCGAGTTCGGTGAGGGCGTAGCAGCCTGGATCCGGCTCTTCGAGGAGCCCGCTGGCCGCCAGGTGGTCCATGAGCCGGCGCAGGGCGTCGGCGTCGCTTCGGGTACGTTCGGCCAGGGCGTCGGCTGTGGTGATGCCCTCTGCGATGAGGTCGGCCAGCCCGAGGGTGGCCGCAGCGCGGATCGCGTACGGCGTCACCAGGTCGGTGAGTGCTGCGAGGCGCGCCACCGTGGGGTCGCCCGGGGTGGTGGGAGGGACCGGCGTCTGCGTCGTGCGCGCCGAGGTCGTCATGCTCATGCGTTCGCTCCCTCGCTGGTCGTGGTCCGGGTCAGTACGCAGGCGTGCGCGGGCAGGCTCATCGCGTCCGTCTGGAGTGGGAATGGCAACAGGGGGCCGACTGCGAAGCCGAAGCGGACGAAGTCGTCGGCCAGGCCCCGCGCGGTGAGCGGCTTGAACGGGAAGCTGTCCACGCGGCTGCCTCTGAGGTAGAGACAGCCGCCCGGACGCAGGACGCGTGCGGTTTCGCCGGCGTACATCGCCCGGTCCTCCCCGCCGAGGTGGTGGAAGCAGCCACGGTCCACGACGACGTCGAAGGCCCCGTCGGGAAACGGCAGGTCGCGCACGTCGGCCTGTTGGAAGGCGGGCGAGGCGCCGACGGGTGCTTCCGCTGCGGCGCGGGCCCTGGCCAGTGTGAGAGCTTCCTCGCTGAGGTCGATGCCGGTGACCCGGTATCCGGCGCTCGCCAGGGCGATGGCGTCCCATCCGGTTCCACAGCCGATGTCGAGGGCGGTACGTCCCGCGCCCGGTCCGCGGGCTGCCAGGAATCCGACGAGTTCGGCGGAGGGGTGGCTGAGCTCCCAGTAGGTGTGGTGGTCGCCGTTGCGGTAGCTGTGGTTCCAGTCGAGCGCGGTGGTGGGCGTCGTCATGGTGGCGCTCCGTCCGGGGTCGGGTACGGGAACGGCTCGTCAGCCTCGTGCCGTCGCGCTCGGGAGCGTGCGCGTCACGGCCGGGCGGGGGCAAACGCGGCCAGGGTGATGTAGGTGTCGGTGATCACAGGTGTTTCCTCGGCCAGGGCCGGGCTGCACGCATAGACGTGGTAGCGGGGCCAGGCGGGGACGAGCGAGGTCGAATGCGGGGCGCCGGACGAGGGCTGAGGTGCAGTCGGTGCGGGCCGCCCGTCATGCCCGGCGGTGGGCCTGTGGTGCAGGAAAGGTCCGTGGCCCATGACGGTTTCCATCCTTGCACCGGGCACCTGCGCGAGGTCATCGGCGGTCACCTCTGCCGCGATCCTGGAGGACGGGATGGACAGGCAAGCATCGAAGCGGCGCGACGTACCGGCGTCGTAGTGGACTTCGAGCGCTTTGGTCTCCCTGGTCGCGAGGCCGCAGGAGAAGACCAGAGCGGTCAGACTCCGCCACGTGTCCTTCCACGTGTCCGCGCCCGCCGGGTTTCTGAGACTGAGAACGAGCAGTGGGTGTGCCCGTACCGCTGTCCAGTGATGGGCGCTGGAGACCTGTTGCTCCATGGACCGGTCGTGGGAACGAAGGAGTGTCGCGTTCTGCATGGGGGGTCCCGTCGGTATTGCTGCCGGCAGTTGTGTGCACGACCCTATGCATCGGGAGTGAACTCCAGCAGGCAGTATCCGGACGGTGTGGGGTGGACCGTCCGCAGGGTGAGCCCGGCCGCGCTGCCCAGCGCGCGGAACTCCTCCTCCGTTCGCTCCTTTCCTCCCAGCACAGCCATGTACAGGTCGAGGGCAGGTACCAGTCGCGGGGCTCCGCGCAGGAATTCGGCGACGATGACGCGGCCGCCGGGGCGCGCGGCGTCGGCGCAACGGCGCAGAATGCCCGCGCCTGCATCGTCTCCCCAGCCCATGACCGTCGACTTGATGAGGTACAGGTCGGCACCGTGCGGGAGAGGCTCGAACATCGATCCGACAACGGCCGCGGCTCGGTCGGCGATGCCTGCCTTGGTGAACCTGTCGGAGGCCGTGCCCACGGCGCGCGCGTCGTCGACGAGGGTTCCCCTCAGATGAGGGTGAGCCTGCAGGAGGCCGGTCAGGAGTGCACCGCTGCCGCCGGCGACGTCGGTGATGTGGCCGACCGTCGTCCAGTCGTAGGCCTGGAGGATCTCCGGCAGGGTCCAGGCGGTGAGCGTCGCCATCAGTTCGTCGTAGGCGGCGCCGCGGCGGGCGTCGGTGTTGAGGTCTTCGAAGAAGGACCGGCCGAACGTGGGTGTGTAGGCGTCCTCACCGGTGCGGACCGCGAGGAGGAGTGCACTGAGACCGATGTCGTACTGGCCCATCCCGCCCTCGATGTCGAGCCAGGGGTGGAAGGTCATGGGGTGGTCGCGGCGGAGCCGTTGGGAGAGTTCGGTGTTGCGGTACCGGCCGGGGCTGTCCTGTTGGAACACGCCGCGGGCCGCGAGGTGTTCAAGAAGGCGGCCTACGGTATCGGGGACTGCATCGCTGCGGCGGGCGAGGTCCTCGACGGACACGGTGGCGTCCCCGATGTGGTCGGCGAGCCGGAGGGTGGCCGCCACTCGTATGGCCCAGGGAGTCACCAGGTCCGTGAGGATGCCGAGTTGTTGTGCGACGTCTGTCGTGGTGGCGGGGGGACTCGCGCTCACGTGGGCTCCTTTGCGGGTGGCAGGTTTCGTCGTGCGTGATCCAGGCGCTGCGGTTCAGTGCCCGCTGTCCGCGGGTGTCAGCTGGCGCAGCAGCCGCGTCTCGCGGTCGATGATGGCGTGCACGGCGTCGTGCAGGGCGGTCGCCAGATCCTGGCGCAGGTCCGGGACGGCGGCGACGGCCTCGTCGCGCAGGACGGACAGGCGGGCGGCGACGGCTGATGCCTCCACTTGGCGCTCGGGGGTGCCGGAAAGTACGTGTTCCTCGCGTGCGCGGTGGGCGTCGGCGAGTTCACCGAGGGCTGTGCCGGTGGGCAGCAGTGTCGCGATCAGGTGCTGCCAGGCGGCTGCGTCGGCACCGGCCAGGGGGATCGCGTCGGTGATTCGCGGATCGTCCAGGAGCATGGCTGCCTCGCCGAGGAACGCGTGGAACATGCTGCGGAACCCGTCGCCTCCCGTTCCGGCGAGGTGGAGGTCGGTGAAGGCCTGAACGAGTGTGTCGATGACGGTTTCGGGCGTGGCCGAGTCGCGGACGGTGGCTGCAAGGCGTTCGGCGAGCATGTGCAGGCCCTGGATGCCGAGGGCGGCATTGGCCGGCTCGAGGCCCGCGCGGGTGGCGGCGGCCAGGGCCGAGCGGATCCGGTCCTCGGTGGGCGGGACAGCCTGGGCCCACGGGGCGCGCAGCAAGGCGTGCCGGGGCGGGAAGGGCTGGTGCCGGGAGGAGCGGGCGGCGGCCAGTTCTTCCGGGGCGAGTGTGCAGGGCCGGGCGGGGCGGTCGGAGACTCGCAGCCAGCCGCTCTCCTGGTCGGCGCCGATGACCACGAGGCAGTGTCCGCCGAAGTGGTGTTCGGCGCTGAAGTACGACAGGTAGTGCATGTCGGCGTAGACGATCGCCAGGCCGTGTGCGGCAAGTTCCGCTGCGAGTTGGTCACTGGCTTCACGAGGGTCGGTGGTGGTGGCGATGTCGAGTTCCAGGCCGACGCCGGTGGCCATGCGGCGAGTGAAGACGGGAAAGGGGTCGTTGCGGGTGGCGAGGAACGGTGGCGTGCCGGGTGCTTTGGGGACGTACATGAATCCGATGCCGCCACCGAGGCCGAGTAGCATCTCCTCGCTGATGTCGAGGCCGTGGGCGTGCAGGGCCTTGCGGAACGCGGAGGTTTCGCAGTGGGCGCCGCCGAACAGCGGCGGCCTGAGCTTCCTGCCCGGCAGGGCTTCTCGTTCCTCGCTGCCGGTGGCCGGGGCCGTCGCCATGCTGGTTCCTCTCCCCTGTGCGGTGCGGCCGCTGATGGGCTGCGTTACGGATCCGAGAGTTTTCCAGCGGTGGTGACCCTCGCCCAGAGGGTGGCGGTCCCGTTCTGCGTGATGGTCACCTCCAACGCTCCAGCGGGGAGGGGAGTTGACCCGCTTGGT
Organism: Streptomyces sp. HUAS TT11; assembly: GCF_051553595.1. Lineage (NCBI taxonomy): Bacteria > Bacillati > Actinomycetota > Actinomycetes > Kitasatosporales > Streptomycetaceae > Streptomyces > Streptomyces sp. HUAS TT11. Next base: position 163,081 of record NZ_CP196184.1, read on the forward strand.
CATGCAGCTGCATGCGGGTGCTGCCACGGGTACGGCGGTTCGCCGTTGTGTCAGCCGACGGGGAGATGGATGTCGATGCGGGCATCGTCGTCCACGGCGGAGCCGAGGCCGGAACGGTAGATCTCGTAGAACGGCGGGCGTAGACAGGGGGCGACGACGCCCTGCTGCTGGAAGGCGGTGGTGTCCAAGGCACGGCGATAGGTGTCGGACAGGGTGCCGAAGCGACCGTGGTGGGTGGTGCGCCAGCACCAGACAGGGCCGAGGGTTTCGTAGCGGACGGGAAGTTCGCTGTCGGGCGGTAGCGGGAACTGGCACGGTCCGGCTTCGGGAACGGCGACGCAGGCGTCGTAGCGGAGAGATTCCGCCGGGACGTGCGCGGGGTCGTCGTAGACGACTCCGACGAGTTGTACGCCGTGGGTCAGGCCGCAGGAGTCGGTGTAGTCGATGAGATTGCGCCAAGTTCGCTCGAGCGTACGGAACGTGCCCGAGTGGCGGAGGGAAATCACCGGCAGCGGGCCGAACTCGGCGAACGTGAAGGTTCGCTGCCCTGACGTCAGCACGGTGTCCCGTACGGGCGTCGCGCCTGTCTCGGTGACGCGTCTTGCGGGCATGTCCCCTACCTTCACCAGGCCGTCCGGGATACCGGAGCCGTATCCGTGCGCTGCCTGACTGTATTCCCGCACTTGGCCTCGGAACGACTTTGACCTCATTCCGTGATGTGGAAGGATCCGGCCCCAAGTAACCTTGCGCCGCCTCTCCTCGGGGTGGTGCCGTTCATTCCGGATACGGGGGGGCTCCGAGTGCCGGAATATGTGCCTGGCGGGCGCACGGGTCGTGGCGCCATGCGTGTGACGACGGTGGCACTTCATGACAGCAGGGTGCTGTCCGCCATTCCTCACATCGTCGCGAGGCTGCGTGACGCCTCGCACAACGTGGACATTGATGTCATTGCCAGACAGGCGCATACGGCACCGCACTACTTCCGGAAGATCTTCCGTGACACCACCGGTGAGTCGGTGCAACGGTATGTGCGCCGATACCGTCTCGAACTGGCGGCTTACCGGCTGGTGTTCACCAGCTGGCCGGTTCACGAGGTGGCTGCCCGGTGCGGCTACTCGGCGCACGCGCCGTTCACGCGCGCGATCCGTGAGGTCTTCGGGAGCACGCCGGCAGAACTGCGGCGCCGGGAGCCGAGCGCGCCCTGGCCGATGTCCGGGCCGAGCTATTCGGGCCTGGTCGAGGTGGACAGCGGCACTCGCGTGGTCGCCTTCCTGCGGCACTTCGGCAGCCATGCGTCGCTGGCCGGCCGCTGGCGGCATCTGCGGGACTGGCTGGAGGTCCACGGGTACGAGCCGGATGCGCAGCAACCGGTGGAGATCACCCACGACGACCCGGAGCTCTACCAGGACGCGTCGATCCGTTTCGATGTGGGCACGGTGGTGCCGCCGGCGTTCGTACCTTCGGACGGCATCGGCCTACAGGTGGTTCCCGCGCAGCGGCGGCTGCAGATCACGCACACGGGTCCCGTGCAGCTGATTCCGTACACGTTCATGCATCTTGCGGTGAGCGCGGTGATGCTGGGTCTGTACGACGGCAGCCAGCCGCCGATGCCCTATCTGGTGGAGTACGAGCGGATTCCGTGGTCCAGGCCGGAGGTCAGGACACTGGCGTGGGTGAGCCTGCCGCTGGGACTCGCGCGCGCGGCGCCGACGAGTGTCTGAGGGGGGCCCACGGGGGCCGATCAGCCGCCGACTTCGGCGGCCATTCGGCGCTTCACGGGGGGCATGCGGTCGATCATACGGAAGGTCGCGCGGGTCACCGCCCGACTGAAGGCGTTCTCGGCAAGGGAACGCTCCAGGTTCTTCTTCGACTTCAGGACCGCATCCGCGGCGTAGGCACGCATCGCCGACTCGTACTCCCCCACGGCCTGTTCGAGCCGCTCGTCGTCGCGGGCGGCGGAAGCCAGGTGGCGGGTGAGCAGTTCGGCGTCACGCAGGGCCATGTTGCCGCCCATCCCGCCGAGCGGCGTCGCGCAGTGTGCGGCGTCGCCGAGGAGGGTGATCCGGGACGGCTGCCAGGCGGGCACGGACTCGGCGGTGCGCACCGAGAGTGCGGTGAGGGTGCCCGGGTCGGCGTCGGCGACTGCGCGGCGCAGCAACGGGTGCCAGTCGCCGACCAGGCGCCGTACTGCCGGGGCCAGTTGCTGCGGATCGCTGAGCGGGGTCTGCGCCGGCAGGCCGAGGCGCTCGGGTGTGGACGTGATCGCCCACATCAAGTAGTCGGTGTCGGTGTCGAAGAGCAGGTCGCCTCCCGCGGGCGGCAGACCGAGTGCTTTGCTCGGCCTGGTGCCGTACTCGTGCGTGGCGGCGAACATACGGGAGCCGTGGGGACCCATCACGATGTGCGCGGACGCCAGCAGCGGCGGGTGGATCCAGCTGCGAAGCCGGTCGTCGAGGGGCAGCTTCCCGGCCACGCCCATCGCTGCGGTGTCCGACACCCGCACATGGGGCAGCCGCTGGGTGCGCACCCGTGACCGGCAGCCGTCGGCGCCGACCAGGATGTCGCCTTCGGCTGTGGACCCATCCGTGAAGTACGCGATGACGCGTCCGTCACCACGCTCTTCGTAACGCTCGTACTGGCGGCCGAAGTTGACCGCCTCCTCCAGGCCACGCAGCAGAACATGACGGAGCGTCACCCGGCACACGGACCGGTGGTTGCGCAGCGGATCCTGGCTCGTTGGCCCTTCGAGGCTGAGCAAGGGGCTCAGCCGGTGGTCGGTGAAGCACAGGCCCCTGCCGCCGCTGCCGCTCGTGTCCAGGAACAGCTCGAACAGCTCATCGCTCAGGCAGGCGCGCAGAGCACGGGTCCCGAACGGGTTGACATGGATGCGGAAACCCTGAGAGCGGTCGACGGGGGCGACATCGCGTTCGAACACCTCCACGCCGATACCTTGGCTTCGCAGCCCTTGCGCGAGGGTCAGTCCGGCGAGACCCGCGCCGATCACCAGCACCTTGAACGTCTTGCGCGGCATGGAATTCTCCTTCGGCTCGTGGGCTCCAGGCGTGGCCAGTCCGACCAGCAGAATCAATTCGTACGGTCGTGCACACGATGTGGCCGTCCCGTGCGTGGGCAAAAGCCGGGGCGGCGAGGATCTGCGCGACGGTCAATTACAGGAGCGTCGACAGCGGCGAAGTTGACCAGCCGCTCCTTCAAGGGGGTCTCGGCGGCAGATGAGAGCGTCCTGCGCTAGCGTCCGCCGTCATGACGATCGTTTCGCTCAAGGAATTACGGGCCGAGTTGCAAGATCTGGCGGAACCGGCTGTGCGGGCGCAACAGGAGCGGGTGCTCAGCCGTGCGGAGGACGACGAACTGCTCGGCGTACGCGTGCCGGTGCTGCGCAAGCTCGCGCGTACCTACCACGGCCTCTCCCTCGACGATGTGGACGTCCTGCTGCACAGCCGGGTCCACGAGGAGCGGTTCGCCGGGCTGCTGGTCCTGGCCGAGCAGGTGCGCACGGCGCGCGGCACGGACTTGAAGACGCTGGTCGACTTCTATCTGACGCGTACCGACTGCGTGGACAACTGGGACCTGGTCGACGGTTCCGCGCACGTCGTACTGGGGCCATGGCTGCTGGAGGGGGATCTGCGGGTCCTGGACGAACTGGCCGCGTCATCGTGGTTGTGGGACCGCCGGATCGCCGTGCTCGCCACGCTGGCGCTGATCCGCGAGGGACGCTTCGAGCCGACGCTCCGCCTGGTGCTGACGCTGCGCCGGGATCCGGAGCCGTTGATCCACAAGGCGCTCGGCTGGATGCTGCGGGAGATCGGCCGTCGGGACGAGCCGCTGATGGTGGCCTTCCTCGACCGGCATCTCGACGAGCTGCCGCGCATCACCGTGCGCTATGCGACGGAGCGGCTTGCGCCGGCCGAGCGGGCACGGTTCGTGAAGGGGCGATAGGGCCCGATACGGTGGCCGGCGCAGCCCTCGGGGCCGGCGCCGGGCACCCGTATCGGGTCGGCGTCGTGTCAGTCGACAGCCGCGGTCCGTGGCTCGTCGGAAGCCGGCTGCCCCGCGGGCGAGGCCGGTTTGATGGCGAGCGCGCACAGGGCGCCCACCGCGAGGACGGCCATCTGGATGAGCATACTGACGCGAATGGCGCCGGCCAGGGTCTCGTGGAAGGCGTCGAGCGCCGCCGGTGTCGGCCTGCTCGTGGCTTCCACAGGCCGGCCGGTGGCGATGTTCTGTCCATCGCCGAGCCGGGCTTGCAGTACCACACCGACGGCGGCGCTGGCGAGCAGGCCCCCGAGCTCCTGAACCGTGTTGACGGTTCCGGAGGCCACGCCGCTGAGCTGGGGCGGCACATCACGCATTCCGACGCTGAACATCGGCGCGAACGTGAAGCCAGTGCCGACTCCGGCGAGCACCAGCGGCCCCACCAGCTGCCAGACCGAGGTGTGGGCAGTGGCCTGCAGGGCGACGAGTCCGAGGCCCGCAGAGAAGCACACCAGGCCACCGAGCAGTACACGCTGAGGGCCGGCCGTCTCGATGACCCGGCCACTGATGCCGGCGGCGGCGACCGACACCAGCGGCATCACGGCGATCACCAGTCCGGCCTTTGCCGCAGACAGGCCCTGCACGCTCTGCAGGTACAGCGTCAGGGGCAGGAACGCGCCGACGACGCCGAAGCCGACGGTGACGGCGATCAGGTTCATGAGGGTGAAGCTGCGAGCCCGGAACAGGGCGAAGGGCACCAGCGGAACACCGGACTGCCGCCGGCGCTGGTCGGCGAAGAAGGCGGCGAGCAGCGCCAGGCCCACGACGATGATCGCCCAGACCGTCGGCGCCCAGTGCAGCCGCTCACCCTCGACGAGGCCGAAGACCACGGCGCCGACGCCTGACAGGAGCAGCAGGACAGAGCCGATGCCCAGCGGCCTGCGCAGGCCCGGCCGCGGGTCGGGCAGGAAGCGCAGTACCAGGAAGAAGGTCAGCAGGCCGATGGGCAGGTTGACGTAGAAGATCCAGCGCCAGGAGGCGCCGGTGACCAGGAACCCGCCGACGAGCGGGCCGGCCAGCACGGCAAGTCCCGACAGCGCGCCGGTGAACCCGAAGGCGGCTCCCCACTTCTGCGGCGGGAACAGCGTGGTGATCATGGGCATGAGCTGGGGTACGAGGAGGGCTCCGCCAAGGCCTTGCAGCACCCGTAACCCGATCAGCTGCCAGGGGGCCTGTGCGGCGCCGCACAGTGCCGATGCAGTGACGAAGACGGTAAGGCCAATCAGATACATGCGCCGCGGGCCGTGGAGGTCCCCGAGTCGTCCGGCGAGGATCAGGGTGGTGGCGAAGGCCATGATGTACGCGCTGAAGACCCAGACCGCCTGGTCGATCGAGGCGTCGAACGTCTCGATGAGACTGGGAGTGGCTGAGCTGACGATCGTGACGTCGAGCAGGGTCATGAAGACGCCGAGGCAGAGCATCCCCAGCGCGGCCCACGGATTGGTTCCCGCAGGCTTGGTGTCTGATGGTGAGGTCACGTGTCTTCTCCAGTCGCTGTTTCTGTCATGAAGCCGAAGTGCAGCGGCTTCACCGGGCACCGCTCGATGCCCGGCCGGTCCCCCCGTTCCTCGGCCAGCTCCGCGGCCCGGGCGTACAAGGCGTCCGCTGACGGTTCACCGGATGCCTTCACCGGTCCGTGCGGGTCGCTCCAGGCGAGGTGTTCGGCCAGGAACGGGCCGTGCAGGTTCTCGCCGGCGTACAGCCCAGGGGCGCCGGGGGCGAGCAGTCCCGCCTGGGTGAGTGCGTCCCAGTAGCTCGGCAGCAGCTGGGCCAGCTGCTCGGTGTGGCCTTCCCGTACCTGGTAGGTCGTCAGCGTCTGCAGGGGCGTGCCCGCGGGAGTGTCGCGGGCCCCGTCCCCGGTGAGCTGGGTGACGGCGGGCCAGTCCACGGGTGGGCGGGCGCCCCGGGCTTCGGTGAGGGAGAACATCGCCTGCCACAGGGAGTTGATCTCCGGGTCGAGGTACGCGCGGTCGACGGCTCCCGACACGCCCCAGGTGACGAGTTCGACAATGAAGGGGCCATCGGCGCCCTGTCCATGGGCGATCCAGGAGGGTTCGCCGGTGACCAGGCCCTGGCGGCGCAGGAGCGGCCAGTGGCGGGCCAGGACTTCGAGGGCTGCCTCGTATCGTCCGGGCTTGAGAAGGTATGTGGTGAGCATCTTCTGCTCGGGGGACCGGTCTTGATGGCTGGGGGCGCGGTGGTGAGCGGGCATGATCGTCCATCCTTCGCTTCGTTCCTCGATGATGGGATGCCGGGCGATCTCCCGGGCGGCGGCTTCAGCGGGGGCGGCGTCCCCAGACGCTGAGCACGGAACTGGACGGCTCGGCAAGGTCGTGGTCGCGTAGCTGGGACAGGGCGGCTTCGAACTGGGTTTCGGTGAGGTGTCCGCGGCCGAGCAGCCGGGGCCGCAGTTGCTCCAGTGTCAGCCGTGAGAACTCCGACGCCGCACTGCCCGAGTCGAAGGGGTAGACCCGCATCTGGGCGCCGCAGTCGGTCAGTCCATGGCGGACCAGCGGCTGGGGCGGGTCGACCATCAGGTCGCGCACCCACTGCGGGTCCGCGCCTGCATCGCGGCTCAGCACCTGGGACACAGCGTCCAGGGCGCCGCCGACCACCGTGGTGGAGTCGTACGGGGGGAATCCGGCGAGTTCCTCGACGACGATGCAGCCGCCAGGCGCGAGCCAGTCGATGAGGCGTCCCAGGACCGCCTGGGGATCGTCAAGGAAGATCAGCACGGAACGACAGTGGATGAGGTCGACGCCCTGCACGGGGGCTGGGTCGACGGCCGCGTCGTGCCGCAGCGGGACCAGGTTGGGCAGACCGCCGCCGTCCAGGTGGCGCAGGTCGATGTCGGTCGCCCAGACCCGGGCACCGGGGTGGCGGCGGGCCAGGTGGCGGGCCACGGTGCCCGAGCCGGCTCCGATCTCCACGATCTCGTGGGGGTGGTCGGGCGCGCAGGTGTCAAGGATCTCGATGGTTGCCGGGTCGGTCATGGCCGCCAGCATCTCCAGACGCAGGCTCTCGTGTTCCCAGGCGGGATCGAGCGCCAGTGAACCGTTGGTGTCGCGCGAGGCTGCCTCCACCGTGTCCCCTCTCATCCGCGTGACGGTGACGGCGCTGCGGCCGTCCGTGCGGCGGAGTCTTCCAGCGGCCAGGGACGCCGACCCGCGCCCAGCACCAAGGCGTCCGCGAAGGTCACTTACTTCTTGAGGGGTCCTGCGGGAGTTGACCCGGATGGCGAAACGTCACGAACACGGGGTGGAGCCGAAGACTCCGCAGGGTGCAGTGAGAGGGGCGTGCGCGTCGCCTCAGGCATCCGGCTCCGGGCGGACCGCGCACCTGATCCCCCGGAAGTTGGACGAGCCCATCTCCTCGTTCTCGTCGTCGTCGCCGGTGAGCCGGTTGACGTTGCTCTCGCGCCAGCCGCCGTCCGCGCCGCGCTCGGGGTACCACCAGGTGGCTGCGGCCACGACGACGTCGGGGGCGATGGTGTCGGTGATGCGTGCGCGCATCCGGATCGTGCGGCCGCGGGCGGAGACAAGCACCCAGGCGCCGTCCTGGACTCCTTCGCGGGCCGCAGCCTCAGGGTGGAGTTCGACGACGGGGTCGGGTTCCTTGGTGCGCAACGGCCTCAGGTTGCGGAACTCGGAGTTGAAGAAGAACGGCGAGTGGGCGGAGGTGAGCAGGTAGGGGCCGTCTTCGGGGCGTTCGGCGACGGGGCGGTGCACGGGCAGCGGTTCGTAGCCGAAGGCGCGCAGTGCGTCGCAGCGGATGTTGAAGCGGCCGCTGCGGGTGGCGAAGCCCTGGGTGCGGTACTTCTCGTACGTCAGCGGTGTGGCGCGGTAGTGCTGTTCGGTCAGGGCTTTGAAGTCCATGCCGATGGGGGCCAGCCGCACGTCGAGCGAGTCCTGGGCGGTGTCCCAGAAGTTCTCCGCGAGCCCGAGACGGGACGCGAGGCCGATGAGGATCTCCTCGTCGGAGCGGCACTCGCCGACCTGCGCGAACCTGCGGCGTGCCGCGACGTAGTGGGCGTGTTCGACGATCTGGTCCCGTTCCAGCCAGCCGCCGACCGGCAGCACGACGTCGGCCATGGCCGCCGTGGGCGTCAGGTACAGGTCGGCCACGGCGAGGAAGTCGAGGCTGTCGAGCGCGGCGTGGACGCGGTCGGAGTCCGCGTAGTTGACCAGCAGGTTGCTGCCGTGCACGAGCATGGTCGTGACCGGGTAGGGGTGGTGGTCCAGGATCGCGTCCCATACGGCGCGGGGATGTGCCCAGCCGGCCATCGACAGGATGCGGTGGCGGTCGGCACCGAGCCGCTTGGGGTGCTGCGCCGTCGGCAGTGCCTCGGTCAGCGGCAGGGCGCGACGCCCGATGATTCCGGGAGGCTCGAAGATCACATCGCCGCCCTGCCGGTCGATGTTTCCGCAGATCGCGGAGAGGATGGCAAGGGCTCGGCAGACGTGGAAGGAATTGCGGTTCTGCTGGGCGCCGGTGCCCAGTTCGATGGCGGCGGCCGGTGCCGACGCGTAGGCGAGGGCGGCCTGGCGCACATCGGCGGCGCGGACTCCGGTGAGGTGCTCGACCTTCTCGGGGGCGTAGGCGGCGCTATGTTCGGCCAGGTCCTCGAACCCTGTGGTGTGATCCCGGACGAAGTCGTGGTCGTAGGCGTCCGCCTCGATGACCGTGTGGATCATGGCGAGGGCGAGCGCGGCGTCGCCTCCAGGACGTACCGGAACATGGTGCAGGGCACGATTGGCGAGGGCGGTGCGCCGTGGGTCGACGACGATCATGCGGGTGCCACGGCGCACGGCGTCCAGGAGCCGGGTGCCGATCACGCCGTCGCCGTGGGTCATGGACTTGTTGCACCCCCACAGCAGGACGACGTCGGGCGAGCCCTCGTAGTCGCAGAAGGTGAAGGCGCCCATGGTGAGGATGCCCGCCATGACCCGCGGATAGAAGCAGACGTGGGCCGGTCCCAGCACATTGGGCGTGCCGTAGCTGTTGGCGAACCGGAACAGCCACTCCTGGTAGTTGCGGTCCGTGCCCTGGGCGACGGCCAGGGACTCGGGGCCGTGTCGTGTCCGGGTGCGGTCGAGGGCGTCGGCTACACGGTCGAGGGCCTCCTCCCAGCCGATGGGCGTGAAGCTGCCGCTGCCGCGCGGACCGGTGCGCAGCAGCGGCCGGGTAAGCCGGTCGGAGCCGTACAGCTGGTCCAGGGACGCGCGGCCCTTGGCACACAGAAATCCGCGGTTGTTGGGGTTGTCCGGGTCGCCCTCGACGCGGGTGAGGCGTCCGTCGCGTACATCCACCAGGGCGCCGCAGCCGCCGTGGCACATCCGGCAGACGGTGCGGTGCACGCCGTCCTCGACCAGGGTCGTCACTTCTGGGGTGGTCACGGGGATGCCTCCGGTCGTCGGGTGGGCGCCGGGCGCCGACCGCGGCGTGGATGCGCGGCGGCGTGCGCGGCGAGCAGGGGGGCGCGTGCGTCGTCGGGCAGCCGCTTGAGGGCCTCGCGTACCGTGAGCGAGCTGGCCCGGGACAGCCGCGGCGTGAGCCAGCCGGTGACCGCCGCGGGGTGGTGTTTGGTTCCTTCGCGCAGCGCCCAGCCGATCGCCTTGCGGACGAAGAATCTGTCGTCGTGAAGGAGGGGATCGACGGTGGCGGTGAAGAGGGGGAACCAGCGCGTGAAGGTGTCCTCGCCGCGCAGGGCGGGGATGAAACACAGGATGCCGCCGCGCCGCACCCACTGTGCTTCGTCGGCGGTCCACCGGCGCACTGCGGGGGTGGTCTCCTGCGGGTGGCGCAGCAGGAGCCTGCCTGCCACGAAGGGGGCGAGCAGGTCGGTGTGCGCCCAGGTGGCGCAGGTGCGCAGCAAGTCCTCGAGGAGCGTGGTGTCGTCGGGGCGCAGCAGGGGGGCGTACGCGTCCAGGAGCAGCAGGGCCGTCGAGCGGTGCTCGTGGACGGGCTGTGCCCACAGGTCGGTGACCAGGTCGATGAGCTCCGCGTGCCCGAGCCCCCGCCCGCTCTGCTTGGTGAAGGAGCGGACCACGCCCCGCATCGCGGGCAGGGGTACGCCGATGTGGTGCAGGTCGCTGCGGAGGTAGTTCTTCTCGCCTGCCGCCCGGCCGGGGACGGCGTTGTCGTCCAGGCGTGCCCGGAGTTCGGCGGCCAGGACGGCGGGGGGCGGGGCATGCATGCGCGGTTCCTTCAGCCTCGGGGGAGCGGGATGCCGCCGGTGGTGGTCCGCAGGGCGCCGGCGGCACGTGCGACGCTGCGGGCGAGGTCGTCGATCCGGTCGTACAGGTCCGGGTCGACGGGCGCACCGCCGCTCAGCGCGGTACGCCCTTGGGGTACGGCGACCTGGCCGGGCACCATCCAGGCCCGCAGCCAGCGGGCCATGAGCCTGAGGTCGTTGAGGGCGTTGCTGTTGCTGCGGCCGCCGAGGACCACGATGGCACCGAACACCTTTCCCTCGGCGTGTTCGAAGTCCAGCAGGTCGATGGCATTCTTCAGCGCGCCGTTGACGCTGCCGTGGTACTCGGCGCCGCTGAGGATGATGCCGTCGGCGGCGCGGACTGCTTCCCGTAGGACGGCCACATCGGGGAAGTGGGGCCATGGCTCGCGCTTGTCGCCGTTGCAGAAGGGGAGTTGGAGTTCGCGCAGGTCGAGCAGGTGCACCGGGTGGCCGTCGGCGGCAAGGGTTCTCAGCGCGCGGCGCAGCAGCGCCTGGCTGGTGGAGCCGGGGCGCATGCTGCCGCCGATGCCCAGGACCGCGGCCGGGACCGTGGGCGTCATTCGTCCTCGCAGATGGCGTCGGCGGGGCAGCAGTCCATCGCCTCGTACAGGGCGTCCTCGTCGTCCTCGGTCTCGGGCTGGCGCAGCACGTAGGAGTAGCCGGCCTCGTCGTTGCGGGCGAAGAAGTCGGGGGCGACGCAGCGGCAGGTGTCGCAGTCGGTGCACTCCACGTTGACGTAGAACCGGCCGATGGCGTTGTCCGGTACGCGGGCGGGGTCCTGGACAGTCATGCGGGTCCTCCCGGTTGTACTCCGGCATGCACGAGTTCGAGAACGCGATCGGTGTCGTCGCGGACCAGGTGCCCATAGGTGTGACCGAGTTCGTCGGCAGGCGCGTAGGCAAGGAGGCGGACGCCGTCGAAGCTGGCCAGGAAGTCGAGCAAGGCCCGCACATGCCCGGGGGTGTCGACGCAGAGACCGAAGTGCGACATGAGGGTGGTCTTCTGCTCGGCCGGCCGCTCGGCCCATATGTCGCGCCGGCGGCAGGTGAACAGTTCCACCTCGTTGCCGAGGGCGGTGCGGAGGTTGATCCAGTGGCCGGGTGTGCCGTACGCGCGGGGCGCGATGTGGGAGGGGCCTGTGGTCACATGGTTGACGCGCGGGCAGGCGCTGACCGTTTCCAGCCAGTCCTCGAAGTCCTTCTCGTCGCGGTAGTCACCGATGTAGAGCGCCACGTGGTGCAGTCCGGTGATGCGCAGGGTACGCGTGTCGAGGGGTTGGCCGAAGAAGGCGCTCAGCACGTCGGGCACAGGGGTGTCGTGTGCCTCGTCGGCCCAGTCGAGGAACTTCTCCAGGACCGGCTCCCGGTCGGCCCCCGTGGGGATGGCGTCGCTGACGGGGAACAGCACGGTGTGGCTCACCTCCTGGTGAGGTAGTCGCTGAGCAGGGTTTCGAGGTCCTCGTGCCCGGCGTAGGGCTGCTGGAGAGGGCCATAGAGTTCGGGGCGGCGCCCGTGCAGGCAGAAGTAGAGGCTGCGCCTGAACGACAGGTCGACCTCGCGCATGGTGCGCAGGTACTCCAGGTCGAGCTGGGCGGTCAGGACCGTCTCCTCCTCGTCGAGGCTGGCCAGGAGTTCCTCAGGGGCGGCGACCGTGCTGTGCCCGGCGACCTCGATGGACACCTGACGGCCGGCGCGTTCGCCCGTGACGCCGCCGACGGCGCTGGCGAGGAGGGTGTAGCAGACGTTGAAGGAGGAGTTGGCCTGCAGGCAGGGCCGGGTGATCTGGATGTTGCCGCGCAGCGCGGCCCCCGGTACGGCGATAATCTCCGCGCCGCGCAGAGCGAGCATGCGGGGCACTTCGGGGATCCAGAAGTCCGAGCAGACGCAGACGCCGAGCCGCCCGAACGGGGTGTCGACGACGGCGAAGTCGTCGCTCGGGCTCACCGACACCATTTCGGCGGCGAAGCGGTGCGTCTTGCGGGCCTTGATGACGATCTCACCGTGATCGTCCAGGAGCACGGCCGTGTTGTAGTAGCGGTCCCCTTCGCGTTCAACGACCGTGCCGCACAGGACATATGCGCCGATCCGGCGGGCCTGTTCGGCGAGCCGGTCAAAGACGGGGCCCGGCACGGTCTGGTCGATGACTCCCTTGAGGTGGGCGCGGCCCGGGAAGTAGAAGGGCGGGCCTAGGAAGAACTCGGGCAGGATGACGAGTTCGGCCGCTTCGACGGTGTCGAGCAGGGCCATCGTCCGGTCGAGGTTGACGTCGGGGTCGGGGTCCCACAGCGTCTGCAGGAGGGCAACGCGGGGCCGGGTGGTGGGCTTCACCGGGTGTCTCCAAGGGGTAGGGTGCCGGGCGGCGCGGACGCGGCGATCAGCGCCTGGCCAAGTGGCGAGCGGCGGAAGTCCGCGGGGAAGGGCGCCGCCGCCTGCATGCGGCGCAGTTCGTGCAGGTCCAGGTCGGCGCTGACCACGCATTCCTCGCGGTCGGCCTCGGCCAGGACCGGCTCCTGACGGCGGAAGTCACGGGAGTACGCGCCGATCGCCATCGGGCTGCGGATGACGGCGGTGCGGCCCATGTAGGTGAGGCCGGCCAGAGTGTTCTCCCCTGTGGCTCCGGCGAACAGGACGTAAGCGCAGTTTTCGGCGGCGCGGGCAAGCAGCATCTGTCGTACGGGCTCGGCGAAGGGCCGCAGCAGGATCGATGGGCACACGACGATCTCGACGCCGTCGGCGAACAGGCCGCGCAACACTTCGGGAAACTGGATGTCGTAGCCGACGACAAGGCCGATGCGGCCCAGCGGTGTGTTCACGACCCGGGTGCCCACTTCCCCGGTGAGGAAGTGGGCCTCCAAGTCGTAGACGACGGTGCGGCGATAGACATCGACGAGGCTGCCGTCGTCGGCGATGAGGACGGCCGAGCTGTGCACATGCTCGCCGTTGCGTTCAAGGAGCCCTGCGATGATCCAGACGCCGTGCCGGCGGGCCTGTTCGGCAAGCCATTCGGTACCCGGCCCCGGTACGGGCTCGGCCACCTCGTGGCTCTTGGGCAGGTTGAGCGCAGTGGCGAACGCCTCTGGCAGAACAACCAGTTCGCAGCCGTCGTGCACGGCCTCGTGGATCAGAGCCCCGGCGCGCCGGAGGTTGTCGGTGCGGCGGTTGGTGGCCACGGCCAGCTGGACGAGGCCGACACGCAGCCGTCTGCGAAGGGGCATGGGAGACGCTCCTGGGTTGCGGATGTCCAGTGGCAGGGCAGGAGAGGGAAAGGGGGGTCAGCCGGTGAACACCGCGTCGTAGATACCTGGTTCACCGACGCTGTAGCCGACGTGCAGCGGTCGTGAGGAGGTGATCAGGTTGATGTTCTCCTTGGCCACCGTCCACGAGCCCAGACCCCGCTGGTCGAGGAGTTCGCGCATCTCGGGCTCGCTGTAGGAGGCGCGCAGCGACGTCATGAACGCCTCGGCGTCCCCGTCCGCGTACTGCAGCACGAACGAGACCATGCCCTCGTCGGCGTCACGTGCCAGGTCGTAGAGGACCACGATGCCGTCGGGCCGGCACACCCGGGCGCACTCGCTGACGATCCGGTCGGGCTTGTCCCAGCGGGCCACGGCGCAGAAGCTGAAGACCACGTCGAAGGAGTCGTCGTCGTACGGCAGTCGGGTCAGGCGGGCCCATTCGCAGGAGAAGTCGCCGCCGTAGCCGACCAGGTTCGAGAAGATGGTGTTCTCTCGGGCCACTTCGAGGAAGGCGTCGTTGCTGTCGACGCCGGTGAAGAACGCGCCGGGGCGCTGGGCGGCGAGCCGCAACGAGATCAGGCCGCTGGCGCAGCCGACTTCGAGGACTTCCTTGCCGTCGCCGCAGTGGGGGCCGATGAGCTTCATCATGTGCTGCATCGGGATGATCATCGAGGTGCGGATGTTGCGGTCGTAGGCCCGGCACTCGTCGACGTCGTCGAACGTGTCCTTCTGCGGGATCCGTTCGGCCAGGTCGAAGATGCGGCCGCGGGGCCGGCGACGCAGGTTCGCGGGAGCGGTCTCAGAGCTGGACAACGGGAAGCCCCTTCCGTCCGTCGGCGCGGTCGATCTGCCAGTTGAGGATCTCGGTGCTTGCCGACGTCGGCTGCGGCAGGCGGTAGTTGGCGTCGGAGTAGAACGTCTTGCAGATGTTGTCGATGTAGTACCAGCCCTTGGGGTACGTGACCTGGATGGCTTCGTCGGTGATCTCGATCAGGCCCTTGGCGGCCAGGTCGTCGCACTTGTCCTTGAAGTACTCGTAGGGATCGACTCCGTGGCGCTCGCGGTAGACGGACCGCTTCATCCGCAGCAGCTTGAGCCCGAGAACGAGGCTGCGGCAGCGCTGTTCGTGCTCGTCGGTGTAGGCGCCCATCACGACGGGCAGCCGGCCCGCGTTGCAGATGTCGATGTAGGCGTTGATGTCGGGCTCGGTGAGGTACATCCGGTTGTTGAGGTAGCCGTAGGCCCCGGAGCCCATGGCCACCATGTCACCGCACCGGCCCCACACCTGGGAGAGGTGGTCGGTGAGGTAGAAGGTGTCGGTCTCCAGGCCCCGATAGGGCTTGGAGCCGTCGGTGAGCACCGGGTAGGTCTTCACGCCCTTGGCCTCCCACTCGGGCCTCATCGGCTCGATGAAGTCGTTGTAGGTCAGGGCCAGGTACCCGGCGTCCATCAGTGTGGTGTGCAGGTACTGGTACATCTCGTCGGCTTCCTGCGTGCTGGGGCACGGCGGGGTGGCCCCGGACTGCAGCGCGAAGAACACCTCGGAGCCCGGCAGGACCGCGTAGTTGTACACAGAGAACGACGTCACGGGCAGGTCCATCAGGGTCCTGATGTCCTGCGCCCACAGTTCGTGGGTCTGACCCGGGATGCCGATCATGTAGTCGATGCAGAGGTTCTCCATGCCGCTGCGGTCGATCAGTTCGATCGTCCTGGTGGCGGACTCGCCGGTGTGCGCCCGGGCGCGGCCGAGGTAGCGCAACAGCGGGTCGTGGAAGGTCTGCACGCCCAGGCTCATGCGATTGACCCCGTGCTTGAGCAGGACGTCGAGCTTGTGCTGGTCCACGTCGACGGGGGTGGACTCGATGGTGACGGAGCAGTCGTCGCTGAAGTTGAGCCGCTGCTTCATGAATCCGAGCAGGTCGTCGAGCTCCTCGGCGCGCAGGGTCGTGGGGGTGCCGCCGCCGAAGTAGCCGGAGGTGAAGACGACGTCCTTGAGGTACGGCAGCTTGGAGTACGTGTCGATCTCGGCCTTCAGGGCCTCGATGTAGCGCCTGACCAGAGTGTTGCGGGTGTTGAACTTGTTGTACGGGCAGGAGGTGCACACCTGGTTGCAGAAGGGGATGTGCACGTAGAAGGAGGTGGTCTTGGGGAACTTCTCCTGCTGCGCGTACATCGATTCGGCGGTGAGCGGCCTGACGTCGCAGGGGTACCAGCGCACGAACTCGATGTCCCGTTCCGGGTATTCACGCCAGAAACTGGGCGTGTCGAGGAAGTTCCTGGTGATGGTGGTGTCGGTCACGGGTTCCTCCCGTATCGGATGGCGAACGTCATGGGACCGTCCGCTTCGGCCCGCCAGTCGTTCAGGCCCGCGGCGGTGAGCAGGGCCTCGGCCTCAGGCAGGGTGTAGGCGCCTCGCAACGAGGTGAGAAAGGTACGCAGCCGGTAGCGGCCCGCCTCCGAGGTGTCGTCGGCCATCTCCCTGAGCGAGTATTCGAGGATGAATGGGTCGGGGTCGCGCCGCAGGTCGCTGACGAGGACCTGGCCGCTCGGTAGGAGCAGTCCGGCCAGGCGGCGCAGTACGGCCGCCGGGTCCGGCCAAGCAGCGAAGGCATTGGCGCTGTACACGGCGGCGAACCGCCTGGTGTTCCAGGGTTCGCGGGCGGGGTCCGGCACTCCCCCGGGCACGGTGTGCACGGTGGCCCGCACGCCGGCCTCGGCGAGGCGGCGCTCATACAGGGTGGCGGCGTGCTCCGACTCGCACACCGCGTGCAGTTCGCTGGGGCCCAGGCGCAGCAGTTCCACACCGAGCCCGCCGTAGCCGGATCCGGCTTCGAGAACGCGGCCGGCGCCGGCCGCGTCCAGGACCTCATGCAGGAACTCGCCCTTGTAACGGCCGCGTTCGGCCAGGTAGCGGTCGTAGGCCTGCCGCTCCTCGTCGCTGGAGCGCGGATGGTGGGCGGGGATGCGTACGGCGAGCGGGGGGGCCGTGGCCATCGGCCGGTCACACCTCCTTCAGTATGTCGAACAGGGTCTCCTCGGCCTTGACGATCCGCTGCACGGCCGCACGCAGTTGCCCGGAGAGCTGCTCGCGCAGCGGGTCGAGTCCTTCGGCGGCAGCGGTGCGCAGCTCGGGCAGCTGGGCTCCGAGGGCCGCGGCGGCGTCCTGGTCCTGCGCGCTGCCGCGCAGTATGTGCTGGTCGCGTTCGTTCAGGGTGTCGCGCAGTTCGGTGAACGAGGGGGTCCAGGACGGCAGCAGCAAGGCGAGGAATTCGTGCCAGGCGTCCACGGCACCACGCGCGAGGGGCAACGCCCGTTCGAGTGCCGGGTCCGCTGTGCGCTCGGCCGCTTCGGTGAGGAAGTCGGCGAACATCACTCGGAAGCCGCAGCCGCCGGTGCCGGCCAGCTCGAAGTCGACGTAGGCGCCGCAGAGGGCGGCGACGACGTCATCTGCCGGGCTGCGCCGCACCAAGTGGTCCAGACCCGCACCGTAGGCCGCCAGCCCGCGCAGTCCGAAGGTGGGCACCACCGGGTGCCGCATGGCGGTGCAGGACGCGCGCACCCCGTGCCGGATGTCGTCCGCGGACGGTTCACGGGCCACCGCCCAGTCGGCGCGCAGCCAGGCGTGGCGGGGTGGGAACGGCGGGTGCTCGGAGCCACGTGCGGCGGCCAGTTCGTCCAGGAACAGGGTGCGCGGAGCGATGCAACGGTCGGAGACGGTGACGGTCTTGGCGTCCGGGTCGTGTCCCAGGATGACAAAGGCGTGCGCGCCGAAGTGCCGGGTGGCCTGGTAGTACGGCAGGTGGAACAGGTCGCCGTAGACGATCACGGGGCTGCCGAGGGCCAGTTGACCGCGTACCTGCTCCCACGCGGTTAGCGGATCGGCGGGGAGCACCACCTCCAGGCGCAGGCCGACGCCCTCGGCCATGCGGCGGGTGAAGTCGGGGAAGGGTCCGTTGCGGCCTCCGACGAAGGCACGGCCCTCTGGGCCCTTGGGCATGTGCATGAAGCTGATGCCGCCCGCCACACCGAACAACAGCGGCTCGCTCACCTCGGTGCCGTGGTGGGCGAGCACCTTGTGCAGGGCGGCGGTCTCGCAGTGTGCGCCGCCGAAGCGGTTCACGGACAGGGAGATCGGGCCGTCACGGCCGACTGCGTGGACGCTCATGCGCGCGTTCCCTTCGTTTCGGCGGCGGTCGCGGCAACGCTCTGCGGTACGGGCGGGGGGACCTGCTCGGCCGCGAGTTCCGCGAGCACCGAGCGCGTGTAGGAGTTGTCGGGCGCGGGCGGATGGTCGAGGGCCGTGCCCGCCAGGACGTTGCCCACGGCAGCGCGCACGAGAAGGAGGTCCACGCCCCGGGCCGAGAGTTCGTCGGTGAGCTGGGCGCAAGCACGCAGCGCGGCTTTGGTGGCGGCCCGGTTGACGGGACCGACGACGTTCTCGTCGCCGACCAGGACGGTGCCCAGGCCGGAGGCGAGGTACCGCAACTCATCGAGACGGCCGGTGTCCTCGGTGACCATAACGGTGGGCACACCACGGGAAAGAGCGGCGAACTGACACACCGGTTTGAGACCGACGACGTCGATGCCGGCCAGGTCGGGGGACTGTGCCAGGACGGAGCGCAGGCGGGCGGTGGGTACGCTCGTCGCCAGGCTGACGAACAGCGGCCGCCGCCCGCCGCGCACGGCGCAGCGGGCCAGGCCCAGCAGCGCGTTGTCCGTCTCCTGCGGCGGTACGCACAGCAGCACCACATCGGCGGTGACCAGGGTCTCGGCGTCCGCCAGCGGGAGGGCGGTCGTCGTGGCCGCGCGCCGGGCACGGGAGCGGTCCGTGTCGTACAGGAGAACGGCGAAACGGTCCTTCAGGCGGGCGGCGAGCGCCGTGCCCAGACGGCCCGTCCCGGCGATCCCCACGCTCTGGAGGGGGGTCGCGCCCGTCATGAGGCGGCCGCCGCGAGGTCTTCGAGGGTGAGGCTGCCCGGCTTGAGCATCCGGTCCATGGCGCGCCGCACCAGGGTGCGGTCGATCGGCTCGACGACGGGCGTGATACCGATGGCCGTCGCGACCCGCTCCGCCACGTCGGAGCACAGGCGCGTGGTGTCACCGCTGTCGGCCTCGACCCGGATCTCCAGGCCGGCGCCGGTCACCCCTGCCGCCCAGTACAGGCCGGAACCGTCGGTGGACAGCACGATGTCCTCCAGCGCCAGCTTGTTGATCCGCCTGCCGTCGACCACGAGTTGCTCGCTGACTCGCCCGTGGTGGTCGAGGGTGCGGCGGGGACTGCCGCAGGCGCACAACGCGGACCGTACGGTGACGAAGTCACCGGTGCGGTAACGCAGCAGCGGCATGGCCCGGCTGACCAGGCTGGTCAGCACAAGTTCGCCCGGGTTTCCCTCGGAGACGGGCTCGGTGGTCTCGGGGTCGATCACCTCGAACAGGTGCCGGTCCTCGGTGAGGTGGAGGCTGCCCTCGGCGCAGGTGAGCCCGAGCGAGTTGGTCTCGGTCGAGCCGTAGGCGTTGGACAGGCGCACCCCCCACAGGTCTGCGATCTTGGAGAGCTTGGCCGGTGAGCAGGTCTCCCCCACGTACATGAAGGTGCGCAGGCCCACCTCGAGGGGGTCGCGTCCGCTGTCCTTGAGTAGGTCGTAAAGCCGCAGCGCCCGGCTGGGGGTGCATACCAGGCCGGTCGGTTTGACCGTCCACATCATCTCGACCATGCGCTCGAAGGGGCAGACCCGGCTGAGCGTGCCGACCGCGACCACGCCGGCGCCCGCTTGTTCCAGGGCCCGGTCGAGGTCGTAGGAGGCGAAGGCCAGTTCGTAGGGGATGGCGATGAAGACGAGGTCGCCGGGGCCGAAAACGTGACTGACCGAGCGTTCGACGGCGACGTTGCCGCGTATCCAGTCCTCGTAGGTGATGACGGCGGAGGTGGGGCGGCCGGTGGTGCCGGTCGACTCACCGTAGCGGATGACCTCCCGCCGGTCGGCGGCGACCAGGCCGAACGGATAGGCGTCGCGCAGGTCGCCCTTGGTGGTGAACGGCAGCTTCCGGATGTCGTCGAGGGTGTCGAACCGCGTGCCGCTGTGGGCGGCCCAGTTCCGGCGGTAGTGGGGAGAGGCCGTGAGGGCGTGGGTCACCGTCTCCCGCAGCCGGCCGAGCTGGAGCTCCGCTGCCCGGTCGGGGGTGAGTTTGTCGAACGCCTCCAGGTCGGCGCAGGCTGCGCGCCGGATCTCGTCGTAGCGCAGGTGGGGCGGGACGGTGGTCTCGGTCACTGGTCTTCCTCCCCGAAGACGATCTGGGTCTTGATCCGGGCAGCGCCCGTCGCGGGGGCGGCGAAGGCCTTCTCGGCGGTGTCGGCCGGAAAGCGATGGGTGACCAGCTGGGCGGCCTGGTGCCGGTGGGCGTCGAGGAACGCGTGGATGGCCGGAAAGCTGCCCGTGCCGCCGATCGACCCGATGAGCGTCACACCCTTGACGACGAGCAGGTCCGTGCGTATTTCGGTGCTGCGGCGCAGGCCGAAGCACAAGATGCGACCCAGCGGCCGGGCGAGGGCCAGCGCGGTGTTCAGGCCCGTCTGGCTGCCGGAGCATTCGACGACGACGGGGTGGTCGGCGCCTTCGGCGAGGCCGGCGTAGTCGGTGGTCCGGTCGTCGGGCCGGGGCGGAGTCTCGACCAGAGCGGTGGGGAAGAGTTCCCTCACCCGTTGCGCCTTGGCGGGGTCCGATTCCAGCAGTCGCACGGAGCGGACCTTGTAGTGGCCGGTCAGGAGCAGGTAGGAGGCCAGGCCCAGCGCGCCCGCGCCGATGACGAGGACGTCGTCGTCGGCGTCGGGCGCGAGGCGGCGCAGGCCGTGGTCGGCGACGGCGAAGAACTCGGTGAGGGCGAGCAGGCCGGCGCCGAGCGCGCAGGTGTCGGGATAGAGGTAGCGGCGGTCGACGACTTTGAGGCGGCTGGAGAATCCGTCCACGGTTATTCCGAACTTCTCGATGTGCCGGCACAGGTTCCGGTCGGTGGAGCAGCCGGCGCAGCCGCCGCACCAGCGGGAGCAGTCGCCGGTGACCCACTGGCCGAGCAGCGCCGCGCCGTCGCGACCGGTGTCCACCACGCGTCCCGACCACTCGTGGCCGAAGCGGATCGGGTAGTGGCGCGGGCCTCCGTAGGTGCCGTCGTAAAGGCGGTGGTCGCTGCCGCACAGGGTGATGCGGTCCACCTCGACGAGGACGTCATCGGCACCGAGCGCGGGCAGCGGTGGCACCCGGTGGGCGGCGCGCAGTTCTCCGGGTGCGGTCAGCAGGAGGTCCTGGACGCGGCTCATCGGACTTCCTTCCGGAGGATGGGCGGGGCGACCGGCAGGGGGGCGGGGCGGCGCTCGGGCAGATGGGCGAGAATCTCGGCCTCGATCCGCTCGCTCTCCTGGCGCGCCATACGGATGCGCTCGCGCAGGCCGATGGTGCGCAGGCCCCACCACAGGTACCAGTTGGCGTTGGCCAGCACCCGCTCCTGGATCTCGTCGAGGAGGGCACTGTCCTCGATGACGTCCTGGGACACGTAGTACTTGGGCACGATGAACCGCTCGTCGCCGGTGAGCTGGCCCTCCTCGACGGCGGTGGTGTGCAGTGCGGTCCCGCGGCAGACCCGCAGGCCGAGGGTCCAGTAGGCGTGGGCCTCGGGGGCGCCGGGCGGCACCAGGTCCGACATGACGTCGAAGGTCTCCCGCACGGAGTCCCGGTCGTCTCCCGGACTGCCGATGAACAGGCAGTGCTCGACGCGGATCCCGGCCTGCTCGAACTGCCGGTGGGCCCGGATGATCTGCCGCTGACGGAAGTTCTTCTTCAGCCGGCGCAGCACCCGGTCGTTGCACGAGTCGGTGCCGAACTCGACGTAGTAGCAGCCCGTGCGGACCATGAGGTCGACGAGTTCGGGAGTGACATTCCCCGGGTTGATCATGCAGGACCAGGGCATCTCGATGCCGCGCCGGACGAACTCCCGCAAGACCTCGACGGCGTAGTTCAAGGGCAGGTTGAAGACGCCGTCAACGATCTCCAGGACCTCCAGTCCCTCGTCCCGCAGCCGCTCCACCTCATCGGCCACCCGTTTGACGTCGTCGAACTTCACGCCGGTGCCGTCGACCAGGAAGTTGCTGCAGAACACGCACTCCAGGACGCAGCCCTTCTTGGTCTGGATGGTGGCGGGCACCTTCTCGCCGCGGTCGTGGGTCTCATAGGAGTAGCTGAAGTAGCGCGGGTCGTACAGTTCGGGGTCGGGCCGGGCGGCCTTGCGGTAGTCGATCTCGAAGACCGGGTCCCTGCGGTGGTAGGAGCCGTCCGGCGCACGGAAGATCACGCCGGGCACGTCCGCCGGTTCGGTGCCGCGGTCCAGGTGGGCGAGGAACGGCACCATGGACTCCTCGGCGAAGCCGGTGATGCCGTACTCGGCGCACACGAAGTCCATGAGGTCGTCCGGCACCGTGGAGAAGCCGGGGCCGCCGAGGACGACGGTGACACCGGGCCGCTCCGCACGCGCCCAGTCGGCGACCTCACGGGCGAGCGGTGTGTAGATGACCGGCTCCAGCATGTTCTGCGAGTCGACGTTGCGGATGGAGATCCCCACGACGTCGGGCCGGAAGGCGGCGACCGCCTCGCGTACCGCCTTCTCGTCCTCTTCCTCCCACATCAGGTCCAGGACGTGCACGGCATGCCCTGCGGCCCGCACCTGTGTCGCCACGGTGACCATGCCGATGGGCAGCACCGGGCGGAAGGACTTGAGCTTGTTGACGGAGACGAACATGACCCTCATCCGGCGCCGCCCCCGATCTCACGGTCGACGGCCGTCAGGGCGGCGACCAGTGCCCGCAGTTGCTCCTCGCTCTGATGCCAGTGCACGACCAGGCGCAGGAGTCCGTAGCGGCGGGCGACGGAGGCGATGAACCCGCGCCGCTCCAGTGCGTCGACGAGTTGTCCGGGCTCCGGGTGGCGTACGGTCACGACGGTGAGGTCCGGCGCAGGGACGACGGCGAACCCGGCTTCCCGCAGCAGGTCGAGCAGGAGCTCCCTGCGTTCGAACACCGAAGCGACAAGCGAGCGGTAGCCGGCGCGGCCCATGGTGTGCAGCGCGGCCCAGGTGGCAAGCACCGCGGCGCCAGGGCGGGTGCCGAGCAGACCGTGGTGGTCGTGGGTGCCGCGGTAGTGGGAGGCGACGCGCAGGCGGTCCAGGTCGGCCGTATCGCGGACCAGTAGCTGGCCGGCCGGAATGGGCGCGCCACCGTACTTGTGCGGATCGAGGGTGACGGAGGTGACTCCCGGCACATCGAGGCCGATCGGCGGCAGCGGGTGGCCGAGGTCGCGGGCGAAGGGGACGAGGAATCCGCCGGTCGCCGCGTCGACATGCAACGGTACGCCCAGGGCACTGGTGTGCTCCGCGATGGCGGGGATGTCGTCGACGGCGCCGGTCTCGGAGGTGCCCGCGGTGGCGACGACGAGCGTGGTGTCCTCGGTGACCAGGGAACGCAGCGTCTCGACGCAGACGTGCAGGTCCGGTGTGAGCGGGGCGTACACGGGCTCCGCGCCCAGCATCGTGAGGATTTTGTCGAAGGAGAAGTGGGCGCTCTGCGGCAGCACGATCCGCGTGGGACGGCCCGTGCGGGGGCGCTGCCCGTCCCGGCGCAGCGCTGCGAGTACCGCCAGGAGGTTGGCCTCGGTCCCGCCGGAGGTAGCCACTCCCCCCGCCTCGGGAAGACCGAGGATGTCGCCGAGGAGCGCCGTCACCTCCGTCTCGGCGCGCCGCAACGACGGGAAGATCCGGTTGTCGCCCATGTTGGTCTCGAGTGCCTGGGCGAAGACCTGCCGGGTCACCGGGAGCGGCACGGAGCAAATGGAGTTGAACACCGTGCCGTCGGCGTAGTTGTGGTCGTCGCGGCGCAGTTCGTCAAGGTCGGCCAGGACGGCCGCCGTGTCCCGGCCGTGCTCGGGCAGTCCCGTGGACCGGGCGGTGGCCGCCCGGTCAGCCGATCCGGTGCGGGATGTCGAAGAACCCTGCAGCGTTTCCATGAACGAGAGCCCTCACGGTCTGTTC
The DNA here is from genome assembly GCF_051553595.1 of Streptomyces sp. HUAS TT11. Lineage (NCBI taxonomy): Bacteria > Bacillati > Actinomycetota > Actinomycetes > Kitasatosporales > Streptomycetaceae > Streptomyces > Streptomyces sp. HUAS TT11. The sequence continues at coordinate 186,672 of NZ_CP196184.1, forward strand.
CGGAACGCCTCCGAGGCGGAGGCGATGGACGGTCTTACCGAGGCCGAGCGGGTCGGCGGAGCCGAAGTGGAAGCCGGTGTTGAGCATCAGACGGTCCGGCCCCCGGCTGTCGAGGATGCGCATCACCTCACGGTGGGTGACCTTCTGGCGCACGGCGAACAGCGCGTCCGCGCCCGGCGAGACCGGCAGTCCGTAGCCGCCGAGCCCGTCGAGGCCACCCTGTCCGTGGACCAGGTGCAGCTTGTGCTCGTCGAGGTCCATCACGGCGACGCGCCCCGGATCGATACCCGAGCGCTCGATGGCGCCGGCGAGCAGCGGCAGCATCGCCGTGAACGCCTGAAGCGGCGGTGGGGTCTCCACCATGACCGGTGTCCCTGTGTCGGCGGCTAGTCGCAACTGTCTTTCCAGCAGCGTCACTTCGTCGCTGGTGTGGTGGCGAAGCGACACCTCGCCCAGGGCCTTCACTCTCGGGTGGTCGAGCCGCTTGTGAAGTTCGTCGACGCCCTCCAGAGCGCTGCGCAGATCGCTCATGTCGGCGGCGTGCACGGCCAGCCCGACGTACAGATCGATGCCGTACACCGCGGCACGGGCGGTCTCGACCTCGATGAGCCGCTCGAACCGCGCGGCGAACGCGTCGCCCGACGATCGGCGTTCGTGGGAGCTGGAGCAGGGGGCGAGCGCACTCGTCACACCGCTGACCGCCATGAGTTCGTAGTCGTCGGCGTTGCGCAGATCGCTGTGGATGTGATGGTCGAAGAGTGGGACGAGGCCGGGTCCGTGCGTGCCCCGGGGCGCCAGGAGTTGTGGCGTGGGGGTCGCACGGCCGGCGGTGGCCGGCCGCACGGTGGTCAGTCTCCTGTGGAGGACTCGGCGGAGGCAGCGGCCGCGGTGAGCACCTCGTGGCTGCGGCGCAGGGCGTGCCGGTAGAGGTCACTGTGGTTGTACAGCTCCACGCTGACGTGCCCCTCGTAGCCGCCGCGGCGCAGGATGCGGAAGAACTCCACGAAGTCTATGTCCCCGTCGCCGGGGATCTCGTGATAGTGGGTGCGGCCCTTGATGTCCTCGATCTGAAAGACGGGAGTGATCGGCAGGTGGCGTTCGACGGAGGCGAGGTAGTCCTCCTCCACGACGCGGCAGTGCCCGAGGTCCTGGGCGAGGGCGAAGCGCGGGCTGTTCAGTTCTCGGGCGAGCTGGGCGACCGCGGCGTTGGTCTCCAGGAAGAACTCCGGTTCGGGTTCCATAGCGAGGATGACATCGCTGTCTGTGCTGTCGAGGATGTCGGTGATGCCCTCCACGAGCCAGCGTCGCGCGTCGGCCGGGTCCACCTCGGGCTTGCGCTTGCCGGTGGCGAAGTTGATCAGCGGGACGCCGAGCATGTCGGCGATGTGTATGGACCGTTTGACGAGGTCGACGCGGCGGGCGCGGCCGGCGGCATCGGGGTGGACCAGTGACGGCTCGAACCTCTCCTCGCTGAGCAGGTTGTCCGCGCCCGCAGCCAGGCAGCAGGCCTCGATGCCGGTGCGCTCCAGCGCCTTGCAGATGATCGACGCCTCGGTCTCGGAGAAGGAGAACGGGTCGATGTGTGCGGGGTGGAGGGAGAGTTCGATGCCGTCGTATCCGGCCTCGGCGACTTCCTCGACGGCCCGCTCCACGGAGAGGTTACGCAGACCGTTGGCGTTGTAGCTCAAGCGGTGCACAGGGGCTCCTTGACAGGTAAGGCCGTCACCGGCAGGCGATGGCGTGGGTGTGGAAGTCGTGCCAGGTGTGCAGCTCGATCTGCTGGAAGCCGGCGCGGCGCAGCATCTTCTCCAACTCTTCAAGGGAGAAGCGAAGATGGCGCTCGTCGGGTCCTGCGCCGTCGGGCTGCCGCGCGTACCAGGCCTCGATCTCCCGGTTGCGCGCGATGTCCGGCGTCTTGCGGTAGTCCGCGATGGCGACGCGGCCGCCGGGTTTGAGGACCCGGTGCATCTCGGCGATCGCCCCGGCCGCGTCCTCGGCCAGTTCGTGCAGAACGTAGGTGCACAGCACCAGGTCGACGCTGGAGCTGGGCACATCCAGGGGGGCGAGGGCGCCGACCTGCGTGGTCACGCGTGCGGCGAGGCCTTCCTTCGCGGCGCGCCGCTCGAGCACCTGAAGGAGCGGGGCGCTGCCGTCGACGCCGTGGACGCTGCCGTCGGGGCCGACCGCGCGGGCTGTGGGAATCGTGGCGTATCCGGTGCCCGCACCGACGTCCAGAACCCGCTGCCCCGGCGCAGCCTGTGCCGTGCGCAACAGCCCCTGGACCTCGCCGAGGGCCCAGCGCAGCGGCCCGTCGAGGCGGTAGATCGTCTCCTCCACCTCGGGTGTGTGGTGCACTGTGGTGTTCATGAGCCCATCCCTGCGGTGTCGGTGGATCAGGCCTCGGTCAGGACGCTCTTGAGCAGTGGTTCGGCGACGGGCGTCTCATAGTCGCCGTCGACGCAGCGCACGGTGCCGACCTGGGGCACGAGCACGAAGCGGATCGCGGCTCCGGCGCGGCGTTTGTTGTCGCTGAGGATGACCTCGACGATCTGTTCGGCCGTCAGCTCCTCGGGCAGCTCCACGACGCTGCCCAGCCGCTGCTTGAGGATGTGTTCCTGGCGGTGCAGTACCTCGGGCTCGCACAGACCGAGGCGTACGCCCACCTTGGCAGCGGCGCACATGCCGATGCCGACCGCTTCGCCGTGCAGCAGTTTCCCGTCGCTGAGGAACTCCACGGCGTGCCCGACGGTGTGGCCGTATTCGAGCATGATGCCCGCTTGCCGCTCACCCGGGTCGAGGGCGAGGATCGACAGCTTGCTGCGCACCACGTCATGGCAGAAGCCCAGCAGGTCATCGTGGACTGCGGCCAGGTCCGGGGTGAGCAGGTCCTCCAGCCGCTCGAACCAAGCCGCGTCGTTGACCAGGCCGTTCTTGATCGCCTCGGTGATGGCGCTGCGGTGCTGACGCACCGGCTCCTGGCGGGTGTAGGCGACGTCCGCCCAGATGAACAGCGGCGCGTGGTACATCCCGAACTGGTTCTTGCCGAGGAAACCGTTGATGGCCTGCTTGTTGCTGAGCGAGCCGTCGGTGAGGTTCAGCATCGTCGTCGGGACGTCGACATATCTGATGCCCCGGTAGGTGAGTCCCGCGGCGAGGCCGGCGATGTTGCTGATCATGCCGCCACCGAGCGCCATGATCAGGGAGTCTTTGGTGATCCCGGCCGCGACCAGGCGCTCGCACAGGTCGGTGAGCTGCTGCCAGCCCTTGGCGGACTCCCCTTCGCGCACGGTCAGTACGTTGACGGCGATGCTCGCGTCACTGAGCGTCCGGGCCAGTTCCTTGCCGAACCGGGCGTGCAGCCGGTCGCTGGTGACGAGGTAGATCTCGTCGAAGGCATGCCGGTGCAGATACGCCGGCAGCTGGTCGGCGACGCTGTCCCCCAGGTAGTACGGGCAGCTGGGGCTCACTCCGCTCGACAGTTCGATGATGGTTCCCCTGGCCACTTCGCTCCTTCGTGGGATGGCGGACGATTGCAGTCCGCGCACTGTGGCGGATCAGGCGCCGTCACCGAGGTGCGCGGTGTAGCCCTCCAGGTCGAGGGCGCCGTTGCCGCTCACGCAGGCGACGATGGTCTCGGCGTGGCCCGTACGGCGGGCTTCGATCGCCCGGTCGACGGCGGCGCGCACCGCGTGGCAGGACTCGGGGGCGATGAGGATGCCCTCGTGGCGCAGCATGAGCGAGCCGGTCTCGAACGCCTCCGTCTCCTTGTAGGCGACCGCGTCGATCAGGCCCTGGCTGCGCAGTACGCCCACCACCGCCGAGCCGCTGTGCTGGCGCAGGCCGCCGACATGGGTCTCGGGCAGCTCGTAGTCACGGCCAAGGGTGTAGGACTTGGTCAGCGGCGTGATGCCCTCCGGGTCGGCATGGTCGTAGCGCCACTCGCCACGGGTCAGCCGGGGGGCACTGGCCGACTCGGCACCGATCAGCTTCAGTCCGTCGCCGCGCTCTGCCTTGTCCGCCAGGTAGGGACCCATCAGGCCACCCAGGTTGCTGCCGCCGCCGACACAGGCGATCAGGGTGTCCTGCGTCTCACCAAGCGCCGCGAGCTGTGCCTTGACTTCCTGTCCGATGACGGACTGGTGCGCCAGCACATGGGGCAGGTTGCTGCCCGAGATGTACCGGGTCTCGGGATGGTCCTGGGCATAGCTGATGGCTTCGCCGATGGCGGTGCCGAGGGAGCCCAGCAGATGACGGCCGTCGCGCAGCAGCGCCTTGCCGACCTGCGTCCGCTCGCTGGGCGAGGGGTACACCTCGCCGCCGAGCAGCTTGATCACTGTGTGCCTGCCGGGCTTCTGCCGGGCCGATACCCCGGCCCAGAAGATCACCGCGTGCAGACCGAACAGTCGCGCTGCCCAGGCCACGGCGTGGCCCCACTGCCCCGCTCCGGTCTCGGTCACCAGGGTTCGTACGCCCTGCTGAGCGGCGAAGTAGGCTTGCGCGATGGCCGAGTTGAGCTTGAAGCTGCCTGTGGGCAGCACGTCCTCGCGCTTGAGGTAGATCCGGGCAGGCGTCTGAAGGTAGGCCTCGAGAGCTCGCGCCCGCAGCAGTGGAGTGGGGCGACCGATGGCCGCGAGCTCCTCGCGGACCCTCTGCGGGACGGGAAGGAAGGACTCGGTGGACGCGTCCTGTTCCTGCACCGCGGCCAGGCGGATCCGGCGCTGGAGAGCGAGCCGGGACGGCTGGCCGTCGCCGCCGTCCCGGGCCGGCGGCAGCGGGATCGGCAGATTGGGTACGAGGTTGAACCAGGCTTCGGGCACATCGTCCGGGGCGCTACTCGGCACGACCCGGGTCGGGTTCCAGTCGGGGCCCGGGGTCATGGCGCCCGGCGCGGGCCGCGATTCGCCGCTCATGCCCCGCTCCGCATCCGCGACGGGTGGAACGGCTCCTCAGTGGCGTGCATCCAGTTCCCCTCTCTGCTCGTCCGGGACACGACGAGAAGCTTCTTCGCTGGATGACGGCAGGGGGAGGGTGAGCCGGAGACGTTGACCGCTGGAGTCAAAGGACACTCGTACAGGAGTCGACCAATTGACCTATATGGCTGATCCGCTCACCCGTGCCCTGTGAGGCAATGGCGCGTTCCTGAGAGAGAGGGCTCCAGCGCTTCGAGATGCGGGGGCCGAATTCATGACTTCCGGCAAGAGCCCGAGCACGAGGATCCGCGCGTATGCCCCTGGACAGCCCCACGCACCACCATCCGTATCACGGACTCTACAAGGCAACATCCGTACCGACACTGCTCGAAGTACCGCCCCTGGAGTACCTCACGGTCGACGGGGAGGGCGATCCTCAGGACTCCAAGCTCTTCGCTGCCGCGATCGAGACGCTCTACGCGGCGGCGCCGGTGCTGGCGTCCGTCGGGCCGCCGCCCGACGATGCGGACCACGGGCTCAGCCCGCTGGAAGGTCTGTGGTGGAGCACCGATCCGGAACTGAACCTCGAAAGCGGCGACCCCGCCTGCTGGCTCAACCGTACGAGCTGGCGCTGGACTCTTCTGCTCAGACAGAGTCATGCGCCGGATCCCGCCACACTGGCGGCAGCCCGCGCGGAACTCACCGAGGCCTCCCACACTCCTGAATCCGCCGCCGCAGCGTCCGCCCTGGGGGCGCGCTCCCTACGAGAGGGCCTGTGTGTTCAGGTGATGCACGAGGGCCCGATCGAGGACGAGCCCGCAACGGTGGGCGCCCTCCACCGCCATCTCGGCCAACAGGGCCTCGTCCCCGCGGGCCGGCACCACGAGATCTACCTCGTGCCCGCCCACACCGCTCCCCCGTCTCGGCTGCGCACCATCCTGCGCCAGCCGGTACGCCGACGGGGCCGGTGACCCGGGCGCGAGGCAAGGTACTCGCCAACGGTCCGGGCGCAGGTCTCGATGTACGTCAGGTCCGGCACACCATCCCGCAGTGGGTTCGGCACGCTGATCACCACGATGTCGAGCCGACCATCGCGGCAGCGTCGGTGGTCACGGATCACGCTTCAGAGTCCAGCACGGCGCGCAGCCGCGCGGAGGTCACGTCCTCGACGTAGGAGTGGCCGGCGGCGAGCTGCTGGACCCGGTGAGCGTCCACGTCGTAGCCGATCACGCGATGCGCCACCTCCGCTGCGTGTACGGCCAGCTGGAGTCCGCCGTAGCCCTGACCAGCGACGACAACATGCATGTCAGCTCCTGCTCGGTTGCGGTGCTTGAATGGACCGTCGTTCCTGATCCGGCAAGGAGATGTGCTGTGCCCCTGGTGTCTGTCGTGATGCCTGTGTACAACTCGGCAGCCACCCTCGGCGCAGCCGTCCGATCGGTGCTTACGCAGACCCACAGCGACCTGGAGCTGCTGGTCACCGACGACCAATCCTCCGATGGCTCCATGGATTTGCTCCGCGAACTCGCCGAGCAGGACGAGCGCGTCCTGCCTGAGTCGGCACCCGAACGGGGCGGTGCGGGCCGGGCCCGCAACCTCTCGATTGAGCGGGCCCGCGGGGACTACATCGCCTTCCTCGACAGCGACGACATGTGGCTTCCGGAGAAGACCGAGAAGCAGCTCGCCTTCGCCGCGCAGGCCGCTGCGCCCTTGACGTTCACCTCGTACTACAAGATGGACGCCGACTACGACGGCGAGAGCACCGACTGGGTCCCGAACGGGCGGATCATCGTCGCGCGGGAGCACGTGGACTACCGCGCAATGCTGGTCCAGGACCACATCGGCGCCTTGACGGCCATGTACGACCGCAATGTCCTGGGCACGAGGCTGATGCCGGAGATGCGCAAGCGCCAGGATTACGCCCTCTGGCTGAGCATCATGCGGGGCGGCGCTGACGCCCGGGGCCTGGCCGAACCTCTGGCGGTGTACAGGGCCCACCAGGCGGGATCGCTGTCCTCCAACAAGCTCTCCCTCGTGCAATACAACTGGACCCTGTACCGCGAGCACGAGCATCTGTCGGTCCCACGGGCAACGCGGGCGCTGGTCGGCGCCGTGTGGCAGTCGCTGCGCAACGCGCCCATATAGCTCCCTGCACGGGCCAAGGTTTCCCGGGGGCGCCCGACCGGGCCCCGCCCCGTGGCCGTGCCACGTGCTCGGGGCTGGACCCGGGGCGGGACTCAGTGGGTCACGGTGCCGTCGGCCGGCTACGTGGCCGAGCCGTCGCCGGACGACGCGCACAAGGACAACTGGAAGAGCACCCTCCGGTCGGTGACCGGGACCCGCTGTGGAGCGCCTCCTGGCCATGCAGGAAGCGGCGCTGGTTCACGATGAGGTAGTCGCCAGGCTGGAGCATGAAGGAGACCTGACCCCGGACGAACTCCCCGGCGGCGTCGGCGTGCGCCTGGCCGAGCTCCGGCCTCTCCAGTTCCCCGTGGGAGGTGTGGTCCTCCGGCGTGGCGTCCACGTCCAGCCGCTGGACGAACCGCCCGACGATGACGGCGAAGAAGGCCACGTCCACCGAGACTCGCGGCAACGCGGGGTGCTCCACTCAGCCGGACGGCTGGATCAACACCGACGTCACCACTCTGGTGCAGGAGTGGGCCTCGGCCAAGGTCACCCGCGGCCACATGGGCTTGCGCGCCAGCGACGAGTCGGTCGTGGCCCAGTGGAAGCGGGTCAACTCCGCCAATGCCACCTCGAACCCGCCGAAGCCGGTCGTCAACTACAACTACCGGCCGCGCACGGGTACGAAGCAGGAGGCGGGTGCGCCGTTCTTCTCCTACAGCGGCGCTTATGTGGTCAACACCGTCACCCCGACCCTGCGGGACACCTTCGTCGACCCCAATGGTGACAAGGTCAACGGAACCTTCCAGATCTTCGACTCCGCCACCAACATCCAGGTCGGCAACGTCATCGTCTCCCCCCTGGGTGAACTCGGGACAGGTCGCCTCCGTGACCGTACCGGCCGGAGCGCTGACCAATGGCAAGACGTACAAGTTCCGCACCTCGCCGTACGACGGAGCGCACTACAACACGGGCTGGTCAGAGTGGAAGACCTTCAGCGTCGACACCACCGCCCCCTCGGCCCCGACCGGCATCACGTCGACGGACTACCCGTCCACGGCGTGGGTCAAGGGCGCCGGACAGGCCGGTACCTTCACCGTCACGCCCCGGGGCACCGACCACAACTGGTTCGAGTGGTCCCTGGATGGACTGACGTGGACCCAGGTCACCACCCGCGGGTCCACCGCGGCCAAGGCCATCAGCATCACCCCGCCCAAGGACGGCTCCCACACCCTCCAGGTACGGCAGGTCGAGGAAGTACGACTCCGTCTCGTTCTCCTGGCGCCGTTCCGACGCCGACACCTGGACGCAGATCCCGGTGGCAGACGTTCTGAAAGGCGGTCAGGCCCTCGCCTTGTGGCCCGTACCGCTGTTGAACGGCAAGAACGCTGCCCTCGCCTGGCACGCCACCAGCACGGTCGACCCCGATGGAAGCGTCCAGATCGAGGCCGACTTCACCGGGCCGAACGGGGCCGCCGGCAGTACGCAGCCACTTCCCGTGGTCATCGACCGCAACGCGGACGGCGCCGCCCCAGGGCGGTCATGCCCCGCACACGGAGAAGCCCCTGCTCATCGAACAGCGAGTCCCCTTTGCCGCAGCGCACTCAGGGCTGACAAACCTCTGCGAACGACGCCCGGCCTCGTCCAGGCGGCGGTGGAGGGCACCGCCCCCCTGGGCGAGGACTTCCGGGCGTCGTTCGTCGGCTACTTCAGGTTGAGTGCGTCCCCGGCCGACACCTTCAGCGAGGTGGTCGTGGTGCCGGGGAAGTACCAGCGCCAACTGCCTGCGGAGGTGACGGTCACGTGGGTGGTCAGCTTTCCGGCGTCGCCCGTCGTCACGGTCTTGACCGTGTTGTAGTGGGCTGCGCCCTTCTTCCTGAACTGGAGCTTGACCTGCTGTCCGGTGAACCCGTGGTACTTCAGGTCCTCCCAGTTGGCCCGCGACAGCTTGCCGGTGACGGTCACCTTGGCGCCCTTGGCGACCTTCGCGGGTGCGATCACCGTGGTGAGCTGGGCAGCCCGCTTCACCTTGTACTCGGCGATGTCGTCGGAGATCCAGTAGTCCCCGTCGTTCGCCTTGACGGTGGCGTCGACTCGCCAGACACCGGCGACCCTGTTGGTATCGATGGTGTCGCTGTCAGGGATCCAGTCCGGGGCGATGGTCATCGTGGCCCGGCACACCGAGGTGGTCGCGCTCTTCTTCGTGCATGACGAGTCGCCGTTCCAGGTCGCGAAGGTGTAGGCGTTCGTCCTGTTGAAGGTGAAGACATCCGTGAGCTTCTTCACCCCCGAGTTGTCCTTGATGGTGATGTCGATTGGGTACCGGATCGTCTTCGTCGTACCCACGATGACGTTGCCGCCGCCGTTGACGACGGTCTTCACCACCCGGATGTCGCCCCGCCCCTCCGCGTGCGCTCCGGTCGCCGTCGTCAACAGCAGGGCCGCCGCCCCGCCGGCCGCGGCCCAGGCCGTTCTGCCTCTCATAATCCTCCCCTTGTCGTGCACGTGCCAGGAGAGACTATGTGATCACGGACCTTCCACGGTGTTCGGCCTCCAGACTGGGGCCGACTTCCTCAGCTTGACCCTGAAGCTGATCGGAAAATCCATGTTCAGGAGGACAGACGGCAGCACCCAGGCCGCTTGCGGACCAACCGGACCCGGGCGGCGAGCTACGTCCGTCCCATTGCGCCCGCGCGAGCCCGTCGGCCGGCCGGGCACAACTCCCCCAACGCCGGGTGCTCCCCGGCGGCCTCCTGCTCCACCTCTCGCCCCCGCTGGTGTGTGCATCGGCGTTCATGTTCCCGCCGGTGCACTCAATCACGCACACAGCCTTTGCGATCTCCGGCCACATCAACGCTGCAAATCACCACTGGTGTGCCGGGTCGAGGCCGACCCCCAGACAGGCCGGGACCGGATGCCCGGTGCCCACTCCCTACCGCGTCCAGCTGGTCGCGTGTAAGGCATCGGCCGCTCGACAAGGTGGCTTTCTCCCCAGAGGGAGGAGGCGGCGCATCGTGGGGACAGTAACCCTTCACGCCGCTCCCAACGCCAGCCCCCTGTATAGGCCTTCTCACTGCATCTGCGACAGTCTCGTCCCATATGCCCGGCCGCAGGTCATACCGCCCCACAACGTCCAAATCCCGTCACACTCTACCCGCGACACCGCAGGCCGGAGGCGGACGACCACCGCAACCTCGATGAGACCTCACACGCGATTTGGCCGGCGGAGGCGGCGCCGAGATGGCGGCTCCGGAGACCGGCGGTGGTCGGTTGGTGCATGGGCAAGCGAAGGTCAGGCGATGGCGGCGGGTCAAGCTACAGCTGGCGTGCAAAAAACCGTCCCGGTGGTACGGGGGGAGCCACCGGGACGGCTCGCGCCAGAGTAGCGTGCTCGCGTGGGGCGGCTGCTGTTCACCTGGTTACAGGTATGTGAAGTGATTCCACACAGAGGTGACTTGGGCCGTGAATCCCGTTCAGTGCCACGCTCCCCCGCGCACTGCACGACAGGCCGCCGGACTCCGGTGCGGGCCCGCCGACATCCCGCCCCGCGCCACCCGTCAACATGCGCTCGTACATCAGCCCAGGAGCGCAATAAGGCCCTCGGCCAGGAGCACTGTCAGGGCGATACCGAAGGGGAATGCCAGGAGAAACTCGGCGACTTCCGAGGATCCGGTCTCATGTACCGTGTCCGCCGTGGTCCGACTTTGGCCGCTTCTGCAGCCTGGACCGCCAGGCCGCGACGGCGTTCCAGCGTGCGTATCACCTGCTTGTGGCGGCCGAAGGACGGCCAGCGGCTGAATGTCTGGACGCGCACGAGCCTGCCGTCGGTCAGGCTGAGGGAGAGAACGCCCGCCCTGGGTTCCCAGTCCAGGGCACACGTCTGTTCAAAGTGCTGCCTACTGGTTGCGGCGGCGATGCCCCGTGTGCTGCTGATCGGTCACGGGTTCGGCCCACTCGGTTTCGGGGGTGCCGTCGCCGGTCGTTTCCCACAGGGCGATGTGTTCCATGAAGTGGTCGGGGGTGGCGCCGTGCCAGTGTTCCTCTCCGGGTGGGCAGCTGACGGTTTCGCCGGGGTGGGCTTCGAGGATGGTGCCGTCGCGGGTGCCGATCAGGGCGATGCCGGAGACCACGTGCAGGGTCTGCCCTACGGCGTGGGAGTGCCAATTGGTGCGGGCGCCGGGCGAGAAGCGCACGAGGTTCGCTCGCATCCGGGACGGCTCTTGGCCGGCGACGATGACGTCCCACCACACGTCTCCGGTGAACCAGTCGGCCGGTGCCTTGCTGGTGGGCTGCTGCTTGATGAACTCCATGATGATCCTCTCAGCTGTTCGTGTGGTGCACGCGGTCACTGGGCGACGTAGCCGCCGTCGACGGGGAGGGCGACGCCGATGACGAAGCCGGCCCCGGGGCTGCACAGCCACAGGACGGCCTGCGCGATCTCTTCGGCCGTGCCCAGGCGGTGGAGGGGCTGGCCTGCCTCGGCCTCGGCGCGGCCGAGTTCTCCCTTGGCGATCATGTCGTTGACCATGGGGGTGTCGATGGTGCCTGGGCAGATGGCGTTGATGCGGATGCCCCGCGGGGCGTATTCGAGGGCGGCGCTGCCGGTCAGGCCGATCACGCCGTGTTTGGAGGCGTGGTAGGAGGCGCGACCGGGGATGCCGACCAGCCCTCCGAGGGATGAGCAGTTGACGATCGCGCCGCTGTTTTGGGTACGCATGTGGCGCAGTTCGTGCTTCATGCTCGCCCAGATGCCGCGCAGGTTGACGGCGTGGACGCGATCGAACTGGTCGGCCGGCTCGTCCGCGGCGTCGGCGGGCGGGATCTGGATGCCGGCGTTGTTGTAGGCCATGTCGAGGCGGCCGAAGGTGTCCACGGTGCGGTCGACGGCGTCGGCGACCTGGTCCTCGTCGGTGACGTCACATGCCAGGGCCAGCACCTGATGGCCCTCGTCGATGAGCTGCCTTGCGGCCGTGTCCAGAGTGGTCTCGTTGACGTCGATCAAAGCGACGGCCGCGCCGGATCGGGCGAAGGCCCGGGCAGTGGCCAGGCCCATGCCGGAGCTGGCGCCGGTGACCAGGGCGACCTGGCCGCTGAAGTCGTACGTGGGGTTCATTGCGCGCGCTCCAGGGGGCGGTGTGAGGGACGGATGTCAGTGCTGTGATCCGGGCGGAGCCGGCCTTCCTGCCTCTTCGCCGCGGTGCGCGCCGCTCGACGCGAGCGCGATCGGCAGCAGGTTGAATACGGTGGCCGCCGCGGGCGTGACCATCCCCCGGCTGTCGCCGAACCCACCCGATCGCAGTTCCGCCCGTGTATCGGCATTGCAGGACAGGCGAGCCACGGCGATGGCAAGCGGAGGTGCAGCAGCCAGCGCCAGTCCGGGGCCCGCACCGACGAGGCAACCCGTCACGGTGAGTCCCGCGCGGGAACGCACCGGTGAAGAGGAACAGGCCGCACAAGGGCTCGCGTCCAGGAGAGGGCTAGAGGTGCGGGTCAGGGCGTGAGCAGGGCCTTGATGGCACGGCGCTCGTCCATGGCCCGGTAGCCCTCGCCAATCTGGTCCAGAGGCAGGACGAGGTCGAAGACCTTGCCGGGGTTGATCCGGCCCGACAGGACCCGGTCGATCAGGTCGGGCAGGTAGCGGCGCACCGGGGCCGGCCCGCCGCGCAGGCCGACGTGGGAGAAGAACAGCTCCTCGCCGTCGATCGCGACACCGTGGGGGACGCCGACGAAGCCGACATTGCCGCCGGGCCGGGCCGAATGCAGTGCCTGCTGCATGGCCTGGGCGGTACCGACGCACTCCAGCACCGAGTCGGCGCCGATCCCGCCGGTGAGGTCCTTGATCCGGACCACCCCCTCCTCGCCACGCTCAGTGACGATGTCGGTGGCTCCGAACGCGCGGGCGAGCGTCTGGCGGGGCTCGTGCCGACTCATCACGATGATCCGCTCCGCGCCCATCTCCTTCGCCGCGACGACAGCGCACAGACCGACAGCACCGTCGCCGACCACCACGGCGGTCGAACCGGGCGTGACCGCGGCGGCGTCGGAGGCCCACCAGCCGGTGCCCATGACGTCGGAGACGGCCAGCAGGCTGGGCCAGAACGGCTCGTCGGGCCTCTCATCGGTGACGACCAGGGTGCCCTGGGCGTTCGGGATGCGCACGAACTCGGCTTGGCAGGTACTCATGAACTCACGGTTCAGGCAGCTGGACTGGAAGCCGTTGCGGCAGTTGGCGCAGGTGTTGTCCGAGGTGGCGAACGAGCCGATCACAAACTGGCCCGGCTTGACCGAGGTGACCTCGCTGCCGACCTCTTCCACGAAGCCGACGTACTCGTGCCCCATCGGGTGCGCTTCGCCGATCGGCTCCAGCCCGCGGTAGGGCCACAGGTCAGAGCCGCACACACAGGTGACGGCCGTACGGATGATCGCATCGCTCGGCTGGAGGATCTTCGGGTCGTCCAGGGTCTCCAGGCGCACATCGCCGGGGGCGTGGATCATTGCTCCGCGCATGAAAAGGTTCCTTAAGGGTGCCAAGGCGGGCGGTACGGGCGTACCGGCAGCCGCCGAATACAGGTGCAGACCCGGCGCAGAGAGCGAGCCGGGTACGGGCCCCACGCCTGCCGAGATCACGGCAGGAGAAGAGCCACGCCCTCCAGGTAATCCGGTCACTTCGTGTGCAGCGAGTCACCCTCAAGGGGTGTACTGGCGGTACATCCCTACGGCCGCGTGCGGGACGTACGGTCGAGGTGTGGACAACCGTGACGAAGTCCGCGAGTTCCTCACCTCGCGGCGAGCAAAGATCACCCCGGAGCAGGCGGGATTGCCTTCCGGCAGCAGACGGCGCGTCCCTGGTCTGCGCAGGAGCGAGGTCGCCGCACTCGCCGACATGAGCGTGGAGTATTACGCCAAGCTGGAGCGCGGCAGCCTCGCGGGCGTCTCCCCGCCCGTCCTCGAAGCCGTCGCCCGCGCCCTCCAGCTCGATGACGCCGAGCGCGCCCACCTCCTGCATCTGGCGCAGGCCGCCGACGGATCCGACGTCCTCACCCGGGCCCGGCGCCGCACTGCCCGGCAGTGGACCCCGCACCGCAGCCTGCAATGGACTCTGGACGCGATCACCGCCGGCCCCGCCTTCGTCCGCAACGGCCGCATGGACCTGCTCGCCACCAACCACCTCGCCCGCGCCTTCTACAGCGACGTCTACGCCACACCGCACAACCAGGCGAACCTCGCCCGCTTCAACTTCCTCGACCCCGCCTCGCACCGCTTCTACCCCGACTGGGACCAAGCCGCCGACATCGCCGTCGCCATCCTGCGCACCGAAGCCGGCCGCAACCCCCACGACAAGGACCTCCACGACCTCGTCGGTGAGCTGTCCACCCGCAGCACCGAATTCCGCAGCCGCTGGGGCGCCCACAACGTCCGCCACCACGGCACCGGCACCAAACGCTTCCACCACCAGGCCGTCGGCGAACTCACCCTCGCCTACGAGGGCCTGGACATGGCCGCCGAACCCGGCCTCACCCTCACCATCTACAGCGCCGAACCCGGCTCACCCTCGGAAGAAGCACTGCGCCTCCTCGCATCCTGGACCGCCACCCAAGAAGCCGAGCCCACCACACGACAAGCAGCAGGCTGACCGCTTACTCACGCCTCGCCCACGTCGGGCCTGCCACGAACTGGCGGTGATGCGGTCGTTGTCGGGCAGCCCGGTCGAACACGCACAGCACAGCGCGGCGCGCGGCCGAAGGTGGGCGTGCACAACCGACCTGGCTCGCCCGGATGGCAGGAGGGAGCGCCCACTGCACGGAATCAGTCCTCGTCGGCGACCTGGGATACCCCATGCGGCCGGGCGGCCTCGTCGCCATGAATGAACATGGCGAGTTCGTCGGCGTACCTCTGGCGAGCCATCCGCCCGTGCTCCTCCTGGAGCTCGGCAGCCTCACGCAGCGCGGCCAGATGCGGCACGTACTGCTCGACCGCATCACGCAAAGCCTGCGGCATGACCTTCGTCAGCTGAAGCGGCGCTCGCTCCACACCACGTCCGGGATCGAGGCACAGGCGGAGGAGACCACGGACGTCCTCCTCGGTGTGCAGGTCGTTCATCGAGCTGCTCCTTCCGGTTGACAGCCGAGGCAAGCAGGGCACGCCCCGGTAGGGCGCCGCATCCGGTGCCGGCTGCGGCAGCCTCGGGTACCCACAGAACAGGCCGATTCTGTGCTCGCCGGGGCTGCGTTCGCCGGACTGCACGTCGGCGAGGAGCGGCCGCGCGGCGGTCGAGCCTCGATGCGGCTTTCGCCTGCAGTGGCCGAGCCGGCTGTGCCGAGCGCCGATGTGGAGCCGGTCCGCTGCGTCCACGCCCGCGGTGATGAGGATTCTTGACATTCCTCGGGGCTGCTCGCGTTCCCCCGTTGGTTGCGCGGTTGAACGGAAGGGTCGGCTTCGCCTGCCAGTTGAACTGGTCGACCGCTCCTCCTCGTCAAGGGCGCCTACGACGTCATGTATCCGCTCCTGCCTCCGGAACGACGGGGCATCGCCGCTCTACCGCTCAGCGGCGCCGTCGTCACCGCCGATCTCGTAGATACGTCCTTGAAGCCGCTCGCCGGCCCAGTCCAGCCCGACGCCCAGGTCAAACCAGTGCCGATCCTTGCGCACTCCGGGTGGTGAGAGGTTCACCGCCGCCCAGGAGAACACCCCCAGGAGGACGGAACGCCCGTGCTGCGTTGTGCGCACGGACAACGCAAACGGCGCGGCAAGTGCCGCACGGGTGACCAACATGAGCTGTTCGTCGTCAGAGTGCCGGCGCCCACCCGTGAGAAACCGGGGCGTTTCAAGGATCTTGACCCACTCGACCACTGCGTCCGCCACCTGGGCGCGCAAGGACTCTTCGATGCCCTTCCGGACGGCGGTCGCGGGATCATCGCCGAGCCAGCCGAGCCAGTGATCAGGATCAGTGAGCTTGCTGAAGTCGTCCTGTGGCATCCCGTGACGGAGATTCTCCTGGTACTCACCTGTCAGTTTCCCGCTGCTGTCCACCAACCACGCGCCGCGGATTGCTTCGGGAGGTACGTAGCCGTTCGGGTCGTCGATGTACGTCGGGTCGATCTCGGCGACGCTGCCACCGGGATTCTCAGCAGCCGCAGCCAGTAGCGCCGGTTCGTTCGGTATGCCCTTGCGTCGGCTTCGCGAGCCAAAGCGCCCCACGTTCCCACCCCCACCGTTGCCCGCTCAGTTGACCGTGATTGTGCCGTACCGGTCAGGACCACATGAGGGGAGGTGCGTGACGGCAACAGGTGAGTGGGGACTCAGCAAGCAGGCCTGTCTCACCCCCAAGCAAGGGGTGGGGATTCTCAAAGTGCGTCATCAGCTGGGCGCATCGCAGGCAGCAGCTGCCGCAAGGAGGCGCGAGCCGGCCGCCGAACCCCCGACATCTGGCGGTCCACCACGGCAGCCGCTGCTGCACGGCGAACACGACAGCCGGTCCGGACACCCGGCCATTCGTCCGCGGCTCCCGCAACGCCCGCCGGCTTCTTCGGGCGCACGCTCACGGGATGTCGCCGCACCAGTGGAACAGACGGCCATCCGCCTGCCTGGGCGCATACAGGGCCCGGCCACCCGGGCCGTAGCGGCCAATCTCCGTGCGCAGGGCGACACCTCCAGCCCGATCATGCGCAGACCAGTTCGTGACATCCAAGAGCAGACCATCCAGCGGGCCCGCCACCAACTCCGTGTACACGCGCCCGTGCCGTGGCCCGGCGTCCTCGTGATCAGCCCCGTAAACCCGACCCCGCATGAACTCCAGCTCATCCATACTCAACAGGGTCGCAGCCGCCACTGACAGCCCTGCCGTCACCCAATCCGCTCGAAAGCCGCTGCACACGACATCACGCATCGCTCACTCCCCCGTTACCATCTTTGTGGCTCCGCAATGGGGCCTCCGACCTTCGGGTCCGGCATGACTTCTCCCTGCTGTTGTTGATCTCGTCTGCTCCAGACGAGGCCCACGCCGCCGTAGCCCGGCCAAACTCGACGCCGACAAGGGATACGACTACGACCACCTGCGCCGATGGCTGAGCAAGAGAGGTATCCACCATCGCATCGCCCGCAAGGGCGTCTGCTTCGTCACCTGAACATGATCGCGGACTTCCCTTTGTCCGAGCCCAGTTGGGCCGGGGGCAGCCGGTGCTAAGGTCTTGTTGATCGGGATACGGGGGGTATCAGGTGTTCACAGTTGTCACGGCTGCGGTGTTCATATTGCTGGCGCCGCACGTGGCTTGGTACATCAACCTTCCTTTCCTCCTCGTCGTGGCAGTGTGCTTCCTCGCGGACACGGCATCGAAGAAGAGACACGTCCGGTACCTGGCCTTCGGCTACCTTCTCTTCATCGACGTCGCCGCGCCCTACGAGACGAGCCGGAAGGACGGCTGGAACTGGGTCGCATGGGTCGACCTGGTCCTCCTGCTGGCAGCGACTCTCGTGGCGGCGCTCCTCGTCCTGTCCGGTCAGGAGAACATCGACAGCACGCGCCCGGCACCCCTGTCGGCGGCACGCAACCGGCCGGTTCCGGTGCCGCGCCGACGCCCCGCCCGGGTCGCTGCCCTGCGCCGTCAGGCGGAGCGGGCCGCGTCCCGCGCCCGCTGACCGGGGCGGTCGAACAGGCGGATCTTTTGCTCAGGGCGGACTGGGACCATCCGTGGATAATCCAAGTTCCTCGTTTCTCCGGCGTCTCTTGATCGAGGCGCCGGCGGTGGTAACGGTACCGGCGTCGCGGTAAAAGCCATGGCTGAAGAGCCCCGTAAGCGCGGCAAAGGGTGCGGACGACCTTGTTCGACTGCGTGTGGCCTTTCTCTTCGTTCGACAAGGCCACGAAGGACAACCCGACCGAAGTCGACGGGAAGCCCGTTATCCCGGTTAAGGTGATTGACGACGAGATCGCGGGCGGCATGTACACCTTCTCCGTGGCCGCGGAGGGCAAACCGTACCTGCTGCGGGTCGATCACGAAGAACCTCCCTACAAGCGCGTCACAAAGATCAGCGGTTTCAACGACCACCTCGGCATCCAGCCCCCGGCGGCAGCTTCGGTTCTGGACCTCAGCAAACTGCCGTCGGGCACGTCTTGAGGCGTCATCTGATCCACGGCCGTAGAGTTTCTCGCGCGCCGGCCGAGGCCGTTCCGCTCGTCCCGACCCTGAAGAAGCGAGCTGCCGATGTGCTGACCTCCTTCGACGGTCCCGGTACATCCAACGGTCCAACGGAGGCGATCAACGGCCGCCTCGAACACTGCCGTGGATCCGCGCTCGGATTCCGCGACCTGCTCAACTACATGGCAGGGTCCCCGCTCGGGACTGGCGGATTCAGGCCTCAACTTCCCCTTCAACCGTGCAGAGTCCCTTTGAAGACCGGTCAGCCCACGAGTAGCACGAGTTTGCCGCGCACAATCCCGGCTTCGCCGACGCGGTGCGCGTGGGCCACCTCGGTCAACGGGAAGGTCTGGCCGACCTGGATGAAAAATCGTCCCGTTTCGGCCATGTGAGCGGCCTGGGCCAGCGCGTAGGTGGCGCGGCCGCTGTCGCCGCGGCTGAATCGGACGCCCGTCTGCCGCGCGCCGCGGAAGTCAGCGACCGTGATCACGCGCTCGGGCGCGCCCGCGAGCTTCACGAGTTCGAGAAGGACGCCGCTGCCGGCGACGTCCAGTGCCAGATCGACACCTGACGGCATGATCGCCCGGACTCGTTCCGGCATTCCCTCGCCGTATGCGACCGGCTCGGCCCCCAGCGCGCGGAGGGCGTCGTGCGTGCCTGGACTACCCGTGCCGATGACACGCGCGCCGCGCTCCACGGCGAGTTGGACAGCGGCACTCCCGACGCTGCCAGATGCCCCGTTGATGAGCACGGCGCTGCCTGCTGTGACGCCCAACTGGTCGAGCGAGCGCGCTGCGGTCTCGGCTGCCGCCGGGATCGCTGCAGACCTCACATAGTCGAGCGTGTTCGGGATCGGCGCCCAATAAGACAGCACGGCCAATTCTGCTTGGGCGGCACCGTACAGTGAGGCTCCGAAGACCCGGTCGCCGACCTTGATACCCGAGACATCGTGGCCGATTTCGTCAACGATACCGGCGGCCTCGTAGCCCAGGGTCTGTGGCAGTTCCTGGTCCATCAAGCCCTGACGCTTTTTCCAGTCGCTGGCGTTGACCCCTGCGGCGCGGACCCTGATCCGTATCTCTCCGGCACCGGGATGCGGATCGGGGAGGTCGACGATCTCAAGGACCTCCGGGCCGCCGAACCGGCTGAACTGTGCTGCCCTCATGACGCACTCCTTCCGCGGAAGGAGTGGCGGATCGTCCGATACCGCGTGTGCGCGTACTCCCTGCCCGGCCATCCGCGCGGGCTCAGAGAACGTTTCTACTCCGATGCCTCGACCCTACGCCATGACCGCCCCGTCTGTGAGATGGCTGAGCGTGAGCGGGGTGCATGGCTCAAGGCCTGGACGCGAGCATGGCGGCACCGGGGTCGGAGAAGGAGAAGCGGGTTCCTGCCTATCCCGCCGGGCACGACGACATGCCCATCTATGATCCTTGCTGCATCGAGGAGGCCCTCAATCCCCTCTCCGGATTCCGTGACGCAATCCGTTGCGTGAAGGCAGACCTACCTGTCGTACGGCAGGCCGAGCATGGCGGAGAGAACGAACTCAGGGCTGCCGGCTGAGCGGTGGCTCTCAGCCAGTCGGAGATCCGGATGGTGTGCACGGGCGAACATCCAAGTTCCCATGGACGCTCAACGAGTTTCTGCTCGTGCCCAACCGGACTCTCACCCACGTTGCCACCGCGGACCGGGATCTGCGGGAAGTCCCGGGAGGTCACCAGGCCGAGCAGGCGGGGCCGTGGCGGGGCCGTCGTCGTCGGGTGACCGCCCCGGTGCTGTGACCGGTGCGGGGGCTGGTTCGGGAAGCGTCTATTGTCCGCGTGGTCGGAACGGAACGCCAGGTGCTGCAAGTGCCCAAGGTCAACGAGGGCCTCATGGCGTGAGGCCGTACGGTTCCATGGGCCCGGCCGGACATCGGCGGGGCCCATGAAGCCCGGCCTGCGGGCGTGATCGTCCCTCGGAGGCCCTACGGCGTGATGCGCAGGGCGTCCACCATCCCTACCGAGGTACTTCGGTTGACGATGCGGATGGTGTGCGTGCCCTGGGTCAGCCCGGTGCGCTGCCATACGGTTTGCTGCACCTGTCTCGCGCCGGACACCCGTAGGTCCACGGTCGCCTGGAAGACGTTGTCGAGATATACGTCGACCGTTCCCATGTCGCCGTTGCGTTCGGAGAGGTAGGCAACTCCTGTTCCGGTGAAGGTGTACTGGGCCACGGCGTTCAGCGTCGCGCTGTGATGGGTGTCGTCGTTGTAGTCGCCGTATCCGCGCCCGCTGGTGGCGTGCCAGTTGCTGTCGTAGGTCAACTGTGTGTTGTTCACCATGGGGTTGGGAGTCCGGGCCATGCCCAGCGTGGAGGTGGTGCCGCCCAGGGTCTTCTCGCCCTCGTTCGCGGACCCGGTGAGCCGTACGGAACTGTAGCTGGACAGCGGCTTGGCCGTGCGCTCCACCACGTACACCTTGCCGGCGGACGTGGGGAGGTCGAATTCGGCGGCGCTCGTGGTGAGTACGGTGGTGCCGCTGGAGACGTCGCGGACCCTCAACTGCTGGCTCCCCCAGGGGTTCACGACCCGCGTCGCGTTGCCGTACAGACTCTTGATGCCGACGTACTTCACCTCGCCGGCCTCACGCTCCGAACTGACCGTGAAGCCGCCCTTGGCCAGCAGAGTGAACCGTCCCACGAACGAGGAGTCGCTCGGCGCCGCGGGGAAGACGCGGATCTTGTCGTTGTAGGACTGGAGCAGCGACTCGTTGAGAGCAGCGAGGTGCACTCCGAGGTATTCGAAGACGCCGTTGGTGTTGTCCGTCATGCCGTTGGGATAGGTCTGGTACTTCCGGAGCATCGTCTTCATGCCCTGGTAGGCCTGGTCGCCCAGTCCCAACCGGGCTGCCTGCACGGCGTCGTTGGCCCATACATTGCCGTACGGGAAGGGGCGTGCGTTGAAGGTGTTCACGGCCTTCTGCTGGTCCGGGTAGCCGATGCCGGTCCGGTCGTAGGGCCAGATGATCTCAGCCGCCACGTTCTCCCCGTTGCGGGTCTGCGCGAGCGGCGGGGTGTGGGGCAGATAGACGTCCGCGGTGGACGGATAGGCGATCAGGTTGTCCACGATCCGCTGCCACTGCGGCCGCAGTTCGGCGTCCAGGCCCAGGGACTCGGAAGCACGGATCGTGAGGGGGAACAGGGTGCGCACCGCCGCGAGGTCGGTAATGGCGTTCGGTACGTTCCAGTACGTCTCATGCGCATGCGAACTGGCCACGTAGTACTTGCCGGACGCAGAGTCGTAGGACAGTTTCGCGGCGTAGAACTTCACCACGTCACGCATGAAGGGGTAGGCGGTGTTCCGCAGGTAGGCGGAGTCGTTGGTGTACGCGTACTGGAGGTACATGTTGTACGCGGCCTCGGTACCCGTCGACCAGATGTTGTTCGTGAAGTCGCTGTTGACCGTGCCCCGAGCGTTGCCGTCCCAGCCCATGGTCTCCGGCACCCACAGCCCGTCGACGTTGTAGCGGGTGCGGGTGTACGACTTCAGCGCCGCTGAGTTGCGGCTGTAGAGGCGGTTGAAGCCGGCCAGCAGGTCTACGTGGTTGGAGGCGAGGAAGGAGTTGTAGATGTCACGTTGGTTCCAGAACCAATAGGCGTTGCTCCATTTGGTCTGGTCACGGGTGGCCCGGAAAACGCCGTTGATGAAGTGGAATGGATTGGTTCCGTATCCGCCGGCGGCGATCATGTATGTGCTCAGGTAGTAGACGTTCTCCAGGTAGTCCGCGTCCCCGGACAGCCCTGAGTACTGCACGAACGACTTGCCCCAGAAGTCGTGCCACCAGGACCGGAAGTCGTTGAGCGTCGCGCTGTAGCCGCGGCTCTTGGCCGATGCCAGAGCGCGCTTCGCCTCGGTCACCGAGTCGTGGGAGGGCGCGTTGAGCCGACTGCTGGCGGTGAACCAGATGGTGTAGCTGGGTGAAGGGGTGATCGACAGCCGCACGGTTCGGCCGTCGACGACGCGTGCGTTGTAGGCCGCTCCCTCGACCGTGGCTGCCAGGGTGTACCCGAAGTTCTGCGGGTCGGACTGGCCACGGCTGAGTCCGGCGCCTGTGGAGTCGGCGTACGTCGAGACCGTCTTCCAGGTGTCGAGGTTGGGCACGTCACCGCTGTTGCCCAGTTGGGAGGTGTCCCACAGGCTCAGGTCGAGGTTGACCGCGGAGACCCCGGAGCGCGAGTCTTCGACGTGCACGCCCATGACCTCGGAGTTCGGCACGCCCATCACCGTCACCGTGCGGTTGGCGTCGTACTTGGTGGTCAGGGTGCCGTCGTAGAGCGATAAGCGTTGTTGGTACGTGCTGTAGCCGCTCTCCAGTGCCGGGGTCGTGGACAGGTTGAGCAGTCCCGCGCCGAACGCGGTCTGCTGCGAGGTGTCCACGCCGGACACCTGCATGGTCAGCCCGTTGGCCTGCCAGGCCATCGCGCCTGTACGGCCGTTGCCGACGGTCAGCCCGTGCAGCGGGTTGGTGGTGGGCCGGTTGTAGACGAGGTCGTGTTTGGACAGGTAGGCGGCGCGATCCACGTTCAGGGCTCCGGTGGCGGAGTCGAACGCGGCGTCCGTCGGTGCCGCCGTGGCCGGAGCCGTAAGGCCGACGGCGGTCGCGGTCATGATGCAGACGGCTGCGAACGCGGCTCGCACAAGTCTGCGCAGTCTCATCGATTGCCCTCCTTGCTGGTCATGGGGGTGACGACCGGTGCCGGACAGCGCGGGGCCTGAACACGACCGACTGATCTCGGAGTTGATTAATCCGATGAATCGGCCGGACGGTTTCTTCGACGCGCTCACTTCCCTGCACCGTACGAGGGCACGGAGAAGCACTGCGCCGATGAGGACATGAAAGAACGACCTGAACAAGGCGCACGAGATCGGTCCTCTCGAAGCGCCTGCGGCAAGCTGAGGTACGGCGTGCGAGTACACCACGACATCGGCATGGTCGCGTCAAAGAAGAGTAAACGTCGGATGTCTTGATCGGTCAACACTCAGCGCAAAACCTCCGGGCCCCGTGCAGCAGGTGACGCGGCTGAGCAGGCACTGCGCGACGTGCCTCAGTGGCAGGCCCGCTGGCGCATGGAAGTCCTACGCCCCGAAAATCGCGCGGAGAACGGCAGACGGCCGACCCGTCATCCGTTCCACTTCACCGAGGGATACGCAAGCCCGCCAACCTGCCGGGCTCCACCGAACGCGCTGTGATCAACGCCAATCACGGCGAGCCGGCCTGGGGCGTCCGGGGGAAGCTGCCAGGGAGGGCGTGGCGTGGCCGGCTATGAGGTTCCGGATGATCTCACGTCGGCCGCGCACGGCATGTGGCAAGCATTCCGAAACGGTTCCGCGTACGACTTGCGGATCGTGGACGGGGCCGAGGAGTCCGTCGCCCCATCGGTCTGGGGGGTTGGCGCATCGTGCGAGCCCGGGTGTCGACTACTCCCCCACCGGTCCGTTCCCGTTCTTCCCGGCAACTCCCGCCTGACGCGTCGCTCACCAGGCGGACTACGACACCAAACGCCTGGTCTACCGCCCGCGGGAGCACGACGCCGTCATCGTCGGCAGCGGCACGACTGCCCGCCGCAGCCGCCGGCGGAGTGGCTCAACGCTCACAGGCCCGATCTGTTCCTGGAGAGCGACCGTCTCATCAACGACAAGGGCAAGCGCATCGCCCTGCGCTACACCCGCCGCCCGTACGGCCCGTCATTGTTCACGGCGTTGGGGTGGCGCGGTGTGGACCTCGGCAAGGAGTCATAGAAACCGGAACGCCGCACCGACTCCATCCAGTACTACGTGTCGGCCCGCTTGCAGGCCACCGGCCCCTTCGACGGCCTCCTCGACGACGGCCCAGGCGAATCAGTCGATCTCGTCGGCCTCAGGGTCGACGGCCGCTACCCTGATGTACGCTCATGCACCACAAGTACTCCTCCAAGCCCACTCCCGGCACACGGCTGAACGACCTTCGGCCTGCTGCAGTGCGTGGATCTCACTGCGCACGGGCGCCTGGACGCGCTGCTCCGTGCGGGGGCCACTCACCCGGGTGGCGAGTGCGGCCAGAACAGGCCGCGCCGCCCGTCGAGCGATCATCGACAAACCCGATCAGAAGTTCCGTATCTGCACACGCCTTCGTTGTGCCAGCCGTCACTCGGCCGAATCTACCGGTCGTGTAGTGGCTCGCCGAGCGCGTGAACAAGACGATTGACTACTTCACCGACAGCGAAGTCCCATCCAGTCAGACGCTGTCCGCTCCGGTTAATCCCCACCCGGAAGTCATCCTTGGCCAGATCCGGCAAGGCCGCGCTTCGCCAATGATCCAAAGGCATTGAAACAGCGCGAAATTGAGGCCCCCATTGCTGAGCGGCGTGCTGCGCACGGGTCTTCGACGACCAATAGGGGAAGGCGGGTTGCCCAGAACTTGAGACCGGGGTCGGACTGCCGTCGTCGTCTCGAACCCACCAAACGGTACGAGTCCGAGCGATCTCACGGAAGAAGGCCGCTGCCTGAGCCCCGCTTGTGCTCACCTGAATCCTCCTAGATCGCCCCGGCTTCAGCAGCACGCTCGAGTGCCATAGCAGAGGGCCACCGCAGGGCGCTGCCCACGCCGGTCGTAGAGCACACCGCGCGAGAGCGGCGCAACATCGCGCTGGACGAGAAGGAACCAGTTGCGTCGTTCAACAAGAGGTAGCAGGCGGACAGCGTGCGTAACTCCCACCGACTCATCCTCGCC
Source organism: Streptomyces sp. HUAS TT11 (assembly GCF_051553595.1). Lineage (NCBI taxonomy): Bacteria > Bacillati > Actinomycetota > Actinomycetes > Kitasatosporales > Streptomycetaceae > Streptomyces > Streptomyces sp. HUAS TT11. Next base: position 211,590 of record NZ_CP196184.1, read on the forward strand.
ATCGGCCGCCCCACCCGTCGTTTGATCTCGGCACATACCCGACCGACTACAGAAAAGCTTCCAAGGCGGCCGGCGCGCTGCGGCCCTCCGAACACGAGATGGCACGCCTCACCTCGCTGCGACCGGCCGAAACCTAGCGGCGCACTGCCGACCGGAATCCATTCCACCGGCCGCCGCTCGCACTGAAAGGTTCCGCCAGAGCCCCGTTGGCGGACCCTCTCTACTGATCGTTTCAGGAAGACGAGCCCGGTCAGAGGAGACCGAGGGCAAAACTGTGTTTCGGCGCGCGACGCTGAGTGCTTCGGCCCAGACCTCGCCACCGTTCGCCCAAGTCCACAGCCACTGCCGCAGCGATGCGGTCGCATGGCGGAGGCCGTCATGTGGATCTTCGCCCCAACTCGGCACCCAGCCGTCCGTGTCATAGAGCAGCACAGGATTGTCGGCTGCGAGCAGCGAAACGTGCCACTCCATCGTGCAGCCACCCGATGTCAGGTACAGCCACGATGTGGGGAGCCCTGCCGCACGGTTACGTTCGTGTCTGCGGAGCGAGCAGGGCCAGTCGGTCAGGTGCCCTGCTGCGCGCTGCCCGGCGGTCACAGAGGCCAGGCCGGCGTCGGGCCCGAAGCCTCCGTTGCCGACCTCGGTGTAGATCCGGCGGAGGAGTTCCGGTAGCGGGCGCCCGATGATGGTCTCGGCGGCATCGACTTCCTGTGGTGTGACCGGGGGGAACATCGGCCCACGCGGAGCGTCTGCGAAGTAGATCGCTACTGCCTCGGCGTGTGCCTTGAGTTGGATCGTCCCGTCGCTGCCGTGGGAGCGGACCTGGTCCTGAATGTGTTGCAGATACTCTCGACCGAAGTGTTCCTCGATCCATGTCAGGGGAACATATGCCGTGTCGAACCGCAGGCCCGGGTCCCAAGCACGGGCGCACAGCGTGCTGATCAGTACGTTGTCGTCACCCTCGTCGGTACTGGGTTCGGCGTGCTGTTGCTGGTGGGGCGAGGAAGAATTGCCGTGCAGACGGGACGTCATGCGCAAGGATCCTACTGCTGGGCACGGACAGCCACTCGCAGAGGTCGCAGGCAAATGAGAGAGCGCCAACCTCTTGCATGGGCGCGGTGGTGGGCGTAGCGGTTCCCGTTCACCGTGACCGAGCCGCTCGTGGGAGCGTCCAGTCCGACGACCATGCGCATCGTCATGGACTTCCCCCCGCTCCGTTCGGGCCCAGGAATCCGGTCACCGTGCCCCTTCACGAGGAAGTGCAGGCCGTCGACGGCCGTCTTCTCTCCGTGCTTTTTGGCCAGTTGCCGTGCGTCAATCGTTGGCGCTCTTCTCTCGGGTTCCATCCGTGATGTCTCGCTTCAACACCACGCTAAATTCGGAATCGCCATGAATCGGTACCGAAGGATGAACGGGGCCCTGCAAGTGGTACCGCGGCACTACGAGCCTTGTCAGCGCCACGGCCAGTGTGGTCAGGCGAGGGTCCACGCATATCACCGGCTCAGTGAGGGTGACCAGGGGTTTTGTTGACGCGTTCAGGTTGCTGTCAGGTTGTGCGCGCAGTTTTGAAACTCATGTTCCAGAAGCCCTAAAGCAATGGCAAAAGGGCCTGTGGAAGTGAGAGTTCACCGTGCCATCGTGCGCTCCATGACCACAGAGAACCTTCTCGACGACCGTCCACTTGCTCCGCTGCGTGCCATGGCGAACAAGGTGCCGGAAGTGACTGTCTATTTCTGGACCATCAAGGTGCTCACCACGGGCATGGGCGAGACCGCATCAGACTTGCTCGCCCGTCTGCTCGGCCCGGTACCGGCGGTGGCGCTCGGAGGTCTCGCCCTGGTGGCATCCCTGGCCCTGCAGTTCGCTGTCCGTCGGTACGTCGCTTGGGTGTACTGGACGGCCATAGTCATGGTCAGCGTGTTCGGCACGATGGCGGCCGACGTCCTGCACGTCGGCCTCGGTGTGCCCTATGCGGTGTCCACGCCGCTCTTCCTGACCGTGCTGGCCGCTGTGTTCGCCCTGTGGTACGCCGTCGAACGCACGCTATCGATCCACAGCATCCGAACCCGGCGCCGCGAAACCTTCTATTGGGCAGCAGTCCTTGCCACCTTCGCCCTCGGTACCGCGGCAGGTGACCTGACCGCCACCGCCGGCTTCGGATACCGCGGATCGGTCCTTCTCTTCGCCGTGGCTATTGGCATCCCCGCAGCCGCCCACCGATTCCTCGGCCTTGACGCCGTGGCTGCTTTCTGGGCCGCCTACGTGATCACCCGCCCCCTTGGCGCATCACTCGCCGATTGGATGGCCTTCGGGCACGCGCGGGGCGGTCTTGGGCTAGGGCTGGCTCCGGTCACCCTCGCCTGGACGGCTGCCATCGTGTGCTTCGTCGGCTACCTAGCAGTGTCCCGTCGCGACGCGCCGAGCGGTGAGGCGGTTTGACCGTCGGGCTGAGTGGTGTGATGCCAGGCCTGCGGTCCCTCCGCAGCGCTGTGACCTGCAACGATACGTAGGCCTGGCCAGACTCCCCCGCATCTTTTCGGATCTTCACGGATTCCGGCACTTGGCCGATCCGGCATGTTCCCGCGGGAACATGCCGGATCGGCCCTTGCTCCCGCCTGCAGACAAAGCGCCGGCCACTGCCTTCTGACAGCGGCCCGTCCCCGCTCTGCCATGACGCAGCGACCCGCTCCGACTCCTCCTACGAACGTGACACCCGGTCGACCGGAACTGGAGCGGGTACGAGGCTTCCGTCTCCGGCACGCCCCCGTCCGCGCTGTGGGCCACCGACCCGGCCGGCTTCAGGCAGCTCGGCTGCGTCTACACCGCCCAGGGCTTCGAGTACGGCTAATCCGGCATCATCATCGGCCCACACTTCCTCTGGCGCGACGGCCTCTGGACCACCGACCGCACCGCATCCAAGGACCCCGTCTTCAGGTAGGCGACGCCGGACGCCGACGCCGACCGCCTGATCCACAACACATACAAGGTGCTGCTGACTTGGGGCATGGTCGGCACCGTCGTGTACTCCACCGACCCCCAAACCAAGGCAAAGCTGCGCCAACCGGTGGGCGGCCACCGGGAACAGGCGCCCACCGGCGTGGTGCGCACGCCGACAGGTCCGCACCGGTCAGCTGCACCCGATCACACCGGAGTGCCCCCGGTCTCGCCGGTCGCACACCGCAGCCGGAAGGGTGCTGGCAGGCCGAGGCCGCCGGTGGGCCTTGGGCGCCGCCGGGGCCAGGGGCGGGTGACCTGCAGGGTGTAGCCCTGGCCGCGCCACGATCATGAAGTGGTCGAGGGCGGCCCGCTTGACGGGTTCAGCCTGGCGATCGTTTGCCGACCGGCGTGTCCTGACCGCTCGTAGGGAGCACCACGTCGTTCAGGATGAACAAGGGCGTCGAGCTTGGCTCGGATCCGGCCGGCTTGGGAATGATCAAGTTCGGTGAAGATGGCGAGGGCGAGTTGCCAGGTGTGGTGGGCGGCATCACGATCGTGTACGGCGTGGTGGGTGTCACCGAGGTGGTTGAGGACGTCCGCTTCCAGGGGACGGTCGCCGAGGTCGCGGCATAGGCCTAGGGCGTTCTGATAACCGGTGACGGCCTGGGAGTGGTGGCCCAGGTGGAGGTGGGCGTGGGCGATGCTGTCCCAGGCGTAGGCCTGCCCCTCGCGGTCGTCGAATTCCTCAAGTAGAGGCAGAGCCTCTCGGCAGCGGATCAGGGCCTGCGCGTAGTCGCCGAGTCGGGCGTGGGACCAGCCAATAGCGGTCAAAGCCTGGGCCTGCCCCAGCCGGTGGCCGGAGGACTGGTACAAGGCGTGGGCTTGGTAGACACGCGGGAGGATTTCAGGGATGACAGCGAGTCCCTGCCGTGCCTGCACTCTGGCGAGGTCGATGTGGATGTCGGCCTGCCCTCCAAGGTTGCCGGCCCGGCCGAACAAGTCGAGGGCCTGGCACAGGTGGGAACAGGCGTCTTCGTAGTTGCCGCGGCGGCGGTGGGCGCGGGCGACGATACGGTGAGCGATGGGCTGCCCGCGGGGGTCGGCCAGCCGGGCGGCGGCGTCGAGCGCGGCGTTACCCACGGCCGCCAGCTCGTGCCAGTGCCCGCGCCTGTCCAGGTGTGTGGCGAGTGCGTGGGCCAACTGCCAGGTGTGGGTGTCGAATCCGGTGGCCGCAGCATGATCCACGGTGGCGAGCAACACGGCGTGTTCGGCGGTGAACCAGGCCAGCGTCTCCTCGTGGTCGGCGAGGCGTTCCGGGTGGACCCCGGGTTGCGGAGGGGGCAGGCTCAGCGGGTTTTGGGCCGGATCCAGCAGCCGGGAAGCGCCGTCCGCGGTGTGCAGATAGTGATCCAGCATCCGGTGCACCGCGGCATGACGCTCCTGTTCGGGGTCGATGGAGTTGGCCTGTTCCGTGGCGTAGTCGCGCAGAAGGTCGTGGAACACGTACCGGCCGGGGGCGCGCTCGGTCACCAGGTTGGCCCGGGTCAGTTCATCCAGCAGGCTTCGCACGATGGATGGGGGCACGGCCGCAAGGCTCGCGGTCGCGGCGGCGGAGATGTCTGGGCCGGGGTGCAGCCCCAGCAGCCGGAAAAGCCGGGCCGCCGGCGCGGTGAGCGCTGTGTAGGACCAGGAGAACACTGCCCGCACCTCACTGGCCGGATCACCGCAGGCCAGGACGTCGAGCCGCCGGCTGGCTTCGGTCAGTTCCGCAGCCAAGGCGGTGAGGGGGAATCCGCTCTGGGCGGCTCGGGTTGCGGCGATCGTCAGCGCGAGTGGGAGACAGGCACACCGCGTGATGATCTGCTGGACCGCTTGGGGTTCGGCGGCCACCCGTCGGGCTCCGAGTCGGCGCGCCAGCAGTTCCCGGGCTTCGTCCTCGGTGAGCAGACCCAGGCTGATCGGGCGCGCACCGTCTACGGCGACCAGGCCGGACAGCCTGTTCCGGCTGGTCACCACGGCCACCGCCCCCACGGAGCCGGGCAGCAGCGGTCGGACCTGCTGAGCATCGCGAGCGTTGTCCAGCAGCAGGAGAATCCTCTTGCCGTCCAGCATGCTGCGGTACAGGGAGACCTGCGCCTGCGGACTCGGCGGAATGTGCTGTGGGGCAACTCCGAGAGCCTCCAGGAAGCCGCGTACCACGTCGGCGGGTTCCACCGGTTGCGCCCGCGGATCGAACCCGCGCAGGTTCACGTACAGCTGCCCATCGGGAAAGTGGTCCCGCACCTGGTGCGCCCAGTGCACCGCCAGAGCGGTCTTGCCGATCCCGGGGGTCCCACCGACCGATGTGATCACCACGGTTCCCGTGTCGGCGGCTGACTCCACCTGCGCGGTGAGCGCCGCCAGCTCGCCGACCCGGCCGATGAGGGGGATGACCGCAGCAGGTAGCTGATGCGGAAGTACCGCAGACCCGGCGCCGAGGAAGGGCGGTCGGCTCGAGAGGTCCAAGGACGGATCGGCTGCCAGAATCTGCTCGTGCAGGCGCTGTACGCTCGGGCCGGGATCGATGCCCAGCTCCTCGACCAGTCGACGGCGAAGCCCTCGATACTCCTCCAGAGCGTCGGCCTGGCGGCCACCGCGGTACAGGGCCAGCATCATCTGACCGGCCGCGCGTTCGTCCCAAGGGTTCTGAGTGGCGCGAGCCGACAGGCCGGGAAGCAGCTCGGCATGCCGCCCACAGCGCAACGCGCAGTCGACATGGTCCAGTTCGGCGGCCAGCCGCTCTCCCTCCAGGGTGACGCGCAGGCCGGTCGCCCACGGAGTGTCCAGCCCCGACACCGCCTCGCTGCGCCACAACCCCAAGGCCCGCTCGAACAATTCCAGGGCCTCCTGATCACTGCCGGCAGCCCGGGCCTGGCCTACAAGGTGCCGGAACTGGTGTACGTCCACGGCGTGTTCGTCAACCGCGAGCAGATAGCCGCCCGAGTGGCGGTCCAGACGGACGTCGTCGTCAACGGCACGCAACGCCGTGCGCAGCCGAGACAGGTAGTTGTACACCGTCTCCCGTCCGCGTTTCGGACATTGCTCGCCCCAGACGCGTTCCAGCAACAGGTCAGGGGACACCAGGCGGTTGGCCTCGATCAGCAGGACAGCCAGTACTGCGCGCTGCTTCGGATGTCCGAGGTCGACCGGTACCCCGTCGACCTCGGTTTCGACGCTTCCCAGTAATCGGAACCCGACAGCCATCGCAACCCCCAACGCACCTGTCCTTACCTGGTGTACCAGCGTGACCAGCGCCCAAGAGGGAGTTTTAGGTTGTTCGCACGGTTTCCCCACGGACGGCGCTGCACCGTGGTTGCGCCAAGTCCGCTCGCGACGCGGCGGCCACCGTCCGGCCAGAGCCGGCATCCGTGGGGGTGCGGCACGGCCGGCAGAACCGTCGCACACATGCGTCCGCGGTGCGGAAATTGAGGGAGAAGAGGAGTAGCAGTGAACATCGCACAGCGTATCGCCCTGACGTCGCTCGTTCCGGCAGTGGCCGGAGCAATGACGCTGACAGGTTCCGCGCAGGCGAGCGGCTATGAGGTCGCGTCGAGCACAGCCCACCACACGCGGCTCTGGACGCAGGTGCCCGGAGGCCGCAACGGGTACGCCGATATCAGGCACACCTACACTGCGGTCGGTCACGGGTACTACAAGGGCAAGCTGACCGGCACCTTGCACCACTACCACGCGCCGAAGAATCGCTACGTCGTGGTGATGTTCAGGGTGGACGGCAAGCTCGGCGGAATCTCACGGGTGACCAAGAGCACCGTTTCGTTCACCAAGAGCTACAGCCATTTCAAGAAGGTCTCGGCTCGCATCTGCCTGCACAGGAGTGGCGTTCCCATCCATTTGAACTCCGGGGTCTCCTACTGCGGTCCGTGGTGGGGATGACCGGGTCGTGACGGGCTACGAACCTCGCCACTGATCCTGGCCGCGTCGACCACGGGGGAGTCGGCGCATGTCCAGGCGGTGTCCCGTGCCCTCGCCACGGGCTACCTGATGCACTCCTGCTGCTCCTGGCCGCCAACGACGGTGCCCAGCCGCTACGGATCAAGGCCCAGGCCGAGCGAAGCACTGTGCGAGGTACTCGAGCAGGAGCCGGCCAAGGGGGCCGCTCGCAAACGGCTGGCCGGACCAGAGGTGGATGTCGGCGCGGATCAAGACGCTGATCGGTCGCCCTTTCCGGTGCGAGGCCTACGGCGCACCGTCCCGAAGGGCTTGATGTAAGACAGCGCGACGGTCGCGATCAGCACGAAGCACGCTGCGCCCGAATCGCGGACCAGCCCAGTGGCGTCGGCGACAGGATGCCCGGCCAGCGCCGCTGAGGCCGCCGCGCCCAGACCCGGGACCAGCACGAACGTGGCCAGGACGGTGCCGCCCGCTGTCACCGCGAGACTTATCACCACCCACCAGTGGCGCAGCAGACCCCAGGGCGTGAGCAGGCCCACCGCGACGCCGGTGACCAGGGCCAGCACGGCCAGCGGCAGGAGCAGCAGCTCGCCGATCAGGTGGGCGGCCGGGTAGACGGTGACCGGGTCGCTGCCCAGCCGCCCCGCTGAGGCCAGGGCCAGCACGGCGGCGTCGCTGCCCAGCAGCCCGACCGAGACCGTCACGTGTGCGGCCCGTAGCGCCTTGCGCCACTGCGGCGGCAGCCGCGTGCCGCGGCGGCGCGGAGGGCGCGCCTCGTGCGGATGCGTCGTTCGGGAGGTGGGGGCGAACGGGCCGGGGTTCTGCGTCGGGGTGTCCATGGGCCTCGCGTCCTCGGTGTCCGGTGTGCGTCCTGTCGGGGGTCGAGCGTCGCCTCCGATCCTGGACGCGGGCCGTGCGGAAGTCGTCGTCTCCGGGGAGGCACAGCGCCTACCACGCGGGAAGTACCGGAGGAAGGTCGTCCCGTAGTCACCGATCGGCGGACGCGTGGAAGCGACAGGGCAAGGTCTGGTTGTCCGGTCAGCCCTGGCAAGATCTGGGCGTGGGTTTGAACATGGTCGTCGGTGTGCTCAGCCATGCCGAGGATGACTACACCAAGATGGTCCGCGCTGACTTCGTTGCGATCGGCGAGCTACTGGAGCGGGCGGGAGCGCAACAGTGGACCGAACCCGATCTGGTGGAGGCCGGGGACGCGGAGTTCGAGATGTGGGGCTACTCGGGCTTGCACACCGTTCGACGTCTCGCCGCCCACCTTGCGGCAGGCGGGCGTCTGCCCGAGCCGTTGGACGAGGCGCAGCGTGCGACCGACGACCCGCTCCTGAGCGATGTCTACAAGGCTCTCCCCGGTGATCATCCTGGACCGTTCGACCATCTGATCCATCATTCGGACTGCGAGGGCTACTACGTTCCTGTCGACTTCGCCCACGTCATCGTCGACAGAAAGGCACCTGGCGGATACCTCGGCTCCTCGGTGCGACTGCTGGCGGAAACCCGTCGGATTGCAGAGGCTCTCGGTCTTCCGGTAGACCTCGACCCGCACTCCGAAGAGGTCTTGGAGGCAACCGATGCGGAGGAGCCGGCCGCCGAGGGGTGGCAGCGTTACGGTGTCGAATCCTATGTCTGCCTGCACCTCCTCCAGGCCGCGAAACTCTCGATCGCGACCGGAGCAGCCATCGCCTTCATCTGAGCATGTTTCTGGAGACGATCAGATCTCTCAACCAGGTCGCTGAAGTTCCGCTCTCGCCCCGGCCACCAGGCACGCCTTCGACGCACTCGCCCTCGCGGTCGGCTCCGCGCTGGCCTCCCCCTGACCAGACGGCCCGTCCCCTGCTCTCCGGCGTTCATCCCTGCTGGCTATAGTTGTCATGAGTTCGGCGTCGACCCGCAGGAGTGCTTACGGCGCAGCCCGCTTCGCGCCGCGTGAGCCATGCCATGTGTCGTTCTCAAGGGAGGAAGAGCAGGAGGATGACGGTGTACGAACTGGTGGCGAGAATGGTGGCGTAGGCCTCCCATGGACGTGTTCCGCGTGATGACGCTCCCTCGGGATGCCGGGAGCGCAGGGCGCTGGCGACCGTGGCGACGACAGTCAGGGCCAGCCCGCTGAGAATGACCGTGTTCGCCGCGGTGACATCTGCCGTCAGATGCACCCCAGTGGCACGTAAGACGGTGCCACCCAGCGCTGGAACAACGCCGAGTCCTGCTACGTAGAGCGCGGCCCTGTCAGCGTCCTTTTGTGAAGTAATCCATTCTGCGGACTTCCACTCGGCGTAGCCGGGCGCCTGCTGCGCAGGGTGAGTGGCCCAACTGTCTCCCAGGGCTAGAGCGGTGAAAAAGACTCCGAGCGCTCCGGATATGCCGGTGATCAGCTGCAGAAGAAGCCGAGCGGGCGGAAGCGCGAGCGAGGCGAGTATTTCGAACGCTGCAACTACATCAACGAGCGCGATGACGACCGGAACAGCAGCGAACATCACCGCTGGCGTCAGATTGGGGGTCAAGACACTTTCTCCGCCGATGGCGGCCAGAGAAATTGCTCCGATGATGCTGCCGATCATGGTGACGACGAGCAACCCTGTCGCGAAGGCAGCGGCCTCGCTGTGGCGCTGGGCGGCGGGGAGGTTGGTGAACACGACGACGACTGCGGGTACTGCGAGCGCGCCGAACGTTCCGACAACCGGCGCGTAGCCGGCCGCGCCTCTGCGTGCATCGTAGTAGCCCTCAGCAGGCTCGTGAGATGTCCCCGTTGTCGAACGGGGCGTTGCGGTGGTGGTGGCCGGCCGCGCCGTAGTCCTGCTCGTTGCTAAGGCGATCACTCCAGTCACGGTTAAGGCGGCGAGGATCCCTTTTGAATATTTCACATGCCCCCCTTGGTGATTCTCCAGAGATTACTTGGCTGCAGTGGCGACCGGGAAGATGCGTACCTGCGGCTTTCTCAGTTATCTGTCTTTGAGCTCCGCGTTCCTGTCGTTGTTTCCTTCGCCCACCCGTCACCGTGCTCACCTTCAACTCCGGCGCCGCCCTCTGGGTGGCCTGAAGCGGCGGAGAGGACACGGTTGTGGTTGATGCGCGCCCAGTCCGCCCCGGCTTGCGCCGGGGCGGGGCGAGCACGCGCCACGACACACTCCACGATGCCCCGCCCCTCTTCGCGGAATCCCTACAGAAGCGACGAATCCAATCCCGGGAACCTGACAGCGGCCAACAGAATGAGGTGGATCGAAGCTGAAAGCCGTGTCCGGGCGGCGAGTCGAGCGTTGTCCGACATGTGGGGGCAGGTGCGTGTCCGCGCTGGCCCTCTGATGTGCTGGGCCGGGCGCCCCGCAAACCGCGGTGCCCCGCACCGGAGTCGGCGGTCGGTGCGGGTCGCGGCATCGGGAGTTGTGTCAGCCGACGCAACCGGTGACAATGACGGGGCTGCCCGCGCAGTTGGTGGGAATGTTGCGCCGGATCTCCGACCGGTTCACCGTGAACTGCGTGTCGGTCCACACGCCGCCCGGTGCGACGGTCGAGGCGTTGTCGTTTACCTCACTGCGATCGAGCGTCACCGTACCGCCGGGGTTGTAGATGCCGCCGGCCTGTGACGTGCCGGAGCCGTTCGCGCTGTTGCGGTCGACCGAGCTGTCCCGCAGCACCAGAGTGCCGGCGGGATTGTTGTAGATGCCGCCGCCCTGGCCGTTGGAGCCTCCTGCGACGTTGCCTGAGACCTCGGTCTTGATAAGCGTCATCGGGACCGCGTTCCAGATGCCGCCGCCCTGCGCACCCGCGGTGGTGTTGTCGATGATCTTACTGTTGATGAACCAGACGGGGCCGCTGTCTGTGTCGATGCCACCGCCGTCCAAGCTGCTGGTGTTGTTCTTCAGGGTGGTATTGCGGAAGACCGCGTTACCGTCCTCGTGACCGATGGCCCCGCCAACCCCGGCGTTGTTGTGTGTGAATTCGACGCTGTCGGTGGTGACGGTGCCGTCCGACTGCAGGCCTCCACCCTCTCCCGCGTTGTTGAAGGTGAACTCGCTGCGGGTGATGTACGCCATGGCGCCGCCGACGACAAAGACGCCGCCTCCCTCGATGTCGGCCTGGTTGTTGTCGAGGGTGACCTTGTCGAGCTTCAGCATGCCGGAGCTGTCGACGAGGATGCCTCCCCCCGCATCGGGCGCGTTGCCGCCGCGGATCGTGACGTCGTCGAGCCGTAGGTCACCGGTGGAGGTGACGTGGAAGATGCGGAAGGCACCGGCCGTCAGCCCGTCGCGGACGATCGTGGAGTCGCGGCCCTCGATGGTGAGCTGCCTGTCGATGGTGGGTAGTCCGTCGGCGCCGGCGTAGGCGGTGGTCAGGTGGTAGGTGCAGTGGCGGGCGAGGACGAGGGTGGAACCCGCGGGCGCCGTGGCGAGCGCTTTGATCAGGGTCGGGGTGTCGCACGGCACCGAAATGCCGGGGGCCGCGACGGCCGGTACCGCGCTCACACCGTTGGCCACGATCGTGGCCAGGGCGGCGATGCCGGACAGAGTGGTGTATCGCATGGCTCTCCTTGAAGCGCAGGGAAGCCCGGAGCAGAGACAAATCCCTCGCCCATGTCCCGGACACTGGGAGCAAAGCCGCCCCCCGCGCCCCTTTCCGTGCGCCGCAAGGCCTCCTCACCCACACACAGCAGCAGATTCGGTCAAGAGGCCGCATCATCGTCCAACCCGCCTGTAGGACGATGACACTTTCCATCACCTCCTGCAGAGATCCTGCGCAGGCTGGAACTCAATCCGCGAGAACCGCTTCTAAGAACGGCCGACAGAATGAGGTGGATTGGTGCTGATGGCCGTGTCTGGTCGGCGCGTTGGGCGTTGTCCGGGTCATGGGGGGCTTCGCCGTGGATCGTGCCTGACGACTTGTGGGAGCGGATCGCACCGCTGCTGCCGAAGCGGGAGCGAAGGTTCAGGTACCCGGGCCGCAAACCTGTCCCCGGATCGGCAGGTGCTGTGCGGGATCCTGTTCGTACTCCACACGGGCATCCAGTGGGAACGCTTTCCCCAGGAGCTCGGATTCGGCTCAGGCATGACGTGCTGGAGACGGCTGCGGGACTGGAACGAGGCAGGCGTCTGGCAACAACTGCACGAGGTACTGCTGGCTGAACTGAACGACTGGTCGCGGGCGGTCGTCAACCTTCCTGTTCTTGGGGGAGTCAAGCCACCTCTGCCCGCCAACTCTGGGACATCTGGTCCCACCGACACGAGGTCATGCTCGACACTGGTATCACACCTCGTCCCGGCCTGGCCGAAGCCGTCGAAAGACTCCATGCCGCAGGAACAGCCCGAATCCACCTGCCAACGATCACCGGCTCGCAGCGACGATTCATCGTGTTCCTCTCGGAAGACCTCACCCGCTGCGCCGCCCGCATGTAGTGAGCCGCCTCATTGTGTTAGCCGGTCCAAAGCATCAGGGCCCCGGGCTCGTGTGCTTCGGTAAGGGCACCCACACCTCCGGGCCCCGTCCGCGCTGGGCGTCCGAGCTCGACCAACTGCACCTGGTCCTGCGCCGGTTCGTCGACGACGTCCGCGGCAAGTTGACATCAGCGTGCTCACAAGAGTCCAGGCAGCCGGTGACGCATACCTGCCCGATCTGTTTGGGGGCTGAGCAGAGCTGTCCCTACGCAGGGACGCCACATCCCTGGTGCCGCGTTGGCGTTCGTCGTCGCCGCATTCGACGGCACCGCTGATCTCGAACTGGCCGCGTTTGATGTGGTCGGGGATCGGGTGGGCGGGGACGATCGCGGCGTCCTCGTACGCGGTGTGGATGACGTCGCGATAGCTGGACCGGAGGTTGTACTGGTGTCGGACAGCCAGTTGGTCAGGGTCTCGGGTGGTCATGCCGAGGCCTGCGTCCTCCAGGGCCTGCCGTCCACGGTGGGTGCCTGTCGGCTGGCAGAGCTGGGCATGCCAGTGGTTCGCCGCGTAGGACGACAGCCTGTGGCGGGGGGTGACCTGGAAGCGCAGGAGGTCGTTGAGGGCCGCGCCGAGGCAGTCGCCGCGGTCTGTGGGGCCGGCCATCAGCTGTCCCCGGGGATGATCTGGCAATGCGAGGGACGTGCGGACTGTGCCGGGACCGGGAAGGTCGGCGCCGGGCCGCACTGCACAGCCGAACATGCCAGGACGCCTCGACGACCACTTGTCAGCCTTCGCCGACAAGAACGACGTGGCTGGAGTTCCGGATTTGATCCACCGCATCGGCCGGCAGAACAGGAACGTCGGGGATCCTGGGACTGGTCCGGAGTGGAGAGAACCACTGCCAAAGCGAGCGTGTGAGTGGGAGATTCCTACCTCTCTTGGTTCCGGAACCGCATCTAGGGTGACTCGCGGTACGTAGCGGACGCTGCGGCGAGAAGACACTCATGAACCTGGATCTCATCCTTTGTCACCCACCGCGCTCGACAAAAGCTTCCACACTTTCGAAAGTGGCCGCCGACCGCACTTGCACGCCGCACGCGGGCCGCTGCTGCCACGACGGTGCGCCGACGCGCCGCCGGGATCCCACCTCGCGGTCGGGGCGCGCGGGCAGGCCGCTGGTTGGGGTCGGACAGAGCCCCCTCGCAGGCTGTAGAGCCGGATCGCGGTCGTCCGAGTCGACACTGACGACCCGTACGCGCCCGCCCTTGGCCCCGATCCTCCACACGTCGCTCGATCTGTGCCCGCCTTGTGGGGCAGAGCCCAGACCCGCCGACAGAAAGAGAAGACCCATGCCTGATCCGTCCCGGCCCACGATCGTCATCGGAGCCGATCGCCGCATCGGCGCCGCCGTCGCCGAGTGCCTTGCCCGGCAAGGCCACGTCAAGGACGAAGCCGCCGTCACGACCGGCCAGGTCCTTCACTCCGCGGGTGGTCCGCGGTGCTGAAGGTGGTCGGTGCAAACGATGCCATGGACGGGCTGATGCAGCCGCGGCCGCTCACTATCGCACACATCCTGGAACGTGCGGAGCGGCTTTATGCGCACAAAAACGTCGCAACGGCCGGCACCGAGCGGCTCACATATGCCGACGTGGCAAACCACACCCGGCGCCTTGCGACCGCTCTGGACGCTTTGGGAGTTCCGGTCGGTGCCCGAGTCGGCACGTTCGCGAGCAACAACCGGCGCCACCTCGAGGTCTATCTTGCAGTGCCGGCCACCAAGCGGGTGCTCCACACGATCAACATCCGGCTCTCGTCGGACCACCTTGAGTACATCGTCAACACGCCTCCTCGCCGCTGGGTTGCGACGGCCGAGCGGCGAGGCGGTGCGTGTGGGCATGCCGCCACAACCATGCGACCGTGTCCCGGCAAGCGCGAACTCTGGCATCCGGCGGCGGAACCTCGATCCGGGTGCCCTGCATGGTCCACGGCTTCCCCCGGCCGGCTTGCATGACTCCCGCGCCGCCGGCGTCGCATACAAGATCACCGTCGACTTCATGAGGACAGCGCTGCCCGACAGCTGACCGAAGTTGCACTCCGCTCCCCCATGAGGACTCCCAGGCCGGACTCGCCGACGCCCTTGTGGCGAGGCCGGCCCGGCTTCGCCGTGCCCGGTTGTGACGGTCCGCAGACGTCCACGGTTGTTCACCGCGTTACGTCGGCGTTGTCGCGCAGCTGGACGCCGCCGGCCCGGCTGCCTTCCGCCATAGCTGTCAAGACGGACCAACAGTTCAGCCAGGGTCACATAGTGGGCTCCTTGCCAGGCAGTGAGGGCGTTTTCCCCTCATCCCTGCTTCCGCTTCTGCTGTGTACCGCGACACTCGATCCCCCGGTCGGCATAGAACACCAGGCCACCAACCCGGCATACAACCCATTGGACGGGACCTTGAAGGCTCATGAAGATCTTGGGGTTCTGGCCCCGCCGCGTGAGCGGCGGGGCCGGACTCGGGCGCATGTGACCGTGGTCGGTCGCCGTCGCCTACTCCGGGGTGTCCCTGATGACGCGGCTTCGTCCGCGGAACTCGGCGATGACGGTCTCGCCACGCAGGACGGTCACGTCGTAGATCCCGCTACGGCCGTAGCGGGTGCGCTCGTGAGCGATCGCGGTCAGAACGTCGCCCTCCTTGGCGGGAGCCGTGAAGGAGATGTCGGCACCCGAGGCGACGGTCACCGGGCCGTGGCTGTTGCAGGCGCATGCGAACGCCGTGTCGGCAAGGGTGAAGACATAGCCACCGTGGGCGATGCCGTGGCCGTTGACCATCAGCGGGGTCACGGTCATCCGGACCACCGCCGACCCACTCCCCACCTCCAGCAGCTCGATGCCCAGTCCGCGGGAGGCGGAGTCGGCGTCGAACATCGCGTGTGCCGGATTGACGCGCAAACCAGGGGCATCTGTCACAGGGTTGTCTCCGGGGTGTCCGTGGCGGGCCGACGGCGGGCGATCTCTGACAGTCGGTCCACGATGAGTTCGATGTCGTCGCGCGTGGTGCGGTAGTTGGTGATGCAGGCACGCATGCCCTGACGGCCGTCCAGACATGCCGGGCCGAGAAGCGCGGTGCCTTCCTCTATCAGCTCGGCGAGTACGGCGGTGTGGTCGGCCGCAGAGGCGTCCTTGATTCGGAAGCAGACGGCGGTCAGCGATACGGGCGTCATGAGTTCCAGGCCGGGATCCGCCTTGATGAGGTCGGCCATGTACTGCGCGAGGTCCAGCATGTGGTCGACTGCCTCCCGGAAGGCATCGACGCCGAAGGCCTGCAGTGCGCTCCACACCTTCAGTGCCTTGAAACTGCGGGAGAGCTGTGGGCCGTAGTTCATGTAGTCCAGCATCAGCGGGTCCTCCTCCACGGTGAGGTATGAGGAGGAGAACGCGTACGCCTTGGCCAGCAGGCTGCGGTCGCGGACCAGTAGACAGCCCGCCTCCAGCGGAGTGAACAGCAGCTTGTGCGGGTCGAGGGCGATGGAATCCGCTCGAGTGCACGCCGCGAACGCCTCGCGCTTGCGCTCGGACAGCACGAACAGCGCGCCGTACGCGCCGTCAAGGTGCAGCCACAACTCCTCCCGCTCGCACACGTCCGCGATGGCGTCGATCGGATCAATAGAGCCGCTCGTGACCGTCCCGGGAGTGGCAACGACGCAAAACGGCTCCCGTCCGGCCGCTCGGTCGGCGCGGATGGCGTCTTCCAAGGCGTCCACACGCATGCGGAAGTGGTCGTCGGTAGGGATGTGGCGGACATTGTCCGTGCCGAGACCCAGGAGCGCGGCGGCCTTGTCGACGCACCGGTGCGCCTCGACGGAGGTGTACACGACCAGTTGGGGGCCGGAGTTTTGCAGACCCTGCTCGCGGAAGCCGGGGAGGCGGGCGTGCAGCGCCGTAGTAAGGGCGTTGAGGGTGGCGATAGAACCGCCGCCGGTAAGGATTCCACCCGACCGCTCGTCGTATCCGAACAGCCCTCCCAACCATGTGATGACGGCCCGTTCGACTACGCTCGCGGCCGGCGAGAGCTGCGAGAAATTGCAGTTCTGGTTGATGGTGGCCGCGATCGCCTCTGCGTAGGGGGCAATGCCGTTGGGCGGGCCGAGCACGTAGGCGAGGAAACGCGGGTGCGCCACCGTGGTCGAGTTCGGGAGGATCTTCTCGTTGATCTCGCGAAACAGTCCCTCGACTCCGAGCCCCTTGTCGGGGAACGGATTCGCCAGCAAGCCGGCGAGGACATCGCGGTCCACCTCCGGCACGAGGGGGCGGTCGGGAATGGACCGCTCATAATCGTCGAAGAACGAGGTCAGGAGCCGGCCAGCCGCTTCCCTGTGGTCTTTGTCCAATCCGAGTATCGGCACGTCGGCCATAAGAATCTCCCGGGTGCGGGGTCAGCATGTCGAGACGGCCATGCTAGCCACGAAGGCGCCGCACAAGATTCCAAAGATGCCCACGTTTGCCATACTCGTTAGCATGGGATGCCATGGATAGAACAGATCGAGCAATTATCGAGCACCTCACGGAGAACGGCCGTCTGGCCAACACCGAGTTGGCCGACCTCGTGGGCCTGTCACCGTCCCCATGCCTGCGCAGGGTACGGCACCTCGAAGGCACGGGCGTGATCACCGGTTACCACGCGGCGGTCGACCCAGCCGCCGTGGGCCGGGGGTTCCTCGTGCTGCTGCACGTCGAGATGGCGGTGCAGGACAGGAGCACCATCGAGGCGTTCGAGGCGGCCGTCACGGGTCTCGACGAGATCGTTCACTGCCTACGGCTGTTCGGCCAGCCCGACTACCTGCTCTGGGTGGCAGTACCCGACCTCGACACCTACGAGCGTTTCTACATGGCCGAACTCACCGGCCTGCCCGGCGTGGCCCGCACCAATTCCCAGTTCACCATGAAGACGGTCAAGAGCAGTCCGGGACTGCCCATCCCGTACCGGTGAGCCTCGGGCGCCCACAGGTCGCAGCACGGAAGGCCAGAGCGCAACCAGCGGTTACTGCAGCCATGCGGGAACCTGGTGGAGCTAGTGTGATGCGCCGGAAATCACTGCTCTAAGTCTGTAGCCTGTTTTCATGGTGTCTCGGGGTCCTCGTGCTGTCGAAGTCGTGCTGTCCGTGGAGGAGCGTGCGGAGTTGTCGCGCTGGGCGGCCGGCGCGGTCTCGGCTCGCGTGGCGGAGCGGGCTCGGATCGTCCTGGCCTGTGCGGACGGGGCGTCGAACACCACTGTGGCAGCGGGCTTCGGGGTGAGTGCGGAGACGGTGCGCAAGTGGCGCTCGCGGTTCGCGGACCGGAGGATGTCGGGCCTGGTGGACGAGCCGCGGTCGGGTCGGTGCAAGCCGGAGCTGGTGCTGTCCGAGGCCGAGCGGGCGGAGTTGACGCGCTGGGCGAAGAGGGCGAAGACCGCGCAGTTCCTGGCGCTGCGGGCGAGGATCGTACTGCGGTGCGCGGAAGGCGGGACGAACAAGGAGATCGCCGCTGAACTCGGTGTGTCGCACGGAACGGTGAACCGCTGGCGGTCGAGGTTCATCCGCTCGCGGCTGGACGGGCTGATCGATGAACCGCGTCCCGGCCGGCCGCCCTCGATCCTGCTCGACCAGGTCGAAGACGTGCTCACCGCGACCTTGGAATCCACCCCGGGCAAAGACACCCACTGGTCGCGGGCCTCAATGGCCCAGCACTCCGGCCTGTCGAAGTCCACCATCGGGCGGATCTGGAAGAAGTTCGACCTCAAGCCGCACCTCCAGGACGCCTTCAAGCTCTCCACCGACCCACAGTTCGTCGCGAAGGTCGTCGACGTCGTCGGCCTGTACCACCACCCGCCCGAGAAAGCGGTGGTCCTGTGCGTGGACGAGAAGGCCCAGATTCAGGCGCTGGACCGCTCCCAGCCCGTCCTGCCGATGATGCCGGGCATGCCCGAACGCCGTACCCACGACTACTACCGGCACGGCATCACCAGCCTGTTCGCCGCGTTCAACATCGCCGACGGCACTGTCATATCGGAACTCCACCGACGCCACCGGGCCATCGAGTTCAAGAAGTTCCTCATCCGCATCGACAAGGCCGTACCCGCCGGACTCGACATCCACCTGGTCTGCGACAACTACGCCACCCACAACACGCCCGAGATCAAGACGTGGCTGGCCAAACACCCCCGCTTCCACGTCCACTTCACCCCCACCGGCTCCTCCTGGATGAATCAGGTCGAGCGATGGTTCGGCCTGCTGACCGACAAACTCATCCGCCGCGGTGTCCACACCTCCGTCAAGGCCCTCGAGCAGGACATCACCGCATGGATCGACACCTGGAACGAGAACCCACGACCCTTCACCTGGACCAAGACCGCCGACGAGATCCTCAACTCACTCGCCGACTACCTCACCAAAATCAACCCACCAACCACCGATACCTGACAGAAACTTAGAGCAGTGATTTCCGACGCATCACACTAGGTGAAGGCAACCCATGTGCTGGGTGTACGGCACGGGGAACGGGGCGAGAGTTTCGGTCTTCATGGCTCGCACAAGGCCGCGGTCACAAGCTGCATCCCAGCTACGCACGTGCCCGATCGCCGCTAGTCTTCAGCCTCTGTGACGCTCGACGACGTTGCAGCGCCGGTACGCCACCCGATCCAACCTGCACCAGCACTCACCCACCCGGTGCGCCCGTAGATCTGCTTGATCAATTTCATGTGAACGTACACACCGGCGTTGCAACCCTGTCATGCTGGGCGTCCGCGCACTGAGAGGATCACATGCCGACAGACACTAACGTCACGGAACCGTTCGACGGGCGACGCTGGTACGCCGCGAACGAAATCCTGGCGTTCGTGCTGGAGCTCACTGCGCTGGCATGCCTGAGTTGGTGGGGATTCACCGTCAGCCACGATGCGGTAATCGGTGTCGTGCTCGGCATCGGGGTGCCGATGTTGGCGATTACGCTCTGGTCGCAATTTGCAGCACCGAAGGCGCGGTGGCGGCCTCGATTGTCGCTCGTGCTTGTCGTCAAAGCCGTGGTGCTGGGCGGCGCTGCTGCAGCCCTGCTTGGAGTCGGGCATCCCGCCGCCGCGGTGACTATGGCAGTTGTCGTAGTTGCGAACACGGCCGTGGCCGAGGTATATCGGCACACCCAGTCATACGGCAACATACAGTTCCCGAACGGTTCGCCTGATCGCGACTGAGTTTCACGAGCGGCGACGCGGGCCGCTCTGTCCGAACTGCCTTCCCCTGCCCACGCTGGTCTGCTCGATCTGCGGCCGGACGGCGCCCTGCACGCTCTCGAAGCTGACCGGGCAGCCCCGTTGCGACCAGCGAGAAGTGAACTGCACCGTCTACGGACGCTTCCGAAACATCCACTCCGGCACTACCGACGCCCCTGCCTGCGGCCCGTGCACAAAGCCGGACGCCGAGCTCTGGCGCCCCTGCCCAGGTTGCGGTGAGGCGGAACGGTTGACGGTCTCCGGCCCCTGCCGGCGCTGCACGCTGCTCTGCCCGGGGCGACAGCGCTGGATCAGGCCCGCGCTGCAGGCAAGTTCACCCCCGTGCCTTCTGGCGTGGGAAGCGGTCCGCAAAACTCAGGGCGACGCCGAGGGAATTTGCGCCCTGATCAAGGTCGCGCGGCTGCACGATCACGTAGCGGCCGGCATCGCGGCCGCCCTGAAGGCCGGCGCTCTGACCGCGGACGTGGTCGTGCTGGAAGCCCGCAAGGCCGCAGACGCCGACCACCCTGCCACGGACGGCCCGCCGAATGACCCGCAGCCGTCGCCGGTGGCGTCGCTTACCGCCCGGCGGCTGCCCCAGCTGCGTGCCGACACCCTGCCGCTGCCGTCGCTGGCCGCCTACAACGCGCTGCTGCAACACCGCCTGCCCACCGCTCGTCAGAGGGAAGAACAGCCGTGACCGTCCAACACCACCGCGGGCTGACCGAGCAGGCCGCCGACGCCGTCATCGACACCGCCTGCCGGATGCTGCGGCTGCACACGGTCCGCGCTCAGTTCCCCGATCCGGCCACCACGTCCGCCCACGAGCAGATGACCTACCGCGGGTTCCTGACCGAACTACTGATGGCCGAGTACGATGACCGGGCCCGCCGCCGCTCCGAGCATCGGATCAAAGCGGCCGGCTTCCCACGCCAGAAGGCACTGCGGGACGTCGACGCCAACTCCCCCACCATTCACATCCTGGCCTCCTGCGGATGGATCAAGAAGGGAAGGCCGCTCTGCCTGATCGACGACTCCGGCACCGGCACGTCCCATCTGCTGATCGCACAGGGGACCGAGGCCGCGATGGCCGACTTCCGGGTCAAGTACGTCCTGGCCACCAAGCTCGTCAACGTACTCGTCGAAGCCGCCGGCAACAAGCAGCTGACCAAGACCATCGCCCGCTACGGCCGCGCGGACCTTCGCGCAATCCACGAGCTGAGGTACAGGGAACGCGACCGCGGCGACGCCGAACTGCCGTTCCAAGTCCGGACCGAGCGGGAGGAGAATGCCTCCGTCGAACGACTCTTTCGGAGGCTGGAACAACACCTTCACCACCCTCGGCTCTCCGCAGCCATCGTCGACCGGCTCGCCTTCGGCGGTAACCTCATCGAGACCGGCACCGACTCATACGGCCTGGCCCACACCAAGAACCAGCAGGCCAACGGCTGACCACACGAACGAGAACCCGGATTACCGGCCCGGGACCGCACCAACGCGGGCCAGCACGTCGTCGGCCAACTCCCGCGGACTCAGCTCGCCGTCGAGGAACACGGTGTCACTGGGCAGGGTGTCCGCTGCGGCCATACACGACTCGATCTTGGACCTGCACCATCCCCGCACCTGCTCATCCTGCGCGGGATCATCCGGCGTGAAGCTCCGCCCGTCGATCCGCTTCACCAGCACATCCTCAGAGACCTTGAGGAAGAAGTGGTGAACAGCGATCCCCGCGTCCTTCAGCGCGCCGAAGATCTCCTCCACGTAGCCGGGGTTGACCAGCGTCATGGGCACCAGAACGGGCCGCCGATACTCCTCGACGAGCCCCACGGCCAGGTCCACGACCTGCCGCCTCCACAGCCGCAGATCCTGAAAATCGCCGGTCGGGACGTCCACGATCTTGCGCAGCACAAAACCGACCATCTCCGGGTCATAGACAAGCGCCTCGGGCCAGCGCGGAATCAGTTCATCCACCAGCGTGCTCTTCCCGCTGCCGAACGCGCCGTTCACCCAGACGATCACAGACATCTCTCCCTCAATGGCTACCTCCACCGGCCACAGCAGCCCCCTGAACCACACACCGCGACGCGAGGGGTGAGGCCAAAACACACTGACAGATCATGCCCGAACGATCGCCAAGTGGGACCGGAACCCGCTGACAAGCGGGGCCGGCTCACGCTGTCGAAGCCGATGTTCACCGGCCGGCACGGGACGCACGCCCTCGAACTCCACCTCGGTCACCCGCAGCGAATGCGGCCTCGGTAGCTCGGTCTGCGGTCGAACATCTCGCTCGGCAAGGACCGTCTTGACCACGTCCAGCTCCTGGCCGGTCGCCTTCGCGATCTCCTCCAGCCACGCCTCGACCGGGCCGGGGGCTTCGCTCTTTGTGCTCATGCCGGTCTCCGGTGGAGTGGGTACGCGGCTACCGCTGGAGTCGGCTCGACTCCCGGACGACGAGCTCCGGAAAAAAGGTCACCTTCTGGTGCTGGTGGTCGGCCGATCTGGTTGCGTCGGTCTCTTCGATGAGCAACCTTGCTGCAGTGCGTCCGAGTTGCTCGGTCGGCTGCCGCACGGAGGACAACGGCACCGCCGCGGCCGAGGCGAACTCGATGTCGTCGTATCCCACAATGGCCATCTCGTCGGGGACCCGCACGCCCGCTGCGGTCATGGCCTGCAGCACTCCCAGCGCCGTGAGGTCGTTCACGCAGATCACCGCGGTGGGACGGTCCGCAACCTCGAGCAGCCGGTGGCCCGCCTCCCGCCCCGCGGTCACGTCCAAGCCCTCCACGGAGAGCACGGTCAACTGGGCACGCTCCGTACTCGTTTCCATCACCGCCCGCACCCCCTTCTCGCGGTCGCGGCACGGCGCAAGGCGCATCGGGCCGTTCATCAGTGCGATGTGACGATGTCCCATTTCCAGCAGATGCTGCGCGGCGAGCTGACCGCCCCGGACGTCGTCCACGAGCACCGAACAGGCGGCATAGTCGGAAGGATCGCTGTCGATCAGGACGTGAGGCAGCATGCTACGGGCCATGCTGCGCATACTGCGTCCGCTGTCGTCGTCGACCGGGCACAACAACACTCCGCGCACCCGCTGCTGGGCGAGCATCTCGAGGTGCGAGGCCTCGCTTTCAGCCTTCTGGGCACTGTTGCACGTGATCAGGTTGAGGCCGGCCTCTTGCGCCGCCAACTCTGCGCCGCGCACCACGTCGACGAAGAAGGGATTGGCCAGGTCGAGTACGAGCGCGGCCAACAGGCGGCTCTCGCCCGAACGCAACAGTCTGGCCGACTCGTCCGGCACGTAGCCGAGTTCTTTGATCGCCTTCAGAACTTTCGCCCGAGTCAGAGGAGATACGACGTCGGGTCGGTTCAGCGTGTTGGAAACGGTGCCCGAGGAGACGCCGGCATGGCGAGCCACATCCTTGATCCCGACCACCACGGCCTGCTCCTCACCGTCACGCATCGGGCAGCACGTCTCTACCGGTTGGGCATGTGCCCCCGGACAGCCCCGCCACTTGCGTTGACCATGGTAATGGGACCGCGCGAAGCCGTTCAGCCCGCTGTCATCGCGGGCCGGAGAAACAGCTGGCGTACGGGGACCGTGCGAATGATCTTCGCTCGGTGTCTAGCGCTCGTCGTTTCCGTGCTCTACGTTAACGGATCGTTGAATCGTATCAATGACCCTATCGCAGATGGGGCATGACCTCTCCAGGAGTGTGTCATGCCCCTGCCATCACAGGAATCAGGACTGCCCGTTGGCTGGTTCACCCTCATTTTACCAGTTCAAAGCCACCAGCCCCCTGATCCCGACAGGTGCTAGCCAAGCTCCGAAGGAGCGCGCAGTGGACCTGAACCGCAGGAACTTCCTCAGAACGGCGACCGGCGTTTCCATGGTTCTGGCCGCCTCAAGTAATATCGATTCAACGGCTGCAGCCTCGGATCCGTTCGATGCTCCTCCTGCTCCAGCCAAGCCGCTTTTCCGGTCGCACTGGATGAACGCCAGCGTCACCAGCGAAGGCATCACGCGTGAGCTGGAAGCCATCGTCGGTGCCGGCCTCGGGAGAGGCTCTCTTCGAAGTCGGCGACCGCATGCCTTCCGGCCCCGTGGTCAGCTGCAGCCCCCAGTGGTTCGACCTGATGAACCGCGCCGTGTCCGAAGCGCACGGCCTCGGTCTCGACCTGACACTCCACAACTGCTCCGACTGGTCATCCACCGGAACGGTCTGGGTGACACCGGCGCTGTCCATACGGCAGATGCTGTGGAACGAAACGTTCGTCGCCGGCGGCAAGGCAGTAGATGTCCGGCTGCCGCGCACACTGGTGAAAAAGGAGTAGTACTACCGGGACGCCATCACCGTGGCGTTCCCGTCCATGCTCGGCGAAACGCGCCCCATGGCACAGCGGTTGAAGCCCGGCACCGCCAACGGCCAGGATGTCGAGATCGCCAAGATCGTCGACATCACCCTCTCCACAGCGGTCACCGCATCTCCGCAGGACACCGACCGGCCCGGCCACCTCTGATGGACTTCGCCCAGCCGTGCACCGCGCGCTCCGCTGCCGTTCAGGTGGCCGGCGGCACCGGTACAGGGCTGTCGCTCGAGGCATCCCAGAACGGCACCGGCTGCGCTGCGGTGGTCACACTCACCGGCGGAGCACCCTTCGGCAGCAGGCCGGCCCGCCCGGCCATCGCCACGTTCCCCGCTCAACGGGGCCGGGTGCCTACGCCTCGTCACGACGCAGGGCCGCCACCAACCGTGATGACCTCGATACCCCTCACACGCTTGAAGACCTGTGTCGCCTTGCGGGCTTACGTGTAATGCACACGCGATCGCCGTCGGTCGGCCGTACGGCATCGCAACGCTCGGCGATTCATTCGCCAGAACAAGAACCGTTACCGCCTGTCCCAGGAGGAATGATGGAAGACAACAAGCCCGGCCTCGGCCGTAGAGATCTCCTCAAGATCAGCGGTGGCGTCGGCATGGCGATGGCGCTCTCAGGCTGGGCCGGTGCCGGCTCCGCCGAGGCATCGTCGCCCGCGTCACCGTCGACGGGTATCACCGACAAGTTCATCAGAGCGCAGCATGCCCTCTTGGACAACCCGGAGAGCAAGTACCGGCCGGGCACACGGTGGTGGCTGGCCGAGGGGCTGCACACCGACGCCACCATCAAGGCCGACATGAAGACCCTCCACGACATGGGCATCGGCTCGGTGGAAATCGTCTGCATGCCCGAGCCAAACGTGGACAGCAACCTGAGTGACACCGTCTTCGTCAAGAACACCACGGGCAAGACCCCCCAGCAGATCTACAGCTGGGGGTCCGATGAGTGGAAGAACGACACGAAGCTCATCATTCAGCAGGCCAACAAGTACGGCATGGGCTTCTCCATGACCAGCGGCACGCACTGGGCAAACGCGAACCTGCCCATCGAGAACCTGAAGTTCGACGACGACGGGGCAGGCAAGGCGCTGGGCTACGCCATCCAGACCACGACCGGCGGTACCGCGTTCAGCGGCACACTGAAGCGGTCCACGATGACGGTAGCCGGACCCGTACGCCAGGACCTGATCTCCGTGGTCGCGATACAGCGCGCAGACGACAACACAGGCTCCGTCACCGCCGACGGCAGCATCTCCGGCACAATGAGCTACACCGACAAGTCGGTCGTACTGACTGCCAAGGTCACCCTCAACGGCGCCCCGGTGACAGAGGCGACGATGAAGGACCCCACCGGGCACCAGCCTTTCGCCTTGGACTGGACGCCGCCGGCGGGCACCGGAACGTGGGACATCTACGCGTTCTGGATGCAGGCGACCGGGCAGGCGCCGACACCCTCGGCCACGACGAACGTGACGATCAACTACATCGATCCTGCCGGCATGCAGGACTTCATCGACTACTACAGGAATCACGTATTCAGTGATCCTGAGTTGAAGAAGGCCATCATCGAAAACGGCCGAGGCGAGATGTACATGGACTCGCTGGAGATCTCGACCAGCAACTCCAACGGCGGCGAATTCTGGGGCTCCACGCTCATGAGCGAGTTCCAGAAGCGGCGCGGGTACAGCCTCGAGCCGTATCTGCCGTACGTCATCAGGATCGGCTCTCGGGCGCGCGATACCGCATTCCCGATCATCGGAGCCGACCAGGTGAAGGTGAACAAGATCCGCAACGATTTCTTCGAAACGATCACTCAAATGTACACCGACAACGTCCTCAAGCCGCTGCGGGCCTACCTGCACGACGAGATGAACATGAAGCTCCGAGCCGAGATCTCCTACGGCGTGAATTACGAGATCACCACGCCGGCCCAAGCGGTGGACTACGTCGAGACCGAGTCACTCGAGTACGGAAACCAACTGGACGCGCACCGATCGCTTGCGGGCGCGGCTCACACTCAAGGGTTGCGCTACTCCAGTGAGACCGGGGCCATCAGTGGCGAAAACTACACCTGGCCGCAGGACCGGTTCATGCAGATCATGAACACCCAGTTCGCATCCGGCATCAGCCACACAGTGTTCCACGGCTACTCCAGCATTTCGGGTGCCGACTCCAGCAACCCGTCCAACCCTTGGGACGGTACCTACTGGCCGGGCCACGAAGGAATGTACGCCCGGTTCTCGGAACGGTGGGGTCCCCGTCAGCCGGAGTCCACGCAGTACACCGACTACATGCCGATGATCGCTCGCACCCAGGCAGTGCTGCAGCAGGGCAAGCCGCAGATGGACCTGGCGGTGCTGCGCACCGACTACGCCTACAACAACGGAGGGCCCAACGTCGACAACATGCGGCACGGCAAGGCGGCGTACTTCAAGGATCTGGAACTGCAGGACAACGGGTACACCTACGACTACTTCGCGCCTGAAATCCTCGAGGGCCGGAGCGTCCGTTACACCAAGACCGACGGCCTGATCCCAGAAAATGTGGGATACCAGGCAGTCGTCATCTACCAGGATTCCATCCGGCTGAAGAGCGCCCAAGCAGTATACGAACTCGCCCGACAGGGCCTGCCTGTGGTCATCGTCAACGGCCTGGTCGAGACGCTGGGTTCGACCAAAAACCACCTCAATGCCATGGCGGCGGTGCACACCCTCGGCAACGAGGGAACCGACGCCGAGCTGGCGAGGGTGACGGCCCGTATGGAGAGGCTCCCCAACGTCAAGCTGGTCAACGCGGACGTTCCGCAGAGTGCAACCAACCCCGACCCGGGAGCCGCGGACTACGAAAAGACGTACTACTACGGGAAGACCGGAGTGTACGACGCACTGCAGAAGCTCGGGGTGCGACCCCGGGCCGAATATGCCGCACCGAACCAGACGATCCTGACGGCCATGCGCAAGACCAAGGACACAGTCTATCTGTGGGTCTACAACTACATGGAGAAGCGAGGGGACTACAAAAACGCACCGATCGACGCAAAAACCGCCACCACGTCCATCAGCGTTGATGCGGTCGGTAAGCCTTACCGCGTCAACACGTGGTCGAGCCGCGTCGAGCCACTGGCCGTGTACAAGATCTCCGGCGGACGGACCTCGTTCGACGTGACTCTCGCGCCCGGTGAGACCACGGTGATCGCCATCGACCTGAAGAACAAGACGGCCGCGCCTCTGCGCAGCACCACCGCTGTACAGGGCGTGGTGACCGCCGGCGGTGTGGCCATCCTCGCGACCGACTCGGGCAGCTACAACGCCAGGCTGGCCGACGGCTCCACCGTGACGAAGAAGATCTCCGTACCGGCCGACGTCAACCTGACCAACTCGCGGTGGAACCTGGTACTCAACAGCTGGACGCCGGGGCACAAGGAGACCTTGACCGAGGGACGCAAGGGCTACACCACCAAGGAGGTCTACTACACGACGAAGAAGTCCGACATCAATGTGGGCACGACCCCGCTCGTCCCATGGAAGGACATGACCTTCACCGCCCAGGATCCGGCGTCGGTATCCGGTGTCGGCACATACAGCACCACGTTCCGTTTGCCCAGCACGTGGAACGCCTCCAATGGTGCGTACCTGAACGTCGGCTCCACAGGTGGCGCCCTGGCCCAAGTCTGGGTCAACGGCCAGAAGATCCCCTACGACTTCATCGCCGGCCGCATCGACGTGAGCTCCGCCTTGAAGCCTGGTACCAACACGCTCCAGATCGAGGTGTCCAGTTCACTGCGCAACCAGATGAGAACCTTGGGCTACCCCAATCTGCCCAACGCCAACACCGTCGCAGGCGCGGTCGCATCGTACGGCCTGCAAGGTGACGTCTCACTGGAGACCTACACCATCGCAGTGGTCGAGCAGCCGGGTCACCCCCAGAAGGCCGGGCGGTGATCTTCCCACCGCGCTGATCAACCCAACTGCGGGGGATGGTCCGGCCGTTCATGAGCGGCGGGACCATCCCCCGCGCCGGTGCGTCACGCTCGGCAAGTGGGCCGATCTCGACCCAGCTCAAGACGCTCAAAGTCGACGGCCATGCCGCTGCGGCCGGGGAATACGACAGCTTCGCGCGTGCGGCTACCGGACTTCGACGCAGTACGCAGCGACGGGAAACTCCCACCCGCAGATGCCTTCGCCGATGTCCGCCACGATGACAGGGGCGATGAAGTGGTCCTCGAACTCGTCGTCGATACGGGATCTTGGGCGTGGGCCCCGCGTTGCGAGGGTTGCATTCGACGAGTCCAGCTTGGTCGATGGTGGAGCGCGCCAACGTGCAGGCCGGGCCTGTACCTTGGTCGCGTTGCACGGCGACGCCCGGAGAGCCACGCGGCCGCGAAGGGAACAGCCGGTCCGGCCGGCGCGGTTGCACCGACCGAGGGACTGGCGCCGCACGGGTGGGGAACCGGGAGACCAAAAAGGTCGTCCGGCCCCACCAGAGTCCGGGCCCCACCAGGCGCGGTAGGCCCGCCGCGCACTGGGACCACGACGTAGTTCTGCAGGAGGACTGTTTCATGCCCCACCGGCCCTTGACGCTGATGGCAGTACACGCCCACCCCGACGACGAGGCCACCGGAACCGGAGGGGTCCTCGCCCGGTACGCAGCGGAAGGTATCCGCACGGTTCTCGTGACGTGTACCGACGGCCGCTGCGGTGACGGACCGGGTGGCGTCAAGCCGGGCGAACCCGGGCACGATCCGGCAGCGGTCACCTTGATGCGCCGTCAAGAACTTGAGGCGAGCTGTGATGTCCTGAAGGTCAGCGATCTGGAGATGCTGGACTATGCCGACTCCGGGATGATGGGCTGGCCGAGCAACGACACCCCCGGATCCTTCTGGCAGACCCCCGTGGAGGAAGGCGCGGCCCGACTCGCGGAACTCATGCGGCACTACCGACCCGATGTGGTCGTCACCTACGACGAGAACGGCTTCTACGGCCACCCCGACCACATCCAGGCCCACCGCATCACGATGGCGGCGCTGGAGATGACCGCGCTGGCACCGAAGGTGTACTGGACCACGATGCCCCGCTCGATGATGCACCGGTTCGGCGAGATCATGCGCGAATTCCATGAAGACATGCCGGAGCCGGATCCCGCCGAGGCCGCCGCGGTGCCTGAGATCGGCCTTCCCGACGATGAGATCACCACCTGGGTGGACACCACCGCGTTCAGCGGCCAGAAGTTCGACGCGCTGGCCGCCCATGCCAGTCAGGGCGACAACATCTTCTTCCTCAAGATGGGCAAGGACAGGTTCGGCGAGTTGATGGGCATAGAGACCTTCGTACGCGTCCAGGACGCCACCGGCACACCGATACCCGAGAACGATCTCTTCGCCGGACTGCGCTGATCCACCCGTCCAGCAGGCTGGGAAAGCACATCGACCGCACGGCTCACATACCCGCACGCCTGTCCACACGAGGTCTGCTCGCTCACCGGCCACCGTTCCGGGACATCCGGGCCCCGACCAGCGTGGTCAGTTGGGTTCCCTGACCGGTGCGCTGCTGCTCCCGCAGTGTCTTTAGAGCTCAGCGTCGAGTGTCTCCTGAGCTATGCGCATAGCTTCGGCGTACACGGGGTCCTGCAGCCGCTTCCACATCTCGTCCTCGGAGACCTCCTCAACACGGCTGACCACCCACCAGACGTTGCCGAAGGGGTCTGATACGCCCTCCGCGCTGTCCGAAAGCGTCGTCCGCGACAGCAGTGACAGCTCGGCCACCGGAGCAATGACTGCTATTCGCTGCCGTCCCCGAACCCTGCTCCACAGAAATCAAACAGACATGCGATACAGCCGTCCGGCTGGACAGCTTTCTGAACAACACCCGCCGTAGGGCCGACAAGCTCACCGAACAGTGACGGGCCGACCTCGATGCCCTCGCCATGCGCTGCCGGCAGGTAACCGACGACCTTCAAAAACGCTGCTGGCCACGTGGGGCGGCGCTGGCTTGTGGTCACTCGCCCGGCTCAGGCTGGGGTGCGAGTCCGTAAGGGCGCCAGCAGAGTGCTGAGGTAGGGCAAGGGGTTGGCATTGCGCCTGCCGTGTGAAGTGTCGGGGCGCCCTTGAGACCGGCACAGTGATGGAGAGGGGTGTTGGCCTCATGGGCTCGCGCCGCGCGGCGGCCTCCAAGTGGGGGCCCGGACGGTGAGAGGCGGGTGACGGAGCACGGGAGCGAACGGTCTCCGAAGAAGGGGGCCGGCCTGGGTGGTCAGTTGGAGCTGATCGCGGAGCAGTTGGTCGTGCTCGCCCGTGTGCAGGAGCGCCTGCATGAGTTGTTCGAAGCTGCCCTCAGCCGGGATGTGGAGCTGCAGGCCGTGCTGCGGAAAATCGTGACGACGGCCATGGATCTCGTGGGCGCGAGGTACGGCGCGTTGGGTGTGCTGGACACGGAAAGGGCGGCGGATGGTCTGGCCGAGTTTGTCCCCGTCGGGTTGAGCCAGCAGCAGCTGGTCGACATCCAAGGGCTGCCTTTCCCGGTAGGGCATGGACTGCTGGCTCACTTGCTCCACGATCCTGTGCCGCTGCGCGTTGACGACATCTCGGCCCACCCGGACTCGGTCGGTTTTCCTCCCGGCCATCCGGAGATGCGGCGCCTCCTCGGAGTGCCGATCCATATCCGTGGTCAGATCTACGGAGACCTCTACGTCGCTGATCGCCTCGACGGTTGCCCTTTCAGCGTCCATGACGAAACTATGCTCGTCGCTCTTGCGGGCGCAGCCGGCCTGGCCATCGACGACGCCCGACTGTTCCACCATCTGCGACGCGACGCGGAGGAGTTCCAGCGGCTGCTGGCCCCACGCCTGCCGAACCTGTCCCCCTTCCAGGCCGCCGCGGCCTACCGCCCCGCCCCCACGCCCAGTCTCCTCGGCGGTGACTGGTACGACGCTCTCCTGGTTTCCGAAGACACCTGCGCAGCCGTCATCGGCGACGTTCTCGGCCATGACGTTCACGCAGCCGCCGCCATGTCTCAGACACGGCACATGCTTCGGATGCTCCTGTACGACAGCAACTCGCCTCCCAGCAACATCCTCGCCCGCCTCGATCGAGCCCTCCAGGCAATCACGGATACCCCGGTCACGACCGCCTGCCTGGCACGGCTGGAGCCAACAGCGCCCGGCACCTGGACGCTGCGGTGGAGTGTCGCCGGACACTGTC
Organism: Streptomyces sp. HUAS TT11; assembly: GCF_051553595.1. NCBI lineage: Bacteria > Bacillati > Actinomycetota > Actinomycetes > Kitasatosporales > Streptomycetaceae > Streptomyces > Streptomyces sp. HUAS TT11. The sequence continues at coordinate 242,659 of NZ_CP196184.1, forward strand.
CGCCATTGCTCATCACTCCCGACCGGCAAGCCCAATACCTCTTCGTCGAGCCGGATGTGCCCCTTGGCGTCGACAGCACGCTGCCGCGCCACGATCACACCCACCCCGTTCCGGCCGGCTCCACCATCGTCTTGTTCACGGACGGACTGATCGAGTACCCCCGGCGCCCCATCGACATTGGCTTGGAACGTCTCGTCGCCCTCGCTACGGAACACGCAGATCTGCCGCTGCACGCATTCGTGCAGGCCTTGATGGACCGGCATCCCAGCGACGGACGCGACGACCTCGCCGTCCTAGCTCTACGGCCTCCCTCAGCGTGACCAACCGGCGGCCCCGTCGTGGCCACAACTGGCTGACCACGCCGTCGCCATCGTGAGCCCGACGGCACTCCGTCGCTCAAGGCCGACTTCACCGGAGCCAGCAGTGCCTCCGGCAGCACCGAATCCCTCACGGCCGTCGTCGACCGGTACGCCCCCGGTGCTGCGCCTCAGTTGATCGGGCCTGGCTGGGTGAATCTGCTCACCTGCGACTTCACACCCTCCGAAGTGGAAGCCCCGCACTTCGGGTTGTCCGTCACCCGCACGGCTCGGCCAAGACTCGTTCATCGCCTCTGATGGCCGCCGGATCGAATTCACTCTTCGGCCACACGTGACGTAACTCGCGAATACTGCCGAATATGGAGAAGATGGGGCTTACCGATCGACGAAGATTCCACACCGTGCAGCAGGCAGCCGGGCCGGGGAGGAACGGCATGAGACAACGCAAAGTCATCACCTTGGGTGCGGCACTGGGCACAGGCTCATTGCTGGTTCTGGCGGTGCCGCAGATTGCCTCAGCCACCCCCCGAGAGTGCTCATACATCTCAACGGCGTTTCGGCCGACACTCACGTACGGCCAGACCGGCGCGGCGGTCAAGCAGGCGCAGTGCCTGAGCAATCTGTGGGGAGGCCAACCGCCGAAGCTCGCCCCTACCGGGGTCTTCGACGTTGCCATGCTGAAGAAGATCAAGTGGATCCAGGGCTGCCACGGGCTGCCGGAAAACGGCGTCATCGAAACGCGCACGTGGCAGGTGCTCTACCACCCGGCCCTGGATTGCTATCACCCCTATCCGGCCTGAACAAGTGATCGCCAGCCTGGGTCGGTCTCAGGGCACATCGCCAACTGTCGGGTGACTGAGGGTAGCGATCGCGTCTTCGTTCAGCCAGCAGTGATGACACGAGTGGTGCGTTGCGCAGCGCGCCCGCGCCCCTCCGGTGGGTTTTTCCCTGCGGGAGGGGCGCGGGCTCGTTGCTGTCTCTCACGTCACGGTCGCGATGTGCGAGAGGGACGGCGGGTCCGGCCGGGGCCCGACGACGTGGTGGCAGGGGTCAGCGGACGTGGACGAAGACCGGGTTGGAGTAGAACCACAGGTCTTCCCACGGGCTTTCCTTGCCGTCGGCCAGCGGTTCGGCCTCGTCGGTGTTGGTGCCGCGTACGCGGGCGTACATGTCGGTTTCGACGTTGCGCAGGGTGTGCTTGACGACGTACTCCTTGCCCTGCTTGTGCCAGTCCTTCGGGCCGAAACGTGCCACGACCTTCGTGGTCGGATTGGTGTCGGCGTCGAGGCTGCCCGCGCGGCCCGTGATGTGACCGGTGATCAGGTCGACTCGTGAAACCTGCGGACGGTCACCGTTGTGGTTCGTGCCTTCCAGCGGCCGGAACCTGATCTCGATCTCGACGTCGGTCCGGTTCCTGCGGCTCACCGTGATGGTTTCGCCCACCGCCGCGCCCTTGCCCTGACTGCGGGCGGTCAGGTCGAGGCTGGTGATCAGATCACCAGTGGTGACGAAGATCCGGCCGTTACGAAGCGCGTCCATGATGTCGGCGTAGTCCTGCCGGGCCAGCACGTACGTCTTGCTGTACTCGCCAGGCCAGAAGTCGGAGCCGCCGCGGGTCCAATGCACGTGCGAGTCCGACGTTGCGGTGATCCACCAGCGCCGCCCTTCGCCGAGCAGCGAGTCCCACAGGCCGCCGACCCGCGCCGTCATCTGGTCGTAGCCGCCGTGGGTCGGGTAGTTGCCGTAGCCGCCCCGGGCACCGCCGTTGAGCGGGCCCGCCTGGTGGCCCGGCGCACCCTCGAAACCGACGTAGATGTCGGGGGCCGCGTTGTTGCCGTTGCGGAACTCGCGGGGTGTGTCCTGCCCCCACACTCCCAGCCCGGTCGCCGACCGGCTGGCGTGATGGGCGATGACGAGGGGCTTTTGCCTCAAGTCTTTCGCGTACTTGAGGAACTCGACCATCTTCGCCTCGGTGTTCCGGCCCGGATCCGAGGGGAACGCGTCACGCGTGGCGAACCTGCTCTCCAGGTCGTAGAGCATCTTCGCCTCGTCGTCGTGGCGCGGGATCATCAGCGTGTGGTGGTCCAGTGCCGGCGCGTCGAACTCCATGCCCCAGAACTGGAGTACTTCGGGCACCAAGCGGCGGGACCGCAGCAGGTCGGGGTACGCCTGCTCCAGGTTCACCTTCGAGTGGTTCGGGCCGCCGTGGTCCGTGCACATCGCCCAGGTGAGGCCGAAGTTCTTCGCCATGATCGCGTTGGTGACGATCGGGTACACCGCGTCGGCGCCCTTGATGAACTTCGGCGGGTTCGTCGACGTGTCGAACTCGCCGCTGTACTCCGAGTGGACGTGGTGATCGCCGGCCCGCCACACCCGGCCACGCAAGTCGCCCGACTTGCCGTCGTTCTTGCCTTCCTCCCGCGCCCACGCCGCGCCGCCGCCGACCATCGGGCTTGCCGCCGCCAGCGTTGCCCCGACACCTGCGTACTTGACCAACTGCCGCCGCGAGACCCGCGAACGCTCCTGGTCTTCTCTCTCCGACAAAACCGAACCTTCCCTTGAACCAGCTACCGCCATGTCAACCATGAATCCTCAAAGGGAACATCAAATATTCGGTAAACGAGGGTCACCGCGATCAGGAAGAGCGGCTCATAGCAGGCTGAACACAGCCGCGTCAGAGACGACTGCAAGCCCACTGCTTGAGGCGATTGATGCCGCGTTCGACGGTATTGCGTTGCTTGTATGCCTCGCGGCGGGCGCCCGCCCCCGCGGCCCTTGCGCTTGACTATCGGGTCGGCAGCAACCCGACGTTGCACCCCACCAGCTTCCGCTGCGTGAGATAGCCGTACCCTTGATCGCGAAGGTGCCGTGATCGCAATCCACGCTTGTCAGGGGTGATCGCCATCATGGAGGTAGGGCCAACCCGAACCTGACCACCGGAAGTATCTGGCGGCTTCACCACGGCGGCCAGGAGATTGCCCGGCTGACCGTGACAAGCGCCGATATGCGGAGACACCGTTCCAGGCTTGAGTGTGCAGTCACGCGGATCGCCTGGTTCTAGAGGTCGGCTACGAGAAGCCGGTAACCCGCGTCAAGTGCTTCGCGGTCGAGCAGGTCGGCGTGGTGCTGGTGCCACCGGCCGGAGGTCAGGTCGTCGGACAGCCGGGCCAGGCCTGGCTGGAGGACCTCGTCGCCGGTCTGGGCGAACAGCGAGATGCCGGCCCGTACTTCCGGGTCGAGGTATGCCTCGGGCCGACGCCAGTAGGCGGCGAGGAATCCGTCGGTGCAGTCGTGCGGGATGGGGACGGTTTCGATGCTGGCTCCTCCCAGCAGCGTGACCAGGCGTTCGACGGCGACGGCTCGCGTGTCGTCTAGCGTGGCTGCTCCGGGCAGGTACTCCTTCAGCAGCCAGAACCTGTGGTTGATGTCGGGGTCGAAGGTGAGGATGACGATCCGCTGTCGGGCGATGCGGAGGAGCTCGCCGATGCCGGCTTCCAGGTCGCTCCAGTGGTGCACGGTCAGAAGGGCCATCGCCGCGTCGGCCGAGTCGTCAGCCAGAGGGATCGACTCAGCGGATGCTTCCAGGGCGGGTGCAGATCCGGCCGGGCGCTGGGCAGTCATTACTGAGCTGGGTTCAACAGCGAGCACGGTTTGCGGCGGTTCGTAGGAGCCGGTACCGGCTCCTACGTTGATCACGGTGGCAGCCGTGCCGAGTGCTTGATGGATCCTGGCGGCGATTCGGGAGTCCGGCCGCCGGGTGTCTGCGTAGGTTGCACCGATGCTGTTGTAGATCGCCACATCTTGCAGTATGCGCTTCTTGCCGGGACCGTGCCGGGAGTGAAGGCTGTTTTCCATCTGCCGTGTGATCGTTTCGCACGGTGATGAACGGCTTGGCACAGCAGGTGCTTCGAGGGCATCTCCAGGACGACGACGCGATCAGACCGCCGGACTTCACGAGTTCAACGTGAGTACCGAGCTTGTAGGTGGTCGCTACGCAGCTCAGTGTACGGGTGTACCAGGAGCGTCAGGTAGCGGCATTGGCGCTGCTCTTGGGAGTGCTGACGGCTGAGCAGGTCGAGCAGGTGTACAGCGTCGCTCGCCATCGCCAGGCTTGGAGTCGGGCCTGAGCCGGTGCATCTCAGCGATGTGCCGACCTTCCCTGCGGGACCTGTGAGCGGTCTCCAGGGTGTGGCCATCGTCGGGGCGGGGTGCCCTGTCAGTGCCGTCTCTTACGCTCCGCTCTTGAGCAAACAGTTCGAACGGAGAGGGGGACGCGGATGGGCGGCGACGCATGGACCCGCACGGGCCCGTATCAGAGTGATCTGGCGGCCGCATTCCGGCAGGCCCAGGAAGACGAGTTGGCGCGGGACAACCACGGCTTCGAGGGACAGTCCGTCGAGGAGCTCTGGCGCGACCCGAAGTGGCAGGAGTACATCTTCACCGGTGGCACGGGCACCGTGCTGGACTTCCCTCTCATGATCGAGGCCGCGGACACCGACGAGGGTCCGTTCATGCGGCCGCTGACCGATGGTGAGGTGCGTGCGTGGGCCCCTCACGGCCGGCCCACCTACGAGGAGTGGGACGCCGCTCTCGATTCCGAGCGGTTGGACTTCCCAGCCCGCGCCCAGGGGAACTGCACAGTGCTTTACCGCGACGGTAGGCCCGCGCAGATCGGCTACTGGGGGGTCACCGCCGACTAGGGTGCGTATCGAGCGTGATCACCAGAGACAGCGGTTCGATTGCGGCCGGAGCACGGCCGAGGAACGGTGTTGCCCTCGCCTGCGGTGATCACTAAGGTTGGTCGCATGACTGCCGGGTCGGCCTTGGGCCATGCACGAGTGAGTTTCCCGGCCTCGGCGTGAGCCCGAGGCGGGCCAGAGGCCCGCCCCCTTCTCCGCGTCTTTGCTCCCGGCGCCTGCGTACGGCGTCTTTCAAACGGATCCCAAGACCGGAGACACACCGCTGATGTCCTATAACCAGCCGTACCCGTATGCCGACGTCCAGCTGAACCACACGGCTGTCTACGCGAGCGACCGCTATCTGTCCGCCGAGTTCATCGCCGCGATCCTTGGCCTAAAAGTCGGCGCACCGTTTGGGCCGTTCCTGCCAGTTGACCTCGGCAACGGCGTGACGCTCGACTACTGCGAGAGGAGGGACGAGTCGATCCAGTCGCAGCACTACGCCTTCCTCGTGCCTGACGAGCAGTTCGATGCCGTGATCGCCCGTCTGGAGGTGGTCGGGGTCACCTACTATGCGGATCCTGGCCACACCGACCCCGGCCGGGTAAACGATCTGTTCGGTGGTCGCGGCGCCTACTTCGACGACCCGGACGGTCACAATATGGAGGTCATGACTCGGCCTTACGCCCGCCCGTAGAGCATGACAGGGCTGTGATCAAGGGGCGCCTCGGGTGAGGTCTTTGATCCAGATCATCGAGGCGCGCAAGTGGAGGTCGGCGAGGTAGCTGTCCGGGGTCTTGTCGTATCGGGTGGCGATGCCTCGCCATGCCTTGAGCTTGTTGATCAGGCGCTCGACGGTGTTCCTCTCCTTGTACAGGTCGGCGTCGTGCCTGACAGGCCGGCCGCCGCCCCTGCCCTTCTTCTTCCGGTTGGCGGCCTGGTCCTTCTTCTCGGGGATGACGGCCTTGATACCGCGTTTGCGCAGGTGGACCCGGTTACCGCGGGACGAGTAGGCCTAATGGGAGGCGAAGGCCGGCGCATGTTGGCCTTCGTGGGCGCGAGCCGAGCCTTCGAGTATGCCCGGGCCTGAGAGCTCTGTTGACAAGACGAGGCTGGCTCGCGCCCAGCAGTCCGGGCGGGAGTGTTCGGAATCAGTCGTGGTTAGTTCTGCAGGGGTCTCGAAGAGGTCCTGTTGCTGCGGGACGGTCCGGTTGCGGCTCTCGAACGGTTGGCTGTTCGTAGTCCGAGCCGGTTGCGCGGATCACTTCTCAGCTATGCCTTGAGCTTTCAGCTCTGACGCGGACCGAGGGCCGTGTGACTCGCTGGGGTTGCGAACGGCTGGTGGGATGACGTGCCTTGAGCACTTCCATTAGGGAGCACGCGCACCCTGCACAGGCTCTGACCTGGGAAGAGAGTCGTCACGAAGGAGGGCCGGATGGAGATCGTCGGACTACCGACGCCAGTGTTCTGCGGGGTGGACTGGGCCGAAGATCACCACGACGTCGCACTGGTCGATGCGGGTGGACAGCAGCTCGCCAAGGTGCGGATCAGCGACGATGCCGCAGGGTTTGCCCAGATCACGGCTCTGCTGGCCGAGCACGGCGACAGCGAGGATGCGCCCGTTCCGGTGGCGATCGAGACCTCCCGCGGACTGCTCGTCGCTTGCCTGCGGGCCACTGGCCGACCGGTCTTCGCGATCAATCCGCTGGCGGTCGCCCGCTACCGGGACCGCCACTCCGTTGCCCGCAAGAAGTCGGACGCCGTCGACGCCGCGGCTCTGGCCAACATCCTGCGAACCGACATGGCCGCCCACCGCCCGCTGCCGGCGGACTCCGAGCTCGTCCAGGCCATCGCCGTGCTCGCCCGGGCCCAGCAGGACGCTGTCTGGGTCCGCGGCCAGGCCCACAACAAGCTTCGCTCCCAGCTCAGAGAGTTCTATCCGGCGATCCTCGCCGCCTTCGCCCAGCACAAGCACGACCTGTGCTCAAGGGAAGCCCGCAGCATCCTGGCGGCGGCACCGACCCCGACATCGGCTGCGAAGCTGACACGGCAGCGTCTGCAGTTGCTGCTCAAACAGGCCGGCCGTGTCCGCCGCATCCAGGCCGAGGCCGAAAGACTCCACGAGGTCTTCAGACGCGACTACCTCCACCAACTCCCGCAGGTCGAAGCGGCTCTGGGACATCAGGCTTCCGCCCTGCTCAGGCAGCTGAACACCGCCTGCGACAACGCCGCCCAGCTCGAAGAGGCCGTCACGCAGGCCTTCAAGGAGCATCCGGACGCTCCGATCATCCGCAGCTTTCCGGGTCTCGCCGCACTGACCAAGGGCCGCCGGCGACCGCCACGTCGCAGCACAGCGGAACCTCTTCAACCGCTTCATGGGCATGCTGTTCCACTGCCTCCAGAACGGCCACACCTACGACGAAGCAGCCGCCTTCCCACAGGCCTCAGCAGCACTCAGAGCAGCGGCGGCTTGACGCTTATCGGCGTGGGATGTCTTGTCCCCGGCGACCGCGTCCGGCCTGGTGCGGGGGCGGCCGACGGGCCCACGGGCCCGGATCTTCTTCAGTACTGGGATGAACTGTGGGCAGTCGGCCGCCTGTCCGGCGGTCAGGACGAATGCCAGCGGGCGGCACCTGCGGTCAAGCGGCGAGGTGGACCTTGCTGGTCTGCCCGCCTCGCGAGCGTCCCAGGAGGGCAGCCTTCAGACGGAGCTTTCGGCGGCACTGGACGCGTCGTCGTTCCTCCCTCACGGGTTCAGCTTCGGCGTCCTGCCCGTTTCGCTCTTCCGAGCCGCCCCCTTTGACCTGGCCTTCCCCTCCTCGGCGGCAGCCTTCTCCAGGGCGGTGAGCACGTCCTTGCTCATGTGCATCCCGGCGGCGTCGTGGTGAGCACGTGCAGTGGTTAAGTCGATGCTGACCAGTGACAGATCCACCTGGCCCCGCTTCGCGGCTTCCGCGATAAGGCTTTTCAGGAGGGCCTCGAACACGCCGGCGTCACGCCACTGCCGGAAGCGGTTGGAGACCGTCGACCATGCGCCGAACTCCGGCGTCATCTCCCGCCACTGCGCGCCGGTCTTGAACCGCCAGATCACGCCCTCGAACTGCTGGCGTAGCTGCTTGGGATACGGGCCGTACTCGCCGATCGGCAGATACAGTCCGACGAACTCCCATTCGTCGTTGGTCAGTTGCACGTGCGTCACGCAGAGCCATCTACCGGGCCAGCCTCCAATACGAGGGCCGATCCCGCAGATTGATCACGACTCGATACGCGCCCCAGCAGGACTCCGACAGGAAAGGGGCGGAAAATTCTCGGTCCCGTCCGAGGCCGGTCCTCCGCTAGGTGACAGGGCTGATGCCCACCTCACCGCGTGTCAGCGGCGGCTGCTCCGGCGCCTGCCACGGATGAGGTGCTGGGCCACGAGGTGCCCCGACCCGCCGCCAAGACCGGGGCCGGGGTGGGTGGAGGCGCCGATGTGCCAGAGGCCGGGTACAGGTGTGGCGTGCCGGGCCGCACCGGGTAGGGGGCGCCACAGCAGGGCCTGGTCGAGCTCTGCCGAACCGCCGTAGGGGTCGCCGTCGACCGCGTTCGGATTGTGCGCCAGCAGGTCCGACGGTGTGACGGCGTCCCAAGCGAGCAGCTTCTCCGGCAGGTCGGGCGCGTGACGCGCGATCCTGGCCAGGACTCGGCGGACGTATCCCTCGGTCAGCTCCTTCGTCCAGCGGCCGTGGGCGTCCAGTTCGCCCGCCGCGTCGCCGGTCGGCTTGTAGGGCAGTTCCTGGAGCTGGATCCACAAGGTCGCCGCGCCGTCCGGCACGCGTGAAGGGTCCAGGACATACTGCTGGCCGACGACCAGTGTGGGCCTGCGCGGCAGCAGCCCCGCCTCGGCCTCCGCGCACGCGATCGCGGTGCTCGCGGACCCGTCGCTGAGATGCACCACCGGTACGTCGGCCAGGCGCGCATCGTGCCAGCCGATCGGAGCGGAGAGGGCCACGTGGAGCTGCATCGCGGCGCGTCCGTACCGGTAGCGCAAGGCCTGGTCGCGGACGGCGTGCGGGACGGGCGCGTTCTGCGGCAGAAGCTCGCCGTACAGCGCAGTCGGGGTTACCGACGCCAGGACGGCACGGCGGGCTCGGATGGTTTCGCCGTCGGTGGCGACGCCCGTGACCCGGCCGTCCGTCAGGAGCAGCCGCTCCGCCGCCTGTCCCGTGAAGGTGTGCACCCCTAGCTCACCGAGCAGTGTCTCGAAGGCGCGGACGAAGTTCCGGGCGCCGCCCGCTACGACGGGCAAGCCGAAACCGTGCAGGGTCGCGGCCATGGCGGGCAGCATCAACCCGCCCAGGGCGTGGTCCGGCGACAGCCCGGCGTGGAGCAGCCAGGGCGTCCACAGCACATCGGGCTCGTCACCGCGGAACGTGCCACGGCAGTACGACCGGCCGCTCGTCACGGTGGCCCGCAACCACTCCTCGGTGCCGCTGATGCGCTCGCGGCGCATCAGTTTCAGCACGTGCCGGAGCACACGGGGCGAGCGTGGCTCACCGCCAAGGATGCCGCCCAGTGCGTCGGCGTTGTCGAGGAACCTCTGCAGCATGGTGAGGTAGGCGGTTCGGTCCTCGGAGTGGCTGAACATCTCCGCGGTGGCCACGGCGTCACGGTGGGCAAGGACCACACGCCCTTCGTCGGTGACGGTGCCCGTCATCAGTCCGTTGGTGTTGCGGTACTCCAGACCGTGCCGGTGCAGGTCCTCACCGAGGGCGGCGTAGGCCGCACCGGACACGAACAGCGGGTGCCACGAGGAGTACGTGTCGTGCACGAAGCCGGGCAGAGTCCGCTCCTCGGTGGCAATGAAGCCGCCCAGCCGGTCGCCTCTTTCTATGAGGGCCACCGCCCAGCCGTCCTTGGCCAGCTCGGCAGCCGCAACCATGCCGTTCACGCCGGACCCGATCACGACCGCGTCGAAGGTGGGTGTCATCAGCGCTCCTCGTGGGTGAGGTGTGGAGTGCCAAGGCTCCGCCTGAGCGAACCACCACCAGCGAGGACGGGGGCGTGGCTCTCGCCAACCCAGCCTGCCCCTCAGACACCGGGCTGTCCAACGCTTGCAGCAGCCGCCCCCGGGCCCTGTGCATCGCGCAGGGCAGTACGTTGTTCGCGAGTCGGCAGGCGACTCCGCCGTAGGACATGATGCCGATGGCTTCCTGGCGGTTGTCCGGGCTGGTCGGGACAACCTGCTGAGCTGCGCGGAGTCCGTCCGGACACGGCGTCCGGTCCGACCGCGAACTCGGCGCGCGGGACGCGCGGGTTCTGGGCGTGCTCGTCGGCCATCCAAAGGTTGATCAACGGGCGGCCCGGGTCAGACAGGCCGATCACCCGCCGACTGGGCAGGATCGGCCAGCGCCTGTCCTCCGGGCTCGCCCGCTACAGCAAAGTCGATCTTCTTTGTCTGGATGGATTCGGCTACCTCACTCGACCGCGAGGGCGCCGAACTCCCGTTCCAGATCTTCACCGAGCGCGAGCAGCGCAAGGCCACCGCGGTCGCGACGAACACCCCGTTCACCGAGCGGGACAAGACCTTCGGCGACGCCCGCCTCAGTGCGGCCATCGCCGACACGACCGCCTTCCGCTGATCCGGACAGGCACCGAGTCCCACCGCTTCCAGACCGCCCCGCTGACCCCTCCGCCGGGCCTGGCGGTCCCCGGGCATACGCGACGGCCTCTGGCGGCTCGTCCCACGGGCGTTGCTGCGGGGTGGCATGTCAGCCGAGTTCAGCGGCTCCTGCGATGAAGTTGCTGCCCACCGGCCGGACACGTGCCTGCCACCCCCACGCGGCGAGGTCGCGGACGAGTTGCCCAGGTTCGTGGAAGACCTTGACGATGCGGTATTCGCTGCCGTCGTCGAGTCGGCGCCGGACCGACGGCACGGGCTGCCCGGTGAGCACCTCCTCGCCAGCGGACTCTCCTGGCCCGTTGTCGATGAAAACGACCTTGCCCTCGGGAGCCAGGGCGTCCGCGACGGTGCGCCAGAAGCCGGGCAGACGGGCCGGCGGCACGTGGGAGAGCCAGAAGGCGAAGAAGACGGTGTCGTATCGGCGGGTCGGGCGCCATGCGAACACATCGGCGCACGTGAACTGAACCGTCGTGGCCCTCACGCGCTTGCGCGCGATGGCCAGCGCCTCAGGTGCGGCATCGACAGCGGTCACCGAGCGTGCCCGGGCAGCAAGTGGGCCCGTCCACTGGCCGGTTCCACAGGCCAGTTCCAACACGTCCCCCGTGACAGGGAGATTGTCGATCACCGGCAACAGCACTTGCAGGTCGCCGCGTTCGGAGTAGACCCGGTCGTATTCGGCCGCGCGGGCCCGGTAGTAGGCGACCTGCTCCCGCACGACAGCATCGGAATCGTTGCCCATATCCACCACCGTATCGGCACCCACGGCAACAGGAACGGGGGCGGTGCCGTGGCTGTCCTTGCCGTCGTGGTCAGGCGTCGAGCGGGATACCGACCTGCGCGGCGAACAGCTCGTTGGTGTACTCGCCGTCCCCGCTGTACAGGGCGGCCGTCCACGGCTCTTCGTACTCGGCGGCGGGTAGGTCGGCGTTCTCCCCCGGGTACAGGTACCCCTTGGGCCCGGTGTGCGCCTGGCCCTCGTCGGCCGTCGACTCCGTCGACGGCCCGTCAAGAAGGATCGAGGCCAGCGATGTAGTACTAGCCGGAACGCCCCGTGTGCGTCCGTCGCACGCCGTTTTGCAGCCAGCACTCCAGTGCCGTGTCAGCGATGTCCTGGAGTTCGTCGCGGCCGAGGCCGCTGGCAGCCTGGACGGCGATGCCGAACGCCACCGTCATGATATATCGGGCGAGTCGGCGGGGGTCTGCGTCGCGCGGCAGATCGTCCTCGTCGACAGCCCGCTGGAAACGCTCCTCAACGCGTAGAGCCGAAGTGTTCCGCCACTCGACCAGCATGTCGTGCGCGGGCCGTCCCGCTTCGCTCGACGCCAGCGCGACCTGCACGCCCAGGCATCCCGCGGGGCCGCCGGGGCGCGTCGTGGTCCGAACCGCTCCGCGGAGAATCGCCTCGGCCACACCTCGTGCGGTCGGCTCCTCGAGGGCGCGCGTCCCGTAGTCGGCCGGGCCCTCGGTGTAGCGCTCCAGAGCTTTGCGGAACAGCTCCTTCTTGTCGCCGAAGGCTGCGTACAGGCTTGGCTTCGTGATGCCCATGGCCTTGGTCAGATCGGTGAGGCTGACCCCCTCGTATCCCCGTTCCCAGAAGACCTGCATGGCGCGCTCAAGCGCCTCGTCGATATCGAACTCCCGAGGCCGACCCATGACGACGCTCCGCGAACCAGCCATGCGTGCAGCGTACTCCCCACCGAGCGGCGATCGGCGCTGAATTCTGTACCGACCGGAATGGAAGTCTTGCGCTCTCGGTTCTCACTCGCGACGGCGGTCACCACGGAGGTTCATGGAAGGCGTCGTCGCAGGTCAATCAGGGCCGAGTGCACGCACTCCGCGGTTCGGGGCGACAGAGGGGCCAGCGTGTCCGAGAAGGGAGGGCGCAAAGCCTTCGAGCGTTGCATCGGCGCTCAACGCCCATGAGTTCGATCGAATGACCGAGTTCATTCACGATGAGCTCACCGAGAACGGCCAGTCGCTCACACAGGGCGACATCATCGCGGAGCCGGAAGGGCACGGCGACACGGTGCCGGACATAAGGGCCGTCCCACCTCGGCGCGTCGGCACCTGCTTTCGGTGGTCACGCACGGACGTGTGCAGTACGGCCCGCATCGCCGATTCGACAACTTCTATTCCACTCGGAATATAAGTCGAGGAGTCGAGGTTCCCCCGTCCGTGGCAGCCGCCGCGACCAGAGCGCGGGAGCCTCGCACGTCATCAGCACCCGGAACCGCCCGATCCAGGGCGACAGGAAGGCATCATGTCTGACACCGACCTGCGCGACATCGAAGCGCTCAACGCCCTCAAGTCCGACGGCATCGCTGTTGTCACCGGCGCCAGCCGCGGCATCGGGGCGGCCATCGCCGGCCGTCTCGGCACCGACGGGTACACCGTCGCAGTGCACTACCGCGATGACTCGGCCGCCGCGGCCGACGTCGTCGAGAAGATCACCGCGGCCGGCGGCACAGCGTTCTCCTTCGCCGCCGACCTGGCCGAACCCGACACCGGCACCGCCTTCTGGGCTTCCTACGACGCAGCGGCGGGCGCGCTGCGCGACGTGCCCGTGCGGGTGCTGGTGAACAACGCTGGGATCGTCGTGAACGGCGTCATCGAGGAGACCGCCACCGAGGACTTCATCCGCCAGCAGCAGATCAACACCACCGCGCCGTTCCTGATCATCAAGGCCGCCCTGCCGCGCCTGGCCGACGGCGGACGCGTGGTGAACATCTCCTCAGGCGCCACCCGCGTCCCCTTCCCCGGCATCATCGGATACACCATGACCAAGGGAGCCCTCGAGGCTCTCACGCTCCCGCTCGCACAGCACCTCGGCCCACGCGGCATCACCGTCAACGCCGTCCGCCCCGGCACCACCGACACCGACATGAACGCCTCCTGGTTGCGCGGCAACTCCGAGGCCATGGCCACCGTCGTCGCGCAGCGCGCCCTCGGCCGCGTCGGCGAACCCGCCGACATCGCCGACGTCGTCGCTCTTCTCGCCTCCGACGACGCCCGGTGGATCACGGGCCAAATCATCGACGCCACCGGAGGCGAACGCCTGTAGGCCGGCCTCCTCCGGGGACACGAGCGAGATCCGAGTCGCGACACAGTCGACACTCGACGAGAGCCAGGCCGGCGCCCGGGCTCTCTGAGGTGCGATGACTTCGCGTGGGGCGAGGGTCGGTTCCGGGCGTCACATTCCGAGTTGTCGCTGTACGGCCTCGACGTCGATCAGGTAGTTCATCTCGTAGAAGCGTCCGTCACGGACCTTGTGGAAGAAGTGCTCGGCGTACTCGATCGTTTCGGAGTTCGGGGCGACGCGGAACCACTCCTTCGCGGAGGTGACGAACAGCAGCTGCGCGCGGGCGTGATCGCGACCGTGCCGATGAACCGCCTCCACGACCCCGCGGAGACCGCCGACGTCGTGGCCTTCCTCGCCTCCGACCGCAGCAGCGTCATGACCGGCGCAGAAGTCTACGTCGACGGAGGCGCCGACCAGGTCCAACCCCGGCGGGGTGCGCCGCCCACACGCAGCGCACCCCGCCAGGCCGCAACCCGCGTGATGAGGCAGCAAGACGGTTCGCCCGCCCACGGCTGTCAGAGGCGTCGTCTAGTCTCCGGCCATGAGCATGATCGGCGAGTACCTGCGCATTACGGCTGTTGAGCTCGGCCAGGTGATTCAGGACCTTGACTGGGCGCTGGATTTCGCCCAAGAGGTCCAGGACGCCGAGGAGGAGGCAGACCTCTTGCCGGCCGAAGCGCGGCATTTCAGCACGTCCAAGACCTGGGACATGCTGGGTTTCCTCTTGACCCGTGTCGACTTCCCGGTGGACGTCATCCATGGTGAGGAGCCGTTTGCCGAGGATGAGGACTGGGGTTACGGGCCGCCGAGGTACCTGCGCCCGGAGCGGGTGCGTCTTGCAGCGCGGGAGCTGCGTGCCACCACGTATGACCAGCTCGTTGACGGCGTGAATCCGGCCGACCTGACCAAGGCTGATGTGTATCCCCTGGCTGGGGCCTATCCCCTCGGATGGGATGAGCCTGGAGCGCTTCAGTGGGGGCGTCACTGGTACGACGGCCTGACGCAGTTCTTCGACGCTGCCGCGGCAGCGAATGACGCCATGCTCGTGTGGCTCGACTGACCGCGTCTGCCTGTAGGCGGCTACGCGGACCGCGTGGGCTGAGTCAAACGGGTCTGCGATCTTGAAAACCGACGTGGCGCGAGTCACCGTGGGTTCAAATCCCGCACCCAACGCACAGGCGAACGGCCCCTGACCAGGTGAAAAGGTCAGCGGATGGTGCGTCAAGCGGTGCCCGCTCGGCGCCGTGATTCGCCGTGGTGCCCCGCACGATCGGGCACGGATGGAGCACGGGCACCTTCTGATCCGTAGCTCTACAGAAACCGGCACTGGCAGTCATTGCGATCGCTTCGTGGTCTTCGAAGGGCGTTGCTAAACCTGATCGGTTGCTGTGGTTGCTGTACTTCGTTCCTGTACCGCACCTCGCGAACGGGGAGTGCCCAAGGTTGGACACGAAGCCCATCTGTGCCTCAGCCGACGACAGTCAGCCACGCCGGCGGGTTCGCCGACTGAGTAGGCGCGCAACGCGCCATGCGCTCATCTCTGCGTCTCGTAGTCACGGCTCACCCCTGTATCGGCCCCTGACGCCGAGGGTGCCACCGCCGAGAGCTGCACCGGCCCAGTTCGGCGATCGTTTCCCTCCGCTGAGCCAGTCGCGGCCGTGCCGTGATAATGGTCGGATGGAAGAAGAGTCGCCCGTACCGACGCCCGTCATCCTCGGCATAGACGACCTCCGGCCGCTGCCCTGGACCACGCGGATCGCGCGCAGCAGCGGCGAAGGTATCGAGCTCCTGCAAGAGCACCGCAACAGCTTCATCGACGAACTTTGGCTCGACCACGACCTCGGCGGCGACGACAGCATCTTGCCCGTGGTGACCCTCATGGAGAAAGCCGCTTTCAACGGGCGACCCTTCCGAATCGGCACGGTCTTCGTACACAGCGCCAACCCCATTGGCTCCGAGACCGTCGTCCGGTCGCTCGCGCGCTGGGACTACTCGGTCCGGCGGGCGACGGTCTAGGAATCTGATTTCGAGATCCGGCCTCAGCCTTATCAGGTCGACCACAGGGGACTGGTGGTCTCGGTCAACCGGCCGCAGCCCGCGAGGGATCGTCCTCCGGGGTTCGGCACCGACCGCCCGCGTCCGGGGCTGTTGGTGTCAGGGCCAGAACATCGAACACCGCTACAACACCCGCACCATCAGTGACATCCACCCACACGTTCGCACCCGGGCGTGGAGTTCACGACTCGATCGTTTCCCCGTCCCCCGCGTCGACCAGCAGCCGGACCACCAGGGCTCGGCCCTCCTCCCCGTTCAGGTCGTCGGGGCCGTAGGAATGCTTCGGCCAGTACGCGCGCCCGTCGATCCACGGGACGCCCATCGGAGACTCGTTCGTCCGGCCACGGACTTCGAGGTTGCCGACGGGCTCCACGGGCAGGTCAGCCGGAAGCCCGCGTTGCCCCGGGAACCGGGGCTGAGGCAGCGGCAGAGGCCAGAGTTCCAGTACCGCCTCGGGCCGGACGTGGTCGCTCCCGCCTGCCGGGAACAGCACCAGCAGGCGATCCCGCCCCAAGGCGGGTCGTACAGCAGGGCATACCGCTTGGACACGGGGCCGGGCGCGCAGGCTGCGCGGGCCAGGGCGCTGGCCGTGGCACCTCCACCGCTGCGAAGGCGGTAGCCTCCGTAGAGCGCCAAGCCGACTGCGACCACGAGCACGAACAAGGCCTGCGGCGCCAGCGAGGAATCCCCGACCAACGCGTAGATCACTAAGGGCTGTCCCGCAAAGGGCTGGCTGGCGCCCGCGCCGGGTGGCTGAGCGGGATACTCGCGGGACTCCGACGTAGGGCTGTGACAGCCTGCCCACATGCCAGAGCTGCGTGTTCATGCGGGTCGTCACTACGCCATCCAGTTCCACTACGCATTGCCGGACGGCGCTTGGTGTGTGGAGCTGAGCGAGGCCGTCCCGGCGCCGGCCGCGTGGGCTGAGATCCCCAACGCCGTGACGCACTTGCCTGGAGCTGCCTTCCTGGTGGCGGTGATACCCGACGAGGATCCGGACCGGGAGCCGACCGTCCACATCCACAGCCACGACGAACACGTCATCCCCTACCAGATCATGCGCTGGTTCATGGAGCACGTGGCCGAGCAGGTTGAACGCTGCCGCATCGCCTTCGAGCAGGGAGAAGCCGGAGCAGTGGAATGATCACGAAGTGACTGGTGTGATCACGGCGTCGGAGCCCTCCTGGATAGCCCCGCTCAGCGGGCTGAGCCCGCGTCAGTTCGGCAAGCTGATCACCGCTCTCCGACGCGGGGGTGCAGATCCGGTGCGCAGGGGCAGGCCGTGGAGTCTGCCGCTGGAGGACCGCGTGCTGCTGGTCGCCGCGTACTGGCGGCGAACCAGACGCTGCGCCAACTGGCTCCGCTCTTCGAGGTGTCCAAGTCCGCAGCCGACCGCATCATCAACCACCTCGGACCCGTGCTCGCGCTCCAGCAACGCAAGCGGTTCCGCAGGGACACCGTGCTGATCGTGGACGGCACCGTGGTCCCCACCCGCGACCACACCATCGCCGAGCAGTCGAAGAACTACAGATACTCCACCAACCACCAGGTCGTCATCGACGCCGACACCCGGCTGATCGTCGCGGTCGGCCGGCCGTTGCCCGGCAACCGAAACGACTGCAAGGCGTGGGAGCTGTCCGGAGCGAAGGCCGCGGTCGGCAAGACCACGGTCATCGCGGACGGCGGCTACCGGGGCACCGGCCTGATCATCCCGCACCGCCGCGACCCCGGCCAGAGCGAACTGGAGGCATGGAAAGAGCAACACAACACCTCCCACCGCAAGGTCCGCGCTCGCGTCGAGCATACTTTCGCCCGGATGAAGACCTGGAAGATCCTCCGTGACTGCCGCCTCAAGGGCGATGGCGTCCACCACGCGATGCTCGGCATCGCCCGCCTGCACAACCTCACCCTCGCCGGGTGACGACGAACAGGCTCCTTGTCAGGTCCATCACGGGGGCTCCGCGACGTCGGCCAACTGGACGGAGCTCCCGGGTGGAAGTCCGTCCGGTCCCGCGCTGACCACTGCTGCCCACGCCTGTTGGTGTGAGCCGGTGGTGCCAGCAGTAACGACGCCAACGTACGGACTGGACAGGACGGTTCCGCCTTGCCTAGCCGCCACCGTGGGGACGTTGCTCTGCGTGGTGCCTCCTGCTATCGGCAATTGCTGTGATTTCCGGGAGCGGGCACGGGCTGGGCAGGACTACGGAGTGCTGTGAACGGCGGAGTCCAACACTTTCGACTGCGCGTCGACAAGATCGCTCGGGATACTCGCAGACGTTCCGGGAGAGTCGGAAGCCGTCTTATAGATCGCCAGCGTGGAACCGTGACGTATGGCGATCACGCTGGTGGGGAGCTTCAGGCCGTCCTCACCAGGTTCCATGGCCAGCTTGAGACGGAAAGCGACGCCGTCGTCGCCCTGCGGTGGGTGGTTGGTGGCTTCGACATCTTCGTAGGTCACCTTCATGGGACCCGCCGTGTACCCCTTGCAGGACTTCAAGGCCGCGCGAAGCTCGCTGATCACCCGAGCGGCATCCGCTGAGTGGTACGACACGAGGGTGAGGATCGCAGAGTGGCCCTTCCTGCCCGCGATGCGCTGCACACTACCAACGGGGGTGTAACCGCTGGCCCCGTCCACTGCCGCGCTGACCGGCGCGCACAGGGAAGGGCTGGTGTTCGTGCGGCGTGCGGCATGGATGACGCCATTGCCGACGCCCTTCGTGCCTGCCCCAACCTCTTCCACCTGGACTCCGGGAAGGTCGTGAGCGTCCACAACGGCATCTTCAAGCTGCTGCTGAGACAGCATCCGAACATTCTGCTCGGTGCCCCGGCTGCCCGTCGCCTTCGCCGTTGGGGCGCCTCCGTCATGCCCGCCGCCGCAAGCCGTCATGCCGATGCCCATCAAAGCCATAGCTGCCAGGTGTCTTCGCCCGATGACCCTGCTCATGACCCCTCCCCTTGTTCGCACGGTGACGAGGAACGATACGACAGATCATCGGGCAAGCTGCGTGCGGGCCTCTTCTCGCTCCACCCACCACTTTCCCAGCTCCCATCCCGTCCGCCGTCGACCCACACACTGAGGACCGGGCGTGGTTCCTGGTGTCCAGGTGGAGCGCGCCCCTGCATGTGCACTGCCGGTCAAGGCCCAGGATCCCGGCCGGTTGACCTGGGCCTTTGCTACGCGCTGGGGCTGGTGGGCGTGGGCGGCGGATTCGAACCGCCGACATCTGCCTTGTAAGCCCGATGGTCAGGGTCATCGAGAGTACGCACACGCTCAGTCCTGGGCGCGACGGCTTGGGGTCCACCTGGAAGAGGTGGAGGGCATCCCCTCTGACACCTTCCGGGACATCATCGACCAGCTACCGCTCGACCCGGACGACGAGACATGGGGCAAGAAGGTCACCACCGTGACGACTCCGGAGGAAGCCTTCAGCCTGGCCGAGCGGGACTTCGGTGCAACCACTGACCGCTGGGCCAACATGGGCTTCGTCAGCAGCGAGTACTACGACCACGTAACCTCCGGCCGACCGGATCTCACAACGAGCAAAGCACACCAAGATCCTGACCGGGACCGCTGGCACGTGCCTTGTAAGTTCGGGCCAGGCTCCCGTGTTCGCGATCAACCCCGCTGGACCGATCGACTGGGGCGGCATCGCCGGTGGCGCAGGCTACTTCGACCAGTCCCACTTCGGCCACGAGTTCCGGGCGTTCACCGGGCTCACGCCGACCCGGTACGTCGAAGTCCGGCGGCGGTTCCTGCGCGAACATCCCGGCCACGCGCTGGACGGTTGGCCGCTGCCGGCCGATTGATTTCTTACAAGAGCGACAGCTCACGACACGCTAATTTGGGGGCACCCCAAAGCAGAGGAGAGCCCCGTGGGCAAGGTGGTCATGTACAGCTCGGTGTCGGTGGATGGCTTCGTCGCCGACGAGAACGACCAGCCCGGACCGCTGTTCGACTGGCTGTCCAGCGGTGACGTCCCGTTGGACGAGAGCGGCGAGCTGAAGGTGTCGCAAACGTCCTACGACTACACCCGGCCGTACTGGAACCAGATCGGGGTGACAGTCGTCGGCCGCCACGTCTTCGACATGACGGACGGCTGGGACGGGAAGCCTCCGGGCGGGATCGATCACGTGGTCGTCGTGACGCACCGGCCGGAGCCCGAGGGCTGGGACCCCGAGGCGCCGTTTCACTTCGTCGACGGCGTCGAGGCAGCCGTGGCCAAGGCGCAGGAGCTTGCGGGTGACCGCATGGTCGAGGTCGCCGCCGGCGAGGTCGGTGGCCAGGTGCTTGCCGCGGGTCTGGTCGACGAGGTGCGCATGGACGTCGTACCCGTCGTGTTCGGGTCCGGCAAGCGCTACTTCGGGTCGGTCGACGCGCAGCACCTGTTGGAGGATCCTGACGTGGTGATTCAGGGCAACCGGGTGCTTCACCTGCGCTATCGGGTGCGCCGTTGACCGATCCGAGGGGGTACGCGAAGAAGTCCACTGCGCACGGTGACACAAGATCGGGCCTCGGGCTGCGTTTGCGCATCGCTGTCCCTGGCAGGCAGCCGACGCCGATCCGCCCCGGCTCCCATTCCGTCCGCCGTCGGCCCACACACCGTGGAGCGGGCGCCGTTCAGGGCGTCCAGGTGGAGCGCGCCACTGTACGAACGACTGTGAGGATTGATCACGGCACCCTCGGCGGTCTGACCCACCGAACTCGGCCGCGGCTGTGCCCACCAGATCGTCGAGAAAACGATCCGGGTCTTCCACGGCCAAGAGCTGATCACCACCGTCCCCGTGTCACCAGGAAGGAGATGGTCTTCCGAAAGTCCGGCGAACACAACCGCCGGAAGGTCGTCCAGGGCAGACGTCCAGCATCACCCGACGCCAACCTGTCAACCATCAACTGAGACTTGACAGCGCGGGGGCATGCGTCGAAGTCGTACTCAGGATGTAGGAGGCGGCATCGAGCGTCATCTCGTTGATCTCGACGGGGCGGCCTTCGTCCGCGAATGCAGTCCGACGGATGAGGATGACAGGAGTACCCGCGGAGATGCTCAGCTGCGCCGCTTCATGCTTCGAGGGCACGCGCGAGCGGATCTCCTCGCGGAAGTGCACCGGCTTGTAGCCGAGTTCGGCAGGCCGTTCATACGTCCGCCGGGACCCGTGTCCTCCTGAGTGATTGCGGATCCTGCGACCACAGTCGTGGCAGGTAGCTCGTCGCGAGCAGGACGGGCTTGCCGTCCAGAACGAACCGCCGACGCCTCACGCAGACGCTGTCTTCCTCGGCCAGATCGAGGACCAGACTGACGCGCTCGGGAGCGGCCTCCTCGGACTCCGCCACCTGATCCACAACCAGTGCACGGCTCTCGACGTCGCAGACCGGAAAAGGCGGCCAATTCGGCTCGGCTCGATGATCCGCGAGGCCCGGGGTGATGTGGATTCTGGACTTTGTGGCACGGGAGTGGCACGACCGTGATCACAGCGAAGGGCCAGTTCGAGGGGATCAAGCCTCTGAACTGCCAGTTCATCGTGTGCCCCCGGTAGGATTCGAACCTGCGACACCCGCTTCAGGAGTTCAGCCAACTGAGCGACCTACCCACATGCCAAGCCCGCTGCCGGGCATAGTGAGTGCCCTTGGAGTCGCTCGTGACCGCTCCACTGTGCTGACGTTGCCGTTAGGGTCTGCCGTCACCACCGTCTTGGCCGCGACGCGATCCGCTCGATGAGCCTGCTGCGTCCTTTCGGGGTGAGCGGCGCGTTGCGGTCGGTCATGCGGCTGCGGCGTCTGCTGGGGAAGCGGTGGCGGAGTTGATGGATGGCGCCTGTTTGGGCAGTAGGAGCGGGGTCGGGAGCAGGAGGGCGCCGGAGACGATGATCGCGCCCAGGGGGCTGGTGAGCGTCGCGATTACGCCCCAAGCGACCATGAGCGTCGCCTATGCGAGCTTGCTGCTGACGCTCCACGCGCTGAGAGCTTGAGCCGCGTGATCGGCAGGGGCGCGCTGCAGGCGTTCTGTCGCGCTGATGGGGTTGAAGAAGCCCATGGAGACGATCAGCAGCCCCTCCACGAGGATCACGGTGAGAAGGCCAGGGATGCCGGGGCGGGTGAAGGCGAGTCCAAGAGGGAAGATCGAGCGCAGCCAGCCGGTGACGGTCATGACGCGGTGCCGTCCGTAGTAGGTCACGAGGCGCGCGGAGAGGCGGGCGCCGACGAAGCCGCCGAGCGCCGGGATACCGAAGGCGAGACCGTATTGCCAGGCCGGGAAGTGGTACTGACCGAGCAGTAGCACGGCCAGGAGCGCGCCGGTTGCCATGATCGGACCGTTGACGGCCATTTGGTTGAGGAACAGGCGCCGCAGGACCCGATCGTGGAAGATGCATCGCCAACCGGTCAGAAGGTCGGCGGCGCGCAACCTGGTGGCCGGATCCCTACGTGCCGCGACGTCGTCTCCGCGGTTGCGTAGGACTGCGAGCGCGGAAAGTAGGTAGCTGAGGGCGTCCGCCGCGACGGTGATTACCGGGCCGAGCACCCCGATGAGCATGCCGCCGAGCGGCGGCCCTGCCGCAGTCGCCACCCAACTCGTGCCCTCGAACCTCCCGTTCGCGACAAGGAGGAGATCGCCTCGAACGAGGTGTTTCAGGTAGGCGCCGGAGGCTGCGGTGAAGACGATGCTTGCGGTTCCTGAGATGACCGATACAACGAGTAGTTGGCCGTAGGAGAGTAGGCCGAGGAGGTAGGCGATAGGAACGCTCGCCATGGCCAGGAAGCGGATGAGGTCCATCCCGACCATCACGGGCCGCTTGGCGCGGCGCTCGATCCACGGCGCGAGCGGGACAGCCACGGCCGCCGCGACGGCAAGGCCGGCCGCCTCCAGGAGCGAGACGGCGAACGCTGGCGAGTGCAGCACGCGGACCGCGATCAGCGGGAACGCTCCGAAAGCGATCCACGTGCCGTGAGTACTCACTGCGTAGGCCGACCACAGCAGACCGAAACTGCGTTCCAAACGCATGCGCATGAATCTCCTTTGCGACTACCGATGTGCGAGTCGGTGAATCACATCAACCGCCCCGGGGCGCGACCAACCAACCGTTTAGTGTGGTCCACAACGATCAGTTGGGGCCGCCTAGGATGTGCCAATGGATACCGAAGCGGTACGATCGTTCATCCGTGCCGCCGAACTCGGACAGCTGCAGCAGGCAGCGGACGAGCTCGGCGTGACGCAGCAGGCCGTCTCGAAGCGGATAGCGGCCCTCGAGCGCGAGCTCGGCGCCCGGCTGTTCACCCGCACCTCCCGAGGGGTGGAGCTGACGCTCGATGGCCAAGCGCTGCTTTCGCACGCCCGGAGCATCGTCGCGGGTGTTGATCGAGCCGTAGCCGCGGTCAGGCCGGGCTCGCGCGCCCTTCGGATCGACGTTCTCGGCCTGAGGTCTGCGCAGGCCGTGATCCTGCATGACTATTGGCGGTCGCATCCCGAAATCGACCTCGACGTAGTGACCCTCAGGGTCAATGACCCACGCACGGCGGTTGCCGCCGTCCAAGCAGACGAAGTCGACGCCACGTTCCGCACGATCACCGACCCTGCCGCCCTGCCCCGCGAGCTACAGATGGTCCGCGCGTTCGACTCTCCGCTGGAACTCGTCGTCGGCCCGCGGCATCCGCTCGCCTCCGCCAGAGCACTGACGCCGGCCCAGTTGCGCGGACATCGCATCTGGGTGCCGGGCATCGCGCCGCGAAGTGAATGGGCCGAGTTCTACGATCAACTCACCACCGAATTTGATCTCCGCGTCGACGCCGCCGGCCCGAATTTCGGCAACGAGGTACTCCTCGACATTCTCGCGGACTCCGCAGACGTGGCCACGCTCGTCGGCGCGCGCGACCGGTACATCTGGCCAACGAGCTACGACATACGCCGCATCCCGATCATGAACCCGACGCTTGCCTACCCGATCTCGCTCATCTTGCCCAGAGCGAATCCGCACCCCGGGCTACAAGCGATCATCAACCACTTCGGAAGCCTGGCCCCTCTACCCGAGACAACATGGCTCCCATCTTGGGCAGCGATCCCACGCCGTCGTAACGACGACATCTCCCCGCACAGTCACTGAAACTCAAGCGTCAGCGCTAAAGTCAGCGGTTGATATCAGCAACCGGCTCAGGCTCTGGGGTTTCGGCCGTGAATCCGTGCTCTGTTGGGCGCGTCTCTCACTGCGCGAGCCAGCCTGAGGCTCTTGGCCCACCGTTCACGGCGACACCTTGTCGGACGGTTCGGATGTACTCGAATCCTTGCCGGAGGTAGTACGCCTGCAACCCATGGTCGAGGCATCCACCGAATCCACTTCGCGCCCGTTCGGTGGGCCCGATCGTTCGCCCAGTCCAGGAGCCGCCCGTCCAAGTTCTGTCCGGAGTGCGTGTGTGCCACGGTCAGTTTGTTGATGAACAGGGAGGCTTCCCGAAGTTCCTCGTCGGTCGGTCCAGAGGCCCTCTTCCGTGTCTGGGGTCAGCGTGAGTGTGGCTGCCGTCGTGTCGCAGTCTCGCACCATGAAGACGACGCCCGCCTCTATCGTCGCGAGCAATTTATCTGCCGGATAAGGGCGTTTGCCATTGGTCGCTATCGAGGCGGGTCAGCCAAGTTGCTGCCTCCTCTCGGAAGGCAAGCAGCTTGGCCAGGTCCTCGGGTTATGCGGGGCAGATTCTCACTGAGGCTCGTTCTCGTCGCGGCCGGACAGGTTGCCGATCTCGTAGTTCATCTGGTTCAGGTCCCCCCGGTACGTGGCGACCGTGCATCGGACCGGCCGGTCCTCCGAGTAGCCGGTACGGGCCCAGAGCAGCTCCGGCACTCCGGCTCCGACCCGTGGTCGTTGCCGTCAGGATCGGGCCGTCACCCCCGCCAGTGGGGCTGTCAGTGTCTTCCGTGACAATCACCTCGCCAGTTGACCGTGC
The DNA here is from genome assembly GCF_051553595.1 of Streptomyces sp. HUAS TT11. NCBI lineage: Bacteria > Bacillati > Actinomycetota > Actinomycetes > Kitasatosporales > Streptomycetaceae > Streptomyces > Streptomyces sp. HUAS TT11. The sequence goes on from NZ_CP196184.1 coordinate 267,377, forward strand.
CGACGGAAGGCATCTGTTGTCCACGCTCCATGAGTTCACGACCTGGGAACCATTGCTGCACGTCCTGCGGTCCACTCACACCGCGACGCCAGGCGCTCCGGGCGGTCACATCGCCGGACGGATCGCCACCGACGCGTACAGCATGTCGATGCCATGGGGAGGAACGTTCACCATGCACGGGCATGCGTCTGACGCGGCGGACAAAGAGCCCGAGTTCGACGCCGTGCAGCGGGTACGGGGCTCGCTCGCGGAGGCCGGTGTCGACGGCGTCTCCTTCGTGACCCGGATGTCCCCGGACGGCCCGGCCGCGCTGCACCTGCTCCACTTCGGGCCCGCCGTGGAGGCCGAGGTCGGCGGGCCGCTCCCGGGCGCGCTCGCGCTGGTCGAAGGCGCCGTGCCCGAGCCCTGGCGTCGGCTGCCCGATCCGATGCCCGCCGCGGAGCTCTCGCCGGCGGCGGATCCGGCGGCACTGGAGAGCTTCCTGCTTGAAGGCTCCCCCGCCTGAAGGCGGGGATTCCCGTCCGGTCTTGCGGCCGGACGCCCCTTGCGGGGTGCCTTCGGGCGTGTGTGGGGATTCCAGGCTCAGGCAGCCTTCCGGGCCAGCGGCCCGGAAGGTCTTACGCCCTCAGCACCTGCCGGGCACCAACCCGCCCGGACCAGCATCACGAACGCGGAATTCTTGTCCCGAGGGCGCACGGCTCCGCATCGCGTGCAAGTATACGTTCGTTCCGAAAGAGGCAGCGCGTGCTTGGTTCTCGCTCCGCAGTCTGCGCACTCCATCGTGGTGTGCGCGGGATGCACCAGGCGCACATCCCGCCCATGTTTGCGGCCCATCTCGATCAGGGCGCGTTTGGTTGCCGAGACGGCGGCGTCGGCCGCCTTCTTGGCCATGGTGGTCTTCGCGAGGAACTTCGGGCGGAAGTCTTCCACCGCGATCCGGTCATGGTCACGGACCACGGACTTGGCCCACTTGCGGCCGGTGTCCTGACGCTGCCCGGCGACCTTGGCGTACGCCTTCGCGCGCAGCTTCTTCGCCTCGCGGTAGCCCTTCGAGGCGGCCTGCCCCTTGGCCGGTCGGCGTCGGGCCGTCATCCGGTCATAGCGCGAGAGCTTCGACTGAGCCTTCTTCCCGTGCTGGGCGTGGGGAAGGTCGTGGTCCTCGCTCGTGGTGGTCGCGCTCTCCTTGACGCCCCAGTCGATCCCGATCATGCGGCCGGTCTCCGGCAGGTGCTCAGTGGTGGCGGTGGTCACGAAGGACGCGTACCAATGGCCGATGCTGTCGCGGTACACGCGCACCGAGGACGGCGACTCGGGCAGCCAGCGCGACCACACCACCCTCAGCACGATCCCGCCCGCCAGGTGCAGGCGCCCGTCCTTGAGACGAAACCCACGCCGGGTGTAGCCCAACGACGGGTCGGCCTCCCGCTTCTTCTTCCACCGGGGCATCCCCGCACGCTGCCGCATCGGCAGCCGGGCCTTGATGTCCCCCAGCGCCTTCGCCCGCGATTTCGCGAAGTCGCGTACGACCTGCTGCTGCGGCACGCTCGCGCCCCGCGCGAGCCACGGCGTCACCCGGCGCGCCTGGGTCAGCATCCTGTCCAGCTGCGCCGGGCCACACGTCAACCTGTCCTCAAAACGCCCCTCGTTGTGCAGGTACACGGCCTTGGACTTCGCCACGCACTCGTTCCAGATCCAGCGGCACCGGTCCCACTCCGCTTCGAGTGCAGCCCGCGCGCCTGCGGACACGCGAAGACGATACGTGTACCGGGCGTGCCCGGCATCCCCACTCGTCGTCGCGTCCGTCGTCATGAACCCGAATCTATCCGAGAGCACTGACAGCCGGGTGGAAGCGACTTGGACGGGGCTGTTCACCTGCGTTCATGGGCGGCCCGTCGTGGGAGCGGCCACCGCCTCCGATCCGGCTGAACGGCCATGAACGGCGCTGAATGAGACGGAAAATGCGACGGACGGTGCGGCTGTCGGCGGTCACGTAACTCCTCACCAGGGGCCCCAACTTCCCTGCCCGCATGTCCCAACGAGGCCGACGTCTCCTGCGGCTGGTGATCCGTGGAGGGTGCGCACCGGTCGGCTCACCTGATAGGAGCCGGCTCGCACCCCGTCTCGTGCCTCAAATTCTCGGCGTGACACACACGGGACCCTCCGAAGAAGAGACGCCGGATGGGCTGCTGGGCTGGTGCCTGGTGGCCAACGTGGCGCGGGAGACCTCGCACGGCGAGAGCGGCCTCGACGTCGACCACGGCACGAAGCACTTCCGCGCGGGCACCCTGCTGTAGCTCCCGCCCGCCCGCTGGGACCCCGGCAGCGGGCGTTGGCACGCGGTGGGCCGGCACCGGGGCAACAGCCGCCGGTACGTCAACATGGTCGTACGTGTGGAGCACCTGGAGAACTCCCGGGTCAAGGGTGTCTACAGCGAAGCCCTGGTACGCAGCCTCAACGGTTACGACCATGACCCTGCCGTGCCACGGACCCTGCAGAATCCGTGGACCCGCGAGCGCGCCCAGAGCTTGGCGGACGGCGGCAACCGGCACCGGGAGCCTCTCTTCATCGAAGGCCGCCCCTACGCTCACCCGCGGATCTCCGTTCCCAACCCTCGGCCGGCAGAGATCCAGCTCGACGGTGAGACCCTCCACCTCGCCCGCTACGGCCCCAGAGGAGCTCACTACAGCCGCACGACCCCTCCCGTGGAGTGGATCCCCGAGCCGTGATCGGCGCGTTCGAACGATAGGGCGGGGAAGTTGGCGCCGCGGATGGGGAATTACGTGACGTTTCACAGAGGCCGGGCTCGCTAGCATCTTCACTGTTGGGTGGCATGGCTCTGTCCGCAAAGGATCACGACGCATCGTTGTCAACGGTACGGCCTACCGCCGGCGGCTGCGTGGCAGGCCAACGTGCTTCCAGGGCTTGGACAGGTCTCCGTGCACGTTCGTGGTCGAGCGTGCGGACACCCCGGGTATGACGGTTGTGGCCACTTCCGATCAGCCGCATCCGAGCAACTGGGTCGGTCGCGAGGTTGAGCCTGTGCTGCCGTCAGGTGTTGCTGACGCTGTTCGCCTTGCTTTGAGTAAGGGTTGGACTCCGTCGGCTCCGGGCTCCACATTCCACCTCGACCGGTCCGCCGGATTCACAGCCTCGTTTTGGAGAGCACCGCCTTGGACGTCGTCTCATTTGGCGAGTCTGCGGTAGCAGATGAGGCTGCAGGCGATAGCGGTGAAGGCCAGGAAGTGCTCGGCCTTGCGTTCGTAGCAGCGGTGCAGACGGCGGCAGCCGCCCAGCCGGGACATCGTGCGCTCGATCGTTCAGCGGTGCCGCCGAGCCGGGTGGAGGACTCGAGCCTTGCGGGCGATGCGGTGCGGGCTGCCTCGCTTGCGCAGCCAGCTGCGCCTGGAGAGGGACTGCAGGTCGTGGTTGCGCAACAGTTGTCGGCACTCGCGCCCGGCCTCACATGATCTTTCGTATCGATGCCGCCGCAGTGATCGGGGGTTGAGCTTGACGCGGCCGTCCGACGGGACGCCCCGCGCCGGGACATCGAACCGTCGCGGAGACCCTGTGCCGACGAGATGGCGCGCGGGCCTCGCGGCGTCGACTTCATCACGATTGACGGGAGCGCGCCCGAACACTCCGACCGCTCCAAGGCATGAGCCAAGACAGGGTCAGGCCGCCGGGAATTGCCGTCCGTTGCGGTGACCGCCATCTGGCGTTCATACCTGTCTCACCGCTCCGGTCGACCGTGCTTCCTAGCGTCTGTGAGTGCGCGCACCGCTGACCTGCCGCAGCCCGCTGTCAGGTTCGGAGCGCTGCTGTCCGGTCGGTGTGCGACTGCACCCGACGACGCGAAAGGCCCCTGGAATGTCCGAAGAACCCAAGCAAACCAGAATCTCTCGTCGCAACGCGCTCGGCCTGTTCGGCGCGTCAGTGTCCGGCGCCGCCGCCGGGCCACTGGTCCTCGGCGCCGGGACCGCCGAGGCGCTCCCGGCGAAGTCGGAGGTCACCGGTCTCACCACCGGATCGGCCACCACCCCCGTCCAGGGCCTGCACCTGACCTTCGGCGCCGACCCACGCAGCCAGATGGTCGTCTCATGGGTCACCGACGCGGCCGTCAAGAACCCCCGGGTCGTTTACGGCACGCTGAGCGGCGGCTTCGGCTCCACAGTGCACGCGACGACGAAGACCTACGTGGACGGCACCTCCGGGCGGACCGTCTGGGTCCATCACGCGCTGATCAGCAAGCTGAAGGCCGACACCGACTACCTGTACGCGGCCCAGCACGACGGCGCCACCCCCGACGCCGGCACCTTCCACACGGCGCCGTCCGGCCGAGCTCCGTTCACCTTCACCAGCTTCGGCGACCAGGGTGCGCCCAGTGTGACGTGGAAGACCGGAGCGAACCCGGCCGACGCCTCGGGCCGGGACTTCGAGCCCAACGCCACGCCTGCCGCTGCCGACATCGTCACGGGCGTTGAGAAGGTCGGCCCGCTGTTCCACCTCCTCAACGGTGACCTCTGCTACGCCAACACCGGGCCCGACCGCATTCGCGTCTGGCACGACTTCCTCACCAACAACAGCCGCTCGGCGCGATTCCGTCCGTGGATGCCGTGCGCGGGCAACCATGAGATCGAGCTGGGCAACGGCAAGCTCGGTCTCGACGCGTACCAGACCTACTTCGAGCTGCCCTCGACCGAGACCCAGCCCGAGCTCGACAACCTCTGGTACTCCTTCACGGTCGGCTCGGTGAAGGTGATCTCCCTGCAGAACGATGACATCGCCCTGCAGGAGGGCGGTGACATCTACATCAAGGGCTACTCCGGTGGTCGGCAGCTCGCCTGGCTGGAGCAGGAGCTCAAGTCGGCACGGGCTTCCAAGGCCATCGACTGGATCGTCGTCTGCATGCATCAGGTGATGATCAGCTCGGCGACCGCCGCGAACGGCGCCGATATCGCGCTGCGCGCGGCGTACGGCCCGCTGTTCGACAAGTACGGCGTCGACCTGGTGGTCTGTGGCCATGAGCACGACTACGAGCGCTCGTTGGCGGTGCGTGGCGTCGTACCCGGCAGCGTCACCCTCACACCCAACCCGAGTCAGACCGCACTCGACGTGATCGACAGCGCGCACGGCACGACACACATGGTCCTCGGCGGTGGCGGCGTGTCCGGCATCACCAACAACAGCTTCACCACCGACGACGCCGACGGTCACGGGCATCACTCGGCATACGTCCAGATGGAGCACGTCGGCAAGTTCAACTCGGTCAAGGAGAAGGAGACGGCGGTCTGGATCGGCGTCCGCGACGCGGAGCATCCGTACGGCTTCGCCGAGTTCGCCGTCGACCCGGGCCGTCACCCCGGTGACATGACCCGCATTCATGTCACCTACTACAACATCATCACGCCCACAGGTGAGCTGTCGGTCTTCGAGAAGTTCACACTCCAACGCCGTCGTAGTGACGGCGGCCACGGCCAGCACTGACCCACCGCGACTGGAGCCTGTCCGGTCGATCATGTGCGGATCAAGATGATCGAGGGCTGCGGCGGTGACGGTGCCGAGGTAGACGTAGCTGCGCTTGTCGTAGCGCGTGGCAACAGCCCGGGACTGTTTCAGCTTGTTGATGGCCCGCTCAACGGTGTTGCGTTCTTTGTAGGTTGCTTGTCGAAGCCGGGTGGCCGTCCGCCGCGTGGTCCTTTGCGCTGGCGGGCGGCCTGGCTGTCGGTCTTCTCCGGGATAGTGTGGCGGATGCCCCGGCGGCGCAGCCTGTGCCGGCAGGGCCCGTTGCTGTAGGCCTTGTCCGCGGCGAGGCTGTCTGGCTTCTTGCGTGGCCTTCCCGGCCCGATCCGCGAACCCGGATCTTGTCGAGCACCGGCTCGCGTTGCGTGCAGTCTGCTCGCTGCCCTGGCGTGATAACCAGGGACAGCGGGCGGCACCGGCCTTCGGCGCTCAGGTGGATCTTGGTGGTGAAGCCGCCCCGTGAGCGGCCCAGTCCTTCACCTGCTTCACCACCTCCACCAGGCGGGCGTGAAGGCTCTGCCAGGGCGGTCCGCCGTGGTGTTCTGGCCCCTCGGCCCCCTTTGAAGCGGGTGCCGGCGACGGGTCGGTGCGGGCACCCGCCGCATGCTGATGGGCACGAACGACGGTTGAGTCGACCGAGACGTCCCAGTCGATCTCGCCTGCGGCGTCGGCCGAGGCCTGGACCTGCTGGAGCAGGCGTTCCCACGTTCCGTCTGCCGACCACAGCCGGTACCGTTCGTAGACCGTCTTCCACGGCCCGAACCGTTCAGGCAGGTCACGCCACTGCGCCCCGGTCCGCACCCGGTGCAGAATCCCGTCGATCACCTGCCGGTGATCCCGCCACCGGCCACAACGCCTGATCGGCAAGAACGGCCGCAGCCGTTCCCACTCGGCATCGCTCAGATCACGCCGACCCATGCCCGCATCAACGGCCTGAACGCGCCGCAGTCACGTCAACCGGGCGAGTTCTAACCGGACGGCCGGATCAGAGCGAACCGCGCACTCATGACGGGACCAAGGTGGTCGACAAGGCCGTATCCGGGCTGGCCCGGCCACGGCAGGTTGAAGAGGAACGAGGTGGCAACCACCTCGGTCACTTCAGGGACACCGAGTCGAAGCTGCTCTTCCAGGAACCTCAAAGTGACTCGCCAGTCCGTCTCATCTCCTCCCAGGAACGATGCGACAGTCTCCTGAACCACATCCCAGAAGAACAGGTGGGACAGGACACCGTCTTCGTTGAAGACGTGCGACTCAAACAGATCCTCGAATCCCGGCGAGGCCGCTACCAAGTCCCGCACCAGCTGAACATCTCGCTCCACAACACCCCCTGGTGCTCAGGATAGATCCACTCCGGCAGCGGACATGATCGACCGGACATGCTCCAGCAGCAGTAGTCGTCAACGCCTGGGGCCCTTGACGTGTGGGGCTCGAACACCAAATCGAGACGCGACATGCTCTCCGCAGACCAACTTGCCGCAGGCGGCATGAGATGGGCGTAGGGGTGGATGTCGAGGGCGGGGGTGGGTGTGTAGGTGGTTGATATTGGCGGACGGGTCGGCGCCTCCGGCACTACCCGTAGCAAAGCCCTGGGGAGCCGCGCTGGTGACCCCACGCTGTCTACTTCAGCAGGTAGCCATGGGAAAACTCCATCTCGCAGTGAGGAGGAGTCGCTGGGCCCAAAATCAGCGCCGCCAGGTCATTTCCAGGTTCGCGGGTCCGCGGCTACGTGGCGACGGCGTGCGCGTGGAGAGTGACATCGGACGCAGGTGTCCCGACCGTCAAGACGCTGACGCCGAGCAGCGGGATCTCCCAGGCCCCAGGTGCATGGTGCGGCATCCCGGCCCATGATGTCTTTGAGGGGACAGACGTGACAGGAGGAGCCGCCTGATCATCCTGAACGTCTTCATTGACGTGGCTCAGGAGCATGAGACGAAGTTCTTGAAACTCCTGAAACACATGGTAGTGGAGTCCATCAAGGAGGACGGGTGCAATCTGTATCAGCTGTGGCTGAACGCACATGATCCGTACAGCTACGTCCTCGTCGAACACCGGGAGACGCAGGATCACCTGGCTGCTCATGGCGAGACGCCGCGCTGGTTCGACTTCAACGACACCGTCAACGGGTACCTGAAGTCGGACTACGAGGAGCACCACTACAACGAGATCCCTCGCTGATCTGAGCCAAGCCACCTATGCAAGCTCAGCCCGTGTCGATCTCCGGGCAGCCAGTGAAGCGATAGGCAAGTGGAGGTCGTTTTCGTATGCCTTTCTCGCAGCCTAGGCAGGGTTTCCGAAACTATTACGAACGCTCGGGCAGCGGAAAGCCCGTCGTGCTCGTGCACGGCAACCCGGGCGACCATATGGAGTTCTCGCGTGTGGTGCCGCTCCTGGGAGACAACGTCGACGTGGTCACCCCGGACCTGCGAGGGTACGGAAAGTCCGACAAACACCTCGGGGATGTCGGTAACGCCTATGCGCTCACCGGCCAGGTCGACGGTGTCATCGCGCTCATCGACGAACTGGGCATCAGCAACGCAGTGTTGTGCGGGTACGACGTGGGAAGCTTCACCGTCCAAACCATCGCCCTGAAGCGCCCAGACCTGGCGCACTCCCTGGTCATCGCGCCGCCGACCCTGGGCGTCGGTCGGCGGATCCTGGAGGAGAAGGCGGTCAACGCCTTCCTGCACGCGATCTTGTACAAGACCAGGCTGGTCGAGGACCTGATCGACGGGAAGCCTGACGCCGTCCGAGCCGCGCTGCGGGAAAACCTGGTGAGTTGGTCGCCTCCCGACTCGCCCGCGGTCGATGTACTTCTCGACCACCTCACCGAGAATCATTCGGCACCAGGTGCATTCGTGGCCGGCGCGATGTGGTTCCGTTACCCCGAGGGCAACCCCATCACCTTCTACGCCAACGAGACAAAACCGGCGCCGGCTGAAAGGTTCTCGAAGAACGTCACCATCCTGTGGCCGGACAGCGACGCGCTCTTCCCCACGGAATGGAGCGACACGTTGGACGACTACTACAGCGACTACGACCTGCACTTCATGAAAAACACGGGGCATTTCAGCCCCGTCGATTCACCGGAGACCTGGGCGGAGCACATCCGCAAGCACGTAGAGGCCGCCTCGAAGTAGCAGACGCCCGCCCGTGCGGCGTTCTGAGGAACGCGTTCAGATGCGAAAGGACCTGCCGTCCGTCTGGGACGCCAGCTATCGCCAGGAGATGCAGCCGTGCAGGAATTCCACCACAACATGTTCGACGGCCCCGGTGTCCGAATCCACTACGTGAGCGCAGGCACACCGCCGACCGACGGCGGGGGTGATCGAACGATCGTGTTGTTGCATGGTTGGCCCCAGACCTGGTGGGAGTGGCGTCACATAATAGAGCCTCTCCGTTCTGATGGCTGGTTCGTCGTGGCTCCGGATGTTCGCGGAGCCGGCGGATCTTCGAAGCCTGAGGGCGGCTATGACAAGCAAACGATGGCAGGTGACATCAGGGCGCTGCTCCATCATCTCGGGCTGACGAACCCGATCACCCTTGTCGGTCATGACCTCGGGATGCTGGTCGCCTACGCGTACGCCTCCCTTTATCCACATGAGGTCGAGCGTCTCGTGCTCATGGAGGCTCCGATTCCGGGCACCGAGGCGTACGAAAGCAGCCTGGCGACGACCAAGTACAGTGCGAACAAGCTGTGGCACTTCCACTTCCACGGCGCAGCAGGAAACGAAGCCGAAACGCTCATCGCCGGCAGCGAATTTCCATATCTGCGGAATTTCTATGTCAAGCTGAGCGCGAATCCCGACGCCATTTCCATGGCCGACGTGAAGCGATACGTCGCCGACTACACTGCTCCTGGAGCCATGCGAGCCGGCCTCGAACTCTTTCGGGCCTTCGAGAAGGACGCAGACGACAATCGACGCGTCCTGTCAGAAAAAGGCAAGCTCAAGATGCCCGTGCTCGGGCTCGGGGGGACCGCGAGCTTCTTTCTTCCAGTGGCCGAGAAGATGATCTCGGAGGTCGCCGAAAATGTGACCGTCCGACCGATTGAAGATTCGGGCCACTGGATCGCCGAGGAACAACCAGAGACGCTCCTGCGTCGCCTGCACGAATTCATCCAAGCGACCGGCGAGAAATAATCCGATAAGCGCTCTTCCTTGATCGGGAGGTACACCGATCTTCTTTCGGTCGGCGGCAGAGGGCTACCGGCATCAGGCTGAGGGTGGCGCACGACGGGTCGCTTTTCGGTCGGGGGCCGGTGCGTTCCAGGACTCGAGCAGGCGAAGTGCCTGTTCGGTGGGTGAGTCCGGTTCTACGTTGTAGACGTACAGGGTCTGTTCCGCGTCTCCGGGAACTGGGAAGGACTCGAAGACGAAGTGCAGGTCACCAACAACGGGGTGATGGTGGAGCTTTGCGCCGTGGGTGCAGCGCAGCACCCGGTGGTCGTTCCACCACGCCGTGAACTCCGGTGAGCGCACAGTGAGTTCGCCGACCAGGTCTGCGAGTCGCCGGTCGTGGGGCCGGCGCCCGGCTTCCAGGCGGAGGATCCCTACGGTTTCGGCGGCGATGCGTTCCCAGTCGCCGACGGTCTGCCGGGCGGAGGCGTCCAGCAAGTAGTAGCGGGCAAGATTGCGGGCCGGCACAGGCAGGGCGTCGAAGTCGGTGAGGACGGCCCGGGCCAGTTTGTTGGACGCCAAGACGTCGGTCCGACGGCCGAGGACGTATGCAGGCACGTGCTGCAGTGTCTGCAGCATCAGGTGCAGGCCCGGGCGGACGCGCTGGGGGCGGCGGTAGTACGGCGGGTAGCGGTATTCGGCCGGGTCAGCAGATCCTGCAGATGTTCGGTCTCGGACGCGTCCAGGCGCAGGGCTCGGCTCAAGGCCGAGAGGACCTCGGGTGAGGGGTTACCGGCCCGGCCCTGTTCGAGCCGGGTGTAGTACTCGATGCTCACCCCGGCGAGTCGGGCGATCTCGTCGCGGCGCAGTCCCGGAACCCGTGGCGTGCGGCCGTCCTTGGGCAATCCCGCCTGGTCGGGGGTCAGCCGATTACGTCGGGTCCGCAGGAAATCTGCGAGCTCGCTTCGACTGTCCATAGCCCCGGTGTGCCGCTCGCGTGCGCAGCGTTTCCGGTCCTGGGCAGCCCTGGCGGTACCAGCCTCACCGAAGACAGTGCGGGTCTCGGCGATCGAACCGGGCACAGTCGGGACGGAACTGCAGAGCCACGTCACCGGTGCGCGGGAGTGGCTGGAAAGCTCCACGGAGACGATGGAGTGGCGGACGGCAAAGGACATCGCACACACCGTCGGCTTCGTTGCCTCCCAGCCCGTACGCGTCAACCTTCAGCAGGTCACGATCATGCCCACCGGCCAGACCAGCTGATCACACCCCAGGCGCCACCGTCCTTCCGGGCCCACAGCCGCACGTGGTCGGCACACCCGAGACTCGGCAGTCCTGCGGCAGGCACGGCATGCACAAGCATTTAATGCTCACGCATTAGATGTACTTGCATTTGAGATACGAGCATGTCAGCGTATCGGGGTGAGACCTTCCGCTCCATCGCCCTTGCCCACGTCCCCGCTCACATGGAGCGCACGGCAGTGGGGAATCCTGCTCACCGTCTCGATCGTCGGGTTCCTCGACCCGCTGGACGTGAACATGGTCGGTGTCGCCCTGCCCTCCATCCAAACCGACCTGGGCCTGTCCACCAGCGCACTGCAGTGGATCGTCAGCGGTTACGTCCTCGGCTACGGCGGCTTTCTGCTGCTGGGAGGACGCGCCGCCGACATCCTCGGCCGCCGCCGCGTCTTTCTGGTGGCGGTCGCCGTCTTCACCCTGACCTCGCTGGCCGGCGGCCTGGTCGACGACGGGACCCTTCTCATCGTCACCCGTTTCCTCAAAGGCGTGTCGGCGGCGTTCACACTGCCCGCGGCGCTGTCCATCATCACGACCACGTTCACCGAGGGGCCGGCCCGCAACAAGGCGATCGGGATCTTCACGCTCATGGGTGCCAGCGGCTTCTCGAGCGGCCTGGTGCTGTCCGGTGCACTGACCGAGCTCGGCTGGCGCGGGACCTTCCTTGTGCCGGTCCCCGTGGCACTGATCGCCCTGGCGGCGGCCATGCGCATCCTGCCGAAGGACGGCCCGCGCACCGTCGGCGGCTACGACCTGCCCGGCGCACTCACTCTGGTCGCCGGAATGCTGCTGCTGGTCTACACCGTGGTCGAAGTGCCGCAGAAGGGCTGGACCACCGCGAGCACGCTGGTGCAGTTCGGGCTCGCAGTCGTACTGCTGGCCGCCTTCGTGGTGGTCGAGCTCCGCGGCGCACAGCCGCTGATCCGTCTGGGCATTCTGCGCTCAAGTTCCCTGGTGCGTGCCAACGTGGGCCTGTCCGTGTTCTTCGGCGCCTACGTCGGCTTCCAGTTCGTGGCGACGCTGTACTTCCAGCAGGTGCTGCAGTGGTCGGCGCTGCAGACCGCGCTCGGCTTCCTTCCCGCCGCCGCCATCGTCACCCTCGCCTCGCCGCGCATCCCGCACCTGATCGCACGATTCGGCACCTCGCGCACCATCATCGCCGGCGTCAGCACCCACGTGGTCGCCTACGCGCTCTTCCTGACCATCGCCCGGGACAACCCCTACGCCGTGGGTGTGCTGCCCACCATGCTCCTGCTCAGCATCGGCATGACACTGGCGTTCGCGCCCTTCCAGATCGAGGGCACCTCGGGCATCCCTGACCACGAACAAGGCCTGGCCGGCGGCCTGCTGAACTCCTCCATGCAGGTCGGCGGCGCGGTCGGCCTCGCCATCGTCACCGCGGTCCTCACCGCGGGAGGCGAAGGCCAGAGCGGGCCCGACGCCCTGCTCGCCGGCTTCACCCCCGCCATGATCACCGTCACTGTGCTCGCGGCCATCGGCCTGCTCACAGCCCTGTCCGGAACGCTGGGACGCCGAACGGCGACAGCGCAGACGGGCAGCAGCACCGACCAACCGGAGCTCGACAAGGTCATCTGACGTCACCGGGTAACGGCTGACCGCTGGGCCTGAACTGCCACATCCACCCCAGACTTGAAAGGCAAGACCACTCTCATGAGCAAGATCGTCCGATTTCACACCACCGGTGGCCCCGAAGTCCTGACCCTGGAGGACGTCGAGGTCCGCGAACCCCGGCAGGGCGAGATCCGCATCCGCACCCGGGCCCTCGGGGTGAACCGAGCGGATGCCATGCTCCGCAGCGGCCACCCCTCGGAGTTCCCCTCCGGTATCGGATGGGAGGCCTCCGGTGAGGTCGACGCCATCGGCCCGGACGTCGAAGGTTTCACCGTCGGCGATGCCGTCAGCCTGATCCCCTGCTTCAGGGCCACCGACCACCCCATCCACGGGGAGATGGCCATCGCACCCGCCACCGCGGTGGTCAAACACCCAGGCACGCTGTCCTGGGAGCAGGCCGCGGCCCTGTGGGGGCAGTACCTGACCGCCTACGGCGCCCTCATCGAGACCGCGGACCTGAAAGCCGGTGACACGGTCGTCATCCCGGCCGCCTCCAGCAGCGTCGGGCTGGCCGCGATCCAGATCGCCCGCAGCGTGGGGGCCCGTCCCGTGGCACTGACCCGCAGCAGCTCCAAGCGCCGGCGCCTCCTGGACGAAGGCGCCGAAGCAGTGGTCGTCACGGGCGAGGAAAACGTGGTCACCCGCCTGAACGAGCTCACCGACGGCCACGGCGCACGCGTCATCTTCGACCCGGTGGGAGGAACTGCCCTGGCGGACTTGATCGGCGCCGCCGCACCCGGCGGGACCGTAATCCTCTACGGCGCGCTGAGCAACGAGGCCACGACGCTGCCGGTACTGCAGGCGATCGGCAAGAGCCTCACCATCCGGGGATACAAGGTCTTCGAGCTCACCACCGACGTCGAACGCCGCAAGGCCGCCGTCGACTGGATCGCCGACGCTGTCGCCCGCAAGGTCCTGCGACCGGTCATCGACACCGTCTTCCCGCTGGAGGACATCGTCGGCGCCCACCGTCGCCTCGAGTCCGGAGCCCAGGTCGGCAAGATCGTCGTGACCGTCCCCCGCTGACCCGACACACCTCACGGGCGCCAAGAACCGCGTCCACGCCTGCACAACGCAAGTGACTCGTCTTACTCGTCTCAGGGAGATGTCCACCCATGCGATACACCACCTTCGGGCGCAACAACGGCCTGCGCGTGTCCGCGTACGGCCTCGGCACCGCCAATTTCGGCACCTGCTGGCGCGCCGGTGGCGGCTGGGGCCCCGGCGCCGAGCCCGCCGACGCCCGCAAGATCTTCGACCGGTTCGCCGAAGCCGGCGGCACGCTCATCGACACCGCCGAGAACTACCAGGCCGGCGAATCCGAGCAGCTGCTCGGCACGTTCCTGGGCGCCGACCGGGACCACTTCGTGCTGGCGGGCAAGTACAGCATGAACGGCGTCGGACCGCAGACCGTCTCCAACACCGGCAACAGCCGCCGGTACATGGTCCAGGCGCTCGAGACCAGCCTGCGCCGCCTGAACACCGATCACCTGGACATGTACTGGGTGCACGCCCCTGACGGCCTGACCCCGATGGAGGAGATCCTGCGCGGCCTGAACGACCTCGTCAGCGCCGGAAAGATCCGCTATTTCGGGCTGTCGAACTTCCCGGCCTGGAGGGTGTCGCGTGCCGTCGCCATCGCCGAGCTGCGCGGCTGGTCCCCGGTCGCCGGTATCCAGGCCGAATACAGCCTGGTCGATCGCACCGCCGAGCGGGAGCTGCTGCCCATGGCGCAGGCGCTCGGTCTTGGCGCGGCGCTGTGGAGCCCGCTCGGCGGCGGTCTGCTGACCGGCAAGTACCGCCAGGGCGCCACCGGCAGGATCAGCGACCTGAAGGCCATGGGGTTCTTCGAGGACACCTCGCAGAAGACCGCGATCGTCGATGCCGTCCTCGACGTCGCGGACGAGCTCGGCGTGCCGGCCTCCCATGTCGCCATCGCCTGGATGCGGGAGCAGGGCGCGCGGGCGGACACGGCGTACGTGCCGATCATCGGCCCGCGCAGTGTCGCGCAGCTCGACGACTACCTGGGCGCGATGGATGTGACGCTGCCCCCGGCGCAGTTCGCCCGGCTCGACGAGGTGAGCACTATCAGGCTCGGCACGCCGCACGAGCTGAACGCGTGGAGCGCGGGCCCCATCCGCGGCGGTGACGCCAGCGTGATCGACGAGCCCGCGATCCCGGTGGCGTGATCTCGAGCGGAGGACCAGTTTCGAGGACATGGAGCGGCCCGATCGCCCGCAGCCTGGAGTGGGTCGGCGAGTGGCGGAGCATGTGGCGTCTCTGTCCGGCCTCTCGTCGGGCGACGGCAGTAGTCGGAGCAGGCTCCGATCGAACTCCTGGAGCGGTGGTCGACGGGGCGTGGCGCGAGTGCGGTGCCTCTGACGGTCAAGAACCCTGGCCATGGGGGCGCGGCAAGTGTCGGCCGGCTCAGCAGACTTGTGCCGCGGAGCTCCTCAGGGTCAGGCGGTGACGGCCTCGGTGTAGGCGGCGGCGACCGTGCCGGTCCCGCTGGGGGCCACGGTGACCTCCAGCGGGCCGACGAGCGCTGCATCGACCGCCTTGGCGACCGACCACGTAACGGACTCCCCGTCGTGCAGGGTCGACGCGCCGTCCGCGGTGGCGATGGCGGCCGTGCCGCCGAACGCCGTAGCGTCAGACCGGCTGCCGGCCCGCCGCGACCTCGACCCGATGTACCTGGACCGTCACCTCGCCGGGCGCACTGGCCCTGTCGCAGTCAACCGGCGAGACCGGCGCCTACGGCCTCGTCAGGTCCGCGGTGTACGTGCCGAGCCTCGACAGGGCGCCAGTCTCGTCGACGGTGACCAGCGCAACGTAGTCAGTGTCGGGAATTCCATCCCCGATGGTGTCGTCGGAGCGGCAGAGCTCGATGACCTTCAGCGGTCCGTCGTCCGCCCAGGGGCGTGCCGGTCGCCGTGTCTGTGTTTGTGGCGCCCAGGGCAGTGTCTGCAGTCGATTCTTGGCTGACCCCTGAATCGTCGCTTGAGTTCCCTACGTCCCGGGTCCCTTTGTCGCGGACCATGCTGCCCCCCTTAACGGCCAGACACGGTCGCGGCGGAGGGCCTTCCGGCAGAGGAGAAGACGACGCGTCCACTGCCGCCATCGGTGACGACTCGAACGTATGGCGATTCTTGTTACCGCAGGCGCATCCCAGGTCAGTGGTCTCTCCGCAAAGCTCTGACCTGCGACGTGTTCAGATCTTGGCAGATTCCCCTGCGTCTCCCCCGCGTCCTCCGGGACTTCGGCGCCTGACGGCGCCCGCATGTTCCCGCAGGAACATGCGGGATCGGCCTCGCTTCGCGACTCCAAGACGAAGCGCGGGCCACTGCATTCTGACCTGCAGCCCGTCACTGTTCCTGCTGCTCTGCATCCACTCCGGCCCGTCCTACGAACTGACACCAGGGCGACCGAAACTGGAGCGCGCACGAGGCTCGCGGTTGCCCAGCGCCACCGTTCCGTTCACCCGCGCCAGCGTCTCGGCATCACAGGTGCAGGTACTGTCCGGAACCGGACTCGAACCGCTTCCGCCGACGTCCAGTGGATCACCAACGCCTACTTCGTCGTCCTTGCGGTCACCCTGATCACCGCGGGCAAGCTCGGCGACCGCTTCGGCCACCGGCAGACCCTCCTGATCGGCGTCGTCGTCTTCGCCACCGCCTCCGGCGCGATCAGCCTGTCCGACAGCATCGCCCTCGTCGTTACCTTCCCGCAGTACCGACCCCGTCATCAGCCCAAACAGTAGGGCGTCAGAGGGGGTAGCCCACTGCCTCACGTAAGGCACCGTGCGGCCACTGCTCCCTGCCGTCGAGGGCGGACAACTGCCGACGGCAGGTCCGCTGCCATGCGCCGGCACGGTGCGTCACCGGCGGTGCTGAATGCTGTGGCTGCGGTGCGGAAGCTGGGTCACACTCGCAGGCAGGCAGAGCCGCTGAGTGACGGATCAGGTCGACGTGACGTGGAGCGTGCCGCGAGTGGGTTGGGCGGCCTCGTCGATGAGTCCGGCGGCGATGGATCGGGCGTGGGCTGCAGGTTCGGTGCTGTTGTAGATCATGTTGCGGGCCACGGCGCCGTCGTAGAGCAGAGAGAGCTGTTCGCCGAGCTGCTCCGGGTCGCTCGCGCCCATCTGTCGGGCGAGGGCGGTGAGTCGGCGGGTGAATTCGCTCTTGTACGAGGCCGCGAGCATGTGGACCGGGTGATCGGGGGCGGGGACCTCGACCACGGCGTTGATGAAGGGGCACCCTCGTAGCGGCCCGTCCGCGGTGTGGCAGTCCCAATCGAAGATCGCGAGCATCTGCTCTCTGGGGTCGGCTTCGGCCGAGGGCTCGGCAGGCAGCAGGCCGTCCTGGAGCTGGCTCAGGTAGGCATGGACGAGGTCGTCCTTGCCTGCGAAGTGCAAGTACAGGGTGCGCTTGGACACGTGGCCGGCGGACGTCAGCTGGTCCATGCCCGTCGCGTTGACCCCCTGGGCGGTGAACAGCTCTGTTGCCGCTTTGAGGATCCGCTCCCGGGCCCCGCGGCCACGGCGTCGGCGTACAGGGGTCGCTTCGTCGCTCATACCTTGATGATACCGATCGTTTTACTTAACGAGCTGCCGCTGCTACGGTTGCGGGCATAAGTAGAACGATCGGTGTGCTTACGAGCAACGGAAGATCACTCCTGCCTCACGAGCACGACCGTCGTATCCGGTCGTCACCGGCATGCCGGGCCGGTTCTCGAGTCCCCATGGCCGCACCTGGCTGCGTCCGTCAGGCCATCCCGCATGCCCTGTTCTCAAGGAAGATTTATGTCGCCATCCTCTGTGGATTCCACCCTCGGCAATACGGCCGCGACGCGGTCGCAGGCTTCCGAGGGGAACCGCGCCAGACGCAGGCAACCGCATCCGGCCCTCGTGCTGACCGTGCTGGCCACGTCGATGTTCCTGTCCGCACTGGACTCGTTCGTCGTCAACGTCGCCCTGACCCCGATCGGCCGGGGTTTGGGCGAAGCCTCGCTGTCCCACCTCAGTTGGATCCTCAATGCCTACGCGATCGTCTACGCTGCACTGCTGGTCCCGGCCGGCCGCCTGGTCGACCGCTACGGCCACAAAGCCGGCTTCATGCTCGGCCTCGGTGTCTTCACCATGGCCAGCCTGGGCGCCGCACTCAGTGGCAACCTGTGGATCCTGGTTGCCTTCCGCTTCCTGCAGGCAGTCGGGGCTGCCGTCTTGACGCCGGCAAGTCTCGGTCTCGTGCTCACCACAGCTCCGCCGAGCAAGGTGGGCAAGTATGTGCAGATCTGGGCTGCCAGCGGCTCCCTGGCCGCGGCGGCCGGCCCCGTGGTGGGCGGGCTGCTCGTTCAGGTGTCCTGGCAGTGGATCTTCCTGCTCAACCTGCCGATCGGGATCCTCGCCCTGCTCATGGCAAAGCGGCTACTGCCTGCCGGACGTCGGAGTGAGGACACGCGTCTGCCCGACCTGGTGGGCGGAGCGCTCCTGGTAGCCGGAGTCGGCGCGCTCGCACTCGGACTCGTCCAGGCTCCGGAGTGGGGCTGGGACAGCGGTGCGACCATCGGGAGCTTCGTGGTGGCGGCCGCTGCCTTGACCTGGTGCGTTGTCCGCTCGGCCCGTCACGCGGTGCCAGTGGTCGACCTGAGCCTTCTGCGCAACCGCGTGTTCGGCTGGGCCAACATCGCCACCCTGCTCTTCTACACCGCGTTCGCCGGCCAACTGCTCGGACTGACCCTGTGGCTCCAGCAGACCTGGCACTGGTCGGCGATCCAGACCGGTCTCGGCGTCGCGCCCGGCCCGGCCATGGTGTTCGCGGGCACGGTCCTTGCCCAACGCCTCGCCCTCAAGATGCGGGTCGGCATCGTGGCGGCCTCGGGCTCCGCGCTGGTCGCTCTCGGAATCGCCTGGGTCGCCCTGAACGTGAGCAGCTCCCCGAACTACGCGTCAGCCGTCCTGCCCGGATGGATGCTCGCCGGCGTAGGCGTCGGGCTCACCCTTCCCACGCTGATCTCCTCCGCCACCTCCGGCCTGCCTCGGGACAGGGGGGCCACCGGAAGCGCCGTCGTCACCATGGCCGGCCAAGTCGGCACCGTGCTCGGCGTAAGCCTCTTGGTCATCATCCTGGCAGCCGCCGCATCCGGCGGCCCCGTGCACGCCTTCTCCCTCGCGTGGTGGATCTCCGTCGGCGTCATGGCCGCAAGCGGCCTCGCCGCCCTGGGCATCTCACCCCGCCGTCCAAAGAGTGCCGCAACCCGCTGGTCGTGGCCCTATCGCCGGTGCACGTGAGCGCGCGGAACAACCATCCGGTCCCCGCTCCGAAACCGTACAGCTGAGTCACGCTCAGCACGCGAAAGCAAACCGAACAAAATCAAAGATATTCCGCATCACACTGATTAGGGAGAACCTATGCGTTACACGACGTTTGGACACCGCACCGGGCTCCGCGTCTCGGAGTACGCCCTCGGGACGGGCAACTTCGGCACCGGTTGGGGAGCCGGCGCGGAAGAGGACGAGGCTCGCCGCATGTTCGACAGGTTCGCCGAGGCCGGCGGCAACTTCATCGACAGCTCTGACAACTACCAGGTCGGCGAGTCGGAGAAGATCCTGTCCAAGTTCATCGCAGGGGACCGCGACCACTTCGTGCTCTCCAGCAAGTTCAGCGTCGGGGCAGCACCGCAGCCGGACATCTCCAAGACCGGCAACAGCCGCAAGAACATGATCCGCTCGGTGAACGAGAGCCTGAAGCGCCTCGACACCGACTACATCGACCTGTACTGGGTCCATTTCCCGGACGAACTGACCCCGACCGAGGAACTGCTGCGCGGCATCGATGACCTGGTCACCTCCGGGAAGATCCTCCACGTCGGACTGTCCAACTTCCCGGCCTGGCGCGTCGCCCGCGCCGTCACCCTCGCCGAGCTGAAGAACTGGGCACCCGTCGCCGGCATCCAGGTGGAATACAGCCTCGTCGAGCGCACGGCCGACCGCGAACTCATCCCGATGGCCCAGAGCCTCGGACTGGCCACCACCATGTGGTCCCCGCTCGGCGGAGGCCTGCTCACCGGCAAATACCGCAGCGGAACCGCGGGCCGCCTCAACGACCTCAAGGTCCTCATCCACACGGAATCCAACGATCAGAAGACCGCGATCGTCGACACCGTCCTCGCTGTCGCGGACGAGACCGGCGCCACCCCCGCCCAGGTATCCGTGGCCTGGATCCGAGAGCGCAGCGCCCGCTCCGCCACCCCACTCATCCCGATCATCGGCCCCCGCAACACCAGCCAGCTCGATGGCTACCTCGGCTCAATGGCCGTAGAACTCACCGATGAGCAGTACACCCGCCTGACGGAGGTCAGCGTCGTCCCCCTCGGCGTGCCCCACGAGGCCAACCGCGCTCACCGCGACCACCTCCGCGGCGGGGATGCGTCCCTCATCATCGACACCCCGGCGCCCCTCGCCTGAAGGTCGGGCGCTACTCCCCTGCTCGAGTGTCGCGGGCGTCATCCGCGGTGGCGGTCTTGCCGACGCGGCCAAGATGAAGCTTTACAGCGTACCATCCGGGCGCCAGGCGGCGCGTCTGCCGGCCGCGGGATGAACGCATGAGGTTGGTGGCTGAGCCGGGACGGCTCAGCCACCAACTGCTGCAGCATCTGCCTCTTTTGGACACCGCCAGGCTCCTGACAGGGGCTGATGCGGGCGGCCCGAGCAGCTTCGGAGACCGCTCCGGCGACCGGGACACCAGGACCCTGACAAGCCCCCCATCGCATACACGGCGGGCCTCCGCGCGCACGTCTCTGCGCAGTCCCGGCAGCTCATCAGCCCGCCCAAGGGGGTTGTCTTGGCCTAGGGCAAACGCCATGCCTCGCAAGTGCAGGCCCACCAACGCGGCCTCCGCAACGGTAACGTTGGCCGGCGCTGCATCAAGCCCAACGAGTGGCCTGGTGGGTGGCGGGCAGCCGGTCACGTCGGTGAGTCCAACGCCTCGGTTACTTCCAGCGTTCGTGGTCGGCGAGGGTGTGTTCGACGGTGACGCGGTCGGATGAGCACCAGTGGCGGTCGCGTTCCCAGCGTGCGTGCACGAGTGGAAGTGCGCTCTTGTTCGGCTTCCTCGGAGGTGTGATGGCCCGGCCCGGCTGTGGTCGCCCACTTGATGGGGCACGGCAGGCGCACAAGGCTCTCAGGGGCTCTCACTGAGGTCGTTGACCGAGGACGCAGAACTCGTTGCCTTCAGGGTCTGCCATGACAACCCACGACTGCTCACCCTGACCAATATCAACACGCTGTGCGCCAAGCGCCTCAAGGCGAGCCACCTCGGCGTCCTGATCATCCGGTACGAAGTCGAGATGCAATCGGCTCTTGGCCTTCTTGGGCTCATCGAGACGGACAAACTCCAACCCCGGACGACGATCCTGCTCCGGGCGAATCGCGAACTCCACATCCGAGGTGTGAACCACAACCCAGCCAAGAGCCTCGGCCCACCACTGCCCCAGGGCCGCCGGATCTGCCGAGTGAACAATCACATTCTGCCAGTCCAAGGTCATCAACCGAGCTTACTGATCGTTTCAGAATGAGTTGAGCTGCGGGTCTTGTGCTCGACGATCTTGGTCGGCAGGGTGTCTGGGGTGCGTGCTGATCTTGTTCCGGACGACCTGTGGGAGCGGGTGGCCCCGCTGCTGCCGTCCGCTCCTGAGCGGCGCCGTCGCTATCCCGGGCGGTTGCGTGTTCCTGACCGAGTGGCCCTCGCCGGAGTCCTGTTCGTGCTGCGAACGGGTATCGCGTGGCGTGATGTTCCCGCGGAGACGGTGGGCTGTTCCGGTGTGACGGCCTGGCGGCGGCTGCGGGACTTTACCGAGGCCGGCGTGTGGCCGCGCCTGCATGCTGCCTTGCTGACCGAGCTGCGCCGCGCCCGTCTGCTGGACTTGGACGACTGCGCCGTGGACGGGTCGCACGTCCGGGCTCTCAAAGGGGGGATCATGTCGGCCCTTCGCCCGTCGACCGTGCCCGCCCCGGATCCAAGCACCACCTGATTGTCGACCGTCACGGAACCCCGCTCGCCGTCACGCTCACCGGCGGCAATCGGCACGACGTCACCCAGCTCCTGCCGCTACTGGACGCCGTTCCGTCGATCCGGGGTCTCCGGGGACGTCCCCGCCGCAAGCCCCGGCGCCTGTATGCGGACCGGGGCTACGACTTTGACAAGTACCGCCGCCTGCTGTGGAAGCGGGGCATCAAGCCGTTGATCGCGCGACGCGGCGTCGGCCACGGTTCCGGGCTGGGCAAGGTGCGCTGGGTCGTCGAGCGAGCCTTGTGCGCCACGAGGCGCTCTGTTTGTATCCCCGGTTCAGCCGGGAGGAACTCGGAAGGAGGTTCCTGGGCCGGATGGCTTACCTGGATCCGAAAGGTGAAGGGGACAAGAGCATGTCAGGAAACCAGTAGTCGGGCTCAGTTGTCGGAGACGGTGTGCTGGGTGGCCCGCGCGATATGGCGAAGACTGGATTGTTTGAAGCCCAATCTCCAGCGGATGCAAGTTCCCATCCGTCGGAAAGACAGCTGAAACCGACGCCGCACTCTGCACCGGAGTCGATGGTTGGCCGGTGCACCTCCGGAGGGCGGAGCGATGTCCAGCGAGGACATTCAAGGAGATGAGTGGGACGCCTGTGTCGCGCTAGAACGTACAGACAGGGACGAACGTGGGATCGCCTACGGGATGCGAGTCCTATGGCGACGGAGGCCCCGTAGTAGTCGCCGGAGTCACGACCGGTCAGGGAGGGCGGGAAAGCCCTCCACAGGGCAAAGGGGGCCAGGTGATCGGGACACCCGCGACCCGGGAGGTATGCGAAATGCAGAACGCCGAAACGGTGCCGGGTGTCCAGTGTGAGCAGCTCAACCGCTCGCGTAGTGATCACTGGAGAGCCGGATGATCGGGAAACCATCACGTCCGGTTCGGCGGGAGGCCGCGCGGAACAGGACCTGCCACGGCAGGCACCTCGCCGCGCGGCCGACCCAACCTCGTGGCTGGCCGGCTGCACCGGCGCTACGAACGCAAGCCCGAACACTCCCGCGCCTTCACAAGCATCGTCTGCGCCCTCATCTGCCTGCGTCACCTCACTGGCTGATGTGCCGCTGCAACAGCTTGACCGCCAGGTCATGGCAGTAGTGAAGGGCGACGTCCATGGGCGTTTGCCCGTCCGGGGCTGGGAGTTGCGGGTCGGCACCGAAGGCCAGGAGCACTGCGGTGGTATGTACGGTCAGCGGGCTGCCGCTTTGCAGCGCGCCATCGCCTTCCATGTCGATGGCGTGTGTAAGGAGCGTCATGTTGTCGCATACCTCATCGGGGTCGACTCCCTTGGCCAGCAGCTGAGCCAAGGTCTGTGCGTCCACGCTCTCTACCGCTTGATGGGCCGGTGTCCAGGGGTTCTCCATGGCGGCATTCAACTGTTGCCGCACCAGCCCGGCCAGCGCCTTTCTCGGCCTCTGAATGCCAAATGAGATGATTTGTAAGAGCGTGCAACACGTTAATGAGTGGTTCCTCTTGAGAACGGCCACCCGGGAACGGGGATGTGCTGGTCCTTGCCCCGGCCGTAGGTGTGGCACAGGATCCGCTCCGGTGAGGTGTGGGCGTCCGGCCGCAGCCAGCACGTGACATCGGCCAGGGACCAGCCGGCCATCGACGGCCCGCGGCAGCGCGGCATCGAGGCCAGGGCCTGTCGCATCCGATCCGCGTCGACCCGGCCCTTTGAGACGGCGGCGTCGAGTCCTGTATGTCCACGGCGGTGTTCGCCTACCAGCGACAGCTCTGCCGGCGACCTCACCGGCCCGTCACCGCACAAGACCGCGTCGGCCGGCTCGAACAGAGCACCCGAACGAGCGGCGATACAGGGGGTAGAACTCACCCCGGAAGCATGACAGTTCGGCTGTCGGCTCCTGCCGGACATCGCTATGCAGCAGACTCATCCT
Organism: Streptomyces sp. HUAS TT11; assembly: GCF_051553595.1. Taxonomy (NCBI): domain Bacteria; kingdom Bacillati; phylum Actinomycetota; class Actinomycetes; order Kitasatosporales; family Streptomycetaceae; genus Streptomyces; species Streptomyces sp. HUAS TT11. The sequence goes on from NZ_CP196184.1 coordinate 290,900, forward strand.
CACGGCCTTCGTGCTGGACGTGTGTATTCCTTGGTCGGAGCACATGTTCATACGAAGGCCGCTTCCATGTACGGCGGATGGCGAACCGAGTGATCAAGTACGACACGCCATTCGAGGCATGGCTTCTACCGGCGACGCAGAGACCCGGGTCCGCAACGAGTGGACCAGTCGCCGGCCGGTGACAGTCGCTCTCCACTGGCCCGCACGACAACAAGCCTGCCGTCTTCGAAAATGATTCGATCACTGGCGGCCAGGAAGAGCGGACTCGTCAGCTCGAAGGCGTATCCGTTGTCAGTCTCGAGGTACTTCACCAGTACCAGCCGCGAGGCCGGCGTGGCTCCGTCAGCTACCAGGCGCATGCCGAAATGGTCCCACGCAGCCTGACGTCAACTCCACCGCATTCAGCAGCCGGCCAACGGCCCAAACGTTGAAGATCAAGCTAGCCCTGACCGTACGGCTGCGAGGGCTGGCGGGCCCGGCTCAGACCCCGTCCATCGCCATCTGCGCGCTGTGCGTCTCGGCCTCGCGCTGGTCGTAGTCTGCGCGCGCGGCAGCAATCTCGTCCTGGTGGTCCTCGGTCCAGGTGACGAGCGCTTGGATGGTGTCGTGCAGCGTCGCGCCCATCGGGGTGAGCTGGTAGTCCACGCGCGGCGGGACGACCGGGTGCACGGTGCGGTGCACCAGCCCGTCGCGCTCCAGTTGGCGAAGTGTCACAGTCAGCATGCGCTGGCTGATTCCGTCGATCTCGCGCCGCAGTTGGGTGAAGCGAAGGGTGCGGCGGTCGAGGAGCGCGATGACGAGCAGCGACCACTTGTCGGCCACGCGGTCGAGGATCTGACGGACCTCGCAGCCCTCTCGGGTGTCCCACTGGCGAGCTTGGTCGTCATCGGTTCCCGTGCAGTGACTCGGTGACTTCAAAGTGCCTTCTTCCATAGTCGCTCAGGGTGCACCAGGATCGAGGCGGTAACAAGAGGGAACTGACAGACGGTTCGGTAACCGCCTGCGACACCTGCGTTCTCTCTTCCCCCCTTTGCCTGAAGGAGCCGTTCTATGTCCACGTCGTCCACGTCACCACCGCCGGAGCCCGGCGTCGCCCGCCTGAGCGGGCGTGCCTGGGGAGTGCTCTTCGTACTGTGTGGCGCGATCTTCCTGGAGGGCATCGATGTGGCCATGCTCAATGTGGCCCTGCCGTCGATCCGTGCCGACCTGGGGCTGTCCACAGGTGAGCTGCAGTGGGTGATGAGCGCGTACGTCGTGGGTTACGGCGGGTTCATGCTGCTGGGCGGAAGAGCGGCGGACCTCTTCGGCCGCCGGCAGATGTTTCTGTTCTGGCTCACCGTCTTCCTGCTCTTCTCCGCCCTGGGCGGCTTCGCCGGCGACGGACCGACGCTCATCGCCGCCCGCTTTGTGACGGGGGTCGCCGCCGCGTTCATGACTCCGGCCGGGTTGTCCATCATCACGACCAGCTTTGAGGAGGGGCCGCAGCGCGACAAGGCACTCATGGTCTACGCGGGCACCGCGGCCGGAGGGTTCTCCATCGGCCTGGTCGTCGGAGGGCTGCTGACCTCGGCCGACTGGCGCTGGGTGTTCTTCGCCCCCGTAGTCCTGTCGTTCCTCATCCTGCTCACCGCCCTCGCCCTCATCCCCAAGGCCGAGCGGCCCGACCGCTCCGGGCAGCGTGTCGATCTGCTCGGGGCGCTCACCGTGACCGGCGCGATCGTGCTCCTCGTCCTCGCCGTCGAACGCGCCGCCCACACCGGTGCGAGCCAGACGCTGGGCACCCTCGCCGCGGGCTTCGCGCTCCTCACCGTCTTCGTACTGACCGAACACCGGGCGGCCGCCCCGCTCGTGCGGCTGGGGATCTTCCGCAGCGGCTCCCTGGTGCGCGCCAACCTTGCCGCGCTGCTCTTCTCCGGTGGCTTCTTCGGCTTTCAGTTCATCGCCGTGCTGTATCTGCGGGAGCTGCGAGGCTGGTCCACGATCCAGACCAGCCTCGCGCTCTTGGTGATCGGCATCGACGCCGCACTCTCACCCACCCTCACCCCCAAACTCGTCAACCGCTTCGGCAACGCCCGGGTCATCTTCGGCGGCCTGGTGCTGGCTGTGCTGTCGTACGCACTGTTCCTGCCGGTCGGCGACGACTGGACGTATGCGGCGATGTTCCCCAGCTTCATCACCCTCGGCCTGGCGTTCTCCCTGGCCTACGGCCCGCTCACCATCGTCGCGACCGATGGCATCGACGAGGAGGAGCAGGGGCTCGCGGGAGGACTCCTCTACACCTCCTTCCAGTTCGGTGCTGCTCTCGGCTTGTCCGCCGTCACCGCCGTCAACGTCGCGGCCACCGATGATGGCGGATCCTCCAAGGCCCTGCTCAACGGCTACCACGCCGCCCTGCTCGTCCCGCTCATCGCGGCCGCCCTCGCAGCGCTCGTCAGCGCGCTCGGCCTTCGCGGTCGCCGTCGTGTGACGGATGGCGACGCGTCGCCGGCCGTCGCCGAAAGCGCCGAGACGTCAGAGGCAGCGCGATGAGTCCCACAGCGACGGAGGCGGCGCCAAGGCGCTGAAAGCGCGCTCCTCCACCAGAGCCTGGCCGTGAGCTGCCCGGAACAAGCGGTGTCGTACGTAGCGCCATCTCCGTTCTGGCCAACGTCCTGGGACCCATCCAGCCACTGAGCTACATCGGAACTACTCATCCAGGCACTGCCGACCTCGCGCCATCATGGTTCGTGCGGGCCGGGCTGATCCCTCAGCACTCGTCGTCGAAACGGTTGCGGAAGCTTGCCGTGTCTCTGAGCTCGGAAATCATCGAGTTTCTGCGCCTGATTCGGCTCCTGCCCAGTGGCGACGGGTGCCAGGTCGAATCCTCGGGTGCACCCGAGCATCCGGTGCTGACCGCGGCTTACCGGCTTGTCGGGCCGCTCGGGGCCCCGGTCAACGCAGCCCTGTACGGCGCGATCTGTGAGATCACGCATGCCTCTTCCGTCATGATCGCCGCCGAACGCTGCGGGCACAGGCTCGAACTCACCGTCATATCTACGTCACATGGCTACCCCAGGAACCCGCGAGCACCGATCATCACCCGCATGAAGCGAACCCTCACCCCCGCCGCGGCCGCTGCTGTCCTCCTGGCCCTCGCGGCTTGCAGCAACAGCAAGACGGACTCCAGCACAAACAGCGCGGCGGAGGCTGCGGTAGTGAGTACCCTCTCCGCTGACGATGCGTTCACAACGATCTCCAGCCAGGTTCGTACTGCGAAGCTGTCCGGGGCCGTGACACCGGAGAACGACCCGAATCACCTGCTCGGCCGCCCGAGCCAGTACACGTCGAAGATCACGTTCACTGACAGTCGGATCTCCGCCGCCGATGTCGACGGCACCGGGAAGCGCGACATCGAGCGCGGTGGCGCCATCGAAGTGTTCGCAGACCCCGCGGATGCGAAGGCGCGCACCGACTACATCCAGGGTTTCGCAAAGTCCACGCCGACAGTCGCCGAATACGATTACGTCCACGGTGCCGTCCTCGTCGGGGTGTCGCGCGACCTCACACCGGCCCAGGCCGCCGCGTACAAGACGGCCGCCAACAGACTGAGCTGAGTGTCTGCAGATGAACAAGATGCGGGCGAGTGGCCGGCTGACCTACACCGTGTCCGGGCAGAGTCCGATCACACTGGGATGGGATGTGGTTGTCGTCAGGGTCGCAAACGGACGCGGTACGCCCCTGGACCAACCCGCTGGTATCGCTCCGTGGACACCCTCAAGGATTTTCTGCTCAACTACCTCATCGGCCGCAATCCGGCCGGTCCGCGGAGGCCGAAGTGCCCGGCACGGGAGCAAAGCGGCGGTCGTAACCCGGGATTCGACGACCCGTCGCAGACTGGGCGGCAATGGCAGGACTGGTCCGCGGCCCCCCTGTCGGATCCCTTTCCTGGTCGAATCAGTTCGGTCTCGACCCGCAGTTGTAGACGCGGGTCGAGAGCCCGAATGGGGCGGACCGCGGCCCAGTTGGGCGACAGCGGGCTGTTAGACGCGCCAGCTGCGGAGCCTGTCGGCGGCGCCGAACACATCAACCTTGCCGGCCATGAGGTCCTTGCACAGCTCCACCAGTTCCCCGTAGGGGGAGTCGAATGCCTCTCCGCTGGCGTGCATATAGGCAATGGTGACCGCGCACGCATAACGAACATTCAGCGTGGGAAGCGGCCTCAGCAAGAGCAGCGTGTGCAGCAGTGCGGCGGCCCGCCACGACGCGTCCGGGTCGACGCCCAGACGAGGCGGGTCGACCCGATGGCGCGCCACCGCTGCGACGAGCGCCGAGAAGTCGCTGACATACGGCTGTTCAGGAAGAGCAGCCTCGTGCTGCTGCAGAAGCCAGCGCACATCGATATGAATAGCGGGGGGCATAGGTTCAGGCGGCCCTGCCTGTCGGGCTCGGCACCTGGCCGTCATCGATACCCGCGGCAGCGATGGCGTCGGCCAGAGAGGGGTCGCGGAAGACGCGCTGGAAGACCTCCGCGCCTTCTCGCAAGGCCCGATGCTGGTTGATTGCGTCGGCGGTGGACTGCCTCACGAACTGCTTCATCGGCACGCCCAGCTCCCGGGCGATCGCCCGAAGGTCTTCGAGCTCTGCGTCGGAGTACTCCACATTCAGTGCTGCCATACCAGCAGAGTACCGCCGAGGTACCCGAACCTCAATCATCCCAGGTCAAGACGGTCAGGCCAGGTACCCGAGCGGTGCCCGACCCGTGACCATCAGCACGGAAGAGCCTGCGCTCCCGACCGTCTGAACATGCCGCAGGAGAACTTCCCGCGAAACCGACGCCGTGCCGCCGCAACCAGCCGTGGAAGGTTCCTACAGTCCGCAGCCGGGCCCTTCGGATAGCGAGAACCACAAGCGAATTCACCTGAGGAGAGCAATGCATCCAGGTACGTGCGTCCTGTGCTGTCATCAACCTCAACCGATTCCAAGATCAGGGATTGGACCACCCGGCGTAGACAGCGACGTCACAGAACGCCATTCCGCCGCTTCCGCTGCAACACTGAGTGTGCGGGCCTCCGCGCCGCGTTTCCCCGAGCCGACGCGGAGTCCGCACAGCCCAAGCCAGACACGCAGAATCGGTGGATCCACGTGCCCCAGGAGAGGCCGCAAGACGCCGTAGTGAGCGACTGAAGCGACCCGGACTCCGCATGGGTCGGTCTGCCGCGCATACCGCCGCCAGATTCTCGACGCTCCACGCCGCAGCGGTCAGCATCGAATTCCCTCCCCGCCTGAAGGCCGACATCCATCCCGTACGACAGTCCCAGATCCTGACGAAGTCCCCGACCCGTGGCCAAGGGGTTCCACCACCTGGCGCGCGCATCACCGTGATCGGATCATGCAACCGACCACGCGGGCAGGCAGCGACTTTTCCGCATCAGTTCGGAGTGACGGCCCGTCGTACATGCAAGTGGCCGTCCCTGGGGAAGGGCGGCCGAGCCGGAAGGACTTGGTGAAACTCGTATCCAGCCTTCTCCGCAACCCGGCACGAGGCGAGGTTATCCACCTGATGGAGCAGGTCGAGACGTTCCAGACCTTCGACTGCGAAGACATCGAAGGCCCAGCCGGTGAGAGCTTCGAGGGCACGAGAGGCCACCCCCTGGCCTCGGGCGTGGGCTGCGGTCCAGTAGCCGACTTCTGCGGATTCGCGACCGGGGCCGGTCCGCTTCATGACCACATTGCCGACCAGCCGGACCTCGCCCGTGCCGGAGGGATCTTCATGCACGGCGAAGCTCAACCGTTCTCCGGTCTCCCAGCCGCGTCTCTGAAGCTCCAGCCACTCCACTGCATCCTCGATGCTCTCTACAGGAAGCCTCGTCCAACGACGCAACGTGGGATCGCGATACGCCTCGACCAACGGCTCGACGTCGTCATCATTCCAAGGGCGCAGGACGAGCGCAGAGGCAGACTGCGTCGCGTCCACCTGCAAGGTGACGTTCATCAAGGTCCTCCCCGAACGGTTCACCTGATCATCTCTCATCCCGAGCCGCGATCCGTGCGGTCGCGCGGTCGCGCGGTCAGCTGAATGCCGACAAGAGGAAACCGATCCGCAAGAGACGTGCCACGGGTCGACGCAGAGCGAACGGAGGCCACGGGCAGGTCCGGGAGTTGGAAGGGGTATCGGCTGAGCTCCGAGTTCGCCGTGTCGCCGGTGCCGGTTCACCCGCTTCGACACCGTTGCTCGGGAGACCCCCGACTCTCCGGCCACCTGCGCAATCGGGCGAGTCATGCAACGCTCGATCAATCGGCGGATACCCTCCACGGACAACGGTGCGTTCGCGTGGGTCATGGTGTCGCCGGGGCCGTACGGGACACGTGGTGCCGTGCGCTGGTGACGATGAGTGAGACGTTCTGTCCGCCGAAGCCGAAGGAATTGCTGAGCACGGCCTCCTGGGAAACGTCTCGTCGGTCCGCGACGACATCGAGATCGATATCGGGACCGACACCGGCCGCGGTGATGTTGCGGGTCGGCGGGATGGCGCCGTGCTCCACACTGAGAACGGCGATGAGTGCCTCGATCGCACCGGCCGCGCCGAAGAGATGACCGAGTGCCGCCTTGGGGGCTGTCACGGTGGCGCGGCCGAAGATCTCCGCGATCGCGCGTGCCTCGGCGACGTCGCCGACCGGGGTTCCGGTGGCGTGGGCGTTGATGTGGCTGATCTGCTCAGGAGCCAAGCCGGCTTGCGCGAGGGCCTTCCGCATGGCCGAGATCTGACCGGAGCCGTCGGCAGCGGGCGCTGTGATGTGGTGAGCGTCGGCGGCGATGCCCGCGCCCGCGAGTACCGCGTGGACGCGCGCGCCTCGGGCGCCGGCGTGCTCGGCGCTTTCGAGCACCACGACAGCGGCGCCTTCACTCAGGACGAATCCGCTGCGGTCCGCGGCGAACGGCCGGGACGCTGAGGCGGGTTCGGCGGTGTGCCGCGACAGTGCTTGCGCCTGGACGAAGCCGGCGACGGTGATCGGGGTGATCGCGGCCTCGGTCCCGCCTGCGATCACCACGTCCGCCTCGCCGGCACGGATGAGCCTGGCCCCCAGCGCGATCGCCTCGGCACCGGAAGAGCACGCCGAAACGGGCGTGTAGGCCCCGGCCCGTGCGCCGTATTCGATGCTGATCAGCGCCGCCGCCGCATTGGGCATGAGCATCGGGACCGTACGTGGCGAGACGCGCCGCGTCCCGGCCGCCTCCAGTACGTCGTGTTCCTTCAGCAGCGTCCTTACGCCCCCGATGCCCGTGCCGATCGCCGATGCAAGCCGGTCCGGGTCCACTCGCGGGGTACCGGCATCGGCCCAGGCTTCGGCTGCCGCGGCGAAGGCCGCCTGCTGCGAGCGGTCGAGCCGCCTGGCCTGCACCGGCGGCAGCGACTCGGCGGGGTCGATCGCCATCGTCCCCGCGACGGTGTCGGGAAGGCCGGCATCCTCGTGGCCACGCAGGACACCGCCGCGAATGCCGGACTCGCCGGCCAGCAGGGCCTTCCAGGTGGACTCCACGTCTCCGCCGAGTGGCGTGATCGCGCCGAGTCCTGTCACGACGACTTCGGTCCGGTGCATGCCCTTCGACCTTTCTTGTATGCGATACAAGCGAACAGAACCTTGTTGTATCACATACAATTCGGGTGTGGAGAAGAAGCGAACCGAGGCTCGATCAACGTCGGCTCGGTCGCGTGACCGCGGTCGCGCGACGAGGCGCCGGCTGATGGAGGCAACTGCCCGGCTCTGCAAGGAGCGGCCCGGCGCCGAGGTGAGCGTCGCGGAGATCGCGAACGCGGCAGGCGTCTTCCCCAACCAGGTCACCTACCACTTCGGCTCCAAGGACTCACTGCTCGTGCACGCCGCCTTTCTCGGCTTGCTGCACGACACCCGACGGATCGAGCGCATCGGTCGCCAAGCCCCCGACGCGGCGACATTTCGGCGCAACATCGCCCGCGCCGTACTGGCCATGCCCTCGCTCCCCTCGGTCGCACGAGCACTCGCCGCCGGGATCTCCAAGCCCGAACTCGCCCCCGTGGTCGACCAGCACCTCCAGTTGCTGTTCCGGCAGTCCGAGCGCTTCGTCAGCCAACTCATCGACGGTCGCGGCTGGAGGGCCCGTCGACCGCTCGACGTGGAGGCCAGGACGTTCTGGAGCACCGCGCTCGGCGCAGTGCTCCTCGCCCGCGCCGGCGCACACGGCACTGTCGCCGACCTCGACCTCGCCGGAGCGTTGACCATCCACGACGAACCCGAACACGGCTGACTCAGTGGAACGGGCCCGCGGCGACGACGTGCGCGGCTCCCGCGCGACGGTGGCCTTGTCACGGCCGGCATGTTCGCCGTCGGCCACGAACTCCACTGTTGCGCCTGGAGCAAGGCGTCAAGAACTGCTCGCCTGCAACACCCAGCTGTCCTGAACGTAGACGACTACTGCGCACGCTGCTGGTGTTCGCGCTGGAAGACAGCGCCCTACGCGGTGCCTGGTCTTCACCGCCGCCGCCGAACTCAACCCCCGCGCGCGGTTGGAAGCGCGTGGTCGGAAGGTCCGGTCGCCGCATTGCTGGCGACGTCGAGGTCCGCTCCCCCGACGGCCGCATGTACGTGCTCCCACCCGACCAGGTGCGTTCCACGACCGTGGCGGCCGCGATGACCGGCCAGTGCCCGCCCACGCCGAGTTGACGATCGGCCTGCAGTACCGGCGAGCCGAGCAGCGCGGGGGCGCTCACACGGCGCCGTACTCCGAGGAGTCACCCACGCATGTGCTCCCGCCTCAGTACCTTCGCCCCCGTCGAGTCGGTCGCCCGGTCGTGGAGACGGCCGGCGGCGACTCGGACTGGATCATCCATCTGCTCTGCCGCATCCTGGTCGATGCGGGGCGGGCCGACCACGCCCTTGTCGCGGCCGTGGCCTGCGGCGAGCTCCACCAACTCCTCGGCAAGCAGGAGATCTGCGGCACGCGGGCCGAGGAGGGCGACGATCTGGTCGAGGTGGCCCTGTCGGGCGAGGAGGCGCGCCAGGTCGCGTAGCGCATACCGGTGGCCCGTGTCGGCGAGCGGGCGCAGCAACGCGATGGCCTCGTCGACGCGTTCCCAATCGGTGAGCAGCCCAGCGACGGTGCTGACAGCCGGCCACCAGCCAGTGGCCGCGAACGGCTGCATCAATGCCAGCGCTGTCGCCTGCCCGTCGAGGCCATACTCGGAAGTGGCGGCCTCGCCGAGTCGGCGGGCGCAGAACCAGTCACCGCGGGCAGCTGCCTCTCGCAGGACGCCGTGATGGCCGTGCTCATGAAGCAGCGTGGCAACGGTGGGTGGAATCCAGCCGTCGTAAGTGCGATGACGGTGGTCGAGGGCGGCTGCGTCCATGGGCGCACACCTTAACTTGCCCAGCCGACAGGACCGGCGCCTACAGCAGCCCCGTGCGGGAGCCGCCTGGTGAGGTCCGTCAGAGGGTACGTCAGCGTCAGGCAACATGAGGCTCGGTTCGGGCGTCTAGGACGCCATGTACTCATACCCATCCGCGACAACCTCGTTGCCCGCATCGCCGAGGCCGAACTCGAGGGCTGGCTCGGCGAGGTCGAAGGACACCGCGCCGGCTTGACCGGCGACGACGGCGCGTTCGCTCATAGGGACCGCCGAACTCCAAAGATGGCGGAGCGGAAGAGGCGGCCTCCCAGCGGCAGGCCGCCCCCCTCCCCCTTGCCGCGTGTGCGGCCGTGGCGTGCTCACTGCACAGCGCCGTCGCCGTTCCCGTCGAGCCCGGGCCCGGGGGCGCCTCGCCAGCCCCCGTTGTGCCACAGGGTGCCGGCGGCCTCGTGCGCGGGCGTGCGGGTGCGGTTGGAGTCAGCAAGGGAAGGTGCCGCTGCAGGGGGCGTGTCCGTAGGAGGAGGTTCCGGAGCCGAAGCCGTAGATGCCGTCGTCGGTCCAGACGGCTTCGCGGGTACCGGGTGCAAGAATGACGACCTGGTCGAGCGAACAGGAGCAGCCGCGTGAGCGAGAAACCCAGCCCCGGCAGCTGTCGTAGCAGCGTAGAACTACAGATCGACCGGGTCATCGTCACGTCCCTCGAAAAGGCCACTGTCAGTGTGCGCTGCTTGCGGGGACCAGTCCGTCCCGGTGCACGCTTCAACCGGCTCGGTGGTTCACCACGAGCACTCGACCTGACGCTCACACAGGCCGTTGTCTACGGACATCGGGTCGCAGAACTCGACACCGGCCTCACCGCCTTGGTGACGCTCCGAGGAGAAGACGTCCAACGTCTCATGTCGGCCCCCGCGGCCTCCGGAGGACAGATCATCCAAGGCGCCAACCCGTTGCCTTGATACTCCAGCTGCAGATCGTGATCTTGCTGGTCGGGCGCCAGGTCCCGTGGCGAACTGCTTCCCGCCTCGATTGGTCGGGGCCAGTGCGCTCGCTGCCTCAGCTGGACTGATCAGCGGAGGGGTTGACGGCGCTGCCCGTGCCGTAGAAACGCCCTTGGTCGCACAGGGCGTCGATCTCGGCGTGTCTTCCTCGCTCAGTTGTGCATCGAGCGCGACGCTGATGACCCGTCGGGCGCGGGCCAATCGCCGAGCCACATCCCAGTCGACGATGAATTTGCCGACGGTGTACTCATCGACGGTTCCGAATACCTGGCGGGATCGGAGTCGATCGAGGGACACGACGAACTCGTTCAGGTCCTGCAGTACTGCAACGACCTCACTGAGGGGCACACGGATCTCTCGGGAGGACATGTCCATCAGCCGATTCAACTCGTGAGTTGGTGCTCTGACCAGATCCTGATCATGCTAGTCCGGCTACGGCCACCGTTGATCATCGGTGGCCGCATCCGTTTCGCATGCCGCCGATCGTTGAGCAGAAGGTGCCGGGGCCTCGGTGCCGTGACCGGGCTGACTCAGTCAAGCGACTACAACGCAACAACGAGCACGCAACAGGTGGGCGGCGACACTGCGGCCGGACGCCCCTCGCCCCTACCATCCGAGGGCAGGGGGCCTCACGCGCACCCCGGGCAGGGGCCAAGCATGTGGTCGACCACTTCCCGTCGGCGCTTCGTCGGCGCCGCCGCGATCGGCGTCGCCCTGGCCGCCACCTCGGGATGCACCGTTCCCGACGACGCCGTCGCCGGCATCGCCGTGACCGCCGACGGCCATCTGCTCGGCGTCATGATGGTCTGCGGACATCAGATCGACGGCGCGACCCTCTACGTGGACAACGACGACGTCAACAAGCAGGTGACGGTCGGTTCATGGACTGCCGACCACCCTCTCACGCAGGGTCTCGCGACCTGGACCCTCGATTCTCCTGCCCCTGGCTGGACCGCAACCAAATCTCTCGCTCCGCTCACTGCCGAGACCACCTACACGCTCTACGGGTGGACCAGGGACAACACATGGTCAGCGAGCAGCGTCTCCTTCACCCTGGCCGACCGGGACCGGCTCACCCCGGGAAAGGTCCGCCACGACAGCATCTCGGACAACGGCGACGAATCCGCGATCACCGTTTCCATAGGGGATTTCAAAGCCAAAGCCTGCCGGAACATCTAACGCTACGGCACCTCCGGGCAGGTCGAGGCGCTGAGGTTGTCAGGGGGTACGCACTCAACCTTCGCCGCCCCGAGACACAAGATCACGGTCTACGGCAGGAGTACACGTGCGCCCTCCCCGGCGGGGCCTTGAACGGAAGAAGCAGCGGTGCAAGGGGTCCCGGCTCGATCCCCAGAAGCCGCTGATCGTCGGCATGCTGTCAGCTGGCCTGTACGTTCCTCCCAAACAGCGGCGCACCGCGAGCGCGTCTTTGACCGCTCGGTGGAGAACCAATGGCTTGTCACCCTCGGTGCGCGCCCTGGGTGATGAAGCGGTAGAGCAGATTGAGTCTGCCGGTGTATCCGAGCTCGCGCGCCGCTCTGTCCCCGCGCATGGGTGAACGAGGTCTCCACCCTGAAGGCCGATTGAGTGACTGAGCGTCACTTTCTGTGCGCGGACGCGCAACGTGTGGTGCGATGCCCACGTGCAATCCGGGGGGCCGGGCTCCGAAAGCGACGCCCGCCCTGGATCCGTGGACGATCGAAGGGAAGCCCATGGTGCTCCGCGCGTTGGCCGCGACTGGTGTTGCGACATCATTGTTCGGCTCGTCGGCCTTCGGCGGCACCCCGCCCCCGACGCCGGACCGGATCGTCATCGACACCGTGGAGGTCAACGGTTCCGGCTGCCCCACGGGGACGGCCGCCGTGGCCGTGTCCCCTGACAGAACCGCCTTCACCGTCACCTACAGTAACTACATGGCCAAGGTGGGGCCCGGCTCGGCGCCGACCGACCGGAAGAAGAACTGTCAGCTCAACCTGCTCGTGCAGGTCCCCCGTCGCTACACCTACGCGATCGTGTCCGCCGCCTACCAAGGCTTCGCGTCACTGGCCCCCGGTGCGTCCGCGACCCAGCGCGCCAGCTACCGCTTCCAGGGCAACGCCCACACGACCAACTCGACCCATCACTTCATGGGCGGGTTCAACAACAACTGGCAGACGACCGACACCGTGGACGTCGCCGCCCGTGACTTCGCCCCCTGCGGAGAAGAGCGCACCCTCAACATCAACACTGAACTGCGGGTCGAGCCCGGTACCTCGAGCCCGAGCGCAACCAGCTTCATGGAGATGGACTCGACGGACGGCAGGATCAAAACCGTGTACCACCTGGCCTGGAAGCGGTGTCGGTGATCTCCTGGCGCTGCGATCAGCGGGTGCGTGCACGCCAACGACTCCCATAATCGGTGGTAGCGCTGTGCGGTGATCACTGGAGGCGCTGGCGGAGCAGGAGTAACTCGCCCGTGCATAATGCCTCTTGAGGCACGCGAGCAGTCGAGTGATCTCAAAAGTTGTTGACGTTGATCAAGTCGACACACTTTGAGTGAGTCCCGAAGTCATCGACCTCTCCTCGGCAGCCGACAACAACGACCAGACTCCCCGTGAGTTACCGGCGTTGAGACTGAACGGCGCAACTGTCAGCAAGGAATATTGCGCCTTTTTGTTCCGCACAAATGTGTGTCACCCTGAGATCCAGGATGTCGGCGCGCCTGGGATGTCGTCGGCTACAGTGGCTTTAGCGTCGGAGTCATGGACTCGCCGACTCGTTTCACCCTGACGGAGCACTCTCCTGCCTTATGGCGTGTGACGTTCAACAACCCTCCTGTTAATGTCGTCGACTCGACGATGACGACCGAGTTGGATTCCTTGCTCACCCGTGCGGAGGAGAGCGGAACGGTCGCGGTGATCGTGTTCGACAGCGCGGATCCCGAGTTCTTCCTGGCCCATTACGACCTCTCGGACGGGGACGAGCTGAAGTGGGTTCTCGCCCACCCGGACGAAGTCCATCCGTGGTCGGCCCTGCTTGCTCGTCTCACATCCGTCCCGTTGGCAACCATCTCCTCCATCAGAGGCAGGGCGCGTGGCGCGGGAAGTGAACTCCTCCTCGCCACTGATATTCGTTTCGGCAGCCGGGAGAAGGCAATCGTCGGGCAGTTCGAGATCGGGATGAGTGCCATCCCGGGCGGCGGACCCGCTACTGTCCTGCCCTCTCTCATGGGACGAGGCCGGACATTCGAGATGCTCTACGGCGGGCTCGACTTCGACGGAGAACTCGCGGAGCGGTACGGCTACGTCAACAGGGTTTTCCCTGACGACGAACTCGACGGCTTCGTCGCCGACTTCGCAGCGCGTGTGGCCTCGTTCGACCTGCAAACGATCAAAGACATCAAGCGCTTCGTCAACGTCGCCACGCAGCGGCCGGTGAAGGAGTACAAGGACCAGATGGACGCTTTCTGGGCCGCAACGACCCGTCCGGCCCAACAGCACGTCGCACGCCACCTGTTCGAGGCGGGGCTGCAGCAGCGAAGCGACCTCGAACGCGACCTCCCTCAATGGGTGACGCGGTTTCAACATCGCCCTGGTCCCGACGCTCAGTAAACGACGGCCCACCGGGTGGATCCGTCGGGACGCGTGCGGGTTCCGAAAGCGCCCCGCACGACGGGGTCCCCCACTGCGACCCACTGAGGACATACCCAGCCCCGTTCGATGCCGGTCGTTCGAAGTCTGACCAGCGCCACGACTCCCGGCGACGAAACGAGCCGCGACCGGCCCGACCAGCACTCCTCGGGAGCCATCGCGGCAGTCGACATCCCACCCCTGTTGAGCACTTCCCGGCTCAAAAGCCGGAAAGGCCTGTTCGGCGAGTGCCTCGCGGAATTCCTGGGGATGTTCGTTCTCGTCTCCTTCGGCTGCGGCAGTGCGGCGACCACGGTCGCCGCACTGCCGGGTTCGGGTCGTACTGCCGGCCCCACCACGATGTTCGTCGCCGCCGGCGACTGGGTCTTGCCGGTGTTCGGCTGGGGCCTGGGGTGGCAGGAGCTCGCCCTGCCCGGCGCCTTCCACGCCTACTTCTGGATCCCCATCGTCGGACCACTCGTCGGCGGTGTGATCGGCGTCCTGGTCTACGACCTCTTCATCGGCGACGTCCTGGCCATCCGGACCCGACTGGCCATGCCCCCCGAGATCGGCTGCACCCTCCCGGTGACGACTGCGCAAGCGGAGTGACGGTTGGTCAGAGGTACGGGAAATCCTCGCGAGATTGATCTTGCTGGGATTCCCTGACCCGGAAAGCTTTCAAGCGCGCTGGTGGCCGGGCGGCGTTGTCCTTTTCGGGCTCTGCGGGGTCGGACCGGGTTTCGAAGGAATCGTGTTCTCCGGGTCCGACGAGGCCGAGCACCCGGTGCCTTTCCAGCGGTAGCACGGCATGCGGGTCACTGGCCGTCTGGGTTCCGGGCCTGTGCGAGCAGCTGGGCAACCACGTCGTCGGGGCCGCGCACGGGCCGCGTGGGGGCCCGGCTAGGCCGGACCCCGCGGAAACGTCGTCACCGCCGCGGGAAGTCAACCTCTACTTCGCGCGCGACCCAAGTGAGATGCCTGGCAGACGGTCTCGAGAGGAGCGGCCGGTTCAAGCGGGGATTCGGGCCGTGCCGGCAGGGAAAAGGCTCAGGCGCGGGTCCATAGGTGTATCACTCCGGAGTCGGAGGTCGTGTACGTGTACCAGGTGCCGTCGGCCAGGGCCTGGGCGGCGCTCGTCACAGGGAACGGATAGGTGATCTGCTCGGGGGTCTGCTGTCCTGTCGAAAGCAGCCAGTGGCGACCCGCACCCCACTCCTCGTCGCTCTCGACGGTGCCGGCGATCAAGGAAGTCTCGTCCAGGAAGCCGCCGGCCCAGTCCCAGGCGGGCCAGACTTCGTCGTTCTCGGGTTCGGCTTCCGGATGGCGCGGGACATCGGACTCAGCGTCCCACTGCCCGAGCACCGACCCGTCGGCGGTGTTGTGCACCGCGAGCGTGACCTGGTCATGGGACACGGTCATGAAGCGTTCGCCCGAGGGATTGAGCCCGATCAGCGCGAGGTCCTGGCCGTCGAAGTAGTTCACGGTCAGGGTCCGACCGTCCCAGCGCCCCCAGCGCAGTGGCGCCCCGTCCTGGCCCTCCCCGATGCTCAGCCCCATCTGCCCAGGGTCCGGATGGGCCAGGTGATCGCTTCCGGCCGCCGCGGCGAGGGCGTCCACCCGGGCAAGCAAACGACCGTCGTCAGCCGAGACAACCAGCCACTCGTCGATCACACCGTCCTCCAGCTCGCCCTCCGGTAGCGGGCCACGCACATGTGCCCACACCAGCCGGCCGTCCGACGAGAACCCGGCCGAACCGCGCTCCGGATACTTGTGATCAGGCCGGTCGGCATACTCTTCGTACGACTGATGCATCTCCTGGCAGGCGCCGTACCAGCAGCCGTGTCGGATCTCCCAGCGCACGGTTCCAGACGGCTCCACCGCCCGTACAGCGTGCACGCCCGCGAAGACGGCGAGGCTTCCGTCCGGCGCCACGGCCCACGTTCCCCTCCGCTGCGGCCACGGCGCCGGAAACCTGACCGTCGCTTCTTCAGATGTACCGAGCGCGTACTCGTCGTCCAGAGGGACCCACAGTGCCTCCCGGTCGCCACGCTGCGACAACGCCGTCCGGCCGGCCGGCCGTGAGAGTTCTGGTGCCTGTGCCTCCGAGGCGGGCAGTGGCGCGGTCAACGTGGCGACCAGACGGGCGGCGACAGGGGACACGGAACTCTCCCGGGTAGGGCGGATCTCTGTATGCGGCGAACAGTACGACACGCCTATGACATCGCCCGACGCTTGAAGGGGAACCTACTCTCCCGTTCGGAGGGTCGGTTCTGTGGGTGTACGTCGTGTGCGCGTGTCCTGGTGGCTCACCACCACGGCGGCCCGTCGGGCCGAACGTCCAGCGGCCCCGAAGCCGAACACCGACAACATCCCCGTCGCCGGACTCGGTTACCGAGTTCCTCGCAGAAAGCCCCGGCGTTCACGCCGGGGACGAATGCATCTCAAAGCTGCTCTGACGTGCACCGTAGAGCGGACGTTCTTGCTGCTCGATGTACTGGCGCACGATCGACAATGGTGCTCCGCCGCACGACGCGCAGCAGTAGGAGGGCGACCACAGGTGCCCGTGCACGACGGCGCGGTTGATCCGGCCGGTGAGCTCCTGCCGGATCCGGCGGGCGGGTACATCCTTGAGACTTTTGACCAAGCTTTGAGACTGCCACCTTGGGTGGGCAGTGCACCAGGAGGTGGACGTGATCGCGTTCACTGTTGAACTCCTTCAACCCCGCTTCGAAGTTCTGGCAGACCTTCCCCTCGATCTCTTCGCAGCGTGTCAGCATGTGGCCGATGCGGCGTGGACGGTGACCGTACGGCGGCGTCACCACCTACGTACCGTGGAACCTCCACAAACCGAGGCCGGGCTACTGGGTGGACTCCGGGGCACTCGACCTCGACCGGTTCCTGCGGACGATCGCCGACCAGGGGATGCACACTCGTCCGGCCGGACCGTACATCTGCGCCAAGCTCACCAACGGAGGGCTGCCACCACGGATTCTGCCTCGGACGGTACTGGTCGCGCGGATCACAGCGAACACTGTTCGTCCCCGGCCCCCTACTCGATCCGGCCGGCGAGAACACCCTGGTCGTGCTTGAACTCGACACCGCCTCGGCCGCCGTGGTCCGATTCGTCGCCGACCTCGACCTGGGCCCCGTCGAGGACCAGCTGTTGTTGGCCATGAGGTTATTGACGGGGCGGTAGGTGAGGTGGCGCGCCGTCAGGAGGACGGCATGCGGCCACCACAGGCGCTGTCGTCTTCGGAACCAGCCGGCGCGCCACGATCAGCCTGGACGGCGGACTGCTCGTCAAGAGCCACACCGATCCCGCCGGGTTCCGTGCCGTCGTGCTCCACGAACTCGCACACGTCTACAACAGCGATGTGGGCATCACCTACGCGACCGTCGCCATGTGGCGCACATTCCTCGTGCTTGTCCTGCTGCCCCAGATCGTCACGTTCGCCTACGGTGCTGCCGTGAGCACCGTGCCCACCTCGTGGGGGCGGGCGTACGCCTACGCACACGTGATCGCCCAGCCGTTTCTCATCAGTCTCTTGGTCTACCTCACTCGTGCGGACATCCTGCGTACCCGTGAGATCCACGCTGATCTGACCGCCGCTCGGCGCGGCGCGAGTCGGCACTCCGGCTTCCCGGCCGCAGCGGGCAACACAGCAGGCCCAAGCTACCGCGTACGCGCTTGGGCCGCTTTCCGAGGGCTGTGGCGCACACACCCCTCCTGGGCCATTCGGCACCGCTCGCTGACCGACCCGGCCCCCGTGTTCCAGTCCAGCGCGCTGCCGATGTTTCTCACCGGCGCAGCAACCGGTATGGCCTCGGTCCGGTTGCACAACCTTCCTGGTTCATCCTTGTTGAAGATTCGCGTGCAGGCGTTGTTTCTCGCGGGTCTGACCATGACCATTACGGGGGCCTTGCTGTGGCGCGCCGTCACGTATGCAGTGCTCACCGGTCGACGTGTGCCGACCGGGTGGAACGCCGGACTGTGGTTCGGCGCGGGCCTCATCGTCCCCGAAATGACCGACCCTCTGGTCAACGACCGCTGGTTGCCCACCCATCCTGAGGCCCTGCTGATCCTTGTCGCAGTATGCGTTCTCGCTTTGGTCTGGACCGCCCAGTACGCCGAACTCCGGATACGGACTGCGCGCGGACACACCCTTCGATGGGCCATGCTGTGGGGAATCGCGCCGCCTTGGCTACTCCTCTCCTACACCCTCAATTGGTGGAACACGGAGGGCCTGACGCTGGCCACTGGCTGGTTCTACTCGACGAGCCAAACGCTGAAGGCAATCGGGCTGACCGGCGTACCTACCTTGCATCCGAGCTTTCCCTCACAGATCGATGCAGTGCTGTTCAATCTGCCCGGCCACAACGCTGCGGCCGACACGCTCTGGTGGGGCCTGCCGTTGCTGTGGATTGTGCCGCTGGCGCTGTGGGGTGCCGCCCGCCCACCGGTACGCGGCCCCGGCATGGCTCACCCGTGCTCTCCCCGAGGTCCCCGATCCGGCGCCGCTTCCCGGCGTCCCGCCCCGACTGGTCCACGTCCTGCGGCCAGGGCTGATCGGCGGGGCAGTCTGCTGCACCGCTCTGCTCCTCGTCATGGCGGTGACGGCGCACTCTGACGCCTGGCTCTCCACCGGCCCGGACCGGGTTCCGGCCGCGGCCATGCTGGACTACCTCGCCGAGATCAAACTCGTCCTGTGCGGTACGGGCGTTCTGACGGCAGCGGTGGTCGCACTGCGCGGGGTAAGCCGCTATCCACTGCTGCGGGGACTGATCGCGGCAGGCATCGCGACCCTGACCGGCACCGTGGGCGAATGGGCGCTGCGAACCGCTGACGGATGCTTCGGACCGCTGAACGTCGAAAGAACGGTTTGCCGTTGGGAAAACCCTGCAGACACGTGGCCGGGAAACCCGATTGCGCTCGGGCAACCACTGGGGCCGGCGTTGGTCCTGGCTGCTCTGACCGCCGCCGCCCTCGGAGTCTTCCCGTCACCGCGACGCTCTCGAGCCGAGGTCAAGACCGAGGCCATCACCAAAACCAGCCGCCGCGCTCAACTCGCGCGGCGCTTGACAGCGTCTGCCATCGTCACCGCAGCGCTTCTTCAAGTCGCAACCGTCACAGCCCAGGCGACCATCGCGGTCGCCACATCCCGCGACACATCAACCACCGTGTCCGCCTCCGATCTGTGGGCGGAGGACACGACGCCAAGAGTGTCGGTGGAGACTGCACGACTCCAACTCCTGGCGTGGGCACGGGCCGGCGACGTGGACCTGTTCTCCCAGACCGTTGCTGCGAGAAACGACCTGAGGAAGGGATTCAAGGCCGCACTCGACGCCCCGCCCGCGGACTTCCTTTCGGTCTACGCAGCACAGGTCCCACAGACTTGCGGCGGATTCTCAGCACTGGTGCGGAAAGCCAGCGCGTACTTTCGTCCCGGTCGCGGAGGGGCAGCAGCTCTGGACACAATTCCTCGAACGATTCGAAAGCACCTACGAAGCCTGCGTGGCCTCCGCACAGAACCCCACATTCGCAGAGGCGGACACCGTCAATACCAGACTCAACCGGGCTATTGACGCCTACAACGCTTTCCATCGCTGGGCCAGCAGATTCGAGGCCCCCACCGCTCCCCCTCGGCAGTAGTGCCTGCCGCTACGGCAGCCACGACACAGCTGTGCAGGTGCTCGCCGGCTTCCAGAACGGCCCGTCGTCCGCCGCGGCGCAGGAAACGACCTGACCTGGTCCATCCTCATCCCCCACCTCGCCCCCGGGGGATGGATCCCACCCCCTCAACCAGCCGACCGATACGGCAGCCGTGACCACGCTCTACCGACACCTCGGCGAGTTCTTCGACACGCGAGAACAGCCGCGGCCGCGGCCGCGGGTAAGAGCATCGCTGCGGAGCGTGGGGCCTGGATCGTCTTCGAGGACAAGACCGGGCGTCGATGGCTCCGCCGCCTACCAGGACTTGGGGGCGCCAGGGCTACACGCCGGGCGTGCGGGTGCACGGCCGCCGCACTTCCGTGTGAGTGCCGATGGTGGACATGACCTGCTACAGGTCTACCGAGCGGGCCCAGTTGTTCTACGCGGTCCGGGAGTACACCGGGCCCAAGGACCACCCGAAGGGCTTCGGACGGCACGGTTTGCGCCCCCGATCTGAGCCCGACCGAGCGCGTCTGGTCTCTGGTCAAGCGTGACATCGGCAATCTCGCCGCCGCCAGCCTCAGTGAAATCACCCGCTCGGTCATGCACCGGCTCATGAGGCTCCAGTACCGACCGGACGTGATTGACGGCTGTCTCGCCGGCACCGGCTTGACCCTGGGCATGCGACTCTCCCAGCCCCGGCCCGGCCGTGTCGCGCGACCCGCGACAGGAGAGGATGCAGCTCCCGCCAGCGCACGAAAGCGAGCAACGACATGACGGAACCCGCTCCGGTGGATCTGATCCATCTCACCGATCACGACGGGAACCGCTGCATCGTGCGCGTCACGGGACGGTTTCAGCCGGGCGTGCTGACCGGTCACGACATTGTGCGCGCGGACGTGCTCGCCTCCGCGAGTTTTGTCGACGCCCGGCTCGACCTCTACCTGTTCCAGGACGACCTGGACTCCTGGGAGCAAGCACTGTCGCACTTGGGACCAGGCCAGACAGCCAGTATCGGCGGGGACCGCGGCTTGAACCTCGACATCCACATGTACGGGGACGGCTGGCTGTCGATCCAAGTCAGCGACCCCGATCGCCTCACGGCGATCCTCGGAGTCCGACCCCACGGAGACTGGATCACTGAGCACCGCGAGCGTTTGGAACAGGTCCGGTTGACCTGGCCCCGCGAAGTCATCGAGACGGCCCCAGGAGCCTACAAGTGGAGCCCCGACCGCAAGCGGTGACCACCTGATCCAAGCAGCCGACATCACGCTGTCGAGTTCAGTACGTACAGACTGAGGGCGTCGCGTCTCTCAATGAGCGTTGTTCTGGTTGCCGGCCTGCGGTCCGACAACCAGCAACAGCAGAGCCGACATCGCGGCTGACGGTTCCTTGCTGCATCTGCAGGACATCGCCCCGTTGCGCCATACGGCGCGAGCCATGACCACCTGTCGGCGGAGGCTGCATCAGCCGCCGTCCCCGGGCTTGAGGGGCCGGCGGCCGGTGAGTGCTGAGATCGACAGCTCGGCGCGCCGGCGGTGTCGTTCAGCGGGTGGTGGCGGTGGCGGCCTGTTCGATCAGGTCGGCCACGGCATGGGGGTGAGAGATGGACACGGCGTGCGAGGCCCTGATCACAGTGGGGTGTAACTGGGCGCGTTGGGTCATGAAGCGCCGGTTGTATTCACAGTGCACTACCTGCACGACGCCTACGCAACAGGTGCGGGAGCGTCCGCTCCGGGCCGAAGCGCCGGCCAGTCGCCCGTCGGCCAGGACAGAGGCCGGTCAGCGGAAGGTGAACTTCTGGTCCCGGGCCCCGTTGCACCGCCACAGGACGAGAGGGGTGTTGTTGGCCGTCTTTCCGCCCTTCACAGCCAGGCACTTGGTGTGCTGCCCACCCGCATATGGCCAGATCTGACAGTTGCGCTGCCGTGAGCCGCAGTTGAAGACGAAACTCTGGTTGGTGCGGCCGTTGCAGTTCCACAGAATGAGCTGGGTACCTTTACGGTAATTGCCAGGGATGTCCACACAGAGGCCCATCTTGCGCGCCGGATGGATCCGGTACGCGTTGTGGAAGTCGAGCGCCTCGACGTACCACTTCTGGTTCGATTGCCCGACGCAGCGGTATTGGTCAATCTTCGCCCCCTTGCGTACGCCTCCGTGGGCGGTGATGCACGGGCCGCTGAAGTGCTCCGGCAGCCATTGATAGGTACCGGGGAAGCGCAGCGCGCCTTCAGTCGTCCGTGCTCCGTGTGCTGCAACGGAAGCCGGGGTTTCCGCCTCGGCGGAAACGGCCGCAGCAAGGCCGCCGGCCACGGTGAGTGCTGCCGTGACGAGCACAAGCCGCTTGTGTACCTGCATGATCCGATCCCTTCTCCTCTGATCTGCCCTGAGTGGTGAACGTGTCGTACCGGGGACGACACGGCGAGCCCCCGCCCCGCTGCGTACCTTTCCGGGCGTGACGTCCGGCGTCATCACTAGCGTGCCGAACAAGCGCGGTGCATTCGTAGGGACGTTGACGACTCCGGGACGTCCCGGGACGTCCCGGACGCCGAGCTGCCAGGACGCAACCGAGGGACGTGTTCTCGGGAGCGCGTGCCGTCGATCGGGACGGGACTTTCAAGCCGTTTGCTGGAGTGACCGGATTCCGCCGCACGAACGAGTGGCAGGCAGGAGAACCCGCTACGGGGGTGCCCGAACAGGTGCAGTCTGACAACAGGTCATCAACCTGCGGGCCGCAGCTCCTGCTGGACGCAAGGGCTGCCGGGGAGGCGTGGTGAGGTGGAAAGAGCTGCCGAAGTCGCTTGATCCGCATGCATCGCAGCTGGTGGTCGAGTTGCGGCGGCTGAAGGATCACAGCGGGCTGAGCCTGAAGTCACTGCAGGCGAAAACGCCTTTCAGCAGCTCTTCGTGGGAGCGGTATCTCAACGGAAAGGCGCTACCGCCTCAGGCCGCCGTCGAAGCGCTGGCCCGGATGGCTGGTGCGGATGACGCGCCGTTGTCGGCCCTACGGGAGGCCGCGCACAGAGCCTCGACCAGCTCTGAGGCGGAGCCGGCAGAAAGCCGTCCCGTGGCGATGGAGCGGGATCCAAAGATCCGGACAGCGGCATTGTCTCTCGCCGCCGGTGTGCTGCTGATTTCTGCGGTCACCTCGGTGCTGTTGATCACCGACCCTTGGCACAAGCAGACTCCGGCAACGGGCGTGGCAGGCGTCGGGACGTACACGTGCAGATATGCCAGGCACGGTGACCAGCTGTTCGCCGGGAACAGCACCACCACGTCCCGCTTGGTGATGCGCAACACGACGGGCCCCGACGCTGCGGAGGTGCAGTGCCTGCTTCTACGCCACAAGCTGTCGCCCGGCGACGTGGACGGGTATTTCGGCGAACACAGCGAGTCGGCGGTCAGACGGTTGCAGCGACTGGATCATGTTCCGGTCGACGGGACGGTCGGCGAACGGACATGGGCGTTACTGCGGCATGTGCGATAGCCAACGACACGGAAAGAAGGACCGGGGGAATGGCGCACTCTGCGGCTCGCTGGGGAGGTCTGCCCCATCATCTGCCCGCCGCTTGCTCACATCTCGTCACCGACCTGCGCAAGCTCAAAGACGACAGTGGCTGCACTCTCGCCGAACTGGCCCAGGCTACAGCCATCAGCAAGTCGTCCTGGGAGCGTTACCTCAATGGCAAGCAGTTCCCACCCCGGCAGGCCGTCCAAGCCCTGTGCAGGGC
Organism: Streptomyces sp. HUAS TT11; assembly: GCF_051553595.1. Taxonomy (NCBI): domain Bacteria; kingdom Bacillati; phylum Actinomycetota; class Actinomycetes; order Kitasatosporales; family Streptomycetaceae; genus Streptomyces; species Streptomyces sp. HUAS TT11. Next base: position 314,249 of record NZ_CP196184.1, read on the forward strand.
GGCACACGGGCCCGAGAAGGAACTCCTGGCGCGGTGGGCGTTGGCGGACGCGGTCTGGAGCGGACGTGGGCAACCGACGGCTGCCCATTCTGACCGAACATCCTTGCCGGCGGCCGCCGTGGATGCCGCTCTACTCGACAACTCGCCCTCCGCCCAACGCGTCGGCCGCGTCCGCAGAGTGCTCCTTGCAGCCTCCGCGTTGATCGACGAACGCCCCCTGGGTACCGCTGCCGTCGTCCTCCTGCTGTGCGCGGCGATGGTCACGCCGGCCGCCGTCATCCACGCCTCCCGCGCCACCGGCACGCGGACCGTCACCCGCCCACCCGTCTGCCGGCTGCATTCGTGCGAAGGCAGGAACCCTCGTACGACGGCATGTGAGGATCCCATCACCACGGCCTCCCACACGGCAGCCGACGGCACCCGGCTCGAGATCCGGCTCAGCCCGAGCTGCCGCGCCGGATGGATCCGCGCTTGGCCATTGCACCCTGGCTTCCGCATCAAGATCAGCGGCCCGCACGCGAACACCCAAAGCGCCACCGAAACTGCACGGCCGGCCGACAGCGGCATCCTGACGACGACCATGATCACCGCTCCCCAGCCCTCGCGCCTACGCGCGTGCTACTACCCCTCCGCCGGTCATCCAGGACGGGAGTGCTTCGGGAGCACCGGCTGACCGTGCCTCAAACAGGTACCGGACTCGGACGCCGACCACGGACCACGGCCCAAGAGTGCGGCCAAGGCCTACCTCGGAAGCGGTATCGCCTACCGCACGGCAGTGCACAACAGGGTCCACTCGGTCCACCGCGACCTGGACAAGCCCGTCATCCACCGCTGTCCTCGGAGAACTTCCGTGACGCACTTCCGGCGCGACACAGCACGAGCCGAGTCGCACAGCGACCACCACGTCATGAGGGCCTTCGAGATCCGGTCCGCGTTTGTCCTCGCGCACATCGGTCTCTGACCGGCGCCGTCAACTACGCCGGTTGCGGTGTGGTCGGGTCAGATGCCTTTGCCGCAGTAGAACTTTTGGTCGCCCCAATCGATGTCGGAGATGCAGACCCGCGCCTTGTACCCCTTGTCATCCCGGTGAAACCCGGTGCGCCACGTCTGGTCCTCACCCGCCTGCGAGAGGTAGGCGTTCGAGGCCGGCTTGTAGCTGCCACTGCCGTGTTTGCGAGCAAGGTACATCTCACAGTGGGCGTTGTTGGATCGCAGCACCCCCTGAGCGTTCCAGCGACCGCTGACCTTCTTCGTGGTGACCCACCCAGTACAGCGACCTCGCTGGATGCGGGAGCTCGGTTCATATCCATCGGGATGGACGGCGGAGGTGTACGAGCTCGTCGGGGCCGCCGCACGTGTGACGGCGGCAGCGGGTACGGCGAGTCCGAAGGTGGCGAGACCTGCGAATGTTGCGGTGGCGGCAAGTGCCGTCATGCGTACGGAGATGGTCATTCTGCGGCTCCTCTCGATGCAGTGGGGTGTGCGACCGTCGGCACAGCCCCGGCGTCGCCTTCACTATGAGGAGGTGTCGGACGGAAGGCCAGGCAACTTGGGCAGGTGACGACCTCTCGGGACGCCCCGCCGGCAGACCTGCGGCAATACAGTTTGAGACGGCACCGTCGAGGGACACACCGGGATTGGCCTCGCACGCCGGGTTGTGATCGAGAGGCGCGTCATGCATACGGTGAGGTGCCGTTCGGGATCAGCTCTCGTTGTGCAGAGCAGCGTCGCCGGGTGGGGTGTCCGCTGAAGACGGGTGGCTGCCCGCAGGTTCCGGCGCCGCCCGAAGCTTCGCAGACTGAATGTGGGCGGTCCGTGGTGCCGATGTCGAGGGCAGGAGGCCCCTGGGAAGGCGTCATCTCGTATGCGAGAGCCAGAGGAATGAAGGCATGAAGTACGTACAACTGGGCACGTCGGGCTTGACGGTCTCGCGGATCTGCCTGGGCATGATGAGTTACGGCGACGAACCTGCCCGTAAGTGGCAACTGCGCGAGGATGCGGCACTGCCGATCGTGCGACGGGCCGTCGACATGGGCGTGACATTCTTCGACACCGCCGACAGCTATGCGGGTGGCACCAGCGAGACGTTGACAGGGCGGCTGCTGGCCAGGCTGTTCAGTCGCCGGGAGGACTACGTCCTGGCCACCAAGGTCTACTTCCCCACCGGACCGCGCCCGTACGAGCAGGGCTTGTCCCGCAACCACATCCTCGCGGGCATCGACGCCTCGCTCACCAGGCTCGGCACCGACTACGTGGATCTCTACCAGATCCACCGCTTCGACTCGGCCACGCCGGTCGAAGAGACCATGTCCACGCTGAACAGCCTCGTCCAGGCCGGGAAGGTGCGCTACATCGGCGCTTCCAGCATGTACGCGTGGCAGTTCGCCAAGGCGCAGTACGCCGCGGACCGGACCGCTTTTGTCTCCATGCAGAGCCACTACAACCTCCTGTACCGCGAGGAGGAACGCGAGATGATCCCGCACTGCCTGGACCAGGGCGTCGGGGTCATCCCCTACAGTCCGCTCGCCCGCGGCCTGCTCGCGGGCAACCGCACCCGTGCCGACGAGCGGCGCACACTCCGGGCAGCCGCCGATCCCCTGGCCGACTCCCGCTTCGACGCCCACGCCGATACGGACTTCGACGTCATCGAGGTCCTGCGGTCCGTCGCCGCGGACCGGGGCGTGCCACCTGCCCAGGTCGCTCTGGCCTGGCTCCTGCACAGACCAGGTGTGACCGCACCGATCGTCGGCGCCACCAAGCCCCACCACATCGACGACATGTCGGCGGCGGTGAACCTCCACCTCAGTCCTGAGGAGATGGCTCGCCTCGAAGCGCCGTATCGACCGCATCCGATCCTCGGGCACACCTGAGGGGTCACTGCGCCGGTGCGAGCGGGACCGTGCAGTTCACTCTCCGGCGTCCGACCGGTGCCCCAATCGGCGCGACCCGAGGTCGACCCGACGGGCAGTCGATCAAGACTTGGGCTCATCCGTTTTTGGTGCTGCCACCGATCCGTGCAGTCAACACCATCTCTCCCCCGAGCGGCCCCGCCCCCCTCATCGCATCAGTGGAGTACCGTCGCCGAGCGCCCCTGGGCAACGGTGTACGCGCCCGCGGAGATCGCGCCGAGGCTCGCGGGGGTGAGGGTCAGCGAGACGACGCCGCCCGGCAGTAGGCGCGAGCTCTCTGCGACGGCTGCGAATGTCGCAGGCGTCGATCCGCCAGGGAACAGACGCTTCCCCGTCCCGACGACGACGGGGTATTGGAGCAGTCGATACACGTCGACGAGTCCTGCCTGGTGCAATGTCTGCACGAGCTTCCAACTTCCATGAACCTGGAGCTCCTTGCCGGGCAGCTCCTTGAGGCGGCGTACCTCGTCGACCGGCTCACCGCGCAGGACCGTCGTCGGGGTCCAGTCGGCCTCCTCGTCAGTCAGTGTCGAGCTGACGACGTACTTCGGCAGCCCGTTGAGCTTGGTCGCGATCACGTTGTCAGGCTCGGTGACATTCGGCCAGTACCCGCCCAGCAGGCCAAAGCTCGTGCGGCCGAAGAGAAACGCGCCGGCCTCGCGGAACCAGCTCTCGACGACATTGTTGGTGTGCGCCGAGGCGTGCGGGACGAGCCACCCGCCGCGGTCGAAACCGCCGGATCGGTCCTCGTCAGGGGCTCCAGGTCCTTGCATGACGCCGTCGAGGCTGACGAAGGTGTTGACGCTGAGCAGCACGGTTCTCCTCCGGGATGTGAGTCGCGGACAGCCGACCAGGGCCGGCCGGCAGGCTCAAGCTAGCTACCGGGCCCAGAGTGGGTCTTGTACAGGAACGACATCGCGGCATGGTCGCCCGTCTGCAGCTCGCGTGCGGTGCGCCCGACGTAACGACGTAGCGCATGGGCGAGGTGGGCTTGGTCGAAGAACCCGAGCGTCTCGACGACCTTGCGCCAGTCGTGACCGTTGCGCAGCATCGTGGCTGCGGCGTTCGCGCGGTCGATCTGCGTCACGGCGGTTCGCGACAGTCCAGTGATCGCACGGTAGCGACGCTGAAGGGTACGCTCGGTCGGGCCGGCCCCGGGACGCTCGGCGGCGTATTCCTCGTCGCCCAGGCGCGATCCCACCAGCAGACCCGCGTCCTGCAGTCGCCGGACGAATTGCCCGACGTTCTCGAATGTCGGCGCCTCCCAGTCCTCACCGCCGACGACGATCCTGCCCGTGTCCGTCACCGGAAACGGTACGTAACCGTCAATGATCGAGGCGGGAGGATGCGGCCGAAGTACCGTGCCGAGCGCGAACCGGACCCCGAGGAACTCGGTGTCCGGCGGGACCGGCGCGGAACTCGCCCTCGTCTCCGGCCCGCGCAGGCCCGCGAGCAGGCGTCCCTGCGTCCACGAGAGGATCAGATGGCAGCAGGTCCGCGCCGCGGATGTCATCGTGTCCTCGGCGTCGCTGCGGGTACGCCACACGCGGTCGACGACGGTCGCATCCGTCTCGGTGCCGCGATGCTCGAACCGCAAGACCATGACCTCCTCGATCCTCCAACTGCTGAGGTTCCCGGAACGCAGGGAACGTGTGCCGGCGACCCAGGCCATCGACACCCTCTTCGTGGCGTCACTCGCCGTCGTCAGCTGCACAGCACGCTACCGCCCGGGCAACCTGGACCCCGGGGTACGCGACGCCACGAGTCCAGCTCCGGATTACGTCGATCTGCGGCAACTCCGAGGCCCACTTGCTCGACGACGCCTTCCACGCGCCGGCCGGGTGTCAGCGGAGAGCCGGTGTCCATGACGGCGCCAAGACAGCCCCGGTGAGCTTGCAGCCGACCGGGTTGACCCCGGCCGCCTTCACACGGGCGAGGGCTTCACCGGGTACCGCCTTCGGGTCCGGCAGGTGTCCATGCGAAGCCTTCAGGACGACCGTAAGGACGCTCTCCGTTCAGACGGCGAGAGCGACCGGGGTGGGCGACGCCTGCAGAACCCGGACCAGCGGTTCGAGCCTGACATCCTGAGTTGCCTGCGCCAGTGCTGCCCGCAGTGCGGTGTCGTGGGTGGGGCGGGCTGCCTCGAGCAGCTCTGTGCCGGCGTCGGTGACGTTGGTGTAGATCCCTCGGCGGTCGGTGGGGCACAGGTAACGGGACAGCAGACCTCGGTCCTCGAGTCGGGTGACGAGGCGGGTGGTGGCGCTCTGGCTGAGGACGACCGCGTCGGCGACCTGCTTCATCTGCAGGTGCCCTCCCTCTCCGTCGTGCTGTCGGCTGAGCACGTCGAGCAGTGAGTATTCGCGGGCGCTCAGACCGTGATCGGTTTCCAGTACGCGTTCGAGATGTGCCTCGATCTTGCCGTGCAGCAGGGAAAGCGCGTACCAGCCCTGGGCCAGGGCGGAGAGCGCCGGGTCGGTGGCGGTCACAGGAGCCTCCTTCGGCGGCGGGCCACTCCCGCACTATCAATACTTGCATACAACGGCAACCCCGATGCAACATATCGCGCGCTTGCATATATCAAGCGTCTGCAATTATTGTGCTGGAACGTAAGCATCTGACGCAATCACTTGAAAGGTCTCCGCCCATGCCTCTCGCGCTCCTGGCCCTGGCCATCGGGGCCTTCGGGATCGGCACCACCGAATTCGTGATCATGGGCGTGATGCCCCAGGTCGCGGAGGACTTCGGCGTCAGCATCCCCACCGCCGGCTGGCTGGTCTCCGGCTACGCCTTCGGCGTCGTCATCGGTGCTCCGCTGCTCACCGTGCTCGGCACCAAGGTGTCCCGCAAGAAGATGCTCATGTTCCTCATGGGTCTGTTCGTCGTGGGCAACGCCCTCTCGGCCTTCGCGCCCAGCTTCGGCGTCATGCTGATCGGCCGGATCGTCGCCTCGCTGGCCCACGGCGCGTTCTTCGGCATCGGCTCCGTGGTCGCCGCCGACCTGGTGGTTCCCGAGAAGAAGGCCTCGGCCATCTCGCTGATGTTCATGGGCCTGACCGTGGCCAACATCGTCGGCGTACCCGCCGGCACCTATATCGCGCAGGTGACCGGTTGGCGCGTCACCTTCACCATCGTCGCCGTCCTCGGCGTCATCGGTTTCCTCGGCGTCGCCAAGCTCGTCCCCGAGCAGGGCAGGCCCCAGGCCGCGAACATCCGCACCGAGTTCGCCGCCTTCAAGAATGTGCAGGTCTGGCTCGCCATGGCGATGACCGTCCTCGGCTACGGCGGTGTCTTCGCGGCGATCACCTACATCACGCCGATGATGACCCAGGTGACCGGCTACGCCGAGGGCGCCGTGACCTGGCTGCTCGTCCTGTTCGGCATCGGCATGTTCCTCGGCAACCTGCTGGGCGGGAAGTTCGCCGACCGCGCCCTGATGCCGATGCTCTTCACCACCTTGGCGGCCCTGGCTGCCGTACTGCTGCTGTTCACCGCGACCGCCCACAACAAGGTGCTGGCCGCGATCACCCTCGCCCTGATCGGCGCGCTCGGTTTCGCCACGGTGCCGCCGTTGCAGAAGTGGGTTCTCGACCAGGCACCGGCCGCCCCGACGCTGGCCTCGGCCGCCAACATCGGCGCCTTCAACCTCGGCAACGCGCTGGCAGCCTGGCTCGGTGGTGTGGTGATCGCAGGAGGACTCGGCTACACCTCCCCGAACTGGGTCGGTGCCCTACTCTCCGGCACCGCCTTGCTGCTGTCCTTCCTCGCGGCGTTCCTCAACGGCCGCACCCGCCGAGCCTCCAGCAGCGTCGTGGTCGGCTCCACGCAGGCTCAGCAGACCAGCGTCCCGATCGGCCACTGACCCCGGGCAGACCCGGCCCGACCAGAACCCGGACACCACGAACGAAATGAGCAACACACCATGAGCACCCCCGCCACCGTCGCCCCTCTGACCACTCAGGACGCGGAGGGTCTGGTCACCGCCGCCCGTCGTGCCGCGGAGGCGGCCGGAGCCACCGTCAGCGTCACCGTTCTGGACGCCGGCGGTCACCTCCTCGCCTTCCGCCGCGACGACCGCGCCGTGCTGATCTCCGGCGAGACCAGCACCCGCAAGGCGTACACCGCACTCCAGCTGAACGCCGCGACCGCCGACCTCGTCGACCTGGTCAAGCCCGACGGCCCGTTCCACAGCCTGCCGACCGCCCTCGACCGGCCGCTGCTGTTCATCGCCGGTGGCCTGCCCGTCCATCGCGACGGCCGCCTCATCGGCGCCATCGGTGTCGGCGGCGGGACCCCCGAGCAGGATCACGGCTTCGCCGCCACGGCACTCGACACCCTCGCCTGAGAACACCTCAGCCGTATGGGCCGGGCACCGACGGGGCCGACAGCTCCAGCATCAGTGTCAGTGAGCTGTTCGTACTCGTCGTAGGCGTGACTCCTCCTCCTCATGGATGAGGGGGCTTCTCGCTATGCCGGGTTGGCGTTGCGACGGACCAGCCCGGACCGTAGAACGTTGATCGCGCCCACTGTGTCCGCGTGCGCTGAGTGGCCGCACGAGAGGCAGTGGAACTTTTCCTGGGTGGGCCGTTTCTCCTTGGCGGTGTGCCCGCATTCGGGGCACTGCCGTGAGGTGTTACGGGGGTCCACCGCCATCACTTGCCGTCCGGCTCCTTCCGCCTTGGCGGCCAGGATCGCGAGGAACACCCCCATCCGGCATCAGCGATCGAGCGGTTGAGTCCGGCCTTCGCGGCGGCCCCGTTGGGCACAAACACGCCCGGCTGTTCGGGGTCCGGCTTCGGTGCGGGGGCCTTGCTCATGTTGCGGATCTTGAGGTCTTCGTGCGCGATGAAGTCGTGTTCCCGCACGAGGTCGAGAGCGGCCTTGTGTGCGTGGTCCAGGCGCTGACGGCGGACCTTGCGGTGCAGGGTCGCGACGCGTTCGACCGCCTTGCGGCGGCGCTTGGACCCTCGCTCGCACCGGGCGAGGACCTGTTGTGCGGCTTCGAGCTGGGCGGCGGCCTTGGCGCCGTGGCGGGGGTTGGACACGAACCCACCGCCTGAGTCGGCAAGGAAGTTGGCTACCCCCATGTCGACGCCGACCACGCTGCCGGTCGCGGGAAGCGGCTTGGGCGCGCTTTGCTCGGCGGTCAGGATGACGTACCAGCGGCGACCTTCCCGCTTCACACTGATCGTCTTGACCTTGCCGATCACCGCACGGTGCTGGTGGACCTTGACGTGCCCGACGCCTTGGAGGCGCACGCGGGTGATCGGATCGTGCGGGGTTGAATCCCAGCGGCAGCCGTCGCCGTCCTTGGGGAAGTCCACGGTGTCGAACCGCCTGCCCGACCGCAAACGCGGATATCCCGGCTTGTCACCGGCCTTCACGCGCCGGAAGAACGCAGCGAACGCCTTGTCCAGCCGGCGCAAGGTGGCCTGCTGACTTGAGAACGACCAACGCCCCTGACGCTCGGGATCGAAGGAACGGATGTCTTTGAGCTGAGCGGACTGCTGCCCGTAGCGGACCGTGGTCTTCGAGGTGTGCCGGTAGGCGCCACGGCGTTCCTGCAAAGCCCCGTTGCAGAGAGAACAATGCTCACGCAGCATCTCGGCAAGCGCGCCCGCCTGGCCCACGGTGGGCCGCATGAGGAATGTGTACGCACGGATCATCCCGCCCACCCCCTCCCTGGTCAGCTTCGAAGATCACACTACCCTTGGCGTCTGCACGCTCACTTGGTGTTCGTCACCAGTACCGCAAGGACGTCTTCGATGACGCCATGCTCAAGCGGTGCGAGGAGATCATGCGGCAGGTATGCGGCAGCTTCGGGACAGAGCCGAAGGAGTTCAACGGCGAACGCGATCACGTACACCTGCTCGTGCACTACCCGCCGAAGATCGCCCTGTCCAAGCTGATCAACAGCCTCAAGGGCGTCACCTCCCGGTACCTGCGCGCCGAGTACACCGCCCGCGTCAACCGCATCGGGCTGGGCTCCGTGTTCTGGTCCCGCTCATACTTCGCCGGCTCGTGCGGCGGCGCACCGCTCAACATCGTCCGTCAGTACATCGAAGGCCAGAAGCAGCCCACCTGACCGTCACCGAAGACACACAGCGAACTCCGGCGCTACACGCCTCCGGCCCGAGGATGCGTGTCCCTCCCCGACTGAAGCCGGGGATACCCACGCAAGATCAGGGATGGATCTGCGCTGCCGCGACCATGCCGTCGAGTTCGACGCCGGGCGGGCCTCATCGCCGCTTTTGTCCTTGCTTGCGCAGGAGTTCCGCAAGGCGGTCGCCGATCGGGGTGGTGCCGGGCAGGGGCTCGTGGCGGAAGTGCTTCGCCTTGCGCCGGCGCAGCAGTTCCTCCCCGTCCCGCTCCCAGGCGAACGCGGGCTTGCGTAGCAGTGCGCGGAAGACGGCATCAGCGTTCTCGGGATGCCGCTGGACCAAACGGCGGATCACCATGGGAGCGACGGAGTCGTCGGTCAGGTACTCCCGTAGTCGGCGCAGGTAGGTGCGGTCACGGGCCAGGTCGGGATCGGCGAACAGTGCCTCAAGATGGCCGAAGTCGGCGTAGTAGCACAGGCCTTCGGTCTCGTCATAGATCACGGCGACGGTGTCCGCGTCGCGGAACTCTTCCGGCAAGCTGCTGAGTTCGTCGAGGGAGGGCCCACCGCGTGCAGCCTGCGCTGCGCTCTCGTCGTCGAGTTCGGCCAGAACTTTGTCCTGCCGATGGCGGTGGTACTCCCGCATCCGCACGGCCACCTCGTCGGGATCCAGGACGAGCAGGTCCGTGCCGAACACCTCGATGAAGTCGGCGCGTGCTTCGGCCTGCATCTCCCAGGCGCGGCGCAGCAACGCGGGATTACGGCGCAGCAACTGCGGGTTGCCCGCAAGGTTCTGGACTACTGCGTGTGCCAGCTGCGGTCCGTCGCCCGATTCGTAGGTGGCGAGGTTGCCGCTGATGAGCCAGGCGTCGGTGTCCGGGTGGACGGGCACGATGCGGGCGGTCACGAACATCCGTGTACTCAGGTGGCCAAGGGCGTCGCTGCCCAGATTGGAGTAGACCCGGTAGACGAGGTCATCGAGCAGGTTGTGCAGAACAACGGCCTCTCCTTCGAAGCGCTGTACCTCGAAGGCTCCCTCCACCACGTCGCGCCAGCCGAGCACCATCGCCCGCTCGTCCTCCCGCAGCGGAGGCCGCCGCTGCGCCACGAACCGCTCGAGGACCGTCGAGCCGTCCGCAAGCTCGTGCTGCAGCACAAAGTGATCGATGATCTCGATGGCTGTCATCTCGTCCAAGGCGCCGAGCCGGTCTTCTGCCTCCTCAAACCGGGCATCCAACCGGCGGGCAAAGCGGGGACCTTGCGCGAAGTCCACCAACTCGCCTTTCAGGTCGCCACCGCGTGCCACCAGGCTGGCGACCTGGGGCAGTACCGCGGGGGAATCGCTGTGTTCCACTGCTTCTTCCTACCTGCTCTTCCCGTGTGTTCTATCGCCGCAAGCCGCCGCAGTAGGGCAGCGTGCTGGATGCCGGAACATATGTCAGAAACAGCAACCGTTCCAAGTTGCGTACCTTCCGCCGGCGCCTGCATCACCCCTGACCCAAGCAGCCGCCCGGTCATGCCTGTTCGGCGGAGGCTATGGCCGTCTTCAGCACGCAGCGTTCGAAACTGGCGCAGCACACGACCCGGCAACGGCATAGGACCCGGCCAACGGTGGCCCGATCGTTTGCCGTCGTCCGAGGTACGGCGGCCACCGTTTTTCGCCATGTCCTCGAGTCTGGCAGAGCAGCGCGCGACGCGGACCCCGAGGCTTGAAGTTTGCCCCGCCCGGGTGGTCGGTCCTCAGCCGCCAGCCGCTTCTCGGCCACTGCGGACGGGTGGGGGGTGCCCAAGGCGAGTCGACCACTTTCGAACGGCGGCTTTGCTCAGCACCAAGATCGGAACCGAGGCATCGAATCCTGCGGGGTTACCGCTGGCGCAACCATGATTGCGATCTGCGGATCGATCTTGTTCTCGCCCCCGGCCGACCTTGCTTTCATGGCAGCCCGGACGGGTAGCCCGCGTCTTGCGTCACCGTCCGCCCAGCGCCACCAAGGACAATCGAACTTTCGATGACAAGGACGGCCTGACATGGCGATGACGCCCGTCGGAAAACCCCCGGTTCATATAGAGCAACCGCCGCTGATCGCGATCGCAGGCGGCTGTTGATCAAACTGAAGCTCGCCACGCAGATCGGTGAAGGCCTCGACGGCTACATCATCGGCGGCATCGGCATGGCTCTTGCCGCACTCACGACCGACCTGCACCTGTCCACCCTGTGGCAGGGCCTGGTCGGAGCCTCTCCGCTGATCGGCATCTTCGTCGGCCGCGAGTACGCGATGGGCGCCCCGTTGCTGTCCGAGTACGCTGCGTGCCGCAACCGCGGGCGCCTGCTGGCCAGCCTGGAAGTCAGCTGGTACGTCGGCTACATGGTGGCGACCATCGTCGGCGCGGGGCTGGCCCACGTGGACGGGGGCTGGCGCTGGACGCTCGACAGCAGCGCGATCATCGCCGCCATCTGCCTGGCGCTGCAGGGTGGGGTTCCGAAGTCGGCGCGATGGCTGGTCAGCAAGGGACGGCGCGCGGAGGCCGAAGAACTGATCGTCAAGTACGGCATGAAGGTCGACGTCGAGGCCGAGCTGGCCGACGCGGAGAAGAAGGACCTTCTCCACAGATCTCCTCAGACCCCGCCGCTGGTACCCCGCATAGGTGAACCGGTCACCCTGACACTTGTTTCCGCTTGGATGATCCTCCCGGACCACTCCTGGTTTCAAGAGTCCCCATCGAGCGGGGCGACCAGGCTGTCTCCGGGAAAAAGGTCCTGTTCGTCACGAGACCCACGAGGAACACGTCGACCTCGGCCAGCACCGCAATGCACCCAGTGAGCCCAGATGTGAGGAGACTGTCAGCGGCAGCGTGAGTCACTTCCCCGCTCCTGACCGCCGTGAGCATGTACGGCGCCACGTGCGCGACGGTTCTCGGTGCGTTGACGTGGATGTCGGACCGACGCCGGCGCCCACGTCAGGGTCCAGACAGGGGCTGCATACCCAGCCTTCGTCGGCCGGCTGACCGGGCTCGGCTCAACGTCGTCGGCGGCTCGGGGAGTCGGCGCCAACTTTTTCGGATGGCTTGAGGAGGTGGAGAGTTGACACCTCGAAGGCTCTGCGCGATGCCTGCCGGCCGAGCTTGATCACAATGATGTGACGAACCGTCATAGGATCCCCAACCGCCTTCACGCTTCCTTTGCTTCCTGCAATGCTGCTGCGGCTGAAACCAGAACCCGCAAATGGAGCCGATCACATGGACGACATCAAGTCCACGACCGAGTCCGACCAGAGCGTTCCGAGCCCGGCCGGAGGTACCGTCGCGCCCAGCACTGCCGGTGCCCCTGTCGCGACCCGTGTGGCCGGCTTGGCCATGAAGCGCCGCGGACCCGTCGCGGTGTGGCTCGGCCTGCCGCTCATCACCCTCGGAATCTATCAGCTGGTGTGGTACTACAAGATCCACAAGGAGTTGCAGGCATTCGACCGTCGCCAGACCCTCAGCCCGGCGGGCAGCGTACTGGTATTGATCTTCCTGGGCTGGACCGTCATCGCTCCGCTCGTCTCTTACCACAACACCGGCAAGGCTATTGCGAACGCTCAGCGTGCGGCAGGCCTGCCCGTGACGTGCAGCCCCGCCGTAAGCACGTGGCTGACGTTCGTCTTCGGCCTGAACATCTGGTACATGCAGCGCCAGCTCAACCTGGTCGTCGACGCCTATCCGGGTATTGCTCCGGGCACCGAGGTGCCTCTGGCCGCCTGAATTCAGTAGCCGATGTACGGATCGGCGGCCTCGCTGACCAGCGGGCCTCGAGAAGCCCACGCCATCTGACCAGCTCAGATGCCGTGGGCTTCCATCGTTGTCGGTCGACGTCGGCCGACCTCCAACGCCCCGGAACCGGCCCAGGCTCTGAACTGCACCGGATGTGGTCGTGGTCCTGAAGCCAGGCGTGATCGCCTCGGCAGACGGGAGAACACAGGTCCGATGCCTGAACCACGGAAGTGTTCCGACGAACTGCGCGAGCGGGCGGTCCAGGCCCGCCCGTCCGGTCGTCCATGTGGCCCGCGATACCTGGGCATCCACAAGGAAGCCGTGCAGGGCTGGGTCCGTCCGGCCCAGGTCGAACAGGGCGCCGCGCCGACCTGATGACCACGGTCGAGCTGACCGAACCAACGCAACCCCGCAACAGAGTGGTTGGGTTGGTTGGTGCGGGTCAGGGAGATCTTGGCAGCCGTCAGCGTGCCTTTCGCAGATCGGCGGCGGAAATCGGCACCGGGCTAGAGACGACTCACTCCGAGCATGGCATCACAACCACCGTGGTGCGCACCGCCCTCGAGAGCCTGGTGGCCAAGAAGCAGGCGACGCCCGCAGACACTAGTGACGTCTACCCGTTCCGCTGGTCGTCGATCTGCCGCCAATCGGTCCCGCGTGCACTTCACGGCCACGGTGCTGATTCCGACTTTCCCGCACTTGGGCGGTTCTTGACGATCAGATGAATGGCCCGGCCGCACGCCTTCCGTTCCAGCGGTCGTCGCAGCGGCCGGGCCTCCCCTACCGAGTCAGTTGAGCTTCCACTCTCCAGTGTCGTCGGAGAATCCGGAGTCCATCGTGAACTGGACGGCAGACGGCTTCACGCCCTTCGGGACCTCGAACACGATCCATCCGAGGGCCTTGGCGCCGGGCTTGAGACGTACGTCGGACGACATGGACGGTCCGGCCGTGATGTCGGCGATCGTCGCCTGGAACTGCTGGCCCTGGGCGTCGCTGATCTGGGCGCCGTTGGAGGGGCTGTCGCTGTAGGCCTTCTTGCCCGCGTTGACGAGCCGGAACTGGACGCCGTAGAAGCGCTTGCCGACGCTGGGCTCGGTAAACTCGTCGCCGGGCTTGGCGTTGTCGACGACCTTGACGACGGTAACGTCGAGCTTGCCGCCCTCCATGCCCGTCACACCGATGGTGTCGCCGACCTTGGCCACGTCGGGCTTCTTCTTTTCCTTGGCCGCAGCCTTCTTGCCGCTATTGGCGGGCACGCTGGCGTGGGCCTTCTTCTTGTCGTTGACGGTGGTGCCGGTCTCGCACGCGGTGAGCGCCAGCGCCGAAACAGCAAGCACAGCGGATGTGGCAGCAAGTCTGGTACGCGCGTTCATGGTTCTAGTCCCCCCAAGGGATAGTCGATTCACACCTAACGGACGCGGCAACTCAAGCAATGGTTGCAATCTCCGTGAACCGACTTCACACTCTCCCATTCTTTCCACTCGGGGATCGTCCTGACCCAGGGGGATACCCCGCCCGATCGCCTCCAGTGGGAGACCGCACGTGTCATCGACTCCGCCTCCACCGCTGACGAAGCGTTTCCCCCGCTCTCCCGGGCCGCCACTGCGCCAGCCGATCAGATCTGCCGACGACTTGGGGGCCGGCGCGGCAACGGGGTCTCCCCGGATCCGGGCTTCGATGCCCGCGCGGACGATGAATACGCGCAGGGCATGCAGGCCGTAGGCGTGCCGAGGATGGTGCCGTCGACGCATACGCGTCGGCTGCCGACCTCGTCTGGCCAGGCCGCGGACCGAGGCAAGGATCCGGCGGCCGTATCGACGACCTCTTCCATGTACTCGGCGCACCAATCGAACAGACCTCGCACCTGCAATTCGGACGGCTCGAGCACGCCGGCAGACGCCCTGGCCGAGAAGCAGGTGGAGAGGCACGGGGACCCCCCGATGCCAGGTCAAGGTCAGGCTTGCCCGGCTGTTCGCAGGCCGACCCGGAGTCGCAACAGCTCTGCCCGGCCCGGCTCGACCCCTCTTCCAACCATCCTTCCGCCTTCTCCCGAGAGCCACACAGGACCGGAGGGAACGCACTCATCGGTCAGCTACCACCACCCGGCCGGCGAACGAGAGGAGCCAGTCCGCACCATGCGCCAGTACGCCTGCCGATGCCCCGCGCGCCGTACCGAACCCGCCCGTATGCCAGCGCACGACGAGCGGACGACAACGGGCGGGTGCATCGTGATGAGCACCACCGCCATCCCGACGGCAAGCGAATCGAACAGATTCCGCGAACAATGCCCAGACCCGGGCAGCTCGCAGCGCTTGTATTCGTCAGCGCGCTGATCCTCTTCGCGTTACTCCTCGAGATCGTTTGACCCAGGAAGAGCAAGACCACATGGACATGGACGTCGTCCTGACGAATGGGAAGATCACCCTGGCTCCGGCCAGCCGCATCCGGATCGTCTACAGCCAGCACCGGGCCCTGTACGGGCCGACCGTCATCGCCGAGGCCGCCACCCTTCTCGAGGCCCTCCTCGACACCGGCGAGCGAAACGGCTACCCCACGGAAGCCGAGGGATTCGGATGGCTGGCCACCGCTGCCGCCGAGGCCGCCGCCGACCGCTACTGCCAGCCCACAGGCGACCGCACGGCAAGTGAACTGGCGGTCCTGCGCGCCGCCCTGCGGGCGGCCCTGGGCGACGAGGGACTGACTGTCACCCGGTCCGTGACACCGATGGGCGTCGCCGTGGAACCCGAACCCGGTGGGCCGTCGTGGGGCCTCGACGGGACAGCCGGGCTGGCCGTGACCCTGCGGGCCAACAAGGGCTGGGAACTGGAGGCAAACGTTCCATATTCGCAGTCGTGCTCCATTGTCGCCCCAACCACCGAGGATGGGGCCCGGGAAGTCGCCGCCCTGGTCCGAGACGTCACCACGGGCAAGCGCCCGGACCCGTTCCCCACGTGGCGATAGCCGCGTCCACGCCAGACTCACGGCAAGAGCACCTCGCGGTCAGCAGGTGTCAGCCCCCACGCATGAAAAGCGGGACCGCCCGATACACCCTGGGGGACCATGGGAGCCATGACGGACGAGCTCGTACGAGTCAAAGTGCTGCTGCTCTTCGGGGACGAGGCCGAAATCGTGGCGGACGTGCCGGAGGAGGAACGCGCCGAGCCGGAACGGTACCCGGCTGCGCAGATCGCACAGGCGGTGGGCCTCGAGCCTCGGCAGCTGCCAGGCAGGGCCCTGACCGCCGAGGTCGGCCCGGACAATCGCTTGAGAGGCTGGCAGCTGACCTGATGCCTTAAGACACCGTTTCTTTTGGTGACTGCATCGGTGGGCCAGCGATCGGTTTGTCGCGGTTGCTCTGGTCAGCGAGGCATGCGCTGCCCGAGCTCTCGAGCCTTCTCGCGCAAGCCCGCACCCCAGGCACGCCCTTCGGCCGGAGCGGACATCCCTGTGACTGTGGAAACCTGCGCATCTTCGAGTGCGCCATCAGGGGCGGATCCGAACTGGGCCAAGTCCACCCTGATCCCGGCGCGCTCTGCGAGAACCAGCACGGTGGCGGTGAACCCTTCGGAGAGCGCAAGCACTATGGCATGGCTCGTTCTTCGGTGGTGCGCCAGCAGGGCGTTGACGAAGATCTCCAAGGTGGCCGGGTCGATCTGGCACTCGTCGTTCTCCATCGGCCCGATGCCCGATGAGAGTTCTAGCTCTGCTTCGAAGACCGCCACTTGGCGTCGGAACAGACGGGAAGCTCCGTTGGATGGGTTCCACAGGGTCTCGCCGTCCATATCGAAGTACTGGCTCATCACGGCACCTTTCGGCTGGTCATGACAGGGGAGCGTATCCAGCCGGATCATCGCTGTCGTCGCTGTTACGTCCTGGCCAGACGCCGGTGACAGATGAGCGCTGCGGCTATGCCGACGAAAGCCAGGAAGTGCTCAGGCATGCGTTCGTAGCGACGGTGGAGCCGATGGCAGCCGGCCAGCCAGGACACCGTCCGCTCGACGACCCAGCGGTGGCGGCCCAGCCTCTGCGAGGACTCGATGCCTTTGCGGGCGATCCGATGGCGGATTCCTCGCTTGCGGAGCCATCAGCGCAGGTGGTCGTAGTCGTATCCCTTGTCGGCGTGCAGCTTGGCCGGGCGCCGGCGACGCGGGCCGCGCCGGGAGCGGATCGGCGGGATCCCGCGTACCAGTGGCTTCAGGCCGAGGCTGTCGTGCATGTTGGCGCCGGAGATGCCCAGTGACAGGGGCAGGCCGTTCCGGTCCGTGATCAGGTGGATTTTCGATCCGCTCTTGCCGCGATCGGTCGGATTCGGTCCGGTCAACGGCCCCCTTTTGTCGCCCGCACGCTGACGGAGTCCATCGCGCACCGCGACCAGTCCAGCTCGCCGAGGGCGCCGAGCTCGTCGAGGACGACTCGGTGGAGCCTGGCCCAGACCCGGTCCCGACTCCACTGGGCGAAACGCCGGTAGACCGTCGGCCAGGCCGGGCCGAACACCGGGGGCAACTGCCTCCAGGTACACCCCGAGGTCGCTACGAAGATGATCGCCGCCAGGCATTCGCGGTCGCCCGCCCGCCGTAGTCCGCCGCCCTGCGGACGTATGACCTCCGTCTGCGGAACCACCCGTCGGAACAGCGTCCACAACTCATCCGGCACCAACCGCTCAATCAGACCCGTCATGCACCGCTCAACGAACGATCACACCAAAGCAAACGACGTCTTAAGGCCAATGCCGTGACTCTGTTGGCGATCTTGTGAGGGGTGCTGACGCGACGTGTGTTTTGCGGTTCGCTGGAGTGAGGCGGGGTGGTGTCTCGGGGAGGGGCCCGGGGATGTCGTTGCGGCCGAGGAGTTTTCAGCGGATTCCGACGCGGACGGTGTTGACAGCGTGGGCGGCGTGTCGGAAGGGCGGCGCCGGCGATGCTGATGCGGGACCGGTTGGACGTGGTGTTCGAGAACGAGGATTTCGCGGACCTGTATCCGCGTGATGGGCGCCCTGGTCTGTCGCCTGGGCAGTTGGGACTGGTCAGCGTGTTGCAGTTCGCGGAGAACCTGTCCGACCGCGCTGCCACAAATGCGGTTCGCACTCGCATCGACTGGAAATACGCTCTCGGCATGGAGTTGGACGATCCCGGGTTCGATCACTCGGTGCTGTGCAAGTTCCGGGCCCGGCTGACCGAGGGGGATGCGGCCAACCGGCTACTGCAGGTGATGCTGAACCGGCTGGTCGAAGCCGGGCTACTAAGGCCGGAGGCCGCCAGCGTACCGATGCCACACACGTGCTCGCCGCCGTCCGCAGGCTCAGCCGCCTAGAGTTGGCCGGCGAGAGCCTGCGGGCTGCACTCGAGCAACTCGCCCAAGCAGCCCCGGACTGGCTGCTGCCACTGGTGGAGCCGGAGTGGGACAAGCGCTACGGGCGCAAGGTCGAGATCGGCAAAGTTCCTGGTGGGAAGACCGGAGCCACCGCCCTGGCCCAGGCTTTCGGCCGGGACGGATGCAAACTCCTGGCCGCCGCCTGGGCGCCCAACACCCCGCCCCGGCTGCGCGAATTGCCGCAGGTGGAGATCCTGCGCCGGGTGTGGGTGCACCACTACTACTGGGATGCACGCGGACGCCTGCGCTGGCGCGACGGCCACGCTCTGCCTCCGGCGTCGCTACGGTTCGACTCCCCGTACGACACCGACGCGCACTACTGCGTCAAGCGGGGCACCGCATGGTCCGGTTACCGCACCCATTTCACGGAAACGTGCACGTCAGACCTGCCGGAGGTGGTGGTGCACGTGGCCACGACGATTGCCCCGGTCCAGGACGGTGAGCTCACCGACCAGATCCACGACGACCTCGCCGCGTCCGGCCTGGCGACGGGCGAGCACGTGGTTGATGCCGCCTACGTGACCGCGCAGCGGATCGAACACGCCCAGCGTGTCCACCAGATCACGCTGCTCGGCCCGGTCGCTCCCGACCCCAGCCACCAGACCAAAGCACACAACGGATTCGACAAGGCATCCTTCACCGTCGACTGGGACGGCCACCAGGTCGTCTGCCCCCGCGGGCAGACCAGCCGGACCTGGAAGCCACTGCGGATCTCCGGCCACGACTACATCCAGGTCCGCTTCGGGGAGGCCGCATGCCGGGCCTGCACGGACCGGGCCCGGTGCACCAACTCCGAAGTCCGTCCGCGCTCGCTCGCCATGCTGCCCACCCGTGAACTGCACGAGATCCAGCAGGCCAACCGCCTCGACCAACGGACCCGGCAGTGGCAGGACCGCTACGCGATCCGGGCCGGAATCGAGGCCACCCTCTCCCAAAACATTCGCACCTGCGGCCTCCGCAGAACCCGCTACCGGGGCCTGCAAAAGACCCACGTCCAGCACATCCTGACCGCTCTGGCCTGCAACGTCACCCGGATCACCGACTGGATCGCCACTCCGACCCAAAAACAGCGGGCACCCAGCCACTTCCACGCCCTCTGCACCGCCACCAGCTGACCCTCACAAGATCGTCAACAGAGTCACGGCATTGCGTCTAACAAGCCATCTCATTTGGCTCGTTCGATAGCCTCTGGGTGTGGAGATCGTTGAGCGGCTGGTGCCGGACGAGTTGTGGGAGTTGTTCCAGCGGGTGGTGCCGGAGGCGCCGACCCGTCCGCAAGGAGGAGGTCGGCGCCGGCACGGGGACCGGGAAGTGCTGGCTGCGATCGTGTTCGTGGCCACGTCGGGCTGCACGTGGCAGCAACTGCCCTCTGCCTCGTTCGGGCCGTCAGGGGCGACGGCTCACCGGCGTTTCACGGAGTGGTCGAAGGCCAGAGTGTGGGCGAAGCTCCACCGCCTGGTCCTTGACGAGCTCGGTGCCCGAGGCGAGCTGGACTGGTCTCGCTGCGCCATCGACTCGGTGAACATGCGCGCGCTGAAAAAGGGGAGCTGACAGGCCCGAATCCTGTAGACCGGGGCAAGTACGGCTCGAAGATCCACTTGATCACCGAGCGGACCGGTCTGCCCGTTTCCGTCGGCATCTCCGCCGCGAACCTGCATGACAGCCAGGCCCTCGTCCCGCTGGTGGAGGGCATACCGCCGATCCGTTCCCGGCGCGGCCGACGGCGGCGCAGGCCCGGCAAGCTCCATGGCGACAAGGGCTACGACTACGACCACCTGCGACGATGGTTACGCGCCCGCGGCATCACACCTCGGATCGCCCGCAGAGGCACGGATTCCAGCCAACGCCTGGGTCGCCACCGCTGGACCGTCGAGCGCACCATGGCCTGGCTCGCCGGCTGTCGGCGTCTGCATCGTCGCTACGAGCGCAAAGCCAGTCACTTCCTGGCCTTCACCAGCATCGCCTGCACCCTCATATGCTATCGCCGGCTCGCCAAATGAGATGACCTCTAAGGCCCCCTCCAACGCGTCCGAGGCTCGAGGCCACATAGCCACCCCGCACGCTCACGAGCGACCGGAGCTGCGGGGTCAGGCCCAGGAGATAGCCCTGCCCAGTACTGGCTCCGCGAGCACCGCCCGCCATTCGGCCGCAGCAAACGGGGCCGTCGCCAAGACCGCAGTCAAGTGGCAGCTTTCCGAGAGTTCCGGCCCGGAAGGTGCGTCACATCACCAAGGGGTGAAAGCGTCCGCTTGAGTACGGTCTCTCGTTCCCGTCTGCCGCCCATGCGACAGGGTTGCGCCACCAGCCCACCCTGGCGTGGCCCATGCCGCTACAGCACTTGACGCAGGCCTTCCGATCGGCTCGACAAGGCTGCGACACCGGGGAGGTGTCCGGGGCCCGGGTCGAACGGAGCGGTGGGTTGAGGACGGATGCCGGAGTGGGCGGGCGGCGCGGAGGGTGCGGCCGGTGCCGGCATGGGCTGGAGATCGGGGGCCGCCGACCCGAGAACTACTGCGGGCCAGGACCGTCGTCCCAGGATCCCAGGGCTTCCCTCTCGCTTCGCTCGAGCCATTCGAGATACCAGGTATGAAAGTTGTGGCGGGTTCCGTGCACATCGACGAACGGTATGTAGGCCGGATTGGTCCCAACGTTCCGGTCGCGGAGTTCTCCGCGATGCGGGCCGACGATGATGAGCCAGCTGGTCATCCCGCATCCGCTGTCGCTGATGAGGATCGCACCCCGATCGCGCTGCTCGTGCCAGACCCGGTCTGCGGCGTCGCCGAATACCTTGCGGTAGTCGTCGAGGTAGTCGTCGTCCTCGTCGCGGGTGGTGGGCTCGCACCCGGCGGCGCGAAGGGTTGCCAGCTGTTGGTCGGCCCATTCTTCCGTCTCCACGAAGGGCTCGCTCGGGTCCAGCGGAATGGGATCGCTGTCTTCCCAGACCCAGCCCCATTTCCCGTCGACCCGGCGCAACGATGTCAGCTCGAATTCGGGTCCGGGTCCGCCCGCGCCGACCTCCGCCAAGAAGGTGCGGTACTCCTTGGGGAGTTCGACTCCGTATTGGGCCTCGACCTCAGCGATCTCTGCGGCGGTCAGGACCGGCTCGAGGACGGGGTGCTGAGGAGGCCCCCAACCGCGTGCCCGATACTGGGCCTCCACCATCGCGATTACACGTTCCCGGACTCCCGACCAGCCTGTCTGCGTGTCCACGGCTCCTCCTGTCAACGGCGAGCACGGACGTTAGTCCATGCCACCGACAACGGAGGTTCGCCCTTGGTGTCGCCGGAGTGGGTAACGACGAAGGGACAGCCGGGACCCGGCACCTATTCGCTCTCTAGTGGTGTTCGTCGAACGGGAGTCTCGATGAGGTGATTACAACGACTGCTGGACATGGGGACAGGGCCTCTTGGTAGCTCGGTGGGTGTCTACGCCAACTCGACTACCAGGAGTCCCGTTGTCGCCGTTGTACGTCACGGCGGGGGTGAAGTCCACTTCGGCCACTCTCACGTGTGACTGTCTTGCGCCCCGGTTCGGGAACGCCGCCGACCACGGGGTGCGTCAGCGCCGGTATCCCACGGACATGTCGGACCAGGAGTGGGCCATGGTCCTGCCACTGCTGCCGGTTCGGGGCTGGATGCGTGGCCGGAGGCAGGCAGCCGGAGGCGTACTGCCCTACATCGACGCCCATAGCGAGGCGCTGGTCTTCCGGGAGGAGAATCAGGGCGCCTGCTCCTGGGGTGTACTGCTCAAGGATCTCGACCAGGCTGATCCGCCGATTCATGTGCTGTCGGATCTGGCCGACCGGCAGGCCCAGCGATGGGAGCCGTGGATGGAACGCCTGTCGTGGATGGCCGTCGAGATGGTGCTGGCGGAGTCTCTGCACGCACCGCAGCACCTGAGCGACTTCCTTTACGAGCCCGACCCCGAGTACACGCGGATCCTCGAAGAGAGCTGCGAACAACTGTCGTTTCCGACCTATCCGGCCAGGGGTTTCGAGGGTACCCGCTGGTTCCTCGGCGCGGACGTGCTGCTGCGGGATGAGGAGGGCTACGGGCCTGTGAGGGCTCGGACCGAGGAAGCACTGGAAGCGGTCCGGGCCCTGCTCCCGGGAGACTGGCTCAACGGATACAGACTATGGCGTAATGTCGGTCAGCTGTCCATGGTCAGGCCGGTACCGCTGAGGCACCGTTGACCAGGTCAGGGTGGTGCTGGATCTGTTTGAGCCGGTGCTTCACGGCACGGGTGATCTGGCTGAGGTCAGCTGCGGCGAGGTTGCCGATGTCGCGTTTGACCAGTGACCAGATGCCCTCCTGCGGGTTGAGGTCCGGCGCGCAGGTAGGCAGCTGGAAGACGGTGAGCCAGTCGGAGTTCGCGGTGATGAACTCCCACAGCGGCTTGGTCAGATGGAGGCGGACGTTGTCCCAGACCAAGACGATCGGGCCGCCGAGCTGGATCCGGGCGCGGACGATCAGGTCCCGGAAGTCGCGCCGGCCGAAGCCCTTCGGCTCGTCCTTGCGGCCCCGGGACTCCCGGATCCGGTAGATCAGCCGGGACCGTTCACCGGGCTTGTAGCAGGTCAAACCCGCCATCGACACCTGGCCGGAGCCCCGGCCCCGGACTCGAACGACGGGGTCTGGCCGATCCGGCCCCAGGTCCTGGCGCGCGGCGGCGTCATCGACTGCCCGGCTCCGTCCTCGAAGACGATCCACGCCTCGAGGGCCGCCGCGGCGCTCTCACCCGCGGCCAGGTCTCCTTCTTCCACACCGCGACTGCCGCGTCGTCGCGCTCGATCGCCCGGCGGGCGGGCTGCTGCCACGACCAGCCATGCCGCCTCAGTATCCGCCACGTGCCCTCCACCGTGTACGAGACATGGAACAGCCGGCCGATGAGCGTCTTCACCCGCGCCAGCGTCCACCGCTGGTCCGCCCGCCCATGGACCAGCGGCCCCCGCTCCAACTCCCGCTTCAGCCTGGCGGTCTGGGACGAACTGAGCCTCGGGCGCCCGGGTGATCCCTTCGACCGGACGCCGACCTCTCCGCGCTCGCGCCGGCTCCAGCTGTGGTCCTGCTCCGGCTCCGACAACCAGAAGTGGTCCAAGGCTTGAGCGACTGCAGCTGCTCCCTCCCACCCCATGCCTGATCCTTCGGGGACAGCTGCGGCTGGAGCCGCAGGCGCGCCGGGTCGGGAGATCCGTCCAAGTCCTCGGCTCCAAGGACTGTTGTCGGCCTGCCCATAAGCGCAGCGGATTCCTCCGTGCTGTCTCTGGCCGGCATCCGCCGCGGCTCATGGGGCCGGTCCCCCATCCGCAGAGGAAGGAGAGTCACCTCTGCATGCGGTGACTCTCTCCCCTGAAAAGCCGCCCGACGACGCGAGCAGAGCTCTGTGGCACGTCCCCAGCATCCAGCACAGAAAAAGCGTCCGGGGACGTGTCGCTCGAGTCCCTCTACCAGGTGTCGGCGGGGTTCACTCTCATGCAAGCTGAATCGTCGGAGGCGTTCAGTGCGCTTGAGTTGGCCAGGACGACCTGCTTGTTCTGTGCATCGGCCACCGGGTAGGTCGTTCCCTCTGTCCAGTCGGCTCCGACGACCAGAGTGATGTGCGTTACGGACGAGGACCTCTTCACCACTGTAGGCGGCAGCTTCAGCGCCTTGGCCACGGCGAGGGCGTTGGCTTTGTCGTCGGCGCTCGTGTAGGTGATTGTGGTGCCGGACTGCGGCTGCGGTGTGGAGTCGGCCTTCGCCTGGGTGTAGCCCAGGGCTTTGAGCTTGTCCGTGACGGCACGTGCCCGGCCCGACACCGGCTCCTGCGAGGGGGAACCGGTGCCGTTCCGCACCGTCACCGGAATTTCGGCCGCGGCAAGGGGCTTTGCGGTTTGCTCATCAGCCTTCTTCTTGGCTGCTTTCCCGTCCACCGGCTGGTCATTGCGGAGCAACGTGAACAGCTTGGCCGCGTCCGGAGTCGGAACGACATGTGCTCCGTTCTCGGGGTCCCAGCGCCATGGCATTGTGGTCATCGTGATGCGGCCGGTGGGGACATGTTTGAGGTCGTTGCCGAGGTCGTAGAGCTTCTTGACTGTGCCAAGGCCGGTATCGACGGTCAGCGCTTTGGTGGCCGCGTCCGCCAACCCCATCAGCGCGCCGGGATCGGTCAGCTTCGTACCGGATTTGAGCTGACGGACCATCGAGTTCATGTACATGTGCTGGGCGTGGGTACGCCCGATATCGGTACCGTCCTCGAAGCCGTAGCGGGTGCGCAGCCACTGCAGGGCCTGCTGGCCTTTGATGGTGGTCGTGCCCCGGGGGAGTTTGAGTCCGGATTTATGGTCATGGATGTTCGATTTGACACAAACAGGGACACCCTCGATCGCGTCGGCCATGGAGACGACCCCGGAAAAATCGATCATCATGAAGTGGTCGATGTGAATACCGGTCAGGCTCTCCCAGGTGGCCACCGTGCAACCGGGGCCACCGTGCTGAAGGCTTGTGTTGATCGTGCTTTGCGTACTGGCAGGGTATATGTGCCCGTCATCCGGATCGGTGCACTTGGGAATCTCGAGCCGGGTGTCACGCGGCACGCTTACCACTGTCATGTTGCTACGGTCCGCGGAGACGTGCAGTAGCATCTGAACGTCGGCGAGCGGCTTGCGCAGAGCGTCCGTCCTGGCGCCACCGAGTCGCTGGTTCTCCTTGGAGGCCCGACTGTCGGAGCCCAGCAGCAGAATGTTCAGCGGGGTCTGACCTGCGGCGTTCGCCTTGCTCTGGGCGGCCCGGCTGTCGCCGAGATTCAGCGCGTCTTTCCTGATGTTCGCGTTGAGGTGTTGGTAGTACGCGTAGGCGGCGCCCGCCGCCCCAAGTATCGCCACCGTCGTCACGATCGCCACCCAGCGCAGGGCACGTCTCTTGGGCTTCTTGCGGCGGCGATCACGTCGACCGCCAGCGCCCCCGGATCCCAGGTCTTCGCCGGCAGTCGGGATCTCACCCGCCACTTCACCGCGCGTATCCCTGTCCCCGGCACCTCCCTCGAGCCCGGTGCCTGGTTCACCGTCGCCGTACGCTTCGGTGCCGTACTCCGTCGCATCGTAGGAGGACGGGGAGTTCCCCTGCGCTCTCTCTTCTGGTTGCAGACCAGGCTCGGGCGGGCTCCACTGCCCGGGCACGTTCGGCCCCCGGTGCCCCCCCACGTGTGAAGCGTTGTCCCACCCGGGGTCATGAGAGGTGTCAAGCCCTTGGGGGACATTGTCGTAACGCATCGTAGGCCCTCCCCTGGCGCACTGGTCACCTCAACGGTCACCGACCGCGCCCAGCGTGCGAAACATGGACGGTTCCCGGCTATGCGATTGTCAAAGTCCGGCAGAAGCAGAACCATTCCGATCGCATTTGGCAGGGGATCACCATACATTCACTCGCCGACGAGGGGTTCCAGACGCCTGCACGGGCGCTCTCCCCGCGTCCTTCACTACTCAGCAACCAACCCGTTCCCAACCGGCCTGGCCCCGCAGGATTGGCGGGTGCCGCGAAAACGTCCGTGCCGGGCACGACGTCCTCGCGCACGCTCCGGCATGTAAGCAGGGTGTGGATCAAGAAGGCGGAAGGGTTGGGGCATGCAGAGCACAGTCGCCTGTCCTTCATGCGTCGGGACACCGGTCCCGGTCGCCGACGTCACGAGGTGACTGCGGTCAGAACCATGGCGGCGCTTCTCGCGAAGACTCCTCATGCGACACGCTCACCAGACCGGCGACAGCCTGCAAGCGCACTCTCCAGCGGAGTCGGTAGACCAGCGAGTCGCTCGGTCGAGTCCGCGACAGCACCGCGACCTCGGCAGCGGGCACTCGTGCGCGCCCGGTACCGGAGCCATCGCGTGCACAGCAATCGGCTGATGGCAGTGCCGGCACTGGGTCGAAGCGGATTCGACAATCGGCGTCGAGCGGCGATCGGCGCTGCACGACCAGCGCCGAGGCTCAGGCGGAGAAGCCGAGCACGGGCCTGTGTCGCCTGGGCGTTGCCCCGCAGGAGAAGACGCATTGGAGGATGTTCTACGAGTCCGCCGCGAAGGCCAACGAGGTGCTCTGCCTGAGCGCGGAAAGCCTGTGCTGCCCGAACAAGCGTGGCGGGATCACCGCCACGGGCGGGGCGACAAAGTGGATTCACAGGGGGAACCTGATACCGCCCGACTGCTGCCCCGCCTCATCGCCCACCGCACCGGCGCCCCATTTCCTCACCGACCGCAAGCCCCGGCCGGGACGCCACGCTCGACGTGTACCCGAGACCGGCCGGGCCCGACTCCCTTACCGTCGGACCCGGGAGAACACAACGGTTGCCGACCAAACCGGTCGCCTCACTCAAGGACAGCGACGACCTGAACGGCCGGACCCTGCACCGGCTGCAAGATTCACAGTCACACACGATTCACGCGAAGCGGGGCCTCCCCCTCCCCCGATACTGCTGGCCCACTCCCGCCATGCCTCGGGGTGTGGCCCTGGAACGGTGGACACGGTCCTTCATCGACGCGGTCGTCCAGCATGTCGGCACGCACGACCCTGCCGGCCGCGGCAGATGAGCCCGGGCATTCAACCCTGCAAGATCAACTCATGGCCCGTTTGACCGCCTGCGCGGACATCACTGAACGCGATCGGCTGCCGCGCGCCGCACGGAATATGCTTCCTCGGGGGGCTGTTCATCCCGTATGTCCGCGAGGAGCGCGGTGATGGCGGCCATGATGTCTGCGGAGGCGTCCTTGAGTACGTCTGGGGTGAGGGGCTTACCCATGTACCGGCTGAGGTCAACGGGCGGTCCGGCAACCACATGGACGGGCCGGCGGGGAGCCAGCCAAACTCGCCGGTTGCCCCGGCCACCGCGCGCGTAGGGTGGCGCGATCCGGTGGGCGCCCCACTGGGCGACCGGAATAACGGGTGCACCGGTCATCAAGGCGATCCGGGCTGCACCGGTCTTCGCAGTCATCGGCCACATCTGGGGGTCCCGGGTGACGGTGCCTTCGGGGTAGATCGCGACACACTCCCCCTTGTTGACGGCGTCCACCGCGTCGCGAAGCGCGTGCGCAGCATCGGTGGTCCCGCGATGGACGGGGATCTGGCCGATCTTGCGCAGCATCATGCCGACAAAGGGAATGGTGAAGAGGGAGGCTTTCGCGAGCAGTCGAGGCGGTCGGCCACTGCTGTACTGAAAGTGCCCATAGGTCAGCGGATCAAAATAGGAAATATGGTTGACAACAGTGATGAACCCACCCTTAGCGGGCATGTGTTCATGCCCCCGCCAATGACGTTTGACCAACACGAACAGCACCGGCTTCACGATGGCCGCCGCCAGTCGGTACCAGACGCTGTAGGGGTTATGGGCTGTGCCGGGCACCCCGGTCCTCCTTTGCCTGTGTGGCGCCATCCGGGCACCTCTTCCTGTCGCCTCCCGGTTCCCGGCCAGGCCGGCGGCCGAGCCAGGCACCCCAGTGGGCTCGCCCGCTACCTCAAGGCCGTCGGCCGAAGTTCCGCTCATGCGCGCGAACTTGCACACTTCGCACCGCAGCCGTCCGTCACGCCGCGAGAGCGTGGCCTGCGACGTCCCGGGCGCGAAACCAGGAAGACTGCACATCGGACTTTCCGTACGAAGTGCAGCCCAAACCGATGTGCACCTTGACGCAATTGGTGTACGCCCACCAATATACTTGAGCCCGCAACCTTCTCGGAGTCGTGTGCCGGCGGATCGGCGAACAGCCCAGCGTCGCTTGAGGCACCCGTCCCGCATCCGTCTGGCAGCACACATCGTTCGGTGTAACTCCTGATCATGGAAGTTGCATCGACGACCAGTGAGAACGTGGCCGCGCACAAGGCCCGCACGTCGGCAGCGACTGTGTCGGCGAAGACCGTGTTGACCAGCTGATCGACGAACTGGCGAGCCAGGCCTGGGCCGAGGGTCTGCGGCTGACCTGTGCGGGCGGGCTGCCGCAGCGGCCGACCAGTCGGCTATCGGGATCCGCCCTCGTAGGCGAGGTCACCGACCACCTCGGTGATGACCTGCACAAACTGGCGGGCGTAGACGGGCAACTCCCGCAACGGCAAACGCTCCAAGGCAGTACTGACCGACATGGGTCCAGCGAAGACAGCCGTGTCCCGCGATCGGGACGGCTCCTTCGAACCGAAGATCGTCAAAAAGCGACAGAAGCGCCTGCCAGGCATCGACGAAATATTGATCTCGCTGCCGAGAGGTGCCTGACCGTCGGTGAGGTCCAGGCTCACCTTGCGGAGGTCTGCTGCGGCCGGCTACGCCCTCGCAGGCCGTCGTCTGAACATCCCGTGGGTGCCCTTACGCGATGAACGTCCCCTCAACAGCAGTCGGCCACCCCGCGTGTGAGCAGCCGGCCACCCCGGGCGCCAGGCGAATGAACCAGCTCCGCTGTGAAGGTCTTCGATCTGGGCGAAGGTGTCGATACCGACCTCTCTGGTCGGTTGGGCCGCGGCCGGGTTGACAGTGCCTACGTTGCGGAATTCGATACGGTGCCGTGTGAGGCGAGTAGGCAACGCGACCGCGCTCCGGCAGAGGCATCGACGCAGGCCCGCACAACAACCGCGGTTCACCTACCTGTTCGGAACTCGGCCTCGCCCCGGCAGCATGCCGACGCACTGGCCCGGCCCACGTGGGGGGCCCTGTTGCACCCTGGAACGTCGCTCCCCGGAACAGCCCGGCCTGCCACGCGTCGTATCGGAGACACAGGCTGGCGGGCGAGTGTCGATTCCATTTTCAGGAGATCTACCCGTGCCCAGTTCCAGTCCCGCCATACCCACTGTCAGGCCGGATGACACCGCCATCGTCCCAGGTCGGTCCAGTACGGCCATGGCAGCCGCGCTACTGGGCACTTTCGTCATGACGCTCGACGCGCTGATCGTCAACGTCGCTCTGCCGGGCATCGGACGCGGGTTGAGCGGTGGCATGACCGGCCTTCAGTGGGTGGTGGACGGATACACCCTGATGTTCGCCGCGCTGCTGCTGTCGGCCGGATCGGTAACCGACACGGTCGGCGCGCGTCGCGCCTTCGGCGCAGGGCTGGGCGTATTCGTAGCCGCCTCGGCGATCTGCGGCCTGGCGCCCAATCTTCAGGTGCTGATCGCCGCCCGGCTGGTCCAGGGAGCGGGCGCCGCGGTAATCATGCCCGCATCCCTGGCGCTGATCCGCCAGGCGTACCCCGACTCCGTCCGTCGGGCCCGGGCCATCTCGATCTGGGCGATGAGTGCCTCGGTGGGCGCGTCCGCCGGCCCGGTGGCGGGCGGCCTACTGAGCCAGGTGAGCTGGCGGATGATCTTCTTTGTCAACCTCCCCGTGGGGCTTGCGGCGCTGCTACTGCTCGCCCGCACCGCCCGCTCGCCTCGCCGCTCGGCGCCCTTCGACTGGATCGGGCAGATCGCGGCCGTGGTGGCGATGGGCGCCCTCACCTATGGGGCCATCGAGGCGGGAGCCTCCGGTTTCGGGGAACCGCACGTACTGGCGGCCTTCGGACTGGCCGTGGTGGCCGTGCCGGTCTTCCTCGCCGCGCAGGCACGCGGCGCACACCCGATGGTGCCTCCAGCGTTGCTGCGCTCGCGCACCATGGGCGTCGCAGCGGCGGCCGGCTTCGCCATCAACGTCGGCTTCTACGGCATGATCTTCCTGTTCAGCCTCTACCTGCAGCAGAGCCGAGGCCTCTCGGCTCTGACAACGGGCCTGAGCTTCGTGCCGATGACGACGACGGCCGCCTTCATCAGTCCGGTCTCAGCCAAGTTCGCGGAGAAGTACGGACGGCGCGTGCCCGTCGTCACCGGATTGCTCGTCATGGCCTCCGGGCTCGGGATTCTCAGCCTCAGCCCGGCGTCCGCACCCACTTGGACACTGATCGTGCTGATGATCCCGGTCGGCGGCGGAGGCTCCCTCGCGCTCCCTTCGGTGACCGCCATGCTCCTGGACCGGGTTCCGGCCGAACGCGCAGGTACGGCCAGCGGCGTACTGAACGCATCCCGGCAACTCGGCGGTGCCCTGGCCATCGCTGTCTTCGGCGCCCTGGTCACCGACACCGAGCGCTTCCACGATGGCCTTCGGCACAGCCTCCTGACAGCTGCCCTTCTCGTCCTGCTGGCCACTGTGGCCAGCCTGCTCCTTCGCCCACAGTGCAACGTCGACGCTGCGTCGGGTCGTACGCCCTGATGGCGACGCTCCCACTCGGCGACAGCAAGACGACAGCGACGCCTACCGCTGCGAACTGGTCAGGCGCCCCCTCCTGCTGGTGACTCCCGCGAGAGCACTTCGAACATCAAAGGCTCGGGGAAGCTCTACTACGTCGCCGAACAGACCTTGTCGCTCCCGCTCCTCTTCATCCCCCTGGCCGTCCACTGGGATGGACACCTCGACCTGCGCGACGCCTTCAGCCCCCTTGTCTGCGGCGCCTTTGAGATCGAGCTCCGCGGTTTGGACCTGCACCGGGCAGCGGCCCGATGACCGCGTGCGACAGGCTGACCGCACAAGTGCACCACCGTCCGCCTCCCGCCGGTGCCACTGCACGATGGCCACTGACTGCCGCTGTTCGGCCCATCCGTTCGGGACGGAAGGGATACGACCCGTTCGTCATCCGTCTCAGCGGGCGCGGATGCGCCGCCGCCCGTCGTCTTGGAGACGACAGGCGGCGGCGTGTCCGGCCTGTCCACGGTATTGGCCCGGACCGCCCTGACCGACCCGGAACTCTGCGCGGTCGGCGGGAAGTAGGAGACGCCATGCCGCCCACTGGACATCTCGACCTCGTCGACGCGTTCAACGCACCCCTTCCGGTAACGGTCATCGCCGAGCTCCTGGGCATGCCCGAGGAACACCGCAACGACTTCCATCAGTGGTCGAGCCATGCGCTGCAGACCGCCTCACCTGAGCACCGCGCTGCTCTCACCGGTCTGCACGCACTGCTGAGCGACCTTATCGACCGCAAGCGGCACCACCCTCAGGACGATCTACTGTCCGCCCTGGTGGCCGCCGGCGATGACGAGGACGGCCGGCTGTCCGAAGCGGAGTTGCTCAGTACCGCGATGCTCTTGCTCGTGGCAGGCAACGAGACCACTGTCAATCTTCTGGGCAACGCCGTCCTCGCCCTGTTGCACCATCCCGACCAGCTCCGCCTGCTGCGCGACAGGCCCGAACTGACGGCCGGCGCGGTGGAGGAGTTCCTCCGATTCGACAGCCCTGCCGAACACGCTACGAACCGCTATGCCGCAACGGATCTGGAACTGGGCGGAGTGCCGATCCCCCGAGGCAGCGTGGTCGCCGTTGCCCTGGGTTCCGCCGCGCACGACTTGCCTCAGACCGAGGGCCACAACCCCGCGGCCCTCAACGTGGCCCGGCCGAACGCACGCCACATCTCCTTCGGTCACGGGATTCACCACTGTTTCGGCGCACCCCTGGCACGTCTGGAGACCGCTGTCGCCCTGCGCACCCTCCTGTCCCGCCTTCCCGAACTGGAGCTGGCCGTACCCGCCGACTCGCTGGCATGGATCGGTTCCGGGTTCATACGCGGAGTGTTGTCCCTGCCGGTGCGATACCGTCGCGCCTGACGACCGGACACAGATCGTCCGGTTGACAGCCCCCAACGCGATGACCTGGCCGAATGTACCGTCTGGACCGGCAGCATCAGCCTCTCTGCTACCGCAATGCGGTCAACGCGCCTTCCGGGTACGGGCGGAACGGCAACGCCCCGGCGTTCGCGGGGCGGTCTGCCCGGACCGCCCCGCATCCGGATCGACCGATCACGCTCGGAGGACCTGAACAGGCAGGCCCGACAGCGTCGCTCCGCCGGAGTACGTCAGCCCCGCTGCGGCAAGTACCACCGGGGCCAAGAGGTGCCGGCGCTCGTCTTCCGTCTCCTCGTCGGCCCGGACCATGTGACCGTCCGGACGAATGAGCACGGCACGTGTGCCCTTCCAGTCCCCTGCCCTCGGCAAGGATGCCGGTACAACTGGACGGGGTTCCGCCTCGTGGGCCTGGCCCGCTTCACCAGCTGTGACCGCGTCCCGTCCGCAAGGCCGAGCAGGACGTGGGCTCGGCCGCTCATGGTCCGGTGTACTCGTCTCCGATGACAATGACAGTGCTCGCCGGAGCATCCTCTTGCCTTGGTTATCGGACGTTCCGGCCGGCCTGCCGCCTGTGGACACGGCATGCCGCCGAACGACACCGTCATGCCGACCCTCCGGCGGGTCCATGATCACTACGGTCGGGTGATTACGACGTGATCAATCGGTCACGCAGGGATCCCGAACACCGGCGTCAGCCTCGCTCGCCCCAGACCGTGGGCCACAAGCCGGAAGCCCAGCCACGCCGGGCTCGCCGTTGTCGGCACGTCGTCGAGGGTAGGGACGTCCAGCGCGTGAACGACAAACATGTAGCGGTGCGGCGCCTCCCCCGGCGACGGTGCCGCTCCGAGGAAGCCACGCTGACCGGCGTCGTTGGTCAGCGTCTTCGCCCCGGCGGGCAGAGCCTTTCCGTCGATGTTCCCCGCACCGGCGGGCAGTTCGTTCACCGACGCGGGGATGTCATGGACCACCCAGTGCCAGAACCCACTGACCGTCACCGCATCCGGGTCGTAGCACGTGACGGCGAAGCTCATCGCCCCAACCGGATACCCGCTCCACCTCAGATGCGGCGAGCGGTCCTCGCCTGGCCGGCCGAAAATGGCGCTGCGCTGCGCTACGCCCAGAGTCCTTCCGTCGGCGATGTCGTCGCTGCGCAGTGTGAAAGCGGGCACCGGAGGCAGAGCGTCGTAAGGATCAACACTGTGATGCATGCTCGTCTCCATACTTCTCGGGCGCGAGAGCCGCGTCGCCGTCCTTCAGCCAAGCGTGCGAGGTCCGAGCGAGCAACGCATCACCTCGACGGACTGTATGAACGCCGCCGACCGGGCAGCCCTTGCCGACCATCGGCCGGAGAGGAGAAGAGGCTCGCGCCGCCTGGTCGCGGTCACACCGTCCGTGACAGCAGTATGCGGGAGGGTGAACTCTTCGGCCCGGCAACCGATGGCAACCCAATACAGCGTAGACAGGGCTCCGACCTGGCGCATGCCGGCGAGCAGCTCGCCCCGCCCCAGAGCTCGCAACACGATCTTGTGGCCTCAGCGGGCAGCAGTGATGCTCACTTCTCGGAGTCGATCCAAGTCGCCGCAAGTGCTCGCCGATCTGGAAAGCGGGGACCGGAGACTGTCTCCTGGGTGGGTTCTCCGTTGAGCCAGCACACTTGCTCGGGGGCGCCGTCGCCGGTGTCGAACAGGCAGCACACTCCTCCGCTGTCGGAGGTGAGGTCGGTGAACACCTTCCTGACGTTGGCCGACCGCGCAAACAAGCGGCTCATCGCCGACGTCGCTGCCCAGCACTCCACCGACGTGTAGCCAGGATACAGAAGGGACTCGAACCGGATCGTCGCATAGATGTACCCGATCTGGATGCGCCCGTCCGCCTCGGGTTCAGGGCCGTTCGTCTGCGCGTACTCACTCAGCGCATCATCGACATCGAACATGAGGGACGTGTCGAGCTCGAGCGTGCTGCTCGTGGAGCAGTCGACCGGCTCGCTCTTGAAATGGGACGTGAACGGGAGAACGAGCCGGTCACCGCCGGGCAGGGTGATCTCAACCGGCGGCACGGCACGGGCGGGTGGCGCCAGATCGGCCAGATCGGCCAACGCCCTGGCGACATTCCGGGGACGTAGATAGATGTCGTAGCCGTAGATCAGCCCCACATTTCCCCCTGTCGCAGATCGAACAGCACCCTCTCACGACCCGCTCCTTGGGCGCTTGTCGGTTTAGAGCTCGCAACACTTTCATACGAACTCAGTCCGCTGAGCTCAACTTCAAGACCTCCCACACGGTCACCCTCACCCAGCAGTTCATGGCGGCGAAAGCCGGCGCGGACGACGAGGGCGGACTGGCCGTCGGCAACGTCCGGGCCGCGACCACCGAGGAGGGCGTGGTCGGCGCCGTCGTCCTCGACATGTCAGCTCCAGACTCCGGGACGCTCTCCGCCGCCGCTCCGGAGGCCTAGCCGTGGGTGACGGCCTCTACACGTTGTTCCTGCCGCATTCCGGCCGACATACCCTACGCGCCGGCATGTCGAGGTATCGCACACTGACCCGGACGGTGGTTGGGCACCCCGATCGGATCGCCCGCGTCGACTTCAGACCGGCACACCAGGGTCAGAGCTCGAGCGTGCACAGGCGGAAGGGGCGGTGCGGCACCCCGCTGGGTGCCGCACCGCTTCTCCGCGCACGGCCCGCTGGTCCAGCGATCGTCGAGCCGAGTTCCCGCGGAGAGGCCCCTGCCGTCACCGGCTATGCGCCGACCGAGTGCACGAGCCGCGATGCCACCTCCGCGGCGGACGGCATCGCGGCAATCTCATCACGCAGGCGGTGGGCCGCGGTGGTGAAGGCGGGCTCCTCCAGCAGCCGACGGACGGCGGCGGTCACCGACTCCGGTTCTTGCTCCCCGTTGGGCAGGGCCACCCCGGCTCCCGCTGCCTGGAGACGGGCGGCCTGGCGCTGTTGGCCGGGCGTGCCCGGTACCACGACCGCGGGGACACCGCGGGCGGCCGTGCCGAACGTGGTGCCGGAACCGCCGTGATGCACGACGACCGACACGCCATCGAGGAGTTCTGCGGCGGGCAGGAAGGTGACCATCTCCACGCGTTCCACGTCCAGTCCGAGGGTGTCGACGGGGACGCCGCCCGACGTCGCCACCAGGTCGACATCCAGGGTGCCGAGCGACTGCAGCACGGGGCCGAGCCGGGGTGCCGCGCCCGGGGCGGTGCTGAAGCTGACCAGCACCCGGGGCCGGCCCGTTCGAGCCGCTCTCGGCGCGCGCGGAGTGTCTTCGGGTGCCTGGTGGGGCTCTGGTCGCAGCGCCAGGCGTTCCAGGGGCGGCAGTGTCCCACCGCGCTGAAGGCTGGGCGGGCAGAGGTCGAGCAACCATCGTCCGGACGGTGCGTGGGCGGGCGCTTCCAGACCGCGCTCGAGGTACCGGGAGCGTGCGGTTGCGGCCAGAGCATCCAGAACATCCGGTTCCAACGCCGGATCGATGGCCATCACGGTGGACGGCACCTTGAGCAGGGCGGCGACGAGCGGCCCCACGTAGTCACAATGCTCCGACACGATCATGTCGGGTTCCCACTCGCGCGCCTCGGCCAGAGCCTGGTCCAACGAGAGGTCGACGCGGGCTCCGGCGAAGAACTGCGCGACCAGGTCGGGCGACTGTCCGCTCATGATGTCCCTGCCGGAACGCCGGGTGACCTCGGCGAGCACTGCCTCCGTCGTCGGGCTGGCGGCAATGAGACGAAATCCTTCAGTCTCGATCGAACCCGACATGTGCGCTGAGGTGACGAAGGCGACGACGTGACCCTGCTGCCGTAGTGACCGCGCCAGTGGGAGCATCGGGAGCAAATGCCCCGGCATCGGGTTGCCGAACATGAGTATACGCATGGCTGCATAATACATATTTTGTTGCACGGTCAATCACATGCGAGATGTGCACTCACACACGCACGGGGCCGACCCGGAGGCTCAGTGAGGGCGCCGCGCCGGCCGCCATCCGCGATCCACACGTATTTACCCGCCATCACGGTACGGAGCTCCGGGCGGGGGCAAGCACCGGGCCCGGTCACCGACGGCAGGTCTCAACTCTGCGAGTGCCGCGACGAACACCAGCCCCGCGGCATCACGCCGCATCGTTCACCCTCTTTCGTGGAGGGTGCGACAGCGGGCCCTCCAACCGCTCGTCGCCACCCACCGCCGTCAGCCGCACCTTGTGCCCATGCCTGTGAGCGCCCCCACGCCCAACCGGTGTGCGCCGCACTCGGCAACCGGCATGGCATCCCGCACTCGGCCCAACAGGGCGGGCAGCCACAAACCAACGGTCCCCCATGCCCGCAGTCACCGCGAAGACCGATTCGGCCCGCCGGACGGACATCTTCGCCGGTCACCATACACAGTCGGTCGATGACACACAGGCACACCATGCGTCACCTGCTTGACCGGTGACGCTATGGACTGTCATCATCTCACCTGTTCAACCGGTGACGCTTTGGCGCTCAAGCCTCCGTCAGTAAATGAGAAGGCGAAGATGGATTTCAAACTCGAAGTTGTGGTGCTGCCCGTCTCTGACGTCGACCGGGCCAAGGCCTTCTACGAGAAGGCGGGATTCCGGCTGGATGTCGACTATGTCGCCGACGACAGCTATCGCGTGGTGCACCTGACGCCTTCCGGCTCACAGTGCTCGATCCTCTTCGGCACCGGCGTCACCACAGCCGCACCGGGTTCGGTGCAGGGCCTGCACCTCATCGTCTCGGACATCGTGGCGGCCCACGCCGAACTGGTGGACCGCGGCATCGAGATGGGCGAGATCTTCCACGACGCGGGCGGCGTGTTCCACCGTGGCACGGACGAGGGGCGAGTCAGTGGCCCCCACCCGCAGCGCAGCAGTTACGGCTCATTCGCCGCCTTCAGGGACCCGGACGGCAACGAGTGGGTGCTTCAGGAGATCACGACCCGGCTTCCCGGCCGGTGAGAAAGACCCGCTCCCCCGAACACGGCTGACGACCCGCAAGCTCCCGGCGGACAGAACCGTGCAGGCCGGAGCATCCCTTGAGTGACAGGAGCACTGGTGAACGAGCAATTCCGCACCTACGACGTGGTCGTCATAGGCGCAGGCCCAGTCGGCGAGAATGTGGCAGACCGGGCCCGGGCCGCCGGACTCAGTACTGTGATCGTGGAACGCGAACTACTCGGCGGAGAATGCTCGTTCTGGGCTTGCGAACCCAGCAAGGCGCTGCTGCGGCCGGTCGTGGCACGCGCCGACGCACGTCGCGTTCCTGGGCTGAGCCACGCGGTACAAGGTCCGTTGGACGTCAACGCGGTTCTGGGGAATCGCGACAGAGTGGCCGCCTAGTGGAAGGACGAGGACCAGGTCGACTGGCTCGACTCGGTCTCCGTCGACCTCATACGCGGTCACGGCCGGCTCATCGCTCCCAAGCAGGTATCGGTACGGGCCGCGGACGGGGACACCGTCCGGCTCTCCGCACGGCACGCCGTGGCGCTCTGCACCGGCACCGGCACCGCCCTGCCCTCCGTACCCGGACTCGAGACCGCACGCCCGTGGACCAACCGTGAGGCCACCGCTGCCGACCGTGTACCCGGCCGACTGGCAGTGGTGGGCGGCGGCGTGGTCGCTGTCGAGTTCGCAACCGCCTGGCAGGCGCTCGGCTCGCAGGTGACCCTGCTGGTCCGCGGCGAAGGACTGCTGACGAAGATGGAGCCGTTTGCCGGTGCCCTGGTCACCGAAGGACTCCTGGAGGCCGGCGTCAGCATACGGCTGGGAACCGAGGTCTCCTCCGTGGAGCGCGAGAGCGGCGCAGACGGCGCGGTGCGCATCACCTCATCAGGTCGGCGACGAGTTGCGGCAGGGATCTGGACTCTCCCATACAGTCCGTGCCGATCCGGTACCGGCCGCTGGCGACTCCGACCAGCGGCTCTCTGGCCGTCGTCTTCCAGCCACCTTGACGCTTGAGCCCCCGGCTCAGAAGCACTGGGTTACTGCTGTTCAACGCGAGCCTTTCAACGACAGAACCTGAAGATCGACACCTGTTCACCGGTTCCGGAGCCCAGGCCGGCAAACATGTGAAGCCGGCCTGCCCGAGTGCGCACCACACAGGATGACCGCCCCCGTCCCGCCGCTGGGGGTGGTGCGGCGGGAGCCCTGCCACCGGGGAAAACGTGTCCGAGAGACCGGGTCACAGTCTCTTGTTGCCGGTCGGGACCCGGCACGACATCGCTGCGGTGCCGGCCCCCTCTCACCTGCTCCCGCTCCGACGAGATGTCCGAGCGAGCCGACGGGGCGTTCCGAGGGGCGACGCTCGAGCGACTGCCGACCGTCCCACCGCCCAACCGCAGCGGCGGGAAGCCCCGTCAGAGATGAAACGTGTGCTTCATCCCCGGAGGTTCACATTCAAGCCACAGTGCGGGCCTCCGCCTCGGCGGCGGCCGGCACCCCCGGGCTTGGAGGTAGGCCTGAAGCAGGCGCAATCGCCTCCTGCCGTCCAGGATCCGACCGAGGTGACCACCGGCCGGGGACCGTCAAACGCCCGGCCGAGTATGCGCATAGTAGTCGATCGGTCGTATACTTTGGGAATGGGACGGACGAGTGATGCCAAGAGCAAGATCCTGAGCGCCGCTCAGTCACTGATGGAGCAGCGCGGTTATTCGGCTCTGGGCGTCGCCGAGATCTGCAAGACGGCAGGTGTGCCCAAGGGCAGTTTTTACTACTTCTTCGAGTCCAAGGAATCCCTGGCACTCGCCGTGATTGACGAGCACTGGGCCGCCGAGTTGCGCGAGTGGGAGAGCATCCTGCACAGCGACTCCGCACCGTTGCAGCGGCTGCGCCGATTGTTCGAGGCCACGCAGGCGCGCCAGCAAGCCGGTCAGGAGGACTGCGGATCGGTCCTGGGGTGCATGTTCGGGAACCTCTCTCTGGAGATGAGCAATCAGGTCGACGCCGTACGCCGGCGTCTACAGGACATCTTCGAGGCGCAGGTGGAGATGGTCGGCGCGGTCATCACCGAGGCTCAGCGGCGTGGCGAGGTAACCGTGGCCGACACCCTCGGCGTCGCCAGGTCCATGGTCGCGCAGCTCGAGGGGCAGGTGCTTTTCGCCAAGCTGCACAACAGCCCTTCCCAACTCCGCACGCTGTGGCCGAGCTGCCTCGCCCTGCTGGGGGTTCAGGATGGCCAGGTCCGGGTCCGCGCGTGACACGACCACCACGTGGAGCAGCGGACAACGGTTCTCGCACAGCCTCACACCCAGCCAAGGCAGCAGGGGCAGACGGCATTCAGTCCTCCTTCGCGGGCTCGCACCATCGGTGTGCGTGAGTGAGAGCGAGGGCCGGCTGCGGGGCCGCGGCGCTCGGGTGTCGGAGGGCGTCCTGGCAGAGCCGGGCATCCCGGCGTCAAGAGACGGGCATCGCGCCGTCAGTGCCGTCGAGTAGGTTTTCTCCGTTCGGCCCGACAGGCGGGCCGCCGAACTGGGAGGACTCGTCGCCGTGAGCATCCACATGCACATGCGGGCCGTCGCGGAATCCGAGATCCGGGACGACCACACTTGGCTTGCAGCGTTCATGTGGGAGGCTTGGGAGAACCATCCCGACGAGTACGCAGCGGGCATCGCCGAGTCGATCGACAAGATCTGGGACTCCGTCAATGACCTCTATGCCGCTGCCGATGTCCTCGATGCGGATGCCAACGACTCTTGGGAGCTGCCGATTTACGGCGGGCGTCCAGCAGCACACAGCGCCAACGCCGACCCCTCCAACCCCCCGATGGGGATTCTGGAACCGCCTGAGGTGTCGCAGGCCGCAGACTTCCTCGCGAAGGTCTCTTTCGACGAACTGTGGAACGTCGCCGGTGCCAAGCTCGTCTGGATCGGCTGGGACGAGGCACAGGTCAGGCAGGAGTTCCTTGACCATCACAGGCGCCTCCAAGGGTTCTACGGGCGGGCGGCTACAGCAGGCCACGCCGTGGTCAGGGTGGTATGGGCTTGAGACGTGGTCGCGTGCCGGGCACAGCCATTCGTTGATGGCGGCGACGAGCAATGTCGTATCAGGTGTCTCGCCCCTGGATCGTCGCGGCGGCGCGGTGCAACTCGGCAAGGACCGTTCGGACGGCGATTCGGGCGGTGCGCTCGGGTCGGTGCAGAACGTCGACATGGCGTCGGGCGTGCACTCCGCTCAGCGGCCTGAGGACTACGTCGGGGTGCGCACGAGCGGTCCAGCGCGGCATCAGCGCCAGCCCGCCGCCGGCGGCGACGGCCTCGGCGACCACTGCGAATTCGTTGATGCGGTGGACGATCTCGAGCCGGCGATGGGCGACACCGGCGATGGCCTCGATGGTGGCCATCAGCGGGAAGCCGTCGTGAACGGTGATCCACGGCTGGTCTGCCACATCACTTGGCGTAAGCAGCGGTCTCGCGGCCAGTGGGTGATCGGCCGGCAACGCAATATCGAGGGGCTCGTGCAGGAGCGTGGTCGAGGCTACGGTGCGCGGCCAGGGCGGACCGTGGTCCAGACGGCTGGCGAGCACGAGATCGTAGTCGCGAGTAAGTGCGGGGAAGCGGTCCTGGGCGACGTCTTCGTCTGCAAGGCTCAGGCGTGGGCGGTCCTGACCGGTCAGGCTGCGCAGCAGAAGCGGAAAAAACGCGGAAGCTGCGCTATGGAACGCAGCGACCGATACATGTCCATCGGGTTGCTGTGCGAAGTCGGTGATGGTGTGACGCGCGCGGGCCAGTGCACTCTCCACCTCGATGGCCGCTGCGGCCAGGGCCTGCCCCGCGTCCGTCAATACCACCCGCCGTCCGGCACGTTCGGTGAGCGGGACGGGGACCGAGCGCTGCAAGAGCCGCAGCTGCTGCGAAATCGCGGAAGGCGTCACGTGCAGAGCCTCGGCGACCGCGCTGACGCTGCCCAGATCTCCCAGCTCTCGCAGGATCCGCAGCTGCCGTTCATCCATTCCGACAGTGTAGAGCTACTACAACGTAGATGTAGAAGTTGGTCATAGCCTTCAACATCTGAGTGGTGCAGCGTGGGGGCATGCATGTTGCCCGCCGTACTGATGCGGTACTTCTTCTGGTCGCGCTGGTCTGGGGATCCAGTTACCTCTCGGCCAAGACAGCCACGGCCGCGCTCCCGGTCCTGGCGGTGCTGTTCGTCCGGTACGCGATCTCGGCGCTCGCGTGTGGGGCGCTGGTCGCCTCCCGCCGCCGAACGCGCCGCTTGACCCGCGAAGAGGCCCGCTCGGGGTCGCTGCTGGGCGTCACACAGGCGGCCGTCCTCGTACTGGAAACCTATGGGGTGGCCCATACCAGCGCCGCGAACGCCGGATTGATCATCAGCCTGACGATTGTGCTGACGCCGCTGCTGGACCGCACCGGTAGCCGCAGGCTGCCTTGGACGTTCTTCATTGCCGCCGGCCTCTGTGTCGTGGCCGTCGGGCTGCTCACCTCCAGCACCGGGCTGCACACACCACGGCTGGGAGATGTGCTGGTTCTCGCCGCCGCGGTCGTCCGAGCCGGGCATGTTGCGCTCGTCGGGCGATTCACCGCCGGCCGATCAGTGGACCCGCTCCACCTGACGACCGTCCAAACCTTGGTCGGTTCGGCGTTGTTCTTGGCACCCGCCATCAGTCGGCTGCCCGACCTGGCCCACAGCAGTACCGCCACCTGGGCCCAACTGATCTATCTGGCGCTGTTCTGCAGCGTATTCGCGTTCCTTGCCCAGACCTGGGCCGTGCAACGCACGTCCGCCAGTCGCGCCAGCCTTCTGCTGGGCACCGAACCGATCTGGGCCGTCGCCTTCGGGATCAGCCTCGGCGGCGAACGGCTCACGCCCTGGGCTGCCCTGGGCGCCATGCTCATGATCGCCGGAACCTACTGGGGCCAGGCCATCGAACGCACCCACCGCAGCGCCACGGCGAGGACCTCTAAAGAGGACAAGGAGTGCGCGGCGATGGCACCTACCAGCGTCTGATCACCCTGCGCGATACCACCCAGCCGCCTCATCGGCTCGTCCATCACGAACCGGACGGCACCACACCAGCCGGCGCCCCCGAGGCCCGCGAGGGCACAAAACCGGACCGCACGGCGATCTCGAGCCGTTCCGGCTGTACCGCCGGACCGGACCGCGAAACCCGCGCAGGTCACGTACGACCGCTGGTGCCCACCCGAGCGTCCTCACCTGCGGCCCGACCGCTGATCAGCCGGACGAAGTGACACGGCTCGGAGTATCCCGAAGCTACGTCACAGGACGGCAGAGCCCCTCGAGGAGGAAGTTCACCGCAGAGCCACGAGGCCAGTGGCTCAGCGGGGCGCAGAGGATCGCGCCGAATGTCACACAAACCCCGTGCCCGGGCTGGGATTGTGTGCCGCCGACACCCGTCCGTCAGCGGGGTCGTCCGCTTCCGTCTGCCGTGGAGACTGCGCAACCCGGGAGGCGCAGTTCCGGACCGTTCCGGGGATGCGGACTCGGCGCAGGCGAGCAGGGGCATCGGCGCTTTGCGATCGCTTCACGGCTTCTCCCGTCAGTGCGTCGACGTCCAGGTGCGCTGCGGGGGCAGCGCAATCGGCTCGGCGCGAGGTCGGTGTGAAGGTGGAACCAGGAGTGATCACAGCGTATTCCGCGACGCCAGGGACGGCATCGTGAGCGGACCACGAACGGTCAGCCCTGTCGTCCGCTCAGCCGGCGGGCGTGCGCGGGATACACACCGAGAATGCGCACTTCGGACGAGAAGAAGCGCAGTTCCTGCAGGGCGAGTTCGACTCGGGGGTCGTCGGGGTGCCCCTCGATCTCGGCGTAGAACCGGCTGGC
This sequence comes from Streptomyces sp. HUAS TT11, assembly GCF_051553595.1. Classification (NCBI taxonomy): domain Bacteria; kingdom Bacillati; phylum Actinomycetota; class Actinomycetes; order Kitasatosporales; family Streptomycetaceae; genus Streptomyces; species Streptomyces sp. HUAS TT11. The sequence goes on from NZ_CP196184.1 coordinate 356,771, forward strand.
GTTCAGTCCGGCGCCCATCTGGTAACTCTCGATCTTGGTGAGGTTGACGGCATTGCTGGCGAATCCGCCGAGCGCCTTGTACAGCGCACTGGGGATGTTGCGCACATTGAAGAAGAGGCTCGTCATGGTCGGCTCGGCCGCGGCCGGTGCCGGTGCGGCTTCCCGGGAGAGCACGACGAATCGCGTGGTGTTGTCGGGGTCGTCCTCGACCCCGGACCGCAGCACGTCCAGACCGAACAGGCCCGCAGCGGCGGGTGGAGCAAGCGCCGCGTGCCGGGGATCACCAAGCTCCGCCACCTCGCGGGCCGCCCCTGCCGTGTCGTCGCTGACGAGGGTGCGCCAGCCGCCCTCGCGCAGCACCTTGCGGCACTGTCCCAGCGCGTGCACGTGGCTGCGTACGACCTCGATCTGGTCGAGCGATGTGCCGGCCACCCCCATCAGGTCGAAACGGATGGCCAGGAAGTACTCGGCGATGATGAAGAGCCTCGACTCCGGCAGCAGGTGGTGCACGTCCGCGACGCGTCCGGCCGCGGAATTGTCCACCGGGATGACCGCGACGTCGGCGGCGTCCAGGGTGACTGCCTCGAGAGCCTGTTCGAAACTGGTGAACGGCAGCTCTCGGCACGCGGGAAACAACGTTCGCGCGACGGTCGAGGAGTTCGAGCCGGGTTCACCCTGATAAGCAACGGTCGTCACCGTGTTTGAGCCTTCCGCGTGGGGATGTCGCTGTGGCGTGGCATGAGTTCCACAGCGAACCGCATGCACTGCAGTATGGGCGAGGTGTCCTCTACCAGGCGAACCAAGGGGTGCCCGTCGTGGCGGGCGGGCAGCGGGAGCGCCTGTTCGTATGTGGCCGCTACCACATGGCGGGCCACCTGACCGGCCCGCTCGAGATGTACTGCTGCGGGTGTCTCCGTGAACGGCCGGGCGTTGACTCCTTCCGCCTCCGGTATCCCGTGCAGTGCCGCGGCCAGGGCCGAGCGCTCGTCGTGCAGTACGGCGTCCAGTTCGGCCGCCGAGGCGGCCGGGGCTCGGCCCGCCGGGATGACGGCGGGCTCGCAGGACGGATCGAGCGCGGCAAGGGCTTCGGTGAGGCGACGGGCCGCACCGAGCGCCATGGCTGTGACGGCTGTGCGGAAAAAGCCCCCGTCGCTGGGCTCCAGGCCCGTTCCCGTCGTATGGGTGGCGAGCCCGGCCGGAATGTAGAAGTCGGTCAGCTCGAACGCGGATGTGGATACAGGCGTCCCGTCCGTCACGCGGAGCGCCTTCGCCGCGACCACGAACAGGTCCGGTTCGCGCTTCGACGTGCCCGCCGCTCCGCGCTGCCGATCGGGGACGACGGACACCACCAGCCACTCGGGGCGTGCTCCCGGGGGCCGGTGCCACCGTCCGGACAGCGAGAAGCCTCCGGGCACACGTCGGACAACGGAACCGACGCCGGCATCGTCAGCGGAAAGAGAGGGGCCGAGGGGCGCGGCCCAGTTCCATGTGCCGGTGAAGGTGCTCCAGGCCACTGCGGGGTCCTCGTGGCCGGCGAGTTCGAAGCATTCGAGCACGCGTGGCAGACCCGATCCCGGTCCGACCGTGCACGAAAGGCCATCCTGTGTGGCCGTCGTCGTATCTCTGGTCAGCTCGCTCACCGTTTCACAACCCGTTCCCGCGTCGCAGGCCATCGTCCAGCTCTTGGGCATGTCTTTCGGCGGGGCGACTGCCGCCGCAGCGACCGTGACACCCCGCGCGAGTGCTTCGTGCGGGCGGCGCCCAGGCCACCCCACCAGCATATGGTCTAAACCACTTGCATTATGTGTGCGCCACGGATGAACGATCATGCGGGGCGGCCACAGGCCGTTCCCGACCCGTCCGCCGCAATGGCGCAGACCTGGACGCACACCGGTCAGTCGGAGTACCGGATGCGGTGGCACAGGGCCGGTAGCTCCCCCGAGGCGAGGCGCGGCATCACCTCGGGCAGTTCCTCGAAGCCACTCTCGCCGGTGATCAGGGCGCCCAGGGCCGGATCGGCGAGCAGGTCGAGGGCGAGGACGAGCCGGTCCGCGTACGTACGGCTGGCGCGGGCCGGAGAGACGGTGCCTACCTGGCTGCTTCGGATGGACAGCCGGCGCGAGTGGAAAGCCTCCCCGAGCGGCAGCATGACGCGTCGGTCGCCGTACCAGCTCAAGTCCACGACTGTGCCCTCGGGCCGCAGCAGTTCCAAGGCGCGAGCAAGGCCCTGCTCGGTGGCGCTGGCGTGCACCACCAGGTCGCAGTCACCCAGTGCGTCGCCGGGGGAGGCGAAGTCGGCGCCAAGTGCCGCGGCGATCTCGGCCCGCGCGGGATCGCTGTCGACCAGTTGCAGCCGCACTCCGGGGAAGCGGGCCAGCAGGGCTGCCACGGAGCAGCCGACCATCCCGCCGCCGACCACGGCAATCCGGTCGCCGATGAGCGGAGCGGCGTCCCACAGCGCGTTCACGGCGGTCTCCACCGTTCCCGCGAGGACCGCTCGTGACCCCGGCACGCCGACGGGTACCGGGGTCACGCTGCTCGCCGGGACAACGTAGCGACTCTGATGCGGGTACAGGCAGAACACCGTACGGCCGGCAAGCTCAGCGGGACCTTCCTCCACGACCCCGACGCTGAGATAGCCGTACTTGACCGGACCCGGAAACTCGCCCTCCTGGAAAGGGGCACGCATGGCCTGGTGCTGGCTGCGCGGCACACCGCCGCGGAACACCAGCGTCTCGGTGCCACGGCTCACCCCGGACCACAGCGCACGCACCATCACCTCGCCCTCTCCGGGTTCCGGCAGGCGCACGTCACGTATCTCACCTCGACCCGGCGAGCGGAGCCAGAACGCGCGGGCGGAGCGGTCCATCGTCGTCCTCCTGAACGATCGGGAAAGCAGTCTTCGACACACCTGAGACATGTCGAAGGTGTCTCTGCCGACATGTGTTTCGGCAACAGAAATTACCGCACTCCACGATCACTCTGCCCGGCGTCCTCCAGATGAGGTCGGACAGTGATTGAACAAGCACATCGTCACCAGTTTGACCGGTGACGATTGCTGTGGAACAGTCATCACGCATTCGCACAGCAGCCATGCCGGAGAAGATCCGGCGGAAGCGCCCGCGCTCGGCAGATGGCCTTCACATCCGGATGACGGAGGAATCCTCATGATCAACAGGCGCACCTTCAACAAGGCCATGGGCCTGGGCACGGGCGCGGCCGCGGTTTCCCTGGCCGGTTTCCAGGCGAACGCGAAGGCCTCCCCCGCCCACCATCACGGCGGCACTCCGACGCCGACCGTCCCCGCGGTATCTCCGGGTACCCACACCTCCTTCGCCCGGCTGAAGCAGGTCAAGGCCGGTGTGCTGGACGTCGGTTACGCCGAGGACGGACCCGCGCACGGACCCGTCGTCATCTGCCTGCACGGCTGGCCCTACGACATCCACAGCTACGCCGATGTCGCCCCCCTGCTCGCTGCGCAGGGCTATCGCGTCATCGTGCCCTTCCTCCGTGGCCACGGCACGACGCGCTTCCTCTCCTCCCGGACGTTCCGCAACGCCCAGCAGTCGGCGGTCGCGCTGGACATCATCGCCCTGATGGACGCCCTCAAAATCGACAAGGCCCTTCTCGCCGGCTTCGACTGGGGCTCGCGTACCGCCGACATCATCGCCGCGCTGTGGCCCGAGCGCGTCAAGGGACTGGTGTCCGTGAGCGGTTACCTCATCACCAACGTCGAGGCGCAAAAGAAGCCCCTGCCTCCGGCCGCGGAGCACACCTGGTGGTACCAGTACTACTTCGCCACCGAGCGGGGCCGTCTCGCTATGGAGGACAAGACCGACCGGCACGACCTGTGCCGGCTCGTCTGGGACACCGTCTCCCCGACCTGGCACTTCGACGACGCCACGTTCGAACGAACGGCCGCCGCGTTCGAGAACCCCGACTACGCGGCCATCGTGATCCACAACTACCGCTGGCGACTGGGCCTCGCCGACGGGGAGCGCCGCTACGACCGTTACGAAAGGCGGCTCGCCACCCGTCCCGTCATCGACGTGCCGACGATCACGCTGGACCCGGAACGCGACCCCTTCACCGTTCCCGGCGACGGCGCCTCGTACCGCGATCGGTTCACCGGCAGGTACGCACACCGCACACTCATCGGCATCGGCCACAACCTCCCGCAGGAGGCACCCACCGCCTTCGCCCAGGCGGTCGTCGACGTGGATCACTTCTGAGATCGCCTTGGGACGGACCCCGCCGTTCGGCGGGTGAGCGACCGGCCACATATGCGTCACCTATTGAATGGGTGACGCATATGTATTTCCGTCACCGTCGTCCAGATCCCGCTGCGAGCAGCCGACCCCCGCTCAGGCGTCCGTACAACGTTGGTCCGGCCTCGGCAGTCGGCGCGAGTCCCGCGACCACCTGGTGGTCGCGGGACTCGCGGTGGGCGCTTCGTCGCCCGCAGTCGGTCTGTCCGTATCGGCGGACCGCGCGTATTCGTCCCGTGCGATCCGTGCGCACCTACGCGGGCGAGGGATCTGTGCCGTCATTCCCCAGCCGTCCGACCAAGTCGGGCACCGGGTGCGGCGAGGACGTGCCGGTGGCCGCCCACCCGCTGTCGATGTCCAGTCGTGCAAGCAGCGTATAGCGGTTGAACCGTGCATCAGCACGGCTAAAAGCAGTGGCGTGGTCTGGCCATGCGGACGGACAAGCTCGCTCTCACCTACCGGGCAGCGCTTCACCTTGCCGCCGTCTTCATCTGGGTACGGCGGTGGGCTGGCGGCTGAAACTACAGGCCCAGGCTCGTGACGAAGGCAGAGAAGGCAGGTGCTACGACCCGCCATCGGCGCAGACCGGGGTTCGTCCAGAAGACACTACCGACAACGCGTGGGTTTGAGTGGTCGGTGCGGTAGTCGAGCGCCAAGGCACCGTCATCACCGGGATTGCGAGTGATGGCGATCAGCACCGCCTGATCGGCCTCGAGCCACGGCAGTTCAAGTGGCGCGGCCGCATGACATCCGCGCCCCACGCTGAAGAAGTCGGAGTGCGGATCGGCGGCGAAACGACTCGCGGCGGCGAGGCGTCACCACACACCTCGCCGCCGCTCCCGGTGACGAAAACGTCAGTCGCGCCGGGCGACTTGGTAGTGAGCGATGTACCACTCCCCGTCGAGGCGCCGGAGCACGACGCCAAGGGTGACCGGGATCGTCGGCCGGTCGGCAAAGGAGAAATCGACGCTCAGGTACCCGAGCAGGACGTCCTCGGCGAGCGACCGGACTTCGAGCACCTCGTAGACCGCCATGAGCCCGAGGGGCTGGGAGTCGTAATACTCCGCGACCCCGGCACGTCCGACGCTGTAGGGACGAAGCCCCTGGAAGACCGCGTCCTCGGTGAAACACGCCGCCACCTGCTGTGGTTCGTGTGCATCGACCGCGGCTTTCCATCGGTCCATGACGTTCCGCAGGACGGCTCGCTGTGTTTCCGTGCTCTCCACCAACAGTTCCTCCACTCGTAAATCGCGCCGACAGCTCAGCTCGTACGGCCCGGGTCGTTGGGGTGCGACTGCAGGGGCGTGACCACCGCGGTCATCCAAGGCCACAGGGGCAGACTGCCGAGGACCTTCTCCCGCAGCTCCGACTCGTCGTCGGCGAGCCACACACCGATGCTGCGCAACTCTCCGACGGGACGCCACAGCCTGAACAAGTGCCCCTGGGCGACGAGTTCCTTGGCCCGGACGGCCTCGGCGGCCCGGCGTCGGTCAACCTCTGCCTGATCGGTACCCTCCGGCACGGTGGTAGTGATCTCGACCAGGAATTCCTTCATGATTTCTTCCCTTTGGGATCGGTCCGGGGACGAGGACTTCACCACCGTCCCCGAGATGCCGCTTCTTTTGATGCCCCGTGAGTCGATTCCGGCTGAGGCATACATGATCGGCCTATCATCGTTCGCCGGCGAGGGGTCGCCGGCATCGGGGCGTCCGGCAAGGACGCCCGAGACGGTCAGGCGGCGGACTTCACCACGCCGGCGATCCTGACGACTCGCTCGGCCTGTATGCGCGCGGCCTTGCGCGTGACCTCGTCCACAGGGTTGGCGCCCTGGCCGTCCACGTGGGAAGTGCCGTAGGGGTTGCCGTCCACGAACTTGTGCGGGTCCGTGAAGCCAGGAGTGATCGTGATGCCACCGAAGTGGTGGATCGAGTTGTACAGGGCGAGCAGGGTCGCCTCCTGTCCGGCGTGCGCCGTCGCAGTGGACACGAAGCCACTGTAGACCTTGTCCACCAGCCGGCCCTCGGCCCAGAGCCCGCCCAGAGTGTCGATGAACTGCTTCAACTGCGCGGAGACGTTGCCGAATCGGGTCGGCGTACCGAACAGGACCGCGTCGGCCCACTCGACATCCTCGGGAGTGGCCTCCGGGATTTCCGCGATGGCTGCATGATGGGCGGCCCACGCGGGGTTGGACTCGATCGCGGCACGCGGAGCGAGCTCGGCGACCTTCAGCAGTCGCACCTCGGCACCGGCCTTGACGCCGGCGTCGTGAAGCTCCTTCGCGATCTCGGTGATCGTTCCGGTGGACGAGTAGTGAATGATCGCAAGCTTGACAGGAGTGGCCACAACAGGCCTCCGTTTCCATGGGAGGGTTTTGCGAGAGGTCGAAGTAGACGACCGGTCGCCTAAGCTAGATGACCGGTCGACTGGAGTCAAACACGACGGATGGACGCGACACACGGCATCGTGCGTATGTCGAAGACCCGCTGCGGATGGACCGCGCAGAAGCCGCACACGAAGCCACTGCCCACGTCGCCGCGACCTGGGCCCCCGCCAACGCGGTGTGTCTGCTCGACGCAGTACGCCCGAAGCCGCCGACACGGTACAGACAGACGTGTGAGCGAGGTGGCGGCCGGCCGAGCCAAAGAGCTACATGGCGCTCTTCTCGCTCACGGGAGAGGCGGTCGCAGGGCGAGTTGCCGGAACCGCAGGGGATGAACCTAGCCCCTTCGCATCTTATGCGGCATATATCGGGGTAGCTGTGAGAAGCCGCACACCCTCCACGTGTACCGCTTCAGCGGGCCGATACGTGTGTGCCTCGAATCTCCACGGGCTCAAACACAAGGCGACCAAACACATGATGGCACCCCATCACAAAGGTCAGCACTCCCCTCCGTCGCCCCGGCACCTCAACAGCCTCATGGGGCATCCCCATTGCGGCGTGCCCCCGGTTCACGCGGTACGGCGACCCCGACAGCAGGCCGTGCACCAGACCCGCCACGCACCGAGTCCTTCCAGGGGGAAGGCAGACTTCTTGGAGTCGACCGAGGGCGGCACCAGGCGCTCTGCTTCGCTCGCGCGGTCATGCATTCACCTTCGCCATACTGCCTGACGGGGAATACCAGCTGACCATTTTTACTGATTCGCCCAGGTATAGAACCTGCCGGTCGGCTGTGCCCGCTTCCGCTTGGTGCCGGTGAGGGCCTTCGACGTCCGTGCTCCAAGGCACGCAGCACTCACCCTCCTCCTTGTCGCCTTCCTTCGTCCAAGCCGCCTCGGCCCGCGTTCGGCTCCGGACGGTGGTCCGCCGACTTCCCACGGCAGCGACTGTCCGCGGTGCAGGTCTCACTCCGTCGACGCAGCCGTGCCCCCGCCCTGGGACGTGCTCCGATGCGGTGGTCATCGGCGCGCCGCCGCGAGTGAGGACCCCGCCCGGCGGCGTATGTCGAGCAGCCTCTCGGACCTATTCGGAATACCTTGAGAGATGGCGGCTGTGACCGCCGCACACGGTGCACGAGCCCGGTCGCCAACGGATGTTGGCGATTTGACGACCGGTCGTCTGCGTTCAGGCCCGGTCGGCGCGAACGTCGAGCTGAAGCCCCTCTTGGAGAGTCATCATGAGCACCCCCGAAAAGAAGGTCGCCGTCATCACCGGTGCGTCTCAGGGCATCGGTGCCGGCCTTGTCGACGCCTACCGCAAGCTGGGGTACGCCGTCGTCGCCACCTCGCGAAGCATCACCCCCTCGCAGGATCCGGATCTCGTCACCGTCCAGGGAGACATCTCCGACCCCGCCACTGCCGAGCGCGTGGCGAGCACCGCGGTCGAGCACTTCGGCCGTATCGACGCGCTGGTCAACAATGCCGGCATCTTCGTGGCCAAGCCCTTCCACGAGTACACCCAGGCGGACTACGACGCCGTGACGGGTGTGAACCTGAGCGGCTTCTTCCGCATCACCCAGCTCGCGGTGCAGCGCATGCTCGAACAGGGTGGCGGCCACGTCGTGCAGATCACCACGAGCCTGGTGGATCACGCCAGCTCCCAGGTACCCTCCGTCCTGGCCTCGCTGACAAAGGGCGGACTGCAGTCCGCGACCAAGGGCCTGGCCATCGAGTACGCCACCCGCGGTATCCGAAGCAACGCCGTCGCGCTGGGTACCATCAAGACGCCGATGCATGCGAAGGAGCACCACGAAAACCTCGCTGCTCTCCACCCGGTCGGCCGGCTCGGCGAGGTGAGCGACGTCGTGGACGCGGTGGTCTACCTGGAGAATGCTCCCTTCGTCACCGGAGAGATCCTGCACGTCGACGGCGGCCAGAGCGCCGGACACTGACTCCGCTTTTACGCCCGGGGCAACGCGACGTGCGGTGTCCCGGGCGTTCGCACGTGCCCGGTCCGCAGCACTCGGCCCCGACCGGGAACAGCGCGTGTCACTCCCGCCCGCGTGGCCGATTACGCCCCAACCGGCGGCGAAGGTGCCGGGCGCGGTTGTTGCTGAACACACGTATGACGCCGACAAGCCGGGCGGAGGCTTGAAATGTTACATAGGTCGGGTCCAGCGACAGCAGGCATCGATACGGCAAGGGGCACTGACGGCCATGGAGGGCGAACCGCAGCACCTGCCTATCAGACCGCCCGGCGCTGCCACAGGCCCCTGGACTTGGCCTCTGGCGCAGCGACTTACGAAAATCATCGAGACCCCGAAGGCCAGTGACCGACTGGGTTTGGGTATGGTCCTCGCAGTGGCGCACCCGGTGCACGTGTCTCCGTCTCGTCGCACTCACCGGAGCGAGGGACACCCCTTCGCCGGTGTATCGCGGCCATCTTGTCGGCGACGCACAGCAGGAGTGGTCACTCCCAGCCGGTGAGCAGCTACGATGCCGGACCGGCATGGATGACGAGCCGAAGACATTTCCCGTCAGCCGTCGACATGATTAGCGTGCTGGAGTCCGAAACGATGATGCGTCTGTGAGGGTGGCAATGACGAGCACGGAGCTGTCCCGCCAGGACTGCGCGGTCACCGTACTGGGCGGCCCCACGGCTGTGATCGACATGGGTGGCCTACGTCTCGTCAGCGATCCGACCTTCGACGACCCCGGCCCACACGGCTACCTGACCAAAACCGCAGGGCCGGCTGTCGGCGAGAGTGCGCTGGGCTCCGTCGACCTGGTGCTCGTCAGCCACGACCAGCACCCGGACAATCTGGATGATCAAGGGCGTACGTTCGCCGAGTCCGCACCGCTGGTCATCGCCGGGCCCCTCTCCGCTGCGCGGCTCGGCGAGCGGGCCGTCGGCCTGCCCTCGTGGACCAGCCACTCCGTGCCCCGTCCGGATGGCGGTGGCGACCTCACCGTCCTCGCAGTTCCGGCGGTGCATGGTCCTGAGGACGGGGAACGTGACGCTGATGGCAACGTGAATTGCGAGGTCAGCGGTTTCGTTCTGTCGGGGGAAGGGCTTCCCACGGTCTACATCAGCGGTGACAACGCCTCCATCCGTACGGTGACGGAAGTGTCCCGTCGCGTACCGGGCATCAGCGCCGCCCTGCTGCATGCCGGAGCTGCTCGCGTACCGACGAAGTTCGACGGTCGGCCTTTGTCCATGGACAGCCGACGTGCAGCGGCCGCAGCCGCGGTCTTGGACGCAAAGGTGGTCGTGCCTGCGCATTACGACGGTTGGATGCACTTCTCCGAGGGGCTCGGCGATCTGCAATCGGCCTTCCACGAAGCCGGGCTCTCGTCACTCCTACGCGTCGCGCCGCATGGATCCTGGGTGTCCTTGCGTCTGTGACACAGCGCGTCCGGGGGCGCACTTCGGCCGGCGTGTCGCTTGGCACGCCGCCTTGACGGCAGCCTGACTCACCAATTTACTTGACACTACAATTATGGTGCTGTCTGTCATCAGTCAGCACAAGTCAGACTCTTCGCTGTCAGTGCATTCGAGAAGCCGGTCCATGATCAACCAAAACCCTGCGCCGGCAGGGGCACGCCCGATCACCCCCGCATCGGATGTGCCGGGCAACGTGGTCAACGACGTCCACGGCAGGCTCGGCGGACCGCAGGCTCCCGGTCCGCGTCTTCGCGGCCAAAGGGTCCTCGACCTCGAGTCCGGGCTCGACCGTACAAACGGGCTCGGGGGGCACTCCGTGGTCCGCCGCACACAACGATCCCTCGCGGCACGACCGTGCGCGGCAACAGTGACCGGTCCGTTCGCATGCTCGTGAGCGGCGACGTAGCGGCGACGGTGCACTCGGAGGACAGCGCGGTGATACGTGAGGAATGACAGCGGCAACATGGACGCGGCAGTGCAGTACTCGATCCTCGGCACCGTGCGTGTGCTGCGGGGGGATACCGAGCTCGACCTGGGCCCTCCTAAAAGGCTGGCCCTGCTCTCCCTTCTGCTGCTGCGTGCACCGGGTCCCGTCCCAGTGAGCCAGGCCTTCGACGTCCTGTGGGACGACGAGCCGCCGGCCAGCGCCGTCAACGTCGTGCACCGGCACATCGGCGCCCTGCGGAAAATGCTCGAACCAGGACTGCGCAGCCGAACCAACGCAGAGCACCTCGCCCGCTCGGCAGACGGATACCGCCTTCTGGTCGACACCTCAACCTCCGATCTCCTGCGTTTTCGCGACCTCCGCGCCCAGGCGCAACTCGCGGTCAAAGCAGGAGATGCCGAGCGAGCGGCCCAGGAGTACATCCAGGCCCTTCGTCTGTGGCGCAGCCCCGTCGTCGCGGACGGCACCTCTGTCGCCCGGCACCCGGTCTTCACCTCGGTGGGACACGAATTCGTGGCGACGGTCAAAGAGGCCACCGACATCGTTCTCGCCTCCGCACCGGCACTGACGGAGGAGGTACTGGCCGCCCTGCGGAGCGCCGTTGACCGTCATCCCTTCGACGAGGCCCTGCACTCGCGGATCATCGGCGCTCTTGCCGCCGGCGGGCGGCAGGCCGAGGCCTTGCAGCAGTTCGAGATCGTCCGCCGCACCCTGGCCGACGAACTCGGCGTCGAACCGGGTCCGGGCCTGCGCGCGGCCCGACGACGATTGCTGCAACAGAGGCTCCGCCAGGACACCGACAGACCGACCGCTCGACATGCCGAGGCCGGCCGTACGTTTCAGCCGGCTCACCTGCCGCCCGCCCCCGTGCCCTTCGTCGACCGCCAGGAGGCACTGAACCGGTACCGCGAACTCCGGCCTCTGGAGGACGGGAGCCACTCCCCCGCAACGGCCGTCGTACTGTGCGGCATGGCAGGGGTCGGCAAGACGACCCTTGCGGTGCACTGGGCCCACCAGGCTGCCGACCGCTTCCCCGACGGACAGATATACGTGGACCTCCAGGGACACCACTCCTCGCGGCCTCCCCTCGACCCGAGCGAGGCCATGAACATCGTGCTCGACGCACTCGGTGTCACCCGCAACGAGGCGGCCGACGCCCCCGCACTCCACGTCGCCTACCGCACTGCACTGGCCGGGCGACGGCTACTTGTCATCCTCGATGACGCGCAGGACTGCGAGCAGGTACGCCCGCTGCTGCCTGCCGCCCCGGGCTGTCTCGCCATCATCACCAGCCGCCGCCGGCTGGAGGGTTTGACCGTCACCCACAACGCCCAGATCATCACGCTGAACCCGATGACTCGGCAGGAGGGCCTCCAGTTTCTCGAACGTCGACTGGGACCGGCCCGAATCCGTGCCGAACGCGCCGCCGCTGCCGACATCGTCGAACTGTGCGGAGGACTGCCGCTGGCATTGGCCGTGGCCGGCGCTCGGGCCTCGTCACAACCGCGGTTCCCCCTCGACTCGCTCGCAGCCCAACTGCAGCATGCCCTCGTAGCGTTGTCGAGCCAGGACACCCGCACAGACGCGCGCAGCGCGTTCCGCCTCAGTTATGAAGCGCTCAGCCCCGACGCGGCGACGCTGTTTCGGTTGCTCAGCCTCCACCCCTCGCGCGACATCACCCCCAGGGCGGCCGCCAGTCTGGCCGGCACAGATCTGCGCACAACACTGGAGCACATAGCCGAACTGGCCGATCACCATCTGCTCGTCGAGCTGCTCCCCGGGCGGTACACGTGCCACGATCTGCTCCGCGCCTATGCTGCGGAAATGAGCTCGGTGCTGGACGCGGCCGGCGTTCAGGGCCAGGCACGCGCCAGGATGTTCGAGCACTACTTGTACAGCGCCGAGGCCGCGACCGCCCTGCTCGCCCCCCATCGCAGCGAGGTGATCCTGCCGCCGCCGCGTCCAGGTGTGCGTCCTCAGGAGTTCAGCAGTCCCGCCCAGGCCGCCGAGTGGATCATCGCTGAGCGGTATCTCCTGCCGGCCCTGGCCCAGGACGCGCGGCACTACCCTCACAGCGAGACGTTCCAGCAGCAGCTGACCTCCGCGCTGGAGATGTCCCTGCGGCCGGCCGACGTGTGAGACACAGGGGACGAAGCCCGCTGCCGGACGACCGCGCTCGCTGACGGCGGTTCCGTCGCTACGCCGTGCCGCGGAAGACACTGCGCGGCGGTGTCGCACAGTCGGTTCACGCAACCGCCTCGGCGCGGAACGCGCTACGAAGCTTGCGCAGGGCATTGTGCTGACGCGACTTCACCGTCCCTGCGGGGATGCCGAGGATGTCGGCCGTCTCTTTGATCGTGCGGTCACACAGGTAGAGGTGGACCAGCACCGCTCGGTGTTCTGGGGACAGCCGCCGCAGCGTGGGCTTGGCAACCATGGCGTGGTGTATCGCGTCGATGTGGTCGGTTCCCGAGGAAGGGTCGATGTACGTGCCTCCCACAACCTCCTTGCGTGTGTGGGGCTTTCGCACCCAGTCCACGATCAGGTGACGGGTGACGGTGAAGAGCCAGCCCTTCACCGACCCCTCCATCCCGAGCAGGCGATCCATGTTTCGCCATGCCCGAATGATCGTTTCCTGCACGATGTCCTCGGCAAGCCCGCGATCGCCCAGCATTTTTTCGGCGTACGAGACCAACCCGTCCCGGTGCTCTCTCATGATGGTCCCGAGCAGGTCCGAACAGGTGGTCGCGGTGGGGGGCGTAGCCATCGTCGTCTGAGCCGTCCTGGTTCTCTGTCATTGCGAGCCGAGGCCGGATGCGGCCTCGGCTCGCAATGTAGACAGACAGGGGTGCCCGAAAACTGCCGCCGTTGTGTCGCCGACGTGGTGCCTGTGTGACCCTGACGTCACCCGTCACACAGAGCGTTCGAAACTGGCCCAGGCGATGTGCGACTCATGCAGGGTCACCGCGATCTGAGTGAGGCCAAAGGCGCTCTCCCCCAGCGCGCCCCGGTGGATCCGGTCGACGAGACGGTCGGCGATCAACGCGGCCAGGAACTCTGTGGAGGTGTTCACCCCTTGGAACTCCTGCTGGTCGTCGAGATTTCGGTAGTTGAGATCTTCGATCACCGAGCGGAGCTCCGTGCTCGCCAGACCGATGTCGACGACGATGTTGTCCTTGTCCAACGCGTTCCGACGAAACGTGGCGTCCACGAGAAACGTTGCCCCATGTAGCTGCTGGGCAGGGCCGAAGACCTCTCCCTGGAAGCTGTGAGCGATCATCATGTGGTCACGGACGGTGATACCGAACACGGGACCTCTCTCCATGCTTTGTGCTGTCAGAACCCGCGCACACCGGTGAGGTGAGCCGTGACGGGCTCGGTCGAAGACCTGCGCGGACCGCTATCCGGCCGTTCGCGCACAGGTCGGGTGAGCCGGACATGCAGAGACACGTGTGAGCGTCGTCCCGCGTGGCAAACCGGCCGCTGTCCGACAGCCCCAGGATCAAGCCTGTCGGGAGGCAAGGAGCATACTCCTCGCTGCGGGCGGCAGAGGACGGTCCCAGCGGGTGGTGACAACCGCCTGTGCTTGGCAAACCGGGTGAACCTCGGAAGTCGCCAATTCGTGTCTCTGGTAAAGGGGCGACCAGCTCCACGAGGTCACCGCTTCCCGCCGGCGAAGGCATACCGCGAGGAATGTTCAGGACCGAGATGCAACCTTGGTGATCATGGTGAGCCACTCCGCACAAGAGTGACAGACCATCGCATTGCTGTGCTCAATACGTGCGGCGCACACCCGCTTGGTCTCCACACCACCGAAAGTCGGAAGAATATGCAGAAGGTCCTTCAAGAGGATGACGTCGTCCACATCGGCTACGACGTCTTCCAAGTCTCCGGCAACAACACCAACTGGGTGATCATCAAGGACGGCGACACCTGCACTCTTGTCGATACCGGCTATCCCGGCGATCACGACGCCTTGCTCGCATCCCTGGACGCCGTCGGGCTGTCCCCACGTTCCGTTGTCGCTGTCCTGGTCACTCACGCCCACAACGACCACATCGGATCGGCCGAGCGCCTACGCGTCGCCTACGACGTGCCTGTGCTCATGCATCTTGAAGAGGTCCCGCACGCCCGCCGGATCCATCTCAACCAGGTGTCAACCGGGCAGGTACTCGCTCGAGCATGGCGCCCAGGAGTAATCCCCTGGGCCGTACACGCCCTTCGAGTCGGGGGCAAGGCCCACGTCCCCGTTCTCGCCCCGCAAGCCTTGCCGGCGATGGACGCGCTCGACCTGCCTGGAGCGCCCGTTCCCATTCACACCCCCGGACACACCGCGGGGCACAGCGCCTACCACCTTCCGGACCGGGGCATTCTGATCACCGGCGATGCCCTGGTGACAGCTCACCCCACGTCCCGCCGGTCAGGGCCCCAGCTGCTGCGCGACATGTTCCACACCGACCGTAGCCGCGCCCTGGACGCGCTCGAAGCAATCGAGCTCGTGGACGCGGAGGTCATCGCGCCCGGCCACGGCCCGGCCTATCGGGGTCTGCCCAAGGAGGCTGTCGCACTGGTCCGGACCCGGGCGGAGAAGTAGCCACACGGGCTTCCGTCCGGTCGGCCCAAGCCTGTCTCGGGATCATCTGACCCGCAGGGGGAGGAACCGTCGCTCCGCATGCAGCCCCTGGACCTCGATGAGGTCCGAGGCCCCGCCGAAAACCCGCGATTGGTGCCGGCTCCAGATCGAGCGCAATCAACCTCGGCCCGAAGCCGGCACGCCGGGCACCGGCGCCGGCCTGCGTCGGCGCACATACGTGTTTCACACCACAATCCCCAGCGCCTGGGTCGTCCGAGGCCGATCTTGAAGACGCGTCGGGATACCGGTCGAGAGGTAGCGCTGGAACCCCTTCAAAACCGTGAGGACGCGGCACCCATCGTCGCCACACGCTGGATACCTGCACTGCAATGCCCGACGTCTCACGTGATGTCGTATGTACCCCGGGCATCCGACGACCACCGAGCGACTGCAGAAAGGTACTCCGAGACGCTCGCATGCGGCCGTTCCAGCAGCAGGGTCCGGTGCAGCGCTGGTTCCCCAAACGCTGACTGACCCGACGCCGACCGACGGGACCGCTCCCGACGACACCGTGCAGCCTGAATGTTTCCAGCCGCTCTTGTCGTTGGGAGCACTCTCAGCGGCTCGCTTCAGCATCATGCCCCCTACCTGCACCTAACGATCGTCCCAGGTGGTCTGCGTCGTATCCCTCCGTCATCCCACGTGCGCGTTTCCTCGCCCGCCACCTTCGCCTCCGCCGGGCTCCCCGCCTCCCCTCCTCGCGGGCTTCCGACCAGCGGAAGAACAGCCCGCGCCGCACATGACACCTGGCCCCACCCGCAACCACACCAACGATCACCCTCGCTGCGGACGTGTTCGGACGTCCGTTTGGCAGGGGGGCGCGCATATCTGGACATGCCTAGGTAGCATGCGCAGCGTCATTGATGAGAAGGAGTGAACGGTTGTGACCAGCCAATCAGCCGCCACGCTCCGGTCGCGGTACGTCGAGCAGGCCGCGTCGGATCTGGAAGAAAATCGCCGGCGACAGCGGGAACTGGCCGAGAAGGTCGCGATGTTGAAGCAGGAGGAAGCCCTGCTGGTGGACATCCTGACTCTCGCCGAACGGTACGACGGCTTGTCGGATCCGTCACGGCTGCCCGAGCAGGCACAGAGCGAACCCGCATCCGGGCAGGAAAGGCATGTGACCGACTCCGGCCCGCTGCCGTCCGGTGCGGCACCGCAGCGGCTGTCCGACGGGGACACGGCAAGGTCTGGCGCGAAGGGGAAGTCGCGTCAGCCCTTGCTCGGAGACATCCTGATCGACCTGCTGGGCACCCATGAAGAACCATGCCTGGCCAAGGAAGTCAGGGACGAACTCCTGGAGAAGCACCCGGACCGGGCTCCGACGCCCCAGGTGGTGCGGAACACTCTCGAGTCACTGGTCGCCAAGGGACGCGTCCGGCGGCACAGGCAGCAGCGGTCGGTGATGTACACGCTGCTCAAGCCAGAAGAGCCTGCCGCCTCCGGCGCGGATTCGGATGCCGGCTGACCGGACGGGATCGGTCTCCCACATGGATGTGCCCCTCGCGAGCCGGCTCGTGCGGGGCACATCGTCGCAGTGGAGTCACCCGCACAGCAATGTGCAGACACGTTTCCCGTCCACGTAAACATATTTACTTCGCTGCACAAGTACAAGGCGACCGGTCGCTTACTGCACAGTATTGCTCATCTCGCACACTTTATCTCCGGGACCGACTACGTCCGAGCGTCCATTTCAAGCTGCAAGGCAACGGAAAAGTACGTCCTCTCGTCTCCTGCGGCCAGGCCGGCCATTTACACTGTGCCCATGGCAGACGCGACGAAAATCCAGCCCCTCAATCGCGATGAGGAGGCCTTCCTACGAGCTCTCGGCAGAGTAATGGCACTCTTGCCCCGACTCGTCGATGCGGACATGCTTGAAGAACATTCGATTTCCAGTACCGAGTACACGGTCCTTTTCCAACTCTCAGAAGTGCCGCACAACCAGATGCGGATGAGTGAGCTCGCCAACGTGTGCGGGCTGTCCCTGAGCGGCATGACCAGAGTGGTGAACCGGCTGGAGTCCCAGTCGTTGGTGATACGGCAGAAGGCTCCCGATGATGGAAGGGCCTTGCTCGCCGTCCTCACCAGCGCCGGATGGACACTTCTGAAGCAATCGTGGCCCACCAACCTCGCGAGCGTGCGACGGCATATCTTCTCTCGCCTGGAAGGCTGTGACATCGCCGCAGCTGCAGAAGTGCTCCAGCGCATAGCGCCCGACTCGTAGTCAACTCATTGTCCGAGCGCTTGCGGATGTGCGGGTGCCTTCGTGGTCCCGTTGGGTACTCGGTCGGTGACGATCAGCTCTGGGGTGTGGTCCGCCGACGCAAGGGCATCAACCACACCTGGGCGGCCCTGCAATCGATTCACGCGGCCTGCCCGGACGGCGTCCCGATCTACGCGATCCTCGACAACCTGTCCGCGCACCTGAACTGGCGGATCCGCCGCTGGGCAGACGGGGACAAGGTCGCACTCTGCTTCACCCCGACCTACGCGTCCTGGGCCAACCCGATCAAGGCCCACTTCAGGCCCCCTGCGTCAGTTCACTCTCGCCAACTCGAACCACCCCAACCACACAGTCCAGACCCCGGCTCTGCGCGCCTACCGGCGCTGGCGCGACAAGACCGCGCCGCCCCGACATTCGCGGCGCCCACCGACGGTGAACGCGCCGGCATCCGCAGCGAGAAACACATCCGCTGGGGCGGCACACCCCTTCGGCTTTCAGCCTCCACCCGGCAAACTTCGGGTCACTGCGCTAGGAGCCTGTCTCAGTAACCAACGACACCCGCGACGTTTCGAGTATCCGCTGTGTCGTCACACGTCGTTCCCGGTGAGAGCCAGACGGACCCCGAGGCCGACCATCACCGTCCCGGACACTGCACCAATCGCGGACAGGCGGCGGGGCGACCCGCGAAACCAGCCACGCGCCGTTCCGGCGAGGAGCCCCCAGGCCGAGTCGGAAACCAGAGCGACAGCGGCGCAGACGATGCCGAGGAGCAGGAGTTGCAGCGTCACGTGCCCGGCTGAGCGGTTGACGAACTGGGGCAGCACGGCCGAGAAGATCAGGAAGCCCTTCGGATTGCTCACTCCGACAACGAAACCCTGCCAGGCGATGCGTCGTACGTTCGTGGGTGGCCGCTGCTGTGCGTCCGTGGCGGCCAGTTCCCCGCGATGCCGCCATGTCTGGACGCCGAGATAGACCAGGTACAGCGCGCCTGCGAACTTCAGCACCGAGAACACCACGATCGACTGCGCGACGACGGCTCCCCACCCGAAGGCCACCAGCACGGCCTGGATCAGCACCCCGCCGTTGTTACCCACCGCAGTGGCCAGCGCCGCCCTCCGCCCGAGTGTCACCCCGCGCCCGACCACAAACACCACGCTCGGCCCCGGCACAGCGATCAGCACAGCGACCACGGCGAGGAAGGCCCAGAAGTGCCCGATACCCAGCATGCCGTCAGGCTAGGAGCCCGAGTTGGTACGCGACAACCCCGCGTGGGTCCGGTGATCATTCCTGCGGGACGATCCCGCCATGCGTGATGCGAATGGCCTGTTCGAGACCGATCCGGTCGAGTAGAAGCGGTCGTAGGCTCGTCCAGCAGCGGTGAACAAGCGATTCAGGGCTTTCGACCCGCACCAGGTGCTGCTGCTAGCGCCGCCGCTGGACGACTGGCTGCCCGAGGACCACCTGGCCCGGTGCGTCGCGGACCTGGCCGACGACGTGCTCGACCTGTCGCCCGTCCTGGCGGTGCGGACTTCACCGAGAAGCGCGGGTTCCCACGCTGTGATCCGCGTTTGATGCTCCGCCTGCTCGTCTACGGCTACACCACCGGCGTCCGCTCCTCCCGGGCAATCGAGCGCCGTCTGGCCGACGACATCGCATTCCGGTTCCCGGCCGGCGGCCAGGAACCGGACTTCCGCCCGGCACGCCGGGACCAACCGGGCTCGCCGGCTGACCGGCCAGGCCCCAAACCCACGCCACGGGCCCGGCCGGCCGAACACCCGCCGGACAGGACCCAGCCACAGCTGCACGGATACCGACCAGACAGCCACGACCGATCCCATCGATCACGGCCAGCGGGCCGCTTGCTCGTTACTGAGAGACTCTCCTAGTCGTCGAACTCGAAGCCTGACGTCTGCGCACGGGCGACAATCTCGCGAACTGCGCTGGGGCTCGAGATCACGGGTTCAAGGGCGGCTTTGAGCCGCGCGAGGTCACTCGAGCTTCCGACCGCACAGAACATGCCGCCCTCGCTGTCGAAATCGAGGCGCTCAGCGATATCCGGCCAGGCGAACTGCACAAGCCCTTCCCAGAAGTACCCATTCGGCTCGTGCCCGGTGGCCACTACTGCAGCATCGGCGACCAGGTCACCGGCAGTGAGCGTCAGCGAGTGCTCGCCGTCGAAGTCATGCAGTGTGATGGTCACGGCGCGATCTTCCCACGCCCAGGGCAGAGGTCGCCCAACCCATCAACCCGCTTGACCACTCTCGATCCCGGTGATCCTTCCCGGTTCACAGCACTGGGTAGGCGTAGTGGTACTTATCGCAGCGAGTGGCCACCGCTCGCTGCTGCCTGAGCCGGTTGATGGTGCGCTCGACGGTGTTGCGCTTCTTGTAGCGCTCTGCGTCGAGGCCGGGCGGCCGCCCGCCTAGTGAGCTCCCGCGTAGGCGGGTGGCCTGGCTGTCGGTCTTCTCCGGGATCGTGTGCCCAATGTCCCGGCGCCGCAGTTGCTCGCGACAGGGCCCGTTGCCGTATGCCTTGCCGGCGCGACACTGCTCGGCTTCTTGCGGGGCTTGCCCGGCTCGAGCTTGGGGACGCGGATCTTCGCCAACAACGGCTGGAACGCCGTGTGGGTGTTCCCTGAACCGGGGTCAGCGCCGGCATGACCCGGCAGTCGACGCCATCTGCAGTGTGGTACCCGTCAGCCACGTCTGGATCAACGACGTACTCGGCATACCCGGCCGCCCCCTCCACGAGGACCGCCTCCTTCGCGAATTCGGGGCCGTCCGGGACTACGAACGCCAGGCCCCCAGCCCGCGTGGGCCAAGAGGCCCTGCCCGCAGGTTCCCAGCCGCCGCATCGCACGGCCCTGAGCTGTCGGCACACCAGTTGACAGCTTGACTGTTAACGACTTAACAGTTAGCTTCGAGGTATGGGCACACCCGGGAATACTTCCAGCGGTCCGCTTGAACAGCTCAAAGTGATCAATTGGGCTCAGATGCAGGCAGGGCAGGAGTGGATCCGCTCCCGGGGACTCAGTATGCAGCAGGCATTCGTGCTCGATTACCTCACTGACCATCCCGGGGCCATCCAGCGCGACATCGCACAGGCTACCCGGACGACTGCCGCAAATGTCTCCGGCGTCCTGCGCGGCCTCGAAGCGCGAGGTCTCGTCGAGCGCCGCTTCGAAGACGGTGATGAACGCAGTAAGCGTGTCTTCGCCACCGACGCCGGGATCGAGCTCATCTCCGGCCATGAGGAGGCGATGATCGCCGTGGACGAGTCGATCCTCGCGCCCCTCACCCCAGCGGAGCGAGCCACCCTTCAAGCACTCCTCAACAAGATCGCCGCCGATCTGCCGCACCTCGACCAGCTCTGACCCGCACGTCGAAGCCGCCAGAACCACACCCATCACGCATCGCGTCGGCAAGAGGCCGAAGCGCCCTCGAACCTGCCCGGACGAGCCCGCTCAACATGGAAAGGAGCGTCATCATGACGACACAAGCAGAAACGACACTGACCATGATTCGCGAGGTGTGCGCCCTCGGACGCGTCGAGTTCGACCGCCCGCACACTGCCGACGGCGACACCGCCGCCGGGCATGCACTCGTCCAGGGACTTCAGGCCATTGATTCAAGCGGCGAACCCAGCGACATCTCCCTGTCCCTTGACCTGCTGGCGCCCCGCGCCCCGTACTTCGACCAGCTCGTGTTGGACGCCATCGCGGCCGGAACCCGTCAGGTCGTCAACCTCGGCGCCGGCTACGACGACCGCGCACTACGGCTAAGACACTCCGGAGTGCAGTTCTTCGACTTGGACCTGCCTGACCTCATCACCGACAAGGCGCGGCGCCTCCAAGCCCTGGAAACGGACATCACCCGCGTCACCCTGGCCGCGGTGGACTTCGCGACCGACGACGTCGGCGACGTCCTCACCCGCGTCGGGCACGACGCCCAGAAGCCCACCCTCTTCATGGGCGAACACCTCGTCCTGTTCCTTCAGCCGAGCGACGTGGAACGACTGCTCGCCGGCGTCTCCAGCCGCGCCGCGCAGGGCAGCACCCTGGCTTTCACCGCCGAGGTGCACCCCGCCGGCCTCGACTCCGCGCTCGTCATCTCGACGGTGGACGACATGATGTTCGACGGCGCCGGCCCTCTGCACACCATCAAGACCCGCGACGCCTGGCTGACCCAGCTCAAGCAGCACGGCTGGCAGGTCAACAACGCCAACAAGGTGACCGCCGTCGACCACTTCGGACTGCCCATCGGCGACCAACCGGTCCAGATCCAGACACAGTTCCTCACCACAACAACAGCGTGACTCAGATAGGCACGCTGCATCACCATGATGCTCGACAGCCCACCACCAGAACTGCTCCCCGTCTCACTCAGGGAGCCGGGAGCAGGAGATTCTCCATGCCTGCCGGGCAACGACCTGGGCGGCCGTCTTCACCGGCGTGATGAACCCCCCTTAGGGACGTCCCCCATGCGCCTGCGGGATTCGTTGAAGGAGGTGCCTGCGTGGCTTGCCCCACGCTGATCCAGGGACGGGTTTCTGGCAGCGCCTGGAAGTCTTCCCACCGTCGGGAGCGGACCGAGGTGTTGCAAGTCGTCATGTGTTTCGGCCTGTGCGAAGCACTTCCCCCGCCGCGGAGGCGGGGGCGCTGACGTACGCGAGGTTACTTTTCCCGCATGCGCTGGTCGTACTCGACGTGGGGTTCGAGGCCCATGGCTGCCCGTCGTTCGTCGAGGTGCTCGGGGTCGGCGATCGGCTGGGGACGCAGACTCGTGCCGTCGGCCTCGTGGGTGTACTGGGTGCCGTACAACTGGGCCCGGCCGTCGGCAACCAGGACACGACCCGTCAGGTACGCGAGATGCCGAGGACGGGCGTCATCGACGGAGACTGCTCCCTGCAGCAGTCTCAGGGCCTTCCTCTGGAACGGCACATCCCGATCAGCGTGCTGGGCGAGCAACCATGCGTCCTCGGCCCCCTGCTCACCCACGAGGGAAAACCCTGGCCACCCGTACTCGGCGGTGATGGCCTTGAGCCATGCGGTGTTGGAGGCATCGATCTGCGGAAGGTCTCCGGTCTCTCCCGTCGCCAGCCAGTGTTGCCTGGCCATCCGATCCGCTTCGGCCCGACAGCGCAGCTCGGTGGCGAGTTCACGGTTCACGGCATCCCCCGCAGCTCGTAAATCGGATAGGGCTGACGCAACTACAAGCCCCTGTTGGCTGGTCAGTCGGCAGCATAGGCCGGTACCGGCCTGCGGCAGGCAGTACGGCCGCTCCTCATGTGGGCACGTTCTGCGACATCACACGCCCCCTCAGGATCGGCACCGGGCGAGTCGGGATCGGGATGACTGCCTCACGTTCCGGGATACCACCCGCACGCCCAGGCGCTACGGCCGTGGGAACCAAAAGCCGCACCGGCGCGGCGACCGGAACCACAACCCGGACTGGTCCGAGCTTGTCCTTCAGTACTGCAAGCTCGAGCGTCGCTACCGGCCCACTTTTAAGCCGTCGACGACACCCGCGGCCTCAGCCCGGTGAATGGGCCTGTCCGGGACGGCTCGGAAGCCGTGCTCACATCGCCATCGCAAGATGATCTACCGTGAACGGGGGTCTTGGGAGAACCGTCAGGCGTGCAGGATGTGCACAGCGAGCAGCGTCTGCCAGGTCCAGCCGACAGTGAGTGAGATGCGCTGGATCAGTCCGCCGAGGTCGACCCAGCGTTGATGCTGGCTGAACGCGGCGCTTGCCAGCGCCATCGTCGTCGCGAAGAGCACACCGCTGACGACCGAATAGATCGCCCATCCGGGCGAGTTGGAGAAGGCGAATACGAAACACGCCACGGTCAGGGCAAGGAATCCGATGAGGGAGCACAGGTCGTGCAGAGACCCGGCGCGGGTGGGGCTCTGAGGCTGATCCGGAGTGCCGGGAGGATAACCGCTTACCGGGTCTGTTCGGCAGGCGCCTGCCCCCAGGAGAGCGACGGCCCAGACGCCGATCAGAAGTGCACCCCAGTGGGAAGGCCCAACATGCCACAGGCCCACAGCGAAGGCCAGCGACAGCAAGCCCGCGAAGAGGAAGTTGACGGTCTGAGCCCATCCAGCGCGACCGAGGGCGAGTGAACTGACGGGATGGCGGAGGGGTTTGTAGTCCAGTCGGGCAGCTCCTTCCAGCAAGTACGCGATGGTGAAGAGAGGGCCGGCGGCCATCCCACAGGCAAGCAGCAGTCGATTCCCCATCCCGTCAACATAGGTTGACAGGCTGGGGTTCGTCAACCCCAGTTGACACAAGAGGGATGCCTCCTGGGTCAGCGGCTCTGACCAGGTGGATGTGGTCTACCCGATCGGTACCTCGCCTCGCCCACCGCGACCGCGGTCACGGCACCACCCTCTACAGCGCTTACGTCGGCGTGCCGGGCCCGCATCACTTGCAGCTGCAGAGGGTAAGGATCAACACCGTAAACCGAACAGCCGCCGCGCACAGCCACTGCCGTCGTCCCGTGCTCGCCGACCGGGGCAGGGCACGGCGAGTGCGTCAAAGGTGCGGTACCCGTGGGTGGTGCTGCACCGAACGCCACGTCCATCGCCTGCCGAGGAGAGGCTCCGGTATCCGCACGCGGAAGCCCTGGGCTGAAGGTATCTCGACCCGCTCATGTCGGTGCAGGTCCTCGTGCTTGAATTCGTGGGGTTACGCGGCGAAGCCGATGTTGGTGACGTACTCGTACTGCCCCCACTGCGAGCCGAGGTCGATGATCTTCTCGACCCACGCGTCGTCCAGGCCTCGGTCGTCCCCGGCCGCCCACGCCTCCACAATGCGGTCCCAGTTCCGAACGTTGAGCGTGCGGAAGTCCACGACGCGCTGACGGGGCCGGACGACTTGCGACTGGTTGACCGGATGGATCTCCACCCTGGTACCGCGGCCCTCGCGGTTGAGGCGGACCAGCAGGTAGCGGGCAACGTTCTCCCGCCGCACGGCGCGATACGCCCGCTCGATCCACTCCAGGTTGGTGCGCGAGGGCGAGCGTTTACCCTCCAGCCAGGCCTTCAGAGTGCGGTCGGTGACCGTCAGGCCGGCCTCGCGGGCCGCTTGGCGGGCATGGTCGGTACGGGTGAGATAGCGCAGGCGGGCCAGCAGGCCACGGCGGGTGGTGGCGGGCGTGACGATGTAACCGCCGAGAGCATCCAATTGACGGGCGACGGCCTCGTAACCCTTGATGCCGCGGGCCCCATAGAGGCCGAACTGTTTATTCCGTTCAGGCATCGTCTCTTCCGGTCCTTGGAGTCACACAACACTCTACGGGCTTGGGACGGCCAGTTCACGATGAGGGCAGAACCGGCAGTCGGCCCCAGGGAGCACGTGGGGATGCAGCGACCCTCCGAGCCCAGCACTCCTTGGCGGCCCCATCAGTGTTGGGACCATTGGCACTTGACCACAAGGGCGAACATGCCCAACTCCAGGCGCTTGTAGAACGCATGGAGCCCAAAATACGTATCCCGGGTATCGATGCACACCCAGGATCGTCCCTTCGGTGCCGCCATACGGGCCATTCAGTCGATGAACCGTGTTCCGAGCCGTCGGCGGACGCTCCACGCGCAGGTACAGTGCTGCTTCGCGATGGACGCGCGGACCGTGATGCCCGTGGTCACCGACAGATGCGACGAAGCGCTGGACGTGCGCCGAGCCATCAGCCCCGACTCGCCGAATGAGCCCGGAGAGAAGCCCGAACTGGCACACCGCGGCAGACGATTGGCGCAAGCGGCCTGACTCAGAGCCCGGACGGCAGCGCAACGTGCCTCGCCCGGGCACTACTCGGCTCCAGCCTGAGGAGGTGGTCGTCAGACGCGCTTGCCCGCCGTGTCGCTGACCGCCTCGTTGCGGATGAGCTCCAGGACGTTGGGCGTGTTCTGCGTTGTGCGTACGTCGATGTACGCGTGCGACAGCCGGTCGTCGACGGCCTGCCGCAGCAGCTCGTGGGCGAGGTCGGGCCGTGCCGTGTACCGGCCGGGGAGACGTGACGCGCCGACCTGGTAGTCACTGACCACCGACGCGTCGAACAGGCCGCCGGGACGGACGACTGTCCAGTCCAGGTCGGTTCCGCGGACGATCGCCTCCATGCGCCGCATGTCGTCATAGACGGTGCGCCCCATGAATCGCATCACGAGTGGCTCCAGCACCTTCCTGAAGAAGAAGTTCTCGCCGGGTGCAGGTTCATCGAAGAGCACGGTCGAGGTCACAGCGACCAGACGGCGGACACCGTGCTTAACCATGCCCTCAGTGATGTGGGTGATGCCGGTGGAATACGTGGTCACCGGCTTCTTGCCGAACGGGACACCGAGCACGGAGATGACCGCGTCTTGCCCTGCCACCGCTCGCTCGACCGCGACGGGGTCGTACACGTCGCCCTCCGCTACCCGCAGCAACGGTCCTGTCAAGGGGAATGTCTCGGGGTGTCGTGTGACGACGGTGACTGTATGCCGTTCCGCACATGCCTGCTCGACGACCAGCCGTCCGGTAGGGCCGTTCGCTCCGAAAACAACGATGTTCACTGTTCTGCCTCCTGTCGAGGACCTCGAGATCGCATTCGTCAACAGGAGGAGCGGGACGGCCGGAGCGTGACATTGGCCTGGAGGCGATTTCCAGATGCGGTGCCCTCACCCGCGTGTCAGCCCTGACCTTCGGCGCCGGGGCGGGACCAGGCCCGCCCCGGCTTCCGAGAGGTCAGGGCTACAGCCCGCGTCAGCTCGTCGAGCCGTCTTCCCAGTGCTGGGTCACCGGAGTTGCGGTGACGTCACCCGAGTACACCAGGGCCACACGGTGGTTGTACTGGATCGTGTACATCGTCTTCGCGCCGGTGACGACCGCGCCGTTGGAGGCGAAGTAGTCGGCCGTTGCGGCGGCCGGCTGGGTGGCGACGTAAGCCTGGCCCACCGGCACCGTGTACATGTTCAGCGGAGCCTGCGTGGACGCTCCCAGGCCGACCGGGTACTCCGCCTTGTCCGGGTAGCTCGACCCGTAGACGGCCACCGGGCTGGTACCCGCGGCCTTAATGATCTTCACGCCGAGGGCCTGCTTGGCGTTCTGGCCTCCCGGGTTGTAGAACCACACCTTCGCGCCGCTGTACCAGATCGCGGTCCAGTCGCCGTCCTGGTCGGCGACGACGAACTGCTGCCCGGCTTCCGCCGTGCTGCCCCAGTCACTGATCCGGTTCGTGCCCGGGTTGGTCCCATGGATCGCCTGGTCGCCGAAGAGCGGGGCCGTGGCGCTGGGGGCGGTCCGCAGGTAGACGAAGTTCGATGCCTGCTGCTTGTCCGTGCACGTGGGCGTGGCGCCGGGCTGGTCGTCGGACGGGCACACCTGGACGGTCTGCACATTCGTGGCGAAGTCGGGGTCGATCGTCACGACCGAGCCCACCGGTGCGACGCCGTGCAGGCCACTGATCGGTGCGCCGAGCAACCGCATGAAGTGGTCCCAGTCCCAGGCGTTGCCCGGGTCCCAGTGCATTCCGGAGACGAGGGACGAACTGGGGCCGGTCACGTTGTCGTGTCCCAGAATGTGCTGGCGGTCCAGCGGAATGCCGAAGCGGAAGGCCAGATACTTCACCAGGTCGGCCGTCGCCTCGTACTGCGCCTCGGTGTACCAGGTGGCGCCCTGCGCGGCGTAACCCTCGTGCTCGATGCCGATCGAGTGAAGATTCGTGGAGTAGTTGCCCGCGTGGAAGGCGATGTCCTTGGTGGGCACCATCTGCGTCACCGCGCCGTCGGAGGAGCGCATGACATAGTGCGTCGACACGCCGTTCGTCGGGTTGGCCAGGCCCGCGACGCCGGCGTCGTAGGAGGACTCCAGGTCGTGGATGACAATGGAGTTGATCTTGATTCCGTTGGCAGGGCGGTTGGATACCTGCAGTCCTGCGGGGGAACCCGGCACGAACGTGCACAGCACGATCGGCGGGCATTCGGTGTCCGTGGAGGCCGACGCCTTCAGGTTCAGACGGTCCACCTGGGCGGTGGCGGGGCGCAGTGAGGGCGCGGCATGCAGCCGAATGCGCTGACCGTCCTTGGTCACGCCGCCCGCTCCATCGCGGATCGTGGTGAAGACGCGGTTCGCAAAGCTCACCGCGGCCTGCTTCTGCGTGGACTGGCTGAAGCGGGCTACGGCGCCGTACCACTGAGCCGGGTTCGACGGGGTCCCGCCGGTCACCTGCTTCTCGTACGAGGCCAGCAATGCCGCACCACCGCGGATGTTCGCAGCCGGGTCCGTACGCAGAGCCTCGGCAGACAATCCGGTCAGCTTCGCCGCAGCTTGCAGGGTATGCAGGGCCGGGTTCGAGGCGATCGACGCCAGGTCGCTGCGCCCCACCGCTCCGGCGTCCCCACCGGCTGCCATGGCAGCGGTAACGTCGGTGAGATGCATCGGCCCGTAGCCGACGTCAGCACTGGGCTGTCCCCCGTGCGACTCCCATCCCGATTCCTGGTAGGCCAAGCCGAGCAACACGCTTTCCGGTATGCGGTATTCCGCTGCCGCTGAAGCGAAGTCCTGCTGCCGCGAGGCATGTGTGCCGCTCGTGGTGTCCGCCTGCGCGGTGATCGGCAGGACCGCAAGGCCGCCAACGGCCAGTGCGCCCGCGGCAACTGCGAGCGGCCACCGCCGCAGCGTTTTCCTCTTGTGCAAGATGCTGTTCCTTTGGGGAAGTTCAGAGGTCAGGTTGTCAAACTCACCGGGATCGGGGCGCCACCAGGCGACTGCACATGTCACGGAGGCCGTGCCAGGCCGCCATGTTGTGCGGCTGACCACAAGGCCGAATCCGGCGATATGTCCACGATCCGATCGGCGCTGACCGGTCTCAAAGGTTTTGACCGCGGTTCAGGGCAGATAACTCCCGTAGCCGCCCACTTCGTTGTGCCGGCCGCCGGGATGCGCCAACGGAAATCACCGCAACCACCTGCTTGACGACACAAGTATTCTACGCACTGCGCTCCATGGGCAAGCTCCTGAGGCGACCGGGGCGAGAACGTGTCTCGCCCCGGTCTGTGGTCTGACCGTCAGTTGACCGCTGTCGCGGCGCTTCCTCTCAGTGCACCTTGCAGGCCATGGGCATGGTCTGCTTCACGGTGTCGCCTTCACTGTCTGTCGCACTGATACGCAGCCCAACTCCCTCAGGGGCCTGGTCCCGCTTCGGGTTCTTGAACTCCGCGGTGAAGGTGTTCGCCACGGCGGCCGTGGTGCGCACCGGGTGCCAGTTCCGGTCGGCGTCGACGCCGGCCACGATGCGGCCGGCCTGACCCGGGGTGTTCGGCACCGCCTGACGCAGGTGACTACGCAAGGGCCCAACGCAGGCGTCAGCGTTGCGCATTGGCGGCGCGGCAGCCCCGGCGACGGGCAGCAGCATGCCTCAAACCTGTCAGCCTCACGTCCGCACGTGCGCGCCGGGGTAGCGACCCTCAAGGCAGGTGTGGGCATGGGGACCTTGAGGTTCCCCCGCAGCCGGCGGAGTTCGACGCTTCGGACCGGACGTCTGATACCTTCGCAACCTGCCCGCCCTGCCCCGGGCGGCGGGCCGGCCGTCTCGAGCGACGCCGTCGCCCTGCCTCTCCCCCGCGGGCCCTGCGTACCCCATACCGACCTCATAAAGCCGAGCTCGCCCACTGAACCCCGACGCGTCGGCCGGTTCCACTCGGTCCTGGCGCGTGGGCCCGTCAATCTGCCGCCCCATCGTGGACAGGCGACCGCCTGCACCCCGGCTCAATGTTCGGCCCGGCGGTCAGGGAAGCGCCGGGCATGCAGCCGTCGTGGGCGCAGGTCTCAGAGCGCAGCCTTCAGGCGGCCGGTCGGTCCGCCCATGCCTGGTCCAGCGCGCGGGTGAACGCTTCCGCCGACTGCACGCCGCTCACTCCGTAACGCCGGTTCAGCACGAAGAAGGGGACGCCGGTGGCGCCCAGATCAGCCGCCAGTCGTTCGTCGGCGCGCACCTCTGCGGCGAACGCGTCGGGGTCGTCGAGCACCTTTCGCGCCTCCGCCTCATCCAGCCCCGCTTCTACGGCCAGACTGATGTGGGTCTCCCTGTCGTAGACCGAGCGCTCTTCAGTGAAGTTCGCCTGGAAGGCGAGATCCATCAACTCGGTCTGCCGACCGTGCGCCTTGGCGAAGTGAATGAGCCGGTGTATGTCGAAGGTGTTCCCGAAGACGCGTCCACCGATGCGGAAACCCAGACCCACGCCTCGCGCCATGGCCGCGGCCTGCTCTTCCCTGGCCACCTGCTGCTCGCGGGTGCGCCCATACTGCGCCGCGACCGCGTCGATGATCGGCACGGTGCCGTTTTCCGCCTTGGGGTTCAGCTCGAACGACCGGTACACCACCTCCACATGGTCCCGGTGGGCGAAGGCGGCGAGACCTTGATCGAAGCGGGCCTTTGCCACGTAGCACCATGGGCAGGCGATGTCAGCCCATATCTCGACACGCATCCTGCTCTATCTCCCGTCATCAGTTGGATTACCCAAAGCAACCGCTCGGCGACTCAAAGCCTCGAACGACCGCCCGGTTGTAATAATAGACGACCGGGCGTCTATGTATGCCGAGGGAAACCAATAAGGCTCGCGCGCCGGCTGCCCTGTGTGCTCTTGCCCGTCGGAACGCACCTGGCATTGGCCATCTTCGGATCGAGTGGCGCTCTGTGGGCCGTCCAGGTCACGCTGTCGGTGTCTTTCCTCGCCGAATTGCCGCCCGACCAGGAACGCGCCCAGGGAATGGGCATGGCAGCGCCGATGAACGTCACCGCGTCGGCCATCGGGGCCGCTCTCGTCGGCGGCGTCGCGCGGGTGACCAGTGCGGCAACTTCCATCGCTCTGGCCGGAGTTGTGTCCATCGCATTCGCCCTGTGGCCGTGCGTGCTCTGGGTTCGCCGGGGATCGGGTGCTTCACACCGGGACGCGATGCCCCGTGAGACGGAAGCCGCCAACCGGTGAGCACCGTCGGGATGCCAGCCGATCAGTCCGTCCATCAACAGCCCTGCATCTCCGGAACGGACGGCCCCGGTGGTCGGGCCGCGCCACCGGCCCTCGCCCAATGAACGACGTGCGAGGCCCGAAGCAGGGAGGCGGTCGCCGCGGCCCCTCACGCCGACAGT
The DNA here is from genome assembly GCF_051553595.1 of Streptomyces sp. HUAS TT11. Classification (NCBI taxonomy): domain Bacteria; kingdom Bacillati; phylum Actinomycetota; class Actinomycetes; order Kitasatosporales; family Streptomycetaceae; genus Streptomyces; species Streptomyces sp. HUAS TT11. The sequence goes on from NZ_CP196184.1 coordinate 387,284, forward strand.
GCAGCGCGCTGCCGTCTCCATCTCCGCATGGAACGCGGTGATGTACAGGCCACCCCCTTTCCGGAGGTACCGGACCGGCGGCGCCGGGGATCGTCGCCCGCACGTCTGTCGGCGTAGCAGATGAGGCACCACTTCGAAGCCTCCTCGCCGCACAGCGTGGGGTACGAGCGCGGCTGCGCGCGGCCCTGCCTGCACGTCGGCCTCGACGCGGGTCACCGCACCACTCTTGTCACGTCCTCACCCGGCACGCGAGACGTGGGAGCCGGGCCCGTCAAGGCGGGCTCGTTCCCGCGCTGCCCGCGCCGCGAGGGCAGCATCGAGGTCACCAAAATCATTGCGGCCCAGACCCCGCAGGCCAGTAGGGCGGCCGTTCGGTAGCCGTCGCTCGTGGGCAGAGACCGGCCGACGGAAGTGTGGGCCTGCAGGATTGTGGCACTCAGGACGCTTCCGGTGGAGTAGCCGACATAGCGGAGCACTTGGTTGTAGCTCATCGCACTGCCTGTCTCGTGGGCGGGCACGGATCCCATGATCAGTCCGGGCATTACCGCGAACATCCAGCCGACGCCGAATCCGGCCACCGCCATGATGGTGAACAACTCCCAGAGCCGGTCGTGAGCCAGGGCGAAGGCCAGCGCGGCGGCAAGGGAGATCAGGCACCCGAGCGGCAGTACCAGGGCGTTGGTGGCCCGCCGAGCCAGCAGCGGCACCACACGGCCGGCGGCGACGCTGGCGAGGGAGAACGGCAGCAGGACCAGCCCGGTCAGGGCCACGGAGGCGCCGAACCCGTAGCCGGCCGCACGCGGTGTCTGCACGAAACGGGTGACCAACGACAGCAGCAGATACATACCCACGCCTGCCACCAACGCGGTCACATGGGCGGTGAGCACGGTGCGGTCCTTGGTCAGCCGCAGGTCAACCAGTGGCTGCGTGGTCCGCAGCTCGTGCGCGGCCCATATTCCGAGCAGCAGCGCGGAGGTCCCGGCCAGAGTGAGGAGCCGCACGGAGTGCCATCCCCAGGTCTCGGCCTCGCTCAGAGCGAGCAGCAACCCGCCGAGTGCCGCGCCCAGCAGGATCGCACCGGGAACGTCCAGGCGGGCCGCAGTGCGCCGCGGGGACGGCGGCAGGACTACGGCAGCCGCGACCAGTGCGGCAGCGGCCGCCGCCGCCCCGAACCAGAATCCGGCGTGCAGCCCGAAGGACTGCGCGATCAACCCGGTGACCGGGTAGCCCAGGCCGACCCCGGCGACGGTGGTGATGGACAACAGGGCCACCACTGGGCCCGATCGCTCCGGCAGCAAGGCGTCGCGAGCGGTTGCAATGGCCAGCGGGGTGAGCCCCAGTCCGAGCCCTTGGAGCGCTCGCCCCGTCACCAGGATGCCGAAGCCCAGCGGCAGCGCCGCAAGAACGCAGCCTGTCAGTACCGCAACGAGGGCACCAATAATCACCTTCCGGCGACGCGGCCCGTCACCCAGTCGCCCCATCACCGGGGTGACCACCGCCCCCACAAGCAGCGTGACTGTCAGCGACCACTGGGCATCGTTCAGTGACACGTGTTCCTCGGCGGCAATGGTGGGCACCAGCGGCGCACCGAGGCTGCTGACCACGGCGACCAGCATACCGAGCGAGACCAGTACCGGAACGAGCGCACTCTGACGTCCGGACCGCAGCTCACCCATTGTGGAACCGTCCACGACTCTCCTTGATGTCACCAACCGTCATCGCTGAATTGAAGTCAGCGACTGCTGACGCGTATTCCCAGGTCATTCGAGATGGGGACGCCTCTGTGCGCCGATGCGGTGCAGACCGCTGTCCGGTGCCCGCGGAGCGCCGCGCACAACCTTGCCGTCAATGCGGCGTCGTCACGTGTGTCGAGCCGAACCGAGATGCACGGACAAACTCGAACGGGACCCTACCGCTTCGGTTCCATGAGCGTCGCGTTTGCCGGCTCACAGGTCGCTCGTGATCCGCATGGGGCTCTAGCTACCGGTGCAGCCCGCCCTGATGTTCGCCGCCACGCTGGTGTTCTCGGTCAAGGGCGTCTACGCCCAGCAGATGATCCTGCTCAGTACCCTGCTGTCGATCGTCACCTTCTCCTTCGCGATCTATCTGATCGACAGCGGCCTCGCCGGCTGAGCCTGCCCACCCGGGCGCCGTGACCCCGGCGGGCGTCGGCGTTCCCTCCGGCACCCACCCAGGAACGGCGAAGCGGCCGCCCCGGACGCCGCTTCATGCCTGCCGCACATTGCTGTCGCCCGGCAGGCATGGCACGCCGGTGTCCGGAGGCCTACATAACGGGCAGGGCACCCTCGGCTGCTCCCGGAACAGGAATAGCCGCCACACGGCGGACGTTCGCCTAGATCCAGACAGATCTGTCTAGAGCGGCCGAGGGCCCGTGGACCAGTACCGAAAGTAGCCATGAGCTCTGCATCCATCGCGAACACAAGTCCATCAACACGTGGCCCGGTCAGGCGGTCTCCCGCGCATGCCCGCCCCAAAGGCCCCCTCCTGCGGCCAGTGGCCTCTGTCGGACTGCTGGCCTCGATCCTTGTGTCACTGCTGGCAGCGTCCAGCGCACCGACCCCGCTCTACGCCGTCTACCAGCGGCACTGGGGCTTCTCACCCATCACCGTCACCATCGTGTTCGGTGTCTACGCCGTAGCCGTGCTGGTCTCACTCCTGGCCTTCGGAAAGATCTCCGATCACGTGGGACGCCGGCCGGTGCTCCTGACGGCACTGCTGGGACAGGCCCTGGCCATGGTCGCGTTCATCACCGCCGACGGGGTGAACGCACTGATGGCCGCCCGTGTCATCCAGGGGCTGAGCACCGGCGCGGCCGTCGGTGCCCTCGGCGCCGCCATGCTGGACATCGACCCCCGGCGGGGAGGCTTCCTGAACTCCTTCGCACCCGCGGTGGGGACTGCCACCGGCGCCTTGGTGTCCGGCTTGATCGTCCAGTACCTGCCGGCGCCGACCCACCTCGTCTACTTCCTGCTGCTCGGCGTCTTCGTTCTGCAGGCGCTCGCCGTGCTCGCCCTGCGCGAGACGGTGAGCCGAAAGCCGGGTGCCGTGGCCAGCCTGGCGCCCGAGATCAAACTACCCACCGCGGCCCGAGCCTCGGTGGCCATCGCCGCCCCGGTGCTGTTCGCGGTGTGGGCCCTGACCGGCCTCTACGCCGCTCTGGGTCCGGCCATCTCCCGGACTCTCGAGCACTCCGACTCCGTGGTCTGGGGAGGACTGCCGCTGTTCGTGCTCGCAGGCTTTGCCGGCCTGGCCATTCTGGTTCTGCGCCGGACCGCAACGCACGTGGTCATGCTGATCGGCATCCTTACGCTGGTCGCCGGAGTGACGATCAGCCTGGTGTCCATCGGCTCGGGTTCGGGCGGTGCGCCCTCGGTCGCCGGATTCTTTCTGGGTGCCGCTGTCTCCGGCTTCGGTTTCGGCAGTGGCTTCCAGGGCGGCATCCGGATGGTGATTCCCCAGGTCGCTCCGCACGAGCGGGCCGGTGTGCTGTCCCTTCTGTACGTCGTGTGCTATCTGGGTCTGGGCGTACCGGCAGTCATCGGCGGCATCCTGGTCGTGCATGGCGGAGGGCTCGTGCAGACCGCCAGGGAGTACGGTGCCGCGGTCGTCGTGCTGGCCCTCGTGGCCCTGACCGGTCTCGTCCTCAGCGGCCGTCGCGCGGAGCGAATCGCGGTGGTCCGGTTCGTCCCCACTCCTCGCTCCGAGTCCGCGGCCGCCGTGCACGACCCGTGCATGGCGGACGTCGCCGCGCACGTGGAGTGAATCGGATCGTTCCACCGGGCCTCATGACGACCGGACCGTGCCGAAGCCGTCTGCGCGCCGACCACCTGCTCGAGACGGAGATACGCCACGGAACTCGACGACAGCAGGGGGATCACGGTCCGGCCACCCGGAGAGCGCAGGCCTCCACCAGTCCCCGAGCCTGTCGTACGGGCCCGCGTCACCACTTATCCGACCGTCAACTTCCGCCGAGCAGCCGTCGGACCACATATCCGGCCGAGTCCACTCCCGAGCTGCCGCCCTCCACCAGAGCCGCGACCGAGATGCGCGAGTCGTACGCGGTCAGCCACCCATTGGTGTGGTCCCCCTCCTCGGCCGTGCCCGTCTTCGCTCCGACACCCGACAGCCCGTGCAGCCGCGGAGCGGCCGTACCTCCGCTCGCCACTCCTTGCATCAACGACTGCAGATAACCCGCGGTGGGGGCGGAGATGCGCTGAGGCGCCGTTTCCTGATGCTGTCCGGGCAGAATGATCGGCTGCTCGAAGCCCGTGTTGCGCACGGTGGCCGCCACCGACGCCATGAACAGAGGTGTGGCCGTGACCTTGCCCTGGCCGATGAACTGGGCCGCCTGATCGCCGCCGTGCACGTCCGGCGGGATGCTTGGGTCGGTGGTGGCGACCCCACCGCCGATCGGCCAACTGCCCATACCGAACACGTTCACGGCCTCGTCGTGCAGGGCGGAGGCGTCTCCGTCGTGCACGAGGTGGTGGAATCCTTCATCAAGGAAGGATGTGTTGCAGGACACGGCAAAGGCCTGGGCGAGCGTGGAGCCGGAATCGGCGCGCACTCCCGGGTCGTTGTGGAAGACCTGGCCGTTGGCGGCCACCGTCGCCGTGCAGGGAGCGCACGAGTACGGTCTGCGGCGGCTCGATATGTCTGGTCAGCGCCCCGAGAAGGCCGGAAGAACGAAGTGCCTCCGCCGGCCCGGTGGCGCCCGCCCGTCAGGCGCCACCGCCGTTACCGGGCCGACGGACCGGGCACGCCCGAAGCCGACTCGCTGCCGGAGGTACTCGCGTGCCCTTCCCTCGTCCTCGCCCCTGCGCTGGGCAGCGCACGGCGAAGGCGTTGTACGGCTACGGGAGCTCTGGGGCGGTGTACACCCCCGATTCCCGTTGACCACGACGGCGCCCGCCGCCGAGAAGCCTCTGGGACCAACTCCCTCCATGCTGAGAGCTTTGACGTCCCAGAGTCCCTGCGAAGAGACACAGTGATTCTGCCGGTATCCCGCAGACGTGGGTGTGTGACGGCCGGGCAACCACAAGCTCCGCGCACCGTCCGCAGATCTGAGTGTGTCCGGCCTGTCGTCCCCGTCGGACGCACCGCGAAGGCGCGGCGGGATGCCGCGCCCTCGTGGTGGTTGGTGCCGGGATGGAGCGCTCAGTATCGGGCGCCCACGGGGGCCGGGATGGCGTCGAGGTCGGCGAGGTCGGCCGCGGAGAGCTGGACGTCCGCGCCGCCCGCGTTGTCGGCGAGGTACTTGGGGGTCTTGGTGCCGGGGATGGGCACGACGTGCTCGCCCTGGGCGACGAGCCAGGCGAGAGCCACCTGCGCAGGGGTGGCGCCGATGCGGTCGGCGACTGCGCGGACCTTGCCGACGATGTCGAGGTTGGCCCTGAGGTTGTCCTGCTGGAAGCGGGGCAGACGGCGCCGCTGGTCGTTCTCCGGGAGTTCGTCGAACGAGCTGAAACGGCCGAGGAGGAAGCCGCGACCCAGCGGCGAGTACGGCAGCAGTCCGATGCCGTGCTCCCTGCAGTAGGGCAGGACCTCGGCCTGGACGTCGCGAGTCCACAGGGAGAACTCGGACTGCACGGTGGTGACCGGGTGAATGGCCTCAGCGCGCTGGATCTGCTCGACGCTGACCTCGGACAGACCGAGGTAGCGGGCCTTGCCGGCCGTGACGGCCTCGGCCAGGGCACCCCAGGTCTCCTCGAGCGGAACCTCGGGGTCGACACGGTGGAGCTGGTACAGGTCGATCTGGTCGGTGCCCAGGCGGCGCAGGCTTGCGTCGATGGCGGCACGGACATGCTCGGGCCGGCCGTTCGGCTTGACCAGCGGTGCGCCACCGGGGCCGCCGGTGGGGTCGATGCACTCCATGCCGACCTTGGTGGCGATCACCGCGCGGTCTCGGCGATCGGCCAGGGCCCGCCCGACAAGCTCCTCGTTGGTGTAGGGACCGTAGACGTCGGCAGTGTCGATCAAGGTCACGCCCAGGTCGAGGGCCTGGTGGATGACGGAGACGGAGGTGGCTTCGTCACGCGGGGTGCCCATGTCGTAGGCGAAGCTCATCCCCATGGCGCCCAGGCCGATGACGCCGAGCTGCGGTCCATGAGTGCCCAGGGTGGTGTTACGCATGTTGTGTCTGCCTTCGTACCGGATCGGAGGGCTGACGGATCACAGCCCGTGAACGGAGAGCCGCTGGATCGAACGGTCCTCCGCGGCTCCTCCACTGTCCGGTCCGGGAGGCATGGAGTGGCAGGCCGGACGGTACCGGGGAGGGGCGTTCCAGGGAGTAACACGGCCCCCACGGCCGCCTCGCAACGCTCATGCCACCTGACACACTGGTTGCATGAGCCCTGACCAGCACAGCAACGATTTGGCGGGGTTCCTGCGCGCCCGCCGCACCCAGGTCACCCCCGAGCAGGTCGGCCTCCCGACGGGGCCGGGACTTCGCCGCACCCCCGGACTGCGCCGCGAGGAGCTGGCCACCCTGGCCGGGGTCAGCATCGACTACTACACCCGGCTGGAGCGCGGCAAGGAAACCCGGCCCAGCCCCGCCGTCGTCGACTCCCTCGCCCGCGCGCTGCAGCTACAGGAGGACGAACACGAGCATCTGCGGAAGTTGGCGGTACGAGCTGCACGCACCGCTCCCGAGCCGCCCACCGCGCCCAGCCGTACAGTGCGGCCCGGCGTCAAGCTCCTGCTGGAAAACCTGCGGCCCAGCCCCGCTTACGTGCTCAGCCGCACCCTGGACATACTCGCGGCCAACCCCGGCGGCCTGCACCTGTACGCGGGCATGGAGAGCTGGCCGGCCAAGCAGCGCAACCTGGCCCGGTACTACTTCCTCCACCCGGCCGCCCGCGACGTGTTCCCCGAGTGGGAGACGAGGATCCGCGGCTGTGTCGCACGTCTGAGGGCCTTGGCGGGCACCGACCCCGACGCACCGGACCTCGCCCAGCTGATCGGTGAACTCCTTCTGAAGAGCGAGGACTTCGCCCGCCTGTGGGAGCGCTACGACGTCCGCCCCCATCGCCCCGGCACCAAACACTTCCGCCACCCCCAGGTCGGGGACGTCACCTTCGGGTACCAGACCATGCAGCTCGAAGACACCCCCGGCCACCGCCTCGTCGTCTACTACGCCGACGTCGCAGGCCCCGACCACGACGCGATGGTCCTCCTCGACATGCTCGGCACCCCGAACGCCCCCGCACCCACCGAGCAGACCGTCGATACGGACGTTCGGAACCAGGCACGCTGAGGGAGTAACCCAACTCCGTCTTCCGGGCGGGCCCTTACCGTGACTCGAGCCAAGGGCAGGTCGCCCTCCTGTGCGGGCCGGACGGCGTCGGCTCCGGCCCGGCGTTCCCCAACGGGCCCGCCGGCGTGTCGATTCCGACGAGCGCGGGCTCGAGGCCCGCGAGGGTTGTGGGCGGGGACGCCCTATCAGGGGCATGACTTCGGGCTCGGGTGTGGCTGCGGGTGCTACACGTGTGAGCGCGGGGGGTCGAAACCTCAGCCCGGGAAACCGGAATCCTTCGGGTCAGTGGCTGAGGTGCCACTGACCGTTTTTGACCTACGTCAGCAGGCTCCCGCGCCAGGCGGTCACCACCGCCTGGTACGCGGTCACTTGAGGATCTGAAGCAGTCGGTCTCCGAGAATCGCAGCCGAGTGGGGGTTCTGTCCGGTGATGAGGTTGCGGTCCTCCACCATATACGGCTCCCACTTCGGACCCCGGCTGAAGTCCACGCCTACCTTCTCCTTCAATTCGGTCTCCAGCAGCCACGGGGCCCTGGATGCCAATCCGACGGCCTCTTCCTCCTCGTTGGTGAAACCTGTGACCCTGTAGCCCTTGAAGGGCGACTCACCATGGATCCTGGTGGCAAGCATCGCGGAAGGGGCGTGACACACGATCGCAAGCGGCCTGCCCGAGGCGAGCTGCTCGGTGAGCAGTCGGCCGACGTCGGCGTCGTACGCCAGATCGGACATCGGACCGTGGCCACCGGGCAGGTACACCGCGGCGTAGTCCTCGAGGCGAACGTCCGACAGCTTGAGGGGCCGCCGCATCACCTCGGCAGAACGGATGATCGCCTCCAGCTCGAGTGCTGCTTCCTCACCACCCGCCATCGCAGGACGAAGGCTCATCATGTCGACGTTCGGGATCGCGCCCCCGGGTGTGGCGACAACGACGTCATGACCGGCCTCGGTGAGCTTCTTGTACGGCATCGCGAACTCTTCCGCCCAATAGCCCGTGGCGTACCTGCTGCCGTCCTTGAGCACCCAGTAGGTCGCCCCACTCACGATGAACAGAACTTTCGCCATGGCACCTACCTCCTAGCCCCTGCACTCCCCGAACCCGGTGGGGGTGGACGGGATTCGGCTCGGCCACATACTTGACCAGGCATGTGAAAGTTTCTCCCCCATTGCACGCCCGGCACCACAATCCGGCAAGTCGGCATCGATCCGGCGTCGGCGTCCGTGTCGCCCCGGGGCTGACGGTCGGCGGGGGCCGTTCTCTGATGGAGAACACGACGTTGTGAAACCCGAACAGGACGTGGTCGGCGCGCTGACATGCCTCAAGGATCTTGTATTGAGCGGTCGCGCCAATGACTGAGAACTGCCCTTGGGTCGGGTCCATGCCGAAACCGCGACGACCTGCGGGCGTGCCTTCGATCTCGCGCCCCTTTGACACCCGTGAACTGATCAATTAACGTCATAGACGACCGGTCGATTAATGCCGATACGTTGCCTCCCGCGCAGGGCGGATGCAGTGGAGCCTGGGTGGGCCGGGAACCGAATGTCGGAAGTCGGGGCACCTCGATGTGTCACCGTCGCACGCGGCAGCGACGGGCCGGGTGTACGGCGGCGATGCCCGCGACCCGTCACCACTACCGCACGTTGCGCAGGAGACTCGCATGAGCAGAACGTTCCTCATCACGGGCGTCAGCAGTGGCCTTGGCCGGGCCTTCGCCCAGGAAGCCCTGTCCGCCGGACACTTCGTCGTCGGCACGGTCCGCGATCCGAAGCAGGTCGACGCGTTCGAGGCGTTGGCCCCCGGGCGAGCCGTCGCCAGGCTGCTGGACGTGACGGACGACCACGCTGTCACGACGGCGGTCGACGCCGTCGAGCAGACCGTCGGCCCGATCGACGTACTGATCAGCAACGCCGGGTACGGCCTGGAAGGCACCGTCGAGGAAACCAGCATGGAGGATGCTCGCCGGCAGTTCGACGTCAACGTGTTCGGCAGCATGGCCGTGATCAAGGCGGTTCTGCCCCACATGCGGCGGCGACGCAGTGGCCACATCTTCACCGTGTCCTCCATGGCGGGGCTGACGGCATTGCCCGGGGTGGCCTTCTACGGCGCGAGCAAGTTCGCCATGGAGGGCATCGCCGGCTCGCTGGCCCAGGAAGTCGCCGGTTTCGGCATCCACGTGACCTCACTGGCACTCGGCTCGTTCCGAACGGACTGGGCCGGCCGCTCCATGGTCCGCGTTCCGCGCACCGTACCGGACTACGACGACGTTTTCGCTCCGATCCGGGCCGCCCGCCAGGCGAAGGACGGCAGGCAGGCCGGTGACCCTGCGCTCGCCGCCCGCGCCGTGCTCCAGGTCCTCGACAGTGACAAACCGCCCGTCCACCTTGTGCTCGGCACCGACGCCGTCCGTCTGGTCGAGCAGGGTCAGCGGCAACTGGCCGACGATGTGGCCGCTTGGTCCGAGCTGTCGGCGTCCACGGATTTCCGCGCCGACGACTGATCTTCCTCACCCCACAACGACACCTGTAGCAACGCCAAGAGGAGTTCCCATGACCGCATCCGCCTCGCCCGCGTCCCCGATCCCCGTGGATTTCTACGCCGATCCCATCTGCCCGTGGACTTGGCTGACATCCCGATGGCTCCTCGATGTCGCCGACAGGCGCCCGATCAAGGTGTCCTGGCACGTCATGAGCCTGGCCATCCTGAACGAGAACCGGATGCACGAACTGCCCGAGCGCATCCGCCTGCTGATGGGTGACGCCTGGGCACCGGTACGCGTTCTGACCGCCGCTCGTCTCATCCATGGGCCCGAAGTGGTCGAGCCTCTCTACACCGCCCTCGGTACCCGCTACCACCTGCAGCAACAGCCGAAGAACCGCGCCACGCTGGAAGGGGGTCTGCGGGATGCGGGACTGCCCGTGGACCTGGCCGCCGCCGGCGACACCGATCGTTACGATGAGGAACTGCGAGCATCCCACACCCGGGGAATCACCCTGGTCGGCGAGGATGTCGGCAGTCCGATCATCGCCGTCCCCGGCGCCACACCGGGCAGCGATCCCGTAGCCTTCTTCGGCCCCGTGGTGAATCCCGCCCCCAAGGGCGAGGACGCCGCGCGGCTCTGGGACGGCGTGATCACCGTGGCCTCCACCCCGAACTTCTACGAAATCAAGCGCACCCGTACGGGCGGTCCTGATTTCAGCTGACGCACATGTCCAGGGCAGTCGGCACGCATTCCGCGCGGTACCGGGCCCGTTCCCGCCGGCAGGCGCAGCTCCTCCGGGCTGCGCCTGCCGGCGGTTGGTACATGGTTGTCCGCGCCTTGCGATAACGCCCGAAACGTGGCTGGCGGTAGACACACATGGCGGAAGTCCGGCCGCGCGCGCCACAGGTCGTGGCCGCGGAACAAGTGGGGTAGACCCCGAGGACACAGAGGACGAGAAGGGTCTCCGCCGACGGCGGGGACCCTTCTTCCTTGGAGACCGGGCCGAGACGGAAGGCGATGCGTCAGTCTGCAAGCGGCTGTCCTGACCGCGGGCGACGCGGGAGGTGCGCTCTCCCTGGTCGCCTACGGACCGGTGAGTTGGGCACGGTCGCAGCGCAGCCTGGCCGCGGTCGAGCCACTACGGGTGATCTGCAACGTTGCCGATCCTGATGGACGCGCCGCCTCCAAGATTTCTTGAACACCTGTGCCCAACCAACAGCGTCACCGGTCTGACCGGCCTCGTCCCGCTGGAATTCGCCCATCCCTGAGCGGCGCGGCGCAGCCGGGCGTGGGCGCCTCGGCGCGCCCTGCCAGTCCCGGGTCACGCGGAGGCGAGAGGAACAAAGCGCGCTACGTGTCTGTTGGCGCACAACACGTTGGCAGGGCATGCCTCCGTGATAGCGCAAAGAAAGGTTTGAACCAACTGTGAGCGCTCCACTCTCCATTCTCGATCTCGCCTACATCAACACCGGTGAGACGGCAGGTGACAGTTTCCGGGCCAGTGTGAACCTGGCCCAGCGCGCCGAGGAATGGGGCTACCGACGCATCTGGTACGCGGAGCACCACAACATGTCCATCGTCGGTTCTTCCGCGCCGAGTGTGCTCATAGCCCATGTCGCCGCGCAGACCCGCACGATCCGTCTCGGGGCTGGTGGCATCATGCTCCCCAACCACGCCCCGCTTTCCATCGCGGAGCAGTTCGGGACCCTCGAAACGCTGTACCCCGGCCGTATCGACCTGGGGCTGGGGCGGGCTCCGGGCGGCGACCAGCAGACCCTGCGCGCCCTCCGCCGCGATCCGGAATCAGGAGATACCTTCCCGGAGGACGTCCTGGAGCTCCAGGGGTATCTGACCGGTCGATCCCGGATCCGTGGTGTCGACGCAACACCGGGCAAGGGCACCGACGTGCCGCTGTACATTCTCGGTTCGTCTCTTTTCGGGGCAGGCCTCGCGGCCACGCTCGGGCTTCCGTTCGCCTTTGCGTCTCACTTCGCCCCGAACGCGTTGAAGGACGCGGTGGCCCTGTACCGGCGGGAGTTCGAGCCGTCCGCCCAGTTGGACAAACCGCATGTCATCGCCGGAGTGAACGTTGTCGCGGCGGACACCTCGACGGAGGCCCACGAGCACCTTCTGGCCGCAAAACGCCGTCGGGTGATCCAGCTGCTCGGCCGCGCCGGAGTGGAGGTCCCTCCGCAGGCAGCGAGGACGGTCCTCGAGACGCCGGCGGGGAAACAGGTGCTGGAGCATGTCGAACGTGAGATGGCGTGCACCGCTGGCGGAACTCCGGCCGAGGTGAGGGACTACCTGGACCGCTTCACCGATCTCGCCCGGGCCGACGAATTGATCGTCGCTTCACTGGCCGTCGACCGAAATGCGTGGCTGCGATCCCTGGAACTCCTCGCGGACGTCAGCGGACCGGTGGGCGCCTGAGCCTCGCATGACCGGTGGCGAGATCGGGCACGGCGCGCCTGCGTCCGCTACAGGCGGCAGCATCGCAGTTGCCGATCCACTTCGTTCCCGGCGAGGACGACCGGGAACACGGCATGGGAGCCGGCTCCTCCTCGGCGTGAGAAGACGGCCGGGCGCCCGGTGCGGGGCCTCCGGCTCGTCCCGCGGCCCGGCACCGCCGACAAACGGTCCCGTATCGGGGTCAGTGCCCCATGCCCACCCCGCCGTCGACCGGGATGACTGCTCCGGTGATGTAGCCGGCGGCTTCCGATGCGATGAACGCCACGACCGCTGCGATCTCCTCGGGCCGGGCCAGGCGGCCGAGCGGGATGTGCTCGACCACTGCCGCCCGCTGGGCCTCGGTGAGCTCCGCACTCATCGCGGTCTCGGTCAAGCCGGGGGCCACCACGTTGAAGGTGATGTTGCGAGAGCCCAGTTCGCGAGCGAGGGAGCGGGCGAAGCCCACCAGGGCCGCCTTGGATGCGGCGTAATTCGACTGCCCGGCCTGACCCGCCAGACCGGCGGCGGACGAGATCAGCACGACACGGCCCTTGCGCGCCCGCAGCATGCCGCGGTTGGCCCGCTTGACCACTCGGAAGGCGCCGGTCAGGTTGGTGTCGACGACGCTGGTGAAGTCGTCCTCGGTCATCCGCATGAGCAGCTGATCCTTGGTGATGCCGGCGTTGGCGACCAGTACCTCCACGGTGCCGTGCGCGGCCTCGACCTCCTGGAATGCCTGCTCGACCTGTTCCGGGTCGGTGATGTCACAGCGCACGGCCAACACACCGAGGGCGAGCAGGTCGGCCGGCGGTTCGCCGGAGCGATAGGTGACGGCCACCTTGTCACCCGCCTCGGCCAGTACTCGTGCGATGGCAAGGCCTATGCCACGGTTGCCACCGGTGATCAGGACTGAACGGGACACTTCGCACCCTTCGCTCGGCTTCGCTACAGACCACATTCAATCATTGACTACTCAACTATCCATACGACCCCCGGTCCTCCAGACGGTCGCGAGACTCCTGTTGACATCCACACAGCTGCAGCCAGCCCCACTGGGTGTCAGTCGCAGGCCACGTCCACGCGCCACCCCCGGTTGTCACTTGACCATCGCATCACACCGGCTGCCCACCACCGGGGCGGGCCCCTTCCCCCTGGACTCCAGGGCGTTTCTCCCGAACACATCTCCCCACCCGTGATCCCTTCCATGGCCGCCGGCACCGAATCCCGACCCGCACCGCCGTCGGACCACACGCATGCACTTCGCTTGATCACCATCGGATCGGGGCGATGCGGACCGACACAGGCAGGCGCGGCCCTCCGGCCCACCGCGCCACTCGGCGTCACGGCCACGGATGGGGAGGCTGTCGACCACAGCCGAAGGGGCGTCCTTGGCCGGTCAGCGAACCGACTTCCGACAGCCACCGGTTCACGCTCGCGTCGACGCCCGACAGATCACTCCCCGCCTCACGCGGCCCCTGATAGGTGTCGACAGATGTGACATGAGGCACGGTCCGGCACTCACGTATGCACACAGGTCGACCCCTGCTTGACGCTTCAATTATCTACGTATCTAATTCACCCGGCAAGTTGTTTGCCGGGCAGACGTATCGCCACGCTGCTCATATGCACGAAAGGGTCAACCATGACCAAGATCGGAATCATCGTCGGCAGCACCAGGCCCGGCCGCAACGCGGAAGCCGTCGCACACTGGGTGCACGAGCTGGCCGCCGAGCGCACCGACGCACAGTTCGAGATCGTCGATCTGCTGGACTACAAGCTGCCCCTTCTGGACGAGGCCTACCCGGCGACGTTCGGCAACTACAGCCACCCCCACACCCAGGCCTGGGCCGAGAAGATCGGTTCGCTCGACGGCTTCATCATCGTCACCGGCGAGTACAACCGCTCCATGCCGGCCGCGCTGAAGAACGCCATCGACTTCATCTACGCCGAGTGGAACAACAAGGCCGTAGGTTTCGTCAGCTATGGTTCGGCCGGCGGCGCCCGAGCCGTGGAGCACCTGCGCGGCATCGCCGGCGAAATGCAGCTGGCAGACGTCCGCTCCCAGGTGACCCTCTCCCTGTTCACCGACTTCGAGAACTTCAGCACCTTCAAGCCCGCCGAGATCCACCGCGACACGCTGGTCACGACCTTGGACCAGGTCGTGGCCTGGTCCAAGGCCCTCGCTCCGCTCCGCTCCAACTGAATTCGGCTGCAGGGCGGCTGACGGGGTGCAACGTGCGGCACGCCTGACGGCGATGACCATATGCTCGCACCGACATCAGTCACCGCGACCCGCCGCGGGGGAAATTGTGGCACCCCTACTGCGGCGGGTCGCGTTCCGCCGGGCCACCGACCGCCACTGACCCCCCGCCACAGGACCGCGGCAGGTCTCACCCGACACGCAGTAACAGCCATAGCGACGCCCTCCATCCGACCGGGAGGCCGGACGCAAGGCAGGCGAGGTCCCGGTGACCGCGATCGGCCTCTGCTCAAGTCCGGCGTCGTCAGGGTGGCCGGCGATCTCAGCGGGGTACCCCTCATGTCCGGCGTCCGGGAGCTGCTCCACGAGCGAGCCCTGCCCTTTGGCTCCGCCGATCTGCAGGAAGTCACCGCACGCCTGGGCGACAATGCGGGCGTCATCGAAGCCGCCGCACGGTCGTCGACATCCTCTCCTCCCCCGACCACGCCGACGCCCGGCTGAACGACCGGCGGCCTGCGCCGGCCCCAGCGCGGTACCCGGCCCGGCCCACCGGGACGTGCCACGTCCACGACGTGTGTCGTCTGGCGGTGACTGCGCAACGGCTGCCATCGGGAGCAAGGCGCCGCTCAGCGACGGCCGGGTCCACCCTGTCCGCCGGACAGCGCAGAATCTCCCGTCGCGCGGGAGTCGCGACGCTGGAGTGGACACACCACCGAGCACCAACATCTCTCGTGACGTGCGAACTCGCCAGGCGTTTCCCGGCCGTGGACCGGCGGGTGCCACCGGATGCGACCACGTTTGTGGACCTGCGCCCCCTCCCCTGACTCGACGCCCCGTGGCGTAGCGACCCGGAAGTCCGCAGCACGGGCGAGAGGCCCCCTTCCCACGCCGGCCGAGTGCACTGCGCGTCAGGTCCAGCCAGAGGGCAAGCGTCACACGAACTTGGAAGTGGCCCATTCGACGAGAGGACCTGGGGACGGCGGCGCTTCCATGCCTTCACGGAGCCTGGCCGCGATGACGCCTACGACGGCGAGTTGCTCGGGGGTGAGCGGGTCGACGAACAGCTCGCGAATCGCCTGCAGGTGAGGGAGTGACGCCTCACGGAAGGCGCGGCCCCCCTCATCGGTGAGCACCACCTCCGCTCCCCGGCTGTCGGTGGCGCACTCGACGCGGCGAATCAACCCACGACGCTCCATACGCCCGAGATGATGGGACAGCCGGCTCCGCTCCCACCCTACGAGCGCGGCCAGTTCGGAAGAACGCAACCGGGATCCGTCCGCTTCACTCAGCGCCAGCATGACCGAGTAGTCGCCGGGTGACAGCGAAAATTCCTTCTGCAGGCGTGACGCCAGTTCGGTGCTCAGCGCCTGAGCGGCCTCGATGAAGTCCCGCCAGATGCGCAACTCGTCGGCAGTGGGGTAAGCCCTGCGCCACTGACCCCTCACACACACCTCCTGACCAGCGCGGCAACTTTATCAGGTGAATATTGACTAGTCAATTAAATTACTGACTGGGGGCCGTCAGGAATGTACAACGCGGTGAAGACCCGCCGCACAGGGATCATCATCGCGAGGGCTGAGCCCGTCACCGGGCCCAGCACCACGGGGCTTCGACCCCGCCGACGGGCCGCTGCCCGAGGCAGTGCGGTTGCGAGACTGAGGACTGAACCCCTCGGAGCCGATGTCGGTACCGGCAAGCCCGTTCCACCCCCTCTCCTTCTCGTCAAACGCCGGACGGGGAGTGGGCCAGGTCCTGAGCGGGTCACTCGGCGGCCCCATGAGGAAACCGCGTGACCGGCCCCTGGCCCGGCGATCGGCAGTCCAGGGGCCACACACATCTCACAGCAGATATGTGTCCAGTGCGTAGCCGAGCGGCTCGCCATAAAGCTCCAGCCTGAGGCCGTTGGGGTCCGCGAGGAACAGGTTCGGGGCGTGACTTCCCTCGACCTCCATGAAGGGGATGTCGCGTGCACGGAGGCGGTTCTGGATCGCCTCGAAGTTCTCGTCGGTCACCGAAAGGGATAGGTGATGACTGCCGCCAATGGACTCCTCGTAGTCCGGGTGGGGGTAACCCGGGAAATCGAAGAAGGCGAGGATGTTCTTATTTCCGATATCGAGGAAGAAATGCGTGGAACCGGGGTAGTCGCGATTCTCGAAGAGGTCGACCAGCGGGAAACCCATGACATCTCGGTAGAAGAGAATCGTCTCCTCCACGTCACGACAGATGAACGCAGCGTGATGAATTCCGCGCGAGGTTGTCCTGGGGCGCTCGTCGGCAGGAAGCAGGTACTGCTGCTTCAACTCTTCCTGGCGGCGCCGTATGGACTGCAGTTCTTCACCTTGCGGTTCGGGCATGACGGAGTTTCCTCTCACTGTCTTCACGGGGGGGGCGCCGGACGGGCGGTGGACACTGCGCGTCGGATGCAACATGGCGCACCCCCACCGTGCGGGATCACCCACCATATCCAATCTACTTGCTACGTCAACTAAATGTATACCTTCCGGCTGTGAGCCGGAGGCTCGGCGGGCGGCGGCAACGGTTCGCTTCGCAGCCATGACGGCCGACGCCTGATCTGTGTCGGTGACGGCGCTGGACCACCCGGGTCTCACCGGTGTCCACCCACCGAGAGGCTCGCCGACTGCACCGCCGTCGCAGTTGACCGAGTCCGAGCAGGTAGAGCGAGAGCAGAGGCCCGGGTGGTCCACGCAGCTCTCCCCGGTGCGTGAGGCCTGATCCTGGTCGGCCGGCACCCAGCGTCGTGCCGGTTTCTCGTTTGCCTGATCGCTTCGCGAATCGTCGCGATCACCATGTGGGCGATACTCTCGACTACACAGGGGTTGGCCGACTTCGGTTCGGTGGGTCCGCATCCCTGTTGGCCCGACTGGCCATGCACCCGCTGCACTTGACCGCCACGGCAGCCCAACGCCGGAGGTCAGGAGGCGTCGTCGACACGCACCCTGCAACGTACTTGACAGATTAAGTATCCGCCCTGGGATCCGAGACCATGCGTCCGGCAGAGCCTCCCGGGGATGACCCCCCTTCCGGACCGATGTGGCACAACCGGACGAGCGCCGGTCCGGGACACCGCACCAGGAGTCCTCCGTGCCGCCTTGCGCTCGCACCGAGCCTCAATACGACAAATAATTACTTATCGAATGAATGGGACAGATCTTCTCTCGCCGCACAGCACTTCGCTGGAGGGAGCCGTCTCGTGACACTCAGCCGACAAGGGGAGGACCGGCGTCGTGGCCGCGCGCCGGAGACCGTGCGGGGTGCGGATCTCCCCGAGGTGCTTCACTGCGCCGCTCGTGAGGCCCGGCGGCGATTGGACGCCGTGGCATCAGCGGTATACCTGCTGGACGAGCAGCGGGAGGAACTCCGACTCGCGCTCGCCGGCGGATGTCCGCCGTCGCTCTTCACCTTCGCCGGGCGGATGGGATGGGACTCGCCGTCCGCCTCGGCCCGCGCGCTGAGGTCGGCAGCAACGGCCGTTCTGATGGATCCGGATCCTGCGGGTCCCGAACACAAACACGCGTTGCCCTATCCGTACGCCGCTCTCTCGGCCCCGGTCATCGACGGCGACCGACGCTTCGGCGCCCTCACCGTGCTGCGCCTGGAAAGTGCCGGCGACTTCTCGCCCGCCGAGTGTTCGGCACTCGAAGACATCGGGAAGCAGCTGGCCGAAGCCTTGACGGGGCTGGTCAGGGACGGCGTCACCGTGGCGGCGGAACCGATGCCGATGCTGGTTCCGCCTGAAGCCGACCTCGACTCAAGCGTGTGCACGCCAGGATGGGGGGTGCACGGCGTTCCCGGGTCCGCGGGTACGAGCATGATGTTCCCGCTGCGTCGTCTGTCCGAGCTACTCAATCGTGCAAGGACCATGGACGACATCGTGGGAGCGGTCCAGTACTGCATCATGGCCCCGCTGGGCGCCAAAGCCCTGGTGCTGGTCGCACACAGCGAGGGCCGTCTATGGGTCCTTGGACACAGCGGGGACTCGACGAGCATGGCCCGCAGCCTCCACGGTGTCGGATTGGAAGAGCGTATCCCGGCGACGGAGGCGTTCGAAGGGCGTCCGATGTACGTCTTGGAAGCCCCGTCGCAGGGCGCCGGCCCCCTTGCCGAGGACGGGCCCCGGACGGAGGCCTACCTACCCCTCATCGGCGACTCGCAGTTCGTCGACCTGCCGCTCGCCGGCGGCAAGCAGATCGTCGCGGTCTGCTGCCTGGCCTTCTCCGGGATACGCGAATTCCCACCCGAGGAAAGGGCCCTACTCGGCATGATGGCCGGGCTGCTGGGAGGGGCGGTGGAGCGCGTTGAACTGAGCACCCAGCAGCGGGTGATCGCCGAATGCCTGCAGCGTTTCCTGCTGCCGTCACAGCTTCCTGACCTGCCGCGACTGACCACGACTGCGCGCTACCGGCTCGCCGGCGCCACGTCCAAAGTGGGAGGCGACTGGTACGACGTGATCACGCTGGACGGGGAACGTGCAGTGCTGGTCGTCGGGGACGTCGAAGGCCACGCCATGGAGAGCGCCGCCGTGATGGGACAGGTACGCACCGCGGTGGCTTCCTATGCCGCCGAGGGACACCATCCCACCGCTGTGATCGACCGGACCCGCCAGCTCCTCGCCAGGCTGGGCACGGATCTCACGGTGACCTGCTGCGTCGTCGCGGTGGACACGCTGGACGGCACAGCAGAGGTGGCCCTGGCCGGACACCCCGCTCCCCTGATACGGCGGCCCGACGGGAGCACCGGCGTCCTGGACGCACCGGCCAACGTCCCTCTGGGCGTCTCCGTGGCGCACACGTACCAAGGACGCGAGCACACTCTGGAGGCCGGTTCGTTCCTGATGCTCTACACCAATGGTCTCGTCGGCTGGCACCCCGCGCCCGGGTCCTGCGCGCAGACGCTGCTCGGCTCCGGTGACGAAGGATCCGCACCCGATCTCGAACAGCTGGCCGACCGCATCGCCGCAGAGGCCTGTGCATCACAGCAGCACCGCGACGACGCGGCACTGCTGCTGGCGTTGTACGAAGGGACGCGCGGCCAGGACGAGCCCCGGGTGGCCGGCCTGCACATTCAGCGCCGCGATCTGCGCGGGGTCAGGACGGCTCGCACCTTTGTGCACGACAAACTGGGCTCATGGGGTCTGCAGGACATGTCGGATTCCCTGGAGCTCGTCGTTTCGGAGATCGTGACCAACGCGCTCATTCACGCCGGAAGCGACGTGGACGTCCGCCTGCGGGCATTTCCTGATCACATCCGTCTCGAGGTACGGGACTCCGACAGCAACCCACCGGTACCCTCCCCCCTGTCACTGGCGGAGGAGGAGAACGCCGAAGCGGAACACGGCCGCGGCCTGATGATCGTGGAGGCACTGGCCGAGACCTGGAACAGTTCACCCAACGGCCAGGGCAAGACGGTTTCGCTTGATCTGCCGATCTTGGACTGATGAACAACCGGCACAGGAGTCACAGCCTGCGTACCGATGAACCATCGTTCGACCGATGACTGCGGACCGGCCTCAGACCACACGCGGTGAAGCAGAGCCGAAGAGGCGGGAGCCATGCCGGCGGAAGGCTCGAACGCCTCGGCTTAGTTGCGTAGTCAATTTTTTGGGCTCGTAGGTGAACCCCTACCCGGTTGCAACACGTTGTCCCAGTGGAGCATCCGCCGAGACCTGGAGCAGGCGCGGGCATGAACAGTGGGCAGGTGGCGGGTAGGACAGTGTGCACATCCCAGAACCGCGCCCTCTTCACGCCCGGAACACGTCCGAGTCGCACATCGCCGACGCCGCCCCCTCGTCCCGGCTTAGGCACGGCACGGAGCACCGCAGCGGCACGGAAACCCCGCTCGGCCCAGTGTCCATCCCGCTGCTCGGCAAGGCGCCTGAGCGGGCTTCGATCGGTGCACGTCGAAACCCTCCACGGCCGTCCGCGGTGCCGGGCCGCCGCGAAAACCGCGCTGCTGGACAAGGAAACCGAGAAGTGGGCGACCTACGGTGGCGATGTGTTCGACACGGCCAGCATCGTCAAGGTGGACATCCTCTCCACGCTCCTGCTGCAGGCGCAGGACGCCGACCGGGCGTTGGCCGCCGAGGAGCGCGATCTCACCACCGACATGATCGAGAACAGCGACAACGACGCGACCAGCACCCTGTGGACCGCCATTGGGAGCGCCGCAGGGTTGGACAAGGCCAATCAACGTCTCGGCCTGAAGCAGACCAGGGGCGGTGAAGGCACCGTCTGGGGCCTCACCCAGACCACAGCAGTGGATCAGGTCCGCCTGCTGGCTGCCGTGTTCGGTGACAAATCGCCGCCCAACGCCGAATCCCGCTCATACGTACGGCACTTGATGTACCACATCGCGCCGGACCAGGGCTGGGGGGTGTCGGCGGCGGCGGATACGGGCAAGCCCACCGCGCTGAAGAACGGCTGGTTGCAAAGGAGCCAGACCCACCTGTGGGACGTCAACAGCGTCGGACGGATAGAGAAGAACGGCCGGACCTTCTATATGGCCGTACTGAGCAACGGCGCCGGCACGGAGGACAGCGGCATCGAGTTCGTGGAGCAGGCCGCGCGCTCCGCAGCAACCGCATTCGCCAAGTCCCTGAGCCGGGCTGTCACTTCCTGAGTGGAGCCGACCTCGCACGGGGTGTTCGGCCACGCAGGGCGAGGTGCACTGCGGCGGTGTACTCCAGCCGTTCCTGGTCCAATACGGCAAGACAGTCGCGCCGATCGGCACCCGGACCGGGGAGGCCTCCCGATGAAAGCCGGACCTCGGAGTGACGGGTGCCGCGATCCGATCACCGGTGGCCGGCGGCGGACGAGGGACGACGTAAGCCTGACCCGTCGCCCACCGCGGTCATGTTCAGCAGTTCCTGCGGGGAAGCGCCAAAGCCAGTCGGGCGTTTCGCGAGGTCCGGGACACTGGGCGCGTACACGGCGAGCGGCACGCTGCACCATGCCTTGATCACCCAAGTACCGTGGGCGGGCGGGGTGTTGACGCCGTTCAGACTGTAGATCCGGACCCTGGCTCCGCTGGACCGGGTCGCGGTCCCGTCGTCCTGCTGGACGGCGACCACGAAGTACTGAGTCGGAGAGGGGCACGACCGAGACCGACGGAACCGACGCCGGTTCGATCTCAAGGGCGGCGAGAAGGTCCACGAAGTGCTGCCCGCCCCAGCGGACGCCCGGGTCCCGGTACTTTCCGCCGGCACCCGGCCCGCCGGGGCAACCAGACGGGTCGTCCCAAGTCAGTCGGTCACGGTCTGCACGTCGGCCAGGCGATTGAGCAGTTCCACAAGCAACAGCTTCTCCCCCGGGCTGAGGGGAACCGCCCGCTCTTCGGCCAGTGCGGCGCGCAGGGCCATGGCCGGACCGGCCGAACCGGTACCCGGACCGGTGCTCTCGGGCTCGACCGCGGGAGGCGCGGTGATCGCATCGAAGACGACTTCGCGCATCACGCGCGCCGTTTCCAGATCGCGCGCCTCCGTCGCGGTACTGATCAGCGTGGAGACCACACCCACGCCCGCTGCGTGCATGACGGCCGCGGCCCGTTCGACGCTCATGCGCAGACGGCCGACCGCCGCAACACGGGTGACCATGCGCTGCAGCTCAGCGACAGCCTTGCGACCGGCGCGCGACAGCGGACCGGAGCGCGAGGGCCCGAATACGAGCACGTAGTACGCCGGCTGCTTGAGGCCGAATTCGACGTGCAGGTCCCAGGCAAGGCGAAGGTCGGCCACCGGGTCGTCGCTCTGCGGCAGCCGACTTTTGGCCTGGAGATAGACCTCGAAGCCGTACTCCCCCACTGCTTCCAGCAGCCCGTCCTTGTCCCCGAAGATCCGGAAGATCGTCGGTGGAAACACACCCGCGCGCACCGCCACCGCGCGTATGGACATGGCGTCCAGGCCGTCGTTCTCCAGCACGTCCGCGGCAGCGAGGACGATCTTGCGGTGAAGGGTCTCCCCCGCCTGGCCGTCTACCACGTCAGCAGTCATGAACCAACAGTATCAAACGGTCCGATCCATCGATTCGAACCAATGTTACCCTCGAAATGCGACCATCGATTCATAGTGGACGGACCGCCATGTCTTCACCTTCTGTGTACGACTACATACTCATTGGCGCCGGAACCGCGGGGTGTGTCCTCGCCGACCGGCTCTCGCGGGACGAGAACGCACGCGTCCTGCTCCTGGAAGCAGGCTCGTCCGCCCTCCCCGACGCTGTCGCTCATCCGCCGGCCTGGCCCTCGCTGGCCGCCTCGGAGGCCGGCTGGGGAGACGCAACCGTGGCCCAGCGGGCTTCAGGTGCCCCGGTCGCTCTTCCACGGGGCAGGGGCCTCGGCGGCTCCTCCGCCATCAATGCCATGGTGTTCGCACGCGGTCACCACACCAGCTACGAAAGCTGGAGTGAACACGGCGCCAAGGGCTGGGCGTTCGACGACCTGCTGCCCTATTTCCAGCGCAGCGAGACCGCCGTCAGCGGGGCCCCCGGCCGCGGCACGAACGGGCCGCTGTTCGTCGGACCGGCCGAGGAACCCAACGAAGTCCTGCTCGCCTGCCTCTACGGTGCGATCGAAGCAGGCCATCGCCGAGCCTTCGACATCAGTGGTGGTCTCGAGGAGGGATTCGCTCCGGTAGACCTCAACGTCGTCGCCGGTCGGCGCCAGAGCGCGGCCGACGCCTATCTGACCCCCGCGCTGAGCCGTCCCAATCTGGACGTCGTCACGGACGCTGTCGTACACCGTCTGCTGTTCGACGGCACACGCTGCACCGGTGTGGAGTTCCGCTCCCAGGACAAGATCCGCACCGCAGCAACGGTCGGCGAAGTGGTCCTGACCGCCGGAACGATCGGTTCGGCCCAACTGCTGCTGCGCTCTGGCATCGGCCCCGAGAAAGACCTTCGACGGGCACAGGTCAAGCTTTTCCACGAACTCCCCGGTGTAGGGCAGAACCTGCACGACCACCCACGAGCCAACCTGGTCTACCGCGCGCAGCGCAAGGTCCCTACGCCCCGCCACAACCACGGCGAGATCCTCGGCCTGCTGCGCAGCACACCCGAGATGCACGGACCGGATCTGCAGATCATCTTCATCGACATCCCGGTGCCCAACCCGGTCGCTCCGGTGGAGAACGGTTTCACCATCGGCGTCTCCCCCATGCGCCCGGCCAGCCGGGGAACACTGCGCATCACCTCGGCCGACCCCTGTGCACCACCCGTGATCGACCCCAACTACTTCGCCGAGGAACAGGATGTCCAGGCGGTGCTGTCAGGTATCACCGCGGCCCGCAGAATCGCCTGGTCGTCCGCCCTTGCCGAATGGGGAATCGAAGAGGTCAGTCCCGGGCTGAACAGCGTGGACGCCCGGTCGATCAGCGACTACGCCCGCAAATACTTCAGCTCGTACTGTCATCCCGTCGGCACCTGCATGATGGGTGAGGACGAGGTGTCGGTGGTCGACTCCGCCCTGCGTGTACGAGGACTCGACGGCTTGCGGGTCGCCGACGCCGCCGTTATCCCTTCCATTCCCTCCAACAACACCAACGCCACCGTCTACGCGATCGCCGAGCGAGCCGCCGACCTTCTGCGCAGTAGCTGAACTCGGCTCGTCAACGCCCCACCGAGACTTCCGAAAACGAAACGGCGCTGATCGCGGTCGACTCTCACACATGCACCTCCCAGAGGCTTCGCGATCCGTGAACCCCGCAGGGCCCGACGTCCGTTCTTCCAAGTAGGAGACTTCCGCCACCGAGGAATTCATTGGCTGGCCTCGGCAGCGGAGGCGGTGGTCGCCCTCGCGGCCTTCCCCGAAAGCGAGGGCGACCACCGTTGATGATCCGCCGTAGGTACGGATGAGCGCAGACACCGTAAGAGCGCCGATTGCCTACCACATGGTCAGGTCAACGGGCTGATTCCCAGGCCCGCCGGCCGCTCGGGGCGTTCGGGACGGACCTCCCCGGCGTCGGCCGAGACGCGCACCGCTTCGCTTCACACTTCGAAGAAGCGAAGCGGTGCATCTTTTGTCCCGCCACCCGAACCTGACTGCCTCCGCAGAGCCTTCTCCCGGGCAGCATCGTGAACCTCGCGCGGCTGTCCCTTCGTTGACACATGGGAGAACATGCACATCGAGCACGACATCCTGCGGAGCTCGTGACCACGGGTGACGTCCCGGAAGGACAGGGAGGGCCTTCCAGGAGCGTGGCACATGACGCAGCCGCCCGGGTCCTCTCACCGGGCTACCCTGCCCATCGGGGCGATCGTCACACTGAGCGTCCTGACAGGATGCAGCAGCGGCACCGTGACAGACTGCCGCGGTCAGGCTGACCGTCAACGAACCCAGAGGTCAGTGGAGCTCGCCCTGTGACACCTACCTCACTCGCCGACACGCTACCGGACGAGCTCGGCCATCTGACGGTGAGTTGGCCGTCCGGGGAGGTCCCTGTCGGCAGCGATGCCTTCGCAGCCACCGTGACGGTGTTCCACCCGAACGACGGCGTATGACCACGACCCCGTACGCCCTGTCTCCCTGGCTCAACGGCATGTACACCCCGGACCCGGCGGACCCCATGTCAGGCCAAACGGGTCCGGGACAGAGCCACGCTCCTCAGCAACCGCAAGGCGCGAGCTCAAAGACGACAGGGCCGGTGGAACAGGTGACACCCGAATCTGTGGCTGAATGTGAACCATCTGCCGCTGTCTCTCGTGTTCTTCATATAGGGGAGGCTGCCAACGCTGTGAAATCTCCCACCTGTGTCGGTCCGTGCGTCATGGGTGCTGGGAGAAATGCGGCATACGCAGGCATGGTTACTGTCCGGCACAACTCGCTGCCGGGCGGCAGCCATGCCTGGGAGCCCCGTCATGGTGATTCCGAAGTCAGCCACCAGGGAGTGGCCTCAATGGCAGAGGAGAATCATGGACGCGTCACCGGGAAACCGTATGGAGCAACTTCTGGCTGCCTTCGCCGAACGGTACGCGGCCGTGAGCAAGGCCACGGCACAGATGGACGCGCTCTCAGTAACAGCGCAGTCCAGGGACGGGGTGGTAGAGGCCAGCGTAGGCGTCAACGGCAGGGCACCCACGGTTCGCTTCATCAGCAAGAGGTGCAGGGACATGACGTACTCCGAGCTGGCCGAAGATGTCCTGGACGCCTTGACCACAGCCCGCGCCGAGGCCGCGATCCGCATCAGCACCCTGAGACGGGACGCCGGGTCGTGGCTGTCGGGACGTATGGCGCCCACCTTGGAGAGCAATACCGGCATATGGGGCGCATCCAGCGCGCCCCGCCAGCTCGACATGATCAGTTCCTCTCACGCACCCGGCTCCTCGGCCCTGGGGCTACCGAGGACCTGCTGGAGGTGGATGGTGCAGGAGGCCCGGGTGGTAGCCGCCGGGGACGTCTCCGGTTTCGCGGCAGACGCACAAAGCACCGGCAGCGCCACAAAGCTCGGATCGCACGGGGTACAGGTCACCACAACGGAATGCCGGAAGACGAGGTCGGCCCCTCAGAGCCCGCTGTGGGGAAAAGATCGCCCAGGACTGCGCTCGGGTTCTGGGTACGTTCCGCTGCCCGCGGAGCTGTGCGACGCCGTCATCGCGCTCGGTGATTCAATATGTGCTTCCGTCGGCTGTACCTGCCTCGCCGCGGCGTCTCAAGGGCGGAATGGCCGCATGGGACCGCTGCTCAAGCAGCGACGATGGACGGACCAACTCGCGCGCGCGAGAGGCAATGCCGCTACGGGATGACCTTCGAGCGTCAGCCGGGGAGGGAGGAGAGCCCCCTCCCCCATCACTGACCGGCCTGTCCAGGCCGCGAACACAAGTCGTCGGACCGCCGCGCCAGGGAGCGCACCGTGGTCGTGACGATGTGCTCGGCGGTCGGGAGCTGCGCGATCGTGTGGGAACCCAGAAACCCGGTGCCGCCCGTGACGAGTACATGTGCCATGCCTTCATGGCCGGTGGCCCGATCGTCGCGTTCCAGATCTTGCCGGTACCAGTACTCCAAGGGACGCCGTTTCCTCCCTCGATTTCTGATGCGCAGCCTCAAGGTTCGCTCGCGTCGGCACTCTTCACCACGTCGTTGTCGAGTTTCGCCGGCCAACCCGCGTTCCACGAGGCCGGGACGGGCTCGTGGACGCTCGACGCGCGGCTGAAAGGGTCTATGCGGAGGCGAACTTGGCAGCGATGAGCTTCCTCCCGTTCAGTGAGTCGTCCTTCATCTCGTCCCAGCTCAGACCGAGGGCAAGGAGCGTGTCGCGTGCTCCTTCGACCCGTTCGGGCTTCGTCTCGTCGCGTGCCATCTCGTAGAGCGCCGCCGCGTGTTGGTCTCGCTCGTTGGGACCCACGTCCTTCCAGAAGGCCAGCGTTCTGCGCAGCCGGTCACGCCGCGAAGGGGTGTGGGCACCCGCAGTCTCCGGTGCGGCGCTCTGTTCCCAACGATGCCGGAAGAACCTCCATGCCTTCCAGCCGGCTGATCCCAGGGCCACCGTGGCGGCGGCACCGGCAAGCCCCCAGCCGACCGGGGTTGCGACAAGGACTCCGGCCCCGGCGGCCACTCCCGCGGCGAGGACCACCCCGGCAACCATCGAGGCGATGGAACCACCGACACCCAGCAGACCCGCAACAGCACCGATGGCCTTCATGGTGGTACCTCTGGTGTTCTTCCGTGCCGCGTACTCCTGAATGTCACGCAGTGAGATGTCTTCTGCCGCGGCGCCCCTGTAACGCTTGACCTTCTCCGTCTGCTTCTCCAGGGCGTCCTGCATCTTGGCGGAAACGACCGCGCGTTCCTCTTGCCGGGTCCTCGCGGCCTCCAAATCCGCCTGGTCCCGTGCAAGCGCCGCCTGAGCCTGGTCCGCCCGTTCCATGAGACGCACGAGGAGGGCGAAGTCCACCTCTGCCCCTCTTACCTCTTGCTGTGCCTGCTCCCACAATGCGTCCTCGAACGATGCGTCCGCCGTCTCGGCGTCGACCCGACCGTCGGTCACGGCCCTCTGCAGGGCTTCGACCTGATCATTCGCTGCCTTCAGGGCTTGCTTGGGCTTGTTCTGGTCGTCCATCAGCTTCTGCAACGCGGCGACGCGCCGCCGCGCGCGGTCCGCCTTTCTGATGAAACGGACGCTCTGAACGGAGGCCGCGATCACTCCGACACCGGAAGAGGCAGCGGCCACCCCGCTCACGGCCGCCTGGACCACGTGCTTGAGATTCATCACGGCGGACGCCAAGCCGGTGGACATGTTGACGAAGCTCAATCCCTGCTCCGCCGCCCCGCCCGCCCCAGCCTTCACGTCTCGGCCCAACGCGTGGTCCTCGGCGGTGCCCGGCTCCGCGTTCTTCCTTCCCATGCGTGCCCGGTGGAGCTTGACACCCTGACTCGCGAGCGCTGCGGCCGAGGTGAGCGTTCCGACGCCGGAGCCGACGACGCTGCCGTACTGCGCGGCATTCGTCGTCGCATCCGGGTTCTTGTAACCGCCGGCGACCGACGCACCGGTGAATTGGTTGTTCGCGTCCCCGGCGGAGGTGACGTCCCCGGCCTTCTCGGCAGCCGCACTCAGCGAGGGCCCCGCCGGCGGCCCGCCCGGCTTCGTGCCGGTCACCAACTGAACGGCCGCGGCGTTGCCCGCACTTCGCTGAAGAGCCAACAGTTGCTGCGGCGAGAGGACACCTTGCTTCCCCGCCATGCCCGGGCCCTCGATGGCAGATTGACGCCGGGCTGCTGCAACCGCACTCTGCCCTCGCTTGGCGTCGGCCAAGTATTCACGTCCCTGCACGTCGTCCTCCGAGCATGTCGGCGAAGGCGGGTTTGCGGACGACGACCAGAGGCCGCCGTCGCTCCACCGCATTGGGGTATCGGCCCGAACGGCCCGTCCGGGCAGACCTCGCAGACACCCTCACCGAAGGCCGGTGAAGGTGTCCGGTCCTCCGACGTCAGCGGATGGGGTGGACCGGGCCGACCTTGAGTCCGTGGATGGCCGAGCTGCTGCACTCGGCCGTCTTCCACGGCACATCGATCTGGTCCCTCGAGCCAGGCGGGAAGACACCCAGAAACGAGACGCTCTTCGGTCGGCACTGCGCGTCGGAGTAGCCGGACCGCCCGTCGGGAGCCTCTGCGTCCGCGGCAGCGTGGCCGTTGGGGACAAGGGTCACCGTGGTTGGGCCAGTGTCCGTGTCACGGTCGGCTGCATTGCCGATCTGAGCGCCGTCGCGGCCGCGGAAGGACACGCCGGGGAAGCCCGTGAGCGTGCATGTCGTGTCGCCCGTGTTCTGGAAGACCAGCTGGAAGTGGGTCGTACCGGCGGCGGTGTCCGTGTCCTCTGCGGAGACCCTGAGATGTGCGGACGTGCACCGCTGAGGGTCGCTCCCGCGACTCGAATCGGAGTCCGATCCGGTGTCCTGCGCACCGGCGCGGCCCCGCGAGGCCGAGGAGACGTCGCCGTCCGACGCGGTCGGGCCCGCCGACGACGCAGAACTCGGGGAGAGCGCCGTCGACGAAGCGGTCGAAGGGGCGCCGGAAGCGCCCTCCGTGTCCTTGTCGCACGCCGTCAACGCGGCGAAAGCCAGAACGAGGAGGGGTATGGTGCGGCGGACGGACGCAACGTGCATGAAAACTCGATTTCTTGTGCGGTGACAGGGTGGAATCCCCGCCATGGTCGAATGAACGCCCCCGGCTCGCCGGTCTCGTGCAGCAAGAGTTCACCAGCCACGTGAGAACCCGGCTGTGCCCCGCCTGAGCAGACCGCCATGGGGCACCTCTCAGCGATGTGATGCTGCGGCCCTGTGCGCGCCGCAGGGGCGTCAGGGATTCCCTCCCCGGGTGAACTGGGCGATTTCACCGACACAGGAGGGACGGCTCCGTCTCGGTCGGCACTCTGGGTTCACCGACCGGGATCCGGGGTGGGTGTCTCAGCCCTTCGCGGCGGGCACCGTCTTGCCCTGGTCGATGGTGATGGCCTGCTTGATGGCGAACCAGACGCCCCCGTCGTTCTGGCCGTTGATGTCTCCAGGACGGGTGTCGCCCTTGAACGTGTAGGCGGGCCAGCAGTTGAAGGCCTCCTGCCGGGTGCCGTTCGGGGTGGTGAAGGTGAACAGCGCCTTCGGATCGACCCCGGCGGACTTGGCGTCGTCGGCGGAGACCGGCGCGGTGGGGGTCCACTTCTGCAGGCAGGTCGCGTCGCAAGCGGTCTTCATGGGCCAGGGCTTGTCCTTGGTGAACAGGTACAGCGTCCGGCCGTCCTTGTCCTGCAGGACCATCCCCAGCTTCGGATCGTTGAGCACGCCGAGGGCCGGGCGCTTCACACCGGCCTTCCAGCCGTCGGGCGCGGAGGCGTACCAGGCACCCTTGACGCCCTGACCGTTGACGTCTCCGGGCTTGGTGTCCTTGGCGTAGTAGTACAGCGGCTTGCCCGCCAGTGTGAGCTGCTTGGAGCCGTCCCTCCGTGTGATGGAGCCGAGCAGCTGCTGGTTGAGGTCCTTCGCGGTCTTCGCGTCACCGGCCGGGACCGGCGGCCACTGCGCCGCGCACTCGCCCTCGCAGCTCGAGGAACCCGGCTTGGTGTCCTTGGCGAAGACGTAGACGCTCATGCCCTTGCCGTCGACGACGACGTCGCCGAGGGAGTTGTCGGCGCGCACGGACACCTCACCTGAGGACAGTGTGGCCGCAGTCGCCGACGGGCTGCCGGAAGCGGTGTTCGCCGCAGGCTGCTGCGCGGCCGCAGTCGTCTGGTTCGCTGTCCCGCCACCGCAGGCCGTCAGTGCGGTCAGCGCCAGCAATGCGGCGCCGGCCACGGCCGAGGAGTTCCGGGCGTTGCTCTTCATCACACTTCCCCAAGTTCATCGAGCATGTACTCCGTCGTGGAGTCACTCAGTGCATGACCCCGCTGCCACAGGGTTCAGACCCAGCGTTTCCCAGCTGGTGGCGCCGGGACCAGGTACGCGAGGGCACATCACGGGGGCCGGACGGTCACATCTGCACGCAGTCGTGGGCCCGTACGAGCTTGGTGCAGCAGCGGCGTAAGCCCGTTGAACGGGCCTACCCAGACACCTCAGGCGTGCAAGAACTCAAGTTTGAAGGGCTGAGTCCGTGTATAGCCTGTTGATCTACTGGAACGGCAGAGGGATTGATCGTGGACAGGAAGGGCCAGCACGTCGGCGTCCACCTCCCTGAAGGTTCCTGGTGGGACTGGGACGTCATCACCTGTAACGCCGGGCAGTTCCGTCTGGCGGCCGGACATGACCTCAGCTACTGCCACGGCTTGGAGTTGGTTTTCGGTGATCCGGGCTTCGTCAGCTGCCCGACGACGTTTCACGACCCGGTCTTCCGCGTGCCGACGAGCGAGGAGCGGATGCGGCTCGCTCGTCAACTCGGTGAGGAGCCACCGGTTGTCGTCGCCTTCGAAGCAGACGCGGGCGGTCGGGAACCCGTCTCATGCCTTGTCGCCGCGGAACGGTTCGAGGTCGTGCACGAGACGGTTCTTAGGTACTGGCGGGAGGACACAGCCCCGGGTCAGCGTTTCGCCCCGTGGGTGCGGCCTCCGGCGTAGTCGACGAAGCGGCCTGTGCAGCGACTCCCCGGCAGATGGAGACGGGAAGGCAATCTCATCGAAGCGCGCACCTGCTGAGGCCGCCCGCCACGGCCGCCGAGCCGGTTTGCGGTTCGTGGCCTCGTCGGTTCCGAAATCTACTGGTCAACAGCCCTTGTGCTGCTGCCGTTCTTGAAGCCGCCGCACATGCCGTGCGTACTGCCCGGCCCGCGACCTCTGAGCACGATCGATCGAAAGCACTTGAGGATCCGCCGCCAGCTCGTACAGTTCGACTTCGAAGGGATCCGAGTCCGCCTCGACAAGCCGTGCCAACGCGTCCCGGTCCTGCTCAGCCGTCGGACCCGTGCGAACCTCGTCCCTCCACACCTGACCGCTCGCTTCGGCTTCGTCCACCACGCCAATATACGTGCGGACCTGCGGCATGCGTATTCCTCCGAACCAGGATCCAGTGGATGCGGCCTAACCGTCCACGCCCGATTCCTTGATCTTGTCCCGGATGGCGTCCGCCTGTCGATGGCCGAGCGTGTCGAAGACGTCCAAAGCATCGTTCCAGGCGGTGTGCGCGTCCCATGGACGCCCCATGCTCATATAGGTGTCGCCGAGTCGGCTGAGGGTGTCCGCGCTGCCGTACAGAACGTCGATCCCGCGGTAGCGGACCACGGCTTCCCGGTAGGCGGCGACCGCCTGCTCGTACTGGCCCATGTGATGGTGGGCGTAGCCGATGCTGTCGTGTGTGTCCGCCGAGCCGCACACGTCGGAGGCCGCCTGGTGCAAAGGCAGGGCCTGACGGCAGTAGTGAAGGGTCTGTTCGTGGTGTCCGAGCAGCGCGTGGTACCAGCCGACGGCGTTGAGGCAGCGTGCGGTGGTTGCGGCGTCGCCGCTTGTACGGCTGAGTTCGAGAGCTCTTTCCGCGTGGCCCAGTGCGCCTTGTATGTCACCTAGCCGTTCCGCGAGCCAGCCCGCCTGGCGGTGGGCTTCACCACTGAGTGCGGGGTCCTTGGTCTCGACGAAGAGTTCCACCGAGCGCGCCATGTGCGCCCGGGCCTCCTCGGTATGGCCGAGGGTGACCGTCGCCCTCGCCAGTCCACGACGGATGAACGCCTCGCCGAGGGGGTCTGCGAGTCGGAGCGCCGCGTCCAGAGCGGCCCGATGGGTCGTCACGATGTCGCCCCATCGGCCTCGGCGGTCGAGGTACTGCTTGATGACCCAGGCCAGTTGCCAGGTGTAGGCGTCATGGTGCGGATCGCGGGAGGCCAGCCCGATGCAGCTGATCAGCGCGGCGTGTTCGACGTTGAACCAGCGTTTGGCTGCTTCGGCCCCGCCTTCGCTGCCGGCCCTTTCCACGCACACGCCCGGCAGCACGGCGGGCAGGTCGATGTCGTCCCGGCCCGACTTGAAGAATTGCCGCGCGTTGTCGGCGCTGTGCAGGTAGTGGTTCAGCAGGCGGAGGTGGGCGGCGTCGCGTTCGTCCTGGGTGCCGGTGGCTTGAAGCAACTCCGAGGCGTAGGCGCCGAGCAGGTCGTGCAAGGCGAATCTGCCCGGGGTCCGCTCCTCCACGAGGTGGGCTTGGATCAGTTCGTCGAGCAGATGGCGGGTGTGGGAGACGGAGAACCCGCCAAGGCTGGCGGTGGCGGCCAAAGCCGTGTCGGGCCCCGGGTGGAGCGAGAGCAGCCGGAACAGGCGTGCGGCGTCCGGGCCCAGCGCGTGGTACGAGCAGGAGAAGGCGACCCGTACGTCGGCTGCGGAGTCCCCGCTGCGGAAGGCGTCCAGGCGGCCTGCGCTGTCATGCAGTTCTGTGGCGATGGTGGACAGCGGCATGGCGGGGCGGGTTGCCGCGCGCGCCGCGGTGATGGCCAGGGCAAGTGGCAGATGGCCGCACATCGCGACGATGTCCGCGACCGCCTCGGGCTCGGTGGCCGTCCTGGCATGCCCGAGCCGGCGGGTGAGGAAGCGCCGGGCCTCCGGCTCCGAGAGGACGTCCAGATGGACCGGTCGGGCACCGTCGACGGCCACCAGGCCGGCCATCTGATTGCGACTGGTGACGATGACCAGGCATCCGGGCGCTCCCGGCAGGAGGGGCCTGACCTGGGCCGCGTCGCGTGCGTTGTCCAGCAGCAGGAGTACGCGTCTGCCCGCGAGCCGGGTCCGCAGCAGGGCCGCCAGAGCGTCGACCTCCTGCGGCAGCTTTCCGGCGTTGGCGCCGAGTGCCTCGAGTGCGGTGCGCAGGGCCTGCTCGGACGGGACGGGTGGGCCCCCGTGGTCGAAGCCTCGCAGGTTG
Source organism: Streptomyces sp. HUAS TT11 (assembly GCF_051553595.1). NCBI lineage: Bacteria > Bacillati > Actinomycetota > Actinomycetes > Kitasatosporales > Streptomycetaceae > Streptomyces > Streptomyces sp. HUAS TT11. The sequence continues at coordinate 420,505 of NZ_CP196184.1, forward strand.
AGGTAGATCTGGCCGTCCGGGAAGGCGTCGGCGATCTGCCGGGCCCAGTGGACGGCGAAGGCGGTCTTCCCGACGCCGGCCATGCCGGTGACGACGCTGACGGCGGCCCCGGCGTCGGTCACCAAGTCGGAGGCAGCCTCCAGTTCGACCTCACGGCCCACGAATGTCGCGAGGTCGGCCGGTAGTTGGGCGGGGGTCGCCGCAAGACGATCCTGTGCGGGGGTGTCCACCGGCTCCGTGCGGGCGGGCGCCGCCGGTGCGAGAAGGTCGCCGTCGGCCCGCAGCACCCGTTGGTGCATCGCCTGCAGGCCGGGGCCGGGGTCAACGCCGAGCTCGTCGGCGAGAAGGGCCTGCGCCTCCCGGTAGGTCGCCAGCGCTGCGGCCTGCCGCCCCGACCGGTACAGGGCCAGCATCAGCAGCTCCCGGAAGCGCTCGTCGAGGGGATGGTCCCTGACGAGGCCGATCAGGGCGCCGGCTGCCTGGACGTGCGAACCCAGTTCGATCTCGGCCCGCATCAGCATCGCCTCGGCGGACAGCCGCTGCTCACCGAGCCTGTGCCGTTGAGCATCCGCGAAGTCGCCCCGGACGCCCGACAGGGCCGACCCCTGCCACAGGCCGAGGGCCTCCCTCCAGTGGTCAGCGGCCTCCTTCAGATGGCCGGCGTCGTAGGCGTACTCGGCTCGGGCGAGCAACCTGTGGAAGACGCCGAAATCTACGTCGTCCTGACCGATGTGGAGCCGGTAACCACGCCCCAGGGACTGCAGGACGGAGGACACGCTCTCGCCGACGGGACCCAGGACCTTGCGCAGGCGGTGCACATAAGTACGCAGCGTGCCGGCCGCCGAGGCCGGTGCGCGGGTCCCCCACACCGCGTCGATCAGTTCGCCCACGGACACCTGGGTTCCTTCGGCGAGCAGGAGCGCCGCCAGCACCGCCCGCTGCTGCGGCGGACCGAGGTCGACCTCCGCAGCTCCCCGCCATGCCCGCACCGGTCCCAGGACTGAAAAACGCAACTGCTCCATCACATGGCTTCCCTGAGGACATGGCGCGTCCCGCCCCGTACGTCTGCCGAACCGTGTCCGCCCGTTCCCGCCGGGGCGAGCGCCTTGCCGGGCGGGTGCGGCACCGCGAAGCCGTGCGCCGTGGGGGTCTTCCGGTTGGGCGCCGACACGTGTGCGGTGACAGGTGTGCCGAGGTCGAGTGTGCTGGTGCAGGACCACTCGACGACCGCGTCAAAACGGCGGGCGATGGCAGGGAAGGCCGCCCCGGCGGAAGGCCTCACCATCATGACGGTGTGCCGAGCGTAGAGGTCCGTGTGCTCCACGGCGTGCCGGACCAGCCGAGTCGGGAGACTGCGGAAAGGTCGGTGGCCTTCGGCGAGGACTTTACGGCCGGTGTGCATCAGGTGCGACAAGGCGATCACGTGCGTGGGCTCCGAGGGCAGAGCGGCCGCGTACTCGTACATCTCCTCGGTCTCCGCCCGTTCGAGGAGAGGAACGATGCCTGCCGGCATGGCCACGCGAACCGCCTTTGGGTAACTCGATTGATTGCCCGACCCGTATGTGGCTTCCACAGCTCTCACGAACCGCGTCGGGTTACGAAGCGGCGCGCCGCGAGGAGTCGCCGACGAGCGGTTCAGGGCGCCCTTGCCCATAACGTCGCCTACGGCCGGCGCGCACTGGCCTTCACCACGCGCACCGACCTACCAGCCCTCCGGCGCTCCAGTGACGCGATGGCGTCCGCGGCCGGGGTTACGGCTGTTCGCTGTGCACTATTCCCTGAGCGCGCCGCTTGCACATAGAACGGAGACGCCATATCGGCGCACCCCCGTTCGACGACCGCGCCCCGGAAGGTTTCCGGTCCGGCACGCCAGGGTGCGGCTGTTCCGCCTCGTCAGTGGGTTCCTCACGCCGGCGGCGGGTTCAGCGCTCAGGCTCGCCCGGCGTTGCGGACAAGTGGCACACCACGGCGCGGAGTCGACCTGACCAAGGTTCCGTCCACGATGAGCACCGTGTTCTTACGGCACCGCCTTCGCTGCCGGAGCGCCGACAGTGGACCCGAGGTGGTCGATGATCGGGTCTGCGGCCGACTCGGATATCCCGAAAACGGAGCCAGCTGTCGTATCGTCACGTTCGCAGCGCCAGTATGCCGTGACCGACAAGACGGTCCTCCAGCGGCAGATCCCAGGGAGCCGCATGCCGCTGCGTGCAGATCGATCCCCGGCCTTTGCGCCCGACGGGCATCGGGTGCAAAGGCCGGGATGAAACCCGCGACGTCGCGGACGAGTGGCGTGAGGCTACCGGCGCACAGCTGCGTGAATTGGCCGCTGCACGGGACCCCAACGAAGCCTGACGCCGCGCAGAAGGGTTGCGGGACAGGCTTCAGGTACGTCTGACAAATGATCTCTGCAAACGGCGTTCGAGGCCGAGGAAGGGGCCATGCGGATTGCACTGCGGGGCGGCCCACACGCTAGGGACATCCCAGGAGACCTTGATACGGGGCCTTACCAACACTGTGAAGCGTCGGCGACGGCGCTGAGCACGCTCCGGTGCCCGAGAAGCCGCAAAGATCGCGCGAACGAAGCGCCCAGCCTGCCAAGCTGCACGACATGGAGAAGATACGTCTGCCCCACTCGGGCCGAGGGAACGGTACGGTCCCTGTCAGCCATGCTCCGAACAGCGCGGCCACGGTCGTGGAGATCAAGAGCGGGATCCTCTCGGCCTTCTACGTCCACGGGCTGATCGACACTCCCGACAAGCTCGAGCAGGGCCAGATGCTCGTGACGCACAACTACGGTGGCCACCGCACGCGGGCCATCGTTCCCAGGAAATACACGCACGTCACTGTAAAAAGACCCACACACGGTTCACTGTTCCCCCGCTGGAAGCTCGGCTTCCGTGCCTCCGGCTCACTGCCCGAACTGGTGAAGAGTGCCGAGGGCGGCCATCCGAACGTCCTCCGGTACGCCGGTGCACGCACCACGTTGAAGCTGGAAGTCCTCAAGGGGTACGTCGTCCTCACGCACCGCTCGCTCAGAGGCGAGGGCGCGAAGGAACTGCACCGGAGCAACGGCCCCTTCCGCGGTACCGTCGAACTGCCGGGCTCCGGGTTGATCGAGGTGGACTGCCTGGTCCAGTGGTCGGTCACCTTGCGCCAGTAGGACTCCGTGGTCATGGCGAGGCGGACAACAATGACCTTTTGACGCTGCCGAAGTCAGTACGGACGACACATCGACTCCACACGGAGGACGGCATGGCCCTGGACCTCTTCGCAGGCATCCCCGTCACCGACTACAACGCGGCGCTGCCCTGGTACGAGCAGCTCTTCGGCAGGCAGCCCTCGTTTCTGCCGAACGCCGTCGAGGCGGTGTGGGAGGTCGCCGAGCATCGCTTCATCTACATCGTCCAGGACCCGGTACGGGCGGGGAACGCCCTGGTGCTGTCGTTCGTCGACGATCTCGAGACCCGAGTCGCCGAGATCGCTCGGCGGGGCATCGGGCCCACGAAGCGTGAGACATACGAAGGCGGTGTGACCAAGGTGAGCTACCAAGACGCGGATGGCAATGAGATCAGCTTCGGCGGCGGCCCAGGCTGAACGACCTCTCCGACGCGGACGAATCGCTCGGCATTCCGCCGGGTCCGGGCCCGATACCCCAGCAGTCTGCCGTTACGTGCGCGTCCCCTTCTTCACATCCCCGGTCTCGTCCACGCCCACCACCGCCTGGTCGTCGTGCGCATGCACGTCAGGCACGCGCGGCGTCCGCCGTACGCTCGGCGTGCCGGTCGGAGTGGCTCATGATCCGCTCGGGTTTCCCTGTGCGAGGCGCGCGACGTGGTCCCACTGCTCCAGCCCGGCGAGCCGGCCGGAGTACTCGGTGCGCAGAGCCTCCAGGCCGCCGGTCCCGAACAGGACCCGCATGGGCGGCTCGGGAGTTTCCGCGAGCGCGAAGAGGGCCTCGGCCGTCGCTGCGGGATCGCCCGGCGTGAAGCCGCCGGCCCCCGCCCCCGCGTACAGGGCCTGCCGGGCATGGACGTATGCCGGGTCCTGCCGGGCCTGCGGCGATGCGGCCGCCAGACCGGTGGGGAACATGATCGGCTCGATCAAGGTGACGTGGATGCCGTACGCGGCCACTTCGGCTGCGAGTGACTCGCTCATCGCCTCGAGGGCCCACTTGGAGGCCTGGTAGATACCCAGCGCCGGATAGGCGACCAGGCCCCCGAGTGAGGAGACCTGCAGGATCCGGCCCGCTCGGCGCTCGCGCATCCCGGGCAGCACGGCCCGAGTGGCCCACAGCGCACCGAAGTAGTTGACGTCCATCTGGGCCCGGGCCTGTTCCTCCTCGACCTCTTCGACGGCGCCGATCAGCATGTGACCTGCGTTGTTGACCAGCACGTCGATTCCGCCGAACGTCTGCTCGGCGCTCTGCACGGCGTCGTGGACGGCCGCGGAGTCGCGGACGTCGAGCTGCAGGGGCAGGAAGCGGTCGCCGTAGTGCTCGGACAGCGACGCCAGCGCCGCTTTGTCACGGGCGGTCGCCGCGAGCCGGTCACCGCGGGCGAGGATCGCCTCGGCCCAGTGTGCGCCCAGCCCGCGGGACGCTCCGGTGAGAAACCAGGTCCGCGACGTCCTTGCCTTGCTCATGAGGATCTTCTCCCTCGTCATCCGACCGGGCGGCTCCCGGTCCGGTGACCAGCGTTTCGCCGATCGGAGCCGTCAGGCAGAGTCGCCTTACCCAGGGATCGGCGGTCTCTGGCTGCGGGTGTGGCTGTGCCGCAGACTCGAAGGGTGGACACCGAGCAGTTGGCAGATTTCCTGCGGGTGCGCAGGGAGGCGCTCGACCCCGGGGACGTCGGCCTCCCGGGAACGGGGCGCCGGCGCACTCCCGGACTGCGCCGGGAGGAGGTCGCGCGCCTGGCCGACATCTCCACGGACTACTACACCCGTCTGGAGCAGGATCGTGCGCCGCAGCCGTCGCCGGGCGTGCTCCGCGCGATCACCAGGGCACTGCGCCTGACCTTGGACGAGCGCGACCACCTCTTCCGGCTGGCCGGACACCGACCGCCGGACCGCAGGCGGTCCGACGAACATGTCGCCCCGAGCCTGCTCGGTGTGCTGGACCGCCTTTCCGACATCCCGGCTCAGGTGATGACCGACCTCGGTGCCACCCTGGCCCAGAACGACCTGGCACAGGCCGTCTTCGGCGATCTCACCCGGCTGCGCGGTGCCGCGGGCACGGTGGTGTACCGGTGGTTCACCGATCCCCGCGCCCGCGCCGGGTATCCGGTTCAGGATCACGCGACGGAGTCCCGGGCGCTCGTCGCCGACCTGCGGGCCGCGGCCGTCCGCCGCGACGACGCGCAGGCGAAGGACCTGGTCGAGCGGCTGCTACGGGCGAGTCCCGAGTTCGAGGCCCTGTGGCGTCTGCATTCGGTGGGAGTGATGCGCAGCAGACGCAAGCGGATCCAGCACCCCGAGGTGGGCCTGCTGGAACTCGACTGCCAGGTGCTCGTCGACGAGGAGCGCACACAGATCCTGGCCCTCTTCTCGCCGGCCGCTGGGACACCGACGGCGGAGCGTCTCACACTGCTCGGTTCCCTGGGAGCGCTCACCGCCCGGCGCTCTTCTCGGTGAGCCCGCTCCTGCGGCCCACCCGCCGCGCCACGGGCGGGTGGTGCCGGGCGTTTCACGCGCACCCTTTGGGTGCCTCATCCACCCGCCGCGTCCTCGGCCTCCCAGCGCAGCAGGTCGCCCGGCTGGCACTTGAGCACCTCGCAGAGCGCCGCGAGTGTCGCGAAGCGCACCGCCTTGGCGCGGCCGTTCTTGAGTACCGCCAGGTTGGCGGGCGTGATCCCTACGCGGTCCGCGAGCTCGCCCACGGACATCTTCCGCCTGGCCAGCATCACGTCGATGTCGACGACGATCGGCATCAGATCACCTCGTCCAACTCGGCCTGCATCTGGGCCGCTTCGACGTCGCGTGCGACGGCCTGGGCGAGGAGCATCCGCAGCACGAGCACGATGAGCGCGACCCCCAGGATGGCCAGGCCGATCCCGCCCATGATGACGGTGACGCCCGGGTCGTCCCGCTGGCCCGGCGCATTGATGGCCGTGACCGTGAACCACACCAGGGAAGCCGCCACGATCGCGCCGATCACGCCGTCCACGTAGCGGAAGGCCGCATGGGAGAACACGGTTCCGCGTCGCACCATCGTCACCAGCCGCCATACGCAGACCAGGGCGACCTGGGCCGACATCATGCCCAGGATCGTGACCACGCGAAGCGCCGTCAGCGGGAGGGAGCCGTCCTCCGGGTCGCTCCCGCTGACCAGCACCCACACCATCCCCGCCTGTACGAACACGGTGCCGGCCAGCACCACCACGAGCACGGCGCGAAGCGCACGCACTGCCAGCTTTCCCATGACCCGTCCTTCCATCGAGTTGCGATGGGAATCTATCGAATTTCGATAGATGAAGCAAGGGCCGGGGTACGCACCCGCCCTGCGCGACCGTGTCCGGTTCACTCAGGGCAGGCCCTGGCATCACGACCGCCCGAACATCTCCACCTCCGCGATCGCCACCTGCTTGTTCTGTGCCGTGCCGTAGGCGCTGCGCACGATCATGTCGACCTGGACGACGTCGTCCATGTGCGCGTCCACGACCTGCGCACCGCCGTCGGCGAGCGCGTAGTGCATCAGTGCTGTGCGCCCCCGGGCGTCCGTGAGGAGCACGTCGATGCGTTCGGGGCGGGCCTGGGAGCGGTCCTCGACGCGGCGCGAGACACCAGGAGTGATGATCATCTTCTCCAGCTTGACCGGCTGCTGGTAGTTCGCCTGCAGGTACTGCCCGGATGAGTCGCCGGAGTACCCGGTCCCCCACCAACTGTTGCTGACCCCGTCGAAGGCGGCTTGCGCGGGGTGCGCCGCGTCGGCGTTCGAGGCGCTCACGGCGGCCGGCGGCAGCGGGGACGGATCACTGAAGTGGTCGTTGACCGTGCGGATCACAAGAGGGGTCAGCAATGCCGCGCCGATCACCGCGCAGACGATCCCGGCAATGACCAGTACCCGCTTCCACGGGATGCGGGGGCGCCAGCCCGCCAGGCGCTGCCGTCGCAGCCGCGGGTCCTGGACCCCTTGCTTCGCCCTGCCGTCGAGCGGCGTGCCGTCGTTGCGGCAGAACGCGCGATCCGGCCGGTTCTCCACCCCGCACCGGGGACAGGTGATACCACTCTCGATGTCCGCTTGCAGGGCCCTCACGGTCGGCCGCGCGGGCGCGGGGCGTCCCGGCAGCACGGCGGGCACTCCTCCCTCCGCCCCCTCCGCGTCGGGTACGGGCACCAGCAGAGCGCGGGCCCGCTGCCGGCCGTCGCCGTCGCGTCGTGCGCGCGCCGACAGGTCCGGATCTGCCACGGTCACGGGTTCGCCGCCACCGCTTTCCCCCTCGTCCTGATCCGGCTTGGAGCCCGTCTCCGCCTTGCGGCCGGTCGGGGACCCGTCACCGCTCCGTCGCCCCGGACGGCTCCCCTCGCTCCCCGTGACGTCTTCCGCTGCCGTCGGCGGCTTCCCACCCGCGCCGGACGTACTCTCGCCGGCGGAGGGCGACAGGGACGGTGCCACGTCCGGTTGTGAACCGGCCGCCACCGGGGCCGAACCTGAAGCGGCGGGCCCTCGGTCGGGCCCCTCCTCCTGAGTTGCCGGTGACGATGCGGAGCCGGAGCCGGGTTGCGGGCCCCTTGCCGCGTCCCAGTCGATCAGTGTGCCGCACACGTCGCAGAACGACTCCCCGCCCTCGGGTCCGGGCGTCCCGCACACCGGGCAGAGACCGTCGGGCGTCGCCTTCTCGCTCATCGGTTGTCAGACCTTTCGCTCAATACCTCAACGGTGAACGGCATATGTGCGGGGCGGGCAGCGGCGACCAGTGACTCCAGGCGCCGGACGTCGAACGCCGCCGGGTCGGGCACCCGTACCACCACGCGCAGCGAGGGCAGGGGATCACCGGGAAGGCGGCCCCGCGGCCCGGCGGACCAGACCGCGCCACCGCTCTCGGTGATGTCCGGTGTGACCCCGAAAGCCAACCGGACTGCGGCAGCCAGTCCTTGGGCGGTTCCTCGACGGCGGTGCATCACCACGGCCATGGCGACGGCCTCGCGGCGCGCGGGTTCGGAGATCAGGTCCTGCAGTTCGGCTCCGACCCAGGCGCCGATCCAGTCGAGGAAATCGACGGGTGCGAGCCCGGGCCGGAAGTAGGCGTCCAGACAGTCCAGTGTGGTGAGGACCGGACCCTGCATCGTGTCCAGACCGTCCGCGAACACCCCGGCGAACGTGTCCTGCGCGTAGACACCCGGGAGTTGGTGCCGCAGCGGATGGGGGGATGCCGGAATGGGGGTGCTCATCATGCTCCTATCACGCGGATCCGGTGGTCGTACGGAAAGAGCAGGGCCGATCCCGCCAGGTCGATACGGTCGGTCGGTTCACCGCGGCGCCCGGTCAACGGGTCGGCGGGGCACAGCTCGACGTCGTCGACCAGTTCCACGCCGGGGACTCGCTGCAGCGCGGCGAAGACGTCCCCCGTCCGCAGGGGACGGCCGAACGGCCATCCCCGGCCCTCCGCTCCGCCGGTCAGCGGATCGAGGTAGGTGTACAGGCAGTCGAGCGCCGCCGCCCGGACCTCCTGTGCCGGCCTGCTGCGGTACGCGTGCAGGGTCGCGGTGACGGAGACGCCTTGGTAGTACGGCGGTCCGACCGCCAGCCGGGTGCCCAGCGGCCGCCGCTCGTCCAGATGCCGGGTCACCCGCTCCAGCAGGGCATCGCTGGGGACGAGCTGCTCGAAGCGCAGCCTGCCCCCCGCGTCCGGCACGGCGTCCGGCACCACCAGGACCCGGACGGCACCCACCCCGTCCGATTCGGGTTCCGCCGCCACACACACGATCCGAGCGGTCTCGGGCGCCGCCTGCCGGGCAAGCTCCTCGTAGTCCCGGGCGGTGACGGCGCGTTCCTGAGCCCGCAACGCGATCGGCGCCCGTACCTTGGCCTCTTCGACGCTCTCCCCGTCGACTCCGCCGCCGGCGGCCTCCCGGTTCTCCACGCGGGCGATGTACGGGATCGAGCTGCGCAGCACCTGTAGCTGCGCCCGGGAGACGTTGCCGCGGCGCCCACCTCCGGTGCGATACCGCACGGCCCGCACCACGGCGCCCTTGGCGGGCACGGCACCGTACTGCCGTATGCTCCCGTCCGGTTGCCTCACGGAAGGGCCGAAGGCGATCTCGCCGGTGGTCGCGTCCACCATCAGGTGCCTGTCGGACGGTTCGGAAGCGGCGAAGTCGGACACCACCTCCCACCCTTGCCACCCGTCGCCGTCCGTCACCTCGATCTCGACCAGCGGGGCGTCGGCGATCAGCGGCACCTGCCCGAGCTGCATCCGCTGCCCCGGAGCTCCCGACGACTCGCCGAGCACCTCGTCGCGGACCTCGACCGCGTGCACGGCCCGGACCGTGCCGCCGATGGTGTAGGCGGAAGCCGCTCGGATGGTGGGGGTCGCAGAGTAGAACGGCTGGTCCTGCGCCGGCTCCAGCACCCGGCACCGCAGCCATCCCGCCTCGTGCTGGCCGAGTTGGGACAAGGTGTGCCCGGACGGCACGTGCAGCACGACCTCGCCGGACCGGTTCAGACCACCCGTCGTGTCCTCGTCCACCTCGCAGGGCTCCCACCCGGTGGCCGTACGCGCCTCCCAGGCGAGCGGTGGCTGGCGAGGGTCCACACCCACACCGTCCACCTGGCTGTCCAGGACAAGCACCACCGCGCAGTCCGGTACGGCAGCGGACAGGCCGAACAGCAGGACATCGCCCGGCTGCGGCTTCTTGGAGAAGGCGGGCACGTCGGTGTTGCCCAGCACGGCGCTGGTCCGGTCCTGAGGGCTCTGCCTGTTCTCCTGGCGCAGCACGCGTTCCAGGGAGGACGAGGGCACGCGCAGGTCGCGTTCGGTGGTGAACACGATCGCCTCCTGCGTCTCGGTGCGCATGGTGGCGACCTCGGTGCCGGCGGGCAGCAGCACGGGCTCGGGCTGGGCCGCGGACAGCCAGAAGGTGACATCGGCCCGGGCCGCCGAGGGCGGAAAGAGTGTCACCCCCAGCAGGTCCAGGAACGCCAGGTGGTTCTTGTCCGGTACACGGTTGAGCCGGTACATGAGCTGGTCGCTCATGTACGCCACGGCCTCGATGAGCGTGATGCCGGGATCGGAGACGTTGTGGTCGGTCCACTCCGGGGCACGCTGCTGGATGTAGCGCTTGGCGTCGTCGACGAACTGCTGGAAGTGCCGGTCGTCGAGATGCGGGGTGGGCAGGGGCATCGGGCTTACACGTCGCCTTCACTGGACGGGATCACATAAAAGGGAAAGACCAGGCTGCGCGGGTTGCTGGTCCCGCGGATCGCGTACCTGACGTCGATCAGCAGTACGGAGGGATCGTCGTCGGACGCCGTCACGGCCACCTCGGCCACTTCGATACGGGGCTCCCACCGCTCGAGGCTGGTACGTACCTCGTAACTGATGCGGCCTGCGGTCGCCTCGTTGACCGGGGCGAACACCAGGTCGTGCACGGCGCAGCCGAACTCGGGGCGCATCGGGCGTTCACCGGGCGCCGTGGCGAGCACCAGGCGAATGGCCTCCTCGATCTCCCGTTCACGACGGACCAGGGCGATGGCACCGGAAGCGTCCGTGTGCAGCGGAAACGCCCAGCCGGCGCCGACGAATTGTTCGGCCATCAGAAGGGCACCCCGTTGCGCAGCGTGACGCCGGTCAAGGTCACCGTCGCAGCCGTGACGGAGGCGTTCGCCGCCGAGGTCAGGGACACCGCGCCGGCCGCCTTGACGCTGGCGACGCCCAGCGCGTCGATCGAGACGGCGCCACCGGCCGCCAGGCCGACCTTGCCCGCGGCTTTGAGGTTCAGCGCCGCGCCGGCTGAGATGTTCACCGCTCGCCCGGCCGTCAGGTTCAGGTCCCCGCCCGCCTTGATGTCGACGCCGCGGGCGCCCCGGATGGAGACGCTGCCGTCGCTGCTGACGGTGACGCTCGTGCGGTTCTGGTCCAGGTGGACGGTCAGCGACCCGTCCCCGGTGCGCAGTCGTACGCCCTGTGCCCTGCGGGCGTCGTCCAGCAACTCGACGGCCTGCCCGCTCCGCGAGGCCAGCTTCCTCCAGTTGACGGAGCCGCTGGTCGGGTCCACGGGCGGGCTGCCCTCCTGAATGCGGGGCAGTTTGTCGACGCCGTTGTAGAGGCCGGCCAGGACGTACGGGTGCTCCAATGAGCCCCGATCGAAAGCGGCCAGCACCTCGTCGTTGACCTCCGGCAGGATCAGCCCGCCACCACGCACACCGCCGAACTGCGCAACCCGGCACCAGTCGCTCTCGTAGGAATCCGACAGCCAGGGAAAGCGCAGTTTGACGCGGCCCATGCCCAGCGGGTCCTTGATATTGCTCACGACGGCGATCACCACTCCCGGCATCGTCGGCGCCTGCTGCTGACCGGCGGCCAGGCCGTACAGGGAACGGAACTGACGGCCGCTCACCTGAACCCATGTCGTGTACTGCTCACCGGAGGCGAAGACGTGCCGGACACCGGTGACCGTGTACTTCCCCTCGAACGGCGCTCCCGCGCCGTTCAGCGCCACGGGGACGCCCGGGCGCAGCGCCGGGTTGCCGTCGACGGCAACCTCGAGCTCGGCGAAGGAGGCTGTGACGTCGTCCGCAAGCGCCTCGGCGGCCTGCCGTACCTGGGCCTGGGTGGTGTACGGGACCGCCGTGCCGGTGAGCGAGGCCTGCCCGAACGGTCGGCTCACCTCGCCCGGCGTGATGTCCGCCAGGATGTCCTCGGTGGTGGTCGCGGGGGCGTCGGCGGACAGCGGTCGCTTCGTCTGAAGGTCCCAGCCGCGCACCGAGACCGAGGGCACCTGCCCGGCCGCGGTGACCGCGACGCGGCTGTTGGTGGCGTTGACACCGAACTCCACCACGTAGGGACTCTGTGCCGCCGGCGTACTGTCGGACGGGGCGCCCGCGGCGGTACGCAGGGCTGTGAACTGGAGCTGTCCCTCCTCGTCGAAGTACAGATGCACGTTGCTCTCACGGGCCAGTCGCGTCAGGAAGTCCCAGTCCGTGAGGTTGGGCTGCGTCGCCAGTTCGTAGACCGTCGGAGTCGCATCCACGGTCCCCACCGTCAGCCCGTTCTGGGTGGCCAGTCGCCGCACGATGTCGGCGGCCGTCATGTTCGGGTAGCCCGCGACCCGGCGGTTGCGGAGCAGACGATGCCCGGGGTCGTACCCGCGGACGATCAACGACTTGCCCAGGCCGTCGGCGTCGGCCTCCAGCGCCGTGACCTCCCCGGTGACAAGGGGACGACCCGACGTGCCGTCCGTGTACGGCACCAGCTCCGCCTTCGCGCCCACCGTGAGGGACGGCAGCAGGCCCAGCAGATCGCGTGCGGGATCGCTGAAGACGAGCCGAAAGGCGGCCGGCACATTCACGCTCGAGTCGATCCAGGCCGAGACCAGCCGCCCGGCCACCTGATCGGGCAGCGGGGCGCCCGCGATCTTCACCTTCACTACGGTCGTATAGGACTTCATGGATGAGCCTTCACTTCTGAGCCAGCCTGCGCGGTCGTCATGCCGACGCACCGCCCCGCCGCAGGTCGTCGGCCAGCGGCAGCAGCAGTTCCGTGCCGGGGCGCAGCCGCATGGGGTCGTCGATGTCATTGGCTTCGGCGATGGCACGCCACTGCGTGGCATTGCCGTATTCGCGCCAGGCCAGGGACGGCAGTGAGTCACCGGCGACCACACGATGGACCCGCTGGGTCCGCAGAGTGCCGGAGGTCGGGTTCTGCCCCTTCGTCGGTGTCGGGATCTCTTTGAGGTTCAGGCGGCAGGTGGCACGCAGGGGCTCACCGGTCGGACTGAACAGGGAGTAGGCGGCGTTGACGCTCTCGACGTACGCCGTGAACTGGACCGTGCTGAATCCGCCCCACGAGAAGCGCACCCAGGGCGGGGAGGGCCGGTTGGTGGGAAGAGTCTGCGGATCCACTTCGCAACACGAGAGCAGCTTCTCCACCTCCCGGCGCACACGTGGGCTTCCGGGGGTTGCGGAGGCGTCGAGGAAGACCTCGAGGGACAGCGAGGCCGGCTCTGCTCCGGAGAACTCCTGCTGCGCGCCGCGGTCGAAGCCGACGGCGCGCTGGGCGTACCAGGACGCCGAGCGCGACAGCTCCATCTGGTGGGGGTTGAACTGGAACTCGACCTCGCCGATCCGCCCGCCCACGGTGCGGCTGGACCCACTCGGCGGATGGTGAATGGCGAGCCGGGCCCGCACAAGACTCTTGTTGGCATTACCCGTGGCCGGCGGCATCAGGCCCCCTGGGCGTCGGTGAAGCCGTGGTGGGCGATCTCCAGCGTCTCGGTGGCCACTCCGGGGCTTGCCGGGTCCAGGTTCGGGCCCTGCCACCGTACGGGCAGTACCTCGACGAGCCCCCACTGCGCGACCACGGAACCGTCCGCCCGCAAGGCGGCTATCTGCCCCGTCGGCCTGGTGATGCCCGTCACGATGGAGGAGATCCAGGCCGCGGCCTTGCCGGTGTCGGGGGTGAGCGGTCGGGTCAGCCGGATGTTCGAGTACGTGATCCTGGAGGGCAGTTGCCAGACGAACCCGTTGTTGCCCCCTTCCTCTCGCTGTTCCACCTGCACCTCGGAAGCGAGCCCCTCGCAGCTGTTGAAGAGACCGAGGTCCAGGCCGTCGATGGACAGTCTGAAGAAGACGGTGGAGGCCGGGTCTTGAGGGGTGGGCATGGGCTGGGTCCTTGCGTCGTGGGGTGGTTCTCGTGGCTGGGGTGCGGGGTCAGGGTGTGTCGCGGAGGCGGCCGATCCGCTCGCGGTCACCGCGCAGTTCGGAACGCAGCAGGCGGGACAGGGGCTCCAGAAGGGACCGGGCAAGTGCGTCCAGCGACTCGGGGGGCAGTGCGTGGAGTGCGGGCCCCGGGCCGCCCGGGGTGCCCGCACCGGTCGAGGTGCCCGGGCCTGGGGCCGGAAGGCCGCGCTGCACGGGAGACCCCTGCCCTTGACGCTGCACGGTCAGGGCACGGTCCGGTGGCAGTGACGGCAGCGGACCCGCCGTCCGCCCGGTCCCCGGCGCGACCGAGGGCACGCTCGGGGCGGCTCGTCCCGCGGACGCGGCGATCGGCCTTGCTGCCCGCGACGATTGGCCGGCCCGTTGGACGGTGGCGGGAGCGGAGGGGGCCGCTGCGGCACGAGGCGTGCGGGAGGCGGCGGGGGCCGGCGTGGCACGCGGCGTGCGGGAGGGGGCGGCGGGGACCGGTGACTGCTGGAACGGCGCGCGACCCTGCCGAGGAGTTTTGGGGGTGGGCATCGACACCGGCTGTCCGCCGGACGGCGACGGTGACGCGGCAGCGGTTCTGCCCGCACTGGTCGTCGTCGCGGAGGGGGGGAGCTGCGGGCCGGGCACCGGAGGAGCGGTGACACGGGAGCGCTCCTTGGTGGCGGGGCCGCCGGGACCCGGGGCAGGGCGCGGTGCCTGGCCGCCAAGTAGCTGCACGACCAGGGGTGGAGAGGATGTGGCGGCGTGCTTGGGCGCCACGGTTGCCGTGCGCGGACGGACCAACGGCAGGCGAACCGGCGCTACCGGGCGCCTGACAGCCGGGTCCGTGCCCCGGTCCTGGCCCTGGCCCTGGCCCTGGCCCTGGCCCTGGCCGAGGTTGCGGCCCGCAGCGCCGAGCGAATCCGGGCCGGCCGCGTTCTCCGGCACGGCGGTCGACCGCGACATCGCCCGCGGACTCGGTGTCCCGGCGTGGGAACGCTGCACCGGCACGGTCAGCACGCGTGGCATGGCCGCCGCTGCGACAGGGCGGAGGGTCTGCGGTGTGGACCGACCTGCGCGATGCAGCGGGACTCGCCGCTGCACGGGGGCGAGGGGTGCGGTGGGCTGTGCGAGCGAGGTCCGCCCGGTGGCCACGGCGGCACTCCCCTGTACATCGCCCGCGACGGGTGCCGCAGAGGAGGAAGGTGCGGTGGGAGCGACCGAAGGAGAGGTGTTCGGGCGGCCCGTGTCGAGGAGGCCACCCGAAACGGCGGGCAGCGACTGGCTGCCCCTGCCTGATGCCTGCGGGCCGACACGCGTGGTGCGCCCGGTCTGCGACGGCCGCAGGACGGATACCTCGCCCGGTGCGGCGCCGGTGGCCGGGGAGCGGTCCGCAGCCGCGGCGGCCGTGCTGCGCTGCACGCGTGTGCCGGACGACTCCTTGCTCGGCGCGAGGGCGCGGGCTCCCCCCGGCGCAACAGAGGCGGAGGTGTCCACGTGCCCCGCCACAGCGACGTGGTTCCGTGTGAACTCCCCCGCCCCGGAACGCACTCGGCGCTGGATGACGACGCCTCGCTCCCCATCGGGCGTGGTCCGCTCGGCAGGCGTGAGCGCCGACTCCGCCGTCTGTGGCGATGCCGGGCGTGCGGCCTGTGCCGTGCCGAGGCGGGAAGGCACCGGGTGAGACGGCCCGGTGTGCGGTGTCCCGGACGGTGTGGGCTCGGCAGCCGTGGTCCCCCTGTCTGCCACCGATCTCACAGCCGTCCGGCTCGCCGAAGCCGCGGTCGACGCACGGAGCGGGGCAGCGGGGTTGTCGGTGGTCGCCCGCAGGGCAGATGCCCCCGCGGCGGGCTCCGCACCTGTCGTCCGCGCGGGAGCGGCGACCGTGCTCACCTGGTCCGGTTGCTGCGCCGAAGCGCCCTGGGCCGTCGGACCGGACGCCGACGTCGAGGGGGCGGTGGGAGCCGGGATCCGACCGTCCGGTCGTGCGGACACAGTGGGATCCGAGGGCCGCGACCGCAGCGGCGCACCGAGGCCGAGATGATGAGCCCCTCCGGTGGTCAACGACCGGTCGGCTCGCCCAACCTGCCTACCCACAACGGGCGTTCGCTGTACGGGAGCAGTGAACTGAGCAGAGGTTCCTTCCTGCTGCAGTCGAAGCGGGGCGCCGAGACCGAGGTCCGACGGCGGGGAACCGGCCTCACGACCAGGGGCGTTGGACGTACTCGAGGCCGCGCCTGCTGCCGTCTGGGGCGCACGGGTGCTCGGCCGGCGCTGAGCCGGGGGCTTGTTCGGCGTCCGTGCGTCCTTGTTCGCCGAGCGCTGCACCGCGGTGTCGGGGGCGACCGCCTGCGCCGTCGTCGGCGCAGTGGCGCCGTTGCCGGTGGCCTGCGGGTGCACCGGCTGTGCGGTCGGGGGAAGTTCGCCTGCTCCGCCATGAACGTTCCCTGCGTCTTGGCTGCCAGGGGTACGGGCCGGAAGATCCGTATACGCAGTGCGCGTGGTCGGCCCGGTCCGCGCAGTGTGCTCGGTGTGCAGGGCGTGCGCGGTCCGCACGGCGCGCCCCGTCCGGGTTGCCGGGAGGCCGGCCTGCGACGCCGTTCGCTGGACGAGGGCGGGGGCCGGGGTGTGCGGGACGCGGGCCGCGTCGCGCCCAGGCGTCATCGCGGGGGGTGTGGGCTCGGGCGTGTCACTCACGGGCGCGGACGGGACGGGACGATCCCGGGATGCGGATCGGTCGGCTCCCGGCGCGGACCGGTCGGCGCCTCCCGTTCGGGGAGGTGATGGTTCAACTGTGTGGGCCGGGTTTGTGGGCACCGGATCGGTGCCCACGGAACGGTCCTCTGCCCGGGCGACCACGGCCGCCAGCCGTCGCCCAGCGGGCGCGGGCGGAGCCGACAGGAAGGGGGATCGTGCGGAGCGTACGGGCGTTGCCCGTGTCACGCGCTGCACGGACTCCTTGCGCGGCTCGGGCGCGCGCTCGGCCGGAACCGCTTGGCTGTACTCGGAAGGGGCCGAAGCGTCGTTCGATGTCGTCGGCACCGGCACCGCGGGCCCCGGCAGGGGCACCTTCACCGGTGCAGGACTGCCGACAGCGCCACCGGTCGGACCATCGGGTCCCCCCTTGCCTGTCCGTGCGCCCGGTCGCGCAGCCGATGGTGCAGCCGTCTCCGTCCGCCGCCAGGCGGTGTGGGCGCGGTCGGCCGGCACACCGAGGTGTTCCCCGCGCGTGCCCGCGTCCAGAACCCGCAGCCCCCTCCCCGGGGCAGGTTCTCCCCCGGTCAAAGCGGGGTTCTGGTGGGTCGCGAGGTGCGCCGCGAGGTCGTGCGACACCACTGCGGGAGACACGCCGTCGAGCACTCGTTGGACCGGCGCAGCCGACTGCCACTGACCGCCGGTGGCCCGTTGTGCGTCCGGCCGGCCGGCCGGACGCACAACGGGCGACTCCGGAAGACGGCTGTCGTGAGCCTCGGTGCCCGGAACGGGTGCGAACACCCGACCCCAGATCCCTGCCAGGAAACCGCTCAACTCAACTCACTCCTCCGCGCGGCTCACCAATGCTGCGGTCCGCTTCACATAGAGCCGGCGATCCGCGTGCTCCAGGTCCAACAACTCCTCGAGCCCCCAGTGCAGGTGGAAGGCGAGGTACGCGACCTCGTCGTGCAGACGGTCGGTCGCGTACGTCGCTATTCCCCCAGGCGGCTCCCGGCCAGGTCCACCTCGAAGGACTCGGTGCAGTGGGGGCAGGACACCGCCGCCCGGGTATGTCCCTCCGCATTGATCTGGCGGTAGAAATCCTGCAGAAAGGCAAGATCCGAGGCGAACATGTTCTCGACGATTCCATCGTGCACGGACGGAAGCGTGCCGAGGCGGGTGATGACCCTGCCGAGCAGGACGACCGACAGATACGCCGGGTTGTCCTGGACGCGCACATCCCGAAGAGGGACCAGTTCGTCACGTGCCGTGGAAAGCCGCATCGTTCCCGATCGGTGGACGATTCCCGATTCGTCGACGTATCCACGAGGAAGTTCGAACGCGAACTCCGTACGAAGGGGCGCCGGGGCCGGGGCGGGCGGTGATGCCTTGACCGGCTCGGGATCCGGCCCTGCGGTTGCCGCCTCGGCCCCCGCACGAGCGGCGGTGCGCCTGATCACTCGATGACCAGCTCTTCGAAGGTGATGGTCACCTGCTCGGTCAGTGCGGACGTGTCGCCGGCCTTGACTCCGCTGGTTTCCACCTTGCTGCACCAGGCGTTGCGCATGTTGTAACGCTTCACCGGGTTGTTCTGGTAGTCCATCATCATGATGGTGGCGTTCTTGCGTGCGGCGCCCATGTTCCCGGCTATGGAATCGTTGATCCACGTGGTGAACGCGCTGGACTCGGTCATACCCCGGGTGACCGTGCACTCACCGGCCTTCCGCACACCGGGCATCTTCTTGATGACGGGCTTTCCGTCCGCCGAGACCTGCTGGTATTCGATGACGTCCTGTTCGACGGAGAGGCCGCTGACCTCCTGGAGGTACTCGACCATCACACCGTCGATCTGCAGGCCGAAATTGTGTGAGGCGAGCGCATCACCAGGCTGAAGAGACATGAGCGTTCGTTTCTCTTTCTGGAATCAACCGAACAAAAGGAAAATGATCTGTGGCCGGGCACGGTGAGTGGACCGGCCCGGCGATCGAGGCCGGCACCCACGGCACCGGAGGTGCTACTCGGCGAGTTCGCCGGTCCCGTCGGAAAACTGCGCCAGCCGGAAGACGACGAACTCGGCGGGCTTGACGGGAGCGATGCCGACCTCGCACACCACGCGGCCGGCCTCGACCGACTCCGGCGAGTTGGTCTCGGCGTCGCACTTGACGTAGAACGCCTCCTCGGGGCGGGAGCCGAAGAGCGCCCCGGCACGCCACTCGTTCACGAGGAACGCCGACACGTTGCGCCGGATCCGCGCCCACAGGGCCTCGTCGTTGGGCTCGAACACCACCCACTGCGTGCCGGCGAGGATCGACTCCTCGAGGTAGTTGAAGTACCGGCGCACGTTCAGGTAGCGCCAGGCCGGGTCCGAGGCGGCCGTACGCGCTCCCCACACCCGGATGCCCCGGCCGGGGAAAGCGCGGATGCAGTTGACGCCGATGGGGTTGAGCAGGTCCTGCTCACCGCGGGTGATCTGCAGGCCCAGGTCGACGGCACCGCGGACGATCTCGTTCGCGGGCGCCTTGTGCACCCCGCGCTCGAAGTCGTTGCGGGACCAGATGCCCGCCATGTGGCCGCTGGGCGGGACCAGGCGCTGCCGGCCGCCGGAGGGGTCGAGGACCTTGACCCAGGGGTAGTACAGGGCGGCATGCGAGGAGTCGTATCCCGCGGTGTCCTGGCGCCAGTCCCGGATCTGCTGGGCGTTCATGCCCGGCGGCGGGTCCAGGATCGCCATGCGGTCACCCATCAGTTCGCAGTGGGCGATCATGCCGAGCTGCACTGCCTTCACCGCGTCCATATCGAGGGCGCCACGCTCGTAGGCGACCATCAGGTCGGGGACCGCGACCATGGTGACCGCGTCCAGCGCCTCCAGCCCGCCGAAGCCCGTCCGGTCGGCGGCGTCGCCGAGGAAGTGGCCGCTGGTGAGGCTCTCCTGCGAGGGCACCGGCAGCGAGGACGGCGCGGCCTCCAGGGCGACCGTCCCGTTGTCGGGGCGGGCGATCTGGGCCGCCGGGGCCGCCTCCTCCACAGCGATCAGCTTGGACCGCTGCTTGATCTGCGTGACGACGTAGTTCCGGTTGCCCTTCTTCGACGAGACGTCGAAGGTTTCCAGCACCTTGTCGCCGTCCTTGACCGTGAGGGTGAACCGGTCGTCCGGTCCCTCGCCGGCCGGGGTCGACACCTCCACCAGAGGTGCTCCGCCCAGGTCCGCCCCTTCGAGAGCCGTCACGCGGAAGGCGCCGAGGGGTGCCTGTCGCTGCGCTGTGGCAAGCGCGGGCCGCTCGCCGGCGTCGGTGGCCCCACCGCCGACCCGCACGACATACGCGGTCGTACCGCCGTTGTTGAAGTATCCGTACACCGCATGCGCCAGGGCGTAGTCCTCGGTGAAGTCACCGAAGGTCGACGTGTACTGGGACCAGTTGGTGACCATGACGGCCTCGTTCAGCGGCCCCGACGGCGCAAGGCCCACGAAGGCGGCCACCGAGGTGCCAACTCCCTCGATGGGACGCGATCCACTGGCCACCTCCTCGACGTAGACGCCAGGGGAGAGGTACGTGGGCATAGCGGCTTCTCCTTGTACGACAGCTTCACATGATCGAGCTGTCACCAGCCTGACGTGGGCGGGCCTTCCTCGAAACGGCCGCTCGACAGGCCGTTGGGGCACAGCGGCGGGCCCATGTGGTCATGTGCACCGACCGTCCTCCGTGCGTCCCCACTTGTACAGGCCGCTGCCCGGCCGGGTCATGGCCATACGGCCCCCCGTACGGCCATCGGACCCTGCCCGGATGCCTCTGGCCCACCTCATGGCGCTTCTCAAAGGTTGTCGTGTGACCACCTTCACCTCCCTGGAACCGAGCTCCGTCGCGGTCGATCCCGGTTCGAGCGAAACCACCACCGTGCGACTCCGGAACGACAGCGACACCGTCGAGGAGTATCGGCTCTCGGTCGTCGGTGACCCTGCCGCATGGACGCGCATCGCTCCCGACACATTGCGGCTCTACCCCGGAGACGAGGGCTCGGCCTCGGTGGTCTTCTCCCCGCCCCGTGCGCCGGAGACGACCGCGGGGAGCCTGCCGTTCGGCATCCTGGTGCAACCGCGGCAGAGTCCGGAACTGTCGAACGTGGGCGAAGGAGTCGTCACCGTCTCCCCCTTCGCGGAGATGCGCGCGGAACTGGTTCCCGTGACGGTGCGCGGGCGGCTGTCGACGCGGTCACGCGTGGCCGTGGACAACCTCGGCAACGCACCGCTGCCCGTCGGGATCTCGGGGCAGGACGACGAGGATGTGCTGGCCTTCCGTCCCTCTCCGGAGACCTTGGAGGTCGCGCAGGGCCGCACCCGTCTCGCCAGGGTGAGGATCCGGCCCGGTGGGGTGAAGTTTCTCGGCCGGCCCGAGCGGTATCCGTTCACGCTGACCCTCACCCCGGCGCGGGATGGTCTGCCCGGGCAAACGGGGGCGGTCCCGCCCGCGCAGTTGCGCGGCACCTTCGTCCGGCTGCCGCTCTTCCCGAAGTGGCTGCTGGTCACGCTGGGGCTACTGGCTGCGGGCGCTGCCGCGTTCGCGGCGCTCTGGTTCGTCCCGCGGCCACCCCTGGTGTCGAACGCGGTGGCCCAGCAACTACCGCCGGCCGCACCGGTGAACGCGCTGCCCCCGCCCCCTCAGACGCCATCGCCGATCCCCAGTCCCCCGTCGGCCGCCCCCTCACCGTCGCCTTCCCCGTCGCAGCCGGCCGCACAGGAAGCGCCCTCCCCTGACAGCACACAGGACCAGGCGGGCACGGACACGGCCGACAACGCCATCGTCACGATCCGCAGCACCCAGAACGGACAGGTCCTCGCCCTTCCCGACGGCCGCACGGACGACGGAACCGAGGTGATCCTCGCCGACGACGACAAGGTGCAGGGACAGCAGCAGAACCGGTTCTGGGCCCGCATCCCCTTCTCGGACGGCACGGAGGCGCTCGCGCCGAGCGATACGCTCGGCAGCGTTCTCGACCAGGCCGATGGTGAGGCGCCGGTCCGGCTCAGGACCATCCCCGGTGGTGAAGCAGCCGTACGAGCGGGTCAGGCGGGTCTTCTCCAGCGTTGGCGCCTGCAGCCCGTGTCCCAGGACATCGTGACGATCGTCAACGCCCAGACGGGCGGCTGTCTCACCAACATGGGCAAGGACGCGCAGGCGCAGGTCCGGCCCTGTGACGCGGCCTTCGCCGCCATCCAGCGATGGCAGCTCGTACAGCCCGTCACCCGCTGAGCTTCGTTTCCCCGATGAGCGGCGTGGACCCGGCACCGTGCAGCTCCCCCAGGTCCGGTATCCCGCCACGCGGCCTCCTGCACCGTTCGGTGCGGGAGGCCGCCCATCGTCGCGGTGCCGTGCCAGAGCACACAGGCACTGAGCCCGCGGCATCGGGCACGTCCGGACAGGTACCGGGAAACGGGTCCGAAGGCGGTCGCCGGCCACTGACGGCACCCGCCGCAGCGGTGGCCACTGACCGGAAAGATGCATCCGATCACCACGCAGGGCCGGTCCGGCCGCCGCACTGCGCCGCCCCTCCAAGGCCACGTGGCACTGGCGTTCTATCCGAACCGCGGCCCGGTGTGATCGGTTGGAGCAGGTCGCCGCAGCGACGCCGCGCCCACGCTGTTCGGCATCCCGCACCGAGGTGCTGCGCCCCGCGTGCTCTGCCCGCCTCCGGACCATGTCCCGCCCTGCGACGACGCGACCTCAAGCGGGCTGCCCCTTCACATCGTCCGACGTTCCCCGCACCTCCCGGAGACGACACCCATGGCTCAGCTCCACGACCCACTCAGACCGATCGTGCTCGCCTACACGGACGTCTGCGACGATCTGGCGACCGCGACGAGCGGGCGGTTCCACAGAGACCCGGAAGGCACCGTTCTGGCTGTGTCGGGTGCACCGGTCGCCACCCTGAACGCCGTCGTCAGCCCCAACCTGGAACCCGACCCCGAGGTCGTCGAGGCTCTGGCCGGTGAAGTGAGCGGGACGGGGTTGCCGTGGAGTATCCAGGTCCGTGGTCGTGCCGGGAAGGCGATCACGGAGGTGGCGGCGCAGTACGGGCTGACCGCGGTCACCACGACGCCACTCATGATCAGGCGTCCCGGTGCGGGAATGCTGCCGGGGCCGGCCGGGTCCGTGCGCATACGCCCGGTGGCAGGTGACGAACTGGGCCTGTACGCCCGGACGATGGCGGAGGGCTTCGGGGTGCCCCTCGAGGTGTTTGCGATGTTCGCCGAACCCGCCCTGGCCAAGAGGGAACACTTCACCTTCTACCTGGCGGAGGCGGACGGGGTTCCCGTGGGCACGGGAATGGCCGCGGTCACCGACAACCTCGTGGGAGTCTTCAACATCAGCGTGCTCCCACAGCATCGGCGGCAAGGCCACGGACAGGCCATCACGGCGGAGATCATCCGCGCAGCGAACGACGCCGGCGCCACGACCGCCTACCTCTACTCCAGCACCATGGGCGAACCCGTCTACGCATCCCTGGACTTCCGCACCGAAGAAATCCTCACCGCCTTCACCGCCCCGGTATAAGCCACATCCCACCAGCAACCCGCGGCCCCTGCCCGTAAGGGCAAGGGCCGCAGCCGCCGAATCACGGCGCCAGGCTTGCGATGCGGCGGCCGAACTCTGTCAGGCTGAACGTGGCTCGGTCACTACGATCGAGGAGTGACGATCACGTACGAGTGGCGGGGCCGCTTCGACAACGCCACCCTCAACGCCCTGCACGCCGACGGCTTCGGCCCCCCGGTCGCCGAGACCGACTGGCGCGAACGACTTGAGCGCTACAGCCTCGGCTGGGTCTGTGCCCGGGAGGAGGGCGATCTGATCGGCTTCGTCAATGTTGCCTGGGACGGCGGAGTTCACGCCTTCCTCCTGGACACGGTGGTCGCCCAGCGTCTCCGGGCGAAAGGTATCGGGACGGCGCTGGTCGCCGCCGCGGCTCGCGAAGCTCGTGCCGCGCGATGCGAATGGCTCCACGTCGACTTCGAGGAGCACCTGCGTTCGTTCTATTTTGATGCCTGCGGCTTCAAGGAGACGACAGCAGGTCTGATCGCCCTGTAGCACCGTGGCCAGGCTCGGGACGGGGGTGCACGGGACCGGAAGACATCTCAACCGGCCCCTGCAGGCCGGCCCGGATTCAACCTCGGCGAGCAACGAGTGTCGCTGCGCCACGCAGGGGACCAGCGCCCGAAGCAACGCGGCGGCGCGACTCCCGCAGCAGGCGGACCCGACCGGACGTCGCCGTGTCCGGTCGCTCCTACACCAGGACCTCGCCGGGGACCAGGCGTCCCGCCTTGCGGTACTCACGCTTCGCTCCCGCCAGCAGGTCCGCCGTGGTGACCGGTGTGCCACGGCCTACGGCGATGTAGGCGGCCGTGACGACGGCGCTGCGGATCGAACCGCCGGCGAGCTCGAAGTCCCGGGCGCAGGAATCGAGATCGATGTCGTCCGCACAGGGCACTCCGGTCAGGCTGTGGCGCCAGAGGGCCAGGCGTTGCGACGGGTCGGGGAAGGGGAAGTCGATCAGCAGATCGAGCCGGCGGGTGAAGGCCTCGTCGATGTTGGCCCGGAGATTGGTGGTGAGCAGGGCGATGCCGTCGAAGGACTCCAGCCGTTGGAGTAGGTAGGCACTCTCCAGGTTGGCGTAGCGGTCGTGGGAGTCCTTGACCTCCGAGCGCTTGCCGAAGATCGCGTCGGCTTCGTCGAACAGCAGGACCGCGTTGGTGCGATCGGCCTCGGCGAAGATCCTTTCGAGGTTCTTCTCCGTCTCGCCGATGTACTTGTCGACCACGGCCGACAACTCGACGATGTAGAGGTCGATGCCCAGCTCCCCCGCGACGACCTCGGCGGCCAGGGTCTTTCCCGTCCCCGACTCCCCCGCGAACAGCGCCACCACCCCGTGCCCGCGCCCACCACCGGTACGCAGCCCCCACTGCCCAAGCACCCGCTCCCGGTGCCGCGCCCGGGTCAGCAGCTCTGCAAGCTGGGTACGGGGTTCGTCGGGCAGGACGAGATCGGCACATGTCACGGCCGGACTCACGCGCCGGGCATGCCGGTCCAAGGTGGGTGCCGACTGCCGGCGGGCGCCCTGCTGTACATGGACCGCACCCGGTGTTGTGCCCTCCAGGGCGGCGAGCGAGCGGGCGGCCTTGGCCGCGTGGGCGATCTGCTCGGGGGTCAAACGGTAGGAGGCGACGGTCGCGGGCAGGTCGAAACGCTTGGCGGCGTCTCCGAGATGGGTGTGCCAGAGCAGTTCGGTGTCGATGCCGTCGTGCGGTGCGTCCAGGCACAACACATCACCGGACGGCGACCAGCGCGGGTCGAAGGAATCTTTGCCGAAGATGACGACGGGAAGGACGCGGCGGGCCCCGGCATCGTGCGTTCCTGCCGCTGCGCAGGCAGTGGGGTCCGGTGTGTTCAGGACAGCGCCCTGCTCCACCGCATTGACCCAGGCTTCGGGCTCCTTGGACAAGGGACCCAGGACGATGCCGGCTCCGAGCAGCCGCGCCTCTCTGAGCAGCGCGGGAACGACCCGGTCGGCCTGCTGCGCCGTGTGTGTCACATCGCAGCGCAGCACCGGAAGGCCCGCGGCGTGCACGGCCGCGACGGCGGTCGCGAGACCGGTGCCCTGCCGGCTCTCACGCAGGTGGACCACGGCGGGAGCGGCTGCCAGCAGCGCCCCGAGCCGCCCCGCGAACAGGCCTGTCGCGGGATCGGCCCGGCTGGTGCCCTCGTCCGGCTCGCCGACGGGCTTCAGGCTCACGGAGCCGGGAAGGTCGCCGTCGAGCGTGTCGTCGCCGAGCAGATGGGCGATCACCCGCTCCGGAACCCGCAGTGCCCGGCCCGGCAGTGGCCGGTCCTCGTCGTCCAGAGTGAGCAGGTCACCCGAGCGCAGAGGAGCACGGGGATGGAACCGGGCGCGCGCGGACGCCTCACCCGGTGCCAGTCCCGCGAGATCGAGAGTGAGCGCGACGCTGGCACGCCGACGTCCGACATCGTTGTTGAGATACCCGTACAGCGACTCGAAGTCGCGGTCCACATCCGGTGCCAGGGCGGCGAGCAGGATGTGGACGTCCAACTGCGTGAGTGCAAAGCGTTCGGCCAGGCACAGCAGCCGGCCCTCCGGATCACCGCAACTTCCGTAGGCGTCGTCGAGCCGGACCGTGTGCCGCGTCCCATCGGTCTCCAACAGCCGCCCGATGTGCTCCCCGGACAGATACAGCCCCCGCAAGGGGTCACCCGCGGACGGATCTTCGGCGCTGCGCGCGTCGACCAGGGTCCGGGCTCTCTCCCGGAGCAGCGCCAGGCGCTTCATCAAGGCGGCGCTCACTGCCCGTCCTTCCTCGCCGAAGGTCGTGAACCGCCTTCACGGCTGTCGGCGAGGTCGTGCACCACGGCCACCGTCGGCTGGAGGACCGGCGGCGCCACCTGGTAGTCCGGCGAGACCGGCATCGGCGCGACCACCACGACCTCGAGCGACGGCTTGAGTTCTCCGCCGAGGGCCGACCAGATGTCCGCGATGGAGCGGGACTCGGCCGGTGGCACACCGATGGTGAGGGGAATCGCCGCATGGAGGTCTGCCAGCGGGCCCTCGAGATATTCGGCCGGCAGTGTTTCGTGGGGCAGCAGGCCGGTCAGAACGGCGGACAGGAGCCGATGCTCGTCCTCGGTGCGCTTGGTCCACGCGGTGAGCAGATAGGACAACCGGAACCAGCGCGGCGGCTGGCGCCGCCGTGTGACCATGCCGGTGGCATCGCGCAGCGCCATCGCGCCACGCTCGCGCCGGGCCACCTCCTCCCGTATGTCGTAGAGATACGCATCCACGGTGGGAGCGTTGCGGCGGGCGGCCCACTCACGGGTGGGGGCGTCGAAGACCACCTCTGCCGCGCCCGCGGGCAGCGCCTGCGCGCGCAGCAGACGTCGCAGCGCCTCGTCGATCTCGTGAATCACCGGGACGTCCCCAGGGCGGTGTCCACCGGCGATGCCGGCATCATCTGGGTGCTCACAGGTACCCCTCCCGCAGTGCGAACGCAACGGCGTGCGCGCGGTTGCGCAGCTGCATGCGTGTCATGAGACCGTGCAGGATGTTCTTGACCGTGCGTTCCGAGTAGGAGAGCTTTCCCGCGATCTGCCGGTTCTCCAGCCCGTCGGCCACAAAGCGCAGCACCTGCACCTCACGATCGGACAGCCCGGTGACCATGGGCGCCGACGACGCGCCGGAGCCGTGCCGCCCCAGTTGCACGAGCAGCCGGTTGAGCAGGTCGGACGGGACTTCGCTGTCGCCACGGGCCGCGGATCGCACGGCCTTGGCCAGGCTTTCCGCCGTGGCCTGGTGCCGCCACACGAAGGTCCGCACTCCGCAGGCCACCGCGCTCAGCAGCTCCCGCTCATGGAGCTTGCCCGCCACCAGCACCGCTTCCCGTGATTCGCCGCGCACCAGCCGGCGCAGCACCACGGCGGTGTCGTCGTCGACGCGATCGGCGAGGATCACGGCCACAGAGCGGCGTCCGACACTCTGCACTGGCCGCTCCAGCACTTCGATCTCGGGCTGTCCGCGGAGGAGACCGGAGAGGCCGGCCCGCGCGATCGGGTCGTCGGCGTGCAGGGTCACCGTGATCATCTTGGTTGCCATCATTGTCATCAATGTCTTGCCTCACGAGCCTCGGGCGTGAGGCCGGCACACGACCGGCCCCACGCCCGACCGAACAGTTCAGTCCCTGCTGTCCTTGGCCTTGGTGCCGTCGGGGGCGACGGCGAACCAGGTGCCGCCCACCCCCTCACCCTTGATCTCGCCTGCCGCCGTGTCCTTGGAGAACCGGTAGACGGGCCATCCCCCGATGGTCACCTGCTGCGTTCCGTCGGGCCTGGTGACCGTCGAGATCTTGTCGCGGTACAGCCGCTGG
This sequence comes from Streptomyces sp. HUAS TT11, assembly GCF_051553595.1. Lineage (NCBI taxonomy): Bacteria > Bacillati > Actinomycetota > Actinomycetes > Kitasatosporales > Streptomycetaceae > Streptomyces > Streptomyces sp. HUAS TT11. The sequence goes on from NZ_CP196184.1 coordinate 447,963, forward strand.
AAGACGATCTTGTCGTTGGCGAGCACCGGCGGCCAGGTGACCGCGCAGTCGCCCACGCACGTGGCCTTCGAGGGGTTGGCGGAGTCCGGGTCGAACCGGTACAGCGTGAAGCCCTCACCGTCCACCACGGTGCTGCCGAGCCGGTCGTTGTGCCCGAGCTGCACGGTCGCGGGCCAGTAACCGCCCGACGGGTTCGTCGACTGCGCAGGCTGCGGCGCCTGACCGGCAGGCGCCCCGTTTCCCGTGCCGTTGGATCCGGCGTCCCCCGCAGCGCCGCCGGATCCACCGCTACCGCCCGCAGCGCCGTTGGAAGGGGCGGCCGCGGGAGGGACGGATGCGGGCGCACTGGGCGCCGAAGACGCAGCTCCGCTGTCGGAGCCGCCGCATCCAGCAAGCAAGAGGACGCTGCTGAGTGCTGCGGCCAGGCCGAGAGATGCGTAGGAACGCGTCATTGAACTTCCCTTGTCGTATTCATACAGACAGCTGGTACGCACGCACGAGGTACGTCGCACCATGTGTGCGGCAGCGCACATGACCCGGCGCCCAAGTGGGCAGCCTGGACGGTGGCGTTGCCACAAGCAGCCAACCGTGTGAGCGTCCACGCCCCGTCGACAACGTGTTGATGAGCCGTCCTCATTCGGTTGACGTGGAGCCGACGGCGCGGTCCACGCGGTCAGGACGCCGGGCGTACGGTCACGACGACACCACCGCAGGGATCGACGGATGTGTCCGTGCCCCCGACCAGGAGGCCACGCGCATCGACACCGATGCCCATGTCCCCTCCGGCCAGGCAGGCACGGGCCGGCAGCCGATCGAACCCGGTCCGGGAACCCCTCCCGGCGTGGGGACGTGAACACCCGGGCTGCCCGTCGTCGCCCACACTTACAGAGCTGCCGATCACGATGGCCTCGACCGTCCGGATGCCCAGGACAGTGACGCGAACACGCCCACTGCCCACGCCAGCAGAGCTTTCAGCCGCACCGGCACCCGAGCCGACCGTTCCGCCGCGGGGCCGGAGAACGCCCTCCCGTGCTGACCCGGCGCACCACACGGACTCCGCGTCACTGACCCTTGTTGACCGCGGCCGACCGCCGTACGGACACACCTGGCACATCTGCCGCACTGCCGAGTGACCAGGCGCTCGACTCGAAGTCGTCCACAAGAAGGCGGAGGCCCCTGGGCCGCGATGGTGTCGTCGAACGCCGGATCGGCGGCTTCGCGCGAGGATCGACACCGCGGCGGGGCGCAGCTGAGGCGATCGCTGCTTACGGTGCACCATGGGTTGCAGCGGTTGGCGTCGGAAACGGATGTCGACAGTCCTTCCGGTCCGGTCGCAGAGTTCGACGGGGCGGCCGGACGGTCGCTCTCACGCTGTGTGGGCCGATGCGGCCCCAAACCGGGCGACAGGCGGGGTGGTTGTCCTCTGCACGGTGACAGAGCAGCGGTTCGCCGACCTACGACGAGCCAAAGGACGGCTGCCGGGCGGTCGGCGCGCTCGGCGTTCTGTCGACCGACGCAGAGGCTTCTTCCTACGGACAGCGCGGGTTGCTGGTGGGATGTGGCTTATACCGGGGCGGTGAAGGCGGTGAGGATTTCTTCGGTGCGGAAGTCCAGGGATGCGTAGACGGGTTCGCCCATGGTGCTGGAGTAGAGGTAGGCGGTCGTGGCGCCGGCGTCGTTCGCTGCGCGGATGATCTCCGCCGTGATGGTCTGTCCGTGGCCTTGCCGCCGATGCTGTGGGAGCACGCTGATGTTGAAGACTCCCACGAGGTTGTCGGTGACCGCGGCCATTCCCGTGCCCACGGGAACCCCGTCCGCCTCCGCCAGGTAGAAGGTGAAGTGTTCCCTCTTGGCCAGGGCGGGTTCGGCGAACATCGCAAACACCTCGAGGGGCACCCCGAAGCCCTCCGCCATCGTCCGGGCGTACAGGCCCAGTTCGTCACCTGCCACCGGGCGTATGCGCACGGACCCGGCCGGCCCCGGCAGCATTCCCGCACCGGGACGCCTGATCATGAGTGGCGTCGTGGTGACCGCGGTCAGCCCGTACCGCGCCGCCACCTCCGTGATCGCCTTCCCGGCACGACCACGGACCTGGATACTCCACGGCAACCCCGTGAGGTTCGGATCGCCGGCCAGGGACCCGAGCACCTGGGGGTTCGGATCACGGTTGGGACTGATGACGCCGTTCAATGTGGCCACGGGCGCACCCGAGACAGCCAGAACCGTGCCGTCCGGATCCCTTGTGCACCGCCCCTCTGCAGCAGCGGCCAAAGCGTCGCGGACGACCGTGTAGGCGAAGACGATCGGTCTGAGTGGGTCGTGGTGCTGTGTCATGGTGTCGTCTCTGTGTGGTCCCTGGGCGGTCGGGACTCCGGGAAAGTGCGGCCGGACAGGGCGCGTCCTGCGAGATCACCCGCCCAGTGCCTCCTGGGTCGGCAGGCGCGGCCGCGGCGACTCCGGCCGTCCAGGAAAACGTGACCGACGTGGCGGCGGCTGACCCCGTGATGGCCGGTCCGTGTCGTGCCACGGAGTCCCCGGCGGCCCGGAGATCGCATGCGGCGCGTCCCCATCGCAGCGGTTGCTCCCAACTCATCACACCGTGCAGCCACGCGGATAGAACACGGATGCCACATGTGCCACGGTGGCCCGACCGACACCGGATGATGGCCCCCGCGTCACCGGAGGCCATCTCTTACGGGTACAAGCGGCATCGCTGCGAGCGGAAGGTCATAAGGCCGGCCGAGGCGGCTTCGTGATGTACCCGCCCGGTGAGGGGTGCCTTCTCACCGCGCCGATTGGAAGGTCGCGACGAAGCGGTTTCGCGTGAGTGGCATCACCACAGGTCATCGCCATAGCGTTCGGAGGCCACCGCCCTCTCCCCGCACCCTCCGGGTACGCAGACCTTCAGCACCACGCCCCTGCCGGAGCCACGGGCAGGGATGCGCAAGGCCGGCCCGGAGGGCGCGGAGGTTGTATATGCGCGCCACTCGATAGAACCACGACGCCTGCACTCCTTGATCATTCGACAAGAACCCTTCCCGACACGTAAAGTGAGCAAATCCTTGCGTGCGACAACGATGTCACCTGCTTGCAAGCAGTCCTATTCCCCTGTCGATCGCCCTATGCCTTCACCAAGAAGATCGGTTGGAGCGATCGAAAAGAGGCGCAGATGAGTGACCAGACACTGGAAGATTCCGCAGACTCCTCACTGAACTGCGGCCGAACAACAGATTTCAAGACCAACATGAATCTGACGGCCCGGCAGGTGAGAGATACTGAGCACATTTTCCAGGAGTGGGAAGGCGGCCCCTTCTCCCACCTCACACGCCTCGCCATACCTCACGGATCCGCCCATGGATTCAGATTCTCCGCAAACGGACACCTTTTCGACAGTCTGCTGTCGGTAAGGGTGTACTGCGACTCGCTGACGGGGATTTCCGGGAGCAATCTGGACCAGGATCCGATCGTGGCCGACCTGGTCACGGCCGGCCGGATCAGTTTCACGGGAAAGGACGGCACCCACTCCGTCACACCCGGCCGTATCTGTATCCGGGACACCAAAGCCTCTTGGGAATTCTCCTGCGCGCCCGCCACACGCGTACGTGTCGTGACGATCCCGCGACACCTGCTGTTCTCGCGCATGCGATCAACCAAGGTGCTCAACCAGGCCTACGTCTCCGACGTCTCCGCCCCCGAGGTCCGCTTCCTCGTGAACTTCCTGGAGGCGATCGAGAAGACCAGTAACGACCTGGACCTGTCGATCTCCGCGCAGAACATTGCGTTGGACGCCTGCGCGACCTTGTTCTCAGGAATGCTCTCCGAACGCACCGAACTGGGGCTGCAGGAACACCCGAACGCCACGTTGAAGGCCGCGAAGAACGTCATCGAAAAAAATCTCGACAGACACGATCTGTCCCCCGCAATGGTCGCCAAAACAGTCGGGGTTTCCCTTCGCACGCTGCACAGGTCTTTTTCTGCATCCAATGATTCCATCATGGCCTTTGCTCGCCGACGGCGTCTGCAGAAGGCACATGGTGAACTCGTGCGGCAAGGTAACACGGCCAGTGTCTCCGAAATAGCCGCACGTTGGCATTTTGCAGATGCCAGCCACTTCATCAGACACTTCAAATCATTCTACGGAACCACTCCGGCCGCCTACTTGAGAAATTACGGCGAGACGAACGGCGAGAATTGATCTTCCGCGAAGGAGGATCGACAGCTGGATGATCACGGCCGACGGCTCGGCGGTGGAGGAATCGTTGCCGCCGTCGGAGATCGACCAACTGTTGCTGCCACCGGCCAGGGTGGGGCCGAAGGGCGGCCGAGACCAGCCCCGCTCGCTCGGAGACCATGATCCGCTGGGCGATGATCGGCAACATGTTTCGGGGACTCACCCGCAAAGGACCGGCTCTCCGCCCAGGCCCCCGACCGCTCACCGGAGCTCTGCTGTATGACCGGACTGTCCGCTGCCGGCGGTCTCCGACGCGAGCAGGTCCGCCCGACCGAGCCGGTTGGCGGACCGGGCCGGGACTGCATCGGTTCCTGTCAGCGAGTGCATGGCCGCCGGGAAGCCCAGCCGATCCATGCCGACGTCAAAGGCCCTTCAGGACACGATCAAGAGCGGACCGGCCTGCGGGTCCCCAGTTCGGCTTGCCTCCGGGCAGGCCGCGTTCCCCGTTCTGGCCCATCAACATCAGGAACAGGCTCTTCATCGCGGCCAGTCCGCGCGCCCGTCGCACCGCGGCCTCGTCCGCCTGTGCGTAGCAGTTGAAGAACCGTGAGGCGCCGCCCGCGGGGAGTAGCAGCCAGGCGGCCGCGAGGTCCCACGCCGGGTCGCCGGCCAGGAGTGCGCCGAAGTCGACGACACCCGCCAATGTCCCGTCCGCGACGACGACGTTCGCGGGATGCAGGTCGCCGTGTACCCACACCGGTGGACCCTCCCACCCCGGGGCCGCCACCGCTTCGCCCCAGACTTCACGGATCTGGTCGGCGAGGTCGGTAGGGGCAACGGCCTGGAAGAAGTGCTCGAAGCCGTCCGTGCAGTCCTTGGGGTGAGCGCCGAAGTCCGAAGCTGTCGGTGCGTCGGCGGGCGCCTCCACGTGCAGCGCCCTGAGGAAGCCCGACAGCGTCTCGGCCGCGTGGTCGCGGCGAGTGATCGAGCCGTGGTCCAGCGGCGTGCCCTCGACCCATGTCATGACGGTCCAGATCTTGGGGAAGCGCTCGGACGGCGCACCGTTCCGTAGGGGGACGGGAATCGGCAGCGGCAGGCGCGCGGCCAGAGTCGGCAGCCACCGGCGCTCCTTGAGCTGTAGATCGGGGCTTGTGTCCATCCGCTGCATCCGGACGGCCAACTCGTCACCGAGGCGCCACATTTGGTTGCCCCAGCCGCCCGCCACTTCGCGGATGGGCAGCTCGGCCAGGTCCGGATGCTGTTCCCGAAGCAGGTCGCGGACCAGTTCCTCGCTGATCTCGATCTCGGATTCGATCATGCCGAGTCACCGTACTTGAGGTGAGCGAAGGCCACCGTGCACTGCGGGAGATCCAGCTCCCCGGCTGGGTCTCCCGAGCTCTCTGAAGAACCCGCAGGCAAGCGCTGCAGGCCGTGCTCGCCCGCCGACACCTGCGCTCGGCTCTGCCGACTGCCGGGCTCATCCACCAGCTGGAGCGCAAAGTCACAGCGCCATCTACAAAGACCTCAAACGCGGTCTCAGGTGCAGGCAACAGACAGAGTGCCCGCGCGAGGTCTCCGGTTACGACGCTTCCGCCTGGTTCCGAAGTAGGAACAGCGCCGTGCCTCCGCTCGACCCGCCGGCCGCCAGGCGGACCTTCGACGCGACCCCCGCACCTCGACCCAGACCGCGCTGATGCCGGTGCCGCGCTGTCGGCACAGGCTGCCGCTTCTCTCCCTTACCGTGAACACTGCAAAGGCAGGGGCAGGGCCGGACACCGGAACTCACAGGCCCTCAGGGGCCTTCGCGGTGTCGAGAGCGACTCTGCCCCTGCCAGGCTCTAGCCCAGAACGGCGGGCTTGAGTACCTCCTCGCACCACTGGCGGAAGTGGGTGGGCGCCGACTCGGGCGTACTCGGCACGTCAGACCCGTAGAAGCCCTGTTCGTCGAGGGCGTCCGTCATGTCGGCCAGCGCTTGCGCCCAGGCCTCGCTCGCGCCGCGACGCAGGGCCGCCTCCTTGTACTCCGAGCTGCTGATCAGTTGGACGCGCACGGGGCGGTTCAGCACCTCGGAGACGACGGCTGCCATGCCCCCCGGGGACAGGTCGTCGGGTCCGACCAGCGGTACGTCATGCTGCTCCGTCCACGATCCGTCGAGCAGCAGCCGGGCCGCCGTGGCAGCGATGTCGCGGGTGGCGCAGGTGCGCAGCACGCGGTCATCCGTCATCGACAGGAAGAACACCCCGGCGTCTCGGATCGAGGCTGCCTGCCCCAACAGGTTCTCCATCAGGAACGGCGGGCACAACGCGCGGTAGTGCACACCCGTTGCCATGATCGCCTCGTCCATGGCGAGGGAGGCGGAGATCTGCCCGGCGTTCTTCGCCACCGTGCGGCCCAGGGTCGAGACACTGACAACACGTTCCAAGCCGTGGCGCGCGATCACCTCGCACAGCGACTCGGTGAAGCCCTGGAAGTGGCGCTCGACGCTGTCGGCCCGGGGCGCCGGGGGCACCAGCCAGAAGAGGCGGTCGGCACCCTCGCACGCCGCCTCGAGAACGGCGGGGTCGGCGTGCGAGCCGCGTACGACCTCGACGTGTTCGTGGACACGGGCGGGGAGCCGTGCGGGGTCTCGGGCGATCACTCGGATGTCCGTCGCGCCTTCCGCGGCGTCCACAAGGTGGTCGAGAACCTGCCGGCCGATCTGACCGGTGGGGGTGGCGACGACGATCATTCAATGACTCCCATTCGAGAAGGCTGAACCGATGTCGTCGAGCCTGCTGCGTAGCGCGCTCGAACTGAAGGATCGATCGGCTCGCCCGCGTTACCCTGAGGGCAATACCGAACAGAGGGGGTCGTGTGGAATCACGCCCGCTGCGCTACTTCGTCGCCGTCGCCGAAGAACTCAATTTCACCCGCGCCGCCGAGCGACTCGGCATGTCCCCGCCACCCTTGTCCCGCGCGATCCGCAAGCTGGAGAAGGAAATGGGCGTCGACCTCTTCGATCGGAACACCCACGGCGTGGCCCTGTCCCCGGCGGGAGCGGTACTGCTCACGGAGGCAAAGATCGCCCTGAACGCCCTGCAGGCCGCCGAGCGGCGGGCCCAGCGCGCCGCGGCGACGGAGCCGAAGCTGATCCTGGCCGTCAAGGCCGACGGAGACGCGGGTCTGCTGGAGCCGATCCTCGCGCGCTTCGCGTGGGAACCGGCGGCCATACCCGTCGCGGTCCGGCTGTGCGGCTGGCACGAACAGCCGCAGCTGCTGCGCCAGGGCGAAGCCGACGCGGCCCTGGTCCATGAGCCCTTCGACCGTACCGGCCTCGACTCGGAGACGCTGATCGGCGAACCGCGCGTCGCGGCACTCGCTGCCTCCCATCCTCTCGCCGCCCGCGACCAGCTGACCCTCACCGACCTCGGCCTGCGCCCTGACGACGTGGACCGGTTCATCAACCAGCACCGCGGCCAGGGTCGCGACCTCGCCCAACTGCTCACACTCGTTGGGCTCGGTGGCCCGACTCCCCTGCTGCCCGCCTCCGTCGCCGCTCGTTATCCGCGCCCCGGCGTCGTCTACCGGCCCGTCGCGGACGCACCGGTGTCAGTGCTGGCCATCGCGTGGCCACAGCAGTCCCGCTCGACCGCCACCGCGGCACTCGTCCGCGTCGCGTGCAGTGCGGCCGGCATCGTCACCGGCTCGAAAGCCACCGATTGAGGGCGCGCCCCGGAACGCCGCCCGGCCATGGCTGCCGCAAGGTCCCGGCAAAGGCCCGTTCAGCGACCGACTACAGCGCTGAAGCGGAGGCTGTCGGGCACCAAGTCCCGCAAGCGGGTCCGTGCGCGCGCTGTACGGCGCTGCCGCGGTGGACCGTGTGGGCGCGGCGAACGGTGTCCGTTGCTGCCCCGCTCGATCCGAGGTGGCGTACCTTGCCCTCCTGCCGGCGGCAGGGCACCGTCACTCGCTGCGCAGCACGGTCGCTGTGTCCTTCCTGGTGGCCCAGCCGGCCGGCAGCAGCGCGCCCGTCACCGCGATGACCAACCCGCCGAGGGCGAGCACGGCCAGCTGGGGCGCGTGGTAGACGGCGACGTCCGAAGTGGGCAGGTCCATGCCGACGGCATCGCCCATGAGCGGTGTGACGAACCGGTGCAGGGCGACCCCGGCCGGGACGCCCGCGGCACCGGCGACCAGGCCGATCCCGGCGACCGAGGTGATGACCATGGTCACGGTCTGGCGGGGTGCCATGCCCAGAGCCCTGAAGACGCCGAGTTCGTGGACGCGGTCGCGGGTCTCGAGGACGACCGTGTTGAGGACGCCCATGCCCGCGACCGCAACAAGCATCAGGGTGAGCGTCCCGACCAGCGCGTCCATGGTCACGATCACATCGGAAGCGTTGGTGGTGTTGGCCCGGGCAACGGCGCCGACCGGGTCCAGTGCCGCGTTGAGCGAGGTCAGGTAGGGCGCCAAGGCCGTGCCCGGTCTCGTCTCGACGTTGTACCGGCCCGGTTCTGCATCGAGTCCCAGTGCCGCGAGGGTCGAGGTCGGGGTGAGGAGTTCCATGCCCTCGCCCTGGGTGAAGAACGCCTCGCCGACGATCCGCACCGAGGTCTGCCGCCCCTGCACCGTCAGGGTCACCGTGTCCCCGACCCGGATTCCGGCAGCCTGCAGGAACCGGGTGGTGACCACCGCCTGACCAGGGCCGTCGAGCCAGCTTCCCGAGACCGTCTGCGGGGCGGCCCACGACGCGTCGCCCTGGTACGCCACCACGGTGGTGGCGCCGGTGATCCCGGACGCGCTCACCTCCGCCTGGGCCGTGCCGTAGAAGCGCCTCGTCCCCTTCTGCGCACGGAGCGCGGCGGCGATCTCCGCCGGGTCGGCCTTCGGCGCTTCGGGCTCGCCGCCCGCGTGAACCACCTGTGCGCCGGGAGGTGCCTGCCCGCCGCCGGTCTCCACCACCACCGAACCGGCCGAGTCGAGCATGCGGCCCGACTGGACAGCCCCGAGTGTCAGGGCGAGCCCGACCCCGAAGGTGACGGTGGCGGCGCCGAAGGCGACCGCGGCAGCCGTCGTCGCCGAACGCGCCGGCCGGGCGAAGGGGTTCGCCAGCCCGAGGCTGACCGCGCGCGGCAACGGGAGCCGCCCCGTCAGCCGCCGAGCCAGGTGCCCTCGACCGGCGTCGGGGATACGTCCGACGCTGATCGCTTCCACGGTACGCAGTCGGCCGGCGCGCGACGCGGGTACCAGTGCTGCGCCGGCGACGAGGACAAGGGTCGCGGTCGGCACGACGGCGTCGATCCACACGGGAATCGATGCTGCCGGGCCGCCGAAGGCCGTGCCGACCTCTCGGAGCACCGGAATGGCCAGTAGGTTGCCCAGACCGAGCCCCAGGGCGCAGCCGACCGCCGCCGGGATCAGCGCCTGCCCGACGTAGGCCCGTACGACCTGTGCCGGGGTGAAGCCGAGGGACTTGAGGATGCCGATGCGCCGGGTCGCGGCGCCGACCGCGCCGCTGACCACGATGCCGATGACCAGCACCGACAGGAGCAGTCCGAGGACTCCGAAAGCGGCCAGGAAGGGCACGAAGGCCATCGCGTTGGCGGTTTCCTGTTGCTTGACGGCCAGATAGGAGTGCGACCCGGTCATCGTGCCCCGCGGCACTGCCGTGGTGACAGCGGCGCGGTTCGCGGCCATCCGGGAGTCCGTACCCGCGTGGCGGAAGCGGTAGAGCATCTCGTACGTGAGGGGGCTGCCCGGCGCGGTCAGTGCCTCGGCCTGAGCGGGAGTCACCCAGGCATCCGCGGTGCCGGTCACCGACCGGGCGACGCCGACCACGGTCAGCGTGGGGCTGCCCGGCGCGGCGGGGAACGTCAGCCGCTCACCCGGCTGTACGGGCACCCTGTCGTAGGCCACCACGATCTGGCCGGGTCGGGTGGCCCAGGTGCCCGCCACGAATGTGAGTCCGTCGACACGGCCTGATGCATCGGCCCGGCCGACGACGGTCAGCGGCGGGAGATCGACACCGGCCGGAAGCATGTCGGAGCGCGACGCCGTGCGCGGGCGTACCGAAAGGGTCCGGAAGGGTCCGGCTGCGGAGGTCACGCCGGATGCGTGGGCGGTTGCCGCGAGCTTCGCGGCTGTTGCCTTCGTCCCGTCGAACTGCGCGGTCAGATGGGCGCCGTGCTGCTCGGCGAAGGCGCGGTCGAAGGGCGCCTGGGCCGCGACGAGCAGTCCGGTGGCGAGCACCGACGCGGTCACGGCCATGAGCGTGGTCAGGATGATCACCGCGGTATGGACGCGCCGCCGCCCGACTCCGGCGCGTACCACCCGGCCGAGCGCGCTCATCGGGCCACCGCCGCCGTGTGCTCGGTGTCCGGCACGATCCGGCCGTCGACCAGCTCGACGGTCCGGGTCGCGCAGGACTCGGCAAGGCCCAGATCATGGGTGACCAGGATGATCGTCTGCCCTTCCGCGTTGAGTTCGGTCAGCAGTTCTCGGACGTGCTCTCCGGAGGCGGTGTCCAGCGCGCCCGTGGGCTCGTCGGCCAGCAGCAGAGCGGGGCGGTTCATCAACGCCCGGGCGACCGCGACCCGCTGCCGCTCGCCGCCGGACAACCGGCCGGGGTAGGCACCGGCGTGCCGGTCGATGCGGAGGTACTCCAGCAGAGCGGCAGCACGCCTTCGGGCCTCGGCCCGGGGCAGGCCCGCCAACTGCGCGGGCAGCAGCACATTGTCGGTGACCGTGAGGTCGTCCAGGAGGTTGAAGAACTGGAAGACCATGCCGACTTTCACCCGCCGGTACTCCGCCGACCTGGCCTCACTCAGCTTGTCCACCCGCAGTCCGTCGACCGTGACGCTGCCTGCGGTCGGCCGGTCGAGTCCGGCGATCAGGTTGAGGAGCGTCGACTTGCCGCTGCCGGACGGCCCCAGGACGGCGAGTGCCTCGCCGGCGAGCACGCTCAGCGTCACGTCGGCGAGAGCCGGCGACCCCTCCCCGTACGTTCTGGTCACATCGCGGATGTCGATCACGGGCGCAGTCGCTGCCACGGTGCCTCCACAGGCCGGTAGTTGACGGTTCGGCCCGAAGTTAGGGGCCGGGCCGGGCCCCGTGCGTCGCCTGTGAAGGCGAGATGGGCTGCCGTCCCTGGATGACCCGCTGCTCGCGTCATCCTTGCGATGTACGTGAGGGATGTAGTGCTCGTCCGCGACGGGAAGGATGTGGCGGGGTCCGGGGCTTGCCACACTGTGCGCATGGGCGCAGCTGTTCGGGCAAAGATCGTGGAGCGGTGGAGGACGGGTGTCGCAACGCTGCGTCGCTGGAGCCCGCTGCCGCGGCCGTCCCGGTGGATGTGGACCGCCGACGCGATCCTTGCCGTCGTCCTCGCCGCATGTACGGTGGGAACCGTCCTCCGGCAGGGCAGCAGCGACGTTCCGCTCCCGCCGTTTCCGGTGCTGAAGCCACCGCCCGTGCCGACGCCGGGCTCCGCGCCGGCTGCTCCGCCCCCGCCGCTGGGACTCGCGCATCACTTCGAAGCCGTCCAGCCCGCGCAGTTGATGTTGGCGGCGCTGACCGCGTTGCCCCTGGTGGTGCGCCGACGGTATCCGCTGGCCGCCTTCTGGGCCGTGGTGGGCGCGAGCCTGCTGTTCAACCTGCGCACGGGCGGCGGTGATGCGACCGTGTACACCTTCCTGACCTGCGTGGTCGCCGCCTACAGCGCCGCCGTGTACAGCCCGTACCGGGCGCGCGCCCTCACCGGCCTGGTGGCCGGCACAGGCCTGCTCGCCGTGTACCACGATGAGAACTTCCCGTCCTTCGCCCCCAGTTTGGCGCCGTTCCTCGCGTTGCTCGGTGTGGGGCTCGCGGCCAACGCGATGCACACCTGGAAGCAGCGCCTGCGCGTCCTGCAGGAAGAGCACGAGACCGCCACACGGCTGGCGGTCGACCGCGAACGCTCACGGATCGCGCGTGAACTGCACGACGTGGTCACCCACAATGTGAGCGTGATGGTGATCCAGGCGGGTGCGGCCCGCACAGTGATGGACACCGCGCCCGACCGGGCCCGCGAGGCACTGCTGTCCGTGGAGGCCGGCGGGCGCACCGCGATGGCCGAACTGCGCCACGCCATGGGCCTGCTGACCATGGCCGGCGACGGCTACGACACGGCCACCGAGACCGACCTGGCGCCACAACCGGGCCTCGGCCAGGTGCCGACCCTGACCGATCGCATGCGCGGAACCGGTGTTGCCGTCGAACTGACCGTCACCGGCGCCCCGGTACCCCTTTCCACCGGCGCCGACCTGGCCGCATACCGCGTGGTGCAGGAGGCGCTGACCAATACCGTCAAGCACGCCGCCGGAGCGCGTGTGCGGATCGCCATCGACCACGTCCCCGGCGCCGTGCACATCGATGTGTCCGACACCGGCGGAGTATCCGAGGCACCGGCCGGACCCGGGGGCGGTCGTGGACTGATCGGCCTCCGTGATCGTCTCGCCGTCTACGGAGGCACTCTCCACTCGGGCCAACGCCCTACCGGCGGCTTCCGGCTCCGCGCCGTGATACCAGTCGAGGAGGTCGCGTGAGTGAGCTGCCGCGCGTGGTGATCGCCGACGATCAGGCCCTGGTCCGTACCGGTTTCAGCCTGATCCTGGCGGCGGACGGAATCGACGTCGTCGCCGAGGCCTCCGACGGCGACGAGGCGATCGACGCGGTCCACCGCACCCGCCCCGACCTGGTCCTGATGGACATCCGCATGCCCGGGACCGACGGACTGGAAGCCACGCGGCGCATCCTCTCCTGCGCCGCGCCCGATCTGCCCCGCGTCATCATGCTGACCACCTTCGACCTCGACCGCTACGTTTACGCCGCGCTTACCGCGGGGGCGAGCGGCTTCCTCCTCAAGGACGTCACTCCCGAACACCTGGTCGCCGCCGTCCGTCTTGCCCGCACCGGTGATGCGCTGCTCGCTCCGGCCATCACTCGCCGACTCGTCGAACGCTTCGTTTCTCGTGACATCGAGGCCGGCGCCCTGCATCGGGACCTGTCTGTGCTCACCCCCCGCGAGCTCGAAGTCCTCCGTTCGCTCGGCGGCGGCTTGAGCAACGCCGAACTCGCCGCGCGCTTCGGCTTGAGCGAGGCCACCGTGAAAACCCATGTGGCCCGGATCCTGGCCAAGCTCCGCTTGCGTGACCGCGCCCAAGCCGTCGTCGTGGCGTACGAGACGGGACTTGTCACCCCGGGGTCAGGCGCCCCAGCGGCGGAGCCGTGGACAAGGTAGCGGGTGGTCCGGTGGCGGGGCAGCGACATCCGGTCGCACCGCGACGGCATTCTCGCCTTCGTGCGCGGCAAGAGGGGCCGGGCCGGAGGAACATCACCTCAGGCGCTTGACGTCCTGGGATCGCCGGATCACCGTCCCTGCCCATGCCGTCCCGGTCAGGCCGCATCCGCATGCCGGCCATGTGGGCCGAGCGACCGATCGAGCAGTCCATCCCCGGGCCCAGCGACGGTATCCTCCATCACATCGAGGCTGTCGACCGCAAACAGCGACGAGGAATCGGGGGCCGGTCCTAGACTTTCGCCATGAGCAGGATCGACCGCGCAGGCCGGATCATCGCAGCGCCACCGAAGGCTGTCTACGGCGCTCTCCTCGACCGCGAGTCTCTCGAGGTGTGGCTTCCGCCGGAAGGCATGCGAGGGCGGGTCGACCGGTGGGATCCCCGGCCCGGCGGGGGTTTCCGGATGGTCCTCACCTACCTCGATCCCGCCGAGAGTCCCGGCAAGACGTCAGATGCGACGGATGTCGTCGATGTCGGGTTCGCGGAACTGGTTCCGCCCACGCGCGTGGTGCAGAAGGCGGTCTTCGAGGCCGACGACCCCTCGTATGCAGGCACCATGACAATGACCTGGCAGCTCAACGCCGTTGGGGACGGAACCGAAGTGACCGTCACCGCCACGGATGTGCCGCCCGGCATCGATCAGGCGGTCCACGAGGCCGGGATGGCCTCTTCGCTTGCCAATCTGGCGTCGTACATCGAGGTAGCCGATTGACACGCGGACAGCCACGGCTCGGTCCGGCGTCGTCGTCGTAAGAACTGTCGAACACTCACGACGCCTTCGCGAGCCGCCCGAGCGGGGCCGGATCGACAACAGGCCCGAGGGTGCGCGCTGCGCGGACTCGTCCGCCGACGCCACGCGTTGACCCGGCCGAGGAGTTCTCCAGCCGGTTGTCACCGGGATCACCGGCCTCACCGACGGCGCAGGCTACGAGATCAGCCGAGCCGCTCCCGTGGCCATGGCCGCCGGGCACGCCACCTTCCTCCCATCCCGGCTTTCGCCCTGTCCTTCGGCGGCGGTTCCCGGCGCCTAACGGGCCACCCGGCCGCACACACGGTCCGGAAACGATCACCGGCAGGACGACGGCTCAGGTGATCAGCGACCCGCAGTCCCGGAGGACGTCACCGCGTCGGAGGGCCGGACCGACTCCGTAGAAGCAGGGGCAGTTCCATCGCAGGACACCTCACCTGCCATAGGGAAACAACTGGCCACACTGCCGTGCCCTGATTTTCCCACTCCACCGAATACGGGTCATTTAAAGGATGCAATTCACCCGGCGAGAGTCTCTTATTTCATTTCCACTCACGGCAGCGCCGGCAGGCTGCGCCACGAGGCGTGAATTCGTCTGGACGGGTGTTTCAAAAAGGGCCGGAACCCACCGTTCCGCACTCACCGGAAAAGGTCGCTGAGCTGCCTCTTTCCACCTGCTCCCGATTGCCGCCCACCCGTACTCGCCGCGCCTGATCGCCTATCAGCTTCTGCCGTGACGCATGGAATTCGAGGTAGCGTCTGACGCAGCAGCAGGGAAATGATCGAATTCCTGCTGTCCGAAAGGAGAGTACGTGAAGACCATTGCTAGGGCTGTGGCAGTCGCGCTGATGACAGCCGGAGCCGTTGCCGTGCCCCTGACGGCAGAAGCCAGCGCCACCCCGCTGCCGGGATCGGTTTCCGCGGCGCCCGCCCTCTCCGCCCTCCACCGAGGCGAGAGCGCACGCACCCACCACCCGTCCCACTACCGCAACAACGGGGACCTGCGCCGCTACCGCGGCATCGACCTGCGCCGATACCGAGGCCACGACCGCGACTACTGGCGCTGGGACAGGTACCGGAACCGCTGCGACCGGCACTCGGGCTGGGACCTGGGCGGCTACCGACACGGGCGCTACAGCCAGTACTCCTACGACTGGGACTGCTGCCGCTACTGACCCAACAGCACATCCACCATCCATGAAGCCGCGTCGCCCGCCGTCGAATTCCGCCGACGGCGGGCGACGCGTATGTCACCCCCGAAAAACAGAAGGCGGGCCCCGAGCCCGCCACCCTCATCGCAAACTCCGAACCCGACCTGGGTCAGTCGCCGGACAGCCTGTAGACCGTCAAAACCTCATCACCGACCGCAACGCGCGAATCCGCCCGACCCGCCCGCAAGCGCGGGAAGGCCTGGCTGACCAGGCGCAATTCCGCCTCACTGAGAACAGCCGAGGCCACCTTCACCATATCCAGCAGCGCCTGCTCCGGCACACCCCGATGCCCGTTCCCGGACAGCAAAATCACCGGCTCACCCGTACTGCCACGAACGACAGCAGTCACCGAGGCACCCTGCACAACGAGCATCCGCCGCCCCTCTCCCCGGCACGGACAACCAACCCGCCGATCCTGACACGCCCACACAAAAACCCCGGCACTCCCCCATACCCCTGGGCGTGTTGACACGCATCAACCCAGAAAAACCCCGAAAACCCGGACACGCCCTCTCCGCGAACCCCAGCCTGACGTCACGATGCACCGACGCTCTTCGCGATGCGCCGCGACAGCAACCCCGGCCCACCAGACCCCTGGTACTGCCAGCACATGACGATCAACAGGACGGACGCAGCAGCGTCCAGGCAGACGATCCGCAGGCGCCCGCCCGAACAGACCGTGCGCCACCCAGGCGACACCACGCCGGACACTCCGGCCTCGCGCCGGCCACCACCATATGGCCGGTGCAGTGAGCACGGAGGCCGGCAGCACCCCAGAGGCGCGGAGGTCTCACCCGCCTTCACCGGGGCGGATGTCGCATCCTGCCGGTCGAAAGAGTGCTCGTGCCTCTGTCGAGTCCGTCTCTCACCCCAGGGCGACTGCTCCCCAGTCCCCGGCCGCGTCCAACTCCTCCTGCAACTGGATCGCCTGGGCGATGCTTCCGCTGAGCGTCTTGCGGATGATGGGATCGGTGATCCCCCACGCATCCATCGCCTCCTGCGCCGACAGCACCGACGCCACCTCCACGTCCTTCTCCACCGTCTGCGGCCCGCGCTGCTCCGGGATCAGACCGCTCTCCACGAGCATCCTGCGATGATCAAGATTGAGGACCGTCGCCCAGGTCGTCAACTGGGAAGGAAGCGGCAACGTCTTGCCGTCCAACGTCCGACTGATCGTCGTCAAACTCAGACCGGTCACGGCCGCCAACTGCACCCGACCGCCCTGCCGCCGCCGCACGTCGTACCCGGCCGCGGTCGCCACCGCCGTCAAAAACGCACCGACCCGCCGCGCCTGCGCCTGCCGCCTTGCCCGACTCCCGTGGGGGGGATCTTCCATACTCCGCATCCCCGGAGAGTAGCGCGCCGACCCCGGAGGGTAGCGCGCATGCCAACTACTGCCCACTCAGTTGCACCCATGCACCTTCGCAGGTCACAGCCCTAGATCCACAAACACACAGGCCACATCACCAACACCGAACTCCTGTGCGCATCAAAATACCCTTGCGTCACTCCAAGCCGACAACTTGCATACGTTGCGTGCGCGTGGGCCAACCGCACAAACGCACATTCCCAGAGGGGGTCCCCGACCATGCTCCGCCTACACATGACCACACTCCTGGCCGAAGCCAAGGAACACGGCGACGAAACCGTCGCCGACATGGCCGAACGCACCGGCATCAGCAGATCCACCCTCCACCGCCTCGCCGCCGGCACCAAACAACCCAGCCTCACCACCCTCTGGACCCTCCACCACGCCTACAACATCCAACTCGACACCCTCGTCTACAACGACCCACACACCACCTGACGGCACGTCAAGCCGGGCTCCAGACCTACCGGGTCCGCAGCGCAGACCCGGCACGCCAGGAGCGCTGACGACTGCTCGCACAAGGAAGTGCCGGAGGGGGCGCGAGCCAGTCGAGACGAGGAGGACCGCTGTCCGGCCCTGGGAGGTCAACGACGGATTGTGGGCGCGCATCGAGCCGGTGCTGAGGTCGTCCCACGTGGTCCGCGGCGTCCGGACCGTAAGCGTCCGGACAGTCGCAAGGTGCTGTGCGGGACCCTGTTCGTGCTGTACAGCGGGATCCGCTGGGAGTTTCTGCCCCCAGGAACCGGCAGCCTGGGTGCGGTCCCAGACCGACCGCGGCCATGACCACGAGACCTACCGGGACAAGGTCCGCCGGTTCCGGATCACCCCGCACCTCGCCCGGCGCGGCACCGGGCACGGCTCCGGCCCGGGCGTGTACCGGCTCGTGGAAGGAACGATCGCGCTGTTGCGCTGGTTCCGCCGCCCGCGCTCCGCTGGGAGATCCGCGACGACATTCCTCGCGCGTTCGTCAGCCTCGGCTGCACCGTCATCTGCCGGCGACGACTGCGCACCGCACTCTGTTGCGAGTAAGGGCAGGCGATGCGCCCCAGGGGATGGCCTGCTCGATGCGTCGGAACGCATACGTAGCAGTCCGGCCCGCGCGGCCTCACATCCGGGATCTCAGCACGTCGACCTCACAGCCCGGCGCGAAGGGGTCGAAGCCGTGCTCGATCAGCCAGCGAACGATCAGCAGGCTTCGCAACGACCACCACGCGTGGATCACATCGAGGTCCACGTCGGTTCCATAGCCGACGATGACGTCGTCGAGGTGCTCCTCATGTCCGAGCGTGAAGGTGGCGAGGTCGTGCAGGGCATCGCCCTGGCCCGCCTCGGACCAGTCGATGATGCCCGTGACCTCGTCGCCGTCGACGAAGACGTGCGCGATCTGCAGGTCGCCGTGCGTGAACGCCGGAGTCCACGGCCGGAGCGCGGCCTCCGCGACCTGGCGGTTGCGGGTGACCAGGTCGGCGGGCAGGACACCGTTCGTCACGAGCAATGCGCACTCGGTGTCGAGTTCCGCCGCCAGTCCGACGATGCTCCGGCCGGCCTGGCCCGGCCGGGGCGGCAGTGGCGCGTCGTGCAGCTTCCGGATGGCGGCGCCCGCCGCTGCCCACGCCGTCGGCGACCCGGTCGACGGACCGCCGAGGCGCCCGAGCGTCGTCCCCGGGAGCGCGGCGAGCGCGAGCACGGGCGGCTTGCGCCACAGGACCTCCGGGGTCGGGACCGGTGCGAGGGACATCGCCTCGATCTCGACGTCGATGCGCGCCTGATCGGCGTCCACCTTCAGGAACACGTCGCCGACGCGCAGAGTCGCGCGCTCGGAATGGGCGACGACGACTTTGACCTCATCCATGGGCGACCAGTATTCCGGGGTGCATCGCCTACGTCGCCGGGTTTATCGCGTGCGATGACGCAGCTGACCGCGTCCCGCTACCCGGCGACCTCGTGCACGACGTCTACCTCTGACCAGGTCACACCACTTTTGCTGGGAGTCCTGAGGCCACGAACCGGCACCACCCCGAGAACCGGCGGGCCGGGCCGTGCTTGCTGCACGGCGAGCAGGCTGCCCGCCGGTCATTCGGATGCTTCGCCGTGAGGAGTTGGAGCCGGTCGGCCGGGGACAAGCCGGTCCGGAGCAACGCGCTGACATGCAAGAAGTGGACGGCATGCGAGACCAGTTGACGCTGCGTCGACGCCGGCAAGAATCGAAGAGGTGTTGACTTCCCTACTGGCATTAGGTTTTCTTATCGGCATGAGGGAAGACCGGAGGCTTCGGCGGCGCAATGAGACCGTGCAGGAGATCCTCGACACCGCGATCGACGTCATGGCGGAGGACGGCGTGGCCGGGCTGAGCATGGCTGAGGTCGCCCGGCGCGTGGGAGTGCGCCCACCCTCGCTGTACCAGTACTTCCCGTCGAAGATGGCCATCTACGACGCCTTGTTCGAGCGGGGAGTACGTGAATCGGCCGAGGTCCTGGAGCCCTACAGTGCCCGGCTCGCCGAGGATCCCCGGGCTGTCATCGTGGCGGGTCAACAGGCCAGCGTCGCTTGGGCCATGACCAATCCGGTGCTGGCGCAGCTGCTGTACTGGCGGCCCGTACCCAAATTCGAACCAACCCCCCAGGCCTTCGAGCCCTCGGTGCGCCTGCTGGAAATCCTGCGATCAGCGCTTCAGGCGGCCGTGCACGCCGGGCAGTTGGCCCCCGAAGCCGCCGGCGACGAGGGGGTGGCGCTCTACACGGCGCTGGTCTCCGGCGTGATCAGCCAGCAGCTCGCCAATGAACCATCCGCACAGGTCGAAGAAGGCCGATTCGCCCGACTCACGGGCACGGCAGTGGACATGTTCTTCCGCTACTACGCCCCAAAGGAGGGCGAGTGAGATGACTCAGACCTTTGTCGACGCCGCAGGCCTGGCGCAGACCGACCGCGACCGTTCGGCCATGATCGCCGAAGCCGAGGGCCGGGCGGCTCTCCAAGTACTCGGAAAGCTCGCCGACGGCGACTGGAAGCGTCCCACCGACTGCGTGGAGTGGGACGTGCGCACCCTGGTCTCCCATCTTGTCGCGCAGTGCGAGGACAACATCAGCCTGCCCACGATGCTGCGCCGGGAGATCGCGGGAAGGCGACGTCACCGCGGCAAGGGCCCGATCGATGCCCACATGGCGGCACAGGTCGAAGACCATACCGGATCGTCGGGCCCGGACCTGGTCGCCGCGTTCGCCCGACTGTGGCCCCGCGCCATACAGGCCCGCCGGAGCCGTCCCGGGCTGATGCGGCGTGCCAACCTCGTCACCGGCATGCCCACGGCCCCGCGGGTGTCCGTCGGCCACCTGCTCGACACCATCTACAACCGCGACCTGTGGATGCACCGCATCGATCTCGCACGGGCGACGGGACAGACCATCACCATCGGCGAGCACGACGGGCAGATCGTCGAACAGGCCATCCGTGACCTCGCCCTGACCTGGTCCGAGGCATCCATCGCCCTCGAACTCACCGGACCTGCCGGGGGCGCCTGGCTGATCGGCTCCGGCGAACCGAAGGCGGTCATCCGCGCGGGCACGCTGGATTACATGCGTGCTCTGGCCGGTCGTGACACCGACGGGGCGCTGGAACTGGTCTCCGGAGCCGAGACCGCCCTCGCAACTGCCCGCCGGGCCAGAATCGTCTTCTGAGCTCCGTGGGCGCGACTTCCCGTTCGCCCGCCAGGTCACGGAATCACTCGCCCACGTGATCACGGAGTCATCCGAAGGGACAACGGGTTCGAGCCCCAGCAGAATGGTGCCGTCGGGCTGCGGGACGCTTCACCGCAGCCCGACGGTCACCCGCCATGACCCGGCCAAGGGTCTCTCCCGACTCACGTTGACCATTACGGCCGGTGAGCGAGTTGATCTCTATTTGGCGACCGCACCAACCGCCTTCGGTCCCTCGGCGCGACGCCCGCCGAGGTGGGCCGGGGCAGCGTGCCGTGGACGGTCGCCGCCGACCCGGAGGGCAACGAGTTCTGTGTCCTCGCCCCGTCCTGACGCAGAGCCCTGACGAAACCCCGACAGGTGAGCCCTGTGTGGTCATGTGCCATGACCACGGGTGGGCTGGGCCGCGGCGTCAGGAGTCCAGGCATCGCACTCGGTGTCAGAGCAGTCGCCGAGTGTGGGAGCTGTGCGGGGATGCGCCGCTGTGGCGGCTCGTCTCCCCCGGTGCTGCCGGTTCCTGGGCGCTCCAGCTGGCGAGCAGCTTCCACGCGTCCCGGGAGGCCTGGTCCTGGGCCGGAAGGTACAGGAACAGTGTCTGGTCGATCTCGCCGAGCGCGGTGAAGGCCTGGTAGTCGATGACAAGATCGCCGACGACGGGGTGGTGCAGGCGCTTGTGACCGTGGGTGCGGTCGAAGACCTGATGGTCGGCCCACCAGCGGCGGAAGTGCTCGCTCTTCATCGCCAGCTCGCCCACCAGCTCGGCGGTTCGGGTGTCGTCGGGATGACGTCCGACGTCCAGCCGCAGAACGGCGGTCATCTCGGTGGCGACCTGCTCCCAGTCCGAATACAGGGCGCGGGCCTCCTCATCCAGCAGGATCCAGCGGGTGAGGTTGCGTTCACGCGCGGGCATCGCGTCGAAGTCGGTCATGAGCGCCCGGGCCAGGTGGTTGGTGGCCAGTACGTCCGTACGGCGACCGAGGACGAAACCGGCTTGGTCGGTGAAGGAGTCCAGAAACCGCCGGACCCCCGGCCGGACGCGCTGCACGGTCGGGGCCGAACGGCGAGCCCGGCCTGCATTGGGCCCGACGAGGTCGAACAGGTGGGCGCGTTCGGCGGTATCCAACCGCAGCGCGGCGGCCACTGCCTCCAGCACAGCGGTCGACGGGCTGATCTGCCTTCCCTGCTCCAGCCGCGTGTAGTAGTCGGTGCTGACTCCGGCCAGTTGGGCGACCTCTTCCCGACGGAGCCCCGGAACTCGCCGGTAGGCCCCGCGCTCGGGCAGTCCGGCCGATTCGGGGCTGATACGTGCGCGGGAACGGCGAAGAAATTCGCTGAGCTCGACATTGCGGGCCATGCCTCCATTCTCTCTCGCCGCTGAGCTCGGTCGACCGGGGAAGGGGGGTCGCTGAGTCCTACGCAGCGGCTTCCCTGGCAGGTCAGGGCCGGGAAGCAGCCCCTGCGGTGCGGGGGTCGCGTGGTGTCCTGGATCGCGGAGGCCCACCGGGACGGGCACGGAATCCATTCCGCAAGCGGCCCAATTTCCGGTGCCTCAGTACTGCTCATCCAAGGGCGGCATCCCAACCGAAGAAAGTGAGTGCCGATATGACCAGGATCCTGATGGTGCTGTCGGGCGTCGACTACTGGACGCTGGCCGACGGCAGCAAGCACCCCAGCGGCTACTGGGCCGAGGAGTTCGTGGTTCCGCACCGCATCCTGACGCAGGCCGGGTTCACCGTCGACATCGCCGCCCCGGAGGACGGCAAGCCGGCCGCCGACCCTGTGAGCCTGCGGTCCGATGTCGCCGGCACCGAGGCGGAGTCCTTCGCGGACTACATCGGCGCGGCAGCCGAAGCGCTCGCCAACCCCGTCGCGCTGTCCGCCGTCGACACTGCCGACTACGACGCGATCTTCATCCCCGGTGGGCACGGCCCCATGGAAGACCTGGCCCACGACCCCGATCTCGGGCGCCTGCTCGTGGAAGCCGACACCGCGGGGAAGATCATTGCCCCGGTGTGCCACGGACCGGCCGCGCTCCTGTCGGCGAATCTGCCGGGCGGACGGTGGCAGTTCGCCGGGCGCACCCTGACCGTGTTCACCAACGAGGAAGAGCGGCTCAACGGCACCGCCGACCGGGCCCCGTGGCTGGCCGAGACCGTGCTCACAGCGCGTGGGGCGGTAGTCCGTTCCGCGAAAGACGCGTGGCAGCCGAACGTCGTCGTCGACGGCAATCTGTGCTCCGGCCAGAACCCCGCCTCCAGCAAGCCGCTGGCCGAGCGAATCGTCGCCGCACTCACCGGCCACTGATCCGCTTCGCCCCATCCACCGCTCGTGGCAGACGGAACCCGGCCTGGCCGCGTTTCGCTGGGGGTGACAAGGTTCCGCATGCGAAGGACTGAAAGGTCCCTGGGCACTTGACGTCGCACCACCGCGTCTCAGCTGCCGTATTCCACCTGACCGCCGGATCGGCGCCGTGGCCAGGTCACTCACACCATCCGGCTGTCAACAACCTCGCAGCTCGGCTCTCCCCCAGTCCGTCGTACTGCATCGGGGCCGTGACGGTGGTGAAGAACGGTCTCTGAGACGCCACCGGCGCCATCGCTTCTCGTGTCGGATGGCTCCAGGAGCCCGCGGGTCGACAAGGATTCGGACCGCGGCAGGGCCCGACCGCCGTCGTGCCCTCCTGATGCACGGCCGTCCCCGGAGGTGTGGCAACCGGGGCGGGACCATCCATCCCTGCGACCACGAGGAGCACACACCCGTGAGCGACACCCCTGCGACCATCTGGCCTCTGGACGATGCGCGACCCGGCGAGGTCGTCGTGATCGCTCGTTGGAGCCCGGGTCCCGGCGAGAGCGGGACCATCGCCGCGCTGCTGCCCGAACTGATTCAGAAATCTCGAGCCGAGCCCGGCTGCCTCGGCTATCAGGCGTACCGCCCCGACGGCGACGTCGACGGCGACCTCGTGCTCGTCGAGCGCTACGCCGACCAGTCCGCGCTGGACGCGCACCGCGACAGTGTCCACTTCCGGACCATCGTCCTGGAGCGCATCGTGCCGCTGCTCGCGGACCGCCACGCGGTCGTCACAAAGGTGCGGTAACCCGCTCGGCGCGGCCGCCGGGTCGGGCGCCGCGGCTCCGGCGGGCACCTCCCCGGAGCCGTACCGACGAGCAGCCGGATCGGGACGTGCATGAACAACAGCTTGACCACCGCTAAATGATGTTGAGGCAGTCGAGGAAAGGGGTCACGGCAGATACGTCCCCCGTGATGCTGCAGTAGTCGCGCCAGGGTTTGCGGGTGGTGGCCCATGCGATGAAGTCCAGGGCCGTGCTGTGGACTTGGACGGTGGCGTCGGCGCCAGGTGCCACGGTCAGCTGCCCGGTGGGCTCGTTCGCGGGGAGGATGGTGACGGTGGTGGCGCCCGGCCCGGTCAGGTCGAGGACGATGGGCCGGTTCACGGTGGCGGTGAGTTCGGGTCCCTGCATCTGCGGCAGGCCGGCGAGCATGAATTCGACGGCGGGGGCGATTTGGGAGTCAACCGGTTCCGGGACGGTGTAGGGAAGTGGGCCGTCCGGGGCGAGCATGTCGTTGCGCAGGTGGCAGAAGACGTTGAACGCCATGGTGTTCGCCAGGAGATGGCGTGGATACGTTCCGAGCCCGGGTACCTCGACGGGCTCACCGGCCCCGGGCGGCTCCTGGGCCGCTTCCAGGAGGTCCAGTTGCCGGGGGCTGCTGCGCCGCCATTCGTCGAGGACGTCCGCATGGCTCCAGCGGCGCCGTTCGTCGACACGCACGTCGTGGTAACGCTCGCGGTTCTTCGGCAGTGCGGGATCGGGCGGCGGTGGGTCCACCGCCTCGGAGGCGAGGGCCGCGAGGTGGGCCACCACATCGATGACACGCCAGCCGTCACACGCGGACGGCAGCTCCCATTGCGCGTCGTCCACATGGGGCACGATCTTTGCCAGATCCGCCGTGCTCGAACGCGCGGCGGCGATGCCGGCACCCGTCAACGTTCCTCCTCCGCCTCGCTCGAAGGACGGCCCGGTCAGGTCGTGACCTGGCGGGACGTTCGGTAGGTCGCGGCGACGTCCGTACGGCCGAGTCGATCGTCGGTCGCCAAGTGGAGTCGTTCATCGACGACTTCCGCGATGCCCACGTGCAGACCGGCGGCACGCGGTGTGTCGGTGATCAGCCCGGCGTCCTTGGCGGCCGCTTCACGAGGGAAGGAGGGGGTTTCGGGGGCCTCGTCGAGCATCATCGGGCCCTTGCTCCGCACGTACGGGCTGTCGAGGCCGCTGCCGCCGATGAGACGCGGCGCGGGCCGCCACGAGCGGCGTAGCTTGCCGACGGTGTCGACCGCCCGGCTGCCGGACGGTCAGGCGTCCTGGCCGACCCAGACGGTCTTGGCGTTCATGAACTCCCGCATGCCGAGGTCGGACAGTTCGCGTCCGTATCCGCTGCGTTTGACGCCGCCGAAGGGGATCTCGGGGAAGCTGGTGGTGTTGCCGTTGATGAAGGCCATGCCCGACTGGATGTCACGCACGAACATCTCCCGCTCGGCCTCGTCCTCGCTCCACAGGTTCGAACCCAGGCCGTAGGGATGCCCGTTGGCCTCCCGCAGTGCCTCCTCCAGCGATCCGACGGTCCAGATCTGCGCGACGGGGCCGAAGACCTCCTCGTGATACATGTCCATCTCCGGTGTGATGCCGGTCAGCACGGTGGGTGGATAGAACCAGCCCGGCCCGTCCGGGCGTTCACCCCCCAGCAGAACCCTCGCGCCCTTCGCGACGGCGTCCTCGACGTAGGCCTCGACATCCCGGCGGCCGGACTCCGTGGCCAGCGGTCCCACATCGGTGTCCTCGTCCATCGGGTCGCCCACCACCAACGCCCCCATCTTCGCCACGAACATCTCGATGAACGCATCACTGATGTCCCGGTGCACGAAGAACCGTTTGCCGTTGATGCACGACTGGCCGTTGTTCAGGCACCGCGCCGTGACCGCGACATCGGTGGCACGCTCCAGATCAGTGGACGGCATGACGATGAACGGGTCGGATCCGCCGAGTTCGAGAACCACCTTCTTGATCTCGTCACCCGCGATGGTCGCCACCGACCGCCCCGCCGGCTCACTGCCCGTCAGGGTCGCGGCCGCCACCCGCGGATCGCGCAACACCTGCTCCACCCTGCGCGCGGAGATCAGCAGGGTCTGGAACACGTCGTCCGGGAAGCCCGCTTCACGGAACAGTTCCTCCAGGTAGAGGGCGCACTGCGGGACGTTCGAGGCGTGCTTGAGCAGTCCCACGTTCCCCGCCATCAACGCGGGAGCGGCGAACCGCATGGCTTGCCACAAGGGAAGGTTCCACGGCATCACCGCGAGCACCACCCCGATCGGCTGGTACGTCACGAACGTCTGCTTCGCGCCCACACGCCCCGCGTCGGCCTCCAGGTCCCGCAGATACGCGGGACCCTCGGCGGCGTAGAAGCGCAGCCCGTGAACGCACTTGACCACTTCCTGCTCCGCCGCGCGGAACGTCTTGCCCATCTCCGAGGTGATCATCCGGCCGACGCTCTCGATTTCCTTCTCAAGACGGTCGGCAGCGTGATGGAGGCACTCCGCCCGCTCCTCCACGCTTGTCAGCCGGTACGAGGCGGCCGCAGCCGCCGCTCTGGCGAGCTTGTCCTCGAGTTCCTCGGGAGTCAGCTCGTCGAAGCTCCGGAGGACCTCACCTGTCACGGGACTCGTGGTTGCGATAGCCATTAATCCACGGTATTGCCGCCCGATAAAATCGGCAATTCACCCATTTGCACCATTTACCGACTCGCGGGGCGGGCCGGCGCACGGGATGCCGTCGGGCGCGGCCTCGCTGAGTGCGAGGGTGGTGCACCTTGCCCTCGCCGACCAGCTCGTCCATGGCCCCGACGGTCTCCTCGATGGGCACGTCCGGGTCGAAACGGCGCATGACACGGGGCGACGTGGTTGATGCCCAGCCGCTTCGGCGAGCGTTCGAAGTGCTCGCGGTTGCGCTCGGGGTGGCCATCGATGACCGGGCCGGGGCGGCGGCCTGCCGCTGTCGGCTTGACGGCAGGCCGGCCGCTCGATCCGCACCAAGGTCTTTGTCGTCACTGCGCGATCTACGCCTCGGTAGAGCGTCGAGGCCGCCGGGGCAGTTCGCCTGATCACGCGGAGTGGCACAGGACCTACAGATCCAAGGGGGGTGTCACAGGGCCCCGGGTGGATCGTGCCACGCGGCATACGCTGCGGTTATGAGCGATTCGCACGACGACAACCGGCTGGGCAAGTACCTGCGGGCGCGTCGCGAGCTGGTGACCCCGGAGCAGGCGGGAATCCCCGCCGGCGCCAACCGGCGCGTGCCCGGGCTGCGCCGCGAGGAAGTGGCGATGTTGGCAGGGATCAGCGCCGACTACTACCTTCGGCTCGAGCGCGGACGCGACAGAAATCCCTCCACTCAGGTGCTCGAGGCGATCGGCCGAGTGCTGGGGCTCGACGAGGTGGAGCAGAGCTATCTGCTGGGCATGATCGCGCCACGTGTACGGCCCCGCAGGCGTCACCGACCGGAGCGAGTACCGGCTCGCCTGCATCAGCTTCTGGCGACGATCGGGCTGCCGGCCTTCGTCGAGGGGCGTGCTTTCGACGTCCTCGCCTCCAACGACCTGGCGGCCGCGTTCTCGCCTCGTCTCCGGCCGGGCGAGAACCGGCTGCGCTCGCTCATGCTCGACCCGGAGGAGCAGGCGTTCCACCGGGACTGGGCGACTGCGGCGGCAGACTTCGTCTCCGCGTTCCGCCGACAAATAGGCGAGGACGTCGACGATCCCCGCTTCATCGAATTGGTCGGAGAGCTCGCCCTTTCGAGCGAGCGATTCCGTGCGCTGTGGGCGCGCCATGACGTACGCGAGCTGGAGGGCGGCACTGCCCTCGTCAACCATCCGGTCGTCGGTGAGATGGATCTGCACCGCGACAAGTTCCCGGTGGAGAACGTGATCCTCGTCGTCTACTACGCCGATCACGGCAGCGACAGCGAGCAGAAGCTGCGGCTGCTCGCGTCGTATGCGGTCGACGGAAGAGGGGGTCCTGCCACTCCCCGTCCCAGCGGGGCTCTCCCCCGGTCCGACGAGGCCTCGCAGGATTGAGAGGTCCACTTGGAAAGGGAACTCATGAACATCACCTCACGCACTGTTCTCATCGTCGGCGGCACCTCGGGGATCGGCCGCGAACTCGCCCGGCGGTTCGCCGCCGCGGGGAGCACCGTCGTCGTCGGTGGCCGCAATCCCGAAGCCCTCGCCCAGCTGGCTGCCGAAGGGTTCGGCACCACCGAGCTCGACGTCACCGACGACGGCTCCGTCACTCGGGCGCGAGACGCTGTGCTTGCCCAGCACCCCGACCTCGACACCGTCGTGGCAATGTCGGGCGTCATGCTGCCGGAGGATCTGCGCGACCCGGCACACTTCGAAGCGGCCCGGGCGACGATCGACACCAACCTCGTCGGCACCATCCGAGTGGTGGATGCCTTTACCCCGCACCTGATCGAACGTGGCACCGGCACGATCATCACCGTCACCTCGGGGATCGCCTTCCTGCCGTTCCCGCCGATGCCGACCTACGCCGCCTCGAAGGCCGGCGTACACGCCTACTCCGAGGCGCTGCGCGCA
The DNA here is from genome assembly GCF_051553595.1 of Streptomyces sp. HUAS TT11. Taxonomy (NCBI): domain Bacteria; kingdom Bacillati; phylum Actinomycetota; class Actinomycetes; order Kitasatosporales; family Streptomycetaceae; genus Streptomyces; species Streptomyces sp. HUAS TT11. The sequence continues at coordinate 476,134 of NZ_CP196184.1, forward strand.
CAGCTGGACGGCACGGGCGTCGAGGTCGTCGAACTCGTGCCGCCCGCGGTGGCCACAGCCGGACAGGATCAGGTGAATCCCCATGCGCTGCCGCTCGACGCCTTCGTCACCGAGGTCATGCAACTCCTGGCCCAGGACCCCACCCCGAACGAAATACTCGTCGAGCGGGTGAAGATGCATCGCTGGGCGGAGCGTGACGGCAGCTACACCGAGCTGGTCGCACAGCGCTCCCAGGCACTCGCGATGCTGCCCGGGCGCTGAGAGCACCGCTGGAGCACGCCGCGCCACCTGCCGACGACAGTTGGTCCACGAAGGGGCGTCGATGTTCCGCGGTACGCAGGTGCCCCCGGGCTCGGCCGGTTGTGCCACGGCGTGTCCGGCCGGGGTGGGAGCCTCGGGGGCGTCTGATCGGCGCACCAGGTCGGGACACGGCTTTCTGCTCGTCCAACACCACGGCTGCACCCGTGAGTTCGCCTTGCACCGCTGCCATTCGACTGCTCCGCTCACCGTGCCCGCCCAGCGACGTCTGATGTGGCCCTCGGCGTGCGCAGCTCGCGGGTGGGCTCCCGGCGAGTCGCGGTGGGGCGGGGAGGCCGTCGCCTCCCCGCCCCACCGCGACCGCCGCTTCTCACACGGGGGTGGGCTGCCCGGCCGCCTCCTGACCCTCGTGCGACGCGGCTGAACCCGGGTCCGTCGCACTCAGCGAGCGCAGTATGCGCTCCACGCTCTCCTTGGCGTCGCCGAAGAGCATGCGGCTGTTCTCGCGGAAGAACAGCGGGTTCTGTACGCCCGCGTAACCCGAGGACATGGACCGCTTGAACACGATGACATTCTCGGCTTCCCACACGCGCAACACCGGCATCCCGGCGATGGGGCTGGACGGATCCTCCTCCGCCGCCGGGTTGACGGTGTCATTGGCGCCGATGACCAGCACCACCGTGGTGCCGCCGAAGTCGTCGTTGATCTCATCCATTTCCAGCACGACGTCGTACGGCACTCTGGCCTCGGCCAGCAGCACGTTCATGTGCCCCGGGAGCCGCCCGGCCACCGGGTGAACGCCGAACCGGACCTGCACCCCGCGCCGGCGCAGGGCCTGCGTCAGCTCCGCCACCGGGTGCTGGGCCTGGGCCACCGCCATGCCGTAGCCGGGGGTGATGATCACGGAGGTGGCGTTCTCCAGCAGCTCCGCGGTCTCCTCGGCGGTGGTCTCACGGTGCTCGCCCTGCTCGGTCGCGGCGCCCGACGGCGCCTCGACGCCGAAACCACCGGCGATCACCGAGATGAACGACCGGTTCATCGCCTTGCACATGATGTACGACAGGTAGGCGCCCGAGGAGCCGACGAGCGCGCCGGTGACGATGAGCAGGTTGTTGTTGAGCAGGAAGCCCGCCGCCGCTGCCGCCCAGCCCGAGTAGCTGTTGAGCATCGAGACGACCACCGGCATGTCACCGCCGCCGATGGAGACCACCAGGTGCCAGCCCAGTACCAGCGCCAGGGCAGTCACGGCGATCATCAGGCCGAGGCTCGGAGCCACCGTGAACCAGGTCGTCAGGCCCACGAAGACGACCAGAGCACCGAGGTTGAGCGCGTTCTTGGCCGGCAGGGTCAACGGGCGGGACTTGATGCGCCCCGACAGCTTCAGGAAGGCGACGAGGGAGCCGGTGAAGGTGACCGCGCCGATGAAGATGCCGATGAACACCTCGGCATGGTGGATACCCAGCAGGTCCTGGGTCACCCGGGTCTGCGCGCCACCGTGCGCCTCGACCTCGTAGTAGCTGTTCCAGCCGACGAGGACCGCGGCCAGACCGACCAAGCTGTGCAGTACCGCGATGAGCTCGGGCATCTGCGTCATCTCCACCTTGCGCGCCCGCCACAGACCCACGGCGCCGCCGATGACGGTGGCGACCACGATCAGCAGGACGGCGGTGACCGACACGTCCTGCGACGCGGCCACCACGGTGGCCACGAGCGCCAGCGCCATGCCGGCGATGCCATAGGCCACTCCGGCGCGCGAGGTACGGTGCTGGGAGAGTCCGGCCAGGCTGAAGATGAACAGCAGCGCGGCAACGATGTCGGCGGCCCGGGCCGCCGTGGTCGAGTTCATCGATCATCAGCCTTTCGAGAACATGCCGAGCATGCGGCGGGTGACGGCGAATCCACCGAAGATGTTCACGGTGGTGAGCATGATCGCCACGAACGACAGCACGCTGACGGCCGGTCCCGCGTGGCCGATCTGCAGCAGCGCCCCGACCACGACGATCCCCGAGATGGCGTTGGTGACCGACATCAAGGGGGTGTGCAAGGCGTGGTGGACCTTGCCGATGACGTAGTAGCCGATGACCACGGCCAGCGCGAACACCGTGAAGTTGCCGACCAGTTGGGCCGGGGAGAACGCGATGAGGAGGAACATCGCGAGCATGCCGAGACCGATCAGGCCGTAGCGCACAGCGGGCGACAGGCGCGTCTCCTTGACCTGGGGGGTCGCCGTCACCGGCGCCGGGATCTGCCGGGTCGGCTCCGCCGACACCTCGACGGGCGGCGGGGGCCAGGTCTTCTCGCCGTCGCGTACCACCGTTACCGACCGCTGCACGACGTCGTCGAAGTCCAGCGTCAGCCGCCCGTCCTTGCCGGGCGTCAGCAGCTTGAGCAGGTTGACCAGGTTGGTCCCGTACAACTGCGAAGCCTGCGCGGGCAGCCGGCCGGCGAGGTCGGTGTACCCGATGATCGTCACGTCGTTGTCCGTGACGATCGCCTTCCCGCTGACGGTGCCCTCGACGTTGCCTCCCTGCGCGGCGGCCATGTCGACGATGACACTGCCCGGCTTCATGGATGCCACGTCAGCCGCGGTGATCAGTCTCGGAGCGGGGCGGCCGGGGATCAGCGCGGTGGTGATGATGATGTCGACGTCCCTGGCCTGCTCGCGGTAGATCTCGGCGGCACGCCGGTCATAGGCCTCGGAGGTCGCCTTGGCGTAACCGTCGGAACTCGCCTCCTGCTCCACCTCGACGGCGAGGAACTCCCCGCCCATGGAACGGACCTGCTCCGCGACCTCGGCCCGCGGGTCGGTGGCCCGGACCACGGCGCCGAGGCTGCCCGCCGCCCCGATCGCGGCCAGACCGGCCACGCCCGCCCCGGCGACGAGCACCTTGGCCGGCGGTACTTTGCCGGCCGCGGTGACCTGCCCGGTGAAGAACCGTCCGAAGACGTGGGCCGCCTCGATCACCGCCCGGTATCCGGCGATGTTGGCCATGGAGCTGAGCACGTCCATCGACTGGGCGCGGGATATGCGCGGTACGGCGTCCATGGACAGGACGGTGATCGACCGTTCGGCGAGCTCGTCGACGAGGCCGGGGTTGAGGGCGGGAGCGATCAGGCCGATGAGGACCGCTCCGTCGCGCAGCTTCTGGATCTCCTCGTGCGAGGGGGCATTGACCTTCAGGACCACGTCCGCCTGCCAGGCGTCGCCGACGCGCGCGCCCGCCTCGTTGTACGCGTCGTCGGAGAAGCCCGAGGCCGCTCCGGCGCCAGGCTCCACGACGACCTCGTAGCCGAGGGCCAGGAGCCTGCGGACACTGTCCGGTGTGGCCGCCACGCGAGTCTCCCCGGCGGTGGACTCGGTGACGACACCGACCTGCTCTGGGGGTGAATCCGACATCACTCTCCTGTTCCACTACGTGTTCCTGGGGCTGAAGGCACACTCCTACCCGACCACCGGCTCGCTCGCCACCCCATTGCTCGGTGAGCGGACGGGGCTGTTGGCCCGTCAGAAGTGCATTCCCTGGTGATACTGCGCCAGTCGACGACATCTCGTTGTCGCCACTGCTCGACATACCCACCGGTGGTCTGCTGCTGCACGCCGTCGGCCGGCTGCCCCACCACCACGACGGCTCGTTGCCGACCATCGGGGTCGTCGGGCGGGATCTGGTCCTGGCGGACGAGGCGACGGAGAGCGTCAGCGCTTGATCCGCCCTCTTCCTTCGCCGTTTTCGGCCCAGCCCGCGGCAGCGGAAGGCCGTCGAGCCTGGCCGGCTGCTCGCCGGTCGGCTCGACCGTGGCGCCTCACCCGACCAGCGGGCGAAGGGCAGACGATCAGGGAACCGGCCGCCGTCACCCACGCCGCAAGGATCGGCCGGACGAGTTCACCGCACGCGGCGCCAGATCTGCGCGAACGTTCCGAGACGGACCGTTGCGGAGTCCGGGCGGGTGGGAAACGACTCAAAGTCGCCCGACGTGGTCCTCCGGCCGTCGGCCAGGTCGGAAGCCGGTCGGCGTCAGGAGTTGCTGCGCGTGCCGGGCGACCTCCGCCCTCGCTGCGGTGGACGCCGCGGGAACCCCGCCCGTCTGTCTGTGGGCGCCGCGCCGCTTGTCCCTTTCCCCTGGTACGCCGGCTGCACGAGCGGCCAAGGACGCAGCCAAGCCTCGTGTCCGCATCGCGTATCGCTAAGCTCCCGGCATGTTCGATTCGCCCGACTTCGATCTGGCGCCGTACGGCGATGTCGACATGGCACAGTACGTACGGCGCAGCTACTGCAGTTGGAACGACTCCAACTGGAGTTCGTTGCTTGTGCAGTGCTTCGTGCACGCGCGCCAGGTCGAGTACCTGCACCTGCCCGGCACCTGCGATGTGCATCTCGTGCTGTGCACTGCCGGGCAAGCCGTCATGCGGGTCAGCTCCGAAGGGACATCGGCCAAGCGTCGCTGGACGGCCGGGCGGCTGGAACTCATGGTGCCGGGTCGTTCGACCGTGCGCAGCTATGCAGCGACCTCCGCCCTGTCCACCGTCCAGGTGCACATCCCGCACGCTGTCATCGCGCGGACCGCGGCTCAACTGGGTGGACGCCGACCGGACTTCGAGGCCATGTCCGCCGCGCTGGGCATGGGCGACCCGATGCTCGAACACCTCGTGCAGTCACTGCCTGCTCATCGGGAGGCGGGTGACTTGTACGCCGAGTCGGCTGCCGCCTTCCTCGCGGTACACCTGCTGTCTCGCGGGCGGGATCCGCGTGTACCGGACAGTGAGCACGCCGCCGTCCGCAAAGGCGTCTCCATCATGCAGGACCGTCTGGCCGAGCCTCTCACCCTCGCCGACATCGCGGCCGAGGTGCACTTGAGCGTCTACCACTTCGTACGCGTCTTCCGGAACGCCACCGGCGAGACGCCACATCGGTATCTCACGCGGCTTCGCATCGAGCTGGCACAACGGCTGCTGTCGGAGACCACCCTCACCATCGAGCAGATCGCCCGACGGTGTGGTTTCGCCGGCCCCGGCCCCTTGTCATCGGCGTTCCTGCGCCACGTCGGCGTCCGGCCGTCGGTCTACCGCAAGCACCGCAAGATGTGATCGACAGGTGGGCAATCCGGCGCATGTTCTCGTACACCACCGCCGGCCTACGTTCGAGAAATGACGTTCACCTATTCCGTGACAGCGCACTCGCAAGCGAACCCCGATGTCGTTTACTCAGCCCTTGTCCGCGCGGGTACCTGGCCCCTGTGGTCGCCGATCGACGCTGCCGAGGTCGCGGCGGGCAATCCGGACGATGCTCAGCAGGCCGGAGACACCAGGATCTTTCGAACCGGCCGGGCCGTCTCGCACGAGAGGATCGTCGAGCTGGCCAAGGACAAGCGATTCGTCTACGAGAACGTGGATGGACCGTTCCGCTTCTACCGAGGGGCCGTCGAACTCGCGCAGCCGTGTGAAGGCGGCACCGACATAGTCTGGTCGGCGGAGTTCGCACCCAAGTTGCCACTGACCGGCCTGCTTTGGCGCTGGTATCTGACTCGCTACATGCAGCGCATGGTGCAAGGACTGGCCAGGTATGCGGAAGACGCCGGAAACCAGACCTCAGACTCACCTCGATCCCGGCCCCTCACCATGTGACGGAGCCGGCAGCGCAGTTCGTCGCAGCTTGAGGGCCCGCCCGGGAGACGGCCGACCACCCGCCTCACCGACCTCACGACCTCATCGGCCCGGACATGCTCGTGTCGGCCATGTCAGACGGCCGCAGTGGCAACGCCGGTCGGAGCCGGACCGTCTTCGGAGCGGGTTGTCGCCCTGAACTGGCCCGGCGGCTGGGAGCGCGCCCGGCGGAAGGCCCGGCTGAAGGCATAGGCGGAGGAGTAGCCGACCGAGGCTGCGATCGCATCGAGGCTGTCGTCCGTGTCACGTAGCCGCCGGGCCGCGAGGTCCATCCGCCAGCGAGTGAGGTAGGTGCCCGGCGACTCGCCGGTCGCAGCCGCGAAGCGGCGGTCGAGAGTGGCCCGCGAGACGCCGACCTCACGGGCGAGGGCGGCAGTCGTCCATGGTCGTGCGGGCTGCTCATGAAGCCTGGTCACGGCGGCTCCCACCACGGAGTCACCGAGAGCCCCCAGCCAGGAAGGTTCCGACGCCCCGCCGGAGGCGAGCCACGCCCGCAGCACCTGGACGAGCAGTACGTCCACCAGCCGGTCGAGAACCACGCCGGTGGCCGCACGCGGGGCGGCGAGCTCGCGGCCGAGCAGGCGCACGGTGTCCTCGGCCAACCCGTCCGGGTCACTGTCGGCGCGCAGATGGAGCACCTCAGGCAGCAGGGGAAGAATCTGCGTCGAGACGCTCTGATCATGGTCGTATTCGGCGCACAGGACGCGGGCACGCACCGGTCCGGTGCCGATCGACACGGTTCCCGAGGCGGTGGCATGCCAGTCGTCGAACGTGTGCGGCCCGGTGCGGGCCACTGCTGCCGGGTCACTGCCGAGTGCGTGCTCGGCTCCTCCGGGCAGCAGGACGACGTCCCCCGGCATCAGCTGAAGGGGCGCGCCGTCGGGCAGACCCACCCAGACAGTCCCGGAGGTGACAGCGTGCAGCGACGCGCGCGGCGTCGCCGAGGTCCACCACCAGCCCCAGTCTTCGCCGGCCTCGATCCGCGCGCCGACCGCTCCCCGCACATCCGACAGCGCCAGCACCTCTGCGAGCAAATCCACAGATGCAGCCTACCTGAGCACCGTCATAAGACAAATGGCCATCTCATTGCGCCAGACAGCCATCGCTTCACTCACTATGTGCGTCATACGGTGAGCACATGAAGATCTCAGGAAGCACTGCACTGATCACCGGGGCCTCGCGTGGCCTCGGCCGCCACTTCGCCGAGCAGCTCCTCGCGCGCGGCGCCAAGGTGTACGCGACCGCGCGGGACCCCGAACGCGTGGACGTCACGGGGGTCGAACGCCTGCGCCTCGACCTCCTCGACCCGTCGTCCGTCACCGCTGCGGCCGAGGCCGCCTCGGACGTCACACTCGTCGTCAACAATGCAGGCGTCAGCCTCAACCAGGATCTCGTCACGGGCGACCTGGACAAGATCCGTCGCGAGCTGGACACCTCCTTCTACGGCACGCTGGCCGTCGTACGCGCCTTCGCTCCGGTGCTCGCGGCCAATGGTGGAGGCGCGTTCCTGAACGTACTGTCGCGGATGTCGTGGCTCTCCTATCCGGGGGCGAACTCCTACGCAGCGGCCAAGGCGGCTGCCTGGAGCCTGACCAATGGCGTCCGCCTGGAGTTGGCCGAACAGGGCACCCACGTGACCGGCCTGCTGATGAGCGCCACCGACACCGACATGATGAGCGGTTGGGACATCCCGAAGAACGACCCGGCGGATGTCGTGCGCCAAGCCCTGGACGGGCTCGAGGCCGGTGCCCTCGAAGTCATCGCGGACGAGGACACCCGCCTGGCGAAGGCCGCACTCAGCGCCGACCCGGGCGAGACGTACAGTGCGCTCCTCACGGCCGCCGGGCACTCGCGGTGACCCGGAGCGGGGCCCAGCAGTGATCGTGCACCGAGCGAGCGGGGCATGTCGGAGACAAGGCCGGCAGGAAGCCGGACCGACCTCCCCCTCATGTGTGTCCCGGGTATCCGAGAACCCCCTGCGTCACCGCCGAAAATGAGGGATCCTGGACGGTCGTGACCGAAAATTTGAGCGAACCAGTCCTGGACAGTGAGGTAGGGGCGCTTCTCAGGGCCCTTGAAGGCCAGCGCCGCCACGTTCTGGGCATCCTTGACGGGCTCGATGAGGAGGCTCTGCGCCGGCCCGTACTGCCCTCCGGGTGGCACTGTCTGGGGCTGGTCCAGCACCTCGCGCTGGACGTCGAGCGCTTCTGGTTCCGCGCGGTCGTCGCCGGGGATCCGGAGATCATCCATGGACTGACGAGCGGCGACGAAGCGTGGAACGTGGCGCCGGAAGTCCCGGCCGTCGAGGTACTCGACGCATACCGGCACGAGGCAGAACTCTCCGACGCCCTTATCACCGCCACCCCTGCCGATGCCGACCTGGCCTGGTGGCCCCACGACCTCTTCGGTGAACCGCATCTGCACAGCCTTCGCGACGTCCTGCTGCACGTCATCACCGAGACCGCGTGCCACGCCGGCCACCTCGACGCGGCCCGAGAGCTCATCGACGGCCGCCGCTGGCTGGTCCTCACCTAACCGCCCTTCCCGGGGCGGCACGGGTGAATGAGCCCGCCCGGCCGTTGCGGGTCATGAGGTTGTTGACGCCGGACGGATGACTTGCTTGCTCGGCGATTCTCTGACCATGGTCAGAGAATGGAAGGTGAGCAGGTCGAGGCGGTCCGGCGTTTCAACCGGGTCATCACACAACGGGTCGGGGCGCTTGAGGAGGCGTACCTTTCACGCGAGCATTCCCTCGGCCTCTCGCGGCTGCTGTGGGAGATCGGATCCGAAGGCGCAGAGGTCCGCGTGCTGCGCTCCCGGCTCAGCCTCGACTCGGGATATGTGAGTCGCCAACTTCGGCGTCTGGAGTCCGAAGGGCTCGTGACCACCGATCCCGATCAGAACGACGGCCGGGTGCGGACGGTGCGGCTCACCGACGCCGGTGCCTCCGAGCGTGCGCTGCTGGATCGCTCTTACGACGAACTCGCGGCTTCGATGCTTGAGCCGCTCACTGCGTCGCAGCGCGAGCGTCTGGTTGCCGCCATGGCCGAAGTCGAAAAGCTCGTCATCGCGTCGCTCGTGCGCATAGAGATCACCGACCCTCGCGACCCGGACGCCCGATTCTGCCTGCGGTCCTACTTCACCGAGCTGGGACGCCGGTTCGACGGCGGTTTCGATCCATCGCAGAGCATCCCGGCCGGCGACCAGGAGATGAGCCTGCCGAACGGGCTGCTGCTGGTTGCGACGGTCCAGGGATCGCCCGTCGGATGCGGAGCCCTCAAGCTCCACGCCGACACCGGGATCGCCGAGGTCAAACGCATATGGGTCTCCTCTGGGGTCCGCGGGCTCGGGCTGGGCCGGCGGCTGTTGGAGTGCCTTGCGAAAGAAGCCTCAATACGGGGGATGTCGACACTGCGGCTGGAGACGAACCAGACACTCACCGAGGCGCGGCACCTCTACGAGACAGCCGGCTTCGCCGAAGTCGAGTCCTTCAACGACGAGCCCTACGCCCACCACTGGTTCCAAAGGGCCCTCAAGACCGTCTGAAGTCGGAGGCTGAAGCATTCGACGGGCACATACGGCCCGCCGGCACCAACGCCCTCCCGGACCAGAGGTCCAGGAGGGCGATCGACTTCGTGACAAGGGCGAAAGCATTCCTCGCCACGCACGGGATCACCCGGATCGAGCCGGCCGTCACAGACCGCGGATCCTGCTACCGCGCCCACGACTTCGCTCACCTGCTCCAAGAAACCCGCCACCAGCGCATCCCCCCTCCCGTCCGCCCACCGCGGCGGCAAGTCGCCGGGCACGCGGGCCGTCGCAACGTCGACGGCCGTGCGCGATGCAGGGATGGACGGACCGACCACGGGCGCGCGAGGGCAACACCCGCTTCCGACCGCGTCGGCCCACCCTGACGCCCGACTCCCGACTTTCCCTGCTCGTCGCCCACCCACCGCACGGCGAAGCAGTCCTGGTGGGGCCGGGACGGTGAACGGACGGAGACGACAAGGGGGCTGGTGTCCCGCGCGCGTCACAGAAGGGCAACCAGCCCATCCGCAGGCCCGGACGGGCTGGTGAAGGGCCGCATCATGGTGCGGGGAGAGAACGACAAGGGGGGTACGGGGCAATGGAATTCACGGTCGAGCGGACGTTGAGAAGACGCGGGATGCGGTGGACGAGCTGGGGGCTCGTCGTGCTGGCGGGTTCGCTCGTATGGCTGATCAGCTCTGTGGGCAACGCCGTCCCCGGCGCAGCGTTCGTGGGGGTCTTCTCCGCGCTGGCGGTCTGGCACGGGTGGAACGAGCTGCGCAAGGCGCGGCGTCCGTTCCGGTTGCAGATCGACGGCCGCGGAATCACGCTGCACGACGCCGCGCTGTCCTGGGAGCAGATCGACGCGGTCGCCCTGTGGCACGATCGCGCGGCGGACAGCGACACCACGCCGCCCGATCCGCGGCTGATGCTCTGGACGGCGCCGGGCGTGACGCTACCGCGCAAGCAGGACCGCACCTGGGACGGCCGGAATCGCTACACCCTGGTGAGCTGTTCGGACCTCGACCAGAGCGTCTCGCAGCTCACCACTGCGCTCGCCAGGCACGGCGGCGCCCACTTCGAGACGGCACCACGTGCGGTACGGCCACCGATCCCGGTGACCGTCGCCGGACCCGAACTGAGTGTCCCCGGCGGTGAGCGGACCTTCACGGCCGACCAGGGCGCCGGCCGGAAGGCGGTCGTCTGGACGATACTGGCGCTGCTGTGCAGCACGGTGTTCGTGTTGCTCAACCTGTATCTGATCCGCCACCCCGAGAAGGCCGACTACGATTCAGGAGCCGGGATCCCCCTCACGGTGTTGGCCCTCGCCGCGCTCGTCTTCTGGATTCAGGTGCGCTCTTCCTACGTCCGCTGGCGCAAGCCGTTGCGGCTGCGGATCGGGGGCGCAGGCATCGGCATGCGCGAGGTGGCCGGTGAGGAGAGGTACTTCCGGTGGGCGCAGATAGCCACCGTCTCGGTCGGGCCGCAGCAGTACAGCTCCGACTCCCGTCCCTGCCTCACCGTGTGGCCGCTGCCGGGCACGCACGCCCACGACCATCCGAGCCATCTGTCCGACGGTCATCGGGCCTACGTCCTGCCTGGGCTGGACCGGCTGCCGGGGGGCCTGGCGGCGGTCGTGCCGGTGCTGCGAGCCTACGCGGGCGAGCGGTACGCCGAAACGGCGTGACAGTAGCGGCGGAAGGGCCACACCAGTTGGCCGTCCTGCCACGTCGTGGGCACGCTTTTCCTCTTCAGCGGCGGTGGGCGTGAGCGAGCGCGTCCAGCCGGCAGTGCACATCCGGCGCTGTCCGAACTGAAAACGCTTCCGCAGGACTGCCGTTGGTTGTGTTCCTCGTCGAGAGCGACCATCGTGTCGGCGTTTCTTATGGCGCGCGGCCCGCGGCGTGTATCCGGTCGGGCCGACGATGACGGCCACCGCCGATTTCGAATCCCCGTCGTAACGGTGGTCGAGGCCTGGTGTCGGTGGTCAAGTCAGGTCGGACCGGGCGCTCCTGGAAGTGATGGCGGCGCACCTCGAGCACACGAACCGGGCACCCGCATCGCCAGAAGGGCCACGTCGTCGTCGTTGTCGGGTGGGCGTGCCCGTGCCAGCAACTGGTCCGTGAATGTCTCCAGAGGACGGTGGGCCAAGGCGGCCGCGTGCCGGCGCAGCCGGTTCAGGCCCTCGTCCAGGGAGTGGCCGGGAGACTCGATCAGGCCGTCGGTATACAGGATCAGGGTCGCGCCGGGCGGCAACTGCACCGTCGCATCCGGACGGACCCGGTCGGGCGCGACGCCGAGCAGTATTCCGTGGCCCTCGGTCAGGTACTGGGCCAAGCCCTCGTGACTGACCAACAGGGGCGGTGGATGGCCCGCGTTGGTCCAGGACAGCTCACACTGACCGGCCTCGTTCACCGTCATGCGGGCGAAGATCAATGTGGCCATGGAGACCTCCGCTATGTGCAGGATCGCATGGTCGAGCCATTCCACGATCTTGCTCGGCGGCTCCTGCTGGGACAACGCGTACGCGCGAAGCATGTTGCGCAGCTGGGCCATGCCTGCCGCCGCGTCCAGGTCGTGTCCGACGACGTCGCCGATGGCGACGGCCGTGGCGCCGTCCGTCAGGGTGAACGCGTCGTACCAGTCGCCTCCGACCTGCGAGGCGTCCGGCGCGGGCAGATAGCGGACGGTCATGCCGAGGCCGGCGACATGCGGAAGATGCGGCAGGAGATGGCGCTGCATGGTCTCGGCGACCTTGCGTTGCCGCTGGTAGAGGCGGGCGTTCTCGAGGGACAGGCCGGCCCGGCGAGCGATGTCTTCGAGCAGGGCGACGTCGGTCGAGGTGTACTGCTCGGGCTGGTCCGCACGGCCGAGGGTGATGGCACCGAGTACGTCTACGTCACGCAGGCTGGGGATGGGGACGACGACGGCCGAGTGCATGCCGGTCACCTCGAACAGGCGCCGCTGCTCGACCGCGATGCCGGAATCGGACCGTCCCTGGTAGGTCTCGGGACCGATGCGGCTCGACGCGACGCCGCGCAGGGCTCGGGACAGAGGCATCGAGGACTCCATGGGCACGGGCGGCATCGGGCCCTGGAGATCCTCCCGGAACACCACGGTTCCGCCCTCGGCGTGGGCGACGGCGAAGCGGAGCACCTCGTCCTCCTCGCTGATCAGGTCGATCACGGCCCAGTCGGCGAGGCGGGGCAGGAGGAGGCCGATCAGGCGGTGCAGCGCCTCGTTGATGTCGAGAGTGGAGGTGAGCAAGGTGGTCGTTTCGGCGAGCAGCGCGAGCCGTTGCAGATCGGAGAGCCGCCCGCCGCACAGCAGCTGCTGCTCGGGCCGTTCCGCCAAGCCTGCCGAGTGGAAAAGGACGAGGGTGATCGACGGCCTCACATCGATGTCACAGGGGGTGGCGAGCCATGCCACCGGCAGCAGCGTGCCGTCCCCGCGCTCGAGCCACTCGTCGGCACCCTGTTCCGTGCGCCCGGCGAGGATGCACGCCCGGAGCCGGCACTGGGACCTCGGCACGGATTCGCCGCGGCTGTTGCGATGCAGCAGGTCATGGGCGTCCTGACCGAGCAGACCCGAGGCCGGGCGCGCCAGGAGTTGTTCGCCGCGCCTGTTGACTCCCACGATGCAGCCACGTGGGTCCGTGAGGAAGGCGCCCGTGCCGAGAGCGTCGAGGGCCCTGGCAACCGCCTCCCGGGAACCACCCTGACCCGTCATGGCCGCCTCCCCTCACCGGAGAAACGCCTAGTCCGCCCCCTTTTCAGGTTCCCCATCGGGAGCAGGTGATGCCCCCCGTCGAAGAGGCGCGCTGCACCTCGCAGCCGCCCCCGTCTCGGGTTGGGGTGGCGCGGCAGCAGCACAGTGCATGTGCTTCCGTCGTCCGAGTGCGGTGCCCCTTGCGGCAGTGGCAAAGGTGTCTCGCTCCGGCTCCCTTCCGCAATCAATGGGCGACGGACGGTGTCGGCGGTGCGGCTCACCGGCACCTCACGGAGACTCAGGACGGGTCGGCCCCTGCACTCCCCTTGTCACGGAGGGTAATCGGGCACCCTCATGCTCCCGGCGAGGCCCCGACAGCCAAAAGGGGTCCGCGGGGCCGAGCAGGGGTACGCCCGGGGCGCGGCCTGCTGCTTGCCACCTTGGAGGAGGCCGACCTCCGGCGGGGGTCGCACCGTCGGCCGTTCGCTCCCGAACGACGCGGTATTCAGGACTACGTGGCAGGGCCCCGGGTGGGGTCGATGGGCCTCGGCAGCAGAACACCGTCGACGTACAGATCGACATGCTCGTTGTAGAACGCTGCCAAGCCCGCGATGCGGTTGGCGTGAATGGTCGGGAAGTCGTACGCCCAGGCGATGTCCTCGTGGGAAGCGGTGTCACTGTCGAACGACCAGTAGCCGCTGGTTGTCCCCTTGTAAGGGCATCGCGTCACCGTGTCCGAGCGGCGCAGCTTCGTCCAGTCGACATGCATGCGCTCCACGTAGTAGCGGGTCGGCAGGCCGGTCTCGAAGAGCTTCACGCAGTTGGGCGCCTCCGCGAGCACGACCCCGTCCAGCTCCACCCGTACGCTGCTGGCCGATCGCAGCGCGTCCACGCGAGAGTAGGGACTTCTGGGGTGCACGAAGACGGGCTCGTCCTCCTCGAACCACGAGTCGAGCGCGTCCCACTCGAAGCGCACGGTGTTGAGCAGAGACTGCGGGCTGCCCTCGTCCCACACCCATGCCGCACCCTCGCGAACCTCCGAGCCGACCTGCAGTGTGTGCCGGCGAGCGGGGCCGGCGCCGCGGTGCTCGGTGTGATCGTCGTCGATGAGCACGCCGTCGACCAGATCCTCCACCGGAATGCTGAACTGCGGGTAGGCGCGCCACTCCCACACATAGAGCGCACGCCGCGTGTCGAAGACGACGCGGCCTCCGATCAGTCCCCTGATCCTGCGCGGTACGGGTTCGACGTGCCCGACCGGGACGATCAGGCTCGGGTGCAGAACACTTTCGTTTGCCATGGTGACCTCCGTTTGCTCGTTGCTCGTTCTTCCAGCGCTCGCCCGCCCGCCGGTCGTGTCCGTGACCGGCGGGCGGGCGGGGCGGAGGACAGGTCAGGGCCGTGGAGCGCGCAGGTGGGCGCGTTGCTCGAGTTCCTCTGCGTCGACGAGTTCGAGCATGGGCTTGCCCGGCGCGCACATCATGGTGACCACGAACGAAGTCCTGGCGTCGGTGAGGGCGTTGCCGTCCTGGTAGTGGATGACGTCGCCGCCCGGTTCCCAGAACGTGCCGCCGGCCTCGACGATGCGCTCGGGCTCGCCCTCGAGTTCGAAGCGCACAGCGCCCTCGACGACGTAGCCGAACGCCGGACCCGAGTGGCGGTGCGGCGGAGTGCCGGGATCGCCGGGCTCCCACTCCACATGAATGGTCATCGCCGAGGCGCCCTCGGGGACAGTGATCGGCGCGGCGTCCTGAAGCAGCTTCGCCGCCCTGGTCCAGCTCGGGCCGTCCTCAGCGCCGCCGTGATGAACGTGACCGTGGTCGTGTTGCGGATTGTTCGACATGGTGTCGCACCTCCATAGGTCCTCGATGTCATGGGGTCCGGCCCACCGGCGGAGGCAACCGTCCTCCCGGCGGTGGGCAACCATGGACACCTCATGGGAATGACCGAGGACACGGTGGATCCGTGACATGCCCGTGCAGGGGGACATCGCTGCTCTTGGGTGTGCGGGCAGGCCTGTGACCTCGCGATGTGCCCGGGTGTCAGGCCAAGGACGAAAAACCGTTGAGTTTCGACGGGTTGAGCACCCAGAGGAGCCGCCTGATGCCATCCGCGCCCGCCTCGACGCTCAGCAGGGCGATCACGTGCATGCCACGAGTGATCAGCGCACACGTACGGCCGTTCGCCTCCACCCAGCGAGTGTGGGTACCCGGCCAAAAACGCGGCTGGAAGGCCACGATGTACCGCGCGACACGGCTCCTGCCCAACACCGGGATACGCGACGCGCCTCGTACGCCGCCGCCGTCCGAATAGCTGGCCGCGTCCGAGGCGAGCAAGGCCTCGAGAGCCGCCAGGTCACCGGTCCGGGCCGCCGTGATGAACTTGTCGAGCAGCCTGCGGTGTTCGTCTGCACCGACGTGGCTGCGCCGCTCACCGGCAATGTAGGTACGGGCCCGGCGTGCCAGTTGGCGGGCATTGGCCTCGCTGGAGCCGATGACGGCAGCGATCTCCCGGTAGGAGTAGTCGAAGGCTTCTCGTAGTACGTAGGCCGCCCGCTCCCTCGGCTTCAGCCGCTCCAGGAGCAGCAGGACCGCGAAGTCCAGGGCCTCGCCCCGTTCCGCACCGACGGCCGGATCGGCGCCCGTGTCGACCGGTTCGGGGAGCCACGGTCCCACGTACGTCTCGCGGCGCTTCCGCGCGGACGTCGCTACATTGACGGCCAGCCGTGTCGTCACCGTCGACAGGAAGGCGGTGGCGTCAAGGACGGCCGAACGGTCCGTGGTCTGCCACCGCACCCACGCGTCCTGCACCACGTCCTCGGCCTCCGCGGCGCTGCCGAGCATCCGGTAGGCGATGCCGAACAGCCTGGGTCGGAGGCTGTCGAACACCACCACGGCGTCCCGGAGGTCGTCCGCCTCCGGTCGTTCCGCCCGCAAGGTACACGTCCTGTCGCGCCCCACCGCTCGTCGACTCCTCTCACAACTGCGTCCGGACCCGCAGGCCCCAGCCGCCGGGACGCGGCTGGGGCCACCGGCCCCTGCACCTATGACCAGGTAGCCCTGCCAGACGTGACAACCACGTCCTCACGCTCGTGCCCGCATGGCGTCACGCGCCGGGTTTTTCCGGACGAGAGCCTTTTGCGCACAGTGCGCATGGTGCCGGGCACGTCTCCGGTCGACTCAGGCGGCCGCCCCACCGGTGCGGGGACGCCTTACCGACTGGGGTCCTGCTCGCGATGTGCAGATCGTCGCGCTCGCATGCCTACGTGGCGCGCCTCGGCACTAAGCAGCCGGTCCGTCCGACGTGTCTCCGTCCCCGTTCGGCCGGGCGGCCAGAATTCCGCTGAGCAGGCCGGTGGACTGGCCGACCTCGATGAGGTAGCCGTCGGGGTCGCGCAGATAACAACGCAGTTCGGAGGTGCGGTCGAGGGGTTCGGTCAGGAAGCGGGCCCCCTTCGCGACGGCGTGCGCGTAGAAGGAGGCCATGTCGGCCACGCGCACGTTCAGGAAACCGGACACTCGATCGCCGCTCCGGGGCACTTCCAAAGTGACATCCGGCTTGTCGGGAGTCGGTCCTCCACCGGGGTTCATGATGATCCAGGTGTTGGCGACCTTCACGATTGCCGGGTTCTCCTCCATCACGACCTCACCGCCGAAGACGTCCGCGTAGAACTGCCGCGCGACCGCCACGTCGCGCACGGTCAGGAAGTGGGTGAGGAGGAGGCCGTGCTCGGGTGCGGGAAGATCACTCTTGGACGTCGTCATCGTTTGTTGCCCTCCGTAGGCTTACGTGATCATGGATGCTCCTGCCCGCACCATGGGCGCGGACGGCTCACCGCTTCGCACCGACGAGCCGTCCTGCGATCTCCCGTCGGCGCCTGCGGGGTTCAGGGGCGGAGTTCGGGTGCGACGTACTCGAACGTCGGGCCGGCCGTGTTCTCATCGCCGTCGAGGGTCTGCAGCAGGCTCTGCGCCTTGCCTTTGAGCATGTACATCGTGCCCATCGAGGCCCCGAGCGTCTGCGGCCGGCCGTTGAACGTCTGCTCCAACTGCTGGAGCAGTGTGCAGTACGACTGGTTGAACTGGGTTTGCGCGCCGCGAATCGGATCGCCCGCAGGGTGATCGTCGAGTCGCGGGTTGGGACGCATCGGGTAGATGCCTTCGGGATCGACCACCACCGGTTCGCCCGTCGGTCCGGTCTGCGGCGTGTCACCGGGCTGGTAGCGGCGGCCCAGCTTGAGCTCGAGGAAGCGGTAGTAGTGCGAGACCTCGTTGCGCTCGGGGTGGAAGACGTCCTGGTCGCTGTCCCAGACGGCGCCACGCTCCGTCCCCTCGCCCTGTTCGACGATTTCCTCCATCGCCGCCAGCGCCGAGGCGAGGTCGGTGACGGCGGTCAGCTTCCCGCTCGTGTGCCCGAAGGGCCCCGCCGTGACCTGGCGAGCCGGGTCACCGCTGAACACCTGCCGCTCACCGAGTTCGGCGCAGAGGTGGCGCAGACCTTGTTCGATCGCGTCGTAGAACTGCCCGATCGTCTCGTAGTCGTCTCCCTCTGCCCGGGCGTCGGGCAGCGCCGGCTGTTCGAGGCGAAGGAACATCTCCAGGGCATCCGGGCCGAACGGGAGGAGCGACAGCTGCATGGAGCGGTCGCCGTGGGGCAGGGCACGCGGGTGGGCGGGCAGCATGTGGGGTGCGTCCAGAACGGGTTGACCACCGACCGCGTTCAGGAGGTTCGCCGCCAGCGCGAGGTGCAGCATCTCCTCGACGAAGACCCCGCTGACGGCCTGGACGGCGTCCGGGTTCCGCGACGGATCGAGCGAGTAGAGGGCACAGAGGTAGGGCGGCAGCGTCGCGTGTTCCAGTTCGATCGCCCACTGAAGGTGCTCACGCAGACCTTCGAGCGTCGTGATCGGTGCCTTGGCAGGCGTCTCGTCGATATTGAGCTGTGGTGAGTTGTTCAACGTCTTCTCACTTGGGTCGCCGACACGGGTGAGGACGACGGCGGAGGCTGTGGTGGACCACCCACCGTTCCCGTCCACCGGGAACGCTTCGGCTGCCGTCTGCAACCTAGGACCGGACGGCCGCAGGATCCGTGACGGCGGCGCGAGGCCGACGCAGGTGATCCATGTCACACAGGTGCGGTGCCGGTATGGGGCCAGATCGCAGCGTGCGGGGAGCACCCGCAACTGGATCGCGGCCAGAAGCCAAGGGCTCTTGGGGAGCGGTGGGCCGATGCAGCGCTCCCTCCAGAGGGCAGCTCCTGATGGCCACTCAAACTCTCTGTGGGGGACGGACGTTATGGCGGAATGGACTGGGGCCGTGTTGCCTTCATCAAGGACGGAAACCTCATGTTGGTCACCGACGGCACCCCACGGGCAGTCGGCTCCATCGGGTGCCGCGGCGGCGGCTGGCGCACAGGTAGGCGGACGGGAAGCGCGGGCTTGCAGTGGACACATCGACGCCCGACGGATACGCAAGCGCGCGGAAGCTCCTGGCGGACAGGCGATCTTGGTCGTGAACCCGTCCACCAGGAGCTTCTTCACATCAGAACACCGCCCCCACCCAACTGGCGAACGTGGGAAATGGCTCACCGGTTCTGCAGAGCACACGGCCTCGAACTGCTGCCGTGCCGTGTGGGATACGGGCCGTACCCGGCCCTCGTCGGTCAGTCGCACATGTGTCATGTGCGACTGACCACCGGACTCAGCCGCACGGCGAGGGGCCACGGATCGATCACGAGCCCATGAGCACCCGGGCCCGTCACCGGCGCCGTGAGCATCGGCGCGTTTCCTCAGGGCGGATCCGGTGGCAGATGACAGCCGGCCGAGTGTGAGGCACTCAGGGCGGCGGCCTGCACTGCTTCACCTGGCGGCCGACGAGGGCGACTCGTCGGGCGCGGCCACGGTGCGGGGTCAGCTGTCCTGTCGGCTCGGCATCGACGCGTGCGAGCCGTTTCCGGTGGGTTCTTGGCCCGCCTTGTCGACCACTGCGTGTTCGAGCTCGGCGGTGCTGGAGAGCAGGGTGCCCTTCTTCCCGTACGAGGTGTCCTTGATCAGGTAGCTGCGGGTGCCGAGGAGAGCGAGGCCGTCCTTGTCGAAGACCCATTCGGTGCGGGTACCGGAGGCGGCGTCGTCGCGGGCAATGCCGACGCCGCGGCGACCGATCGCATCCTGGGCCTGGGGCGCCGGTTCAACTCCCGGGATCCGGGCGGCGGCCTGGTAGAGGGCGGCAGCCGTCCGGGGCGGCATCGCCTCACTGATGAGGCTGCCGATCTGCTCGAATACGAACTGATTGTGCCCCTGGCCAGGAACCTTCGCCGTCTTCGGCGTCTTCGCATCGAGATATGACAGGAGCTTGTCCGGGTCGGTCGGCAAGGCGGCGAGCCACCGATAGGTGGGCCGGCCGAGGCCCGCCGGGGTGCCGTGCGTGTCCCCCAACTCGGCGTTGATGGAAGAGGTTTCGCCGTCGACCCGGTCCATACCGAGCTTGAGCAGTGGCCCCTGCTTCTGGGACTCCCAGCTCTCCATATCCCTCAGCGGGCCGACCACGGCCTTGGCACTGGTCAGATCCGCTTCGCGGATCTTGGCCCGCCTGTAGGTGAACTGGTCGTCGCGTACCGCAGTGGCGTCGTTCTTCAGCGCGGCCTGGGAGATCCGGCCGAGAAGCGCGGCGGCGGGACGCGTGGTGTCGCTGGTGGTGGCGTGCCCAGAGGGGCCTGCGGTGGCGGAGTGGTCCGAGTCGCCGGTGGCGGTGACCACCGTGAGGGCCACGGCACCGATGGCCAATGCCGTGACCGGCACCATGACTGCGGGCCGCAGCAGCGGCCGGGAGGGACGGGGACCGGGCGTGGGCCGGGCGCGGTCGAGGGCCTGGTCGCGGTCGATCTGGCGCATCAGCAGTTCCTTGTGGTGTAGGTATCGCTCGCGCGGAACGTCCCACTCGGCCGGCGCCGGGAGCAGTCCGGCGATGTCATCGGCGTCGGTGCGCCGGGCCTGGGGGCGGCGGGTGTCATGGCTCGTCATACGGTTTCCTCCCGCACGGGCAGGGCCGCGAGTGCGGCCTCACTGATTACCTTTCCGCGGCCGGTGTGCGGTTCCATGGCCTTTCCCGGCTCTTCGTCGGTGAGCCTGGCCAGCTTGGCGCGGGCCCGCGACAGGCGTGAGCGCACGGTGCCGACGGGGATGCCAAGCGCCTCGGCGGTCTGCTGGTAGTCGAGGCCCGACCACACGCACAGGGAGAGCACTTCCCGTTCCGGACGACGCAGTTGGCGCAGCGCGATCTGCACGGCGCGCAGGCGGCGCGCATCGTCGATGCGTCCGTCGACCTCGGGCGCGAAATCGCCGACAGCGGGTGGCTGTGGCTGCCGGACCAGGAAGGCCAGGCGCCGGCGCGATCCGCGCCGGGCGTTCTCCGCCTTGTTGGTCGCGATGCCGAGCAGCCAGGGAACGAGCGAACCCCCGTCGGCCTCGAGCCGCTCCCGTACCCGCCAAGCGGTCAAGAACGTCTCCGCCATGATTTCTTCCGCCGTTGACCAGTCGCCCGTCAGCCGCAACCCGTGGTTGTAGACGGTCCGGGCGCACTGCTCGTACAGCTCGGCGAACGCGTCGCGATCCCCGGCGCGCACACGTCGGCGCAGGTTGTTTTCCGTGTCCCTCACAGTAGATACCTCTCCGCCGCCCGGGCGGGGTTCCTGTGACGTGCGCCATGGTCGGCGCCACGGAGATGGAGATCCGGCGTGGGCAGATTTCAACAAATCGTCGCACACGGTGTCGGGGACGTTCCCCAACAGCCGGAGAAGCGCTCGGCCGGGCCGTCCCAGCCGAGCTTCTTCCGCGGCCTGGCGTGCAGCACGTCTTATCGCTCGGCACGCCGATCGCCCCCACCGCCGCCCCGGACCTGGCTCTACCCTGGTACGGGCGGTATCGGCACGCACCGCGCTTCCGGGAGTCGAGAGCGGGCACCGTTGCGCCTACAGTGCTGTAGTCGATCTGTGTGCTGTGGATGATCCGAGAGAGGGGACTGGCCGGTGGCTGAGATCGACGGTGAGCGGCGGTCGGCGGGCGAGCTGGAGGCCAGCGTCCTCGCTGCGCTGTGGACGGCCGCCAGGCCGCAGTCGGCAGCGCAGGTCAGGGAGGCGATGCCGCAACCGTTGGCGCGGACGACCGTGGCGACGCTGCTCGCACGTCTGCACCAGAAGGGCGTCATCGGCAGGCGTCCCGGCGGGCGCGGTTTCGTCTACTTTCCGATGGATGACGCACACGGGCTGACAGCGCGGCGGATGCATCACGAGCTTGATCAGGACAGTGACCGCAGCATGGTGCTGGCGCGATTCGTCAAAGGGCTGAGTCAGGCCGACGAAGAGGAGCTGAGGCGGCTTCTCGAGGGAGAAGAACGATGATCGCGCTGCTGCTCGTCCCGCTTGTCCTCCCTTGGTTACTGCCGCCTCTGGCCCGGCGTACCGCGGAGCGGGTACGGCCGGACGTCGCGTTGTGGTCGATCACCGCCGCCTCCGCCGCACTCGGGTTCGGTGTGGTGGCGTGCTTGGGCGCCCTGCTCGCCCCGCTCGCTCTGCAGGTTCCTCAGCTCGCCGTCCTGGTGGATTTGATCCAGCCGCTCAAGGCCGGTCCCGAATCGCTGGTTCTGGGGATTTCGGCGCTGGCCGCCAGCATTGCGGCCGTCACCGCTGTCGCAGCGGCGCGGCGCGTGGCGTCGGAGGTGCGCCGTCTCCGTACCGCCCGCGGAAGTGTCGCCGCTCTACCGGACGCCGGAGGGCTTTGTGTGGTGGATGACCCGCACCCGGACGCTTATGCGCTGCCCGACGGCCTGCGTGGGCGGGGGCGGATCGTGGTGACCTCGGGCATGCTTCGCGCCTTGGGCGGTGACGAACGCGAGGTGCTCCTCGCTCATGAGCGCGCCCATCTGGCCGGTCGCCATCACCTCTTTCTCGCCGCAGCACTCATCGCCGCTCAGTGTCATCCGGCGCTGGCCGCCGTCGTCCATCCCGTTTCCTTCGCGGCTGAGCGCGCGGCCGATGAGGCTGCCGCCCGCGGGGCCGGAGACCGGAGGCTCACCGCGCACGCCGTGGGGCGCGCCGCTCTGGCCGCCGCTCACCGGCGGGGAGGTACCCGATTGCCGGTGGTGATTCCCGGGGCTGTGACCGGCCCGGTGCCCGCCCGTGTCCGGGCACTCCTCGGAGAGGCACCGACACGGCGGATCGTTCCGGCGTTGCTGGCCATGGTTCTGGTGTGCACCGGGGCCGCCGCATCCTCCCTCGGCGGAGCCGCGCTTCTGCACCGCGGCGTCGAGGTCGCCCAGGGCGAGATCCCCTCCCACTGACACAGCACTCGCATTCGACACTAAGGGAAGCCTTTCCTCACCGTCTACTGCTGTGTAGACTCAACGGACGATCGGGCCTTCGCCCACGCCTTCCTTCACGTGTGAAACGAGGCATCCTCCATGTCCGCGAGTTCGCGTTACCTGCTGCCCTGCGCCGCCACTGCCACCGCGGCCGTCGTATCGCTGTCGGGGTGCGCACAGAAATCCGACGGCGGCGACGGATCGGTTCGAGTCACGGCGTCGGACTCCAAGTGCGAGGTCTCTCGGACTCGGTTCCCCGCCGGCCATGTCACTGTGAGCGTCGAGAACACCGGCTCGACGGTGACCGAGGTGTACGTGCTGTTCCCGGACGACCGGATCGCAGCGGAACGCGAGAACATCGGGCCGGGCACCAAGTCGTCGATCACCACAGAGATCAAGTCGGGCGACTACCAGATTGCCTGCAAGCCGGGCATGAAGGGGGACGGCATCCGTCAGAAGGTGACGGTCACCGGCAAGAACGCAGCCGCCGCGCGGAGCCCTGAGGCCGACAGGGCGGTGGCCGCCTACCGCTCGTACGTCCTTGCCCAGGCTGACCAGACCCTGCCACGGGCGCAGGCCTTCGCCGATGCCGTCAAGGCCGGGGATGTCGCGACGGCGAAGAAGCTTTACGCACCTTCCCGGATCGGATGGGAACGTACCGAACCGGTCGCCGAGTCCTTCGGCGACATCGACCCGAAGGTCGACGTCCGCGAAGACGGCCTCGAGGCGGGTCAGGATCCGGCCACGGACTGGACCGGCTGGCACCGACTGGAGAAGGCGCTGTGGCAAGGAGGGAGGATCGGCGCCCGCGAGAAGCAACTCGCCGACCGGCTGATGACCGACCTGAACACGTGGGTGACGAAGGTCGGCACCGCGGAGATCACCCCGACCTCGATGGCGAACGGTGCCAAGAGCCTGTTGGACGAGGTCGCTCGAAACAAGGTCACCGGCGAAGAAGAGCGCTACTCCCACACCGACCTGGTGGACTTCAAGGGCAACCTTGAGGGGGCTGAAAAGGCCTACGAGCTGCTCAAGCCGATCGCTGCCAGGAACGACAGCGCCCTGACCAAGGAACTCGACAGCCAATTCGTCGCACTGCCCGCGCTGTTGGAAAAGTACCGCACAGACGGCGACTACACCTACGCCTCCTACGACACCGTCACCGGACCCCAGCGCAAGGAACTCTCCGACGGAGTGAACGCGCTCGCTGAACCGCTCTCCAAGCTTGCCGCTGCCGTCGTGAAATGAGTCGACACACGCCATGGGCGTGAGGTCAACACATTCACCGAGGGGCGTCAGTCTCCTTCGCGCCGCGCCGCGCCGTCGCGTCCGACTACGTCCCCCGGCTTCGGCCCAGCGCTGTTCGATGACCGGTTCGGACTGCCCAGCAGGCGACCCAGTGCACTCATCGACCGCCCCGCGTTTCCCCTCCAACCGACGGAAGGACTCGGCGTGTTCGCCAACTACCTGATCGGCTTGCGTGAAGGGCTGGAAGCCAGCCTCGTCGTCTGCATACTCGTCGCGTACCTCGTCAAGAGCGGCAACCGGCGGCAACTGCTGCCCGTGTGGGTGGGAGTCGTGCTGGCGGTCTTCCTCAGCCTGGCCTTCGGCGCCCTCCTGCAATTCGGCTCCTCCACGCTCACCTTCCAGGCTCAAGAAGCCCTCGGCGGCACCCTGTCCATCCTGTCGGTGGCCCTGGTGACCTGGATGGTCTTCTGGATGCGGCGCACCGCTCGCCACCTCAAGAGCGAACTCCAAGGCAAGCTCGACGCAGCCCTGGCCGTCGGCACCGGCGCGCTGGTGGTGACCTCGTTCTTCGCCGTGGGGCGCGAGGGCCTGGAAACCTCTCTGTTCATCTGGACCGCCGTGCAAGCCACCGGTGACGGCATCCGCCCGCTCATCGGCGCGCTGCTGGGGCTCGCCACCTCCGCCGCGCTCGGATGGCTGTTCTACAAGGGTGCCCTGCGGATCAATCTGGCCAGGTTCTTCCGCTGGACCGGAGCCATGCTCGTCGTCGTAGCCGCCGGCGTCCTCGCGTACGGCATCCACGACCTCCAGGAAGCCGGCTTCCTGCCCGGGCTGACCGATCTCGCCTTCGACATCAGCACCACCATCCCCCCGGACTCCTGGTACGGCACACTCCTCAAGGGTGTCTTCAACTTCCAGCCCGACCCCACCCTGCTCCAGATCATCATCTGGACGCTGTATCTGGTCCCCGTGATGGCCCTCTTCCTCGCTCCCCAGCGCACCGGCACCGCGTCCGAGCCCCGTCAGCCGGTCATCCGGTCGACGGCCGAGTAGGGCGGGCAGTCGCAGCCATGGCAACGGGGGCCCACTGTCGTGACAGGAGCAGGAAGGGCCGCCGCTCCATGCGGTGGACTCCGGCAGTGCATGCTGCTGCCGCAGGTCAGACCGGTCGGGCTGGGGCACGCGGCGGTCAGGATACGTTCAGGTGTCCGATGGCACGGTCGGGAGCCATGACCTACGAATCCCCTGGAAACGCCGCACTTCCCGCAGTCGACGAACCGGTCCCTCCACAGCGCACTCTGTCGCGCTACAACAAGGTGCCCGAAGTCACCGTCTACTTCTGGCTCATCAAGGTCCTGTGCACCACCGTCGGTGAGACTGCGGCCGATCTGCTGAACTCCAACGCAGGACTCGGCCTGACCGGTGTATCGGTGCTGATGAGCGGCCTGCTGGCCATCGTGCTGGTCGTGCAGTTCCGCACGCGGGCCTACCGACCCGGAATCTACTGGCTCGCTGTGGCGCTCATCAGCATCGTCGGCACGCTGATCAGCGACAACCTCACCGACAACATGGGTGTGCCGCTGGAGGCAAGCACCATCGTGTTCGCCCTGCTCCTCGCGATCGTGTTTCTGGTCTGGTACCGGCGCGAGCGGACGCTGTCCATCCACCACATCGACACCACCGGCCGCGAGTCCTTCTACTGGCTTGCCGTCCTGTTCACCTTCGCCCTCGGCACTGCGGCCGGCGATCTCGTCTCCGAACGTATGGACCTCGGTTACTGGCTGTCGGCCGTACTGTTCGCCATGGCCATCGCCGCAGTCGCCCTGGCGCGATTCACGCTGGACCTGAATGCGGTCTGCAGTTTCTGGGTCGCCTACATCCTGACCCGTCCGCTCGGTGCCTCCATCGGCGACTACTTGTCCCAGTCGACTGCCGACGGCGGCCTGGGATTCGGCACCGTGGTGACCAGTGCGCTGTTCCTTGCGGTCATCCTCGGCCTCGTGGTGTACCTCGCGGTCACACGTAGGGACGTCACGGAGCGCAAGCCGGTCAACCGACACGCGGCATGAGCGGCTGATCAGCAGGCGACCGGACCGCGTCCCGAAAAGCTGGCCGAGGTCACCGCTCGACTCGTTTCCGGGGCGCTCGTCACCGATCACGACGAGCGCCCCGTCGTCCAACAGACCGGTGGAGGTAACCCGGCCGTCAGCCGGCCGGCAGACTGATGGTGAACCTGGCGCCAGGTGCGTGGGCGGCGTCGTAGGACACTTCACCGCCGACTGCCCGGGCGAGACGTCGGGCAAGGGGCAACCCCAGGCCGGCGCCGTCGTGGCCGTCGTCGGCGTCGGCACGCCGACCTGGCTGGAACAGCTCGGAGATGAACGCCTGCGGCACACCGGGGCCGTCGTCGACGACATCGATCCACACCGCGCCCGGGATGCTCCGCGCGCCGACCTTTACGCTCGAGCGTGCGTAACGAACTGCGTTGGTGAGCAGTGGGCTGACGATGCGTTCGAGCAGGGCGGGCGGAACGCCCACCTCGAGCACCGAGGTCTCGGCCTCTACGGCCTTGCGCACCTGATCCGGTGCCTCCACGTGCCGAACCATGCCGCCCAGGACGGAGACGACGTCTGCTGTTCCGGGCACGGTCGCCGGGTTGCGCGCGCTCTCTCGGGCGTCGTTCAAGAGGGTGTCGCAGATCGTGCGCATGGCCTGAGCAGCCTCCCCGATCACCGATTGGATGGCACGCGTCTCCTCCGCGGAGCGCGGACGGCGTGTCCACCAGTCGAGTTCGGTGATGATCCGGGTGAGTGGGGTGCGCAGTTCGTGAGACAGCTCTGCGGTCAGCTGCTGTTCGTATCGCAGCGCGGTCCGTATGCGGTCCAAGAGCGCGTCCAATGAGGTGCCCAGGCGGGTGAGTTCCGCCGGGTGATCCTTGGCACCGAAGCGGTCGTCGGAGTGCACGGCACTCCACTGGGTTGCCTGATCGGTCATCGTCCGTACCGGACGAAGGGCACGAGCGACGGACAGACGGGTGAGCACGTACGTGCACAGGAGCATCACGGCATCCAGTACCAGCGAGCCGAGGAGCAGTGTGTCGGCCGAACTGCGGTAGGGGCCGAGATCCAGGGCGGTCACGACCGCGGCGCCACCGCGCCCACCCGACAAGGGCTCGGAACACAGACGCAGAGGCCGCTCACCGCGGGCGGTCACGGTCGCGCAGGCGCGCCCCGACTGTGCGGCCAGCCGGTCGACGGCTTGGTACAGCGGCCCGGCGGACGCGGCGGACGGTGGCTTCTCCACCAGACGCCCACCTTCGAGGATCCACACGTTCGTATCGAGGAGGCGGTCGTTGACGGTTTCCAGGACGCGTACGTGGGGGCCGCTCATGTCGATAGTCGTGGCGACGGCGGCTGCCCGGTTGCGTAGTTCGTCGTCGGCCTGATGCTGCAGGTGCCGATCCATTACTACGTTGAAAACCACGGTCAGGATGGTCATCAGCAGCGATGCGGCCGTCAGGGCCACGAGGGAAAGGCGTCCCCGCAGGGTGCGGGGCGCCAGGTGCGCCAAGAGTCCCTTCATGACAGGCGGTGTCCGATTCCACGCGCCGTACCGATCGTCAGGTCGCTGCCCACCTCGCGCAGCTTGCGGCGCAGCCGGCTCAGGTACTGGTCCAGGGTGTTGTCACTGACGTGCGCTCCTTCTGGCCAGGCGGCCCGGACCAGGTCTCTGCGGCGCACGATGGTGCCGTCGGCGGCGGTGAGTGTGGCCAGCAGCCGGAACTCGGTCGGGGACAGGGCGATGCGGGCTCCGGGTGCGGACATGCTGTGGTTCACCGCGTCGAGGACGAGATCGCCGGCCGACATCGCGGTCTGCGGGGCTGCTCGCTTGAGAAGGGCCCTGAGTCGAGCGACGAGTTCGGCCAGATGGAACGGCTTGACCAGGTAGTCGTCGCCTCCTGCCGCGAACCCGGACAGGCGGTCGGTGATCTGGTGGCGAGCGGTCAGGAAGAGGACAGGGGCGAGAAAGCCGTTGGCGCGCATCGCCTGGCACACGTCCCGCCCGTCTGCGTCGGGTAGTCCGACGTCCAGGACGGCCGCCGCGATGTCGCCCGTTGCCAGTCGTAGTGCGCTCGCGCCGTCGGCGGCGGCGACGGGGATGAAGTCTTCGTCGGACAGATACCGGCGCAGCACATCCCGCAGGGCGTGATCGTCTTCAACGATGAGGATTTTGGGGTGCATGGTCCTCCGCCGGTCTTCGGCCCATGGCCGCACCTTGTGTGAACGAGTCGGGGAGCCACCGGGCCAGGGCCCACAGGCAGGCCCCCAGCCAGCCGACCGCGAACAGCCATCCGCCAAGAACGTCGGTGGACCAGTGGACGCCCAGGTAGATGCGGGTCAGGCCGACGAGCAGTGCCCAACAGCCGATGACGATCCGCAGCGGCGTCGCGCCACGCGGGGCCCACAGCGACACGGCGGCGATCAGTACTCCGGCAGCGAGGGCAGACGTTGTGGTGTGACCCGAGGGGAAGGCCCAACGCGTTGCGTGCGCCGCCCAGTCCGTCGTGGGTGGCCGGGTCCGATGGACGAGTTGCATCACCTCGAATCGCAGGGTTTGGCCCGCTCCGAGGCAAGCGAGACAGAGCACGGTGGCGAGCAGGCGCTGCTTCGGCGACCGTCCTGCGAGGATGCCTGCCAGGGCGGCAAGGACATAGGGGACGGCGCCGGTTCCGGTGGCGGTCACACCGCGTGCCACAGTCACGGCAGGATGCGAGCGGTGTGCGACCGACCAGGACAGGAACCGGTCGTCCGGCCAGTGCGGCGTATCGGCATGGACGGCAGCGGCGAGGATCACGAACGCGGTTCCGGCCCCGAGAGCGATCCAGCCGGCCGGGCCGGAGACATCAGGGCGGCTCATGAGGCGAGCAGCAGTGCGCCGAGACGTCTGGAGGTGAGCCGCCGCACCAGACTCCCCGACTGCCGTCGTACGACGAACGTCGCAGCCCACGCCACCAGGCCGCCGACGAGCACGCCTGCCAGGACGTCGTGGGGATAGTGCACGCCGACCCAGACCCGGGAGACCGCCAACGCCGCGGCCGCGACCCCCGCGATCGCGCCGAGGAGGCGCGAGACGAAGAACAGGGCCACTGCGGCGGCCGCGGCGATGGCCGCATGGTTGCTGGGGAACGACCAGTCGCCGTGTGCCGGGCAGGCATCCAGCGTTGTCACCCGCAGGCTCTGGCAGGGGCGGTTCTCCCGTACGGCCGCCTTCAGGAGCAGGTCCACTCCGTATGCGGCGACCACGACGACCGGTACGGCCAGCGTCGTGACCGCGGCCGCCGGGCTGACCCGCCGGGCCCGCCACCAGCCGATGACGGCAAGGACGGCGAACACCAGGAGTCCGTAGGTCGACCAGACCGAGACCGTGTCGTCGAGCCAGTCGGCCGAGTGATGCGCGCGGGCAACGACGTCCGAGTAGAGGGAACCGTCGATGGACGACCCGTCGAAGGCGAGGATCACTTGTGCCTCGCCCTCGGGCCGGCGGCACGCCGGGATCGCAGGACTTCGCCGAGCAGCGGGATCAGCGACACCACGACGACCAGCGCGATCAGGGGCAGGAGGTAGTGGTCGACGTTCGGGATCGAGGAGCCCAGCACATACCCTGCGAGCGTGACACCGACGGCCCAGACGAGGCCACCGGTCACCTGCCACAGCGTGAAGGTCCGCACGGGGACTTCGAGCGCGCCCGCCATCGGGTTGAGCACGGTCCGCACAACCGGGATGAATCTCGCCAGGACGATCGCCTTGGCGTACCCATAGCGTTCCAAGAGCTCTTCGGCCCGCTTCATGCCGTCGTGCAGACGCTGCGAACGACTGCGGGCGACCAGCGCTCCGCCCGCCCGGCGGCCGATCAGATAGCCGCACTGCGCCCCGGCCAGGGCACCGACGGCAGCTGAGAGGAGCAGCGGTATCAGCGACAGCTGCACGGCCCGGTCCGCCGTCCCCGTGCACAGGAGTCCGGCGGTGAACAGCAAGGAGTCTCCGGGCAGGAAGAACCCGATGAGCAGTCCCGTCTCTGCGAACAGCACCACGCCCACGCCCACCACGCCGAAGGCGGTCAGCAGGGACTGGGCGTCCAGCACGTTCACGGCGAGCTGCGAGGCCAGGTGCAGCGGTGTGGTCATTCAGCGAAAGCCTTTCCCTGTGGCCTTGAGGTGAGCAGCGGGGCACACCATGATCGACTACAGCACGGTAGACGGTCTACAGAACTGTAGACGATCGACGGCGGTGATGCGTTCCCGGCGAGGGTGTGTCTTCATAGACGTCCTGCAACCACCCGTGCTCGCGCAGAGGCCCGACTTCGAGGCGGCGCTGCTCACATGTGTCGAGAATGCGCGGCAGTGCGCCCAGCGCAGAGCGCCAGGCCCCGGGCGCGGAGGTGCAGTCGGAGTCGTGGAGCAGGATGGTTCCGCCTCCGTCCAGGTCGGCCGTGACCGTGCGGTGGACGGACTGCGGCGTGGCCCTGGCAGTCCAGTCCTCTCCCCAGCAGGTCCACAGCACGGGAGTGAGTCCGAGGCGCCGGGCGGCGTGATGGGCGTACGTCGACATGACGCCGTACGGGGGACGGAAGAGCGTGGGTCGCTCCCCCGTGATCGCGGCGAGGGTGTCGCGGGCCCGGGCGAGGTCGTCGTACGTGGCTCGTGGGCCGCGCAGCAGAAGCGGCCGGTGCAGCCAGCCGTGCACAGCTACCTCGTGGCCGGCCGCCACGATCTCCTGGACCACACCGGGAGACCGGCGTGCCTCCCTGCCGAGCAGGAAGAAGGTCGCACGGATGTTCCGCTCGTCGAGCACCTTCAGGAAGAACGGGGTGGAAAGGGGGTCGGGTCCGTCGTCGAAGGTCAGGGCCACGTGGTCCGGGCGGCCTCGACCCGAGAGGCGGGGCATGAGCCGCCTGCGCAGCGGCCCGAAAGTGGAGATCACCGGGGCGGCGTGGGCGACGGCCAGGGTGGGGAGGACCGCCAGTGCGGCACTGCGAACCAGTCGGGTGGCGGTCACGAGTGATGTCCTTCAGGTCGATGGCCGGGAGCGAGGTCGTCCAGGTCGAAGCTGTGGCCGATGGTGTGCACAAGGCCGGGGGCGTGATGCGTTGCCGCGAATCCCGCTCCCACGGCGCTCGCCCATACGGCGCCCGCAAGGGCTGCGGTCGTGGTGACGCGTGGGCGAGGCGCGAGACGTCGACGGGCGAGAGGCTTGGAGTGGTGCTGCCCTGGCGGCGCGGAGCCTTGCGGGAAAGTTTCGGAGAAGCACAGGCGGGCGATCTCAGCCGCCGGGCCCTCACCCGGCGCCTTCGCGAACAGGTCCAGACCCACGTCGCGTTGCTGCCGCCCGAGCGATCCGTCGATGAGGTCGCAGAGCACCTTCTTGAGGCCGTCGGCGTTGCGGATCCACACAGCCGCCCCGGCTTCATCGAGCGCGGCGGCATTGGTCAGACCGTGGCCGGGTATGCAGCGGTAACTCGCGACCGGCAAGCCTGCGGCGAATGCTTCCAGAGAGGTCAGGCCGCCTGCGTTCTGCACGAGGACGTCAGCGGCATGCATCAGGGCGGGCATGTCGTCGACCCAGCCGAAGACGTGCTCGATCCCGTCGGCACGCAGTCGCGCCGCGAGTGCCTCGTTGCGCCCACAGACGACGACCGGCACAGCGGCACCGCAGTCACGCAGCTCCTGAGCGACCTGCCGGACCGGCCCGACACCCCAGGAGCCGGCGACCAGCAAGGCCAGCGGCGTCCTCTCCGGCAGACCGAAGCCGGAGCGGCCCTGGTCGCGGTCCTGCCCGTTGCCCGGCCGGAAACGCGGATCGGTGACCGGTCCGCAGATTCGCACATCCCGCGCCCCGGCTGCCCGCGCCTGGTGAGCCGGCACCGCATGAGCAGCCAGGTGGACGTCTACACCCTCCGCCACCCACAGCGGATGCACGGAGAAGTCGGTCAGGTAGGTCAGGACGGGGACGGTCAGCCGCCCTTCCAGCCGCAGATTGCCGAGCACGCGACTGGCCCCGGGATAGGTCGAGACGACCGCACCGGTATCCGGAGACAGAGCGCGGAGAACCCGGTCCTCGGCGGAGCGGAGCAGCGTCCGCGCCAGCCGGCCACCCCCTCCGGCGCGCTCGGTCCTGGAGTAGATCCGCTGGTAGGCCCAGGGCGCACGAACGAGCATGCGGTGGTAGATCTCCTGGACCGCCCGCCCGAGCCGCACAGGCAACAGGTCCAGCAGGTCGTACCGGTCCACCGTGAGGCCGTCGCCCTCGAGGCGCCGGGCCAGTTCGGCGGCGGCGCCGTCGTGGCCGGCGCCGACGCTCGCGGAGACGATGGCGACGCGCCCGGGGCGCGTCTCCTGTCCCCAGGGGGCCGGTACAGGACACGTCGCCGCGGGGCGCGGAAGCGTACGTCCGATATGAGGCATGGGTGGGCTGCTCCTCCGCCCGACGAGGGCTGCAGAATCTACAAGATGTAGTAGTTCGCGTTTCGAAGCCCGGAGCATACCTCCTACAACTAGTAGTAGGCATGCCGGGTAGCCTGTGCTGACACGGCAGGAGGGAAGACGGACGGTGAGCGACCCCAACGGCGAGGAGACACCCGGCGGATCCGGCAGGCGGGCGCGTGGCGAACTGGAGAGCGATGTACTTGCCGCGCTGTGGGCTGCCGACCGTCCACTGACTGCGGGCCGCGTTCGTGAGCGACTGCAGGGCGATCTCGCCTACACCACCGTGCTGACGATCCTGTCGCGTCTCCACGACAAGGGCGTGCTCGTCCGGCACCGTGAGGGCCGCGGGTATGCGTACACACCGGCTTCGGACGAGGCGTCGCACACCGCGCAGCGCATGCGGACACTGCTGGACAGCGGCTCGGATCGAGAGGCGGTGCTGACCCGCTTCGTCTCGGAGCTCTCCGAGCAGGACGAGGAACTACTGCAGCACCTGCTGTCCGAGCACGACACGCGTGACGGTGACGGGCCCTGAGGCACTAGGTTGTGACGACGTGTTGATCAGTGTCTACGTACCCTTCGTCGTAACCGCCGTGCTCACGGCGCTCGCGCCGCGTCCGGCGCGCCGGCTTGCCCCGCGCCCGGCCGCTTGGGCCCTGGCCTTGGCCGCCCTCGTCACAGCGGGCGGCTGGACGGGCTCACTGGCGTTGCTGGCCTTCACCGGCGTCGCGCAGATCCCCCAAGTCGCGGCGGAGGGCCACTGGTCGGCGGCTGCACTGCGGGACGATGATCCCGTGTATCTCGGCGTCGCGGCCACCAGCGCGCTCGTGCTGACTGCCGGCCTGATCTCCCTCGGGATCGCAGCCGTCAGCCAGACTCGCCACATCGTCCGGGCCCGCCGGGAATGTGCTCGCCTGCCTGGCGACACGGAGTTGGCCGTACTCGACGACGACACCCCCCTGGCCTTCGCCCTACCCGGCAGGCCTGGAAGGATCGTGGTGTCCCGGGGCATGCTCAAGTGCCTGGGTGACGAGGAGCGCCACGCGCTGCTGATGCACGAGCGGGCCCATCTGCGGGGAAAGCACCATGCCTTCAAGACCGTCTGGCGGCTTACGTCCGCCGTGAACCCGCTGCTGCGCCCCCTGGCCCACACCGGCGCCTTCGTCCTGGAACGCTGGGCAGACGAAGACGCCGCCGCGCAGACCGGCGATCGCGTGATCGTCGCCCGAGCCGTCGGTCGCGCCGCGCTCGCATCCGCCGGTACGCCACGTCCCGCCGCCCTGGCCGCGGCCGGCGGCGACGTCCCGCAACGCGTGCGCGCCCTGCTGGGCCCCCCACCGACACGCCGACGCCTGCCCTTCGCAGCCGGCGCCCTGCTGCTGATTCTGTGCTGCACCAGCCTGGTCAACGCCGCATCCGACAGTGACGAGTTGGTTGACAACGCGCAGTGGCACCATGCGCAGCACACAACCGTGTCACAGATTCGCGAATGACCGTGTCCACTCGCGGTGGCAGGCGGCGCTCAGGACCTTCGCAGCAGGAGACGGCTGCGCCTGTGAACCATCAACTCACTCGCCGGGCAACCGACTCCGGCTCCGCCTGCGGTCGGCCGACCGCCTTCCGTTCCCGCATGTGGGCATAGGCCATCAGAGCCAGCAGCACGGCAAGCAGAACCGCCGACGAGCCGATCGTGCCGAGGTTCAACCCGCCCTTGGCGACCGGCTTGGTGAGGAAATCACCCGCTGTGGCGCCAAGCGGCCGGGTAAGAACGAAGGCGATCCAGAACAGCAGTGTGTTCGGCACGGTCGGAACCCTCATCAACACCACCAGCACCGCCAGCGCTCCAACCACCAGCAGTGCGCCGCCTCCGTAGCCAAGGCCGGAGCTGTCGGACAGAAAGTCACCCATTGACGTTCCGAGTGTGTTGGACACAAGAATCGCCGCCCAGAAAAGGGCCTCGCCCCGGAACGTGACGATGTCGCGGATCTGGAACGTCATACCACTCAGCTTCCACACGACGAAAATCGCGAGGAGGATCGAGACGAGGATCGCTGCTCCCGCCGGATAGCCCATACCGAG
This sequence comes from Streptomyces sp. HUAS TT11, assembly GCF_051553595.1. NCBI lineage: Bacteria > Bacillati > Actinomycetota > Actinomycetes > Kitasatosporales > Streptomycetaceae > Streptomyces > Streptomyces sp. HUAS TT11. The sequence goes on from NZ_CP196184.1 coordinate 510,449, forward strand.
TCCCTGCGGCCCCCAACCGAGCGAACTCGTCCCGCTGGAGAGGTACTCGGCACTCGCGTCCCGGTTCATGAAATCGGACATCGTGGTGCCGGCCATACTGGTCGAGAGGATCACGGTCCAGTAGAAAAAGGGGTGGTAGCGACCGGACCGCAACTGAATCACCAACGTGACCACGAAGAGCAGGAAGAGCGCGATCGTGGTGAGAAAATAACCGATCTGCAACGTCTGTGCGAAAAGGTCCCCGGCCGTCTCGCCCAGTGTCGTCGCGGCGATCTTCATGACCCAGAAGGCCAGAGTGACCTCGGGCAATTTCTTCATCACCGACTTACCGGTAGCCGACGTTGCCTTCGCGCCCGCCGCGTCGCCGTCGGCGAGCACGCTCGACTGCTCCACCATCGATTGCTCCTGCTTGATTGTCCGACAGGGTGCCAGCTCCCCGCGGCAGGAGCTGGCACCCTCCGAGAAATATCCAACCATAAGGAGCGATCAATTCAATTGGCCATGACCGCCGAAACCTGAACACATCCTGAAAGCCGGTCGACCACCGGAGAACAGCAAACCGGGTACGACCGGTTCGGAAATCGCCGAACTATTCGATCCCGAAGCGTTCACGGAGGTGTCTTGGATCGCTGCCCATCGTTCTTCTTCGGAATCGGCACCAGGTACGACCTGCGTCACCGCATCGGTCACCCCGCCGATGAAGCGACTTCCGAGGCACCCGCGGATGCGTCTCACCGCGACGGCGTCGCCGACGACACGGGTCCGCACCACCCTCCTTCACCTCCCGCGCAGGCGCGGCGTCATGCGTAGGTGCGCAACTCGGGCCACGTCTCGCCCCAGGGGCGGCGGGGGTCGGTGCAGACGTAGACGTGACCGCCCCACTCGATGTTGTGCACGCCATCGGGATTGGAGAGTGTGGCGGCGACACGGACGTGCCGGAAGTAGTGGCGCAGGCGGGCGGCGTAGTCGGGGGCGTAGTCGGGGCCAGGGGCGATGGCCACCACGGTCGTGGCGTGCGTTGCGCCGGGGCCCCACCACCAGTCGGTGTTCTGGGCACCTGCGGCCGTGGGCAGCCCGGCGCCGCGGCCCAGTTCGTTGATGGCGCCGGCCTCGCCGTAGTCCGCCGCGAAGATCACCGCGTTCTCGCGCTGCCCGGCCGGGAGCCCGGTCCATACCCGCCCCACGGTGCCGACCAGCTGGGGCCAGCCCAGCATCTCCCCCGAATTCGAGCTGATGCCGTACGTCCAGCCCACACCGGAGGGCGGTAGCACCGGCAGCACGATCACGGCGGACAGCGCGGCCGAGACGGCGGTTCCCACCATCAGTCCGCGCAGCCGCTCCGGGCGTGAGTGCAGCCACCCGTCGAGGCCCACAGCTCCGGCCGCAAGCAGGCACACATACAGCCCGGCGAGGTAGTACACCTGCGCTCCGGTCGTCACCGCGAACAGCACGAACAACACGGCGTACGCGACGACCAGGCACTGCCACAGCGGCCGCCCTGACCGCCACAGAAACTTGAGGCCCGCCACCCACAGCACGACCATCGCCAGGCAGGACATGCCCAGCTGGCCCCCGATCCAGGTGAGAACGTTGCCTGCACCTCCGTGCTCCCCGTTCAGCGCCTGCGTCATCGCGAACATCGCCCAACCGTGCTGCGCCTGCCACCACAGATCGGGAAGCACAACCACCACGGCGATCAGCGCGCCCGCGAGCAGCCACCGGTCGACCATGGTCCGGCGGGCCGGGCCGAGCAGCGTCGCAGCCAGCAGGACGACCCCGAAGATCGCCGCGAGGTGGTTGAACTCCGCGCCGAGACCGACCAGCGCTCCCACGGCGAGCCACCACCGCGTGTCGCCGGTGCGGCCGATCCGCACGACCACAAACGCGATCGCCGCCCACGCCAGCATTTCGTACGCCGTCGTGTTGGCGACATGCGCGCTGCCCAGCAGCACGGGCATGGTGCCCGTCGCGATCGCCGCGAGCAGCTGGGCCCGCCGCACCCCGCCGAACTCCCGTGCGGTCAGCCCGCCCACGACCACCGTGCCCGCGGCGGCCAGTGCGGACCACAGCCGCAAGCCTTCTGCCGAAACCCCGAAGAGAGACAGCGACACCCGGGCCAGCAGCGGCGCGAGCGCCGGCTGGTCCACATAACTCGCCTGCAGATGTCGGGCACAGTCGAGGAAGTAGAGCTCGTCGCGGTGGAAGCCGTAGCGCGAGGACAACACCATCAGCACGGCGAAGACCACGCCTGCCACGACGAACACCTGCCGGTCCAGGGGTGCGATCCGCCCCCCGCTCGTCTCGCCGGTCTCCTCCGTACACCCCACGTCCGCCGCGTCCGCCATTCCCCCGCCACCCCCGGTTCTCGGCCCCTGGCTCGCGTCGTCCACGCGACCGACGCGGCCCGGCGCACACGGCTCCGGGCCGCTCGTACCTTACGCACCCGGTCTACACGGGGTGAAGCGCACCCGGCCGGTGCTTCCGGACGCGAGACCTTCGTCGCTTCAGTACGTGGTGGCCCGCGGTTTGGCCTGTGCTGCGGCCGGCGACTGAGCCTGCCCGGATTTCCGGTCGAGACGCAAAGATCGTCGCTTGCCTGGAACCTCTCCTGCTCGGTGAGGCGACCGGACAACTGCGCTCAGCCTTGCGACGCTGTTCCCCACCGCGGGGCACCACCCGCTGCCACCACATCGATGCCATGCGGCCTCGGCTGACGAGGCGGCACATTCCGAGAGGAAGACCATTCCGTGCGCGACCAACGATCGACGAACGGCGTCGAGCCCGCAGTGGCCGGCATTGCGCTGAGTGACGTCCCAGCCCCGGACACGGCCGCGTCGAGCGCCGCCCTGGAGGTGGCGTCCGCATACCACTCCCCCGCGCTGCTCAACCATTCCGTGCGGTCCTACATCTGGGCGGCGGCCCGTGCCATGGCGCAGGGAATCTCGGTCGATTCCGAGTTGCTGTACGTGGCCGCTCTGTTTCATGACGTGGGCCTGGTGCGGGAATTCGACAGCCACACGGTTCCGTTCGAGGTGGCCGGCAGCGATGTGGCCCGGGTGTTCACAGCCGGCGCAGGGTGGCCGGCAGAGCGACGCCGGCGACTGGCGGAGGTCATCGTTCGACACATGTGGCCCGAGGTCGACGTGTCCATGGATCCCGAAGGGCACGTACTGTGCAAGGCGACGGCTCTGGAAGTCGTCGGCAGGAACGCTGACGACTTCGCTCCCGATTTCAGGGCCGCAGTACTCGAACGCCATCCCCGGCTCGGGTTCGCCACGGAGTTTCTGACGTGCTTCCAGGACCAGGCTGCCCGCAAGCCCGACAGCTCCGCCGCGGGCGCCGTACGGTCCAGCCTGGAGACGAGGATGGCCGACAACCCGCTGGACGCCCCCGAACAGTCGGCAGATTCACAGTGACTACGGGAACGCGGCAGCCTCCGCGCCGGGGCAACATGCGTCCGACGGTTCGACGGTGGCCCCCACTCGCTTCGCGGTTTCGGGGCCCTCGTCGACCACCGCCCGACGTCACAAGAACGCTTTCGGCGCGCTCCGCTCGATGGTGGGCAGTCCGTACCGGGCAAGGCGGTCGGAGATGCACCGGTCAGGCACCGGCGGTGGCGAGAGCAGCTCCGCGGCAACCGCCTTGCTGACCAACCGTTGCCGCGGGCCTTCCCGCTCGGAGCGGGTCAGGTGCCGGGGCGCCCGGCGGCGGTCCACGCGGTGTATTCCTGGCGAACGTACCCGCGGTGGCTGAAGTCCCGTCCCGTCGCGTCGGGTTGATGCGGGCCGGCCACCAGGTGAGGATGCCGACGGTCGTACAGCACGAGTTGCCCGGCGGTTCGTACGGCGGCGCCGACCGGCCCGGGGCTCGGGTCGTTCAGGGCCATCCGGTCCATGAGCGCCGCCCGGCGCAGCAGCCAGGCGCGGTCGGCGACGGCCCCGTCGGTCGGCGGGCCGGTGGCGCTCCTTGGCCGGCGGCCGTCGCGTTCAGCCCCGAGCGCAAGCACCTGGTGCAGCTCGCGGCGCAGGTCGGGGGCGTTCTCGTACGTCTGCTGCGGGGACGGAGTGCTGGTGTCCGCGGCGGCATCCTCGGTCACCGCGGCCGGTAGGTCGGCGCCGCAGCGTCTGCACAGGGCCGTGCTGTGGTCACGGCCGCCTGGCTCGGTGGCCGCCCGGTTCGCCGGTGTCCGTGCGGACACCGCGGGCCGGCTGGAGCAGCCGTCGATCGGACATGGCTTGTGGGTCGAGAGCGCGCATTCGGTGGCGTCGTCGGCTGCCCCCACGGGGATGTCTACGGATCCCCGGGCGCCGCCCTGTTCGGAGGCCGATGACCACCGCAGTGACGTGGTGCCGGCCCGCGCAGGGGTGTGGCGACCGTACGGAAGTCCTAGGCAGATCGTGCCGAGCACCTCAGACGGGCCCGCACTTCACGGCCGCCGCGCGTCTGGCAGATTTCGGTCGACTGCGCGAGGCAGCTGACGATGCCCGTACCGCGGCCGTGTTCGTCCGGGGCGATGTGGGAGTGTGAATGCTCAACAGCCGTTCCGGAGTCACTGACCACGATGTGCAGCATGCAGTCTTCGAGAACGAGTTGCAGGGTCATGCGCTCCCGGCCGTACTGCGCTGCGTTGGCGGTGAGTTCGTCGATGATGAGAACGGCGGAGTCCCGTTCCCTCTCGGGCACGCTCCAGCTCTGCAGCAGCTCGGCAGCGAAGTGACGAGCGACGGAGACGTGTGCTTCCCGCGCGGGCAGGCTGAGCGTCGCCTGGCGTCGGCAAGGCTCGGAGAGCGGTGGGCTCGGGCAGGGGGAATCGGTCACAAGCATGATCTTCTGGCTCTTCTGTGGGGGTGCGGAGACCGGAACGTGGGGTGCCGCCGAGTACATGAAGGGGCGGCCGGTATGCCGGATCCTGCGTAGGAGCGCTCATCGAGTTCCACGTCGCCGCACGCCGATCGGTTCAGGGTATTCATCCCTTTTTTCCGAGCTCTTCGCGGGTCGGATTCGGCGCCTGCGGTGAGGTGCGCACACCTACGCAACCCTGCCGGAATCCGATCCCGAACTCGGAGAGCGACCGGGCTCGTTGGAACTCCGAGCACGGACCTCCCGGCGGCGGCTGCACCAGGGTTTTGGGACCGTCCCGGACGTCCGCAACAGAGCGGTGCGAATGGCCATGCCGCTGCACACCCGACGCCGAGCCTTGTTCAGCTCGCACGCCGCTCCATTGACGCGACGGGCGCGCACATCGCCGCGCGGATACCGGCCGTACGCCCACGCAGGGTCGTGGGCCCGGACAAGGACCCCCCGGGCGTCTCCCCGCCGCCCTCACGCCTGCATGGTGACCAGCTTCTGGCCGTTGCCCGCAACGATCTCAAGGTGCCCGATGTCGTCCGGAGCCATGGGGGCGGACCCCGGGATGGTGGTAGCGGAGGGGTAGGAGCCTGCACGCCAGGTCGCACCGTCCGCCGTTGCCCCGCCGGTCCCGACCACCTTCAGTCGGCAGGTGATTCCGGCGGGCGCTCCCTTGGCGGAGACCTGCAGAGTGCTGCCCCAGGCGGAGGGTGAGACCTTCACCGTGGCGGAGACGCCGGTCGCGGGGTCGTGCCCGGTGAAGGTGCGCAGCGGGGCCGGCGCGGTCGGACCGGGCGGTGTCGCCTCACTGCTCACGGAACCGACGGTGGCCAGCCATGTGCCGCCGACCGCCGCTGCCAAGAACGTCAGGGAAGCGGCGGCACCGGCCAGTTGCAGACGCCAGGTCCTGCGTCGCCGGGCGGCGGCCTGCCGGAGCAGTCTGTCCAGCAGGCCGGCTTCGGAACGGGGCGGCGCGGCGGCAGAGTCGGGCCGCACGGTCAAAGAGGCCTGGGCGCCCTCAGCGGCCCGCGCCACCAGCCGATCGGCGAGGTCACCGTCGGCTGCGGCAACCGTCTCGCCCATGACGTCCGCTCCGGTCACCGTCGAGAGCAGCGCGGGCAATCCGGCCATCTGCGCGTGTTCCGCCCGGCACTCATCGCATTCCGCGAGATGGGCGCTCACCTGCTCCATCTCCGCGGGAGGCAGCGTACCGAGAACATATCCGCCCAACGCCAGCCGGAGGCTGTCGTGGTCCTGGCTCATGGCCGGCACCTCCTCCAGGCCACCGTCATGGCTCGATGCCCCGCTCCTGCAGTGCAAGCCGTAGGGCGTGCAGGGCGTAGTACGACCGCGACTTCACCGTGCCCAGCGGAACACCCAGCACACGCGCTGCCTCTGCCATGGTCCGGCCTCGGTAGTACGTCTCCAGAAGAACGGCGCGATGGTCCGGGGACAGCGTCCGAACGGCCTCTGCCACCGCCCAGCTCTGCAGTGCCTGCTCGATCTGGTCCTCGCCCGGTGTCTGCTGGGCGGCCCGCTCCAACGCCTCGCCACCGTCCTCGGCGACCCTGGCCCGCCGGGCCCGGTGAGCATCGATGACCAGGCGCCGGGCGACCGTGCACAACCATGCCCGAGCCGGGCCGCGTTCGGGCTCGAAAGCCGCGGGATGCTGCCACGCCCGCAGCAACGTCTCCTGCACGACGTCCTCTGCCCATTGCCAGTCTCCCGAGGTGAGTCGCAACACGTAGTGGAACAGTGGCCGGGCGTGCTCGGCGTACAGAGCGCGGAGCAGTTCCTCGTCCGCGGTCGAAAGGTTCCCTTTACCGGAGACACGTTTCGCGGAGCGATCCGGATCGGTTGTCGGGCTATGCCTTCGCGAACCCCATGGCATACGCCGATCATCGCGCACATTGGCTGATTTGTCAGGATACACACCGTTATGCATAGGGGACGCCGGGTAGCACGGACCACGTCTCCCCCTCGAGCCCGGGCGGCGCCCACGTCAGGGCTGCGGGCACGACACGGCCGGGCCTCAGTCGCTCTCGGCGGCCATCAAAGGAAGGCAGAAAAAACGCGCACCCGTCGAACCGCACGGCACACGCCACCCGTGAAGCAGACAAGAACGGTCATACGCGGCATTGCTCCGCCTGGCTCGACCCGGAGCCATCAGCAGTGACCGAGCTGCACCACTCGGATGCGGCATGCACGGAACACCGGTCATGCCCACCCGAGTGCCTTACAGCGAGCACGTCACGGCCGGGCACCCACGCTCGACCGTGACACGTCTCCCCCGCACACCCACTGCCACCGACGGCTGCCTGCTGTCGACGGGCACGTGGCCCCATCTCTGCCGCCCGACCCACGAGGAACCACCACCATGCATCCGAACTTCCGTCCATCACGCCGCCGGACACGCGTCGCAGCCGGACTGGCGGTCGCCACCCTTGGCACACTGGGGCTACTGAGCGCGTGCGGCCACTCGCCGCACCCCTCCTCCCGAGCCGGCGGCATCACCCCGGGCCCGGGACAGAGCCAAACGGCCGGGATGCCCGGTGACGACGGAACGGGCAACAAGGCGGGCTCGGCTTCCAGCGTCCCGGCGATGCCTCACATGAGCATGCCTCCGAGTTCCCCCGACGCAAAGGCACCCGCCACCGGAGACGCGGTGGCGATCAAGAACTTCGCCTTTTCCCCGGCCAAGCTGAAGGTCACAGCGGGCACGACGGTGACCTGGACCAATCAGGACACCGACCCCCACACCGTCACCAGCGCCGGATCGGGCGGCCCGCTGCATTCGGCCGCCCTGACCACCCACGCAACCTACAGCTACACGTTCACCAAGCCCGGCACCTACGCCTACCTGTGCACCATCCATCCGTTCATGACCGCAACCGTGGAGGTGACCTGATGGCCGAGTACCACGACAGCAAGGACGGGAACCAGGAGAGTTCCACGTCGGCACAGGGCATGTCCCGACGACAACTCATGCGGCACGCAGGATGGTTCGGGGGCGCCGTGGTCCTCACCGTGGCCAGCGGAGAGGTGATCAGCCGCATAGCGGGCCCCGAGGACACCACGGCCGGGAACACCGCAGCCCCCGCACCAGCCGGCAGCGCCCTGCGATTCGTGCAGATCTCCGACAGCCACATCGGCTTCCAGGGCCCGGCGAACACGGACGTGACCGGCTCCTTCACCGAGGCGATCAACCAGGTCAACTCCCTGGGCTTCCGGCCCGACTTCGTCATGCACAGCGGCGACCTGACCCACCTGTCCACGACAGGGCAGTTCGACCAGGTCAGGCAGATGATGACCAGCCTGCGGACAGATCGCGTCTTCACCGTACCGGGCGAGCACGACTCCATCGGCGACGCCGGCCGCGCCTACCGCCAGATGTTCGCAGGCGGAACGCTCGGAGACGGCTGGTACAGCTTCGACACCCACGGTGTGCACTTCATCGCCCTGGTCAACACCCTGAGCCTGGAAAAGCTCGGTCACCTGGGCAACGACCAGGTCGAATTCGTCCGCAGGGATCTTTCCGGACTGTCGTCGGACACTCCCGTCGTGATCTTCAGTCATATCCCGCTCTTCGCCATGTACCCGCGGTGGGGCTGGAGCACGGACGACGCATTGAAGGTGATCGCGCTGCTGCGCCGATTCGCCTCGGTCACCTGTCTCAACGGGCACGTCCACCAGCTCTTCACCAAAACCGAGGGCAACATCACCTTCCACTCCGCCACCACGACCGCCTACCCGCTGCCCAAACCAGGCCGGGCGCCCGCCCCCACTCCCCAAGTCGTCCCCGCCCGACAGCTCAAAGACGCACTGGGCATCCGCACCGTCGGCTACCGCCAGGGCGACCGAGAACTGGCCGTCAAAGACCGGAGGCTCGCGTGAACACTCGCAGAATCCTCATCTGCACCCTGCGGTGGGCGACCTCCGCCACCCTCGCCGTGAGCGGGTACATCCACGCCCAACTCTGGGGGGAGGAGTATCACTCCCTCCCTGTCATCGGACTCCTGTTCCTGTTCCAGGCCGGTGTCTCCTTCGCCTTCGCCGTCCTGCTGCTGATCGGAACACCACCACTGGCATTGCGGGTCGGCGCGGCCGGTGTCGCGGCCGGTGCCCTCGCGGGCTTCATCGCCTCCCGCACCGTGGGCTTGTTCGGATTCACCGAACACGGTCTCCAGCCCGCCCCGCAGGCGCTGTTGAGCCTCCTGGCGGAAACGGCCACATTGCTGCTCCTCGCGGTCTGGCAGGCGACCCTGATCGCACAGGAGCGAGCTGCCGGACCGCCCGCCAGAACACACGAATGGCGCCCTCCCGCCACCCGCACACCACCCAACTGATCCACCGCCACCGAGAAGCCGCTCTCCACCGGGGACCCGGCATGAAGCGCGGCGGAACAGGGCTGATCGCGACAACCACCTACCGCGGAAGCGGCGCGGTCCGGGCCCCCGGCAGCCCTCCAGCACGTAGACAAAGGAACAGCCTCCATGCCCCTGGAACCACGCCCCGTACCCGCCGTGCCGGACTCACACCTGCGCGAGCTGAGGGACATCGTGCGCGCCCTGCTCAAACTGGACGACGACACCGCCGTCGTCATCCGCCAACTCAGCTGGACCGCACCGGGCCATCGCCGACTGGAGACCAGCATCTCCGCGCGGCGCATGGACGGCCGGGTGCGCCACTGGACACTCGACGGGCCGACCGACCAGATCACCGAGAATGCCCTGCGGGCCGCCCTGATCCCCCATCCGACGAACTGCCGGAGCTGCCCCCCGCCCGGAGTGGCGGCTTCGGCTGCCACCTTGTTCCAGATGCTTGTCCTGTCCGTCGTCGTCACGCTGAGGTGACCGCCCGGCGGCCGGCTCAGAGGTCCACCCGGAATCGGATGCCCAGGCGTGCAGTCGCGGTCGTGACGCCGTCGCGACCGGTGCCGTGCCGGGGAGAGGACCCCCGGCACGGGCCACGTGGACTCAGAGATCGGCGCAGCCGGGGAAGTCGGCACAGATGCGCTCGAGTTCACGTGCGCCGACGATGCCTTGGACGTTCGTGGCGAGGGGGCCGCCGCCGTGCGCGAACGACTCGGCCGGCCTGCCGCTGTACGAAACCGCGTCGACGATCTGCCGCCTCGCGTAGACGCCGTGACTGCTGACCGATCGGTACCAGGCCTTCCACGCACCCCGGTGCACGCCACCGCGTGTCAGAGGTTGGCGTAGCCGGGGATGCTCGCCTTGATGCGCTCCAACTCGCGTGCGTCGGAGATGCCCTGGAGGTCATGGCGGGGGGTGTAGGGCGCCTCCAGGCGGCGGGCCTCGTCGTCCGTCATCTCCAGGTCGAGGGAGCCGACGGCGTCGTCGATCTGCTGGATCGTGCGCGCGCCGACGAGGGGGGCCGCGACGACGGGGTTGCGGCGCAGCCAGGCGAGGGCGACCTGGGCGCGGGTGGCACCGTGGGCGTCGGCGATCGCGCCGACCTCGTCGAGGATGGCGCGGTCGCTGTCGGCGGTGGCCTTGCTGTAGAGCATGTCGGCGTAGGCGCCGTCGGTGGCGGCGCGCTCGGTGGCGTTCGCCTGGTCGGCGGGTCGGGCGAGGCGACCGCGGGCGAGCGGGCTCCACACCATCGTGGCGACTCCCTCGTCGGCGCAGAGCGGAAGCATTTCGCGTTCCTCTTCGCGGGCGAGCAGGTTGTAGTGGTCCTGCATGGTGACGAACCGGGCCCAGCCGTGGCGCTCCTGCAGATGGAGGACCTTCGAGAACTGCCAGGCATGCATGGAGGAGGCACCGAGGTAACGGGCCTTGCCGGACTTCACCACGTCGTGCAGGGCCTCCAGGGTTTCCTCCAGTGGGGTCTCGTTGTCGAGACGGTGGATCATGTAGACGTCGACGTAGTCGGTGCCGAGGCGGCGCAGGCTCTCGTCGATCTCGGTCATGATCGCCTTGCGGGAAAGGCCGCCGCCGTTGGGGCCGGAGCGCATGGCGTGGCGCACCTTGGTCGTGATGACGACCTCGTCGCGGCGTGCGTAGTCCTTGAGGGCGCGGCCGAGGATCTCCTCACTGGAGCCGTAGGAGTACAGGTTCGCGGTGTCGAAGAAGTTGATTCCGGCCTCCAGGGCATGCCGGATCAGTGGGCGGCTGGCCTCCTCGTCCAGGGACCAGACCGGGTGGCCGCGGTCGGGCTCGCCGTAGGTCATGGCGCCGACGGCGACCGGGGAGACGTCCAGGCCGGTACGGCCCAGCTTGATGTATCGCACGGGAGGGCTCCTACAATGGGGAAGAACAATAAGCGGAGAGCTCTCCGCTTGACCTCGACGACGTTAGCGGAGACCTCTCCGCTTCGCAACCGGTCGATGCCCGCACGCCAGGAGGACCCATGCCCGACGCCGCGCCGCAGCGCTCCGACGCGCTGAAGAACCGCGAGGCGATCCTCCAGGTCGCCCACGACGCGCTCGCCGAGTCCGCGGACGCCTCGCTCAACTCGATCGCCAAGCGCGCAGGCGTCGGCCCCGGCACGCTCTACCGCCACTTCCCCACCCGCGAGGCGCTCATCCTGGAGGTCTACCGACGCGACGTGGACCGCCTCGTCGACTCCGTACCGCACGTCCTCGCCGACCATGCCCCACTGGACGCACTGCGCCAGTGGTTCATCACCCTCGCCGCCTACGTGCGCCTCAAGCACGGGCTCGGCGAAGCACTGCACACCGCCGCGGCTCAGGAGGTCGTGGGAGCGACGTCCGCTTCCGTCACCGCCGCCGTCGGCCGGCTCCTCGACGCATGCGAACGCGCCGGCGAGGTACGACCCGGCCTCGACCCCACCGACGTCATCATGCTTCTGAGTTGCCTGTGGCGGACCCCCGACAACCCCGTCGGCGCCGCCCAGGCCGATCGACTGATGGAACTGGCGATCGCCGGTTTCCGACCGTAGAGCGCACACCTCGGGCCGGTCCTCGGCGATGTCCGGGCGAGGCCGAGGCGCTGAGCCGAGCACGGAGCCCGGCCGTCGAGCAGTGCCGCGACGACCGGGGCGGGCGAATACCTCGGGAGCGAGAGCGGCGCGCACATCCCCGCCGACCGGTGCACCCTCCTCCTCCCCCCGCCCGCACGCCCGTCTCCCGTCGCACGATCCCGGGCGAGGTCGAGCCTGTCGTCCCGGACCCGGCACTCGCCGGAACCAGGTACGGCCGACCTCGCCGCCGGCCGCTCTGCCGTGGGTCTCCCCGGCAACCTCGTCGCTCCTCCTCGCACCCGTCGATCCCCCGGTCTGACAGACGGTGCGTCCGCTCGCGCATGACCGGCGCATCAGGCGGTACTCGCAGGGTTCGCCGCCGCATCGATCGGGCTGGGAGGAGTCATGGCCGAACCGGACACCCCGGGCGGATCGGTGACACGCGTCGAGGACGGCCCCCTGGTTTCGGGGCACGGACGCTTCGTGGCCGATCTGCGGGTGCCCGGGTGTGCGGAGGCCGCATTCGTGCGCAGTGACACGGCGCACGGCCGGCTCCGGGCAGTGGACCTGGCGGCGTCACGGCAGGTGCCCGGTGTGCTGGGAGCCTGGTCGGCGGGTGATCTTGGTGAGATGCCCCTGGTGCCGGCGTTGATGGACCCGGACGTCGCCCGTGGCCGTCCCTGGCCCGCCCTCGCCGACGCCCGGGTCAGATATTCGGGTGAACCGGTGGCCGTGGTGGTCGCCGAGGACCGGTACCTGGCCGAGGACGGTCGCGACGCCGCCCGCGTGACCCTGGACCCCCTGCCTGCCGTGCTCGACCCACAGATCGCCGCCCGGGACGAGGTCCTGCTGTACCCGGGCCGGTCGAACGTGGCCATGGAGACGACGCTCGGCGACCCGATCGACCCGGGAGTGTGGGAGCGTGCCGCGGTGGTCGTCGAGGCGACGTACCGGTATCCGCTCCTGTGCCACACCTCCATGGAGGCCCGCGCGATCCTGGTCAGGCCCGACACCGGCGGAGGTATCACCGTCTGGTGCTCCCACCAGGCGCCGCACCGGTTGCGTGGCGACCTGGCCGACGCGCTCGGCATCGAAGCGGACCGAGTCCGCGTGGTGGTGCCGGATGTCGGCGGGGCGTTCGGCGCCAAGAGCGAGACCTGGCCGGAGTACCTGGCCGTGGCCTTGGCGGCGCTGCGCCTGGAACGCCCGGTGCGGTGGGTGGAGGACCGGAAGGAGGCGTTGACGGCGGGACCGCGTGGTCGCGGCCAGAGCCAGTGGGTGCGGCTGGCCTCGGACGCCGACGGCCGCCTCCTCGCCCTGGAGATGCAGACCGACGCCGCCGTCGGCGGCTATCCGCACACCGGTTCGTTCCTCCCGGAGGTCACGGGCAGGATGGCCGCGGGTACTTACGCGATTCCTCAGGTGTGCGTTCGGGCGCGAGCCGTGGTGACCACGACTCCCCCGCTGTGCCCCTATCGGGGAGCCGGCCGTCCCGAGGCGGCCTACGCGGTGGAATGCACCGTCGACCTGATGGCCCGCCGCCTCGGCATGGACCCTGCTCGGCTGCGCCGGCTCAACTTCGTCCGACCGGAGGCCTTCCCCTTCACCACACCGACCGGGTTCCGGTACGACAGCGGCGACTACGCGACCGCCCTGGACCTGGCGCTCCGCACCGCCGACTACGCGCACTGGCGCTCGGAACAAGCCCGCCGGCGTGCACACGGCGGCACTCCGCTCGGACTGGGCATCTGCACCTACGTCGAGCGTTCCGGTGCCGGAGGCGAGTACGGCGCCGTCGAGGCGCACACGGACGGCTCCTTCACGGCGACGTCCGGCTGCTGCTCGACCGGGCAGGGGCATGCCACGACGTTCGCCCAGGTGGTGGCGGGCGAGCTCGGGGTGGACCGGAGGCGGGTGCGTCTGATCGAGGCGGACACGGCTGTCGTACCGGACGGGATGGGGTCGTTCGCCTCCCGCTCGATGCAGAGCGGTGGTGAGGCTCTCCTCCAGGCGTCGCGCGACCTGGTGAGCGAGGCCAGGCGGCGAGCGGCCGACCGCACCGGAGCGCGCGTCGATACGGCGTCCTACGAGCGGGGCGCCGTCCGGGCGAACGGCAGCACCTTCACCCTCGCGGAACTCGCGGCTGACCGTCCGCTGCGCGCCGAAGCCAAGGCGGAGCCGCCACAGGCGTTCCCCTTCGGCGCCTATGTCGCGGTGGTCGAGGTGGACCCGGACCTCGGCATGGTGCATGTTCTGCGGCTGGTCGCCGTGGACGACTACGGCACCGTCGTCAATCCACTTGTCGTGCACGGGCAGACCTACGGATCGATCGCACAGGGACTGGGCCAGACGCTGTACGAAGCAGCCGTCGAGGACGAGGAGGGCGTACCCCGGGCCGCCTCCCTGCTGGACTATCTGCTGCCGACCCTTTCGGAGATGCCGGAGGTGGCCATGGACGAGACGTGCACTCCCAACCCCAACACGCTGCTGGGCGCCAAGGGGGCGGGGGAAGCCGGCTGCATCGGCACACCCCCGGCGGTCGTGAACGCGGTCGCCGACGCCCTGCGGGTCGACCCGACGGCCCTGACGATGCCGTTGACCCCTTGGGTGTGCTGGGAGGCAGGCCGATGAAACCAGGGCCGTTCGACTACGTCGCGCCCGCCACCCGGCAGGAGGCGCTGGCGGCGCTCGCCGTCGCGCCGGAGGGAACGCGGGTCCTGGCGGGCGGCCAGAGTCTGGTGCTGGAGATGAACCAGCGCGCCGCGCGCCCGCACCGACTGGTCGACATCAACAACATCGCCGGCTTCGACCGACTCGACGTGGACCGTGCCGATGAGGACGGAGGGTGGCTGCGCGTGGGCGCCCTCGTCCGCCATCGCGCCTTCGAGCAGCCGGTGGAGGGTGGACCGTTGGGCCGGCTGCTGGCCCGCACGGCGCACTTCATCGCCCATCCGCCTGTCCGCACCCGTGGCACCCTGCTCGGCAGCCTGGCGTACGCCCACCCCACGGGGGAATGGCCGACCCTGGCCGTCACCCTGGGCGCCGAACTCGTGCTCGTGAGCGCCGACGGTACCCGCACCCTGGACGCCGAAAGCTTCCTCATCGGCCCCTTCACCACCGCACTTCGGCCGGGAGAACTGCTGGAAGAGGCGCGCTTTCCGTTGCTCCGACCGACAACGGGAGTGGCGTTCGTGGAACTCCGGCGCACCGCCGCGAGCTTCGCCCACCTGTCCGCCGCCACCGCCCTGTCCGTCGAGGACGGCATCGTCGTCGATATACGGCTCGGCATGGCGGGCATCGCCCCGCAGCCCGTCCGGGCCCGCGACGCCGAACATCGTCTGGTCGGACGGCCGCCCACCGAGCGGGCGATCGCCGAGGCCGCGGCAGCGGCCGCGGCCGGTGTCGCGGAACCGCCGGCCGACCCGCACTCGGGCAGCGTCTACCGGCGCCATGCGGCAAGGGTGCTGGCCGAGCGGGCTCTGGTGAGGGCATGCCAGGACATCAGCGACGACGTGGAGCGGCCATGAGGATCTCCCTGACGGTCAACGGCGAGAAGCACCAGCTGGACGTGGAGCCTCGCCGGACCCTGGCCGACGCGCTGCGCGAGGACTGCGGCCTGACCGGCACCCACCTCGGCTGTGAGCACGGCGTGTGCGGATCCTGCACGGTGCAGGTGGACGACAACGCCGTACGCAGCTGCCTGATGTTCGCCGTTCAGTGCGACGGCCGGACCGTACGGACGGTAGAGGGCCTCGCTGCCCGCGACGGCACACCGCACCCCCTGCAGTCGGCCTTCACCGCGGAACACGCGCTGCAGTGCGGCTTCTGCACCCCCGGCTTCCTGATGCTGGCCGCAGCCGCCCTGGACGAGGATCCGGCGGTCGCCGACGACCCGGATCGACTCCGTGAACTGCTCACGTCCAACCTGTGCCGTTGCACCGGTTACGAGTCGATCCGCCGTGCCGTGCGACGTGCGGCCCACGCACCCGGCTCGCCGGACCCACTCCCGGACTGACCTCCGCCGGGCAACACGTCGGCCGCGCCCTTCCCTTGGCCTGACGGCTACCGGGAGCACCGCACCGATACTCAGGACCGCCGAGCACACTCAAACCGCGGAGCACACTCAGGACCGCCGAGCACACTCAGGACCGTGGAGCACCGAGGACTCGCTGGTGCCCTCCCCCCTGCGAGCCCTCGAGCCGGTCCCGGCGGTCGGATTCGGCTCAAAGGAGGATGTCGAGGGTGATCGGCAGCGAACGGATCCGCTTCCCGGTCGCGTGGTAGACCGCATTGGTGATCGCGGGCGCGATGCCGACCAGGCCCACCTCACCCACGCCCTTGGTACCCGTCGGCGTACCGCGGTCGGGTTCACCGACGAACACCACATCGAGCTCGGGCACGTCGGCGTTCACGGCCACCAGGTAGTCGGCGAACGTGCCGTTGGCGATGCGCCCGGTACGCGGATCGGTGACGGTGTCCTCCAACAAGGCCATGCCGATCCCGCCGACCGTGCCGCCGATGATCTGGCTCCTGGCCGTCTTCTCGTTGAGAATGCGCCCACCGTCGATCGCCGACACCACCCGGGCGACGCGCACAAGACCGAGGTCGGGATCGACGCGGACCTCCACGAACTTCGCGGCGTAGGCACCGGCGAGGGACATGCCGATCTCCTTGGCGTCCGGAGGCGTGCTGCTCCCGGTCGCCGACAGCTGCGGCATCCCGTGCCGGGCGAGGATGTCGACGTACGACTCCCCACGGTCAGGACAGCCCATGAGGTGGATCCGGCCGTCGCTGCACTCCACGTCGTGCGGGGAAATCCCCTTCAGGGGTGAGTCCGCGTCGTTGCGTACGAGTTCTACGAACGAGCGCACAAGTCGCCGGCAGGCGTCGTGGACCGCGTTGCCGAGGGCTCCGGTCAGGCCGGAGCCGCCCGCCATCATCGAGTTGGGCATGTCCGAGTCGCCGAGGTCGAAGCGGACCTTCTCCAGGGGCAGACCCAGTTCCTCGGCGGACAGCTGCGCCATCACCGTGTACGTCCCGGTGCCGATGTCGGTCGCCGCACTGCGCACGAAGGCACTGCCGTCGCGATGGACGGTGGCCTCGGCCATGCAGGGCTGTGCGAAGTACGGGAACATCGCGCTCGCCATGCCGTATCCGACGAGCCAGTTACCGTCGCGCATGGAACGTGGCTCGGGGTTCCGGTCGAACCAGCCGAATCGCCGCGCGCCGATCTCGTAGCACGCCAGGATCGCCTTGCCGGACCAGGGCAGTCCGTTACGGGGATCGACGTCGGTGTGGTTGCGCACCCGCAGCTCCAGCGGGTCGATGCCCAGGGTGTAGGACAGTTCGTCGAGTGCCGACTCCAGCGCGAAGTTGCCCTGTGCCTCCGCCGGGGCGCGCATCGACGTCGGAACAGCGATGTTGAGCTTGGCCTGTTCGTCCCGGGTGATGACGTTGGGGCACTGGTAGGCGAAGGCGGTTCCGGACGAGAACGGCTCGAAGTCGTTGTCCTCCATGCTCAGCGAGCTGAGGCTGCGGTGGTCGAGGGCGACCATTTCGCCGCCGCGCGTGATGCCCACGCTGAGCCACTGCACTCCGCTCGGCCGGTGCCCGATGGAGGTGAACATCTGCGGCCGGGTGAGCACCAGCTTCACGGGGCGTTTGGTCATTCGGGCGGCCATGGCGGTCAGGATCACATGCGGCCACGCACGCAGACCGGCTCCGAAGCCGCCGCCCACATAGGGCACCAGGACCCGCACCGAACTCTCCGGGATACCGAAGGCCATCGCCAGGCTGGTGCGCACCATCGAGGGCCACTGGCTGGTGTCGTGGACGGTGAGGGTGTCGCCCTCCCACACGGCCAGGGTGGCGAACAAACCGAGCGGGTTGTTGGTGTTGTCCGCCGTCAAGTACGTGCCGTGCAAGGTCACTTCGGCGCTCTCCAGCGCCGCGGCGGCGTCGCCGCGCGAGTGGTCCATCCCCCACGGGTCGAGCAGGTGCTCGGCCCGTGGGTCCTGCAGGTCGAGCAGGGGCTCCGCGGCCTCGTAGTCGGCGCGCACCAGCCGTGCCGCGGCGGTGGCCTGCTCGGGCGTCTCGGCCACCACGAACGCGATGTGCTGGCCGTGGTGGACGATCCGGTCGTTGCGCAGCGGGGCGGGCGGCGACGCGCCGAGCACCGATACCGGGCCCGTACCGACCTCCAGGGCGTTCTCGTGGGTGAGCACGGTGACCACGCCCGGGGAGTGTTCGGCCTCGTCGGTGTGCATGCGGACGATCCGGCCGGCGGCGACGGTGCTTTGCACCAGGGCGCCGTAAGCCTGGCCGGGAACGCTGAAGTCCATCGGGTACGGTGCCGCGCCCGTGACCTTGCGCGGGCCGTCGACCCGGCTGATACCTTCGCCGATCAGCGGCCTGCTCTCGACGGTGCTCATGAGGTCACTCCTGACACTGTCTGCAGCTCCCGCACGAGCGTGCGCCGGGCGAGCGGCACTTTGAACTCGGTGCCCGGCACCGTCCAGGCGTCGCGCATGGTCGCCTCGGCCGCGTCCAGGAAGGTGGCGGTCGTGGCCGGCGCGCCGGTCAGCACGTGCTCGGCCTCGTAGGCACGCCAGGGCTTGGACCCCACTCCGCCGAGCCCCACCCGGGCCTGGCGGATGGTGCCGCCGTCGATCACGAGCAGTACCGCGGCCGAGGTGAGGGCGAACTCGTACGAAACCCGGTCACGGACCTTGAGGTAGCCCGAGCGCGCGGTCGGCGGCGGCAGCGGGATCTCCACCTCCGTGATCAGCTCGGCGTGGTCCAGGACGTTCTCGCGCTCGGGGCTCTCGGCGGCGGTGATGTAGAACTCGGTCAGGGGCACGGTGCGCCGTTGTGTCGGCCCTTGGATGTGCACGAGGGCATCCAGCGACACCAGGGCGACGGCGAGGTCCGAGGCGTGCAGTGCGATGCACCGCTCGCTCACGCCGAGCACGGCGTGCATGCGCGCCGCGCCCATCACCGCCGCGCAGCCCGAGCCCGGGGAACGCTTGTTGCACTCGGCGACGCCGGGGTCGCGGAAGTAGCGGCAGCGGGTGCGCTGCAGCAGGTTGCCGCCGATGGTGGCCATGTTCCGCAACTGCACCGATGCGCCCAGCAGCAGGGATTCGCGCACCACGGGCAACCGCTCGGCCACGGTCGGCTCGGCGGCGAGTTCCTCCATGGTGGCCAGAGCACCCACGTGGAGAGACTCACCGCGCCGCTCGATCCCGTGCAGCGGAAGCCGGGTGATGTCGATCAGCCGCGGTGGCTCCAGGATCCCGTCCTTCATCAGATCCAGCTGCGTCGTGCCGCCCGCGAGGCAACTGGCCGCCGGGTCGTCGGCCAGCAGTCGTACCGCCTCCTGAGTGTCGGTGGCCCGCACGTAGTCAAAGGTGCGCATCGTGACCTCCCCCGGACGCCACGGCGCGGATCGCGGCCACGATGTTGGGGTACGCGCCGCAGCGGCAGATGTTGCCGCTCATGTACTCCCGGATCTCCTCGTCGGAACCGGCCCGGCCCTCGGCCATCAGCGCCACCGCGGACATGATCTGGCCCGGGGTGCAGAAGCCGCACTGGAAACCGTCGTGCTCCATGAACGCCCGCTGCACCGGGTGCGGCCCGTCGGCGCCGGTGAGTCCCTCGATGGTGGTGATCTCCCGGCCCTCGGCCTGGGCGGCGAGGGTCAGACACGACAGCACTCGCCTGCCGTCGAGGTGGACCGTGCACGCACCGCAGGCGCCCTGGTCGCACCCCTTCTTGGTGCCGACCAGACCCAGCCGGTCCCGGAGGGCGTCAAGCAGGGTCACGCGGGTGTCCAGGCGGAGGGTGTACGTACGCCCGTTCACATCGAGCGTCACGACCCGCTCGTTGACGGTGGAGCGGCTGTCCGCGTCCCGTTCGCTCGCCACGTCTCTCATCGCGTCCTCCTCCGGACGGGGGCACATATGACTCACGCCCCTCCTGGGGGCGGAAACGGTGAGCTCATTCGACCGTCGCGAATTAATTAGTGCATTTCATCACCATATAGTCCGAATGAGTGCTCGGCATGCAGTCCAGCCAGGGGGGTCGCGCGCCGTCGCGAGGGTGACGGCGCTGGAGCGCCGGGGCGCCTCGGCGCCACCGTGCAGGGGGTGCGGTACGGAGAGTGATACGCGGGTCCGGACGGGTGACGTAGGGCGTGCCCCGCGCACCCGGGACGGGGCCGAACAGAGCCCCCGAGCCGGAGCGCGGCACACACCCGATTCCGACCGGGGGGCTGTACTCCGACCGAGGGCTGCACGGGGAGGTGCGTGACCCACTCGCTGCGGCACCGAGCCTCACCGGAACGCCGCCCGCCGGTCGCAGTGAACGTGCAGCTGCGCGAAGCAATGGTCGGTGCCCGTACCCGGGCACACCCCTCGGCCGCCTCGCGCGGATCAAGCCGCCGTGGCCGGCCCCCGCGTTTGTCCGGTCATCACGTGCTGCGCGGCCCGGACGAAGGCGGTGACCTCCGGCCGTGTGACGTCGTTCCGCCGGGCCAGTGCCAGCGTCGTGCCGGGCAGATCCGTCACCGGGACGGCCCTCACTCCGGGCGTCAGGCGCTCCCCGACGCCGGATCCCACGACGGTGACAAGACGTCCGAGAGTGACCCGGTCGAGGATTTCGTCCAGCCCCATCGGCGGGCAGTGATCCTGGTAGACCGGATCCTGGCGAAGGTCGGCGACCGTGACCGTCGCCAGCCGCGCCAGGTCGTGATCGCGTGGCAGCAGCGCCATCGGACGCTCTTCCGTGACCACGGTGGTCCGCAGATCCGTGAGATCGTCGCTGCCGATGCACAGCAGTGCGACATCGGCCGAACCCTCACGCAGGGCCTTGCTCCCGTCATGAGTGAACAGGAGCTCGAGCTCTGCGCTGCTGTAGGAACGCAGCAGACGCGCAAGGAGCTCGGAGCCGGTTCCCGGTCGAACCGCGAAGACGAGCCGTGACGGAAGGCCCGCCTGCTGCGTGCGGCGTACGGCGCCGTCGAGCCCTTCCAGCAGGCGCCGGCATTCCTCGAGGAAGACGGAACCCGCCGAGGTGAGCTCGACCCGGCGGCTGGTGCGCTGAAGAAGCGCGACCCCCATCCGGCGCTCCAGCCGCGAGATGGCCCGGGACAGCGGCGGCTGCGCGATGCCCAACCGCTCCGCGGCGCGGGTGAAGTGCAGTTCCTCGGCCACGGCCACGAAATAGACGAGCTCCCGGGTCTCCAGCCGATCCATACCCTCAGAGTATCGCAGCATGTCACAACGATCATGGCTCGTCGCGCCGACGACTGGTCCACTGGACTACCGAGTCCCCATACGAGCCTTGAAGGAGCAGTACCGGTGAGTGACGAGCGCAAGATCCAAGAAGTCCTGGCCCGCTACGTCCGGGCGACGGATCGTCGTGACGGCAAGGCTCAAGGGGCCTTGTTCACCGACGAGGCGGTCGTGCAGATCCATGTGAAGACAGGACGGGACTCGTACGAGCCGTTCGGTGAGCCCTTGATCGGCGGGGCCGGTGTGGAATTCGCGGTGGAGCACTTGATGGCGCCGCACCCCGAGGGCGGCTCGAGCCATCACACCACCGCCGACCACATCATCGACATCGAGGGAGACAGCGCCCGGATGAGCGCCCAGTTCGTCGTCTTCTCGGTGCAGGCCGCCGCCCGTCCCGCGGACGGCTGGCCGGACGGCGTCTTCGGTGCCCAGGGCACGGTGCGGCCGATCGAGTCCGGCTACTACGAGACCGGACTGCGCCGCGTCGACGGCGAGTGGAAGATCGTGAAGCATGACATTTTCATGGACATGCCAATCGCGGTTACGGGTGCGTGATGAAGGCGATGGTCTACCGCCGTTACGGCGGTCCGGAAGTTCTCGAGCCGGCCGAACTGCCCGAACCGAAGACACATGTCGACACGGTCCTGGTACGAGTGAAAGCCGCCGCGCTCAATCCTGCGGACCTGGCCCTGCAGGCGGGAGCGCTCGATGACGCCCTCGATACATACTTCCCCGTCATCCCCGGCTGGGACATCGCCGGCGTGGTGGAACGCCCGGGGCCGGCGACACCGGAGTTCCCGGCGGGCAGCGAGGTCATCGGATACGTCAGGGGGGATGTGCAGCGCGCTCACGGCGGAATGGCCGAGTTCGTCGCCGCGGATGTGCGCACTCTGTTCCGCAAGCCCCGCACCATGAGCTTCACGCAGGCCTCCGGTCTGCCACTGGCGGGTCTGACCGCGTATCAGGCCGTTGTGCACGCCCTGGATGTCCAGCAGGGCGAAACCCTGCTGGTACACGGAGCAACCGGTGGCGTCGGCTCCCTCGCCGTCCAGATCGCCTTGTCACGCGGTGCTCGAGTCATCGGAACCGCGTCGGAGCGGGATCACGAGTACCTGCGGGCGCTCGGAGCCGAGCCGGTCACCTACGGATACGGTGTCACCGACCACGTCCGTGAACGCGTCCCCAACGGCGCGGACGCGGTCCTGGACACCCACGGCCACGGCGTACTCACCGCGACGGCCCGGGCCGCGGCACATGACGCACGTGTGGCGTCGATCGCCGACGCCGGCCTGACGGGTGTGCTTCCGGTCTTCTGCCGAATGGACCACGCGGACCTCAGCGCCCTCGTGGAACTCGCCGAGGCGGACCGGCTGCGCGTTCGGATCGGCGCCACATATCCACTGGAGCGCGCGGCCGACGCACAGCGCGCGCTGGCCGCCGGGGACGTCGCCGGCAAGATCGTCATCACGATCGACTGACCTGCCTCCGCTGACGCTCAAAGGCGTCCGCACGGTTATGCCCTCGACGTACGGCATGGCACGTCGCAGTCGCCCAAGAGGATCGCCGACCTCTTGGGCCTGGCAGGAACTCTCCGTCTGCGAGGCTTCAGTCGACCTTCAGGAGCCGACCCGCATGCCTCGGACGCCCGCGTTCGGTGTGCGAGTGATCCGTGCCACCACAGTACGGGACCCGTCAGGGGCACTTCGGGCACCGAGCCTCTCATGGGCCTCGCTGCCGAGCCTGGAACCGTAGATTCCAACTCAGCAGTCCCACCCGCGCGGCGTGGCCGCACTTGACCGTGGCTCACTGGGCCGGTCGCCCTTCCGGTCCGAGCCACTTCACGAATCTCGCAGCCCGCCGCCACCACCTTTGAAGGAGTTCCGGCGATGAAGACCGTCACCCACTGGATCGGTGGCAAGCCCTTCGGAGACGCTTCAGGCGCCACCGGGGCCTGGGCCCCTGTGACCGATCCCGCCACCGGAGAGGTCACCACGCAAGTGGCGTTGGCCGGCGCGGACGAGGTCGACGCCGCGGTCGCCGCGGCAAGGACGGCCTACGCCACCTGGAGCACGTCCCCGCTCGCCCGGCGGACCGCGATCCTCTTCCGCTATCGGGCTCTGCTGGACGCGCGCCGTGACGACATCGCCGCGCTGATAACCGCCGAGCAGGGCAAGATTCACTCGGACGCACTCGCCGAGGTGGCCCGCGGCCTGGAGATCGTCGAACTGGCCTGCGGGCTCGGCATGGCGCTCAAGGGCGACACGTCCACCGACGTGTCGAGCGGCACCGACGTGGCGTCCATTCGCCGGCCGCTCGGTGTGATCGTCGGTATCTCGCCGTTCAACTTCCCCGCAATGATCAGTATGTGGATGTTCCCCATGGCCATCGCCTGCGGGAACACCTTTGTCCACAAACCGAGCGGGAAGGCCCCGTCCGCGTCCATGCTTCTCGCGGAACTCGCGGCCGAGGCGGGCGTGCCCGACGGAGTGCTCAACATCCTTCATGGCGACAAGTCCGCCGTGGACGCACTGCTCGACCACCCGGACGTCGCCGCCGTGTCGTTCGTGGGCTCCACGCCGGTCGCCCGCCATGTCTACAGCCGGGCGTCCGCCGGTGGGAAGCGCGTCCAGGCCCTCGGCGGCGCGAAGAACCACATGCTGGTGCTGCCCGACGCCGACCTCGACGCGGCGGCCGAGGCCGCCGTGTCCGCAGCCTACGGCTCCGCCGGTCAACGCTGCATGGCCGTCTCCGTCGTAGTCGCGGTCGGCTCGACTGGAGACGCACTGGTCTCGCGGATCGCCGAACGCGCCACAAAGGTCAAGATCGGGCCGGGCAACGACCCGACGTCCGACATGGGCCCGCTGGTCACCAAGGAGCACCGAGACGAGGTCGCGGAGTACGTCGCCCGCGCCGCGGCACAGGGTGCCGAAGTCGTGCTCGACGGCAGGGACTTCACCGTCGAGGGCCTGGAGAACGGGCACTGGATGGGCATTTCGCTCCTCGACAGGGTCCGCACGGACTCGGACGCCTACCGGAACGAGATCTTCGGTCCCGTCCTGTGCGTGCTCCGCGCGGAGACGTATGAGCAGGCCATGGAGATCATCAACGGCTCCCCGTACGGCAACGCCGGCGCGATCTTCACCCGCGACGGCGGCGCGGCGCGGCGGTTCCAGCTGGAAGTCGAGGTCGGCATGGTGGGTGTGAACGTGCCGATGCCGGTCCCGGTGGGCTACCACTCCTTCGGCGGCTGGAAGGACTCGGCCTTCGGCGACCACCGCATGTACGGCAGTGAAGCCGTGCACTTCTACACGCGAGGCAAGGTCGTCACGAGCCGCTGGCCGGATCCGGCCGAGACGGCGACCGGTCCGGACTTGGGCTTCCCCACGTCCCACTGACCCTTGCGACTCAGCATCCGCAGCCGAGTCGACTGCCCGTTCCGGGTCAGCCGCCGGCGATGTTCCCGCCCGGCATGGGCTCGGCCGGCGCTCTGCGCCAGTCGGACACACCGAAGGCACCTGCGAAGTACCGGGTCTCGTGGACCACATACCCGAGGGCGAACTCCATGAAGCTGACCCGTCAGATGGGCACCCCGTCGTACGTGATGACGCACTCGCCGACCCACAGATCCCCGAAACCGACGATCCGGGGGACGGTGAAATGCCGATCGGCGGGGCGCCCACCACGTTGCACCGAGATGGTCATGCGTCTCACATGGTCAACCGCGGCCAACCGGGGGAAAAGAACAACGCGGCATGTTTGATCGTTGATTTGCCCTCCACGAGATCAATACTTGCAGTCGATCGTTCGGGAAAATCAACGACAGAGGTGAATAACGGTGCATACCGTTTCCAAGTGGGGGCTTGTCGCAGCGGCCGTACTTTCGGTGGCGGCCGCGCCCAACTCCGCGTCCGCCTCTCAAGGACCCGTCTCCCGCGGTGTGCAGGGAAGCGTCGACCGTTATGAGGTCCTCCGCCTGACCGCACACGCAGAGCAGATCACCTACCTCTCCAACGGCAACCCGCAAACCGGAGTGGGAAAGCAGTATCTCTACATCAACACCATCCAGCGGGACGGGCGGCCGTTCGGCAAGGAAATGCTGGAATGCACCCAGATCGGGGGCACTCTCACCTCCCCCGGTCCGCACAGCGACCAGTGCAGAGGCACGTTCCTCTTCCCTGACGGACAGGTCACCTGGCAGAACGGGACGTCCTCACCCACGTCTGCGCCACCGGAAGACATCGACATCGCGATCACCGGCGGTACGGACAGGTACGCGGGCGCCACCGGTTACGGTCACGTCAATCTCACGGAACCCGGGGAAAGCACGCAGACGGTCCACCTCTGGCTGAGGCCGGAGGTACGGGGGCAGTAGACAGCCGCGCCCCGGTGAGCCGTTGGCAACGGCCGGTCAGACGCGGACGCCGAACATGAACGGTCCGCCGATCGTGCTCATGGACTCGTACCGGACGACGGTGCCGGGACGCGGGGCGTGCAGCACCTGGCCGTTGCCCGCGTAAAGGCCCACATGGTGCAGGTCGTTGAAGAAGAAGACGAGATCGCCGACCTTCAGGCCGCTCGTCGAGTAGATACGGGTGCCGGCGTTCGCCTGCGCCTCGGAGGTACGGGGTATGCCGACACCGACCTGGGCATAGGCCCAGGAGGTCAGGCCGGAGCAGTCGAAGGAGGACGGGCCGGAGGCGCCGTAGACATAGGGCGAGCCGACCCTGCTCTGGGCCACGCCGTACGCGGCACCGGCCCGCCCTGAGGCGGGTGCGGTGGAACCGCCGAGCGCGTCGCGCATGCTGTCGCGGCTGGCGCGGTCCTGGTCGGCCTCGAGTGCCGCACGCTCCTGGGCGGTGAGGCTGTTGAGCAGCTTCTGCGCGTCGGCGAGCTTGCCCTGGACCTCCTTCTTCTTCTTGCCGAGTTCGGTGCGGGTGGAGGCGAGGTCCTTGAGCTTGTCGGTGGCTTCCTGCCGCTCCTGGGCCAGCTCGCGCTGCTTCTCCTGGATCTTCTTCAGCGCCTCGACCTGCTGACCGCTCAACTGGTCCAGCGTCGACGCCTTGTCGAGGAAGTCGTCCGGGTCCGCGGACAGGAAGAGCTGGATGGACGGGTCGATGCTGCCGCTGCGGTACTGGGCGCTGGCCATCGTCCCGATGCCGTCCCGCAGCTGGTTGAGCTCGTCCTGACCCCGGGCGACCTTGTCCTGCAGGATGGAGATGTCCTTCTCCAGCTTGCCCTGCTTCTCCCTGGCCCCGTTGTACGCCTCGGTGGCCTTCTCCGCCTCTTCGTAGAGCTTGTCGACCTTGGACTTGACCTCGTCCTTGCTCGGCTTCGCGCCGGGAGCGGCGTCGGCCGCCTGGGCGCTGAGGACAACGGCTGCGGCCGCCGCGGTGGTCAGCACGGTCACACGTGCGCGGCTCGGCTGCTTGGGTCGACGGTGGGACGCCACGGAGGCGAGCTCCTTCTTCCTTCAGCCGCCTACCGACACGCCGGTGGGCGGGCCCCTCCGCCGCCAACCACCCCTTGTGAGTGATCGCCCGGACGGGGGTTCGAAGCCAGACTCTAATGACTTTCTTGTCGGAACTTCAAATCTTGGCAAGAAAATTCTGGACGCCCGTGGATCCTTCACACCGACCCCCGAGTGACGCAACTGGCGTGACGCTCCGTCGTGTTGTGGGACATCGCCGGGCCGGTCGATGCGATGGGCCGTCACAGGCGGCGGGCGCCCCGTGCCCGCCTTGTCGTGGCGGGCACGCCCACGGAGGTCCCTGACCGGACCCCGGAGGTCGCCGAAACCGGCTTCGGACTCACCACCGTCGCCGGCCTCACCGCGGCCATCGCCGGTCCCACAGCTGCGCGACGGCACCGTGAACCCGGATCTGACGGCATCCGGGTTCACGGCCGTCATCAGGCGTTCCCCGCGCCGTTGGACGCGACGTCAGCCAGCCGGGGCCAGGACGGTGGTGCGGCCGCCCAGTACCGCGGAGAACCGGTCCGTCACCTGCGCCAGGGCCTCGGCGGCACCCGACGCTACGGTCAGCGTGCCGTCGTCGCCGACGCTGATGTCCTTGTCGACCGTGAACCAGCCCTGGACGATGTGCGAGGCGCCCATGGAGCTCAGTACCGGACGGAGTGCGTAGTCGATGGCCAGGACGTGCGCCGTACTGCCACCGGTGGCCAGCGGCAGCACCGTCTTGCCGGTCAGGGCGTACTGCGGGAGCAGGTCGAGCAGCGACTTCAACAGACCGGCGTAGGCAGCCTTGTAGACCGGAGTACCGATCACAACGCCGTCCGCCCGGTCGAACAGAGCGGCGGCCTCCGCGATCGCCGGGTGCCGGAAGTCCGCGCCGAGCAAGGCGTCGGCGGGCAGAGAGCGTACATCCAACGCGATCACGTCATGGCCCTGCTGCCGTAGCCGGTCGTCCAGATGGCGCAGGAGTCGAGCCGTGCGGGAGGTGGCAGACGGGCTGCCGGAGACAGACAGGATGGCGGCCATAGGAGGACCTTTCGGATTCAGATTCACAGCTGCGAGTGCGAGGGTGCGGTGCGAGCCGCACACCTCGGCGTCTTGTTCTCACCGGCGCATCCGTGGGAGGCAGGCGTCACCATGCGCTCAGTTCCACGGCGATCAGTGGCACGAGGTCGTTGCGCACGGTCTCGAGAAAGGTGACGATCTCGGCCGCCACCGAACGGTGTTGCAGGTCGTTCAGGACGTCGTGGTGCGCACCGCGGACCACCGACAGGCGGGCACGGGCTTGCGACTTCGCCGTACGCGCGAGCGCGCCATGGTCGGCGAGTGGGTCGGCGTCGCCGATGAGGAACAGTGCCGGTACGGCGACTTCGCCGTTGTACGCCGCTCTCAGTACGGCGTCCGGCACGGCATCCTCGAGCGACCCTCGCCGGACTTCGTTGTCCTCGGTCAGCGTGCCGCGATGGGTCGGGCAGGAGGTACGGACCTCGAGTTCGTCCTCCCACCCACCGACGTCGGCTGCGGCGTGGCCCGGAAGTCCCGCAAGGACGACGGCGTCCGGCTGCCAGGCCGCCGGAGCCTCCGCCCCGCCGAGGAAGGCCGCCACTGCTGCGGCTCCGGTGTCGGCCGCCACCAGCACGACAGGGTGGACCACATCGTCTTCGGCCGCGGTGTCCTCGACGATGTCGGCAAGTTCGGCGCCGAAGCGGTCCAGTGATCCAGCCAGGTCGTCGGCGTCGATGTCCGGGGTGTCGACGACGCGGACGCGGTAGGCGTCGGCGGCCAGCCGCCTGCCCAACCGGGTATACGTCTTCCGGGTTTCCCCTCGGCCGGGGACGACCACGATCGTGCCCCGGGTGCGAAGGCCTTCCGGGCCGTGGTGGTCGGTGTACTCGCTCATCTCACTCTCCTGCGGGCTGCGGCTCGGTCGCGGGCTTCCAGCCCAGTGCGGGTGCCACCTCGGTCGCGATGACCTCGAGGGCACGGATCGCGGCATCGTGGTCGGGGACAGCGGGGTTGAACTGGGTGATCAGATCGGTCACGACGGGCAGGACCTTCTCCTGCCGAAACGCGGCGACGATGTCGTCGGGATGGCCGTAGAACGTGTGGAACCGGCGCAGTGCCTCCTCCAGGTCCAAGCCCTTGGGGAAGGTGCCGCTCTCGGCGAGGCGATGCGCCGCCCGGTGGACGTCGTCGCCGATCTGCTCGAGCGCCGCGCGCTTGTCCTTGGCGGGGAAGACGAACCGTGACAGGCCGATCCGTGGACGTCGCGGGTGCTGCCACGCGGCTAGGAACGCTTCCGCCCACGGGCGTTGCACCTCGTCCGTGGGCTCGTCGAATCCGTAGGCCGCCCGGTTGAGGAGCAGGTTCGAGCCGGCAGCGGCGGCATGTTGTGCGCCCGTGGCGCTGAAGACGCCCTGCCAGATCCTGTCGGTGAAGTCGGCGGGCTCGGGTTGGATCCGGAATCCAGGCGTGCGTACCTCCTCGTGGGCAAGGGCCTGCCGCAGCAGCACGAGGTGCTCGCTGGTCAGCCGGCGTTTACGGGTGACGTCCTTGCCGAACGCGGCGTATTCGATGTCACTGGAGCCGCTGCCCACACCGACTTCGACACGACCGCCGCTGAGCGTGTCGACGACGGCGATGTCCTCGGCGAGACGGACGGGGTCTTCCAGGGGCAGGATCGTGATGGCGGTGCCGAGCCGGATCCGGGTGGTCTGCGCGGCGGCGTGCGCGAGGAAGGTCCACGGCGAGGAGAGGCCGCCACCGCCGAGGGGCACATGATGCTGGGCGACCCAACCGGCGTCGAAGCCGAGTTGGTCCGCAACGACGAAGAGTTCCTGAGCGTTTCGGTAGGTCTGGCCCAAGTCGTCACCTCGGCCCTGCACATGGGTGAGGAAACCGAGCCTGAAGCGCGGCGCCTGGGTGGTCATGAAGTGCCTTTCAGGGTCGATTGAGGTCCAAGTCGTCGGGTGCGCCTCGTGGTCCGGTGGAGCATCGGCGCACGAAGTCCTCTGCGGCCGCGCACGGTTCGGGACCGTGGTCGGCGGTGGGCTCGGCACTGCGGTCGCCTGCCTCAGCGGCCGGGCAAGGGCGCACGGGCCTTCGCGGACCCCGTCGGTGCGTTCACTGTCACCGGTGGTCCGCGCAGGTGGGAGCCGGGCTGTACAACCCTCGTCCGCCCACCACGGGCAGGGCCTTCATGGCCCGGTCCTCAGTCGTTCACGAGTTGGGGCTCGCGGGTGTGGCGGTTGTCCGGGATCGGCAGGCCGAGGTTGCCGCGCAGGGTGTCGGCCTCGTACTCGGTGCGGAACAGCCCGCGCTTCTGCAGGATCGGGACGACGCCGTCGACGAAGAGGCTGAGGTCGTCTTCCGTACGGAAGGCGAGGTTGATGCCGTCGAAGGTGCCGGCGTTGAACCACCGCTCGATGGAGTCGGCGACGGTCTGGGGTGCGCCCACGAACGGCGAGCGGCGGAATTCGCTGATCGACTGGGCGACTTGGCGCAACGTGAGGTGCTCGGCCCTGGCCCGCTCGATCAGCTTGGCCGCGCCCGTCCGGCCGCCGTTCTCGGCGAGGTGTGCGACGTCCGGGAAGGGTGCGTCCAGGTCGTGCCGGCTGAAGTCGTAGGCACCGAAGGAGCGGCCGAGGAGGGCGAGGTTGCGGTCGAAGTCGTTGTCCTCCTCGAAGATCTCTCGCTCACGGCGCCGGGCGTCCTCGTCGGTGCGCGCGACGATCGGGCCGCCGTGGATGAAGATCTTGATGTGCTCGGGGTCGCGGCCGTAGGAGGCGGTGCGCTTCTTGATGTCGGCGTAGTAGTCCTGGGCCTGTTGCAGTGGGCCGCCCGGCGCGTAGATGCCCTCGGCGACCTGGGCGGCGAGGTCGCGGCCCTCGTCGGAGACCCCGGCCTGGAAGATGACGGGCTGGCCCTGGGGCGAGCGGGAGATGTTGAGCGGGCCGGCGACGTTGAAGTGCTCGCCCACGTGGTTGAGGGCGTGCAGTTTGTCCGGATCGAGGAAGATGTTGCGTTCCACGTCGGCGGGAAAGGCATCGTCCTCGTAGGAGTCCCACAGCCCGCGGGCGACGTGGACGAATTCCAGGGCCCGGCCGTAGCGGGTGGTGTAGTCCAGGTGCTCGTCGACTCCGTAGTTCCTGGAGGTGCCGGTGTCGAAGCTCGTCACGACGTTCCAGCCGGCCCGGCCGCCGCTGATGTGGTCGAGGGAGGCGAATCGGCGGGCGAGGTTGAACGGTGAGTTGTAGGTGGAGCTCGCCGTGCCGACCAGGCCGATGTGCCGGGTGTGGGTGGCGACCGCCGAGAGCAGGGTGAGGGGTTCCAGCCGGTTGAGGTAGTGCGCCGGATAGGTGGCGTTGATGAACTGGCTGTCGACGATGAAGAGGGCGTCGAAGAGCGCGTGCTCCGCCGCCTGTGCCTGGGCGATGTAGTAGGTGATGTCGATGCTGGCGTTCTTGGCGATGCGGGTGTCTTTCCACAGTCCGTGCTGGCCGGGTCCGCCGACCCCGTAGGGGTGCAGCGCGAGGTGGATCTTGCGGGGCATGGCTGTTCCTCTCTGGTGTGTGCTTCAGGCCTGCAGCAGCGCGCGCAGGGCTTTGCGCTCCTCCCGGTCGGCCGGTGCCGTACGGAGGGTGGGCGCGGAGCTGACGAGCAGGCGGGTGTAGAGGTGCTGCGGATGGTTGATGACGTCGCGGGCGGCACCGACCTCGACGAGCTCGCCCTGGTGGAGCACGGCGATGCGGTCGGCGATCCCGGCGACGGATCCGAGGTCGTGGGAGATGAAGACGAGGGCCACTCCTGTGGCTCGGAGTTCTTTGAGGATCTCCAGGACCTGGACGCGGTTGGCGGAGTCCAGGGCGCTGACCGGTTCGTCGAGGATGACCAGTCGGGGATCG
Source organism: Streptomyces sp. HUAS TT11 (assembly GCF_051553595.1). Taxonomy (NCBI): domain Bacteria; kingdom Bacillati; phylum Actinomycetota; class Actinomycetes; order Kitasatosporales; family Streptomycetaceae; genus Streptomyces; species Streptomyces sp. HUAS TT11. The sequence goes on from NZ_CP196184.1 coordinate 541,909, forward strand.
GTGACCAGGGCCCGGGCCACCGCGACGCGCTGCCGTTGTCCGCCGGAGAGTTCCCCGGGCAGCCGGTCGAGAAGCTCGTCGGGCAGGCGGACACGAGGAAGGAATGCGCGAGCCCGTTCGGTCGCCTCGTCGCGTGGGACTCCGTGGACGAGCAGGGGTTCGGCCAGGGACTCCCCGATGGTGAGGTCCGGGTCGAGGCTGCGCAGCGGGTCCTGGAAGACGTACTGGACGAGACCGCGGCGACGCAGCCCGCGCCACTGACGGTTGCGGTAGCCGCTGACGTCGTGGCCGCCCAGGACGATCCGGCCGGCCGAAGGGCGGACGAGACCGAGTACGGCGCGTGCGAAGGTGGATTTTCCTGAGCCCGTCTCGCCGATGACACCGACGGTTTCGCCGGGGGCGACGCTCAGCGAGATCCCGTGGAGGGCTTGGCGGCGTCGGCGGCGCAGCCCGTAGTGCACGTCGAGGTCGGTCACTTCGAGTACGGCGCCGGTGGGCGCTTCGGTGCCGGCGGCCGCCGGTGCCGGGAGCCGATCGATCACGATGCCTCCTGCGGCGTGCGGAACTTCTCCAGGCCGTACTGCTCGTGCTCGGCGATGAGCAGGCGGGTGTATTCGTGCTGCGGGTCGTGAAGCACCGCCCGAGTCGGGCCGTGCTCGACTACGCTGCCCTGCCGCATCACGAGCACCTCGTCGCACAACTGGGCGACGACGGCCAGGTCGTGCGAGACGACGACGAGGGCCAGCCCTGTGTGTTCCCGCAGGTCGGCGAGCAGGTCGAGGATCTCGGCCTGGACGGTGACGTCCAGGGCGGTGGTGGCCTCGTCGGCGATGAGGATCTGCGGGTCGGCGGCGATGGCGGCCGCGATCAGGACACGCTGGAGCATGCCTCCCGACAGTTCATGGGTGTACTGGCTGTAGACGAGTTCCGGCTCACGCAGTTGCGTTGCCTGCAGCAGTTCGATGGCACGGTGCCGTGCCTGGCGGCGCTTCAGTCCCTTCTTGATGCGGATGACCTCGGCGATCTGGGGGCCCACGCGGAGGGAGGGGTTGAGGTAGGAGGCCGGGTCCTGGAAGACCGCGCTGATGGTGGCACCGCGCAGGGCTGCCCATTGCCGGGGGGTGAGGGTCGTGATGTCGGTGCCGCCGATCTCGATCGAGCCGCCTGACACCTCGAAGTGCGGGGGCAGGATGCCCAAGGCGGCGCGGCAGGTGAGGGTCTTGCCGCTGCCGGACTCACCGACGATCCCGACGGATGTGCCGGGCGTGAGGTCGAAGGTCACTCCGTGGACGATCTCGCGGTCGGTGACCCGGTCGCTGATGTGCACATCACGGACGGCGAGCACAGGCGGAGTCGGCGGGTTCCTGTCCGTGCTGGTGCTCTTCGTCTTCTCGGACAGCGTCGTCATCGCGCGCCTCCGGTGGCTACGAGGTCGGACTTGGTGCGGTGGTCGGCGTGGGCCTTCCGGTTGTTGATCAGGGCTCGGCCTGCCTCGCCGGAGACATCACGCAGGGCGTCGGCGAGCAGGTTGGCGGCCCAGACGGTGACCATGATCAGAAGGGCGGGGGCGAGGGGCGCCCAGGGCTGGTAGCTCAGATAGCCCAGGTCGGACGCGAGCAGGCCGCCCCATGTGGGCTCGGGAGGCTGGATGCCGATGCCGAGGAACGTCAGGCTGGAGACGATGATGAAGCCCACGCCGATGGTCTGGGCGAGTGCGACGGCGATCGACGGCAGCACCTTGTTCCAGACGTGGCGACGCACCACCCAGCCGATCGACGCCCCGGAGATGAGGGCGGCCTCCACGTACTGCGAGCGGGCCACGGCCAGTGTCGCCGCGCGGGACACCCGGTAGAACAGGGGTGACACCAGTGCACCGGTGACAAGCATGGCCTGCGTGAGGCCGTTGCCGAGCAGTGCGATCACGGCGACCGCGAAGAGCAGGAACGGCAGGGCGACCAGCGTGTCGGCCAGACGGAGGGTGACCCATTCGAAGGCCCGGCCCAAGTAGACCGACAGGATGCCTGGGATCGCACCGACTACCAGTGCCGTCAACGCCACTTCGAGGGATCCGGCCACGCTGACGCGGGAGCCGTCCAGGAGACGGCTCAGCACGTCGCGACCGAGGTTGTCCGTGCCCAGCCAGTGGGCACCTGAGGGGTTCGCGAGGGTGTGGCTGCTGGTGGCCAGCGGATCCTGCAGGGCCAGCAGCGGTCCGAAGAGCGCAAGGAGCGCGATCACGGCGAGGACACCGAGGGCGATCCGTCCGGGGGTGAGGGAGAGGATGCGGCGCATCATGGTCAGACTCCTCGCTGGGAAGCGGGCGTGACGCGCGCCAGCACCAGATTGACGATCAGGTTGAACGTGACGACCAGGACGATCGACACAACGAGGACGCCCTGCACGGCCGGCACGTCGCCCGCCTGGGCGGAGTCGTTGGCGAACCTGCCGAAGCCCTGCAGACCGAAGATCCACTCGGTGACGACGGAGGCACCGACCAGTGCGGGGAATTTCAGACCGAGGGTGGCCAGCGCCGGACCGAGGCCGTTGCGCAGCACATGGACGAAGAAGATCCGCCGGGTGCTCAGTCCTCGCACCACGGCGCCCGTCACATAGTTCTCGCGGTAGGCAGCGACGAGGCTGGTGCGCAGCTGGCGGGCCACGTCGGCGACCACGTCGAAGCTCAAGGCCAGCGCCGGGAGGGTGATGTGCGCCAGCCAGGGGCCGGTTCCCTGCTGCGCGGGGACGTATCCCGCTGAGGGGAACAGGTGGAGCCCCACCGCGAAGATCTCGATCAGCACGATACCGACGACGAAGGCCGGCATCACCGAGATCACGGTCACGAATCCGGTGATCGCGCGGTCCAGCCAGGTGGTGCGGCGCAGTGCCGCCAGTGTGCCGAGGCCGAACCCGACGACCACTCCGATGAGGAGCGCGAACGTCGCGACCGAGAGGCTTACGCCCAGGCCGAGGCCGATCAGCGTGGAGATGTCGGCGCCGTTGGTCCAGCTGGCGCCGAGTTGTCCGTGCAGGACGCCGCTGAACCAGTCCCAGTATTGGACGAAGAAGGGCTTGTCGAGGCCCCATTGGGCCTCCACCCTGTGGATCGCCTCGGGTGTGGCGTCCTCGCCCAGCTGAATCCGTGCGGGGCTGAGTCCGCTCAGCGAGCGCAGCGCGAATGTCACGAACGTCGCGACCAGGAACACCGGCACGAAAATCGCGATCGACCGGACGAGGACGGCCAGGACGCGGCCCAGCGCGTGCCGCACCCCTGGCCGGGCGACCCCGTGGCGGCGGGCGGGAGCGACCTGGAGCGTGGTCGTCGTCATGGGGCTGCCTCCTCTCTGTGGTGGGGGGAAGTCACTTGCTGCCGGAGATGGTCACGCCGGTCCAGTCGATGTGGGCGGGAATCTTCGGCAGGCGGGAGATCGCCTTGCTCGTGGCGATGAGGTTCGGCGCGGAGTACGTGAAGACCAGCGCCTTGCTCTGCAAGCCGGCCCGGGTCGCCGCCCGAAGGACGGTGGTGTAGTCCGGCGCGTCCAGCGGTGTCCGGCGGACCTTGGCGACGGCTGCCTCGAAGCCTGCCGGCTCGTAGGGCGAACTCAGGTTCAGCGGGCCGTTGGGGCCGAAGTGGGCGGTGAGGGTCTGGACCGCGGAGTCACGGCCCGTGGTGGAGTACAGCGAGAACGTGAGGTTCTTGGCGAAGAAGGGGGTGGCCCAGTTCTTGTCGATCTTGATCGTGACGGTGATGCCGACCGCGGCCAACTGGGACTGGACGATTTCGGCTTGCGGATCCTCCGCGGGGATCACCAGGTCGAGCTTGAGGTCCCCGGCCCGGTAACCCGCCTCGGCGAGGAGCTTCTTCGACGTGCCCGGATCATAGGGGTAGTTGTTCCGCGACGCCGGGTCATAGGCCACGTATCCCTTGGGGAAGGGCTGATCGGTCACCTGGCCGTAGCCGAAGGTCAGCTTGTCGACGAACTCCTGGCGGTTGATCGCATGGCGAACCGCATCAACGACCTTGTTGTTGTCGAAGGGCGCCTTGTTGATGTTGAGGCTGATGTTCGAGGCGTTGAAACCGGGCTGCACGAAGACGTCCAGGCCGGCCTTCTTGGCGGCAGCCGCCTGACTCGGTTCGATGTCGGCGAAGTTGTACACCCCGGTCTGCAGCCCGGACACGACGGTCGACGCATCAGGTGCCGAGGTCAGTTCGACGTTGTCGATGTGGATGTTCTTCGCGTCCCAGTAGTGGGGATTCTTCTTCAGAACGGCCTTCGTACCGGGGATCAGCTGTGTGATGGTGAACGGCCCGGCGCCGACCGGGTTCTGGTCCAGCTTGTCGGGGTCGGCTGCCGCCTTGGGGCTGGCGATCTGCAGGACGCGCTCCCCGAGCAACTGGGGGATCTGGTAGTCGACCTGCGTGAGGTGGACAACCGCGTCCAGTCCGTCGGCGTCCACCGACTTGATGGAGGTCAGATCACCGAAGAGCGCGGAGTTCTTCTGCTTCTTGGCCCGCTCGATGGCCGCCTTGACCGCGGCGCCGTCGACGGGCTCACCGTCGCTGAACTTCAGGCCCGGACGCAGATGAAAGGTGATCTCGTCGCCCTTGCTGTTGTACTCCCAGCTCTTGGCAAGGTCCGGGACCGCCTTGCCGGTCTCGTCGGTGCGTGTCAACGAGGCGTACACCAGGGCGAGTTCACGGAACTGGGCACCGCTTCCTCCGACCACCGGGTCCCAGTGGGTCGGGAAGTAGGAAGAGGCCCACTTCAGCGTGGCGGCGCCGCCTGCTGAGGACGCGGTTCCGCCGCACGCGCTGAGAGCGCCGACGAGCACGGTGAGCAGGACGGTGACGAGGGCTGTGGGCCGCAGTCGGCTCGCAAGCGGGGCAGGGCGGCGGGGCATGAGTCGTCCGGGCATGTGGCTACTTCCTTTGGTGGCCTCGTCCCTGTCATCGGCGGGCAGGACGGGAACGAGGGGCGGCTCACCCCGCGCTGGACGTCTGCACCTGACGGCACGGCACGTCGACGTTTGCTTCGGTGCACACGTCGGACATGCGGCGTTCAGGGCATGGCGCGTCGGCAGGTTCGCAGGGCGGGCCGGGATGCGGAAAAACGGGGGCGACGAAGCGCTGGGGTGAGGGCGCGACGGCAGGCCGTGCTCAGCGGAGCAGTGGGCGGCCGGTACTGACGGGAACGGTCAGGCGCCTGGGTGCCAAGGGCAGGCGATCAGCGACAGAGGGCGCTGCTGGTGCGCCGCAGGTCCACGTAGCGGCACACCACACCGGGGTGCGTCGTAAGCATGCTGAACATCTTGGTGGGGGCCGTAAGCGGCTGTCAATGGACACCAATTGGTGTCTCATTCGGTGGAACGGGCGCCGGCATCCGCTCAAGGCGTGCCACGGCCGCGCCTCAGCGCGGGATGGTGGCGGGGTGGACCGCGGCCTCCCGCGGATGCAGCCACAAGGGTCCGTTAGCGGTCTCCGCCCGAACCGCGTGCTGCGGCGGCCAGGGGCCCTGCGTCAGCAGGCGGACCTCGGGGTCGGTCAGACTCCCGTACCGCTCCAGCGCTGCCCCGGCGGACAGCGCCGCCGGGGACGACAGCAGCCCCGGGCAGAGCTCCTCGACGGCCGCCGCGTACTCCTCGAAAGGCCGCCAGCCGGGCACCGTGCGGCGCTGCGAAGCGACGCGGAACAGCAGCGTGGGCAGCGCATACCGGTACCCGCCCTCCGCGGTCTCCTTGGCGGTGCCAGGGTGCGGCGAGCCACCCAGGCCGGACAGCACCTCGGGGACCGGGCGCCGCGCCTCGGCACGGTCGGCTCGCACCTCCTCCAACACCTCGGCGCAGGCCGCGTCGCGCGAGAGCCGCTCCCGGTCCAGACCCGGCGTCCCCCGCACCGCGGACAGGGCCAGCGCAGTGGTGTCCGCCGGCTCACCGAGCACAAACACGGTCTCGCGCAGCCGCCGCAGTACCCGCTCGGCCACGGAGTTCCCTTGCAGTTCGGCGGCCTTGGCGACCAGGGAGGACGGCCAGGAACTCTCCGCCACCCGTTGCAACCGGACCGCGCGGGGCGCCCCGGTGTGCCTGCTGATCTCCGCGACGTAGTCCATGTACCAGGCGGTTTCCGCCGCCGGGTCCGGTGGCGGATCGTCGTCGTGGTCGAAGAGGATGCAATACACCCGGCGCCAGCGCACTCGCCCGGCGAGTGCCGCCCGCAGCCTGCGGAAGACGGGTTCCGATCCCCAGGCCCAGGGACACAACGGGTCGGTGTACTCAACCACTTCCATGGCGGACGGCTCGGGCACCTGTGTCATGCAGCGCCCTTGTGGGCCGACGGTTCGAGCGCCTCCGCGGGCAGCAACGACGCCAGCGTCACCCCGCCCAGGACGGCCGCCGCATCCGCCTCGACCTGCCGCCACACGCCGGGCAGGCCCACCGCAGGGCCGGGGTAGGCGAGTTCGTCGAGAGACTCACCGCGCAGGGTGATCACCTCACCGTCGACGGCCCGCACGACGTCCAGCAGGGTGATGTCCTCGGCGGGCCTGCCGAGCCAGTAACCGCCTTCGCAACCACGCTGACTGCGCACCAGACCGGCCTTGCGCAGCTCACCCACCACGGACTTCAGGAACCGGAACGGAATCTGCTGCGAGGAGGCGATGAACTCGCAGGTGAGGGGCCTGGCGGGCGTGCGGGCGAGCTCCAGGAGAGCCCGCGCGGCGTAGTCCGCCTTCGCGGAGATATGCATGCGCCCATCATGCCCGACGGCTCCTCCGGCTACCGGGCCGTGCCGCCTACTCCTCCGCATTGCAGGAACGTTGCCGCAGGTGAACGGCAATGGACACGTCTTGACATCCTTTTTGGCCCACATCTAGCGTCCCCGTCATGAGCGAGCCGTCGACGACCCCTGGTGAAGGCTTCCACCCCCATCTCCACGACACGGCGGGGCACCCGACGGCCCCGCTGCGAACCCGCCTGCACCACATCCGCGCCGACTCCCTGGACGGTGACACCGCCCAGACCGGCGGCATGCGCAGGTTCGCCGCCGTCAGCGGAAAGACCGTCGGATCCGAGAAACTGTGGATGGGTCAGACACACGTCGCCCCCGCGACCTCCTCCTCCGACCACCACCACGGCGAATCCGAGACCGCCATCTACGTCGTGAGCGGCCACCCCGAGTTCGTCTTCCTGGACGGCTCGGGAGAGGAACCGGAGGAGATTCGGCTGCGGACCGGGCCCGGTGACTACATCTTCGTCCCGCCGTTCGTACCGCATCGGGAGGAGAACCCGGCCCCCTCCGAAGAGGCGGTGGTCGTCATCGCCCGCAGTACCCAGGAAGCGATCGTGGTCAACCTCCCTGGGCTGTACGCCCTTCCCACCGAGGAAGGTTGATCGACGCGCCGAGGTGTCCTTTGGCACGCCACGAGCGTGTGAAGACAGCCCCTGGAGCCCGAGACCTCTCGGAAGGCTCGGGACACGGCTCTGACCCACCACACCCCGACCAACCACCGCAGTCGGACCGACAGGCTCCATCTCCGCCGCCGCACCGTGTCGCCCGATCTGCTCGGGCCGTACACCGGTATACGACCCGAACAGATCCGGGCCTCCCCCGCCCATCCGCGGCCTGGAACAGGGGGAGGCGTTGGATCAGGCGACCTCGGCGCGCGGCCGAACCACGATCTCGCTGACGTCGACGTCGGCCGGCTGGCCGACGACGTAGGCGATGGCGTCGGCGACCGAGGAAGCCGGCAGTTGGAGGCTGTCTGCCATCGAGCGGATGTAAGCCATGGTCCCGGGGTCGCCGCCCTGGATCAGTTCGGACTCGGTGAAGGACGGGCTGATGTCGGTCACCCGGACGTCGTTGTTCTCCTTGCGCAGGCCCTCGGAGATGGCGCGCACCGCGTACTTGGTCGCGCTGTACACCGCCGTGGCGGGGACGACGTAGTGCCCCAGGGTGGAGGCGATATTGATGATGTGACCGTGCCCCTGGGACTTCATGAGCGGTAGCACAGCGGCGATACCGTGCAGGACACCTCTGATGTTGACGTCGATCATCTGGTTCCAGTCGTCCACACGCGCGGCGTCCAACCGCGACAGGGGCATCACACCGGCATTGTTCACCAGGACGTCGATCCGGCCGTGCCTGCTGTGGGCGCCTTCGACGAAGGCCTTCACGCTGTCGGGATCGGTGACGTCGACCACGGCGCGGTCCGCCTTGTGGCCGGCCACCTGCAGCTCCCTCACCAGGGCGTCGAGACGGTCCACCCGACGGGCGCCGACCACCACGTGGTGTCCCTCGCCGGCCAGACGGCGAGCCGTGGCTGCGCCGAGCCCACTGCTCGCTCCGGTGATGAGGACGATCTTCGAGGACATGAGTACTCCAACATTCTTCACGCACGGCCGTGACGCCCGAGGACCGAGAGACCCTCGACGAGGACTCGGGGGCGCCAAAAGGCCGTGCGGGCGTGCGATGGCTATATGCGAATGACTTTTGCTGATGCCGATGACTGCCGACCACCCAACGGCACACCTCAGAGCACTGCCGTCGGTTGTAATGACGTCTCGAGGTTTGCACCTCACATCTACCCCGTCAAGCCGCGGTTTGCCATATGTGTAAAGCATTAGCTCATCACGAGCCGATGTGGTCTACCATGGATCCCGACACAAGGAGAGTCATGACCGAACAGTCCGCGCCGACGACAGCGGAGAACGCGCCCCCGGCCCCGTTCGCCACAGCCGACCTGCTGCTGGCGTTCGTCAATACGCAGTCTCAGCCCGGGCGCGCACGCGACCTGCTCGACGACCGCACGGCACTCACGGAGTGGCTCGCCTCCTACGGCATGGACGACGACGCGATGATCGTCACCGACGCGGACGCCGCCGCGACACGCGAACTCCGTGGCGCCTTCACGACCGTCTTCCGCAGCCACGTCGGCTGCGAACAAGGGGCTGAACTCCGGGGCGAAGCCGAGCAGTTGCTCCGAAGCTACGGCCGGCGCTACCCGCTGACCCCGGTGATCGAGGCCGACGGCTGCACCTTCCGGCCCTCGCACACCGGAATCGTCGGCGCCTTCGAGACGTTGCTCGCCGCCGCCGTCGACCTTGCCGCCCGTGACGTGTGGCCCCGGATGAAGATGTGCAGCTCTTCCTCCTGCTACCGCGGCTTCTACGACCGCACACGCAATTCCTCCGGCCGCTACTGCAGCACCCGGTGCAGCCAGCAGGCAGCCACGCACGCCTATCGCGACCGGCAGAAGAAGAACTGCGCGACCAAGCCCACGCCGGCCACCTGACCGTTCTCGGCCGGACAGGAACACCTTGGCGCGGCGCCACAACCCCGCCGCGGAGCGAAAGCGATCCGGCCCACGGGCCGCGCATCCGCGGGTGAGTCAGTACCGAGCCACGACGACGTGGACGCCCTCCCCGTAGCCGCGCCCGAGGATCAGCAGACTGTCCAGCGCCAAGCGGGCGACGCACCTGTGTGCCCACTTCAGTCCGACCGAAGAAGACCGGACCCGTATCCGCTCACCCGGTTGGCCTCGGCGGCGCCTGCCTCGGACTCGTCAGGGCAGCCACTTGAACGAATGCGCCGCGATCTCCGCTCCCCGTCATCGAGCGGACAGTCCTGTCGGCCACGGACGGCCGGGCCCCGTCCGGTCGGTCTCTGCCGACGCAGTCCACGTGTGCGAGCCGGACGGCAGCGTCCTCACCAAGGGCCGGCTTCCGTCGTAGGCTGCGTCTCACGCGCGAGAGAGGGGGCTGCGATGGCCCAGACGACGCCGGCCGAGGTGATGGCCGAGCTGGCGGAGCTCGAGGACCCCAAGGCACGCGAGGTGAACGAGAGACACGGTGACGATCACGGGGTGAACCTCGGCAAGCTGCGCGCGCTCGCCAAGCGCCTCAAGACGCAGCAGGAACTCGCCTGCCGGCTGTGGGAGACGGATGACACCGCAGCGAGACTCCTGGCGATCCTGATCTGCCGCCCGAAGGCGTTCGAGCGTGACGCCTTGGACGTCATGCTGCGCCAGGCGCGCTCCCCAAAGGTGCACGACTGGCTCGTGAACTACGTCGTGAAGAAGAACCCGCACCGCGAAGATCTGCGGCTTGCCTGGTCCGCCGATCAGGATCCCGTCGTCGCGAGTGCCGGCTGGGCACTGACCACCGAACGCGTGGCGAAGAAGCCCGAGGGCCTCGACCTCCGAGGACTGCTCGACGTCATCGAGGCGCAGATGAAAGACGCCCCTGACCGCCTGCAGTGGGCATTGAACCACTGCCTGGCCCAGATCGGCATCGAGCACGCCGAACACCGCACTCGCGCACTCGACATCGGCGAACGCCTGGAGGTACTCAAGGACTATCCGACCTCCCCCGGCTGCACCTCGCCCTTCGCTCCCACATGGATCACCGAGATGGTCCGCCGTCGACACGATCGGGCGACTGCCTGATCGGCGGTCACCCCGCGTCACGCACCGAGGGCTGATCGAGCGGCCGATGTCGCCGGACAGCGGGGGCTGGATCGACGCCACACGACGGATTCGGCCGAGTCACTGGCCGCGGTCCCCCGTTCCTTCGCGCGACGCGCCCTTCCGAAGCAGCGCAGCTCTCAGTGACCTCCGTCGCCGAACAGCCGTTCCGCCAGGGGATGTTCACCGAGGAACTCCTCCAGTGCGGCCCGGTCCGGTGCGGTGGCGGGTCCGCGGCGGCCCACCGCGTAAGCCGCCGCGGCATTCGCGCCATGTGCCGCCGTCAGCGGATTGTGCCCCTGGCTGAGCAGGGCCAGGAAGGCACCGACGTGTGCGTCGCCCGCGCCGTTGCTGTCGATCGCATCCACCGGGAACCCCGGTACATGCGTCGCAGTCCGCCCGGGAGCCGCCAGCCAGCAGCCGTCCTTGTCCGCCCGTACGATCACACCCGCGCCCGGCGCCAGTCGTTGCCGCAGCGCTTCGGCCGCCGATCGCGGGTCCTTGTGCCCGGTCATCAGGCGCGCCTCGCGTGCGTTGGCGCTCAGCCAGTCGGTGCGGGCGAGGACCGGCTCGAGAACGGACTCCGGGATGTCGGCGACCAGGGGCGCGGGGTCGAGGCAGACGGTGATGTCGGCCGGGAGTCCGGCGGTGAGGCCGGACAGCAGCGGACCGTTGCCCGGCATCACCAGTCCGTAGCCGGAGAGTTGCACCAGATCACCGGGACGCAGCCGCGCGGCGACCGTGTCGACGTCCGATGGCGTCAGTGTCGCTTCGACCCCGAAGCTGGTGACGAAGGTGCGCTCGCCACCGCCGTCGATCAGGGCCACGGTGAAGCCGGTGTCACCCTCGGCGCGGGCGGGCAGCAGCGTTGCGATGTCCTCGGCCGCGAGCGCCTCGCGTACGAGGTCGCCGTGCGGCCCTGTGCCGTGCAGACCGGCGAAGGCCACCTCGGTGCCCAGGCGACGGGCCGCGACCAGGGTGTTGAATCCGCCCCCGACGGTCGTTTCGCTACGGGTGCCGATGACGTCTCCGCCGCGTTCGGGCAGCGTGGGGACCTCGATCACCAGGTCGGCGATGACATTCCCGGCGAGTACCAGGCGGCTGCTCATCGTCCGGCCCGCTCAAGAGCGGGGGACGTGGATCCGTCGGCACTGCCGGCGGCCGAGCCGGTGCGGCGCCCGAACAGCGCGTAGATCAAGCCGCCGACGACCATGGAGATGGCCCAGCCGAGGCCGTTCACACCGAACCAGGTGTCGGAGAGCGGGCCCGCGAACCAGACATCGGTCGTGCTCGTCGAAGCCTTGGTGAAGAGCAGGCCGGCCACGATGGCGACGGCCCAGCCGAGCACGGCGGGCAGCCGGAACCCGCCCGAGTACCAGTACCGGCTGGTGCGGGTGGTGTCCATCAGCGCCTCGGAGTCGTATGTGCGCCCGCGCAGTGAGTCCACCGCGATCACTCCGATCCACGCCGAGATGGGTACGGCCAGAAGGGTCAGGAAGGTCGAGAAGGGACCGTAGAAGTCGTCGGCGATCAGCATGAGGTAGATGCCCCCGGCGAACATCACCACCACGTCGAGGGCGACTGCGGCGGCGCGGGGCACCCGCAGACCCAGGGTGATCATCGTCAGCCCGGCGGAGTAGGTGGAGAGGTGGTTCGACATCAGCAGCCCGCCGAAGGCCGCGACGAGATAGGGGATCGCCATCCAGGAGGGCAGCATCGCGTTGATGGCGGCGACCGGGTCGGAGGCGGTGGCGAGCGTGGGGTCGCCCGCCGACAGCAGCGAGCCGAGCGAGATCAGCAGCACGAGCGGGATGCCCGCACCGAACGCCGAGGCCGTGATCAGCCGTCGGCCTGGAATCGTGCGGGGCAGGTAGCGGGCGTAGTCCGCACCGGCGTTGGCCCAGCCGATGCCGGTACCCGCGGCGACGAAGCCGACCCCCGCGATCACTCCGCTGGACGGCCCCGCTGCGGCGTCGAGAACCTTGGACCAGTCGACGGTAGCCACCAGGAAGCCCATCACGACGAGGTTGAGCACACCGAAGACGACCGTGGCCCACTTGTTGATCCACATGATGGTGGCGTGGCCGAGTCCGCTGATCAACAGCGTGCAGACGATGAAGACCAGCAGACACACGAGCGTGAGCACGGTGTTCTGGCCGACCCCGAACGCGGTGTTCAACAGCGCCAGCAGCGCGTATGCCGCGGTGGTGGTGCTGATCGTCTCCCAGCCGACCCGGCTCAGCCAGGTGATCAGGGTCGGTCCCGCGTTGCCCCTCTGTCCGAACACCGCGCGGGAAAGGGTGAGTGCCGGCGCACCGCCCTTCTTGCCCGCCAGGCTCAGGGCTCCCACCAGCGTGAACGAACCGAAGGCACCGACGACGGCGACGAGGAGCGCCTGCCAGATGTTCAGTCCGCGGAAGGCGACGAGGGTAGCGCCGAGCGGGAGGCCGAGGATGCTGATGTTGGCGGCGAACCAGGTCCAGAACATCTGGCTCGCCTGGCCGTGCCGCTCGTGGTCGGGGACCGGTTCGATCCCTCTTGTCTCGATGGCACCGACGCGATCGTTCGTCTTCGAAACGGCCATGACGGAACCTCCTTGCAGGATGCGGAGAGGACGGGTAGTGAGAGAAGCGGGTGTGCCGAAAGGAGCGGCCGGACCGGGGTTTCCGACCCGGCGACGGGTGTGCGGGCGGCTCAGCGGAGCGTGAGCAGCCGGGCGGTCAGAGGTTCCAGTTCGAGGGAGTTGACGGTGCGAAGCGTCCGGACGGCTTCGGGGGGCAGCCCCGAGAGTCCGGTGACGGACCCGGCGACCGCTCCGGCGATCGCGCCGATGGTGTCGCTGTCGCCGCCGAGGTTGGAGGCGAGCAGGGCAGCACGCCAGGGATCGCCGCCGGCCACGGCGAGTACGGCGAACGCGGCGGGCACCGACTCCTGGCTTGCGACGCTGGTGCCGACGAGCGCGACGATCCGGTCCAGGGCCTCGGCCTCAGGGAGATCAAGGGCCAGGTCCCACGCCCACCCGATGCGGGACGCGATGTCGGCGCCGGCGACCCAGTGCCCGCGCCGTGCCCCGGCCCGGGCGGCCGCCACCGCGGACGCCACCGCCTCGTCCAGCGATCCGCCGCCGACACCTGTGCTGACTGCGGCCGCGACGGCAGCCGCGCCCGCGATGCCGATGCCCGTGTCATGGGTGACTTGGCAGGACTCCACAACGTGGTCCAGGAAGGTGTCCAGCGGGTCGACGGCGAACGCGATCCCGACCGGTGTGACGCGCATGGCGGCACCGTTGGTGGTGCCGTGCTTGCCCGCCTCCTGCGTCGGGACGCCACGGGCGACCGCGTCCAGGGCGGCCTTGGTGGAAGGGCCGAGGAGGTCGAAGGAACCTTTGGCCTTCATCTCCTTCTCCCAGTCCAGCAGCTCATGGGCGAGGCGCAGGGGGTCGATCCTGCCGCGGCCCTCGTCGAGCAGTCGGCCGACGATGACGGCCTGGTCGGTGTCGTCGGTGACGGACCCGGCCGGCATACCGGCGCTGACCGGGTTGTCGGGTCGGGCCGACTCGAAGCCGGTGAGGGTGCCGTAGACCCGGACGACCTCCTCACGGGACATCACCTGTGTGGGCATGCCGAGAGCGTCGCCGAGGGCGAGCCCGTAGTAGGCGCCGAGGGCGCGGTCGAGTCGGTCGGTCACAGCCGGCCCCCTCGGCCCGAGCTCACGTGGAGTTCGAATCGGGCGGGGTCGAGGAGACTGGTGACCTGTTCGACGACCGAGCCGTCGCCGGCCCGGTACACCTGGGTGAGCCGCAGGAAGGACTCCCCGGGCGAGCGGTGCAGTACGGCGGCCTCCGCGGCGTCGAGCCCGCGGACCGACACCCGGCCGTCGCCGGAGTCGGCGATTCGGCCCGCGGCGACCAGCGCGCGGCTGAGCGAGCCGCCGTCGAGGCCTCGTTCGGGCAGCCCGGCCAGTTCCTCCGTGACCGGGACCCTGCTGTGCTCGAGGGATACGCCCTGCCCGTCGGCGAGCCGCCTGACCCGGTCCAGGGCGATGAACGCACTGGCCGAGAGTTCCAGTTCGGCGGCCAGCTCCTCGTCGGTCACCTCTTCGAAGCGGAGCGTCTCGGTCGTGAGCTCAGTGCCCTGCTCGGCCAGCGCCCGGGTCCAGCCGAGACGGTTGTCGAGGGGTGTTCCGTCGAAGGTGACGAAGGAGCCGATTCCGGCGTGTGTGGAGATGAGTCCTTCCTCGCCGAGAACCTGAAGTGCTTGCCGCAGGGTGGTGCGGCTGACGCCGAACCGCCGGGTGAGCGTGTACTCCCCCGGCAGTCTGCTGCCGTCGGCGTGCACCCCGGCTCTGATCTCGTCGGCGAGAACACGGGCGATGCGATGATGCTTGTGTACCTGTCCAGGCATGTCTAGACAATACAGGTGACTGTTGCCCTGGTCTACCGGTGCACGTGAATCTTCTTCCCGGGCGCAGGAGGCGCCTGTGTCACGGCGGGCCCTGACACCTGGGGCGGGGAGGTCGGGCCGGCCCACTCCCTTACCTCACCCCCGACCGCCGTCCCCGGACCGTACGGCGCCCACCCGACACCCGACACCTGCACGCCGCACGCCGCACGCCGATGATCAATCCGCTTGGTGCCGACGACCACCCGCGCCGCTGCAGCTCCAAGGCCAGGGTCGATCGCGAAAACGCCCGTCGCGCCTGGTGCGCCGATCCACTGTCGCGGCCGAGTCACCCCTACGGTACGAGGGGACCCCTGTGGTGGTGGTCAGTTTTGGTGGTCAGTCCACCTCCGCCTCGGCAACCAGCTGTTCGAGCGTCGCGCGCAGCTCGGCCTGCTCGCCCGGGGTGGGGTCCGCCGGTTCGTGCGGCACCAGCGCAGCGGGCTGTACCACGGGCACGGTGCCCTGCGGACCCGGCACGGCCGCGGCGCGGGCAAGAAGCGCGACACTGCCGGTCGGCAGGATGGCGAGACCGTCGACGAGCTGCCGCAGTGCGGCCCCGAGCGGCCGCTGCGGGAAGGGGAAGTCGGCCGGGAGCAGCCCTGCCTGATGCGTGTGGTCGTCACCACGGAACTCAAAGTCCCAGTTCTCCCAGCCCGGCAAGGGCCAGTCGTGGACGCCGACCGCGGTCTGCACCGCCCAGAGCGAGACGCTTCGGGCTTGCGGATCGAAGTGGATGCCGCCGTACGGCATGTCCGCGAGCGGAGGGGTGGCCGGTGACGCGACGATCAGGTCGATCAGGCCGGGGCTGTTGGTGAGGTGCTCGATGGGCTCCCGACCGCTGCCCCATGCGCGAACGCTTCCGTCGGACAGACGGACGGAGACGGCGGACCAGGGTTCCGAATCCTCGGGGTCCGCGTACCAGGACGGCTCGAAGGTCTCGAACCAGCCGGGCGACCGGGTCAGATCCCTGCCGAGACCCAGGTGATGGGTCAGATCACCCATGCCGTCGTGAGCGAAACGCACGTCCCAGCCCGGCCATGTGCGGGCGAGTACGGCGCGGGCCGCGACATGGTCCGCCCAGCTGTCCGCGAAGGCGAACCAGAGGAGGGTCCGGCGGTCGTGGTCGACGAGTGCGGCGCCCTCGCACCACACGTCGTCGAGCCATTCGTCGATCTCCCGATCGGCGCGGAAGCAGCGTGTCGCCGCGGCCGGACCGGGCAGCAGATCGTCCACCACCCGGTTGGCGGCCCAGTGCGAGAAGTACCGCTTCCAGGTGCCGTTCTCGACCACCACGTACTGCGCTCGTGCTCCCATGGCCGGCGAGGTCAACGTCGCCGAGCCACGGGCGACGAACGCATTTGCGGCGACGAGCCCCGCTCGTCGAGGATGGCCGACGGCCAGGCCCGCGAACACCGGACAGCCCTCCCGGCCGGCCCAACCGATGCCAGACTCGACCACCATGAGCGACTGGTTCCTGCAGCAGGGGTACGGAGTCCGATTCGAGTGGGGTCCCACCGGTGCCCAGCAGTTGGCGTCGGAGGCCGCGTGCCTGGTGGTGGTCGACGTGCTGTCGTTCACGACATCGGTGACCGTCGCTGTGGAGGCGGGAACCCAGGTCTTTCCCTATGCCTGGCGTGACGAGACGGCGGCCGACTTTGCCCGGAGCAAGACAGCGGCGCTGGCAGTGGGACGGCGAGCAGCCACTTCGACCTCACCGTGGTCGCTGTCTCCGGCAGCATTGCGGCAAGCACCGTTCACCCCCCGACTCGTGCTCCCCTCACCCAACGGATCCGCCATCGCCGCGGCGGCAGGCGATTCACCGATGGTGGCGGGCTGCCTGCGGAACGCCACAGCTGTCGGGCGATGGCTGACCCTGCACGGCTACGGGACCGTGGAACGTCCGCTCGCGGTGATCGCTGCTGGTGAGCGGTGGCCGGACGGAGGCCTGCGACCTGCGCTGGAGGACTTGCTGGGCGCCGGGGCGATCATCGCCGAACTGACGTCGCAAGGCGTTGGCCCGCTGTCCCCCGAGGCGGCTGCCGCACGAGCTTGCTTCGCCCACACGCCCGACGTCGCCGGTGCTGTGGCTGCCTCTTCCTCCGGCATCGAAGTGGCTCGCGGCGGATTCCCCGACGATGTGGTGATCGCAACCGAGCTCAACGCGAGCGCAATCGTGCCCGTCCTCACCGACGGCGCCTTCAACCATGCCACCGGTACGGGGTCGTAGCCGATCATGTGAAGTCTCGGCGGCACCTGGCACGGGTTCGCCGGCACAAGTGCGCTTGGGAGGGGAAAGAGTTGGACGGAACGCGGATCGGGCTTGTAGCGTCCTGGGTACCGTGACAGGACGCGAGGAGGTGAGACCCATGAACGCTGTATCGACGTGGGTGCTCCCGCTTTTCGTCACGGCCGGGCGATCGACATAGCTGTCGCCGGGAGCGCCTCCACACAAGGCACTTCCGAAAGGCAACAAACCTATGCATTCCTTGCAGTTCACTGCCGAGTCGTCGTCGAACGGCATGCTCGAGCGCGACTTCACCCTGGGTGAGGTGCCCGGCGTTCTCTGGTCGCCGCTTTCCGGCTCCGATCGTGCGCCTCTGGTACTGATGGGGCACGGCGGCGGAACCCACAAGAAGGCTCCGGCAATGTCGGGCCGTGCACACCGTCTCGTGACCGGCTGCGGCTTTCACGTCGCGGTCATCGACGCACCCGGTCACGGTGACCGGCCGCGCACGGCGCACGACGAGCAGGAGATCGCCGCCCTGTACCGGGCGAGGGCCGCGGGGGAACCCGAGGGTCCGATCGTGGTCCGCTACAACGCGCATCTGGCGGAACTCGCGGTGCCCGAGTGGCGGGCGACCCTGGACGCCCTTCAGGAGCTTCCGGAGATCGGTGCCGAGGGGCCGGTCGGCTACTTCGGCATCAATATGGGCACCGCGATCGGGGTGCCCCTGGTGGCGGTCGAACCCAGGATCACGGCTGCGGTCTTCGGTCAGCACTGGCCCGATGTACTCGCCGAGAAGGCCGAGCAGATCACCATCCCGATCGAGTTCGACATGCAGTGGGACGACGAACACATCCCGCGCGAGGCGGGTCTGGCGCTGTTCGACGCGTTCGCCTCGAAGGAGAAGACGTTGCACGCCAACGCGGGCAGCCACAAGGAGTTGCCCCGGTTCGAGGCCGACAGCGCGGTCCGGTTCTTCGCCCGGCACTTCGGCCGAACGGTCGCCTCGCCGGCCTGACGTGAGCTGTCGCGGCGTCCGGCCTTCCGGCCGGGCGTCGCAACGGCGGCGCCGAGTTCGTAAGGAGCTGCCTGTTCCTCCACCGATGGTGCCTGCTGCGTCAGCAGGCACCATCGGCTCCCGTCGGTCCGCCCGCACCCCGAAGGTGCAGGCGCGGGCGGACCGGCTCAGGGACGGTTACGGACGGCGGCGGTCTGCCCTCCGACTCGGCGTCGGAAAGCTGCGCCAGGCTCTCAGGCGCATCCCGCCGGTACCGGCCGTGACGCATCGTCGATCAGGGCGCTCTGGGCCGTCTTCAACCGTGCCACATCGGGTTTGACCACCTTGCGGTCGTACGTCATCAGGCCGTTGAGCTCGCCCTCGACGTCCGAGATCTGTGTGTAGACCGCGCCGTTGCCGCCCCGGCACGCGAGCGCGTGGACTTCGGTCAGTTTCTGCAGGTAGTCGTCCGTGTAGGTCGTGGGGTCGACATCGACGTACGACTGCTGCACCGACCAGGCGTGGCCCGGAATCCCGAGACCCAGGCCCCCGTACTCGCCACTGACCAGGGCCCGTTGGCCGTCCGGGTTCGGTGGCAGGGCCGGGCTCGGATAGCCGTGCTCGTCCATGATGTCGCCGGCTCCGCCGTCGTTGCCGAGATTGAGGCCCGACATGTTGTTGACCAGACGGCTGGGGTCCCAGGACTTGGCCTGCGAGGCGACACGGCCGATGTCGTACTGGCCCCAGCCCTCGTTGAAGACGACCCACATGACGACTGCCGGACTGCTGATGTGTTCGTCGATCATCTCCTTCATCTCGCGCTCGTACTCGGTGCGGGCCGCGGTGGAGGGGTTCACACCCGCCGTCATCGCCGGCATGTCCTGCCACACGAGCAGGCCGAGTCGGTCGGCCCAGTAGAACCACCGGTCGGGTTCCACCTTGATGTGCTTGCGGACGGCGTTGAAGCCCATGTTCTTGTGCATCTTCAGGTCGTAGGCGAGGGCCTCGTCGCTCGGTGCCGTGTACAGGCCGTCCGGCCAGAATCCCTGGTCGAGTGTGGCCATCATGAAGACCGGCTTGCCGTTGAGGACCGTGCGCGGTACGCCGTCGATCTTCTGCACCTCGATGGAGCGCATTCCGAAGTAGCTGCCGACGAGGTCGGCGCCGACGCTCACTCTGAGGTCGTAGAGGAACGGGTGGTCGGGTGACCACAGGCGGGCGTGCGGGATCCGCAGGGTCAGCGGTTGGCCGGTGCGGCCGGTGACCGTGGCCACCTTGTGCTTGCCGTCGTAGGCCGTTGCGGTGACGCTGACGCCGTTGCGTACGCCCTGCGGTTCGACGGTCAACGTGCCGCTGTCGACATGCGGGGTCAGTTTCAGCTGGTCGACGTGGTCCCGCGCCACGGGCTCCAGCCAGACCGTCTGCCAGATTCCGGAGGTCGGGGTGTACCAGATGCCGCTGGGGTCGAGGCGCTGCTTGCCGATCGGCGGGTTCTCGCCGTTCGCGGCGTCCGTCGGGTCGTAGACACCGACGATGAGCTCCTGACTGCGGCCGGGCTTGAGTGCGTCGGTGATATCGGCACTGAACTTGTCGTAGCCACCCTTGTGTTCGGCGACCTTGGTGCCGTTGACATAGACGTCGGCCTGCCAGTCGACGGCGCCGAAGTTCAGTTGCAGCCGCTTGTTGTCACCGATCTTCCAGCCCGGGGGCACCGTGAAGGTGCGGCGGTACCACATCCGGTCCTCGTGCCGTTCTATGCCCGAGAGCTGGGACTCGACGGGGTAGGGGACGAGGATCTGCTCGGCGAGCTTGCGGCCCACGGGCGGATTTTCGCCCTCTGTCGCCGCGGCGAACTGCCAGCTGCCGTTGAGGTTCTGCCAGGCATCGCGTGTGAGCTGCGGGCGCGGGTACTCGCGGTGGGCGTTGGCCGGTGTGACGTCGTCGGCCCATTTGGTGCGCAGTTCGTAGGTGGAACGGTTGGCGCCGCTGCTCCAGAACGCGCCGATCGCCTTGCCGTTCTTGTCGGTCAGCCCGCCTTGGCCGTCGTAGCGGACGTCTGCGAGTCCCGGCGCGGTGCCGGTCTTGTTGCCGACGACGGGTTCCTTCAGGGAGACGAGCAGGGACTTGGGGTCGGTCGGGTCGAGTCGGGCGGCGCCCAGTGGCCAGGTGGCGCCGCCGATCACCGCGTCGAGATGGTTGATGAGCGCGGTGGGCGGGGCGTTCAGCGCCTGTGCGAAGTCGAGTTGGAGGGTTCGGCCGTCACGCTGGACGGTGGTGGCGATGGCGCCGTCGTAGTCGTATCCCTCCGGCAGGAGGAACGCCGACTGCGGGATCGCGGTCTTGGTCCCGCTCGGCGGGGTCCAGCGCACGTGGAGGTTGGATCCCCCGTAGTGCTCGAAGTACTCGACCTTGATGTCGTACGCCTTGCCTGCGGTCAACTCGACAGGTTCGCCGCTCTGTTCGCGGTCCCAGTCGTCGACCCAGTGGTCGATCACGAGACGGCCGTCGACCCAGAGCCGGAATCCGTTGTCTCCGATGATCGAGAAGGTGGTGGGGCCTGTCTTCTCGGGCACGATGCGCCCGGTCCAGCGGACGCTGACGTCGTCCGACTGCCCGGTGGCCGAGTTCAGACGGGACTCCAGGGACCCGAAGTCGAGCTGCGGGTCGAATCCGGTGGCCTTGAGCTGGGCGAAGTCGAAGGCTCCGGGGGCGGATTGGGTGTAGTACTCGCCTTTGAGGCCGTGGACTTCGACAGGATCGTCCACGGGTGTGGCGGCTGACGTGGCGGTCGGTGTCGCGGCCAGCCCGGCAATGCTCAGGGCATCCGCGAGCAGTAAAGTCAGACGGCGTCCGACTGGTCTGATGCGCACGGATCCTCCTTGACTGAGGAAGGGTGGCGGCTCACTGCTTCAGTCTGTACAACGTTGGAAGCATGGCAGTTGGCATGAGAGCACGGCTCCCGGCCGCTGTCCAGGGTCATGACAATGCTCCGACGTCAGGAGCTCCCATCGATGCCGAGGAGATCCCTTGCGGGTCAGCCTGAAGGACGTGGCCGAAAAAGCCGGCGTCTCGATCAAGACCGTGTCCAACGTCGTGAACAACTATCCGCACGTCACGCCGACGATGCGGGCCCGCGTCCAGCAGGCCATCGACGAACTGGGCTATCGGCCGAACCTCACCGCTCGGCACCTGCGCAAGGGCCGCACGGGCATCATCGCACTCGCCGTCCCCGAACTCGGCAACCCGTATTTCGCCGAACTGGCCGGAGCGGTGATCGACGCGGCCGCCGAACACGATTTCACGGTCCTGCTCGACCACACCCGTGGCCGGCGCGAGCAGGAGGTACTCGTCAGCCAGGGCTTCCGGGCCCGGGTGATCGACGGGCTCATCCTCAGCCCTCTGGAGCTGGAGGCCGAGGACCTGCAGGGCCGGCCGGACGACGTGCCCCTGGTCCTGCTCGGCGAGCGGGAGTACGACACTCCGCACGACCACATCGCCATCGACAACGTGGCCGCCGCGCGTACCGCCGTACGCCATCTGCTCAGCCGCGGTCGCACCCGCATCGCCTACCTCGGCGCCCGCACGGACTCCGCGAACCGTCCGGCCCACCTGCGACTCCTCGGCTGGCGCGAGGAGCTGACGGCGGCGGGGGTGCCGGCACCGGACGAGCTGGTGGTACCGGTCGGCGGCTGGGACCGGGACGACGGCGCGCGGGCCATGGCCAGGCTGCTCGACGCCGGCGTGCGGCCCGACGCCGTGTTCGCGTTCAACGACCTGATCGCGATCGGGGCGATGCGGGTGCTGCACGAGCGTGGGCTGCGGGTGCCGTGGGACATCGCCGTGGCGGGATTCGACGACATCGCCGAGAGCCGCTTCGGCGCCGTGTCGCTGACCACCGTCTCGCCGGACAAACAGGCCATCGCGCGCATGGCGGTGGCGTCGCTGCTGCGCAGTCTGTCGGGGCGCAGCGAGCCGGGCGGACGTGAACTGATCGCGGAATTCCGGCTGGTGGAGCGGGAGAGCACCCTCGGTCGCCGCTGACGGCCGCCCGTTCCGTTCGGCCGAGATTTCGGACGGCAGGGTTTACAGGCTCCTTCCAACGATGTAAAAACCTCCTCTGAACGACGTGCACGCCGAGTTGACCGCACGAGCCGTCCTTCCCCGTGAGCGCTCCGAGCGCCGGGGCCACGCCGTTTGGGGTACTCATGAAGCACATCGCACCACTGCGTCGCGCCTCCGTACGGACACTGCTCGCCACCGGCCTTGTCACCGGTCTGGCGCTCACCGCCGGATGCGCCAAGTCCGAAGACAGCTCCGGCAACGACAAGGCTTCCGTCCAGCAGGAGGATCCCGGCCAGGTCGTCGCCTCGCCCAGCGGCGGTTCCGGGCCGAGCTGCACGATCGACTCCTACGGTGGCTCGAAGGTGGACCTGAAGTCCGCCACGGTCGGCTTCTCCCAGTCCGAGAAGGAAGCCAACCCCTTCCGTATCGCGGAGACGGCGTCCATCAAGGCCGAGGCCCGGAAGCGAGGCGTCAAGCTCCTGACGTCCAACGCGCAGTCGCAGTTCTCCAAGCAGATCAGCGACGTGCAGGACCTCATCGCCAAGGGTGCCGACCTGCTGGTCATCGCCCCGCTCAACTCCGACGGCTGGGAGCCGGTGCTGCGCACCGCCTCGGCCGAGCACATCCCCATCGTGACGATCGACCGCAAGATCAACGCCGCCGCCTGCAAGGACTATGTGAGCTTCATCGGCTCCGACTTCGTCGAACAGGGCCGGCGCGCCGCCGACCGGATGATCGAGGCGACCGGCGGCAAGGGAGAGGTCGCCATCCTGCTCGGCGCCGCGGGCAACAACGTCACCACCGAACGCACCAAGGGCTTCGAGGACCGCATCAAGGAGAAGGCGCCCGGGCTCAAGATCGTCTTCCGGCAGACGGGCGACTTCGCGCGCGAGAAGGGCCAGTCCGTCACGGAGAACCTGATCCAGTCCAAGCCGGGGATCAAGGGCATCTACGCCGAGAACGACGAGATGGGACTGGGCGCCGTCAATGCCCTCAAGGGCGCCGGCAAGAAGCCCGGTGACGTGAAGATCGTGACGATCGACGGAACCCGCAACGCCGTTCAGGGCATCGTGGACGGCTGGATCGACGGCGTCATCGAGTCCAACCCGCGTTTCGGGCCGCTGGCATTCCAGACGCTGGACACCTTCACCCAGGGTCAGGAAGTGGCCCAGGACATCGTCATCCAGGACAGTTCCTACACCGAGAGCAACGCGAAGGCCGACCTGGGCAAGGCCTACTGAGATGCTCACGGTCACCGGACTGTGCAAATCCTTCCCCGGCGTGCGGGCGCTGTCCGATGCGGACTTCGCCGCACGCGCCGGGGAGGTGCACGCCTTGGTCGGCGAGAACGGCGCCGGGAAGTCGACACTGATCAAAGTCCTCACCGGGGTGTACGAGCCCGACGCCGGCGAGGTGACATACGACGGCGCCCCTGTCCGCTTCACCACTCCCCTGCAGGCTCAGCAGGCGGGCATCTCCACCATCTACCAGGAGGTCAATCTCGTCCCGCTGATGAGTGTGGCCCGCAACCTCCTGCTCGGCCGTGAGCCACGCGGTCGGCTGCGCCTGATCGACTTCCGCCGTATGCACCGGGAGGCGGACGAGACCTTGCGCAGCCTCGGCATCCGGGTCGACGTACGCCGCCCCCTGCGTGAACTGAGTGTCGGCGCCCAGCAGATGGTCGCGCTCGCCCGGGCCGTGGCGGTCGACGCCCGAGTCGTGATCATGGACGAACCCACCTCGTCGTTGGAGCCCCGCGAGGTGAGCACGCTGTTCGAGGTGATACGCACGCTGCGCGAGCGCGGCATCGCAGTCGTCTACGTCAGTCACCGCATGGAGGAACTCTACGAGATCTGCGACTCGGTCACCGTCCTGCGCGACGGGGCGGTGGTGCACACCGGGCGGCTCGCCGACCTCGACCGGCTGCATCTGGTGTCGCTGATGCTCGGACGGGAGATCGGCGAGGTCCGCCGAGAGGGCCTGACGAAGTTCACCGGGTCCCATGACGCCGCGGCCGAACCGGTGCTCCAGGCAGAGGGGCTGACGGTTCGTCATCGACTGCGTGATGTGTCCCTGTCCCTGCGTCCCGGAGAGGTGGTCGGACTCGGCGGTCTGCTCGGCTCAGGGCGCAGCGAGACCGCCAGGGCCATCGCGGGCGCTCTGCCGGTCGACGGCGGCCGGGTCGTGGTGGACGGTGCACCGGTACGCGCGGGCTCCACCCCGGCGGCGATCCGGGCCGGGATCAGCCTGCTGCCCGAGGATCGCAAGACCGAAGGCATCGTGCCGGGACTGTCGGTGCGGGAGAACATCGCACTCGCGGCGCTGCCGGGCCTGTCGCGCTTCGGCCTGGTCGACGACGCCCGGATCGACCGTATCGTCGACACCTTCATGAAACGGCTGCGTATCAAGGCCTCGAGTCCCCATCAGAGGGTCGGCGAACTGTCCGGCGGCAACCAGCAGAAGGTGCTCCTTGCCCGCTGGCTCGCCCTGCACCCCAAGGTCCTGCTGCTGGACGAGCCCACACGCGGAATCGACGTGGGCGCCAAGGCGGAAGTACAGGCTCTCGTCGACGAACTCGCCGACGAGGGCCTGGCCGTCCTGCTGATCTCCTCCGACACCGAGGAACTGATCGAGGGCAGCGACCGTGTGGTCGTCCTCAAGGACGGTGCCGTGGTGCGCGAACTCACCGGAGACGCCGTCACCGAGGACGAACTGATGCGGGCGATCGCCGACGTACCCGAGGGAGGGCCTCATGGCTGACGTCAGCCTCGCCCGTGTCACAGTGGACCGCGACCGGGCGCTGCGCCTCCTGCAGAACTACGGTGTGTACGGCGGAGTCATGGTCCTGCTGGTCTTCAACTTCGCCTTCACCCCGCACTTCGCCTCCGGCGAGAACTTCCGCACCCAGGCCGTGCAGGTCGCCCCCGTGCTGATCGTCGCCCTCGGGATGGCCCTCGCGATCGGCACCGAGGGCGTCGACCTGTCGGTCGGTTCGGTCATGGCCCTGTCCACGTCGCTGCTGTCGCTCTACCTCGGTTACGGGCCCTGGGTCGCCACGCTGATCGCCGTCGTCGGCGGCATCCTGGTCGGCGCGGCCAACGGGGCGCTCATCGCGTTCGTGGGCGTGCAGCCCATCGTCGCCACACTCGCGTTGATGGTCGGCGCCCGTGGTGTCGCCCTGGTCCTGCTCCCCCAGCTCAAGGACGTGCGCAATCCCGGTATGGCCTCCCTCGGCTCCGGTGACGTGCTCGGCGTCCCGTATCTGGTGTTGATCGCCGCCGCGCTGGCACTGCTCGTGGTGTTCGTCGTCAAACGCTCCACGTTCGGCCGCCGTCTGCTGGCCATCGGGGACAGCCGGCCGGCCGCACGTCTCGCGGGACTGCCCGTGCGGGGGGTTCTGATCGTGGTCTACGTGTGTTCGGGCGCTCTGGCGGCGGTCGCGGGCGTGCTCGCCACCGCACGTCTCACCGCGAGCGATCCCACCTCACTGGGCACGCTGATGGAACTGTCCGCCATCACCGCGGTGGTGGTCGGAGGCACTCCGCTCAGCGGCGGTCGGGTCCGCATCGGCGGAACTGTCGCGGGCGCCGTACTGATCCAGCTGCTCACCACCACGCTCATCAAGCACGACCTGCCGCCGTCATGGACGCAGATCGCGCAGGCCGTCGTGATCGTCGGTGCCGTCTACGCAGCACGCGAGCGAGGGAAGCGATGACCATCGACACCGGGGAAGCCACCATGGGAACCGAAGCCGCCCTCGCCGCCACCGCCGACGACGTCCCGCCGGGTACGACCGGATCCGAGCGCATGAGCGCGCTCGCCCAGCAGCACGGCGCTCTGGTCACCCTCGTGATCGCCATGATCATCGCCTCCCTCGCCTTCGACACCTTCCTGACCGGCGACAACCTGGAGAACATGGCGCTGTCGTCGGCGTTCCTCGCCGTCGTCGCCCTCGGCATGACCTTCGTGATCGTCACCGGCGGCATCGACCTGTCCGTCGGCTCGCTGTTCGCTCTGGGCGGCGTCCTCGCCGCTTGGGGTTCGCAGTACGGGACCGCGGTCGCACTGCTGCTGCCGCTCGCCGTGTGCGGGCTCGTCGGACTGGTGAACGGACTGCTGATCGCGCGCTCCGGACTTGCCCCGTTCATCGTCACCCTCGCCGCCATGCTCGCGGCGCGCGGTGTCCTCCTCGCGCTCACCGACGAGGGGTCACGGACCTACCTCGTGGACAAGGGCTCGTTCTTCGTCGAACTCGGCCAGGGCTCGCTGCTCGGGATCGGGGTGCCGGTCTGGATCACCGTTGCACTGTTCGCGCTGGGTGCCCTTGTTCTCAGGCGGACCCGGTTCGGCCAGTACGTGTACGCGGTCGGCGGCAACGAGGACGCTGCCGCCTTGATGGGCGCGCCCGTGACCCGCACGAAAGTCGCGGTCTACACCGTGTCGGGGCTGTGTGCGGGCCTCGCCGGTTCCCTCAACGCCGCATGGCTCGCCTCCGGCGTGACGATCCTCGGGACGGGCATGGAACTCGAGGCGATCTCGGCCGTCGTCATCGGCGGCACCCTGCTCACCGGCGGCTTCGGCTTCATCAGCGGCTCACTGGTGGGGGTGGCCCTGCTGAAGGTGATCCAGAACGTCATCAACCAGATCGGATCCCTGGACTCCGCCTACCAACAGGTGGTCAGCGGCGCCTTCCTGGCGGTGGTGATCGTTGCCCAGACCTGGCTCGGGCGCCGACAGCGTGTGCTGTGAACCGGACGATCACCTCCAGGGCGCCGGGGCATGACTGCCGTGTACCCATGCCCGAACTCCCGCACCGAGCCGGCGATCCACAGCCAGGTCAGGGCTACTTCACGATTCCGCAGTGGCGCGGTCGCTCGATGTGTGCCATGCCGCGCTCACATCAAGACATGATCGACAGTAACGCCCCATCCCGAACATAGGGTTTGGGGAATGAATCGTTCCCCGAGTGCCCCTCCGCCGGCGCCTGCGACCAGCACGATCAGGCGTCCGCTTCTCGGCCCCAGTTGGTTCGCGGCCGTGATGGGCACGGGCATCGTCGCCGACGCGGCGGTCACCCTGCCGCGGAGTTTCCCCGGGCTGCACACTGCTGCGCTGGTGGTCTGGCTGGCAGCCGCACTCCTGCTGGCCCTGCTGGCTGTCGGCTACCTACGCCAGCGGGCGCTGCGCTTGCACGCCGGTGACCCGGTGATGGCCCAGTTCTTCGGCGCCCCTCCCATGGCACTGCTCACGGTGGGAGCCGGGACGCTGCTGCTCGGCCGCAGGCTGATGGGGCCTGAGGCCGCACTGGACGTGGACTGGGTGTTGTGGTCGCTCGGTACCGTGCTCGGCCTTGTCACGGCGTGCACGGTGCCCTATCTGATGGTCACCCGGCACCGCTTCGCGCCGGACGCGGCGTTCGGAGGCTGGCTGATGCCGGTGGTGCCGCCGATGGTGTCGGCCGCGACAGGCGCATTGCTCGTCCCTCATGCACCGGCAGGGCAGCTGCGGCTGGCGCTGCTGCTGGGGTGCTACGCCATGCTCGGACTCGGCCTTGTCGCGGCACTGCTGGTGCTGGCCATGATCTACGGCCGCCTGGTGCACCATGAAGCACCGACCGGGACGATCGTGCCCACGATATGGATCGGCGCGGGGGCGCTGGGCCAGTCGGTGACCGCGCTCGGCGCACTGGCCGCGGCGGCGCCGAGCGCGCTGCCCGCGCCCTACGCGCGGGGCACCGCGGTGTTCGCGCTGCTGGGCGGGATCGTCGTGTGGGGCTTCACCATGCTGTGGCTTGTGCTGGCCACGGGGCTGACCGTGCGCACGATCCGGGCGGGGTTGCCCTTCGCCCCCACATGGTGGTCGTTCATCTTCCCGGTCGGCGCCTGTGTGACGGCCACCGGCGCCCTGGCGGTGCGGACCGGTTCGGACGTGTTCGCATGGGTGGCCGTGGTCCTCTATGGAGCGCTCGTCATTGCCTGGGTGGTGGTGTCCGGGCAGTCCGTCCGGCACGCGCACAGGCACATGCGGCGTCGGCCCCTCGGCGGGCACGCGCGTCGACGGTCCGTCGAGCCGGAGGAGGCGGCCGGCGGGTCAACCGTGCTCACGGGAACCGTCCGTACCACCACCGGTGGTCGCCCTGTCTCCGATGCCCGTGTCACGCTCCTTGACCCGGCAGGCGATGTCGTCGCCATGACGCTGACCGGCGAGGACGGCTCCTACTCCTTCAGCGATCTCGAAAGCGACCGCTACACCGTCGTCACTGCCGGATACCCGGCGCAGGCCTCTCTCCTCATGCTCGACGGCAGCGGCCGGAACGCGTTCGATCCGACACTGACGCACGAGATGGACTGAGCAACCCTGATTCCTCGGGCGCGTTCAGTGCCCCACGCCCAGTCCGCGGTGATGCCGACGGCAACAACGTCCGAGCAGACGGCCGACGGTGAGCGAGCCGACCCGGTCGAGGGGGGGTCGGGAACTGGCGTCGTGACCGTATGGGTTCACCGCGCCGAGGTCGAACCGCGCCCCGCCGTATGCGGGCCGTGGCAGGATCTCCGGCATGTGGGAAAAGAAGCTCGACGCGCTGTCACAGATGATGGCCGAGCACATGGCCCGGCCGTTCCCACCGAGCTTCCGGGGCCTGGACATCGCGGACCAGGACATGGTGCTGCTCGACGCCGACTCCTACGGATACGCCTCCAGCGTCCTCCACGGCCCGCTCGATCGGCAGCGCCGCACAGGCTTGACGAGGCTCACGGCCGTATTCGAGAGGGTCCTCCCGGCGATCGAGGACGAGTACGCGGCGGAGTACTACGCGCACGTCCGCGACATGGCCGTCCTGGCCGCCGAGATCGAGACCTTGCGGGACGGGTCGACCTCTGACGAGGAGGGTTCGGCGGGACAGCGGTCGGGGCGGTTCGACGTGCGGTGACGTCCGTGTCGACGCACGCGACCCGACCGGACGGCGCCCCGATCGGGCTTGCGCCCCGCCCCATGGTGGCGAGGGTCTCGCGGCTGCCGAGTCACGAACGGGCTCCAGGCGCCCCGCATGGCGTCATGTCAGGTCCGCGTCCCGCGCCCCCGGCTCATCACCGCGAGCCGGGCCATCTGGTGTCCCATGCCCCCTGCTCCGGCCAACGGCGCACGGGCATGCGGCCAGATGGAGCGGACGAGGCCGACATGCCGTGCGCCGCCGAGGGCCACCACGGGGTCGAGGAACACGATGTCGCGTGCGGTGGCCTGCTCGAGAAGGGCGTGGCCCGTTATGGCGTCGGTCGTGCCATGGGGTGTGTCATAGGGCTCGATGACGTCGTCGAGGTCGAGCAGGCCGTAGCGTGCCGACAGAATCAGCAGCCGGTCAGGTCGCAGTGCGTCAGCCGCCTTGCGGCACGCCCGGTGGTAGGAGCCGATGTACATGTCCGCCGCCCGTGCAGCTTGGCTCAGTTTGCTGCTGCCGCACGGGATGACAACGAGTTCGGGTCGGAAGTGGTCGAGGTCGCCGTCCGCGGTCATTCCGGTTGTCCTGTCTGTCGGTGTCGCACGTGCGCTGCACCGGTGGTGTGTGCCAGGTGCGGTTCTGCTTGCCGGGTGACCGAGGCGAACCGCGACAGCGGATCGACGGCCCACCATCAGCCGCGGCTCACAGCCGCGCAGGAAGGACGCCACGGTTCGAATGAGGGCGCCTGTCACCGAACGTCGTAGATCGACCACGTTCAGCCACATTCGCCCCTTCAGTCGACGCCACGGCCCGAGGTCGTGGCCGATACCCGCAGCCGGCGTCCGATCGGCAATGCCCCTCGATGTCGGCGCCATGCCATCGGATCAGGCCATCCGGTGCCGTGCAGACAGACCTCAGCGCTACGGGTCGAAGCATTCCACCCACGACGCGCAGACTCGACGCCATGTCCTCATGTGCCGCCGTTATGGCACTTTCGCTCGGCCTGCTCACATCCCCCCTTGTCATAGCCTCGGTACTACGACGCGGTCCGAGAGGTTTGCTTCCCCCACCGCATGCGGGAAGCGGTGGCCCGGGGCAGGATGGAAACGATCAGCCGAACCGGCCGCGTCCGCCATTGGTCGTATGCAGCGAGGAAAGAAGGCGATCCACACCGTGGCGTCGCAACCCCGCGCCGGACAGCCGGTGCTCCATGGGCAGGATTTCGGCCTCAACGAGTGGCTCGTGGAAGAACAGTACGAGCGGTTCCTCCATGACCCGACCTCGGTCGACGAGGCGTGGAGAGCGTTCTTCAAGTCCCCATCAGTCATGACGCCGACGCGTCACGAGGCGAACACCGTGAGTGACCTTGCCGACGGCTCGGCGGTCAAGGCGGTCCGCGTCGCGGCACTCATCCACGGGTATCGCGTGCGAGGGCACCTGATGGCCGACACCGACCCGCTCACGACGGAGCAGCGGGACGCACACCCGGAGCTCGACATCACGGCGTTCGGACTGGGCGCCGAGGACCTTGACAGGACCTTCGTCGTCGACGACTTCGCCGGACAGGACGCCATGACGCTTAGCAACGTCCTTCACGTCCTGCGGGAGTCCTACTGCGGCTCCCTCGGCACCCAGTACATGCACATCCAGAGCTTCGAGGAACGCCACTGGGTCCAGCAGCGGCTCGAGACGCCTCACCCCCGGCCGGACCGCGCCGAACAGCTTCAGATCCTCTACCGGCTGGGCGCAGCCGAGGCGTTCGAGACGTTCCTGCACACCAAATACGTGGGCCAGAAGCGGTATTCACTCGAGGGCGGCGAGTCCGCGATCGTGCTGCTGGACGCCTTGCTGCGCCGCTCCATCAGGAACGGGGCCCGGGAGGCGGTCATCGGCATGGCGCACCGTGGCCGACTCAATGTCCTGGCCAATATCGTCGGCAAGTCCTACGCGGAGATCTTCCACGAGTTCGAGGACGAGGTGGACGTCAGATCGGTCCAGGGGTCCGGGGATGTGAAGTACCACCTCGGTGCCGACGGGACCTACCGTGCTCCGGACGGTGGCGCCATGGCCGTCTCCGTGGTGGCGAATCCCTCGCATCTGGAGATCGTGGGGCCGGTGGCGGAGGGTGTGGTCCGAGCGAAGCAGGAGGTGGCGGACGCCGGCGACATGTCGTCCGTCCTGCCCGTCCTGGTCCACGGGGATGCCGCCTTCGCGGGGCAGGGCGTGGTGGGTGAGACGCTGAACATGTCACAGCTGCCGGGCTACCGCACCGGCGGGACGGTTCACATCATCATCAACAACCAACTCGGCTTCACGACCTCACCCGCCCACGGCCGTTCGAGCACCTACGCCACCGATGCGGCGAAGACCGTCGAGGCCCCGATCTTCCATGTCAACGGAGACGACCCCGAGGCAGTCGTGCGCGTCGCACAGCTGGCCTTCGACTACCGTCAGGCCTTTCACAAGGACGTCGTCATCGACCTGATCTGCTACCGGCGTCACGGTCACAGCGAGGTCGATGATCCGTCCATCACACAGCCGGCGATGTACGACCGCATCGATGCCAGGCCCTCGGTGCGCAGGCTGTACGCCGAGGCACTGGTCCGTCGAGGGGACATCAGCGAGCAGCAGGTGGAAGGCGCCCTGCGGGACTACCGGGGGCGACTGGAACGGGCCTTCGTCGAAACCCAGGCGGCGTCGGCATCCGGCTCCCCCGAACTCCTCGCCGTCGTCGGCGACGGAGTGCCCCCCGCGGTGAGCACCGCGATCACGGAGGCGACCGCCCGGCACGTCATCGCGTCGCAATCCGATCTGCCGCCGGGTTTCACCGTGCACCCGCGTGTTCTGCCGCAGTTGCAGCGGCGCACCACGATGCTTGATGCGGGAACCGTCGACTGGGCCACCGCAGAAACCCTGGCCATCGGCTCGCTGCTCCTCGACGGGGTTCCCGTACGGCTGACAGGGCAGGATTCCCAGCGCGGCACGTTCGGGCAACGGCACGCCGTACTCACCGACCGCCGCACCGGCACCGAACACACACCGCTGAACTCCCTCGGCGCAGCGGTCGACTTCGCGCCCTGCAACTCGATGCTGTCCGAACTGGCGGCACTGGCCTTCGAATACGGCTACTCCCTGGCACGGCCCGAAGCTCTGGTGCTGTGGGAGGCCCAGTTCGGCGACTTCGCCAACGGCGCCCAGACCGTGGTCGACGAGTACATCGCCTCGTCCGAGCAGAAGTGGGGACAGCGCTCCGGGGTGACACTGCTGCTCCCGCACGGCTTGGAAGGACAGGGACCGGACCACTCCTCCGCGCGAGTCGAACGATTCCTGCAACTGTGCGCGCAGGAGAACATGACCGTCGCCATGCCGTCCCTGCCGGGCAACTACTTCCACCTGCTCAGACAGCACGCTCTCGGCAAGCACAGAAGGCCACTGGTCGTATTCACTCCGAAGTCGATGCTGCGGCTGAAGGCGGCCACCTCCGCACTGACGGAGTTCACCACGGGCGCCTTCCGTGCAGTCCTGCCGGATGAGACGGCGGACCCGGCCCGGATCGAACGCGTGCTGGTGTGCTCCGGCAAGGTCTTCTACGACCTGGACGCCCATCGGCGAAGCTCGAACCTGTCGGACGCCGCGATCGTGCGTGTGGAGCGACTGTATCCGTTCCCGGAACACGAACTCAGCACGGAACTCGGCCGCTATCCGGCAGACGCCGAGGTGCTGTGGGTGCAGGAAGAGCCCGAGAACCAGGGTGCCTGGCCCTTCCTGGGTCCACGCATGCAGCGACTGACGAAGCGTCCCATCGGATGCATCAGCCGAGCCCAGGCACCGGCCCCCGCCGTTGGTTCCGCCCGACGGCACGCCGGCGAGCAGAAGGAACTGGTCGCGGCCGCCTTCCGCTGACCACTCCACCCGTCGGCCACCGATCAGAAGGCGGGCGTGCACGCCACAGCGCGCACCTCGCCGCTACCGACCCCCCTCGAACACAGCCGAGGGGGGTCAGTTCGTTGGGCCCTGGGAACCAGCGGCGTACCACCACGGCGCGGACACGCGAGATACGGGAGTACCCGAAGCCGCGTGACTGCGGCGGGATCAGGTGGGGCCGGCGCGGGACCACTCCCACCGGGCGGGTCTCCGGCAGCCGTCGTGGCCGTCGGTCCGGGACCGGACCGCTGCGCTACCGGCCGGGTCTGCCGGCCCGCCTGCGCCACCGGCTGCGCCGGCACGGCCTCCTCGCCGGAACCGGCCTCACCTCGGCCGCCACGACCGACCCTCAAGCGCTGGAGTCACGTAATCCGGTGCCATCTGCTGGACAGCAGGAGACGCTGACGGGGTGAATCAGGTTCAGGAGATCGTGGAGCTGGTCGGCGGGGTGCCGGGCCGAGAGGTCATCGGCATGTACCTCCACGGCTCCTCCGTGCTCGGCGGCCTCAGGCCGGCCAGTGACGTGGATGTGCTGGTCGTCACCCGGCGGCGAATGAACGAGCGGGATCGACGGGCACTCCTCGGCGGACTGATCCGGATCTCCGGCTCCCCGGACAAGGACCGCTCGATTGAGGTCACCGTGGTCGTCCGATCCGAGGTCCGGCCGTGGCGGCATCCGCCGACCTGTGACTTCCTCTACCGCGAGTGGCTGCGCGCACAGTACGAAGCCGGGGAAGTCCCCCAGCCGGAGCCGATGCCCGATCTGGCCCTGATGATCAGTATGGCGCTGACCGGCGACCACCCTCTCGCCGGTCAGCGCCCGGCGCACGTCCTCGACCCGGTCCCGCAGACCGACCCGGCTCGGGCGAGCGTTGCGGGTGTCCCCAGCCTGCTCAACGACCTTGACAGCGACACCCGCAACGTCCTGCTCACCCTCGCCCGCATCTGGACCACGCTCGCCACCGGGCAGATCAAGTCGAAGGACGCTGCCGCCGAATGGGCCCTCGCCCAGCTCCCGTGTGAGCACCGAGCGGCCCTCGATCACGCCAGGCAGCTCTATCTCAACTGCACGTACAAGAACGAGACGTGGAGTGATGCCTTGTGTGCGCAGGTGCGTCCCCATGTCGACCGAGTGCTCGTTGAGATCGACCGGCTACGCGTCCGAACCCCCGGGGTGTGAGGGCCGCCGTCCGAAGCCCTGAGTTGCAACCGACACGGTGGTCCATCTACGCCCCACCGCGCCTCCAGCAGGGGAGCGAGCAGTTCGGTGACGGCGAGGTTTCGCACCGCACCTGCCCAGGCTCGTCCGGTACCGATCGCAAGGCACGACCGGGCGACGCCGAGGACCGAAGGCCACGCCAAGGGCGTGTCCCTCGGCCGACCATCGTCACCCTGAAGTGCCGGGCTCAGTACCGCTGAGGATCGCCGAGATCAGGTGCCGACAGACCCGTCACGCTCGAGGCCCGGATGGAGCCGTGTCATGGGGTCACCTCCTGTCGCGGCGACCGGATCCCGACGAATCCCAGCAGCGCGCCGAAGGCCGTCACGCCCGCGGCAATGCTGAAGCTGAAGGCGTATCCGTGCGTGGTGGCGGTCATCGGATCGGTGCCCAAGTGCCGTAGCGCGGCGGCGTGGCCGGCGCCCAGGGAGACCAGGGCTGCGAGACCGATCGCACTGCCGATCTGCATGGACGCATTGTTCATGCTGGTGGCGATGCCTGCGTCCTCACCCGTGGCGCCGTCCACTCCGGCGACGGTGGATCCCACCAGGACCAGGCCGCCTCCCAGCGGCACAAGGATCAGTCCCGGCAGCACATCGGCCGCATAGGTGCCGTGGGTGCTCAGCCCGGCAAGGAGAACGTAGCCGATCGTGCTGATCGCGAGGCCTCCTCCGTTCAGGGCCCGAAGCCCGAAGCGTGGAAGGAGCCTCGGCGCCAGCACGGTGGCGCTGAAGAGAATGACCAACCCGAACGGCACAAAGGAGAATCCGGTCGCCAGCGCGGAGAAATGCAGTATGTGCTGCACATACAGACTCAGTGAGAAGAAGAGTGCCGCGAAGCCGACGTAGTAGCAGATGCGCACGGCGTTGGCGATGCTCCGGTTCCGGGAGCGGAGGAAGGCAAGGGGGACCAGGGGCTGAGCCACTCGGGCTTCGACGAACACGAACGCGATCAGGCAGACGACACCGATCCCCACACAGCCCAGGACGAGGAACGAGAGCCAGGCATGGCTGTCCTTCTCCAGGAGGCCGAACACGACCAGGAGCAGCCCGAGGGTCACCAGGACGGCGCCGAGGACGTCAGGTCGGCCACGCTTGGTCGCCCTGCTTTCGGAGACAAGTCGGAGCGTGGCGAGGAACGCGAAGGCGGCGATGGGGAGGTTGATGAAGAAGATCCAGCGCCAGGAGGTGAGGGAGGTCAGAACCCCCGACAGCACGACGCCCAGTGCCACGCCGACTCCGGCCAGGCCGCTCCAGATGGCCATGGCCCGTGCCCTTTCCTGCCGCTGTGTGAACAGCAGCGTCACCAGGGCCAGGGCCGCCGGGCTCACGAGCGCCGCCCCTATGCCCTGTACGAAGCGACTGGCGACCAGCACACCGGCTTGCTGGGCCACCCCCGCGCTCGCCGACGACAGCGCGAAAATCACCAGACCGACGAGAAAAAGGCGTCTGCGGCCGAGCAGGTCACCCAGACGCCCGCCCAGCATCAGCAGGCCGCCGTAGGTGACGGTGTAGCCGTTGACGACCCACGCGAGGCCGGTGGTCGTCAAGCCGAGATCCCGCTGGATGGGGGGAAGGGCCACATTCACCACGGTCACATCAAGTAGCAGCATCACCTGCACCAGGCAGATGATCCCGAGCGCGCGCCATCTGCGCGGATCGCCTTCGGGCGTGGGACTGGTCGAAGTCATCGCTGATCGCCTTCTGTTCGGTCGGGCCGACGCCGTGCCCTTGGACATCGCCTGGAGGGCAGGGCACCGAATCGGCCTCGTCCACGGACATTTCCTGAGGCGTTCAACACGCGGGCGGCGCCTGTGCCTGGCCGCAGCAAAGGACAGCGATGGCTCAGATCCGGCCCCGTCTTGCGGGCTTGGCAAGGCGCTCGCCGGGGCGGCCGTACAACAGGGCGGTCTGTCTCCGAGGCGGCCGACAGCCGACGGCTGCCGAACGCGCCGACAACGCCGCCGTCCACCCTCGGCCCGAGCAGGATCGGCCTACCGGCGGCACCCGATCTCCGACCGTGATGGCAAGGGTGACCGCCGAGCAACCGTCTCCGGTCGCGACGCGACTACCGCGGGGCTCCTTGGGACTCCGACTCCCCCGCGCCCACGCCGGTCGTGCGGAAGCTGTTGCGGTACGCACCGGGCGTCACACCCAAGTGCCGCACAAAGGCTCTCCGCATCGACTCGGGCGAGCCGAACCCCGTGTGCCGTGCTACCACCGGCATGGCATCGTCTCCCGCTTCCAGCAGCACCCGAGCAGCCTCCAACCGGACCTGCTCCACGTACCGGGCCGGAGTGGTTCCCACCTCTTCGAAGAAGAGCCGGGTCACATGGCGGATGCTGACGCCGGCCCTCCGTGCCATGGCCGACAGGGTGTGGTTGGCCCCGGGGTTCGTGGCGACCTCGTCGAGCACCCGCCGGAGCATCTCGTGACGGGAGTGCGGCACCTGGGAGCGGACGCTGAACTGGGACTGGCCCCCCGGCCGTTGCATGAAGACCACCATGTCCTTGGCCACCGCTCGGGCGACCTCTGCGCCATAGTGCTCCTCGACCAGCGCCAACGACAGGTCGATGCCCGCACTGACGCCTGCGGAGGTCATCATCCTCCCGTCCCGTACGAAGATCGCGTCCTGTTCGACCAGCACGGACGGGAAACGCAGGGCCAGTTGCTCCGAGTGCCGCCAGTGCGTCGCGGCGCGACGCCGATCCAGCAGTCCGGCCGCCGCCAGGAGAAAGGCACCCGTGCACACCGATGCCGTACACCGGGCCTTCTCATGGAGTCTGCGGACGACATCCAGGAGCGCGTCGTCCTTGATCAGCGTCTCCCATGACGGACCGCCCGGGATCACCACAACGTCGGACGGCTCGCGTACATCATCGACGGCCAGGTCCGCGCTGATGCAGGTCCCGGCGGCCGTCGTCACTGCCGCCCCGTCCTCGGACGCGATCTGCACCCGATAGCGCCCACCGAACTCGTTCGCCGAAGAGAACACCTCGATGGGACCTGTCACATCGAGCAGCCGCACTCCGGGGAAGACGAACACCGTCACGGTGACCGCGTCCGTTCCGGAACGGTGCTGATTCATCGAATGCCTCCGAGCCATACGCGAGGGGGACACGGCAGGCATGACAGCGCTCCGCCGTTGATCGGGCTTCGCGACGCCCATCGTGCGCCCACTACCCGCGTCGACGCCACGACCGGCGGACTCCCTGCTGGGAGGCACAGCCTCCCAGCCCGCTCATCAGCCCGATGAACCCCATTCCGACCGCAGTGGCGGCGCGGCCCGGGCGCCGTCCGGTGTGCGTCGACCATCGCCCGCCTGTGGTGGCGGGCCGCTTCTCGAGGCCGTCCATGCGACGACCGAGCCCGCCCGGGACATCGCAGGGCGGGCCAGGTGCGCCCGTGGCGTGGTGACGCAGCGTCGTTGCGAACACTATGACCGCAACGATCACAGGCGTGGCTGCCCGCCCCCGCCCGCGCCTAGCATCCACCCCGCGGCGCAACGCTGCGCCCGGTGAGGACAAGGAGCCGCGCTTTGGCAAGCCTGAGAACGCTCGCACGTATTGTCCGTCGATCGCAGTCCGGCACACGACGGCGGGCGGGAGTCGCCGTCTGCCTCGCCGGGGCGGTGGCCTGCGCTCTCCCCGGTGCGCCGTCCGCTTTCGCCGACCCGGGTCGTCCCGCGTCCACCGACTGCCCGGCAAGCCTGGGGGGGACGGCCACGTGCTACACCGGCCAGGACGCCAACGGCGCGTACTACGCCATGGCCATCCCCAAGACGTGGAACGGCTCGCTCGTCGTGCACGCCCACGGCGGTCCCGACCTCGGCGACAGCTCGGACCCCGAACGAAGCGTCGGCGACCTGGACCGCTGGGCGGTGATGGTCAAGGAGGGCTATGCCTGGGCGGGTTCGTCGTACCGGCGCGGCGGCTACGGTACGCGGATGGCAGTCGAGGACACCGAGAGCGTACGGCGCCTGTTCGTAGGCGAGTTCGGAAGGCCCAAGCGCACTTACGTGCACGGCCAGTCCTGGGGTGGGGACGTCGCGGCCAAGGTGGTCGAGACATACGGCTCCAAGCACGGCACGTACGACGGTGCGCTGTTCACCAGCGGTGTGCTGGCGGGCGGTTCCCGCGGCTACGACTACCGCGTCGACCTCCGTGTGGTCTATCAGTACTACTGCCAGAACCATCCACGGCCCACCGAACCCCAGTACCCGCTGTGGAAGGGCCTGCGCGCCGACTCGACGATGACAACCACCGGACTGCGCGCCCGGCTTCAGGAATGCACAGGTTATGACTCGCCCCCGGCGGAGCGGACCGCGCTGCAGCAGCGCAATCTCGATGACATCCCGGCCGTGACCGGCATCCCCGAGCGCACTCTGGAGTCGCATCTGCGGTTCGCGACCTTCACGTTCCGCGACATCGTGACCAACCGTCTCGGCGGCCGCAATCCCTTCACTAACAAGGGCGTCCGGTACTCCGGGTCGCACGACGACAAGGCCCTCAACGCCGGCGTGGAACGGTTCACCGCCGATCCGAGCGCCGTACGGGACTTGTCCTACGACAGCGACCTCACCGGAAAGGTGTCGATCCCCATCCTGACGATGCACGCGATCGACGACCCGACGGCATTCGTGCAGCACGAGGCGGCCTACCGTGCCTCCCTCGACGGCGCACACCGGGGACGGTACCTCGTGCAGACGTTCACCAAGGAGAGCGAGCACAGCGAGCTGAGCAACTCCGAATACGCCAACTCGATCGCAGCGCTCGACACGTGGGTGCGTACGGGCAGGAAGCCCACCCCTCAGGCGATCGCGGCATCCTGCCCGGCATTCGATCGCACCTACGGCACCGGCTGCTTCTACGACGCGGGCTTCCGACCCGGCCCGTACGCTTCACGCGTCACCCCCCGGCCGGGCGGCCTGGACTGGCCCGCCATGACCGCCGCGCAGGAGAAGTCCTGGAGCCGGATCGACGGCGTCGGTATCGCTCCCTGACAACGGGCCCCACCGTCAGCGCACCCTCCGAGACGATTGGCCGACCGACCGTCAGCAAGCCCGGTAGGGGTTCAACGGACGGGCGTCGGGGGCCACTCATGGTCGTGGTGGTTGCTGTGCTCCGCCGTAGTACAGCAACCACCGCCCACCGGTGGCTGTCTCGCGCTTGCGAAGCCGTGCCGTCGTTGCGCCGGGAGCCGGCGACGCCGTCGAAGTGGCGTCGCGCGACGCAAGCGCGCTCACGTTCACGGCGCCGCACTTCCAGCGGCCCGGAACCCCTCACGCTTCGTGGCGACGCCGGTGATCAACGGCCAGACAATGGGGGGCATTCCGCGCCACGACGCCCCCGCCATCGATTCAAGCTCGAGCCCACACTCCCGGATCAGCTCGCCGGTGGCCCGATTGCAGTGGCAGCCTTCCGCGAACCGACGCCAGGGGCCGCTGAGGCGGTCTTGCCAAGCGGCAAAGCGCGGCGACCGGGAACGGACATGCTCAAGGAACAGCAGTCGGCCACCCGGCCGCAGTACGCGCCCGACCTCCCGCAAGGCCAGATCGGGTGCCTCGACGGTGCACAGCACGAGCGTCGAGACGACCGTGTCCACCGTGTCGTCCGCGAGCGGCAGGTGCTCCGCCGACGCGTCGAGCACTCGCGCCCGACGCCGGGTGCGGCGCAACCGCTGTCCCAACCGGGCGCGCATGGCGGCTCCGGGTTCAGTGAGAATCAGCTCGTCGAGATCGCCGGGGTAGTAGCGCAGATTCAGGCCGGTGCCGCTGCCGAGTTCCACCGTCCGCCCTTCCGCCCGGCCTACCAAGTCCTGCCGAAGGGCACCCAAGGTCACCTTCTCCCCGAGCCAGAGCAGCGGGTCGTACATGGCCGCGAACACCCGAGCCCATGCATCAGAGCCCTGCGCTGCCGCCCGCCCTACGGTGCCACTCTCCACAATCCCGACCGTACGCCGACGGGGTTGACGCTGCATGTCCAGACCGCCGAGTGGACGTGGACAGGTCGCTGTGACCGCTGCCGTGCAGCATGCACATCGCCATGTCCTGCTCCAAAGCCGATGGTGATCAAAGAGGTTCCGATGTGCTGCGATGCCGGCATCGGGGGAGGCTGATGTCATGAGCGAACCTCGCGTAATCGTTGACGCGCCCGCTGAAGGGGGAGGCCGGCGCGTGAGGGTCGACGACGAGGTCCTGGGTGTCGCGTACAGCCTCCGAGACCTGAGCGTCTTCCTGCCGCGTGCCGGCGCGGAATCTCTGGACGAGGTCGATGTGGCGGACTCGCCACTGATCGAGTGGTATGGAGGCGGCCCCGAAGTATGGCCACGGTTCGGTTGATGGGTCCTGGGTCCTCTCGGCCGTTCTCGGCGATGGGACGGCGTAGACGCCACCTCGTGGTGTCCAAGGTCAAGACATGTCGTCGAGGGCGACGCCGGCGGGGAACTCGCACTCCGTACCCACGGCGTCGCCCTCCGTCGGTACCCAGCCAGGACAGGCGGTGGTACTGGCGAGCCGGGCGGCCCCGCAATGCTTCACGGAGCTCCCTCTACTTCGTGTCGGCGTGGCTACAGGTCCAGCTGGTCCGCTCACGGTGACCCTGCAGCCGCTCACACCCTTGCTCCTCAGGTTCCGGTGCTGGGGAAGGGCCCCGGATCGCCTGCATGGGTCCTTCCCGCGCGAAGCGCGGACGCCTGACGAAATGCCCGATCGGTCCCTGCACCGCAGTCAGCGGCCGCGCATCCGCACGAGCTGCGAGACAACTGCTCCACCCGACTCGCCGTTGTCTTCATCAGACGGTGGTGACGACTTGGTTGTAGGTCAGGCGCGGGGAGCGCGGGAACCACGCGTTCTCCCCCGGTTTGCCGATGTTGACGACGACAAGAACCGAGTGCTTCCCATCGCTGAAGAACTCCTTGTTGATTCCCTCGGCGTCGAAGCCGGTCATCGGTCCTGCCGCCAGGCCGGCGGCGCGCACACCGATGATGAAGTACCCCACCTGAATGAGCCCGTTGAGCCTCGCGGACTGCTCACGCGTCTCACGTTCGGCGAAGAGTTCCTTGGCTTGCGGGGAGTGCGGGAACTGGCGGGGCAACTCCTCGTGGAACTCGTTGTCCGCGGCGAGGATCGCGACGAGGGGGGCATCCGCGGTCTTCTTGCGGTTGCCCTCGGACAGGTACCCGGTCAGGTGCTCACGTGCTTCGGCGGATCGGACCAGCACGATACGCAGCGGCTGCTGGTTCATCGAGGTGGGACCGTATTGGACCAGGTCGTAGATGGCTTGGACCTGATCCTCCGCCACTGGCTCCTCGGTGAAGGTGTTGGCGGTCCGTGCCTCCCGGAACAGAAGGTCCTGGGCAGTGGGGTCGAGCACAAGGGACATGGTGAACCTCTCAGGGGTGAACTTCTATGGCGTCTTGGTGATTCGGCGAAGTGCAAACAGGAGAAATGAGCGCTGGCACCCAGCAGGTGCACGGCGGTCGTGGTCGTCCCCACGAGCCCTCACAGCAGAGGCCCTGAACAACACCGTGTCAGCAGCAGACTGACGAGCCCGGTGCACGCCGCCACGGGTAGATGGAAGGCGGCCCATATCCGGGTGCCCGCCGCCACGCCACGGTCCGGCTTCAGGGAGGTACCGCCGGCCGCCAATGCGACGAAGGCGAGCGTCGCGCCGACGAGAAGAGCCAGAACCCCAGCCACGCCTGGGTCACCTTGATGGGACGACGTCACCGCGGTGGCGGTCCACAGCGCGAGCGTGTACCCGTGCGGAGCCGCACTCGCGGTCACGGCAGTACGGCGTTGGCCGCGGTACCCACGCTTCGGACTTGTGGGCGGTTCGGGTCCGACCACCCTGAGAGAGGCAGACCGCGCACACTGCGGAGTCCCGAAACCCGGGGACATGACGTGGTGCGGTCTCGAAGGCCGGCTCTCCGGAATCTCCACGTCTGTGAGCACGTACTGTGCGCATCGTTTTCATGAGGCGGTCACTTCCTGATGAATGACGGTGCCATGCGAGGGCCACGTCGGTGTGTCCACCATCACGGCCGACCCCGGGGCCAGGCATCACCCATTCAGGGGATACTCGGCACTTGTTCTGCGATCGGGTGCAGGGTGGGCCAGGTTGATCTCCACCAGGCGTCGCGAGCTGCGTCCCCATCGCACCGAACTGGCGCAACCAAGCGCCGGATCTGGCTCCGGCCCCGCCGCCCGACGACCGGGAGAGGCGCCCACTCGTTCGCGCGGCGAAGCGGCGTGGGCTGCCCGATCAGGCAGTCCAGCGCCCGTTCTCGCGACGGCACCGGCCGTACCGTTGAGCGAGCCGGGAGTGGAACCCCGCTGTGCCTTCCAATGACTCAACCCGCTCGACTTGCCCGCGCATCGGTGCGCGGTCGTACCGATGCCCACTCCACGAGCGTCACACGAAGCCGTCTGTGGTACCGACTCCGCGCTCGATCGCCAGCCGGGTCAGTTCGACCCGCGAGTTGATTCCGAGCTTGGTGAAGATGTGTTTCATATGGGTGTTGACGGTGTGGACCGACACATAGAGCCGGTCGGCGATGGCGCGGTTGGTGAGGCCGCCCGCAACGAGCGGGATCAGTTTCTGTTCGGATTCGGTCAGGTTCTCCCACTCCTGGTGACCGGCCGTATGGCTCCGCACCGAGGCACTGCGCACGCCGAGTTGACGGAGGCGCCGCCTGATCCGTTCCTGATCCCGTTCGGCTCCGGCAGCCGCCGCCAACCGGCCCGCTTCTTCCAGGTATGGGATCGCCGACGCCGTGTCGGCCGAGACCGCCAACAGCTCGCCGAGGTCTTCACAGGCCGCCGCCAGGGCCAACGGCCTGCCGGTGCTCCGGTAGCCGCTGACGGCGGACGCCAGGGCACGGGTGTCGCGGTGGAGCAGGCCGTCCACGTGGGCACCGACCGTCCCCATGATCTGCTGACTGTCGTCCTGTGCCGTCAGACTGCGTAGTGCGTCCGACACGGCCCGCGCGATCGACGGGTTGTCGCCTCGTAGAGCGATCCGCACGATTCCAGGCCACTGGGACGGAGGCAACGCAAGAAGCCGCGTCGGTTCGCGGCTTGCGAAGTGTCCCGTGAGTGCAGCCGCACCTTCGCCGGCTTCGTCCTCCGCGTCCGCCAGGCCGGCGCGCGCGAGAGACACCCAAGGGCCGTACCGCTGGGTGCTGCCAGAACCGGATCCGGCGACGCGGAGGTGGTCCCTGACCTTGCTGAGGTCACCGCGTCTGATCTCCACCAATGCCAGCACCGAGCGGGCCTGTGGAATCGGCAGAGTGATCTCGAGTTCGTCTGCCACCATCAGACTGGCCTCGGCCTCCACGGCCGCGTCGTCCAGCGCCCCTTGTTCGAGCAGTGCGCAGGCACGGGCGGCATGCCAGTGCGGAAGTGACCAGCCGAGACCCAGCC
Organism: Streptomyces sp. HUAS TT11; assembly: GCF_051553595.1. Taxonomy (NCBI): domain Bacteria; kingdom Bacillati; phylum Actinomycetota; class Actinomycetes; order Kitasatosporales; family Streptomycetaceae; genus Streptomyces; species Streptomyces sp. HUAS TT11. The sequence continues at coordinate 585,588 of NZ_CP196184.1, forward strand.
CCTCCGCCTCGCGCTGTCCCTCCCGCAGAATTCGCTCGGTGTCGGCGAGGCGGTCTGTGGCGGTCAGCACGGTGGCCAGCCACAGCGCCGGAATCCGCGGGGGCCTCAGATAGAGCGCTGCGGGCTGGGTGCCGGCGCGTCGGGTGGCCTCCTCGGCCAACTCCAGGGCGTGGGCCAGGTGCCCGCGGTAGAAGGACGTCTGCGACTGGAACACCAGGGCGCTGACGATGACGGCAGGATCGTTGCTGCGGTAGGAGGTCTCGAGCAGCCCGGGTCCTGTCTGCTCGGCGGCGGTGATGTCCCCGAGGTACACGTGGCCGGTCGCCTTGGTCTTGAGCAGCCGAGCGCGCAGTTCGGCCGGCAGCGCGGGAAGATCCAGGGCCTGCTGAAGGTGCGTCATCGCGGCTGCGTCGTCGCCCGCGGCCTGATGGATTTCGGCCGCCACCAGACGGAGGTACGCCTCCTGAAGTGGCTCGAGGCCTTCCGGCAGAGTGACGTCGACCAGGTCGAGCGCCTCGTGAACGCGGCGAGTCCGACCGAGGTACTCGGCGGCGTCGGTCAGCAGGCTGATGCGACGCCGGTCGTGCGGGGGCAGAAGTCCGGCGACCCGCTGGGCCAGGTCCGCGGCCGCGTCGGGCGCCGACGACGACAGTTCGCGTACAGCCGTGGTCAGCGTGGTCACGGCATCGTCGTCGACCGGGCCGCCCGACATGACGACGTGCCAGGCCACCTCGGCCGATCGCGCCCCGAAGCCGCGCAGGCTGTCGGCCGCCTCCCGGTGCAGAGCGGTCCGTACGGCCGACGGGAGGTTCTCGTGGACCGCTTGCCGGATGAGATCGTGCCGGAAGGCCAGTCGCGGTCCGTCGGCCGAAAGCAGACCGGCGTTCAAGGCTGCCTCGACGCCGGACAGAAGGCTGCCGACCTGCCTGCCGAGCATGCGAGCGGCTGTTCCGAGGTCGAATTCGCGGCCGAGAACGGATCCGATCTGGAGCAGGCGCACGGCGTCTTCCGGGAGCTGGTTCACCCGCATGGCGACGCTCCGCCGGAAACTGACGGGTATACCGTCGTGCAGGAGGCTTGCCTCGCCCACGTCGGTCCTGGCCGCATCGGTGTCGGCGAAAGCGCGTACCAGTTCAATCGCCAGGAAGGGATTGCCCGCAACGCCTCGCAGGAGCCGGGCCAGACCTGGTGAAGGCATCGCACCGAGCACATCGGCCGCGATGTGCTGCAGCTCCTGCTGCGGCAGCGGGCCGAGGGTCAGCCATCGGGCTCCAAGGCGTTCGAGGTCCTCCCGTACTCTGGCCACGATCGGTCGCTCGGTGTCCGGCCGTACCGCCAGCACCCACAGGATCTGCGAGGCGGCCAGTCGTCCGGGCAGGGTCCGGAGCGCGAAAAGTGTCGCCGGGTCCGCCCACTGCGCGTCGTCCACGATCACGGTCACCGGGGCTTGCTGAGCCCGCACCTCAAGAGCGTCAGTGATGCTGTCGAGCAACCAGAGCCGCTGGTCGTCCGTGGCCGCGGTCGCATGGTGGGAACCGTCAGAGGACTGCAGGGCGGACTGAAGTGCGGCTCCCGCCGCGTACTGATCGAGTTCATCGGCCTGCACGGACACCACATCGAAGCCGGACCGTCGGGCCATTTCGTCCAGCTCCGCAAGCAACCGGCTCTTGCCCACACCGGCCGCGCCCTCCACGACGACGCAGGCACCTCGTCCGCCACGCACCGTTTCCAGGGCGTCACGGACAGCCAAGACCTCGCGGTCCCGTCCTCGCAGGCGCAACCCGGACTCGGCCTGGGCGTCGGCGGGGTCTGTGCTGTGCATGTGGCCAGCATGACCCACCTCCACATAGGCCCTCAACATCGGTGCCCTGGCGATCGCCTCTTTCACCCGGGTGATTGCCGGCTCCGCGGCGACCCGTCACCCCGCCCCGGCGCATGCTCCGTCCCATCCAGATCTCTTGCCACCGGAGAGGAGCACGACGTGCGTACAGGTAAGGAATACCTGGCGGCGCTGAACGACGGCCGCAAGGTGTGGGTGGGTGACGAACTCGTCGACAACGTGGCCACGCACCCCAAGACCCGGGCGTACGCCCACAGCATTGCGTCCTTCTACGACCTTCACCACCGCCCTGACCTGCAGGACACCATGACGTTCGTGGACGAGGACGGCGTCCGACGGTCCATGACGTGGTTCCAGCACCGCTCCAAGGAGGACCTGCGGCGCAAGCGGCACTACCTGGAGACGGTGCAGCGGGAACTCGGCGGCGGAGCCATCCCGCGCACTCCGGATGTCAACAACTACGTCCTACTGACCTACATCGACGACCCGGAGCCCTGGAGCAGCCAGTCCGTCGGGAGCGACGGGCGCGATCTCACCGAGGGGATCCTCGATTTCTGGAACCTGATGCGGGACGGTGACTTCAACGCGACACCGGCCTTCGTCGACCCGCAGGCGGACCGCTCGCGCGATTCCGCGCAGGCCGAGTCTCCCGCACTGCGAGTGGTCGCCACCTCGGACGAGGGAATCACCGTGCGGGGCGTGAAGGCGATCAGCACCGGCGTGGCCTTCGGGGACTGGATCCACATCGGTGTCTTCTACCGCCCAGGCATCGTTTCGGAACAGATCATCTACGGGGCGGTGAGGACGAACACGCCCGGGGTCACCATCATCTGCCGAGAGAGCAACGCGCGAGAAGGCGGGGAAGTCGAGCACCCCCTCGCCTCACGGGGCGACGAGCTGGACAGCATCATCGTGTTCGAGGACGTACTCATCCCCTGGGACCGGGTCTTCCACATCGGCAACCCGCAGCACGCGTCGCTGTACCCGCAGCGGGTCTTCGACTGGCTGCACTACCACTCGCTGGTGCGTGCCATGGTCAAGGCCGAGTTGATGCTCGGCCTGACGCTGCTGATCACCGAGCACATCGGCACCTACCAGTTGCCGCCGGTCCAGGCGCGGATCGCCCGGTTCGCCGGCTTCCACCTGACACTCAAGGCGCATGTGGTCGGTTCGGAGGACCAGGGATTCTTCACTCCTGGGGGCATCTTCAAGCCGAACGTCCTGATGTTCGACTTCGGGCGGGCGTACTACATCGAGCACATCAGTGACATGGTCCACGAGCTCATCGACCTGTCCGGTCGTGCCGCCCTCATCTACCCCACCGAGGGCCAGTGGGAGCGTCCTGAACTGCGGCCGTGGCTGGAGGCACTGCAGACCGGGCCGGTTGGAAGGCCCCATGACAGGCTGAAGATCAGCCGAGTGATCCGCGACATGTTCCTGTCCGACTGGGGCGACCGCATCAGCACCTTCGAGAACTTCAACGGCACACCGCTGCTGGCCATTCGTAGCCTCACCATGAAGCGCGCCGAGATGTCCCCGGCGGGGGCCATGGCAGATCTCGCGCGCAAGGTGTGCGGCATCGAGAATGTGCGCAACGACGAGGAGACCGCGTACGAGGCACAGGCGAACTACGCCCGACATCAGGACGCCTCACGCCACGGCGCCTAGAAACCGTCTCCTCCAGTTGTCGTTGAGGTGTCCTGGGCGGACGATCTGCCGCGGTGACTACACACGGCGAGCCGGCCGTCGGCCTGCGAGGCCGAAGAGCGAGACGCTCGGCGATGTGTGGGACGCGGGCTGCTGAACCGTGCGGCCTGCCGGGAGGGTTCGCCCGCGGCTTGGACGCACGGTCGGGCCTCATCCACCCCGGCCGGGCCCACCCCGAAGATGATCGACGTGCACGGCGTCTTGGTCGTGCACGTCGATCAGCGGGCCCTCTTCGAGGGCCTCCGCCAGGAAGTCGAAGCCGGCCAGGCGTCGTCGGCGAACAGCAGAGCCGGCTCGTTGTGCACCTCATGGCATGACGAGTCGCCGCGTATCGCTCAGCGTCGCGTCTCGATGAGGAGCACCGCTCGGCGGTGTTGCGGCCTGGTGGGGGGTGGCACGCCGGTATCCGTGGCCCGGTCCTCTCCCCCATCCACTGAGCGAACCGGCACATACGGGCAACGAGGCCGTCGCCGTGGAACCTTGGCCCAGAGGCGGGGTAACACACGTCGTCCGAATCAGAGCACACCGCATTCCCGGGCTCTGGCGACCGCTTCGTTTCTGTCGTGCGCGTCGAGTTTGCGGAAGATCGCGCGCACTTGCGTCTTGACGGTGTTGTGGGACACATACAGCTCGGAGGCGATCTCACGCAGTGTCAGCGGCCCGCACAGGGCACGGAGCACTCGGCGCTCCCGCAGCGACAGGTCCTGGGGACGGGGGGCCGCATCTGGCACCACTGTGTGCCCGTCGGCTCGGGCGAGCAGATCCGTCAGTACCCTGGGTGAGCCGCATCGAGCCGCCGCTCGCTCGCCGGCTTCTCGAGCCGCTCTCGCCGCGTCCGTGTTGTGCCGCGCGCGCTCGAGTTGCGACCGCGTGAAGTGGCACAGGGCGCGTATGTGGGGTTCGCTTCGTGCCCGGGGCGACGCCGCGAGTGTTGCCTCCGCACCTGTCAGAATGCGGTCGGCCTCGTCGATCTGTCCCTCGTCGAGAAGCAGGACGACCCGGCCGACATAAGCAGATACGGAGACGAAGTGCCGGCCGAGGCCGAGCGAGGAAACCGCTTCGAGGGCCTCGTCGCTCAGCATGCGCGCCAGTTCGTGCCGTCCCTCCAGGAGCGCGCACACCGCCCGCAAGCCCAGCGCGCGGACGAGCGCCAAGCCGTGCCCGGCGGCATGCGCATCACGGGTGGCCTCACCGAGCAGAGCCTCTGCCTCCTCGTACCGGCAGGTCCACAACAGAGCGGTACCGCGGGCCGTACAGGCCAGGGCACGCCAGGAAGTCAACGGCACGGTGCCGGCGACGGCGGATCCGCCGAGGCGATCGGCGGCCCGGACCTCCCCGTTCAGACAGCAGGCCACGGCTTGGGCGACGGCTGCCGCGTCGGACACCGTGCTGCCCTCGCCGACCGTCTCGCCTCCCGCCTGCCTGAGGCGGGCCACATCCAGCCAGCGTCGGGCCGTTTCCGGGGCACCTTCGCAGAGAGCCGCCATCGCCGCCACGACGCACAGTCTGGCGTCGACGGCGACCGTGCGAGGTGACAGGAGGTCCAGCCAGTGCGAGACCTCCGCCCCGCCGCCGGTTGCGATCGTCTTCTCCCATGCATCGAGAATGGATGCGGCCGCGGCGGTCTCGTCGCCACCCCGCGTCCAGTGCCGCACCGCAGCAGCCGTCTCCCCCTGCCGGGTGTACCACTTGGCCACTGACTGGTGCAGAACCGCGGCGCTGTCCGACCCTTCGGAAATAAGGATTTCGGACAACAGCGAAGACAGTGCCGGGTGATGCCGGTACGCCGGGGGATCGGCGGCGACGGGCTCGAGCAGCTGCACGGTCCGCGCCAGCTCGCGCAACAGTACGCCCGCGTGGTCCCCGGCGAGGGCCTGGCACGGCCCGGAACTGAGCTCGTCGAGCACACTGGTGCGCAGCAGGAATCGACGCTGCTCCGTGGTCAGCCGATAGAGGACCTCGGTGGCCAGATACTCGGAGACCGCTTGCCTGCCATGGGCCAGTCTCCCTTCCGCGTCTCCTTCGTTCGCCGATCGCGCGAGGCTGCGTCCCATGATGCACAGCCCCGCCGCCCATCCCTCGGTGGCTTCGTACAACGCGTTGGACGTGTCCACGGTCGGAGAGGATCCGAGCAGATCGGTGAGCACTGCCTGTGCTTCCTCCCAGGTGAAGGCCAGATCGTGCTGGTCGATCTCGGCGACCAGCCCCCGGGCACGCAGGGTCGGCAGGGGCCGTCCTGGGATGTGCCGGGTCGACAGAACGATGCGGAAGCCGTCGGGAACCCTGGTCAGGAAATCCGCCAGACCACCTACCGCGTCGGCGTCCGTGATGGCTTCCAGTCCGTCGAGGATGAGCGTGAGCGGTCCCTCTCGGTCCGGCCCGGTCACCAGGCTCGGCAGGATCTCCTCCAGCCATGCGTCGACCGTCCACCCGTCACCCTCAAGATTGGCAGACAGTTTCGGACATGCGTGGTGCACTGCTCGCAAGATGCCGTTCCAAAGTCGGCCCGGGGCGTTGTCGTACGCATCCAGGCTGAGCCAGGCACATTCCCCGCGAGCCACAAGACCGCGCGACCACTCGGTCAGGAGTACCGTTTTCCCGGCACCGGCCGGGGCAGAGACCACCACCACGGGCTCCTTCACCGCGTCGAGCCGACGCAGCAGACGCGGGCGCGTCAGCAGGTGCGGAGGCTGCGCCGGAGGTTGCAGCTTGAATGTCGGAACGAAGCTGGTCATGGCACTCTCCGAGGAGTCGTCGAGACAGTCGGCGCCCCCGGCGTCCGTGGCTCGTCTCTCATGAGCCTGGCATCGGAGGCGGTGGCGGGCCGGTCACGGTTCCCGCAGCGGCCTTGTTCGGGCCGCTGCCACGAGGACTACTGCGGAGCCTGCAACACGCTGAAGCCACCCGCGAAGTGGAGCAACGGCCGGCATTCCACCTTGTGCACGCAATAGCGGACCTCACCCACGAAGATGGTGTGGTCACCCCCCGGGATCGCCTCCGCGACGTCGCACACGACAGCCGCGATGGCGTCCTTCAACACGGGCACGCCATGGTCGTCGACGGTCTCGACTCCTGCGAACTTGTCCGGCTTGGAGGCGGCGAAGTTTCGCGCCAGGTGCTCGCTGTCCTCACCGAGCACATTCACGGCAAAGCGACCGTGCTCCGCGATCGCGGTCCGCGTGTACAGGTGATTGCCGATGCACACCAGCAACTGGAGAGGGGCCAGGGACAGTGCGGACACGGCGCTCGCCGTCATGCCGATGGGTGCGCTCCCGGAGCGCGTGGTGATCACGCTGACGCCCGTGGCCAGCCGGCTCATCGTGGCTCGGAAGTCGACTGCCTTGTCAAAGGTTTCGGTCATCGGAGGACCTCCTTGAAAGTCGGGAATGCCGTGGCCTGTTGCGCGGAAACCCGGGTGAACGGGTGCACTCACCGCCCCGCTGGATACGTCGGCGGGCATGTCGTTCGAGCAGGCAAGTAGGCGGGGCCCATGATGTCCGCGAGGTCGTCGCGCGCGTGGCGCACGTATCGCGCTGCGCCAAGTAGGAGGCGGAGTTTCGGGTCGTCCCGGAACGGGACCTGAATGACACCGGTGCCGCGCGGGGCGCTGGTGCCTGGGGCGAAGAATGCAACGCCGTTCGCCGATGCCCGAGCCATCGCGTCCACGCCGGGCATTCACACCGGCTGACGACTCACGGCTGCGGTCGGTCGGCCAAGCGTCTCGAGTCCACGGACGGCGGCACTGCAGGCTTGTCGATGACGCCCGGACGCAGCCGACTGCAGCGCGCCGGCAGGCGCTCTCAGCCCATGTGACGAGGTTCGAGGACGAAGGTGTGACGCAGCAGGGTGTATGACTCGTCGGTGAGCCCTCGGCAGGGGCCGGTGTCAGCCGGGTAGCTGTCATAGGACTCGATCAGCGACTCCTTGACCCCGAAAACCGGGTCGTTGTCCAGGTACGGGTCGTCGGACGGGAACAGCATGCTCGTCACGCGCTCGAATCCCGGGGCGTCGATCATCAGATGCACGTGGGCGGGACGCATGAGCGACCTGCTGGTCGCGCGCATGAGTTGACCGACCGGGCCGTCACCGGGAATCGGGTAGCTGTTCGGGCGGATGGAACGGAAACTGAAGTGTCCTGTCTCGTCGGTCCGGAACAGCGCACGCATGGCCGGGCCGACTTGACCGGGTACATCGACGTCGTAGTGGCCGTCCGCGTCGCTGTGCCAGACGTCCACCGCGGCGGCGGTCACCGGCGCCCCCTCACGGTCCACGACGCGTCCCTCGAAGAACAGCGGAGTGCCGGGAAGACCCCCGGAGATGTCGGCGGCCTCGGCGTACTGCGGCCTGTCCTCCCTGAAGAAGGGACCCAGGACACTGTTCTGCGTGGATTCGGCCGGGCGTCGATTACTCAGGGCGTCCACCAGCATGGTGACGCCCAGCACGTCGGACAGCAGGATGAACTCCTGGCGCGTGGACGTGCACTTCTGCCCTGTGCGTGTCAGGAAGTCCACCCCCTGCGCCCACTCCTCCTCTGTCAGTCCGACTTCACGGACGAAGGAGTGCAGGTGCCGCACCAGGGATTCCAGGATCTCTGCGACGCGGGGGTCTTTGGTGTCCCCCATGGTCGAGATCACGGCCTCGGTGATGGTGTCACTGGTCAGATCACGCATGGCACGCTCCTGTGGTGATTGAGTGTTCGATGGCGGAGTCGGTATGAGCGTGTTGGGCGCCGGATGACGTCGACGGCCTCTCTCCGGCCCAGGCTCGGGCCAAGAAGGCCTGGACAGCCGTCCGATCCACTGGACGCGGATTCCAGTAGCCGTCCCGCACGATGAGGTCGGCCGCCTGCTCGATCCCCGATTCGGGCATGCCGAGGTCCCTCAGTGCCCTGGGCGCGCCGAGCCTTCCGGTGAAGTCGAAGAGACCGTTCGCAGCGTCCTTCCCCGGCAGCGCCTGCGCAAGGCGTCTCATGGCCTGCGGGGCCGCCGGGCTGTTGTAGGCGACCACGTGAGGCAGGACGACCGCGTGGGTTTCTGCGTGCGGAAGCCCGAATGTGCCGCCCAGCACATGGCACACCTTGTGATGCAGCGCCATGCCCACAGTGCCGAGACAGGTGCCGGCCAACCACGCCCCGTACAAGGCATCCGACCGCGCCGCGCCGTCGTTCGGACGTCGCGCGATGACCGGAAGGGACCGGGTGAGGGCGTCGAGCGCTTCACCGGCCATCAGGAAGGCGACCGGATCCTGATCCTGTGCATAGAGGGCCTCCACCGCGTGCGCCATTGCGTTGAGGCCACTGACCACCGATATCGCCGCCGGAAGCGTGCGTGTCAGGTCGACGTCGTACACCACCGTCTTGACCAGCACTTCCGCCAGTCGTCGGGTTGTCTTCCTGCGGCCTTCGGTCTCTCCGAGGATCGGTGTCATCTCCGAGCCGGCATAGGTGGTGGGCAGCGCCAGTTGGGGCAGACCGGTCCGCACAGCAATCGCCTTGCCGAGACCGATGGTCGATCCGCCACCGATGGCGAGCACGGAGTCCGCTCCGACGGATCCGGCGTGTGCGAGCGCTCTCTCCGTGACCTCGACAGGGGTGTGCGGAGCCGCTCCGGCGAACGTCCCCACGGCTGCCGCGCCGAGCAGCTCGCGGATCTCCGCTGCCCGATCCACTTGACCGGGCGTGCTCAGGACGAGGACCCGACGGCATCCGAGAGCGTCGGCCTCGTCGGCCACGCGGCTGCGTGTACCGCTGCCGAAGACCACCTTGGTGATCTGTCCCCGATGCACGAATTTCTTCATGAGAATTTCCCCGGTCCTGCCGTTCCGCTGTTTATGGCTGAAAGCGTCGACACTCGGATGATGCACGTCAACGGTATCCGTGAGTGATAGCGGCGATCGCCGCCCGAATACCGTGTTCACGCGACGGACGCCGGCGGATCGGCCCAGGTCTCGCAGGCGATATCACTCATCTGCGGGATGGCCCCGGTTGCCAGGGGGCTGGAGCGTGGAACCAGGTGTGGGCCGGTTCAGACGGGCAACGGACGGACAGTTCTGCCGCGAAGTCGCCCCAGTAACACCTGCAACACGCGCAAGAACATTACAGAACCACATGAATTCCTGACATTGCCGTACGGGAGCAGTGTCCGATGGGTCCGCATTGGCGAGAGGCAGAGTAAAAGAGATGGATAAAGTGGTGGCCACGGCCTTGGAGGCGGTGGCCGATGTGCCGGACGGTGCGTCGCTGGCGGTCGGCGGGTTCGGGTTGAGCGGTGTTCCGAACGTGCTGATCCGGGCGCTGTTCGAGCGGGGTGTCGGCGGCCTGTCGGTCGTCTCCAACAACTGCGGGGCCATGGACTCGGGTCTCGCGGTACTGCTGGCGGCCGGACGGATCGCACGGGTCACCGGTTCCTACATCGGGGCGAACAAGGAGTTCGCACGCCAGTACCTCGCCGGGGAACTGGAGGTCGAGCTGATCCCGCAGGGCACCCTCGCCGAACGCATGCGGGCCGGCGGAGCGGGCATCCCCGCCTTCTACACCCCCGCAGGCGTGGGCACACAGGTCGCGGACGGCGGACTGCCCTGGCGCTACGACGGCAACGGCGGCGTCGCCCTGGCCTCACCCCCCAAGGAAGTGCGCGCCTTCGACGGAGTGGAGTACGTACTGGAACGCGGGATCCGCACGGACTACGCACTGGTACGGGCAGCGCGCGGCGACCGCCACGGGAACCTGGTGTTCAACAGGTCCGCCCGCAACTTCAACCCCCCGGCCGCCATAGCCGGCAGGGTCACCGTCGCCGAGGTCGAAGAACTCGTCGAACCGGGCACGATCGATCCGGACGCGGTGCACCTGCCGGGCATCTTCGTCCAGCGGGTGGTGGCCCTCACCCCCGAACAGGCCCTGGACAAGAAGGTGGAACGGCGCACGGTCTCCGCGCCCTCGACACCGGGGACGGTGAACGGCTGATGGCCTGGACACGCGAGGAGATGGCCGCCCGGGCCGCGCAGGAACTCAGGGACGGTCAGTACGTCAACCTCGGCATCGGACTGCCCACCCTGATCCCCAACCACCTCCCCCGAGGAGTGGAGGTGGTCCTGGAATCGGAGAACGGCATCCTGGGCACCGGCCCCTACCCCACCGAGGACCAGGTCGACCCGGACCTGATCAACGCCGGAAAGGAGACCGTCACAGTCCTGCCCGGCGCCTCCTACTTCGACTCGGCACTGTCCTTCGGCATGATCCGCGGCGGCCACATCGACGTCGCGGTGCTGGGCGCCATGCAGGTCTCCGCCCACGGAGACCTGGCCAACTGGGCCATACCCGGAAAGCTGGTCACCGGGATCGGCGGCGCGATGGACCTCGTCCACGGAGCCCGCACCGTCATCGTCGTCATGACCCACACCGCCAAGGACGGCGCACCGAAGATCCTCAACCAGTGCTCCCTGCCGCTGACCGGCAAACGCTGCGTGAACCGCGTCATCACCGACCTCGCCGTCCTCGACATCACCCAGGACGGACTCCTCCTCGCCGAAACCGCCCCGGGCGTGAGCATCGACGAGATCAACGCCAAGACCGGCGCCGAAGTGGCTGTGGCGAAGGGCCTGAAGTGAAGCTCGTGTACATCGTCGACGCCGTACGCACACCGATCGGCCGTCATAACGGCGCTCTGGCTCCGTACGGCCCGACGACCTCGCCGCGCACACCATCCGCGAACTGATCGCCCGAAGCTCCCGTTTGGACCCCATACGCCCCGGGGACGTGTACTTCGGAAACGCCAATGGCGCCGGTGAGGAGAACCGCAACGTCGGCCGCATGACGACGCTGCTGGCGGGTCTGCCCACCTCCGTGCCGGGCGTGACGGCCAATCGGCTGTGCGCCTCCGGTCTGGATGCTGTCATCCAGGCGACCCGCGCCATCAGGGTCGGTGACGCCTCCGTCGCCATCGCCGGTGGTGTGGAATCGATGACCCGTGCTCCCTATGCGCCGCCCAAGAACGACCGGCCCTTCCCGGCCACCCACGCCGAGCTGTACTCCACCACGCCGGGCTGGCGCATGGTCAATCCGAAAATGGAGCCGCAGTGGACGATCCCCTTGGGCGAGTCCGCCGAACTCAACGCTGACAAGCGCAAGATCGGCCGGAAGCAGCAGGACCCGTTCGCCCTCGCCTCCCACCGGAAGGCGGCGCAGGCGCAGTCGGAGGGCCTGTTCGACACTGAACTCGCACCCGTACCGGTCCCACAGCGCAAGGGCGACCCACTTCTCTTCACCGCCGACGAGTGTGTACGACCGGATGCATCGGTGGAGGCGATGGCGAGTCTCAAGCCCGCTTTCCGCACCGAGAGCGGCACCGTGACCGCGGGCAACACCTCTCCGCTCAACGACGGTGCCGCCGCCCTGCTCCTCGCCGACGAGGGGGGTCTGAAGGCCATCGGCCGCGAGCCGCCGGCCCGCGTCTCCGCGACTGGAGTGTCCGCGATCGACCCGCACTACTTCGGTCTCGCCCCGGTCGAAGCCGTCAATCGGGTCCTGGCCAAGGCCGGCCGGACCTACGCCGATCTCGACGTGCTCGAGTTGGACGAGGCCTTCGCCGCGCAGGTCCTCGGGTGTGTGGCCGAATGGCCCGAATTCGACCCGGCGATCCTCAATCCACGCGGCGGCGCCATCGCGCTCGGGCACCCCCTCGGCGCCTCCGGAGCCCGACTCGCCGACGCCGTCGCCCACCAGTCGGCCCGCAAAGGTTCCGGAACCGGTGTCACGACCCTTTGCATCGGAGTGGGCCAAGGACCCGCGCTGGTCCTCGAACGCTGACACCGCTCCCGGGACAGGACACCGCGATGCCGCTCCTCGGAGCATGGTCCTGAGCTAGGCGTCGGATCGCCGCCAGGACGAGTGATCGTCGAGGTGTGCGCTGTCCCGCGAGCGGGCCTCACCATCGCCGGCACGCGTGCGTGATCAACTCTCGTCTGCACAGGGCGAAAACACGCCTCCATGCCCCGTCGTCTCCCGTCGCCCCACCCCAACCACTCAGCAACACGGCCCCGGGCCTGCAAGGTGCCTTGACAGTACGGGGGCAGCAGCACACCATGGAAACTATGGAAACTAGATCAGTTGCCTCAGTTTCCGAGCGTGACGGGAAGCGAGCCGATGAGATCGTGGAGGCGGCCTGTCGGCTGTTCCTCGCACCCGGTCTCGCGCGAGTGAGCATGGATGAACTCGCCCGTGAACTCGGTATGAGCAAGAAGACGATCTACCGTCACTTCCCCGACAAGCGCAGCCTGCTGACCGCGGTGCTGGATCGGCAGTTCACGGCAGTGGAGCGGACGCTCGTGGAGGCGACCGACAGCGCGGCAGGGCAGCCGTTCCATGTACGAGTCCAGCGGTTCCTGATCGCGGCCGGCACGGAGCTCGGGCGGATCGGAGCGGCTCAGCTCGCGGCCGGGCGAGGCGGAGACGCGATACTGCGCCGGTACGTGGAGCAGCGCACGGACACCGTGGTCTTTCAACGCCTCGACGAACTGTTCAGGGACGGGCACCGGCAGGGACTGCTGTCGACGCCGCCGGAACTGCTCAGTGAAATCACCCGTGGCGCCTTGGAACGGCTGCTCACCTCGCAGTTGCCCCACGAGCTGGACTGGACCGCCGCGGATCTTCTCCGGGCGACCGTCGACACCGTGCTCCACGGGGCGATCCGTACAGATCGTGCCGGCACCGACGACGACCAACGCGGGGCGGTCATTCCGACGGCCCGCAAGGAGGAGAAGGAGGGCTCATGACCGGGTCGACCGGCCGGGTGGCACTGGTGACAGGGGCCAGCAGCGGAATCGGCGCGGCCACCGCGCGCCTCCTGGCCGCGCGCGGGATGCGCGTGGTGGTCAACTACCTCCGCAACAGCAAGTCGGCCGAGGAGGTTGTGACCGATATCGAGGCCGCAGGCGGCCGGGCCATGGCCGTGCAGGCCGATGTGCGCGAGGTGGCGGCCATCGCCAACATGGTCGAGCAGGTCCGGGCAGAATGGAGCGACATCGACGTGCTCGTACACAATGCGCTCATCCCATATGCGGTCAAGTCATTTCAAGACATGACGTGGGAGGAGCTGAGCGGCAAGCTCGATGCCGAAATGCATTCGGCGTTCGCGGTCACGAAAGCGGTCCTGCCCGCAATGACGGCACAAGGCTGGGGCCGCATCATCTATCTCGGTACCGGTCTCAGCCGCCGGCCACGGGAGGGCATGATCGCACTGGGCACCGCCAAGGCCGCGCTGGAGCAGTTCGCCCGCTACCTCGCACAGGAACTCGGCCCACAGGGCATCACCGTCAACATCGTCGCGCCCGGTCCGGTGGAGTCCCGCATTGCGAACGACGTGTTCGACGATGCACAGAAGCAACGGCAGGTGGCCGCCACCCCCCTCGGCCGCCTCGCGCACCCGGACGATGTCGCCCAGGCGGTCGCCTTCTACGCCGGCGAGGACAACGTCTTCATGACCGGGACCACGGCCGCGGTCAACGGTGGAATGTCCATGTACTGATGTGTCGCTGACCACCGCGCCCGGCACCACAGTCTTTCGATCCGCCACACATCGGCACACCCTCCTCAGCACCATGGACCGCGGCGTCCGCACCGACCACGGACGCACGGCAGTGGTACGACCAAGGAAGCCAATCACATGCTCACCATCGATCTCGCCTACGTCGGACGCGGCCTGCACGAAGAACTGGCCGCCTACATAGCCGACCAGGAGGACTACTACGCCGACGAGGGCGTCCACGTCGCACTGCGCGACGGCTGCACCTGGGACGAGGAACGGCTGCGCCGCGGTGCCACCATCGGGCTCGGCCGGGCACTGCTCTCCCGGCTGACCGATGACACCCCCTGGGTCGCACTCAACGTCAACACGCACCACCCACTGTTCTGGTTCATCGCCCGCCCCGGCCTGACCTCCCTGGCCGACTTGGCCGGACGACGGCTGGCCGTACACGCCCCCCATACCGCACCCGGGTGCTTCACCCGCATCGTGCTGCGCAAGGCAGGCCTCGACCCGGACCGTGATATCCACACCATCGTCCGCACCCCCGGCGATTACGGCATGGATCTGCGGCGGCTGCTCAACGGCGAGATCGACGCGGCATTGGTCGGCAGCACCATGGCGCCGGAGGCGGTAGCCGCCGAGCACGGCTGGCAGGTGCTGGCCTGGGTCGGCGACCATTTTCAGATCCCCACCGTGGGCTTGGCCGTCGACCCCACTTACATCCACCCCGATGACCCCGCGGTCCAGGCCGTGCTCCGAGCACACCGGCGTGCCCTCCAGGTGATCTGCGACGACCCCGACACCTCGGTGCGGCACATACAGACATTTCTCGGCGGACACACCGAAGACGAAGCCCGGGCCCACTACGAGACTTTCATCGCACCGTATTTCACCACCGACGGCCAAGCCGACCTTGCGGTCGGCGCCGCCGCGATAACCGCAGTCGCCGCAGAACTCGGCGTCCCTGCCACCATCACCGCAGACGAGTTCTACCGCACTGCAAGCGCCACGACTTAGTACTGCAACGGTCTTTGCCGTGACGGGTGGGCAGTTTCGGGTGGTGTGTGGCCGCGTCGTCTGTAGTGGCTGACACGGGCTTGGTGTTGTCGTCGGCGTCGCCAGTGTGACCAGTGCAGGACATGGTCGATGGGGACTGGTCTGCGGTGGGTGAGGCGGGCGATCAGGCGTCTGAGCTCGGGGAGGCTGAGCGGAACGAGGCCGGAGGATCCGTTTCTGCTTTCCCAACATCCAGCTCGCGGGCCCGCAGAACGGTCAGGCAGGCGTGGGCGGCCATGGCGAGAGTCATGTGGCGGTGCCAGCCGTCATAGCGGCGGACCTGGTAGTCATCGAGGCCGCACTCACCCTTCGCGGTCTGGAAGCACTCCTCGGTTGTGGTTGGGATAGTGCGAGTTCAGGAAGTCCCAGGTCAGGCGTCCGGCGTGAGGTGGCGGGGGAGCTCTTGCAGCGGTCAGTGCTGTGGTCGGGCAGGCAGTGGGCTCAGGAGTGCGACAGCGCATAGCACGGGGATCAGCGCGGCGAGCGTCCAGGTCAGGCCGGCGAACTCAGCGGCCCAGCCGATCACGGCGGGGCCGAACAGGGTCCCCGCGTAGGTGAAGGTAGTGAATCGGGAGATCAGCGTCGCGGCTTCCGGGCTGTCCGCCTTCGCCTGCCCGACCGCGCTGTAGGCCAGCGGGATCAGGACCGATGCACCCGCGCCCGCGACGGCGAACCCACCGATGGCCGTGACCGGGTTCGGCGAAAGCAGCGCCATCGCCAGGCCGCAGGCCGCGACGAGGCCGCCGGTGCGGAACAGGGCCGGGGCGGCGTAACGGAGGGCCAAGCGGTCGCCGATCCCCCGGCCGACCGCCTGAGCGCCGGTGTAGGCGGTCACCGCCGTCGTCGCGAGACCGAGCGACGCGCCCCGGGAGTCGTGCAGGAAGATCGCGCTCCAGCCGAGGGCGGCGCCTTCACAGACCATCAGGGCGGTGCCGGTCAGTCCGAGTGCCACGTCCTGGCGGCTCCAGCCTCCCCGTCGGCGTCGGCCCCGCCGGCGCTGTGCGGGCGAGGACGTGGGGGCGCGGCCCCGCGTGCCGGTCTCCGTCAGGAGCCGTCCCAGCAGCAGGCCCCCCGCCAGGAGCGCGGTGGCGGCTGCGGCGAGATGCGTGGCGCACGAGACACCCGCACGCTCCAGGACGGCCGTGGCGAGTGAGGCCACGACCGCGCTGATACTCCAGGCAGCGTGGCAGCCGTTGAGCATGGGACGTCCGAGGCGCCGTTCGACGGTGACGGCGTGGGTGTTCATGGCTGTGTCGGTGGTGCCGTGCACGGCACCGAGCGCCGTGATGACCACCACGAGTTCGACGACTCCGCCCACGAGGCCGACCAGCGCCAGCAGCACGGGCATGACGACGAGCGAGATGCGCAGCACCGGCCGCGTCCCGACCCGCGCCGTCAGAGGGCCCACGCCCTGCATGCAGGCGAGGGCCGCCACGGCAAAGACCATGCCGATGAGGCCGAGTTGCCCGTCGCTCAGATGGTGCTTGCCCTTGAGCGATCCCAGCCGGACGACATACGTCGACAGCGTGAGCCCGTTGAGAAAGAAGACGGCTGTGGCTGGCCACCGTCCGGCGTTTCCCGGTCTGTCTGGATCCTCTGATGTGGTCGAGCTGGCCCGGACCGGGTCGGCAGCCGTTGGTGTCGCGTGCGCCGTGGTCTGTTCCTCGGCAGTCATCGTGCGCGCTCCGTCGCGTTCCCCCCGTGATCCGAGGATGCCCGGACGGCGGGTGAGAATCAGATCGACACTAGCACCGCCGCACACTGCCGGGCCGCTCCCTCAGCGAAGCCTCCACCTGGACCCGCTCGGTCAGGCCGATTTGACCTGTGCCGCCGTGCCGCAGCGGTATCGATGGTTCGGGCGAGTTTGCGACTGGTTTCTGACCGCATAGGTACGCCGGGCTGTTCAGGCCGCGGCGGCGAGGAGGCGTCCGCCCCAGCGGATGCCCTTCTCGCTGCGGATGCGGGCGCGTTCCTTGTGTTCGGCGGCCAGGATGTCGCGGTGGCGGGCGTTCGCATTGCGCCAGCGCAGGTAGGCGTGCAGGCCCGCGTCTGCATGGTGTGGTTGGGGTAGTGGGAGTTGGCGATGGTGAACTGCCGCAGCGGTCCGAAGTGCGCCTCGATCGGGTTGGCCCAGGAGGCATAGGTCGGGGTGAAGCACAACTCGACCTTGTTCTTCTTCGCCCAGCGGCGGATGTCGGCGCCCTTGTGCGCGGACAGGTTGTCCATGACCACGTAGATCGGGGCGCCGTCGGGCCGGGCAGCGCGGATCGATCTGAGCGCGGCTACTGCGATTTTCGGTTCGGGGTGACGTCATGGCGGGGCCGGGATGATTCCGGTCTCGGCGATGAATCCGTCGAGTAGACCGGGCTGGTACTGCATCCGTTTCAGGCGGGTGCGGGCCAGTGCGGCAAGCTCGTCGAGGCTGCATGGGGCCAGGTTGCCCAGGCTGTTCTTCAGGTGGGCCCACACGCCTTCGGCGGGGTTGAGGTCGGGCGTGTACGAGGGGAAACGGAAGACCGTGAGCCAACTCCGGGCCTCGATCAGCTCACGCATCGCGGCGTCGACGTGATGGGTGTAGTTGTCCCACACCAGTACGACGGGCCCGCCAAGCTGCTGGTGAGCCGCGTCCATCAACGCGGCGAAGTCCTTCTCCCGGAACCCTTTCCGTTCGCCCTTGCGGCCGTGGTGCACCAGCATCCGGAAGATGAGCCGGGTTGGCCGGCCCGGCCTTGATCATCAGTCTCCGGCCGTGCCCGCTGATCGCGTCAGAGCCTTGGCCAGTGCCGGGCATCGACAGCTGGCCCGGTATGGGGAGGCCAGCCACCTCTCCCCCACGAAGCCGACCAACTCGCGGAACTGGCCATCGCCCGTGTGCAGACACCTCCACCGCAGGGGCGGCGCAGCCGACGCACAGGATGCACGTCGCCGCAGCCCCACGCCGCAACGCGAAAACCTCACCCCCTCGGCAGGGGACGGGGGGTTCGCATAAGGTGCCGGGCGGGCCTTGCACTGGCATCTGACCGCAGGAAGCGGAACATCTATTCCCGGACCACCAACGCACAGCCGGCCACCAGAAGTTGCGGCGGCCTGCTCAAGATCAGTCCTAGCGCATGCCCACCCGTGAGCCCGCCACTCGGGGCCGAGCCGAGCCGGCATGCGCAGCGTCACCGTGTCCATGCACACACCCCGCTTCAGGGAAACCGACGTCCATTGCGCAGCCCGCCGGGCCGGACCACGCAGCTCCCGGGCGCCTGCGCATCGCGTGCCAGCCGGGCCGCACCATGCCGAGACTGCACACACGCGGTCAGCGATTGCGCATCGCGGCCACGTGCGCCATCCGTGCTTCAGGGCGCTGACCAGGCATGGCCGCACCTGCGGTCGGGTCGGCCACGGCGACGGTCAGGGGATGTCCTCGCGCCAGTCGAACCGGCGCCGGTCCACCGCTCTCAGGGAGTACAGGGCGCGGCCGCCCGACCCGTACCGGCCTATCTCCGTATGAAGGGCGACGTCTTGGGCTCGAGCGTGGTCGGGCCAGTCCGTGACGTCCAGGAACAGACCATCCAGCGGGCCTGCCACCAACTCCACGTAGGTGCGCCCCTGCCGCGGTCCGGCATCGTCATGGTCGGCCCCGTAGACACGGCCGCGCAGGAACTCCAACTCGTCCATGACGGACAGCGTCGCAGCCGCCACCGACAGCCTGCATGACCCACTCGAAAGACGGCCGCTGAACCGGGCTGGCGGCGACCACATCGTCGCTGCACACCTCGGCCACCGTCGCCTGCTGCGGGCCCAAGCCCTCAGTCTCACCGGAGCGCTCACACACAAGATCACCGCGCCCCGCAACGCCACTCGCGGCCGTACAACCCGGCCCCGGCCACAGAGAATCGTTACAGCCCGAAGGGTGGGAGGTTGGGGCAGCGTCGACTGGCACCTCGCGGGGAACTGCACACTCCAGCCGCGAGGTGGGCAACGCCGTCGACGTCGTGCGCTGACCGCTCGCAGGCCGGCGCACGGACGATTACGCCAAGTGACAACCCGAACGGGACGCACCATGAGCATCCGACGCGCGGGTACCTGACCGGCCGACCGCCCGCGACTGCCACCCTTCCGAGGGCAGGGAGCCGTCGGCTGTCGGATTCCGCGCTGTCCCGTTCGTCGCAGGGGCAAGAAGATCGAAGATTGCGACAGAAGGAGATCCGGGATGGGGCGGGAAGCCGAGGTGCTGCTCGGGCAGTTGGCGGGACAGCGCGGGCATGTGCTGGGGATCTTGGAGGGGCTGACGAAGGAGCAGCTGCGCCGCCCGGTGCTGCCTTCGGGCTGGAACTGCTTGGCGCTGGTCAGGCATCTGACGCTGTCCGACGAGCGGTACTGGTTCCGCTGCGTGGTGGGCGGCGAGCCGCGGGACATCCTGCCGGCCGAGAAGGGCGGCGACTGGCGCGTCGGCGCGGACGAGAGCACCGAGGACGTCTTCACGCTCTACCGCGAGGAGATCCGCCGTGCCGACGCTGTCCTCGCGGCGACGGACCTGGACGCGCCGCCCAAGCAGCCGGACCCCGTCTGGGCCCGCTGGGGGATGGACTTCCCTGACGT
The DNA here is from genome assembly GCF_051553595.1 of Streptomyces sp. HUAS TT11. Lineage (NCBI taxonomy): Bacteria > Bacillati > Actinomycetota > Actinomycetes > Kitasatosporales > Streptomycetaceae > Streptomyces > Streptomyces sp. HUAS TT11. The sequence goes on from NZ_CP196184.1 coordinate 605,301, forward strand.
GCGGTCCGTCGTGGCGCACGTCCTCGTCGAGACGTCCGTCCACGCCGGGCACCTTGACGCGGTGCGCGAGCTGCTGGACGGCCGGCAGTGGGTGGTGCAGTGAAGCGGCGATCTTGGAATTGCGCCCGGCGCAGTGTCGGATCCGGGGCCGCCCCGTTCGTCGTATGGTCGTGCACACCGTTGAGCAGGGAGGAACCCCACGCATGAGGTACATGATGTTCGTCGTCGCCGATCCGGACGCCGCCGCTGAGGCCGAGCCCGCGCCCGGCGACCTGACCATCGAGGAGTGGCTGGCCGATGTCGACGGCCGCGGCAAGCGGATCATCGGGGAGCGGCTGCGGCCGCTCAGCGATGCCACGACGGTACGAGTCAGCCGCGGCCAGGTGCTGGTCACTGACGGCCCGTTCACCGAGTCCAAGGAGTGGATCTGCGGCTTCGACATCCTGGAGTGCGAGGATCTGGACGAGGCCATCGCGATCGCGGCGCGGCACCCGATGGCCAGCGGCGGCAAGCTCGAACTGCGCCCGTTCTGGCCGGGCGAGCACGCGTGACGGCGGCGGCGGCCGGGGCGTCTTCGGCGGCGGCCTCGGCCGTCGCCGCGGAGCGAGCCAGCATGGTCGCAACGCTCATCCGCCTGACGGGCGACTGGGAGCTGGCCGAGGACTGTGTGCAGGACGCGGTGGAGAAGGCGCTGAGGCACTGGCCCGAGGCCGGCCTGCCGCGCTCTCCCGCGGCCTGGCTGACCACCGCGGCCCGCAACCGGGCGCTCGACGTGCTGCGCCGTCGCCGCACGGAGCAGGCCAAACTGGCCGAGCGGGCGTTGCTGGACGAGGCGGCGCAGACCGCTACGGACCGCGACGACCGGCTGAGCCTGATCTTCACCTGCTGCCATCCGGCGCTGCCGCTGGACGGCCGGGTGGCGCTGACCTTGAAGACCGTGGCCGGGCTCAGCACCGCGCAGATCGCCGACGCCTTCCTGGTCTCCAAGAGCACCATGTCCCAGCGGCTGCTGCGCACCAGGCGCAAGATCAGCCATGCCGCGATCCCGTACCGGGTGCCGACGGACGAGCTGCTGGCCGAGCGCACCGACGGGGTGCTCGCCGTCCTCTACCTCGTCTTCAATGCCGGCTACGGACAGCTCGAAGGCCGCCTTGCGGACGAAGCGCTGCGCCTGACGCGGCTGCTGGTCGACCTGATGCCGTCCGCCGACGAGGCACGCGGCCTGCTGGCCCTGATCATGTTCCAGCAGGCCCGCCGCGCCACCCGGTTCGACGCCGCAGGTGATTTGGTGTCTATGGAGGAGCAGGACCGGTCCCGCTGGGATCCGGTGCTGACCGCCGAGGCGCACCGCGAACTGCGCCGCGCGACACGCTCCGGCCGTCCGCCGGGCCCGTACCGGCTGCAGGCGCGGATCGCGGCCTGCCACGCGTCCGCGCCGTCCGCGCAGGCGACGCCCTGGCATGCGATCGTGCCGCTGTACGACGCGCTGCTCGCCGCCCAGCCCTCCCCGGTGGCCGCGCTCAACCGGGCGGTGGCGGTGGGCTTCCGCGACGGCTTCGCGGTCGGGCTCAACGCGCTCGATGCGCTGGACACCGACGTGTTGGCCGGCTACTACCTGCTTCCGGCCGCCCGCGCGGACTTTCTGCGCCGCGTCGGCCGCACCGAGGCGGCCAGGGCCGCGTACGAGGATGCGCTGCAACTGGTGGCCGAGGACGGACCCGAAGCCCGCTTCCTACGCCGACGGCTCGCGTCACTGCCGACCAGCAGCGGAGTAGTTCGTCACCTCTAGATAATCAACTCCAAGGGGTCGGCGGTCAGTGAGCGAGGACGAGCTGGCCGATGCTGAAGACCGTGGACGCCACGTCCGAGAAGGGCGGCCGCCGCCGGTGGACCCGCCGGCGCATCCTCGAGCAAGCCGCGCAACGCAAAACCAGGTAATACAACCGGCGGGTGGCCGTCTCAGCCCACCGCCCCTATAGACGCGGCATCCGGTTATGGGTTGTTGGTCCCTTGCGGAACGGATGTCGCACGATGGCCGGCATGGCGTGGCTCGCCACCACACCCCGCAGCAGCCCCGGCCGCTGCGGACCGGCCATCGCCGAGCTCCCCCTGCCACCGCCACCCGTCGAACGAGGTGCTCTGCGCTGGCAACAGCGTTCGGCGCATCGGCCCGATGCTCCAGTTGCTCTGCGATCCTGGAGCCAGGAGACGAAAGGGGCCGCGTTCATGCAGTGGAAGACCCATGGCGAACGGCAGATCTATACGAATCACTGGGTGAACCTGTGTCTGGTCGACGTCCAGCAGCCGGACGGACGCCGTTGGGAGCACCATGTGGTGCGCCTGCGGCATCTGGCTGTGGCCGCCGTGGTGAATGATCGCCGTGAGGTGCTGATGATGTGGCGGCATCGCTTCATCACGGATGCGTGGGCGTGGGAGCTGCCGATGGGGCTGATCGAGGACGGGGAGAGCCCTGAACAGGCCGCGTCTCGGGAGGTTCTTGAGGAGACGGGCTGGCGTCCGGGGCCGCTCAAGCCGTTGATCTACGCCGAGCCGGCCAACGGGATCACGGACTCGCAGCATCACCTCTTTCTCGCCGACGGGGCGACGTACGTCGGTGAGCCGACGGAGAAGAACGAGTCGGATCGGGTCGAGTGGATCCCGCTGGCTGACGTGCGGGGCATGATCGACCGCCGAGAGATCGTGAGCAGTGGGTCGCTCGTCGGGCTGTTGTATGTGCTCATGGACGAGGCGATCCGCTGAGGTGCCGTTCGCCTCACACGGTGAGCAGTTCTCGCAGGCGCGCTTCGAACACGGCAGCTGCGGGTTCTCTTCTGTGCGGCTCCAACTGGTCGTAGAACTCTCGGAGGTGGCCCGTCACTCGCTGGGATGCGACGGTTGAAGCCTTGTCCAGGGCTTGTGTGGCGGTACGGCAGGCCTGGTCCAGCTTTCCTTGCTGAAGTTGGGTGCGGGCCAGCCAGAACGCGTGGAATGCGTGGCCTCGTTGGTTGGTGCTGTTCTCCCTGCGGAGGGCGTCGGCGATCAGCGGCTCGGCTGTGGCTGCCTCGCCGAGGCGTCCGTGTGCGATGCCTGTGTCCACGATCAGTTTGGGCTCGTCGAAGTAGGCCACCCAGGGCGGATCGGCGTCGCCCGGCTGGATGCGCTCGAACTGGTGGTGCGCCTCGGTGATCGCGGCATGCGTGGCGGTCCGGTTGCCGAGCGCGGCTTGGGCGAACGCTTCCCGCATGGCCAGCATCGACCGTACGCGTGGGGTGGTCCCTGGCGTTGTCTGGGCCTCGTCCTGGGCGGCGCTGACGTAGGCGAGGGCGTCTGCCGGTTTGTCCTGGTAGGTGGCCTGCAGGCTCATGCACCCCAGCACGTTGGCCATGAACTGCCGGTCGTTGATCTGTTTGGCCAACTGCAGGGCCTCACCGAAGTACGAACGGGCCTGGCTGTACTGTCGGGCGTCGAAATGCGTCCAGCCCGTGAGGCGTGCCAACTCGGCTGCCACCGCGTACAGCTCCTTCTGGACAGGCTCCGAGCGGGTCTCTTTCAAAAGGCCGATGACGTAGCGGAGTTGGCCGACCACCGTCGGCCGTAACGCTTCGCCGCCATGCTGGTCGTCTCGACGCCAGTAATCCTCGATCGAAGCGCGCAGCGCGCGGAGAGTGGAGGGGCTTGGGCTGGTGCGGGTGGCCTGCGCGAGAAAGCTCTCCACCTCCGCCCCCGGGAGGACGGCTGAAGCTTCGGACTCGAGTACCGGCTCTTGCGCAGCAGACGGTTCACGCTCAGCCGTGGCCAGAGCCACGGGTGTCTCCCAGGAACGTCGTGCCAGCCCGAGCATGTGGCCGGGGATCCGCAGTCCGTCAGCCACTCGCTCGATGACATCGATGTGCACCAACTGACGCCTGCCTGCCATCACTTCGCCGACCCGGCTGGGCGTCAGGTCACACCGCCGGGCGATCATCGAGGGGTAGATCCCCGCGTAGACCTTGATCAGGCGGAATACGCGCGCGAAATCACGGACACGGCATGCGTCGAGCATCTCCGGGTCGGTGAGCAACCTGGCCGGGAGCTCCGGCGGTCGGGACGGCTCGGTCATGGCAATGCTCCCATGGCTGAAGGCTACCCAACGTCGCTTACTGTCACTTAGGGGTGAGGTTACCCACGTTGGGTACCCAGTCGGACCTTTCTGCCAGGATCCCGCGATCGCAAAGCTCTGAGCATGGCGAACGAACAGATGACTGCTGCTGCCGACGAGGTGTCGCCCGGCGGTACGGGACCGGTGCGCGCTCACCGTGAAGGGATGCAGGCCCCGGCCTACACGGTCGAGCGGCCCGGCGTCCTCCCGGCCGTGCACACCGACGCTCTGGAGCCCAACGCCGAGAGCAGCGCGCAACACGATCGCCTCCATCCCCACCGGGGACGAGAGGCGACGGCGGTCACCACCGAACGCTCTCACGCCCAGCACACCGGGGACACCTGCGAGCCGGTGGACATCGCCAAGGTGATCGGCGCAGCACATCGGGCGGAGCAACTCGCCACCACAGACCCCACATCCAGTCCGGCCCGGGCCGTTGCCGCCGAGCTAAACAGCTATCTGCCAGCCTTGCTCGCAGCGGCGGAACACCGGCTGAGCCGCATGAGGAGCGGCACCCCGGCCGCCTCGCGGGCGCGTGAGGTCCTGGCCGACACCCTCAGGCACGCCAGATCGGTGCACCTGGCCGAAGAGGGCGGCGAACTGACCAACCCCACCGCCGAAAACGCGGAATCTCGCTCCAGCTCGCCGCCGCGCGCGGCCAGCGGGGTCACTCCCTGCCGGGAGGCCCGGTCGCGGGCCGCGGCTACCAGGGCCGTCTTTCCGATGCCGGCCGTTCCCTCGACGAGAGGGTTGCGCCTTCCCCCACTCGGGCCCGGGCCAACAGCTCGTCGATGCGGCGCAGTTCGCGCCCCCGCTCCATGAGAGTCATCCGGCTCCCGCCCCGCCGACCCGACGGCTGCCGGAAAAGACTTCGGTAGCCACCACGTTGTGTCCTCTCGGCAGGTGCCACATCCTGTCGCTATGGATTCCCATGCCGTCGGCGGCTCACGCCGCGCGATCGTCGACTTCGCGTCCGACGCGGACCCAGTGTCGGGCCGCGTCGTCACCGTGGACGGCGAGGAGGAGTCCAGCGGCTGGATGGAACTCATCCAGATCCTCGACCAGATACGGACGGGATCGGGGCACGACGGGACACGGGGGTAAAGGGGGGCCGTCGCATGACGGGATCAGGTTCGATTCGCATACACGTGGCGCTGGCAGCTCTAGCGGGGGTTCTTTTGCTGTTGGGGGTGTTCGTCATCGTGCGTACGGCAGCCAGTGGTGGCGACGCTTCCTCCGGTGGCGAGGGCCGGCCGGATGCGGCTGGGTCGGGACTGGTGTCGGGGGGGCAGAGTGACGCCGGGGCCTCGAGTGGGCAGGGACAGGGCTTGTCCGGAACGTCCAGCGGGGCCGGCACAGAAGCATCAGCGACATCCAGCGGGACCAGCACAAACGGATCACCGACATCCAGCGGGACCGGCGGGACCGGCGGGACCGGCGGGACCGGCGGGCAACGATCGGGCGCGATCCGTATCGGTGGCGCAACGTTCACCAACGACTACCCCATTGAAAACTTCCCGGATTTCAACGCGCCGACGGGCTGCTTCGCACCGGGCAATCCGTCGCACAGCGTGCCGTTGAAGATTGTGGAGGTCGGACTGCTCGACACCGACAACGTGCAGCCGCTGATCAGCGGCTGCGACGGTGCGGACGATGCCAGCAGTCTCGTCGGTATCCCGTTGTCCCAGGGCTGTGAGGGCAAAGTACTTGCCCCCGGGACCGGCTGCCTCATGGCCGCCCAGGTGAAGGCGCCCGGGCCTGGCCGGGCCACGGTCTACGTCAAGGCTGAAGCCACCTGCACCTCTCACTCGGGGTGGCCCTGCAACAGCCTTGAACTCGCGCCCCACGCGCCCTCACCGCAGCACCCCATCGTGGCGCAGGTGACCACGACTCAGGTCATAACCTTCTTCGCGGCCACCCCGGATGACTCCACCCCCTCGCCTTCGACGATCGATCCGTCGTCTTCCGGTGGCCAGTCTTCTCCCGTCGACAAATCACCTGCCGTCGAGACCACCGGCCCCACGGACAGCGGAACATGACCGCCACCATGTCGCCGGGCGGCCAGTTCTTGGAGCGGACGCGTGCTGTCATCAACGTACTGGGACCGGCGACGGTCGTGACCTCGCTGTTGTTCTACTTCGGCTACGTGGCGACGACAGCGCGGTTCCGGTACTTCGGGGTCTACCTGTCGCTGATGAACCAGTCACTGCAGGACATGATGTTGTATGGGGTGGAGGCTCTGTACCCGCCCCTGATCGCGGTCTCCATCGTTGGGCTCCTGGCCCTCGCCGTTCACACCGGTGTCCGCCTGCTGCTCGTGTCGGAGGCCAAGGACGACATCACCGGCTGGATCGGGGTCTTCGTCACGCTGCTCGGCTGCCTGGCGCTGGCCCGAGGCGTCGTGGGAATGCTGGTACCGCACATCTCCCGTACCGAGACGATCGCACTCACGCCCCTGTGCCTCGGTGTCGGTGCTGTGGGTCTCACCTACGGAAGCTGGCTGTTGCGCCGGATCACCATCCGCCGAGACCGGCGACGGTTCCGTAACGCGCCCGAAGACGCGGATCCTCCCACGCGCTCAGCCGTCGCGGACTGGCTCGCCTCAACGGCCTGCATACGCCTGTGCAGATACGCGATCGCCTGGACGACCCTCCTCGTCATCGCCAGCGCTTTCTGGACCGCCAACAGTTTCGCCGCCGCCTACGGGCTGGGCCGAGCACTAGACGACGCCGACTCCCTGCCAAGACGCCCGGAGATCGTCCTGTACACCAAGGAACCGCTGCGTGACCTCCCGGCCGGCGCCAGCGGCACGCGGCTCACGCCGAGCGCGGGAAGTCAACTCCAGTACCGCTACCGAGGCCTGCGGCTGCTCGTCCAGGCGAACGACCACCTCTTCCTAGTACCCGCACACTGGACAACACCTGGAGGGCGCACGCTGGTCGTGCCATACGACAACACCGTCCACCTCGAACTCGTGCCGTCCTGAGCCTCAGAACCCGGGCAATCCGCCGCCACCGGCGGCCACGCCCTTTTTACTGGCTGGGCACCCCGTCACCGCCGACATGAGCGGTACGGACACAGACGCGGACCGAACGGGCCGTGCATTGACGCACTGATCCCTCCAGACGTGGAGATCGTCAAGGATCCACGCACCGTGGCACGCAACCGGGACGAGGTCCTGCAGGCGGCACAAAGTTGGCTTCTCAAGCAGGCTGCATGTCGGCGACCGTAAAACGCTGCGCAGCTCGGCTTTCTCTCCTGGCCTGGGCCAGGAGAGAAAACGCTCATTCGGCCGCAGCAGTGAGCGCCCGCTGCTTGGCCCGTCGATACTGCGCGATGGTCCCCCTGTTCTCCGCTGTGAGCAGCCGCCGACCCTGCATCGGTCAGCACAGCGTCGAAGGCTGCCGTGAACTTGGAGTCCCGGTCGCGTATCAGGAACCTGGTCTTGCTGACGGCGTCCTCCAAGTCCACGACGAGGTTGCGTCCGAGCTGCACGATCCAGTCCGCGGTGGGGTGTGCGGTGGCGCCCAGGATCCGGACACGCCGGGAGGCATGCTCGATGGCCGCGAAGACGTACAGGCGCGCCCCGGTCAGGGTGCGGGTCTCGAACAGGTCACACGCCAGCAGCGCCTGGGCCTGGCTGCGCAGGAAGTCGGCCGGTCGTGCTCTGGCGTTCCGGCGCGGGCGGGATGCCGTGCTCTCGGAGGATCTCCCAGACGGTGGAGGCGGCGACCTTGATGCCCAGCGCCGCGAGTTCACCGTGGATGCGGCGATACCCCCACGAGCGGTTGCTCGTCGTCAGCAGGCGCAGGAGCGTGAAGGTGTTGGTCGCGGCGAGGTAGGCCAGACGCAGCAGCACGACCGATCACGCAACGCGCCGTCACGTACCTGAGCGCGCTCCTGACCGCGCACGCCAGTCGGCCAGCCGGGCCAGTGCGGACGTGCGTCGGGCAGCGGGACACGCGCTGAAACGGAGGGAGGTCTCCGCGAGGTCGGCGAGAGCGGGCGCGTCCAGACCGAGCCATTCGCTCACCCGTTGGTACTCCTGGAGGACGGTGGTACCGCAGAACAGCGGGCAGTCACTGTTGACCGTCACGGGCACTCCCGCGGCCATGATGGCCGGCAGCGGGTGGTCGGTCAGGGAACGGCTGACCTGCAAGGCGGTGTTGGAGGTCGGGCACACGTCCAGGCACACGCCCCGCTCGGCCAGCTCGCGCAACAACCGGGGATCCTCCGCGGCCCGCACGCCGTGGCTGATCCGGTGGGCGCCCAGCGCCTCCACGCAGGCCCGCACGCTGGCCGGGCCCGCGCCCTCGCCACCGTGCGGCACCGCGGGCAGCCCGGCCACCCGGGCCTGGCGGAACAGGTCCGTGAAACGCTCGGGCGGATGGTTGGCCTCGTCACCCGCCAGACCGAGTCCGACCACGCCTGCTTCCCGGTAGGCGATGGCCAGGTCGAGCGACTCCCGTGCCGCGGCCATCGGCAGCCCGCGGTTGATCCCGACGATCACTCCCGCCGCGCTGTCCTCGGTCGCGCCGGCCCGCATGCCGTCCAGGACCGCTTCCACGATCCCCTCCGCCGGGCCGAGCCGGCCGGCGTAGGTCGGTGGGATCAGATACACCTCGCTCCACACCACCCCCTGGGCTGCGGCGTCCTCGACCAGTTCACGGCCAATCCGGTGCAGGTCGTCCAGGCTGCCGACGAGGTCGCGGGCGCGCTCGTAGGCCCCCACGAACTCGCCGAGCCCGGCGAACGGCCCGACCGGCGGCGCCGGCCGGCCGTAGGCATCGGCCAACTCCGCCGCCGTGGAGGGGCGCAGCGCGCCCTCCAGATGCAGATGCAGTTCGGCCTTCGGAAGTGAGAGCAGATCCGGCGGGACTTGTTCTCCGTTCACTTGGTGAGTCCTCCGTTTCCGGCCGCGTCCGCGGGCGTTGCTCGTTCCAGGGTTCCGGTACGGGCGGCCGGCGAGGTCGCACGCGGTGGTGGTGGTAGGCGGGTCGCCGGCCCGGGGGCGGACCGCCGGCGGGTCGGTCACAGGCTGCGGATCAGGCCGCCGTCGCAACGCAGGGCGACACCGGTGACGTACGAGGCGGGCGCGCCGCACAGGAACGCCGCGGCGGCGGCGAACTCCTCCGGCCGTCCGTAGCGGCCGGCAGGGATGGTGCGGCGGGACTCGGCCGCGGCCTCGGCCGGTGAGCGGCCGGTCCGCTCGGCGGCCGCCTCGTCCAGGCGGGCCACCCGCTCGGTGCCGATCCTGCCGGGCAGCAGCAGATTGACGGTGACTCCGTCCGCGGCCACCTCTGCCGCGAGTGTCTTGAGGTACGCCGCGAGCGCGGCCCGTCCGAGGTTGGACGAGGCCAGTTGCGGCAACGGGGCGGCTACGCCGCTGGAGCCGATGGCGAGCACGCGGCCCCAGCCGCGTTCGCGCATCCCGGGCAGGGTGAGGGCGACCAGCCGCTGCTGCGGTCGGACCAGTGCGTCGACCGCCTCAGTGACGTCCTGCGCGGTGACGTCGGCCGCGGCTTTGGGCCGCGGGCCCGGCCCGTTGAGGACCAGGACGTCGATCGCGCCGAGTGCCTCGGTGGCGGCGGCCACCAGCCGTTCGGGGCCGTCGGCGGCGAGCAGGTCGGCGGCGATCCCGATCGCGCCCGGCAGTTCGTCGGCGATCTCCCGCGCGCGGTCGGCGGAGCGCCCGCAGACGACGACGCTCGCGCCCTCCGCGGCGAGCGCCCGTGCGGTGGCCTCGCCCAGTCCCTGGGTGGAGGCGCAGACCAGAGCGGTGCGTCCCTTGAGTCCGATGTCCATCAGCGCGTCCCCGTCGTCGGCGCCACGGCGTCCAGGTGGCGTTGGAGTTGCTCGGCCAGGGCGTCCGGCATGGCCGAGGCGGGCGGCCGTACGGCGGAGTCCTGGAACAGCCCGCGCCGGCGCAGGCATTCCTTGCGGATGGCGAGCGCGATCCCGGCCTGCTGTTCGAAGTTGACCAGTGGCAGGTACGGCAGCCACGCCTGCCTGGCCTGCTCGTAGCCGCCGGTCTGCCACGCCTGCACGCAGGCGATCAGACCTTCGGGGTAGGAGAAGCCGGTCATCGCGCCGGCGGCGCCGCAGGCCAGTTCGTCCAGCAGTCCGATGCCGCCGAGCCCACCGAAGACCGGGACGTCCAACTCTTCGGTGAGGACCGCGACGGCGCCCGGGGTCGGCGGGGCCTCGGCCTTGACGGCGGCGACGAACGGCAGGTCTCGCAGTGCCCTGGCGAGTGCGGGGACCGCGATGCGTACCCCGCTGACCACGGGGTAGTCCTGGACGACGATGCTGGCACCGGTCCGCCGGTGGACCGCGCGCAGGTGTTCGGCGAGCACCGCCGGGTCCGGCGAGTTGACCTGGACCATCACGGCGGCCATCCGGTCGCCGAGCACCTGCTGCGCCAGCCGGGTCTCCTCGGCCACGGTCGCGGTGCCGAGCGAGGTCGCCCCCACCACGAGCGGGAGCGAGCTGCTGCCGACGACGGTCTCAAGGACCGCGCGCCGTTCACCGGTGTCGAGCTGTGCGGCCTCGCCGAAGACGCCGAGCACGGTGAGGCCGGTGGCTCCCGCACGCTCGTACGCCTCGACGACACCGGCCAGGCTGGTCGCGTCGATGTCGAGGGCGGGCCCGGTGAAGGGGGTCGCGAGAACGCCCCAGACTCCGGGTTTCAGGGTGGTCGATGACATTCCTGTTCCTCAGTTCCTCACTACTCGTGCGCTGTCAACGGCTGCCGCCGGAGCCCCCGGTGGATCGGCGGACGGGCCGCAGCCGCGCGCGGCCCCCCGGGCGGCGTGGAATGCGTCCCGTCGGTGTGGTTCGGGCCGGTGATCCGCCTGCGCGGTCGTCGGCCGCCGGCTGCGTGACGGCGGTGGCGGTCCTGGCCACGAGACGGATCGCGGCCTTCCTCACTCCGCGGCCGGAAGGACCCGTGCCCGAACCTCCCGGGGCAGCAGCTCCACCGGCCAGTTCTGGTACGTGACCGGGCGCAGCCAGCGCTGGGCCGAACCCACGCCGATCGAGCCGTAGGTCGGCGAGGTCGTGGCGGGGTAGGGGCCGCCGTGGTGCAGGGCGCGGGTCACGCTGACGCCGGTCGGCCACCCGTTCCAGATGACCCGGCCGGCCAAGGAGCTGAGCTGGTCGACGAGGGACGCGGCGACGGCGTCGGCCGGCTCACCGTGAATCGTCGCGGTGAGGCTCGGGCCGAGCGAGCGGGCGATCGCGCCGATCTCGGCCGTGTCCCGGTACTCGATCACGACGGCCGCCGGCCCGAAGCACTCCTCGATGCCGCCGCCCACGGTGGCCAGCACACTCGCGGGGGGTATCGAGACGAGTGTGGGCGAGGTGCCCCCCGAGCCTGCCACCACACGTGCGCCTGGCAGGCCGGACAGGGACTTGGTGCCTTCGGTGTAGGCGCCGGTGATGCGGTCAGTCAGAAGTGTCGCCGGTTCGAGACCGGCGAGGGCGGTGGCGGCGGCGTCGAGGATGCCGGAGTTCTCCGGTGCGATCAGCACGCCCGGCTTGGTGCACAGTTGTCCACCGCGGAAGGAGACGCTGGCGGCGAATCCGGCGGCGATCTCCTCGGCCCGTGCGGCGGCGGCCGCGGGGGTGACGAACACCGGGTTGAGGGAACCGAGTTCACCGTAGAACGGGATCGGGTCCGGACGGCCCACCGCGATGTCGAACAGCGCGCGGCCGCCGGCGAGCGAGCCGGTGAACCCGCACGCCTTGATCCGGGTGTCGCGCAGCGCGGCCACTCCCGGCTCCACTCCCTGGATGTGGGCGAAGGTGCCCTTCGGGGCGCCGGCCTTCGCCAGGACGGCGGCGACGATCTCCGCCGTCAGGGCGCTGAGTGCGGGGTGCCCCGGGTTGGCTTTCACCACCACCGGGCAGCCCGCGGCCAGGGCGGAGGCGAAGTCGTTGCCGGCCACGCTGAACGCGAAGGGGAAGTTGCTGGCGGTGAAGACCAGGACGGGGCCGAGCGGCATCATCGCCTGGACGAGATCGGGACGGGCCGCGACGGGGTAGTCCGCGTCGGCGGGTTCGGCCAGGATCCGGAGCAGCTCACCGGACTCGGCCGCCTGCGCCAAGTGCTCCAACTGGAACACCGTGCGCTTCACCTCGCCGTCCAGCGCGGCCCGATCGAGGTGGGACTCCGCCACCGCCAGGTCGAGCAGTTCCGCCCTTTCCTCATCGATCACCGCACCGACCGCACGCAACCACGACGCCCGCTCACCGCCGGTGGAGTCACGCAGTGCGGAGGCGGCCTCCTGCGCCGCCGAAAGCATGACTTCAAGCTCGCCCGCGGTGGTATCCGCGCTGACCAAAAACGGGTTGTTCACCGGACAGGCTCCCTAGCGACGTCGCAACAAACCGTTGACAGAATGAAAATCTTCACTACGTTGTGCCCATGCGTCAAGGCAGCGGAGTCACGCAGTGCGGAGGCGGCCTCCTGCGCCGCCGAAAGCATGGCTTCAAGCTCGCCCGCGGCGGCGTCCGCGCTGACCAAGGACGGATTGCTCACGGGACAGGCTCCCCAGCGACGTCGCAACAAACCGTTGACAGAATGAAAATCCTCACTAGGTTGTGTCCATGAGTGAAGCAGCGAAGCCTCGGTCGAGCGACGGTCCAACGATCGCCCCCCTGGTTGCCGCCATCGGTGAGACGGTGCGGTCCATACGCCGGGAACGCACGCTGACACTGGAGCAGCTTGCTGAAGCCAGCGGTCTTTCGGTGGGTGTGATCAGCCAGCTCGAGCGCGGAATCGGCAACCCTGCTTTCGCCACCCTGGTTCAGCTGGCGCACGCCCTGGACGTTCCCGTGGGCCGGCTCCTGCTGCGCATCGAGGACAACAAGTCGCCCATCGTCCGCAAGACGGAACGCCGTCGGGTGGGCGGGCACGGCCTGGCGACCGCCGCGGCCACCTACGAACTGCTCACGCCCGACCTGTCCGGCGCCCTCGAAGCCACCTGGGTGACTTCGCAACCCGGCCACGACACCAGTAAGACGCCGTTCACCCACAACGGAGAAGAGTTCGGGATCGTCCTCTCGGGCAGTCTCGACGTGTTCGTCGACGGCGTGCGTCACCATCTCGAAGCGGGCGATTCCATCCGCTATTCCTCAACGATTCCGCACTGGTACGTCAACGCCGGCGACGAGCCGGCGCACTGCATCTGGGTTTCCACGCCGCCGACTTGGTAGTCAGAGCGGCGCTCCCCCTTCCCCTATGTCCGACGGCCCCACAGTCGTGGCCGTCCGGAAGGCGTAGCCATGTCCACACTTCCCGAAAGGGCGCCCGGCGCCGCTGATTTCACCAACGAAAGACCGGCCAGAGAATCCAGGGATCGTCCTGCGGCGATGCGCCGCGCGATGCTTGGCCTGGGTCTCGGCAACACCCTCGAGTGGTACGACTGGCAGATCTTCGGCCTGCTGGCGGTCACCATCGGCCCGCATTTCTTCCGCAACGAGAGCTCTGTCGACGCGACACTGAGCACCTTGTCGATCTTCGCCGTCGGTTTCGCAATGCGGCCCATCGGCGGCATCGTGCTCGGTGGTGTCGCCGACCGCATAGGCCGCCGCAGGGTGATGCTTCTGTCAGTGGGGATGATGGCACTGACGACTTTGGTCATAGGGGTGATACCCGACGCCGGCACCATAGGTGTGGCGGCACCGCTGATCCTGCTCGTCTGCCGCCTGCTGCAAGGAATTTCCACCGGCGTAGAAGCACCGCTGTCCACGGCGTACGGTGCGGAGGTCATGCCGAAAGGCCGGTCGGGCACGGCCGCCGGTGTCATCAGCTTCTTTGTCAACTTCGGCATTCTGCTCGCCTCGCTGATCAACTACGTGTTGGGGCTCACGCTGGGCGATGCGCTGATGGGTGACTGGGGTTGGCGCATCCCGTTCTGGGTCGGCGCCGTGATGGGCCTCGTCGTACTGTGGCTGCGCCGCTCCCTCCCGGAAACCCTGCACGAGAGCGACCCCGACTACATCGGCTCCACCTCGAGGGTCTGGAGGTCGGTGTTCACCCGGTGGCGGAGCCTGCTGGCGATCATCTTCGTGGTCGGCGCCGCGCAGGCGTTCAACTACGGGTGGAACGTGGGCCTGCCGACCCTCGCACGGACCAAATTCGGCGAGAACCCGACGACCGTCTTCGGCATCACCACCGTGCTGGCGCTGATCATGATGGGCGGCTCGCTCGTCGTCGGCCCGCTCGCGGACCGATGGGCCCTGTCCCGGGTGTTCCTCTACGGTCGGTTCCTGATGGTCCCCGCGGTCTTCCTGCTCCTGCTTTACGCCCACAAGAGCATCGCCACCTTCACGGTCGTACTGCTGGTGGGCGCGCCGGTACTGGTGATCAACATGACCCTCTACGTTCTGGTGAGCACGTCGTTGATGCCCAAGGGAGTCCGCGCCGCGGGCTGCGGACTCGGCTACGGGGTCGGGGTCGCCGCGTTCGGCGGTACCGCGTCCTATCTGGTGGTCTGGCTGTCCGACAACGGACTGAGCGACCTGTTCCCCGTCTACATGGCCGTTCTGGCCGGTCTGAGCATCGCCTTCTATCAGTGGGCGAAGAAAGCTGAAGGAGTGTCCCTCGGTGCGTGATCTGCGTGTTTCGCCCGGCTCGCTCGACTGCGAGGTCGTGGCCCAGTCCGACGTCGTCGTGGTCGGCGGCGGCCCGGCCGGTGTGTCCGCCGCCGTGACCGCCGCCCGCAGCGGGGCTTCCGTCACGTTGCTGGAGCGCTATCCGGCCCTCGGCGGCCTGGCCTCGGGCGGCATGGTGCTCGTCCTGGACGACATGATCAACGCCCAGGAGATCACTGTCACCGGCATCGTGTCGGAGTACGTCGAGCGCATGACCAAGATGGAGCTGGCTGTCGTACCGCCCGAGGAGGATCGTTTCGCCTCAACGGAGACGTGGAACAGGTGGGGCCGCTACGGTGTCTTCGACTTCCACCAGTCGCAAAACCCGAAGCCCATCTGCTACTCGGTCGCGTTCGACCCCGACGCGTGGAAGAGGGTCTCCAACGACCTGGTGCGTGAGTCCGGCGTGAACCTCCGCCTGCACAGTTGGTTCTCGCGGCCGATCGTCGACAACGGGGTGATGCGCGGCGTGATCGCGGAAACCAAGGACGGTCCGCAGGCCGTGCTCGGCGACGTGGTCATCGACACCACCGGGGACATCGACGTGGCATCCCGCGCCGGTGCCTCCTACGTCAAGGACTCCTACCTGACCACGCTTGTCTTCCGGCTCGGCGGCGTCGACACCGCGGCAGCCGAGCGGTTCGAACAGGCCGATCCGAAGGCGGCCCGCCAGATCAACAGGAAGATCAAGCGGGTTCTCGGCGGCGCCTGGGAGCTGTGGTGGCTCAAGACCCCGATCCCTGGCGTGGTGTGGTGTAACGCACCCCACATGACCGGCTACGACGGCACCGACCCGGAGTCGATGACCTCGGCCGAGTTCGCGGCACGGGACCGTATCTCGGAGGCCGTCGCCCTGTGCCGGGAGACACTGCCGGGCTTCGAGAACGCCTACGTCGTGGACGTGGCGGAACAGATGGGTGTGCGGCAGACCAGGCTGCTCGAAGGCGAGTACGTGGTCACCGCCGAGGACATCCACTCGCGCAGGCACTTCGCCGACACGGTGGCCCGAGGGCGGGACTACTACACGCCCTATCGGGCGCTGCTGCCGAAGGAGGTCGACCAACTGCTGGTGGCCGGCCGGCACTACTCGGCGACTCCGCAGGCCCAGAAGATGTCCCGGGAGATCCCGCCGTGCATGGCGATGGGCCAGGCCGCAGGCGTGGCTGCAGCCCTGGCGGCCGATCGTGGCTGCACGGTACGGGAGGTTCCCGCACCCGACATTCAGGGAGTGATGCGCAAGTTCGGGGCGGACCCGGGCGACCAACCGAGCGCGAACGCGACGGTCACCACGGCATCGACTGAAGGAACAGACATATGAAGGCACTCGAAGGCATCACGGTTGTCGACTTCACCCAGGTGTTCATGGGTCCATCGGCCACGCAACTGCTCGGTGACTACGGCGCGGACGTCATCAAGATCGAGCGTCCGAAGGTTGGCGACCTGTCGCGGTCGTCCGTGGTGGACCCGCACGGCTTGGACAACCCGATCTTCTACTCCATCAACCGGAACAAGCGCAGCATCAGCATCGACACTCGCGGTGAGGAGGGCAAACAGGTCGTCCTCGATCTGATCCGTGACGCCGATGTGGTGGTCAGCAACTTCCGGGCCGGGGTGATGGATCGTATCGGGTTCGGGTACGAGGCGATGAAGGCGATCAACCCGCGCCTGATCTGGGCGTCCGGAACCGGCTTCGGCGAAAGCGGCCCCTACGCGCACAAGGGCGGGCAGGACGTGCTGCTGCAGGCTCTCTCGGGGGTGATGTGGCGCCGCCAGAGCGAGGACATCCCGCTGAGCATCTACCCGACGACGTTGTGCGACTACACCACCGGAATGCATCTCCTTCAAGGAATCCTGCTGGCACTACTCGCGCGCGAACGGACCGGCGAAGGCCAGCGCGTCGACGTCCGCATGTTCGACTCCATGCTCCACATGCAAATGCAGGAGGCAGCAACCCACCTCAACCGCGGAACGGAGATCAACTGGGCGGCCATGCCACTGTCCGGGGTCTTCGCCACCACCGACGGCGCGGTGTGCCTGGTCGGCGCCTTCAAGCAGGAGCCCCTGCGCGACATCTGTGCTGCGCTGGACCTGCCCGACACCCTGTGGCAGCGAGCGGACCTGCAGGACCCGCCGGGGCACATGGCAGCCAAGGCGGAGCTGCAGGGACTCTTCCGCGAGAGGTTTACCACCAACACCACCGCCCACTGGGTACGACGGCTCGAAGAGCAGGACCTCCTGTGCGCCCCAGTGCGGACCATGGCCGATGCCCTGGCTGACGAGCAGACGGCGATCAACAACATGATCGTCAAGATGGAACACCCCGGCGAAGGCGTCGTGCAGGTGCTCAACTCCCCCATCAGCCTGTCCGCGACCCCAGCCACGGTGGACCGTCGTGCGCCGCAGCTCGGTGAGAACACCGCCGAACTGCTGGCCGAGCACGGTTACGACGAGGAGCGGATCGCGCGGCTGCGCGAGAACGGAGCCATATCATGACCGATGAAGTCCGACTCGAGATCAAAGACTTCGTCGCCTACGTGACGATCGACCGGCCCGCCGTGCTCAACGCCGTCGACGGACCGACCACCGACCGGCTCAACCAGATCTGGGCCCAGATCGAGACCTCCCCCGAGGTACGGTGCGTGGTGCTCACCGGAGCCGGCGACCGCGCGTTCTGCGTCGGCGCGGACATGTCCCAAAGGGCAATCGACAAGACCGGCCTCGAATACTGGTCGCAGCTCGATCCGAACGGGTTCGGCGGACTGAGCCTGCGCACGACACTGGACGTGCCGGTCATCGCGCGGGTCAACGGCTACGCGGTCGGCGGCGGGATGGAGATGGTCCTGGGCTGCGACATCGTCATCGCATCGGACACCGCCAAGTTCGGGCTGCCCGAGCCGCGGGTCGGCAGGCTGCCGCTGGACGGCGGCATGGTCCTGCTGCAACGGAAGATCCCACACAACGCCGCCATGGGCATGCTGCTCACGGGCAAGCGGGTGCCCGCGAGCGAGTTGCACCGCCTCGGCCTGGTCAACGAGGTCGTCCCGGCCGCCGAACTCGACGACGCGGTGCAGCGCTGGGTGGACGACGTGCTGGCCTGCTCGCCCTCGTCGGTCCGGGCGATCAAGCAGCTCGTCACCCGTACCGCGCAGCTCAGCGCCCGCGAAGCGCGAGACGCACGGCTGCCCGCCGTCATGGCCGCCCTCGACAGCGAAGACAGCAAAGAGGGAGTGCTCGCCTTCCAGAACAAGCGCGCCCCCGTGTGGACAGGACGCTGACGACCGCCCCCGGCAGCATCGTCCCGGACACCGACACGACACTCGACGAACTCGCCCGCGCGAACCTCGCCCACGTCCACGGCAGACACATCGTCGTCCCTGACCTCAACACCCTACGCGCCAGCCAGTATCCACCCGCACCAGACACTCGCCCAACAGTTCAATCCTGCATGGGTACCGACCTCAACGAGAGTGGGACCGCACCACGCCCTTCGACCCGCCCTGCGACGGGACCGGCACTCCTCCTGCTTGAACTACCCCTTCAGCACGGAGAGTTGCACAGGGCCCGCATGGTTCGCTTGGGCCGAAGGCAACCCTCGACCGTTACGGCCGCGACCACTGCCTGGGCCGTAGCCCCCGACGTCCCGCTGGATGCCGCGGTGACCCTCGCCGAGTCGCTGCCGTGGCTGGAGCGGATCGTTTCCCTGGGCATCCCGGCAGCCTTTGCCGCACAGGACGGCGGCAAGCACCACCTCACCCATGGAGCTCCTTCGACGTGCTGTTGCTCGCAAGCTCCACCGAGTGGAAGATCTCGCCGACCGCCCACCGCGTGGCCGCGCAGGCGCGGCCTGGCCGCCCACAGGCCGCGTCAACTCCCGTCGGCGGCTATGCATCGCGCAAGCCTTCGGCTGCACCAGTTGCGACGGCGCCTGCCTCGCGTTCGGGCCCGACACCAACCTCCCACGCCTCCTGGCCTGGGGCTCTCTGCGGAACGCGGTTCTCGGCGCTGGATGGATCTGCAGGGGGCAAGCTCTGATTGGAGGCCCATTGACTCCGCAACCGGCATTGCGTCGCCTCACGACAATATGTAGTCGAGTGGAATGGCCCCTTGCATCAGGCCTCGCTGGGGCCCCTACTGTCGTCGGTGAACGAGTGACGATGTCTGGGAGGCGACGGGGGCATGAGCGAATTCGAGGCCGCGGCGGGGGCCGTGCCTGGCGGGGTGGTGAGCGGGAAGCGCGCGCTGAGTCCGGGTCGCAAGGCGATCAACTCGTTGATGTGGGCCGTGGCGGTTCCGGTGCTGCTGCTGTTCGGAGCGGGGGTGGCGCAGTGGGTGACGCTGCTCGGGGTGGTGGTTGTGGTGGCCGTCGTCGCGGTCGCGACAATTGTGGTCGGCGGAGTGTGGCACCGGGCCGGGGCGGCCACGCTGGTGGCGGTGGCCGGTTTCGCACTGACGCTATTCGCCGGGCCGGCGGTCTATGAGGGGTACATGCGGACCGTAGGAGAGCCGGTGGACGCAGTTGTCGTGGACGTCGTCGACCAGCACCGCAAGCATGGCGCCGACATGATGTGCTCGATCCGTGAACTGAGCGGTGAGCAGCGCACGTTCGAGGTCTCCCAAATGCAGAACTGCTTCGGTCAGGCCAAGAAGGGCGAGCGGATCGTGGTACGCGAGGACCCGCTGGGGCTGCTCGATCCGTGGCTGCCGTACCGATCCGGGGATCAGGACACGAGTGAGATCACCGTTGCTACGACCATCGGGCTGACTCTGGTGGTGGGGGCGTCTGTCTTCTATGGGGGGCATCGGCGGCGCAACGGTTAGGGCGCGTATTTGGTTGTGATCAAGGGGTGGTTCGTGTGAGGCCCTTGATCCAGATCATCGAGGCGCGTAGGTGGAGGCCCGCGAGGTAGCTGTCCGGGCTCTTGTCGTATCGGGTGGCGATGCCTCGCCAGGCCTTGAGCTTGTTGATCAGGCGCTCGACGGTGTTCCTCTCCTTGTACAGGTCGGCGTCGTGCCTGACC
Organism: Streptomyces sp. HUAS TT11; assembly: GCF_051553595.1. Lineage (NCBI taxonomy): Bacteria > Bacillati > Actinomycetota > Actinomycetes > Kitasatosporales > Streptomycetaceae > Streptomyces > Streptomyces sp. HUAS TT11. The sequence continues at coordinate 625,116 of NZ_CP196184.1, forward strand.
GGCCGGCCGCCGCCCCTGCCCTTCTTCTTCCGGTTGGTGGCCTGGTCCTTCTTCTCGGGGATGACGGCCTTGATACCGCGTTTGCGTAGGTGGACCCGGTTACCACGGGACGAGTAGGCCTAATGGGAGGCGAAGGCCGGCGCATGTTGGCCTTCGTGGGCGCGAGCCGAGCCTTCGAGTATGCCCGGGCCTGAGAGCTCTGTTGACAAGACGAGGCTGGCTCGCGCCCAGCAGTCCGGGCAGGAGTGTTCGGAATCAGTCGTGGTTAGTTCTGCAGGGGTCTCGAAGAGGTCCTGTTGCTGCGGGACGGTCCGGTTGCGGCTCTCGAACGGTTGGCTGTTCGTAGTCCGAGCCGGTTGCGCGGATCACTTCTCAGCTCTGCCTTGAGCTTTCAGCTCTGACGCGGACCGAGGGCCGTGTGACTCGCTGGGGTTGCGAACGGCTGGTGGGATGACGTGCCTTGAGCACTTCCATTAGGGAGCACGCGCACCCTGCACAGGCTCTGACCTGGGAAGAGAGTCGTCACGAAGGAGGGTCGGATGGAGATCGTCGGATTACCGACGCCAGTGTTCTGCGGGGTGGACTGGGCCGAAGATCACCACGACGTCGCACTGGTCGATGCGGGTGGACAGCAGCTCGCCAAGGTGCGGATCAGCGACGATGCCGCAGGGTTTGCCCAGATCACGGCTCTGCTGGCCGAGCACGGCGACAGCGAGGATGCGCCCGTTCCGGTGGCGATCGAGACCTCCCGCGGACTGCTCGTCGCTTGCCTGCGGGCCACTGGCCGACCGGTCTTCGCGATCAATCCGCTGGCGGTCGCCCGCTACCGGGACCGCCACTCCGTTGCCCGCAAGAAGTCGGACGCCGTCGACGCCGCGGCTCTGGCCAACATCCTGCGAACCGACATGGCCGCCCACCGCCCGCTGCCGGCGGACTCCGAGCTCGTCCAGGCCATCGCCGTGCTCGCCCGGGCCCAGCAGGACGCTGTCTGGGTCCGCGGCCAGGCCCACAACAAGCTTCGCTCCCAGCTCAGAGAGTTCTATCCGGCGATCCTCGCCGCCTTCGCCCAGCACAAGCACGGCCTGTGCTCAAGGGAAGCCCGCAGCATCCTGGCCGCGGCACCGACCCCGACATCGGCTGCGAAGCTGACACGGCAGCGTCTGCAGTTGCTGCTCAAACAGGCCGGCCGTGTCCGCGGCATCCAGGCCGAGGCCGAAAGACTCCACGAGGTCTTCAGACGCGACTACCTCCACCAACTCCCGCAGGTCGAAGCGGCTCTGGGACATCAGACTTCCGCCCTGCTCAGGCAGCTGAACACCGCCTGCGACAACGCCGCCCAGCTCGAAGAGGCCGTCACGCAGGCCTTCGAGGAGCATCCGGACGCTCCGATCATCCGCAGCTTTCCGGGTCTCGCCGCACTGACCGGCGCCCGGGTCCTGGCGGAGATCGGCGACGACCGCACCCGCTTCGCCACCGCCGGATCCCTCAAGGCCTACGCGGGAAGCGCCCCGGTCACCAGGGCCAGCGGCAAGAGCTGCAAGGTCATGAGCCGGAAGGTCAAGAACCAGAGACTGGCCGCCGTCGGCTACGTCTGGGCCTTCAACTCTCTCACCAGGTCACCAGGAGCCAGAGCCCACTACGACCGCCGAAGGGCCGCCGGCGACCGCCACGTCGCAGCACAGCGGAACCTCTTCAACCGCTTCATGGGCATGCTGTTCCACTGCCTCCAGAACGGCCACACCTACGACGAAGCAGCCGCCTTCCCACAGGCCTCAGCAGCACTCAGAGCAGCGGCGGCTTGACGCTTATCGGCGTGGGATGTCTTGTCCCCGGCGACCGCGTCCGGCCGGGTGCGGGGCCGGCCGACGGGTCCGGGGACCCGTATCGTGCCCAGCACGGGGATGAACTGTGGGCTGTCCGCGGCCTGGCCCGCGGCCAGGACGCACGCCAGCGGGCGGCACTTTCGGTCGGCGGCGAGGTTGACCTTGCTGGTCTGCCCACCCCTGGAACGCCCCAGGAGGGCGGCCTTCAGCCGGAGCTTGCGCCGACGTCGGATACGTCGTCGCTCCTCCCGCTCGGGATCCGCTTCGGCGTCCTGTCTCTTTTGTTCCTTCGCCGCTGCCCCCTTTGGCCTGGCCTTCTCCTCAGCCGCGGCTTTCTCCAGGGCGGGGAGGACATCCTCGCCCAGGTGCATGCCGGGGGCGTCGTGGTGGGCGCGCGCGGTGGTGGAGTCGATGCTGACCAGGGACAGGTCCACCGCACCCCGCTTCGCGGCTTCCGCGATCAGGCCCTCCGGCAGGGCCTCGAAGACGCCTGCGTCACGCCAGTGCCGGAAGCGGTTGTGAACGGTCGGCCAGGCACCGAACTCCTGCGGCATCTCCCGCCACTGGCCGCCGGTCTTGAACCGCCAAATCACGCCTTCGAACTGCTGCCGCAGCCGCTCGGGGTAGGGGCCGTACCCGCCGATCGGCAGGTACGGCTCGATGAACTCCCATTCGACGTCCTTCAGTTGCACTCGCGTCACGCAAGAAGATCTACCGGTCCGGGCCCGCCGCGAGGGCGAATCCCGCAAATTGATCACGATCCGATCTGCGCCCTGGAGCTGCCCCGAATACTGCGACGACTACGTGATGTCCTTGTCGCCTGGAGTGGTGATCCGGCGCCGCCGGTCTCAGGACCAGGCGATCTCGCCATGGCGGTCGATGAAGCGTCCGGTGCCGGCACCGGGCCCCTCGGTGGCGAGGGCGACGATCGCGTCCGTGCCCTCGGTGACGGTCTGGGAGCCGCTGTGACCGTTTATGTCGGTCGCGGTGTAGCCGGGGTCGGCGGCGTTGACGCGAATGTCCTTGAGCCCTTTGGCGTACTGCGTGGTCAACATCGTCAGCGCCGCCTTCGAGGAGGCGTACAGCGGCACGACGGCGTGCGACTCGGACCGGCCGGGGTCGTGGGTGAAGGCGAGGGAGCCCATGCCGCTGCTGACGTTGATGATCACGGGGTCGTCCGAACGGCGCAGCAGCGGCAGGAACGCGGTGGTGGTGCGGACGACGCCGATGACGTTGACGTCGAGGACGGCGCGGGCGTCGGCGGCGGTGAGGTCGCCGGGATCCCCGAAGGGACCCTGGACCCCTGCGTTGTTGATCAGGACATCGATCCTGCCCTCGTGCTCGGCGACGTCCGCGGCGGCGGCGGCCACGGACGCGTCGTCGGTCACGTCGACGGGGACGAAGCGTGCGCCCAGCGCGGCGGCTGCCTCCTCACCCCGCTCTCGGTCGCGGGCTCCCAGGAGAACGGTGTGACCGCAGGCGATGAGGCGGCGGGCGGTCTCGCGACCGATGCCCTTGTTGGCTCCGGTGATGAAAGTGATCGTCATGCCTTCGATGGTTGCCTTGACGAGGGAGCCGGACCAGGGAGGCTTCGACGGTGGGAAGACCAGTACCACCTTCGCGCCTCCGCATGTGATCGGGGACGCGGGAGGATGGAGAGCATGACGACGCCACCCCCCGGGGCCGGACTGGGCGCGATGATCCGCACGTGGCGGAACCGGCTGCCTCCGTCGGCCGTTGGGCTGCCGGTCGTCCGCAAGCGCCGGACGGTCGGGCTGCGGCGCGAGGAACTGGCCGACCTGGCCGGAGTGTCGGTCGACTACGTCGTGCGCCTGGAGCAGGGGCGGGCCACGACACCCTCGGCGTCGGTGGTGGCGTCCTTGGCGCGCGCCCTCCAGCTGTCCACCGCCGAGCGGGACCACCTCTACCGGCTGGCCCAGATCCTGCCGCCGGCGGACGGCACGATCTGCGACCATCTCCCGCCCGGTATGCAACGGGTGCTCGTCCGCCTCGGAGACGTACCGGTTGCCGTGTTCGCGGCGGACTGGCAACTGGTGTGGTGGAACCACGGGTGGGCCGCCCTGCTGGGCGACCCCTTGGCCTCGCCGCCGCGGATGCGCAACTTCGCCCGCGACAGGTTCCCGGTGGACGTCGATCACACCCCCCTCGCGCTGTGGCCGGTCACCGAGACGGACCCCGACACCGCCGACGCCGCCCTCGTCTCCGACCTGCGCCGCGCCACCGGCCGCTTCCCCCGGGACAGCCGCCTGGCCGCGCTGGTCCGCGACCTGAACGCAGGCAACGAGAGGTTCGCCGAGCTGTGGGCGACGGGAGAGGTGACCGCGAACCGCGAGGTCCGCAAGACGGTCGACCATCCGTCGGTGGGCCCGGTCACGGTGGACTGCGATGTCCTGACCGACGGCGACACCGAGCTCAAGATTGTCATCATGACCGCCGCGCCGGGCAGTGAAGACGAGACCAAACTCCGGCTCACCACCGTCGTCGGCCCACCGGCCAGCATGCGCAACTGATCCGCCCTACGCGTCGATCGACCGGTTGCATGTGCGCGGCGAGCGCCGAACCACGATGCTGACCTCTACCAGGAGAGAAACACCGTCGAGGGCCTGATCAACAAGCTCAAGGCCTGGCGAGGCATCACCATCCGATAGGACCCCAGACAGCTGCCTCACCATATACCTGCGCGCCTCGATGATCTGGATCAAAGACCTCACCCGGACCACTCATTGATCACAACTCGATACGCGCCCTAACCGACCGCCGCGGCGCTGGGGCACCACTTCGGAGCGTTGAGGCGATTCTCGTATGCGCGGCGGGCTTGTCCCGCACCGCGTCGCCCTCGTCGCCGACGGCGTGCCCAGGACGTCCGGGCCGGTGCCGACTCGAGGACCAGATGGAACAGGACCGCTGCGTCGAGCGCGTGCGGGGCCAGCCGGCGCTGGGTGCCATCGCCCGGGTCACCGGACACGCCAGTACGGCGCGCTGCATCGACCAACAGACCCCGGATCGCGGGAAAACACGGTCGCGAAGGAGAGGCCATAGCGCTGCCGCCGCGCCGTCTCCGGGTCACACGGCCCGCGCGCTGCCGACCGGCAAGAACGGCTCGACCAGGGCCAGGGCGCGAGCGAGCTGGTCTTCCTCAAACGACCGCAGGACCAGCGAGCGTCGACCGCGCGGCCCACAGACGCTTCGCCGGCGCGGTGGTCGAACCGGCCCCGGACGGGGTCGGGACGTAGCGAGCAATGACCGCGGGTCGATGCCGTTCAGGGCTTGCAGTGGCCGCGCATCGAAGACCGCGCCCCGCGATCGTCATCGGCTGCGACGAGGTCGGCGACTGCACCCTCCCAGGCGTACTACTGGCCACCTATCGCGCTGACCCGCCCTGATTGCCACACCGATCCGTTGTTGCATCCGGGAAATGCGGCATGCGCCTTCATCGAGAGGTGCTGATCGTTCATCCTGGGAGGGTGGTGATGGACAGGCGGCACCGTGAAGAGCTCCAGGCACGAGACCAGGAGAACAGGCGCCGTCTACAGGCCCTGTTCAACAATCCCGATCATGCGGCACGTGTGCTGGGAGAGGCGACGGCGAGAAACGACACGCCAGGCTCGATTTCCAGCATCGTGCTGGACCACGCCACCGTCGACCATGCCCTGCGGTACTTCAGCGGGGCGCGCTGGGAGGACTCGCGGATCCGGCTGCCCACGCGTCCGCGGCTCACGCTGCAGGCGGTAGCGGAGTACGTCAACGCTGCCATTCTCTACGAGAACGTGCTGACGGGTCCGGAAGGTTGGGCAACCGAGTACGGAGACCCGCTGCTGCGTGCGGCGAAGGAACTCGCCCAAGACGCCAGCAAGAGGCTGTCCTCGGAGGAGGTGTTCGCCGTCTTAGCGCTGGCCAAGGCGACGGCACTGGAGTCCGCAGGTCCACAGGGGATGATCGACGACCTCCGCACTTTGCTGGGTGTTCCGCTGAGGGAGGAGCAGGTCCTCGAGCACCTGCGCGCGATCGACCCGGAGCTGGCACATGTGTCGCCGCACCATCTGGTCGAACTCGTGGATGACGAGGAGTACTACCGTGGCGAGTCCATGACCGGCACGCTCCTGAGAAGCCAAGCCGCAGTCGGCGCGATCGACGAGACCGACGGCGATGGATTCTGGTCGGAGATGGACTACTACTGGACGGTGGGAAGCGTGAGCCGTAGCGCACACCCCGAACTCTTCGCCGCCCACCTGATTTACCGGACTCGCGTCTACGTGCTCCTCGCCGACTTGCTGGGCTGTCCGTACGGAGCCGACGCGTTGAGGACTGGCCTTGTCCCGCCCCGCCCGCGCCGCGCATTCGCCGAGCGGGTGGCGACGCTCGTGGACGACGCGGAACGCGACCGCGACCAGCAGATCAACGAACTCCTCACCTACGAGGCGTTCGAGGTTCGCATTCCTCTCGTCCTCAAACACGTTCTCAGCCGTGCCGGCAAACCCAGCGAAGTCCTGCCCATCACCCTCGAAATCCGGGACAGCAGGCCCGCCCGGCGATACCGCGAGCACTGCTCCCGCGTGGACGCTGCCATCGCCGAGGGCAACCGTGACGACGTCGCCCGCGCCTGCGCCGAACTCTCCTCGTACGGCGTGCGCTTCGAAGGCGAACTGGTCGCCCGGCACCCCACAATGGAGCCGGCAGTCCAAACGGCCAAGGACCTGGTCAGTATCGGGTCTCCCCTGCTCGGCGCTCTCATCCCAGGACTCACTTTCGCCGCAGGACAGGTAGGCAACTGGCGCAGACGACGGAGATTCGCCTTCCTGGAAAAGCTCACCAGCACCCCGCGTAACCTCAACACGGTCGAGCGCGAGTTCGCCCACCTCTGGCCCCGCTTGTAAGGCCCAGCGTCTTTCGGGCCTTCGGCCGGCCAGGAAATATCCTCCCGGCCAAGTGAGGTCGCCGACGGGCCAAAGGCTCACACCCCAGCCCCGGAAATCCTTATGCCCCGCTGTGAATTATTTTGGGAGAGAAGAGACGGGTTAGCCCGCCGTCCGGTGGAAGACGCATCATTGATCAGCCCGAAGCCCTCTGGGAACTCTTCCAGGAACTCGCGGCGAGCCGGGTTGCTCTCGGCAGCTGCCATCTCCCCAACCAGTTCGGTCAGCTCCTGTCGCTGATCACTCGGCAGCGTGCTGACGACGTGGGCAACACCCTTCATGACCTTGACCGCGTCGTCCTGATCCATCTGCTCGTCTTCGCTGCCGTCGATGAACCACAGGACATCGACCAACGCCTCGGCCAAGGCACGAGTCAAGGACGGGTACGAGGACGTCACGAGGGCCTCCCGGTGGATCAACGGCAGAGTCCGGCCATCCCAACACACCACTGACATCACTGTCCGTGAGCCTCCACAAGAAGTGGACCAGAGCCGGTACTCGCGTACATAGCCAGGCCGCCCTGTTCCTTGGCACAAGCCTCTGAAAGAGGCTCCCGTAGTTCGGTGATGTTCATGGCTGGGTTGAGGGTGCGGGCTCGGAGGAGTTCGAACGAAGCCCTGCCGTACGTGGCTTGTTGAGCGTTTTCACCCGGTTCAAGGATCCTTCGACCACACTGAAACTCCACGGAAGGGTGAGCCCGGCGGTAACGGCGTCAAGGTCTTGGCGGAGGAAGCCGGCGAAGCCCTTCAACGGCTTCGACCCGTCCTGCTCGGTCTACCGGATCCCTTCCCTACCCCTCCACCAGTGCGATTCCCAGCGGCGTCCGCTCATATAGCACCTTGTGCTTCTCCCGCCGGGAAGTGAGCAGCCTGGCGTCGCGCAGCGCGTGAAGGTGTGCTGATACGGACGACGGCGTCAGGCCCAGCCGGGCTGCCAGCGCCGAGGTCGAGGCCGGTTCCACGAGCGCGGCAAGCACCGACGCCCGGCCCGCTCCCAGCAACCGACGCAGCGCGGCGGAGGCCTCGGGGCCGCCCACTGCCCACAAGCCTCCGATACCCCGGGCCGGGTAGACCAGCGTGGGCTGCCACGGGGGGTCGAAGCCGCTGATCACCTCCGGCCAGGCGAAGACACTCGGCATCAGCAGCAGGCCCTCGCCGCGCAGCGTGCGGACGTGGGTGCGGTGGCGCCGCACCGTCAGAGTGCCGTCCGACCAGGACACCTCGGGGTGCAAATCGGCGAAGAGCGAGGCCAGACCGCCCTCGGCCAACCGCCTTGCGTGGAAGGCGATGTCCGCCTCGAGCAGAGTGCGCAGCCTCGGCCAGTGCGGCGCTACCAGCGCTTGCCAGGCCTGCTCCAGAAGGGCCGCCAGGTCCTGCACTGCCCGAGCCGGATCCGCGAGCAGCTTCTGCCCGGTGCTCGTGTGCAGTGCCCCGCCGTCGGCCAGCGCCCGGTGGATCTCGTACCGGGCCACCTCGGGGTCCGTCGCCCGCACTACCGAGATCTCGTCCGCGAACGTCGTGTCGAGGCCCAGCGGCGGCGGGCATACGAAGTCCGGGGTGTAGCCCGGCTCGGGCATGAGCAGCCAGAGCGGCAGGAGATCGAGCGCGCGGGCGACCTCGGCGCTGCGGCGCAGCCACGGAAGGTGGTAGGGCAGCGATTTGGCGGGGCGGTCCAGCGTGCGCACAGCTTGGTGGGTTTCCCAGAGCGGGGACAGCGCGAAGCGGCAGTGCAGCAGGTCGTCGGCACCGAGGCGCATGATGTGTGGCACGCTGTGCGGCTTTCTCACCTGTTTGTTCGCTTCTTCGGCCGCCGCTGCAGACACGTTCCGCAGATGCGGGATGCGGTGTCACCCGCAGCGTGACGTCCAACATTCGGCCAGGGACGAAAGTCTAGGCCGCATCCCCTCGGGGCCTCAGGCTGCGGCCGTGACCGCACCCACTGCAACGACCAAAACCCCGCCCCGCCGCACCGGCTACCGCGACGTCTTCGCCGTCCGCGAATTCCGCGCCGTCTTCGCCGCCCACGTGCTGTCGCTCTCCGGCACCGTGGTCGCTGTCATCGCCCTCGCCGTGCTGGTCTACCGCGACACTGGCTCCGCGCTCCTCACCGCGGTGTCCTTCGCCCTCTCGTTCCTTCCCTACGTTCTCGGTGGCGCTCTTCTCGCACCGCTTGCCGACCGCTATCCCGCCCGGCGGGTCCTCGTCACCTGCGATCTGGTCTGCGCCACAGCCACCGCCCTCATGGTGCTGCCGGACACGCCCGTCCCCGCGCTCCTCGCCCTGCAGGCCCTCACCTCCTTCGTGGCACCCCTCTTCAGCGGCGTACGGGCGGCGAGCCTCGGCGACATACTGCACGGCGACGCCTTCGTACTCAGCCGTTCACTGATGCGCATCGTGGCGCAGAGCGCGCAGATCGGCGGGAACGCCGGCGTCGGCCTGCTGCTGGTCGTCATGTCGCCGCGCGGCGCACTGCTGATAACCGTTGTTGGTTTCCTCGGCTCGGCACTGATCCTGCGCTGCGGTACCCGGCACCGCCCGCCCACGGCGCGGGAACGCGCCACCGGAGGCACCTGGACACTGCTGCGCGACAGGCAGGTCCGCCGGCTGCTCGCGCTTTTCTGGCTGCCGCCTGCCTTCATGGTGGTGCCGGAGGCGCTGGCCGCGCCGTACGCCACGGAACTCGGTGTCGGTACCGCAGCCGTCGGTCTGCTGCTCGCCGCGAACCCCGTCGGGTCCGTGGCCGGTGAGCTGCTGGCCGGCGGACTGCTGCGGCCTGCGGCACGCGAGCGGCTCGTACTTCCTCTGGCCCTGGCCGGGCTGCCCCTGCTCCTGCTCTTCGCCGCTCGGCCCGGGCTCACGTCGGCCCTGCTGATCCTGTGTGCAGCGGGGATGACCAGCGCGTACAGCCTGGGCCTGGACCGTTGGTTCTTCGATGCGCTGCCCGAGGAACTGCGGGCACGGGGCATGACCCTGCTGACGGCGGGGCTCATGACCGTCCAGGGGCTGGGGATGACGCTCGGCGGGCTGGTGGCGGAGTACGTGCCGACGCACGTGGTGTTGGCGGGCGCGGGCGGGATCGGGGCGTTGTGCGTGCTCGCCGTCGCACGCTCCGTGTACCGAGCGGAGGCCAGGCGACCGGGGTCTGAGACAGGGCCGACCGCCATGTGATCGGCTTGTACTCCCATGCGCCCGGCCCCGGACGGGCCGGGCGCCCGCTCAGAACCAGTCGGGGCTCGGGCGGGGAATTTCACGTGCTCTGGCCGCTCTATCGTGAATGATCGCGGGCTGTCTCCCTTGTAACGGTGCGCATTGTGGGGAGGTCGCTCTGTCGTCTGGAGCCGGGCGGGTAGGGACCCAACTGCGGTGCAGGCACTGCGGGTCGACCGCCAGGGGCGGAGCCGGGATCGGTGGGTGAGTGGAGGTCGGTGACCAGGGCAGCGAGCTGGACCAGCAGCCGTTCCCGGGCGATGAGTTCGGCAGAGACTGCGCGGGTGTCGTGGTGGATGAGCAGGCCGGCGGCATCCCAGAGCTGGTGCCGACCGATCTCGGCGGCGCGCCGTGCCTGGTCCAGGTCGCTGTCGGCGGCGGCCTGAATCAGATGGTTGTACAGGCCGGCCAGGCGCTGCAGGTACCGGCAGGCGGCTTCGCCCTCAACCGTCCGGACGTGCTCGCCTGCGCGGGCATCCAGGCGGTCGGGCATGTGCTCGGTCAGCAGCGGCATCAGCAGCATCAGCGGCACCGCCACACCGACCGCTGTGCCGTGGCTGATCGCGGCCGCGGCAGCAACCAGGCCGAGCACGGCAACGGCTGCCACCGAACAGCGCACGGAGACGGGCAGCAGGGGCAGACGCTGGGCGGGGCGTCGGCTCAGCCAGCGCAGCGCGAGCCGCTGCAAGCGGGTGGCCGCCGGTGTGAGGACGCCGATGCGATGGGCACGCTCGGGCAGACAGTCGCCTGCGGGGACGGTCCAGTCCACAAAACCCCAGCAGGTCCGCTCCCGGATCAGCACGGGCTCGCATGTCTGCGTGCACCAGGTGCCGCAGCAGAGATGACCGGTGCGCCGGGCACGGGTTCGCAACTGCTCCCAGTGGCCAGGTTGCTGGTCGAAGGGCCGCAGCCCGGAGGCGGGCGGTGGCGTGCGGCTCGTCATGCGCTGGTGCCTTCCAGTCGGCGAGTTGAGGCCGTGGCGCAGGTGATGCAGCGGCCGTCGCTGCCGGGGTGGGCGCGCCGGGGCGTGGGGCCGGTGCAGCAGCGGCACAGCGGCCAGTTCAGGCAGGCCGGGCAGAGGCTCTCGCCCGGGGCGCATCCGGGCAGGCCGCAGCCAGCGCATTCGGCGAGCGCCCGGTAAGCCAGCGCCTCGCGTACCGGGCGGTGGTCGGCCAAGGCGGTCTGGGAGGGCCGCACCGCGGGGGCGGGATCCGGGCAGGCGGCCGGGGGCGGATAGGCGTAGGCGGCGTTCAGTCGGGCGGCGACGATCGCGTCGACGCGCTGGATCTGTGGGCACATCGGATGTTCGATCAGCCTGCCCGGTCCAAACGTTGCCATCCCAAACAAGAACTCGGATTCCGCCAGGAAGTACAAGAAAACCAAGTACATCGGCTACATGATCCACTATAAAGGCAAGATCTGGAAATACGGGATATCCCGCGTCGGCACGAGCAGACCGGCCAGCCAGATCAGTACCTGCAACAGGTATTACGGCACAAGGAGCGGGTGTAGGTACACCGTAATGAGACGTATGACGGGATGGCTCAACGCCCGCAGCTGGGAAACGGCCATGATTCTCAAGTACGTGGCCAGGCACCGTCACTGCCCACCAGGACAGGCGAAACGCGTCTGCGTGTAAGGTGCCGCGCGCGCAGGGGTGAATGAACAATAGGCGGGTGGGTGTCACCAATGCACCCACCCGCCGCCCCATCAACGGAAAGGAGCCTGATCCATGACACAAGAAGACTTCTGGTCTTTCATCGACCTCCTCAGAGGTACGGCAAACCAGCACACCACTCCCGCACTGGCAGAAGCCCTCGCATGCGAGGGACAGGTTCGTATCGAAGAATTCGCCGATATCTTGGCGGAAAACCTGCAGTATCTTGCAAGTGAGCCTCTGTCGGGAATTCCAGTCCGAGATGTGAACGATCCATCAGACGCAACGCCGGTGCCGCCGGTTGGCGATGCGCTCATCAACCTCCACTTCGCGATTGTGGCAGCAGGCAGCTCACGGTTCCAGCAAATCCGGAAGCATCCGAACCAGGTGGCCGACTACGCCTGGGACTTCAGTGAGTCGGATGGCCTTGCCGAGGCTGTCTCCACGGCCTATGAGATCGCCACCGGACAACCGTGGCTGGGCCCACTACCCGGATTCGGTACGGACGAACCCGAAGAGTCGACTGCCCTTGCGACGAGGGATACCTCCTGGCTCAGCCTCGCTCTGCACGGCGACAACGACATTCCCACAACGTATTTCGATGCAGCCGGCGCCGTAGTCGATATGATCCACGCCGACCCACAGTGGCGTACCTGGTGGTCACGCGACGAGCAGCGCGACCTGGACATCGAGATCGAATACACCTCACAGGCGGAGCGCAGTCGCGTCACAACCCGAAAGAGACGAGCCTTCGCCTCGGTCCGCAGGAACGGCTCGCGCTTTCGAGGGTTGAACAAGGGTCGCCTTACCCACCTTGCTGCCACTGATCTGGAAGCGATTTTCACACACGTGTCTACGTCTCTGAGCCTGCCGACGCCGCCCCAAGTACCTCGTCCGGCACATGCGATCCCGCCGACAAAGCAAGACGAGGCGACTCACGCAAGGCTGGAAGAACTGCGACAACGACACCGCAAACACCTCTGAACCACATCAATCTCGGAGCGGCATCGCAAAGTCGGGTCCACCTGGGAGTGGGATGACGACGGCCTGGCCGGCTCCATCGGAAAGGAACTCACCGACGACTGGCCGCTCCTGTGGGCCGGAGCCTTTGAGAGGCAGATGACGGTAGCGGTCGCCCCGGAAGTCCGGGCCGCGCAGCGGCGGATCGTCAGCACGATCAATGCGTCCGGGAGGCTGAACGCCGACGGGCTGGCCATGTGGCGGGAGGTCAACTGCGGCGAGTGGAAGGCTACCGCGGCCGACATCAGTCGGGACCTGGACCTGCTCCAGGTCCCGCACACCATTGTGACGGCCTTCCGCTTCCCGCTCGCCTCCTCCTACAGCAATGCCATGCGCGAGGGCGAGGAGGTCCGCATCCTGCGCAAGGACCTGGCCCACCTGGTGCCGTGGATGCCCTCGATGGAGCAAACCGTCGCCGACATCCCCGAGGACGCCCAGCACTGGGACTTCACGGTGTTCCAGCCCCGGGCCGACGGCATGGTCATTGCCAAGCTGGCGCTGTCGGCGGAGTGGCCCGCATGGTCGAAGAAGCAGGCCCGCGCCGCCCGGCTGGTCTGCGCGGAGTGCGACTACGACCTGCGTGAGTTCAAGGACGAGACCCGGATGCCGTTCGACGTCCGCCTGCCCGAGCGGCCCAAGGCTCGGCGGCTGGTGTGCGGGCAGTGCTGCAACGACGGCGTGGACGAGATGGAGCGTCTGGCCGCGCTCGCCGGAGAGCTGTCGTGACGGCCGTCGAGCCGGGGACGGACAGGCTGCTGGTCGCGGAACTGGTGGGACTGCTCAACGACGCCGAGCACTACAGCGGCTCCGGCTCCACCCCCGACAGCCGCCTGGACTACCTCGATCGCCGAGCCGCCCTGCTGCACCGGCTCGTCCACGCCCTCGGTGACGAGTCCTCCCGCTACCTCGCCCAGGACGCCGAGGACCGCGCCGAAGGCGCACGGGCCAGGGCCGATGCCTTGGCGCGGGAGGGCGGTGACCCACCGCCCGCACCGCGCCAGTCGCAGTGATGTGGGTACCACAAGGGTGCTGGACAGTCCGTGATGCGGATTTACCTGGGCCTGCGCCGGCGCCTGGCCTGGCGGTCAGACAGCGCGCAGGCGAGGGGGGTCAGGCTGCTCCGGCTCGGCCTCCGCAACGACCGTGAGGGGAACGGGGGTATCGGCGTCGGTAGTGTCCTCCGCCCGGCGGCGCAGCTTCGACTTAAGGCTGAGCAGCCCGCTCTTGACGTGCGGCGCGACAGCGAGCCCCAGCGCGACGCCCGTGCCGAGGATCACCAGGGCCGTCTTGGTGCCGTCGAACAGCACTGCGTGCGTGACGAGCGTGTTGTCGTCATCCCGCGCCAGCGGGCTCTCTCCGCCCAGAGTGCTCGACTTCGAGAAGTGTGTGTCGGAGGGACGCCTCGTCAGCATCAGTTCCCAGGTCCAGTCACCCCGGTTGAAGTCCATGACGCAACTGTAGAGGCGACCAGGCACGCCGCGGCCCGGAATGCCATGTTCTCCACTTTGGTCAACGGATGGTCCCGAAGATCCTTTGCCCAGGGCTCCGGGGCGGGAGAGGATGCGTCCGTGATTGACACGACTGAGAAACCCGAGGAACAGGCCGCAATAGCCGCGGCGAAGGACGGTGAACTGCGTTTGCACGACCCTGCCGTCCGCGCCTCCGTCGTCGGCGTCCGGCTGTTCGACCCCGAGTTCGTCGAGGTCGGCGCCTCCGGGCGGCGCTGGACGTACGAGGAGATGGTTGCGGCCCTGCCCACCCTGTACGGCGGAGCGGACAGCCCGCGCATCGAGGCCTCCGGCATGCGCGGGGTGCTCCTCGCCCCGGACCTCGTGCACCTGACGTACGAGAGCGTCATCGCCGGCCGCCGGGCCCGCCGCAGCTCCCTATGGCGCAAGGGCGAGGACGGCACCGGATGGCGGCTCTACTACCACCAGGGCACCCCCGTCCCCGAGGGCTGAACCGTCCCCGGCGAAGTACTGCTCCCCCTCGCCCTCTTCGTGCCGCAAATCCGCCCATGGGCCATCGCCATTGGCGTAGCACTTCACGTAGTCTTCGCGCTTCTGAAGCCGCGTGGAATAATCGGGTTTTCCATAGCTACACTGGCCAGCTACATCCTTTTCGTGCCGTAGAGGGAATTTATCTCGTGAGCGTAGTATCGGAGATCGGCGCATTCGTCGCCGTTGCTACAGTCCTGACGATCACTCCGGGGTTGGACACCACTCTCGTCCTCCGCGCGGCAGCAAGTCAGGGAACACGAAACGCCTACGCGACCGTTTTCGGCATCAGTGTAGGAGTGCTGTGCTGGGGATTGGCCGCAGCCGTCGGGGCCAGTGCCATCCTTGCTGCTTCGCCGACCGCCTACACCTGGCTCTGCATCGCGGGTGCGGCCTACTTGATCTGGGAATCGGCATGCTCCGCCGTGCCCGCGGCCGGGGACAGCGAGAGCAATCCTCCGATACCACAGCCCTGAGCCCGCCCTCAGTACAGGAAGTACCCCTTCGCTCCTGGTCAAGAGGATTCTTCTCGAACCTGCTCAACCCGCGCTTCGGACTGTTCTACATGGCCATGTTGCCGCAGTTCATCCCTGACGACACATCTCACTTTCTGATGGGGATGCTCCTGGCCTTGATCCACAATGCCATCGATCTGATCTGGTTCAGTCTGCTGATCCTCGGTGTCCGTCTTCTCGGGCACTGGCTCAACAAGCCGAGAGTCCAACGCGGCTTGGACTGCGTCGCCGGCGTGGTCGTCATAGCCTTCGGAGCCAAGCTGATCATTCCAGTCATCTTCTCGTAAGGGGAGCCATGGAGCTGCTTCTGTTGTCGAACTCCACAGCGTACGGGCGGACTTACCTGGACCACGCGATGGATCCGATATCAGAAATACTCAACGGAACCAAGGAGGTGTTGTTCGTTCCGTTCGCCTTGGCTGACCACGCCGGGTACACGGCTCCGGCGACCGAGGCGCTCTCCCCTTTAGACCGTGTCCTATGTGGTGAGCCGGACCAGGCACTTGTAGCACCAGGAGGTCGTGAGTCCGAGAAGGTGCCCGGCAGCGGCGGGGACGGCGCTCATGGCGGCGGCTGAGTCCTCGGTGAGCCTGCCGGCCAGGCCGTTCACTCGGTGACCCGGCCGCGCAACCTTTCGCGAGCTGTGGGGCCGCGGCGACGTACCCGCCCACCTCCGAGGCATCAGACTGCCGAGATCACCTGGGCCTCGGCCTCGCTCGGAATACGTGCCTTCGGGCCCCTGCACACCAGTTCACCGCCGGGGCAGCTGTGCATGCAGTGCGGAACGCACCAGGACAAGCCTGGCCGACCAAGGCTCCCGAGCGTCCCGCGCCATCCGCCAACCAAGTCGACTAACATAACCAAACGGATTACACTTCTGTCAGAATTCTGGATCGAACCGTCAAGGACCGACCATGAGCACGTACCTCGGCAGCGGCAACACAGATCTGCACCGACGGGACTACCGTCCCGCCTGGTTGGACAATCTGGCGGACGACGTCACGATGGAGGCCTCGGTCCTGAACGGGATGGTCGAGGGTGCGAACGCCGTGCGCCAGATACTCGCCTACGCCCGCACCCTTTACGACTACCAAGAGTTCAACTACGTCGGCACATATGGCGAGCACGGTTTCGTCGAGGATTACACCTCGCAGGTGCATGGCGAGCCGATCGGCAGCATCGTGATCGTGCGCTACAACGCCGCCGGCCAGGCTCAGCACGTGATCATCAACCATCGGCCACTGCGGTCGGTCCTGCTGTGGTCCCGGCTGATGGCCGAGCACTTCGCGAACACGCCCTATGCCGAGTACTTCCTCAGCCCGGAACTCGCCCAGGAAGTACTCGGGTCGGACACGGCCGCATAGGGCGCTCCGAACCACCGGGCTTCACCTGGAACGATCGCCCGACGGGGTCTCCGGGACAGATCTCTCGGTGCCGCCGCCCACGCAGCCCCTGGATGTCCCGTGCCGGTGAACCGTCACGGTCCCCTGACAAACAGCCGGAGTTCGTCCCTGCTCCCGGAGACCACCGGAGCCGGTGTGGTCATGTGTGCCAAGGTCGGGCTCATCAAGGGGTGAGCGCTCGACCGCGAACGGCATCGGGTCAGCGCCACCGCCTTCATCGCCGGGTGAAGCCGGCCAGGGCCGCGACGTCCACCGGCACACCGCGTCCGATCACGGTCCACAGACCGCAGAACCGTGATCGGTACGGCTGCACAAGCGTCACCCACAGCGACCTCGACGAAGAACAAGCCGTGCGGTGGTGCCGCAACCGGTCGATCAGCGTCACGGCGAAGGCCGCCGCATCGGGCAGGACCGCTCCCCTCCCCGCCTCGGTCAGCCTTACGACATCGGCATGGGCATCGCCGCCACAGAAGCTGAAGGGGTCACCTGCGCACCCCACAGGTGGCTCAACCCCACGGCAGACGGGTGAGTTGGCGCGCGAGGGATTTGACACTGCCGCGCCGCACGCTTCACTCTACGATCATGACATTCATTTCCAATAGGGGTCGTTGACGATGCGCGCTGCCTTCGTGGGCAAGGGCGGCAGCGGCAAGACGACCCTGTCGGCCCTCTTCTCCCGTCACCTGGCGCGCTCGGGCGCGCCGGTCGTCGCCATCGACGGCGACATCAACCAGCACCTGGCGCACACCCTGGGCCTCGCCGAGAACGAGTCCTTCTCCGCACCACCGCTCAGCGCGCGCACCGGCGAGATCAAGGACTATCTCCGGGGCACCAACACGCGGATCGCGTCACGCGACGCCATGGTCAAGACAACCCCGCCCGGACACGGATCACGGTTACTTCGCCTGCTCGGCGACGACGAGGTCCACGCGACACACGTCCAGGACGTGGGCGGCGTACCGCTGATGGTCACCGGCGCCTTCGGCGAGAGCGACCTGGGCGTGGCCTGCTACCACTCCAAGCTCGGCGCGGTGGAGATATACCTCAACCACCTCGTCGACGGCCCGGGCGAGTACGTCGTCGTCGACATGACCGCCGGCGCCGACGCCTTCGCCTCCGGCCTGTTCACTCGGTTCGACATGACGTTCCTGGTCGTCGAACCCACCCGCAAGAGCGTCTCCGTGTACCGCCAGTACCGGGACCACGCCGCCGAGTTCGGCATCCCGGTGGCCGTCGTCGGGAACAAGGTGACGGGCGAGGACGACCTGCTCTTCCTCAAGGAACACGTCGGTGACGATCTGCTCGTCCACTGCGAGCAGTCCCCCTATGTCCGCGGCCAGGAACAGGGCCGCAATCAGGGAGAGTTGGAGCCGCACAACCGCCGCGCACTCGACCGACTGCACGAGGCCGTGGACGCCCGCCCCAAGGACTGGACGGCCTTCCAACAGCGCGCCGTGGACTTCCATCTGCGCAACGCGGCCGCCTGGGCGAACGAGGCCACGGGTCAGGACCTTGCCGCGCAGATCGACCTCCACTTCGAGCACGGCCCGGCAGCACTGGCCGCCCGAACCTGACCCCACCTCCGGCACAGAACCATCCCAACAGAACAGGAGAATTCTTCATGTCGCTTGACGTCTCCCCACGGTTGCTCGCCGAAGCCGAGAAGGGCGAAGTGCAGGAGCAGGACTTCGTGGAATCGGTTCGTACGTCCCTGCCCTACGCCTGGGACCTCATCGCCCGCCTCACCGCGGAACTGCGTTCCGGGGGCACCGAGTTCGCCGACAACCAGACCCCGCCGCCCTCCGAGCGGGACCGCGGTCAGCTGTTGCGGGCACTGTCCAGCGACGCGATCCGCGGCAGTCTGGAGCGCCACTTCGGCATCGCCCTCGCCTTCCAGAACTGCCATCGCGTCGCCGCCTTCCACCCCGAGGCACGCGGCGGCGACACCTACACGCGCTTCACCTCGTTGCGCGCCCAGATCCTGAACCAGTCACCGGAGTTGCGCGACTGCTGAACCCCGGGAGGAGCCGGCGGATCACGGCGACCACGCGAGCGGCCGTCGCCTCACGGTTCTCCCGGACAGGGCGGGGTCGCTCGGCGGCCGGACAGAGAACGTATCCGCCGCCGGCCTTCAGTCAGCGGATACGGCGTCCGGTGAGCAGGGCGGCCCCCCTCCGGGTCCTCGTAGACCGCCGAGGCACCAGGAAGCCCCGCCTCATGGGCGGGAGCGGGGTGCCGGGGCGCCCGGAGGTGGATCAGGGGGCCGGACAGAGTAGTAATGGTGTTCATTTCCATTTACTCTTGCGCCGGACCATTTCCCAGTGACGCGGGAGGCAGGCGTCATGCACCTTTCGCCGACGAGCGAGCGCCCTCCGGGCCGGCGGTCGACATGGCAACGGGCCGCCGTCCTCCGGACCCTGCGCGACCGCCCCGGCTTCATCTCCGCAAAGGAACTGCACGCGGCACTCGCATCGAGGGGCACCACCGTGGGCCTGTCCACGGTGTACCGCACCCTGCAGGCGCTGGAGCGGGCCGGGCGCCTGGACGTCGTACGAGACAGGACCGGCGAGCGGCTCTACCGCCCGCGGCCGGTCGACGGCCACCGGCACTACCTCGTGTGCCGACTCTGCGGCCTCAGCCTCCCCGTTGCGGCCGAGACCGTCGAGCGCTGGGCCGACGGTGTGGCCGCCACGACCGGATTCGCCGACGTCGAGCACATCGTGGAGCTCACAGGGATCTGCTTTCAGTGCCGGGCCAAGCCGGACAGCACCTCGTCACCTGCGGGCAGATCAACAAATGGCAACGATTTTCATTAGTGCACCCATGACGGTGGTGTTGACATTCATTTTCATCTAGCGTGAGTGTTGTGGCCGCCCGCACCGGGCGGTCGCGCCCGAGTGAAGCCATCGTGAGCGATCTGCCCTGGAGGAACCATGTCCGCGTCCCTGCCCCGTCGCCTGCCGGCCCTGATATCCGGTGCCTGTCTGGCCCTTCTGGCAGGTTGCGGCAGCTCATCGGACACCGGAGGCGACGGTGACGGCCGGACCCCGGCGTCCTCGTCCGCCGTCCCGGTTGTCGCCTCGACGAACGTGTACGGCGACATCGTCAAGCGGATCGGCGGCGATCATGTCGAGGTCACTTCGATCATCAGCGATCCCAGCCAGGACCCGCACTCCTACGAGGCCAACACCCAGAACCAGTTGACCCTCTCCAAGGCGAAGGTCGTCATCGAGAACGGCGGTGGCTACGACGACTTCGTCGACAAGATGCTCAAGAGCGGCGGCAACACGAGTGCCGAGGTGATCAACGCCGTCGATGTCTCCGGAAAGACCGCTCCCCAGGGCGGCGAACTCAACGAACACGTCTGGTACGACTTCCCCACCGTCGCCAGGATCGCCGACGGCATCGCCGCGGCCCTGGGGAAGGCCGACCCCGCCAACGCCGCCTCCTTCACCCGGAACGCGGAGACTTTCAAGGCCGGGCTTCAGTCCCTGGAGGCGAAAGAAGCCCAGATCAAGAAGGTGCACGGCGGTGAGTCGGTGGCGATCACGGAGCCCGTGCCCCTCTATGTGATCGAGGCGAGCGGACTGGTCAACAAGACACCCGAGGAGTTCAGCGAGGCCATCGAGGAGGGTGACGACGTCTCCCCGAAGGTCCTCCAGGAGACGCTGGGGCTGTTCTCGGGCAAGGAGGTCCAGGCGCTGGTCTACAACGAGCAGACCTCCGGTCCCCAGACGGAGAGGACCGAGTCGGCGGCCAGGTCGGCCGGTGTCCCCGTGGTGCCCGTCACCGAGACGCTGCCCCAGGGCAAGGACTACCTCGGCTGGATGACCGCCAACGTCGACGCGCTCGCGAGCGCGCTGGACAAGTGAGCAAACCGGGCGTGGTCTCCGTGCCCCGGGCCCGGCAGGGCGAAGGTACGGGCGACGCCGCGGTGATCAGTCTGCGCGGCGCGGCCCTGTCCTACGGCGACCGCACCGTGTGGAGCGGTCTCGAACTCGACGTGCACCCGGGCGACTTCGTGGCCGTGCTGGGCCCGAACGGGGCGGGTAAGACCAGCCTCGTCCGGGCCCTGCTGGGTCGGCAGTCACTGTCCGCCGGGACCCTGACCGTCCTCGGCCGTTCCCCCCGCGAGGCCGGCCGCGCCATCGGCTACATCCCCCAGCAGGCCACTGTGTCCGCTCAGGCGCTGCTACGGGCCCGTGACCTCGTCCGCTTCGGCATCGACGGTCACCGTTTCGGTCCGCGTCCGCGCACAGCGGCCACCCGCCGCCAAGTGGACGAGATCCTCGCGTCGGTGGGAGCGGCTCCGTACGCCGACGTCCCCCTCGGCCGGCTGTCCGGCGGCGAAAGACAACGCGTGCGCATCGCGCAGGCCCTGGCCACCGACCCGCAGATCCTGCTCTGCGACGAACCGCTGCTCTCCCTCGACCTGCACCACCAGGGGGCCGTCACCGAACTCGTCGACGCCCGGCGGCGCTCGCACGGCACGGCGGTGGTCTTCGTGACCCACGAGATCAACCCGGTGCTCGGTCTGGTGGACCGGCTGCTGTACCTGGCCGACGGCGGGCACCGGGTCGGCACCCCCGAACAGGTCCTGACCTCGGAGTCGCTCTCCACGTTGTACGGAACGCAGATCGACGTCGTCCGCACCCCCGGCCGGATCGTGGTCGTCGGAGCACCCGACGGGCCGGCCACCCCCGCCCACCACACCCACACGACACGCGCCACCGACGGAGTTTGCCCATGACGATCGCCGACGGGATCTGGCACCAGGTCTTCAGCTTCGACCACTACGGCGAGCTGCTGACACTGGTCCGCAACTCCCTCATCGCCGGCGCCGCGCTCGGCCTGGTCGGCGGCCTGGCCGGGGTGTTCGTCATCATGCGTGATCTGCCCTTCGCCGTGCACGGCATCAGCGAACTGTCCTTCGCGGGCGCCTCGGCAGCCCTCCTGCTGGGGACGAACATCGTGGCCGGCTCGATCACCGGATCACTCCTCGCGGCCGGCGTGATCGGCGTCCTGGGTACGCGGGCCCGGGACCGCAACTCGGTCATCGGCATCATCATGCCGTTCGGCCTGGGCCTGGGTGTGCTCTTCCTCGCCCTCTACAAGGGCCGCGCGGCCAACAAGTTCGGTCTGCTCACCGGCCAGATCGTCGCGGTGGACACGCCGCAGATGGCCTGGTTGCTCAGCACCTCCGTCGTCGTGGTCATCGCACTCGCGGTCATCTGGCGGCCTCTCGCCTTCGCCAGCGCCGATCCCGACGTCGCCGAGGCACGCGGAGTGCCGGTACGCGGCCTGTCCATCGCCTTCATGCTCGTACTCGGGCTGGCGGTCGCCCTGTCCGTGCAGATCGTCGGAGCACTGCTGGTCCTGTCACTCGTCACCACACCGGCCGCGGCCGCCGCCCGCGTCACCGCGTCCCCTGTCCTGCTGCCCGTCCTGAGCGTGCTCTTCGCGACGGCCTCGATCGAGGGCGGCATCCTGCTCGCCCTCGGCAGCAGCATCCCCATCAGCCCGTACGTCACCACCATCTCGTTCGGCATCTACGTCGTCTGCCGATTGACGGGTCGCTACGGCACCGGCCGACGAGGCGCCCGGAGGAGGCCGGTTCCACAACCCGCCTGAGTGAGCGTTCCGCCGGCCGGCCAGGCAAGCGGCGGCCGGCTCCCCGGTCGCGAGGACCCCTCGGCCCGGGGTCAACCCTCGTACCGGGTGGCCAGGGTCCGTACGGTCACGGCGATCCGGTCGCGGAGTTCGACCGGTGCCATGACCTCGATGTCGGTGCCCAGACGCAGGAACTCGCCATGAGCGTGGTCGATCGACTCGATCGGCACCCGGGCATCCGTCCAACCCTCGCTCGTGGGTGTCACACCGAGGCGGCGAGCTCCCTCCGGGGAAAGCCGCACCAAGGCCTCCCCCGTGTGCAGGCGGGCTCGGAAGTCGGCCAGATACCCGTTCCAGTACCCGGCCAGGTCGAACCCGTCCGGAACGGCGAACCGCTCTTCCAGCGGCCGGATCTCTTGGATCTGGTCGACCCGGTAGGTGCGGATCCCGGACGGCCCGCCCGCTACCAAGTACCAACGGCCCGCCTTGAGTACAAGCCCGTAGGGCTCCACCCGCCGCTCGATCTGCTCCGGCGCCCGCCAGCGCCGGTACCTCACTACGGCCGCCCGTCGCGCCCACACCGCCCCGGCGACCGAGGCCAGGTGAGGCGTACGGTCGGCGTCGCCGTACCAGCCGGGGGCGTCGAGCAGGAATCGTTCCTGGATCCGCCCGGCATGCTCGCGCAGTTCGGCCGGAAGGGCGGCCCGCAGCTTCAGCTGGGCGGTGGCGAGCGCCTCGCCGAGGCCGAGTTCGGCGGCGGCGCCGGGCAGCGCGGCGAGGAACGCGGCCTGTGCCTCGTCCGCGGTCAGTCCGGTGAGCCGGGTCCGGTATCCGTCGACCAGCCGGTAGCCGCCCGCGTGTCCCGCTGCGCCGTACAGCGGGACACCGGCGGCGCCGAGCGCCTCGACGTCCCGGTAGACCGTACGGACGGAGACCTCCAGTTCCTCGGCCAACTGCCGGGCCGTCATCCGGCCCCGGTTCTGGAGCAGCAGAAGCAGGGTGAGCAGTCGGCTCGCGCGCATGACGCTCAGTATCCCCTGACACTGGATGGCAGTGGAGTGTCCATAGCTTGTGACGCATGGACGACTTCGACTTCCTGCACGGCTCCTGGGATGTGGCCAACCGCCGTCTCACCGCACCGCTCGGTTCAGACCCCGCCACCTGGACGGAGTTCCCCGGGCACGCGGTCGTCCGGCCGCTTTTCGGAGGTGCCGGCAACATCGACGAGATCACCTTCCCCACACTCGGCCGCCAAGGAGTGACTCTGCGACTGTTCGACAGGGAGACGGGACGCTGGTCGATCCACTGGTCCGACAGCAGGACAGGCCGACTGGATCCGCCGCTGGTCGGCGGCTTCGCCGGCGACCGCGGTGACTTCCGCGGCGAGGACACCTACGACGGCCGCCCGATCCGGGTCCACTTCACCTGGTATCGACTCGGCCGCAGCACCGCTCGCTGGGAGCAGGAGTTCTCCGCCGACGACGGCGGCACCTGGGAGCTCAACTGGACCATGAACCTCACCCGCACCGGGGACGCCGACGCATGAACATTGTCGAACTCCGGCAGTACACCCTGCACCCCGGAACCCGGGAGACGCTGATCGAGCTGTTCGAGCGCGAGTTCGTGATCGGCCAGCAGTCGGTCGGCATCACCGTCGGCGGCCGATTCCGCGACCTGGACGACCCGAACCGCTTCGTCTGGCTGCGCGCGTTCCCCGACATGACGCGCCGCCGGCGCTCGCTGGAAGCCTTCTACACCGGCCCGGTGTGGCGGGAGCACCGCGAGGCGGCCAACGCCACCATGATCGACAGCGACGACGTTCTGTTGCTGCGCGGCCCGGGGTTCACCTCGGAGCGGGGCGCCCGTGAGGTGGTCGCGACCGTCTGCCATCCGTCCGATGCGACCGCCTTCGACGCGTACGCCGCCCGGCACCTCGGCCCGGGCCATGCGCTGCACCGCACCGAGCATGCCGAGAACGACTACCCCCTCCTGCCCGTCCGTACCGGGGAGGACGTCCGGGTCTGGTTCGGCCCGGCGGAGCGACCCCCCGGTCCGACACGGCAGCTGCGACTCGAACCTGTGACGACGTGCTGACCGTTGCACATGTGATGTGCGGAAAGCCCTGGCGGGCTTGACCGGTGCCGCCCACGGCTTCCAAGGCCGGCCGATGCAAGAAGCATCGGCCGGCACGCGTTGCGCACGGGGCCGTACTCCGGCGACGGCTACGCAAGCCAGAGCGAGCTGCGCCGATGACGCGTCGGCGGTATGTCCACGAGGAATAGTCAATACCTGGGGATCTAGGGGCCGCGGTAGCGCCCGCAGTCCGCCGAGGTCCAGTAGCTCGTTTTCGAAGCCGTGGGCGGTAACTGCGTCGAAGCCACTGAACAGTGTTGAGATCTCAGTCGTCGGATGGCAGGTCAAGTCGCGCCGGCCAGTTCGGATCGTCCAGATCCGTGGGAGCCTGTACCGACATCCGGGCGAGTCCTGCACCACGTCCCCGGGCGAAGCATGCGGGAGCCTCGCACCGGGCGTGCTCCTTCGCAGCAGCCCGAGCGGCATCCTCACTTTCGTACCGCGTCACATTGCGCCGCTCGTAACCCTCCTGCGAGTCGGCGGAAGCCTGTCCGGCTTCAAGGGCCCTGCAACCCTCCCAGCCGTGGTACTTGTCACCCTGGTCGCTCACCCAGAAATCTGGCATGTGGGGAAGTCTGCCACGGGGAGAGGGTTGCATCACGTCCTTCGCCCAGGTCGTGCGGCCTACTCCTGCCGCTCGGCCAGGACACCGTTCTCGAACCTGCCGCCTGCGCAGACCAGTGCGACCAGGTGGGCGCCGACGATCGCGCGCCATCGGTCTTGGGCGGACTCGACCAGTTTGAACACCATGGCGAAGGCGGCGGCAGGGCTGCCGGCTTCGCGGGGGACCTTGGTGCGGGGCTTGACGGTGGAGAACGTGGACTCGATCGGGTTGGTGGTGCATAGCTGAATCCAGTACTCGGCCGGGAAGTCGTAGAACGCCAGTGGTTCCTCTCGGTCGTCGGTGGTCTGCGCGACGGCCTTGGGCCACTCGAAGGCCTTGATCGCCTTCTCGGTGTGCGTGCGGTCCTCGGCGTTGTGGATCTCGTGCATCGCTTTCGTGGCGCCCGGCTGTACGGACTTCGGCAGGGTATCCATGACTTTCCGGGCTCTGTGAACCCAGCAGCGCGAAGCTGTCGAAACCGAACGGGCACGACAGTCGTCCCAGTCAACAAGATCAAGCGGACCGAAAGACCGATGGAGGGGAACTCAGCAGTGGCCCGGTGGATACGACGCCGAACGGGACCATCGGCTGCCGGCGGAACTCCGGAACGGGCTCCGCGAGGCCGCGGGACCTGGACACGGGGACGGGTCTGCGCCGGCTTCGCGGTGCTGACGGCCGCGCTCATGGCCTTCCACCAAGCCGTGCCCAACTCCGTTGTGCACCTGGGGAGTCTGCTGGAAGCCTTCCTTCCTTGGTTCGGCCTGGTGATCGTGGTGCTGCTCGTCCCGGCCCTGCTGCGCCGGTCGGCAACCGCACTGGTGGCACTGCTCCTGCCGACGGCCGTCTGGGCGCTCCTGTTCGGCAGGCTCCTCCTGCCCGGCACGGAGCCCGGCCCGCACGACCTGGTCGTGGTGCAGCACAACGTCAGCGACGAGAACACCGACCCGGTCGGCACGGCCCGCACCCTGGCTGCGGCCGAGCCCGATCTCATCGCGTTGGAGGAGCTGGTGCCCCCGGCACTGACCGAGTACGCGAGGGCCCTGGCCCCCGACTATCCGCACCACGTCATCCGGGGCACCGTCGGACTCTGGTCGAAGCATCCGCTGACCGGTGCCCGACCGGTGGACATCAAACCCAGGGAGATAACGGAGCCGTGGAGTCGTGGGCTGCGCGCCACGGTCCACGCGCCGCTCGGCGACATCGCGGTGTATGTGGCGCACCTGCCCTCGGTCCGCGTCCGAGCAAGTGGCCTCGCATCCTCCTGGCGAGACGAGAGCGCCGGTCTGCTCGGCAAGGCCGTCGCCGCCGAGAAACTGAAGACGGTTCTCCTGCTCGGTGATCTCAACGGCACGGTCGACGACCGTGGGCTGGCCCCGTTGACGTCCCAAATGAACACACCGCAGCGAGGCTTCGCCTTCAGCTTCCCCGCGGACTTCCCCATGGCCCGCATCGACCAGGTCATGACCCGCTCAGCGACCGTCCGCCAGATCCGCACCCTGTCGTCCACGGGCAGCGATCACCTGCCGGTCGCTGCTCGGATCGCGCTGCCCTGAAAAAGTGGTCTCGATGGCAGGGTGAGCTCCCCGAACGGGCTGTGCGCATGTCGTCCTCAGCCCTTGAAGGGGTTCCCCCTCCGGCCCTCGGCCACGGGCCGGTTGAGGGTGAGACGGTCAGCCGTGCGTTCGCCCCGCACGGCTGACCAGCCCCCCTGCGGGCCGGGATCATCCCCCTCGTCCGGGCCCGCACGGACCCCCTTGCTCCCCCACCCCGTCACGAGGCACCGAGCGCACCGCGTCCCCACCACCTGGCGTCAGGGCGAGGCGCATGTGCGGGTGCGCTGCCGCTCAGACAGCGGCCTGGGCGGCAGCGCGCAGCGGCGCGAGCGCGGTGCTCCACGCGAGCAGCTCGTCGACGAGCTGGTAGACCTCCGAAGTGTGCACCTCCTGCGGCTTGAACTGTGTGTTCTGCACGAAGTCGTCCCGCAGCGTCAGCGCCAGCTGCGGTCCGATGTCCGCCATCCGCAGCCGCCCCGCCTGTCCCCGAAGCTCCTGGACCGCCATCACGGCGCCGAAGATGCCGTAGCCGACGTATGCGACCGCCTTGTGCGTCCACTCCCGGTAGAGATAGTCGATGGCGTTCTGCAGGGATGCCGGAGCGCCGCCGTTGTATTCCGGAGTGACGAAGATGTACGCGTCGTACGAGCCGGCTCGCTCCGCCCAGCGTCGGGTGTGCGAATTGCTGCCCGGCACCACCAGCGCGGGGACCGGTTCGTCGAGCAGCGGGAGTTCGAACTCCTTCAGGTCGAGCAGTTCGAACACGGCCGCTTCCCCCGCGTGCTGTGTGGCAAGCTCCTGCAACCATGCGGCCACCTGCTCGCCGTTGCGGCCCGGGCGGGTGCTGCCGATGATGATGCCGATCCTTGTCATCGCTGATTCTCCTGCTCTGCTTGCGGTGTCTTCGGGTTGTTGTCGCGTGAGTTCCGGTCGATGCGGTGAGACGGTGCCGGGTGCCGCCATCCCTTGACTCCCGTGGGCGGCACCGCGGGCGGACAGGAGGGCCGGATCCCGGGACACACCGCGCGCGCCTGCACGCATGGCGCGGGTGCCGACACACCGGCGGGGACTCCCCGGTCCGCAGTGACGGGATGCGACGGAAACGGTCCGGGCGCGGTCACCGTCGTGCTCATGCGCGAGAGGCCGGCTGGTCGACGGGCAGTCCGGCTGCCGAGCCCGCCAGCGGACTCTGGTCGCGGTACCTGACCTCGTAGACGCGCTCGCTGAACTTCCAGCCGTCCGGCGTGCGCTGGTAACGGTCGTGGTAGATCGCGTAGTTTATCTCCGACCTGCCGTCCCGGCCGCGTCCCAGCTCCTGCATGTAGGAACGACCGGACGCCAGGTCGCCGTCCACCCGGATCACGCCCGGGTGGGTGGTCTGCACAAGGAACTCCACAAAATCCGGTACGCGCTCGCCCCAGGCACGGATCGCGGCCTGCCCGGTGAGTTCGACAGGGATGTCGGGCATCCGCCACGCGCCGTCGGGCGCGAACAGCGATGCCACCCGGTCGTAGTCGCGCATCATCACCGCGTCCGAGAACTCACCGCGCAGTGCCTCGATCTCGACACGGTCGGCGATCACCCGAAAGTCGCTCATCATGTCCTCCATGTCACAACGCAAGCTCGAAAAACCTCAGTTGGTCGTGACGGCGTTGACCGCCGGCCCTGACATCGCTGGGCTTTCCTGCTCGCGGAAGCGTGTTCGTCTCAGCAGTCCGACGACGCACTCCCGCGGATTGTGAGGCCGCGCACCGGCCTCACAATCCGGCGCGCTGTCTCGTCGGAGGTTCACAGGGCACAAGGCGACCGAGGGAGCTGACGGCATCATGAGCACCGCATCCGCGCCGGGACACGGCACGTCCGAACCGGGCCTGAGCGTGATCATGAGGGAGCGGCGTCAACTGATCAATCTCGCCTACCGGCTCCTCGGCTCCCTGGCGGACGCCGAGGACGTCGTGCAAGAGACCTACGCCCGGTGGTACGCCATGCCCGCGGACCAGCGGGAGTCCATCGGATCCCCCGGTGGCTGGCTGACCAGGGTCGCCGGACGCATCTGTCTCGACCTGCTCGGCTCGGCACGGGTCCGACGTGAGCGGTACGTGGGCGAATGGATCCCCGAACCGCTGCCCGAACGCTCGGAATGGATCAGCGGCCGGCCGGGCGGCACCTCGGCCGACCCGGCCGACCGGGTGACCCTCGACGAGTCGGTCAGTATGGCCTTCCTCGTTGTGCTCGAATCGATGACGCCGGCCGAACGGGTCGCGTTCATCCTGCACGATGTCTTCCGCTACCCCTTCTCCGACGTGGCCGAGATCGTCGGCCGCACGCCGGCGGCGTGCCGCCAACTGGCCACCTCGGCCCGCCGCCGCATCCACGCGTCGTCGCAGGCTCCCGCGCCCTCGACGGCCCGACAGGCGGATATCGTCAAGGCCTTCAAACAAGCCTGGGAGGCCAAGGACATAGACGCCCTCGTCGGCCTCCTCGATCCCGACGCCACCGCGATCGCCGACGGCGGCGGCCTCGCCAGCGCCGCGCTACACCCCATCACGGGCGGCGAGCGGATCGCCCGCGCCTGGGTCGAGATCGCCGACCGGGTCCCCGACCTGACGCACCTGGAGCGCACGGTCAACGGTCAGCCCGGATTGGTGGCTCAGGAAGACGGTGTCACCGTGACGGTGTACGCGTTCGACATCAAGGGCGACCGGATCATGCACATCTGGGCCGTACGCAATCCGGAGAAGTTGCGGCTCTTCACGGGCAGTTGATGACGTTCCTGGCCGCCTGTCGACAGTCGGGCCGCTGCCTGCGGTCCCGCTGGGCGTTGTGCACACGGGCGACGTCAGCACACAAGTGTCGGCCCGGGCAGCTCTTCCACGCCCGGCCTAAGAATGCGTCCTGTGCCAGGTGAGGCGGTCGACGTTGTTGGTGCAGTGGTCCGCTCGGTGAGCCTCCTGCGCGCCGGGCTCACGTCGCCTTCCGCTCCTCGGACTTGGCCGGCACGCATCGCCACGCGAGGCCTGCGGCGGTCAAGTAGGCGAGCGCGCCGACGGCCATGCTGATGCGCAGTCCGGCGTTGTAGTCGGTGGCCGAGGCGAGCAGGCTGCCGCCGAGTGCCACTCCGGTGGCGCTGCCGATCTGCCGGGTGGTGTTGAACAGGGCGGAAGCAGCGCCCGAGTATTCCGGAGGTGCGGCACCCATCACGGTGGCGGTCGAGCCGGTCAGGGCGAAGGAGGTACCGAAACCCGCGGCCATCATCGGAACCACCAGCAGCGGATAGGCGGGGTCGGGGCCCGCGGCGGCCCAGCCGGCCAGCCCCAGGGCGGCCAGGAGCATGCCGGAGATCACCAGCGGACGATCACCGGTGCGGCGGGTCAACCGTCCGGACAGGACGGAGGCGAACATGGTCATCGCGACCGCCGGGAACAGCGCCAGCCCGGTGCCGAGAGCGCTGAAGCCACGTTGGTGCTGAAACTCCAGGCTGGCGGTAAACACCATTCCGTAGAAGCCGAAATTGAACAGCAGGCCGATGGCGGCTCCACCACTCAGTGCACGCGAGTGCAGCAGGCTCGGCGGAAGTGCAGGAGACCGGGCCAACCGCTCCCGTGCGGCGAACGAGGCGGCGGCCGGCACGGCCAGACCCACTCCGGCGAGTACGACCGGATCCGACCAGCCCCGCCGCCCGGCCTCGTTGAGCGCCGCGGTGAGCAGGGCCACCGCCGCCACGACCGCACACTGCGCCGGCCAGTCCGGGGTCCTGGCGGCGCACCGGGGCGAGCGAGCCACATGCCGCAGCGTCAGCGCCAGACAGGCCACACCGACGGGGAGGTTGATGAGGAACACCCAGCGCCAACCCACCGTGGAGACCAGAAGCCCGCCCAGCAGCGGACCGGCGGAGGCGGCGATGCCCGCAATCGCCCCCCACAGACCGAAGGCCCGCGAGCGTGCGGCCGGCGCCGGGTAGGCCTGCCGCAGCAGGGCCAGGGAACCGGGCACGATCAGCGCCGCCCCCAGCCCCTCCACCAGGCGGGCCACCACCAGGAACGGCGAGCTCGGTGCAAGCGCGCATGCGGCCGAGGACAGGGTGAACACCGCCACGCCCGCGCAGAAGATCCGACGGTTGCCGATCCGGTCGCCCAGCGCACCACCGGTCAGCAGGAACCCGGCGAAGACCAGGGTGTATCCGTCGGTGATCCACTGGATGCCGGTGAGCGAGGCGGACAGTTCGCGGCCGATCACCGGTACGGCGACATTGATGATCGTCACATCCAGGATCACCATGAAGTATCCGGCGCACACCGCCAGCAGCGGCGCCCAGGAACGTCGATCGGGGCGTGGCGCCGGCTCCGGGGAGGGTGGGGAGTCACTGCTTCCGGCCGACTCCGCGAACGCCACTGCGCCAACTCCGTCCGTTCGCGCAGGGTCTGCACCAACACACGCAACAACGGATATATACCGCAGGTTGCAGGAGCCCCGCTGCTCAACTCGCCTCCGCCGAGGAAGTAGGTCCAGGCGGGTGCGCCAACCGGCCCCGAAGCCTGCGGGAGGGCCGACCCAGCTCACCGCTCGGCAACCGATGGCCTTCGGCGAGGTCTGCCGCCCGGCCGTCACACCGGAACAGGACGGCGTAGGGCGGGACGGAGACTCGTCGACCGGGTGGAACGGACGGTATTCCGAGCGGCGTACGCACGTCCCTGGCTCTGGGCATCCGTCTAAAGAAGGCGAAAGCCGCTGGTCGGGACAGGCTGTGGGTGGTCCTGTGCAGCGGGCCGGGATCCGGCGGCCGCGACCCGGAACCCTCGGGTCGCGACCAGGGGAGGCTCGTAGTTAGGCGGAGTTGCGACGGCCGCCCCGGCGGTCGGAGCCGCGGCCGTTGGTGCCGGCAGCACCGCCCGTGGCTCCGCCGGCCGCCGCCCGGCGGCTCGGTCTGCGGACCGCCTTGCCGGATGTCGCACCGGCCGCCGCGCCCGCCGCGGCTCGGCGGTCGGCGCTGTGAGCGCCCGCGCCGGCCGTGCTGCCCGTCGTCCTGCCGGTCCCGGCCCGGCGGGCGGAACCCCGGCCACCGGATGAGGAGTTGCCACCCGTGGCAGCCGACCCGTCCGCGGCCCGCCGGGCCGAGCCCCGGCCCCCCGTCTCCGAGGCATTGCCCGCCGCGGCCGTGGCCTTGCCGCCGTTTCGGCGTCGGCGGTCGGACCGCTTGCCGCGCTCGGTGTCGGTCTTGCGGTCGGACCGGAGCACCGGCGGTGACGCGGGCTGGGGGATCTCGATGGTGACGGGCACGCCGGAGGGCTCCCGGGCGCCGGTGATGGTGGCGAGTTCCGCGTCGCTCGACGTGATGCGGGCCGTACGGGGGCGGATGCCGGCGTGCGACATGAGCCGGGTGACGTCCCGCTTCTGGTCGGGCAGGACCAGGGTGACCACACTGCCGGTGCCTCCGGCGCGGGCCGTGCGGCCGCCCCGGTGGACGTAGTCCTTGTGATCGGTGGGGGGATCGACGTTCACGACAAGGTCGAGGTCGTCGATGTGTATCCCACGGGCCGCGACGTTCGTCGCGACCAACGCGGTCACCTGGCCGTTCTTGAACTGCTCCAGGGTGCGGTTCCGCTGCGGCTGGGAGCGGCCGCCGTGCAGTGCCGCCGCGCGGACCCCGACAGCCAGCAGTCGCTTGGCGAGCCGGTCGGCGGACCTCTTGGTGTCGAGGAAGAGGATGACCCGGCCGTCACGGGCCGCGATGCGCGTGACGACGGCCTTCTTGTCCGTCTCGTCCAGGACGTGGAGCACGTGATGGTCCATGGTGGTCACCGCACCCGCGGACGGGTCCACGGAGTGCACCACCGGGTCGGTCAGGAACCGCTGCACCAGGCGGTCGATGTTGCTGTCCAGGGTTGCCGAGAAGAGCAGGCGCTGCCCGTCGGGCCGCACCTGCTCGATCACCTTGGTGATCTGGGGCAGGAAGCCCATGTCGGTCATCTGGTCGGCTTCGTCCAGCACCGTGATGCGTACGCTGCCGAGCACGCAGTCGCCCTGTCCCACCAGGTCGTTGAGCCTGCCGGGGGTCGCCACGAGCACCTCGGCGCCGCGCCGGAGCGCAGCGGCCTGCTTGGTGATGGACAGCCCGCCGACCACGGTGGCCAGCCGGAGGTTCACCGCCGTCGCGTAGGGGGCCAGCGCGTCCGTCACCTGCTGGGCGAGTTCACGGGTGGGCACCAGTACGAGAGCGAGGGGCGCCTTGGGCTCCGCGCGGAGGCCCGCCGTGCGGGCCAGGAGAGCAAGCCCGAACGCGAGGGTCTTGCCGGAGCCGGTGCGGCCCCGGCCCAGCAGGTCGCGGCCGGCGAGCGAGTTCGGCAGGGTGGCGGCCTGAATGGGGAACGGAGTCGTGACGCCTTGCTCGGTGAGGGTCTTGAGCAGTCCCGCGGGCAGGTCCAGATCGGCGAAGTCCTCGACGGCGGGAAGGGCGGGTGTCGTGCTTTCCGGCAGCCGGAACTCCCTCGGCGACGACGCGGACTGCGACGATGACGGGGCGCGCCGGTTCGACTTCTGGGGCCTGCGGGACATGCGATTGTTCACCTTCCTGGAAACAGCACAAACCGGGGTCCGCACCGTTACAGTGCGGACCCCGGTGAGCGGATACGCGCCGGGCGATCAGGCGGGGACGATGTTCTCCGCCTGCGGGCCCTTCTGGCCCTGCGTGACGTCGAAGGACACCCGCTGGCCCTCCTGGAGCTCACGGAAGCCCTGGGTCGCGATGTTCGAGTAGTGCGCGAAGACGTCGGGGCCGCCGCCGTCCTGCTGAATGAAGCCGAAGCCCTTTTCGGCGTTGAACCACTTCACGGTTCCCTGTGCCATGACTTTCTCCTTTTGGTAGGCAGAGGCCCCATCCGGAGATGCCGGAAAACAAATAATGCGCCTGCAGGAGATACATTCCCGTCAGGCGCACATAGGTTCATGGGTACCACAACTGCAACACCTGAAGCGTAACACAGCCCGGCGGCCGCCGTGGATCATGGAGGGCCGCGCCCGAGGCCTCAGGGCCTTGTCCGCCGTCGGGACGTCCGACTGGCCGCCGTCTCCGCACTCGGCCCGCCGCCCGATCCGGCCGCCGGAGCCCACCATGGCCGGCCGCGGGTGGGGCGATGGCTCCGTCCGGCGCGGACTGCTGCGCAGGGAGACGTTTCGAAACGGGCTCACGGGGCGAGCCCGTGCCCCTGTACGGCCCGCGCCGGGGGCCCCTACTTCTCGTCGCCGGCAGCCTGCGGGACCTTGGCCACCGCGTCGAGAGCGGCGTGCAGGTACGGGATGAGCCGCTCGGTGTCGGGACCGTTGAGGGCGGTGTGACCGAGCAGCAGACGGTTAAGCAGGACCCCGGCACAGATGGCGATGAGGACGGCGGAGCGTCCGGTGGTGTCGGTTCCGGGAAGGGCGTCGGCAAGTCTGCGCTGGTAGTTGCGTTCGATGCTGTCGCGCATGATGGCGGCGGCGCGGGGGTTGGAGGCGGAGCGGAGGGTGAGCAGCAGGCCGTCGGCCTGTGCGCCGCCTTCACCGGTCAGCAGCGTGCGCGCGGCTTCCGCATTGTGTTCGGGCGTCATCATCATGGACTTCTCGTAGGCCAGGTCGACGACTTCGGCGAACAGCCCTTCCTTCGAGCCGAAGTACCGGCTGATCAGCCGGGTGTCCGCGCCCGCGGCGTTCGCGATCTCACGGAGTCCGGCCCCGTCGTATCCCCGCTGCGTGAAGGTCTCGCGGGCCGCTTTGAGGATGGCGGCTCGGGTGGCAGCCGAGTCACGGCGGCGGGCAGGGGCGGGCGGATGTGCATCCTGGCTCATGGTGCCCAGGTTACGAGACGCCTCACGGGGCGACCGAACCCCGCACGAGCCCCGCCGCGCCCGGTCACGCCCGGCTCGCCCCGGCCAGGCGCGCCGATGGTCACGAGGTTCGTCCGCGGATATCGCCAGGCGTGACACCGTCGCACGCACCCCGCGCAGCCTGCTCTTGCGGAAGTCGGGGGCGGGACCGGTCCGCGGCCGGAAAGGAGGGGTCACTGGTGTACGGCATCACATCCGCTTGCATGTCCACAGCTGTCGACATACGGTGTCCACGGGTGTGGACATAGCTGTTGTGCCGCGCCACCGAACCGAACGACTAAGGATCCAGCATGCCTCTCCCCCAGCGCTCCCTCGGCTCCGGCGGCCCGACCGTCGGCGCCATCGGCTACGGGTCGATGAGCTTCGCCCGCCCCTACGGGCAGAGCGCGCAGCACGCCACCGACGACACCGCGGACGCCCTGATCGGGCGCGCGGTCGAACTCGGCGTCACCCTCATCGACACCGCCGACGTCTACACCGGCAGCGAGGAGGCCATCGGCAGCGCCCTCCGCGGGCGCCGCGACAAGGTCGTCCTCGCCACCAAGTTCGGCATCGTACGGGGCTTGAACCCCGAGGGCCCGCCGATCATCAACGGCCGTCCCGAGTATGTGCGCGAGCGCATCGAGCGCTCGCTGACCAAACTGGGCACCGATCACGTCGATCTTTACTACCAGCACCGCATCGACCCCGACGTGCCCATCGAGGAGACGGTCGGCGCGATGGCCGAACTCGTCAAGGAGGGCAAGGTACTGCACCTCGGGCTGAGCGAGGCGGCACCCGACACCATTCGCCGCGCTCACGCGGTCCACCCCATCAGCGCCGTACAGACGGAGTGGTCCCTGTGGTCGCGTGAGATCGAGCGAGAGGTCTTCCCGCTCTGCCGCGAGCTGGGTATCGGGGTCGTCCCGTACAGCCCTCTCGGCCGGGGCATGCTCACCGGAAAGATCACGTCGCTCGAAGACCTACCGGAGGGGGACTACCGTCGGCAGATGCCCCGCTTCTCCCCGGATGCCTTCGACGCCAATCTGGCCGCCGTCCGCGCCGTCCAGGAGATCGCCCTCGCCCATCAAGCCGCACCTGGCCAGGTCGCCCTCGCCTGGCTGCTGGCCAAGGCTCCCGATATCGTCCCGATCCCCGGCACTCTCCATGTCTCCCGCCTGGAGGAGAACAGCGCGGCGGTGGACGTGGAGCTCACACTCGAGGAGATCGCCCGTCTCGACGCGCTCCCCGTGGTCGGCGAACGCGAGATGGATCTGGGCAACAACTGGATCGACGGCATCACCCCTCCCCTGCCGTAGCGGACGGAGATCTCGGGCAACAGCGGACGACGATCGCGGCCGGCCCGCCAAGGCAAGGAAGTGCCCGGGTGCGCATCCGTGCCGGCGGTGCGGCGTCGACAGCGTGCAGGCCACGGGACAGCAGAGTCTGCACCCGACGGCCCGGCCTGTGATCCCCGGCAGTCGTGGACACTGCGACCGGGGCCGTCGGCCGACAACGGCAGCCCGCTCCGGTCCGAGAAGAAGAGGATCTTCGATCCCGTCCTGCCACGATCGGATCCGCCCCCGTCAGTGCCCCCACAGCGCGCTTCCACGGCTCGGGTCCTGACCGAGTCGAGCACTCAACGGGATCAGACCAAGCCACGTCGGACCAGCCGACCACGGCAGCCGACCCGACCCACGACCGCGGACCGGATGGTCCCACACGCTCATCGAGGACGCCCGGTGGAGCCGGGCCCGGGTACGGGCCCGGCTCCACCGGGCGAAGCGATGGTGGACAGCTTGCCGGCACGGCCCAGAACACCGGGCGCCGGTCACCGCCAGACGTGACCGGCGGCATCCGTAGGGCCTCCGCGGCCGCGCACCCCACGTCCGAACCGCGTTCACGAACGGTCCGACGCCCTTCGCTCAACCCCCTCCGCCGTACCCGGACGACGAACAGGCACCGCCGGAGCGACCGACCCTGTCCGTCCCGAATGCGAGGCGCCGAGACGCGAGTGGTCCGGCAGCTCACTTTCTCCAGAACAAATGGTGCGTCACGCCGCTCGGGCTGGGCACGACGTCGAGATTGAACCGATCGAGGAGCTCGTCGGGTGAATCCCAGAGCCGCAGTCCGGATCCCAGCTTCACCGGCGAGACCGCCACATGCAGGGAATCGACGAGGTCCGCGTCGAGGAACTGCCGCACGGTGGTGACACCGCCGCCGAGGCGGACGTCCTTGCCCTGCGCCGCCTCCCGCGCCTGCTCGAGGACGGTGGCCGGGTCGCCGCCGACGAAGTGGAACGTGGTGTCGGACAGCGTGAACGAAGGGCGCTTGTGGTGAGTCATGACGAACACCGGGGTACGGAACGGAGGCTCGTCCCCCCACCAGCCCCGCCACTCATGGTCGTTCCAGGGCCCGCGCTGAGGCCCGAACTTGTTGCGTCCCATAATCTCGGCACCGATGTTGTGTGCGTAGTCCCGGGTGAAGTAGTCGTCGAGGCCCCGGCTCCCGCCGGGATCGGTGCGCATGGGCCAGCTTGCCGTGGCACCTGCCCAGGCGAAGAGCTTGCCGGGATCGACGTGGCCGAAGGGGCTCTCAAGGCTCTGGTGCTCACCGGCGCCGATTCCGTCGCTCGAGACATTGAAGTTCTGCACCCTCAGTAGCTGTGTCACGCGCTTCTCCCATGGTCGACAACAGCGATGAGACCGTCCGGGCCGAGAAAAGTCATCGCTGCCTCCAAGACTGGCTGGAGATTCTTTCCTAGGAGCTCTAGGCTATGTTTAGAGCTCCTAGGAAGACAGTGAGGACACATGGTGCGGGCCGGACCGACGGGAGAGCGGGTGCCGATCGCGGGCGCCGAGCCGGCTGACGAGGTCGCGCTCGACCGGGCGACCATGTCGCAGGTCGCGCGGCGTTCGGCGTTCGGCGTTCGGCGTTCGGCGTGAAGGATGCCGCCTCTACGCGTACGCCCGCGGTCTCGAGGATCTGCGGGACGGATCGCCCTTCTCGCAGCGGACGGAGATGACGATCCGACTGCCGTACAGCACGTTCCACAACTTCGTCGCCTTGGAAGCGGCAGGCGGGTTCGCCCGCAAGCGGTCACCGCAACAGTCCCGGGACCGCACCCTCGACGCCCTGCACAGCCTCTTGGAGCACTGGCCTTCGTCCAGAGAAGGAGACGCATCATGATTGACCCGGCCGTCCGCAGTCTGCGCGTGAACGGTGCAACCCTGCACTACGAAGTGCGGGGCCAAGGCCCGCTCCTGCTGCTGATCCCCGGAGGCACGGGCGGCGCGGCCACCTTCGAGGACATCGTCGACGGCCTGGCCGCGGAGTACACCGTCGCAACCTACGACCCGCGGGGAATGTCGCGCAGCACGCTGGACGAGCCCGAGGCCGAGCAGACGGTGGCGGAGCACGCCGAAGACGCCTTGCGAATCATCGAGCTCCTGTCGCCCGATGAGCCGGTCCGGGTGTTCGGCGCCAGCTCGGGTGCGATCGTCGCTCTGCACCTGCTCTCCGCTCACCCCGAGCGCGTCGCCCGCGTTGTGGCACATGAGCCTCCGGTCGTGGAGATCCTCCCGGACGCCGCCGACCACCGCGCGCTTCTCGCACACGTGCGGGACACCCTCCGAGCACAGGGGCTCATGCCGGCGATGACCGTGTTCGCCGCGGGCCTGAAAGGGGACGGTGAGTCCGCCCCGAAGCCCGAGATCAAGCTTCCGCCGCGAGCAGCGGCGCGCGCCGAGCAGACCATGGCCGACCTGCCCTACTTCGTAGGACGCATCGTGCCCGGTTTCATGTCCTACGCCCCCCACATCCGCCGCCTCAAGGCACTGTCGAACCGGCTCGCGCTCGTCGGCGGCCAGGACTCGCAGGGCGAACTGCCCTATCGTGCGACCGCTCGCCTGGCCGAGCATCTGGGTACCGACCTCCTGCACTTCCCCGGCGGCCACATCGGCCTGACGACTCACCCGACCGAGTTCGGCGAATCCCTTCGCAAGACCCTCCACGCCTGGACGAGTGGCTCCGATGTATCTGGTCGCATCTGATGACTCTGCAGGGGTGAGCGCAGGATCGGCATGTCTCGAAATGTCTCGAACGACATCATGGAGGTCCGACCCTGAAGGAGTGGCGCCCGTGCGACTGGTCCCCGATCCCGTGCTCGGCGAAGTGGATCTCACCGCTTCAGCGGAGGAACTGGTCGACCTGGCAAATGCAGTGGCCGAGGGCGACGGGTTCATAAGCTCCACATCACCACTGGACGGAGGCACCTTGACAGGTATCGAAGCCAGGAAGACTTCCGGACCCGGTGTGCGGATCGACCTCGACGCTTCGCGGCGGGTCCTGGTGATCACCGGCGATCCCGCAGCCAGGGCGGTCCTCGCGGACAACCTCCAGGCCATGGCCACCGCCGAGGACGGCGGTCACCTCCACATCGACTACTTCCCCGAGCACCCCTACCTCGTTGAGGGGTCCGTGCCGATTGTGGTCAACAGCCCCCACGGAGGCATGCCCACCCGATGACCGGCAGGACGGCCGCCGTCACGATCAGCGGTCGTACGCGACCGGCAGCGGGTAATAGGTGTGCACCGACAGTGACGGCGCCTCGAACGGGGTCCCCCGTCGCCCGCTGAGCAGTCCGGTGCAATTCGCACACTCACAGTGGTGGGGTGCTGACGTTCCGAGGCTCCGCCCCCGATAGTGACGCATTTCGCACCTTCGCCCCGGCGGGGACCTGACCCTCCTGCCGAAGCAGACAAGGCCACAGGGAGGGGAAGCAGGCGGCAGACCAGAGCCATTCCGTACGGGGGTGGCAGAGCCGACGCTCGCCCAGGCACAGCGCATCGTCCGCCGCCGCACTCACCTCGCGTGAGCCGGGTCCGCCGCGCGACCCGTCGGCGAATGTCCACCCTCGGACCGAACGCGACGGCCGCCACCGCCCCACGCCCAGCTTCCCAGCAGGTGAAGCGTGACTTTCGCGACAGAGCACCTTGCGTCGTCACCTGTTAGAACGGCAACAAGACACTCACACCACTACCCGTCATCCGTCGCTAATGGCGGTCGTCACCGTCTTGACTGGTGACGCTTCTGGTGCGAGCCTGAGATCCGCGGAAGCAGCGGTACTCGATTTCCGCCAAAGGGACTCGAAGGAGGCTGGCCATGGAAGGTCAGAGCACGATGGACAGCGCTGCGGCGGCCCGGCACGCACGGTTCGGCAAGCTGCCCGAGCGCATCCGCTACGAGGACATGGTTCAGGAGGAGCCGGTCACGTTGCACGACTCGGCAAGGGACGCCTACAACCCCGAAGGGTCGTGGACATCCTTCTCCTGCTTCGCCGCCGACCTGGGCCTCTGAGCCGAGCCCCATCCGCAACCAGCTGCGAGCCGGCCAGGGGCAAGGTCCTCGAGTTCGTCACCCGACGGATTCATTCCTTCTCCACCACGGCACACGACTCCGCGTCGGCCCGTGCAACCAGGCACCCTCGGGCATTGCGACGGCCTTTATTCCTTCCTGAAGTTGGCCGGGTAAAGCTTGAGACAGGAACGCGTCAGGGCCGCACCCGGCACCCCGGGTGCGGCCCCCATGTATACGGACCATCCAGGAGATGCGGTCGGCTTTCCGAAGGCACGCACGCGTTGCTCGCCCACACGTCCGCCCCTCGGGACAACGGCCCACTGGACTGCCCGCAGGCAGGCCAGGAAGTCGGGCCGCCCCACGGACGGCTTCCCACCGTGCCGCCGCGGCCCGTCACTTCGGGCGAGGTACCCGACTGGGCAGTGGCCCGGTTCGCTGCCTGCAACCGAACCGGAACAGAGCGAAGCGGGCTGCTTATGCCGCCTGTTGGCACCTCGCGTCCCGTTCGAAGCCGAACGGTGATTGACTGGCTCCGGCAATCGCAGCACCGACCTGCAGGAGAACCCCGTAGCCATGAGCCAGCCCTACGCGTACGAGTACAAGGTCGTCACCTTCCGGGAGTCGTTGATCGGCGATGCCCTGGACAGCGACAAGTTGGAGAAGGTGCTCAACAAGCACGCCGAGGACGGCTGGGGGCTGAAGGCCATAACGTCCGCCGACGTCAAGGGTCGTATCGGGCCGGGCGCCGTCGAGGGCCTGCTGCTCACCTTCGAACGGCCGCGCCAGTAACGTTGCAGCCCTTCGCCGTCCCGGAGCACTGCCGCCGCGCCGGCGCTTGACCATACGGTTGTGCTTGACGTCCCCGGTCCCGGCGTCGGGACCCGGGACGAGTACATTGCCATCGACCAGAGGCTGCCATCCGACCGGTAGACCGACCACACCCGGCAATCAGGGTCGTCCCGGTCGGCTCCTGCCGTGTGCCGTCGAAGACGCTCGCTTCATTGGTCTGCGCGGCTGCGCATCTCGCGCACAGCGCGGCCAACGCCGCTCCCACAGCAAGGACTTCGGCGCACTTCCGCGGAACTGCCCGCGTCCCGGCGGCGCATCACCTGTGCGGCCGACGCCAAGGACGCCTGCAAAGCCTCCAGGGAGCAGCGAC
Source organism: Streptomyces sp. HUAS TT11 (assembly GCF_051553595.1). Lineage (NCBI taxonomy): Bacteria > Bacillati > Actinomycetota > Actinomycetes > Kitasatosporales > Streptomycetaceae > Streptomyces > Streptomyces sp. HUAS TT11. The sequence goes on from NZ_CP196184.1 coordinate 665,926, forward strand.
CGATCGGTTGCGCCCTGCCATGACCCCAGCGTCGACACCCCGGACGACGCCGGTGACCCAGCCGGTCCGACGGGACAGCAGAAGTACGAGGGTGGCGGCCACGTCGTCGGGGTGCCGGTCGGGCCGGGCGGGTGGAAGGTGTTCAAGCCGCCGAGCGTGGAGTCGACGTCCGACTTGGGGATGAACTCCTGGTAGGTCGATGTGCGCACGACCGTCGAGGCAACGGTGTTCACGCGGCTGCCGCGCGCGGCGAGTTCCGTCGCGAGGTGCCGGGTCAGCAGGAGCAGTCCAGCCTGGGCATCGAGTACGCCGGCGAAGGTGTCGCGGCGGTGGCCTGGTGGGCTCGCACGGAGCCGATGTTGACGATGAGCCCCTTCGCGCCGCCGGCGATCATGTTGCCGACGACGGTCTGCGGAAGAAGGAACAACGCCGGTTGATGACCTGGGAGCGGTGCCGCTCAGGTACTCGTGCTCCCGGCGGACGGCACGTCGGCACATGTCCGTCGGCCACAACCGGGGTGCCTGCGGTCGGATTCCGCAGCGGTGGTCGTGCGGTCGGACGCGATGGCTGAAACGCATGCCGAACAGCGCTTCGCCGGGGCACCGTCGGCCGATTCGGGCACGCTGAGCAACCGATTCGTCAGAGGACGTCGTAGGTGAGGTGCGTCGCGGTCGATGTCGAGGTCACGCTCCGTTGCACCAGTGTGCGGGGGGTTCCTCCGGTGAACAGTGGTGTCCCGCCGCCCAGCACGACCGGCGCGAGGTGCAGCGTCAGACCGTCGACCAGTCCGGCGTCCAGCGCCGAGCCGACCGTGGCACCGCCGCCCATGAGGACAACGTCGAGTTCCTTGCCGCTGTCCGACGAGGCCGCCTCGGCGCGCCGGCGTGCGACGGCGACGGCGTCGGGCAGGCCGGTGGTGACGAACGTCCAGTCGAGGTCGGTGAGCCGCACCGACTCCGGTGGTGATGCCGTCACGACGATGAAGGCCGGCTTGCCCACCTCACGGGCGCCGTATCCGGTCGTGTCGTCCCAGCCGTCCGGCCCGTCGACCAGGTCGAAGAGCCGGCGGCCGAGGACGACGGCTCCCGAGCGGGCCGTCCCCTCACGCAGCACCCTGCGGTCGTCGGGGTCGCCGGAGAAGGCCCAGGTGTGCAGGGCCTCGCCACCCGACCCCAGCCCGCTGTGCGGTCCGGGGTCGGGCCCGGTGACGAAGCCGTCGAGGGAGACCGAGATATCGGCGATGATTCGAGTCATGCCAAGGCAGACCTGATCCGCTGACTGAACTCATCGCTCACTCGCAAGCCACTGTCGTCCATGCCTGTACTCTCCGGGTACGCCCCGGACACCGGCACACGGTGTCCAGAGGCCGGACTTGAGGAAACGCACGTGAGGCGGCATCCGGCTCCACTCGTGACCCGCTCAGCGCCTCGCAGGACCACTGCCGATCGGCACGCGGTACAAAACGTACGGTTTGCGACGCAGGTCACGGCCGCTGTTGTAGGCCGCTTGGCGGTTGAGCTGGTTGGCCATCACGTAAAGGTTCCGGTCGTAGCCCACGGAGAGGGTGTCCGGCCACAGCAACCGATCATCCTGGACCACCGTTCGAAACACGCCATCACGATCCCGTCGCACGATGGCGCGCCGCTCGATGTCGCCGCCGTACACGCGGCCCGACTGGTCCATTTCCAGGCCGTCCGACATGCCCTTTGTCCCGAGGTCGTGCACGGACGGCTCATCCCGCTTGGACGAAGTGCGCTGGTCCACAAGGTCCTTGGTGCGGACCGCGTACAGCTTCCGGCTGGACAGAGGACAGAAGTACAGCCACGTTCCGTCCGGGTCGAGCGCGATGCCGTCGACTCCGATGCCCACCGGGGTTCCCGGCGCCTTGCCCGGCTTGTTGAGGAACGGCACGCCGTCGATCACGGGGACGAAGTCGGGCTCCGGGAGCGTGGCCGGCACATCGTTGAGGCGACGCCACGACACCCCGCTCTTCAGGTGAACGACTATCAGCCCGTTCGGACGGTCCGGTGTCGCATCGGTCAGGTACGCGTAGCCACGACGGAGATCAAACCGTACATCATTGACGAAACTGCGAGGCCCCGCAATGTCCCGTGGGAAGACAATCGTCCTCACCACTCTATTCGTCTTCAGGTCGATGGCGACGAGTTTTGGTCCGCCATATGGGGCATCGGCCCATTCGACACGCCCGGTGTCGACGACCCAGAGGCGCTCGGCAGCGTCAACAACGACGCTCTGCACACCGAGAAAGTGACCCGCCGGGTCGCTCAGGTCCACCTGGTTCACAGCGGCATCCGGGTAGGCGACAGGAACGCCGTCACGAATCTCCGCGACCGAGAAAGGTACCTTGTCGCCCCAGCGCGGGAAGTTCACGAAGATACGGCCGGACCGAGAAATGGTGACACCCGTGGGCATGGCGCCATCAAAGGTGGCCACCTGTTCCAACTCGGCACCGGACTCGACCTGATCCCGCCGTTGTGCCGCCCCCGCCTGCGGCGAACCGACCGCCAGGGAGAGACCGACCACTGCGGGGAGGAAGACGATCGCGCGTCGACTGGGCGTGCTGTGCGAACCGCTCGCCCGCGATATGGAATCAGACATGGCGCTGGGATTTCCTTCGAGACGAGGGGGGACGCCTGGACGTACGGACGTCCGGTGAGATCCACGGGCAAGGCCCACACGTGAACTGTGAAACGGCTGCATTCGGAGAGATCCGCCGTCCACAAACAGATATAACACCTGCAACCGACGGGCAAATCGGAAGGTGACACAGGGTGAAACAGCACGGATGCGATCGTTCCCGAGCCTCTCGTATCGGTAAGGTCGCCGAACAAGGAGCGATGACAACTTGAATCCGGCGGCTGCCCTTCGTTCACTGTGCGAATCACCCGGGCCACGGTGGATCTCTTCGACGTCGGCCAGGTGAGACCGGTCCGGAAGCGAGTTGCGATGATGCGCGGGGAAGTCGGAACAGACGGCGGTGACACGCGCTCTCAGCCACAGGCCGAGTGCGTTCGGCGGCGGCAGTCCCGGCCGGGGCCGTTCATCCGTCGAAAATCCGCATCAAGGAGAGCTCGATGAATGAGACCACGAGGACCATGCCTGCTGTCGCCTACCGCCGCAGTCTCCCGATCGACGATCCCGAGAGCCTCATCGACATCGAGCTGCCTGTACCCCAGCCCGGCCCCCGGGACATCCTGGTCCGCGTCGAGGCGATCGCCGTCAACCCGGTGGACTACAAGATGCGTCAGACCGACGACCCGGGCGGTGAGCCCCGCGTGCTCGGCTGGGATGCGGCCGGCGTCGTCGTCGCCGTCGGCGCCGAGGCGGAGCTGTTCTCCGTCGGCGACGAGGTCTACTACGCCGGGGCCCTCGACCGACCGGGCGCCAACTCCCTTTACCACGCCGTGGATGAGCGGCTGGTCGCCCGTAAGCCGGCCACTCTCTCCTTCACCGAGGCCGCAGCGCTCCCGCTGACCACGCTCACCGCATGGGAGGGCCTCTTCGAGCGCCTCGGGTTGCGCATCGGTGCCCTCGAACAGACCGGCGCTCTGCTGCTCACAGCGGCCGCGGGCGGCGTCGGCTCCATGACCGCCCAACTGGCGCGCGCCCTGACCAGCCTGACCGTGATCGGAACCGCATCCCGCCCCGAGACCGCGGAGTTCGCCCGGCGGATGGGCTCCCAGCACATCGTCGACCATCACAAGCCGCTTGCCCCGCAACTCGCCAAGGTGGCACCCAACGGTGTCGACTACGTCTTCTCCACCGCCGGTACCGACCGCAATCTCGTCGCGTACGCCGATGCGCTCAACCCCTTCGGTCACATCGTCGCCACCGACGACTTCGACTCCCTGCCCATCGGCGCGCTGAAGCCGAAAAGCATCTCCTTCCACTGGGAGTTCATGTACACCCGTTCCATGTTCCGGACGGCAGATCGGGCGATGCAACACCACATCCTCAGCCAGGTCGCGCGCCTGGCGGATGCCGGCATCCTGAGCACCACCGCCACGCGCGACCTCGGCCCGATCAACGCCGCCGCTCTGCGCGAGGCGCACCGCCTCCAGGAATCGGGCACCACCATCGGCAAGACCACCCTCACCGGCTTCCAGGAGTGACGTTCTCTTCCGCATGCTTGGGGATGGTTGAGTACCTGATGTCCGACGAGTTCGCGTTGCCGATCTCCCCGGAGCGCAGGGTGCTCGGCCGCCGGAGCAGATCATGGCTGTCGTCACGTAGGGCCGGCCTCATGACGAGCTAGCCCCCCGCCCACGAGCAGTCGCAGGCCTTCAAGACGCGGCCGTTGGCGAATCGCATGGCGAACCACGCCGGCGTGTCGGCGCACCGCCGATGTGGCGACGGCACCGCCTGGCCGCCGTCCTCACCCGGCACTGAGCCCCCAGCGCGGCGGGCGTGCCAGGGGCTCAACATGCGGGAGGGGTGGCTCCTCGGGGTTCAGTGCCGTGCGGCGTCCGTGCCCCGGCGGCCGGGGTCAGGAGGGGTGAAGTTCTACAACGACGCGATAGGCAGCAGGTTCTGATGTGATGTGCAGGCCAGGATCGTCGAACATGCCCCGCAGTGAGGCAAGCCACTCCGGGTTGGCGGTGGCCTTGTCGAGCGCGGTGCCCGAACTCCAGTCGGCGATGTGGACGAACCGCGCCTCAGGTGCATCGCCGAGCTCCCTGTGCAGGCGGGAGCGAAGAAAGCCGGGTTGGGTCGACATGATCCGGGCGTTCTCCCGGTAAACATCGACGAAGTACTCGGCTTCGTCCGCCGGCACTGTGTAGCTCTTGATCACGGTGACCGACCCGTCAACGCCGGTCTTCGACTGCAAGGATTGGCTCATGCCCATAAAGACCTGACACGTCCTGAACTTGTGACGTTGGGATGGTCACCAGGACTTGGGTATGGCGATGGCGTGTTCGACCGTGCCCGACCCTCGCGTGGGACCGGTTGGCTGCTTGCCGGCCGACGCACAAAGTCCGTCGACGCGATACCCGCCATGTCCAGGAGCGGCCCGTCCGGCGGACCGCCGGACAGTTCCACCCGCTCCCTGCGATCGCGAGGGCCGGGGTGGCGCCGGGCATCATCGGCACCACGGGCTGGGTCCGGTTCAACGCCTGGATCCGCGACTTCTCATCCACGCAGAACCAAAGCCCGCTCCGACGGATCCAGATACAGGCCGACGACATCGTGCACCTTGTCGATGAGTGGGGGTCCGTGGACAGCCCGAAGGTCTTCGTAGGGTGCGGCTGCAGACCCAAGGTCCGCCAGACCCGCGACACAGTCGACTGCGACAAACCCGTCTCCTTGGCCATCGCCCGTGTCACCCAGTGCGTGGCGTTCTTCGGTGTGCTCTCCAGCGTCCGGTTCACCACTGCGGCGACCTGCTCGTCACTCACCGACCGCGTTCCGCCAGGACGCGGGAGGTCACTTAGCCCCGCCAGACGCCCGCGCAGGTACACGCGTCAGTCGGCGGCGAGAGCCGTGTGGACGGAGGAGACTGCGCCGGCGCCGTCACCGACGGCGGTGGCCGCTCTTTTCGTCGAGCCGGAGCGGAGGTCGCCGACTGCGAAGACACGGGGTGCGCTTGTCTGGAACGGCAGCGCTGTTCCGAACGGTTGGGCGGGCAGCCGACTGTCCGTCAGGATGAAGCCGTCGTCGTCCTGGGCCACGCCGGCCAGCCAGCCCGACACTGGGTCGGCGCCGATGAAGCAGAACAGGGCGCGGCAAGCCATCCGTTCCTGCCGCCCGTCGGACCTCTCGGCAATGATCGACGTGATGGTGTCACCGCCGGCCAGTTCGCGGATCGTGCTGCTGGTGTGGACCCGGATCCGCGAATGTGCCCGGATCCGATCGCTCAGGTAGGAGGACATCCGAGCTCCGAGGTCGGCGCCGCGGATGATCAGATCCACCGTCGCGCCGCGGGCGGCGAGGGACAGGGCCGCTTGCCCGGCCGAGTTGGCGCCCCCGACGACCGTCACCGGCTGACCTTCATAGCCCCGGACGTCCAACTCGGTCGCGGCGTACCGGACACAGCCTGACCTCTCGAAAGTCGTCCACTGAGGCAGGTCGAGGTGCCGGTAGTGCGCCCCGGTCGCGGCGATCACCGCGCGGCACTGTATGCGTGCGCCGTCCTCCAGCAGGACGGCCGGCCGTCGCTCCTCGGAGAGATCCAGGCCGGCCACGGCGCAGGGCGCGTGGATCCGTACACCGAACTTGAGCGCCTGGACCATCGCCAGACGGGTCAGGCTTTCGCCGCTGACTCCGTGCGGGAAGCCCAGATAGTTCTCGATGCGGGCGCTCTTCGCGGCCTGGCCGCCGAGCCCGGCTCGGTCCAGCAGTACGGTGACGAGGCCCTCGGACGCCGCGTACACGGCGGCTGCCAGACCTGCCGGACCGGCCCCTACCACGACGAGATCGACCGAACGTCCGTCGGCTCGATAGGTGAGACCGAGCGCCTCCGCAACAGTTCGGGGTGTCGCGCGCCGCAGCACCGATCCGTTGACCATCGCGGCCGGGAGGTCGTCATCGCTCAGCCCCACCCGTCTCATCAGCGAACTTCCGGGGCGCGATGCCGCGTCGAGCCAGTGATTCGGCAGGAACATCTGCGTCACATAGGTGCGTAGTGCCAGCGTCTCCGCCGTGTCCGACCTGCCGACAAGCTCCAGGGCATTGCCGGCCGCCTCACTGATCACTTCGCGCCGCTCCCGGAACGCCTCGATCAGCGTGTCGGCGATGTCGACCTGTTCGGCGACGGCCCGTCGCAGCATCGCCGGCGGGATTCGGACGACTGTCCCGGCAGACACCACCCGGGCGGTCAGGTAGACGTGTTGACCGGTCAGCAGGTTGAGTTCGCCGAGGAAGTCTCCGGCGCCACCCCGGTAGATCAGACGCTCCGGCTCGATCACCGTCGCGGCCCGGACGATGTCCACGCTCGCCGACTGGAGCAGGAAGAAGTCGTAGGTGTCTTCGCCGGACGTGTACAGATCCCGGCCGACCTCGGCGTGCTCCACCGTGCCGTACTCGGCAAGCCGACGGAACTGCTCGTCGTCCAGGACCGGCCCGCCCTGCGCCGCAGCGTCGTTCACGTGGTTCCTCCGTCACACCGGACCACAATGGGCCTTTTGCTGGAACAGTGGTTGAGTCGAGCTGTTCAGACACGAACAGGAACGGGCGTCGACTTCACCCGGGCGACGGTCACGACGTACAGGAGCAGACCCCCGGTGGTGAGGACGAAGCCGGCCCACACGGTGGACAAGGTCCCCCAGCCGGCGTCGAGGGCGACCGCGCCGCCGATCGCCCCGAGACAGTTGGCCAGGTTGAGGGCGGCGAGGTTGAGCGTTCCCATCAGGGTCGGGGCGTCCGGTGCGAAACCGGTCAACCGGACCTGGATGGTGGGGATGGCCAACATCATGGTCGCGCCGACGCCGAACAGGCAGGGCAGCAGAATTGCCAGGTTGCCGCCTGCCACACCGATCAGCACCAGGAACGCCAGAGCACCGCCGTAGCCCAGGATCAGACCGCGGTTCTCGTACCGGTCGGCGACACGCCCGCCGACGTGGTTGCCGACCGCCATGCCGAGACCGAAGACGGCGAGCGCGATCGGGATGAGCGAGGCGTCCCGCAGCGCCGCGTCGGTGACGAACGGACCGATGAACGTGTAGACGGCGAAGATGCTGGAGATGCCGAACGCCGCGACGGTGACCATCAGCCAGACGCCCCGCCGCCGGAGGGCGCCCAGTTCGCCCGTGAGGGAGCTGCCGCGCAGGTCGTCGGTGCACGGCAGCCACGCCAGCAGGGCAGCTCCGGCGAGCAGGCCGACGGCGACCACGGTCCCGTACATGACGCGCCAGCCGGCGTGCTGGCCGATGAAGGTGCCCAGCGGCGACCCGGCGATGGTGGCGACGGTGAGTCCTCCCATCACGGTGGCGAACGCCTTGCCGCCCTTGCCCGGCCCGTACACGTACGCGGCGACGACGGCCCCGGCGCCGAAGAACGCACCCTGCACGCTGCCGGCGACGAACCGGAAAACGACGAACAGCACGATGTCCGGCGCCAGGGCGGAGAGCCCGTTGCCGACCAGGAACAACCCGATCAGGCCGAGCAGCAGAGTGCGCCGGTTGACCCGGGCGGCGAGCAGGGTGATCGCCGGAGAGCCGATCATCACCCCGAAGGCATACGCGGTGATCGCGTACGTCGCGACCGGAACGGACACTCCCAGATCGGACGCGAACAGCTGGATGATGCCGTTGCTGCCGAACTCGCCGGCACCGATCGCAAAGGTGCCCAACGCCAGTGCGAACAGCGTCAGCTTCGGATTTCTGATGGGCGACTTCGCGGAGGTGTGCCGCTTCTCCTCGGCAGTGCACTGGCTGTTGTATGCGCGCTGAAGCATCGTCTCGTCCTTGGCAGGAGGGTGAGTTGGACGGCGAACGGGCGGGTGCGGGACGGAGATCAGGTGGGGGGGCTGGTCGTCGCCTTCCCGGAGGCCGTGGCGGGCGTAGAAGCGCCGCAGGGGCGCCGGTCGTCGGCCAGGGTCAGCACCGCGTAGGTGCCGTGCTGGTCGTGGCCGGCCAGGGCCGGGCTGCCGGTGCGTCAATAGGTGACGGTCCGGGTCACCACGTCGTGGTTCAGCGCTTCGAGCGCTTCCGTGACTGCGCACCGGAAAGCCGGGTCTTCAACTGTCGTACTGGGGCTGGTGTACAGGGACACCGCGTCGTTGCCGGTACGACCCAGCGTCGCCTCGGCACGTGCGGCCGCGCGCGAGCTCTGGCCGGCCGGGTCGTCGAACCCTCCGGTGGTCAGCGAGCCGAAGACCCGCGTGCCCCAAATGCCGCCGAGCGCCAGGAAGGCCGCGGCCAGACCGATCACCCACCACCGTCGGCTGACCATCGTCCGCCCCAACCTCTCGAACATCGTCGTGCCCTCCTGGCTTCGTCGGCTTGGTGGTGTCAGCGTGCGGCGCGCTTGATGAGGGAGGCCGTCGCCTCCGGTTGTGCGATCATCGCGACATGTGAGGTGTCCGCCTCGAAGGTGTGTGCGCCGGCCCGGCGCGCCATGAACCGCTGCGCCGCCGGGGGCAGCACCTGGTCGTCGCGGCCCACGAGGTACCAGGACGGAATCGTCTTCCAGGCCGGGGCACCGGACGGCTCCCCGAGGGTGCGGGCGTCCGCCGGCCGCTGACCGGCCCACATCAGCTCGGTGGTCGCCCTCGGCAGGTCCCCGGCGAACACGTCGTGGAAGAGCTCCTTCTTGATGTAGCCGTCGACGAGGCCCTCACCGTAGGGACGGAAGTCCAGCGCCTCCTCGCTGAGCCTGCTTCCCGGGTACTTCGTCTGCAGGCCCAGCAGCGTCTCACCCTGGTCGGGCACGAACGCGGCCACGTAGACCAGCGCCTTCACGTTCGGGTTGCCGGTCGCGGCGTTCGTGACGACGATCCCGCCGTAGGAGTGCGCGACGAGGACGATCGGGCCACTGAGGGTCGCGAGGATGCCGGCCAGATAGGCGGAGTCGGAGGCCACGCTGCGCAGTGGGTTGGGCGGAGCGATGACCGGATAGCCGTCGCGGATGAGCCGGGAGGCGACCCCGTTCCAGCCGGAGGCGTCGGCGAACGCGCCGTGCACGAGTACCACGGTGGGCTTCTTGCCGCTGCCGCTTCCGGAGTGTGCCTGCGCGGCGGGCGCGTCGAGTGCGGCGCCCACTACGACCGCGGCGGATCCGGCCAACAGTCCCCGGCGAGTTGTCGTCATCGATGTATACCCTTCGGTATCCGGTGTTCTCGGTGGTGATCGCGGGTCAGCGTAGATCCGGCTACTTGACGATCACTGAACAGAAATCCCGGCACCCAACGGGGGCCGCTTCACCATCAGTTCCGTTGTTGTCAAGCACGTCGAACCAGCCTGCGGACATGAAGCCGACAATGAGCGGAGCTGCCTTCGAGCAAAGCCGGAATACGCGTCGGTGAAATACCCGTCGGCGAAATCGAGTGACAGGCACTGAGCTTGCCTCTGTCGGGGATCTCCGGGATCCCCGGCGGTGACGTTTCCCCTTGATCGTGGACACCTGGAGACTGGGGTCTTTGAGCTTCCAGAGGGAGTAGCACCAGGTGGGAAGCAAGTACACGAAGCGGCGCCGGTGGTGAGCCGCCGGGCGAGGTGTTCGACATCGAAGCCGTCGGCCACGACCTTCGCGATCCAGTCGCACAGCGCGTCGGATCCGCGCGCCGCCGCACACTGCAGGGACGCGACCGCGGCGTCAGGGGCCTGCTACAGCTGCGCCGATGCCTGACCGATCGCCTCGACCGGCAGAGCCGCAGGTGCGGGGAAGCCACCCAGCAGAATCGTTCCGGGGGCAGGGGCGGCCGGGCTTGCGTCGACGAAGCCCTTCGGCGCCGAGAGCCCACGGGCCAGGGCCGTCAGCCCGCTCTGTTCGTCAGGGCCCGCGGTCATGCGTTGCCTCCAAGTCGTGAGAGGAGTCGTTCGGCGCGTCGCGCGAACAGGTGCGCCTGGCATGCGGTGGATTGCGTGTAGGCCCGTTCGGCGGCGGCCCGGACAGCGGTGAGGGGTGCACCGCGGGCCTGCAGCAGGCGCGCCTTCAGCAGCAGGAGCAGCCCTTCGGCGTAACGCTGGCCGTAGTCCCGCATTGTCCGGTCGGCTCGGTCGAGTGCGTCGTCGGCTCGATCGGGCAGCCCGGCTGCCAGCCACATCTCGGCGATCAGTGCGTAGTGGTAGGTGATGCCCCACTGCGGCGGATCGAGCAGGTTGGCGACCAGGAGTTCCTCGGCCTCGGCTGCGGCGTCGGCCGGATCCTCGCCGGTGAGGGCACGTGCCCAGCACCAGTTCTGCCGGATGTAGTGGTCCCTCTGGGTGCGGAGACGGGCGAGGCCGGCGGCGGCCCACCGCTCGCCGGCTCGCCGTGCCGTTTCGGCATCCCCTGCCATGGAAGCGATCATGGTCGTGTAGTAGACCCGGACCGAGACCGCAAACGGGTCCCCCGGGGAGTCCCAGGTGTTGACGAAAGCCAGCGCCGCGTCGACATCACCGCGCAGCGCGGTCATGACCGCCCGCATGAAGGGCCCTTCTCTGATGGTGCTGCCGTCCCGCCGGAGCGGTGTCTCTCCATCCGGGGCGACGGCGCCGCCGACAGCGGCGCCGTCCTCCTTGGTGAAGGACCGATATGCCTCGCCGATGTTGCCGATGTCCCACTGATGCAGGCCCCAGGCCAGCCGGCCGTAGCGTCGGACGACCGGATCGGAGGACACCTGACCGAGCTCGTGCATGCGGCGGGCCAACTGCCCACGACCGTTCTCGATGGAGGTGTGGGCACCGATCAGGCGGATGAAGAGGAAGTCGGCGGCCTCCGCGTCCCGGCCGAGGGTGCGGGCCAGGTATTCGGCCCGCTCCAGCAGATCGAAGGTCGAGGCGTCGTAGCCCGCCTCTCGTCTGACGACGATGGCGAGCAGTGTGAGGGCGGAGAACTCCAGCTCCATGAGTCCGGAAGCCCGGGTGACCTGTACGGCGGAGCGCAGCTGCCGACTGGCGGACTCGAAGGCGAGTTTGGCCGCCGCGCGGCGCCCGGCGCGCATGAGCGCCTCAGCGGTGCGAGCGGGTTCGGCGAGGGGGCCGGCGGCCCACAGGTGGTAGGCGAGGCGTTCGGCGACGTCCTCGTCGTCGGCATGGATCTGTTCGAGCGCGTCCGCGACGCGCAGATGCATGTGGGCGGCCTGCTGTTGCGTCGCGGTCTCGGAGACCGACTCGCGCACCAGGTCGTGTGCGAAGCGCAGCGAGGACGGGTCCTTCGGCCCGGGTTCGAGCAGCCCGAGAGTATGCAGCGGTTCCAGGCGATGGAGACAGTCCGCGACGGCCACACCGGTGGCGCGGGACAGCAGCCTGACATCGACGTCGCGGCCGATGAGCGCGGCCACCTGCAGCAGGTCGAGGGCACGGTCGTCGAGCCCGGCCATCCGATCGCGGACGACGTCATGGACGGTGGAGGGGACCCCGGCCGATGCGGACGGTTCGCTGTTGCCGATCGCACCGTCCCCGCCCAGGAGCCGGGACAGTTCGCGGACGAAGAACGGATTGCCGGAGGTACGGGCGTGGATGGCGCGGGCCACGGCGTCGCCGGGATCCTGGCCGGCCTCATGGCGGATGAGTTCGCTCACGTCGGCCAGAGCGAGCGGGCCGAGCCTGAACCTGCGGTGACCGGGCCGCCGGCTGGCAGCGGCCAGCACCCGGGACAGGCCCGGGCCGAGTGCGGGTGCGCGGTCACGTAGCGCGCCGATGATCGCGGTGCCCTGGGGCAGCCGCTCCGCCAGGTGTTGCAACAACTGCAGGGAGGTGGTGTCGGCCCATTGGAGGTCATCAAGTATCAAAAGTGTCGGCCGCCGCGCCGAGGCTTGCCCGACGAGGGCGACGACCTGTTCGAACAGCCGGAACTGGGCGTTGCCGTCGGGAAGTTCCCGGGTTGCGTCGTCCCGCGCCGCGAGGAGGCTTCCCAGCCCGCCGGTGAGCCACTGCCCGCCCGCCGGAGCGGGCAGACTGTCGACGACCTGACTCAGGGCCTGCTCCCATGGCCACATCGCCGGTGTCCCGTCGCCCTCCAGGCAGGAGCCCCAGACGGTGAGTGCACCCAGCCGGCCGGCCACGGCGGCGGCCTCCTCCAGCAACCGGGTCTTGCCTGCGCCCGGTTCGCCTTCGACAATGCCGATCGCGGTGTCGCCGGCAAGTGCGCGCTCCACCATGCCCCGCAGCGTGGCGAGTTCCTCGGTCCGGCCGATCAGAGTGGCCGCCGTGGTCCGCCCGACCTCCTCGCGCGCCTCCCGCACAAGCGGCGACGCCCGGGGCTGCGTCAGAATCCGCCGCTGCGCGTCCTCCAGCGCCGGACCCGGGTCGATGCCGAGCTCGTCGGCGAGCCGGTCGCGGGCCTGACGAAACACCGACAGCGCCTCCGCCTGGCGTCCGGTGGCGCCGAGAACGCCGACAAGAGCGGCCTGCACGGGTTCGTTGAACGGTGCCATCGATGCGGCCAGTTGCAAAGCCGCAAGCACCCGCTCCGGTCGGCCCAGCGACACCGCAAGCTCCGCCGCCGCCGTGCACGCGTCGTAGAACTCGTTGTCGAGTGCGGCGAAGACCGTCGTGGCGGTTGTCCCCTCGGCGATGCCGTCACCCGCCGAACCATGCCAGAGCCCGAGCGCTCCGACGTAACGATCGAGGGCCACATCGTGATCGTGCTGAGTCAGCGCGGCCCTGGCGGCATCGACGAGTTCTCGGAAGGCGACAAGGTCCAGCGTGGCGGGGCCGGCGGCGAAAAGGTAGGAGTTGCCGCGACGGTGGAGGAACGAACCGGCCTCGCGGACGGGCCGCAAAGGCTCGAACAGCCGTCGCAACGCGCCGATGTACTTCTGGAGAATGTTCACCGCCGACGCCGGGACGTCCTCGGCCCAGACCAGGTCGATCAACTCGCTCGTGCTGATCGGCTTGCCCGCGCGGGCGAGCAGCACCGCGAGCAGGTACGACTGCTGCCGAGGCCCGGCGTCCAGTTCGACGCCGTCCCGCCAGATCCGCAACGGACCGAGAATCTGCAGGCGCAGATGTCCGCCGGAGGAAGCCATGCCCACCCCTACCCCCACCCACAGGCCGGCCACGATCGGCTGCGGCCCAGCCACTTTACGGTTGATCCGCGGCCTGGGTCCATCCGCCGAGACGACCGCTGGGCGCTACTGACATGGCGGAACCAGGACCCCCATCGGCCGGTACCCACGCATCGGCGCCCCGCGGCCGATCCACATGCCGATCCGCTGGGCCCGGTGTGATTCGGCCTCAGCCACCTCCGCTGCGCGACCGAACTGCCGAGCGCGAGCAGCGCAGTTCTGGGGGGAGTTCCGTCCCGGAACCACACAGCACAGAGGCTGCTCCGGTCACCGCTACGCCGATTGCGTGCCGGCATTCGCGCCGGCTTTCGCCAGGGGCTTCGCTGCCTCGTCGACATGCGCGCGCTGCACAGGGGCTCACGGACATGTCTCCGCGCGCCTGCACGTCGTTCCGGCGATTCGTCGCGGGGCGCAACGCCCCTGCGCTCTGGATGCTCCGGCCCGCGTGTTCGGCGCAGGGGGCTTGCACCCACACGAGTCCGAACCGAGACCGTACGGAACTCGACTCTATTCCCGGACGGACCGAACCTCTCGGAGTAAGCATCCGAGGGGGAGCCGGAATGAAACGTGTGTGTGCGGCAGCGTGCCTGGCGTTGGGGCTCACCATGGTGAGCGGCTGCAGCCCTCCTGACCACCCGCTCGTAGCTGTGCGAACCGGGAACGACGGGCAGCCGGTGGCCGAACTGCGGCCCTGCGAAGGGGGCGAGACCCTTTCGGGAATGGGTCTGGCGAGCTGGACCCTTGACGAAGGCGAAGCCGCACTCGAGGAAGCGTCACTTGGCTCGATCGGCTCTTCCTCGGCCTCCCGTCCTGCAGAGACCGGCACCGATGATCCGGACGAGGACCAGGCCCTCAAAGAAGACAGCGGGTGGGAGGCATGGGGAGCGACGAACCACGGAGGTGTCGTCTTCCCACTCTTCTCCCCGCCACCGGAATGGCGCGTCCAGACCTTCGGCACACAGACCCTGCTGCCCGGCCGGACCTACTCGCTGAGATTCCGCGTGTCCGGTGGCTACATGGCCCACGCCTACTTCACGGCCGACGACCTCGCCTCCCTCCAACCGGGACAGGTCTGGGCCGACGACCGGGCCATGAGCGCCAGAGACTTCGGCGAACTCGTCGACGACAAGTGCTGACGGGCATCAGGGGCGCCACCGGCACTTCAGGCAACAGGCATCAGCCACCCAGCCCGCTACTCCCGCACGTCCTCGGCGCCAACGGAAGAACCAGGCCGAGATCCTTTCATGCAAAGGCCCTGGGAGTCAGAAACCGTTGTCCGTCGCGCTGTCGACGGGACGGCGCGGACAGCAACCGCGGACGGCCCGTCCTACCGACCGATCACCAGGTCCCCGGTGGGCAGTGTCTGGCAGGCCAGCCGCCAGCCCGCCGCCAACTCGCCGGCGGAGAACATCCCCCGGTCGTCGGTCTCGTAGGTGCCGGAGAGCACCCGCACCCGGCAGGTACCGCAAGCGCCTTCGCCGCATGACTGGGGCAGGGCGACGCCGACGGCGTTGGCGGCGTCAAGGACCGACTGTCCGGGATGGCAAGGGAACGCCGGGGCGCCGCCGACCGTGCCGATCATGAACTCGGTGACACCGGCAGCCGCTGCGGCGACGGCAATGGCATGCGCCTTCTCCCGGCGGGTCTCCTTGCTCCGGCCCGATACGAACGCCTCTGTGCGGATCGCGGCTCGCGGCACCCCCAGTTCCGTCAGGGAGCCGATCAGGTCCTGCATCATGGGCGCCGGCCCGCACAGGTGCACGCGCGTCGTCGGGCCGGCACAAGGCAGTAGCTGGTCGAGACCGATCCGCCCTGTTCGGTCGGTGACGAAGACCGACACCTCCAGCCCCGGCAGCCGGGACCGCAGCGCCGCGATCTCCGGCCCGAACACCACCTCGTCCCCGGTCCGGTAGCTCGCCAGCAGGACGATCCGCCCCGCATGACCGGCGTCGGCGGCCGCGAACAGGACGCTCATCAGCGGGGTGATACCGACTCCCCCGGCAATGAGGAGGAGTGTGCTCTCCTCGGCGCCCGGCTCCCAGGTGAACTCGCCGTGCGGGCCGCTCACCCGCAACGCCAGCCCGACCTCCAGCTCCTCGTGCAGAAAACCCGAGCCCAACCCGTCCGGCTCGTGCTTCACCGCAATCTCGACGAAGCCGCTCTCCCCGGGGCTGCTGCAGATCGAGTACGACCGTTCGATCGGTTCGACGGCGACGGGCAGGTCCACCTTCACGTACTGCCCGGCGGCGAACGAGAACGGCATCGCGTCCCCGGCCAGGGGTTCGAAGCGGATCCTGCGGACCGTCGGGGTCAGTGGTTCGATGCCGGCCACGCGCAGATAGCCCTCCCAGGGAGTGGCCGGGTCCCGGGCCACCCCGCCGGAACGGATGGCCTGCCACATCGTCCCTAGCTGCCGCGGTTTCAGGACCGCGTTCGCCGCCATCAGCCCGCCCGCCAGCGCTCCCACCACGCCGGAGCCCCAGGCGTCCTGCCCGGCCACAAAGAGCCCCTTGACCGGTGTACGGCATCCCGCCCGTGCCGAACGCAACCGCTGGGGAGTCGCCGCGAGTCCGTAGAAGGAGCCCAGCACGCTGTGCTGATAGGTCTCGAACGACAGTGGCGTCGCCAGTTCGGCGAATGCGACCGTCTCCCGGAAGCCGGGCCAGCGTTCCTCCAGGCGGTCGAGCAGGCGCCGGGTCAGCTCGTCCTTGAACGTGCGGTAACTGTCCGGCCGCTCGGTCTCGGGTGTCCCGCGCCACTGGTCGACCGCCTTCGGATCGACGAGTTCCAGCAACTCCACCGTGTGGAACCGGGCAGCCGGGTTGTTGAGCGAGGCGAACGAGACGTACAGCGTGCCTTCCCCGGGAGGGCGATGAATGCTGTCGTGGTCGTCGAGATCCGGCATGAACCAATGGTTCTCGCCGCGCAACCCGAACTCGGCCGGCGACCTGTCCAGTCCGAGAAACAGCATGACCGCCGACCGTTCCTCGGGCAGATCCGCCAGTTGGTGGCTTTCCCCGATCAGGGCGTATGTGTTGCGCACTCCGACCGCCGAGACAACGGTGTTCGTCCGCACTCGGTAGCGGCGGCCGGTGGCGGTGTCCTCGACGTCGACACCGGCCACCCTGCCGTCCTCGACGACGACCTCATGGACCGTTTGCCGGGTGCGCAGCACCACGCCGTACCGCTGCAGGATCTCCAGAACGACCCGGTTGAGCTCCTGCGGGCCGCCCACGGGATGTGCGGTGCCTTCCATGAAGAAGGTCAGCGGGACCGCCGCGTGATAGCCGAACGCGCTCGATGCCGGCGGGGTGCCGTAGAGCCCCCAGCGCGCGGCCAGAACGGCCTGCAGACGCGGATCGCGGAAGCTGCGGGCAACCTGTTCGCGCACCGATCGGTACGTCGACGGGAAGAGCCGCTCGATGAGGCGTGCACTCGCTTTTCGCAGCCCGGCGGGGAACGATGCGAAGACATTGCGTGCGGTCAGCCCGACCATGGCCCAGCGCGTGGTCCGGAAGAATCCGTCGATGGCGTCGGCCTCGGCGGCAAACTGTTCCTTCAGACGCGCACGGAACCGTTCCTTCGTGGCAGGGACGGCGAAATCGAACCCCGGGAAGTGCAGTGCGTCGTACTCGTCCGGCAGTGGCGAAAGCTGCGCCCGTCCGTCCGTCATGAAACCTAGGAACGGGCCGGCGCTCGCGCTCATGTAGTGCAGCCCGGTACCGAACCGGTATCGCCCGGCGCGGGAGAACTCGTGCGTCATCCCGCCGAGCGTGTAGTGCTGTTCGAGGACGAGAACCCGCTTCCCGCCGAACTGCGCGATCGCGCGCGCCGCCGCGAGACCACCCATTCCCGACCCGATCACCACCACATCGGCTTCCTCGTCCGACACCATCGGCAACCCCCCAGTCAGCTGTCCTCCGAGGCGCTCAGATTGGCCGAACCGGCTTGACGTCCACTGAATGACCAGTGAAGGCCACCCGGAACCGCGTCCCGGTCACATTCCGTTCCCGTCCAGTGCGACGCCATAACTTTGCGTCGAGCGCGAGTGTGGAGCGGCGCAATCGCGGTTCGAAGAAGTGGTCGTCAGCCGGACGGTGTGGGAGAACCCGACACCCGCTCCCGGCAGTGTCGGCCGTCGTCCGAAGGAGAGGTTGGTCCATGGTGAGCGGGAATCCGACGATCGTGCTCGTGCACGGAGCTTTTGCCGACAGCAGCGGCTTCAACGCCATCGTCAAGCGGCTTGTCGCCGACGGCTATCCAGTGCTCGCCGCGCCGAATCCACTTCGGGGGCTCGCCTTTGACGCGGCCAACGTCAAGGCACTGCTGGACAGCATCGAGGGACCGATCGTGCTGGTCGGGCACTCGTACGGGGGTGCAGTCATCTCCACGGCCGCCGTGGGAAACACGAACGTGAAAGCACTGGTCTACCTGGCGGCGTTCGTGCCTGAAGCGGGCGAGAGCGCGCAAGCACTGGTCGAGAGGTTCCCGGGCAGCACCGTGGGCGAGTCCTTGAAGCCCGTACCGCTACCCGACGGACAGGTGGACCTCTACATCGACCCCAAGGTCTTTCATCCGCATTTCGCGGCCGACGTGTCCGCGGAGGAGGCTGCCCTCTACTCGATCACGCAACGTCCGGCCGCTGGCGCCGCCCTCGGTGAGCCCGCCAGCGGTCCGCAGGCCTGGCACACGATCCCGAGCTACAACCTGATCAGCGGCGCGGACAGGATCATCCCACCGGCGACGCAGGAGTTCATGGCCCAGCGCTCCGACGCGAAGACGCAGGTGGTCGAGGGTGCTTCACACATGGTGTTCGTCTCCAGGCCGGGCGCGACGGTGGCCCTCATCGAGACAGCCGTGCAGGAACAGGCTCTCCCGCGACAACACCGCTGAGCACCGCAAGTACATCGATCCAATGATCCGTGGGAGGGAAAATGCACAAGAGTGAACAGGCCATGAGGTGGGGCCTGCGGATCCACCTTCTCTGGTACGTCATCGCCAATCTGGTCCAGGTGCTGCTGTGGGGGACTCTGACCCCGGATCACTTCTTCTGGCCCGTGTGGTCGATTGTGGGCTGGGGTATCGGGCTGGTGGCCCACTTCTGGGTGATTCGTTCGAAGTCCCGATCAGCCATCCGGTCGACCTGAGCCGTTGCAAAGGGGAACAAATGGGGAATCATGTCTGAGAAAGTAGTTCCGGGTCGCAACACCGCCGCCGCTGAAGGCGATGTCGTCGTCTTCCACATCGGGCTACGGATCAACCGGCTGCGAGCATTCTCCAGCTGGTTGCCGGCATTCATGTCGATGCCGCGCATGCTGCGTGAGCTGTCACAGGAGAAGGGCAGCGGGCTTCTCGGCTACAAGGTGCTGTACGGCGGCCTCCGAGAGTTCTACGTGGTCCAGTACTGGACCGACAAGGAACGGCTCCTCACCTACGCCCATCAGCAGGACAGGGAGCACCGGCCCGCATGGACGGCGTTCAACCGACGAGCACGCGCCGGGAAGGGTCATGTGGGTATCTGGCACGAGACGTTCATCGTCCCGGCGGGCTCCTACGAATCGGTGTACGACGACATGCCCGCCTACGGCCTCGGTGCCGCGACAGGTGTCGTACCGGTCGGTCGGCGCGGCGACACGGCGGCCCAGCGGCTGAGAGCGGAAAAGGGGTAGGCGTCCGTTCTGTCAGACTCGCTCACGCCGAACCGCCTTGGCCCGCATGCACACCACGTGGTCTCATCACCACAGTGCAGCCGAGTACCGCGGTGTCGGCCAGGCGTGCCGATGGGCTGTGAGCGGATCGAAGAGGGTGAGAGAAAAACGGTCGGCGCCGGGATGAGCCATCCCGGCGCCGATGCCTATTTTGACGTGCAACTCCCCCACAGCAACAACATGCAGACGATCACGCCGGCGCGGCGCTGCCACCCGGAGGTCTGCGGAGCAGGTGCAGGCAGACGATCGAGGCGACGACGGTCCGCCGTTCGGAGGCGTCCAGGCCAGGGTCCGTTTCGACGACGTACTGCTGCAACCCGATCCACGAGTCGATGGTGCTCACCGTGACCCGGCCGAGTATCTCCGGCGTCGGGTCCCGTTCCGGGTCGGTCTCCGTGAGCTGCCATTCGGCGTTCAGGAGACCCGGCCGCGTGAGGAGGAGCTGACGTCCTTGTTCCGTCCGGAGGCTCAGTTGCCGGGTCTTGATGAGTCCAAGGGCACCGGCGGTGCCGACCTCGCGGTCCGCGGCGTCGGTGAAGCGGAACTCCACGGGCCCGAACTGCTCGATACGGACGACGAACTCGCCTGACGTTGTCGTGAGCACGGAGTACGTGTCGTCGGTGTACGTGACGCAGGCGAGCGGGGTCCCCTCCACGGTGGACACGGCCAGGGCGGGGCCCACATATCTGCGCCACCGTGACCGCCGCGGCTGACCCACCACAACGGTTTCCAGCTCGAACAGACCGGGTTCCGTCATCGGTTTCCCTTCCCCCGCCTCCGCAACAGCCGACAACGTTGCGCAATCCGCGGCCGGCTGTCTCAGCAGTTCGCGCTGTAGCGGATACAAGTAGGCGACGGGGTGTGGCTGTTGTCCCACTCCTGCCGCTCAGCCACCAGTATTCCGCCTGCGAGGAGAGCCACCAACAGGTGTGCGACCACCGTCCAGCGGGCACGGAAGATTCCCGCGAGAACTGCCAGGAGGAGCACGACGATCAGCAGCATTCGTAGCCGCTCCATGTGTGCGAAGGCGGCCGAATCGATCCGTGCTTGATCGCCTTGCGCTGCCCATGCCTCAAGGCCGAAGCCGTATATCCAGTCCAGCGCGAGCCACGCGGTCTCCGCCAAGAGCAACGGGATCGCGAGGGCGAGGTCCACGCCCGGGCGCGTTCTGCGCGACCAGGGGCGCCGCCGTTCCGGGGCTGAAAGGGTGTCCGCCATGGGTGCAGGATGCCGTGGCTGGTGATGGTGCGCATGAGCACCCGTACTCAACTCCGGTCCCACCGCGTCGTCGTCGCAGTCCAGACCGTCTGCCGATCGCCCACTCGCGCACCGGGCACCGGGCACCGGGCACCGGGCACCGGGCACCGGGCACCGGGCACCGGGATAGGGTGCGTCGATGAAGCGGATCTTGGTGGTGGGTGTCACCGGTGCAGGTAAATCCACGCTTGCGCACGCCCTGAGCAGTCGCTTGGGATCGCCGTACCACGAGATGGACGCACTGTACTTCAACGGCCCCGGCTGGGCGGTCAACAGTGCGTTGGCCGAGGACGTGGCACGGCTCACCGCCGAGCCTTGCTGGATCATCGACTCGCTCGGCTACCCGGAAGTCCGTGACCTGCTCTGGGACCGGGCCGACACGGTGATATGGCTGGACTATCCACGACGCGTCATCATGCCTCGTGTCCTGCGCCGGTCCTTCCGGCGCACCGTCACGCGCGAAGTCCTCTTCGGCGGCAACAGGGAGACCTGGAGGGGCTGGCTCAGCAGGGAGCACCCGGCCTGGTGGGCGTGGTCCCAACAGGGGGCACGCCGCCAAGAGGTCGAGCGTCGGGTCCACGATCCCCGCTTCGCCCCGCTCCAGAGCCTGCGCTTCCACCACCCCAGGGAGACGGCGACCTGGCTGGCATCCCTCTGACCTGGCGGGAAAGTGGGCGGGATCTGCTTCGTCAGAGGGCGTCGGCGCCGGTCCAGAAGGTGAAGACCTGATCCAGGCCGATGATGCCGAAAATGCGAAGGGTGTGAGCGGGAACGCCGGCCAGCACGATGTCGGCGCCGGCGGCCTGAGTATGCTGGCATGCGGCGAACAGGGTGGTGATGCCGCTGGAGTCGCAGAAGGTCAGACCCGACAGGTCGATGACCAGGCGGTGCCCGTGGACCAGGGTGAGTTGCTCGACGTGGTCGCGCAGGACGGCGGCATTCGCGAGGTCGAGTTCACCGCTCACGTGCAGAACGTATCCGGTGGCGGTGTCACGGCGGGAAAAATATTGATCATGCTCATCGTGGGGTGTTCGTTGCCGGAGGGGTGAGTGGAACTATGGCAGGGCCGCCCAGCGCGAGTAGGGCGGCGTCGTCCTCCAGCCCGGCACCGAAACTGCCCAGCAACTGGGTCAGTGCGCTGATCACCGTATGTGCGGGGGCGGGACCGATGTCGGAGGCGAACGCGTCGACTTGACCGTTGCCGCGGATGCGGAGTGCCAGAGGCTGGCCGCCGGAAGCCAGGCTCACTGTGACTCGATCCTCGGGACCGGGTTCCAGGATCTGCACACCCTGGCGCAGCGTCCGTTCCTCCCCGCCGTGGCCTGGGAGGAGACGGCCAAGTACCGCGGAACGGCTTGCCCTTCGACGCCTCGAGGAGAGGGCGGAACGCTCGCAACACCGTCCGCCCCTCGTGCAGCCGTGCTCTGCCCTTACGGAGGCACGCCCGCCTGCCCGCGAGCCACTGCCGGGCAGAGGGCGCGAGGCCACCCCCGATGATCACGCAGTGCGTTCGGGCCCGCACATGCCGACGGGTCGAGAACGATCACCAGGCAATGCGGCCTTGCAGCCGTCGGTGGATCTCCTGACGGATGTCGGCCGCGAGGACCCCGGTCCTGCCCCACGAAACGACCAGCTCGGCCACATGGCGCAGCTTGATATCGGTGCACATCGATGTCTCGCGAAGCACGTCCCAGACCTCGGCCGGGGTCATACGCGTCATGGCGACGATGACTCCGATGGCCTGGTCGATCACGGCGTCGGCGTTCATGTCCCGTTCAAGCTGGGCAACCTGAGCCTCAAGCTGATCGATCTGCCCGAGCGAGTCGGCGTTCGGCTCCGAAACCGCGTCAGAGAGCCGGTCCGCGTGGAGGTCCACGTTGCCTCCGTGGTGGGGGGTGGGTATTCCACACTGCGAGTGTCCAGCCTCGGGCCGAGTACGCACGGCGATTATTCACCGTGATCACAGTGAGGGCCGGTGTGGCCGGTGACGGACAGACGGAGCTCGGTACTCCAGTCGCAGTTCGTGATCACGGGTGCAGAAGCCGCTGCTGGAGTCGCTCCCCGTGGCTTACCGTCAAGCGCCGGGCTGCGCGTGGGAGAGGTGCTCGGAACTTCGGCGATGGCTTAACTTCCCCGCCACTGCAGATGGTCTCGGTCAGGAGACCAGCGGAACCAGGGACGGATCTCAGGTACAAGCGATGGGGCAGCCACGCCGGATCGAATGCTGGGCAGCCCGCAGGAACAGTGCCACGTAGAAGGCCGTGTCCAGGTCATCACTCCAAGGTCCCGGTCGAGTGGCGGCCAGTTCCTTCGCCGCTCCGTGCCTGAACCACATGCTCAGGTCGAGGTTGTCGCATGTCGCCGGGGTCTCGGGCGGCAGGGCGATGACCGCGGCAAGTCTTTCTGCGAGTGGTAGCACCTGGGGGGCGCCGACGACCATCGTCGACTCGCAGCAGCCGACGTCGATGGGCAACCAGATCTCCTCATCGAGCGGAAAAGGCACGAGCACCGTCCAGCCGCAGACGGTCTCCGATTCCTCCTGTGACAGGTGGTCCTGGCACAACGCGAGGAACCCGGTCATGGACGGGGTCAGCTTCTCCTCGAAAGCCTGACCTGAGCCCGGCGCGAAGTCCGTCTCTGCGGGGACGTCCTCATAGGGCGGCAGGCCCCGCCGTTTCAGCTCGGCATTGAGGGCCGAAGCGACTTCGCCCCACCCGTCTTCCTCCTCATCGAACCATTCCTCCGCGCCCATGCTCACCAGGTACACGCCCATGCGGGGAAGCTACAACCTGCAACTGACATCGATCAGGGGGCCGGCAGGACTCGGTTGTGCAGGAGAGTGAAACCAGCGCGGCCGAACGTTCGGCGCTTGAACACTTTGATGCGGTTGACGTGTCGTTCGACGACTCCGGAATTCCAGGGCAGGGTGGGGTCGGCGATGACCGCCGCCCGGTCGCGGTCGACGCCGGCTGCGAGGGTGTGGAGGCCCGGCAGATCCTCTCGGCGGACTGCGTCGAACCACTCGAGCAGCCGTCGGCCCTGTCGCTTGGTGAGGATCTGGGAGCAGGAACGGACATGTCCGGTATGGGCTTCCAGTGCGGCGCAGTGAGCGCGGACGGTCTTGCGCCTTGCTGTTCGACCTCACAGGTAGGCGGCGAGGTACCGGCCGCTCGTCGATGAACCGAGGCATGGGGGCAGTAAGCGCCACGTCATCGTCCCGGCCAACGGCACCCCGCTGGCCGCGACCGTGACGGGCGGCAACGGCAGTCACGTCGCCCTGTTCACTTTCGGTCCCCGAGACAATGAGGATCCAAGAAGAGGGAGGTGCCATGGTGACGGACGGGCTGCCGGGTGTTCTGGCCGACTGGACCGACTACGACGCGGCGGGTTTCGAACTGGGGAAGATCCTTGGGGTGTTCCCGGCGAACGCGACGTTCGGCGGGGTCAAGCGGATGTTCTGGGTGGACGGTTACCCGCTCGGTGAGATGCTCGTCGATCTACTCGACCGGATGGTCGAGGCAGGCGTACTGCTGAGGAACGAGGACCTGCAGTACCGGTGGAACGTCGACAATCCAAACCTGCCGCTCACGCGGAACGACATCGAGGACCGCGAGCACGCCTGCTGAAGGGGAGCGCGTGACTCGCCTTGGGTGACCGTCGCGAGGTCCGGCCGTGCTGTCGTGCGGTACTCCGTGACGAGCGCCTTGGTCGAGAGTATCTCCCCTGTTCCAGAACCCTGTTCACGTAGCGGGCGTCATCATCACGCGGTCGCACAGAGGTGCCGGACCGGACCCCGTTGGACTCCCCAGCGCCAAGTGGCCGAGGGCAGAACCGTAAGCCCACCACCGCACGGACCGCCCGGCGGCCTTGGCTGAAGGTGCCTGGAGGGCCAGGAAAACGGTTCCGGCATACTGCGCGCATGAGCCTGCCCGCCGTGCGCACGTCTGCCTCCGTGCTCGTGATCGCGCTCCTCGCCCTCTCCGGCTGCCGTGTGGAGACGTCTGACAGCGCGGGTTCGGCGGCCCGCAGTGCCGCGGCCGTGGCTCCCCTCGAGCACTCGGCGGTGGGGAAGGCGCTGGCCGACCGGGCCGGGCATCCGTACTCGGCGCGGTTCGCGACGACCGGGGGCGTCCAGCGCATGGCGGGCTTCCTGAACCTCGGCGCCCGTACCAGCGGTGAGTTCGCCATCTCGTCGGTGTCACCGGACCAGTACAAGGAGACGCAGGAGGTTCTGCTGCCCGGCCACGCCTACCTGCGGCGCGTGAATGACCGTGGCGACACCGTCAAGGGCTGGTGGCGCGACCCCCTCACAAAGGCGCCGCCCGGCAACCAGATCGTCGAATTGCACACGACGGCCCGTCTGTTGGCCCGTCAGCCCGCCAACGCCCACGCGCGTCCGGTCCGCGCCCCGTCCGGCACGACCGCGTACCGTCTCAGCGGCTGGATCGACACCGCCGCGCTCAAGGACACCGACCCGAGGACGTATGCGATGCTGGCGCCCAGGCCCGATGTCCCCGGGGCGAAGGGCGTCAGGTGCACTGCTTGGGTCGACATGCAGGGCCGGGTCGTGCGCTTCGACGAGGACCTCGTCCACCCGGACGGCAGCGAGTACCACAGCGTCACGACCCTCACTGGGTTCGACGGACCGCTTCCCGTCCACCCACCCGCCACTCCTGGGACCGAAGGGCGTTGACGGTCCTGGGCAGGCTGCCGGCGCCCTCCCCGCGGCGGGCGCCGGCAGCACGCCCCGCATGCACGGGGCAAGCCGTGAACCCGCATGCATCCGCCGACGGTCGGCGCCGTATCGCCGCCGCCCCGTTCCGCCGCTGACCGCTCGACCGCTCATGAAGCCCGGTCGCGTACAACGGCTTCTTCCTCTTCTTCGGCCCCGCACGACAGGTCGCCGTCCAGGCGGCGCGCGTGATCGACTGCACGCGGCAACGACCGGCGGATGACCTCGGGCAGCGGCCCGCCCGCCGGCCACTGCACCAGAACGCGCGCCACCTCGCGCAGCTTGACGTTGGTGTGCTGCGAGATGTGTTTCAGCACCTCCCAGCCCTGCTCGGGCCGCAGACCGCCGACCGTGACGACCACGCCGATCGCCTGATCGATGAGAGCGTGCGAAACCATGGCAGATCGGAGCTGTTCGACTTCTTGCTGCAGGACCGTGACCCGATCCGTGTGCTCGCCGCGCTCGATCATGTTTCCACGTTGCCGTGCGGGGGGTTGCCAGGAACAGCCATCAGACGAACGCTTTCACCATCCGCCGTACAAGAAACGAAAAACACCTGTTCAGGAATCACATGCGGGAGCCGTTCGCGGGCATCAGGCAATCCATGGAGACGCTGACCTTCGACAGCGACGACCTCGAAGAGACCGAGGAATTCCTCAGCCATGCCTATGCCAGGATGCGCATCGGCAGCAATACCGCCGGCCCCAGCCGGGCCCGTATCCACCGCACGGGCATCGACGCGGTGAGCGTCGACGAACTCGACCTGGACTTCGAGATGAGCTACGCGGTGACGCCGCTCGGCAAGCTCTGTCTGTGCGTTGTCCATGACGGTACGGTGCGGGATCACACCTTCCAGGGTGTCGAGGACTCCTTCGGCCCCGGCGACGTGGTGCTGTTCGCGCCCCCGGACCTGCCGTATGCCGGACGGATCTGCAATGCGCGCTACACCATCACCATGCTCGAGCCTGCACTGCTCGCCCAGGTGGCCGGCTCGACCGGACCGCAGGGCGACGAGTCGGTCAGGGTGACCGGACACCGGCCCCACTCGCCGGCGGCCGCACGGCAGCTGAGCCAGGCCATCAACTATCTGCGTGACCACGTCCTTGCGGACCCCGCCGTCGCCGACCAGCCTCTGGTGGCGTCCACCGCCGCGCAGCACCTGGCGGCCAGTGTGTTGTCCGCCTTCCCGAACACCGCGCTCCCCGACGAGGGAGGCTCCGAGAGGAGCGACGCACACCCGGTGGTGCTCCGCCTCGCCCTCGCCTATATCGACGACCACGCCGACCAGCCGATCACGCTCGCGCAGATCGCTGCGGCGGCCCATGTCACCCCGCGGGCCCTGCAGTACGCCTTCCGGCGCCATCTGGACACCACCCCGCTCGCCCATCTGCGTCGTGTGCGGCTCGCGGAGGCACATCGGGATCTGGTGGCCGCCGACCCCGCCGGAGGTTCCACGGTCACCGGGATCGCCGCTCGCTGGGGCTTCTACCACCCGGGGCGGTTCGCCTCCCTCTACCGGGACATGTATCGCCGTACTCCGCATCAGGCGCTGAACGGCAGTTGAGTCGGCTCGGTGCCTGCGCAGGTAGGTGCCGACGGACGGCGGGCGTCATCTCCGCATGCGGTGTTGATCAAGCGTGGCCAGGATGTCGTTGACAGGGCCGAAGCTCATCAAGGCTGTTGTGCCACCCGCGATCTCGCCCCGCAGGGGGGAGAGGGCGTTGTGCGCCTGCGTGGCGAGTGATGGGTCCTGGAGCAGGATCGCTGTGTGCGCGTTGACGGCCCAGAGCGCGTCGTACAGGTGGTCGGCAGGGGGTCTGGGCAGGACGGCGGCAGTTTCGCGCGCCGCTGTGGGATTGCCACGGGCGAGCTCGAGGAGGGGCTGGATCCAGGGACGGCAGGGTCCCCAGTCGAGGGCGGGGTCCACCTGCACGGGACGTCGGTGGCGCATGCGCAGGGAGAGGAGCGCGAGCGGCACGATGCCGGCTTCTACCCCGGGCATGCCGGCGCCTGCGAGGTCGGTGGCTACGGTGCGATAGGCATGAGCGACCTCGGCGGGGTCGTCCGAGCGTTCTGCCAGCTGCATGGCCCGGAAAGCGGCGGTGAGCACGTGAACGAGCGGGGTCTCGTGAATGGCCGCGAGCCGCTCGGCCGACTCGACGTGCCGTTGCGCGCTCTCGGTGTCGCCGCGGGCCGCACAGACCTGGATCTTGATCAGGTGTCCAAGGATCTCGAACATCGAAAGATCGTGCCGCGTGGAGACTTCGATGAGCTCGCCGGCGATCACGTCGCGTTCTCCGGTGCGCCCGGGGCGTTGGAAGGACTGTACGAAGCGGGCGTTGAGCGCGAGTACCAGCACGCTGGGGTCGTGGAGTTCTCGGGCGAGTCGCTCGGCTTCGGTCGCCGCCTCGGCCGCCCAGCGGTCTCGGGTTCCGCGATGCTCCAGCCCGACGGTGGCGAGGAGACGTGCTCGCAGCGCGGGTGAAGCCCCTGGTCCCAGCCGGTGCAGCGTGCGCCGAGTGGTCGCGACCAGGGCCTTGGACCGTGCGGGATCATCGGTGCGCGTCCAGATGGTGGGGACGTCGTACGCCGCGATCACGCGGGCGGTGAGGCCGGGGTCTTCGGTCCGTTCTGCTTCCGCGGCCGCCGCGGCGCGTTGCTCTTGGGCAAGTACCAGATTGGTGCCGCCTGTGACCGCGGCGGCCCGGGCGACAGTGCTCATGGAGCGCAGCCGGGTGTAGGTCCCCGTCGCTTCTGTGCGGGTGAGCAGGCGCAGCCGGTCCTCGTCCCGGGGTGCGGGCGTGAGATGCGGAGCATGACGGAGGATGTCGCGTTCGAGATGGTCGAGGCTGCTCGCCGATTCCAGTCCGAACCGTTCCAGCAGCCTGGCTCGCGCGTCACGCAGCAGGGCCAGCGCATCAACCTGGCGGCCGGCTTGGTAGAGAGCATGGGCAAGCAGAACCCAGGCGTGCTCCCGCCACGGGTGTGCGGTGGCGAACGCCTCCAGTTCCGGGACGAGGGGCGCGCCACGTCCGAGGTCGAGCATCGCTCGGGCGCGCAGCTCGACGGCTTCACGGTGCAGTTCTGTCAGCCGGGCGCGCTCCGGCGTCAGCCAGGGCGAGGCGTCGAGGTCTGCGTACGGCTCGCCCCGCCACCACGACAGTGCTTCGCTCAGCGCACCGGCACCCTGACCGCTGGGCGCGTTGTGCAGGGCTCGAAGGGTGTCCTCGAATCGGTGGGCGTCGACGTGTGCCCGTGGAATCCGCAGGGCGTATCCGGTGCCGACGGTCTCGATGGTGAGTGACCGGGTTCGCGCAGGACGGTCGGGTTCGAGGGCGCGGCGGAGTTCGGCGACGAAGGTGCGGACCGTCCCGGCCGCTGCGGGCGGGGGGTCCTCCCAGAGGTCTTCGACCAGCACCTGGAGCGGGACGGACCGGCCGCCGGCGGCGACCAGCCGTCCCAGGAGCTCGCGGCGGCGCCGGCTCCCCACCGGTACAGGGTGGCCTTCGGCATCCGTGACCTCGATCGGCCCGAGCACGTTGACGAGGATCTCCATGTCCTCATTGTCGTAGGTCTCGGGCTGCTGCTGATCCACTGCTGATTCGGCTCTCGGATCATCCCTGTCGTTCATGCATCCGACGCGTGTGTCGCAGCGACTCACGCGTCAGGGAGAAGGAGACGACAACGATGGACATCAGCATTCCGGGGTTCGAGACCAGGTCGATCGCTGTGGCTGACGGCGTGGAGCTGAACGTGGCGACCGGCGGGGAGGGACCGGCCGTCGTGCTGCTCCACGGCTTTCCGCAGACCCACCTGATGTGGCGGCACGTCGCCCCCGTCCTGGCCGAGCACCACACCGTGGTCTGCCCCGACCTTCGCGGTTACGGCGCCAGCAGCAAGCCGGAAGCGGTCACCGAGGACACCTACTCGAAGCGGACGATGGCCGCAGACATCGTCGGCCTGGCCGACGCACTCGGGTTCGACCGGTTCGCGCTGGTCGGGCACGACCGCGGTGCGCATGTCGCCTTCCGGGCCGGCCTTGATCACCCGAATCGGATCAGTCACCTGGGAATCCTGGACATCGTTCCCACTCCGGACACCTGGAACGTCCTCCACGGGGTCGGCGCGGCGGTGGCCTTCCATCTGTACCTGATGGCTCAGCCGCCCGGTCTGCCCGAGCAGATGATCGCGGGCAGCGCCGACGCGTTCTTCGGCCACTTCCTCGACGTCTGGTCCATGAGCTCCGAGGCGATCCCGGCGGACGTGCGCACCGAGTACCTTCGCGCATGCCGGGAAGCGGTTCCGTCGATCGTCGCCGACTATCGCGCCACCGCGACCGTCGACATCGAACATGATCAGGCCGACCTCGACGCCGGCAACCGGCTCACCATGCCGGTGTCGGTCGTCCAGCAGGACTGGGGGCAGCAGTTGGGGTTCGACGCCGCCGCGACCTGGCGGCCGTGGAGCACCGACCTCGATCACTTCACCACCCGGGCGGGTCACTTCATGGCCGAGGAGGCTCCGGAGGACATCGCCAGGCTGGTCCTGAACCTGATGAAGCGGTGATCGTCCCGGACGGGCCGCCATCGGCCGCAGTCACCTGAGGCCCGGATCGGGAGCCGTCATCAGCGTGCACCGTGCCGACACACGCAGGCCTGACCAGTGGCTTTGCGGGTGGATACGGGGAGTGACGGCCGATCGGCGAGGTGTACGAAGGTCGGCAGTGCGGCCTCGACGGTGCACGTTTGCCATATACATACCGCTACCTGCTGGATATTGGTTTTTGTCCAGATGTTGAACATCCCTCGCCAAGTCCGGCATGCGCTGAGAGGGTGGGAATGGTGATGCCCGAGGTGACTGCGGGAAGGGGACCGCAGAACCGAGGGAGAGTGCGATGGCGCAGAATCGGATGTGGCTGGCCGAAGTTCTGGCCGCGGCGGAGGACGCCGCGCCGGTGGCGTCCCTCGATGTCGTGGCGCGCAGTCTGCGGGAGCGGTTCGGCGCACAGTTTGTGTCGTTCCTGTTCGTCGACATCGTCGGCCGGAAGATGGTCAGGGTCGGCGAGGACACCGACTCACAGCGAGGGTGCCGCGCCGATCAGATTCTTCTGGCCGGCAGCCTCTATGAGGAAGTCCTGCGCAACCAGAAGCTGGTGCAGGCGCTGGACGGCGGGCGAGGACATCGAGTGCTCGCCCCCGTCACCAACCGCGGCGACGCCATCGGCGTACTGGAACTGTTCCTGCCCCACGTGACGCAGCAGGCGCTGGACCAGGTCGAGGGGATGGCGCACGCGCTGGCCTACATCCTTGTCACCGACCGTCGCTTCACCGACCTCTACCACTGGGGGCAGCGCACTGTCCCGGTGACCCTGGCCGCCGAGATCCAGCGCCAGCTCCTGCCCACGGCCCCCTCCTGTGAAGCCGCCGAGTTCGCCCTCGCCGCCACGCTGATCCCCGCCGACAACTGCGCCGGCGACAGCTACGACTACACCCTCGACCACGACACCCTCCACCTGTCCATCTCCGACGCGATGGGCCACGACGTTGATGCCGCCCTCATGGCGACCGTCTTGGTCAACGCTTCTCGTGGCGCCCGGCGCGCCGGAGCCGATCTGGCCGAACAGGCCCGCCGGACCCACCAGGCCCTCCTGGACCACGGCCGCAGCTCGTTCGCCACCGGACAGCTGCTGCGAGTCGCCCTGGACGGCACCCGCGCGCAGGCAGTCAACGCCGGTCACCCCTGGCCACTTCGACTGCGCAACGGCACCGTCGACACGCTGCACCTGGACGTCAGCCTGCCCTTCGGCTTCAAGTCCCCTTCCCCGTACCGGGTCCAGGACCTCGATCTGCGGCCCGGGGACCGCCTGGTGCTCTACACGGACGGCATGCAAGAACGTCAGGCGGAAGCCGTCGACCTGCGGCGCGTCATCCACGACACCGCAGCCGAGCATCCCCGCGAGGTCGTCCGGAACTTGGCCTCCGCGGTCACCGACGCGTGCGAGGGGCATCTCGCCGACGACGCGACGGTGATCTGTCTGGACTGGCACGGCCCCTGTCACGGAGGCCGACACGCAAGAGCCGGCGCCGACTGCTGACGGTGGGGGCAGGGGATCGCAGCCAGGTCCGTCCCTGGTGCGCGTGCCCAGGACACCCACCGACGCCTCGCGTGATCACCACGCCCGCCGCTTCAGCACATGGCAGGGCCGCGAAAGGATGGACACGCAGGCCGGCCGGCCGCACGCTCGTGCCGGCCGACCGGTCGTCACCCGCTTGGCCCGCCTCGATGAGTGGTCAGGACAGGCGGGTGGCGGAAATCCCGCCGTCCACGTAGAGCGTGATGCCGTGGACCATGGCCGCGTCGTCACTGACGACGTAGAGGACACCCTTGGCGATGTCGTCCGGCTGCACGACAACGCCTGCCGGTGTGGCGGCCGTCAGCGCGTCGAGCTGCGCGCGGCCCGCCTCGTTGCCGGGTGTGAGGGTCGCCCCCGGCGCGACGGTGTTCACTCGTACGCCCCGCGACCCGTACTCAGCGGCCCAGCTGCGGGTGAGCTGCTCGTCCGCAGCCTTGGTCGCGGTGTACATCGCCGCGAAGGGGCTGCCGACCCGGGCCATCCAGGAGCCGATGTTGACGATGACGCCGCTGCCCCGCTCGGCCATGGCCGGCGCCATCGCCGCGACCAGGACGTGGGGGGCTCGGATGTTGACCGACAGCATGGCGTCGAGGTCCGCGTCCGACAGGTCCTCGGTCTGCGTCGCCGGATAGATGCCCGCGTTGTTGACCAGGATGTCGACCCGCCCCCCGAGCACGTCGGTGGCCTGTGCCGCGAAGGCGCGCAGCTGCTCGTAGCTTCCCGCCAGGTCCGCCGGGACGAAGTCCGCGCTGCCACCGGCCTGCCGGATCTCCTCGACGACGTTCTTTCCGCGGGTTGCCTGTCGGCCGCTGACGACGACGTGTGCGCCTTCGCCGGCCAGTGTGCGCGCTATCGACGCACCGATCCCGCTGGTCGAGCCGGTGATCACAGCGGTACGGCCGGACAGCCGGGCGCCGGTGGCGGCGGGGGTGCTGATGTTCGTGTGAAGGGAAGTCATGGATCCCTTTCTAGGGCGGCCCGCTGGTATCGGGCCAGGTCAGGATGAACCTGGGCATGCCAGGACCACCCAGGGGGCCGATGGGCCGCCTACCCTGGAGCCATGTCACGCGACCGCGCCGCGCTCGGGGCGTTTCTGCGCTCCCGGCGAGACCGCCTCACGCCCTCGCAAGCCGGCATCGAGGCATTCCCGGGGGCCCGACGGGTGCCGGGGCTGCGGCGCGAGGAGCTGGCCGTGCTGGCAGGTCTGAGCCCGGACTACTACAGCCGGCTCGAACAGGGACGCCAAGCCAACATCTCCACCGAAGTACTCGACGCGCTGGCGCGGGCACTGCGTCTGGACGAGGTCGAGCGCGCGCATCTGCGGGACCTCGCCGCGCCCACCACCCGGCACCGGGTCGCGACCTCGCACGCCCCCCAGCGCCCGGATCCCGGCCTTCTGCGACTGATGCACACCCTCGATCATGTCCCGGTGCTGCTCCTCGGCCACCGCGGGGAGGTCCTGGCCCGCAACGCCCTGCTCACGGAGGTACTGGGCCGTCCACTGGAACCGGGGTCATCGTTCGTCCGCTTCATGTTCCAGGATCCGGCCGCCCGTGAGCGGATCCTGAACTGGGCGGACTTCGCCTCGGCCACCGTCGCCACGATGCGCCGGGAGATCGCCCGCCGCCCCTACGACAACCGGCTCACGGCGCTCCTCGACGAGTTGCGCACCACCGACCGCGATGTCGCCCGGTGGTGGGACGACCACGCCGTACGCGACTACGCGTCCGTGACCAAACGCATTCGGCACCCTGCCACCGGCCCGATGTCGTTCGACATCGAGATCGTCTGTGCGCCCCACGAACCGGACCAGCGGCTCGTCGTCTACACGACACAGCCCGACTCCCCCACCGCCCGCGTCCTGCCGCTCCTGGCCAGCTGGAACGCGACCCCCGTCGTACGGCCCGACACGCGCGCCGGCGGGTGAAACGCCCGCGTGTTCACGTGGGCGGTGTCCGGATACTGCGTTCGGCATGATTCCGAGGCGTGTCACCGATGCTCTTCCGGAGTTGGAGGTCTTCGCGCATGCCGTGCAGGCGCGCCGCCCCGACGACGGCACCTGGTGCGAGGCCTGGACGGTGCGCGACATCCTGATCCATCAGACGGGCAATGCCGAAGAGCTGGCCCGGGTTCTCACCGCTCACCTCGCCGGCGCACCGGTCGAGACGCGAGGGTTCGACCGGGAGAATCCCTATCGGGCCACGATCGAGAGGGACGCGGCCGTCCGCGCGCTTCTCATCTGGGGCCGTCGCCCTGCGGATTGCCTCACGCCGGCACAGTGACGCGGGCCCTGAAGCCCTACGAGCGGTGCGCACGCTTCTCAGCGGTTACTGAGCGTAGGGTCCGTGCGCCTCGGCCGACCGATCTTCGGGGCCATGTCTGCGAGGTACGGGACGGTCCCCATGGTCCCGATCCACTTCCGTCCGTGGTCAGCGCCCTGCGCGCCCTGGTCCGCGCCCGCCCGCTTCCTCGGCCGATGACGTGAGCTCTCCGGACGAGGGGGCGAGCTCACCCGGCCCCGCCCAGCAGTCCGGTCCGCCGCCCTTGCGCGGCCAGACCTCCGGGCCACCGCCGTGCCACTCGATCAGATCCGACTCGGCCACGTCCAGCTCGTCTCCTCCCGTCAGACCGATGTAGCGAAGGAACACGGTCAGGTCGTGCAGCGAATACGCCGTGCCCAGGGTCTCGCCATCGATACAGACCCGCCGGCCGCCGGATCCGCCGGGCCCCCGCACGACCACGCGATGCTCGGCCATGAGCTCAGCCTCTAACACTCGCAAACCGGGCGCATTCCGTGACGTGGTCCACGGCAGACGGGTGTCACAGCGATCGTCGACCTCGGCTGACCGTACAGGTCGCCGGCATGGCGTCCGTGTCGGCCCGGAGGCATCCCGCTCCCGTCACCGCGACCGGTTCCTGTTCGACGCGGATTCCGGGTCGACTCGGGTCGCTACGGATGTCGGGTGACGGCAGGCATGCGTGGAGGAAGCCGGACTGCGGCAGAAACCCGGGAGTTGAGCCTGTCACGAAGCGCGACGAAAGCTCGCCGCCGGGCCGATCACGCCGGGCCCGAACTTGTCGCGGATACGGTCGCTCACGGCCTCGGCGGCGAGCCGCGAAGCGCGAGCACCGTCAAGGCTGAGCTGCTCGGCGACCTGATCGGCTTCCACCAGATCCTCCGCCCTGAGCGTCAGTCCGGCGAGCCGGCCTCGCTGCAGGCCTGCGGCATCCATCAACTGGTAGGCCAGGGTGCGCAGGTCATCGTCGTGCGCGGAGGTGTCCGGCAGGCGGCGGGTCTTCTCCCACCTGCCCTCGCCGACGAACCGCAGCGTCAGTGTCAGGCCTCGGGCCGCCTGACCCCGTCGGCGCAACAGCCGTCCGAGCTGGATGACCAGGTCGAGCAGGGCGGTGCGGACCTCGGCACCGTCCAGGGTGTGCCGGACAAAGGCGCACCGGACCGCGGCCGAGGCCGGCAGGGCGCGCGGGACGACGGGGCGGGGATCGGTGCCGTGGGCCCGGTCGACCGCCAGGCGCCCGGTGCGGCCGCCGAGCAGACGCTGCACTGTGGCCGGCGGGACAGCTGCGAGCAGGCCGACGCTGTGGATTCCGTAGTCGCGCAGGGCACGCGCTTGGTGGGGACCGATGCCGTGCAGGGCTTCCACGGGAAGCGGGGCAAGCCACTCGGTGACGCGCTCGGGGGTGACGACCAGTACGCCGCCCGGGCCATCGATCCGGCCGGAGGCCGTGGCGGCCACGGTGATCGACGGCCCGATGCCGACACGCACATCGACACCCAGGCGGGAGAGAGTCCGCACCCGCAGTACCTCCGCCAGCCGACCAGGATCGACGCCGTGATAGCGCAGCGCACCCCTGAGCTGGACCAGGGCGGCTGACGGCGGTAGGGCCTGTACGACCGGCGACAGCTCCGCGAGTTCCTCGAGGACCCGCCGGAAGACCTCCTCGGGTACCCGGTCCGGACAGCGGACATGCATCACGACGGACGGTCCACGCCCCGTTGTGTCATCAGTCACGGCGACTCCACCTCCTCCACAGCCACCATATCGAACGTAAATTCGAACACGCGAGGGCGGGCCACCGGATCTCGAAGGCTCGGCCGCTGAACCGGCGGGAGCGGAATGAGGCGCTGTCGACATCGTTCGGAGGCGAACCCGTGGCCCGCGGTGGACAAGCGCGGGCGCCGTGCGATCAGTTCGCGCCGGAGCCGCCGCTGCCGGAGGAGCCGCTGAAGCCGGAGTTCCACCGGGGGCGACTCTGGTCCTCGCTGCGCCTGCTCCCGCCGGGATGCAGTTGGTGCGGCGTCAGGCGCTCGCTCTCGTCCGCAGCTCGCGGCACTTCGTCCGGCTCCCTCCGCTCATGAGCCGACATGTCGGGACCGTCGCCGGAATCGGGGTGCGGGGGCCGTGGGGAGGTGCGTGAGGGGCCCTGTTCCCTGCCTCGGACCTTGATCCCGAGCCGGATGGCCCAGACCAGGAACCCGGCGACGACGAGACCGACCACCAGGGCGCCGGCCACGCCCCACGCAGCGTCCGAAGCTGCCATTTCGATCGAGATCATCATTTCCGCCGGGTTCCCCGGAGAGGGAGGGGAACACGTCGACGTGCGGCCGCACAGCCCGTCGTGCGCCCGCGGCAGTGAAGGATCGCGCAACGGGCGTGGCGCAACGCGGCGCCCGGGATGCCCGTCAGTAAAGTCGCGGCGTACGGCCACTTCGACCGGTGATCTTCCCCACCGGCCGACCCGGACGGATGCGGCATGTCCGCCTCCTCAGCCCGACCGGTCTGCCTCGGCGCGCGCCGGGCACTCGCGTCGCGCCCGTATGCCGCCCGACCTCGCAGCGGACCTGACGCCCGCGAGGTCGGGCTTTTGGAGGAGGAGGATGTCCCGTCTGTCGGAACCCGCCGCCCGGCACGGTGCTTCCGCCCCGTCCCCGCTCGGCCGATCGCTGCTGCGCTGGGCGACGACGACCGATCACAAGGTGATCGGCCGGTTGTACATGGTCACCGCCTTCTGCTTCTTCCTCTTCGCCGGTCTCCTGGCGATGGGGATGCGGGCCGAACTCGCCCGTCCAGGACTGCAGCTCATGTCCGAGGACACCTACAACCAGTTCTTCACGGTGCACGGCACGGTGATGATGCTGCTCTTCGCCACACCCATGTTCGCGGGGTTCGCCAACGCGGTCATGCCGCTGCAGATCGGCGCCCCGGACGTCGCCTTCCCGCGTCTGAACGCCCTGTCGTACTGGATGTACCTCTTCGGCGGTCTGATGGTGGTCTCGGGGTTCGCGGTGCCCGGGGGTGCCGCGTCCTTCGGCTGGTTCGCCTATGCCCCGCTGAACAGTGCCCTCCGCTCCCCCGGCGCCGGCGGGGACCTGTGGGTGATGGGCCTGGTGGTGACGGGCGTGTCGACAACTCTGGGCGCGGTCAACTTCATCACCACCATCATGTGTCTGCGGGCACCCGGTATGACCATGTTCCGGATGCCGATCCTCACCTGGAACATCCTGTTCACCTCGATCCTGGTGCTGCCGGCCTTCCCCGTGCTCACCGCGGCGCTGCTCGGTCTGGAGGCCGACCGGAAGTTCGGTGCGCACATCTTCGACGCGGCGAACGGCGGCGCCCTTCTGTGGCAGCACCTGTTCTGGTTCTTCGGCCATCCCGAGGTCTACATCGTCGCGCTGCCGTTCTTCGGTATCGTCTCGGAGATCATTCCGGTGTTCTCCCGCAAGCCGCTGTTCGGCTACCTGCCGATGATCGGTGCGACGGTCGCGATCACGATGCTGTCGGCGGTCGTATGGGCTCATCACATGTTCGCCACCGGCGCGGTACTGCTGCCCTTCTTCTCCCTGATGTCGTTCCTGATCGCGGTGCCCACCGGCATCAAGTTCTTCGCGTGGATCGGGACGATGCGCGGGGGATCGCTGTCGTTCGAGACACCGATGCTCTGGTCGGTGGGATTTCTGGTGTCGTTCCTGCTGGGCGGTCTGAGCGGCGTGCTCATCGCGTCCCCGCCGATGGACTTCCACGTCACCGACTCGTACTTCATCGTGGCGCATCTGCACTATGTGCTCTTCGGCACCGTGGTCTTCGCCATGTTCGCGGGCTTCTACTTCTGGTGGCCGAAGTTCACCGGCAGAATGCTCAACGAACGGCTGGGCAAGGTGCACTTCTGGCTGCTGTTCATCGGCTTCCAGCTGACCTTCCTGGTCCAGCACTGGCTCGGTACGGAGGGCATGCCGCGCCGCTACGCCGACTATCTGGCCGCCGACGGCTTCACCCTGCTCAACACGCTCTCGTCCGCAGGGGCGTTCCTGCTCGGCGTCTCCACGCTGCCGTTCCTGTACAACGTGTGGCACACCGCACGGCACGCCGAACAGGTCACCGAGGACGACCCCTGGGGGTACGGCCGCGGCCTCGAGTGGGCCACGTCCTGCCCGCCGCCACGCCACAACTTCCGAGCCCTGCCCCGGGTGAGGTCCAACTCGCCCACCTTCGACCTGCACCACCCAGAGATCGTCCGGCAGGCACCGCAGGAGGAATTGCGATGAAGATCGAGGCCCTGCTCTTCGGCGGTGTCGCCGTGTTCTTCGCCGCCGCCGCCGCGCTGTACGGCGCATGGTCGGGCGAACCGGCCGGCACAGCGGTACTGATCGTCGCCTTCGGCATGGCCGCGGTGGTCTCCTTCTTCTGCGCGGTGCAGTACCGGCGCCGCGGACGCCGCCCCCAGGACCGCACCGACGCGGAAGTGGCGGATGCCGCCGGCGCGCTGGAGTTCTTCCCGCCCCACAGCCCCTGGCCCCTGGTCACGGCGCTGGGCTTCAGCGTCGCCGCCCTGGGCGTGGTCTACGGACTGTGGCTCTTCCTCATCGGCGCCGGGGTGCTGGCTCGAGGGGTTCTGGGGATGGCGTTCCAGTACGCGACCCGCCAGGACTGACCGGTCGCCTTGGAGCGGCCGGCCGGTATCCGGTCACGGCACCGCCGCCGGGTGCCCGGAAGGACCCGGCCGACGCCGACAGTTCGTGTGCGCCACGGACTGCGCGCCGTCACGCCGTACGCGACACGGAGACGCCGGTGGGTGCGGCGATCGCCGCCCCACCCACCGGTTGCCCCACGCCGTCCAGCGGCGCAAACCAGCCGATCATCGGCTTTCCCGCCGCTCCACCACGCCTTGCTGAGCGGCTCAGTTGAAGGTGTCGGGGTCCGGGCCGGTGCGCAGGTCACGGTCGAGTGTGGTGATCGCGGCCATCTCGTCGTCGGACAGGGTGAAGTCGAAGACGTCGAGGTTCTCTCGGATGCGAGCGGGAGTCACCGACTTGGGGATCACGATGTTGCCGAGCTGCAGGTGCCAGCGCAGGACCACCTGGGCGGGCGACCTGTCCAGCCGCTGCGCGATGGTGGTGATCGCGTCGTCGCCGAGGACAGCGCCCTGGGCCAGTGGGCTCCAGGCCTCGGTCGCGATGCCCAGTTCGGTGTGCAGCGCGCGCAACTCGGACTGCTGCAGGCCAGGGTGCAGCTCGATCTGGTTGACGGCAGGCAGGAGCGAGGCGCCGTCGACCAGCCGCCGCAGATGGGCGGGCTGGAAGTTGGACACGCCCGGGGCGCGGACCCTGCCGTCGGCCACCAGCTTTTCGATCGCCCGCCAGGAGTCCCGGTACAGGTCACGGACGGGCGTCGGCCAGTGGATGAGGTACAGGTCGATGTACTCGAGGCCCAACTTGGCGAGACTCGCGTCGAATGCCTTGAGCGTGGCGTCGTAGCCCTGGTCGGCGTTCCACAGCTTGGTGGTGATGAACAACTCCTCGCGGGGGATGCCCGCCGCGGAAAGTGCCTTGCCCACGCCGGACTCGTTGCCGTAGATCGCGGCGGTGTCGATGGAGCGGTAGCCGGCCTCCAGAGCGGAGGCCACGGCCGCGGTGGTCTCCTCGTCGGGGACCTGGAAGACGCCGAAGCCGAGCTGTGGGATCTGCACGCCGTTGTTGAGGGTGACAGTGGGGACAGAAGTCATGGTGGGTGGAGCTTTCTCGTACGAAGTACTGGTCTGGCTTGGTGGCCGGGCGTCCTGACGAACGCGCCGGCAGGGTGCCGTCGTCTTCGGCGTACGTCCGCCGAGCCCGTCGGCGCCGTCCGGGTGGGCGGCGCACCGGAGTGGGACGCCCCGAAGCGAGGAGCCGCCGTCGGTTGGGGGTGCCGGTCTCCCCCGAGACGAGGACCGCCCGCTCGTCGGAGGGAAGGGCGCAGGTGGCCTCCGGGGTCCAGGACGGTCAGGAGGCGTCGATCGTGGTCGTTCTCATGATCACACTCCGTTGGTGAGTGTTGTGCGGGACGTCGTCGCATGGGACGACGCGTAGCCGGGTCGTGCGTAGAGGTGCAGATGATCACGGGGAGCACTTACAAGCACCAACAATAGTTGCAGACGCCTGCTAAGGGCAAACGCGGGATACCGCGCTTGGAATTTGTAGTCGCACGCAAACATCTGGGGGGCGGGAATCCTCGTGGGCTCTCGACCGGAGAGGGTCCGATCTCGAGGTCCGCGGAAGCCGCAAGCAACGCGTCAGCTCCGCGGCAGGCGCGGGACCGGCCAACCCGGCCCCCACCGCCATGACCTCCACACGGCCGCGTCACCGAACGGACCGGTGCGTTCCTCGATCATCGCGAGGGCCTGATCTCGGGCGGCGTCCACGGCCCGGTACTCGGCGTCGGTGACGATCCCGAGCCGTCGCACCTGGGCGTACTCGTCTTCGTCCTTCCAGTGCCAGCGGCTCAGGTCGGGGGCGACAATCAGGTCCACAGCCAGGTCGAAGGTGTCGAACCCGCCCCGCGTGCGCCGGATGGGGTGCTCGAAGTTCACGTACCAGTTGCGCATCCCGGCACTCGTGTAGAAGGCGTTGACGCTGAACCACGCCGTCGGCGGCTTCCACAGCAGCAGTTCGGTGTCCTGCCACACCCCGCCCACAAGCTCCGACTCCCCCATGGCCATCGCCTCCAAGGCCTCACAGCGCGGGAACCGGTCGCCGTCGGCACAGGCCTGAACGTACCGCCACGGCCGGCGGAGCTCCGCCCCCGGCGCGCATGCGGTCACCAGCGCATCGGTGCTGTCGGCGACGACCCGGAGCGCCTGCTCGCTCCATACGCGGCCGCCGCGATACACATCGCGTCGTACGACCGTCTCTCCAGCCTCAAAGCTGCGCACCGCGCCTCCTTCGCGCCGGCCCGACGGATCCTCCTCACCGGACTGCGGCCGAGCCATCACCCTCCGTCGGTTCCGTCCGAATCGCCGGAGCGCGGTCCTGGGCTGTCGCCGCACGTTCGACCACGGCGATCGGTGCCCCGCGAGTTGCGTAACCGTCAGGACGGGCGGCACCGAGCCCTCGCAGTGCGATGGTCGCGCGCGCGTCAGGGGTACCGCGTGACCGACACCTACGAGCCGACTGTCTCCAGTGCCTCCTCCGGTGCCGGTCGGCCGACGGCAGAACCGCAAACGGTCGGATCGGGGCGGGCTTTGCTCCGCCAGTCGAGTGGTTGGCCTCCGTGGCAAGAACCTGTCGTCTGCCGCCGGACGTGATGTCGTTCGTGGATGTGATCAACGAGGTTCATGTGTCGGAGCCGGGTCTGATCGTGGTCGACGTGGTGGCCGCGGACGACGCGACTGCCTTTGCGTTTCATGCGGTTCTGGCGGCGATGTGGGTGACCACCGGGATCGAGCGCGCGCCCCGGGATCCCGGGCGGTCCGGAGTACGGCTGCGCTGCCACCTGG
This sequence comes from Streptomyces sp. HUAS TT11, assembly GCF_051553595.1. Taxonomy (NCBI): domain Bacteria; kingdom Bacillati; phylum Actinomycetota; class Actinomycetes; order Kitasatosporales; family Streptomycetaceae; genus Streptomyces; species Streptomyces sp. HUAS TT11. Next base: position 707,196 of record NZ_CP196184.1, read on the forward strand.
ACATGCGCCGGCGCCCGGGCTGATACGGGCTGGGAGGACGGTCGGCAAGCTTTTCGAACGGGGGCGGAACACCGTGGGCAGCGGGCACCGTGCCGCTCGACACCACGGCATGACCACCTGCCCGTTCGGCCGGCTCTGTCGTGCGTGGACGCATCTCGGCCCCATGTCCCGCACATGTGGCCCCGCATGGGGACGGTCTGTCGCGCTCCGTCCAGAACGGGTGTGCCGATGCATCGGGCGCCGGACCACTTTCCCGGTCTCCGGGTATCCGGCCCGCGTTCAGCCGGCCAGCAGATCGCCCACCGCGGCGACGCCGTCCGCGATCGCGCGCTCCGTCACATCGCCGAAGCCCAGCACGAGCCTCGCGCCGCTGGAACCGGCCGGCACCGAGCGGTTGGCCGCCATCCCGTACAGCCCGACCCGTCGGGTGCGGGCCGCAGCAACGACCTGCTCCTCATCGCGGCCCGAACCGAGGTGTGCCACCGCATGGAAGCCGGCGGCGAGGCCGGTGAGCCGTACGCCGGGGGCGTGCGCCGCGAGCGCCTCGACCAGGGTGGCGCGCCGGGCCGCGTACACCGTCCGCATCCGCCGCAGATGGCGGTCGTAGCGCCCGGACGCGATCAGCCGGGCGAGCGCGATCTGGTCCAGGGTGGGCGATCCGCGGTCGTCCGACACCTTGAACGCCACGACCGATTCGACCAGGGCCGGTGGGCACAGCAACCAGCCCAGCCGCAGTGCGGGCGCGAGGGACTTGCTCACGGTGCCGATGGCCACGACGCGATCGGCGGCGAGCCCGTGCAGCGAACCGACCGGGTCGCGGTCGTAGCGGAACTCCGCGTCGTAGTCGTCCTCGATGACGAAGGCGTCCCGGCGCTGTGCCCAGGCGATCAGCGCACGTCGTCGTTCGGCGGCCATGACGACCCCGGTCGGCCACTGATGCGCGGGGGTGACCAGGACCGCCCGCGCGCCGGTCCGCTCCAGTGCCCGTACGTCGATGCCGTCCTCGTCGACGGGCACCGGTACGGCGGTCATCCGGGCGTGCGCGGCGGCCAGGGCCGTCGCGACCGGTGCGCCCGGGTCCTCGTAGGCGAGGGTGTGCACGCCCTGGGCGGCCAACGCGCGCAGGACCAGGGCCAGGCCCTGGGCGTAGCCGGAGCAGATGACGGTCCGTTCGGGGTCGGCCGCGGCGGCCCGCACCCGCCGCTGGTACCCGGCGACCACCTCGCGCAGTGCGGGCGCCCCATGCGGCTCGCCGTAGTCGAGCGCGGCGGTCGGCAGGGCACGGCCGGCCTCGCGCATCGCCCACAGCCAGTCGGCCAGCGGGAAGGACGCGAGGTCGGGGACACCGGTCCGGAAGTCGGCGATGAGGCGTGGAGCGGGCGGCGGTGCGGGAGTCGGCGCAGGCGGCGGACAGGCACGGGCGGCGACCGTGGTGGCGGCACCCACCCGGGTGGAAAGGTAGCCCTCGGCCTGCAGTTGGGCGTAGCAGTCCTGGACGAGGCCGCGGGAGACTCCGATGCGACGGGCCAGTTCACGGGAGGACGGCAGCCGCTCTCCGACCTCGAGACGGCCGGCCCTTATGGCGTCTCTGATCTGGCGTTCCATCTGCGTGCGCAGGCCTTCTGCGCTCTCCCGGTCCAGGGTGAGCAGCAGTTCGGGCGAGAGACCGGACCACTCCAGCGGCATGGAAATGGAGCTTATCGGGGGGCCGGGCGACCTCTAGCGTCACCAGCATGACCAAGCCACCCAGCTCGTCGTCCGCCGACACGGCACGCTTCCCGGACGCCCCTCCCGCTCCTGCTCTTCCTCCGCTGGTGACACGGCAGTTGCTGCTGCGCTTCCTGACGGTGATCGGCGCCTCCGCAAGCTTCTTCCTGCTGCTGTCGGTGGTGCCGCTGTACGCCCAGCACAGCGGCGGCAGCCCCGGCCTGGCCACGGGCGCGTTGATGCTGGCCACGGTCGGCGGCGAGTTGGCCACCCCGCGCCTGGTCGCACGATACGGCTACCGGGTGGCACTGGCGGCGGGTCTGGGCCTGCTCGGCGCGCCCGCACTGGTGTTGACCGCCGGAGACGGCATGGCGTGGATCGTCGCGATGTGTCTGCTGCGCGGGTTGGGCTTCGCCCTCACCGTCGTCGCCGGCGGTGCTTTGACGGCGTCCCTGATCCCGGCCGAGCGGCGCGGCGAGGGACTGGCCCTGGCCGGGATCGTGTCGGGTGTGCCGTCCCTGGTGGGCCTGCCGCTGGGTGTGTGGCTGGCCTCGCACGTGGGGTTCACCCCGGTGTGTGTGGCCGGCGGGATGGCGGCGCTGGCCGCCGTCGTGGTGGTACCGGGGCTGCCCGGGCGGGAACGCTCCGCGGGCCGGGACGCCGGGGTCCTCGCGGGCCTGCGCAACGGTGCTCTGGTTCGGCCCACCGCGGTGTTCGCGACGACCGCGATCGGCGCTGGGATCATCGTGACGTTCCTGCCGGTCGCCGTCCCCGCCTCACTGTCCGGGCTGGTGGCGGTCGCGCTCTTCGCCCAGCCCGCGACGGCCACCGCTGCCCGCTGGTTCGCCGGGCGGTTCGGCGACCGCCACGGCCCGGCCCGCCTGGTACTGCCCGGACTGCTCGCGTCGTCCGGCGGCCTGTTGGTGACGTCGGTGACGAGCAGTCCGGTGGCGGTGCTGGCCGGGGTCGCGTTGTTCGGGGCCGGTTTCGGGGTGGCACAGAACGCGACGCTGACGCTGATGTACGCCAGGGTGCCGGAGTCCGGGTACGGGACGGTCAGCGCGCTGTGGAACGTCGCCTACGACGGTGGGATGGGCCTGGGCGCGGTCGGCTTCGGCGCAGCGGCGGCGCACACCGGCTACCCGGCCGCCTTCGCCCTCACCGCCGCCGTGATGCTCGTCGCCCTGGCCCCGGCGTGGCACGACCGGCTGCGGGCATCGAACTGCTGCCGGCCGCCCACATCCGCGTGACCGCCCCGGGAAGCCCGCTTCCGTCAACTCGCGGTCCGCCGGGGGATCCACCCCTTCGGTGGAGCCGCCTCCCGCCCCTCCCCCGGGAGACGGCATGGGGCAACGCCATGCGATGGATCCTGATCGGCGAGGAGTTCGAGGCCGCCTACGCCCATCGCCTCGGCCTCATCCAGGAAGGCCTCGCCGACGGCGCCTCCGCGCTCGAGCGGGCCCAGCAGATCGCGCGCGTCATCGGCCGGCCGTCCACGCCGCCGGCCGTGCGCATCGCTCTCGCTCCGCCCGCCGGGCCCGCGAGTCGGGTGACGCCGCCGCCGTCGCCCGGCCGCGGTGTCCTCAGGGGGATGCCCGCCGTGTCGCCCTGGGCAGCGCTGTAGCTTCCTCAGGCCGGGCACGATCGTCGCGTCAACCCGTGGTCATGCGGGCCAGTGCGTTGCGGCCGGTGTCGAAGCTGTGCAGTGCCGCGCCGACCGCAGCCGCGACGGTGACTTCGAAGATCTCGTCCTCCGAGCACCCCTCGGCGGTGAGCCGGTCCAGGTCCGCTTCGGTGATCCGGTACGAGGCCGTACGGACGGTCGCGGCGTACGACTGCCACGGTCCGGGAAGTGGCTCACCGGCCGCTGCGGCGGCGCGCAGCGCCGGATCGGTGGTGGCAGGCGCGTCCAGCACCGAGTGGCGAAGGTCGGCCACGGCGTCGCCGTGGCCGGTCGCGGGGCCGTCGTTGAGCAGGAAGGACGGGAAGCGATAGCCGAAGCGGTGCAGCGCACGGGTACCGCTGTGCAACTGGCCCTCACGGAGGGTGAATCCGAAGGCGTTCGCCAGGCGGTTGACGATGTTCCACACCAGGTTGACGCGCAACGCTTCCTGCAACGCGTGCTCGGGCAGGTCGGCGAGGTCCGCGGTGACTTCGGCGGCGTAGATGCGGTCCGGGGTCAGGCCGGCCGACTCGAGGAACTGCCGGACGGCGCGCAGTTGTGGCCGGGCCGACTCGGGATCGTCCGGGTCGATCTCGCCGTGGCCGGCGATGCGGGTGAGTTCGGCGTGCGTGTCGATGCAGAACGGGCACTGGTGGAGCCGCGCGGTGCACATCGCGAGGTATTCGCGTTCCCCCGCGGTCCAGTACGACGGTCCGCGCATCGCATCGGCGGTGAGCTCCAGCAGCGGACGGGTGAGAAAGCCGGGCCGGTACAGCAGCGTCTTCACGATGTCCGGGCTGTCCACACGCGACGTCGCGGAGGTGAGCGCCAGGAACAGCTTCACACGGCGGCGGTGGCCGTGGTCCAGGACGGACAGTCTCATCAGGACTCCGGGATGTCGAGGTCGTGTAGCCGGCCGGCAAGGAATCGCCGGTCGGCGGGGTTGGTGGCCAGTTCGTGGGCACGCCGGTACGCGGCTGCCGCGTCCAGGGTGCGGCCCAGGCGGCGCAGCAGATCCGCGCGGGCGGCGTGCAGCAGGTGGTAGCGGTCGAGCCCGTCGATCCGGTCGATCAACACCAGTCCCTCGTCGGGACCGGTGGCCATGGCCACCGCGACGGCGTGGTTGAGCGCCACCACAGGTGACGGGGCCAGCGCGAGCAGTCGGGTGTAGAGGGCGGCGATGCCCGGCCAGTCCGTCCGATCGGCACGGACGGCCTGGGCGTGCAGCGCGGCGATCCCGGCTTGCAGCTGGTAGGGGCCTGGCCTGCCCAGGCACAGCGCACGGTCCAGCAGCCCGACGGCTTCGACGATCTCCGTGTGATCCCAGCGGGACCGGTCCTGGTCGGTCAGCAGCACCACCTCACCGGAAGCGCTGTAGCGGGCTGCGCTGCGCGAGTCATGCAGCAGCAACAGGGCGACCAGGCCGAGCGCTTCGGGCTCGTCGGGCATCAGGGTGGCGACGAGCTTGCCGAGCCTGATCGCCTCCTGGGACAGCGTGCGATGTTCGGACCGTTCGGGAGCGGCGATGTAGCCCTGGGTGAAGATCAGATAGATCACGGCGAGGACTCCGGACAGCCGCTCGGGCAACAGCGGGTCGGCGGGCACTTCCAGGCCGATGCCGGCATCCCGGATCTTCCGTTTCGCGCGCACCAGGCGTTGCGCCAGAGTCGATTCGCCGACCAGGAACGTCCGGGCGATCTGCCCGGCGGTCAGTCCGGCTACGGCCTGCAGGGTCAGGGCGACCCGCACGTCCTCGGCCAGGGCGGGGTGACAGCAGGTGAAGATCAGGCTGAGCCGCTCGTCGCCCAGGCCGAGCAGACTCTCTTCCTCGAGGTTCGTCATCGTCGTCACCGCCTCGTGTTCCGCGCCGAGTTCGGCGAGCTTCGCTCGACCGAGCCGGGCCCTGCGGAGCCGGTCGATCGCCCTGTTGCGGGCCGCGGTCAGCAACCACGCCACCGGATCGTCGGGCGCCGATTCACCCCATGAGCCCAGCGCGAGCGCGCACGCGTCCTGCAGCGCGTCCTCGGCGAGTTCGAAGTCGCCGAGGACACGGATCAGAGCGGCCAGCATCCTCGCCCGGTGCTCCCGGTAGACCGGCTGCAGGATCGCCGCGGCGTTCATTCGCGGGTGGCCGCCGGGTCCGCAGGACGGTGGTCCAGGCCCGGAACACCGACGATCGGCCGCACCTCGATCCCGCCCTGCTCGGCCATCGGGCACATCGCGGCCAGCTCCAGGGCCTCGTCCAGGTTGCGGCAGTCGAGGACGTAGATGCCGCCGAGGTGCTCATGGGTTTCGGCGTACGGACCGTCGGTGGTCAGCGTCCGTCCGTCCCGCACGCTGACGGTGGTGGCGGTGTGCTCGCCCTGCAGGGGATGCCCGGAGACGAACGCGCCCCGCCGACGGCACTCGTCGGCGAACGCGTTCACCCTGGCCAGCGCCTCGGCGAAACCCGGATCGTCGGGCTCGGGCCGCTCGCAATCGTAGATCAACAGCATGTACTGCACGTGTCCTCCATTCGCCCGGATCACGGCCGGTCGAAGAGGATGACGAACGGACCGACCGTATCTCGACACCCCGATTGCACCATCCTCGCCGGATCCGCGAGGGCCGGGGTACGGCGGCGTGCCGAGCACAGCGGAGCAGGGCGCAACCGGCGACCACGGCACCGGGCGGGTCGGGCTTCGCAGCAACCGTGACGACCGCCTGCATGGCCCGACGGATGTACAACCCGTACTCACAGCGTGATGACCGGCCATGCCCCCGTCGCACCGCTCCGGCACGGCCCAAGGACGAGGGCGACCGCGGATACAGGCACCGGCGCATGCCGGCGATCACCGTGTTCGTGGCCACCACGGGCTGCACGTGGGGACAGCTGTCAACGGGGTTCGGCCCGTCCGGGCCGACCACACACCGTCGGTTCGCAGAGCGGAGCCGGGGCCGCCAATGGGGCAAGCTCCATCGCCCGGTTCCTGACGAACTCCGCGTTCGAAGGAAGTTGGAGTTGTCGCGAGGCGCGACCGACTCGGTGCAGATGCGGGTGCGTCAGTCGGCGAGTCGGGAGGCCATCGCCGGGAGTGGCCGCCAGCTGACGGGGACACCGCGCATGACCAGAGCGCAGTCGAGGGTCGCGCTCCCCGTCGGGAAGCGGTCCGGGTCGTCAAAAAAGGACGACGCGGCGGAGCGAACCCGGCCGGCCTCCACGTGCCAGGCACTGGTCCGCAGTTCCATCCCATCGAGGTGACGGCCGGAGCCGGTGGCCGAGAACCCCTTTGCCCCGCCTCGGAAGAAGCGCGAAGCCTCGGCGAGATCGGCGAAGAGCTCACTGCCGCGCAACTCGTCGGACAGCTCGACGGTGACATCCACCCGGGTGTCGCCGTCCCGTGTCGCCAGGGCGACGCGCATCTGACCCGGCGTCTCGTGCACTTCGAAGTCGGCGCGGCCGTGTTCACCGGGGAAAAGGCGGCCTCCGGCCCAGGTGTTGAACCATGAGGCGGTGTCGCGCCGTGGGATATAGACGCCGGTCTCCACGCCGTCCGGTCCGTCCCACTCGACGGCGATCCGATGTGCCGCGTTCTCGCTCCGCAGTCCGAAGGCCTTGGGTGCCCAGGTGGGCCGTACATGTCCCAGGCGCAGCAGACAGATGCCCGCGACCGCGTAGCCGTGCACCAGGTGCGGGCGCAGTGCCCCGGGAAGCAGGCGTGCTGCGGCGTCCGGCGCGACTCGATAGTTCACCAGAAGCCTGCGTTCCACGACGCTGGACAATCGCGGCTGCCTCATGATTCCTCGTTCTGCGCTGCGGGGCGCCATGTGGTGTGACGGAGCACGATCTGTTCGGGGCAGACGGCGCTGAGGAACCGGCCGATGGAGTTGGCCAGACGTTGCTCTGCCAGCGCGTAGAAGATCCGGTTGCCTTCCCGTCGCTCGGTGACGAGTCCGGCCCCCTTGAGCACACCGAGATGTCGTGAGATGGAAGGCGCGCTGATCGCGAACCTGGCTGCGATCTCACCGGCCGCGAGCTCGCCGCCTCTGAGGTCCTCGAGAATCTGGCGTCTTGTCGGATCGGCGAGGGCGCGGAAGGCTCCCGCCTCGTCCTGAGCTCCCGTCATCCTCGATATTTAGCACCTTGGCTAAACATCTAACAAGGGGTCGGGCCCCACATCGGTCGGCACGGGTCGCGGCCGACGGTATCCGCTCGGCCCGCTTCCGGGACCCGCTCACCCGCCGACTGGAGGGTTCAGCAAGAGTGGGGCGTCCGGGGCCCCTGGCCGTCGTATACCGGCCCCGATGGGCTTCGGACACAGTCGTCCGCGGGTCGAGGCCCAGCGCCATGCCGGTGTGACCGCAGTGGTCACACCGGCATGGCGGGACCGACGACTCCACTGTGTTCCGGAAGCGCAGATGTGCGGGGTGGGGCCGCCCGACGTCGCACCGCGGACTCTGCCGACCTCGGTGTCCGCGTGGCGGTCGCGCATCACGGATCCGGCAACAGGTGCGGGCGGTCTCCGCAACCGCTCATGCGGTCCGGCATCGGCCCCGCCGACCACTTGGCCGAACGGGACATCCCCGTGGTGGACCGTCTGCCCGGGGCGGGACTGGGCCCGCAGGACCATCCGTCGGTACTGATCAGCCTGCCCGTGGTGCGCGGTTCCACATGGCTTGACGCGTTCAGCGAGGAGAACCGGGCCCTCTGTGCCGACGGCTGCGCGGACCGTTGGCCTCCATCGGCCAGGCCGGCGCCTTCCTGAGCTGCGCGGACGGCGCCGAAGCCCCGGACGTCGAGCTCACACCGATGCTCGTGGACCTCCTCGGCAACGGTGCACCGGGGTTCTCCTGCCTGGTCACACTCCTGGCGCCCGAGAGCCGGGGCACCGTACGGCTCGCTTCCACCGACCCAGTGGCCGCGCCGCTCATCGACCCGCGGTACTCCACCGAGGCGGCGGAGCGGGAACTGATGGTGGACGGGATGTGCAGGACCCCGGAGTCGTGCGAAAGCCCGATCATGCGGGCACTCATCGGCTCCGCCTCGTACCCCACCGCCACGGACGACGTATCGCTGCCGGAGTGCGCACGCGAGTCCCGGGTCTCCATCAAGCATCCTGCGAGCACCTGCCGCGCGACCGAGGACGAGCAGTCGGTTGTCGACCCCACTGCAGGTACACGGCAGCACGGGGCTCCGCGTCGTCGACGCCTCCGTCATGGCCGCCATCACTCGTGGGAACACGTACGCCCCGTCCGTGACGGTGGGAGAACATACAGCCGAGCTCATCCTCAGCACGGCGTGAGCGGCACACACCTGCGCGTCACCCCATAAACGCCGCTGATCGCCGCATCGAGTGAATCTGGTGGCAGTTGGCTGCGTTCCGGTCGCCGGTGGCCGCCGTCCGGAGTTTCCTGGCGGAGAACACACACCAGGAGATGCGGATGCGGCACACCCACAGCGCAGTGCGGCCCGCGAGATGTCGCGGCCTGTACGCCCTTGCGTTGCTCGCCCTCCTGGCTGTCCTCCACACGACATTCAGCACCTGTGCGTCGCACCTGACCGTGCTCGAGCCGGACGGTTGCCGTCAACAGGCGGTCTCCGTAAGCGATCCACGCTGTCGGGCGATGCCTTCGACCGCCGTCGCCGGCCCCGACGCCGAGGGGCACCACCAGCACAGCGGAGGCGTGCAGTCCCGCTCCACCTCCCCCTACGGACGGCAGCAACTCGGGGCTCCCACGCACGGTACCCCCGCCGTCGACGCCGACCGCGCCGCACCCGGCACTGCCTCCACGGCAACATGGCAAGGGACGATGGGTCCCGGGAGCATCGCGTCCACTCCCGGCACGGTTGTCCTGCGCTGCTGAGAGCACCATCACCGCGCCCGCGCGCCGGTACGGGTGCGGCGGCCGGCGTCCGCGCGTGAACGCTCCGGAATGCCGGCCGACGGCGTGCGGCCGCACCCCGTGATCCCCACGGCACCCTTCCCGTCTCGAATGTGCTGCCGGGATCCGCGCCCGCAATCGCATCACGGTCGCTCGGACCTCCCGGTCCGGACGCCGCTTCCGTCATACAGCAGCACGCCCCGACCCTGCTCGCCCGTCCGAGCCTCCATCCCGTTCATCGCCCGGCGCCTGGATCCGGCCCTCGGCGGCCGCGCACCCGGTACCGCACCGCCGACACCCGCAAGGTCGTCGCCACCCCCCGCACACTCATAGCTTCGCGTCCCCGTGACACGGGCGGGCCACGGCCCATGCGGCACCGCACACTCCGGCGCCTCCGCGACGTTCCTTCCTCCCGCAGAAAGAACGCCATGACTTCACGCAAATCCAACTTCGCGACCGCACTGCGGACCGACCTCTCCTCCTCCCTCATCGTCTTCCTCGTCGCCCTGCCCCTGTGTGTGGGAGTCGCCGTCGCATCGGGAGCACCGGCCGAACTCGGCCTGATCACCGGCATCGTCGGTGGTCTGGTCACCGGGCTGCTCCCCGGCAGCAGCCTCCAGGTCAGCGGCCCGGCCGCCGGGCTGACCGTGCTCGTGTTCACCGCCGTGCGGGACTTCGGACTGTCCGCGCTCGGCGTCATCGTCCTCGCCGCCGGACTCCTTCAACTGGCCCTCGGCGCACTGCGTCTGGGACGCCTGTTCCGTGCCATCTCGCTGTCCGTCGTGCACGGCATGCTGGCCGGCATCGGACTGGTGCTGATCGCGGGACAGCTCTACGCGCTCGCCGACCGCAAGGCCCCCGGCAGCGGTACGTCGAACATCGCGGGGCTGCCGGACCTGGTCGCCGACGTCGTCGGCTCGGGCGCCGCGTTGACCGCCGTCGGTGTCGGTGCCGGAACGGTCACGATCATGACGCTGTGGAAGAAGCTGCCGCCGAAAGCGCAGATGCTGCCCGGCCCACTCGTCGCGGTCGGAGCGGCGATGCTCGCCGCCTTCGCTTTCGACCTGCCCGTCACCCGCATCGAGGTCAACGGGCTGATGGCCTCCATCCAGCCACCCGGCCTCGACGCATTCGAGAAGTTGGCGGAGGTGGCCATGCTCACCACCATCGTCGCCTTCACTCTTATCGCCTCCGCGGAATCCCTGTTCAGCGCGGCAGCCGTCGACAGGATGCACGAAGGGCCCAAGACCGACTACGACAAGGAGCTGATGGCACAGGGCGCAGGCAACACCGTGTGCGGACTGCTCGGCGCACTACCCATGACCGCGGTGATCGTCCGCAGTGCCGCCAATGTGCAGGCGGGAGCCACGACGAAACTGTCGCGCGTCCTGCACGGTGTTTGGCTCCTGCTGTTCGCCGCATTGCTGCCCCACCTCCTGGACCTGATTCCCACCGCCGCTCTCGCCGGGGTCCTCATCCACGCCGGCCTCAAACTGCTGCCCCACAAGGAACTCGGCCCCCTCTGGCGCGATCACCGGGGCGAGGCCGTGGTACTGGTGGTCACCGCGGGAGCGATCCTTTTCACGAACATGTTCGAGGGCGTGCTGATCGGATTGCTGCTGTCGGTGGTGAAGACCGCCTGGGAGACCTCACGCGTTCAGATCGAGGTCGATGACACCGGAACGGGACCGGTGCGGGTGCGGATCCTCGGCCATGCGACCTTCCTGCGGCTGCCCCGCATCCTGGAGACCCTGGAGCAGCTTCCCGCACATCGGCCCACCGAGCTCAACCTCACCGGTCTGCTGCACCTCGACCACGCCTGCATGAGCGCGCTGCAGAACTGGGCCGACCAGCACAACGCACGCACCATCCACCCCGAGCCTTCTCCCGCCTCGGTCTGAGCCGAAGGGCTGCGGGACGGTGGTCCGTCGCACTGGGTCGATCCCGCCGGGCCCGTCGCCCGCGGAGGCGAACCGAGCGGTGAAGACCTGCTCCGGCGCCCTGGGTGCACCCACATGGCGATCCGCCACGAAGTGGGCCGTCCAACTCGTGCAGGCGGTCGCGAACGAAGCGACCGGGGGCGGGACCATTGATGGTCCCGCCCCCGGCAGTTGTGTTCCTCTCTCAGTGGCGGTGTGCCGAGATCACTTCAGTCCGAAGGCACGGACGATGGTCTGCTCCACGGCGTTGCCGTCGGAGTCGGTGGCGCCTGCCCGGAGGGTGACGAAGCGGGCGCCCTTGGGGGCGTTCAGCTCCGTACGCCAGCCACGGCCGTCGGACGTCCGGGTCAGCTGTGCCCTGTGCCAGGTGGCGCCGTCGTCGTAGGACAACTGCAGGGTCCCGTCGTGGAAGGCGGCGGGGGGCAGATCCGCGTAGGCCTTCGGCCACTCACCGGACGGTTTGGCGGGCTTGATGGTGAACACCGCGTCGCGATCGGCCTTGCCCGAGAAGTCCGTGGTCACGTTGTAGTCGAGTTGGACCAGGGGCAGCGGCAGGTTCTGGTAGCGCTGACCGGCCGCGGACGTGAAGTCCCAGACCGTTCGGGTGCGGGTGGAGTAAGGGCTCGCCCAGGTGCCGCGGGAGAACTCCGAGACGATGCGGTACGGAAGCGCCTCGGGCTTCAGCCCCGTCGCATAGGTGTAGTAGTCGGACGACTGGGCGAGCAGGGTGTCGCCCTGGTAGATCGACGTCTTAGCCTGGACGCCCGGGGCGGTGCCGTATCCCTCGCGGTCGGCGCCCGCGTCCCCCCAGCCGGCTACGAACGCGAAGAGAGCGTCGTCCTGGCGGGACAGCGAAGAGCCGTCGTACGAGATGCGCGGCCGCTGGATCGGCGAGAACCAGCTCTCCGCCGTGCGGCTCCCGGTGCCGTAGTGCTTGTCCGCGGCGATGACCCGGGTCTCACCGGTCACCGTCGCGCTCTCCCGGTACTGCACGCCCGGGGACACGTAGTCGGTGCGGTCGCCCTGGCCCTGTCCCGGAATCTCCGGCCAGCCGACGGCCCACCAGTCGAACTCCGGATACACGTCGTAGCGGAAGTCCGTCGCCTGGGCCGGACGGTAGTTGCGGAAGGACATGTCGACCCTGGCCAGATCACCGGTGTTCGGACGGTAGGTGAGATCCATCGGGATCTGGTTGCGGTGGTTGCGGACCACGTCGTACAGGTACTCGGTGGTCGGGTTGGAGTACACCTCCAGTGCCGTACCGGACTTGGAGGCCTGCGAGATCAGGCGGCGGCCTTCCTCCTGGTCCAGTGTTGCGATGTTCATCGGCGCGATGCTGTCGAAGGCCAGCGGTTCCACAAGGCCGGGGCCGTCGTTGACGACCAGCAGCAGCGCGGCGCCGGCCGCCGCCGCGGTGTCCGCCTGCTCGGACAGCGCCACGGTGTCGTTGCGGTCGACCACGACGGCCTTGCCTCGGACGTCCCGGCCCGTGTACTCCGCCGCGGCGCCCTGACCCACGTACACGGCCTTCAGCCGGTGCGAGCCCTTGGACAGGGGCTTCGTCCCACGCCGCACCAGCAGATCGTCGAACGAGGTGCCGCCCATGGAGATCTTCAGCGCGGGCTGCTCATTGCGCCACCGGGTGCGCACGTCGAAGGTTCCCTTGGTCACCTTCGCCGTGGGCACCGCCCAGAGGGTGTCCTCGGTGCGCGGCACGAGGAAGGACATCACCTGATTGCCCGCACCGGGGAAGGCCCGTGTGTAGTCGACCCGCAGCGCGCTGCTTCTGGACTCCCGAGGGGTCAGCAGCTTCATCTGCCGGGCCTTGGTCGCGCTGAGCACGATGGTGGTGTCACGGTCCAGGTCGAACTGGGGCACCATGACCAGGGCATGTCCGCGGGACTGCGGACCATGACTGCCCTCGACCTGCATCCACTGACCCAACGACCAGGTTCCGGCGGGAAGTTCGAGCGTCAGAACGCCGGGTGAATCGATGTCGAAGTTGATGTTCCAGTTGTTCACAAAGGGGTCGGAGGTTTCGTCGGAGGCTCCCATGAGCGTGCCGGGGCCCGTGTAGATCCCGCCTGACCGGTCCTTGGACACGATCGTCACCTTGAAGGTCTGGTTGGCGGTGGCGAAACCGACGGCGGTGTGGGCGAGGCGGATGCCCGCCGCCGACGCGTCGATGCGCGCGTCGTAGGTCGTCCCCCGGGCGGCCTTGTCGACGTTCGCGGTCACGGTGACCGTGCTCGTGCCATGTGCCGGGACGGTGACCTTGTCCTTCGACAGGGTGAACAGCCCGGCCGGGGCCTTGGGGGCGGAGACCGCGAGGTCCAACGTCACCGCGGAGTCGCCGACGTTGGTGTACGTCACCGTCTTGTCGACCGTCGCGCCGGGATCGGCCGGCCAGGTGTGCTCGCCGAGGGAGACCGTACCGGTGGCGTACACGGTGGACTTGGAGGCGGCCGCGATGTCCACACGACCGGCACCGGCCTGGAAGGCGGTGTAGGCGGGGGTCGGCTTCGAGGTGCTGACCAGGGCGTCCTTGATCTGCTGACCGGTCCAGTCGGGGTGCTCCGCGGCCAGCAGCGCGGCGGCTCCTGCGACATGCGGAGTGGCCATCGAGGTGCCGCTCATCGTGATGTAGTCGCCGGTGCCGCCGGCGTATCGCGAGCGGGCGGCGAGAATGTCGACGCCGGGAGCGGTGATCTCCGGCTTGACCGCGCTGTCCGACCAACGCGGGCCGCGGCTCGAGAAGTCGGCCAGCTGGTCGTCGTGGTCCACGGCGCCGACGGTCAGCGCCGCATCCGCGGCGCCGGGTGCGGCGACCGTCATCGGGTCCGGGCCCGAGTTGCCGGCGGCGATGGTGAACAACGCACCGGTCTCCGCACTGAGTTGGTCGACGGCCTGGCTGAGCGGGTCGGATCCGTCGGACGGGCTTCCGCCCAGGCTCATGCTGATGACCTTGGCGTGGGCGTTCCTGGCGGCCCACTCCATGCCGGCCAGGATCCAGGAGTCCTGTCCTTCGCCGGAGTCGTTGAGGACCTTGCCGACGTGCAGCCGGACGCCGGGGGCGACGCCCTTCTCCTTGCCTGAGGAGGCCGCACCGGTTCCGGCGATGGTGGAGGCCACGTGGGTGCCGTGCCCGTGGTGATCCACGGCGTCCGTGTCGGCGGTCGCCTGGCCCTGCGGACCGTCACCGCCGCCGGGGGGCTGGTCGGGTACGAAGCTGGTCGCCTCCGCGACCTGACCCACCAGATCGGGGTGTCCGTCGTCGACGCCGGTGTCGAGTACGGCGACGTCCACGCCCTTGCCCGTATTGCCCCCGCGCCACACCTCGGGCGCACCGATCTGGGCGGTCGAATCGGCGAGAGTCGCCTTGGCCTTGCCGTCCAGCCAGATCTTGGAGATGCCGCCGGCCAGAGTGGGCTTGGGGGCGGGCGAGGCGAGGAGGGAGCTGCTGCGGGACACCGCGGATGCGTTCACCTTGGCGGTGACGGCCGACCAGAACTCGGCCGCCTTGTCATGGTCCTCGGCGAGAGCCGCACCGTTGATGCTGGAAAGGGTGCGCACCCGGTTCGCGCCGCGCGGTGCGCTCTGTGTGCGGGCGGCAGCGTTGTGTGTGTAGGTCACGATGAGCGGCAGGTGATTCACCCGGGCGTCGTCGTAACCGTCGGCGACCAGCCCCGTGACGTTGAAAAGGTCCTTGTCGAGGAGCCCGGCGGAGACGTACGGCGCGGCCGACTCGGGGTACACGTACAGGTCCTTGCCGACCTTGTCGGTGTGCGCGGCGATGGGTTCACCGTGCGGACCGCTCACCGTCACGGTGCCCGCACCTCCGGCGGGCGTGACCGTGACCTTGTCGCCTGTGATCAGCGTGACGGTACGGGGCTGCGCGGCCGCGGCCGGGGCGGGCACACCGGCCGCCGCCGTGCTCCCCAGCTGCCGTACGGGCTGCGCGTCTGCGGATGTCGTGACCGAAAGGGACAGCATGGCCGCCGTGATGCCGAGCGCCGTCAGCCGTCCTCTACGAGAGGATATGTGAGGCAATGTGAATTCACCGCCGTGTTTGCGGGGGCAGTACCGGCCGATCATGCGGCGTTCGCTTTCCGGTCAGCCATACCGGAATGGTGTCGCCCTTGGTCATGGCGCACATGCGCCATGAGGACACCCGTGGCGCGGGACGGCGGTACACACTTCGTGTGACAACGCGGCAGAGGGCTCCAGGTGCTGTTCGGGTCACGGTCGGCAGGACGGGCTGTGGCCGCGTGCGCCCCGGCCGGCGCGGGAGACGCGACAGGACCTGCACCGACCGGCTCATCCCCGACACGGGTGAAGCTGTTCGCTATACAGAACGTCCGGCTCGGCGTCGGTCGGGGCAGGCGACCGCCAGTTGTCAGGCAACTAGTGGCATCGCACGCATCGTTGACACGTGACTAGCGGCGCCATACGCTCCCGATCGTTCGTTCTGCAGAACGACAACGACGTTCAGGAGGCGGTGCCACGTGTGGTCAGGCCTGATCGGCGGAAGGACCAGAGCAGTCGCGGCAGGGGCCGTCGCGATGGTGACGGCATTGATCGGCAGCAGTGCGGGGGCGGCGCCCGTCGGGCCCGCAGGTCCTCCCCCCGCAGCGGCGCACATCTCGGATCCGTTCGCGCCCATCGATGCGCAGCACCCGCAGGACCAACAGGACATGACCTGGAGCGACTATCAAAAAGTTCCGGGCACGAACTGGGCGGATCCCCAACTGCAGCCGACTCAGAAGAAGTTGCGCATAGCGTTGGTCGCGGTGGATTTCCCGGACCAGCCCTTTGTCATGACTATGCCGAAAAAGAGCGACCCTTTCGGCAACCCGCAGATCGACCCCGTATCCCGCGATGACATCCCTGGGTTCTACGCGGACTTCTACAACAAGCCCAGCGCGCTGAACCACGGCCACACCGTGAACGAGTACTGGATGGAGCAGACCGGCGGCCGTATCGGCGTCGAGTTCGTTCCCTTCGGACCGTACCGGGCTCCCCGGCCGTCGTACGAGTACGGGCTGAACGACATCGGCCAGGAGCGTGCGGGCTGCCCGAGCGGACACACCTGCGACGGCAGCATCGAAAAGGACATCGACCCCGTGTGGAAGCAGGACGTGGGGGCGGACGAGGCGAAGTCCTTCGATCGCGTGATGCGGATCTACGCCGGCTACGACGAGACGTCCGTCTGGCAGGAGTTCGGCGAGATGAAGTTCCAGACCCCGCAGGACGTGCCCGATGAATGGGGGCCGCCCGACCCGGACCTTCCGAACGCCGTGCGCAGCCGGTACACCGGCTTCACGTCGTGGAAGGCCGGATCGCAGCTGTGGGGCAACTCCGGTATCCGGCAAGGGGAGAGCTCGGGAACCATCACGCACGAGATCACCCATACCTTCGGTATCGGCGACAACAACAACAATCCGTACGTCGAGCCCTACCACCGGGCCGGCACCGGCCCCTTCGACGTGCTCGACCGAGGCTCCTTCAACGGGCCGGGCGGACCGCACAACCGCTGGCAGGTCCCGGCCACGCAGGGCGCCTCGATGCCGGCCGGCCAGACCGTGCGGACCAAGACCAAGCTCGGATTCCTCAACGACGACCAACTGCTGACGCTGTCCCCGCAGGCACTCGCGGATCATGGTCTGGCCGTGTTCGACGTCCGCGCCCGGTCGGCGAAGGTGAAGGAGAACCAGCTACAGGGTGTCGAGATCGACCTGGGCACGGACAGGACACCGGCATGCGACGTCAATACGGATCCGTTCTGCTCCGGCCCCGGCTTCACCGACTACACCATCGAGACGGTGCAGCGGATCGGCGCGGACTCCTTCACCCCTGATCACGGGGTGATGCTCACGAAGAACAAGCCGTTCGGCGACGAGGGCGCCAGCTGCGGTTACCTCTGCTTCAGCTGGATGATCGACGCCAACCCCCAGGACATCAACATGGTCGACTTCACCCGGCCGGACGGCACAAAGGTGATGCGCTCGATCGGTGACTACCGTCAGCTCAACGACGGCCTGTTCCACGCGGGGACGCGCTCCGGCAGCGCGTACGAGTACACGGACACGGCCAACAGGCTCAAGTTCTACGTCATCAACATGAAGACCGATCCGGCCGGCGAGCTCTCCTACACGGTGGCCGTACGGTCGCTGGACGGATCGGGCCCGCAGACCCGCGGCGTGGCGCTCAGCCACGGCAGCTCCGCCGGTGACGCCCAGCGCCGGGGTGCCGTCTGCACCTTCCAGCTGGCCAACACCGGACACGGCTCCAGCGGTGCGACGGACAAGTCGGCCGCGTACCGGGATGCGGACGTCTACCGGCTCTCCGCGACGGCGCAGGGCGCGGGATGGCGGGCCGAGGTTCCCAACGCTCTCGCCACCGCCAAGGTCGGCGAACGCACCACGGTCAACGTCGCCGTGGCCGCGGGCAAGGGCGCGGCAAACCACTCCAAGGTGACACTGACCGCACGCTCCGAGAGCGATCCGCACAAGACGGCGCAGGCGAACTGCACCGTGCACCGCTGAGCAACCGGTCGCCGGGAGCACTCCCGGCGACCGCATCGGCCGAGGGCCGGCGTCGCGACCGCGCCCGGCCCTCGGCCTCTTTCCCTCAAGTCCTCGACCGCCAACGGCCGTCACAGGCAGGCGCAGACCCCGTACGCTGAGGCGAACGCACCCGCCCCGCAGGAGATCGTGTGATGACCCCGAGCAGCTCGGTCAGACAGACCCTGGCCGCCAACCTCAGGCGTGAGCGGAACCGCCGCGGGCTGTCCCTCAGCGAACTGTCCCGGCTCTCCCGGATCGGCAAGGCGACCCTGTCGCAACTCGAGTCGGCCACCGGAAACCCCACGATCGAGACGGTGTTCAGCCTCTCCCGCGCCCTGGATCTGCCGATCTCCGACCTGCTCGAGACCGATCCCTCAGGCAGCGTCACCGTGGTCCGCGCCGCCGACACGGAGGTCCTGAGCGGCGAAGGGGTCGACCTGCGGCCGCTGCGCCGGATACAGACCGGCGGGCTGATCGTCGAGGTGTACGACCAGCAGGTACGAACCGACGGCCGGCAGACCTCCCTCGGCCACGCGGGAACCGAGCACACCATCGTCCAGTCCGGCCAACTCGACGTGGAGGTCGACGGACACCTCACCCGCCTCGGCCCCGGCGACTACATCGCCTTCGACGCCTCGATCCCCCATGGTTACGCCGCCCCGGAAGGCCCGGTGCGTTCGGTGCTGCTGCTCCAGTACCGAACGCCCCGGTCCCAGCAGGACGACGACGAGAATGCGGCCAACGCACCGCACTGAACGGACGCGGAAGCCCGGCGGCAGGCGCGTCCCCTCCGGGTCGGACGCCCCCTGATCCGGGCCAGGGCTGACTGGGTCCCACCGGATGCAGCGGGGCTCGATCACACCACTGACCTTCGGCGTTCTTGGTGCACCCCACGGGTCATCGGTGGTCGTTCCCGGGGCTCGAAGCGGGAGTCGTCGCCCGCAAATGCGTCGACAGCGGTCACGGGGATCGTGGATGCTACGCACGATGACCAGAATCGATGACATGCCTCCCGCTTGGGACGAGCGCAGCCAGCTCACGACGTTCCTCGACTACGCACGTGACACCGCCCGCGTCAAGTGCGAGGGCGTCTCCGCGGAGAACGCCCGCAAGGCGCTCCTGCCGGGCTCGCCGCTGATGACCTTGAGCGGACTGATCAACCACCTCCGCTGGGTCGAGTACTACTGGTTCCAGGTGGTCTTCCTCGGGGAGGAGGACGAAGGTCCCTGGACCGAGGAGGACCCCGACCGCGAGATGCGGATCGGCGTCGACTTCCCGCTCACACAGTTGCTCGACGAGTACGCAGAACAGAGCGCCCGGTACCGCGAACTGGTCGCCGGGAACAGCCTGGACACCAAGGCCAAGCGTGCCGGCCGCGATGGCGTGCACGTCGACCTGCGCTGGATCCTCCTCCACCTCACCGAGGAGACGGCCCGCCACAACGGCCATATGGACATCCTGCGCGAGATGCTCGACGGCACGACCGGTGACTGAGGTCCACCCGCTCTTGTGACGGTCCGGCGGGCCGCCCGCTGCCTGCCCCGGCACAAGGGTGTGCCGGCAGGCTCCGCCCGAGTGCCGACGTTCGTTGTCCGCCCGTTGTCGCCGCTCGTCACCGGCGGCGACAACGGACGGCCGGCCGGCCCGCCGCTCGAGGCCGTACCGGCAAGGTTCCACGTCCCGCACATCGGTCCGGGCCGTCCACGCGCAAGGCCGGACGGTCTCGCCACGGATCGCGCGGCATGCCGCAACGGCCCATGCCACCAGTACCTGCGGCATCGCGACATCCGTCCCACGTGGGTGAAGGCCGATGTCCGGGGCGCCCCGCTGCACGGGACTCAACACTTTTCCCGCCGGCCTGGCGCTGGAGGCTTCGGGTGCGTCACGCCCACGGGCCTGTTCGGCGCCGGACGAACGTGACGGTCCTCTGGGCAACCGGCCGCGAGGGCCGTTTCACCGGCCCTCGTTCATGCGGGCGTCGCGGGGATCTTCTCGCTGAGCCAATCGGCGAATGTCTGGGTGCCACGGGGGCCGGTGCCGGTGGGAAGCAGGCCGCCGCTGCTCGTCCCGCCGGGGAAGTACACCGGGAGGACCGGACGTCGGCGGGCTCCGCCCGCGGCGATGAGGAGCCGGGCCATGTCGACCAGCGACTCGGTCTGCGGTCCGGCGAGCTCGGGGGCCATTGCCTGCGGTGCCCGAGGGGCGAGGTCGGCGAGGGCTTCGGCGACTTCCCGTACGGCGATGGGTTGGACCGGTCCCGTCGGCATCACCGCGATCGGCCCGGGCACGTTGTTCAGCAGTTGCCCCGCGAACTCGTGGAACTGCGTGGCGCGCAGCACGGTCCAGGGCACCGCCCCGCCCCTGACGATCTCCTCCTGCCGCAGCTTGCCCGCGTAGTAGGCGTTCTTGACCCGATCGATCCCCACGATCGACAGGGTCACCAGGTGCCGCACCCCGGCACGCTCCGCCGCCTCCACAAGGTGCCGCCCCGCCGTGTCGAAGAAGCCCACCGCCGCCGACCTGCGCATGGTGATCACGTTGCTGACATCGATCACCGCTTCCGCTCCGGCCAGCGCCGCATCCAGCCCGGCCCCGCTCAGCAGATCGACACCCGCACCACGCGACAGCACCACGGGCGCATGCCCGCGGGCCCGAAGGGCCTCCACGACGAGCCGTCCGGCCACCCCGGTACCGCCGGCAACTGCGATCTTCACAACCACTCCCGTCTCTCAGCCCTGTCCGGGAACATGACCGCGGGGTCAGGTCATTTGTGACACCCCCTGATATGAACGAAGTCACACGCTCCCGGCTCAAGTGCCGTGTCACCAAGGGCCTGAGGCCGGTGACCGTGCAGGCAGGACACCTGGATCGATCAAGAACTGACTACCGCCAGGACCGTCCGGGGAACGCCGACCGTGTGCCCGGTCGTGAACGTGGGTGAGGGTCCGCCGACTTGCCGGCGGACCCTCACCCGCCGGCTCGTACGCGACGATCGGCCAACGGCTTCATCCGGTGACCTGGGCGATGAACGCGACGAGGTTGGCGACGGTCCGCTCGATCTTCTCCTCCAGCGTGAGCGACTCGTGGAGCCGGGCGCCGATGCCCGCGTCCTTCTTGCCCCGTACATACAGCGAACAGGCGAGGTCGCTGCACAGATAGGCGCCCACGGAGTTGCCCTGCTGCCCCGCCTTGCCCGCCTTCGCGGCGACCATCAGCGACACGCCTCCCGTGTGCGTGGTCATACAGATCGAGCACATGCTGCGGCGCGTCCAGGAGGTGACACCGGGGCTACGCAACGTGATGGCCACCGGTCGGCCGTCCAGCTCGATGGCCAGATAGGCCCGGTCGGGAGCCTGGGGGTCGCGCCAGCCGAGGAAGTCCAGGTCGCCCCAGGGTCGCTCGGTCAGGTCGCGGGGTACGGAGAGCCGCTTCGCCTCACCTTTGGTGCAGTTCACGAAGGCGGCTCGGATCTCTTGCTCGGTCAGCGGTTTCATGAGCAGCAGGCTAATTTGCCTAAAGCTTTTAGGCAAATGCATAATGGCTGTCGCCGGAAGGGAGAAGTGTTATGGTTCGAGTGGGGCTGACCCCGGAGCGTCTGACCCGGGCGGGAGCGGAACTGGCCGACGAGGTCGGCTTCGACCAGGTGACCGTGTCGGCGCTCGCCCGGCGGTTCGACGTCAAGGTCGCGAGTCTGTACTCGCATATGAAGAACTCCCAGGACCTCAAGACCAGGATCGCCCTGTTCGCCCTGGAGGAACTCGCCGACCGAGTCGCCGCCGCGCTGGCCGGACGGGCCGGCAGGGACGCCCTGGCCGCCTTCGCGGACGCCTACCGCGACTACGCCCGGGAGCATCCCGGGCGCTACGCCGCCGCCCGTCTCAGGCTCGATCCCGAGACGGCGGCCGCCAGTGCGGGTGTCAGGCATGCGCAGATGACCCGGGCGATCCTGCGCGGCTACGACCTGACGGAGCCGGACCAGACGCACGCGGTCCGGATGCTGGGCAGCGTCTTCCACGGCTACGTCAGCCTGGAGACGGCCGGAGGCTTCGACCACACGGCCGTCGACCCGCAGGAGTCCTGGGACTGGATGGTGGATTCCCTCGACGCGCTGCTGCGGAACTGGACCGCATCTTGACCGGCGGTCCGCACCACCGAACCCGATCGCCCGCTGCACATCGGCGCAACCGCACCATGCACACCCCTTGATCAACAGGCTGAGGCAATGAACACTCAACACGGCTGGATCACGACACCGGTCACCAAGGACATCCTGCGCGGTTTCCTCGACGTGGAAGCGACGGAACGCGGTCTGCTGCCCCACCGGCTGCCCGCTCGTGCGCGTCGGCAGATCCCCGACGACCAACTGGCCATGGCCGAGGCCCAGCCCTCGGGTGTGCGGCTGGTCTTCCGCACCCGGGCCACCAGCGTCGAACTGGACACCGTGCCCACCAAACGGCTGTACCGAGGTCTCCCGGCCCCGGCGGACGGCGTGTACGACCTACTGGTCGACGGCCGCCTCGCCGCCCAGACCACGGTGACCGGCGGCAACGTCCACCTGATCGACATGGCCACCCAGTCCTTCGAACTGCGTGAGGGCCCTGCCGGCACCGCCAGGTTCACCGACCTCCCGGCACGTGACAAGGACGTCGAGATCTGGCTGCCGCACACAGAGATCACCGAGCTCGTCGCTCTGCGCACCGACGCCCCGGTCGAGCCTGCACCGGCCGGCGGCCGCAGGGTCTGGCTGCACCACGGCAGTTCCATCAGCCACGGCTCCAACGCCACGCACCCCACCGCCGTGTGGCCCGCCCTGGCCGCGGCCCGGGGCGGCGTGGAGCTGATCAACCTGGGGTTCGGCGGAAGTGCACTGCTCGACCCCTTCACCGCCCGCGCAATGCGTGACACCCCGGCGGACCTGATCAGCCTCAAGATCGGCATCAATGTCGTCAACACCGACGCGATGCGCCTGCGCGCCTTCACCCCCGCAGTCCACGGCTTCCTCGACACCATCCGCGAGGGGCATCCGACCACTCCGCTGCTGGTCGTCTCCCCCATCCTGTGCCCGGTCCAGGAGGACACCCCCGGACCCCTCGCGCCCGAATTCGAGGGCGGGACCCTGCGGTTCAAGGCCACGGGCGACCCTGCCGAACGCGCCGCCGGGCGCCTGACGCTCAACGTCATTCGCGACGCACTCGCCCGGATCGTCGAACAGCGGGCGGTCGAGGATCCCCACCTGTACCACCTCGACGGCCGCCGCCTCTACGGCGAGACGGACTACGCCGAACTCCCGCTGCCCGACGAGGTCCACCCCGACCCGGCAGGACACCGACGCATCGCCGAGAACTTTGCGCGGCACGCATTCGGTGAGGGGGGCGCCTTCGCCTCCGAGGCCGGCTGACGCAACGGCCGCCGTACAGCGGTCCGCACCTTCTCGCCCATCGCGGGCAAGGCCCGGAGCGGCACTTCCGGGTGGGCGCCGACCGCATGGGCAGCACGGCGAGGACCCGCGATCGGCGGGCCCTCGCCGCTGTGTCAGGCGGACATGTGCTGCTTGCCGTCGTGTCCGTGCGATGTGTGGTGGCCGCGGTGGTGGGGACGCAGACCGGAGAGGTCGTGGCGTACCACCGAGTTGCGGTCGGCGACGCTCGCGCCGAGGGCGAACTGCGGCCAGTAGCCGAGGATCTCCATGCGGCTGCGCTCGCTCCACCGACGGGCCAGTTCGCTACGGCTCTTGTAGAAGTTGAGCGCGTAGCCGCCCGTGTACAGACGCAGCAGGGAGAACCCGCCCGGGTACTCCTTGGCGGCGGCGACCTCCTGCTGGATGACACGCGGCGCCAGCGGGCTGATCGTGCGCTTGTTGCGGTGCGTGTGGCCCGCGTGGTGCAGGAACAGGCCCGGCATGCGGGCGTAGTCGCCGAGGATCGTGGCCGCCTGCATGGCGTCCAGCGAGTTGCCCGCGGTGATGGGGAACGCCGAGTCCTGGACGACGAGCGGGTGGTGGCCGAAGACGATCGTCGGCCGTTCCTGGTCGCGGTGCAGCTGGTCACGGAACCAGGCCGTCTGATCAGGGGAAAGGGCCCCGGCGTCACCTCCGTTGCCCGGCTTGTCGTACGTGTCGATTCCGATGACCCGCAGCCCGTTCAGGGTCCGGGTGAAGTAGGTGTTCTCGTGCTGCGCGGGGAAGAACCGGTCCGCGAAGCAGTCGTTGCCCTGCCACTGCCCGGCGCGGCAGTGCGCGTACGGATCGCCCAGGTGCGCCCGGTCGTGGTTGCCTCGCGTGACGAAGTAGTCGTCCCGGTAGGCGCCGAACCTGCCCAGCAGCTTGTGGGCCTGGCTGAGGTCGAGGGGCACGGCTTCGGCGGAGATGTCGCCCGCGGCGAGCAGGTAGTCGGCACCGAGTGCTGTCACGTCCCGCACCAGGGACTCCAGCATGACCTCCGGGTACGGCGGCAGGCCCGGTTCCTGCTGGATGCCGATGTACTGCGGCTGGCCGCCGACGAGTCCGGCCTGGGTCTCACCCATGTGGAGGTCGTTGCACAGGGCGATGGAGAACAGGTAGCGACCGGGCGGAGGTTCGGGCGTGGTGAAGCTGTAGGGACCTGTGCCGTCGAGGCCGTGGTCCGAGGTCCCGACGGCGTTGCCCTTGATCAGCGTGAAGGCCGTCGGAGGGACGGGCTTGCCGTGCGAGGTGGCCTGGTAGTAGTAGGTCCGGCCCGGCTCCAGGCCGGTCAACTCGACGTAGTGGTACGGCGTGTGGGAGGACAGGCCGGTCGCGACCCGGTTGAGGCGGCCGGGGTGGGTACCCCAGCGCACCTCCCCGTCGGCGGGCGCCGGCACCATGCGGCCGAGTCCGTCGTCGCTGCCGGTGTAGCCGGTGTACCAGGTGATGACGGCTCGGTCCTCGGTGAGCGTGACCAGCTCGAGGTTGGCGGGTGAGATGTCGTCCCCGCGGGTCGCGGCCGAGGCGACGCCGTCGAACGCGGTCGCGACGAAGGGCGCCGCCGCGGCCACCGCGGACCAGCTCAGAAGATCTCTTCGGGTGAAATCACATCCAGGCATGCTGCTTTGAGTAGTCGCCGCCGTTGAACACGGCATGTACGAGTCGCCACGTCCGTCATTACTTTGCCGACCCGGGGCCCGGCACCGGGGCAGCGGGCTTCTCGACGAGGGATGCCGCAAAGGCGCGTGTCGGGCACACCTCCCCCACTCCCCCGACCCTGCCCACTGAAGTCCGTGAACCACTATGGACGTTCGCCTGGTTCACACCGAGCGGGGGCTTTGAACGTGCCTCCCCGCGGCACGCCGTCCGAGCGATCAGGGCCTCGCCGCTCGGTGTTCGTTCCGTACCTGTTGCCGCGCTGTGTGCAGGGCCAGGGGTGTTGCCGCCGCCCAGGCCTGGGGTGAGCAGGAATGGGGGTAGGGAACGGGGCCGGTGGTGGCGGATCGGCCGTAGCCGGCGATGACCTCGGGCAGGCGGTAGCCGTGGTGGGCCGCTGCCGCGACGAGGCCTTCGGTGACGGTGTCGACCTCGTCGGTGAGCCGGTAGCGGGCGAGGCCCAGCGTGATGACGGCGTTGTCGTGGGGCCAGGCGCTGCCGCGATGGTAGGACAGGGGGTGGTACGGCTTCTGTCCCGCGGCCAGGGTGCGGATGGCCCAGCCGGAGAAGAAGTCCGGTGCCAGCAGGCGGCGGCCGACCCGGCGGGCGTGCTCGGTGTCGAGGATGCCGGACCACAGCAGGTGGCCCGCATCCGAGGCCAGGGCGTCGACTCGGTGTCCGTCGCCGTCCAGGGCGAGAGCCGGGAAGTCGGCTTCCGGCATCCAGAAGTCGGTGGTGAAGCGGCTGCGCAGCCGGACGGCCGTGTCGCGCAGACGGTTGGCGTAGGCCTCGTCCTGCCAGACCTCGTGGGCGAGTTCCGCCGTGCGCTGGAGTGCGTCGTAGGCGTAGCCCTGGGCTTCCGAGACGGCGATGGGACCCTTTGCCTGGGTGCCGTCCGTGAAGCAGATGGCGCCTGCGGAGTCCTTCCAGTTCTGATTGACCAGTCCGCCGGGGTCGGGGGTGTAGACGAGGTAGCCGTGTCGCTCCAGGCCGCCGTCGGTGAGCATCCAGTCCACGGCCCGCCGGGCGTGGTCCTCCAGGCGCACGGCAAGGCTGCTGTCGCCGGTCGTCTCGTGGTGGGCGTGGAGCAGGACGAGGAACAGCGGTGTGGCGTCGACGGCACCGTAGTACCGGCCGTAGGGGATCTGGCGGAAGTGAGCGAGTTCGCCGTGGCGGGTCTCGTGGACGATGCGTCCGGGCTGTTCGCCGCTGAAGGCGTCGTAGCGCTGCCCCTGTGTGGCGGCGAGGGCGCTGAGTGTGGCGGCGGCCGTGTCCGGCCGGTACGGCAGGAGGAAGTAGGAGGTGAGCAGGGAGTCTCGGCCGAACAGGGTGAGGAACCACGGGATGCCGGCGGCGGGTACGTGCACCGGGTCACCGTCCACGCCCGTCACCGGGATGGTCAGCAGGTCGATGTCGGCGAGGCCTCGCTCGCACATGCGACTGAGGCCGTCGGTCGCTGCCGGAGCCTGCCGAGGGGGGTGCGGAACGGCTGGCGGCTCGTACGGCAGTCCGTGTGGCTGGGCACGGACGGTCAGTTGGAGTTCGCTCTCGTCGTGCTCGTCGAGCGGGAGGTGCCAGGTGAGGGTCCGCGCGCTGGACTGTGCGGCGCGCTGCCCGGTGTCGACGGCGTCCGGGGCGGGACGGCAGGTGAGCGTGGTGCGGGAGCGCCAGTCGGCCCGGTGGTAGTCGAAGTGCAGGCCGTCGGGCGTCGTGCGGGTTGTGTACTGGGCGTCGGGCTTGGAGTAGTGGCGGTCATCGGCCCGTAGTTCGAACAGGTCGGCGAAGTCGGCGTCGACGGTGAGATCGATGCGGGCCGTGACGGGGTGGGGAAGGTTGCTGACCAGGCGCAGGCGTTCGGTGAGCGTGCCCGCGGTGAGGGTCTGCCTGCGGAAGACGGTGTAGGCGGGGGGATTGTCCCGTGTGCCCTGCGGGGTGAGGACGCACTCGGCCGTGTCGTCCGTCGTCGCCTCGGCGGGCACCAGGGCGACGGGACTCGCGCCGTCGACGGTGAGCTGCCAGCGGCTGAGATGGCGTGCGTCCTTGAGGAACAGCCCGTCGGGCGTGGTCCCGCGGGTGCCGCTGATGCCCGCTCCGGCGTCGAGGCGGGCGAAGGTGGCGTCACGCACCAGCTGCACGGGGTGGTCACCCGCGGTCATGGCCGGGCTCCTTCGGGTCGGCGCACAGCAGGTCGAGTGCGAGGGCGGCGGTCCAGGAGAAGTGCCGGGCGCCTCGGGCGGCGCCGGTGGTGGGGTCGACGTACTCGGCGAACTCCGACCGCCCGGCTTCGGCGAGAAAGCCCTGCTGGAGCCGTTCGGCGTCGGAGTGCAGGCCGTGGGTGCGCAGTCCGCGGTGGATCAGCCAGGCCGTGTTGAACCAGGCCGGGCCGCGCCAGTAGCGCTGGGCGTCGAAAGCGTGACCGGTCAGGTCGTAGCTGGGGATCAGCCGGGTGGCCGGCGCGCTGAAGTGCGGGCCGTCGAGGGTGTCCTGGAGCCGCCGGACGATGTCGTGCGGCAGGCCGGGCACGACGAGGGGGACGAGTCCGGTGACACTGCGCTCGTCGACCAGCGTGTCGGTGGTCAGGTCGCGGGCACGGAACAGGCCGGCGTCGTCGTCCCACAGGCGGGCCACCACGTGCTCTGTCAGTTCCTGGGCGCGCGCGGTGTGGGAGGCGCCGTCGCTGCCGAGCTCGTGGGCCATCGCGGCGAGGGCGTGCTCGCTGACGATGAGCAGGGCGTTGAAGCAGGGGTCTTCCACGGCGAAGCCGTGCCGCGGCGCGCGGTCGTCGTAGCCGGCCTCGCGGTAGTCGGTCGCCAGCCGGACGTAGCGCGCGTAGTCCAGGTCGGTGGGCCGGTCGGCGGGATGGCCGTGGTCGAGGTCGGCACGGCGGAAGGCCTCGGGCTCGGCGGGTTGCACGCGGTGCAGGGCCCGGTCCCAGCAGGGGCTGTTGTCCATGCCCGGCTCCCACGGGTGGACGACGGCTGCCAGCCCCGCACCGCCGATCTCGCGGCGGGTGAGGAGGTAGTCGTGCCAGGCGGCGAGCCGTGGATAGGCGCGGCTGAGGAACCTGCGACGGCGGGATTCCCGCGGGTCCGCCTGGTGCGTGAGCCAGGCGGCCAGTGCGTGCACGGGAGGCTGGACGATGCCCGAGGTCTCCGGCGTGGCCGGGGCACCGGCGGGTCGGCCGGCGCGCGAGGACTGCCAGAAGTCGGGGCTGGGGAAGTAGGCGTCGTGCGGCAGGGCGGGGTTGAAGACGATGTGCGGGATGCGTCCGTCGGCCCACTGGGCGCCCAGCAGGGATTCGAGTTCCTGCTGGGCCCGGCGCGCGGACAGGTGACGCAGTCCGATGGCGATGAAGGCGGAGTCCCAGCTCCATTGATGGGGGTAGAGGGTGCGGGAGGGAACGGTTGAGGTACCGGTCCAGTTGTCGATGAGGACCCGTGCCGCACCGCGCCGCAGTGTCAGGGCCGCGGACGCGGTGGACACGGGCCGGTCCAGGAGGGAGTTCACGCGCCGGACCTCTGCAGGAAGGCGGGGATGGACCGGACGGCTTCGATGGGGTCGCCGATGAGGCGGCATTCGGCGGCGAGGAATCCGTCGTAGCCGATGGTGTGCAGGGCGGCGAGCCAGGCGGGCCAGTCGAGGTGTCCGGCGCCGGGCTGGAAGCGGTTGGAGTCGGAGACCTGGGCGTGGCCGATGAGGTCGGCGTGCCCGAGGATCGCGGCGGCGGGGTCGCTCTCCTCGATGTTCATGTGGTAGCTGTCGATGCCGATCCTGACGGAGTCGAGTCCGGTGCGGCGTATCAGGTCGGCCGCCTGCTCCAGCCGGTTGACCATGTGGTCCTCGTACCGGTTGAGCGGTTCGAGGAAGAGCGTGACGCCTTCCCTGCGCGCGTGCTCTCCCAGTTCCGTCAGGCCGGCAAGAAGGATCTCGTGGTCCTCCTCCTCGCTGCGCGGCGGCTCGAAGGGCGGCAGACGGCGCGAGAACATGCCGTAGGAGGCGGGCGTTTGGGCGCCCAGCCCGCCGATCTCGGCGATCACGGTGAGCTGGGACTTCAGCTGGGCGATGGCGTCGGCACGCAGGCCGGTGTCGAAGGCGCCGAAGAAGTGCAGCATGTCGACGCAGACGGTGGGCATGACCACCCCGTCCTTCGCCGCCTGCTTCAACTCGTCGAGGCGGGAGGCGAAGTGCAGGTCGCCCTTGCCGCGCAGTTCGATGGCGTCGTAGCCGGCCGCTTGGGCGAAGTCCCACTTGGCCTGCAGGGTGTCTCCGGGCAGGAGTTGCTCCTGAACGGCGGTCTTGAGCATGGTGGGGCCTTTCAGAATTCCAGGACGACCTGCAGCGCCTCGGCGGGGCGCTCGTCGAGCAGCACGTAGGCGTCGGCCGCGTCGGCGGCCGGGACGACATGGCTGACCAGGGAGCCGACGTCGACCTGCCCCTCGGCGACAAGCCGGAGGAAGGTCTGCTGAAGGCGCTCGACGCTCCAGCGGTGGGACAACTGCGGCGGTACGCCGCCGATCTGGGAGCAGATGAGCTGAACGCGGTTGTGGTGGAACTCGTCCCCCAGCCGCAGTCCGATGCCGTCGCCCTGGTAGAAGCCGGAGGCGACCACCCGGCCGCCGACGGCGACCGAGCGCAGGGCGTCGTGCAGGGCCGGGTAGGCGCCGCTGATCTCGATGGCGAGGTCGGCCCCGAGTCCGGCGGTGGCCTCGCGGATGCGTTCGGCGACCGCGTCGGTACGGGCGTTGAGCGTGTGATGTGCGCCGTACCGCTTGGCGGTCTCCAGTCGGCCGTCCAGTGCGTCGACGGCTGTCACACGGGCCCCGTTGAGCTGCGCGAGCCGCGTGGCGAGCAGGCCTATGACGCCCTGCCCGAACACCGCCACGTCCTCGCCGAGGTGGATGTCGCCGGCCAGGACGGCGTTGTAGGCGATGGCGCCGACCCGGGCGAAGGCACCCGCCAGGGGCTCGAGCCCGGCCGGGAGGGTGTGGCCGGTCATGCGCTCGGCGGGGACGATGCCCTCGCTGCGGTGTCCCCAGATACCCCACACCAGGTCGCCGGGGCGCGGCAGCCCCGGGGTGTCGGCCAGGTCGGGGGCGATCTCGACGACCTCGCCGACCTCGGAGTAGCCCCAGCCGGCCACCGGGTACTCGATGCCGGCTGCGCCCTCCCGGAAGAGCCGGGCTTCGGGGTCCCAGGTGCGCGTCAGGTAGGGGTTGGTCCCCCGGTAGGCGGTGAGCTCGGTACCGGCGGAGATGCCCGAGTAGCGGGTGCGGACTCTGAGGTGGCCCGGCGGCAGCTCGGCTCGGGCGTGCTCGGCGACCTCCACCTGGCGAGGGCCGGTGAATTGAACGACGCGTTCCACGGATGGCTCCGGAAGTGGTGCGGTGGTGAGTTGCGTCGACAATATCTCCAACTTATGTCTTGTCAACACGCAAAACTGATGCTGAGATGCGTGCCCAGTAGACGTAAGCCGGAACAAGGACACGCAATGCGCACCATGACCCTGCGGTCGAGGATGACCGCGGTCGGCGTCACAGCAGCCCTGGGACTTGGGCTGCTCACGGGCTGTTCCAGCAGCACCGGGCCCGGCAAACCGGACCGAGAGATAACGGTCTGGTCACAGGAGAACCTCCCTGATCGCATCGCGGCGACGCAGAAGGCGATCGACGGGTTCGAGAAGAAGACGGGGATCAAGGTCCATCTCGTCGGGGTCGACGAGGGCCAGATGCCCCAACTGATCATGTCGGCCGCGGCCGCCGGCAAGCTGCCCGACGTCATCGGCGCGGCCCCGATGGGCCAGGTCTGGCAGATGTACACCAACGGCCTGCTCAACACGGACATCCCGAAGAAGATCATCGGCGAGTTGGGGCGCGGCACCTTCAACGCCAACGCGCTCGACCTCACCTCCGACAAGGACACCAGCCTCGGTGTGCCTTCCGACGCGTGGCTCCAGCTGCTGGTCTATCGCAAGGACCAGTTCGACCAGAAGCAGCTGGCGGCGCCCGACACCTACGAACGCGCCCTGACCGCCGCCAAGGCACTCACCACCAGGGGCAACGACGGCATGTCGGCGGCCACCGACCCGGGTGACGCGTTCACCTCGCAGAGCTTCGAGAGCGTCGCCCTCGCAAACGACTGCCGGCTTGTCGACGACCGCCACGAGGTCGCCCTCGAATCACCGCAGTGCCAGACCGCCTTCCACACCTACGACCAGCTCGCCCGTACCTACGGCGCCCCGGGGACCCAGACCGTGGACTCCACCCGCGCGACCTACTTCGCCGGCCGGTCCTCCATGATCATCTGGTCGTCGTTCCTGCTGGACGAGCTCGCGGGCCTGCGCAAGGACGCCCTGCCCAGCTGTCCCCAGTGCCAGCAGGACCCGCAGTACCTGTCCCAAAACAGCGGCATCGTCACCGCGCTGAAGGGCCCCGACGCCGCGCAGGCGGCCCAGTTCGGCGAGATCACCTCATGGGTGACCACCAAGACGGCCGAGACCGCCGCCTCCCGCCAGTTCATCGAGTACATGATGGGCCCGGGCTACGAGACCTGGTTCGGCATGGCTCCCGAGGGCAAGATCCCCGTCCGCCACGGCACGGCCGCCCAGCCCGATCTCTACCTCGACGCCTGGCGGCACAGCGACATCGGCGTCGACACCCGAAAGCCCTTCGACCAGGTGTTTCCCGAGGAACTGCTCAACCAACTCGCCGACGGCGTCAGCAACATGCGGCGCTGGGGCATCACCCAGGGCGAAGGGGCCCTCGTCGGCGCCACCAACGGCGAACTCCCCGTGCCGAAGGCCATCGGCGCGATGACCGGCGGACAGATCTCCCCCTCCGAGGCCGCACACGAGGCCGACGACGAGGTCGCCGCCCTCAAGAAGTCCCTGCAGTAGCCGCCCGCATGCACGCCCGCAAAGGTCCTTCCATGACAACAGCCCCCGTCGGCGCACCGAAGCGCCGTCACACCGGCCCCGGGTCGGCAAACCGGTCCGCCGATCGCCGGCGGCGCCCGATGACCGCCGGCCGCCGCGCCAACCGCGCAGGCCTCGCCTTCGTCTCCCCCACTTTCGTCGTGGTCCTCGTGGTGGTCATCCTGCCCATCCTGTGGACCGTGCTCCTCGCCTTCCAGCACGCCAAGCTGGTCGACATCCAGGGCATGGGCCTCCTCGGCAACTGGTCCCTGGACAACTTCACCCAGGTCTTCGACTCCGCCGGATTCTGGTCGAGCCTGGGCACCACCCTGCTGTACACCGCGGGCGCCACCCTGGGATCGGTCGTCCTCGGACTCATCGCCGCTCTGGCCCTGCGCAAGCCCTTCCGCGGCCGCGGACTGCTGCGCGCGGCGATGCTGCTGCCCTACGTCGCCCCCGTCGTCGCCGTGGCCTTCGTCTGGGAAGTCGCCCTGAGCCCCCAGTACGGCGTGGTCAACGACTGGGGCCACCGCCTGTTCGGCTGGGACAACCCCATCGCCTTCCTCTCCACCCGCGAATACCAAGTCGACCTGCTCGGTGCGCACTTCGGCATACCGCTGGCCCTGCTGACCGTGATCGCCTTCGAGTGCTGGCGCTACTTCCCCTTCGCCTTCCTGTTCATCCTCGCCCGACTGCAGGCGGTTCCCGCGGGCCTGGAGGAGGCCGCCACGGTGGACGGCGCCACTCTGACCCAGCGCTTCCGCCACATCCTGCTGCCCCAACTGATGCCCGTCATCGCCCTGCTGTGCGTCCTGCGGTTCATCATGACCTTCAACAAGTTCGACGACGTCTACCTGCTGACCGGGGGCGGAGCCGGCACGAACGTCGCCGCCGTCCGGGTCTACGACTTCCTCACCGCCCGCTACGACGTCGGGGCCGCCGCCGCCCAGGCCCTCGTCCTGGCCGCCTCCCTGATGATCCTGCTCGGCTTCTACTTCACGTTCTTCGGCAACAAGGTCCAGGAGGAATCGTGACCCGCAAGGCCACATTGACCAGGGCCCAGTTCGAGGACAGACTCTTCGGCGTCCTGCGCTGGTTCGTCATCGCCTTCCTCGCAGTGATCACCGTGGCGCCCTTCTACTACATGGTGCTGCTGTCGGTGAAACCCATCGACGCTCTCCTGCTCGACCCGGGTTCGCTGTGGGTCTCGGCGAAGGACTTCACCCTGTCCACCTACCGCGACGTACTGAAGTCCACCGACGACGGCGGCCAGGGATTTGTGAAGTTCCTGCTCAACTCCGCACTGGTCTCCATCGGTACGGTGATCCTCACCCTGCTGGCCGCCGTGCCCGGCGCCTACGCCGTCAGCCGCCTGAAGTTCTTCGGCCACCGCCAGGTCAGCGCGCTCTTCCTCGCCGTCTACCTGTTCCCGGCGACCCTGCTGGCCGTTCCGCTGTTCGTCATCTTCGCCAAGCTGGGCCTGTCCTCCAGCCTGGTCGGCCTCGCCATCGTCTACGCCGCCCAGACCGTGCCCGTGGCGATCTACATGCTGAAGAACTACCTCGTCACCATCCCCCCGTCCATCGAGGAGGCGGCAGCGATCGACGGAGCCGGCAGACTTCAGACGGTCCGCAAGGTCATCCTGCCCCTCGCCCTGCCGTCCCTCATGGCGACCGGTCTGTATGTGTTCATGATCGCCTGGAACGAGTTCCTCTTCGCTCTCCTCTTCCTGGCCGCCGACCCCGAGAAGTGGACCGTCTCACTCGGCCTGGCACAACTCTCGAACGGCGTCGAAGTGCCCAAGACCATCCTCATGGCCGGCTCGGTGGTGCTGACGATTCCCGTGGTACTTCTGTTCTTCGCCGCCGAACGCATGCTCACCGAGGGCCTGACCAGTGGCGCCGACAAGAGCTGAGCCATGGGGGAAGTCATGATGACGCCGAGTCAGGTCAGCGCGGGAGAACTGCTGCAGCTGATCCGCAGCGGCCGCGCCGACACCCGCGCCGAACTGCAGCGCGCCACCGGCCTGTCGCGCTCCACCATCGGAGCGCGGCTGGACCTCCTCAACCGCGCCGGATGGCTTCGGCACACCGCCGGTACCTCCACCGGCGGCCGCCCGTCCCACAAGATCGCCTTCGACCCGACGCACGCGTCGGTGATCGCCGTTGATCTCGAGACCCGTCATGCCCGCGCCGCGGTGCTGGATCTGGCGGGCACCATCCTCGCCGAGCACACGGGCCCCCTGCACATCACCGACGGCCCGGACGAGGTCCTGGACCGACTCGCCGCATGGTTCCCGGATCTGATCGGCGCCGCCGGCGTGGACGCCACCCATGTCTGCGGCATCGGGCTGTCGGTGCCCGGCCCCGTCGACTGGGAGACCGGGCGGATCATCGAGCCGCCCATCATGCCCGGCTGGGACCGCTACCCCGTCCGCGAACGTCTGCAGAAGGCCTTCGCCGAACATGTGGGCACCGGCATGGACGAGGAGCCGGTCCCCGTCTTCGTCGACAACGACGCCAACCTCATGGCGCTGGCCGAACACCAGGCGAACCACCGTGACAGCGCGGCCTTCGTCCTGGTCAAAGTGTCCACCGGTATCGGCGCCGGCGTCGTCGTCGGGGGCGATGTCTACCGCGGCATCGACGGCGGCGCAGGCGACATCGGCCACATCCGCCTGCACGACCGCCTCGACGCCCTGTGCATGTGCGGGTCCTACGGCTGCCTGGCCGCCGTGGCCAGCGGCCGGGCCCTGGCCCGCGAGCTGTCCGCACTCGGATTCGAGACGGCCTCCGGTTCCGACGTCAAACGCGCGCTCGCCGAAGGCCACCCCGATGCCGTCCGCCTCGCCCGGGAGGCGGGTCGCCGGGCGGGCGAGGTCCTGGTGACGGTTGTGACCCTGCTCAACCCGGGCGTGCTGATGCTGGCCGGAGACCTCTCGGGAGTGCCGTTCATGACCGGAGTCCGCGAACTGCTCTATCAACGCGCCATGCCCCGCACGACCGCCAACCTCCAGGTCGTCACCTCACGGCTGGGTGACCACGCCGGTGTCATCGGGGCCGCTTCCATGGTCGTGGAGTTCCTCTACTCCCCCGACCGCGCCGACGCCCGTCTCGACCGCCTCGCACTCTGACGTCGAGGCGCCGCACACTCAACAGGAACACCGTGACCGCAGAACCCGCTCCCTGGACACACCGCCCGGTCGAGGTCGGCCTCGTAGGCGCCGGCCCCTGGGCCCGTGCCATGCACGCCCGCATACTCGCCGCAGGACCGGAGACACGACTCGCCGCAGTCTGGGCCCGTCGTCCCGATGCGGCCCAGCAGACCGCCGCCCCGTACACGGCCCACGTCGCCGCCGACTTCGACGAACTCCTCGACCACTGCGAAGCCGTGGCCTTCGCCGTCCCGCCCGCCGTCCAGGGCGAACTGGCACCGCTGGCGGCCGAGCGAGGAAAGGCCCTGCTGCTGGAGAAGCCCCTCGGCCCCGACCTCCCCACGGCCCGGCGCGTAGCGGACGCCGTCGCCGAAGCCGGCGTGATCTCCCAACTCGTCCTCACCAAGCGCTATCACCCGACCACCCGCGCCTTCCTCGACGCCGCCCGCAGCCTCGACGTCTCCGGGGCACGCTCCGCCTACCTCCACGGCGCCTTCCTCGGAGGCGACCTCGCCACCGGCTGGCGCCTCGAACACGGCGCGCTGCTCGATCTGGGACCCCATCTGCTCGACCTCCTGGACGCCGCGATCGCCCCCATCACCGCCATACGCAGCACCGGCGACCCCAGGCGCTGGATCGAGCTCACCTGCGAACACGCCAACGGAGCCGTGAGCCAGGCCTCCCTCTCCGGTTCCGTCGACCTGCCGCGCGCCATCACCCGGATCGAACTCTTCGGCCCGAACCCGCCGATGGCCTACGACACCGCCGAAATCGACCACGAGGAGTGCTGGCCCATCCTGCGCCGCGACTTCGCCACGGCCGTACGCACCCACACACCGTCCGAACTCGACGCTCACCGCGGCCTGTACCTGCAAAACCTCATCGAACAGGCCACACAGCAGTGAACTGACCGCTCGGGGCGGCGGCGTCGGACGGGCTCGACACCGAGCGCGGCGTGCCGGACGCCGTCGCCCGTAGGATCAAGGGATCGACCAACGCCGCGCGTACGGGTCCGAGGAGGCTGTCACCGGTGGTGCTGCAGGTGCGAGGCATCGTGTTGCCGGAACGGGAAGAGCGGTCGTTCTGGATCGATGGGGACCGGCTGCGGACCGAGCCGGTTCCGGACGCGGATCTCGTCATCGAGGGCGGGTGGCTGCTACCCGGCCTGGTCGACGTGCACACACATCCGGGCACCGAGCTGCACGGCGCCCCGTTCAGCGATGAGATGCTTCGCCGGCACCTGACCGACCACCGCGACGCCGGTGTCCTGCTGGTCCGGACGCCCGGGTCCGCCGCGCGCATCCCGGATTGGGTCGACGAGGAGCCGCAGTTGCCCCGGGTCCGCTCGGCCGGACGCTGGCCGGCCACTCCCGGCCGCTTCTTTCCCGGCCTCGGGCGTGACGTGAGTGAAGAGGATCTGGTGCACGCCGCTGTCGAGGAAGCCAAGGCGTCCTCGGGCTGGTGCAAAGTCATCGCCGACTGGAGGCACGACGAGCCGGCACTGCCACGGGACATCCTCTCTGCCGTCGTGCAAGCCGTGCATGCGATCGGCGGCCGAGTAGCCGCCCACTGCCAGACCGCCGACGGCAGTCTCAACGCCGTCCAAGCAGGCGTTGACAGCCTGGAGCACGGCATGCACCTGGATCCCGGCCTGATCGATCGGATGGCTTCCCAAGGCACCGCGTTCGTCCCGACGCTCGGTGCCTTCGGCGCCGGAGCAGATCGACGGCGCGCCGAGGAGCCGAGCGCCCGTCGCGACTGGTGGCTGGCCGGATGGGAAGCCATGCTGCCCAACGTCCGAGCCGCACACGAAGCCGGCGTCACCGTCCTCGCGGGCACCGACACCTTTCCCTGCGGCACGGTCACGTCAGAGGTCGCATGGCTGGTCCGTGCCGGTCTTTCGGCCGAAGCGGCTCTGGGCGGGGCATCATGGTCGGCCAGGTCCTGGCTCGGCCTGCCGGGCCTGGTCGACGGAGGCCCCGCCGACCTCGTCGCCTATGACACGGACCCGACGCTCGACAGCTCGGTCCTGGCCCACCCGAGCCGCATCATCCTGCGGGGCCGAGTCATCGCCTGATGCTCGGCAACGTCTGCCTGCACTTCAGCCGATCCGGGTTCGTTGTGCGGCACTGCGGCTCCTGAGACGAGGAAGCGGGATGCCGCCCGGCGGTGGGCCGGTGACGCCAGGCATCTCGGCTGTGCCTTGCTGGGGCAGCAGCCGTCGACTACCGCCGTCGGAGCTGGTGTTCGGCTCTAGTGGGACGTGCCGACGCACGCCGGCCCGTCGGTACGGGCACCGGCGTCCCGCTGCCCGTCACCCTGGCCGGCGGCAGTCACAAGGAGGTCGACGGGTGGTTCCGCTCCTCCACACCGTGCCGCCGTCACAGGGCGAGCGTGGCCCGGGGCGTTATGCGCCCTCGTTCCGGTGCAGGAGGCGCGCGAGCCAGTCGGTGCGGGTTCGGCGGGCCGTCGCCGAGATGTGCGCCTGCGGGTAAAGCGCGTCGAATCCGTGGAAACCCCCTGCCCAGACATGGAGTTCGGCCTGGCCGCCGGCCGCCCAGATACGGGTGGCGTAGTCGGTGTCCTCGTCGCGGAAGACTTCCGCCGATCCGGTGTCGATGTAGGTGGTCGGCAGACCCGAGAGGTCGTCGGCCAGCGCGGGCGAGATGTACGAGGAGACCTCGTCGGGGCGGTCGCCGAGGACGGCATGCCATCCGAACTCGTTCATCTCACGGGTCCACACACCGGGCCCGCCGGAGTACTGGCGGCTGGACGTGCTGGTGTTGCGGTGGTCGAGCATGGGGCAGATGAGCATCTGCGCGGCGATCGCGGGGGTGCCGAGGTCGCGGGCCAGCAGAGTGGCACCGGCCGCAAGGCCGCCGCCCGCGCTGGCGCCTGCGACGACGATCCGGGCCGGGTCGATGCCCAGCTCGTCGGCGTGTTCGGCGATCCAGAGCAGCCCCTGGTAGCAGTCGTCGACGAGGGCGGTGCCGGTGGCTTCGGGTGCCAGCCGGTAGTCCACGGAGACCACGACCGCGCCGAATTCGTCGAGCCATTCCAACGGGATGTCGATCTGTGAGAAGCGGTCGCCCATGACCATTCCGCCGCCGTGCATCCAGTAGATGCAGGGTGCGCCGGCGGTGCGGTCGTCGGTGCCCGCGGGGCTGAAGACCGACATGCGGATCGGAACGCCGTCCGGGGCGGGAATCGTCACCTCACGCCGGTCGACCGACCGGTGCGCGAGCAGGGACTCGACGGGCGTCGAGGGGTACTGGCGCAGTTGCGCGAGCACTTCGGGACTGAGCCGGGTCATCTGCGGCATGTCGGCCAGCAGTTCACGCAGTTCGGGGTCCAGGGCGGGTCGTGCCACGGTCATGGTCGTAGGCCTTTCGCGAGGTGGTACCGGGTGGGTGGACGAGGAGCGGGCCGGCCGCGGCGGGAATGCAGCGGACAGGAACGACGGGGTCCTAGAGAGTGGCCTTGCCGCGAAGGGGCACGTAGTCGGTGTACTCGGGCTCCTTGGCCAGCAATGCGCCGATCTGCGCCACGATGGCCTGCGCCGCCTCGCCGGCGAAGATCCGGTGATGGTCCTCCTCGCTGGTCCAGCCCTCGGTGACGTGGACGACGTCGGGGTCGGACGCGGAGCGGGAGACCAGGTAGACGACGCAGAACGGGCTCGCGCCGGGGCTGCCTTCGTTCAGGCCGGTGAGCAGCAAGTCGACCAGCGCGTCTCCCATGGCGGGCTCGGCGGTCAGGGTGGCGTTGAACCCATAGTTGACGTTCATGGATGTCAACCTCTCGGTGAAGGAGTGAAGTGACTCCATTCAACCCATCTGACCTGGCCAAACGTTAGATCGTTGCTCGCTCGTACCTGCATAATCCTCTCGACTGCGGGAGCGGAGGGGTGGAGAGGTGCTGCAATGGACGTATGTACCTCGAAGAGTTCCGCACCCTGCTGGCCCGGCACGCGCGCCCCGACTGGACCACGGTCATCGACGGCGTTCTGATCTCGAAGGTCGACCGGCCGGATCCGCCGGCACCCTCCATGTCGGGCACGGTGCTCGCCGTCATCGCCCAGGGCGCCAAACGGCTCGCGCTGGGCGAGCGGGTCTACGAGTACGGCGCCGGGCAGTATCTGGTGGCATCCGTCGACCTGCCCGTCACGGGGCAGTTCGTCCAGGCCGGCCCCGGGCATCCGGCACTGGGCGTCGGCCTGGTGCTGGAACCGTCCGCCGTCGCAGAGTTGCTCCTGCAGGCCGGCCCCGGGGACATTCCCCACACCGGCGGAAGCGCGCCGTCGGGGATCGCCGTCAGCGACGCTCCGGCGGAACTGCTCGACGCGGTGGTCCGGCTGCTGCGCCTGCTCGACGAACCCCGCGACCGCGCCGTACTGGCTCCACTGATCAAACGCGAGATCCTGTGGCGCGTGATCACCGGTGAGCAGGGCGCGACGGTGCGCCAACTGGGCCTTGCCGACAGCGGGCTCAGCCATGTCTCCCGCGCCGTGCGCTGGATCCGCGAGCACTACGCGGAGGCCTTTCGGGTCGAGGACGTGGCGCGCCTGTCGGGCATGAGCGTCTCCGCCTTCTACCGCAACTTCCAGGCGGTGACCGCGATGAGCCCGATCCAGTTCCAGAAGCAGATCCGGCTCCAGGAGGCCCGACTGCTGCTCGCCACCCACCCGAGCGACGTCACCGGGGTCGGCCAGCGTGTGGGCTACGACAACCCCTCCCAGTTCAGCCGGGAGTACCGCCGCCAGTTCGGCGCACCCCCGAGCCGTGACGCGGCCCGCCTGCGGGACACCGTGCGCAGCCCTGCGGGCGCTCTGCCGTAGTCGGAGCCATTGAGCAGGATCGTGCAAGGGACAGCGAGGAAAGTTCTACTATCCGTCCAGGTCAGAGCGATTGAATGGGATTACTGGTTCTCCTCCACAGCAGGAAAGTGTCTGCCCGTGGATCCCGTCCCATCACAAAGGATCACAGCATGAAGACCGTTCTGATCACAGGCGCCTCCTCCGGATACGGGCGACGGACCGCGCTCCACTTCCACGAGCAGGGGTGGAATGTCATCGCGACGATGCGGACACCGCGCGAGGGCGTCCTGCCCGAGTCGGACCGGCTGCACATCGTCGAACTCGACGTCACCGAGCCCGATTCCATCACCACCGCGATCGACGCGGCGGGGTCCGTCGACGTCCTGGTGAACAACGCGGGCGTCCCCTCGATCGGCGTCTTCGAGGGCACCCCCATGGACCGGGTGCGGGAGGTTTTCGAGACCAACACGTTCGGCGTGATGGCTACGACGCAGGCGGTGCTTCCCCTGTTCCGTGAGCGCGGCTCCGGCGTGGTGGTCAACGTGACCTCCAGCGTGGTGCTGGGCCACATGCCGCTCTCGGCGGTCTACAAGGCGAGCAAGATGGCCGTCGAGGGATTCACCGCGTCTCTGGCTCTCGAGCTCGCGCCCTTCGGCGTGCAGGCGAAGACGGTCGAGCCGGGCGCCTGCCTGACGACGAACTTCGCCGTCAGGGCGACGAACGGCGCCTCGCTGGACGAGCTGGTCCCCGCGCCCTACGTACCGTGGGCGGAGAAGGCCATGGCCGATTTCACGCGCCAGGAACTGTTCACCGAGGAGAGCGACGTCGCCGAGACGGTGTGGCGAGCCGTGCACGACACCACCGGCCAGCTGCGGTTCCCGGCCGGCCCGGACGCGGTCCAGCTCGCCCAGGCGAAGTGATCCACGGCGCTTCAGTGGCATTCGGCAGACATGCCGTACTCACGCCGACCGACCCGATCCGGTACGACGCCCGCAGGGCATGGTCGCTCCGACCGTGCCCTGCCCGGCGCGCCTCAGGTGTGCGGCCTCACGCGCATCCGGGGGTGAGCGGCCACCTTACGAGCGCTGTTTGCGACCCCCTTGAGGTAACCGTTACGGTTACTACTGGAACGGAGGTGAGGGGCGACGTGAGCGCCAACAGCAAGTTGACCATCGCAGCCCATGCCCTGACCTGGATCGGGCTGTACCAGCGACGCGGGAAGCGTACGACCGCGCGACCTCCATCAACCTCAAGGGCACCGTCTTCACCGTCCAGAAGGCTCTCCCGCTGCTGTCCCCCGGCGCCGGCGTGATCCTGCTCTCCTCCAGCGCGGCGCTGCGGAACGTCCCGGGCCTGGGCGTCTACGCCGCCGCCAAGGCCGCGATCCGCAGCCTCGCCCGCATCTGGGCCGCTGAACTCGCCGACCGCGGTATCCGGGTCAACGCCCTCACCCCGGGTCCTGTCGCCACCCCCGGCGGAGACGACCTGCGGGCCGCGTTCCCACAGAGCGGCCACACCGGCGCGCCCACCCCCCTCGGTCGTCCAGGCCGTCCCGACGAGGTCGCCGCCACTGCTCTCTATCTGGCCGGAAGCCAGAGTTCCTTCACCACCGACGCGGAACTGCTCGTCGACGGCGGTGCCACCCAGCTCTGACGTCCTCGTCATCGCGACGAAGGGCGATATCCCCATGCCGCGCCGTCGTGGCCGAGGTCATGGGCCGGACGGTCCATGACCTCGGCCAAGCACCTCCACTTCGTGTGCGGACTCCGAGCCGGAGACCGGATGCGGCGCCCACCGTGCTGCGCGATCGACGGTGGCACCGTCCTCTGCCGGCTTTCCCTCGCCTGCACGGAATCGGCGAGCCGTCAGGTGCGTGCTTCCGCGGTCGTCCGGCGGTGATCATCGGCGATCTGCACTGCCTGGGCGGCCGCCACGACGCCGCTGTCGAGACCACAGGTGCAGCGCACCACCGCCACGCCTGTCGCCTCACGCTCGACCCATCCACCGGGCTGCGCTGCCGCCCGGGTGATGTCGTGCACGACGGTCTCGTGTTCCACCATGCGCGCATCCTCCTGTCACGGGCTCGGTCCGCCCGCACCGGCCGCGGTTACGAGATGACCGCGCCGGGGGCGATCCGACTCGTCGTCTCACCGAGGTCGTGCACGCCGTCGTGGACCATGCCGTACACCTCCACGTCACCGCCCATGTTGTACAGGCCGCCGGTCACCATTCCGTGGATGCGGGCCGTGGCGCCCTCCTCGACAGTGACGCGTCCGGCCACGCCGTGCAGATCCAGGTGCCCACCGCTCACGACCCTGATGCCCTTGGGAGCCATACCGCTCAGCTTGTGGTGCTCGCCCACCGTCACGAGCAGGTGGTGCACACCGTTCGTTTCGACCATGGCCAAAGACTACGGACGGTCTCCGCCGGACAGCGGTCGACGCGACGGCGTTGCACCGGACTCTCTCACTGCCGGACGACGAGTCGGGCCGGGCGGAGGACCGGTCCGCCCGGCTCGGGACCGATCCCTGGCGTTGTGCCCTGACGACGAGTGCGCAGCAGCAGGTAGAGGAAGTAAGGAGTACCGATGACGGCCGTCATGAGACCCGCGCCGAGTTGTGCCGGTGCGATCACGGTCCGGCCCATGACGTCGGCCACGCATACGAGGGAGGCACCCAGCAGCACCGCCACGGGGACGACGCGTATGTGCCGGCGGCCGACCAGGGCGCGTGCCGCGTGCGGGGCGATGAGCCCGACGAAGCCGATCGTGCCTGCTGCGGCCACGGCCGTCGCGCCGAGCAGCACGGCGACCGACAGGAATCCGAGACGCGCCGAGGCCGGCCGAAGGCCGAGCAGTCCCGGCGTGTCCTCGTCGAGGGACACCAGGTCGAGTTCGGTGCGGCGGGCCAGGGCGACCACGATGCCGAGGACGAGGGCACCGCTCACGGGCAGGGCGTCGGGCAGTTCCCGTCCGTAGGTGGACCCGGACAGCCACGTCAGCGCCTTCGTCGCGTTGAACGGATCGGTGAGCACGATGAACAGGCTGATCAGCGCGGTGGTCGCGGCGGACACGCCGACGCCCACGAGGACCAGTCGATTGCTGCCGAACCCGCCGCGCGCGGCGAGTCCGAACACGACGACCGACGCGACGGCCGCGCCCGCGAAGGCGGCGCCGGCGATACCCCACGTGGCGGCGGCCGGAACCGTCGTCACGAGCAGAACCGCGCCCAGCGCCGCACCGCCCGAGACCCCGAGGATGCCGGGTTCTGCGAGAGGGTTGCGGGTGACGGCCTGGACCAGCGTGCCGGACAACGCCAACGCGGCACCGGCGAGAAGCGCCGTCAGCACCCGTGGCACACGGGTGTCGAGCACGAAGGAGACGGACTGCCCGGCCGTCCCTTGCGCCCAGTGGAACACGTCCCCGAGCAGCAGCTTCGTGTCGCCCAGCAGGACCCCGGCGATGGTCACCCCGACCAGGGCGGCGGTCAGCGTCGCAGCCGTGACCAGGAACATCGCCCTGCTCGGGATGCGCATCCGCTCCGGTGAACGCGCGGTGGCCGAGTCGCGGACCCGCAGCGCCAGACCTATCAGGAACAGCGCGCCGACAAGGCTGGTGACGACGCCCGTGGGCACGGCGACGGCTTGGTCGGAGGAGACCAGCGCACGCAGTGCGTCGTCCGAACCGAGCACGAGGCACGCACCGGCGAGCCCCGCGACCGGCAGGCTTGCCCGCATCCGGGTGAATGACCGCAGCCTCCGGGCGAGGAGCCGGACCATGGCGGGCGCGCACAGGCCGACGTAGCCGATCGGCCCGGCGAGGGTCACCGCCGCGGCGGACAGCAGCGCGCCGAGCACCACCACGGCGACCCTGGTCCGGCGGACCGGGACGCCCAGTCCGCGGGCCGCCTCGTCGCCGAGCGCGAGGGCGTCCACTCTGCGGCCCACCAGCAGCAGCCCGATGACGCCCACCAGGACGACGGGCGCCATCTGCACGACACCGCCGAATCCGTTCTGGCTGATGCTGCCCTGGTTCCACTGGTAGAGGCCGTTGGTCTCCTCGGGGAAGAGCAGCAGCAGACCCTCGGTGACGGAGGACAGGCCGAGCATCAGGGCGCTGCCGGCCAGCACCAGCCGCACGGTGCCGGTGCCCACCCCGGACAGGGACAGAGCGGTCGCTGCGGCGCCGAGTCCGCCGAGGAAGGCCACTCCGGAGGAGGCGAGCAGCGGCAGCGAGGTACCGGTGACGGTGATCACTCCGAGTGCCAGGTAGGAACCTGCGTTCACAGCGAGGGTGTCGGGGGCCGCGAGCACGTTGCGGCTGACGGCTTGAAGTGATGCGCCGGCCATGCCGAGCGCCCCGCCGACCAGCAGCCCCGCCGTCATTCGGGGCAGGCGCGAGGCGATGACGACGGACGCGTCACCGGCGTCGGCCCGGCCGGTGAGGGCTTTCCACACCTCGGAGGGCCCGACAGCCGCCGTGCCCTGGGTGATGTCGAGGACCGCGAGGACCGCGACCAGGAGCACGAGCGAGGCCGTCACCGCGGCCGCGCCCGTTCTCGAGGAGGTGGTCGGTGTCCCGGCCCCGGTGGCAGGAGCTGTTGTGGTGACGGCCATGGCGTTACTTCGTCAGCGCGTCGACGACGGCGTCCACGTACGCCTGCATCGACTTCGGGCCGCCGAACATCCAGATGCCGTCGGGCAGTCTGTGTACCTTGTCCTTCTTGACGAACGGCAGCGACTTCCAGACCGCGTTCTTCGAGAGGTCCTTGGCGAAGACGTCGGTGTCGCTGTTGTTGCCGATGTAGGCGAACTGCACATCACCGAGGCCCGTGAGTCCCTCGACGTCGGTGGAGCCCAGGCCGTACGCCTCGTCACCCTTGACCTTCCAGGCGTTCTTGAGGCCTATCTCCTCGTTGACCGCGCCTACCAGCGATCCGCTGGTGTACGGGCGGATGGAGACCTGGTTGGAGGCGACGTAGCCGTCGCCGAAGGCGATCTGCGACCCGGCGAGTCCGGCGTCGGTCAGCTTCTTCTTCCCCTCGGCGACCGTGGTGTCGAAGGCCTTCTTCACCTCGGTGGCCCTGCCGGCGGTACCGGTCGCCCTGGCGATCAGGTCGAGGTTCTCCTCCATCTGCCCGATCTGGTCGGACGACTTTGCGGAGCGCACCTCGAAGACCGGAGCGATCTTGCGCAACTGCTTGACCGCGGAGGCCGACAGGTCGGTGGTGGCGACGATCAGATCGGGGGACAGCGAG
This sequence comes from Streptomyces sp. HUAS TT11, assembly GCF_051553595.1. NCBI lineage: Bacteria > Bacillati > Actinomycetota > Actinomycetes > Kitasatosporales > Streptomycetaceae > Streptomyces > Streptomyces sp. HUAS TT11. Next base: position 752,162 of record NZ_CP196184.1, read on the forward strand.
GCGATGGTGTCCATGCTCGGCTCGCCGCGTGTGCCGATGTCCTTCGGGGCGTTCTTCAGCGGCGCGGCGGTGTCCCACGCCGTATAGCCCTTGACGTCGGCCACGCCGACCGGGTCCACGCCCAGCGTGACCAGGCTCTCGACGACGTTCCATTCGGTGCCGACGACCTTCTCGGCGGGACCGTCGAGCTTCACCTCGGCGCCGCTTGCGTCGGTGAGGCTGATGCTCTGCGCGCTCGGCTTCGCCTCGGCGTCGGTGGATTCGGTCGAGCCGCAGGCCGTCAGGGCCAAGGCCGCGGCGGAGCAGGTGGCGACTGCGATCAGGTGGCGTCTCATGACGTGGTGCTGAACCTTTCGGATCGTGCATGGTGGCGGCCGACTGCGCGTGTGCGCGGGCGGCCGGTCAGGGGGTCGGTGTCGACATCGACGCGGATGCCGTAGGCGGTGGTCAGTCGATCGCCGGTCAGCACGTCCTCGGGCGTCCCGTCCGCGACGATCCTGCCCGCGTACAGCAGGGCGATCCGGTCCGCGACGGCGGCCGCCTGATCGAGGTCGTGCAGTACGACCCCGACCGCGATGCCGTGCTGGTCCGCCAAGTCTCGGATGAGATCGAGGAGTTCGACCTGGTAGCGGAGATCGAGGTATGTGGTGGGTTCGTCCAGGAGCAGGACTCCGGTCTCCTGCGCGAGGCAGCTCGCGAGCCATACGCGCTGCAACTGTCCGCCGGAGAGGTGCTCGACGTCCCGTCCGGCGAGCTCCTCCATGCCGGTCATGGCGAGGGACTTCCGCACGGCTCGGGCCCCGTCGGGATCGAGTCGTGACCAGCGTCCGCGGTAGGGGTACCGGCCGAACTCCACGACGTCCCGCACCGTCAGACCACCGGGCGTGGGGCGCCCCTGGGGCAACAGCGCAACGCGCCGGGAGAACTCACGGGCTGTCAGGGCCAGCGCATCGGTGATCTCGGCGCCCTCCCCGCTCCCCCTGCCGAGGGTGATGGTCGCGGAGCGAGGGCGCAGCAGGCGCGCCAAGGTACGCAGCAGGGTCGACTTACCACTGCCGTTCGGGCCCACGAGGGCGGTCACCTGGCCGGGCCGGAGTGTGACGGCTGCGCCGTGCACGACGTCCGTGCCGTTGTACGACACGGTCACGTCCCGGGCGGTCAGCTCATGACCTCGGGAACGGCGGGCCTTGGGCGCTTCTTCAGCGGAACTCACGAGGTTAGGTTAGCCTAACCTTACTCACTTTCAAGCCAGCGAGTCGGACGTAAGTAAAGTTAGGCTAACCTTCCTTCATGGCCAAGATCCATCCGCTCACGCCGCAGAACCCGCGAATGTTCCGCGCCCAGGTGGTCCGCACCGCGCGCGTGTCCCCGTCGATGCACCGCCTGACGGCCACCGGCCCGGAACTCGCGGAGTTCCCCTGGCTGGGCTACGACCACTGGTTCCGCCTCTTTCTGCAACTGCCCCACCAAAGCAGCCTGCGGCTGCCGGAGTTCAGCGGTACCCGATGGTGGCAGCCGTACCTGGCCATTCCCGACGAGGAGCGACCCCACTGCGCGAACTACACGGTGGCCGATTTCCGTCCCGAAGCGTCGGAGATGGACATCGACTTCGTCGTCCACCGCGGCCCCACCGGCGAGGTCGAGGGCCGGGCCGCCGTCTGGGCCTGCAACGCCCGCCCCGGCGACTCACTCGCGGTACTGGACCAGGGCGTCCTCTACGACTGCCCTGAGGACGCCTCCGAGATCCTCGTCGTCGCCGACGAGACAGGTCTTCCCGCTACGGCGGGGATCGTGCGCTCCATGCCACGGGAGACAACCGGCCGGGTCATCCAGGAGGTACCCACCGCGGCCGACATCCGTGATCTCGACGCACCACAGGGCCTGGACGTCACATGGGTCGTCCGCGAGGACAGCGGCGAGGTGCCAGGCACCGCCGCACTGGCCGAACTGCTGCGGCACACCGAGGCCGACCCGAGGGGTTACGCCTTCGTCGTCGGCGAGTCCACCCTTGCCACCGAGGGGCGTCGGCACCTGCACGCGGCGGGTCTGCCCAAGAGCCGCATCACGTTTTCCGGCTTCTGGAAGCACGGACCGGCGCAGCCCGCCGCCTGAACACACTGCGCACCGCGGCGACCTGGGCACGCGCACGGCCACCTCGGCGATGGTGCCGCTCTCAGTCGCGGCGGGATGTCACGGGTGTGGTGCCGGTGAGTGCGGCGTCCCAGCTGATGAGCAAGCGGAGATTCTCGTCGGAGGGTGAACCGACGTCGGCCGTGTACGTGGAGAGGAACTGGCCGTCGGAGCCACTGATGTCGAGTGTCTCGTAGTTGAGGGTCATCTCCCCGACGGTTTCGTGGAAAATGCGCTTCTTGCCGTGGCCGTGCTTGAAGAGCCTGTAGTCGGCCCAGTAGCGGGCGAAGTCCTGAGACGCGACGGCGAGCTCGCCTACGAGCTCTTCAAGGGCCTCGTCGGGCAGTCGCGCGTGGCGGGCCGCGCGGAGGGCGGCGACGGTGGACGTGGCGACTTCCTCCCAGTCCGGATAGCGTTTCGCGGCACCGACGGTCGCGCTCTACAACGCGACCAAGTTCGCCGTCACCGGCGCGACCGAGGCGTGGCGTCAGGAGTACACCACCCGCAATCTGCGGTTCTCGGTGATCGAGCCGGGCCGCACCGAGAGTGAGCTGTTCGACCAGAAGGACAACTCCGGCAGAGACTTCACCGCGGCATTCGGGCAGGTCGAGGCTCTGCACGCGCAAGACGTGGCCGACGCGATCGGCTATGTCGTCACCAGCCCCCGCCGTGTGGCGATCAATGAAATCGTCATCCGGCCGACCGACCAGCCATGACGTCGTCGGCCGGAGTCCGGATGAGCGCTGACGGCTGCGTGTGCCTGCATGGCGAAGAGGCGTAGCCCGGTCGGGCGGCGAAAACAACGCCCGACATGGCGGTCCGTCGGGCCGCGGAGCGTGACCGGGACTCTGCTTGTCGGCCCACGGTCGTCGCCCTCTGCCGGCGTTGAGGGGCGCTCAAGGTGAGCGCCCCTCAACGGGTGTTGTCAGACGGCATATCCACCGTCGACGTCCCAGTTGACGCCGGTGATGCAGTGGGCTTCAGGGCCGGCGAGGCAGGCGACCGCACTGGCGATGTCCGCGGGCTGGGCGTAACGGCCAAGGGCCATGAGCTGCTTCATGGACTCGGCGAACGGTGTGGAGTCCGGGTTCATGTCGGTCTCCACAGGGCCGGGCTGGATGTTGTTCACGGTGATGCCGCGTGGACCGAGTTCACGGGCCAGACCCGCGTCAGTCCGGCGACGGCCGCCTTGGTCAGGACATAAACGCCGGCACCGGGCATGGGGACGCGGTCGGCGTTGATCCTGCCGATGGTGATGATCCGGCCGCCCCGCCCGAGGTGGGGGATGCCGAGCGGTCGACGCGGTGACGTCAAGGCCGCGCCCGGTGAGCGACCGGTCGATGTAGTCGCACAGCGGCTCGCGGCCCCCGTTCAACAGCCGGTCGGCCGACCCACCGTGGCCCAGCCGTACATGCCGAGCGCCGTGCCGGAGATCACTGCGCCTTCGACGAAGATCACCATCCATCGCCGGGGTGCCGGCACCCCCCACGCGGCGATGACCACGGTCTGCAATATCCTCTGGAGCCATGCCGAAGCAAACCCACAGGTACGCCGTCAGCGGCCTGCCGCCCGTCGGGCACGGCACAAAGGCACCATGGCTCGATGCCCGTTCGCCGCTCGGCCGTGGCAGGGCGTGCGGTGCGGCCGACGCCCCGCACATCGTGTTCCCGACGGGTCCCGAGCCGCTGACGACCGCCCATCCGGGCGGCACGCCGGCGGACGTCCGCGAGCAGTCCACGTGACGCCGGCCGTCACCCTGGCCGTACTGCTCGCCGCCGTCACCCATGCCAGCTGGAACGCGATCGCCCACCGCATCACCGACAAGCTGGTCGGCTTCACACTGATCGCGGGCGGCGGGATGCTCATCGGGCTGGCGATGGCCGTGTTCGCGCCGTTCCCCGCGCCGGCCGCCTGGCCCTATCTCATCACCTCCGCCGTCATCCACATCGCGTACTACGCGCTGCTGATGCGATCCTTCCGGCTGGGCGACTTCGGTCAGGCCTACCCGATCGCGCGCGGGACCGCTCCCCTGGTGGTCACGGTGCTGGCGGCGGTGTTCGCCCACGAGGTGCCCGACGGCTGGGCGGCGGCGGGCATCGCCGTGTCGTGCGCCGGACTGACCGGGGTGGCCCTGTGGGGGTTGCGCGGACGCCGGCCCAACTGGGCGGCCATCGGCGCCGCGCTGGCCACAGGGCTGACCATCGCTGCGTACACCTTGGTGGACGGCCTGGGCGTACGCGCCTCGGGCTCCTCGCTCGGGTACATCGCATGGCTCATGGCGGTACAGGGCGTCGTGATCCCCTTGTACGCGGCATACCGGTGGCGAGGTCAACTCCTGCCCACTCTGCGGCCGTTCGCGATGCTCGGGCTGCTCGGCTCGGCCTTGTCCGTGGCGGCGTACGCCCTGGTCCTGTGGGCGCAGACCCGGGCGGAACTGGCTCCCATCGCCGCTCTGCGGGAGTCCTCGATCATCGTCGGCGCGGCGATCGGCGCGGTCTTCTTCAAGGAGCGGTTCGGCGCGCCGCGGATCGCGGCGGCCGGGCTGCTGGTGGTCGGGATCGGGCTGATGCTCCACGCCGGCTGACCGGCCTTGCCCAAGTGCCCGGTCTCGAGGCCCGAGGGGGCGCGGTGGCCCGCATGGTCGGGGTACGGATTGCGACATCCAAACGCGCCAGGGCCGCATCCGGAAGCCGGGTGCGGCCGCCTTCCTGTACGGGCGGACACTCTCCCGCGCCGGCCGTGCCGCCCCGGCGCACATCGGCCCGACGCAGGCGACCGTCACCGGCAGGCGCGGCAGGTCGTGCGCCTCCCCGACCCGGAGCACGGAGAGGAGCACGGCAACACGCTCGACCGGAGCGAAGTCGATCGTCCAGGCGGCGATGATCGTCATCGTCCGGACCCGGGCAAGCTGCTCGGCCTCCGGCCGGACCGCGCCGCCGGTCACGAGAACGGCCCCGGCCCACACGGAACCGGGCCGGGGCCGATGAGCGAAGCGTGACCACCCTCCGCAAAGCGTGTCCGCCCGGTCCGAGAAGACGGGAACGGTCCCTTCCTGACTGGACCCGGCTATCCGCGCCAGAGCCAGGTGACCCTCTCGTACAGCGGCTGGAACCCGGCGCGCAGCATGTTGTGGAGCGAGGAGTTGTGCTCGCCGGGCGCTTCGGCACCGGTCTCGGCGACGAGCCATCGGCACCCAGCGGCCTGGGCCGCCCGGGCGCGGGCGGCGAGCAGCGCCGACTGGGCGCCGCGGCCGCGGCCCTGTGGGAGCGTCGCGCCGCCGAACATGTCGGCGCAGTCGCCATTCACGAAGATGCTCCCGACCGCGATGATCCGCTCGCCCTCCCACACGGCGTACTGACGCCAGTTCGGCCTGCCCACACAGGCCGCGGCCATCTCGATCATGAACGGAGCGGTGAACCCGAAGGTGGTCATCATGACCGTGGCCCACTCCTGCGCGTGATGGCGCTCGACGGGACCCACACGCAGAACGGGGTCCAATGCGGCGATGCCGTCGGCCGAACCCACCAGGGCGTCGACCTCGCACCCCAACTTCGCGAGACGGCCGCCCTCGGTCAGATTCCTCTTCGCGGCGATCGAGGCCCAATCCTGCGGCAGCAGCGGCGGCGCGACCATGAACGCGCCCTGGGGCACCCCCTGCTCGCGGTAGAACTCGCACACCTGCGCCACGACGTCCTCGGTGATCGGCCCGTCGGCGCCGAATCCGCCGGCCTTGTTGAAGAACCGGCTCGGGTCTTCGCGGATCGTCAGTGCCAGCGCCGTGCCGACGCGCAGCGAGCCGATGCCCAGCGCCTCCCACACGGGCGCGGGGGCGCCGGTCACGAAGTCGACGTACGCCCTGATCTCGGTCTGCTCGGCCAACTCGATCGGCACAACGGTGCTCATGTCCGAATCCCCTTTCCAGTGGTGTGAACGAAGTCCAGTACGACAGCGGTGAACTCGTCGGCCTCCTCGACATGCCCGAAGTGGCCGCTCGCGCGGAGCTCGCACAGCCTCGAGTCGGCCGGCCCCGCGCCCGTCTCGTACGCACAGCTGAGTGGGCAGATGAAGTCGTACGTGCCGACGATCACCAGCGCCGGCACATCGATCGTGCCGAGCCGGTCCCGTACATCCCAACCGACCGGGTGCCGGTTCGCGTCATGGGTGACCCGAAGGGTGGGTTCACCCACCCGTTCGACCGTCCTTCGGTAGTCGGCGAAGCAGGCGGGCAGGATGCCGTGAAGGCAGCGTCGATGCGCCTCGTCGTCGGCGATCTCCATCGTCTGCGACACAACGGCCGCCTCCCACACCCGGCCCGCCTCGACGGCCTCCGGGCGATCCGGCCGGCGCTGGACGAAGGCCGCCGTCTCCTCGGTCGCGGCCTCCATCAGCTCCCGCCCGTACTCGGCTGCCGTGTCGTGCGGGATCAGCCCCTCAAGGCGGCCGGGGCGATCGACAGTGAACTGGAGCACGGCGAAACGGCCGTGCGAGTGGCCGAGAAAGTACCCGGTCCGGGCAGCGAGGTCGTCGAGCACTGCCTCGGCGAAGCGTGCGTAACGGGCCATCGAGCAGTCGCCGTCCGGCAGCAGGTCGCTGTCGCCGGACCCGACGGGGTCCACGTGGACCATGGACAGGTGCTCTTCCGGTGCGGGTAGCCGCAGGTACTCCGGGTGAACACCGGGACCGCCGGAGTGCACAGGACAGAAGGGTCCCTCACCCGCGACCCGGTACACCTCGCGGACGCCGTCGACGATGACGGTGCGCGTCTCGGCCTTGGTGGTTCCCATGGGTCGCCCGGCCGGCGGACTGTGGTTCGTTTCGTTCATACCCGCACGATGCGGCGAGACCTGGAAAAGTTCGATCGGTCGCCGAATTCGTCCGCGGGACCGGTCAGCGGCGGCGCGGGTGGTACAGACGGACTCGGCTGACGCGGCCCCCGTCCAGAAAGTGCACCCACACGACACCGGGCGGGCAGTGGTACGGGTCCTCCGGAGGGCTGAGCAGGGCGGCCTCCCAGATGACCACCTCACGGCCCGCCACCACGTTCCGCAGATCGTGGCGTACGCCGTCCGACAGATCACGTCCGAAAGCGGGGCCCAGGTAGTCGACGCCTGTGACCTTACCCGTCGGCCATGTCACGTCCGCCCGGGGTGACCACCCGTCGGACATGGCCGAGGCGATGTCACCACGATGGGCGGCCGCCATGATCTCCTCGGCAAGCCCCCGGTGCAGCGCCGTCCGGGCGGTGGCGTCGTCGTGCACCCGGTCGGCCGAGCTCAGCAGCGCATCGGCCAGCTTCGTACGCGCCTGGCTGAGCCTGCTGCGCACGGTACCGACAGGAGTCCCGCACAGCGCCGCTATGTCCTCGTAGGACGTCACGTCCGTGAAGTAGCGCAGCATCGTCACCAGCCGCAGCCCGGGTGACAGGTCCTCCACCGCGCTCCAGACCCAGTCCCGCAGCGCATGCCGGTCGAGCACCTCGGCCGGATCGGGTGGACCGTACGTCCGGTCCATCGCGACCGCGCCGGCGGGTTCGGCCACGGGAACGGCCGACATCCTGCGCAGCTGGGCGCGGCACACATTGCGCACCACCACGCGCAGCCAGGGACCCACCGCGTCCCGGTCCCGGACGTCGCCGATGCGGCGCAGCGCGATGAGCGCCGCCTCCTGTACGGCGTCCTCGGCGTCCGCGCCGTGCCCCAGCAAGGCCAGCGCGACCGCGTACATACCTGCCCGATGCCTGGCGAGCACCAGGCCGAGAGCACCGGCGTCGCCCGCCTGTGCCGCGCTCACCAGCTCGGAGTCCGGCGGCGCGCCCGCCAGAAGACCAACCACCATCCGACCATATCAATGGGGTGCACCGGGACGGACGCGGTCATGTCGCCGCCACCACCCAGCCCTGCGGACTGGGTCCGGACGTGCCGCCGCACAGCGATCGCGGCCGAGTCCGGACGCTTCGCCCAGGGGCCCCGTCCGTGCCGTCACCGGCGCACGTCACCCGATCAGCGGCCGCCCACGACCATCGTCCGAGGGCCGGCAACCCGCCCCGAGGGTTACCGCACAACCGATGTGTGTCCCTGCTCAGCACCAGGTACAACGGGTCGGCAGTGCGTCCCGGCACGCAAGGTTCCCGCGATCACCGGAGGTCGACCGACAGGATGGTAGATGCGCCACGCGTATCGCGCGCCATCGAAACGGCGGGGATGGCTGATAGCTTCACCGGCTGTCGGAGGCTCCCGGAAGCGTGACTCCCAGGTAGAGCCGTCCTTTACCCGCGGAGGCTGCGATGACGGTAGGAAAGGATGATCCGGAGAGGGAGACTTCTGCACCGTTGAGACGTAGGAGTTTTCTGGCGTCGGCTGCCCTGGCAGCCGCCGTACCCGCCTCGGTGCCAGAACCTGCCCTTGCCGCCGGGGTGTCGACGGGCGAGCACATGGCGGCTTCCGGTCAGGGGGCCGTGGCACGTCTGCTCGCCGTTCCGGAGACCGGACGCGGGGTCGGCTGGCTCAGGACGGCGCTTCAGGTCGCCGTGGCGCTCGAGCTTGCCACCATCCCTCCGTATTTGTGCGGCTGGTGGTCCGTCAAGGACCGCCGCAGCGAGGCCGCGCGGCTGATCCGGCGCATCGTCGCTGACGAGATGTACCACATGGGCGTGGTATGCAACCTGCTCGTCGCCGTGGGCGGCCGTCCGCGGATCAAGGAGGCGGCACCCACGTACCCCGGGCCCATGCCCGGCGGTGTGCGTGCCGGAGTGAACGTATACCTGTCCGGCCTCACCAAGCCCTTCGTCCACGACGTGATGATGGCGATCGAGGCGCCCGAAGCACCCCTCGCCCGCACTGCGGACGATTCCCCCACGATCGGCGCCTTCTACGACGACCTGCTCAAGGCGTTCCACACCACGGCACCGAAGCTCTCCACACGGGGGCAACTGTCCGCGCACCTCGGCTCCGATGTGCTCAAGCCGATCGGCACCCTCGATGACGTCGAACGCTCCATCGGGATCATCAGAGAACAGGGCGAGGGCACCACGAGTTCCCCGGCCGAGGCCTTCGGCGACGACCACCCCGCGCACTACTACGCCTTCGCCGAGATCTACCACGGCAGGCGACTGCGCAAGGACCGCGGCAGCTGGCAGTTCACCGGCGCCCCCGTACCCTTTCCCGACACCCGCCCCATGGCGCGAGTCCCAGTCGGTGGCTGGCACCGTCCGCCGGCTCCCGTGCGGCGGCGCCTGATCGAGTTCGACACCGCGTACACCAGTGTGCTGGACACCCTCGACATGGCCTGGGACAGCGACGGCCCCGGCAGCCTGGATGTGGCCGTCCGCGCCATGCACCGGCTGGAGACTCCCGCCCTGGAACTGATGGAGATCCCGATCCCCGACACGGACCAGACCTATGGCCCCACGTTCCGGCCGCCCCTGAACTCCTGAGCCGTCCGCCCCTGGGCAGGGTGTTCGACGACGGCGTGCGTGAACATCCGGGTGTCGCGGATACCCGACCCGGCGCGGACGTGGGCCGTTCCGGCCGTCACGCCGCCCCCGCCAATCGGCCGTCATGGACGCCGAACCCATCACGGCCTGGCGCACCGCGGCCGCGGCAACGCACAACGCCCTGGCCCCGCCGTGGTCGTCGCCACAGGTGCCCAGGCCCGGGCCCGGGTGTCCTTCCTCGCCTCGCTCCGGTCAGCGGGCCGAACGTCACAGCGATGCGGAAGTGGCTGTCGTTCCGGGTGCGGCCACCAGTCGCAGGCCGACTTCCACGAGGGTCCAACCGAGCCGGCTACGGAATTCCCTCGGGGGCCTGCCCACGAGTGCCAGCCGGTACGCGTCGGCCTCGGCATGGTGTTCGACGGCGCGGATGCGGTGCAGGGCGAGATGGATCTCGGGGTGCATCGGGCTGTGGCCTCTCATTCCGTCGGCAAGGGGAACGCATGGGTCTGGATGCGTACCTGAGCGGCGTCAGCGTCGCCTTCGTCGGCCCGGTCGCGATAGGTGTCGATGAGCGCGTGCATCTTCTCGACGAGTTCGCGGGTGAGTTCGGGCGTGAGCCGCAGTGTTGCGTTGCTCATGTCCCAAGTGCGGCTCCACTCTTCCGACCATGCCTGGCGGTTGCCGAGCCAGGTCGACAAGTCCCGAGCATGAGACGTCGCGATCTCGTGCAGATACATGTCTGCCGCACCGCGAACCGCAGCATCGGCGTCGGCAAGCAGGGCGTCGTCGAACCGCACCCCGTTGTGGACCGCCTTCCACCACCGCTCTCGGCCCTTGCCCCGCTCAGGGGCACCCTCGATGAAGCCGTGGGCGGCGAGCTGTCGCAGGTGATAGCTGGTGGCGCCGCTCGACTCCCCCAATCTGGCTGCGAGTTGGGATGCCGTGGCCGGGCCGCCGAAGCGCAGGGCGTCCAGCAACTGCATGCGCAGCGGGTGTGCGAGTCCGCGCAGGGAACGGGCGTCGAGACTGTGCACCTTGGGCGTTCGGGGCTCGTCCATGCATGCAAAGATAACGTTGCAAAGAATCCTTTGCAAGGGGTTCTTTGCAACGTGTCCTTGGCAAGTTGGCAGCTACGTGGCGGAGTTGGGGCCCCGCCTGGGTCGCGGCCGTCTCGCCGATGTCGTCGTCAGCGCCGGCCGGACGTCGGTGGGCTCGGCGGTGTGGATTCCGCGCCCTGTTCACGTTCGGTCGAAGCGCTCCAGCTGGCCAGCAGCTTCAGGCTTTCCTCCGCGGCGGACCCGGAGGGTGCGCTGTAGACCACCACGCTCAGGCCGCTTTCGTCCGGCAGGCTCATGGTCTCCTGATCGAGTTCCAGATCGCCGACGAGCGGATGGTTGAGGCGTTTTGTGCTCTCGCGGAAGACATGCACGTCCTGGGACCCCCACATCAGGCGGAAGGCGTCACTGCGGGTGGAGAGTTCACCGATCAGGTTGGTCAGTTCCCGGTCGTAGGGGCTTCTGCCCGCCTCGATGCGCAGCGCGCCCACGGCGAAGCGGGCCATGCGCTCCCAATCGACGTAGAACCGCCTGGCCGCGGGGTTGAAGAACGCGAACCTGGCGACGTTCCCCCCGCAGGTCGAGTCGGCGTACATCTCGGAGTACAGGGCCCGGCCCAGCGAGTTGGCGGCCAACGTGTCGAGTCGGTTGTTCATCACGTACGCCGGCAGCTGCGGCATTCCCTCGACGATGCGCATCACGCTCGGCCGAACCGTCGGCCCCGCCTGCTGCCGACGGGTGCGGCCCCGGGGCGCCGGTCCGGCGGCTCGAGCAAGGTCGTACAGGTACATGCGCTCGGTGTCGTCGAGTCGCAGGGCGTGGGCGAGGGCGTCCAGCACGCTGTCGGAGACGCCCTTGAGGTTGCCGCGCTCCAGGCGTGTGTAGTACTCGACGCTCACCCCGGCGAGTGTGGCGACCTCGGCCCTGCGCAGACCGGGCACCCGTCGCTGACCGTACGTCGGCAGGCCCGCCTGCTCAGGGGTGATCCTGTCGCGGCGGGAGCGGAGGAATGCGCTGACTGCGTCCCGGTTGTCCATGAGGACCAGACTAGGCAGGCCGGGCGAGGGCTGAGGGTCCCTGCCAGTACCTCTCACGGCAAGGACTCCCCCGTCCCCGCCGCCTGCCGTTGCATGGTGCGTGCCCCGATACCTCGGGGCCCGACCGCTGGAAGGCGAGTGTGCTTCCCGGCCGGCCACCCCTCTTCCGTACCGGGTCCCTGTCAGGGCCCGGGTCCCCACAAGACTGAAGGAGCCACACCATGAGCGACCGGATCCGGACGACGGCGCAGAGTCCCGCAGATGTCGTGCGCGAGTTGTATGCGGCCCTGCGCAAGGGCGACGTGCCCGGCGTCCTCGCCAGGCTCGCGCCCGAGGTGATCGTGGACGAGCCGAACCGGCTCCCTTACGGCGGTGTGCACCAGGGCCGTGACGTGTTCGTGGAATCGGTCCTGGGCGCGATGATGGGCTACGCAGACGTCGCCATCACCGAAGCCGAGGTCTTCGAGGGTCCGGCAGGCGTCGTCGGGACGCTCACCGGTGTCCTCACCGCCCGCTCGACCGGTGAGGAGTACCCGCTGACCATGGTCGAGATCCACCAGGTCGAGGACGGCTCGGTACACAAGATCGACGTCTACACCAAGAACCCCGACGAGCTCGCCGCGTTCTATGCACGGGCCGAGGCGGGCACCCGCTGACGGCAACGCCTCGATTCCGGCCGGACCGCCCGCTGTGTGCCGCGGGCGACCCGGCCGGCTCACCGCCGAGGTCGGGCCGTGCGGGCGAATGCTCACCGAACCCGGCCGGGCCTGCAGGGACCGTGTCGCGGGCACGGTCCTGGACCTGGGACTCGACGCCCCACGCGCCCACCGGCCGAAGCACGCAGTGAGCGGGGTTGACCTCCCCGAAGTCGTGGTGGCGCGGCGTCAGCGGGTGATCGCCTTGGTCTCGAGGAACTCCTCGATTCCGGCACGACCCATCTCCCGGCCGTTTCCGGACTGCTTGTAACCACCGAACGGCGCCTGGAAGTTGTGCTGTCCACCGTTGACGTCGATCTGGCCGACGCGCAGGCGTCGCGCGATCGCCATGGCGTGTTCCTCGTCGCCGGTGATGGCCGCGTTGAGACCGTAGACGGTGCCGTTGGCGATCTCGACCGCATGGTCGTCGTCGGTGTAGGGGATCACGGCCAGGACGGGACCGAAGATCTCCTCCTGGGCGATGACGGAGTCGGGGTCGACGTCGGAGAAGATCGTGGGCCTGACGTAGGCGCCGTTCTCGAAGCCGTCCGGGCGGCCGGGGCCGCCGACCACCAGCGTGGCGCCGTCGGCGATACCGCGCTCGATGTAACCGTCCACACGTCGGCGCTGGGTCTCCGATGCGACCGGACCGATGCGCGTCGCCTCGTCCGCGGGGTCGCCCACGGTGTACTCCCCGGCGGCCGCACGCAGCTTCTCGACCACCGTCTGCTGCAGGTCCCCGGGCACGAGCAGACGGACGTAGGCGCCGCAGGCCTGGCCACCGTTGGCCCAGGCGTAGGCGAGACCCCGTGTGACCGCGAAGTCGAGGTCGGCGTCGGGCAGGACGATGTGGGCCGCCTTGCCGCCGAGCTCGAGGGCGACCCGCTTGACGGTGTCGGAGGCGGCGACCGAGACGGCCTTGCCGGCGCGAGTGGAACCGGTGAAGGAGATCATGTCGATCTTCGGATGCCGGGCGATGGCCTCGCCGACGACGGGACCTGTGCCCTGCACGACGTTGAACACGCCGTTCGGCAGACCGGCCTCGGTGGCGATCTCCGCGAACATCCGGGCACTGAGGGGGGAGAGCTCCGACGGCTTGAGGACCACGGTGTTGCCGGCCAGCATCGCGGGGACGACCTTCGTCACCAGTTGCTGGAGCGGGAAGTTCCACGGGGTGATGGCCCCCACGACGCCGATCGGCTCACGGACGACGAGCGAGTTCTCGATCACCTCCGTCCATTCGAACCGCTCGGCGGCTGTGATCGCTGCCAGGGTCGACGCGACCGGGAACCCGGCCTGCGCCTGCCGCGAGAAGGTGATCGGTGCGCCCATCTCCGCAGTGATCGTCTCCGCAAGCTCCTCGGAGTGCTTCTGCATCCCCTCGGCCAGACGCCGTATGACGGCGATGCGGTCCTTCGGCGACGTGGACGACCATCCGGGGAAGGCGGTGAGCGCGGCGTCCACCGCCCGTTTCACGTCTTCGGTCGTGCCTTCGTGCACCGAGGCGATCACCGAGTTGTCGGCCGGGTTCACCACGTCGATCAGCGGCCCGGTGCCCTGGACGGCACGGCCGTCGATCCAGTGGGACGGGGCGGGAAAGGGAACGTCACGGGTTTCGTTCATGGTGCCAAGAAAACCTCGGCCGCCCGGCCGCATCCATGTTCGCCCATGCCCATGATCTGCGTCACGTGCCGCCTCTCGGCACCGACCTGCCGGACCGGACAGCGAACAGCGGGCGGCCGCCCGCCCGCCCGCGGGTGATCGACGTGCCCCGGTCGCCACCGGTCGGGCGCTGCCATGCCTGATCCCCCGGACGGCCCGGCTCTTGGGAGCCGGGCCGTCCGCGCGCCGAAGGATCAGACCAGCTCGACCCTGAAGATCTGCTGGGTCTGGTCCCGCTGCGTACGCATCGCACCGCGGTCGCTGGTGAAGACCACGACACCCCGGTGCAGGGCGGGCCAGGTGTTGTTGCCCCGGTGGCTCACCTGGGAGGCGCCGGACCAGCCCTTGCCGGTGTCGAGGGTGGCGGTGAAGACCTTCCACCGCCAGTCCGTCGAACGGGAGTCGTACCAGACGGCCCGTATCGTGCCGTCGGGGTCCACGCCGAGCCTGGGCCGCTGGCTCATCGCGTCGGCGTTCAGGGCGACCTGCTCGAACGCCGTCCACGTGGAGCCGCCGTCGGTGGAGCGGGCTGCCCGGAGCTGGAGGTTGGCGCCTGAGCTCTGCAGCGCACCGCTCTCCCAGATCGCGACGAACGTGCCGTGCTCGTCCACCGTGAGGCCAGGATGCCTGTCCGAGCGGTCGCCGACCTTGCTGACCTGGACCGGGCTGCTCCAGCTGTGGCCCGGTGCCTTGCGGACCGACGCCAGAATCTGCCAGTTGTCGGGGTCGGTACCGCCACTGGCCGGCTGTCCTGCGGGCGGGGTGTGGCCGGTCCACAGCGGGTCCGGGTCGTAGCGGTCGTCCTGCCAGCTGACCACCGCTCGCTTGCCGTCGTGGACGGCGATGACCGGGAACAGCGAGGCGGGGTAGCGCGGGGAGCGCGCGTCGGTGGGCACGCCCGGGCTGGTCGCCTTGCCCGCCGCGGAGATGTTCACGGCGGCCTTGTCGACACCGAGGATCTGCGCGTACACATCGAAGGCGCCCTCGCCGTTGTCGGACCAGGCGACCAGCGGGTGCTTGCCGTCGATCAACGCCAGCGCCGGGTTGATCGCACGGCCCTTGCTCTTGCTGATCTTCTGCGGGGCCTTGAAGGAGCCGCCGCCGTCGGCGCTGTGCGCCAGCAGGATCACGGGGCGATGCGGCTGCTCCTTGCCCTGCTCGTCCTGCCAGACCACCCACACGTCGGCGGAGGTGGCGACGACGCGCGGGAACCGCGCGGTGGCCGAACGGCCGGACACGGTGATGGACTTGGTGATCCTGCCCTTGCGGTCGAGCCGGCGGTAGACCACCTTGCTCGCGTGGTCCTGGTGCACCTCCGCCACGACGTGCGTGATGTCGCCGACGACCGCGACGTCGGAGAATCCGGTGAACGTGCCCTGGTCTCCCGTGACGAGTCCGGCCGTGTCACCGGTGGTGTCGGCGGCCGGAAGCGCGATCTCGGGACGGGGCGCGGCGGGGGCGCCCACGGAGACGAAGATCGGCGAGGTGGCACCGCGCATCTGGTCGGGCAGGTTCGGGTCGGCTTCGGACCCGGAGGCGCTGCCTGGTGAACGGGCCTCGACCCGGAACCAGCCGTGATCCGTGCCCCTGAGTACGAGCGGCAACTCGTAGGCCTCGTTGGCCCGCTGCGGGCGGAACGTCGCGATCGGGCCCGCCGAGCGGCCGGGTGCCCCGTAGACGTGGACAGTGGTGCCCTTGCCGCCCCTGACCCTCACCCGCAGCATGGCCTTCTTGGGCAACTTGCGGTCGGCCACGACGACTTCGTCGCCGCCGATCGCCTCGAAGACGCCGTCACCGTCGACGTCCGCCTCGATCGTGAGGAACGGCCCCGCGGTGTTCTGCGCAACCGTGGTGCGGCCGCTGCGGAACCCGTCGAGGATGCCCAGGACCGACCGCTGTGCCGCGAAGACGTGGGTGGTCGGCTCCCCGGGGGCGTCGATGTCCCAGAGCTCGCGGAAATGGCAGTCGCTCGCCGCCGCCACGCCGAAGCGGAAACCCGCGTTCCAGCGGTTCTCCGCGTAGTCGACCTCCGCGTCCGGGTCGCTGGCGACGTTGAGTACCTCGACCAGATCCGCGCCCTGCACGCTGGCGTTGTCGTTCGGCCCCGCGGCCGGCGTGTACTCGCCGTCGTCGGGGTGGGCCTGCGACCACACCGCCCCCTGCGCGTGGGCGTCCCACACCGACTGCTGCACGTGCCGGAAGGCCGCGGAGCCGGGCGGGTTGGCGCCGTCCACGATGACGTCCACGTTCCCCAGCACGATGGCGTGGGGCGAGCCGTTCGCCTCCTCGCCCGGGAGCAGCAGCAGTGCGGAGGACTTCCACTGGGGATCCCAGACCTGGTCGTAGGTCCGGTGGTCGGTCAGTGGCATGAAGTCGAGGCCGGCCTTCTCGCCCTGCGCGATCTGGTCCCCGACGGGAAGGTTGCCCGGAAGGGTCTGGTGGGACGTCTGCCGTGGGCCGCTGCCGTCCGACGAGTGGTCGTCGTGGACGTGGGTGTCACCCGCGAGCCACTTGCCCTTGGGTGCTTTCGCCCGGTGGATGCCGGGGCCCGAGGCGGTCGGCTTCGCCTTGCCGGCCGCCTCGGGGGTCGAGCCGGTGGCCGCTCCCGCGGTACCTGCGCCGGTGCCCACCAGCGCGACCGCGGCGCCCGCCACACCCACGAACTTCCGGCGGGTCAGGTCTGCGGCCTCGGCCCTGCGGTTCAGGTCGTCGGGCTCCCTTGATGTTTCCATCTCGTTCTGCGCCTTTCGTTCACCGCTCCCGTGCGAAACGGTGTCAAGTCGCCGAGACGCTAAGAAGCCTCGTCTTCCACGACATGAACCGCCCACAAATCATTCGCGGTGATCACACGAAATAATGCGGAGCATGAGCGGTGGCCCGAATTGCGGCTCGACCGGTACCGTCCCCGTTCATCTGCGCAGATGCGGCGCCGGCCCGTCCGCCGGCTCAGCCGCGGTCCCCCGAGCCGACGAGGTGGGCGTCATACGACGGCGCCCCCGCGCCGGGTGCGCGCATGCGGGCTCCTCCTTCGACCTGTTCCGGTGGGAGCGCCGAGGCGCCCGATCTCGCGTCAGCCGTCCACGACCACAGCGCGGGTGCGTCGCCGCCTGCACCGAACGCGTCGGCGGGATATTCTTGCGCCTCGCGCGGCCCGGCGCGTTACCCTTGGCGCCATGAACGTCACAGGCCGCAGCATCACCGTCACCGCGCGAGCGACCAACTCGCCGGTTGCCGCCGCCTGACCTTCTCCCCTTCCCATCGGCGACCGGAAACGGCCCGTCGGTGGTTCCGTGGCGTTCTGATGACCCTGCCCCGGTGTGACGACCACGCGGTCCCGTTGTCCGGTGCCTCCGACGCCAAGGAGTCACCCCTGATGAACACCGAGCAGATCGTCCGCACCTTCGTCGAGTACTTCGAGGAGCGCGGCCATCGCCGCATCACCGGCTCGACACTGCTGCCACCTCCCGATGACTCGGTGCTGTTCACCACCTCCGGGATGCATCCGCTCACCCCCTATCTCGAAGGTCGCCCCCATCCGCTGGGCAGTCGGCTGGTCAATGTGCAGCGCTGTCTGCGGACGACGGACCTGGAGGAGGTGGGGGATCCCACTCATCTGACGGTCTTCGAGATGCTCGGCACCTGGTCGCTGGGTGACTACGGCGGCCCGCAGAGCCTCGACTGGGGGTACCGGCTGCTCACGGAAGGGCTCGGTGTCGACCCGGGCCTGCTGCACGCCACTGTGTTCGGCGGCGACGACCGGATCGGACCGGACACCGATTCCCTGCGGCTCTGGCAGGACCTCGGTGTGCCCGTCGAGCTGACCGTGGAGGACAACTGGTGGTCCAACGGACCCGTCGGCCCGTGCGGGCCCGACTCGGAGATCTTCCTGTGGAGCGGTGACACCCCGCCCCGGTCGACGCCGACCCGTGACGACCGCTGGGTGGAGGTGTGGAACCACGTCATGATGCGCCATCTGCGACTCGAGGACGGCCTCCTTGTGCCGCTCCCCCGGCCCAACATCGACACCGGGCTCGGACTGGAGCGGCTCGCCTCACTCCTGCAGGGCAAGTCGTCCGTGTTCGAGTGCGACGTCTTCGACCCCTGGCGCCGGCTCGTGCCGCCTCTGTGGCCCCTGGACGAACCCTCGCTCCGTCTGGTCCAGGACCACCTGCGCTCGGCCGTCGTGGTGATCGGTGACGGGGTACGTCCGGCCAACACCGGACGCGGCTATGTGCTGCGCCGCCTGATGCGACGAGTACTCACCGTGCTGTGGCGGGACGATCCGTCGCGCCGTCTGGGCGACCTGCCGGACGAGTTGGTCTCGCACACCCTGGACCACTTCCGGCAGGACGTGGAACCCACCGATGTGCGCCGTCAACTGATCGAGGAGGAGCGCCGGTTCAGTCGGCTCCTGGAGCGCGGACGCACGGTACTGGCCCGGCCCCGGTTCCAAGGCCCGCTGGAGGACGAGGACTTCGACTATCTCCACGACACCCACGGTCTGCCGCGCGACCTGGTGATGAACCTGCGGCAGGAATGAACGAGGTGGTCTCTCCGGCTCACCCGCCGGGTCGGGCTGCGCCGGAGGTGACAGCGCCTGTCGCCACGTGCACCCGGCGGGAGGACGGGCGGGGAGACGGCGGCACCGTCGGCTCCAGGATTCCGTGGCCCCCGGCACCCGGGGCCGGGGGCCGAGGGCCGGTCGGAAACAGCGCAGGACGACCGCCGCACCGGCATGGCTGACACCACGCGGGTAGGAATGACCGGGCGGGAGGTGCGTATGACCGAGTGGACGGCCCCTATGTGGGACGTGGACAACGGACAGGGTCTGCGGCAGGTGGCGGAGCTCGGGCTCGCGCTGCTGTTGTCGAGTCTGATCGGCTGGGAGCGGGCGGCGCAGCAGAAGAGTGCGGGCCTGCGCACCCACACCCTGGTCGGTATCGCCAGCGCGCTGATGATGGAGGTCTCCCAGCACGGCTTCACCAACGTCCTGGGGCTGGACCACGTCGCCTTCGACCCGTCCCGGGTGGCGGCGCAGATCGTCTCCGGGATCGGCTTCATCGGCGGCGGCCTGATCTTCGTCCGCAGGGACGCCGTCCGGGGGCTCACCACCGCCGCGACGATCTGGCTCACCTGCGCGGTCGGCATGGCCTGCGGCGGGGGCCTTCCCGTCCTCGCCGTCGCCGTCACCGCCGTGCACTTCCTCGTCGTGCGCGGCTATCCGCGCCTCTTCGCCCGCTTCATCCCCGCCACCACAGCCACCACGATCGAAGCCCGCCTCACCTACCTCACGGGCCGAGCGCTGCTGCCACAGCTGATGGAGACCTGCACCCGGCGGGGCTTGCGCATTGTGCAGGTCAGGGCCGAGCGGCTGCCCGGGCGCAGCGACTCCGCGGCCCGCGTCCTGCTCCAGCTCGAAGGCACCACCGACACCAGTCGATTGGCGTCGGCGCTGTTCCACCACGAAGGCGTCCTCGACGTCGAAATGGCCACCACCGACGAAGAGTGAACGGCCTACAGCACCGGCGGTCCGCCGCTCCTTCCGGGCCGCGTGAACCGGCGTCGCCTCATGGCTCGGTCCGACAGCCTCTCCTGCCGACGACCACCGGAACCTGCAAGGTGACCGTGGTGCCCGCCCCCGAGACGCTGCGGAACTTGAGCTGGGCGTCGATGAGGTCGGCGCGCTCGTGCATGGCGGAGAGCCCTACACCGTGCAGCGCGGCGGCCGGGGAGGTCGCCGCCCGGAGAGCGGGGCGGCGTCCGGAGTTCGGGGACTGCGCCATGCCGCACCCGTTGTCGGCCACGGTGAGTGTCACCGAGCCGGTGCCACTCCTCATGCCGACGGTGATCCGGGAGGGGTCGCCGTGCTTCACCGCGTTGGTCAACGCCTCCTGCACGATCCGGTAGGCGTGCGCCTGTGCCGTCGGGCACAGCCGGTCGCCGACGCTCCCGTCCTCCCAGGGCATCTGGAAGTCGACGCGGACGCCGAAGGTCTCCGCGGTCCGCCGGCACAGTGCCTGCAGGGCCGGGCCCAGTCCCAACTCGTCCAGCACGGCCGGTCGCAGATCCACGATCAGGTGCCGCAGCGAGGTGATCTGGTTGCCCACCAGACCACGGGCCTGCTCGATGGCGCTGCGCATGGCCTCCGAGCGGCCGTCGGCGGCCGCGGCGGACAGCACCACCTGGACTGCGCCCAGTTCCTGGAGGGTCTCGTCGTGAAGTTCGCGGGCCCAGCGTCGGCGCTCCCGCTCTTCACCGTCATGACGTGCTCGGAGCCGTTCGCGTTGCAGCAGTGTCCGGCGCTGTGTCGTACTGCGCCTCGTGGAGGCGGCGTACACCACCAGCAGCAAGGGGAGCACGTGCAGTCCGTTGAGCAGGGGTTGCATGGTGATGCGCACCAGGCAGGCCACGGCCACGAGCAGTGCAAGGGCCGCCGCCACCGCCAGGAGGATGCGTCCTCCCGAGCTGTTCAGCGGCGCCGCCACGACGTAGGACGCCGCGCTCGCCAGCGACAGGACGAGTTCCGGAAGCAGGGGCCCGTCGGTGATCTCCAGAGCGATCGCGGATACGAGCAGACACGTGCCCGCCGCCTCGAAGACGAGGCCCGGGCGGAACGGCTGCGATCCGGTCATGCCACCAGTCCACGCTCCCGGGCCGCAGCAATCAATTCGGCCCGGGTTTCCTTACCGAGTTTGTCCCGGATACGGGAGCGAAAGTTCTCCACGGTCCGTACCGACACATACAGGCGCTGGGCGATCTCCTGGTTGGTGTGCCCCAGCGCCAGCAGGGACAGCACCTGCGACTCGCGTTCGGTCAGTGGTTCGGGCTCGGCGGCACGCTGCGGTCCGGCCCCTTCGACGGCCAGCCGGGCACCGAGCGCGGGCTGCACATACGTGGACCCGGCTGCGACCTGACGGGCGGCGGCCAGCAGTTCCCCCGCAGCCGCCTCCTTGAGCAGATATCCCGATGCGCCGCTGCGCAGCGCCGCCCTGGCGAACGCCGGGTCCTCCTGCATGGTGAGCACCAGGATCCGTGTGCCGGGGGACGCCGTGAGCAACTCGGGAATCATCGGCAGGCTCGACCGACCGGCCAGTGTCAGGTCCAGGACAAGAACTCCGGGACGGTGCTCACGCACCATGTCGACGGTCTCGGCGACGGAGGAGCTCTCGGCGACGACCTCCAGCGCCGGGTCCTGGGACAGCAGCAGCCGCATCCCCGCCCTGACCACCAGGTGATCGTCCGCGAGCACAACGGTGGTCTTCGGGGAGACAGACCGATCGACGTCGGGAGACTGCACGTCCATAGCTGCCACAGTAGAGCGGGCGCTGCCCTGCGGCAGCCGCCGATGTCGTCATTGCGGCAAACCCACAGCCAGGTGTGCGGCAGCGGCGCAGCCCCCCGTGGTCGGACCGCACGAGCGGTTCACCACATCACCGACGGCGTGTGTGGCCGGGCACCGATGCATTTCCCGGCACGGCGATGGATCCTCGAAGGCAGTAACGCCCCCGTTCGACGCTCGAGGCAATCATCATGACGTACTCCCCTCACGCGTCCGCTCGACGGCACGTCTCTCCCGCCCGGGATGCCTTTGACATCGCCCGGCAGCTGGTCGACTCCGCGGTGCCGACTCTGGCCGACATCGCCGCCGTCGAGGTCTCGGACGCCCTCTTCGACGAACGCAGTGCCCTGTCGGAGGCGAGCGCCTGCCAAGGCTTCCGGCGAGCGGCCTTCCGCGCCGTGTGCGGTCATGGTTCACGGTGCGCCTACCGGATCGGCGAGGTCAGCCGCATTCCTTCCGGAACGCCCTACCGGCGTACTCTCGCGGACCGGCGGCCGCGGGTCATCGCGTCCCTTCCGCCGCAGGCTCACTGGCTCGCCCGCGACCCGGTCCGGGCCCCGCTGATGCACCAGGACCGGGTGCACTCCCTCATGGTGGTGCCGCTTGTCGCCCATCACGTCGTTCTCGGGCTTGTGGCCTTCTACCGGTGCAACGGCTCGTCTCCGTTCGGGAAGGCCGACCTGCGGGCAGCGGCACGGCTCGCGGGCCGGGTCGCCCGGATGCTCGACGAAGTCCATCGCGACCTGCGGGAACAGGCGATGGGACGCATCCTGCAGCATGCCTTGCTGGCGAGGCCACCGCAGCTGACCGCGGTCGAGGACGTCCGCGGTCATGTGCCGGCGGACGGCGCTCCCGGCGGCTGGTTCGATGTCATTCCGCTCCCGGGCACCCGTGTGGGGCTGTCGGTGGGGTCGACCGGCGGCCGCGGAATCGCCGCGGCGGCCGTCATGAGTCAGCAGAAGGCGCGGGTCGCAGCGCTGGCGGCGCTGGACGTCGAACCCGTCGAGGCCCTGACCCACAGCCTCCGCCCCTCCGCTGTCGCCGCCACCCCGCCCCCGGCGGAAAGTCGCGCTGCCGACCGGTCCGCGACGGAGACCCACTGTCTGTACGCGGTCTACGATCCGGTGACCCGCCGGTGCACCGCGGCCCGCTCGGGCGCGGCCGGCCTCACCGTCGTCGCCCCCGACGGTGACGTCACGTCCGTCGGTCCCGCCGCTTCGGACCCCGCCGACGGGGACGGCTACGAGGTCGCCGTGTTCGACGTTCCGCCGGGCAGCCTCCTCGTCCTGAGCTGCGCAGGCACCTCGGAGCAGCACGGCGGTGCACCGGACGGTCAAGAGGAACGGGACGACTCCCGTCCCGGTGGGGACGTCCGTCTCCCGTTGACGGGAAGGGGATCGCACGTACTGCTCACCGCCCGCACACGGGCTGTCGCCCCCATGGACATCGCCACCTGGGAGCTGCCCAATGACCCCACCGCTGTGGCCGACGCACGCGACCGGACTGCGACGCAACTGACCGCCTGGGGACTTCCCGACCTGTCCTTCAACACCACCTTGGTCGTGAGCGAACTGGTCACCAACGCGATCCGCTACTCCACGGGTCCGATCGGTCTGCGCCTCATCCGCGATGCCGCCCTGATCTGCGAGGTATCGGACAACAGCAGCGCGGCACCGCGCACCCACATACCGGCGCCCAGCGACCAGGGCGGCCGTGGCCTGATCATCGTCGCCCATCTCGCCCGGGCCCACGGCACGCGCTACACGGCACCCGGCAAGATCGTCTGGGCGGAGCAGTCCATCGACGTGGCATGACCGCTGCGGCCGCCGGATCAGGGCGCCCCGAGCTCGAACTCGGCCCGGTCCGATGCCACGCCGTTGACCTGTAGCGACACTGCGTGCGGGCCCGGGTGATAGCGGCGGGTCGTGATCGGCCGGAAGGAGTGCTCACGGGTCACTTCGACCTTCTCGCCCGGGGCCAGCGTGCGGGTGGTGAGTTTGAACGTCTTGGCGCTCTGTGAGCCGTTGGCCTTGTTGTGGTGGACCACGTAGTCGATCGACAGCCGGGCCTCCTGGTCCCCCGCGTTGCGGATCGTCGCCGTGAAGCGCACGCTCCCGCCGAACGGCACCGTGATCCGGTCGAGCACCGGTCCGCCGATATCAAGGGTCGCCGGAGCGAAGCCGAGCAGTTCCAGGGCACCGGGGTGACCGCGCTTGACGAGCGTGCGCAGTCCGTGGCGCACGAGCCGTCCGGTGGTCGGGGCGGGGTCGGCGAGCCAGCCCCGGGCCGTCGCCACGACGAGGTCGGCCCGGTCACGGCTGAGGTCGTTCAGATGGTTGGCGACCGACCGCCGGACGTACTCGCTCTCGTCGCGGTAGAGGGCGTCGAGGACGGGCACGGTCGCGCCGGGGCGGGCGATCAGCGCCGGCACGCGGATCGCCCAGGGGAGGTAGGGCCGGGTGCCCTCCGAGGCGAGACGGCGCACGTCGCTGTCGGGAGACGCCGTCCAGTCGGCGATGTTCCGCAGCGCGCGGTCGACGTCGTGCCGCAGCAGGACCCGGATCGCGAACTCCGAGGTCAGCCGTCCGGTCAGAGCGGCCAGAAGCGTCATCGCGTCGTCGAAGGCGTCATCGGTCCCCTCGGCGACGGCTTTCGTGGCGATGGCGCTCGTGACGGGCCAGATGAGCCACCCGGTGAACGCCGGCACGCCGGCCTGGGCGGCGCGCACCACCCGCGCCAGCTCGGCGTAGTCCCCCGGCACGTCCGCGAGCAGGGCGTCCCGCAGCAGATCGGAGCGCTCGCGCAGGGAGAGGGAATCGAGCTGCTGTGCGGTCGCCCGCAACGAGGCGGGGTCCGCGTCGGGGAGCACGGTGCGCACGGCCTGGGTCAGCGACCGGGCGGTGTGACCGTTGATGAGTTCGTCGGCAAAAGGCATGGCTTGTCTCTTCGGTTGGTTCAAGGCGTGGCCGCGGGCTGTCCCGTGCCGGCGGCGTCTCCGGCCTGGACTGCGCGGCGCGGGCGATGATGCGGCGTCTTTACGGGGGTGTGCCGCGTCCAGGGGGCACAGGTGGGTTTGCACGGGGCCGTGGCGCGTCAGGGAGACGGCGCTGTCGAGGCCAGATAGGCCATGGCCTCCTCACTGCGGCTTCCGGGCTCGGGGGTGCCCACGAGCAGCTGCTGTCCCGGGGCGTCCACCACGTCGAAGGTCTGATAGGTCAGCTCGATGCGACCCACGTCGGGGTGCACGAAGACCTTGAAAGCACGGGTCAGACCCGCGACATCGTGGTCGTCCCAGAGCACCCGGAAGTCGTCCGAGGCGGCCTTGAGCTCGGCGACCAGGCCGCTGATGCCCGCGTCCTCCGGGAACTGCCCGGCGTTCAGGCGCAGCGCGTACACGGTGCTGCGCCGCAGCAGCTCCCGATCGGTGAACACCGTCTTCGCCCGAGGGTGGGTGAACAGGATGCGTGGCATGTTCCGCTCGTCTCCGAACGGCGCCAGGAGCGCGTCGGCGAGCGGGTTGGCCGCCAGTACGTCGAAGGCCGGGCCGAGCACGTAGGACGCGGCACGGGGGAATGCCTCCAGCAGGTGCAGAAGCGCGGGATGCACGAGTTCCCGCCGGCTGTCCGGTCCGAGCCTGGGGTTGAGCCCCGCCAGCCGGTGCAGATGCTCGCGCGCATCGGGCGCGAGGCGCAACGCCCGCCCGAGGGCATCGATCACCTGTGCGGAGGGATGGCGCTCGCGTCCCTGCTCCAGACGGGCGTAGTAGTCCGCGCTGACCCCGGCCAGCACCGCGACCTCTTCGCGCCGCAGACCAGGGACGCGCCGCTGGGAGACGCCACCGGCGAGTCCGGCCTCCGCGGGCTCCACCCGTGCGCGGCTCGCACGCAGAAACGCGCCGAGTTCGTTGTCGTCCGACCCCGTGCCGCCCAGGCCGGCCGCGCCGGCCCCGTCTCCCCTCCGATGATTCGGGACCGTCAACCGCGTGATCATGCCTCGTCTCCCGTCCAGCTCGCCGTTGCCCTCGGACCGACGGATCGTACGACCGCCCACTGACATCGCCCCGACCGGCAGCTGCGGCGAAGACGGGTCCCCGCGAGGCCTGTGCCGGCGATCCGCCGCGCTCGGGGCCGACGGCGGACCCATGAGTGCCGCCGTCCCCGCGGGCTCCCGCCGACGTCGCCGAGGCACCAGCGTCCACCGCCGCCGGGAGACGAGGAAGGCAGCGTATGCCTGGGTGCCGCACACCCAGGCACACGCTGCCTTCCGGGATCCGGTCCGGCGCACTGAGGTGGAAGGAGCGGCGGCCGCCGCCGGACCATCCCGTAGGAGCACTCATGATCACGTCAGCGGAATCGAAGACCGTCCTCGTCACCGGGGCCGGCAGCGGCATCGGCGAAGCCACTGCCCGTCGGCTGGCCGGGCTCGGCCACCGTGTGCTGCTCGGTGCCCGCCGAACCGCACGCCTGGCGTCCCTCTCGGAGGAACTGCGTGCCGGCGGGGCGTCGGTCGCCCACCGGGAGCTGGACGTGACCAGCCTCGACTCCGTGCGGGCTTTCGCCGCCGCCGGGATCGAGGAGTACGGGCGGGTCGACGTCCTGATCAACAACGCCGGCGTGATGCCGTTGTCGCCGATCGCGGACCTGCGCATCGCCGAGTGGGAGCAGATGATCGACGTCAATCTGCGGGGCGTGCTCTACGGGATCGCCGCAGTACTGCCTCATATGCAGCGCCAGGGCGGCGGGCACATCGTCAATGTCTCCTCGACGTCGGGGCACCGGGTGGACCCGACCGCGGCGGTCTACTGCGCCACCAAGTTCGGCGTGGTGGCACTGTCCGAAGGGCTCCGGCAGGAGAGCCGGGACGTCCGGGTCACCGTTGTCAGTCCCGGGTTCACGCAGAGCGAGCTGACCCACCGCGGTGGGTCGGCCGAGGCCCAGGGCGCGGCGCGTGCTGCCGCCGAACAGCTGGCGATCCCGGCGTCGGCGGTCGCGGACGCCATCGTCTTCGCCATCGATCAGCCGGCGCAGGTGGACGTCAACGAGCTGATCGTGCGCCCCACCGCACAGGGCTGACGACCGGAGCGAAGGCCTGTGGAGCCCGGCGGACGCGACTCATGCGCGGCACCGCGCCGCTCCTCGGGCATCCGGCATCCGATGGCACGTGGTCACAGACCACGGGACCGTCGTGGCGCTACGAGGAGCTCCCCGGCTTCGCTCCCTTCTGCGAGCCGGCCGGGCGTCCGGCACCCCCCGCGCCGGGGCACCGGTCCGTCGGGCGCATGCCGATCCGGGGCCGGTGCCGGCAGAGGCGGACAGACCCCGTCGCGAAGAACTGCTCCGGACAGTGCCGATTCACCGCAGCCAGCCGCGACGGGCCGCCTGGGCCGCCGCCTGGAAGCGGGTGTCGGCGCCCAGTTCGGCCATCAGACGATGGATACGGCGCTGGGTGGTGCGCTGGCTCCAGCCCAGGGTGCGCGCGATCGCCGCGTCCGAGCAACCGGAGGACAGAAGCCTCAGCAGGGCGAGCGTTTCGGCATCCGGGCCGCCGGGGCGTTCGACCGGGGACCTGGTGTCCCGAAGCGGTGTCGCCCGTTCCCACTCGACTTCGAACAGCGCCTCAAGTGCCACGAGCATCGGTGAACGCTGAATGAGATAGGCGGCGGAATGGCCGCCGGGCGCGAGGCTGAAGGGGATGATCGCGGACCTGTCGTCCGAGATCACCAGTTTCAGCGGCAACTCCGCCAGCACTCTGGCCTGTTCACCGGCGCGTATGCTCGGCAGGATGTCGTCCTGGAGCCGGCCCGGCCAGTCCACAGCGGCCCGATCGTAGATCACCCGGTGGACGACACCCGTGCGCTGCCGCCGGCGTTGGTCGTCCAGGTTGCTTCCCGGCCGGTCGACATAGGGAGGCCGGTCGAAGGCCCGCACCTGGCGCCGGGCACCCTGGGTGAGCCGGTGGACGGCCGCGCTGATGTCCTCGTGGCTGGTGAGCAGTTCCACGGCGATGTTCGGATCGCTGATCCGGTGGGCCTCGCGGTGCTTCTCGGCGAGCTGCTGCACCAGGGAGCGGGCCGAGTCGAGCCGGCGCTCACGTTCCTGGATCAGCTCGCTGACCGCCACATCGGGGGCCGCCGCGGTGAAGTGCGGCGGACGGCCCGCGGATCTGGTGGCAAGGCCGTCCTTGACCAGCACGGACAGCAACCTGCCCACCGCCCGCACGCTCATCCCGCATGCTCCGGCGACCTGCGAGGCGGTGCTCCGGGGCAGCCCGACCAGGGCGGTGTAGACGAGTTGTGTTTCGTCGCTGAGTCCGACGACGTCAAATTCCATTTCCACTCCGGTCGTTCCTGGCAGCCAGCTGCCACCTGGCGGAAGTTGGCCACAGCCGCGTCCTTGCGCCCGGTCCGCTTCCGTTGACATCTTCCCCTGGAGAAAAGGGGCGTTGTCCTGCGGTGTCGCCCGGGCCCACGTCCCTGTCGTGTGTCAGCACACCGAACACCAGCGGAAGGTGCCCCTATGCCCCAAGCCCGACCACCGGCCCTGCGGCTGCTGCGCGCCTGCGCGGTCCTCGCCCTCACCGTCGCCGGGACCGCCGTGGCACTGCCCGCATCCGCCGCGCCCCCGGCCACCCCCACTCCCCCGGTCCGCACACCCGCCACACAGGCGTCGCCGAGACCCGACCAGCAGCGGCACGGCGTCGTTCCCGGCCAGACTCTGGTGACGCTGGACCAGCAGACCTCGGTCACCGGAGCGCCCCTGCCCGGCACTCGCCTCGCCGCCCGGACCCCGCAGACGAACAGCGCGGCCCTCAACGCCAAGTTCCGGGCCGTAGGCGCCACATCGCTGCACCCGCTCGTCCAGGAGGACAACACCGGGCAGTCCCGGACCTACGTCCTCACCACCGGCCGGCGCGACTCCGCCGCCGTCGCCCGTTCCCTGCGCGGCACTCGAGGAATCGCCGACGCGGAACCCAACCGGTATGTCAACACCATGAACACCGGAGCCCGGTCGCTGCCGTCCACGGCGGTCCGGTCCTTCCCCGCCGCGCGCCCCAGCGGTTCCGCCAGGACCGGCAAGACAGCGCGAACGTCGCCCCCGGATGCCGTACCGGCCAACGACACCCTCACCACCTCCGCGCAGGCGTTCCTCAACTCCGGCGGTGTGAACGCGATCGGCGCCTTCTCCCTGCTCCAGGGTCGGTACGGTCAGCAGCCCGGTACCGGCGAGACCATCACGAACGTGTCGATCGGCGACCTCACCGACCAGTCGATGGCCGACGACGGCGACTCGTACGTGCAGTCCAACGGCCCGACCACCGTCCTCAGGAACGGACAGCGCTACCTCGACCTGCCGTCGATGCCGCTGATCCCGACCTATGTGGCCAAGGACTCCGGCGGTCTGGACGGCGCCGCGTCGACCGAACAGCAGGACCCCTCCCTCGACGAAGTCATGCTCGACTTCGGCGTCATGGCCCCGCTAGCCCATGACCGGCAGCGTCCCGAGGCGACCGGCAGCGGCTACACCGACCTCCTGGGCATCGCCCCCGGCGCGGACTACCGACTGGTCGTCCCGCAGCAGCCGACCACCGACCGGATCGCGGGCGCCCTGCTGGCCGCCGCCCACCAGTCACCCAGGCCCGACGTGATCACGGCCAGCCTCGGCTTCGGCACCGACGCCGAGGGCTTCCCCGGCCGCTACCTCGAGGACGACCCGGTCATCCGTGCCGTCGTCACGTCCATCGTCCATGACGACGGCGTCGTGGTGTCCATCTCCTCCAACGACGGCACGCGCCTCTACACGCCCGCCTCCGTCGGCCCCGACGGCGGCAGCACCCCCACCGACCTCGCCCCCGACAACCGCTCCGCCACCACCATCGCCGACGACGCGGAGTCCACGACACCGTCAAGGGTCCCCGACAGCGGGGCGATAGCCGCGGGCGGCACCACCCTGGACGACACCCTGGCCGCAGGACCGCAGGGCGACGCCACCACGGCCGAGACACGGCTCAGCGGCTTCGGGACCTTCTCCTCGGGCTTCGGCAGCCGGATCGACCTCTCGGCGCCCAGCGACAACATCCTGGCCTTCTCCCATCAGGCCCAGGGCGCGGCGCAGGACGTCGCCGTGTCCCTCAACGGCGGCACGTCCGCCTCCGCCCCCGAGATCGCCGCCGCAGCGGCGGTCGTACTCCAGGCCGGGCGGCTCGGCGGCCACCGTCTGACTCCCGTCCAGGTACGGGACATCCTGGAGAAGACCGGTCGCGCGGTCTCCACGCCGCCGCAGATCGACCGCGCGCTGCATGTAGGTCCGCAGATCGATGTGACGGCAGCGACCGAGAGGGCGCTGGGCCGCAGCTCCGGGTCCCCGTCACTGGTGCGCCTGTCCGTCGCGCACCGTGTCACCATCGGCGATCTCGGCGGCGCCTTCATGGAGACCACCGACCCGGGCCGTATCGACCTCGGCGACCCATCCACCGGCGGCAACGGTGAAGGGCTTGTCGGCCCGGTGACCTTCGCCGGCGACACCACCGGAGTGACCGGCCGCGCCCAGTACACCCTCACCGTCGGCAAGACGGTCTTCCGCTCGGACAGCCCCGCGATACGCGTGACACCGGCCCAGCTCCTGACGGCCGCCGGTCTGCCTCTGACCTCCACGACGGACCGGCAGATCACCGTGGCCTACCGCGTCCTGGTCGACGGGCGCACCCGCGTGAGCACCACCCGTACCCTCGCGGTCGGCCCCAGCGACGGCACCTATGCGGAGGCCACCGCCCCCGACGCTCCGGCGACGGTCGGCGCCGGGCACCCGGTCACCGTCTCGTACGACCTCACCGGTGTCGCGTCGACCTCCGACCCGCAGCTTGTGGTGTCCACGGTCGGCCACTGGAACCCGAGCCTCGCTCCCCTGTTCACCGCCGGCTGGCACCAGGCGCTGACCGCGCCCAAGGGAACGGTGACGATTCCCGCTGAGGCCTTCGCGAACGGCGGCGGCCTCTACGGCATCGGTATCGCCCAGCGGGGCTTCGGCGGCAACCCGCTGTCCGTCGCCTACGGGGAGTTCGCCCCGATCCGGGTGGACGGCGGCACGGCGGCGAACCGCCCGGCCGCCCCGGTCCTGACCGGGGCCAACGGGATCGCCGGCCACACCGCTGAAGTATCCCGTGACACCTCCCGGTTCACGCTCCGCTACGACGTACGGGACGTCGCGGGCGCGCAGTCGGCCGAGGTGGAGTTCGCCGCACCGGCCCCCACCCAGCACGGCACGCTCAACACCTTCACCAACGCCAACGGCACCCGACTCGACCACGACGGCGTGAACAGCCCCTCGGTGCTGCACCGTACGCTGCCCGCCGTCTCCGGATCGGTGCGCCTGGACGCCGCGGCACTCGGCCTCGGCAGCTCGGACAGCTACAACGTCCGGGTGCTGGCCCTCGGCCGCAACGGTCAGGTCGTGGGTCAGGCGTCCCCGCTGTCGACGCTGGTCTTCGACGACGGGCCGGCGCCCGGCGGTGCGTCGGTGGAGAGCTTCGCCGCGGCCGGTTCCCACTCCGTCGCGGCGCTGGCCACCGCCTCCGGCGGCTCCGAGGTCCGCCACTACTCGACGGCGACCGGACGTTACGGCGACGTCATCACCTCCGACCCGGGCTCCGGCTCGTCCTACGAGGTCGTGGGAGCCACCGCGAACCGCGTTCTGCTGGCCCACAAGGCCACGGCCGACGGCGACGTCCGGGTCGAGACCTGGAACACCACGACGGACTCCCTCACCGGCGTCACCGTGCTGCCCGCCGACACGTACACCTACGTCACCGGCCGGATCGACGGCGTTCACAACAGGGGCGCCGTGCTCCTGCACGGGACCGACAAGGCCGACCTGGTGCTGCCCGTCGACCTCGGCGCGGGCACCACGGGCGATCCGATCCAGGCCGACCCGACCGGCGTGCCGGCCGGAACATACAGTCTGCTCACCCTCGACTCCGCGACCGGGGACGTCTTCCTGGCCAAGGCCGCCGGGGCCTTCAACTGCCTCGGCGGAGTGACGGCGGCCAAGGTCGATCCGGTCACCCGGACGGTGACCGGCCTCGGCAGCACCTCCGGATGCAGCCACGGCATCGCCTCCGACGGAGCCGGAACGCTGTTCAACCTCTCGGCCACCGTGCCCAGCGTCAACATCGTTCCCACCAGTGTGCTCGGACCGATCGACGAGACCGGCGGTGAGACGGCCGATGCCATGAGTGTGCGCCTGGGCAAGGCCTCGGCCCTCGCGGTGGACGGCACCCACCGGATCGCCGTGGTGTCCTACGCGACGCCTGAGGGCAAGGCCTACTTCGGCGCCGGAATGTGGGTACCGGACAACAACGCCACCAGTCAGCTGGTCGTCGTGGATCTCACGACCGGAACGGTGATCCGCACGCTGACCGGCTTCGCCATCGGCACCCACGGCGGGGCCGAGAACGCGCTCCAGCTGGATCCCGGCACCCGGACCGGGTGGACGTACGGACCGAACGATCAGCAGATCCAGCAGTTCAGTTACTGACGGACCGACCCGTCCTCCGTCCCGGGGGCCCGTACGCACTACGGGCCCCCGGGGCAGGCCCCGCAGCGGCCCCCGGGCAGGCCGGCTCGGCCTCCACGGAAACCCAGGTGCTCCGAACGCACCGTCCGGGTAGGTTCGGAGCGTGCCCGAGCTCAAGCTGCTGCACGCCGACCACGGCCCGGCGGTCCTCGCCTTCGAGCTGGCGAACCGCGCCTACTTCGCCGCCGCCATCGCTGATCGGGGCGACGCGTTCTTCGATCGATTCGCCGAGCGGCTCAGCGCCATGCTGGCCCAGCAGGATGCCGGCATCAACGCGTTCTACGTACTGATCGCCGAGGACGGCTCGGTTCTGGGCCGGTTCAATCTCTACGACGTCCAGGACGGCACCGCCGAACTCGGCTACCGCGTCGCCCAGCACGTCACGGGCCGCGGCGTGGCCACCGCGACCGTCCGGGAGCTGTGCCGACTCGCGGTGGCGCGGCACGGACTGCGCACACTGCGGGCGGCCGCCGCACACGACAATGGCGCCTCCCGAAAAGTGCTGGTCAAGGCCGGGTTCGTCCCGGTCGGCCCGGCGGGCCCGGCCGACGTCGGCGGCAAGACGGGTACCTGGTATCGACTCGACCTCGTGCCGCAGCCGTAGCCGTAGCCGTAGCCGTAGCACGCGATCTTGCAGCCGTACCCCGGCCTGCGACGAGCCGGAGTACGGCCCTCAAGCGGCGCCCGGCCCGGCCCGTTCACCGCCCGAGCGGCGCCCATCCCCCTGTCCTGGGGGACGCAGGCGGCCGTCGATCAGTGCGCCGTGGGTCCCGCCGTGCCGTAGTGCACAAGTGAGGTCGGCACCACGGTCCGCCGGGTGGCGGAGCGCACGGAGCCGTCCCGGATACGGGTGGCGACCAGTCGACCGGCCTCGCGGCCGAGTTCGTCGCTGTCGTAGGCGACGATGGTCAGCGGCAGCCCCAGCGCGTCGGCGAGTTCGAAGTCGTCGAAGCCGGCCAGCGCCGTGGTCGTGCCCGCACGGCGGATGGCGCGGAAGGCGCCGATGGTGTTGCGGTTGTTGGAGCAGAACAGCGCCGTGGGCGGTTCCGGGAGGTCGAGCAACTCGCCTGCGGCACGGGCGGCTTCGCCGGTCTGCTGCTGGCCCTGCCGGATGTAGGCGGGCTCGGCGGGGATACCGGCGTCGGCCAGTGCGTCGGCGTAACCCCGCAGACGCTCGATGCTGGTGTAGACGGTCGGGGGCGAGCCGAGGAAACCGATCCTGCGATGCCCGGCGGCCAGTAGCCGCTCGGTGGCGGCGCGCGCCCCGCCGTAGTCGTCGACCAGCACGCAGTCGGCGGCGAAGCCGTTCGGCGGGCGGCTGGCGAGCACCACGGGCACGCCCTCGGCCGCCGCGGCGGCGAGATGACGCTGGTCGGTGTCGGCGGGCACGGCGATGATGCCGTCGACTCGGCGGGCCACCAGGTCCTGGACGAGGCTCCGCTCGCTGTCCAGGTCCTGTCCGGTGTTGCCGATGACGGACTTGAGGCCGTGCTGGGCGAGCACGGAATCGACACCGAGGGCGAGGCGGGAGTAGAAGGGGTTGGCGAGGTTGGTGACGACGAGCCCCACCAGACCGGTCCCGCTGCCCAGCCGCAGACTGCGGGCCATCTCGTTGCGGCGGTAGCCGAGTTCCGCGATGACCGTGCGCACCCGGGCCGCGGTGGCCGGCGCCACCTTGGGGTCGTCGCGCAGAACGCGCGAGACGGTCATGGCGCTGACCTCCGCACGCTCGGCGACGTCCCGCAAGGTCGGCTGCGCGTCCCTCGGCCCACGTGTGTCCGCCATCCCGGCCGTGTCCCCTTCGTCAGTCCCCGTCGGCCGCCGCGCGCGCCGCGCCGATCAGTGCGGCGTCCCCGGCGAGACGGGCGGGCTTCACCGCACGAGTATGCCGTGCGGCGGCCGCGGTTTCGGGGGGCACAGGACCACGACGGGCCACGCCGCCGTCGGGCACCCAGCCCCCGCCCTCGAGTCCCGACGTCAGGGCCGGAGCGACGAGATCCCAGGAACGGGCCATGGAGCCGCCCACCACGAGTGCCGTGGCGCCGAAGTCCACCAGCCGCGGCCCCAGCACGGCACCCAGCGTCGAGAAGGCGGTGCCCAGTACCCGCCGGGCCCGTCCCTCCCCCGCCCTGGCGCGCTCGGCGATGTTGTGCACGTCGAGGACCGGATCGCCGTACCGGAGCAGGATCGCGCGGCGTGAGACGACGTCTTCGAGCGGCTCGTCGCCCACCTCGGTCAGGTCCATGCGTCCCCCGGGCGGCACGCCGGGCCCGTCCTCGCAGACACGGCCGTCGGCGAGGAACGCGGAACCGACACCCGTCCCGAGGGTGATGCCGACGGCGCGGCGGTGGCCGCGCGCGGCGCCCGCGGACCACTCGCCTGCCAGGAACGCGTGCGCGTCGTTGAGGAACACGACATCGGCGGGGTGTCGCCACAGCCCGCCGCGCAGCGCGGCCCCCACGTCCACTCCGTACAGGGCGTCGAACTTCCCGACTCCCGCGTAGAGGGCGATGCCCCTCGCATAGTCGAACGGCCCCGGCACCGCCACACCCCAGCGGGCCCCCGCGGGCACCGCCAGGGTGCCGGCACAGGCGCGCACGGCGCCGAGGATGTCGTCGGCGGAACCGTGTGCGTCCAGCGGCATGCGGGTGCGGTCCAGGACGCGGCCGTCCCGCGGCTCGACGAGGGCCGCGGTGACGTGGGTGCCGCCGATCTCCAGGACGGGTATCAACGCACGAGCGCCTTCACCACCCGGACGGGTCCGCCGTCCGCTGCCCGCAGGGTGTAGCGGCCGACCGCGGCGGGGACGGTGAGCGTCTCCGCCCAGGCCAGTTCGTGCAGGTCCCCGGCCGCCGTCCGCACCGTCACGCCCGCACCCTCCACCACGTTCAGCACATGGAAGCGCCCTCGCGTGGCATCCTCCGCCTCCGCTCCGGCGTCGAGCACGTATCTCCTGACCTCGTAGAACATTTCGTCCAGTGCGCCGATGACCTCCTCCCGCCAGCCGGTGCCCTCGCGCAGGGTGCGCGGCTCCTGCACAAGGTCGCGGGCGACGGCCTCACCGCGGCGGCCGGTCTCCAGGTTGGCGAAGCCGTGCTCGTACGGCAGCGGCCGGGGACTGCCGTCGGCACCGGGCCGCAGCCAGTCGTAGAACCGCAGGCTGTACAGGTACGGGGTGGCGCTGATCTCGAGCACGACGTTGCCGGCGCCGCTGGCGTGCGGGGTGCCCGCCGGGATCATGAACAGCCTGCCCTGCTCGGCGGGGAAGGTCAGGACGTGGTCCTCCGGATCCATGGGCACCCCCTCGGTGGCGGCCTTGAGCACCTCCTTTCGGAAGACGTCGGCGTCGGCGTCCTCGCGCAGGCCGAGGAACACCTTGCTGTCGGGGCCGCCGAACGTCATGTAGTACGTCTCGTGCTGGGTGTAGGGCCAGCCGAAGCGCTCCCGCATGTACGGCTCCCTGGGGTGGCAGTGCACCGAGAGGTTGCCGCCGCCGACCGTGTCGAGGTAGTCGAAGCGGATCGGGAAGGACGTGCCGAAACGAGCGTGCACCTCGTCACCGAGGACGTCCTCGGGGTGCAGGACGCACATCAGCTGGAACGGCACCTCCGCCTGCGCCTGCGGCCCGTCGCCGACGAGGATGCCGGCCTCGGGGGCGATGAGTTCGTAACCGAGCGCGGTGTTCCGTGCCGCCGGGTCGAAGCCGAGTTCCTGCTGGGCCCAATGACCGCCCCAGGGTGTGGAGTTGAAGAACGGCCGGGTGCGCACGGGTCGGCGGCTCAGGGTGGCGAGGGTGGCCCGCAGTCCGTCGCCGTCCAGATAGACCGGACGTTCGGGCTCCTGGACGTCCAACCAGCCGTCGAGGCGGGGAGCGAGCGCGTCGCGATGGCGGTCGAGCATGGGCCAGTCGACGTAGAACAGGCGGCGGAAGTCGCCCTGTTCACCGGGCAGCCCGAGGTTGACGCCCCTTCCGGCGGCCACGGCGGCCTCCGCATGGCGCTTGGGGAGGTCGGCGTACCAGAGGACGTCGTGCCGGACGAGGGCGGCGCCCGGCCCGAAGACCACGGCCGGCCCCCCGTCCGGTGGCCGCGGCACGTCGTCGAAGAGGTCGTCCAGGGTGTTCTCGGCGAGCTTGCAGTAGTACGGGTCGACGGCATCCTCCGGGCGTACGGTGCGACGCCTGATCTCGGCGGGCGGTGCGTAGTGCTCGCGCACGTCGAGCAGCCGCACCGCGGTGGCCGGGCAGGCGGCCACGAGCCGGTCGGCCAGCAGGTCCCAGTCCACGGACGGCGGCCCATCGATGGCGACGACCGCCGGGGCGGGGGGCAGTTGGTCCGCGATCGCCTGCCAGCCCGTCACAAGGACGGTTCGCGGTGCGGGGGTGTATCGAGGGTCGAGCCGGTACACGCAATCTCCTTCGTACTTTCGTGCAGATTCAGAGGCGCTCGAGGAGTACCGCTGCCGTGCCCAGTGCGGGGATGTCGAGCGTCATCTGGCCGTCGTGCAGGGGGAGTCGGGCGGACGGAGTGCCCAGGTAGTCCGACCGGTGCGCGGCGGAGACCGGGAAGCGGGCCCGTACGGGGCAGGCCACCGGTTCCTCGGCGAAGGACTGCAGCCGCAGCAGCACCCGACCGGGTGCGGGCGTGGTGGCGCCGACCAACCTCACACGCGGGTCGCCCAGTTCGGCGAAGGTCAGGAATGCGGGAGCCTTGTCCGACTCCGGCCCTCTGGCGCGCACGGCGTGCAGGGGACGGCTCCAGGCGGCGGACGTGCGCGGGCCGAGACCGGCGTCCGCGCCACCGCAGGCGATGCTGTAGCGGAACGTGAACTCGAAGCCCTGCTCGCTGGGGAAGTTCGTGTCCCAGAGGTTGTTGTGGATCCAGGAGAAGACGGTGGCGGGCTCGTCCTGGCCCATGGTCTTCGGGAACGGGGCGTACGGCAGCGCGATGTTGCCGAACTGAACCAGCGGCGCGTCCTGGCCGGCCCAAGCGACGGTGAACTCGTCCTCCCGCAGGGTGATCCAGCGGCGCACGGCCCGCATGTGCAACGCGGAGCCGGGGACGACCGGGAGGCCGGTGCCGGTGGCACCGCCGGACGCCTCCATGCGCACCGTGGGCGAACCGAAGGCGAACGGGAAGGCGAAGTAGGCGCTTTCCTTGCCGGTGGTGGCGTCCTTGTCGACGCGGTTCTCGATGTCGAGACGGGCGACGCCGCGCGGCAGTGTGAGAGTGGTGCGCACCCGGTTCGCGCCCGCGGGACGGGTCTCGTACGTGATCGTCTCGGCGGTGGCGGTCGACCGGCGGGCGATGAGGGCGGCCGGCGGTGCGACGGAGCGGTCGCCGAGGTGCTCCAGGCGGTCGGAGCCTGTGGTGCGGCTGGAGTTGTGGTTGAAGCCGCCTGCGGTCGTGTAGCTGTCGTGGATATAGGCGTTGAAGCCCGTGACGGCGTCGGTACGGACCAGTTCGCGGCCGGTGGCCTTGTCGGTGACGGAGCCGATACAGGCGCGGGCGAGGTCCACACGCACGGCGAGGTGCTCGTTCTCCAGGAGCAGCGGTTCGGCCAGCGCGTGGGCCGCGGCCGCGGTCTCGGCAGGGTCCTCCCGGTCTGTGCCGCCTGTCGGGTTCCAGCCGGTGGCCGCCTTGAGGACGGCCTCTTCGGCCGCGTCGCCGATCGCCTCTTCGGCGATCCGGATGTCGAGGCGGACGGAGCCTGCCGGCGGCACGTCGTCCACGCGCACCAGCAGGAAGCGGCCGGCGTCCCGGTGGTCGTCGTTGACCTGTGGGCTTTCCTCGTGGTGCAGGCGCGCACCGGTGCGCGCGTCATGGACCGCGACCGGTCGGTCCAGCGGGATGCTGGACTCGGGCAGGAAGATGCGTACGACGTCGGTGCGCGGCCAGGAGCAGGTGTTGACGACGTGGTAGGAGGCGGGAATGCCGGCCTGGGAGGCGAGTCGCTGCCCCAGACGCGCGGAGGCCCGGTTCAGCAGTGACTGCCCGTCGTCGTGGGCGCGCAGGGCCTGCCCGTACTTCCAGTGCCACTGCTGTTCGCCGGAGTGCCCGCCGTGGTCGCCGTGCGTCCAGGGGTCGCCGGCGCCCCAGGTGTGCTCGTCGAAGAGGGAGACCGCCTCGTACACGCCGGCCGCGTCGCGGCTGTCGTCCTCGGCCCCGGCCGCGCCGAGGACACCCGCGAACGTGCCGAGGGTCTGGGCGTCCGCGACGACGGACTGGGCTGTGCGGGCCAGGGAGAGCGGATGGGCGCCCGAGCCGACACCGTCGACCCACCAGTCGGTCCAGTCGCCCTCGAAGGTGCGGATCTCGTCACCCAGCCGGGACTCGGCGTCGGTGAAGAAGTCCTCGTTGCGCGACAGCCGCAGCTGCGGATAGGCCCAGGTCTCGTTCCAGCGGCGCACCGTGTCGGCGATGATCCGGCGCGGCGGCGCGTTGTCGCCGAACTTGCCCTGCACCCGCAGGTGCAGCACATCCCACGGGTAGGGCTCACGCTTGATCTCCTCCTGGTCCATCGCCCAGCCGAAGACACCACCGCGATAGGGGTACGGGTTGGTGGCGAGGGACGTCAGATAGGACGGCAGGAGATCGTCGACACTGCCGTAGTCGGTGTCGAAGCCCAGCAGTGGGCCCTCCATGTAGGCCAGGCCGTGCGGGGTGTCGGTGACCCACACCAGCACGCTCTTGCCGCTGGGGGCGCGCCAGCGGAACAGACGCGGCAGCTTCTCCCCGCCGACGAGGTGCGGTACCGAGCGGCCGGCCCAGTTGTGCGCCACCGACAGGTACTTGACACCGGCGTCACTGAGCGCGTCGACCAGACCGACGACCGATCCGGGCACGTCGGTCTGCATGGCCGAGGTGAAGTCGATGCCGTAGCGCTCCCTCGTCTCGTGGGCCATGCGGAGCAGTTCGTGCAGTTCGTCGGTGGAGCAGGTCTCGGTGTGCAGGTTGAAGGGCATGGCGGTGAGCTCGATCCTGCCCTCGTGCACCCGCCGTACGAACTCCTCGACTTGTTCGGCGGGCCGCGCGTCGGCCCATTGCCGGAAGGACCACAGCGACTCGACACACCATCGGAACTGCGACTCGGGTGCCCAGCCGTCGGTGGCCCGGGTCAGCTCGAGGCAGGCGTCGAGGAAGGACAGATGCTCGGCCAGCACCCTGCCCTGAGGGTCGGTGTAGCCGATGTCCAGGTGCGAGTGGTGGACGAGGTGGACGGTCCAGCGGCGTTGGGGGGTGAGCGTCACGTCGATTCCGCTGCCCGGGTCGCTTCCGGGCAGCCCCACGGTGACCCGCTGGGCGGTGTCGACGGCGGGCAGCAGCAGGCGGATCGAGCGGTTGGGCCCGGCGATGCGTTCAGCGGGGAGTGCGTCACCGGACTCGGTGCGTACCGTGAGCTCGTCCGGGAGCCGGGAGCCGTTCACCGCCTCCACTCGCAGCGACTGCAGCAGTCCGCCGGTCTCGGCGCGGCGCAGCAGTGGTTCGACGGTGAGACGCAGTGCGTTGCCGCCCAGGCTGCCTTCGGCGCTCACGACCGAGCCGCGAAGGCTGTCGCGTATCCGGTCGTTGTCCCAGTCGGTCGTACGGACGAGTGCCCGTGTGGTCATGCGGATCTCTCCAGATCGTGCTGGGGGACGGGGCTAACGTGCGGTCGCGGTGATGCCGCGCAGGAACAGGCCGCGGAACACCAGGAAGACGACGAGGGTGGGAAGGGAGACGATGAGTGCGCCGGCCAGGATGACGGGCGGTCCCGACGACGCGTAGGCGTTGTTGAGGGTCGTCAGAGCGGCCATCACCGGCTGGATGTCGGGGCTGCGGCTGAGCGTGATGCCGAACAGCAGGTCGTTCCAGACGGCGGTGAACTGGAAGATGAACGCGGCGGCCAGGCTGGAACCCATCAGCGGCACATGAATGCGCCAGAAGATGCGGTGGAAGGAGGCCCCGTCGAGCATGGCCGCCTCCGTCACCTCGGGTGGCATCGTGGTCATCTGATTGCGTATCAGGAAGAACGCGAACGGGACCGCCCACGCCACGTACACGAGCATGAGGCCGAGCCGGGTGTCGTACAGATTGCCGTCCGCGTACATGCCGAACAGCGGGGCGAGGAACATCTGCAGCGGGAAGAGCGTCCCCGAGTAGATGAGCCAGAACCAGAACACGGGCTTCGGCAGGGGCAGCACCACCACGGCGAAGGCGGCCATGGCCGCCACGACCACGGCGGCCGCGCCGCACACCACGGCGTACAGCATCGAACTGAGGAAGCTGTCACCGATGCCCGCGTCGCTCCACGCGGTCGAGAGGTTCTCCCACACCGCGAAGCCCCGCGGGGCCCAGTCCGGCCGGCCCGTGTACGCGGTGACGGGTGTGAGCGCGTTCACCACCAGCAGGTACAGCGGAACGAGCCAGAGCACCACGCAGCCCGCGACGAAGAGGTTTCGGAAGATCCGTCCCATGGGTCTGTCACTCCTTTCGAACGCCTGGAGTCAGTTCTTCGCAGCGGATGTGTCGGGCAACTGCCGGCGCAGGTACATCCATGAGGAGGCGACGACGATGACGGACAGGACGAGTGCGATGGCGGATCCGTAGCCGACGTGGAAGAGCCGGAAGGCCTCGCGGTACATGGTCAGCGCCAGCGTCTCGGAGGAGCGGGCCGGGCCGCCCTGGGTGAGCACCCAGATCATGTCGAAGGCCTTGAGGCTGTTGACGATGGCCATCCCTACCACCACCACGGTCACGGACCGCAGTTGCGGCAGGGTGACGTGCCGGAACATCCGCCAGCCGGTCGCCCCGTCGAGTTCGGCCGCCTCGACTGTCTCGCGCGGGATGGCGCGCAGCCCGATGGCGAACAGCACGACATTGAGGCCGGTGGCCTGCCAGGTACTGGCGACGATCATCGCTATCGTGTTCTGCGGCCACTCCAGCAGCCAGGCGCGCGCGAGGGAGTCCAGCCCGATGCCGTGCAGCACCTCGTTGAGCGAACCCTCCGAGGTGAGGATGAACTTCCACAGTACGGCGGTGGCGGCACCCGAGATCGCGTACGGCAGCACGATGAGGAGTTGCGCGAGCCACCCGAAGCGCATCCGTTGCGTCGCCACGGCGATGGCGAGGCCGATGGCAACGGGCAGCAGCAGGGTGCCCGCCACCCACATGACGGTGTTGAGCAGCGACCGGCCGAAGATCGGGTCGTCGGCGAGCCGCGCGTAGTTGTCGAGGCCGGTGTAGTGGCTGGTGAAGCCGTTGTCCTCGAAGAAGCTGCCGTAGACACTGCGGAAGAACGGGTAGACGAGCAGTACTCCGACGAAGAGCAGTGCGGGCAGCGCCCAGGGGATGCCGACCAGCGGGTGGCCCGACCGGTGCCCGGCCCGGATGCCGTCAGCGGCCTGATGGGGGGTGCGGGTGGGGATCCGCCGGCGAATCCGGAGCGGCCTGCCCCTGGTGCCGGGTCCGTCTGTCGCGGCGGGGGTTGCCGTGCTCATGGCGTCCGTCATGACTTCTCCGCCTCCCTCCACACCCTCCACGCCTCGTCGGCCCGGCCCTGCATCGTCCGCAGCACCGAGCGGTACGACGACGGATCGAGCAGGAAGCCGGCCAGATCGTCGACGGTGGCCTCGACCAGTTCCGGCGGTCCCAACTCCCAGAAGCGGTTGAGCATCCGCAGCTTCTTCTCGCGCACGGTCGCGGTGATGCCCGCGATCATGACGTTGGCCGGTGCGACGCCGGGGTTGGGGCATCCGTCCTGCAAGGTGTGCGAGAAGGCCTTCATGACCTTCGGGTGCATCCAGGCGCCGGCGGCGCGACGGGCCTCGTCACGATCGGGGCCCTTGACGGTGCAGACGAGGGCGCTGGATTCGAAGATCATGCCGGGCTGCGCCCGGGTGTTCTGCATCGGCAGCACGAAGGCGTCCAGGCTCTTGCCGGGCTTGCCGCCCGCACCGACGAGGGTGGAACCGAGCCAGGTGCCGCAGGGCAGCATGCCGACCTTGCCGTGCACAAGGGCCGCGGCGGCCATCGTGTGGTCCATGTCCATCGAGGTGAACCAGTCCTTGTCGAAGAAGGACGCGATGGTGCGCATGGCCTGTTCGGCGCGCGGGTCGGTGTAGCGCGCCCGCCCGTTCATGAGGTCTTCGTAGAACTGCGGGTCCTGGCGGCTGAGGATCTCCTGGAACCAGATGAACGAGGGCCAGCGCCCGGCCGCGGTCCCGTGCAGCGGGGTGATGCCGGCGCTCTTCAGACGGGCCGCGGCGGCGAGGAAGTCGTCCCAGGTCTCCGGCTTCCTCAGGCCGTTGGCCCGGAAGACCTCGGGGTTGTAATAGAAGACCCAGTAAGCCAGGTTCATGGGCAGGGCGTAGACGCGGCCCTTGTACGTGAACGCGGAACGCAGCGAGGTGTCGACCCAGCCCTTGCCTGCGGCGCTCTCCCAGTGTCCGGTCAGATCCACGATGCCGCCGGTGCGGGCCAGGTCCTGGAGACGGTAGCCGGACCAGTACTTGAGCATGTCGGGCGTCTTGTCGGTGCGCAGCGAGGACTTGACGACCTGCTCGAACGACTCGAGTGACGGGATGACTTCGGGCACGATCTCGATGCCGTCGACCGAGTGCATCGCCTTGCCCGCGGCCTTCAGGGGTTCGGCCCAAGCCGGATTGTCCCCGTGCACGGCGACCTTGCCGGCGGCTTCCGCGGCCGCGCTTCCGCATGCGGTGGCCAGAGTGCCGGTGGCACTGGCGAAAGCTCCGGCCGCGACCGTTCGCAGGACGGTGCGTCGGGTGGGACCGGTGGCGCTCGGAGCGAAGTGGTGTGTGTTCATGGGCGGGTGACGGCCTGGCATGGGGCGGCTCCCTCAGGCATGTTCCGTAGCGGTGTTATCGTTAACATGCGTTGCGGGGAGCTTGGACGCCAGGGGCGGTGGATGTCAATGGCCTCGACAGCCGGAGTTTCGGAACCGCGTCACGAACCGGCGGTGCGGCACGAGTTCGGCCTGGCATCGGCCTGCGGCCGACCGGCACTTTCGTCAGCGACCCGGCTCGCGGATCCCGGGGTGTTCCGCTCCCCGACGGCCGAGTTGAGACATCCGGCATCTCGATCGGCCACCCGGGAACCAACCCCCGTCGGCACGCCCGCGGGCATCGGTCACCCGAGTCGTCCCGGTCACAGCGAGGGCGAGACATCTCGGCCCGCGCCCGGGTCCGGGCTCAGCGTGAAGATCTCGTCATGGGGCTCCCACCGCGGCACACAGGGGGAGGAACTTCGGTGTCGATCGCAACATCGGGATAGAGCAAGCCCATCGTCGTCGTTGACACCATGACACACAGGGCAGAAGCGAATCGTTCTGCATACTCAGCACATTCCGTTGCGCACAGTCCCACGAGCGGAGCAATGATGTCCGACACCATCCGATCTCGCGAGGAATGGATCGCCGGCGGCAGCCGCCGGAGCCTGCCGGGGACTCCTCACACGGTGTTTGTGAGGCACGACGGGCCGTCGACCGGCGTCCCCGTGACGCTGCTTCACGGATTCCCCACCTCCTCGCTCGACTGGGCGGCTGTCGTCCCACAGCTCGTGGGCGCGGGTTTTCACGTGACAACAGCGGACTTCGTCGGATTCGGCGAAAGCGACAAGCCCTACCCTCACACCTATTCGATTCTGGAGCAGGCGGACCTCGTCGAGGCGGTCTGGGCCGTCGACGGACACGACACCACCGCAGTGGTGGCCCACGACTACGGAGTCTCCGTCGCTCAGGAACTTCTGGCCCGCAACCCGGACAGGGTGACCTGCATGACCTGGCTCAACGGAGGCATCTGGCCGGACCTGCATCACCCGATCCCCGAGCAGAAACTCCTGGCCGGTCCGGCCGGAGCGGAAGTGGCACGGCAGATGGACGAGGACAAGTTCACCATCACCATCAATCGTCTCATCGGTGAGCGGCCTCTGCCGGGTGAGGTGCTGCACGACATGTGCCTGGGCGCACGGGCACGGGACGGATCCAGGGTTCTCCCCTCGCTGCTCCACTA
This sequence comes from Streptomyces sp. HUAS TT11, assembly GCF_051553595.1. Classification (NCBI taxonomy): domain Bacteria; kingdom Bacillati; phylum Actinomycetota; class Actinomycetes; order Kitasatosporales; family Streptomycetaceae; genus Streptomyces; species Streptomyces sp. HUAS TT11. Next base: position 796,090 of record NZ_CP196184.1, read on the forward strand.
CATGGAGGAACGCAGGCGGAACGCCGCTCGCTGGACGGGCGCAGTACGTGACTACGAGGGCCCTCAGCAGTTCATTTGGGGACCCGAGGATCCCGTCAGCGGCGCCCATGTGATTCCACGGATCCGCGAGGCCGTCCCGCAGGCCAGGCTTGCCGTCCTGGACCGGGAACCGGTCGTCGGGCACTTTCCCCAGGTCGAATCCCCCGAACGCGTCGGCCCTCTGCTCACCGGGTGGATCAGGGAGAATTCCTGAACCGTACGAGCCGGGTCGCCGACAGGGCCGAAGACCGCCTTCGATCTCACCGCGACCCTTCCTTACCCCGGGCCCAGCCTCACCGAATGCCAAAGCAACGGCTTAGAGGTGGCGCGGAAAGGGGTGCGGTCATGGTCGGCGGTTCGGGCGTTCGTTGGCGATCGCCTCGTAGGAACAGCCGAAGCGCAGCAGTGCGGCATCTTGTCGAAGATGATCCGGTCGCTGATGCGTCGGCGGTGGCAGCCGAGTGGATGGTCCGGGTGGTATTCCGGCCGCTCTGGTAGCAGGACCACGAATTGGTCCCAGAGCGGCTCGGCCAGCCATGATGGAAGCGCAGGCACAGGTCTCCTCGTTGATCACAGAGCGTCAGCAACTCCATGATCAACGGAACCTGTGCCCGCTCGGCTACCTACCTTCCCAACCGCGCGTATTCGCACGGCCGAACAGCGTTGTCAAACTTATGGCTGCTTGCGCCATCCACTCCCCTGTCCGCCGTTTCCGGCGCTTCGGCCGGTCGTGTTCCCGACAGGCCCGGCGAACCAGGGTGGTCGACCTGACCACTCGACAACGCGCGTGCCGGCAATTGCTGAGGGGGTCTCTTCCCGCGGAGCCTCTGCGCACGGATGGCGAGAGCTTGGGCACTCAGATGCTGTTGGCGATGCGCTCGTGGTCCCGTTCGCCCTCGCGGGTCTGGATACCAGCCGCGAGCAGCTTGTGGGCGAGCTCGGTGACCTCGTCGCCGAACGCCGCGAACAGACCCTCGTTCTCAACGGCGTATGCCGCACGCGGAATCGGCTGCGCGACCGCGTCGACCGCAGCCTTCGTGATGGAGATCACCTCCGGCCGGAGGCCGGCGATCCGTCGGGCGAGGGTGTCCACGAAGGGATCGAGTTCTGCGGCGGGCAGGGCACGGTTGATCAGGCCGTAGCGTTCCGCGAGCTCCGCGCCCACGAGTTCGGCGCCGAGGATGAGCTCCAGCGCGCGGGCCCTTCCTGCCAGGCGCGTCATGTTCACCGTGCCGCCGCCTCCGGGGAGGATCCCCATCAAGGACTCCGGCTGCCCCTGCCCCGACTTGCCGATCGCCGCGAATCGCATGTCCAGGTACATGAAGAACTCGTTGCCCGCGCCGCGCGCGAAGCCCGCGAGCTTGCCGATGGTGACCTGCGGCAGCGAGCGGACCTCCTCGCTCATCGCCTGGAGGATGTTCAGGCCTTCCGGGACGGTCGAGCCCGGCGCGGCCGCGATCGCAGCGCGAGTGGCTGCAGGCAGCGCCTCAGGGTCGGTGAGGTAGGCCATGTCACCGTGCGCAACGAAGAACTCCGGGTCAGCGCTCTCGAAGACGATGACGCGGACGTCGGCGTCGTCCCGCACACGCGCGACGAATGCCCGGAGTGACGGCAGGAGGACCGCGTCCATCAGATTGAGCGGCGGGTGATCGATTGTCACCGTCGCGACCCCGTCCGAGACGTCGATGGTCAGGGCGGGAAGGTCTTCGTAGCTCATGAGGTGGCTCCATATCGCGGTAAAGGACGGCCTGTGACCGGGCCGCCGGCTGGGTACAACGTCGCGAACCTCAGTATCGCGACTGACACTGAGTATCAGGTTAGAAACCTGTATCCGAAGAAGCAAACGAGTGTGTCGGAGTACACTCGTCCCCATGAGCGCAACGCCAGTCGGAACCCGTGAGATCAGCCGCCACGCGGTGCGAGCAGAGCTGGCCCGCGTCGCGTTCAACCGGTTCTGCCTCACCGGCTTCAGCCAGGTCACCTTCGCCGACCTCTCCGAAGCCGCCGGAGTGTCGCGGAGCACCTTCCTGCGCTACTTCGGCACCAAGGAAGACGTGGTCCTGTTCGTCTTCGACCCTGTCGGCGACGTCATCACTGACGCACTCGATGCCGAGGGGGCCGACCAGGACGACTGGAGCAGGCTGCGCAATGCCCTCGAGTCAGCCGTGGGGTTCCTCGTGCGCGACGTCCCGGAACTCGTGACGATCCTCGGCCTCATCGAGCAGACCCCGGCCCTGTGCGCACGCCTCCGCGAGAAGCAGGCTGAATGGCGACCGGAGATCGTCGCCCGACTGCAGAAGACAACCTCCTCGACCGACGGGTCATCGGTCATCGCCAACGTACGCGTAGCGGCGGCGCTCGAAATCTTGTGGATCGTCCTCGGGCAATGGAGTGCGAGCGACGGCCAAGAGAACCTCGGCAAACTGCTGGACGCTGCGTTCGCCGCCCTCTCGTCGACCCCGGCACGCCAGCAGACGGACGCTCCGTTGTAAAGGGCCGAGGCGGCGGCTTCCTCGGCGGTGCCGAAGCGGCCCAAAGGAGTGATCAACCCGGCGGCGGTGATCGCGTCGTCGGAGTCCAGCCCCGGCCGCGAGTGCAGGAGTGGGGTGTCGATCCGGCCGAAGCGGACAGTGTCCACGCCCAGCCGTGCGGGGCCGCCGAGGCCCCCACAACGCCTATCTGCGCGACCTCTTGTGACTCCTCCTCCTCATGGATGAGGGGGCTTCTCGCTATGCCGGGTTGGCGTTGCGACGGACCAGCCCGGACCGTAGAACGTTGATCGCGCCCACTGTGTCCGCGTGCGCTGAGTGGCCGCACGAGAGGCAGTGGAACTTTTCCTGGGTGGGCCGGTTCTCCTTGGCGGTGTGCCCGCATTCGGGGCACTGCCGTGAGGTGTTACGGGGGTCCACCGCCATCACTTGCCGTCCGGCTCCTTCCGCCTTGGCGGCCAGGATCGCGAGGAACACCCCCATCCGGCATCAGCGATCGAGCGGTTGAGTCCGGCCTTCGCGGCGGCCCCGTTGGGCACAAACACGCCCGGCTGTTCGGGGTCCGGCTTCGGTGCGGGGGCCTTGCTCATGTTGCGGATCTTGAGGTCTTCGTGCGCGATGAAGTCGTGTTCCCGCACGAGGTCGAGAGCGGCCTTGTGTGCGTGGTCCAGGCGCTGACGGCGGACCTTGCGGTGCAGGGTCGCGACGCGTTCGACCGCCTTGCGGCGGCGCTTGGACCCTCGCTCGCACCGGGCGAGGACCTGTTGTGCGGCTTCGAGCTGGGCGGCGGCCTTGGCGCCGTGGCGGGGGTTGGGCACGAACCCGCCGCCTGAGTCGGCAAGGAAGTTGGCTATGCCCATGTCGACGCCGACCACGCTGCCGGTCGCGGGAAGCGGCTTGGGCGCGCTTTGCTCGGCGGTCAGGATGACGTACCAGCGGCGCCCTTCCCGCTTCACACTGATCGTCTTGACCTTGCCGATCACCGCACGGTGCTGGTGGACCTTGACGTGCCCGACGCCTTGGAGGCGCACGCGGGTGATCGGATCGTGCGGGGTTGAATCCCAGCGGCAGCCGTCGCCGTCCTTGGGGAAGTCCACGGTGTCAAACCGCCTGCCCGACCGCAAACGCGGATATCCCGGCTTGTCACCGGCCTTCACGCGCCGGAAGAACGCAGCGAACGCCTTGTCCAGCCGGCGCAAGGTGGCCTGCTGACTTGACAACGACCAACGCCCCTGACGCTCGGGATCGAAGGAACGGATGTCTTTGAGCTGAGCGGACTGCTGCCCGTAGCGGACCGTGGTCTTCGAGGTGTGCCGGTAGGCGCCGCGGCGTTCCTGCAAAGCCCCGTTGTAGAGAGAGCAATGCTCACGCAGCATCTCGGCAAGCGCGCCCGCCTGGCCCACGGTGGGCCGCATGAGGAATGTGTACGCACGGATCATCCCGCCCACCCCCTCCCTGGTCAGCTTCGAAGATCACACTACCCTTGGCGTCTGCACGCTCACTTGGTGTTCGTCACCAAGTACCGCAAGGACGTCTTCGATGACGCCATGCTCAAGCGGTGCGAGGAGATCATGCGGCAGGTATGCGGCAGCTTCGAGACAGAGCTGAAGGAGTTCAACGGCGAACGCGATCACGTACACCTGCTCGTGCACTACCCGCCGAAGATCGCCCTGTCCAAGCTGATCAACAGCCTCAAGGGCGTCACCTCCCGGTACCTGCGCGCCGAGTACACCGCCCGCATCAACCGCATCGGACTGGGCTCCGTGTTCTGGTCCCGCTCATACTTCGCCGGCTCGTGCGGCGGCGCACCGCTCAACATCGTCCGTCAGTACATCGAAGGCCAGAAGCAGCCCACCTGACCGTCACCGAAGACACACAGCGAACTCCGGCGCTACACGCCTCCGGCCCGAGGATGCATGTCCCTCCCCGACTGAAGCCGGGGATACCCACGCAAGATCAGGGATGGATCTGCGAGCCCTCAGAGGGTTCGTGACGCAGGCGACCTTCGACTGCGGTCGACGTGTGCCCTCGGCACCCGAGGGAACCACATGGCCGGCTCATATGCCGGTCACGAACCACTGCTTGGCCGACCCTCGCAGGTACAGATGTCGCCCCCGTCCAATGGGGCGCGCGTACTGCTTGAGCAGTGCACCGTCGGGGTGGGTGAGCTGAACTTCTTCGATGGGTATGACGTTGTGCTCATCCATGCGGCAGCGATGGAGCCGGTCGTTCTGCCGGTTCCCGCCGAGCATCACGATCTCCTCTCCGTGCACGGCCATTCCCCGGGGAGCGACCACAGGCGACGCGCGGACGCAGGGCTTCCCGTTCGTACGGACCTCCAGCAGGGGAAAGGTCGGGTAATAGCTGGCCCAGGCCACACCGTCGTCGACGTTCAGGGCATAGACCGTGTCGATGTATTCGATGCCCTCGGGAGCCGAGTACCGCCATTCCTGACGGCCCCCGCTGTCCCAACGCACCAGTCCGGCGGCGCTGATGGGGTCGGCGTAAACGCCTTCGTCGAAGTAGGCGCTCCAAACATGATGCCGCCGGTCGGCCATCGCGAATTCGACGGCATCCCCCATCCGGAAGGAGTGCCGGCTTCGCCCCTCTCTGCCGTAAATCCGGGCGTTGCGCTCACCTCGCATCGCACGTCCCTCCACCAGAATGAACCGTCCGTTGGGCAGCGAGTCCACCGCACTGACCCACATGCTGACGTCGTGCAGGGTCCGTTCGTGGATGGTGCCGCGGTCGTCGATGACGAGAAGCGCGTCATACGGGTCGGTGCGGGGTCTGGGATACGGGCTTCCGTACGGTCGCGGCTCGAGCTCCGCATCGGGGCAGATCAGCCAGAGGGCCCTGCCCCAGGCATCCACCGTGGTCGCCACGACCCTCCGGTGGTCGTACTGCCGAGGCAACAGTGCGTGGCGACGCAGTGCCACCCTTCTCAAAGGATCACCTCACGGGCGAACGAACATGGCGGCACCCATGTTCACCTGGATCCACCACATGTCGCCACTGGTTTCTGCGGCCCCGCAGGAGGTCCCAACGCCGGCTGATTCGAGGACCGTCGGAGCAGCTACGTGGCGCCCTCCCACCGTCTCGGCGCCGACGGCAATGTCTTCCGTATCGGGCAGGGTCAGGCGGGTCGATGGCTGAGCCGAGCGCGGCCAGGCGGACGATCTTCAACTACGAGCTCCGTGGGTGTTCAAGAACGCTTTCCCTGTTCGATGGCACCGGGGGGCCGAAGACGCGAGTCACCCAGGTGTCGAGCAAGCCTCCGAACGCCTGGGCAGAACGTATCGCCGGAGCAGGGATCGCGCCTGCGTCATCGATGCTTGCGATGTAGTCGACATCGGCCCATCCGCCGCGGTACAGGACAACTTGCAGTTCGGCCTGCTGCGAACTGCGCACATGGACGCCGATCGAGTCGGGATCACTCACCTCGCGCCTCTCCGCTTCGAGCCGCTGCGGCCAAGGCGCCGCTCCATCGCGCCACGTGACAGGCCCCACGGCCAGTCCTGCTGCCTGCCAGACGGATCGGCGCGAGACGACCACGGCACCAGCTTCGTCGAGGTCCATGACTCGCTCCATGTGACGATGATCGCCTATCGCGGCGGATATCCGTGGTCCCGTCGGCGAGGGGGCGGTCGTCGGCGAACGGGCACCGCGCCCTGTCTTCCCGGTGACCCGAGGAATCCAGGGCGCCACCTGTGTCAACGGCTCGTCGGTCAGCAGACGCAGGCACCCCTCGTGGTCACCGGGGTTTGTAGGCGGTGGCCAGCACGGAGACGGTGACCCGGTCGGGCAGGAGGTCGCCGTCGTCCGGATCCATACGGCTCACGTGATGTGCACTCGGTGTCATCCCCACCAAGTTCATGGCCTCCGGCCCGACCAAGGTGGTGGAGTACTCCACCCGTTCGGTGACGACGACCTCGAAGTAGGGGTCCAGGGCCCGATGCAGGCGCTGTTCCTTGGCTGGGTCGACGGTGACCATTGCAGGTACCCGACCGTGCAGTTCGGTCAGGTGACGCCCCGTGGGACGGGCCACGATCAGTCGGCCGGACGGGCGGAGCACTCGGTGGAACTCGGCAGGATTCCGCGGTGCGAACACGTCCAGCACCACGTCCGCCACCCCGTCGGCCAGCGGGAAGGGACGGAAGGCATCCCAGGCGGCCGCAGCGGCACGTTCATGGGCTCGGGCCGCCGAGCGCAGTGCTCGCACCGATGTGTCCAGGCCCAGCCCTCGGGCGCCGGGCAGCTGATCGAGAACCCCGGCCAGGTAGTAGCCCGTACCGCAACCGACGTCCACGACCGCGCCCCGCGCAGGAGCTGAGTCGGCCGCCAGCCGGGCCACCGCCTGGCGGATGAACGCGTACCGGCCGGTGGCCAGGAAGCGGTTCCGAGCCTCGACCATGGCCGCGTTGTCGCCGCTGGTGCCGCGGGTGCCCGTCAGGAGGCCGGCGTAGCCGTGGCGGGCGATGTCGAAGGTATGGCCCGCCGCACAGCGCAATACGCCGTGATCGGCATGGAGACGGCGCGTGCGGCACGTAGGGCAGCGCAGCAGATCGAGGAACCGTTCGAGGGCAGGGGAAGGCGATGCGGGCACGAGGCACTCCTGGCGAGGCTGAAGGGAAGGGACCGTGCCTGCGCGCACCGAAGATGACTGCCTCAGGAAGGAACGGGCAGTGTCAGGAAGGTGGTTCGCACGGCAGGCACGCCAAAGAGAGCGACGTCGTCCGACATCGCCCTCAAGGCCTTCCGATTACAGGAAGCAGTAGTGCGGGGTGCTCGTGAATGCCACCCCATGAGTGTACGAGCCTCGCCAAGGACCCTCATGCCGCCGAAGCTGAGAGACACGGCTTGGCACGCTGATCGTGGCCCACCGGATCATGGTTTCGACGTGGGTCGCGGCCAGGCGGCCACGGGAGGCGAACGCCTGTCGTCCCGACGTGCCGGCCGCCCCACGGTGTCGGACTCGCCTTCGGCTGTCTCGTCGATCTCGGTGAGGACCTCGACCTGCCGCTCGCCTTCCGGCAGCAGCTCGGGAGACGTGGCTCTACGGTGACGCGCCGCAGAGACCCCACCTCACAGGCGCCGGCCTCTGCCGCCGCCACCTGGCAGCCGCTTCGGAAATGCAATGACCGGCCGACCCGGCGAACCATCCCGGCCAGGTCGACACGCCCTCTCAGGACCGTCGAACGTCGGGCCACGGCACGGACATCGCCGCCCGCGCATCCGGCCAACGGACCCGTGCGGACGGCCTCCGGCAGGGTGAGGGTGTGCCGCACCGGACCCGCCGGTGAGGTGCCACGCGGTCCGACCGGTGGCCGTTCAGTGCAGGCCCTGCAGGGTGGACAGCCGGTTGGTGCCGGCCGGTGCAACCGACGAGCAACGGCAATGGCTCGGTGATCGGCGTGCCGGCGCGAACCGTGTGCCTGGTGGCCAGGGCGTCAGGCGGCCGGGGCGGCGGCCTCGACCATGTCGAGGGAGATCTGCCACAGGCGAGCCGCACTCTGGGGGTCAACGGCGTGGGCGGCCACTCCCCGGCGCACACCCGGCCGGTGCGGACCGGCCTCGTTGCAGTCCTCGAAGTACCGGCCGGTGACACCTTCGACCAGCGGCGAAGCGGCGAGCAGCACCGATGTCGCAGCGCCCTGCTCGATGTTCTTCCAGGACACATCGGTGCTGGTGGGGTCGAAGGAGGACGGGCTGTTGCCGATGTCCCCGATGTGGCGGCCGAGCCGGGTGGTGGTGATGCGGCCGGGGTTGAGGGCGTTCACGCTGATCAGGTCCGGGGCCCAGAGGCGGCCGGCCTCGACGGCGAACAGGACATTGGCGGTCTTGGACTGGCTGTACGCGGCCCAGGGGTCGTAGGGGTGCTCCTCGAAGTTGATGTCGTCGAAGAGCACATCGCCGTTGACATGGCCGACCGAGCTGACGACGACCACGCGCGCACCGCGGGCCTGCGCCAGGGCGCCGTGCAGGCCGGTCGCAAGGGCGAAGTGGCCCAGGTGGTTCGTGGCGAACTGCACCTCCCAGCCCTCCTTGGTCCGCTCCAGCGGGCACGCCATCACGCCCGCGTTGAGGACCAGGATGTCCAGTGGCCCTTGCCATGCCGCAACGAAGGCGCGCACCGACGCCTGGTCGGCGAGGTCGAGCATGGTGGCGCGCACTGTGCCCGGACCGCTCGCCGGGGCGATCTCCTCGGCCACCTGCGCACCCGCGGCCAGGTCGCGGACGCCGACGATCACCTCGGCGCCGGCAGCGGCCAGCACCCGGGCGGTCTCACGCCCGATGCCGGAGGCCGCCCCGGTGACGAGGGCACGGCGACCTCTGAGGTCGATTCCGGCCAGCACCTCCTCGGCGGTCGTCTGCGCGCCGAACGGAGTGGTGACAAGGCTGTCGTCGGTCATGTGGCTCTCCAGAACGAGGGAAGAGGGCGAAGGGGAAGGGCGATGACGAGCTGCACGGCCGGTGTCTCCGGGGCAGAGGGCGTCGTACGCTCATATCCGGAACCGGTTCCGGTTCACCTTCGACACTAAGCGGAACCGGTTCCGGTTGCAAGTGACGGCAGGAAGAAACCAATAGTGACCACGCGGTCACACTGCGCGGTACTGCGGACCTGAGGCGTCGCCGACGGGCACGACGCCGAGAGCAGCGGCCGCCACCCTCGCCCGCGCAGGAGCAGCCTTCCGGTCAAGGACATGCCCTGGACGGCAGCCTCGGTGCCCCTCCCTCGCCCGCTCGGAACACCGTCGTCGGCACGCCGGACGATTGCCCCCACCGGGCCCTCGGCCCGCGGCCCGAGCGCCGGCACGCCCCACGTCGGTGCCGGCATCTGCTGGTGTCACGCGGGGTACAACCACGGTCACGACACTGCGCAGGGCGGCCTCCGACTCGGGACCGCACGGAGTTCGCGCGGGACCGCACGAACGCCGAATAATTGCTTATCACTCGAATTCGGCAGATCTTCTCTCGCGCTAACCGGCTCTTCGCGCTGGAGGGAGTCGTCATCGTGGCGAGCAGCAGCCCAGGAAAAGATCAGCATCTCGGCGGCGAACCCATGGACATCCACGGCGCGGACCTCGCAGAGGTCCTGCACCGTGCCGTCCGTGAGGCCAAGAAGCGGTTGTCCGCCGTGGCGGCAGCGGTCTACCTGCTGGATGAGGGCCGGGGCGAACTCCGACTCGCACTCGCCGCCGGAAGCCAGCTGTCGCTCTACACGATGCCGGGACGGATGGGACTTGACGGGTACGGAGCATCAGCCCGGGCCCTGCGGTCGGGGAAGGCGGCCGTGCTGGTCGATCCGGATCCTGCCGACCCGGACCAGCAACATGTACTGCCCTATCCGTACGTTGCCCTCTCCGCACCCGTCATTGCCGGCGACCAGCGCTTCGGTGCACTCACCGTGCTGTGCCTGGCGGACCATGGCCCCTGCCGGCCCGCCGACGGCCTGGCGCTCGGAGAGATCGGCGACAGGCTGGCCAAGGCTCTCACCATGCTCGTCAAGGACGGCGTCACCGTAGCGGCCGATCCGATGCCGATGCTGATCCCACCGGAGTCCGCCACGGACGTGTGCGGGTGCGCGGCGGGCTGGGGAGTGCAGGGCGTTCCCGGGTCCGCAGGCACAAGCATGATGTACCCGCTGCGGCGGCTTTCCGTGCTGCTCAATCGGGCCACGACCATGGACGAGGTCGTCGGAGCCGCCCGGTACTGCATGATGGACCCGTTGCGGGCCGAGTCCCTGGTCCTGGCCACGGCCAGCGAGGGACGCCTCTGGGTGCTGGGTCACAGCGGTGCCTCCTCCGGCATGGTCCGCAGCCTGCACGGTGTCCGGGTCGAAGACCGGATACCGGCAGCAGAGGCTTTTCGCGGGCGCCCCTTGTACATGTCCGCAGACTCCTCGTCGAGCACCGATCCCCTGTCGGCCGGCGAGCCTCGAACCGAGGTGTATCTCCCTCTCATCGGCAACGGACAACTCCTCGATCTGCCTGTCGTCCAGAGCGGCCGGGTGGTCGGCGTCTGCTGCCTGACGTTCCCCGGGCCATACAGTTGTCCGCCCGAGGAAAGGGCCCTCCTCGGCATGATGGCGGGCATGCTCGGAGCGGCGGTCGAACGGGTCGAACTCAACGCACAACAGCATGCGGTCGCCGAATGCCTGCAAAGGTTCCTGCTGCCGTCCCGGTTGTCGCATCTGCCGCAGCTGGCCACGACGGCGCGCTACCGCCCCGCCACCGTCACCTCAAAGGTGGGCGGCGACTGGTACGACGTGATCAAACTGGCGGACGACCGTGCGGTCCTGGTCGCGGGCGATGTCGAGGGACACGCCATGGAGAGCTCCGCGGTCATGGGGCAGGTACGCACCGCGGTCGCCTCCTATGCCACCGAAGGGCACCGTCCCGCCGCGGTGATAGACCGGACGGGCCGCCTCCTCGTAGGGCTGGACACCGGTCTGACCGTGACCTGTTGCGTCGTCGCGGTGGATACGTCCGACCACACCGTCGAGGTCGCCCTGGCCGGCCACCCGGCCCCTCTGATACGGAGGCCCGACGGAAGCGTCGACAGCTTGGACGCCCCGGCCAACGTGCCCCTGGGGGTCTGCGCGCCCGGCCCCTACCAAGGATGCGAGCACACCCTCGAGCCCGGTTCGGTTCTGATGCTCTACACCGATGGTCTCGTCGGATGGGACGCAGCCGATCCCGAGGCACGTGCGCAGGCGCTGCTCGGCTCCGAGGGCCCCGGATCCACACCCGACCTCGAGCAGCTTGCCGACAAGGTGATCGTGGAGGTCTCCGCGCCGCAGCAGCGCCGGGACGACGCGGTTCTGCTGCTGGCACTCTTCGAAGGAACGCAGGGCGCGGACGAGCCCCATGTGGGAAGCCTGCACATTCAACGCCGCGATCTGCGGGGGGTCAGGACGGCACGCACCTTCGTGCACGACCGGCTGGACTCCTGGGGGCTGGACGACTTGTCCGAAGCCCTTGAGCTGGCCGCATCGGAAATGGTGACCAACGCACTCATCCACGCCGGCAGTGACGTGGACGTCCGTCTGCGGGCCTTCCCCGATCACGTCCGGCTGGAGGTGCGGGACTCCGACAGCAACCCGCCCGTCCCCTCGCCGCCGTCCCTCAGCGAGGAGGACAACGCGGAAGCGGAGCACGGTCGCGGCATGATGATCGTGGAAGCGTTGGCCGAGATGTGGAACAGCTCCCCCAACGGTCAGGGCAAGACGGTCTCATTGAACCTGCCCATCTCCCCGCACTGATCACACGATCAGCGACCTACCGAGCGTCCACCTCGTGGCCGGCGGTCACGACACCCCGCCGTTCCGGCCACAACACCCTCGGTCAGGCCCCGCCCCCGGGTGTGCGCCGCGCCCCACCGACTGCCCTCCATCGCCCGGCCGTTGATGCTGAGTTCAGCCCTCGGCGAGACCCGACCAGAATCCGGTCAACGCCCTCGCCGTCTCCGCAGGACGCTCGAGGTTCGGCGAATGTCCGACTCCCTCGAGGACCGTCCGGTGCGCGTTCAGCCGGGTGGCCATGTCCGCCAGCTCCACCGTCGTCCAGGTGTCGTCCTGATCGCCGTACAGGACATGCTTCGGCAGTGACGAGAGGGCAGCGAGTTCCGGCGTCCGGTCCGGTTCGGACAGGAGCTGCCGTCCCACCACGCGCAGGTGCGACGGGTGTGTGCTCAGCCATCTCGTGCGAAGCCGCTCGGCGTCAGCGACGGACGCGGCGGCGGGCCGGGACTTCTGCATCGCCTCCCACACTTGTGACATCGTCATCGTCTCGAGCGCACCCAGGAGGAGCTTCAGCTGCAACTGTCGTTCCTCACCCACCTGGGCAGGCCCCGACGACAGCAGCGTGAGGGACAGAAAGGGCCGCGGGTCCGTGAGCACCGCCGCCCTGGCCACCTGCCCGCCCATCGAGTGGCCCAGCAGATGCACCGGTCCCCCGAGGGCTTCCACCTGTGCCAGCACGTCAAGGGCCAGCGCGTCCTGCCGATACGCTTCCTCGTCGTCCGGACCCGCGGTCTCGTACTGTCCACGGGCGTCGATCGCGACCGCCCGGTAGCCGGCGTCGACCATGTCCGGGAGGAGCGGGACGAACTCCTCCTTGCTGCCCGTGTAACCGGGAAGCAGCAGAACGGTACCGCGATGCGCCCCGCCGGTCGGCGTGGACTGCAGCGCGGCGAACTCACCACGCCGGGTCTTCAGCGGCAGAGAACGCACATGGTGCGGCAGGGTGGAAGAAAAGTCCTCGGACATGGTCGGATCATAATCTTTGCTCGTCGCCTGACCGGACAGCAGGTCGCGCATACGCACCGGACACACGCCTCGGCCCGCCCACCCGAGGTCGAACTCCCCCGGTCCGGGCCGAGACGCCGGGCGGGCCTTCACTCACACATCGTGTGGGCGAGGGTCACAGGTTCTGCCCGGCCATCGCCAAGGACGCCGGAGCCACGATCTGTCCGGCTGTCGAAGCCACGGTCTGTCCAGCCGTCGGAGAGGCGGACGGCGGGGCGTAACTCGGGTGCAGCGAGGCGGGCAGCGGGGCCAGCGACACGCACAGCGAGGTCGGGAAGGCGGGCTCCTTGCGCTGCACGTCCCGGCAGCCTCCGGCCGAGGTCCGCAGCATCGGCGCCCAGCCCGACTTCTTCGCCCGGAAGAACCAGCGGTCGCCCAGCCGGGACGAACAGGCTGGGCCGTTGGAGTCGCCGCAGGCCGGCCCCGTACGCCAGGAGAAGTCCAGCACCAGCCATTTCCCGTCGCACTTCTCCGAGTCCCGGTACGTGTGGTCGGGGGCTCCGACCGCCATCAACGCCTGCTCATAGGAGGCGGCGGTGCATCCGGTGGTCGGCGGTGTGCAGCCGAGCTCCCCGCACAACCGCAGCGCGGGCGGTTCGGCACCGTGGGCGGTGAAGACCGTGTAGTAGTCGACGACGACCTCCCGGTCGCCCAGCGGTTCGGGCAGCCTGACCTTCGCCGTGGCCCGGCTCTCCTTGGTGCATCCGGAAGCCCTGTCCGCGGACGGCGAGGTGAAGGTGACCTGCACCCGCACGAGGTCCGTCATCCGCTCGGTGAGCACTGCCTTGAGTTCGCGGACACACGCGTGGGCGCCACTGGGCACCTGCGTATCGAGGAACAGCGTGCGGCGGTCGTCGCTGAGATGGGCTCCGGTGACCGCGGAAGGCGCCATCGTCGTCCACGGGATCGGCTCGGTCGCCGTCGACGAGGGTGTTCTCCCGTCCCCCCGACCGGCCACCTGTGTTCCGCACGCGCCGAGGAGCAGCAGGGCAACGGCACTGAGCAAGGCGGCCACAGCCGCTCGACGCGTTCCACCCGATCGCAAGAGCCCTCAATCCCCCTGGCACGCACTGACGTTTCCCCCGGCAGATATTAGGTCGATGGCCGCGCCACGTGTTCGGTGGGTCGGCTGCCGCGCCGACACCGCGGTGGCAGGCCCGCCGGCACCGTCGGAACAGCGCCGTCGCCCATCACCACGGCGACCGGGACCTGCCCGGAAATCCATGGAGGGCGATCGACCGACTCCCGCGGTGCCCCTGGAACGCCGACTCGGCCGGGATGTACGCAGGGAGTCCCGGGAGCACCTCGCGGTACGACGCTGAACCATGGAGCGTATGGACTGCGCCTCTACAGCCGGGTCACGAAGCAGCCCGTCGCGTCGCCGATCGTCACGGTGATCCGCAACTTCGCGACAGCCGAGGACGGCACGAAGATCGTGCCGTTGTAGATGCGCGCCGGACCGGCCGTCGACGACGGGACCACCGTCTTGATGTCCTTCGCCGCCCGCACATACAGTGCCGGATCAGATGGGTGCTCAGCGTCGAGGACCTCCACGCGGATGACGGCGTCATCGGTTCGGCTCGGTCGATTCGAGGCCGCCACCCAGAACTTGGCGAGTCCGGATTCGTGGCCGGCTGCCCGCATACTCGCGAAGGGACCCGCGATGACTCCGCCGGATGCTGCGGACTCGTCCTCATCCCCCACCGTCGTACATCGCGTTGCGGTGCCCGGAGTGGTCGGGGCCCCTACCGGACGGGCCTGGTCCTGCACGGACGGCCGGCCATCGCCGGTGGCCGACCCGTCGTCATCGCAGGCTGCTGCAGCTCCCATGGTCCCGAGCAGCAGCAAGGTCGCCGCCACACGCATTCGGGTCATCCGCATCAGCAACCACCGACCCTCTCAACTGCGTGACCCTACTTGTGGCATTCGTCCAAGGGAAGGACCTGACCCCCCGAGGGCCCGTGCCGGCGGCAGCAGCCCGGCCACTGCCGGGGGACCCGGAGGCGGTGTCCGGGCGGCAGGACCATCGTCACGACGCCCTCAGTGCTCGAAGAGGGGATCGTAGGGCTCGTTTTCCGGCGTGAAGACGAGGACGAAGTCCTTCCCCTTCTCGAACACCACCTCCCGCAGGCGGAGCAGAGCGTCCTCCTCGTCGGGAAGCGTAAGACCGAGGACCGCAGCAGCACGCTCCTGTCGGACCGCGAGGTCCGGGGTGTCCTCCACGTAGTCGGCCGCGAGCCGGCGACTCTCTTCCACGGTGAACGTGCGGCAGTCGCGCCACCAAGGCGCAACCAGCAACAGCCGTAGGAGTTCGGGCAGGCCGATCGCTATCAGTGCCGCACCTCCTTCGGAATCCGCGTACAGGACAGGACGTTCCTCGCCGCCCTCACCGCAGAAGAAGAAGGTGCCCCCGGCGCCGTCGCCCGCGAAGCCCTCCAGCACCGCCCCCGAGGCCAGGTGCACTTCCTCGACATGGTCGCGTCGGTCGAGATCGAAGTCCCCCGGCCAGGCGAGAAAGCGGGCGGCTTCGTCCTGCTCGCGGACGGCGGTGATCAAGGATTCCATGCGCGGAACACTACGCCCGCCTGCCGGCCAACATGACGGGGAACAGGTCCCGTTCAGGTGCCGTGGGGGTGGGCGTCCTGTTCAGCCCAGATGGTCTTGCCGCAGTCGTGGTAGCGGGTACCCCAGTGCTGGGAGCACTGGGCGACGAGGAAGAGTCCGCGTCCGCCCTCGTCCATGGTGGCCGCCCGCCGGATATGGGGCGAGGTGCTGCTGGCATCGCTGACCTCGCAGATCAGCATCCTGTCGTGGATGAGCCGGAGCCGGATCGGCGGGACGCCGTACCGGATGGCGTTGGTGACCAGTTCGCTGACGATGAGCTCAGTGGTGAACGCCAGGTCCTCCAGCCCCCACCGCTCCAACTGGTGCAGGGCGAGCGAGCGGGTGTCCGCGACGGCACCGGGTTCGGCGGGCACGTCCCAGGTGGCGACCTGAGCGGCCGGAAGACGACGGGTACGGGCGAGGAGCAGGGCCAGGTCCTCCTGCGGGGCGATGCGGGAGCACACGACGTCGGCAAGAGCCTGGCAGATGTCCTGCGGCGGCAGGCCGTCCTGGGCGATGATCGCGCAGAGTTGCTCGTCCAGAGCCCGCCCGGCGTCACGGCAGTCCGCCGCGCTTCGGGTGTGGAACAGGAGGGCGCTGCCCGCGGGCAGTTCGACCTCCAGGGGCTCGAAGACCGGATCGCCCAGACCGAGGGGCTCGTTGGGCGGCAACTCGAGGAAACGTACCTGCCGGGCCGGTTCGGCGACGGCAGGCGGCGCATGGCCCGCGCTGGCCATGACACTGCGGCACGAAACCGGGTCGTAGATCGCGTAGAGGCAGGTCGCTCCGACGAGCCCGTCCATGATCGGGGCGGATCCCGAGGTACGGGCGCGTTCGACCAGGCGCGGCACCATGTTGTCAAGTCGGGCGAGGACCTCTTCGGGGGCAAGATCCAGTTGCGCGAGGGTGCGGACGGCGGAACAGATCTGCCCGGTGCAGGCAGCGGCCTCGATGCCCGTCCCGGGTATGTCGCCGATGGCGAGGGCGACGCGAGCGCCGGACAGCGGAATCACATCGAACCAGCAGCCGCCCACCCCTGTGTGCGTGCGGGCGGGCCGGTAGCAGTAAGCAAGGTGGACTGCGCTCTGCTCGGGCACATTGCGCGGGAGCAAGCTCCGCTGAAGGGTGACGGCGGCGACACGCTCGCCCGTGTAGCGTCGGGCGTTGTCCACGCAGACAGCGGCCCGGGCCACCAGATCCTGTGCCAGCACCAGGTCGTCAGGCTCGAAGGCGTCCTGGCCGGCCTCTGTGCGGTACAGATGTGCCATACCCAGAACGGTGTCCCTGGCCCGCAGGGGTACCACCATGAGCGAGTGCGTCCCTCGCTTCACGAGCGCTTGCGCTCTGGGATCGAGGGAGCCGCCGACCCAGCCGAAGTCCGGGTCGATCACCGGCACCAGTACGGGTTGTCCGCTGACGAGGCTGCGGGCGTGCGGGGTGTCTGCGGCGAACTCCTGAATGTCACCCATCTCTCGCAGTCCCTCGAGGATGGACGGGCGAGCGGCCTTGCGCGCGGTCAGACGCAGCTCGACCCCGTCCGTGCCGGGGGCGAGAGGTTCCTCGCCCGCCTCCACGCCGTCCAAGAGATCGATCGTGGCCAGGTCGGCCAGGGCGGGGACCAGGACATCGGCCAGCTCAGCGGCAGTGTGTGCGACGTCGAGCGTCGTGCCGATACGGGCCGCGGCGTGGTCGAGCAGGGCCAGGCGTTTCCGGATACGGTGACGTTCGGTGATATCCATCACCATATCGGTGACGCCCAGTGTTCGTCCGTCCCGCCCGGTCAGCGCGAACGACGACGCCACCCATACGCGATCCCTGTCGGGGTCGGCGGGGGTGCGCCCGTACACCTCGGTGCCGGCGACAGGCCGGCCTGTCTCCAGGACCTGGGCGAGTCGGCTCTCGATGGCGGCGGTGTCGAGATCGGGCAGGACCTCGCCGAGCCGGTGACCGAGCAACCGCGCATTGGGAACCCCGTGGATGCGTTCCAGCGCGGAATTGGCCCGTACGACACGCAGTGCGGTGTCGTAGACGGCCACCCCCATCGGTGACTGGTTGAACAGCGCGTCGAGGATCGCGAGGTCTTCCTCGCGCGGAGACAGGCGATGCTCCCCGTGTCGGGCGTCGTCCTCGGGCACGCCTTCAGCGTAAGCATCCCCGACCGGCTTTCGCGCGGTGGCCACCGGCGGTGCTCACGTTCCTCAGATCTCCTGCCTCTGCCCCCGACTCACCGCGCCTCACGGCGCGGGCGGTGATCGCCGCCCCGCACGAATCACCGGCAAGTACGAGATCCCCGCGATCGTGGCCAGTGGCGGCGGCTCCATCGTCAACAACGCCTCCGTCGTCGGCGTGGTGGGCGATCCGTCCGCTGCGGCCTACTCGGCTGCCAAACACGGTGTGGTGGGCCTCACCCGTTCGACGGCCCCTCGACGCGGCCGGAGAGGGAGTGCGGGTCAATGCCCTCGTGACAGGCCTGGTGGACACGCCGCTGTGGCGCGGCGTCGTGGAGAGCAGCCCGGAAGCCGCCGGCCTCATCCTCGACAAGCAGCCGACCGGTCGAGCCGCCGACGAGGCGGAGATCGCGGCATTCGCCGCCTTCCTGCTCAGCGACGAAAGCCCGTTCATCAACGGCGCGGCTCTCGCCATCGACGGCGCGCTGACCGCCGGCTACTCGTCCGGGGCCCGAAACCTCGTGGCCACCGTGCCGGGCCCGTCGCTACCCTCAGGGCTTCCCGTCGGCCGCAACCACGGTTGCCGCGCACCGAGAGCGATTCCCATGACCAGCCAGCAAACGACGACCCTGTGGCGTCCTACCGGCCCCAAGGAACTGCAGCTCGTGCGGGAGTCGGATTGGTGTGCGTGGCCGCCCCGGCTTCCCGAGCAGCCGATCTTCTACCCGGTGCTCAACGAGGACTACGCCGTCAGGATCGCGCGGGACTGGAACGTCAAGCACGACGGTGCCGGCTTTGTCACCCGGTTCGAGGTCGAGTCGGAATTCCTGCGCAGATACCCGGTCCAGCAGGTCGGCGGACCAACCATCCTCGAACTGTGGGTACCGGCTGAGGAGCTCGAAGAGTTCAACGCCCACATCGTCGGCAGAATCCAGGTGGTTCACGAGTTCCGCTGAGTCGAGGAGGCCGGCGCGGTGCGGCGATCCCGCCCATCCGGCGCACGGCCGCCGTCAAGGTGGGCCCCGCACCGGCGAACGCCCGGTGCCGGACCCACCGGACGGCTCACCCCTTGGCGCACCCGGCTTGGAAAACAGCCTCGCTGCTGCGATGCATCACGAACTCGGGCGGGTCCGGCCGCTGTTGATCCGAATGCCATGCGCCGTCGCCGTCGATGATCGCCGTTCTCGCCCGCATTCGAAGCTCGTCGTCTTTCCAAGTGCCGTCGAGATGCTCGATGTTCACGTCGCCCTTGCTGCGGGGGAGGTGGGGACTCACTGAGAAACGGGTGCCTCGCCAGTTGCGCACGTCCCCCGATACGTCGCCGCTCGCGTCCTTCCCTGCTCCGCAGACCTTCATCCCACCTGTCATACCGCAGGCGGAGTCGCAGTTCTCGTTGTAGTTCAGCCGCAGGAGGACCTGTCTCGTGTCGGTCTTCGAATACGAGATCTCACCCTGCCAGTAGCCGGTCAGCTTCGGCTGCCCGGGCAGCGGAAAGGCCCAGGGCGCAAACACCGTCCGCAGAGAAATCACCACGCCGAACAGAGCCACCAAGAGGGCCAGGCCCAAGGTGCCTCTGTGCCATGGGCGGGCCGTTCTCCACCACAGTCGTGCACTGTCGGTCGCCATCGTTTCCCCCAATGACCATGGTGAGCCCGGCAACGCAGACGCAGGACAAAGCGCTACCGTTCCGGCCCCCCGGAATGCGCTCCCGTGCGCCAGCACGCCACCCGGGCCCGGCCGCAAGCCCGGCGGCTCGGGCCGACTCCCGTGGCACGTCCCCACGTCACAGGTGAGATCGTTCCCGCGCACTGCATCGTCCTGGCACACTGCATCCGAACAGAAGGCGACGGGCGCCATGCCGTCGGACTGCGGACCCGACCTCCTCGCCCACTCCCGAGGCCACCGTCTCATCCGCGGTCAGTTCCAGCGCGGCACGTCCGCCGGCAGCCCGGAGACAACAGCCGTACCCGGCTTCGGGGTTCAACCCGGACGAGGCGGCGCGTGAGGATGCCCAACGGCCACCTCACCGGCTGGGACGCCATCGGAACCAGTAGCCCGTCCCTTCGACCCGGTGGCCGGCGCCGGTATACCGAAGCTCACCCACAATCCGACGCGCGTCGTCCGGCGCCCGACGGTACTGCGCCAGCAGTGCGTCCAGTTCGTCGTAGCGGGCGTCGATCCCGCCCCGGCCCGAACGGCTGTCCGGCGGGACCGTCCCAGCCCCATGAGGCTCGTTCCGGCTGACGTAGATCGCCCACTGCTCCCGCTCCCACTCCACCGCGGCCACGCTCGCGGGCCACACTCGGTACTCGTCGGGCTTGTCGCCAAAGTATTGGCCATAGCCGTCGAAGTAGTGGGGCTTCCCGTCGATGTCAGTGAGCCCGACGCGCGGTCCGTCGTACCACTCCAGCTCGACGATCACACGCTCGAAGCCGTCTGCGATCAACTGCGCTTCGTCCCACGTCCCAGCCACACGCCCAGGCTACAGACGAGCGACCGCATCCATGACCACGATCTACGGCTGGAGCACTGATGCACAACCCGCTCAAGGTCGCCCTGTCCCGGCTGGTCGGCCCCCTGGAGGGGTGTCCGCCGCAGACTCCGCTTGGCGTTCCCTCCCACTTCCGCGAGTACCTGTGGGGTGGGCACTTCTGGTCCCCGGCCCACTTCGCCGCCTCCTGCGACGGCGCGCCCCTCGCCATCGTCAAGGAGTACATCGGGAACCAGAAACGCCCCTGCTGACGCCAACCATGCAGCCCCACCGCGGCGACGAGTACACAGCGGGGTGACCCAACAGCGCAGGAGATTCGGCGCCGTCGTCGGGTCGAGGCCCGTGGCACAGCGGCTGGTCGATCGCCCGCGCACTGCCGCTCAACACGTCCGCCAAGCTCAGTAGCCGAAGCCGCCGTTGCCGCCGTCCTGGGTGGCGGAGGCGGCCGGGGCGGTCTTCTTGATCGCGGC
The DNA here is from genome assembly GCF_051553595.1 of Streptomyces sp. HUAS TT11. Lineage (NCBI taxonomy): Bacteria > Bacillati > Actinomycetota > Actinomycetes > Kitasatosporales > Streptomycetaceae > Streptomyces > Streptomyces sp. HUAS TT11. The sequence continues at coordinate 816,660 of NZ_CP196184.1, forward strand.
GCCCTTCGCGTCCACCGCGAACCAGACTCCGTCGATGCCCTGGCCCTTGACGTCGCCTGTCGCCCGGTCGGCTGCGTAGTAGTACAGGGGGTGCCCTGCGTACGTCACCTGCGCCCGGACCGCACCGTCCGTCGTGCCGATCAGGCCCGCGTCGACACCGTCACCGGCCTTCGGCTTGCCCTCCATGGGCGGCCACAGCTTGAGGCATGCCGCGTCGCAGTCCATGGAGTTCGTGTTCTTCCCGTCCGCGGTGAACAGGTACAGGGTCCGGCCACCGCCGTCCACGAGGACGGTACCCAAGGGCGAGTCGCTCGTCCTGACAGCGGCGGGGTTCATGGCCAGTGCCGGTGCCTGGCTGTGCGCCCCGCCTTCATCGCCGGTACTGCCTCCGCCGCAGCCCGCCAGCCCGAGGGCGGCCACGAGAGCCAGCCCGGACACGGTGATCCTTCCACGGTGCATGGTGCCTCCGTTCCTTCCGCACGGCCGAACGACCGAGTCGCATGAGTTGTACGAGCGAGCCCGGCCACGGGATTGCGCCACGTTCTCGAAAGAACTCCGGCCGCTTGGCCAATCCCTTCGCCGGGTTCGTACGTACAGATGGACGTGGTGCTGTTCTCGCGTGCGAACCAGGTCGACGACGTCACGCTCGTCGCGGCCTTCGCGCTGGGGGACGAGCAGGCGTCCGTCGCCTTCGTCAGACGTTTCCAGGACTCCGTGTACGGCCTGGCGCTGTCGGTGACCCGGGAGCCGGCCCTCGCCGAGGATGTGAGCCAGGAGGTGTTCGTGCGCGCCTGGCGCGCGGCAGGCAGCTACGACCCCCGGCGCGCCTCCGTCCGCACCTGGTTGCTGACGATCACACGCAACGCGGCCATCGATGCCGTGCGCGCCCGCCGGGCCACGCCCGCCACGGACGCCACCCTGGAACGCCTCATCGACATGGCGCTGCGCAGCGACGCCGGGCCCGACGATCCCGAACAACGGGCCCTGACCACACTGGAGAGCGAACGCGCCCTGCGCCGGTTGCGCGCCCTCCCGCCGGAACAGGCCCGCGCCGTGGCCCTCGCCGTCTTCGGCGGTTGTACCGCCGCCGAGATCGGCCGGCAGGAGAACATTCCCCTCGGCACTGCCAAGACCCGCATCCGCAGCGGTCTGCGCAGGCTGCGCGACTCGCTGAAGGAGGAACGCCGTGATGGATCGCCACCCCGATGAGGACGAGTTGGCCGCGCTGGCGCTCGATGCCCTCCCCAGCCCGCAGGACGAACTGCTCCGCCACCTCACGGACTGCTCCGCCTGCCGCTCGGCCTACGACGATGTCGCCACCGGCATCGATGCGGTGCTGCCTGCCTCGCCGTCCGTCGCTGCTCCTCCCGGATTCGAGACACAGGTCCTCGACCGCCTGAGACTCGCGCCCGCCGGCCCCGACCGACCCAGGTACCGGATCCTCGTCCGCCGAGGCTCCGCCGTCCTTCGCTCGCGTTCGGCCTCGGACTACGGGCACCTCTCCCCCGGCCCGGACCCGGCGTCGCCGGGCCACATCCGCGAGCAGCGCCGCCCCCGCCGGACGCTGCTGCTGCTCGCCGCGGCCGCGACCGCCGGAATCTGCCTGGGGAGTGCCGGAGTGACCGTGCTCCACCACGACGGCACCCCGGTGCACGTGGCCCCCGACGACCGCGGAGCACCCCTGGTCACCGCGTCGGGAACCACGGTCGGAACGGTCGAACCGAGCCGGGCCGGCAAGGACCGCGTCGTGGTCATGCAGATCACCACGGGCACCCCCGGCGCGCACTACACCTGCCGGCTCCTGCTCGATGACGGCTCCAGCCGCGACGCAGGCTCCTGGTGGATGCCGGTCTCCGGGCAGGCGACCTGGATCGCCTACGCGACCGCCGCCACCGTCGAGCGCGTCGAACTGACAACGGACGACGGCCGCATCTGGTCATCAGCCGTTCTCCAGCACTGACCCGGCGCTCCAGAGCCGAGCACGGCTCCGTGTCGGAGCCGACGCACCTGCCGAACCGCAACGCCTCATTCCCGGCTCACTCATCGCACCGCACCCCACAACTGCCTCGCCCGCAACGGAGGACGCCGTTCCGTCCGCTGCCGCACGGCTCCGCTCGCCGAGCGCCCCCTGGAACGGGCAGGCGGGAAAGACGCTGCACCGCCCACACCCCATAGGCAATTCACAACGTCCACACACAATGGTGGTTGCTCGTCATACGTTCAACGAATGACAATCGCACGCGAAAGGATCTACCCGGCGAGTCGATGACGCCTCCCACGTGCGGTCATCCCATGGGCCCCGGCATGGATCCGACCACGTCTCAAGTGAGGGTGACAACGTTGTCGGAGCGTGTCTCGACGCGGCTTTCGCCCTTCACGCGCCCACTGCGCCGTTCGTACTCGGCCAGAGAGTTCAGGAACACTTCATGACAAGATCCACAGAGTCCCGCAGGCGCAAGTCACGACACCGTGTGCCTTTGTTGGCCGCGGCCGGCGTGGTCGCCCTCGCGGGCGCCGCGGTCCTGCCGCTGACCGCTATGGCCAGCGGTGACGCCACGCCGTCGAAGACCGCACGGCAGGAGGACTTCGCCGCGGCTTCGAAGGAGTTCCACGTCCCGCTGGAGGTGCTGCTCGGCGTCGCGTACCAGGAGTCGGCGTGGGAGGACCACGCAGGCCGGTACAGCGCCGACGGCGGATACGGTCCGATGCACTTGACGGACGTCACACCCGAGATGCTGGCCGGTGGCGACGCCGGAGCCGTCGGCCGCGCCGATCTGAAGACGCTCGCCGCCGACCCCGCCCTGCACACCGTCGAGGCAGCGGCGCGACTGACCGGCCTGTCCTCCGAGGAACTGCGCAAGGACCCCGCGGCCAACATCCGCGGCGGTGCCGCCCTGCTCGCGTCCTACCAGAAGGCGGCAGTCGGCGCTGAGGCGTCGGACCCGGGCAAGTGGTATGCGGCGGTGGCCCGTTACAGCGGTTCCACGCATCAGCAGGGTGCCGCCGCGTTCGCCGACCGGGTGTTCTCCACCGTCAAGCACGGCGCCCGGCGCACCACACAGGACGGGCAGCGCGTGAACATGACCGCCGCCCCGGACGTCTCCCCGGCCACCGGGCAGTTGGGCGCCCTGCACCTCAAGGCGGCGGCCACCGCGGAGACCGAGTGCCCGTCGACGGTGGAGTGCACCTTCGTCCCGGCCGCCCCGTCGAACGGCCAGGTCTCCAACCGTCCCGCCAACGGAATCCGGATCGACTCCATCGTCATCCACGACACCGAGTCGTCCTACGAGTCCGCCATCGCGACCTTCCAGAATCCTGGCGGCAGCGCGGCACACTATGTGATGCGGTCGTCGGACGGCGCGGTGACGCAGATGGTGCCCACCAAGGACCTGGGCTTCCACGCCGGCAACTACTCGACCAACATGCACTCCATCGGCATCGAGCACGAGGGCTACGCGGCGCACGGCGGCAGCTGGTACACGGAGGCCCAGTACGAGGCCACGGCGGATCTGGTGAAGTACCTCGCCGACCGCTTCGACATACCGCTGGACCGGCAGCACATCCTCGGGCACGACAATGTCGCCGGGCCGTCGTCGGCCCTGGTCTCCGGCATGCACTGGGACCCGGGCACGTCCTGGGACTGGGAGCACTTCATGAAGCTCCTGGGCGCGCCGGTCAAGGGCGCCCACGGCGTGGGCCGCGTCGGCTCGGTGGTGACCATCGCCCCCGGCTTCTCCTCCAACCTGCAGACCGTGCAGATCTGCCCGGCGGACGACCCGACCGGTGCCACCACCGCCTGCACCGACAAGCAGCAGCCGTCGAACTTCGTCTTCCTGCGCACCGCCCCCAGCCAGACCGCACCCCTCTTCGGAGACCAGGCGGTCCACCCGGGTGGCGCCGGCACCGACCGGATCAACGACTGGGGCAGCACGGCTCAGGCAGGCCAGCAGTTCGTGGTGGCCGATCGCGCCGGTGCCTGGACGGCGATCTGGTACAGCGGCGCCAAGGTGTGGTTCTACAACCCGCTGGGCCGCAACACCGTACCGGCCCATGGGGTGAAGGTGATCAAGCCCGCCGGTGCCGATCCTGTCAAGATCTACGGCTCCAGCTACCCGGACGCCGCGGAGTACCCCGCCGGGCTGTCGCCGTCGACGCAGGCCCCGCTGAGCTCCTACTCCGTCCCTGCCGGCCAGGCCTACGTCGCCACTCAGCCGCCGGCCGCCACGGACGACTTCTTCCCCTCGAGCGGGGCGGTGGTCACCGGCGGCAAGAAGATGTACACGATCCAGTACAACCACCGGGTCGGGCTGGTGTACGAGTCGGACGTGACCGCAACCGACCTTCCGGCTCTCGGCCACCACAGCTGACGCACTGATCGGGGGGTGTCCGGTATCCGCAGGACGGGCCGGGCATCCCCCGACACGCTGTACGGGCGATGGTCGCACCCGCCCCGAGGAACAGGCTGAAGCCGCGCCTACGACGCCGGCATCGCAGAAATGAGCGCTGCTCGGGCGATCCGAACTCCCGCGAGTGCTCGGGGGCACACCCCTTCGCGCCACACCGCTGCCCGCCTCCCACCCCGCAGGCAGCACCCGGTACTTGGGGTCGGCTGTTCGGCGGGCGGCTCGTAACGCCCCCGCCCAGGCCGACGTGTTGCGTGGTAGTCATGAGCCGTGATCGGTCGCCTTCCGCTGGATGAACAGCTCGCCACCCTCAAGTCGCTCCTCTCCCGCAACGAGATACTGCTCGAGGTGCTGGAACGGTCCGCGTCACTGGCCCTGCCCGGCTGGTACGTGACGGCGGGCTGCCTCTTCCAGACGGTGTGGAACGTGGTCACGGACAGGCCACCCACGAGCGGGATCAAGGACTACGACGTCTTCTACTTCGACAGCAGCGACCTGTCGTGGGAGGCGGAGGATGCGGTGATCACGGCGGGCGCCGAGGCCTTTGCCGGACTGCCGGCCGAGGTCGAGATCCGCAACGAGGCCCGGGTCCACCTGTGGTACGAGCAGAAGTTCGGCGTCGCGTGTGCTCCCTATCCGTCCACGGAGGCGGCCATCGACTGCTTCGCGGCCACCACCTGCTGTCTGGGGGTGCGGCTGGAGCCCGGCGGCCGGTGGCGCGTCTACGCGCCGCACGGCCTCTCCGATGTGTTCAACCTCGTCGTCCGGCCCAATCCGGTGCTCGCTCCGCAGGAGGTCTACGAGAGCAAGTCGGCCCGCTGGCGGCGGCACTGGCCCGAGCTGACGGTGCTGGACTGGCCGGCCGAGCCCGCGGCACGAGGTGGCTCCTCGTCCTGAACCGCACGGAAGGCGCAGGCAGGACGGGAGCCGGGCGAGATGTCGTCACATCAACCCGCTCGTACGCCCTCGATGAATCGCCCGGCCAGGTCGACCCGTTCGTCGAGTGTGGCCGACATCTGGCCGAAGTCCACGAACAGTTCGTGCACCCCGGCCTCCTCGGCGCCCTTGGAATAGTCGATGTACTGGTCCAGCGTGCCCGCTCGGGGGAACCGCTCCGGGCCGGTCGGTGCGGCGGTCAGCAGGGGATTCACCCGCAGGGCCATACGGAGTGCGGACGGATCGCGATCCGCCTGCTCGGCCTCTTTGACGATGGTCGCCCACATTCCCAGCAGGGCGGCGATGGGCATGGCGCCGGGCAGCCAGCCGTCGAGGCGTCGGCCGATGCGGCGAAATCCCCTGGGGGTGAAGGCCGCCAGCAGGAGCGGCGGACGCGGACGCTGGTGAGGCTTGAGCCCGACCACCTCGTCCGGAATGGTGAACAGGGGGCCGTCGTGGGCAAGGGTGTCCTCGGCCCAATACCTCTCCAGGACGTCGAGCGTCTCGTCGAGTCGCGCGCCTCTGCCGTCCCAGGGGACGTCGACGGCTGTGTACTCCTCGGGCATCCAGCCGAAACCGAGTCCGACGTCAAGACGGCCGTGGCTCACGAGGTCGAGGGTCGTCAGCGCTCGTGCCAGCATCAACGGCGGCTGCCACAGGGCGTTCAGGGTGCTGGTGCCCAAGCGGACCCGGCTCGTGTGAGCGGCGGCGAAGGTCAGGCCGAGCAGCGGGTCCAAGTGGTTCTCGTAGACGCACGGCATCACGCCGTCGGCTCCCGGGTACGGGACGCTCGGTTCGACCGGTGTCAGAAGACGGTCGCCCGTCCACAGGGAGTCGTACCCCGTCTCCTCGGCCGCACGGCTGATTCTGATGATGCCTTCCGGCCGTGCGTCCGGACCGAAGGTCGGAAGGGCCAGACCAAGTCGCATGTCAATTCCCTGGTGGCGTGAGGAGTGTGAGTCGGCTCGGCGGGGCGGATCGAAGGTCGCCTCCGGTCGTTCCGGCGCCGCGGAGGCGAGGACGGCGGACGGATCCGCGGGCGGATCGATCGTCGGGCCGCTCACGGTCGGTCCCGCCTTCGGCCGGTGGGCCTCCGTCCGTCCCTCGGTGCTTCGCGCCCAGTCTCCCGTATTCCGCGGGGGCGTAGGGCTTGATGGTGGGAGTTCCCCCGCAGCGTGGTCCGGTGCGTCGACTGCGTCGCGACTCCTGCGGACGGGATCGGCACCTGGGCAGCGCACGCTGTCGGCCTAATGCCGCAGGGCACGAACCGGGCGCGAGTGAGTCGGGACCGGCCCGATCGCGAGCGGTGCCCGCCTGGGTTAGGGTGAAAAGCGGGGTTCGTTACCACCGGAGCCATATCGTGCGTGCCATCGTCATCGAGAAGTTCGGTGGTCCGGACAGTCTTGTCTACACGGAACTCCCGGACCCCGAACCCCGAACAGGTGATGTAGTCATCAACATCAAGGCGTTCGGGCTCAACCACGCCGAGATGCATATGCGCAGGGGCGAATGGGCCGAGGCCGCCGACGTCATCGGCATCGAATGCGTCGGTCTGGTCACCTCCTGCCCCGGCGGTGAGTTCCCCGTGGGGGCGAAGGTCGCGGCGCTCATGGGCGGCCTCGGGCGCACGATCAACGGCAGCTACGCCGAATACACCCGGGCGCCGGTATCGAACGTCGCGTCCATCGAGTCGGACCTGCCCTGGGCCGAGCTGGCCGTCGTCCCCGAAACGTACGCAACGGCATGGACCTGCCTGTTCCGCAATCTGGAGATCGCCCCGGGTCAGACCCTGGTGGTCCGAGGAGCGACCTCCGCCTTCGGCCAGGCCGCGGTCAACCTCGCCGTGAACGCCGGTGTGCGGGTCATCGGCACGTCCCGCGATCGTCGGCGATTCGCGCTGCTGGAGGAACTCGGCGCGGACCGGGCCGAGTTGGAGGGCCCGGATCTCTCCGAGAGGATCGCCGAGGCCAAGCAACTCGACGCGGTGCTCGATCTGGTGGGCAACAGCACCATCCTCGACTCCCTCGCCATGCTGCGCCGGGGTGGACGTGCCTGCTTGGCGGGCTGGCTCGGCGGGCTCGATCCGATCAGCGACTTCAACCCACTGCTGCAGATGGCAAGCGGCGTCTATCTGACCTTCTTCGGCAGCTTTGTGTTCGGAAAGCCGGGATTCCCGCTCTCGGATGTACCGCTCCAGGAAATCGCGGAGCAGGTGGCGGCGGGGCGCCTCAAGGCGAAGCCCTCCCGCGTGTTCCGTTTCGAGGACGTACGTGAAGCCCATCGTGTCATGGAAGCGGGCGAAGCCAAGGGGAAGATGGTCGTCGTCCTCGATTGACCGCCCACCCGATTCCGGCAACGCCGCACCAACGGGGTTCGACGGCCGGTCAGTCGTTCTCGCTCCGCCTCGGCGCTGCTCCGGCGCGTGCAGCTCCGATTCCCGCGGTCCGCGCTCCCGCACCGGCCCCGGTGGTGAACCGGTGCATGTGCCGTAGCCGCCGCCCCGTCACCGGCGGCGGCTACGGCACCCACGCCCCGTCGCGTGGCAGGTTGACGTGTCGCCCGTGCTCGGCGCACCCGCGCAGCCCGGCGGGACCTGTGGAGTGCGCAGGTCCCGCCGGGCGCAGGAGGCGGGCGGCCGTCAGCTTCGCGGCGTCGACGTCGCTTCCAGGAAGACCGGGTTGGTCAGAGCGGCCATGGGGCCGAACAGCAGCGCATCCCCCATGGTGTTGCCCTGCCCCGGGGAACCGTCGGCCATCGGGTGGCGCACCTCGGCACGCACGTACGCCGCGAGGGAGGCCGTCGTCCGCCACACCACCGTGCCGGAGCCGGAGGCGTCCAGCGACTCCTGGTGCATCTGGCCCTCGTCGGTGATGAATCGCACCGTGCCGTGCGGCACACCCGCGACGTCGAGGCGGACGTCGACGGGCGCCTCCGCGGGCACCCTCAGCTTCTCGCCGATGCCCGCGTGCTTGCCGTTCCCGGTCGCGGAGAACGTCAGCTCGACGGCGGACGACTCGGCGATCCAGCTACGTCCGGCACGGATGCCGTCCATGATCGAGTCGGTGGCGAGGTCGTCCGCGTGGACGACGTTGTGCGGCAGGCCGATCACCTGGGGGTCGCTGTGCGCGTCGCTGTTGCCCATCGCGGGCAGCCAGCGCTTGCCGGTGCGGACCGCCTCACCGAGCTTCTGGTCCCAGGTGCTGACCGCGTGCTCGTCGTCGTACGTCCACGGGCCGGTCCACACCTCCGTGGCGTCGGCGTCCTCGAAGCCGAACTTCCACTGGCAGGCCACGTACGCGCAGTACATGTGCGCGGGGACCACGAGACCCCCGCTGCGGCGCACCTGACGCGAGAAGCGGGCGAACGCGTCGTCCCGTGAACGGTAGCGCCAGTCGATCCACTCACCGGCCGGAAGACCGAGGGCGAGCCAGTGCCCGTTGCGGGTGGTGACCTCCTCACCCGTCATGATCAGCAGATCCTGCCCGGCGTACTCGCCCCACACCGCGTGCGACGCCGAGGTGTTGTGGTCGGTGGAGACCATGAAGTCCAGGCCCGCGGCACGTGCCCCGGCCGCCACCTCCGCCGGCAGGCGCTTGCCGTCGGAGTAGACGGTGTGCAGGTGGCAGTCACCGCGGTACCAGTCGCGGCCGCGGCCCCTGGCCCGCTGCGGCGGGTACTTCTTCACGAAGGCGGGCCCGGGCTCACCGTAGGTGAGCGTGATCTGGACCTGGTAGTGCATGCCCTGCGGAGCCACCTGGTAGGGGCCGAGGACGATGTTCCAGGTCCCGGCATTGACCGGGCCGGGCAGATAGCCCGGGGTGGCCTCGCTGTTGCTGATCTCGAACGAGGTGCGGAAGCCACCGGACCAGCCACGGAAGCCGCGACCGCCGAGAGCGATGCCCCGCTCGTCGAACACACCGACGTCGCAGGAGTTGCCCGGGGTGCCCGAGGGGACGGCCGGCTTGTCGTACGAGTACGACACGGCGATCTTCTGGACCCCGTGCGGGATCTGCACCGGAAGGTAGACGAAGTCCGCCACGCCGGTCTCCAGGAACCCGCTGATGACACGGGTCTCGTCGCTGCCCGCCGGCGGCTTGCCACCGGTCGAACCGTCGGCAGCTTGCGCGAAGGAGACCGGGGACAGGGTCAGGGCTGCCGCGCCGGCCACGCCCACCGTCATGAATCGCCGACGTCCCAGCCCGCTGCTCGCCTCGTCGACGGTCAGCGCCTCGGGGTCGAGGACATCCACATCGTGTTCGCAGTGTCCGTCAAGGCACATGTTCGTCCTTACCAATGTCGGTGATATGTGCACGCTGAATGCACCTGAAGCCTTCAGACCCTGATCCTGCTCTGTGGACGGCGGATGAGCTCAACGTGAAGGCGCTGCGGCAGACGGGCAACGACCTCCCTCGGTGCCGCGACGTGTACCGGCCTGTATCCCCGGGGCAACGCCGCCGGGGATACCACCGCGGCGGGTGCAGGTGCGGCCTCGGGACTGCTCGGTCCGACCGGGGCCGCAGCCCTTCGACGAATGGAACCAGCCAGGCAATTGGGGCGGGGCACGTCCCGAAAAGGTGGCGCCGCTGCGGGATGGGCGCTCGCGGACGCGTTTGCTGCTAGCTTGCTCAGTGTCTGCAGGGGGGCTCCCCCGTACCCCCTGCAGACGCATGAAGGCCGTACCGGCCCCTGTGAGCGCCGCGTACGGCGTGCGGACCGGAGCGCAGACGGCGGGGGGACCCTCATCCGATTCAAGGCTCGCGGGCTGCTGGATCAAGGCTCCGCGACTCCCGAGGCGGTGGCCCCAACCGCCCTCTCGTACCTGCCGGTGGGACGAACTGCGCCAGACCGTGCCCCATCCCCTCCGGTCCTCCCCCGTTCAACAGGTCGTCCGTTGGGCGTGATTGCGACAAATTCCAGACCTCAGGGCCGCCGATGCGCGCACCGACGCGAACGAACGAGGCGGCCTCGCGATCGTGGAACTCCCATCCGCCGCAACAGGCCGGGATGCGACGGCCGTCCGACACCGACACGACGCGGCGCGGCTCGGGGTCACCGGAAGCGGGTCGCGCCCCTGCCTCCTCCACCCGAGCCCGCGCTCGCCTCAGCGGTGCCCTGCTCGCCGTCGGCCAACGGCCCGAAGACCCGGAAGAGTTCAAGAGGGTCATGGCAGACAGCGAGGTCCGCGGAGGTGGCAGACCGGGATCGCAGGCGTGTTCCCGAGGACCGCACACCCGTTCCAAGCGGGATATGCTGAACATGCCGCCGATCCATTTACGGTTCAACAACATGTCGGACGCATCGCTGCTTCCGTCTGGTCACCGCCGTCCGGCACGGACACGCGTCGATGAGTCCGGTGGCCCGCAGTGATATCGATGTCATCATCTTCCGGAAGGAACTGCCGTGGCTCCGGTGCTCGTCGGACACCAAGGTCTGTTGGCGGGAGAGCGCATCCCGATCCTGGACACCCGCGTCACCTTCGGTCGCAACTCCGACAACACCGTCGTCATCTCGAGTCTGAGCGTCTCCCGATTTCACGCGGAGATCGTCTTCGACGAGAACGAGGGGTACGTGCTGCACGATTGCGGCAGCAGCAACGGCACGCAGGTCAACGGCGAGGACGTGGACTCCCGGCTCCTCCAGCCCGGCGACGACATCACCATGGGTGACCAGGAGTTCCGCTTCGAGGTCGCGGACGCCATGGAGACGCTCATGGCGCTCTCCCTGCCCCGCTCCGTGACCCACGGTGCCGAGGAGAGCGAAAGCGGGCCGGTTCTGCGCGTCACCGTCGCCGGAGGCGGTCCCGTCGGTCTCTCCTTCGCCCTGCTGCTGGAGCACTTCCTCGGCCCCCAGGCGCAGATCACCGTCTACGACGGCCGGTGGCGCAAGCAGGGCCGCACCATCGTCTGGAAGGGTCAGGACGAAGGCAACGTACGGCGCCAGCAGGTGGTCACCGTGCAGAGCCGCCAGTACCTGGCCTGGCCGGAGGAGGTACGGGCACGCCTCTTCGAACCGGAGCACTACAGCGAGATGTGGCCCTCCGGCCCGGACTCGATCGGCGACCACCACCCGCGCAACATGCGGATCGCGTACATCGAGGACCGACTGCTGGAGCTGGCGAACGAGAAGCGGGAGCGGATCCGCCTCATACCCACCCGGTTCGACCCGGCTGAGCAGCAGGACGCCCTTGCCACGCAGCACGTTCTCGCCATCTGCGACGGCGGGCGATCGCACACCCGGGAACACTTCGCCGCCAGGTTCGGCAAGGCCGACGAGTCCATCTACTCCCTGGACGGCCGCCACCTCCAGGACGTCGTTCTCGGCCTGCGCGTGAAGTCGACCCTGTCCGACCCCATGGCGGTCCTGCTGACCGTCGCCCAGAACCGCTTCCTGCTGAACTCGCTGCGCGGCGAGGGCTTCCTCAACATGCGCCTGACCGACGCCGAGCTGTCGGAGGTCATCGGCATCGACCCGGTACGCCGCGTCTTCGAGGAGTGCATCGCGTCCCGGCCGTGCCTGATGGACCGCGACGAACACGGCGACTTCCAGTGCTCCACCCACGGCACGCTGTTCCTGCCCGCCCTGATCAAGGGTTCGTCCCTGTGGAAGCGTGTGCATGAGGGACTGCGACTCTTCGGCGTCGAGTCCGAGGATCTGACCGCGGTCACGAGTTTCCGCCTGGACATGGTCCAGCGCCCGCGCTTCTCGGCCGAGTTGCTGCCCGCCACCGCCAGCTCTCCCGGCACCTACGGGTTCCTTCTGGGAGACGCCGCCAACGCCATTCACTTCTGGCCCGGTCGCGGACTCAACAGCGGTCTCGCCTCGGCCATTTCCCTGGCCCGCTCCCTCAACGGAGCCTGGAGCGGAAAGGCTTTCCGCGACGCGGACTTCCTGCGGCACGAGGCCGCGATGTCGATGCTCCAGTACCGGCACAAGAGCCGCGCATGGAAGGCGATGGTCACCAGCGACGACCAGGGCGCCACGTGGGCCATCAAGGACATCATCGCCCACGGCATCGACGCGGCCACCGACGACCTGGACCGCGACGCGGACGCCAAGGCCCTTCTGGAACGCATGCGCACCCTCCGCGAAAGGCTGGCGCCCCGACTGCCCGGAATGCCCGACGACGAGGCGATCCTGGAGCGCCTGCAGACGCTGGAGCCCGCCACACTGCGCATGCTCGTCCTCAGCGGCGCCTGGGACACGCTCACCATGGGCGGCGAAGAGGTCGACATCGACATCTTCTACGGCCAGGACTCCTCCGCTGCGGCCGCCGCGGTGGAAGCTCTGGAGCCCGCCGTCCAGTCGTGACCCCTACGTGCAGTTGATCGGCGCGGAGAAGACCGCCTTCTCCGCGCTGATCCAGCAGTACGCCACGCACCCCCGCTGCTCGGGCTCGGCGCCCGGCGGGGCCTGTCGACGACGCAGGCGCCCGCCGACGGGCCACTCGGCGGCGCGTCAGACCGCCGCGTGGGCGCTCCAGTGCGCCTCGAGGGCCGCAGCGACCTCGGCCGGCCTCTCGAGCACCGTCCAGTGGTTGCAGTCGAGCTCCAGGACCCGGGACGCCCGCAGCGCCGCGCCGAGTTCCCTGCCGAACCGCACCGGGCAGGCCGGGTCGAGCGCCCCCCAGAAGACCAGGCACGGCGCTGACACGTTCGCCAGTGCCGGTTCCCACTCGGCACCCATGGTCAGAGCGGAACGGTAGAGCCTGAGGATGCTGTCCTTCATCGCCCCGTCGACGTGGCGGACCATCTCCTCGGCCGGCTCGGCGGGGACGTCGAAGCCCGCCACCAGATCCTTGGCGAAGGACGTCGCCTCCAGCTCGTTCATGAACCGGTCGCCCTCGTCCCGGTCCTGCCAGACCTTGGCCAGCGGGTGCCAGACGTAGCCCGCGCTGATCGGGCCGTTGCCGCCGGCCCATGTACGGACCAGGTCGGGCCGCAGGGACGCGACGCGCGCCGTGATGATGCACCCCCAGTCGTGGCCCACCAGGTCCACCGGCTCACCGACTCGCTCCAGGCGATCGATGAGCCGATCGACGTACTCCTCTTTGGTGGAGGCGAAGCCCTGCGGCCGCGGGGCGCCGAAGCCGGGCAGGTCCCAAGCCTCCACGTCGGTCCGGGTCAGGTGGCGGCGTACGCCGTCCCATACGCGGTGGGTGTCGGGGACTCCGTGGATCAAGACTGCGGGCATGGTCGAGGTCCTTGTCCGAGCGATGCTGGTGGGGCGGGCGGCACGGTCACCGTGGATCGAGGCGCGCACAGCGATCGTGTCCCCGGGAATACACATTGTGTCACACGGTGTTGAGTGAAGGCACCCAGAACGGATCACACTGTCTGCCTCGGGGATCGCGCATAGTATTCACCAGGCCTTGATCCATGGCTGAGGACGGACACAAGCCCCGAACGGCAACGGGCGGGGCGCCCGAGGCAGCCTGTGCTCTCAGGACGCACGGTCGTGAACGAACAGGACGGGAAGCAGTGGACAGAGCCGGACTCGCGGCCTTCCTCAGAGCGCGACGCGAAGCCCTCCAGCCAGAGGACGTGGGGCTGCCGCGCGGACGACGGCGGCGTACAGGAGGGCTGCGCCGAGAGGAAGTGGCCGCGCTGTGCGACATGTCGGTCGACTACTACACCCGGCTCGAGCAACCTCGGGGCCCGAACCCCTCGGAACAGATGCTGGCCGCGATCGCACGCGGTCTGCATCTCTCGCTCGAGGAGCGCGACCACCTGTTCCGACTCGCCGGTCACGCTGCCCCGCGAAGGGTGCGGCGTGGCGACCACATCAACCCGGGCATGATGCGCATCCTCGACCGCCTCGAGGACACTCCCGCGCAGGTGGTCAATCACCTCGGTGAGACGTTGAAGCAGACCCGGCCCGCGATCGCGCTGCTGGGTGACGAGACGGCTTTCAAGGGACCGGCGCGCAGTCTGCACTATCGGTGGTTCACCGATCCCACCTCACGACTGATCCATCCGATCAGCGACCACCCGGTGCACAGCCGACTCCTGGTTGCGGATCTCCATGCCGCCCATGCGCGGGACGGCCGTGACTCGCGAACCGCCGAACTCGTCGACGCACTCCGGGCGGCCAGCCCCGAGTTCGCCGCACTCTGGCGCGAACATCCGGTACTCGGGTCCTACTGCGCAGCCAAGCGCTTTCAGCACCCGCAGTTGGGGACCCTGGAGCTCCACTGCCAGACGCTCGTCGACCCCGACCAGTCGCAGCGCCTGCTGGTCTTCACCGCCGTACCGGGCACGGAGAGCCACGCCGGCCTCCAACTTCTCTCCGCGGTCGGGAGCTAGAGCCCGAACGACTGCATCGCGCGGACGCCGGCACAGACATGGACCCCGTCCCGCAGCCCCGCAGGACCGTCCCCGGCAGGCACCGACGACACATGTCGAGAGACTCACGTCACATTTCACGTCGTCACACTTCTCCAGGGTGTCCGGTCACTAGGGATGTATCCGCAACACGGCGAGAGGATCACCATGGAACCGCGTCTCAACTACTTCGGAAACTCCCTCGCAGGCAAGGTCCTGAAGCACATCAACTCCGCCAGCAAGGTACTGTCCGACTCGACGCTCCCGCACGCGACCCAGGAGCTGGTGAAGATCCGCGCGAGCCAGATCAACGGCTGCGGCTTCTGCACCGACATGCACACCAAGGACGCCGCTGCCGCCGGTGAGACCGATCAGCGCCTCCACATGGTCGCGGCCTGGCGAGAGGCCACTGTCTTCACCGACGCCGAGCGTGCCGCACTCGAACTGGCCGAGCAGGGCACCCGCATCGCCGACGCTGCCGGTGGTGTCACGGACGAGGCCTGGGCGAACGCTGCCAAGCACTACGACGAGGACCAGCTCGTCGCCCTGATGTCGCTGATCGCGGTCATCAACGCCTACAACCGCGTCAACGTGATCAACCAGCAGCCCGCCGGTGACTACAAGCCCGGCATGTTCGGCTGACAGGCACTGCTGTCCGGTGAAACACACCGTCCGTCTCCGCACCCCCCGACCTCGAGGTGCGGAGACGGACCGCCGGCGCCCACAGGTCGCACTCGATGCGCGGACCGTCCTTTCCGCGGCCTGACAGATCCTCGGGGTATTCCGCCCCGCGTCCGCCACCACAGCGAAACCCGCTCGACGAGAAAGACGCACTTCGAACAGAGGCAAGTCATGTCCAATTCCACAGCCCGGAACTTCGTGGACCGCGTGGTGATCGTCACCGGAGCCGGATCCGGTATCGGCCGCGCCACGGCGGTCGCCTTCGCAGAGTCGGGGGCACACGTCCTCGGCGTGGGACGCCGAAAGGATGCGCTGGAGGAGACGGCTCGTGCACACTCCGACATCGCCGTCCTGCCGCTCGACATCCGCGAGGAGGGGGCGGCGGACAGGGCCGTGGCCACGGCGGTGGAGAGGTGGGGGCGGCTCGACGTACTCGTCAACAACGCCGGTGCGGCCGCCATGATGCCGCTGTCGGAGACCGACCGGTCGGTCATCACCAACCTGTTCGATCTCAATGTGACGGCCCCCAGCATGCTCGCCCACGCGGCCCTGCCCCACCTGCGCGACTGTGCGGGCTCCATCGTCAATGTCTCGAGCACTTACGGCCACCGCCCCCTGCCCGGTGGAGCCCACTACGCCGCCACCAAGAGCGCTCTGGAGCAACTGACGCGGAGCTGGGCTCTCGAACTCGCGTCGGCGGGGGTACGCGTGAACGCGATCGCCCCCGGCCCCACCGAGACAGACGTTCTGGTCGCGGCCGGGCTCCCCCAGGACACCATCGACGAGATACGCAGCGCGGAGCGTGAACGCATCCCGGTGGGCCGTCTCGGTGACCCGACCGACGTCGCGAACTGGATCCTGCGCCTGGCCGACCCCCGGGACACACACGTCACCGGCCAGATCCTCACGATCGACGGCGGACTCGAACTCCTCTGACCCGGGGAAGGCGCCGCAGTGCGCGAGACCGTCGCTCCGATGCGACGGGCGCACCGGACCGGTCCCTCGATGCGGAGAATCTCCGGGCGAGGCCGAGTGACCCGCCGCCGCTGCCCCTCAGGGACCGATGAGTTTCGGTCCACGGCGATATCAGGCGCCCGACGAAACAAGGGCTCGCCGACAAGAGAGCGGTTTTCCACCGCCGAGCGTCCGGCAGCCCATATTCATATGAGCGGGCGATGACGGCACGCGTCAGCCCCTGGCTTCGGCGGCCCCCAAGAAAAATTCTTCACGTCGCCGCGGGCACGTTGTCACAAATGAAGTCGTCGCCCTGTCTTTCATGGTGAGGACAGCATTGACCGGCATCGGTGAGCGGCTCATGAAGGGGTGCACATCTCCCGTGGGCGCCGAAAGGATTGCATTATGAAGGTCGTAGTGATCGGCGGAACCGGGCTCATCGGTTCGAAGCTGATCGGCAAGCTCAACGAGCACGGACACGAGGCGGTCGTGGCCGCGCCCAGCACCGGCGTGAACACCCTCACGGGCGAAGGTCTGACCGAGGTCATGAAAGATGCGTCGGTCGTGGTCGACGTGTCCAACTCTCCCTCGTTCGAGGACGAGGCGGTCATGACCTTCTTCCGCACCTCCACCACCAACGTTCTGAACGCGGAGGCCGCGGCCGGTGTGCGGCACCACGTGGCGCTGTCCGTCGTGGGCACCGAACAGCTCCAGGAGAGCGGGTACTTCCGTGCCAAGCAGGCTCAGGAAGAGCTGATCAAGGCCTCGGGGATCGCGTACTCCATCGTTCACGCCACGCAGTTCTTCGAGTTCATGAAGGGGATCGCGGACTCGGCGACCGAGGGCGACACCGTGCACCTCGCCCCCGTGAAGATCCAGCCGATCTGCTCCGACGACGTGGCCACGGCGGTCGGCCGCACCGCGGTCGGCACCCCCGTCAACGGCGTGGTGGAGGTCGCGGGTCCCGACGCGTTCCAGCTCGACGAACTCGTCCGCGACGTACTCGCCGCCAACGGCGATCCCCGCACCGTCGTCGCGGACCCGCACGCCCGGTACTTCGGAGCGGAACTGAAGGAGACCACCCTTCTCCCGGGCCCTGACGCCCACTTGGCCGAGACCCGGTTCGCCGACTGGGCCGCGCAGCAGAAGTAGACGGGTGGGTGACCCCGGCGTACGGGCGGGGCCACCCTCCCCCTCGGCAACCACTCATCTCGTCGCACTGCCGGTGCTGCACTCCGCCGCCGTGGTCACCCGCGTCGCGGGGACAAGTCGACGCCCACGCCCCCGCCGCCTGTTCCCCCGCCCGGAGTGGCCCGTGTCCCGGGACGGATCGGCCCTGGCGTCGAGTAGCGCCCGGAGTCTGCCAGCATTCGCCGAAGGAGGGCTCACGATGACCCGAGCGACAGAGGACCGCGTCGCCTTCATGGCAGCCATCGAGTCATTGGCCGCGAAGGCGACCGAACTGGAAACCCGCGCCGACGACCTTCGCCAGGAGCTCGCCGCCCTCGATCAGCGAATGACAGCCATCTCCGACGCACTGCACGCGGCTCCCCGTTCGGCGGATCTCCCCGACGAACCCGTCAGCGGCGAAGCCTGATCCGGTACCACAAGGCCCGCTGCCCAGGCGCAACCGGAGTTCGAGTTCGAGTACCGTTCTGACGCCGGTAACCAGGTCAGGTGACGACCGGTGAGGTGCGGATCCGGCTGACGACACGCAGGATCTCGTCTCGGTTCCTCGCTCGCTTGATCCATGCCGGAAGGCGGGCCACCAACGTCATCTTCTGTCCGGTGTCGTACCAGGGCGCTCGTTCCCGCAGCGATGCTTGGACGAAACGACGGATCAGATCCAGGTGTTCGAGGTTGTACGCCCACAACCACCCGTGCCGGGTCTCGTGCTGGAGCCACAGCGGCAATCCGAAGTAGGGATCTGTCGCTGGTTGAGCCGTGCCGGAAGAAGGCGTGACAACACAGCCGTTCCACACCCGTGACAGTCCGCAGCCACGACAGACCAGTCGTCGCGGCCCGAACAGAGTCCGGCCTCCGGGGTCGGAGTCTTCAGGTGCTGGAACGACACGGGCGGCCTTCTCGCAACCGGGGCACCGCACGATGATCAAGCTGATGAAGTCGTACTCGGTGCTGCGCGGATCCCGGAACCGAGCAGAGAACAGGGTCATGCGGTGAGTATGCGACCGTCCTGCGGAACAGCGCATCCCGATTCGACCGCTCACGCCCGGGACCGCCGGCCATCCTGCCGGGGCCGGACGGACTCAGGCGAACTGCGGGCCTCCACCGCGTCGGCCGGACGGACGGCGCAATCGTTCAGCGGGCTCTCATCTTCCCGTCGCACACTTTTGCCGTATGCACGAGTGAGTCGCATGGCGCTCCGCTTCCCGCGGGCCTCCCGGAGTCTCGGCAGCCAGCCGGCTGGTGTGCTGCGATGATGCACCGTGCCTGCCGGGGAGAGGCGGGTGCCACGAAGTGAGTACTCGGGGGATCGACCGACATGAAGAGCCCGTTCCGGCGTCTGACCCTGCGGCTGCGGCTGGGACTGTCAGCCGCCGTAGCCGTGGCACTCGCCGTCAGTGCCGTCGCGACGGCGTCATGGCTCGTCACCCGCCAGCAGTTGACCGCCCAACTGGACTCGAACCTGCAGAGCGTGCAGGCGCCGCCCGGCTATGTCCAGGATCTGCTGAGTCTGTGCGGTATGCAGCTACCGGACGTCTCCCAGCGCAACCAAACGCCCACGCCCTACGTGGTGCAGGTCATCACCGCCGACGGAACCGTATGTGTCGCCCCGGGCAACAAGAAGCTCGCCGTCGACGAGACCGACCTCGCTGTCGCACGTGGTGTCCTCGGGTCGGCACTGCACAACGCCACGTCCGAGGACGGAAGAAGGATGCGCGTCTCGACGACACGTCCCGACGTGCCCCCGCGGCTTTCCGGGGAGTTCGCCGTGTCCATCGCGCAACCACTCACTGCCGTGGACAAGCCGCTGAACAGCCTCGCTCTCTTCCTGCTCGGCTTTGCAGGCGTGGGCGTCGTCGGCGCGGCCACGGCAGGGATCGGAATCAGCCGCGCCGGCCTGCGACCGGTGGAACATCTCACGGACGCCGCCGAGCACATCGCCCACACCCAGGACCTCACGGTTCGGATACCGGCCGACGGCGATGACGAGATCGCCCGACTGTCCAAGAGCTTCAACGACATGACCGAGGCTCTCGCGACCTCACGGGAGCGGCAACAGCAACTCATCGCCGACGCCGGCCACGAGTTGCGCACCCCGCTGACATCGCTCCGCACGAACATCCAGCTGTTGATCAGGAGCCACACGTCAGGTCGAAGACTCCCCGAGAAGTCGATGGACGACCTGCTTCACTCCGTGGAGTCTCAAGTGGGAGAACTCGCCTCGCTCATAGCCGACTTGCAGGAGCTGTCCCGGCCGGACACCAAGCCGGACGAGACGTCCCTTCACGTAGTCGCGTTGCACGAGGTCGCCGCACGGGCGATGGAACGGGTGAGGCTCCGTGGCAGTGACCTCGAGTTCACCAGCGACCTGGACGAGTGGTACGTACTGTCCGAACCCGCCGCTCTCGAACGAGCGGTGGTGAACCTGCTGGACAATGCCGTCAAGTTCTCTCCTTCCGGCGGCACTGTCAGCCTGCGGCTCGGCGACGGCCGGCTGGTGGTGCGCGACCAGGGGCCGGGTATTCCAGCGGACGAGTTGCCGCATGTGTTCGACCGCTTCTGGCGCTCGCCCACGGCCCGCAGCCTGCCGGGCAGCGGCCTCGGCCTCGCCATCGTGGCAAAGACCGTTCAGCAGGCCGGTGGCACGGTGACGCTGCGGCCCGCCGCAGCCCGGGGGACCGAGGCGGTCCTACGCATTCCCGGTACCCGCAACCCTCCGCCGGCGGTGGAGCCCCGGGACACGTCCGAGGCCACTGCGTAGACGGCAGTCGGTCCCGGACAGCAACAACACCAAGGGCCGGTCGGTGCGGGCGGTCCCCAGGCGTGAAGACCATGACCGGCGGCAACGGAGCCCGCGGTGTGCGAAACTGCGGGGCACCACCGTCCGTCACCCGGCTGTCACCAACGGCCGCGCGACCGCTTGCGGATCCCGAAACGGCCTGCTGGCAGCCCCGAGCCGTTTCACACGAAAACGACGACGAGGAGTCACGTGAGGCGTCCCCTGTTCCCCGCCGCAGTAGGCCTGGCCGGCATCGCCCTGTTGGCGCTGACCGGCTGTGAGGGTACGCCCGCCACCTCCCGTTCGGCCCCTGCCTCCGCCGCTCCCGCCGCCGAGTCGGCAGCGCCCGCCGCATCCCCGGCATCCTCCGCGTCCGAGAAACCCGCGCACGGCTACGACCCGGACGCGAACGCCACGGCGGACATCGCGGCGGCGCTCAAGGCCGCGAAGAAGGACGGCCGCCCCGTGCTCATGGACTTCGGCGCCGACTGGTGCCCGGACTGCCGTGTCCTCGACGCGCGGTTCGAGGAGCCCGGGCCTGCCACGATGCTGGCGAAATACCACGTGGTGACCGTCGATGTCGGCGAGTTCGACCGTAATCTGGACGTCGCCGAGCGCTATGTGAACCTGCAGAGCAGCGGAATACCCGCACTGGTCGTCCTGGACCCTGCGTCCGGCCGGATCAAGGTTGCTACGAACCGGGGCGAGTTCGCTCATGCGCGCACCATGTCGCCCGGCCAGGTCGAGGAGTTCCTGAAGCGATGGGCATAGCCGCCCGGCTCCCCGTCATCGGAGCGAACCCGTGCGTGGCGCTCACCCTCGCGATCTCCGCCCTCCTGCTCACCGGCTGCGCACATGAGCAGAACGGGGGTCCCGCAGCCGTGGGTGCACCGTTCTCGGACGGCGGCGTGGCCGTCTCGGTCAGGGTGGAGTCCCACGACGGGGGCTTGTGGGTACGCGCAGACCTGCGACCCGAGCGCGACGGCTTTCACGTGTACAGCCTCACCCTTCCCGACGGTGGCGTCGACGGGATCGGCATTCCGACCCGCATCCGCACCGAGGGCGCCCTGCGCCCCGCGGGCCCTGCGACCACCGACGCCCGGGAGCGCGTGGTGCGCCCCGAGGGCCTCGACGTCCGACTGCCGGTCTACGAGGACGGCCGGGTCACACTCGAACTCCCTGTGCGTCGGGTCGGCGGCACCGACCGGGCCGAAGTGCTACTCAGTTACGGCGCTTGCAGTGAGCGGGACGGGTGTCTGGCGCCGGTGCGCGACCGTGCCGTGGCCCTGACCCTCCGGCCGACGGACTGAGTGCGGTCCGTCGCTCTCAGCGGGCAGGCCGACGGCCTCGTCGGACACCGAGCCCCACGTTGACAACAGGGATGACGGTCCGACGCAGGACAGCCGTTCCCGAGCCTCGGCCACGGGCCTGCGTCCCGCACCTGCCTCAAGAGGTGTGTGGGGTCCCGGTCCCTTCCGCCGGCGCCGGAAGCAGCCTTCCGGCGCACCGGGTCGCAGGGCGGCGCGGAAGGAGCGGGCGGGGTGAGGGGCCTTGCCGCACTCGACCTGTTGCAACGAGAGGTCTCCGTGCGGCCTCGGGCAGCGCTGCACCACCGATAACGCCCGTCCAGGCGGCCGAGCCCCCGCTGCGCCTGAACATCCCGGGCCGCTCGACGGCTGCCCGCCCGGCTCAGGACCGATCACGGATGACCGGTCACCGCGCCGCAAAACCATCTTGGAAGGCTTTTCAGGCCACGGGAACGAGGGTCAAGTAGGCCAGCCCCAGGACATCTCGATATCCGCGGAGCCATGTACCACGATGGCGGTCCACCCGGTCACGGGTCTCCTTCGCCAGGGGGTGGTCGGGGCAGGCGGCGAGCCACTCCTCGACATCGGCCTGGTAAGCGGACTCGAAGTGCTCCCACTCGTCGTGGTTCGCGGTCTCGATCCAGGCGGGGCGGAAGCCCGCGGCGATGGCGAGGTCGACGAGGCCGGCGACGTCGTGGAACTCGGAGGCCGATGCGTCCGGCCACATGGCCGACAACTCGTGCAAAGTAGGCGGCCGTTGCCAGAATCCCTCACCCAGAAGGACACAGCCCCCCGGTTTCACCAGACGGCGAAGGGCGTGCAGAGCGGTGACGGTGTGCTCCGGTGGCTGATCATCGCTGAGAGCGTGGCCGGCGCCGAGACACAGAACGATGTCGGCCGGATCTCTGGTGGTGTCGACGGCGGACTCCCGGACGAATCGGACGCGCCCGGCCAGCCCGCGGATCTCGGCGTCGGCGCGGCCGCGGGCCAGGTCCTCCTCATTGAGGTCGATACCGACGCCGGTGGCGCCGGGCGCCGCTTCCAGAAGGCGAAGCATGAACTCCCCCCATCCGCAACCGATGTCGAGCACGGTGATCGGGGCGGTCCGCCCGACCCGGTCGGTCAGCCGGCGGATCATCCCGGCGGCCCGGTCGTCGGAGAGCGGGCCGTGGAAGGTGAGCCGGGTCAGTCGCGGCGGGGCAGTGATGTCATCCATGAGCCGGAACAGTAAGGACGGCTCGCCCCTCTGCGACACCGGTTTTTCCGTGGTGTCCCTGAGTGCAGGAACGCCGTCGGGTCGGCCGGAAGCGGGCGGGCGTCGGGCAGGATCCAGGCACCGGTCTGGACGACGTCGAGGCCCGGTGTGCCGTGCCACGGGTCAAGGACACGGTCCGTCGCCAGCCATGGACGGTCGCCGACGACGTAGTCGCGCACGTCGTCCACCGGGGGCAGGCCGATCGACGCCCGGTTCGTGTTGAGTGCCGCGCCGAACAGCGCGTTGATGCTCTGGGCGTCCAGATCCCACAGCACGTTGTTGTCGGTCACCTCCGGCGGGAACGGGCGACCGGGGTACGCCGGCGGGGAGTGGTACGGCGACGGCAGGGTGAGCTGCTGGAAGGTCACGGACCCGGACGCGATACCGAGTTTCTCGGCCACGGACAACGCGCCCGCGGCAGCCGGCATCGCCCCCGTCGTCACCACCACGTCGCATCCCTCGACCGCCGGAACGACAGCATCGAGCTGGCCCGCGATCAACTCGGCCGCGCGCCGGGGAAGGGACGACGGCGGTGGCGCCCCGGTCGTGAGGGCGCGTGCCGATACGCCGACCGGCACGAGGGAGACGCCCACTCCCGCCAACCGCCGCGCGAACTCCTGGTCCGGCGGCGCACACACCCGCACCTCGGCAGCCATCTCCCGCAAGCGCACCGCGAGGGCGACGAGCGGTTCGACGTCCCCGCGCGACCCGTAGGTCGACAACAACACCCGCATTTCGCTACTCCGATTTCCGGTGGATTCCAGCCCGGCGATTTTGCGGCGCGATACGGGCCTTGCCGCAAGCCCCCCGGTCCGCTATACGTTGAGAGCGGAAAGGCGCGGGTATTCCCCTTTCCCTTCGTCGTCCGTTGTGAGCGGATATCCTTGAGCAAAGCGCGCCGGCCCACGGCGGACCTGGGGCTTTTCCTCCTCGCCTGCGCTCCTGATTTCCGACACGCACGATGAAGCCTGCTCGCCCCGTTTCCTCTTCCGGGGTTCCCGGGCCCATCTCCCCGCCGGAGTCCTGTCCGGCGGGGAGCGGTTGCGTGCCGTCCTGGCGTGCGTGCTGTGTGCCGAGCCCGCTCCACAGCTACTGCTCCTGGACGAGCCGACGAACAACCTGGACCTGGTCAGCGCGGGCCAGTTGGAGAGCGCCCTCGGCTCCTACCGGGGGGCCTTCGTCGTGGTCAGCCATGACGAGCCGTTCCTCGCCCGGATCGGCGTCGGCCGATGGCTCCGGCCGGCCGACGGCGAGCTCAAGGAGATCGGGGCGCCTCAGGAGTGAGGGAGGGGCAGCCGTCGTCGCGGTCGGGCCGGAACGGCCCCCGCCGGGGCCGCCGACCGGTCTTGGTGACCGGTCGGCGGCGACCACCCCGGGGACCGGAACCGTCCCTGAGTTCCGCGCCGGTGCCTGCTCTCTCCCGCGTCGCGGACCTGCTCGGCGGACGAGCGCCGGGTCAGACGAGTGCCACCGTGGCGGAGGCGGTCCGGTCGCCCGAGGACACCGTGAGGGTGACCGTGCCGGAACGCACCGCGGTGAGAGTGCCGGACGCGAGGTCGAACACCGCCAGCGTCTTCGGGTTCCGCCTGGCCGACTTCGCCTCGGACTCCGTCCGCACCACCACGAGCCCGGGACCGCCGCTCCAGCTGACGGTCGCGGGATAGCGCAGGGGGAACCTGAGGCCGAATTCGCTGGTGACACCCGTCGCGGAGACGGCCTCCGAGCGACCGGTCGTGATCTTCTCCGGTGCCGACAGTTCGATCGCGTCGATCAGGGGACGGCACTCGGCCTGCAGCCAGTCACGGGTTTCCGGACTCGGCTGACCCGCCCTGATCCGGGCGGGGCGCCGGTCGACACCGACATGCATCCACCCGAAGAAGCCGCCCTGGTCGGGCGAGCTGTAGGGGGTCTTGCCCACGGCCGGGGTGGTGACCTCGAGCACGCCGTCGGCACGGCCGACCGACGCGGTGTGCGCATGACCGGTGAACAGCGCCACGGGCTTGCCGGAGTTCTCCCGGAAGTCCGCCAACCAGCGCTTGAGGAGGTCGGCCTCGAGCTGGTCGGACAGCTGCGAGGCGGCCGCGCCGGACGGATCGTGCAGGGGGTGGTGGAAGGAGACCACGACGCCGGTGACCGAGGGGTCCTTCGCGGCCTTCGCCAACTCCGACTGCAGCAGCGGAACCTGGTCCCAGTCCGACGTACGCATGTCGCCCGTGTGGGAGTCCAGCAGGATGAAGCGGGTGCCGTTGTGGTCGAAGACCACCTTGTTGGGGCGGCCGGTCGCGGCGAGGAAGGCCTCCAGCCCGCCGGTCGAGGACAGCCCGGCCTCGTGGTTGCCCGGCGTCCAGTACACCGGCAGGTCGCTCGGTACGTGATCGCGCAGCAGGCCGTTGGCGAGTTCGAAGTCCGCGGGGTTGTTGTTGTCCACGAAGTCGCCGTTGATGAGGATGAAATCGGGCTCGGCCGCGACCGTCTGGTCCAGGGCGATCGCCGCCTGCCGCCCGGAGAAGGAGTTCAGGCCTGCGGCCGCGCTGATGTGCAGATCGGACAGGACGGCGAACGTCCACCGGTCGTGCGGAACCCCGCCCTGCTCGACCACATAGGGGTCGGGCCGCGGCGGCTCGCTGGTGTCGGGCTGCTGCCCGACCTGTGCGACGAGTGCGTCGAACTCCAGTCGGCCGGCGTTCTTGTTGGCCTGCGAGGTCTCCGCGATGTAGACGCGCTGCAACGTGACGGGGTCGGAGAAGCCCGCGGGTATGTCGCCCACGACCCGGCGCCAGCCCGTCCAGTCGACGGTCAGCGCGAAGGTGAACGGCACGTTGGTGGTGCCCTGCGACGACATCATGGCGCGCAGCCAGTGCTTCTGACCGTCGCCGTTGACCCACAGTGCGAGCTTCTTCGCGCCGGCCGGCAGGGTGATCGGGCCGGAGCCGGCCACCGCGTACGCCGCCGAGGTGCTGGACTGCCCGGTGAAGTCGTACGTCAGCCGCAGAGCGTGGTTGTCCGCGGAGGCGCCCGGGCGGTCCGGAGCCGGGACGAGGGCGACCGTCGCGGTGCCTCGGGCGGCCGCCGCCGTCCAGGTCTCGGCGGGCTCGAACTCGGCCAGCGGGACGTCGATCAGTCCCACCGTCACCGGAAGCCTCACCGTGACGCCCTGCACGCTCGCCGTGAGGGTGGCGGCCTTGCCACCGGCGTCCGCGCCGCCGGTGACGCTGAGGCTGCCGTCGGTCTCGGCCTTCACCGTGATCACGGTCTTGTCGTAGTCGAGTGTCACGTCGCGCGGTGCGACCGGTGCGTCGAACCCGTCGGCGTCGTAGCCGGTGAGCCGGACACGCGCCGAGGTGCCGGGGTCGATCGTGATGGCGCGCTGGGTGAAGGCCAGCCGGTGCAGGTCCCCGAGGACCCGCAGCTCGTGGCGGCCGTCCGCGGAGCCCGAACGGGCGCGCAGTGTCCCGGACCCCGGCCGCTTGGCGTGGAAGACGCCGTCCTGCGCCCTGCCCAGCGAGCTGGGCCTGGCGGTCCATTTGACCGGCTTTCTGTCGGCGTCCACCGGTGCCCACGTCTCGTCGTAGCCGGCGGCCGCGACATCCATGGTGAGCCCGGGGACCACCCGGGCGGCCTGGAGACGCACATCGAGTCCCCGCAAGGTGCCCGATCCCCGCGGGGAGAACAGTCCGACACCGTTGGGCACGGGCCGTTCGTTCCCGTCCGAGGGCGTGTTGACGACGTCCACCTGGGCGTCGCCGGGCCGTCGTGCGACCAGTTCGGTGGAGCCGCCGCCGTCGAGCATGAACGCCTCGGTGGCGCCGAGCTGCACCATGAGCTTCGCCATGTCGTCGAAGCTGAGGCCCACCGAGAAGTTGGCCGACCCGTCGACCGCGACCAGCAGCAGCCTGTGCCCGCCGTCGAGCCAGCCGATCGCCGTGCGGGGCTTGGGGACGTCGTTGCCCGTGCTGGGCGGGAAGTCGATCGGGGCGCCGTTTCGGACCAGCACCGACCCGCTGCCCAGCGCCATGCGCAGTTCGGAGTTCGCGTCGCTCCGGGGCTTGAACGCCACGCTCACGAGGTCGCCCGGCTCGGCGGTGGCCAGTTGACCGGCGGCGGCGCCGCGGCCCAGGACGATCAGTCCGTCGTCCGGTACGGCCGTGTCGGTCAGCTTGCTGTCGACGGAGACGACCTTGCCGTTCACGACGACGAGTTCGGTGTAGGGGCCGCCGTCGTGGATGAGTGTGCGGTCGCCCGGACCCCACAACGGGGTGAACACCGCGATGGAGTCGGCAGGCACGGTGGCGGAGTTGAGCGCGGCGAGGGGACGCTGA
This sequence comes from Streptomyces sp. HUAS TT11, assembly GCF_051553595.1. Lineage (NCBI taxonomy): Bacteria > Bacillati > Actinomycetota > Actinomycetes > Kitasatosporales > Streptomycetaceae > Streptomyces > Streptomyces sp. HUAS TT11. The sequence goes on from NZ_CP196184.1 coordinate 843,799, forward strand.
GTGTCCGCCACGGTGACGGTACCCGTGATCATGAGATCGGCGAGCCGGGCGATGCGGTCGGCACCGATCGCCGCGACGGTGGACGGCCGGCCGGTCCCCTTGCGCAGCGTGCCGTTCTGGATCTCGGGACCCTCGGCCGCGTTGGTCTCGGTGATGTTGAAGTAGTCACCGTTGACGGCGGCGACCGCGTGCTGGGAATCGGACAGTCGGGTCAGCGCCCGGGCGTCACTCACCTTGCCTGCGACCAGGTCCACGCCGACCGACTGCCCGCCCAGGTCGGCGTTCAGTACATGGACCCGCAGCCAGCCGGTACGGCCGAAGGTGTCGAAGGAGGTGAGGACGATCCCGGGGGCGACGGGACGGTCGACGCGGGCGGCCTCGACGGACTCTCCGGGGACGGTGGTCCGGTACGTCGGGATCGTGTAGCCGAGGGGGTCCTTCGATGCACCGACGGGGGAGGCCGAGGGTCCCCCGACCGGTCCGGATCCGTTCTCCTGGCGGGGACTGGCGGTGGCGACGCCGCCGGTCGCGGCGAGCCCGGCGGCGACGGCGCCGACGATGAGCCCGCGTCGTGTGACGCCCGTGGCGCTGGTGTGATGGTCGTTCATGAACGCGGAAGGTATTGGCCCCGACGGACGGCGAGATGAACGAAGAACTGAGGGTGGACGTCGGATTGGCGTTGGGGCGTGGGTGCCCGGCCCGAACGCGCGCCCCGCCGCCGTGAGTCAGAGTTGATCCCGCCGAAGCTGCATCAAGGTGCGCTCGCCGTGCGCATCCGTGATGTCGACGGTGACGCTCTCCCATGAACCGGCGGGCTCCGCGAGCACGTGGCCCGTCAGGAACTCCGCCTCCGCCAGCACTTCGTCGGTCACCCGCACGCCCGTGAGGCGTTCGGTCAGTGCGAACACCGCCGCCTTGCGATCGACACCGGGCGCCTCGCCGTCCGTGGGGTCGAGACCGACCTCACGCATCACGGCGTTCAGTTCGTCGGGAGTGCTGCCGCTTCTGACCTGGGGCCACTCGAACATGGTTCGCAGCTCCCCGTTCTCGTACCATTGGAAGAAGTGCAGGGGCTTTCCCCCATTGCTCGAATGGGAGACGGCCCGGGTCCCGGTGGAGAGGGCATCCATGAGGAGAGGCGACCCCGGATCGCCGCCGAGCACAAGGGCGAGAGTCCAGTCCCCTCCTTCGCCCCGAACGGTGCACGCGCCTGCGAGAATCACCTCTTCCCCGTACTCGGCCTCGAGGAGACGCTCCTCGTGCTGCTCGATCAGTTCACCGAGCCCCGCGGACACACCCCGCTGCTCGGCGCCCGCCGTCCCGAGCACTGCGTCGGGCCGGACTCCGCGCACCAGCGCCAGGGTGTATCCGAGGTCCAACGCGTATCCGAACCCTGAGGACGAGGAACGTGTCCAGCCGTAGTCGGCTGCGGTCGCGGAAGCCATGCGCGGCATCCTGCCAGTGCCCACCGACGTCGGTCCCCCGCCGCCGGTGCGCGGTGCCGAACCGGAGGGTCACCGCTGCGCGGGTCGCCCGGTTCCTGCCGCACCGCCGGGCTCCGGGCCCGAGGTGCGGGCGAGGAGCAAGGTGACGTCGTCGGACGGTGCCGGGCCCGCCAGGGTGTCCAGGACCTCGGAGCACAGCACGTCGAGAGCGCGGCCGGGATGGTCGAGAGCGGCTCGCAGCCGCTCGATGCCGGTGTCGATGTCGTGCTGGCGGTCCTCGATGAGGCCGTCGGTGTAGAGCGCGATGGTGCTGCCTTCGGCCAGTTCCACCTCGGCGGACCGGTACGGCAGCACACCCAGGCCGAGTGGTGTGCCGTTGGGCAGCCCGGGGAAGGTGACGCCACCGCCCGGACGGAGGATCGCGGGCGGCGGATGCCCGGCCCGTGCGACCGTGCAGCGGCGGGTGGCGGGGTCGTACACGGCGTAGAGGCAGGTGGCGCCCGCGGACGGGCCCGGAGTGCCGATCTCCTCCTCGGCGAGGCGGATGACCGCCTGGTCGAGATGGGCCATGAGCCGGTGCGGCGGCAGGTCGAGGTCGGCGAGCGTGCGCACGGCGGTACGCAGTCGGCCCATGGTGGCCGCTGCGTTGATGCCGTGCCCGGTCACGTCACCGACCACCAGCGCCACCCGGCCGCCGTTCAGGGGGATCACGTCGTACCAGTCCCCTCCCACGCCGTCCTCGAGGTCCGCCGGCCGTGAACGGGAGACCACCTCCAGGTCGGGGCCCCCGCTGACGGCACGCGGAAGCAGCCCGCGTTGGAGGGCCAAGGCCGTGGCGCGCTCATGGGTGTAGCGGCGTGCGTTGTCCAGGCTGAGCGCGGCCCTGGCCACGAGCTCCTCGGCCAGGAGCAGGTCCTGCGGGTCGAACGGGGCCCGGTTGTCCGTCCGTACGAAGACCGTGACGCCGAGGATGACTCCGCGGGCGCGGATCGGTACGACCATCAGGCTGTGGATTCCGCGCTCCCGAATCGTCCTGGCCCGTGCCGGGTCTTTGGTCAGCCAGGTGGAGCATCTGTCCAGGACGGGCTCGAGGTAGGAACGCTCGGTCGAGAGGACCTGGGTCAGAGGGGAGAACGGCGGCACGTACACCACGTCACCGACGCCGAAGAGCGACTCCGGCGCGCCCGGGTGGATCGATGCGAGACCCGCCCTCCGGAACACCGGCACGTACTCGCCGTCCGCACCGAGCCGTGCCAGCGGTTCCTCGCCCAGTCGCACGGTGTCGGCGAGGTCGACGGTCACGAAGTCGGCGAGCAACGGCACGGTGAACGCGGCCAGTTCCCCCGCAGTGCGTGTCACGTCGAGTGTGGTGCCGATCCGGGCACCGGCCTCGCTGAGCAGGCTCAGGCGGTCCGCGGCAGGTTGCCCGCCGGTGACCTCCACGACCATCAGGGCCACGCCCGACGTGCGGCCGTCCGCATCATCCAGGCGCAGGCAGCTGAGCGACAGCGTGCGGTGGTGTTCCCCGCCGTCGTCGGCCGGGACGCGGTACTGGCGGCCGATGACGGGGGTGCCGGTGGCCAGCACCTGGCGCATCACCGCCGCGTACGAGGCGACGCCGCCGGACAGTGCCGTCTCCGGCCGCCGTCCGAGCCGCTTGTTCCGCGGGATGGCGTCGTACTGCTCCAGGGCGTCGTTGGCCCAGGTGCAGTGGAGTGCGGCGTCGAAGAGGGCGAGGCCCATGGACGAGTGGGTCAGAAGGGCCGCCGGCGCCGGTTCGCTGCCGCCGGCCATGCTCTGCAGGACGTCTTCCGGATCCTTCGGTGTGGCGGTCGAGGGTGTTTCCATGGGTGGGGTGGTTCTCCGGCTCTGCTCGGGGAGCTGGTGTCGATCGATGGCTGGGACGGCACCGGGCACGGTCAGTGGCCCGGCCCGCACGGGTGGCGGAACGCGGCGTTTCCGGACCGGTCCGTTGTGCGGATCCGCACGAGCGGGCGCGCGGGGGAACGGGCAGCACGGCATCGTGTCAACAGCTCCGGCCGCACAGCATGTCCGCCGCGCGTTCGGCGATCGCACAAACGGTGGCGTTGGTGTTGGCGGAGGGGATGGGCGGCATGACGGAGCCGTCGGCGACCCGTAGGCCGCTGATCCCGTGAACTCGCAGCTGGCGGTCCACGACTGCAAGGGCGTCCTCACCGATCCGGCAGGTGCCGACGGGGTGGAAGTACGAGGCGAGGCTGCTGCGCACATACGCCTGCAGAGCGGCGTCGTCGTCCGTCCGGACACCCGGCTTCGTCTCGTGCGCGCGCCAGTCGTCGAGAGCCCGTGCCTGTCCGATCTCCCGGGCCAGACGGAGCCCTTGGACCATCGTGGCCAGGTCGCGCTCGTCGCCGAGGTAGTTCGGGTCGAGCCGGGGCAGAGCACCCGGCCGCGTGCTCGACAGACGGACGGTGCCGCGGCTGTAGGGGCGCATCACGGCGACTCCGATGGTGTAGCCCTCCCCCGGTTCGGGGGCGGCGATCCCGGGGATGTGGCCGCGGGAGTCCACGAAGACCATCTGGAGGTCGGGCCCGTCCAGACCGGGTTGGCTGCGGACCAGACCGGCGGCCTCACCATGGTTGTTGGACCCCGCCGGGACCGGGCGTGCCGCGCTGTAGACGACATTGCATATGGGGTGGTCCTGGAGGTTCGCCCCGACTCCCGGGAGGTCCGCCGCCACCGCGATGCCCATCTCACGCAGGTGCCCCGGCGGTCCGATACCGGAGAGCATCAGCAACTGCGCCGAACCGATGGTGCCCGCGGTGAGCACCACTTCGCCGCAGCAGCCGGCGCGGGCGGTACCGCCCGGGGTGCTGTACTCCACGCCCGTGCAACGGCCGTCGCGGACGTCCAGGCGGTGCACGAGTGCCTCGGTCAGCACCGTCAGATTGGCGCGGTGGCGTGACGGGACGAGGTAGGCGTCGGCGGCACTCTGGCGCCTGCCGTCGACGATGTTCAGGTCGGTGCAGCCGAACCCTTCCTCCGCCCCGCTGCTGATGTCGCTCGCACGGCGGTAACCGGTCTGCGTCGACGCGTCGAGCAGGGCCGCGATGACCGGGTGGGGCGGCTGGGCGGGTGCGACGGTCAGTGGGCCGTCCGCCCCGCGCAGCCCGGGATCGCGCCCCACCGTGGTCTCACTGCGCTTGAAGTACGGAAGCAGGTCGCCGAACCCCCAGCCCTGCGCCCCGTCGGCCTCCCACGCGTCGTAGCAGGAGCGATGACCGCGAAGAAAGGACATGGCGTTGATGGCGGATCCGCCGCCGAGTACGCGGGCACGTGCCAGGACAGCGGTGGTGCCCGTGGCCTCCTGCCGGACGGTGCTGTCGCCCCAGGTCACCTCGGTGTGCACCAGGGTCGGCCAGGCCGGAGGCAGGGCGGCACCCGGCGGCGACCGGTCGACCCCGGCCTCCAGGAGCAGCACCCGGGCGGTACCGCCCTCGGACAGGCGCGCGGCGATCACACTGCCTGCGGTGCCACCTCCGACGACGACGTAGTCGTAGCTGTCCGACGGCGCTTGCATCACGAGTGTCACCTCTTCGGTGCGTCCGCTGTTTCCGTTGCTAACGGGATCTCGTTACCGACGACCACGGTAGTACAAGTGAGCTAATAGCGGTAGCTCTTTCTTGTTATCGTTGAAACTGTGGAGAAACCGACAAAAAGGTCTTCCGCTGCGGACACCCGGGAACGCCTGCTGGACGCCGCGGCATCGCTCCTGAGCCACGGCGGCAGAGAGGCGGTGTCCACGCGCGCGGTGAGCGCGGGGGCCGGGGTGCAGGCACCGACGATCTACCGGCTGTTCGGCGACATGAACGGACTGCTCGACGCCGTCGCGACCCACGGTTTCCGCACCTATCTCGCCGACAAGCACTCCCTCGGCGACACCGACGACCCGGTGGACGACCTGCGCCGCGGCTGGGATCTGCACATCGAGTTCGGCCTGTCGATGCCGGCCTTCTACGCCCTGATGTACGGCGAGGGACGCGAGCGGGCATCGCCGGCGGGTCGGGAGGCCTACCGGATGCTCCGTCGGCAGATCGGGCGGGTGGGCGCCGCCGGAGGTCTGCGCATGAGCGTGGACCGGGCCACCCTGATCATGCACGCCAGCGGTGTGGGTGTGGTTCTGTCACTGCTCGCCACTCCCCCGGCCGACCGGGACGTCGAGATCTCGCCCATCGTCCGCGAGCAGGTACTGCGCACGATCACGACCGGACACGAGGACGAGACCGCCACCGCGACCGACGTGCCCAGCCGGTCCGTCGCACTGCACGAGGCGCTCCGGAGCAGCGGTACCGCTGCGCTCACACCCGCCGAGCAGGCAGTACTGACCGAATGGCTCGATCGCATGGCCGACGCGGACCGCGTCGGCCGCCCTCGGGCGGGAGGGCGATCGTGAGGGCGTCCACCGTCCGGTCCGAGTGCGCACTGCGCCATGGTGTGCGAGCACATGGGCGAGGAGGAATCCCGCAGGGCTCGGGGCTCTCGCCGATCATCCGCCGGAATTCCGCCGGTCAGGAGGAGACGGCCGACTGCTCCGGGAGTACGACGGATTCGGGGGCGGGCCCCTTCGGCGTGCGCCGGCCCAGGAATCCGTAGACCGCGCCGACGAGCAGACATCCGCCGACGAGATTCCCCAGTCCGACCAGAGCGAGATTGTGGGCGAAAGCGCCTGCGGTCGCACCTGGCACGTGCTCGAACATACCGAGCGCGAAGTAGGTCATGTTGGCCACCACGTGCTCGAAGCCGGACGCCACGAAAGCCAGAATGCCCCAGAAGATCAGCATGATCTTGGCCCCGTCGGACGTGGTCCGTGCCGCCATCCACACGGCCAGGCAGACCAGGAAGTTGCAGAGCACCGCCCGGAAGAAGAGGGCCGCTCCGGACGCCGCCGTCTTCGCCTTGATCACGCTGGTCAGCAGGACAAGTGCCGGCGCGGCATGCCCCGGGGTGGCACCGGAGGTGATGACACCGCTGCCGTGCACCAGCCAGGCGAACAGGACCGACCCGACGAGGTTGCCCACGAACGAACCCACGATCACCGCCAGGGCGTTACCGACCGTGCAACGCCGGGCGATCGCCCCCTGGACCATGGTCATCATGTTGCTGGTGGTCAGTTCGGCACCCGCGAAGACCACCAAGGTCAGTGCAACGGCGAACACCAGCCCTTCGACGAGCTTGGTGAACGGTGACGACGCGGCCAGCAGAGGTCCGCCGACGCTCAGCAGCAGCACCACCCCCACCCCGATAAAGGCGCCACCCAGTGACGAACTGACCAGGTAGCGACCCGGCTTGCGGAGGCTGTCGGCCTTGTCGGCGGCCACCTGCCCCTGTTCGACAAGGGCCTCGGATATGGCGATGGGCATGCTTTCACTTCCCGTGCGGCGTTGTGGTCCCCCTGAGGGATCTACGGCGAAGCGCCGGGCCTGCATGGTCGGCGATACAGGCTTTTCGATCCTGATCCGACTCATGACCCAATTGCTTCAATGGAATACAAAGCTCTGACAAAATGGTGGATGTCCGATTCCGACGGTACAAGATCGAACTCGTCCGTGGCTGTGGGCATCGTCACTCCGGGACCCGAGCCGAGATCTTCTGCCCCGGTGCGTGACCCACCGGGGGACCTGACCTCGCGCGGCCGCGCCCGGCACAGGCATACTCGGGGCCCTGCGGGCGCGTCCGCGTTCGCGAGCAGCAGGAGGTGGGCGATGGTCTCGTCGTCGTCGGTGCCGGGGACTGAGCCCCGGAAGGTCACGATCCATGACGTCGCCCGGTCCGCCGGCGTGTCCCGGCAGACCGTGTCGCGGGCGTTGAACGACAAGGACGAGATCGACGGCACCACCAAGCAGCGCGTCCTCGATGCCGCCCGGGCGCTCGGCTACCGGCCCAGCCGGTTCGCCCGGGGTCTGGTCCGACAGGACACCACCACCATCGGACTGGTCATCCCCGACCTGCTCAACCCGTTCTTCACCGAGGTCGCCGCGGCCGCCCTGGAGGCGGCGCGGTCCCGGGGCTGGCACGTGGTCGTGTACGACACGGCGGACACGGCCGAGGAGGAACGCGGCACACTCCAGGTCATCAGCTCGCAAGTGGACGCGGTCGTCGGCTACTTCAGCTGCCCGGAGGACGAGGTGGAACTGTTCACCCGCGGCATGCCGGTGGTGCTCATCGGCCGCGAGCACCGCACGGCGCGGTTCAGCTCCATCCGGATCGACGGTGAGGACGGTGTCCACGCCGCTGTCGCGCACCTGGTCGCCCGGGGCCACTCGCGGATCGGCATGCTCGACCACGACGGCCGCGCCGAGCCCAGCATCCGGCGCGAGTGGTTCACCACCGCCGCGACGTCCCATGGGCTCGACGCGGACATGGTGGTCGGGGCGGACCAGTCGGCCGACGGCGGCGGCGCCGCCCTCAGGACGCTGCTCACCGCGCATCCGGATGTCACCGCGGTCCTGACCTTCAACGACATCATCGCGATCGGCGCCCTGCGCGAGGCGCGCCGGATCGGCCGGAACGTCCCCGAGGAACTGGCCGTGATCGGCTTCGACGGTCTGCAACTGGGCGCGGTCGTCGAGCCGCCGCTCACCAGCGTCGCCCTCGACACACGCAAGCTCGGCGCACTCGCCATCGAGCAGGTCGCGCGGCTGCTGACCGGGGCGAACCCGCTCGCGGCCGACGACCTCGTCGTCCGGGCCGAGCTCCGGCTGGCGGGTTCCGCTTAACCGGCCGGACTCGTGCGCGACCCGAAGTCTTGACACTCGACCGGACCGGAGCGCACACTTCCGAACACTTCACAACGTTCCCCGTGAGCGCTCACGTGAACGTTCACGTGAGCGCTCACGGGGAGAGCACACATGGTTGCCAAGTCCCGCCTCGGCGTTCGGCGTCCAACCGACACCGCGGCGTCCTGTCCCCAGAAGGCATACCGCCTCAGGTGTCAACGTCGACCCGTCTAGCGCCGCCGCTAGGCGTTCTCTGGAACGGAAAAAATGAGCAACACAGTCACGCGCATCCGCTTCGCCGTCGTCGCCGCGGCCGCCAGTACCGTCGTACTCGCCGGGTGCTCGTCGCCCGCTCCGTCGGACAAGGCCTCCGCGGCGTCCTGCGAGCCCTCCAAGGGCAAGGTCACTCTTCAGTACTGGAATACCGTTCCGGGCATGGACCAGGTCGTCGCCCTGTGGAACAAGAAGAACCCGGACATCCAGGTCCAGATGAAGAACATCTCCAACGACCAGTACGGCACCATCGGCAACGCCCTCAAGGCGGGCAAGGCCCCGGAGCTCGCTCAGGTCGGCTATGACGAGCTTCCCAGCCTGCGCACCCAGGACGCCTTCGTGGACGCCTCGGCCTGCTCGGACGCCACGGCTGCCAAGTCGAAGTTCGTCCCGTGGACCTGGTCGCAGACCAGCTTCGGCGGCACCGGGGTGTTCGCCATGCCGCAGGACACCGGTCCGATGGCCCTCTACGTCCGCAGCGACATATTCAAGAAGAACGGACTCGCCATCCCGAAGACCTGGGACGAGTACGCGACGGACGCGCAGAAGCTGCACAAGGCGGACCCCAACCTCAGCATCACGTTCTTCGACCCGAACAACGCCGAGTGGTTCAACGGGCTCCTCTGGCAGAACAACGCCGAGATGTACAACTACTCCGGCGACAAGTGGCACGTGAACGTCGAGTCGGAGCAGAGCAAGCAGGTCGCCGACTACTGGCAGAAGATGATCGACGACAAGCTCGTCCGCACCGACCTCGCCCACGGTTCGACCCAGATGTACGCGGCCTACCAGAAGGACCAGATCGCCACCTACGTCGGCGCCGCCTGGGGCTACAGCATGTTCCGCGACAACCTGCCCAAGCAGGCCGGCAAGTGGACCATCGTCCCGATGCCGACGTGGGGCGCGAACGGTGCGTCCGGCGACTGGGGCGGATCGACCGTCGCGTTCATGAAGGGCAACAAGCACCTGTACGAGTCGGTCAAGTTCAACACCTGGCTGAACAGCGACCCCGAGGCCCTCGCGCTGGAGAACAAGCTCGGCGGCCTCTACCCGGCGGCCAACGCCGGTCTGAAGCTCCCCGCCCTGTCCGAGGGCGTGCCGTACTACAACAACGAGAAGATCTTCGACGTCTTCGCGGACTCGTCCACGAAGATCGACACCAAGTTCGCCTGGGGCCCCACGCAGAAGACCGTGAACCTGGCCCTGCAGGACGCGATGGCCAAGGCCGCAGGCGGCAAGGGCAAGATCACCGACGCGCTGTCCGCCGCCCAGGCGGCCGCACTGAAGTCGATGAAGGACCAGGCGATCCCGGCCACGGCAGGCAAGTGACCTCAGCATGACCGACATCGCAACCCGCGCAACCCGCGTGGTGGCACAGACCGGGGGCCGCCGCCGTCGTCTCAACGGCGGCGGCCCCCGGGCCGGTGTCATCGTCGCGTTCCTGACTCCGTTCTTCCTTCCGTTCGTGCTGTTCTACCTGGTGCCGGTCGGCTACGCGCTCTGGCAGAGCTTCCTGGTCGTGCGCAGGACCGGCGGCCAGTACGGCACCTCGTACACGACCTTCGGCGGCTTCGAACAGTATGTGCAGGTGTTCCAGAACCATGAGTTCTGGGCCAGCATCGGACGCATCGGACTGTTCGGCATCGTCCAGGTGCCGATCATGCTGTTCGTGGCGCTGATCATGGCGCTGCTGCTCGACACCCCCCTGCTCAAGGCCAAGTCGTTCTTCCGCATCTCGGCGTTCATGCCGTACGCCGTGCCGGGCGTGATCGCCGCGATCATGTGGTCATATCTGTACTCGCCGCAGCTCAGCCCCGTGGTCGACCTGCTCAAGGGGATAGGCCTCCAGCCGGACTTCCTCGGCCCGGACGCCGTGCTGTGGTCGGCGGCGAACGTCTCCACCTGGCTGTGGACCGGCTACAACATGCTGATCATGTTCTCGGCACTGCAGTCGATCCCGCAGGAGCTCTACGAGGCCGCAAAGATCGACGGCGCGAGCAACTGGGCGATCGCGTGGCAGATCAAGGTCCCGATCATCGCTCCGTCGATCATCCTGACCACGGTGTTCTCGATCATCGGCACGTTGCAGCTCTACGCGGAGCCGGCCGTGCTGCGGCAGATCTCCTCGAACATCTCGAGCACGTTCACACCGAACATGCTCGCCTACGCGGTGGCGTCCGGAAACAACTACCAGCAAGCGGCGGCGATCTCCGTGGTCATCGCCGTCATCACCTTCGTCTTGAGCTTCGGGTTCATGCGACTGACGTCGAAGAGGGCCGGACTGTGAGCAACCAGCCCCTGATCCGTGAGAGCCGCGTCAGCCGCACGGCCGTGATGGCTCTGATGTTCCTGCTGGCGATCTACTTCCTGCTGCCGATCTACTTCCTCATCGTCGCGGCGACGAAGCCCCAGGGCGACCTCGCCGCCACCAACGGGCTGGCGTTCTCTCACTTCAACCTGTTCGACAACCTGAGCACCCTGTTCAGCCGAAGCGACGGGATCTTCGGCCGGTGGGCGCTGAACAGCGTGATCTACGCGGTGCTCGGCGCGGCCGTCGGAACCCTGATCTCCGCGCTGTGCGGGTACGCGCTCGCCAAGTTCACCTTCCGGGGCCGGGAGTTCCTGTTCTCCGTCATCCTCGGCGGCGTCCTCGTGCCCACCACCGCGCTCGCGCTCCCGCTGTTCCTCCTGTTCTCGGCGACCGGGATCGTCAACACCTACCTGGCGGTGTTCCTGCCGAGCATCGTCAGTCCCTTCGGTGTCTACCTCGCCCGCATCTTCGCCTCCGCCGCGGTCCCCCAGGAGCTGCTGGAGTCGGCGCGCCTGGACGGGGCCGGCGAGTTCCGCACGTTCTTCTCGGTGGCTATGCGGCTGATGTCGCCCTCACTGGTGACCATCTTCCTGTTCCAGTTCGTCGCCATCTGGAACAACTTCTTCCTGCCGATGGTGATGCTGCAGAAGGAGTCGCTCTTCCCGATCACGCTCGGACTCTTCGAGTGGAACGGCCAGACCGCCCGTGCCCCGCTCCTGCAGGAATCCGTTATCACAGGGTCGCTGGTCTCGATCGTGCCCGTGATCATCCTGTTCATCCTGCTGCAGCGGTTCTGGCGCACCGGGCTCGCAGCCGGCTCCCTCAAGTGACCCCGCACGCTCCCCACACGCACGTCGCTCCACCCACACAGAAGGTCCCTGCCCTCATGCAGAAATCAGCCGTCTTCGTGCCTCATTTCCATTGGGACCGGGAATGGTATGAGCCTTTCCAGGTGTTCCGGCACCGGCTTGTCGCCGCCCTCGACACCGTGCTGGAGACGGCCGAGGCCAATCCGGACTTCCGGTTCACCGTCGACGGGCAGATGGCCGCCGTCGAGGACTACCTGGAGATGCGACCGGAGAACCGCGATCGGGTCGTGGCCCTGGTCGCCGACGGCCGGCTCGCCATCGGGCCGTGGCTGATCCTGCTCGACGAGTTCCTCTGCTCCGGCGAAACCATCGTGCGCAACCTGCAGATGGGCTGGGCGGCCGCGGCGGACCTCGGCGGCTCCATGCCCATCGGCTACCTGCCGGACATGTTCGGCCACGTCGCGCAGATGCCGCAGATCCTGGCACGCGGCGGAATCGAGCACGCCGCTCTGTGGCGAGGTGTTCCGGGCTCGGTCGACGGTCACGCCTTCCGCTGGCGTGCTCCCGACGGCTCCGAAGTGCGCACCGAGTTCCTCTTCGACGGCTACGACAACGGACTCGACGTCCTGCTGGTACCCGACCAGATCGGGCGTGCGCTCGGCGAGTACGCGGACATGACGGCCGAGCGCTGGGGCGGTGACCCGGTGCTGGCGATGGCCGGCACGGACCACAACGCCCCCGACCCGAACCTCGCCGCCTGGCTGCGGCGCGCGTCGGGCGACGAGCGCGCCATCACCATCGCGACCCTCGCCGAGTACATCCGTGACCACGTGCGTGACGAGGTCTCCGCCGTCGTCACCGGTGAGCTGCGCAGCCATGTCCGCGGGAACATCCTCCCGGGCGTGCTCTCCGTGCGGCGCCGGCTGAAGCAGCGGATGGCCGACGCCGAGCGGACCGTCGACCACGCCGAGCGGTTCAACGCGCTGTGGTCCCGGCGCGACGACTCGGCCTTCCTCTCGCTCGCATGGCACAAGATCATCGAGTCGAGCGCCCATGACTCGGTCGTCGGCTCCGGCACCGACGAGACCGCCGACCAGGTCGAAGCGCGTCTCGCCGAGGCCACACACGCGGCGCGCGCGGTTCGGGACGCGGCGCTGGCCGAGCCCGCGGCCCAGGTGCCGAGCGACGGCTATCTGGTCGCCAACCCGCTGCCGTTCGCCCGCACGGCACTGGTCGAGGTGGATGTCGTGGCGCCGCCCGAGGGCGCCGTTCTGGTGTCTTCCGACGCCGACGGCTCGGCGCATCCCGTGCAGCTGATCTCCAAGTCCCCGACCGTGCTGAGCGATGAGCGCATGGACGCCTCGCAGCTCGAACGGGTGCTGCGCCGCATCCACCGCCGTGAGCTCTTCGGCCGGCTCATCGACCGCTACGAACTCACCGCGGGCACCCTCGTCTTCCACCTGGCCGAGGTACCGACCAGCGGGCCGTTCGATCTGCTGATCCTGCGCCGGGAGGTCGCCGACGCGGCCGCCGCGCATCCGGGCGAGTGGCGGGTGCTGACACTGGAGGAGGCACGCGCGACCGCCCTGGTGCCCGTGACCGTCCCCGCCTCCGGACTCGCGAGTTTCCGGGTCGAACCGAGCGACAGCGGTGCCGAGCAGTCCACGACGGGCGCCCCCGCGACGGCGACGGCCCGCGCGCTGGCGAACGGACTGGTCGAGGTGGAGGTGGCCGCGGACGGCACTCTGGAGGTGACCGGGGCCGACGGGACCGTGCTGCGCGGGGTCGGCCGGCTGGTCGACGGCGGTGACCGCGGCGACAGCTACAACTACGGTCCCCCGGCACGCGATGTGCTCGTGTCGGAGCCGACGAAGGTCGCCGTGGATGTCCTCGAGAACGGCCCACTGCGTTCCAGGTTGCGCGTCACCCGCGTCTACGAGTGGCCCGCCGCGCTCACCTCCGACCGCGACGTCCGCAGCGAAGACACCGTCTCCACGCCGGTGGAGACACTTGTGGAAGTGCGTGCGGGTGAGCCGTTCGTGCGCGTCTCCACGTCGTTCCTGAACCAGTCCGCCGACCACCGGCTGCGCTTCCATGTGCCGCTGCCCGAGCCGGTGACGGGGTCCGCGTCCGCAGGACAGTTCTCCGTGACCGAACGCGGGCTCACCGCCGAGGGCGGCTGGGGCGAGTACCCGATCCCGACGTTCCCCGCGAGTGCGTTCGTGTCGGCCGGCGCGACCAACGTACTGCTCGACCACGCCACCGAGTACGAACTCGTCGGCGAGGGTTCCGAACTCGCCATCACCCTGCTCCGCGCGATCGGCTCGATCAGCGTGAACATCCACCCACTGCGCGACGAGCCCGCGGCGAGCGAGATCCCGGCCCCCGGCGCTCAGGACCTCGGCATGCGCATCGAGAACCGGTTCGCCGTCGTGCCCTCGGCAGCCGGATGGCAGGCGGCGAACGCGGTCGCTCTCGCCGAGGGCTTCCACAACGATGTACGGGTGGCTCGCGGGACCGCACCCGCCGGGGGCCGACTGCCTGCCGATACGACCGGTGTGCAGGTCGAGGGTGCGAACGTCCTCGTTTCGAGCATCCGCCGCGTCAGCGACGACGAGAGCGGTGCCGGCACCGAGGTCCGGCTCACCGCGATGAGCGACACGGGGTCGACCGTCCGTGTCAGCGGCGCGTTCAAGGAAGCCACCACGGTCGACCTGCTCGGCCGGCCCCTCTCCACGACGCCGGCCGCGGACGGGCTCGAACTCGAACTCGGCCCGTGGGAGATCCGAACGGTCGTGGTCCGGTAGACAACCGCACCCCCATCCAAGGGACGGCCCCCCATGGTGATCGGCGGACGCACGATCCACGGCACAGGCGAACGGCCCTGACCACACCCCCCTTCTGGAGCCGGTCCTCTCTGCACGACGCCGGTGATCGAGGCCCACGACCAGGCCTCGATCACCGCGTCGCGAGTGCAGTCGGCGTTCGGATCCGCATCGATATCAAGAAAGAGTTGTGACCTCGTGCCTTCCGAACCTTCCTCATATGTTTCGGACCCCACACCAGGGCGTGGCGCGCTACGCCCCGCGCGCTCGTGGCTCCACTCCGACGCCCCCTCGCTCTCGCTGAACGGGCCCTGGCGTTTCCGTCTGGCCCCGACGGCGTCCGCATCGGAGGACTTCGCCGCCGACGGATTCGACGACGACGGCTGGAACAGCATTCCGGTGCCCTCGCACTGGGTGCTCCAGGGTGACGGGGACTACGGACGGCCGATCTACACGAACGTGCAGTTCCCGTTCCCGATCGACCCACCGCACGTCCCGGACGAGAATCCGACAGGTGACTACCGCCGCCACTTCGACCTGCCCGCCGACTGGTCGGCGGCCGAACGCGTCGTGCTGCGGTTCGAGGGCGTCGAGTCGCTGTTCAAGCTGTGGGTGAACGGCGACGAGATCGGCAGCGCCGCCGGCAGCCGGCTCGCCCACGAATTCGACGTGACGTCGTCCGTGCGGCCGGGCGACAACGTCGTCGCCGTGCGCGTGCACCAATGGTCGGCGGCCAGTTACCTCGAGGACCAGGACCAGTGGTGGCTCCCCGGCATCTTCCGCGATGTCACCCTGATCGCACGCCCGGCCGGGGGCATCGAGGACCTCTGGGTGCGTGCCGGGTTCGACGACGGGCGCGGACACGTCGAGGTGGAGGTCACCGCCGATGCGGCGGCGTTCCCGGTCACCCTCCGGCTGCCCGAACTCGGCGTCGAGCGGGTCTGGTCGACGGCCGCCGACGTGGCCGCGTTCGACATCGACGGCGTGGAGCCCTGGTCGGCCGAGCAGCCGCGCCTCTACGACGCCACGGTGTCGTCGGCCGCGGAGACCGTCTCCCTGCGGGTGGGTTTCCGCACGGTCGAGATCCGCGGCGATCGGTTCCTGGTCAACGGACGCCGCGTCGTGTTCCACGGGATGAATCGACACGAGGCGCACCCCGAGCGCGGCCGCGTCTTCGACGAGGAGCACGCCCGTGCGGACCTGGCCCGGATGAAGCGGTTCAACGTGAACGCGATCCGCACCAGCCACTATCCGCCGCATCCACGACTGCTCGACCTGGCCGACGAGCTCGGCTTCTGGGTCGTCCTCGAATGCGACCTCGAGACGCACGGCTTCGACAAGCTCGACTGGGTCGGCAACCCGAGCGACGACCCGGTATGGCGCGAGGCGTATCTCGACCGTGTCCGGCGCACCGTCGAACGGGACAAGAACCACCCCAGTGTCGTGATCTGGTCGCTCGGCAACGAGGCGGGAACCGGCAGCAATCTGGCCGCCATGTCGGCGTGGGTCCACGCCCGGGACGCCGAACGGCCCGTGCACTACGAGGGTGACCACGCCGGCGAATACACCGACGTCTACTCCCGCATGTACGCGTCGGTGCTCGAGACCGAGCAGATCGGAACCGACGGATCACGCGCGCCGCTGATGAACTGCACTCCCGCGCAGGGCGCTCGGCAGCGGACCAAGCCGTTCCTGCTGTGCGAGTACGCCCACGCGATGGGCAACGGCCCCGGAGCGCTCGACCGCTACGAGGAGCTGGTCCACCGGTATCCCCGGCTGCACGGCGGCTTCGTCTGGGAGTGGCGCGATCACGGCATCCTGACGACGGCACCGGACGGTACGCCCTACTACGCGTACGGCGGCGACTTCGGCGAGGTCGTGCACGACGGCAACTTCGTGATGGACGGCCTGCTGTTGAGCAACGACGTCCCCACCCCCGGCCTGCACGAGTACAAGGCAGTCGTGCAGCCGCTCCGCTTCGCCTTCGACGGTGACGACGTCGTCGTCACCAACCTCCGGCACTCCGCGGACACGTCCGACCTGCGCTTCCGCTGGCGTGTCGAGCACGACGGGACGCTTGTGGATTCCGGGGACATGAAGGTCTCCGTCGTCGCGGCGGGCGACTGTGAGCGCGTGCCCCTTCCGTCGGTGCCGGTGGCCCCCGACGCGGAGACGTGGCTCACGATCGACGCGGTTCTGGCCAAGGACACCGCTTGGGCGGGCGAAGGACATGTGGTCGCCACGGCCCAGCTGGACCGCTCGGCGCCCCGTGCCGTGCCGATCGCCCGTCCTCGCACCGAATGGACGCCGAGCGAGGGAACGCTGACGCTGGGCGTCGCCGAGTTCGTCGACGGTTCCCTCGTACGCCTTGCCGGCCGTGCCGTGGCGGGTCCTCGGCTGGAACTGTTCCGTGCACCGACCGACAACGACGAGGGCACGTCGGGCGAGGTCGAGGACAGCGACGCCAGCATCGACGGCGTGTCCCACGCCGAGTTGTGGCGCCGTGACGGTCTCGACCGGCTGACCACGCGGCGGCTGTCCGTGGCGCGCGCGCCCGACGCCCTGCGAACGATCTCCAAGGTCTCCGCGGCGCACTCCGCCCTGTCGGTGACGGTGGAGACCCTCTGGTCGCTCCAGGACGGCGAGCTGGAGCTGCGTGTGGAGATCCAGCCCTCGGCCGGCTGGCGGACCGTGTGGCCCCGGATCGGGATTCGTTTCGATCTGCCCGACGGCGCGGCTCCCGTCGACGGAGCCGAATGGTTCGGCCTCGGCCCGCACGAGTCGTACCCCGACAGCCTCCGCGCGGCACGCACGGGCCGCTTCTCGTCGACCGTCCGCGATCTGTCCGTCGAGTACGCGCGACCCCAGGAGACCGGTCACCGCTCCCAGGTGCGGGAACTGGCCCTGACCAGCGACGGTTCCAAGGTGCTGCGCATCGTGACGCTGCCCGACACACGTGGACGGCGCCCGGGCTTCACCCTCGGCCGCCACACCCCGCAGGAGATCGCACAGGCCCGGCACCCGTTCGAGCTGCCCGAGTCGACGACCAGCCACCTGATCGTCGATGCGGCCCAGCACGGACTCGGCTCCCGGGCCTGCGGGCCCGATGTGTGGCCCGAGTTCGCCCTGCGCCCTGAATCCCGCACGATCAGGCTGCGCATCGCAGCGGGCTGAACCGCCGGCGTCGCACCACGGCCCGCGCGGCACACCGAGTCTTCGGTGTGCCGCGCGGGCCGTAGCTGTTCCGGGGGCAGGGCTCGAGCGGTGGCCGTCGAGCCTGAGGCACGGAGACCGGCGCGCGGCCCCGCACGCCCGTACGCCGCCCCGCGCTCACCGGGTCATACGGTCCCGGTGAGCGCGGGGCGGCTGTGTGGCTGTGCGGGTCCCGGCCGGGCCGGTGGCGCTCCGCCTAGGAACGGGCCCTCGTGGGGCTGCTGTTGTAGGCCTCCACCTCGAGCGTGGGACGGCCCGAACGCAGGGCCCCGGCGGGCCAGGACAGGGTGACGGTCCGGGACTCACCGGGCAGCAACCACACATAGTTGTGGCTGTACAGCGTGGGCAGCACACGGCTGCCGTCCTCGCCGTCGAGCAGCGAGAGCCGGACCATCGCGGCCACGGCCGTTCCGCGGTTGCGGACGGTGGCGGTCAACTCGTGCCGGCTGCCGGAGCGGGAGACCTTCTCGATCGACGCCGACAGCTTGACCTGCTTGGCCGTGTTGAGCGACTTCATGGCGGCCGGCGTGCGATGGCGCCAGTAGGTGTTGCTCGACAGCTCGTGGCCCGCGCCGTCCTCGAGGGTGAGCCGCAGGACGTGGAGGTCGGGCAGATCGTCCGTCCAGTCGGTCGTGAAGGCCGACGCGGTGGCGGACGAGGCGATGTCGACCTTGGCGCGCTTCGTGCTCCCCAGTTGGCGGCCGGAGAGGTCGTACACCCGCGCAGTCACGGTGGCTCCCTTGACCGCCCTGGCGGTGTGGTTCACCGCGAGGACCTCCCACTTCAGGGGGTCGGCCTGGACGTGCAGGGGCTCACAGGCGGTGCGAGCACCGTAGTAGGTCCCGTTGACGTCGAAGTCGTAGTCGTAGGTCTGCCAGACGGTGCTGTGCCAAGCCGGGTGGGACATCCAGAGCATGAGGCCGCTGGCGTTGTCCCACAGGTTGGCGTTCCACGCCTCGAACATGGCGCGCATGTTCTCGTAGTTGACGAACTGTGCCTTGCGGGCGAAGTCGTCCAGGTCCGTGGCCGTGCCGAGCCGGTCCTCGATGGCGGCCTTGTAGTTCTGCGGCGCCTGATTGCCGCGCTCGCTCCAGTCGTGGTAGTACCACGCGCCCTGTATCGGCCACTCGGGCTCGTCGCCCGTCATGTTCCGCATGCTGGCCGCGGTCGACACCACGGGCATGCCAATCTCGGTGTGGAAGCCGAAGTCCCTGCTGCCGTACGTGGAGGGGTCGAAGTACTTCTCGGGCTCGACCCAGCCGTAGGGGCCGCCTCCGGTGATGATCCCGCCGGCCGAGTTGTTCTGGTAGAGGATCCCGGGCGCCTGCTGCTCGACCGCGTCCCGCATGCCCTTGTCGATGGCGGCGGGGGGGTTGCCCTCGTTGGCACCGCACCATACGACCACGCTGGGGTGGATGCGGTAGCGCAGTACGGTGTCGGCGGCGAGCGTGTTGAAGGCGTCGTGGTCCGGCGGGTCCATGCCCCAGGCGTTGGGGAAGTCGTTCCACACCAGAATGCCGTGCTCGTCACAACTGGCGTAGAACTCCTCGCGGTTGCTGCTGCCGACCCAGTTGCGGATCATCGTGAAGTTCATGTCGCGGTGCATCCGGACGGCGGCGTCCATCCGCTCGGCGGGCATGCGGCGCAGCAACTCGTCCCAGCCCCAGTTGCCTCCGCGGGCCAGGACCCGTACCCCGTTCACGCTGATCTTCAGCGGGTCGGGGTTGTTGGACACGGACTTCACGTCGGTCCAGGTATCGCCGTCACCGGACACCTGGATCACATAGGTCTTGGGGTAGGCCTGCTCCCACACGACGGCCAGCCGGTCGAAACGCCGGGCGGATCCGAGGTCGACCTGGATCCATTGGTGGTCCTCGTACTGCGAGGACCAGCGCGTACCCGAGTTGCCGTCGGTCGCATGGGCGGCCGGGTGGTCGGGGTCCTCGGTCGAGGCGGTGGCCTTCTGGTGCAGTGCGAGGTCGGTGCCCGGCTCGGCGCTGTCGATGACGGACAGGGACCACAGCGAGTTGCCCCAGCTGGTGTTGCGCAGGCCGCAGTTGAGGCGGACGTAGCGCGCGGTCTGCGCGCTGAAGTCCTCGATCTGCAGGCTGGCGTCACCGTTGTTGAACGGCAGCGGCACGGCGGTGTTGTCGACCGACTTCGCGTCCGTCCAGGTGTCGTCGTCGGAGGACACCTGGACCACGTAGCTCGCGGCGTAGGCCTGTTCCCAGACCAGGTCGACACGGTCGAACGACTGCTGGGAGCCCAGGTCGACGCGGATCCACTGGTCGTCCTCGTACGAGGAGGACCAGCGGGTGCCGGGGTCGCCGTCGGTCGCGTTGGCCGGGCCGTGGTCGTCCCCGTCGACGCTGGAGGATGTGACCGGAGCGTGCAGAGCGAGGTCGGTGCCGGGCCGGTCGCTGTCGAACACGGACAGGGTCCACAGTGAACTGCCCCAGCCGGTGGCCCGGGTCAGGCACCTGATCCGCACGTAGCGGGCCTGCCGGCTGCCGAGGTCGACCGACTGCGTATAGGCGTCGCCGGTGGCGACGAAGGGCAGCGGCACCTTGTACTCGTAGCCGAACTGGCGGATGCCGAAGCGGCTGACGCGCCGGTCGCTCTCCGCACCGTCCACCGACGCGACGAGGGTGAGGTCGTGCAGGTCGGGGCTGCCGAGGCCGTTGGGCCACCACAGCTTCGGGTTGCGCAGCCGCAGCCGTGTGAAGGCGTCGGGGGCGAAGGTGACGTCGAGGCTCTTGCCGGCCGGGACGGTGACGACCTTGGACACCTGCACGTCGCCGAACGAGGCGGAGACGGTCGCCTTGTGGTCGGCGGAGTCGGCGTTGCGCACCGGGACCACGATGGTGAGTTCCGCGACGGAGGTGTCGGGCAGCTGCGGCAGCACGCTGTCGACGCGCGGGTCGCCGATGACGACATGCCCGGTGGATCGCAGCCGCACATGGTTCCAGATGCCCGCCACGCGGTCGCGCACCGCCGGCATCCAGTCCCATCCCGAGGAAGCGAGATAGGTCGGCGAGTTCAGGTTCATCTGCTGGGCGCCCGCATCGACCCAGGACTCGCCGGCCGGACCCTTGTCGCCCGGGCTGCCGGGAACGGGCATCGGCGTGATCTTCACCGCCAGGGCGTTCTCGCCCTTGGCTGCGAGGAGCGCCGTGATGTCGTGCGACGAGCGGGCGAAGGGATAGGTCACCCCGCCGACCTGCTGCCCGTTCAGCCAGATGTCCGCCCGGTGGTTGATGCCGTCGAACTCGAGCCAGACATGACGCCCGGCACCGGTCCGCATGCCGCGCGGCAGATCGAAGTCGCGCTTGTACCACCAGGAGTGGCGCGACAGCGCCTCGGGGATGTGCAGGTTGTTCAGGCCGATCACGGGGTCGGGCAGCTTGCCCTGGTCGACGAGCGAGGCCAGCACCGTGCCGGGAACCGTGGCGGGCAGCCAGCCGCTCGTGTCCACCGTCGTCCTGGACAGCTGAGCGCCCTCGCCGCCCGCCCAGTCGTCCATGGTGAGGGTCCAGCCGGACTCCAGCGGCACCGTGCCGTCGTCGGCGACCACGAGTTGCGGCGCCGTGCCGTGGTGGGTGTCCCAGTCCGTCCAGCCGGTGGCCGACGGACGGTGGCCCTTGGCGGTGCCGTAGACCTCGAAACCGTTCAGGCCCAGCGGGTTGGGGTTGGACCGCTTGCGGGCGGTCATCCGCACCCAGCGGGCCGTCGCCGGCTTCGGCAGCTGGATCTCCACGACCCCGCCGGTGCCTGCGGTGGTGCGATACACGCTGGTCCAGGACTTGTGGTCGCGTGAGGTCTCGACGACGAAGTCCACCGCGTAGCTCGACAGGATCTCCTTGCCGGTGGTGCCGTCGGCCCAGTTGCCGCTCGCAGGAGGCGTGAACACCGGGTCGCTCGCGTCGGCTTCGAACGTGAGGCGGATCCAGGTGACCTGGCAGTCCGCCTGAAGGTCGACCGATATCCACTGCGGGTCGCCGGCCGCGGCGCGCCAGCCGGTGCCCCGGACGCCCTGCGCGGTGATCCGGTCCACGACGAACTCGCCCGGGGTGGGCGCATAGTCCGTCGAGGAGACCGAGACGGGACGGTACGCGGCGAGTTCGCCCGGGGCCGTGGCTCCGGTGGGCGCCGCAGCGGGCTCAGCGGCGGAACTCGTCCCCGGGAACACGGTGCCGAGACCGAACCCTGCCAAAAGGGTGGAGCCGGTTGCGACGACGGAGCGCCGGGAGGGGTGACGCGACGGATGCGCCTGATGTGCCATGGGTGGGAAGTCCAATCACAAGAAGACGCCGGCAGGACGGACGGCTCGGCCAGCACGAGCTTCGGCGGGATGACAACGTTGCCTGACAACGTTGCCAAAGGCTGTTCCGCGAAGCGGCTTCTGTCAAGACTCCTGGCAGGGATCGAGACCTGCCCGAAAGGAGCGGGACGCACCGGGAATTGCGGCCGCAACGACTGACAAGCGGGCGTGTGGCGCAGGACGACGGCGTGAACACAGGCCGGACAGGCCGTTTCCTCAAAAGGAACGCCGGACCGGTTCTCGGCTGCCAACCCCTTTACGGAGATTTTTTGTTGCGCTCCCGAGCGTCCCGATTCGGGAGCGGCGACCGCCCCGCCCCTGCACCGCGAAGGCGATCGCGTCACGCACCCGGGAAGGCTCCTCCGCGCGGCAGACCCCCGCGAGTCCTGCCGCGCGGACACCCCTTCCGCTCCCCACGCCGGATCCACCGGAAACCACTTTCTTCACACCTTGACTTAACACCAGTGAAATTGCTTGGATCCAACCCGTCGGTGAGGCGGGAGGGGGCGGTTGGGATGACTGACGCCATGTCGGGGTGTGCGCCCGCCGACCCCTTTCCGGGCGTCCGTACCGCGGCAACGGGCCGGCCTGTTCCCTTTCCGGGACGAGGCCGGCCGGCGTCGCCGAGGAAGGTCGACACCGCGACGGCAGGCCCAGACGAGCCACCTGGCCACGCCTGCCGTTGCCGGTGCGACGGGCTCCGTGCCACCGACCCGGCACAGCACCAATCCCCGGTATCCCCCAGACTCCAGGAGAAGCTGTGAGACGTTCCCTCAGCGCGATCGCCGCCGTGGCGGTCACGGCGCTGACCGCATTGGTCGGCACGGGCCCCACCGCACATGCGGACCGTTCCGGGCATGAACCGGCCGGGCGCGGCCCGGTCGTGACCGGCACCTACTCCACCGGCGCCGCCGAGGCATGGCGTCCGCTGCCGAGCGTCCGCGTGGGCGAGGACAAGGGCGCCCCCGCCGATGCCACCGTGGTCGTCGATCCGAGCACCACCCGGCAGCAGTACACGGGCGTCGGCTTCTCCCTCGACGAGACAAGCGTCTCCAACCTGTGGAAGCTCACCCCCGCGAAGCGCGCAGAGGCCATCAAGCTCCTGGTCGACCCGAAGCACGGTGCGGGCCTCGACCGGTTCCGGCTGACGATCGGCAGTCCGGACCTCATCGAGCATCTGCCGTTCTGGTCGGAGGACGACCTCCCAGCCGGTGTCTCGGAGGACTTCGGCCTCAAGCACTTCTCCATCCAGCGGGACATCGACCTCCACATCGTCGACACGATCAAGCTCATCCAGCGCTACAACCCGAAGGCCACCTTCTTCGCCTCCGCGTGGAGCGCACCGGCGTGGATGAAGACGAACAACCGGTTCACCGGAGAAGTCGCGCTCAAGCCCGGGAGCAGCACGGACTACTACCAGGTCGGAAAGCTGCGCGACGACTGCATCGACGTGTTCGCGCGCTACTACGTCAAGTTCGTCCAGGCCTACGCCCGGCACGGCGTGCGCGTCGACGCCCTGACCATGCTCAACGAGCCGGGCATGGACGTGGTCTACCCGGCCATGGACATCAGCGTCGCCCAGCAGCAGAAGCTGGCTCTGGCGATCAAGCGTGCGTTCCGGGCCGCCCGCCTCGGCACCCAGCTCTATGTGCACGACTTCAACTTCTGGGACTGGCGGGACCCCGACAGCACGGCCACCAAGAACTACCACCGCATCTTCGACGACGCCCCCGACGGTTCGGTGACCGGCAGGCAGGTCCTGAACGCGGCGGACGCCATCGCCTTCCACCCCTACTGGGGGGACCCGCGTGTGATGCGCGACGCGTACGAGGAGACCGGCAAGCCCGTGCACCTCACGGAGACGAGCGACCTGTCGTCCTCGACGCTGCTGAACGACTTCCGTCTCGACGCGGGCTCCTACATCCTGTGGGCCCAGACGACGGACCAGGACGGCGGGACCCTGCACTGGACGCCCGCGCGGGACAACAACGTCGACTGGGACCAGGTCGCCGCCACCACCAAGTGGCCGGACCGGCTGGTCACGGTGGACACCACGGCCAAGGACTTCACCGTCCGCGACGAGCTCTACGGCCTGGGGCAGTTCGCCAAGTATCTCTCCCCCGGTGACGTGCGCCTGGAGTCCAGCGCGACAGAGCACGGCATCAGCAACGTCGTCTTCAGGTCCGGCGCCGACGGGTTCGTCGCCGTACTCGGCAACACCAACAACACCGACACCAAGGTCAGGGTCGTCGCCGCGGGCCGTTCGTTCGTGGTGACCGTCCCTGCGGGCTCGTTCGCCACCTACCGCTGGCAGGACCACGCTCCCTCGGGCCACCGCAACCACGCTCCCGTCCTCAGCGGGAGCACCGAGGTGGTCGCCGACCAGTACAGCACCGTGCGGCTGCAGTTGCATGCCACCGACCGGGACGGGGACCGGCCGGCCTACTACGCGGAGGAACTGCCGGACGGGGTCGGCGTCGACCCGGCGACCGGCCTGGTGACGATCCACCCGACCGCCGCAGGCGAGCAGGACATGACCTTCTACGCCACCGACGGCAGGGCCCGGGACCAGCTGAGCGTCCACCTGACCGTGCGGCCGCACGCCGTCCCGGTCGGAGAGAGGATCGAGGCGGAGAACTACACCGACCAGCACGGCTGGCCCGCGGACGGCAGCAACTTCGTCGAGAGCAACGCCGCGGCGAGCGGGGGCAGGAACGTGGGCTGGACGGCCGCGGGCAACTGGCTCCGGTACGACGTGGACGTGACTCACGCCGGCACCTACGACGTCGAGTTGCGCGTCGCCAACGGCACCGGAAGCGCCGCACCCGACGCCTTGTCCCTGCGCGACCGGAGCGGAGCGACACTGGCCACGGTGTCGGTCCCCGCGACCGGCGCCTGGGGCGACTACCGGTCCGTGCACACGACCGTCACGCTCGCAGCCGGGGTACAGCCGCTCACCGTCCACTGCGAGACCGGCGGCTTCAACCTCGACTTCCTGCGCCTCACCGAGTAGTCACCGGTGCTCCGGCAGCCCGGGTGCCTCCGCGCCGAGCGGGGGCACCCGGTGCTGCGAGAACACCTCGGCGCCCGACAGAGCCCCGCCGGCGGCCCGGACTCGCCCACTGCGAAGGGGCGTTGACGGCGTTCTCCGACACTTCGTCGAGTGACGTCGGGAATGTGCGATCGTCCATCCCTCACGCTCCGCGAGGGCGACATTGACCGAGCTCCAACAAGACAGGGTTTGGGAAAACATCTGCGGCCGGGACGATCCGCTCCTGCGGCCGCCCTGCCTGATTCACCCCATCGACGCAGCGGCGTCCGAGAGTCCGGTCATCCGATCAGGCGCTGGAAGGAGCCGTCATGGCCTCAGCAATGGATGCGGCGGAGAACAAGGTGCGGGCTCACCCGCCGCCACGCGATGGATCTTCCCGGGACTCCTCGGCGCGACGCCGGAAGCCGCCGCGGCGCGCTCCGACGGCCACCGTCACTGATCCTCGGCGCGGACGACCGTCACGATCCTCGCGAGGCCGTCCGCGCCGTGCTCGCCCTCCGTCCGACGGCCCCGGCGTGTGCCGGGGCTCGTCCCGGACTCCCGCACACGCGGTGGCCGGCTTTCGGCCTTCCCGGGAACCCCTTCCGCCGCTCGCGACCGGCGACCGCTTTCCCCGTCGGTGTACCGTCCCGCGTCGCCCCCTGACGCCGTGCCACCAGGGTCCGGCTGCTCCCGTACGTCCATGTGGCCCCGCGACGGCGCGGACACGGCACCTGCCCGTCCGGCGGCGTGCGCCGGATCCGGCACCCGAGGTGCGGGTCCATCACCCGGCTGGAGCAGAGCGCGGGTGGCAGCGACCGCGCCCGCGGCGGCAGTGGCGCCCCCGGAGAGACGTGGGCTGAGCCGATCGGTGTAGCTGACGTGTGCGGGGGCCTGCCGTCGCCGTGGGACGGGCACAGATGGATCCGGAGGTGCTTGCGCATGCCCAGCGGTGACGTGCTCATCCTCATCGATGAGGCGGGCAGGGTGGTGGAGTGGGGGCGTGCGGCCGAGGAGCTGTTCGGGTGGTCGGCCGAGGAGGCCGTCGGCCGGCTCGTGTCGACACTCGTCCGCGAGGACGCCGACGACGCTCGACGGCGGAAAGGGATCCCCGATGCGACCGCGGTCCTGGTCAGGCCCGTACTGCGCGACACACGGGTGATGTGGGAGGTACGGACGTCGTCCGAGCCCACACCGGAGCAGGACGCGGCGATCCTCAAGACGTTGTTCACCCACTCCCCGGCGGAACTGCATGTCCTCGACGACCGGCTTCGTGTCATCCGCACGAGCACCCCCGGACTCTGCGACACGTCCACCGGACGCCTGCTCGGCACACATTTCACCCGGGTGTACGACCTCGAGGACCCCGAGCAGGAGACGGCCGTGGCGCAAGGCGTCCTCGACAGCGGAGCGGCCGTCGTCAACCGGCTGGTGCGAAGCGCAAGGACCCCGGGTGGGACCAAGCGCCGGGTCCACTCCGTCTCCTACGTCCGTCTGGAGGACTCCCGGGGCGAGGTGCTCGGGCTGGTGGCCTCCACTGTCGACGTCACCGACCGGGAGAACGCACGGGACCGGCTGGACCTCCTGAACTCCGTCCGCGCGCGGGTACGGCACGGCCCGAACGTGGGGGCCGTGTGCCAGGAGCTCGTCGACGCGGTCGTTCCCGCCTTCGCGGGCATCGCCGTGGTCGAGGTCATCGACGACGTCGTCCGCGGCGAGGAGCCTCCGCTGATCCCGGTCCGCGAGGACGTCCTGCTGCGTCGAGCGGCCTTCCAGGGCATCAACCCGGCCCACCCGATGGCTGATGTACGCCCTCCGCCGGCCGGCACGCCGTTCATGAACGTGCTGTCCGATCTCCGGCCCCGCCTCGTCCCGATCGGGGAGGACAACCCCTGGCCCGCCGCGGATCCGGCCCGGGCCGAGGCCATCAGGAGATCCGGCGCCCACTCGCTCATCGTGGCGCCTCTCGCGCTGCGCGACCGGGCGCTGGGCATGGTCGCCTTCTATCGCGTCCACGAGCAGGACCCCTTCGAGGAGGATGACCTCAAGGTGGCCTCCTCCGTGTGCGCGCATGCCGCCCTCTGTATCGAGGACGCCCGTCGCTACATGCGTGAGTGGATCACCGCGGCCACCCTCCAGCGCAGGCTCCTGCCGCAACAGCCCGCCGCACAGAGCACCGTTGAGACCTGCCATCTGTACATCGCCGACCCGGAGGGCGGCGGCGCGTTCTGCGACACGATCGCGCTGCCCGGCGCACGGACCGCGCTGATCGTCGGCGACGTCGCCTGGCACGGCATCGCCGCGGCCCTCACGATGGGCTTCCTCCGCACCGCCCTGCACACCCTGGTCGCGCAGGACCTGCACCCCGACGAACTGCTCGCACGCTTGAACGACACCGCGGACCGCATCGCCGCGGCATGCGCCGGGCTGCCCTCCGACGATCCGCTGCACACCGAACAGCTCACTGCGGGCTGCATCGTCGCCGTCTACGACCCGGTCGACCTCAGCTGTACGATCGCCCGGGCCGGCCTCCCCGAGCCGGTCGCCGTGTTCCCCGACGGCTCCACCCTCGTCCTGCCCGTGCCTCCCGGTCCCCCACTCGCCGGAAAGGGCAACGCCCCCTTCCCCGCCGCCACCGTCGGCCTCCCCGAAGGAAGCACACTGGCCCTGGGGACGACCGGGCTCGCCCCGCATGTCCTGATGCGGTCCGCGTCGCCGCGCACCTTCACGGACGACGTGGGCGCCAGGCCTCTGTCCGATCTCCGCGACTCCGTCGCCCATGCGCTCACGGGCTCGCCCCGCACCGGCGACCAGCTGATGCTGTTCGCCCGGACAACGGCGCTGCCCGTCGATCGGGTACTCACCCGCGCACTGCCCGCGCATCCCGAAGCCGCATCCATCGCCCGCAAGGCGACCCGCGACCGGCTTCAGGCCTGGGACATGGACGAGGAGACCATCTTCACCGCCGAACTCATCGTCAGCGAACTCGTCAGCAACGCCATCCGCTACGGCGCCCCGCCCTTGCAACTGCGCCTCATTCGCGACCGCATGCTGACCTGCGAAGTCACCGACTCCGCCAGCAGCGCCCCTCATGTCAAACATGCGCGAACCGTCGACGAAGGCGGCCGGGGCCTGTTCATCGTCTCCCACCTCACCGACCAGTGGGGCACGCGGTATCACGACCGGGGAAAGACCATCTGGGCCGAGCAGCCGACCCGGCACCGGACACCCTCGTCATGATCCCGGTGCCCTGCATCCACCGCGCGCCCGGCCCGGATGCCGCAGCGGCGTCACCCGTCGGCATCGCGTTCTGCGTGATAGACACCTAGAAGGCACCCGCGGGAAGCGGACCGTGCGGTCGATCTCCACAGAACCACGAGCCTGTGGCCTCATCTGAAGGCCACGCGCCGCAAGGCCACACATCTCGTCGGCGGAAGGTGGACGGGCGTGCAGCACTACGATCTGGTGATCCTGGGGGCGGGCAGCGGCAACATGCTGCTCTCCGACGAACTCGCCCATCTGCGCACCGCCGTCGTGGAGCCGAACCGCTTCGGCGGCACATGCCTGAACCGAGGGTGCATTCCCAGCAAGATGTACGTCCTCGTCGCCGACGCCGTCGAAGACGCCCGGACCGCGGCCCGGCTCGGCGTCCACGCCACGGTCGAACGCGTCGACTGGAGGGCCGTGCGCGACCGGATCTTCCGCCGCATCGATCCGCTGCACGACGGCGCGCTGGACTACCGCAGGAAGAACGGCGTCGACGTGTACACCACGGAGGCACGATTCGTCGGGCCGAAGGTGCTTCAGGTGGGAAACGAGCGCATCACGGCCGACACGTTCGTCATCGCCGTCGGATCACGGCCCGTGGTGCCGGACATCCCGGGACTGGACTCCGTTCCCTTCCACACCTCGGACACCATCATGCGGATCGACGAGGTGCCCGCCTCCATGGCCGTCATCGGCGGCGGTTTCATCGCGGCCGAGTTCGGCCATGTATTCGACGCGTTCGGTACGGACATCACCGTCGTGACGCGAGGGCCGCGCCTGCTGACCGGAGAGGACGAACAGATCTCGGCCCGGTTCACCGAACTCGCCTCGCGCCGGCATCGTGTGCTGCTCGATGCCGGCATCACCTCCGTCGAGCCGCGTTCCGGAGGCGTCGCGCTCACTGTGACCTGCCCGGACGGGGAGCAGACGGTCGAGGCCGAGATGCTCCTGGTGGCGGCCGGCCGCCGGCCCAACACGGATCGGCTGGACGCGGTCGCCGGCGGACTGGAACTCGACGAACACGGCCACATCGTGACCGACTCGGCCTACCGCACGTCGGTACCGGGCATCTGGGCCCTGGGGGACGTGGCCAACCACTTTCAGCTCAAGCACATGGCGAACGCCGAATCGCGGATCGTACGCCACAACATGCTGCATCCCGAGGACCTGCGCACGCTGCCCAACGCCCTGGCGCCGCACGCGGTCTTCACCAGCCCGCAGATCGCCGGTGTCGGACTGACCGAGCAGGAGGCGCGCGCCCGCAAGCTCGACTGTCTGGCGAGTGTCCGCGACTACGCCGACACCGCATACGGATGGGCGCTCGAGGACACCACCAGTTTCGTGAAGGTCCTGGCGAGTCCTCACGACCGCAGGCTCCTCGGGGCACACATCATCGGGCCGCAGGCGGCGACGCTCATCCAGCCGTTGCTCCAGGCCATGACGCTGGGACTCACGGTGGACCAGATCGGCCGGGACGTCCTGTACATCCATCCCGCACTCACCGAAGTCGTGGAACAGGCCCTTCTGGCCGTGTAGTTGCGACGAGAGGGCCCCGCGGTTCGGGCGACGCGGGGGTGGCCTGGCCCGACGCGGGCTGCATGCCCCTGCGGCCCCCGAGGCCGCCTTGGTGACCGGTGCTCTCGGGCCGGTCCGTTCGCGCGCCGGGCTCCGGCTCGATCCACCGCGGCTTCGACACCGTGTGCACACCCTCACAAGTACAGCATTCACTTTACTTCGACGCGACGCTGGACTACGGTCCGGAGAAAGCGATCGCTTTACTTGAGCGGGGCCGCTCTCCGGGTGCGTGGTGAGACCACCGACCGAGCCGACATCCACTCGCCGACGCGCATCGCACGAATCATGATCAGACAGCGCGGAAGGCCCGACGATGCGAGCGATCCAGTACGACCGGTTCGGTGACTACGATGTGCTGCGCCCGGTGGACATCCCCAAGCCCGTTCCCCGGAACGGGCAGGCTCTGGTGCGGCTGACGACGGCCGGTACCCACCCGCTGGACAACACCGTGCGCCTGGGGATGCTGCCCGCCGGCGCGGTCAAGCCCTTTCCGGTCACACCGGGCGGTATCGGCGTGGGGACGGTCGAGGAACCCGGAGCCTCCGGACCGCCGGAGGGCAGCCGAGTGCTGATCAGCGGCGGCCGCTACGGCATCGACGCCGACGGCACCTGGGCCGAGTACATCGTGACCGACCCGTCCCATCTGCTGATCCTTCCGGACGGGATCGACGACACCACCGCGGCGGCGCTCACCGCGGGCGCCGGCTACCTCACCGCGCGTCTCGCCCTCACGGAGCTGGTCGGCTTCCAGCCGGGCGGGACCGTACTCGCCCCGGGAAGCGGTGGCGCTGTGGGCCAGGGCGGTGTGGAGATCGCCAGGCATCTCGGTGCGTCCCTGGCCATCACCACCGCCACCACCTCGGCCAAGGCGGAGCGGGGCCGGGCCGCGGGATACGAGGTCATCGACCTCACCAGCGAATCGCTCCGCGACGGTGTGGCACGGCTCACCGACGGCAGGGGCGTCGACGTGGTCCTGGACGGCGTGGCCGGGCCGATCACAGGTCAGGCGCTCGGGGCCCTTGCCCGGGGCGGGACGCTGGTCAGCATCGGCTACTCGGCCGGAACACTGGCCGACATCAACGTCACCGACCTCATCTGGAAGGCAGCCCGGATACACGGCTTCCAGTTCGCGCTGTTCACCCAGGAGCAGATCAACAGCACCAACGCCGAACTGCTCGACCTGGTGGCCCGCAAGGCGATCAATCCCCTTGTCGACCGTGTCTTCCCCCTCGAACAGGCCGCCGACGCCCAGCGCCACCTCATCGAAGGCGGACCCTTCGGGCGCGTGCTGCTCAGCGTGTGACGAAGGTGAGCGCGGCCATCGGTACGCAACGCTGCTGGGCGTGGTCCGGCGACGACATCACGTGCCGGGTCGTGCGGCGATCAGGTGCGCGCAGATGGTGCGGTGCTCCGGGTACCGGTCGGCGATCTCGGTGAGCACGGCCTTCATCTCCACGGCCGTCGGCAGAGGAAACACACCCTGGTGGAGGGCCAGATGGAGGCGGACGGTGTCCTGCGCCCGCCGCAACCAGTCGTCGAGAGTGTGCTGCATCGACGCCCCGTTGTCCGTGTCGGACCACTGGGCGACGTTCAGGAACATGGTCGCCTGCCTCACCGTGGCACGCCCCGCGTCCACGGCCTGGGCGACGATCTCGGCTATGTCGTCCGCGCCGTAGGCGACGATCAGGTCCTCCACGGCGTCGAAGAGTTCGTCCGGCAGTTCGGCGGATGCGTCCTCCGGAAGCCGGACGGCACACAACCTGTCCAGCGCCGCCTCCCATGTCCGCACGGTCAACACCCCCTGTTGTCACTCCTGGAGAGAGACCGTAGGAGATCCGTGCCGCCCTTCACATCTGCCTTCTCCGCCGGGAAGACCATCCGGTCCCCTGCACCCCGCGCCGCCCGGCGCGGCCGAGTCGGGATCTCGGTTGCGGACGGCGGTGGTGCCCCCCGCTCGGGGCGCGGGACGACGAACGGCTCCGCGAACCTCCCACTCAGGTGTCGGGACGATGCGGGTCATGGTGGCGTGGGGGTGTCGGCAGCAGACGATACGGCGCTCAACTTTCGCCAGTACTCACCTGTTTGACGAGTCAAAAGATCAATAACCTGGCATGTGACGGCAGGCATCTACCTGAGGAGTTCCGTGTCCGCTGCGCAGCAGCTTCCCGACATCCTTTCGCCCGAGTTCGCCGCGGATCCCTACCCCGCCTATGCGGTGATGCGGGAGGAAAAGCCCCTGATCTGGCACGACGCCACCAAGAGCTACATAATCTCCCGTTACGAAGACGTGGAGCGTGTCTTCAAGGACAAACAGACCCAGTTCACCACGGACAACTACGACTGGCAGCTCGAACCGGTACACGGCAAGACGATCCTGCAGCTCAGCGGCCGTGAACACGCGGTGCGCCGGGCCCTGGTCGCCCCCGCGTTCCGGGGCAGCGACCTGCAGGAGAAGTTCCTGCCGGTCATCGAGCGCAACTCGCGCGAACTCATCGACGCCTTCCGGCACTCCGGGTCCGCCGACATCGTCGGCGACTACGCAACCCGTTTCCCGGTCAACGTCATCGCGGACATGCTGGGCCTGGACAAGGCCGACCACGCCCGGTTCCACGGCTGGTACACGGCTGTCATCGCCTTCCTCGGCAATCTCTCCGGCGATCCCGAGGTGACCGCCGCCGGGGAACGCACCCGGGTGGAATTCGCCGAGTACATGATTCCGATCATCCGCGAGCGACGCGACAACCTGGGTGACGACCTGCTGTCCACGCTGTGTGCAGCCGAGGTCGACGGCGTCCGCATGAGCGACGAGGACATCAAGGCCTTCTGCAGCCTGCTGCTGGCCGCCGGCGGGGAGACCACCGACAAGGCGATCGCCAGCATCCTGGCGAACCTGCTCGTCAACCCCGACCAGTTGGCTGCCGTCCGCGCGGACCGCAGCCTGATCCCCGCCGCCTTCGCGGAGACCCTCCGCTACACCCCGCCGGTCCACATGATCATGCGGCAGTCGGCGACCGAGGTCGAGCTCACCGGTGGCACCGTCCCTGCCGGCGCCACCGTCACCTGCCTCATCGGCGCCGCCAACCGGGACGAGCAGCGCTACCGTGAACCTGACCGGTTCGACATCTTCCGCGACGACCTCACCACGACCTCGGCGTTCTCCGCCGCCGCCGACCACCTCGCCTTTGCGCTCGGCCGGCACTTCTGCGTGGGCGCGCTGCTGGCCAAGGCCGAGGTCGAGGTCGGTGTGAACCAACTGCTGGACGCCATGCCCGACCTCCGTCTCGCCGACGGATTCGACCCGGTCGAGCAGGGCGTCTTCACCCGCGGCCCGAAGGCCCTGCCGGTGAACTTCACACCGCCCTCCGCGTGATGCCGCTGTACCGCTGAATCGCCTCCTCCGCGCGCCGGGGATCCCGCCCGGCACGCGGAGGGCATGGCTAGCGCACCTGCGGGGTGAACTGCACCGGAAGCGACGTCAGACCCCGCATCCAGATGGACGGGCGCCACGTCAGCTCCTCGGGCTCCACGGCCAGTACGAGATCGGGAAGGTGTTCCAGGAGGGTCTCCACCGCCGTCCGTGCCATCACGTCCGCCAGGAGCGGTGCCGGATACGGGCAGCGGTGCTCGCCGTTGCTGAAGGACAGATGAGCGGAGTTCTCGGCGCCGACGTGGGATTCCGGCCAGATGTGCGGGTCCGTGTTGGCGGCCGCGAGACCGAGGACGAGGCAGTCGCCCTCGCGGATGAGACGTCCGCCGAGCTGTGTGTCACGTACGGCCCAGCGGCCGATGAAGTTCTGCGTCGGTGTGTCCAGCCACAGCACTTCGTTGAGGGCGTCGCCGACACTGACACGGCCGCCCGATACGTTGACCGCGAAGCGTTCGTCGGTCAGCAGCAGACGCAGGGTGTTGCAGATCCAGTTGGCGGTCGGCTGCTGGGCCGCGGCGATGACGGAGATCAGGTCCTGCACGATCTCCTCGTCGCTGAGCCCGGCGGGATCCAGCAGCATGCGCGATGTGACGTCGGGACCGGGCCGCTCCCGCTTCTCCTTCACCAGTTGCATGATGCGCTCACCGACGCGCATGTACGCCGCCACCGGGTCGTCTCCCTCGCCGGCGTCGAGGGAGATCCGCAGATCCTCGACGAGACGCTCGGTGTCCGCGCTGCCCTGCGGCATGCCGCACATCCACAGCACGCCACGGGCGGGCAGGGCGTGCGCGTACGTGCTCATCAGCTCCGCCTGGCCGCTGCCGGAGAACGAGGAGATCAGCTGATCGGCGATCAACTGGCACTCGCGGGCCAACTCGAACTGGTCCACGCCCTCCAGCGCCTGGGTGATCACACCGGCCCTGCGCTGATGCTCCGCCCCCTCGGTGAACAGCACGGACGGCTGGTAGCCGACATACGGCAGGAGGGGCCAGTCATCCGGGATGTGGGGCCACTGGTTCCACCGCCGGGAGTCCCGTGCGAACAACTCGTCGTGCACGGTCACATAGCAGACCTCGGGGTAACCGAGCACCAGCCAGGCGGGGATGTCGCCGTCGAGCAGCACCGGCGCCACCGCCCCGTGCTTCTGACGCATGGTGCGGTAGAGCTGCGCCGGCGTCTGCTGGTACTCCAGTCCGGCCAGTTGTACGGCGGACGAGTGCGCGGGGCACCCCGGAGGAGGATTGTTCGTGGACGGGGAGTCGGCGGTGTCGCTCACGGTGTCCTCTCCTGGGCCAGCGCCAATGTGTACAGGTGGTCCACGAGGGCGATGAGGACCTCCTTGACCGACGCCCTGACCCGCGCATCGCAGTCGATCATGGGCACGTGCTCCCCCAGGGCAAGTGCCTGACGGATCTCGTCGAGCGTGAAGCGGCTCTCGTCGCCGTCGAAGCGGTTGACCGCCACCACGAAGGGTGTCTTGTGGTGTTCGAGCCGGTCGATCGCGTACCAGGAGTCCGCCATGCGGCGGGTGTCCACGAGGACGACCGCGCCGAGCGTGCCGGAGAACAGACGGTCCCACAGGAACCAGAAGCGCTCCTGACCGGGTGCGCCGAACAGGTAGAGCACCATCTGCTCGTTCAGGCTGATGCGCCCGAAGTCGAAGGCGACGGTCGTGGTGGTCTTGCGTTCCACACCGGCCGTCTCGTCGATGCCTTCACCCGCCTGCGTCATCACCTCTTCGGTGTTCAGCGGCCGGATCTCGCTGACCGAGCGGACCAAGGTGGTCTTGCCGACGCCGAAGCCGCCCACGACGATGATCTTCAGACCGGTCTCGGCGGCATCGGCCAGCGGCGTGCGCTGCAAGGGCAGCTCAGAGGTGGCGGAGTCCATCAAGCACTTCCTGGAGCAGGGTTGTTTCGGGGAGGCCCGCGACGGACTCGGCGGCGCGGGGGTGCCGGGCGCTGACCTTGCCCATGTCGTGCAGGTCGCCCAGCAGGATGCGTACCACGGTGATGGGGAGCTTCAACTCGGCCGCGATCTCGACCAGTGCCGTCGGGTGCCGGCACAGTTCGAGGATCCGAACGTGCTCCGACTGCATCCCTGTGGCAGGTTCGCACTCACTGACGATCAGCGTGACCAGGTCGAAGGTGTCGTCGGCCTCGCTGCGGCCGTCCGTGACCATGTACAGCCGGTCCGGATCGCCGACGTCCACGGGTTTGCGGATCACGTTAGGCGCCCCGACCGACGGAAGCGCGCGGCTCGGCCCTCAGATAGTCCCCGATCTGGTCCACCAGCTCCGTCATATGGTGACCCACCACGCCGGGGTCGGCGCTCTCCTGCGCGACGACCGCGAGGTGCGCGCCCTCGCCCGCCTCCACGATGCACAGCAGGCCGCCGTGGAACTCGGTCATGGAGTGCCGGACACCGCCGGATCCGTCACCGAACTCGGCGGAGGCACCCTGGGAGAGGGCCTGGATACCGGAGCAGATGGCCGCCAACTGGTCGGCCTGGTCTTCGGTCAAGTGCTCCGTCCAGCACAGCTTCAGACCGTCCCGCGACAGGACGAGAGCGTGGCGCGTGCCCGGCGTACGCTCCAGCAGGTTTCCCAGAAGCCAGGTGAGGCTGTTGTCAGTGGTCTCCATCGTGGGCGGGGCGGGTTCTGACCGGTCGAAGGTCACCCGACCCGTTCCTCCAATCCAACGTGGTGCGGCGAATCGATGCGGGGGGTGGGCTGCGGCGCCCTGGCTGTGCGGAGGGTCTGGCCCTCAGTCGTCGGTGGAGGCGTGGCCCGTGTCCTCACCGCCCTGGGAGCCGCCGGCGCTCCGCCGGCCGCGGTGGAAGGCCCCGAAGCGGCTGCCGGCGTCACGTGCGGGGCCGGGTTCACCCCGCTCGGCGGGCGTCTGTGGGGCCTGCTTCTGCCGCTCCCGCTCCGCCTCCGCCATGGTCCGACCCGGGGTTCGCACGGGCAGACCGCCGGTTGCGGCCCCGGCAGGCCTGCTGGGGATGTCCGCGCGGGGCGCGGGCCCCCCTTCGGCCACGACCGACTGCGGGCGTACCACTGGGGGCTCCGCTGCGGGAGCGGGCACGCTCGGCGCGGAGGTGCCACGCCGGGGAGGCTCGGCGGCGATCGGCTCGCGCTGCTGGGCGACCATCTGAGGCGGCAGAAGTACGACCACGCCGGTGCCGCCGCGCGAGGACGGGCGGTAGTTGACGCTGATGCCGTACTTGACCGCGAGCCGTCCCACCACGCCGAGTCCGAGCCGGGTTCCCTGCAGTGAGGCGAGGTCGGTGACCTTGCCCGACACGGACTCCTCCGCCCGGCGCATGGCGGCGTCGGACATCTTCAGACCGCTGTCCTCGATGGTGACGACGATGCCGGCGCTGCGCTCCTCCACGTAGACGTGGACCTCGTCGATGGGCGGAGAGAAGTTGGCGGCGTTGTCCATGAGTTCAGCCAGCAGATGCATCACGCCCTCGGCCGCGAACCCATTGATCGAGGCCTTGCTGGAGGAGTGCAGGCGCACCCGCCGGTAGGCGGCGATACGGCCGACGGCGCCACGCAGGATGCTCTCCACGACGATCGGCTTGTTCCATACGCGGCTGGAGCGGCCACCCATCAGCAGGGCCAACCGGTCCGTCATGAGGCCCAGCTGCGAGGTGCTGTGGTCCAGACGCAGCAGGTCGCCGAAGACCTCCTCACCGTGGCGATCCTGCATCTCGCGCAGATCGGCGAGCATGCTGACGGTCTTGGCCTGAACCCGGCTGAGAGCCTTGGCCGAAGCGGCCTGCGCGGCGGCGGAACGCCGTTCGCTGTAGGCGAGTTCACGCACGACCCACTCGGCCAGTTCCCGCAGCCGGGTGCTCTGCGGCCAGTCGACCTTGGCGAGCGCGGTGTCGGCGGAGCTTCCTTCCCGCAGCAGCTCCACCGCGGCGGGCAGCGTCTCCTCGGCCAGGCGCTTGAGCTCGGCCTTGCCACGGTCCAGTTCGGCGCGCAGCTGCTGCCGGTCGGACTCCGACGCGGCGGCACGCCGCACCGATTCGGCGAGCACGGTGGCGAAGACCTGGGACAGCTGCCGCAGATGCGGATCCGAAGGCACGGGGAACCGCGACAGGGCCTCTTCCGCCTCAGCGCCGTTCTTCACCTGCTCGGCGACCCCCGGCATGGTCGTGTTGACCAGGTGCGACCTCTCGGAGACCTGCTGCCGCCAGGCGGTCTCGCTCATCTCGAGCTCGCTGCCCTGCGCCGCGGTCCGCCGATGGGCGCGGCGCACCAGGTACGAGGCGGTGCCGACGACAACGGCGACGCAGCACCAGGCGACAACCGCCGTACCCAGGACCCATGCGCGGGAGTCGTCGGGGGCGAAGACCGTCGCGGCTGCGGCGCCCACGGCGGTGACGAGCAGGATCACCGGAAACACGACCGGGGACGATCGCCCTCCTTCGGCGCTTCGGCGCTGGCGGGGGCGAGTTGGCACTGACATTCCGCGGTCCCTCGGTCCGTGAGAGCAGGGGTGGGTGGACGGCTGAGCAACGCCGAAGGCCCGGAAGGCGGCCGACCGAGGACGGTGCTATTCCGGATCAGGGTTTTGCCGCACATGCTAGTCAACGGGCCGAGAACACCGGTACCGGAGGACGAGTTCGGCCTCCGTACGAATTCACTTCGACGGGAAATGAGCACCGCGAGGCTGGTGCGTGGTACCGGATCAGTCGTCGATCATGACCGATCTTGCGCCTGCCGATAGCGGCGTTCCGGGTGCTATGTCTGCCCATCGCCGCATTCACCGGGCCGAACTCCCGCTGGGTGATGTGGGTTTTCGGCCAACTATTGAGAATGGGGCGGGATGCAGGCCGACGGCAGCTCACCCCAGGCCCGACGCGGCGACCGTCGCGGCCCTCGGCACCGCGGGGCCGAATCCAAGTGGAGCAGGACAAAGGGGCGTTGTGCATTTCGCCGGTCCGTGTCCGAGTTGTTGAACCGTCAGGCGATATGGCCGCGTTGGGCTCCGCCTGCTCCGGATAGTGACATACTTCTGGAAATCCACGCTCCTTTCGGACAATAGAGGAGCGTAGATCATTCAAGTTCCAAGGTGTCCTCTACCGCGATACACGCGGTGTCACACATCGATCGGTGACGCGGGATCGAGGAGGCCTCCGGCCCGAAGTCCTCCGGTGCGAGACGGCCGTTGCCGCGTTCGGCATTCCCCTGTCGGTCGTTCCGCCCCGGGATCCGGCGGGTCGGCGGTACGCTGACCGTCCCTGTCGGAGCCTTTACGACCCGGAGGTCTGCATGGCGGAAGAGCCCCTCAAGGCCCACTTCGTCGCAGAACCCGTCCTGCTTCCCGACGGACGGAAGGTCCGTGTGAGCGCCTACCCCGACGGCAGCATCCGGTTCCGGGTGGACGGGCTGCCGTACGTCCTGACCGAGGCGTACCTCAGCGGGAACCCCGACAAGGACGAGGCGATCGTGAAGCTCTCGCCCGGCAGACAGGGCAGCAACGCGGCGCACAACTACACGGAACTGCTGGAGAAGAAGAACCGCAGCTAGACGTCCGCCGGCAGGGGGCCGCGCCTCCCGTACGGCGCACGCCCCGCCGAGGGCCGCCCGCGCACGGGAGGTACGCGGGCGGCCGGGTACCGTGCCGGGCCTCACGGGCCCGGGGTGAGCACGGCGAAACGCGTCAGTTCTCCTCGCCCGTGCCCTGCTCCCGCGAACGCGGACCCTGCAGTTCGAACCGCCCGTTGCCCTGCTCGGGCCGGCCGCCGGAATTCGGGGAGTTCTGGCCGCTCTGACCGTTCAGGTTCTGCCGGACCGAGTCCAGGATCGTCAGACCCTGGGCGACCAGGCCGGCCGCGATCTCGCCGAGTCCGTCCGCACCGTTCAGGACGTTGACGTTGGCACCGGAGAGGCCACCGGCGGCCTCCTTCACGATCTGCGGAAGCTGGTCGATCAGCATCCGGTCGAGGGCGACACGGTCGTGCGAGGCCGCGGCCTCGGCCTGGATCTTCATGCGCTCCGCCTCCGCGGCCGCGAGGATCCTGACCCGCTCCGCCTCGGCCTCGGCGGGCTTCACGACCTCGCCCACCAGCTGCTGCTGCCGCAGCTTGGCCTGGCGCAGGGCCAGCTCGGTCTGGGCGGCCAGCACCTCCTGCTGGGCGTGCGCCTGCGCCAGCGGTCCGGCCTGGGCGGCATGCGCCTGGGCACGGTCCACCTCGGCCGAGTACTCGGCCTTCACCACCGCCGTCTGCCGGGCGTACTCGGCCTGCTTACGGGCCGCGTCCTGCTCCGCCTCGGCCGCGGTCTGGTTGGCCTGGGCCTGGGCGATCTGGGCCTGCCGCTGGATGGCCGCCTTGTGCGGCGCGGACATCGCGTCGATGTAGCCGGTGTCGCCGTCGTCGATCGACTGGATCTGCAGCGAGTCCACGATCAGGCCGATCTTCGCCATCTCCGTCTTGGAGGTGTCCAGCACCTCGGCCGCGAGCTTCTGCCGCTCGGTGACGATCTCCTCGACCGTCATCGAGCCGATGATGGCCCGCAGATGACCGGCGAAGATCCGTCCGGTCAGGACCGACATCTGGTCCTGGTCGGAGAGGAACCGCTGGCCGGCATTGATGATGCTCTCCGTGTCGTTGCCGACCTTGAAAGCGATCACGGCACGCACGTTCAGCGCGATGCCCTGCCTGGTCACACATGTCTCGGTGACCTCGGCCTCGCACATCGACAAGGTGAGGAAACGGACCTTGCGCAAGACCGGCAGCACGAACTTCCCGTGCCCCGTCACCACCCGGAACGGCGCGCCCCCCAGTCCCCGCCGTCCTCCCGAGATCAGCATCGCCTCGTCGGGGGCGGGAACGCGGTAACCGAACATCCTCTTCTCCTTAGCCGGCGTCGGCGGCGTCGCCGCACAACGCATCCAACGGATCGACCCACTCGATGACGTCCACCTCGCGGCGTCCGCGGGAGTCGATCACGAGCACGGTGGCCCCTGTCGGCAGGGGCTCCTGCGACCAGGCGAGGAATGTCTCGGAACCGCCTCTGACCCGCACCAGGATCTCGCCGGGACCGGCGGATCCGCGAGTGCCGATGAGCAGTTCCCCCGTGCAGCCGATCACGGCCTCGTCCTGCGCCATTGCCGACTGCCTCCCATCGTTCTGGTCCCGTGTTTCCGACCTTAGACCCAGCCGTGGCGGCCCTCTACAGTGCGGTGCCGCCCTTCCCGGCCCACCGCCGACCCGCCCCGAGCCCGACCCCTCCGACCTGCGCGAACGCCAGGACGACCGGCGCGGCCTTCGACGATTTCATGTGCGTTGACACGGCGGCCGACCGTGCCGGACTCGCGCTGCCAAGGCCACGCGGATCCATGAGGCCCGACCGGCCGGCACGGCGGGTGACAGGTGGACCGCCTTCCCGTCGCGTGGGCCCGTCCCCCGGGCCGGACAGGGCGTATGCGGACTCGGGAGCGCCGCGGCTGCCGACGACGGCCACTGCCGTGATCTCGACCTGCACGTCGTGGAGTTGACGGCGGATCAGCACGTGATCGGGGCCGGGCGGCACACGGGCAGCGTCCCTCAGAGGCCGAAGACCCGAGCCCGGCCGGCCTCGGCGGCGCCCGGACGGTCGCGGAGGCGACCCGCTCCCGCCAGGAAGTCCGGCCGCTGGACGCGGCACACTACGCGGTGGGGGAAGAAAGCCGAAAGGGACCGCATGATCCGGGACGAGGACGAAGCCACGCGCCTCGAGGACGCGCAGCTCACCCGCGCCGCCCAGGCGGGTGAGGTCACGGCCCTGGGCCTGTTGCTCGAGCGGCACCGGGCGGGTATGCGGGCGGTGGCTCTGAGCATTCTGGGGCCGGGTCCCGATGTCGACGACGTGCTCCAGGACGCGGCGGTACGCGCGCTCCAGAACGTCCGCGACGTCCGTGACCCGGCGGCCGTGGGCGCATGGCTGCGGATGATCGTGCGCAACGCCTGCCGTTCCCTGCTGCGGGACGCCCAGAGGTCCCAACCCGTCGAGGATCTGCACATGCCCTCCACGGACAGCGGTCCGGACCGGTGGCTGGAGCAGAACACGCTGCGGGACTGGATCTGGGAGGCCGTGGAGGAGTTGTCCCCGGCACTGCGCATGCCCCTGGTTCTGCGCCATTTCAGCACCGGCGTCACCTCCTACGAGCAGATAGCCCGTGCGTGCGGTGTCCCGGTCGGGACCGTCCGCAGTCGTCTCAACCTGGGCCGGGCCAAGCTGGCCGCGGCTCTCGCCGCCACGGCCGATGCCCCGCACTCCGACGCCGCGGGGCGCGCCCGGGCCAGTCGTATCGAGGCCCACGAGACGCTGGCCGCGGCCGAGCAAGGGCACTTCGCCGCGTTGCTCGCGGAGCGATGGTCGCCCGAGGTGGCGCTGCTCAGCGGGGACACCCAGGTCGGCGACGGGGACCTGCTGGTGCGCGGCATGAACCACGACCTCGAGGCGGGTGTGCGGCAGCGGCTGGTCCACGCCGTCGCCGGGCGGTCCCTCGCCGTGTGGGAGATGGACCTCCTCAATTCCCCCGAGAACCCGGAGCACTGCCCGCCCGCCGTGGCCTGGCTCATGACCCTG
Source organism: Streptomyces sp. HUAS TT11 (assembly GCF_051553595.1). Taxonomy (NCBI): domain Bacteria; kingdom Bacillati; phylum Actinomycetota; class Actinomycetes; order Kitasatosporales; family Streptomycetaceae; genus Streptomyces; species Streptomyces sp. HUAS TT11. The sequence goes on from NZ_CP196184.1 coordinate 885,641, forward strand.
GACGACGCCGGCCGGGTGCACCGGCTGCGGCTCTTCCATCCGAGGCAGACGCCGGCCACCGACCCGGCCTCCCATGTGTGACGACCGTCACACCATCGCGATCGAACTTACCTGACTCTCCTGCGTCTGGCCGGTGTCGTCGACACCGACTGGACAGGAGACACCTGTGAACAACTCCCCGGCCGATCCTCTGGCCCCCGGCACCCACACCTTCGAAGCCGACGGGCTCGTGCAGCGCTACCACGTCCATGGCGCAGGACCGGTGTGTGTGGCGCATTCCGGCGGTCCCGGCATCCACTGGGAGTACCTGCGCATGCCCGCGGTGGAGCAGCATCTCACCGTGGTCTACCCGGAGCCGGTCGGCACCGGCGGTTCCGGCCGCCTGCCCTCCCACCCCCACGGCTACACCCGGCGCCGCTACAGCCGCTTCCTCGGCGCTCTGCTCGCTCACCTGCGCGTCCCGGAGGTGCACCTGCTCGGTCATTCGCACGGCGGCTTCGTCGTGCAGTACCACGCTCTGCACCAGCCCGAAGGCATCGCCGGGGTGATCCTCTACGACAGCGCACCGCTCACCGGTCCCGAGCACGGCGCCGAGGCCATGCGTCTGGTCCAGGAGTTCGCCGCACGCAACGCCGGCCACCCCGAACTCCCCGGGGTCCTGGCGGCCTTCCAAGCGATTCCCACCATCTCCGACGACTCACGGATGACGTCCGTCGCCAAGGGGCTGCTGCCGTCGTACTTCGCCGACTACTGGGCACGGGAGGAGGAGTTCGCACCCTTGCGCGCCGCACTGAGCGCCACCCACGTCTCGGGGCTGGACGAGAACCTCGTCCCGGACATCATCGACGACCGCGAGGATCTCGGCGCCCTCTCGGTGCCCGCCCTGGTGGTCGTCGGCCGCCGTGACGTCATCTGCGGGGTGCGCTGGGCGGAGGAACTGCACAAGTTGATCCCCCGGTCGGAACTGCTGATCCTCGAGAACAGCGGGCACTTCGGCCATATCGAGGAACCCGCGGACTTCGCGCAGGCGGTGGCGGGTTTTGTGACCGCGACGGCGCACGGCACACCGTGACGATCCGGTAGCGCACGGCTGTTCTTCCCACTCCTCGCGTCCGGCAGGCCGTGTTCCGTCACCCGGACGCGAGGAGCCCCCACCGACTCCGCCGAAGTCCTCACCGACCTCACGCCCCCGGTCAAGGGCGTGCCACGGGCGCGTGGCGATAATGGGGCGCCACCCGGTGCGGTCCGGGGCACCGACGGCGAGTGTGCTCCGGGCGGGTGGTTGCGACCGGCCGGACCCTGCGTCCCGAAACCGCTCGGGTCCGGGCCGGTGGTCCACTGCGGACGGCACCGGACCGCCCGCAGTGCAGGACTGAATGGCCCAGTGAGGAGCGGACACGTGAGCCAGACACCCATACGGTTCGGCATGGTCGGCAGTGGCTGGCGGTCCGAGTTCTTCGCCCGGTTGGCCAGGGCGCTGCCCGGGCGGCTGGAGGTGTCCGGCGTGGTGACCCGCTCGGCCGCACGCGCCGCCCAGGTGGAGGCGGAATGGAGGGTGCCCGCCTTCCGGGCCATAGGCGAACTGCGCGGCACCCGGCCGGAGTTCGTCATCGCGTCGGTGCCGTGGCAGATCACGCCCGAGGTCGTTCGGGATCTGGTCGAGCAACGCGTGCCGGTTCTCGCGGAGACCCCGCCCGCACCCGATGCGGACGGACTGCGCGCATTGTGGGCCGCCGTGGGAGGCGTGATGCGGGCGGGCGGCGGAGGGCTCGTCCAGGTCGCGGAGCAGTACACGCTGATGCCCGGTCACGCCGCCCGCATCGCGCTCGTGCGAGAGGGGGTCATCGGCAGGCCCACCTCGGTCCAGGTGTCGTCGACGCACATGTACCACGCCATGTCACTGATCCGGCACACGCTGGGAGTGGGATTCGAGCCCACATCCGTGACGGCACAGGCCTTCACCGCCCCGCTCGCCGACCCGCTTTCCCCCCGCGGCTGGTCGGACGACCTCACACCCGAGGACGCCACCACCACGCTCGCCTTCCTGGACTTCGGCGAAGCCCGCACGGGCCTGTACGACTTCACCGACAACCAGTGGTGGAATCCCCTGCGCGCCCGCCGGATCGTGGTGCGCGGCTCGCTCGGTGAGATCGTCGACGACACCGTGGTGCGGATGGCCGACCCGCGCACGCCCGTCGAGTCCCCGCTGATGCGCCGCCGCACCGGCACGGACCTCAACCTCGAGGGAGCGGAGGTGCACCACATCTCCTTCGACGGACGGGTGCTGTGGCGCAACGACCATCTCGGGGCCAGTCTCTCCGAGGACGACCTCGCCGTGGTGGACCTGCTGTGCCGTACCGGGGCATGGGTACGGGACGCGGGTCCGGAACCGTATCCCCTCGCCGACGGATGCCAGGACCATCTCCTCGCCCTGGCCATCGAGGAGTCGGCACGCACCCGTGCGCCGGTGACGACCGCCGTCGAGGCGTGGGCGACCCGCTGACCCCGCCCCCCGGCACGCACCGGGGCCGGCCACCGACCGGTCCTTGTGCCCGTCGCCCGTCGATCCCCTGCCCGCCGGGGACACGACCCGGGCCGCCTCAGTGGTCCAGCACGTCCCGCCACGAGTGCCGCGGCTCGTACCCCAGCACCTCACGGGCCCGCCGCACGCTGAGCAGCGTCTCGTGGGTGCCGATCTCCCGCGTCAGCCTCACCTCGGGAAAGACCTCGGCGAGGAGTTCCGCGGAAGGCCGGTCCATGATCGTGTCGGCCGCGGCGATGACGTAGCTGGAGGCGCCCGAAACGGCGGCGGTCAGCGCGAGCCGGCACGCCTGCGCCACGTCCCGCGCATCCACGTATCCCCACAGGTTCCACTTGCGGGCGTGCGGGTCGGACCAGTAGCCAGGCACCTGCGCGTAGTCCTCCACCAGGTGGACGTTGGACAGGCGCAGGGCCACGAAGGGAATGCCCGACCAACCGGAGATGTGCTCGGCCGCGGTCTCGCCCAGGACCTTGGACAGGGCATAGGTCGAGGTGGGGTGGGGATAGTGGTCCTCGTCCACCGGGGCGTAGCGGGGCGGGACGTCGAAGGGCAGGCCGAGGGTGGTCTCACTGGAGGCCCACACCACGCGGTCCAGCCTGTTGTGCGCGGCAGCGAGGAAGACGTTGTCGTTCATCGCCGTGTTGGTGGTGAGGGTGTGGGCGGCGGGCCGGAGGCCGGGGGCCGGGATGTTGGCCAGGTGGACGACGCTTCCGGCTCCGCTCAGGGCATCCACTGCCTGACCGTAGTCGGTGAGGTCCGCGCGCAGCAGTTGCAGGCCGAGGCCGTCCGCCCACGCACGCTCGGCGGGGCCCACCGCCACGTCCACGGCCAGTACCTCGTACCCCTGCTCGAGCAGATCCGCGACCACGACTCGACCGGTCTTCCCGGTGGCACCCGTGACGGCAACTGTGCTCATGTGTGCTGATCTCCCCACTCGAACCTGGCCCGGCTTGTGCCGTCATCCTCGCGCCCCCACCCGGGCCGTGTCAGTACCGTCCGGCGATCGGCCGACGGGCGGCGCCGCCCTTCCGATCATTACTAACCCTTGATTGAACAGTCCAGACTGATAAACCTAGTATGAGTATCTGTGGACATTGATGCACAGACAGGACACGAGCGTGCGCGCGGCTCGAGTGACACCGCGGAGCTCGCGTCCCGGCTCCGGCTGGCCGTGGGCCGCATGACCCGGCGACTGCGCCAGGCCCACGCCGTGGGAGACGTGTCGCTCTCCGGCGTGTCGGTACTCGCGCGACTGGCCGCCGACGGCCCCGACTCGCCCGGATCCCTGGCCGAACTGGAACGCGTACGACCGCAGGCCATGGCGAGCACACTCGCCGTGCTCGAACAGCGTCGGCTCGTCGGCCGTACCCCTGACGCGACCGACGGACGTCGCGCCATCGTCGCGATCACCGAGGAGGGACGGGCGATGCTCGCGGAGCGGCGCTCCGAATCCGTCCACCGGCTCTCCACCGCCCTCGAGGAGTTCACGGCGCAGGAACGCGAGACCCTCGCCGCTGCCCTGCCCCTCCTCGACCGGCTGGCGGAGCGGCTGTGACGGCGCACACCCCCGGTTCCGGCGACCGGCACACCGACCGCCCGCGCGGCAGGACCGCCTCCGCGCTGCGCACCCTGCAGTCGGCGCGCAGGAAGGACACACCCGCTGGCCCGGGCTACAAGTGGGTCGCCCTGTCCAACACCACGCTGGGCGTGCTGATCGCGACGATGGACGCCTCCATCGTGATCATCTCCCTGCCCGCGATCTTCCGGGGTATCGGGCTCGATCCCCTGGCGCCCGGCAACATCGGCTATCTGCTCTGGATGATCCTGGGGTATCTGCTGGTGTCGGCCGTGCTCGTGGTCGTCCTCGGCCGGCTCGGCGACATGTACGGCCGGGTCAAGATCTACAACCTCGGCTTCCTGATCTTCGCCTGCGCGTCCGTCGCACTCTCCCTCGACCCGTTCCGGGCCGGCGCGGGAGCACTGTGGCTGATCCTGTGGCGCATCGTGCAGGCGTTCGGCGGCTCCATGCTCACGGCCAACTCGGCCGCCATCCTGACCGACGCCTTCCCGGCGCGGCAGCGCGGCATGGCCCTCGGCATCAACCAGATCACCGCGCTCGCGGGACAGTTCCTCGGTCTTCTCGCGGGCGGACTGCTGGCCGCCGTCGACTGGCGTGCCGTGTTCTGGGTGAGCGTGCCGGTCAGCATCACCGGCACGATCTGGTCGTATCTGAGCCTGCGCGAGACGTCGGCGGGCCGCCGCGGCCGCATCGACTGGGTGGGCAACACCACGTTCGCGGCGGGCGCCGGAATCCTGTTGGCCGGCATCACCTACGGCATCCAGCCCTATGGATCCCACCCCACCGGCTGGACGAACCCGTGGGTGCTCGCGGGCCTGATCGGCGGCGTCGCACTGCTGCTCGTCTTCTGCGTCGTCGAGACGCGCATCGCGGAGCCCATGTTCAATCTGGCCCTGTTCAAGATCAGGGCGTTCGCCGCGGGGAATCTGGCCGCGCTGCTGACCGCGATCGCGCGCGGCGGACTGCAGTTCATGCTCATCATCTGGCTGCAGGGCATCTGGCTGCCCCTGCACGGCTACGCCTTCGAGGACACCCCGCTGTGGGCCGGCATCTTCATGCTGCCGCTGACGGTGGGCTTCCTGATCGCCGGCCCCGTCTCCGGCTATCTGTCGGACAGGTTCGGCGCGCGCATGTTCTCGACGGCCGGTCTGGTCGTCGTCGCGGCGTCCTTCTTCGGGCTGCTGGCGCTCCCGGTCGACTTCGACTACGGGGTCTTCGCCGCGTTGCTGCTGCTCAACGGGCTGGGACAGGGCATGTTCTCCTCGCCGAACACCTCCTCGATCATGGGCAGCGTGCCGGCCGAGTACCGAGGAGTCGCCTCGGGCATGCGCTCGACCTTCCAGAACTCGGGCACCGCACTGTCCATCGGCGTCTTCTTCTCGCTGATGGTCTCCGGCCTGGCCTCATCGCTGCCCGCCGCGCTCCGCGGTGGCCTCGAGGCGCACGGGGTCCCGTCCGGCGCGGCCGAGCATGCCGCATCGCTGCCACCCGTGAGCACGCTGTTCGCCACGTTCCTCGGGAACAACCCGGTCGAGCACCTGCTCTCGTCCGAAGGGACGCTCGACCGTCTCTCGCCGTCCCAGCACGCCGCCCTGACCGGTCACAGCTTCTTCCCGCAACTGGTCTCGGGACCGTTCCACCACGGGTTGGCGATCGTCTTCAGCGTCGCCGCCGGAATGGCTCTGGTCTCCGCCGTCGCCTCGGCCCTGCGGGGTGGCCATCGCCCGGCGGAGGACACACCCGAGGTCGGTCGGCCGATCACCGCCGCCGAACCGCGCCCGGCGGCAGAGCAGCGGCACAACGCGCCTTCCTGACCACCGAACGGCTTCGTGCGCGCCCGGCCGTCCTCGAGACGGGTGGCCGGGTGCGTCCGCGTTCCCGGCTCACTTCCGAAGGGGCTGGGTGAAGCGCAACAGATTGCCCGCCGGGTCGCGGAACGCACAGTCGCGGACTCCGTAGGGCTGGTCCATCGGCTCCTGCAGCACCTCACCGCCCGCGCCGCTGATGCGCTCGAAGGTGGCGTCGCAGTCGTCCGTCGCGAAGATGACGCCGTGCAGCAGGCCCTTGGCCATCAGCTCCGCCATCGCCTGCCTGTCGCCCGCCGACGCGTTCGGGTGGGCGATGGGCGGTTCGAGGACGATGTTCACGTCCGGCTGCGAGGGTGCCCCGACCGTCACCCAGCGCATCCCCTCGAATCCGACGTCGTTGCGTACCTCGAGACCGAGTACGTCCCGGTAGAAGGCGATCGCCTTGTCGTGGTCGTCGACGGCGATGAAGCACTGGGAAAGCGTGATGTCCATGCCGCTCACGCTACGGCCGAGCCGCGGGACCCGCTTCTCCGTTCCTGATCGGTGTTCCTGACCGGCCGCGTATGGATCTTGACCATGCATGCCGGGATGGCGGCGCCATGATCATGGCTCCTGGCCCGGTAAGCACTCGGACTCTCCCCGACCAACTGCGTGAACCGTGAGCTGAACGACCCCAGCGAGGTACAGCCGACCGCGAAGCAGACCTCGGTCACCGTGAGGTCGCCGCGGCGCAGCAGCGCCTTGGCCCGCTCGATACGGCGGGTCATCAGATAGCTGTAGGGCGTCTCGCCGAAGGCGGCGCGGAAACTGCGGGAGAAATGGCCCGGCGACATCAGGGCGTCGCGCGCCAGGGCGGGAACGTCGAGTGGCTCGGCGTAGTCGCGGTCCATCCGGTCGCGGGCCCGCCGCAGCCGGACGAGGTCGTCGAGGTCCTGCCGTCTCACCTGCTCAGTTTCCCACAGCAAACACGTGCCGAAGCCGAGGAGCGAGGGGGCGCGGCGGTCAGGGGCCGCTCGGACCGTGTGCCGGTCCGCCGGCGAGCCCGAGGACGCCGCGAGAAGGCACGTGTCCTCGGCCGGCCAGAACCGTCGCGCGTGGCGACACCGGTGTCCGGACCCGGTCAGGAATGGAGAAGCGCGGCTCGCGGACCAGCGGCTAGCGTGTCGGCCATGGACCTCAGCATCCACGCGAGCTTCCTCCCGCACCACGACCCGGAAGCCTCCCTCGCCTTCTACCGTGACACCCTCGGCTTCGAGGTCCGCAACGACGTCGGGTACGGCGGAATGCGGTGGATCACGGTCGGCCCCGCCGACCGGCCCGGCACGTCCCTCGTCCTCGAGCCGCCCGCCGCCGATCCCGGAGTCACCGAGGACGAGCGCCGCACCATCGTCGAGATGATGGCCAAGGGCACCTACGCCCGCGTCCTCCTTGCCACCCCCGACCTCGACGGCACCTTCGCGCGGCTGCGGACCGCCGGCGTCGAGATCGTCCAGGAGCCCACCGAGCACCCGTACGGGGTTCGCGACTTCGCCGTCCGGGATCCCGCGGGCAATCTGATCCGCATCAACGAGCAGCGTTGAGCCCTCCGGCGACCGTGACCATGGACCCCTCCCACCCGGGGCCGGTGACCCGGCGGTCACGGCCGACCTGAAACCCGGGCCCCGGGCCCGGACGAAGCACGTACCCTCGAAGCTCGTCAGATCGAGCCAGGCGACGCCGACCGGACGACCGCGAAGGCCGACCCGCCTCACACATGGAGACCCGATGAGCAAGGTCACGAAGGTGGATGCGCAATCGCCCGCGCTGCACGCCGCCGACAGCCACGATCTGATCCGCGTGCACGGCGCGCGTGTGAACAACCTCAAGGACGTCAGCGTCGAGATCCCCAAGCGCCGGCTCACGGTGTTCACCGGAGTCTCCGGCTCGGGCAAGAGCTCATTGGTGTTCGGCACGGTCGCGGCGGAGTCGCAGCGACTGATCAACGAGACCTACAGCGCCTTCGTGCAGGGCTTCATGCCCACGCTGACGCGTCCCGAGGTCGACGTGCTCGACGGGCTGACAACCGCGATCATCGTCGACCAGCAGCGGATGGGCGCGGACCCCCGCTCCACGGTCGGCACCGCCACCGATGCCAACGCCATGCTGCGCATCCTCTTCAGCCGGCTCGGCACGCCCCACATCGGTCCGCCCAGCGCGTACGCCTTCAACGTGCCCTCGGTCCGGGCGAGCGGCGCGATCACCGTCGAGCGCGGTGCCCGCAAGACCGAGAAGGCGACCTTCACCCGCACCGGCGGCATGTGCCCGCGCTGCGAGGGCCGCGGCACCGTCTCCGACATCGACCTGGGCCAGCTCTTCGACGACTCCCTGTCGCTGAACGAGGGTGCGATCACCGTCCCCGGCTACAAGGGGGGCGGCTGGAACTCCCGTCTCTACATCGAGTCGGGCTTCTTCGACCCGGACAAGCCGATCAGCAAGTTCACCAAGAAGGAACTGCACGACTTCCTCCACCGCGAGCCGACCCGGATGAAGATCGCGGGCATCAACATGACCTACGAAGGGCTGATCCCGCGGGTCCAGAAGTCGATGCTCTCCAAGGACACGGAGGCGCTGCAGCCGCACATCCGGGAGTTCGTGGAGCGGGCGGTCACCTTCACCACCTGCCCCGAGTGCGACGGCACACGGCTGAGCGAAGGAGCCCGGTCCTCGAAGATCGAGGGCATCAGCATCGCCGACGCCTGCGCGATGCAGATCAGCGATCTGGCGCAATGGGTCCGCGACCTCGACGAGCCGTCCGTGGCGCCGCTGCTCACCAAGCTCCGGCACACTCTCGACTCGTTCGGGGAGATCGGACTCGGCTACCTCGCGCTCGACCGGCCGGCGGGCACCCTGTCGGGCGGCGAGGCCCAGCGCGTCAAGATGATCCGCCACCTCGGCTCCTCGCTCACCGACGTCACCTATGTCTTCGACGAGCCGACCGTCGGCCTGCACCCCCATGACATCCAGCGGATGAACGACCTGCTGCTGCGGCTGCGGGACAAGGGCAACACCGTGCTCGTCGTGGAGCACAAGCCGGAAGTCATCGCGATCGCCGACCACATCGTCGACCTCGGCCCCGGCGCCGGCACGGGAGGCGGCACGGTCTGCTTCGAGGGGACCGTCGAGGGACTGCGCGCGGGGGGCACCATCACCGGCCGCCATTTCGACGACCGGGCCGCCCTCAAGGAGTCGGTGCGCAAGTCCGACGGCGCGCTGGAGATCCGCGGCGCGTCCGCGAACAACCTGCATGACGTCGATGTCGACGTCCCGCTGGGGGTGCTGACCGTCATCACCGGTGTCGCGGGCTCCGGCAAGAGTTCACTCGTGCACGGGTCGATCCCGGCCGCCGCTGGTGTGGTGTCGGTCGACCAGAGCCCGATCCGCGGCTCACGCCGGAGCAACCCGGCGACGTACACCGGACTGCTCGAGCCGATCCGCAAGGCGTTCGCCAAGGCCAACGGCGTGAAGCCGGCGCTGTTCAGTGCCAATTCCGAGGGCGCCTGCCCCACCTGCAACGGCGCCGGAGTCGTCTACACCGACCTCGCGATGATGGCCGGTGTCGCCTCGACGTGCGAGGAGTGCGAGGGGAAGCGGTTCGAGGCGTCCGTACTGGACTACCGCTTCGGCGGCCGCGACATCAGCGAGGTGCTCGCGCTGTCGGTGACCGAGGCCGAGGAGTTCTTCGGCGCCGGTGAGGCGCACACGCCGGCCGCGCACCGCATCCTCGAGCGCCTGGCCGACGTCGGGCTCGGCTACCTCACCATCGGCCAGCCGCTGACCACGCTGTCCGGTGGTGAGCGGCAACGCCTCAAACTGGCCACCCACATGGCCGACAAGGGCGGCGTCTACGTCCTCGACGAGCCGACCACGGGCCTTCACCTCGCCGACGTCGAGCAGTTGCTCGGGCTGCTGGACCGGCTGGTCGACTCCGGCAAGTCGGTCATCGTCATCGAGCACCATCAAGCCGTCATGGCCCACGCCGACTGGATCATCGATCTCGGCCCCGGTGCCGGCCACGACGGCGGCCGGATCGTCTTCGAGGGCACACCCGCCGACCTGGTCGCCGCCCGCTCCACGCTCACCGGGGAGCACCTCGCGGCCTACGTCGGCAGCTGACCGCCGCTTCGGACCGTCGTCGCCTCCGCGGGGCCCGACGGCGGTCTACCGGGGCGGCGGCACCCCCGGCCTGTATCGCGTGGGTGGCGGCACCCAGAGCCACTTCCCGTACCGGTGGCCACCGTGGAACAACGGCCGGGATACGACCGGATCGTGGCGACCTGACCCGGCCGGAAGGTGTCGTACACGGTCACGTCGAACGCGCACGCCATCACATCAGCGGGTGACCGTGCGGCGTCCTTGGTCCTGCGCATCGACAGTCCGTACCGGCTGCCGGTGATCGCGGTCTCGCCGCACGTCGTCGAACCACACGGTTCCCAGCACCGTCCGCTCGACGACACAGCGCCCCCGAGCAGATCGTGTGCTGCTCGGGGGCGCGCTCGTAGCTCCGCGCGGAGGCGGGCGCGCCGACCGTCCCGAAGTGCACGGCGCGAGGGATGCCGGGGGCCAGGCACACGCATCACCCGGCCACCGAAGAAGCTCCCGGCCGAGCGATGAGTTTTCGCGTACCCGGGCGTCTACAGATCCGACAGGCCCGACAACGAGGAGACGAGACATGAGCACCGAGCAGACCACCACGGCCGACGGCCACTCCTACACGCTCACCCGAACGCTTGATGCCCCGGCCGCGGCGGTCTGGCGGGCGTGGACCACGCCCGATCAGTACGCCCAGTGGGCGTATGCCGCCGCGGGCTCCGTCGAGATGGACGTACGGCCGGGCGGGACCTGGAAGGCCACTGTGGTCACACCCGACGGCGGAGAGTACCCGCTGACCGGCTCGTATCTCGAAGTCGCCGAGAACCGCCTGCTGGTGATCGGCATGGACGTACCCGGCAAGCCCGCACCCCAGACCATGACCATGGAACTGGACGAGCAGGACGACCGTCACACACAGATCGTGCTCCGCCAGACCTGCGACACCGCCGAGGAACGAGACATGGCCGAGCAGGGCAGCACCATGCTCCTCGACGGCCTGAGCGGCTTCCTGACCGGAGAGTCCAGCGACTGAACCGCCTCGAACCGGCCTGCGGCACCGGGCGGGGACAGGTCCGCTCCCGTCCGACCGGCTCCGCAGTCGGATCCGAGCCGCTCACCGATCGTCCGTCGCCCCGGTGCGTGGGTCACGAACACGGCCTGCTCTGCAAGAAGTTCGTGTTCCGGGTGCTCCTCGGAGCGCCCGGAACAAAGAGCTGACCCGCAACAGCAGCACAGCAGTGCGCACCGAAATGCCGTCCGTCGAACCGGGTCACCCGCTGCGCAGCGGGCGGTCAGGAACGGCAGGTGACATGCAGCCGGGCCGCGGCGTTGTTGGCGTAGCCTCGCGGATTCCACACCGTTGCCGGGGATTCGGGCTGCACGGCCGCGGTGGAGTCCCAGGCACGGGCGATGAGTTCGGTCTCCCCCGACGGCAGATCCAGGGTCGTGTGCCAGTGCTGCCACGTCCAGGGGCTCTCCGGGAGTTCCACCTGCGCATGGGTCCAGGTGTCGCCGCCGTCGGCGGAGACGTCCACGCGTTCCACGGTCCGGTCGTCCCCGGCGTAGGCGAAGCCGGCGACCTCGGTCGGCCCGGCGGGCAGCCGGGCGTCCTTGCCCGGTCGCAGGATGGCGCAATGGATGGCCACCGGTCCCAGCGTGATGCCTTCGCCGCGTTCCGCCGTGTGCGGGTCGGCCTCGGGCGGCAGGATGCTGTACTCGGTCTGGAAGTAGTTGTCGGACGGTTCGGTCCGCACGCTGATGCGCAGCAGCCACTTGACGCTGCGGGCGCCGATCCAGCCCGGGACGACGACCCGCAGCGGTGCGCCGTGTGCCGCCGGGAGCGTTTGCCCGTTCATGGACCACGCCAGCAGCACCTCGTGCGACGTCGCCTTCGCCATCGGTATCGAACCGCCGAAGCACTGCGGCGGATCGGCCTGGTCCGACACATCGGCGCCGGTGAAGGAGATGTGCGCGGCATCCGGCCGCACTCCTGCCTCGGCCAGCACGTCCGCCAGGCAGACCCCGCTCCAGCGCGCGGTGGAGATAGCCCCGGGTCCCCACGGAACCTGACCGGGTATGTCGCAGACCTCCATCAGATCGGCGCGCCGGTTGCCCGCGCACTGCAGGGTCGCCACCACACTCCGCTCGGGGAAGCGGTCCCGCAGCCGGTCCATCGACATCTCGAGCGGGCGGCCGACCAGTCCGTCGACCCGCAGCCGCCAGTTCTCGGCGTCGAGCTGCGGGATCGGTGCATGGTTGCGGCCGTAGAACGTGTCCACGGGAGTGATCCGGCCGGCCAGGGCCTCCGGGGGCGATTCGGCGTTGTACGGCTCGACCTCATGCACCACCATGTCGTCCCGTTTGTTCCATATGCCCATCCCTCCACTGTTCCCCATGTCCGGTGAAGGTGCCAGGTCAGCCGGACGCCCCCTCGGACGTCCCGAGCCTCGCGAGCGCCGCCGACACCAGCGCGGCGGTCCCCGTCACCGGCGTGAGACGGACAACCGACAGGAAGCGGGGTGAGCGTTCGGCCGCATGTGACGTGCGGTGCCTATATGTTCATCGGCCACTCACGCCGTTGGCCTGCGAATCGTCAGCGGCTACGCTTCCACCGGAGCGCACGTGTGCTCCCCCGGACCACCGCGCACAGGGGAGGATTCATGATGTGGTGGGCGCTGATCCCGGTCGTCTCGATGATCACCGGGCCCGCCGCTCTGTACCTCCTGACCAGGCGTAAACGTCAGGCGGGCGGCGACGGGGCACGCTACGACGAACTCTCCCGGAAGTACACGGCGTTGCTCGAGGAGACAACCTCCGGCGAACTGCCCAACGGCCGGGCGCGCTACCCCGATTCACACTGAGTTCGGGCAACTCGCCCGTCTCCACGCCGCGAGCCGCCGTGGAGCCGACTCGAAGCGGGCCTCTCAGTGGCACCGCCGCGCCGCGCACTTCGGTCGATCCGCCAACATGTCACACCGTCACAACGGCTCCGGCCTGCCGGCGGACAGTCTGCGGGCGGAGGCGATCCCTGCTGGTGCCGCGTCAGAGAGCCATCGCCCTCCGGTGACGTGCGCTCCATCATCCGGCGGAACAAGCACGCCGCCGACGAACGCCTACGGCAGCTCGTGAAGAGGGCGAACGTTGCCTCGCCGCCGCCCCCCCCTCTCCGTCGTCGTTGCCGGTTCCCCCCTCTCCGGCTTACCCGGATCAATCAGCCGGTGGGCCTTGCTCCTTGCTCAGCAAGATTCCGCGCGGTCCGAAGCCGGCAGACGAGTAGAAGCGGACGGCTCCCCGGTTGGGCGCGAAGATGCCGGCGTACAGGATCGAGACTCCGCGCTCTGCGGCGGCGCGCTCCGCCGCGATCACCAAGGCCGATCCGACCCCCTCACCGCGATGCCCGTCCAGCACCACGGTGTGGATCTCGGCCGCGCGACGGGCAGCGAGAATCTGGTGGGCCGGGGGATCTGCCAAGACGATCACCTCCGCCATGCCCACCACATCGCCCGATAGCTCGGCAACCATGATCAGTGCCTCGGAATCGGCCGCGAGTACTTCCTCGAAGTGTCGGTGCACGACCTCGGCGTCGGGAACCCGGTAGATGGTCGGATCGAGTTCGACATGCCTTTCGGCATTCGCGAGACGCAGACGGACAAGCGTCGGCACGTCCTCGCGCTCGGCGTCCCTCACCAAGATCGACATGAGCCCCGAGCCTTCCAGTCCGGCCAGCCGACCGCAAGGCACACGGACAACGCAAGACAAAGGCGAACGTTCCCCGATACGGCACTAGAGATCGAGGACGACTTCGGTCGTCGGCTTGCTGCAGCAGACGAGGACGGAGCCGGGCTCGGGCAGTTCCAGGGGCGGGGTGGTGTAGGCGACATCGCCTTCGACGAGATGGGTGACGCAGGTGTGGCAGACCCCCGTCCGGCAGGACCACCGGGTGGGGACGTCGCAGGCCTCGGCGAGGTCGAGCAGGGAGGCATGGTCCGCCGACCACGCGGTGGTGATACCGCTGCGGGCGAAGGTGACGAGCGGGCCCGTGCCCTCGGGACCGGGTGGCTGGTGCGGTCGGACCGCAGCCGAGGGTGTGACACCGGGGTTGATGGCGGGCAGGGCACTGAACTGCTCCACGTGGATCCGCTCGGAGCCCAGGCCGTGTTCGCGCAGGAAACCGCCGAAGTCGTCCATGAAGGCGGCCGGTCCGCAGAGGTAGGCCTCGGCGTCCGGGGGAATGCCCATGGCCGCCGGTGATGCTGCGGTCGGCCGGCCGTGGATGATGTGGGGCTCGTCGGCGTGCGGGCTTTCGTGGGTGTAGTGGATGAACTCATGGGCGCCCGGAAGGTGCGTCAGGAGTGCGTGGGCCTCGGCCGCGAAGGCGTGGTGGGCCCGGTCCCGAGCGACGTGGATCCACCACACCGGGCGCGGGTCCCCCGTGGCGGCCAGTCGGTGGAGCATGCCCAGCACAGGGGTGGCGCCGATGCCCGCGGAGACGAGTACAACCGGACGGGTGCCTGCTTCCAGTACGAAGGTCCCCCGGGGGCCGGCGATGTCGACGAGGTCACCGGGGTGCACTCTGGTGTGAAGATAACCGCTGACCAGACCGTGCGGCTCGTGCTTCACGCTGATCCGGTACGGGCCGGCGCCGGGTGCCGACGACAGGGAGTAACTGCGTACCGCGGGCGCGCGGTCACCGACCGGCAGGCGGATGGAGAGGTACTGGCCCGGGCGGGGCTCGGGCAGTTGCATGCCGTCGGTGGAGTCGAGGTAGATCGACGAGACGGCGGGAGTCTCGGGGACGATACGGCCGACCCGCATCGGCTTGAAGCCGGGCCACGCCGATTGGCCTCTGTGCTGCTGGGCGGTGGCGCGTTCGTCCGGCCATCCGGGTTCCTGAGCGGGTTGTTCGGCGGCGGCCAGTTCACGGAAGGAGCCCTGCCAACCGGGGCTGAGCGCGGGGATGTTCAGCGCCTTGCGCAGCTTCACGGGATCGCGGCCTGGGAGGTAGAGCAGTGCGTCGGTGTCGGCGACACTGAGCCTCTCGGGGCCCTTTCGGGTGCGGCTGATCTCGTCGCCGGCCTGTACATGGCCTTCGGTGATGACACGCATATAAAAGCCGGGGCGATGGTGGGCGACCAGGAGTGCGGCCATCGTGGGTTCGTCCAGGCGCATACCGACGCGATAGCAGGTGACGCGGGGCTGGGAGACCTCGAATTCGGCTTCGCCGATGCGGTATCGGTCGCCGATGCACACTTCGCCGTCGGGGAGGCCGTCGACGGTGAAGTTCTCTCCGAAGATCCCGAAGGTCAGGTCGTCACGGCCGAGTTGTTTCTGCCAGTACTGATAGGACTGCACCTGATAGACGAGGACGGCCCGCATCTCGCCGCCGTGTCCGGCCAGATCGCCTTGGCCGTCCCCGTCGACATTCAGTCGCCGTACCATCCGGGGCCCGTCCACGGGGGCCTTCCACGCCCCGGTGTGAACGGTCCTTCCCTGCCACGGGACGTCCTTGGGCATCCCTACGTTGACGGACAGCAGCGTCGCCATCGCGGACCTCCTGCGTGGGTGGCCGACCGGCCCAGCCCCTCATCACGCGGGTCTGTGCACTCGGGCCGATCGTAGTTCTTCACCCGGTGCCGCCGCGATTCCGAGTCCCCGAATCGACCGGCACAATCGCCGACATTTTCCGATGGGCGTACAAAAACGTGCCCATTCGTTTTTCCTCGCCAGGCGATTCATAATCCGCATGCTTTCACGGTGGCGAGGCCGTGTCCCACCGCGCGACACTGTTGCCCTCTTGCCGCCGAATTCCACGGCGGGCCTCATTCACACAGCCGAGCGCCGGGCGCTCGTCCCGGTTCGACGGTCCGGTTCGCCGTGGGCACCCTGCGCCCGCAGTCGACCACCGACCGTCACGCACGGTCACCCCTGGAGCGCCCGGAGGTACGGTGATCCCCGTCCGAGCACGGTTCGGCTGCCGGGTCGGCCGACAGGGCTCCGCCGTCGGTCCGCCGTCGTCACCCGGCCGCGCCGTCGCGGGTGCGCTGATAGTGACGCCTGGCCTTCATCCTGTTGCCGCAGACGGCCATGGAGCACCACCGGGCGTTGTTGGTCTTGCTGCGGTCGAGGAGGAACCGGCGGCACTCCGGGTTGTCACACGGCCGCAGCCTGCCGGGCATCGTCTCCTGCAACGCGCTCCAGGCCAGCACGGCCTCCACCGCCATCCGGTGCTCCTTGGGCGCGTCGAGCTCCCAGGAGACGCCCGTCGGGGAAAGACGCGGTCGGGAGACGACATCCTCGAGGAACGGCGCCAGCGACTCGGCCGGCCGACTGCCGCGCACCACACCCTGAAGAACGTCGCGCGCATCGAGAAGGCGCTGACGCTCCGACGCTCCCCCGCGGCCGCCGTGTGCCACCTGCCAGGACTTCGCCGCTTCCGGGTCGGCCAGCTGATCCTCGACCACCCCGTTGACCACCGGCGTGGTGTTGAGGAGCTCGAGCAGTGCGTCCTGCTGTTCCCGATCGACCACCACGACCCCCTCCTAACCAGAAAGATTGCTTTGACAGGTTACATGGACACGCCCACCCCGACCAAACAAGCAGCCCCTACGGACACACAGCGCCGAGCCATCCATAACCTTCACACCCAGCTTGACCGGTTAGGTGGAGTGTGGTCGACTGTCTCTGTAACCATCAAAGCGACTTAGGTGGGTTAGGATCATGAGCCACTTCCCCGGCCGCGCCCTCACCTGACACACCAAGGGTCACAACGGCCCGGCGCCCCAACCTCGCACCGCAGCCACATCGGGCAGGAGCTCTCCGACAGCCGGGGAAGCCACACCACGACCGCCGGCACCAAGGTCGTCCGAGCCTGCTTCCGGCAGCCCGAGAACGGCGGCTCCCACCGTCCTCGCACACCAGGCCCGTCAACCGCACCGACACATCGACCCCCGGAGCGCACGCCGCGCTCCCGCCCGAAGGGAACACATCATGGGACTGTCCTGGCAGCAGGGCCCCTTGTCCGCAGGAGCGATCGGACACTTCCTCACCCCCGACCCCCTGCCGGAGCGCCTGCTGTTCGCCGAGCGGCTGCGCCGCCGCATGCGGGTGAGGTTCAACGGCACCTGGATCGCCGACAGTGAGAACGTCGTCCTGCTGCACGAACCCGGTCGCTACCCGGTGGCCTACTTCCCGCGGGCAGACGTGGACGACAAGGCACTGGTCGCAACGGACAGGGTCACCCACCACCGGGACCTCGGTGACACCGCCTGGTTCGCGGTACGCGCCGGCGACCGCACCGCCGAACGCGCCGCCTGGGAGTTCACCGCACCGCCCGAGTACGCCGTCGAGTTCCAGGGCCGCGTCGCCTTCGCGTGGCGCGCGATGGACGCCTTCTACGAAGAGGACGAGCGCATTCTGGGCCACGCGGCGGACCCCTACCACCGCATCGACATCCGCAGCACCTCGCGCACTCTGGAGGTCCGCCTCGGGGACACCGTGGTGGCCCGCTCCGAACACCCCGTCGTCCTCTACGAGTCCGGATTCGCCCCGCGTTGGTACGTCCCGCGCGCCGACATCGACGAGAGCCTGCTGCGCCCCGCCGAAGGGCAGACCTTCTGCCCCTACAAGGGACTGTGCGACTACTACGACATCGGCGACGCGCGCCGTGCCGCCTGGTCGTACCCCGACGCCTACCGGCAGGTCGGCCGGATCGGCGACATGGTGTCGTTCGAGCCCGACCAGGTCGAGGTCCGGCTCGACGGCAAGCGCCTGGCACCCGAGCCCGGCCAGAAGGTCGTCCCGCACGGCATCGACCGCGGCCTCGACATCGACGAGGCGGGCTCCCGCTGAACCGCCGGGGTGCCGGCCACACCACGCACCACCGGCCGGACGGACCGCATGTCCACCCGCGCCCGGCGGCCTGCCGCTCTTCGCGAAACCGCGCCATGAGCACCGAAGTTCGCATATCACAACCGTTCGGCACGAGAGCTTGTTCGCCCTAGCCTCGGTGCTGATCGATCAAAAGGAGACCAGTGATGTCAGCATCCCTGCAGGGCCGGACAGTTCTCGTGGTGGGCCGCGGCAGCGGTATCGCCCGCGCGGTCGGCGAAGTGGCCCTTGAAGAGGGGGCCCGCGTCATCGCAGCAGGCCGCGACAAGGCCGCACTGCTGGAGAGTTACGGCGAGACCGCGGTGAGCGTCGCCACCGTGGACGTGACCGACGAGGCCTCGATCGCGGCGCTGGCCACGGAGGTCGGGCCCGTCGACCACGTGGTCACGGCCGCCTCCGCCCGGACCCGAGGCACCGTCGGCGAACTGACGCCCGAGGCGATCCTCCGGTCGTTCCACACCAAGGTCGTCGGACCGATCATGCTCACCAAGCACTTCGCGCCCACCATGCGGGCGGGCGGCTCCTTCGTCCTGCTCTCCGGCGTGGCGGCCCTGGAGCCGGACCCGGGATTCCTCGCGGTCGCGGCGACGAACGGCGCGGTCAACACCGTGGTGCGTTCCCTGGCGGTCGAGTTGGCCCCGCTCCGGGTCAACGCCGTGTCGCCCGGCACGATCGACACCGGAGCGTGGGACGCGCTCGGCGAACAGAAGAAGGCCGAGTTGTTCGCGCGTCTGTCCGCCGCCAACCCCGCGGGGCGGATCGGCACCCCGCAGGATGTGGCCCACGCCGTGCTCTTCGCGATGACGAACACCTTCATGACCGGCGTGTCCCTGTCCGTGGACGGTGGGCAGCCTCTCGTCTGATCCCACCGCAACCCCGCGCGAACGGGCCACCCGCCCCCGGCCGTCCGGTGATGCGCCGACAGTCCAGTGATGCGCCGCCCCGCAACACGGCACGCCAGGCGGTGAGTTCCTGCCCGACGGCCGGGACCGGACGCGATCCGCGTCCCCGCCCCGACGGCGCTCGATCCGCTGCTCTGCGCATCCGGAGGTCTGAGGCCGTGCCGACCGCCTGCTGACAGACGGTCGGCACGGACGATCCCTCTTCTGATGCCCGGTGCCCGGCGGACCGGATCGATCGACAACGCGTCGCCGGGCATCCGCCGGGCCGCCGTACGCAACCGGCCCGGCCCTCACGTGTCCCCGTGACCACCACGTGGTCACGGGGGCGAAGGCGGCGTCAGCGAAGGGCGGCGACCCCGGCGTAGATGCCGCTGCCCTCGGACGAGGGCGCCGGCGGCGTCTTGAACCACTCCGTGGCGGTCACCAGACCCGGGTCGACCAGGTCCAGCCCGTCGAAGAAGCGGGCCACTTCGGAGCGGGTGCGGAAGCCGAGGCGGATCCCACCCTTCGCGTACTCGGCGGTGACCTGCTCCGCCAACTCCGGGTAGAGGTCGGACGCGGCGTGCGACAGCACGAAGTAGCTGCCGGCCGGCAGAGCGGCGAGCAACTCGCCGACGATGCCGTGGGCGTCCTGCTCGTCGGGGATGAAGTGCATGAGGGCGATCAGGGACATCGCGATGGGACGATCGAAGTCGAGCACCCGCCGGGCGTGTTCGAGGATCTCCCCGGGGCGGCGGACATCGGCCTCGATGTAGTCCGTGAGCCCCTCAGGACGGCTGACCAGCAGTGCTTCCGCGTGCCGCAGCACGATCGGATCGTTGTCCGTGTAGACGATCTTCGCCGACGGCACGATCTCCTGCACGATCTGATGCAGGTTCGGCTCGGTGGGAATGCCCGTGCCGATGTCGAGGAACTGGTCGATGCCCTGTCCGGCCAGCCAGGCAGCCGCCCTGCGCATGAACTCGCGGTTCTGTCGAGCGGCGTCGTGCGCTTCGGCCGGCAGCATCTTGCCGACCGCCTCGTCGACGGGATAGTTGTCCTTACCGCCCAGCAGCCAGTCGTACACCCGCGCAGGATGCGCCACACTGGTGTCGATCTTCCGAGGGTTGGGGGTGCCCGTCGTCATGACATGCTCCGTCGCGCGAGTAGATCAGAAAGTATTTTCGATCAACTCAGTCTTGCACACCAAATCAGCGGCCTATGCACCCAGTTGGCACGGTGAGCATCCGTGGACCGGGCAGACCCCCGGCCGGCGTCTGTCACCTCGTCGCCCATGTCCACCCCCCTCGCCTCGGGCGACGCCGTCCCCGACGCCGGAACGGGCTCTGTTGACGTTCTTGTCAACAGTTACTGCGGGTCGGATGCAGGGACCGGGGCGCCGAGATCCCGGCCGGTCGCGAGGACCACCGGCACCGAATTCGTCGAACAAAAGTAAGCTGGCACCTGAGGAAGAGACACATGCCACGGAAAGCCAGTGACCGAAGTCGCATCCACGCCTGAGCGTGGTTCTCCTCCACGCAGGCGGCCAGTCACCCACCTACGACGCGTCGGTGGAACACTGCTCGACGCCGTCGTCGCGGACTCGGAACACGCGCGGGTCGAGGTCCTGCGGCGCGGCTCCTCCGGCCACATCACCTGGCAACTTCAGCAGCCGTCCTCCACGCTCTTCTGGTGCCCCTCCGGCGTTCACGAGGCGCTTCTCCAGGTCGACGGAATACGCCTCGGCGTCGTCCCCGGGGCGACGAACGAGCTCCGCTACTTTCCCGCGGGCGCACACATCGAGGGTGAGTTCTCCGTCGACCCGATCGTGACCTACATCCTCGCGTTCGTCGATCCGCACGTGGTCGCCGACTACGGAGTGCACATACCCGACCACCCGTTGACCGGGCCGGCCCTCGGCCCTCTTCGGCAGGGCCTGCACGACCTGGCCCATGACGCCCGGCAGCCCGATGCCGCGACCGCACTGCTCGTCGAGGGCTGGGCACTGCAGTCGATCGCCCACCTCGCAAGGATCGGCACGGCCGACGACGGTGCCCCGACACGAGCGGAGCCGGGGCTGCCCTTCGACGCACTCGCCCGGGTCGAGCAGTACGTGCATGACCATCTTTCGGAATCGATCACCGTGGACCAGCTCGCCCAGGCGGCCGGATTCAGCCGACGCCACTTCCTGCGCGCGTTCCAGCAGCGCACGGGCCGGACCCCCATGCGCCATGTGCTCTGTCTCCGGCTCGAGGAAGCGAAGCTTCGGCTCAGCGGGGGTGACGAGCAGGTGACCGCCATCGCCCTCGCATGCGGCTTCAGCCATGCCCAGCATCTGGCCACCGTCTTCCGCCGGGCCATGGGCGTGACCCCGTCCCAGTTCCGGGTCCGATCACAGACGTTTCCGGCCGTGACGACCGGCCCCCGGCGGTGCGATTAGGCCCGCTCATGCACCCCGCGGCACTCTGCTGGACGCCACCGGGCGCCTCGGCGCGCGATCGTACGAAGTGGCACTGAACTCATCCCTTACCGCAGGGGCGGTCGGCCCGGACGCGAGTCCGGACCCGAGGGGTTTCAGCTCTGCCATCCGTCCCGACCGGTCCACCGCCCCGACTCGCACCCCCGGCCCGCAGGCCGGGTGATCAGTCAGGAGCACCGATGAGCAGCACGGAAAGCTTCGACTACATCATCACCGGTGGCGGCAGCGCGGGATGCGTCCTGGCCGACCGTCTCAGCCGCGACGGCTCCGCCCGCGTACTTCTGCTCGAGGCGGGCGGCTCTGACAGCGACGAGGCCATACGCATACCCGCCGCCCTGGGAACGCTGTTCA
Source organism: Streptomyces sp. HUAS TT11 (assembly GCF_051553595.1). NCBI lineage: Bacteria > Bacillati > Actinomycetota > Actinomycetes > Kitasatosporales > Streptomycetaceae > Streptomyces > Streptomyces sp. HUAS TT11. The sequence continues at coordinate 907,296 of NZ_CP196184.1, forward strand.
AGTCGGAGGTGGACTGGAACTACCGCACGGTCACGCAGTCGGAGGCGGGCCGCACGTTCTACTGGCCGCGCGGGAAGACACTGGGTGGATCGTCCTCCACCAACGTCATGATCTACATTCGCGGCAACAGGTACGACTACGACGGCTGGCGCGACGACTTCAATGCGGTCGGCTGGGGGTACGACGACGTGCTCCCCTACTTCGTGAAATCCGAAGCGCATCGCCGGCTGGGCCCGCCCTACCACGGCAAGGACGGCCCTCTGCATGTCGAGGACCGCGCCTACACGCACGAGCTCTCCCATGCCTGGCTGGCCTCCGCCGAGGAGTGGGGGCTGGACTACAACGACGACTTCGCCGGGGAGTCACCCCTGGGCGCCGGCCCCTACCAGGTGACATGTCATGACGGACGCCGCTGGTCCGCAGCCGACGCATATCTGCGTCCCGCCCTGAGCCGGCCGAACCTCGCCACACGGACCCGTGCCTTCGTCACGCGGATCCTTCTGGCGGGTTCCAGAGCGACAGGGGTGTCCTACATCGTGGACGGCGAGGAGGTGACGGCGTACGCAGACGCCGAGGTCCTGCTCTGCGCGGGTGCCGTCAACTCCCCTCAACTCCTGCTTCTGTCGGGCATCGGTCCGCCCGGGCATCTGCGCGAGGTGGGCATCGAGCCGCGGGTGCCCCTGGCCGGAGTCGGACAGAACCTCCAGGATCAGCTCCTCGTACCGCTGGTGTGGGAGACCCGGGAAGCCGACGACGTCGTCCTGGACCTGCTCACCCCCGACCATCTGGCCCGGTGGCGGACCTCGGGCGACGGTCCCTTCGCCTCCAACTACGGCGAGGTCGGCGCCTTCCTGACCGTCGCGGGCAGCGGGCCCGGGCCCGACATCCAACTCACCGGCGGTCCAACGGCCCTCATCCTCAGCGGAGAAGAAGTACCTCAGCGGTCGGTGTTCACCATGAACGCCACCGTCCTGAATCCCTCCGCGCGCGGGGCGATCCGTCTGGCGTCGGCCGATCCCCGGGCACACCCCCTGATCGATCCCCGGTATTTCGACGATCCCGCCGATCTGCGGCTCATGGTGAAAGGCCTCCGGGCGGCCGTGGGCATCGCCCTGTGCCCGCCCTTCGCCGACCACCTCGCCAGGCCCTGTCTTCCGGACACAGCGGATCTGGACCACCTCGACGAGGCGGACTGGGAACACCACGTCCGCCGCTGGAGCGCCACCTGCTACCACCCCGTGGGAACCTGCCCTATGGGCGAGGGGGAGGAGTCCGTCGTGAACCCTGCGCTCCAGGTCCACGGCGTGGACGGCCTGCGGGTCGTGGACGCGTCGGTCATGCCGACGGTGACCAGCGGAAACACCAACGCTCCCACCATGATGATCGCGGAACGGGCCGCGGACCTCCTCCTCCGGAGGTAGGCACCTGCCTGTGCGCGCAGCGCCGATCCTCTACGGGGTGCTTCTCAACGGTTGCAGTACGGCGGCACCGGCTCGCATGATCACGGACACGGGTGACTCCACCCACCGCATCAGATCGCGCGGCAGGGAGGAGTCGAGTTCGATGGTCACCCGGACGTACCGGGTGTGCAGCTGAGCGACCTTGGCCGGACGGGGTGCGGTGGCCTCCGGTCCGCGTTGCAGTGCGGCTCGGTAGGTGTCCTTGCGCTGGTTCACGGCTTGTCCTGACGCTTGATGAGTTCGTCTGCGAGGTCCATGTACGCCGAGCCCTTGACCCGGACCGGGCTGCCGAACGACTGGGCGTAGAGGTCGAGCCGTGGGACGTGGGTCGACAGCACGTCGAATCCCCGCTCGGTGAGGGCTTCGCGGGCATCGGCATCGGGACCGGTGCGCGTGGCGTCGGCACGGTTGGTGCGGTTCAGCAGCACGGCGGCGCGCGCCGGACTGACCCGCAGGGACTGCACGTCGCCCATCTCACCGCCGATGGGCGCCATGCGGTCCAGTTCGATGGGGGCGGGGGTCACCGGTACGATCCACTCGCTCGCGTACCGCATGATGCTGCGGGTGATGTGCGCGTGGTCCTCCATCTGCGGAGCGTCGAAGACCACGGCCTGCCGATTGCCCAGGAAGTCGTTCACGCGCCGGTGCACATCGCCCACCGGAAGGGCGATCACGGGAAACGGGAAGCCACCTGCCAGTTCGCTCCAGCGCAGCGCGGAGGACGCGGGATCGCTGTCGACCAGAAGCGGCGACAGACCCGACTCGTGAAGTGCGTGAGCCAACCAGACCGCGCTGGTCGTCTTTCCCACTCCGGGTTTCAGGTTCACAAACGCATAGCTCAGCGACACGAGAGTCGACGCTAGCGGCCACGAGCCGCAGGTCATCGCGGCGCGGGGCACACGGGTCCGTGGTTCACCCGGCAGCGCGGGGGGATCATCCGGATGGGCCAGGGGTCGGGTTGCCGGGCTGCTCCTTTGGTCCGTGGACGCACAGGACCTCGCGCTCCTCGGCCGTGAGCAACGGCTCGGCGGATCACGAACTCGCGGGTTCCGACGATGGCCGGCCTTCGTCCGGGCGGGCGCCGCGGGTGGCGCCCGCCGATGCGGCCACCACGCACAGCACCGCGATCCACTGCGCCCAGTGCAGCCTCTCCTGGAGCACGACGAGGCCGATGAGGGCCGCCATCGCCGGTTCGAGGCTCATCAGGATGCCGAACACGCGCGGTGGAATCCGGCGTAGTGCTTCCAGGTCCAGCGAGTACGGGATCACCGACGACAGCAACGCCACGCCGAGCCCTGCGACCAGGACCCACGGCTGCATCAGTGCCGTTCCGCTGTCGGCCACACCGAACGGCACCGCCACCAGTGCCGCGACGACCATTCCCAGAGCCAGACCGTTGCCTTCCGTGGTGTGCCGGCCCAGCGCCGCGCCGAGCAGGATGTACACACCCCAGCACGTTCCCGCGCCGAGGGCGAACAGAAAACCGACGGGGTCGAGGTCGCCCCGCCCCTCCATCAGCAGGACCACACCACCTGCCGCGAGCACGGCCCAGAAGGCGTCCAGCCATCGCCTCGACCCCGCCAGGGCCACCGCCAGCGGCCCGAGGAACTCGACGGTGACCGCGATCCCCAACGGGATCCGGGCCAGCGCCAGATAGAAGCACAGGTTCATCAGGCCGAGTACCACGCCGTAGCCGAGCACGACGATCCACGTGCGACGCTTCATGCGCAGGGACGGCCGCCACACCGTCATCAGCACGGCCGCCGCGAAGAACAGCCGCAGCGCGACGGTCCCGAAGCTGCCCACCGCGCTGAACAGATGCTTGGCCAAGGCGGAGCCCAACTGAACGCTGACGATGCCGAGCAGTACCAGTGCCGTCGGCGGGATCGCGCCGAAGGCCCGTCCGGTCAGGGAGGATCGGGCTGACGGGCCGCGTTCGGTCCGGCCGACGTTCGTGGTGGCCACGCGTGGATTATCGACGATCGGGCGCCACGGGTCACATGATTAACCGGCATGGCGTCCACCGCCCGACCCCGAGATGGCCGCACGGCAGGCGCGGCGGTTCCACCACCGTTCCCGGTCCGATTGCCCCACCGGCCGCCCCGCCTCGTGACGTCGGTTCCCGGGCAGGGGTATATCTCGAAGTGCCGTGCGTCGTAAGTGTCGTCGAGAGAAGGGCCGGCTGTGATGGAGCGGACAACGTGCTGCGTGGTGGGCGGCGGTCCCGCGGGCATGATCCTCGGTCTGCTGCTGGCCAGGGCCGGGGTCGCCGTCACCGTCCTGGAGAAGCACGCCGACTTCCTGCGTGACTTCCGCGGCGACACCGTGCATCCGTCGACTCTGGCGCTGCTGGACGACCTGGGACTGGCCGAGCGTTTCGCCGGGCTGCCGCAGCGCCGGGTGACCACGCTCCAACTTCCGCTCGGCGCCGACGATGCGCTGATCACCGTCTCGGACATCGGCGCGCTGCCGGGTCCGTACAACTACGTGGCGATGGTGCCGCAGTGGGATCTGCTCGACCTCCTCGCCGACGAGGCACGGAAGGAGCCGTCCTTCTCGCTGCGGATGAACACCGAGGCCACCTCCTTCCTGGTGGAGCGCGGACGGGTGACCGGGGTGCGGTACCGCACCTCCGACGGCCGTACCGGCGAACTCCGGGCCACGCTCACCGTGGCCTGCGACGGCCGGGGTTCGCTGGCCCGTTCCCGCCCCGAGCTGGGCCTGACGGAGTTCACCTGTCCCATGGACGCCTGGTGGTTCCGGCTGCCACGGCGGGAGGGCGACCCGCACGGGCTGGTGGGGGGCGCGGGCGACCGGTTCATCACCGCCATGATCGACCGCGGGGAGTACTGGCAGTGCGCCGCGCTGATTCCCAAGGGCACGGACGCCGAGCGCCGTGCCGACGGTCTCGACCGGTTCATGGCCGAGTTCTCCGCCGCCGTGCCCTGGCTCGGGGACCGTACCCACGCGCTGCGGTCGTGGGACGAGGTGAAGATGCTCGATGTGCGTCTCGACCGCCTCCGGCGCTGGCACCGACCGGGGCTTTTGTGCATCGGAGACGCTGCGCACGCGATGTCACCGGTCTTCGGTATCGGCATCAACCTCGCGGTCGAGGACGCGGTGGCCGCCGCGCGCTACCTTGTCGAGCCGCTGCTCAGAGGCGAGGTCGGGCTGCGCGACGTGCGCAGCATCCAGCGGCGCCGATGGCCGACCACCGCGCTGACGCAGGCACTGCAGCGGCTCGCTCATGCGCGGGTCATCGCCCCGGTCCTCGCCGGCGACCCGCCGTTCGGCCATGCGCGGCTGGCGGAGCGGGCGAGCGAACTCCTCGCCGGCTCACCCTGGCTCAAGCGCCTGCCGGCGTACTTCATCGGTTACGGCGCCCTGCGCGAGCGTCCGCCGGCGCGGTCGGTGCAGTGACCCGTGGCCGCGGGTCCCCTTCGGTCAGGAGGGCGCACCGGTCAGGACTTCCACCTTGCCGGTGTCGAGGGAGTAGTAGGCGCCGACGACGGCGAGAGAGCCCTTTTCCACGAGCGGGGCCAGGTCCTGGTTGGAGCGCAATGCGTCGGCGGTCAGCCTGACCTGGGCCCGGGCCATGGTCTCGACCGGGTCGGAACCCCCGTCCCGCGCCGCCTGTTCGTAGGCGGGCCGCAACGCCTCGGCGATCGCCTCCAGGTTGCCGGGCAGCGGCTTGCCGTCCCGAATGGACCGGTGAGCCGCCTCGACGGCACCGCAACGCTGGTGTCCGAGCACCACGATGAGCGGAGTGCCGCTCGTCATCGGTCCGTACTCCACTGAACCCGTGACCACCGGGCCGATCGCCTCGCCGCCCGTGCGCATCACGAAGAGGTCGCCCAACCCTGTGTCGAAGAGGAGCTCGGGCGGCACACGGGAGTCGATGCAGGCGAGGACCGACCCGATGGGCTGCTGCTTCCGGGCCACGAACTCGCGTCGGCTGGGGTCCCGGTCGGGGTGCTGAAGGTCCCCCCGCACCCAGCGGTCGTTGCCGTCCATGAGTCTCGCGAAGGCCTGCGCCGGTGTGGCCGACCGCGCGTCCGCCGGAGCACGGGCGGCCAGCGGTGCCGTACGGGTCGACGTACACCCCGCCAGCCCGACGGCGGCGACCGCAAGCCCGCTGCCCAGCAGGGTTCTGCGATCCGGCTGTCCCGTTGTGTCCATCGGGCGTTCCCCTCGGTCTGCTCGACACGTCCTACGACTTGACCAGGGAGATTGTTGAGCGCGCCGGGCGCGCCGGCCGGTAGGCGCAAGCGGGCGCGGAACGCTTTGCCACCAACGGCGCACGACCTCGCCTGTCACCTTTTCGACGACGATGCGCGCGGCTGAGCCGGTCGTCCCGGGTGAGCCCGCTCGCACGCCGTCGCCATGGATCCAGGTCTGTGGCCTCAGGAGTGGGGTGGCGTGTGATGGCGGCGGTAGTGCCGGGCGACACGCATGCGGTTGCCGCAGGTGGGTGAGCACCATTCCCTGCGTGCGTGGTTCTTGACGAAGAAGAGCAGGCAGTTGGGTGCCAGGCAGGGACGCAGCCGGTCGCGGTCGGGGCCGGCGAAGAGTTGGACGGCCTGGTGGGCGAGGAGCTGGACGGCGCGGTCGGCGGCCGTGCCGGGACCTCGGTAGGCCTGTGTGGGGTGCCCGTCGGTGGGCCAGACCAGCTCGGGCCAGGTCTGTGCGAGGCGGTTGAGGGTGCTGATGGCTTCCGGTCGGGCAAGGTCGGGTGCGGTGGCCGGGGGACGCGGATCCTCGCTCGTCTCCGCTGCGAGCCGTCGTAGCGCGTCGCGCAGTGCCCGCAGGGGGCCGGCGACCGCGCACACCGCGTCCTCGTCCAGTTGCTCGGCGGTGATCGGACTGTCGGTTCCCAGCCGGCCGGCGACTGCACGCAGCCAGGCAGCGGCGCCGGCGTCGCTGTCGAGGGCGTCGTGGGTACGGCCGCGGTCGGCGGTGACGGTGTTCATCAGCTCGACCGGCAGTGGTTCACCCAGCAGCGGCGCGCTCGTGATCACACCCTCGCTCCTCATATCCCCAGGGTAACTCCCTGGCTAATGGGTGCGATCGGCGTCATTCATTTGGCGGCGACGGTCCAGCCCGGTACAGGAGGCCGACTTGCCCACGCAGGAACGCCGGGCCCCACTCACCCACCCCCTGGGCTCACCCGCCCTGCCCGGCGATCGCCCGCGCCGTCCGTGCGGCCCTGTCCTCCGTTTCGGCCAGGGCGCTCTCCGTCACCCCGAAGAGGCCCTGGCGGAGGAAGACGGCAAGGCCGTGGGCGGCTCCGGCGACCCGGAGCAGCAGGTCGAAGGCGCTGTCGTGATCCGGCCTGAGGCGCCTGACCATCGGCATCACCGTCTCCGTCACCTCGCGCCCAGCGGCTTCGAGTTCAGAGTGGCGGGACTTGTCGAGCCCCGCATGGAAGGTGATGTCGAACAGGGCCGGCTCGTCCGCCGCGAAGCGCACATAGGCGGCGGCGAAGGCCGCCAGCTGTTCCACGGGGTCGTCGCCGGCGCCCACGGCCGCGGCGAAGCGTCTGCACTGCTCGCGGTAGCCCTGTGCGGCCAGCGCGGCCAACAGCGTGTCGCGGTCGGCGAAGTGCTTGTACGGAGCCGCCACGCTCACCCCGGCCCGGCGGCTCGCCTCGGCGAGGGTGAAGCCGTGCGGCCCGCGCTCGGCCACGAGCTCCAGCGTCGCTCGCAGCAGGGCATTGCGCAGGTCGCCGTGGTGGTGACCGGTGGGGCGCCGCTTGACAGGAGAACTCACGGGCCTAAGGTTAACATCACTCACCAGGTAAAAAGCATTAACCAGGAGGACTCGTGACCATCGCCCCCGCCTACCGTTTCCACCACATCAGCCTCTCCGTCGCCGACCTGCCCGCACAGGAGGGCTGGTACCGAGCCGCCCTGGGTCTTGTTCGGGTGGACGAGCGGCTCGATCTGCCCGACGCAGGTGTGCGTACCGTCGTACTGAGCGACTCCGCCGGCCTGCGCGTGGAGTTCGTCGAGCGATCCGGATCCACACCCGTCGTCCACAGCGACCCCTTCGCCGCCACCGCCACGCAGACCTTCACCCACGTCGCACTCCAGGTGCCCGACCTCGAAGCCGCCTTCGCCCGGCTGGTCGACGAGTGCGGCGCGGGGCGGGTGTCGCCGCCCTCCCCCGGCGTCACCGACGGCATGCGCTACGCCTACGTCCAGGACCCCGAGGGCAATCTCATCGAGCTGATCGAGGTCTCGGCCGCCTGACAACATGACCGTCCGCAGGGCCGGTTGACCCGGAGCGGAGGACGATCCCGGCCCTCACCGTCACCGATGCGGCGTGCCTGCAGCGGAAGTCGGCTTCCGGCGCGCTCAACCCGCCCTTTCCCGTGCGGCCTTCAGGGGCGCCGCATGATGCGCTTGTTCCCGTGCGACCCCGCTGGCAAGGTCATGCCCTGTGCCTTCCTTCTCCGCCCACGACGGACCCGAGCTCGCCTGCCACGTGTTCGGAGACGATCCTCGCCTGGTCCGCCTGCCCGGAGGAACCGTGCAGGACTCGGCGTACCTCGCCGAGCTCGGCGGGCTCTCCGCGCACCGGCGGTCGATCATGCCGGATCTTCGAGGCACAGGACGGTCGGCGGCACGGGAGGACATCGCCTCCTATCACTGTGACCGGCTCGTGGACGACATGGACGCTCTCCGTGAGCACCTCGGCCTCGAGCGGACGGATCTGCTCGCGCACTCCGCCTGTACGAACCTGCCCCTGCTGTACACGGAGCGACACCCGGCACATGTCGGCAGGCTCGGGCCGATCACACCGAGCGTCGTCGCCGTCGGCGTCCGGGGACGTGCGGCGCGAGACGGCACGGCTGCGCAGGGGCGAGGCGTGGTTCCCGGTGGCGTACGCGGCCCTGGAATCGATGGTCTCCGGCCGAGCGACCACCGATTCGCGGCAGGAGATCGCGCCGTTCCGGTACGGCCGCTGGGACGAAGCGGCCCAGACCCATCACGCCGCGGGAAGCGCGCAACGGAACGGCGAAGCCGCGGCCGTCTTCGGCGCAGAGGGCGTTTTCGCTCCGGATGCCACCCGCACGGCACCGGCGGTGTTCGGACAGCCCATGCTCCCGCTCGCCGGGAAGGTCGATCCCACTTCCCCTCCCCCGGCCGCGGCCGAGACGGCTCGGCTCTTCCCTCGTGCCGAGCCGGTCGTGCAGCCCGCGCCGGTCACCTTCCGCGGCTCGACGACGCCGACCGTTTCGCGGCCGCCATTACGGCCTTCCCGGGGTGAACGAGCCCGGCCGTGGAGACCGAGCGCTCCCGGAGGGGGGTGTCCTCCGGGTCCGTCGGCACCGGGCGGATGTACGCACGAAGCGTCCGCAGGGGCCTTCACCGGGCGGAGTCATCGAAGGGCCCGGTACTGCCGCGGGGTGGGGCGGCGGCCGCTTCCGCCGCCTCACACCATCGGTCGAACGAGCACCCGGGAGCTCCGACAAGGTTGACCCGTCACCGCCCCGGGCACCTCCGACGCCTGGAGCGGGCCGACCCGGACACTCGCGAGGACCATGCCGGCGCGGAATTCCCGCGCCCGCAGCGCACTCCCCGCACCGCTCAGGTCGCAATATCACCCAGACATGCAAAGAGTCGGACAAGTACGCATAACGTACGGTGTGTTTCACACGGTGGGCCCAGTCCGCCGTGCCGGAAGCGGCTCTGAAGCCCGCGGCCCCAAGCGGTCCGGGAAGCACCTAGGGCAGGAGAAAGATCGATGACAGCACGTGTCCGGTGGCCGCGGGGCCGCCGCTCAGCAACCCTGCGCACCGCGGTCCCCTTGGTCACTTTGGTGCTGGCCTCGACCGCCTGCGGGGAACCAGCCCTGCACGTGGGCTCCGAGGACTCCCGGCCGCCCGCCACCAGCCAGGGCGCGACCACGCCCCGCACCGCGACACCCCGGACGCTCAGCCCCACGCCCGAGCTCAGCTCCGCGACCGGTGGGGCCCCGTCCGTCACCAGCGCCGCCCCGGCGGCAACCCCCGCCACCTGCACCGACCGCTACTTCAACGGCATGACCACGGCCCAGCGGGTCGGCCAGCTCTTCATGGGTGGCGTCTCCGCGGCCCGCCCCGACCCGGCACAGCTGCGCACCCTGCGGGCCTACCACGTGGGCTCCGTCATGCTGACCGGACGCAGCACCGCCGGAGTGACGGCCACCAGGAAGGTGGTCGACGCCATCCGGAGCCAGGCGGACCAGGTCGCCGGCCGGCGGGTCGGAATGCTGGTCTCCACCGACCAAGAGGGCGGGCGGGTACAGGTGCTCAGCGGCCCCGGCTTCTCGACCATGCCCAGCGGGCTGACCCAGGGCAGCTGGTCGACCACGACTCTGCGCACCCGGGCCGCGGGCTGGGCCAATCAGCTCAAGGCCGCCGGGCTCAACGTCAACCTGGCTCCGGTCGCCGACGTGGTGCCGGCGAGCCTCGGCACCCGCAACCGCCCGATCGGCTTCTTCAATCGGGAGTTCGGTCACACCGCCGACGTCGTCTCCTCGCACAGCAACGCCTTCGCCGCCGGTTTCGCCCAGTCGGGCGTGATGACGACCATCAAGCACTTTCCGGGGCTGGGCCAGGTGATCGGCAACACCGACACCACCGCGAACGTCGTGGACTCCGTGACCACCGCCAACAGCTCGAGCATCACGCCTTTCCGGAACGGAATCCGGGCCGGCTCGCCGTTCGTGATGGTCTCGCTGGCCACCTACAAGAAGATCGACTCCAGGCACCTGGCGGCCTTCTCGCCGACGGTCATCAACCAGATGCTCCGCACCCAGCTCGGCTTCAAGGGCGTGGTCATCTCCGACGACCTCGGCAACGCCGTCGCGGTGCGGTCCTTCACTCCGGCCCAGCGCGCGGTGAACTTCGTGTCGGCGGGCGGCGACATGATCCTCACGGTGAATCCGAGCACCGTCCCGGCCATGGCTCAGGCCGTCCAGACCCGGATGCAGCAGGACGCCTCCTTCCGTGCCAAGGTCAACGCGAGCGTCCACCGCGTACTCGACGCCAAGTACAAGGCCGGCCTGCTCAGCTGCGGCTGAACCGCCGCCGAGGCCCTTCGGCGCCCCGGAACGCCCCTCCCGGAAGGTCGACCGCGCGCGAGAGGCCTGCCCCTGCCGCCGGTGCGGCAAGGTCACACCATCCGCCCGTTCCACCATGGCCCCCAGGCCGTGGCGGAACGGGCGGCCTCGTGTCCCGGCCGCCCAGAGACGAGGCGATCACCCTGTCACGTCGATGATCAAAGAAATAATGCACCTTTTAACGCCTCTTTAAGCGTAAAAGTCATAGAATCCCTATGTAATTGTTGAAATCGAAACGCGAAGGCAGCCACCGAAGGAAGCTGCGCACCCGACCCACCCGTTCCTGCGCACGGGAACCCAGCTCATGCACGAAACAGGTAGCCGACAGAGCCCCGAAGGACTCGCCGAGGCACTGGGAGACGCGGCTCTACTGGTGTTGCGCCACCTGATGACCGTCGGCGACCTCAGTCTGACCAGCGTCTCGACACTGGACAGACTCGGCCGGTACGGGCCTGCCCGGCTCACCGAACTGGCGGCGGCGGAGGGAGTCGCTCAGCCCTCGATGACCCAATTGGTCCACCGCCTGGTACAGCTGGGACTGGTGCGGCGGGTCCGGCACCCCGGCGACCGCCGTGTGGTACTCGTCGCCGTCACCGAGTCCGGCCGGGAACTGCTGTCCGAACGACAGCGGGTCCATCACGCCCGCCTGATGGAGCTGCTGACCACCCTGTCCGGCGAGGACCGGCGCGCTCTGACCGAGGCGATGCAGGCGGCCCGACCCCTGCTGCGGCAGCTGCTCCTCAACGCCACCGCACCACCGCGCCGAGTCGGCACGGCGACCGCCTCGGCGGCCGGCTCATGAACGAACCGACGTCGGACGCCGAGCGCGAGGGCGAAGAACGGAGCGGCGCCTTCCGGCCCGGGATGCGCGACTCGCAGACGGCCCGTGCGAGGCCCACCCCTCACCCGGTGCCCGATCGACGGCGCGGCGACCCCGGCGAAGAGGAGGCGCCCCTGATGGCGAGGCCCTGGCGCGGCCGACGTTCGCAACGGGGTCTTGTCAGCCTCACGGCCGCCGCCGGCGCGCTGCTCACCGTGCTGATCGGCGCCGTCTTCGCCGCTTTCATCTGGTCCGGCAACAGCGTGCGGGAAACCGGGCTGGCCGAACGGCAATCCCACGCCGCACTCAGCCAGAGCCGCTTGGTCGACTCCCTCGTCCTCGACATCGAGACCGGTCAGCGGGGGTTCATCATCACCCGAGACCCGCATTTCCTCGAGCCCTGGAAAGCGGCCCAGGCCCGATTCCCCGCGCAGGCCGCAAAACTCGTCCGGCTCAGCGAGTCCCCTGCCGAACGAAACCTGGCGGTCCAGATCAGCCGGGCGGGCCGGTCCTTCATCGACACCTACTCCACTCCCCTGGTCGACGAGGCACGGCACGGCAACCCCCAGTCGAGAAGCCTGACGGCGACGGTGATGGGTCAGCAGAAGGTCGACGCGCTCAGGCGCATGTTCGACCGCTACACCGCGACAGAGCAGTCCGATGTCGCGGCGCGTGAAGCCGCCGCCGACGCGAGCGCACGAAGGGCGACCGCCGTGGCCTCAGCGGGCTTCGGCGCCTCGGTCCTGCTCATCGGCACGTACTCGGCGTACGTCATCAGGGTGATCGTCTGGCCGGTCCGCACCGCCGCCGCGGTGGCCACGCGGCTCGCCGTCGGCGATCTGACCGCCCGCATGCCGATGACCGGACGGCGGGAGATCGAGCAGTTGGAGACGGCGTTCAACACCATGGCCGAGTCGCTGGCGAGCAGTCTCGCGCAAGCCCGGCGGGCCCACGGTCGCCTGAAACTGCTCTACGACTCCAGTGTGGCCGTCGGTACCACCCTGGACGTCACACGAACCGCCCGGGAACTGGTGGATGTGGCGATACCCCGGTTCGCCGACTTCGCCACCGTCGACCTCGCGATGTCCGCACTGCGCGGCGACGAACCGACTGTCACCGGCGACACCCCCATGCAGCGCGTGGCCGTCGGCGGCATCCGCCACGACTCACCCCTGAAGCCGGAAGGCACCATGGTGGCGTGCGACCGGCCGCCCTTCACAGGGTCCCCGTCCACGCCGCGGCCGTTGCTCGTACGCGATCTGAGTGAGTGCTCCGCGTGGCGGGGCGACAGCCCTCAGCAAGCCGAGCGCCTCCTCGCGTACGGCATGACGTCGTTGATCACGATTCCCTTGGCGACCCAGCACACTCTGCTGGGAACGGTCACCTTCTGGCGCTCCCGGTCCGCACCGTTCGAGAGACAGGACCTCATCGACGCCGAGGGGCTGGCGGTCAAGGCCGCGGCAGCCGTCGACAACGCCCGCCGCTACACCCATGAGCGGGACAGTGCGCTCGCCCTCCAGCACGCTCTGCTGCCGCATCGGCCGGCCGAGCAGCCTGCCGTCGACGTCGCCTACCGCTATCTCCCGGCAGGCACCCGGGCGGGTGTGGGCGGGGACTGGTTCGATGTCATCCCCCTGTCCGGCGTACGGGTGGCCCTGGTCGTGGGCGACGTCGTAGGGCACGGCATCCATGCCTCGGCCGCCATGGGACGTCTGCGCACCGCGGTGCGCACCCTCGCCGACGTCGACCTCCCACCCGATGAGCTCCTCACCCATCTCGATGACCTCGTACTCCACCTGGAGGACGCGCCGGCGAACGGCGAACGGGGTGCCACCTGCATCTACGCCGTGTACGACCCGGTCTCCCGGCACTGCACACTCGCCAGCGCCGGCCACCCCCTGCCCTTCGTCATCACGCCCGACGGCACGGTGGAGGAGATTGCCGGAGAGATCGGCCCTCCGGTCGGGGTGGGCGGTCTTCCCTTCGAGAACATCGAACTGGACCTGACCGAAGGCAGCACCCTTGCCCTGTACAGCGACGGTCTGGTGCACTCCGGGGAGCGCGACTTCGGCGAGGGCCTCGCCATGTTGCGCAGCGCGCTGGCCTCGTCGCCGGGCTCTCTGGAGGCCGCATGTTCCACGATCATGGACACCCTGCTTCCCGGCCCTCCGCAGGACGACGTCGTCCTGCTGCTGGCCCGGACCTGTGTGCTCACCTCGGACCGGGTTGTCACCTGGGACATCCCCGCGGATCCGGAGGAGGTGTCCCGGGCGCGCACGCTGGCCGTCGAACAGCTCGAGGCCTGGCGGCTGGACGAGTTGTCCTTCGTCACGGAACTGGTGGTCAGTGAGCTGGTGACCAACGCGATCCGTTACGGCGCCCCACCGATCCAGCTGCGCCTCATCCGCGACACCGCGCTCATCTGCGAGGTCTCCGACAGCAGCAACACCGCACCCCATCTGAGACGGGCGCGCACCTTCGACGAGGGCGGCCGAGGACTGCTGCTCGTCGCCCAGCTGACCCAGCGCTGGGGCACCCGGCACGCCAAGAGCGGCAAGACGATCTGGTGCGAGCAGGCGCTCACCGCGGCGGACCACGGGTCCCGCACGAGCGAGGAACCGGACGACGGAACGCCCCGCCCACAAGCGTGATCTGTCGCCCTGCCCTCCACCGCACCGGGCGGAGCGGTCACTGGCGTGTGTGTGCCTGCCGCCGCTCCGTCAGCACCGCGATCGCCCGTTCGCACCAGTCACGGTTGCCCTGTTCGAAGGCCAGGCCGCGCATACACGTCAGGTAGGGCCCGATGCGGTGTCCATGACGCAGAAACTCCTCTTCCGTACGCTCGCCCCGCATACCGCGCAGCAGTTGGCCGAACAGGTCGATCTTGGCTGCGGCAATGGATGCGCGTTCGCCCAGTTGTGTGATCAGCGCTCCGAGATCGACGTCGTCGGCGGCCTGCACTTTGACGAGGAGATCGTCGCGGATGAACGGGGGTTTCGCGGCGGCGGCCGTGAAGTCCTCCAGCTCCGCAAGCCCGGACTCGGTCACGCGGAACAGGCGCTTGTTGGGCCGGGCGTCCTGTACGACCTCACGACCCGCGATCAGCCCCTCCCTCTCCAGCCGCGTCAACTCGGCGTAGAGCTGCTGCGGCTGGGCGTACCAGAAGTTGGCCACACCGAGGTCGAACGACTTGGCCAGCTGGTAGCCGCTGAGCTCCACGTCGAGCAGTGCTGCCAGCACCGCGTGCCGTAGCGCCATCGCTCGCCTCCTTCACACCCCTGTCGCCGGTCCCGCCCTCCATGATAGTCATGAAACTGACTAGTCACATTCATGACTATCCAAGAGAGCGAGCCGGGCCATGGCCACCACAGATCGTTTCCGCGACGCCGTCGACAACCGCGACCTCGCGGCCCTGGAGGACCTGTTCACCGAGGACATCCGCCTCTACAGCCCCGTCAAGTTCACGCCTTTCGAGGGCAAGCAGATGGTTTTGGGGCTCTTCGGTGTCCTGTTCCGCACGTTCGAGGACTTCCGCTACATCGGCGACCTGTCCGGTACGGCACAGACCAGCGTCGACGGCACGTCCGCCCCGTCGACGGTCCTCCTCTTCCGCGCCAGGGCAGGAGGCAAGGAGATCCACGGCATCGATCTGCTGCACTTCGACGACGACGGCCGGATCAAGGAGTTCACCGTCATGGTCCGGCCCCAGTCCGCCGTCCACGCCCTGGGTGAAGCCGTTCTGGCCGGACTTGTCTCGGCCGGGCTCGCGCCTGCACCGGCCGGCCAGTAGACGCGCCTTCCCACCCGCGGCGGCGGCGCCACGCCTTCGGGACATCCAACGCCCCGGAACCGGCCGCGGCGCGCGGGCACCGAAGGCGGTCGACGCACCGCCGCCGCGAAGACCGTACGAGGGACTCCGGCGCCGCCTCCCGGCGAATGCGGCGGTGCGGCGGTGCGGCGAACCACCGTTCAGGGGACCGTCCACCGGCTCCCCGGCTCCGTTGCGCCTGCCGCCGTGAAGCCCGTAGCCACTCGCAAGGGCAGCTCACGTCACAAGCGTTCGTACCCCGCCCGGACGCCGCGGGACCAGTCACCCGGACAGAGCCGCCGGGATCGAACGGGAGCCCGCCCCGGTCAGCGGACTGCCGGGGCGAGCGGCGAACGCTGTCCCCCGGAAGTGTGTGCCGAGATGAGTAGGGTGAGCCGCGGCAGTGAAGGCGGGTGGGGATGACACGAAGGCCATCCATGGACGAGGCCGTGGGGCTGCTTGAAGGCGAACTGAGGGCGGGGCAGGGGGCCCTTGTCGGTCTCGGCACGGACGACGCCTGGGAGTCCTTCCTTCGTTTCGGCCGCCAGTTGTTCGACGTCTCGGACGCCCCTGATGCCGATGGCCTCCTCTTTCAGTACGGGACGTACTCGTTCGACGGCCCTCCGACGTTCACGGTGGACCTCACGCGACAGTTCGCGGTCTCCGACCACGATGGTGCTCACGACCATTACGTGCAGGTCCACTGCGAGATCCGATACGGCTCCGAACCTGCCCTGGAAGCCCTGGGCAGCTTCCACTCATGGTTCTTCCACGGTGCCGGTGCCGATCTCGACGAGTGGGCCCGCGAGCTGACCGAGCGATCGGCCTGGACGACCCTCGGAAAGCTCAGACCGACTCGGATCAGGGTGTTCCAGGAACAGGTGTAGTTGCTCAAGCGGCCATTACGACAGGCGGGCCGCCCCATCGGATGTGGCTCTCGCTTCGATGCGGGCGCGTTCGCGTTGCTGGGTTGCGGGGACGTCGGCACCGGCGGCGGATGGGAGACCCGCACCCCACGCGCACAACGAGCACCAGGCTTGCCGTGAAGTGGGTCGGCTCAGGCAGTGAGCGCGCTCACGACGAAGACGTTCGAACGAGATAGACCGCGTAGTCGCGCTTTTCCCCGTCGACAAGGATGTAGCCGCGAGCGTTCTCGTACGCGCCCGTGCCGCCCGTGATAGCCGTTTTCCACGGCGGCGGAGTCCCCTCACGTGTGACCGCGAGCGTGTTCTGCCAGGTGACCTGCCCATTATCGAGGTTGTAAACCCCTGAACACAGCTGAGTGGTCGGGTTCTCCGAGGTGGGTTTCAAGGGCCCTCCGACCTGGGTGCACATGGTTGCGGAGAAACCGTACTTGCTCCCGTTACGAGAGAGCTTTTCCGTGATCAGAACCTTATTGCCCACTCCGGTTTCCGGATCTCCGTCGTTGAGCCTCTTGGTTCCCGTCATATCTCCGTGCAGACGGATCACTTCATAGTGCCCCTGCACTTCATTGGCCATGGGCTGGTACTTCGAGGGTGAAGAGGCATGGCATCCGAGATCTGTCAGTGCGAGCACCGAAGCAGCCATCAAATACCACCGTGAGATGGGCACAACCGTTCCCTTTCTGAGGGCGATTACTTACCGCGATGCGAGCACGCATCACGGTATACGGCAGCATCAACACGTAAACGCAATCAGAGAGGCTGAGATCTTCGTGTCGTAAAGGACCGACAGCCCGGCACCCGGTGCCCTGTCCACAACGATCGGCGCGGCCCGTATATATGCCGCGGCGCCCCGGATCGGGAACGGCGGTCGAACAGATTCTCCGGCACCACAGGGCGAACGCGACGTAGCAGAGCCGCCGGAACCGGAGTCAGCAGGATCAGCAACGCACCCGTGGACCGGGCCCTCCCCGGCGACTGTCCGCCGTCGGCCGTGGAGCGCGCGGAAGAGACCTCGCTACGCCGGGGCCGTGTAGCAGTGGATGGAGACCGACCGGTCCGGACTCCAACGTTGCTCCACCGTGGCCATCAGCTCCCAGCCCAGCCGCTCGTACAGGGCCGCCGCGGAGGTGTCGGACGCCACGACGTCGAGCACCGGGTGCAGGCCACGACCTCGTGCTTCCTCCATGGCCCGGCCCATCAGCAGGGCACCGATGCCGTGCCCCCTGGCCTGCGGGGCGACGAACAGCCGGCTCACCACCGCGGTCAGGTCCTTGCTCACCCCACTGCGCTCACTCCACAGGCCGGGTGCCAGATCTCCCTCGCTGCCGCGCGACAGGCTGACATGACCAACGAGACGGCCGCCATGTTCGGCGACCCAGGCTGCCGACACAGAGGCCTGTGACAACCACTCCTCGGGCCGCTCAGGCCAGTTCACCGGGTAGCCGTCACATCGATGGACGTCCGCGAGAACCCGCACACATCTCTCCACATCGCCGCCGGTCCTCGGTCGGACCCGGGGCTCCGCCCCCTCCACGGCAACCGCTGCGCTCTTGATGGTCACGACGGCATGGAAGCACAGGCAGCGAAGCCACGACCAGCCACTTTCGGCACAGCTCCGAGGCGGTGGGCTTGCCGTTCCGCCGCGTCGCGTGTTCGGATGGCGGCAGCATCGCGTGCCGGTGGCGGACAGCGTCAGGCATGGAGGTGCGGAACCGAAGGGACTGCCATCCGTGGCTTCCCAGGACCGCGACCGTATGGCCGCATGGAGCCTTCAGCTCGCACAAGCACATCAGGAACTGCGTCACCGGATCAACGAGATCAGAACGGGCCTCGGACAGCGCCGGCTGAGCGACGACGCACTCCTCACCCACTGTCTGGCGTTCTGCGCCGCATTGACGACGCACCACCACGGCGAGGACGACGGGATGTTCTCGCAGCTGTTGCTCGCTCGCCCGGATCTCGCAGCGACCGTCGCGAACCTTGCCGAGGATCATGGAATGATCGCCGCGATCCTGGCCCAGGTGAGCGAACTCGCCGACCGGGCCGCCGGATCCGGCGGCGACGCCCTGGAGGCGATCGGGGGTGAGCTTGACGGATTGGCGGCGATCATGGAATCCCACTTCGGCTACGAGGAGCGGACGATCAGCGAGGCGCTCGACGAGGGAGTAGCCGACACCGGATGGTCCGCCGACGTGTTCCGGTTCGGCATGCCATGAACCAGCCGTCTGCGCGCAGGGCGGCACCACCCGAGGCGGGCGACACGCCGTCAACAGGACAGCCTGCGTCGGTCAGTTGAAGGGTCGAGCCTCTCGAGGGCGACAACACCATCAGTCACAGTCGGACGTGAATACCGGAAGTCTGCCGGCCGTAAGGCCCGTTGTCCCGCCCCGGCCGAAATCCGCGGGCACGCTCGGAGGGTACGAGGGATCATGAGGCATGCGCCCGGATGACTGGCACCTCACCGAAGACCTCGACTCCTTTCTCGCCCGAGCCGGAGACTTCCTGCACTCGCGCCCGGCCCTGCACGCCCTCCCCTTGACGGTGACCGAGACGCTTCGCACCCGCGGAGTGGACGCGTACGGCACCGAGGCTCCGGCCTTCGGCTGGCTGGAGCGTGCCGGTGAGGTTCGAGCGACCTTCTTCCGCACCCCGCCCCGTCGTCTGAACCTCACCCCCCTCACCCCCGAGGAGGCCGACGTTCTTGCCGCACACTTGGTCGGCCTCGACCGCTCCCTCCCCGGCATCAGTGCGGACCACAACACCGCCACCGCCTTCGCCGAGGCCTGGCAGCGGCACTCGGGCGCAACACCGACGCTGCACGAGCGGCAGCGCCTGTACCGCCTCGGTACGCTCACACCGCCGGAGGTGCCCCCGGAGGGTCGGGGGCGAGTCGCGGGCGAGCAGGACCGCGAGCAACTCATGCTCTGGCACCGTGAGTTCACCGCCGCCATCGGAGAGCTCACCTCCACCGACGCGGGCTCCTGGGCCGACGCCCGTATCGCCTCCGGACGCGTCACGTTCTGGGAGACCCCGGACGGCACCCCCGTCTCCATGGCGGGCGTGAGCCCGATGGTCGCCGGCCAGATCCGGGTAGCGCCCGTCTACACACCGGCCCACCTGCGCGGCCGCGGTTACGCAGGTGCTGCGACGATCGAGGTGAGCCGGGCCGCGTTGGCCGCGGGCGCGGCACATGTCCTGCTGTTCGCGGACCTGGCCAACCCCACCAGCAACGGTCTCTACCGGCGTCTCGGTTACCGCCCGGTCACCGACTTCGCGATGTATGACTTCCAGTAGGCGCGGATGAGGCCATGTTCGGCGAAGTAGTCCCTCTACGGGCCCCGTCGGGTCGGCGGAGGCTCACTGGGCCGGCGAGAAGCTGCGGACTGCGGCCGGTAGCCGGTGTGCCTGCATCAGAACGGAGGGGGAGACATGACACTGGGGCGCAAGGGATCACGGCGCAAATCCGTCGACGGTACGGATTACCGTTGGCGGCTACGGCGCAGGCCCACCTACAGCCAGGCCCTCTGCTGGTCACCGTGTACCTGTGCCGTGGAGCATGCGGACCGTCCCGGGACGACGCTCGTCGTCACCACGAACCAGCCGCACATGGGCAACTGGTGCGCCCGCGAGGCCACATCGGTACACCCCTCGGATGTCGCAAACGCCATTCGGTGCGCCCTACGACAGGGTTGGGTCCCGGCTCAGGCCGGCTCACCGTTCCACCTCGACCAGTCCGCAGGCTTCTCCCCTCGGCCCTGATCTGGATGGCGAGCGGGCACCGCTCCGCACGTCCGGCATGGAGGGCTCCGGGCCGGCCTCTCAAGTCGGCCTGTGCTGTCCATGAGAACGGTTCCGGCTCGCCTTCCCTTTGAGGGGCGCGGCTATGAGCGATCCGACCCGTCTCGGGAGCGTCTGGGACATCGAAGCAACGACGGCTGGGGTCCTCCTGGCGCTTCTTGAGGCCACACCTGACACTCACAACTCACCATTCCGCACAGCCCGGCAAGTTGCCGGCCGAACTCGGAGACTCCCAGGTCAACCACAAGGATCACCGATCGACCACAGCCTCGTAACGGATTGATCTGTGCGCGTCAAGCGAGCGGTTTCCGGCAACCTTGATCAGGTTCGATGGGCGCACACCGACGCCGTCATCCCTGGGGGGACACTCATGCACTGGATCACCGATGTCTTCAAGAAGTACGCGGTGTTCAGCGGCCGCGCACGCAGGCAGGAATTCTGGGTCTTTTTCCTGTTCAACCTGATCGTGACCAACGTGGTGACGTTCGTGGACCACGCCATCGGTTCGAACATCCCGCTCATCGTCTATACGCTCGCCATCGCGCTGCCGCTCCTCGGTCTTGCCGTGCGCCGCCTGCACGACACCGACCGCTCCGGTTGGTGGTTCCTGCTCACCTTCGTCCCGTTCGGTGTGATCGCCCTGATCGTCTTCTACGCCACCGCGGGCAAGCCGGAGGACAACGAATACGGCCCCGATCCGAAGTTCGCTGCGGCTCGGTGAGCCGACGGCAGCACCGGCAACGGCCCGCCGAATTCGCTCGGCGGGCCCGCGCTTTCGCCCCGCCCTCCCCCGCCGTCGATGCCGTCACCTCGAATCTCGGTCGTCCGCGGCTTCCGCCGCTTTCGCGGTGAGGATGTCTTCCGCCTCGCGCAGGATCCCGCGCAGCAGTTCACCTGCGGGGAGAACGTCATGGACGAGCGCGGCGGACTGGCCGGTGAACGGCAGGTATTCGTCACCGCCGCCTCGGCTGATGGACTCCATCAGCCGAGGAACGACATCCTCTTTCACTTGCTCGGGATGATGACGAAGTGTGTCCACCAGTTCCGTGCGCAGCGCGCGGGGCACGCCGTAACTCTCGGGGCGCGAGTACGGCGGGAGAATCCGTTCACTGTTGAGCACCTTTACGGCGTCCACCGCGTCGGCACCGACAATCCGTTGCTTCCAGTCGTCGGAGATACTCATCTCGGTGGAAGCGAGAAAACGCGTGCCCATCGCCACACCCTGGGCACCCAGTACGAACGCGGCGGCGACCCCGCGCCCGTCGGCTATCCCACCGGCAGCGACGACCGGAGTGTCGCCCGCCAGGTCGACGACCTGCGGAACCAGCACCAGGGTGCTCACGTCACCCCCGTGACCCCCGGCTTCGCCCCCTTGGGCAATGATGACGTCGGCTCCCGCATCGACCGCCTGAGCCGCCTGGCGGGCATCGGTCACCTGCTGGATCCATCTGATCCCCGCCGCGTGCGCCCGATCGATCAGATCCTCCGGAACCGCCAGATGGAAGGAGATGGCAGCGGGACCTTCCTCGATCGTGGCTTCGAAGGCTTCCTCGTTGAACGGCCGCATCGTGTGGTTGATCGCGAAGGGGCGATCGGTCAGTTCACGCAGGCGCGACCACTGATGCCTCAGCTCGTCGACGGTGCGCGAAGCTGTGCCCAGGCTGCCGAGCCCTCCCGCCCCGCAGAGGGAGGCCGCCAGTGCGACTTCGTCCCAGGGTCCGAACGGGGCACCGATCACGGGTGCCCCAATGCCGAGCAGTTCGCACAACGGAGTGTGAAACATGACTACCTCCGCCACGGCAAGCATTCATGTCCATGCACCGGCCATGAGGCCGCTTCGATCTCTCCAGTATGCCTTTCCGCACTGCCCTCGCCACCACACCGACCGCCTCCGCCCACAAGAGGTGAAACGTGTAGCGGTCGAATTCCGTCACCGCTCTCCCGAGTACGGCCCGGTTGTCGAGGCGGGCTTCGGCCCTGTCCCTGCGTCAGCGTGACGGGGGCTTGCCGGTCCGGCCGGGCCGGGACCGGCGACGAGGGCCTGGGCGTAAGTGCGGAAGGCAGCGACCAGACGGTTTCGGTCGCCGGCGCGTGTCGCCAGCACGACGTGACTCGGCTCGACGCCCTGCAGGGGGACCGTGGTGAGATCGGGGCGGAGGCTGTTGATGTGGGTGCCGGCCGCGATGGCCACGGCCTCCCCGGCGGCGATGAGCTCGAACTTGTCCTCGACGGCCTCGATGAAAGGGCCGTCGGGCGCGGGCCTGCCGTCGGGACGGGGGTCGATGCGCCAGAAGGCGCTCCAGGCCGGGTCGGATTGCCGCACCCGTGGGAGGGGTTCGTCGGCGATGTCGTCGAGGGTGACGGATTCCTTGCCGGCCAGCCGGTGGTCGAGCGGGATCACCAGCACCCGGGGCTCGTCGTAGAGGACGGTCACGTGCAGCCGGTCGGTGGGGAGCGGCAGCCGGGTCACCGCCGCGTCCACCCGGTGATCGAGCAGTGCCGCACGCACCTCGTTCCATGCCAGATGCAAAGTGCGCACGTCAGCGTCGGGGCGCCGATGACGCAGCTCGCGCACCGCCGGGGTGACGATGATCCCCCCGGTGTACCCGATGGTGATCCGGCTGGGCTCGGCGGCGGCCCGGGTGTCGGCCGCCGCGCGGGCGGCCGACCGCAGCAGCGCCCTGGCCCGGGGCAGGAACACCTCCCCGGCCTCGGTGAGCCGGGTGCCCTGCGGGGTCCGGTCCAGCAGGCGGGCGCCCAGCTGCTCTTCCAGGCGGCGGATCTGCCGGCTCAGGGACGGCTGCGCGAGATGCAGGGCGGCGGCCGCACGGCCGAAATGCAGGTGTTCGGCGACGACGACGAAGTAGCGCACCAACCGCAGATCGAGGTCTGCCGGAGGCGACGGCAAGTCGGGCATACCCGCATCGTATGCCGACGGCTCGCCCACTGACCCTCCGAGACGGCAGTGACCTGGGGTGATGCCTGATTCGTATGACTCGTTGCGAAACAGGTCTTGGACACGCGCAGCCGGCTGATCCAGCGTGGAGGCACGAGCCCGTCGCCTTCTGGCGCCGGGTCGACTCGGATCACCCAAGGGATATTCACCATGCGCGTATTCGTCACCGGCGCGACCGGATTCATCGGCTCTGCGGTTGTCCGCGAACTCCTCGATGCGGGGCATGAGGTCGTGGGCCTCGCCCGCTCGGACAGGGCCGCCGCGGCTTTGACGGGCGCAGGCGCCGAGGTGCAGCGCGGCTCCCTCGACGACCTCGACAGTCTGCACGACGGTGCCGATGCAGCGGACGGCGTCATCCACCTCGCCTTCAGCCATGACTTCTCGGACTACGTCGCCGCCGGCAAGCAGGACCTGCGTGCCGTCGAGGCCCTCGGGGCGGCACTCGAAGGCACCGGCAAGCCGCTCGTGGTCACCTCGGGAACATTGATGCTCCCGATGATCGCGCCAGGGCGCCTCGGGACCGAGGATGTCGTGCCCGACCCCGGGGCGACGGGACCCCGGTTGGCCTCGGAGAGCGCGGCCCTCTTGATGGCCGCGCGTGGGGTGCGGACGTCGATCGTGCGCCTTTCACCGTCCGTGCATGGCGAGGGCGACAAGGGATTTGTCCCGCGCCTGATCGGCATCGCCCGCGAGAAGGGCGTGTCGGCCTACGTCGGCGACGGGTCGAACCGCTGGCCCGCTGTCCACCGCCTCGACGCGGCGCGCCTGTTCCGGCTGGCGGCGGAAGCCGGCCCGGCCGGCTCGATCCTGCACGGAGCCGGTGAGGAGGGGGTGCCGTTCAGTGACATCGCCGAGGTCATCGGCCGCCGGTTGAACGTACCGGTCGCCGGCATCGCCGCCGAGGACGCGGGCGAGCACTTCGGCTTCCTTTCCGCCGCGGTGGCGCTCGACAACCCCACCTCGAGCGCCCTGACCCGGAAGCGGCTGGGATGGGATCCCGTGCAGCCCGCGCTCGTCCCTGACCTCGAAGAGGGTCACTACTTCAACGACTAGCACTCATCACGCAATGCTGTGATGCCCGTCCCGTGCCAGTGCGGGCCGGCGCGCCAGGGTGGCGCCTGCCCGTACAGCCGGCTGGTCCGACGTGACCCTCGTCGGGCGGCCGCCGCTCATCCTTCGGAGTTCGCGGTGTTCACCGCGGTCTTCGCGGCGTCCAGTTCGCGGAGGATGCGGGTCAGGTCGACCGGGGCCGCGGCGAGGCGCACCGGTCGGCCCTCGTCGTCGAGTTCGGCGATGTGCCAGTTCCTCGGGACGGTGTCGCCGTCGGCGCCCCGGGCGCGCCGAACGTTCTGCACGGTGATCCTCTGCGCCGGTATCCGTTTCGCCGCGAACCGGCCCGGACCGGCGTGAGGTGTCACCGCGGGCGGCCCGTCACCGAGGAGGACGTGGGTGCCGAAGCCGTGCGGGTTGTAGTCGGTGTGCTCCAGGAAGCGGGCGGCGAGGAACATCTCCCCGTCCTTCTGAACGGCTCCATCGATTGCTCGGGTCGCGACAGGTGTGCGGACCCGGGTGGCGCGCCAGGCCAGGGCGAACAGGCCCAGTGAGACAAGCGATCCCGCCGCCGACCACGTGAGCGCGACCGGGGGTTCGAGCAGGGTCGTGGGGTGCAGGTAGCAGAGCGGCAGCAGCCACAGTGCGGTTCCCACCAGCGCGCCCGCGAACGGCAGGACGGACGGGAGGACTTCGTCGTCGGGCAGTCGGCGCCCGCGCAGACGCAGCAGGACCTGGGCGCCCGGGTAGCCGGCGGCCAGGGCGAGCACGGCCGCGACGACGGCGACCTCCCCTCCCCCGGTGACATGCTCGCGCCAGATGTGCCCCTCTCCCATCACCTCCATGACCTGGTGATGCCAGACGGTCAGTGCCACCCGGTCCCCGGCCTCGAACTCCTCAGCGGCCTCCTCCGAGACCTCCAGCCTCTGCACCGGCCGGCTGTCGGTGAAGTACAGCCAGCTTCTCTGCTTGGGCTGGTGCGGTTCGGTCCGCGCGACCACGGCCGGCACGGTGGACAGACAATCACCGCTCTCCTGGACGGCCGTCTGCGTTGTGCAGGGGGCGGCCGCCTGCCACGCCTCCTCGTCGGCGGCGGCGATCGGCACGAAGTACGCGGCCACACCCGCACCAGCCAGGAGCGCCGTGCACAGTGCCAGTGACCCGACCCTGCCGCTCCCGGCGGTGCGGTGCGTGACGACCGGGAGGCGGCCCGGCTCCGCGCCCGAGTGGCGGCGGTGCAGTTCCCACAGTGAGTCGACCGTCGCGTCGAAGTCCGGATCGTTGTACGACCATGCCACCGGTAGCGGCAGGAGGCGCTTGTGTCCGTTACGCCGCGAGAGGCCGACGCGACGCTCGATGCGGGCGTTGCGTGCGGGCTTCTCGAAGATGTACAGGCCGGCGATGTCGCCCCACGGCACACTCTTCCGACGCAACAGGGTACGGACGTGAACGCCGTGCACGTCGGCGCCCACCTGGGCGAAGACATGGTGGAGCGACACCGTGCCCGCCACGATCAGGGTCAGACCGATGGTCGCTCCCACGACGAGGAGCACGCCTCCGTGGGCGACGCTCGCGGCGGTCAGGCAGACACCGAGCGCACCGAGTCCGACGAACAAGCGGAGCGTGCTTCTCCGGGGCGAGCGACAGGTCACTTCCGAGACATCGGTCATGACAGGAATCCTGCCACCGGTCCGGCCACATCTGCCGTTCGGTGTGCGGCGGCCTGCTCGCCCCCAACGCCGGTCACCCGGCGCGGCGTTGCCCTCGCGGTCGATCAGGCGCCGTCGGACACGGATTCTTCCACCGGGACTCAACCGGGCGACGCGACGGGCTCCAGCCTCACGACGGGAAACCTGCGGGACGTCTTGGTCTCGTAGTGCGCGCTTTCGGTCCAGTAGGCGGACCAGATCCCGTACAGGCGCTCCCACTCGGGCGACGGATGCAACACGACGGTGGGCATCGCCTTCATGACGCGGTCCCCCACCTCGATCGTCACCTCTGACATGGCGGCGACGTTGGCCACCCACGCCGGATCGTTCTCCGCGCCACGCGCCGAGCCGCAGACGAGATAGCCGTCACCGTCGGCGGCGTACACGAGGGGGTTCACCCGTTCCCGGCCCGTACGGCAGCCGACCGTGTGCAGGAGCAGGAGCTGGGCGCCCTCGAAGCGGCCCCCCACCGCCCCGTTCCCGCACCGGAACTCGTCGATGATCCGCTCGTTCACGCCCTGCACATCGGCCATGCCCGCCTCACTCCGTACGAAGATCCACTCGGTCCTCAGCTAACCAGCAAGCCGCCTGGCCGCACCGAGCCACGCCGCACCGTGCCCGGGATGCCGAGCAGCTCCACCCGGACCGAGGGCGGGCGCCGGCGGGCTCAGTGGGCGTCGACCCGCTTGCGCCGGAACGGATGGGAACGGCTCGAGGCGGCGGTGCCCCGTGCTGCGGCGCGGGCCGGACCGTCGGGGAGAGTGAAGGAGAAGACCGCCGTCAGCGCGGCGATCACGGCCAGGGCGAGATAGGCGTGCTGGTAGGCGGAGACGGGCGGATCCGCCGCGGCACCCGCCGGGGTACTCAGCACGAGGGCCGTGGTCACCACGGCGGGAGCGAGGGCTCCGCCGGTCTGCCGGACGACGGTGTTCAGGGTGGAGGCCTGGGCCAGGTCCGTCCGGGCGAGGGTGGCCAACGAGGCCACCGTCGTCGGCATGAAGACTCCGCCCATGGCGACGCCGAGCAGGAACATGAGGCCGCGGAACGTCCACAGGCCGGTGTGCTCGTCGCAAGCGGCGAACAGCAGCAGGACCGCACTGACACCGGCCATGCCGCAACCGATGATGACCCGGGGACCGATCCTGGCGTAGAGGGCCCCTGCGATCTGGACGGTCAGCAGGACGCCGAAGGCTTCGGGGAAGGTGCTGGTGCCGGACTCCAGAGCGGTGCGGCCCTGTCCCTGCTGAAGGAAGAGGGGGCCGAGGTACATGGCGCCGAGGATCGGCACCAGGCCCACCAGGCTGATCAGGTTGGTGTCCCGGAAGAGGCGATCCGCGAAAAGACGCAACTTCAGCAGCGGCTCGGCGATGCGCAGTTCGAAGACGACGGCGGCGACGAGCAGGACCGCGCCGAGGACCAGGGAGGTCACCACGGCGACGGAGGACCAGCCTCGGTTCGGCCCTTCGCAGATGCCGAACATCAGGGAGCCGAGGGCCGCCGCGCTCAGCAGAAGCCCCGTGAGGTCGAACCGGCCGGGCCGCGGGCCGCGTTGTTCGGCCAGGAACAGCAGCCCGAACAGCACGGCCGGCAGGCCCACCGGCAGGTTGACGTAGAAGACCCAACGCCAGGACAGGTGGTCCACGAGCAGCCCACCGAGGATCGGGGCGGCGGCAGGGGCGATCTGCTGCGGAATGATCGTGTACCGGGCGATCCGCACCTGCTCCGAGGAGGTGAAGGTGCGGAACAGCAAGGAGGCCGAGGCCGGGAAGAGCACGCCCGCGGACAGCCCCTGGATCGCACGGAAGACCACGAGCTGACCGAGGTCGGCGGCCGCCCCGCACAGCAGCGAGGAGCCGAGGAAGCCGGCGAGGGCGGTGAGCAGGACCCGTTTGCCGCCGAACCGTTCGACCAGCCAGGCCGAGGCGGGGATGGCCATGGCCAGGCAGACCGGATAGACCACCACCACTCCGTCCAGGGCTGCCGTGGTGAGCCGGAACTGGCGGGCGATCGAGGGAAGCGCCACGGTGGTGATCGCCCCGTCGACGATCGCGATGAACGTCACGCACACACACATGGCGGGGACCACGAAACGCTGGCTGAGCTGCACTGGGGGGACGGACACAAAGGGACGACGTCGGAAGGACAGCACATGCTGAGCATACTCACTATGTGCATGGTCATAGAATCGGAGGACCGGCGGGGCAGGGAAGTGACATGGCAGTGCACGGCAGCAGCGACATCCTGGTCGACGAGCTCTACGAGACGACGCACCGGCTGCGCCGCTTTGTGGAGTCCCGGCTGCGAACCCATGGGGCGTCGGTGGCCCGGCTGCGCGCCCTGCGGATGCTCGCACGCTCCGAGCAGCCCCTGCGGATGCGGGACCTGAGCGAGATGACGGGAGTCGCGGCGCGCACCACGACCAGCATCGTCGACGGCCTGGAGCGCGACGGTCTGGTGGAGCGCGTCCGCCACCCCCACGATCGCCGCGCATTTCTGCTGCGCCTCACCGACAAGGGGCTGCGACGCCATCACGAGGCGGAGGAAGTGGACCGCCTCGCCCTCGCCGAGGCGACGGCCGCCCTGGACGCGGACGACCGCGCCCGGCTACGGGCCCTGCTGGCCCGCATCCGCGAGGCCACCGCCTGACGCGTCCCCCGTGGTGGACGAGCGCGCGGCCGACACCGGTTCCGGTGGCCTCGCGCCACCGGAACCGTTCACGTCAGCCGCCCAGCGCCCGCAGAACCACGACCTTCGCCTCGTCCTGCACCTGACGAAGGTGGCCGGACCCGAGGAACGACTCCGCGTAGATCTTGTACACGTCCTCGGTGCCCGACGGACGCGCCGCGAACCAGGCGTTCGCGGTGGCGACCTTGATACCGCCGATGGGTGCGCCGTTGCCCGGCGCCTCGGTGAGGACGGCGGTCACCGGCTCTCCGGCAAGGGTGTCGGCACTGACCTGGGCCGGGGACAACTTCGCCAGACGGGCCTTGTCCTCGCGCGACGCCGGCGCGTCGATACGCGCGTACGCGGGCTCACCGAAGCGCGCCGTGAGCGCCGCGTAGTGCTCGGACGGCGTCCTGTCGGTGACGGCCGTGATCTCGGAGGCGAGCAGGGCCAGAATGATGCCGTCCTTGTCGGTGGTCCAGACCGAACCGTCCCGGCGCAGGAACGACGCCCCGGCGGACTCCTCTCCGCCGAAGCCGAGTGAACCGTCGACCAGCCCGTCCACGAACCACTTGAACCCCACGGGCACTTCCACCAGTCGCCGGCCGAGGTCGGCGGCGACCCTGTCGATCATGCCGGACGAGACCAGCGTCTTGCCCACACCCGCCGCGGCGGGCCACTGCGTGCGATGGGAGTACAGGTAGGAGATGGCGGTGGCGAGGTAGTGGTTGGGGTTCATCAGCCCGCCGTCGGGGGTGACGATGCCGTGCCGGTCGGCGTCGGCGTCGTTGCCCGTCGCGATCCGGAAGCGGTCGCGCTGCTCGATGAGCGAGGCCATCGCGTACGGCGACGAGCAGTCCATGCGGATCTTGCCGTCCCAGTCCAGCGTCATGAATCGCCAGGTGGGGTCGGTCAGCGGATTGACCACCGTCAGGTCCAGGCGATGCTGCTCCGCGATGCGCCCCCAGTAGGCGACCGATGCTCCGCCCAGCGGATCGGCGCCGATGCGTACGCCCCCGGCACGGATCGCATCGAGGTCCAGCACGCTCGGCAGATCGGAGACGTACGCGCCGAGGAAGTCGTGGCGGCCGGTGCCGGGCGCCGCGAGCGCCCGGCTGTAGGTGACACGTCGTACGTCCTTCATCCCACCCGCGATGATCTCGTTCGCCCGGTCCTGGATCCAGGAGGTCGCGTCCGAGCCGGCCGGGCCGCCGCTCGGCGGGTTGTACTTGAACCCGCCGTCCCCGGGCGGGTTGTGCGAAGGCGTCACGACCACACCGTCGGCCGGGCCTGAGGTGCGCTCCCGGTTGTGGGTCAGGATCGCGTGGGAGACCGCCGGAGTGGGGGTGTAGCCGTCGTCCGTGTCGAGGAGCACCCTGACGTCGTTCGCCGCGAACACCTCGAGAGCGGTGATCCTCGCGGGCTCCGACAGCGCATGGGTGTCCGCGCCGAGGAAGAGCGGACCGTCGGTGCCCTGGCTCGCCCGGTACTCGCAGATGGCCTGGCTGGTCGCGGCGATGTGGTCCTCGTTGAACGCCGTCGCGAGCGACGACCCGCGGTGCCCGGAGGTACCGAAGGCCACCCGCTGCCCCGGCTCGGCCGGGTCGGGGTGCAGCGCGTAGTACGCCGTCACCAGCCGCGAAACGTCGATCAGGTCCTCGGGTCCGGCCGGCCTGCCCGCTCGTTCGTGCTGCATCGCACTCACTCCTCCACATCGACCGTGCATCCGCTCGCGCTGTCATCTTGCCCGTTGCCGGGGACGGAGTCTCACATTCCGGCCCGGAGCGCGGAGATGGCCGACGACACCACAACGTTCATGTGGATGAACTTGACTCAGATGGGTGTACGTCTGTGTGACTGCTGTGCAAGACTCCACCAACTCCCTTGTGACGTCGGCTAGTTCGAGAGGTAGGCGCCCGTGAGTGTGTCACGACGTACCGTGCTGGCGACGGCGGCCGGAACTGCTGCCGCATACGCTTCTTCCGGGCAGCAGGCACAGGCGGCTGCCGGCCCGGCCTCGGCCCACACCGTGCGCACTCTTCGCGCGGCGGCCGACTACGCGGTGGACAAGGTCCGCTCCGTCGCGCCGGGCGTGACCGGATTTCCCGTGGGGACGAAGTTCGAGAAGTGGGTGTACTCGCAGAACGGCGACTGGGTCGGCGGGTTCTGGCCCGGAACACTGTGGATGGCCTGGCTCCACAGCGGCGACGGTGCGTTCCGCACGTGGGCGCTGGAATCGGCGCAAAGGCTCGCGCCCCGCCAGAACGACACCGGCACGCACGACCTCGGCTTCCTGTTCTATCCGTCCTGGGTCACGGCCTGGCGCCTGACGGGCGAGGACACCTGGCGTGCGGGCGCGGTTCGCGCGGCCGACTCGCTGATACAGCGATACAACCCCCGCGGGCACTTCATTCGGGCGTGGGGTGCGCTCAACGACCCCAACAACGCGGGCCGGATCATCATCGACACCATGATGAACCTCGACCTGCTGGCGTTCGCGAGCAAGCAGACCGGCGACGACACATATCTGAACATCGCCGTGGAGCACGCGAAGACCGCCCAGCGGGTCTTCGTCCGTCCGGACGGGTCGACCCCGCACGCCTTCGACATCGACCCGGACAGCGGCGCTCCGATAGGCCAGGCCACCGTGCAGGGATACAGCCCCACCTCGTGCTGGTCACGCGGACAGGCATGGGGAGTGTACGGATTCACCACGATCCACCGTCGCACCGGGAACCAGCAGTTCCTGGCCACCGCGCGGAAGCTGGCCGACTTCGCGATCGGCGCGCTGGGCTCGGACCACGTCCCCGTGTGGGACTACCGTGCGCCGCAGCAGCCGTACGACGTCAAGGATGCCTCGGCCGGTGCGATCATGGCATGCGGACTGCTCGACCTGTCCGCTGTCACCGGCAGTCAAAAGTACCGTGACGTGGCACTGCGACTGCTGACCGCTCTGTCGGAGACCTGTCTGACCCGCACCTCCTCCCGCGCCGAGGCCGTGGTGGCCCGCTGCACCCGGAACCGGCCGGCCGAGGACGGCATCGAGATCTCGCTTCCGTACGCCGACTACTACCTGCTCGAGGGGATCCTGCGCGTGCTCCGGCCGAGCGACGTAGACCGCGCGATCGACCTGTCGGCCCTCTGACCCGGCAGGACGGGGCGTGCGCCATGACCGTCGGTGCAGGGCGGCGGCCACGGTGCCCCGGGAATCCTGCGGTCCACCGAGCCCCTCGGGGCCCGGTGGACCGCCTGACGCGGACCCCCGGTCACCGCCGTCGTACGGCGCGGCGGCTCGTCACCGCATGGCGCGCATTCTCATGATCTCGCTCGACTGCTGGGCGATCACGTCGTCGGCCATCTCCTCGATCCGGATGTTGTTGCCCTGCGCCTTCACATCGGTGGCCATGGTGATGGCCCCTTCGTGATGGGCGATCATCAGCGTGAGGAAGAGCTGGTCGAAGGCCTTGCCGTCGGCGGCACGCAGGTTCTTCAGCTGCCCCTCGGTCGCCATACCGGGCATCGCGGCGTGCTCGTGCTCGTGACCGCCGCTCTTCTCCGTCTCCCCGGCTGTCGTGAGCCAGCCCTTCATGGCCTTGATCTCCGGCTCCTGGGCGGCGGCGATCCGCTCGGCCAGTCGCCGGACCTGGGTGGAATCGGCGCGCTGCGGGGCGAGTTCGGTCATCTCCAGAGCCTGCGCGTGATGCACGATCATCATCCGCGCATAGGAGACGTCGGCCGAGTTGGGAGAGTCGTCCTCCGCGCGCTGCTGGGCGGCGTCTTCGGCGGACAGGGTGCGGTTCGCCTCTCCGGGCTCACCGGGCGCGATCACCGAAGGACCGGACCCCGCGGCCGACTTGGCCGCCGGACCGGGGTCGCACCCCCCGGCACCGAGCACGGCCAGAGCGGACAGCGTGATCGCGACGCATGTCGCCCGTGTCGCACGGCGGAACAGCACAACAGCCTCCTGTGGCAGGCGGGTTGAAGGACAGCTCGTGGTACTCGGTCACAGTCCTAGCAGGCTTCCGCGCGTTACCGATCAGAAACCTTCATTACAAGTACATTGCCCTCTGTTGGTCTGTGCATGATGAAGACGATACTGCGGGTTGTGTGAACCGTTCCGAGGCGAACGGAACTAGGGAGGAAACAGTGATCCTGTTGAACGACCCTCGAACACGGCGCAGACGCCTGGGGGTTGCTGCAGCCGCCGCGGGGCTGCTGGCAGCCCTGCTCACGGCCGCACCGGCCACGGCGACACCCGATCCCGGGGACGCCCCGACCGCACGCAAGGAGGTCTCCAACAGCGCACAGGCCGAGGCACGTCAGGCCATAGGGAACGGCGAAATACCCGGCCAGGACGAGATAGTCCACTCCCGCAACATCGAGCACCTCGCCAACATCCCCAAGGACGCACTCCCCGGGACCAATTCGGATCTGGCTTTCCAGGGCAAGTACGCCTTCGCGGGCAACTACGACGGCTTCCGCGTCTTCGACATCAGCAACCCGCGGTCCCCGAAGACGGTCGCGCAGGTCCTGTGTCCGGGATCGCAGAACGACGTGTCCGTCTCCGGCGACCTGCTCTTCCTTTCCACCGACTCCTCGCGCAGCGACAGCAGCTGCAACAGCACCACGCAGCCGACGACCGAGAAGTCCTCGTGGGAGGGCATGAAGGTCTTCGACATCAGCGACAAGACCAACCCGAAGTACGTCGCGGCCGTCGAGACCGCCTGCGGCTCGCACACCCACTCGCTGGTGCCCGAGCGCAAGAACGTCTACATCTACGTCTCCTCGTACTCGCCGAACGCCGCGTTCCCCGACTGCCAGCCGCCGCACGACGGCATCTCCGTCATCAAGGTGCCGCGCAACGCGCCCGAGAAGTCGGCGGTCGTCGACTTCCCGGTGCTGTTCCCGGGTGAGGGCCCGGACGGAGGCGGCAACCCCGGCGCCCCCACGAACCCGGGCGTCTCCAAGACCACCGGCTGCCACGACATCACGGTCCTGCAGTCCCAGGACCTGGCCGCAGGTGCCTGCATGGGTGACGGCATCCTGATGTCCATCAAGGACCCGGAGCACCCGAAGGTCATCGACCGGGTGCAGGACAACGTCAACTTCGCGTTCTGGCACTCCGCGACCTTCAACCAGAAGGCGAACAAGGTCGTCTTCACCGACGAGTTGGGCGGCGGCGTCGGGGCCACCTGCAATGAGGCGACGGGCCCGAACCGCGGAGCCGACGGAATCTACGACATCGTCGGCAAGGGCGACAAGCGCAAGCTCGTCTTCCGCAGCTACTTCAAGATCCCCCGCCACCAGGCGGACACCGAGAACTGCGTGGCCCACAACGGATCGCTGATCCCGGTCAAGGGCAGGGACATCATGGTGCAGGCCTGGTACCAGGGCGGCATTTCCGTCTGGGACTTCACCGACTCCCGCCACCCGAAGGAGATCGGCTACTTCGAGCGAGGTCCTCTCACCACCGACACCCTCACCACCGGCGGCTCCTGGTCGGCGTACTACTACAACGGCTACGTCTACTCGAACGACATCGCCAAGGGCTTCGACGTCCTGAAGATCAGCGACCCGCGTACGGACCCGGCCAAGCGGGTGCGTCTGCCCGAGCTGAATGTGCAGACCCAGCCGGACTACTTCGACTGACGCACAGCGCACCATGACACCGCTCAGGCCCTGACACCCAGGCGGGCCGGCGGTTCGGCAGGTCCGAGCCGCCGGCCCGCTCACGGCAGGGTTCGAGTCGCCGTGAACCCCCGGGGCCGATGTCCCGGGGGCTGCTGGGCGGGGATGCCGTTCCCGGCCGAGGCGCGATGACGGCCGCGCACGCACGTGACCGCTCCGGCGCGTGCCGCTCGGACGGTGCGGGACCTCGACATCCTGACCGGGGTGAACAACACCGGTCGTGCCAACGATCTTTGGCGTGCCCCTCTCCTGACGGCTCCTCCGGTGCGGCGTGCGAGCCGGCGGCGCGCGACCCGGCCGGGTCCGCCGATGGGATCGAGGCGTCCCGGTCACGCCACTTCTTGAACACAAAGACGACGGCGAAGTCCACCGGTGTGGCCATGAGTTGAAAGATTCCCGTGTCCGGGGGCTTGCCTGCCGTGAGGACTCATCAGTTAAATCAAGTCGTGAACTAAGCGAATGCACGGGCCTGTTCAGCTCCCACGTCGATCGGGGCAACCGCAGGTGGGCGTTCCTCGGGCCCGGCCGCACACCTGCAGGGCCGCACCTCAATGCCATCGCTCGTCGTGTCCACCGACCCTTCGCACCCGCAGGGGACCTCACATGAGACTCAGATCCCTGGGTGTCGCGCTGGCCGCCACGGCAGCGCTGATCACCCTGCCGACCACCCATGTCTCGGCCGCCGCGGCCGACACCCCGCTGTCCCAGGGCAGGTCGGCGACCTCGTCGTCCGACGAGAACGCCGGGACACCGGCCCGCAACGCCGTCGACGGCGACGCCGGCACCCGCTGGTCGTCGGCCGCCACCGACACCCAGTGGCTCCAGGTCGACCTCGGCGCCACGGCCTCGATCTCGAAGGTCGTCCTCAACTGGGAGGCCGCCTACGGCAAGGACTACAAGATCCAGGTCTCCCAGGACGGCAGCAACTGGAACGACCTGAAGTCCGTCACCGCCGGCGACGGCGGCGTAGACACGCTCGATGTGTCGGGCCAGGGCCGCTATGTGCGCATGTACGGCGTCCATCGAGCCACCCAGTGGGGCTACTCGCTCTGGGAGTTCCAGGTGTTCGGCACCACCGGTGGCGGCACCGCACCCACCTGCGGCACGGCGAACGCCGCGCAGGGCAGGCCCGCCTCGGCGTCCTCCACGGAGAACGCGGGCACTCCCGCGTCGGCCGCGTTCGACGGCGACGCCGGCACCCGCTGGTCCAGCCAGGCGTCCGACCCCCAGTGGGTACAGGTCGACCTCGGGTCGGTCCAGGACCTGTGCAAGGTCGATCTGACCTGGGAGGCCGCCTACGCCAAGGAGTTCCAGATCCAGGCCTCCTCGGACGGCCAGAACTGGACCACGCTCAAGAGCGTCACCGGCGCGACCGGCGGGACCGCCTCCTACGACGTCAGCGGCTCGGGCCGCTACGTCCGCATCAACGGCACGGTCCGCGGCACGGGCTACGGGTACTCGCTGTGGGAGGTCGCCGTCCACACGGGTTCCTCCACCACTCCCCCTGTGCAGGGCGGCGGTGACCTCGGTCCCAACGTCATCGTGGTGGACCCCTCGACCCCCAACCTCCAGCAGAAGTTCGACCAGGTCTTCGCCCAGCAGGAGTCCAGCCAGTTCGGCACCGGCCGCTACCAGTTCCTCCTGAAGCCGGGCACCTACAACGGCATCAACGCCCAACTCGGCTTCTACACCTCGATCTCCGGACTGGGTCTCAACCCCGACGACACCCAGATCAACGGTGACATCACCGTCGACGCGGGCTGGTTCAACGGCAACGCCACCCAGAACTTCTGGCGTTCGGCGGAGAACCTCGCCATCAGGCCCTCCAACGGCACGGACCGCTGGGCCGTGGCACAGGCCGCTCCGTTCCGCCGGATCCACGTCCAGGGCGGGCTCAACCTCGCCCCGAACGGCTACGGCTGGGCCTCCGGCGGCTACATCGCCGACTCGAAGATCGACGGTACGGTCGGGCCCTACTCGCAGCAGCAGTGGTACACCCGCGACAGCTCGGTCGGCGGCTGGACCAACGGCGTGTGGAACATGACGTTCACCGGGGTCCAGGGCGCGCCGGCGACCAACTTCGACACCGGCCCGTACACCACGCTGGACACCACGCCCGTCTCCCGCGAGAAGCCGTTCCTCTACCTCGACGGCAGCAACTACAAGGTCTTCGTCCCCGCCAAGCGCACCAACGCCCGCGGGGTGTCCTGGCCCGCCAACGCCGGCACCTCGATTCCGCTGGACCAGTTCTACGTGGTCAAGCCGGGCGCGACCGCGGCGACGATCAACGCGGCCCTGGCCCAGGGGCTCAACCTGCTGTTCACTCCGGGTGTCTACCACCTGGATCGGACGCTCGAGGTGACGCGCGCCAACACGGTCGTACTCGGCCTCGGCCTCGCCACCCTCGTCCCGGACAACGGTGTGGACGCGATGCATGTGGCGGACGTCGACGGTGTCAGGCTCGCGGGCTTCCTGATCGACGCCGGAGCCACCAACTCCGACACGCTCCTGCAGATCGGCCCGGCGGGCGCTGCCGCCGATCACTCCGCCAACCCCACCACCATGCAGGACGTGTTCATCCGCATCGGCGGTGCGGGCCCGGGTCTGGCCACCAATTCGGTCGTCGTCAACAGCGACGACGTCGTCATCGACCACACCTGGATCTGGCGCGCGGACCACGGTGACGGTGTCGGCTGGAACACCAACCGCGCCGACTACGGTCTGCGCGTCAACGGCGACGACGTCCTGGCCACCGGTCTGTTCGTGGAGCACTTCAACAAGTACGACGTGCTGTGGAGCGGCGAACGCGGCCGTACGATCTTCTTCCAGAACGAGAAGGCCTACGACGCGCCCAACGCCGCCGCCATCACCCATGACGGCATCGTCGGTTACGCGGCCTACAAGGTCGCCGACACGGTGAACGTCCACGAGGCCTGGGGCCTGGGCAGCTACTGCAACTACACGGCCGACCCCAGCATCGTCCAGGCGCACGGCTTCCAGGTGCCCGTCAAGACAGGCATCAAGTTGCACGACCTCCTGGTCATCTCCCTGGGTGGCAAGGGACAGTACGCCCATGTCGTGAACGACACCGGCGCCCCCACCTCGGGAACGGACACCGTCCCCTCCAAGATCACGCAATTCCCCTGATGCACGGAGCGGTGCGGGTCACCCGCGGGTGACCCGCACCGCCGCACGCTGTTCCGGACCGGCCGGCACACGGTCCGAAAGACTCAGGCCGGTGACAGCCACCGGAAGTCGGCAGGCATGCCAGGCCGCCGGACCCGCCGCCGGCCGCGAGGCGGCCGGGATCCAGCCCTCGCCGGGTCCCGGCCGCCTCGGTCGCTCAAGCCTGCGAACAGGACATGGGTCGCTGCCTCAGGCGCGGCGCTCCGGTACGTTGTCGTGCACGCGCTTGGGGTCGGTGACCGCGACCGGCTCGAGGATCTCCTCGATGCGCGCCATCAGATCGGCCTCGAGCACCACGCCCGACGCCTTCGCGTTCTCCTGGACCTGCTCCGGACGCGACGCGCCGATGATGGCCGCTGACACATTGGAGTTCTGCAGAACCCACGCCACGGCCAACTGCGCCAGCGACAGATCCGCCTCCGCCGCCAGCGGCTTCAACTGCTGGACGGCCGCCAGCACGTCATCGCGCATCCACCGCGCGATCATGCCGGCGCCACCCTTGTCGTCCGTGGCACGCGAACCCGCCGGCGGCTGCTGACCCGGCTCGTACTTGCCCGTCAGCACACCCTGCGCGATCGGCGAGAACACGATCTGGCCCATACCCAGCTCCTCGCAGGTAGGCACCACCTCGCCCTCGATCACCCGCCACAGCGCGTTGTACTGCGGCTGGTTGGAGACCAGAGGAATCCGCAGCTCACGCGCGAGCGCGTGCGCACGCCGGATCTGCTCCGCGGGCCACTCCGACACGCCGATGTAATGAGCCTTCCCGGAGTGCACGACATCGGCGAACGCCTCCATCGTCTCCTCCAACGGCGTCGCCACGTCGTACCGGTGCGCCTGGTACAGATCCACATAGTCGGTCCGCAGCCGCCGCAACGACCCCTCGATCGACTCCATGATGTGCTTGCGCGACAGACCCCGGTCGTTGCGGCCCGGACCCGTCGGCCAGTACACCTTCGTGAAGATCTCCAGACCCTCACGGCGCTCACCCTTCAGCGCATCACCCAGAACCGCCTCGGCCCGCGTCCCGGCATAGACATCCGCGGTGTCGAACGTGGTGATGCCCGTCTCCAGCGCGGCACGCACACACGCGACCGCCGCCTCGGCCTCCACCTGAGAACCATGCGTGAGCCAGTTCCCGTAAGCGATCTCGCTGATGATCAGGCCACTGCGGCCGAGATGACGGTATTCCATAGAGGCAATCCTTCGTTGGCGTGTGCGGGGCTCGCGACATGGCCCTGTGCGCACGCACCGCGGCCCACCGACAGCTCGGCAGCCGGGCAATCGGTCACCACAGGGACGCTTGTCAGCTCATCAGATCATTTCATGCCGCGATGACGACAGCGGATGGCTACCACTGCTGAACGTACTCTGCGCAGGGTCACCCACCGCGTCCGGGCAGGAGCGTATGCGGCCGTCAGTCCTTGACGGTCATCTCCCCCAGCTCCGACCAGTCGTCCTGCTCCAGGACCGTGTTGATGATCCGCGGCGTCTCGACCAGGTGAGCAGGCAGATTCTCCATGGCCGCCCGGAAGTGCTCGGACTGGACGTGCGCGGCGCCCGCGTCGCCGTCCCGGAACGCCTCGACGAGCACGTATTCGGCCGGGTCCTCGAGGCTGCGCGACCAGTCGAACCACAGGCAGCCGGGCTCGTTGCGCGTCGACTCGGTGAACCCGCGCGTGATCTCGGGCCACCGCTCCACGTACTCCGGCTTGACCCGGAACTTGACCGTGATAAAGATCATTTCACGCTCCCTGTTCGCATGTGATCTTCACTCATCGTAGGACGACGTGCGACCGCGGCGCGCAAGGGGCGATGGCCCGAACGCCCGCAGAAGCCTACGGCGGAGGTGACGTTTCCGGCACTCTTTGCGCGGATGACTCCCCCGGGCGCGGCACACGTACCCCCGGCCGTCCCCACCGCACCGTGCCGCCGCGCACCGCCGGGCGTTCCTCGCCCCGGCCCGACCGCACCGTCCCGGGGTCACGACGGCCCGCGGAGGTACCGCGCGGGCCGGGAGCGCAAGGACACGGGAGGACCGGTATGAGACCGTAGAGCCAGGTATCCGCCCGTGGAATGGACCCCCGTATGGGTCGCACGAACATGGCGCATGAACACCGGGGCGATCCGCTCGGGATCACGTCCGCGGCCGTCGTCCTCGTGGACGCCCACGGCCTGATCAAGCACTGGAGCGCGGCGGCCCAGAACCTGCTCGGATATGCGGCGGCCGAGGTACTCCAGCAACCAGCGACATCACTCCTGCTGTCCGAGGACGCGCTGACGTCCGCATGGTTCGGAGCACGGCGGGTGGGAGCAGGCTGGGAGGCCGAGGTCACCGCACGTCACCGCGCGGGTCACCCCCTGGAGGTGGCGCTGCGTGCGTGCCCCGTGCGCACCGGGAACGGGTCCGAGTGGCTGATCACGGCCTGCGACAGCGCCGCGTCGCGCAAGTGGGAGCTGGACCAGGTGGTGGTGCGCACCCTGCTCGAGGAGCAGGCGCTCGCCGGCACCGGACCGGACGAGGAGCCGCGGTCCCTGTGGGTGAACCCCCGGACGGCCGGTATGGAGGAACTGCCGCCGCAGGAAGCGCCCACGCTCCCCCCGTCCGCTCTGTGCGCACGGCGGATGCCGTCGGCCGTGGACGTGCCGGCCGCGCCGAACACCGGGCTCGACCGCGGGCAGCGCTCACGCCGCTCATCACGCCGGCCGGCGGAACCGACGGGGAGGGCGCTCGGACCGCGCTCCACCGCCGTCGCCGTCCCGTCCTCCGACGAAGCGCGCGAACGGCTCACCCTCATCAACGAGGCGGGGCAGCGCATCGGCACGACGCTGGACCTCGACCACACGGTGCGCGAACTGGCCGAGGTACTCGTGCCCGAACTCGCCGATTTCGCCGCGATCGACCTCTTTCAGGGGGGTCTCACGGCGAAGGAGGTCACGGGCGAGCCGGTGACCGGCGGGACCCTGCGAAGGGCGACCAACCTGTCGATCCACGAGGAGCACCCGGAGGTGGTCGTCGCGATCGGGGAGCCCACCAGATATCCGGCACGGTCCCCGCAACGGCGCTGCCTGGAGGCCGGGCGGTCCATCCTCGATCCCGTGCTGGCCCCGACGACCTGGTGGCTCGCCGAGGACCCGCTGCGCCTGGAGAAGCTGCACCGGATCGGTGTGCACACACATCTGACCGTGCCGCTCCGGGCACGGGGCGTGACCATGGGCGTGGTGACGCTGCTGCGCTGGGAGAACCCGGACGCCTTCGACGAGGACGACCAGTTGCTCGTCGAGGAGCTGGTGGCCCGTGCGGCGGTGTGCGTGGACAACGCCCGGCGGTTCGCGCGCGAGCACAACGCGGCGCTCGCCCTTCAGACGAGCCTGCTGCCGCCCGATCTGCCCGACCACAGCGCCGTCGAGCTCGCCTATCGCTATCTGCCGACCGACGCCGAGGCCGGCGTCGGGGGCGACTGGTTCGATGTCATCCCCCTGTCCGGCGCCCGGGTCGCGCTCGTGGTGGGTGATGTCGTGGGCCACGGGATCCACGCCGCGGCCAGCATGGGCCGTCTGCGTGCGGCCGTGCAGACGCTCGCCGATCTCGACCTTCCGCCCGACGAGCTCCTGGCCCACGTCGACGACCTCGTCCTGCGCCTGGCGGACGAGGCGGAAGCGGCCACGGACGACCCGATGGTCATCGGCGCCACATGCGTCTACGCCGTGTACGACCCGATCTCGGGCAAACTCAATGTGGCGCGGGCCGGGCATCCCAGCCCCGCCATCGCCCATCTCTCCGAACCCGTCGAGTTCCCCGACATCCCCGCCGGTCCCCCGCTGGGGCTGGGCGGTCTGCCCTTCGAATCGGCCGAGATCGCGGTGGAGGAGGGAAGCGTCATCGCCCTCTACACCGACGGGCTGATCGAGGCGTCGGACCGGGACGTCGATGTCGGCTTCGAGCGGCTCTGCTTCGCCCTGGCCCATCCCGACCGGCCTCTGGAAGAGATCTGCGACACGATGGTCCGTACGCTGCTGCCGGACCACCCGCACGACGACGTCGCCTTCCTGATCGCTCGGACGCACCGACTCCCTCCGGACCGCGTGGTCTCCTGGGAGGTGCCCTCCGACCCCCGGGCGGTTCACGACGTGCGCTGCGAGGCCGTCCGGCAACTGACGGACTGGGGCCTGGAGGATCTCGCCTTCACCACCGAGCTCATCGTCAGCGAACTGGTCACCAACGCCATCCGGCACGCCGGCGGACCGACCGCCCTCCGGCTGATCCTGGACCGCAGCCTGATCTGCGAGGTGTCGGACGCCAGCAACACCTCCCCGCACATGCGCCGTTCACCCGTCACGGACGAGGGAGGCCGGGGCCTTTTCCTGGTCGCCCAGGTCGCACAGCGCTGGGGCACCCGGTACACCGGCACGGGCAAGACCGTCTGGGCGGAGCAACCGCTGCCGCCCGGTGATATCTCCCCGCGGAGGTGATCGCCTTGGACCCCTCGACCCTTGAGGCCATGAAGGCCGCCCTGCGCGGTCCGGTCATCGGCCCGCGGGACGCCGAGTACTCCCGTGCACGCACGGTCTACAACGCGATGATCGACCGGCGCCCGGCCGCCGTGGTGCGATGCGCGGACACGGCCGATGTAGCGGCCGCGGTCGACTTCATCCGCGACAACGACCTGGAACTCGCGGTCCGCGGGGGCGGACACAGCGGCCCGGGTCTGTGCCTGGTGGAGGACGGCGTCACCGTCGACCTCTCCGCGATGCGCCGGGTACAGGTCGACCCGGTCGCCAGGACCGCGCGGGCCGACGGCGGCTGCCTGCTTCAGGATCTCGACCGCGCCACGCACGAGTTCGCGCTCGCCACGCCCGCCGGCATCGTCTCGACGACCGGAATCGGCGGGCTCACGCTGGGCGGCGGCCATGGCTACCTCACCCGCAAGTACGGCCTCACAGTGGACAATCTGCTCGGCGCGGACGTCGTGCTGGCCGACGGCACCGTCGTTTCGGTGAGCGCGACCGACCACCCGGACCTGTTCTGGGCACTGCGCGGTGGCGGCGGCAACTTCGGTGTCGTGACCTCGTTCACCTACCGGCTCCACCCGGTGGACACCGTCGGGGTCGTGATCACCCTGTGGCCGGTGGACGGGACCCGCGAAGTACTCGCGTGGTACCGCGACTTCCTTCCGCGGGCGCCCGAGGACGTGTACGCCTACTTCGCACTGTTCGTCGTCCCTCCCGTCCCGCCGTTCCCCGAAGAACTCCACGGGCAGAGGATCTGCGGCATCGTGGGGTGCCACACCGGTCAACCCGACCGCGTGGAGGAGGCGTTCACGTCGGTACGGGAGCCGGGTCCGCCGGCCTTCCACTTCACGGCACCGCTGCCCTATCCCGCGTTGCAGAGCATGCTCGACCCCATCATCCCGGCGGGCTACCAATGGTATTGGCGGGGCGACTTCTTCGATCGCATCACGGATGCGGCGCTGGACGTGCATCTCAGGTACGGCGAGCACATCCCGACCCCGCTCTCGCTCATGCATCTCTATCCGGTGGACGGCGCCGCGCACCGGGTGGGCCCGGACGACACCGCCTGGAGCCACCGGGACGCCGTCTGGTCCGCCGTCTTCGCCGGAGTCGACCCCGATCCGGGCAACGCCGGGACGATCAGGCAGTGGTGCGTCGACTACTGGCAGGAGATGCATCCGCACTCCATGGGCGGCTCGTACGTGAACTTCATGGGTGAGGAGGAAGGCCGCGACCGGGTGCGGAACACCTACGGAGACCACTACGACCGGCTCGCACGGGTCAAGCGGACCTACGATCCGGACAACCTCTTCCGTGCGAACCAGAACATCGTGCCCGCCCGGCCCCTGTGACCTGAAGGCCTTGCACGCCCGGGCCTGCTCCGGGGTCGTCTAGCGGGCCGCGTACGGGGGCAGTTGGGCCCGGCTCACCCGCTCGCCCAGCACCTCGGACATGAACTGGACCAACCACCGCTGGGACGGCGTGCGCGAGGACTCGTGCCGTGCGTACAGGGCCACTTCGATCGGCTCGGTGACGAACGGCAGCCGCACGAGGCGTACTCGATGGGAGGCGGTGAAGACCTCCCCGACGTACTCCGGGACGATGGCGATCAGGTCGGTCTGCTCCAGCAGGTACGGCAGCATCGAGAAGCGTGTGGCGTCCACGGCCACCCGGTCCAGGAGCCCGTGCGCGGCGAGCACCGCCCGTGGCACCACGTGCCCGTTGGGGCCGAAGACGGTCGCATGGTGCTCGGCGGCGAGCTCCGGCAGGGAGACCGAGTCGCCCCGCACGCGCGGATGGTCGGCGGCGACCATGCCGACGTATCGCTCGTGGAAGAGCGGTATCCGGACGGTCCGGTGGGAGGTCAGCACAGGGGAGGCGACGAACGCGTCGAGTTCGCCGCGGCGCAGTTGGTGCTCGGCATCGTCGACGTCCAGCGGACGCACGATGAACGACACCCGCGGCGCGCGCTCGCGGGCCGCCGCGAGGAGACGGGGCAGCAGGGTCGCCTCTCCCAGGTCGGACAGGGCGAGCGTGAACCGTCCCGCCATGGTTCCGGGGTCGAACGCGTCGGCCTGGCCCACCGCCCCGTCGATGTCCGCGAGGGCGCGCTGCAGCGGCTCGTACAGCCGGCGGGCACCGGCGGTCGGCGTCAACCCGCGCCCGGTGCGCCGGAACAGCTCGTCGTCGAAGTGCCGGCGCAGTTTGGCCAGGCTGTAGCTGACCGTGGGCTGCGTGAGGTGAAGCGTC
Source organism: Streptomyces sp. HUAS TT11 (assembly GCF_051553595.1). Taxonomy (NCBI): domain Bacteria; kingdom Bacillati; phylum Actinomycetota; class Actinomycetes; order Kitasatosporales; family Streptomycetaceae; genus Streptomyces; species Streptomyces sp. HUAS TT11. Next base: position 951,231 of record NZ_CP196184.1, read on the forward strand.
TCGGCCGTGACCGTGACACTGCCGGTCTCGTAGAGCAGCACGAACACGCGCGCGAGATTGAGGTCGAAGCTCCTCATATCGAAGGACTCTATATCTCTGCGCCACAACATCTATTGGCGCTCATGTTCCACGACTGCCTAGCGTGATGCACGTCACTCCGGAAAGGAACGTCTGTGCCGTCCGTGCGTCGCGTCTCCCACGAGTTCCTGGAGCGCCAGGGGCTGACCACCGTCTTCGGCAACCCGGGCTCCAACGAGTTGCCCTTCCTCTCCGAACTCCCCGACAGCTTCCGCTACGTCCTCGGTCTGCACGAGGGGGCCGTCGTCGGCATGGCCGACGGCTTCGCGCAGGCGACGGGCCGTCCTGTCCTGGTGAATCTGCACGCCGCCTCCGGCTCCGGGAACGCGATGGGCGCGCTGACCAACGCCGTGGCCTCCCGGACCCCGCTGGTGATCCTGGCCGGTCAGCAACTGCGGTCCGCCGTGGGCCTCGAGGCGAATCTGGCCAATGTCGACGCCCCCGCGCTGATGAAACCCCTCGTCGGCTGGGCCGCGGAGCCGGCCTGCGCCGCGGATGTGCCGCGCGCCCTCGCGCAGGCCGTGTTCGAGGCGCGGCTCCAGCAGCGCCCCACCTATCTGTCCGTCCCCTACGACGACTGGGCGGCCGACTGCGACGACAACGCCCTGGCGGTGCTCGACCGGAACGTCCAACGCGCCTCTCTGCCCGCCGGGGAGCAGGGCCGCCGACTGGTGGAGGACGTGACGTCCGCGCGCCGGCCCGCACTCGTGCTGGGGGGTGACATCGACTCGGCGGGCCTGTTCGACGACGCCGTCCGGCTCGCGGAGCGCCTCGGCGGACCGGTGTGGGCGGCACCATCGCTCTTCCGGCTGCCCTTCCCCAACCGCCACCCGCTCTTCCAAGGCGTGCTGCCGGCCGGGATCGCGCCCGTCTCCGAGGCGTTCGAGGGCCACGACCTCGTACTCGTGCTCGGCGCGCCGGTGTTCCGCTACCACGAGCACCTCCCCGGCCCGTATCTGCCGCGAGGCACCCGGCTCGTCCAGGTGACCGACGACGCGTCCGCGGCCGCGCGGGCGCCCATGGGCGAGGCATTGGTCGCCGACCCCGGGGCGGTCATCGATCTGCTGATGAAGGTCCTCGACGCCCCGGCGGCGGCCGGGGCGGCCTACCGGCCCGCGCCCGAACCGCACACCGCCGACGGTCCGGCGATGCATCCGGAGGAGGTGTTCGCCGCGCTGCGCGACACTCTGCCCGAGGACACCGCCTACGTGGTCGAGTCGACCTCGACGAACTCCTCCTGGTGGCGCCAGATGGATCTGCGCCGACCCGGCTCCTACTACTTCCCGGCGGCAGGCGGACTCGGTTTCGGCCTCCCCGGTGCCGTCGGTGTCGCGATGGCGCAGCCCGGCCGGCCCGTCGTCGGCGTCATCGGGGACGGCTCGGCCAACTACGGGATCACCGCGCTGTGGACGGCCGGACAGCAGCAAGTGCCCCTGACCGTAGTGCTGTTGCGCAACGGCACGTACGGCGCCCTGAGGTGGTTCGGCGGCCTCCTGGGCGTGCCGGACACCCCGGGCCTGGACATCCCGGGCCTGGACTTCACACGTGTCGCGGAGGGCTACGGCGTCGCCTCCCACCAGGTCGACGGTGCCGAGGAGTTGCGTGCGGTCCTCTCCGAGCGCCCCGACCGTCCCCGCCTGATCCAGGTGGACACGGCACTCACCACCCCCTCCTGAAAGAAAGGGAATCGATGACATTCCTGGACAACGGCGTCCGGGGCACGGGACTCCACAGCGACGGCCGGACGGACCCCGCCTCCAAGAACGCGGCGCATATCCCCCTCCGCGCCCGGCACCGGTGGAAACGGGCGCACGGCGTCGTCACCGACCGGACCGGCCCCGGCGATCTCCCCCTCCGCGAGCGGAGTGCCGGGGTCGGGCCTCACCCGCCCGCCGGCCGGGCCGACGGCGGCGGAACCGGATCCGGTCACGGCGGCACCGCGGTCCATGCCGGCGCCCTCGGCGAGACCCGGCGGGTCACGCGACCGGGCATCGCCTCCCACCCGTTGCGACCCCACTCACCCACACCGTCCCCTGGGGGAATGTCACCATGACACCCGTCACCCCGTCCCAGCCGTCGGCCCGCTTCGGCCTCACCGGCCGCGACGCCTGGACGGTGGTCCTGTGCTGGATCACCGTCCTGCTCGAGGGCTACGACCTCGTCGTCCTCGGCGCCATCATCCCGACCCTTCTCAAGACCCACCACCTCGGCATGACCGCGGCCGACGCGACCACGATCGCCACGCTCTCGCTCGTCGGCGTCGCCATCGGCGCGGTGTCCGTCGGCCCGCTCGCCGACCGGCTGGGGCGGCGCCACCTGCTCATAGGCTCGGTGGTGCTGTTCTCGCTCTTCACCGTCCTGGTGCCGCTGGCGGACTCGGTCGCGATGTTCGCCGTGCTGCGTCTCATCGCCGGTGTGGGCCTCGGCGCGTGCATGCCGGTTTCGCTCACGATGATGGCCGAGCACATGCCGGCCCGCCGGCGGGCACGGGCCAGCACACTGACCATGACGGGCTATCACACCGGCGCCGTGATCACATCGCTGCTGGCACTGCAGGTGACCGACAACTGGGAGATCCTCTTCTACGTCCTCGGTGTCGTCGGATTCGTCGTCGCCGTCGTCCAGTGGTTCCGCCTGCCGGAGTCGGAGGCCTTCGTGCAAGCCCGGCAGTCGACCGGCTCCCGGCGTGTTCCCTTCACCGAGCTGCTCAAGCCCGCCTACCTCCGCGCGGGCATCGGCATCTGGGTCGCCTCGTTCATGGGGCTGCTGCTGGTCTACGGCCTCAACACCTGGCTGCCGAAGCTCATGAACGATGCCGGCTATCCCGTGCCGACAGCGGTCACCCAGCTCCTCGTGCTCAACGTCGGAGGCGTGGTCGGCTTGATCATCGGCGGCTTCGTCGCCGACCGGCGGGGCATCAAGGGCACGGCACTGGGCTGGTTCGCGGTCTCCGTGGTCATGCTCGCCTGCCTGAGCGTCAAGATGGGCAGCGACATCCTGCTCGACCTCGTCGTCTTCCTCACCGGCGTGTTCGTCTTCTCGGCCCAGGTGCTCGTCTACGCCTATGTGACGAACTTCTACCCCGCCTCCGTCCGCAGCACGGCTCTCGGCTCGGCCTCGGGCATCGGCCGTATCGGCTCGATCGTCGGCCCGTCGATCACCGGAGCCCTGGTCACGGCCGGCATCGGGCATCCGTGGGGCTTCTACTTCTTCGCCGCGGTCGCGGTCCTCGGCTTCCTCGCCGTGCTCACCCTGCCGCGGCAGACACAGAGCCTCAGGACCCAGGCCGTCGAGGCCGTTGCCTGACGCACGACCCACCGTCTCCCCACCGGTGCGGCGGTGCGGGCGCTCATCGGGGCCCGTACCGCCGTCCGTCCCCGTCGCCGGACCGTCGGCCGGCGGAACGGGACAGAGCCCCGTGGGGACCGCCGCCTTCCCGAGCAGCCGGCGACACACGGCTGTTGACGTCGTTATCCGGTGGCGGACCGGGCCCCCGCTGGTGAAGATCGCTGCATGCCTGTCTTCCTCGAGACCGAGCGGCTCGTGTTGCGCCCGTTCACCGAAGCCGACGCCGAACACCTCTTCGTCCTGGACAACGACCCCGAGGTCATGCGGTTCATCAACGGTGGCAAGCCGGTCGGTCGGGAGTCGATCCGCACACTGACGCTGCCACGGCTCCTCCACGACCACCCGTGCCTCGGCACCCGTGGTCACTGGGCCGCCGAGGAGAAGGCCACCGGGACCTTCCTCGGCTGGTTCGAGTTCCGCCCCCTCGACCAGCACAGCGCCGCCGCGGTGGAACTCGGCTACCGGCTGAACAGGGCGGCCTGGGGCGAGGGACATGCGACGGAAGGCTCGCGGGCGCTGATCGACAAGGGGTTCACGGACCTCGGCGTGCAACGGGTCACCGCGAACGCCATGGCGGTGAACACCCGGTCCCGGCGGGTGATGGAGCGGACCGGTCTGTCGTTCCTCCGCAACTTCACCGAAGACTGGCCGGAGAGGATCGAAGGTTCGGAACACGGCGAAGTCGAGTACGAACTCACCCTGGCCGACTGGGAGAAGCGCCGCTGACGGTTGCCGGCCGGGCTCGCCCCTCGCTGAACTCCCCCGTTCCTCCTGACGCTTGCGTCTCCGTCCGATGCCGTCGGGCAGCCGCGCGACCCTGGGGCGGCACCCCGCCTTCAGGCCAGAGTGCTGCCGCAGTACCGGCACTTGGTGGCCGCCTTGGGCACATCCTCCGAGAGGCAGGCGGGACACGTCCTGGCGGGCTGGGGGTCACCGAAGACCGACAGGCCGCGCCGGGCCTGTGCGCGCTTGTACGGGACGACGATCAGGAAGTACACCACCGCCATGAAGATGATGAAGTAGATCAGCGCGGAGATGAACGCGCCGATGTTCAGGTAGGTCGCGCTGTTGCCCGGCCGGCCGAGCTGCCAGCCGAGTCCGGGCGACACCCCGCCCTGAGCCCTCGCGATGATGGGGTTGATCACGTAGTCGGTGAACGCCTTGATCAGGGTGCTGAAGGCCAGCGCCACGATCAGGCCGATGGCCACGACGATGACGTCGCCGCGCATCAGGAAGTTCTTGAAGCCGCGCAGCATGCATGCTCCTCGCTTCTGGTCACGCCCCTGGTCGCTCACGGTGCCTCGCTCGTCGCTGTCAGTGTCACGTGACGGCCCACCGGCCGCACTCGGGGCACCCCCGATCGAGCACATCGCTCCCGCTTCGGATGCGCACGCCGCTTGCGGGCGGAATAAATAGCAAGCGCATGCAATTATTCTGGACGTCAACGGCACGGGTGTGGGTCACGCACTCGGGCCCCGCTCACCGGCATGCACTAGGAGTCATCGAGTTGACCTCCCTCTTCACCTCGTACACCCTCAGGTCACTGACCGTCCCCAACCGCATCTGGATGGCGGCGATGTGTCAGTACAGTGCGGCGCCGGAGGGCGAAGCGGTCGGCGTCCCGACGGACTGGCACTTCGCCCACCTCGCCGCGCGCGCCTCCGGCGGTACCGGACTGATCATCACCGAGGCCACGGCCGTCAGCCCCGAGGGACGCATCTCCCCCTATGACCTGGGCATCTGGAACGACACCCAGGTCGCCGCCTTCCAGCGCATCACCGCGTTCCTGAAGACGCAGGGCACCGTCCCCGGTATCCAGCTGGCCCACGCCGGGCGCAAGGCCTCCACCGAGCGCACCTGGGTCGACCGCGGGCGCCCGATCAGCCCCGACGAGCCCCACGGCTGGACCCCCGTCGGCCCCAGCGCACTCCCCTTCGGCCCGGCGTCGACGACCCCCGAGGAACTCACCACGGACCGCATCCGCGGCATCGTCCGGGAGTTCGCGGAGGCCGCCGAGCGTGCACGCGCGGCCGGATTCGAGGTCGCCGAGATCCATGGAGCCCACGGCTACCTGATCAACCAGTTCCTGTCCCCCTACAGCAACCAGCGCACGGACGAGTACGGCGGCTCGTTCGAGGGCCGCACACGGTTCGCGCTGGAGGTCGTGGACGCCGTGCGCGCCGTCTGGCCGGACGACCTGCCGGTCTTCTTCCGGATCTCCGCCACGGACTGGCTCACCGAGAACCCCGAGGACGGCCGGGAGGGGTGGACGGCGGACGACACCGTCCGATTCGCCAAGGAGCTCCAGGCCCGCGGAGTGGATCTGATGGACATCTCCACCGGCGGCAACGTCCCGGACGCCAAGATCGTGACCGGCCCCGGCTACCAGGTGCCCTTCGCCGAGCGCGTCCGCACCGAGACGGGGATGCCCGTGGCCGCGGTCGGCATGATCACGGAGCCGGCCCAGGCCCAGGAGATCGTCGCCTCCGGCCGGGCCGATGCCGTACTGCTGGCCCGGGAACTGCTGCGCAACCCGTACTGGGCACGTCACGCCGCCGAGGAGCTCGGCGGCGAGGTCGCCTCGCCCACGCAGTACCACCGCGCGTGATCCTCTCGGGCGGGGTCCCCGACCCCGCCCGAGCCCCGCGCCCGACAGGACAAAAGTCCTCCCCCGCGGCGGTCCCGGCCGCGTCTCCTGAGGCCGCGGTTCGGTCCGCCGTGCCGTCTCCCCCGCAGCTGCCCGGTTCCCGCCTCTGGCCCTTGAGACATACCGGACGGTATACAAGCCCAGTCGAACGCGCGAGGGCCGCTCTCCGAGTGGCCCCGCGCGACGTCACGGCCTCAGGGGGAGGATCGTCATGGCAAAGGACGGACAACCGGGCGGAGCGGCGAGACGCCGTCGATTCCCGGTCACCGCGGGGGCGGCGCTCGGCGCCTGTGCCCTCTTCGCCGTCTCCGCGGTGCCCGCCGCGGCGCACGGCGCGGCACCCGGCCGCGGCACGCATTACACATCGCTCGGGGACTCCTACACCTCGGGACCCCTCATCCCGCAGCAGGTGGACGCGAACTGCGCCCGCTCCGACCACAATTACCCCTCGATCGTCGCAACTGCCCGGAAGACGACGGCGTTCAAGGACGTCAGCTGCGGCGGGGCGACGACCGCCGAGATGTGGACGGCACAGGGCACCAATGGTCCCCAGCTGGACGCGGTGGGGCGGGACACCGATCTGGTGACGCTTCAGATCGGCGGCAACGACATCGGTTTCGGCTCCATCATCTCCACCTGTGTCGGGCTCGCCGCCCAGGACCCGACGGGCGACCCCTGCCGCCGTTACTACGCCTCGTCGGGGGTCGACCGGCTCACGGTGGCCATCGCGCAGACCGCACCGAAGGTCGACCGCGTGCTGCGGGCCGTACACGCGAGGGCGCCGCACGCGCGGGTCCTCGTCGTCGGCTACCCGGACCTCCTGCCCGACGACGGCAGCGGCTGCTCCCCCTCGGTGCCTTTCGCGGCCAAGGACTTCTCCTACCTGCGGGACACCGAGAAGGGGCTCAATCTGATGCTGCGCGTGGTGGCCGCGTGGAACCGCGCGGAGTACGTCGACACCTACGCGCCCACGCGTGGCCACGACATGTGCAAGGCGCCCGGCGACCGGTGGATCGAACCGTTGCAGCCGGCCTCTCCCGCGGCACCCGCCCATCCCAATGCCAAGGGTGAGGAAGCCATGGCGCGTGCCGTGCTGGCGAGCCTGGGCAAGAGGCACGGGCACCACTGAGCGGATCCGTCCGCCCCGGCCGTGCCGGGTCGTCCCCGTGAGGCGCGTCGACGCCCGGGGATCCGGCCGATCTCCGATTCACTCGTCCGCGTCACCGGTCCGGCATCGGACCGGTGACGCGGAACCGTCTCCCGGGCAGGCGCGGCGCGAGCCCGCATCTGCCCGCCCTCGGGATCCCCGGCCGCCGACCACTGGGCCGTTCGGGTGTCCTCCCCCCGTGTGGATGCGGCGGCCGGCGGCCCTCGTCGCCCTGACTGTGATGTTTGCTAGAGAACCGGAATGAAAGGAGAGGAACGGGCAACGTTCCCCTTCATGCTCAGCACGAACGCGCCCAGGCAGGTGAGACGATGACGACGGCGACCAGTGTGGCCAGACGACCGTCGGCCGCACCGACCACCGCCAGAAACCCTCCGGCCGCTTCGACGGCGACGCTGCCCTCGCTCACAGGACTGCGGTGGGCGGCCGCGCTGCTGGTCTTCGGGCTGCACGTGCGCAACTTCGGCTATTTCGCAGGCACCGGCGGCGACATCATGACGTGGGCGTTCGACGCCGGCGCGACAGGGGTGTCCTTCTTCTTCGTGCTGTCCGGGTTCGTCCTGATGTGGTCGGCGCGGCCGAACGACCGGGCACCCGCCTTCTGGCGGCGGCGCATCGCACGCGTCTACCCCGTCCACCTGGCCACCGCCGCGATCGCCCTGGTCATGGCATACACGCTGGACCATCGGGAGATGCCGACGGCGCACCAGGCACTCGCCAATGTCCTTCTGGTGCATTCCTGGTGGCGTCCCTGGTGGCAGACGCTGGACCCGGTCAGCTGGTCGCTGGCCTGCGAGGCCTTCTTCTACGCCCTCTTCCCGCTGCTGGCTCTGCTGCTGCGCCGGCTCGATGTCCGAGGGTCGGCGGCGGTCGCCGGGGCCTCGGTACTGGCGGTGACGGTTCTGGCCTGGGCGGACGCCCACCACTGGCTGGGCCAGACCGTGAACTCCTTCCCCGCCGCTCGACTGCCCGAGTTCGTCCTCGGAGCCGCAGTCGCCCGCCTGGTGCTTCTCGGACGGTGGCGCGGCCCCGGCCTTGAGGCCTCGCTCGCCCTGGCCGTCGTCGGCTACTTCTTCGTCCCCCAGGTCACCCCCGGCTACCCGGCCACGGCCTGCACCATCGTCGGCTTCGCCCTGCTCATCCCGGCGGCCGCCGTCGCGGACCTGCGCGGCCTGCCGTCCCTGTGGCGGCATCGGCGGCTGGTACGGCTCGGGGAGCTGTCGTTCGCCTTCTACATGGTGCATCTTCTCGTGCTGCAGGCCGGCACCCACCTGCTCGGCACCTCACCTCGCTACGGCGTGGTGGGGGGCCTGTGCGCGACGACGCTCGCGTTCACCGTGTCCCTCGGCCTGTCCTGGGTCCTGTACGAGGCGGTGGAGCGGCCCGCACGACGGCTGTTGCTGCGCAGGCGGCGTTCTTCCGGGACACGGCCGAAACCACCGGCGGCCCGCTCCAAGTCCGTTCCCGCCGTGTCCGACTCCACGGCCTCGGCTCGCGACTGAGGCCGGCCGCGGTCCCGGCCGTCGGGGCGGGGCCGCGCGCCGCCCGCGGTCCGGGCGCCGTGCTGCCGGTGCTCCCCGATCGCGGCCGACCGAGGCTCAGTGAGGGATGGAGTCGATCAGTTCCCGCGCTCCCTGGCGCAGGAGCGTGACGGCTACCGATGTGCCCAGGGTGGCCGGGTCCAGACGCCCCGCCCACTCGTGTGCGTTGAGGACGGTCTTGCCGTCGGGTGTGAACACACATGCCCTCAAGGAGAGGTCGCCGTTCGGCGTGGCCCTGGCGTATCCGGCGATCGGCGAGTTGCAGTGGCCCTGCAGGACGTGCAGGAACATGCGCTCGGAGGTGGCCTCGCGATGGGTGTCGGGATCTCCGAGGCCGCTCACGGTGTCGATCAGCTCGGTGTCGTTCTCGCGGCACTGCAGGGCCAGGATGCCCGCGCCGATGGGCGGCATGATCGTCTCGGGCGGCAGCACTTCGCTGATCGCGTCCCGGCGGTCGATGCGGTCCAGGCCGGACACGGCAAGGAGAAGCGCGTCGGCCTCGCCCTCGGCGAGTTTCGCCAGCCGGCGGTTGGCGTTGCCGCGCATCGGCACACACGTCAGGTCCGGCCGGGAGACGGCCAGTTGGGCGATCCGCCGCACCGACGAGGTGCCGATGCGGGTTCCGGCGGGGAGTTCGTCGAGAGTCAGCCCGTCGGGATGGACGAGGGCGTCACGGATGTCGTCCCGCTCGAGGAACGCGGCGAACACGGTCCCGGCCGGCAGCGGCCGGTCGGCCGGCACATCCTTCATGCAGTGCACGGCCAGGTCCGCCTCACCGGCCAGCAGTGCCGCGTCGACCTCCTTGGTGAAGGCGCCCTTGCCCTCGACCTGCGAGAGATCGCCCATCCACTTGTCCCCGGTGGTCCTGACGGGCACGACCTCCGTACGGATGCCCGGGTGCAGTGCGGCGAGTTCCCTGCGCACGCGCTCCACCTGGGCCAGGGCCATGGGCGAGTCGCGGGAGACGATACGGATGAGGTCGTGCGCAGGCATGCCGTACACGATAACCGGTCGGCCACGGCCGCCGAGCGGCATCGAGAAGGCCCACCCCGAGGCCGCGGCGGGCCGGTCGGCACTCGGCGGAGTCCGGGATCGCAGGCGGCGTCGGCGTGCGGCGCAGCGCCCAGGGCGGCCGTACATCTGTTCTTCGAGTGTTCCCTGGGACGTCACTGCCGAGCACGGAAGCCGCTCCGCCGGCCGGTTGTGATCAAGGGGAAGAAGTGGCCGGAAGGGCTCGGCCCGTGCGGTCACTCGCCGTGGGAACGAGAGGATGCCATGGGCCACAAGCACCGGTCTGCCGCGCGCGCACGAGTCCTGCTGGGCGCCGCCACCGTATGCGCCGTCGTCGCCGCGGGAGGCGTCTGGGGGACGGCGGAGGCCGCTCCCCGGTCCGCGGCCGCCGCACCGGCAACGGACGCGATCACGTGGACGACACAGACCATCGCTCCGGGCGTGCAGGTACGCAGCGCCACCATCGAGAACGCCGACGCCGCGCCGGTCTGGACGGTCACCGTCCAGGCCCCGGCGACCGGCCGCCTCAGCGGCGCCGCGACCTGGGCGGCGGTCGGGCCGCGGTCCTGGGCCGACACCACCGCGAGCGGGTTGCGCTCGGGCGGTTTCGAGCCGCGGGTGGAGACGGTGCGCTGGCCCGACTACGCCGACACCCCGCGAGGCGTCATGGGCCTGCGGGTGCGGGTCGGCTCGTACGCCACCCAGGCGGCGGCAGCGAGCGCCGCACAGGCGATCACCGCGGCGGGCTTCCACACCGCCGTCGACTGGACGGGCTACGACGCCGAGCAGCCGGCCGACCGGGAGAACGTGCACGTCGCGGTCGTCGATCCGCGTACGTTCCGGGGCACCGTCGAGGGCACCCATGACGGGAACGTCGCGCGACGCGTGACCACTTCGTCCGTCGCCGCCGGACTGGGCTCCCTGGTAGGCGTCAACGCCGGGTTCTTCATCACCTCCGACGCGGACGGAGTCCAGGGAACGCAGGCGGGCATCAGCGCCGACCACGGTGAGCTCGAGTCGATGGCCGCGGGATCGCGGGCGGCACTGATCCTGGAGGACGGCGGTCGTCACGCCCGCGTGGCGGACCTGACGACGACCGTCACGGTGCGCGCGGGCGGATCCGCCCATCAGGCCCAGGGCATCAACCGTGTTCCCGGTCTCATCCGGGACTGCGGGCGCCCTGGCGCGACCCCGAGCGCGCTGCCCTGGCAGGACGTCACCTGTCACACGGCCGATGATCTGGTGCTGTTCACCGGCGAGTTCGGCGCGCCGCTGCCCACCGGACCCGGCACGCAGGTCGTGCTGGACGACCACGGCCGCGTGGTGTCGGCGGGTTCCCGGGGCGGTGCCGTCCCGGCCCACGGCACGGTGCTCCAGGCCATCGGTTCGGCAGCGGACTGGCTCACCGCTCACGCCCGCCCCGGACAGCGGGTCGGCGTGGACGAGGTCATCCGCGACACGGCGGGCAAGCGCGTCGGGCTCGACAGCGACGACAGCATCGTCAGCGCCGCCCCGACGCTCGTCAGTCGCGGCCGCGTCAACATCGACGCGGCGGCCGAGGGTGTGGTCGACCCGCAGGACCTGTCCTTCGGGTACGCCTGGGCGAACAGCCGTCAGCCGCGCACCATGGCCGGTGTCGACGCCAGGGGCCGGCTGATCCTGGCCACGGTGGACGGCCGGCAGAGCGGTGGCAGCGAAGGCTTCACCCTGCAGGAGGCGGCCTCCTTCATGCGCTCGCTCGGCGCCGTCGACGCCATCAACCTCGACGGAGGCGGCTCCACCGCGATGGCCGTCAACGGTTCCCTCGTCAACCGCCCGTCGGACGCCGCCGGCGAGCGGGCGGTCGGCGGCACCATCCAGATCCTGCCCGGCCGGACCCACTGACACGGCGCGGCGGGCGGCTGCCCTCGACCGGCCGACGGCCGAGGGCAGCCGCCCGCCGCGGGGCACAACACGCGGGCCGGGCCGGTGGGTCACCGAGCGGACAGGGACTCGCGCAACACCCTCGCGGTGACGGCCGGGTCATAGCCCTCGGCGACGCCGGGGACCAGGATGATGTCCCCCTCGATGTGCCGCGAGCGCAGTGGCGCGATCTCGCGGTATGCGGGCGAGTCCCACCAGGCCCGTGCCTCGTCCATGCCCGGAAAGGCGATCACCACGACGTGCCCGGGCCAGTCGCCCTCCATCACCTCGTGCCGGGTGGCGTGCACGAGGAACCGACCGCCGAACGGCTCGAACGTGGCGGTGATGCGCTCGATGTACTCGGCGATCTCCGGGTGCGGGGATGCCTCCTGCAGATGAGCGATCGCGTAGGCGGGCATGGCGTCCTTCCGGTCGGTCGGGCTCCGTACGGCGACGATCGTGGCACGCGGACGCAGCGGGGTCGATGACCTGTCGGGTAAGGAGGCCCACGGCCCCGCCCGTTGGCCGCCCTCGCTTCGAGGGACGTGACCCCGACCCGCCCGCGCTGGAACGTGCACATGCCCCCGCCTTGCGCGCGTTCCCGGGCAGGATGACGGATGCGGCCGGTCCACGGCCGCTGGGCCTCGTCGAGTTGAGCACGCGAGACGCCGCACAGGTCTCCGCCCACGGCATACGGCGCGGTCGGCGACCGGTGCCTGCCTTGCGCCGCGCACCCTGCCGCCGGCCGGCTCCGCGTGGCCCCGTTCGACACCACCGAGGGCGAACTCCACGAACGCAAGCGGACGTTCAGCGCTGCGTCCGCACATGAGCCGGCCCGCGACAGGGGGCGCGGAAGACGGCGAGGGCCCCCGCCGGAAATCATCTGGCGGCGCACGGCGACCGCGGGTACTCTCCAGCCGATGACAACTCATTGTGTTGACGGATGGGGGGTCCCGTCCGCGGAAGGTGAGCGCTGATGCTCACCGAGACCGCGTACGAGGATCCACGCCTTTCTCTCTGGCTGCGTGTGCGCGAGTTCGCCGTGCCGCCCTCCATGATCGAGACTGCCGGCGTCCGCCGGCGCGTCGGGGACTGGGCCGGTGCGTGTGCCGCGGCGCACATCGACGTCGATCTCGATCTGCGTTCCACGGCACGGAGCCACGGCCGGGAACTGACCGCCCGGATCCGGGACGACCTCCGCCATCTGGCACCCGACCTGCTGCGCTGGCATCTGCCGAGGATCGCTCCCGACGGGTTGCTGCGCCCCGGCCTGACCGTCGCGCTGGCTCGGTACGAGCCCGCGACCGAAGGCGGGAAGCCGGTGCACCTCGTGGTCCGGACGCCGCCGGCCTGGGCGGACGCGGGCCAGCGGATCAGCCTCGCGCTGTGGGACGGATCCGCCTCCGAGGCGGCCGACTGCCCACATCCCCATGCCCGTCCCAGTCCGCGCCACCGTCTCGACCTGCACCGCCATCTGTGGGACGCGCGCAGGACCGACGAGTTGCGTCTTCGGTCGGGAGCCGATCGGCCGCCCCTCGACGGCCGCCCCGAGGAGGACCCGGATCCGCTCGGGCTGGTGCCGTCCGGGCAGCGTTGCGCCGTCGGCCGATGGGCGGCCGAGGCCGGGATCCTGCTCCGCGCGGAGGGACGGCGAACCGGTGGCGTCCGGGTCCGGCTGGGAGCCGGGCACCGGCTGGTCCTTCACCTCGCGGCGGACACGGCCGGCGACGGACCGTCCGTGCCCCGCATCGCGGCGGCATCGACGGTCCGGGGCGCATCCGCGTTGCCGGTGCTGCCCGATGCGGCCACCTGGATGCTCCCCGACCTGGAACTGATGCGCGCCGGACTGATCGAGCCCGATCGACTGCACCCGCTGGTCGCCTCGGCACTGGTCCCGGGCTGGTCGCCGCCCGATCCGTCCCGGGTTCCGGACCGGGCGGGGCGACCGCGCCTCGTCGAGTGCCGCGGAGCCCTGCACCGGATCGGGCTGGTGGACGGGAAACTCGCCGCGCTCGACCACGATCCGGACGAGATCCGGCGGGAGGGTCTCCTGGCCGCACTGGCCGGTGCTCCGCTTCCGTGTCTCCGGGCCATCGACGAGGCACACCGTCGTCCAGACTGTCTCACGGACGTCCGCGAACGCCTCGACCACGGCGACGTCTCGGGTGCGCTGGCTGTCGTCGAAGGCCTTCTGGGGCCCGACGCGGTGCTGCGCAGCGGGGCTCTGCGCGACGCGTTGGAGGCCGCAGCGCGCCGGCGGATCACCTATGGACTGTTCAGGGCGGGACTCGCCGGGCCGGGGCCCGGCCGCATCCCCCCGGGGCATCCCCGTCCTCACGACCGCCGCCCGCGCCGGCGCCGGGCGACCTCCCGCTGACCCGGAGGCCTCGGCCCCCGCACGCGCGCATTCCCTCACTCACCACGAACCCATAGGTGATCGAACATGCCCATGCACACCCAAGCCGCTCCGTCCGGCACCTCCACGCACTCCGCCCACGTCTCCCGGCTCGATGTCGCCGACGCCCTGCTGGCCCTGCTGCGGGAGTCGACCACCGAACCGCGTCCCGACACCCAACTGGAGGCCCTCACCCTGGCCGTGGCAGCCGATCTGCCCGTGCTGCTGTGGGGCCAGCCGGGCATCGGCAAGACCGCGGCCCTGACCCAGCTCTCCGCGGCCCTGCGGCTTCCGCTGACCACGGTGATCGCCAGTGTGCACGAGCCGTCCGACTTCTCGGGGCTGCCCGTCGTCGGAGCCGATCCCGCGCTGCAGGGTGTCCCCATGGCTCCGCCCGACTGGGCGGTGCGCCTGGTACGGGCCGGCAAGGGGCTGCTGTTCCTCGACGAGTTGTCCACCGCGCCACCGGCCGTTCAGGCGGCCCTGCTCCGCCTGGTCCTGGAGCGGAGGATCGGTGCACTCCAACTGCCGCCCGGGGTCCGCATCGTGGCTGCGGCGAACCCGCGTTCCTCGGCGGCCGACGGCTGGGAGCTGAGCCCGCCCCTGGCCAACCGGTTCGTCCATCTCCAGTGGACCCACGACCACGATGTGGTGATCCGCGGCCTCGGGGGGACATGGCCCCGGGCCATACTGCCCCGGCTCGACCCGGGCGCGCTGCCGGACGCGGTCGACCTGGCCCGCCGTGCGGTGTGCGGGCTTCTCTCCGCCCGCCCCGGACTCGTGCACCGGCTGCCGAACAGTGAGGCCCGCCGGGGCGGTGCCTGGCCGTCCCCCCGGAGCTGGGAGATGGCCCTGGGTCTCATCGCCTTCGCGACCGCCGCCGGCTCCTCACGGGAAGTCCTCTCGCTGCTGGTCAGGGGCACAGTGGGGGACGGCCCCGGACTGGAGCTGCTGGCTGCCATGGACAGGATGGACCTCCCCGATCCCGAGACGCTCCTCGCCGACCCGGAGGGCGCCGTTCTGCCCGAGCGGGGGGATCTGCGCCAAGCCGTGCTCGACGGTGTCGTCGAGGCGGTCCGCAGCCGCCCGGAGAGGGCTCGTTGGGACGCGGCGTGGGCGTTGCTGGTCCGGGCGACGGAGACCGGAGCCCCGGACCTGGTGGTGGTCCCCGCGAGCACACTCGCCTCGCTGCGCCGCGAGGACTGGGACGTTCCCGCGTCGATCGAGCGGCTCACCGGCGTGGTGTCCCTGTCCCGGCGGGCCGACGAGGCGGCCGCCCGGACCGCGGCCGTCACCAAGGCGGGACGGTGAGTCCGGTCGCATCGAGGGTGCTGGACCTCGACAAGCTCTTCGCCGCCCGGCTGCATGCCGCCCGCGTCCGGCCCTATCTGGCAACCGCGCTGTTCGCCCTGCACACCGTGGAGTCACGGTGGGTGCCGACGATGGCGGTCGACCGGTACTGGCGGTGTTATGTCTCGCCGGCGTTCGTGGACCGCACTCCCGTGGAGGAACTCGCCGGGGTGTGGGTGCACGAGGTGTCGCACCTGCTGCGCGACCATCACGGACGGGGTGACCGGTTCGCCAGGGAGCACGGGCTCACCGGCCCCGGCGAACGGCTGCGGATGAACATCGCCGCGGACTGCGAGATCAACGACGACATCTACGGCGACGGGCTCGCCTCGCCCAAGGGCGCCGTACGGCCCGGGGCGTTGGGGCTGGGCGAGGGCCTGCTCATGGAGGAGTACCTGCGCCGGTTCCGGCTCGGGCCGCGCACGCAGAGCATGGCCTGGCTGGACTGCGGCAGCGGCGCCGACGGACTGGAACGGGACTGGGATCTGGGACCGGACGGCGCGGACGGACTCAGCGACCAGGAACGGGACCTGGTCAGGTTCCGGGTGGCGCAGGGCATCACCGCCCGGCCCGGCAACACCCCCAAGGGATGGCGGCGTTGGGCGGAGGAGGCCTTCCACCCACCGCAGCCGTGGCGCGAGTTGCTGGGAGCGGCGGTCCGCTCGGCGACCTCTGGCGCGGGTGCGGGCGAGGACTACTCCTACGGTCGTCCCTCGCGCCGCTCGCCGGCTGTGCCCGGCGCGGTTCTGCCGAGCCTGCGGCGCAGGCCGCCCCGGGTGTGTGTGGTCATCGACACCTCCGGGTCGGTCAGTGACACCGAGCTGGGCAGCGCTCTCCTGGAGGTGGCCGCCATCTCCCGCGCCGTGGGCGGCCGTCGGGACCTGGTCACCGTGGTGTCGTGCGATGCGGCGGCCCGTGTCGCGCACCTCCTGTGCAGTGCCGAGGGGATACCGCTGGTGGGAGGCGGAGGCACGGACCTCCGCTCGGGCTTCACCAAGGCGCTCCGGACACAGCCCGCACCGGATGTCGTCGTGGTCCTCACCGACGGGCAGACGCCCTGGCCGGACACCAGGCCGCCGTGCCGTACGGTCGTCGGCCTCTTCGCCGGGCGGAAGGCGTCCTCCTGGAACGAGAACGATCCCGACTACGTGCCGGACCCACCACCCGACTGGGCCCGGGTGGTGGCCATCGGCTCGGCCGACGGCTCCCGATGACCCGACTCGGGACGTCAACCCCGCTCGGGACCTCACCGGGGAGGCGGCACCGTTCCGTGCGCCCGCGCTCCCGCCGGCCGCGACGGTGGGGGTGCCGCGTACACCACCGCCGAAGGCGGCATCCACCGGCCATTCGGGGGTCCGAGCCGCCCGTCCCATGTGCCGAGGCGGTCTCAGGGGTACCGGAGCGGTGCACGCACACGAAAGGGCAGTGACGAGATGCAGATCGATCTGACGGGCCGTACGGCGTTGGTCACCGGCTCCACGCAGGGAATCGGCGCGGCGATCGCCGTGGAACTGGCCCGCGCCGGGGCCCGCGTGGGAGTCAACGGACGTGACGCCGGACGCGTGGAGGACAGCGTCGCCCGCATGGTGCGGGAGGTGCCCGGTGCCGATCTGGTGCCGGTCGCCGCGGACGTGAGCACCGAAGAGGGCGCACGGCGAGCCGTCGAACTCCTGCCGCGAGTGGACGTTCTCGTCAACAACCTCGGAATCTTCGAAGCGAAGGCTCCCCTGGAGATCACCGATGCCGAATGGCGGCGCTATTTCGAGGTGAACGTCCTGGCCGCGGTGCGGCTGACCCGGATGTGTCTGCCGGGCATGACGGAACGCGGCTGGGGTCGCGTCCAGTACATCGCCAGCGACTCCGCCGTCGTCATCCCCGCCGAGATGATTCACTACGGCATGTCCAAGACGGCCCTGTTGGCCGTGAGCCGGGGGTTCGCGAAGCAGGCGGCGGGCACCGGCGTCACCGTGAACTCGGTCATCGCGGGCCCCACGCACACGGGAGGCGTCGAGGACTTCGTGTACGAACTGGTCGACCGTGAGCTGCCCTGGGACGAGGCTCAGCGTGCCTTCATGCGCGAGCACCGGCCCCAGTCCCTGCTCCAGCGGCTGATCGAGCCCGAGGAGATCGCCCATATGGTCGTCTACCTCAGCTCCGAGCAGGCCTCGGCCACCACCGGCGGCGCTCTGCGTGTCGACGGAGGTTACGTGGACTCCATCCTGCCGTGACGGCTCCCCCCGTCGGCGGCGCGTCCGCCCGCGAGGGCCGACGCGCCGCCGGGTGTGGGCCGATGCGACGCCGCGGCGGTCACCGGCACGCCGTCGCTAGCGGACCTGGTGGTGGAGGTGGTGGCCGCCCTCGCGGTGGCGCTCGCCGTTCCAGGTGACGGCGTCGATGTACCGGCCACGGTCGTTGCGCAGGACGGCGATGCCGGAGCGGCCCGCCCACAACGCATGCCGGCGGTCCTGGTAGAGGTCGGTCCGGTTGTCCCGGCCGAAGCCTGTGTGGACGCGGACGGCCGCGCGTCCCCTCAGCCGGTAGTGGTGGAAGGTGTAAGTGCGTCCGTCCTCGTCGGACAGCGTCCAGCCGTCCAGGTTCGCCGACCGGCGGCCGGTGTTGGTGATCTCGACCCACTCCCTGTTCGGGGAACGGCCGAAGTGGTCTCCCGGGCCGTGGGCATCGAACTGCACATCGCTGATCTCGACGCGCGGCTCGTACGAACGCGGGCCGTGGTCGGCCGCGGATGCCGGCGGCACGACCGCCCCGGCGACGGCCACCGCCGCGACAGCGGCAGCGGCCAGATGACGAGCGGTCACAGTGGAAACGGACACGGGCTCTCCCTACGGGATGCGCGCACGCCCGCTGCACGGCCCTCGGGCCGCGCAGCGGAGTCGTGCGAGGTGGTGAGGTGCGACCGGCCGGCCGCACACGCACACCTTGATCGCATATGCAGGGGATGCGGTGAACCCATAAGCTGTGTTACGAATCATGCATATTCCTGTGACTCTCGGATGCATGGTTCACATACACGGCAGAGGTGGCGACTTGACGGCATTTCACCGGCGACTGCCAGGACACCACCCCCGTACCGTCGCGGCCATCACCCGAAAGTGAGTAACAACAGCCCGGGTCCTCGACTCTTCGTGGAGTACCTCACTCGGGAGGCGACTGTTCGGGGACAGTGGCCTCCGGTGAGCGTGGCTCGGGCGGTGGGAACAAGGCGTTCTCCAGTGCATCCAGCCCGAACATCATCAACAGAAGCACCACCGGGACGAGCAGGGCTATCACGATCATGGTGCCTCCCGACGGAGCAGCGCTCACAGCTGCGGCGCATCGGCAACGGCTTCACACTCAGCGTGCGTCCGAACGGGGTACATCGCACGCCAGGGCCCCCGAGCATGTAGGCCGAACGGGTGGCATCCCTTTGGCCACAAGCCCGTCCGGGCAGGCGGCGCCACGATGGCGACGGCCCCCCGCGCTGAGCAGGGCCGGACCAGGGACGGCGTGCACTACGGAGCGTCGATCACGAAGGTCCGATCGTCACCGAGCGCAACCTTCGACGCCGACTTTCCGCCGAGCACAGGCAAGCCGGTACCGCACGACGGATGCCGCGAACGCCACCACGCGGATCTCCCCGAACGGCGCGCGCGGAAGCCGGCTGTGACCCGTCTTCGACCACGGGTCCGCGATCCGGCGCCGGCTGTGGCGGACCTACCGGCGGCCCTGTTTCCCGGCGCTGCAATTCCCGGTTGCCGACCCCGACGCCGTACAGCAGGATGCGGGGATGCGCTTCTCGGTCAACATGCCCAACTTCGGTGACTTCGCCGATCCCAGAACCGTGGCGAAGGTGGCCGTGGCGGCGGAACAGGCAGGGTGGGACGGACTGTTCGTGTGGGATCACGTGGTGCACCGCAGGCACGGGGACAGGCCTTTCGCGGATCCCTGGATGCTGCTGACCGCCGCGGCGGTGGCCACCTCCCGGATCAAACTGGGGACACTGGTCACCCCGGTGGCCCGACGACGCCCACAGGAACTCGCCCGCCAGGTGGCCACATTGGACGCCGTGAGCGGTGGTCGGGTTGTCTTCGGCGCGGGGCTGGGCGGGCCCATCAAGGACGAGTACGCGAGTTTTGGTGACACCACGGACCCGAAGGTGCTCGCCGAGCGGCTGGACGAGGGCCTGGGCCTGCTGGAGCGCTACTGGTCGGGCGAGACGGTGAACCACGACGGACGCCATTACCGGGTCCGGGATGTGACGCTGCTGCCCGCCACGGTGCAGCGGCCCCGGCCGCCGGTCTGGATCGCAGGCTTCTGGCCGAACCGCGCGCCGATGCGCCGGGCGGCCCGCTGGGACGGCGCGGTCCCCCTGTTCACCGACGCCAGGCACGGCCAGGTCCCACCTCTCGACCAGGTCCGCGAGCTGGTTGCGTACGTCCACAAGGAGCGTGAGAGCCGGCCCGGCACTCCTTTCGACATCGTGCTCGGCGGCGCCACGCCTGGCGGGGAGGCCGCCAGGACCCGTGATGTCGTCGGCCCGTTGGCCGAGGCGGGGGCCACTTGGTGGGATGAACGGCAGATCCAGACCAGTGAGGCGCTCGACCGGCTCACACCCGTGCTGCGCCGGGTCGAGCAGGGTCCACCCGTCCTGTGATGCAGACCGATCGCACCACAAGAACCCGCCGCGGCAGGAGCGTCACCCACAGCCCGACGCACACTTCATCTTTACAAGCCGGATGACGGATTGGACGCATGGGGCATATTCACAACCTCGCTATAATTGAGACATGAAACGTCGGTACTTCGGGCAGTACTGCGGCCTCGCTCGTGCTCTGGAGCTGGTGGGCGAACGCTGGGGACTGTTGATCATCCGCGATCTCACGGTACGACCGCAGCGGTACACCGACCTGTTCGAGGGGTTGCCCGGCATTCCCACGAACGTTCTCTCCACACGCCTCAAGGAACTCGAGGAGGCGGGCATCGTCGAGCGCCGCATCGCGCCCGCGCCGCAGCGTGGCGTCCTCTACGCCCTGACACCCGCCGGGCACGACCTCGAACCGGCCGTCAGCGCCCTCGGCCGCTGGGGGACCACCCAGCTCGGTGAGCCCCGGCCCGGGGAGATCGTGACGCCCTCGGCCGTGGTCATGGCGCTGCGAGCCGCCTTCGACCCGCACGCGGCGGCCGGGCTGGCCGCGTCCTGGGAGATCCACGCCGGCGATATCGAGGTGCACGCCGCCGTCGCCGAAGGGCAGCTCACCGCCGGCATCGGACCGGCTGCGGACAAGCCGGACCTCGTCATCGACTTCCAGCCGGACGATCTCCCCTCCTACCTGGCGCTGATGCAGGCCGCCAAGTGCGGGCTGGTCAAGCTGGACGGGCCGCGTGAACTCCTGGACACGTTCATCCGCGTGTTCGGTCCTTCCAAGGCAACGCCGGCCGACGCGCCCGCCGATCGATCGCCCGCCCTCGACGATTGAGACCGCGGGGGCAGGACGACAAGGGGCGTCCGCCGACGCGGAGTCCGCGGTGCCGCATCCTCGTCCGGTCGGCCATCCGAGCGGATCGTGAGCGAGACGACCGACCACGGGAGACGGGTGCCCGTCGGGGAACGGGCGACCGCTCCCCCGTCCGAGCCGTCCAACCCAGACGGACCGCCAGTGCCTTCGGCCGCAGCGCCGGCACCAGCAGGGCCGGGTGCCGCTCGGCCGGCCTCCGTGCCCTCGCCGGCGCCGAGGCGGCGCGAGACTGCGCAGCCTCGAAACTGATCACGCGGTGACGTCCCGTCCCGACCGCGCCTGCAGTCGTCGGCCCTCGGCCGTGCGTCACAGGACCATGCGGTGGCCGTCGAGCTTGATCTCGTACCACCAGGCCGGCCCCGTCGGCAGCCGCGGCACGAGCTGAGCGAGGGCCACCGCCACGGGAAACTCGAGGCACGTCGCCGCGTTGGTGATCGCCTGGGGCGCCACGGGAGAAGGCGCGCGACGCCCGTCGGGCAGATCACGGATCTCGAGGATCTCGGAATTCTCACACTCCCCGTCCCACTGCAGCTCGATGCGCAGCCTGAGGTTGATGCGGCTGCGTCCAGCTGCTGCCGGCCGCTCAGCGTTCGATGATCGGGCAGTACGGTTCGTCGGATGCGGCGTCGCTGGATGCGGTGGCCTCACGGGCGGTGACCAAGGTGGCGCGCAGGGCCGTCAGCTCGGTGATGGCCCGGTCGATCTCGGCCAGGCGCGCGTCCAGCAGGTCGCGCACGACGGAGCAGGGGCGTATGCCGCTCTGACGCAGGGCGAGGATTTCGCGGATGTCGTCGAGGCTGAGGTCGAGGGCGCGCGCACGGCGGATGAAGGTGAGCGTGTCGATGTGGTCCTGGCCGTACAGGCGGTAGCCGGCTGCCGTGCGGGTCGTGGGCGGCAGCAGGCCGCGGGACTCGTACATGCGCACCGCCTTGCGGGTCAGGCCCGCCGCTTCGGCTGCCTGCCCCACGGTCATCGTCGTGGTCATCACCCACCTCCGTGCGGTTCACCTGGTCGCTTGACCTTGCCCCTGGGGGATGGTTCTAGCGTCGCACCCATCAGCAGATCGAGGGAAAGGCGGCTGATCATGCCCCTTGTCGTGGGTGAGAGGTACCGGTGCCCGGACGCGGACTGCGGCTGTGAGATCACCGTGACCCGGGGCGCGGCGTCCGGCCGCTGTGGGGACCGCAACCCCATCTGCTGCTGCGGTCGCACGATGGTGAAGCTCCGCTGAACAGGGACGGGCCGGGGCGGGAGCGGATCGGCTTGCGCCAGGCGCTCTTCCGCCCCGGCTACCGCAGGCTGTGGGCGGCGCGGACCGCCTCGGCGTGGGGCGGCATGTCCGCCGCGGTCGCCCTCGCTGGGGTCGTCCACGAGCTGCGACCCCGCCGGGCAGCGGCCGACACGTGGGCTATTCCGAGGCGAGCGCCGGGTAGAGGGCGGTGACGGGCTGGGACAGGGCACCGTGCACACGCCTGGTCATCTCGTCCGGGAGCAGCTCGAACTCGCCCGCTTCGATGCGTCGAACGTGGCGGCGGCGATGTCGGACGGCTTGCTCATGCCCGCACGATCGTCACCCGGCTGCATGGGCGTGTCGATCGGCCCGGGATAGACCCCGAGGACGTGCACACCCTGCGGCGCGAGTTCGAGTCGCAAGGCGTTCGTGGCCATCCAGAGTCCCGCCTTGGAAACGCTGTGGGCCTTGCCCACCGCCAGCCAGCTGAGCACCGAACCGACATTGACGACGGCCCCCTCGGCCGAGCGGAGCACGGGTGCGAACGCGCGCGTGGTGAGGATCGGGCCCAGCAGGTTGGCGTCGATCGTCGCTCGAACGTCGTCGATCGGGGCGTCCAGCAGATCTCCGCGCGGGAAGACGGCGGCATTGTTCACCAGGATCGTGGTGTCACCGGCCTGAGCACGGGCCCGCTCGACGGAGGCCGGATCGGCCACATCCAGCTCCAGGGGCTCGACCCGACCGTCGTCCCACTTCCTGGGGTTGCGCGCGGCCGCGTAGACGCGGCGGGCGCCGCGCTCGAGGGCGACGTCGACGTATGCGGTCCCGAGACCGCCGTTGGCACCTGTGACGAGAACGGTTGCGTCTTTCAGTGAAGTCATGACTCCAGCATATGGAGCTACTGCATTTTTGCAAGTTCGATCCATTATTCGAAGCACACACCTGCTGACGGAGTGGGGTGGCGGCCGAAAACTGCCGACCTCGGCGTATCGCTCATGAGTGCGACCCGGGCCGCACCGACTGCCCGGAAAGGCGCGGAAACGGTGGGCAACGTGACGATCGAGCCGGGCTTGCGGCCAGTCGGGCGTAGGAGGGCCCCATGGTCGCCATACTTCTCTTATGGAGACGCAAGCCGTCGAAAGGGCGCGGCGATGGCTCGGCGAGCGGGGCATCGTCGAGACGGGTCAGGGATGGATCGACGCCGAGGAGCCGGGCCGACCGCGTACCGCCGGCGAGATCGCACACGCCTGGGCCGGCCAAGCGTTCACGGACGGACCCCTGGACGTGGCCGAGCGGGTGCGGCTGGCCTTCGGACTGCTGGATCTCCTCGACGACTACTGGGTGACATGCGAGATCAGGTTCGCGGACCGCGGCACGGAGGGGCCCCTCCCCGCCGACGTCCTGTGGGACGGCTATCGCCGCCGGCTCGAAGCGGAGCGCGACGCCGAGCCCGTCACCTACTCGCTCTGGGTCGACTGGTTCGAGGATCACGACACCTCGGCGACGGCCTTCACCGAGGTGCTCGGGGACGACATCGACAACGTCGTCAGGGAGGGGTCGGCCGACCTGCTCCGACGGGCCGGCCGTGTTCTGACCTGCTCAGCCCCCGTGCCCTGGGCGGTGAAGGAGCGGGCGTACGAAGCCGCCGCCCGGCTCCCCCGGTTGCATGCGCCGCTGTACATGGGCCTGCTCGCCGGATACCACGATGTCTACGGCCAACTGGAACCCAAGGCGGCACTCCGACTCCTGGCGCGGCTGCGGCTCCCGGCGGACACCCCGTATCTCGCAGGGCTCAAGTCCGTGCTCGGCGCAGGCCACAGGAACCACGGTCGCAGCCCGCACGCCTGGGACGAAGCGGTGGGCGCCTCGACAGGGTGAGCATCGGCATGGGGCCGCGCCCGCCGGTCCCGGGAGACCGTGTCTCCGGACGACCGCGCCTCCGGCTCAGGCAGGGCTGCCGGCGCGCAACCGCGCGAAGGACGCGTTCAGCCCCTTCTTCATCAGCCGGGCCAGCGGCCGCTCCACAAAGCGGTGGACCAGATAGCTGAGCACCAGGAAGCCGGAGAGGACGACGACGATCAGCAGCCGGGCGTCCATGCTGTCGTGCAGGCGGTTGATCACCGTCGTACCGGCCGCGTAGTGCATCAGATAGAGCGGATACGTCATCGTTCCGGCCGTGACCAGCCACTGCCAGCCGATGCGATCCGTCAGGCCCAGCGCGACGGCGACCATGACCAGCAGGAACACGGTGAAGACCAGCACGCTGCCCCGCCAGCTGGACACATGCTCGACCTCGTCGATCCGCTGACCCAGCTCCAGCTGCCCCATCAGCCAGGCCATGGCGAGGATGCCCCACAGCAGCAGGTCCGGACCGAACCGGTGCATGAGATAGAGCGCGAGTCCGGCGATGAAGTACCAGGCCCCGTCCGGGTTCGCGACCAGCTCCAGCAGCGGGAAGCCGGACACGGGGGCCAGCATTGCGACCGCGCCCCACGCACAGCAGAACAGGACGACCTTCCGATAGGTCAGCCCGGTGGCGACGACGGCCAGGAAGAGCAGGTAGAAACGCAGCTCGGACCAGAGCGTCCAGTACACGCCGTCGACGTTGGCCACGCCCGAACCCGACTGCAGCATCGTGAAGTTGAGCAGGATCTCGCGAGGCCGCAGACGGTCCCACACACCGGGCAGCGCGATCAGCACCCCGGTCGTGAACAGGATGGCGAACCAGTAAGCGGGATAGAGCCGGATCACCCGGGAGACGAAGAACTGCCGCGGGCTGCGCCCCCAGCAGGACATGCAGATGACGAACCCGCTGATGACGAAGAAGATCTCGACACCGATCCACCCGTAGGAGGCGAACCGGAAGACGGTCGGCATGATCTCCGAGACCGGCCGGCCCCAGTACCGGTTGCCCTCGTGGTTCATCCGGTTCGTACCGGCGTAGTGATGCACGGCCACCATCAGTGCCGCGACCAGACGGATCCCGTCGATGGCGTAGAGGCGGCTGCCGGCACGCGAGGAACGGGCGGCGCGCTCGGGCTCCGACGCCGTCAGCGCTTGCGCTGCGGCGTCAGGTGGGGAGAGCGGAGGCAACGGCTGCTGCAACCCGCTCCCGGTCCTTGGCCTGGGTATGAACGAGCCCCCACGAGCCGTCGACATCTTCTCGTCCCCATCCCGCATCGACACCTACTCATCCTCACAAGCCAGTCTTGGCCGGTCGGCAAGCATGCGGTTTACGGACGACTGCCTGACAGTGAACAGACGTGAACATTCCTCAGGGGGTCGGCATGCGTTCACCGCGACTACCGCCGCACGGCGCACGGCGTTCCCCTACGGCACCGTCTGCCGCGCGGCGGGCGAGCCCGCCTCCCCGTCGCCACCCTGCCGACCGGAACCGCGCCGCTCGAACGTCCGGCGGGCCGAACCTATCGACGATCAACCTCCGGTGACAATGTTCGACGTTCAAGGGGCCGGGACGCGGCCGACGGGTTGAACACGCCGATCCCCGGCGATCCCCACGGCCGCATCCGCACCCACGATCGGACGACACCACAAGGTAAAGCGATCGTAAAAACAACATAAATGGGCGCAAACGGGCGTCAAACGGTTAATAATGGACACCACCTGCTGCAGGTACCCACCACCGGGACCGCTTCACCACCAGGAGAGTCACATGATCCACGGAGCGACGCCCGCTCCCGATCCCACCCCCCGCGCCGACACGGCACTGGCCGCCGACTGCGCCATGTGCAACGGCTGGGGCAGTGTGGTCACCTCTCAGGGGCTGCATGAACTGTGCCCGATCTGCCAGCACGAGACCGAGGCCGTACACCATGAAGGAGACCGCGCGCCCCAGGCGGACTGACCACGTCAGGGCCGCTCCTTGCGGCGCACTTCTTCCAGCCGGGCGGCCGCGCTGTCGAGCAGCATGTCCAGCGCCGTCGGATAGGCGCTGGTGACCATGCGGGTGGCGAGGAGCGGGGCGGCCTCGGCGATGCGCGGGTGCGTCGCCGCCGGCAGTCGGGCGTATGTGGAGCCCCACATCTCCTCGTCCGCGCGCAGTGCCGCGCTGGGCAGGGCCAGTGAAGCCGCGTCGAGCGCGGCGAAGGCGAGCGTCTGGTCGATGAAGGCGTGGTAGATCCGTACCGTGTCGGGAACCGGGAAGCCCGCCGTGCGCAAGATCTCCAGGACGGCCTCGTCCGCCGCCAGTTCGTGTGCACGTCCGGTGACACGGCCCGCGGTCAGCTGTGCCGCTTGCGGATGGGCGACGTAGGCGGTGTGGACGCGCAGACCGACCGACCGTAGATCGGCCTGCCACTCCCCCGTCGGTTCCCAGCCTCCCAGCGCCTGGCCCATCAGGGCGTCACCGATCGCAAGAGTGAGGTCGTCCATGCCGCGGAAGTAGCGGTACAGCGTGCTCGGATCGCAGTCGAGCGCCGCGCCCAGTCGTCGCGCGGTGAGCCCGGTGCTGCCGTGCTCCCGGAGCATCCGTAGCGCGGTGTGGACGATCAGACTCTCGGAGAGCACGGTGCCGCTCTTCGTGGGACGGCGCCGTCGCCGCCGTTCCTCGGACACCACCTGCTTCGCCATCACGACCTCCCCGGTCACCTTATGCCAACGCCATTGACCTTACGACGGCACCAGGCGTTGTATCTGCGGCCAAGGGCGCGCCCCGTCCTGTTCCGACAGATCGAGAGACCGACAGGGAGTTCTTGCCATGCGTGTACTGCTCGTGGGTGCCGGCGGTGTGGGTACGGCGATCACCAGGATCGCGGCCCGGCGTGCGTTCTTCGAGGCGATGGTGGTGGCCGACTACGACCCGGCCCGGGCCGAGACCGCGGTGGCGGCCCTCGGCGACGACGGCAGGTTCGTCGCCGCGGCCGTGGACGCGGGCGACGAGACGGCGGTGACCGCCCTGCTGGCACGGCACCGATGCGACGTGCTGCTGAACGCCACCGATCCGCGGTTCGTCATGCCCTTGTTCCGGGCGGCCCGCGCCGCAGGGGCCACCTACCTCGACATGGCGATGTCGCTGTCCCACCCGCACCCGGACCGGCCGCACGAGGAATGCGGGGTCAAGCTCGGCGACGAGCAGTTCGCCCAGGCCGCCGCATGGCAGAGCGAGGGCGCGCTGGCGCTCGTCGGCATGGGCGTGGAGCCGGGCCTGTCCGACGTGTTCGCCCGGTACGCGGCGGACGAACTCTTCGACGAGATCGAGGAGATCGGCGTCCGCGACGGGGCGAACCTCACCGTGGACGGTTATGACTTCGCACCGTCCTTCAGCATCTGGACGACCATCGAGGAATGCCTCAACCCGCCCGTCGTCTACGAGGCCGGGCGCGGCTGGTTCACCACGGCGCCCTTCAGCGAACCCGAGGTGTTCGACTTCCCGGAGGGCATCGGGGAGGTCGAGTGCGTGAACGTGGAGCACGAGGAGGTGCTGCTCGTTCCGCGCTGGATCGACGCCCGCCGCGTCACCTTCAAGTACGGTCTCGGGCGGGAGTTCATCGAGACGCTCAAGACGCTCCGCCTCCTGGGACTGGATCGCACCGAGCCGGTGACCGTGCCCAGTGCCGGCGGACCGGTCGCCGTCTCGCCGCGGGACGTCGTCGCCGCCTGCCTGCCGGACCCCGCGACCCTGGGTGAGCGCATGCACGGCAAGACCTGTGCGGGCACATGGGTGCGGGGCAGCAGGGAAGGGGCCCCGCGCGAGGTGTACCTCTACCACGTGGTGGACAACCAGTGGTCCATGACGGAGTACGGCTGCCAGGCCGTCGTGTGGCAGACGGCCGTCAATCCTGTCGTGGCCCTCGAACTCCTGGCCGCGGGCACCTGGTCCGGAGCGGGCGTCCTTGGCCCGGAGGCCTTCCCGGCGCGGCCCTTCCTGGACCTGCTGACCGCCTACGGTTCCCCCTGGGGCATGCGCGAGCAGTGACCCATGTGCCGTCCCGGCCACGGATGCGGACCGGGATGCGATCCGCCGGTACGGGGGCCCGGCGGATCACGGGGCCGCGGTGAACGGCGTACGGGACAGGCGGTTCGGGCGCGCGAGGGCGTCGCGCCGCTCGGGTGCCGGTCCTGACGCACGGTGTGCCCGGCCGTGCCGGGATCGGCGCCCCGGCCCTCGGGCACGAGGACGCCGATCCCGTCCCGGCGCGCCTCTCACCTGCCGGTGTTCTGGAAGTAGTGCCCCTTCTCCAGGTCCTCGATCAGCGCGGGGTGGGTGGGCTCCCATCCCATGAGCTCGCGGGTCAGGGTGCTCGAGGCCGGGCTGTCGGCTCCGACGAAGCCGGCCAGCCAGCCGAAGTGTGCGGCCGCGTCCTCCGGTGCCACCGCGGCGACGGGGAGATCAAGACGGCGGCCGATCACCTCTGCGACGGTGCGGATCGGGACACCTTCGTCGGCGACGGCGTGCAGCACCGATCCGGCCGGAGCCTTCTCGACCGCCAGCCGGATGAGGTGCGCCGCATCGAGCCGGTGCGCGGCGGGCCAGCGGTTGGCGCCGTCACCGACATGACCGGAGACACCGTGGGTGCGTGCCACGCCGACCAGTGCCGCCATGAAGCCGGGGTCCCCCTCACCGTGCACGGTCGGAGGAAGGCGGACCACCGAGGACCGGACCTGGTCGGTGGCGAGAGAGAGCGCCAGCTGAGCGGTGGCCAGGCGAGTCCGCTCCGCACCGTCGGCACGCGTCCCGGCCGGGTCCGGCCGGCCGTCCTCCTCGGTGGCGACCCGCCCCGGTGCGAGTCCGAGCGTCCCGGAGGCGATGACGAAGGGACGGCCGGAACCGGCGAGCGCCTCGCCCATCGTCTCCACCGCGCGGCGGTCCGCGTCGGTGGCGCCCTGGAAATCCCCCGAGAAGGCGATGTCGTGCTTGAACGCGAGGTGGATCACGCCGTCCGCCGCGGCAGCCGCACTGCGCAGGACGTCGAGATCGTCGAGGGTGCCGCGACGCGCCTCGGCGCCTGCCGCGGTGAGGGCGGCGGCCGAGGCCTCGGAACGGGCGAGCCCGACGACCTGGTGGCCGGTGCCGATGAGTTCGGGAACGACGGCGGAGCCGATCCAGCCGGATGCGCCGGTGACGAAAACACGCATGAAAGACCTCCGGATACAAATCGACCGTCCTCTCGCCGAACACGGTGGAGGCACCGATCGATGTCAGTCACTGTCATCGAAAGTAGCACCAATGTCAGGGACTGTCATCACGTAGGATCATGGCCATGGGTCGATGGGAGCCGAACGCGCGCGAGCGACTCCAGCAGGCAGCACTGGAGCTCTACAGCGAGCGCGGGTTCGAGCAGACGACGGTGGCCGAGATCGCCAAGCGGGCGGGGCTCACCGAGCGCACGTTCTTCCGGCACTTCGCCGACAAGCGCGAGGTGCTGTTCGCGGGCTCCGACACGCTGCAGGCGCTCTTCGTGAGCACCGCCGCGACCGCGCCGGAGTCGGCGGCGCCGATCGACGCGATCGCCGCGGCCCTGGATGCCGTGGCCGCCGCGTTCCGGGACCGCCACGCCCACTCCCGCCGGCGCCAGACGGTCATCGTCGCCAACGCGGAACTGCGGGAGCGTGAACTGATCAAGCTCGCGTCGCTGTCCGCGGCGCTCGCCGACACCCTGCGTCAGCGCGGCGTCGCGGAACCGGCCGCGAGCCTGACCGCCGAGGCGGGGATCGCCGTCTTCAAGGTCGCCTTCGAGCGCTGGGTCGGCGAAACCGATGGGCGCGACCTGGGATTCTTCGTACGGGAGTCACTCGACGAACTCAAGGGCGTGACTGCCGGCGACTGATCGCCTGCCACCGCCCGCGGGCATCACGCGCCGTTCACACGGCGTCCCGCCGGCAGTGCAGGAACAGGTGGGGCTCGGGGACGGCCTCGGGGTGGGCGGGGGTGAACATCAGCGCCTGCCGCGCGACGACACCGAGTCCCGCCCCGGTGACCATGTCGGCGAACTGCTGGGCGGCGAAACTGGTCACGCGCACGGCCTGTCCCATGAAGACGCCTTCGACACCCTCCAGATCGAGCGGCACCGTGGCCAGGACCACACTCCCACCCGGTTTCACCGCCTCCGCCAGCCGCCGCACAACGGCGGCCTGCTCGACGCGGGACATCTGGAGCAGGGCGAAGTACACGCACACCGCATCGAACGAGGCGTCCTCGAGCGGCATTTCACGGATGTCCGCGCGCCGGAAGGTCGCCTCGGTCACCTGACGGGTCGCCAGGTCGACCATCACCGGGGAGACATCAACACCGAGCACATCGTGGCCCGCCGCGGCGAGAACCGCCGCGGTGGGCCGACCCGTACCACTGCCCACGTCCAACACGCGGCTATGCGGCTGAAGTTGCCGGAGCAGCCAGGTCAGCGACGCTCGGTGGGCCTCGGAGTCGGCGAACGCCTTTTCGTACTCGACACCCAACGCGTCGAAGACCGCGGCCGCCGCCGACTCATCGTGCCGGTCACCCACAGCGTCTCTCCCCCTTCGTCGCCGCGACGTCGTGGGGGCATCGTCGCATCGCTCGCGGCGACTCACAACGGGGCCGCAGGGTCACGTGCCCGAGCGCCATGGCCGTCAGAAGCCCGCACCGGTCACGGGGACCGCGCATGCCGATCGGCAGAGCGGACATCACACGAGCGGAATACCACCGGACCGCCCTCTGCCGCGCCCCGCCCGACCGTGCCGCCATGAACGAACTCACACTGAGGATAATAGGTAAAAGCCGTATAGTTCTGTTGCAAGCTGCGCCATTACGTCGACCAGGGGAAGTGATCCGGATGAGCCCGTCGGCCACGGTTCGCTTTGCCGTCGACCCGGCCCCGGACGGGCTCGCCTTCGTACAGGACCTCATGAACACGGTCTCCGCGGGCAGGCCGCGCGCACGCGACCTCCTCGCGGACCCGGATGAGGCCCGGGCCTGGCTCGATCAGGCGCTGGCCCGGTGGAGCAGGACCACCGGCGCACACATGGCGCACATCGAACTCGGCCACCGGGACGTGGAGGAGCTGCGCTCCTTCCGCGACGATCTGCGCCGGGCGGCGGCTCACGGCCGCGACGGCGCACTTCCCCCGCGGCACACCGCTGCCGTCGCGATGCGTTTCGACGGCAGCGGAGAGGTCCGGCCGGAACCGCGCGGAACCGGATGGCGGCGGGTGGCGGCGCCGGCTCTGATCGAGGTCTTCCAGGCCCAGCGGGCGGGGACCTGGCAGCGACTGAAGCTGTGCCGCAACGACCGGTGCGAGACGGCGTTCTTCGACCGGTCCCGCAACAACAGCGGGGTCTGGCACGACGTCAGGGTCTGCGGCAACGCGGCGAATCTGCGGGCCTACCGGGCGAGGCAGCGCGCCGTGAACGCGCCGTAGACGCCGCGACCCTCCGACGGCACGAGCGGCAGCGATACATTCGATCCGTATTGGCGAAATGTGAGATATGCCCTGTCGTTTTTGTTGTTCGACGTACGCAAAATACATACGCTTATTTCGTTCGTCGGGCGGCGAACGCCCGGGTGTCACGATGCTCCGCCATCGCGGCCCTCATCGACGGGCCGGGACCCGAGTCGCGCCCGGCCCTCCCCCACCGCATGCACGCAAGGAACCCACGTGAACGAGTTGCTCACGCAGGCCGACGAAGCCCGTGGCGGCATCGCCCGCCGGCAGGAGCTGACCGAGCGGCGGGCCACGCTCGTCAGCGGCGGCGACCTCTTCTCCGTCAAAGGGCTGCCGCAGGAACCCGCACCCCGCGAGATGAGCGTCCGGCTGCACGAGGAGCACGCTTCGGTCACGCCTTTCGGCGCACCCGACCAGAGAACCGACTTCACGCCCGGGCGGGTGAGCATCAAAAAGCTCGACGGGCGAGTGGTGGCCGTGCGCGAGAACCCGCGGACGTCGTTCTCCGGACACACTCTTCAGTCCCCGTGGGACCCGCTGGACCGCGCGTACTTCAACGGCTACGCGCTGTGGACCTACCTCATGGACTTCTCTTTCGGTCCCGACCACCTGCTGCGTCGGCACGACCACCACGTCGACGTGGCCGGCGGGTTCGCCGCCGCGCAGTACGTCCACGACTTCGTGGAAGCGGACGGCATCGTGCTGCCGACCAGGCGCCGGGCCTACCGCCGCGACGCCGACGACCGGCCGCTGGTGCATCAGGTCATGGTCTCGATCGATCTGAGCGACGTCCGCTTCCGCTGACCGGAGCACCGTCCGACACCGGCGCCCCTTTGCCGCCCACCCACTTCCGTCCTGCCGCGCGGACCCCGGTCCGCCAACGATCATGGAGAGATCCCACCCGTGCACCCCCAGCTCCCCCAGGCCTCGCACGCCGCACGCCGACCGCCCGTCCGCGTCTGGCTGCAGCCCTTTCTCATAGGCCTGGTCATCGTCTCCGCGTTCGTCAGCTGCTACATCGGCCTCCAACGGGACCCGCAACCCCACCGGCTGCCGGTGGCGGTCGCCGGGCACCGGCTGGCCGGCCAGGTCCAGACGGCCCTGGGGGACGCGATCGACGTACGGCCCACCGGCTCCACCGATCAGGCACGCGACGCGGTCCGTCATCGCGACGTGGTGGCCGCGCTCAGCGCGGAGCGTCACGGCAAGGACCTGAGGCTCGATGTCGCGAGCGCCAACGGTGTGTCGACGACGACGGCGGTCAGGACGATCGTCACGGCCTACGCGCACGGTGCCGGTCGGCATGTCGCCGTGTCCGACGTCGTGCCCCTCGACCGCTACGACTCACGCGGGCTGGCCGGGTTCTACGTCTCCTTCGGAGTGACCCTCTCCGGGTTCGTCCTGGCACAGAACGTGCTCGGGCTGAGCAAGCTGCTGCATCTGCGGCATCGCTTCACCCTCGTGACCGTCTTCTCCGCCGCCTCGGGGCTGGTCGCCGCCGCGATCGCCGGACCGGTGCTCGGTGCCGTACCCGCGCCGTACCTGCCCCTCGCCTTCGTGCTGGCCCTCCTGGCGGCGGCCGCGGCGTTCACCACGAAGCTGCTCGGCACGTACTTCGGTCCGGTGGGCGTCCCGATGGCCACCCTGCTCCTGTTGACCGTGGGCAACTCCACCAGCGGCGCGACCGTCGGCCCCGACCTGCTGCCCGGTGTCGCACGCTCCGTCTCCGCACTGCTCCCACCCGGCGCCGCCGTCCGTGCCGTCGCCGACGTCAGCTACTTCGACGGCGCGCATGTGCTCGCCCCTCTGGCGACGCTCACCCTGTGGGCCGTCGGGGCCGCACTCCTCCTGGCGGCCCGTACCCACCGCGCGGCGCGGGACGGCCTGCCGACGGCGGGAGCGGCCGCCTCCTCCACCTGACCGAACCCCCAGGACAGCGCCAGGCACCGTGGTAGCGTCCGCGTGGAAGCGGTTCGTCGCCTGCCCCGGCGCGAGATGTGCGCCGTGATCCCTCTCCGGGCGGTTCCGCCAGGACGACGCACCGGAGGATTCCGCATGGCCGCAGGCGACGCCCTGATCGATTTCGACGGGGGGACTCCCCGGCCGCGCACACTCGACGTCCGGTGGATCCACGGCTCGCCGTCGGCCAAGCACAACACCGATCCGGACATCCAGGTCCACGGCTACGACGAGCACACCTTCATTCTGCGGCAGAACATGGCCGTCGACTATGAAGCGCCGTTCCTGTTCCTGCTGTTCGGCAACACCCGGGCGGTGTTGATCGACACGGGCGCCACCACGTCCGCGGAGTTCTTCCCCCTGCGCCGTACGGTCGACGAACTCATGGCGGACTGGCTCGAGCGGCATCCCCGCGACGGGTACCGCCTGCTCGTCCTGCACACCCATCCGCACGGCGACCACACCGCGGGCGACGCCCAGTTCACCGACCGTCCCGACACGACGGTGGTGGGCGCGCAACCGGCCGAGGCCTGGGACCACTTCGGATTCACGGACGACCCCGACGCCGTCGCACCCGTCGACCTCGGCGGCCGGGTGCTGGAGTGCCTGGCCACGCCCGGCCATCACAAGGCGGCGGTGACGTTCTACGACCCGTGGACCGGGATTCTGTTCACCGGCGACACGGTCTATCCCGGCCGTCTCTACATCGAGGACTGGCCGGCCTTCACCCGTACCGTGGACCGACTGATCGAGTTCTCCGACCGCCGCCCCGTGACACATGTGCTCGGCTGCCACATCGAGATGACCCGGCAGCCCGGCGTGGACTATCCGATCCGGACCACCTACCAGCCCGACGAACCGCCGCTGCAGATGACCACGCGCCACCTGCACGACATCCGCGCGGCGATCGAGGAGATCGGCGACCGGCCCGTCCGGCGCGCCTTCCCCGACTTCATCCTCTGGCCGAACGACTGAACCGGGGCCGCCGGATCAGCGGACGCCGGCCACCCACGTCAGGTGAGGGCCTCGTCGGCGACAAAGGGCCGGGAGAGGCAGGGATCCCTGACCGCGTCCGGAGTGCTCCCCCAGCGGATCGCCACCATCGCGAGGTCGTCGTCGAGATAACCGCCCGTGTAGGTGTCCAGGTCCCGGCTGATGTGCCGCAGGAGGCGATCGGGGCTCTCCCAGGTCCAGGCGGCGGCCCGGTCGAGGATCGGGTAGAAGCCGCCCTCGGCGTCCCTGGCCTCGATGACGCCGTCGGTGTACAGCAGCAGGGTGTCCCCGGGGGCGAACGGAACGGACTCCAGGTGGTACGCACCCGCATCGGTGTGGGCCAGACCCAGCGGCGGCGCCGGACGGAGAGTCTCCAGCACCCGCACACGCCCGTCGTGCCTCAGCAGGGGCGGGGGATGCCCACAACTGACGACACGTGCGACTCCGCCCCGATCCGGGATCTCGACCACAAGCGCGGTGACGAACCGCTCGCCGGCATCGGGGTCGCAGGCGGCGAGTTCGGCCAGGTGCCTGCGCACACTGCGCTCCAGCGACGCGGCCAGTTCGGGCAGGGTGGCGCGCTCGGGCGCGGCCTCGCGAAACGCACCGAGGACGGTGGCGGTGTCCTCGATGGCCGCGAGACCCTTGCCGCGCACGTCGCCGATGAGGATGCGGGTGCCCGTGCCGGTGCGCGCTGCGGCGTAGAGGTCGCCGCCCACCATGGCGTGCTCGGCCGCAGCCCGGTACTCGCAGGCGATGGACACCGGGCCCAGTCGGCTCGGGATCGGTCGCAGCAGAACCTGCTGCGCGGCCTGGGACACCACCCGCACCTGGGTCAGCTCTCTCAGATCGCGGTCGTGCAGGGCTCGTGCCGCGACCACGAAGCAGGAGACCGCCAGTAGGGCGCCGATGTGGACGGCCAGGATCGGTGACCGCAGCAAGGTGTCGTGCGTGTCGATGACGACGGTCGCCGCACAGGCCAGCAGCGCGATACCGACCGTGAAACGGACGCGCGCGAACGCCGCGGTGAAGGTGGGGGCCGCCACCAGCAGAGGCGAGAGATGGACGACCATGGGCACGAACGAGGCGGCCAGCGTGATC
The DNA here is from genome assembly GCF_051553595.1 of Streptomyces sp. HUAS TT11. Classification (NCBI taxonomy): domain Bacteria; kingdom Bacillati; phylum Actinomycetota; class Actinomycetes; order Kitasatosporales; family Streptomycetaceae; genus Streptomyces; species Streptomyces sp. HUAS TT11. The sequence goes on from NZ_CP196184.1 coordinate 986,845, forward strand.
GCAACGATCAGGGAGACCGCCGTGCCGCCCGTATACAGCCGACCGGCCGTCGACGTCGGGCCGCGGGCGCGGAATCTGCGTCGAGGATGCCGTCCCTGTATACCGGGAATCCCAGCCCGGTGCTGTGCGAGCCCGGCGCCTGTGCGGTTCGGCGTCCGGTTGAAGGTCGAGTCGAGGTCCATGGGCGGTCCTGCGGGTCGTACGAACCCCCCGTGCACGGTGTGGGGGCGAGACCTGCTGCCGTACGAGGCAACGCGGCTCGGCATACCGCTGCGCGTCGGGCGCAGCCCCACCACCTCTTTACCGAATCGTGGAATTCACCTCCCACTATGCGGTCCACTCTGCGACTCGGATCCGGCTGCGTCAAGAACGGGAACGATCGTTCTCGAAGCCGGGTCACCGAACGTGAACCCCTGGTCGCGCCGGGCGAGACGGTGCCCCGGCGGCGGCGCTCACGGTCTTTCGGATACGTCATTCGTCGCGACGTACGGCGCGGGGTCATGTGCCGAACGGCGGCGGAGCAGTCCCACCAGGGGAACGAGGGCGATGAGGATCGCGAGGGCCATGTACCCGTACGTGAGGGTGGCGAGCGTCGCGACCCCGGCGACCAGCAGTGGGCCGCCCGCATCCCCCGACTCGCGCCCGAGCTCGGCCGCGCCCATGGTTTGGCCCAGGCGCTCCTCGGGGGTCGACGAGGACAGGGCGGCGAAGCCGAGCGGGGTGATCACACCGCTGCCCGCACCGATCAGTACGGCTCCGACGAGGACACCCGTGAGGCCGGGCAGCATGGCGCCGGCCAGTCCGGCGGCGGTGAGCAGCAGACCGGCGGTCATTCCTCCGCCTGTGGTGATCCGGCCTTCGTCCCGGGCGCGGCCGGCGAGGGGCTGGACGACGGCGGTGCAGGCGGCCAGCACCGAGACGGCGGCGCCGGTGACGACCGTACCCAGCCCGACCGCCCGGCCGGAGACCGGCAGGAAGCCCACACCGGCCGAGAGAGCGGCGGTGGCCGCGGCCAGTGCCGCCGTCGGGGCGAGGAAGGCGGGGTCGGTCAATCGGCGCACGAGTGCGAGCACCGTCTGCCGGTCCTTGGGCAGGGGCGGTACGACGGGCACCGCGACCGCGGCCCATACGGCGACCGCCGCACCGAGCGCAGCCAGTACCGCGAACAACAGCCACAGTCCCCCTGCCCGGACCAGGACACCGCCGAGCAGCGGACCGAGGGTGTAGCCGATCGACTTGTAGAAGCCGTAGCTGCCGAAGGCGCGTCCGCGTCCGGCGGCGGGATTGAGCCGGGCGACGAGGGCGGAGGCCGACGGTGAGAAGGCGGAGGCGGCGGCGCCCTGCCCCAGACGGGCGGCCCAGAGCCAGCCCGGGCTCGGCGCGACGAGGTACAGGGCGGACGCCGCGGCGAACCCCACGAGACCGCAAAGGAGTACCGGGCGCGCGCCGATCCGGTCGGCGAGGGTGCCGAAGACCGGCTTGAGAACGACCTCGGCACCGTCGTACAGGGCGAGCAGTCCGCCGAGCACCAGCAGGGAGGTCACACCGTCCTCGGAGAAGCCGCCGAGGTTGGCCGCGATGCCGTGGGCTCCGAAGGCCGTGGTGAATCCGGCCGCGTAGAGCGGCCACATCCGGCGGGGCGGTGCCGACCGCATCACGGCGCCCGGACTCATGGACCCTCGTCCATCGCCAGGTGCAGCGCGCGGAACACGCGCTCCGCGTAGTCCTCGCAGGCGGCGGCGCACTCCTTGAGCCGCTTCGAGGCCGCTGCCGACTCCGGTGCGCCGAAGACGTCGCGCGCCATGAGATCGCGGTGCCAGCGGCGCAGTCGTTCCAAGGACTGCTCTTCCTCCTCCAACTCGGCGAGGGTGAACTTGGCGATGCGGATCTCCTTGGCCAGTTCCTCCTCGAACTTGCCGCAGTCGGCCAGGAATTCGCGCCAGTCGTCGGACCGGGCGGCGGTGAACATCGCTGCGAAGCGGTCCGCGTCCTCGGGACCGCGGCCGGATGCGCTGAGGGTCAGCGCCTGCCCCTCGGCCTGTTCGGTCAGTGTGATCGCGCGAGCGATGCCGTCGGCGAAGACCGGTACATCGGGCACGGCCCACACCCCCTGTCCGAGGGACAGGGCGCCGATCCTGCGCAGCTCGCGCCACACCGCCACCCGGTGGCGGCTGGGCTCCGCGGGCACTTTGATCACGAGGACGACCCAGCGGCTTGCCGGCTCAGTGGTAGTCACGAATCCGAATGTAGCAGGCGTTACATCGTACGACGTGCTCTCCGTCCGGTCAGGCGCCGAGCACACCGCCGGCGAGCAGCCCCAACAGCGCCACCCCGACGACGATCCGGTAGACCACGAACGCGTTGAAGGAGTGCCGGGCGACGTACTTCAGCAGCCAGGCGATGGAGGCGTAGGCGACCGCGAAGGAGACCGCGGTGCCCACCGCGAGCGGCGCGACACCGACGCCGGCGCCCACGGCGTCCTTCAACTCGTACAGGCCGGCACCGGTCAGGGCCGGAATGCCGAGGAAGAACGACAGACGGGTCGCCGCCACCCGGTCAAGATCCAGGATGAGCGCCGTGGACATCGTGGCGCCGGAGCGGGAGAAGCCCGGGAAGAGCAGCGCGAGGATCTGCGAGCCGCCCACCAGCATCGCGTCCTTCAGCGAGGTGTCGTCCTCACCGCGCTTGTGCCGGCCCATCCGGTCCGCGCACCACATCACCCCACTGCCGACGATCAGCGAGCCCGCCACCACCCACAGCGAACCCAGCGGCCCCTCGACGAGCTTCTGGGCGGCCAGGCCGACCACGACGATCGGGATCGTGGCGTAGATGATCCACCAGGCGAACCTGTAGTCGTGGCGGTGGCGTTCCTCGCGATCGACGAGACCGCGCCCCCAGGCGGAGACGATCCGCACGATGTCCTTGAAGAAGTAGAGCAGCACCGCCGCGATGGCGCCGACCTGGATGACGGCCGTGAAGCCGACGACGGAGGTCTCGTCCACCTGGACGCCCATCAGCCCCTCGGCGATCTTCAGATGACCGGTCGAGGAGACGGGCAGGAACTCGGTCACCCCCTCGATGACACCGAGGACGGCGGCCTGGCCGATGCTGATAGCGCTCATGGGCGATCCAATGGCACACTCGGGGGCGTAAGCTTTTACACGCCCGTAGAAGTTTTACACGACTGTAGATGACGGACCGGAGAACGACAAAACCCATGGGAGCCGATACACACGGGCGGGGCCCGAAGCGGGCGAACGGCGCTCGCGAGACCCAGATCCTCGATCTGCTCCAGCGGGCCGACACCGCGCTGACGCCGGGCGAGGTCACCGACCTCATCGGCGGCGAGCTGACGTACAGCAGCGTGGTGACGATCCTGACCCGGATGCAGACCAAGGGCCTGCTCACCCGCAGTCCGCGCGGCAGGGCGTACGCCTATGCCCCGGTGACCGACGACGCCGGCTTCGCCGCCCGCCGCATGCGCACCGTTCTGGAGGAGCGACCCGACCGCGAAGCGGTCCTCTCACGCTTCGCCGACGAACTGTCCGACACGGACGCCGAACTGCTCCGCCAACTGCTCGGCCCCGAGGCGGACCCCGGCCGACAGGAAGGACCGGCCTGATGCGCGTCGCCGTCTATGTGCCGCTGCTGCTGTCGCTCCTCGCCCCGCTGGGCGCACGGCCGTTGGCCGAGCGGTGCGAACCCCGCCTGGCCACCTGGCTGCTCACCACCGCGTCCCTGGTGCTGGGCGCGGCGAGCACCGTCTCCCTGGGTCTGCTGGCCGTCACGGGGCTGGTCCGCATCCCCCAACTCGCCGACCTGGGTCACTGGTCGGCCCTCACCGCGCAGCGCGACGACCCCACCCGGCTCCCCGTAGCGCTCGCGGCCGGACTGCTGCTCGGCTGCGCCCTGCTCGCAGCGTGCCGTATGGTCTGGCGCCGCGGGCGCACCCTGGCGTCCGCCGCACTGGACGCCGCGTGCATGCCGACCCGCGACGACCTGGTCGTCGTCGACGACGAGGCACCGGACGCGTACGCGCTCCCGGGGCTCCCCGGGCGCGTCGTGGTCTCCACCGGCATGTTGCGCACCCTGGACCGGGTGGAGCACACCGTCCTGCTCGCTCACGAACGGGCCCACCTGGGCTCTCACCACTACGCCTTCGTCGCGGTCGCGCAACTCGGTGCCGCCGCGAACCCGCTCATGCGTCCGTTGGCCAACGCTGTCACCTACACGATCGAGCGCTGGGCCGACGAGAACGCGGCCGCCGCGACCGGTGACCGGAAACAGGTCGCCCGCACCGTCGGCAAGGCCGCGCTGGCGGCCCGCCGCGCTCCGGCCCTCGCCCGTACCGCGAGCGCCGCCCTGGGCATTCTCGGCCGCCGGAGCCCGCTCGCCACGGCAGGCCCGGTGCCGCGCCGCGTCGCCGCGCTCCTCTCACCCCCACAGAGGCGTCATCCCGCACTCACGGTCGCGACCGGGGTTGTCCTCACCGCGGCGGCACTGGCCACGGCCGAGGCGGCTCACGACCTCCACGTCCTGCTGGCGGGCATCGGCGCCTGGTGACTCCGTCGCCCGCCCTACGGTCGTGGACGTTCGCTCGGCCCGAGCACGTACTGCCGGAAGGCCTGCCGCCGTGACCGTCGTCGCGGACGGGGGGTCGCCGAGCCCAACCGCACGGGTGGAGCGGCCCGAGTCACGGGCACCGGCCAGGCCGGGAGATGATTCCCCCATGCGCATGCGCCGGGAGGTCCGTTGGGGGCTGTGGGGGTTGTGGCTTGCCTGCCTGGCCTTCTCCATCTGGTTCCTGGTGGAGGTGGTCACGTTGTTCCTGCAGGCCGAATCATGGTGACCGGCCGCGCAGCCGGCGGACGGTCCCGGACGTGGGGAGAACGGCCCGGTCGGCTCGTCGCATCGGGTCAGACCCAGGTGTCCAGCCACATCCGGTCGCGCCACGAGTCGGTCGGGATCATGTTCCCCGAATAGATGGGGAAGAAGTAGACGAAGTTCCACAGGATCAGCAGCATGAGTGCGCCGACGCCCACCACCCCCCACAACCGGCGGCGCTCGGTGGCTCCCGCCGGCCCGAGGACAGCGCCGGCCGTCATCGCCACGGCCAGGCACAGGTACGGCAGGAAGACGACCGCATAGAAGGAGAAGATGGTGCGGTCCTGATACAGGAACCACGGGAGCCAGCCCGCCGCCACCGCGCACAGAACGGCGCCGGCGCGCCAGTCCCGCCTCAACGCCCACCGGTACAGCAGATAGGCGAGGGCGAAACACGCGGACCACCACAGCAGCGGCGTGCCGAGAGCAATGATCTCGCGAGCGCAGCCGCCCGCTTCCCTGCAGCCGTCCTGCCCATAGGACGAGGACTGGAAGTGGAACGGCACGGGGCGCCCGAGCACCGTCCAACTCCACGGGTTCGACTGGTACCTGTGCGGTGTGTGCAGTCCGATGTTGAACTGGTAGACCTGGTACTCGTAGTGCCACAGGCTGCGCAGCGGCGCGGGGACCCACGCCCAGGAGCCGCCCCGGCCGTCGGCCCAGTGCCGGCCGTATCCGTCGGACGACATGAACCAGCCGGACCAGGTCGCCAGATACGTCACCACGGCGACAGGCACCAGGGAGGCGACGGACCAGCCGAGGTCCTTTCCGAGCACCGCACGGTAGGGCTGACGCGCGCCCGCCACGCGCCGGGCGGCGACGTCCCACAGCAGGGTCATCGCCCCGAAGAACACCAGGAAGTACAGACCGTTCCACTTGGTCGCGGCCGCCAGGCCCAGAAGGACTCCCGCGGCGAGCCGCCAGGACCGCCACCCCATGCCGCCCCGCGCGCCGACGTCCTCGTCCGGCCGTACCTCACCGGTGTCGCTTCTCGGCAGCAGCCGTACCAGCCGCTCCCTGGACCGGTCGCGGTCGATCAGGAGGCAGCCGAAGGCGCACAGGACGAAGAACATCACGACGAGGTCCAGCAGCGCGCTGCGGCTGAGCACATAGTGCAGCCCGTCCACGGCCATCAGCAGTCCGGCCAGGCACCCGAGGAAGGTCGAGCGGAACAGCCGGCGACCGATACGGCAGAGCAGCAGAACGGACAGCGTGCCGAGGACGGCGGTCATGAAGCGCCAGCCGAACGGATCCAGGCCGAACAACCACTCGCCGACGGCTATGACCCACTTGCCCATGGGTGGATGGGCCACGAACGCCCCCCGGCCCGAAAGGGGGATGACCTGGGGGTCGGCGAGTACCTGAGGGTCGGCGATCTTGCGGTCCGGCCACACCCCTTCGTAACCGAGGTGCAGTTGGGCCCAGGCGTCCTTGGCGTAGTACGTCTCGTCGAACATGAGGTCGTGCGGCCGGCCGAGACGCCAGAAGCGGATCACCCCCGCGAGAACGGCCACGAGCACCGGGCCCAGCCATCCGGTCGCCCGGGCGGCGCGGTGGGCGAGAACCGGCGGACAGCCGAGGACACGCCACAGATGGGTGGGCGGCGCAGGGAAGCCGGGGACCAGCCGTTCCGCCGTACCGGTACGCGCCATCGGCACATACCGGAAGCGGAGTCGCAGACGGTCGAGCCACCGCAGGTCCGCGTCCGCCGTGCCCGGTGCACCCGAACTGCCGCCGTACGTCGAGCCGACAGGGTCACGTCCGTCCTGCAACGTGGCCGCGAGCCCCGTGGCACGGCCCGAGTCGAGCGATCCATGAGGCGCCCTGCGGTCCCCCACCTGCCACACCTCTCATCGACGGCCCGGGAACCGAGACGCGCCGGATTCATTCGACGGGCCGATGCGAACGCCGTCCCCGATGCGGCGAGATCCTAGCGTCAACCCACGGCCGCTGACGCTACGGGCCCGCACAGCGCGGGCCGTCTCGGCTTCACCGGCGCACGGCTCGGCGGCCCCGGGCACCGCACGGTGCAGGGGTCGCTCAGAACGCGACCGTAGCCGGTCCCCGGAGCGCCTTTTCGTGCTGCATGCGGGTCAGCCGCAGCACCACGAGGATCGCGAGCACGGCGGCCGCGGCGTCGACGACGTCCGCGACCAGCACCTGACGGACGGCGCCGCGGATCTCCTCGGCCGTGTCGGCACTGCGGTAGGCGAAGGAGCCCGAGCGATTCGTCAGCACGGAGAGGAGCCACAGCGTCCACCAGGCGTCCACCAGGCCGTGTGACCGCGGTGTGTCCCACGGGCTGCTGGCGTCCCAGATGTCGAGTGTGATGCGGCGCGGGAACCAGAGGTTCACGATCGGCACGAACCATGCCCCGATCGCCCAACCACGCTTCTTGGCGTGCCCGAACGGGCTGAACACCTCCGCGTTGACGCGTACTCGATGGAACCAGCACAGGAACACGACGACACACGTGAGCAGCACGGACGTCTGGAGGAGACCGACCGAGGAGTACAGCGAGTCCGCGCGCTCCGCCCGCTCCCCCACGCCGCTCGCGCCGCCGTTCGCGAGGTCGCCCGCGACGTCGTACACGACCATGGCGGCCCAGAACGCGAACAGGTCGAGGACGACGACAAGTCCCAGCAGCGTGGCCGCCGTCCGTCCGAGACCCACCGGCGAGCGCAGCCAGGCGACCGGCGCGGCGGCGAACTCCGGGGCCTCCGGCTCCGGCGCGACAGCGCACCTGGTGCACAGGGTGCCGCCCGGTGCCGCTTCGAAGTGCTGGCAACGAGCACAGATCATCGTGCATTCCCCCGACGTGCCGTCGAATCTCGGGACGCCGCTCCGGCCAAGACCGACGTGCGGACACGCAACATAGGATCCGGGCGGTCCCCGCGTCCACTCGAACGCGCCTCGGCCCGGCCTGGCGTGATCCGGGTGCCGTGGGCGACTTACGACGGTACGGGCCGGACCAGGCCGAGTCCGGCCGCACGGCACTCGCCGTCGTGCGTGTCCGCTCGCCCACTCCGATGGCCCACGCGCCGTCGGCGATCGAGGCCGGCTGAGCCAGGTGGTCCGACCTTGGCCGGGGGAGCCCGGACGGTCGAGGCGGCGGACGGCAGGCCGTACGCGCACGGAACGGTCACCTGCGCCGCCTTCGCGCTGCCCGACGCGACGCGAAGGGCGGCGGGGGTCGAGCGCCGGCGCCGACGGACGCGGCACACGGAGCGGCCACCGGACGTGTCGGCTCTTCTTCCTCGCGCCCGCGCCTGCCCGCGACGGCGGTTCACGACGTCCCCGTCACGTATCGCTCGGCGACGGCCAGGGCGGCCGCCATGATGCTCAGCTGCGGATTCACCTCCGGGCAGCTGGGCAGCACGGAGCCGTCGCCGACCAGCACCCCGTGCACACCGCGCAGGCGACCGTCCGGGTCAGCCGGCGACAGCTCGGGGTCGGCTCCGCCGGCCGCCGTTCCGGTGGGGTGGAACGCGGAGACATGCAGATGCCGCGCGGTCACCGTGTCCAGCGCCGCCTCCAGCTGAGCCGGGGTGCGGGCGCGCGGTGCCTGCGGTACGCCGGTGAGCACCTCTTCGGCGCCTGCCGCGAACAGCAGGCGTCCCATGGCCCGTTGGGCGCGGAGCAGGCGGCCGGCGTCGCGCGGCGCCAGGTCGTAGCGCAGCAGGGTGCGGTTCCGTCCGAGGACGCGTCCCGAGGGGCGGTCGGCGATCATGGCCCCGAGCGTCGCCAGGTGTTCCGTCTCCTCCAGTTCGCGGCGGAGTTCGCGTCCGACGCCCGGCAGCACGAACGAACTCATGCCCGGGGGCGCCGCGGTCGCCTCGATCAGGATGCCGTCCTCGCGCAGGTGCTCCACCCCGACGCTCTGCAGGACGCCCTTCCAACTCGTCACGGGGCGGCGGAAGCGGCCCGCGACACTGGTCGCCGGATGCACGCTGAGGTTGCGGCCCAGCCGCGGGTGTCCACCGAGGCCGGAGCGGCGCAGCAGTGGCGGGGTCTGAAGGGCTCCGGCAGCGGCCACGACCAGCGGGCTGAGGATCTCCAGCTCGCTGCCGTCCGGACGGCGCACCAGCACCCCTGCGGCCCGTGGGCCGCCCGGCCGGTCGCCGTCGACGAGGATGCGCCGGACGTGGGCGCCTGTCACGATACGGGCGCCGGCCGCGCAGGCCTCGGGGAGCACGGACAGCTGGACACTCTGTTTGGCCCCGGAGGGACAGCCGACGACACACTGGCACGAGCCCCTGCAGCCGGGGGCGTTGCGGCGCAGGGGCGCGGCTGCCCAGCCGAGCTCCTTGGCCCCGAAGAGTGCGAGCAGCCCGTTGTCGCCGAGCACGTCCAACGGCTGGGGCGCCACCCGCAGGGTCCGTTCGACGTCGTCGAGGTGGGCCTCGAGGTCCTCGACGGCCGCGAATCCGTGACGGTCCAGCCAGCGGGTGCGGACATGTGCCGGAGTGCGATAGCACGTACCGGAGTTGACGACGGTGGTGCCACCGACCGCGCGGCCCACGGGGAGGACCAGCGGAGGGTTGCCGAGGGCGATCGTCGCGCCGCCGTCCCGGTACAGGTCGGTGAAGCGGTCGAGCGGAGCCCGGCGCCCGAACGACGCGGTGGTGTGGTGCTCGCCCTCCTCGATGACGACGACACGCAGGCCGGCGCGGGCGAGTGCCCGGGCGGCCATGGCCCCGCCGGCCCCGGATCCGACGACGACGGCGTCGGCCCGCGACCGTGTGGGCCACTCGTGGGAGGGCGTGCAGTCGAGCGGCGGGTCGTCGGGGGCGGGCGTCGAGGTCGTGGGGCTGTGGTGCAGCGTCCGTTCGGTACCGGCCGCCAGCAGCAGCGGTACCTTGACCGCGTCCAGGAGCGGCAGCAGGGCCCGGCGGGAGGCCAGCGACGCCACCACCCGCTCGCGTTCGGCGGGGCCGAGGGCGGACAGCCGTCTGCCCGTCCGGACCACGGCGTAGGCGTCGACGGCGGCCGCGGCGCCGCGCACCGCGGTCCGGGCCGGCGCGGGCATGGTGTCGAGCAGCTTCTCCACCCTGCGTGGCACGGACCGGGTCCACGCGGTGGTGCCGTCGTCAGCCAGCAGCGCGGCGACAAGTCCCGTCAGAGCGGGGGCGCTTCGCGAGTTCATCGGTCGCCGACCTCCGCGTGCGCGGTGCCCGACAGCTGCCATCCGGCCTCCTGCCGCCAGGTGCCCCACCAGCGCTCCAGGGTGACCACCGCGTCCGCTCTCTCGGTGTTGCGGCAGACCGCGGCGGAGCCGTCGGGGTCGGTGTAGTCCAACGTCAGGGTCTGCTCCGGTGGTTGGGTCACCGTCACCGTGATGCGGCTCAGGCCTGCCCTGCCCTCGACCCTCCACTCGGGCAGACCGATGTCCGCGCGGAACCTGCCGATTCCCGCCCAGCCCACGGCGGAACGTTCCGCGCGCCGTGGCCAGGTCCGGCCGTTTCGGTACAGGCGCAGGAAGACCAGGGGCGGCAGTCTGTCGAGACCGCGCCGCATGGACACCGCCGCGACGATCTCGAGTACGTCGCCGCCGCCCAGATCGGCGTGGAGCCAGGCCCAACGGCGGGCGTTGCCGTGGCCGTAGATGCGCGCACCGGCTCCCGGAGCACCGTCGAGCCGCAGCTCGTCGGTGCCGTGGCGCACGGTCCCGCTGTAGCGGGCGCGGACGGCGGGGAGCATATGGGAGGCCGGCAGCCACGGGCGCCGCCAGGACCAGCGGGGGAAGGTGTGGAGCGGCGGACCCTCGGCCTGCTCGGTGAGCGCCCAGCTGAACGTCCCCGCGGAACCGGCGAGTCGGCCGGTTCCGGCGCTGATGCCCCCGGCGCAGAAGCCCTCCGGATGCCCCGTCCAGGGAACGGGGCCGAAGCGTGCGTGTTCGGCCGGGCCGTCCTTGGGGAAGACGGCGGCCCAGCCGTGCGCATAGGCGGGGGAACCGTCGGAGGGCGCCACCACTTCGTGGTGCAACCAGATCCCGCTGCCCGTCGCGGGATCGGTCAGAGTCGTGTACCAGACCTCCGTCCGCCCCGGAGCGCCGTCCCAGCGCGACGCCGGATGCGGGTCGGCGCGGGATCGCGCCGCGCGGGGGAACCGGAAACTCGCGAGGAACGGCAGGAGGCCGGTGGTCAGAGGGAAGCGCAGGGTGCCCTCGCCGACACGGTGGCCGTCCTCGTAGAGGGTGTACGGCAGTACGGTCATCGAGGTGAGCGGACGCCTGGGCGTCACCGACTTCCAGCCGTCCAGGGTGAGGCGCCGGCCTTCCATGGTGAAGGCGATCCGGTACTGGATCCTGCGGCGTGCCAGGGGCGAGATCTCCAACTCGCCCACGGCTTCGGCGTCGTCCGCCCGTCCCGCTATCCGTATCCGTCCGGTCACCCGTGCCGCCGTCGTCCGGTGGGGCAGCAGTACGGCGTCGGCGCGGGCCAGCAGATCGAGTCGCACAGGGCGGTCGCCGTCCTCGTCGGCCATGCGCACACGGCCCAGCATGGTCTCCTTGAACACCGTTCCGCGTGAGGTCATCGGGCACCGTCCCGGCGTCCCCTTGCGTGAGCGAGGCCCTCGAGCATGATCCGTTCGGTGGCGGCCAGATAGTCGCCCGCGGCGATGTGCGCCGCGCGTTGGTCCCCGGTCGCCACCGCCTCGACGACGGGTGCCAGCCGGTCATGGGCTGCCCTCGGATCCTCGAAAGGCCCGGCCAGCGCTGCGCGTACCGGGAGGTAGGCGTTGAAGAGGGTGTTGGTCAGCAGTACGTACACCCGGTTGCCGGTGGCCCGGGCGAGCGCCCGGTGCACCTCCACGTCCGCCAGCTGTACGGGCTCGCCGCCCGCCGCGTCCTCGACGGCCGCCAGCAGGTGGCGGAGTTCGGCGATCTGCGCCGCCGTGGCCCGGGACGCCGCGCGCTCCGCTATCAACGCGCCGATGCTGCGGCGCACTTCGAAGATCTCGCCGATCCAGTCAGGGCTGTGACGCACGAGCATCGGCAGCAGGTCCGCACCGCCAAGCCGCAGGAAGTCCCGTACCCGGGTGCCCACTCCGTGCCGCGTCTCCAGCAGTCCCGCGTGCACCAGACGGCCGAAAGCGTGCTTGAGGGTGGTGCGGGTCACCCCGAATCCGTCGGCGAGTTCACGCTCGGGAGGCAGATAGGTCCCGGCCGGATGACGCCCGGCGAGGATCTCCTCACGCAGCCGTTTCTCCAGAACGTCGACGATCGTCTCACGCGGCAGTGCTTCCACCCCGGCTCCCAACGATTCAGTGGTTCAGTGGATGAGCCACTGAACCACCGTCTTTGACATGGCGTCAATAGAGCGGAGGGCTACGAGCAGCAGGCATCACCGGCACGGGCCCCTGCCCATCCCCCTTGCGGCCGACTGGTGCCTGGCCGACGGCGCACGGCCGGGCAGCCGGCGTGCGCGACCGTCCCGGTGTGCGGTCACGGTTCGAAGCGGTAGCCCATGCCGGGTTCGGTGAGCAGGTGCCGGGGACTGGCCGGATCGGGTTCCAACTTCCGGCGCAGACTGGCGAAGTAGATGCGCAGGTAGTGCGTCTTGTTCTCGGTCCCCGGCCCCCAGACGTGCCGGAGGATCTGCCGGCTCGTCACCAGTTCGCCCGGGGGGTGACGGAGCAGCATCTCGAGGATGCTCCATTCGGTCGGGGTGAGCCGCAGCCGGTCGCCGTCGGCGCCCGCGCGGCGCACGGTGGAGCTGTTGAGGTCGATCGTCCACTCCCCGATGTGCACGACCGTGCGGGAGGGCTCCTCCGTGGGACGCCGGCGCAGCACCGCCCGCAGACGGGCGAGGAGTTCCTTCATCGCGAAGGGCTTGGTGACGTAGTCGTCGGCGCCCGCGTCGAGAACGGCCACCTTGTCGTCGGCGTCGGACCGAGTGGAGAGGACGATGATCGGCACCTGGCTCCAGGCGCGCAGTGCCTGGATCACCCGGTGGCCTTCGATCTGCGGCATCCCGAGGTCGAGGATGACGGCGTCGGGCGGGTTGCCGATGGCCTCGACCAGCGCCTGACGGCCGTCCGCCGCGATGTCCACGGTGTAGCGGTCGGCCTGGAGGTTGAACTGCAGGTCCTTGACTGTTTGCGGTTCGTCGTCGACGACCAGGATGCGGGTCATTGTGGCGTCATTTCGTCTGTGGGCTCCGTCGGCGGCTTCCCGGGGGGTTCCCGGTTCACCGGCGGCGGGAAGGGCGAGGACCATGTCGATCCACCTCCGGAGGTGTCCTCAGGGCTGGTTGAGCGTTCCGCTCCTGGTCCCGGCGAGGCCGGGGCCGCTCCGTACGGGCGTGCCGGCCGCCCGGCCGAAAACGGCACGCGACGCCTGCCGGCCCCGCGGCACCCGGGCCGGTGGCCGCTCCGCTCCCGGGCCCGGCTCGCCCGCACAGTCGCGCTGCCGTGCGGGTCGTGGACGCCGGACGACGGCGGGTGAACGGGGGCGTCAGCCGGACGTGGCAGCGGGTTCGACGGTGAGCCGGTAGCCGACCGAGGGGTCGTTCTGCAGGAACCGACCGGCCTCGTCGTGCAGTTTCTTGCGGATGCGGTAGGCGTAGACCTTCAGATAGTGCTGTTCGTCGGCGTAGGCCGGGCCCCAGACGTTCTCCAGGATCATGCGGCGAGTGCACACCTTGCCGACGTGCCGGGCGAGGTAGGCGAGGAAGTCGAATTCCTTCGGTGTGAGATCGAGCGGCTGACCGTGGTAGGTGGCCTGGTAGTGGACCAGGTCGAGGGTGAGCGGACCGGCGGTGAGCTCGGTCAGGTGGTCGGTATCGGCGTCGGCCGCATGGTGGCGCAGGGATACGCGGAGCCGGGCGTCGAGTTCACGCATGCCGAAGGGCTTGGTCATGTAGTCGTCGGCGCCGTTGTCGAGGGCGTCGACCTTGCGGTCTTCGGAGCTGTCGGCGGACAGGATGATGATGGGCCGGTCGGTCCAGGTGCGGATGCGGGTGCAGACGTCGAGTCCGTCGAGGTCGGGCAGTCCGAGGTCGAGCACGATGACGTCGGGGGCGTGGACGGCGGCTGCGGCGAGGCCGTCCTGGCCGGTTTCGGCGGTGCGGACCTGGTGGCCCAGGGCTTCGAGGCCGACTCGGCAGGCGGCGAGCAGCGCGATGTCGTCATCGACGATGAGGACGGTGGCCACGGTGTGTTCTCCTCGGACAGGCCGGTCGCGACCGGCAGGGTGAAGGTGAAGCGGGCGCCGCCGCCGGGGTTCCGGTCGGCCCAGATGCTCTGGTGGTGGGCTTCGATGAAGACCTTGGCGATCGCGAGTCCGAGTCCGGTCCCGGTGTCGTTCTGCCGCCGGAAGAAGAAACCGAAGACCTCGTCCCGCCGGCCCGGCGGGATGCCGGGGCCGCGGTCGGCGACCGAGACGGTCACGGTGGCCGGGTTGTCCTGGAAGGCGCGGATGGTGATGGGCGTGCCGGGTGGGGCGTACCGGGCGGCGTTGTCGAGAAGGTTGGTGAGCACCCGGCCGATGAGAACGGTGTCGACGTCGAGGAGCGGCAGGTCCGCGTCGATGTCGGTGATGATCCGCCGTGCCGGGGCGCCGGGCAGGTCCCGCAGGACGGTGGTGACGAGATCGCTCGCGTTGGCCAGGCTGGTGCGCGGATGAAGGACACCGGCTTGGACCCGGCTCATGTCGAGAAGGTTCGTGACCAGGGCCGCAAGCCGGTCCGTCTGTGTGTCGATCAGCCGGGCCAGCTCCCCCCGGGCGGTGTCGTTCAGGGCCGGGGCGAGGGCGGCGTCGGCGAGCACCGAGGAGGACGCCTTGATCGACGCCAGTGGGCTGCGCAGGTCGTGGGAGACGGCCGCCACCAGCGTGCGCGCGAGCTGCTCGACCTCGTGGGTCAGCTGCGCGCGCAGCGCCTCTTCCCGCAGCTGGGCGCGTTCGACGGCGAGAGCGATCTGGTTGGCGAACAGCAGCAGCGGTTCGCGCTGCTGCTCGGTGATCGTGACGCCGGTGATCGCCAGCATTCCGATGGGGCGCCCGGCGGCCACGAGTGCCAGTTGCACCGGTTCGCCCTTGCGTCCCTGGCCGGTCGGTGCGGCGAGCAGATCGAGGTTGGTGACCTGTCCGGGCTTCGGGTGCAGTCGCTGGAGTTCGGCCGGGTCGAGGTCGTCGCCGGCGGTGGCGGCGACACGGAGATCGTCGCCGACGGGCAGGAGCAGCGCGACATGGCCGGCGTCGAGGACATCGGCCAGTGCGTTGACGATGACGTGCAGCAGCTCGGGCAGCGGCCGGTCCTGGACGAGCTGGGTGGACAGATCGAACAGCCGTCTGACCAGTAGGCCGCGTTGCCTGGCCGCGGCCCTGGCCACGTTCATGCCCGCCACCACCCGGGCTACCGGCAGCATGACGACCACGTAGATGCCCAGAGCGGTCCAGTTCTCGCTCGCGCCCACGTCCAGGGTCAGATAGGGCGGGATGAAGAAGAAGTCGTAGACCAGGAAGCCGCAGACGGTACTGAGCGCACCCGCGAAGAAACCGCCTGTGGTGACGCCGACGACGACCGGCACGACCAGCACCAGGGCTGTGGTCGCGATGCTCATGTGCGGCCGCAGCGGCAGCATGGCGAGGGTGAGCACGGCCATACAGGCCAGGGCGGCCAGCGACCCTGCCAGTTTGCGGCGTGCGGTCTCGGTCGTGAGGGCTCCTCTCGTGTGCTGGATTCGGCGGCCGGTCATCGACATTTTGTCCTCCAGCCATCCTGCCACCGGATCGTCCCCGCCGGTTTTCCCTGGTCGGACGCGGTCGTCGGGACGACGCCCCCCTCCGGCGACGCGTGGCCGACGTGCGACCCGCCCACTGCCGGGGTCGTGGCGCGGGCGATGATGTGCACGTCGATACCGGCGTCGCCCGCAAGTCGCGTAAGGCGCCGGACGGTGGAGCCTCCGGCGAGCAGATGCAGCCAGCGGCTGCGGCGGCTGGGTCCGAGCACGATGTGCGTGGCGCCGTGCTCGGCGGCGGCTCGCACGATCGCCCGGGCCGGATCGTCGTCCTCGATCTCGATCCAGGTGCCGCCGGACTGTTCGGTCAGTTGCCTGATCGGCTGGAGCGCCACCGTCCGCTGCCGTCCGAGGACCTCGCTCGGGTGGACGTGCACCACGTACAGATCGGCCGCGAGGCCGGCGGCGATACGGCCGGCCCGGCGCCACACCGTCTCCGTGCCGGGGTCGTCGGTGACCCCGACCAGGACCCGTTCCGCCGCGTCACGGGAACGGCCGGCCGCGGTGCGGCGCAGTTGAGCGAGCGTCTTGTCATCGGTCTCACCGGCCAGGAAGCGCAGGGTGAGATCGCGCAGCGCGGTCAGGTTCTCGGTCCGGAAGAAGCCGTTGAGGGCCGGGTGAATGCGTTCGGCCGGGTAGATGTTGCCGTGCAGCATCCGCCTGCGCAGTTGTTCGGGCGACGAATCGACCAACTCGATCTGGTCGGCCCGGGCCAGCACCGCGTCGGGGATGCGTTCGCGTACCCGGGTGCCGGTGATCGCCTCGACGGCGTCGGCCAGGCTCTCGATGTGCTGGGTGTTGAGGGTGCCGATCACGCTGATGTCGGCGTCGAGCAGTTCGAGGACGTCCTGCCAGCGCTTCTCGTGTCGCCCGGAGCCGGGCACGTTCGAATGGGCGAGCTCGTCGACGAGCACCAGCTCGGGCCTGCGGGCGAGGATCGCGTCGAGGTCCATCTCGGCGAACCGGGCGCCCCGGTAGGCGACCGTCTTCGGCGGGACCACCTCCAGGCCGGCGAGCCCGGCCGTCGTGGCCGGGCGGTCGTGGGTCTCCACGATCCCGGCCACGACGTCACATCCGCGGGCAGCCCGGCGGGCGGCCTCGTCGAGCATCGCGTAGGTCTTGCCGACCCCGGACGCCATGCCCAGATAGACGCGGAACCGTCCCGTGGCGGCGACCGGCACGTCACTGCCTCGCTGCGGCGTCGACGCTTCAGCCGGCTGGGACATGTGGTCTCCGGAGGGTGCGGCCCGTTGCGGGCTGTCTGCGGACATGGGCATGCGGCTTACCGCAGCCCGGCCAGCGCCTCGTTGAGTTCGAGGACGTTGACGTGGGACGCGCCGAGGAAGCCCCACTGGGGCCCCTGGACATGCGCGGCGACCAGAGCGTGCACCTGGTCATCGGACAGGTGGCGAGCCGCCGCGACCGAATTCACCTGGGCGTAGGCGGCCTCGGGGCTGATGTCGGGGTCGATCCCGCTGCCCGACGCGGCGACCAGGTGAGCCGAGGGCGTGACGCCCTGCTTCTCCAGGGCGTCGGCCCGCTTCTTGTAGGTGTCGACCAGTTCCTTCGAGCGGGGGCCGAGGTTGGACCCTCCGGTCGCGGTCGGGTCGTCACCGTCGGGACGGCCCTGGAACCACTGCGCGCCCTTCCACTGCTGGCCGACCAGGGCCGATCCGTTCCTGCCGAGCGAGCCGTCGGCCTGGTCGTGGAACAGCGCCTGTCCGACGCCGGTCGTGGCCAGTGGGTAGGCCAGCCCGAGCAGGACGAAGAAGATGGCCGAGACGATCAGGCCCCGCCGCAAGTTCACCCACAGCATGACAACTCCATGACGAATCCCATCCGGTGCCGCGCTGCGCGCGACTTGGGCAATGCAGTTCTTGAGGTGCGGTTGTTGGTAGGCATACGGGTCTCAGTAGGCATGCAGGGCGGTCAGGATCAGGTCGATGAGCTTGATCCCGATGAACGGGACGATCAGCCCGCCGACGCCGTAGATCAGTACGTTGCGACGGAGGATCGCCGTCGCGCCGGTCGCCCGGAACCGCACGCCGCGCAGGGCCAGCGGGATCAGCGCGACGATCACCAGCGCGTTGAAGATGACCGCGGACAGCACCGCCGAGGTCGGGCTGTGCAGACCCATGACGTTGTACGCGTGCAGTTGCGGGAACGTCGTGAGGAACAGCGCCGGGATGATCGCGAAGTACTTCGCGATGTCGTTGGCGATGGAGAACGTCGTCAGGGCACCGCGAGTGATCAGCAGCTGCTTGCCGATCTCGACGACCTCGATGAGCTTGGTCGGGTTGGAATCGAGGTCGACCATGTTGCCGGCCTCCTTCGCGGCCGTGGTGCCCGTGTTCATCGCCACGCCGACGTCGGCCTGTGCGAGGGCGGGGGCGTCGTTGGTGCCGTCGCCGGTCATCGCGACCAGCTTCCCGCCTTCCTGCTCGGCCTTTATCAGCTCCATCTTCCTGTCCGGGGTCGCCTCGGCCAGGTAGTCGTCCACGCCCGCCTCCTGGGCGATCGCGGCCGCGGTGAGCGGGTTGTCACCCGTGATCATCACGGTGCGGATGCCGATGGCGCGCAACTCGGCGAACCGTTCCGCGATGCCCTGCTTGACCACGTCCTTGAGCTCGATCACGCCGAGCACCTCGGGGCCGTCGGCGACCACCAGGGGGGTGGCACCGGCCTTGGCGACCCGTTCGACGATCGGGTCCAGTTCCGGCGGCAGGGTTCCGCCCTGCTCGCCGACCCAGCGCTTGACGGCGTCCGCGGCTCCCTTGCGGATGCGCCGGTCGGCGATGTCCAGCCCGGACATCCGGGTGGTCGCGGTGAACGGGACGAACGTGTGGGACGGGCCCAGGTCACGCTCGCGCAGCCCGCAGCGCTCCTTCGCGAGGACGACGATCGATCGTCCTTCCGGTGTCTCGTCGGCCAGCGAGGCCAGCTGTGCCGCCTCGGCCAGATCGGCCTCGTTGTGGTCGCCGACCGGGTGGAACGCGGACGCCATCCGGTTGCCGAGGGTGATGGTGCCGGTCTTGTCCAGCAGCAGGGTCTGTACATCACCTGCGGCCTCGACGGCGCGGCCGCTCATCGCGAGCACGTTGCGCTGCACGAGCCGGTCCATGCCGGCGATGCCGATCGCGGACAGCAGCGCACCGATGGTGGTCGGGATCAGGCAGACCAGCAGTGCGACGAGGATGACCACCGACACCTGTGTGCCGAAGAAACTGGCCATCGGCTGCAGGGTGACCACGACCGGGATGAAGATGATCGTGAGCGCGGCGAGCAGGATCGCCAGCGCGATCTCGTTCGGGGTCTTCTGCCGCTTGGCCCCCTCGACCAGATGGATCATGCGGTCCAGGAACGTCTGTCCCGGTTCGGCGGTGATGCGCACGACGATCCGGTCCGAGAGCACCCGGGTTCCACCGGTGACCGCGGAGCGGTCGCCGCCGGACTCACGGATCGTGGGTGCGGACTCGCCGGTGATCGCCGACTCGTCGACCGACGCCGCGCCCTCGATGATCTCGCCGTCGGAGGGGATGACGTCCCCGGCCTCGCACACCACGACATCACCGGTGGTCAGATCTCCGGCCGCGACACGCTCCTCGGTACCGTCGGCCGCCAGCCGGCGGGCGTCGGTCTCGGTTCGGGTGCGGCGCAGGGTGTCGGCCTGTGCCTTGCCGCGGCCCTCGGCCATCGCCTCGGCGAAGTTGGCGAACAGCACCGTCAGCGCCAGCCATACGGTCACCAGCCAGGTGAACACGCCGGGGTGAGCGATCGATTCGATCAGGGTGACCACGGTGCCGATCAGCACCACGAACATGACCGGGTTCTTGATCTGCACGCGTGGGTCGAGCTTGCGGACCGAGTCCACCGCGGCCTGCCGCAGGATCTGCCGGTCGAACAGGCTGCGCCGGTTCACCACGCCGCGCGGCCCGTCGGGTGCACCTGGCCCCGCGGCCGACTTGTCAAGGACATGAACGTCCTGCATCACAGCATTCCTTTCCACACGCGCAATGACCGCGGTGACAGGGGGATTACGCATTCAGCACGCACCGGATCCACACGCCTCAGAAGAGTCCGTGGCTGACCTGCTCGACCAGCGGGCCGAGTGCCAGGGCCGGGAGGAAGGTCAGCGCGCCCACGATGAGGACCACACCGGTGAGCAGGCCCACGAACATCGGCTTGTCGGTGCGGAAGGTCCCGAGCCCTGCAGCGACCGGTTTCTTCGCGGCCAGGCTGCCGGCCAGCGCCAGCACCGGGATGATCATCCCGAACCTGCCCAGCAGCAGACCGACGGTGCCGGTGATGTTGTAGAAGGGGGTGTTGGCGCTGAGACCGCCGAACCCGGAACCGTTGTTGTTCGTCTGCGACGTGTAGGCGTAGAGGATCTCGGAGAAACCATGCGGCCCGGCATTGAGCGGCCCGGCCCGTCCGACACCGATCGCGGCGGCGATCGCGGTCAGCACCAGCACCGTGATCGGCATGACCAGCACACCGAGGGCGGCGAGTTTCACTTCCTTGCCCTGGATCTTCTTGCCCAGGTACTCCGGTGTCCGTCCGACCATCAGGCCGCCGATGAACACGGTGATCACCGCGAACAGCAGGATGCCGTACAGACCGGTCCCGACACCGCCGGGGCTGACCTCGCCGAGCATCATGCCGGTCAGCATCGCGAACCCGCCGATCGGTGTGTACGAGTCCGCCGCCGAGTCCACCGATCCCGTGGAGGTCTGCGTCGAGGTCACGTTGTAGAGCGACGAGGACAGCACCCCGAACCGGGTCTCCTTGCCCTCCATGTTTCCGATGCCGGCGTCACTGAGACCGGCGGCGGCCATGGCGGGGCTGCCCTGGTGCTCGGCCACCGCGGCCATCGTCAGCCAGCCGGCGAACAGCACCGTCATGACGGCAAGGATCGCCAGTCCCTGGCGGGTGCTGAACACCATCTTGCCGAACACGTAGGTGAACGCGACCGGGATGCACAGGATCAGCAGCACCGACATCAGGTTCGTCAGACCGGTCGGGTTCTCCAGCGGGTTGGCACCGTTGGCGTTGAAGAAGCCACCGCCGTTCGTGCCGAGCTGCTTGATGACCTCCTGCGAGGCCATCGGGCCGCGCCCCAGCACCTGGCTGACACCGTTCAGTTCGTTGTGGATCGGCGCCGCACCGGCCAGCGTCTCCACCGCGCCCTGTCCGATGAACACGAGCGCCGCCACGAACGCGATCGGCAGCAGCACATAGACCGTGCCGCGGACGAGGTCGACCCAGAAGTTGCCGATCGTCGGCGATCCCTTGCGGGCGAACCCGCGCACCAGCGCGATCGCGACCGCCATTCCGACCGCGGCGGACAGGAAGTTCTGTACCGCCAGTGATCCCATCTGCGACAGATAGGACATGGTCGTCTCACCCGAGTACGACTGCCAGTTCGTGTTGGTCACGAACGACACGGACGTGTTCCACGCCGTGTCCGCCCGCACCGCGCCGAAGTGCTGCGGGTTGAACGGCAAAGACCCCTGAAGCCGGAAGATGCCGTAGGTGACGAGCAGCGCCACGGCCGTGAAGCCGACCACGGACGCGGCATAGCGCTGCCACGTCTGCTCCGACTCCGGTGACACCTTCAGCGCACGGTAGATCGGCCGCTCCAGCCACGAGAGCCAGCGCGAACGCCCCTCGTACACCGCGACCATGTACGACCCCAGGAACCGCCAGCACAGCCCCAGGACGACGACCATCACGACGATGGTCCATGCGAACGCCATCAGAATCGCTCCGCCTTGAACAGCGCCACGCCCAAATAGATGAACATGACGAACGACAAAACCAACAGCAGGACGTCAGTCGCGCTCACACTCGCTCCAAGCACCGAATCAGGCCGAGCATTGCGGCCAGGAAACCGACGATTCCGATCACAACCCAGATATCTGCCACGGATGCAGCGTGGCTCCGCCACCGGTAGCAGCGCGGTGAAAGCACCGGCCCGCCCGGTGGAAAAAGGGTGAACGGGCTGAAGAACCCGCCGGAGGCGGTCGGATCGGCGTGGCCCGAGACGGCCGCGGGCCCCCGCGGCCCGCGGCTACGAGTGCGGCGGCGAAGCCGTCGAGCAGGCGGGAGCCGGCCTGCCGGACCGCGGCGAGGGCGGAACCGGCGGCCGGCTCGATCGGTGGTGCGCGATGCGAAGGACGGGCGGCGGACCCGGGCCGCCCTTCCCCGCGTTCGTCAGGGGCTCACCGCCACGCCGTAGGGGCTGTTGCCGACGGTGATCCTGGCGACGACCTTGCGGGTCCGGGGGTCGATGACGGTGAGCGCATCCGCTCCCGGCTGTGTGACGTACACCGCGTGGTCGGTGACCTCGATATCGAACGGATCGGTGCCGGGGGTGCCCACGGCGACGGTCGTCTCGACGCGGTGGCCGCCGATGTCGACGACGGAGATGCTGCCCGGGCCGATATCGGCCGTGTAGGCGGTCCGGCCGTCCGGGGCGACCGCCACGTCGAAGGGGGCACCGCCCACCGGCACCGCGGTCATCTCCTCCGTCCTGATGTTGATCGCGAGCACCTTCGCCGCCGTCTCGTCGGCGACGTAGGCCGACTCACCGTCGGGGGTGAGGGCGACACCCGCCGGTGTACGGCCCGCGGGGACGTTGCGGGTGACCCGGACCGTACGGGTGTCGATGACGGACAGGTTCCCCGAACCGAGGTTCGCCACATAGGCGGTTGCTCCGTCCCGGCTGAAGGCCACGCTCGCCGGGGAACTGCCGACCGCGACGGTCGCCGTCACCTGATCGGTCCGGGTGTCCAGCACGGAGACGCTGTTCGAGCCCCCGTTGGTGACATAGACGAACCGGCCGTCAGGGCTCACGCCGACATCGGTCGGGTTGTTTCCCACCGGAACGGTGCCGGTCAGTTTGTTGGTTCGGGTGTCGAGTTTCGAGATCCGCGCCGCGCCGTTGTCGGCGATGTACACCCGCGAACCGTCGGGGCTGACCGCGATGCCTTCGGGCGCCATCCCCGCGTCCACGGTGGCGACGACCTTGTTGCTGCGGGCGTCGATCACCGACAGCGTGTTGTCGAAATGGTTGGTGACGTACACGCGGCCGCCTGCCGCCCGGTCCGCGGCCGCGTGTGGCCCGGACTCCGATACCGCACCACCGGGGGCGGCCGATGTGCAGGAGGTGAGCAGGACGGCCGCGCCGACCGCGAGGGCCGGCCGGCGTCCTCCGCGGCCCCTTCCGGGGGCGCGGCGGGCTCGGGTCCGCAGGGCAGGGAACATCGCGCCTCCTGTGCGTGTCGCTGGTGGTTCGGCCGTGCCCGTGCCGGGCGGTCCCGGTTCGGCCGTGCGGTGACATCCGTCAGGTCAGCAGACCGCTGGCGAAGTAGTCGTGTTCGTCGCGCACACCCGGTACCGCGAAGAAGTAGCCGCCGCCGCGGGGGCTGATGTAGGGCACCAGCGCCTCCGCCTCCAGCCGGGTCTGCATCGCGATGTAGGTGCCGAGTTCGCGTTGGAAGGAGACGAAGGCATGTCCCAGGTCGAGTTCGCGCGCGTCGAGGCTGCGGTCGTAGTCGTAGCCCCGCCGCAGGAGGGCGCTCGTGGACGCGGTCTCGGGCGTCTGCGGATTGGCCAGCCTGATATGCGAGTTGATCGGTGTGAGCAGGCCCTGCGGGTCATTGGTGTACACGGGAACCATGCGGTCCGAGGCGTCGTCGGACGCGGCGTACACGGGCGCACCGCTCACCTTGCGCCGCCCGAAGATCCGCTCCTGCTGGGCGACGGGCACCCTCTGCCACGCGTCGATGAAGAAATGGACGATGCGCACGACGTGGTACGTGCCGCCCACCGCCCACGCCGGTTCCGCCGACTTCGGTTGCGTCCAGACCACTTGGTCCATCCGGCCGGCGTTCGCGGTGTCCGGATTGGTGATGCCGTGCTTGAAACCGAACCAGTCCCGGCGGAACCGGTCGTGGCGTGGCGGATTGCGCCGGCCGTCGAGACGCCAACGCAGCTTCATGGCGCCCTTGGTGCTGTTCAGGATGTCGACCAGCGCGTGCACGGTGGTGTCGCGGTGGTCGGCGCATATCTGGATCAGCAGGTCGCCATGGCAGATCGAGGGGCTCAGTTCGTCGTGGAGGAAGGGTTCCATGGTGACGAGCTGGACCGGCTTGCGCGAGGCGAGTCCGTAGCGGTCGTCGAAGAGGGAAGCGCCCAGTGACAACGTGAGGGTGAGGTTGTCCGCCTCGACCGTCGGTCCCACGATCCCGTTGTCCGAGGGCACCGAGTCGGGCGGCACCTTCGGCGGTGTTCCGCCTGTCGTGAGGAAGCGGGCCCGGTCGGTCAGCGTGCGGAACAGATCGGTGAGCCCGTCGCTGTCGTCGGCGGTCACGTCGCAGGAGAGGAATATCGCGTCCTGCTGGGGTGGGGTGGCTATGCCCGCCTGGTGGTGACCTTCGAAGGGAACCGCACCTGCCCGCGCCGCGACCGCGCCCGGCGTGTCCGCCTGTGCCTCCCGGTCACCGAGGACGGTTCCCGCCGTCGCTCCCGCGACACCTGCCGCGGTGGCGTGGAGGAACGACCGCCGGGCGAAGACGTCTGCCGGGCACCCGTCGCCGCTCCGCTCCTGCTCAACGGACGGGGAACTTTCCTCAGTCATGGTGGTCCTCATGGGTAGGGGCGGACGGCGGACCGCGCCGATGACCCGGTGGATGTAGCGGAGTCGGCCGGACAGCGGGCGGCGCAACGGTTCACGGTTGCACCGATCAGGGCCTGACCTGCGGATTCGATCGCGCGGGTGCTCGCTAGTCGAAACATATCGGCGCCGTGCACCCGGGCCACTCGGGAGGCGCCCATGCGGGTGAGGGCGCCCACCTGTCCCGAAGAGCGCGCCGGCCACCCGGCCCGTCCCGGTGCCGTCCGCCGTCCGCGTCGTTCTGCGGGCCCTGCCGAGGACGACGCGACCGGGGGCCGCCCGCCGGACCGCCCAGCGACGGGGACGGGCGGGTCCGGAGTCCGTGGACGATGATGATGCCGGACCGTCTCCCGCGGCGTGTGCGGCGGACATCGTGCACGCCGCGCGCGTGGTAGCCCGCGACCCGCGTCCGCGGGCGGGTGTCGTGGGTCCTTCGGCGGTGCGCCCGCCCGGTGGAGAGACCGTGGCACCGGGTGGCTCTCCGACAGGGTCGGCGCCGCGGCGATGGAGTGGTGCCGGACGGGGCGCAGAGCACCCCTGCCGGACGACGCCGGCCGTGGCCACACACGACGGAGGAGGATCATGACCGCTCAGGTCCCGAAGGCGGGTCGCCCACGCAGCGAGCCGGCGCGGCGGGCCGTCCTCACCGCGTGCGGCGAACTGCTGCAGCAAGGTGGACTGCGCGCGGCGACGACCGACCGGATCGCCGCCCTGAGCGGAGTCAGCAAGGCGACGATCTACAAGTGGTGGCCGAACAAGTACGCGGTCGCCCTCGAAGCCTTCCTGTCGCAGATGGATGCCGAGTCACCGGACCCGGACACCGGCTCGGCGGCCGAGGACTTCCGACTCACGGTGCGCGGCACGGCACGGTTCTACGCGAGCCCGATCGGGCGGATCTTCGCACAGTTGCTGGCGGAGGCTCAGAGTGATCCGACGGAGGCTTCGGATCTGCTCGGGCGGCTCGTCACCTCCCGGCGGGGCGTGGTGCGGGCCATCTGGGATCGCGGCGTCCTACGGGGCGAACTGCGTGACGACGTCGACCCGGACGTCGCTCTCGATCTCTTCTTCGGGCCGTTGGTGTACCGGATGCTGGCCGGCCACGCACCCCTGGACGAGCGGGCGGCTGACGAGGTCGTCCGCGTCGCACTGAGCGGACTGAACCGGATGAACCCACACGAAACTACATAAAAATTAAATTAGACACCCTAACGGGAATTGTGCCCGTCTCCCGAACGTTGACAGGGATGGAAAACGAAACGTTCAGTTTCAGAAGGAGGGTGGGCAGCACCGCACCTGAGGTCTCCCCCATGATCCGCCGGGGACGGAACCGCGCGAGCGAGGACGCCTCACCGCCGCTAGGCCGAGCCCACGCCGTGGGCGGCACTGCCGCCCACGGAGGCGCTGCCCGGCCCCTCGGACGAAGTGATCGCAGCAGGCCACGGCAAGGACGCCGGCGCCGTGGCCGTCGCTGTCACCGCAGGGCGGCCCGTCCCACGCACGCCACCGTTCCGGTGGCGGCCGGGCGACCGCGGCGGGCCTGCCGGCACCACCACCACGAAAGGAGATCGACGTCATGACCCTGGCGGTCTACGAGGTCGACGTCCCGACGACCAACGGCGACGGACTCCGCGGAGTGCACGTCTTCACAGGCCGAGCCCACAGCCCCGCAAACGCGCTGCGCCTCGCGCAGGAGGTCTACGCCGCCGCCGTCGCCGCGCGGCGGGCCGGACTCGAGATCCCGCGCATGCGGCCGGACGGCTGGGTGGCACGCGGGATACGTCCCGGCTGGGAGCCCGACTGGTCGGCCGCGACCGCCGGACGCTGGAACGACCCGCACAGCTTCGTCCGCACCTACGACCTGGACCCGTGATCCTGCCGTGCGCGAGACGGCCGTCCGTGCACCAGGGCTCCGCACCACGCGCACGCAACCGGTGCCGCGCCGGGACCGGGCGGCGGGGCCGCATGCCGGGTGACGCCGGTGCGGCCCGCGGCCCGTGCCCGTAGCGGACGGCCGGGGCGAGGAACCTCCGGCCGTCACCGGCCGCCGACGGCCGCCTCACGACGCGAGGACGACGGCGGAGGCGGTGTCACCGATTCCGAGGGCGCGCCGGCCCAGTCGCCCTCGCCCCACCGGAAGAACCGGTCCAGAGCCGTCGCGGCCTGGACCGGTCGCGGCGATCGCCAGGGCGGCAACGGCGATGCAGACGCTGCACTCGATCCCGTCGCCCCACCGTCGACCATGAATGCGCGCCTTTTCGGGCAGGGTTCGGTCGACGTCTCCGCGTCGTGGGCGAAGCATTGAAATGGCGCGTCTGCACGCCGTGACAGAACGCGGGCCACCTCTATTCGGCCTTACCCGAAAGCCGGAACTCCGCACGATTCCGCTCTCGCGACCGGGATTCCTGAAGAGTCAGGTCCGGGCGCAGTCCGGACCCGGGGTATTCCATCTGCATAAGGCAAACCGGCGTCACCCGGGTTCACACCGCGGTGCGACCGCCGTCGACGGGAAGCACGACGCCGTGCACAAAACCGGCCGCGTCACCCACGAGGTAGACGATGCTCGCGGCGATCTCCTCGGGGGAAGCCGGCCGACCGGCCGGGGCCTGCGCCGCGAGGCCCGCCAGGTCGTCCCCCATCGACTCGGTTCCCTCCGTCCTCGTCGGGCCGACGAGGATCGCGTTGACCCGCACCCCGCTGGGCCCGTACTCGGCCGCCCACGACTTGGTCAGAAGGTTCACCGCGGCCTTGCTCGAGCCGTACAGGGCCATTCCCGGCACGCCGTACTCGGACACCATGGTGCTCACGTTGACGATCGCGCCCTTGCCGCGCTCGGCCATACGCGGTGCGAGTTCGGCGACCAGGAAGAACTTCGCCTTGACGTTCAGCGAGTAGACGGCGTCGAACTCCTCCTCGGTGAACCGGTCGGTGGGCTTGAAGGGGTAGATCCCCGCGTTGTTCACCAGGATGTCCACCCGGCCGCCGCCCAGCTCGGTGGCGCGGCGGGCGAGTTGCCGCGCCGACTCGGCGCCGCGGAGGTCCGCCTTGACGAAGTCCGCCTTGCCGCCCCGCTCCCGGACGGTCTCCACGACGGCCTCACCGCGCAGCTCGTCGCGGCCCGCGACCAGCACATGGGCTCCCTGCTCGGCCAATGCGAGCGCGGTCGCGGCCCCGATGCCACTGGTCGCGCCGGTCACCAGCGCGACGTTTCCCGCGAGGGGCAACGAATTCATGACGACGCCTTTCGTTGTTCCGGATCCCCGAGCCGTGATTTCCCGGCCCGGCAAAACCGCCTGATTTGCGATGGGCCCATGCCATCACACAGCACGGATTCCCGACCACTTGCGGCCAGAGGGATCGGTTATGGCGGCCAAAGAGAAAGGTTCTGCCCTCGCGGATTCCGCGACTTCCCCGGCAGGACAGCCGGTATTCCCCGGGTCCGATCCGCACGGTGACGACGGCCCCCGCGCCGGCACTGCGGCGATGCGACCGCGCCGCCGGGGGCCGTCAGCTCGGCGACGGCTGCTCGAACGCGGCGATCAGGCGCCCCAGATCCTGGCGGCGGGAGGCGGCCGGCCACACGGCCCACGTCCGGCGGACGATGGGATGGCCGGCCAGCGGCGACCACGCCACGTTGTCGGGAATCGGGTGCGGCCAGTCCGGCGGAGCGAGCGCGAAGGCCCGTCCCGCGCTCACGGCCGCGAGTTTCACCTCCGCGATGAGCCGCTGCCCTTCCGGCGCCTGCGCCCCCGGGTCCAGGCCGTGGCTGCGCAGGATCGCGGTCAGCTCGTCGTACCAGGCGGGACTGTCCGCCCGGGGAAAGGCCAGCCACTCCAGACCCGCCAGCGCATCGAGCGCGATCCCTTCCGGTCCGGACAGTTCGGCCGCCTGCGGCGCGGCCAGCAGTACGCCGAGTTCTTCTCTGTTGACCAGCATCGCGTCGAACTCCTGCCCGATCGGCCGCTCCCGCAGCAGACCCACATCGAGTTCGCCGTCGTGCAACGCGGACAGCTGCTCCGTCGTGGACAGATGCCGGACCTGCACACGGGTGTCAGGACAGGCCTCCGCCAGCTCGCCGAGCGCGGGAGTCAGCAGTCGCGAAGGAAACTCCAGCGGAATACCGATCCGCAGCACACCGCCGCCCCCGCCGGCGAACCGTGCCATCCTGCGCAACGCCTGATCGTGCCGGGCCAGCACCGCACGCGCCTCCCCCAGCAAGGCGGCCCCCGCGTCGGTGGCACGTACGCCGGTACTGCTGCGCACCAGCAGCTTCACCCGGAGCTGACGCTCCAGACCGCTGACCGTCTGGGACAGTGCCGGCTGACTGACGTGCAACCGTCGGGCCGCCGCCGAGAAGCCGCCTTCCTCGACCACGGCCACGAAGGCGTGCAACTCCCGCAACTCCATGCAGCCATCGCACCACGGGAGCGGTCACTCGAGCCACCACGGCCAGAAGCTCCCCTTATATGCCGTATCGGCACAATGAATAACCCTCTAGCCATGAATTTTCGGATTCTAGAGGTTATAGGGAGCACCAGGCGGGGTAACCAGCCGCCCCGCAGTGGTCACTCGCGGTCCGTCGACGTCGGCGGGCCGTCCCGCGGGGCAGTCCGCCCGTCGGGTGCACCCACGAAGGAGCAGGATGCAGCGCCGGCCGCCGTTGGCGACGAACAGTCCCACCACCCTCAGCCGGGGGTACAGGTGGGTTGCCCTGTGGTCCGTCCCCATCGTGGCCGTCCCCGTGGCCGACTTGTTCCTTCCGCCGGACATCCATCTCGCCTACCTCCTCGTGGTCCCGCTCGCGCTCTCCACGGCCTTCGCGGACACGCGCCGGACGGCCGCCCTCGCCGCACTCGCCGTGGCGGCACTCATCGCCGCGGGTGCCGAGCGGCATGCACTGACCACCGAGAACGTTCTGGTGCAGTTGCTCTCCCTGGTGCTGTTCTCGCTTCTGCTCCTGATCGTCACCCGGGTGAGAGAGCAGCAGCAGCGCCAACTGGCCGGAGCCCGCCGGGTCTCGGAGGCCACACAGGCCGTACTGATGCGCCCGCTGCCACGGCGCTCAGGACCGGTGTATCTGGCCTCCACCTATGTGGCCGCGGAGGCCGAGGCCCGTATCGGAGGCGATCTCTATGCGCTGGTCCGCACGGCCGGGGCCACCAGATTGATCATCGGCGACGCGCGCGGGAAGGGGCTCGACGCCATCGGCGACATCCAGGCGGTCCTCGGCGCGTTCCGCTTCGGTGCGAACCAGTACTCCACCCTGTCCGACCTGGTCGCCGCCCTGGACCGCAGTGTGCGGTGGGACCTGGCGCAGACGTCCGGCCCCGAGACGGCGGAGTGGCCCGGGGAGCGCTTCGTGACGGCCGCCGTCCTCGAGATCCCGGACCATGAGCCCCGGGCCCGCCTGTTCAGTTTCGGCCACGTGCCTCCGCTCCTGCTGCACGACGGCACCGTCGTGCCCATCGACGTCCGTGATCCCGCTCCCCCGCTGGGGCTCGGAGCTCTGGCCGAGTCCTCCCACACGCCCGTCACCTTCCGCTTCACCCCGGGTGACCGGCTGCTTCTGTACACCGACGGAGTCAGCGAGACGCGAAACGAACAAGGCGCCTTCTACCCGCTGGCGGAGCGACTGACCGCCTGGACCGAACAGCGGCCGGAGAGGCTCGTACAGACTATCCGCGAGGACCTCAGGGAGTTCTCGGGCGGGTACCACGCGGACGACATGGCCCTCATCGTGCTGGAGCGGGACGAGTCGCCGGTGCGACCCCGCGTCCTTCCCACGTCACGGCGCCTGTGACGTGCGGCGAACACCTCGAATGCGCGGGAGTGAGCGGGGCCGCGGGCTGCCGGGGATCCGCCCGCCGTGGGCGAACGACCCCGCAGACCCCTCGGGCGGGACCCGTCAGTCCTGGGCGCGCTGGTAGGCGGCGAGCAGGAACAGCCAGATCTCGCTGACGGTCGGGAAACACGCCACCGCGTGCCGCAGCCGCTTGAGCGGGATCTCCCCGGCCACCGCGACGGTCGCGGAGTGCAGCAGCTCGCTGACTCCAGGACCGACGAACGTCACCCCGAGCAGGATCTCCCGGTCGGCATCGACCACCATCCGGGCATGCCCCCGGTAGCCGTCGGCGTAGAGATTGGCTCCCTGGGCGGCGTTGAAGTCGAGGTCGATGATCTTGATGCGGTGGCCGGCCGCGGCCGCCTGCTCGGCGGTCACCCCCACCGCGGCTGCCTCCGGGTCGGTGAAGAACACCTGGGGAACGGCATGCTGGTCGGCCGTGGTCGCATGGTCGCCCCACGGTGCGTCGTCCACTGCGAGGCCCCCCGCCCTCGCCCCGATGACGTCACCCGCGGTGCGGGCCTGATATTTGCCCTGGTGGGTCAGCAGAGCCCGGTGATTGACGTCCCCGAGCGCATACAGCCAATGTCCCTCCACCCCGCGGACCAGGCACGTCGTGTCCACGTCCAGCCACGCCCCCGGGGTCAGTCCCACCGTCTCCAGACCGATGTCCTCGGTCGCGGGGATGCGTCCCGTGGCGCACATGACCTCGTCCGCCTCCAGTTCACTGCCGTCGTCCAGAGTGACCGTGACCGGCCCGCCGGGGTCCGGGCGGCGCAGCGCGGTGACCTGCACCCCGGTCCGTACGTCAGCGCCCGCCTCGGTCAGACCACGCTCCAGCAGTTCCCCCGCGAAGGACTCCATCCGGGGCAGCAGCCCGCGGCGGGCGAGCAGGGTGACCTGCGAGCCCAGTCCCTGCCACAAGGTCGCCATCTCGACCCCGACTCCGCCGCCGCCCACGATCACGAGCCGCCCGGGCACCGTGCTGGAGTCGGTCCCGTGCCGGTTCGTCCAGGGCCTGGCCTCCCGGATGCCGGGGATCTCCGGCAGGAGGGGCAGGCTGCCGGTGGCGACGGCCACCGCATGCCGCGCGCTGAGGGTGTGCCGGGTGCCGTCGTCCCGGGTCACCGTGACCCGGCGCGGGCCGTCGATGCGCGCATGACCCCGGAACAGGTCGGCGCCGAGGGACTTGACCCTCTCCACCTGCTTCGCGTCGTCCCAGTCCGACACATAGTGATTGCGGCGGGCGAACACCTGAACAGTGTCCAGATCGCCGGCGACCGCCTGCCGGGCACCGTCCACACGGCGGGCATCGGCGACCGCGATGACCGGCCTCAGCAGTGCCTTGCTGGGCACACACGCCCAGTACGAGCACTCGCCGCCCACGAGTTCCCGCTCCGCGACAGCCACGGTGAGACCGGCCGCCAAGGCCCGGTCGGCGATGTTCTGGCCGACCGGACCGGCACCCAGCACGATGACGTCATAGGTGTCGCCTGCCTGGTTCTCGGCTGTTTCACTCATCGTTCCCTCGCCTCGTGATCACGGCGGAGCAACTGCGGTCCATGGACCCGGGGCGGCTGTTCTGACGGGCCGTTCCGGGGCTGGAAATGCGTCGCTGCGCTTTCGGCCCATGTAACCGCGCCGAGTCCGGCGGTCACCACAGCCGGGCCATGGGTCTCACGAACAGCGGCCACAAGCGCCCCTTTTGGACGCACGGGGGAAAACGGCCGCGCCGGTCATCCGGCCCGGACGGCGCGACCAGCCCGTGTGCGAGCCACTCGCCTGCCGCACACATCCGTGCGGCAGGATGGGGCCATGAGCGTAGTCAAGATCCAAAAATGAGATTGTCCAGCTACGCACATGACCCTGAGCTGCGGAAACGTTGCACTTGCCTTCCTCGCTGGAGCGAGAGCGGTAGCCGTCACGTCCAGCCGGTCAGCTCGAGCGGACGGTTGCGCGGCGTCAGTGCGCGTGTACTCGGCTTCCGTGTCATCCAGGTCCAGCTCTTCAATAGAGATCATCAGGCGCTCTACTTCCTGCCTCAGCCGTTCAGCGCGCTTGGGATCGGGCGCACGGTCGTCAAAGACGCAAGAGCGAAGCACCTCCGCGAGGCCGGCCAGCCACTTACCCATCCCGCTGCGAATGAGCGGGAGATCACGCCGCTCACCTGATGGGGTCGTCCACGCGGAACCATCCCGGAGGAACGGCAAGGGTTCGGGAGCCATGTCGGCGTGCTGTGTGACGACGGCAAGCGCGGGATGGGCGCGAGCGTTATCTATGTACATGGGCAACCCCATAACTCCTTGTCGTTGTGGCTGGTCTGCGCCGTCTTGCAGGTGAGCAGCCGATTTGGTGACTTGCCGGGGGCCGAACGCTCCTCGGAGGGGTGATCAACCTGCCTCATTCCCGCAGGCCAGAAGCCGATTAGGTGATTAGAGAGGCGCAAAACCATCCACCGCTGCAGCGCAATGCCGAAGTGACGCCCGAACGTCACCTTCGTCATTCCCGCAGGTCAGCGCGGTGATGGGTAAAGCCGTTTCGTCACCTCGGTCGCCCGCGCCGACGCACTACGCTTTTCTAGGAGCGCAACGGCCTCCAAGGCGCTGTACGACTGTCTGCGGGCACGAGAAAGCCCCGCACGATTCCCACCAGGGACGCTCGAACGGGGCTCAGAGGGGCGCTCAGGCGCCTACATGGCTGGCGCCTCCACCCAGTGCACGGCCACCCGCTCCGCCGTGTTCGCGTTCCGGCCTCTGCCTACGCTGCGTGCCACGCTCACACGGTCAACGAACAGCGCAAGGAACTCCCGCCGTTCAGAAAGGTCCCAGCCGGCCCACGTCGACTCCGGGCCAAGCGGGTCCCCCTCCGGTGCAGTCCACTCTGACGGGACAGCTACCTTGCCAGCCTCAGCGGTTCCCAGCTCGTCCACGCGTCCGGCCGTACGTTCCTCATGGGCTGTCAGCCGTTCCACTGACTCACGGAACATCTGGTCACCCACGGCACCCGCGTACAAGCCTGCCTGCCGGTCGACATACAGCGTGCGAAGCGCTTCTCGCACGTGCTCCAACTCGACCCGTGCGGCGGCTAGTTCAGCCCGTCGCTCGCCCGTGTCCCCTTGCGCTGCAAACCGGCGTGCGGCCTCCGCGAGCCATTCGAGATCTTCGGGGTCTTCGGGGTCCAGCGCTGTCAGGCGGGACCACACGGTACGGGCCACCACGTCATCAGCTGCGTCCATGTTGATGGCCAGACCACCGTGTCCCGGTACGGCGCCGG
The DNA here is from genome assembly GCF_051553595.1 of Streptomyces sp. HUAS TT11. Taxonomy (NCBI): domain Bacteria; kingdom Bacillati; phylum Actinomycetota; class Actinomycetes; order Kitasatosporales; family Streptomycetaceae; genus Streptomyces; species Streptomyces sp. HUAS TT11. The sequence continues at coordinate 1,020,261 of NZ_CP196184.1, forward strand.
ACTGGGCCCGATTGCAGCGATAGAGCGGCTTGCCGTTGCGCTTGTCCGTGACCATGGAGCTACCGCAGACCTCGCAGAACAGCATCCCGGCGGAACCGAGCAGGGACGGCACGGAACGGCCACCCTGGCGAACCACCTGGGGCGTACGGCCGTCGAGTACGTCCTGAAGCCGCCACCAATCATCGGCGGGAACGATGCCCTCATGCGCCACCAGCGGGGCCCCTGAGTTGTCGCGCAGGATGACGCGCTTGGTCCCATGGCGTTCGGCGGCGTAGCCAGCAAGGCGCGGGTCACGGAGGATGCGGAGCACAGTGGACGACACCCACGTCGTACGCTCCAGCGGCCGGCTTACGCCTCGGGCCTGGCGGGCGGTCACACGCGCTGGCATGTCCGCTGCTTTGGTCGGTACGCCGTCAGTGTTCAACTTGCGAGCCATGGCCGATGCGGTCATGCCGCCCAGCGCCCAGGACACCATGTCGCGCACGTACGGGGCCTCAGCGGGATCGGGGACGAGCTTGACCACCACCAGTTCCCCGCGCGTCTCACGCGTCGGCTGGAAGCCGTAGGGGGCCATGCCGGATACGTGGCTACCCGCTGCCCTCAGCGTCTCTTTCGTCGCCGTGATGTACGCCGACTTCATGTCGGACTCTTGCTGGGCCAGCGCAGCGATAAGGCCGAAGATCGCGACGCCCATGGGGGTGGACGTGTCCAGGTAGGGCTCTTCGACGCTGACGAGCAGTACGCCGTGTTTGGCCAACTCCTCATTGATCAGCATGGCCTCAAGAGCACCCTGTCGAGTGAGGCGGGACAGCGACAACACGACCACTGCATCTACGCGCCCGGCGCGAACGGCCGACATCATCTCCTCGAACTCCGGCCGGACGACCTTGGGGTCCCAGCCGGATTTACCGACGTCGGCGAAGTGGCCCGCGTTGTCCCAGCCTTTGGCTGTGATCAGCGCCTCGCACTTGATCCGCTGTGCTTCGGGGGACGACGCGGAGTCGTCCTCACGCTTCCTTGACTGTCGGATGTAGGACACTGCGCGCACATGGTCCAGGTTAGGGGTCCAGCCGAGGCCCCGTTTGACGAGAGGTGTCATGTGCCTAGCGTAGTAAAAATCAACGTACTGACCGTCCCGGCCGAGCAGCGTGAAACGCTGGAGAAGCGCTTCGCCTCACGTGCCCACGCGGTCGAGAGCTCCGACGGGTTCGAGTGGTTCGAGCTCCTGCGGCCGGTCGAGGGCACCGACGACTACCTCGTCTACACCCGGTGGCGTGACGAGGAGTCCTTCCAGGCGTGGTTGGAGGGGCCCATGAAGGCAGCCCACCAGGGCGCCGGCGGGGAGGGCGGCGAGCGGCCGAAGCCGGCGGCCAGTGGGTCGACGCTGTGGTCCTTCGAGGTCGTCCAGCAGGCGGCACCGAAGAACGCGTAGGCGGTCCGCCGTCGTCCCTGCACCACGGCCGTCGGAGCGGGTGCCGTACAGCAGGAACCGGCCCTGAGCGTCACGTTCGCGCGGCTGCCCGACCACCCCGTGCCGCGGGCCACACGGCACAGACCCCGGCCGACCCGGCCTGAGCCGGTGGAGCCGATGTGCTTCACCGGCACCACGGCACCGGGCACCGAAAACACCGGAACGATCACCCGGTTGGGCCAATCCTCCACGGACGGAACAACGCGAGGCACGGCACGCGCCGGGGAACGTCGGCGGACCGGCCGTTTCACGCTGTCGGACGAACCCCCGGGCGATGGGGGCGGCGTGTGTCCTCCCCTGGACCACGCCGCCCCGCTCCCGCCCTCGCGGCGTGGCGTCTACCCACGGCGAGCCCCTTCACTCCACGCCCTGTCGGTGGACGAGCACCGGTGGGATGGCGGGTCCGTGAAGCGGCGGCGCCGCGATGGGACCGGGCTGCTCGCAGTCGACATGCACACAGCGGCGAAGAGCGGGCAGACGGCAGAAGAGGGGCCGCTGCGGCGTGAGGGGGCCTCATGGGTCCCGGCAGGACATGCCGGGCCGTCGCTGCGAGGGTGGGAAGGGCGAGGGGTGGACCGTGGAAGTCTCGGCCGAGGCGGGGCGTTCCGGCGCGTCATCGTGCGGCGGGACGCGGCTGCAGGTGTATCCGCTGACGGGCCGCCCCGGTGTGCGCGCGATCGGGGAGATCGGCCTCGTCACCCGAACCGCCTGGCGGGAGGCGCTCACCCGGCTGCTGCGGAGCAGTGCGGACCGCCTTCATGTGGACATGTCCCGGGTGGCCTTCATCGACGTGGCGGGAGTGACGGATCTGGCGGTGGCCGCGCAGTCTCTGTCCGGGGGGCGGAGGATTGTGCTTCACCGACCGCCGCCGCAGGTGGCGCGCGTACTCGCAGTCTGCTGGCCCGAGCTGGGTGGGATCGAGGTGGCACCGTGACCAACGCAGTGACCACGGACGAGATGTTCGTGCATCCGGCGCTGTTCTATCGCGGCGAGCAGGAGTTCCTGGAGGGCACGGTTCCTTTCGTCCTTGCCGGTCTGGCCGCGGCGGAACCGGTCGCCGTCGCCACCCCACCCGAGCATCTCGAACTGATCAGGCACCACCTCGCCGATCGCGCCGACGAGGTGCAGTTCGTGGACATGACCAGGGCCGGCCGCAACCCGGGGTGGATCATTCCGGGGGTGCTGCGCAGGTTCGCCGACGCCCACGACACCGGCCGCGTGCGCATCATCGGTGAGCCCGTCTGGGCCGGTCGCAGCCGTCTGGAGTATCCGGCGTGCGCGCAGCACGAGGCCCTGATCAACGCCGCGTTCGTCGAGCGTGAGGTGACGATTCTGTGCCCCTACGACACCGTCCGACTCGACCGGCGTGTGCTCGACGACGCCTGGGCCACACACCCGCTGGTGATCGACGGCTCCGGTGAGACCGCCTCGGCCGCCTACGGCCCCGAACTCGTCGTCGCCCGCTACAACGAGGTCCTTCCCGTTCCGCCGGACGCCGAGACGTACCGCTTCGACAGCAGCCGTCAGCTCGCCGGCGCACGCGAGTTCGCCGTCCGGTACGGCGGACGGGCGGGCCTCGACGGACGGCTGCTGAACGATCTGGCCCTCGCCGTGGCCGAGTTGACGACGAACAGCGTCATCCACGGTGCCGGCTCCGGAACGCTGCGGATCTGGACGGAAGGCGAACGCATCGTCTGCGAGGTGCACGACGCGGGGCGCCTCGTCGATCCGCTGGCCGGCCGGCGCCCTCAAGTGCCCAGCGAGCCCGGTGGCAGAGGGCTGCTTCTCGTCAATCACATCGCCGACCTGGTGCGTGTCCACACCGGTGACGCGGGGACCACCATCCGGTTCTACCTCGGCTCCTGACCGCCGGTGAGGTCGGTCGGATCGGGGTCGCGCCCCTGGCCCCGGCGACGGGATCCGCAGGAGCCGGAGGACGGTTCGCCTCCGTCCGGCAAGCGGTCCCCTGCCCGACCGGCGCCGCCCGGCGGACGCCCCCGGCGGGCGGTGGGCAACTCCGCTGCGGGCCGCGGCCGAACGGCGGCGACACCCCTGGCCGGCGGCCGGGTGACGACATGCCGAACCCCGGTACCCGGCTTAGGCTGGCCAGGTCCGCCACCGAGACCCCTGTCCGGGTGACTCGAGTCGATTCGGTACCTACGGGAGCGATCATGGTCGACAACCCCCTGATTCTCGTGACCGGGGCGGCCGGAAGCGTGGGGGCGGTGGGACACCGTGTGGTGAAGAACCTGCGGCGACGGGACCTGAGGGTGCGCGCCCTCGTCCACCGGGAGGACGAACGCGCGGACGCCCTGCGCTCCACGGGTGCCGAGGTGGTGGTGGGCGACCTCGCACGAGCGGAGGACGTCGTCCGGGCCCTGGAGAACTGCGACCGCATGTATTTCGGCATGGGGGTCTCGTCGCAGTACCTCGAGGCGGCACTGGTCACCGCCGCCGCGGCACGTGCCCAGGGACGGCTGCGGATGTTCGTCAACATGTCGCAGATGACCGTCTCCCAGATGGATCTCACCAGCACGGCCGAATCGACGCAGCAGCGTGAGCACTGGCTCATCGAGCAGGTCCTCGACTGGTCGGGCCTTCCGGTCGCCCACATCCGCCCGACGGTCTTCTTGGAGAACCCGATGTTCTCCCTGTTCTGCTTCGCCACGATCGCGCAGGACGGCACCATCCGGCTTCCCTTCGGGACGGGGCGAACCTCACCCGTGGCGGCCGGCGACGTCGCCGATGCCGTTGCCGCCGTCCTCGCGGACCCGGCCTCGCACGTCGGGCACGTCTACGAGCTGACCGGACCGGTCTCGCAGGACATGTCGGCCATGGCTCAGGAGTTCAGCTCGGTCCTCGGGCGCCCCGTGACCTACATCGACACTCCCTACGACCGGTTCGTCGACGAACTTCGACGGCGCGGCCTTCCCGACCACGTCGTCGATCATCTGTCGACGATGGCGCGCCTGCATGCGCAGAACCGCTACGACCGCCTGACCCACGACGTCGAGAAGATCACCGGCCACCGCGCGACGGGCGTACGGGCCTACGTCGAGGACAACCCGGAACTCTTCCGCGCGGCCACGTGATGTCGGCCCGGGAACCCGGCCCCGGGCGGGAGCCGGGGTCCTTCTCACGATGCCGGCCCGTCGCCCCTCACTCGGCGTCGCCGACCTCGCGCACCAGCTCGATCGCCCTGGCCAGGGTGTCCAGCCGCTCCCGTACCGTCTGCCCTGCCGGGTACAGACGGACGGTGTCCACACCGGCGTCGCGCCACACCTCGAGCCGCCGACGCACCATGGACTCGGTGCCGATCAGTGTCGTGCCGAGGACCATGTCGTCGGTCACCAGACGGGCGGCACCGTCCCGGTCGCCGGCCTGCCACCGCTCGCGCACTTCGGCGGCCACCTCCGCCCAACCCTGGCGACTGTAGGCGTTGTTGTAGAAGTTGGTGGAGGCGGTGCCCATGCCACCGAGGCTGAAGGCGAGTTCCTTCTTCCGTTCCGCGGTCATCGCACCGAGTGCGTCCTCATCGGGGGCGAAGGCAACCTCGGCGCCCTGGCAGACGTCCAGTTCGGAGCGCGTGCGCCCGGTGCGGGCCAAGCCGTTGTCGAGGTGGGCGAAGTAGGCGTCGGCCGCGCCTTCCGGTACGAAGCTCGTCCCGAGCCAGCCGTCGGCGACCTCCCCCGTCAGTTCCAGCATGGCCGGTGACAGTGCGGCGAGGTAGACGGGGATCTCGTGCTCGGCCCGCATCGACAGCCGCATCGGCACGCCTTCACCGCCGGGCAGCGGGATGCTGAACTCCGCTCCTGAGTACGAGAGTTTGCCACCGGCGAACACCTGGCGGACGATGTCGACGGTCTCCCGCACACGTCTCAGCGGCCGGGCGAAGGGCACTCCGTGCAGGCCCTCGATCACCTGCGGGCCGGAGGCACCGAGACCGAGCAGGAACCGCCCGCCGGACAGGTTGGAGAGCGTGATGGCGGTCTGCGCGACGGCCGTGGGGGTGCGGGTACCCACCTGTATGACGCCCGAGCCCAGCAGCATCCGGTCGGTGAGCGCGGCATAGTAGCCCAGCGCGGAGGGCGCGTCGGACCCCCATGCCTCGGCCACCCAGCAGACGTCCAGGCCGAGTTTCTCGGCTTCGACGACGAAGTCCGTCTGCTCCGACCGGTGTTCGCCCCCGGAGGCCTCGACGGTGGTGGCGGTGCGCATCAGTGTTCGGCCCGCTTCTTGATCGCCCCCAGGGTCGCGGTGATGCTGTGCTCGAACTCGCGCAACCGCACGAACACGATCTTCTGTTCCTTCTCCGGCATGCGGTCGATGGCCAGGGAGAGTCCGGAGCGGCCGGGTCCCAACTGCATCCATTCCGACAACTCGGTTCCGCCGTCCTTGGCCCGGAGCCGGAAGCGCCAGACCGCGGAGGGCCGTTCCGGGTCCTCCACCGCCCAGGCCAGCGACCGGCCCGGCTCGCACTCGATGACATGTGAGGTGGTCTGCCACTCCCCCAGGGCCTCGTGCCTGCTGCGGCCGACGAACCGGGCGCCGACCGCGGGAGCGGCGGCGCCGTCGAGCCACTCGACCGACTGGAGTTCCTCACTCATGTCCGGCATCAGCTCGATGTCGCTGACCAGTGACCAGACCCGCTCCGACGGAGCGTCGATCCAGGTCCGCACCTCGAGGGTGGGTTTGTCCGCGTAGCGTGCGCCCGTCCACTCCAAGTCGGTCGGCCTCCTCACCATCAAGGGGTTGACCACCAGAGTTGCTTCACAAGACTCACACTGTCAAGAGGAGCGCACCCGCCCCGAGGCGCTCAGACGGCGCCGAACCTGCGCTGGACGTCCGGCCGGCGCCTGAGCCGTTCCGGGTATCCCGGCCCCATCCGCATCGACGTGTCCTGCGCCTCCAACGGCCGACGGCACACGGCGCACACGACCTCCGCCGCGGTGTCATGGCCGCACGTGTCGTGATGGAACACGACAGGCACGCCCTCCTCCCCGGCCAGCCAACGGTCCCCCCACCGCGACATCGCGGCGAGTACGGCGAAGAGTTCGCGGCCCTTCTCCGTCAGCACGTAGTCGTAGCGCCGCGGCTCGCCCTGGTAGAGCCGTCGGTCCAGGACACCCTCGTCCACCAGCCGACGCAACCGGTCGGTCAGGGTGTTGCGGGCGATCCCCAGTCCCTGCCGGAAGTCGTCGAAGCGGCTGACCCCGTAGAAGGCCTCCCGCAACACCAGCGGTGTCCAGCAGTCACCCAGCAGATCCATGGTCCGTGCGATGGAGCACGGCCAGTTCTCGAACGACGTCCGGTTCATGTCCGTACGATATCGAGTCTCACCATGAAACCGGGCTGGTGAGCGTTCGAGGACGTCCGGCGCGGTCACCCGCGGCCACCGTCCGCGCCCGTTGCCGGATGTGACCGCCGCGGGGTGCCGGCGGCCGTCCGGGGCGCGCAGCGGACACGGCCAGGGGAGTGACCGCCGTGCGGGTGATGTCCGGGCGAGGAGCACAACGCCGTCCGCCCTGGCGGGTCCGGCGCAAGTCCTCCGCGGCACGCGGCGCTTCAGCGGCGGCACGCGCGCACGGCCTCTTCAACACGACCGGTCGCACGGTCACCGCCCTCGCTTCCGGGGTGCACGGAGCGTGCTAAGGCAGGGGATTATGAGACAGTCCCGATTCGCGGTACGCGTGTCCTCCCTCCTCCTCGCCGCCGCCTGCACGTTCACCGGCGCCACGACGGCACAGGCGGCTCCGCAGACAGTGGCCAGGGGCTACGCGGCCCTCGGCGACTCCTACTCCTCCGGGGTCGGAGCCGGCTCCTACATCGCCTCCAGCGGCGACTGCCTGCGCAGCAACCACGCCTTTCCCGCCCTGTGGGCCGCGACCCACGCGGTGTCGTCCTTCGCCTACGTCGCCTGCAACGGTGCTCGCACCAGTGATGTCATGAACCGTCAGCTCGGCTCGCTCACCCGCCGCACCGGTCTGGTCAGCCTGACCGTGGGCGGAAGTGACTCGGGGTTCTCCGACGTCATGATGACCTGTGTGCTGCGCGGAACCACCGCGTGTGTGTCCGCCAACGCCGACGCGCGCACCTACATGGACACCACCCTTCCGGGCGATCTGGACCGTCTCTACGCCGCCATCAGCAGAAGGGCTCCGGCCGCCCGCGTCGTCGTCCTCGGGTATCCGCACCTGTACAAGCTCAGCGGTAGCTGCATGGCCGGTCTCTCGGACACCGCAAGGGCCGCCGTCAACCGCTCCGTCGACCATCTCAACACCGTGATCGCCAAGCGCGTCGCCGACCACGGGTTCACCTTCGCCGACGTCGCGGGCGCCTTCTCCGGTCACGAGATCTGCTCCGCCAGTCCCTGGCTGCGCAGTGTGAACCTGCTCGCCGTCGTGGAGTCGTACCACCCCACCTCCATTGGGCAGTCCCACGGCTACCTTCCCGTCTTCGCCAGGTCCGCCTGAGCCCGTGCGTCGGACGGCGGGCCGTCGGGCCGCCGTCCGACGCCGTGACCGACCGGGGCCGGCCCGCTTCGGTCGGCTGCCGGGCCACGGGGTCGGGTGTCATCCGCTCCCGTGCCTCGCCACAGGTGTGCATCGCGGCGGCAGACGGGCTGCTCCCGGGGCGGGAAGGTTTCGTGCCATGGTGGTTCGGGAAACCGGGGACCCATGACGGGTTCCTCAGGCCCGCCCAGGGGCGAGCGACCCCAGCACCACGGACTGCGTTCACGCTGGCACGACTCGGCTGCCGGACGGCTGTGGCAGCACGGCAGCGAAATGGAACTGCTGCACCGCTCCATGGGCCTCGCCGCGCTGGCTCTGGTCACGCTCGCCCCCCTGCTCATCGTCATCGCCGCCGCCTCCCCCTTCCAGCACCGTGGCTTCGCCTACTGGGTCATCGACGGCATGAGTCTTTCGGGACATCCCGCGGACGCCGTGAGCCACCTGTTCGCCACGCCCCGCAGGGTGCTCAGCGCCACCAGCGTCTTCAGTGTCCTCGCCGTCGCGCTGTTCGGCCTCACCTTCGCCTCGAGCGTGCAGACCGGCTACGAGCGGGTCTGGAGCCTGCCCGCGGGTCGCTGGCACACCGTCTGGCGCCGTGCCGTGTGGCTCACGGCCCTGACGGCGTATCTCTTCGCCGAGGTGCAGAGCGGTGCGGTGCTGAACAGCTCGGTGCCCCAGTCCGCCATCCGGATCACGCTGACCGTCCTGTTCGGTGTGCTGTTCTTCTGGTGGGGTCAGCACTTCCTGCTCGGGAGCCGAGTGTCCTGGCGGGCCCTGCTGCCCGGGGCGGTCTCCACCATGCTGGGCCTGGTCGGGCTGCGCTGGTTCTCCTACCAGGTGTTCTCCCCGCTCATCGTGAACAACGCGGTCACCTACGGCGCCATGGGCACCGTCCTCGTCGTGCAGTCCTGGCTCATCGGGGTGGGCTTCGTCGTCTTCGGAGGTGCCCTGCTCGGTCGTCACATCCACGAGGCGCACTCACGGTGGAGGCCCCGGTGAGCGCCTCGACCCGGCTTCCGCCGGAACGCGCCGTACGGGCGGGGAACTTCCCGACAAGGACGTGACCGTGGGGCACGGGGCCCATTGCGCCCGGCGCGACCGGGCCGTGGGGACACAGCGCGAACCCCGCCCCCTGGGCGGGGACGGGGTTCGTCATGGAGCGCCGGGCAGGCCTTGCACCTGCATCTCCCCGCAGGAAGCGGGACGTCTTTCCTTGGACCACCAACGCACTGCCGGACGCCGTGAGTTCCGGCGACCTGCTGTGCGTCAATCCTAGCGCATGCCCATCACTCCTTCGGAGCCGCCGATGCGGCGGCCCAGTGACAGGGAGACGGCCACGCTCAGTGCGGCCACGGCTCCGGCGCACAGCACCGCCCAGGAGCCCGCGAACGTGCAGGCCATCATCGCCAGCGCGGTCAGCGGCAGTACGGCCTGCTGACCGAGGGACCGCTTGAAGTGGCGCGCGTGCAGCAGCCAGGTGAAGAAGACGAATCCGGCGGCGGGCACGGTGACCGATGCGGCGGCTGTCGTCGTGCTGATGTGCGCGTCGCCGACCACGTGGGCGATCGCCACCTGGAGCCCCGCACCGATGGCGGCCGCCGTCGCGAAGACGAGGTAGTGACCGTATCCCCACAGGAAGGCGCTCCTGCCGCCACGGAGATGCTCGTGGATGGGTACGACGAAGTAGGTCCAGTAGGCGGAGAAGACGAGCAGCAGGCCTCCTGCCGCGATCGGCAGCAGCTCCGTCGAGCCGCCCCTGTCCAGGGCCCGCTGTACGGCCACGGTCGCGGCGGCGACCGTCTCGCCGAGGACGATCAGGGTGAACAGCCCGTAGCGTTCGGCGATGTGGTGTGGATGCCAGGACGTGGCGTTGGGGCGCTCGGCCACCACGGGCACGGCGAGCTCGGCGGCCGCGAGCAGGACGAACACCCACGCCTGCATGTGGTGGTGCGGCACGAACCCGAATGCCACCCAGCCGACCTGCACCAGGACGACGCCGAAGGCGTACCGCAGGGCCGTCGTTCGGGCGGCGCCCCGCTCGGCGCGTGCCGCCCTGAGCCACTGCGCGGTCAGGGCCAGCCGCATGACCACGTAGCCGACCACGACGATGGAGAAGTCCGAGCGGTCGAAGGCGCGGGACACGCCCGCCGCCAGGATGAGGACGCCCGCGATCTGCAGCAGTGTGGTGAGCCGGTAGGGCACGTCGTCCGTGTCGTACGCCGAGGCGAACCAGGTGAAGTTCATCCAGGCCCACCAGACGGCGAAGAAGATCATGACGTAGCCGGCGATGCCGTGAGCGGCGTGCCCCTCGACCAGGGCGTGCTCCAGCCTGGTGCCGGCCTGTGCGACGGCGACGACGAAACACAGGTCGAACAGGAGCTCCAGCGGGGTGGCGACGCGGTGCTCCTCCCGGGGGTCGCGCCTGATCATGGCCCGCAGCAGGGACCCCGTCGACCCTCCGCCGCCCGGCGGTCCTTCGCCGCTTCCGGTCACGCTTCCTGCTCCTCTCCCGGCACCCGCCCGTGCGGGAGCCCTCGGCCCACGGCCACCACCGGTGACGGTGAGCCGGACAGGTGAGGGGAGCGTTCGCTACCCGTCGGTGCCCGTGGTCATGGTGATGTGCTTCGGGTCGATCACATCATCACCGTCGGCCGGCGTGCTCAGCGGGTCGGGAGGCGACCCGCGTCCCGGCGCGGGTCAGTGCGCCGACAGACCGACCCCCAGGGCGATCAGGAGAACGACCTTCACCGCCTCCAGAGCCACATAGTGCAGATGCCCCCTCGATCGGGGCAGGTCCTCGCCGGCCAGGACCCGGTCGGACCGCCGGTTCAGACGCGGGCGGACGACGCCCAGCTGCACGACGAGCAGGGCGACCAGAACGCCGGTGAGCACGGCGAGGGACCGCGGCGGTCCGCCGGCTCCCACGGTCACCGCGACCGCGGCCGCAGCCGCCAGGACGGTCTCGGCGATGTTCAGTGCGCGGAAGACGAGCCTGCCGATGCCCAGCCCGACGGGGATCGTCACCCCGGGCGCACGGAACTTCAGCGGGGCTTCGAGGAAGGAGATCGCCATCACCATCCCGAGCCATACGAAGACCACCGCACTCGCGATCGCGGCACCGGTCGTGTTCATCCCGTCCTTCGCCCTTCTGCCCCATCGGCCACGGCGCCGGGTCTTCCCGGCCCTGTGCCCATCATGGGTCCCCGGCCGACACGTCGAACGCCATCCGTCGAACTCCAGCGCGGTGCCGACGCGCACGCGGCACCGCGGCGCCGCGTCGAACTCCACGATCTCCTCAACCGTGAGCCGAGACCCACGGATGAAACCGCAACCGACCCACCGGACACCCGCCACCGGACCCCGGCACCCCGGCACCCCGGCACCCCGGCACCCCGCCAAGCCGCACACGGCCCCGACGCACGAGGGCCCGGCACGGAAGTACCGGGCCCAGCGGTGCCGCACCAGCCCCGCGCCCTCCCCGAACACGCCGACACGACCGTCACGGAACCGCAACCGACACACGGGACACCCGCCCCCGGCACCCCGCCAAGCCGCACACGGCCCCCACGCACGAGGGCCCACCACACAAGCGCCGGGCCGGAACGGCGCCGCATCAGCCCCTCGCCCCCCTGGACGCGAGCTCACGGCCCACCACCGCAACCGGCACGGAACCGCAACCGGCACACCGGACACCCGCCACCGGACCCCGTTGCCCTGCGAAGGCCTACACGGCCCCGACGAGTGAGGGCCCGGCGCGGAAGTACCGGGCCGAGCGGTGCCACATCAGCCGCGTGCCCCCGGACGCGAGCCCCGAACACGCCGACACGAGCCTCACAGAACCGCCCCCGGCACCCCGCCAAGGCCTACACGGCCCCGACGCGCGAGGGCCCGACGGCCGCGCACGGCCCCCACGCACGAGGGCCCGGCACCGAAGTGCCGGGCCCCGCGCTGCCGCGTCAGACCGCGTCCAGCTCCGCGATCTCCTCCGACGTGAGCTTGAGGTCCGCCGCGGCGACCGAGTCGCGGATGGTCTCCGGACGGCTGGAGCCGGGGATCGGGACGACCACGGGCGACTTGGCGAGCATCCAGGCCAGGCAGACCTGCTGCGGGCTCACCCCGTGCGCCTCGGCGATCCGGGCGAACGGCGCGTACGCCGAGCCCAGTTCGCTCGCCCGGGAGATACCGCCCAGGGGGCTCCACGGCAGGAACGCGATACCCAGTTCGTCGCAGAGGCGGAGCTCGGGCTCGCTGGAGCGGAAGGCCGGTGAGAACTGGTTCTGGACGGAGACCAGGCGGCCGCCGAGGATCTCCCCTGCCTGTCGGATCTGGTCCGGGTCGGCGTTGGAGACGCCCGCCATGCGGATCTTGCCCTCGTCGAGGAGGTCGCGCACCGCTCCGACGGACTCCGCGTAGGGGACCTTGGGATCGGGCCTGTGGAACTGGTAGAGACCGATGGCCTCCACGCCCAGCCGGCGCAGGGAGGCCTCGCAGGCCTCCTTGATGTGCCGGGGGGACCCGTCGAGCGTCCAGCTGCCGTCGCCGGGGCGGAGGTGCCCGCCCTTCGTGGCGACCAGGACATCGGCGCCCCGCTCATGGGAGGCGAGGGCCTTGGCGATCAGCGTCTCGTTGTGACCGACCTCGCCTGCTTCCAGGTGATAGGCGTCCGCGGTGTCGATGAGCGTGACGCCCGCGTCGAGCGCTGCGTGGATGGTGGCGAGGGACCGCGCCTCCTCCGGCCGTCCCTCGATCGACATGGGCATGCCGCCCAGGCCGATCGCGCTGACCTCGACATCACCGATACGGCGGGTGTGCATGGGCTCGTGACCTCTTTCGGCTGTCGCAATCGGATGGCCGGACCGGCCTCCCCCGGGGCGGGGCCCCGCAGCGGTGCCGGCGCGTCTTCCAGCCTGACCCTCCCGCGATCACAGGTCCAATAGAAGAATGCGAACGCATTCAGCAGCGCACCGCATGAATGGGCGGCACGGGCGAGCGGCCCGGCATGAAGCGTCGGACCGGGGCTCCCCGTCAGTCCCGCGGCCGGCAAGCGGATCCCCGACGCGGAGGTGCGCGTCTCATGGAGCGGGGCACTAGAGCGAGGGCCGGTTCCATGATGCGGGCCACGCACAGGAGCCGCGCGACGCTTGGTGACACAACGTGAGGCAACCATTCACTCGTTCGATTCGTATAACTCCGTGGAAGCACAGCGCCCCGGCGGGCGGCGGTGACGCCGGAGTGTCACCGTCCGCTTGACGGGGCAGCACCGAACAAGGAGAGACGATGCGACCGTTCGCACTCAACTACGCTCGCAGTGCCGCGGAGTTGGAGGTCAGCGCTCCGTATAGCTACGACTCCAGACTGCAGTTGAACGTGCTTCCCGACGGACGGATCGCCGCCCGCGAACACGCAGTGTTGCGGGAATGGGGGGCCACGACCTCCACCGCGGGCTCGAAGACCCACTTCGACGACTGAACACGGAACGTCGACTATGACCGTGCTGATCCTCACCTGTGAACAGGACGTGACCGCGGACATGGTGGTGGCCGAACTGAACGGGGCCGGAGTCCCCGTCGTCCGGCTGGACCCGGCCGACCTCCCCGGCGGCGTCGCGCTCTCGGGCGAGTACGTACACGGCTCCTTCCACGGGCATCTGTCCACTGCCGGCAGGCTGGTGAGTACCGACGGGCTGCGGTCGATCTGGGTGCGCAGGCCGGGAGAGCCGGCCGCACACGTCGCCGAACCGTCCGCCTGGCTCACCGAGGAGACCTCACAGGCCCTTTACGGCATGCTGCACGCCACCGGCGCACGGTGGATGAACCGCCCCGACGCGGCCCGCCGGGCCCGCAGGAAACCCTGGCAGCTCCATCTCGCCCAGCGCAGCGGGCTTCCCGTACCGGCCACTTTGATCACCACCTTTCCGCAGGCCGCCCGGGACTTCGCCGCACGCTTCCCCGATCTGGTGGTCAAACCCGTCTCCGGCACCCACCCCGAGGACCCGCCCAGGGCGGTGCCCACCAGTCGCATCGCGCCGGACGTCGACTTCAGCGCCGTCGCCTTCGGTCCGACCCTGCTGCAACGGCGGATCGTGAAGCGCGCCGACATCCGCCTCACCGCCGTCGGCGAGCGCCTTCTGGCCGCCCGCAAGCCGGCCGCTCCGGACTCGGATCACGTCGACGTCCGCTTCGCCCCCTCCATCGGGCCATGGGAGCCCGTCGACATCCCGGCGAGTATCACGACAGGGGTGCACACCTATCTACGCGAAGCCGAACTGGCCTACGGGGCCTTCGACTTCGTGGAGGACTCCGACGGCATCTGGTGGTTCCTGGAGTGCAACCAGTCGGGCCAGTTCGGTTTCGTGGAGTTGGACACGGGCCAGCCGATCGCGGCCACCGTGGCCGAATGGCTGGCAGGTCACGAGCCGGAGCCCGAACCTCATGCCGCGCCGGCGACACGTCCGACATGACGGCCACCGCTCTCCCACGCCGTACCGGCCCGGTGAGCCACGCCGCACACCGCGCCCGGCGCGGTTCGCGGCCCGCGTCCGCGTGCACACGCTGAACCGCCGCCGCTAGCATGCGGCGGTGACCGCACGTGTACCCAAGGTGATCGCGACGGACCTCGACGGCACTCTGCTGCGTCGAGACGGCTCCGTCTCCGCACGCACGCTGCGCGCCCTGCGCGGCGCGGTCGAATCCGGCTGCGAGATCGTCGTCGTCACCGCGCGACCGCCGCGCCATGTGGACACGCTCGCGGCGGAGACGGGACTGGGCGGCACGGCGATCTGCAGCAACGGCGCCCTCGTCTACGACCTCGGCACCCGCACCGTCGTCCATTCCCGCCCGCTCGCCGTGCCCGCCGCCCGCGTCGTCGCCACCGCGCTGGCGCGCACCGTTCCGGGCATCGGCTTCGCGGTGGAATCGGATCTCAAGGTCCACTTCGAACCCTCCTACCGGCTGCGGCACACCGGTGACCGCGACGCCGCGTTCGCCGTGGCGTCCCTCGCCGATCTGTGGACACTCCCCTCCCCCATCGTCAAACTCCTCGCCCACTCCGTCGACCACGACGCGGACTTCCTCCTCGCCGTCGCCGAACGCCATGCCGCCGGACACGCCCACTTCACCCATTCCGGCGGCCGGGGCCTGCTCGAGATCAGTGCCCCGGGGGTCACCAAGGCGGACACGCTCTCCTCGCTGTGTGCGTCCCGGGGACTCACGGCGCAGGACGTGGTCGCCTTCGGCGACATGCCCAATGATCTGGGGATCCTCACCTGGGCAGGTGCCGGCTACGCCATGGCCAACGCCCACCCGGCGGTACGCGCCGCAGTGCCACGGCACACCGCCTCGAACGAGGAGGACGGGGTGGCGAGGGTGCTGGAGCGACTCTTCACGACCCGTCAGGCGTGAGCTGGGAGCGGTCTTGTGACACGCCTGTGACCGGAGGGGTGGCCTCCGTCACAGCACGGCATCGGTTGTTCCTGATCGACTCGGGCCATGCGCAGCGTCCCCCTCGCCCTCGCCGGTCTGCTGCTCCTCACGGCATGCGGAACGCAGTCGGCCACATCCGGCGGTGTGCCGGGGCCCGCGCACCCCTCCTGCGGGACGGAGCCCTCGTCGGGAAGCGGTTCAGGTACGGATGTCGACGGGGTCAGGATCCTCGGGGCGGGCACCGGCCCCACCGTCTGCACCGAGTTCGAGGTGACCAACCACGAGAAGGTACCGTCCACCTTCACGATCACGTTCACCTTGCTCTCGGCGTCCCGAGGCGCACTGGTCAACAGCACGCAGACGGTTCCGTCCGTCGCGCCCGGACGAACCGTGCGGCGCACGTTCGACCTGGACGGCCCGATCTCGGACACGGACACGACGCGGGTGCGGATCCTCAAGGTGCGGAGCGTTCCCGCCGACGAGGCGCCGTCCACGGGAGGTCCCTGCCCCGCTTCGGGAGCGCACGTCTACGCCGACGGCGGCGATGCGGCCATGGGACTGCGCGTGGTGGGTGTCCGGCTGGCGAACTGCGGCTCGCGGACGATACGACTCGACGGTTATCCGCAGGTCCAACTGCTCGACGAGAACCACAGCCCCGTCACGGGCGTGAAGATCCTGCACGGCGGCAGTGCCATCGCCACCGGCACGGGTGCGGACGGCCCGCCCGGCACGGTGTTCCTGAAGCCCGGCGAGCAGGCCTACTCCGTGCTCGTCTGGCGCAACACCGTGGAGGCCGGTGATCCGGTCGACGCCCCCTATGTGAGGGTCCGGCCGAAGCCGGGCGCGGTCCCGGTGATGGTGACCCCGGAGCTCGACCTGGGTACGACGGGGAGACTGGGCGTCGGCCCCTGGAAGAAGGGCACCGCACGCGAGGCCGTCACGAGCCCGTCCCCCTGATGCCCGCCGTCGTACGACGGCGGGCATCAGGCCGCGGCACTTCCGCTGTCACGTCACCGCCCGGGCAGGGGTCGGGCGGTGGCCAGAAGAACCTCCAGTGCCGCCGCCGTCTCCGGGTGGCGGGCGAGCAGCGTCGCCCCCTCCGGTCCGGCCGTCGCCGGCTGCCAGGCACCGTCCCAGCCCAGCAGCGTCGCCACCGCGTCGCACGTCGCCGGATGGGCGGCCGGCAGTGCGACACCACGGCTTGCACCGGCCCGCACGGTCCGACCCGCGCGCGGTGCCCCGCTCGGCTCCCGCCACGGCGGCACCCACTCGTCCAGCGCGGCGAGTCGGCCCGGGAAGATCCGTCCCGCCTCGCGGATCAGCAGCGGGGCCAGATCGGCCCCGCCTGATCGCAGCGTGGTGATCAAGGTCGGCAGCCACGGCAGCAGCACCGGGTCCGGCAACCGCCCGAAAGCGTTCGACACCGCTTCCACGACGAAGTCGGCAAGGGCCGGCACGGGCTCCAGCGCGTGCACGAATCCGCTGAGGTAGCGCGGATAGGCGGGCAGCACCAGGGGGCTGCCCAGCAGTTCGTCGCAACGGGCCCGCAGCTCCTCCCGGGACAGGCGCCCGAGCTGCACCTGCGCCGCCCACAGGAGCGCCACCTTCGACGGCTCCTGTGGATGCGACTGCATGACCGCAAGCTCCAGCTGCGTGCGGTCGCAGCCCAGTGACAGGGCCAGGCCCTCCATGCTGAACAGGAAGCCGAGCATCGCCCCGACCTGGCGCACGGTCGCTTCCTCGTCGGCGAACGCCGTGGGAAGCAGCGTGCAGTAGTGCGCATAGCCGGTCTTGACGAAGGACTCGATCCAGGACGGCAGCGCCGGCTCGCTGGTGCGGTAGTGGGCGAGCAGCCGCCGTACCCGGCGGAGCACCTCAGGAGCGCCGTCGGCACTGCGTTCCCCCGCCAGAACGTCCAAAGCGTGCGCACCCAGTTCGTCGGCGAGACGGCGGCTGCGCAGGTACAGCGTGGCGTCCTCCACGGCCTCCAGCACGACCGCCGCGGTCGCCTGCGGACCGTACGCCCTGCGCCGGAGGCGCTGTTCGAGGACCTGCTCGATGCCCACGCCCTCGTAACCGAGTTCGATCAGGGCCCGTTGGTGGGTGCCGAGGGCGAGGTCCCACGACTCCTGGATCGGCCGCTCGCCGAGCTGTCGCTCACCCATGATGGGCCTCGCGGCGCCCCGCGGCATCAGGTACCGCAGCATCCACAGCACGTCGGAGCATGCCTCGAGCTCGGGCCGGCCGGCTATGTCCAGCAAAGCCCGCTGCACACCGCGCTGTTGCAGCTTCAGATTCAGCGGTGCGAGCCGGTCGTGCACGTCGCGGGCGAGTGGCGGCAGGGCGTCGTACCCGACCTGGCCGATCCGGTCGCCACCCATCATGATCTCCACGAGGCGGCGCACATCGCGCCTGCCGGGCACGGCGTCCTTCTCGATGCAGGTGACCGCCGCGTCCTGGAAGTCGTACGGCGTGGGCTTGGCCCGGTCGCGCATCCCGGCGAGCAGGATCGACGTCTGGAACACCGCGATGGCGTCGGCGGTGGAGGCGAGGTAGCCGCTGCGCCGGGCGGCGCGCACGATGTCCACCGACCAGCCGAGCAGTTCGGCCTCGTCCAGCTGGTCGAGTACGGGCGGGCGCCGAAGGAAGCCGGTCAGCTGATCCGCCGTTGGTGCCTGCGGTGCGGGTGGCGGGGGCGTGCCGGGCGTGGTCCTGCCGGGCGTCGTCTTCTTCGTGCCCGCCTGGCCGGTCAGGCGGTACGGCTTCACACGCGTCCGCTTGAGGTTCTTCGCCCAGAGCGTCGCGGCGATCGACACCGAGCCCGAGGCGAGGCCGAACTGCGCCTCGATCGCCGTATGGCTGGACGGGATGAGGCCGTGCAGCCATCTGGTGCCGCTGCGGGGACTGATCTCGAAGGTGCCGGCGCCGTGCACGCCGAACTCCTCGACGTCGCTGGCGGCGTGGAAGGCACCGCAGACGTAGAGGCAGTCCGCCGGGTCTGTGCCCGTGACGGCCAGGTGCTCACGCATCCGGGTCCACATGTGGCGCTCCCGGTCCTCGTCCACGCGCACCCGGTGCGGATCACCGGGCGCGAGGCGCCGGAAGAGGCTGCCGATGAGGAACATGACCTGGCGGTATGTGTCGTGGTCGGCGTCTCCGAGCGGCAGCTCGACGTACTGGTGCCACCACTCCGACCAGTGGCGCACTCGGCCGTGGCGCAGCAGATGCTCCTCGAGCTCCGCGAAGCGCGGCCGCAGGTCGCCGATCTCCACGCCGACCGCGTCGCCGTGCAGCGCGGCCTCCTCCTCGGCGGATGGTGCCTCTGGGTCGTCGGGCGAGGCTGGCTGTTCGGCGCGGGCGTCCCACTGGAAGACGTGGTCGGAGGAGCGGTCGACCAGGACCAGCTCCACGCCGGGGGTGTCCAGCGCATAGGCGATCGCCTGGTACTCCGCCGAGGCCTCGGTGATCGGGGCGACCACCGACAGCGGGGCCCAGTCGGCGGGGAAACCGTCGACCTCGGTCGCGTACGCCTGGACGGCGACCGGGAGCCTGCAGTTGCGCAGTTCCGTCAGCAGCGGGGCCATGTCCTCGCACAGCTCCAGGTACACGACCTTCGGCTGCTTCTCGCGCAGCCGGCGCGCCATGGCGACCGCCGAGGCGGGCGAGTGATGGCAGACGGGGAAGACCTCCAGCGGCTCGCGCACGGCGCGGTCGACGTCGTCGACCATGCCGAGGAGGATGCCCTCCAGGGCACCCGGCCCGTCGGCGAAGGTCGCGGCGGCCTCGCGCAACTGCGTGCGCAGCGCTTCGAAGGTGCCCTCGGGCGTGCCGCTCATGACAGGGTGGCGATCGCGTCGCGACCGCCCTCCAGGAACTCCGGCCAGGCGCCGCCCTCGTCCTTGCTGCGCGGCTCGACGACGCCGTGCAGGTACTTGTTCAGGATGGCCAGGTCCTCGGGCTCGCGCCGGGCCAGTGAGCCGACGAGCGAGGACGCAAGTGTGCGGGCGGTCAGGGCGCGCTCGCCGAAGAAGTTGCTGTGCAGGATGGAGTCTTCCAGGACACCGATCTGCTCGGCGGTGGACAGGGCGGACTCCAGCTTCTCGTCGTCGCTGCCGGCCGCGGCCGCCGAGGCACGCAGATCGGCGAAGCTCTGCAGCAGCACGTCGAGCAGCGTCGGCGGTACGTCCAGCTCGATCTGATGGCGGCGCAGGAGTTCCTCGGTGCGGAAGCGGACGATCTCCGCCTCGCTCTTCTTGTTCGTCACCACCGGGATCCGCACGAAGTTGAAGCGGCGCTTGAGCGCGGAGGACAGGTCGTTGACGCCCCGGTCGCGGCTGTTGGCGGTGGCGATGACGGAGAAGCCGGGCTTGGCGAAGACGATGTTGTCGCTGTCGCCGTCGAGTTCGGGGACGGAGATGTACTTCTCCGAGAGAATGGAGATCAGGGCGTCCTGGACGTCGCTGGTGGAGCGGGTGAGTTCCTCGAAGCGTCCGATCGCGCCGGTCTCCATGGCGGTCATGATCGGTGAGGGGATCATCGACTCCCGCGACTGGCCCTTGGCGATGACCATGGACACGTTCCAGGAGTACTTGATGTGGTCCTCGGTGGTGCCGGCCGTGCCCTGGACGACGAGAGTGGAGTTGCGGGAGATCGCGGCGGAGAGCAGCTCGGCGAGCCAGCTCTTGCCGGTGCCGGGGTCGCCGATGAGCAGCAGTCCGCGGTCGGAGGCGAGGGTGACGATGGAGCGCTCGACGAAGCTGCGGTCGCCGAACCACTTCTGCGGGATCTCGCGGTCCAGGCCGTCGGAGGGCTCGGAGCCCAGGATGAACAGACGGACCATTTTCGGCGACAGCCGCC
Organism: Streptomyces sp. HUAS TT11; assembly: GCF_051553595.1. Lineage (NCBI taxonomy): Bacteria > Bacillati > Actinomycetota > Actinomycetes > Kitasatosporales > Streptomycetaceae > Streptomyces > Streptomyces sp. HUAS TT11. The sequence goes on from NZ_CP196184.1 coordinate 1,040,522, forward strand.
AGGAGAAGGGCTTGGGATTGTCGTCGATCGACTCCAGCCAGTCGAGTTCCTCGGCGTACTTGGTCTCGGCGGGGGCGCGCAACAGGTCGGACATGAGGGGCCTTTCGTGGGTCTTGGGGTCGCCGTGAGGGCGCTCAGGCGAGGAACGTCTTGAGTTCGTCGACGAGCTTGCGTATGTGGCCGGAGATCACAGGTGTGCCGAGAGTCTTGAAGCGCTCCCGGAACCAGGGGTTGACCTCCTGGCGGCCGGAGCTGGTCACCGAGCCGACGGGGATGAACTTCACCCCGGAGCGGTGGACCGCCTCGATGCCCTCGAAGAGCGGCTGGGAGCGGTCGAATTCGTAGAAGTCCGAGATCCACACCATCACGGTGTTCCGCGGCTCGGCGATCTTCGGGCGGGCCATGGCCATGGCGACCGGCCCGTCGTTGCCGCCGCCGAGATTGGTGCGCAGCAGGGCTTCGAACGGGTCGTTCACCCACGGGGTGAGGTCGATCGCGCGGGTGTCGTAGGCGATCAGATGGACGTCCACCTTGGGCAACCCGGCGAAGATGGACGCCAGGATGGTGCAGTTGACCATCGAGTCGACCATCGAGCCCGACTGGTCGACCACCACGATCAGCCGCTGGGGCGTGGTCCTGCGCGCGGTGTGGCGGTAGAAGAGGCGGTCGACATACAGCCGTTCCTCCTCCGGGCTCCAGTTGGTGAGGTTCTTCCAGATGGTGCGGTCGAGGTCGAGGTTGCGGAACACCCGCTTGGGCGGCACCGAGCGGTCCACGGCGCCGACCGTGGCCTTCTCCACCTGCGTGCGCAGCACGTCGGCCACATCGTCGACGAAGCGGCGGATGAGCGCCTTGGCGTTGGCCAGTGCCACGCCCGACAGGTTGTTCTTGTCCCGCAGCAGCTGCTCGATGAGCGACATGCTGGGCGTCAGCTGCGCGGCGAGCCGAGGGTCGGCGAGCACCTCGCGCAGATGCATCCGCCGGACGAGATCGGCCTCGATGGCGCCCAGTTCGGGGCCGATCAGCGGGATCAGCCGGCCGAGGTCGGGGGTCGCTCCGCCGCCACCCGCGCTCGTCGGGCCCCTGCCCCGGCCCGCGGCTCCTCCGCGACGCCCACCGCGCAGCTCGCCTGGCTCGCAGCCGAGCGCGCGCTCCAGCCACTCCGCGTCGGACTGCCAACGCGACAGCCGCCCGGCGGTGACCGTACCGGAGCCGGCGGCGAAGACGTTGAGCAGCACCTTGGACACCAGCGCCGCACGCCGCACCTCGGCCGGGCGATCGCGCGCTTCGCCGTCGGCCCCGGACTCCGGCTCGGGCACCATGAGGCCCTCGAACTCCGCGGCGAGCTCCGGGTGACGCTGCACGATCGAGTCGACGGACGCCTGGGGGTCCAGGAGTGCGGGTGGCAGACCGATGTCCTCGACGACGGCGATGCTCGCCGACTCCAGCGTCGTCTGTTCCTCGTTGTCGAAAAGGCGGGCCAGCAGCCGCCAGTACAACACCTGGCGCCGGTTGTCGTGGAGGTCCGCCCGGTGGCTGTGTCCCGTGGTCGCGTCGGTCATTTCCGCAGCAGCCTTCCGGCTCGCTCGCGCAGCACCGCTGCGGCGTCGGCGGCGGCCTTCTCCGCCTTGAGGCCCGCCTTGTCGGTCGTGCCTCCGGCCCAGGCGCCCGCCTGGATCGCGACAGCCTTCTTGCGCACGGTGGTCTCGACGGCGAGCGGCTGCAGGACGAACGCCCCGGCGTCCCAGCGGAGCAGTCCGATGCACGCGCTCGACGACGCGACGGCGTCGGCCGTGAGCGGGCCGGCCGAGGGGATGCGGTCCGTGTCGACGGCGAGGGGGCATCCGGCCGCCGTGAATTCCACTGCGTCCTCGTTCCGGACGGTGTAGCCCTCCAGGAACACCGGTACCGCGACGGCGGTGGGATGCCGGTCCAGCGGCGCGGTCGCCGCGGCGTGCGCGGTGGGCAGAGCGACGCGGGCGGTCGCGAAGACCTCGGCGGGCTCACCGAGCCGTGCGTGCTCGTCGTGCCAGACCAGGTCGCCCTCGTCGGTGATCGGCATATCGGCGATGTCCATCGAACGGCCTTCGCCGACAGCCGACAGCAGCGCCATATGGGGCCGCATCAGCTGCCACACGCCCGCCCCGACCACGGTGTCCGGCTTCGGCACCGAGACAGCCGCGCGCACCAGTCGCGGCGCCGTGCCGTCAGCGGGCTCGAACACTGCGTGGACCTGAGCCCGTGCGGCGGTGGCGTGTTCGTGCAGGTCGACGCCGAGGGGCAGGAGGCGGCCGGTGGCGGTGCCGGCCACGGGCACGTCGGCTGCGCCGGGCAGCGTCAGGAGGATCGCACGCGACCACAGGTCGGCCCAGCGACGCTCGGGGATCCGCTCCAGGGTCGCCCCCGGGCAGCAGGCGGCGAGTTCGGCGGCGAATCCGTCGAGGAGGGTGGCCAGGCGGCGCAGGGCCGGGTCCGGAAGCATCGCGGAGACGACGGGCGCCGCCCCGGACACCAGCTCGTGGTCGATGCCCCGCCAGCCGGCCCGCGCCAGCTCCGACAGCCAGGAGCGGGCGGCGGCGAGCACGTTCAGCGATGGCCGCTCCGCGAGGGCCGGGACCGCTCCTTCACCGCGGCTCCGGCCGGTCCACTCGTCGACGCGGTCCATGAGGGCGTCGTGGACCGAGCCCAGCAGCGCGGTGCGGGCCGCGGCGAGAGCGACGTAGTGGTCCTCGCCGGCGGCTCCGGCGGCCGCCTTCTCCGCGGCCTCGGCGACGCCGGACGCCAGCGGTGTGCCCGCAAGGGCGTCGGCGAGCTCGGTCAGATCGGCGGCCTGGGCGGGCCGGGGGCGCAGCAGACCGTCGACGAGGGCCCGGTCGAAGGCGTCCACGGCGGCCATCACCTCGTCCAGGCCCGCGATGGGCTCGGCGAGCAGTCCGGTGTGCTGTCCTTCGGCCGGACCGAGCGGGCGCGCAAGTGCGTCCGCCGCCCCGGCCCTGGTCGGCGGGAACCACTGCATCTCGGGCAACGGCGCCGTGCCGGGGGCGAGTTCGAGGTAGGACAGGTGGCGCAGGAATCGGCTGAAGACAGGGGCCGCGGCCTGGTTGCCGGCCGCCGCGGGGTGTGTGCCCACCATGGTGGCGGCAAGGCTCTCCGCGCTCGCCTCGCCCTCCCCGGTCTCGATCCGCAGACCGCGGGCGACGCGCTCGACGCCGTACTGCAGCACCGCCTCGTTGATCAGAGCCCGGATGTGGTTGCAGAACGAGCCCCGCGCGCCGCCGCAGGGACGGTTGTTGTTGGTGCTGCAGGCGAACGCGTAGGTGCCGGCCGCGACCGACGACACATAGACCCGCTCGATGTCGGATCCGCTGGACACCACGCCCTGCAGGCGTCCGTCGGCCAGCTCGACGAACGGGACTTTCGCGAGCTTGCGCGGCATCGCGGGTGGTACCACCCGCGCCGTGCTCGACTTCTCCCAGCCCGACAACGCACCATCTCCTTTGCGGCAAGGGGGGATTCCCCACCGGCTCGGCGGGACACGGCTGAACCTAGTGGTGACCACTGACAACGCCGCCGGTGCACGGCTCGGCGGCGTCGGCGGTGCCGGGAGTGGCCTCTCGCGCGCACGGCGGGAGGTGCGCATCGCTGCCCGCCTCACCGTCCGCGGCGCCGCCCCTTCACACCTCGGAGCACGTCACCGCCACGCGGGGGCACTTCGGCCGTCATGTGCGGGGCCCGGCGTACGACCGGCGAGCGACTGCGGGCCGTGCCTCGGAGCCCGGATGCTTCGCGACGTGCCTCAGAGCCGCAGGAAGTCCGAGACGGCCTCGGTGAACGCCTCCGGGGCGCAGCGGTGGACCAGGTGGCCGACCGGGATGGTGACCATACGTCCGCCCGGAATGAGCCGGGCCAGTTCGGCGACCGCGTCCTGGGGCATGTGGCTGCTCGGGCCGCCGGCCACGACCAGGGTGTCGGCGGTGATCGCACCGAGCCGCTCCGACCACGCGGGGTCGGGCCTGTCGAGCTGCCTTCTGACCGCCGGGACCACCTCCCAGTCGAAGGAGAGCTCGCCCTCCGGCCTGACCGGGGTGCCCGGCTCCCGGTCGCGAAGTACCGGAACGTCCTCGAGGACGAGTCCGGCCACTCGCCGTGGACGGTCCGCCGCGAACAGAGAGGCGACGACACCGCCCAGCGAGTGGCCGATCAGGTCCACCCGGTCGAGTCCCAGGGTGTCCAGGAAGCCCTGTACATCGCCCTGCATGAGTTCGAGCGCGTAGTCTCCGGGGCGGTCGCTCAGTCCGTGACCGCGGAGGTCGAGGGCGTACACCCGTCGGCTCCGGGCGAGCACGGGCGCCACCGCGTCCCAGTCGGCGGCGCCCTCGCCCAATGCGTGGAGCAGGACGAGCGGCGGAGCGTCCGGCGGGCCCCACACCCGGTAGGCCAGCCGGATCCCGGCCAGATCGACGCTGCGGTGGTCCGTCATGTCCGCAGGCTATGCGACGGGTTCCCCCGGCCGGCCGGGGGTTCGCCGTCGGCCGAACGTCGTCCGGCCCTGCTACCTGTTCAGTGCCCTCATCCCCGCCTCGTCGTAGCGCTCCCCGGCCGGCTCGGGCAACTCGGCTTCGATGCGGGCGAGTTCGTCCTTCGTCAGCTCGACGTCCGTCGCGCCCGCGTTCTGTTCCAGATAGGTGCGGCGCTTGGTGCCCGGGATGGGGACGAGGTCCTCGCCCTGCGCCAGCACCCAGGCGATCGCGAGCTGCGCGGGTGTGACGCCCTTCTCCGCGGCGATCTCCTTCACCTTCTGCGCGAGCCTCAGGTTCGCCTGCAGGTTCTCGCCGGTGAACCGGGGACCGCTGCGGCGGAAGTCCCCTTCGTCCAGCTCGTCGGGAGAGGTGAACCGGCCTGCGAGGAAGCCGCGGCCCAGCGGCGAGTACGGGACGAACCCGATGCCGAGCTCACGGCACGTGGGCAGTACCGCGGCCTCCGGGTCGCGTGACCACATCGAGTACTCGGTCTGTACCGCGGTGATGGGGTGGACGGCGTTCGCTCGACGGATCGTCTCCGCGCTCGCCTCGCTCAGGCCGATATGGCGGACCTTGCCTTCCGCGACGAGTTCGGCCATCGCCCCGACGGTCTCCTCGATCGGCACGTTCGGATCGACGCGGTGCTGGTAGTAGAGGTCGATGTGGTCGGTCCCGAGCCGCTCGAGCGAGCCGTGGATCGAGCTGCGTACATGCTCGGCGGAGCCGTCCTGCCGCCCCACCGTGCTCATGTCGCCCGGAACGGCCTCGTCCATCCGGTAGTTGAACTTCGTGGCGATGACGTACTCGTCGCGGTGTCCCTTGATCGCACGTCCGATCAGCAACTCGTTCGTGAGGGGACCGTAGATCTGGGCGGTGTCGATGAAGTCGACACCCAGCTCGAGGGCGCGCTGGACGGTCTTGACGCCCTCCTCCTGATCGGCGGAGCCGTAGAAGGCGGACATCCCCATGCAGCCGAGCCCGATGGCGGAAACCTCCAGGTCCCCAAGCCTGCGCTGCTTCATGTCGTCCCAGCCTTTCTTGCGATGTCGTCCTGCCGCTCGACGGGCTGCGAGCCCGTCCCTGCGCCGGAACTCGCCGAGCACCGCCTGGCGGCCTCGGGACGAGGGCGGGCCGCTTCGGATGCGCGGCTGCACGACCTCGTGACCGCCTCGCCGGCCCATGGGGGGCGGCGGATCCCGTGGATCGGCGTCCCGGAGTTCCACGGCGTGAACGCTAGGGCTTCGCGTGCACTCCAAGTCAAGCAGCAGGGGGCACCCTCCGCCTCCCTCGCACACGCACCGGCCGCAGCCCTTCGACACCCGCGCGGCACGCCGCCCGCCGCCGCCACCCGGACGGACCAGCAGGGCAGGGCGTGATCGTACGCACCGGCCGACGAGGATCCCGCCGGTCGGACCCCCTGTCGGCGCCGCACGGGGCGCGGCGGCCGCCGGGCGATCTTCGGCCCGTTCGCACACGCTGGTGGCGGGGCCGCCCACACTTGCCATCCGCGCCGCGGGCACCTCCCCACACACGCCGTTCCAGAACGCCACACAAGGAAGTACGGCAATGACATTGACGACGCACGCGCTGATCCCGGCGCTGCAGGATGCCCGGGACGCCCACGCAGCGGTCATCGACAGGTTCAGGGCGGACATGGCCGTGACCCCGGTCGGACCGCACCGCCGGGCCATGGAACACCACCTCGCCGACGCCCACGAATACATGATGCGCATCGACGACCATGTACGTGCCATCCGGCCTCGCCACCTGCTGTCCGACACGACCGCTATCGTCCGCACACTCGTGACGGGCGCCTTCCGTGCGGCCCGCATCCCCATGGAGGCCGGCGCGATGATCGTCGACGGCCTGCTGTACGGCGGTCAACCGGCCGCCGAACGCCGCCTGTTGAAGAACATCGAGGGCGAGTACGCGGCGACCGCCCAGGCGTTGGCGGCCTGCCGGGTCGGTGAGAGCATCGCCGCTCTCGCCGACGACGAACGGGCCATGGACCTGCTGGGCGCGCTGCGCCACCAGGACGAGCAACTGCTGCAGACCCTGGAGAACAGCCTCGAACAGGTCGCCCAGGCCATGGTCGATGCGACTGCCGGGAGCAGCCGGCCGCTCCAGGGCCACAGGATGGACCACCCCGTCGCGGGCCGCCGTGATCAGCTGTGGCCGGACGGCCCGCGCACCGACAGCAGGGTCGAACCGGGAAACGGACCCCGGTCGGTGCCACCGGCCGCCTGGACGAGGTCGGTGCCGCCGGGGCGGGACCGCATGGGGACCACCGGCTGACCCGGGCGCCGGGGCGACGCCCGCCTCCCGTCGGCGGGGGCGGGCCCCCGCGTCAGAAGACGGTGCCCCGTTCGCAGATCCGGCGGGCGACCTCGCGGAGTTTGATGTTGTGTTCCTGCGAGTAGCGGCGCAGGACGTCGAACGCCTTTTCCTCGCTCAGATGATGACTGCCCATCAGGATGCCCATGGCCTCACCGATGGTGTGGCGGGTGGTGAGGGCGTTCTGCAACTGGGCGTGGGTGCGGGCGCTGGAGAAGGCGACCGCGGCGTGGGAGGCCAGCAGCCAGCCGGCGGTCTCGCTGGCCTCGGTGAAGGCGCCGGGATGGAGCGAGTAGAGGTTCAGCGCGCCGAGGTCTTCGTCCTCCGTGAACAGCAGGAAACCCATCATGCTGCCCAGGCCGAGCCTGCGGGCCTCGGGACCGTAGGAGGGCCAGCGGGGCTGCGCGGCGGTGAAGTCGGCGATGCGGAAGACCCGCTCCCCCTCGGAGCTGCGGGCGGCGTCGAAACAAGGGCCCTCGCCGAGTCGCTCCTGGAGCAGGTCGCTCTCGACCACGACTCGGCCGGTGGGTGCCAGGGACTCCGCGCGGCTGCCCTGGAGGATGAGGATGCCGGCCTCGTCGCAGCCCTCCACCAGCTCCGTCGCCGACCCGGTGATCCTGGCCAGCGTGGCATCGACCGAGTCCTGCGCCAGCAGATCGCGCGCCATCGACGCCATCTGCTGACCGAATTCGCGCCAGTCCATACCGGTCCTCCCTCTACCGGGCTTCTCTCCAGCCTGTCACGCGGGAACCGGACCCATCCACGCCGCGATGCGGCCGTCCGGCGGCATACGGGCGGGCAGGGAGCCTCCTCCACACAGCCGGCCGGACGGGGCGTGCCACGGGCACCGCGCCGGACTCCTCGCTCTCGGTGACGGCCAGGCAGGCGGTTCGGCGGCGTGGCCACGGTGTTGCTCCGTACAAGTGGTGCATCCTGCGGCACGGTCGTAGCGTCATCACAGAACCGAGCAGGTACGGGCGCAGGAGTCCGAAGACAGGCGGCCGGGAGCACACATGCGGAGATACACAGTCACCACGGCGGTCGCACTCTGTGCCGTCGCATCGCTCGCGGCGGCCATGGGGCCCGCCTCCGCCTTCCCGGCGGCGGCACCGCCGGCCGCACACGCCGTGCAGCAACAGCCCGCTCTCCCGGTGCTCGTCGACTGCCTGTGGAAGCCGCAGGTGCACCCGGGCGACTTCATGCTGGCCTGCGGCGACGGCAACAGCCGCCTGGCCTCGCTGCGCTGGTCCCACTGGGGTGCGGACTCCGCGGAGGCCACGGGCACCAACCTGGTGAACGACTGCGATCCCTACTGCGCGGCGGGCACGTTCCACTCGTACACGGTCACCGTGCGCCTCGACGACCCGAAGCCCTGGGCGAAGAACCCGAAGATGCAGCAGTTCACCCGGATGAGCCTCGTCTACACGGACGGCAGACCGGACGGGTTCCAGCAGACGATGACCTACCCCCTCTGGAGCTGAGGGAGCCGACTCACCCGCCCGGGTCAACCGAGGTCGCGGCAGACCCCACCCCGCCCGTATGTTCGACAGAGGTGTGGTGCGGTCACACTCGGTGAATCGTCCGGCGGTCCACTCCCGTGGGAGGCAGCCGTGCATCGTGCCGCCGTGCCCGCTGTCGCGCAATGCACCGCCCTGGGGCTGTCCGCCGCGGTCGGTGCGACGGCCGACGGTCACGGCCCCGGCCCGCGCGGCGGCCCGAGCGTCCTGCCGGCGCCGCGCAACGCCACCGGGCCCGGGGAAGGCGGGAACGCCGAGGGCTCGCTCGCCGGTGGTGCGACGACGGCGAGGTCCCCCATCGGTCCCAGGCTCCTCGGCCCACGCGCGGACGAAACCCCCACCCGCACGGCCGCCGTCACGGCCGATGCCACTCCCGGAACCGGGCGGACCCCGCCCTCCGGCTGCACCTCGAACACGGACCGGATCGCGGAGGCCACGGTCACCACCGCACGCCTGAGACACCGCGGCGACGTACGTCGGTGGCCCGACCGCGACAGGGCACAACGCCGGCGCGGGACCGTCGAACCCGTCCCCGGCCTGCCCGGCCGTTGACCCGAGGGCGAAGAAGGAGGCGCGAGATGTCCGACCCGGGGAAAGATCCCACGGCGAAGCGGCTTCAGCACCTTGTCGACGCCGGTTATCCCGACGCGCGGCCCGTCCGGGGCGCGGTGGAGGGTGCCGTCTACCTGGTCGGCCAGGGCCGGGTGGCCAAGGTGTGGGAGCACCGTCACGGATCGGAACTGCTGCGGATGCAGCGCTTCTACGCCGACTCCGCCGGGCACCTGCCCTTCGACGCACCACGGATCCTCGCCGTCCAGGACATCGCCGGCGTGCCGGTCACCGTCGAGCGGGAGCCGATCGGCGAGCCCCTCGCGGTCAAGGTGCGTACCGACGACCCCGAGGTACTGCCCGAAGCGGTCGACTGCCTGGTGGGTGTGCTGCGCGCTCTCGCCGACGCCCACGACGTCGACGAGGTGAAGCGACTGCCCGTGCTGGACGAGGAGCGGCCCCTGTGGGAGGGACACACCGCCTTCGGCACCGCGCTCGCCGATCTCATCGACCGGCGGGTCGGCCGCTGCTCGGGCCTGCTCTCCGCGCGGGTCGCCGACTTCGCGGGCAAGCGCGCCCGTCTCGTGGAGAGACTGCGGTCCCTGCCCGCGACGACCCCCGAGGCGGTCGTGCACGGCGATGTCTTCCCCGAGACCGTCCTAGTGGACGAGGACCTCAAGCCCGTCGCGCTCGTCGACTACGGCTTCCTGTCCACGGGCGGGGACCCACGGTTCGACGCCGCCGTTGCCGCGGCGATCTTTCCGACGTCCGTGGAACACGCGGCGGAGATCACCCGGCGGCTCACCGAGCGGTTCGCCGACGAGTTCGGCTACGAGACCGACGACCTGCTGCTCTACCGCGCCGCCTATGCGATGGCCACGTGCGACGCCTTCGCGCCGGGCGGTGGCGACGACCACTTCGCATGGTGCACGTCCGTGCTCGACGACCCCGCGGTGTGTGAGGTTCTGGCGCGGTGACGCCCGGACGCGGGTACCCGGCCCAGGACCTTCGCCAGCTCGGCACACCGTCCGTTCCCCGGCTCGACCGATCCCCGACGGAGTCCCCGTGAAATTCGGCATCGCGACCTTCATCACCGACCAGGGCATCCGCCCGGCCCCACTCGGCAGGGCTCTGGAGGAACGAGCGTTCGACGCATTGTTCATCGCCGAGCACTCGCACATCCCGGTGGACCGCCGGTCTCCGTATCCCGGCGGCGGTGAGCTGCCGGAGCGGTACTACCGCACCCTCGACCCCTTCGTCGCACTGAGCGCGGTCAGCGCCGTCACCGAGCGGCTGCTGCTGGGCACCGGTATCGCTCTGATCCCGCAGCGCGACCCGATCACCACCGCGAAGGAGGTGGCCTCGCTCGATCTGATCTCGGACGGCCGTGCCGCCTTCGGCATCGGTGTCGGATGGAACCGTGAGGAGATGAGGAACCACGGCGCCGATCCCACGACCCGCGGCCGTCTCACCGACGAGCGGCTGCGCGCCATCGTGGAGCTGTGGACCAAGGAGAAGGCGGAGTTCCACGGTGAGTTCGTGGACTTCGATCCGGTCTTCTCCTGGCCGAAGCCCGTGCAGCGCCCGCACCCGCCGATCTATGTAGGTGGCGGCGAGGGCGCGTTCCCTCGGGTGGCACAACTGGGTGACGCTTGGCTGGCCAACAGCGCGTCGCCCGACGATCTCGGCCCCAGGATCGAACGGCTGCGTTCCCTCGCGGGGCGGGACGTGCCGGTGATGGTGTACGGGGTTCCCGCGGACCCGGGGCAGATCGAGGGCTACCTCGCCCTCGGGGTCGAGCGGCTGCTCTTCTATCTGCCGACGGCACCGGAGCAGGACACGCTGGGGAATCTCGACCGTTTCGCCGAGGTGGCCGCCCGCTACCCCTGAGCCGGCCACGCCGCTCGTCGCGGCGTCGATGTTTACTCACGGCTCGTCGGATCACCCGACGTCATGACACCGGAGTCGAAAGCGACTGGAGTGAGCAGCGGTGGCTGGAGAACAGAAGGCCAAGGCGAAAATGGAAGAGGCCAAGGGCAAGGCCAAGGAGACGGTCGGCCGCGCGGTGGGCAACGAGAAGATGACCGCCGAGGGCCGGGCCGGGAAGGCGAAGGGCAGCGCGCGCCAGGCCAAGGAGAAGACCAAGGACGTCTTCAAGCGCTGACGAGCGGCACCCCTCCCGCAGCGGGGTCGCCTCCTGACCGGGAGGCGACTTTGCTGTGCGCGATTCACGGCACCCGGGCGGTCCACTCCGGGGAGGAGAACTTCGCCGCGGCAAGCTCCTCGGCGCGTTTCAGTTCCTCGGGGGTGACCCCGCCGGTCGCAAGGCCGTAGCGCGCGTCGAAGGACCGGATCATGCGGTCGATGACGGCCTCGCGGGAGAGACCTGTCTGCCTTCGCAGCGGGTCGACGCGCTTCCTGGCACTGCGGATGCCCTTGTCGGACAGCTTCTCCCGGCCGATGCGGAGCACCTCCAGCATCTTGTCGGCGTCGATGTCGTACGACATGGTCACGTGGTGGAGAACGGCGCCCGGCCCGCCGTCCGGGCCGACCACACGCTTCTGGGCGGCTCCGGCGATCTTCCCCGCCTCGGTGGTGATGTCGTTCAGGGGCTGGTACCACGCCTTGATACCCATCTCGTCCAGGGCGCCCAGCACCCAGTCGTCGAGGTAGGCGTAGGAATCGGCGAACGACAGCCCGGACACGAGGGAGGCCGGCACGGAGAGCGAGTACGTGATGGTGTTGCCGGGCTCCACGAACATGGCCCCGCCGCCCGAGATGCGCCGTACCACGCTGATCCCGTGGCGCTCGGCGGCTTCGGCGTCGACCTCGTTCCTCAACGACTGGAAACTGCCGATCACGACGGCCGGTCCGCCCCACTCCCAGACCCGGAGAGTCGGTGGCCGGCGACCCGCGGCGACCTCCTCGGTCAGGACCTCGTCGAGCGCCATGTGCAGGGCGGGCGACTGGGGTCGCTCGTGGATGAGCTGCCAGTCGTAGTCGGTCCAGTCCGTCGCCTGTGCCAGGGCCCGGCGGACCGCGACGGCGACGCCCTCCGCGGTCAGGCCGTACATGACGGTCCCCTCGGGAAGGCCCCGTTCGATCCGCAGGGCGAGCGCGGCCGCCTCCGTGTCGACGGGGGCCCCTTCGAGCGCCTGGTTGACGGCGAGGAGCGCCTCGTCGGGTTCGAGGAAGAAGTCGCCGGCCACCCGGACGTTGCGTAGGACGCCTCCGTGGTCGTCGAGATCGACCACGACCAGCTTGCCACCGGGCACTTTGTACTCGCCGTGCATGATGATCCGCCTTGATCATTCGTCTGATGCCGACACGGTAACGCCGTGGCCGCCCCTGCTGTTCCACGTCGACGGCCCCGGCCGGTGGTGACACCGGCCGGGGCCGATCAGCTGGGTGGCCGTGCCGTGTGCACGGCAGAAACCGGTCACGTGCGGCGGCGCTCACCGCCGCACGGAGGCGTCAGCCCTGGCGAGCCTTGAAGCGGGGGTTCTTCTTGTTGACCACGAAGGTCACCCCCCGGCGGCGCACCACCTGGGCCCCCGGCTTGGACTTCAGCGAGCGCAGAGAGTTGCGCACCTTCATGACTGTCCTCTCTTCCTGGTCCTTCTGGTCGGATGCCGGACCGCGGTCAGCCGCGGACCTCGGCCGCCCGGCCGTAGCGACGCTCGAAGCGCTCGACCCGGCCCGCGGTGTCCACGACCCGCGAGGTGCCCGTGTAGAACGGGTGGCTGGCCGACGAGATCTCGACGTCGATCACCGGGTAGGTGTTGCCGTCCTCCCACTCGACCGTGCGCGTGGTGTGCGCGGTCGAACGGGTCAGAAACGCGAAGCCCGCGGCACGGTCCCGGAAGACGACCGGGCGGGAGTCGGGGTGGATACCGGCCCTCATGGGATGTCCCTCCTCAACGCCTCCGCCGCACGGCGGAGGCGTGGTTCAGCGTTCCTCGCGGAAGAGAACGTGCTCTCCCGCCACCGGGTCGTACTTGCGCAGTACGAGCCGGTCGGGGTCGTTCTGACGGTTCTTGCGCGTCACATACGTGACGCCGGTCCCTGCCGTCGACTTCAGCTTGACGACGGGGCGCAGAGTGCTGCGTGCCATGAGGTCCTCCTTCCGCCGACACTCCGCGGTTTGACCCGCTCATGTCAGTCGCTTTCTGCAACAACCGGGTCCGCCGCCGCATTCCCGGGGTTCCACTCGACCGTTCCGGCGTCCGCACTCATCCCGTGCGTGGCGCCCGACACCCGCCCCGGGCCGGGAACCGGCCGGGGGCGGGGTGGCTCGACCCGTGGTCGTGAAGGGCGGTCGCCTCCTGGCGAAAGGCTCCATGAGGCTTCAGCCGAACGATCGTCCTCATGGGCGGAGGGTGAGGCCCGGGGACACTGTTCCCTTCACCACCACGCGCTGTACAACCGGTCGGGCCCCGCGGACATTCCCGCGCCGGAGTCTCACGGCGGTGGCGGCAGTTGGAGGTGGCGCAGGTCGTCGGGCACCGGACTGGCGGGCCGGAACATCGGAGCCGCCTCCCCGTCCGCGGCCGTCGCGGGGGCGTCCGTGAGCCTCATCCGCTCCCGCAGCCGCCCGTAGAAGTTGGTCGGGGTCAGCCTGACCAGGCGCAGGGGACGCGGGGAGGCAATCACGCCGATCCAGTCGCCGGGCTCGAGGATGGCGCGCGGCTGTCCGTCGACACTGACGGCGGCCCGACCCGAGTGGGGCAGGACGCGCAGGGCGACCGGCTCGTCGGCGTTGGCGATCACCGTACGGTTGAACGCCATGTGCGGAGCGACCGGAGTGAAGACCACGGCGCGCATGCGCGGGGAGAGCACCGGCCCGCCCGCGGCGAAACTGTAGGCCGTCGAGCCGGTCGGGGTCGCCAGGATCACACCGTCGGCCGAGTACGAGGCCAGCAGCCGGCCGGCGAAGTAGACGCCCACACTCACCTGGTGGTCCCGCGCCAGTTTCTCCACGACGATGTCGTTCAGCGCGGTGACGTCCAGGGCGATCCCCCACGGATGGTCCTCCTCCGGATCGGTCTCCGGCTGCGGGGCGGGCAACGCCGGACCCCTGCCGTAGCAGAGGACCGCCTCCTCGGGGGTGGGCACCTCGAGCAGTCTGGACGCCCGCATCGTCAACATCATGCGTTCCTCGCACTCGGACTCGCCCGCGTTCACGGCGTCCAGCGCACGCTCCACGTCGGCGACCGGGGTCTCGGTCAGAAAGCCGACCTTGCCCAGGTCCACGCCCAGCACCCGGATGTCCTTCTGGGCGGCGATGCGCGCTCCGCGCAGGAACGTGCCGTCCCCGCCGAGCGTCACGATGAGATCGGGGCTGCCCGCGGCCTCCACCTCCTCGCGAGGGGTGTGCCGGCTCCCCTGGCCCTGCCACACGTCGATGTCGACGCAGCCGACTCCGTGCCGTGCGCACCACGCCCGCACGGTCTGTGCTCCGGACACCGCCTCCCGGCGGCCTCCGTGCACGACGAGTCCCACCCGGCTGATCGGCATGTCATCTCCCAGCCCTGCCGTCGTGTCTGTAGGCCTGTAAGCCATCGTCACAGTTTCTGCAGGTGACTGCCATGGGATCGGCCCGGCCGGACGGGCGGGCCCGAACCTTCCAAGCCGTCGGCTCCGGCGCGCCGGCCTCGTGTGCCCGGCGGACCGGATCGACCAAAAAATCGAACGCATGATTGAATCTGGCCATGCGGCACAGATTCCCCGGCGGCCTCGACCCGGCTCGGCAGGAGTGGAGCGCGACATACGGGCCGCTCGCCGAACACCGTGGCCGGACCAGAGCGCGGCGGCGCCCGTACCGGCGGGCGACAGCGGCGTTCCGTCACACCCACCGGCAGGAGCGGCAAGGGGCGCCCGCTGTGTGGAGGGCGCCGCGCGAACCCGCAGTGGGGCGGAGGCGCGGACCACGGTTCTGAGCGGGACGGACGAGCTCATGACCGAGCTACCACCGGATCCGGCGCGACTCCGCGCCATCCTGGCGTACCTGGACGAGCGGGTGGCCGAGAACGAGACGGTCGGCATCTACCTGCGGCTTCAGCAGTCCGCGGTGCGCGAGGCGCTCGACCGTGCGCAGGAACAACGGTCCGCGCGACCGCAACCGCGCTCGCAGCGGCGCTCGAGGGCGCCCGCGCTCGGGGCGCCGAACAGCACGGAGGGGGCGTCGGGCTTCGCAGTCGAACGGCAGAAGCGGGCGGTGGGCCCCGAGCCCGCCCGCATTCACACCGCCGACTGCACAAGCGGCGGGGCCAAGCACCCGATCGGCGCCCCGGAGGCCCGGGCGGCGCTGACGGATCCGATGGTCCAGGCGTGCCCCTTCTGCCGTCCGGACGCCGCGCTCGGCATGGACCTCGACTGAGCGCCGCCACGAGCCGCACGGCCGGCCGGAACCCGGCGTCCCCTTCCCCGCGTACACCTGGGGCCGCCGGCCCGACCCCTCAGTCCGAGAAGGCCGAGCCCACGTCGAACCATGTGAGGCCGACGTCGTCGCCGGTGTCCGGGAGGGCCTGCTCGGCCCAGATCACCTTGCCCTGAGGGGTGTAGCGCGTACCCCAGCGCTCGACCATCTGCGAGACCAGGAACAGGCCACGGCCTCCCTCGTCGGTCGTCGCGGCATAACGCAGATGCGGGGAGGTGCTGCTGCCGTCGGCCACCTCGCAGATCAGTGTGCGGTCGCGGATCAGCCGCACATGGATCGGCTCGGAGCCATAGCGGATGGCGTTCGTGATGAGCTCGCTCAGGACGAGCTCCATGCCGAAGCCGAGCTCGGACAGGCCCCACTCCTCGAGCTTGTCGGACAGGGCCACGCGCATGCCGGACACGGCGGCCGGGTCGCACGGCACGTCCCAGTCGGCGACACGGTCGGACGGCAGCGCACGGGTACGGGCGATCAGCAGGGCGACGTCGTCCTTGGGCCGCCCCGTCAGCAGCTCGTCCAGCACGGCCTGGCAGCTGTCCTCCGGCGAACGGTCGGGATGGCCGGCCAGCGCATCGCGCAGCATTTCCATGCCCACGTCCAGATCGCGCCTGCGGTCCTCGATGAGGCCGTCGGTGTAGAGGACGAGCCGGCTGCCTTCCGGCAGCTCCAGTTCGGCCTTCTGGAACGGCATGCCGCCCAGGCCGAGCGGCGGCCCGGCCGGCAGGTCGGGGAACGTGACGCTCCCGTCCGGAAGGACCAGCGCCGGGCTCACATGTCCCGCGCGCGCCATGCTGCAGCAGCGCGTCACCGGGTCGTAGATCGCGTACAGGCAGGTCGCGCCCACCACCCCCGCAGCCTCCGCGCTCGTCTCGTCCTGGTCGATGCGGCCCACCAGGTCGTCCATGTGGCCCAGCAGTTCGTCGGGCGGCAGATCGAGCGTGGAGAAGTTGTGCACCGCCGTCCGCAGCCGTCCCATCGTCGCCGCGGCGTGCAGGCCGTGACCGACGACGTCGCCGACGGCCAGCGCCACCCGGCTCCCGGGGAGCGGTATCACGTCGAACCAGTCTCCGCTGACACCCGACTGCGCCGGCAGATAGCGGTATCCGATCTCCAGCGCGCTCTGCTCTGGCAGGGCGCGCGGCAACAGGCTGCGCTGGAGGGTGACCGCCAGCGCGTGCTCGCGGGTGTACCTGCGGGCGTTGTCGATGCTGACCGCCGCACGGGCCACCAACTCCTCGGCCAGCGACAGCTCCTCGTCGTCGAACGGGAGGTGCCGTTTGGAGCGCCAGAAGTTGGCCATGCCCAGCACCACGCCGCGGGCCCGGATCGGAGCGGTGATGAGCGAGTGGATGCCGTAGTCGATGATCGCCTTGGTGCGCTTGGGGTCCTGCGCGTGCCAGCCCGCGGCGGTCGACAGGTCGGTGACCAGTTCCGAGCGTCCCGTACCCCAGCCGCGCGCCTGGGGTGTCGACGACACGAAGTCGATCAGACGTCCCTTCTCGTAGAGCGGGTGGTCGTTCCGGACCCCGCGCACCGTGGTGCGTCGCAGGTCCGTCGCCGTGGTGGCCGGCTCCTCGCCCTGCAGCACCGCATCGGCGATGTCGACGGTGACGAAGTCGGCGAAGCGGGGTACCGCGACCTTCGCCAGTTCGTCCGCGGTGCGCATCACGTCGAGGGTGGTGCCGATGCTCAGTCCCGCGTCGTACAGCAGCTTGAGCCGCTCACGGGCGACCTCGGCCCTGCCGGACACCGCTTGGAGCTCGGTGGAGTCGCGCAGGGTCACCACCGTTCCCTTGGGACCTCCGTCGCGGTCCGTGGGCCGCTGGTTGACCGCGAGCAGACGCTCGCCGGCGAAGTGCACCTCATCGGTGGCCTCCCGGCCGGAGATGAGCAGCGCGACGATCTCCGGGTCGAGGTCCGGCAACTCCACCACGTGGTGCCCCTCGGCGTCCGCGGGCAGCTCCAGCAGCCGCCGGGCCTCGTCGTTCGCGAGCAGCAGCCGGCCGTCTCCACCGATGATGAGCACCCCTTCGCGTACGGAGTGCAGTACGGCGTCGTGGTGGTCGTACATACGGGTCATCTCGGCCGGAGCCAGGCTGTGGGTCTGACGGCGCAGCCGCCTGCTCACCAGGGCCGTCACTCCGGTGGCCACGACGAGGGCGGCGGCACCGGCACCGAGGATGATCGGCAGTTGCCGGTCCACCTGGCTGGCCACGTTCTTGACCTTCAGCCCGGCCGAGACGAGGGCCACCACCTTGCCGGATGTGTTCTTGACGGGAACGGTGGCCTGCACTTCGTCACCGAGGGGACCGTGCACGCTCTCCGTGTAGACCTTCCCGGCCAGGGAGGGGCCGATGTTGCCCACGAACCGCTGCCCGATCCGGTTGGGCAGGGGATGGGTGTACCGGATGCCCTTGGTGTCCATCACGACGATGAAGTCGACACCCGACGTCTTGCGGCCCGCCTCGGTGAGCGGCTGGAGCACCGCGGACGGGTCGGACGTGCGCAGTGCAGGAAGGATGCCCGGGGAGTGGGCGAAGGTCTGGGCGACGGCGACGGAGCGGCGCTTGGCCTCGGAGCTGGTGTCTCGCTGGGACTGCAGGACGAGCGCGAAGACGGCGCAGACGACGAGGAGTATCACCAGCGCCACCTGCATTACGAACATCTGCCCGGCGACACTTCGAGGGCTCTTGCCGGCCAGGGGACGCAAGAATATACGTCTAAACCGGGCGAGACGGTTCGCCATGGGACATTTCTAGCACCGACCTTCCACGGTGGCCATGGCCTGAGGACAGGAGTGCGTCACCATGCGCCCCCTCCTGCCTCATGAGCACCGTCTGCACCTTCAGTCACATCAGACGCCGAGACATCAGCCGCCTCAGCGAAGGGGGCCGACCCCGGACGGGGGTCCCGCCGCCCCGAAGGAGAGGGCCGGGCCGTCAGGGCACCACCGTGACAGGCCATCGCGCCGCCTTGACGAGACGGACCGCGAGCGAGCCGATGAACCGGTGCCCCGCTTTCTCCGAGGCGCCCACGACCACCGCGTCGGCCCGCAGATCGTCCGCGGTCCGCACAAGACCGGAATAGGGGTCGCCCCGGAACGTGTGGAACTCCCAGCGCAGGTTGCGGTAGACATCGCCCAGCCGCTCGGCATCCCGGCGGGCCTGGGCGCCGATCTCCTCGGCGATCTCGGCCGCGGCTTGCGCCATGACCCCCACGACGCCGGGAGCGGACGAGACCGGAATCGGCTGCACATACACGAGCGCCAGCAGGGCTCCCTGGCGGCGGGCGAGACCCGCCGCGTAGGACGCCGCCCGCCAGGAGGAGTCGGAGCCGTCGACCCCGGCCATGATGACCTTCGGCCCGTCCGTGCCGAGTTCGAAAACGGGGTGCTCCCGCTCCGCGCGGTCGGCCGCTCCCTCACCCTCGCCGGGAGGACCCTCGCCGCTCGGCAGCCCGGGCGCGCCCTGCTCGTCGTCGGTCACACTCCGAGCGTAACCGGCACGGTTGCCCGGAAGTGAGTCCGCCTGACCGCACGGCGGCGCACCTTCGAGGAAGTCGACGACGCCTCCGCCGGCGCGATTGCGGCCCCGCTCGGCGGGGCGCTCCTCACCTGTTCGGCACTGCCCGCGGGAGCGAACGAGTCGCTGCGTGTGCACGGCCCTCCCGGCTCGCCCGGGCCGGAACATGCCGCAGTCCGTGATCACGGTGAGGGACGAGGACCTCGAGGACGCGATGTCCGAGGGGCGCAGGCCCGAGCAGATCTACCGGCCGGCCCGCCCACGGCGGCATGCGGCCGTCCCGCACCGATCGCTCCTGCCCCGCCTGCTCCTCGCTCGTCTGCGGCGAGCAGAACGGCGCGGTCAACCGCTTGGCCGTCGTGTCGACGAACTGTCTGCCGCCGACCTTCCTGACCGGGTTCTTCGGCATGAACTCCACCTGCATGACGGACGAGTCGGAGGACCGGATCGTCTTCCGGTCCCCGGCCGTCGGGTTGCAGGCGGTCGTTCCGCTGATCGCCCTCCATGTGCTGCACCGCACCCGCCGGCGGCGAAGACTGCGCGACAACGGCCCCGACGACAGATGACCCGGGTGCGGTCGGTACCCCGCGGTGCGGACGACCGGCGCCCAGGCGCTCAGGACGGCGCCCGGGCGTCACCGTCAGTGGCCGGCGTTCTGGCCGCCGTCGACATGGAGGATCTCGCCGGTGACGAACGGGGCGTTCTCCAGGTAGAGGACCGCGTCGACGACGTCGCCCACCTCGCCCATCCGCCCGACCGGATGCATCGCGGCGAGCGTCTCGTGGTACTCCTCCGGGTGCATCGGCGTCTTGATGACACCGAGAGCGACGGCGTTGCTGCGCACACCCCGGGTGGCGTACTCGATGGCCAGGGACTTGGTCGCGGACTGCAGCCCGCCCTTGGTCAGCGAGGCCAGCACGGACGGCAGCGAGGAGTCCGCCTGGTCGACCAGGCTGGTGGTGATCTGGACGACGTGGCCTGCACCCTGGCGGACCATCGCCTCGACCGCGAGCTGGGTGATACGGAAGAAGCCGTTCAGGTTGATCCCGGTGACCGCGTCGTAGTCCTCCCGCGTGTACTCGGTGAACGGCTTGGCGACGAAGATGCCGGCGTTGTTGACCAGCGTGTCGATACGGCCGAACCGCTCGAGACCGGCCGCGATGACACGCTCGGCGGTGGCCGGGTCGGCGATGTCGCCCTGGACCGTGACGACATCCGGGTCCTGGGAGGGGGCGATGGTGCGGGAGGTCGCGACGACGGCGTGGCCGAGCTTGCGATAGGCGTCGACAAGACCGGCACCGATGCCCTGCGACGCACCCGTGATGACCGCGACCTTCTGACCCGTGGTGTTCATGACTGTCCTTTCGATCGGGACCGACCACCAGTCGGCGCCGGCCACCCCATAAAAGTAGACGACCGGTCGACAATGTTCCAGCGGCAGAACCCGGCAGCGCACCTGCGCCACCCTCCTGAGCTGCGGTGCGAGGACGCGGCTCACAGCAGGAAGGGAAGCGGTCGCACAGGAAGCGGCACACGGCCGGCTGCGGGCCCGGCACGGCGGTCCGCCGGCTCCCTACGGCGCCCGGAGCCCGGAAAGGAGCAGGTCAACCAGGCGACCCGGCGATGCTCGGAGTAACGTGAAAACAGGCTGGTCAAGCGCAGTCGCCCAGGTCGGGCGTCCGCGCGAGGCTGCGGGCCGCAAGGAGCGACGAATGATCCATTCAGCCGATATCCGCGAGTGGCGCAACCGCGACGTGGTCGACCCGAAGGGGCAGAAGATCGGAGCCCTGGAAGCGGTCTACGTCGACACGACGACCGACGAACCGGCCATGGTCACCGTCCGTACCGGCCTGCCGACACGGCAGCGACTGGTCTTCGTCCCCGTCGACGAAGCGGTCGTCGGACCCGGTTACGTGAAGGTGACACACCCCAAGGGGCTGGTGAAGAAAGCGCCGTCCATGGGCGTGGACGACATTCTGCCGGTCGAGCGGGAAGCAGAGATCTTCCAGCACTACGACAGGGCCTATGCGCCCGGCGCCCACCACGGACGCCGGCTCGCACGCCGCTGAAACGACCCGTCCGTCGGCCGGCCCGGATGCGGGTCGGCCGTGTGTCCATGCCTGGGCGCACCCGCTGCGCCCGGGCTTCAAGGTCGCGGGGGGAGCAACGCGGCCGGCTGGCGTCCGCCGGGGAACACCAGGGTCGCCCACACGGCGTTTCCCATGGTGAGCGCCGAACGATCCGCCCCCCAGGACTCCGCCATCTCCTGCACGAGCAGCAGACCCCGGCCGCACTCGTCGTCACTGCCCGGCCGGCGCCGCGGCAGGTCGCGGCCGGTGAGGTCCTCGTCGTGGACCTCCAGGCGCAGCCGTGTGTCCGCAACGAGCTGGGCTCCGCACAGGATGCGGGTGCTGAGCGTGTGGATGACCGCGTTCGTGACCAGTTCGGACACGAGCAGAACGGCGTCGCCGACGACGTCCGCGGGCAGTCGCCGCGAGGCCAGCCACGCCTCCACGGAGTGCCGGGCGACCCGGACGCTGGACCGGTGCGAGGGGAGCTCCAGCCAGTGCGCCCGGTGAGGACCGGCCGTCTCTAAGAGCTGGGGCGAGGCAGGCGTGTGGGGGGACACGGCGGGCGCCTTCCATGCGGGGTGGCAGACGGGGAGGGTGAGCGACGGGCCGGTCCCGAGGAGGTCGTCCTGCGGGCTGCAACTCGAATGCGGATGCACGCCAACCCCCTTGGATGAAGGGGACGTTGACGAAGCGGTCGGGCTCGCACCAGCGAGAGGGCTCACAGAAGTAATCATGCTCGCAGGCGAGTTCACACTGCAACCGCATCCCTGATAATTTCAGGATGACGGTATGGGCCTGGCGGCATCAGCAAGTCGCTGTCAGACTCATACTGGTGACAGTCCCTCAGGAGGTAGGGCGTGAGCGAGGCTCGTTCGGGTTCCGGCACCAGTGCACCCACCGTTCTGCGCATGATCCTCGGCCGACGGCTGCAGGACCGGCGGCAGGGCGCGGGGGTGTCGCTGGAGGATGCCGCCAAGGCCTTGCGTGTGAAGTCGCTGACCATCCGCCGTCTGGAGAAGGCGGAGGTCGGTCTCAAGCCGCTGTATGTGGAAAAGCTGCTGGAGACCTACGGGGCCGATCAGCAGGAGATCGACGAGTTCGTCGCCCTCGCCGAACAGGCCAACGAGCCCGGCTGGTGGCACGCGTACCGCGATGTACTGCCCAACTGGTTCACCGCGTACGTGAGCCTGGAGACCGGCGCGAAGACCCTGCGCACCTATGAGCCCCACTACGTCACGGGGCTGCTCCAGACCCACGGGTACGCACGCGCCGTTCTGCGCGGGGGTTTCCCGAACGAGAACGAAGAGGACCTCCAGCGGCGTGTGGATCTGCGCCTGCACCGCCAGAGGCTGCTGGAGGGCTCGGACGCGCCGACCCTCTGGGTGGTGATGGAGGAGGCCGTGCTCCACCGGGTGGTGGGCGGTGCCGAGGTGATGCGCGAGCAGATCGACCGGCTCCTCGAGGTCTCGGAGCTCGACCACATCAGCCTCGATGTCGTCCCGTTCACCGCGGGTGCCCACGTGGGCGCGTGCGCGCCGTTCACCTATTTCCGGTTCGAGGAGCCGGAACTCCCCGACATCGTCTACAGCGAGATCCTCTCCGCCTCCGTGTACCTGGACCAGCGCTCGGACGTCGTGGCGCATCTGGAGGCGCACAACCGGATGTCCCTGCTGACCTCGTCCGCGGACAGCAAGGCGCTCTTGAACCGTATGCGCAAGGAGTACTCATGAGCACCTTCGACAGCCTTGTCTACAACGGTATGCCCGCGTCGGACCTCGGCGAGCAGGGCTGGGAGTGCCCGTGGAGCGGCCCCAACGGGGGCCAGTGCGTGGAAGCGAAGCAACTGGCGGACGGCCGTGTCGCGGTGCGGCAGTCGACCGATCCGGCCGGCCCCGCGCTGATCTACACACCGCAGGAGATCGCCGCGTTCGTCGCGGGGGTCAAGAAGGGCCTGGCCGACCACCTGGCGGCCGGTTGAACCACCCGATGAGCGGCGAGGATCCCGGCCGGCCCCGGCCTCGACCCGCCCGCACGCCCGACACACCACCGAAAGGGAGATGATGACCAACTCGCACGCCGCGCGGGGCATCGACACGAGCAGGCCGCACTCGGCCCGCATGTACGACTACTACCTCGGCGGCAAGGACCACTTCGAGGTCGACAAGCAGGCCGCCGAGACCGTCGCGACCGCCTACCCGGGCATCTTCGTCTGCGCTCGGGAGAACCGGGCCTTCATGCACCGCGCCACCCGCGTCCTGGCCCGGGAGCACGGCATCCGGCAGTGGCTGGACATCGGCACCGGCATCCCCACCGAGCCGAACCTGCACCAGGTGGCGCAGTCGGTGGTTCCCGACGCCCGCGTGGTCTACGCGGACAACGACCCGCTCGTCCTCAAGTACGCCGAGCGCCTGATGCGGAGCACCCCGCAGGGCCGCACGACCTACATCGAGGCGGACGCCAACGAGCCCGAGACCCTGCTGACCGCACCCGAGTTGGCCGAGGTGCTCGACCTGAGCCGTCCGGTGGCCCTGTCGCTGAACGCGCTGATGCACTTCATCACCGACGCGCAGGACCCGTACGGGATCGTGGGCCGCCTGCTGGAGGTCCTGCCCTCCGGAAGCGCCCTGGCGCTGAGCCACTGCACGCCCGACTTCGACCCACAGACCTGGGAGAAGGTCACCGCCATCTACACGGGGGCGGGGACGCCGGTGCAGTTCCGGGCCCAGAAGGACGTCGCCCGCTTCTTCGACGGACTCGAACTGCTCGACCCGGGCATCGCCGTCGGGCACCGCTGGCGCCCCGAAGCCGCACAGGGGAACACCGGCACGGACGAGCCGCCCACGGACGCCCAGGTCAGCCTGTGGGTCGGAGTCGGCATCAAGCCGTAGCGAACAGCGGCAGGACGAGATGGACCGGTCGGAAGGGACGTGGCACATGTCGGCGAAGAACTCGGCGCGCCCCGGCTCCTGTTCCGGGGTGACACCGCATGGCTCCCGGGAGCGATGCGACGTGCGGAGGACCCGAACGGCCGCCGAACTCAAGACCTATCGCGCCTATGTGGCCCATGTGTCGTGCTGCGGGCAGTGCGGGCCGAAGCGCTGCCCCGTCGGCGCCGCACTGTGCCGGGCCTATCTCAAGGAGGTCAACTCGCCCGGGTGAAGCAGGCCCGGCGTCCGGCCCTCAGCACGGCTCGCGGCAGCCGTCGACCGGGGGCTCGTGGATCGGCGCTCGGCCGAGTCCGGGCGCGGACGGCTCGGTGCGCCCCGACGCCACCGGCGCGGGCAGTGGCATCCCGGTCGGGTGTCTCGGGACCGGGACCACGACGGACAACAGCGCCGTCCCCAACTGCCGTGCCGTGTTCGCGCGTCCGTGACACAGGCCCAGGACGATCGCGGCCGCCACGGCTATCAGATGTTCCCTGCCGGCCAGGTTGGGCTTGGCGATCGACTCCCACACCATCGAACCGCCGGTGAGCGTGAACACGACGGGGGCCCGCCGTACGACGGCGAGGTAGGTGAACAGGCCCACGACCGCGGCGGACGGTCCCGTGTCGAGCACCTGGCCGATACGGGGCGGCAGGCCGAAGCCGCACCAGCCCGGCCCGAGCGCGATCATCACACGCACCGTCAGCGTCCCGGCGAGCGTGGTCGCGTAGGAGACCACCAGCGTGCGAGCCCGGCCCAGGGCCAGTTCGGCCAGGGCGAAGGCGAGGAACAGCTGGGTGATGCCCGCCCACACCGGTAGGTCGAGGGCCGGCACGTACAGCGACACCGGTGTGCGCAGCAGCGCCAGCCACAACGGCAGGTCGGCCGTGACGCCGCCCAGGATCCGCACCGCCGTCGCACCCGTGGGCCGTTGGGCGATCGCGTGGAAGAAGATCACACCGAGTCCGGCGACGAAGGCGAGCGACAGACCGGACGGTCCGCGCCGCAGCAACCGGTGCACCGGATCGACGACGATGCCGTGCCACTCTCCGCGCAGGGTGCGCACGACAATGCGGGCGACCCGGACCCCTACGGCGGCCGGCCGGCCCGGCCCGGCATCCCCCGCGGCGGACGGTGATCCGTCGTCAACTGCGCCCGCGGACCCACCCCCGTACCCCGCAGGACCGTGGCGCCACTCCACCCCTTGACGCAAAAATCCCCCCAGCGCCCATGAAATGCACAATCGTACGGTTCGGAATCCGGACCGGGCAAGACACGGCAGTGACGGGCGCACCGGAGGACCGTCGACCGGGCGGGCGCACCGGTGAGCAGCAGCGGTGCCGGAGGATCCGCTGCCCTCGCTTCGGCCGCGCTCCTTGCTTTCGACCCGGCGCGGTGGGGGATGCTGCACACGATCGGCAGCCGACCCACGCGGAAAGCCGGAGAGCCCATGAGCATCATCGTCTGGATCACCGAAGGCACCTGGCCCGCCTGTGTGGACGCCGCGGTCACCCGCGCCACGCCGGACGAGGAGATCGTGCTGCTGTACGTCTGCGACGACACGGTCCCCGAGACGGCCCACGGCGCGTTCGCCGGGCTCCTCGGCCGCGGTCATCCCGAACGGGACCCGGGAGATCGCATCGAGGTGCTGTCCGAGGCCGCCGCGCACGAACTCCTCGGCGCCGCCGAACGGCACTTGGGCGGCCCGGCCCGCCGGGTCCTCGTCCGCGGGCGCACGGAACGGAAGGTCGTGGAGGCGGCCGGCGGAGCCGACCTGCTGGTCTGCGCACGTGACGGCGATCGCTCCCGGCTCGGACCGCACAGCCTGGGCCCCACGACCCGGTTCGTGGTCGACCACACCCCCTGCCCCGTCCTGCTGGTGTGGCCGGGAGAGGCCCCACCGACCGAGCTGCCGCCGCCCCCGCCTCCCGCTCCGGGCCGCCACCGTTGACGCCCGGTCGCATCACGCAGCGAGAGGCGGCCTGGGCCCGGCCCGCCATGGTCGGCGGGCCGGGCCCAGGCCGCCTCCCGGCTGTCGGAGCACGTTGGTGACCTGCGAGTGTCCGGCCACGCCGTAGTGTGGAGCCCGGGCACGCCGGTCACGGGTACCCGGGATAGGAACCCCGGCCCGATTCCGGCGGGCCGGGGTTCTTGTTCTCCCACGCCACTCGGGCGGCCCGACTACTTGCCGCCCCCTTCGTAGTCGTAGTCGTAGTCGTAGTCATCGTCGTGGTCGTGGTCGTGGTCGCCGTAGTAGTGGTCCTCGCGCTCGACGAAGACGTGCTCGCGGACCACACGGAAGCTGCCCACCACACCGTCCTCGACCTCCACGCCGTCCTCGACGTGGCGGGGGACGAGCCCGTTGCTCGAGGAGAACGGGCCGACCGTGGCGATCGGGGCACCGTTGTCGCAGGTGGCACCGCTGAACACCTCGATGGTCTTCCTGCTGTCGTTGCGGACGTTCAGGCTCTTGGCTCCGAGGCCGCTGACCACCGTGATGCAGCCGCTGGGGACGGCGGCGTAGTCACGCTCGTTGACGTGGACCCTGTCGACGACGTCGGCGAAGTAGTCCCACCTCCCACGGCGGTTGTCCTCGCGGTCGCCACCGCTGCCGCCGTTGCCGTAACCGTAACCGTTGCCGTCGTTTCCCTTGTCGTCGCTCTCCGGGGCCAGGGCAACGGCGACCCGCTGGGCCGCCGGAGCCGCCTGCGGCTCGAAAGCGGGGGAGACGTCCGTGATACCCGTGGCCACCAGGGCCGCGCCGACGGCGACAGCGGCAGTTACAGCGATGGAACGCGTCGCCATGTCACTTCTCCTGTCTCAGACACCTCGGCTGTGAGCCGATGCGCGAACGAAAGTACCGATCGGACATATTTCAGTCATGTCAGACATGCGGACAATATTAAAAAGAAGCCGTTCGGAGTGAACATGTCGTGACGCCCTGTCACCAGCCAACCCCTGGACACCCCTGAGTCACGGTCATGCGCGTGCAGCCCTGCGCAGCAGCACGGGAAGCGCGGAGACAGGTCGCCGATGTCCCGGCACGGGCTTCTCCGCGCACGCAGAGGCATTGGCTCGATGCGCCGCCGGAAGGCTCAATACGAATGGCTTTCAACTACCCGCTGGGCGCGCATAAATGAGCGGGGCGACGAGCCAATTCCCGCCTCGAAGGACGCGGATTCACCGATCGCGGTCGAACACCGGTCGCGTCGGCAATCGGGGACCCGCAGGTCATGGCGGATCCACACCACGAATGGGCCCGGCCCGAAACGGCCACCGGCATCGCATATTGGAGTACGAACGAGGCCTGAAATCAGGAGTTGAAGCCCTTCCCCGGGGCGCGCCGTGGGCTTCACCGCAGTCGCCTCTTCGCCTGCGGAGGGCGAAATCATCGCTCGAGAGGAACAACCGGTTGCACTCTTACGTAGTATCTGTACACCCGGACATTGCACGGCAGTTACGTAGCCGCCACCTGAACACGAGACCGGAAGCGCGGGCGTGTTCCGCTCCACGCCCGACAGTCCTCCGTCCCGGCCGGTGAACCGAGGAAAGGGTCGACGCCATGTCGCAGAGCACCACCACCAGCACAGAACTGACATCGCAGTACACCGCCCAGGTGACCGGTGACCTTGAGAACAACGTCAAGGAACAGGAGCGCGTCAACGGCGAGATCGCAGCGCTGCAGGAGCTGTTGACCGCGCTCCGGCACGACCACTCGATGCTGGTGAACATGCAGCAGGCGCTCGGCGTCACCCCCGTACCGGACGGCTCCACGGCCACCGGGAACGGCGCCGCGGTTCCCGCCCCGCGTGGGCAGGAGTCCACCGAACCGAGCGCCAGGAAGCGTACGCGCGCCAAGAAGGCCGAGACCGCCTCGGGACGGGCGCCGGCCCGGAAGCCGGGCGTGAAGAAGCCTGCGGGCAAGGCCCCGGCCACGAGGGCGGCGCAGCCCACACTCGTCGAACTCGTCCGCGGCCACCTGGCCGCACTGGACGAACCGCGTTCCGCGGCCGAAGTGGCCACCGCACTCGGCCGGGCACACCCCGAGCGCGAGATCAGGACGACCGTCGTACGCACCACGCTCGAGGGACTCGTGGCGAAGAACCGGGCCCAGCGCAGCAAGCAGGGCACAGCCGTCTTCTACACCACTGCCGACAGGCCCGAGCCGACACCGGAAGCGGAGGTCCAGCCGGACCGCAGCGCGTAGGAGAGCGGGGCGGAACCGGCCGAGCGGGGCGGCTCAGATCCGGTGCGCGCTGTCCGGTGTCAGTTCCTGCTCGGCCCAGATGCACTTGCCGTCGTCCAGATAGCGGGTGCCCCAGCGCCGGGAGAGCGCGGACACCAGATGCAGTCCCCGTCCGCCCTCGTCCATCTGCGTGGCCCGGCGGATGCGCGGCGTCGTGAGGCTGCCGTCGTACACCTCGCAGATGAGCGATCCGCTGCGGAGCAGACGCAGGCGCAGAGGCCCCTTCGCGTGCCGTATCGCGTTTCCGACGAGCTCACTCACGACGATCTCCGTGGTGGGTTCCAGGTCGTTCAGCCTCCAGCGGGCCAGTTGCCGTCTGACGAGCTCGCGTGACTCGGCCGCCGCCGTGGGACCCTCCGTCAGTGCCCACGAGGCGACGTCGTCGGGCGCGGTCACCCGGGTGTGGGTGAGGAACAGCGCCGCGTCGTCGACGACCCGCGGCCGGTCGCGCGTCAGCTCCGTCGTGATGAGGTCGCACAGCCGGCCGAGACACGCCCCGCCGTCGCCGTCACATGCCCGGGAGAAGTACGAGGTCTCGTCCAGGGCGCCGGCCACCGCCCTCACCAGCAGTCCGACACCTTCGTCCACGTCACGGTCGACGGACCGCAGCAGCCCGTCCGTGTAGAAGACAAGAACGCACTGCTCCGGCAGACGCAGTTCCTGCGTGTCGAAGGGCGGCTCGGCCGCTCCCAGAGGTGGATTGGCGACCAGCGCCGGCCGGTGGAGCGTGCCGTCGGGATGGACGACGACGGGCGGAGGATGGCCCGCCAGGCAGAAGGTGCAGATGCGGCTCACGGGGTCGTACACCGCGTACAGACAGGTGACGTAGGAGTCGTCGCCCAGCTCTTTCACCAGGTCGTTGAGGTGGCCGAACATCTCGTCCGGCGGCATCTCCAGGTCGGCGAGAGTGCGCACCGCGGTACGCAGCCGGCCCATGGTGGCTGCCTCGGTTATGCCATGGCCCATCACGTCGCCGACGACCATGGCGACCCGGTCGGCCGAGAGGGGTATCAGGTCGTACCAGTCACCGCCCACTGCCGCACCCTCGCTCGCGGGGAGGTAGGACGCGGCGGCGGTCACCGCCGGCAGCTGGGGCAGTGACCTGGGCAGCAGTCCCCGCTGCAGCGACTGCGCACGGCTGTGCTCCGCGTCGTACAGGCGGGCCCGTTCCAGAGCCTGTGCCATCAGCCCGCTCAGCGCGGTCAGCAGTGTGCGTTCCTCGTCGGTGAACGTGCGCGGCAGGGCGAAGGATATGACGCAGCACCCGAACTCCTGCCCGGACGCGATCAGGGGGAGGAACGCCCAGGAGTTCTTGTCGGGGTGTGCCATCCGGCGCAGTTCCGGATAGCGGCGTACGAAGTCCGCGGTGCTTTCGACGAACACCGGACGACGTCGGCGCAGGACGTCGGTCATCAGAACGTTCGCGTCGGTCGCAAGGCCTTCGAGACGACCTTCGAGGAACTCCTCGGCGTATCCGACCGATCCGACGACGTGCAGGCGCCCGTTCTCGTTCGCCTCGATGACGAGCCCGTCGGCGCCGAAGGGCGGCAGCACATGATCCGCGACCACCCCGACGACGTCCCGTGTCGTGAACGCCTCGGCCAGGGCCGTCGTCAGCTCGGCCATCCGGGCCGTCTGCCGGGCGGCACTCCCCCGGGATCTCTTGGCATCGGCGGGCCCCGGGGGGTCGGCCGGAACCGTGCGACCCGGGACCTGCTCGCGGCCGGTCGCTCCCCGGCAGGGCGACGCATCGACCGTGCGCCGGCCCAGCCACTGGGCGGACCAGCCGGCCACCGCCGTCAGGAACGAGCACCCCGGAGCGTCCGGCTTGCGGTCGTCCGACAGGAACAGCGTGAGGACTCCGAGCGGTCGGTCCGTACCGGGCACGGGGACGGCCACCGCGCCGTGGCTCTCGATGCAGGGGCTGTCCTCCCCGCTCCAGCACAGGACACCCTCGCGCATGGCCCGTACGGGCACCAGGTCCCGGTCGATCGCGAGATACGCCCACTCGTCCGTGACCTTGTTCGGCAGTCCGCTGGCCGCGACGAGATACAGACCGTCCGGCGTCTCGCACGGGAGGTGGACGACGCCCCCCAGCGCCCCCACCTCGGCCGTCGCCTGCTGGAGTGCCAGCGTCATCGCCTCGTGCACCGACAGGTCGTCGCCCTGGGCCTCGAGCAGGGCCAGCCGGGCCGCCATGGAACGCCGGGTGAATGTGGGACCTGCGTCGTCTGTCATCGTCCTGCCCGCCCGCGGCCGAGCTCCGGAGCCGGTGCCGGCGCGAACGGTTGCTTGGACATCGTTCATCGCCTTGCTCCAGCTTACGTCGCCGTGTTCGCGCTCCGGAGCGCCGCGAGGACGGCCCCGGTGCGCATGGTCCTGCCGGCCCGGACGGAGGGGACGGCCGCCGTCCTGCGGCCGGGCCGTGCCCTCCGCCCCGGCGTCGAAGACGGCCGTTCCCGCCGGGGCCGTCTTCCCGGACCGCGGCCCCGAAGGCAGGCGCCTCACCCGCACGGATGTGCGCCGCCGCGTCGTCCGCGCCCGCCGGAGCGCCGTGGGGCGAGACCGGTCCCCCGGCTCGCCCCACCCTCTCCCGCGACGTACGGACCTACAGGGCCGCTCCGTCGGTGAGCAGTTCCTGGATGCCGATGCGGTGGTAGAACTCGGCACGGATGCGGTCGGCCACGACGGAGACGACCTCGCTGCCGTCCTTGCTCGGGTCCACATGGACGCGGAACGGCCGTCGGCCGGCGGGCAGGTCCACGACGTCCACGATCGCGTCGGCGACCTCGTCCGCCGTGCGCCCTGCCGGGAAGATGTCCGCGAGTGCCTGCGCCATGCTGTCCCGCAGGGCGCCGTAGCGCTCGTCGTACTCCGCGGCACGCTCGGTGTCGGCCGGGGAGCCGGAGTGGGCGAAGTGGTTGGTGCCGCTGGTGTACGCGCCGGGCACGACGATCACGGTGTCGATACCGAACTTGATCAGCTCGGCCGCATAGCTCTCCGCGAGGGCGTCCATGCCTGCCTTCGCCGCGAAGTACGGGGCGAGGAACGGCGGGTGGCCACCGCGGGTGGAGGAGGATCCCACCCACACCAGCAGGCCCGAGCCCTGCTTGCGCAGTACCGGCAGGGCCGCCCGGTTGACGCGCTGGGTGGAGAGCACGTTGACGTCGTAGACCTGCGCCAGCTGCTCCGGCGTGAATGCCTCGGTGGGACCGAGGACCATATGGCCGGCGTTGTGGACCACGACGTCGAGGCGGCCCTGCTCGGCCACGATCCGCTCGACGGCCGCGTCCACGGAACCCTGGTCCTGTACGTCCATCTCTATGCCGCGCACATCGATGCCCTCGGCCCGGGAGAGCTCGGCGAGTTCCTCGACGTGCGGGGCGTTGCGGTCGGCCGTGGCGCGCATGCCGGCGTAGACGACGTGGCCGGCGCGGGCCAGCGCGCGGGCGGCCAGGTTGCCGAAGCCGCTGGAGGCCCCGGTGATGACGATGACCTGCTTCTCACTCATGGGTGTTCTTCCTCTTCGTCGTGTTCGTCGCATGACTGGTGTCGGGGGGGTGGGACCGCGTCGCGGGCGACGCGTCAGGCGAGACCGCCGTTGGTGAAGACGACCTGGCCGTTGACCCAGCGGGCGGGCCCGGCGAGGAAGGCGACGGTCTCGGCGATGTCCTCGGGGCCACCGAGACGCTCCAGCGGCACCGCCTTGGCGAGGTGGTCGATGGTCGCCTCGTCCTTGCCGTCGAGGAAGAGCGGGGTGGCGGTCGGGCCGGGCGCCACCGCGTTGACGGTGATGTCCCTGCCGCGCAGCTCGCGGGCGAGGATCAGGGTGATCGCCTCCACGGCCGCCTTGCTCGCCACGTAGGCGCCGTAGTTCGGGAACTGCGCGCGGGTCACCGAGGTGGAGAAGTTGATGATCGCCCCGCCCGAGCGCAGCCGTTGGGCCGCGAGCTGATCGACGACGAAGGTGCCGCGGATGTTGGTGCGGTGCATACGGTCGAGCAGGTCCAGGTCCAGCTCCACGAGCGGGCCCAGGCGCATCATGCCCGCGGTGTTCACCAGGACGTCGATACCGTCGAACGCCGCCTCGACGGCGTCGAACGCCGCGGCCATGTCCTGCTCGTCGGCGACGTCCCCGCCGACGGCGATGGCCCGGCCACCGCTCGCGGTGATCGCCTCGACGAGGTCGTCGGCCTTGCCCTTGTTGCCGGCGTAATGCACGGCGACGGCGAAACCGTCCCTCGCCAGGCGCTCCACGACGGCGTGACCGATACCACCGGAGCCGCCGGTGACCAGCGCTACACGGGGGGACGTGGTGTCGCTCATGAGTTGTCTTCTCCTCGTCACGGTGGGTCTCGGAGCCCGGTGTAATCACCGCTCCCCGGAATCTGTAATCGACGATAACAGTCGATCGAATCGATGACAACACCACTGATGAATCATTGATACGAAGCCCTGGTCCGGTAACGGCGACAGCTCCTCCCCCTGCACCCGCGAGCCCGCGATCCCGTAGCGTGATCACATGACCGACCAGTCAGAACTTCGTCTGCGGATGCTGCACGCAGCCGAGACGCAGCTCTCCGCATCGCCCGAACACGACATCTCGACACGGGCCGTGTGCGAGGCCATCGGAGTCGGCCAGCCCGTGCTCTACCGGCTGTTCGGCGACAAGGCCGGTCTGCTCAGCGCCCTCGTGGACCACGGCTTCGACCGCTACGTCCAGCGCAAACGGGCGCTCGCGACCACCGACGACCCCCTCGGCGACCTCCGCGTCGGCTGGGACGACCACATCGCCTTCGCCCTGGAGAACCCGGCGATCTACCGGCTGATGTTCTCCCCCATGCTGGCGCGCCAGCCCGCCGCTCCACGGACCGTCTTCAAGCTGCTCACCTCGACGCTCGAACGATGCGCGGAGGCGGGTACCTTGCGCGTGCCGCCGGAGATCGCCGCACAGCAGATCATGTCGGCCAACATCGGCGTCGCACTCGCCCTGCTGGTGCGCCCCGACATCTACACCGATCCGGACCTCTCGGCCAGGGTGCGCGACGCCACCTTCGCCGGCTGCGTCAGCGGGCCGCCCAAGGAGCCGGAGGTGGGTTCGACGGCCCTGACCGCGACCCAGCTCGCCGCCCGCCTGCGTCGGCATCCGGCCCCGTCACTGGGCGCCGAGGAGCAGCAACTGCTCCTCAAGTGGCTCGACGGACTGGGCGAGTAGGGCGACCGGTCGCGCCAGGCAGGCGACGGCACCCGGCCGTCACCGCTCCTCCCGCACGGACCTCGGCCCGCCGCTCCCCGCGCGCAGCGGTCGCCGCGGTGTTCCGGTCTGCCGTTCGGCCGCCCCCGGTGGCGCCACCCCCTCGACGGCGGCTTGCTGGTGCCAGGGCCCCGGAGAGGAGTGAGCCGCGCATGAGGAGAACGGCGCAGCAGCGGCAGTCCCTCAAGACCCCTCGGGCCGCCGGGCTGGCGGGGGTCGTCTTCGCGCTGCTGCTCGCGGCGGCCATCGTCCTGATCCGGCTGGGCATCCCGCAAGGCGCCGACGCGGCCACCGCCGGAGGGTTCCCCGACCCCACGCGGCGCAGCGCGGTACGGGCGGCACTCGCGCTCGTACCGTTCGCCGGCATCTTCCTCCTCTGGTTCATCGGCGTGATGCGGGCCCATATCGGCGAAGCGGAGGACAAGTTCCTCGCCAGCGTCTTCCTCGGCAGCGGGCTGGTCTTCGTCGCCACGATGTTCGCGGCGGCCGCGGCGGCCGACGCCGTGCTGGCCACCACGAGCCGGCCCGGGGGCCTTCCCGCCCCGCCGACCTGGGACTTCGGCCGCCACTTGGCGTACACCTTGATGGTCGGGTTCGCGATGCGGATGGCGGCGGTCTTCACCTGCTCCATGTCCGTCATCGGGCACCGCCTCGCGGTGCTGCCGCGGTGGCTCACCGTGCTGGGCTTCCTCACGGCACTGACGCTGCTCTTCGTCGCGACCAACGTCCCCTGGGCGGAGTTGGCGTTCCCGGCCTGGTCCCTGATCATCAGCGTCCACATCCTCGTGGCGGGCGGCCGCTCCCGGCCGGGCCCCGGGAGGACGTCCTGATCCGCAGCCGCCACCGCTCACTCCTTCGGCACATCCCGGCGAGCGGGGCCCCTCGGGCCTTCGATGCTGTCGTGAGGGGAGATGACCGCCGTCCTGAGGCGCCCGCCGCGTGGCGGTGCCGCGACGGACCTGGCCGCCGAAGGCGGTGGACGTCGATGAGGCCTGTGGCCGATCTCAACGGGTCCCGGCGACCCGCGCAGTGCGCGTTCCTCCCGCCGGACGGCCTCCCCGCGTACGGCCGTTCACTCGCCCACGACCCGCATGCCGTGGACGGGCATCGGCCGAAGCGGGCGCGCGCCGCCGCGGGCTGCCCGGAACCGGCACGTTCCAAGGACGCCCCATGACACACGCCTCGCTTCTGCGCCAGATCACCGACTACGCCAATCGGGCCGACCCCTATCCCCTGTACGAGAAGCTGCGCAGGACCCCGGTGCTGCACGACGAGGAGGGCGGCCACCTCGGCTTCGGCAGCGGCATCCACAGCTGTTTCGGCGCCCCGCTGGCCCGGCTGGAGGCGCAGATCGCGCTGACCGAGCTCGCCCGCCGGCTCGACGGCCCGCGTCTCGTGGAGGATCCGCCGCCCTACCGGCAGAACGCGGTGCTGCGCGGGCCGCGCCATCTGGCCGTCGCGTTCGACGGGGTGCGGCCGTAGGGGCCTTCGCTGCCCCGGCCTGACGACCGCCTGCTCGTTCCCCGTGCGGGTCGACCGCTGCGCACATGACCGTCGACCCCCGGGAAACGGTCGGGAAGGGAGCTTCCGCCATGTGGGACGCCCAGGCACCCGTTGCCCTCTCCCAAATAGGAGCATATGCTCGTAACTGCCGGTCACAGTGATCGCGCAGAATGAGAAGGAGCCCCTCATGACCGTTGTGAAAGTTGCCGCCGTCCAGATCAGCCCCGTGCTCTACAGCCGCGCGGGCACCGTCGAGCGGGTGGTGAAGAAGATCCACGACCTCGGGAAGCGGGATGTCCGCTTCGCGGTCTTCCCCGAGACCGTCGTGCCCTACTACCCGTACTTCTCCTGGGTCAAGCCGCCCTACGCGATCGAGGGTGATCAGCTGCGCCTGCTCGAGGAGTCGGTCACTGTCCCCTCCCCCGAGACCAACGCCATCGCGGAAGCCGCGCGGCAGAACGAGATGGTCGTCTCGATCGGCGTCAACGAGCGCGACGGCGGCACCATCTACAACACCCAGCTGCTGTTCGACGCGGACGGCGCGCTGCTCCAGCGCCGCCGCAAGATCACCCCCACCTACCACGAGCGGATGGTCTGGGGACAGGGTGACGCTTCCGGTCTGCGCGCGACGGACACCGCCGTCGGCCGCATCGGTCAGCTCGCCTGCTGGGAGCACTTCCAGCCACTGGCGCGTTACGCCCTGATCGCCGATGGCGAGCAGATCCACGCCGCCATGTTCCCCGGCGCCCTGGGAGCCGGGAAGTTCGTCGACCAGATGGAGGTCGCCATCCGCCAGCACGCGCTGGAATCGGCTTCCTTCGTGGTCAACGCCACCGCCTGGCTCGACCCCGACCAGCAGGCGCAGCTCGCCCGGGACACCGGCGGCCCCGTCGGCGCGTTCTCCGGCGGCTTCTTCACCGCCGTCGTCGACCCCGAGGGCCGCATCGTCGGCGCGCCGCTCACGGCCGGTGAGGGCGAGGTGATCGCCGACCTGGACTTCGCGCTGATCGACCGGCGCAAGCGCATGGCCGACACGCGCGGCCACTACAGCCGCCCGGAACTGCTCAGCCTGCGGATCGACCGCACCCCCGCATCCGTGCTCCACGCCCGCGACACCCAGGCGCCGGCCGCGCGGGGGACGGAAGAGGACCTCTTCGCCCGGTGACACCGGCAAACGACGCGACCGGGACCGGCCCGATGGGGCCGTTCGGCCCGGTCGGGGGACGTGCGGCCCCTGCTGCGGACACCGCCTTCCCGGCCACTCTGGAGACCACCCTCAGTCCGGGAGGCAGAGCGATGGCGCACACCGTGGTCGCAGGGATCGACGGCTCGCAGGAGAGCCGGGCCGCAGCCGAGTGGGCGGCCCACGAGGCGGGGCTGCGCGGCGTACCGCTGAAGCTGGTGCATGTCTGGGAGCCCGTACCGGAGCCCATGGCGCAGGCCCCGCTGCTCGGCGCGGAGACGAGTCAGCACTGGAGCGAGCGGATCCCGCGCGAGACGGCCGAGGAGCTCAGGGCGCGTCATCCGGGTGTCGAGATCGCCGAGGAGCAGCTCACCGGCCGCCCTGCCGAGGTGCTGGCGGACGCGGCGAAGGGCGCCGGGGTGCTGGTTCTCGGGTCCCGCGGCATGAGCGGCATCGGGGGGTTCCTGGTCGGGTCGGTGGGCCTGGCCGTGATCGCGCACACCGAGGTACCGGTGGCACTGGTCCGGGCGCTCGAGGAGCGCGCCACGGACCGCTCGGGCCCGATCCTCCTCGGGCTCGACATCGCCTCCCCCGACGCCTCCGTGATCGCCTTCGCCTTCGAGGAGGCCGTCCGCCGCGGTACCTCCGTGCACGCGGTGAACGCCTGGAGCCTTCCGTCCTCGTACGCCTACGGGCTGGCCGCGGGCGTGGACCTGTACGCCGAGGTCGCACGGGAGCGGACGGCCACGCTCACCGAGGTGCTGGGCGAGTGGGAGCGGAAGTTCCCGGACGTGGAGGTGAAGGGCGAGTCCCGGTTCGGACCTGCGGCAGAGCACATCGTCGAGGCCTCACGTCAGGCATCGCTGGTGGTGGTCGGCCGTCGCGTCCGCCGCAGCCCGCTCGGCGTCCACATCGGCTCGGTCACCCACGCGGTCCTGCACCACGCGGTGGCCCCCGTCGCCGTCGTCGCCCACGACTGACATCCGGCCCGCCCGGCACCGGTGACCCGCCGTCAGAGACTCGCCGCATGGTCGGGGACGTACGTCTGCAGATCGCGCGGCGGGCGCTCGTAGCCGGTCGACGCCGGCCGCGCAGGCAGCTCAAGCACCGGCGGCGTCACATCGTGGTACGGCACGGAACCCAGCAGGTGAGCGATCATGTTCAGCCGGGCCCTGCGCTTGTCGTCGCTCTCCACGATGTACCACGGGGCTTCGGAGACGTCGGTGTGCACGAGCATCTCGTCCTTGGCCCGCGAGTACGCCTCCCAGTGGGTGATCGACTCCAGGTCCATCGGCGAGAGCTTCCAGCGCCGCAGCGGATCCTCCAGCCGGCGCCGGAAGCGCTCCTGCTGCATGGCGTCGCTCACCGAGAACCAGTACTTGCGCAGCAGGATCCCGTCCTCCACCAGCATCCGCTCGAAGATGGGGCACTGGCGCAGGAAGAGCTGGTACTCCTCCTTCGTGCAGAAGCCCATCACATGCTCGACGCCGGCCCGGTTGTACCAACTGCGGTCGAACAGCACGATCTCGCCGGCCGCCGGGAGATGCTCCACGTACCGCTGGAAGTACCACTGGGTGCGCTCACGCTCGGTCGGCTTGGGCAGTGCCGCGATCCGGGCGACCCGCGGGTTGAGGTGCTCGGTCACCCGCTTGATGGTCCCGCCCTTGCCCGCCGCGTCCCGTCCTTCGAAGATGACGACGAGCCGGGCGCCCGCCGCCCGCACCCACTCCTGAAGCCTCACCAACTCGGTCTGCAGGCGAAGCAGTTCGAGTTCGTACGTCTTGCGTGGCAGCGTTTCCGCCTTTTTGCCGGCCATGCCGCCTCCCGGTCGATGACGTGCGGGTTTCCGTGTCCGGCCCGTGCCCTGGCTCGAACACTATCCCCACCGGTCGTACGTGCCGACGAACCCGCTGGTCACGACGTGCGCAGGTGTCGTCTCCCGTCCGCCCGCGCTGCCGCCGGCAGGCGGACCGCCGTTTCGGCCCGCTCCGCGCCCCCTCGGCATGCGGCGTGCCCATACGCTGCGTCATGAAGATCGAGCCGATCACGCTGTCCACCCCGCGCCCCGTGCGACGGCCGGTACTCGTGCAGCGCCCGGCGGCAACTGACCTTCCTGCACTGGCCGGTGGAGCCGGACCGGGTGGCCGCGCTGCTTCCGGCGGGGACCCGTCCCGACACCCTCGACGGGGTGACCTGCGTCGGCCGCGGAGCCGGACTCGGCCCGGGACCGGGGTTTCCGTACCCCGGAACGTTCTGTGAGACCGACGTCCGCCTGTACCCGGGGGACGGACAAGGCCGGCACGATGTGATGTTCCGGTCGCTGGACGACGCACGCTTGATACCGGCGCCGGCGGGCCGGCTCGGTGTCCGGCTGCCTGCTCCTGGTCGGCGATGCGTCTGCGGCGTGAGGGCGACGTCATCACCTCCAGCTGCCGCCGACGGCACCCCGCAGCCGCCGGGCCCGCCGGCCGTGCCGTTGTACGGACCGGTCGCCCGATCGTCGAACCCACGTGGCTGGAAAGGTTTCTGACGGCACGCTGGGGGCCGCACATGACATGGCACCGGCCGTACGGTGCATGCCCGACGAGCAGGAACCGTGGCCGCTGTTCCGGGCCGAGTTGCCGGACCTGGACGACGGTCCGGTCACTGCCGCCGGTCTGCCTCCCATGAGCAGGGTCCGGTCAGCGTGCTCTGCTCCCCCGGGGTCGCCGTTCGGTTCGGCACCCCTTTCGTCGTACCGCCGCTGCCATCCGGGGCCCGTTGACACCGGTGCGGCCACCGCGCCGGCGTACGTCGGCCCCGTCGCGAACCGCGCCGAGGTCCCCCGGTCTCCTACCGGCCGGGGAACCTCGGGTACGCGGTGTCACCGGGGCGGGCCGGACTCACCGGGCTTGATACGTCCGCGCCAGGCACCGGATTCGCCTTCACGGCGCTCGATGTAGTCCTTGAACCGCCGCATGTCGCCCTTGACGCGCCGGTCGATGACCCCGAACATGTCCGCGGCCTTCTCCAGGGCTCCGCCCGGTTCGACATCCATCACGAGCTCCACCCGCGTGTGCGCGTCGTCGAGGCGCTGGAAGCGGACTGTGCCCTTCTGCCTCGAGTCGCCGGTGGTGGTGCGCCACGTGATCCGCTCGTCGGGGAGCTGGTCGACGATCTCGGTGTCGAACTCCCGTCGTATTCCGACGATCTTGGTGGTCCACCGGTTGTGGCGGTCGTCGATCTGCCTGACCTCCTCGACACCCCCCATGAAGTTCGGGAACTCCTCGAACTGGGTCCACTGGTTGTAGGCGGTGTGGATGGGGACCTCGACGTCCACCGCCTCCTTGACGATGCTCATCTGCGCCTCCTTCTTGCTGATCGGCGGCGGCAGGGCGGTCGGCCCGCCGCACGGATCCCGGCACAGTGCGGCGGGTACCCAGGGAACGTCCGTTTACAGATGTTCCCGAGCGCCGAGGCCGGGCGCCGCCCTCCGGGCGACCGCTCCGCGCGGTCACCCGGAGGGAACACGAAGTCACCGTGAGCGACGCGTCCGATGTCGCGCCTCGTCTCCAGGGGGCATCCGG
This sequence comes from Streptomyces sp. HUAS TT11, assembly GCF_051553595.1. Classification (NCBI taxonomy): domain Bacteria; kingdom Bacillati; phylum Actinomycetota; class Actinomycetes; order Kitasatosporales; family Streptomycetaceae; genus Streptomyces; species Streptomyces sp. HUAS TT11. The sequence goes on from NZ_CP196184.1 coordinate 1,080,150, forward strand.
TGGCCGCCCCACGGGTGGCGAGGCAGGGTGGAGTACATGGGTCTCAGGTCGAGACTCGCCTGTCCACGGCAGCCGTGGCAGTCGAGTCACGCGCTGCTGCTTCTCCCCATCGCGTTGATCGTGGTCATCACCTTGGTGGACATCCACTCCCCTGATGACGTCCATCTCGGCCCCGCTCTTGTCATCGCGCCCGCGCTCACCCCGTCGTTCGCGGGCACCCGGTCGACCGCCTTCGTCGCGGCGCTCGCGGTGGCCGCGCAGACCGTCATCGCCGCGTTCCACGGCGGGCTGTCCACCACGAACCACATCGTCCAGATCGGCACGCTCGCGGTGCTCTCGGTGGTGATCGTGGTCTACTGCTGCGTCCGGGACCGGCGTCGCCGGCAGCTGGCCCAGGTCCGCTCGGTGGCCGAGGCGGCGCAGCATGTCCTGCTGTGGCCGCTGCCGGAACAGCTCGGCCCCTTGAGGGTCGCATGCCTGTACCTGGCCGCCGAGGACGAGGCGCAGATCGGCGGCGACCTGTACGCCGCGACCCGTACCGACAACGGGGTGCGCGTCATGATCGGTGACGTGCGCGGCAAGGGCCTGTCCGCCATCGGCGAGGCCGCCCTGCTCCTCGGCGCCTTCCGTGAGGCCGCGCACCGGCAGGACTCCCTGCCGGACCTGGCGGCCGCCCTGGAGGAGAGCGTGAGCAGGTACCTGGCCGACTTCGAGCCGGTCGAGGAACTCGGCGAGCGCTTCGCGACGGCCTTGCTGGTGGAGATCCCCGACGGGGATCCGGTCACCCGGATGACCAGCTGCGGTCACCCTCCGCCGTTGTTGCTGAGCCCCGGCAACGAGGTCTCCGTGCCCAGCCTGCATCCGTCGCCGCCGATGGGGGTGCACGCGACGAGCCCGGCGGACTACACCCTGGACGTGTTCTCGTTCGAGCCGGGCGACACCCTCCTGCTCTACACGGACGGCGTCATCGAGGCACGCGACGAGAACGGCGGCTTCTATCCCCTCGCGGACCGGCTCACGCGGTGGACCCATGCCAGTCCGGAGACGCTCCTGCACCACATACGGCGCGATCTCCACGAGCACACGGGCGGCCCTCTCGACGACGACGTGGCCCTCATCGCCCTCCATCGCACGCCCACGGCGCACCGGCACCGTCATCACGGACTGGGCATCCACACCGACGGTTTCCGCCGCCGTTCGGGAGCGGAGCAGCGCGGCGCGTGATCGGAGAAGACCGTGCCGGACCGTACCGCCACGACCGCCGGGGGAACCGGGTCAGCCGCCGAGAATCTCGGTGAAACGCCCGGCGCCGATGTTGCCGCCGGAGAGGATGACCCCGACCCTGCGCGGCAGGCGGTCGACCCGGTGGGCCAGCAGCGCGGCCAGCGCACTCGCGCCGCTGGGTTCGACGACGAGTTTCATCCGCTCGAAGGCGAAGCGCATCGCGTCGCGGATCTGTTCGTCGCTGACCAGCGAGATGCCGTCCACCAGCCGTCGGTTGACGGCGAAGGTCAGCTCTCCGGGTGTGTCGGCTGCCTGGCCGTCGGCGATCGTGCGCGGCACGGGGATGGAGATCCGCCGGCCCGCCTCCAGTGAGCGCTTGGTGTCGTCGCCGGTTTCCGGTTCGACGCCGATGACCCGTGTCGCGGACCGCAGTCCCTTGGCGGCCGTGGCGCTCCCGGCGATCAGACCGCCGCCTCCGACGGGTACGACCAGGGCGTCGAGGTCCCCGGTCTCCTCGATCAGTTCGAGGGCCGCGGTCCCCTGTCCGGCGATGACGTGCGGGTGCTCGTAGGGCGGTATGAGCGCCAGGCCGCGGTCGGCGGCGAGCGCTTCGCCGATCGCCACCCGGTCCCCGGTGTAGCGGTCGTAGGTGACGATCTCCGCCCCGTAGCCGGCGGTCGCCTCCCTCTTGGAGCGCGGCGTGTCCTCCGGCATGAGGATCACGGCCGTGGTGCCGAGTTCACGTGCGGCGAGCGCGACCGCCTGGGCGTGGTTGCCGGAGGAGTAGGCGGCGATCCCCTTGGCCACCTGGTCCGCCGGCAGCCGTGAGGCGGCGTTGTACGCCCCGCGGAACTTGAACGCCCCGATCCGCTGGAAGTTCTCGCACTTGACGAAGACCTCCGCGCCGACCAGTTCGTCCAGGGTGCGTGAGCGCAGCACCGGGGTGCGGTGGGCCACGCCCTTGATCCGCGCGGCGGCGTCGCGGACGTCCGTCAGGGTGACGAGGAAAGGGGCGGTCATGTACGGACTCCGTCCTGATCTGTGCCGGTCGGGGCGCTGCCGTCGGGGTCGGAGCCGTTCGGCGCGTTCCGGGCCCGGGCAAGGTAGTTGTAGGCGGAGGCCCGGGAGATCCCGAGCCGTTCGGCGACGTGCTGGGCCGCGCCGCGCACGGCGAAGACCCCTCGCTCGTCGAGGCTGCGGAACAGGCCGAGGCGTTCGTCGCGGCTGAGTTCCGACCACTGCTTGTTCTGCCGCAACTGGTGGGAGTCGACGATGGCGTCCACCACGGAGTCGATGTCGTTGCCGAACGTGGTGGTGGGCACGATGCCGGCTCCGGTGACCCCGGCCAGCTCACCGATGAGGGCATGGGCCTGGTTCACGGCGGTGATGTCGACGTTCACGCACAACGCGCCGAAGACCGTGCCGGAAGGGTCGCGCAGGAGCATGGTCGACGACTTCAGCAGTTTCCCGGACGGGGTGCGGGTGACGTAGTTGAGCTCGTCGGCCGCCCCGTCGCCCCGGGCGAGGAGGCCCATGCCGATCTCGCTCATCGACCCGCCGACCGCACGCCCCGTGACCGAGCCGGCGATGGCGACGACGGAGTTCTCCGGGTGGCGGAAGTCGTGGACGACCACTTCGCAGAAGGAGCCGAGCGTGGCGACGATGCCGTCCACGACGGGCGTCAGGGCCGCGATGACGGCGTCCTGCTGCTCAGCCGACACAGGTCACCTCCGCGGCCGTCGGCTCACGGTGGCGGAACACCCCCACCCGCCTCACGAACGCCTCGGCGCACCCGGCGACGTACTCGTCCGGCATCGTCACGCACCCTCCCCGAATCCCGCGGAACGCCTCAATTTCTGTACTCAGAATCTAGACCATTGGACAGAAAATCCAAAGCGATGCCGTCGCCGGTCGGGCCGCGGGCATCTCGTTCTTCTGTCGTTCACCCAAGAAACGCCGGATGTACAGGCACAGTGCACCCACATCCGACGAAAAGGCCGCATCGTCGGATATCGGACCGCTGCATCGAACCAACAGAAAGTCGACCGATATGGGCCAGATACTTGTCACCGTGGCGACGAAGATCGGCGTCGCGCTCGCCGAAGCGATCCTCATGCGTCTCGTCCGGGAGTTGTGGGCCGCCTTCGCGCGCCGCGTGGACCTCGCCACGGCACCGGCCGCCGCCTGACACGCGTCCCCGGCGCCGGCTCTCCCCCGCGTGCGGCCCCGGCGTCACCCGACGCCGCCCACCGGCACGCGGAGCGACCGGCGGTGCCGTCTCACCGCCGGGCGCCCCGGCTGCCGCTCAGGCTCTCCGCCCGCCCTAGCCGCGCCTTCCGCCGTTGTGTTCGCTCGGCATGTCGGCACCGCCTCTGCGTGCCCGTCCCCCACGCAGCAGATACGTCGCTCCGCCGACGGCGAGGGCTACCGGCCATTCGAGGGCGCCTGCCACGGCCATCGCCCCCAGACCCCCGTAGAACACGAGGTCCTTGTTCGCGGGCATGCCGGGCATCCGTGACGTCGCCGCTTTCGCCGTGCTCGTCATGTCACCCCTGGTGATGTACGGAATCGTCAGCGCGGGGTGCACCGTGCGCGTATGAAGGTGCAGGCCCGCTCCCTCATGCGCATGCCGCTTCTGTTGCTCGTCCAGCCCTTGCTTGGCCATCCCCCGGCCTCCTCTCTCGGAGTGGGCGTGTTCCAGCGCGCCTGTCGCGGCGCGCTCACTGCTCCTTGCGAACCGGGTATCCGCACACATCTGATTTGAATCGCCGATTTGTGGCTACTCATCCAGTTTGTTGCTGTATATACGGCTGGACCGGAACGTCCTCCTACGGGAGCGGGTGATGCGCTGTGGCACTGCCAGGAGGCGGGCTGCTGCGGGCGGTGGTGTCGACCTCCGCCGCACTGGCGAACGGCACGCGACAACGCGTACGACAGTTCGAGGGACGCACCCACATCGCCGTGCGCGGCCTGAGCGAGGGTGAACTGCCCGGGCCCAAGGCGGAGAAGCTGGCCGAGGACGTACAACGTCGCCTCGCCGACGTGCCCGGGGTGGCCTGGGCCGTGGTGAACACCGTGCTCGGACACGCCGTCGTCGCCACCGAGGACACGTGCGACCCGGATGAGATCGTGTCGGTCCTCATCGAGGCCGTCGAGGCCGCGGAGGACGCACACGGAGTCGAACACCCGCTGCCCGACCATCCCCTGTCCGGCGACACCCTCCGCCGGGCGGCATGGGCCGTGGCCGTCCACATGGCGGCAGCGCCGCTCGCCGCGGCGAGCGAGCTGACCCGGCGCGCACCCGTTCCCACCTGGGTCGCCTCCCTCTTCCCCATCATCGACTCGCAACCCCGGCTGAGATCGCTGGTCGAGCGCGCGGTGGGCACTCACAACGCCAAGATGCTCATGGCCGGTCTGACGGCGCTCGGCCAGGCCGGCTCCGGTGGGCTCCTCGGGACGGCCGTGGACGCCGTACGGCACACGCTCCGGGTGATGGAAGCCGACGCGGAGCGCTCCTCCTGGGCCGCCGCCGAACCACATCTGACCGGCAGTGCCGCGGCCGCCGCCCACGGCGTGGCGCCCGTGCCCCCGTCCCGCCCTGCACCGCTGAAGCGCGGACCCGTCGAGCGGTACGCCGACCAGGCACCCCTCGTGGCCGCGGCGTCCTTCGCCGGCGCTCTCCTCGTCACCGGGCAGCCCGGAAAGGCGGTCGGCGGCGCTCTGGCGGCGGTCCCCAAGGCGCCGCTGCTGGCCCGCGAAGGCTTCGCCTGCGCCTTCGGCCGGGGCCTCGCCCGCAGAGGAGTCCTCGTTCCAGGCCCCGACGCCCTGCGCGCGCTGGACCGTGTCGGCACCGTGCTCCTCGACACGGACGCCCTCGCCACCGGGTCCCATCTGCTGGCCGATCTGATCGCCCTCGACGAGGACGCCCCCGCGGGAGACCTCGCCGCGACGGCGCACCGGCTCTTCGACGGCTCCGCACCCGAGAGGGCGGCCCGGGACGGCGACTGGGAACTGGGACCCGTCGAGTGCCTTTCGCTGCACGGCCGCACCGGATCCCGGGCCCGGCAGCGCCTCGAGCACAACGGCGCGCGACTCGTGCTGGGGCTGGCCCACGGGCACCGGCTGCTCGCCGTGGTCAGCGTGGTGCCGGAGCTGCACGACGCCGCCGCCGCGTTCGTACCCGCCGCCCATGCGTCCGGACTGACCCTCGTGGTCGCGGGCGCGCACACCGGCGACCCGGCGGTACGCGAGGCGGACGCCGTACGCGACGCGGGCGAGCGGCTGGCCCACTCCGTACGGGACCTCCAGCGGGACGGCGACGGTGTGCTGCTGATCTCGCGCAACCGGCACGCCCTTCGAGCGGCGGACGTCGGCGTCGGTCTGACCGGACCCAAGGGCGCCCCGCCCTGGGGCGCGGACGTGTATGTGAAAGACGGCGACCTGGCGGCGGCCCTTCTCCTCGTGCGCGCCTGCCGCGGCGCCCGGGAGAGCGCGCACCGCGGAGTCCGCCTCGCCCAGGCGGCGGCCGCCGTGGGCGCGACGGCGGCGCTGGCCGGACGGTCGACGCGGCCCGAGGAACGCGGCGTCACGGCGTTCAGTGCGGCGGCCGCGCTCGGTACCGTCGTCGGGGTCTGGTCGGCGGCGCGGCTGCTGCGTCATCCACGGCCGTCGACCGCCACCCGTCATCCCTGGCATGCGATGGCCCCGTCCACGGTGCTCGACAGGACCGGCAGCAGAGCCGAGGGGCTGACCGGTGCGGAGGTGCGCAGGCGTGGCACCGGTACCGGCGAGCAGGCGCGCACGTCCTCGCTCGGGCGTGCCTATCTGACCGAGATGGCCAATCCGCTCACACCCGTGCTCGGCGCCGGGGCGGCCATGTCCGCGTCCGTGGGTGCCGTGCTCGACGCCGTCGTCATCGTGGCGGTCACCGCGCTGTCCGGGTTCTTCGGCGGTTTCCAGCGGCACAGGACCGACCGTGCGGTGGCCCGGCTGCGCCGCGAGTCGGCCGTCATGGCCAAGGTGGTGCGCGACGGGGCGGAGACCACCGTGCCCGCCCAGGCACTGGTCGTGGGTGATGTGGTGGCCCTGAGCGCCGGTGACGTGGTGCCTTCCGACGCCCGTCTGCTGGAGGCACATCACCTGGAGGTCGACGAGTCGGCGCTCACCGGCGAGTCGTTCCCGGTGGCCAAGGACGTCGCACCCGTCCTGGCATCGGACCTCGCGGAGCGTAGGTCGATGGTCTACGACGGCACCACGATCGCCGCCGGTCGTTGCCGCGCCGTCGTCGTCGCGACCGGTACCGCGACCGAGGCGAGCCGGGCCGCGACGGCCGGCCGGGGGGCCGCCCCCGCCGTCGGCGTGGAGCGCAGGCTGGCCCGGATCACCCGCAGCACGCTGCCCGTGGCTCTCGGTTCGGCGGCTGCGCTGATGGCGGCCGGCACGTTGCGGGGGCGGGCCGTACGGGACACCGTCGGCGCAGGCGTGGGCCTGGCCGTGGCCAGCGTCCCGGAAGGGCTGCCGTTCCTGGTCTCGGCGGCCCAACTCGCCTCCGCCCGGCGGCTTTCCGTGCGCGGCGCCCTGGTCAGGGACCCCCGCACCATCGAGGCGGCCGGCCGCACCGACGTCCTGTGCTTCGACAAGACCGGAACCCTCACCCACGGGCACATCTCCCTCGTCGCCGTCGCGGCCGACGGGGAGAGCCGGCCCCTCGAGTCGCTCGGTGACGAGCAGCGCACGGTCCTCGCCGCCGCCCTGCGGGCGACCCCACGCCCGCACGGCGACGCGGGGCTCGAGCACGCCACGGACGGCGCCGTCACCACGGGCGCCGAGGAGGCGGGCGTACGCCGGACCACGCAGGCCCCCGAGTGGCAGCGCCTGTCCAGTCTGCCGTTCGAGCCGAGCCGCGGCTTCCACGCGACCCTGGGCCGGACCGAGGGCCACACGGTCCTGTCCGTGAAGGGAGCCCCGGAGGAGGTCGTCGAGCGCTGCGCCACCCTGGATGGGCGGCCGCTGGACGAGGAGGGACGCGCGGACGTGCTCGCCACCGGCGAGAAGCTGGCGGCTGAGGGACATCGCATCCTCGCGGTCGCCGAACTCCGGGATGCCACAGGCGACAAGCTCACCGACGACGCCGTGCGCGATCTGGACTTCCTCGGTTTCCTCGCGTTCGCCGACCGCGTGCGCGGGGCCGCCGCCGACGCGGTACGCCAACTGGCGGACGCCGGCGTGCAGATCGTGATGATCACCGGGGACCACCCGAGCACAGCCGGCACCACGGCCGCCGAACTCGGCGTCCTGGACGGCAGACGCGTCGTGACGGGTGCCGAACTCGACGACCTGGACGACTCGGCGCTCGACGCGCTGCTGCCCGACGTGGGGGTGGTCGCGCGCGGCACCCCCGTGCACAAGGTCCGTGTGGTCCAGGCGTTCCAACGCCTCGGCCGGACCGTCGCGATGACCGGCGACGGCGCGAACGACGCCCCCGCGATCCGGCTCGCGGACATCGGCATCGCGTTCGGCACCCGGGCCACACCGGCGGCGCGGGCGGCCGCCGATCTCGTCGTCACCGACGACCGGCTGGAGACGGTACTCGCCGCCCTCGTGGAGGGCCGTGCCATGTGGGCCTCGGTGCGGCAGGCCCTGGCGATCCTCGTCGGGGGCAACCTCGGCGAGATCGCCTTCACCCTCCTCGGCGCCGCCACGACCGGATCCTCGCCCCTGACAGCCCGTCAACTCCTGTTGGTGAACCTCTTCACCGATCTGGCTCCGGCCATCGCGGTCGCCCTGCGCCCACCCAACCCCGAGACCGCCGAGCGCCTGCTGCACGAGGGCCCGGAGGTGTCCCTGGGCACGGCTCTCACGGAGGAGACGGTCTGCCGCGCCGTGGCCACCGCCCTCGGCGCCACGGCCGGCTGGCTCGCCGCCCGCTTCACCGGTCGTGCCGCCCGCGCCCGTACCGTCGCCCTGGTCGCCCTCGTCACCACCCAGCTCGGCCAGACCCTGCTGGCCGGCGGCCGGAGTTGGGAGATCGTCGGCTCCTCCCTGGGCTCCTTGGCCGCGCTGGCGGCAGTGGTGCAGACCCCGGTCCTCAGCCAGTTCTTCGGCTGCACTCCGCTGGGCCCCATGGCCTGGACGATCGCCCTGTCCGCAGCGGTCGGAGCGACGGTGGCCTCGCCGTTCCTCCCGGCGCTCGTCGGCCGGGCCAGGGCCGTCGTCGCCCACCGGGCACCGGTCGCGGCCACATCCTGAACGACGGCCCTTTTCCCGCGAGGCAGCACGATAAAAGTCACAATTACGTATCGGGCATTTGGCTCGTCAATCTTCACGTCGGCCACACAAGTTGGCTAGGTTGTCGGGCGGGCCGTACGACTCCCACCGGCGAACCTCGCCGGGTTGCACGGCCTCCGCCGAGTCCGGTGCACCACCAGCACGGCCGGAGCCGGGGATCCATCGGCCACGGTGCGAACCGGCCCGATCACCCACCGGGCAGGGGCCGTACGGCACACCTTTCGGATTCGTCCGCCCGAACCCTTTCCAGGGCCGGAGCGGTCCGGGGGCCCCTCACCGCTCACTCGGGCAGGCGGAGCACGGAAGGAGCACGTCCCCATGGCGTCGGAGCGAACCTCGCGTCCCGGAGGCTTCGGCCCCCCCGGCTTCCGTGACTCCGGCCCCACCGGCGCCTCCCGTCCCGGAGGCCACGACGCGCCGAGCCGTGCCGAGGTCCAGCAGCGCATCCACAGCCTCTACGACCGCGCCGAGACGGACAGCGGGACCTTCAACGCCACCCGGGCCGTGGCTGCGGGCAACAGCAAGCGCGGCAATCCGGCGGCCGGCGGCGAACGCAGACGCACCGATCCCACGCTCGACGCCATCGCCAGGCAGTGGTTCGACGCGGCGCGCGCGAACCTGGGACCGATCGTTCCGGCGGCGCTGCCCGCCGACCGGATGCCGATCGCCGAGGAACGGCCCACGGTCCCGGCGCAGCGCATCGGAGACGACCTCGGCTCCCGCGAGCCGGGCGGCCGCCCTCTTCCGGAACTGACCGCCGGACCCGCCGGCCGGGCGACCGCCCGGCCCCTCGAACTGACCGCCGGTCCTGTGGCTGCGTTGCCCGCCGCTCCGGAGCCTTTGCCGCAGGCCCGGGCCCCAAAGGCGCTCCCCGCGTCCGCCGCGAAGCCCTCGTCGTCCGCCCCGAGGAGTTCCAAGGAGCGGTCCCGACGGAAACTGGCCGCTGCGCGCGAGTTGCTGTTCCAGCACACGGCGCGGCAGAGCATGCGTCTTCCGGCTCTGGAGCCGGCGGCCGCCGAGCCGGTACGGCCCGTCGCCGAGCGCCCGGCCGAGTGGCAGCAGCCGCCCGCCCTCGACCCGGGCCCCGCGTTCGCCGCCCCGGCCCCGGCCGTCATGGAACCGCCTCTCGTCACCGACGCGTTCACCGCCGGCACCGCCTTCGTCGCACCGAGCACGTTCGCCGCGGCCGACGCCTTGACGGCCGGCGTTTCGACGGGAGGGTTCACCGGCGCCCCCGCCTTCCCCACGACCGAGGTATTCGGCGCGGCCGAAACCTATCCCGGCATCACCCCCGCCGACACGACCACCGGCACCCCCGCCACGGACACCTTCCCCACCACCGACCCGTTCGCCGCCACCGGCACCTACCCCGGCATCGCCCCCGCCGACACGACCACCGGCACCCCCGCCACGGACACCTTCCCCACCACCGACGCGTTCGCCGCCACCGGCACCTACCCCGGCATCACCCCCGCCACGGGCGCATTTGCCTCCCCCGTGGCATTTCCCGAGGCGTTTTCCGGCGCCGACGTGTTCGTGGCCCCGGACGCCTTCGCCGGGACGACCGGCGGTGAGATCCCCGTCGGTGTCGGCGCGGTGCCCGGCACCGGGTACGAGACGAAGGCCGCGCAGGCACTCGCCTTCGCACGTGCGCAGATCGGCAGGCCGTGCGTCTGGGGTGCGGCGGGTCCGGACTCCTACGACGCCCCCGGCCTCACCCAGTCCGCCTGGAAGGCCGCCGGGGTCGCTCTCCCCCGCACGGCGCAGGAGCAGGGCGCCATGGGGACGACCGTCCCCCTCACGGACATCCGGCCCGGAGACCTGATCTTCTTCTACGACACCGGCAGCCACGTGGGCGTCTACACCGGCGACGCCATGATGATCCACGCGCCCGGTCCCGGGTCCTACATCCGTGAGGAGTCGATCTTCTTCGCGGGGAACGCGGCGATCCACGGTGCGGTGCGGCCCGCCTGACCTCGTCCGCGAGGAGCCGGACCGGCGGAACGCCGCGCGCCGCGCGCCCCCGCACCGGCCCTGCCGGGCCCGGAGGTCGGCCAGGGCGCTTTCCACCAGCGTTTACGCAGACCGGTCGGGTCTGTCGTCGGCGTGCGGCCGACGGCTTCGCGTAGGAGCGTGGTGGTGTGCGAAGCGTGCGGGACACGGTGCAGGGACAGGACGGAAGCCGGCGGGGCTGGTTGCGGGGTGCGCCGCCCCCGCGATGGGTGCGGATCATGCCCGTGGGCCTGCTGCTGGTCGTCTGCGTCGCCACCCTGACCAGCTCCGAGCCGCTCGACATCGGATTCCTGCTCGGCGCCATCCCGCCATTGGCCGTGCTGTCCTACGGGCCGGCGGCGACCGCCGTCCTCGGTGTCGTGGTCGTCGCCCTGCAGCACGCCCGGATCTTCCATCTGGACCACCCCGGCAACACCGACCTGCTGACCATCGGCTTCGTCGCACTGCTGAGCGTGTTCGTGTCGTATGTGCGCAGCCACCGCGACGCCCAGCTCGACCTGGAGCGCACCGTCGCGGAAGCGACGCAGAACGCCGTCGTCCCCCCGCTGCCCGAGAAGGTCGGCCGGGTCCGCTGCACCGGTCTGTACCGGGCCGCCCAGCGCGGGACGCTCGTCGGCGGCGACTTCTTCGACGTGCGCGAGAGCCCCCACGGGGTACGGGTGGTCATGGGCGACGTGCAGGGCCACGGCCTGTCCGCGGTGGCCACGGTCGCCTCCCTGCTCGGCGCCTTCCGGGAGGCGGTGCTCGACCAGCCGGACCTGCCCTCGGTCGCCTCCCGGCTCGACCGCAGGCTCCTCGTCGACTCCGCCGAGGCGCGGCGTCCCGAGCTGTTCGCCACCGCGGCGCTGCTCGAGTTCTCCCCCGACGCCCGCACGGTGCGGATCATCGTCTGCGGCAGTCCGCCGCCCGTGCTGCTCCAGAACGGGAAGGCCACGGAGGTCCAGATCACCCCCGGCACGCCCCTCGGGCTCGGCCTGTGCCCGGAGGACGCCTACGACGAGGTGACCCTGCCGCTGCTACGGGACGACAGGCTGTTCCTGGCCTCGGACGGCATCTGGGAGGGCAGGAACCCCGACGGCGCCTACTATCCTTTGATCGACCGGCTTCCGGGTCTTGTCGACGACGACCCCGGCACGACGGCGGAGCGGGTGTGGGTGGATCTCGTCCACTACTGCGGCAGCATCAGCGACGACGTCACGATGCTGCTCCTGACCCCGGAGCCGACTCTGGAGCCCACGGGCATAAAGTAGCCTTATGAGGTCATAGAGCGGACCCGCGTACCAGGTAAGGCATGCCTTAGCTTAAGGTTTCCGATCGAGCCGTCTGTCCTCGCTCGAAGGGAACTGATCATGCCCCGCCCCCTGCGGGTAGCCGTCGTCGGCGCCGGTCCGGCCGGAATCTACGCCGCTGACGCGCTGCTGAAGTCCGAGGTGGCCACCGACCCCGGCGTGTCCATCGACATCTTCGAGCGCATGCCGGCCCCGTTCGGCCTCATCCGTTACGGAGTCGCTCCGGACCATCCGCGGATCAAGGGCATCATCACGGCCCTCCATCAAGTGCTGGACAAGCCGCAGATCCGGCTGTTCGGCAACGTCGACTACCCGACCGACGTCAGCCTGGACGATCTGCGCGCCTTCTACGACGCCGTGATCTTCTCCACGGGCGCGACGGCCGACCGGGCCCTCGACATACCCGGCATCGACCTCGACGGCTCCTACGGCGCGGCGGACTTCGTCTCCTGGTACGACGGCCACCCGGACGTGCCGCGGACCTGGCCGCTGACGGCCGAGAAGGTCGCCGTCCTCGGTGTCGGCAACGTCGCCCTCGACGTGGCCCGTGTCCTGGCCAAGACGGCCGACGAACTGCTGCCCACCGAGATCCCGTCGAACGTGTACGACGGCCTCGAGGCCAACAAGGCGCTGGAGATCCATGTCTTCGGCCGCCGTGGCCCGGCCCAGGCCAAGTTCAGCCCGATGGAGCTGCGGGAACTGGACCACTCCCCCGCCATCGAGGTCATCGTCGACCCCGAGGACATCGACTACGACGAGGGTTCGATCGCGACCCGGCGCGGCAACAAGCAGGCCGACATGGTGGCCAAGACGCTCGAGAACTGGGCGATCCGGGACGCCGGCGACCGACCGCACAAGCTCTTCCTGCACTTCTTCGAGTCACCCACCGAGATCCTCGGCGAGGACGGCACGGTCGTCGGCCTGCGCACCGAGCGCACCGCCCTCGACGGGACCGGGAACGTCAAGGGCACGGGCGAGTTCCGGGACTGGGACGTCAGCGCGGTCTACCGCGCCGTGGGCTACCTGTCCGACCCCGTGGCCAAGCTGCCCTGGGACATCGACTCGGGCACGGTCCCCGACGAGGGCGGTCGGGTCATCGAGGAGAGCGGCAGCCACCTGCAGTCCACCTATGTGACCGGGTGGATCCGCCGCGGTCCCGTGGGGCTGATCGGCCACACCAAGGGCGACGCCAACGAGACGGTGGCCAATCTGCTGGACGACCACGCGAACGGGCGCCTGCACACGCCCGCCTCCCCGGACCCCGAGTCGGTGGACGCGTTCCTCACCGAACGCAACGTCCGTTTCACCACCTGGGACGGCTGGTACCGGCTCGACGCCGCGGAGAAGGCGCTGGGCGAACCGCAGGGTCGTGAGCGAGTGAAGATCGTCGAGCGCGAGGACATGCTCCGGGCGAGCGGCGCCTGAACGCCGACGCCGCCCGGCCGCGGCAGATGATGCCGCGGCCGGGCGGCGGGCCCGCCGGCCAGGAGCCACTGGCCGGCGGTTCTCCCCCGGGCGGGTCAGGGATAGCTGACCAGGTTCGCCACGTTGGTCGAGGAGTTCGACGGTCCGCCCCGGTCGTTGATGACGTGGCGGATCGTTCCGGTACCACCGAGGGAGACGGTCACCATGTTGTGGAACTGCACCCCCGGGGTGTTCGGCACCTCGTAGGAGTGCTCGGCGGTGACACTCGGGTTGACGTTGAAGTAGCAGTAGCTGCCGAGGCCGTACGCCTGGTGGCTGGTCACCGAGCCGGCGACCTTGTAGGCCGCGTAACCCTGCGTGGAGCCGTTCATCCAGGCCGACTGGTTGGGCGGGTCGTACGGCATCTCGTTCTGGTAGAAGTAGGTCCGCCCACCGTTGCCGTTCCAGATCGTCTGGTACTTCTGGAAGTGCTCCACGAACAGGCCGTACATCGTCACGTCGTCGCCGTTGACCACCAGTCCGGTGTCCGCCGTGTTCGACGTCCAGCCGACGCCGTTGCCGTGGTCGGCGCGCCAGATCCACATGTGGTCACCGATGACGTTGCGGCTGTTGACCACAAGGCTGGTGGTCGCCTTGCCGACACCCGCGCCGCCGACGCGGAAGTACACGTCGTGCAGGGAGGTCGGGTCGGTGGCGTGGGAGGCCGAGGAGCCGGACGGCCCGACCTCCATCACCGTCGGCGAGTTGGTGGTGCCCGCGTCGAACAGCAGGCCCGCGACGGAGACTCCGTCCACGTCGGCGACGGTCATCGCGGTGATGCCGTTGTCCGGAATGAGGGTGGCCAGGCCGAGGCCGAGGACGACGGTGTCGGGACGGGTCACCTTCAGCGTCTGGTTCAGATGGTAGACACCGGGGGTGACCAGCAGGTTCTTGCCGGCGGCCAGGGCCGCGTTCATCTGGGCGGCAGTCGCGCCCGGTTTGACGACGAAGAACTGGTCGAGCGGCAGCGAGGCGCCCGCCGGGGATCCCGAAGCCCAGCTCGTCGCTGTCGAGTTGGTGCGCACCGACGGCACGAACACCTGGTAGGCGCCAGCGCTGTCGACGTACAGGAACGGCTTCTCACGGGTGACCGGGCTGCGGTCGACCGTCGTGTACGGGGGGTTCGGGAAGCTCGTGGCCGGGACGCCCTGGCTGCCCACGAAGACCATGTTCCAGTTGGAGCCCGTCCAGCTGCCGAGCTGCGAGTTGCGGGTCAGCCACTGCTGCTGGCTGCCGGAGCGCACCTGCCCGTCGATCTTGCTGTCCGCCAGATAGCCGCCGCTCGACCAACCGCCGTCGTCCAGCGCGAGGTTGCCGCGCAGGTGGATGCGCCGGTACGGCGCGGCCTGCGACACCGCCCAGCGGTCCGTGCCGCCCGTCGGGTTGACCGAGAGGTTCTCGGCGCCGCGCCAGAAGTTCTGCGTCGCGTTGCCCTGGAACCAGTCCGCCTCGGCGTGCACGGCGCCGTTGATCGTCACCGCGTCGGGCGACAGGCCGAGTCCCAGGACCTGGGTGTAGAAGCCGACGTTGACGTCGTTGCTGTAGGTGCCGGGCTTGAACATCACGGCATAGCGCTGGGAGCCGAACTGGTTCGTCTCCTGCTGCTGGAAGATGGAGTTGAGCCTGCTCTGGATCGTCGACGACGGCATGGACGGGTCGAAGACGACCACGTTCGGGCCGAGGTCCACGTCACCGGGAGAACTGGACACGGCTGACACCTGGAAGCGCTGGGCGGCGGTGCCGTTGCAGGTGTACTGCGTCAGCTGCACGCTGTCCGCCATCGAGGCGCCGGGGACGTCGAGGCACTTGCCGCTGTGCCGGTTCACGAAGTGGTAGGCGCCGCCGCCCTCGTCGACCGCCTGCCACTGCTGGTTGTCGCCACCGCCGTACGCCCACAGCTGGAGCGCGGCCCCGTCGGCGGTGGACACATCGGTCACGTCCACGACCTGGGCCGGGTCGTTGCGGTTGTTGATGCGGACATAGCCGTCACCGGTGGAGGTGAAACTCCACTGCTGGGCCGTGGAGTTGTTGCAGGAGTACTGCTGCACGGCGGTGCCGTTGGCGGTGCCCGCGGCCCGGGCGTCCAGGCATTTGCCGCTGCCGCTGTTGACGACCGTCGCCCAGCTCGTGGGCAGGGCCGCCGCGGCGGCGGAGGCGTTCGGGGCGGCTCCCGCGGAGACGACCGTCAGCGCCGATGCGGCCGTGACCAGTGCCAGCGCGGCGGCCGTACGGGGCCGGGCGCGCCGCAGGCGGCCCGCTCCGTGGCGGAACAGGGTTGGGAACACGGTTCCTCCTCGGCCGACGGTCCGTCGGCCGTTGTGGGGGGTGGGGGACGGCTCGGTCAGCCGGTGTAGGAGGCGAAGACGCGCGTGTAGTCCCACGCCTGCTGGCTCACTCCGGAGCAGCTGTCGGCCGGGCCGCCGGTGCAGGGGCGGTCACGGTTGACGGACCAGAAGGTGAGTCGCGCGAGGTGGTGCTGCTGGGCGTAGCCGAGGATGGTGCGGAAGTCGGCGACGGTGACCGTCTCGTTCTGGTCGGTGATGCCGTTCATCGACGAGATGCCCATGTCGCGGTAGGCCTGGTCGTCGCTGTAGCCGTACGCGTTCTTCAGCGCCGTCTTGAGTCCTTCGGCGGCCCGCAGGGTGAGCGTGCCCATGTTCTGTCCTGCGCCGCCGAAGTCGAACGGCATGATGGTCCAGCTGTCGACCGTGAGGCCCGATCCCGCGGCCCGGTTGATCAGGCTGGTGTCCGGGCCGCTCTGCCCGGTGCCGATGGTGACGTACACCTTCAGACCGGGGTTGTTGGCCTTCACCGTCTTCAGCGCGTCGACCGTACGCTGCTGGACGGTCGGGTTGCTGTAGGCGTCGGCCTCGATGTCGATGTCGATCGCCTTGAGACCGTAGGCGTTGATGACCTTCTGGTATGCGGCCGCGAGCTCGCCGGCGCTGGAGCAGGAGCTCTCCAGCTTGTTGCCGCTGTAGCCGCCGAACGACGGGATCACGTCTCCGCCGTTCGCCCGGACCGTGTTGATCGTCTGCTGGTCGACCCCTCCGGTGAGCGAACGGCCGCCGTCCCACTGGGGGTTGCAGTAGCCGTTGCTGAGCACGAAGGCCAGCGTGAACCACTTCACGCCCGTCGCGTTGGTGACGGTGGTGGGGCTCGGCGGGTCGCCCCAGCCGTTGTAGAGGTACGGGGCCACGGCCATCGGCGCGGCGGGGGCGGTGCCGCCGGACGAGGGCGCCGTCCACTTCTGGTTGGCTCCGCCCGAGCAGGTCCAGATCTGTGTCGGGGTGCCGTTGGCCGAGTTGTTGTCCGTGACGTCGAGGCACTTGTCGGCCTGGGAGTTGACGATGTCGTGCGCGGCGCTGACGGTCCACTTCTGGTTCGCGGCGCCGGTGCACGACCACAGCTGGAGGCGGGCGCCGTTGGCGGTCGAATTGCCGGTCACGTCGAGGCACTTGCCCAGGGCGCGAATGGTGCCGTCGGCGCCCACGGTCCACTGCTGGGCCGTGGTGCCGTTGCAGTCGTAGATCTGGACCGCGGTGCCGTTGGCGGAGTTGGCGCCGGCGACGTCGAGGCACTTGCCCGCGAGACCGGTGATGGTTCCGGTCGCTGCGGCGGCGGGGGACGCGGACAGCGCGGTGGCGGACAGAGCCAGTAGGGACGCGGCCAAGGCGGCGCGAGCGGCGGTCTGGGAGCCCATGACACTCCCTTTCTCTGCGTGGGGGGTGGGGGAGCAGTTACTTCAGACCGCGATTTAAGAAGTGAAGTAAGGGACTGTCAAGACTTTGGTACAGACCAGTAGTTCAGGGGGTTCGCCGGATGCGGATCGATGCGGACGTCCGGTACTCGGACGGTCGGCGCCCGCGGGTCACGGGCGCCGACGCGCACCGTCAGGCGTTGGGGTCGAACGTGATCCCGGCCGGCTTTGCCTTGGCAAGGTGGGAAGCGAAGTTGTCGTCCCTCAGACCGAAGTGGGCGCTGCCGAAATCGGCCTGGCTCAGCTTCTCGCGGACTCCCGCGGGGTAGCCGTTCCATCCGACCAGCGCGGGGAACTGCCAGGCGTGGTAGTGGTTCTCCGGCGGCTCGTCGTTGCTGTTTGCGGGGCGGAAGCAGTGGGTGCCGATGCCGTCCTTGTGATACACGACCTTGGGGTGGGTGCCGTCCCAGCGGATCTGGTCGCGGCTGTAGATGTCGAAGTCTCCGTGAGCCGACGTGGAGACGTACTGCGCCTGGTTGTTCTGCACCCAGACGACCACGTGCTCCCAGTCGTGGCGGTGTCCGCCGAGGCTCGTCCCGGGGAGTGCCTGGTCCTTCTCGAAGTACAGCCCGTAGATGATGGCGCACCAGCCGTTGTTGCACTTGTAACGGGAGTACCCGTTGGTGTTGTCGAGATCCGAGGCGTCGCGGCAGTTCCCGTTGAGCGCACCGGTCGGATTGAGACCGGCGTTGAGGGTTCCGTCGGGGCCGATGGCGGGGGTCGGATAGCAGCCGTCCGTGTCGTAGTCGTAGGCCGGCTGGAACGTCTGCTCCAGTCCGTCCGCGTTGGCGGGCAGACCCTTCGGCGGGGCGGCCAGCGCGACGCCCGGGAAGGCGACCACGAGCGCGGCAGCGGCGGCGACGACGACCGACGTTCTGCGGAATCTCGAGTGCTTCTGCATTTTCACTGCGGCCTCCTGAGACACGGCGGTGGGGGGTACGCGGAGCACGATTGGCATGCCCGGAACAATCTCGTGACACACCGTGCATCGGGTGAACAACGCCGCCCCGCCACGTGATGACCGCTCAACGACTAGGCGTTCACGTCGAATTGGAGACGAACGACCCGTGTCCTGGCATGCTGCCCGCATGTCGACCCCCATGCGCCCGCGCTCCGCTCCCACGGCCACGGCATCGTCCGATCGCGTCGACGGACTGCGGATCCGGGCGCACCGGGTGGACCAGGACGTGCGGGGTGCCGGGCGCGTCCTGCGGGAGGTGTCCTTCGACGCCGACCCGGGGCGCATCACGGTGATCGTCGGCAGCAGCGGGGCGGGCAAGAGCGTGCTGCTGCAGACGCTCGCGGGCCTGCGCGCACCTTCGGGCGGGCGGGTGCTGCACGACGGCTCACCGCCCGGACGGCCTGGGCCGCGGTTCGGGTTCGTGCCGCAGGACGACGTCATCCACCGCGAACTCCCCCTGCGGCGCACCCTGGTGTACGCGGCGGGGCTGCGCCTGCCACCGGGCACGGCGGCCGGGGACGTCGACGAACGCGTGGACCGTGTGCTGGACGTCCTCTCGCTCACCGACCGGGCGGACACACCCGTAGGCGCGCTGAGCGGAGGCGAACGCAAACGGGCCAGTATCGCCGCCGAGTTGCTCACCCGGCCGCGTGTGCTCCTCCTCGACGAGCCGACCTCCGGCCTGGACCCGGTGACGGCCGCGGGGCTGCTGCGCACACTGCGCTCACTCGCCGAGGACGGCACGACCGTCGTGCTCACCACGCACGTCCTCGCCGACCTGCCGCGCTGCGACCGGGTCGTCTTCCTCTCCCCCACGGGCCGGCTCGCCTACACGGGCGAGCCCGTCGCTCTGTGCGAGGCGTTCGGCGTCGGCACGGTGGAGGAGGTGTACGAGGCCGTGGCCGACGGTTCCCGGGCGCCGGACACCATGACGCCGGACGCGAGGGCCACGGACGTCCCCGACCCCGTGCCCGGCGCCGAGTCGGCTCCCTCCTGGCCGCGCTCCGGAGCCGTGCGTCAATGGCTGCTGCTGACCCGGCGGGCCGACGCCCTGATGTGGCGGAACCGCCTGACCGCCGCCGTGCTGGCCGGATCACCCGTCATGATCGTGGCGATGTTCGTGGTCCTGTTCCGGTCGGGCGCCTTCGACTCCTCCTCGCCCGATCCGGGCACCACCGCGATGATCATGTTCTGGATCGCGTTCAGCGCGTTCTTCTTCGGGCTGACGTACGGGCTGCTCCAGATCTGCACGGAGCTCCCCGTGGTGCGCCGGGAGTGGATCGCCGGAGTGCGGATCGGCCCCTACCTGGCCGCCAAGATCACCACCGTGCTGCCGCTGCTCGCGGTCGCGGACGCAACTCTGCTGGCTGTACTGCGCGCCCTGGACCGGCTGCCCGCGGTGGGATGGACCGTGTACGGATCGCTGTTCACGTCCGCGGTCCTGGCCTCGGCGGCCGCCCTCGCGCTGGGGCTGCTCGCCTCCGCCGCGGTCGGCCAACCCGGACAGGCGACGCTGATGCTGCCGCTGCTGTGCTTTCCGCAGGTGCTGTTCTCGGGCGCGTTCGTGCCGGTGCCGCGGATGCCGCTGCCCGGGGAGGTGATCAGCTGGGCCATGACCAACCGCTGGGCGTTCGAGGCGCTGGGCAGCGGGGTCGGTCTGGAGCCGCTGTGGCGCCGGGGTACCTCACCGCTGGGGCCGCCGCTGCTGCGCTCGTACGGCGACACCTTCGCGCATCCTGCGGCCCGCGGCTGGCTGGCCCTCGCCGGCTTCGCGCTGCTCTTCCTCGGTGTCACCTGGGCCGTCCTCGCCCGCAAGTGCCGGGAGGGAGCCGTACTCAGCCGGGCGGGAGGCTGAGCGCGGACGTCGCGATCCCTCCGGCCGGAGCAGTCCCGCGCGACAGGGGGGCGGGCGCGTACGAGGGTGGATTGCATGATCGAGGCCCATTCCCTCACCAAGCGCTACGGCGGGCACACCGCCGTCGACGATCTGAGTTTCACCGTACGACCCGGCGTGGTCACGGGATTTCTCGGGCCGAACGGGGCAGGCAAGTCCACCACGATGCGGATGCTCCTCGGCCTGGACACTCCCACCTCGGGCCGGGCCGCGGTCAACGGCAGGAGGTACGCCGAGCACCGGGCGCCGCTGCACGAGGTGGGCGCGATGCTCGAGGCGCGCTCCGTCCACACCGGGCGCAGTGCGTACCACCATCTGCTGGCGCTCGCCGCCACGACCGGGATCTCCAGACGCCGGGTGGACGAGGTGATCGACCTGGTCGGGCTGAGCGCGGTGGCGAAGAAACGGGTCGGCGGCTTCTCCCTGGGCATGGGCCAGCGACTGGGCATCGCCGGCGCACTGCTGGGCGACCCGGCGACGGTGATCCTCGACGAGCCCGTCAACGGCCTGGACCCGGAGGGGATCCTGTGGATCCGCAACCTGCTCAAAGGGCTTGCCGCCGAGGGTCGCACGGTCCTGGTCTCGTCGCACCTGATGTCGGAGACGGCACTGACGGCCGAACACCTGATCGTGATCGGGCGGGGACGGCTGATCGCGGACACATCGGTGGCGGAGTTCGTCGCTCGGGCCGCCGGAGACGTGGTGCGCGTGCGCACCGACGAGGCGGACAGGCTGTGCGCGCTGCTGGCCGGACCGGACGTGGCGGTCGCCGCGCGGGAACCGGGCGTGCTGCAGGTGACCGGGCTCAGCAGTGACCGGATCGGACGCCTCGCGGCGGAGCACGGTGTCGCCCTGGCCGAACTGACCCCTCAGCAGGCCTCGCTCGAGGAGGCGTTCATGGAGCTGACCCGGGACGCCGTGGAGTACCAGGCACCCGATGCCCGGCTCATCGGCGCGGGCGGGAAAGGACTGGCGGCATGACGACGGCATCGGCGATCCCCGCCGCCGAGCGGGGCAGGGTCACCCAGCTGAGGGTGATCCGTTCCGAGTGGATCAAACTGCGGTCGTTGCGCTCCACTCTCTTCACACTGCTCGCCGCGGTCCTCGCCATGGTGGGACTCGGCTGTCTGTTCAGCTACTTCACCTCGGCCCGCTGGGACCAACTGCCACCGCAGGAGAGGTTCGCCTTCGATCCGACGCTGGTCAGTCTGCGCGGCATCTACCTGGCCCAGCTGGCGGTCGGAGTGCTGGGCGTCCTCGTGGTCAGCGGCGAGTACGCGACGGGGATGATCCGGTCCTCGCTCTCCGCGGTGCCGCGGCGCCTTCCGGTGCTGTGGGCCAAAGCCCTGGTGTACGCCGTCGTGGCCTGGGGGCTGATGACGATCGCCTCGCTCGCGGCGTTCCTGGCGGGGCAGGCGGCGCTCTCCGGCCGGCACCTGAACACGTCGCTGGGCGAACCCGGGGTGCTGCGCGCGGTCCTCGGGGCCGGCCTGTATCTGACCGTCGTGGGACTGATCGGAGTGGCGTTCGGCGCACTGATCCGCAACACCGCGGGCGGGATCGCCACCCTCTTCGGCCTGCTGCTGGTGCTTCCCGTGCTCGCCCAGGCGCTCCCGTCGTCGTGGCTCGACGAGGCCAACCCGTATCTGCCGAACACCGCGGGGCAGGGTCTGATCCACGTCCAGCAGATGCCTCACACCCTGGCGCCCTGGACCGGCTTCGCCGTGTTCTGCCTGTACGCGCTGATGGCACTGGCCGGGGCAGGGCTGGCCCTCGGACGACGGGACGCCTGACCCGGCGCAGTGCCGGCCCCCGGAGCCCTGCGGCCGGCCCGGCTAGGCCGGGAGAGCTCTCAGCAGCCCACGCGGTCGGCCAGCCCCGCCGTACCCGGCGCCCTGTCCCGGTAGGTCTCCGCGACGAACCGCAGGAACGTGTCCACGTCCTCCGGCCGCGACGACAGGCCGAGGGAGACCCGGACGGCGCCCGCCGAGGGCAGGTGCAGCAGCTCCAAGTAGTCCTCCAGGGACCGCGGGCGGGTGCGGGCCGCCGCCCGCAGACGGGTCAGCGGCAGCGCGAAGGCCGCCTCACCGGCGCCGGGGTTGCAGAAGCAACCGGTGCGCAGGGAGATACCGCGTGCCGCGCTGTCCCGCGTGACGATCCGCTCGTCCACGACGCGGCCGTCAGCCCCGAGCACGTTCAGCGCGACGGTACCGCCGCGGTCCGGCTCCCCGGCCCCGGGGCCGTACACCCTGACCAGAGGCGAACCGTCCCTGTGGCGCAACGCGCCGAGGCCGGTGAGCAACCGGTCCGTGAGCACGGCGACATGCGTGTGCACCCGATGCACTCCGATCCGGTCGATCCAGGCGAGTCCGGCGGTGACATCCGGTATGGAGAGGAAGTTGACGGTGCCGTCCTCGAACGCCGCCTCGTCGGGGGCCAGGACGTGCCACTGCGCCTGCGCGCTGACCGCGTATATCGTGCCGCCCGAGAACCAGGGCCGGCGCAGCCGGGCGAGCGCCTCCTTGCGTGCGATCAGGCTGCCCACGCCGGTGGGGTGACCGAAGACCTTGTACCAGCTGACCACGGTGAAGTCCGGATGGAACCGGCTCAGGTCCAGCGTGTTGGTGGGGACGAAAGCGGCGGCGTCGAGCAGCACGTCGTAGCCGCGGTCGCGGGCCGGGGCGATCCACTCCAGCGAATGCTGCACTCCGGTGAAGTTGCTCTGCGCCGGATAGGCCAGCAGCCCGCGCCGGCGGCCGCGTCCGGGCAGCAGCCCGCGCCCGCCGGTGGTCAACGCGGCCTCGAGCCGCTGCTCGTCGAGCCTCAGGGCGGGTCCGGCCACCGGAACGTACGCGGTGGCCGCCCCCCTCGCACGGGCGTACTCACGCAGGCCGTTCACGGAGTTGTGGTTGTCCAGCGCCATCACCAGCCTGCTGCGCCGATCGAACGGATAGGCCTCGCCCACCAGGCGCAGCGCGCCCGTCGCGTTCGGCGTGAAGATCACCGCGTACTCACCGGGGTCCGCGCGGAAGTGGCGCAGCACCGCCTGGCGGGCCTCCGAGAGCAGCACGCCCGAGGCGCGTGAGGCGGGGCTCTCCGAGTGCGGATTGCCGAACAGGGCACCGGTGATCCGCGCCGCGCTCCCGGTGACGAGGGAGCTCGGAGGCAGGCCGGCTCCCGTGTGGTCCAGATAGGTGTGCCCCCCGGCGTCGAGGTAGCCGAACTCGCGGGCACGTAGGCGTGCGAAGTCCTCGGCCTCCTCGAATCCGTCGCCGTGCGCGCCGCCGGTGGTCTGCAAGTCCGCCACGATCCCCCCTGTGTCCTGCCGTCCCGGCCCGTCGCGTGCGCGGGACGCGCCCTCATCTTCCGCCCGGCAGGCGACGGGACCACCCGCCCGCGAAAGCGGCATCCGCCCCCGCGGAGCCTTCCCCGGGCGGCCCCGCTTCACATCCGTCGCTGTGGCCCCCACGGCACCACGGCCCTGTCACACCCCCGCAACGGTCACCTGCGAGAATCGAACACAGCACCGCCGTACGGCAGACATGCCACGGATCCTGGAGGAGCCCTGTGCCGCCGACCTCGCGACCGCTGCAGAAGCTGGGATTCCTCACCATCGGCCTGTTCGACGAGGCCGATCCGCGCCATGGACACGAGTCGACGCTGGAGATCATCGAACTGGGCGAGCGGCTCGGCTTCGACAGCGCCTGGGTGCGCCACCGCCATCTGCAGTTCGGGATCTCCTCGCCGGTCGCCGTGCTCGCGGCCGCCACCCAGCGCACCGAGCGGATCGAGCTCGGGACCGCGGTCATCCCACTGGGCTGGGAGAACCCGCTGCGCCTCGCCGAGGACCTGGCCACCGTCGACATCCTGTCCGGCGGCCGGCTCAACCCGGGCGTCAGCGTCGGCCCCCCGATGCATTACGACCAGGTCAAGCAGGCCCTCCACCCGGACACCGCCGGCAAAGAGGACTTCGGCTACGAACGCGTGCAGCGGCTGCTGGACTTCGTGCGCGGGAAGCCGGCCACCGACTTCAGCGGTGTCGAGGGCTTCGAGGTGTTCTCCGAGCGGGTCCAGCCGCACTCCCCCGGCCTGGGCAGGCGCATGTGGTACGGCGGCGGGAGCCTCCGCTCGGCACGGTGGGCGGGCGAACACGGGATGAACCTGCTGACCAGCAGTGTCGTGAAGGCGGAGGAGTCGGAGGACTTCGCCGAGGTGCAGCTCTCGCACATCCGCACGTTCCGCGCCCATCACCCCGAGGGCGAGCGTGCCCGGGTCTCGCAGGGGCTCGTCGTGATCCCCACCGACAGTGCGACGCCCGAACAGCGGGCCCGGTACGAGGAGTACGCGGCGAAGCGGACACCGCGCACGGCGACGCCGCAGGGTCCCGGCCGGCTGATGTTCGCGCCCGACCTCGTCGGACCGTCCGGGCAGATCGCCGAACAGCTGTATGCGCACGCCGCGTTCCGGGAGGTCCACGAAGTGGCGTTCGCCCTGCCGTTCACCTTCGAGCACGAGGACTACGTGCAGATCCTCACGGACATCGCCACCCGGCTCGGACCTGCGCTCGGCTGGCGGCCGGCCGGCTGAGCTCCGGGCGGCGGCGCGGACCCGGTCATGTCCCGCCGGGCGGCCCGGGTGCCCGTCGGGCCTCCCGTGCGATCTTTCGCACGGGCAGCCGACGGGAGATGCTTGCCCCCGAGAGGTCCGCACGAACGACGGACGGAGCCCGCATGACCGGGGACAGCGGTACGGAGATCGAGCTGCGGCCCGTCGCGGGCCATATCGGCGCCGAGATCACGGGGGTCGATCTGGCCGGCGACCTGGACGACGCGGCGGTGGCCACGATCCGGTCCGCCGTGCTGCGCTGGAAGGTCGTGTTCTTCCGGGACCAGGAACTCGACCACGCCGCACACATCGCCCTCGCCCGTCGGTTCGGCGAACCGGTGATCCTGGGCAAGCGCGGGAGCGCCTCACCGCAGGACCACCCCGAGGTGGAGACCACGGCCGACCGCCTGGAGCTCGGCGGGCGCTACGGCATGGACCACGACGAATGGCTGCGCCGCAGACGGCACTCACTGCTGAGGGGCTGGCACTGCGACCACGGTGCCCGCGTCGATCCGCCCGCCGCGACCATCCTGCGCGCCGAGACGGTGCCGCCCTACGGCGGGGACACCCAGTGGTCCAACCTCGCAGCCGCCTACGCCGGGCTCTCGGAGCCGGTACGGGCCTTCGTCGACGGGCTGCGCGCCGAGCACCGGCTGGGTGTCGGCTACCAGGCGCGACCCGGCGACGACGCCTATCTGCGGCATCTCCTCGACCACCAGGTGGCGACGGAGCACCCGCTCGTGCGGGTGCATCCCGAGACGGGCGAACGGGTGCTGTTCGTGAACGGCTACTACCTCGACCAGATCACGGGCCTCTCGCGCGCCGAGAGCGCACACGTCCTGCAACTGCTTGTGGAACAGGCCACGCGTCCCGAGTACACGGTCCGCTTCCGCTGGGAACCGGGCAGCGTCGCCTTCTGGGACAACCGGTCCACCATCCACCTCGCCCCCGGGGACCTGGTCACCCCCGGACATCCCCGGATCATGCACCGCGTGATGCTCGCCGGAGACGTCCCGGTCGGGCCCGACGGCAAGCCCTCGGCGCCCATCACCGGTACGGAGCCCGGGCGTTGGTGACACCACGCGGGAGGGCGCCGGCGGTCCGAGCCGGCCGTTCACGGCGTCGTCGGCGCGCAGATGCCCCGCGCGCGGACGGCGCGGTGGACCGGGGGGTGTTCGCTGCGGGGAATCCTCCGCCTGCGACCGGAACCTCCTGCTGCCACTTCCTGTGAGTTCCTTGTCGTATTCCGCCGCATCCGGCGGCAACCTGGGCTAGATTCGAGCACCGCCGATCCCGCATCGATCGGCGACGTCGCAGAGAGGCTCGGGGGCGGCGCATGCGCGACTTGGGGAACGTCCGGGCGGCCGCCCAGGACACGACGGGATCGCCCGTCATGACCGGAGGGCTCGCCGACAGCGTCTTCGACCGGGCGGCCCGGGATCCGCTGCTGCCGCAGATCGCCCGTCGCAGCGACGACGGCGTCTGGACGACGGTGACGGCGATCGAACTGCGGGACGAAGTGGTCGATCTGGCCAGGGGGCTCGTCGCCTCGGGCATCCGTCCCGGCGACCGGGTGGCCATCATGGCGCGCACCCGCCACGAGTGGACCGTGCTCAGCTGTGCGCTGTGGGCGGTCGGGGCCGAAGTCGTGCCGATCTACCCGACGTCCTCGCACGAACAGGTCGAGTGGATCCTCCGGGACTCGGACTCGGTCGCGGTGCTGGTCGAGGACGAGCACGGGGTGATGACCGTGGGCTCCGTGTGCGCCTCGCTGCCCCGGCTGCGCCACGTCTGGCAGTTGGACACCGGCGCGCTCCAGGCACTCGTGGAGCGTGGCCGCCCGGTACCGGCCACGACCGTGGACTCGTTGCGCCGGATCGTGCTGCCGGACTCGACCGCGGTCATCGCCTACACCTCGGGCACGTCCGGACACCCCCGCGGATGCGCGCTCAGCCATCGTAATCTGGCCGGCGCCGGCGACACGAGGCTGGCGGGCTGGGGGCACACCTGGGCTCCGCCGGGGGAGCAGCCCTCCACCGTCGTGTTCCTGCCCTTCTCGCACGTGTACGGGCTGATGGTCCAGGTGCTGTGCCTGCGGGGCGGCCTGCTCATGGGGCACGAACCCGAGCTCCGCGCGGACGTCCTCGCCGAGTCCCTGCTGACCTTCCGTCCCACCTACTTGTGCGCGGTTCCGTTCGTCTTCGAGAAGCTCTACAAGAACGCCCTCCGCGCCGCCCAGCAGGCGGGCCGGGGCGCCCTGTTCGAGCGGGCCGTGCGCACGGCACAGGACTACGCCCTGGCGACGGAGCGGCAGCGGCTGGGCACGGGGCCGGGACCCGGTCTCGATCTGAAGCTCCAGCACAGCCTCTACGACAGGGCGGTCTACCGGAAGGTGCGCGCCAGCCTCGGCGGGCGGGTGTGCGGCGCCGTGTCCGGTGGATCGCCGCTCAGCCGTGAACTCGCCCTGTTCTACGAGGGGATCGGCATCTACGTGCACGACGGATACGGGCTGACCGAGACGGGCGGAGGGATCACCGCCCAGCCGCTCGGGCGGGAGAAGTCCGGCACCGTCGGGCTCCCGCTGCCGGGCATCGACGTGCAGGTGGCACCGGACGGGGAGATCCTCGTGCGCGGCCCCTCGGTCTTCCAGGGGTACGTGAACGACGATCTGGGCACACACGCGGCGCTGCGCGAGGGCTGGCTGGCGACGGGCGATCTCGGGCACCTCGATCCGGAGGGATACCTGTCCATCACGGGCCGCAAGAAGGACATCATCGTCACGAGCGGCGGGAAGAGCGTCGCTCCGGCGGCCCTCGAGGAGCGGCTGCGCATGCATCCGCTCATCCATCAGGCGGTGGTCGTCGGCGACAACCGGCCCTGCGTGGGTGCTCTGATCACACTGGACCCGGAGTTCGTGGCGCACTGGCGCGGCGCGCTGTTCATGCCTGGGGACGTCCCGGCGGGCGAGGCGCGGGAGGCGAACGCGCTGCGCCAGGAGGTCGCCCGTGCCGTGGCCGCCGCGAACACCACGGTGTCGCGGTCCGAGTCCATCCGGGTCTTCCGTGTCCTGCCGGAGCCCTTCGACGTGTCCAACGGACTCCTGACCCCGTCGATGAAGCTGCGCAGGGACGCCATCGCGCACCGGTACGCGGTCGAGATCGACGGGATGTACCACTCCGCGTCGCGGGTTCCACGGGAGCGGAGGTCCGAGGAACTTCCCCTGTGGGACGACTCCGACGACGTGTTCCGGCGCACGAGGTGAGCGGGCGTCTGCGGACCCGCGACGGGCTGCACGGCGGGGCATGACATCGGCGTTCACCGCCGCCGCACCGACCGCCCGACCGTATCCGCCCCCGCGAACGGCGACCGCGATCCGTCCGTCCCACACGGCCACAACCGGAAACGCCGAAGCCACCCCACACACCACCGAGCCCGCCCGGAGACCCGGCACGACGGCTGCTCACCGCCACCACGCCGCCCAGCCCCGAGCGACCCGCGAACGGCGACCCCGATCCGGCCGTCCCACACGGCCACAACCGGAAACGCCGAAGCCACCCCACACACCACCTGGCCCGCCCGGGGACCCGGCACGACGGCTGCTCACCGCCACCACGCCGCCCAGCCCCGAGCGACCCGCGAACGGCGACCCCGATCCGGCCGTCCCACACGGCCACAACCGGAAACGCCGAAGCCACCCCACACACCACCGAGCCCGCCCGGGGACCCGGCACGGCAGATCATGAGGACAAGGCTCACCGCCCCGTGCCCACCGACCCCGGGCGCCCTCCGCAGCCGGCGATCCCGCCTCAGTCCCCTGCGTCGTCGACCGCGGTGGGCGGGCCGCCCCACACGCCGTCGGGCCCGGTCACGCGCTCTGGCGCGGGACGCCCGTATCACCCGCCACGGACTCCGGACCGCCGTGTCCCGCGACCGGCTTCGCGGCGCCGCTGGTGTCAGGTGCGACGGCCGAGGCACCCCTTACCGGGCCGTCCGGATGCGCGTCAGGGGCAGTGCGGCGCATTCTTGCTGTGATACCTCACCCGACGGCTCGGGACGAAGGCAGACCGATGCAAGGGAGCGCCGAGCGCGTGGACAGCGCACCCGGGACACCGACCGCTGTGCTGACCGGCGCCGTGACGGACGCGATCCAGGCCGTGGCCGGATTCGCGGGCGGGGTCTACCTGCGCGCCAGCACGCCCGCGGTGCTGCGCCTTGCGGTGCTCGCGGGGCTGCCGGGGCCGCTGTTCCGGCCGTGGACGCGACTGCACATGGACCGGCAGCTTCCCGCCGCGGACGCCTACCGGCTCCGCACGCCGGTCGTGCTCACCGACGCCACGGACACGATGCGGCGCTACCCGCAGATGGCTGCCGGGCTGCCGTTCCGCTTCGGCTCCTTGTACGTGCCCGTCATGGACGGTACGACGGCGTACGGCGTCCTCGCGGTGCTGCGGCCCCCGCTTCCGGAGGGCTCCGAGGCACTGCCCCACCGGGCCAGGGTCACGGCGGTCGCGGAGCGCCTGGGGGGCGCCCTGCGCGCCCTGGAACAGGACGGGGTCCCGTTGCACTGGGACGGGGACCCGATGGGCGTACGGCTGCCCGCCCACGGTCTGCCCCAGGGCTTCATCGGGCACTTCGTCTGGGACCCCACCGACTCCTCGGTCACCGCCGACGCCACCTTCTGGGACATGACCGGCGGCGCCAAGGACGACGTGGCCCGCTCACCCGAGGCCCTCGCCTCGGCCATCTCCCCCGACGACGCGCACCTGGTGCTCGGTGCGCTGCGGGAGACCGCCGCCGGCTCACCGCCGTCGCGTCCGCTCGGTGTGCGCACCGAGAACGGCGGTCATCTGATGCTGGAGTTCTGGACCGAGGGATCGACCCGGCGGGAGTACCGCGTAGGCGGGCTGGTGATCGACCGGGGGGCGGGGCAGGCAGCGCAGGAGGCCACCGATCTGCTGCCCTACGGTCTCTTCGCCTTCGACCGCCTCGGGCTGATCACCTACGCCAACCCCTGCGCCGCCGACCTGCTGGGCCGGCCGCAGGCGGAGCTCGTCGGCCGGACCCTGTGGGACGCCGTCCCCTGGCTGGCGCGCCCCGCCTACGAGGAACGGCTGCGAGCGGCCCTGATCACGCCCGAGCCGGTGCACTTCCATGTGCGGCGCCCCACCTCGGGCACCGTGCGGGGCGGCGACGGCGACTGGCTCACCCTTTCGGTCTATCCCGGCGCGGACGTCCTGACCTGCCGGATGGTGCCGCTCGGACACAGGGCGGAGGCGCCCTCCATGGATGAGCCCGCGGCGCCGGAGGGGCCGCTGGCGGTCGGGGAGACCCCCACCCCCGTGTACCGGCCCATCGTCCTCGCGATCGCCCTGTCCGAGGCCGTCACCGCGCGCCAGGTGTCCGAAGTGGTGATGCGGGAGTTGCTGCCCGCCTTCGGCGGGACCCGGCTGGCCATCTACCTGCTGCAGGAGCGGCATCTGCACCTGGCCTGGGAGACCGGCTTCCCGCCGCGGTTCCTCTCGCAGTTCGACGGCGTGGGCCTCGACGCCAAACTGCCGGGTGTGGAGACGCTCAATTCCGGCCGGCCGCTGTTCTTCGAATCGATGCAGCAACTGGAGGCCGCCTATCCGGACATGCCGCTCGACACCCCGGTGGGCTCGCGGGCGTTCCTGCCGCTGATCGCCTCCGGGCGGCCGGTCGGCGCCTGTGTGCTCGGCTTCGAACGGCCGCGTACCTTCAGCACCGAGGTGCGCACGGTGCTCACCGCGCTCGCCGGTCTGGTCGCCCAGGCCCTGGAGCGGGCCCGGCTCTACGACTCCGAGGCCGCACTGGCCCGCGGTCTGCAGGAAGCGCTGCTCCCGCACCGGCTGTCGGAGCATCCGCAGGTGGAGACGGAGGGGTGCTATCTGCCCGGCACCCAGGGCATGGACGTCGGCGGCGACTGGTACGACGTCGTCGAGGCCGGCGACGGCCTCGCCCTGGTCATCGGAGACGTACAGGGCCACGGAGTGCAGGCGGCCGCCACGATGGGCCAACTGCGGAGCGCGGTACGGGCGTTCGCGCTCCGCGACCACGCCCCGCACCAGGTGATGGGCGGCACCAACCGGCTGCTCATCGACCTCGATCCCGGCCAGTTCGCGAGTTGCTGCTACATCCGGCTGGACCCGGACACCGGGTACGCACGGGCCGTGCGGGCCGGTCACACACAGCCCCTGCTGCGCCATCCGGACGGCCGCGCGGAGGTCCTCGATCTGCCCGGCGGACTGGTGCTCGGGGTGGACCCGGAGGCCCGCTACCCGGTGACACATCTGCGGCTGGAACCCGGGGCCGTCCTGGCGCTCTACACCGACGGGCTCGTCGAGCAGCCGGGACACGACATCGACGAAGGGGTCGAGGCCCTGCGCAAGGCGCTCGCGGGCGACGGCACGGCCCACGGGGGCGGCCCCCTGCTGTCGGACATCGGGGACCGGCTCATGGAACGTGCCCGGCGGGCCACCGACCGCCCGGACGACATCGCGCTCCTGCTCGCCACACGCCGCCACGAGCCTCCCGGCACCGCCCACACGTAGCGCGCCGGGCGTCCCCTCGTCGAGCCCCGCCGTGGTGCGGCCCCGGCGGTTCCCGTCCATGATCCGGCCGCCTGTTGACGCGGGCGCCGTGCGGGTGCGGTGATGCTCCTCGGCACGACGACCGACCCTGAGGCGAGGACAGTCCTTCGATGGCTCTGCAGATCAGCGCGACCAATCCGGAGCACCCCGCGCTCCTGCTCGACCTGCCCTGGCAACTGCCTCTGGAGCAGTGGCCCGAGCACGTGCTGGTGCCGCTGCCGCGCGGCATCTCCCGGCACGTGGTGCGCTACGCGCGGGCCGGCGCTGAGGTCGTGGCGGTCAAGGAGCTCGCCGAGCGGCCCGCGGTGCGGGAGTTCGAGCTGCTGCGGGACCTGGACCGGCTCGGCATCCCGGCGGTGGACCCGCTCGCCGTGGTCACCGGCCGCGCCGACCGGGACGGCGAAGCCCTCGAACCGGTGCTGATCACCCGGCATCTGGGCGGTTCGATGCCGTACCGGTCGATGTTCGAGACGACGCTGCGCCCCGCCACCATGCACCGGCTGATGGACGCGCTCGCCGTGCTCCTGGTACGACTGCATCTCGCCGGATTCGCCTGGGGCGACTGCTCGCTCTCCAACACCCTGTTCCGGCGGGACGCGGGCGCGTACGCCGCATATCTGGTGGATGCCGAGACCGGGGAGCTGCATCCCCGGCTGAGCCCCGGACAGCGCGACTACGACCTCGATCTCGCACGTGTCAACATCAGCGGCGAACTGCTGGACCTGGAGGCGTCCGGGGCGCTGCATCCGTCCGTGGACGCCATCGAGTTCGGCACGGAGATCTGCGAGCGGTACACCCGGCTGTGGGACGAACTGACCCGCACGTCGGTGTATCCGGCCGGCAAGTACCACTACATCGACCGCCGGGTCCGCCGTCTCAACAACCTCGGGTTCGACGTCGCGGAGATGCAGATCGCGCACTCCAGCAACGGCGACACGGTCACGTTCGTCCCGAAGGTCGTCGACGCGGGGCACCACCAGCGGCAGCTGCTCAGACTGACCGGCCTCGACACCGAGGAGAACCAGGCCCGGCGGCTGCTCACCGACCTCGAGAGCTGGATGGCCACGCAGGACGACTACGCGCCCGGCGATCCCCTCGCCGCCCGGCCCGAGGTACTGGCCCACCGCTGGGTGCGGGACGTGTTCCGGCCCACGGTGCGTGCCGTGCCCCCGGAACTGCGGGGCGCGATGGATCCCGCCGAGCTGTACCACGAACTCCTCGAGCACCGCTGGTACTTGTCCGAGCGCGCCCAGCACGACATCGGTCTGGACACCGCGGTCGACGATTATGTGGCGACCATCCTGCCCCGGGTCCGCGAGACGCTGTCCGATGCCGAGGACGAGGACGCGCGGACGCCACCCTCCGCCTGAACGGACCGTCCTGCGCCCGAGCGCCCCCGTCGCCGTTCACTCAGTCTGCCGTTCCGCCGCGCCCATGATCCCCGCGCACGGTACCGCCGGCCGGCGTTGCGATGATGGCGCCCGAAGGCCCGGCCGGATCGCCATCGGCCGGATGACGAAAGTCAGGAGAACAGCACATGACCTCCACCCGTGGGACGTCCGTGGACATCCCCACTCAGGACGGCACTGCCGACGCCTACCTGGCCTACCCGGACGACGGCAGCCCCCACCCCGCGGTTCTGCTCTACATGGACGCCTTCGGTCTGCGCCCGTCCCTGAAGCAGATGGCCGACCGCCTCGCGGGGAACGGCTACACCGTCCTCGTACCCAACGTCCTCTACCGGCAGGGGCGGGCGCCCGTCGTCGAACTGCCCGAGTTCATCAACACGGCCGAGCGCCCGGAGATCTTGCAGCAGATCGGCCCGCTGGTGCAGGCCCTGACGCCCGAGGTGGTCGAACGCGACGCGAACGCCTATCTGCGCTGGCTCGCCGACTGTCCCCAGGCCGCCGACGGCCCGATCGGCATCACCGGTTACTGCATGGGCTCCCGGCTCGCACTGCGCACCGCCGGTGCGTATCCGGAGCGGGTCGCCGCCGTGGCCGGGTTCCACGGCGGACAGTTGGCGACCGACGCCCCCGACAGCCCTCATCTGGCGGCCGACCGCGTCACCGCCGAGGTCTACTTCGGCCACGCCGACCAGGACGCCTCGATGCCGCCCGAGCAGATCGAGCGGCTGGACAATGCGCTCACGGAGGCGGGCGTCCGCCACCGCACCGAGGTGTACCCCGGTGCCCACCACGGCTACACCCAGGCCGACACCTCGAGCTACAACGCCGAGGCGGCGGACCGCCACTGGAGCGAGCTGCTGGCCCTGCTGGACCGCACCCTGCGGCGCACCGACGGCGCATCGTAGGTCCACCGTCCGGACGGCGGGCCATTCGGGCCCGCCGTCCCGCGGTTGCCCTGGCGCAGGCGGCCCGACGGGCCTGCCGCGGCGTGCGGCGGCCCGGGAACCCGCCTGACAGGTCAGGCCGGGGGGACCACCGCGACCGGGCAGGGCGCGTGGTGGACCAGCGCATGCGCCACCGAGCCGATGCGCGGGCCCATGACGCGGGAGGAGTGCCGCCCCACCACCACGAGCTGCGCACGAGCGGCCGCGGAGAGCAGCACCTGACCCGCGCTGCCCATCTCCACATGCTCGGTCACCGGCACGTCCGGGAAGCGCTCCCGCCAGGGCCGCACGGCCTCGTCCAGCGCCTTGCGCTCGTACGGCTCCAGACCGCCGGCCTCGTCGAGCAGCTTCAGCGATGCGGGGCTGTAGGCGAACACGGGCGGCAGGGTCCAGGCCCGCACCACGCGGACCGCCGCCCCCCGCGCCGCCGCCGTGACGAACGCGAACTCCAGCGCGTCGGCGCCGTCGTCCGGCTCCCCGTGCTGGCCGACGACGATCTCGCGGCCCGCCGCCTCGGCCGCCGCCCGGTCGTCGGACCTGACCAGCACCACGGGCCGGGCGGACTCGGCGATCACCTGCCGCCCGACGGAACCGAGCAGGAAGCCCACGACCGCGCCGTGGCCCCGCGATCCGAGCACCACAAGCTCCGCCGCGGCGGCCTCCTCCACCAGGACCTCGACGGGCGTGCCCTCCAGGGCCTCGGCGGTCACGGTCAGCTCCGGGTGGCGCTCGGTGAGCGTGCGCCGGGCCACCTCGGCGGTTTCCCGGGCCCAGCCCGCCTGGGCGTCCCGGTCCGCGGACGGGACGATCTCGTACGGCTCCCAGTGCCAGGCGTGCACGATCCGCAGCGGCAGACCCCGGCGCACCGCCTCACGGCCCGCCCAGGCCGCCGCGGCGACGCTCTCCGGTGATCCGTCCACTCCCGCGGTGATGGGGCGGGTCATACGGCTGCCTCCCTGTTCATGATCCGACGTGCACACGCTACCGATTCGGGCGCTCACCTGGTTCCGGAGCGAAACCGGACGATCGAACATACGATGGGCGAGACGCCGATGAGTTCGGGGTGGGAGACTTTATGGCACAGGCTGCCAGCGCAGCTGCACGGACCGTCATCCTGACTGTGGACGACGACCCCGGGGTGTCGCGTGCCGTGGCGCGCGACCTGCGGCGCCGGTACGGCGAGTCCTACCGCATCGTGCGCGCCGAGTCCGGCGAGAGCGCCCTCGAGGCCCTGCGGGAGTTGAAGCTGCGGGGCGATCTGGTGGCCGTGATCATGGCCGACTACCGGATGCCCGAGATGAACGGCATCGAATTCCTGGAACAGGCCCTGGACGTCTATCCCGGTGCGCGCCGGGTGCTGCTCACCGCGTACGCGGACACCAGCGCGGCCATCGACGCGATCAACGTCATCGACCTCGACCACTACCTGCTCAAGCCGTGGGACCCGCCGGAGGAGAAGCTCTACCCCGTCCTGGACGATCTGCTGGAGGCGTGGCGGACCTCGGACTACCGTCCGGTGCCGAGCACGAAGGTGGTGGGGCACCGCTGGTCGGCGCGGTCGTCCGAGGTACGGGAGTTCCTCGCCCGCAACCAGGTTCCCTACCGCTGGTACTCGGTCGACACGCCCGAGGGGCAGCGGCTGCTGGCGGCAGCCGGACACGGCGGGGACCGCCTGCCGCTCGTCGTCACCCCGGACGGCACGCCCCTGCTCGAACCGGGCGAACAGGAACTCGCGTCCCACGTCGGGCTGGCCACGACACCCACCGCGGAGTTCTACGACCTGATCGTCATCGGCGGCGGTCCCGCCGGCCTCGGGGCCGCCCTGTACGGCGCGTCGGAGGGCCTGCGGACGCTGCTCGTGGAGCGGTCGGCGACCGGCGGCCAGGCCGGGCAGAGCTCCCGCATCGAGAACTACCTCGGTTTCCCGGACGGAGTGTCCGGCGCGCAGCTGACCGACCGGGCCCGCCGCCAGGCGAAGAAGTTCGGCGCCGAGATCCTCACCGCACGGGAGGTGTGCTCTCTGGAGGTCAACGGGTCGGCGCGCATCGTGCGGTTCTCGGACGGCCCGGCGATCTCGGCGCACAGCGTGATCCTGGCGACCGGCGTGACCTACCGGCAGCTCAGGGCCCCCGGCCTCGAGAAGCTGACGGGGTGCGGTGTCTTCTACGGTTCGGCACTGACGGAGGCCCCCGCCTGTTCGGGCCAGGACGTCTACATCGTCGGCGGCGCCAACTCGGCCGGGCAGGCGGCGATGTACCTCGCCCGGGGCGCCAAGTCGGTCACCGTGCTCGTCCGGGGCGAGTCGTTGTCCGCCTCCATGTCGCACTATCTGATCCAGCAGATCGCCGAGTCCCCCAACATCTCGGTGCGCACCGGAACGGTGGTGGACGCGGCGCACGGCACCGACCACCTGGAGCAGTTGACACTGCGCGACGTGGTCACCGGGCACACCGAACTGGTCGACGCGCAGTGGCTGTTCGTGTTCATCGGGGCCGCCCCGCTGACGGAGTGGCTGGAAGGGACCGTGCTGCGGGACGAGCACGGGTTCATCCTGACCGGTCCCGACATGACCTGCGACGGGCAGCCGCCGCCGAGCTGGGAGCTCGAACGGCCTCCGTACCATCTGGAGACCAATGTCCCCGGTGTGTTCGTCGCGGGCGACGCACGTGCCGAGTCCGCCAAGCGGGTCGCCTCCGCGGTCGGTGAGGGGGCCATGGCCGTGATGCTCGTCCACCGGTATCTGGAGCAGTCATGAATCCACAGGACGGGGAGCGGTGCGTGGGCGGCCGGACGATGACCTGCGACAAGGAGGAGCTCAAGACGCTCTTCCTGTTCGAGAAGCTCACCGACGACCAGTTGGCGCGGCTGTGCCGCGAGGGCCGGGTGGAACTGTTCGAACCCGGCCCGGTGTACACCGAGGGCGAACCGGCCACGTGTTTCTTCGTCCTGCTGAGCGGCACGGTGGTGATGTACCGCCGTGTCGGCTCCGACGACGTGGAGATCTCCCGGACGTCACAGCGAGGGGTGTACGCGGGCGCCTTCCAGGCGTATCTGGGCGAGCGGGCCCGGGGGGCGACGTACAACGGATCGATGCGGGTGACCGAACCGTCGCGGTTCTTCGTCCTGCCCTCCGAGACCTTTTCCTCGGTCATGCGGGACTGGTTCCCGATGGCGGTGCATCTGCTGGAGGGCCTGTTCTTCGGCAACAAGAACACGCAGCAGATCATCAACCAGCGGGAGCGGCTGCTGGCACTCGGTTCCCTGTCCGCGGGGCTCACCCATGAGCTCAACAACCCTGCCGCGGCCGCCGTGAGCGCGACGGCGGCGCTGCGCGAGCGGGTCGCCGGGATGCGGCACAAACTGGGCATGATCGCCGCCGGCCGGTACGAGCCGGAGGCGCTGCTGACCCTGGTCGACATCCAGGAGCGGACGGCGGAACAGGTCGCCAAGGCCATGCCGGTCAGTCCGCTGGAGGCGTCCGACCGTGAGGACGCGATCGGCGACTGGCTCGAGGACCACGGCATCCAGGGCGGCTGGCAGCTGGCTCCCACGTTCGTCCAGGCGGGCCTCGACACCGACTGGCTGGACCAGGTCGAGGCGGCCGTCGAGGAGGGGGCGCTGGAAAGCGCGATCCGGTGGCTCAACTACACGGTCGAGACCGAGCTGCTCATGAACGAGATCGAGGACTCCACGACCCGGGTGTCCACCCTGGTCAATGCCGCCCGGCAGTACTCCCAGCTCGACCGGGCGCCGTACCAGGTCGTCGACGTCCACGAACTTCTCGACAGCACCCTGCTGATGCTTTCCGGGAAGATCGGCCGGCGGATCACCGTGGCCAAGGAGTACGACCGCACCCTGCCGAGCATTCCCGCCTACCCCGGCGAGCTCAACCAGGTGTGGACGAACATCATCGACAACGCGGTCTCGGCCATGGAGGAATCGGGCGGTGACGGCACGCTGACCGTGCGGACGTCGCGCGACCGCGACCGGCTGCTCGTGGAGTTCTGCGACACAGGCCCCGGTGTGCCGCCGGAGATCCGCAACCGCATCTTCGACCCCTTCTTCACCACCAAGCCGGTGGGTCAGGGAACCGGGCTCGGCCTGGACATCTCCTGGCGCATCATCGCCAACAAGCACCACGGCAGCCTGGACGTCCAGTCGGTGCCGGGCGACACACGGTTCCAGGTGCGGCTGCCACTGACCGCCACGGAGGCCGACGTCGTCGAGCAGAGCGCCGAACTCCAGCCGGCTCCCGAATCGTCACCGGAGGCAAGATGAGCACTGTGAACGGAATCGAGCCCGGCGTCCCGCCGAGCGGCAGTGGCTGTGTGGAGTGCAACGAGGCCGGCGGTTGGTGGTTCCATCTGCGGCGGTGCGCGCAGTGCGGGCACATCGGCTGCTGCGACGACTCTCCGGCCAAGCACGCCACTGCCCACTTCCACGCCACCGGGCATCCGGTGATCCGCAGCTTCGAGCCGGACGAAGGCTGGTTCTGGGACTTCACCACGTCCCAGCTGTACGAGTCCGGGCCGGATCTGGCTCCCCCGGCCTGCCACCCCGAGGACCAGCCCGTGCCCGGGCCGGAGGGTCGGGTACCGGCCGACTGGGCGGAGACGCTCCGCTAGGGCCTGTCGTCCGGAACACGTCGGCTGAGAGAAAGACCGAGGAAGGCTCGAGGACTCGCTGCCGGGGACAGGCAGGCCCGCTGACCGTATACGACCTGCCTGTCCCCGGCAGTGCGCGCGCCACGACGGGGTGCCCCTGCCCTTCTCCCGCGAGCCGGCCGCCCCGGAAGTCGCGGTCACCGGATTTCCCGCGCCCGCACATGCGAGGCTGGAGGCGGAACGACAGCCGCATCGTGGCGGATGGAACTGTCCTGGGAGGCAGGGGCGTTGATCGGGATCTCGGACATTCACGCGGCCGCGGAGCGGATCGCCGGACACGTCGTACGCACGCCGACGGTGGAGAGCCCCGGGCTCACCGCACTGCTCGGCGCCCCCGTGACCGCCAAGCTCGAACTGCTGCAGCGCACCGGTTCCTTCAAGGCGCGGGGTGCGACGGCACGGCTGCTCACGCTCGGCGAGCGGGAGCGGACCGCGGGGGTGGTGGCGGTCAGCGGCGGCAACCACGGAATCGCGCTCGCCGTCATGGCCGCCGCGCTGGAGGTGAAGGCGACGGTCGTGATGCCGCGGACCGCGCCCGCGCGATCGGTCGAGATCGTGGAGTCGGCGGGCGCCTCGCTGCATCTGACGGACGGGATGGACGAGGCGTTCGCGCTCACCGGACGGTTGCGGGGCGAAGGGCTCACTCTTGTGCACCCGTTCGACGACCCGGAGGTGATCGCCGGACAGGGCACCGTCGGCCTCGAGTTCGCCGAGGACGCGGGCGAGTTGACCGATGTTCTGGTGAGCGTCGGGGGCGGCGGGCTGATCACGGGCGTGGCGGCGGCGCTGCACGCCCTGCGGCGCGGTATCCGGGTATGGGGGGTGGAGACGGAGGGTGCGGAGGCCATGTCCCGCGCGCTGGCAGCGGGCGGTCCGGTACCGGTCGAGCTGTCCTCGGTCGTGACCACGCTCAGCGCACCGTCGGTCTCCCAGCTGACGTACGACCATGCGTCGACCCTGGTCACCGAGGTCCTGGTGGTATCGGACCGGGACGCGGTCCGCGGCAGTCTGGAACTGGCCGAGCACGCCGGGGTGTGGACGGAACCCGCCGCGGGCTGTCTGCTCCCCGCGGCCCGGCAGGTGCGGGAGCGTGTCGGTGACGAAGCCCGGCTGGGTCTGGTGGTCTGCGGCCGCAACGCGACCGTCGCGGACATCGTGGGATGGGCCGACCGCTTCGGGCTGCGCTGACCGGGAACACGGCAGGATGCCCCCTCGACGGTCGAGGACACGGGGTGTGTCCGCTGCGGCGGAACGGTGGCCCCCGACGGCGTCTGCCGGCACTGCGGCGCGGCGCAGCCCGCGTTCCGCGCCGCATCGGTCCTGGCCGCACGGCTGCGGGAGGACGCTGTGCCGCCGGCGACGCTCCAGGAGGCGGCCGTTCGTGCGGGCCGGGCGGTGAGCGCCCTGGCCTCGTCCGAGGAGGACACCCCCGCCCTGCGCGTTTGTCGCCGGTGCCGCCGGGCGTCCGGAGCGCCTGGGCCGGTGACCTCCGGGCCTGCCGGCTGCCCGAAGAGGGAACGGGCATGACGCTGACCGACGACATCGGCCGGCACGACGCGCCGACTGCCCGGCTGGGCGCCGACACCGGGCCGGCGACTCCACAGATCCGGGACTGCCGGCCCCCTCATGGCCGGTCGTCCGCTGCTCTGCACCGACGGACTGTGACGGTATCCGCCCGATGCCGCCCGGCTTCGGGCGGCCCCGGGACGCCACGACCCCGAAGCGCGCACCGACGCCCGCGCACCGGTCGGCCACACAATGGAGGCGGGCTGCCGGGCCGACGTCACCGCCGCCGTCATCCGCGTGGTGCCGAGCCCTCCCGGGAGGTGAGGGGCGCCCGACGGCGGCGCAGCGGGCCGCCGTTCAGGGGGGTCGTGTGCCAACGGGCCATGAAGGTGCCGTCGTCCAGTGCGCAGTGCACCGTCAGACGATGCGGCGTCTCCAGGAAGACGACGTCGATGTGCAGGGTGCCCGGGGCCGTCCAGCCGCCGCTCACCGCCGTGGGGACCTTGCCCTCGTCGACGGCCCATCCCGAGTCGGGAAGGCGCAGGGCGAGTCGCTCCTCCCCCTCCACGAGCGCAACCGTCCAGGCGCCGTCCGCCTCGGTGACCTCGACCTCCGTCAGCGTCGGCTGGTCCGCCGAGCGGCCGCCCAAGGGGGTGAAACGGGCGTCGCGCCAGGGTCCGGGGCCGGCCGGCGGCCGGGGGTCCGCTGCCACCGGTGGCAGCGCCAGCCGGTCGAGGCGTTCCTGGAGCGCCTTGTCCTCCTCGGCGCGGTCGGCGAGCGGGGCGGGACCGAGGGCGGGCAGCAGATGACGCCACATCGCGTCGAGGAGTTTCTGCGTCTGCTCGGTCGCCGCGGTCGTCGCGATGACGGTGTCGTGCTCGGGCAGGACGACGCAGAACT
Organism: Streptomyces sp. HUAS TT11; assembly: GCF_051553595.1. Taxonomy (NCBI): domain Bacteria; kingdom Bacillati; phylum Actinomycetota; class Actinomycetes; order Kitasatosporales; family Streptomycetaceae; genus Streptomyces; species Streptomyces sp. HUAS TT11. The sequence goes on from NZ_CP196184.1 coordinate 1,120,678, forward strand.
GACCGTACGCCCCGTCGCCCCGGTACCCGTGCCGTGACATCCAGAACTGGAAGCCGTAGCCCTGCTGCCAGTCCGAGGCGGCGCCCTCGGCCGTCCCGTCGGCGTTGGAGATGTGCGACCGGGACGCCTGCGCCACCCAGGAGGACGGCAGCAGTCGCCTGCCCTCCCAGACGCCGTCCTGCAGGTACAGCAGCCCCAGCCGGGCGATCGCGTCCGTGGTGGCGTGCAGTCCGCTGAACCCGAGGTCCCGGCCGCGCGGATGCTGGATCCAGGAGAACTCGCCGATGCCCAGCGGATCGAGGATCCTCGGACGCAGGTATTCGGTCAACGACTGGCCGGACAGCCGCTGCACGAGCGCGGCCAGCGTGTAGGTCGTGGGCTGGTTGTACGCGAAGACGGTACCGGGATCGCGGTCCGGGGGGATCAGCAGGAAGCCACGCACGGGTTCGGCGCGGTCGCGCCCGAAGGCCTCGGCGTCGGTCTCGGCGAGGTGCCCGCTGGCCATGGAGGCGATGTGCCGGACCAGCATGGCGCGGCTGCGCGGGTCGGTGATGTCCGCCTGGAACTCCGGGAAGTACGAGACGACGGGCGCGTCGAGATCGAGCAGTCCTTCGGCGACGGCCACTCCGGCCGCCGTCGAGGTGAAGCTCTTGCTGAGGGAGTACAGCAGGTGGAGGCGTCCGGCGGTGTACGGTGCCCACCAGCCCGAGGCGACCAGGTGACCGTGGCGCAGGATCATGAGGCTGTGGGGCTCGATGTCGGAAGCCGTCTCGACGGCATCGAGGAACCCCTGGATCCCGCAGGCGTCCACCCCCTGCTCGGCGGGGGTACTGACGGGCAATGGGCGGGTCCTCATGCGGCTGGCCTCCTGAAACGCAGCGGTTCGCTGTACGCGCCATCCTTCCGCCGGGGCCCCGGCCTGTCCATGGTGAGGATCGGTGTCGCGGCGCCGGAAACCAACTCGGCCACGACGTCGGGCGGTTGACGGTGCACCGCCATAATGATCGGGTGATCGACTCTTCCCCCACGCCCTTCCCCCCATCCGGTCAGCACGTCCCCGTCGTCATAGTCGGCGCGGGCCCCGCCGGGCTGGCCCTCGCCAACGTCCTGCGGAGCGCCTGCGTCGACTGCGTCGTCCTCGAGGCCGAGAGCAGGCAGTTCATCGAACAACGGCCCCGGGCCGGGTTCATCGAGGAATGGGCGGTGCGCGCGCTGGAGCGCCACGGTCTGGCCGCACGTCTGCTGGAACGGGCGCAGACGCACACGGAGTGCGAGTTCCGCATCGGCGGCGAGCGGTTCAGGTTCGGCTACACGCGGGTGTCCGGCCACCGCCACTTCGTCTATCCTCAGCCGCTGCTCGTCACGGATCTGGTCCGGGAGTACGCGGACACCAAGGGCGGTGACATCCGGTTCGGCGTTCGGGACGTGGAGTTGCACGACGTCGACGGCGAGACGCCCTCGGTGTCGTACACGGACCCCGACTCGGGCGAGCGCCGCCGGATCACCTGCGAGGTGATCGCCGGCTGCGACGGCGCCCGCGGCGTGACCCGGGCCTCGCTGCCGCCCGGGCGCGCACACACGGCGCGGCTCGACTACGGCGTGGGCTGGCTGGCTCTGCTCGCGCAGGCGCCGCCGTCGTCGGACTGCGTGGTCTTCGGGGTCCATCCCCGCGGTTTCGCCGCGCACATGGCCCGCAGCCCGCAGGTCACGCGGTACTACCTCGAGTGCCCGCCGGGCGACGACGCCGGGAACTGGCCCCACGAGCGGGTCTGGTCCGAACTGCGCGCACGGCTGTCCGTGGCGGGTGCCGCACCGCTGACCGAGGGGCGGTTGATCGAGAAGCGCGTGCTGGACATGCACAACTACGTGGTGCAGCCCATGACGTACGGAAGGCTGTTCCTCGCGGGCGACGCCGCCCACCTGGTGGCACCGATCGCTGCGAAGGGCATGAACCTGGCCCTGTACGACGCGCTGACACTCGCCGACGCCCTCATCGCGTACTTCCGCGAGGGCGACGCCGGCGGGCTGCGCGGCTACTCCGCCGCCTGTCTGCGCCGGGTGTGGGAGTACCAGGAGTTCTCCGAGTGGTTCGCGGAGCTGCTGCACGGACCGTCCTCGCAGGACCCCTTCCGGGCCGGCAACGCCGGCGCCCGGCTGCGGCGGCTGTTCGACTCCCCCGTCGCGGCGGCCGCGTTCGCCGAGTCGTACATCGGCGCGGGTGGCGACAGTAACCGTGGGTAACCTACTGACGGGTAGTCAAGAGTCGCGTTTTCGCACGTACAGGCGGACGAGAGCGCGGCCGGGAAAATCCCGCCGTGGAAATCGCCATCCTTTGAACACCCACCGTCACGTCCGCCGTACAACCGGGAAACGGAGAGTCCGGTGCGCAGCGAAGGATGACGATGGACCACGGGCAGCTCCACACACAAGAGTTGATCGCCGGGCGGTACCGGGCGCTCGCGGCCGTCCACGACGAGGAGGGACGGTCCGTCTGGGTCGGTGAGGACGTGGAGTCCGGGCGGCCGGTGTCGCTCACCGGGTCGCGCCTGGCACCCGTTCGGCCCGAGGACACCGTGCGGCGCACCGTCGCCCGGATCCTGCGCGAGTCGGGGGCCATGGAACTGCTGTGTCCCGGCCGGGTCGCCGTGGTCCTCGACGTCGTCGAGGACCACGGTGTCCTGTGGACCGTGACGGAGCGGATCGACGGCACGCCTCTGGGGGTGATCCTGGCCCGCGGCCCCCTCGACCACGTGTGGGCCGCCAGGATCGGCCTCGGCATCCTCGATGTGCTGGAGGCCGCCCACCGCCGCGGGGCGACCCATGGAGACCTGAGCCCCGGCCAGGTGTTCGTGCAGGAGGGCGGCACCGTCGTGGTGACGGGCTTCGGGCTGATCGGCGCGTCCGTCACCCAGCGGGTCACCGCCCCCTCCTACGTCGCTCCCGAGCAGGCCCGCGGATCGAGCGCGGGACCGGCGGCGGACCAGTGGGCCCTCGGAGCGCTCTTGTACGCGATGGTGGAGGGCCGCGCGCCGGTCAAGGACCGGGGGACGGTCGAATCCACACTGCGCGCGGTCGACCGGCTGCCGTTTCGCCACCCGGTGAACGCCGGTCCGCTCGCTCCGGCCGTCACCGGACTGCTGCGCCGCGACGCCCTGGAACGGGTGCCGGAACCGGCGGTGCGTGCCTCGCTGACACGCGTCCTGAACGAGGAACCGGACGAGCCCACGCACGAGACGCCGCTGCCGCGTCTTCGGGACGCGTGGCCGTTCGTCCACCGAGCGGGGCCGGCAGGGAGCGGACCGTCGGTGCGCCGCTCGGTGCTGGTGGGCGCCGGCCTTGTGGTCGCGGCCTCCGTGGCCCTCCTCGTCGCGGCGGGCCGACCGGACGGCGGCGGCACATCGGCGGCCGGTACCGGTCCGTCACGTTCCGGGGTGCCCGCGCCGCCTGCCGATCCGACGGGCGGGGGCACCGATCGTCAGACACCGCCCTCGTCCGGCACCACCGGTGACCCGAACGTGGGCTTCGGCCGCCATGTGGCTCCGGAGGGCTTCTCCGTCAGTCTGCCGCAGGGATGGCAACGCGTCCGTACGGAGAGCGCCGCCGAGGACACCTACCGGGTGACGTTCGGTGCGAGCGGTGATCCGCGCACACTGACGGTCACCTCCGGCGTGCGCCTCGCTCCGGACCCGGTGGCCGTCTGGCAGAGCCTGGAGCCGTCCCTGAAGGGCACCTACGCCGGCTACGCACGGCTGGGCGACATCAGGCCCGTCATCTACCAGGGCCACAAGGGTGCGGACATGGAGTGGCTGTCCACGGTGGACGGGGTCCGCGTGCACACCTTCGGCCGCGGCTTCCTCGTCGGCGACGGCCGCGGCTTCTCCCTGCGCTGGACCACCCCCGCCGCCGACGCCGGTCAAGCGGTCGATCAGCAGGCACTGAAGGTCTTCCTGCGGACCTTCCGCCCGACGGGGTCGTGACGGTGCGCCGGACGTCACGCGTGTCCCGCCGTTCTGCGGCCCGGTCCGCGCCCCCGTGCGGACCGGACCACAGAAGTCATGAGGGCCGCGGTGCCGATCACCGATGAGGCCCGATCGGCATTTCACCCACGGCTCTCCGGGGCGCGGCGCTCCCCCGCGCGCCCGGCGAGCCACAGTGCGACCGCCTCCGCGATCGGCTGACCCGTCTCCAGTTCGACGAAGCCGAACTGCCCTGCCTGGTTGCACTCGAGGAACCACCACAGCCCGTCCTCGTCCTCCGCGAAGTCGAAGGCCGCATAGGCGAGTCCGGACAACGCCAGGTACTCCTGCACGGACTTCACGATGCGGTCGGGCACCGGCGTGGTCTGCCATGCGTGCCCTGTGTCGCCGTACCGTCCGTCGACCTGTCCGGGTGCCGACCTCTTGCGGGCGCCGAACAGCCGGGGCCCCACACAGGTCAACCGGATGTCGGCGCTCTTGGAAACGTAGCGCTGCAGCAGCGCGGGACCGGCCGCGACGGTGGAGAAGTCGGCGCCGGGTCCGACGAGCGTGGTCGGCAGGGCCGACGCGGGGTCGCCGGGCGGCGGCCCCGAGGCCGACTTCACGACCACGTCCCGGTACTCCTCGGCGAACTGCTGGGCCACCCGCGGGGCGGTGGTGATGACGGTCGGCGGCACGGCGAAGCCGCTGAGGTGGGCGATCCGCAACTGCCACGGCTTGTACCGGGCCTGGTCGGCGTTGCGAGGGTGGTTCATCCACCGTGTCGGGGCGGAGTACAGCATGCCGTACAGGGCCTGCCGCGTCTCGGCGGTCAGCCATGACGAGGACTCGCTCGCATGCGCTGCCGGCTCGCCCGGCCGGCGCACCCATACCGAACGCAGGCCCCGCATGCTCAGGACCTGTCCGTTGACCGACAGATGGCCGTCGAAGTCGCCATGGGCGTAGTCGGCGGACAGCACCGCCTTGCCGGGGACGTCCGCGGGATCGAGGCGCATCACGGGCACGCTGCCCAGATGCAGCTCCGCCACCACCATGTCGGCGGTCACGTCCTGCTCCGATGTGAGGATGAGTACCGTCATCCGGGTACCGCCGTCAGTCGTCGAAATGGGTCTGTGAACCGGCGGTCGACGTCGTCGTGCCGGCCGCCAGCAGCAGCTCGCGGTCGCTCACGGCGGGACGGCCGTCGGAAAGCACGTTCAACTGCATCGAGGAGTCGTAGCGGTACGGCGTCACCACAGCGGGAAGCACCCGGGGCCGGGCGTAGTTGAGGGTGAACGGTCGCACGGGAAACCTCCGCGTTTTTCGGCATGCCTCGTCCCAGACCTTTACGTCTTCCTGGCGTAAGGAATTCACTACTTTCCGCCACATCAGGGTGAAGGTCGTCACATTGCCCGGAGACAACCGCACGGCGCCGAGTGACGTCCCTACAAGCCGGACACACGCTGTCAGTGCCCTCGGCAACAATGCGAACCGAAGATCATCCGCCCCTCCCCGGCCGGACGCCGCCGCCCGTGCCCCGAAAGGCTGACCGCCCATGACGCGCCCTCGGCTCAGTGCCCGTGCCGCCGACGTGCTGCGCCTGATCACGAACCAGCACGAGCCGGTCTTCCTCACGGTGCACGCCAACGGGCGGCGCCGTTGGGGCCGCTGGCAGTCCGACGGGCGTCCGGTGGCGCTGCCCACGGAGGAGTGCGACGCGCTGCACGCGGCGGGCCGGATCGTGCTCGGTGACCCGGTGGTCGACCGGGCCAAGACGACCTACCGGGTACGCGCCGCCGCACGCGCGACATACCGCACGGCAGCGTCGTTCCTGACGGCATGACGGACGGGGCCGGGGTGCGGAGGTGCACCCCCGGCGTTGCGTCGGTGCCGCGTCAGCGGTCACACCCCTCGCCGGCACCGTCCCCTGCGCGCCCGGGCAACGGTGGCCGCTCCGGGGGGAGTTGCTCACCGGTCGTCGCCATGATGTGAGCGCTCCTGACGACTGCGGGCAGTTCTTCGCGGTGCAGGCCGGCGCCGACGGGCAGTTCCTGGACGGGCGGTTCCTGAGGGGAACCGCACTCGTCCGGCCCGGCCCGGCAAGGGAATTCGGTCGAGGGCCCGGCCGGCTCGTGGCAGCATGTGCGGCATGACGACAACGCGAAAGGCCCATGCCGCGTAGACGGCCGGGGCACATCCGAGCCGCCCTTCCCCGGCGGCCCCGGAACGGCGACACAAGGGCGGTCATCGACGGTCTGTCACAGCGTGCGCTGTCCGAGATCGCCCGCCTCGAGCACACCTGGAACCATCTGCAACCAGGAGACGTCACCAGGGCCGTTCACGCATGGAGGGCCTACGTCAAGCTCCCACTGCGCCGGCTGTGGCTCGACCACGAGTCGGGCGATGTGCACGGGGACTGCTGCGGCAACCCCCTGGAATCCCGCGCTCTCCTGGAGATCGTGCTGCAGGCCATGTCATCTCGTGGCGCGCGCGAGCTCCGCGCCGTCGTCCGAAGGTACGACGACGTGTGGAACGCCCGCGCTCCGTCGCTACCCGCCGACGGCCGATGACGGTCGGTCGAGGGCCGACCGGCCGGGGACGCGCCGCCGGCCGGTCTCCCCCACGCACCTACCAGCGGCTCTCGACCTGCTCCTTGATCCGCCGGTCGTAGAGGTCCTGGATCGCGTCCAGGGTGTCCTGCGGAAGTGCGGGAAGCTTGGCGACGGTCGCGTTGGCACGGGCCTGGTCCGCCGAGCGCGCGCCCGGGATCACCGTGGTCACGCCGGGCTGCTGGACGACCCAGGCCAGCGCAAGCTGGGCCGGGGTGAAGCCCTCCGGGGCGAGCGCGGCGAACTCCGCCGCCGCCTCCACACCGGTGGCGAAGTCGACGCCGGAGAACGTCTCGCCCTGGTCGAAGGCTTCACCGTGCCGGTTGTAGGAGCGGTGGTCGTTCGCGGCGAAGACCGTGTCCTTCGTGTACTTCCCGGACAGCAGACCGGAGGCCAGCGGCACCCGGGCGATGATGCCCACGCCGGCCCGCTGGGCGGCCGGGAGGACCTCCCGCAGCGGCTTCATCCGGAAGGGGTTGAGGATGATCTGCACGCTCGCCACGTTCGGCCGGGCGATCGCGGTCAGCGCCTCGTCACAGGTCTCCACGCTCACGCCGTACGCGGCGATGCGGCCCTCCTCGACCAGGGTGTCGAGGGCGTCGTAGACCTCGTCGGAGGAGTACACGGGCGTCGGCGGGCAGTGCAGCTGCACCAGGTCGATACGGTCGACGCCGAGGTTGCGCCGGGAGCGGTCGTTCCAGGCGCGGAAGTTGTCCAGGACGTAGTTCTGGGGGATCTGGTCCAGGCGGCGGCCCATCTTGGTCGCCACCAGCACATGCAGATCGGGCCTGCCCAGCAGGAAAGCGGCGATGGTCTGCTCGCTGCGCCCGTCGCCGTACACGTCCGCGGTGTCGAAGAAGGTCACGCCGGACTCCGCCGCCGCCTCCAGCACCTCGTGGGCGTCCTTGTCGTCGACGTCGCCCCAGTCCGCGCCCAACTGCCATGTGCCGAGGCCGATGACCGACGCGTGCTGCCCCGACCTGCCGAATTCTCGCTCTTCCATGCGGCCAGTCTGTCATCCGCACCCGCCGGTGCCGCGAACGCCCCGTCCTGCGCGCCGCGGCTTCGAGCGACCACCGGCCGGGGCGAGCGGGCCGCGAGGCACGCGGACTAGATTGGTGGCCGCCGACCGAGGAGAAGCCCGCCCATGCCCGCCCGCCCCCGCCTTCTGTACGTGACCGATCTGTCCTACCCGGCCCGCGGCCGGCGTTACTGCGACGAGGACATCGCCCTCACCTCCCGGCTGCGCGCGGACTTCGACATCGCCCTGTGCCATCCCCTGGCGGCCGCGGCGCTGATGGACGGCTTCGACGCCGTCGTGGTGCGCAACAGCGGGCCGGTGCTGCACTACCGGGCGGCGTACGACGATTTCCGCGCGCGGGCCCTGGCGCGCGGCGCGCGTGTGTACAACCCGCTCACCGGCCGGGCGGACATGGCCGGCAAGCAGTACCTGCTCGACCTGACCGGGGCCGGACACCCGGTCATACCCACGGTCGACCGGCCCGAGGACCTTCGGCGGCTGCCCACGAGCGACCTGTACGCGGTCAAGCCCAAGGCGGGAGCGGACTCCATCGGCCTCGACTTCGTGCCGTGGGACCGGCTGCGCGACCTGGCCTGGGGCGACGTCCTGGTGCAGCCGCGGATCGACTTCCGCTACGAGGTCTCGTTCTACTACGTGGACGACGCCTTCCAGTACGCCCTCCACGCTCCCGACCCCGAGCGGCGCTGGGTCCTCGAACCCTACGAGCCGACGGAGGCCGACCTCTCCTTCGCCCGGGGTTTCATCGACTGGAACACCCTGGACCACGGCGTCCAGCGCGTCGACGCCTGCCGCACCCGGGACGGCGACCTCCTGCTGGTCGAGTTGGAGGACCTGAACCCGTATCTCTCCCTTGACCGGGTGCCCGAGGCGACCCGCGAGTCCTTCGCCGTGGCGATGACGGCCTCGCTGCAGCGGTTCCTGCGGGCCCGGCCGGTCTGACCTCTCCGGCCGCCCGTTCATGCGGCGGCGGTGCACCGGTTCGGGCGGCTCGCTCGGCCCGGGACGGCGCCGCCCCGGACGCGTCAGGTGCCGAGCAGTCTGCGCAGCCAGTTCTCCCTGGCCGCACGTGCCTCGCGGGAGAGGGATGCCTTCGGCGCGAGGCCGTCGAAGCCGTGGAACCCGCCCGGCCACACATGGAGTTCGGCACGTCCGCCCGCCTGCCAGATCCGGGCCGCATAGGCGACGTCCTCGTCCCGGAAGGTCTCCGCGGAACCGACGTCGATGAAGGCGGGCGGCAGGCCGGACAGATCGGTGGCGCGGGCCGGTGCGGCATAGGGCGACACATCGGGGCCACCGCGGGCGTCGCCCAGCAGCGCACCCCAGGCGGTCTCGTTCGCCGTGCGGTCCCAGACGCCGTGCCCCGCCATCTGCCGGGCGGAACAGGAGTCGTTGCGGTCGTCGAGCATGGGGCACAGCAGCATCTGGCCGAAGACGGCCGGGCCGCCGCGGTCCCTGGCGAGCAGGGCCAGTGCCGCGGTGAGTCCGCCGCCCGCGCTTCCCCCGGCCACGACGATCCGCTCCGGGTCGACGCCGAGTCCCCTCGCGTTCTCGGCCGTCCACACCAGACCGGCGTAGCAGTCCTCGACCGGGGCGGGGTGCGGGTGCTCCGGGGCGAGGCGGTACTCCACGGAGACCACGACGAGCCCCAGTTCCTCGGACAGGTCGAGCATCTCGTCGACGCCCATTCTGTTGTTCCCGGTGATCATGCCCCCGCCGTGCATGTGGTAGACGGCGGGCAGCGGACCGCCCGCGTGTGCCGGCCGGCACACGAGCAGGGAGACGTCCGGCGCCCCGGGCGGTCCCGGCACCGTCCGCTCCTCGATCTCGAAGACCCCGCCGCGGCCCAGGTCCTCGTCCGTGGGTGGCGGCACGACCAGACCCGCGCGGATCTCCGGGATCGCCTCGGGCGGGAAGCCCGGCGGCAGGCGGTCGGCGATCGGCTCCAGAACCGCCGCCAGCTCGGGGTCGAGGGGCGGCGGCGGACACGGGGCGTCGTGGTCCGCGGCGGTCCGGGAGGTGGTCGGCCGGGTGGTCAGGGCTGCTCCCTCGGGTCGGGGCCGCTCCGTGCGACCTGTACGTCGATGAGTGCCGGCAGGGCCCCGGCACCACCGCCCACCGGCGGTCGGCCCCGGTACGCGTCCTCGTTCCGGCCCCGGGTCCCGGCAAGCCTTCCTTCTGTCCGCCCCGGGCGAGGTTCAGTCCCTGCCCCGGCTCTCCAGCCGCAGCTCGACGTCGACCTCCTGGTCTCCGGCGACCACGCCCAGTTGGTGGACGACGAACATCTCGTCCAGGGCGTGGCGCAGCCGCTCCACCGCGCGGGGCTCACCCTGCAGTTCGGCCTTGACCGGACCCGACAGGGACGGCGGCGGGGCCGGCTGCTCGGGCGTACCCGGGACGCCCGAGGTGTCGAACGTCCCGGTCCACATGGTGGGCCGGGATCCCGCGGTCTCGTGGGGCGTGTCCTCGGCCCTGCGGTCCGAGGAGAAATGCCGGCACAGTTCGGCGAACAGGCTCCCGGCGTCCGACGCCGAACAGCCGCTGACCACCACTTCGACCTGTGGTGCGTGCGCTACGGGCGAGTTCACGGCCGCTCCTCTCATCAGGTGACCGACGCGGGTACCCACCCCCGATACCCCCATGCACGACGGTACGGCCGAAGCGGCGGCCCCGCCTGTCGGCCGTGCCTGTCGCGATCTGACCGGTAAGGGCCCTGGTCAGCGCCTTCCGTGAGCTATGTTGAAGGTTCTCGGGACACACAGGAGGAGGTCCGGTGTCATCGCCCCAGCAGGCACGTGCGCAGGCGTCTGCGATCACTGCGGGCAAGACGGCCCCGGAGGCCGACGCTGCACCGACGTCCCAGCTCAGGGAGTTGTTCGATGGTCCGCGGCTGTCCCCCGGGCACCGCCGGATCGCCCAGTACCTGATCGAGCACATCACCGAGGCCGCCTTCCTGTCGATCACGGACCTGGCCGAGCGGGTGGGCGTCAGCCAGCCGTCGGTGACGCGTTTCGCCACCGCCGTCGGCTTCAGCGGTTACCCCGCGTTGCGGGAGAAGCTGCAGACCATCGCCCTGAGCGCGCTGGGCAGCCCGGGCACCCCCGCCGAGCACCGCGGCAACGAGCTGCAGGCGGCCGTGGACGGCGAGATCGAGAACCTCGAGAACCTGCGCAGGGACTTCGCCGACCCGGACGAGGTGATCCGTGTCGGCCGCGCGCTGTCGGAGTCGACGCCCCTGACCGTGCTGGGCCTGAGGATCTCCGGTTCGCTCGCCGAGTACTTCGCGTACGGGGCGCGGCGCATCCACCCGGACGTGCGCCTGGTGACACGCGGCGGCAGCGTGGCCTACGACTCGCTGCTGCAGTCCCGGGAGGCCGGCGGGACCTGGGTGCTGGCCTTCGGGATGCCCCGGCACGCCCAGGAGACGCTGACCGCGGTGCGGGTCGCGCGCGGCGCGGGGCTCAAGGTCGCCCTGATCACGGATCTGGGGCTGGGTCCGCTCGCCGACGAGGCCGACGTCGTCTTCGCGACGGGCACCGGTTCGCGTCTGGTCTTCGACTCCTACGCCGCCCCCGGTGTGATGGCCGCGGCCCTTCTGCAGGCCATGACGGACGCCGATCCGGAACGGACACAGGCGCGGCTCGAGGAATACGAGCAGATCGCCGAACAGCACCAGTTCTTCGTCAGGGACTGACACCCGGGCCGGAGTCAGCCCGGGGAACGCGGAACGCCGGTCCGGCCCCGCTGCCCCTTGTTCATCACCGGCCCGTCGGGAACGACCCACACCCTCCGAACCGGAGGCGACGGCACGCGGGATGTTTCACCACAAACCCCGGATGAATTTTTCCATGTCCTTGCGTATCACACGGTATATATAAATACTTCTCGCGGATCGCGACCCGGATCTCCGGGTCGCGCCGTACGGACACCCACCGCCGTCCGCTCCTGCCCACGGGCGTCGGGTGCCCGGCCGGGCCCCGCTGCGCGGGCGTCCATGGCGGCGACTCCGGACATCCCCTGGTCAGGAGCCGCCCCCGAAGTCGCCGCACCGACCCGAGCCGACGTGACCCGGAAGCGAAGACCATGGCCTTGACGACGTACTCGCCGATCAGCTCGGACTGGCCGTGCCAGGTCAAGACGCCCGGCAGCTACGACTGGGAGCGATCGGCCGTCAAGTGGCTGCGCGAGCTCGTGCCCGCGCGCTACGCCGGCTATCCGGCGCTGATCCGCCACCCCGTCCTGCTCGCCCGGCACGCCCGGATCCAGGTCCAGCACGAGATGCGGGTGGCCCGGACGGCGCTGCAGACGGCCCGCGTGGAACTGCCCGCGCTCGGTCTGCCCGAGGCGGTCATCGAACACACCATCAGGCTGTACGCCGCCGAGGTCATGCAGCTCCAGCACATCGCACGCAGCGTGCGGGCGGTGAGCATGGCGTTGCTGCAGAGCAGCGCGGCAGGCGCCGGCCACTGACGACGAGGCGCACGGCCTCTTCTTCCGCGACCGGACGGCCCGTTCGGACGAGCGCGGGCACTGTCCGCCGCGAAGCCGGGCATCCGTATGATCAGGACGACTCCTACGGATGCCCGGAGAGCTGCACATGGACTCCTCGACCTGGACTGTGATCGCCGTCGTCGCGGTCCTCGCCGCCGCCTTGCTGGGCTTGGCGCTCGCGGTGCTGCTGCGGCTGGTCCGCACCCGCCGCGACCTTCGTCGCGCCGGGCTGCCGACCGGTCCCCGATGGGTCTTCTGGGGCGCGGTCCTGTATCTCGTGCTGCCGACCGATCTGCTGCCCGACCCGGTTTATCTGGACGACATCGGCGTGCTGCTGCTGGCCCTCAGGTCGATGCGCTCCGCCCTGCCGGTACGGGAACCCGGGCGCGGCGACGGCGCGTTGTCCGACTGACGGGTGCCGGTCCGCACGGCCGCGCCCGCCACGGCGGCGGAACGGACGAGCGGACGGCACCATGAACGAACTGGTTCCCGGCGGCAATCTGCCCCTGCCGGAGGGCTCCCTGACGATCGGAGTGCCGGGCCCGTTCGATGTCTCGGCGATCGTCACCGACGCCGGCGGAAAGGTGCGCGGCGACGCCGATTTCGTCTTCTACAACCAGCCGTCCGCGCCCGGTGTCCGGTTGGCCGGCGGGGAACTCACCGTGCACCCGCACGCATTGCGGGCCGGAGCCGAGCGCGTCACCGTGATCGTCAGCCCGGCCGACCCGGCCGTGCACCTCGGATCGCTGCCCGCCCCGACGCTGCACGTCAGCGGCGCCGCCGGCCGCGCGGTCGCCCGTTTCACCCCGCAGCGCGCGCAGCGGGAGACCGTTCTGCTGCTCGCCGAGCTCTACCGGCGGGGCACGGTCTGGAAGCTCCGCGCGCTGGGGCAGGGGTATGCGGACGGACTGGCGGGCGTGGCCCGGGACTTCGGGGTGGACGTGCTGGAGGACACGGCCGTGGCTGCAGCGCGCACCCCGGCACGGGTGCCCGCACCCGACCGCCGCCCCGGCCCGGGCACACCGGCGCCCGAGGGCTACCTGGTCCTCGTCAATGCCGCGCGCGCCGGTGCGGGTTCACGTCCCGTCGGACTCGACGCGCGGCTCACCGCGGCGGCGCAGGCGCACGCCGCCGGTATGGCCGCTCGTGGCGCACTCGCCGCCGAGAGCGCGGACGGCACCTCCCTGCACCAGCGGATCACCGCGAGCGGCTACACCTATCTGACGGTCGGTGAGCACCTTGTGTCCGGACCGCGCACCCCGGCCGAGTTCGTGGAGTACTGCCTCGGCGACGAGAGGTCGCGCCGGACCCTGTGCGCACCCGGGTTCACCGACGCCGGGGTGGCCTGTGTCGCCGGGCTGCGCTCGAACGACATGTACTGGACGGCGCTGTGGGCCAGTCCCCTCACAGCCGCCGGACTGGCCCGCACGGCCGACGAGGTGCTCGCACTGACCAACGCCGAACGGGCCGCCGCAGGGCTTCCTCCACTGGCCGCGGATCCCCGGCTCACGGCCGCGGCCCAGGCGCACAGCGCCGACATGGTGACCCGCGACTTCTACGCGCACACCTCGCCCGAGGGCCGCGAGCCCTGGGACCGGGCCGCCGCGGCGGGCTCTCGGCACCGCGCGGTGGGCGAGAACATCGCCTGCGGACAGCGCTCCCCCACCGAGGTCGTCCGCGGGTGGATGAACAGCCCGGGGCACCGCGCCAACATCCTCAAGCCGGCCTTCACCCACCTGGGCGTCGGCTTTGCGGGCGGCGGCCGGGCGGGGACGTACTGGACGCAGCTCTTCGGCGGCTGACCCCCTCGACCGCTCCTTCGCCGGGGCCACGTCCGTCGCGCCGCCGCATCCCGCGGTCCCACGCGGCGTTGCCTGCACCGAGGGACGGGAAGACGGCCCCGCTCGTGCGTTCCCCGTGCCCGTGGGTCTTGAGGTCTTCGGCCGGCACCGCTACATGCTGAGGTACCCGAGCGGATTGCGAGGCGGTACGGTGTCGGACTTCTCCAGCAGGACGGGCGCGGCGCTCGTGGCGGGCGGAACGGGAGGCATCGGTGCGGTGCTCGTCGGTCTCCTGGCCGAGCGGGGCAGCGAGGTGGCGTTCACCTATCGCACTCACGACGAGCGGGCGGCGGCACTCGTCGACGAGGTCGAGAAGCGGGGGCGCCGCTGTCTGGCCCTCCGAGTGGACCTGACCGAGGAATTGCCCACGGCGCGAGCGGTGGACGAGGTCGCGGACGCTTTCGGCGGCATCCACACACTGGTCCACGCGGCGGGCCCGCATGTGCCGATGGTCCATCTGAGCCGGGTCACGCCTGCCCGGTACCGCGCCCAACTGGAGGCGGACGCCATGGCGTTCTTCCATCTGGTCCATCCTGCCCTGCCGAGGCTGCGGGAGAGCCGGGGCAGCATCGTCGCGGTCACCACGGTGGCCACCCGCCGGTTCCCGGTGCGCGACGGTCTGTCGGCCGGTACGAAAGGCGCGGTCGAGGCCGTCGCACGGGCGCTGGCCGCCGAGGAGGGCCGGTACGGCGTGCGCGTCAACTGCGTGGCACCCGGCATGCTGACGGACGGTAACGCGGCACGGCTGATCGCGGACGGCGAACTCGACGAGGCGGCGCTCGACGTCACCCGGCACAACATCCCGATGCGCCGCTTCGGTACCGCGCTCGATGTCGCGGAAGCGGTCGCGTTCCTCGCCTCGGACCGGGCCGGGTTCATCACCGGGCAGGCGCTGGGGATCGACGGCGGGTACAGCGTCTGATCCGGCGCAGCAGCATGAACCGGCGTGCACCGGCCGGGTCGTGGGCCGGAGCCCCTGTTCAGGCCAACGGCAGCGGCGGCCGCGCCACCGGCTCCGGGCCGCCTCGGGCGGGCTCGGTCCGCCAGAGGGCCCGCAGGGCGAAGATGACCGTGATCAACAGGGCCCAGGAGGCCCATTTCGTCACGGAGACCGGTTCCCAGCCGTGCGATTGGGACGGGTATCGCCAGGCCCCGAGATACGTGGCGATGTTCTCGGCCAGCCACAGAAAGAAGCCGACCAGTGTGAAGGACAGCGCGAGCGGCATCCGATGGCGTCGGCTGCCGACGGTGAAGTGCATCCAGGTCCCGCTCGTCGCGAGCAGCAGCAGGGCGCCGAGCACCCAGCGCAGATCGGGCAGCCAGTGCTGCGTGAGGAAGTTGGCATACAGCAGAACGGCCAGCACGGTGGTGCTGCGGGCCCGGTAGCCGGTGAGGGACAGGTCGAGCAATCGCCAGGTGCGGCAGCCGTAGCTGCCGACCGCGGCGTACATGAAACCTCCGTACAGCGGCACGCCGGCGATCTTGGTCAGCGCGGGCTCGGGATAGCTCCACGACCCCATGTGCACCTTGACCAGCTCGAAGACGAGTCCAAGGACATGGCAGACGGCGACGAACGCCACCTCACGCCGGGTCTCCCACCCCAGCAGGTGGCAGACACAAGTGAGCAGCACCCCGTAGGCCAGCAGCAGGTCGTAGCGTGCCACAGGCAGCGGCGGCAGCAGCTTCGCGACCGCCATACCGGCGAACAACGCGACCGCGACGGCGCAGCAACGCGCCTGAAGCCGGCCGAACAACGCCAACTGCCCGACGAACACCCCGGTCCCATGCCTGATCCTGTGCATGTCCCTGTAGACCATGGGCCGGCGCCGGCGGTTGCCGATGCCGCGTCTTTCGGCACGAGCGGTCGCTCACCGTGCCGTCGTCCCGGCCCGGTGAGCGGCCGCTTCCGGCTCCCTCAGTTCTGTGCGGTGCCCGCGCCGTTGGGCCGCCGGTGCAGCGGCTGTTCCGGTGCGGGGCGGGGGCTGAGGCGAGGGATGTCGCGGGTGTGCGGCTTGTCCGCGTCCACCGTGAGCGGTTGGCCGTGGTGGTGGATCCCCAGCGGCTCCCCCTCGACCAGTGTGTACGTGGCCTCTCTGCTGCGGATGTCCACCCGCAGCCGGCGCCCTCGCAGCTCCAGGGTGAAGGCGAGACGGCCGAACCGCTCCGGCAGGCGTGGCGCGAACTCGATCCTCTCCCCGTGGTGGCGCATGCCGCCGAAGCCCGCGACGAGCGCCATCCAGGTGCCGGCAAGGGATGCGATGTGCAGACCGTCCCGGGTGTTGTGCTCCAGGTCCTGCAGATCCATCAGTGCGGCTTCGTGCAGATAGTCGTAGGCGAGGGACAGATGGCCCGCCTCGGCGGCGACGACCGCCTGGCAGCAGGCGGACAGTGACGAGTCCCGCACGGTGAGGGGTTCGTAGTACGCGAAGTTGCGTGCCTTGTGCTCGGCGTCGAAGTACGGGCTGCAGGTGTACATCGCCAGCACCAGGTCAGCCTGTTTGACCACCTGTTTGCGGTACAGGTCGAAGTAGGGGAAGTTCAGCAGCAGCGGGTACTGGTCGGGGCGGGTCGCGGCGAAGTCCCACCGCTGGTAGCGGGTGAATCCGGCATGCTGCTCGTGCACGCCCAGCTCGTGGTTGTACGGCACGTGCATCGCCTCGGCCGCGTCGCGCCAGGCCGCGCTCTCCTCCTCGTCGACGGCCAGCTCCTCGGCCCTGCGGGGGTGGCGCTCCACCGCGTCGGCGGCCGCCAGCAGGTTCGCGCGGGCCATCAGGTTCGTGTACGTGTTGTCGTCGGCGACCGCGCTGTACTCGTCCGGGCCGGTCACCCCGTCGATGTGGAACGTGCCGTGATGGTCGTGATGTCCGAGGGAACGCCACAACCGGGCTGTTTCCACCAGCAGTTCGACCCCGGTGTCGCGTGCGAACCGATCGTCGCCGGTCGCCGCGACATAGCGGACGACGGCATCCGCTATGTCGGCGTTCACATGGAACGCGGCGGTGCCGGCGGGCCAGTACGCCGAACCCTCCGAGCCCTCGATGGTCCGCCAGGGGAACGCCGCACCGCGCAGCCCCAGTTGCACGGCGCGCTCCCGGGCGGCAGGCAGTGTGCTCTGCCGCCATCGCAGGGCCTCGGCGACCGCGTCGGGCGAGGTGTACGTGAGCAACGGCAGCACGAACATCTCGGTGTCCCAGAAGGCGTGGCCGTCGTAACCGGAGCCGGTCAGGCCCTTGGCGGGTATCGCGCGCTGCTCGGCCCGGGCCCCGGCCTGCAGGACGTGGAACAGGCCGAAGCGGACCGCCTGCTGGATCTGCTCGTCGCCGTCGACCTCGACGTCCGAGCGCGCCCAGAAGTCGTCCAGGTAGAGGCGCTGTTCGTCGAGCAGACCGGACCAGCCGGCGCTCATGGCGGCGGCCAGCGCCGCGTCCACCTGATCGCTGATGGCGGGCAGCGAGCGCGCACCGGACCAGCCGTACGAGACGAACTTCTCCACACACAGCCGCTCGCCCTCCCGCAGCGGGGAGGCCACGGTGAGGCGGGCCAGGTCACCGGTCGCCTCGCTCTGCGTCGTGGTCCGCCCGGGGCCTGTGACGACGTGGTCGGCCGCTGCCCCGATCCTGAGGCCGCTCCTGCGCGTACGGTGCACCAGCCTCAGCCTTCCGTCCTCGGCGAAGTGCTCCTCCGTCTCCAGCGGCGAGTCCAGGACCACGGCGGCGCGCGGATCGCCTTCGCGCGCGGGCAGTTGCTCGTTGGCGACCAGTTCGGACTGCACGACGATGCGGGCCGGACCGCCGACGGCCTCCACCTCGTAGGCGACCGCGGCGATCGCGCGCTGGGTGAAGGAGACGAGCCGGGTGGAGCGCACCCGGACCGTCGTGCCGGCCGGTGAGGTCCACTCGCAGGTCCGGGTGAGCGTCCCGGCCCGCAGATCGAGCACTCGCTCGTGGGAGCGCAGCAGCCCGTACCGCAGATCGAAGGGCTCGTCGTCCACCAGCAGACGGATGATCTTGCCGTTCGTGACGTTGATGACCGTCTGCCCGGACTCCGGATAGCCGTACCCCGCCTCCGCGTACGGCAGTGGATGCAGCTCGTGGACGCCGTTGAGGTAGGAGCCGGGCAGTCCGTGCGGCTCGCCCTCGTCGAGGTTGCCGCGCCAGCCCACATGCCCGTTGGACAGCGCGAACACGGACTCGCTCTGGGGAAGGACCTCCAGGTGGAGTCCCCGTTCGCGCAGTGTCCAGGGGTCGACGGCATAGGACGCGTGCGTGATCACGAGCGCTCCCCCAGTTCGGCGAGGTCCGTGACGACGACGTCGGCACCGTGGGCGCGCAACGCGTCCGCCTGGCCGACCCGGTCCACTCCGACGACGTACCCGAAGTGGCCCGAGCGCCCGGCGTCCATGCCCGCGAGCGCGTCCTCGAAGACGGCGGCGGACTTGGCCTCGACGCCGAGGTCCCGGGCGGCGGCGAGGAAGGTGTCCGGATGCGGTTTGCCCGGCAGATGCCGCTCGGCGGCGACGATTCCGTCGATACGCACGTCGAAGAGCTGTTCCGCGCCGATCGACCGCAGGATGTCCCGGCAGTTGGTGCTGGAGGAGACGACGGCCGTTCGCAGACCGGCGGCGCGCACGGCCTCGACGTACCTGATCGTGCCGTCGTAGGCGTCGACGCCGCGTGTCCGGATCAGCTCGAGGACCAACTCGTTCTTGCGGTTGCCGAGGCCCTGGACGGTCTCCCTCTCCGGCGGGTCACCGGGACCGCCCTCGGGCAGGTGGATGTCCCGGGAATCCAGGAAAGTGCGCACCCCGTCCGCGCGGGGGCGCCCGTCGACGTACTCGTCGTAGTCGGCGACCTCGTCGAAGGGCCGGAAGGAGTCCCCGTCCCGCCGGTGCAGGAAGTCGTCGAACGTCTGCTTCCACGCGGCCGCGTGGACGACGGCGGTCTTGGTGATGACCCCGTCGAGATCGAAGAGGCAGGCCTGGATGCCGTCCGGAAGACCGAGCTCTGTCATAAGGGCCAGCTTCCCCGAAGTACGCCGGGCAGTGGGTGGCGAGCGCCACATTTCGGCGCCCGCGCACCACGGACGGGCGACGGCGGCGGCACGGACGGCGCGGTGCCGGGGCGCCTCACGAACGTCTGACGCGTTCGCCGCCCCGGCCTCGGCCCAGCTCGTGCAGGTGCTCCAGGGCGTCCATGACCACCGTGCGGTCGTACCAGACCAGCCACTCCCCCGCCTCGCGGCCCAGCATGGCGAGGGTCCGGGACTGGGCCGCCGTCAGCCCCGGGACGGGGTGCTCGAGATGGGCCGACGCCATCCCCACACACGCCCCGGACACCGTCGCCAGCGGCACGCTGTGGCAGGCGCGGCTGCCGGCCCGGAGGATCGCCTCGCGCGCGGGTTCGGTGAACACCGGGTCCGTCTCGACGTCCTCGACGGTGACCTGTGCGACCTTGCGGGCGGCCATCGCACAGGCCGTGCCCTCCTCACCGACATGGCCGAAGAAGTCGACGAAGTCGGCGGAAAGTCCGGTGTGCTTCTCGATGCGCAGACCGCCTTCCGCGCGGTCGACCGTCTGGACGTTGCCCATGCCCGCGTCCATCACGGCGAGCGTCTGGCTGAGCACGGCGCTCAGCATCGCACCCCGGTTCCCGCCCCGGGCCCGGTGGGCGGTGTCGAAGGTGAGCCGAGGCTCGGGCCGCCGGACCCGTCGGGGAAACCACAGCGTCCGGCGCGGGTCCGGGCGCGGGGCGAGCACCAAGGCGCCCGCGAGGACCCGCAGCTTGACGTTGTACTGCTGGGAGGCGCGCTGGAGCAGGGCGAAACCGCTCTCCGCGTCCGGCAGCGCATAACGCTCGCGCAGCAGTCCCTGGGCCTCGGAGATCAGCGGATGGGCCCGCAACCGGGCCCGCAGATGCCGGACCTCGGCCCGCAGACGCTCCAGCTCCGTGTCCTCGTCGTCCTGAGGTGATCGCAAGTCGCTCATCCGACGCCCCGGTCTCCTTCCCCTGCCCTCTCGAGCCGCCGAGCCCGCTCGGGCAGGCACACTGTGCGCGCCTTCCCCGTTCGCCCGCTCGTAATCCGGCGAATCCCCGGACCGCGTGGCCGGGGGTTCGCCGTGCTCGCCATCCGTCGCCGCCTCTGGTCCAATGACGAGGACCAACTCCCCGGCACCGAGCGGCGCACCCACATGAACTTCGACGACCTGCTGAAGCGGGCCGCGTCCCTGGTGGGACCCGGCCGCCGCGCGATCCTCGGCATCACCGGCAGCCCCGGGGCGGGCAAGAGCACGCTCGCCCGGCAGGTGGTGCGGGAACTGAACGGCGACGGACCGCCATGGGTGGCGCACGTGCCCATGGACGGCTTCCACCTGGCCGACGTGGAACTCGACCGCCTGGGCCGCCGCGACCGCAAGGGCGCGCCCGACACCTTCGACGCCGCCGGGTACGCGGCACTGCTCGATCGGCTGCGGACGGAGGACGACGAGACCGTGTACGCGCCGGGTTTCGAGCGCGTGCTGGAACAGCCGATCGCGGGCGCGGTCCCGGTGCTCGCGGCGGTCCGGCTCGTCGTCACGGAGGGCAACTACCTGCTGCTGGACAGCGGTGCCTGGGGGCGGGTCCGTGCACGGCTGGACGAGGTGTGGTTCTGCGAGATCGACGAGGACGAGCGCATCCGGCGACTGGTGGCCCGCCACGAGGAGTTCGGCAAGGACCACGGGACGGCGGTGGCGTGGGTGCTCGGCACCGACCAGCGCAACGCGGACCTGGTGGCGACGACCAGGGACCGTGCGGACCTGATCGTTCCGAGCACGGCGCTGCCCGCGCCGTGCACCCCGACCGGTGCGGCCGAGCCGCTCCGCTGATCCGCGGGCGGGCTCTCACCCGTGCAGTGTCAGTTCCGGATTTCCATGGGCATCGCCGTCGATCCCGCCGACCAGCGCGGTGAACGCCTCGGTCCGTACGGTCAGACCCGGTGCGGCCGCCTCGAAGGCGGGCGTGAACGGGCCCGGCGTGCCGTACCGCACGGCGAAGACGTGCAGGTCCTGCGGTGCACCGGCCACGGGGCCGGCCTCGAGCGCCGAGGAGGACACCAGATGGCGCCAGCCCTCGTCCGGGTCGCCGTAGCCCCGCGGGTCGGCGGCCAGCGCGAAGGCCGCCTGCTCCTGCGTGGTCTGCGTGCGGGTGTCGAAGTGGTCCGGTGCCTGTCCCCATGGGTGGGTGAGGCGCAGGTCGCCCGCGGAGGCCACCTGCGCCTCGGCCGTCCTGCGCACCCGGTCGCCGTCGTCGGCCGCGTACGGCAGCCCGGCGAGCAGGTAGGGCTCTGCGCCGAGCCGTTCCACGGCGACCGTGACCCACAGGCTCGTACCGTCGGTGACGTACAGGGACCGCACATGCCGCAGGACATGGTCGCGGTCGACGACCGGTTTCGTGACCAGTTTGGCCGCCAGGTCCGCGGTGCGGACGTCCCGCACCCGGACCTCGCCCATCGGCCGGCACAGCAGGAATCCGTCGACGACCGGTCCGAAGCCGTGCCGGCGGTCCACCGCGGCCGCCAGGCAGTAGGTGCCCGCGGCCTCGATCAGCGCCGGGGTCATACGGTCGTCGAAGGCGACGGACACGGTGCCCGCGCGCAACTGGTGCCGGGCGACCGCGGTCGAGGGTGTGCGGTGCCAGCGGGTCGGGTCCTGGATCTGCCAGACGAGCATGAAGGCGAAGTGGCCGTCGATGCCGCCGTCCGGATGGACGGCATGCCGTCCCCAGAGGGTGTCGCCCCGGTAGCGGCCAAGGTCCGAGGCGATACGCCGGCTGAAGTAGCGCAGCCCCAGGACGGATTCGAAGCCGGAGTGCTGTTCGCTGTAGCGCGGGCCGCCGATGTCGAAGCCGCCGTTCGTCAGGCGTGCGTCGATGTAGCGGGCCAGTGCCTCACCGTCCCGGGCGAAGACCTCCTCGCCGCTGATCCGGTGCGCCTGGGCGAGGAAGGAGAGGGAGATCGGACCGTAGTTGTTGTCGTACGCGCCACCGTGCTCGGGCGGCAGCAGCGCGCCCCGGTCCCGTACCCGGCGGGCCCGGATTCCGTCGGCGTACAGGGCCAGCGCCCGCGCGCGGACCGGCTCGCCCTCGGCCGACGGCAGGTGCCGGGCGAGCATCAGTCCGCCCACGACGCATCCGATCGCCTGGTTGCCCGCCTGCTGTGGATCGAAGAAGGTCGCCTCGGTCAGCCAGCGCCAGTAGCCGTGTGCCACGGCGAGGAGTTCGGCGCGCTGGGCGCCGTCCAGGAGCCCGTCCGCCGCGTCGAGGACGTTGACCGCCTGGAGCAGTGCCCACACCGTGCTCGGCCAGTCGCCGATGGGGTGGGCCCCCGCTTCGATGACGTAACGGGCGTACGGGAGGCCCGAGTTCCGGACCCTCAGGTTCGGGTAGCCGGGATTGTCCTGTGTGTAGACCCGCTCGCGCAGATGGAAGGACAGGCTGCGGCGCACCGCCTCGGGCACCCGCGGGTCCTGTGTGCGCTGCCATGCGAGCGCGAGCAGCGCGGTGATGCCGAGCGAGGTGTCGCCGACGTCGAGCACGGCACCGGGATGTTCGAGGTTGCCCTCCGGTGTGATGCGCTCCAGAGCCTCCTCGGTGACCTCGGCGAGGACGGTGCCGTACGCCACCGGGGTGTCCGCCAGGTCGTGCAGCGGGCCGCGCTGGTAAGGGAGATGCACGTCGGTGAGCCCTTCATGCCGGAGGTCGCAAGGCCTTCCACCAGCCTCGGCCGTAGGGTGAGGGAGCAGATGAGCGTCGGGAGGAGGGCGAGCGTCGGCAGGGCGAACATCGCGCCCCCCCGGGGGCTTCGCTTCCGCCGCGCGTGTCGGCCCGTGAGGCCTGACCGCTCGGGCGCGAACGGGAGGAGCCGTCGGCGCTTCACCGCGCCGCGGGAGGTGGCGGTGCGAGTGCCCCGGTGACGGCGTGGATGCCTCGGGCCACCGCGAGACGGGCGGCCCCGGCGACCGTGCCGCTCTCTCCGGCCTCGCAGCCGGCCACCTCGGTGGGCAGTCCCAGGCGGTCGAGTTCGGCCCGGACGCCGGGCAGCAACTGCGGGTTGGCGCCGATGCCGCCGCCGAGAACGATCAGGCCGGGGTCCAGTACGGCGGTGACCGCGGCGGCGAGACGGCCCACCTCGCGGGCGTGCTCGTCGACGAAGGAACGGGCCTTGGCGTGTCCCCCGGATGCGAGCGCGAAGAGTTCGACGGCGTCGTGCGGTTCCGGGCCGTCGGCGGCGGTCCAGGCGGCGGTGACGCGTCGGACCAGGGAGCCGGCTCCGGCGTACTCCTCCAGGCCCTCCGGGACCGGCTCGTGTCCCGAGCCCCACGGATAGGGAAGGCGGGCGATCTCCCCGGCCGCGCCGGCCGCCCCGCGCAGCACCCGGCCCCCGGCCACGATGCCGAGCCCGATGCCGTGGCCGACCTGGAGATAGCAGAAGATGTCGCGGCCGCGGGCCGCACCCTCGTGGAGTTCGGCAAGGGCGGCGCAGTTGACGTTGTTCTCGATCCGGACGGGAACGCCGGCCGGCAGGCCGAGCGTGTCCACGGCGGTGGCGACGGCCGGGGTCGCGGGGCAGGGACCCGAGCCGCCGGTGTCCCTGGCGATGTCCGGGACGGCCACGACGGCGGCCCGCACCGGGCCTGGTGACAGTGCGTCGAGGACCGCGCGCACGGTGTCCGCGGGCCGCGGGTCACCGTAGGTGGTGCGGGCGGCGAGGACGGTGCCGTCGAGTGCGCAACCGCGGACGGCGGTGCGGGTGGAGCCGAGATCGACAGCGAGAACGGTGCCCGCGGCCGGGCCGAGGCGGTAGACGGCGGCCGAGCGTCCGGTCGCTCCGTGCGCGGTGCCGGACCGGGCGGCGAGGCGGGTGCCTTCCAGCTCCGCGACGGCGGAGGACACCGTCGGCTTGGACAGGCCCGCCAGGTGGGCCAGTTGGGGTCGGGTCGCGCGGCCGGCCCCGGCCAGCACGGCGAACACCGCGCCCGCGCTGGCACTCGGCCGAGGACCTGCCGCAACGTCGTGCTCCACGATTCCCTCGCAGGTCGCGGCCGCGCTCCCGGGGACGCTGGTCCGCGGAAGGACGGCGACGGATCTCGGGTCCGGCGCGTCTCGGGCCGCGGCCCGCTCCGACGGCGCAGTGCGCGGCCCGTCTTGACGCACCCTACTCGGTTAGTTAATTTCCTGACGAAATCAGGGTACTCACCTGCCGTGTTCCGCCGGAAGCCCGTACCGGGGCACTCGACATCCCCGACTCCCGTTCGCCCGGGTGCGGTTCGCCCACCGCCCGTAGCACGGCGCGACGATCGAAAGAGGATCCGTGCAGGACTCCATACCCCTTGTGGTCGGCATCGACGTGGGCGGCACCAAGACGCATCTCCGCGCCCTGACGGGGAGCGGATCCGTCGCCGATCACGTCCGTCCGAGCAGTGGCTGGCGGCCGCACGAGCCGGCAGTGGCAGCCGACTGGCTGACCGCACTGATCCAGGAGGCCCTGCCGCACGGCGCCCCTCCCTCGGCCGTCGCCGTCGGCGGGCACGCCTGCGAGACGCCACGCCAGTGCGAGCACATACGCGCCGCCCTTCACCAACGGCTGGGCGTACCCGTGTCGGTGGTGGGCGATGCCGAACTCCTCGTGCCCGCGGCAGGCCTCGACAAAGGCGTCGGCCTCGTCGCCGGCACCGGTTCGGTGGCCGTGGGCAGGCTCTGCGACGGCACAGCCGTCCAGGTCGGGGGCTGGGGCGCGGTCCTCGGTGACGAGGGCGGTTCGGCCGGTCTCGTACGGGAGGCCGCACGGGCCGTCTGGGCGGCACACGACTGCGGTGAGGCACCGGACGAGCTGGCGCTGCGGCTGATCGCCGCGTTCGGAGTGAGCGAGGTACCCGCGCTCGGCGCGGCGTTGGAGGGTGCGTCGGACGTCTCCGCGGAGTGGGGTCGGCATGCGCCCGCCGTGTTCGCGGCCGCGGAGGCCGGTTCGCGCCTAGCCGCGGAAGTGATCGCCGAGGGCGGCCGAGCGCTCGCCGCGCTCGTCGTGCGGCTCGCCGAACGCGGGGTCCCGGTCGACGACGTCGTCGTCGCGGGCAGCACCGTCCTGGCCCAGCCCATGCTGTACGGCGCCTTCACCGCCTCGCTCCGGACCGTGCTTCCCGGGGCCCGGCCAAGGCCGCTGGACGTCGCTCCGGTCGACGGCGCGGTGGCACTGGCCCGTTCGATCCTGTGACCGGGACGCCGCCGGGCGCCTCGCGGTGCTGCCGGAATCCCCGCCCCGGGAGGACAGGCGTGTCGCGTCGGGGGAAATGCGACACGCCGTCCTCCCGGGGGGCACGGAGCCGTACGGCTCAGGGTGAGCGGCCACCGTACGCGCACCGTGCCCACTGCCGCACCCGCTACAGCGTGGTGCGGGTCTCGAGGTCGCGCCGGGTGTCGTTGCCGTACACCCCCGTCTCGTCGCCGCGGATGCCGTACCAGAGCTGGAAGCGGGCGACGGCAGCGGTGAGCGCGGCGTCGTAGCGGCCGTCGATCGCGCCGCGGGCGTAGACGTCGGGGATCCGCGACAGGCGCTTCTGCAGTTCGGTCACGTCCGGTCCGCTGTCGCCCTCGCGCAGTGTGCCGGGTCCGTCGGGGTCGGTGCCCCGCTGCCGGTCGGAGGCGGTGGCGGGCGCACTCGGCGGCATGGCCGCCTGCTGCCGCGGCGCACCGCCGTTCTGTGGGCCCGGGAGGAGCAGGGCGGCACCGAAGCCGATGAGGGCGGCCGCGGTCACCCCGACCACGACCGCGGCGCGGCGCAGGGTGAGACCGTCGTCGGACGCCACCCGGCCGCCGACGGACGGCAGCTGCTGCGTGGCGTCCTCGGCGGTGGGCGGCGCGACATGGACGACGACGGGTTCGTGGACCGGCTCCGGCGCGCGGGACTCGCCCTCCCGCAACTCCCGCACCAGTTCGGCGAGCGCTTCGGTGCGACGGCGGCGCACGATGTGGGTGGGTTCCAGCACCGGGCGCTTCGGTGGCTGCCCCGGCTCGGTCGGTGTCGACACACTGCTCTCCTTCCGTGCGCACTGTCCCCTGCCGTCCCCGGAGAGTGATACGTGGCCGCCCGCCGCGCGGTTCACCGTCCGGTTCCGGGATCGCCACTGATCGTGGCGCCTGGGAGGGGCGGCTGATGCCGGAGGTCATGTCGTGACCTCCGTGCTGGTCCTTGGGGCGTCCTCCTCGGGGCGCCGCGTCAGGACTCCTCTCCCACCCGGACGGTCCATCTCGCGCCACTCCGGCCGCAGTCCGGCCAGGTTCGTGGTGAGGAAGTACACGGCCCCGCAGGCCAGTAGCACCGGCGCAAGCCCGACGGAGACCACCGCAGCTCCGGCGATCAGTCCACCGACAGGGATGCCCGCCCATGCCAATGAGTCACCGAGCGCGTTGACCCGGCCCAGCATCCGGCGCGGCACCCGTTCGAGGAGGACGGCCCCGATCACCGGGTTGATGAAGCCCGCGCCGAATCCACTGACGGCAAAGACGGCCAGAACCGCTCCCAGCGGGACGTCGAAGGCGAGGATCAGGAATCTCGGCGCCCCGGCCAGCAGGAACCCGGTGAAGAACACGACTCTGCGCCGCAGCTGGTGCGAGGCCAACGCGGCGATCAGGCTTCCGGCCACTGCCGCGATCCCCATCGCGCTGCCCATGAGGCCGATCGCAGACGGCCCGTTGCCGGACTCCTTGGCCCAGACAGGCATGAGAACCGTCATGAACGCCGCGTCGAGCAGGTTGGTGATCCCCACCATGACGGCGACGGTGAGCAGCAGCGGCTCGGTGCGCAGAAAGGTGAAGCCTTCACCGAAGCGCTTCCAGTAGCCCGCTTTCGTCTCTCCGGCCTGTGACGAATCGCCCTCGGCAGGCCTTCCCACCCGGCGCGGCAGGGCCAGTGCGATGATCACGGATCCGAGAGCGAAGCAGCCTGCGTTGACGACAAGACCCGTCAAGGGGCCGAGCAGTGCCACCAGGGATCCGCCGGCCGCCGGACCGACGGTGGAGGCGAGCCGCTCGGTCACTCCGGACAGCCCGGTGGCCCGCTGCAGTGGCACCCCGCCGCGCTCGGCCGCTTCCGGGACCATGACTTCCTTGGCCAGGTCGCCGGGTCCGCGGGCGGCGCCGATCACCGCGACCAGGGCCAGCAGGAGCGGAAAGGACAGCAGATGCACGGCGTGGAAGAGGGGGACGGCCGCGGCGGCGGTTGCGCTGGCGAGGTCCGTGGTCCAGGAAACGGTCCGTGGGCCGACCCGGTCCACCAGTGGTCCGGAGAGTGCCTTGACCACCACGTAGGGAGCCATCTCGAAGAAGGCGACCAGTCCGGTCCGGGTGGCGCTGCCGGTCGTGACCAGTACGAACCAGGGCAGCGCGACCGCCGACACCCGCGTACCGGTCAGCGACACGGCCATGGCCGCCAGCACTCCGCCCAGCGGCCGTAAGGACCGCCTGTCGGATATGCCGTTGGCGCTCCGGGGGCCCTCCGTCACGACGTCTCCGTTCCTGTCACGGTCTCAGGGTCGGTGTGCACCTCCGGCGTGGTGGGCGCGTCCAGTTCCGGCAGGAGGTGCGTGACGACGCCGACCCGCTCGGCTCCCTCCGGGGCACTCGCTGCCGCCTCGGGCGTATCTCTCCGGTAACGGGCGATGACGGCCCCCAACTCCTGCCGCAGGGCGTCGGCCTCTTCGGGCGTCAGCCGCAGGGCCCAGTCGCTCATATGGAAGGTGTCCCGCCACGCACGGGGCATCGTCTGCAACTCGTTCAGCGTCTGCTGAGTGCGCAAGGTGTAAGTGGCGGCGACGGACTGCAGGAAGGCCAGCGTGGCCTCGGGCTCTCGATCGGCCAGCTCCCGGTCGTTGAACTCCGTCGTCCGGTGCACCGAACGCCACCAGCGCTCGCGCGCGTTGCCGCGCTCGGCGTCCTCCTCGACAAAACCGGCCGCTCCGAGCTGGCGCAGGTGATAGCTGGCCGTCCCGGAGTTCACGCCCAGCCGCTCCGCGAGGCGGGTGGCTGTCGACGGGCCGTACTTCCGCAGCAGGCCCACCAGCTGCACGCGCACCGGATGCGCCATGGCGCGCAGCCCCTTGGCGTCCAGAACGACCGAGTCCTCTTCAACGTTCGGGCTCTCGGGCCTCTTCACCGCATCGGTCACCCCGCAAGGCTAGACCGCATAGACTTCTTCGCAAAGAGGTCTTCGCGAAGAAGTCTTTGCGGTTTGTTCGCTCGCGAGGTTCCACTGCTCATCCGCCCACAGGTGGCGACCCGCGGCCGGAACGGCGCCTGAGCATGCGCGAGAAACGGCGTCAAGAAGTCGGCGCGCTCGAGAACCCGGGACACTCCGTTTTCTGTACGATCTCGCGGGTGCAGACGGCTTCGGACGGCGACACCGCCGATCTACTCGCCCCACTCCCCACCGCGCAGGGCGCGTTCGCCGGGTATTCCCGGGTCCCGGCTCGGGGACAGTTGCCCTCACTCGATCGGCCCGACCGCTCGATTCAGGACCTCGTCGCCATCGTCTCCGGCCCACGAGTGCGCGGCATCGGCTTCACCTGGCCGCACGAGGCACTCGGCACCACCAACCCGGGCGGACGTCTGCACGCCCGGGACCCGCGCGCTCGCCCGGAGATCACCCTCACCTCGATCGCCCGGCTCATCGGTGTCCACCGCGACACGATCCACACGTACACACCCGGACCGAAACGCGGCCGGGCCACGCTCGGCGAGACGACGAGTACGCCCCCTCGGCCCCGCTCCGCGCAGTCGGCGGACTGATCGACCGCTACCGCTCAGTTCCGTTCCGACACGCCGCAAGGCCGTACCGGACCGTCAGGGAGAAGGGCATCCCTCATGTGGCATGCGATCGGGCACGCGTTGTCCATCACCGGCTCGATGACCTGGGAGATCGCCTGGGCGCTGGTCCTCGGGTTCACCCTGTCCGCCGTGGTGCAGGCGCTGGTGCGCCGGTCGACGATCGTCCGGCTGCTGGGAGACGACCGGCCGCGGACACTCGCTCTGGCCTCGGGCCTCGGTGTGGCCTCCTCCTCCTGCTCGTACGCGGCGGTGGCCCTCGCGCGCTCGCTGTTCCGCAAAGGGGCGAACTTCACGGCGGCGATGGCGTTCGAGATCGCCTCGACCAATCTGGTGATCGAACTGGGCGTGATTCTCGCCTTGCTGATGGGATGGCAGTTCACCCTGGCGGAGTTCGTCGGCGGGCCTTTGATGATCGTGATCCTCGCCGTCCTGTTCCGTGTTCTGCTGCGCGAGCGACTGCTGCGTGAGGCCCGCGAGCAGGCCGAGCGCGGGCGGGCGGGATCGATGGAGGGGCACGCGGCGATGGACATGTCGGTGGGGGGCGAAGGCGGCTTCCTCCGGCGGCTGCTCACCGGCAAGGGCCTGACGTCCGTGGCGCACATCTTCGTCATGGAGTGGGCCGCGATCCTGCGGGACCTGGTGGTCGGCCTGCTGATCGCGGGCGCGATCGCCGCCTGGGTGCCGGACGACTTCTGGCGCACGTTCTTCCTGTCCGACCACCCGCTCGCGGCCAGGCTGGTCGGGCCGCTGGTCGGGCCGCTGGTGGCGATCGCCGCCTTCGTGTGCTCCATCGGGAACGTCCCGCTGGCGGTGGTGCTGTGGAAGGGGGGCATCAGCTTCGGCGGCGTGATCGCCTTCGTCTACGCGGATCTGCTGATCCTGCCCATCCTCAACATCTACCGGAAGTACTACGGCGTGCGCATGGCCGGGTTCCTCCTGGCCACCTTCTATGTCGCGATGATGGTCGCCGGATACGTGGTGGAGTTCGCCTTCGGCGGACTCGGACTGGTCCCCGACCGGTCCGACGCCAGAATCCCCCACGAGGGCCCCACCTGGAACTACACGACCTGGCTCAACATCGTGTTCCTGCTGCTGGCCGCGGCGCTGACCGTACGCTTCGTGCGCACCGGCGGCCCCGCCATGCTGCGGATGATGGGCGGCACACCCGACGGTGGTGCACACCACGGGCACGGCGCGAGCCGAAGCGGCCACCACTGATCGGCAGCGCACCGCAGAGGACGCCGCAAGGAAATCGCGGCGTGGACGCACGGAAGGATCACCTGCCGCCTTTCCCCCCGCACGGCCGAACCTCGATGATGGGACGATGAGACGACGGGCACACCCGGACGAGAACTGGGCCACACAGCCTGACCCCCTTCTGGCCCTCGCCCGGAAGGACTTGGCGTTCTACGGCCGGCAGCGTGATCGCGCGAGGCGGGAACACTACGCCACGGAGATCGGAGCCCTAGCGGCGACGTCGTCCACGGTCGTCGCGGCCGGACTGCACGCACCGGCCTGGCTGACCGCCCTCATCGCCGGCAGCGCGGTCTTCTTCACCGGTATGCGCCAGCTGTTCAACCCGGCGCCGCGCTGGGTGCTCGCATCGCAGTCCGACCAGACTCTGCGCAGGTCCCTCGATCGCTATCTGCTGCTCCCCGAGGCGGAGCGCGACACGGCGGCTCGGACGGCGTTGCGCACGGCGATCGAGGAGGTGGGCGAGAACGAGCTGCGCGAGTGGGCCGAGTCGCAGCGTGGTTCGGCACCGCCCGCCCCGACCGTCGGGGCCTGATCGGCGGCCGACCCGCCCCCCTCGTCCGACGCACGCCGCACACTTGACGGCTCGTCATCCGCGCACCATGCAGGGCCGTTTGCCGTCGAAGGTCCAGTCCTCGATCAGATACCGCATGCCCACGGCGTCGTCGCGGTCCGACAGGTCCATGCTGCGGTAGAGGTCGTGGGCGGCCAGGAGCCGGTCCCGGTCGAGCCGGACACCGAGCCCGGGGGCGTCCGGTACGGCGATCTCGCCGCCGCTGATCCGCGGCGGGGCCGTGGTGAGGCGCTCCAGTCCCTCCTGCCAGATCCAGTGGGTGTCCAGCGCGTTGTACTCGCCGGGAGCCGCGGCGCCGCAGTGGGCCATCATGGCGAGGGAGATGTCGAAGTGGTTGTTCGAGTGGCATCCCCAGGTCAGCCCCATGGTGTGGCACAGCTGGGCCACCCTCACCGACCCCTGCATCGTCCAGAAGTGCGGGTCTGCGAGCGGGATGTCGACGGACTGGAGCGCCAGCGCATGGGTGAGCTGGCGCCAGTCCGTCGCGATCATGTTGGTGGCCGTGGGCAGCCCGGTGGCCCGCCGGAACTCCGCCAGGATCTCCCGGCCGGAATAGCCCTCCTCCGCACCGCACGGGTCCTCGGCGTAGGCGAGGGTGCCGACGAGGGGCCGGCACAGCTCGACGGCCTCACGCAGGGACCACGCCCCGTTCGGGTCGAGGGTGATCCGGGCCTGCGGGAAACGCTCCTTGAGTGCGCGCACCGCACGGACCTCCTCCTCCCCCGGCAGGACTCCGCCCTTGAGTTTGAAATCGCTGAATCCGTAACGGTCGTAGGTGGCCTCGGCCTGCCGGACGATCGCTTCGGGGGTGAGCGCCTCCTCGTGGCGGATCCGGTACCAGTCCACGCTCGCGTCGGGTTCGCGGACGTAGTCCAGGTCGGTGCGGTCGGGATCGCCCACATAGAAGAGGTAGCCGAGGACGCGGACCGAGTCGCGCTGCTTTCCGTCGCCCAGCAGAGCGGCGACGGGCACCTCGAGATGCTGCCCGAGGAGGTCCAGGAGCGCCGACTCGACGGCGGTGACCGCGTGCACGGTCGTGCGCAGGTCGAAGGTCTGCTCGCCCCGGCCTCCTGAGTCCCGTCCCGCGAACCTCTCCCCCATCTCGCGCAGGACGCGCTTGTGATCGCCCAGGCGGGCACCGACGACGAGCGGTCCGGCCTCACGCAGGGTCCGGGTGATCTTCTCCCCGCCCGGCACCTCGCCGAGTCCCGTCCGCCCCTCGGAGTCCTCCAGGACGACGACGTTGCGGGTGAAGTAGGGGCCATGGGCTCCGGAGAGGTTGAGCGCCATGGAATCCCGGCCTGCGACCGGATACACGGAGAAGGAGGTGATGGTGGGCTGGCTCATGGACGGGACTCCTCGGAACGGTGGCAGGGGTCGGCGGCGGTCCGTATGTGTCAGGCGTCGAGGATGTCCGGGATCGACTCCGCGGCCAGGACGCTGCCCGGTCCGGGGACCGCGAGGACCAGGGCCGCGTCCGTGAACGCCATCCCCCTATGAAGATAGCGTCTACACATGGAGATGGAAGGCCGGGGTGACGGACAGCCATGGTCAAGGGGTGGATGTGCGCCGACGACTACGACCCCGCGTCCGCGCGCGACGCGAATCATCGTCCGACCGGTCGGGGGTTCCGTCACCGGCAGGAGGGGCGCGAGACGCACGGGAGGACGGCGCGGGCGCGGTGCGTCCGGGAACGGAGCACCGCGCCCGGCCCGCCGGGGTGTTGTCCGCTCGCCGCCGTCCCGGCGGCGAGCGGGTCACGCCGAGAGCGTGACCCGGATGCCCACCGTCCCCTCCCGGCCCCGGCGCAGCCGGCTGCCGAGCAGGGTGAGACGGCCGAGGACCCCGTACTTGCGCCCGATGAGGTCCCGATAGCGGGCCGCGGTGGCCGGATCACCGATCTCGGCGGTGGCCGCGACCTGATCACCCGTCGGATTGCCGCGCACGTCGCAGGGGCCGACCAGGACTTCGGCGCGGGCCCGGATCCGCTTGACCTTCCAGGAGTCACCGACGGTCCAGACGCCGAGCGCATCGCCGTCGCGCACCACCCACACCGGGGTGGCGACCGCCGTTCCGTTCTTGCGGTAGCTGGTGACCAGCAGATACTTGCCGGTTGCGAGCCGGTCCAGCGTGGCTTCGTCCATGGGGGCAGTCTAGGCACGGGGTGCTGCCGTGCGCAGGGCGCCGGCACGGACGTACGTCCGTGCCGGCGCCCTGGAGCCCGAGAGGTCCGTCAGGACAACTGGCCGTCGTAGTCGGGGAGCTTGAAGGTGCGCTCGGCGTGTCCGCCGACCAGGTCGGAGGCATTGTTGCCGACGTTCGCGATGATCGAGTAGCCGAGGGCCTCGATCGCGGCGCGCTTGCCCGTCTTGTACTCGCTGACCTCGTCGAACAGGTCGGGCAGATCACGCACGTACAGACCGTCGACCGGGTAGCCCACGGCCTTGAGGTTCCACTTGGTCTCGGACGCGATGATGCCGGGGCGCGCGGTGACGAAGAAGACGGAGACACCACGGGACTTGGCGTACTTCGCCAGCTCCAGGGAGGGCCTCACCGCGAGGGTGGGCAGCTGGTACCAGGGGTGGAAGTCCGTCTCCAGCGTGGTGTTGTCGATGTCGAAGACGATGGCCGTCCTCTGCCCGGCGGTGTTCGCCGTGCGCTGCTGGACGTACAGCACCGCCTGGTCGACGACCGCCTTCACGTCCGCCTGCCAGGTGGCGTAGTCGACCTCGGAAGCCCGCGCCGCCGCCGCGCTCACAGCGATCCGCGCGGGCGCGGCGGAGGCCGCATGCGCCGCCGTGACCGTGCCACCGAGGCCCAGCGCCACGACCACCGAGACCGCACCGATCCGGCGTCCCACACCCGGTCTTGTCATGCCCGTCCCTTCTCCAGGGTCCAACTCGCGCCAAAACGGGGACAGTTCCTCGACCGTCGCCGCTGCTCGCCATGTTCACGTCCAAGGATGGACGACAGACGACCGAAAAGTTACTCCCCGGTAGACAGTTACTCGCGAGTAGACACAACCGTGCCGCGTGCAGCTCGCCGACTTCCTCGCCGGGATCGCCGGAAAGATCACCTCGGACGAACTGAACGAGCGCAACGATCCGGGGCTCACCGCGCTGCCGCGGCCGTACGGTGGACGGCGACTCGCTGTGGAGCGACGAAACCAGCGGTGACTCACTGCTGCCGTCCTCTGCGTCACCGACGGGGTGACTCGCACCGGTCGTCGGTGAACTCCCGTGCCCCGGCCCACGTATGTAGTGAGGGCGCTCGCCGACCGGAGCGCTCCGCGGTGGTCACGCCGTGCCGTTCGGGGTTCGGGAGCCATGGATGAGGCATGCACGACGACGGATCGTCCGGCGGGGGGCACGCATCGCCGCCCTCGGCGGAGTGCTCCTGGGAGGCCTGATGGTCACCCAGGCCCTGGCCGTCGAACCGTCCGGCGCGCCGGACCCCGGCGGCGCGTCCGCGCAGGGCACCTCCCGGACGGCTGCCGGACTGATGTCGCAGCTCGGCATGGCGCGCACCGCGGGCAGTTGGATCGGTCCCGACGGGAAACCGGTCGTCGCCGTGACCGACAGGGCCGCGGCCGGCCGGGTCACGGCCGCCGGAGCCCGGGCCAAGATGGTGCGGCACAGCATGGATCAGCTCAAATCGGCCACCATGGCGCTGAGTTCGGCGCCGAGGGTGTCCGGTACCGCCTGGGCCGTGGACTACCGGTCCAACCAGGTGGTGGTGCAGGGTGACAGCTCCGTCTCCGCCTCCGACTGGTCCCGGATGACCCGGCTCGCCCACGACACGGGCGACTTCGTCCGCATGGAGCGCACGGAGGGCAGGTTCACCACCCGGGTGAACGGCGCCCAGCCGGTCATCTCGGCCACGGGCCGGTGTTCGGCCGGGTACAACGTGACCGACGGGCAGAGCGAGTTCATCCTCACCGCCGGGCACTGCGGCCCCGGTGGCACACTCTGGTTCTCCGACAGCACGGGCCGTACGGTGGTGGGACGGACGGTGACGTCGGAGTTCCCCGGCTCGGGCGACTTCTCACTCATCCGGTACGAGAACGGTCAGGAGACACCCGGCGCGAACGTCGTGGCCATCGGCGGCGGGCGCGGGGTGCGCATCGCGGGGACCGGGGATCCGGTCGTCGGGCAGCGGGTCTTTCGCAGCGGCAGCACCACGGGCCTGCACGACGGCCAGGTCACCGCGCTCAACGCGACGGTGAACTACCCCGAGGGCACGGTCACCGGCCTCATCCAGACCACGGTCTGTGCCGAACCGGGAGACAGCGGGGGCCCGTTGTTCTCCGAGGGCATCGCGCTCGGGGTGACATCGGGCGGCAGCGGGGACTGCCGGTCGGGCGGCACGACGTTCTTCCAGCCGCTCACGACGGCGATGTCGGCACTCGGGGTGCGGCTCACCGGGCAGTCACAGGCTTCGGGGAGCGCGACCAACCAGGCGCCCGCCGTCCCCGCGCCGTCCACTTCGGCCGCGCAGGGTGCGGCCGCAGCCCCCGGTGCGGGGGCGCCGGGGTCCGCGGCACCGGGCGCGGTCCAGGAGGTCGGCACCAAGGGCGGCTTCGTGACGCGGCTCACCGACGTGCGCAACGTAGGCCCGGGGCTGCTGGTCATCGCGGGCAGTCTGGTCGCCCTGGTCGCCACCCGCTACATCCGTACGGAACACGAGCGCAACGCCTACCGCCGGGCCTACTCCGGCACCTGGGGCTGAGCGGGAGAGAGGCGGGCGGTCCCGGGCCGCCCTGCCGGTCGGCGCGGGGACGGCGCGCGGTGAGCGCCGTCAGGCCTTCACGCCGCCTGGGTGGGGTCCGGGGAGACCGTCGCCCATTCCATGACGAGCCGCTGGTACTCCCGCCGCTCGTCCATGTTCAGCATTCCGCCGCTGCGGAACCACAGGGCCCGGATCTCCTCGTTGACCTCGTCGGCGGAGCGTTCCGCTGCGGGTTCAGGAGTAGTGGGCATGGCGTGAAGCATACGGGGCCCGACGTGAAGGCGCTGTGAGCAATCAGGCACCTCCCGGCATTCCGGACCGTGAAGCTGATCACTCCGTGCGCGTCCGGCCCGGCCGTCCCGGGGACGGCCGGGCCGGGGCCGTGTCAGGTGCCCGGCTTGCGGCCGTACACGAAGACGTCGTCGCCGGACTTGAGCAGCGACCAGTACTTCTTGGCGTCGGTCTTCGTCATGTTGACGCAGCCGTGCGACCCGGGCGGGTTCCACATGCTCAGGCCGACGGAGTGGAAGGCCTGGCCGCCGTCGAAGAACTGGCTGTAGGGCATGGCCACGTTGTACAGGCTCGACACGTGGTCGATGTCACGCCAGTAGATCTTCTTCAGACCGGTTCGGGTCTCGTAGCCGTTGCGGCCCGTGCGGACCGGGACCGGACCGTACACGAGCCGGCTGCCGTCCTGGATCCAGCTGAGCTGGAGCGTGAGGTTCACGCAGGCGATACGGCCCTTGTTGACCGGGCACTTCCCGTCCTTGTTGGGATGCTTGCCCACGGCCTTCTGCTTGTTCATCAGGTCCATCACCCCCCAGGTGACGGGGCCCGCGTAGCCGATGGTCGGGGTAATGCCGTGCTTCTTCTGAAAGGCCTGGATCGCCTTGCAGTCGGCGGCGGACTGCTTGCCGTCGACCGGCCGGCCGAGGAACTTCTCGACCTGCTTCTGGTACGGCCCCTTCTGCGTGGTGCAGCTCGCCGCGTCGGCAGGCGCGGTGCCGAGTGCGAGCGTGAGCGGGGTCACCAACGCGGTGACCCCCAGTGCGACGGCACCCCGTCGGCGTATGTCCCCCATGGCGGTCTTCCATCCTCGTCTGCGCGCCTGCGTACGGCGCGTTCCAGCGTGCCTGCCAGATAGACAGGCAACGGGGCTCGCTGGTTGTAGGACGGGGGGCTCTGCGACGAAACGGTGACATTCCGCCGTCCAGGGACGTTCCGCCGGAATCCGCCGGAGACGGACCGCGGGGCCGGGGCGCACGGAGGCGCGCCCGCGTGGAGCGCCGTGCTCGCCCGGCCCGGGGTGAGCTGGACCGGCTCCTCGATCACGGATCCGTGACAGGGATGCAGACCACGATGCGTGCTCCCGGATCGTTGTCCTCGATCCGGATCCGCCCGTGGTGCGCGGCTACCAGGTCGTGCACGATGGCGAGGCCGAGGCCGCTGCCTCCGGTGTCCCGGGCGCGGGCCGAGTCCAGGCGCGTGAACCGGTCGAAGACGCGGCAGCGGTCGGCCACCGGGATCCCGGGCCCGTCGTCGGCCACGGACAGGCACGCCTGTCCGTCCCGGACCCGCAGGCTCACGTCGATGCGTGCGGCGGCGTGACGAAGTGCGTTGTCCAGCAGGTTGCGTACGACCCTGGCGAGGGCGTCGCCGTCGCCGCACACGCGGGCCGCGCCGACGGCGCGCTGGTCGACGACGAGCGGTGTGCGCAGGCGCGCGTGGCGTACTTCACGGAAGACGACCTCGTCCAGGTCCACCGGATGTCTGCGCAGCCGCGGCCGGGCGTCGAGACGGGCC
The DNA here is from genome assembly GCF_051553595.1 of Streptomyces sp. HUAS TT11. Lineage (NCBI taxonomy): Bacteria > Bacillati > Actinomycetota > Actinomycetes > Kitasatosporales > Streptomycetaceae > Streptomyces > Streptomyces sp. HUAS TT11. Next base: position 1,157,825 of record NZ_CP196184.1, read on the forward strand.
AGCCGCAGCAGGTTGTCGACGAGCCGGGACAGCCGTTCGCTCTCCTCGACCAGGGCCGGACCGCGGGCGTTCCAGTCCGCCGAGGCCGGATGCCGGACGGCCACCTCGAGCTGGGTGTGCAGGCTGCTCAGCGGACTGCGCAACTCGTGTGCGGCGTCCGCGACGAACCCGCGCTGCTGCCGGGCCGAGTCGTCCAGCCGGGCGAGAAGGTCGTTGAGGGTCCGGGCCAGCCGCCCCAGAGCGTCGTCGGCCGGCGGGACGTCCAGCCGGCGGCCCAGGTCGCCGGCGGTGATCTCCGCCGTCTGGGCGCGCAGGTCCTCCACGGGCCGCAACGCCCGCCCGGTCAGCATCCAGACCACCCCGGTGAGCAGGGCGACGGCCGGCGGCACGGAGATGGCCAGCCCCACCGTGAGCAGGGCCAGGTTGTGGTGCACTGCCGCGGTCGGCACCGCCACGTACACCGTCGCCCGGTCGCTGCCGCCGCCCGCCGCGAGACCCACGGCCCGCCAGCTGCCGTCGCCCTTCAACGGCAGATCGCGCACGCTGTGGGCCACGGGCGTGCCGGAGGTGGTCGGAGCGAAGGAGAACAGGGCGGGTTGGCCCGCCAGATTCGCCGAACTGGCCCGCACCCCGCCGCCGCATCCCACGACCTGGACGGCGGTGTCACCGTTGCCCGTGGCCGGAACGATGTGGGGCAGACTGCCGCTGTCGGCGTTCGCCGCGATGACCTGGGCCTGCTGGAGTGCGGCCTGGTCGAGCCCGCTCAGCAGGCTCATCCGCAGCCACACCGCGAGCAGACAGGCCGCGCCGACGAGTGCTGCCGCGATCATCAGAGCCGCCGCGGCGGTCAGTCTGAGCCGCAGGGAGCGACGGGCCCAGCACACCGGAACACGGACGCGCACCCCGTCACCTCCCGGTGCCGCTCAGCCGGTAGCCCGCGCCGCGCACGGTCTCGATCGTCCTGCGGCCGAAGGGAGCGTCGATCTTGCGCCGCAGATAGCCGACGTAGACCTCGACGATGTTGGTGTCGCCGTCGAAGTCCTCCTCCCACACGTGATCGAGGATGTCGGTCTTGCTGACCACCTCGTCGGGGTGCCGGAGCAGGAATTCCAGCAGGGTGAACTCCCGGGCGGTCAGGGTGATCTCACGGCCCGCCCGGTGGCAGCGGTGGCCCGCCGGGTCCAGTGCGAGGTCGCCGGCCGCGAGCACGGCGGGCCGGGCGGGCGCACCTCGGCGCAGCAGCGCCCGCAGATGGGCGACCAGCACCACAAAGGAGAAGGGCTTGCTCAGATAGTCGTCGGCGCCGAGGTCGAGGGCGTCCGCCTCGTCGTACTCGCCGTCCTTCGCGGTCAGGACGAGGACGGGGGTCCACACGTCGGCCGCTCGCAGCCGCTTCAGCACCTCGTAACCGGACATACCCGGCAGCATGAGATCCAGGACGATCACGTCGTACGGCTCGTGCACGGCCCGCCAGAGCCCCTCGACGCCGTCGTACACGACGTCGGCGACGAAGCCCTCCTCGGCGAGCCCATGATCGATCGCCTCGGCGAGCCCCCGTTCGTCCTCGATCACCAGCACTCGCACGAACCGACCTCCCCTCCACCCTACGAAGAGGTCATCGACGCCGCGCGCCGACGGGCCGCGGCCCTGTGCGGGCGAGGGCGGCGCCGAGGGCGCGGGTTCTCTCAGGCTCCTCTCAGCGGCGCTGCAGCAGGCTTGAGCCGACGGAAGCACGAGGGCTTCCGCGCCTGTCAGAGAAGGAGAGACCCGATGACGAACATCCGACGCAGGGTCGCACTGATCGCCGGCACGATGCTGCTGGCCGGCGCGGCGAGCAGTGGGGTCGCCCTGGCGAGCACCCCGACGGCGGCGCCCACCACGGCCGGGACGGCCTGGGCCCACCACGGAGGGCACGGAGGCTATGGCGGCCACGGCCACCACGGCGGCTACGGCCACCACGGCGGCCATCGCGGCTACGGCCGGTAGCACCGCACCGATTCGTCGCCCGGTGCCGGTTCGCGCCGTACGGCGCGAACCGGCACCCGCACGTCAGGCCGCCCGTCGGGACCGGCCCCGGTGATCACGCACGATGTCCGCGTACAGGTGCCCGGTGCCCTTGATCGTGCGGACCTGCGAGCGGTAGTCGACGTGGACGAGGCCGAAGCGCTTGTCGTAGCCGTACGCCCACTCGAAGTTGTCCAGCAGCGACCACGCGAAGTAGCCGGCCAGCGGGGCGCCCTTGCCGGCCGCCGACGCGCAGGCGGCGAGATGCTGCACCAGGTAGTCCTGGCGCTCGGGGTCGTCCACGGTGCCGTCGGGGCGCACGACGTCGGGGAAGGAGGAGCCGTTCTCGGTGACGTACAGCCTGCGCGCGCCGTACTCCTCGGTGAGGCGCAGCAGCAGCGTCTCGATGCCGCTCGCATCGATCTCCCAGTCCATACCGGTGCGCGGCACACCGTCCAGGCGCACCGAGCGTGCGTGCGGGACCGGCCCGTCCGGGTCGTCCGCGACGGTGGCCGGGAAGTAGTAGTTGAGCCCCAGCCAGTCCAGCGGTGCGGCGATCGTCTCCAGGTCGCCCGGGCGCTCGGGGAGCTCGACGCCGTAGACCTCCCGCATGTCCGCGGGGAATCCCCGGCCGTGGACGGGGTCGAGCCACCAGCGGTTGACATGGCCGTCCATCCGGCGCGCGGCGGCCTCGTCCTCCGGGCTGTCGGTGGCGGCGTGCACGGTCGAGAGGTTGTTGACGATGCCGATCGCCGCGTCCGGTACGGCCGCGCGGATGGCAGCGGCGGCCAGGCCATGGCCGAGGAGCAGGTGGTACGAGGCACGGACCGCGGCGGTCAGATCCGTCAGGCCCGGGGCCATCAGTCCCTCGAGGTGGCCGATCCAGGCCGAGCACAGCGGCTCGTTGAGCGTCGTCCAGTGGGTGACCCGGTCGCCGAGACGTTCCGCGACCGCCGAGGCGTACGCGGCGAAGTGCTCGGCGGTGTCCCGCTCGGGCCAGCCGCCGCGGTCCTGGAGCACCTGCGGCAGGTCCCAGTGGTACAGGGTGACGGAGGGGGTGATGCCCGCCTCCAGCAGGCCGTCGATCAACTCGTCGTAGAAGGCCAGGCCCTTGGCGTTCACCGGGCCGTCGCCGCCCGGGACGACCCGGGGCCAGGCCACGGACAGCCGGTAGGCGTTGGTGCCGAGCTGCTTCATCAACCCGACGTCCTCGCGCCAGCGGTGGTAGTGGTCGCAGGCGACGTCGCCGTTGTCGTCACCCGCGATCTTTCCCGGAGTGTGCGAGAACGTGTCCCAGATCGAAGGCGAACGGCCGTCCTCGGCGACGGCCCCCTCGATCTGGTACGCCGATGTGGCCGTGCCCCACAGGAAGTCGTGAGGGAGCGCGGCGAGGTCGATGCGTTCGGACACAGAAGCCCTTTCAGGAATAGGCATGTCGGTCACTTCACGGCTCCGGCGGTGAGCCCGGTGACCAGGTAGCGCTGCAGCAGCAGGAAGCCCGCGACCACGGGCACGCTCACGACGAGCGAGGCGGCCATGATCTGGTTCCAGTAGACGTCGTTCAGCGTGGAGTAGCCCTGGAGCCCGACGGCGAGGGTGCGGGTGGTGTCGTTGGTCATCACCGAGGCGAAGAGCACCTCGCCCCAGGCGGTCATGAAGGCGTAGACGGCGACCGCCACGATGCCGGGGATCGCGGCCGGCACGACGATCCGGAAGAGCGCCCCGAGCGGCCCGCAGCCGTCCACCAGCGCCGCCTCGTCGAGATCACGCGGCACCGAGTCGAAGTACCCGATGAGCATCCAGATCGAGAAGGGCAGCGAGAAGGTGAGATACGTCAGGATCAGCCCGCCGCGGGAGCCGAACAGCGCGATTCCGGTGGCGTTGCCGATGTTGACGTAGAGCAGGAAGAGCGGGAGCAGGAAGAGGATGCCGGGGAACATCTGGGTGGACAGCACAGTGACTGTGAACACGCGCTTGCCGCGGAAGTTGTAGCGGCTGACCGCGTACGCGGAGAACACCGCGATGATGACCGAGCAGATCGTCGCCGCACCGGCCACGACCAGCGAGTTCACAAAGTACCGGGCCAGCGGGACCGTCGACCAGATGTCGATGTAGGGGCGGAAGGTGAGGCCGCTCGGCAGCCACCGGAACTTCCCCGTGACGTCCGCCAGCGGCTTCAGCGAGCTGGAGATCATCACATAGACCGGCACCAGTACGAAGACCGTGAGCAGCGTGAGGAAGATCCCCCGGGACCACAGGAAGGACCTGGGCGGGGCCATCGGCGAACGCGGTGTCCGCGAGGTGACCGGCGGCTGCGGCGCCCTGGTGGTGCTAGACATCGGCCGTCTTCCTTCCCCGGGAGGTGAGCAGCAGGTAGACGCCCGTCACGACGAGCAGGAACAGCAGCAGCAGGACGGACATGGCGGAGCCGGTGCCGAAGTTCCAGGTGACGAACGAGGCCTGGTAGATGTGGACCGAGATGAGGTCCGCGGCCTCCGGTGCGGCCTTGCCGAACAGGACGTACGGCGTGTTGAAGTCGTTGAACGTCCACAGGAACAGCACCAGGATCAGCACCTGGTTGACCGGGCGCAGCGACGGCAGGGTGATGCGGCGGATCTGCTGCCACATTCCGGCACCGTCGAGGGCGGCGGCCTCGTACAGCTCCCTGGGGATGTTCTGCAGGCCGGCCATGACGATGAGGAAGGCGAACGGCCAGCCCTTCCACACCGACACCACGAGCAGCGCGACGAAGCTGTTGTCGCCGATGAGCCAGAAGGACGGCTTGTCGGTGAGGTGCAGCTGGTCGTGCAGGACGTGGTTCACCAGGCCGTTGTCGTGCTGGAACATGAACACCCAGGTGATGACGGCCGCGTACACGGGCAGCGCGTACGGGATCAGGAAGAGTGCGCGCAGCAGACCCCGGCCGCGGAAGGTGTCCTGCATGTAGACGGCGGCGGCCGTGCCGATCAGCCAGCACAGGCCCACCGAGAGCAGGGTGAAGCCGACGGTGACCAGGAACGAGTGGAGCAGCGCCTGGCCCACGGGGGCGTTGAAGTCCAGCGAGATCTTGTAGTTGTCGAAGCCGGACCAGGGCGCGGTGCCCCAGTCGCGGATGTAGAACTGCGTGAGCTCCTTGAAACTCATCACGATGCCGATCACCATCGGCACCAGGTGGACCAGGAGTTCGAGCAGCAGGGCGGGCAGGAGCAACAGGTAGGGCAGTCCGATGCGGCGAATCCGCCCGGTGCGGCGCGGGCCGCGCGCCGCACCGGGGGAGTTCTTGCGCACGGTCCGCTCGCCGGTGTCGGTCGAGGCGGTCGTGGTGGTCATGATGGTGCCCGTGCTCACTTCGTCGGCATCTGCTGCTGGGCCTTCTCGAGCTTGGCCTTCACCGACTCCGTGGTCACCGGCCGTCCGGCTGCGGCGTCGGAGAACAGTTCCTTGACGGCCGTACCGACCGCCGTCTCGAACTGGGACTCGTCGGCGACCTGCGGGAGCGCCGAGGCGCTCGTGGCGAGGGTGTCCTTCAGCACGGCGTTGGACGGCGAGGTGAACGCGGGGTCCTCCTGTGCGGCCTTGACCGGCGGGATGGAGCTGTAGGCCGTGTTGAGGACCTTCTGCTCCTCGTCACTGGTCATGAACTTCACGAACTTCGTGGCCCCGTCGAGGTTGTGGCTGTTCTTGAAGACGGCCAGGTTGATGCCCGCGACCATCGAGTTGACCTGGTTGCCGGTACCGGGGGTGCCGGACTGCACGGGGACCGGGGCGATGCCGTACTGGTCCTCGCTCATGCCCTGCGACTTGAGGTTGGCGGCCGCGGACTGCCACAGCAGCATCGCCTGCTTGCCCTTGGCGAAGTCGCTCACCGACTGGTTCTGCGCGTACTCCGCGTTGCCCGTCGGGATGACCTTGTCCTTGGCCATCAGATCGACGTACTGCTTGACCGCCGCCACCACACCGTCGCTGGTGAAGTCGGCCTTGCCGTCCGGGGTGAAGAAGTCGGCGCCGTGCTGCTTGCCGAAGACGAAGACGTGGTGGATGTTCTCCGACAGGTTCGCGCCCTCGGCGCCGAGCACCGACTTGCCCTTCGCGGAGATCTTCTTGCCGTCGGCGATCAGCTCGTCCCAGGTGACCGGCGGCTTGGCGATACCGGCGTCGGCGAAGATCTGCTTGTTGTAGTAGAGCGCGTACGCCATCGAGTACAGCGGTACGGCGGCCGGGTCCTTGCCCTCGGCTCCGGTCGAGCCGAGCGCCGAGTCGACGAAGCGGTCCTTGCCGCCGATCTTCTCGAAGTTCTTTGCGTCCCACGGCAGCAGCGCGCCCGTGGCCTGCAGGGAGGCACTCCAGGTGTTGCCGATGTTCAGCACGTCGGGGCCCTGACCGGAGGTGGTCGCGGTCAGGATCCGGTTCAGCAGGTCCGACCAGGGGACAACCTCCAGCTTGACCTTGATTCCAGTCTGCTTCTCGAACTTGTCGAGCTCGGGCTGGAGGACCTTCTTGTCGACCTCGATGCTGGCGCCCTGGTTGGAGGCCCAGTAGGTCAGTGTCTTGGGCGAGTCGTTCGACCCTCCGCCCGTTGACGAACCGCCTCCGCAGGCCGAGGCGGCAAGGGCGAGAGACATGGTGACGGCGCCGACGGCCGCGGCTCGGATGCTGCGCATGGCTCCTGGTGTCCCTTTCCGGGAGTCGTGTACGCCGATGAAGGCTCCGGACGACACACGTTCGACTTCCGAAACCCTCACGGCTTAATTTAGGACGTGAGTTAAACCCCGCGCGAAACCCACGTCAAGGGATCCGGCAGGGGTTAATCGCCGGCGGGCCGCGGCACGGGCGGCCAGGTGGGCGCGGTTCGACCGCCACAGGGCATGTGACCTGCGACGGAGGGCGGAGCCCGGCGTACTGCAACGGTTGGGTCTCGACGGGGCGACGGTCCACGGTCCGAGCCGCCGCCGTGGCTCGACCGGGAGGGTCGCCCGGCGGGAACACGTCGGCAACCTCTGACGGAACTCCGACCGTCGCTCGTGGCGCTGCTTTCAAGCTGCTGAGGCAGCTCCCGGACCGGGCGGCGACCCCGGCCCCACATCGTTCACTTCATGAACCCGCCTGCCCGCGGCGGACGTCGGCGTGCCCCGGCCGTCGCCGGGGCACGGACCGTCAGCGCTCCAGGAAGTCGAAGAGCTCCTCCCAGCGACGGGTGATCACGCCGGGGGCGAAACGCCGCACGTTCTGCCGCGCCCTCTCCCCCATCGTGTCGCGGAGATTCTCGTCGGACATCAACCGCACCAGGTGACGTGCGAGTTCGGAGGTGTTGCCGTGCCGGGCCAGCAACCCGTCCTCGCCGTCCGCGACGATCTCCCGCACCCCGGGAGAACAGTCGAACGCGGCACACGGCACCCCGCAGGCCATCGCCTCGAGGAGAACGAGCGGAAAGCCCTCGCCGCGCGAGGACTGCACGAACACCGACGACCGTGCGAGCGCCGCGGTGACATCGTCGGTCCGCCCGGCCCACTCCACCGAGTCGTCGAGCCCGAGCTCCGTGCACTGCTGCCGCAGCACGCCCTCGTGTTCCCCCGCGCCGTAGATGCGCAGGATCCAGCCGGGCTGTCGCGGTGCGGCCTCGGCCCAGACGTCCAGCAGCAGGTCGACGCCCTTCGCGTGGCTGAGCCGGCCGATGCTGGCCACCGCCTTCTCGGTACGGGGCGAGGGGGCGACGGGCGTCAGCGGCAGCGGGTTCGGCATGAAGCCGACGTTGTTGAGGCCCTCCGCCACCCAGCGGTCGGCGTCCTCCTGGGTGAGGACCAGCAGCCGGTCCACGTCCTTGTAGTGACTGCGCACACGCGCGAAGCGCGACGAGCGCCTGGAGGCGTCGAAGGATTCGTGGCTCATGCCGATCACCGGATGCCCGGCGGTGTCCGCGAGCGCCACCCACTCCATCGCCCAGACCTGCGTCACGACGATCACGGCTCCGGAGGCCGCGGCCCGGAACAGCCGGGACAGGCGTTCGGCGGCGGCGCGCATGTCCGCCTCCTGGCGCCGGACGGCCGGATCGATACGGCCGAGCGGAAAGCGGGGCCTGCGCCGGCCCGGGGGCCGCCGCTCGTACAGGGTGAGCGTCTCGAACGGCGGATCCTCTCCGAGATCCATCGCCACCTCGGGCGGGGCGATGCCGATGATCCGCACCCGATGGCCGCGCTCCGCGAGCAGTCGGGCCATCTGGGCCTGCCAGCGGCCCACGCCGCCCAGTTCGTTGACCTCGTTGGCGACGAAGAAGATCTCACGCTGCGTCATCGGGCCTCTCCCGCAGGGCCGAAGAAACGGTCCACGATGCGAGCCGCCGCGTCCCCGCGGTCGTACTCGCCGTACTTGTCCACGAACTCCTTGAGCTGCGCCTCGTACTGGGTGACCACCGCGGGCAGGTCCGACACCGCGGCGAACAGTTCGTCCTCGGTACGCGCCACCGGGCCCGGGGCCTCCTCGAGGAGGTCGAAGTACGTGCCGCGCATGTCCTCGGAGTACTCCTCCCAGTCGTAGGCGTAGAACACGAGCGGCCGACGCAGCAGCGCATAGTCGAACATCACGGAGGAGTAGTCGGTGATCAGGGCGTCGGCGAGCAGCAGGAGCGGGGTGATGTCCGGTTCACCGGTCACATCGATCACCCGGTCCGCCACCGACGGCGGCAGAGCGACCCGGTTCAGGTAGTGGGAACGCACCAGCAGGGTGTACCGGTCGCCGAAGCGCTCGGCGAACCGTTCCACGTCGAAGGGGAATTCGAAGGCCCTGACCGCGCCGTCGGGGCGGGCGCGGAACGTCGGCGCGTACAGCACCACACGGCGGTCCGGGCGGACACCGAGGCGTTCGGCGAGCCGGCGCAGTTCGGCGTCCGGCGCACGATGGTCACGGGCCGCCCGCACAAGGGCGTCGTTGCGGGGATACCCGGTGCGCAGCAGCTTCTCCTCGGGGAGGCGGTAGGCCCGCGCCAGGGTGCGGACATCGTGCTCGCTGCGGACCACGAAGTGGTCGAAGCGGTCCAACGCCTCCTGGTACGAGCGCTGTTCCTGCTCCGACATCACCCGGTGGGCGGGCTCGTCGAACCCCATCCGCTTCAGGGCCGAACCGTGCCACGTCTGGATGTACGTGGTCTCCGGGCGTTTGGCCAACCGAAGCGGGAAGCCCTGGTTGTCGATCCAGAACTCGGCCTGCGCCAGCGCCCTCAGGTAGCGCCAGGACCACCGGCGGACGAGTTCGGCGTCCTCGGGGAAGCCCTCGGGCCTCGCGCCCGAGTACGACCAGATGGCGGTGACGGGCAGCCGGCGACGGCGTAGTTCCTCGTGGATGGCCCGTGGACTGTCGCTGTACTGCCGGCCCAGGTGGCTCTCGAAGACGACGGTGCCCTTGCGTACCGGGAGCAGCCGGAGCATGCGGTGGTACACCTGGACCTTGCGGGCGCCCGAGGCCAGGTCCCTTCTGACGGTGCGGAGCATGCGGTAGGAGCCCTTGATCGTCCTCGCCGCCGGGCCGTGCAGGTTCCGGACCACGACGGCCCGACCGTGCCGGGCCGCGGTGCCGTGCTGGGTGAGCCGGAAGGCGAGATGCCCCTTGGTGGAGACCTGGGGTTCGAGCCGGTCGGCCACGAGCCGGCTCAGCCGGGGCTGCACGGGCACGGACGCGGCGTTCTCCAGGTCGACGCGACCGGCCGTGAGCCGGGTGGTCGTCCTCTTCCCGTCGGCCGTCAGATGCATCCGCACGTCCCACACCTCGTCGACGACGCCGAGCGGCCGGAACCGCGCCGACAGCGGGACGACGGCCTGCCACGTGATCCGGTCGCCCTCGTGACGCACCGTCCGCACCGGGAACCGGAACATCTGCAGACTGCGGCGGCGGGCCCGGAACTCCAACTCGGCGGTGAGAACCGCGTCGGCGGCGACGGTGTGCAGTGGATTGACCATCGCGCCCTCGAGCACCACCAGGTCCCCGCGCACGGCGTAACCGGTGAGCAGATTGCGCAGGAACATCCCCTCCAGTGATCTGCCGTGGTGGCCGAGGCCCGTGACGTCCATGACCGCACGCGACTTCGGGTCGTCCAGGTACTGGTCGCACCAGTAGACACGGCCCTCGCGCTGGACGAGCGGAGCGGAGATCTTGTTCCGGTTGATCAGCGTGTCGACGGCCGGCATCAGGTTGTCCCAGTCCTCCCGCATCAGCAGGTGGGCGCAGATCGCGTGCACCCGGTCCAGCTCGGCGTACGCCTCCTGGGGGAAGTCCTGGACGTAGCCACGGGCCAGTTCCGCGAAGCGGTGCCGGTAGTCGTCGTCGAGGAAGGGCAGTTCGCGCAGGTAGAGGACGAGGTCGTGCTTGAGGAACTTGATGTCCTTGTGCAGCTTGAGCCCGTCGAGTCCGCGCCGGTCCAGCACGGCGTCGATACGGCGGTGGATCTCCAGCCGGTCCGTGAAGTTGTTGATCTCGTGGCGCCGGTTGCTGATCGACTTGGTGGTGGACTTCTCCGCCACGTGCCAGAAGTAGACGGTGTTGGGGATCAGCGTGATCCGTCCGGCCGCGAGATAGGCCTGTGCGGAGAACAGCAGGTCCTCGTAGTGGATGCCGCGCGGGAAGGTGAGCCCGTTCTCGACGAGGAACTCGCGCCGGTAGCACTTGTTGGTCGACAGGGTGTCGAAGACGAACAGGTCCGGCAGCTCGGCGATCGACTCGACGGTCCGTGTGGACCGGTACAGCCACGGGTACCAGGGGACCCTCTTGTCGTGCCTGCTGTCGGTGTGCACCCGGACGCACTGTCCGGAGACCAGATCGGCACCGGTGCGGTCGGCCGCTTCGAGCATGTTGCGGCATGCATTGGGTTCGAGGGTGTCGTCGCTGTCCAGGAACATCACATAGCGCCCGCGCGCCACGGCGAGGCCCTGGTTGCGGGGCTCTCCGCAGCCGCCGCTGTTCTCCGCCAGCCGGATCGCCCGCACGCGGCCGGGGTGGCCGAGGGCGAGTTGCTGTGCGACACCGTAGGAGCCGTCGGTCGAGCAGTCGTCGACGACGACCACTTCGACGTTGCGCAGTGTCTGGTCGAGTACGGAGCGCACTGCTGCCGGGAGGCGCCGGGCATCGTTGTACACGATGACGACGACGCTGATGTCCGGCACCGCGGCGCCTGCCTCGGGGGTATCGATCGACACGGCCACCTCTCGTCTCGGATTCGGCTCTCCGGACGGCGGACCCGTCACCGCCGCGGATCGGCGGCGTTCCGCGAGGGCATCCCGCGGACAGGGTGCGTCCGGGTTCGGCACGGGCCGGCGGCCCCGCTCCGTGCAGGGTCACCGGGTTGCGACTCACCGCGACCGGGCGGTGCCCCACCTCCCTTCTTCCACGCTACGTGAGGACGCGGCCACGGAGGCCCCGCGGCGCCGCCGCCCGGTGCCGAGGCCGTGCCGCAGCGGCGCTGCGGACGGCCTGGGCGACGGTGTGCCGGACATCAGCGGGCCCGGTGGCCGCAGGCGCACCGCGCCACGGCGACCGCCTCCCGCGACGGCGCCTCTGAGACCCTTGGTGCCGCGGCGTCCTCCACGGCGGCCGGCGTGATCTCCCGTGCCGCCTCCGGCAGCGGCGGTGGGACAGCCCGGCCCCGGAGCCCGGCGGCACCGTCCGCGACAGGTCGGCCGACGGCACACACGGCAACCACCTACGTACGGTCGGTCACGCCGAAGGCCCGGTGGGCGCGGGTGACCGGCCCGTCCCGGTTCTCGGCGGCGGGCGGCAGCCCTTCCGTGCCGGGCATCCCGCGCTCCCACCGGGTCGGGGCCGTGCCCTTGGCCCGACGGCGGGTCGGCGAGGAACGCGGCACCGCGAACGGCGCGCTGTCCGGTGAGGTGGGTCATCGTGCGGTCCTGAAGGGAGGGGGACTGCATTGTCTTCCCCGTGCTCCGCCCGTGTACCTCCCGCACGGCCGAGCGGACCAAGCCCTTCACCTGATCGCCGGACCGGGTCGGTGGCCGCCCGTCCCGATCGGCCGAGCGGCCGCCGGATTCCCCTAGGGTCGGGAGCCGCTCTCGGCGCCCGCCCGCAGAGCCTGGTGGAACCCGGTGTTCACCGCGAGCAGACCGCCGTCGACGTGCAGCGCCGTCCCCGTGATCCACGCGGCGTCCCGCGAGGCGAGGAACGCGACGGCCGCCGCGATGTCCTCCGGCTCGCCGACCCGGCCCAGCGGGTAGAGCCGGCTCACCGCGTCCAGTTCCGCGTCACGGCCTTCCCACCCGGTGGTGCGGACCGTACCGGGCACCACGACGTTGACCCGGACGCCGCGGGGGGCCGCGTGTCCGGCGAGGGTGCGGGTGAGGGACGCGAGGCCGGCCTTCGCGGCGCTGTAGGCGTGGTTGCCGAAGTCCTGGGCGCCGTTGACCGAGCCGATGTTGACGACGGCACCGCGCCCCGAGGCGACGAGATGCGGGAGCGCCGCGCGGCTGCAGCGGTACGCACCGGTCAGGGTCCGGTCGATGTCGCGCGCCCACACCTCGTCGGACTCGTCCTCGAAGAGCGCTGCGTCGGGGGTGCAGCCGTAGGCGTTGTTGACCAGGACGTCCAGCGTGCCGAAGACCTCGACGGCACGGGCGACCGCCGCCTCCACGTCGGTCCGGTCCGTGACGTCGCACCGGAACGCCTCGGCCCGCGCACCCTGCTCGCGCAGCGCCCCCGCGGTCTTCTCGGCCTCCGCGGCGTCCACGTCGGTGACGAGCACACCGGCGCCCTCCTGTGCGAGGCGCCGGGCGGTCGCGGCGCCGATGCCGCGCGCCGCGCCGGTGATCAGGATGCCGTACCCCTCGAACCGCCCCATGTGCTCCATGTCGCAGACGCTACAGCGCCGATGGCCGAAGAGCGCCGGTCAGGACGGGGTCGCCGGGGTGGACGCGGGCACCCCCAGGAACTCCTCCCAGCCGCCGATCGGGGACTGTCCGGGGTTGAGGGTGCGCAGCTTCCCGAGGACGGCGGGGTCCTGCGCCTCCAGCCACTGCACCAGCTGGCGGAAGGACACGAAGCGCACGTCGTCGTACTGCGCCATCCGCCCGATGGCCTCCTCCACGGCATCCATGTAGATGCCGCCGTTCCAGCGCTCGAAGTGGTTGCCGATGAAGAAGGGCGCGCGGTTGGTGTCGTGTGCGCGCCGGAACCCGGCCAGATACGTGTCACGGGCCTGGACGCGCCAGGCTTCGTACTGCGCGCTGTCGCCCAGAGGGTTACCGGCGGACTGGTTGGCCATCATGTTGTAGTCCATCGACAGGACCTGGAAGGAGTGGCCGGAGAACGGTATGGACTGCAGGGGGAAGTCCCAGATCCGTCCGCCCTGCACCTTCCCTGGCCAGATCTGCAGGCCGCCGGGCGAGCTGGCGTCGTACTTCCAGCCGAGCTCCGCCGCGGTGGGCAGCAGGTTGCCCTGGCCCTCCAGGCACGGCGTGCGACCGCCGATCAGCTCCTTGCGGTAGTCGAAGGGCAGCGGGTCGAGGTCCGTGAAGCCGGTGTTGGTCTTCCACTCGGTGACGAAGCCCGTCGCCTGGTCGATCTCGCTCCTCCACTCGGCCGGCGACCAGTTGCGCACCCCGTCGGCGCCGCAGAAGTGGCCGTTGAAGTGGGTGCCGATCTCGTGCCCCTCCAGCCAGGCCGCGCGCACCTGCTGGAGTGTGGCGTGGATGTGCCGGTCGGCGAGGTAGCCGATGGCGGAGGCGCCGACCGGGTGCCGCGGCGGACGGTAGAGGTCCTTCTTGGACTCGGGCAGCGTGTAGATGCCGCTGAGGAAGAAGGTCATGGAGGCCCCGTGGTCGGACGCGACCTTGCGGAAGCGGGAGAAGAGCTGGTTGCTGAGCTCGCCGGCGCCGTCCCAGGAGAACACCACGAACTGCGGGGGCCGCTGACCGGGCTTCAGCCGTTCCACCGCGGGCTGGTGCGGCTGAGCGCCGGTGTCGGCGGTGGAGCCGTCGCCGATCAGCTTCAGCGGCCGGGCCTCGACGGTGCCCTTGCCACCGGCGGAGCCCCCGCCGCCCTCGGTGCTTCCCCCACCCACCGACCAGCCGCCGGGCGCGCAGGCGGACAGTGCGCCCAGGGCGCCCGCCGTCGCCCCGGCGGTCAGCAGACGCCTGCGTGTGATGCCGTTCATCGTCGTCCCCGTTTCCTCGTCGCGCGGCTCCCGGAGGGAGCCCTCTGCGGTGTGGGTCGACGGGTTCGATGAGCGGGAAGCGGCGGAAAGATCGCAAAGCCGGGGACGTGTTGCCGTCCTGTGACAACCGCAGCGGTTCCATGACGGACCCCGCTGCCGGCGAGCGGACAGCGGGGTCGGGGAGCAGCGGGGTCAGGCGCCGGTACCGGCGCTGAAGACCGTCAGGGTCACCGTGGAGGAGTTGCCCGAGACGGGGACGGGGCCGCCGGACCACTTCACCTTCAGGGAGTCCTTCTCATCGGGCGGGGTGATCAGGATCGCCGCGGGCGTGGCCTTCTGAGCCTCACTGATCTCGGGGTTGGAGAAGGTCAGCCCGGCCCAGGCGCTCTTGCCCGGGGCCAGCGTGATCTTCGTGGGGCTTCCGGTGCTGCGCTTGGGGTCCGGGCCCAGCTGCTTGCCGGAGGCGTCCACGAAGGCGGCACCCGGGTAGCCGTCGACGGTGCATGTGCGCCCGGAGTCGTTGGTGAGGACGAGGGGGAAGTTCTCCTGGCCGGCACCGGGGTTGTTGCGGCCGACCGTGGCCCGCAGTTCGGACGTGTGGCAGCGGGTGCCGGCGGCCCCGCCCTTGTCGCTCGACGGGGAGGCCGCCGTGCCGGGACTGTCCGATGCCGTGGTCGCGGGCTCGGTGCCGGCCGTGCTCGTCGAGCTGCCGTCGGCGCTTGTGTGGGCGCCGGTGGCGGGCTGTGCCGCCCCGGGCAGCTTCTCCGGGGCGCTGGCGCTGCTCGTGGCATGGCCGTCGCCGCAGGCGGTGAGCAGGCCCAGGGCGACGAGCGCGCCTACCGCGGACACCGCACGCCGTGCCGTCAGGAAGGGGGCCGTGCCGTCGCAGGCCTGGTCCGCCGGGGCGCGTCGGAAGGTCACCATGTCTGTCGCTCCTCGAAACTCACCGCACACGCCGGGCGCGTGGGGACGGTGCCGTTTGCCCGTCCTCTCTGTCCGATGCGCTCCGGTGCGGAAAAGTTCGCGTACATTGTCCGGCCTCCGGGCGCGCCGACGGCCACGGCGTGACGGTTGTCACCCGCTCAGCCGTACGGAGTCCAGAATCCGGTCGGTCTCGTCGGTGCCGCCGTCCTGGCGCAGCTGCACGTACACCTGTGAATCACCGGTGCCGCTGCCGGCGACCGGCTTCAGGGCGGCCTCCGTGACGGATCCACCGCCGCCCGCGCAGTCGTTCCAGGTGCGTACGGTCCCCTGCCAGTCGGTGCCCCGGTAGTCACGGCCGCCCTGGTCGTGGCAGTCCGCGTGACGGATCGCGCGCACCTTGGCCGTGAGGTCTCCGTGCTCGCTCAACCCGATGAAGGCGCCGTTCGCGCCGGTACCCAGGTCCTGCCAGCGCGAGAGGTCGTCGGCCACCGCGAGGGCGGGCTCATGCCCGGTCGGCAGGCCCAGTGACGCCGGGTTCCAGCCGGCGTCGCGCAGCTGGCGCCCCCAGGACGCGGGCACGATCGCGTGGACACGCCCGGTGGAGTCCTGGACCTTCACATCCGCCGCCGGATGCGGCCGCAGCAGCACGGTGGTGCCGGCTGCGGCGGCACCCGCGACGGCCAGGGCGGCCAGGGTGAGGACCAGAGCGCTGCGGCGGCGGCCGGGCTGCCCCGGGGCCGCAGCGACGGCCTCCCCTCGGCGACCGGGCCGCTCGGGCGCCGAGGTGACGGACACGTCCGCAAGCCGTTCGAGGGCGTCCGCGAAGGCCTCGGCGGTCGGCCAGCGCCGCTCGCGCTCGGGGTCCATGGCCCGCAGGACCGCCCGCTGGACCTCGGCCGGCAGACCGGGGCTGAGCCGGTCGGGGGGCACCACCCGGCCCGGGCGTGCGGGGACCGTGCCGGTGAGCAGGTGATAACCGAGGGCCCCCAGGCTGTAGACGTCCGCCCGCGCGTCGATGCCGGAGCCGGGTTCCGACTGTTCGGGCGCCGCGTATCCGGCGGAGCCCGCCGCCATGGTGAGTCCCGAGGCCTGGGCGAGGCTCTTGGCCAGCCCGAGATCGGCGAGCAGCAGCCTGGTGGAGCCGTCGGGCGCGGTCCGCAGGAGGACGTTGGAGGGCTTGATGTCCCGGTGCACGATTCCGGCGTCGTGCAGCGCGGCCGCCGAGCGGGCGGCCAGGGCCGTCAGGCGCAGGGCCTCCGCCACCGGGAGGGGACTGCCGGTGATCCGGTCGGCGAGCGTGCCGCCGTCGGCGTACTCCATGACGAAATAGGGTCTGCCGTCGGGGAGCTCGCCGATGTCGTAGACCTGCACCACCCTGCTGGAGTGGGCCCGGCGCAGCAGGCGCGCCTCGGACAGGAACCGCTCCCGGACATCCAGCCGGTGGGCCCAGTTCTCGGCAAGCACCTTCACGGCGACGGGCGCCTCGAGCACGTCGTCGTGGGCAAGCCAGACGACGCCGAACGCGCCGCTGCCCAGGCGTCGTTCCAAGCGGTAGCGGTCGATCCGCTCCAGGGACTGCATAGGACTATCATGCCTGGTCGGATATCCACATCGAGGGGAGCTCCCAGTGAGGGACGCCGCAGACCCCGAAGAGCTGGCTCGGCGCGCGGCCGCGGGCGACACGGCTGCCCTGGACGCGCTGCTCCATCACATCCAGCCGGAGGTCGTACGGCGCTGCGCGCGCTTCCTGCCGTGCCGGGAGGACGCCGAGGAGGCGGCACAGGACGTGCTGCTGCAGGTGGCCCGGAAGATCGACACGTTCCAGGGCCGCAGCCGCTTCGGCACCTGGCTGTACACGGTCGTCGCCAACTGTTCCCGGCAGAAGTACCGGGAGCTGAAGCGACGGGCCGCCGAGCAGCCCGGACCCATCGACGCCGCACAGCATGTGGATCCACGGACCACCAGTGTGATCGCGGGATCCCGCGTCGATCTGCTGGAGGCCCTGGAGCGACTGGAGCGCGAGCATCCGCACCTGGTGGCGCCGCTGGTCTACCGGGACATCTGCCAGCTGGAGTACGCGGAGGTCGCCGAACGCGTCGGTGTCCCGCTGGGCACCTTGAAGTCCCGCCTTCACGAGGCGCGCCGGCAGGTCAGGCCCTGGCTGGCCGGTTCCCTCTGAGCGCGCCCGTCGTCCTCCGCCGGGGCGGTACCGTCGTCGCGTACCGCCCCGGCGTGTGCCCCAAGAGAGTCAGTGGCCCTTGACGGGGTGCGGCCGGTAGGACTCCTCCAGCGACTGGACGTCCTTGTCGGTGAGCTCCACGTCCAGTGCGGCGACCGCGTCGTCGATGTGCTGCGGCTTGGTGACCCCGACGATCGGCGCGGCGACGGTGTTCTGCCGCAGCAGCCAGGCCAGCGCGACCTGCGCCCGGGGGACGCCCCGCTGGGCCGCGACCGCCGACACCGCCTCGACGACGGCCCGGTCACCTTCCTGGTAGAGCCCCTTGCCGAACTCGTCGGTGCGACTGCGCTCCGTGGTCTCGTCCCAGTCCCGGGTGAGCCGTCCGCGGGCCAGCGGGCTCCAGGGCAGGGTGCCGACTTCCTGGTCCGCGCACAGCGGCAGCATCTCGCGCTCCTCCTCGCGGTAGAGGAGGTTGTAGTGGTTCTGCATCGACACGAACCGGGTCCAGCCGTTCAGGCGGGCCGTGTACTGGGCCTTGGAGAACTGCCAGGCGTACATCGAGCTCGCGCCGATGTACCGGGCCTTCCCGGCCTTCACCACGTCGTGCAGGGCCTCCATCGTCTCCTCGATCGGGGTGACGTGGTCGAAGCGGTGGATCTGGTAGAGGTCGACGTAGTCGGTGCCGAGGCGGCGCAGACTGTGGTCGATCTCCGTCATGATCGCCTTGCGGGAGAGGCCGCCGCCGTTGGGTCCGGGGCGCATCCGGCCGTGCACCTTCGTCGCCAGCACGATCTCGTCACGTCGCGCGTGCTCGGCCAGTGCCCGGCCGACGATCTCCTCGCTGGTGCCGTCGGAGTAGACGTTCGCGGTGTCGAAGAAGTTGATGCCCGCGTCGAGCGCCCGGCGGATCAGGGGGCGGGACGCCTCCTCGTCGAGACTCCAGCGGTGAGTGCCTCGGTCGGGGATGCCGAAACTCATACAGCCCAGGCAGATCCGGGACACATCGAGGCCCGTGGCGCCGAGCTTCACGTACTCCATGCACTCCTGCTTTCCCTCGGGGCGGGGCAGGGCGCCCGGGAACCACGAGTCCGGACGGCCTCGTGCGGTGGCGCCGCAGCCCACGACGACGTGATGCCTGCCCATCCTGAGTGCGGCCAAGCACGGGCGCGTCCTCAGCGGTATCCCGTGGCGTCCGCCGTGTGGCCCTTGTCCTGGACCTCGACGAGATAGCGCCAGGCGTCGGGGCGGCTGCCGTCGCGGTCCGTGAAGCCGTATTCCTGTGCGAGCTGCCCGCTGGACAGCGAGGTCCCGTTCCAGCGGAAGACCTGCGGGTCCGCGGCGAGCGCGGCGACCGCCCGGCCGACGTAGTACGGGCTCTCGGAGATGCAGAAGTGGGGCTCGCGCTCCAGGGCATCGCGCCAGTTCTGCTCGGTCACCCCGAACGTCTCGAGCATCAGCTCCGAGCGCAGCCAGCCGGGGGTGAGGGCGACCGCGGTGGCCCCGCGCGACCCCAGCTCGTGGCCGAGGGCGAACGCCATCCGCAGCACGGACGCCTTGGCCAGGTCGTAGAAGAAGGACACCCGATAGGTGTCGCGGTTGTACTCGGCCGTTCCGTCGGTCATCTCCACGACCAGGCCGCCGGGGTGCCGCAGCAGCAGGGGCAGCGCGTGGTGGTTGGTGATCGCGTGCGTCTCGACGGCGAGCCGCAGCAGACGAAGCCCCTTGTCGAGGTCGTGCTCCCACACCGGGCGGTCCCAGTCGAAGAGCTTCTCGCCGCCCCAGATGTCGTTGACGAGAATGTCCAGGCGGCCCTGCTCGCGCTCGACACGGTCCACGAGCGCGCGCACCTCGGCGGGGACAAGGTGGTCGGTGGGGACCGCGACGCCGTGCCCGCCCGCCGCGGTCACCAGCTCGGCGGTGTCCTCGATCGTCTCGGGCCGGTCGTACTCCGAGCGCCGCTCGCGGGTGCTGCGCCCGGTCACGTACACCGTGGCGCCCGCCGCGCCCAGTTCGACGGCGATCCCCCGCCCCGCCCCTCGTGTCGCCCCCGCGACCAGTGCGACCCTGCCTGTCAGCGGTCCCGGCATGTCCGACCTCCGCGCTCGTTCGTAGAACCGTCTCGCCGAGGATGGCGCGGAAGCCGGACATCTTCTGTCGCCTATTGCGGGCGCCTGCCGGGATCAGTGGCCGCGCGCGATCCACTCCTCGAGGTGGGGCGCCTCGGCCCCGATGGTCGTCGACTCGCCGTGGCCCGTGCGGACCACCGTCTCGGGCGGGAGGGTCAGCAGCCGGTCCCGGATCGAGTCGATGATCGTCGGGAAGTGCGAGTACGAGCGTCCGGTCGCCCCGGGGCCGCCCTGGAAGAGGGTGTCGCCGGTGAAGACGGTGCCGAGGCCCGGGTCGTACAGGCAGACGGCACCGGGCGCGTGGCCGGGGGTGTGCAGCACCGTCAGATCGGCACCGGCCGCCTCGACGACCTGGCCGTCGGCCAGCCAGTGGTCCGGGAGGCGGTCGGGGTGCGTCATCTTCCACAGCGGCAGGTCGTCGGGGTGCAGCCAGATCGTCGCTCCGGTCCGCTCGGCGAGCGCGGGCGCGGCGTCGATGTGGTCGTTGTGGGCGTGGGTGCACACGATGGCCCGCAGTCGCCGGTCACCGACGGCGGCGGCGATCGCGTCGGCGTCGTGGGCGGCGTCGATCACAACGGCCTCCTGGTCGTCGCCGACGATCCACACGTTGTTGTCGACCTCCCAGG
The DNA here is from genome assembly GCF_051553595.1 of Streptomyces sp. HUAS TT11. NCBI lineage: Bacteria > Bacillati > Actinomycetota > Actinomycetes > Kitasatosporales > Streptomycetaceae > Streptomyces > Streptomyces sp. HUAS TT11. The sequence goes on from NZ_CP196184.1 coordinate 1,177,829, forward strand.
TGCCGCCGTCCAGGGAGAAGGTGCCGGAGGTGACCAGTCGGTCGACGCGTGCGCTCATCACAGCACCACCACCGAGCGCAGGACGTCTCCGTGATGCATCCGCTCGAAGGCCTTCTCGACCTCGTCGAGCGCGATGGTCTCGGTCACGAACTTCTCCAGCGGCAGGCGCCCCTGCAGATGCAGGTCGATGAGCATGGGGAAGTCGCGGGAGGGCAGGCAGTCGCCGTACCAGGAGGACTTCAGGGCCCCGCCGCGCCCGAACACGTCCAGCAGCGGCAGCTCCAGCTTCATCTCGGGGGTGGGCACGCCGACCAGGACGACGGTGCCGGCCAGGTCGCGGGCGTAGAAGGCCTGCCGGTAGGTCTCGGGGCGGCCCACGGCGTCGACGACGACGTCGGCCCCGAAGCCGCCGGTCAGATCCCGTACCGCCTCGACGGGGTCGGTCTCCCGGGAGTTGACGGTGTGGGTGGCGCCCAGTTCCCTCGCGGTGCCGAGCTTGCGGTCGTCGATGTCCACCGCGATGATCTTCGACGCGCCCGCCAGGCGCGCCCCTGCGATCGCCGCGCCGCCGACCCCGCCGCAGCCGATGACCGCGACCGTGTCGCCCCGGCCGACGCCTCCGGTGTTGATGGCGGCGCCGAGGCCGGCCATCACGCCGCAGCCCAGCAGCCCGGCCACGGCCGGGGAGACGGACGGGTCGACCTTGGTGCACTGCCCGGCGGCCACCAGCGTCTTGTCCGCGAAGGCGCCGATACCGAGGGCCGGGGAGAGCTCCTGACCGGTCGCGGCGAGCGTCATCTTCTGCTTGGCGTTGTGGGTGTCGAAGCAGTACCAGGGGCGGCCGCGCCGGCAGGCGCGGCACTTGCCGCACACCGCCCGCCAGTTGAGGATCACGAAGTCGCCGGGGGCGACGTCCTCGACGCCCTCGCCGACCGACTCGACGACGCCGGCCGCCTCATGGCCGAGCAGGAACGGGAACTCGTCGGTGATACCGCCCTGCTTGTAGTGCAGGTCGGTGTGGCACACGCCGCAGGCCTGGATGCGCACCACCGCCTCACCCGGCCCCGGGTCCGGTACGACGATCGTCTCGATCCGGACCGGCTCGTCCTTGCCAGGAGCGATCACGCCGCGTACTTCCTGCGCCATGCTGCTGCCGCCTTCCGTCGGTGCTGCGGGCGCCGCACGCGCCCGGCGCGGGCCACAGCGGCCCACACTCGTGATCCTCGCGCGGTGGGCATGTGTTGCGCACGCATTCCGCGCGGAACATCTCGGATCACCCTCGCGACGGGGCATGTCCGACCGGCCTTCGGGTGACACCCCGACACCTGTGAGCGGGCCCCGGACCCTTGCGGCGACCGCCGCCGTGGTGCAACAGCTCCGCGGTCGGCTCGACAGGGGCCGAGTGATTCGAGTCGCCGGTCCGGCTCGGTGGCCGGGCCCGACTCCCTGATCGGGCCGGCGCGGTGCGTCACCACTCGCCGCCCGTGCCCGGCGAGAGCGCCGGACAACGGGTCACTGCGCAGGGCCGTCACTCGTCCGCGGTCCACCCCGGAACAGTCGGGAGTACCGTCTCGGCGACACGGAGGAGCACCGCGTCGTCCGGTACCAGGCCGTCCGTGCGCCACAGGGTGACGTCGAAGGAGCCGCCGCTGTCCTTTGCGTCCCGGGCCACGGTGAGGGCGCGGGCCGGTACCCCCGGGCCGCTGTGGCTGTCGCCGCCGTCGAGGCGGAAACCGATGCTGATGGTGCGGTCCTCGTACAGGACCGCCGGGCGGCCCAGAACGGTCCGCTTCCCCGTGCCGTCCCCGAGAAGTGCGGCGGACTCGGACACCGGAAGACGGTCGTAGCTCTCCGACAGCGACACGGTGTACGTGGTGAACTCGACCCGGGCCGAGGGGTTGGGGATCTCCTCGCCGCCGGTGAGCTTGACGGAGCCGCCGCCGCCACTGGCGCTCTTCGCGGTCTCCTGCGGGGTGCCCAGCAGCCGGGCGAGGTCGGGACGGTTCAGTGCCTCGCACAGCTGCGCCCCTGAGACGACGTCAGGTCCCTTGCCGGGCTTCCCCGACACCGTCTCGGCCTCCCCGCCCAGACACCTCGCCGGCGACTGACCGCTCTGCGAGGACGACGGCTTCGCGAACGCCCACAGACCGACGACGAGTGCGCCGACCAGCACCACGGCCGTGATGGCCTGCCCCCACGGGCCCGCACCCTTCTCGGGCACGCCGTTGTCGTCTGCCATGTCCCCCACCTGCTGTGATCCCCGGTTCGCGCTCCGGCACCCTAACCCGTGTTCACCGGAGGGACCACGCAGTTCCCGTCCCGTTCTCCTGCACCCCTGGGCCGTCGTGCTGCGGGGAAATGACCGGCTCCGACTCGGCCGGAGGCCCGAAAGGCGCAGCGGCCCCTCCGAGTCCCCGGCAGAGAGTCCTGGACGCGCGGCGTCCGGAGCGAGGCCGGCGGACGGCCTCGTCCGCCGCCGCGCGTCCCTTGCCGTCAGATCGGGTGTCCCCTGCGGCGGCCGTTCGTCTCGGGCGCGAGCTCACGGGCGGCCGGTACGGACACCATCGACTCGGGGTCCAGGGCGGTGATGTCGGTCGGCCGCGTGGCGTACGCGTCGGCGCTGCACAGGAGTTCGGTGACGCGCAGGGCAGTGGGGGAACGCGGGCTGCCCACGCCCGCGCGTATGGCGGCTCCGCTCGGGTCCTGCGCCCACTGATCGGCGCACTCGGTGCGGTCACCTCCGTCCTGGCAGCCTCGCCCTTACCAACCGCCCCACGGGCGAGCCCACTCGGCAACCGGACAGGAAGCCTCCTTCGCACCCCGCCGACACATGTCACCACATGAGCCGTGCCGCCACCGACGGGTCCGGCAGGAGTGGGAGGAAAATGGCTGGACCAGGAAATGCACCCCGGGCGAGGGGGCGTTGCGCGGGACCCCGCCGACGGCACCTGTCCCCCCTTCTAGGATGCGGACCGCGTAGACCTCCGCTCTGCCCTCACCACCCCTGCCGGGCGTGGCCCATGGGCCGGAGTGGACCAGCCCCTACTCTGCAAGGACCGCCGTGAGCATCGTTGTGACGGAAGCCGAACCGGGACCGGTGCCGCCCGCCTGGCGGCTGCTCCTCGGATATGTACGGCCGCATCGGTGGTCCCTGCTCGCGGGCGCGGTGCTGGCGCTCGCCACCGGCGCCACCGGGCTGCTCCTGCCGCTGGTCGCTCGCGGTCTGATCGACGACCTCGCGCACGACCGGTCCATCACCCCGGCGCTGCTCGGCATGTCGGGCCTGGTGGTCGCCAACGCGGCGGTGGGCGCCCTGGGTTCCTACGTGCTGCGGCGTACCGCCGAATCGGTCGTGCTGGGTGCCCGGCGCGCTCTGTCGTCGTATCTGCTGCGGCTGCGGATCTCCGTCGTGGACCGTACGGAGCCCGGCGATCTGATGGCCCGCATCACCTCCGACACCACGCTGCTGCGCGAGGTCACCACGGACTCACTGGTCGGGCTCGGCACCGGCGGGCTCACACTGGTCGCGACGGTGGTGATGATGGGACTGGTCGACGCGGTGCTGCTCGGAGTCACGCTCGGGGTGATCCTGGCCGCGGGCCTGGTGCTCGGGCTCATCGTGCCGCGCATCAACCGGGCGAGCCGGCAGGCGCAGGACGCGGTGGGCGCCATGGGCGCCTCGCTGGAGCGGGTCCTCGGCGCGCTGCGCACGGTCAAGGCGTCCGGCGCGGAGCACCGCGAGGAGGAGGCCGTCCACACGGCGGCCGAGGAGTCGTGGCGGCAGAGCGTGCGGGCCGCCAAGTGGGCGGCGGCCGCGGGCAACACGGCGGGTCTCGCGATGCAGATCGCCTTCATCACCGTACTGGCCGTGGGCGGCGCACGGGTGGCGACCGGCGCCGTCGACGTCGGCACCCTGGTCGCGTTCCTGCTCTACGTCTTCTATCTGATGTCGCCCATCCAGCAGGTCGTCGGCGCGGTCACCCAGTACCAGACGGGTGCCGCCGCACTCGCCCGGATCCAGGAGGCGCTGCGGCTGCCCGCCGAACCACCCGCGAAGCATGCGGAGTTGCCGGCCCCGGGCGCACAGCCCGCCACGCTCTCCTTCCAGGACGTGCGCTTCCGGTATGCCGAGGACCTGCCCCATGTGCACCACGGCGTGACCTTCACGGTGCCGGCCCGGGGCATGACCGCGTTCGTCGGCCCGTCCGGGGCGGGCAAGACGACCGTGTTCTCCCTGATCGAGCGGTTCTACGATCCCGAGTCGGGCTCGATCTCGCTGGACGGACGGGACATCGCCGAGTGGGAGCTGCCCCGGCTCCGAGCGGCCATCGGTTACGTCGAGCAGGACGCTCCGGTGCTGTCCGGCTCCCTGCGCGACAATCTCCTCCTCGGCAGTCCCGAAGCCGACGACGCCGAGGTGCAGCGGGTACTCAAGACGACGCGGCTCGACGGACTGATCGAGCGGCTCCCCCGCGGTCTCGACACCCTGGTCGGGCATCGTGGGACCAAGCTCTCCGGCGGCGAGCGCCAGCGTGTCGCGATCGGGCGGGCGTTGCTGCGCCGTCCCCGGCTGCTGCTGCTCGACGAGGCGACCTCACAGCTGGACGCCGTCAACGAGGCGGCTCTGCGGGACACGGTCGCCGATGTCGCGCGCTCCACGACGGTCCTGGTGGTCGCGCACCGGCTGTCCACGGTGACCACGGCCGACCGGATCGTGGTCATGGACGCGGGCCGGGTCCGCGCGGTGGGCACCCATCGCGAACTGATCGCCGCGGACCCGCTGTATGCCGAACTGGCCGCGACGCAGTTCCTCGCCACGGCCGACTGACACCGGGATCCGGGTCAGGATTCGGGGCCAGCGGCCTCGAGGACCTCCTGGCCCGTCTCGTCGTCGACGGCATAGGCGAGGAAGTCGTCGACCATGCGGTGGAAGAGGGTGGCCAGCTGGCGGAGTTCCTCCGGTGACCAGGCGCCCAGCGCCGCCTGCATGCCGCGGACCCCGGCGTCGCGGATCCGGTGGATGGCCTCACGGCCGAGGACGGTGAGTTCGATACGCTGGGCGCGGCCGTCGTCCGGGTCCGGTACGCGGGAGACGTATCCCGACTTCTGCAGCTGGTGCACCTGCCGGGTCACATGGGACGCCTCGACCCCCAGCCGGTTGGCCAGCTCCCCCGGGCGCAGCGGTTCGGAGTCGGCGATCTGCCGCAGCAGGGCCACCGCGGCGCGGTCCAGCGGCACACCCGCCAGGGCCATCAGGCGATCGTGCTGCCGCGCGCGCGTGCTCAGATATGTGATGCGGGTGAGCGCTCGCTCGATGTCGATCACTTCCGGCGATGCGGGGGCGGAGGGGGGCTGCGGGTTGGGCATACCGCCCAGTTTACCATATCGTTGCCTGACTCAAGTAACTACCTGTCTGGGAACGGATGCGGGCCGGGCTAGCCCGGCTTCCCGGGGCGTGCCGCTCGGTGACGCCTGCCGGGTGCGCAGGGCGGCGATGCCGATGAAGACCATGGAGGACACACCCCTCAGCGCGAAGGCGGTGAAGCCCCGGTCGCCGTGACGTCCGGCGAGCAGCCGGCCCCCGAGCCACGGCCCGAAGACGGCGCCGAGGCGGCCCGGGCCGGATGTCCGGCCGACCGCGGTGGCACGGCTGTCGGGGGCGGCGCGGAGGGAGACCGTCGCGTAGATCGTCGTCTGGGCGCTGTGCAGGAACACACCGGTGAGGAACACGATCAGGAAGGTCACGCCGCGCGGCGTGTGGACGCTGAGCAGGAAGACGCCGACGGCGGCCGGGGCGAACCCGCCCCGTCGCGGGGGACCGCGACGCCGCCGTCGCGGCCCGCCGGTCAGTCCATGCGGTAGAGGCAGACGAGAAGTTCGACAACGGGCTGCATGGCGGGATGCGGGCCGTCCCGCCACCAGGCGAGCCGCACGGCGATGGGCTCGGCGTCGCTCACCGGCCGGTAGACGACGCCCGGCCGGGCGTACTGGTTGGCCGTGGACTCCGCCGTGACTCCGATACGGCGACCGGTGGAGATCGCGGCCAGCCAGTCGTCCACGTCGTGCGTCTCCTCGGTGGCCGGGCGCGATTCCTGGGGCCACAACTCCACGCTGGTGGTGCCTGTCCGGCGGTCGACCAGCAGCGTGCGTCCGCTCAGATCGGCCAGGCGAACCGAGCGGCGCCTGGCCAGCGGATCGTCCGCGGCCATCGCGCACAGCCGCTGCTCGAGACCGACGATCGCCGAGTCGAAGCGCCGGTCGTCCACGGGCCTGCGCACCACCGAGAGGTCGCAGGCACCCTCCGCGAGCCCCGCGGTGGCCGAGTTGACGCGCACGAGGTGCAGTTCGGTCTGCGGGTGCCGTTCGCGCCAGCGCCGCTGGAAGGCGAGGGTATGTCGGCCGAGCGCGGACCAGGCGTAGCCGATCCGCAGCCGGGCCGGACCGGAGGTGGCGCCGCGCACCAGGTCGTCGACCTCGGTGAGCACCCGCCGGGCGTGCGCCACGACGCGCAGTCCGGTGCCGGTCGGAGCCACTTCGCGGGAGGTCCTGCGCAGCAGCCGTACACCCAGCGCCTGTTCGAGCGAAGCCAGTGTGCGGGACACGGCCGCCTGGGAGACGCCGAGGGCGATCGCCGCGTCCGTGAAGGTGCCTTCGTCGACGATGGCGACAAGGCAGCGCAACTGCCGCAGTTCCACTTCATGCATGAGTCAAGCGTATGGATGGCCCGCCGGATGCATTTTCCGCACGGGCCGGGTTCTCGCACGATCGGAGCATGCACGGAGCATCGGCACGCCCGTCCGCATCACCCGCACGCCGGTTCCGTCCGGCAGCCCCGGGGCCGGAACCGGCCCGCACGAGCCCGGCCGGAGTCCTGACCATGGTCGGCAGCGGCCTGTCCAACCAGGTCGGCGCCGCGATCGGTTCGCTCGCCTTCCCGGTGCTCGGACCGGTCGGCGTCGTCGCGGTGCGCCAGTACGTCGCCGCGTTCGTCCTGCTCGCCGTCGGCAGGCCGCGACTGCGCTCCTTCACCTGGCACCAGTGGTGGCCGGTGCTGCTGCTGGCCCTGGTGTTCGGCACCATGAACCTGTCCCTCTACAGCGCCATCGACCGCATCGGCCTCGGTCTGGCGGTGACCCTGGAGTTCCTCGGCCCGCTCACCATCGCCCTGGCCGCCACACGGCGGCGTGTCGACGCCTGCTGCGCGCTGATCGCCACGGCCGGTGTCGTCGTCCTGATGCGCCCTCAACCGTCCACCGACTACGCCGGGATGTGCCTCGGCCTGCTGGCCGCCGGCTGCTGGGCGTCGTACATCCTGCTCAACGGCACCGTCGGCCGGCGCATCCCCGGGGCGCAGGGATCGGCGGCCGCCGCCGCGGTGTCGGCGATGGTGTTCCTTCCGGTCGGCGCGGCCGTCGCCGTCCAGCATCCGCCGACCCCGAAGGCCGCCGCCTGCGCGATCGCCGCCGGGCTCCTCTCGTCCGCGGTGCCGTACCTCGCGGACCTGTTCACGCTGCGCCGGGTGTCGGCCCCGGCCTTCGGACTGTTCATGAGCGTCAACCCCGTCCTGGCCGCCGTGGTCGGCCGCCTCCTCCTCGGGCAGCACCTGGAGTGGACGGCATGGGCCGGCATCGGCGCCGTCGTGACCGCGAACACGGTCGGCATCGCCACACGACGTGGTTGACGGGAGCGCCCGCCTCCGGCTCGGCCTCCCGGTGACGGGGGGCCGCACGCGTTTCGGCATCCCGGCGGGCGATTCGATTGCTTGACTCAAGTAAGTCGCTGTGCTTGCCTCTGTCGAGAACCTGAAACCGTCCGGCCGCCACGGTGGTCGTGACGCCCAGGACCGGGGGCCGCCGATGAGCGGCGGCGGACCCCCGCGCACCGCATCCCGTGGGGACGGGGGCGGTGCGTCCTCGGGCCCGGCCCGGCTCTCACCCCGTCCGGAACCGGGCCCGAGGACGACGGTGCGCGCGTTTCCGCGACCGTCGACCCGCGCGCGAGGGCGGTCCTTCGGATCCGCGTGCCGAGATGCGAGGCAGCGGGTGGTGCCGGCCCTCGGCGCGTGACGAACCGGGCCCAAAGGGCCTGACGACCGCTCCCGGTCCGCGGCCTCAGGGCCGGGCGGCGCTCCCTGAGGGCGTGCGCCGCACGCTCCAGTCGAAGCGGCCCCGGCACACGACCCTGCCCGCCGCGTCCGTGATCTCGGCCCAGGTGGAGATCCGCACACGGTCGGTCTCGCCCGCCCACAGCGGCTCGAGGGCACTCCGGGCCTGGTCGTCGAGGCGGCAGCCGGCGGACAGGCGCCCGCGGGCGGGAGCCAGGAACTCCGCTGCGGCCGCGGTTCCCAGGGGCACGATCCGCTCCAGGGCCCCGGCATGCGGCCCCGAGGCGATGAGGGCGGCCAGCCCGGCCGCGTCGAGCAGGGCGATCAGCCCGCCGGAGTGCAGCGAGCCGATGACGTTGGTCAGCTCCGCGGGGGTGTCGCACGCGAGTTCGGCCTCGCCGTCCACGGCCCGGACGACCTCGATCCGGGCCGTGCGATGCGCCGGTACGGACTCGAGCAGCGTTCGGGCCAGTGCCGTCATGTCCACCCCGCCAGCCTCGCAGGGTGCGATGGCGCACGGGTGTCCACCGGGCAACGCCCGGACACCGACGTCCGGTCGCCCCGTCAGAAGGGGTAGTGAGCGTGCCGGGTGGCGACGGTGACCCAGCGGGTGTTGGAGAACGCCTCGATACCCCACCGTCCACCGAAACGGCCGTAGCCCGACGCCCGCACCCCGCCGAAGGGAGCCTGGGGCTCGTCGGCCACCGACTGGTCGTTGATGTGCACGATGCCGGTGCGGACCCGACGTGCCACGGCCAGTCCATGGGTGGCGTTCTCGGTGATGATGCCGCAGGTCAGCCCGTTCTCGGTGTCGTTGGCGAGGGCCACCGCGGTGTCGTCGTCGGCGAACGTCGCCACCACGCACACGGGGCCGAAGGATTCGGTGCGGTACAGGTCCGCGTCCTGCGGTACACCGGTGAGGACGGTGGCCGGGTGCACTGCGCCCTCGGGTTCGCCGCCGACGAGGACCGTGGCCCCCTTGCCCACGGCGTCCTTCACCAGCCCGGCCACCCGCTGCGCGGCCTGCGCGCTGACCAGCGGACCGATCACGGTGTGCGGATGCGCGGGGTCGCCGGACCGCAGCGAGGCGGTCTTCTCCACGAACTTCCGGGTGAACTCCTCGGCGAGCGACTCGTGGACGAGGATGCGGTCGCCGGACATGCAGATCTGGCCGGCGTTCAGGAACACGCCGAAGGCCACCGCGTCGACGGCGTAGTCCACGTCCGCGTCGTCCAGCACGAGGACCGCGTTCTTGCCGCCCAACTCCAGTACGGCGGGCTTGAGATGGCGCGCCGCGAGCTCTCCGACGATGCGCCCGACCCCGGTGGAGCCCGTGAAGTTCACCGCGCGCACCCGCTCGTCGGCTGTCAGCGCCTGTGCGATCCCGGCGGCGTCCTCACGGTCGTTGGTGACCACGTTCAGCACGCCGTCCGGCAGTCCGGCCTCGCGCAGGATGTCGGCGATCAGCAGCCCGCACGCGATCGGTGCGTCCTCGCTCGGCTTGACGACCACCGTGTTGCCGGCGGCGAGCGGCGCCGCAACGGCCCGGACGCCGAGGATGACCGGCGCGTTCCACGGGGCGAACGCCGCGACCACCCCGAGGGGTTCACGCACCGCCAGCCCGAGTACCCCCTCCTCCTGCGCACTGAGCACCTCACCGCGCGGCGCGGTGACGGCGGCCGCGGCCTCGCGCAGGATGTTGGCACCCAGACCCACGTTGAAGAGGGCCCACGGCCGGGTGCCGCCCGCCTCGTGCGCCATGATCTCGGCCACCTGCTCGCTCCGGGCGTCCAGCAGATCGGCCGCCTTCAGGAAGATCGCGCGGCGGGCGAAGGGGGCGAGCGCCGCCCAGTCCGGGAAGGCCGCGTCCGCGGCGTCCACCGCCCGCTTCACGTCCTCCGGGCCGGCCGCGGCGAGCGTCGCGTACACCTCGCCGGTGTAGGGGGCGACGTCGACGGTGGTGCGGCCGGACGCGGCGGGTACGTCCTTGCCGCCGATGAGGAGTTCACGGGTGACAGGCATGACGGCTTCCTTCGGTACATGGCCGGGACGGTGCTCGGAGGGACCGAGCTTGTTCGCCTGGTGAAATGTCATTCACTGATCTGCTGCGATGCTCCGGCCGGTCCCCGCGAATGTCAAGGCCCCCGGCATGCCGCACAGCCGGGGGCCTTGGGTCTTCGTCCCGGGGTCACCTAGGAGGCGACGTCCGACACCAGTCCCGTCACGGGCGCGACCTTGTCGGTGGCCTGCTGCACCGGCTGGATGCCGTTGACGCGGTTCAGCTCCCCGAGCTGCTTCGACGGCAGCGGGACGTCGTCCTTGTACTGCGCCGGGACCTCGCTGTGGGACAGCGAGTCGAGCAGGGTGACCGGGCTCAGCCTGCTCGCGTCCGAGTTGTCGGCGGGGGCCGCGGTGGCCATCGGCGCCGCAAGGCCCGTGACGCCGAGGGCGATACCGACCGCGGCGACGATACGTCGTGTTGAGATCATGCATGCAGCAACGGGGTGGGACACCGGGCGGTCACGGGACCGGCCGCGCCCTCACCCGACAGGCGCACAGCTCCCGCTGCGCTTGCCGGGGGCCCCGTGCCGGGGGAGGCTCGAAGGAGAGGTCCTCGCGGCCCACCGCACGCCGGGCCCGGCCTTCGAAGGAGGTCTCCATGCGCACCGCGGCAGACACCGCCGCCGACACCCGCAACCCGTCCCGCAGTTGCCCGCCGACGCCGCCTGACGGCAGGCTCGCCGGAAAGATCCCCCTCGAGGCATGGGACGGCTAGGCGGGCAGCGCCGTCTGAAGGTCCGGATCAGCTCCCGGCTCTCCTGGACCTTCTCGGCGGGCGCCGAACTCGGCGGCCGGGGCCGGAGGCTGCCGCCGCCCTCGGCGTGCGCGGCAGGCCTGCGCGCCTCCGCCGCCCTGGTGCGGGCGGCGCTGCGGGCGGGCCGTGCGCGCCCCTGCCCCCCGGCAACGCGCGGCGCTCGAAGGCGGCGTCTCGCGCGTCGATGAGCCGCCGCACCCGGAACCCGTCACCTGGCCTCGTCACGCACCCGGAACCCATCCGCCCGGCCGCAGGATCGCGAGCAGCTGCCGGACCAGCTCGTCCACGATCTCGTCGAGGGTCGCGTCCACCCAGCCGGCCCGCCAGTCGTGCAGCAGACCGTTGACGCTGCCGATGAACGCAGTGGCCGCGATCCGGTAGTCACGCGGGGCCGCCTCCCCCCGCGCGGCGGCGTCGGCGGCCTCGGCGCAGATGAAGTCCACCCAACGGGAACGCCGTTCGAGCCGCTGCTCCTCCAACCTGGGGCTGACCCCGATGATCTCGACGAAGGTGATGCGGATCCGCCGCGGATCGCAGGTGACGTTCGCCGCGTACGCCCGGAAGACCGCGGTGGCGCGCTCGGCGAGCGGCAGGGCGCGGGCCTCGGCGAGGGCGGCCGATGCGGCCCCCTCCGCCCAGTCGTTGACCTGGAGGTGCAAGGCGGCCAGCACGTCCTCCAGGGTGCGGAACTCCTCGTAGAACTGGCGCGTCGACAGACCGGCCGCCTCGCTCAGTGCGGCGACCGTGGTGCTCCGGAAACCGGGGCTGTCGCCGAAGAGCTGCAGCGCGGCGTCCAGGAACCTCCGGCGCCGCTCGGCCTGCCGCTCCTCGGCGGACCTGCCCCCGTAGCGGCCCGTCGGCTGCCTGAGCCTGCCTGCCACGCGCATCCCTCAGCTTTCGTCGATCCGTTCGACAGTCCGCCAATTTTGTCGTGCACGAAGTCTTGTGGAGAGGTCCGACTCTTCCTTACTTTCCAGTAAGTCAATCTGAACGCACCCGTATTCAGATTCGCGGGCCGCAACCCCCGGCGGCTCCAACGAACGGCACCACCCCGGCTTGTCATGTCCTCATCACGGCTGACCACCACAGACAGGGACCCGCCATGTCCGTCCTCAGATCCCGTCACCTCTTCTCCCTCGCTGCCGCCCTCGCCCTGACCGCCGGCGGAACGGCGACCGCCGTCGCGCAGGACACCACCGCCGCCCTGCGCGAGGTGATGTTCGTGGGCAACAACTGGGACGGCACCGCCGATGTCATCGAGTCCACCGGCGACTTCGCCCGGCTCGGCCGTGTCGACGTGGTCCCCGACAAGGCACAGCGCATGGCGGAGATCAACGCCGACCCGATCAAGTGGATCTACTTCATGGCCATCCGCAACAGCGTCGGCGAAGGACACGACCAGTTCGTCGACGACATGTACTCCACTCCGGACGGCAGATCGATGGTCGTCTCCCGGCCGAGCTTCGCCGACGTCGTGTCGATCGACCTGACTACCGGCAGGATCAACTGGCGGTTCCCCGTGGCCGGTTACCGCGCCGACCACATGGCGGTCTCCCCCGACGGCACCCGCGTCGCCGTTTCGGCCTCCACCGCCGGCAAGGTGCAGGTGCTGGACATCGTCACCGGCCGAGGACTGGGCGAGTTCACCACCGGCGACAAGCCGCACGAGAACATCTTCACCAAGGACGGCAAGTACATCTGGAACATGGCCATCGGCGAGGTCAACACGGCCCTCGACGATCCCGTCTGGGACTGGACGAAGGGCGACCGCCACATCACGGTCGTGGACGCCACCACGTTCAAGCAGGTCAAGACCATCGACATGCGCGGCAGGCTGGACGCGATCGGGCTGAAGGACTTCTCCGACGCGGTGCGTCCGGCCGTCTTCAGCCCCGACGAGTCCACGCTCTACTTCCAGGTGTCGTTCTTCAACGGGTTCCTCGAGTACGACCTGGCGACCGACCGGATCACCCGGGTGAAGACCCTGCCCAAGAACCCGGCCACCAGCCCGGATCGCACCACGTGGGTCAACGACTCGCGCCACCACGGCATATCGATGAATCCCTCCGGCACCAAGCTGTGCGTCGCGGGGACGATGGACGACTACGCGACCGTCGTGGACCGCGCCACGCTCCAGGAAGGTCCGCTCGTGACCGCCGCCAAGCCCTACTGGGCGACCGTCAGCGGTGACGGCACGGACTGCATCGTCTCGGAGAGCGGCGCCGACCGGGTCACCGCGATCGACTTCGCGACCGGCGAGAAGGTCGCCTCGGTGCAGGTCGGCGACCACCCCCAGCGGGTACGCCTGGCACACGTCCCCGCCGACTGGACGGGGACGTCCGCCGGCTGACCCCCGGGCCGCCCACGACCACGGTTCCGTCCGTGCCGCGCGCGGCACGGCACGGACGGAACCGTGCCCCGACGGGACCGGCGCCCGGAAAGCATGCGGGCCCGAACCGCACTCAGCCACCGACCCGGCGGCTCACCTTCAGCAGATACTCCTTGCGGTTCAGCGGGTTGTGGTCCGTGCGCGGCCGCTCGGGCATCGATCCGCCCGTCACCGGCGCATAGTGCCCGAAGGCGCTCTCCAACTCGCCCTCGCCCCGCGTCAGGCCCGGCAGTTGCTGCTCCAGGGTGTGCACCCACGCCGCCGGGACCGCGCCCTCGAGGACACAGACGGAACCTCGCGTCTCGGTCGCCCGGGGCACCGCCCGCACCGCGGCGAGCACCGGCAGCAGGGCGCCGAGCGTGTCGGCCGGGGCCTCGATGCGGAAGCTGTGCATCGGCTCGTGCACACGGGTGCCCGCCCGGCGCAGCGCCTCGATCAGTACCAACGGGGTCAGGCCCCGGAAGTCCGCTCCCGTACTCGACATGCTCTTGTCGAACCCCTGGTGGGCATGGCTCTGCCGCGGCGAGTAGCCGGAGTGGGTCATCGTGACCGTGCAGTCGGTGACCTCCCAGCCGTGCAGCCCCTGTCCGAGCACCTCCCGCACGGTGTCCTCGACCGCCTTGAAGAACGCGTACGGCATCGAACCCAGCTCCACCTCCAGGCGGAAGTCCACGCCGCCGCCCGGCGGAGCGGGGTCGACACGCAGACCGACCGTGGCGAGGAACGGGTTCAGGTCCCTCTTGTTGAACTCCACGGCCGCTCCGGTGCCCACCGGCCGTTCGATGCACAGCGGGGTCGTCTCCCGGAAGGTGACGTCCAGGGCGAACTCATCGGCGAGCGTGGCCTGGACGACCTCCTTCTGCACCTCGCCGTAGAGGGACACCGAGGTCTCCTGACGCACCTCGTCGTGCCTGAGGTCGATCAGCGGGTCCTGCTCGGCCAGCCGGACGAGCGCCAGATGCAGGGCCCCTCGGTCGACACCCGGCCCCGGTACGACCACGGTCTCCAGCGTCGGTGGCGCGAAGAAGCGCTCCTGCGCATGCCGCCTCGCACCGATGTCGTCGCCGATCCGGACGTCGGAGAGTCCCCACAGCTTGCCGATGCGACCGGCCGGCACGGCGTCCTCACGCACGTCCGTACCCCGGTCGAAGACACTGATCGACGTGACCCGCCCCTCGGGACGGCCGTCGCCGAAGAGGATCCGGTCGCGGACGCGGAGCGTCCCCGTGAACATCCGCGCATAGGCCACCTTCTCCCCCGCCGGTCCCCGCTCGACCTTGAAGACCGTGCCGGAGAGCGGTCCTGCGGGGTCGCCGCCGGCGGCCGGAAGCAGTTGCCCGATGCCTTCGATCAGCTGCGGCACACCGGCGCCGGTGATCGCCGAACCGAAGAACACCGGGTGCGCCCGGGCACGCCGGGTCTGCTCCACGAGCGCGGTGTGCAGCCGGTCGTGGGACACCATGTCCTCGACGTACGCGGCCAGCAGCTCCTCGTCGTGTTCGGCGAGGACATCGAGCAGTCGCTCCGTGAAGGCGGGGTCGTCGGCGTCGTACGGCGTGACCTGTGCGGTCCGCGTGCCGATCCGGTCCGGCCGCACCATGGGGACGACCGACGGGGTCAGCCGGCGTGCCAGTGCCTCGAGCGTGCGGCCGTGCCGCGCGCCGCCCCGGTCGATCTTGTTGATGAACACGAGCGTGGGGATGCGCAACCGCCGCAGGGTCCGCATCAGCACGCGCGTCTGCGCCTGCACGCCCTCCACGGCCGACACGACCAGGACCGCACCGTCGAGCACGCTCAGCACCCGCTCCACCTCGGCGATGAAATCCGGGTGACCCGGGGTGTCGATGAGGTTGACGGTGACGTCGTCCAACGTGAAGGAGACGACGGCCGACTTGATGGTGATGCCGCGCTGCCTCTCCAGCGCGAGCGAGTCGGTCAGGGTGTTGCCGTCGTCGACGCTGCCGATTTCGTCGATCACCCCGGCCGTGTACAGGAGCCTCTCGGTGAGGCTCGTCTTACCGGCGTCTACATGCGCCAGGATTCCCAGGTTCAGCGTGTGCACGAAGCGTCATGTCCTTCGGAAGGGGGGTGGTTCCTTGCTGGCTGGACATGGACGCTGTGCGCATTTCCGCTCCTCTGGGTCGACTGTTCCTCACGCGCAGTGGACCAGCGACCCCTTGGCCACGGCAACGGATTAAGCGTCAACCAATTCCGCCTCCGGCCGCTCTCCGCACCCGGACGGCGGTCACGGACCGCATCCGCATCCGTCCGCTGCGCGCCCGCGAGCCCTCCTCGACCGGGTGCCGCCGCCGGTCGGCCGAAGACCGCCGGCCGACGGTCACCGCCGCCCCGGGGGCACCGACCGCACCGGCCTTCGCACCGGGTGACCCGGTCCGGGCGGCCCCGGACCCGCCCGGCCCGCTGCGCGTCGCCGGCGCCCGGTATGGCGGTGGCGCCGCCGAGCGTGGAGTCTGTTGTCGAGGGGCGGATTCCGGCCACGCCGGAACGCCTGACCGCGGTGTGAGAGGAGCGGAAGCGTGATCGAGGGAACGCGCGATGCGTGAGATCCTCCCGGCGCTGCACCGGTGGTACACGACGGGATCCCCTTTCGGGCTCGCCACGGTCGTGGCCGTGAGCCGCAGCGCGCCCCGCGGGCCGGGAGCGGCGATGGCCGTCGGTCCCGGCGCCGAGGTGGTCGGCAGCGTCTCGGGCGGCTGTGTCGAGGGGGCGGTGTTCGAACTCGCCCAGGAGGTCGTCGAATCGGGCGAGACGCGCGTGGAGACCTTCGGCTACAGCGACGAGGACGCGTTCGCCGTGGGACTCACCTGCGGCGGGGAGATCACTCTGCTGGTGCGCCGGGTGACACCGGCGCAGGACGTCTCGTTCGGGGCGGTGGCCGAGTCGGTGGCGGCCGGTCGCCCGGTCACCGTGGCCACGGTGATCGACGGCCCCGCACCGCGGGGGGCCACCCTCGCCGTATGGCCCGACGAGGTGTCGGGGTCGCTCGGCTCGAGCGGTCTGGACGCCGCAGTGACCGCCGACGCGCGCGGCGGACTCGCACTCGGTGCCACCGGCCGGCGGCACTACGGCCGGCACGGCGAACGACGCGAGGACGCCGTCACGGTCTTTCTGCACTCCTTCGCGCCACCGCCCCGGATGCTGGTCTTCGGCGCCATCGACTACGCGGCCGCGGTGGCCCGTATCGGCGACTTCCTCGGCTATCGGGTCACGGTCTGCGACGCCCGTCCGGTGTTCGCCACTCCGAAGCGGTTCCCGGAGGGCGTGGAGGTCGTCGTGGACTGGCCGCACCGGTATCTGCACGCCACCGCCACCGACGACCGCACGGTGATCTGCGTGCTCACCCACGACCCGAAGTTCGACGTGCCGCTGCTGGAGGAGGCGCTGCGCAGGCCGGCCGCGTACATCGGGGCGATGGGCAGCCGCCGCACCCACGACGACCGGACGAAGCGGCTGACCGAGGCGGGACTGACAAAGGCCGAACTCGCCCGGCTGCGCTCGCCCATCGGCCTGGATCTCGGGGCGCGCACCCCCGAGGAGGTGGCGGTGTCGGTGGCCGCCGAGATCGTCGCACTGCGGTGGGGCGGCACCGGAGGACCGCTGGCGGCGACCTCGGGGGCGATCCATCCGAACCGGGTCCGCTGCGAGTCGCTGTAGTGGTCGTCCGGCGGCGGGCGCCCTCGTCGGGGCGGTCCTGGCGTGGGCCTGCGTGCGACGGTCCGGGCGCGCACGCCCCGGCGGCGTGACGAGCCGGGCTCAGACCCGCGTCGCCCTGCCGGCGCGCGGCGGCAGCCGGTGCAGGACCACGTCCGTCAGCCGACCGCCGGACACCGTCGCGGTCAGGTAGGTGCAGTGCGGCTGACGCCTGCGGTCGGTCGGGGAGCCCGGGTTGAGCAGACGCAGCCCGGTGTCCGTGACGGAGTCCCACGGGATGTGGCTGTGACCGAAGACCAGCACGTCGAGGTCGGGGAAGCGCTCGGCACACCGGCGCTCCCGGCCCTGGGCGCCGCCCGTCTCGTGGACCACGCCGAGGCGCAGACCGCCGAGTTCGGCACGCGCCACCTCGGGAAGCCGGGCGCGCAGTTCGGCCCCGTCGTTGTTTCCGTGGACGCCGATCAGCCGCGCGGACCGGCTCTCCAGCAGGTCGAGAGCGGCGACGTCCACCCAGTCGCCGGCATGGATCACGACGTCGGCGCGCGGCAGTTCGGCGATCAGTTCCGGGGGCAGTTGCCTGGCCCGAGCGGGCAGGTGGGTGTCGGACATCAGGAGCAGACGCACGACGTCAGGGTGTCATGTCGCCGGACCCCCGGCATCCGGGTCAGGGGGGTGGTGCCGACGGCCCCTGCTCCAGGAACACGTCCGCCCACACCTGCTTGCCGCCGCTGACGGGGACGGTCCCCCACGCCGCCGACACGGCCTCGACGAGGAGGATGCCGCGGCCGCCCGTCGCCTCCCAGCCGATGCTCGTCGGCTTGACCGGCGTACGCGGTGAGTTGTCCAAGACCGCGATGCGCAGCCGGTGGTTGAAGAGGGTGAGGTGCAGACGGACCGGACCGCCGGTGTGGACCAGGGCGTTGGTGACGAGTTCGGAGACGACGAGCAGCACCATGTCGACGTCCTCGGTGACGCCCCAGGCGCGCAGGGTGCGCCGGGTGAAACGGCGGGCGTGCCGGACCGCCTCCGGGACACGCCACACCGTCCAGCTCTCGCGCCGCGGGCGCGTCGCCATGCCGTCGTAGCGCACGAGCAGCAGCGCCACGTCGTCACTGCGGTTCGCACCGGCGAGCAGGGCGTCCGCGACCAGCCCGAGGTGGCCCGGATCGGCGGCGGACAGTTCGTCGGCCAGCCGCGCGAGACCGACCTCGATGTCGACGGCCGCCGACTCGACCAGGCCGTCCGTGGTCAGCGCGATAACCGTGCCGGGCTGCAGCCGCAGCGGGCTCATCGGGAAGTCGGCGCGTTCGACGACGCCGAGGGGCGGACCGCCGTCCGACTCGGGGATCTCCGTGCGGCCGTCCGGATACCTCAGCACGGGTGCGAGGTGACCGGCGCGGACACACCAGGCGGAGCCCTCCTCCATGTCGACATCGACGTAGCAGCAGGTGGCGAACAGGTCGGACTCCATGTCCACGAGGAGCCGATTGGCGTGCGAGACGACGACGTCCGGGGGGTGGCCCTCGACCGCGTACGCCCGCAGCGCCGTGCGCATCTGGCCCATCAGCGTGGCAGCGCCGGCGTTGTGCCCCTGGACGTCGCCGATGACGAACGCGACGTGGTTGTCGGTCAGCGGAATGACGTCGTACCAGTCTCCGCCGAGCTCGAGACCCGCGGTGGTGGGCAGATAGCGCGCGACGGCGACCGCGCCGGGCAGCCGGGGCAGGCGGCGCGGCAGGAGGGCCCGTTGAAGCATGCCGATCAGTTCGTGCTCGGCGTCGAAGGCGTGGGCACGCACCAGTGCCTGTCCGGCGAGGCCCGCCACGGCGGTGAGCAGTGCGCGTTCGTCGGGTGCGAAGTCGTGCGGCTCGTCCCAGCCGATCAGGCAGGCGCCGGCGGTACTGCCTCCGGCGGTCAGCGGCAGCACGGCGAGGCCGCCGGGACCGACGTCCGCGAGCGCCGGCTCCAGTTCGGAGCCGGCGGGCCAGACCGCGGCGCGGCCCTCGCCCAGCGCCGCGGCGAGCGTGGGCATGGCCCGCACCGGTGCGTCGGGCCACTCCGAACGCCACTCGGTCCGCCACAGCTCCGGCCATGCCTCCGGTTCCGGCGGGTCGAGCACGGTCACCACGAGCCGGTCGCCCTCCAGCTCGGCGAGGGCGACGCGGTCGGCCCGCAGCGGTTTGCGCAGCGCGGACACCACGGCCCGGCCGACGTCGCGGACGGTGCCCGCGGTGGCGAGGGCCGCAGCGAGCCGCTGGATGCGGGTGACGTCGCTGACGGCGGGGCGCAGCTTGGAGGCGTCGGCGACCGTTCCCACCAGCCGCGCCGGGTGGCCCCGCCCGGCCGGCAGCAGCCGTCCGCGCAGCCGCAGCCACTTGGGCTCGCCGGACGGCTGGAGGATGCGGAACTCCAGTTCCCGGTCGCCGATGGACATGTGGTCGGCCTCGACCACGGACATCAGCGAGGGGAGATCGTCCGGCACGGTCCGGGAGAGCAGGGTCTCCACCCTGTCGTCGAACTCGTCGGGCTCGATGCCGAACAGGCGCAGCATCTCGTCGTCGACCTCGACCCGGCCGCTGTCCACCGCGAGGCTGAAGAAGCTGCCCGACAGCTCCTTGGCGTGGTCCTCGGCCGGAGCGGGACCGGTGACGGCCTCGGCCAGAAGACGGAGACATTCACGTTCCTCGGCGTCGAAACCCTCCAGGGCGTCTCCGACGGCGACCAGGCACCCCCCTTCCCGCAACGGCAGGGCCGCGAGCGAGAAGTCCCTGACGGGCAGGCGCTGCGCGGCGGGCCGGCGGGCCAGGTCCTCGGCCGTCAGCCACACGGGCCGTCCGGAGCGGTGCGCGTCCGCCGCGGGACCACCGGCGGAGAGGGGGTAGACGTCGCGGAGTCCGTACAGCACACGCGGTACGCCGGCGGACTCGGTGAGGCACAACCGGTCCCCGTCGGCTGCCGGGACGTAGACGGCCGCCAGCGTCGCTCCGGCGAAGACGAGCGCCTGTTCCAGGGTGCGGCGCAGGCGCTCGCGCGGATCGAGGTCCGCGCTGAGGGTCTTGAGGGCAAGTTCGGCACGGAGTGTCCTCGTTCTGCGTCCCGCAGCGCCGTCACTGCCCATTCGGCCATTACAGCGCTTTGCAGACGCTCGCGCAGCCCCTGTGAACGTGCCGATCCCACGTGTCGGTGGTGCGCAGCGACGCGCGCCCCGTCGGCCGGCCGGTTCCTGGGAGTGACAGGGCCACCCAGGAATCCGGGACCGGTCCTACGGTGGTCATATGAACGGCACGAACGCGCTCGGCGACTTCCTGCGCGCCCGGCGGGCCCTGATCCGGCCCGAGGACGCGGGCATCGCCGGTGGCGGACTGCGCCGGGTGCCCGGTCTGCGCCGTGAGGAGGTCGCGACGCTCGCCGGAATCAGCTCCGACTACTACCTGAGGCTCGAACAGGGTCGCGATCGCCATCCGTCCGTCCAGGTCCTCCAGGCGCTCGCCCGGGTGCTGCAGCTGGACGACGACGCGACCGCGCATCTGATCGGTCTGACACAGCCCGGTGGATCCGGCTCCCGCAGGAGGACCACGCGGTCCGAGAAGGTCCCCATGAGCATCCGTCAGCTCATCGACGGCTGGACGGGCAATCCGGCGTACGTCCAGAACAGGTTCACCGACGTCCTCGCGGTCAACGCGCTGGCCGCCGCCCTCTCCCCCGCCTACGCGCCCGGTGTGAACCTGCTGCGGGCCGTCTTCCTCGACCCGGCCGAGCAGGCCCTGCGCCGGGACTGGGAGGAGGCGACCGCGGAGGGCGTCGCGAGTCTGCGCGCCCACGCCGGCGCCGATGTCGACGACCCACGGCTGGTGGAGCTGGTGGGCGAGCTGTCGGTGCGCAGTGAGCGCTTCCGCCTGCTGTGGGGCCGGCATGACGTGCGGCCGCGCCGCAGCCGGCTCAGCAGGCTGAACCATCCCCAGGTCGGTGATCTGGAACTGCACTCGAACAAGTTCGAGGTCGGCGGTACGGACGGGCTCACGCTCGTCGTCTTCCACCCCGAGCCCGGCGGCCGCAGCGCCGAACTGCTGGCGCTCCTGGCGAGTCTGCACGCCTCCGGCGAGCGACCGGCCGAGCCCGGCGCGCCGGGAACCGCTGCGGGCACGGCCTTCGGTGCCGCCCCCGCCGGCAGCCGGGGTGCCGAGGACGTCGCACCGCGCACTCGTCCTTCCGGCCGGCACGCCCCTGACGGAGGGTGACCTGCCATGAGCGGAACGGATCCGATCCCCGGCCTGCGGGCGGCCGCCGTACGCGCGGCCGCCCCCGGGGAGAGCCTTGCCCCCGGGGACCCGTAGGGGGCCGAACGAGGAGGTGGTCGGCGTGCCGCAGCGGCAGGCGCCGACACGGGAACCCACCGTCCTGGCGCCGGTGGTACGGCCGCTGCTCTCGTCGGCCCTGGCCGCCATGCTGGACGACGTGCACGCCCAGTCGGGCGCGGTGTATCTGCTGGCGCCCGACGAGCCGGTCCTGGAGATGGCGGTCAAGGCGGGACTGCACCGCGCGTTCACCGCCCCTGGGAGCGCGTCGGCCTCTCCGCGCCGCTCCCGGTCGCCCAGGCCCTCAGGGAGCTGCGGCTGATCTGGGTGAACGGCGAGCAGCAGATGGCCGCCCGCTTCGCGCGCATCGCCGTGGTGCTGCCCTATCCCTTCGCCCTGGCCGCCCTGCCGGTGGCGACACCGGGCACGGTGTACGGCGCCATCTATGTGACCTGGCCCGGTTCCCGTCCGCCGGAGCTCGCCGAGTGGGAGCACGAGCATCTGACCGCCGCCTGCGCGCGACTGGCATGGCGCCTGGAGCAGGCGGACGCCGCCGGTAATCTGCCGCTCGGCCCCGACCCCGGTCGGCTCACCACCCGGCGCACCGGCTCGCCGGGGCCACGGCCGGTGCCACCGAGGCGGCCCGGATGGCGGCCTGGCGCTGTACACCGACGGGCTGGTCGAGTCCCCGGGCGTGGACATCGAGGACGCTCTGGCGGAACTGGGGGAACGGCTCGCACTGTACGGCGACGCGCCCCTTCAGACGCTGGCCGACCAGTTGGTGCGGGACACCGCCACCGCGGTCGAGCGCCCGGACGATGTGGCCCTGCTCCTCCTGCGGGCGGTGAGGCCCGCGTGACACCTGCCGCGCACGGCGGTCCGGCCTTCCCGACGGAGGGCCGGACCGTGTGGTCGTCCGGGTGGGACCCGAGTGGAGTCCCCGTGGGTCAGTGACCCGACTCCGGTGCCTGGCCGGCGCCCGCCCCGGGGCTGTCCGACCGGCCGGACAGATCCGCTCCGCCGGCCGCCGGATCGCCGGCGCCGGACTGGTCACCGGGGTCCGCGGTGTTACCGGGATCCACGCTCCGGTCGCCCGAGCCGGCGGCGTCACCCGCGCCGAGCGTCGCGCCGGTGGCCTGGAGCGCCGTGGTCACCGGCTGGAAGAAGGTCTCACCACCGGACGTGCAGTCACCGCTGCCGCCCGAGGTCAGTCCGACCGCACTGCCGTCCTGGGTGAACAGGGAGCCGCCGCTGTCACCCGGCTCGGCGCAGACGTCGGTCTGGATCAGACCGGTGACCGTGCCCTCCGGGTAGTTCACGGTGGCGTCGAGACCGGTGACGGAGCCGTCGTGCAGACCGGTGGTGCTGCCCATCCGGAAGACCTGCTGGCCCACCGCGGCGTCCGCGGCCTGGTTGATCCGGACCGTCTGCCCGTTGCCGGCGTCGACCTCGCTCGGCGCCTGGGTGGCGGGGTCGTCGTACTTCACGAGCGAGAAGTCGCCGTCGCCGGGGAAGGTTGCCTGGTCGACGGTGGCGATGGGCCGGCCGCCCGCACTGTCCGACCACTGGGCGGCGGCCACACCGCAGTGCCCGGCGGTCAGGAAGGCGGGACTGCCGTCGCTCGCGGTGACGTTGAAGCCGAGGGAGCAGCGGACGGTTCCGCCGTTCTCCTGGGCGAAGACGGCGTCGCCACCCGACACGAACGTCTTGAACGTGCCCGCCGACTTCTTGATGGTGGCCACACCCGAACCGAGGCTCTCCACCGCCGACTCCAGGTTGTTCCACCTGTTGCCGGTGACGGTGCTGTCGGCGGTGACCCGGATCTCGTTGGTCCTGGGGTCGACCGACCAGGCCGTGCCGGGAATGGTCGCCCGGCTCCTGAGCATCCCGGCGGCGGCCCGGAGCGTGGAGGTGCTGTTCTGCACCTGGTTGGGGACGGCGCCCGCGTTCTTGACCGTAGTGACGGCGTTGCGGTCGTTACCGACGACATTGACGACGATCTGCTGCTTGTCCGCGTTGTAGTACGAGCCCGCGAAGGCATCGCCGAGTTGTGAGGCCAGCCGCCCGGCGAGGTCGGGTACGTCGTTCGCCCTGAACGTCCTGGGCGCCGCGTCGCCGGACGGGTCCGTCTGCGACGCGTTGGCGTTGGGCAGCAGAAGGGCCGCAGCTCCGAGCGCCGCCACGCTGCCCGCCGCTATCGCGGCCTTGCGCTTGGGTATGCGTTTGTGACTCAACTCTCGACCTCCTGGGACGGGGTGCGCAGCCGCCGTCCGGCAGCTGACCGGGGCGCCTGGTTGCCCGTTGATACGCACGCGTCACATGAGGTGTTCAACCGCCGCCGCAACTGGTCGAGTTGGCGTATGCAAAAGCGTGAAATAAGTGGCAAACGCGTCTGGCGGGGCGCGGCGGCGGGAAGGAATCTCGTATGACACCTGCCGAGGCCGACAAGCTCCTCTCCGACAACTTCGCCCCCTGGGTGCTCGAACTGGGCCTGACGGTCGTGGAACTGGACGACCGGCGGGCCGTCCTCCGGCTGCCGTGGTCCACGCGGCTCGCCCGGGAGGGCGGGGGCATGTCGGGGCAGGCGCTGATGGCGGCGGCCGACACGGCGACCGTCGTCGCCGTGTCGGCGGCGCGGGGCGGCTTCGTCCCGATGACGACGGTGCAGCAGTCCACCAGTTTCCAGCGCGCGGTGACGGACGCGGACGTCCTGGTGGAGGCGGTCCTCGGCAAGCTCGGACGGCGCATGGCGTTCGCCGACATCACGATGACCGCGGAGGATTCGACGGAGATCGCGGCACGGGCGAGCACCGTGTACGCACTGCTCGGCTGAACACACGCCAGGTCACCGAACCGCCCGTCGCGAGTACGCTGGGCCATCGGCCGGTGACCGTCCGTCTCCGATTCCGAACGAAATCCCGGTTTCAGGGAATCTGCACAGCGAATGCGCAACCAGGTCACCGCGCGCGAGGGATCTGCACACGCGCGCGCCGGTGGGCGCGCCATTGGAGCGGACTGTCCTATTCGGTTCCGGGGCGACAAGGGACTTTTTCGCGACGAAGCCGCGCAGCATGTGAAGAACTCGCCGCCAAGGCGTGCGCAAGCCTGCACGGATCGCCGAATCCGACTGCCAATTGCCCTGGTGGGAGCGGCGGTTGAGTGGAATCGCCGCGCACCGCCGTGCTTTGATCCATTGCACCGCGGGACCGCTGAGGAACCCGGCGACGGGTCCACGCCCCCGCGGGTCCGCGGTCGTTCGCCTTTCCCCAGAGGCGGGCCGCTCTCCCCTTATGAGTACCCATATGAAGGGAAGTTCCCACATGAACTCCACCCCCCAGGTTGAGACCGCCGAGATCTCGGACGCCGAGCTCGACGCCGTTTCCGGTGGTCTGCAGCTGAACGCCGTCGGCACCGTCACCGGCCTGGTGGACGGCGTCGCCCCGGTTTCCGGCCTGGTCGGCACGGCTGTCGGCACCGTCGAGGGTGTCACCGGCCTGAACACCTCCCCGGTCACCCAGCTGGTCTCCGGCCTCTGATCGCACCACTGTGCCGTTGAGTCCCGGAGCCGTATCCCGGCTCCGGGACTCTCCGATGCCCACATCTCTCCGACAGGTGAGGGAAGTTCCGTGCAGTTCCGCCAACAGGCCCTCGCCAAGCTGCAGTCGCCCGAAGAGCTCGACCTCCCGGTGCGCTTCGCGCGCCCCCAGGGCTGGCTCGTACTGAGCGTCACGGTGATCGCCATGGCCGCCGCGTCCGTGTGGGCCGTCACCGGCTCGGTGCCCTCCACGGTCGGCGCTCCCGCCATCCTCACGCACGGGGAAGGCAGTTACATCCTCCAGAGCCCCGTGGCCGGACAGGTCACCGCGGTCCTGGCCAAGGAAGGTCAAAGGCTCCCCGCCGACGCCCCGGTCCTCAAGGTGCGTACCGAAGGGGGCGACTCGGTGGTACGCACGGTCGCCGCGGGCCGCATCACGGGACTCGCCGCCACCATCGGCCAGATCATCCAGACCGGGACGAACGTCGCCGCCGTGGAGAAGGTCGCACACGCCTCCGATCCCCTGTACGCGACGGTGTACGTCCCCGCCGAGACCGCCGCCTCCATCCCGGCCGACGCCTCCGTCGACCTCACCGTCCAGTCGGTGCCCGCCCAGTCGTACGGCGTGCTGCGCGGCCATGTGCGGTCCGTGGACCGCACGGCCCAGTCGGCGCAGCAGATCGCCGCCTTCCTCGGGGACAGCCAGCTGGGCGAGCAGTTCACCAAAAAGGGCCGACCGGTGGCCGTCCTCGTGCGCCTCGACCCGTCGAGCCGCACGAAGAGCGGCTACAAGTGGTCGTCGGCGGAGGGACCGCCGTTCGCCCTCTCCTCCATGACCCTGGCCACTGGTTCGATCCGCCTGGCCGATCAGCGTCCCGTCGATTGGCTCCTGCCGTGACCGCTCCCCAGGACACCTTGCCCCCGGTGCGGGGCAGACGCCGTACCGCACCGCCCAGGCGCACCGTCCCCAAGGGCCGGCAGAAGACCGTGCGCACACCCACCGTGCTGCAGATGGAGGCCGTCGAATGCGGCGCCGCCTCCCTGGCGATGGTGCTCGGTCACTACGGCCGGCACATCCCGCTCGAGGAGCTGCGCATCGCCTGCGGTGTCTCCCGCGACGGCTCGCGCGCCAGCAATCTGCTGAAGGCCGCGCGCAGTTACGGCCTGACGGCCAAGGGCATGCAGATGGACACGGCCGCGCTGGCCGAGGTCAAGGCGCCCGCGATCCTGTTCTGGGAGTTCAACCACTACGTCGTCTACGACGGCATGGGCCGGCGCTTCGGCCGCCGGGGCGTGTACATCAACGACCCCGGCAAGGGACGCCGGTTCGTGCCGATGGAGGACTTCGACACGAGCTTCACCGGGGTCGTGCTGGTGATGGAGCCGGGCGAGGGCTTCACCAAGGGCGGCCGCCGACCGGGCGTCATGGGCGCGATGCCCGCACGGCTGCGCGGTACTTCGGGCACGATGCCGGCCGCGGTCCTCGCGAGCCTCCTCCTGGTGGTGGTCGGCGCCGCGCTGCCCGCGCTCAGCCGCACCTATATCGACATGTTCCTCATCGGTGGGCAGACCTCGCTGCTGGGGGTGCTCTTCACGTCGATGGGCGCATGCGTGGTGCTCACCGTCGTGCTGACCTGGCTGCAACAGGCCAATCTGCTGCGCGGCCGGATCATCTCCTCCACGCTCTCCAGCGCCCGCTTCCTGCGCCATCTGCTGCGGCTGCCGGTGACGTTCTTCGCCCAGCGCAGCCCGGCCGACCTGGTGCAGCGGCTCCAGTCCAACGACGCGGTCGCCGAGACCCTGGCCCGCGACCTCGCGGCGGCCGGCGTGGACGCGATCGTCGTCGTGCTCTACGCGGTGCTGCTGTACACCTACGATCCCCAGCTGACCTTCGTCGGCATCGGCGTGGCGCTGCTCAACGTGGTGGCCATGCGGGTCGTCGTACGGCTGCGCGCCACCCGCACGGCCAAGCTGCGTGCGGACAGCGCCCGGCTCACCAACACCGCGTACACCGGTCTGCAGCTGATCGAGACGATGAAGGCGACCGGCGGTGAGGACGGATACTTCCGCAAGTGGGCCGGCCAGCACGCCACCACACTGGAGGAGCAGCAGCGGCTCGGCGCGCCCAGCGCATGGCTCGGGGTGGTGGCGCCGACACTCGCCACGCTCAACAGCGCGCTGATCCTGTGGATCGGCGGTCTGCGGGCGGTCGAAGGCCATATCTCGATCGGTCTGCTGGTCGCCTTCCAGGCCCTGGTGACCCGGTTCACCGCGCCCATCACCCGCCTCAACGGCGTCGCGGGCCGCATCCAGGACTTCGCGGCGGACGTGGCACGGCTGAAGGACGTGGAGAACTTCCAGGCCGATCCGCTCTACGGGCGCCCCGGCTCCGGGGAGTCCACCCGCCGGCTGCACGGCCATGTGGAGCTGGAGAACATCACGTTCGGCTACAGCCCGCTGGACAAGCCGCTGTTGAGCGGCTTCAGCCTGTCGCTCGGGCCGGGCGAGCAGGTGGCGCTGGTCGGCGGCTCGGGCAGCGGCAAGTCCACGGTGTCCCGGCTGATCTCCGGTCTGTACGCCCCGTGGGAGGGCGAGATCCGTATCGACGGCCAGCGCCTGGAGGACATTCCGCGCGGCTCTCTCGCCGCCTCGGTGTCCTTCGTCGACCAGGACGTCTTCCTCTTCGAGGGCACGGTCCGCGACAACGTGGCGCTGTGGGACCCGTCGATCCCGGACGACGCGGTGGTCTCCGCACTGCGGGACGCGGCCCTGTACGACGTCGTCATGCGGCGCCCGGGCGGCATCCGCAGCCGGGTCGAGCAGGACGGGCGGAACTTCTCCGGCGGTCAGCGCCAACGACTGGAGATTGCGCGGGCGCTGGTGCGCGACCCCAGCATCCTGGTGCTCGACGAGGTGACCAGCGCCCTGGACGCGGAGACCGAGCAGATCGTGATCGACAACCTGCGCAAGCGCGGCTGCGCCTGTGTGGTGATCGCGCACCGGCTCAGCACGGTGCGCGACAGCGACGAGATCGTCGTGCTCCAGCACGGCACGATCGTGGAACGCGGGCGGCACGACGCCCTGGTGGCGTCCGGCGGCGCGTACGCCGATCTGGTCAGGGAGCGGTGACATGACGGCGGTTCACGAGGGCGACCTCGTTCTCGATGCCCTCGGCCAGATGGGAGCACCGGTCGACTGCTCCGGGACGGGCCGGCTCGATCTTCAGGGCCCGCAGGTGCTCTGGCTGGTCGCCTCCGGTGCCCTGGACCTGTTCGCCGTGGACGCGGCCGTGCAGGGCCACTGGCACCATCTCGGCCGTCTGGAGGCGGGCTCCCTGCTGCTCGGCCCGGTCGCGGGCCCCCAGCACACCCTGGTCGCCCGGCCGGTGCGCGATTGTGTGGTGCGCCGTATCCAGCTGCGCGAGCTGTACCAGCCCGTCGACACCCAGACCTGGTCGTACGACGCGTACGGAAACCCCCAGTACGTGCCGCCGACGACGAGCCCGCTGGAGTACGCGCTGGCGCTCGGGGTCGGCCGGGGCCTGTCCATCCTGTTCCAGGCGCCGATGGCCACCGATCGGGCCGCCGACATCACCGACGACGACGTCTTCTGGATGCAGGTCCCGCCGGGCAGCGTCCAGTACGGCTCCGTGTACGGCGCGGAGGCCGCGGCCGACCTGCTGATGGATCCCGCGGTCTGGCAGGGCATGGTCGACCAGCAGTACCGCCTCCTCGCCACCCTCGACCGGTGGATCGAGCAACTGGAGCGCACCCACGAGACCCGTACGGCCGCGGGCATCAAGGCGGGCGAGGCGGTGCGCGCCCAGGCCGACCGGACCCTGCTCGCCTCGATCGGCAAGCCGTCGGCGAAGAACACCACGGCGGCCGACGCCGACGCCACGTACTCGGCCTGCCGGCTGGTGGCGCGTGCCGCCGGGATCACCCTTTCCGAGGCCGCGCAGAGCGGCACGGAGAGCGACCGGCTCGATCCGGTGGAGCGCATCGCGCTGGCCTCCCGTGTCCGCATCCGCACCGTCCGGCTCAACGGGCACTGGTGGCACGAGGACGTCGGTCCGATGGTGGGCCTGAGGGCCCTGTCCGGCGCGCCCGTCGCACTGCTGTGGCGGCGCGGCGGTTATGTCGCCGTCCAGCCTTCGTCGGGGCGGGAGACGCCGATCGAGAAGGCGAACGCGGCGGAGTTCGAGCCCCGCGGCGTGATGTTCTACCGCCCGCTCCCCGAACAGCGGCTGAGCCCGCTCCGGCTGCTGCGCTTCAGTGTGTGGGGCACGCGCGGCGATCTGTCGGCCCTGCTGCTCAGCGGTCTGGTCACCGTCGCCATCGGCGCGCTGGTGCCCATCGCCACCGGCAAGGTGCTCGGTGAGTTCGTGCCGCGGGCGCAGGAGGGGCTGATCGTCGAGGTCTGCCTCGCCCTGATGGTGACCGCCGTGGTGGCGGCGGCGTTCATGCTGCTGGAGAACCTGACCATCCTGCGCCTGGAGGGGCGGATCGAGGCGACGCTGCAACCCGCCGTCTGGGACCGCCTGCTGCGGTTGCCGACGAAGTTCTTCACCGAGCGTTCCACGGGTGAGCTGGCCAGCGCCGCGATGGGCATCAGCGCCATCCGGCGGCTGCTCGCCGGGGTCGGTCCGGTGGTCGCCCAGTCGCTGACGGTGGGCGCCATGAACCTGGCGCTGCTGCTCTGGTACAGCGTGCCCATGGCGCTGGCCGCGATCGGCATGCTGGTCGTCATCACGGCCGTGTTCCTGGGACTCGGACTGTGGCAGGTGCGCTGGCAGCGGCGGTTGGTGCGGCTCGGCAACAAGCTGAACAACCAGGCGTTCCAGACCCTGCGCGGTCTGCCGAAGCTGCGCGTGGCGGCGGCCGAGAACTACGCGTACGCGGCCTGGGCGCGGGAGTTCGCGCACAGCCGCGAACTGCAGCAGAAGGTCGGCCGGATCAAGAACCTGACCACGGTGATGGGCGCCGTCTACCTGCCGTTGTGCTCACTGCTGCTGTTCATGCTGCTCGCCGGGCCGGCCAGGGGCGCTCTGTCGCCCGCCGGCTTCCTCACCTTCACCACCTCGGTGACCATGCTGCTCACCTCGGTCACCCAGCTGACCGGCGCGTTCGTCTCGGTGGTGGCGGCCCTGCCGCTGTTCGAGGAGATCAGGCCGGTGCTCGACGCCACACCTGAGGTGCGCACCGCGAGCACGCGCCCGGGTGTGCTGTCCGGCGCCGTCGAGGCCCGCCGGCTGTCGTTCCGGTACTCCGACGACGGCCCGCTGGTCCTCGACGACGTGTCCTTCTCGGTGAGGCCGGGCGAGTTCGTCGCGATCGTGGGCCCGAGCGGCTGCGGCAAGTCCACCCTGCTGCGCCTGCTGATCGGCTTCGACAAGCCCGTCTCGGGCAGTGTGCTGTACGACGGGCAGGACCTCTCGGCGCTGGACCAGTCGGCGGTGCGCCGCCAGTGCGGGGTGGTGCTCCAGCATGCTCAGCCGTTCACCGGCTCGATCCTGGACGTCATCTGCGGGACCGAGCCCTACACGCCGGAGGAGGCGATGGCTGCCGCGGAGATGGCGGGCCTCGCCGAGGACATCAAGCGGATGCCGATGGGCCTGCACACCATCGTCCAGGGCAGCGGCGCGGTCTCCGGCGGCCAGCGGCAGCGACTGATGATCGCGCAGGCGCTGATCCGCCGGCCGCGCATCCTGTTCTTCGACGAGGCGACGAGCGCGCTGGACAACGAGACCCAGCGCAGGGTCATCGAGTCGACCCGGGCCCTCAACGCCAGCCGCATCGTGATCGCCCACCGGCTGTCCACGGTGCTGGACGCGGACCGGGTCATCGTGATGGAGGACGGCAGGGTCGCCCAGCAGGGCCCGCCGGCGCAGCTTCTCGCAGACACGTCCGGGCGGCTGCACGAGCTGGTGCGCCGTCAGATGGCGTGATCGGTCAGGAGTCGGCGCCGGGGACGGGGGCTCCCGAGGGGATCCCGGCCGCGACATAGCCTTCGTAGAACGCCTTCCAGGGGCTGCTCATCCCGGCGTGCGGGCCCTCGAAGCGCTCGCCGCGCGCCGTGGCGTCCAGGGCGGAGAGGCACACCTCCCAGCCCGCGCCGTTGCGGGCGGCGGTGTTCCGCTCGCCGAGCACATGGGTGAGCGTGAAGCGGGTGCGCTTCTCCTCCACCGCCTCCAGGTCGAAGCGCAGTTCGTCTCCGCCCCACTCGAAGGAGAGGTGCCGGGGCGGGTCGACGGCCACGACCGTACCCGTC
This sequence comes from Streptomyces sp. HUAS TT11, assembly GCF_051553595.1. Classification (NCBI taxonomy): domain Bacteria; kingdom Bacillati; phylum Actinomycetota; class Actinomycetes; order Kitasatosporales; family Streptomycetaceae; genus Streptomyces; species Streptomyces sp. HUAS TT11. The sequence goes on from NZ_CP196184.1 coordinate 1,208,909, forward strand.
GACTCGGGCATGTTCGGGTCCCCGCTGAAGGTGACGGTCCCGCCGGGGCGGAGATCGAACTCCGCGCGGGAGGGGAACCACCGGGCGAGTTCGTCGGGGTCGGTGACAAATCGCCAGACGCTCTCGACGGGGTGGTCGTAGACACGGCTGAAGCGGACGGCGGGGCGGCCGTCGTCGAGGGTGACATAGGTGCCGGTGAGTTCGGCGGCCATGGCGGATCAGTCCTTCGCTGAGGGTTCTTCGTTGTCGTCCGGGGTTTCGTCGAGACGCCTCCCCAGCACGGCCAGGCTGCTGTTCCAGAGCCTGCGGTAGGGGGCGAGCCAGGCGTCGAGGGCGGCGATCGGGGCCGGGTCGAGCGCGTACACCCGGCGCTGCGCGTCGTGGGTCACGCGGACCAGGCCCGCGTCACGCAGCACCTTCAGGTGCTTGGACGTGCCGGGCTGGCTGAGACCGCACGCGTCGACGATCTCACCCACGGTCCTCGGCCGCTCCAGGAGCAGAGCGACGATAGCCCGTCGATGGGGGTCGGCGAGTGCGTTCCACAAGGAGGCGTCGGACACCAATTCAATATGCCTCAACGGTTATATTCCCGTCAAGGCATGTTCGTCGTTGTCGCCGGCCTCCGCCACTCCACCGGACAGTCGGCCGCAGCCGGTCGATGTGACCTGGCACACCCACCTATCGAAACGTTGCCGTTTCGCGAAAACGTCCGTACGCTCTAAGTGTACGAAACGGTTTCGTTTACGAATTCATGACCCGAGCGACGACTTTCCCTGGAGTGGTTCTCCGATGACCCAGACGGTCAAGGACGGCGCCCTCACCGGCACCGTGGACGCGCCCCCGGCGGCCTCACCGAAGCGGTGGTGGATCCTCGCGATCATCGCGATCGCCCAGCTGATGGTGGTCCTGGACGCCACCATCGTGAACATCGCCCTGCCGTCCGCCCAGGCGGACCTGGGCTTCTCCGACGCCAACCGGCAGTGGATCGTCACCGCCTACGCACTGGCGTTCGCCTCCTTGCTGCTCCTCGGCGGACGGACAGCCGACCTCTTCGGACGCAAGCCCGCCTTCCTCATCGGGGTCGTCGGCTTCGCGGCGGCCTCCGCGCTGGGCGGGGCCGCGACCGGCTTCGGCATGCTGGTCACCGCCCGCGCCCTGCAGGGCGCCTTCGGCGCGCTCCTCGCACCCGCCGCGCTGTCACTGCTGAACACCACCTTCACGGACGCCCGTGAGCGGGCGAGGGCCTTCAGCGTCTACGGCGCGATCGCGGGTGCGGGCGGTGCGGTCGGGCTTCTGCTCGGCGGTGTGCTCACCGACGCGCTCGACTGGCGCTGGACCCTCTATGTGAACGTCGCCATCGCCGTCGTCGCCTTCGCCGGCGGCTGGATCCTGCTGGGCAACCACCGGGACGCCGCCGACTCCAAGCTGGACGTGCCGGGCACGGTCCTGGTCGCGGGCGGCCTCTTCTGCCTGGTCTACGGCTTCTCCAACGCCGAGTCGCACCACTGGGGTTCACCGTTGACCTGGGCCTACCTGGTCGTCGGCGGCCTGCTGCTCGCGGCCTTCTCCTGGTGGCAGACCCGCGCCGCGCACCCGCTCCTGCCCCTGCGCGTCCTGCTCGACCGCGACCGGGGATCGTCGTTCGTCGCGGTGCTGATCACCGGCGCGGGCATGTTCGGCGTCTTCCTCTTCCTCACCTACTACCTGCAGTTGAACCTGGGCTTCAGCCCGACGAAGACCGGCGTGGCCTTCCTGCCGATGGTCGGCGCGCTGATGGTGACGGCCCAGCTCGGCACCACGGTGCTGCTGCCGCGGATCGGCCCGAAGACCGTCATCCCGCTGGGTTTCGCGATCGCGACGGTCGGCATGGCCTGGCTGACCGGCATCGGGCTCGGCTCGCACTATATGAGCGCGGTGCTGCCGCAGCTGATCGTGATCGGCGTGGGCCTCGGTCTGGTGATGCCGACGGCGATGCAGCTCGCCACCGGCGGGGTGGCGCCCGAGGACGCGGGTGTCGCCTCCGCGACCGTCAACGCGATGCAGCAGGTGGGCGGGTCGATCGGCACGGCGCTGCTGAACACGCTCGCCGCGAGCGCCGCGACCGGCTACCTCGCCGGCAGGAACCCGGCCGACAGGGCGGCCCGGGCGCAGGCGACCATCGAGAGCTACACCACGGCCTTCTGGTGGTCGGCGGGGCTGTTCGCCGTGGGCGCGGTCGTCACGTTCCTGCTCTACCGCCGCGGCACACGGCAGCCCGGCCCCGACGATGCCCCGGTCGTCCACATGTGATCAGTCCGCCGAGGCCGAGGGGCCGCCGTCCGCAGGCAGACGGCGGCCCCTCCCACCGTTGTGGTGGCGGGCGGCAGCGGCGGCCAGGCGTGCCTGCTGGGCGATCTCGTCCCCCGGAACGGCGGGCCGGTACACGACGAGCGTGCCGCGCCGCTTCTCCAACCGCAGCCCACCGGTGGCCGGATGGACCTCGCCGTCGTACGCGAACGTGTCCGCACCCTCGATATCGTCCATCTGCACCCAGGACACGCGCTCGGCCCGGTACACCCGGGAACGGCCGAGCGCTCCGGCGAGCGCCGAGACCACCACCCTGGTGCGCGCGAGCCGGTGATCGCCGTCGATCACGCGCAGATCGAGCAGTCCGTCATCGAGGCGGGGCCTGAAAGCGGGGGCGAAGCCGTCCGGGACGTAGCGGCAGTTGCCGGCGAACAGCAGCCACAACCGGCGGGAACGGCCGTTCAGGGTCAGCTCGACGGGGGTCGCGTCACGCAGCACCCGCACAAGCGCCAGGCCTGCCGCGGGCCACTTGCCCCACCTCCGCTCGAGCCGCTCGCGGAGGCGGACCAGGTCGGGGTAGAGCCCGATGCTGAAGGTGTTCAGGAACTCCACGGGTTCCGCATCGGGGCCCCCGCCCGCCACGGGTGCGGCCACCGCGACGTCCACGGTGACGGCGTCGCCCCGCACGACCGCGGACGCGGTGTCCTCGGGGTGCGGTACACCGACGTCGAGGGCGAAGTGGTTGAAGGTGCCGCCCGGGAACACCGCGAGGGGCAGCCCGTTCCTGGCGGCCTCCCGGGCCGCCGAGTTGACCGTGCCGTCTCCGCCGTACACCCCGAGCGCGCCACCGCGCTCGACAGCCCGTCGCACCGCACGGTCGAGCAGTGCGGCGACGTCGTCGTCCGGGCCGCACTCGACGATCTCGGCGCGCGGCAGGAGTTCCTCGAGCAAGGCGGCGGGCGGCAGCACCGCGGGCCCGGCCCCTGTTCCGGCGCGGGCGTTGACGAAGACGACGAGCCCGTCGCCGCCGGGCAGGGCGGGCGCCACGGCCGGTGACCGCTCCGGCTCCGGGCTCGCCGGGCGCGGCGGCCACCAGCGGCAGGTGAGCACCGCGGCGCCGGCCCCGATCGCCGCCCCGGCCAGGACGTCCCCGGGATAGTGCACGCCCACGTAGACCCGGGAGAACGCCACGGCCGCCGCGACGGGGGCGATCAGTGCCCCGTAGCGGGTGGATTCGAGGGCGACCCCGGTGACGAACGCCGCGGCCGAGGCGGAGTGACCGGAGGGGAAGGACGTGCTCCGGGGCTGTCGGGTCAGATGGCGGACCGACGGCACGAGGTCGAGGAGCGGGCGCTGACGCCGGGCACTCCACTTGACGACGGTGTTGACGGTCAGCGAGGCCAGCGCGAGCGAACCGATCCCGCGCACCGCGGCACGGCGGGCCCGGTGACCGCCGAGCGCGGCAAGTCCGGCCGCCGTGCCCAGCCACAGCCGGCCGTGGTCGGCGCCACGGCTCAGCCGGGTGAGCGCCGGATCGGCACCCGGCACCCGGGCGGTGGCGACCCGGGTGAACAGACGCTGGTCCAGCTCGCCGAGGATGCGCATGCTCCACGGCTACCGGGGCGGGGCCGCGCGGGCATCCGGGGCGCGCCCAACCGGTGACGGGACTGCCCCGGGCGGCGCAGCGGCAGGGACCGCTCCCACACCTCCGGAACACACCGCCACCGGGCGGAAGCGGAGCCGGAACCACGCCGCCCTTCCCGCCGGGAACGACCGCCCCGGGCCCCGATGGCGACCGGCTCGCGCGGGAGCCGGTCCGCGACCGGCACGCAACGGCGGACCCGGTCGTCGGGGAGCCGGCCCATCACGGATCGGCCGTCTGCCGCGTCGTAAGGGTATGAGCATCACTCTTCGACGGACTCCGCCGGCGGCCCGCCCCGCCGAGGACCTCCGCGCGGTGTCCCCGCGGCCGGCGGCCTCGCGCCTGTGCGCCACACCTGCCGCACATGCCGCGCGTGCCACCGGAACCTCCCGCAGAAGTCGGGTCCGATGATCACCGACCTGCATCTGGACGTGCGCGGACCGGCGCTGCGCGCCGGCCTCACCCACGCTCTTCGGGAGGCCGTGCGCATTGGGCGGCTGGCGCCCGGCACCCTGCTGCCGCCGTCACGTTCGCTCGCCGCCGATCTCGGTGTCTCCCGCAACACCGTGGCGGACTCCTACGCCGAGCTCGTCGCCGAGGGGTGGCTCACGGCGCGGCAGGGCTCCGGCACCCGGGTGGCCCGCCGCGCCGAACCGAACCCGGCCGCCCACCCGGCCGCCCGGACGAAACCCGCACAGCGTCCTGCCTTCGGATTGCAGCCGGGATCACCGGACCTTGCCGGATTCCCCCGCAGGGCGTGGCTCACCGCCGCGCGCCATGCGCTGACGGCGGCACCGCACGACGCCTTCGGCTACGGCGACGCCCTCGGGCAGGTGCAGCTCCGCACCGCCCTCGCGGGCTATCTGGCACGGGCCCGTGGCGTGTACGCCGAGCCGGAGCGGATCGTCGTCTGCTCCGGCTTCCACCACGGTCTCGCGCTGACGGCCCAGGCGCTCAGGACGCGGCAGGTACGGGCGGTGGCCGTCGAGGCGTACGGTCTCGACCACCACCGCGGGCTGCTGACCGGTGCCGGCCTTCGAACCCCTCCCCTCCACGTCGACGAACACGGCGCCCGCATCGACGACTTGGCGCGGCTGCGCGGAGTGGGCGCGGTGCTGCTGACACCCGCGCACCAGCACCCGACCGGCGGCACGCTGCATCCCGACCGGCGCACGGCGGCGGTGGACTGGGCGTGTTCCACCGGCGGGCTGATCATGGAGGACGACTACGACGGGGAGTTCCGATACGACCGTCCGCCGGTGGGCGCACTGCAAGGGCTCGCCCCGGAGCGGGTGGTGTACTTCGGCTCGGTGAGCAAGTCCCTGGCCCCCGGTGTGCGGCTCGGCTGGATGGTGCTGCCGGCAGAACTGGTCCCGGAGATCGTGGCGGCCAAGGGCCACGGCGACTACATGTCCAGCGCCCTGGGACAGTTGACGCTCGCGGAGTTCATCGCCTCGGGCGCGTACGACCGTCATGTGCGCTCGATGCGGCTGCGCTACCGGCGGCGCCGCGACGAACTGGTCACGGCTCTGGCCCGGAGGGCACCGGCCGTCCGCGTGACCGGTCTGGCCGCCGGACTCCAGGCGGTCCTCGAACTTCCCCGCGGAACCGAGTCCTCGGTCGTCCGGGCGGCGGCCCGGGAGGGACTCGCGGTGACCGGGATCGCGGCGTTCCGCTACGAACCGGCGGGATCGGACCGGGAGTCGCCCCGAAGAGACGCGCTCGTGGTCAACTACGCGGCTCCCCCCGACAGCGCGTGGGCCTGTGCACTGGACACCCTGTGCAGGGTGATGCCGTGAACCGCGGCCGTCCGCACCCGGGATGCCGCCGCTGTTCCACGCCCGAGGACATGTCAGCCGGCCGTTCATGGACGTTGCCGGGAGTCAGGAGAAGAGGACACAGATGAACGGCCGCCATGGCATCGCGCCCCTGTCCGAACTGCTCGAAGAGCGGCGGTATCTCCTCGACCTCGCGTACGGCCTCCTCCGCTCCGCGTCGAGAGCGGACGACGCGGTCGAGGAGACCTACAGACGCTGGTACGCCATGGGCGACGGCGAGATACCGAACCCGAGAGCATGGCTGGCCGACACGCTGGTGACTCATTGCCGGTCGCGCCCGGACGCGCCGGGCGACCCCGAGGCGTACGACGCGCCGGAGCGTGCGGAGCGCGGCCACGACATCGCCGCGGCGCGGGACGCCCCGGCACTCGGGGACGTCACAAAGGCCCCCGGCGCTCACGGCCCGGGCCGGAAAGCGGCGTTGCCGGGTGCCGAACCGTTCGGCGCCGCCGCACGCGGGGCGGGCCGGGCCCGTGATCACGGGCCGCGGTACGAAGCCCTCGGGGAGCTGGCACGGCAGTCCTTGCGCGCTCGTGCGGCCGGGCATGTGACGGCGGCGCAGCACCGGGCGGTCGTCGGTGAGTTCCGGACGGCGTGCCAGATCGGTGACGAGGGCCGTCTGGCGGCTCTGCTCGCCCCCGATGTCTCGGCGGTCTTCGACGGGGGTGGCCGGATCCGGACACCGGATCGTCCCGTCGGCGGGGCCCCGCACGTGGCGCGGAGCCTTGCCACGTTGCTGGCTCCGAGTACCGGCACCGCCCTCGCCGAAGAAAGCGTGAACGGCCGGGCCGGGCTGGTGGTGAGGTGCGGCCACCGGGTGGCGGCGGCGATCACCCTGGACACGCGCGCCCACCTGATCGTCAACGTCTGGCTCGTCCTCAACCCGGACAAGCTGCGCGGCTGGAACAGGTCATGACGGGTGGGCCGGAAGTCGCACCGCGCCCGCTGTCCCGGTCCCGCACGTCACAAACGCGCACGCTGTTCCGTCATACAGGGGTGAGGGTGACGGCCCGGCCAGCCGCCGCGGGCCGGCCATGGAACCGTCGCACAGTGACCATAGCCTCTGCCTATCATCGTCCGCGTATATGCGTCTTGGACGTTATGGTACTGGCCTTTCTACCATCCCAGACATGACACTCAGCGTCAGCTCAGGACCGCGGCCGGCGGGCTGCGCCACGTGCACCGCTTCAGCAGCCGAACCCGCCACCGTGCGGACGGCTCGACCAGCAGATTCCCGGCCGGACAGCGCCACCCCGGCGTCCCGTCCCGCGCCGGGGCCCCCGGAGCGACCGGACCGTCCGCGTGAGGAGGTTTCCATGAATTGGCGCGAAGCCGCGGCGTGCCGCACGGAGGATCCCGAGTTGTTCTTCCCCATCAGCGCCAGCGGCCCCGGAGCGGCGCAGACCGCCGCCGCGAAGGCCGTGTGCCTGCGGTGCTCCGTCCGGTCCACCTGCCTGGACTGGGCCCTGAACCGCCATGTGCAGGGAGTATGGGGCGGGACCACGGAGAGCGAACGGCGCGCGATGCACGGTCACGACGCCCGCGAGCGCGCCCGGTCGACGGCGGAAACGGCGGCCTGACCTGGTTCGGCCGTACACCCACTCCATCGCCGTACGCCCGGTTCGTCGCCGCGCGGGCGCGATGGAAGCAAGACACCCACAGAGACCCGGCGCGTTCGCGCGGACGTCTCGTCGTCCCTAGGATTTTGGCTCATGCGGGGTAAGGACGCGGGGCAGCTGAGCCCCGGCTCGAACCCGACACCGGACGACCAGCCCATGCTGATGGCGCTGGCCTTCAGGATGCTCGGCTCGACACACGATGCCGAGGACGTCGTGCAGGAGGCCTACGCCCGGTGGTACACGATGTCCGCCGCGGCCCGCGCGGACATCAAGTCCCCTTCGGCCTGGCTGGTGCGGGTGGCCGGCCGGATCTGCCTGGACCACCTGAGGTCCGCGCAGGTGCGCAGGGAGAAGTACACGGGTCAATGGCTGCCCGAACCGCTGCCGGACAGCGCGGCGTGGAGCAGCGTACCGGCCTCGGACCACACAGGAGATCCCGCCGACCGGGTCGCCCTCGACGAGTCCGTCACCATGGGGATGCTCGTGCTGCTGGAGGCTCTCACCCCGGCCCAGCGAGTGAGCTTCGTCCTGCACGACGTGTTCAAGGTCCCCTACGCCGAGATCGGCGCCATCGTCGGCCGCAGCACGGAGAGCTGTCGGGCACTGGCCGCGGCGGCCCGCAGGAGCATCACCTCCGCGCGCCGCAACGAGGCGGACCTGAAGGAGTACAGGCAACTGGTCCGCGAGTTCAAGAGGGCCTGCCAGACAGGCGAACTGGACAGTCTGATCCGGTTGCTGGACCCGCAGGTCACCGCCCGGGCGGACGGCGGAGGACACGTCCGTGCCGCTCCCCGGCCCGTCCACGGATCGGACAAGGCCGCTCGCTACCTCATCGGCGTGTGCCGCAGGGAGCCCGGTCTCACCATGGCACTCACGACGGTCGAGAACGCAGGGCATCGTCCGGCACTGGTGTGCCGGGTGGACGGAGCGGTGGCGGCCGTCGTCTCCCTGCAGATCGTCGGGTCCCGGATCACGGATGTGTGGATCACTCGGAACCCGGACAAGCTCGCTTCCTGGGCCTGACGACGGCAGCCTGCGGGGCCCGCCCGACGAACGCCGGGCCCACCGGCCGAGCACACTGCCACGGAATGCCCGGAACAGTGATCGACCACCGAATTGTCCCGGGGATATGTCATGAAATTGGACCACACTCCGCTGTCGCCGAGTGCGTAGCCTGGCGGACATGAAGACGAACGAAGCACAGGGGAGTCCGGGGCGCCGCCCCGGGAGCCTTCGCACCCCTGATCCGTCCGGGCACGGCGGTGGGGTGGCACCGGCGGTCCGCCCCGTCTGACGAGCCGAGGCCAGGTCGCGGGCGGGGCGGTGAACGTCCCGTCCTGCCCGCCTCGCCCGATTCGCTCCCCGACCTGATGCCGGCACACACCACCCGGCCACGCACTCGGAGAGTCCGCATCGAGGGGGGACACAGAAGGAATGAACGGTGGGCAGTTCCACGCAAACGGCAGGATCCGAAGCCCGGAAGGCCTTCGAGGCGGTCGGCGCGGCGCTCGCCGTGCTCGACGCGGAAGGCACGGTGGTCGGATGGTCGCAGGCCGCCCAGCGGCTCGTCGGACACTCCGCCGCGGAGGTGGTCGGACAGTCCGCGGCCATCCTGCTGGCGGCCGAGGAGGACCGGGCCAAGGCCGCGGCGGTCGCGGACCGGAGCGGTCCCGGGGGACGCTGCTCCTGCACGGCTCGGGTCCTTCACCGCGACGGCCGCGAGATCGACGTGGGCCTGTGCGCCGAGTCGCTGGCCGGCCCGGACGGCCGGGCCCAGTGGGTCGTCTCGGCGACGGACCCCGCCCTGCCCCCCTCCGGGACGGCGGAGGACACCGTCGCCACGAAGTCGCCCCCGGCCCCTTCCGGCCCTTCGCAGCACCCACCGATCGGCGTCGACATACAGGACACCCGGTTGCGTTGTATCTGGGTGAACGGCGTCCGGGGCGCCCAGGCCGAGATGCTCGAGGGGGTGATGCGCCAACTGCTCGACAACGGCGGCCTGCTGATCGACCCGGATCAGCAAGCCCTCCTTCAGGAGGATGCGTGCCAGGACGCCACGTCGACGGCCCCCGTCTTCCGTCTCGACGACGTCCTGGGCCGTGCGCTGGGCGTGTGCACCGTGAATCCCGGCACCACCGACGCCCGGCGCGCGCGAGAACGCCGGGCGCTTCTGGACGAAGCCGGCAAGCGCATCGGAACCAGCCTCGACGTCATGCGTACCGGACAGGAACTGGCCGACCTCGCCGTGTCGTTCCTCGCGGACTACGCCACCGTCGACCTGGCGGACCCGGTCCTGCTGGGTGAGGATCCGCTGACCCGCCCCGGCCCGGGGAAGCGACGCGACGCCCTCTTCCGCCGCGCAGGCCTCGCCTCGATCCACCCGGGAGCGCCGGAGTCCCTGTTCGCCCGGGGGGAGCCGGTGCTCGTCCCGCCCACCTCGCCCTACACCACCGCCCTGTCCGGCGGATCACATCTCTACCCGGTGGTGGACTCGTCCTCCAAGACGTGGCTGGACCAGGACCCGCTGCGCGCCCGAAGGATGAGCGAGACCGGGATGCACTCCCTAATGATCGTGCCGATCCACGCGCACGGCTCGGTGCTGGGCATGGCGGCGTTCATGCGGAGCCAGGACCCCCGGCCGTTCGAGGAGGACGACCTGCTCCTGGCCGAGGAACTCGTCGGCCGGGCGGCCCTGTCCCTGGACAACGCCCGCCAGTATGCGCGGGAACGCTCCGCGGCCCTGGCCCTGCAGCGCCATCTGCTCCCGCACCGGGCCACCGGCGCGCCCGCCGCCGACGTCGCCTGGCGCTACCTGCCCGCCGACAGCCACCACGGCGTCGGGGGCGACTGGTTCGACGTGATCCCCCTGTCCGGCGCGCGCACCGCGCTGGTCGTCGGCGACGTCCTCGGCCACGGCATCAACGCCGCCGCCACCATGGGCCAACTGCGCACCGCCGTACGCACCCTGGCCGACATGGACCTGCCGCCCGAGGACCTGCTGGCCCACCTCGACGAACAGGTCGTCCGACTCGCCGAGAAGGACGTCGAGCCGGGAGACCCGGCAGCCGCGACCATCGGGGCCACCTGTCTGTACGCCGTTTACGACCCGGCCACCGGGCAGTGCACGATGGCCCGGGCCGGCCACCCGCCGCCCGCGATCATCGACCGCCACGGCCAGGTCACCTTCCCCGAACTGCCCATCGGGCCACCGCTCGGGCTCGGCCTTGGCCCCTTCGAGTCGGTGACCCTGGACTTGCCCGGGAACAGCGTGCTCGCCCTGTACACCGACGGCCTCATCGAGTCCCGCGACCAGGACATCGACGCCGGCATGGACCGCCTGGCGGCCGCCCTGGCCCACCCCGGCCTGGACCTGGAGGACCTGTGCTCGAGCGTGGTGGACGCCCTGCCCGCCCAGGCGCCCATCGACGACGCCACCCTGCTCCTGGCCCGCACCCGGTCGCTGGGCCCGAGCCGGACGGTCTCGTGGGAGTTCGCGGCCGACCCGGCCGTCGTCGGCCACGCCCGGGCCCTCACCACCCGCCAGCTCGCCCGGTGGCAACTGGAGCACCTGGCCGATTCCACGGAACTGATCGTCAGCGAGCTGATCACCAACGCCGTCCGCCACGGCAGCGGTCCTGTCCGGCTGCGCCTGATCCGCCACCGGTTCCTGACCTGCGAGGTGTACGACACCAGTTGCAGCTCGCCGCGCCTGCGCCACCCCCGCGCCACGGACGTGAACGGGCGCGGGCTCTTCCTCGTCGCCCAACTGAGCCGCAAGTGGGGCACCCGCCACACCCCGGACGGCAAACTCATCTGGGCCGAACAGCAATTGACACCGAGGTGCATCGATCACTAGCGCTGCCCGCCGCCGCAGGCCCCCGATCACCGTTCACCGCAAGATCAGCGGTCGCCGTCGGTGTACGCGGGCCCTCCCGGACCGGCCCGGCGCAGTTCCCTGACGGGGTCGCCTCCCGCACCCCTCAGAAGCCGTTTCCGGCCGGTCATCGCTTCCAGGTCCAACTGGAGGGGCGACGGCGGCACGACGAGCACCGGGCACGAGGCGTGGGTGAGACAGTACCGGGCGACCGGAGAGCGCCATCGGCCCAGCCTCCTTCGATGCCCTCCCCCCACGACCAGCAGGTCGTCGTCCCGCCGAGCGATCTGGACGAGCGTGCGGCCCGCCGTCCCGGACACGGCCAGTCCCTCGACCTGCACGTCGTCGTCGGTGGCACCGAACACGTCGTTCAGCGTGTCGGCCAGGAGCCGCATCGCTGCCCTTCTGGTGCCCTTGGGTGCCGACGCGGCAGACCGGTGCGGCGGATCAGTGTCCCTCGGCCGCCAGACCAGTACGGCCAGCAACCGACGCCCGCTGAGCCGGGCTTCGACACCCGCTCGCTGCAATGCAACCACGCTGTTCAGAGAACCGCTGACCCCGACCACGATGCGCCGCTGTGCCGGTCCGTCCATGGGACTCCTCCTCCTGCCCTCGAGGAGATGACGTCCCGGCGCCGGGGTGTGTGATGTAGGACCGCTCACATCCGGCCATGCGCGGTCCTGCCGGCGAGGCGCTGAGACCAGGGGGAGAGCGGGTACGCCGTACGGCGCACCCGTCACGGCTGTGACAGCCGTCACCTCACGCCCGCCCGTGTTGTGTCGTCGATCCGGTGAGCGCGGCCCCCGGCCGTGCACATTCCCGGCGCTGCCTCTCGTCGCCCTCTGCACGCAGTGAGGAGACGTGCCGCCGGCCCCACCGGAACGGAAGGAACACATGTCCGACTGTCTTGAAGAACACCACGAGCCCAAGGGCGTCAGGACCGGCAGGACCACCCGGCGGGGAGCCGGGCGATGACGATCCCACTGCACAAGGACGCCCCCGTCGTCGGAGGAACCCGGCGCAGCGGCCATCCGGGACTCGCGCTGTTCGTCATCGCCACATGCCAGCTGATGATCGTGCTCGACAGCACGATCGTGAACATCGCGCTGCCGGACATTCAGCGCTCGCTCAGCTTCTCCACGACGGACCTGTCATGGGTCCTGAGCGCATACACCCTCACCTTCGGCGGGCTGATGCTGCTCGGCGGACGGGCGGGCGACATCCTGGGGCGCCGACGCGTTTTCACGGCAGGCATCCTTCTCTTCACCCTCGCGTCCCTGCTGGGCGGTCTGGCGCACGAGCCCTGGCAGCTCCTTGCCGCGCGGGCTCTGCAGGGGATCGGCGGCGCCATAGCGTCTCCCACCTCGCTCGCCCTCATCACCACGACGTTCCCCGAGGGACCCGAGCGCAACCGGGCGATGGGGGTGTTCGCCGGCGTCTCGGGCGCCGGCGCGGCCGTCGGTCTCCTGGCGGGCGGCATGCTCACCGAGTGGCTGAACTGGCGCTGGGTGCTGTTCGTCAACGTCCCCATCGGCATCGTGATCGCAGTGCTCGCACCGATGTACATCAACGAGTCCACGCGTCGCCCCGGGCACTTCGACATCGCCAGCGCCACGACCTCCACCCTGGGCATGGCGTCACTGGTCTACGGGTTCATCCGGGCCTCCGAGGACGGGTGGAGCGACTCCTTCACCGTCGCCTCTTTCGTGGCGGCGGCCGTACTCCTCGCCGCTTTCGTGCTGGTCGAATCCCGCGCCGCGGATCCCATCGTCCCGCTGCGCATGTTCGGCGACCGCAACCGCGTGGGCTCCTATGTCATGATCCTCTGCCTGGCCGGCGCGATGTACGGCATGTTCTTCTTCATCGTGCAGTTCTTCCAGATCGTGCTCGGCTACAGCCCGATCACCTCGGGTCTGGCCTCACTGACCTTCACCGGGGCGCTGGTCGTCGCGGTCGGGTTCACTCAGCGGTTCCTGCCCGTCCTCGGCCCCAGGCCGTTCGTGATCGTCGGATCCGCCCTCTCCATCGCCGGGTTGTACTGGCTGACGTTCATCGAGCCCGACAGCACGTACTCGGGCAGTGTGCTGGGGCCCATGCTCATCTTCGGTGCGGGGATCGGACTCAATTTCGTGACGCTGACCCTCACCGCGGTCTCGGGCGTCGCCCACCACGAGGCGGGAGCCGCGTCCGGTGTGCTCAACGCGGCACAGCAGGTGGGCGGCTCCCTGGGGCTCTCCATCATGGTGACCGTGTTCGGGACGGCGAGCCGTGACGAAGCGGAGCGCCGGCTGCCGTCCTTCATGGCACAGGCCAGTCCTGCGGAGAGGGCCCAGCTGACCCGGACGGGGCAACTGCCCGGCCATTGGGGACACGCAGTACTGACACAGGGCATTTCGTCGGCCCTCCTGACCGCCGCGGCCATGGCCGCCGTGGCACTGCTGATGGCAGTGGTACTCATCCGGGTACGCCGGAGCGACGTGGACGTCCTCAACGGCAGTGCCGGGGCGGCGGGTCACGTCCTGTAGCGCGCCGTCCCGGGTCAGAAGCCCGACCGTGCTCGAGGGCACGTCGGCAGGGCTCGCGGGAGGGGCCGGACGTCCGGCCCCTCTCATGAGCTCCACGGTTCAGAACGCCCGCCCGCCGCTCCCCCACGGCGCGCTACGCGGCGTCCCGGCTGCGCCAGGCATGCAGCTTGTCCGGGTGCATCATCACCCACAGACGATCGATGCGGTCCTCGTCGTCGAGATCGATCGCGATGACGAGGACGGTGGCCCCGCCGATCCGCCCGACCAGTCCCGGTCGCCCGCTGACCAGCTCCTCCTCGAAGGAGACTCCCGGCTCCTTGCGCAGGACTCCATGGCAGAACCGCGCGATCCGGTCGGCGCCGACCACCGGCCGCAGCGCGGTGCGGACCTTTCCGCCGCCGTCCGAGGTGGCCGTGGCGTTCGCGGCGAGCAGTCCGACCAGCATGTCCAAGTCGCCGGTCTCACAGGCCCGTTTGAACGCCGACACAACGTCACGATGCCGTGAGCCACGGACGCTCCGCGGCTGCGCCGCTCTGACGCGGCGCCTTGCCGACGAGGCGAGTTGACGGCATGCGGCCGACGAGCGGCCCACGGTCTCCGCGATCTCGGTGAACGGCACTCCGAAGACGTCGTGCAGGATGAACGCGACACGTTCGGCCGGGGTCACCGAGTCCAGGACCACCAGGACCCCCATGGTGACCGACTCGTCCAGACTGACCTGGTCCGCGGGATCCGTTCCCGGACCGGCGGGGCGCCCGGTGTCCCACGGCGCCCCGGGCAGGGGCTCGGGCAGCCACTCCCCCAGGTAACTCTCGCGTCGCACCCGCGCGGAGGACAGCTGGTCGAGACAGATCCTGCTGGCCACCCGCACCAGCCAGGCCATCGGTGTCCTGATGCCGCGCCGGTCCTCTTCGGAGAGGGCGTACCAGCGCGCATAGGTCTCCTGGACCACGTCCTCGGCGTCGTACGACGACCCGAGCATCCGGAACGCAAGGTTGAGCAGGGCCCGGCGCTCGCCGAACACGGCCGTCAGCGACCGGTCGTCGGCGTCGGACAGCGGTGTGTCAGTCATGCGGCTGCTCCCGCAGCACGACCTCCGCGCGGAGGGACCCGGTCCAGGGCTCGCGCTCCGCCTCGCAGCAGTGTCTCTTCGGCATGTCTCTACGACGGAGCGGGACCGGAAAACGTGAGGCCGGCCGTGCGGGTCCCGACAACCGGCCCCTGCGTCGCGCGCCGCGCGTTCCACCGCGACGCGGCCTTCCGGTCCCGGCACGGGAGCGGTGCTGTGGCCTCCGTCACCTCACATCCGCACCTCGCGCACCGTCGTAACTCGCGACACTTCCCGCCCGTGAACCGCTGACGCGGTCCTGAGAGAAGAGCTCAAGGTGACGATCAGCAACACCGAGGACCCACGCGAGTCGCCCCGCGGAGAGCGGCTGGCCGACTGGGCGGACGCCCGGCTGGGCCTCTACACCATCGCCAAGGCCAACATGCGCAAGATCTTCCCGGACCACTGGTCGTTCATGTTGGGCGAGGTCTGCCTGTGGAGCTTCGTCGTGCTGGTGCTGACAGGGGTCTACCTCACCTTCTTCTTCCATCCGTCGATGAACGAGGTCGTGTACCAGGGCGGCTACCTCCCGCTCAACGGCATCCGCATGTCGGAAGCCTTCGCCTCCACGCTCGACATCTCCTTCGACGTACGCGGCGGACTTCTCATCCGCCAGATGCATCACTGGGCGGCCCTGGTGTTCGTCGCCGGAATGTTCGTCCACATGATGCGCCACTTCTTCACGGGTTCCTTCCGCAAGCCCCGGGAAGTGAACTGGCTGTTCGGCTGGATCATGCTGGTCCTGGGCATGTTCGAGGGATTCGTCGGATATTCGCTGCCCGACGACCTGCTGTCCGGCACCGGGCTCCGGTTCCTCGAGGGTGCCATCCTGTCGGTACCGATCGTCGGCACCTATCTCTCCATGCTCCTTTTCGGCGGGGAGTTCCCGGGCACGGAATTGGTTCCGCGCTTCTACTCGATCCATGTCCTTTTGTTTCCCGCCGTCTTCGCCGCGCTGATCGTCGCGCACCTGATCCTGATCGTCTATCACAAGCACACCCAGTGGGCGGCGCCCGGCAGGACCGATCGCAACGTCGTGGGCATGCCGCTGCTGCCCGTCTATGCGGCGAAGGCCGGCGGGTTCTTCTTCCTGGTCGCCGGGACCCTGGCCACCATCGCCGCCATCGCCTCCATCAACCCTGTGTGGAGCTATGGACCGTACCGCCCCGATCAGGTCTCGACCGGAGCCCAGCCGGACTGGTACATGGGATTCGCCGAAGGTCTCATCCGCATCATGCCCGGGTGGGAGATCGACATGGCTGGGCATACCCTCGCCCTCGGTGTGCTCATACCCCTGATCGTGTTCCCGGTGGTTCTGCTGCTCATCGGCGTTTACCCCTTCCTCGAGGCATGGATCACCGGTGACAAGCGCGAGCACCACCTGCTCGACAGGCCGAGAAACCGGCCCGTGCGCACCGGGCTCGGCGTCGCCTGGATGAGCCTCTACTTCTGTCTGCTCGTCGGGGGCGGGAACGACATTTTCGCCACGCACTTCCATCTGTCCATCAATGCCGTCACCTGGGTCGTCCGCATCGCGCTTCTTGTCGTACCCGTGGCCTCATTCGTGATCACCAAGCGCGTGTGCCTCGGCCTGCAGTACCGCGACCGGGAAAAGCTGCTGCACGGCTCGGAAACGGGTGTCGTCCGCCGTCTGCCGCACGGCGAGTACGTGGAACTGCACAAGCCGCTCGATGCCGCACGGCGACATGTCCTGACGTCCCATGAGCAGTACCGGCCCCTGACACCCGGGCCGCAGGGGGACACGCGTGCGCGTTCCCGCCTCCAGCGGGTGAGGGTGCGCCTGTCGCGCGGCTTTTACGGGCCCTCGGCGCAGGTGGCCGAGCCGGCCGACGACGAGACGCGACGCAGCGTCGAGCACTGACCGCCCGGCCTTGCGACGGTGCCGCGCCGTGGCGGCGCCGCGGTGCTCATGACGCAGGGGATCGGCCTCGGGGCGGAACGCGAATGGCGTACCTTCCGGAGTGATCGACCGATGGTCATCAAGGAGGCCCGCGTTGTGGCGCGGGCCGGGAAGGCACGCCTGTGCTCAGTGTGATCGACGGCAACGGCACCGCCGGCGGCGGCTCGGGGATCGGCGAGGCCGTCCGGGGCGGCACCCGTCGGATGCCGACCGCCGCGCCGGAGGCCGATATGGCCCTGCCGACACGGCCTCGATGGGCCGCCGAACTGCTCGGGCGCGCCGAGGGTTTGACCGCATGAGCCGGCCGTCGCACGGCACACTGCATCACGTCGAACTGTGGGTGCCCGACCTCCGCCGCGCGCTCGCATCGTTCGGCTGGCTGTTCCAGGCGCTGGGGTACACCGTCCACCAGAACTGGGACGGCGGCCGCAGTTGGCGGCTCGGGCCGACCTATCTGGTCGTCGAGCGGTCGCCGGCTCTCACCGCCGAACGGCACGATCGCTGCCGGCCCGGACTGAACCACCTGGCCTTCCACGTCGAGGACGCCACCACGGTCGAGAAGCTGGTGGCCGACTCCGCCGGGCACGGCTGGCAGCTGATGTTCCCCGAGCGGCATCCGTACGCGGGCGGCGGGCGGCACTACGCCGCCTACCTGGAGAACGACGACGGATTCGAGGTCGAACTCGTCGCGATCGACCCACCCGAACCGGACCGGGACCGGCCGGCCCACAGTTCGTGACGATCACTCGGGGCGCTCACGGACCCGGCCCGCGCCGCGAGCGCTCGCCGGCGTTCAGCCGTTCTCGCGCCGCCGGATGGTCACATACTCGCGGGCGTCTCCACCGTGCAGCCTCCGCAGCAGGGAACCGGCGATACGGACTGCCTGTGTCTTCGCCAACTCGGCCTTCTCCCCGAGGAACAGCGAGTCCACGGTTGCCCGCCAGATACCGAGCCACCTCGCGAAGTGTTCCTGCTCGAGGGCGATGGAACGGTTCAGGGCCATGTGCGGCTGCAGTGCGTTCCCGTGGTACGTGCCCGCCCTGAAGAGCACCGATTCCCAGAAGTCACACATCACGGGCATGTGCGCTTCCAGATCCATCTGCGCCACGTCGGTGAAGACGGGGCCGATCAGCGGGTCCGCGAAGGCCGCCCGGTAGAAGCCGCGCACGAGATCCTCCACGTCCGTTCTGCCGGACAGATCCGGGAGCGACGGCCGGTCCGGCCCGGCGGCCGCAGGGCTCGCGGGCCCGCTCGGTGTCACCGGGCTCCGGTCAGCGGAAACGGCCTTCACACGACTCTCCCTTCCCAAGTGCACCAGGGGCCGACACACCCCTCGTCGCTGCGGTGCGGCGCCACGGATTCTAGCAAAACTTTCATTCCAGATGCATATTTTCCTTCCGTGACGCCGCTCCCTCCGGCCCCACCCGGGGTCCGGGCGGGCGACCCGCGTCTCGGGCGGTCGGGCCGTCGGGCGGTCGGGCGGTCGGGCGGAACGGGACATCACATTCGTGGCCGCCGTTTCGTCTACTGGGCAGGGTCATGGAAGCGACAGGGAGTACATGACTCCGCGATCCGGTGTCGCGGCGTGCGCACGCCCGCTGGATACGCGCGGCGCGCCCGCACGGGACGCCCGACGACCTCCCCTCATCGATGCAGGAGTTTGACGTGCGTGTATTCGTCGCCGGCGGGACCGGGGTCATCGGCCGGCAGCTGATTCCCCTCCTGGTCAAGGACGGCCATGACGTCGTCGTGGCGACCCGCAGTGAGGGCAATGTGCCGGCACTGCGTGCAGCGGGCGTCGAGGGTGTCGTGATGGACGCCCTCGACGCCGCATCCGTGACGGCGGCCGTCCTCGGCGCCGCCCCGGACATCGTGGTGCATCAGCTGACCTCCCTGGCCACGCACGATTCGGTGGCCAACGCGCGGATCCGCCGGGAGGGAACGCGTCATCTCGTCGACGCCGCCGAGAAGGCCGCGGTCCGCAGGATGGTCGCCCAGTCCATCTCATGGGCCTACCGGCCCGGAACCGGACCTGCGGACGAGGAGACCCCCCTGGACACGGAAGCGGACGGTCCCCGCGCCGTACCGGTCGGCGGTGTGCGGGCGCTGGAGTCGGCCGTGGCCGAGATGGAGGAGCATGTGGTGCTGCGGTACGGCACCCTCTACGGGCCCGGTACCTGGTACGCGCCGGACGGCCTCATCACCGCAGCACTGGCCCGGGGCGCCGTACCGGCCGACGACGCCGTGTCGTCGTTCCTCCACGTGGCGGACGCCGCGATGGCGGCCTTGTCCGCGCTCACCTGGCCCAGCGGAACGTTCAACATCGTCGATGACGAACCCGCACCGGCCCACGAGTGGGTACCCGTCCTCGCCGACGTCCTGGGAGCCCCCGTACCCCCGCGCACGGAGGGAGGCGGTGCCCCCTGGGAGAGGGGCGCCGACAACGCCCGGGCCACGTCGCTGGGCTGGCGCCCGATCCACCCGAGCTGGCGGTCCGGATTCCGGACGGCTCTCGTATGAACGCCGGTCACGTCGCCCCGGTGTGACGGCGGTTCGCGCTTCGGTGGCGGCGCTCATCTGCCCCGTCCCCGTCCACTGAGGCGAAAGCCCGGAGCACAACAGCAGAACCCGAACGAGGAAGCGAAATTCTCATGATCACTGAACTCCTGACACAGGTGCCCCCCTTTGTTCCCGACCGTCCGCACGCCATGACGGTCGTCGTCGAGGTTCCGCCCGGCGACGCCGGAACACCACCGCACCGTCACTCCGGACCCGCCTTCGGCTACGTGCTCGAGGGCGAGCTCGTCTTCGAACTCGAGGGCGAGCCCGAACGGGTCATCAACGCGGGTGAGGCCTTCTGGGAACCGGGCGGCGACGTCATTCACCACCAGGCCGCCAACAACAGGGACGATGTGCCGGTACGGTTCCTGGCCGTGATGCTGTGCGCGGAAGGCGAACCCATGCTCACCCTGGTCGAGCCCGAGGAACTCGAGGCGCGACGCCATCGGCGTGCGAAGCGGCCGGCCGACGCCCGGTTCTGAGCGTCGGGTCAGCGATCGTCGCCCTCCGCGGGCTCGTAGTCGAACCAGTCGAAGGCGACCGTGCCCTCGGTGGCGTACATACCGATCACCCGGCCGGTGAAGCCGGTGGCGACCTGGGTGGAGAGATAGCGGCCGTCGAGTCCGGCCAGGCGCACCGGGGCGCTGCCGCCGAGCGAGAAGGTGATGGTGTCCGGTCCGCCCGCCCGGACGCCCGCACCCTCCTGGCCCTCGGCGATCACGGTGGGCGGCAGCACATCGGCCGTACGGATGTCCACGGTCAACGTCACCTCGCCGGACGCCACCCGGTGCCGCGCCAGGCACTGCCGTACCGGCCCGATACGGGCCAGCACGCTCACCGTTCCGGAGCCGATCTCGATGTCGTAGTGGTGGGCCTCGTCCATGCGAACGGACAGTCCGCCCCGGCCCGGACCGGGGTCCACACGGACGGCCACCCGGCAGTCGTGGTGCTGCTGCCGCCGGCCGACAAAGGTGTGCCCGGGACGGTCGAGGGTGTCCCCGGTGGCGGTGAGGGTCAGCCATCCCGGCCGCTCCTTCAGCGACCAGGAGCCGTCCGGTCTGCGACGCGGCGAGATCCAGTGCGGCGCCAGGTCCGCGGTGTCGAAGTCGTCCCGTACCGGCGGTGGTTCGACGGGCCGCCAGGCCGCGGGGGCGGGGTGCCGCTCCCGCACCGGTCCGACCCGGGGCCAGCCGTCCACCCACTCCACGGGGGTCAGAAAGGTCTCGCGGCCCAGGACGTGGAACTCCGGGAAGTACCCCCGGGGACGGGTCGCCAGCAGCAGCATCCACCAGGTGCCGTCCGGCGCGGACACGAGGTCGGCGTGACCGGTGCTCTGGATCGGCAGATCGGTGCTGCGGTGCGAGAGGATGGGATTGGCCGGGGCGGGTTCGTAGGGGCCACGCGGAGAGCGGGCCCGGGCGATCGACACGCTGTGCCCGTGGGCGGTGCCGCCCTCGGCCACCATCAGGTACCACCACTCACCGACGCGGTACAGATGCGGCGCCTCGGGATGCTGCATTCCCGTACCGGACCAGACGGGAATCGGCCCCTCCAGTACCGCGCCGGTCTCCGGGTCGATCCGGGCCACCCGGACGCCGGAGACCGCGCACCAGCACGAACCGTCGTCGTCCCAGGCGAGGTCGGGGTCGATGCCCTCCAGCGCGATCGGGACCGGGTCCGACCACGGGCCGTGCGGACGGTCGCTGCTGACCAGGAAGTTGCCTCTGCCGCCGACGTCCGTGGTGATCACATGGAAACGGCCGTCGTGGTACCGGATCGTGGGCGCGTAGATGCCGCCGGAGGCGGGCGTCCCGTCCGTCGCGTACCACTGCCCCGGCCGGTCCAGGACGTTGCCGATCTGCCGCCAGTGGACGAGGTCGCGGCTGTGGAACAGGGGAACGCCGGGAAAGTACTCGAAGCTGGAGCACACGGCGTAGTAGTCCTCGCCGACCCGGCACACGCTGGGGTCGGGATGGAACCCGCCGATCACGGGGTTGGCGTACGTCCGCATCGTGTTCGGCACTTCCCTCCGGCGCAGGATTCCGAAAGTTTCGCGCTGATGAGCGAACCTTCCGAAACCGCACTGTAGGTCGCGGCCGCGGACCTGGGCAAGGCAGGGCGTTCATCGGTCCGTCGGGGCCGATTCGGATTCCCGGGGTCGGTCGGCAGTCTGCCGCTCCGCGGGCGCAGGGCCCGCCGCCGGAGTGGGACCCCCGGGCGGGATCCGCGCAGCCGGCGGCCGCCCCTCCGGCGGACCGGCCGCAGCCGGCCGGTGACTACTCGCCCGCGTACGCCTTCTTGAGCGCGGCGATGTCGAGCTTGCCCATGGAGAGCATCGCCCGGGTGGTGCGGGCGGCCTTCTCGGGGTCCGGGTCGGCGGTCATCTCGATGAGACCGTCCGGAATGACCTGCCACGACACGCCGTACTTGTCCTTCAGCCAGCCGCACGGGCCCGGCCGGCCCCCGCCCTCGGTGAGCTTGGCCCAGTAGTAGTCGACCTCCTCCTGGTTCTCGCAGTAGATCTGGAAGGAGATCGCCTCGTTGAACGTGAACTGGGGTCCGCCGTTGAGCGCGACGAACCTGTGGCCGTTGGCCACGAATTCGGCGGCGATCACCGAGCCTGCCGGACCCGGTCCGGCCTCGGTGTAGCGGCCGATCCGTCCGATGCTCGAGTTCTTGAAGATCGAGACGTAGTAGTGCGCCGCCTCTTCGGCCTGGCCGTCGAACCAGAGGCAGGTGGTGAATCCATCGGTGGCCATGAGTTCCTCCTGGAGCAGGATGCGGTCATCCGTATCGACCTGTCCCGGCACCGGAACTCATCGGCCGGACGCGAATCAATCCGGATGGCACGCGAACCGCGCCGAACTAGCATCCCCACCATGACGTCTTCGCCCGAGAGCATCAGGCCCTTCCGTCTCGCGATCCCGCAGAGCGACCTCGACGATCTGCACGACCGCCTCGACCGCACCCGCTGGCCCGGGGAACTGCCCGGGGTGGGCTGGGCGTACGGAGTCCCCCTCGGCTATCTGCGAGAGCTCGTACGGTACTGGCGTCACGACTACGACTGGCGGGCCGCGGAGGCGCGGCTGAACGAGTGGCCGCAGTTCACGACGGAGATCGACGGGGCGAGTGTCCACTTCGCCCACATCCGCTCGCCCGAACGTGACGCCACCCCGCTGATCGTCACCCATGGCTGGCCGGGCTCGATCGCCGAGTTCCTCGACATCGTCGGACCGCTCACCGACCCGGCTGCGCACGGCGGGGACCCGGCGGACGCGTTCCACGTCGTCATGCCCGGCATTCCGGGGTTCGGACTGTCCGGGCCCACCCGGGACACCGGCTGGGAGGCGGGCCGGGTCGCCCACGCGTGGGTGGAACTGATGGAGCGTCTCGGCTACCCGCGCTTCGGCACGCAGGGCGGGGACTGGGGCGCGGCGATCTCCCGCGAGCTGGGCCGAGCCCACCCCGACCGGGTGATCGGCGTCCATCTGAACCTGCTGCCGGGCGCACAGCAGCTCACCGAGCCGTCCCCCGAGGAACTGTCCGCTCTGGACGCCGAGGAACGCAAGCGCACACTCGCCTCGTGGCGGCGCTGGTCGCAGTGGGAGCGGGAGGGGACGGGATACGCGGTCCTGCAGTCCACCCGGCCGCAGACCCTCGCCTACGCTCTCACCGACTCCCCCGTCGGCCAACTCGCCTGGATCGTGGAGAAGTTCAGGGAGTGGACGGACTCCGACGAGCTGCCCGAAGAGGCCGTCGACCGCGATCGGCTGCTCACCGACGTGATGCTCTACTGGCTGACCGGTACCGCCGGTTCCTCGGCGCGGATCTACTACGAGCGGGCACATGCCTCGGGCCGGGCCGCCGCGCCGGCCGAGCCGTCGAGCGCGCCGACCGCCGTGGCCGTCTTCCCCGCCGAGCTGCAGATCCCGCTTCGGCACCGGGCGGAGCGCACCGAGAACATCGTACGCTGGACGGAGTTCGACCGGGGCGGGCATTTCGCCGCGATGGAGGAGCCCGATCTGCTGGTCGACGACGTCCGGGCCTTCTTCCGGCAGTTGCGCGAGAAGGGCTGAGCCGGCCCTCTGCCCAGGGCGAATCTGCGGCAGGCAGAGAAACCTCCTGCGGGCGCCGTCCGCGGTCGACAGTGGAGTCGACGGCTTCCGCGCCACGACAAGGAGACACGATGACTCCACCGACCACCCTCTCGCCCCGTGCGCAGGAGGGCGACACCCCACCCAGCCGCTTCGACGACCATCTCGCCGCACAACTGCTCGCCCAGCGGATCGTCTTCCTGGGCACCCAGGTCGACGAGGTCTCGGCCAACCGGGTGTGCGCCCAGCTTCTGCTGCTCTCGGCCGAGGACCCGCGCACCGACATCAGTCTCTGCATCAACAGCCCCGGCGGGTCCGTCACGGCGGGGCTCGCCATCTACGACACCATGCGGCTCATCCCCAACGACGTGTCGACCCTGGTGATGGGGTTCGCCGCCAGCATGGGGCAGTTCCTGCTCACGGTCGGCGCCACGGGCAAGCGGTTCGCGCTGCCGAACGCGCGGATCATGATGCACCAGCCGTCGGCCGGCATCGGAGGCACCACTGCCGACATCGAGATCCAGGCGGAGAACCTGGAGTACACCAAGAAGGCCATCGAGCGGATCACCGCCGAGCACACCGGGCAGAGCGAGGAGACCATCGCGCGGGACGGCGACCGGGACCGCTGGTTCACCGCGGAGCAGGCCAGGGACTACGGAATGGTGGACAGGGTGGTGGAGTCGCTCGCCGATGTCCGCCCGGCCGCCGCACGTCGACGGATGGGGTTGTGACATGGGGTCGTACACGGTTCCCTACGTCGTCGAGCGGACCGCACAGGGCGAGCGTTCCTACGACGTCTTCAGCCGGTTGCTCAACGAGCGGATCATCTTCCTCGGCACCGAGATCGACGACGGGGTCGCCAACGTCGTCATCGCGCAACTCCTGCATCTGGAGTCGTCGAACCCGGAGCAGGAGATCTCGATCTACATCAACTCGCCGGGCGGATCGTTCACTTCGCTGATGGCGATCTACGACACGATGACGTTCGTGCAGGCCCCGATCTCCACGTTCTGCGTGGGGCAGGCCGCCTCCACGGCCGCGGTCCTGCTGGCGGGCGGGGACCCCGGGCGGCGGTTCGTGCTCCAGCACGCCCGGGTGCTGCTGGGGCAGCCGGCCAGCGGCGGGCGGCAGGGCACGGTCTCGGACCTCAGCCTCCAGGCCAAGGAGATGGTCCGTGTCCGCGCCCAGGTGGAGGAGGTTCTCTCCCGCCACACCCCGCACGATGCGACGACCCTGCGGGCCGACATGGACCGGGACAAGGTGTTCACCGCGCAGGAGGCCGTCGCCTACGGACTCGCCGACGAGGTGCTCAGCCGCCGGCTCGCGTTCGTCTGACGGGGACCGGAGCCCCGTATCTCCCTGAGCCGGTCAGGCGGCGAGGCACAGCCCGTCGTGCTGCGCCGTCGGCGCCGTACGGCCCCGGCCGGACCGCGACCGGGTGTGCTGCGCCAACTCGCCCTGG
Organism: Streptomyces sp. HUAS TT11; assembly: GCF_051553595.1. Classification (NCBI taxonomy): domain Bacteria; kingdom Bacillati; phylum Actinomycetota; class Actinomycetes; order Kitasatosporales; family Streptomycetaceae; genus Streptomyces; species Streptomyces sp. HUAS TT11. The sequence continues at coordinate 1,233,837 of NZ_CP196184.1, forward strand.
GCGAGCGAGAGCAGATCCGCGAGGCCGAGGCCGAGGGCCTGGGCGGCGGCCGCGAGGACCTCGGAGGAGGCCTCCTTGCGGCCCCGCTCGAGCTCGGACAGGTACGGCATGGAGATCCTGGCCGACTCCGCGACGTCCTTGAGCGTGCGTTCCTGCGCAAGGCGCTCGCGCCGCAGCACGTCACCGACGAGGTCGCGCCACAACGGCTCCCGCGGAGCCGGGGGGCGCGGCGCCCGCTCCTGCGGCTGCGCAGGCCGGGCCGGGCCGCCGGTGCGGGGCGGAGCGGTCTGCGGACGCAGGGGAATGACACGGGCTTCGTTCGGCGCTCGTTTGCTCACCCCTTCAGCCTAGGCATCGGGGGCCGTACCGGAAGGGAGCGGCATTCCGCCCTGGGTGAATCCCGCTCCGCGGTGGCCGCCACCGCCGGGGCCGAGCCGCGGCGCGGGGCGCCCCTACTGGCCGACGCGCCCGTCGATCCGCTCCCGCAGAAAGTCGGCGTGGCCGTTGTGCCGGGCGTATTCCTCGATCATGTGGACGAGGACCGCTCGCAGAGCGATCGGCTCATCGCCGACCGTTCCGGTGACGTCGAGGCCCGGTGCCTCGGAGACGAAGCGTTCCGCGAAGGCGACTTCGGCGCGCCAGGTCCGCCACGCCTCGGCGACGGCCTCCGGATCCGCCACCGCGCCGTTGAAGTCCGCGTCCCGGTCGTCCTCGGTGCGATAGGGCCGCGGCGTGTCCTGACCGGCCAGCACCTGCCGGAACCAGCGGTGCTCCACGCCGGACATATGACGGACGAGGCCGAGCAGTGAGAGGTCGGAGGGCGGCACCGAACGGCGGGCCATCGCCTCGGCGTCCAGCCCCGCGCACTTCATCTCCAGCGTCAGCCGCTGGTCGCGCAGATAACCCACGAGCGTGTCCCGCTCCCCCACGAAGCCACTCCCGCCACGCGGATCGTCGTCGGGCCGGACGAACATGTCCCACCACCCGAACTTCCGTTCCGCCGAAGGGGACGAGCCTTGTTCCGTTCCGGTGAGATCCGTCATGGCACGAGCATCGGCCGCGGTCCGCCCGCGCGCCACCCGTTTTCGGGACCGCCCTCCCCGTGCCGCGGTGGCCCGTGTCATGCCGGGGTGACCGGTGCCACGAGGTTGTCGCGCATGTGCCCACATGGTTCGCCGAGTCCGGGGTACACGCGCACCCACGACGCCTGGACAACGCCGAGAGGCCCAACAGTGAGTTTCGTGGGAGAGGTAATGGACACCGCCATGAGCTGGTCGACGGTCACCGACAGGACGGTCCGGACCAGGGTTGGTGAGGAGAGCCTGCCGACCGTCACGGACCCGAGGAAGATCGCTCCTCGTGATGCACGGGAGCTGTCCCGTCAGTTCTTCCAGCGGCTGAGCACGTTGGAGGAGGGCACACACGAGCACCAGTACGCGCGCAACACCCTGATCGAGATGAACATGTCGCTGGTGCGGTTCGCGGCCGGTCGGTTCCGCAACCGCGGCGACGACATGGAGGACATCGTCCAGGTCGGCATGATCGGCCTCATCAAGGCCATCGACCGGTTCGAGATCTCCCGCGAGGTGGAGTTCACCTCCTTCGCGGTGCCGTACATCGTCGGCGAGATCAAGCGGTTCTTCCGCGACACCACCTGGGCCGTCCATGTGCCGCGCCGGTTGCAGGAGTTGCGGGTGGAGCTGGCGAAGGCGCGCGAGGAGCTCGCGACCCGTCTGGACCGTGAGCCGACCGTCGCCGAACTGGCCGCGCTGATGAATCTGCCCGAGGACGAGGTGATCGAGGCGCAGATCGCGGCCAACGGCTACAACTCGTCCTCGCTGGACGCGACGCTCACCGGGGACGACCAGGACGGAGAGGCCGTGCTCGCCGACTTCATCGGCGAGGAGGACGACGGCATGGCCCTCGTCGAGGACTTCCACACCCTCGCCCCGCTGGTGGCCAAGCTCAGCGAACGCGACCGGACGATCATCCACATGCGCTTCGTGGAGGAGGCCACGCAGGCGGACATCGGCGCCCGGCTCGGCTGTTCGCAGATGCATGTCTCGCGTCTGATCAAGCGCATCATCCAGCAGCTGCGCTGCGGGATGCTGGACGACGTCAGGCGGGTCGACGCCACCTGACGGGCGGCAGGGCGCGACCGCACGGCGCGGCCCGCGGACACGAGGCGTCCGCGGGCCGCGTCGCGCGGCCTCAGCCCCCGAGCCGCACCACGGCCGTGACCCGCTTGCCGACCGGGACCCGCTCACACGTCACCCGGGTGGCAAGGGCGTGGACGATCTCCAGCCCGTGCATGCCGATGCGCCCGGGGTCCTTCGGATAGCGCCGGGGCAGCGCGGCACTGCTGTCGTAGACGGCCACGGTCACATCGGTGTCGGTGCCCTCGAGCTCGAGGATGTACGGGCCGTGGCTGTGCCGCTGCGCGTTGGTGACGAGTTCGCTCACCACCAGGAGCACATCACCGGTGGTGCGCCCGTCGATGGCGGCGCACCACTCGGACCGGAGCTGCTCGAGGAACAGTTCACCGAAGGCCCTCGCCTCGGTGACGGACCCCGGCTCGCCGGTGTAGTGCGCCGCTCTGCGCAGCGGCTCGACGGGCGTGTCGAAGTGTGTCGGTATCACCACTTCGTCCAGGTGCTCCCTCATACGGTCTCTCTCGAATGCCGGTCCTCGTGGTCACGGCGCTCCGAGGGCACCGCACCAGTGCTCGTACCCAGTGACACGTTCCCCAGTCACCGTGGTTGCCGGCCCCGCCGTCGCGGGGTCGACGGCCCCGTCCGCTGGGGGCATCTTCGCGTCGGTCCGGGGCATTCGCAGGGTACGACGCCCTGCCGTACGCCGTCAGGGCCGGGGTACCGGAGGTGGACCGTGAGCTGGTGGCTGTGGCCGGTCCTCGTGGTGGCGGTGGTGGTGCTGCTGTCCGGGCTGCTCCTGTGGGTGCAGGCGCGCCGGCGGAAGGGCACGGTGATCGCCGTCCAGCGGGGACACGACTCCGGAAGGCAGGAAGCGCGGTGAACGAGCTGACGGGCGCGCGGGAGTTGTCCGGGCGCCCCGTGGTGACCTTGGGCGGGGACGTGGTCGCCCAGGTGAGGGACACGGTCTTCGACGGCCCGGCCGGTCAGGTGACCGGATTCACGCTCAGCGGCCGGGGCCTGCTGGCGGGACCGCTGCGCAGGAGCCTGCCGTGGGCCTCCGTGCACGCACTGGGCCGGCACGCCGTGATGATCCGCGGTGTGGAGGTGCTCGCGGAGCGGTCGGCGGTGGTGGCGCGCAAGGAGGCTGCGCACGGCCGGCTGGTCGGTGCCAGGGTGCTGACGGACGCGGGCACGGAGATCGGTGTCGTGCTGGACGTCGTGGTCGAGGCGGGCACCAGCGGTCGCGTCGTGGGTTTCCGGCTCGACGCCCGTGAGCCGCCGGTCACAGGGTCGCGCAGGCGCCGCCGCCAGGTGTTCGTGCCTCGTGGCGAGACGCTCGCCGTGTCCGGGCGGGCGCTGGTGGTGCCCGCGGACGCCGTTCGGTTCGTCGCCGACGACCTCGCCGGATTCGCCGCCCGGGTCGCGGCGTTCCGGGCACGCGGCAAACCCGCGGCGGACAACGTGGAGAGGGGGCCGCTGCCATGACGACGTACTCCCGGGTCCGGGGCCTGCCGGTGGTGACCCTGGGCCAGGCACAGGAGATCGGGACGCTCGGCTCGCTCACCGTCGACGCTGCGGGCGGACGGATCACACACATCCGGGTGACGGGACGGCGCGGCCGTACGCAGGGGGCGGTCGGCTGGAACGCCCTGCACGCGATCGGCACCGACGCCGTGCTCGTGGAGTCGGACGTCCTGCCGCAGGCCGGTCCACCCGGCCCGGGCCACGAGGCGCTCGGGATCAGGGTGCTGTCCGAGGACGGCGACGACCGCGGGACGGTCCAGGACATCGTGTTCGACGCGTCCAGCGGCCTGATCGAGAAGGTCGTCACCACACTGGGCGAGGTCGCAGGCGATCGGCTCCTCGGGCTCGGGGACTACGCGCTCGTCGTGCGGGGCGACCGGCCGGCCGGTCCGGAGGGCTGAGCGGGGTCGAACGCCCGGGTGGCGGGTCCGCCGCCCGGCGGACGCGACCGGACCGCTCGGCAGGCGCGGCGTGGAGGGGCTGCTTACCGTGGCAGCGTGAGCGCCTCGACCCCGTCCCGACAGGCCGACATCCCCACCGCGAGCCCACCGGCCGTGCCGCACGGCTCGGGCCGGGCTCTCGCTACCGTGCTCGCCGGGCTGATCGCGATGGTGGTGCCGGCCGCGCTCGGCCTGTGGGCGGCGGGCCTCACCGGCGTTCCCGACTACGGCTTCCCCCGAGTGGTCGCGGCCACGGTGGTCGCTGCCGTCGGAGGCACCGTGAGGCTGGCGGGCGACGCCGGCGCCCTCGCCGACACCCGGGGGGAGCTGACGGTGATGCCGTTGTCGGTGACGCTCTGCGGAGCGTTCGTGATCGCCGCGGGGTTTCTGCGCCCGCTGCGCCACCGGGCCGTCGCCCCGGCATCCGAGCTGGCGGGATGGGCGGCCCGGATCGCCGTGCTGTGGCTGCTGGCCCTGCTCGGACTCGCACGGGTGGCCCGTCAGACGTTCACGGCCCCGCCCGGCAACGGGTCCATCGGCGACATCGAAGACCTGCTCGGCGTCGAGCCGCAGATCGGCTACCGGGCCGACCTGCCGCTGACCGTGCTCTTCGGGCTCCTGTGGCTGGCGGGGGTGCTCGTCCTCGCTCTGCTGGTCTCACGCAGCGCCCCGCTCCCGGCCCGGCTGCTGCGCCTTCAGGACCGGGTCCGCCCGGCCGCCTACGCCATGGTGGGTCTGCTCCTCACATGTGTCGCCGTGGGCCTGGTGATCGGGCTGGTCGTGGCCGCGACGCGCGGGCACCCCGCCCGGACGTTCGCCCTCGTTCTCCTGGGGTTGCCCAATGTGGTGTGGCCGGCGCTCACCCTCGGACTGGGCGCCACCTGGAACGGCCGGGTGGACGGACCGTTCGGACTTCCCGTGCCGCACCTGCTCGACCAGGTGCTGCGCACACCGGACGTCTCGACGCTCGACCTCGGCACACTCGCCGAGCACGACGTACGGGTGTGGTGGCTGGTGGCCGTCGACGCGCTGCTGATCCTCGTCGCCGCCTTCGTGATGGCGGCGCGGTCGCCGACTCGGGTCCGGCCCTGGCGGAACTCCCTGCACATGGCCGCCGCGCTGGTACTCACCGTGCTGATGATCTGTCTGGTCTGCCGGGTGTCGGCGCAGTACGGTCTGACCCTGATCGGCATCGGTGACCTGGGAGGCGAGCTGTCCGGCGAGCTGCTCCTCTCGCCGCAGCTGTGGACCGCGCTGGGTCTGGCGGCGTTGTGGGGACTGGTGACCGGATTCGCCGGCGGACTGCTCGCGGGGAGGGTGCGCCGACGACGCGAGGTGGCCTAGGGACCTGTCCGGTCGATCTCGGCCCTGCGCCGAGCGCCGCACGATCAGGTCGTACGGGTCCCGGTCCGATAGGGGGAGGCCGGGTCGGGCCGGCACGAGCGGCACCGCCAGGTGCTCGGACCGCTGCTGAGAACCGGGCCCGAGGTGGTACCCGACGCGGCTCCGGCCTCGGCGATCCCGCTTGTCCTCGGGTACGAACGAGAGCAGCCGCTCGGCTGGAGCGCGGGCAGCGCAGGCAGCCGACGGGTCGGGCATGAGCGGGTGCCGAAGCCCGCGTTGCGGTCCGTGTGAACCCGGAGCACGTCGCCTGGGCATTCGACGAGAACGACGGCCCGGCGCCGTCCGGCCGGCAGAGGCCGACCGAGAGCGGTCTCCGGCCTGCGCCCCGGATTCGTCAGGTCCGAAGCCGGATGACCACGGCTGCCGCCGTCACCGTGCCCGGACAGCACACCTGGCGCCCGAGGGCCGCGAGGCCCGGTGTCAGGCGGCGGGGGTGGACAGCGCGGGGACGAAGCGCTGCATGCGCAGCGCGTCCACGGACTCCGCGAGCAGTTCGTACTCCGTGGTGTCGTCGCTGACGGCGACGCGGACCAGCCGTCCGGCGGCCAACTCCTCGGCCGCTTCCTGCTGTCGGCCGTCGTCACCGCACCAGTCCCGCAGCACGCCCGGCACGTCGGGCACGGTGTCGGCGACGGGGGCGAGGGAGTTCGGCGGGAGGAGCGGGTTGTCGGGGTGCGGATCGAGCCGCTCCGCGATCCAGCACGCACGGTCCCGCATCCACCACAGCGCCAGGGCGAGAGTGGGCGCCCGGTAGGTGCCCAACGGCACACCGACGCGTCGGCCGCCGCAGATGCCGTATGCCGTGACATGGCACAGGAATTCGTCGTGCACGATCGTCCCCCAGTGCGGTACTCGGTGCCGGGTCGGGCCCGTGGTGCCTTGCATGCGCTCGCTGTGCACGGGGGTGACCCGAGCGCGGCGCGACGGCGCGTTCCGGTCCTGGCCGGATCACCCTGTCACTCGAGTATCGCCACTCCTGACTCTCTGTCACCACGCCATTTCGGCCAGTCTCCTGGCATATTCACGCGAGCCCCCTGGCGGAAACGATTCGGCAGAGGCTCGCAGCGTCACTTACCCCGGAGGTAATCGACGCCCGGGGGCGCGTCCGGGCATCGTTGCCGTACCGGTCCGAGGGGCACCGAGCCCCGGGATCCGGCTCCCGCCCGGCACCATGACCTCGATGGAGGCTGATCCGCCATGTCCGCAGACACCGCCCGCCACGAAACCGCCGTCGCCCGCTACTTCGAGGCGTGGAACACGAACGACCCGCAGGCGCTGGCGAAGGCCGTCGCCGCCGCCTGGGCCGGCGGCGGAAGCTACACCGATCCACTGGCCGACGTCAGCGGGCACGAGCAGATCGCCGCGGTGATCGCGGGGGCGCACCAGCAGTTCCCGGGCTTCTCCTTCCGGCTCTCGGGTGCGGTGGACGGACACCACGGCATCGCACGCTTCGCCTGGGAACTGGTGAGCGAGACGGACGGGTCGGCCCCCGTCGCCGGCTTCGACGTGATCACCCTTGCCGACGACGGACGGATCCGCGCGGTCCTCGGCTTCCTCGACCGCGTCCCGGCGGGCGCGGCCCCGAGCCCGCGGTAGACCGCGTTCCGGCAGACGAAACCCCGAGCACACCGCGACCCGCCGGGCGCGGTCCGGAGCACGCGGTCCGGGCCGGCCCGGGGGTCGCTGCCGTCCGCCGGACCGGACCGCCGCTGCCGCTACGCGCCGTCGGTCTCCTTGCCGCCTCCGGACTCGCCCGCCTTGCGGGTCTGTGCGGCCTTCCCGCCCTCGCCTCCCGGCTTGAGACGCAGCGTCAGATCGCCGTCCGCGACGTCCGCCAGGACCGTGTCACCCGGGTTGACCGTCCCGTCCAGCAGCATGTTGGACAGCCGGTTGTCCAGCTCGGTCTGGATGGTGCGGCGCAGCGGACGGGCGCCGAACTCCGGCTGGTGGCCCCGTTCGGCCAGCCAGTCCTTGGCCGCCTCGGTGACCTCCAGTCGGACGTCCTGCGCGTGCAGCCGCCGCCGGGTGCCGTCCAGGAGCAGGTCGACGATCTGCACCAGGTCCTCGCGGACCAGCGAGTGGAAGACGATGACGTCGTCGATCCGGTTGATGAACTCGGGGCGGAAGTGCGCCTGGAGCTCGGCCATCAGATCGTCCCTGATCTCCTCGACGTCACCCCGGTGGTCCAGGATGTGCTTCGAGGCGATGTTGCTCGTCATGATGACGACGGTGTTGCGGAAGTCGACCGTGCGCCCCTGGGCGTCGGTGAGCCGCCCGTCGTCCAGGACCTGCAACAGCAGGTTGAACACGTCCGGATGGGCCTTCTCCACCTCGTCGAAGAGCACGACGCTGTAGGGCCTGCGGCGCACCGCCTCGGTGAGCTGGCCCGCCTCCTCGTAGCCGACGTAACCGGGCGGGGAGCCGACCAGCCGGGAGACGGTGTGCTTCTCCTGGAACTCGCTCATGTCGAAGCGGACCATGCGGTCGGGGTCGCCGAAGAGCAGGTCCGCGAGCGCCTTGGCGAGTTCCGTCTTGCCGACGCCGGTGGGGCCGAGGAAGAGGAAGCTGCCGGTGGGCCGGTCGGGGTCGCCCATCCCGGCCCGGCCCCGGCGTACGGCCTGGGCCACGGCGGTGACCGCCTGGTCCTGGCCGATGACCCGCTCGTGCAGAAGGTCCTCCAGCTTCATCAGCCGCTCGCGCTCGGTCTCCGTCAGCTGGGAGACCGGGATGCCGGTGCGTGCGGAGAGCACCTCGGCGATGTCGTCGACGGTGACCATGGAGGCCGTCGCAGCGCCGCCCTCGCCGATCTCCGACAGCTCCCGCTCCAACTCGGGGATCTGCCGCTTGACCTCACTCGCGCGCTCGAAGTCCTCCGCGCCGACCGCCTGGTCCTTCTCCCGGCGCAGCCGCTCGATACGGTCCTCCAGGTCCGCGACCTCCGTGGAGTCGACCACGGCGCGCAGTCCCACCCGGGCCCCGGACTGGTCCATGAGGTCGATGGCCTTGTCGGGCAGGAACCGGTCGCTGATGTAGCGGTCGGACAGCGACGCCGCGGCGTCCAACGCCTCGTCCGAGTAACGGACCTGGTGGTGGGCCTCGTACGCGTCGCGCAGTCCGCGCAGGATCTCGATCGTCTCCTCGACGCTGGGCTCGGGCACCATGACCGGCTGGAAGCGGCGCTCCAGCGCCGAGTCCTTCTCGATGTGCTTGCGGTACTCGTCGAGGGTCGTGGCGCCGACGACGCTGAGGTCGCCCCGCGCCAGGGCGGGCTTGAGGATGTTGCCTGCGTCCATCGAACCCTCACCGGTGGCGCCCGCGCCGACGACCTGGTGCAGTTCGTCGATGAAGAGGACGATCCCCTTCTTGGACGCCGAGACCTCGTCGATGACCTTCTTCAGCCGTTCCTCGAACTGCCCGCGGTACTGCGACCCGGCGACGAGCCCGGCCATGTCGAGCGAGACGACTCGACGGTCCTTCAGCACTCTGGGCACCTCACCGCCGACGATGCGCTGCGCCAGGCCCTCGACGATCGCGGTCTTGCCGACGCCCGGATCGCCGATGAGCACCGGATTGTTCTTGGTCCGGCGGGAGAGGACCTCGACGGTCTGCTCGATCTCGGAGGACCGGCCGACCACGGGGTCGAGGCGGCCGCTGCGCGCCTCGTCGGTGAGGTCGCGCCCGTACTCGTCGAGCGTCGGTGTGTCGGGGTGCCCGCCTGCCGCCTGTGCCCGGCGGCCGGGGGTGCTCAGCGCATCCGGGGACGCGCCCTCCGACTGGAGGGTGCGGGCCAGCGGGGAGCGCGGATCGTCCAGGAGCGCGGCGAGGATGTGTTCCGGGCCGATGTAGGAGGCACCGGCCGCCTGGGAGCGGGCATGAGCGGCGAGCAGGGCACGTTTGGCCGCGGGGGTGAGCGCGGGCTCCCCGGTGCCGGTCCCGGCGGGCAGCGAGTTCTGCAGATCGGCGGCGAGCCGGTCGGGATCGACGCCCGCCTGCTCCAGCACCTGGCGTGCGGCCGGCACCTGGGTGGCGGCCCACAACAGGTGTACGGCGTCGAGATCGGAGCCGTCCTCGGCGGCCCGCCCGCCGGCGGCGGCGAGGAGCTCGTTGGAGGAGTCGCTGAGCAGGCGTCCGATGGGTACGCGTTGCACGGCCGGCGGCGAGGTGGCCGGGCTCATGCCGAAGAAGCGATTGAAGAGATCGGAAAACGGGTCGCCTGACCCGAAGGGCGAGATCGTCACGATTGCCACCCGTCCGGCGGCGACACACGGCCGCGTATCGCCCGCCGTAGTCGAATTGCCCGTACTTGCCCAGTGTTGGCCAGGTCCTGACGCATCACAACCGCAGCCCAACCCGGTCGATCCGGGTGATTGCGGCGGGATTGCACGGGTACTCGCGCAGCGTCCTGTGCGCCCTCGCCGACCGAAGGGTTCCGGTGCCCCGCCGGGACGCGGGATCTTCCGCACGCACGGACGGGCCGGGGCCCGCAGAACGATCGACGTGGACCGCCGGACGTCCGCGAAGCGATTCAGGCGCACCCGTTCCACGACCCGTTCACGGGCGCGGGTGACGGCGCCCGTGAACCGCCGATACGCGTCGGCCCGGACACGGCGACCCGGGAGCGGACCAGGTGCGGCTCAGCCCTTGACCGCCGCCCGCGCCGCGTCCCGGTAGCGCCTCGGCGCGACACCCACCGTGCGCTTGAAAGCGTTGCTGAAGGCGCTCTCCGAGGTGTAGCCCACGGACTGGGCGAGCGCCGCGACCGGCGTCTCCTCCTCGCGCAGGGCGCGCGCCGCCAGGGTCATGCGCCAGTTGAGGAGATACGTCAGCGGCGGGACGCCGGCCGCCTCCTTGAAGCGCAGGGCGAACGCGGTCCGGGACATGGCCGCTTCCCGGGCGAGTTCCTCCAGTTGCCAGGGGCGCGACGGATCGCCGTGCATCAGCCGCAGCGCCGGGCCGAGGCGCTCGTCGGCGAGGGCCCGCAGCCACCCGGCGGGGAGGACCTCGGCGTCGGCCAGACAGACCCGCAGAACCTGGACGAAGAGCAACTGGGCGAGCTGGTCGGACGCGAACGCGCTGCCGGCCCGGCCCGTCGTCATCTCCCCCACCAGCTGTCCGATCAGCCAGCCCAGCACCGGGGCCTCGACCTCGGCGGCCCGCACGTGAATCAGCTCCGGCAGGGCCCGGCGCAGCAGATCGCCGCCGTCCCGGCTCAGGTCGATGTGGCCGGAGACGCACAGGAACTCCTCGCCGCCGCCCAGGTGGGCCATGCGGTTGCCCGGGTCCATGGCCACCTCGCCCGAGTCCAGCGGCTCGACCCCCGGGGCGCTGCACAGCACATAGGGACGGCTGCCGTCGGAGACGACGACGTCCCCCGCCTCGAGCGCGAGGAACCGCCCGGCGTCCTCGCGGACGAGCAGGCAGCGTCCCCGCACGACCACGTTGACCTTGAGCTTGTCCCGTCCTCGAAGCCTGATGGCCCAGTCGCCGCCGGCCGTGAAACCACCGGAGAAGACACTCCGGGCGTCGGCGACGGCCAGGGCGTCGGACAGGGGATCGGCACGCATGACTGAACTATCGCGCAAGTAATCCGTACTCTCAAGCATTCATCGTACGAACTGCGCGACCTACGGTGGTCCGGACAGCCTGCTGACACCAGCGTTACGAGGAGATGCCCACCATGTCCACCACCCCCCAGCGGCCCCTGCCCTCCGGCTTCGGCGCCGCCTCCACCGCCGACGACGTGATCAAGGGGATCGATCTGACCGGCAAGGTCGCGATCGTCACCGGCGGCTACTCCGGCATCGGCCTGGAGACGGCCCGCGTGCTGCGTGCCGCAGGTGCCGATGTCGTCGTGCCCGCCCGCGACACCGAGCGGGCCCGGGCCGCCCTCAAGGGCGTCGACGGGGTGGAGGTCGAACAGATGGACCTGCTGGATCCGGCCTCCGTGGACGCCTTCGCCGAGACGTTCCTGGGTTCCGGCCGCCCCCTGCACATTCTGGTGAACAGCGCCGGCATCATGGCGACGCCGCTGCACCGGGACGCGCGCGGCTACGAGGGCCAGTTCGCCACCAACCACCTCGGGCACTTCCAGCTCGTGTCCCGCCTGTGGCCCGCGCTGGTGGCGGCCGGCGGAGCGCGGGTGGTCGCGGTGTCCTCCCGCGGGTTCCGCTTCTCCCCCGTCGTCTTCGAGGACCTGCACTTCGAGCACCGGGCGTACGAGCCCTTCGCCGCCTACGGCCAGTCGAAGACCGCGAACGCCCTCTTCGCCGTGGAACTGGACCGGCGCGGGCGGGCGGAGGGCGTGCGGGCCTTCTCCGTGCACCCGGGCATGATCATCGACACAGGTCTCGCCAGGCACATCTCCGAGGAGACGATCCGGGCGGCCGGTGCCGTGGACGAGCAGGGCCGCCCCGTACGCGACCCCTCCCGCCAGTTCAAGACGATCGCGCAGGGAGCCGCGACCGGCGTCTGGTGCGCCACGAGCCCGCAGCTGGACGGGCTGGGCGGCGTCTATTGCGAGAACTGCGACATCAGCCCGCTGGTGACCGACGCGGAGGAGGCCGCCTGGCGGGCCGGGACGGAGACCGCCGGTGTCCTCGGGTACGCGGTCGACCCGGAGGCGGCCACCCGCCTGTGGCAGGTCAGCGAACGGCTCACGGCCTGATCGCCCGGCGGGCCGCCCCTCCCGTTCGGATGCCGTGCACCCTACTTCTTGAGGATCTCCTCGATCCGCGCCAGCTCGTCCGCGTCGAAGTCCAGGTTGCGGGTGGCCGCGACGCTGTCCTCCAGCTGCTGCGGGCTGCTCGCACCGACCAGGGCCGAGGTCACCCGGCCCTCGCGCAGCACCCAGGCCAGAGCCAGCTGGGCCAGCGACTGGCCGCGGGACCCGGCGATGTCGTCGAGGGCGCGCAGCCGGCCCACCAGGTCCTCGGTGACCGACTCGGAGGTCAGGAACGGGCTGTCGCTCGCGGCCCGGGAACCCTCCGGGATTCCGTCGAGGTAGCGGGCGGTCAACAGGCCCTGCTCGAGCGGCGAGTAGGCGATGGACCCGACCTGGAGCTCGTCCAGGGCGTCCAGCAGCCCTTCGTCCTCGGGGCGGCGGTCGAGCATCGAGTAGCGCGGCTGGTGGATCAGCAGCGGGGTGCCCAGTTCACCGAGGATGCGGGCGGCCTCACGGGTCTGCTCGGCCGAGTAGTTGGAGACACCGACGTACAGCGCCTTGCCCTGCTGGACCGCTGAGTGCAGGGCGCCCATCGTCTCCTCGAGCGGGGTCTGCGGGTCGGGGCGGTGCGAGTAGAAGACGTCGACGTAGTCCAGGCCCATCCGCTGCAGGCTCTGGTCCAGCGACGACAGCAGGTACTTGCGGGAGCCCCATTCGCCGTACGGGCCCGGCCACATCAGGTAGCCGGCCTTGGTGGAGATCACCAGCTCGTCGCGGTAGGACGCGAAGTCCGACCGCAGGGCGTCGCCGAGGGCGGACTCGGCGGCGCCGGGCGGCGGGCCGTAGTTGTTGGCCAGGTCGAAGTGCGTGACACCGAGGTCGAAGGCGCGGCGCAGGATCTGCCGCTGGGTCTCCGCCGGCCGGTCGGGGCCGAAGTTGTGCCACAGGCCGAGGGAGAGCGCGGGCAGCATCAGACCGCTGCGTCCGGTGCGACGGTAGGGCATGGCCTGGTAGCGGTCGGGGGCTGCCGTGTACAACGTGCACTCCAGATGGGATCGGCTGACGACGCGGTCCACTCTCACCCGCCCGTCCGGCAGCGGTCCAACAGAGGAATCCGATGGGATTGAGCATCTACACTTCTCAATCATGGAACTGCGCCATCTCCAGCACTTCGTCGCCGTCGCCGAGGACCGGCACTTCACCCGGGCGGCGGAACGCCTGATGGTCTCCCAGTCGGGCCTGTCCGCCTCGGTGCGCGCCCTCGAGCGGGAACTCCAGGCACCGCTGTTCGTCCGCACCACCCGCAGCGTCACGCTCACGGAGGCGGGCCGCGCCCTGCTGGTGGAGGCGGAGCGGATCCTGTCCCAGGTGCGCGCCGCCCGGGAGGCCGTCGCCGCCGTCCAGGGAGTGCTGCGCGGCACGCTGTCGCTGGGCACCGAGCAGTGCATCGCCGGGGTGGACGTCGCCCGGCTGCTCGCCGCGTTCCGGCGCCGCCACCCCGACGTGGAGATCCGGCTGCGCCAGGCCGGTTCGGGCGCACTGGCCGAGGAGGTCGCGGCGGGCCGGCTGGATCTGGCGTTCGCCGTGCGCACCCAGGAGGACAGCGACCAGCTGCGCTCCCTCCCGCTCACGAGCGAACCGATGACGGTGCTGTGCCATCCGTCGCACCCGCTGGCCGACGGTGGCTCGGTGAGCCCCGAGGATCTGGGCGGGGAGGCGTTCGTCGACTTCCACCCCGATTGGGGGCCGCGTCGCACGACGGACGCGGCTTTCGCGGAGGCGGGGGTTCAGCGGACGGTGACGCTCGAGGTCAGCGATGTGCACAGCCTGCTCGAGCTGGTCCACGAAGGACTCGGTGTCGCCGTCGTCCCGCGTCACTTCGGACAGAAGCGTGAGGCGTCCACCCTTGTGTCGCTCCCGGTCAAGAGCGACGCCCTGTACGAGACCGTCGCCGTGCTGCCGCCGCACGAGGCGACCAGCCCGGCCGCCCGGGCGCTGATGGGTCTGCTCACGGCGGAGACCGAGGACGGCATCCGCGCGGACTGACGGGCATTGCGCCCGACCGCCCGACGCCGCGCCGTCCGATGCGCGATGGTGGACCCATGCATGCGAAGGACATCCTCATCGACGCGTACAGCCGCATCCAGGAAGAAGTCCATGCCGCCGTCGACGGGCTGGGGCCTGACGAGCTCAACGCCCGGCCCGTCGAGGACGCCAACTCGATCGCGTGGCTCGTCTGGCACCTGACCCGGGTGCAGGACGACCACGTCGCCGACGCCGCCTCCCTCGACCAGGTCTGGCTCTCACAGGGCTGGGAGAAGCGCTTCGGCCTCGATCTTCCCCGCCGGGACACGGGGTACGGCCACAGCCCGCGGCAGGTCGCCCGTGTCCAGGTGGAATCGGGCGACCTGCTCACCGGCTACTACGACGCCGTGCACGAGCAGACGCTCGGGTTCGTGCGGGGGCTGACCGCCAAGGACTTCGAGCGCATCGTGGACGAGGGCTGGGATCCGCCGGTCGGCCTGGGCGTTCGGCTGGTCAGTGTCCTGTCCGACGATCTGCAGCACGCCGGGCAGGCCGCGTACCTCCGCGGGCTGCTTCAGAGCGCGGCCTCGTAGCCGGGCAGGATCACGTCCCGGATCAGGGCGTTGCGTTCGTCGAACGGGATGAACGCGCTCTTGACCGCGTTCACCGTCACCGTACGCAGATCCTGGACCGTCCAGCCCGCCTCGTCGACCAGCAGGGACATCTCACGGGTCATCGTGGTGCCCGAGACCAGCCGGTTGTCGGTGTTGAGGGTGACCCGGAAGCCCAGGTCCTTCAGCGCCGTGATGGGATGCCCTGCGATCGAGGAGGCGGCGCCCGTCTGGAGGTTGGAGGTCGGGCACATCTCCAGCGCGATACGGCGGTCCCGCACCCAGCCCGCGAGCCGGCCGAGCTTGCCGTCGACGATGTCCTCGGTGATGCGCACGCCGTGGCCGATGCGCTGGGCACCGCAGACCTGCAGGGCCTGGTGGATGCTCGGCAGGCCGTACGCCTCGCCCGCGTGGATGGTGAAGGGCACGCTCTCGTGGCGCAGATGCTCGAAGGCGGCGAGGTGGTCGGCGGGCGGGAAGCCGTCCTCGGCGCCGGCGATGTCGAAGCCGACCACACCCGCGTCGCGGAAGGCCACCGCGAGGTCGGCGATCTCGCGGCTGCGGTCGAACATGCGCATGCCGCACAGCAGGGTGCCGACGCGGACCGGGGTGCCGGCGGCCGCCGCCTTCGCCCTGCCTGCGGCGAGTCCCTCCTGCACGGTCTCGACCACCTCGGGCAGGGTGAGACCGCCCTTGAGCATCAGTTCGGGGGCGTACCGGACCTCGCCGTACACGACGCCGTCCTCGGCCAGGTCGAGGACGTACTCCTCGGCGGTGCGCAGCAGGCCCTCGCGGGTCTGCATGACGGCGAGGGTGTGCTCGAAGGTGGCTATGTACCGCACCAGGTCACCGGAGTTGGCGGCCTCGTAGTACCAGTCGGCGAGTTCCTGCGGGTCGGTGGCGGGGAGGGTGTGGCCGACCTCGTCCGCCAGTTCCACCAGGGTGGCGGGGCGCAGACCTCCGTCGAGGTGGTCGTGCAGAACGGCCTTGGGCAGGCGGCGGAGGTCGGCGGTGTTGATGCGCGCGGCGGTCATGTGCGGTGGATCCTCGGCAGCTGGTTCTCGTCGGTGGGTCATTCGGCGGGCTGGAGCAGATCCCAGCGGTTGCCGTACAGGTCCTGGAAGACGGCGACGCTGCCGTACGGCTCGTGCCGCGGCTCCTCCAGGAAGGTCACGCCTGCCGCGGTCATCCGGGCATGGTCCCGGGCGAAGTCGTCGGTGTGCAGGAAGAAGCCCACGCGCCCGCCGGTCTGATCGCCGACCCGGCCGCGCTGCGCCTCGTTCTTGGCCCGGGCGAGCAGCAGTCCGCTGCCCGGGGCCGCGGCGCCGGGTTCGACGACGATCCACCGGGAGCCGTCCGGCCGCGGCTCGTCGGCCGCGAGCCGGAACCCGAGGGCCTCGGTGTAGAAGCGGATCGCCTCGTCGTAGTCGTCGACGACGAGGGTGACCAGGGCGATGCGTCTCATCGGACCTTCCGGGGAGGGAGTTATACGTAACACGTAGCGTACGGCATCGCGTCGAGTGCTCCGGCGCGCGGCTCGGGAGGTGCACGGCGGCGCTCAGCGGCCCGCTTCGCCCTGAGCGGCCTCGACATCGTGGTGGAGGCCGGCGACCCCGGTCGCCGAGGCGGCGGCGGAGACCGAGGCACAGGTGCCGAGGAGCACGGCGGTCCAGGGTGCCGCCCGGCGCGAAGCGCGCGGTACCGCCGGCAGCGCCGCGACCCGCTGCGGCACGGGTGCGCTGCTCGCGGCGGGCACGAAGGACGGGCGCTCCCCGGCAGAGGCCCGCGCGGCAAGGGTGGCTCGGCCGGGTGGCACGGGCGGTCGGCCGACGGTCGCCCACCACCTCGGCGGCGGCCTCGTCCGCGGCGCGTTCGGCAGCGAGCCGGACGGCCGCCGCCATGGGACGCAGGCCGGGGCGACAGCGCGCGGCGATCTCGGCGGCCGCGCGGAAGCGGGTGGTGCCGGCCCGCGTTGTGGGCCCCCTCGTGGGCGAAGAGCGCCTCCCGCTCGTCCGGGTCGAGGGCGCGGAGCATCCCGGTGGTCACGACGACGCGCTGCGGCCGGCCGGGGCGTGGGCGTCCGGTCCCGGCGAGCCGATGACACAGAGGTCGCCGGCGGTGGCGCGGCGGGCCGCCTCGGCGGTCGCCGCACGGAAGGCGCGGGTCTGACGCGGCACGGCCCCGCCCAGGGTCCAGGCGCACAGGACGAGGGCCGCCGTCGAGGACACGGCGGCGGGCACGACGAACACGTCCGGCCCGGCGCGCGGCGGACGCACCGTTCGCCGAGCGCGGTCGGCGAACACACCGCGAGGACCACCGTCGAGCCGGTCACCACCCACAGGGCGGTGGTGGGTGCGAGCCGGCCGAGGGGCCCTCGCGAGCGGGGGACACGACGAGTGGCAGGAGCAGGAGGAAGGTCATGCCTCGTCGGACTCCAGCAGGTCCCGGAGAACGCGCTCGTCCTCCTCGCTGAGCTGGGCCACGAAACGGGCCAGCACCGTGTGCCGGTCGGTGTCGCGGTCCAGCTCGGTGTGCATCCGCCGGGCGGTGAGGCCGTGGGCGTCCTGGACGGGGAAATAGGCGTAGCCGCGACCCTGGCGCCGGCGGTCGAGGACACCCTTGTCGTGCAGCCGGGACAGGATCGTCGTCACCGTGGTGCGGGCGAGGCCGTCACCCAGGCTCAGCTGGACCTGGCCGGGGGTCTGGGGGACGTCCGCGGCCCAGAGGGCGGCCATGACGCTCGCTTCCAGCTCGCCCGCCGGGCGGCGCTCGTCCTTCTCTTCGGTCATGGATCCTTCCTCACCCCACCGGCCGTCCCCGTGGCCCGTCCGCAGCAACGCAGTCCGCGCGAACCCGGCCGTACCGGGTCGCGCGTCCATTATGAAAGGGGCCGCCGCCGGGCACGGTCCTCGGTCCTCGGACGGATTGCGGGGGTCATGGGGCGGGCCTAGCGTGGAGAGATGTCCGACCTCGACACCGGGTCCGGTGCCGGTTCGGCGTACTGTGACGCCGGCGCCGCGCTTGCGGTGGTCGGCCCGTCGGGAACGGTGACTCGGTGGACGGACGCCGCGCGGGAGCTGCTCGGCTATCGGGCGCAGGAGGTTCTGGGACGGTCCGCGGGGTCCCTCCTGGCGTCGTCCCGCGAGGTCGGGGACGGGTTCCGCCGGGAGTGGTCGGGGCGCAGAGCGTTGCGCTGTCGTGACGGGCGGACCGTGGACGTGAGTCTGCGGGTGTCCGCTCTGCCGGGCCAGGACGGGACCGTGGACTGGCTGGTCTCGGTGATCGGGCCCGATGCGGCGCGCGCGATGTCGGTCGCGGAGAACTGCCCCTTCCCCATGGCCGTCTGGGATTCGGAGCTGCGCATGGCGTGGCTGAACCGGGCGCTCGCCGAGGCCTACGGAGGCCCCCGTGGGGATCGGCTCGGCCGCATGCTGGAGCAGTCGCCGCTGTACGCGGACACCGGCGCCGTGAGGGCCGCTCTGCAGGAGGTGCTGGAAAGCGGTGAGCCGGTGATCGGCCGCGAACTGGACCAGCTGGACCGCCGCTGGCGGCGCACCTACGCGCTCTCGGTGTTCCCGGTGGAGGACGCGCGCGACGGCAGACCGGGCGTCTGCTCGCTGAACGTGGATGTCACCAACTCACGGCGAGCGCGGGAGAGGATCACGCTGCTGAGCAGGGCGGGCACCCGCATCGGCACCACCCTGGACATCATGCAGACCGCGCAGGACCTGGCGGACGTCATGGTGCCGGTGCTCGCCGACTACGCGACCATCGATCTCCTGGACGCGGCCGAACTGAGCGAGCGGCCCCTGGCCCGGCTGGGCGTGGCGGGCGACGGCCGTATCCCGGCGTTCCACCGCTGTGGCCTGGCGTCGATCCACGAGGGTGTACCGGAGTCTGTCTGGTCGCGCGGCGATCCGGTGTTCGTCCCCCCGAACTCCCCCTTCCTGGACGTGCTGGCGTCCGGACGCTCCTATCTGGAACCCGTCCTGGACGCCTCCCCCGGCTCGTGGCTGGACCACGACCCGCGACGGCGCGAGCGGGTCGTCACCCTGGGGATGCACAGCCTGATGATCCTGCCGCTGCACGCCCGCGGCGAGATTCTGGGGGTCACGTTGCTCGTCCGTACGGAGAATCCGGTGCCGTTCGACGAGAACGACCGCCTGGTCGCCGAGGAACTGGTCAGCCGGGCGGCGCTGAGTCTGGACAACGCCCGCCGCTACGCCCGCGAGCACACCGCGGCCCTGGCGCTGCAGCGCGACTTGCTGCCCAGCCATCCGAGCGGAGGGAGCGCCGTCGACGTGGTGTGGCGCTACCTGCCGTCCGACCAGCGGGGCGGTGTCGGCGGCGACTGGTTCGACGTGATCCAGCTGTCGAGCGCCCGGGTCGCCCTGGTGGTCGGCGACGTCGTCGGCCACGGCATCAACGCCGCGGCGACCATGGGCCGGATCCGCACCGCGACGATGACGCTCGCCGCGCTGGACCTGCCCCCCGCCGAGGTACTGGCCAACCTCGACGACCTGCTCGCCCGGCTCGGGGCCGAGAGCGTGGATGCGAAGGCCATGCCCCCCATGATCATGGGGGCCACCTGTCTGTACGTCGTCTACGACCCCATCGGCGGGCGGTGCACCGCCGCACGGGCCGGGCACCCGCCCCCCGCCCTCGTCGACCCCTCGGGCGCCGTCACCCTGCTCGACGTCCCCCCGGGGGCACCGCTCGGGGTGGGGACCCGCACATTCGAGGCCGTGGAGTACGAGTTGAGCGAGGGAAGCACACTCGTCCTCTACACCGACGGTCTTGTCGAGACCCATGACCACGACATCGACTTCGGGCTGGACCGTCTGTGCCGGGCCCTCTCCCAGCGGCCCGGGGCACCGCTCGAGGACCTGTGCTCGGCGGCCGTCGCCACCATCCCGGCCGGAGAGCAGTCCGACGACGTCGCGGTGCTCCTGGCCCGGCCCCACTCGCTGAATCCGGACCAGGTCATGGAGTGGGAGACGGCCGCCGACGCCGCGGCCGTCGGCGGCCTGCGCGCCGCGGCCGTGCGGACACTGCGGGACTGGGGGCTGGAACGGCTGGTCCCGGCCGGTGAGCAGATCGTCGGCGAACTGCTCGCCAACGCCGTGCTCCACGCAGCCGGTCCCGTACGGCTGCGCCTGATCCGGGATCAGGTGCTGGTGTGCGAGGTCCTCGACCACAGCCTCAACGTCCTGCGGACGGGCAGTGCCGGACCGACCGACGAGGGAGGCCGGGGAGTGGCGATCGTCGCCGAGCTCGCCTCCCGCTTCGGTTCCCGCTGGACGCCGGACGGCAAGTGCGTCTGGGCCGAACTGCCGCTGCCCCCCTGACTCGAGAACGGCGGTGCGTGAGCCGAGCGGACTGCCGGCGTGCTGCGCCGCGCGAGGTGCCGGGCGCCGGCGCACGGTCACGCACGCCTCGGTCGCGGGTCCGCACCCGGTCGCCGGCACGGCCTCCTACCGCCCCTGCCCACGCACGGCGTCGAGGCGCTTCATCTCGTCGTCCGTGAGCCGCAGCGCGCCGGCCGCGACGTTCTCCACGAGGTGGTCGGGGTTGCCCGTGCCCGGGATGGCCAGGACATGGGGGCCCTGCTGAAGCGTCCAAGCCAGTCTGACCTGGGCGGGTGTGGCGCCGTGTGCCCGGGCGACGGTCAGGACCTCGTCGAGTTCCTCGCCGGCCGGCCCGCGCGCACCGCCCTGCCCGGCGACCGCGAAGAACGGGACGAACGCGATGCCCTGTTCACCGCACAGCCGCAGCAGTTCGTCCGCGTCCGGATCGGGGGCGTGGAGACCGTACTGGTTCTGTACGCACACCACCGGTGCGATGGCCTGGGCCTCGGCGAGTTGGCGGGGCTCGACGCCCGAGATGCCCAGGTGCCGGATCAGACCCGCCGCGCGCAGTTCGGCGAGCGCGCCGAAGTGTTCGGCGATCGAGTCCCACCGCTCCATCCAGCGAAGGTTGACCACGTCCAGGTGGTCCCTGCCGAGTTGCCGAAGGTTCTCCTCTACGTGCCCGCGCAACTGGTCCGGGCGGGCCGAGGTGCCCCAGTCACCCGAGTAGTCGCGGTAGGGGCCGACCTTTGTGACGATGACCGTCTCGTCGGCGTAGGGCGCCAGGGCGCTGTTGATCAGCTCGTTGGCCGAGCGCAGCGACGAGAAGTAGAAGGCCGCCGTGTCGATGTGGTTGACGCCGAGTTCGACCGCCCGGCGCAGTACGGCGATCGACTGCTCGCGGTCGCTCGGCCTGCCGAGGTGGAAGGCGGCACTGCCCGTCAGCCGCATCGCGCCGAAACCGATGCGGCTGACGGGCAGATCGCCCAAGGTCCAGGTGCCCGCGGCGTCCGCGGTGATCGTCCGTGAGGTCATGGGTGGATCATGCGCACACTTCTCGGACCCGCGCATCCGGTTCGGGGGGCTCTACGGATAGGTGTACGTGTTCAGCGTGTTCACCGCCGAGGCCGGGTCGCCGAGGTCGTAGCGGTCGACGGCGAGGTAGTTGGGCTTCTTCCGGGCCGCCGGCCCGCAGAACCGCTGGGCGCGGTCGGCGAGTTTGGTGTTGTCGGTCTGCGCCGTGGACGCGATCGCCGCGTCACGGAAGTGGTTCATGACGAACAGCGGGCGGAAACCGGGCTCGGTGCGGGTCAGCGGGATGACCGTGTTCGCGTCGTACCAGCGGCTGTAGCAGGACCAGTCGGAGGAGCCGATGCCCGGGCCCATCGACCAGTAGTTCTCCACCGTCCAGTCCTTCTGGTACATCACGCCGAAGCTGTCGCGGGTGAGTCCGGCGGCCTCGTCCGCGGCACGACTGTGATCGGTGAGGATCAGCAGCCGGTCGTTGGCCGCGATCAGATCGGTCATCTTCGGCCAGCCGTTCTGTCCCACCCCGGTGCGATCGGGCCGGTAGAGGACGTCCGAGAGCCCGTTCACCCTGGCCAGTTCGCTGCGCAGGACGCCCGGATCGACGTAGTCCTCGAGGAAGACGGTGACGAACTGATCGGGGTGCGTCCCGAGGAAGTCCACGATGCGCTGGACGTCCACCCAGAGGGCGACCGGTCGGCTGACCAGGGTGCAGCTGTTGTGACAGAGGATCGCCCCGTCGGGGGTCTGATGGATGTCCAGCATGAATCCCCGGACGCCGTCGTCGAGTTGCCGGCTGATGCCGCGGGCCTGATTGGGCACCAGGTTCACGAAGGGCGGGGCGAAGCCGCCGTCGACTCCGTTGGCGTAGGCGTTGTGCGCGGTGAGGAACGTGACCTGGTCGAGGGTGCGCTGGTCGGGGGACGGCATGGGGCCGGTCGGCGAGGTGACCGGGGTGAGGTACCAGGTGGCGAGGCCGCCCGAGGAGCCGATGACCAACTGGGGCGGGTAGTTGGACCCGGAGGGTCTGGCTCCCACGGTCAGACGGCGCTCGGTCCCCGGCGCCTTCAGGGTGTACTGGTCGTCGCCCGCGGGCGCGATGTCCCACGCCGCGTCGGCGCTCGCGCAGGAGACGGTACGGGCCTGGTCGCCCAAGCGGCCGAGACAGCTGCCCTGGGTGTCGGCGCTCTCGAGGACGTACGAGGATCCGCTGCCTCTCAGATTCCATTGCTGGTGGTCCTCGTTGCCCTTGGGGTTGTGCTGTTCCACGGCTCCGCCGTTGTCGGCCGCGTTGAGTCCCGTGGTGGCGCTCTGCACGTAATAGGTCCCTGCGGCGGGGACGGCTGCGGCCGCAGGGGAGGGGGGAACGACGGCCGCGGCCACCAGTGCGGCGGTCGCGGCGAACAGGGCGTGGGGGGTTCGCATGACATGGCCCTTCGTTCGGCGATGGTCAGGTGCATGACACCATGCCGAACGGTCGGGCGTCAGCAGCCGAGGTTGCCGATCGGTGAAACTCCGTCGAGCCGAACACGGCCGCCCCCGGACGGGGGCGGGCAACAGAGCCTGGCGCACGCGCCGGTGGGGGCGGCCGCGGTGGGGGGTTGCGCGGATCCACTCAACACCATTGGTCTGTACCAGTCAAGGGTGTGTACCGGCCAACCGGTCACCGCTCAGGCCGAGTCGGCGGCGACGCCCCGAGGCCCGGTCACACCTGCGGCCCTCCCCCGAGCTCCCGCAGCCGCCGCTCCAGAAAGACCCGCTCCGCCGTGCCGTCCGCGTGCGCGAGAGCCGTCTCGTAGGCCTTCACCGCCTCGATCCGGCGTCCGAGGCGCCGCAGCAGGTCGGCGCGGACCGCGTGGAAGACGTGGTAACCGTCCAGGTCCAGCGCGTCCACCAGGTCGAGGGCCTCCCCCGGGTCCCGCACCTCGGCCACGGCGACGGCACGGTTCAGGGCGACGACCGGGCTCGGAGCGAGTGCCATCAGATGGTCGTACAGCCTGAGGATCTGACCCCAGTCGGTGGCCCGCGCCGTAGCGGCGTCGCTGTGGACGGCGTTGATGGCGGCCTGGATCTGATAGGGACCCGGCCGGCCCCGGCGCAGACACCGGCGTACGAGTTCCTGCCCCTCACCGATCAGATCGCGGTCCCAGCGGGTGCGGTCCTGCTCGGGCAGCGGCACCGTTCCACCACCCTCGCCCACCCGGGCCGGCCGGCGCGCCTCCACGAGCAGCATCAGCGCGAGCAGTCCGGTGACCTCGGGCTCGTCGGGCATCAACTCGGCGAGCAGCCGCCCGAGACGTACGGCTTCGGCACACAGAACGGCGGAACCCGTGTACCCCTCGTTGAAGATCAGGTACACCACGGCCAGCACGCCACCGAGCCGCTCGGGCAGGTCGGCGTCACGGGGCACGCGGTAGGGAATCCCTGCGTCGCGGATCTTCGCCTTCGCACGCACCAGCCGCTGGGCCAGCGTCGGTTCCGGCACCAGGAAGGCGCGGGCGATCCGAGCCGTGGAGAGCCCGCCGAGCAGGCGGAGCGTCAGCGCGACCCGCGCCTGGAGGGACAGCGCCGGGTGGCAGCAGGTGAAGATCAGCCGGAGCCTGTCGTCACGCACGGGCCCCTCCCCGGTCGGTGTGTCGGGCGCGAACAGCCGCGCGGCCTCGGCGTGGCGGGTGTCCCTGGAGGACTCCCGGCGCAGCCGGTCGATCGCGCGGTTGCGCGCCGTGGTGATGATCCAGCCGGCCGGGCTCGGCGGAACACCGGTCTGCGGCCACTTCCGAAGGGCCGTGGCGAAGGCGTCCTGGACCGCTTCCTCGGCAAGGTCGATGTCGCCGAGAAAGCGGACGAGGACGGAGACCGCACGACCGTACTCGGCACGGAAGACGGCCTCGACGTCGACGGCCCCGGTCATCAGTCCTCGGCCGGATGCAGGAACGGGCGCACCTCGATGGGCAGGGTGGTGGCCCGGGTCGCCTTCCGGCCCCATTCCAGAGCCGCGTCCAGGTCGGGTGCCTTGATCAGGCACAGTCCGCCGAGGTACTCCTTGCCCTCGGCGTAGGGCCCGTCGGTGATCAGCACGTCCTCGTCCTTGGGCCGCAGCACGGTGGCCGTCTCCGGACCGTGCAGTCCTCCGGCGAAGACCCAGGCTCCCGCCGCGCGCAGTTCGTCGTGGAAGCTCTCGACGTTGCGCATGATCTCGGCCAGGGCCTCGGCCGAGGGCGGGGTGCCCTCACTCGGCTGGATCACACTCAGCAGGTAGTACTTCATGACGTCCTCCTCGGTGCCGTCGGGGTGCTCTCACCTCCTACACGAACGGCGGGCCCCCGGATCGACAGCTCACCGGGCGACACCGGGAGAATCTTCCTCATGAGCACCCCGGCACATGATCTCGTCGCCCGCGCCCGCCGGCTCGCCAAGGACCTGCTCGCCCCCGAAGCCGAGCGTGTCGACCGGGAGTGGGTGCCCGCAAGCCATGTCGAGGCGATCAGGCGGTCCGGGCTGCTCGGGCTGAACGCGCCCGTCGAGTACGGCGGTTCGGCCGCGCCCGCCGCGGTGGCGCGGGAGGTCGCGGAGATCCTGGCGGGGGCCTGCTGCTCGACCTGGTTCGTCCAGACGCAGCACCACACGCCCGTACAGACGCTGGCGAACAGCGACCTGCCGGTGCGGGAGCGCCTGCTGGGCCCGCTGGCCCGCGGCGAACTGCTCTCCGGGGTGGCCTACGCGCACCTGCGGTCGTATCCGCGAACCCCGGTACGGGTGAGCCGGGAGCGGGGCGGCCACCGGTTCCACGGCACCGTGCCCTGGTACACGGGCTGGGGTCTGAACGACGTGATGCTGCTCGCGGGGGTCTCCGACGGCGCAGAGGTGGTCTTCGCGTTCGTCGAGGCCCGCGAGCAGCCCGGCCTGCGCGCGTCGGAACCGCTGCGGCTCGCCGCGCTCACGGCCGCGTGCACGGTGTCGCTGGAACTCGACGGGCTGTGGGTACCCGAGGACGCGGTGGCCCTCCGGGCGCCCCGCTCCCGGTGGGCGGCGACCGACCGCCGCACGACCCTGCACGCCTCTCCGGCCGTGTTCGGCGTCGCAGAAGCGGCGCTCGGCCTGCTGGACGAGGACACCGCCGGGCCCCTGCGGGCCCGGCTCGCCGAGGTGCGCCGCGCCGCCTATGCCCTGGCCGACGGTCCGGTTCCGCAGCAGGAGCCGACGGATCGGCCGACCCTCAGGACGCAGGCGTACGAGGTGATGCGCACGGCCACGACCGCGGCGGTGGTCGCCGGCGGAGGCCGGGCGATGCTGCTCACCGGCAAGGCCCAGCGGCTGGCGCGTGAGGGGATGTTCCTTCTGGTGCAGGGCCAGACCGAGGAGTCGCGCCGGGCGCATCTGAACACCCTGGCGGCGTCCGTGGTCCCGGCACACGGCCCGTCCACCGGGACGGCTGCCACGTCGGCGTGACGGGGACTCCGCAACGTCCCGCACCCACGGTATCCCCGGTGCCGTGCCGTGGGGACGACCCGGTCGGCCGACTGCGCCGGCCTGCGACGCGGCGTGCGGGACCCGAACGCGGCACGGCTCACCCGCCGTCCGGCGCGAGGACCCGCGCGGTCCTCGGCTCAGTCCTCGTCGCGTGCCGGCACGACCACGAGGAACGCGTCCGACATGATGTCCATGATGACCTTCGCCGGCTCTCCTTCAGCACGTCGTCGCGCCGCGTACTCCTCCGCCGGCCATGATCCGCGCGGGGCTCCCGCGGGAAAGCGCTCCAGTACCTTCGCCCCCATAGCGGCAGACACCTCCCACCTCGATCGTCGACTCGAAACGACGAGTCCGTGTCCTTTCGCCTGCCCCCGGTCGACGCGAACATGTCGCACCCGGGTGGATCGACCCGCTCCCGCATCCGGATCGGCCCCCCGAGGGGAAGTGATCGTTGCAGGACAACCGACGCGGAGGACCGGGAGCCGATGAACGACGACGGGACGGGGCCGGGTCTGCGCTGTCTGGTGACCGGTGCCACGGGATACATCGGCGGCAGGCTCGTACCGGAACTGCTCGCCGCGGGCCACCGGGTGCGCTGCCTCGCGCGCTCTCCGGACAGGCTGCGCGACCAGCCCTGGGCCGGTGACGTCGACGTGGCCGCCGCCGACGTCACCCGGGCCGACTCGGTCGCCGAGGCCATGCGCGACATCGACGTGGCGTACTACCTGGTGCACGCCCTCGGCTCGGGAGACGACTTCGAGGAGACCGATCGCAGGGCGGCCCGGATCTTCGGGGAGCGGGCCCGGGCCGCGGGTGTGCGGCGCATCGTCTATCTCGGCGGTCTCACCCCCGTGGGGGTGCCCGAACGCGAGCTGTCCCCCCATCTGCGCTCCCGGTCCGAGGTCGGCCGCATCCTGCTGGACTCGGGCGTCCCCACCACCGTGCTGCGGGCCGCCGTCATCATCGGCTCGGGTTCCGCCTCGTTCGAGATGCTGCGCTACCTGACGGAGCGCCTGCCCGTGATGGTCACCCCGAGATGGGTGCGCACCCGGATCCAGCCGATCGCCGTACGGGACGTCCTGCGTCTGCTCGTCGGCAGCGCACGGATGCCGGACGACGTCAACCGCGCCTTCGACATCGGCGGACCCGACGTGCTGACGTACCGGGACATGATGATCGGCTACGCGGCGGTCGCGGGCCTTCCCCACCGGATCGTCCTCCCCGTCCCGGTGCTCACCCCGCGTCTGTCCAGTCTCTGGGTCGGTCTGGTCACCCCCGTGCCCGCCTCGATCGCCCGCCCGCTCACCGAGTCGCTGCGCCACGAGGTGGTCTGCCACGAGAACGACATCGCGCGGTACGTCCCCGCCCCGCCGGGACACCCGATCGGATTCGACGAGGCGGTGCGGCTCGCCCTGCAACGGGTCCGCGACGCCAAGGTCACGACCCGCTGGTCGTCCGCCTCGCTGCCCGGTGCCCCCAGCGATCCGCTGCCCACGGACCCCGACTGGGCGGGCGGCAGCCTCTACACGGACCGGCGCGAGCTGGCGGTCGACGCCTCGCCCGAGGCGCTGTGGCGCGTGATCGAGGGCATCGGCGGGGACAACGGCTGGTACTCCTTCCCCCTCGCCTGGGCGGTACGGGGCTGGCTCGACCGGCTGGTCGGCGGGGTCGGTCTGCGCCGTGGCCGCCGTGACGCACAACGGCTGCGGGTGGGCGACTCGCTGGACTTCTGGCGGGTCGAGGAGATCGAACCGGGGCATCTGCTGCGGCTGCGGGCCGAAATGCGGCTTCCGGGACTCGCCTGGCTGGAGATGTACGCCGAGCGGGATGATCGCGGCCGGACCCGGTACCGCCAGCGCGCCCTGTTCCATCCGCACGGTCTGCTCGGTCAGGCCTACTGGTGGAGCGTCTCCCCCTTCCACGCCGTCGTGTTCGGCGGCATGGCCCGCAACATCACCCGGGCCGCCGCCCGCACCCCGCCGGCCCGGGCGGACGAGCGCGCCGCCGCCCGCTGACCCGTGCCCGCGGGGCCGCCCGCCCGGAAGCACGAACCGCCCCTCGCGTCCCCGGAGTTCACGTCATGAACGTCTCGGTCGTCCTGTTCACCTCCGATCTGCGGCTGCACGACCACCCGCCCCTGCGGGCGGCCCTCGACGGCTCCTGTGAGGTGGTGCCGCTGTTCGTACGCGACCGGGGCGTGGCCGCCGCCGGTTTCGCCGCCCCGAACCGGCTGGCGTTCCTCGCCGACTGCCTCCGGGATCTCGACGCGGGTCTGCGGGACCGCGGCGGCCGTCTCGTCGTGCGATCGGGAGACGTCGTCGAGGAGGTGTGCCGGGTGGCGTACGAGGCGGACGCCGACGAGGTGCACATGGCGGCCGACGTCAGTGCCTACGCCCGACTGCGCGAGGCACGGCTGCGGCGGGCCCTGGAGGGTGAGGGGCGCCGGCTGCACGTGCACGACACCGTGACCACCGCCGTGCCGCCGGGCGGGGTGACACCGGCGTCCTCGGACCACTTCGCCGTCTTCACGCCCTACTTCCGGCAGTGGTCGCGGCAGCCGCTGCGCGACCCCCTGGGCGCGCCGCGCACCGTACGGGTGCCGGACCCGGTCGGGTCCGAGGACCTCCCCTCGCGCCGCGGTCTGCCGGGCCTCTCGGAGGGGCTGGCCCCCGGCGGTGAGGCGGCGGGCAGGAGGCGGCTCACGGCGTGGCTGCGCGACGGTGTCGCCGCCTACGAGGACCGCCACGACGATCTGGCGGGCGACGCCACCTCGCGCCTCTCGCCGCATCTGCACTTCGGCACGCTCTCGCCCGTCGAACTCGTCCATCGGACCCGGCGCAAGGGCGGCCCGGGCCCGGACGCCTTCGTGCGGCAGCTCGCCTGGCGCGACTTCCACCGCCAGGTCCTGGCGGCGCGGCCCGATGCGGCGGACGGCGACTACCGCACGAAGCAGGACCGCTGGCGGTCCGGTCGAGCGGCACAGGAGGACGTCGAGGCATGGCGGGAGGGCCGGACGGGCTACCCGGTCGTCGACGCGGCGATGCGCCAGCTGCGGCACGAGGGCTGGATGCACAACCGCGGCCGGCTGCTCACCGCGAGCTTCCTCACGAAGACCCTGTACATCGACTGGCGCGTGGGCGCCCGCCACTTCCTCGAGCTGCTGGTCGACGGCGACCTCGCCAACAACCAGCTGAACTGGCAGTGGGTGGCCGGCACCGGCACGGACACGCGGCCCAACCGCGTTCTCAATCCGGTCGCCCAGGCCGGGCGCCACGACCCGGACGGCGCGTACGTACGTCGCTGGGTGCCCGAACTCGCCGGGATCGAGGGGCCCGCGGTGCACGAGCCGTGGAAGCTGTCCGCCACGGAACGTGCCGCCTGCGCGGGCTACCCGGACCCCGTCGTCGACCTCTCGGAGGGGCTGGCCCGCTTCAGAAGGGCCCGGGGCCGCGAATGAGCGGCCCCTGCCCCGGACCGCTCGGAGTCACCGCCCGGGCGGTTCCGCGGCGGCGTCCCTGTGTCCGGCGGTGAGTGCGGCCAGGGCATCGCGCAGCCCGGACGGCCGGACCATGCCCGGCGTCGCGCGTCCCGCCCATCCCGGGCCGCCCAGCACGACCGTCGGTTGCCGGCGTGCCCCCTTCACGCCCCACTCCGCGGCGGCCACGTGCCGGGCCAGCGGCAGGCTCGCCGTGGAGCGCGCCTGGGCCCACAGCACCACGGCCGCGGGCCCCAGTCGCCGGACCGCCGCGGTGAGGGCCTCGGCCGGCACCGCCGCGCCGAACATCCGTACGGGCACGCCCCGTTCGCCCAGCGCGGCGTTGAGTGCCTCCAGCGGCAGCGTGTGCTCCTCGCCCGGCACACAGGCGAGGACGACCGGCCCGGCACCGGCACCGTCGTGCGCCACGGGCGCGGGCGTACAGCGTCTGAGCGTGGTGGACACATGCCAGGACAGCAGATGCTCGACCTCGACGTAGCGGTCGCCGGACGACGCCCATCTCCGTCCGACGGTGTGCAGGGCCGGCACCATGATCTCCTGCCAGGCGACGGCGAGGCCGTAGCGCTCGACGGCCGAGGTCAGCATCTCGTCCACGGCCGCGGCGTCGAGTCGCACGGCGGCGCGGGACAGGCCGCGGCCCTCCTGGCGCATGTCGCCGGACGCGGGCGCACGCTCGCCGGGCGCCGGGGTTGGCGGCACGCTCCGGGCCGGCGGCGACGGAGCACCGGACGGAGAGGGGGCGCCCACCGGGCCCAGCACGGTCCGGGCCGCCTCGGCGGGCGGAACGCCTGCGGAGGTGAGCCGGCACATCGTCTCCAGCATCGCCACGTCGCGCGGCGTCCAGCGCCGATGGCGCCCATCGGGCCGCACCGCGGGCCCGAGCCCGTATCTGCGGTCCCACGACCGCAGCGTGGTGGGCGACACCCCCAGGCGGCGGGCGACCGCGCCCGTCGTCAGCGCCGCCCCCGCCGGCGCGGAGGGCCCCGATCCCTCGCCGTCGCTCCGAGCACCGGGGGACTCGTCCATGCGCCGACTATACGACGCAGAATCGATGCACGTTGTGACCGTCGACGGCGACCGCGGACGATGAACACCACACCGGGGCGTGTCGGCGCGCCCCGGTGACCGGCCCTGCGGATCGCCCGCCGCGGTCCGGCCGCCCCCTTTGGGAGCGGGGCGGACGCCGCCCGATGCGAGGAGCCGCCGTCATGCCCGCACTGCGACACCCCGGCCCAGGTCTTCCCCGGCCGCTCGCCGACGACGAGCTGGCCCGGGGGCTGAGGGCGGGCGACGAGGCCTGTCTGACCGAGGCGTACCGGCGCTGGTCGCCGATGGTCCACGCG
This sequence comes from Streptomyces sp. HUAS TT11, assembly GCF_051553595.1. Lineage (NCBI taxonomy): Bacteria > Bacillati > Actinomycetota > Actinomycetes > Kitasatosporales > Streptomycetaceae > Streptomyces > Streptomyces sp. HUAS TT11. The sequence continues at coordinate 1,264,338 of NZ_CP196184.1, forward strand.
CTGGCATGGCGTTGCCTGGGCGACGCGAGGGAGGCCGAGGACGTCACCCAGCAGGTCTTCCTCGGTGTGTGGCGCGGCCGGGGCGGCTACCGGCCCGATCGCGGTGCGCTCCCCGGGTGGATCACGGGCATCGCGCGGCGCAAGATCGCCGACGCCCTGTCCGCCCGGACACGCCGCGGCGAACTGGTCTCGTCGGCCGCGTCGAGCCTCGGCCCGGCCGACTCCCGGAGTGCGCAGCCCGAGACCCTTCTCGACCGGGTGGTGGTCCGCCGCGAGCTGGCCCGGCTCCCCGCCGCGCAACGGCGGGTGCTGTGCCTGGCGTACTACGAGGACCTGACCCAGACCCAGATCGCCGCGCGCACCGGCTGGCCCCTGGGCACGGTCAAGAGCCACGCCCGCAGGGGACTGCGCCGGCTGCGCAGCTGTCTCCAGCAGGAGACAGACCCCTGAACGCGACGCCTCGCCACCCACCTCGCAGGCGCCATACGCTGCGGAATCGATGCATGTCCGCGGATGCTCGTGCGGCGGCCGGGACGATGGCACGGGGTCACCGCGTCGCAACCGTGCGGCGACCGGGTGATCGGGTGGCCTTTCGTCGGCGAGTGAGGGAAAGCGGAGAGGGACGGATCGCCGCCCGGTACCGCGTTCACCGAGGGCGGTGACACGCGCGGCCGCGCACCGGCGCGGCTCGGACGGAAGGGCAGCCGTGGAGGGACACGCCTCGCTACCGCGCAGGAGACGGCCATGGCTTCGGCGTGTCGGCACGCTGACCGGCACCGGCGTGCCTCCCGGCGTCACCCGCGCGCTCGCACGGGCCCGCCGGGCCGGTCCGATGCTGTGGACGGCGTTGCGCCGCACCCCGGTGGCGATGTGGCGGGACGACACCTCGGACTGGGCGGCGGCCCTGACGTACTACGCCATTCTCGCCCTGCTGCCCATGCTGTTGATGACGGTCTCCCTGATCGGGACGATCAGTCCGCACCTCACGGACGCACTGATCGACCGGGTGACGGCGTGGGCCCCGGCCGAGTCCGGCTCGGCGCTGCACAGCACCCTGCGCCGGCTGGCCGGTGAGCGGTCCGCCGCCCTCACGGTGGCCGTCGGCGGCGGGGCGAGCGCGCTGTGGTCGGCCTCCAGCTACCTGGCGGTGTTCCGACGGGCGCTGCACGACCAGCACCGTGTCGCCGACACGCGGCCTGCCCTGCGCACGGCGCACCGCATCCTGCTCACCGCCGTGATCCTGCTGGTCCTGTTGTTCTGCAGTGCGCTGCTGCTCGTTCTGGGCGGTCCTCTGGCGCGCGCACTGGGCGAATGGGCCGGGCTCGGCGAGGCGGGTGCCGCCGCGTGGACCCTGCTGCGCTGGCCGGCTCTGGTGGCGCTGGTCACGCTCCTGGTGCTCGTGCTGTTCCGGACCGGGCCTCCCAAAGCCCGTACGCTGCGCCACGCCCTGCCCGGTGGGGTGCTCGCCGGGGCGCTCTGGCTCACGGCCTCCGCCTGCTTCACGACGTACGCCACGGGACTCGGCACCTACAGCAGGTTGTACGGATCCCTGGCGGGGGTGGTCGTCTTCCTGGTCTGGCTGTGGATGTCGCATCTCGCCCTGCTGGCAGGCGCGCAGTTCACGGCCGAGCTGGCCCGGGCCGAAGCGGAGCCGTCACCGACCCCCCGCCCTCTACACATAAAGGAAAAATAAGAGCAAAATACCCTTATATGCCACTTATGCCGCATCGGACGCGGCCAGGACGGCAAAGCCGAAGGAGGCCGGTCATGGCGCACGTCTCACACACCAGAGGTGACATCACCACCCACCCCGATGCCCATGAGATGCGGGACCGCTACACCCGCATGCTCGGCACCCGTGACGTGGCGCTCGTGGACGGACCGGTGTTCCTGCTCGGCCTGTACTGCGCGGCGTCCCCGTGGATACTCCACTACACGACGAGCCAGCCCGCCGTCGCGACGCACAACCTCATCATGGGGATCGCGCTCGGACTGCTGGCCCTCGGATTCACCGTCATGCCGGCGAGGATGTACGGCCTGAGCTGGGCCATGTGCGCCGTGGGCGCATGGATGATCATCTCGCCGTGGATCGTCGGCGTCGCCCCCGACACAGGGGTCGTGGTCAACAGCATCGTCATCGGCGCACTCGCCGTGGCACTGGGCGTGATGTCCGCGGGAGTGGCCGTGAAGAGCACTCCGCGCGCATAGCGGCACCGGCGCCCGGCCACCGCGCCGGAAGTGCGGCCCGGCCGGCCCGCGGTCACGGACCGGCCCCGCCGTGCGCGTCTTCCGCACGATGGCACACTCAACGTCATGCAGGCAATTACTTGCATGTCAAGGACGGGCAGGTACCGCACACTGGCGCAGTGAGCCGGACCGTGAGCGCATGGGTGACAGCGGGCGAGGACGTCCTGGGGGCCGTGGGACCGTTCCCGGTGGACGTTCCGTGGTGGCAGGAGGTCGAGCCGGTCGTCGCTCGGCTGGAGGAGCTGCTCGGGGTGCCCGTGCTGGTCCTGCGCCTGCTGACGGTGGACGGTGGTGAGGGCGGCCGGGACGGCCATGTGACGTACCACGTCGAGGCGTTGGAGCGTCCGGCACCCGGGCTGCTGGACCGGCGCCCCCTCGACGACGGCCTGCTCGGCCCGCGCTCCGCACTGCGCGCGCCGTGGGCCCGTGCCGCAGGCCTGCGGGAACTCCTCGACTGGGCCGCGCGCACCCTTGAGGCGGCGGGACGACCCGTCACCGGCCCGGTCGAGCAGCGACGGACCTGGAACCTTGCGGCACTGTTCCGGCTGCCCACCGCGCAGGGGCCGGTCTGGCTCAAGGCGACGCCGCACTTCGCCGCGGACGAGGGAGCGGTCGTCACCGCACTCGCCGGAGCGGATCCTTCACTGGTGCCGGCCCTCCTGGGCCGGGGCGCGGGGCGGATCCTCATGGAACACGTGCCCGGGCAGGACTGCTGGGGCGCCTCGCCCGGCACGGCGACCGCGGCGATGAAGCGGTTCGTGGCGGCCCAGGCCGCCCTCGCGGCGAACCGGCCCGCCGGGCTGCGCGACGGGCGCACGCCCGCCCTCGCCCCTCGGGTCGACGCCCTCCTCGACGGACCGGCGGCCGCGGGGCTGAGCCGGCAGGAGACCGCTGCGGTGCGGAGGCTGACGGACCGTTGGCAGCAGCTCGGGCAGTGCGGCCTGCCCGACACGGTGGTGCACGGCGACTTCCACCCGGGCAACTGGCGCAGCGACGGCGGCCCTCCGGTCGTCGTGGACTTCGCCGACGCGTACTGGGGCAACCCGGTGGTGGACGGACTGCGCGCCCAGGAATACCTCGATGAGCAGGTCGGGGCGACGTCGGCCCGGGCCTGGGCCGAAGCCTGGAGCGTGCACGTCCCCGGCAGCGATCCGGCCGGTGCCCTGCGCCTCGCCGAGCCGCTCGCCCATCTCGTCCACGCGGTCCGCTACCAGGAGTTCCTGGACGGCATCGAACCGTCCGAGCGGCCGTACCACGCGGGAGACCCCGTGGCGGCACTGCGCACGGCGCTGCGGAGCGAGCGAGAGCCGAGCCCGGTCCTCGCGGACCTGAGTCCGGCCCGGCGCGAAGCCCGGGCGGCCACGGTGTTCCTCCAGCCCACCTCCGGCGGGCCCTTGGCCACCGGCGGGCCGGCGCCCGAGGATCGGGCCGTGGACGACCTGAGGATCTTCGACCCCTCCCGTCGGCTGCTCCTCGAAGGGCTCGGGCTCCGGTTGCGCGAGTGGACCGACGCCGATGTGCCGGACCTCGTCGCGCTGTACGACGACCCCGAGATCGACCGGTGGACGCCCGTGGCCTCCCCGTTCGGCGTCGAGGAGGCGCGCTCCTACCTCGCCGCGGCACGCAGGAAGCGGGCCGAGAGGCGGTCGGTGCAGCTCGCCATCACCACGGACGGCCTGCGGCCGCGGGGCGAGATCCTGTTCTTCCGCAGCGGGCCCGACGAGCGCGAACTCGAGCTGGCGTACGGTGTCGGTGCCGACCACCGCGGCCGCGGCCTGGCCTCCCGGGCCGTGCGGCTCGTCGTGGAGCACGCCGTGCACGAGACGGGCGCCCGCTCGGTGGTGCTGCGGATCGAGGCCGGGAACGCCGCCGGCGAGGCCGTCGCCCGGTCCACCGGCTTCGCGCCCGCGGACGACGAACCCGTCGTCCGCATGTCGAAGGGGCGCGAGCTGGTGCTCCGCACCTGGCGGCACACCGGGTCCTGAGCCCGTCAGCGGGGCGGATGTGCAAGTGGCCGGCCCGACACCCCCGGCGGGCCGGCCACCCCTGCGGAACTCCGCAGTCGGACCCCTGTCACGGTTGCGTTCTCACGCCTCCGCCGGCTCCGCCTCCCGGCTGGTGAGGTACTCCTCGCTGATCTCCTTCGGGCCGAACGGCCAGACCTTCTCCACCCGGGCCCACAGGACGAACGCCAGGCAGCCGAGCAGCAGCCAGGCCAGCGACCATTCGATGGGATGGCGGCCGGGTGAGTTCTTGTCGGCGTAGCCGTAGATGACCAGCCAGCCGACCAGCGCCAGGACGCTCGGCACGGGGTACAGCCACATCCGGTACGGGCGGCGCAGCGCCGGCTGTCGTGCGCGCAGGACGGTCACGGCCACGATCTGCGCCAGCGCCTGGACCAGCACCATCACCGTGGTCAGCAGCTGGATCAGGGTCGCCAGGTCGGTATGACGGCCGATCAGGAAACCGATCGCGGTGATCACGCCCATCGTGGCCAGCCCGAGCGTCGGGAAGCGGTGTTTGGCGTGCAGTCTGGCGTACGGGCGGAAGAAGACGCGGTCGCGCGCGGCGTCGTAGGGCACCCGGGAGCCACCGAGCAGACCGGCGAACACCGAGGCGAAGGCCGTGATCAGGATGAGGACCGTGACCGTGTCCGCGGCCCCCTTGCCCCATGTCTCCTCGAGCACCGCGGAGGCGACCGACGTCGACGCGATGTCGTGCGGGTCGGTCATCCGGTGCCAGTCCACCACACCGAGCGTGCCGATCTGGAGCAGCAGGTAGATCACCATGATGCCGAGGATGGAGAAGATGATCGAGCGCGGGAGGGTACGGCCCGGGTCCTTGATCTCGGCGCCCATGTACGCCGTGGTGTTGTAGCCCAGGTAGTCGTAGATGCCGATGGTCAGGCCCGCCGCGAAGCCGAGCCAGAAGTGGCTTGCCGTCAGGTCGAAGGCGTGCGCCGGGTAGGTGAAGGCGAGGTGCGCGCTGAAGTCCGAGGCCGACGCGGCGATCACCAGCAGCACCGAGGCGATCATCACGACCCACATCACCGCGGTGATACGGGCGATGTGCTCGATGCCCCGCCACAGCAGGAGGATCACCAGGGCGATGACACCGAGTCCGATGAGATCCCCGGCGGTCCGGCCGAGGTCGGGGGCCAGGTAACCCAGGTACTGCACGAAGCCCACCACACCGGTGGACATGATCAGCGGGATGAAGAGCATCGCCGTCCACACGAACAGGAACGGCATCAGCCGCCCCGTGCGGTACTGGAATGCCTGGCGCAGATAGACGTAGCTGCCGCCCGAACCGGGCATCGACGAGCCCAGTTCGGCCCAGACGAGGCCGTCGGCGAGCGCCAGCAGAGCGCCCGCGACGAAGCCGATGACCGCCTGCGGGCCGCCGAAGGCGGCGACCATCAGCGGGATGGTGACGAACGGCCCGATGCCGCACATCTGGCTCATGTTGATGGCGGTGGCCTGGAACAGGCCGACGCGGCGGACGAAACCACCGGCGGGTGGCGGGCTACCGGACACGGAACCTCCTGGAGCGGGACGCGGGGAGTGATGTGCGGACTGTGGGCCGACGTCGGGACGCGGCCGACGGATGAGGTACGGCGGTCATCCGGCCGGCGATGGGCTCCCCTCGACTCGCCCGGAGAGGCTGACTGGGCGATAAAGTTAAGGAGCCTTACTAGGTGCGTCAAGAGCGCGTCAGGAATACGTGAGAATGGTGCGATGCCCGCCCGTGACCCCATAGCGCAGCCGGAACAGACCTGGAACCGCAGACGGTTGCGCAGCACCAACGAGCGGCTGCTCCTGGACCGGCTGCGCGCGGCCGGCAGCGCCTCGCGCGCCCAGCTCGCCCGGGAGACCGGCCTGTCGAAGCCGACGGTGTCCAGCGCGCTCGCCGCCCTGGAGGAGGCCGGCCTGGTCCACGAGGTGGGGACGCACACGCCCGAGCGCGGCCGGATGGCGGTCCTGTACGCACCCGACCCGGCCGCCGGGTACGCGCTCGGCATCGACATCGGCCGGAGCTGGCTGCGGGTCGCACTGGCCGGTCTCGACGGCGAGGTGGTGGCCCGTGCCGACGTGCGCAACCGCGCCCGCACCTCGGGCGCCATGGCCGACCTGGTCGTCACGACGGCGCGGCAGGTCGTCGAGGGCTCCGGGGCGGGACACGACGACGTGGCCCATGCGGTGGTGGGCACACCCGGCGTGTACGACGGGGAACGGCGCCGGGTGCGGTACGCGATGCATCTGCCGGGCTGGGGCCGGGCCGGTCTGTTCGACCGGATGCGCGACGAACTGGGCATCCCGCTCGAGGTGCACAACGACGCCAACCTGGCCGCGCTCGGCGAGTACACCTACGGCGTCGGCGCGGGCAGCCGCCTGTTCGCGTACATCCTGATCGGGACGGGCCTCGGCATGGGGGTGGTCAGCGAGGGCCGGCTGTTCACGGGCGCACACGGCGGGGCCGGGGAGATCGGGTTCCTGCCGTGGCCCGGGCGGCAGAAACCGGGGACGCTGGAGGACGCGGTGTCGGGCGTGGCCGTCGTCGAGTCCGCGCGGGCGTTCGGCATGACGGGTCAGCTCACGGCCAAAGCGGTGTTCGACGCTGCCCGGGAGGGCCAATCCGCCGCGGTCCGGGCGGTGCAGCTGGAGGGCGAGCGGATCGCACACACGGTCGCGGCCGCGGCCGCGGTGCTCGACCCCGACCTCGTGGTGCTCGGCGGAGGGGTGGGGCACAGCGTCGATCTGCTGCTGCGTCCCGTACGGGAGACGTTGCGCGCCCTCACCCCGTTGCGCCCCAAGATCGCGCCGAGCCGGCTGGGCGAGGACGCGGTGCTGCTCGGGGCGCTGGCCACGGCGCTGGGCACGGCACGCGACGTGGTCTTCGAGCGCCGCTCGGGTTCCTGACCGGTCCCGCCCTGCCTCCACGACGATTGACAGGGCCTCCTCAACGCCCTAGCTTGAAACGCCAGTTAGTAAAGTTTCCTAACTTTACCGTCGGTCGACCGTTCCCGCCCGATCCCTCGGTGCCGGCCGCCGGATCCCGCAGTGCCGAAGCGCGGAATGCTCCCCCACCCCCAAGGAGACGACCGTGTTCCACCGCCCTGCCCTCCACCGCCGGCCGGCCTCGGCCGTCGTAGCCCTGGGCATGATGTGCACGCTCTCCACCGGTGCTCGCGCAGGGGCCCCCGCACCGGCGCATCCCGAACCGCCCGCCACCGAGGTCGCCTCCGCGGCAGGCAGTGCCACCCCCCTGTCCCGCTACGAGATCCAGTCCACGGCCAAGGTCTCCGACTCCCCCGCCGCGGTCTCCTCCCCCGGTTTTCCGGCGCGCGGCTGGTACCCGGCGGGCTCCCGCTCCACGGTGCTCGGGGCGCTGCTCGAAGACGGTGTGTACGCCGACCCGTTCTACTCGACCAACCAGCAGAAGATCCCGAAGGCGGACTTCCGGGTCCCGTGGTGGTACCGCTCGGACTTCACGGTCGCGGACACCTCCGAGCGCACCTATCTCGACTTCAGCGGGGTGATCTCGGCCGCGGACGTCTACGTCAACGGACGGCGGGTCGCGGATGCCTCGGCGGTGACGGGCGCGTACACACATCACGAACTCGACGTCACCTCGCTGGTGCGGGCGGGCAGGAACACGGTCGCGTTCCGTGTCCGGCCCAACGACCCGGACAAGAACCTGACCATGGGCTGGATCGACTGGCTGCAACCTCCGCCGGACGAGAACATGGGCATCGTCCGCGATGTGCTCGTCCGCCGCGGTGGACCGGTCGCGCTGCGCGACGCCCATGTCCTCAGCCGTCTCGACGTGCCTTCGCTCGCCGCCGCCGACCTGACGGTCAAGGCGCGGATCCGCAACGACTCGGCGACCGCGGTCACCGCCACCGTGGCCGGGAGGATCGGCTCACTCTCCTTCACCAGGAGGGTTCCGCTGGCCGCGCACGAGTCGAAGGCGCTCACGTTCGCCCCGGCCGACGTCCCCGGTCTGCACCTGGTCTCCCCCCGGGTGTGGTGGCCGGCCGGGATGGGCGGGCAGCCGCTGTACCGGCTCGACCTGACCGCGAGCGTGTCCGGTGTCCCGTCCGACGCCGCGCACGAGAGCTTCGGCATCCGGGACGTGAAGGCACCGCTCAACGCCGACGGCGCACGGCAGTACAAGGTCAACGGGCACAGGCTGCTCGTCAAGGGCGGCGGCTGGTCACCGGACGAGTTCCTGCGCTGGGACACGACGTATGTCGCGGACCGGCTCAAGTACGCCCTCGACCTCGGACTCAACACCATCCGGCTGGAGGGGCACATCGAGCCGGACGAGTTCTTCGATCTCGCGGACCGCTACGGCATCCTCACGCTCCCCGGCTGGGAGTGCTGCGACAAGTGGGAGGGCGAGGTCAACGGCGAGGAGTCCGGCGACGAATGGACCGCCGCCGACCACCCGGTCGCCAAGGCGTCCATGACCGCCGAGGCCGCCCGGCTGCGCGACCACCCGAGTGTCGTCTCCTTCCTCATCGGCAGCGACTTCGCACCCGACGCCACGATCGAGAAGGACTACCTGGACGCTCTGCGGGCCGCCGACTGGCCGAACCCGGTGATCGCCGCGGCCTCCGACAACTCCTCACCGCAGCTGGGGAGTTCGGGCATGAAGATGACGGGACCGTACGACTGGGTGCCGCCGGACTACTGGTACGCGAAGCGGGAGGGCGGTGCCACCGGGTTCAACTCCGAGACCAGCGCGGGCCCCGACATCCCGACACTCGACACCCTGCGCCGCATGATGACCCCGGCCGAGCTGACCACCCTCTGGAAGGACCCGAGGGCCGAGCAGTACCACCGCTCGCCGTCGTCGACGTTCGGCACGCTCGCGCTGTACGATGACGCGCTCACCGGCCGGTACGGCGCGCCGCGGGGACTCGGCGACTACGTGCGCAAGGCGCAACTCGCGCAGTACGAGAACGTGCGGGCGCAGTTCGAGGCGTACGGACGCAACGCCACCGATGCCGCGCGGCCCTCCACCGGCGTCGTCCACTGGATGTTCAACAGCGGCTGGACGTCGCTGCACTGGCAGTTGGTGGACCGCTACCTCGACCAGGGGGGCGCCTACTTCGGCGCGAAGAAGGCCAACGAGCCGCTGCACGTGCAGTACTCCTACGACGACCGCTCGGTCGTGGTGGTGAACAACCGGCACACGGCCGCGTCCGGACTCACCGCCCGCGTCTCCCTGTACACCACGGACGGCAGGAGGATGTACGACCGCACGGTGACCGGGGTGGGCGTCGCGGGCGACGGAGCGCACACCACCGTGCTCGCCCTGCCCTCGTCGGTGAGCGGTCTGCCGACCACCTATCTCGCGCGGCTGGTCCTGACGGACCCGGCGGGCAAGGAGGTCAGCCGCAACGTCTACTGGCTGTCCACCAGGCCCGACACGCTCGACTGGGCCCACACCGACTGGTACTACACGCCGACGACGAGCTACGCCGATCTGACCTCGCTCGCCTCCATGGCACAGGTGCCGGTGTCCGCGACGGCGTCCACACGGGCGGGCGGGGACGGCATGTCGACCACGAGGGTCACCCTGCGCGCCGCGGGCTCCGGCACGACTCCGTCACTGCTCACCGACGCGCATCTGGTGGACTCGGCGGGCAGGCCGGTGCTGCCTGTCCACTGGTCCGACAACGAAGTGAGCCTGTGGCCCGGTGAGTCGGTGACGCTGACCGCCACCTACCGGACGGCCGATCTGCACGGCTCGGAGCCAGGCGTACGGATCTCGGGCTGGAACGCCCCGGAGCACACCGTGCCGGCCGCGTGATCCGAGGACCAGGGCCCGGCCCGCGCGTCCACCCCGCGACGCCGGCGCACCCCGAGGCCGAAGCGGAACGGACTGTTGCCGCGCACAGCGGGCACATGAAGGAGTGCAGAGGCCTTCACATCAAGGGGCGGAGATGGAGATCTCGAGCATCATCGGCGCCATCGTCATCGGGCTCATCATCGGTGTCCTGGGGCGACTCGTCGTCCCAGGACGCCAGCACATCGGAGTCCTGTGGACCATCCTCGTCGGCATCGTCGCGGCCTTCATCGGGTCGGGCATCGCCGCAGCGGTCGGCGTGGCCGACACCAAGGGCGTCGACTGGATCGAATGGCTCATCCAGATCGGCCTGGCGGCGCTGGGCGTGGCGGCACTGGACCGGGCACGGTCGCACCGCTGACGTCACACTCACCGGGCGCCGCGGGTGCGTTGCGGGCGAGGTCCGTGGCGAGCGGGCGCTGCGGGCTTCGCCCGGACGACCGCTCGCCACGGAGTCCTCGCGCCTCTGCGGACCGGCGCGCCACCGATCTCGCGACAGCTCACCGGTGCGGCGGCCGGCCGGTGCGGGTCCTTGCGTCCGATCTCGTCCGGCGACCCGGGCCCTCGGGAGGAAGCAGGCGACCCTGAATGCGGGCTCCCCGCTCGCCGACGCGGGTCTCGGCCTGCCCCGGGCCCACCCACCCGCGTGACACGCCCTCACCCCGGCAGGTCGGTCACCGTCCCGTCCGGAGAAGGCGCTCGTCCCGGCTGCGTCCGGGCGTACCCATGGACCCGCCGTCGCCGGCCCGCTCGTCCGCTCGCCACCGCCCCGCGCGGTGGTGGTCGGACCTGAACCGGAACGTCACGGGGAGACGTACGGCGTCGTCGTGGTCAGCGGTTCGAAGCCGAGGCGGGCCAGGATGGGCCGGCTCTGCGCGGACGCGTCGACCTGGACGTAGCGGTAGCCGCGGGAGGCCGCGACCTCGGCACGACGGGCGACCAGGGCTCGGTAGACACCGCGTCCCCGCCAGGCGGGGACCGTGCCCCCGCCCCACAGTCCCGCGAAACGGGTGCCGGGAACGAGCTCCATACGGGCCGCGCTCACGGGCTCGTCGCCCGCCAGCGCCAGAACGGCCACCACCTGGTCGCCGTCGCCGGACAGCTGGGCGAGGAGCTGGTCGCGCAACCGGGTGCTGTCGGTGCCGAACGCCCTGCGGTGGACGTCCGCCACGAGGTCGACGGCGGCGGGCTCGGTGACCGGCACCAGACGTACACCTTCGGGCGGCTCGACATCGAGGGTGAGATCGGCGACCTCGGCGACCATCAGTGTCTCCTCGGGGTCGGGTGTGAATCCGGCGGCCCTCAGCCGCTTCCCGAGGTCGACCGGCCGATCGTGACCGTACAGCTTCCACTCGAACTCACGCCCGAGTTCGGCGTAGTAGCGGACCTGTTCGGCGATCACCGCATCGGCCGTGCCCTCGTCCAGGTCCGACCACACGATCCCGTTCCAGTCGTTTGCGGAGCCGACCTGGCGCACCACCGAGGCGTCGCGCTCGACGCGGGCGCCGGAACCGTCGGGGCGGGCACCCTGTCGCATGTCCCGGTCGTAGAGGGCGAGTACGGCAGCGTGGTCCATGGGCTCACTCCAACCTGCGGGGCATGTATCCGCACGGTAATACGCGACAGCCGGGAGGCCGCACCCGGGTCCCGGCCGACCATGGACTCCCGACGCCGCGGCGTACACCGCGGCGTCGGGCCGCACGGCGGCCGGTCGGCGTCGAGGTGTTCCCGGGCACGCTAACGCCGGCCGGGGCGGTGTGCGTGGCCGCGTCACGACGACAGCCTTGCGCCCCGGCGCGGTGCACGTCGGGACGGTGACCACGACGAGGCCCGGGCACCGGGACGCCCGGAGCACCTCGTCGACGCACCGGGCCGGTGCGTCGGAGGGGGCGCACCGCAGGCGGCCCCTCCCGCGCCGGGGACGCGCCGGCTATCCGAGCTCCAGGGTCGTCACCCCGTACACCCGTTCCCCCGCGAAGGCCCGGACCGGCCCCGTGTACATGCGGGCCGTCTCGAAGGAGGGGGTGAGGCCCGAGCGTTCGGCCAGGGCGACGCCCGCCGTGTTCGTTTCGGGTACGTCGACGGCGAGTTCCCGCCCGGCGGCTTCGCCGGCGCACGCCGCGAGCAGGGCGCCCGCGTCGTCGACGGTGTCGGCGAAGAGCGGGCCGACGCGCAGTCCGACCCGGGCGGGGCGGATCACCCCGTAACCGGTCAGGCCGTCGCCCTCGAGGCGGACGAAGACCCGGTGGCCGCGGGCGCTGAGCCAGTGTTCCAGGAAGCCGGGGCGGTCGGCCGGGTAGCAGGCCCTGTCGTAGTCCGCGATGGCGTCGAGGTCGGCCTTCCCGGCCGGGTGCACGCCGGGCGTCGCCTGGTCGGCGGGCACGGTTCCGGTGAAGCGCACGGTGCGGTGCGCGAACACGAAACCGGACCGCCGGTAGTTGTCCTGCTGGGCGACGACGCCGTCGAGACCGATCGTGCGGCCTCCGGCATGAGCGAGGGCCGTCTCCCAGGTCGCCAGGCCGATACCGCGGCCGCGCAGGTCAGGACGGACCAGATAGCAGCCGAGGAAGGCGTAGTCGGAGCCGTAATTGACGACGGAGATCGCCGACACGGGCTCGTCGCCGAGCCTGCCGACGAAGAAACCCTCCGGGTCCTGGGCGAAGAAGGCGGGGCCGTCGCACAGCCCCGGATTCCATCCCTCGTCCGCCGCCCAGCCGCTGATCACCGGCCAGTCGTCGAGGGTGGCCCTGGCGACGACGAGGCCTTCGGGACCCGCTGAGGTCATCGATGCGCTCCATTCCGTGGGGGCGGTGCCGTGGGGGGCGTGCCGTGACCGGCTGCACCGCGAGCATCCTTCCCGATCCCCCCGTCGCGCGCCATGCGGTGCAGGGCACCGCCCACCGCACCAACGTGACGCTCCGCAACGGCCGTTGAACGGCGGAGGGCTCCGCCGGTCGGACCGGCGGAGCCCTCTGCAACGCTTACGGCGGTCGGCTCAGCGGGCCGATCCCGGGCGGAAACGGCGGTACAGCACGGTCCCCCCGAGCACCAGCGCCGCGCCTCCGGCGAGCGCGGGCACGGTCGCGTCCGCGCCGGTGTGGGCGAGGGCGACCACGGGACGGGTGCTCGGCGGCTGCATCGGCGTCTGCCTCGGCGGCGCGACGGGCCGCGGAGCGGGACGCCGGGTGCTCGAGGTGTTCGTGGACTTGTTGCCGGTGGCCGCGTTGCCGACGCCGACCACGCCCACCGTGTTGCCGGAGACGTTCACCGGGAGGTGAATCGGCAACTGCACACCATTGCCGCCCAGCACCCCCGGGGAGTGCCTGCTCACGCCGGACGCGGAGGCACCGTGCGCGGGAGAGCGGCCCTGCCGTGGCCCGGCCGCGTCGACGCCCCGATTGGCGCAGGTGTTCCCCGAGGCCGTGTTGAGAAGCCCCACCACCGTCACCGTGTTGCCGCACACGTTCACCGGAACGTGCACCGGAAGCTGCACGGTGTTGCCGGAGATCAATCCGGGCGAACCCGCCGCGGTGCCGTCCGCCGCGGAGTCCGCGTGCGCCGGCAGCGCCCCGGCCAGCGCCCCCGTGGCGGCGGCCGCGACGAACAAACCATTTCGGGTAACCCGTTTCATAGGTTCCCTGCCTTCCAGACTTGGTCGCGAGCACTCGCCCGCACCTCGTAAAACGCAGACGCACCATCCGAGTTATGGCTTATCTGCCTTTCACCCCATCGAGTGGCGGCGGTCCGAACGCACGGAGGAGACCGGTCCACCGGTCCGACCTGCAGCGTGGCGCGGCGCGCACCGACGGCGCGAAGCACACCGTGTCCGACTGGCCGAACGCCGGGAGGCGTGCCCAGGAGGGCCCGCATAACGTGACCGCAGGGCCGCCGCCGGATCCGCAGCCGGGCGCCCCAGGAGGCGCCATGATGTCCACGCACACCCGCGCCGCGGTCACCACGGCAACGGCCGCGGCCGCGGTGCTGGCTCTGCTGGGAGCCGCCCTGCCGTCGGTGACCGAGGCCGGCGGCGGCCCCGATCTGTCCCGGTTCTACGGTCAGCGGATCACATGGTCGGCGTGCCCCGGTGAAAAGACGCCGGGGGACCGTCAGTGCGGAAAGGTGACGGTCCCGATCGACTATGCGAAACCCGATGCCGGGACGATCGACGTGGCGATGACCCGCTACCGGGCCACAGCCGGGTCCCGCGGCTCCGTACTGCTGAACTTCGGCGGTCCCGGCGGCGCCGGCGTCCCCGAGCTCGCCGCCGGCGGCAAGGACTTCCTGCATCTGACGAACGCCTACGACGTGGTGACGTTCGATCCGCGCGGAGTCGGACAGTCCTCACCCGTCAGCTGTGTGGAAAAGGCGGCCAACAACGCGGACGCGGAGGACACCGTCATCGACGTGACCGATCCACGGGCGGCGCTCGCGCAGATCCGGAAGACGGCCGACCAGTGCGCGAGGCACTCCGGGCCGCTGCTGCCGCACATGGGGACCGTGGATGTCGCACGCGACATGGACGTGATGCGCCAGGCCCTCGGCGACAAGAAGCTCAACTACCTCGGTTTCTCGTACGGCACCCGCCTCGGTGCGGTCTACGCGGCCCAGTTCCCCGGCAAGGTGGGGCGGATGGTCCTGGACGGTGTCGACACCCTCACCGAGTCCCTGGCCGAGCAGGGGCTGGTGGGCGCGCAAGGACAGCAGACCGCGCTGGAGAGCTTCCTCGACTCGTGCGTCAAGAACCTCCTGTGCCCGTTCGGCAGCGACGCCCGCTCCGCTCGCGAGCAGGTCGTGCAACTCGTGGCACGCCTGGACAAGCAGCCTGCCTCGACCGCTCTCGGCCAGCCCTTCACGGGGCAGGACCTCGTCGCCGGGATCAGCGAACTCCTCTTCAGCAAACGGATGTGGCCGATGCTGGAGCAGGGCCTGGCCCAGTTGATGGAACAGGGCGATCCCTCGGGAATCATGTACTACTCGGGCCTCGGCATCTCCGCCCCCTCGGTCCAGCGGGCGAACGGCGGGATCGTCGCACCCGACAACGTGCCCGTCGACAACATGTCGGCCGCGCTGATGGCCGTCAACTGCGCCGACGATCCCGACCGGCCGAGCGCCGACCGGCTCACCAAGGACATCAAGCGGCTGCGGGACCAGTACGACGAGGCCTCCCCCGTCTTCGGACGCTACCGGCTCACCCAGGTGCTGACGTGCTACGGACGGCCCAAGGGCACCGACTTCATCCGGGAGAAGGTCAAGAACGTACACAGCGCCAAGATGCTGCTCGTCGGCACGCGCGGGGACCCGGCCACCCCCTACCGCTGGGCGCTGGAGACCGCCAAGCGGCTCGGCCCCTCGGCGGTGGTCCTCGACAACAGGGGCGAGGGGCACACCGGGTACACGACGTCCCCGTGCGTCCACCGGAAGGTCGACGCGTTCCTTCTGTACGGGTCGCTGCCGGCCGACGGGAGTTCGTGCGGGCCCGACACGGCCGGCTGAGCCTGCGCCCCGGTCACCCGGGGCGCAGGGGTGCTCAGGTGAGGGAGATCTCCGGCTTGTAGATGTCCAGCCATGTGGCCAGGTCGAGGGTGCGTTCGAGGCCGCGGCGCGACGGCTGGGTGATCTGCGGGGCCTCGCGGTGCGCCGCCCGGGACACCCGCTCGCGGTCGACCAGGTCGAAGACCGGATGGGAGGGGCGGGTCAGCAGGTCCTTGGCCTCTTCCTGAAGGGCGACGGCGTACCCCGGGTCCTGGGTGGACGGGTAGGGGCTCTTGAGCCTGTCGTACACGGACTTCGGGATCAGGTCGGCCGTCGCCTCCCTCAGCAGGCTCTTCTCCCTGCCGTCGAAGGACTTCAGCGACCAGGGGGAGTTGTAGACGTAGTCCACGAGCCGGTGGTCGCAGTACGGCACCCGCACCTCCAGACCGACCGCCATGCTCATACGGTCCTTGCGGTCCAGCAGGAGCCGTACGAAGCGGGTCAGGTGCAGGTAGCAGATCTGCCGCATCCGGTACTCGAAGTCGCTCTCGCCCTCCAGCCGCCGGATGCCCGAGACGGCCCTGCGATAGCTGTCGGAGACGTAGGTCTCGAGGTCCAGGGCCTTGGTGAGATGGGGGTGCAGGACCTCTTCGTCGTCGCCGAAGTCCCTGCGGAAGCGCACCAGCCAGGGGAAGGTGTCGGCTCGCCTGGCCTCCTCGTCGAAGAACTGGACGTAGCCGCCGAAGACCTCGTCGGCCGACTCACCGGACAGCGCGACGGTGGAGTGCCGGCGGATCGCCTGGAACAGCAGATACAGCGAGGCGTCCATGTCCCCGAAGCCCATGGGCAGGTCGCGTGCCCGGATCACCTTCGCCCGCACGTCGAGGTCGGCGAGGGCCCGGGCGTCGAGGACGATGTCCTGGTGTTCGGTGCCCGAGGCGGTCGCCACATCGTGCACGAACGGCGTGTCCGGTGTGGAGCGCAGATCGTCGGCCACGAAGTGGTCCGTCTGCCCGACGAAGTCCACCGCGAAGCTGCGCACCTTCTCGCCCTGCTCCGCGAGCTGCCGGGCGGCCAGAGCGGTCATCGCGGACGAGTCCAGACCGCCCGACAGCAGGGTGCAGCGCGGTACGTCGGCGACCAGCTGCCGGCGCACGATGTCCTCGAGCAGCGAGCGGACCGTGGCGATGGTGGTCTCGCGGTCGTCGGGCTGCGACCGGGTCTCCAGATGCCAGTAGACCCGCCGGCTCAGGCCCTGCCGGTCGACGGTGACCACGGTGCCGGGCTCGACCTCGCGCATGCCGTCCCACACGGCGTGGCCGGGCGTCTTGACCATGGCGAACAGCTCCCGGAGCCCGTCGAGGCCGACCCGCGGCCGCACCAGCGGATTGGCCAGGATGGCCTTGGGTTCGGAGCCGAAGAGGACGCCGTCGGAGGTCGGGGCGTAGTAGAAGGGCTTGATGCCCATGCGGTCGCGGACCATCACGAGCTTGTCGTGGCGGCCGTCCCAGACCGCGAAGGCGAACATTCCGTTCAGCCGCTCGGCGAGCTGCTCGCCCCAGGCCAGGTAGGCACGCAGGACGACCTCGGTGTCGGAGTCGGTCGTGAAGCGGTGACCCAGTCCGATCAGCTCGTGGCGCAGTTCGGTGTAGTTGTAGGCCTCCCCGGAGTAGACGAGCGCGACGGTGCCCTCGGGGGTCTCGGCCGTCATCGGCTGCCGTCCGCCCGCAAGGTCGATGATCGCGAGCCTGCGATGACCGAGACCGGCGGGCCCCTCCACCCAGGTGCCACGGTCGTCGGGTCCTCGGCAGGCCATCGTCTCGGTCATCGTGTCCAGTGCCGCGATCTCGTTTCGCAGGTCACGGTCGTAGGAGATCCAGCCGGTGATGCCGCACATGCGTGCCTCCCGTGCGATTGCCCGGCCCGGCGTGTGCGCCTTCAACGGCGCGAGGGTTCCGCTGCCGGACAACCAGTTGTATCGAGCAGCTATATCTCCGAGCGTACGTCGGCGTGACGCGGTCCGACGGGCATGCCGCCGGGAACGCGGACGTGTCGTGAGCCGGCTCCGCGGCCCCGTCGGGCGGTGGGGCCCGGCGCGGGCGATGCACGGTGCGACATCGGCACCCCCAGTGACCATAGCAACCAATTGCCCCGAATGCCCTACACGTGAATCCGCCCTAAGGTGCTCATATGGAGCACGACCTCAGTCCCTCGACCCTCGCGGACCTGCGCCGGCCACGGCCGTACCCCGCGGTGTCGGTGCTGACGCCGACGCACCGCCGCGAGCGCGACAACTCTCAGGACCGGGTCCGGCTGCGCAACATGCTGGCCGACGCCAAGAAGCAGCTCGAAGCCGATCCGGCCGTCACCCGTGATCACCGTTTCGACGTCGCGGACCAGCTCGACCGGGCACTCGCCGAGGTCGACCTGACGTACGCCGAGGACGGCCTGGTCATCTTCGCCGCGCCGGGCGAGCACCAGGTGTGGTCGCTGGCGCGCACCGTTCCCGAGCGGGTGGTGCTCTCGGACACCTTCCTGACCCGCAACCTGGTGGCCGCGGAGGCCGCGGAGCGTCCGTTCTGGGTGCTCACCGTGGCGGCCGACCGCGCGACGCTGTGGAACGGCGGCGCCGACCGGGTCACCGAGGAGCACATCGGCGGCTTCCCGATGATCCGCAGCCGCGAGAACTTCGACGCCGAACGCCAGGAACGGATCGGCGACATGCCGAGCACGTTCCGCGACGAGGGGACCCGCCGCTTCCTGCGCGACGTCGACACCGCGCTCGGCGCGATGCTGCGCCGCTATCCACGCCCGCTGTACATCACCGGCGAGCAGGCCGCGCTGTCCCTGCTCGACGAGGTCGGCAGTGTCGCCGGGGAGGCGGTGCACATTCCGCACGGAGGGCTCGCCCACGCCACGGCCGATGCCGTCCGGCAGACGATCCGGCCCGTGATCGACGAGGAGGACCGGAAGAACGTCGACACGGTGAGCCGCGAGCTGGAGTCCGCTCGCGGGCACAAGACGTTCGCCGCCGGCGTCGACGAGGTCTGGCAGAACGCCTCCGACGGCCGTATCCGGCTGCTCGCGGTCGAGGAGAACTACCGCGTGACGGTCCGCGACGGGGCCGGTGACCACCTCGAGCCCGCCGAGAGCGGCGATCTCGACGCCCGTGAGGACATCGTCGACGAGATCGTCGAGCGCTGCCTGGACACGGGCGCCGACGTCCGCTTCGTTCCGGACGGCGCCCTCGGGGACGCCCAGGGCATCGCCGGGATACTCCGCTACTGAGAACGCCCTCCCCGGAGGTCTACCCTGCGCAGGGACGATCGGCGCAGTGGGAGGACGGCCATGGGTGAGCTGCTGGGCGTGGCGGTACTGGGTGCGGGGCACATGGGTGCGGATCACATACGCCGGCTGGATCGAGCGGTGAGCGGTGCGCGTGTGGTGTCCGTGGCGGACCCCGAAACGGACCGCGCCAAGGAGGCTGCGGCCGGCATCGACGACGTCTCGGTGCACGCGGAGCCGGCCGCCGCGCTCGACGCTCCTGGAGTGCGGGCCGTGCTGATCGCCTCCCCGGGGCCGGCACACGAGGAGGCGCTGCTCGCGGCCTTCGAGCGCGGGCTGCCGGTGCTGTGCGAGAAGCCGATGACACCGGACCCGGCCGGGGCCCTGCGTGTGGTGGAGGCGGAGGCCCGGCTCGGGCGGCGGCTCGCACAGGTGGGGTTCATGCGCCGGTACGACGCCGAGTACCTGCGGCTGAAGTCGCTGCTGGACAGCGGCCGGCTGGGACGGCCCCTGATGCTGCACTGCACACACCGCAATGTGTCCTCGCCGCCGCACTTCACCACGCCCATGCTGATCAACAGCTCCGTGTCGCACGAGATCGACGCCGCCCGCTGGCTGCTGGAGGAGGAGCTGACCGCGGTGACCGTGCTGCGTCCCCGGGCGTCGTCCGACGCGCCCGAGGGTCTGCTGGATCCCCAGTTCGTGCTGTTCGAGACCTCCGGCGGGGCCCTCGTCGACGTGGAGATCTTCGTCAACTCGGGGTTCGGCTACCAGGTGCGCTGCGAGGCGGTCTGCGAAGGCGGCAGCGCCCGGATCGGCGACGACCGCACGATGGTCGTCACGACGGGGGGCGGTACGTGCGAGGAGGTCGCCCAGGACTACCTCGTACGGTTCGCGGACGCCTACGACCGCGAGGTGCAGGCATGGGTCGACGCCACCCGGCAGGGGCGCGTCGCGGGCCCCTCGGTCTGGGACGGGTACGCGGCCGCGGCGGTCGCCGAGGCGGGTGTCCGGGCACTGGAGAGCGGCGTGCGGCAGTCCGTCGAGCTGACTCCGCGACCGCAGGCGTACGAGGACGACGGCCGTCGCACACATGCCCCACGAACGCACGATTGAGCGATCGGCCGTCCGCCCCTCGCACCCCTCACGTCACGTACGTCACCTCAGACTTGCCCTCACCCGGCGAGTACGCCATCTGCCCCTCGGGACCACTCCGGAGAGCCTGTGGCATATGCCAGAAGCACCACCGTATCGTGTCTTGCCAAATCCCTTACAGGGCATCGCGGGCTGTGCAACAGTCGTAACGGTCCTTCTCTCAGCCTTGGCCGAACCGTCCCCACATCGGAGCGCGTCATGCCACCCCATCTCTCCGCGGACCGCCCCGCCGCCCAGCCACCCCGGCCCGGTACGGTCGATGCGCTGATCTCGCAGACGCGGCGGCTGCGCGGCGAGGTGGACGCGGTGCGCCAGGGTGCGCCCGAGGACGGCTCGGACCCGGAGGGACGCTGGCAGCGCGCCCTGTGCGATCTCGCCCTGCACCAACTCCGCGACCTCGACGAGCACTTGGCGCAGCTGCGGGACGGTCCGCCACCGGTTCCGGCCGAGCCCCCCGTACCGGCGCCGCCCTCCGCGCGCCCTCCCTCCTCCCCCGGTTCCCTGCTCAGCCGGGTCGGCAGCGCGGAATGGAACCTGCTGACCGACGAGGCGAGCTGGTCCGGCGAGCTGTACCAGATCCTCGGACGCGACCCCTCGGCCCCCGCGCTCCCCCTCGACGAACTGCCCTCGCTGGTGCACGACGAGGACCGGCCCCTGCTGACGACGATGGTGACGGACTGTCTGATCGACGGCAGGCCGATCGACGGCGAGTTCCAGATCCTGCGCCCGGACGGCACGGTGCGCACCGTGCACATGATGGGCGAGCCCGTGCTCGCCGCAGACGGCAGCACCGCCTCGATGTGGGCCGTGCTGCGGGACGTCAGCGAACTGCGCCGCCACCGGCGGACCGTGAGCCAGACCCGTGACTCGCTGCGGCACCACCGGGACCGCACGCACAGCGAGCACCGGCTCGCGGTCGAGCTGCAGGAAGCCGTGCTGCCGCCGTGGCGGGGCCCCCTGCGGCTCCCGCGGCAGGGCCCCGGCACCCTGGACCTGGCCGCCCGGTATCTGCCCGCGTCGGCTGACGCGCAGATCGGCGGCCACTGGTTCGACGCCCTCGAACTGCCCGAGGGGGACATGCTGCTCAGCGTCGGCGACCTCACCGGACGCGGGGTGACCGTGGCGTCCGGCGTGGCGACGCTGATCGGTGCCCTGCGCGGCATGGCCGTGACCGGGGCCGAACCGGGCCGCCTGTTGGGCTGGCTCAACCAGATGCTCGACGCCTCGGTCCAGCCGGCCCTGGGCAGCGCCGTCTGCTGTCGCTACCACCCCTCCTCCCGCACCCTGAGCTGGGCGCAAGCAGGGCACCCCGCCCCGCTGCTGTTCCGCGGCGGGACGGGGCGCATGCTGACGGCACCGGACGGCGTGCTGCTCGGAGCGACCTCGGGGGCCGCCTACGGGCAGGCCGAGGAGACGCTCGTGGAAGGCGACCTGCTGCTCCTGCACACCGACGGGCTGGTCCCGCGGCACAGTGGCCCGGCTGCCGTCCAGAGGCTGCTCGACCTGGCTCCGTACTTCGACGGAACCCGCACAGCTCAGGATTGCCTGCGGACTGTTGTGGAGGAGTTGGGTGAGAGCGCGCGCGAGGACAACGCCTGCGTGCTTCTCGCCAGGGTCATGTCCTGAGCCATGGACATGTTCTGATGCGGAATCAGGTCCTGGCGAACCGGTTCAGGGCATCCGCGACCCCGGCACCTCCGGCACCCGCGCAAGACCCCCTCATGCCTGCGTGCTTTGAGGGCCCTTTGGCTTTGTCAGTCCCTTCGGAAGCGCCCGCCTGATCTCCTCACGCAGGTCCTGGATCTTCGGATAGCTGGAGTACTGCCCGGTGAGCCGGTACATCTCACGCAGCCGGTCCCAGGTGCGATGGGAGGAGTTGGCCCCCATCGACGTCAGGGCCAGGCGCGCATACCGGTCGGCCTGTTCGGGGTCGTCCGCGATGAAGCACGCGGACGCGAGGGAGATGTGGTCGAAGATGTTCGACCGCTCCCGGTCCGAACCACGCAGCTCCAGCGCCTCCTTGGCGTGCCGCTGCGCGATGGCCGCCGCACCCGGCTCGTGTTCGGCCAGTGTGCGGTAGGCCAGGGCCTGCATCCCGTGCAGATCCGCCTCGTCGAACATCTGCATCCAACTCGGCGGAGGCACATCCCTCTTGTCGGAGACGAAGAGGTCCTCCGCCTCGCCGAGAGTGCGCCGCATGGCCTGCCCCTTGCCCATGGAGGCCTGCGCCCAGGCCTCGATGGTGAAGAGCATGGCCTTGGTGCGCGGCAGCACCTCGTCGCCGGAGCCGGATTTGGCGAGCTGCATCAGGTCGAGTGCGTCGTCGGGCCGGCCCAGGTGCACCATCTGGCGGGCGGCGCGGGAGAGCGCCTCCCCGGCACGCGGCCGGTCGCCGCCCTCACGGGCCGCGTGGGCGGCGATGACGAAGTACTTCTGGGCCGTCGGCTCCAGGCCGATGTCGTGCGACATCCACCCGGCGAGCACGGCGAGGTTGGCTGCGACGCCCCACAGGCGCCGCTGCAGATGGTCGGGGTGGCGGTAGGAGAGCATGCCTCCCACCTCGTTGAGCTGCCCCACGACAGCCTTGCGCTGCAGCCCGCCACCGCGGGCCGCGTCCCAGGCCCGGAACACCTCGACCGAGCGCTCCAGCTCCTCGACTTCCTGCGACCCGATGGGGGCGGCCTCATAGCGGTCGAACCCAGCGGGGTCGGCGTGCAGGGGGTCGTCGAAGCGGGGAGCGTCGGCCGCGAGGGCCGGATCAGTGTGCAGCCAATCGTTCATCGCACTGCTGAGTGCGGATCCTGCGGCGAGCGCGGCACCCGCGCCCACCAAGCCGCGTCGGTTGAGCATGAGGTCCATTCCCGTGAATTCGGTGAGGACCGCAGCCGTCCGCTCGGGCGCCCACGGAATTCCGTCGGGGTGCTGCGCATGCTCGTCGTCACGCCGTCTCCCCGCGCGCCCGTGCCGGACCAGACCGAGGTCCTCGATGGTCACGACACGGCCGAGTCGCTCCGTGAACAGCGCCGCCAGCACCCGCGGCACCGGATCGCGTGGGATCTCTCCCATGTCGATCCAACGCCGCACCCGCGAGGTGTCGGTCGCCAGCTGGGGGTGGCCCATGGCCGCCGCCTGCCGGTTCACCATCCTCGCGAGTTCGCCCTTGGACCAGCCGGTAAGGCCGAACAGGTCCGAGAGGCGGGTGTTGGGTTGTCCGCTCACGTCAAGCCCCCAGGTTCTCGGCTGAGTTGACAGTAACCCTCTGTCAGTTGCTTCGGGACTATTCGCCAGGGTTCGCCAGGGTGCGCCAGATGGTGTGCCACGGGCCCACGGGTGTCATGTAGGAACGCGCCATCCCGACCCGGTCGCCGCAGGGACATTCCCCAGGGTGCACCCACGGCGGCCGGGGCGGGCGGCGCCGAACTCGAAGGCACACGAAGGGATCTGTATCAACCATGTACGCATCGTCCTCCGTGTCCGCCCCCACCCGGTCGCTGCATCCCCGCCCGGGTGCCGGCGGCCCCTACCTCGACCCCGCGCGGCCGACGGCACCTGTGCTCGCTGCCGGCAGGGCACGGCGCGTTCCGGGCGCCGGCACTCAACCGCTCAGCGGGAGAATCGACTTGTCCGGCCCTCAGGGCGCGCAACTGCGCACGGCGATCGCTTCGGTGCACCGCATCTGCCCGGAGTTCACTCCGGTGCAGGTGCTGCGCCGAAGCGGCCGCTCCGTGCTCCTCGTCGGCACGACGGGGCGCAGCACGGCCGTCGCCAAGTGTTTATTGGACCACTCCACGATCTGGTCGGAGCGGTTGCGGCACGAGATAGCGGCATACCGGTCGTTCGTCCGGCACCGCCCACCGGTGCGGGTTCCCCGGCTCATCGCGGCGGACCCCGACAACTGCACCCTGGTGATCGAGCGGATGCCCGGCCGGGTGGCCGCGTTGCAGCGCCATCCGGCGGAGGCGCCGCCGCGCGCGGACATCCGGGCGGCACTCGGCGCAATCTGCCGGCTGAACGCCTGGCGTCCACCGGCCGGGACGTTCGACGCGCCGCTGGACTACGCGGAGCGGATCTCGCGCTTCCACGATCTGGGGCTGCTGACGGACCGGGACATGGGAGACCTGCAGAAACTGCTGCACGGCATCGCCCACGCCGCGGGCCGCCAGGGCATGGGCCAGTTCTGCCACGGCGACGCCCTGCTGTCGAACATCCTGCTCTCACCGGCGGGTCCCGTGCTGGTGGACTGGGAGCACGCGGGCTGGTATCTGCCCGGGTACGACCTGGCCACACTGTGGACGGTCCTCGGTGACGCCCCGGTGGCCCGCCGTCAGATCAGCCAGATCGCGCAGTCGGCGGGCCCCGCCTCGCGCGACGCCTTCCTGGTCAACCTGATGCTCGTGCTCACCCGCGAGATCCGTACCTATGAGACGGCCGTGCAGCGATCGATGCACGACACGACCCCCGCGGCATCGGGAGTGGCCCACCCGGGTGCTGCGCCGTCCGGCGAGGAACAGCGGCTGCTGCTGCGGCGGTTGCACGACGACTGCCAGATGGCCCGCAGGGCCGTACGAGCGGCGGTCGGTACTCGCTGAGGGGGATGGTGGTCCGCGGTGCGCTCGCGCGAGCGACGCACCGCGGACCTTCGTCGTGTCCGGGCCCTTTCCGCACACCGTGCACGGCTCCTCCGTACGGGCCATTGGTCCACTCCACTGATGCCCCGCAGGCTGTTCCACCACCGCCGCGGAAATCCACGCCGCCACCGCTGACATGGGAAATCCTCTCCTCCTGGGCGTGATTGACGGATCGTCGCGAAGCCGGTACCACTGACGCACGTTCGGCCCCCGCACGCCCCAGAGCGCCCGACCGTCCCAGGAGGCTGCCTTGCGCGGACCCGCCACCGACCTTCGTACTCCCACCGGACGCAGACGCGCCCGCCGAACCGCGGTGGCCGTCGCCTCGGCCGCCCTGCTGCTTCCGCTGCTGGGTGCCGCCCCGGCGGAGCCGGGAAGCAGCGCACCGGCGGACCTGCAAAGGGCCTTCGCCACGGCCGCCTCCCGATACCACGTGCCGCAGAGCGTGCTGCTCGGCGTGTCGTACCTCCAGTCCCGCTGGGACACGCACGCCGGTGCGCCCAGCGTCTCCGGCGGCTACGGCCCGATGCACCTCACGGACGCCCGGACCGCGATCGCCGGGGCCTCCCACCACAGCGAAGGCACGGAGGACGCCCGCGGCGACCAGGCGCGAGCCGCGCTGCGGGCCGCCACGACGGTGCCGGCGGACTCGGTACTCCCGGCGCGGCTGAAGACGCTGACCAAGGCCGCCACGCTGACCGGCATCCCGGCACAGCGGCTGCGCACCGACCCCGCCGCGAACATCGCGGGCGGTGCCGCCCTGCTCGCCGACGCGCAGCGACGCCTCGGCGAGCCGCTCGGTGCGGACCCGTCCGACTGGTACGGCGCCGTGGCGGAGTTCTCGGGTGCGGACGACAGGTCCACGGCGTCCGCGTACGCCGACGACGTCTTCCAGGTCATGCGCGAAGGCGAGCGGCGCACCACCGACCTGGGGCAGAGCGTGACGCTCGCCGCACAGCCCTCGCTGACGCCCGACACCGCGCAACTGGCCCGCGCCGGGCTGCGCGCCATGTCCTCCGACGGCACCGAGTGCCCGAGGACCGTGGCCTGCGAGTGGATCCCCGCGCCGTACGAGGAGTTCGGCGACGACTACGGAAACCACGATCTGGGCGACCGGCCCGCCTCGCAGAGCATCAGGTACATCGTCGTCCACGACACGGAAGGCCAGTGGGACGGCGTCCTGGACCTGATCAAGGACCCGACCTATGTGTCGTGGAACTACACCGTCCGCTCCACGGACGGGTTGATCGCACAGCATGTGAAGGCCGAGGACGTGGCCTGGCACGCGGGCAACTGGTACATCAACGCCAAGTCGATCGGCATCGAGCACGAGGGTTTCCTCGTCGCGCCGGATGCCTGGTACACGGAGGCGATGTACCGCTCGTCGGCGCGGCTGGTGCGCTACCTCGCCGCGAAGTACCGCATCCCCCTGGACCGGCAGCACATCCTGGGACACGACAACGTTCCGGGCACGACGACGTCCACCATCCCCGGCATGCACACGGACCCGGGCCCGTACTGGGACTGGCGGCACTACTTCGAACTGCTCGGCAGACCGTTCCACGCCACGGCCGGCTCCAGAGGCGGGCTGGTGACGATCCTGCCGGACTACCGCGCCAACCGGCCGGAGTACACGGGCTGCACCACCGCGGGCGAGCCGTGCGCGGAGCACGGCTCGAGCGAGGTGCGCCTGTACAGCGCGCCCGACGAGAACGCTCCACTGATCAAGGACATCGGGCTGCGTCCTCAGGGCGACCCCTCGACGATCGACGTGAACGACGTGGGCTCCCGGGTCTCCACCGGCCAGCGGTACGCCGTCGCCGACCGTGACGGGGACTGGACGGCGATCTGGTACCTGGGCCAGAAGGCCTGGTTCCACGATCCGAAGGGGCAGCGCACGGCCGTGAACGCGTCGGGCCTCGTGGTCACGCCCAGGCCCGGCCTCGCCGACATCCCCGTGTACGGCCGGGCGTACCCGGAGAAGGAGGCGTACCCCGAGGGGGTGCCCGCGCAGTCGGTCTCCCCGCTGTCGTACCGGCTGCCGGCGGGCCAGCGTTATGCCGTCGGTGACGCCGTGCCGGGCGAGTACTACTACGCGGTCACGTTCACGACGGACTCGCACCGGGTCGTGATCGGCAAGGACCTCTACTACGAGATCCAGTTCGGTCACCGGGTGGCGTTCGTCCGGGCCGCGGACGTCCGGCTGCTGCCCTCGGCGTCGTAGCAGGCGCAACAGGGCCGGGCCCCGCGGGGCCCGGCCCTTCGCATATGGACGGGTGGCGGGTCAGCCCTGCTGGAACAGCTCCGCCGGCAACGGCTTGAGCAGCGCGTACAGGTCGTCGGTGATGGGGCGGTCCCAGGCCGCGATGGTGACCAGGACGTTGTCACTGCGGTCGAACTGGACGCAGGAGATCCGGCCCTCGGAGAGCTTCAGCCGGCGCACGATCAGAAGGTTGTCGCCCTGCATCACCGGGATGTCCTCGCTCCCGACGACGGTGACCTCCTCGTCGTTCTCCAGCGCGATGAGGAGCTGGGCCACCTCGAACGGGATCTCTCCCTCGGTGACGTCGCGGGCCGGGGAGCCCTCCGGCAGATTGCCGATGATCATCGCGGGACCACGGCCGCCGAACAGGTCGTAGCGCAGGAAGACGCCCTGGCAGCTGCCGTCGGGGGCGGGCAGCAGACCGGCACCGAGATTGCCCGGCCAGTCACCCGGGTCCATGGCCAGGACATCGAAGTCCGGCCCGGCGGGAGTGGCGCTGCGGCGGCGGAGGAAGGACATGCCGCAATGGTACGTGGCCGAGCGGGAAGCGGAGCTGTGGGCCCGCTCTCGTGGGGCGCCGGTCGTCCGCCGCCGGGCGGGGCCCTCGGCGTGGTGGACCGGGGCCTGCCGATCCATCGGCCATGACCGCTGATGCCGTGGAAAACAAGGGGCCGTTCCCGACGGGACCGCCGGTCGTCCGCGGGCCCGCAGAGCGCGGCCCGCGGCGCCGCGAGGTGTCCCGCCCGCCGACCGGGCGCACCGGAACCGGCACTTCGGCGCCCCCGACCCGAGCGTTCTAGGAGGACGCCGCGGAGGTGAGCGGCGCCCGGGTGACCGGGCCCGGTCACCGGGTGCCTCGCGGGGCCCCTCCGGTCAGCCGTCGGTGCGGATCGGCTCCGCTGCCGGCGGGATCACCGCGACGGGGCTCGCCGCATGGAGCAGTACGGCCTGGGTCACGGAACCGATCATGCGGGCGGGGGCGAGCAGCCGCCGGCGGTGGCGGCCCACGACGACCAGCTCGGCATCCCTGGAGGCGGCGACCAGATGGCCCGCGGCCTGGCCGGGAGGGGTCGAGAGCTCGACCCGCACATCCGGGTGCCGCTCGCGGTGGACGGGGAGGAGGCCCGCGACCAGGGTGCGGATCTCCTCCTGGACGGCGTCGTCCTCGACATCCGGGGACACCAGTTGGCCGGGCGCCGACCACACCTCGAGCGGGGCCCAGAGATAGGACGAGATCACGTTCAGCACGGCGTGGCGCCGATCCGCCTCCGCGAAGGCGAAGGCGAGAGTGGCCTCGGTGGGGCCGTCGACGTCGACGCCGACGACGACCCGCGGTCCCGGCGCGACGGGTGGACCCTCGTGCACCTCGCGTCCCGGGCGCGGCACCACGACCACCGGGCAGGCGGCCTCTCCCGCGACCGCGAGACCGGTGGACCCGAGGATGAGGCTGGCGAATCCCCCTCGGCCGCGCGAGCCGACCACCATGAGCTGCGCGTCCGCGCCCAGTTCGGGCAGGACGGTGGCCACCGCACCGTCACAGGCCACGTACTCCACGGCCGGAAGGTCCTGGCGGCCCGTCAGTAGTGCGCGGACGTGGTCGAGGACAGGCTCCTCGACCGGCAGCGCAGGCGCGGCGGCCACGACATCGGGCTGCGCCCGCCTCACCTGCCCCCGTACATGGACCACCCACAGCGGTACCGCGCGCAGCCGTGCGGCGGCCAGCGCCCAGTCGAGCGCGCGCAGACTGTCGTCCGATCCGTCGACGGCCACGACGACCGGCAGAGTGATCATGGCTCCTCGCCTCCGGCACACCGCTGTGAACCCTCCGGGGCCAGCCTGACGCACACGGCGGCCCCGGGGTGGATGCGACGGCCGCGTGTCCGGAATTTCCGGACCGGCGACGAGTCATCTCACGGGCGCGCCTCAGGTGAGGTCGAACTCCCCCTTCCGCGCTCCCGACACGAACGCACCCCATTCCGCCGGGGTGAAGATCAGGGAGGGACTCTCGGGGCGGCCGCTGTTGCGCATCGCGATGAACCCTTCGACAAAGGCGATCTGGACATCCCCGAGCCCTCGGCTGCTGGAGTGCCAGTCGGCCTTGCTCAGGTCCAGCTCCGGCTTGTCCCAGCCCTTGAGCGACTGCTGCTGGATGGTGCTCTCGGCCACGTCCGTGCTCCTCCCGGTTCGTCGTCCGCGGCCAGCCTAGCCATCGCATCCCACTGCCGACAGGTCATGTGACGGGGATGCCGTCACGAGGTCGGCGGACGGTCCCCGACCAGCCACATGGAGAAGAACTGGGACCCTCCGCCGTAGGCGTGCCCAAGGACCCGCCGAGCCCGGTCCACCTGGTGTTCTCCCGCCTGTCCGCGCACCTGGAGTGCCGCTTCCGCGAAGCGGATCATGCCGGAGGCACCGATGGGATTCGTCGAGAGCACTCCGCCCGACATGTTGACTGGCAGGTCCCCGTCGAGCTCGGTCACTCCGGACTCGGTGAGCTTCCAGCCCTCGCCCTCCGCGGCGAAACCGAGGTTCTCCAGCCACATCGGCTCGTACCAGGAGAAGGGCACGTACATCTCCACCGCGTCGACGTCCCGGCGCGGGTCGGCGATTCCCGCCTGCCGGTAGACGTCGGCGGCACAGTCCTTGCCCGCCCGCGGCGAGACGAAGTCCTTGCCCGCGAAGAGGGTCGGCTCGCTGCGCATCGCGCCACCGAGCATCCACGCGGGCCGCCGGGGCGAACGGGCCGCCCCCGCACGGTCGGTGAGCACCATGGCACAGGCGCCGTCGGAGGACGGACAGGTCTCCGAGTAGCGGATCGGGTCCCAGAGCATGGGCGAGGACTGCACCTTCTCCAGGGTGATGTCGTGCTCGTGCAGGTGCGCGTACGGGTTCTTCAGGGCATTGCGCCGGTCCTTGTACGCCACCAGCGAACCGACCGTGTCCGGGGCGCCGCTGCGCCGCATATAGGCGCGCACGTGCGGGGCGAAGAAGCCGCCCGCTCCGGCCAGCAGCGGCTGCTGGAAGGGGATCGGCAGCGACAGACCCCACATGGCGTTCGACTCGGACTGCTTTTCGTAGGCGAGGGTCAGCACCGTGCCGTGCACGCGGGCCGCGACGAGGCCCGCCGCGACGAGAGCGGTGGAACCCCCGACCGAGCCCGCGGTGTGCACCCTGAGCATGGGCTTGCCGACGGCGCCGAGCGCGTCGGCGAGATACAGCTCCGGCATCATGACGCCCTCGAAGAAGTCCGGCGCCTTGCCGATGACCACGGCGTCGATGTCCGACCAGGTCGACTCGGCGTCCTCCAGGGCACGTCGGGCGGCCTCCCGCACGAGCCCGGCCATGGACACGTCCCGGCGCGCCGCGACGTGCTTGGTCTGTCCGATGCCGATGACGGCCACGGGCTCCTTGCTCATCGCGGCTCCCCTTCGAGTACGGCGACCAGGTTCTGTTGCAGGCACGGGCCGGACGTGGCGTGGGCGAGTGCGCGGTCGGAGGCGCCGCGGTGGATACGGGCGGCGGCCTCACCGATGCGGATCAGCCCCGCGGCCATCACCGGGTTGGCGGCGAGGGCCCCTCCGGAGGGGTTGACCGTAACCGTGCCGTCGAGGCGCAGGGCCCTGCGCAGGACCACCTCCTGGGCGGTGAACGGCGCATGCAACTCGGCCGTGTCGACGGGGCGTTCGAAGGCCCCGGCCTTCTCCGCCGCGAGCCGTGCGGACGGCGAGTCGGTCAGGTCGCGCACTCCGAGGCCGTGCGCCTCGATCCGGTGGTCGATGCCCCGGATCCACGCGGGTCGTGCGCAGAGCTCCCGGGCCCGCTCACCCGCCGCGAGGACCACGGCAGCGGCGCCGTCACCGATCGGCGGGCAGTCGCCGGTGCGCAGCGGCCGGACCTGGTAGTCACCGTGCGGGACCGAACCCCTCAGTTGCGCGTGGGGGTTGCCGGCCGCGGCCGTACGGCTGCGCGCGGCGATGCCGGCCAGCGCGGGTTCGTCGGTCGCGCCCGCGTCGATGAGCGCCTGTGCCTGAAGGGCGGCGAGCGCCACCGAGTCCGGCCACAGCGGCGCCAGGTAGTAGGGGTCGAGCTGACGGGTCAGGACGTCCCGTACGGATCCGGCCGACGACTTGCCGTACGCGTAGACGAGTGCGGTGTCGGCGTCACCCGTGAGCAGCTTGGTCCATGCCTCGTACAACGCCCACGCGCCGTCCATCTCGACGTGCGATTCGGAGATCGGGGGCCAGGCGCCCACGCCGTCCAGGGCGAGGGTGAACGAGAAGGCGCGCCCCGCGAGGTAGTCGCTGGAGCCGGAGCAGGTGAAGTCGATGTCGGCGGTCCTGAGGCCGGTCCGGCGCAGCACCTCGTGCAGCACCGGCATGAGCATCTCCACCTCGGAGAGTTCCTCGGTGGTGCGCCGGTGGTCGGTCTGCGCGAAGGCGACGACGGCGATCTCGCGGACCTCTGGGTCTTCTTCCCGCGTCACAGCAGCTCCTTGTACGACTCGTAGTCCGCGTCCGGTTCACCGGTGGGCCGGTAGTGGTCGGGATGGCGCGCCCCGTCGGTCCACACCGGCTCGACCCGCAGCCCCATGCGCACCTGGTCGTAGGGGATGCCCCCGATGCGGCCGTGCAGCGCGAGGTCGGCGCCGTCGAGGGCGATGTGGGCGTAGACGTACGGCACTTCTATGTCGAGGTTCTTCGCCTTGATGTTCACGATGCAGAAGGTGGTGACCGTGCCGCGGGGCCCCGCCTCGACCTGCTCGGACGTGGCGACACCGCAGGTGGGACAGGCGCCTCGGGGCGGGATGTACACCTTTCGGCACGAGGGGCAGCGCTCGCCCACGGTCCGGCGTTCGGACAGGGCGTCGATGTGGGCGGACTGGGCGCGACCGGGTGTGTACACGTAGTCGAGTCGGGCCGGGACCACGATGCCGGCCACCGCGTCCTCGAACTCGCCGTCGTGACCGCCCGGTTCGACGGGATCACCGTCGTAGGGCTCGAAGCACGCGATGTCCGTGATGGCACCGGAGCGCTCCGCGGCCCAGCGGATCCGGACCCGCATGCCGGTCCGTACGGCGTCGGGGCCGGCGGCGTCGAGGGCGTGCAGAAGGGCGGTGCCGGCGCCGTCGAGCCGGACCAGGACCCAGGCGAAGGGGCGGTCGAGGGGCTGGCCGCGGCGGGGGGCGTGGTTCCAGGCCCAGGTCGTGACGGTGCCGGTGGGGGCGACCTCGACGAGGTCGCGGAGCTCCTCGGCGGTCACGGGGTCGTACTCGACGGGCGGGACGAGGGTCCGATCGTCGCGTGTCCGCACCCCGAGGACGACGCGTTCCCGCAGGCCCGTGAGGAAGGCGCTCTGCACGGGCCCGAGGGAGCGGGTGAAGGGGAACTCGACGACGAGGGGGGCTTTGAGGACTTCGGGCATCCCGTATCTCCTTGTGTCTCCCGGAGGATCAGGCGCGTCGGTAGAGGGGCGGCCGCTTCTCCGCGAACGCGCGGGTGCCTTCCTTCGCGTCCGCGGTGTCGAAGATCGGCCAGCCGCGCTCCAGTTCGGCGGCGAGTCCTTCTGTCTCGGTCATCCCGGCGGTCTCGTACACGGACGCCTTGACGGCCTCGACCGCGAGCGGGCCGCAGGCGTTGATCCGTTCGGCCGTCTCCAGGGCCGCGGCGAGCGCGGTGCCGTCGGGCACGACACGGCCGACGAGACCGATGCCGGCGGCCTCGCGTGCCGTGTACGGGCGTCCGGTGAGCAGCATCTCGAGGGCGTGGGTCCGCGGGATCTGCCGCTGGAGGCGGACGGTCGAACCGCCGATGGGGAAGAGTCCGCGCCGGACCTCGAACAGACCGAAGGTCGCGGACTCCCCCGCCACCCGGATGTCGGTCCCCTGCAGTATCTCGGTGCCGCCCGCCACGCACGGCCCCTCGACGGCGGCGATCACCGGTTTGCGGGGGCGATGGTGGCGCAGCATCGCCTTCCAGTGCAGATCCGGGTCGGCGGCGAGCCGGTCGCGGTACTGCTGCCCCTCCATCCCCTTGCCGGAGAGGGCCTTGAGGTCCATCCCGGCACAGAAGGAACCGCCGGAGCCGGTGAGCACGATCGAGCGGATCTCGTCGTCCTCGTCGGCCTCGACCCAGCCGTCGTAGAGCCCGACCAGCATCGGCAACGAGAGCGCGTTCCTGGCCTCGGGCCGGTTGAGCGTGAGCACCAGTGTGGCGCCTTCGCGCTGCACGGTGAGGTGTTCGGTCCCACCCATCGCTTCCTCCCGTCTGCGGAACGAGAACAGGTTGCAGGAGGCGCCGAGCCAGGACAAGGGTTTTCTGACAGATAGTCAGATTTCTTGTGCGGAGGCCCTTCCCAGTTGCGCCGGCCTTTGCTCTGATGACCCGCGAACCGAGGAACGCCTTCTTCACGAAGTGGCGCCGGGGTCAGGAGGAGCGGTGGAGTACAACCTTGCGGACCTGTTCGAGTCGATCGTCGACGTGGTTCCGGACCGCGAGGCGCTCGTGTACATCGACCACCCCGGAACGGGCGCCGAGCACCGCCTCAGCTACGCGGACCTGGACGCGGCGGCCAACCGCGTCGGACACCATCTTCTGGGCACGGGGATACGGCCCGGGGAGCATCTGGGGCTCCACATGTACAACGGGATCGAGTACCTGCAGACGGTGCTCGGCTGCCTGAAGGCCCGGATCGTCCCGGTCAACGTCAACTACCGTTATATGGAAGATGAGTTGGCGTACCTCTACCGGGACGCGGACCTGGTTGCGCTTGTCTTCGACGCGGAGTTCGCCGATCGGGTGACGACGGCCGTGCCCCGGGCGGAGGGGCTGAGGCATCTGCTGCGGGTGGGCACCCCGCCCCCGGACGCGGCCGGGCCGCCCGCCGAGGACTTCGCCGCGGCCGTGGCCGCCGCCGCTCCCGGGCGGGGCTTCGCTCCGCGCTCGGCCGACGACCAGTTCATCATCTACACCGGCGGCACCACCGGCATGCCCAAGGGCGTGATGTGGCGCCAGGAGGACCTGTTCTTCGCGGGTCTCGGCGGCGGCGCGCCGACCGGCGACCCGGTGCGCACACCGCAGGAGCTCGCCGAGCGCGTCGCGGCCGGCGGCGACGGCATCACCTTCTTCCCGACTCCCCCGCTGATGCACGGCACCTCCACGCTGACGGCGTTCATCGGCTTCAACTTCGGGCAGCGGATCGTGATCCACCGCAAGTTCGTGGCCGAGGAGGTACTGCGGACCGTCGAGAAGGAGAAGGTGACCAGCGTGTCGCTGGTGGGCGACGCGATGCTGCGGCCGCTGATCGACGCGCTGAACGGTCCGATGAAGGGCACGGACTGCTCGTCCCTGTTCAGCGTGTCGTCGTCGGGGGCCATCATGTCGGAGACGGTGCGCACGCAGTTCCAGGCACTCGTCCCGAACGCCCTGCTGCTGAACAACTTCGGTTCCTCGGAGTCGGGCTTCAACGGAACGGCCACCCCCGACTCCGGCCCGGACAACGGCTTCCGCATCCGCGTCAACTCCCGTACCCGCGTGGTGGATCCGGTCACCCATGATCCGGTGGCGGCCGGTGACGTGGGCCGCGTGGCGCAGTGCGGGAACGTGCCCCTCGGCTACTACAACGACCCCAAAAAAACCGCCGAGACCTTCTTCCGGAAGGACGGCGTGCGCTGGGTGCTCCTCGGCGACATGGCCACGGTCGACGAGGAGGGGGTCGTCACCGTCCTCGGTCGCGGCTCGCAGTGCATCAACACCGGTGGGGAGAAGGTGTATCCGGAGGAGGTCGAGCAGGCTCTCAAGTCCCATCCGGACGTGTACGACGCGCTGGTGACCGGGGTGCCCGACGCGAGATGGGGCAACCACGTCGCTGCGGTGGTGCAGTTGCGCGCGGGAGCGGCGCGGCCGTCCCTGGACGACATCCAAAGTCACTGCCGAACACGTCTGGCGGGCTACAAGGTGCCGCGCCAACTGGTGATCACCGAGGCCGTCCGGCGTTCGCCGAGCGGCAAGGCGGACTACCGCTGGGCGAAGCAGGTCGCGGCGGCGGCGAACCACTGAGGGTGTCGGGCCCGCACCCCGACCGGAGTGTCCGGACAGCGGCTCCGGCCGCCTCACCAGGCGCACGGCCCGCTCCGCCCGACGGGACGAGAAGAGCATCCGCGACCACGCGCTCCGCCCCGCGCAGCTCACCGCGTGGAGAAGCCACCCACTGGCGCGGTGAACCAGCCGTGGCCCGTCCAGCCACGGGCAGTGCCCGGCGGCCGGCTGCACCGCATACTCGGCGGGCGGGTCCGACTCCTCGACGCCGTGCGGACGTCGGGGGGGAGCGAGTGTCGGGTTCGTCCGTCCGCACGAGGGGGCGCAGCCGGGCGCGGTCGGGCGCGTGTGCCGCCCGGAGCCGGGGCGGATCCCGGGCCCGGTCGAGTCGCCGCCCTCCCCCAGCCAGGGCTCCGGGGCGGAAGACGTCCGCGCACCAGGGCTCGGCGGTGATCAGGCGGGTCTCGTCATGCGCCCGGAACGGCGTGCCGCGTGGCGCAGGGCGAGGCCGCCGCCCGACGAGTGGCGGAGGACCTCCACGGTCGGCCAGGTGGTCACACCCTCGCCCCGCAGGTGACAAGCGAGCGGGGTCCCTCCGCCCGGGCCCGATGGGGCATGCTCCTGATCGTTGCGGGCAGGTGGAAGCCGGCCGTGAACCGCGCACTCTCCTCGCCCGTGCGCACCGCGGCGCCGGAAACCGGGGGCAGACCTCTTGCCTGCGGGCCGATGAGCTGGATTACTGATCCCCAGCAGATCCGACCGAATGATCGGTCGCCCGGATTGGTGTGATTGGCGAGGGAGACGGCGCGATGGCGGATGCGCACGACCTGCTGGACGCGGGAGAACGGCTCGACGCGGAGGAACTGCGGGTCCTGCAGACCGAGCGGTTGCGGGCATCGTTGCGGCACGTCTACACGCACGTGCCCTTCTACCGGGACTCCTTCGACAAGGCCGGCGTCCACCCCGACGACTGCCGCACGCTCGCCGACCTGGCCCGGTTCCCCTTCACCGTGAAGGCGGACCTGAGGGACAACTACCCGTACGGGATGTTCGCGGTACCCCGGGAGCGGCTCCGGCGGATCCACGCCTCCAGCGGCACCACCGGGCGCCCCACGGTCGTCGGGTACACCGACAACGACGTGTCCATGTGGTCGGACATGGTCGCCCGGTCGATCCGCGCAGCCGGCGGCCGGCCCGGCGACACGGTCCATGTCGCGTACGGCTACGGTCTGTTCACCGGCGGTCTGGGCGCCCACTACGGCGCCGAACGCCTCGGCTGCACGGTCGTCCCCGCCTCCGGCGGCATGACGTCACGGCAGGTGCAGCTGATCCAGGACCTCAAACCGGGCATCATCATGGTGACCCCCTCGTACATGCTGACCCTGCTCGACGAGTTCGAACGCCAGGGCGTCGATCCGCGCAGCACCTCGCTGCGCGTCGGGATCTTCGGTGCCGAACCGTGGACCGAGGAGATGCGACGCGAGATCGAGGAACGGTTCGCCATCGACGCGGTCGACATATACGGCCTCTCGGAGGTCGTCGGTCCGGGCGTGGCACAGGAGTGCGTCGAGACCAAGGACGGCCTCCATGTGTGGGAGGACCACTTCTACCCCGAGATCGTCGACCCGATCACCGGTGAGGTGCTGCCCGACGGCGAGGAGGGCGAGCTGGTCTTCACCTCCCTCACCAAGGAGGCCATGCCCGTGATCCGCTACCGGACCCGGGACCTCACCCGTCTGCTCCCCGGCACCGCCCGCACCTTCCGGCGGATCGAGAAGATCAACGGGCGCAGCGACGACATGGTCATCCTGCGCGGAGTGAACCTCTTCCCCACCCAGATCGAGGAGATCGTGCTGCGCACGCCGGGGGTGGCACCGCACTTCCAGCTCCGGCTCACCCGTGAGGGGCGGCTCGACGCACTGACGGTACGGGCCGAGGCACGGCCCGACGCCGGATCCGAGCTCCGGGAGGCCGCCGCGCTCGCCATCGCCGCGGCCGTGAAGGACGGCGTGGGCGTGTCGGTGGCGGTGGAGATCGTCGAACCGGAGTCGCTGGAGCGTTCGGTGGGCAAGATCCGGCGGATCGTGGACCTGCGCACGGGCCGGTGACCGGCGCCTCCTCGCAGGTCCCGCAGGCAGGACGGCATCCCGGCGGCTCCTTCACGAAACGGCGCGCCGGATGCCGGACAGGTCACGGGCGGCCACGGCGTTGCGGTCGGCGACGGACCGGCCCAGCGCGTGATGCGGCCACAGGCCCGCCGCCACCCACCGGCTGCGCTCCGTCCACGCGCGCGCCGCGGCGCCATCGGCCCGGTAGAAGTTCAGGGCGTAGCCACCGGAGTGGATCCGCAGCAAGGAGAAGCCGCCCGGATACTCTTTGACCGCGCCGACCTCCTGCAGGGTCACGTGCGGGGCCTGCGGCAGGACGGTGCGCTTGTTGCGGTGGGTATGGCCGGCGTGATGGAGGAAGACGCCGGGTGCGGCGCCGTAGGCCTCAAGGATCGTGCGGGCCTGGTCGCGGCGCAGCCGCTGGCCGGCCGTCACGGGGAAGACGGAGTCCCGCACGGTGAGCGGATGGTGGCCGAAGACCACGGTGGGCTGTTCCTTGTGCTCCTTCAACTGACGCCGGAACCACGACAGTTGCTCGGCACCGAGGCCGCCGGCGTCCGCGCCGGTCCCGTGCTTCTCGTAGGTGTCGAGGCCGATGATCCTCAGTCCGCCCACGTCCCGCGCGAAGTACGCTGACCCGTCCGCACCGGCGAACCCCTGCCGGAAGGTGTCCGCGCTCACGCCCGAGCAGTGCCGGCAGTTCTCGGCGCAGGTACCGAGCGCGGCTCGGTCGTGGTTGCCCCGCACGACGAAGTAGTCCCGGCCGTGCGCCCCGAAACCGTCGAGTATGCGCCTGGCCTCCGTCAGGTCCCTCGGGGCTCCCCCGGCCGAAATGTCGCCGGCGGCCAGCAGCAGGTCGGCGCCGCGACGGCGCGCCTCCGCCACCATCGCCCGGCTCATGATCTCGGGATAGGGCGGGAGCCCCGGCTCCTGCGAGACCCCGCGCATCAGGGGCAGGCGGCCCACGAGTCCGGCGGTCGTCTCGCCCAGGTGCAGATCGTTGCACAGCGCGACGGTCAGCAGACGGCGCCCGGGCGGGGGCTGCGGTGTGGTGAAGCAGTACGGGCCTCCGCGTGTGCCGAGGCCGTACGCAACGGTGCCCACGGCGTTGCCGCGCACCAGGTGCAGCGGTGTGGGGACGGCGGCCACGCCCCGGGAGCGTGCCTGGTAGTAGTACGTCTGCCCCGGTTCCAGATCGGTGAGTTCCACCCGGTGGTGCGCGGTGGGCCGGTCCTCCCCCGCGGTGCGGTTGAGGCGCCGGGGGCTCGTTCCGTAGACGACCTCGCCTTCCGTGACCGCCGGGATCATCCGGCCCAGTCCGTCGTCGGTGCCCGGTACCCCGGTGGACCAGGTGACGACGGCGTGGTCCTCGGCCAGGGTCACCAGTTCCAGATGGACGGCCGTGACGGCGTCGCGGTGCGCGGGGCGTCCCCTGTGCGCCGGCCTGCGGAGTGCGGCGACGGAGGCGGCCCGCACCAGGGCCGGGGCGAGCAGGGCGCCGGAGCGCAGCAGCTCGCACGGGGCGGGCAGGGCCGACACGGCCGCAAGGGAGGCAAGTGGCAGCAGCGCATGTCCGGTGCGTGCCCGGGCCCAGTGAACGGCATCGGTGGAGGCGACGGCGGCGCCGGGTCGGGAACGCGACAACTCGGCGTGGAGGCGGTGGAGGCGGGCCCGGCGCGGTGGGCGCCGGGCCGGGGAGCAGGGGGGCCGCGCCTCGTCGCGTCGCGTTTCACACCGTGTCGCCGAACCGGTCCCGCAGCTCCCGTTTGAGGATCTTCCCGCTCG
The DNA here is from genome assembly GCF_051553595.1 of Streptomyces sp. HUAS TT11. Classification (NCBI taxonomy): domain Bacteria; kingdom Bacillati; phylum Actinomycetota; class Actinomycetes; order Kitasatosporales; family Streptomycetaceae; genus Streptomyces; species Streptomyces sp. HUAS TT11. The sequence goes on from NZ_CP196184.1 coordinate 1,303,171, forward strand.
CGTTGCGAGGCAGCGCGTCCACGAACAGCACCCGCTTCGGTGCCTTGAAGGGCGCGAGCTGCTCCCGGGTGTGGGCGATGAGTTCCGCCTCGGTGACCTCCTCACGCGGGACGACGACGGCCGTGACGGCCTCGATCCAGCGCTCGTCCGGCAGGCCGACGACCGCCGCCTCCGCGACCGACGGATGGGTGTACAGCGCGTCCTCGACCTGCCGTGACGCGACCAGGACGCCACCGGAGTTGATCACGTCCTTGACCCGGTCGACGATGGTGAAGTACCCGTCCGCGTCCCGCACGGCGAGGTCCCCGGAGTGGAACCATCCGTCCCGGAAGGCCTCGGCGGTCTCCTCGGGCTTGCCCCAGTAGCCCTCGCACAACTGCGGGGAACGGTAGACGATTTCGCCCTGTTCTCCGTCCGGAACGTCCTCGCCGCCCCGGTCGACCAGCTTCGCCTCCACGAACAGCACCGGTCGGCCGCACGAGTCCATGCGTCCCTTGTGCTCGTACGGTCCGAGAACCATGGCCAACGGCCCGATCTCGCTCTGCCCGAAGCAGTTGTAGAAGGCGAGTTCGGGCAGCCGCTCCTTGAGGCGCTCCAGGACGGGCACCGGCATGATCGAGGCACCGTAGTACGCCTTGCGCAGCCCGCTGAGATCCCGGGCGGCGAAGTCGGGGCGGCCGGCCAGGCCGATCCACACGGTGGGCGGCGCGAACAGGCTGTCCGCCCGGCCCTGTTCGATCAGATCGAGGAGCCGGTCGCCGTCGGGCGCGTCGAGGATCACGTTCTGCGCTCCCACGGCCAGACAGGGCAGCAGGAAGACATGCATCTGCGCCGAGTGGTACAGCGGCAGCGAGTGCACCGGCAGGTCGCCCGCGTTCAGATCGAGGGCGGTGATCGCGCTCAGGTACTCGTGCACCAGCGCCCTGTGCGTCATCATCGCGCCCTTGGGAAGCGCGGTGGTCCCGGAGGTGTAGAGGAGTTGCACCAGGTCCTCGCCCCGCGGCTCCGCTCCGTCGTACGGCTCGGTGCCCGCGAGCCGTACGAGCAGGCAGTCGTCGGCGTCCCGCAGCGCCAGCACCGGTACGCCGCCGGGAAGGTTGCCGGCGAGAGGCGGATCCACGAGCACGAGCGCACAGCCCGACTGCTCCACGATGTACGCCAGATCGTCGCCGATCAGGTTCTGGTTGATCGGCACGTGCACGAGACCGGCGCGGGCACAGGCCAGAAAGGCGATCAGATACGCGTCGGAGTTGTGACCGAGGGCGCCTACCCGGTCCCCGCGCGAGAGCCCGGCGTCGCGCAGGACGCGGGCGGCGCGGGAGACGGCGTCGTCGAGTGCGGCGTACGTCCACGACCGGTCGCCGTAGTCGATCGCCCTGCGCTCCGGGGTGCGCCGGGCACTGCGCCGCAGCGTGCCGTCGACCGTGACGCTTCGTCCCGCCGTCATGAACAGTCCCTTCGTCCGCCTCAGCCTGGCGCGATCCTCGTTCCGGGCCGCCGGGGAGGTCAAGCTCCCTACGTCCTCGGCACAAGAAAACCGGCCCCGGCTCACACCGGACGGGTGCGGCCTTCCCAGTACGGGTCGCGCAGCCGGCGCTTGTACAGCTTGCCGTTCGGGTCGCGGGGCAGCCTCCTCACGAAGTCGACGCTCCTGGGCCGCTTGTAGTCGGCGAGCCGCCGGGCACAGTGGCTGAGGATCGCCTCGGCGAGCGCGGGCGAGGGCTCATGGCCCGGCGCGGGTTCGACAACCGCCTTCACCTCCTCGCCCCAGTCGTCGTGCGGGATCCCGAAGGCGGCCGCGTCGGCGACGGAGGGGTGGCTGAGCAGAGCGGCCTCGATCTCCGCGGGGTAGATGTTGACCCCGCCGGAGATGATCAGGTCGATCTTGCGGTCGCGCAGGAAGAGGTAGCCGTCCTCGTCGAGGTGGCCGAGGTCGCCCACGGTGAAGAAGTCCCCTATGCGGTTCTTGCGCGTCTTGGTCTCGTCCTTGTGGTACGAGAAGCCGCCGGTGCTCATCTTCAGGTAGACGGTGCCCAGTTCGCCGGGGGGCAGCCGGTTGCCGTCGTCGTCGAAGACGGCGAGTTCGCTGATGGGCCACGCCCTGCCGACGGTCCCGGGCTTCTTCAGCCAGTCCTCGGCGGTCGCGAAGGCTCCGCCGCCCTCGCTGGCGGCGTAGTACTCCTCGACGCTGTCGCCCCACCACTCGATCATCGCCCGCTTCACGTGGTCGGGGCAGGGGGCGGCGCCGTGGATGGCATGCCGCATGGAGGAGACGTCGTAGCGCGCCCGCACCTCGTCCGGAAGCGCGAGGAGCCGGTGGAACTGGGTGGGAACCATGTGCGTGTGGGTGCACCGGTGGGTGTCGATCAGGCGGAGCATCCCCTCGGGCGTCCACTTGTCCATGAGCACCAGCCGATGGCCGATGTGCAGCGACGCGCCCGCGAACTGGAGCACCGCCGTGTGATACAGCGGCGAGCAGACGAGGTGGACGTTGTCGTCGTACGGCTTGATGCCGAAGATGCCGAGGAAACCGCCGAGGTGCGACTGCTCCGGCGGTGTGCCGGGCAGCGGACGCCTGATGCCGCGGGGCCGCCCGGTCGTACCCGAGGTGTAGTTCATGACCCAGCCGAGGGTGCGCCCGTCGGGGGCCGACTCGGGCTGTCCGTCGAGGAGTTCGGTGTAGGGCCGGAAGCCCTCGACCGTTCCGACGGCGTACCGTCCCGCGGCCGGCAGCCCCGCCTCGTCGGCGGCGTCGCGCGCCGCCTCCGCGAACCTCTCGTGTGCGATGAGCACCTTGGCGCCGGAGTCGGCGACGATCCAGGCGATCTCGGGCCCGACGAGGTGGTGGTTGACGGGGACGAGGTACAGGCCGGCCTGGGTGGCCGCCAGATAGGCGGTGAACAGCTCGACTCCGTTGGGCAGCACCACCGCGAAGGAGTCGCCACGTTCGAGCCCCGCTTCCCGTAGTCCGTGGACCAGCCTGTTCGCCGCGGACAGCAGCCGTCGGGCGGTCCACTCCTCCCCGTCGGGTGCGACGAGGACCGTGCGGTCGGGGTCTTCCCCGGCCTGGGCCCAGAATCCGTTGGCGGCCTGGCTCACTGCGGACTCCTTCCTGCGATCCGGTTGACGCGGTCGACGGCCCGCTCGAAGCCGCGGGTGAGGTCGTCGACGACCGCCTGGACGCTGCGTTCCTCGTTCATCCGGCCGACGATCTGTCCCACCGGAGTGCCGAGCAGCGGCTCCACCTCGTACCGCTGGATGCGCGAGATCGCGTCGGCGACGAGCAGGCCCTGCAGCGGCATGGGGAGTGTGCCGGGTCCGCCGGCGTCGTCCCAGGCGTCGGTCCACTCGGTGCGCAGCTGCCGGGCCGGTTTGCCGGTCAGCGCCCGGGAGCGGACGGTGTCACCCGATCCCGCGGCGAGCAGTTTGCGCACGAGTGCGCGCGACGGCAGTTCCGCCTCCGTGGTGGTCAGCCAGATCGAGCCGAGCCAGACCCCCTGGGCGCCGAGCGTGAGGGCGGCGGCGACCTGCCGACCGCTGCCGATGCCCCCGGCCGCCAGCACGGGCAACGGCGTGACGGCGTCGACGACTTCGGGGGTGAGCACCAGGGAGCCGATCTCCCCGGTGTGGCCACCGGCCTCGTACCCCTGGGCGACGACCATGTCGATGCCCGCCTGCTGATGCTTGCGCGCATGCCGGGCGCTGCCGGCGAGCGCGGCGACCAGGACACCCCGGTCGTGCGCGCGCCGGACCACGTCGGCGGGCGGGGAGCCGAGCGCGTTGGCGAGCAGTTTGATCGGGTAGTCGAAGGCGACGTCCAGCTGGGAGCGGGCGATCTGCTCCATCCACCCGGTGATCCGCCACCCCGACGCCTCGCCGTCGGCCAGTTCGGGCACCCCGTACTCGGCGAGGGTGTCCTTGACGAACTGGCGGTGCCCCTCCGGGATCATCGCCTCGACATCGGCCTCGGTGACGCCCTCCACCTTCTTGGCGGGCATGACGACGTCCAGCCCGTAGGGCCTGCCCTCGACATGCGCCTCGACCCAGTCCAGGTCGCGTTTGAGGTCGTCGGGTGCGGTGTAGCGGACCGCGCCGAGCACACCGAGGCCGCCGGCCCTGCTGATGGCCGCGGCCACGGCGGGAAACGGCGTGAAGCCGAAGAGGGGGTGCTCGACGCCGAGTTGCTTGCTCAGCTCCGTCTGCATGGGCGCAGGATGCCGCAGCGGCCCGGAGGAGGGAAGACCGTTTCTGATACTCCGTCAGATCGCTGGGCGGGAACGGGGCCTGTCCGCCGATTCCCGCCGGGTCCGCGGCGCCCGGCACCGCACCTCGCCGCGTTGTCGGGCACGCCCGACTATGTCCGGTACGAGGGCGACCCGCCGCCGTGCCATGCACGGCAGCGGCCGGCCGGTGCACCAACCTCCGTGGACCTAGCCCGCCACGGCGCCCTCCGCCGCTTCGAGGACCGCCATCGCCGCGTTGTGCCCCGGCACCCCGCTGACCCCGCCGCCCCGTACCGCTCCCGCGCCGCACAGCAGGACGTTCGCGTGCGGGGTCTCCACGCCCCAGCGGCCCGTGCCTTCCTGCGCGTACGGCCAGGCCAGTTCCCGGTGGAAGATGTTGCCGCCGGGCAGGCGCAGATCGCGCTCCAGGTCGAGCGGGGTCTTCGCCTCGATGCAGGGACGGCCGTCCGCGTCCAGGGCCAGACAGTCCTCGAGGGGCTCGGCGAGGTAGGCGTCGAGTTGCGCCAGCGTCGACTTGAGCAATTCGTTGCGCACGCCGTCGTTGTCGCCCTCGAAGAGGCGCGCGGGCGTGTGCAGACCGAAGAGGGTCAGGGTCTGGTAGCCGCGCTCGACGAGGTCGGGTCCGAGAATGGTCGGGTCGGTGAGCGAGTGGCAGTAGATCTCCGAGGGCGGCGCCGACGGCAGTGCGCCCGCGGCCGCCTGGGCATGGGCGGCGGCCAGTTGCCCGTACCCCTCGGCGACATGGAAGGTGCCGGAGAAGGCCTCACGCGGATCGACGCCCGTGTCGCGCAGCGCGGGCAGCCTGGTGAGCAGCATGTTCACCTTGAGCTGGGCGCCCTCGGCCGGAGCGGGCGGGGCGTCACCGGTGAGCCTGGCCAGTTCCTGCGGTGAGGCGTTCACCAGGACGTGGCGGGCGGAGACGGTGCCTTCCGCATCCTCGCTCCGGTAGCTGACGTCGGCAGTGCGCCCGTCGGTCTCGATGCGCACCACCTCGCGCCCGGTGGCGATCACGGCGCCGGCGGCACGCGCGGCCGTCGCGAGCGCGTCGGTGAGCGCACCCATGCCTCCGACCGGGACGTCCCAGTCGCCGGTACCGCCGCCGATGACGTGGTAGAGGAAGCAGCGGTTCTGCCGCAGCGAGGCGTCGTGGGCGTCGGCGAAGGTGCCGATGAGCGCATCGGTGAGCACGACACCGCGCACCAGGTCGTCGGCGAAGTTCTCCTCGACGGCCGCGCCGATCGGCTCCTCGAACAGCGCCCGCCACGCCTCCTCGTCGTCGATGCGGCGGCGCAGGTCGTCCCGGGTGGGCAGGGGCTCGGTGAGCGTGGGGAACACCCGTTCGGCGACCTGCCCGGTCATGGCGTAGAAGCGCTGCCAGGACTCGTACTCGCGCTCGGACCCGGTCAGCCGGGCGAACGCCTCCCGGGTCCGCCGTTCACCGCCGCCGACCAGGAGTCCGGTGGCCCGGCCGTCGCGCTCGACGGGCGTGTACGAGGACACGGTCCGCGCCCGCACCCGGAAGTCGAGCTCCAGGTCCCGCACGATCTTCCGGGGCAGCAGGCTGACCAGGTACGAGTAGCGCGACAGCCGTGCGTCCACTCCGGCGAACGGCCGCGTGGAGACCGCGGCTCCCCCGGTGCGGTCCAGCCGCTCCAGGACCAGCACGGACCGCCCGGCCCGCGCCAGATAGGCGGCTGCCACCAGTCCGTTGTGGCCCCCGCCGACGATCACGGCGTCGTATTGCTCGTGTGCAGGCATGCCCCTTCGTAACACGCCATGATCCGGATCGGCCAGAGGCGGGCCGACCGCGCCGCCTCAGTGTCCGGCCGCCGCCCTCTGCTGTCGTGACACCGCCACTCTCCGGTACAGCTCCACCGCTTCCTCACCCCGGCCCAACTGCTCCAGGCAGTGGGCCTCGTCGTTGCGGCTGGCGAGGGTGTCGGCGTGGTCCGGGCCGAGCACCCGCTCGCGGGCTGCCGCCACCCGGCGGTACTCGCTCAGGGCGTCGGCCCAGCGGCCGAGCCAGCCGAGTCCTACGGCCACCTCGCGCCGGCTCACCAGGGCGTCCGGGTGGTCGGGGCCCAGCGCGTGCTCGCGCAGTACGGCCACGTCGCGGGCCTCGGCGAGGGCCTCCTCCCAGCGGCCGAGGCGGCCCAGGTTGACACCCAGGCCGTGCCGCGCGCGGAGGGTCTCCGGGTGGGACGGGCCCTGGACACGGGTGCGGTCGTCGACCAGCTCGCGGTAGAGCGCGAGGGCCTGCACGCTGCGTCCGAGCCGGCCGAGGCTGATGCCGATCTCGTGGCGGGCGGCAAGGGTGTCCGGATGGTCGGGGCCGAGCGCCGCGGCGCGTTCCTCGGCCACGTCCCGGTACGTCTGCAGGGCCTCGCCCCAGCGGCCCAACTGGCCCAGCACATAGGCGACCTCGTACCGCGTGACGAGCGTGTCGGGGTGTGCGGCGCCGAGCACCCGGGCCCGGGCCTCCGCCACCTCGTACGCCGTCCGGTACGAGTCCTCCAGACGCCCCAGCCGGCTGAGGTTGAAGGCGATGTTGTGGCGGCAGCGCAGGGTGTCGGGGTGGTCAGGGCCCATGATGCGCTCCCGGGCGGCCAGCACCGACGTGTACACCTGGTGCGCCTCGAAGGGCCGGCCCAACTGGCCGAGGACGTAGGCCATCTCCTGACGTGCCGCCAGGGTGTCCGGGTGGTCGGGGCCGAGCACCCGCTCCCTGGCCCCGGCGACGTGGGTGTACTCCCGCAGGGCGTCGGCGGGGCGGCCGGTGCGGCCGAGTGTGAAGCCGACCTCGTAGCGGCTCGCCAGGGTGTCGGGATGGTCCGGGCCGAGAAGATGCTCGCGCTCGGCGGCGACCGCGCGGTGCACCTGGCCGGCCTCGGTAAAGCGGCCGAGCCTGCCGAGGCTCAGCCCCGCGTTGTGCCGGCCGGCCAGCGCGCCCACCGTCTCCGGTGGCGGTGTGGGCCGTTCGGTAGGTACCGGCTCGGTTGGGCGGCCCGTGCCGGAACGGGCGACCCACTCGTCGGTGAGACCGGCCGGACCGTCGGGCGGGGTGGCGCGCGGCCCGGTGCCCGCGGCCTTGTGACCGGTGGTCATGCCCCGGGTCCAGGACGGCAGCCGGGGCTCCCGGGAGGAGGACCGGACGACGGGTGCGGGCGAGACGACCGTGGGCACGTAGGCGGACCGGGTACGGCCCGCGCCGATCCGCCGCGCCAGCTCGTGCGCGTCCCGCGGACGCTCGTCCGGGCTCTTGGCGAGCAGGTCGAGGACGATGCGCTCCAAGTACTCCGGGAGATCGGCGCGGTGGCTGCGCGGCGGCTCCGGCACGGTGTCGCGGTGCCCGACGAGAACGGCCCACGCGTCGTCGCGGTCGAACGGCGGTACGCCGGTGGCGATCTCGTACAGCACGCACCCCAGCGAGTACAGGTCGCTGCGCTGGTCCACCGGTTCCCCGCCGATCTGCTCGGGCGACATGTAGTGCGGGGTGCCCATCGCGATGCCCGTACCCGTGAGTCGCGCGGTGAAGCCGATGTCGTGGCCGAGCCGGGCGATGCCGAAATCGCAGATCTTCACCGTGCCGTCGCCCGTCCGCACGATGTTGGCGGGCTTCAGATCACGGTGCACGATGCCCTGGCGATGGGTGTAGGCGAGCGCCGACGCGACCTGTTCGGCGATGTCGACGATGTCGGCCAGCGGCAGCGGACGGTGCTTGTTGTCCACCAGAAGCTGGCTGAGATTGCGCCCCTGAAGCAGTTCCATGACCAGGTACAGCACATCGTCGGACTCGCCGAAGTCGTGCACCACGGTCACCCCGGGATGCTGGAGTCCGGCGGCCACACGCGCCTCGCGCCGGAACCGCTCCCGCAGGACCCCCGTGAAGGAATGGTCGTGGTCCGGGCCGATCGGCTTGAGACACTTCACCGCGACCCTTCTGCCGAGGGACTCGTCCCTCGCACGCCACACCTCGCCCATGCCGCCTCGCCCGATCAACTCGAGCAGCCGATACCGGCCCTGGATCAGCCTGGTCTCCGCCATCGCCTGAGATCGCCCCCGTCCCGGCCCCGCCCCTCCCCTGGCCCGTCCAGTATGGCGAGTTATCCGCCGACTTTGTACGGCGCAGGACGTGCGCCCGGGCCGAGTCTGGCCATCGCGCGCAGGATGTGTTTGGGAGGCAGTTGCCAGCGCAGACGTGCGGGAATGCAGCGGAGCAGGGTGCCGGTGAGGCGCAGGCGCCGGGTCACCGTCGTGGGTCCGGGGGCCGGCCTGCCGTACAACTCGTGGGCGTACGGGGGCAGGGAGGCGTACGCCAGGTCGGCCACACGCCGCCACAGCAGGGCGCGCGCCGGTCGGAGCACGGGGTGGACGGGCGGGCGGCGCAGGAAGTCGTCCACCTCGTGCGCCTCGGGTCCGGCGGCGAGCTCGGGCAGCACCTTCTCGAAGTACGCGGCCAGCTCTCCCTGGTCGGCCGGGGCTTCCGCCGGGTCCAGTCCCACAAGACCGGCGGCGACCCGGTTCTCGCGGATGTAGCGGTCGGCCTGCGCGTCGGTGAGCCGGAAGCCGGAGCGGCGCAGGACGTGCAGATAGGAGTCGATCTCCGCGCAGTGCACCCACAGCAGCAATTCGGGTTCGCCGACCCCGTAGCGCTCGCCCGTGTCCGGATCCGTCGCCCTCAGCATGGTGTGGATCTTCCGCACCCGCGTGGCCGCCCGCTCCGCGGCCTGAGTGGTGCCGTAGGTCGTCGTCCCCACGAAGTCGGCGGTGCGCATCAACCTGCCCCAGGCGTCGCGCCGGAAGTCGGAGTTCTGCATGACGCCGCGCACGGTCGGCGGGTGCAGGGCCTGGAGGTAGAGCGCTCGGACACCCGCCACCCACATCATGGGGTCGCCGTGCATCTGCCAGGTCACCGAGGAGGGCCCGAAGAACCCCGGATCCGCGTCCACGTCGTCAGTGTGAATGCGCCCGGCCGCCTCCTCAACCCTCCGCGACCGCTTCGGGCGGCAGGTTGAACGGGGTGACCACCTGGATGGGCGACGGCAGGTGCGGGCCCTCCTCCGGCAGCGCTCCGTGCGCCCGCATCACCGTCTGGCAGGCGCGGCGCATGTCCTGGCGCAGGTCGTGGTGGAGCACGGCGGAGATACGGCGCTCGCCCAGCAGCCGGGTGTTGTCGCGGTCGAGGTCGTGCGCGATGAAGACGGCCACCTCGCGGCCGAGCGCGTCGAAGGCCTCCACGGTCGCGGCGTTCCCGCCGCCGATGGAGTAGACGGCGTTGATCGCGCGATCCCGCTTCAGCGCGCTCAGCACGAGGTCACGCTGGGTGGCGTCCAGTCCGTCGCTGTCGGTGACCTCGACCAGCGCGCACCCGGGCCGCGACATCCGCAGTGCGCCGCGGAACCCCATCTCGCGCTCCTCCTCGCCGCGGAAGAAGCCCCGGCTGATGGTGACGAGCACATGTCCGGCCCGCTCGCCGAGCCACTGGTCGAGAAGATAGGCGGCGGTGGCACCCGCGGCCCGGTTGTCGATGCCGACATAGGCGTGGCGCGCACTGCCGGGAAGGTCCGTGACCAGGGTGACCACCGGTATCCCGGCCGCGACCAGCCTGCCCACGGCCGCGGTGATCTCCGGCAGGTCCGGGGCCTTCAGGATCACGCCCTGGGTGCCTCGCCGGGCGATGCGCTCCAGGATGCCGACCAGCTCCGCGGGCGGACAGGTCTCCCGGAAGTGGAAGCGGGAGCGGACGAGGGCGGGCTGGAGGGAGGGCAGTTCGGCCTCCAGCGCGTCGCGGATCGCCGACGAGAACCGCGCCGGGGTCTGCATCACGATGTCGATCATGAAGGCACGTCCACCGATGCGGACCTGTGTCCGCTGCCGGTCCAGGTCCTCGATCGCCTGATGCACCTCGCGCACCGTGCTCTCCCGGACCCCGCCCCGGTGGTTGAGGACACGGTCGACGGTGGCCTGGCTCAGTCCGGCCTGACGTGCGATCTCACGGATGGTGTACGGGTGTCCCATGGCTGTGTCCCGGGGGTCGGCGACGGCTGGTGCCGGCGGCTGCCGATGATGGTTTTTTGATGGGTTTCTGCTCATTGAATGACGGGCTCGGGTTCACAAGACTGGCGGAGACGACGGCACGGCGAAAGGACCTTGCGATGTCTCTCACCGCCACGGGGCCGGGAATCTGGTTCGGGGAGCAGGACTGCGACCTCGACGCCTTCCGCGCCCTGGTCGACCAGCGCACCGATCCGGGTGACTATCCGCTTGCCGAGGGGGTCGAGCAGGACGTCCTCCGGTACGACAGCGACCGGCTGAGGGCCGCCGACCCGAGGGGCGTGCAGAGCGAATGGGTGCGTGCCCTCATGGACGGGCCCGGCATCGTGGTGCTCAAGCGGGCGTTCCCCGATCTCACCGTGGTGGACCGGGCGAGTGCCGCGTTCACCGCGGTCATCGAGGAGGAACGGGCGGCGGGCGGCGCCCGCGGCGACCACTTCGCCCGGCCCGGCGCCAACGACCGGGTGTGGAACGCGCTCGACAAGATGGCGGTCCGGGACCCCGAGACGTTCGCCGACTACTACGCCAACGACATGCTGGCGCTGGTCGCCGAGGCCTGGCTGGGTCCCGGCTACCAGATCACGTCGCAGATCAACCAGGTCAACCCGGGCGGCGCCGCACAGAGCGTGCACCGCGACTACCATCTCGGGTTCCTCACCCAGGACCGGGCCGCCCACTACCCGGCCCATGTCCATCGCCTCTCGCCCGTGCTGACCCTCCAGGGCGCGGTGGCGCACTGCGACATGCCCGTGGAGTCCGGCCCGACGCTGTACCTGCCGCACTCCCAGAAATACGGACCGGGCTATCTGGCCTGGCGCAGGCCCGAGTTCGTCGCGTACTTCGCCGAGCACCATGTCCAGCTGCCCCTGGAGAAGGGTGACGCGGCGTTCTTCAACCCCGCCCTGTTCCACGCCGCAGGACACAACCGGTCCACGGACATCAGGCGCATGGCGAACCTGCTGCAGATCTCCTCCGCCTTCGGTCGCGCCATGGAGACGGTCGACCGCGAGACGGTGTCGAACTCGGTGTACCCGGTGCTGCTGCGGCGCAAGGGCGAGGGGGCCGCCGAGGACTGGCTGCGCCGAGTGGTCGCCGCCTGCGCCGAGGGCTACCCCTTCCCCACGAATCTCGACCTCGACCCGCCGGTCGACGGGCTGGCGCCGCCGTCCCAGGCGGACAGCGTGTCGCGGGCCCTGTCGGAGGGCTGGAGCCCCGAACGGCTCGCCGAGGAACTGCGGGCCGGCGCCGAACGCCGCCGGATCTGAAAGGACACAGCGACCATGGGACTTCTGGACGAGAAGGTCGTCCTCGTCAACGGCGGGAGCCAGGGGGTCGGCGCCGGCATCGTCCGGGCCGCCGCACGCGAGGGCGCGAGCGTCGTCCTCAGCGGGCGGCGGGCCGAGGTGGGCGAGAAACTCGCCGCCGAGTCGGGCGCCACCTTCGTGCAGGCGGATCTCGCCGACCCGGTCCAGGCCGGCCGCAGCGTGGCGGAGGCCGTGGCACGTCACGGCCGGATCGACTGCCTCGTGAACGCGGCGGGACTGACCTCGCGCGGCTCTCTGCTGGACACCACGCCGGAGCTGTTCGACGCGCACATCGCGATCAACCTTCGGGCGCCGTTCTTCGCGATGCAGGCGGCCGTGCGGGACATGGTGGCGCGCGAGGCACCCGGCACCGTCGTCAACATCATCACCTCCTCGGCCCACGGCGGGCAGTCCTTCCTCGCCCCCTACGTCGCCGCCAAGGCCGGACTCGCCGGTCTGACCCGCAACGCCGCCCACGCGCACCGCTGGGACCGGATCCGGATCAACGGGCTCAACATCGGCTGGACGGACACCGAGGGCGAGGACGCCGTCCAGCGCGCCTTCCACGGCGCCGGCGACGACTGGCGCCGCAAGGCGGCAAAGTCGCAGCCGATGGGCAAACTGGGCCAGGTCGACGAGATCGCCGACTTCGTCGTCTTCCTGCTGTCCGACCGCAGCGGTGTGGTGACCGGTTCGGTGATCGACTGGGACCAGATCGTCCTCGGCGGACTCGACTGACAGCGCCACCCGCACGAACCGCTTCACGCACCGCTTTCCACGAACGATCGGAGCAACCTCTCATGCGTATCGGCATCCTGGGCCTCGGCCGTATCGGCGCCTTCCACGCGGCCACCCTCGCCGGACTGGACGCGGTGGAGTCGCTGGTCGTCACCGACCCCGCGCCCGCGGCCACCGCCTCGGCGGTGGAGCGTTTCGGGGCGACGGTGGCCGACTCGCCCCAGGCGCTGCTGGCCGCCGGGGTCGACGGTGTCGTGATCGCCGCCGCCACGGACGCGCACCCCTCCCTGATCCTCGCCGCGGTCGAGGCGGGCGTCCCCGTCTTCTGCGAGAAGCCGGTGGCGAAGACCGTCGAGGAGTCCCTGACCGTGCTGCGCGCGGTCAGGGACAGCGGTGTGGAGGTGCACATCGGCTACAACCGGCGCTTCGACGCGGGCTGTGTCGCGGCGCGCAAGGCGGTCCTCGCCGACGAACTCGGCAGACTGCACACCGTGCGCTCCACCACGTTGGACCCGGCGCCGCCGCCGGAGGCGTACGTCGCCGTCTCCGGCGGCATCTTCCGCGACTGCTCCGTGCACGACTTCGACATCGTGCGCTGGGTGACCGGGCGGGAGGTCGCCGAGGTGTACGCGGCCGGCGGCAACCGCGGTGCCGCGTACATCGCGGCCGCCGGCGATGTCGACACCGCCTCGGCGATCCTGACCCTGGACGACGGCACACTGGCCGTCGTCTCCAACTCCCGGCACAACGCGCGCGGTTACGACGTCCGCCTGGAACTGCACGGTATGAAGGACAGCATCGCCGTGGGCCTGGAGGACAAGCTGCCGTTGCGGTCCGTGGAACCCGGCGCGACCTTCCCGGCCGGTACCCCGCACCACTTCTTCATGGACCGCTTCGCGGACGCCTACCGTGCCGAACTCACCGCCTTCACGGAGGTCGTGGCGGGGCGCACCCCCTCGCCGTGTACCGTTGCCGACGCCATCGAGGCGAGCTGGATCGCCGAGGCCTGTGCGCTCTCGCTGGCGGAGCACCGCCCGGTGCGGATGGACGAGGTTCGGCACGGCATGGATGAGGTGGACAAGGGATGAGCGAGCCGCTGCGGATCGGGATCCTGGGCGCGGCCCGGATCAGTGAACGGGCACTCGTCTCCCCGGCCCGCGAGGGCGGCCACCGTCTGGTGGCGGTCGCCGCCCGCGACCGGGACCGGGCGCGGGCCTTCGCCGACGCCCACGGCGTGGAGCGGGTCGTGGGCTCCTACGCCGATCTCGTCTCCGACCCGGAGGTCGAGGTCGTCTACAACCCGCTCCCCAACGGGCTGCACGGCCCGTGGAACCTCGCGGCGCTGCGCGCGGGCAAGCATGTGCTGAGCGAGAAGCCGTCCGCGAGCAACGCCGAGGAGGCGGCCGAGGTACGGGACGCGGCCGCGAAGGCGGGCACCGTCTTCATGGAGGCCTTCCATTACCTCTTCCATCCGGTCAACCAGCGGTTGCACACGCTGCTGGCCTCCGGTGAACTCGGTGAGCTGCGGCATGTGGAGACCGTCGTGGCCATGACCCCTCCGCCGGACGACGACGTGCGCTGGTCGCTGCCCCTGGCGGGCGGCGCCATGATGGACCTGGGGTGTTACGGACTGCACGCGCAGCGGATGTTCGCCCCGTGGGCGGGCGGGGCTCCCCGGCTCGTCTCGGCGCGCGGCGGGGACCGCACCGGCGCTCCCGGGGTCGACGCATGGCTGGACGCGGACCTCGAGTTCCCCGGCGGCGTCACCGGTTCCGCACGCTGTTCCATGGTGGAGGACGCCTGGCGGGCGACCTGCCGGGTGGTCGGCACCCGGGGCGAGGCCGTCGCCGTCGACTTCGTGCTGCCGCACCAGGACGACCGGGTCGTGGTGCGCACGGAGGCCGGCGAGCGCACGGAGGAACTGGGCCGCAGGTCCTCGTACGCCTACGAGATCGACGCCTTCGCCGCCCGCGTCCGGCGCGGGGAGCCGCTGCGGCTCGACGCGGAGGATGCGCTGGCGACGATGCGGCTCATCGACGAGTGCTACGAGAAGGCGGGATTCGCGCCCCGGCCGCGCAGCTGACCGGCGTCACCTGCGCACCCTCGGCATCCCCAGACCGATCCAGGAGATGATCTCGCGCTGGATCTCGTTGTTGCCGCCGCCGAAGGTGAAGATCACGGCCGAACGGTAGCCGCGCTCCAGCTCGCCGTGGAGCACGGCGCCCGCCGAGCCCTCCTTCAGCCCTCCCGCGACCGCCACGATCTCCATGAGCCAGGCGTAGGCGTCGCGGCGCGCCTCGGAGCCGTAGACCTTGACGGCCGAGGCGTCCTGGGGGGTGAGTGTGCCCTCCTGGACGGAGTTCACCATCCGCCAGTTGAGGAGCTTCAGCGCATCCAGCTTCGTGTGCGTCCGGGCGAGGTGGCGCCTGACCCAGGACAGATCGATCACGCGGCGGCCGTCGGCGAGCTTGGTCTCCATGGCCCAGCGCTGCACGTCGTGCAGGGCGCGGATCGCCATGGTGCCGTGCGCGGCGAGGGTGACGCGCTCGTGGTTGAGCTGGTTGGTGATCAGCCGCCAGCCCTCGTTCTCCGCGCCGACGCGGTGGGAGAGCGGGACCCGGACGTTCTCGTAGTAGCTCGCGGTGGTGTCGTGCGAGGCGAGCGTGCGGATGAGCGTGCAGGAGTAGCCGGGGTCCGAGGTCGGCACCAGGAGCATGGTGATGCCCTTGTGCGGAGGTGCCACGGGATCCGTGCGCACGGCGAGCCACACCCAGTCGGCGGTGTCGCCGTTGGTGGTCCAGATCTTCTGCCCGTCGACGACGTAGTGCCCCTCGCCGTCGCGCACCGCGCGCGTCTTCAGGGACGCCAGGTCGGTGCCCGCCTCCGGCTCGCTGTAGCCGATCGCGAAGTCGATCTCACCGGAGAGGATCTTCGGCAGGAAGTACGCCTTCTGCTCGTCCGTACCGAACCGCATGATCGTCGGACCGACGGTGTTCAGGGCCATCAGCGGCAGCGGGACGCCCGCCTGGGCCGCCTCGTCGAAGAAGACGAACTGCTCCATCGGCGTCAGCCCGCGCCCGCCGTACTCCTTGGGCCAGCCCACGCCGAGCCAGCCGTCGGCGCCCAGGCGGCGGACGGTGTCGCGGTAGAAGCGCTTCTGGGTCGCGGGATCGGCGTAGCGGGCGTAGGCGTTGTCCGGCACCAGCCGGGCGAAGTAGCCGCACAGTTCGGTGCGCAAGCGCTGCTGCTCGGGCGTGTAGTCGAGATGCACGGCGCCTCCAGGTTCCGCAAGCCGGTCCTGACGGCGCACACCGTAGAACGTGTTTCAGAAATTGGGAATGGCGGTGAACGGGGAAGACCCCGCCCGTGCGCCGGACGGCCGGGGCAGGGGCCGTCGCCGGGATCCGTCAGCTCAACGTCCGGAGGAAATCGCTGCAGGCCCGGGCGCAGGCGCGGCAGGCCCGGGCGGCCTCCGCGCCGCCGGAGTCCGTATCGAACACGTGCGCGCACTCCAGGCAGGCGAGTCGGCACCACTCCACCTGACCGCGGACCGCGTTCTCGTCCTGCCGTTCCTGCTCGGAGAGCACCCGGCAGGTGGCGTCGCACACCTCCGCGCACATGATGCCCTTGCGCCGCAGAAGTTCCTGGTCGTGGGTCCCGTCCGGTTCCGCGAGGCTCGCTCGCAGGGCGCACACCCGCGCGCACTGGGTACACGACTGCGCGCATGCGAAGCGGTCCTCCAGGAAGCGGTAGACCTCCTGTTGGGATGTCGTCGTCACGGGGTGCGGGTAGCCGGGGCGGAGCATGCCAAACCCGGTGCGGCCGGGGAACGGCCGGACCCGCACCGGACCGCCCGGCACACGAGGCGGCCCACCCGCGGTCCGGGTGATCCGGTTCGTCACCGGCCTCGGGGGTACCCACGCCGGATGACTACTGCATCGCTCGAGATCGCCGCGGACAGCGACCCCCTGCTCCGGATGGGACCGTTCGTGGCGGGCGTGATCGTGGTGGCACTGCTGATCGGCGCCTTCTGGCTGGGTGCACGCATCCGCGGCCGTGAGCCCGCCCCGCCCCGTCCGGAGGAACAGCCGCGGTTGCCCGAGGGCGGCCCGGTCGGCACGGTCCTGGAGAACCGCGAACCCGAGGAGATCCCCAGGAACGGTCGCCGGCTCACCCCCCACCGGCTGAAGGCGCACGGCAACCTCGGCTCGCGTCCGAGCCCCTCGGCACGGCGCCGTCGCTGGGACGGCCCGGTCGGCGGAAGCGGGACGGGCGGCGGCCCACCGATGTGAGGCTCCCGCCCGGGCGCCGCACGGCTGCCACCGTGTCCGGGACGCCGGGAGCCGCATCCCCCGCGGCTCCGTCAGCGCTTCTCCGCGGCGCCCGTCAGCGCTTCCCCGTGTTCATCGTGTGCGAGGCGATCAGATCGGGCGTGAGGTAGGCGTCGGTCCGCTCGAAGTCCTTGAGTGTGGCGGGACGCTCCGCCTGGAAGCCGGTCCGGACGAAGTCGTAGCCCGCCAGTGCGTTGAGGGTCCAGTTGGTCAGGGTGCGCAGGCGGGCCGGGACCGTGCGCAGTGCCGCGAGGTGGTAGCCCCGCGCGACGGCCTGTGCGGGGACGCCGGTGAGATCGACACCGAGGGGCTTGGACACCGCGTCCGCGCTCCCGAGGTCCACGACCAGCCCCAGATCGCGGTGCCGGTAGGGACTCAGCGGCATCCCGTGCAGCGCCGCCGCGACGTTCTTCGCGGCGTTCCACCCCTGACGCATCGCGTGCTGGGCCGTCGGCGGGCAGAGCGCGCCGTGGTCCTTGGCGAGATCGGGCACGGCGGCGGCGTCCCCCAGCGCGAACACGCCGTCGAGGCCGGGCACCCGCAGATCGGGCCGGACCACCAGCCGCCCCCGGTCGGTCTCCGCGTCGAGCGTGGCGATCAGCGGGCTGGGGGCGACCCCGGCCGTCCAGATGAGGGTGTGGCAGGGCAGCTCGCGGCCGTCGGTGAAGGTCACGGTGTGCTCCGTGGCTTTCGCGACCGAGACCCCGAGGGAGATGTTCAGGCCCCGCCGCCGCAGCACGGTGAGGGCCTTGGCGCCGAGCCGGTCGCCCAGTTCGGGCATGAGCTTGGGCGCGATGTCGATCAGGTGCCATTTGATGAGCGCGGGGTCGAGGCCCGGGTAGCGCTTGACGGCGGCCGCGGTGAGGTGGTGCAGATAGGCGGCGGTCTCGGTACCGGCGTAACCACCGCCGACCACCACGAACTGCAGTCGCGTCTCGCGCTCGGCACGGTCGGAACTGGCCGCCGCGAGGTCCAGCTGGGAGATGACGTGGTCGCGCACCCAGGCCGCTTCGGCCAGCGTCTTCATGCCCACCGCGTGCCGGTCCACCCCCGGGATGTCGAACTGGCGGGTCACACTGCCCGGGGTCAGCACCAGATAGTCGTAGCGCTCGACGGTCATCTCGCCGTTGATCTTCCTGACCACCACGGCCTTGGCGCCGGGATCGACGCCTACGGCTCCGCCGGGCACGATGACCGTGCGGCGCAGCAGCCGACGCAGCGAGACCGCGACCGACTGCGGGGTGAGGATCCCGGCGGCGACGTGCGGCAGCAGGGGCAGATAGAGCTGGTGGTCGTAGGGGGTGACGAGCCGCAGCGAAGCCTCCGCGGGCTTGAGGATGTGCTCCAGCTTGCGCGCGGTCTCCATCCCGGCGAATCCACCACCGACGATCAGGATCCGGGGCACGGCCATGGCAGGTCCCTCCAGACGGAGACGTCGACGCCTGCCACGCTAGGGAACACGGCCCACGCCCGCATCCGCACCGGTGGGGCGCCGCGACCGGTGCGGTCCGCCCGCCCCGGTCCGGCCCGGCGGCGGCGCGCGTCCCTGACGGGACCGGACCGTGGTCGGCGGTGCGGGCCCGGTGCCCCGCAGGACGACGTCGTCCGGGTCGCGGCGGTGCTGCGCGACCGCGGCGCCCTGCGGCAGGGGTCGTGCCCATGGTGGCCGCCGGTGGTTCAGCGGTTGGGCTCGTACGCATCCGGAATTGCGAACCCCGCCCGGACCGGCGTCAGTTGTTCCGGCGTGATGCCGAGGAAGCGGGTACCGGGGGCCTCGGCGGGGTCCTCACGACCTTGTCGGGCCGGCCGTGGCGGCCCGGGCAGACAGCCCGGTGGGCCGACGGCACCACGGCCGGTGGGACGTCCTGCACGGTGGTCCTTCTCGACGCGCGTGGGCACGAACGGCCGGAAGCGGGTGCGGTCGGTCGGACCGGTGACGGCGAGGGACCCGTCCCCGCGAGAAGCCTGCGGACGCCCCCGCAGGGCGAAGGGGAGGGTCCGCCCGATCGTCGCGGGGTCCAGCGGCTTGTGGCAGTGGAGCCGGACCCTGCACCGGCGGCAAACCGCCTCGGAGGATTCCGCATCGGAAGATCCCTCCACGAACGGCGCGCCACGGAAGAGGGCGGGCCCGCAGCGTGAAGACGCGTGCGACCAAGAACGTCCACCCACGTGACCATCGCGCCGCGAGCGCCGATACTTCCAACAGTGCACTGTCGACACCGCCCATTCGTATGAAACGCCTGCCAGGCGGCCGGTCGGTGACGTCGGCCGCCGGACCGGCGCCGAACCACCGCGGGCCGCTGCCCGCCGTCAAGGACCACCGCGAACGAAACCGCACCCACCATCGACTCCGGCCGAGGAACCAGCAGGTCGGGGGCCACTGCCAGGCTCACCAGGAGGTACCCGTGAAGATGTTGATCAACGTCCCGGAAACGGTGGTCGCGGACGCGCTACGGGGCATGGCGGCCGCGCATCCCGAGCTGATCGTCGACGTGGAGAACCGGGTGATCGTGCGCCGTGACGCACCCGTCCCCGGTCAGGTGGCCATCGTGTCGGGCGGCGGTTCCGGGCACGAGCCGCTGCACGGTGGCTTCGTCGGCCCGGGAATGCTGTCGGCGGCCTGTCCCGGCGAGGTGTTCACCTCCCCGGTGCCCGACCAGATGGTGCGCGCGGCGGCGGCCGTGGACAGTGGCGCGGGCGTGCTGCTGATCGTCAAGAACTACACCGGTGACGTGCTGAACTTCGACATGGCGGCGGAGCTCGCGGAGGACGAGGGCATCCGGGTGGCGAAAGTCCTGGTGAACGAGGACGTCGCCGTCACCGACAGCCTCTACACGGCGGGACGGCGCGGCACCGGGGGCACTGTCTTCGTCGAGAAGATCGCGGGTGCGGCGGCGGACGAGGGACAGCCCCTGGAGCGTGTGGAGGCCGTCGCTCGGCAGGTCAACGAGAACTCCCGCAGCTTCGGTGTCGCCCTCAGCGCGGGCACCACACCGGCGAAGGGCACCCCCACCTTCGATCTCCCGCCAGGCGAGCTGGAGTTGGGCATCGGCATCCACGGCGAGCCGGGGCGCGAGCGGCGGCCCATGATGACGTCCCGGGAGATCGCCGACTTCTCGGTGCACGCCGTCCTGGACGACCTCCAGCCGCGCAACCCCGTACTGGTGATGGTCAACGGGATGGGCGGAACACCGCTTCTCGAGCTGTACGGGTACAACGCGGAGGTCCAGCGGGTCCTCGCCGAGCGGGGCGTCCCCGTGGCCCGCACACTGGTCGGCAACTACGTCACCTCCCTGGACATGGCCGGCGCGTCGGTCAGCCTGTGCCAGGTCGACGAGGAACTGCTGCGGCTGTGGGACGCTCCGGTCAGCACCGCGGCGCTGCGCTGGGGCAGGTGAGTGAGGTCAACGTCCCTACCACGCAAGGAGATCCAGTGCTCGACGCCGACTTCTTCCGCCGCTGGATGGCGGCGGCCGCCGCATCCGTCGACCGCGAGGCGGAGCGGCTCACCGAGCTCGACTCACCGATCGGCGACGCCGACCACGGCAGCAACCTGCAACGCGGGTTCCGCGTGGTCGCGGCCACCTTGGAGAAGGAGTCGCCGGACACCCCCGGCGAGATCCTCCAACTCGCGGGCCGGCAGCTGATCTCGACGGTCGGAGGCGCGTCCGGTCCGCTCTACGGCACCCTGCTGCGCCGCACCGGCAAGACCCTCGGGGACGCTGCCGAGGTCAGCCGGGAGCAGTTGGCACAGGCGCTGCGAGCGGGTGTGGAGGCGCTCATGGCTCTGGGGGGTGCGGCACCCGGCGACAAGACCATGGTCGACACGCTGGTGCCGGCGGTGGAGGCCCTCGGTACCTCGTTCGAGGCGGCGCGTGCCGCCGCCGAGGAGGGTGCGGTCGCAACGACGCCGCTGCAGGCCCGCAAGGGCCGCGCCAGCTATCTGGGCGAGCGCAGCATCGGGCACCAGGACCCGGGTGCCACCTCGTCGGCCCTGCTGATCGCCGCACTCGTGGAGGCCGCAGGTGAGTGAGGCCCCCACGAAGCTGGTCGGCATCGTGCTCGTCTCGCACAGCGCGGCCGTCGCCGAGTCGGTCGCCGACCTGGCCAGAGGGCTGACCGGCGGCGGCCCGACGGCGCCGGTCGCCCCGGCGGGCGGTACGGCCGACGGCGGGCTCGGGACGAGTGCCGAGCTGGTCTGCGCCGCGGCGGCCGCGGTGGACCGGGGCGCGGGCGTCGCCGTGCTCATGGACCTGGGCAGCGCCGTCCTGACCGTGAAGGCGCTGCTCGCGGAGGGCGACGAACTCCCGGAGAACACCCGGCTGATCGACGCGCCCTTCGTCGAGGGCGCCGTCGCCGCCGTGGTCACGGCGTCTGCGGGCGCGGACCTGGCCGCGGTGGAGGCGGCGGCCACGGAGGCGTACACCTACCGCAAGGAGTGACGGCGCTCCGGTGAACCTCGGCCGTCCAGGACCGCCCGCTCGCCGGGCGGCCGAGCGGCCGGTGCGCCCATCGGGCCCGGTCGCTCGGCCGCATTCGCCGGCACGGGATCAGCGACGACAGCGGTCCGCGCCGTCGGCCCGAACTGCCCTGACAAGAAAGCGAGTTCATGCCGAGTCCGGCACCAGCATACGTAGCCGGCGAGCATCCCGGTGACCATCACCCTCCCTCTTGATGCGACCACGTCATCCATGGCATACAGGTACAGACCAATCCTGTCGAGGGGAGGCAGCCCGTGCGACGCGCTCCCGTGCCGGTGATCTAAGGTTCGGTTCTGCTGCTGGCGTCCTGCGCCTGGGGCGGCGGCCATGAGGACGGCGGAGGTGTTCCCCCGGCTCCCATGGGCGTGACCGCGGTGGCGGGCAGCGCGACCAGCGTGCACGTGATGTGGAACCGGGTGGAGGGCGGTCCGGACATCGCCGCCTACGCGGTGTACCGCGGCGGCGCCAAGGTGCAGGAGGTCCGGGCCGGCGAGCACATGGTGGACGTCGTCCGGCTCGCGCCCTCGACGTCGTACGCCTTCACGGTACGGGCCCGGAGCACCGACGGCGCACTCGGTCCGGCGAGCCGGGAGGTCCGCGCCACCACCCCCGCCGCCGTCGCCGCCGACGAACGGGCGCCGTCCCGCCCGGGGCACCCGACGGGAAGGACCGTGGGGAACCGGGCGGTCCAACTGGCCTGGGCACGCTCGACGGACGACCGGGGCGTGGCGTCGTACGACATCTACCAGGGCGACTCGAAGATCCACAGTGTGAGCGGCGGCCAGACGGCGGCCGTGGTCACCGGTCTGCGGCCCGGAACCCGTTACTCGTTCACCGTCCGGGCCCGGGACGCCGCCGACAACCTCTCGGCGGCGAGCCCTGCGGTGGCGCTGACCACTCCGCGCGGTTCCGGCGACGCGCAGGGGACGGCGCCGGCCCGGTTCCGAGCCACCACCCACCGGGCCGACGGGGCGTACTACCTGGATCTCGCATGGGTGGCGCCGGACGTGGACGGTGTTGTCACCGAGTACCGGATACACCTCGACGGCCAACCCGCCACCTCGCTCGTCTGGGGCGGCACGGTCCCGCGTTCGACCGCCACCTACAGCTTCTATGTGGGCCGGGACGCCGGGGTCACCCACCGGGTGCGGATCCAGGCGAAGCTGCCGGACGGCACCTGGGGCGGTCTCTCCGCGGAACGGACGGTGACGACGGGCCGTTGAGTCCCCGCGCCGGGCTCAGCCGCTCCCCGGCGGTCCCTTCTGGGCGGGCAGCGTGCCGAACTCCTCCAGCGCATGGGTCAGCCAGTGGATCCAGAACGTCTCCAGGTCGATGCCCGCGCGCAGCACAAGGTGCTGAAGACGGTCCTGCACCGAGTCCCTGCCGGTCCCGAAGTCCCGCTCCTCGATCTCCCGGTACTCGGCCAACTGCGCCTGGTGCAAGGTGAGATGGCGGCGCAGGTCCGCCTCGATCCCCTCGGTGCCGACGACGGCAGCGGCCCGCAGCCGCAGCAGCAGCACGTCGCGCTGCGGCTTGGGATCCTGCGACGCCGCGGTCCAGCGGGCGAGCTCGGCGCGGCCCGCGGGCAGGACCTCGTAGGACTTCTTCTGCCCGCGGGCCGGCTGCTCGGCGGGCAGCGCGCGGATGAGGCCCTCGCCCTCCAGCCGTCCCAGCTCACGGTAGATCTGCTGGTGGGTGGCCGACCAGAAGTAGCCGATCGACCGATCGAAGCGCCGGGTCAGGTCAAGTCCCGACGACGGCTTCTCCAGCAGTGCGGTCAGGATCGCGTGCGGGAGTGACATGGACCCATCCTAAGGACGGCGTGCGGCACCTAGAGCGCCGCGGCCAGCTCGGTGCCCTGCTTGATCGCGCGCTTGGCGTCCAGCTCGGCCGCCACGTCGGCCCCGCCGATCAGGTGCGGTGTGCGGCCCGCGGCCACCAGCTCCTCGTACAGGTCCCGGCGCGGCTCCTGTCCGGTGCACAGGACGATCGTGTCGACCTCCAGAAGCCGGCTCTCGCCGTCCACCGTGAGATGCAGCCCGGCGTCGTCGATCCGGTCGTAGGTCACGCCCGGCGTCATGGTCACACCCCGGTGCTTCAGCTCGGTGCGGTGGATCCAGCCGGTGGTCCTGCCGAGTCCCGCGCCGACCTTCGAGGTCTTGCGCTGCAGGAGGTGGACGGTGCGCGGCGGGGAGGGACGCTCTGGTGCGGTCAGGCCGCCGGGGGCGCGGTAGTCCATGTCGACGCCCCAGTGCCGGAAGTACGTCGCCGGGTCCTCGCTCGCCTTCTCACCGCCGTCGGTGAGGTATTCGGCCACGTCGAAGCCGATGCCGCCGGCCCCGAGGACGGCGACCCGATCACCGACGCGGGCGCCGTCGCGCAGCACGTCGAGGTAGCCGAGCACCTTGGGATGGTCGATGCCCGGGATCTCGGGGGTGCGCGGGGTGACGCCGGTCGCGACGACGACCTCGTCGTGGTGGGCGAGGTCGCCCGCAGCGACTCGGGTGCTCAGCCGGACGTCCACGCCGTGCTGTCGTAGCCGGGTGCGGAAGTAGCGGATCGTCTCGTCGAACTCCTGCTTGCCCGGGACCCTGCGGGCGATGTTCAGCTGACCGCCGATGTCGTCCGCCGCGTCGTAGAGCGTGACGTCGTGCCCTCGCTCGGCGGCGGAGACGGCACAGGCGAGCCCGGCGGGACCCGCACCGACCACGGCGACCTTCTTGCGCAGCCGCGTCGGGGAGAGGACCAGTTCGGTCTCGTGGCACGCCCGCGGGTTGACCAGGCAGGACGTGATCTGCCCGCTGAAGGTGTGGTCGAGACAGGCCTGGTTGCAGCCGATGCAGGTGTTGATGGTCTCGGGACGCCCGGCCTCGGCCTTGGCGACGAACTCCGGGTCGGCCAGCATCGGGCGGGCCAGGGACACCATGTCGGCATGGCCCTCGGCGAGCAACTGTTCTGCCAGTTCTGGGGTGTTGATGCGGTTGGTCGTCACGAGCGGTACGGAGACGGCGCCCATGACCTTCCTGGTCACCCAGGTGTACGCGCCGCGCGGCACCGAGGTGGCGATGGTCGGGATGCGCGCCTCGTGCCAGCCGATGCCGGTGTTGATGATGGTCGCTCCCGCGGCCTCCACCGCCTTGGCGAGCGTGACGACCTCGTCGAGCGTCGACCCGCCGGGCACGAGGTCCAGCATGGACAGCCGGTAGACGATGATGAACTCCTCACCGACCGCCGCCCGGACCCGCCGGACGATCTCGACCGGGAAGCGCATCCGGTTCTCGTACGAGCCGCCCCAGCCGTCCTCGCGCCGGTTGGTGTGGGCCGCGATGAACTCGTTGACGAGGTAGCCCTCGGAGCCCATGATCTCGACGCCGTCGTACCCGGCCCGACAGGCCAGGCAGGCGGCCCGCACATAGTCCTCGATCGTCTGCTCCACCTCGGCCCCGGTCAGCGCGTGCGGCACGAACGGGCTGATCGGGGCCTGGAGCGCGCTGGGCGCCACGAGGTCCCGGTGGTAGGCGTACCGGCCGAAGTGCAGGAGCTGCATCGCGATCCGGCCGCCCTCGCGGTGGACGGCCTCGGTGACGACGGTGTGCTGCTCGGCCTCCGCGTCGGTGGTGAGCTTGGCGCCGCCCTCATAGGGACGTCCGGCCTCGTTGGGAGCGATGCCTCCGGTGACGATGAGCCCCACCCCTCCGCGGGCCCTGGCCGCGTAGAACGCGGCCATGCGCTCGAAGCCGCGCTCGGCCTCCTCCAGGCCCACGTGCATCGAGCCCATGAGCACGCGGTTGGGCAGCGTGGTGAAGCCCAGGTCGAGCGGGGTCAGCAGATGCGGGTAGCGGCTCATCGGGGCCCTCCGTACGGCGTGTCGTGAATCCGTTGTAAACGACCGCGCCTCGATTGTGCAACTAGTTGCACAACCTTGGGGGTGTGAGCTTCACCGGTCCGGCCGGGCGCCCGCGCTACCGGCGGGCGCCGATCAGCACGTTGGCGCCCAGCTCCGCCGAGACGGCCACCCGGACGTCGAGCCCGCCGCGCGTGAACGCCTCGCGGGCACCGGGCACTTGGCGTTCGCTCGTCTCCACCAGGACAAGCCCGCCGGGGGCCAGCCACCGCCACGCCCCGGCGGTGACCCGCCGCAGGACGTCCAGACCGTCGAGGCCGCCGTCGAGGGCGGCCAGGGGCTCGTGGTCGCGGGCCTCGGACGGCAGCAGGGCGACCTCGTCCGTCGGCACATACGGGACGTTGGCCGCCAGGATGTCGACACGGCCGCGCAGTTCCTCGGGGAGGGCGGCGAACAGATCGCCCTGGTGCACCCGGCCGCCGTATGCGGCGAGATTGCGGCGGGCGCAGCGCACGGCGGCCGCATCGATGTCGGCGGCGTGCAGTTCGGGTCCGTCGAGCGCCGCGGCGAGGGCGGCGCCCACCGCGCCCGAGCCGCAGCACAGATCCACGACCACGCGGGCGTGCCGCCCGAGGGCCACCGCCTGGGAGACGAGGAACTCGGTGCGCCGGCGGGGCACGAAGACCCCGGGTTCCAGGGTGACGCGCAGACCGTGGAAGTCCGCCCAGCCCAGGACCTGTTCGAGGGGCAGGCCCGCGACGCGCCGCTCGACCATGGCGGCGGCCTCGTCGGGCGTACGGGCGGTGGAGAGGATCAGCTGCGCCTCGTCCTCGGCGAAGACACAGCCGGCGGTACGCAGCGCGGAGACGAGGTCGGAGAGTGAAAGGGGTGGCATGGAGCCGAGAAGCCTTCCGGTTGACCGAAGGGCGCCCTCGTGTGATCTACCGGCGCCGATCCACGCCGTTGTGAGGGGAGAGCACCCGGGCTGACACAGCGGTAATGGGTCTCGCCTCCCTCGGTACGAATGGCCGGGGCGATCCACGGCCGGAGCGCTCACCCTAGCAGGAGGTCCGCACGCCGAAGACCTCGCCGGACGGGCCGGCGCCGACGGCTCCCCCGTCAAGTTGTACAGTGCAACCATACGTGCGAGGAGGTCCAAGTGCCGTGACGACAGCCGAGAGATCCGCCGGGGCCGCGGCGGAACGCGCCCCCGCGGCCCGGGCGGCGGTCGAGACCATCAACCGCGAGTTGACCGCGTTCGCCCGCCGCGCCCGCGCCACGGCCGGGCGCATGCATCCGCAGCTGTCGCTCGTCTCGTACACCCTGCTCGGACATCTGGAGCAGAGCGGCGGCTGCAGCTCGACCGACCTGGCCGCCCACTACGGGCTGGACAAGTCCACGGTGAGCCGGCAGGTGGCGGCCCTGGAGCGGGCCGGGCTGATCGGGCGGCGGCTCGATGCGGACGATCACCGGGTGCAGGTGCTGTATCCGACCGAGGCGGGGAGCGAGATCCTCGCCACGGTCGACGAGAGCCGCCGCAAGGCGTTCCAGGAGCGGCTGGCGGGCTGGTCGGAGGCCGACCTGGAACGCTTCGCGGCGTATCTGCTGCGGTACAACGCGGCTGCGGCCGCGACGCCGGTCACCGACTGACGACCGGCCGGCGCACCATCAGATCCCGACGGTCTGCTCGTCCCCCGCACGCTGCGGAACCCGCGCCGCGAGGAACCTCGTGGTGCGGCGCAGCCGGAAGCCGAGGGACTCGTAGAGCCGGATGGCATCGGTGTTCTCCGCCGCGGTGTGCAGGAACGGGGTCTCGCCCCGTTCGCGGACACCGTGCGCGACCGCCAGGATCAGCCGGGTGGCGAGGCCCTGACCGCGGAAGGCGGGATCGGTGCACACGGCGCTGATCTCGGTCCAGCCCGGCGGGTGCAGCCGCTCGCCCGCCATGGCGATCAGCGCGCCGTCCCGGCGGATGCCCAGATAGGTCCCCAGCTCGATGGTGCGCGGCAGGAACGGTCCGGGCCGGGTGCGCTCGACCAGGTCCAGCATCTCCGGCACGTCGGCGCGGGTGAGCCGTACGGCCTCGGCGTCGGGCGCGGCGGCAAGGCCGTCGTCGACGAGTTGCACCCCGTCGAGGGCGAAGGTGATCTCCCAGCCCTCGGGGACCTGACCGCCGAAGCCGGGGATCGGGGCCTCGGCCCCCGGACCGGCGAGCGCCGCGAGGTCGGCCCAGTCGTCGGCGCCGGGCTCGTCGGGCAGTCCCACCCACGGTGACACGTCCAGGGGGTAGCGCAGGACGCGACCCCGGCGCTCGGCGAAGCGGGCGTGCGGTCCCGTCAGCGAGGTGAGTGCGGGGTTGTCGAGGACGTGCCGACCGGTGCTCATGCGCCCACCTCGATCACGATCTTGCCCCGGGCGTGGCCGCCCTCGACCGCGCGAAGGGCGTCCCCGGCCCGTTCGAGCGGGAAGGTCTCGGTCACCCGGGGATCGAGATCTCCGCGTCCCACCAGGCGGGCGACCTCGTCGAGCACGGCGGCCGTACGGGCGCGGACCACGCGTGAACCGCCGAGCCGCTCGACGTCCTGGGGCGACGCTCCGGCGGTGACCAACTTCGAGCGGTCGGCGAGCAGGGTCGCCGCCTCGGTCAGAACATCGCCGCCGACGAGGTCGTAGACGCCGTCGATGCCGCCCCGCACGGCCGCCCGCACCCGGGCCGCCAGATCCGGTCCCGACGGGACGTGCACGGCGCCGAGGCCTTCGACGAAGTCCTTCTTGCCCTCACCGGCCGTGCCGATGACGCGCAGGCCGAAGTGGCGGGCGAGCTGGACCGCGGCGACGCCGACTCCCCCGCCCGCGCCGGTGATCAGTACGGTCGCGCCCGCGGGCAGGTCCAGACCGCGGATCCCGTCGTAGGCCGTGGCGGCCGCGACGGGCAGCACCGCCGCGTCCGTGAAGGACAGGCCGTCCGGCACATGCGCGGTCACGGCCGCGGGCAGCACGGCGTACTCGGCGTATCCGCCGGCCACGGTGTTGCCGAAGACGGCGTCCCCGACGGCGAAGCCGGTCACGCCCTCGCCGACCTCCTCTACCACGCCCGCGGCCTCACTGCCGAACACGACGGGGAACTCGGGCGTGCCCGTGTCGCCGGGGCGCCGGAAGCCCGAGCGCAGCTTCCAGTCGATCGGGTTGACACCCGCCGCACGCACGGCGACGAGAAGCTCCCCGCGTCCCGGGGCCGGTCGGTCCACGTCGATGAACGCCTCGGTCCCGGGTCCGCCGTACCGCGTGTACGCGTACGCCTTGGGCATGTCCAGCCTCACTCTCCCTCGCTGCTCGCCGGACCCACCGCCGCTGGCGCCACCGGTTCCGGCCACTACACCGCAAGGAAGATCACCCGGCGGCTATTCCCGGGCCGGCGCGGAGTTCATGCACTCGCAATGATCGCGTCCGGTGGGGTGGCGGGGGCGTGCGGGCGAACGCGTACCGTTGCATGCGTACGCATCGATCACGCACGAACCGGCCGTGCCGTACCGGCGGCCTGGAGGCAACACCCCCCATGAACGTCACCCGAGGCTTCACCGGGCGCCCGCGCGTCCCCGATCCCGGGCTGCCACCCGGCCAGTACGACGCGCGCGACGACTGGCCCGTCCTGTCCGCCGAGGTGACGCCGGACCTGGACGCCGCCGAATGGACCCTCCGCATCGACGGTCTGGTGGCCGAGCCCCGCACCTGGAACTGGGAGGAGGCGCACACGCTGCCCGCGTCCGCCTACGAGGGTGACATCCACTGCGTGACCGGCTGGTCGAAGTTCGGGACCCGGTTCCGGGGGGTCTCCCTGGACGTGTTCCTGGACCTCGTCGGGCCCGGGCCCACCGCCACACACGCCGTCGCGTACTCCCGCACCGGCTACACCAGCAGCCTGCCGCTGGCCGATCTGAGCGGCGGGCGCGCCTGGATCGCCTTCGAGTACGAGGGCCGCCCGCTGCCCGCCGCGCACGGTGGTCCCGCCCGGCTGCTCGTACCCCACCTGTACTTCTGGAAGAGCGCCAAATGGATCGCCGGCCTCAGGATCCTCGACCACGACGAGCCGGGTTTCTGGGAGCAGAACGGCTACCACGCACGGGGCAACCCCTGGCAGGAGCAGCGGTACTCCGGTGACTGAGACGACCCCGAACCCCGGGCCGTTCGTGCCGCCCACGCGTTTCGCCGTACCCGGCCGGATCGCCGTGGGCGGCGGCACGGCGTCCGCGTGGCGGACGGCGACGCTGACGGCGATCCGCCGGGAGACACCGCACGCGGCCACCTTCCGCTTCGCGGTGCCCGGGTGGGCGGGGCATCTGCCGGGACAGCATCTGCTGCTGCGACTGACCGCCCGGGACGGCTATGTGGCGCAGCGCCACTATTCGATCGCGTCACCGCCGGACGACGCCGGGCACATCGAGCTGACCCTGGACCGTGTCGAGGGCGGTGAGGTCTCCGGCTGGTTCCACACGGTGGCGAGGCCGGGAGACACCGTCGAGGTGCGGGGCCCGCTGAGCGGCTTCTTCGCCTGGCCGGGCGACCGGCCTGCGCTGCTGGTCGGCGCGGGCTCCGGTGTCGTCCCGCTGATGTCGATGGTGCGCCACCACCGGTCGCACGGTCTTCGGGTGCCCCTGCGGCTTCTCGTCTCGGCGCGCGGACCGCGGGAGTTGATCTACGCGGCCGAGTACGGGGCCGAGACCACGCCCGTCTTCACCCGCGACGCCCCCGCGGGGGTGCCCGTGGGCCGGATGTCGGCCGCCCATGTGGCGCCGCTGGTCGCCGAGGCGCCGCCCGGCGGGTGGGAGGCCTATGTATGCGGCTCGAACGGCTTCGCGGAGCACGCATCCCGGCTGCTCGTCGAGGCGGGGCAGCCGGTGGACCGCATCCGTGTCGAACGCTTCGGCTGACCCCCGGTCCGGGGTTTCGGGGCCGGATGGCCGGGAACCTCGCCCGAGAGGAGAATCGGGGTAAAAGGCCGTTTCATGTCGGAAGCGTCGCGCGCCCCGCGGGCACACGGCCGTGAGCGCTCGCTCCACGGTCGCGGGTGGCGCGGAGGGGTGGTGCGGTGCTTGGCCGAGGGGGTCCCTCTCGTGGCCGGGAAGGCGCGCGGGTTCCATGCTTGTCCCGCGCGGCGGAGGTCCCGGCCCGTACGCGAGCGGGACGTGGCGGCAAGGAGGTCGAGATGCGAACCCGGGTGCGCGGCTGGCGCTGGCGGCGCAATCCGCTGCGCCGCAGGTCGGATGTCGTCGAGGCGTGGACTGCCGCGCTCCTCACCGTTCTGCTGTGCTTCGGCGCCCCGCTCGCCGGCGCGGCCGCGGGTCTGTGGGCCTACGGCACCGCGCACACGACTCAGCTGACCCAGCGCGCCGAGCGCCATCAGGTGTCCGCGGTGCTCCTCGAGGACGCGCCGGCCCAGGTGCCTTCGGCGCAGAGCGGCAAGCAGCCCCAGTACCGGGTGAAGGTGCGCTGGACCGAGCCGGACAAGGGCACACGGACCGCCGTCGCGCGGGTCCCGGCGGGCTCGCTGCGCGGCGACCGGGCGGATGTGTGGCTGGACGCGAGGGACCGGAGCGTCGCCGCGCCACCGAGCGACACCGCGGTGTGGCAGCACGCCCTGACCACGGGAGTGTGGGCCGCGGCCGGAGCGGCCGGGACGGTCCTGCTGGGACGTGCCGTGATCCGCCGGGTCGCCGAGCGCCACCGCATGGCGGAATGGGAGGCCGAGTGGGCCCGCACGGGTCCGGAGTGGGGGCGGCGGACGGCGTGACGGGCGTGCCCTCGTGCGGCGGGGGCGGGCGCCAGGGGGCTGGCGGGTCCGGAACGGCCCCCGTACGGTGTGATCATTCGCATGCCCGATGCCAGAGGGGTCCTTCATGGCCTTGTTCGACCTGCCGATCGACGAACTCCGCACGTACCGCAGCGCCTCCGTCGAGCCCTCGGACTTCGACGCGTTCTGGGCGAAGACGCTGCAGGAGGCCCGTGAGCACGACCTCGACGCACGCTTCGAACCGGTCGACACGGGTCTGCGGACGGTCCAGGTCCACGATGTGACGTTCGCCGGGTTCGGCGGTCATCCCGTCAAGGGCTGGCTGACCGTGCCGTCGTCCGTGGACGGCCCGCTGCCCACGGTCGTGGAGTTCATCGGCTACGGCGGCGGACGCGCCCTTCCGCACACACACCTGCTGTGGGCGTCGGCGGGCTTCGCACACTTCGTCATGGACACCCGGGGCCAGGGCAGCGCATGGGGCGGCGGCGACACCCCGGACCCGGTGGGCAGTGCTCCCGCGTTCCCCGGGTTCATGACGCGTGGGGTCGACGACCCCGAGACGTACTACTACCGGCGGCTGTTCACGGACGGGGTCCGGGCCGTCGAGGCGGCCCGCTCGCACCCCCTGACCGACGCCTCCCGCACGGCGGTCCTCGGTACCAGCCAGGGCGGCGGCATCACGATCGCGGTCGGCGGCCTCGTACCGGATCTGGTGGCGGTGGCACCGGACGTGCCGTTCCTGTGCGACTTCCCGCGCGCCACGAAGCTCACGGACCGCAACCCGTACCGGGAGATCGGCAACTACCTCAAGACGCATCGCGGCCGTACCGAGCGGGTCATGCGCACGCTGTCGTACTTCGACGGCGTGCACTTCGCCGCGCGCGGCCGGGCCCCCGCGCTGTTCTCGGCCGCGCTGGAGGACGAGACGTGTCCCCCGTCCACGGTGTTCGCCGCGTTCAACGCCTGGGCGCACGAGGACAAGAAGATCGAGGTGTACGACTTCAACGACCACGAGGGCGGCGGTCCCTACCAGGAAGCGGTCAAGCTCCGCTGGCTGCCGGCCCGTCTCTGACGAGCCGGGGGGACGGCGGGCACCGGGCAGGCGCCCGCTTCCTGCGTCCGCCGGCCGAGCCGTGCCGTTGACGCGCGCTCCGGTCCGAAGGACTGATCGGGGCGGGCACCTCCCACCCGGCACGCGTCGGGCAGGCGCTCCGGGCCGCGGGCCGGGGTCCTTGCCCGGCCGGGTCGCACCACCGTGCGGGCACCCGCTCGGCTGCCGGGCGGCGCCGGCAGCCTCCGGATGCAGAGCGCACCCGGCTGCCCTAGCGTCTTTGCCATGCCCGAGTCCGAGGCGCACGACACCGGTGGCCACGGAGCCCACGGGCGGCCTCCGACACGGGCCGAGCGCTGGGAGGCGGCCAGGCGCTCCCCGTTCCTGCCCGCGACGGTCCTCGTGTTCATCATCGCGATGGTGGCAGGTCTCTTCGCGTGGTCGTACACCTACGCCTTCTCCGACCCCGTGCCGCACCGGGTGCCGGTCGCGGTCGTGGACCCGCACGGCACGGCGCACGGCGCGGCCTTCCTCGCGGGCATGGAGAAGGCGCTGAACGCCTCGCTCGACGTGCACAGATACCCCGACTACGCGCAGGCCAGGAACGCGGTCGAGGAGCAGACGGTGTTCGCGATCTTCGACGTGCGGCAGGAGCGGAGGGTGACGATGGACGTCTCGTCCGCGTCGGGGGCGTCGGTGGCGCAGGTCCTGGAGCAGGCGGCCCCCGCCGTCGGGGAGAAGGCGGGCACGCACGTCACGGTGCGGGACATCAAACCGAACCAGAGAGGCGATCCGCGCGGTCTGGCGATCTTCTACATCGCGCTGGCGGCGGTGGTGCTCGGCTTCGTGGGCGCGATCCAGATGAACGTGCACGCGAAGGAACTGACCCCCGGCCAGCGCATCGGGTTCACCGTCGCCTACTCCCTGCTCGGGGCGTTCGCGATCGCCGCGGTCGTCGACTGGCTGCTCCACGCGGTCGTTCTGCCCTTCGTGCCGGCCTGGCTGACACTGGCGCTGACGATGTTCGCCGCAGGCATGGTCTTCCTGATGTTCGCGGTCCTGATCGGGCGGTGGGCCATCATCCCCACCTGGGGCCTGATGGTCCTGATCGGCAACCCCTCGTCCGGCGGTGCGGTCTCCTGGCCGCTCCTTCCCCCGCTCCTGGGCGCCGTGGGCCGTTGGCTGCCCACGGGCGCCGCCATCAGCGCCATCCACACGGAGGTCTACTTCACCGGCCGGCTCCACGCCTTCCCCTTCCTGGTCCTCGCCGGCTGGGCCCTGGTCGCATCGACCGTCTTCTGGCTCTTCAAGCACCGTCATCCCGGTTACCGGAGCGCGGTGGAGCGCTCGGAGTGACGGTGCCACGCCCGCCATGACCGTGGTGACGCCGCCGGCGGGACCCGTGCCGGGGCGAGAGGGACCGGCGGCGGCCGCGCTGCGGCGTGCTGTCCCCCGGGCCCGTCCGACGGCTTCCACTCAGTCCGACCAGTCGGTATGTTCAACACGCCCCGCCCGCCCGGCCGGGCGGGCCTGCGACGGATCGGAGGGCCCATGTCCCCGTACGAGCCAGAGATCGACGGACGGTGCGATCCGCGTTTCGCGGCGGTCCGCGAGGCGTTCGAGGAGAACTTCAGCGGGCGGCAGGAGCTCGGTGCGGCCGTCGCCGTGACGCTGAACGGCGAGACAGTGGTCGACCTGTGGGGCGGGTGGGCGGACGCGGGGCGCACCCGCCCCTGGGAACGCGACACGGTGGTCGACGTCTGGTCCACGACCAAGGGCCCGGCCGCCCTGTGTCTGCACATCCTGGCCGACCGCGGTCTGCTGGATCTGGACGCTCCGGTGGCCGAGTACTGGCCCGAGTTCGCGACCGCGGGAAAGGAGTCCGTGCGGGTGCGGCATCTGCTGTCCCACCGCGCCGGCCTCGCGGGGCTGCGGGAACCGCACTCGGTGGACGACCTGTACGACTGGGAACTGACCGTCGCCCGGCTCGCGGCGACCGAACCCTGGTGGGAGCCGGGCACGAGAAGCGGATATCACGCACTGACCTACGGGTTCCTGGTGGGTGAGGTGGTACGGCGGGTCTCGGGGCTGCTGCCGGGTGCGTTCCTGGAGCGCGAGGTGACCGGACCGCTCGGCATCGACTTCACCATCGGGCTGCCCGAGAAGGAGTCCGGCAGGGCGGCGGAGCTGGTCCAGCCACCGGTTGCGGACAGCAGTGAACAGGCCGCGGCCTTCTCCCAGTTGACACCCGTGGCCCTGGCGGCCCTGGCCAATCCGCTGGTCGGTGCCGCAGAGGCCAACAGCCCCGGGTGGCGGGCCGCGGAGCTGCCCGCTCTCAACGGCCACGGCACGGCCCGGGCGGTCGCCGCGCTGTACGGGATCTTCGCCGGGCGGGGGTCATGGGACGGACGGCAGGTGCTGTCGCCCGGGGCCGCCGAACGGGTGCGTGAGGGGCAGGGCAGCTGCCGGGATCTGGTGCTGGGCGCCGGGCTGGGGAGGGACACGGAGATCGCGCTGGGGGTCTGGCTGAGCGGTGCGGAAGGTTCCTACGGACCGAACCCGAGGGCTTTTGGACACGACGGCTTCGGCGGTTCCTGCGGTCTCGCCGACCCCGAGGCGGCCGTCTCCCTCGGCTACGTCATGAACCGGATGGGGCCGCACATCGCCGACGACCCGCGGAAGATGGCACTCCTGGACGCCCTGTACCGCTCGCTCCAGGCGTAGGCGGTGCGGACCGGATCCGGCGGAACTCCCGGGCCGCCCTTCCCTGGTGGTTCGGACCGACGCCGGATCTGGTCGCGCACTGGTCCCGCACGGCGACGTCTGGTCACCAGGAGGCGCGGACATGGCCCGCACCACCCGACCGGAACATCCCCACGCACCCGAGGAGCCGCTCTACCGGCGGATTCGCCGCCGAACTGCTGGGCGAGTTGCGTCAGGGAACCGTCCCGCCCGGCGAACGGCTCCCCGGCGAGCGGCAGTTGGCGCACACTTCGGCGGCAGCCGGGAGACCGTGCGCCAGGCGCTGGAGATGCTGCGCCGCGGAGGTCTTGTCGCCGTCGACCGGCGCGGGAGTCACGCCGTGCTGCCCGGCGCCACTCCCGGCCGTTTCCCCTCGCCGGCCTTCCCCGTCGGGGCGGCGCACGACACGGAGCCCGGCCGGCCACCGTCACCTGGGAGGTGCCCACTCCCGGGCAGGCCCGGGCACTCGGCCTCGCACCCCGGCGGCCGACCCTTGTCCACCGCTGCACATCGGCCGCGGTGGACGGGTCCGGGACGAGGACGGCCGTCACCTCCTTCTCCGCGGTCGCCGTGGCCGAGGTGCCGGAGCCGGCCCGCTACCGCGACCGTGCGGACGCTCGCGCCTCGGCGGAACCCTGGCGCGCAGACGACTGGATGCGCACGGCGGGACTGACCCTGCACCTCCGCGACACGATCAGCCCGCTGCCGACGTCGGTACGGGTGACACGGCGGGTGCACGAGCAGTGGGAGCGGCCGCTGGAGGTCACCGATCTGACGGTGGAGGCCCGACAGGCGGCACTGGTCCACGAGTTCACCCTGCCCGCAGCCGAATGACACCGCGGATGACGTCCGTCACGCGCTCACGGGCGGCCGGTCGCCCCCGGTCGTTCACCGCGCCGGGCCGGCGAGAGGAGGATCCCGGCGCGCGCCGCACCATCCGGTCAGGCCCGCGACGTGCCGCTCCCCTTTGTGGCCACGATCAGCCGGCAGCGCGGGCTGCCGTCGGGCCGGCGCCCGAAGGCGGGCAGCGCCCGGTGCTCGACCGTGAAACCGGCCCGTGACAGCTCACGCCGTACGTCACCGAAGCGGAAGGTCCGGTAGTACATGACGAAGGGCGGCCGCCGGACGGCATTGCGCACGCGCATCGCGGCGTCGAAGCCGAGCGACGCCCAGTACCAGGCGGAGTCCGGGCGCGGCGGGGCCCCGATCGGAAAGACGAACCGTCCGCCCGGCCGCAGCACGCGGTGGGCCCCGGCGAACAGCCCGGGCAGTTCCTCCGGCAGAAAGTGACCGAACGCACCGAAGCTCACGACCAGGTCGAAGGCGGGGCCGAAGGGCAGGGCGCGGGCGTCCGCGCGCACCCAGGCGACGCCGGGCGGACCGCCGGAGCGCACCTGCTCCCGTCCGACGGCCAGCATCCCCGCACTGAAGTCGACGCCGGTCACGCCCCCGCGGCAGACCCTGCGCAGCACATCCACGCCCGCGCCCGTACCGCAGCAGAGGTCCAGCCCGTGTTCGAAGGGCCCCAAGGCCTCGAGTTCCTCCTCGACCGCGTCGAGCACGGAGTCGGGCGTGCGGAACGGGGTGCGGTCGAACTTGGGCGCGAGCAGGTCGTAGCCGCGCTCGACCGAGGACAGCGCCTGAACGGCCAGCTCGCGGAGGGTGGGACCGTGCGGGGAGAACATCATGGTCAGCTTAGGGGCTGCGGAGGACGGACGGGATCCCTTACCCGCGAGGAGCCGGGACCGGGGCGGGCCCTTCCCGGCCATGCACGCCGGAACGTCCTCGATCAAGGGGGACGCGCTCCTCCGGATCCGCGCACGCTGCCGTAGGGTCCCGCCCATGACTTCGTTCCGTCCCGCCCCCGCCTGGCTGGCCGACGCCGTCTTCTACCAGATCTATCCGCAGTCGTTCGCCGACTCCGACGGCGACGGCATCGGCGATTTCAACGGGATCGCCGAGCGTCTGGACCACCTCGAGTGGCTGGGCGTCAACACCGTGTGGCTCAACCCCTGCTTCGTCTCGCCCTTCCGCGACGCGGGGTACGACGTCGCCGACTACCTGACCGTCGCGCCGCGCTACGGCTCCGCCGAAGACCTGGCCGCACTCGTCGGCGAGGCGCGCCGCCGCGGGATCCGCATCCTGCTCGACCTGGTGGCCGGGCACACCTCCGATCGGCATCCCTGGTTCCGGGCCTCGGCCGACGACCCGGACGACCACCGCTACATCTGGGCCCCCGAGGGCCGTCCCGACGGCTTCGTCCCCTCGCCCGGAACCCGTCCCGGTTCGTACCTGCCGAACTTCTTCGACGTCCAGCCCGCGCTCAACTTCGGCTATGCGCGGGAGGATCCGGCCGAACCCTGGCGGCAGCCCGTGGACGCCGAGGGCCCGCGCGCCAATCGCGCCGCGCTCCGCGAGATCATGGACCACTGGCTCCGGCTCGGCCTCGCCGGGTTCCGTGTGGACATGGCCGCCTCACTCGTCAAGGACGACCCGGACCGTTCGGAGACGGCCGGAGTCTGGACCGAACTCCGGCAGTGGCTGGACCGGGCCCATCCGGAGACCGTGCTGCTGTCGGAGTGGGGCGACCCGGAGGTGTCGGTCCCGGCAGGCTTCCACACGGACTTCTTCCTCCACTTCGGCGGCCCCAGCAACGGCCTCCCCCTGCGCTCGCTGTGGAACAACGGCGAGGGCACTCTGGATGCGGCCTGGGACCCGATGGACTGCTTCTTCGACCCCGAGGGCAAAGGCTCCCCACGCCCGTTCGTGGAGGCGTACGACAAGGCGGCGACGGCCGTGCGGGGCTCCGGCTTCATCTCCCTGCCGACCGCCAACCACGACTTCTCCCGCCTGAACTGCGGCCCGCGTACGCCCGAACAACTGCCCGCGGCCTTCGCGTTCCAGCTGACGTGGCCGACGCTGCCGGCGATCTACTACGGCGACGAGATCGGCATGCGCTACGTCCCCGGACTGCCCGACAAGGAGGGCAGCGTCCTCGGTCCGCGCTACAACCGCGCCGGTTCCCGCACCCCGATGCAGTGGGACGACGGTCCGAACGCAGGTTTCTCCACCTCCCCCGGGCACCGGCTCTACCTCCCCCTCGACCCCTCCCCCGATCGCCCCACGGTCGCGGCACAGCGCACCGACGAGACCTCGCTGCTGCACCTCGTCCGCCGGCTGATCGCCCTGCGCTCGATCACGCCGGAACTCGGCCCGCGGGGCTCGCTCGAGGTGCTGCACACGGGATATCCGTTCGTGTACGTACGGGGCGGCCGCTACCTGGTGGTCGTCAACCCCCGCCGGGACGAGTCCGCCCATCCCTTCCCCGGCGCCGCCCGCGCCCTGGAATCCTCCGGCGTGGAGGTCTCCGGCGGGACGATCACGGCCCGCGGGTTCGGCTACGGCGTCTTCGAACTGGACGCATAGAGCGGTCGGGTGCCCGGGACCGCTCCCCGGCACTCGGCCGCTGCACCACACCCGGGCCGATCCCCCATCGGATACGGCCCGGGCGCGGCCGGTTCCACCCGTCTTCCGCGCCCCCCGAGGCGGCCTTCGACTTCTGGGAAGTTGGCCGGGACGACAACGTTGCGACGCTTCACCTCTTGACGCGATTGGTTCAGACCTTTAGGTTCCGGGCCGTCACATCACTTGCGTACGAACGAAGTTCAGGCGCAACGACCACCTGTCGAGCACGGCCACGACGGGCGCCCACGCAGGAGCGGGGCGTCCCCGGCGCCGCTCACATCGTCGTCACCCGGAACGTCCAGAACCGACAAGGAGTGAACTCCGTGATGGCCACCCCCCGCCTCCGACGCTTCTTCCCCAGACGCGTCTCCCTGGGCCGACTCACGGTCGGCGCCGTTCTCGCCGCCGTCCTCATGGCCCTCTCGACCGTGCTGCCCGCTCACGCCGCCGACGGCCGGATCACCGGACTCGCCGGCAAGTGCGTCGACGTGGCCGGAGCGAACAGCGCCAACGGCACCGCCGTACAGCTCTACGACTGCAACGGCACCGGAGCGCAGCTCTGGTCCAACCCGGGTGACGGCACCCTGCGGGCGCTCGGCAAGTGTCTCGACGTCGTCGACCGCAGCACCGCCGACGGCGCGGCGGTCCAGCTGTGGGACTGCTCCGGCAGCGCCAACCAGCAGTGGGTGGTCACGGCGGCCCACGACATCGTCAACCCGGCCGCCAACAAGTGCCTGGACGTGCGGGACAACAACTCCGCCAACGGCACCCGCCTGCAGATCTGGAGCTGCACCGGCGCGGCCAACCAGAAGTGGACCGCCCCCGCGGGCGGCGGCGGCAACCAGAACCCGTCAGGGTTCGTGGTCACCGAGGCCCAGTTCAACCAGATGTTCCCGAACCGGAACTCCTTCTACACCTACAACGGTCTCGTCCAGGCGCTCAGCTCCTACCCCGGGTTCGCCAAGACGGGCAGCGACACCGTGAAGAGGCAGGAGGCCGCGGCCTTCCTCGCCAACGTCAACCACGAGACCGGCGGGCTGGTCTACGTGGTCGAGCAGAACACGGCCAACTACCCCACCTACTGCGACTGGAGCCGGCCCTACGGCTGCCCGGCCGGTCAGGCGGCCTACTACGGACGAGGTCCCATACAGCTCAGCTGGAACTTCAACTACAAGGCCGCGGGGGACGCGCTCGGTATCGACCTCCTCAACAACCCGTGGCTGGTGCAGAACGACTCCGCGGTGGCCTGGCGCACGGGCCTGTGGTACTGGAACACACAGTCCGGCCCCGGCACGATGACCCCGCACAACGCGATGGTCAACCAGGCCGGATTCGGCCAGACGATCCGCAGCATCAACGGCTCCCTGGAGTGCGACGGACGCAACCCCGCACAGGTCCAGAGCCGCGTGGACGCCTACCAGCGCTTCAGTTCCATCCTCGGAGTCAGCCCCGGCTCCAACCTGTACTGCTGAGCACGCCCGAGGGCCGGGGTCCCGTACCCCGGCCCTTCTCCTCGCCCCCTGCCGGCCCGGGAAGGCACCGGGCATCGGCCTCCTGCCCGACCGATGCGAGCGCGGGATCACAGGCGCACGGGCAGGGTGAGCACGCTGTTGCCCACGAAACTCGCGTGCCGGGGCGGCTCGCCCTCGGACTGGACGAGGTCGAGGTCCGGGAAGCGGGTGAACAGGCCCTCCAGCGCGATCCCTGCCTCCAGGCGGGCCAGCGGCGCGCCCAGGCAGTAATGGGCGCCGTGTCCGAGCGAGAGGCTCCGCACGGCCCCCACGCGGCGGGGCCGGGTGACGTCGAACCGGTCGGCGTCGGGCCCGTGGACTGCCGGGTCGCGCCCGGCGGCGGAGTATCCGGCCAGCACGGGCGTGCCCTTGGGCAGGACCGTGCCGCTCACGGTCAGATCCCGCACGGGGTAGCGGAAGGGGAAGTAGCTGACGGGAGCGTCCCAGCGCAGGGTCTCCTCGACGACGTCCTCCCAGGCCGCGTGTCCCGACCGGACGAGTGCAAGCTGGTCGCGGTGGCCGCACAGCGCCCGTACGGCGTTGGTGATCAGATTCAGCGTGGTCTCGTGCCCGGCGATGATCATCAGTACCAGGGTGCCGATCAGCTCCTGATGGCTGAGCCGGTCGCCTTCCTCGTCGCGGGCGGCGATGAGCGCACTGGTGAGGTCGCCTCCCGGGCGCTCGGCCTTGGCCTGCGCGATCTCGCCGAGGACGGCGACGAGTTCGCGGTTCGCGGCGATCACCTGCTGCGGGCCGATGTCGGTGGCCACGACATGCCCGGACAGCTGGTGCAGCCGGTCCCGGTAACGGTCCTCGACACCGAGCAGCTCGCAGATGACGCCCAGTGGCAGAGGCAGCGCGAAGTGCCGCCGCAGATCGGCCACCCCGCCGTCCGACGCGGCCGCGCGGGCGAGGTCGTCGAGCAGCGAGACGGTCAGCTCCTCGATGCGGGGCCGCAGCTCCTCGACGCGCCGCGCCGTGAACGCCCGGCTCACGAGCGAGCGCAGCCGCCGGTGGTCCTCACCGTCCGCGGTCGTCATGCCCTGCACGGTGGCGAAGGTCAGCAGGGGCCAGCCCTCGCTGATCCGGCCCTCGCGCAGAGCGGTGAAGTGCCGCGCGTTCTTCGCGACGTCGGGGTGCGCGAGGAACTCCCTGAGCGCCTCGTGCCCCACTACCGCCATCCCCTCGATCTCCCCCGGCAGCACGACCGGTACGACGGCACCCCGGGCGAGCAACCGCGCGTTGCCGGCGTGGGGGCAGCCGCCCGAAGGGGCCATGCGGTGCGGTGAGGCGGAAGGGTCCACCGGCAACTCCTCGTCGAAGGGGTAGGACCGACGCCGTACGACGGACGATTCTGCCCGCTCCCGGCGTCACGCGCAGCACCTGTGCGCGTGGGTGGTGGCCCGTACTCCCGGAGCCCGGAGCCCGGAATGAACAAGACGGTCGACACGTTGGAAGCTTCGGGTGCCGTGGCGCACCCGTCCGGCCCACTGAGTGCTACAGTGCGATCAGCACCTGTGGACGCCCCTTCTCGGGCGCCGGTGCTTTCACCCCAGTTCGCCGAACCGTCCGTCCTTCTGCGACCGACGTATCGGCTTTCCCGGATCACCTCGTGAGTGGCACGCATCGCCGTGCCCGAGGTACCGATCTCCGCCGCGACGAGGCGTGATCATGCCGCCTCCCGGCCCTTCCCCCTCTTGTCCCGTGCAGTCCGTCCTCGAAAGGACCACGCATGACCATCACTCTGGAACAACCCCCCGCACAGCAGCAGGTCCCGCCTCAGACCGTCACCGGCGTGCTCGACATCGACCAGCACGGCAAGGGGCATCTGCGCGCCGGAAGCTGCCTGTCCTCGCCCGCCGACCTCCAGGTCGGGCCGGCTCTCGTCCGCCGATACGGGCTGCGCAGGGGCGACACCGTCGTCGGCACCCGCGGCGGACGCTCCCTCACCGAGGTCGAGAGCGTCAACGGCCGCTCCCCGCAGGAGCTGCGCCACCGCCCGCACTTCCGCGACCTCACCCCGCTGCACCCGAGCGAGCGGCTGCGGCTCGAACACCCGGCGGCCGGCCTGTCCGGACGCGTGCTCGACCTCGTCTCCCCCGTCGGCAAGGGGCAG
The DNA here is from genome assembly GCF_051553595.1 of Streptomyces sp. HUAS TT11. Lineage (NCBI taxonomy): Bacteria > Bacillati > Actinomycetota > Actinomycetes > Kitasatosporales > Streptomycetaceae > Streptomyces > Streptomyces sp. HUAS TT11. The sequence goes on from NZ_CP196184.1 coordinate 1,344,840, forward strand.
CGCGGGCTCATCGTCGCGCCGCCCAAAACGGGCAAGACCGTGCTGCTCCAGCAGATCGCCGCGGCCCTCGCGGGCAACCACCCCGAGTGCCACCTGCTGGTGGTGCTGCTCGACGAGCGGCCGGAAGAAGTCACCGACATGCGGCGCTCGGTGCACGGCGAGGTCCATGCCTCGACGTTCGACCGGACGCCGAAGCAGCACATCGCGCTCGCCGAACTGGTCGTCGAACGCGCCAAGCGACTCGTCGAGCAGGGTGAGGACGTCGTCATCCTGCTCGATTCGCTGACCCGGCTGTGCCGGGCGCACAACAACGTGGCCGCCGCCGGCGGCCGCACCCTGAGCGGAGGCGTGGACGCCGCGGCCCTGCACGGCCCCAAGCGGCTGTTCGGCGCCGCACGCCTCGCCGAGGAAGGCGGTTCGCTCACCATCCTGGCCACCGCTCTGGTGGAGACGGGGTCCCGCGCGGACGCCTACTTCTTCGAAGAGCTCAAGAGCACCGGCAACATGGAGCTCCGCCTGGACGGCGCCCTCGCCTCCCGCCGGGTCTATCCGGCCGTGGACATCACCTCCTCGGGCACCCGCCGCGAAGAGCTCCTCCTTCCGGCACATGAGTTGACGGCCGTACGAGGCCTGCGCCGCGCTCTGCAGTCCCGTGAGGGACAGGCGAACCTGGAGACCCTGCTGGAGCGGATGCGGGCCACCCCCGACAACGCGGCCTTCCTGCGGCTCGTCCAGCCCACGCTGCCCGTCGGCTGAGCCTTCGGCTCCGATCCCCCCGGATGTGCGACATCCGAGTGCACCTCCCCCCACTCGGCCCATCTCCTCGGGGCATACGGACCCTCACCGTTCCTACGGTGTGCGTTATGACCATCCGATTCTCGTTCCGCGCGGCCTCCTCCTGGTGCGCTCTCAGTGCGATCTGGGCGCTGGCCCTGCCGGTGCACCCGGCGGCCGCCGCCACGGGAAGCGGCCCCGGCGCCCCCCGCCCGGCCGCCTCGCTCCTGTACACGTCCGGGACGCAGGTGCAGCCGCGTTCAGGGGCTCCCGCGCTGCCGGATGTGTCGGCACTGTCATGGGTGGTCGGCGACGCCACGACGGGCGAGGTGCTCGCCGCGCACGACGCGCACCGCGCTCTGCCACCCGCGAGCACGCTCAAGACGCTGTTCGCCCTGACGGTCCTGCCGGTGCTGCCCGCCGACGCCCGGCACACCGTCACCGGGCAGGAACTGCAGGGCATCGGGGCGGGCAGCAGCCTCGTCGGCGTCCAGGAGGGCCATACCTACCAGGTGAGCGATCTGTGGCGGGGCGTCTTCCTGAACTCCGGCAACGACGCCGTGCACGTCCTGGCCGCGATCAACGGCGGTGTGCCCTCGACGGTCCGCCAGATGCAGGCCAAGGCGCACGAGCTGGGCGCCCTGGACACGCACGTGGTCTCGCCCGACGGGTACGACGCCGATGGACAGGTGTCGTCGGCCTACGACCTCGCGGTGTTCGGGCGGGCCGGACTCCAGAACGCGGACTTCCGGCGCTACTGCGGCACCGTCGAGTCGCGGTTCCCCGGCAACGGCGGGGCCTCGTTCGAGATCGCGAACACCAACAGACTGCTGACCGGCCGCGACGGGGTGGCCGCCTACCCCGGTCTGATCGGCATCAAGAACGGCTACACCACCAACGCGGGCAACACGCTCGTGGCCGCCGCGCGCCACGGCGGGCGCACCCTCGTCGTGACGGTGATGAACCCTCAGCGGCACCGCGGCCACGACGTCTACGAAGAGGCCCGCTCGCTGCTCGACTGGGGTTTCACCGCCGCGGGACGCGTCACACCGGTCGGCTCCCTCCTGCCCGCGCGGCCGGCCGTGTCACGGTCCGGGCCGACCGCGGTGCCGACCGCGGCTGCGGCGGCCCCCGACTGGCCGGCGAGGGCCGTGCTCGCGGGAACCGTCGGCTTGGCCGTGGGAGCGCTGGTCGCGCTGGCACTCCGGCTCAGAGGCAGGCGGTCGGCACGTGGGTGACCGACCGGCAGCCACAGCAGCAGCCCGAGGGTGATCCACACATAGGTGTTGCTGCCGAGGAAGCCGTCGATCCCCGACGCGTCGTCGAACCACAGCCACACCACGCTGCTGCACAGCACGACGTAGAGGACGGCCGCGAGCCGCAGCCGGCGCGCGTGCACCAGGACGGCGAACGACGGCAGCAGCCAGACGAGATGGTGCACCCAGGTGATCGGGCTGATCAGGCAGGCCGTGAGGCCGGTGAGCGCGAAGGCGGCCCGCCAGTCCCCCGTCCGCAGCGCCCGGTGCGTGCGCCACATCCACACGGCGAGGACGGCGAGGACGGCCAGGGCCCAGGCGACGTGGCTCGGATCGTCCGGCGCCGCGAGCCGGGCGAGGACGCCCTGCAGCGACTGGTTGGACACGTAGTCGAGGCGCCCGACGCGGTTCGTGTCCCACAGGGCGTGCGCCCAGTAGAAGCGGGAGGCGCCCGGTGCCGCCCAGGCCGCGAGCAGGGTGGCCGCCACGGCGACGGCCGTCGCGACGGCGGCGGCCCGCCATCTCCGGGCGAGCAGCAGCAGGCCGATGAAGACCGCGGGTGTGAGCTTCACGGCCGCCGCGAGCCCGATGCCGATGCCGGCGAAACGCCCGCGTCCGCTGGACAGCAGCCAGGCGTCGGTGAGCACGAGGCCCAGCAGCAGCAGGTTGACCTGCCCGAAACTGAAGGTGTCGCGCACGGGTTCGAGCATCGCCAGGGCACATGCGGCCAGGGCCCAGCCGAACCAGCCGTAGCGGCGCAGTTCCGGACCGATCAGGATCCACAGCACGAAGGAGACGGCGGCGAGGTTGAGCAGCAGCGCGCAGACGATGGCCGCGTCCAGGCCGACGAACGCCATCGGCAGCATGCTCAGGGCGGCGAACGGCGGATAGGTGAAGCCGTACGTCGTCCCGGGCACCCGATAGTCGTAGATGTGGCCGCCGTGGTGCATCCAGGCGTCCACCGTCCCGTAGTAGACGCGCAGGTCGAACCAGCCGCGCAGCAGTGGCACCGTCGCGGTGAAGAGGGTCACGGCGGCGGCGAGACAAAGGACCAGGACGAGCCGTCCGCGCTCGGTGTGCGGCGCTCTCACGCGGTCCGTTCCAACATCGGGGTCTGGGCAGCCTGGTGCGCCTGCCACAGCACGACCACGGCGAGCACGCCGCCGGAGACGGCGAGGACCACCTGGGGCAGGTCGGGCGGTCCGCCGCTCGGCAGCACGGCGAGGGCGAGGACGGCGGTGGCGGCGGCCACCCGGTGGCGTACGGAGGCGCTGGGCGCCGCGGCGGCGATGAGGAACAGCCCCCACAGGGCGTACCAGGGCCGGATCGCCGGGCCGAGGACGGCCACGACGGCGAGGCTCAGACCGAGTGCGTAGATCGGTCCGGGCCGCAGCTTGAGCCATATGAAGAGCACCGCGAGCATGGTGGCGAGAAGTCCGGCCGCATGCCACACCGGGATCGCGAGGGGCGCGAAGCCGCTGCCGAAGCCGTCCAGCAGACGACCGGTGATCCGGCCCAGAACACTCGTGGGCGACCAGTTGTGCGGCGAGATGGGCGTCTTGAGCGCCGCGACCCAGCCGTATCCCGTGCCGGCGAGCAGGGTGACCCCCACCGTGGTGAGGACCGCCGCGACCGTGGTCGTCGCCACCGCTCTCGCGAGGCCCACATGCCGGCGCAGTGCGATGACGGCCAGCAGGCCGAGCGCGGCCGGTGCCTTGACCAGCGCGGCAAGTGTCACGAGGACGACTCCGAGGAGGTGCAGGCGGCCGCGGGCGGCCAGCAGGCCCACGCCCAGCAGCCCCAGCATCATGGCGTCGTTGTGGGCACCGGCGACCAGGTGCAGCAGCACCAGCGGGTTGAGCGCGCCCAGCCACAGCGCGGCGGCCGGGTCGGCACCGCACTGCCGGGCGAGGCGCGGCAGCGCCGCCGCCATCAGGGCCACGCCGACGAGGGCGACCAGCCGCATGCCGATCAGACCGGCGGGCAGTTCACCGCGGGTCAGCCCGGAGAGCGCCGAGGCCACACCGAGGAAGACGGGACCGTAGGGGGCCGCGGTGTCCCGCCACACCGGCGCGACCTCGTCCGCCAGCGGGCCGCCGAGTTGTGCGGGCCCGTGCGCGTACACGTCGATGTGCGCATCGACCATGGCACCCTGGGCGAGGTAGCTGTACACGTCACGGCTGAACAGCGGCGGTGCGAGCAGCAGCGGTGCCGCCCAGACCGCGAGAACGAGCAACAGCGCGCGCGGCGTGGGCGGCTCGGGACCGCGGATCACCCTGCCGAGCAGCGCCCAGGCGGCGATCAGCAGGACGACCCCGAAGTAGACACCCACGAGTCCGAGGGCGGCGCGCCCGGACTCGGGGGAGACCAGATCCGCGACCGGCAGTGCTCCGGCGGTCTCACCGCCCAACGCGAGAAAGGCGGTACCGGCCAGACCGAGCGCCTGGCAGCGGCGGAGATCGACAGGGAATGCCATGGCCAACACTCGGAAAGCGTGTCAACGACGGGTGGCGAGAAAGCGACGTCCGCCCCTCGTCGGGGCGGCCTCCACATGACCTCCGCGTGGTCGGTGGTTCACCTGGGCTTCGCAGAGCCCGGTCAGAGCCTCGCACTCAGAAGACGGACAACCCCGTGAGGGTCGTGAAGCGGTCGAGTGCCGCAACACCCGCGACCGAGTTGCCGCGTTCGTCGAGCCCCGGGCTCCACACGCACAGGGTGCACCGGCCGGGGACGACCGCGACGATGCCGCCGCCCACGCCGCTCTTGCCGGGGAGGCCGACCCGGTAGGCGAAGTCGCCCGCCGCGTCGTACGTGCCGCAGGTCAGCATCACCGCGTTCACCTGCTTGGCCTGGCTGCGCGTCAGAAGCCGGGTACCGTCGGCACGGAGACCGTGCCGGGCCAGGAATCCGGTGGCCAGGGCCAGGTCCGCGCAGGACGCCTCGATGGAGCACTGCCGGAAGTACTCCTCGAGGAGGACCGGCACCGGGTTGTCGATATTGCCGTAGGACGCCATGAGATGGGCCAGGGCGGCGTTGCGGTCACCGTGCACGGTCTCGGAGGCGGCCACGTCCAGGTCGAAGGCGAGCGCCGGGTTGCCGCTCTCCGCTCTGAGGAAGTCGAGCAGGGTCTCCGCCGCGTGGCCCGTACGGGTGTGCAGCCGGTCGGTGACGACAAGGGCGCCCGCGTTGATGAACGGATTGCGCGGGATGCCGTTCTCGTACTCCAGCTGGACCAGCGAGTTGAAAGGGTTGCCGGACGGCTCCCGGCCCACGTGCTCCCACAGTGCGTCGCCCTCACCCGCCAGATCGAGGGCGAGCGTGAAGACCTTGGTGACGGACTGGGCGGAGAACGGCTGCCGCCATTCCCCCACGCCGTACACGGTTCCGTCCGGTTCACCCACCGCCATGCCGAAGCGGCGCGGGTCGAGGGCGGCGAGCGCGGGGATGTAGTCCGCGGCGCGGCCGCGCCCGGGCGTCCTCTCGATCTCTTCGGCGATGCGTTCCAGTACGTGCTGGAACGCCGGCGACGACGGCATGGACTCCATCGTGCCGCCTCGCGGGCCGGATCGCTCGCCTGCTCCGCCCCCGGCTCAGGGGCCGGGCGTGAAGCCGCTCACCGGCCCCACGCCCCGTGTCCGGTGCACGGCCGCCCGGCGGCCCGCGGGCGGCCGGAGATCAGTTGAGCGTGCCGGTCGCCAGCAACCCCAGGAGACCCACACCGACGACGATCCGGTAGATCACGAAGGCGTTGAAGGAGTGCTTGGCGACGAACTTCAGCAGCCAGGCGATCGAGGCGTACGCGACCACGAAGGAGACGATCGTGCCGACGGCCAGCGGCGCGACACCCACCCCCGCGCCGAGCGCGTCCTTCAACTCGTAGATACCGGCGCCCGTGAGGGCGGGGATGCCGAGGAAGAACGACAGACGCGTGGCGGCGACCCGGTCGAGGTCGAGGATGAGCGCGGTCGACATCGTGGCGCCGGAGCGGGAGAAGCCCGGGAAGAGCAGCGCGAGGATCTGCGAGCCGCCCACCAGCATCGCGTCCTTGAACGAGGTGTCGTCCTCACCGCGCTTGTGCCGGCCCATCTGGTCCGCGCACCACATCACCCCACTGCCGACGATCAGCGAGCCCGCCACCACCCACAGCGAGGCGAGCGGACCGTCGATGAGCGGCTTGGCGGCCAGGCCGACCAGGACGATCGGAACGGTCGCGGCGATGACCCACCAGGCGAACTTGTAGTCGTGGTGATACCGCTCCTCCCGGTGCACCAGACCCCTGAACCAGGCCGAGACGATCCGCACGATGTCCTTGAAGAAGTACAGGAGCACGGCGGCGATCGCGCCCACCTGGATGACGGCCGAGAAGCCGACGACGGCCTGGTTGTCGACGGGGATGTCCATCAGGCCTTCAGTGATCTTGAGATGGCCGGTCGAGGACACGGGAAGGAATTCGGTCACCCCCTCGACGACTCCGAGGACTACGGCCTGACCGACGTTGATGACGCTCATGGGATCCAGTTCTGAGAAGTTGGTCGACAGTGCTGTAGACGGTAGTGCAAGAAGGTTTTACTACGCGCGGGCCGCGTCCGCCGAGCGGGGCCACCGCGCCCCGGCGGCCGGAGCGGCGGCGGCGACGCCCCCGGACCCGCAGCCGCGCCCGCCAAGACGTCGGCGGCAGCGTAGGACCCGGCCCCGCCCCGGTCGGCCGCAGGGCCCCCCACAGGAACGCCGGGCGGCGGGCCGGCGCCTCGCACAGCCGCCTGCCGACCGGAAAGCGCAGGTGGGACAAGCAGGGGACGGCCGTGACCGCGGCGGCCGGCAGGCCCCGCACCGCACAGCCCGTGGCATGGTTCACGGAGGCGCCCCCGCCGAGGACCGCGAGGCGGCCCGGAGCCCGTCCGGTTCGACCCGGCGACCACCCGCAGCCGATTCACAACGAGTTCTCACCTTCCCCGTCCGGGAATCGGGACGCTCCGCCAGGCTTCTCATGGGGAGACTTCTCCTACTCGCCGGGGCCCTGTCGAACGGGCACGCTCGATCGCAAGCAGGAACCCTCGGCGGTACCGCCGCGAGCCGGGCAGGGCGGCCCCCACCGTCGCGCCCCGATACATGATCGCGGCCGGGTAACAGGGTAACGGCTCCCGGGCACGCGGGGATGCCGCCAGGGGTTCGCCCGCAGCCTGCGCGGCTGCCGCCGCCCGTTCCCCGCGGACGCGCGCCCGCGTACCGGGACCTGGACTACCACCCCTTCTCGAACATGCGCGCTATCTCGGCGATGCGTACCTCGTCACGGCGGTAGTACGTACGCAGCCGGATCCTTCTGGTGCGCAGCAGACCGACGGCGGCGAGGAGGCGCAGATCGGCCTCGGCGACGGAGCGGGGGACGGCGAGCTTCTCGGCCACGGCCGCCGCCGTCACCCCGTCCTCGGCCCGATCGCCGTGCCGTTGCGGCGGGAAGTGGGTCACCGGATCCCGCAGCCACTCGAGAATGCGCATCCGCCGCCCGCTCACGGGTCTCCTCGGCATCCCGCCCCCTCGTACCGCCCTCCCACCCACTCTCGCGTGCGGTGCGGGACGGAGCCGAGGCCCGAATGCGCCGAAGTGACGGGGTGCGCCGTCCCCGCCGCGGGTCGGGCGCGGCTGCGGACGAGGGTCCGCGGACGACCGCGCAACCGGTCAGTTTCGGAGAAGCCTGCGGGCGGTCCGCGGCCCTAGCGTGACATCGACGACGGGCCGCATCGGCCCGCCCCTCACGGAGGAGCACCCATGACCACCGGCCTGACGACCATCATCTATCCCGTGAAGGACCTAGAGGCGGCGAAGGCCGTCTTCCGCGCGCTCCTGGATGTGGAGCCCTACGCGGACCAGCCGTACTACGTCGGTTTCAGGGCCGCCGGGCAGGAACTGGGACTCGACCCGAACGGCCATGCCAAGGGCATGACGGGTCCTGTGCCCTACTGGCAGGTGCCCGACCTCAGGGCGCGTCTCGCGGCGCTGCTGGACGCCGGGGCCGAGCTGCTCCAGGACGTCCAGGACGTCGGCGGGGGCAAGCTGATCGCCTCGGTCAGGGACGCGGACGGCAACCTGGTCGGGCTGCTCCAGGAGCCGGTCGCCTAGACGGCAGGCCGGGCACCGCCGCGCCGCCCCGGCACCGGCCGGTTTTGCTTGCAGACACACTAGTTGCACGGTAAACAAAGGGCCCCGTTTCTGTTACCGTGCGGGTATGGCAGCGAACACGGCCGGTGCCCGGCTCGAGGAGCAGTGGCGGGACATCCTGTCGGTCCACGCCCGCACCATGTGCGAGATCGACCGCGTGCTGCATCCGCACGGCCTCGGCGCGAGCGACTTCGAGGTGCTCGACATACTCGCCGCCGAGACTCCCGAGCACGGCTCCCAGTGCCGGGTGCAGAACATCGCCGGACGCGTCCACCTGAGCCAGAGCGCCCTGTCGCGGCTGATCGCGCGGCTGGAGAAGGACGGTCTTGTGCTGCGCTCGGTGTGCGAGGAGGACCGGCGCGGAGTGTGGGTCGCGCTGACCGAGCGGGGCCGCGAACTGCACGCCCGGGTGCTGCCGTTGCAGCGCGAGGTCCTGACCCGCACGCTGACCGGGGTGTGACCGCTCAGACGCTGAACTCCGCGCCGTCCGGGAGGACTTCGGCCCCGGTCTCGATCACCGGACGGCGGGGCGCCGAGACCCTGGCAGGCAACGGGTCCGTACCGCCGCGGGGGCTGTGGATCCGGCCCGGACGCCGGACCAGGGCGACCAGGCTGCCGTACTCGCCCGTGCCGGCCGGCTGCCCCGTGGCCGCCGGCCCGTACTCGTCCGGTACCGCGGTACCCATCTCCTCCGCGGCGTAGAACGTGCCGTCCAGCAGTGCGCAGTCGGCCGTCGGCAGCAGTTCGTCCAGGGGCTGGGACCGGGCGCCCACGCGCGGCGCGTACCCGAGGACACCGCCCGTGGCCAGATCCTCGATGCGATAGGCGATCACCCAGGGGGCGGACCCGCGGGCGTCGCGTGGATATCCGGGCGCCCTGTCGCCGACCGGGTGAGCCGTGACGACCAGCCCACCGGACAGGACGAATCCGCCCTCGGTCAGGGCGTCCGCCCACTGCCACACGGCGTAGCGGTCGAGGGCCGCACGCAGCGGGGCCAGTGCGTGCAGGACCGGTGGCGCCGCGTACACCTTGAGCTCCGCAGCCCCGCGCAGCACGCCCAGGCCCGTGACGTGGTCGGCCTCCGCGTCCGTCAGGAGCACGCCCCTGACCGGGGTGTCCCGCGGGCCGGGCCCCGGACGCAGCGGGGCGGCCGCCGTCAGCTGGGTACGGATGTCGGGTGAGGCGTGGAGCAGCCACCAGTCCCGCGAGTTGCCCGAGACGGCCACGCATTCCTGGCTGCGGCTGGGCAGTTCGCCGTCGCGCGCCGCATGGCACAGCGGGCATGCGCAGTTCCACTGCGGGAAGCCGCCACCGGTCGCCGTGCCCAGCAGTACGACCCTCACGACCATCCCCCCAGCGCGTCGGCCGCCTCCCGTGGGATCTTCCCTCCGTACGGGCCCGGCTACCCTGCCGCGGGGGGCAGTTCCGGCCGATCTCCGGCCGGCTGCCGGTCGACGGGGCGCCGGGGCGGGATCGGGGTGAAGGCGAAGTCGCGCGGACCGCTCCAAAGCCCCGGGACGGCGTCGAAGCGGCGGCACAGTTCGTACGCGATCGCCTCGTAGTTGACCCGCCAGCCGTGGAAGTGGGGCCAGGCCTGCTCGGCCGACCGCTCGGCCGGGAACCCCGCCGTCGACACCGTCGCAACGGCCGCCTCGAACTCCGCGAAAGTGAGCTGGATCGGTGCGTCCGGGTCCGGGTCGGCGTCGAACGGGATACGCAGGGCACGCGCGATGTCACGCAGGGCGGAGAAGCCGGCCCGCAGCACCAGACGGGCCTCCGGAGGGGCGCTGCCGGGGGTCAGCGAGAGCTGCATCGCCGCCGCGTCCATGACGGAGAGCAGGCCGACCAGCCAGTGGCGGTGGGCCCGCGGCGAGCGGAACGAGAGCAGTACCGGATACGTGGAGTGGCTCTCGCCGATGTCCGACGCCTGTCGCTCCCAGGCCCGGTAGAGCTCGGGCAGCGCGGTCTCGGTGTCGACGAGCCACTGCCGGGCCAGGATCTCGGGCCCCCAGGCCGGTTCGCCGGCCCTGGACTGGAGCAGCGTCACCTCGAGTTCGCGGCGGTTGTAGGCGGCGTACAGGGTGGGCAGGTAGGCGATCTGCAGGGCGATGAGCACCGGCCCGGTGGCCGCCGCGAGGAAGTCGAGCGCCGACAGGTGCAGCCGTCGGCCGCTGGCGAAGCCGAGCGTGAACAGGCTGGAGCCCGCCTCGCGGAGTGAGTCGGCCCAGCCCAGCGCGGACAGCGAGTACAGCAGCAGGCCGAATGCGATGAGCGCCCCGCCGAGCCAGGTCGCGAGCATGCCCATCAGGATCAGCGATCCGAGCCAGGTCTGTGCGCGGTCGATGGCCGGGTAGCCACCGCGCAGGGCGCCGAGCCGCAGCACGCCGCGCAGAACCCACCACAGTCGGTACATGAGCGCCGAGTACAGGCCGCGCGGAACCACCAGCGTACGCAGGATGCTGGCGATGACGGCCACGAGCAGCAGCGCGCCGACCGCACCGGAGATCCATCTCATGCGGTCATTGTGACCTCGGTCGGACGCGTCCCGGCACGGTGGTTCCCGCGCACGGCCGCGGGCCCCGACGCGCCCGCGGCCGAGCGGGCGCGTGGCGCGGACGCACCGGGCGGGTGGAACGCCTCCGGGTCCTGATCCGAACGGCAGGACCTAATGGCGGGCCAGCAGGGTGCGCACCCCGTCGGAGTTCAGGGTCAGCCCGTGCGGCGAGGCGGCGTCTATGGAGAGCGTGAGCTCGTCCGTGGGCCACTGGGAGGCGAGCGCCCCGAGCGGCACGAGCCGGTATCGGGAGACGAACGGCAGCAGACCGGCCATTTCCGTCTCCGAGGTGAACACCGGGACCGTCTGCTCGCCGTCGGGCTGCTCCAGGACCGGCAGGGCCACGGCGTAGGGGTCGACGGCTTCCTCCTCGGCGACGTCGTCCGGCACGGGGACGAGCACGTCGCTCCCGGCCAGCGTGTCCAGCGCGTCCGAGTCCTCGGCGTGCACCGCGAGAGTGTCGAGTGCGGCCTGAGCTGCGGTCGGTCGGTGGTTCTTGTCGGGCGTGTTCATGGCGGATCCCCAGATAGTGGCGGGCGGGCACAGCCCGGAACCGCCGGCTCCGGGCGGGTCCCGGTCGCGTACCCATCCGGCGTCGGGCCATGCGTCATCCGTGCCTGCGATCGGCAGGTGCCTCACCGGCCGCCGAGGTCCCTGCCGACCGCGGGCACGGTGACACGCGACGGAGAGCGGGCGGTGGCCCCGGGATTTCCCGGGGCCACCGCCCGCTCAGGTCCGCGCGGCGTCAGGCGGCCGCGCGATCCCTGCGGCGCATGGTGAGGTACGTGCCGGTCGCACCGACCGCCACGAGGGCGCCCACCGCGACGCCCAGCGGGAGCGCGGGGAACGACGACGCGTCCGTGGTCGCCGCCGTGTTCTGCATGGCGGGACCGGGGGTGATGCTGGTGGCGACGGCCTTCACCGGGTGGATCGGGCCGACCGACTTCACCGAGCCGTCGGTGTTCAGGAGCACCTGCTTGTTGTTCGGGTGCCGGAAGTCGAACATGCTCCCGAGGGAGCCGGCAGCGGCGTCGAAGGAGTGGTCACCGATCCGGCCCGTGTGCCAGTTGTCCTCGATGAAGCGGATGATCGACGACTGGTCGGTCCGGGTGTGGTCGACCTTGTTGACCTTGCTGTACGGGGAGACCACGAGCAGCGGCTGGCGCGTGCCCGGCCCGCAGCGGTCCGCGTAGCCGCCCGTCGCCGCCGGTCCGGCCTGGCAGGCCGGGCTGTCGGTGGTCTTGCCGTTGGAGCCGACCGAGGTGTCCTTGGAGCCGTTGCCCGGCTTGGCGTAGGCGTGGTCGTACCAGCCGTCGGAGTCGTCGTAGGCGATGACCACGGCGGTCGACTTCCACTGCGGCGACTTCTGGATCGCGTTGATCTCGTCGACCAGGAAGTGCTGCTCGTCGATCGGGTCGGAGTAGGCCGCGTGGCCGTCCTGGTACTCGGCGGCCTTGAGGAAGCTGACCGCCGGGAGCTTGCCCGCCTTGAGGGCGGCGCTGAAGTCCGTCAGGTCGTAGTTGTGGTTCGCCTGTCCCTGGTGGCCGATCTCGTCGACGTTGCGGGGCGGCAGGTGGTGCGGGTTGGACGTCGACTTGTAGTACTCGAACGGCGAGTGGTGCGGGCTGTAGTCGATGGCCGCGGCACCGCCGACATTGGTGTGAGTGGTGTCGCACTTGGCGTAGTGGCCCTGCTGGCCGTCCCACGGGGTGGACGGCCGGAAGCCGCCCTGGAACCAACCCCAGCTGACGTTCTTGGAGTTGAGCACGTCACCGATGTTGCGGCCCTGCATCGCGGCGAGCGCGTTCGTGCTGGTGTGGTCCTTGCCGGAGCAGTCGTCGTACGCCGGGTCGGGGTCGTTGACGACCGTGCCGACACCCTTGGCGTCGGGCGACTGGACCGTGTAGGAGTCCGGCGTCGTGGTCTGCTTGGGGTGCTCGGTGCCGGACGCGGGGTCCATGGAGACGACACCGTGGGTCTGGCCGGAGACCAGGTTGAGCGCGCCGGGCGTGGACGGGCCGTAGACGGAGCTGTAGGAGCGGTCGCCCAGAGAGTAGTTCTGGGCGTAGTTCCACAGCGCGGTGACGGTGTTGCCGTCGTAGTAGTCCATCACCAGGCCCGGCTCGCCGAACAGGTTGCCGGAGCACTTGCCCGAGTCCGTGTTCTGGACGAACTGGTCGTTCTTTCCACCGTTGTTGGCGTACTGCTCGGGCCCGTAACCGTGGTTCTGGTCGCAGGTCACCGCCTGGGACGGGGTGAGCCGCTTGGGCGCGTACTGGTTGGGGTTCTTCGTCAGCAGCCCGGCGGTGCGCAGGTTGTCGACGTCCTTGGGAGTCTTCTTGGACGCCGTGAACTTGGTGCCGTCGCTGTTGGCGGCCTGCGGGTAGGTCGCGAAGTAGTGGTCGAAGGAGACGTTCTCGTCGAAGAGCACGACCACATGCTGAATGGGCGTGGCCGTCGAGGAGTGGCTCTGCCCGTGGCCGTGCCCGGCCGGCGGGGCGGCCCACGCCGGCACATTCGCGCCGAGGGCCGTGAGCGCGGCCGCGCCCAGGAGCGCGCCAAGGCCCCTCATCGTTGCTCTTCTTCCCCTGCTGGCCATGCTGATTCACCTTCCGGACACGAACGTCGTTGCGCCGTACGGTCAGGGATGCTCCGCCGGACGGGCGGCACGGCGCTGGAGCGGCGATGTCGCACACATGAACAGCGGGTCAGGGAAGCAGGGGAAAACCTTGACCGTGTATTGACCAACAAACCCGGAAGTTGTCTGAACAGGTTCAGGCCATCAAGGCGCGCCCGTACCAGTCCGCATCGTCCCGCACACCCGGCAGCGCGAAGAAGTAGCCGCCGCCGAACGGCTTGATGTAGTCGGTGAGCGGCTCACCCGCGAGGCGCTTCTGGATGGTCTCGAACTGACGGGTGAGGTCCTGCTGGTAGCAGCAGAACAGCAGTCCCATGTCGAGATTGCCGTTGCTGTCCACGCCCCGGTCGTAGTTGTACGCACGGCGCAGGATCCGCTGGCCGGTGGTCCCCGGTGTGCGCGGATTGGCGAGGCGTATGTGGCTGTCGAGCGGGATGACATCACCCTTGGGGTCGCTCGGGTAGTCGGGGGTGTCGTGCTCGGCGTTCCCGTCGAGCGGCGCACCCGATTCCCGGGCCCTGCCGAACATCCGCTCCTGTTCGCTCAGGGAGACCCGGTCCCAGAACTCCACGAGCATGCGGATCAGCCGTACGACCTGGTAGCTGCCGCCCTCCGCCCAGTCCGGCTCGCCCATGCCGCGGTCCACCCAGATCAGGCGGTCCATCTCGCGTGCGTCGGAGGGGTCCGGGTTGGCGGTGCCGTCCTTGAAACCCATCAGGTTGCGCGGGGTTCCGCTGGGCCGGGGCGGGCTGGAGAACCCGTCGAGGCGCCAACGGACCTGCATGCCGCCGCGGGTGTGCCGCGCGATGTCCCGCAGGGCGTGCAGCACGGTGTCGGTGTCGTCCGCGTGCAGTTGGAGGCTGAGGTCGCCGTGGCACCATTCGGCGCGGAGGTCGTCGTCGGGGAAGGCGGGCATCGTCGCGAGTCTGCGCGGGCGGCGCGGGGCCAGACCGAAGCGGTCGTCGAAGAGCGAGGCGCCGACGCCGACGGTCACCGCGAGCGCGCCGGACGGCAGACGGTCGCCGAGTACACCGGAGTCGGCGGGCGGCCCGGTGATACCGAGGGCCGGGGGCGTTCCGCCCGCGGTCAGGAAGCGCGCACGGTCGGTCAGGGTGCGCAGCAGCTCACCGAGTTCCGCGCGGTTCTCGGCGGTGACGTCGAGTGCGGTGAACGCGGTGACCCGGCGGGGGGCCGCGATCACCGACTGCTGGTGGGTGCCGTGAAACGGCACGACGGGCGGTGCGCCCGTGGCGTCGGCGGTGGGCGGGGCCGCCGCACCCCCGGCGGCGAGGCCCGCACCGGCGAGGGCGGCCCCACGCAGAAAGCCGCGCCGTCCGAAACCACCCGTTGCGGGCCCGCCGTTCACACGGTCCTCCGGGGGTCGCAGAGCGTCGCCACCGAGGCCAGCCGCTCGACCAGGTCGTCGAGAACGGCGTCGACCTGCTCCCGCTGGGTGCGGTCGAGCCCGGCGAGCGGGGTCCACCGGTCGCCGTGGTGGAAGCCGTCCAGGGTGCGTTGCGCGCGGTCCAGGTCCCCCTCGAGAACGGGCAGGTCCGCATAGCGCGAGGCGAGCAGGGGGTGCAGCCGGGACAGTACGGCCCGGGTGCCGTCGACGCTGGCGCGGGCGGTGGCGAGGCTGGTGCCGCTGCCGTAGTCCGTCCGCCCGGTCAGCTCGAACTGCACGGTGTTCTCCAGGATCTCGTGCGCCCGCAGACCCAGTTGCGCCGGGTCCATACGGGCCTGCGCCCACTCGTCGCGCAGATCGCGGACGGCCTTGGTGAGGGCGGCCGCCGGGGCGCGGAGCTGCTGCGCGGACCCGCCGTGCCACAGCCCGTACTCGACGCGGTGGAAGCCCACGAAGGACGGGTCCTTCACACCGCCGGGCAGCCCCGCGTCCGTTCCGTTGATCTGTGCGTCGGCGTCGCCGAAGGCGTCGTACGCGGCACCGAGCCGCTCGTACTCGAGGTGCGCCGGCAGCCAGGCCTTGCGGGCCGCGCCGAGGTCGCCGCGGTCGATGGCGTCCTGCAGCCGCCCGGTCAGCCGCACCACGTCGTCCAGGCCCCCGCCGACCCACTTCTGGTAGTCGATGGCCAGGGGGATCAGATCGTGCTCGGTGACGGGGACAGCGGCGGGGCCGGGCCTGCCGCCGGTGGTGACGCGGACCGTGGGGCCGGTGACCGCGTCGGCGTCGTCGGGCAGGCAGGTGAAGGCGTACGAGCCCTTGCCGAGCCGGACGGTCAGCGAACGGGTCGTGCCCGCGGCGAGGCCCTCCAGCTCTCCGTACACGGCCCGGCTGCGGGGATCCTCGAGGTACACCTCCGCCGGACCGCTCGAGGTGTTGTGCAGATCGAAGACCTGCAGCCCGGGAACCGGACTCGTCCAGCCGCGGCCGCAGCCGCTCGGCGACACCTCTACGGCCGTGTGCCGGAGCCCGTCGCCGGCGGCCCGCGCGTGCCGGGCTCCGCCGAGCGTGGTGATCAGCAACGCCGCCACCAGGACGAGGGTGAGCAGGAGCCCGCCCCCGGCCCAGACGCGGCCCCTCCGTGAGGTGAGGCCGGGCACCGGCATTCCTCCGCGCCTCCCCGAACGACGTGCGAACGTACCCGCGCGCCTTCGTACGGCGCGACCACCTCATGCTAGGCAGCGCTTCCCGTCCGGAAAGCCCCCGGCAGGGACTGACACCAAGAGTTCCCTCGCGGTTCACCGGAGGCTCGCCCGCCGAAGGGTCCGGCACAGCGACCCGGACCCGTGCCGATGACCCCGTGCCGCGGTCATCCCCGCGGACCACTCCGCCGTGCCGTGCACCCGAGCGCTTCGTAGGCTGGTGGCCCGGCGGCACGTCATGGAGGTCTGCGATGCCCCGCAGCATCTGGTCGGGAGCGATCAGCTTCGGCCTGGTCACCATCCCGGTCGACGTGGTGCCCGCGACCGAGGACCACAGCGTCCGCTTCCACCAGTACCACCTGCAGGACATGGGCCGGGTGCGGGTCCGGAAGTACTGCGAGATCGAGGACCGCGAGGTCCCGCAGCAGGAGATCGGCAAGGGCTACGCGCTCACCAAGGACCAGGTCGTCCCGGTGCTCGACGAGGAGTTGCGGGAGCTGCCCCTGCCGACGGCGAGGGCCATCGAGATCGTGGCGTTCGTGCCCGCCGGGTCCATCGACCCGCTCCGCATCGGCGAGGGCTACTACCTCCAGGCCTCCGGCACGGTGGCCGCGAAGCCGTACGCCCTGCTGCGCAAGGCGCTGGCGAGGACGGCGAAGGTCGCCGTGGCGAAGTTCGCCTGGCACGGCAGGGAGAGGCTGGGTCTGCTGCGGGTGCGGGACGAGGCGCTGGTGCTGCACTCGATGCGCTGGCCGGACGAGATCCGGGACCCGGCCGAGTTGGCACCGCCGGACATCCGGCTCTCCGACGGCGAGATCACCGAGGCACAGCATCTGATCGACCGGATGACCCGCGACGACCTCGAAGGGCCCGACTTCGCCGACCACTACACCGAGGCGCTCGAGCAGGTGATCGAGGCCAAGCGTGAGGGGCACGCACCGCCCGAGGCTCCCGAGTCCGCGGGCGAACCCGGCAGGGTGCTCGACCTGATGGCCGCACTGCAGGCGTCGGTGGCCCGGGCGAAGGCGTCCCGCGGTGAGGCTCCCGAGGCCGAGGTGCACGAACTCCCGAAGGAGACCACCGCCGGCGCCAAGGCGAAGAAGGCACCTGCCAAGAAGACAGCCGCGAAGAAGAGCACCGCCAAGAAGACAGCCGCGAAGACCACGGCGACGAAGGAGACGGCGAAGAAGACAGCCGCGAAACAGCCGGCCCGCCGACGGCGCAGCGCATAGCCCTACCGGGACGGGCCGGTGCGTACCACCGCCCGGCTCCCTCACCGCCCCCCGGCCTTGCGGCCACGGGCGGCGGGGTGAGGACCGTGACGGCCGTACGGACTGCCGCCTGCCAAACCGCCCGTCAGGGGCGGTGGGCCGCAGTGGCGGAGCGGGTGTCCGCCGCGGTCGCCGTCCGCCCCGACGCGCCGTGATCGGACAGGACCAGGTCCTTCGCCCTGCGGAACTCCTCGTCCGTGATGTCGCCGCGGGTGCGCATCTCGGACAGCCGGACGAGTTCGTCGGTGCTGCCGAGGCGCCCGCCTTCCGCCACGGTCCGACGGATATAGGAGTCGAAGGCCTGCTGCTGGGCGCGCGCCTGCGCCACCTCCCGGCGGCCCATGTCCTTCCCACGCGCGATGAGGTAGACGAGAACGCCCAGGAAGGGGAGCACGACCACGAACACGAGCCAGCCGGCCTTGCCCCAACCGCTCATGGAGTCGTCGCGGAAAACGTCGAGGACGACCCTGAACAGCAGGACGAACCACATGACCAGCAGGAAGAACCACAGCATCGTCCAGAAGGCGCTCAGCAGTGGATAGTCGTAGGCGAGGTATGTCTGCGCGACCATGTCTCTCCTCCGTTCCGGGCTTTCGCCCGCCTGTGCCGTCTTCAGGGTGCGCGCGGCGGAGACGGCGCGGCCTCACCCGGCAGGGGTGAGCGTGGGCGCCGCGAGCGCTCTTCGCGGCCGGCCCGCAGCGGTTGCGCTCATCGGCCGCGCCCAGCGCAGACGGTGTCCCGGCCCTCGGCCGGCACCAGGGGCCGGACGCGACCGTCTCGCCGGGGCTGCACCGGCCGCGGTGTGAACGCGGCCGCCACATCAGCAGCGGGAGCGCGGTGCGGAAGGCCCCGGCTGCCGACCGGACGGAGCCCGCCAGGATCTCGGGCGCCATCGGGCGGGACAGCAGCCGGGCGGCCGTGCGCTTCGGCGTCCGCTCGCGTGCCTGCGGTCCCCGATCCGGTTCCGCGGTCATGGCTCAGGGAGCCACCGTCGGCGGCGGGCCGCGACCCCGGCGCCCGCCCGCACGTCCCACGCGCGGGCGGACGCGGGCGGCCGAGGTCGGCGGACGTCGTGGGGGCCCTGAAGCGGATCACACCGCCGTCGCGCCACCGGACCGCCGGCCGGAGCCCGCCCTGCGCAGTGCCGCCGACCACGCGAAGGCGACCACCAGCTCCGCCACCCCGAGCAGTACCAGCCACAGGCCGAGCAGCCGCGCCAGGACGACCGCGGACCCGATCGGCAGGGCGAGCACCACGATCCCGGCGACGATGCCGAGTGCCGCCGTGCCGAGGACGAACCCCCGGTGCGGCAGGTTCCGGTCGCTGAAGGCCGTGCAGGCGCTCAGCATGCCGGTCACGAGCCAGGCGACCCCGACGATGAGGGACAGCGCCGCGACGGTCTGCAACGGGTGCCGCAGACACAGCACCCCGGCAAGGACGAGCAGCACCGCGACCAGCAGGCGCGGCACCCGTTCGTCGCGCTCCTCCAGCGGGAAGGCCGCGACGAACCGCAGCGCCCCGGCCACGAGAAGGGACAGCCCGACGAGGACCGCCAGCACGTGCAGGGTCCCCCTCGGCCAGGCCAGCACCATGATGCCCGGTATCAGTGCCGCGAGCGCCGAGCCCAGGACCAGGGTCCACGAGGCGGCGAGACCCACCCGCAGGACCCCGCGGTCGTCGTCCGCGCGGTGCGCGGTGCCGTCGGACACGTGCTCCGGCCCGGTGCGCGACGCGGGACCACGGGGTACGGTCATGGCTCCTCCTGGCGCGATCGATACGGGTCAGGGCCGGTTCGCCGGGGGCGGTGTGCGGACCCGTGCGGACCAGGGTCACGCTCGTCCGGCGCATGCCGGGTCACCCATGGCGGGTGAGGTGGTCGTCCGGCCGCTCGCGGCGGTGCTCACTCCGGCAGCCGGTGCATCTCCACGACGCGCAGTCCGAGCGACCGGCACCGGGCCAGCAACCCGTACAGGTGTGCCTCGTCGACGACGGGCCCGACCAGCACGGACTGTCCGGAGAGAACGAGGTGGTCCATTTCCGGGAAGGCCTCGGTGAGGGTGTCCGACAGCTGCCCGTCGACGCGGATCTCATAGCGCATGAGCTGCTCTCCCTCGGCTGGACTCGGGCGGCCGCAGCGCGCCCCGTCCGCAATGCTCCGGCCCGGCCCACGGCTCGGCCTCACCTGGGGAAGGTGAACCGTGAGGGGACGGCCCGCCCCGGTCTCAGTCCTTCAGGACGATCTTGCAGACGATGATCAGCAGCCCGAGCAGGAGATTGACCGCCGCGCTGACGATCACCAGTCGCCAGGAGGCGCCCGCGGTGCGTGCCGCGGCCGCCGACCAGCCCACCTGCCCGGCCACGGCGACGGCGAGCGCGAGCCAGGCCCCGCCGAGGAGGTCAAGACCCAGGAGCGGACTGACGATCACAGCGGCGGCGGGCGGGACCGCGGCCTTGACGATCGGCCATTCCGCACGGCAGACCTGCAGCACGACCCGGCGGTTCAGGGCCTGCTGCGCCAGGCGGGCGCCGAACAGCTGGGCGTGCACATGCGCGATCCAGAACACCACGGCGGTGCTCACCAGCAGCACCACCAGCTCGACGCGCGAGAACACGCCGGCCGCACCGGCGCCCACCACCACGGAGGCGGCGAGCAGCGATCCGTAGACGCCACCGGTGAAGTCACCACGGGCGCGCGGCTCGGTGGGGCCTGCCGTGGGCTCGGAGTGTTCCGCCTCGGACATCACAGCCTTCCTGGGGGACCGGCTGAAAGTCTGCGTGCACCGCGACGCCTCGACCAGGACCCGGCGGGCCCCGGGCCGGGTCTTCACCTCACCGGACGATCCCGCCGTCGTTCGGCGCGAACCGGCCGAACCCTTCCCCCGGCGGCCCTGCGAACGGCCGCCGCCCCCGCGGACCCACGCATACGCCGCGCCACGGCAACGGAACCCTGACGACCTGCCCGCACAACCCTGCGTTTACCATATGAGCGCCGCCTAGCTCGAAAGATAAATCTGTGACTGTCAACGACGACTCGTTCACCAACTGGAAGAACCGCGAGGAGATCGCGGAGTCGATGATCCCGATCATCGGGAAGCTGCACCGGGAGCGGGACGTCACGGTCCTGCTGCACAGCCGTTCCCTGGTGAACAAGTCGGTGGTCAGCATTCTCAAGACCCACCGATTCGCACGGCAGATCGCCGGGGAGGAGCTCTCGGTCACCGAGACCTTCCCGTTCCTCAAGGCGCTCGGCACCCTCGATCTCGGCCCGTCCCAGATCGACATCGGCATGCTCGCCGCGATGTACAGGACCGACGACCAGGGCCTGTCGGTCGGGGACTTCACCGCCCGGGCGGTGGCCGGGGCCACGGGTGCCGACAAGATCGAGCACGGCGAGGGACGCGACGTCGTCCTGTACGGTTTCGGCCGCATCGGCCGGCTCGTCGCCCGTCTGCTGATCGAGAAGGCCGGCTCCGGCAACGGTCTGCGGCTGCGCGCCGTCGTCGTGCGCGGCGGCGGTGACCGGGCCGCCGAGGACCTCGTCAAGCGGGCGTCCCTGCTCCGCCGCGACTCCATCCACGGCCAGTTCCAGGGCACGATCACCGTCGACGAGGCGAACGGCTCGATCATCGCCAACGGCAACACCATCAGGGTGATCCACGCCGACGACCCGGCCGAGGTCGACTACACGGCGTACGGCATCAAGGACGCCGTCCTCATCGACAACACCGGCAAGTGGCGTGACCGCGAGGGTCTGTCGAAACACCTGCGTCCCGGCATCGACAAGGTCGTGCTGACCGCGCCCGGCAAGGGCGATGTGCCCAACATCGTGCACGGCGTCAACCACGACATGGTGAAGCCCGACGAGCGGATCCTGTCCTGCGCGTCCTGCACCACCAACGCGATCGTGCCGCCGCTGAAGGCGATGGACGACGAGTACGGCGTCCTGCGCGGCCATGTGGAGACCGTCCACTCGTTCACCAACGACCAGAACCTGCTGGACAATTACCACAAGTCCGAGCGTCGCGGCCGCTCCGCACCGCTCAACATGGTGATCACCGAGACCGGTGCCGCCTCCGCCGTCGCCAAGGCGCTGCCCGACCTCAAGGCGCGGATCACCGGCAGCTCGATCCGCGTGCCCGTGCCCGACGTCTCGATCGCGATCCTCAATCTCCAACTCGCCCGTGAGGTCACCCGCGAGGAGGTCCTCGAGTACCTCCGTGACGTCTCGCTGACGTCGCCGATGCGCCGTCAGCTCGACTTCATCAGCGCTCCCGACGCCGTCTCCAGCGATTTCATCGGCTCGCGCCACGCTTCGATCGTGGACGCGGGCGCCCTCAAGGCCGAGGGCGACAACGCGATCCTCTACCTCTGGTACGACAACGAGTTCGGCTACTCCTGCCAGGTCATCCGCGTCGTGCAGCACGTCTCCGGGGTGGAGTACCCGACCTACCCGGCCCCCGCGGCCTGATCCCGGCGCTCGACTCCCGGTCCGGTCCACCGTCGTACGGGGCCCGCGGCCGGGACCGGCGCACCGAAGGCGGGGGACGGCGGCTGCCGCCGAGGCTCCCCCTCACCGGCACAAGACGGCTGAACTCGCCTCTTCACCAGGGGAGTTCAGCGATGTTTGCGCCAATGTTCAGTCACGCGGCTCGTCCTGCGCACCGACTCCTTGCGAGAATCACGGCGCCCGGGTCACTCCCTCCCCAGGAGACCCCGGGATGTACCCCGTCCTCAGACGCCCGCAGGGAGTTGACGTGCGCGATCAGGTACCCCCCACAGCACGGCGCAGAAGAACTCCGTCCGTCCCCAGGCTCTCGCGGCGGCTGCGCCGCTCCGCGTTCGCGAGCGCCCTTGCCGCCATCGCACTGGTCGTGGCGCTGCCCGCCAGCGCCCAGGCCAACGTTCTGCAACTCCTGCCCCAGAACGCCGACGGTCTGGAGCAGTCCTTCTCCCCCGCCTACGACTACGACGGTGACGGCTGCTACGCCACCGCGGCCATCGGTGTCGACGGCACCATCAACCCGGGTCTGAAGCTCGGCGGCGACGTCAACGGGCACTGCCACGACTACGCCCAACTGGCCAACGCCAACACCTACTCGCGCGAGAAGTGCAACAACGGCTGGTGCGCCGTGGTGTACGCCAGCTACTTCGAGAAGGACCAGGCCACGCTGGGTCCCGCGGCCATCGGCCACACCCACGACTGGGAGCACGTCGTGGTGTGGATCAACAACAACGAGGTCCAGTACGTGTCGGTGTCGCAGCACTCCGGCTACCAGGTGGCCGGGCGTTCGTCGGTGCGCTTCGACGGGACCCACCCGAAGATCGTGTACCACAAGGACGGCGTCTCCACCCACTGCTTCCGGTTCGCCAACACCAACGACGAGCCGCCGGAGAACGCCACGGGCGGCTGGTTCTACCCGCGTCTGGTGGGCTGGAACGGCTACCCGGCGGGCTTCCGCGACAAGCTCATGAGCGCGAACTTCGGCGAGGCCACCATCAAGATCAAGGACGGCGACTTCGAGTACGCCCTCGCGCACTCCATGCCGTCCGGGATCCCGTTCGACCCGAACGCCTGACGAGCACACATCGAGGGGCCCGGTCGCAGCCACCGCGGCCGGGCCCCGCGACGTGCACCACGCGGCGAGCACGGCAGGCGTCCCGAGGAGACGGCGGGTCAGGAGGCCGGTTCGCGGGCCGTCCGGGCCGCCGCCGGATCCAGGTCTGTGGTCTCGGGCCAGGAACTGCGCGCCAGAACCGCCCACCGCGAGCACCCCGGCGCCGACGAACAGAACGAACCGGCGCCGAAGTTCCTGCCATCGCGGCGGGCGCGGTCGCCGACGCCGCGACCAGGAATGCGCCGTGGCTGCCGGAGGAGTCCGGGGTGGTGGAGATCCTCGAGCGGACCTGCGAGCGGCCGTGACGCACCGGCCCCCGCACGATGGCCGTCCGGGTCCGGTCGCGGTGACGGGCCTGGACGCCGGGGACCGACCGGCCCAGGGGGCGCACCCGCCGGCCGGTCCCGCGTCCGTGTCACGTGCTGCGTCGCCCTCGGCTCACGGTGGCCGCCGCTCGCCGAGTCAGGCGGTGTCCGCCCGTGAACACGTTCATGGAGTACCGCCGACATCGGTGCGAGCCCGCCTCGGGGCCGGCCGCGGGGCCGACGGTCGGCGCCATCTCCCCAGTCGGCAAAGCCTCGTGAGGTCGTCGACCCCGCTTTGTCTACAGTATTTCGTATGCGGCTGACAAGGGAAGAGGCGGGACGCGGGCCGAGGAAGCCGCGGCCTGTGCGGGCTTCCGGCCGACGTGGGCGGCGTGATGGCCGACGCCCGCACCCCCTGCCGGAGTAGACTGTAGACGAAATCCAATATCGGGCGGCTCGGGCGAGCCGCTACCGAGGGGTGGAGTCATGGCCTTGCCGACCGGCGCGGTGCCGAAGGTGGAACGGCCCGGCCCGCTGCGCGAGCGGGTCTACGCGGCTCTCCTGGAGCTCATCGTCACCAGGTCACTCGAACCCGGGCAGCATCTGGTCGAGGCGGAACTCGCCGGTCACCTGGGCGTCTCACGCCAACCGGTCCGGGAAGCGCTGCAGCGCCTCGACACGGAGGGCTGGGTGGATCTGCGCCCCGCTCAGGGCGCGTTCGTGCACGACCCCACGGAGGAAGAGGCCGACCAACTGCTCGCCGTGCGCGGCCTGCTGGAAGCCGAGGCGGCGAGACTGGCGGCGGCCAACGTCACCCCGCGAGCCATCACACGGCTGCGCGAATTGTGCGCGTCGGGCGAACAAGCCCGGGAGTCCGACGATGTCGACGTCGTGGTCGCCGCCAACGCCGCCTTTCACGCCCAGGTGATGCAACTGGCCGCGAACTCGGTGCTCGCCGAGCTGTCAGCCCAGGTGGACCGCCGCGTCCGGTGGCTCTACGCACCCGTCGCCCGCACCCGCGGCGCACTCTCCTGGATCGAGCACCGCGCCATGATCGACGCCATCGAGGCAGGCGACGAACAGCGGGCTCAGCAGCTGATGCGCGCCCACACCGAGCACACCCGCGCCAGCTACCACGGGCGCGCGACATCGCAACAGTGACGGCCTCGCCACCCACCCACCGGCGTTCGCACAAGCCCGCCCGGATCTGACGCAACATTCACCCGCGCAGACATGGATACCCGTCGAGCGAGAGCGGTATACAGTATGCAATCACCCGCGAGAGGGGGGCTTCGCAGAGTCCGCCCCGCCGGCCCATGAGGCATCACCCCTCCAAGACCGCAGGGAGCCGCTCCATGCCGTTCCGCTCCGCTCTCTCCCACGTCTTGAGCAGCGCCGTCGAGCCGTCCGCCGAGGAGACCGGCGCACGCGGGAGGTTTCCCCGCGCGTCGGTCACCGCCCTCGGAGAAGCGGGGCTGCTCGGGCTCACCTCCGCCACCGATCTCGGCGGCGGAGGGCTGGGCCTCGCCGAGGCCGGCGAGGTCGTGACCGACGTGTCCCGCGCCTGCCCCGCCACCGGCGCGGTGCTCCGGTCCCACTACGCCGCCGTCGCCTTCATCGAGGCGTACGGCTCGCACTGGATCCGCCGCAAGGTCGCCGTCGGCCTGCACCTCGGCACGCTCGCCCTCACCGATGCCACCGGCACGCCGGGGGCCGCACCTTCACCGACGGCGTCGACCGCGACGCGCACCGGGGACGTGGTGACCCTGCGCGGCCGCAAACGCGATGTCGTCGGGGCGGGCGAGGCCGACAGCTACATCTGGTCCTCCCGGCCGGCACACGGTGGTGAGGGACCGGCCCTGTGGCTGGTGCCGGCGGACGCGCCCGGCCTGTTCGTGCCCGCCCGCCCCAGCGGCGACGGCCCGCGCGGCAGCGCGACGTCGACGGTCTGCGCGGATCCCGTACTGCTCCCCGCCGGCGCGCTGCTCGAACGGGACGGCGAGGCGGACGGCCTGCTGAGCACCGTCCACGCATGGCTGGCCACGATGTCCGTCCCGGGGGCTGGATCGCCCACCGGGGCACCCGGGGTCCGCGCACTCACCTGACCGTCCGCCCCGGTCCCGCACGACCGCGGTTGTCCCGTGCCGGACGGTGGACGCAGCCGAGGATAACTGCATACAGTATCCGATGAGCCTTCAGAGTCGCCAGGGGGCCACACAGGGTGAAGCTTGTATACAAAGTTCCGTATGCATTGAGAGGCGTCATGCACGCTACGAGCAGCGCGGCGAGGTGTCCGGGCTCGTCGATCACCACCCCCGTAGGGAGGAACCATGACGACGAGCGTCGGTGATGTGACGACGGAGGCCGCCATAAGTGCGATCGCGGCCGCCCATCGTGGGCAGCGCGGTCCACTCCTGCCGATCCTGCACGCCATCCAGGCCGAACTCGGCCATGTTCCGCAGGAGGCCGTCGCGATACTCGCCCGCGAGCTCAATCTGTCCCGGGCGGACGTACACGGGGTGGTCTCCTTCTACCACGACTTCCGCCCGGAGCCGGCCGGCCGCACGACCGTGCGCATCTGCCGCGCGGAGGCCTGCCAGGCCCTCGGCGCCGACGCCCTGGTGAACTCCGCCAGGGACCGGGCGGGCCTCGCACTCGGGGAGACGCGTGCCGACGGTTCGCTGACGGTGGAGCAGGTCTTCTGCCTCGGCAACTGCGCGCTGGGCCCCTCCGTCGAGGTGAACGGCGAGGTGCTCGGACGCATGAGCGCGGACCGTCTGCGCTCGATCCTGGACAAGGCGGTCTCGTCATGACACAGACGCCGAACTCCCCGGTGACGGTGTATGTCCCCCGCGACTCTGCCGCGCGGTCGGTCGGGGCGGACGCGGTGGCGGAGGCGATCCGGCGGGCGGCCGACGCCCGGAACCTGCCGATCACCCTGGTGCGCAACGGGTCGCGCGGCATGCTCTGGCTGGAACCACTGGTCGAGGTGGCCACCCCTGAGGGCCGGATCGGCTACGGTCCGGTGGCGCCCTCGGACGTGGAGGACCTGCTGGCCGCGGGCTTCCTGGACGGCGCGGACCACCCGCTGCGGCTCGGTGCCGTGGACGAACTTCCGTGGCTGGCCCGCCAGAACCGGGTCACGTTCACCCGGGTCGGGATCACCGACCCGATCTCCCCGGAGGACTACGAACGCCACGGCGGCCTCGTCGGACTGCGCAGAGCCCTGGACCTGCCGCCCTCCGACGTGGTCGCCGCCGTCACCGAGTCCGGTCTGCGCGGCCGGGGCGGCGCGGGATTCCCGGCCGGCATCAAGTGGAAGACCGTGCTCGACTGCGCCGACGCGCTGAAGTTCGTCTGCTGCAACGCCGACGAGGGCGACAGCGGCACGTTCGCCGACCGCATGGTCATGGAGGGCGACCCGTTCATGCTCATCGAGGGCATGACGATCGCCGCACACGCGGTCGGCGCACGCGAGGGCTATGT
Organism: Streptomyces sp. HUAS TT11; assembly: GCF_051553595.1. NCBI lineage: Bacteria > Bacillati > Actinomycetota > Actinomycetes > Kitasatosporales > Streptomycetaceae > Streptomyces > Streptomyces sp. HUAS TT11. The sequence continues at coordinate 1,371,499 of NZ_CP196184.1, forward strand.
CTACATCCGCTCGGAGTACCCGGACGCGGTGGCCACGATGCGCGCCGCGATCGCGATCGCGCGCGATCGCCAGTGGCTCGGGGAGCGCATCCTCGGCTCGGACCTCACCTTCGATCTGCAGGTGCGCGTCGGCGCCGGCGCGTACATCTGCGGTGAGGAGACCTCCATGCTGGAGAGCCTGGAGGGCAAGCGCGGCGTCGTCCGCGCCAAGCCGCCCATCCCCGCCATCGAGGGGCTGTTCGGCAAGCCGACCGTCGTCAACAACGTCCTCACCCTGGCCACGGTTCCGGTGATCCTCGCCGACGGGGCGAAGGCGTACCAGGAACTCGGCGTGGAACGCTCGCGCGGCACACAGGTCTTCCAGCTCGGCGGCAACATCGCGCACGGCGGCATCGTCGAGACGGCGTTCGGCGTCACCCTCCGCGAACTGATCGAGGACTACGGCGGCGGGACGCTCAGCGGACGGCCGGTGCGCACGGTGCAGGTGGGTGGTCCGCTGGGCGCCTACCTGCCGACGTCCCAGTTCGATCTGCCCATGGACTACGAGGCGTTCGCCGCGGCGGGCGCCATGCTCGGCCACGGCGGTGTCGTGGTCTTCGACGACACCGTCGACATGGCGGCGCAGGCCCGCTTCGCGATGGAGTTCTGTGCCGCGGAGTCGTGCGGCAAGTGCACACCGTGCCGGGTCGGTTCGGTACGCGGCGTCGAAGTGATCGACCGGATCGTGGCCGGCGAGCAGCGCGACGAGAACCTCGCTCTGCTCGAGGACCTCTGTGAGCTGATGACCGACGGATCGCTGTGCGCCATGGGCGGGTTGACCCCCATGCCGGTGCGCAGCGCCGTCACACACTTCTCCGACGACTTCCTCGCGAGGGGGGAGGGCACGGCATGACCCTGCTCAAGGAGCCCGACTTCGGAACCCCGGAACGGCCCGGCGAGGCCACCGTCACGGTCGAGGTCGACGGGCTGCCCGTCACGGTGCCCGAGGGCACCTCGGTGATGCGCGCGGCGGCGCAGGCCGGGATCGACATACCCAAGCTCTGTGCCACCGACAGCCTGGAGCCGTTCGGCTCCTGCCGGCTGTGCGTGGTGGAGATCGACGGCCGCCGCGGCACCCCGGCGTCCTGCACCACACCGGTCGCGGACGGGATGTGTGTACGCACCCAGACGCCGAAGGTGGAGAAGCTCCGCCAGGGCGTCATGGAGCTGTACATCTCCGACCATCCGCTCGACTGCCTCACCTGCTCGGCCAACGGCGACTGCGAACTGCAGGACATGGCGGGCGTGGTGGGGCTGCGCCAGGTCCGTTACGGGTACGAGGGCGAGAACCACCTCGACGCCGCACCGGACCTGAGCAACCCGTACTTCGACTTCAACCCGGCCAAGTGCATCGTCTGTTCGCGGTGCGTGCGCGCCTGCGGAGAGGTCCAGGGCACCTTCGCGCTGACCATCGAAGGCCGCGGCTTCGACTCCAAGGTCTCCCCCGGTGCCGGTGAGTCCTTCCTGGACTCCGAGTGCGTCTCCTGCGGCGCCTGTGTCCAGGCCTGTCCGACCGCGACGCTTCAGGAGCGGTCGGTCGTCGAACTCGGCATGCCCTCCCGCTCGGTGGTCACCACCTGCGCGTACTGCGGAGTGGGCTGCTCGTTCAAGGCCGAGCTGCGCGGCGACGAACTGGTCCGGATGGTGCCCTACAAGGACGGCGGGGCGAACGAGGGCCACTCCTGTGTCAAGGGCCGTTTCGCCTTCGGCTACGCGACCCATCCCGACCGCAAGCTCAAGCCCATGGTCCGCGAGAGGACCACAGACCCGTGGCGCGAGGTCGAGTGGGACGAGGCGATCCGGACGGTCGCCGAGAAGATGCGCGCCATCCAGGACGCCTACGGCCCGAGCTCGATCGGCGCCATCAGCTCCTCGCGGTGCACCAACGAAGAGGTCTACGTCGTCCAGAAGATGGTGCGCGCGGCGTTCGGCAACAACAACGTCGACACCTGCGCCCGGGTCTGCCACTCCCCCACCGGTTACGGGTTGAAGCAGACCTTCGGGGAGTCGGCCGGCACACAGGACTTCCGCTCGGTGGCGAAGGCCGACCTCATCATGGTCATCGGCGCCAATCCGACCGACGGTCACCCCGTGTTCGCCTCGCGCATGAAGAAGCGGCTGCGCGAGGGCGCCCAGCTCGTCGTGGTCGACCCGCGACGTATCGACCTGGTGCGCTCGCCGCACATCCAGGCGGCCCATCATCTGCAGCTCAAGCCCAGCACGAACGTCGCCGTCATCAACGCCATGGCGCACGTGGTGGTGACCGAGGACCTGGTCGACCGCTCCTTCGTCGATGCGCGGTGCGAAGGGTTCGACGACTGGGCCCGGTTCGTCGCCCTCCCGGAGAACAGCCCGGAGGCCACCGAACCCGTCACCGGCGTCCCCGCGGACGAACTGCGGGCCGCCGCCCGGCTGTACGCGCAGGCGTCCAATGCGGCCATCTACTACGGTCTCGGTGTGACCGAGCACAGCCAGGGCTCCACGATGGTCATGGGGATGGCGAACCTCGCGATGGCCTGCGGCAACATCGGCCGGGACGGCGTGGGCGTCAACCCGCTGCGCGGTCAGAACAACGTGCAGGGCTCCTGTGACATGGGCTCCTTCCCGCACGAGTTCACGGGCTACCGCCATGTCTCCGACGACGCGGTGCGCACCGTGTTCGAGGAGCTGTGGGGCCGTTCCCTGCTGCCCGAGCCGGGGCTGCGGATCCCGAACATGTTCGACGCGGCGATCGACGGGTCCTTCCGGGGCCTGTTCGTCCACGGCGAGGACATCGCGCAGTCCGACCCGAACCTCCAGCACGTCAGCGCGGCGCTGGCGGCGATGGACCTGGTCGTGGTGCAGGACCTGTTCCTCAATGAGACGGCCAAATTCGCGCACGTCTTCCTGCCGGGCGCCTCGTTCCTGGAGAAGGACGGCACGTTCACCAACGCCGAGCGCCGGATCAACCGGGTGCGGGCGGTGATGAAGCCCAAGACGGGCAAGCACGAGTGGCAGATCGTCAGCGAGATCGCCACCGCCATGGGCTACCCCATGGCGTACGACCACCCGAGTCAGATCATGGACGAGATCGCGCAGGTCACACCCACCTTCAAGGGGGTCTCCTTCGAGCTGCTCGACAAGCTCGGCAGCGTCCAGTGGCCGTGCAACGACGAGGCCCCCCAGGGCACTCCGACGATGCACGTCGATGCCTTCGTCCGCGGCAAGGGCAAGTTCGTCGTCACGGCCTATGTGCCGACGGACGAGCGGACCACCTCGCGCTTCCCGCTGGTGCTGACCACGGGCCGCATCCTCAGCCAGTACAACGTGGGAGCGCAGACGCGGCGTACGGGCAACGTGGCATGGCACCCCGAGGACCTGCTGGAGCTGCACCCGCTGGACGCCGAGAACCGGGGCATCACCGACGGCGATCTGGTGACGCTGGCCAGCCGGGTCGGCAGTACGACACTTCGGGCCCGGATCTCCGACCGGATGCCGCCGGGCGTCGTCTACACGACGTTCCACCACCCGGTGACCGGCGCCAACGTGGTCACCACCGAGAACTCGGACTGGGCGACCAACTGCCCCGAGTACAAGGTGACCGCGGTGCAGGTGGGCCTCGCCCACCCGCTCGAGCGGCACGCCGGCGAGTCCCTCGGAACCGAGCGGCTCGCGGCGGTGGACTGAGATGGCCGCCGCCGTGCCGTCCGAGCAGCGGATGGCGAACCAGATCGCCGCGAACTTGCGGCATGTACCCGGTGACGAGGCCGCGGAGGCGATCGCGGGCCACATCCGCCGGTTCTGGGACCCCCGGATGCGTGCCCGGCTGCTGGAGCTGGTGGAGACCGGGGCGGACGGCCTGGATCCCGTGGTCGTCGTCGCCGCGCGGCGGCTGACCCCCTCGCAGGAGACCCCCACGGGCTGACCGGCGAGCCTCTCCGGCATACGACACCGCCTCACCCCCCTTCCTGCCGAAGGGGGGTGAGGCGGTGTCGTATGCCGGGAGCCCGAACGCTCAGGCGGCCGCGACGCCGTCCAGGCCACGGCTGGTGACCAGCCGGACCCGTCCGTCGCCGAGGTGGTAGGAGAGGCCCACGACGGCTGCCCGCCCGCCGACGAGGGCGGGTGAGCGGTTCTGCAGCAGATCCACGGTGTGCCGTATGTGCTCGTCCACGATGTCGGCCTCCTCGCTCAGCCCCGCGGCGCGCGCGGTCAGCACGCTGGGCGTGACGCGCTCGACGACGTCGCGGACGTATCCGGACGGGGCCAGGCCCTCCGCGAGAGCCGTGCGTGCCGCGCGGATCGCACCGCACGCGTCGTGACCGAGCACAACGACGAGCGGGCAGCCCAGCTGTCCCGCTCCGTACTCGATGCTGCCGAGCACCTCGGGACCGAGCACATGTCCCGCGGTACGCACGACGAAGAGGTCGCCGAGCCCGCGGTCGAAGATGATCTCCGCGGCCAGTCGTGAGTCGGAGCATCCGAAGACCACGGCGAACGGATGCTGACCGGGTGCCAGGGCGGCGCGGCGTGCGGCGTCCTGGTTGGGGTGCTGCGGATCTCCGGCGACGAAGCGCTGATTGCCCGTCAACAGGATGTCGAGGGCCTGGGCGGCGGAGGGTGTCTGGTTGTGGGCCATGGAATCAGGATGCGTAGACTCCATACAGTATGCAATACCTGTGCAGCGGTGGTTCACATCAAGCCGGCGACCGTCCTGCCGCACACCGGCGCACGCCGACCGGGCAGATACCGAGGAGCGGATACGTCCGGGCGGAGCCGACGGCGCACCGCGGCACCCCTACGCCCCGGACGCCCTTCTCCGGCACTCCGGACACCCGGACACCCCTGCGGCATCCCGACCGCCCCGGACGCCCTCCTGCGGCGGGAGGACGCCGCTCACGGGAACGCAGGCGAAGGGCGGGGCCGCCGCCCCGCCCTCAGTCCAGCGGCCGGGCACCGTCGCGTCCGGCCGCTTCGGGCGTTCCGCACACCCGCGTCATCCCGGGCCCATGACGCGTCACGGGGAGCTCCACCGCGACACACCACCCTGCGGCGTCGCGTCGTATCTCCATCCGCGCCGCGAGCGCGTCGATGATCGCCAGGCCGCGGCCGTGCTCGTCGGGGTCGGTGTCCTGGCCGGGACGAGCGGGGCGACGTCCCCCTCCGTGATCACGCGCCCGCACCCGCAGGACCTCCGGCCCGAGGTCCAGGCGCAGCGTCAGCCGCCGGTGGCCGTGCTCGGCGGCATTGGCCGCCAGCTCGTCGACGACGAGGACGGCCGTGTACCTGTCGTCCGCGCAGAGGTCCCAGCGGCGGAGCAGCGCCTCGGCGATGTGCCGCGCACTGCGCACCGACGCCGGCCGGGCGGGCATGACGAGCAACGCATGCCGGGCGGGGTCCGGCTGAGCGGCGGCCGCCGGGCCGTGCGCCACCGCCGCCTCGCGGGCCGGAGTCCCGCTCTGGACGTGATCCCACATGTTGCCACCAGAAAGATTGAATACCGTATACAGTATTCTACTCCCCTGTTCGGGCTCGCGGGAACCCACAACGGAAAGCCGGCCCTGGCCGATGGCCGGGGCCGGCTTCCTGACGCGGACGGCACGTCCGCTCTTGTGTCCACCCTGTCCGCGGATGGACGGACCGGTTCAGATGACGATCTGCTTGTCGCGCATCGCGGCGATGGCACCGGCGTCGTAGCCCAGCGCACCGAGGACGTCGTCCGTGTGCTCACCGAGCAGCGGCGCGCCCTTGATGTCCGGCTTGAAGCCGGAGAACTTGATCGGGCTGCCGACGGTCAGATACGTCCCTCGGCCCTTCTGCTCGACCTCCACCACGGTGCCGCTCCGGCGCAGCGCCTCGTCCTCGGCGAGCTCCTTCATGCTCATCACCGGGGCGCAGGGCACCTCCCACTTGCGCAGGATGTCGACCGCCTCGTACTTCGTCTTGTCGGCGAGCCACTTCTCGATCTCCTCGAAGATCTCGAAGATGCGGGACTGCCGGGCCTTGGCGGTCGAGTAGTCCGGGTCCTCGGCCCACTCGGGGCGGCCGATGGCCTCCGCGGTCCGCTTCCAGTTCTGCTCCTGGACCGTGAAGTAGATGTACGCGTTGGGGTCGGTCTCCCAGCCCTTGCACTTGAGCACCCAGCCGGGCTGGCCACCGCCGCCGGCGTTGCCGCCCCGGGGCACGGCCTGTCCGAACTCGCCGTTCGGGTACTGGGGGTACTCCTCCAGGTAGCCGACCCGGTCCAGACGCTGCTGGTCACGCAGCTTGACCCGGGACAGGTTGAGCACGGCGTCCTGCATGGACACCGCCACCTTCTGGCCCCTGCCGGTCCTGTCGCGGTCGATCAGCGCCGTCAGAAGACCGATCAGCAGGTGCATGCCCGTGTTGCTGTCGCCGAGGGCGGCTCCGCTGACGGTCGGCGGGCCGTCCCAGAAGCCGGTCGTCGAGGCGGCACCGCCGGCACACTGGGCCACGTTCTCGTAGACCTTCAGGTCGTTCCACGGCGAGTCCTCGTTGAACCCCTTGACGGAGCCGAAGATCAGCCGCGGATTCCACTCCTGGAGGGTCTCCCAGTCCAGGCCCATGCGGTCCATGGCTCCGGGCGCGAAGTTCTCCACCAGGATGTCGGCCTCGCGGATCAGCTTCTCCATCACCTCCCGTCCCTCGGGGGACTTGGTGTTGATGGCCAGGGAGCGCTTGTTGCTGTTCAGCATGGTGAAGTACAGCGCGTCAGCGTCGGGGATGTCGCGCAACTGGTTGCGCGTCACATCGCCGCCGGTGGTGCGCTCGACCTTGAGGACGTCGGCTCCGAACCAGGCGAGCATCTGCGTGCAGGCCGGTCCGGCCTGTACTCCGGTGAAGTCGATGACCTTAATCCCGGAGAGCGGCAGTTCAGTCATATTGGTTTCTCTCTCGTGAATCGTCTCGGTGCGGAATGTGCGGGGGCCGGGACGTGGTTCAGCGTGGAACGCTGATGCCCTTGGGGTTGAGGTGCGCGATGTTGCCGCTCTCCGTGCCGTCCGTCGGATCGATCACGCAGTCGATCAGTGCCGGACCGCCCGCGGCCAGCGCCTCGCGAAGGGTGGTGGCGACCTCGTCGGGCGTCGTCGCCTGGTAGCCCGCGCCACCGAACGCCTTGATCATGAGGTCGTGGCGGGCCTTCAGCGCGGTCGGTGCCGGATCGTCGGAGGGGGAGGCGTCGTCGCCCCGGTAGACGCCGCTGTTGTTCAGGACGACGGTGACGATGGGCAGGTTGTAGCGGCAGACCGTCTCGATCTCCATGCCGCTGAACCCGAACGCGCTGTCGCCCTCGATGGCGACGACGGGGCAGCCGGTCTCGACGGCGGCGGCGATGGCGTAGCCCATGCCGATGCCCATGACGCCCCAGGTACCGCTGTCCAGGCGGTGTCGGGGCACCTGCATGCCGATCGTGTTGCGGGCCAGGTCGAGCGCGTTGGCGCCCTCGTTGACGACGTAGGCCTCGGGATTGTCCTGCAGCACGTCGCGGATGGCCTGGAGCGCGCCGAGGAACTTCATCGGGTGCGCCGTCGCGGCCGCCTTCAGACGACCGGACATCTTGGCGACGTTCTGCGCGGAGCGGGCGGTGAGTTCCTCGCGCCATGGTGCCGGGGCCGTGATCCGGCCCGGCTTGCTGCGCTCGACCAGGGCCTCCATCACGGAGGAGACGTCCCCGACCAGCGGAGCGGCGATGGGCTGGTTGCTGTCCATCTCCGTGGCGGCGATGTCGACCTGGACGAACTTGGCGTCCGGGTTCCACTGGGGCGCGTCACCGTGGCCGAGCAGCCAGTTCAGACGGGCGCCGACCAGCATGACGACGTCCGCCCGGCGCAGCGCGAGCGACCTGGCCGTCGACGCGGACTGCGGATGGTCGTCGGGCAGCAGGCCCTTCGCCATCGACATCGGGAGGTAGGGAATGCCGGTGGACTCGACGAACTCCCGGATCAGGTCGTCCGCCCGGGCGTACGCGGCGCCCTTTCCGAGCACCAGCAGGGGCCTCTCGGCGCCGGCGAGGAGTTCGATCGCACGGTCCACGGCCTCCGGCTGCGGCAGTTGGCGCGGCGCCGGGTCGACGAGCCGCCACAGCGACGCGGCGCCCTTCTCGGCGTCGAGGACCTCGCCCAGCACGGCGGCCGGGATGTCCAGGTAGACCCCGCCGGGGCGGCCGGAGATGGCGGTGCGGATCGCGCGGGCGAGGCCACGGCCGATGTCCTCGGCCCGGTGCACTCGGTAGGCCGCCTTGACGAACGGCTTGGCGGCCGCGAGCTGGTCCATCTCCTCGTAGTCGCCCCGCTGGAGGTCGACGAGGTGCCGCTCGCTCGACCCGGAGATCTGCACCATCGGGAAGCAGTTGGTGGTGGCGTTGGCGAGCGCCACGAGTCCGTTGAGGAAGCCCGGCGCCGACACCGTGAGGCAGATGCCCGGCTTCTGCGTGAGGAAGCCGGCCGCCGCCGCCGCGTGGCCGGCGTCGCTCTCGTGCCGGAAACCGATGTAGCGGATGCCCGAGGCCTGCGCGAGACGGGCCAGGTCGGTGATCGGGATACCGACGACCCCGTAGATGGTCTCGACGCCGTTGAGTTTGAGTGCGTCGACGACCAGATGGATCCCGTCGGTCAGGGCGGCCGGTTGATCGGCGCCCTCCACGCCCGTGTCCTGTACGACAGCGTCCGTCATGGTCCGGATCCTCCCTAGCGGGTCGCCCAGTTCGTCTTCCGTGTTTCACCATCCGCGCCATGGGGCCGGCGCGTCCAAGATCTTTTGCCAACCAGCTGATTTACCGCGTTTATCGAAGGGGGCGGCGTCCGCCGCCTGCGCCGGGTGCGCTCGCGGACCCCGGCCGGAGCACCTCGTAAGAGGCCTTTCCGCCCCGGGGCGGGCCCCGTCAGCCCGCGCCCCCGACGTCCACGAGCCGCTTGTCGCGGGGGCCTTCGGCCGCGTCCGGTCCGGCGCCGAGGTCGGGGCGCTCGGACACGAAGACCTCGTCGAGCGACAGCCCCGCGACCACGTTGAGGAACGCCCGGGCCACCACCGATCCCGGCGTGGCCGCGTGGATCGCCACCGAGATCTGCGCTCTGGCGTCCGGCTCGACCAGCCGGACGGCCCGGGTCCCCCCGGTCACCGGCATGGCGCTGAGCCAGGTGTGCGGGACGACGCTCGCCCATGCCCCCGTGGAGACATGGGCACACAGGGAGGCGACCGAGTCCGTCTCGACCTGCGGGGTCGCCGTGACGCCCGAGCTTTCGAAGGCGTTGTCGATGAACTGGCGGAACCGCATGTCCGGGGTCAGCAGCGCCAGCGGAAGCTGGGCGGCCTCCGCCCAGGTGATGGTGGGGGCCGGGGGCACCAGCTGCTCGCCGGACACCAGCAGCACGTACTGCTCCTCGTACAGCGGCAGCATCTCCAGGCCCTCCCGGTCATCGGGGCCGAAGTGGGCGATGGCGGCGTCCAGTTCGAAATCGCGCAGCTGGCGGACCAGCTCGGCGGAGGACAGCCGCGAGCACACCTTCACCCTGGCCAGCGGATGCATCGCGCAGAAGGCGGCCACCGGGAGCCCCGTGGTGGTCGACACGGTGGGGCCCGTGCCCAGCCGGAGCGTGCCGGTGACGCCGGACTGCATGACCGCCACCTCGGACTTGAACGCGTCGTGCTCGGCGAGGATCCGCTTGGCCCAGACGACGAGTCGTTCGCCCTCGGGGGTGAGTCCCTCGAAGGTGCGCCCCCGGTTGATCAGCGTGACGTTCAGCTCCCGCTCCAGCTTCGCGACGGCGATCGACAGCGCCGGCTGCGAGACGTAGCAGGCATCGGCCGCCCGCGCGAAGTGCTTCTCCCTGGCGACCGCCACGAAGTACTCGAGCTGCCGGAACAACATGAGCGGCTCTCCTCTACCTCGAGCGATATTGTATGCAGTATTCCTTATTCAGGATGCGGACGCCATACTGACGACGACGTCGATCCGGAGAGGGTGGGCGCGCCCGCCGCACGCACAGCGGAGCGGTCCCCGGGGCGTGCCCCATAAGGAGGAAACCGCCGTGGACGAGAACAACGCGGCCGTCGGGAACGGAGCCCCGCCCCCGCAGGGCGGCCAGGGCACCGGGCGCGTCGGCGAGCCGGAGGGCTGGCTGGCCCAGGCGATCGTGCGTGAGTCCTCCGAGGCCATCGTGGTGGCCGATCCGGAGGGGATCATCCAGGTCTGGAACAGCGGAGCGGAACGGATGTTCGGCCACACGGCGGACGAGGCGGTGGGCCGCAGCCTGGACCTGATCATCCCGGAGAAGCTCCGGGAACGGCACGGCAAGGGCTATCGGCACACGATGGCCACCGGCCTGACCCGGTACGGGGACACACTCCTCGGCGTGCCCGCCACCCACCGGGACGGCCACCGCCTGTCGATCGAGTTCTCGGTGGCGCTGCTGCGCGACGCGACCGGCCGGATCGCCGGGATCTCCGCGATCATGCGTGAGGTCACGGAGCGGCGCGCCACGGAGAAGGAGCTGCGTACGCGGCTGGCCCACCTCGAGCGGCAGCTCTCCCAGACGTCCCCCGCCTGAGCGCACGCCCGACGCGCTGCATCCGGCGCATCACGCCCCTCGGCCGTTCGCGGCCGGGCACAACGGGGCCGTCCGTACGCGGACGACTCCGTCCGGGCGGCCGCCCGCCCGCGGCACCGGCCGCACGGTGCGGTGCCGTATCAGCCGGATCCGGCGTTGCTCGGCGGATAGGACGGACGCCTCGGCGCCGGCGGCGCGAGGGACGGAAGCGGCGGCAGCGCGGCCTCCTGCACCCACGCCGTGAACACGTCGTCCAGCGGCCGGCTCGCGAACCGAGCGACGTGCGCGGTGAGGGCGCCGGTCGTCACGACCCCGCCCCGGTGCACGCCCGCCCAGCCGCGCAGCATCCGGTGGAACGCCTCCTCGCCCATCGCGCAGCGCAGTGCGTGCAGCACGAGCCCACCGCGTTCGTAGAGACGGTCGTCGAACATCCGCTTGCGGCCCGGGTCGGACAGCCGCAGATCCTGCGGCAGCAGGGACAGCTTCCGGTGCGACACCGCGGCCAGCTGGGCGGCCGTGGAACCCCCGGACCGCTCCGACCACAGCCATTCCGCGTACTTCGCGAAGCCCTCGTTGAGCCATATGTGCCGCCAGTCGGCGACGGACACGCTGTTGCCGAACCACTGGTGCGCCAGCTCGTGCGCCACCAGCCGCTCCGAGCCCCTGGCCCCGTCCACATGGTTGGCGCCGAACAGCGACAGACCCTGCGCCTCGACGGGTACGTCGAGCTCCTCCTCCGTCACCACGACCGCGTACTCGCCGAACGGATACGGGCCGAACAGCTCCTGGAACAGCTCCATCATGGCGGGCTGGCGCGCGAAGTCCCTGGAGAACTGGGGCAGCAGCCGCGCGGGGACGTGGCCGTACTGCGGCACGCCCGCATCACCCGCATCGCCGAGAAGCACCGTCTGGTACCTGCCGATCGACAGCCCGACCAGATAGCTGGAGGTGGGGGCCGGCTGTTCGTACACCCACGTGGTCGTCGACGCCTTCGTCGTACGGGTCAGCAGACGGCCGCCCGCGACCACCGAGTACGTCGACGGGGTGGTGACCGATATGTGGTACGACGCCTTGTCCGCCGGGCGGTCGTTGCACGGATACCACGAGGGCGCCCCGACGGGCTGGCTCGCCACCAGCGCCCCGTCCTCCAGCTCCTCCCAGCCGATCTCGCCCCAGGGGCTGCTGACCGGCTTCGGATTGCCCGACCAGTGCACCTCGACGGTGAACGCGGCACCCGCCCGGATCGGCTTCTGCGGACGGATCCGCAGTCTGCCGCCGCGGTGCACATAGTGCGGCGCCCGCCCGTCGACCCTGATCCGGCCGATGCGGAAGTCGGCCAGGTTGAGCTGGAACTCGCTGAGCGGAGCCCGGCCCGCTATGGCGTTGAGGCGGGCCGTCCCGGAGAGCCGGTTGGGGCCGGGCCGGTAGTCCAGGGTGAGCTCGTAGCGGTGCACCCGGTACCGGGGATCGCCGTTGTCGGGGAAGTACGGGTCCGCTTCCACCTTCTGCTGACCGCTCACTGCTGCGTCTGCTCCCTGCGCCGTGCTCGTACCTCGTGCCGGTGTCCCGACTTCCGGCCCCTGACGAGTCACTCCGCGCGCTTCCGGGGACGCCATGCCTCGATCGGGTTGCCCAGCCAGCGGGTGTCGTCGGGCACCGACTCCGCCGCCATCACGAGCGAGGCGGGGCCCAGTGTCGAGCGGGCACCGACCGTGCTGCCGGGCAGGACGATTCCGCCAGGACCCAACGTCGCGCCCTCACGGAGAACCACAGTATCCGTCCTCAAGATCCGGTCGTGGAAGAGGTGGGTCTGCAGTACGCAGCCCCGATTGACCGTCGCCCCGTCCTCCAGCGTCACGAGGTCCGTCTCCGGAAGCCAGTAGCTCTCCACCCACACGCCCCGGCCGATCCGGGCGCCGAGTGCACGCAGCCAGAGGGTCATCAGCGGTGTACCCGGAACGGAACCCGCCAGCCACGGTACGGCCACCACCTCGACGAAGGTGTCCGCCAGCTCGTTGCGCCACACGAACGAGCTCCACAGCGGGTGCTCCCCGGTACGGTGCCGGCCCACGAGCAGCCACTTCGCCACCACGGACACCGCACCGGCCGCCGCTCCTGCGCCCAGGAGCACCAGCCCGCACAGCGGCCACGCCCACCCGCCGAGCGCGCTGAGCGCCGCCACGGTCAGCACCGCGAGCCCCGCCGAGCAGAACACGGGCACGATGCGGCACAGCTCCACCAGCCCGCGCGCCCAGAGCAGCCGGGCCGGCGGGTCGTAGGTGCGGCTCTGGTCGCCGCCGGACACCGCGCGCGGAAGCTTCACCGGGGGCAGTCCCAGGTAGGAGGTGCCCTTCTTCGCCTTCTTCGGCGTCGCCGACAGCACACCGACCAATCCGCCGTCGGGCACGCTCCGGCCCGGCGCGGTCATCCCGGAGTTCCCCAGGAACGCCCGCCGCCCGATCTCCGCACGCCCGATGTGAATCCAGCCCCCGCCCAGCTCGTACGGCGCGGTCAGCGTGTCGTCGGCCAGGAACGCACCCTCACCGACCGTCGTCAGACTCGGCAGGGCGAGCACGGTCGACACCTCGGCGCCCCGGCCGATCCGCATTCCGAGCAGCCGCAGCCACACGGGGGTGACCAGACCGGCGTAGAGCGGGAACAGGGTCTCGCGCGAGCGATCCATCAGCTGGGTGACCGTCCAGGCCTGCCAGCCGATCCGGCTGTGCGTCGGGTGTGTGCCCTCGCGCAGACCGAGGCTCATCAGCCGTACGGCGATCAGGAGCAGCAGCGCGTACATCAGCCCGAACGCGAGCGTGGCGGGGACCAGCGCCTCGGCCGCCCCCCGCAGCGCCCGACCGAGGCCGGCGGCCGGATCGACGAACATGTGCGCCACCAGGAGAGCGGCCGCGGCGGACGGCACCGGCAGCAGCGTCAGCGCGAAGCCGGTGACGCCGTACATCGCCCGCCACCACCGGCCGCGCTGCGGTCGTTCCTCGGGCCAGTTGCGCTTGGCCCTGCCGAGTTTGACGGCGGGGGCGCCCGCCCAGCGCTGACCGGTCGGGACCTGCCCGGCGACGGCCGATCCGGGCGCGACCTCGGCCCGCTTGCCGACCCGCGCTCCCGGGAAGAGCAAGCTGCGGGTGCCTACCACGGCGTGCGCACCCACCTTCACCGGACCGATCTCCAGCCGGTCGCCGTCCAGCCAGTAGCCCGAGAGGTCCACCTCGGACTCCACGGCCGCGGACCGGCCCAGTTTGAGCATGCCGGTCACCGGCGGCAGCGAGTGCAGGTCCACATCGGCGCCGACCTTGGCCCCGAGCGCCCGGGCGTACCGCTCCAGCCACGAGCCCGTCAGCGACGACGCCCCGCTGAACTCAGCGAGCCGCTCCGCCGTCCACAACCGCAGATGGACACTGCCGCCTCGCGGGTACTGCCCGGGCTTGACGCCCCGCAGCAGCAGCCGTGCCCCGCCCGCGGCGACGGCGAGCCGCCCCGGCGGGGTGAAGAACAGCACCGCCCCCGCGGCCACGGCCCACCAGGAGGTGCTCGGCGCCCACGGATACGGACCGAACCGGTGCAGGGCGTTGCCGAGCGCGGCCAGTGCCACGGTCCAGCGCAGCCCGAGGACCGTGAACAGGGGAACCAGCAGGAGGAGTTGCAGAGCCCGGGTCCGCGCCGGGACCGGCACGACCACGCGCTGCGCCCCGTCGTCATGCGCCGACTCCTCCAGATGGCGGGCCAGCTTGCGCAGCGTCGGCTGCTGGTAGATGTCGAGGACGGCCGCGCTGGGATAGCGGGTGCGCAGCCGGGTGGTGAGCTGAGCGGCGGACAGGCTGCCACCGCCGATCGCGAAGAAGTCGTCCGAGGCGTCCGCCACCGGGATGCCGAGGACCTCGGTCCACTGCTCGGCGAGCCAGGCCTCGGTGCCGTACAGCTCGGCCGCGGGCTGCTCCAGGCCCTCCAGCGGCCAGGGCAGGGCGTTGCGGTCCACCTTGCCGGATGTGCGGGTGGGCAGATCGTCGATCGGTGCGAGCAGCGGTACCAGGGCGGCGGGCAGTTCGGCGCGCAGCTTCTCGACGGCGACCGTGCGGTCCCATCCCTCCTGGGTGACGACGTAGCCGACCAGGAGCTGATTCCCGCTGCGGGCCGTCCGCACGGCCGCGGCCGCGCCGGCCACACCCGGCAGGGCCTGCAGCGCGGCGTCCACCTCGCCGAGTTCGATGCGCCGCCCGCCGAGCTTGATCTGCTCGTCGGCCCGCCCCAGGAAGATCAGCCCTTCGGGCTCCGCGCGGACGAGGTCACCGCTGCGGTAGGCACGCTCCCAGCCGAGGGCCTCGAGGGGCGCGTACTTCTCCGCGTCCTTCTCGGCGTCGAGATACCGGGCGAGCCCGACCCCGCCGATCACCAGCTGCCCGCTGTCGCCCATCGCCACCGGCTGCCCGGCGTCGTCCACGACGGCCAGTTCCCAGCCGTTCAGCGGCAGCCCGATCCGGATCGGCTCCTCGCCGGTGAGCAGCGACGCACAGGCGACAACGGTCGCCTCGGTCGGCCCGTAGGTGTTCCAGACCTCGCGGCCCTCGGTGACGAGACGCTGCGCGAGCTCGGGCGGGCAGGCCTCGCCGCCGAAGATCAGCAGACGGACGTCGTTCAGCGTCTCGGGCTCCCAGAGCGCGGCCAGGGTCGGCACGGTGGAGACGACGGTGATCTCCTGCTCGACCAGCCAGGGGCCGAGATCGGCGCCGCTGCGCACCTGCGAGCGCGGCACGGGCACCAGGCAGGCCCCGTACCGCCAGGCCAGCCACATCTCCTCGCAGGAGGCGTCGAAGGCCACGGAGAGACCGGCCATCACCCGGTCGCCGGGCCCGATCGGCTCCTCCTTCAGGAAGAGGGACGCCTCCGCGTCCACGAACGCGGCGGCGCTGCGGTGGCTGACGGCGACGCCCTTGGGCTTCCCGGTGGAGCCGGAGGTGAAGATGATCCAGGCGTCGTCCCCGACGCCCGGCCGGGCGTCGGGGACGTCGGAGCGTCCCTCGACGGTCAGGCGGTGCCCGGCGCCGATCACGGCGCGCACCTGTGCCTCGCCGAACACCAGCTCGGCCCGCTCGTCCGGGTCCTCCGCGTCCACGGGGACGTAGGCGGCTCCCGCCGCGAGAACGGCGAGGATCGCCACGTACAGGTCGTTGGTCCCGGACGGAACACGGACGCCGACCCGGTCGCCGCGGCCGACTCCGGCGTGGGCGAGGCGCCGTCTGAGGGACTCGACCTCGAGGGCGAGGTCGCGGTAGGTCAGGCAGCGATCGCCGTCGTCGAGGGCCGGCTCGTCGGGATGCGCCCGTACCGAGGCGTCGAGGATGTCCACGAGAGTCCGCGGCGAGGCTGCGGGAGCGGCGGAGAAGAGCGCACGGTCACCGAACTCGGCGCGCATCCGCTCCTCGGACGGCGCGAGCGCAGGGCCTTGCTGGAGGGCTGCCATCGGGTCCTCACGTCTCGTTCCCGGAGCGTTCCGGGGCGCTGGTGGGCCCGCAGGGATGCCTGGGGATCTTCCGGTCCAGCTCCGAACAAGCGGACAATCCTAGTACGGCGCCGGACACGGACCGTACCGACCGGCCACCGGAACGGAGCTCAGGGGTGTTTCGAACCCGTGATTCCGGCACGCTGACATGCGGATGCGTCACCGTGACGAGATATGCCCCACACCCGGGCGCAACACGGCACAGGGGCCCATCCGGACCGCGCGACGGGGCACTTGACGTCTCCGTCGCGGGCGCGGAACGGGGCGGAGCTGCGGTCGGTCACCATGGGAAGCCTGGCCTCGCTACGTCCGACGGGGCTCCCATCGTTCCGTATCCTTCCTCTTCGCGCCTCTTGTGACGGCGGGACCGGTATGCGCTCCAAGCGTGATTCGAACCCTTCAGCGGCAGCGAACCGTAAATGCCCCATTCACGACCTCGACCGACATTCCGCGAGTCAGTGATATCCGTCACGTCGGTCCGGGAACTAACCGGCCTGAATAGTAGACGCCGCTCCGATGACATACGGGATTTGTCCGTCTTGACAGCGGTGCATCGCATCCGGAACTCAAGGACTTCTTCTTTCTCGGCGATGCCGCCTGTTCGCACATGCGTAAGGCTTCTGACTGGGTGACAGGCACGCCACAGGCCCCCGTAGCAGGGCCGGCGCGGCCGCACTCCCCTTCGCAAGGGCCGTCCGCGCCTACGAAGCAAAGTAGTACGAAGGCTCTTTGCGCGCTCTGCGAGCCCGTCCTCAGAATGACGGCCGCAGGGCATCGCCGTGGTTCAGGGGTGGGGTCCGCAAAAAGCCAGCCGCACAGGGAGCGCTCGGCGATTACCGGGTGAGGTCACGCATGGGGAAGCACCGCAAGAAGAGCCGTCGGAACATAGTCGTCGCCGCCGTCGCCGTGGGGGCCGTGGGCGTGCCGTCCGTCGCCGTGGCCTGTGCGAACTGGAGGGACAGCGCAGGGCACCCGTCGTACGCCGCCGCGAAGCTGGAGACCAAGCATCGGCGGAACGACGCCGACCGGTACTACGGCTGGAACGCGGACGGGCACAGCACACCCACGGCCGCGGCGTCGAGCACTCCCAGCCCCGCCCCGAGCACGCGGAAGGCCACCTCGCCGTCCCGTCCCGCGAAGACCACCGCCCCCCGGCCAAGGACCGCCGCACCGCGGCTCACCCCGAAGACCCCCGCTTCCGCCTCCGCCTCCGCGCCCGCCACACCGAGGAGCACGCCGAGCACACCGGCGGCCACCGCCTCGGCGCCCGCGACCGGCGCTCCTGCGTCCGCAGACGTCGCACGCGTGGTGGAGCTGGTCAACGCCGAGCGGGCCAAGGTGGGTTGCTCGCCGCTGACCGTCAACGCGAAGCTGACGAAGGCCGCGCAGGCGCACAGCGAGGACATGGCGGCCCACCGGAACATGTCGCACACCGGGTCGGACGGGTCCGCCCCGGGCGACCGCATCACCCGTGCCGGCTACGACTGGAGCGCCTACGGGGAGAACGTCGCCTACGGCTACGCCACCCCCGAGGCGGTCATGGCCGGCTGGATGTCCAGCCCCGGCCACAAGGCCAACATCCTCGACTGCGGGTTCAAGGAGATCGGCGTCGGTCTCGCGCAGCCCAACGACTACTGGACCCAGGACTTCGGGGCAGCCCAGTAGCGCACTGCGGGCAGCTGCCGTTGCCCCGCGGGCGGCCATGCAGACCGGCGTGACCGCCCGCCGGGCGCTCCGGTCCATGCGTCTGCTCCGCGACCGCGGAGCGGACCACCGGCGGGCGGTTACGGTGCGGTGCGCCAGGCCCTCGCCGTGGGACCGGCCGTGCCCGTGTTCCAGTCCAGGCGCAGCACGGCGAGGTCGTCGGTGTGCCGGTCCGCGTTCAGCGTGCGGGTGCGGGTGATGAGCTCGTCGAGATGGGTGCCGGGATCGGGCGCGTGGAGCGTGTCGATGATGCGCAGCAGACCCTCCACCCCGAGGCGGGCGCCCGTGCCGTCCGCGAAGCCCTCGATGAGGCCGTCGGTGTAGGCGACCAGCGCGCCGCTCGCGGGCAGTGCCAGCGTGGTGGCGGGCCACTGGCCCAGCCCGGGTGCGATGCCCAGCGCGACTCCGTGGGCGGCCGCCACCTCATGGGTGCCGTCGGGGGTGACGAGCAGCGGTTCGTGGTGGCCGGCGAGGTGCAGGGTGAGGGAGGCCGCGTGCGGATCCAGGGTGATCAGGGTGCACGTGGTGAAGAGGTCGCTGCCGGCGCGTTCGGCTATGTGGATCTGTTCGAGGAGGTGGAGCAGCTGCCGGTCGCGGTGGCCGCCGAGGGTCAGGGCGCGCCACGCTATGCGGAGGCAGACGCCGAGCGCCGCCGCGTCGGGTCCATGGCCGCTGACGTCTCCGATGATGGCGTGGACCTGTCCGTCCTGCGTCTGGACGACGTCGAGGAAGTCCCCACCCAGCAACGCCTGCGCCCGTCCGGGGTAGTAGCGGCTGGAGGCGCTGACCGTGCCGGAGGACAACAGGGGTTCCGGCAGCAGCCCGCGTTCCAGACGTGCGTTCTCCTCGGCACGCAGACGTCCGATCTGGAGGGCGGCGTTGGCGCGTTCGGCCTGCTTTCGCTGGACGGCGTAGCGGACGGCGCGCTGCATCAGGTCGGGATCGACCTTGCCCTTGACGAGGTAGTCCTGGGCCCCGGCGGCAAGGGCGTCGACCCCCGCGCGGGGCTCGTCCAGGCCGGTCAGGACGATGATGGCGGCGTCGGTGGCCGCCTGGATCGCCTGGACGGTCTCCACGCCGGACGCGTCGGGCAGATGCAGATCGAGCAGGACGCAGTCGACGGGTCCCGAGGCAAGTGCCGCACGCGCGTCGGCAGCCGTGCGGCAGCGCGTCAGCGCAAGCGGCAGATCGGTGTCATGAAGGAGTTCCTCGACCAGGAGGGCGTCTCCGTCGTCGTCCTCCACCAGCAGCACGTCATATTGCTCGTCGCGGCCTGCGGCGGGAGCGGTCACGGCTGTGTCTCTCTGTCCGGGGCCGCCGTCGCGGCAGTGACGGCGGGGAGGGTGAAGACAACGCGGGTGCCGAGCTCGGCGTCGGGGTCGATCCTGATCGTGCCGTCGTGGAACTCCACGACCTTCTTGCACATCGCCAGACCGATGCCGGTGCCCGGATAGGCGTCCTTGGTGTGAAGACGCTGGAAGATGATGAAGACCTTCTCCCGGAACTCCGGTGCGATGCCGATGCCGTTGTCGGTCACCGCGAACTCCCACGCATCGCCGTGGGGCACGACACCGATGTGGATACGCGGCGGCCGGTCGGGACTGCGGAACTTGATCGCGTTCGACAGCAGGTTCTGCCAGAGGATGCTCAGCTGGGTCGAGTCCCCGACGACGGTGGGCAGCACATCGTGGGTGATCTCGGCGCCGCTCTCCTCCACGGCCACGCTCAACGTGTCCAGGGTGCGGCTCAGCACCTCTTCGAGGTCCACGGTCTGGTGGTCGTTGTGGACCCGGCCGACCCTCGAGAAGGCCAGAAGGTCGTTGATGAGGGTCTGCATACGGTTGGCGCCGTCGACGGCGAAGGCGATGTACTGGTCGGCCTTGTCGTCCAGTTGGCCGCCGTAGCGGCGCTGAAGGAGCTGGGTGAAGCTGGACACCTTGCGCAGGGGTTCCTGCAGATCGTGCGAGGCCACGTAGGCGAACTGCTCCAGCTCGGTGTTCGAGCGCTTCAGGTCCTCCGTCTGCTCGTCCAGCAGCCGGCGGGTCCCCTCGCTGGACCGCAGTTCCTCCACCAGGCGCAGGCGCATGGAATCCACGTCGGAGGCGAGCCGGCGCAGGTCGGCGGGACCGGTACCGGCGAGGGAACGGTCGAAGCGGCCCCGTGCGACCTCGCGGGCAGCCGTGCCGAGCGTGCTCAGCGGGCCGGTGATGCCGCGGCGCAGTCCCTCGAAGACGAGCACGGCCACCAGGGCGATGACGAGTCCGATGACGGCGAACATCCAGTTCCGCAGCGCCGTCGCACGACGCAGGTCGCGGGTGGCCACCACCCGTTCGTCCTGCAGATGGGACTGCTGACGTGCCATCGCACGGCGCAGCGAGTCGAATGTGGTCTTGCCCTCGTCGGCCCGTGCCGTGGTGATCTTCGAAGCCTCCGCGGGGGCGGCCGCCGAGACGGGCCGGGCTATGCGCTCACGCCAGGTGCCGGCCAGCTTCTCCACGTCGGCCAGGTCGTCGAGAGCCCGGCCGTCGTTGCCGAGCAGGGACCGCAGGCGCTTCAGTGCCGCCTTCTCGTCGGCCACGCCCTGTGCGTACGGCTGCAGGAAGTCCTTCCGGCCGGACAGGCCGTAGCCGCGGATGCCGGTCTCCTGGTTGACCAGGGCCTCCTCCACCCGCATCGACTCGATCAGGGCCGGGGAGCGCCGGTCGACCAACGAGGAGGTGATCTGCGAGGTGCGCCACATGGCCCAGCCTCCCAACGACCCCAGCACCGCAAGGAGGATCAGGGTGGTGGCCACCCCTGCCCGCAGCCAGCGACGGGTGGTCCAGCCGGCGAACACACCCGCGGTGTCCGTCCGCTTGCTCGTCATCGCGCCCTGCATCTCTCCCCCGGCCGACCGGTCACAGCGCCCCGTGGCGCGAGAGGCACACTGTACCCGCGGGCCGACAACGCCTGTTGTCCCATCCGAGATCAACGCCCTAGGGTGGTGCCATGCCTGGTCCACCTTCCGCTTTTCGTCCGACGGACGGGGAGACGGCCGCTCTGGTGACCCGGCTGGTGGACGAACTCGCCCGGCGACTCGCGCAGGAGACCGCCCACCCGCCCACGGAGCCCCTCGACATGACCGAGGAGTCGCGCCGGCGGGCCCTCGTACGCCTGCGTGTCCTCGCCGACGTCAAACAGGCGGTCCGGCATCTCGAGGACGAGGCCGCCCACACCGCGGCCGCGAGCGGAGCCGGTTACCCGGAGATCGGCCAGGCCGTCGGCATGAGCCGTCAAGGAGCCCGGCGCCGCTGGCCCGGGCTGATCAGCAACAGCACCCCTCACCCAACCCCCCGGAGCTCGTGAATCATGGCTGCCGCCGCAATCCGCCCCTATGACGTGCTGCTGGTCGAGGACGACGTCGCCGACGCGATGCTCATCCAGGACGCACTCGCCGAGCGCGGTACCCGAAACCTCACCCAGGTCTCCGACGGCATCGCCGCCCTCGACTACCTCCGCGACCCGTCCACGGAGCGGCCCGATCTGATCGTGCTCGATCTCAACATGCCCCGCATGAACGGCCGGGAGTTCCTCGCCGTGGTGAAGGAGGACGCCGACCTGCGCACCATCCCGGTCGTCGTACTGACCACGTCCGCCGCCCCCGACGACGTCACCGGCGCATACCACCACCATGCCAACGCCTACGTCACCAAGCCGGTCAACCTCGAGGAGTTCGAGGCGGCGGTGCACAGCATCGACGCCTTCTACCTCGACGTCGCGGTCAAGCCCCCCAAGAACTAGCGCCCGGCGGCGGCTGGCGGAGAGCCCCGGCGGATCCGGCTGCCGCCGGGGCGGAGTACGGCCCGCGCAGGAACGACGGCAAGGCGGCACCTGCCGGGCGTTCGCCGTGCCCGTGGATGCCCGGCCGTCAGCCGCCGCAGAGCATTCCTTCGCGCAGCCGGGCCAGCAGGCGGGAGATCAGGCGTGAGACGTGCATCTGGGAGACGCCCAGGCGTTCGCCGATCTGGGCCTGGGTGAGTTCTTCGACGAACCGCCAGTGAATGATCCGCCGCTCGCGTTCGTCGAGTTCGGCGATCATCGGTGCAAGGGCGTGGAAGTCCTCGACCAGTTCCAGGGCCGCGTCCTCGTCGCCGATGAAGTCGGCCAGCACGGACTCCCCGTCCTCACTCCCGCCGATCGCCGCGTCCAGGGAGGCCGACGTGTAGCCGTTGGAGGCCAGTCGGGCCTCGACGACCTCGTCCTCGGGCAGGCTCATCAGGTCCGACAGTTCCCTGGTGGTCGGCGTCCGGCCCAGCCGGCTGCGCAGCTCCTCGTTCGCGCGCGCCAGTTGCACCCGGGCCTCCTGCAACCGTCGGGGCACATGCACCGCCCAGGACGTGTCGCGGAAGAACCGCTTGATCTCCCCCACGATGTAGGGGACGGCGAAGGAGGTGAACTCGACCTCGCGGGAGATCTCGAACCGGTCGATGGCCTTGATCAGCCCGATCACACCGACCTGGACGATGTCCTCCATCTCCTCCGGCCCACGGCTGCGGAACCGGCCGGCCGCGAAGCGGACCAGGGAGATGTTCATCTCGATCAGTGTGTTGCGGACGTGCTGGTACTCGGACGTGCCCTCCTCCAGCACCGCCAGCTGCTCGAAGAACAGCTTCGACAACTCCCGGGCGTCCCTGGGTGCGACCTTGGACGGGTCGGCGATCTCCGGCACGTCCACCGTCTGCTCGGCCCTCTGCACGGTCGTCGTCGCCACGATGCGCCCTCCCTGTCGATCGGCCTGGTCCCGCCGGTCCGCCGTCCGGCAAGCAGGCGCATACCCCGGCTGCCGGCCGGCATTCCTGCGGCCGCGCCCTCCACCCCGGCGGCCCACGGTGTTCACCCGTACTTCCGACGGGCCCGCGATGGCCACGACTGCGGTCGGCGGACGCGGCGAAGCGCTCCGGCCGCGGTCGTCCCCCGCGAGGTCCGGAACGGATTCCGTACGACCCCCGACGGACGTCCTACGCAGGTCCGGAGTCCAGCGGTAGCCACGCGGTGATGCGCTTGCCGACCGCCTCCGCCCGCATGCTGAGGTGGGCGGCGACGGCCTTCACGATCTCCAGTCCGTGCTGGCCCACCCGTTCCGGGTCGGCGGCTCGTGCCGTCGGCAGAACGGGATCGCTGTCCCACACCTCGACCTGCACCGTCGATCCGGCCACACGCAACCGCAGCAGAATGGGGCCGGGAGCGTACTTGCGCGCATTGGTGACCAGCTCGCTGACCACCAACTGGGTGAGGTCCACGACCCGTTCGGGGATGCCGCGACCGTGCCCGGTGGAGTCCTGGGTGAGAAAGGCGGCAGCCAGGCGGCGCGCTTCGGCGATGCACCCACCGTCACCCGACAATGCGATCGTCGTCTCCGGCCCGTCGGCGTCCTGACTCCCGGGACGCCGGCCCTCGTACTCCTCGTCCAGCCGGTCTGCCATACCCGCCTCTCCCCGCATGCTCAGTACCCGGGCGGGTACCACGCCCACGCTGCACGGCCTGTTGCTGCACCGTCCGGGTGCACAACCAGTACCACGCGCGAGCCGTCCTTCGACCAGGAATTCCGCTCGGAGGCATCTACGACCGCTTCGCCGGGGAAAGCCCTCCCGAAACACCGAACGCGATGGAATCCGTGGCCGACCGAACGCAGCGGCCGCACCCGGACCGGTGTCGGCGCCGTACGTCACACGGCCGGACGACGGCAGAAGCGGCGTGGTCAGACGCGCCGGGTCCCCTGCCCCACGCCCGAGGACCCACCGGCCGAAGAACTCCGATCGTCCAGGTCTGCCATGGTCGAACCGGGGCAACCGTGCTGGTGCAGACGACGCACACTCTGTCGAAACCGAGGTGAGCCATGACGCAGGATCTGACCCCCGAGTACACGGTCCCCGGCATCGAGCGCGAGGCGGCCGGCCGGCTGATAGGTCTGCTGCGGCTGCGCCTGCACGCACTCAACGATCTGCATCTGACACTCAAGCATGTGCACTGGAACGTGGTCGGCCCGCATTTCATCGCCGTCCACGAGATGATCGACCCCCAGGTCGACCGGGTGCGGGAGATGGCCGACGACGTGGCGGAACGCATCGCCGCGCTCGGTGGCGTCGCGCAGGGGACACCGGGAGTGCTGGTCGCCGAGCGGACCTGGGACGACTACTCCATCGGCCGGGCCGACGCGATCGCCCACCTCGGCGCGCTCGACCTCGTCTACACGGGCGTGATCGAGGCGGTCCGCGACGCCGTCAAGCAGGCGTCCGACATCGACACGGCGACCGAGGACCTGCTGATCGAGCAGCTGCGCGACCTGGAGCAGTTCCAGTGGTTCGTGCGCGCACATCTGGAGAGTGCGGGTGGCACGCTCGCCACCGGCCGGGCGCGGACGGAGGAGGAGGCGGCGGCCAAGGGGGCCGAGCTGGGCTGAGCCGCCCTCGAGCGCCGCCCGGGGAGGGGTGGTTCGCACACGGTCATGCTCGCTCCCCTTCCCCGGACCGGCCGTCTCGGTCCGGCTCGCGGATCGGGCCGGTGCACTTGGCCCCACCGACACCGATACGGGGCCTCGACACACCCTTCATGGTGGACGCACGCACTTCAGCCCCCAGAACTGTGGGGTCCCACCACATACGCCTCCCACTTGCCCGTTCCTACGGTGTGGCGACACACAATCGTCCCCGTCGAACGCCAGGAAGTGGTTCCGATGTCCTCCTCCGCGACCGCTCCACCAGCGCCGTCCCGTCTCCCCCGTATCGTCGCCGCCAGCCTCATCGGCACCACCATCGAGTGGTACGACTTCTTCCTCTACGGGTCCGCCGCCGCGCTCGTCTTCAACAAGCTGTTCTTCCCCGACTCCGACCCGCTGGTCGGCACGCTGCTGTCCTTCCTGACGTATGCCGTCGGCTTCGCCGCCCGTCCGCTCGGCGCCCTGGTCTTCGGCCACTACGGCGACCGGCTCGGCCGCAAGAAGCTGCTGGTGCTGAGCCTGCTGCTGATGGGCGGCGCGACCTTCGCCATCGGTCTGCTGCCCACGCACGCCACGGTCGGCGCCGCCGCGCCCGTCCTGCTCACGGTGCTGCGTCTGGTGCAGGGCTTCGCGCTCGGCGGTGAGTGGGGCGGCGCCGTCCTGCTCGTGTCGGAGCACGGTGACGCACGGCGGCGCGGCTTCTGGGCCTCCTGGCCACAGACCGGCGCACCGGCCGGGCAACTCCTCGCCACGGGCGTGCTGTCGCTGCTGACCGCCGTCCTCTCCGACAGCGCCTTCGGCTCCTGGGGATGGCGCATCCCGTTCCTCCTGTCCGGAGTGCTGGTGATCGTCGGTTTGTGGATTCGTCTGTCTGTCGATGAATCGCCTGTGTTCCAGCAGGCGTTGGCGCAGGCCGAGGCCCGCAGCTCGGCACCGGGAGCCTCCTCCGAGAAGCTGCCGCTGGTGTCCGTTCTGCGCCACCACTGGCGGGACGTGCTGATCGCCATGGGCGCCCGTATGGCGGAGAACATCAGCTACTACGTGATCACCGCCTTCATCCTCGTCTACGCCACCACGTCGGCCGGAGTCTCCAAGCAGACCGCGCTGAACGCCGTACTCATCGCCTCCGCCGTGCACTTCGCCGTCATCCCGGCCTGGGGCGCGCTCTCGGACCGGATCGGCCGTCGGCCGGTCTATCTGCTAGGCGCGGCCGGGGTGGGGCTGTGGATGTTCCCGTTCTTCGCGCTCACCGACACGGGCGGGTTCGGCAACCTCGTGCTCGCCGTGACCGTCGGACTGGTGCTGCACGGGGCCATGTACGCACCTCAGGCAGCCTTCTTCTCGGAGATGTTCGCGACCCGGATGCGCTACTCGGGTGCGTCCATCGGCGCCCAGTTCGCCTCGGTGGCGGCGGGTGCCCCGGCTCCGCTCATCGCGACCGCGCTGCTCTCCGAGTACGACAGCTCCACCCCGATCACCCTGTACGTCATCGGGGCGTCCGTCCTGACCCTCATCGCGGTGGGCGTCGCGAAGGAGACGCGCCACCGCGACCTGGCCCGGGTCGACTCGGCCGTGGAGACCGAGCCCGCCGGGACGCGCACGGCGGACGCACCCATCGCCTGACGGCCCGGCACCGAGCGGCCCCGTGCGCCACCGCGTGCGGGGCCGCTCGCCGTTCCCTTCGAGGAAACGCCGCCACGGTGCGGAGGCTGCCCCGAGGTCAACGGGAGACGGGTGAGGAGGACAACCTGTGCAGTCGCAGCGCCAGTTGTATCTCCAGAGTGCGGGCCGGGCTCTGCCAGTCGTCGCCGAGGAGCCTGCCCACCCGCTCCAGACGCTGCGCCACCGTGTTCACATGCACATGCAGTTCGTCCTTGGTGCGTGCCGGGCTCATCCCGCAGTCGAAGTACGCGTCGAGAGTGCGGACGAGGTCGGTGCCGCGGCGTTCGTCGTAGGTGACGACCTCGCCGATCGTGCGCTCGACATAGCCGGCGATGTCCCGGTCCCCGGCGAGCAGCAGCCCCAGGAATCCGAAGTCGTCGGCGGCGGCGCCGTCCCCGGCCCTGCCCAGCAGGCGCAGCGCGTCGAGGCAGCGCTGTCCCTCCGCATGGGCCGCCGCCACCGCGTCGGGACGGGCGGCGAGGTCGGAGACGGGCCCGGACGCTCCGACGGTGACGCGTTCATGGACGGCGGTGCCCAGCTCTCCGGCGGTACGGCGGGCGAGGTCCGTCGCGCTGTCACCCGGCTCGAGGGGCAGCAGCAGGACCGTACCGCCGGCGCGGGTGGCGGCCAGCCCCCGGCGGGTGGACGCGAGATGGGACGCGGCGGACCACAGACGACGGCGAGCGGCCGCCTCCTGGTCGGCGTCGCCCGACGTGCCCTCGAGACGGGCGGCGAGCACCACATGGGTGGAGTCGAGGTCGGCGCGCAGCCGCGCGGCACGCTCGCGCAGCACCCGCGGGTCGCGATCACGGCCGTCGAGCAGATCGTCCAGCAGCTCGCCCCGGACGCGCCGCTCCGCCTCGACCGCCGAGCGGCGGGCCAGCAGAAGCAGCGAGGTGACCATGGCCGCCCGCTCCAGGGTGCGCTGGTCGACGGGGTCGAGCCCCGGGTGCCCCCGCAGCACCAGCGCGCCGAACAACTCGTCGCCGGCCGACACCGCGGCGATCCAGTCCTGCCCATGGCGTACGGCATGGCCCTCCGCGCGGGACGCCTCCAGGGCCGCGGTGCGGGCGGTGGACGCCTCGGCGAACTCGACCGTGCCGTCGAGGACCTGTGAGACCGCCGCCGCCACATCATGGACGCCACCACCGCGCAGGACGAGTTCGGCGAGGCGGTCGTGGACGTCGGAGGCCCGCTCGACGGCCCCGCTGCGGTCACGGATGATCTCGTTGGCGCGCGCGAGCCGGTCCAGGGCCGAACGCGTCTCGGTGAGCAGGTTCGCGGTGTCGATGGCGGCGGCGGCCAGCGCGGCGAACGAACCCAGGAGCGCGATCTCCTCCCGCTCGAAGACCCGGGCCCGCCGGTCGGCGGCGAACAGCACCCCGATCACCTGGGGGCCGATCATCAGCGGTACGCCGAGGATCGCCACGAGACCCTCGTCGCTCACCCCCGTGTCGATCGTGCGGGTGTGCTGGAAGCGGTCGTCCTCGAAGTAGTCCGGCGTGACATAGGGCCGGGCGGTCTGGGCGACGAGTCCGCCGAGCCCCTCCCCCATGCCGAGCCGCAGTTGCTGGAAGCGGGCCGCGACCGAGCCCTCGGTGACCCTCATATAGGTGTCCCCGGCCGCCTCGTCGTGCAGGGTCAGATAGGCGACGTCCGTGCTCAGCAGCGATCTGGCGCGCTGCACGATCGCCTGCAGGACGGCGTCGACGTCACGCAGCCCGGCCAGGTCGTGGGCGGTCTCGAACAGGGCGGACAGCTCGGCCTCGCGCCGCCGCCGGCCCTCCATCTCCGCGCGCACGCGCAAGGCGAGCACCTTGGCCCGCTCCAGCGCGTCGACGCGCTCCGCCGACAGGCCTTCGGCACGGGCGAGCAGCACCGGCTGTTCGTACGCGTCGGCCGACGCGCGCCGGGCCAGGAGCTCCAGGAACGGCGCCTCGGCTCCGGTGCCGAGACGCTCCGCGGACTGTACGTGATCGCGAGCCATGCCCCCAGAATGGCCCACGGCGGGGCCGGGTCCACCCGACCTGTGGACAACCTTTGACATGCGCGGCTCAGTGCGCCGTCCAGCCGCCGTCGAGCACCAGCGACGTACCGGTGATGAAGGACGCCTGTGGGCTGCACAGATAGGCCACCGCCTCGGCGACCTCCTCGGGTTCGATCAACCGCTTGACGGCACTGTCCTGGAGAAGCACCTCCGACAGCACGCGCTCCTCGGGGATCCCGTGCACCCGCGCCTGGTCCGCGAGTTGCTTCTCGACGAGGGGCGTGCGCACATAGGCCGGGTTCACGCAGTTGGAGGTGACGCCGTGGGGGGCGCCCTCCAGCGCGGCGGCCTTCGAGAGCCCTTCGAGTCCGTGTTTGGCGCTGACGTACGCCGCCTTGAACGCCGAGGCACGCAGTCCGTGCACCGAAGAGATGTTGACGATGCGGCCCCAGCCCTGTCCGTACATATGGGGCAGCGCCCCGCGGACGAGCCGGAACGGTGCCTCGAGCATCACCGTCAGTACGGTGTGGAAGACGTCGGGCGGGAACTCGTGCAGCGGGCTGACCAGTTGCAGCCCCGCGTTGTTGACGAGGACGTCGGTGCCCGCGGCGATCTCCTCGGCCGCGTCGAGGTCGGTGAGGTCGAGGACGTGCGGCTCGAGGGTGCCCGCGAGACCGCGGGCGGCGTCGACGAGGTCGTCGAGCCCCGTGGCGTCCCGGTCGACCGCTCTCACCTTGGCCCCGGCGGCGGCGAGCCGCAGCGAGCAGGCGCGGCCGATGCCGCCGGCGGCACCGGTGACGAGGGCGGTGCGTCCACCGAGGTCGGGTGAGGTGTGCGGGGCAGGCGTCATGGCTCGACCCTAGGGAGTGGCCCAGCCCCACCCCATATGTTCATCGCACATACTTCAGAGCGGGTTGGTGGGGTCGAACCATGTGGGTGCGTCGGACAGTGCCTGCTTGATCCGGAGCAGGCCGAACTCGTTCAGTTCGGGCAGGGCGTCCACCGTGAACCAGCCGACCTCGAGCGACTCGTCGTCGTTCACGCGTGCCTCACCGCCGACGGCCCGGCAGCGGAACGTGATGTCCATGTACTGGCAGATGTCGCCGTTCATGTAGGTCACCTTTTCCAGTGCCTGCACGAGGACGACCCGTTCGGGGACGCATCGCACCGCCGTCTCCTCGTACACCTCGCGCACCGCACAGGCCGCGGGCTGCTCCCCCGGGTCGGGGATGCCTCCGATCACCGACCACCTGTGGTTGTCGGCACGGCGCCCCAGCAGCACTCTGCCGTCGTCGTCGAAGACGACGGCCGTGACACCGGGGAGCCACAGCAGCTGATGTCCGGCCGTGGCGCGGATGGTCCGGATGAAGTCGGGAGTGGCCATGGCCAGAGCCTAACGGGCCGACTCCGGCACCCCCGGCTCATCGACACGTGCGTCCTGCGCGGCGCGCCCGCGGCGGCCGCGGATCACCGACACCGCCGCCCAGCCGAGCCCGGCGGCCGCGACCAGCACCAGCAGCGTCTCCGGCAGGGTGCCGAGCCGGGTGGCGGGCGTCTGCGAGGAGCGCAGCGGTACCTTCTGGACGAGCGAGGCGGCGACGAACATCCCGGTCCGCTGGGTGATCTTCCCGTCCGGCATGATCACGGCGCTGACACCGCTGGTCACCGGCACGGTGACGGTGCGGCTGTGCTCCACCGCCCGCACCCGGGACATGGCGAGCTGCTGGTAGGTCATCTCGCTGCGGTCGAAGGTCGCGTTGTTGCTCGGCACCGAGATCAGTTGCGCCCCGTCGAGGACGGTGCTGCGCACGGTCCAGTCGAAGGCCGCCTCGTAGCAGGTCACCAGGCCGACCTTGGCGTCCGCCATGGTGAAGACGCCCGGCTTGTGCCCCCGGCTGAAGTCCTGGCGCACCATCGACGTCCAGTTCTTGTTGATGACACCGAGCAGCGAGCGCAGCGGCAGATACTCGCCGAAGGGCTGCACCTGCCGCTTGTCGTAGGTGTCCACCGGGCCCTTGTCGGGATCCCACAGGATCTGCTCGTTGTAGAGCTTGCCGCCGCGCTCGACCACTCCGCCCACGGAGATGGGCACGCCGATCGCCTTCGCGGCGCCTTCGATGACGGCGGCGGCGTCGGGATTGGCGAAGGGGTCGACGTCCGAGGAGTTCTCCGGCCACAGCACGAGGTCGGGCTTCGGGACCTTGCCCGCTCTGACCCGCTCGGCCAGCCGCTCGGTCTCCCGCACGTGGTAGTCGAGGACGGCACGCCGCTGCGCGTTGAACTCGAGCCCTGAGCGCGGCACGTTGCCCTGGACGACGGCGACGGTGGCCGTTCCGTTCTCGGCCTTGTCACTGACCAGGGAGCGCGCGGCCACGGCACCGAGCACGGGAGCGGCGACACTGATCAGGGCGATGAGCGCCGCCCCGCGCCAGGGCCCTGCGCCGCGGCGCCGGTCCACGACGACCCGCACGATCTCGTAGAGGCCGAACCCGCACAGCACGACCGCGAAGCCCAGCACCGGAGTGCCGCCGACGGCGGCGAGGGGCAGAAAGACGCCGTCGGCCTGACCGAAGGCGATCTTCCCCCAGGGAAAGCCGCCGAACGGCGCACGGGCCCGTGCCGCCTCTCCCGCGATCCACACCGCGGCCGCCCACACCGGCCAGGCGGGCAGCCGCGAGACCAGCACGACGCCCGCGCCGACGAGCGCGACGAACAGGGCCTCCACCGCGACCAGCGCGAGCCATGGACCGGAACCGACCTCGACACCGGTCCAGACGAGCAGCGGAAGCAGGAAACCGAGGCCGAAGAGATAACCGAGGCCGAGGCCCGCCTTCCAGGTGCGGCCGCGCAGACTCCAGCCGAACACGGCGAAGGCCGGCAGCGCCAGCCACCACAGCGTCCGGGGCGGAAAGCTGACGTACAGCAGCACTCCGGAGAGCGCTGCGGCTGCGGCAGGAACGAGGCGCCGAACCCGGCGCGCGGCACGGGGTGCCCCTGCGGACCGGGGTTCGAGCCGCTCCGGCTCGCCCACGGAAGTAGCGGTGACGGTCACCCGGGGAGTCTACGGCGCGTGACCGAACCCCCGACAGCTCGGTTCGGCCGCATCCGGGACACCCTGTGCCCGTTCGGGGCGTTGTCTCCCCTCTCTCCGCTGCATCGTTCCTGCGCAACTCATCCACAAACCGGCGCATCACCCGTTACCGTGTGCCCGAGCCTGTGAGGTGCGGCCGGATACGGCCGGACGGTCGGGCCCGGCACAGGGGGGTGGCGGGGTGGAATCCATGGGGACGGAGTCCGCGACCGGGGCCGCGGACGCGGAAGACGACAGACGAAACGTTTCTGATACGGCGGGCGTCCTGGTGCTCGGCGCCTGCGCCGCATGGTCGCTGATCACCGCGGCCGCACACGGCGGCCGGCCCGAGGGTTTTCTGCTCGCCGTGCTCGCCGTCGCCGCGGGTTATGCGGCCGGCCGGATACTGGGAGCTCTTCTTCCGGTCGCCGCGCCTGCCGCGGGGGCCCTGGCCGGCCTCGGGCTGGCCCTCGCCGCACCGCATGCCACCGCGGGACCACAGGTCGTGACACCACCCGGGGACACCGGTGCGATCGCGGCGCTGCTCGCGCTCTCCACGGGAGCGGCCTGCTGCGCCGCCTGGGCGGCCCGCTTCCCGGCGCAGCGGCTGGCGCTCCGGTCGGCGGCCCTGGGAATCGCGGTGGTGGCGGCGGCGCTCGGCTCGACGACGGGCCTGGTCGCCGCCGCCGGAATCCTGCTGTGCTCGCTCGCCGCCGACCGGATGCGGCATCGTGCCCTGGCGCTGGCCGGTCTCGCACTCGTGGCGGTCCTGGTGACCGCCACGACCTGGGCGGTCGCCGGGAACGTACTGCCGAACGGGCTCGGCTCCTATCTCGAGGACCAGCTCGGCCCGCACCGGGTCCTGCTCTGGCGGGACGCGCTCACGCTCGCTCATCGCGACCCCGCGCTCGGCGCGGGTCCCGGGCGCTTCGGTGAGCTGAGTCCCACGGCCGCGCAGTCCCTCCTGCCGGACGGCAAGCCCCACTCCGCGCCGCTGCAACTGGCCGCCGAACAGGGAGTGACCGGAGTGGCACTGCTCGCGGCGGTCTTCTGCTGGGTGCTGTACGCGCTGTGGCGCACCGGGCGCCCCACTCCCGTCGCGCTGACGGGGGGCGCCACGCTGACCGCGCTCGCCGTGATCGCGTCGGTGGGCAACGCGTTGAGCTTCACCACGGTGACGGCGGGAACGGGCCTGCTCGCCGGCATCGCGACGGCACGGCCCCTGACGGACGAGGGACGCAGGCGGACGGAGCCGTGAGGAGGCTCCGCCCGGGTGGACTCACCGGACGATCGACAGGAAGAAGAAACGCAGGGCCGTCCGGCCGCACGGGTCAGTGCGTGGCGCCGGGCAGGCTCGGGTGCAGCCGGGCGCGGATGACCCGTACCGCCGTCTCGGCGTTGTCGACGGTGATCGTGAACGTGTGACCGTCCCACAGGCGCAGGATGACACCCTCACCGCGCCGGACGACGACGGCCGTGCCCTTCTCGGGGCGCCAGCGGTAGCCCCAACCGCCCCATTGCCGGGGAGTGACCCGGGGAGCGAACTCGGCCCCGGCCACGAGCGAGAGGGGGATGCGGCGGCGGGGGACACCGATATGGCCGCACCTGACCTCGAGGCAGTCCTTGTCGACCTTCACCGCCACGTGCACGAACGCGAGCGTTCCGAACAGGACCAGCAGCCCGGCCGCGATACAGCCCACGACGGACATCACCAGGGGCACGATGCCGGACGTCCACGCCGATTCGACCGCCAGCGCGATGCCGAGCGCCATGCAGGCGGCACCGCCGAGCGCCAGCAGCCACTGGGCGCGATTGGTCGCACGCCCCGTCCAGATCTCGGATTCGCCCTGGGGATGGTCCCTCATGCATCGAGAGTACCCAGCTTCCGGAACGCGGGCACCAGGTTGCGCAGAGTCACTGAGTCCGGCGCCGGTTGTGCACAGCGGGCAGTGCGCCCCTCACCGCGCGGGGCTGACCGCCTGGAGCAGCCTGCCTTCGGGATACGTCAGCGCCTCGGCGGGCAGCACGCCCTCACGACCGCTCAGCAGCACCGTGAGACCGCCCACGGCGGGGGCGTCCGGCGCCGCGGTCTCCCCGAGGCGGCGCAGCGCCTGCGCGGCCACCGCTCCGGCGGTCCCGTGCAGGATCAGCGGGGCGTGGCCCGGCCTCTGGAGGGCCGTACGGATGGGTTCGGCCACCAGTTCGTAATTGGTGCAGCCGAGGACGACGGTCGTGACGTCCTCGGGGGTCAGTGCGGCGGCCGCCGCAACAGCGGCGTCGACCGCGGGGCCGTCGGCATGGTGCACGGCGTCGGCGAGCCCGGGGCACGGCACCTCGGCCACCGTCACCCCGTCGGCGAAGTCCCGGATGAGTCCGCGCTGGTAGGCACTCCCCGTGGTGGCGGGCGTGGCCCAGATCGCCACGGGTCCGCCGCCCGCCGCGGCCGGTTTGATCGCCGGCACCGTACCGATGACGGGGAGATCGGGCTCGAAGCGGGCGCGCAGCGCGGGCAGGGAGTGCACGGAGGCGGTGTTGCAGGCGACGATCAGCACATCGGGACGGTGGGCGGCGGCCGCCTCGGCCACGGCAAGGGCGCGGGCGGTGATGTCCTCGGGGGTGCGCGGGCCCCAGGGCATCCCGTCGGGGTCCCAGGAGAGGACGAGATCCGCGTCGGGCCGCAACCTGCGTACGGCTGCGGCGGCCGGGAGGAGGCCGAGTCCGGAGTCCATGAGCGCGATCTTCACCCGGTCACGATAGACGATGTGCCCCGGTCGGCCCCCGCGGTGGGGCAGACTGCGCGGGTGAGCGCCATCGTGTGGACTGCCGCGGTATCACTCGCGGCCTGGTTGTGGTTGCTGCTGTGCCAGGGCTTCTTCTGGCGTACGGACGTACGACTGCCGGCCCGCCGGGATCCCGGCGACTGGCCGTCCGTCTGCATCGTCGTTCCCGCACGCGACGAGGCAGCGGTGCTGGAGCGGAGCCTGCCGTCGCTGCTCGCGCAGGACTACCCCGGACGGGCCGAGGTCTTCCTGATCGACGACGGCAGTTCGGACGGCACCGGGGAACTGGCCCGCGACCTCGCCGGGCGGCACGGCGGGCTGCCGCTGACCGTCGACTCGCCCGGTGAGCCGCCGGCCGGCTGGACCGGGAAACTGTGGGCCGTACGCCATGGGATCGCTCTCGCACGCGTGCGTGAACCCGAGTATCTGCTGCTCACGGATGCCGACATCGCCCATGCACCCGACAGTCTGCGGGAGCTGGTGGCGTCGGCGCGCACCGGCGGCTTCGACCTCGTCTCGCAGATGGCCCGGCTCCGGGTGGAGAGCGTGTGGGAGCGGCTGGTCGTCCCCGCCTTCGTGTACTTCTTCGCCCAGTTGTATCCCTTCCGCAGGATCGCGGTGCCCGGGGGCCGGACGGCGGCCGCGGCGGGCGGCTGTGTGCTGCTGCGCACCGACGCGGCCGGGCGTGCGGGCATCCCCGATGCCATCCGGCAGGCGGTCATCGACGACGTGGCGCTCGCGCGAGCGGTCAAGAACAGCGGCGGCCGGATCTGGCTGGGGCTCGCCGACCGCGTCGAGAGCGTGCGGCCGTATCCGCGGCTGCACGACCTGTGGCGGATGGTCTCCCGCAGCGCCTACGCCCAACTGCGCCACAATCCGCTGCTCCTGGTCGGCACGGTGCTCGGACTGGCCCTCGTCTACCTGGTGCCGTCGGGCGCCCTGATCGCCGGGATCGTCACCGGGAACCTTGCGGCGGTGGTGATCGGCGGGCTGGCGAAACTGGTGATGACGGCGACGTACGTCCCGATGCTGCGCTACTACCGCCAGCCGCCGCTGCTCGCTCTGTCGCTGCCGGTCACGGCGTTGCTCTACCTGTTCATGACGGTCGACTCGGCGGTGCAGCACTACCGGGGGCGAGGTGCGGCCTGGAAGGGCCGCACCTACGCACGCCCGGACGCTGCCCTCGAGGAGCGGTGAGCGGGCCGGTCGCGGGGGCGACCGGCCGCGTCATTTTCTGCCGGGGGTCCAGTTCATGCCCCACCCGTAGGCGCGGTCGATCGTGCGCTGCGGGCTGACCCCGCGCTCCGGAACCAGGTAGCGGGCCTCACGCTGGACGATCAGGTCGCCGCCGGAGTTGGTGATGAGGGCGAGGGCGCACACGGTCGAGGGCACCGTGCACTCGTCGAGGGAGAACTCGACGGGTGCGCCGTGCTGCGGCTGGAGCGTGACCGTGGCGTGCAGGTCGGCGAAGGAGCGGGCGCCTTCGTAGATGGTCACAAAGATGAGAATGCGCCTGAAGCTCTGCGTGCGGTCGAGGTTGACGGTGAGGTTCTCACCGGTCTCCACCGCTCCCGTGCGGTCGTCGCCGTCGAGGTGGATGTACGGCGGATGGTGCAGCGAGCCGAAGGCGTTGCCGAGCGCCTGGACGACTCCCTTGCTGCCGTCGGACAGTTCGAACAGTGCGCACAGGTCCAGGTCGAGGTCCGAGTGCCGGGCCACCGCCCGGCCGCGCTTGCTGCCCCAGCCGGAAAACTGCTTACGCACCTGCCAGTTGAGGTTCACGCGCAGGAAACCGGACGTTCCGCCCTGTTTGCTCAGCGAGACCGAGGGGGCCTGCTTGGTGAGCGTGACCTTGGTGAGGCGGACCGGGGCAGGGGGCACCGGGGCAGGGGCGGCGGGCATGGGCATGGGCGCACCGTACGGCGCCGTCGGAGCGGGTGGCGGCGGCCCGTACGGGGAAGCGGGCGGCACCGCGGTCACCGGGGGCGGAGGCACCACCGCGGGCGGCATCGGCGGCGGGGCCACCGTGACCGGCGGGGCCGGCCGGTCGATACGCGGGGCGGGCGGAGAGGGCGGCGCCGCGCGCTGCGGCTCGTCCACCGTGATGCCGTAGTCCGTGGCCAGCCCCTGGAGCCCACTGCTGTAGCCCTGCCCGACGGCACGGAACTTCCAGGCGCCCTGGCGACGGTAGAACTCCCCCAGCACGAAGGCGGTCTCGACGCTCGCGGCGGGGTCGAAGCGCGCGATCTCCGTGCCCTGCTGCGCGTCCAGCACCCGAACGGCGAGCCCGGGCACCTGCCCGAACGTGCCCCCGTCGGCGGAGGCGGCGAGCACCACGGTCTCGATCGCGGGCTCCACGCCGCCGAGATCGACCAGAAGCGTGTCCGTCGTCCGGCCGCCGGCGTCCCGCTTGCCTTCGTGTCGCACCGCACCCGAGGTGTGCGTGGGCTGGTTGTAGAAGACGAAGTCCCCGTCGGTCCTGACCTTCCCGGAGATCAGCAGCAGTGCCGAGGCGTCCACGTCGGGCACGCCGGGTCCTGGGCGCCAGCCCAGTTCGACGCGCAGTGCCGCCGTCGGCACTTGAAGGTTGGATCCTTTCGACATTGACATGTCGGCCCCCATCACGTGGTGCCGCACCGGGACCGAGGCCCAGGGCGGTCCGTTGCAACCGTTGCGGTCAACCTATTCCCCCGGAGCCCGAACTCCCATGACCCCGACCGCAGGACCACTGGCCAACCCCCGGTAACCCACCGGGAACTCGGCCTTTACACGATCCCAACCCCGCTCGTTGCCCCTTTTTGCCAAGTTCGCTCGCATTGGGGATCCCGCGTCACTCAGGGCACGGAAAACAACCCTCTTATCGGTCTCCCCAACCAGCACATCGTGGGCTTAACTTATGTGCCATGACCTCCCCCCGCTCCACCTATGGCGGCGGCTACTACTCCGCGTCGCCCTTCCCGGACACTCCGATCTACGACAGGCTCGTAGCCGAGCGGGGCACCCCGCAGATCGCCCCGATCCGGGTCCCCTCCGCGTACGACATCCCGGGCAGCAATCTGCCCGCGCTGCCGTCGGCGCTTCCCGCGCTGCCGGCCGCCCCCTCCCCCCAGGTCCCCTCCTACGGCTACCCGCAGTCGGCCCCGCATCCCGCGCCCCTGCAGCAGGCCCCCACCGCGTACATCCCGCAGCAGGCGGCCGGCCCCCGTGGCTACCCCGCCCAGCAGCAGATGCAGCCGCCGCGCCCCATGGGCACGGGTTACGAGGCGATGCGCCCCGCCGCACCCCGCCCCGCCGCACCCCGACCGGCCCCGGCGCCGTACCAGGACCCGTACAACAACGGGCAGTACCGCGGATACTGATCCATTCCACGGGATGAGGCCGTCGGCCCTCGATGGGACGATGGCCTCATGTCGAATCCAGTGCTGCACTCCCTTCATGTCCACCCGGTCAAGGCACTGCGGGGCCAGGCGCCCCACGAGGCCGTGGTGGAGCCTTGGGGGCTGGCCGGGGACCGGCGCTGGGCACTGATCGACGAGTCCGGCCGGGTCGTCACACAACGCGAACACCCGCACCTGGCGTTGGCCGCCGCCGAGCTGCTGCCCGGCGGCGGAATCCGTGTGTTCGCCCCGGGCCTGGACCGGCTGACCGTAGCCGTCCCCGACCCGTCCGGCGGTACGACGACGGCCAAGTGGGCGGGAGAAAAGATCGAGACGGTCCCCGCCGGCCGCGCTGCGGACGACTGGTTCAGCACATACGTCGGCGAGGACGTGAGCCTCGTCCACCTGGACGATCCGGCCGTCCGCCGGCCCATCGACGACCCGCCCTTCGGGCGCCCCGGTGAGAGCGTCAGCCTGGCGGACGGCTACCCGCTGCTGCTCACGACAATCTCGTCCCTGGACGCCCTGAACTCCCTGATCGCGCAGGGCGACCACGCTGCAGAGGGCCCGCTGCCCATGAACCGTTTCCGGCCCAACGTCGTGGTGGCCGGAACGCAGCCCTGGGCCGAGGACGACTGGACGCGGATCGCCGTCGGAGAGGTCGTCTTCCGGGTCGCCAAGGTGTGCGGGCGCTGCATCGTGACCACCACGGACCAGGCCACCGCCGAACGGGGCAGGGAACCGCTGCGCACCCTCGCCCGCCATCGCCGGGTCGGCGGGAAGCCGGCCTTCGGGCAGAACCTGGTGCCGCAGTCACCGGGCACGATCCGCCTCGGCGATCCCGTCACGATCCTCGACTGAGAGGGACCGGGGCGGGCTCGGCCGGCTGCCCCGGCGTGGAGCGCCGCCCACCGCCCCTTCCGGTTGTCGCCGCCCGCCCGTCGGCGTCCGGTCCTGCACACCCGGTACGGAATCAAGCCCTCCACATCCTGCCCCGGGTAACACCTCGATCGGGTGTCCGTCGGGGGAACCGCGGAACCCGGCACGGTCGTTGAGCCGACGTGAGAAATTCGTGAACGGCGCGTCGGTCGCAGAGAGGTGATGTGGCTCTCTCTTCTCCGGCTCGGCGGTGGACGTCCGGGTTCCGGGGTCATCACGGATGCGGAAGGGGGTGCGGGACGGTGCGAGCAATCAGCGGTCTGTGGCGCTGGCGGGGCAATCCTCTGTGCCGTGGAACCGATCTGGCCGAGGCCTGGACGGCGCTGGCCGCCCTGCTCCTGGTCCTCGTCGCGGCGCCCCTGGCCGGAGCCGCGATCGGTTCGGTCGCCCAGGAGTCCCTGCAGAAGGCCGTGCGGGACCAGCAGCACAGCCGCCACCTGGTGGTGGCGACCGTCGCCAGGAAGCTCAACCGCGTCGCGCCGGACCCGGACCCGGAGTCGTCGACGACCGGGAACGCGCACAGCCGTGTGGTCGCCGACTGGACCGCGCCGGACGGCACCAGACGCCACGCGGCGGTCCTCACCGAGCTCGAGTCCCCGCACCCGGGCGACCACTTCAGCGTCTGGACCGACACCCACGGCGGCCTCGTGACCCGCCCGCTGGACCGGGCCACCGCGACGACACACGCGGTGCTCGCGGGCGCCACCACGGCCGGGCTGACCGGAGTGCTCATAGAAGGCGGCCGCCGGCTGATCGTCTGGCGCATGGTCCGCCGCCGTTACACACGGTGGGACCAGGCATGGGACAAGGCGGGCCCGGACTGGGGCCGTACCGGAACGGGCAGTTGACCGCCTTCGGCCTCCGGTCAACCGGGCACGTCCGCGCACGCTACGGTGGACCGGTCGGCTGGTCCGCTGTCCGGCATCTTCGCGAGAACCCGCGTGAGTACGAGGTGGGGGCACAGCAGCGCCATGGCACAGGGCACGGTCCAGGTGACGCACACCGGCACATCGCGGTGGCGGCGCCGCACAGGTGAGTACGCGTCGCTCGCCGCCGCCCTGGAGGCCGCGGGCGACGGAGACGTGCTCACCGTCGCACCCGGCACCTATCGGGAGAACCTCGTCCTGCAGCGGGCGGTGACGCTGCGCGGGCCCGAGGGCTCACCCGGTTCCGTGCGCATCGCCCCGGTGGACGGGGTGCCGCTCACCGTGCGGGCCTCCGCCGTGGTGCAGGACCTCCACATCGAAGGGCAGGACGCGGCCGCGCCCGCACTGCTCGTCGAGGAGGGCGCCCCGGAGCTGGTGGACGTACGGATCACCACGCGCTCGGCGGCCGGCATCGAGGTCCGCGGCGGCGCCCGCCCCACCGTCCGGCGGTGCACCGTCGACAATCCGGCGGGCGTCGGCATCGCCGTCGTGGACGGTGGCGGCGGCGTGTTCGAGGAGTGCGAGGTGGTGGCCGCGGCCCAGTCCGGTGTCGCGGTCCGCGGCGGTGGCCGCCCGCGTCTCGAACACTGCCGCGTGCACCACGCCTCGGGCGCCGGTCTGTCGGTGACGGGTGAGAACTCCTCGCTGGAGGCGGTCGGTTGCGAGGTGTACGAGATCCGGGGCTCCGGGGTGCAGGTGACCGCCCGCGCCGCGGCGCATCTGACGGACTGCGATGTGCACCGCACGACCGCCGACGGCGTCACGCTCGACACCGACGCCGTGCTCACGCTGGCCGACTGCCGCATCCACGACATCCCCGAGAACGCGGTCGACCTGCGCTCCCGTTCGGTGCTCACACTGACCCGCACGTCGGTGCGCCAGTTCGGCCGCAACGGCCTCTCGGTGTGGGATCCGGGCACCCGGGTGGACGCCAACCAGTGCGAGATCTTCGACAGCACGGGCGACTATCCCGCGGTGTGGGTCAGCGACGGCGCCACCGTGGTCCTCGAGTCCTGCCGGGTGCACGACGTACCGGACGCCCTTTTCGTCCTCGACCGCGGCTCGCGCGCGGACGTCGTGGACAGCGATCTGACGCAGGTGCGCAACACGGCCGTGTCGGTGAGCGACGGCGCCACCGCGCAACTCGACGACTGCCGGATCCGGGACGCCGCGACGGGCGCCTGGTTCCGGGACCACGGCAGCGGCGGCACACTGTCCGGCTGCACCGTCGACGGCACCCAGACCGGCGTGATCGTCACCAAGGGCGCCGATCCCACCATCGA
The DNA here is from genome assembly GCF_051553595.1 of Streptomyces sp. HUAS TT11. NCBI lineage: Bacteria > Bacillati > Actinomycetota > Actinomycetes > Kitasatosporales > Streptomycetaceae > Streptomyces > Streptomyces sp. HUAS TT11. Next base: position 1,411,800 of record NZ_CP196184.1, read on the forward strand.
CCGGTGCACGGTGACCTCACCGGCGGAGGCCGGCTTCTACGTCTCGGCGGACGGCCGGGGCAGCTTCCTGAACTGCCGGGTCACGGGCAGCGGTGGCTACGGCTTCCATGTGATAGACGGCTGCCGGGCGACCTTGAGGAAGTGCCGGACCGAGCGGTGCGCGCGCGGGGGCTACGAGTTCGCTGACGGCGGCCCGGGCACCTCCGGCGACGGTCCGGTGGTGGAGGACTGCACCAGCGACGAGAGTGCCGGGCTCCGGCTGCCCGACCCGCCCCAGGAGACCGCCGTACAGACGACGGCCATGTCCTCCGGGCTGCTGGGCGCCATCCCCGGCCAGCGCACCACCGAGCAGGACCATCTCGTCACGGCGGTCCCCGATCCCGGGAAGCCCGCCCGCACCTCGACGGCCGTGCTCGGCGAACTCGACACGCTGGTCGGTCTGGAGAGCGTCAAGCGCGAGGTGCGGGCCCTGACCGACATGATCGAGGTCGGACGCCGCAGGCAGCAGGCGGGCCTCAAGGCGGCCTCCGTGCGGCGGCACTTGGTGTTCACGGGCTCCCCCGGCACCGGCAAGACGACGGTCGCCCGGCTGTACGGCGAGATCCTGGCCTCGCTCGGCGTCCTGGAGAAGGGCCACCTCGTGGAGGTGTCCCGGGTCGACCTGGTCGGCGAGCACATCGGCTCCACCGCCATCCGCACCCAGGAGGCCTTCGAACGGGCACGCGGCGGGGTGCTGTTCATCGACGAGGCGTACGCCCTGTCCCCGGAGGACTCCGGGCGCGACTTCGGCCGTGAGGCCATCGACACGCTCGTGAAGCTGATGGAGGACCACCGTGACGCGGTCGTGGTCATCGTCGCGGGCTACACAGCCGAGATGGAGCGCTTCCTTTCGGTCAATCCCGGTGTGGCGTCGCGCTTCTCACGGACCATCAGGTTCGGCGACTACGGCCCCGACGAGCTGTTGCGGATCGTGGAGCAGCAGGCCGAGGAGCACGAGTACCGGCTCGGCCCCGGTACGGGCGAAGCGCTCCTGAAGTACTTCACGGCGATTCCGAAGGGACCGGCGTTCGGCAACGGGCGCACCGCACGCCAGACCTTCGAGGCGATGGTGGAACGGCACGCGGGCCGGGTCGCCCAGTTGGCCGAGCCGAGCACGGACGAACTGACCCTGCTCTACCCGGAGGACTTGCCGGAGCTCCCCTGACCGGTGCTCCCCGTCTCCGTGCCCGGCCCCGCGGGACGGGGTGCCGGCAGCCCCGGCCGCAGCCGGTTCAGCAATCGCTCGCGCTCCTCGGCGAACGCCGGGTCCGCCTGGTAGTCGCCGTGCCCGAGGATCGGCGCGGGCAGCGGGTGCTCAGCGGTGCGGCCGTAGGCGAGCGGATCCCCGAGAGGGGCGCGGTCCACCTGCGGGCCGCAGTCGCCGGGCAGCCGGATCGGTCCGCCGATCGGGTCCGTGAGGCGGTAGAGATTGCGCCAGCAGGCGACCTCGCGGTGCAGGGAACTGAGGGCGGCGGGCCCGAAACAGGCCGGGAACCAGCGTCCGTAGAGCCGCTCGAGTGGCGAGCCGTAGGTCAGGAGGGCCACCTTGCGGCGCACCGAGGGTTCGAGCTGCCAGGCCGCGGCCGCGGCGAGCACACTGCCCTGGGAGTGACCGGAGAGCACGAGCCGTCCGCCGGTGGCCTCGGTCCAGGTGGCCATGCGCCAGGAGAGGTCGGGCACGGCACGCTCGGCGTAGCAGGGTGGGGCGAAGGGATGCGCGGCACGCGGCCAGAAGGTGCCGACGTCCCACAGGATGCCGATGGTGCGCCGTGCCGAGGCGTCTTTGTAGGCACGGCGTCCCCAGGTCACGAAGAGGAGGAAGCCGATGCCGATCAGCCAGGAGCCGAGCGCCTGAGCGGTCTCGGCGGCTCCGCGTACGAAGGCGTGACTGCCCCGGGCGGCCCCTTCCGGGGTGTCATGGCCGGCGAAGGCTCCCACCAGTGCCAGCGCGCCCAGGAGCAGAGTGGCGGCGGACATGACGGCGACGACGAACGGCGCCCGGTCGGTGAGGGCGGCCATGGCACGGGTGCCCGCGATACGGCGGGTACGGGCCTCGTCCTCGGGCTCGCCTTGATGGGCGAGTTCCACCGCGGCGGTCCCGGCGCGGCGCAGCACCGCGGTGCGCCGGGCCAGCCGGCCCACGACGACGAGCAGAACGAGCAGCAGCGGCGGGATCGTGGACGCCTGCCAGGTGAGCAGGACGGGCGGACCGGCCATGATGTGGCGGGTCCCGTCCAGCCAGTCGGCGACCCGCTGGGCCACCCCGCCGGACATCACCCCGCCGAGCGCGCAGGCCAGCATCGCGACCGCGGGTCCGGCCAGTCCGCACATCGCGGTGCGCGTGTCGGGGTGGGTGCGGTGGAGGACATGGGCGACGACGCCCAGCACGATGACGAGCACCCCCTGTGCCAGGGCGAGCGCGCCGAACGTGGTGTCACCCGGCAACCGGTCCGCGGACCGCCAACCCGGGCGCGACCAGCCGGCGTACACCGCGCTCACGGCGAGCAGCGTCAGCGCACCCGCGGGAAGTCGGCGCACCAGTGCCCGGTCGAGCGTCCTGTCCAGCCGGTTCTCGGTGCGGCCCCGTCGGCACACCACCCCGACCACAACGAGCCCGCCGGCGAGGAGAGTCGCGCACAGGAGCCGGCCCAGGACTTCGAGTTCGACGGAGCCGTGCCGGCTGTCGTACCGGGCGGCGGCGGTGGCCAGCGCCGCGGCGACCGTCAGAAGGCCCGCGGCGGTGTGGGCGGCACGCAACCGGGCCACCAGGCGCCGTCCGTACCAGAACCCGGGGCTGCCGAGTGCGGTGCGGTGCGGCTCCCCGTCGGGTTCGTCCGGGCGGGAGATCGGCTGCTGGGACTCGTACGCGCTCCAGGTGCGGTGCGACAGGTACCAGAGCAGCCCGGTCAGCGCCGTGGGCACCAGCGACGCCAGGGCCAGACGCCGTCCCGGCTCGCTCCACCAGCCCCGGTCGGAGGCCTCGGGCGAGAGGAAGCCGAGCCAGGAGTGGCGCTCGGCGCACGCGCGTGTACCCGCGCACTGCCAGGCACCCAGGTCGAGGGCGACCTCGCAGGCGGCGGCGACCAGCAGCACGGTCAGGGTGAGCCCGACGAGACGGACGATCAGCCCGTACAGGCGGACGGTCCGCGGCCGCCCGGTCGCCGTGGGGCGCATCCAGTGCGCGAGATTGACCACCATGAAGGGCAGCAGCAACAGCCACAGGGCACGGGCGGCGTTCCCGGAGGTGAGGTTGCACCAGACGTACGCCTCGGGCACCGGGCCTCTTCTGCGGTCCCCCGGGGGCCGCTCCGCGTCGGCGTCCGCGTCGGCCTCGCGGCGGTGGACGGCGGCCGTCTCGTCACCGGAGACACGCACCGTGCGCGGATCGCCCAGCATCTCCTCGGGTGTGGTGCCACCGACACCGTGGACCAGAAGTTCCAGGTCCGGCCCGCTTCCCGGCGGCCGCTGCCCGGCGTCGTCGTGTTCGCCGTCGTGTTCCCGTGCACGCTCCACTGCTCAGCACCTCCCCCGAGTTGCGTACCGTGTGCCATGCGCAGGCAGATGATCTCCGGTGCCCCAGGTGTGCACACCCGTTCTCACGGAATCTCCCCGATACGGGTGACGTGATGAACTGCGGAAGGTGATTCACGGGGCACGGGGGGTGGCTCCATCCACGGCAAGCCGTGCGAGGATGGGGCGGCCTCGGCTTTGACGGCACGCGAGAATGGCCTTGTCGGAGCCGGTATGGATGCCATGCCGTGATGGATCAGGCGAAAGGGAGCAAAGCGGACGTGAGCGAGAATCAGAACCTCCTCGCGGAGCAGCGCCGCGCCCTGATCGTCGACGAGGTACGACGGCGCGGCGGTGTCCGGGTGAACGAGCTCACCCGGAAGCTGGGCGTCTCCGACATGACGGTCCGCCGCGACCTCGACGCGCTCGCCCGCCTGGGCGTGCTGGAGAAGGTCCACGGCGGCGCGGTCCCGGTGGTGGAGGCGAGCACCCACGAGCCGGGGTTCGAGGCCAAGTCCGGCCTGGAGCTGACGGCCAAGGAGGACATCGCCCGGGCCGCCGCCGAACTGGTCGCGCCGGGTACCGCGATCGCACTGTCCGGCGGGACGACGACCTACGCGCTCGCCCACCACCTGCTCGATGTACCGGAGTTGACCGTCGTCACCAACTCGGTGCGGGTGGCGGACGTCTTCCACTCCGCACAGCGCACCTCCGGCCAGCGCCAGGGCGGCGCCACGGTCGTGCTGACCGGCGGGGTGCGGACCCCGTCCGACTCGCTCGTGGGCCCCGTCGCCGACCAGGCCATCGCGTCCCTCCACTTCGATGTGCTGTTCCTCGGCGTGCACGGAATATCGGTGGAGGCGGGACTGTCGACGCCGAATCTGGCGGAGGCGGAGACCAACCGGCGGCTCGTGCAGTCCGCGCGACGTGTCGTGGTGGTCGCCGACCACACCAAGTGGGGCACGGTGGGCCTGAGTTCGTTCGCCGCGCTGGAGCAGGTCGACACCCTCGTCACGGACGCGGGACTGCCCGCCGAGGCGAGGGAGGAGATCTCGGAGCACCTCAGGCGGCTCGTGGTGGCAGGGAAGACCGAAGAGGATACTGACATCTGACGGACCGCCAGTTATGGTGGCGCCGACCCGCACCACCGCTTCCGTTCGGGAACGCCGGTGTTCCCGCGAGGAGGTTCCGTCCATGGCACGCCTGTTGCGCCCGGTGGGACTCGACTTCACGAAAACCGCACCCGTGCGGCTGGTCTTCGCCCGGGAGATCACGGCCTCCCCGGCCGCGGTCTTCCAGGCTCTGGCCCACGATGTCCCGGGCTGGAGCGAGTGGTTCCCCGGCGTGACCTACGCCCGCCCCCTCGACGACGGCACTCGTCGCGAGGTGCATCTGGCGGGCGGCACCCGCTACCGGGAGTCCGTGGTGGCGGCCGAGCCGAACGAGGTCTACGCGTACCGCGTCGACGAGACGGGTGTGCCCGGAATGCGTGCCCTCCTGGAGGAGTGGCGGCTCACCCCTGCCGGTACGGGCACCCGGGTGCAGTGGACCTTCGCGGCTGACGGGTCGACAGTCTTCCGCCTCGCTCTGAAGTGTGGGCGCGGGGGCCTGGGACACGCCTTCCGCGGCGCGGTGCGGGCGCTGGACCGCAGGCTGGCGGCACACGGCGCCGGGCCGGAGTCAGTCCGGCCACACCCCGGTCTCCAGGAGTGACTCGATCGCCGCGGTGCAGGGGGCGATGTCGAGCCCCTGCTCCTCGAGCCACGCGTCCGAGTAGTACTTGTCCAGATAGCGGTCTCCCGGGTCGCACAGCAAGGTCACCACGCTGCCCGTGCGTCCCTCGGCCACCATCTCCGCGACGATCTTCAGCGCGCTCCACAGGCCGGTGCCGGTGGAGCCGCCCGCCCTGCGGCCGATGGCCGCCTCCAGGGCCCGTACGGCTGCGACCGTCGCCGCATCCGGGACCTTCATCATCCGGTCGATGGCGCCGGGTACAAAACTGGGCTCCATCCGCGGCCGGCCGATGCCCTCGATCCGCGAGCCCCGGTCACAGGTGACGTCCGGGTCTCCCGTCGTCCACCCGTCGAAGAAGCAGGAGTTCTCCGGGTCGGCCACACAGATGCGGGTGTCGTACTGCATGTAGTGCACATACCGGGCGAGGGTCGCCGAGGTGCCTCCGGTACCGGCCGTGGCGACGATCCACGCGGGCTCCGGGAACCGCTCCAACTCCAGCTGCCGGAAGATGGATTCGGCGATGTTGTTGTTGCCCCGCCAGTCCGTCGCCCGTTCCGCGTAGGTGAACTGGTCCATGTAGTGGCCGCCGGTCTCCGCCGCCAGGGCGGCCGATGCCTCGTACATCTTGCGCGAGTCGTCCACGAAGTGGCAGCGCCCGCCGTGGAATTCGATGAGACGGCACTTCTCGGGGCTCGTTGTGCGCGGCATCACCGCGATGAAGGGCACACCGACGAGCTTGGCGAAGTACGCCTCGGAGACCGCGGTCGAACCGCTGGACGCCTCGATCACCGGGCGGCCGGGCCTGATCCAGCCGTTGCACAGCCCGTACAGGAACAGGGACCGGGCGAGGCGGTGCTTGAGGCTGCCGGTGGGGTGGGTCGACTCGTCCTTCAGATAGAGGTCGATGCCCCACTGCTCCGGCAGCGGGAAGCGCAGCAGATGCGTGTCGGCCGAGCGGTTGGCATCCGCCTGGACCTTGCGGACGGCCTCTTTGAGCCAGGAGCGGTACTCCGCGTCGCTGCGGTCGACGTCGTACGTCCCGCCGGGGCGGGTGATCTGCGGGGTGCTCACCACAGGACTCCTTACCGGGGTGTTCCGACGCCGGGTTCACACGGTCGGACGCCTCGATCATAGACACCTTTGACAGCGCTTCCCACCTGCATAAACGTCCCTTTGAGCTGCTCAAAGGCACGGCTGGGGCAGACGGCGGAAAACGGTGGGGGCGCATCCGCGCGAGTGCGCCGGATACCCCGTGCGGCCCTGCCGTGCACACTGGTGGAAGGCGCCGGGTGCGGGCAGACTGCACGGCGTGGGAGGCCGACCGGTGCGGCCGGACCGTGCGCGCCGCGCCCGTACGGACAGCACGCGGGACCACGAGCGGACTCGACAGGACCACCCCGGATCGCGGCCCGTGGGCGATCCGGACCGGACGCAGCCGAGCGCACAAGGGGGCAGGGCAGCATGGCGGAACCGGACTTCACGGCCACAGGTGTGCAGATCGGAAGGGGACTGCGCTCGCTCACGCGGGCCGGAGAGGTCCGGATCAGCGACGGCAGGCTGCGGCTGCTGACCAGCTACGGCAGTGAGATCGACAGCGCACCGGTGCAGGCGGTACGCGCGTCGAAGCCCTGGTTCGCGCCGGAGGACCGGGCGTCGGCGGATGTCAACGGCACCCGCTACTCACTGATCCTCGGCGAGCAGGACCCCTCTCCGGGCCGGCCGGGGCCGCCGTCCGCGCGCCGGTTCATCGAGGCTGTCCGCAGGGCCGGCGGCGGCTGAGCGCGGCGCGAGTTGCAGGACGCCACCCCTTGCGTCACGCTGGTCTCACCTCACTCTGGGTTTACCGGCGATAACGCTGAAGAACCAGCCCGCCGGTCACGTCAGCGGGCGGCCCCCGTACGAAGCCGTTCGCACCAAGCGGCCGGAGTACTCAGCCGCACAGCAGGCGGCGGGTACGCCCAGCCCTCCTGCTGGATCCGATCTCCGTCTTCTTCCGGACCTCAATTCGGGGAGTCGCAGCCGTGATCAGCCAGCCAAGCAGGCACTGCACGGTGGAGCTCCAAGCCCTGCCGTCGCGGATCGGACAAGTCCGCAGAATCGTATCGGCGCAGTTGCGCTACTGGCATCTCGATCCCTTGATAGACCGGGCGGCGCTCGGTGTGACGGAGCTGTTGACCAACGTCCACCTGCACGCCCGGCCCGACAAGACCTGCACCGTGGAGATGGAACTGCTGCTCGACCGGCTCACCGTCTCGGTGCACGACCACGATCCGCGACTGCCGCAGGTGTGCCACGCGGACGTCTCCGCCACCAGCGGGCGCGGACTCGCGATGGTCGCGGCGGTGGCCGACAGCTGGGGTGCGCGCCCGGACGGCGACTCGGGCAAAGTCGTCTGGTTCACGCTGCCCGCCCCGTCCTCGACACCGTCCCGTCCGGTGCGCACCCTCACGCCGTACGAGGCCGCGCTCGAGACCTCGGCGCGCTCGCTCGCGGTCGACGAGCGCAGGACGGAACACGTTTCTCCCGCCCGGTCCGCCGTTGCCGGCTGACCGGGCGGTGAGCCCGCCTCCGGGTGCGTCCCCGGAGCGGGCTCGCGCGGATCACTCCGCGGCGATGGCGCGCAGGACGTCCAGACGGGCGGCTCGCCGGGCCGGGCGGAGGCCCGCGAGCGCACCGGCCGCGAGGCCCACCAGCGCCACCACCGCGAGCCGCACGGGAGGCAGCGCGAAGGCGAACGCGGTGTCGGACGCGCCGCCGGAGGCCTCCACCAGGACCCAGCCGAGGAAGGCACCGAGGACCAGTCCGCCGGTCGTACCGAAGGCGGCCACGAGGACCGACTCCCAGCGGACCATCGCCCGCAGTTGGGACCGTGTCTGCCCCACGGCCCTGAGCAGCCCGAGCTCGCGGGTACGCTCGTGGATCGCCAGCGTGAGGGTGTTGGCGATGCCGAGCAGGGCGATGAACACCGCCAGGGCCAGGAGCGCGTAGACGAGACTGAGCATCATGTCGATACCGCCCGCCGACGACTGCGCGTACTCGTCCCGGGTCTGCACCGACGGGTTGCCGTACCGCTCCGCCACCTGCTGCACCGCCGCCTTCCCCTCGGCCGGGTCCACACCGGGCCTGAAGGCGACGGCGACGAGCGTGTCGGAGTCCTGGGTGCGGTGCGGGGCCCAGGCGGCACGGGTGATGACGTAGTCACCCGCGAGTTCCGACCGGCCGTAGACCGCACGGACCGTGAACGGCCGCGTGGTTCCGTCGGTGAAGGTGAGCCGAGCCGTGCCGCCGACGGTCAGATGCTGCCGGCCCGCCTCCTCCTCGGTGATCGCGATGCCCTGGGTGCCGAGGTGGTCCAGGGAGCCGCGTACGGTGCCGAGGTCGAAGACCCGTCCCAGTGCGGCGGGGTCGGTCACGGTCAGGGCCCGGCCGCTGCCGTCCACCTTCGCCACCCCGCGACCGAGGCCGACGGCCTCCGCGACCGCGGGCTGCCGTGCGATCGCGGGGGCCAGTTTCGGGCTGAGCCCGCTGCCGCCCGCGCCGAACGAGGGATTGCTGACGGCGACGTCGCCGGCGAACGAGCGCGACACGGTCCGGTCCATCGTCGCCTTCAGGGACGCGCCGAACACGGTGAACAGCGACACCACGGCGACACCGATCATCAGGGCGCTCGCGGTCGCCGCGGTCCGCTTGGGACTGCGCAGGGCGTTGCGGCGGGCGAGGCCACCGGTGACCCCGCGCAGCCGGTCGACCGGGGCACCGAGCGCCCGCACCGCGAACCGCGACGCGGCCGGGCCGAGCACCACGAACGCGACGAGGGCGAGGACGCCGCCGAGACCCGCCGACCACAGGGAGGGGCTCACCAGTACTCCGACGAGGGTGCTCGCGAGGGCCGCCGCCGCGCATGCGCCGCCCACGACCGTGCGCGTGCGGCTGCCCGCGGACCGGTCGACGGCGCTCTCCCGCAGCGCGGCCAGCGGTGCGGTGCGTCCGGCCCGTACGGCGGGCAGCAGGGCGGAGCCGAGGCAGACCAGGATGCCGACCGCGAGCGGCAGCAGCAGGGACAGGGTCCCGATCACCAGACCGCCCTCGGGGAAGGGGAATCCGATGGCCGGGAAGAGGGCCTGGAGCCCGGCCGCGATACCGAGGCCGCCCACCAGCCCGGCGGCCGACGCCACGACGGCGACGGCACCGGCCTCGACGAGCGTCGCGCCGGCCACCTGCCGGCGCGAGGCGCCGAGCGCGCGCAACAGGGCGTTGTCCCGCGTGCGCTGGGCGACGACGATCGCGAACGTGTTGTGGATGGAGAAGGTCGCCACGAGCAGCGCGACCCCGGAGAACACCAGGAGGAAGGTGGTGAACAGGGTGAGGAACTGGCTGGAGATCATGTCCGTGTTCTCCCGCGCCGACTCCTGGCCGGTGATGGCCTCGACCCCGTCGGGCAGCACGGAGGTCAGCTCGGAGACGAGCCGCGCCTGGCTCACCCCGGGACCGGCCCGCACCTGGATGCTCGCCGCCTGACCGGGCCGGGCGGTGAGGTACTTCTCGGCATCGGCACGGGTCATGCCGGTGAAGGTCACCTGCGCCATGCCGTCCTGGCCGCCGAAGGTCGCGAGCCCGACGACGGTCACCTCGACGGGATCGGGTGTGCGCAGGGTCGTCGTGTCCCCGATCCGCAGACCGCCCTTGTCGGCGGCGCCCCGGTTGACGACGACCTCACCGCTCCTCGCCGGGGCCCTGCCCTCCGCGATCCGGTACGGGTTGAGGCGGGAGTCGGTGATCCAGTTGCCCGCGAGGGTGGGCGGGCCCTGGCCGCCGACGGGCTTGCCGTCGGTGCCCACCAGCTGGCCCCGGCCCTGGATCTGGGGCGCCGCGGCGGCGACGCCGGGGACCTTCTCGATCGTGCGGACGAGCGAGGTGTCGACGGGCTGCCGCACGCCCTGGCTCTCGCCGGGCGTGGTGATGGTGTCGGCGCTGCGCACGACGGCGTCGGTGCCGGCGGTCGCGTCGCCGAACATGCTGCTGAAGCTTGCGCGCAGCGTGTCGCCCATGACGAGCGTGCCCGCCAGGAAGGCCACGCCGAGGAACACCGCGAGGAAGGTACCGGCGAAGCGCCTCTTGTGGGCGCGCAGCGAGGACACGCTCAGGCGCAGGGAGGCGTTCACGACCTCACCTCGAAGGCCTTCATGCGGTCGAGGACCTTGTCGGGTGTCGGCGCTTCCATACGGTCCACGAGGCGTCCGTCGGCGAGGAAGACGACCTCGTCGGCGTGGGCGGCGGCGACGGGATCGTGGGTGACCATGACGACCGTGCACTCGGTGTCGCGCACGGCGCGGCCGAGCAGTCCGAGCACCTCATCGCCGGAGCGGGAGTCGAGGTTGCCGGTGGGTTCGTCGGCAAAGACCACGTCGGGCCGCCCGGCGAACGCCCGTGCCACGGCGACGCGTTGCTGCTGGCCGCCGGAGAGTTCGGCCGGACGGTGGTGCAACCGGTCACGCAGTCCGACGACATCGACGAGGGCGTCGATCCACTCCGGGTCGCCCCGGCCGCCTGCCAGGTCGAGGGGGAGTGTGATGTTCTCCGCCACGGTGAGTGTCGGCACCAGGTTGAAGGCCTGGAAGACGAAACCGATCCGGTCACGGCGCAGGAGGGTCAGCCGGCGGTCGTCCAGGCTGCTCAGATCGGTGTCACCGATGAGGGCGGAGCCGGAGGTGAGGGTGTCGAGTCCGGCGGCGCAGTGCATCAGCGTCGACTTGCCGGACCCCGAGGGCCCCATGACGGCGGTGAAGCGGCCCGCCGGGAAGGCGACGCTCACCCCGTCCAGGGCCCGTACCGCGGTGTCGCCGCTCCCGTACACCTTGACGGCGTCGACGACCCGCGCCGCCGTCCGTGCGGCGGTGGCCGCGGGAGCGGTCCGATGCGGTCCCGGTGAGGCGCTGCGCTCCGCGGGGACCTCGTTCGGGACAGTGGTGGACGACGGGCCGGAACTCATGCGGCACCGCCCTTGCCGGTGCGGCCGAACTGGTCGTCGAGGACGGAGAGGCGGCGCCAGTACTCGTCCTCGTCGATCTCTCCGGAGGCGAAGCGCCGGCCGAGCACGGCGATCGGCGAGTCGCCCGCCGGACGGCCGTCCACGGCGCGCCAGGGCGCGCCGCGCCCCCGCCAGGCGGTGCGGCGCAGGACGGTCACGACGCCGATCACGACGGCCGCCCAGATCAGCGGGAAGAACAGGATCCAGGGGCCGGGGCCGCCGTCCCAGTGAGCCAGGGTCTGCATCTCGGGTCATCTCCTCGGTGCGTTGCTGCGGGATGCCTCGAGACTGGCGCCGGAGGGGGGTCCGGGTCGTCGTACGGCCAGCGGCAGTGTGCGTACCCCCGCGGGAGTACGTGTGCGGGTGGCCGCTGCTACCAGGAGAGCTCGATTTCTGTACCTACTGGTATGTACAGTGCTCGCATGAACACCCCGGAGCGACTGATCGAGTCCACCCGCGAACTGCTGTGGGAGCGCGGCTATGTGGGCACGAGTCCCAGGGCGATCCTGGAGCGCGCGGGCACGGGCCAGGGCAGTATGTACCACCATTTCCGGGGCAAGCCGGATCTGGCGCTGGCCGCGATCCGCCGTACCGCCGAGGAGATGTGGGCCACCGCTCGGAGCCTGCTGGACGGACCCGGCACGCCGTACGAGCGGATCGAGGCGTATCTGCGCCGCGAGCGCGACGTACTGCGCGGCTGCCCTGTCGGTCGGCTGACGATGGACCCGGACGTGATCGCCAGTGACGCACTGCGCGCACCCGTCGACGAGACCCTGGACCGGCTGCGCGAGCGGCTCGCCGAGATCGTCGAAGAAGGCAAGGCGCAGGGTGAGTTCGCACTGTCCCTGGACGCGGCGGAGATCGCGGCGACGATCCTCGCGACGGTCCAGGGCGGCTATGTGCTGGCCCGTGCGTCGGGTTCGCCCACGGCCTTCGACGCGGGCGTACGGGGCCTGCTGTCCCTGCTCCGTACCGACACCCCCTGCTGAGGAGCCGATCGATGCACGCCATGCAGTACGAGCTGACCCTGCCCGCCGATTACGACATGGACGTCATCCGCGCCCGCGTCGCCCGTATCGGTCATCTGCTCGACGACTGGGCGGGCCTCGGCTCCAAGGCCTATCTGATGCGGGAGCGAGGCGTGCACGGCTCGCCGGTCAATCAGTACGCCCCGTTCTACCTGTGGAACACGGTCGAGGGCATGAACTCCTTCCTGTTCGGCGGAGCCTTCCAGGGGCTGGTCGACGACTTCGGACGGCCGGAGGTCCGGCAGTGGACCGGGGTGGCCTTCGAGGAGGGCGCCGCGGCCGGCTCCCCCGCCGTCACCGCGGTACGACGCGGTGAACAGGTCACGGCGGGGGCGCAGTTGTCCGGACTCCTGCAGGAGGCGGCGCGCGAGAGCGGGCGGCTGGCGGCACAGGACGGGGTGGTGCTCGCGGCGGCAGCCGTCGACACGCACCGCTGGGAGGTGGTCCACTTCTCGCTCTGGGACCATGACGCGCCCAAGGAGCCGGGTGACGTCTTCCAGGTGCTGCACCTGTCCGCGCCGGGACGCCACGCGCTGCCGCGGGGCCGGCAGTGGTGAGTACTGTCCGCACCGTCCTCGGTGACGTGCTCTCCCGGGAGTTGGGCGTGTGCGACGCCCACGACCACCTCTTCTTCGGCAGCCCCCTGCTACCGGGTCAGGAACTGCGCAGCGCGTCCGCGGCGCGTGCCGAACTGACCGCGTTCCGCGAACAGGGCGGCTCCGCCGTCGTGCAGTGGACGCCGTACGGCCTCGGCCGGCGCGCCGCGGACCTGCCGGCGCTCTCCCGCGCCACGGGAGTGCATGTGGTGGCCGCGACCGGCCTGCACCAGTCCGGCCACTACGACGACGGCACCCTCGCCGGCCTGCGCGGCCGGCTCGCGGACGTCCTCGTCTCGGAACTCCTCGACGGCATCGGCACGTCCGGCGTGCGGGCCGGGCTGATCAAGGTCGCCGGCGTCTTCCACGCCGTGGACGCACACGCCCGCTGGACGATGACGGCGGCCGCGGAGGCTCATCACGCCACGGGTGCGCCGATCGCGGTCCACCTCGAGCTGGGCACGGCCGCGCTCGACGTACTCGACCTGCTCTGCGGTGAGTTGGACGTGCCGCCGCACCGGGTCGTCCTCGGGCATCTCAACCGCCACCCGGATTCCGTCGTACACCGAGAGGCCGCGGACACAGGCGCGTTCCTCGCCTTCGACGGCCCTTCACGCGCCCACCACGCCACGGACTGGCGCATGCCGGAGGCGCTGCTCGCGCTCGCCGAGGCAGGACACGGCGGACAGTTGCTGCTGGGTGGCGACACGACGACGTCCGCGGCGCGGTCCGTGAACGGCGGGCCCGGACTGCCGTATCTGCTGCGCCGTGTACGGCCGAGGCTGGAGGCCGCCCTGGGCGGCGACCTGGTCGTGCGGATCCTCATCGACAATCCCGCTCGGGCCTTCGCCGTGGAGTGGGTCTGAACCGACCGCGGCCGACCGTGGGACGCATCGCTGCCGCCGCCCCCGATCAGGCGAGCGCCGCCAGCGGATCGTCGAGCACCGGCTGCCAGGCCAGTTCCGCCGCGCCCACCAGGCTGTTGTGGTCCAGCGTGCAGGGGAGGATGGGGACTCCCCCGCTGCGGCCCCACAGACTGCGGTCGGCGACGACGGCCCGCAGCCGCTCGGGGTCGGCGTCCACCAGGGTGCGGTGCAGTCCGCCGAGGATGATGCGGTCCGGATTGAGGATGTTGACCAGTCCGGACAGGCCGAGGCCCAGCCGGTCGATCAGCGCCTCCACGGCGGTCCGGACGGCCGGGTCGGCCGGGTACCGGGTGCGGATGAGCTCGTTGGCCTGCTCCAGCTGCGAGACCTCGGGCCCGGCGTCGTGGCCCGCCTCCTCGAGGAAGGCCAGCGGGTCCGCCTCCACGTCGAGGCAGCCGCGGCTGCCGCAGTGGCAGGGGCGTCCCTCGGGGTTGACGGTCAGATGTCCCACCTCGAGCGCGAGACCCGAACTGCCGGTGTGCAGCCGCCCGTCGAGCACCAGCGCACCACCCACGCCCCGGTGCCCCGTGGCCACGCACAACAGGTCACGGGAACCGCGACCGGCACCGTGCCGGTGCTCGGCGAGCGCGGCGAGGTTGACGTCGTTGGCGGCGAAGGCGGGCCCGGCGAGACCCGCGGCGCGCACGCACTCGGCGAAGATCTCCCGCACGGGGGCGCCCGGGGGCCACGCGAGGTGGAGCGGGTTGAGGGCGAGGCCCTCCGGTTCGGCGACCGCGGACGGCACGGCGAGGCCCGCGCCCACGCAGCGCCGCCCGGTCCGGCGCAGCAGCTCGTTGCCCGCCTCCACCACCGAACGGAGCACCTTCGCCGGGTCGGCGTCGACGGTCTCGCAGCCGGGCGCTGTCGCGACGATACGGCCGCCGAGCCCGACCAGCGCGGCCCGGAAGCCGTCCGCGTGCACCTGGGCGGCGAGTGCGACGGGTCCGTCCTCGGCGACCTCCAGCCGGTGCGAGGGACGGCCCTGCGCGCCGGCCGCGGCGCCCGGATGCGCGTCGACCCGGATCAGGCCGAGCGCCTCCAGCTCGGCGGCCACCGCTCCCGCGGTCGCCCGGGTGACGCCGAGTTCGGCGGTGAGCACGGCACGGGTCGGCGCACGCCCGGTGTGCACCAGCTCCAGCGCGGGACCGAGCGCCCCGCGCCCCCGGTCGAGTCGCGTCCGGGTGTTGCCTTCCCCTGTCGTCCGGGGGGCCGCCTTGCCAGTCATGAGGGCGAGTCTCCCATGATCCGCTCCGGATCCGTCCGGAGCCCGCTGACCCGCAGGGTGATGTTGAGCCGCCCCGTCAGTCCCAGTCCGGACGGCGCGGTCCCCGGACGCACCAGCGGCACCCCGTGGTAGGCGAACCGCGCCGGGCCGCCGAAGACGAACAGGTCCCCGCTGCGCAGCTCCACGTCCGTGTAGGGGCGTGCGCGCGTCTGCGTGTTGCCGAAGCGGAAGACGCAGGAGTCACCGAGGCTCAGTGACACGACGGGGGCACCGGACTTCTCGTCGCTGTCGCGGTGCATGCCCATACGGGCGTCCGCGTCGTAGAAGTTGATCAGCGCGATGTCGAACGGCTCGCGGGGTGCGGCGGCCGCACCGAGGGCCGTCTCGACCGCCTCGCGGCCGAGCGCGGCCAACCAGTCGGGCAGCGGTTTCACGGGGGCGCCGTCGCCGTCGACGACTGTGCGGGCGTATCCGTAGGGATACCAGTGCAGGCCGAGGCAGACCTGCCGTGCGGTCATGGTGCCGCCCCCGGGGGTGTGCACGGTCCGCAGTCCGGCCGGCGGCCGGGCCCACTCGCGGCAGGCCTGAAGAAGCCGCACCTGACGGCCCTGGTCCAGCCAGTCCGGCACCTGGACCGCGCCGGGGACGACCTCGATGCGGCTGCGCGGGAAGAGCTCGGCGTCCATGGACTCATCATCACGCAGCGCGGGCGGCCCACGGGACCGCGTGCCACTGCCGGGAACGGGGCCCGACCTGCGGCTCGGCTAGCCTGGACGCACGATGAACGACCGTATGACCACGCCCTGGGGCACGTACACGCTGGCCCGCTTCCCCGAGGATCCCCGTGACCGGCTGCGCGCCTGGGACGCGTCCGACGCGTACCTGCTGCGGCACCTCGCGGCGGACGGCACCCCGCCGGCCGGCGCGGTCGTGGTCGTCGGCGACCGATGGGGCGCACTCACCACGGCCCTCGCGGCGCACCGGCCGACGCTGATCACCGACTCCTTCCTGGCCCGCGAGGCGACCCGGGCGAATCTCGCGCGCAACGGCGTCGAGGCGGACACGGTAAGTCTCCTGACCACCCGGGACGTTCCGCCGGACCGCATCGACGTGCTCCTCGTACGGGTGCCGAAGAGCCTTGCCCTGCTGGAGGACCAGTTGCACCGGCTGGCACCGGCCGTGCACGAGGGGACGGTCGTCGTCGGCACGGGGATGGTGAAGGAGATCCACACCTCGACGCTGAAGCTGTTCGAGCGCATTCTCGGCCCGACCCGCACTTCGCTGGCCGAGCAGAAGGCCCGGCTCGTCCTCTGCACCCCCGACCCGGCACGCGTGCGGGGCGCCGACCCCTGGCCCTACCGCTACGAACTCCCCGACGGTATCGGTGTGTTGTCCGGCCGGACCGTCACCAACCACGCCGGCGTCTTCTGCGCCGACCACCTCGACATCGGCACCCGGTTCTTCCTCGGTCATCTGCCGCGGGGCGGGGGTGCCCGCCGGATCGTCGACCTGGGCTGCGGCAACGGCGTGGTCGGGCTGGCCACCGCCCTGGCCGACCCCGAGGCGGAGGTGGTGTTCGTCGACGAGTCCTATCAGGCGGTGGCCTCGGCGGAGGCGACCTACCGTGACAACGCCGGGGGGAAGGCGGAGTTCCGGGTGGGTGACGGCATGTCCGGGCTGCCGGACGCAAGCGTCGACCTCGTGCTCAGCAACCCGCCGTTCCACTCCCACCAGGCCACGACGGACGCCGTCGCCCGGCGTATGTTCTCCGGCGCGCGGCGTGCGCTGCGGCCCGGCGGCGAGCTGTGGGTGGTCGGCAACCGCCACCTGGGCTACCACGTGACGCTGCGCCGCATCTTCGGCAACAGCGAACTGGTCGCGAGCAACGCCAAGTTCGTCGTCCTGAAGGCCGTCCGGAAGTAGCCGCAGCGGCAGGCCCCACCGCAGGGTCTACAGGGGAGCCGCCCCGGGCCCGCCACCCAGGAGGACGGTGACGAGGCGGGCCAGGGCGGTGCTGGCGAACCGGGTCCGGACGACGGAGCGCTCGTCGGCGTGGTCGAGGACGATCACGTCGTCGGCGATGTCCGTCACCGGTGTGCGCGGGTCGGCCGTGATCGCGGTCGTCCGGGCCCGTCCGCGGAGCCGGTCGAGGAGGTCGAGTACCTCGGTGGTGGTGCCGGACCGGGTGAGGGCGACGACCCGGTCGTACGGGGGATGTCGCCGTGCTGGGCGTGGCGGCCTTCGATGCCGTCCACGGCGCGGCGGCGAACGACGAGGCGGAGGCGGCGATCAACCGGCCGCTGTGCGAGCGCGCCGAGCGCGTCGTCGTGGCGGCGGACTCCGGCAAACCGGGGCAGCGCGCGTTCGCCCGCATCTGCGCGGTGGAGTCGGTGGACACGCTGGTCACGGACGCCGTGGCGGGGGCCGATGCGGTACGGCCGTTCGAGGAGACGGGCGTACGGGTGATCACGGCCTGAGGCGCGGCCACCCGCCCGCCGGTGGGCGAACCGGCCCGCCGCGCCGGTGAGCCCCCGCGCCTGCGCTCCCCGCGCCCGCGCCGACCGTGGCGCCTAAGCTGTTACCTGCGGTGGGGCGGTTCCTGGTGCTCAGGGAGGCTTCGATGGCCGAGACGCCGTGCGACCGGTTCGCACCCGGAGACTCGCGGTATCTGCCGATCGCCGACCATGGCCTCATCGGCGATCTGCGTACGGTCGCTCTGGTGGGGACCAATGGCACCATCGACTGGTACTGCTGCCCGGCCTTCGACCGCCCGAGCGTCTTCGCGTCGATCCTGGACGCGGAGCGGGGCGGCTCCTTCGAGCTGACGGCCACCGTGCCGGCCCGGACCAAGCAGTTCTACTTCCCCGACACCAACGTCCTCATCACCAGGTTCTTCACCGAGGACGGCGTCGGCGAGGTGCAGGACTTCATGCCGGTCGGCACGGGGTGCGTCGAGGCCGAACGCCACCGGCTGATCCGGCGGGTGCTGTGCGTGCGCGGCTCCCTCCCGTTCCGGGCGCGGATCGCCCCGCGGTTCGGCTACGGCGCTCAGCCGCACACCCTCCGCCTCCTCGGTGACGTGGCCGTCTTCGAGTCCGCCGACCTGTCCCTGGCCCTGACCGCCACCATGCCGCTCGAAGGCGACGACTCCGACGTCTGGACCGACTTCAAACTCAGCGAGGGCGAGTCGGCGGTGTTCTCCCTGGACCAGGTCGACGAATCCCTCCCGCCGCGCATGTGCGCACGCGCGGAGGCGGAGCGGCAGTTCGCCACCACGGTGGCGTACTGGCGGCACTGGCTGGCCGCGTCGCGCTACCGCGGCCGCTGGCGGGAGATGGTGCACCGCTCCGCCCTCACGCTGAAGCTGCTCACCTACGCCCCGACCGGCGCGATCGTGGCCGCGCCCACGACGAGCCTGCCCGAGCAGCTCGGCGGCGAGCGCAACTGGGACTACCGGTACGTCTGGGTGCGCGACGCGGCCTTCTGCGTCTACGCCCTGCTGCGCCTGGGTTTCACCGGCGAGGCCGAGGCGTTCATGCGGTTCGTGACCCGGCACATCATCCCCGGCGACGGCGGGCCGTCGGGCCCCCTGCAGATCATGTACGGCATCGACGGGCGCACCGACCTGCCCGAGTACGAACTCGACCATCTGGAGGGCCACCAGGGTTCCGCGCCGGTGCGGATCGGCAACGCCGCCGCCGACCAGCTCCAGCTCGACATCTACGGCGCCCTCATCGACTCGATCTATCTCTACGACAAGTGGGCACAGCCCATCTCCAGCGACCAGTGGGACAACGTCTGCGAGCTGGTGGACTGGGTCTGCAAGCACTGGGACCAGCCCGACGAAGGTGTCTGGGAGACCCGGGGCGGCCGCAAGAACTTCCTCTACTCCCGGCTGATGTGCTGGGTGGCGATCGAACGTGCCATCCGGCTCGCCAACCGCCGGGGGCTGCCCGCCGACCTGCCCCGCTGGCGCCAGTGCCGGGACACCATCTACCGGCGGATCATGCAACGGGGCTGGTCCGAGCGGCGGCAGGCCTTCGTCCAGCACGAGGACGGCGACGTGCTCGACGCCGCGGTGCTGATGATGCCGCTGGCCAAGTTCATCGCGCCCACCGACCCCAAGTGGCTGTCCACCCTCGACGCCCTCACCCAGGACCTGGTGTCCGACTCCCTGGTCTACCGCTACGACCCGCAGGCGAGCCCGGACGGTCTGCGGGGCGACGAGGGTACGTTCTCCATCTGCTCGTTCTGGTACGTGGAGGCCCTGGTCCGGGCCGGCCGCCTGGACGAGGCGCGGCTCGCCTTCGAGAAGATGCTCACCTACGCGAACCACCTGGGGCTGTATGCCGAGGAGATCAGTCACACCGGTGAGCAGGAGGGCAACTTCCCGCAGGCGTTCACCCACTTCGCGCTGATCAGCGCGGCGTTCAACCTCGACCGGGCGCTCGGCTGACCGGCCGTGCGCCCCCGGCGGCTCTCTTGCCCCCACCCGGTGGACCCCTCTAGGCTGATTTTGTGCCGCTAATAAACAAAACCCGCCCGCACAGTGTCGTGCCGGGCAACGACCTGACCCGGCTCCGGATCGCCGTCACCGTCTTCTTCGCCCTGGACGGCTTCATCTTCGCCGGCTGGGTGGTCCGCATCCCCGCCATCAAGCAGCAGACGGGCGCCTCGGCCGGCACACTCGGTCTCGCCCTGCTCGGGGTCTCCGCCGGCGCGGTCGTGACGATGACGCTCATCGGGCGGCTCTGCCGACGCTACGGCAGCCACCCGGTGACCGTGGTCTGCGCGGTGCTGCTGTCGCTGAGCGTGGCGCTGCCCCCGCTCACGCACTCGGCGCTCGCCCTGGGGCTGGTACTGCTGGTCTTCGGGGCGGCGTACGGGGCGATCAACGTCGCGTTCAACAGCGCCGCCGTCGACCTGGTCGCCGCGCTCCGGCGGCCGGTCATGCCGAGCTTCCACGCGGCGTTCAGTCTGGGCGGCATGGTGGGCGCCGGTCTCGGCGGACTGGTCGCGGGATCCCTGTCCCCCACCCGGCACCTCCTGGGGCTCACCGTGATCGGCCTGCTCGTGACCGCGGCCGCCGGGCCCACCCTCCTGCGTCACGAGCCCTTGGTGCCGCCGGACCGCGTGCGGAGCGCGGAACACCCGGCACGCCGTCTCGACACCAGGACCCGTGGCCTGGTGACGGTCTTCGGCCTGATCGCCCTGTGCACCGCGTACGGCGAGGGCGCGCTCGCGGACTGGGGCGCCCTGCATCTGGAGCAGGACCTCCATGCGCACCCGGGTGTGGCCGCGGCCGGCTATTCGTCCTTCGCCCTCGCCATGACCGTCGGCCGGCTCGGCGGCACATCGCTGCTGGAACGGCTCGGCCCGGTCCGCACCGTGGTCGCAGGCGGCGCCACCGCCACCGCGGGCATGCTGCTCGGCTCACTCGCCCCTTCCGTGTGGGCGACGCTCCTCGGCTTCGCGGTGACGGGCCTCGGCCTCGCCAACCTCTTCCCGGTCGCCGTCGAGCGCGCCGGCAGGCTCGCGGGCCCGACCGGGGTCGCGGTGGCCTCGACGCTCGGCTACGGCGGCATGCTCCTCGGCCCACCCGCGATCGGATTCATGGCCGACTGGTACTCCCTGCCCGCAGCGCTCACCAGCGTCGCGGTGCTGGCCGCCGTCGCCTCCGCGATCGGATATGTGACGCGCCGTGCGACCACCGTCCGTGAAACCACGGTGAAACCGGGCTGAAGGCGGCTACCGGCACGCCGTCCGGCGTGGCGTCGCACCACTTCGCACCACACCACCACCCCGGCCGCCGGAACCTGCCCGGTCCATCTGACCCCCGAGCTCGTCGAGGACCCAGTGGGCGCCTACGCGCGCATCCGCGCCCGGGAACGCCTCCCGCAGGTGATGCTCCCGGGTCTGCGGACCCCGGTCCGGCTCGTCACGCGCCATGCCGACGCCGAGGCCGCACCGACCGAGCCCCGGCCGATCCGGGACCGCTCCAGGGTTCCCCGCGTGACCGGGGGCGCGGACCCACAGGCGGAACTGCTGGAGCGGGCCTTCGCGGGCTTCCCCGCCGACTGCGCCACGTACGTCTCCGGACATCCGGCCCTGCTCGACGGCGAGGAGCACGCGCGATCGCGGCGCGCCCGTTCGTGGAACGGGCGGCCGAGGACCTGCTGTCCGCTCTCGCGCACAAGGACGAGGCGGACCTGCCGGCCGAGTTCGCCCACCCGCTGACCACCGTCGTCGTCCGCGAGCTCGTCGGCTTCGACGACACCGACCGGGACTCGGCGCGTCCATGTACGCCACCGAGGACTTCGCGTTCACCGGAACCCCACCGCAGAAGGGGGCCGAGGCGGTGACCGTCGCCCTGCTCACCGCCGACGACGATCCACGGGAGGACGGCGAAGGACCGGAACGTCCGGACATCGCACCGGAGTTCGCCCGGAGAGACGGGCATCCGACCTTCGGCCACGGCCCCCGCTACTGCCTGGGCTCCGCCCTCGGGCGCCTTGGCGCCTCCGCCGTCCTCGACCGGGCGCTCGTCCGGCGGCCGGAGACCGCGCCCGCCGTGGGCCGCGGGACGGTTCGGGCACTGGCCGGGCGACGGCTTCCATCTGCTGCGCCCCCGTCGGGCCGCGCGCCGATGCTCCCGGGCGGTCGCCGGACGTGTGGCACGGGCCCGCCGGTGCGGTTCTCCCTTCGGCGCACCGCGTCCGGCACACTCCCCCCATGGAGACTGCCGAGTTCGTACAGATCCTGGACCGTGAAGGCGGGTTGCTGGCCGCCGCGGCGGAGCAGGCCGGCGTCGACGCCGAGGTGCCGACCTGCCCGGGCTGGCAGGTGCGGGATCTGCTGCGGCACACGGGCATGGTGCACCGCTGGGCCGCGTCCTTCGTCGCCGAGGGGCACACCTCGCCCCACCCGGTCGGCGGCCTGCCCGATCTCGACGGCTCCGCACTGGCGGCCTGGTTCCGGGACGGCCACCGCCATCTCGTGGACACCCTCTCCTCCGCCGCGCCCGATGTGCGGTGCTGGCACTTCCTGCCGGCGCCCTCACCGCTCGCGTTCTGGGCGCGGCGGCAGACGCACGAGACGACGGTGCACCGGATCGACGCGGAGGCGGCACGCGGCGGCGCACCCACCGCCGTCGCCCCCGCACTCGCCCTCGACGGCATCGACGAGTTGCTGCGCGGCTTCCACGCCCGCCATCGCAGCAGGGTCCGCAGCGAGGAGCCGCGTGTCCTGCGCGTGCGGGCCGCGGATGCCGACGACGCCGTGTGGACCGTGCGGTTGTCGACCGAGCCGCCCGTGACCGAGCGGGACGACGCGGGCCGGGCGGACTGCGAAGTGACCGGACCCGCCGACCGGTTGTACCTGGCGCTCTGGAACCGGCTGCCGTTCCCGGCCGTGACCGGCGACGCCTCGATCGCGGCGCTGTGGCGCGAGAAGTCCGCCATCGCCTGAAGTTGAGCGGGCCCACCCGCCGGACGCGTCCCGCCAGGCGCTGCCAAGCCCTCAGTCCGTGAGCATCCTCGCCAGTACCGCACGCTGCACCGGAAGCACCTCGCCGTGCAGCGTGCGCCCCTTCGCGGTGAGCGCCACGCGCACGCCCCGCCGGTCCTCGGGGCACAGGGCCCGCTCGAGCAGTCCGTCCTTCTCCAAACGCGCGATCAGCCGCGACAGCGCGCTCTGGCTCAGATGGACCCGCTCGGAGATCTCCTGGACGCGGTAGGAGCAGGAACCGTCACCCGCCGCCTCGGACAGGACGTCGAGGACCTCGAAGTCACTGCCGCACAGACCGTGCGCGTGCAGGGTGCGGTCGAGTTCGCACTGGGTGCGCGCATGCAGGGTCAGGATGTCGTGCCATCGGCCCACGAGCGTCTGCTCGGCCTTGTCCACAGCCGCCATGGTCGCACGGTAGCAAGGATCCAAGATTGTTGCATCCGAATTAAATGCACTTGCATTGCATGCATGTGCATGTAGTCTCTCGTCCATGACCTCTCCGCTCACCACCTCTTCGTCCGAGGGACGCTGGACTCCCCGGCTGTGGGGCACCCTGCTGGTGCTCTGCGCAGCGATGTTCCTGGACGCACTGGACGTGTCCATGGTCGGCGTCGCCCTGCCGTCCATCGGTTCCGATCTCCATCTGACGACATCGACGCTGCAATGGGTCGTCAGCGGCTACATCCTGGGATACGGCGGTCTGCTCCTGCTCGGCGGACGGACCGCGGACCTGCTCGGCCGGCGTCAGGTGTTCCTGATCGCCCTCGGCGTCTTCGCGGTCGCCTCGCTGCTCGGCGGGCTTGTGGACTCCGGCCCGCTGCTGATCGCCAGCCGCTTCGTCAAGGGCCTCAGCGCCGCCTTCACCGCGCCCGCCGGCCTCTCCATCATCACCACGACCTTCCCCGAGGGCCCGCTGCGCAACCGCGCCCTGTCGATCTACACCACCTGCGCGGCCACCGGCTTCTCGATGGGGCTCGTCCTGTCCGGGCTGCTCACCGAGGCCAGTTGGCGGCTGACCATGCTGCTGCCCGCTCCGATCGCACTGATCGCCCTGGTCGCCGGCCTGAAGCTGCTGCCGCGCAGCGAGCGCGAGAAGGACCACAACGGCTACGACATCCCCGGCGCCGTCGTCGGCACCGCGTCGATGCTGCTGCTCGTGTTCACCGTGGTGGAGGCGCCACAGGCGGGCTGGGCGTCGGCCCGCACGCTGGCGTCCTTCCTCGCCGTCGCCGTGCTGCTCACCGTCTTCGTCCTCGTCGAGCGGCGTTCGGCCGGCCCGCTGATCCGGCTCGGCGTGCTCCGCTCCGGCAACCAGATCCGCGCCCAGCTCGGGGCCATGGCGTTCTTCGGCTCCTATGTCGGATTCCAGTTCCTGGTCACGATCTACATGCAGTCGCTGCTCGGCTGGTCCGCGCTGCACACGGCGCTCGCCTTCCTGCCCGCGGGCGCACTGGTCGCCGTCTCCTCCACGAAGGTGGGCTCGATCGTGGACCGCTTCGGCACCCCGCGGCTCATCGCGACGGGCTTCGCCCTCATGGTCGTCGGATACGCGCTGTTCCTGCGCGTCAGCCTCGACCCCGGCTACGCGGCGGCCATCCTGCCGAGCATGCTGCTGATCGGCGCGGCCTGCGCACTCGTCTTCCCTTCGCTCAACATCCAGGCCACGAACGGGGTCGACGACCACGAACAGGGCATGGTCTCCGGTCTGCTCAACACCTCCGTCCAGGTGGGCGGTGCGCTCTTCCTGGCCGTGGTGACGGCGGTGGTGACCGCCCACACCCCGGAGCACGCCTCGCCCCAGGCCGTCCTCGACAGTTACCGGCCCGGTCTGATCGTGGTCACCGGCATCGCCCTGGCCGGGCTGCTGATCACCCTCCCGGGACTGCGCACACGCCGGACCGGACGGTCCGTCGTGGTCGCCAGGTCCCTTCGGGCGGAGGCGGACGCGGAGACCGTGGCGGTCCGCGACTGAGGTCCGTCGTCCGGATCAGGTCGGCATGATCCGAACGACAGGCCCCTGGGGGACGCCTCCCGGTGTGCGCCCGGCGGTGCGGTCTTCCCCCGCCGGGCGCACGGCTGTTTGCATCAGTCCGTGGAGAACCACGGGGGCGGTTCGTTCACGGGCGGGACACGGCGCACTCAGGCCGATCGGGACGCGGTCACCGTCGAGATCGGGTACGCCCTGTGCAGCGCGGCGTTCGCGGCGGCGCTGGTGTGCGCGGCCGTGGTGGGACCGGTTTCCGCCTTCGGCCTGAGGGGCGGCCCGCGGCGTGCACTCCTCCTCGCCGGCACGACCGTCGCCTGCCTGGTCTTCGCGGCGCGCGTCGTGGCCGTACTGATCCGCTTCCACCCCGGGACCACGGCTCAGCCCAGCCAGCCCGGCCGGACCAGTCCCGACTCATAGGCGAGAACCACCAGTTGGGCCCGGTCGCGGGCTCCCAGCTTGACCATGGTCCGGCTGACGTGCGTCTTCGCCGTGAGCGGGCTGACGACCAGACGGCGGGCGATCTCCTCGTTGGACAGGCCGATGCCGACCAGCGCCATGACCTCACGCTCCCGCTCGGTGAGCCGCGCGAGCGAAGCGGCGGCGGCCGGCTCCTTGGAGCGGGCCGCGAACTCGGCGATGAGCCGCCGGGTCACGCCCGGGGAGAGCAGGGCGTCGCCCTTGACCACCGCCCGTACGGCACGCAGGAGTTCGTCCGGCTCGGTGTCCTTGACGAGGAAGCCGGAGGCACCGGAGCGGATCGCCTCGAAGACGTACTCGTCGAGTTCGAAGGTGGTGAGCATGACCACCTTCACCCCCTCCAGGTCCGGATCCCCGGTGATGCGGCGGGCCGCCGCGAGCCCGTCGACCACGGGCATACGGATGTCCATCAGCACCACGTCGGGCCGTGTCTCCCGCACCCCGCGCAGCGCCTCCTCGCCGTCGGCGGCCTCCCCGGCCACCTCGATGTCCGGCTGCGCGTCCAGCAGCGCTTTGAAACCGGCCCTGACGAGCGACTGGTCGTCGGCGAGCAGTACCCGGATCACACGTCCTCCCTGTGCTCGGCCGACTTCCGGGCCACCGCCTCCAGCGGCAGCCGGGCGAGGACCCGGAAGCCCCCGTCGTCACGCGGACCCGCCTCGATCGTGCCGCCGAGGGCGCCGGCCCGCTCCCTCATCCCGGCAAGGCCGTTGCCGCTGCCCCCCTCGTCGGTACCGCTCGGCGGACCGTCGTCGTCGACCCGGAGGCGCAGGACGCCCTCCACCCCCTCCACGTGCACGCGCGCATGCCGGGAACCCGAGTGCCGTACGACGTTGGTGAGGGCCTCCTGGACGATACGGAACGCGGCGAGATCGGTACCCGGAGCCAGTCGCGGCACCTCGCCCTCGACCCTGACCGCCAGACCGGCGTGCGCGGCCTGTTCGACGAGTTCCGGCAGCCGGTCGAGGCCGGGCGCCGGCGTGCGCGGCGCGTCACCGGGTGTGCGGAGGGTGTCGAGCACCTGGCGCACCTCACCGAGTGCCTCCTTGCTGGCGGCCTTGATCGTGGTGAGCGCCGTGCGCGCCTGCTCGGGGTCGGAGTCGAGCAGTGCAAGACCGACGCCCGCCTGGACGTTGATCACGGAAATGCTGTGGGCGAGGACGTCGTGGAGTTCGCGGGCGATGCGCAGCCGCTCCTCGTCGGCGCGTCGGCGGGCGGCGAGCGCGCGTTCGGCCCGCTCGCGTGCCCATTGCTCGCGGCGGACACGCATCAGCTCCGCCAGGGCCACGATCGCCACCACCCAGGTGGCGATCACCAACTCCTGCCCCCAGGAAGGGGACGAGTCGTCCGGCGGCGGCAACCACCGGTACAGCCAGTGCGACACGAGCACGTGCCCGGCCCAGAACACCCCGACAGCCGTCCACGCGACCTTGCGGCGACCGGCGACAAGGGCGCTGAAGCACCCGACGGCGACGGTGAGGAACACGGGACCGTACGGATACCCGGCGCCCAGGTAGACCACGGCGGCGGCCGCCGTGATGAACACCACGGGCACGGGATGGCGCTGCCGCCACAGCAGCGCTCCACAGGCCACGAACAGAAGCGCATAGGCGAGGGGCCCGAGACCGACCCGCTCGCCCTTCTGGTTCAGGGCCGCGAAGTGCGTGCCGAAAAGCACGACCAGGGTGAACAGCACGGTGGAGCGCCAGGGAAGACGGGACCCCCCGGACTCGTTGTTCCACCACGGCGGTCCGGGCCACCGCCGGGGAACGTCTGCGCGCTGCTCCTGCATGAGGTTCACGCTAGACGTACCCGGCCGGGTAGGACGTCGGCCGGGCGAGGTGATCACGCGTACTCCCGGGGAAGTACGCCGCGGCCGCACCCGGCACCCGTGCACGCCCCTCAGCGTCCGGCCGTCAGCCCTTCGACCTCGGCTGCGAACAACAGCTCGGGGTCGAAGCCCATACCGGTGAAGTGGCCCGCGAGCTCCAGCGACAGGACCCCGTGCAGACGGCTCCAGAAGACCAGCGCCCTGTGCAGGACGGCGGGAGCGTACGCGGGGTCTCCCGCCCAGTGCCCGTGGTCCGCGAGATGCGCGTCGAAGCTGTCGGGGACCGCGGTCCCGGTCCCGGCCGCCGCGCACACCTCGAGCAGCGCCGACATGATCTCCCGGGCGATGGTGGTGATGTCGTCGGGCGCGTGGTAGCCGGGGACGGGCGTGCCGTAGACGAGGAAGTACCGCTGGCGGTCCTCCAGCGCCCAGCCGCGCAGCGCCCGGGCCAGCCCCGGCAGGCCGTCGCCCGATCCGGCCGCGGCGCGGAACGTGTCCGCGAGGCTGCGGTAGGCGTCGCGGATCAGCTCGGTGATCAGCTCGTCCCGTCCGCCGAAGTACCGGTACAGCGCCGGGCCGCTCATGCCGAGTTCCTTGGCGATCGCGTTCAGGGACAGCCCCGACGCCCCGGCCGTGGCGATCTGCTGCCAGGCCCGCTCCTTGATCTCCGCGCGCACCTGGCTGCGATACCGCTCACGGGGGCTTGCCGCACCTGCCGCCATCGTCCCGGGCTCCTCTCCGCTGGTCCGTTTCAAGCTATCACCGCCGAGAGAGGGCGTAACCACCGAACAGGCAGCCGCTTGACACTCGCGCGAGTAGCAGTCATGTTTGTTATAGCTTCTAACGCAAGCAAGAACTTCACCGCTCGACGGAGGTCGTCATGGAAAGCCAGGAACTGCTCGAGGTCGTTCTGCCGGGGAAGGTCGAACCGGAGGGCCTTCAGTTCCGGCGCGGGGCCGTGCCCACGGCCGGCGCAGGGCAGGTCGTGATCCGCATGGAGGCCACGGGGGTCTCGTTCGCCGAGCAGCAGATGCGCCGCGGCCGGTACTACGACCAGCCGCCGTTCCCGTTCGTGCCCGGCTACGACCTGGTCGGCACGGTTGCGGAGGCCGGCCCGGGCGTCGCACCCGCACTCGTCGGCAAGCGGGTGGCCGCGCTGGTCAAGGTCGGGGGCTGGGCCAGCCATGTCGTCCTGGACGCGGCCGACGTGGTGGAGGTGCCCGCCGGCGTCGGCGCGGCCGAAGCGGAGACCCTGGTGGTCAACGGCGTCACCGCATGGCAGATGCTCCACCGCAAGGCCCGCGTCCGCGCGGGCGGGACGATCCTGGTGCACGGCGCCAACGGCGGCGTCGGCACGGTGCTCGTACAGCTCGCACGGGCTGCGGATCTCACGGTGATCGGCACGGCGTCCGCGCGCCACCACGACTCACTGCGGGAACTCGGCGTCATCCCCGTCGACTACCGGTCGCAGGACGTGCCCACCCGGGTCCGTGAACTCGCGCCCGGCGGCGTGGACGCCGTCTTCGACCACCTCGGGGGCCGAAGCGTGCTCGACTCCTGGCGCCTGCTCGCCCCCGGCGGAACCCTGGTCTCCTACGGCAGTGCATCGACGAGGGACGACACGGGCTCCAAGCAGTGGCCCGTCCTGAAGATCCTCGGCCGCGTGTGGTGGTGGAACGCGCTGCCCAACGGCCGCCATGCCTGCTTCTTCAACGTCTGGGCCGGCCGCGCGCTGAGCAGGGACCGCTTCCGGTCCCGGCTGCACGCCGACCTCACCTCCGTGTTCGGCGCCTTCCGGCGGGGCGAGGTGACCGCACGGATCGCCGCCCGGATGCCCCTCACCGACGCCGCCGAGGCCATGCGGCTGGCCGAGTCCGGCACGGTCGCGGGCAAGGTGGTCCTGGTCCCCGGCGACCAGGGGCTGTTGTTCGGATCGGGCCGGCAGGGCTAGACCGCGCCTTTCGGGTCGGCATGATCCGAACGACAGGCCCTGACTAGGGGAACACCAGGCCCACACCGTGCGCCAGTCCGGCCGCTGCATGGCGGAAGAACGTCTCGCGCTCCACCACCACGTTGTTGAACTGCCCGAACAGCTCGAACCCGACCAGTCCGTACAGCTGCGCCCAGGCGGCCACCAGGGCCGTCACCACCTCCGGCGGGAGGTCGGGGGCCAGGTCGGCGGCCATGCGCCGGGCCTCGGGCTCGAGTTCGCCGGGCAGCCGGTTGCGGGCCACCCCGTGGCGCCCGTACGCGTCGCGGACGATGCCGATCAGCAGGAGCCCCACCCGGGAGGCCGGCGGGATGGTCGCCTCGGGTGCGGAGTAACCGGGCACCGGCGAGCCGTAGATCAGGGCGTACTCGTGCGGGTGCGCAAGCGCCCAGCCGCGCACCGCCTCGCACACCACGACCCACCGCCGGGCGGGGCCGATGTCGCCGGCCTCGGCGTCCGCGGCCTCGGCGGTCTCGCCGAGGGAGTTGTAGGCGTCGATGATCAGCGCGGTGAGCAGATCGTCACGGCTCGGGAAGTAGCGGTAGAGCGCGGAGGAGACCATGCCGAGCTCACGGGCCACGGCGCGCAGCGAGAGCCGGGCGGCGCCCTCCGCGGCAAGCTGCTTGCGGGCCTCCTCCTTGATGGCGGCGGTCACCTCGATCCGGGCACGGGCCCGGGCTCCTTGTGGGGTGCTCATGCTGGGAGTGTGCCATGTTCGCGGAGCAGTGCACACATTACGGAGCGGCGCTCATTCTTTGGAGCGGCGCTCACTATTTGGAGCGGTGCTCACCCGGAGGGGCGTGCACTCAAAACGGCGCTCACCACGGACCGACACCCGTCCGCAGCTCCGGCGAGAGCAGTGCACAAAAACGAGAGCAGTGCTCTTGCATTGGATCGCCGATCTCCCCCACACTGTTCCTTGAGCGAGAGCACTGCTCTCGGAAACTGGGTGAGAGCACTGCTCTCCCGAACAGATGGGGGTCACCATGTCGTCTTCGTCCGCGCCGTACTACCGCCAGGGCAGCCCGATGACCGTGCGTCTCAACAGCGTCATCGGCTGGCTGGCCCGGCACGGGTTCAGCCTCGCCGGCACGGCGGAGATGTCGGTGCGCGGCCGCAAGAGCGGTCAGATGCAGCGCATCCCGGTCAATCCGCATGTGTACAAGGGCGGCCAGTACCTTGTCTCCGCCCGCGGGCACTCCCAGTGGGTCCGCAACATGCGCGTCGCCGGTGGCGGGGAGCTGCGTGTGGGCCGCAAGGTCCGCGAGTTCACCGCGGTGGAGCTGCCCGACGACGAGAAGCTCCCGCTCCTGCGTACCTACCTGGAGAAGTGGGGCTGGGAGGTCAACCAGTACTTCCAGGGGGTCACGGCCAAGTCCAGCGACGAGGAGATCATCGCGGCCGCTCAGGACCACCCGGTCTTCCGCATCGAGGTCAGGAGCTGACCCCGTCGCCCGCAGGCCCCCGGTCCAGCGCGGTCAGCGCACGCTGGGCGATCGGACGGGTGCGGACGAGCTCGCCCAGGGAGGTGGCGCCCTGGGTGATGTCCTTGAACACGTTCCAGGCGGGACGGAATCCGGTCAGCGCCGCGTGGACCAGGCCCGGGCGGCGCTCGAACACCGCGAGCATCCGCTTGCCGACGCTCATCTCGACGCCCAGCCCGGCCTTGATCGCGAAGGCGTAGTTCAGGGCCTGCCTGCGGGTGTCCACCGCGTCGTGCGCCTCCGCGATACGGACCGCCCACTCCCCCGCGAGCCGTCCCGACCGCAACGCGAACGAGATCCCCTCACGGGTCCAGGGCTCCAGCAGGCCGGCGGCGTCCCCGCAGACCAGCACCCGCCCGCGCGACAGCGGTGAGTCGTCGGCACGGCAGCGGGTCAAGTGCCCCGAGGAGACGCTCGGTTCGAAGCCGGCGAGCCCCAGACGCGCGATGAAGTCCTCCAAATACCGCTTGGTCGCGGCGCCTTCACCGCGTGCGGAGATCACGCCGACCGTCAGTGTGTCCCCCTTCGGGAAGACCCAGCCGTAACTCCCGGGCATCGGTCCCCAGTCGATGAGCACCCGACCCTTCCAGTCCTTGGCGACGGTCTCCGGCACCGGGATCTCCGCCTCCAGGCCGAGGTCCACCTGGTCGAGCTTGACGCCCACGTGCGCCCCTATACGGCTGGCGCTGCCGTCGGCGCCGACGACGGCGCGCGCCAGCAGGGTCTCTCCGCCCTGCAGGACGACGGCCACCGTGCGCCGGTCCGGCACCGACGAGCCGTGCTGCTCGACCCGCGACACCGTGACGCCGGTGCGCAGTTCCGCGCCGGCCTTCTGGGCGTGCTCGACGAGCTGCTGGTCGAACTCCGGACGGTTGATCAAGCCGAACAGCATGTTCTTGGAACGGCGGGTACGGGTGAAGCGCCCGTTGTTCGAGAAGGTGACCGCGTGCACCCGGTCGCGCAGCGGCAGTTCGAAGCCGGGCGGCAGGGCGTCGCGCGAGGGGCCGATGATGCCGCCGCCGCAGGTCTTGTAGCGCGGCAGTTCGGCCTTCTCCAGCAAGAGCACGCTGCGTCCCGCGACTGCCGCCGCGTAGGCGGCCGAGGCCCCCGCCGGTCCCGCGCCCACCACGACGACGTCCCACACCTGCTGCACGTCGTCCGCCGAAGAGTTCTCGCTGCTCACGATGGTCTACTGCTCCCGATCAAGCTGCTTGCCGCACCTGTCCCTCGCATCCTACGGCGGCGTCGTCACAGGTCGCTGTGGGAGGATCGGCAGCGTATGCGCCCTGCACACCAGTACGCGCATGCGCATATCCGTACAGGAACTGCTCAACAGTACAAAGTCGCACCTACAAGGAGCGTGCCCATGTCGTCGAATCCGGTCGCCGAGGCCGTTGCCTCGCTGATGCCCAGGGCGAAGGAGGAGCTCACGGAGCTGGTCGCCTTCGCATCGGTGGCGGACTTCGACCAGTTCCCCAAGAGCGAGAGCGAGGGCGCCGCGCGGTGGATCGCCGACGCGCTCGCCACCGAGGGCTTCCAGGACGTGGCGCTGCTCGACACCCCGGACGGCACACAGTCGGTGTACGGCTACCTGCCCGGCCCGGAGGGCGCCAAGACGGTGCTGCTGTACGCGCACTACGACGTGCAGCCGCCCCTGGACGAGGCCGGCTGGACCACCCCGCCCTTCCGACTGACGGAGCGCGACGGCCGTTGGTACGGGCGCGGCACCGCCGACTGCAAGGGCGGCGTCATCATGCATCTGCTCGCGCTGCGCGCCCTGCGGGCGAGCGGCGGCGTGCCGGTGCACGTCAAGGTCATCGCCGAGGGCTCGGAGGAGCAGGGCACCGGGGGCCTGGAACGGTACGCCGAGGAGCACCCGGACCTCCTCGCCGCCGACACCATCGTCATCGGCGACGCGGGCAACTTCCGCGCCGGACTGCCGACGGTCACCTCGACACTGCGCGGTATGACGCTCGTCCGGGTCAGCGTGGACACGCTCGAAGGCAACCTCCACTCGGGTCAGTTCGGCGGTGCGGCACCGGACGCGCTGTCCGCCCTGATCCGTGTACTGGACTCGCTGCGGGCCGAGGACGGCTCGACGACCGTCGACGGACTGGTCGCCGAGAACCGTTGGGAGGGCGTCGAGTACCCCGAGGAGCAGTTCCGCAAGGACGCCAAGGTGCTCGACGGGGTCGAGCTGATCGGCTCCGGCTCGGTCGCCGACCGCATCTGGGCGCGCCCGTCCGTGACCGTGCTCGGCATCGACTGCCCGCCTGTCGTGGGCGCCACCCCGTCCGTCCAGGCGAGTGCCCGCGCGCTGATCAGCCTGCGGGTGCCGCCGGGTGTCGACGCCGTCGACGCCACGAAGCTGCTCCAGGCGCACCTGGAGGCGCGAACGCCGTGGGGCGCACGGGTGCGGACGGAGCAGATCGGTCAGGGACAGGCGTTCCGGGCCGACACCTCCAGTCCGGCGTACGCGGCGATGGCCGAGGCGATGGAGGCCGCCTACCCGGGCCAGGAGATGCAGTACGCGGGCCAGGGCGGCTCCATCCCGCTGTGCAACACCCTTGCCTCGCTCTATCCGCAGGCGGAGATCCTCCTCATCGGCCTGAGCGAGCCCGAGGCGCAGATCCACGCGGTCAACGAGAGCGTGTCTCCGGACGAGTTGGAGCGACTGTCGGTGGCCGAGGCGCTGTTCCTGCGCAACTACGCGGCCGGCTGAGCGGCTCCGCACACGGCGAAGGGTCCTCGCCCCTCCTGGGCGGGGACCCTTTCCACGGCCGTCCCCCGACCTCCGGCGCCGTCCTTGCACACCGTCGGCGACAGCAGGGTGCGGGCGCGAAGCCGGTTCAGCCGACCGGGACGCCCGCCTCCAGATAGTGGGCCGCTCCACGCTCACGCGCCCGCAAGGCCCAGCGCAGCCGCTCGTAACGGACGGCGGGGAGCAGACCGGCCGCTTCCGCCTCCGTGACGAACCGCCAGTCGCGCAACTCGGGCCCGGGCAGCAGCAGGCGGTCGGCCGCCGTGCTGTCCAGTCGGCCGCCGTCGAAGAGGAGCCGCAGTCCGCCGTATCCGGGCGGTACGGGGGGTTCCCAGTCGACGACCAGCAGCCGGGGGACCTCGTCGAGCGTGAGCCCGGTCTCTTCCGCGACCTCGCGTACACCGGCGCGCGCGGGGGCCTCTCCGGGTTCGACCACGCCGCCGGGAAACTCCCATCCGGCCTTGTAGGTGGGGTCGACGAGCAGCACTCGGTCCTGCTCGTCGAAGAGCAGCACA
The DNA here is from genome assembly GCF_051553595.1 of Streptomyces sp. HUAS TT11. NCBI lineage: Bacteria > Bacillati > Actinomycetota > Actinomycetes > Kitasatosporales > Streptomycetaceae > Streptomyces > Streptomyces sp. HUAS TT11. Next base: position 1,445,437 of record NZ_CP196184.1, read on the forward strand.
CCCGCGGCGAGGGTCTCGGAGGTCGGTTCCGGGGTCTGCACGATGTCGCAGACCGGCGCGGTACCGGTACGGACGGCCTCGGCGATCCGCAGGGCGGTCTCGTACGGGGTGAGGGCGCTGGTGTCGACGGGGTACGCGTCCGCGGTGAGCCAGGCGGCGAGGGCGGCGCGATAGGGCTCGATGTGGTCGTACGACCACTGGCGGACCCGTATCTCTCCGTCGGGGAGGTCGGGCGGCACCTCCCGGCCGGCTATCCGCTCACGCAGGATCGTTTCGGCCGGGGCGAGGAGGACATGGCGTACCGGGATGCGGCGGGCGGCGAGGCCGCCGAAGATCTCGTCGCGGTACTCCTGGCGCAGCAGGGTCATCGGAACCACGAGGACACCGCCGAGTTCGGCGACCATCGCCGCCGCCGTGTCGATCACGAGCCGTCGCCAGATCGCCAGGTCCTGGAAGTCGCCGACCTCGGCGAGGCGCTTCGGCGGCAGCAGGTACGTGAGAGTTCCGCCGATGACCTCGGGGTCGAAGAGCGTGCTGTTCGGGATCAGTTCGATCAGTTCCCGTGCGGTAGTGGTCTTCCCCGCACCGAACGCACCGTTGATCCAGACGATCACGGTTCCATACCTTTCTTCCTGGGTTCGTTCCGGTCATTCGTAAGATCGGGAAACCCAGGGGTCCTGGGTGTGGCTGTTCATGGTTTGCCGCTGTTGTGGCTCAGGGGGATTGGCCGCCCGGGACCCCGCGACGACTCGGCCACTCATTGGGATACGCGAACTGCATCGCTTCGTATGGACACGTCGGCGAGGTCGTCTGCTGGGATCGGTGACGGAACGACTTCGGAGGTGGACGTGCCCGAACTGTGGGCCGGAACGGATGCGGGCAAGGCCGAGCATCACTGCACGGTGATCGACCAGGACGCCACGGTGTTCCTCACCCGCCGGGTCCCCAACAACGAGGCCGACTTGCTGGAACTCCTCGCGGTTGTCCTGGAGTTGGCAGAGGGCGAGCCCGTCACCTGGGCGGTCGACCTGAACGCCGGCGGTGCCGCACTGTGGATCGCTCTGCTGGTCAAGCACGGTCAGCGACTGCTCTACATCCCCGGCCGCACGATCCACCACGCATCCGCTGCCTATCGAGGCAGTGGCAAGACGGACGCGAAGGACGCCTTCGTCATCGCCGACACCGCCCGCATGCGCCGCGACCTGCAGCCGCTTCAGGCCACCAGCGAGATCGCGGTCGACCTGAAGATCCTCACCGCCCGGCGCATGGACCTGTCCGCAGACCGCACCCGAGCGATCAACCGGCTCCGTGCCCAGCTGCTGGAGTACTTCCCCGCGCTGGAACGGGCCTTCGACTACAGCACCTCCAAGACCGCGCTCATCCTGCTCACGAAGTATCAGACCCCCGCCGCCCTGCGACGGGTCGGCCGGGCCCGGCTGGCGACCTGGCTGAAGAACCACGGCGTCCGCACCATCACCACTGCCAAGAACGCCGCAGACGCGGCGGTGACGGCGGGCGAGGCCCAGCACACGGTGGTGCCTGGGGAGAAGAGCGCCGCGAAGATGGCCCACACCCTCGCGCGGGAGGTGATGGCCCTCGACCTGGAGATCGCTGAACTCGAAGCCCAGATCGAGGGCCGGTTTCGCGAACATCCCGACGCCGAAGTGATCACGTCCATGCCCGGCATCGGCGACATGCTCGGCGCCGAGTTCATCGCCGCCACCGGCGGAAACATTGCTGCCTTCGGCAGCCCCAACCGCCTGGCCGGCGTCGCCGGACTCGCCCCCGTCCCCCGAGACAGCGGCAAAGTCTCCGGCAACCTCCGCAGGCCCTACCGCTACAGTCGAAGACTCCTGCGCATGTTCTACCTGTCCGCCCAGGTCGCAGCTCTCCACTGCCCCGAGTCCAAGCGGTTCTACCAGCGAAAACGAGCCGAGGGAAAGAACCACAAGCAGGCCGTCCTCGCCCTGGCCAGACGCCGCCTGAACGTGCTCTGGGCGCTCATCCGCGACCACCGCACGTTCGAAGCAACCCCTGCTGCCGCAGCGGCCTGACCCGCTCACGAAGCGTCACCCAACCCGTTTGACAACGTCATTGGGAATCCCCCTCTTCTATTGGCCCCCTGTGGCTTGCCCCTTCAACCCTGCCACGGAAACCCGCCGCAGATGAGGGTGCATCCGGCGGACGGCGCGCCGCGGCGCCGGTGTCCCCGCCGTCGGGGCCCGGCGCCGGGAAGCGGGCTCCGGGTCAGCCGTTCTGCCCGAGGGTGCCCTCGTCCGCTGCCAGGCTGTCGTGGTCGACGGCGTGGTCGACGGTGCTGAACGTGTCCTTCACGTTGAGGTCGCCGAGCCCGTCGTGGTCGGCGGCGGGTGACGGGGTGATGGCCGCCACGACGAGTCCGGTGGCGAGGGAGGCGATGGCGAGCATGCTGCGCTTCTTCATGCCCTCTTCAACTGCGAAACGGGGCAGGAGTCACGCACCTGCCCGTCGGCCCTGTGCCCCTTCGCGATCGGATGCCGGTCCCCCGGCGCGTTCCACCCGACGGGATGTCCTCCTGCCGCGGCCCGGTCCGCCGCCGCACGCGTTCGACAGGACGGACGACAATCGCATCGGTCACAACATGCGGGGCCTTCGGGCAGAACATCCGATGTCCCCAGGGGGAAGCTCCATGACACAGGGCCGTTCACCGGTGACTCCGCAGGCCCCTCCCAGAGGCGCCCCTGCACACAACCGAACGCGGAGCCTCGGCACTTCACCGGATTGAGCCACATTCACCTGCTTCCGGTCCATACCGAACAGCCGCCACCCCTCCTCTTCCACCACAGTCCAACACGGCCTACCGTAAGCGAACAGTTTGACGCGAGCATGCAGACGTCCCATCTCCAGCGAGAGACGGAGGAACGTAACGATGCGTCACCTTCTTCCCCGCACAACCCGCCGACGAGTGGTCGGTGCGCTCACCGCGGGCCTGTTGTGTACGACGGGGCTGGCGGCACCGGCCCTGGCCGCTCCCGCCGATGTACCGGCCCGGCCCGCACTCGCCGACGGCCTGGCCCTCACCCCGCCCATGGGCTTCAACAACTGGAACTCCACGAACTGCCGCGCCGAGTTCGACGAATCGATGGTCAAGGGGATCGCGGACCTGTTCGTCGACGAGGGCCTGAAGGCCGCCGGATACCAGTACGTCAACCTCGACGACTGCTGGGCCCTGCCCTCGCGGGACGCGGACGGCAAGCTCGTGCCCGACCCGGTGCGCTTCCCCGACGGGATCAAGGCCGTCGCGGACTACGTCCACTCCAAGGGGCTCAAGCTCGGCATCTACACCAGTGCGGGCACGAAGACGTGCAACAGCGCGGGATTCCCGGGCGCCCTCGGCCACGAGTACAGCGACGCGCAGCAGTTCGCCGACTGGGGCGTGGACTACCTGAAGTACGACAACTGCAACAACCAGGGCGTGGACGCCGAGCAGCGCTACACGACGATGCGGGACGCCCTGAAGGCGACCGGCCGCCCCATCGTCTACAGCATCTGCGAGTGGGGCCAGAACAAGCCGTGGGAGTGGGCCTCGGACGTCGGCCATCTGTGGCGTACCACCGGCGACATCAGTGACAACTGGGGCTCGATGCTCTCGATCCTCAAGCAGAACCTGCCCCTGGCGTCCTACGCGGGTCCCGGGCACTGGAACGACCCGGACATGCTGGAGGTCGGCAACGGCGGCATGACCGACACGGAGTACCGCTCCCACTTCTCCCTGTGGTCCGTGATGGCCGCCCCGCTGCTCATCGGCTCCGATCTGCGCGAGGCCTCCCCGGCGACCCTCGACATCCTCGGCAACAAGGAGGTCATCGCCGTCGACCAGGACCCGCTCGGCAAGCAGGGCGCGGTGGTCTCCTCCGAGGGCGGACGCTGGGTGATCGCCAAGGAGATGAAGGACGGCAGCCGGGCGGTCGCCCTGTTCAACGAGACGGGCGAGGCCCAGCGCATCGGTACGACCGCCGCGGCCGTCGGCCTCCCGTCCGCGGACGCCTACACACTGCGCGATCTGTGGCAGCACCGCAGCTACAACACCGCCGGCACGATCTCGGCGACGGTTCCGGCACACGGCACGGTCCTCGTCCGCGTGGCGGCCGACCGGCACTGGGCGCTGCAGCCGCCCGCCGTGGAACTCGGCCTGAGCGGCAGCCCGTTGGTCCAGGCGGGCAGGCCCGCGGCCATGGCCTCGACGGTCACGGACCTCGGGCGTACACCGGCGACGCACGTGTCCGTGTCGCTGGGCGGCCCTGCGGGGTGGTCGGTGAAGCCGACGTCCGGGACGACCGCGAACGTCCTGCCGACGGGACACTCGCTGCGCACGTCGTGGCGGGTGACAGCGCCGCCGGGCACGGCGACGGGGTCGTACGCCCTGACGCTCAGGACCGTCTACCGGTCGCCCACGGGCGTGCCGGTGGAGAATCTGCTGCCGGTCACGGCAACCGTGGTCGTGCCGCCGCCCTCCGGAGTCTCCTACCTCAGTGATCTGCCGTGGCTCTCCACCACCAACGGTTACGGCCCGGTCGAGCGCGACACCAGCAACGGGGAGAGCGCCGCGGGTGACGGCCATCCCCTCACGATCGGCGGGGCCGTGTACGCCAAGGGACTCGGCGCACACGCCGAGAGCGACATCGCCTACTACACCGGCGGGGCGTGCACGACGGTCACGGCGGACGTCGGCGTGGACGACGAGAAGGGAAGCAAGGGCACGGTCGCCTTCGAGATCAGGGCGGACGGCGGGACGGTCCTGACCACCGGCGTGCTGACCAACGCGGATGCCGCCCAGCCGATCACCGCCGACGTGAGGGGCGCCCAGGTGGTCCACCTGGTCGTCACCGACGGCGCCGACGGCATCGACTCGGACCACGCGGACTGGGCGGACGCGCAGCTGAGTTGCTGACCGGACGCAAGGGCGCCCCGGCGCATGCGCGCCGGGGCGCCGCTGTCCGCGCGGTCCCACCGGGACGGCGCGGACCGGTCAGCCGGCGAGGCCCGCGGCCGGAGCGTCCTCCCGGCCGCGCAGCGCGGCGGCCGCCGCGCCCACCAGTCCCGCATCCGTGCCCATCTGCGCCGGCTCCACGGTCAGCCCCTGCACGAAGGACAGCGTGGCGTAGTCGGGCAGGGCCTTGCGCAGGGGCGTGAAGAGGACGTCGCCCGCCTTGCCCACTCCCCCGCCGATCACCGCGATGTCGATCTCGACGAGCGTGGCGGTCGCGGCGATCCCGGCGGCCAGTGCGCGGGCCGCCCGTTCGAAGGAGGCCACGGCCACCGGATCGCCCTCGCGGGCGGCGGCGGCCACCGCGGCGGCCGAGGTGTCGCCGTCGGGCCCCGGCCGCCAGCCGCCCTCCAGGGCGCGGCGTGCGATGTTCGGCCCGCTCGCGATGCGCTCCACGCAGCCGCGCGCCCCGCACGGGCAGAGGTCGCCGTCCAGGTCGACGCTGATGTGCCCGATGTGGCCCGCGTTGCCGGTCGGCCCCGGGTACAGGCGGCCCCCCAGCACCAGACCGCCGCCGACGCCCGTCGACACCACCATGCACAACGCGTTGTCGTGACCGCGGGCCGCGCCCTGCCAGTGCTCGGCAGCGGTGATCGCCACACCGTCGCCGATGAGCTCCACGGGCAGACCACCCGTCGCGGCCCGCACCCGCTCGACCAGCGGGTAGCCGCGCCAGCCGGGCACGTTGACCGGGCTCACCGTACCCGCGGAGGCATCCACCGGACCCGCGCTGCCGATGCCGACGGCCTGCGCCCGACTCCACAGCGGCGAGGCCGTCAGCTCCCCGATGACGGCCTCCACGGCCCCCATCACGGTCTCGCCGTCCTCCTGCGCGGGCGTCGCGCGCTGTGCGCGCAGCAGGATCCGGCCGTGGCCGTCCACCAGCGCTCCGGCGATCTTGGTGCCGCCGATGTCGAGCGCGGCCACGAGGTCGGTGTGCATCAGTGTCAGATCTCCCAATGCTTCGGTCGTACCGGCACCGCGCACGGCGGGCGCCGCCGCGGATCCGGATGCCCCGGCCGGGCGCAGGCAGGAGGCACCCTGGAGGGAAGGCGCAGGCCGGAGATTGCGGTGGACAGTGTCTCCCGCATCTGACAACGTTGTCCAGGCTCTATGCTCGACGCCACATCCTCATACAACCCCATGGACCGACGCATCACCGTGGACGACAGGACAGGACAGCGCATCGTGCCCGACACCGCACGCCGATCCGAGAACCGCTACGGCAACCGGCCGACCATGAAGGACGTCGCAGCACGTGCCGGAGTCGGTCTGAAAACGGTGTCGCGTGTCGTCAACGGGGAGTCCGGTGTCACCCCGGACACCGAGCGCCGGGTCCAGGAGGCCATCGAGGCCCTGGGCTTCCGCCGCAACGACAGCGCACGGGTGCTGCGCAAGGGCCGCACCGCGAGCGTCGGCCTGGTCCTCGAGGATCTCGCCGACCCCTTCTACGGCCCGCTGAGCCGCGCGGTCGAGGAGGTCGCACGGGCCCACGGAGCCCTGCTGATCAACGGCTCCAGCGCGGAGGACCCGGACCGCGAGCAGGAACTGGTGCTGGCGCTGTGCGCACGCCGCGTCGACGGTCTGGTCGTCATCCCGGCCGGCGACGACCACCGTTATCTGGAGCCGGAGATCAAGGCCGGGGTCGCCACGGTGTTCGTGGACCGCCCCGCCGGCCGGATCGACGCCGACGTCGTGCTCTCGGACAGCTTCGGCGGCGCGCGCGACGGGATCGCCCATCTGATCGCGCACGGCCACCGCCGGATCGGTTTCATCGGCGACATGCCCCGCATCCACACCGCGGCCGAGCGACTGCGCGGCTACCGGGCCGCGATGGAGGACGCCGGCATACCGGTGGAGGAGTCGTGGATCTCCCTCGGGGTCACCGACCCCGAACGGGTACGGCGGGCCGCCGAGGAGATGCTGTCCGGTACCAACCGCGTCACCGCCATCTTCGCGGGCAACAACCGTGTGACAGTCACCGTCGTCCGTGTCCTCGCCGAGCACGACCGCCCGGTCGCCCTCGTCGGCTTCGACGACTTCGAACTGGCCGACCTCCTCGACCCGGGGGTCACGGTCATCGCCCAGGACGCCGCCGCCCTCGGCCGCACGGCCGCCGAACGCCTCTTCCGTCAACTCGACGGGAGCCTCATCACCCCCGAACGCATCGAACTCCCCACCCGCCTGATCGCCCGGGGTTCGGGCGAACTGGCGCCCGCCGACTGAGAAGCGGCAGCACCCGGGGTGTTCGGCGACAGCCCAGGCCGGCCCGCGGGGCGGCCGGGCCGGCCGCCCCGCACCCTGCAAGGGACCCCTATGTGCCCGGGACCGTGAGATCCCCGCGCCCGGGTGCCGCGAAGCCCTCCAGATCCGCCCGGGTCAGGCCGGTGGCCTCGGCGACTTCGCCGGCGTCCAGCGCGCCGCAGTCCAGTCCTCGCAGCAGATAGCCGCTCAGGGCCTTGGCGGTCGCGGGTTCGTCCATCACATCACCGCCGCTGCGCCGGGCATAACGGGCCAGACGCGCCGCAGCCTGCGCGAACCCTTCGCGGTAGAAGGCGAAGACGGCCGCGTAGCGGGTCGGAAGGTGGCCGGGGTGCATGTCCCAGCCCTGGTAGTAGGCGCGGGCCAACGCCCGCCGGGTGAGCCGGTAGTGCAGCCTCCAGGCCTCGTGGACCTGTTCGGTCGGCCCGACCGGCAGGACGTTCGTGGAGCCGTCGCACACCCGTACGCCGGTGCCCGCCGCCGCGACCTGCATGATCGCCTTGGCGTGGTCGGCGACCGGGTGGTCACTCGCCTGGTAGGCGGCGGACACGCCGAGGCAGGCGCTGTAGTCGAAGGTGCCGTAGTGCAGGCCGGTGGCACGGCCACGCGCGGCCTCGATCATGCGGGCGACCGTTGCGGTGCCGTCGGCGGCCAGGATGGCCTGGCTGGTCTCGATCTGGATCTCGAACCCGATCCGGCCGGGCTCGAGTCCGTGCACCCTCTCGAACTCCTCCAGCAGTCGCACCATGGCGGTGACCTGCTCGGCGTAGGTGACCTTGGGCAGGGTGAGCACGAGTCCGTCCGGGAGACCGCCCGCCTCCATCAGACCGGTCAGGAAGATGTCGAGCGTGCGGATCCCCCGGTCCCGTACCGGGGCTTCCAGGCACTTCATGCGGATGCCCAGGTACGGGGCGGTGGTTCCCGCCCCGGATGCCGGCTCCGCGGCGCGTGCGGCCCCGGCATCCGCGATCAACCGGGCCGCCCCGGCGGCCGCCCGGTCCTCCTCGGCGTCGGGACGCGGGCCGTAGCCGTCCTCGAAGTCGACGCGCAGGTCCTCGATCGGCTCGCGCTCCAGCTTCGCGCGCACCCGGTCGTGGACCGGCCCGGCCAGGTCGTCGGCGAGACCGAGCACGGCGGCCAACGCCGCGGCGTCCGGAGCGTGTTCGTCGAGGGCCGCGAGGGCCCGGTCGCCCCAGGAGCGGACCGTGTCGGCCACGAAGACGTCACCGGGGACATAAACGGTGTGGACCGGCTGACGCGTGCCGGGGTCACCCGGGTAACGGCGCTCGAGTTCACGGTCGATCGGGGCGAGAGAGGTGCCGATCTCCCTGACGACGGCGCCCGCGAGGCTCGTCGCCACCCTCTCCTGATGCCCCTGGCCCATCCCGACGCCCTCCCGTTTTCCGCTTCCCGGAATCAACAATCCGTTGAATGAAGCTATCCGCGGATCTCGCCGCGGGTCAACACCCCCTTGCGCGCCGGGCACTCCTCGCCTTCCATGGGAGACACGCCCACCTTTGCCATGTTCACGCCCACCTCATACGGCTCTGTCACACTACGGTGCGCCCGGCCCGTCCGGCACCCTCCACTCAAGGAGCCTCCCGTGCCCCTGTCCAGTCGAGTCACCCGCCGCCTGGGCCTCAGGACCGTTGCGGCGGCCGCGGTCACCCTTCCCCTGTCCAGCGCGGCGCTGTCCGCGCACCGCGCCTCGGCATCGGGCCCGCACACGCACCATCTCGAGGTCATGTCCTTCAATCTGCGCTTCGCGAGCACCGCCGAACCCCACAGCTGGACGGAGCGGCGCCCGGTCATGCGCACACTGCTGCGCCGGGAACGACCGCACGTCATCGGCACCCAGGAGGGTCTGTACCACCAGGTCCGCGACATCGCGGCCGACCTGGGATCGGACTACGCCTGGATCGGCACCGGGCGCGGGGGCGGCAGCCACGACGAGTTCGAGTCCGTCTTCTACGACTCCCGGCGGCTCGACCCCGTGGAGTACGACCACTTCTGGCTCTCCGACACCCCTGACGTGATCGGCTCGAACACCTGGGGCGGTGCCTGCATCCGCATGGTCACCTGGGTCCGCTTTCGCGATCTGCGCCACGAGGGGCGGGAGTTCTATGCGCTCAACACCCACCTGGACAACAAGAGCGGGCACGCACGCACACGCGCGGCCTCCCTCATCGCCGACCGGATCGCCGGGCTCGACCGCTCCCTGCCGCTCGTGCTGACAGGCGACTTCAACGCAGCCGCGCACAAGAGCCCCGTCTACGACACGCTCCTCGGCGCCGGCCTCGTCGACACATGGGACACGGCCGCCGAGCGCACCGCGCCGTACGGGACCTTCCACGGCTACAAGCCGCTCAGGCCGGACGGCGACCGCATCGACTGGATCCTCGCCACCCCGGGCGTGACGGCGCACCGGGCGTCGGTCAACGCCTTCGCGCAGGAGGGCCGGTACCCCAGCGACCACCTTCCGGTGCAGGCGTCGCTGACCCTGGGATGACAAAGACCCCCGCGACCGCCGGTGCGGTCGCGAGGGCCTCGTGTCCGGGAAGTCGCTCAGCCCTTGCGGGCCTCGACCTCCTCGGTCAGCTGCGGGACGACGTCGAAGAGGTCGCCCACCACGCCGTAGTCGACCAGGTCGAAGATCGGCGCCTCGGAGTCCTTGTTGATCGCCACGATCGTCTTCGAGGTCTGCATGCCGGCCCGGTGCTGGATCGCACCGGAGATCCCGGAGGCGATGTACAGCTGCGGGGACACGCTCTTGCCGGTCTGGCCCACCTGGTTGGTGTGCGGGTACCAGCCGGCGTCGACGGCGGCACGCGAGGCGCCGACGGCCGCACCCAGGGAGTCGGCCAGCGCCTCGATGATCGCGAAGTTCTCCGCGCCGTTGACACCACGGCCACCGGAGACCACGATCGCGGCCTCGGTCAGCTCCGGACGGCCCGTCGACTCGCGCGGCGTGCGGCCGGTGACCTTGGTGCCGGTCGCCTGGTCCGAGAAGGACACGTTGAGCGCCTCCACCGCACCGGCGGCCGGGGCGGCCTCCACCGCAGCCGAGTTCGGCTTGACGGTGATGACCGGGGTCCCCCTGCTGACACGGGACTTGGTGGTGAAGGACGCGGCGAACGCCGACTGCGTGGCCACCGGGCCCTCGTCGCCGGCCTCCAGGTCGACGGCGTCGGTGATGATGCCGGAGCCGATGCGGACCGCGAGACGGGCCGCGATCTCCTTGCCCTCGGCCGAGGACGGCACCAGGACGGCGGCCGGGGAGACCTGCGCACAGGCGGCCTGCAGCGCGTCCACCTTGGGCACGACCAGGTAGTCGGCGTACTCGGGCGCGTCGTGGGTGAGCACCTTCACCGCGCCGTGCTCGGCGAGAGCGGACGCGGTGTTCTCCGCGCCCGCGCCGAGGGCGACGGCGACCGGCTCGCCGAGGCGGCGGGCCAGCGTGAGCAGCTCCAGGGTGGGCTTGCGGACGGCACCGTCCACGTGGTCGACGTAGACGAGAACTTCAGCCATGGGAATGGATCTCCTTGCGGATTACGAAGTCTGAGGGGCGGTCAGGGTGGTGAGCCCTAGATGAACTTCTGGCTCGCGAGGAACTCAGCGAGCTGCTTGCCGCCCTCGCCCTCGTCCTTGACGATCGTGCCCGCGGTGCGCGCCGGACGCTCGGCCGCGGCCTCGACCTTCGTCCAGGCACCTTCGAGGCCGACCTCTTCGGCGTCGACCTCCAGGTCGGACAGGTCCCAGGACTCGACCGGCTTCTTCTTGGCGGCCATGATGCCCTTGAAGGACGGGTAGCGTGCCTCGCCCGACTGGTCGGTGACCGAGACGACGGCCGGGAGCTGCGCCTGGAGCTGCTCGGAGGCGGTGTCGCCGTCGCGGCGGCCCGTGACGACACCGTCCTCGACGGAGACCTCGGACAGCAGCGTGACCTGCGGGACGCCCAGCCGCTCGGCCAGCAGCGCGGGAACCACACCGGCGGTGCCGTCGGTGGAGGCCATGCCGGAGACGACCAGGTCGTAGCCGGCCTTCTCGATCGCCTTGGCCAGCACCAGCGAGGTGCCGATGACGTCGGTGCCGTGCAGGTCGTCGTCCTCCACGTGGATCGCCTTGTCCGCACCCATCGACAGAGCCTTGCGCAGCGCGTCCTTGGCATCCTCGGGACCCACCGTCAGCACGGTGACCTCGGCGTCGTCGGCGTCGTCCGCGATCTGCAGCGCCTGCTCGACGGCGTACTCGTCGAGCTCGGAGAGCAGACCGTCCACGTCGTCCCGGTCGACGGTCAGGTCATCGGCGAAGTGCCGGTCGCCGGTGGCGTCGGGCACGTACTTCACAGTGACAACGATCCTCAAGCTCACGCCGGCTCTCCTACTGCATCGTCATTTCTGGGCTGCCTTCTTCCAGGCAGCATAGGCGCCTGAAGCGGCCGATCCCGGTCGGGGCGACCCCGCGCTCCGAACGAAATATTACTCGCCAGTACACCCAGTACGTGCCCGCTGAGCAAGCGCTTTGAACTGTGACCTTGGCAACGCTGCGTAACCGGACGGTGGGTTCAGTCGCGCAGCCCGTTGAACCGCCCCTGGTGATAGAGCAGGGGCCGGCCGGCTCCCGAGGGATCGCCGAACACGACCTCGGCGATCACGATGCGGTGGTCCCCGGCGGGCACCCGCGCCACCACACGGCAGACGAGCCAGGCGAGCACTCCGTCCAGCACGGGAACACCCTCGGGCCCCTCGCGCCAGCCGGTCGGGGCGCCGAAACGGTCGGCACCGCTCGTGGCGAAGACGCCGGCCAGGGCTTCCTGGTGTTCACCGAGTATGTGCACGCCGACGTGCTCGGCCTCGGAGATGACGGACCAGCTCGATCCGCCGACACCGACACCGAACGAGATCAGCGGGGGCTCGGCGGAGACGGAGCTGAGGGAGGTGGCGGTGAAGCCCACCGGCCTGCCGCCCTCTTGGGCGGTGACCACGGCGACTCCCGCCGCATGCCGCCGGAAGACGGAGCGCAGCAGGGCCGGGGAGGCGAGCCCAGGGGTGCCGAGGCCGGGCGTGGCCGTCATGGAACTGTCCTTCTGCGAGGGGCGACGTGGGGCGGATCCGTGGCTGTTCAGCAGTTCGGCCAACACGCACTCGCAGTGCGCACCAGGTCCACGTGGACGCGCTCGAAAAGAAGGAGTTCCGGGGGCATGGGGTCAGGCTGACGATAGATGGTGGGCGCAGTCAAGTTCGTCCGGAGATCTGGGAGATACCTCATCGTCCGCCTCCCGCTCGCGCCGCGGAGACCGGCACGGGTCCTGCCGGCCGGCCGAGAGGGCGTCAGACCGCCTCGCCCAGCGCGGCGATCACATCCGCCTTGCGGGGCTGACCGGTCGCACGGCGCACGATCCTGCCGTCCGCGTCCAGGACGAGCACGGTCGGTGTCTTGAGGATGTCCAGCGCGCGCACGAGTTCGAGACGCTGTTCGGCGTCGATCTCCACATGGGTGACACCGGGGACCATCGCGGCCACCTCGGTCAGGGTCCGCCGCGTCGCCCGGCAGGGTGCGCAGAAGGCACTGGAGAACTGCACGAGCGTCGCCCGCTCGCCGAGCCCGTCACCCAACTCGGCGGCACCGAGCCGCTTTCCGTCGTCCCGCCCGCGCACTCTCACTCTCCCGCTCCGCCGCCGGTGCAGCACACCGTAGGCACTCGCCAGCACGAGCACGGCCACACACACCACAAGTCCGGTCATCACCTGCTCCAGCATTCACAGGACTGCAAAGATTCCCGCCTCCACGAAACGTCTTCCCTGCGGAATGCTCGATTCATGGACATCGATGCGAGAGGACCGCGCTTCGGGGCGGCCCTGACAACAGTGGTGCTGGTGATCGTCCTGATCACCGGCAGCGGGTGGCTGCTTGCCTGGCAGCTCCTGGCGTTCGCGCTGGGTGCGGCCGGGGGTGTGCCCCGGTCACCCTACGGCCTGCTCTTCCGAACCCTGGTCCGGCCGCGGATCGGGCCGCCGACGGAGTTCGAGGCGCCGCAGCCACCGCAGTTCGCCCAGGCGGTCGGGCTGGCCTTCGCGGCCGTCGGGCTCGTGGGGTACACCGTGGGACCGCAGTGGCTCGGGCAGGCCGCGACGGGGCTCGCGCTCGCCGCCGCCTTCCTCAACGCGGTGTTCGGGTACTGCCTCGGCTGCGAGTTGTATCTGCTCGTACGGCGAACAGCGGTGCGGGGTCGGTAGGACGGGGCCGACAGCCGCCGTGGTGCACACGGGTGACGTGACGAGGATCTCGCCGCCCGGGGGCACCAGGACTGGCCCCGCGTCCGTTCTTCGGGCACGATCTGCGACAAGCCGTAAACCTACGGCTGCGTAACTTCGGCTGGGAGTCCCTTCCCAGACAGAGAGAAGGGTCCGTCCCGGCCATGGCTGAGCTCGTCTACCGTCCCGTCATCGGTCTCGCCCTCACGACGTTCAAGGCATGGGACCTGAAGATCGACTGCAAGGGGGCGGAGAACATCCCGCGCTCGGGCGGTGCGGTGCTGGTGAGCAACCACATCAGCTATCTGGACTTCATCTTCAACGGCCTCGCGGCGCTCCAGCAGAAACGCCTGGTGCGCTTCATGGCCAAGGAGTCCGTCTTCCGGCACAAGCTCTCCGGCCCGTTGATGCGCGCCATGAAGCACATCCCGGTGGACCGCAAGCAGGGTGAGGCTGCCTACGCCCACGCACTGGACTCGCTGAAGTCGGGCGAGGTCATCGGGGTGTTCCCGGAGGCCACGATCTCGCAGTCCTTCACCCTGAAGAGCTTCAAGTCGGGCGCCGTGCGCCTTGCCCAGGAGGCCGGCGTCCCGCTGATCCCGATGGCTCTGTGGGGTACGCAGCGCCTTTGGACCAAGGGGCACCCGCGCAACTTCCGTCGCAGCCACACCCCGATCACGATCCGGGTCGGCGAGGCGGTCGAGGCCTCGCGCGACACGTACGCCGGGGCGCTCACCCGCCAGCTGCGCGAGCGGGTACAGGAGTTGCTGGAGGCCGCGCAGCGCGCCTACCCCGTGCGGCCCAGGACGCCGGACGACACCTGGTGGATGCCCGCCCACCTCGGCGGGACGGCGCCGACCCCGGAGCAGCTGCGCGCCGTCGAGGCGCACTGACCGGTGTCACGCCGGGGCGTGGACGGTGATCCGCGCCCCGGGGCTGAACTTCTCCAGCAGTTCGGCGAGTTCCGCGCCGGCGTTCTCGACGTCGGCCACCGGCATCGGAGCCAGACTCTCCAGCAGGAAGAGCGCCGAGGTCGAAGCCTCGGTGAGCCGGGTGCGCGGCCCCTGGCGCCAGTTCCAGCGGCGGCAGGTCACACCGGATCCGTCACACCAGACCACCTCGCCGGCCTCGGGATGCTCGACGGTCACCTCGCCGCCCGCGACGGTCACGAAGTCCTCCTCACCCGAGGCCCGCACAAGGTGCATGGCGCCCTGGATCAGGTCCAGGTCCTCGCCTCCGACCGGGATCAGATGGGCGACGCTGATCGCGTTGTAGATGTCGACGAGCACATTGATCCGGGGCAGACCGCTGTCCGACAGTGCCCGCTTCGCCAGCGCCTCGGCCGAGTTGCGGGTGCGCGACGGCTTGGCCCCGAAGGCCGTGTACACCTCCCGCCAGGCCGCCATGTGCGGGTCCTCGTGCGAGGCGCGCCCCTCCAGCCGGGCCGCGAGGCGGCGGGCCGCGTCGTCGAGCAGGGCCGAAGTGCCCTCGGTGCTGGGCCCGTTCACCAGGTCGTGTGCCTCGATCGCCACATGGGTGAAGCCGGGCGCGAGGGCGCGCACCGCGTCGGACACGGTCAGGGTGGTGGTCATCGCCTTGCCTCAGAGTGCGGTGGGGAGCGTCTTCCAGAGGGCCGGCCGGTCTCGAGCGGCCTTGAGCGCACCGAGCACAACCGGATGAGGTACAGCATACAGGACTGGATAGTCCGCTTCATTGGACTTCTTGTCGGGAACCCAGGCCAGGTGCTCCCCGTGGAGGGAGAAGCGGGCGTCGACGCCCGGCTTGTTGCCGCGCGGGTCCTGCCGATGCCACGCACCGTCGAACCGCACGGCGACCAGGCCGTGCACGACATGGCCGCCGCCGTCGTGCAGGAGTCGCTGGTAGCACAGGGCCGTCGGGATGTCCTCGGCACGCAGCAGGGCGGCCAGGGCATGGGCCTTGGCGTGGCAGATGCCGGTGCGCTGCCCGATGACGTCGGAGGCGCGCCAGGTGACGCGTGGATCGCCGCTGTCGGCGGAGTGCGGAATGGCGTCACGCACGAATTCATACGCCGCGCGCGCATAGGCATACGAGTCCGCTGCCCGGCCGGCGAGTCGCGCGGCCGTCTCGCGCACCACCGGATGATGGTGGTCGATCGCCTCGTCAGCGACCAAGTAAGCGGAAAGGTCCGGGGTCTGCTGGATCAGCTCCATGCCGGCAGAGCATAGGAATGCGACCGACCCTCAGTCGATTGATTTTCGGTCGGCCGCACACTTATGCAATCGGAGCGACGCGGTCAGCGCGCCATCTCCTCCTTGAGGGCGGCGACGAAACGGTCCACGTCGTCCTCTCGCGTGTCGAAGGCGCACATCCAGCGGACGTCACCCGCGGCCTCGTCCCAGAAGTAGAACCGGAAGCGCTTCTGCAGGCGCTCACCGACCTCGTGCGGCAGGCGGGCGAACACGGCGTTGGCCTGTACCGGGTAGAGGATCTCGACGCCGTGGACCGCGCGCACACCCTCCGCCAGACGCTGCGCCATCTCGTTGGCGTGGCGGGCGTTGCGCAGCCACAGGTCCTTGGCGAGCAGGGCCTCCAGCTGCACGGACACGAAGCGCATCTTGGATGCGAGCTGCATGGACAGCTTGCGCAGGTGCTTCATGTGGCGCACGGCGTCCTGGTTGATGACGACGACCGCCTCGCCGAACAGCGCACCGTTCTTCGTCCCGCCGAGGGAGAGGATGTCGACGCCGACGGCGTTGGTGAACGTCCGCATCGGCACGTTCAGGGAGGCGGCAGCGTTCGCTATCCGGGAGCCGTCCAGATGCACCTTCATCCCGTGCGCATGGGCGTGCTCGCAGATCGCACGGATCTCGTCGGGGGTGTAGAGGGTGCCCAGTTCGGTGCTCTGGGTGATCGAGACGACCTGCGGCATCGCGCGGTGCTCGTCCTCCCAGCCGTAGGCCTGCCGGTCGATCAGCTCGGGGGTGAGCTTGCCGTCCGGCGTGGGCACGGTGAGCAGCTTGAGGCCGCCCATGCGCTCGGGGGCGCCGCCCTCGTCCACGTTGATGTGCGCGCTCTCGGCGCAGATCACCGCACCCCAGCGGTCGGTGACCGCCTGGAGCGCGACGACGTTCGCACCGGTGCCGTTGAAGACCGGGAAGGCCTCCGCCGTGGCGCCGAAGTGACCGCGGACGATCCCCTGGAGGTTCTCCGTGTAGTCGTCCTCCCCGTACGCCACCTGGTGCCCGCCGTTGGCCACGGACAGCGCGGCGAGCACCTCCGGGTGCGCCCCGGCGTAGTTGTCGCTCGCGAAACCGCGGACCTCCGGGTCGTGATGGCGACGCGCGTCGGTCCTGGGAGGGTTCACGGCGTCTCGGTGAGCCACAGACGGTTTCCGTTCACTTCGGCGGCGGGCTTCTCCCAGACTTCGGCGATGGCCTCGGCCAGGTCCTCGACGTCCGTGAAGCCCGCGAACTTCGCGTTGGGGCGGTCGGCGCGCATCGCGTCGTGCACCAGCGCCTTCACCACCAGGATCCCAGCCGCCGACGTCGGTCCCTCGGCACCCCCCGTCTTGCGGAAGGCGTCGGCCATGGCGAGCGTCCATGCCTCGGCGGCGGCCTTGGCCGCGGCGTAGGAGGCGTTGCCCGCGGTGGGCTTGGTCGCACCCGCGGCGCTGATCAGGACGTACCGGCCGCGGTCGCTGCGCTGGAGGGCGTCGAAGAAGGCGAGGGAGGTGTGCTGCACGGTGCGGATGAGCAGCAGGTCCAGGAAGTCCCAGTCGTCGAGGCTGGTCTTGGTGAAGGTCTCGCTGCCGCGCCAGCCTCCGACGAGGTGCACGAGCCCGTCGACGTGCCCGAAGTCCTTCTCGATGTGGGAGGCCCAGTCGCGGGTGGACTTCAGATCGAGCAGGTCGACGGTGTCCCCGATGACGGTGGCGCCGCCGTGCGCGTAGCGGGCCGCGTCCACCGCCTCCGCGAGGCGCTCGGGGTCGTTGTCCGAACCCACCACGGTCGCGCCCGCCTCGGCCAGCCGCTGCAGCGTCGCCCGGCCGGCGGGTCCGCCCGCGCCCGCCACCGCGATCACCGCGCCGCTCAGTGCCCCGTTCCCGTTCCGCATGATCCTCGCCTCCCGAGCAGCGTCCGCTGCATCACCCGTACGCACTGCGCGAGCGCTCACGCGGCTGCCTGCTCGGCCGCGTCCGCGGTGATGCCCCTGGTGGAGGCGATCACGTTCTTCAGCTTCTTCTGGAGCGCCTCATAGAACATGCTCAGCGGAAACTCGTCCGGAAGCACGTCGTCCACGAGCTTACGCGGCGGCAGGGTGAGGTCGAGCGCATCCGGGCCCTTGGCCCAGCGGGAGCCGGGGTGCGGGGCGAGGTAGGTGGAGACCAGTTCGTACGCCTTGAACCAGTGGACGAGCTTGGGGCGGTCGATGCCCTCGCGGTACAGCGTCTCGATCTCGGTGCACAGCTGGTTGGTGATCCGCGGGGCACGCTGCCAGTCTATGGACAGCCTGTTGTCGGTCCAGCGGACGACGTCGTGCTTGTGCAGGTAGGCGAAGAGCAGCTGGCCGCCGAGGCCGTCGTAGTTGCGCACGCGCTCGCCGGTGACCGGGAAGCGGAACATGCGGTCGAAGAGCACCGCGTACTGCACGTCGCGGCCCTGCGGGAAGCCGTCGCCCTCCAGCTTCACCGCCTCCTTGAAGGCCGTGAGGTCACAGCGCAGCTCCTCGAGGCCGTACATCCAGAACGGCTGGCGCTGCTTGATCATGAACGGGTCGAACGGCAGGTCACCGTGGCTGTGGGTGCGGTCGTGGACCATGTCCCACAGGACGAACGCCTGCTGGCAGCGGTCCTGGTCGTGCACCATCGCCGCGATGTCCTCCGGCAGCTCCAGGCCGAGGAGGTCCACGGCGGCCGCAGTGACCCGGCGGAAGCGGGCGGCCTCGCGGTCGCAGAAGATGCCGCCCCAGGAGAAGCGCTCGGGCGCCTCGCGCACGGCGATGGTCTCGGGGAAGAGGACGGCCGAGTTGGTGTCGTAGCCCGCCGTGAAGTCCTCGAAGGTGATGCCGCAGAACAGCGGGTTGTCGTACCGGGTGGCCTCCAGATCGGCGAGCCACTCGGGCCAGACCATGCGCAGCACGACCGCCTCGAGATTGCGGTCCGGGTTGCCGTTCTGCGTGTACATCGGGAAGACGACCAGGTGCTGCAGGCCGTCCCGGCGGTCCGCGGCGGGCTGGAAGGCCAGCAGCGAGTCCAGGAAGTCGGGCACCGGGAAGCCGTCCTCGGCCCATCGGCGCAGGTCCTTCACGAGCGCCTCGTGGTAGGCGGAGTCGTGCGGCAGCAGCCCGGAGAGCTCCGCGACGGCGTCGGCCACCCGGCCGACGACGCGCTCGGCCTGCGTGACGGTCGGCGCGCCGTCCGCCTCGAAGTCGATCGAGCCGTCCTTGGACTGCCATGGCCGAATCTGTTCCACGGCACCCTTGAGCACGGGCCAAGCCGGGTGATCCACCACCCTGCTCACCGGAGCAACCTGCCCCTCCGGACCCACCTGCACAAGAATTTCCGTCATGACCCGACCTCCACGGGAGAACCTCGCGTAAGGACACCGTATGCGTACAAGCTTTCTCCCAGCAAGTAGACGATCGGGAAATTATCCTGCCATCCCCCCGGCTCCACCGCGCTTTTTCCTGTCGGTCACGCCGCCGACGACGAGTTCGCCGTGCACGGGGATGCCCGGGCGGGCGCGGCCCGGGCCGACACCGCCGTTGCGCGACCCACCCCGTCACGCCGGCCAGGCCCGACGGCCGTCGCGGAGCGGCACGGGAGCGAGGGCGACAATCGGCCACACACGAGCGACGGCACAGGCGTCAACACAGGCGTGACGCGCCCACCCAGGGGTGACACACGGTCGCCGGTTCGCTCAGGATTCACGCCGCGCTCGGCACCCATTGGCCCGCGTACGAGCGGGTTCACCTCGGACCCGGGCCACTAGGCTGCCGCCGTGCCACGCCGGTCGCGGGAACGCCGCGTGGCAACCGAGCCGCCGTCGACGGAAGCGAGTTGAACCTTGAACTTCCTCACCATCGGTCACCGCGGAGTCATGGGTGTCGAGCCCGAGAACACCCTCAGGTCCTTCCTCGCCGCCGAGCGCGCAGGCCTGGACCTGATCGAACTCGATCTGCATCTGAGCAAGGACGGCGCTCTCGTGGTCATGCACGACGCCGAAGTGGACCGTACAACCGACGGCTCGGGGGCGATCACCGAGAAGACCCTCGCGGAACTGCGCGCACTCGACGCCGGCCGCGGGGAGCGCGTGCCGGTCTTCGAGGAGGTCCTCGACGCGGTCGGGACGCCGCTCCAGGCGGAGATCAAGGACGTGGCGGCCGCACGGGCGCTGGCCGAGGTGATGCGCCGCCGGGACCTCGTCGGCCGGGTCGAGGTGTCGTCGTTCCACGACGAGGCGGTCGCCGAGATCGCCCGGCTCGTACCGGGCGTGCGCACCGCGTTGATCGCCAGCCGCTACGGGACCGACATCGTGGAGCGCGCCGTCGAGGCCGGCGCCGCCACGGTCTGCCTCAACATCCGCCGGCTGACCCTCGAGGTCGTCGAGCACGCCCGCAAGGCCGATCTGAAGATCATCGCCTGGGTCGTGAACACGCTGGACCACCTGCGGCTGGTGCGCGCCCTGGAACTGGACGGCGCCACGACCGACTACCCGGAGATCAGGCGGACCGGCCGGTTCACCGCGTGAGCGTCACCCGGCCGGGCCCCGCTCCCGGCGTCAGACCAGCGGCTTGACCAGCAGCTCGAACTGCAGGTCGTCGCGCTGCGGGACGCCGAAGCGCTCGTCGCCGTACGGGAAGGGGCTCATCTGTCCCGTACGGCGGTAGCCGCGGCGCTCGTACCAGGCGATGAGGTCCTCGCGGACGGAGATCACCGTCATCTGCATCTGCGTGACGCCCCAGTCCGCGCGTGCCGCCCGCTCGGCCTCGGCGATGATCTCTTTGCCCAGGCCCGCGCCCTGGAGCACGGGGCTGACCGCGAACATGCCGAAGTAGGCGCTGTCGCCGCGGTGTTCGAGCTGGCAGCAGGCGACGACCGCGCCATCGCGCTCCACGGTGAGCAGCCGGCTGTCGGGCGACTTGATGACCTCGAGCACGCCCTCGGCGTCGGTGCGCTGCCCTTCCAGGATGTCCGCCTCGGTGGTCCAGCCGGCCCGGCTCGAGTCACCGCGGTAGGCCGACTCGATCAGTGCGACCAGTGCGTCGACGTCCGCGTCGGTGGCGTCGCGGAAGGTCAGGCCGGGGGTGGCGAGGGCGGCGCTGTCCATGGCTGTCTCTCCGAATCGGTGGCGCGGCGTGGGCATCGACGAGGGTAGCCCTCCCACTAGGCTCCCGTTGCATGGTCCACGTTCTGAGCAGCCGCACCCTCCTGCGCCCGACCGATCCGGACCGCTCCCGCACCTTCTACGGCGAGAAACTCGGGCTCCCGGTGTACCGGGAGTTCGGCACGGGACCGGAGCGCGGGGTCGTGTACTTCCTCGGCGGAGGCTTCCTGGAGGTGGCGGGGCACAGCGAGGTCCCGCCGTCCCCCGCGCTGAAACTCTGGCTGCAGGTGCCGGACGTGGCCGCCGCGCACCGGGAGCTGGCAGACGCAGGCGTCGGCATCGTCCGGCCGCCCGTCGAGGAGCCGTGGGGCCTGATCGAGATGTGGATCGAGGACCCGGACGGCACGGAGATCGTGCTCGTGGAGGTCCCGGCCGATCATCCCTTGCGGTGCCGCCCGGGGATCTGATGCCCATCACAAGGACGCGGGTACGGGCCGGCGGCGGGGCCGCGGGGCCGACCGGGCACGGTGCGCTGCCTGTGCGCACCGTTTCCGACCCGCCCGGACGGGCGCCGGTCTCCTGCCGGAGCCGGCGTCGGTCCCGGACGGACCGCGCTTCGCGCTGCCCGAGGACGCACAGGGTGCGTACGCCGGCATCCACGCGGCGGAACAGCGAGGGCCGAGCGCGCGGCACACCGGTGGGCCGCGGTCGCCGAAGCGGTCAGCTCCGCGACGCGCCGAGCCGGCCCTCCAACAGGACCAGCAGTTCGCCGAGCAGCGCCGCGAGTGTGTGCTGTCCCCCGTCGTCGAGGCCGGACAGGACGCTTCTCTCGTAGGAGAGTTGCTCGGGCAGGACCCCGTCCACGAGGGCGCGGCCGGCGTCGGTGAGCCGGACGTGGGCGACCCGGCGGTCCCTGTCGTCCCCGCGGCGCTCGACCAGACCGCGCTCGGTCAGCTGCTTCAGGCGCTTGGTGACGGCGGCCCCGGAGGAGAAGGTCTCGCGGGCGAGTTCACCGGGTGTCAGTTCGTGCCCTGTGCGCCGCAGTGTGCCAAGGACGTCGAACTCCGGCCGGGTGAGCCCGGCGCGGCGCAGCGGCGCGTCCTCCGCCTGCTGGAGCAGGGCGGCGCAGCGGTTGATACGGCCGATGATCTCCATGGGCCCGGTGTCGATGTCGGGGCGGACGAGGTGCCACTGGCGCACCACGGCGGCGACGATGTCGTTACCCTGCCCGGCCGCGCCACTGCCCGCGGCCCGCACGTCCCTTCCCGCGCCCGGGCGGTCGTCCGCGCCGCCGTCCGTGTCCCTCCGCCCGACCGCACGGTTCCCTGAGGCCGCCCGTCCGTTCGCCGCCGTCATACCCGTGTGCCTTCCGACGTGTGCAGTCCCTGGCGTCGTACCGTCGCTGCGAGCGTACGGTGTCCGGCCCGCTCCGCCTGCAGCACCCGCTCCTGCGGCAGTGCGCGCTGCCACCATTCGCCCGCAGCGGCGTCGGCGGCGGCGCGCAGGTCCGTCACGGCGGCGGCCAGGTCCCGGCGCGCGGATTCCAGGGCGCGCGGCTCCGGGTGCTCCGCGGCCATGACAGCGGCCGCACGCCCACGGGCCCGTTCCACGGCAGCGAGGGTGTGTTCGATGCGGTCGCCGGCGCGCCTGTTGGTGACGGCGATCGCGGCGGCGAAACCGACCAGCGCCCCGATGAGGGTGTCCAGGACCCGGTCCGCCATCAGGCCGCCGGGCTCCTGGTACCGCGCGAACTCGCTGATCAACAGGGCCATCGGGGTCACACAGACGCTGCCGAGCCAGTAGTTGCGCCCGATCAGCGCCTCGGCCCCGAAGTTGAGGACGAGACAGCAGACCACGAGGGCGAGCTGACCGATGTGGACGACCGGGGCGACGGCCGCGAAGACCAGTACACCGGCGAGGTTGCCGACGATCCGCTGGATGCCGCGGCGCCAGGTGAGCGTGACGTTGGCCTGGTAGATCGAGGCGGCGGTGACGAGCGCCCAGTACGGACGGCCGACGCCGAGCGCCAGCGAGACGTATCCGGCGAGGGCGCAGCCGAGCGCGGTGCGCAGGGCGATGGGAGCGAGCGGTCCGAGCGCCTGGCGCCATGGGCGCCGCGGCCCGTCGAGTTCGGCCTCGACACCGAAGAGCCGGTCGGCCGTCCCGCCCGGGTCGGCCGGGCGGGGCAGCGGGCCGGTGCCCCGCAGGGCACGGGCCTGGAGGCGCAGCCGCTGCGGGTCGGAGTCGGCGGGCGCCGCCATCGCGATCTCGGCCCGGACGACAAGTCGTTCGAGGGGGCGCCGGGCCGCGGAGCGGGCACCGGTGGACAGCAGTGACTGCCACGCGCTGTGCACGGCCGCCGCGGCACCGGCCCGCGCCGCGGCCTCCCCGCTCTCGGCGAAGGCGGCCGCCGCGGTCAGGGCCTGGGCGACGGCACGGCGCTCGGGGCCGTGCGGACGCAGCAGCCCGGGGGCCATGCCCACGATCCAGGACCAGACGCCCGCCGCGGCGGCGAGCGCGACATGGGCGGGGACCTGACCGGGGGACTGCGGGGCGAACAGGGACGCCGAGGTGATGAAAGCGAAGATCACATTGCCCGGCGGGCCGATGCGTGTCGCGTCGCAGAGCGCCTTCTGCACGGCCGCGAGCAGTGCCCCCACGGTCACCAGCAGCACCCCGTTCGCGGTCAGCGACGCGGCCGTCAGGGCCACGGCGAGGCCGCCGACCATCCCGAGGACGACCAGGGCGAGCACCCGGGCGCGGGCCGCATAGGGGCGGTTGTGTGCGTAGAGGGCGCACAGGGATCCAGCCATGGTGTAGACGGCCAGGTCGAGCCGGCCGACGGCGAGCAGCGTGAGATTCGGCGGGGCGACCGCGGCCACCACGCTCAGCGCGGGCTTGAACCAGATGTCCGAGGGTCCGCCGAGGCGCAGGAGACCGGAGAGGGGTAGGGGGTGCACTCGGGGGGTTCCGGGGATCTCACTGCTCATCCATAAAGCTTAGCATGTGTTTTACTCGTGAAATATTTTGCCGTCGCGACCCCGGCCCGCGGAACCGTTCGCGCGCTCCCCCTCGTACCCCTGTGCGCTCGCTTGCGCACCATCGGTGAAGGGCATGCCTCCTGCGACCGTCCGAGACCGTCGAGCGGGAGGTGCGCCCGTGCACGGACCGGCTTCGCCCGGCTGGCTGCTCGTCGCACTGTGTGCGGCGACCGGGGCCTACTGTCTGCTGCGCATGCGCAGTTCCGTCGAGGAACAGCGCCGGGCCGCGGGCGGCGAGGCGCTGATGGGGTTCGGGATGGCCGTGATGGCCGTGCCTGCGGCCGTCGTCGCGCCACCCCGCTGGGCCTGGACGGCCTACCTGGTGGTCTTCGCGGGGGCCGCCGTGCGAGCCCTGTGGACGGCCCGCAGGAGCACCCATCATCTGCACCATCTGGTGGGTGCGTTGGCGATGGTCTACATGGCGGCGGCGATGACCGCCTCACCCGGGCACCACATGCACGGCGGTCGCGAGGGGCTCGCGCCGCTCACCGGCGTGCTCCTGCTCTATTTCGCGGGGTACGTGCTGTGGTCCGGGGTGCGGCTCGTCCCGGTCACCGCCGCGGCCGCCGCCGGAGGTGCGCGGACCGTCGGCTGGGGAGACCGGCCGGAGTTGGCGCGCGTATGCCGTCTGTCCATGGCCCTCGCCATGGTGGCGATGCTCCTCACGCTCTGAACCGCGGCGCAGGCGCATGCGCCGGACGGCCCCACCGCACTCCCGGCGGTACCGTCGCCGGCGCCCCCGCCGCCCTGCGGCAAACCGTGGCGTGCGTCACTTTGCCGCGGCAGTACGTATCCCCTCGCGACACCCGGCTCATAGGCTTCGGCCCATGATGGTCCCCGCGGCACTGCTGCTGCTCGGCGCCCTGACCGCCGTTCTCGCTCCGCGGCTGCTCGCCCGGGCGGACTGGCCGGACCGAGAACCGGTGGTCGCCCTGTGGATGTGGCAGTGCGTGGTGGCGGCCGTGCTGGTGTGCTGCGCACTGTCGATGACGCTGAGCGCGGCAGCCGCCTGGGAGGCCGTGCGGGGCCATGTGTTCGCCCCGGCGCCGCACGCGGTGGTGGACGCCTATGCGCTGGGCACCGGGAGCGGGTGGGCGGCGACCACGGCCGTGGCCCTGGCCTGCGGCGGGGTGTGGACCGCGGCGATGCTGGTCCAGGAGGTCGCCCAGGCGCGGGCCCGGCGCCGGCACAGCCGCGCCGAACTGCTCGTCCGGGCCCCGCTGTTGCCCGGCGAGGAACCCGACACCGACCGGCTGGTGGTGCTGGAGGGAGAACGCCCCGACGCCTGGTGGCTGTCCGGTGCCACGCCCCGACTGGTCGTCACGACGGCCGCGTTGCGCCGGTTGAAGGGCAGGCAGCTGGACGCCGTGCTCGCCCATGAACAGGGTCATGCGCGGGCCCGGCACGACTGGCTGCTGCATTCGTCCGCCGCACTGGCCAACGGGTTTCCCCAGGTGCCCGTGTTCGCCGCGTTCCGCGACGAGATGCACCGGCTCGTCGAACTCGCCGCCGACGACATGGCATCCCGCCGCCACGGCCGCCTCACCACCGCTCTCGCCCTGGTGGAACTCAACGAGGACCGGGGCGTGTTCGGGCCGTGCCCGACTCCGCAGGCCCATGTGCCGCAGCGCGTCCATCGTCTGCTCACTCCCCCGGACCGGCTGCCGCCCGCACACCGGCTGCGGCTGACGGCGACCGCGGCGCTCGTGCCGGTGATCCCGGTGCTGGTGGCCTTCGTCCCGGGGCTGCGGGCCCTCGGATAGCCGTTGCGTGTTGGCCCGGGCCCCCTTGTGTCGGCGAGGATCGGTTCATGCACCTCGCGCACGTCGACTCGCCGCCGCACCGGTCGAGCCCCGGGGTCGCGGTGTTCGCCGCCGCGGCCCTGTCCCTCGCGTCGCTGACGCTGCTTCTGCTGGTCGCGCTCTCCTGGCACCCGTTGACGGCGCTGGACGGCGACGTCTCGCGCACCCTGCACCGCTCGGCGCTCGCCCACCGCGGGACCACCCGTGCGTTCCGCATCCTGACGGACTGGGTCTGGGACCCGGCCACCATGCGCATTCTGGCCGCGGCCGCGGTCCTCTGGCTGCTGTGGCGGCGCCGGGACCCGCGGACGGCCCTGTGGGTGGCCGCCACCGGCGTGCTGGCCGCGCTCGTGCAGAACGCCTTCAAGGTACTGGTGGGCCGGGCACGCCCCGTGTGGCCCGACCCGGTGGACTCCGCCCGCGGATCGGCCTTCCCGTCCGGTCACGCGATGACGGCGACCGTGGTGTGCGGCCTGCTGCTGTGGCTCCTGCACCGGTACGGCGCCGGGGGCGCGACACGGCTCATGGCGTGGGCGGCGGCGGTGGTCTCCGTCGTGGGAGTGGGGCTTACCAGGGTCTGGCTGGGTGTGCACTGGCCGTCGGACGTGGTCGGCGGCTGGCTGCTCGGGGCCCTGATGGTCACGCTCGCCGTGGCGTCGTACGAGCGGTGGGGCCCGGGCGAGGAGGAGCCCGCAGCACCGGCGGGGCCGTCTTGACCTGGCGGGCCGCGTCGCAAAAGATCGCACCCATGGCGATCAAAGGCGTGCTCTTCGACTTCTCCGGCACCCTCTTCCGCATCGAGTCGACCGAGTCCTGGCTGCGCGCGGTGCTGGCCGAAGCCGGTGCGGCACTGCCCGAGACCGAGGTCGTGTGCGCGGCCGAGCGGTTGGAGGCCGCGGGCGCACTGGCCGGAGGCGCCCCTCCCGAGGATCCCCTGCCGGACGACCTCGCCGCGCTCTGGGTGGTGCGGGACCGCAGCGCCGAGGAGCACCGGGCCGCCTACACGGCCCTCTCCCACCGGGTGCCGCTGCCCGGCCCGGGCCTCCACGACGCACTGTACGACCGCCACATGACGCCTGCCGCCTGGCGGCCCTACCCGGACACCGCCGAGGTGCTGGCCGCCCTGCGTGCGCGCGGAGTCGCCATCGGCGTGATCAGCAACATCGGCTGGGATCTGCGGCCGGTCTTCCGGGAGCACGGCGTCGACCACTACGTGGACGCATACGTGCTGTCGTACGAGCACGGTGTGCAGAAACCCGACACCCGGCTGTTCGCCCTGGCCTGCGACGCACTCGGCGTCGCGCCCGGAGACACGCTCATGGTCGGCGACAGCCGCCACGCGGACGGTGGTGCGGCGGACCTCGGCTGCGCGGTCCACTTCGTCGACCACCGTCCGGTGGCCGAACGACCGGACGGGCTCCGTCCGGTCCTCGGCCTGATCGGCTGACGCGGGGCTCCCGCCTCCTCAGCCCTGGTAGCCCTCGACCTGCGACGCCGGGCGGACGCGGGCGTCGTCCGGGTTCTCACCGAACTCGGACTTCGCGCGGCGCTGGCGCAGCAGGTCCCAGCACTGGTCCAACGCGCTTTCGATCTCGGCGAGTCGTTCGTGCTCCGTCGCGCTGTCGATCCGGCCGGACGACACCGCCTCCCGCAGACCGCGCTCCTCGTCCACCATCGCCGTGATCCTGGACAGGATCTGCTCTTCAGCCATGTGTGTTACGCCTCCTCGTGACTCGTGCCCACTCTAGGGACGGATCAGTGGCTCTGCGACACCTGGGCCGACGGCCTCACCGCGCGGGGACGGCCGTGCAGGGCGGCCCGCAGCGGCGGTCCCAGGATCCGCCGGACGTCCGCCGCCTCCAGCGCCGTCACGGGGCCGAGCGGATTCAGATAGCGCGTGAAGATCAGGCCGCCGATCACCGCCACCGCGGCCGTGGCGCGGTCCGTGGCGTCCCGGCCGCCGAGATGGTCCGCGATCCGGCCGAGGACCTCCCGCTCGAGGAACTCACGGAACACGCGCATCACGTCCTCGTCCCGCAGTGCCGTGCCGTCCATGGCGGCGAACCCGGCACCCGACGGGTCCTCCCACAGCGAGGTGACGGCGTCCAGAAGCCGCTCGGCGAGTCCCGCCGGGTCGCCGGTCAGGGCGCCGACGATCGCGTTCGACCGGCCGCAGCGCAAATTCATCGACTCGCCGAACAGACCCTGCTTCGAACCGAAGTGGTAGCCGATGAGCGCCACGTCGACATCGGCCTCGGCCGCGACCGCGCGCAGCGTCGTGCCCTGGTAGCCGCGCTCCAGGAACAGGTTCCGGGCGGCGCGGGCGATGCGGGCCTTGGTGGCGGGGCGGCCGGGTGGACGACCGCGCGTTTTATTCATCAGCGTTGAATATCCCGGCCCCCGGGCGCGAGTGTCAAGGGACGAGCAGACCATCGACCCGAGGAGACACCTCATGCACATCGTCGTTTTCGGAGCGGGCGGACCCACCGGGCGTGAACTGGTCGCCCAGGCACTGGCGGACGGCAACGAGGTGACCGCGGTGACCCGCCGGCCGCATCTGACGGCCCCGCGTGCGGGCCTGACCGTCGTCGACGCCGACGCCACCGACCCGGACGCGGTCGACGGCTTGGTGGAGGGTGCCGACGCCGTACTGTCCGCGCTGGGGGTCCGGCCGGGCCGGGCGCCGGTGACGCTCTACTCGGCATCGGCACGGGCCATCACCGAGGCGATGGGGCGCCACGGTGTGAAGCGGCTGGTGGCGGTCAGTTCCAGCGCCCTGGACCCGGATTGGCGGCCCAGCGGGGCCTTCTTCTTCAACCATGTGCTGGATCCGTATGTGAACCGGGTGCTCGCCCGGACCGCGCACGACGACATGCGCCGCATGGAGGCCGTGCTGCGGCAGAGCCCCCTGGACTGGACGGTCGCCCGGCCGTCCGGACTCTTCGACCATCCGGAGCCGACCCGCTACAGGATCGCGCAGGACAGCGCGGACGGCGTGTTCACGGCTCGGGCCGACCTCGCGGCGGCCATGCTGCGGGAGGTGGCCGACCGGCGTTTTGTGCGCGCGGCGATGGGCGTCGTCACGAAGGACGTGAAGCCGAACGTGCCGCGGATGATCTGGCGCGAGGCCGTGCGCGGACGGTGACCTCGGCGCCGCCCTGGACCATCCCCCGTGTGGCCCAGGGCAGACGCCGACCCCGGACCCTCCCGAGGGGAACGGGCCCGGATGCGCTGAGTATAGTTGGCTGACAACCAGTCAACGCAGGAGTCCCAGGATGTCGCCGCGCAGCGCCTCGGTCAATGAAGAATTGCGGAGACGTTCCCGTGAGCGGCTTCTGCAGGCGGCGATCGAACTGGTCGGCGAGCGCGGCTACGAGGCGACGACGCTGGGCGACATCGCCGACCGGGCGGGTTCCGCCCGGGGGCTGGTGTCCTACTACTTTCCGGGCAAGCGGCAACTCCTGCAGTCGGCGGTGCACCGCGTGATGCACCGCACCCTGGAGGAGGCCCTGGAGCGCGAGCCGCGCACGGACGACGGCAGGGAGAGGATGGCGCGGGCGGTCGACGCGATCCTCGGACTCACCGTGCACCACCCGGTGCTGATGCGCCAGCACATGGCGGGGATGCTGCACGCCGAGGGGTTCGTGCAGTGCCCCGAGCAGCAGCGGCTGGCACAACTGCTGCGGGACACCGTCACCCGGCACGGCTCGAGGAACACCGACGCCGACTATCCGATGCTGCGCGCACTGCTGATGGGGGCGGTCTACGCGGCACTGATACCGGGCGCCCCGATGCCGCTGCCGGTACTGCGCGCCGAGTTGTTCGAGCGGTACGGACTCGACCGGGAGATGGGCACACCACCGGATCCCGAAGGACCGGACGGGCGGCACGACACCGGCCTTTCGAGGTTCTTCGCGACGGAGAGCCGGCACCCGGAGACGACCGAACGCCCCACGTAGCCCGGCCCGGCATGAACGTTCCTGTACTCGCCGGGGCAAAAGCACCTCTCAGCAGCGCACATGACGTGGCGGCAGGAACCCGGCCTCCCTTGCGCCCGCGATCAGCTTGAGCGACCTGCGCCGGCTGCGCCCGGTCGCCCGCATCACCGCGCACACCGGGTCGACGCCCTCGCGACGGGCGGCCAGATACTCCTCGGCGACGAAGCGCAGCCCGTCGACACCGCGGGGCATGGCGGGCCGGTCGGGGCACGCGGACGTCCCGCCGGGTTCGCCCTCGCGTTCCGGCGCCATCCCGCAGGCCTCGAGCAGCGGTTCCTCGATCCAGTCGACGACGGCCGCCAGGTCGTCGAACGTCAACGGCGGCTGGGACCGCACCTCCTCGATCCCCACACACCCACCCGACGCCACGGCGAGCACATCGATCCACCCGCCGTCGGGCAGATCGAGCCGCACGGCGAACCACGTCGTGACGTCTCCGTGCTCCCGCACTTCCCACGCGGGACATACGGACACCGCCCCATCCGACCGGAAGTGATCGGAAAATTCCTGAAAGGACACTTCGAGCACACAACGCAACGTATGCGCGTCATCACATACGATGCGAAAGCCACGCACGGCAGGAGCGCGCACCGCACCCCGTCGGCCCAGCGCCGCACCCGTTCACCCCTCCCTTCATGCCGCGCGCGGTGCAATGCTGGAGCCACCAGCGATCTCCTCAGCGAGGGAGTTCCGCCGTGCTGCATGTCGCCGTCGTCGGCTCCGGGCCGAGCGGGGTCTACACCGCCCAGAGCCTTGTCCAGCAGGATCCACAGGTACGCGTCGACGTCCTGGACCGGCTGCCGTGCCCGTACGGTCTCGTGCGCTACGGAGTGGCACCGGACCACGAGAAGATCAAGTCGCTGCAGAACAACCTGCGCACCGTCATGGAGCACGAACGGGTCAGATTCCTCGGCGGCGTCCAGGTCGGGCCGGGCGGGGTGTCGCCGGCGCGGCTGCGCGAGCACTACCACGCGGTGGTCTACTGCGTGGGTGCCGCGACCGACCGGCACCTCGGCATCCCCGGCGAGGAACTGCCCGGCAGCTGGTCGGCGACCGAGTTCGTGTCCTGGTACAGCGCGCATCCGGACTCCCTCACCGACGACTTCGTGCTCGGCGCGCGCACGGCAGTGGTGATCGGCGTCGGAAACGTCGCGGTCGACGTGACCCGGATCCTGTCCCGCCGGCTGCCCGAGCTCAGCCCCACCGACATGCCGCAGGCGGCGCTGGCCGCACTGGGCGACAGCAAGGTGGCCGAGGTCCACATGGTGGGGCGGCGCGGTCCCTCGCAGGCCCGTTTCACCACCAAGGAACTGCGCGAGCTCGGCTCCCTGCCCGACACCGAGGTGGTCGTGGACGAGGCCGAGCTGGCGCTCGACCCGGCGTATGCCGACCCCACCGGACTGCCGACGGCCCAGCGGCGCAATGTCGAGGTGCTGCGCGCCTGGGCCGCCGCACCGCCTCGCGGTGCGCCGCGCCGGATCCGGCTGCGCTTCTTCCTGCGCCCGGTCGAACTGCTCGCCGACGGCGGCCGGGTGGGGGCCGTGCGCTTCGAGCGGACGCTGCCCGACGGACGGGGAGGGGTCACGGGCAGCGGGCGGTACGAGGACATCGAGGCACAGCTGGTACTGCGCTCGGTCGGCTACCGCGGAGTGCCGCTGG
The DNA here is from genome assembly GCF_051553595.1 of Streptomyces sp. HUAS TT11. Lineage (NCBI taxonomy): Bacteria > Bacillati > Actinomycetota > Actinomycetes > Kitasatosporales > Streptomycetaceae > Streptomyces > Streptomyces sp. HUAS TT11. The sequence continues at coordinate 1,476,786 of NZ_CP196184.1, forward strand.
AGGGTCTCCCGTTCGAGACGGCGACGGGGACGGTGCCGCATCGGGCGGGGCGCGTGCTGCGCGACGGCGAGGTCTCCCCGGGCGAGTACGTGGCCGGCTGGATCAAGCGGGGCCCGACGGGCGTCATCGGAACGAACCGGCCGTGCGCGAAGGAGACCGTGACGTCGCTGCTCGAGGACGCCCCCGCACTCATGCAGCGCGAGGTCCCCGAGGACGCGCTGCCGGCCCTGGAGGCGGACGGGCTCGCCCCCGTCGAGTGGACGGGGTGGCAGGCGATCGAGCGGGCCGAGGCGGAACTGGGGGCGTCGCTGGGCCGGTCCGCGGTGAAGCTCCCGGACTGGCGGTCCCTGATGGCCGCGGCGCGCGGAGACGCGCACTGAAGAGTCGATCCGCGGCGGCAGCCACCGGGACGTCGACGGCCGGTTCGAGCGGCCCGCGGTCCCGCCCATGACCATGTCCGTGCACCCGGTCGACGAAGTCCCGCCCCTGCGCCGACTGGCCGTCTTCGGCTTCCAGCACGTCCTCGCGATGTACGCCGGTGCCGTGGCGGTTCCGCTGATCGTGGGCGGCGCGATGAAGCTGTCGGCCGCCGACCTGGCCTACCTGATCACGGCCGACCTCCTGGTGTGCGGTGTGGCCACGCTCATCCAGTGTGTCGGCTTCCTGCGTTTCGGTGTACGGCTGCCGATCGTGCAGGGCTGCACCTTCGCCGCCGTGTCTCCGATGGTGCTGATCGGGACGACGGGCGGTGGGCTGCCCGCGATCTACGGCTCGGTGATCGTGTCGGGGTGCGCGATCATGCTGCTCGCGCCGGTCTTCGGCGGGCTGCTGCACTTCTTCCCCCCGCTCGTCACCGGCACGGTGATCCTGATCATCGGCCTCTCGCTGCTGCCCGTGGCGGGCGACTGGGTCGCGGGCGGCCGGGGCTCGAAGGACTTCGGGGAACCGGGGAACCTCGCTCTGGCGGCCTTCGTCCTGGCCGTGGTGCTCGGGGTGCAGCGGTTCGCGCCGGCGTTCCTGAGCCGGATCGCGGTGCTGATCGGCATCGCGGTGGGGGTCGCGGTCGCGGTTCCGTTCGGGTTCACCGACTTCGGCGGCGTCCGCGATGCCGACTGGGTCGGCATCAGCACGCCCTTCCACTTCGGAACTCCGGTCTTCCGCGCCTCGGCGATCGTGTCGATGCTCGTGGTGGCGCTGGTGACGATGACCGAGACGACCGGCGATCTGATCACGGTCGGGGAGCTGACCGGGCGCAGGGTCGAGCCCCGCTCGCTCGCGGACGGCCTGCGGGCCGACGGGCTCTCCACCGTGCTCGGCGGCGTGTTCAACACCTTCCCGTACACGGCCTACGCGCAGAACGTCGGTCTGATCGGCATGACCCGGGTGCGCAGCCGATGGGTGGTGGCGACGGCCGGCGGCATCCTCGTGGTGCTGGGGCTGCTGCCCAAGCTCGGCGCGGTGGTCGCGGCGATTCCGGCACCGGTGCTGGGCGGTGCGGGTCTGGTCATGTTCGGGACGGTCGCCGCCAGTGGGCTGCGGACGCTCGCGGAGGTGGACCTGAAGGCCGGCCACAACGTGACCGTGGTGGCCGTCTCGCTCGCGGTCGGCATGCTGCCGGTCGGTGTGCCGACGGTGTACGAGCGCTTCCCGGACTGGTTCCGGACAGTGATGAACAGCGGGATCAGCGCCGGCTCCCTGACGGCGATCGCCTTGAACCTGCTCTTCAACCACCGGCCGGCGAAGGCGGGTACGGCCGCCACCGGGGGACGCGGGGGCGCGGAATACGGCGAGGTCGCCGACGAGCACGGCAAGGACGTCTAGGCGCAATGCCGTTGCCTTTGCTGTGGGCGTAGCCTGCTTGGCAGTGGATCCCGGGGGTGGTTCGGGTGGCTGCGAGTGTGTCCGACTTATCGGGTCTCGGCTTGTTGACCTGGGTGTATCCGCCAGGCTTGGTGGATCGGGTGGTGGCCGCGTGCGGGCGTTCTGAGCAGCGTCAGCGGCTGCTTCCCGCGCGGCTGGTGGTGTACTTCGTGCTGGGGCTGGCCCTGTTCTCGCCTGCTCCGTATCTGGAAGTGATGCGGCACCTCGTCGAGGGACTGCGGGGTGTGGGGCTGCTGGGTACCTGGCGTGTTCCGGCGAAGTCTTCGCTGTTCAGGGCTCGGGAGCGGCTGGGATCCGAGCCTTTGCGGGTGCTGTTCGCCACGACCGCGAAGCCCATGGCCACCGAGGCGACGCGCGGGGCGTTCTGGCGGGACTTACGGCTGCTGGCCGACGACGGAACCTGCTGGGACGTCGCGGACAGCGAGGCAAATGAAGCCGCTTTCGGACGTCCCGGCAGTGGCCGTGGGTCGGGCAGGAGTGCGTTCCCGCAGGTGCGGATGGCGGCGTTGGTGGAGATCGGCAGTCATGCGGTGCTGGACGCGGGATTCGCCGGCTGCCGCACCGGAGAAGTCACCCTGGTCGCCCGCCTGCCCCGGTCGGTCGGCCCGGGGCAGCTCGTCCTGGCCGATCGGGAGTTCCTCGGAGTCCCGTTGTGGCGTGCGTTTGCAGACACCGGTGCCGACCTGGTGTGGCGAGTACCCGCCAACCGCGTCCTGCCTGTCACCAGGCAGTTCCGTGACGGGTCGTGGCTCTCTCATATCCGGGTGAGCAGTGGCCCCGCCCGCGATGAACCGGTCGTGGTGCGTGTCCTGGCCTACCGGGTCAAAGAACAGGCTGGCGAGGACGGGGCCGACGGATACTGCCTGGTCACCACTTTGCTGGACGCCCGACGGTATCCGGCCCGGCAACTGGCCGCGCTCTACCGCGAGCGCTGGGAGATCGAGTCCGTCTTCGCCGAGATCAAAACACACCAGCGCGGCGCACGCGTCGTCCTCAGCAGCAAGACACCCGAAGGTGTCCGCCAGCAGATCTGGGCACACCTCCTGGTCCACCACGCACTGCGCGAACTCATGCTGAGAACGGCTGCCACCCGCGGCCTGGACCCCGACCGGGTCTCCTTCACCGAAACCCTGCACTCTGCCCGGCGCAGCGTGACCGTCACGCCGGGCAGCTTTCCCCCTGACCTCCTGGTCAGAGCACTGGTGATGCTCGAGCAGGACCTCCTGGAACGACTCCTGCCCGTCAGACGGCTCCGCAGCCAGCCCCGAGCCGTGAAACACAAGATGTCCAACTACCACCTCAAGCGGACTGAACACCGTGCCTGGCCGCAGCCGACCCGCACCGGCATGCAAGCCGTCCTCATCACAAGACCCCAACCCACAAGCCCGTAACGCAACGGCATTGCGTCTAGGCGTACACCCCTCGTCGGAGGTCCGGGGTGCCGAACAGGCCGTTCCGCGGGCGGTCGCGCGGCGCCGGTTCCGGCCTTCCCCGACCCGGCGGCGGAGTGGGGCCGGACGCCGTCGGGTCCGCCTGTCCGGGGCGGGACGTCCGACCGGATGCGGGCCTGACACGCTCGGCGGGACGCCGGGGACCGTGCCGATCCGCCCGAGCGGCGAGGCGGCACCCGCGCCGCTCATGAGCGTCCGCGCAGCTGCGGGCAGCTGTCGCTCCGTTCCCGGCACGATTGTCGCAGCGCGTGTCCGAACAGGGGCAGGACTCGGCTCGCTTCGGCGGATCCCGGGCGTGGCTGTCAGTGGGGTGATACACACTCTCGACCGGCTGCTGACTTACGGGGAGGAGCGCCGTGTTCATCGGAATCGACGAGGTCGACTGGGCCTCCATGGAACATGCCTACGGAAGCGCCGAGGACGTGCCCATGCTGCTGCGGGGACTCGTCTCGAGGCTCCCGGACGAGCGGGAGAGAGCGCTCGACGGTATGTACGGCGCCGTGCACCACCAGGGGGATGTGTACGACTCGACACTCGCCTGCATCCCCTTCCTCTTCGACGTCATAGGCCGGGCCGGACTGCCCGATCGCGGAAGCGTCGTGGAACTGCTGGCGAGCATCGGCGGGACGGACCTGGAGGACGAGGACTTCCCCGACGACACGGACGCGGACCGGCCGGACAACTACGCGATGGCCCGCGCGGCGGTGCGAGCGGGCGCCGAGACCTTCTTCGGCCTGACCGAGGACGCCGATCCCCAGGTGCGGCGGGCGGCGGCACACGCGGTGGTGCGGTTCGCCGACGGCCCGGCACGGGTGTTCGCGGTGCTGAGCAGGCGCGTCGAGCGGGAGGCGGACGGCAGCGTGCAGACGGCGCTGATCGAGGCTCTCGGGTGCTTCGCACGGCTTCACCCGCGGTCGCCTCTGCCCGCCGTCGATCTCCTGCACGAGCTGTACGGGACACTGACCGACCCGGGACTGCGACTGGCCGCACTGGGCCAACTGGCCGGCCGCGCCCCCGAACGGCTGCCGAAGGACCTGGTGCCGACGGTCGTCGCACTGCTGCGGGAGAGATCCCGAGTGCCCCGCGCACCCCGGACGGACGACCGTCCGGAGACCGACACGCTCGTCGGCCGGCTGCGGCGGCTGCGTCCGGCGGACGAGGAGGGCTCCCGGCTGCTGCGCACGCTGCACGCCGCGCTCGGCGGCCGCACCGTCGACCGGATCGCCCTGCTGAGCGGCCAGTTGACGAGTCCGGACGTGGCCGACCGGTGCAATGCGGTGTGGATGTCGGCCGGGCTTTTCCGCGAGTGGCGTGGCGCGTACGAGGAACCGGTCGCGCTGATCGGCGACCAGCTCGCCGCCGACGACGCGCGATTGCGGGAGGCGGCGGTCTCCGTCCTGGAGGACCTCTTCGAGCTGGCGGCGCCGGCAGCCGACCGGCTCGCGGCGCTGGTGGCCGCCGACCCCGAGTGCTGGGTGCGGCGCTGGGAGCACGGGGCGCCGACCCTCGGCGGTCCGCTGAGGGCGCTCGCCCGGACCGGGGACCCTCGTGCGATACCGGCCCTGGCCGCGGTGCTCGGACAGGAGACCGTTCCTCACGACCTGGGGTACGTGGTGGCGCATCTGGGACCCGAGGCCGCCGGACTCGCCGGTCCCCTGCGCGCCCGTCTGAGGTGCGTCCCGCCGGACTCCCCCGACGTGTGCGGTCACGCCGGGACGACCCTGCACGCGCTCGCACAGCTGCGCGATCCGGCCGCGCTGCCGGACGTGCTCCGCCTGCTGCACGAAGTGCCCGGCGACCTGCCGCGGCGCGAGGCGCTCACGGAATCCGCCGTACGTGTCCTGGACGCCCTGGCGGCACCCGAGGCGATCCCCGTGCTGCGCGGACTGCTGGACGGGGAGTGCGCGGTGCCGGCGGCCGCCGCGCTGTGGTCGGCCGAGAGGGATCCCGAAGCGGTTCTTCCCGTGCTGGGCAGGGAGTTGGGGTCCGGGCGGCCGCATCGCCGGCGGGCGGCCGCCGAGACACTGGGACGGATGGGCGCGCAGGCTCGGTCGCTGGTGCCGGAGCTGAGCGTCATGACGCGGTCCGACGAGGTGTGGCAGCGTACGGCGGCCGCATGTGCCCTGTGGCGCGTCACGGGCGATCCGGACCCCGTCCTGCCCGTGTTGCGCGCCGCCTGGGAGGAGAACCTGTACACGCGCGGCACGATCGCGGAGTGCCTCGCCGGGATGGGTCGGGCCGGCGAGCCGGTCCACGATCTGCTGCGCACGGAGGTGGCCGCTCCGCGTCGGCACCGGGCACGAACCGGCGGATACGGCAGCCATGACGTCCTGGAGGACGAACGGCTGCTGCGCGTCTGCCGGGAGGCACTGAGCGCGGTCCAGGTTCTACGGCCGAAGCACTGCTAGCGGCGTCGACAGCGGCAGAGCCGACGTGACCGTGTCCCGCGCGTCCCCGGTTCGGGACGCGCGCGACACGGCGGGGTGCGGGCCCTGCCGGCCGTGCGCCGCGAGAGAGCGGCGGCGCTCCGCCTCGACGGGGTGCCGCGGGTGGGAGCCGCCGCGCGGGAGGCCCGCCGAGCTCGCCGCGGAACCCGTCGATTTCCGTGTCCGCGGGGGGAGTCCGGCGGTGGCTCGCCCCGGCGGGGATCAGCCCGTCTTCCGCCCCCAGGCCGACCCGAACCGCGCCCAGGCCGCGTCCCACTGCGCCATGCGCCGCCGGTCCAGACCGTCGCGGGCGATGCGCCCGCCCAGGAACGGGACGGCCGCCGCGCCGGCTCCCGTCATCAAGCCGACCATGGCGGCGCGCACATGTATCGCGGACGCCGTGGGGGGCTGTGTCACCAGGAAGCCGTCGCGATCCGACCAGACGGTGACGGCGGTGCCCGTCGGGCTTCCGGCGGCCACCCGCGCCTGGCCGAGGTGGAACGCCCCGTCTTCTCCCCTCCAGCGCACGTCCGCCCACACCGGGCCGGCGCCGGACGCTCTCGGCGCGTCCTGGGCGAGCAGGGCCACCACCGGGCGCCACTCGGCCCGTTGCCGGGCCAGACCGCGCTCCACGGCGTGTGCCGCCGCCGTCCCCGCCAGCACTCCCCCGATCACGGTCGCGGACCAGACCGCCAACACGATCCAGGCCTCCAGAGCATCGCTGCGGCGCCGCAGCGGATTGCGCCGCCACCGCCACCACCACACCCCGGGACCGCGGAACGCCGTCATCGATGGCAACCTCCTCACGCACGGACACCCCCCGACCGCACTTCCATACGCGTGCCGGGCGCCCGCCGCTCAGCCGGGGTCCACCGGTCCGCGGCGCGACGGCGGCCGGGGCACCCGGTCCCGGACCGTCGCGACCGACCCCACGGACCCCGGCACACGTCGCTCCGCACGACGGCAACACGGCTGCCGACCTGCGAGGACAAGCGGTCCGAGGGTGTCTGTCACTGCCGGGGTGCAGACTGGCCCCTGTCTGGAACACCGGCGTTTCGGAGGTGGTCGGCATGGCCGACGTACTGCTCACCGTGGGCACACGCAAGGGACTCTTCATCGGGCGACGGCAAGGCGGCGCCTGGGAGTTCGACGAGAGTCCGTACTTCAACGCACAGGCGGTCTACTCGGTCGCCATCGACACCCGGGGCGACACCCCGCGTCTGCTGGCCGGAGGGGACAGCGCGCACTGGGGGCCCTCCGTCTTCCACTCCGACGACCTGGGCCGCACCTGGACCGAGCCGGCGCGACCCGCCGTCAAGTTCCCGAAGGACACCGGCGCCTCACTGGAGCGGGTGTGGCAGCTGCACCCGGCGGCGGCGGAGCCGGACGTGGTCTACGCGGGTACGGAACCGGCGGCGCTGTACCGCTCCGAGGACCGGGGCGAGACCTTCGGCCTCGTGCGCCCTCTGTGGGAGCACCCGACGCGGGACAAGTGGGTGCCGGGCGGCGGTGGCGAAGGGCTGCACACCGTGGTCAGCGACCGGCGGGACCCGAAGGCGCTGACGGTCGCCGTGTCGACGGCGGGGGTGTTCCGCAGCGAGGACGGGGGCGCGAGCTGGAAGCCGTCCAACTCCGGTGTCTCCGCGGTGTTCCTGCCGGATCCGAACCCGGAGTTCGGCCAGTGCGTGCACAAGGTCGCCCAGGATGCCGCGACCCCGGACCGGTTGTATCTGCAGAACCACTGGGGGGTGTACAGAAGCGACGACGCGGGTGCGCACTGGACGGACATCGGCGCGGGTCTGCCGTCGACGTTCGGGTTCGCCGCGGCCGCGCATCCGCACCGCGGGGACACGGCGTACGTCTTCCCCATCACCGCCGACGCGGACCGCGTTCCGGCCGGACGCCGGTGCCGGGTCTTCCGCACGGCCGACGCGGGCAAGAACTGGGAACCGCTGGCCGCGGGGCTTCCGGACGAGGACCACTACGGCACGGTGCTGCGCGACGCCCTGTGCACGGACGACGCGGACCCGGCGGGCGTCTACTTCGGCAATCGCAACGGCGAGCTGTACGCGTCCGCGGACGACGGCGACTCCTGGCAGCGGCTGGCGTCGCACCTCCCGGACGTGCTGTGCGTACGGGCGGCGGTGATCTCCTGATCCGGCGGCGGCCGTGCCGCGGCCTCCGCGGGAGGGAACCGGGCCCCGCCCCGGGAAGGAATGACGTCCGGTCAAGTACGAGCGCAGCGCCCCCTGTTCGTCAACGGAACGGTCGTTCCCGGTCGCTCTCGGACCACCCGGTGATCGCGACGGTCCGCACGGCAGTAGGGTGACGCCCGTGGCACCACGACCGTTGCATGAGATCGTCGAACCCGGCTGGGCGAAAGCCCTCGAACCCGTCGCCGGACGAATCGCCGAGATGGGGGACTTCCTCCGTACCGAGATCGCCGCGGGGCGCACCTACCTCCCGGCGGGCCCCCATGTCCTGCGCGCCTTCCAGCAGCCCTTCGACGAAGTCCGCGTCCTGATCGTCGGACAGGATCCGTATCCCACACCGGGGCACGCGGTGGGCCTGTCGTTCTCCGTCGCCCCGGAGGTTCGGCCGCTCCCGGGCAGCCTGATCAACATCTTCCGGGAGCTGAACACCGACCTGGGCCTGCCCCAGCCGTCCAACGGCGATCTCACACCCTGGACCCAGCAGGGTGTGCTGTTGCTCAACAGGGCGCTCACCACTGCGCCGCGCCGTCCCGCCGCGCACCGGGGCAAGGGCTGGGAGGAGGTCACCGAGCAGGCGATACGCGCGCTGGCCGGGCGAGGAAAGCCGCTGGTGTCCGTTCTGTGGGGGCGTGACGCACGCAATCTGCGGCCGCTGCTCGGAGACCTGCCGTCGATCGAGTCGGCGCACCCGTCCCCGATGTCGGCGGACCGGGGCTTCTTCGGTTCACGCCCGTTCAGCCGGGCAAACGACCTGCTGATCGGCCAGGGTGGGCAGCAGGTGGACTGGCGTCTGCCGTGACACGCCCGGGTCCCGTGGACGGCCCAGCCGCCGGCACACGGGACCCAGCACCGAAAGCCGTCCGATCTGCACTCCGAGGTGCTGGGACATCCCTTGTCCGCCGAGGCAACTCCCCACGCAGGAAGGCGGGTTGGGTTCGGCTACGGGCGCCGGCGAAGTGAAGGCCGCCAGGCTCGGGGGGCGGTCCGCTCCCGGGAGGCACTCAGATCGCGTCCCGGCGGACGGCAACCCGCCCGCCCTGCACCGCACGACTCGCACTCGCACTCATATCCGATGGACTCGAACTTCCCTGCGCCCAAAGCCCCCTTTCCGGTGCGGACGACGGCGGCGGCCGATTCTCCCTGCCGTAACGGGGAAGTTGTTCCCGATGAACGGAGGAGAAGTCGCGCCGTATCGACCACTTCTCCTCCGTACGTAACTCATCAGACAAAACCGGACGCAAACCGCTCACCTGCACCCTCCCCGAACAGGGGAGCCCACAAATTGAGTAGCATGCGGCGCCATGAGCTCCCCCACTGGCCCCGCACCCGGCCTGCCTGTACGAATGCCGCGACCCCGCCAGCCGGGTCGGCACCGCCGCCCGGAACCGCTGGCGGCCCCCGAGGGCGCGCCCGCGCTCGTCCTCGCGGTGCCCGGCAAGCCCAGCGCCGCCACGCGCAGCCTCGCCGAAGAGGTCGTGAGCATCGCGCGTTCCGAGCTGCCCGGCCTTGACGCCCGCATCGGGTACCTGGACGGGGACGACTCCGAGTTCCCCACGCTGCAGTCCGTTCTCGTGAAGACCTCCGAGGAGCGCACTGCCCGTTACGAGCAGGCCGTCGCCGCCGGTGTGGAGGCCAAGGAGCCGGACGGGCCCGTCGCCGTGGTGGTGCCCCTGCTGGCCGGCCCGGACAGCGCGCTGCTGCGCCGGATCCGCCAGGCCGTCATGGACAGTCGCATCGCGGCCGACCTCACCGACGCCCTCGGCCCGCACCCGCTGCTCGCCGAGGCGCTGCACGTGCGCCTGTCGGAGGCGGGCCTGGCCCGTGCCGACCGCGCCCGGCTGTTCACGGTGGCGACCGCCGCGGACGGCATCATCCTCGCCTCCGTCGGCGGCGACGAGGCCGTACAGGCGGCCGGCATCACGGGCATGCTGCTGGCCGCCCGGCTCGCCGTGCCGGTGATCGCGGCGGCGCTCGACGAGGAGGGCTCGATCGCGGCCGTGGCGGAGCAGCTGCGCTCCTCGGGCTCGCAGCAGCTGGCGCTCGCGCCGTACCTCATCGGACCGGAGCTGGAGCCCGGGCTGCTGGACGCGGCGGCGAAAGAAGCGGACTGCTCCACGGCGGAGGCGCTCGGCCCGTATCCGGCGATCGGCAAGCTGGCGCTCTCCAAGTATGCGGCGGCGCTGGGCATCGCCCCGCAGCAGCCGCAGGGCGCTCCGGTCCACTGAACGCGGTCGGACCGCGCCCGATGCCCGGGCAAGGGCCCGCTCCTCTCAGGAAGCCGGGCCCTTCGTCCTGTCGGAGCCGCGCCCGTGCACACACCGCACACCGGTGGAGCGCACCGCCGCCCCCGACGCCGTGCACGGCTCCAGGACGGTCCGACTGCACCGTTGCGGGCGGGGTTCAGCCGAAGACGACGCAGGAGGCCGCCGGGACCTCCACGGAGCCCCGCCGTCGCGGTACGCCCGAGGCGGGGTCCACGGCGAACCAGCTCACGTCCCCCGACCGTTCGTTGGCGACGTACAGGAACCCCTCCGACAGGGCGATCGCCCGCGGCCAGACACCCCCGCACGGCACCGCGCCTGGCCGGCCGAGCGACCCGCCCTCGACGGGGAGCACGGACAGTACGTCCTGCCCACGCGTCGCGGTCCACACGAAGCGCCCGTCGGGCGAGACGACGATCCCGGACGGGTAGGCATCGCCCACGGGCTCGTCGGGCAGCACGGGCATCTCGCCGACCGGCTGGAGCGTTCCGGCCGCGGCGTCCCAGCAGCAGACGGTGACGGTGGGGGCCAGTTCGTTGAGGACGTAGGCGCGCTCACCGTCCGGATGGAAGGCCAGATGGCGCGGCCCGGACCCGGGACGCAGCACGGCCTCGTGATGCAGCGTGAGGGCGCCGCCCCGCAACGCGCACACCCGTACCGAGTCCGTGCCGAGGTCGACACTGACGATCCACCGGCCGCTCGGATCGGGCTGCACCTGATGGGCGTGCGCCGACTGCTGCCGCTCCACGACCGGGCCCGAGCCCTCGTGCCGGAGCACGGCTCCGGCACCGTCCACGACGGTGCCGTCGCCGCGCAACGGCAGCGCGGTGACGCTGCCGGAACCGTAGTTGGCGGTCAGTACGTGTCCGGCGTGCACACTCAGATGCGTGGGCCCGCTCCCCCCTACGGAGACGGGTGCACCGATGGGCACGGGCCCCTCTCCGTCGACGCGGTACGCGGCCACCGCTCCGGCGCCCGTCTCGCTGACGGCGTACAGCACGCTGCCGGACAGTGCGAGGTACGAGGGATCGGGCACTGCGTCCACAGCACCCAGAAGGCTCAGCGCCCCGCTGTCCGGATCCACGGTCGCCGCGATGACACCCCGTCCTCCCGCCGCCGTGAACGAGCCGATGTACGCCCTCCGCCGCCCGCCGCCGTCCGTCACTGACGTCCCCTCTCACCGACACTCTGCGGGAGAAGGTAGCAGCAGGTCTAGACCAAAAGGGAGCGGTGGGAGCGGGGAGCGCCGTGTGCCCCGTGGCCGGTGTCAGGCCTGGGCGAGGGAGGAGCCCCGCAGCGGGGTGGCCAGGGCCACGAGCGCGCGCTCCAGGTCGTGGAGGTGGCCGAGGGCCTGTTCGGCGCCCGGATGGTGGTCGGGGACGCCGGTCGAAGGCACCCCTGCGGCTCGCTCGGGGACCGCACCGAGCAGCGCCTCCACGGCCGTCTCCACGCGGCGGCACGCGGCCGTGAGCCGGGCGTCGTGCGAGGCGTCGGGATCGGCGGCGACGGCGACGAGACCGCGCGCCTGACGGGCGCACTCGTCCAGCAGGGCGAGCACCCGAAGTGCCCGCGCCCTGCGCGCCCGCAGCGGGTTCAGCGGGTGCACCAGCGGCGCCAGGGCGAGACGCACACGGCCCAGAAGCCCTTCGAGCTCCGCCGCGCGGGCCGCCGGTTCCGAGGCCGCGTCGCCCGCGAGCCGCCGGGTCGCCGCCGCGGTGCAGTCGTGCACCGCGTGCAGGGCGCGGCGCACCCACTGGTCGGTGACCGCGTGGGTGGTGACCGGCAGCACGAGGGCGACCGCGAGCGCGGCCCCGAGCGCCCCCACGCCCGTCTCCGCGAGACGCAGTCCGAGGAGCCCCGGGTGCAGGACCCCGAGGAGGCCGTAGAGCAGCCCCGCCAGCACGGTGACGAAGAACATCATCCAGCTGTACGACGGCGCCGCCGTGTAGAAGATCCCGAACACGCAGACGGCGATGAGCGCGGCGGTGGCGATCGGCGCGCCGTGCAGGGGGACGGTGATCGCCAGTCCCGCCGCGACGCCGGCCACCGTGCCGACGACACGCCGGACGCCGCGTACGAGCGTCTCACCGCGTGAGGCGGCGTTCACGAAGATCCACCACGCGGCGCCGACCGCCCAGTACCAGCGCTCGTGCGAGACCACCTGGCCGACGGCGGCGGCGAAGGCGCAGGCGGCCGTCGCCTGGAAGGCCTGCCGGGTGGCGGGCCGGCCGAGGCCCCGTCCTGCCGGCGGCGCGGGCGCGGGCGCGGCGGGCAGCGGCCGGCGGCGCTCGATGCACCACACGCCGAACCGGACCGCCGAGGCGGTGGCGAGCGACAGTCCCACAGCCGCGTACAACTCCGGGATCCGGTCCGGGACGGCGTGCAGGAACTGGGCGACGAAGAACATCATGAACGCGAAGATGCCGAGCGCATGGCCGCGTGTCCCCCAGCGGCGGGCGTACACGCCGGCGAAGGCGACCGCGAGCCAGACCGCGTCCCGCACCGCCGGAACACCGTGCAGGAACGACGCGAGCGCGAGCACCGGGAGGCCGACGACCGGCATCAGCGCGGTGGTCAGGGCCTGACCCCGCGCGGTGGGATCGGCGACCGTGAACAGCGCGAGGAGCGCGGCGGGCCCGCCGGTGATCGAGGCGGGCAGGGAGAGTCCGGCGCTTTCGCACACGGCCACGGCAAGGCCGATCCCGAGCACCGCGCGCAGCGAGATCCGCAACCGGAACAGCCCCGGATCGGGAGCCGAGAACATCTTCTTCACGGTCGGAAGTCCGCCCCCTACAGGTCGACGCCGGCGCCGGAACATGGAAAGGCGCCGCGGGCACGGATTCCGGCTTCGTCACCGGTCCTGCGCTGCGCGGCGCCATTGATACCCACAAGGAAAGCACCCGTAGGACAGTGGCTCAAGCGGCACGTCGTTCATTGGGCCATTGGTACAGTCGAGCGAAACCCCCGTGCACGACGAGGAGGCCAACGGACCATGGCCGTGGACGAACTCGACACCCGCATCCTGCGGTTGCTGCTCGAACAGCCGCGCACCAGTGTGCGGGAGTACGCGCGCACCCTCGGCATCGCCCGCGGCACCCTCCAGGCGCGGCTCGACCGTCTGGAGCGGGACGGGGTGATCACCGGTACGGCGCCCTCCCTGTCCCCCGCCGCCCTCGGGCATCCGGTGCTCGCCTTCGTGCACGTCGAGGTCACCCAGGGCCACCTGGACGACGTGGGCGACGCCCTCGCGGCCGTGCCCGAGATCGTCGAGGCGTTCTCGATCACCGGCGGCGGGGATCTGATGACCCGGGTCGTGGCGCGGGACAACGAGCACCTGGAAGACGTCATCCAGACCCTGATCGGCCTGCCCGGTGTGGTGCGCACCCGTACGGAGGTGGCGCTGCGCGAGCGTGTTCCGCACCGTGTGCTGCCGCTGGTGGAGTCGATCGGCCGCGCGACCGCGCGATGATCCGCCCGGTGCGGAGCGCGCAGGGGCCCCTTGGCATCCTGGACGCCATGGCCCTTCCCGGCACGACCGCGGTCGTCTTCGATCTCGACGGAACGCTCGTCGACAGCGAGCCCAACTACTTCGAGGCGGCACGGAGGCTGCTCGCGGATCGCGGCGTCCCCGACTTCACCTGGGCGGACCACCAGCGGTACGTCGGGATCAGCACCCGGGAGACGCTGGCGCTGTTCCGGGAGCGCTACGGCCTCGACTCCCCGCTGGACGAACTGCTCGCGGAGACGAACCGCCGCTACATGGACCTGGCTCGGGCCTCCACCCCCATCTACCCGGAGATGCGGGCGCTCGTGGAACTGCTGGCCGGCGAGGGCGTCCCGATGGCCATCGCCTCCGGCTCGTCGCCGGGGGCCATCGAGGCGATCCTTTCGGGAACGGGCCTGGCTTCCCGGTTCACCGCGTACGTCTCGGCCGACGAGGTCGCACACGGCAAGCCGGCCCCGGACGTCTTCATCGAGGCCGCCCGCCGCCTCGGGGTGTCGCCCGCCGACTGCGTGGTCCTGGAGGACGCGGCGCCCGGTGTCGCCGCCGCGTACGCCGCCGGAATGCGCTGCATCGCCGTCCCGTACGTCCCGGCGCAGGCCGACGAACCGGTGTTCGCCACGGCGGGGCTGCTGCTGCGCGGGGGCCAGGCGGAGTTCACGGCGCGCACGGCGTACGACTGGCTCGTGGGCTCCGCCCCGGCCTCCTCATGACCCCGCCGCCGCTTTCGTTCGTGCCATGACGGCGGCTTCGAGGACGACTCCCTAGGTGCGGCGGCGGGGCTTGCCGCGCCCGTTGCCCTTCGAGCCCGAGGCGCCGCCCTGCCGGCCACGGCCCGTGGACTGCCGCGACGCGGGCTTCTGCCGGGCCGTGACCGCGCCGGGCTTCTTGTCCTTCTTCGGCTGCGCCTCGGGGACGGTGCGCCCCCGTGTGCTGTTGACCGTCCGCCCGCGGACGATTCCGATGAAGTCCTCCACCAGATCCGTGGTCGCGTCCTCCGGCCAGGACAGGACGACTCCGGACTGAGGGGCGTCCACGACGGTCCGGTAGGTGAGGTCACGGCGGTGGTACAGCCGCGCCAGGGACTGCGGCACGACGAGGAGGCCCACACCGGCCGCGACCAGTTCCACGGCGTCCTCGGTGGTGGCGGGGCGCTCGAAGGCGGGCTCCCCCGGCACCTCCTCCCAGCCCAGAACGTCGTCGAGGGGGTGGAAGACGACCTCGTCGGCGAGATCGCCGACGGACACCTCGTCGACCGCGGAGATCAGATGGTCCTTGGGGACGACGACCACGGTCGTCTCGGTGTAGAGCGGGATCGCGCTGAAGACCGTGCGGTCCACCGGCAGCCGTACGAGCCCGACGTCCGCCTCGCCGTCGCGCAGCACATCGGATGCCTCACGGGCCGACACCGGGAGCAGGGTCAGCGGGACGTCGGGCAGGCGCTCGTTCCAGATCCGCACCCACTTGGCGGGCGTCACCCCGGGGACGTACGCGAGCCGGAACGAAGGGGATGCTTCCGAGCCTGTCACCCCGCCAGGTTACCCGGCGTGGTCGGACGTCTCGTGCGCGGCCGATAGTCTGGACAGCATGAAGTCGCACCAGACCGCCCAGACGATGAAGCCCGCGACCGCGGCGAAGAAGCTGGGTGTGTACCTGCCCGCCACCCCCGCCGAGTTCCAGGAGGGTGTCGTGACGCGCCAGGAGCTGAACGCGCTCCAGGCCGATCCGCCCGCGTGGCTGGAGGAACTGCGACGCAACGGTCCGCACCCCCGCCCGGTGGTCGCGGCGAAGCTCGGTGTGTCCATCTCGGGTCTCGCGCGCGCCGGGGTCACGGAGGCCCTCACGAGCGAGCAGATCGAGGCGCTGAAGCAGGACCGGCCGGAGTGGCTGGAGAAGGAGCGCGCCACCCAGGCCGAGGTCCGCAAGGAAACGGCACGGATCAAGAGGCGGGACGCCGAGCGTGCGGCCTCGTCCGACGAGCCGGGACGGTAGTTCTTCCCGGCATCTGCCTTCCGGGTCCCGCGCGACCGTACCGACGTTCGGCCACCGCCTGTAGCCGTCCGGCGATCCCGGTCGCTGTCGTACACCCTGGCCAGGTCCGGGGCGGTCGGGCACCTCGGCGCCTGCGGGGCGGGGGGCCGCGCAGGAGAACGACGACGGCCCGTCGAGCCCCGCCGCCCTCGCCGGCCGGACGCCGGGCCCGGCGCGGTCCACCGGCTGCGGCCGTTCCTCATCGGCGCCGGGGGGCCTGCGCGGGGGGTTCTCGGGACGGTGTTCCGGTATGCGACTCGCCGGGACCGACCGGTCGCCTCGGCGCGCCCGGCCGGAACCTGGTCACGGGACGGTGATCGCTCGTGTACCCGCCCTCCACGGTCTGCCGTACCTCCCCGCTCTCCTGTCCCCGCGTCAGCCGCTTCTGCTCCGCCTCCACCAGGGCGCGGCACAGCCTCCGTGTGATCAGGAAGGCGACGATCGGCGCCACCACCATGGCGATCCGGAAGATCCAGGTCAGGGCGTTCAGTGAGATCCGGAAGCTGTACGCCATGATGTCGTTGCCGCCTGCCAGGAGCAGGACGGCGTAGAAGACGATCCCGGCGACACCGAGCCCACTGCGTACGGGACGGTCCCGCGGCCGGTCGCACAGGTGCCGCTCCCCGCTCCACTCACCCGTCAGCCTCTGTTCGGCGAAGGGGTAGGCGTACAGGACCGAGAAGAGCAGCCCGGGCAGCACGACCGCGGGCAGCAGCACGTTCCACATCAGGGTGTGGCCGGCGAGGTTCGTCTCCCAGGGCGGTACGAGCCGCAGCGCGCCCTCCAGGAAGCCGACGTACCAGTCCGGCTGGGAACCGGTCGACACCTGGTCCGGCCGATAGGGCCCGTACACCCAGACGGGGTTGATCTGCGCCAGACCGCCGAGCAGCGCGGTCACCCCGAACAGCATGAAGGACAGGCCCGTCGAGGACGCCATGAACTGCGGGAAGAGCGGCTTGCCGACGACGTTCCGGTTGGTTCTGCCGGGTCCGCGCCACTGGGTGTGCTTCAGCTGGAACACCAGCATCAGGTGCACCGTGACCATGGCGATCAACAGGCCGGGCAGCAACAGGATGTGCATGGCGTACAGCCGGGGCACGATGTCCTCGCCCGGGAACTGGGCCCCGAACACGAACATGCTGACGTACGTGCCCACCACCGGCAGGGACAGCATGATGCCCTGTGCGATGCGCAGCCCCGTCCCGGAGAGC
Organism: Streptomyces sp. HUAS TT11; assembly: GCF_051553595.1. Lineage (NCBI taxonomy): Bacteria > Bacillati > Actinomycetota > Actinomycetes > Kitasatosporales > Streptomycetaceae > Streptomyces > Streptomyces sp. HUAS TT11. The sequence continues at coordinate 1,493,762 of NZ_CP196184.1, forward strand.
AGGTCGTCGGGGAGCGAATAGCCGGCGAATCCCTCGCTCATGGCGATCACGAGGAGTGTGACGCCGATGACCCAGTTCAGCTCCCGGGGACGGCGGAAGGCACCGGTGAAGAAGATCCGCAGCATGTGCACACCGACAGCGGCGACGAACACCAGGGCGGCCCAGTGGTGCATCTGGCGGACGAGGAGGCCTCCGCGCACCTCGAAGCTGATGTGCAGGGTCGAGTCGAAGGCCCGCGACATGCGGACGCCACGCAGCGGTACGTACCGCCCCTGATAGACGACCTCGCTCATCTCCGGTGCGAAGAAGAACGTCAGCCACACACCGGTCAGGATCAGCAGGACCAGGCTGTAGAGCGCGATCTCCCCGAGCAGGAACGACCAGTGCTCGGGGAACGCCTTGCGCAGCAGCCGACCGCCGCCCGTCATGGGCAACCGCCCGCCCAGCGCCCCCACGATCCTCTCCCCCGGTCGATGCGCCCCCGTCGGCCGGGGCGCGGCAGACGGTCGACGCCTCGCCCTCATCGCGCTCGACCGTCGTCGTCGGCGGGCGCCTCGTAGCGGTCCCGGTCCACCGAACACCTCCTCCGCCCCCTCCCGCCGATCGCTCCCCTGCATGCCTTGCCGCGGGGCCGCCGGGTGAGTACCGCGTCGTCGTGAAACACCCGCGCGCACCGGACCGGGCACCCGTTCGGATGCCGGGGCCGACTCCACGGGACCACGTGACCACGGACGGAAAATGCGTCGACAGCGCCTCGCCGTGCCCGGCAGAGTGGCCGCCCATGACGAGCAGTGAGCTGTGGACCCGCGCGACCGCCGAGCGCTACGACGTCGAGGAGACCGAGATGTCCTCGGTCGCCGTCCTCGGTCCGACGCTCGCCTTCCTCGCCGAACTGGCCGGAGACGGCCGGGCCCTGGAGTTCGCCATCGGAACCGGACGGGTGGGCGTCCCGCTGAGGGAGCGCGGTGTGCCCGTGACGGGCATCGAACTGTCCGAGCACATGGCGGCCGTCCTGCGGAGCAAGATCGACGAGGACGCTCTCCCGGTCGTCATCGGGGACATGGCCACGACCGTCGTCCCCGGCGAGTTCACCCTGGTCTATCTCGTCTACAACACCATCTCCAACCTGCTGACGCAGGAGGAGCAGGTCGAGTGCTTCCTCAACGCGGCACGTCATCTGGCACCCGGCGGACGGTTCGTCATCGAACTGGGGGTACCGCCGCTGCGGTTCCTGCCGCCCGGTCAGGTCGCGGTGCCCTTCGACGTCTCCGAGAGGCATCTCGGCTTCGACACCTTCGACCTGATCGAGCAGACGCTCGTCTCGCACCACCTCATCCGCGACGGCGACGGCCGCTACCGCCGCGACAACTCGCGGCACCGGTACGCGTGGCCGGCGGAACTCGACCTGATGGCACGTATCGCGGGGCTCGAGCCGGAACGGCGCGTCGGGGACTGGGACGGGGCACCGTTCACCCAGGAATCCGCCAAGCACGTCTCGGTGTGGCGCAAGCCCGCCTGAGGAGTCCGTCGGCTGCGGGTGGAGTCCGTCCCGTGGTCGTGGCCGGGGGCTACCCGAGGAACGACAGACGAACCTGCCGCTGGGGATTGTCCCTGTTCGTGTCGACCAGACACACCGACTGCCAGGTTCCGAGTTCCAGCCGGCCGCCGATCACGGGCAGGGTCGCGTGCGGTGGGACGAGGGCCGGCAGGACGTGGTCGCGCCCGTGGCCGGGGCTTCCGTGGCGGTGCTGCCAGCGGTCGTCGGCCGGGAGCAGCGTGTGGAGAACCGCGAGAAGGTCGTCGTCGCTGCCGGCACCCGTCTCGATGACGGCCACGCCGGCGGTCGCGTGCGGCACGAAGACGTTCAGAAGACCGTCCCGTCCTCCCGCTCTGTCACGGAGGAAGGCCTCACACGCCCGGGTGAGATCGACCACCGTCTCACCGGAACCGGAGGCGACGTTCAGGACGAGGGTGCTGAAGGCATCGGACATGTCCCCATCCTCACCCATCGGACGGCGCCCACACCTCACCGGCCGCCCCCGCGGCAGGGCGCCGGCCCTCCCGCGGGAAGATCCCCGGCCCCGGCACGGTTGGTGGAAGCGTGAACGACACAGGGGTACGCGAAGTCGACGTGGTCGTCATAGGCGCTGGTCAGGCAGGACTGTCCAGCGCCTACCATCTGCGGCGCACGGGGTTCGAGCCGGAGCGCGACTTCGTCGTCCTCGACCACGCCCCGGAGCCCGGCGGCGCGTGGCAGTTCCGCTGGCCGTCGCTGACGTTCGGCAAGGTGCACGGGATGCACGCGCTACCGGGGATGGAACTGACCGACGCGGATCCGGAGCGACCGTCCTCCGAGGTCGTCAGCGCCTATTTCGCCGCCTATGAGCGCACCTTCGATCTGCGTGTGCGGCGGCCGGTGGACGTACGGGCGGTGCGTGAGGGCACGGACGGGCGGCTGCTCGTCGAGACGTCGGCGGGGACGTGGTCGACCAGGGCGCTGATCAACGCCACGGGCACCTGGGACCGGCCCTTCTGGCCGCGCTACCCCGGTCAGGAAACGTTCCGGGGGCGGCAACTGCACACCGCCCAGTACGCCGGCCCCCGGGAGTTCGCTGGCCTGCGGGTGGTGGTCGTGGGCGGCGGCGCCTCCGGCACCCAGCATCTGATGGAGATCGCCCCCTACGCGGCGGCGACGACCTGGGTGACCCGGCGCCCGCCGGTGTTCCGCGAGGGCCCGTTCACCGAGGACGTGGGTCGCTCGGCGGTGGCGCTCGTGGAGGAACGGGTGCGGCAGGGCCTGCCGCCGAGGAGTGTCGTCTCGGTGACCGGCCTGCCGCTCAACGACGCGATCCGCCAGGCGATCGCCGACGGGGTCCTGGACCGGCAGCCGATGTTCGACCGCATCGTGCCCGACGGCGTGGCATGGGACGACGGCCGACACCTGGACGCCGATGTGATCCTGTGGGCGACGGGCTTCCGGGCCGCGATCGACCACCTCACCCCGCTCCGCCTGCGCGCGGCGGGCGGCGGCATCCGGATCGACGGCACCCGGGTGGTCTCCGACCCGCGGATCCATCTGGTCGGGTACGGCCCGTCGGCCAGCACGATCGGTGCCAACCGGGCGGGACGCGCCGCCGTACGGGACATCAGGCGGCTGCTGGCGGGCGAGCGGTTCGCGGTGGAGAGCGCCGCATAGCGCGCGTGCCGCCGGACGCACCGCACAGGGCGGTGGACGCGTGATGTGCCCTCAGTTCGACGGCGAGGCCGCGGCGCGCAGCCGGTTGAACTCCCGGACGTTGCGCAGATGCTCCTCGTAGCTCGATGTGAACCGGGTGTCGCCGGGCTTGACCGTGACGAAGAACAGCCAGTCGCCCGGTGTCGGGTTCAGCACCGCTCGCATCGCGTCGCTGCCCGGGTTTGCGATGGGCGTCGGGGGCAGGCCCATGTGCCGGTACGAGTTGTAGGGGCTGTCCATCCTCGTGTCGTCCAGGCTGGTGTCCAGCGTGAAGCGGTCCTTCGCGTAGTTCAGGGTGGAGTCCATCTGCAACGGCATGCCGCGCTGGAGGCGGTTGAAGATGACCCGGGCCACCCTGCGCATGTCCTGGCTGGTCGCCGCCTCCGACTGCACGATGCTGGCGAGGGTGACGGTCCGGTAGAGGCCCATCGCGGTGCGCGGGGAACCGGCGGTGGTCGTCCCGCCCTTGAACCTCTTGTTCGCGGTGTCGACCATGTACTGCAGCACGGACTCGGGGGTGGAGTCCTCACGGAGCGGATACGTGGCCGGGAAGAGGTATCCCTCGGGATTGCCGTGCGCCTCCTGCGGCAGTCCGAGATGGGCCTTGGCGAGGGATTTCCTCGTGGAGCCCGGAGGCAGCCGGAGTGCCTTGTCGACGGCCCGGTAGATCTGGCCGGCACGCCAGCCCTCCGGGATGACGAGTCTGACCTGCCGGGGCTCGTCGCCCCGCGTCAGAATCAGCAGCGGCACCCCCACGACGGCGCCCGCCACGATCGCCCCGGCCACGACGAAGGCGACCCGGGCGGGGCCGGTCAGTCGGGTCCGCTTCCCTGACGGAGTGTTCGTCTCCATATGGGCACCGTAACCCGCCGAACCCGACAAACCCGGCATATCTTCATCTTGTCGTCTCCATTCGGGCGTCCCGCCGGACGAGGGCCGCATACCTCCCGCCCAGCTCCAACAGCTCCTCGTGCGTGCCCCGTTCGACCGTGCGCCCGGCGTCGAGGACCACGATCTGGTCGGCCCCCCGGACGGTGGACAGCCGGTGGGCGATGGTGAGCGTGGTGCGGTTGGCCGACAGGGCGTCGATGGCCTGCTGGACCGCGTGCTCGGTACGTGTGTCGAGCGCACTCGTCGCCTCGTCGAGGATGAGCACCGGCGGGTCGCGCAGGATGGTGCGGGCGATGGCGAGCCGCTGCTTCTCGCCGCCCGAGAAGCGGTGACCGCGCTCGCCGACGATCGTGTCGTACCCGTCGGGCAGTGCGGCGATGTGGTCGTGGATCTGCGCCGCCCTCGCGGCCGCGTGCAGTTCCTCGTCGGTGGCGTCCGGCTTGGCGAAACGCAGATTGTCGGCGACCGAGGCATGGAAGAGGTAGGTCTCCTGGGACACCACGCCGACCGCGCGGGCGAGCGTGTCGAAGTCCAGGTCCCGCACGTCGACCCCGTCGAGCATGACCCGCCCGCCCGTCACGTCGTACAGCCGCGGCACCAGGTAGCTGAGCGTCGACTTCCCGGAGCCGGTCGGGCCGACCACGGCGAGACTCCCGCCGGGCGGGACGGTGATGTCGATGTCCTCGAGGATCGGACCGCTCTTGCCGTCGTAGTGGAACTCGACGCCCTCGAAACGGATCTCGCCCTTGACCCGGTCGAGATGCACCGGGTCCGCGGGCTCGGTGATGTCGATGGGCAGGTCGAGATACTCGAAGATCCGCTGGAAGAGCGCCAGCGACGTCTGGATCTGGACACCGGTGGACAGCAGGCTCACGGTCGGCCGGAACAGCCCCTGCTGCAGCGAGACGAACGCGACGAGCGTACCGATGGAGATGGAGGGGCCGCCGAGCCGGAGTGCGATACCGGCGGTCCAGTAGATGACGGCCGGCATGGCCGCCATGACGATCGTGATGACCGCCATGCGCCAGCGGCCCGCCATGTTCGACTTCACCTCGAGGTCGACGAGCCCTTCGGACTCGCCCTCGAAGGACTTGGTGAGCGAGTCGGCACGCCCCATGGTGCGGCCGAGCAGGATGCCGCTGACGGACAGCGACTCGGTGACCGTGGCGGCCATGGCGGCCATCTGCTTCTGCCGCTGGGTGGCGATCTTCTTGCGTTCGTTGCCGACCCGGCGGCTGATCCACACGAACACCGGCAGCAGGAGCAGCGAGACGACGGTGAGCCGCCAGTCCAGGGCGACCATCGCGACGATCGTGGCCACCACGCTCGTGAGGTTGGAGACCAGGGACGTCGCGGTGGAGGTGACGGTCGCCTGCATGCCGCCGATGTCGTTGGCGATACGGGACTGGACCTCGCCGGTGCGGGTGCGGGTGAAGAAGGCGAGTGACATGCGCTGCAGCCGTCCGTAGACGGCGGTGCGCAGATCGTGCATGACGCGCTGGCCGACCGTGGTGGAGATCAGGGTCTGCAGCACGCCGAAGACGCTGTTGACGACGGCACTGAGGATCATGCCGAGCGCGAGCAGGCTCAGCAGTCCGGTGCGGCCCTGCGGGATCGCGACGTCCAGGGTCTCCTTGAGCAGGAACGGCGTGGCGACGGACACGAGGGACGCGGCGCCGACCAGCAGGCCGACGATGGCGAGACGGCCGCGGTACGGCTTGAACAGCTTCACGATGCGGCGGACCTGGCGCGGCCGCTCCGCGGCGTCGCCGGGCACGGGGGCCGGGGCGGTGTGGTCGGGATGCATGGGCTCCTACGGGCGGTGAGAGGGAGATGCAGGGCTCTGGCTGCTGCGGGCCATCCGCAGCGGTGCATGGCGAGGACCAGCGGATCCTAGCTCATTGTTACCTATACTCACAATGAACGGCATCCTGATATTGTTCCCGCATGAGCACCCCAGATCCCGACGGCCTGCTCGCCGAGCAGCTCCTGCGGTTCACCCGCCGGGTGCAGCGCATCCAGAAGCGCCATCTGGAGCAGTGCGGGCTGGGCATCACCCCCGCCCAGTCCCGGCTGCTGCGCACCCTCGCGCACTTCGGCTCACCGCCCCGGATGGCGGATCTCGCCGAGTACCTCGAAGTGGTGCCGCGAGCGGTGACGACGCTGGTCGACGGCCTCGAGGCGAGCGGTAGGGTGCGCCGGGCACCCGATCCCACCAACCGCCGGGTGATCCGGATCGAGATCACGGACGAGGGCCACAAGGCGCTGCGGGAGTTGCACGGCGCACGCCGGGCCGCCGCCCAGGAGATCCTCGCCCCGCTGACGGACGGGCAGCGCGAGGTGCTCGGCACCCTGCTCGACACCTTGATGGACGGCGGGGACACCCCCGCCATGTCCGGGCGGCACCGGCGCTGCTGACGGCGGGTCACCAGCGGAGCGACGGCCGGATCGACCTCTCGCCCGTGCGCTCCCGATCGACCGCCGACTGCCGACTGCCGACTGCCGACCGCCGACCGCCGACTGCCGGACTCGTCGGCCACCCGGGCCCAGCGGCCGGCGACGAGCGGCCGAAGACATCCGATCCCGAGACCCGCAGTTCCCGCGAAACGGTCAGGCCTCCAGATTCCTCCTGTCCCCCATCACCACCACCGGACGCCGTTCCGGGTCGAGCGTGTGCAACAGGTAGTCCAGACCGTCCTCCGGCAGGGTGACGCAGCCCGACGTTCCGTCACCGTGGTCCACGTGCATCCAGATGCCGCCCCCCTTCTTCTGCCCCTCAGGACGCGTCGGATCGCTCGGCGGCGTACCCGGGATCCGGTTGTAGTCGATCGCGATGACATGGTCGAAGTCGTTGCGGTGCTTCTCGCCCCAGCCCTCCGGCACCCGGTACGACACCGCGTTGTGGTCGTACGGGAGCCCGGAGCCCGGGTAGTCGAGGACACCACCCGCGTCGGTGAGCGTGAACACCCCCACCGGAGTGCGCAGATCGTCCTCGTGATGGTCCGTCGTCCAGCCCGCGCGCCCGTTGTGGCCCCACCAGCGGCCGGCCTCGTACCAGACGGGGCCCTCCCTCTCGTAGAACACGATCTCCGAGTCCGGTGAGTCCTCGTCGTCGCCGTAGACCACCACGGCCTGACCGGTGTACGCGGGGATGCTTTCGTACAGCCGTTCACCGACCCCCGGAAGGCGATCCTTCGCTTCCGGCCCGCCGTCGGGTGGTTCGGCCATGGCCGCAGGGGGACCCGCCGCCCTGGTGGGCGCGCGGGCACCCGGCGACCGGCCGGGCTCCGCACCCGAACCACCGCACGCCGACAGGAACATCAGAAGCACACCGCAGGCCGCACCCAGGGCTCGTGAGCGCACCGTGCCGTTCACATCACCTGTTCGCATGCGTCATATCGTCACATTATCTTTCCGGCAATCAGGTATATATGAGCGCAATCCGCCCGCGTGTCGCGGAGATGCACCCCCGCGCCCCATCCGGCCGGAAAACCGTTTGCCTCCGACCACGTCCCGAGGCGACCCTTTCACGGTTTGTTACGGGCAATCGCGGACGCACGCAGGCGCTCCACCCGGGGGCGGCCGCGCGCCACGACCCCGTCCATCACTGACACGAGCCACTGGGACGTCATGCAGATCCAAGACCTTCCGTATCCCGACCCGGGGGTGCCGGACGCGCGCTCCGGGCCCCGGTTCCTGTGGTGGCTCGGCCGCAGTCAACTGGGGGGCCAACTCAAGTCCCTCGCCTGGGGGCTGCTGCACTTCCTGTCCGTCTGCGGGCTGCCCTTCTGCGTCGGTTTCGCGGTCCAGGCCGTCGTCGAACGATCGGGGACTCGCCTCGCCCAGACGGGCGGACTGCTCCTGTTGTGCGGGCTCGGCATCGCGCTGGGCGACGCCATGCTGCACCGCACCGCCGTCACCAACTGGATCACCGCGGCCGCCCGGGTCCAGCAGCTTCTGGCGCGCCGAACGGCGTTGCTCGGCTCGGCCCTGACGCGCCGGGTCGCGGCCGGCGAGGTGGTCGCGGTGTCCACCGGCGACGTGGAGAAGATCGGCTGGTTCGTGGAGGCCGTCTCGCGCTTCAGTGCGGCCGCGCTCACCGTGGTGGCGGTCTGCGTGGGCCTGCTCGTGTACCAGCCCGCCCTCGGCGTGATCGTCGCGGTGGGCGTGCCCGTGCTGGCCCTCGCGGTGCTGCCGCTGCTGCCGCGGGCGACCCGGCGGGCCGACACCCAGCGCGAGAAGGCGGGCCGCGCCACGGAACTGGCGTCGGACACCGTCGCGGGCCTGAGGGTGCTGCGCGGCATCGGTGGCGAGGAGCTGTTCCTCGACCGCTATCGCAGGGCCTCGCAGGAAGTCCGTACCGCGGCGGTGCGCAGTGCCCGGATGTGGTCGGTGATCTCGGCGCTCCAGGTGCTGATGCCGGGGTTGCTGATGATCGCCGTGGTCTGGCGCGGTGTGCAGCTGGCCCACGAGGGCCGGATCGCCGTCGGCGAGCTGGTCACCGTCTACAGCGCCGTCATGCTGCTCACCTATCCGCTGCAGCACTTCCAGGAGATCGCCATGGCGTACTCCTTCTCACGGCCCTCCGCCCGTCGCGCGGCCAGGGTGCTGTCACTGGAGCGCGCGACGGACTCCCGCGGGTCCCGCGAGGCCACCGTGCCGACCGGAGACCTCTACGACCCCACGACCGGGCTCCTGGTGCCCGCGGGACTGTTCACCGCGGTGGTCTGCGGTGACCCGGACGCGGCAGGTGTGCTCGCCGAGCGGCTGGGCGGGCACCCGGCGGAGGAGGGGACGTCGGTGCTCCTGGGCGGCATCCCTCTGGACGAGCTTCCGCTCCACTCGGCGCGGACGGCCGTCCTCGTCCAGGACAAGGACCCGGTGCTGCTGTCCGGTTCGCTGCGTGAGCTCCTCGACGTGCCAGCCTCCGGCGCGGTCGGTGCCGAGGCCGCGCTCGCCGCCGCGCAGTGCGGCGACGTACTCGACGCGCTCACTCAGGGGTCACCGGCGGCCGACGACCCGATGGACGCCCGGATCACCGAGCGCGGCCGGTCCCTGTCGGGCGGCCAGCGCCAGCGGCTCGCCCTGGCACGGTCACTGATCACCGATCCGCAGGTACTCGTCCTGGACGAGCCGACCTCCGCGGTCGACTCACACACCGAGGCCCGGATCGCCGAAGGCCTCCGGACGCTGCGGGCCAACCGTACGACGGTTGTCTTCACCTCGTCGCCGCTGGTCCTGGATCGCGCGGATCGCGTCGTGCTGGTGCACGAGGGCCGGGTCGCGGCGGTGGGCCCGCACCGCGAGCTGGTGCAGGACGACCCCCGTTACCGCGCCGTCGTGACCCGCGAGACCGAAGAGGAGTCCGCCGCCCCGGACGGCGCACCCACCGCCGACGGACCGGCCGACGACGGGCTCACCGAGCGAGTACTGGCGGAACTGGAAGAGATCGAGGAGACCGCATGATCGGCGTGGCGCCACCGGTGTACGACCCGGCGGCCCCGACGGTGGCGAACACACTGCCCGTCGGCGCCCCGACGACCGTCCGCGCCTACGTGGCCGAACTGTTCCGCCGGCACCGCCGGGCCTTCCTGCTGCTCGTCGCGGTGAACACGGTCTCCGTCGTCGCCTCCATGGCGGGTCCGTACCTGCTGGGCGGCCTCGTGGAGCATGTGTCGGACGACGCCCGGGAGCTCCACCTGGAGCGCACCGCCGCACTCTTCGTCCTCGCCCTGGTCGTCCAGGCCGTGTTCGTGCGGCTGGTCCGCCTGAACGGCGCCGTGCTCGGCGAACGCATGCTCGCCGATCTGCGGGAGGACTTCCTCGTACGCTCGGTGGGGCTGCCCCCGGGCGTACTGGAACGGGCCGGGACGGGAGACCTCCTCTCCCGGATCACCACCGACGTCGACCGGCTCGCCAACGCGATGCGCGAGGCCGTACCGCAGCTGGCGATCGGCCTGGTGTGGGCGCTGCTGCTGCTCGGCGGCCTGACCGTCACGGCTCCGCCGCTCGCCGCGACCGTGCTGCTCGCGCTGCCGCTGCTGGTGATCGGCTGCCGCTGGTACTTCCGACGTGCCCCCTCGGCCTACCGCTCCGAGGCCGCCGGTTACGCGGCCGTGGCCGCCGTCCTCGCCGAGACGGTGGACGCGGGACGCACCGTAGAGGCGCACCGCCTCGGCGAACGTCGTATCGCTCTCTCCGACCGGCGGATCAAGGAATGGACCGCCTGGGAGCGCTACACGCTGTGGCTGCGCTCGGTGCTCTTCCCCGTCGTGAGCATCACGCATGTCACGATCCTCGCCTCCGTGCTGCTGATCGGCGGGGTGTTCGTCCTGCACGGCTGGATCGGTGTCGGCCAGCTGACGACGGGCGCGCTGATCGCGCAGATGCTCGTCGACCCGGTGGGCCTGATCCTTCGCTGGTACGACGAGCTGCAGGTCGCCCAGGTGTCACTGGCCCGGCTGGTCGGGGTCCGCGACATCGAGCCGGAGGCCGGCGACACCTCGCTCGCGCCCGAGGGACGTGACGTCGAGGCCGACGCGGTGCGCTTCGGCTACCGTGCCGGAGTCGACGTGCTGCATCGGGTCTCCCTCGAGGTGGCGCCCGGTACGCGGCTCGCCCTGGTCGGGCCGTCCGGTGCGGGCAAGTCCACGCTGGGCCGGTTGCTCGCCGGGATCTACGCGCCCCGGGACGGCCGGATCACCCTCGGGGGTGCGGAACTGTCCCGCATGCCCGCCGAGCGAGTGCGCTCACACGTCGCCCTGGTCAACCAGGAGCACCACGTCTTCGTCGGTTCCCTGCGCGACAACCTGCTGCTGGCCCTCCCCCACGCCCGGCACGGGTCGAGCGGGGAGGCGAGCGCGGCGGACGCCGCCGACGCGCAGTTGTGGTCGGCGCTGGCGGCGGTCGACGCGGACGGCTGGGCACGTGCCCTGGACGACGGCCTGGACACCGAGGTGGGCTCCGGCGGTCTGGCGCTGACCCCGGCCCAGGCACAGCAGATCGCGCTGGCCCGGCTGGTGCTCGCCGACCCGCACACGCTGGTGCTCGACGAGGCGACCTCCCTGCTCGATCCCCGCGCGGCCCGCCATCTGGAGCGCTCACTGGCCCGCGTCCTGGACGGGCGCACGGTCGTCGCCATCGCCCACCGCCTGCACACCGCGCACGACGCCGACGTGATCGCCGTGGTCGAGAACGGGCGGATCAGCGAGCTGGGCAGCCACGACGAGCTGGTCGCGGCGGACGGTGCGTACGCGGCGCTGTGGCGGTCCTGGCACGGCTGACAAGGCTCACGAGCGGGCCGCCGGCTTCCGCAGCCGGCGGCCCGTCCCGGAGCGTGTCGCGCCGCCCCCGCGTACCCGTGCCGAGCTGCGACCACGGTTGCCGTTGCGCAGTGACGTCGCGGAGTGGAAGGCTGGAAGTGGCAACGGCGCGGGGGACGTGCCGCGGCCACCCGCTTCGGAAGGGCACGGCCCGTGCACGGTGCTACCCGTGTCCGCCGTGACGCGGCGGTGCCCGGCTCCGTCCCATATCTGGAGGTTCCCGTGGACAGCACCGACGGTTGGGGAGACGACGTCTACCAGCCCGACGGATCCGAGGTGCAGGACGACGCGGGGCTGCTCGACTCCGAGGACACCCTGCTCGCCGACGGGGTCGGCGACCCTCTCGACCGGGGCTGGTCGCCGCCGGAGCGGCCCTGGGCCGTGGATCACGTGGGCGTGACCGCGTCCGAGGGGCACCGTGGGGAAACCCTGGACGAGCGACTCTCGGAGGAACTCCCGGACATCGCGATCCCCGACGGCGACGGCATCGGAGACTGGATGGACGGCGACGGGGAACCTCTCGACAGCGAGGTCGGCGACGTCCGCTCGGGTCGCCTCGTCGCCCCCGGTGAGGGGGCGCACGAGGACGAGGAGAGCGGTCTGATCGCGAGCGACGTCGGCATCGACGGTGCGGCGGCGTCGGCCGAGGAGGCAGCCGTGCACATCGTCGACGAGGACACCTCGTTCAGCTGACACCGCCGGTCCCCGCCACCCAGGGAGCAGCCCATGCAGCAGGACAAGCACCCCGACTACCACCCCGTCGTCTTCCGTGACCGCGCCGCCGGATACGCCTTCCTCACGCGTTCCACCGCGAGCAGCGACGAGACCATCGAATGGGACGACGGACAGACCTATCCGGTCGTGGACGTCGAGATCTCGTCCGAGAGCCATCCCTTCTACACGGGCAAGGCGCGGACCGTGGACACGGAGGGCCGCGTCGCCCGGTTCGAGCGCCGATACGGCGGCGCGGAGCAGCAGGGCGGCCGGGCGGCGGACCGGTAGTCCGCCGCCCGGCCCCGGTCAGATGACGTTGAGGGCCGCCGCGCAGCCCACCCCGCCGAGCACCATGAAGACCGGCATCAGCACCTTCAGCTCGACCCAGCTGCCGGCGCGGAACCGCATCACCTTCGGCGGGCCCAGGGGGTACCAGCGCTTGCGGCCCACGGGTATGGGCCACAGGATGGGGCAGCCCGAGACCGTCAGCGCGTCACCGATGTCGTGCACCAGGGCACCCAGGACGATCGGCATGCCGAGCCACAGATACTGCTGGCCCGGCTCCGCGAACAGCCAGTCTGAGCCATTGCCCGGCTTGTCGAGTACGCCCGCGAGGATCCAGGCGCTCGTCGCCGCCAGCAGCCACACCAGGACATCGCTGCTCGAACCGCGCGCCGCCCGCCAGAGCAGCCCCTCGATGGCCAGCACCATGTGCACGAAGAGGATGGCCAGCACCGCCCAGCGGCCGCCCGTGATGGCGAGGACCGAGGTGCCGGCACCGAGCAGCACCGCCCACAGCCAGGTGTGCGTCAAGGTGCGGTGACCGCCGGACCTGCGCGGGTCCCCCGCCTTCCGGGTCCCCTTGTAGACGGCATACGACAGCTTGTCGACGATCTCGCACACCCAGCGTGAGATGGGCCCGAAGGACCGCGAGATGGTGGCCGCCTTGTGGTCCAGATCCGGAGCCAGTGCGGCACCCGCGCAGATCAGGGCCCCGACCAGGAGCACCGGCCAGGGCATCGGGTGGCCCGCCGCGGCGGCCGCGGCCCCGACCCCGAGCCAGGCCGCGGCCCCCGACAGTGAGTGTGCTGGTCCCATCATGGCCGCTTCCCGCCCCATTCTTCTTTTCGCGCTGCCCAGTTGCCCGTGTGCGCTGACGCCACGTAGGCGCCACAGCGTAGCGTTCGTGATCTTCCAACCGGCATCTGATTCCCCCATCCGCCGCCCGGGCAGGCAAGATGGGGGCGTGACCCTCATCGATCAGCTCCCGCAGACCGCAGACCCCGACGCTCTCTACGAAGCCTTCGAGGCGTGGGCCGGGGAGCGCGGTCTCACCCTCTATCCCCACCAGGAGGAGGCACTGATCGAGGCGGTCTCGGGAGCGAACGTGATCGTTTCCACGCCCACCGGCTCCGGCAAGAGCATGATCGCCGCCGGTGCGCACTTCGCCGCTCTCGCCCGGGACGAGGTCACCTTCTACACCGCGCCGATCAAGGCGCTGGTTTCGGAGAAGTTCTTCGAGCTGTGCAAGCTCTTCGGCACGGAGAACGTCGGCATGCTCACCGGCGACGCCTCCGTCAACGCGGACGCCCCTGTGATCTGCTGCACAGCCGAGGTCCTCGCGTCCATCGCGTTGCGCGACGGCAGACAGGCCGACGTCGGCCAGGTCGTGATGGACGAGTTCCATTTCTACGCCGAGGGCGACCGCGGCTGGGCGTGGCAGATCCCGATCCTGGAGCTGCCGCAGGCGCAGTTCATCCTGATGTCGGCGACCCTCGGCGACGTCTCCATGTTCGAGAAGGACCTGACCCGCCGCACCGGGCGGCCGACCGCCGTGGTGCGCTCCGCGACCCGTCCCGTGCCGCTCTCGTACGAGTACCGGCTGGCCCCCCTCACCGAGACGCTCACCGACCTCCTGGACAGCCGGCAGGCCCCGGTCTACATCGTCCACTTCACGCAGGCGCAGGCCGTGGAACGGGCCCAGGCGCTGATGAGCATCAACATGTGCTCGCGCGAGGAGAAGGACGAGATCGCCGCGCTGATCGGCAACTTCCGCTTCACCACCAAGTTCGGCCGCAATCTCTCCCGTTATGTACGGCACGGCATCGGCGTCCATCACGCCGGCATGCTGCCCAAGTACCGCCGCCTGGTGGAGAAGCTGGCCCAGGCCGGCCTGCTGAAGGTCATCTGCGGCACGGACACCCTCGGCGTCGGCGTCAACGTCCCCATCCGCACTGTGCTGTTCACGGCCCTGACCAAGTACGACGGAAGCCGGGTCCGCACCCTGCGCGCCCGTGAGTTCCACCAGATCGCCGGACGCGCCGGGCGCGCGGGCTTCGACACGGCGGGCCTGGTAGTGGCGCAGGCACCGGAGCACGTCATCGAGAACGAGAAGGCGCTCGCCAAGGCCGGCGACGATCCGAAGAAGCGCCGCAAGGTGGTGCGCAAGAAGGCACCGGAGGGCTTCGTCGGCTGGACGGAGAACACCTTCGAGAAACTGATCGCCGCCGAGCCCGAGCCGCTCACCTCCCGCTTCCGGGTCACCCACACCATGCTTCTGTCGGTGATCGCCCGGCCGGGCAATGCCTTCGAGGCCATGCGCCATCTGCTGGAGGACAACCACGAGCCGCGCAAGCAGCAGCTGCGGCACATCCGGCGGGCGATCGCGATCTACCGCTCGCTGCTGGACGGCGGCATCGTCGAAAAGCTCGACCGGCCGGACGCCACCGGTCGTATCGTGCGCCTCACCGTCGACCTCCAGCAGGACTTCGCGCTCAACCAGCCGCTGTCCACATTCGCGCTGGCCGCCTTCGAGCTCCTCGACCCGGAGTCCCCGTCCTACGCGCTCGACATGGTCTCGGTCGTCGAGTCCACGCTCGACGACCCGCGGCAGATCCTGGTCGCCCAGCAGAACAAGGCGCGCGGTGAGGCCGTGGCGGCGATGAAGGCGGACGGTGTCGAGTACGAGGAGCGCATGGAGCGGCTCCAGGACGTGACCTACCCCAAGCCGCTCGAGGAACTGCTCTTCCACGCGTACAACACCTACCGCAAGAGCCACCCGTGGGTCGGCGACCATCCGCTGTCGCCGAAGTCGGTCATCCGCGACATGTACGAACGGGCGATGTCCTTCACCGAGTTCGTCTCCTTCTACGAGCTCGCCCGTACCGAGGGGATCGTGCTGCGCTATCTGGCCGGCGCCTACAAGGCCCTCGAACACACCGTCCCCGACGACCTGAAGTCGGACGATCTGGAGGACCTGATCGCCTGGCTCGGTGAGATGGTGCGCCAGGTGGACTCCAGCCTGCTCGACGAGTGGGAGCAGCTGGCCAACCCCGAGGAACTGACGGCCGAGCAGGCCCAGGAGAAGGCGGACGAGGTCAAGCCCGTCACCACGAACGCCCGGGCCTTCCGCGTCCTGGTCCGCAACGCCATGTTCCGCCGGGTGGAGCTCGCCGCCCTCGACCAGGTCGAGGAACTCGGGGAGATGGACGCCGATTCCGGCTGGGACGCCGAGGCGTGGGGCGCGGCCATGGACAAGTATTGGGACGAGTACGACGAGCTCGGCACCGGCCCCGACGCCCGCGGCCCCAAGCTGCTGATGATCGAGCAGGAGCCGGAGCACGGGCTGTGGCGTGTCCGGCAGGCCTTCGCCGATCCGAACGGCGATCACGACTGGGGTATCAGCGCCGAGATCGATCTCGCGGCATCCGATGCGGAGGGCCGCGCCGTCGTCCGGGTCACCGACGTCGGTCAGCTGTGAGCACAGGAGAAACCGATTCATGACGAACCCGGCCGAGAGGCTCGTCGACCTGCTCGACCTGGAGCAGATCGAGGTCAACATCTTCCGTGGCCGCAGCCCCCAGGAGTCCCTGCAGCGGGTCTTCGGCGGCCAGGTGGCCGGCCAGGCCCTGGTCGCGGCCGGCCGTACCACCGACGGCGAACGGCCGGTGCACTCGCTGCACGCGTACTTCCTGCGCCCGGGCATCCCGGGCGTTCCCATCGTGTACCAGGTCGAGCGGGTGCGGGACGGCAGGTCGTTCACCACCCGTCGGGTCACCGCCGTACAGCGGGGCCGCACGATCTTCAATCTGACCGCTTCCTTCCACATGCCTGAAGAGGGGGGCTTCGAACACCAGCTGCCGCCGGCCCGGGAGGTGCCGGGTCCGGATCGCTGCCGACGGTGGCCCAGGAGGTGGAGAAGCACCTGGGCACCCTGCCCGAGACGCTGGAGCGGATGGCGCGGCGTCAGCCTTTCGACATCCGCTATGTGGACCGGCTGCGCTGGACCACCGAGGAGATCAAGGACGCGGAGCCGCGCAGCGCCGTTTGGATGCGCGCGGTGAGCCCGCTCGGGGACGATCCGCTCGTGCACACCTGCGCGCTCACCTACGCGAGCGACATGACCCTTCTCGACGCCGTCCGGATTCCCGTCGAACCGCTGTGGGGGCCACGGGGCTTCGACATGGCGTCGCTGGACCACGCCATGTGGTTCCACCGGCCGTTCCGCGCGGACGAGTGGTTCCTGTACGACCAGGAGTCCCCGATCGCGGTGGGTGGTCGCGGCCTTGCCCGGGGCCGCATCTACGACATCGAGGGTCGGCTGCTCGTCTCGGTCGTCCAGGAGGGCCTGTTCCGCCGACTCGAGCGATGACGCCGGGCGTGCGGGGGCCCCGGCCCGGGTCCGCCCGGTCAGGAGCTCCCGCGGCGCAGCCAGCCGAACATGCCGCGTGAGGAGGTCGGATCCGCCCGCACGGGTGGATCCTGGCAGGCGTTCACGCCCCCGGGCGGACCGGCCGGCGGCTCGGGCGGCGCACCCGGCGCGGGGCGGTACCTGCGGGCCTCGACGACCGCCTGCGCCAGGTCTGCCCGGAGCCAGCCGATCTCGTCGTCATCGTCCGCGGTCGTGATCCGCGCGGCGATCCGCGCCGCGGGCGAGTCGGGCGATGCCGGTACGGCCTGCGTGGGCCGGAGCCGGTACAGCTCGGCGCGCTCGTACGGATCGCGGACGGTCTCTTCCACCCGCGCCGGGTCGAGGTGGGAGGCCACCACTGCGGCCTTCGCCCAGAGGTCGTCCGTCTCACGCAATCGGAATCCGAGGTGGCGCCCCCGCCAGTTGCGGGCCCGTAGATCCAGGCCCCCGTCCAGTTGGTCGCGCAAACCTTGCGGCGTGCGGCCGCCGAGCAGTGGCGCGTTCGCCTCGCCGGTGGCGAACTGCCGCAACTCCTCGGCCAGATAGAGCCAGACCACGGCCTGGTAGCGGTTGACATACCACTTTACGGGCACGATCAGGCCGAGCCGGGCGAAGCGTGTGAACCTGGCGGCTGACACACCCATCAGGGCGGCTCCGTCACGTGTGCCCATCACCTGGACCCGCTTCCGGAGCGAATCCGGGAAGTCCTCCTCGCCGCGCACCCGGTCCAGCTCCGCCCGGGTGACGCGGCGGCCCCCTGTCTCACCGGAAACGGTCCGCACGTAGCCCAGCTGTACGGCAAGCTCGAACTCGCCGCGCCTGAGATCCAGTTCGCGCGCGGCGCCGCTCAGGGCCAGCGATGTGCGCCGGGACCTGGCGCCCGGAGCAGTGCGGGTGGCTTCGGCAACGGTGGACGTGATCGTGTTTCCGGACATGGCGGCTCTCCCCCGTGGAGTCCCTGGCGAGCGCCCTGTGCGTCCGCCTGGGAAAAACCGTAGCCGGATCGCCGAATTCCGTTTTCTGCCTGTGGATAACTCGGCGCGTCACCCTTCCTCGCAGGCCCGAGGGACCGTCCGCGGTGCACGTCCGATGCCGCGTCGAAGATCCGCGAAGAGTTTTGGTCCTGCCCCGGGGGTCCGCCGTGGGCGCGCGTCCGTGGGAGACCACGAACGCGCGTGCAGACCACCCCGTCAGGCTTCCGTGGACGGCTCACCGATCGGCGGACGGCGCGCGTTCCCGTGACTCCACGGCGAGGTGGTCCCCGACCCGGTTCACGAGGAGCGTCAACTCGTAGGCGATCTGGCCGATATCGGCCTCGGCGGCGCTGAGCACGCACAGGCAGCTGCCCGGGCCCGCGGCGGTGACGAACAGGATCGCATCATCGAATTCGATCATGGTCTGCCGGACCTGGCCCGCACCGAAGTGGCGGCCGGAGCCCTTGGCCAGGCTGTGCAGACCGGACGAGACCGCGGCCAGGTGCTCGGCGTCCTCGCGCCGCAACCCTGTGCTCGTTCCGGTCACCAGTCCGTCGTTGGACAGCAGCAGCGCATGCCGTATGTGCTCCACGCGCTCGGTCAGATCGTCCAGGAGCCAGCCGAGCTCCGCGTTCTGCCCCATTTTCCTCTCTCCCCGTGAAGTCGCTCCCCCTCGCCGGAGGATCCGGTCAGCCAGCCTTCACCACAGCCGCCTTCGCGGCAAGCAGGATGGAGGCATGGCACAGAAGATGACCGACGAGGAATGGCGGGCCTTCGTCTCGGAAGGCACCCGCACCGGGAAACTCTCCACGGTCCGGGCGGACGGAAGTCCGCACGTGGCACCGATCTGGTTCCTGCTCGATGGCGACGACCTGGTCTTCAACACCGGGAAGGAGACGGTGAAAGGGCGGAATCTGGCCAGGGACGGCCGCGTCGCGCTGTGCGTGGACGACGACCGGCCGCCGTACGCGTTCGTCGTGCTGCAGGGACGCGCGCGGCTGTCGGAGGACCTGGACGAGCTGCGGCACTGGGCGGCCCGGATCGGCGCCCGGTACATGGGTGAGGATCGGGCCGAGGAGTTCGGCGCCCGCAACGGCGTCCCGGGGGAACTCCTCGTGCGGGTCCGCATCGAGAAGGCGCTGGCCCACTCCGCCGTGTCCGAGTAGCACGTCAGCCGACGGAGTCCAGCAGCCGGGCGGTGTGCATCCGCCCGGCGTACTCCACCAGCCGGATCAGCACCTCCTTCCCGGAGTCCCGGTCCCGGGCGTCGCACAGCACGACCGGAGTGCCCCGGTCGAGATCGAGGGCGCGCGACACGTCGTGGGCACCGTAGGTGCGGGCACCCGCGAAGCAGTTGACCGCCACCACGAACGGGATGTGCCGGTGCTCGAAGTAGTCCACCGCGGGGAAGCAGTCCTCGAGCCGCCGGGTGTCCGCGAGGACCACGGCGCCGAGGGCACCCTGGGACAGTTCGTCCCACAGGAACCAGAAGCGGTCCTGGCCCGGCGTGCCGAAGAGGTACAGCGAGAGCCCGGACCGGATGGTGATCCGCCCGAAGTCCATGGCGACCGTCGTCGTGACCTTCTGGTCCACTCCGTCGATGTCGTCGACGGACTGGCCGGCTTCGCTCAGCAGCTCCTCCGTGCGCAAGGGCCTGATCTCGCTGACCGCGCCCACCAAGGTCGTCTTGCCCACGCCGAATCCGCCGGCGACCAGTATCTTCAACGCCAGGGCGGTCATCTCGTCCTCGGCGGCGTCGGAGTGCTCGGAGACCATCGATCACTTCTCTCGGGAGTGCCGGCAACGGTCGATGTCAGTACATCCGTGAAGGAGTCAGCATCATGACAACTGCGGCCCGCCCGCGAGGCCTTGGACCGGTATTTGACCGATCCGGCCACTTGTCGCCCATTCGGTTCCCGAATCGGCGCACATCGCGGCGCGGGGTGGTTCCGGTGCGCCGCCTAAAGGGCCCTCAACCCCTCGATGACCTCGCGCAGAATCCGTTCGTCGGGCAGTTGGGCCGGCGGTACGGGGCGCGAGACCGTGACACAACCGAGCTCCAGCAGATCCCCGAGCAGCACACGCACGACGCCCACCGGCAGGTCGGCGTCCGCGGCCAGCTCGGCGACGGACTGCGTCTCGATGCGGCACAGATCGATGAGGGAACGGTGCTCCGGGCCCAGTGAGGCGTCGTCGACCCCGTCCAGCGCCCCGATGTCGAGGGAGACGAGGGCGATGAGGTCGAAGCGCACCCCGCTGGGTCCCGGTGCGGTACGCCCGCCCGTCATCGCATAGGGACGGACGAGCGGTCCCGCCTCGTTGTCGTACCACTGGCTGGCCGGCCCGTTCGGCGCGCCCGTCCGGTCGTCGCTCATCTGCGACCGCCCGCGGCCGTCATCCGGCGGCGGGCGGCCCGGCGGACGCCCTGGGCGGGGTGTAGAGGTGCTCGCCGACACGCTTCACCAAGCGTGCCATCTCGTACGCCACCAGACCGATGTCCGCCGTGACGGCGGTGAGAACGGCCAGACAGGATCCGTCGCCCGCGGCCGCCACGAAGAGGAAGCCGTCGTCCATCTCGACCATCGTCTGGCGGACTCCGCCGGCACCGAAGTGCCGGCCCGCGCCCTTGGCGAGGCTGTGGAAACCGGAGGCGACGGCGGCGAGGTGCTCGGCGTCCTCACGGCTGAGATCGGAGGAGGCGCCCACCGCCAGTCCGTCGTTCGACAGCACCACGGCGTGTCGCACTTCCTTGACGCGCACCACCAAGTCGTCCAGCAACCAGTCGAGTTCGCCCGACCGCTGGGCGGCTCTCATACCGGGGTCCTGGATCATGCAGGGTCTCCTTCGCTGCTGTCGCCGGCGTGTCCTGCCGCCCGCCCGGCCGCGCGGCCGCCGCCACGCACCCAGCCTTCGCGATAGGCCGCCATGCGGTCCCGTACCAGTTCGGGTGTGCGCTCGTCGTCGCGCACCGGGCTCCGGGGGCCCGTGGTCGGTTCCTGCGTGCTCTGCTTGCGCAGCTGGGGGGCGAGGCTTGCCTGCCGTACACGTCGCGGCAGGTCCTCGGCGCTCTCCGAGTCGTCATCGCTGCGGTGCAGCCTCAGCGTGGTGACCCCGGGTGGCGCCTTGTCCGGTGGGGCTCCGGCGGACGCCCGCCTGCCGGCCGGGGCAGAGCCCGCCAGTGCGGGCCGCTCCTCGGCCTGTTCCACCGGCTCGTTGCGCACGACGGCGGCCACGGGCGCGTGCTCCTCGTGCCGCTCGGCTTCGGCCGGCCGGGCGGGACGGTCCTCCGTCCCGTGGTGCAGCAGCGCGGTCGGCAGCAGGACGACGGCGGTGGTGCCTCCGTAGGGCGAGGTCTGCAGATGTACCTTGATCCCGTGCCGGGCGGCGAGCCGGCTGACCACGAAGAGACCGAGCCGGTCGCTGTCGAACAGGTCGAGCGCCTCGGACTGCTCGATACGCCGGTTGGCCTTGGTCAGGGTCTCCCTGCCCATGCCGAGCCCCCGGTCCTCGACCTCGATGGCATAGCCGTTGCCGACGGGTTCCCCGCTGACGCGCACGCGCGTGTGGGGAGGCGAGAACTGGGCGGCGTTCTCGATGATCTCGGCGAGCAGATGCGTGAGGTCCGCCACCGCGGAGCCGGTCACCGAGGCTTCGGGGAGCCGTCGTACCTCCACGCGCGCGTAGTCCTCGACTTCGGAGACGGCGGCTCGTACGACGTTGGTCAGCGAGACGGGCATGCGCCAGGCACGGCCGGGTGCGGCTCCGGAGAGGATGATCAGGCTCTCGGCATGGCGCCGCATGCGTGTGGTGAGGTGGTCGAGCCGGAAGAGGTCGCTCAGCTCGCTCGGGTCCTCGGAGCGGCGCTCCATGCTGTCGAGCAGGCTGAGCTGGCGATGCACCAGGACCTGGCTGCGCCGGGCCAGGTTGACGAACACGCCGGAGATTCCGCTGGCGAGCTCCGCGCGTTCGGCCGCGGCGCGCAGGGCCGCGCGGTGCACGGTGCCCAGCGCCTCGGCGACCTGCCCCGTCTCGTCCTCGGCGGACGGTCCCGGCGGCGCCTCCGCGTCGACGTCGATCTCCTCCCCGGCACGCAACTTGCGCATGGCCTCGGGCAGTTTGCGGCGCGCGATCTCCAGGGCGCCGTTGCGCAGGCTGACCAGTTCGACGACGAGTCCGCGTCCGATCCTGACGGAGATGACGAGCGAGGCGGCGACGGCGACGAGACCCAGCAGGACGGCGGCACCGGCGGGGGTGAGCACACCGCGGGTGAACGGGTCCGCCCGGTCCGCCACTCCTCGGCCCGCCTCCGTCTCGATGGCCCGCATGCCGCCCTGCACGCGCGTGTGCGCCGGGGTCCAGGTGGCCGCGGGCGCCGCGTCGGCGGCCTGGGCACCGGGCTTCCCTGCCAGCACCTTGTCCTCGACCGCGCCGAGGTCCGTGTATGCGTCGCTCCCGGCGATCCGCTGCCAGGCGGCCTGTTCCGAACCGCGCAGGTCGGCCACGGCGGAGTCGGTCAGCGTCCGCCGGGTGTCCACGGCGCCGGTGAACAACCTCAGACGTTCGCCGTCGAGAGTGCCCGCGAGGCGGGCGGTCGTGAGCACGGCGTCCTCCTGGGCGAGCGACTCGCCCGCGCGGGAGAACTCGAGCAGTACGCGCGCGTCGGAGCCGAGGTCGGCGTCCTGGACGTCGGTGAGCGCGCCGCCCACCGCGAAGGCCGTGGCGATGGTCCTGGTGTACTGCCCGTATGTCTCGTCCCAGCCGACGCGATGGGCGAGAAGGTCGTCCCGCAGGGAGCGCAGCGCTTCGGCGCCGGTGACGAAGGTCTCGAGCCTGCCGGGGAGTCCTGAGGGCAGATCGGCACCGTCGGCCACCGTGTTGCGGTCGCCCAGCCGCAGCTTGGCCACCGCACGGTCGGTGCGGCCGGCCAGGGTCTTCAGGTCGTCCGGACGCTCGGCGGCAGGGTCGGTCGCATAACGCACGGCGGCCACCCGTTCGGCCTGGATCGCGGCGACGGCGTCGGCGAGTGGAGCGCGGACCATGGAATCCACACGTTGGAGCCGGCGCAGCCCGGCGATGTCCTGGGCCGTGGTGACGGTGGCGTAGGCCCACAGGGCGAGCAGGGAGATCACGGGCACCATCAGCAGACAGACGATCTTCGCCCGGACGGTACGGGGGCGGATGTGCCGGCGTCCCGCCCGCACGGGCGGATCGGACTCCGGGCCCCCGTGCTCGTCGGTCTCGTGGCGCTCGTCGGCCGGCGGGCCGGCGTGCGCCCGGCGGCCGCGCACCGGAGGTGCGGGGGACGGTCCGGCACCCGCCGTGCGGGCCCTACGGGATGTTCGCATGAACTCCTCGCTCGGAAAGTGTCGGGAACGGGTCGTCCGGGCCTGCGGTCAGCGGGCCGCGCTCTCGACGGGGCGCTGGGCCGACGCGGAAGCCGCGCGCTCCCCGGCTGTCGGCGACAGGGCGACGAACGCCGAGGTGAGGAAGAGATAGGACCCGAGGCCGACGGCGAGGGGGAAGATGAACTGCATCGCCGTGGCCCCGGGAAGGGACGCGCCGGACGGAGTGACATGAACGCTCACTGCGAACATTCCGGTGTAGTGCATGCTGCTGACCGCCGCGCCCATGACGAGCGAGGCGACGGTGACCGCGACGGGCGACTTGATGTTCAGTCCGGCCCACAGGGCCACCGTCGCCGCGACAACGGCGATCAGCACGGAAACCCCCACCATCAGCGGGTCGTAGTGCACCGTTCCGTGCAGCCGCAGCGCCGCCATGCCGAGGTAGTGCATGCTGGCGACGCCGAGGCCGGTGGTGAGCCCGCCCAGGACGAGGGCCCGGGCCCGATCACGGCTGTAGCCGACGGCGAAGACGCCGGCACCGACGACGACCATGGCCACCAGCAGGCTGAGGATGGTCAGCGGCACGTCGTAGCGGATCTCGGTACCGGTGGCGGCAAAACCGAGCATGGCCACGAAGTGCATGGTCCAGATGCCCGTGCCGATCGCCGAGGCCGCGGTGAGGAGCCAGTTGCGACGCGACCTGCCGGTGGCGCTGAGCGCGCGGACCGTACAGCGCAGCCCGAGGGCGGCGCCTATGCACGCCATCACGTATGACAGCAAGGGTGTCAGCCAGCCGAATGCGGCGTGGTCCATGTGTCCCATGGCCACGGGACGCTAGTCGGAGCGCGAGCGCGCAGAGGGGGCGCATTTCGAAAGGTGCTGCAATCTGACACAGTCGGGCCCTGGAACGATCGCATCACGCTCGAACATGTGCACTGCGGCACCGTTCGTGGAGGTGAGGAATCATGCGGAACATGAGCGACGACCACACGCACGTCCAGGAGTTCTTCGGCGCACGTGCCGCCGACTGGGATGCGCGATTCCCCGACGACGGTCCGGCGTACGCCGCGGCGGTCGACGGTCTCGGACTGCGCTCGGGTGACCGTGTGCTCGACGCGGGCTGCGGTACGGGCCGGGCCCTCACGCCGCTGCGTGCCGCCGTGGGAGCCTCGGGGATCGTCCTCGGCGCCGATCTGACCCCGCCGATGCTGGAGGCCGCCGTACGGGCCGGACGGGACCGCGACGGCCTGCTGCTGCTCGCCGACGTGGCCGCGCTCCCTGTCCGGACGGGGTCCCTGGACGCGGTGTTCGCGGCCGGTCTGATCGCCCACCTGCCGCGTCCCGCCGAGAATCTGCGGGAGCTGGCCCGGGTGGTGCGGCCCGGCGGTCTTCTCGCGCTGTTCCATCCCATCGGGCGAGCGGCGCTCGCGGCCCGCCAAGGCCGGCAGATCACCCCCGGCGATCTGCGCGCCCGGGCGAACCTCGGCCCCCTGCTGGCCGGTTCGGGCTGGCGGATGACGTCGTACGTCGACGAGGACTCCCGTTTCCTCGCCGTGGCCGTCCGCGCGGGCTGAGCCGCTGCCGGAAAGCCACCTCGGACACGAGCACGTCCGGGTCACCGGACATGACGTCGAACCCGGCACACACACCGCGCACACGTGCAGGTCTCCGGGCCCTCGCGGCCGCCCGGGCCGCCGTTCGGTCGGCCGGACGCCTCTCCGGTGCGCACCGCTCACCATCGCGCAGGCCACCGCCCAAGCCGTTCGCCCCGGCGACGGCCGACGTTCGGCTCACTCGGGCGGGAGGCCCGCCGCACCGCCCGTCCGCCGGATCGGACATCCCTGGACACCGGGCACGGGACGGGTCCCCAGAGCGGCGACACGGAAGCCGTTCGGGTAGCCCTTGATCTCGGGGTTCTGCCGTACGAAGTGGGGAGCACGCCGCGGAGGCATGAGGCGTACGAGACGGCCGCGGGCCCGGACAGCCCGGCGCACCGACGCGCGCGTGGCAGCGCTCGGCGGCTCGTAGCGGAAGGCTTCGAGGAGCGAGTCGTCGAGCAGGGCGAGCGTCGCCAGGCGGACCAGGGGAGCCAGCGCGCGCGGGTACCAGGAGGCCATCAGGTCCAGGGTCGCGTCGGAGACACGCCGGGCTCCCGCGTCCGTCCCGAAGTGGGCCTCCTCGTAGGCGTCGAGGAAGGTCTCGAACTCCTCGTAGGTCTTCGGGATGTCCTTGATGCCCATGTGCCGCCCGAGGGTGCGGTAGTACACGACGGATGCGACCGTCTCGTGCCGGGAGAGCCTGCGCCATCCGTAGGCGTCGATCCATCGCTTCGGCATCACCACGAAGGTGCAGAGCACGTACCGCATGTCGTCGTCGGCGATGTCGTAGCTGTGGTGCATCTGGTTGATGCGCCGGATCGCGGTGCGTCCCTCATCGCCGTCGAAGCCGTGCTCCACGACGGCGCCGAGCAGCAGCGCGGTGTCGTCGTAGCGCTTCTGGGTCCGTTCGGTGAGCTCACCGGTCTCGGCGAGCAGACGACCGATGCGGGGGACGGCGTAGGTGCGGTAGAGGGCCAGTTCCAGGGCACGGGCGTAGTCCCAGGGGAACTCGTGGGCGGTGCTGAGCCGGTAGATCTCCAGGGCGTCCTTCTCAGGGTCCAGACGCCTGATCCGTTCGAGTCGATCGAATCGCTTCACGGTCCCGTCCCCCTTCTGCCATCGAGGCTTCAACCATAGGTTGAGAGCAGCAGATGCACGTCGAAGAAGGCAACCGTGAGGGGGAAGGTGGCCCGGCATGTTCGACAGGATCCGCACATCGGTCGGCAGACTCGTCAAGTCCCTGCGCCTGGCGGAGCCCGCAGGCGGCGAGAAGCGCACGCACAACCTCTTCGAGGCGGCCGCCGAGTACGTCGCGGCGTGCGCCGAGGACGACCGGGACCGGATGGACGAGGTCTCGACCTGGGTCTCTCCGGAGGCACTGTCGTTCGGCGTGAGCGAGCTTGCCTGCCGCGGGGTCATCGCCCTTGCGCGGGAGCGCGACGAGTCGCCGCGGGCGGTCGCGCGCACACTTCTCGGTCTGCCCACCGCCTAGTGCGGAGTTTCCTCCGGTCGATTCGCCCGGTCCGGCCTGACACGTGCGGCTCTTCGTGGAATTCGCACTCGTGACAAGTGGCGCGCGGGCGCATTAAGGTGCGCCGACGGACGAAAGCTTGGGGAGGATGGCATGGCCGGGACGGACGAGGACGCCGTCGCCGCCGAGGACGACGCGCTGTATGTGCTGACGGCGATTCTGTTGACGCCCGCGCAGTTCCCGAGCGTGCTGGGCGACGACTTTCCGGAGGCCTGCGCGGCTCTCGACCTGCCACCCGTCGCTGACGGATACGGGCTCGTGCTCGGCCAGGACGGCGATGGGGCGCGCTGGACGGTGGTGGTCGACGACGTGTCGCTTGTGGCCGTGGCCATCGCGTCCTGGGACTGCGGCATGGAGTACGACCTGTCGCCCGACGAGCGGTCGGTCGTGGCCGCTCTGCCGGGCTGGCCGCTGGCCGTGGCCGTCGCGGCGCCCAACGTGCCCGCACCCCACGACCCCGGTCCCGAACTCGTCGACCGCAGGCCGCTCGCGCCGCCGGACACCGAAGCCTGGGGGCCCGCACAACGGCGGCTGGGCGCGGACGACATCGCACTGCGGTGGGCCGTCTGGCGCGAGCAACTCGACGACGCCGCCTTCGCACCCGCAGACGGCGGGACGAAGGCCGAGAAGGGAGTCGAGCCGGCCGAGGGCACGGGCGAGAGCAGGCTCAGCACCGGCGTCCGCCGCGTCCTCGCCGAGGCACACGCATACGTGGACGCTCCTCCGCCGCCCGGACGTGTGCGTTCCTCGTTCGCCTCGGGAGACGCGCGCATCCTCCGCGCCGACGGGCCCGGCTGGTCCATGATCGCCCGGACCGACGACATCGCGTTCGTCCTCCTGGACGAGGAACCCGGCGAGGTGGTCCCGGTGGGCCGGGGCCCGGAGCTGCCGAGCCTGCTGGACGCGCTCGACAAGATGGCGGTACGTCCGCTCTGAGACGTCCGGCGCGTCGGGATGGATCAGACGGCGGGCCGCCGGGGCGCGTTGTGAGCCCCCATAGGGGCGTCCACGTCCCTGTGGCCCGCACCCATGGTCGGCGGACTCCCGCGGACGCAGCATGGCAGCCCCGTGCTCCCGTCGCGTCCCGGAGGCCCCGTCATGCGCCTGTCCCGAAGTGTTCTGCTGTTCGCCGCCGCCCTGCTGGCCTCGACCCTCGGCGGCCCTGCGTCGGCCGTCGGCGGTGATCCCTGCGGCCGGCAGGAGAAGGTGCGGGTACCGGGCGCCGCGTTCCAGCAGAGCGCCTGCCTCGAGGACATGACGACGGCCGCTCTTGCGGGGACCCCGTACACGGACATGGCGGATCAGGCAGGGCTGACGGCCAAGGACACGCGCAACCCGTCCGGCGTGCCGGGGCTGCAGATCGACGGCTTCTTCCCGGACGACTCGCACACCAACACGACGCACGGCTGGAACCACGACGCCCAGTTCGTGATCAGGCTGCCCGACCACTGGAACGGCGGCCTCGTCGTCACCGGGGCGCCCGGAACGCGCCGGCAGTACGCGACCGACACGGCGATCTCGGACCGGGTCCTCGCCCAGGGATATGTGTACGCGGCCACGGACAAGGGCAACAGCGGGGCGGACTTCTACCGGGACGGAACCCGCCCCGGCGACGCGGTCGCCGAGTGGAACCGGCGCACGACCCAGCTCACGCTCGCCGCCAAGCGGGTCGTCGCCGCACACTACGGACGCGCACCCCGGCGGACGTACATGACCGGGATCTCCAACGGCGGCTATCTGACACGCTGGCAACTGGAGCACCGGCCCGAGCTGTACGACGGCGGCGTGGACTGGGAGGGCGCCCTGTGGACGGCCGAGGGCCCGAGTCTCCTGACGTCGCTTCCGGTGACCGTGGCCCGGGCGCTCGGCTCGGCCCGGGACGAGGACCTCTATGCGGCAGGGTTCGCCCCGGGATCGGAATTCCTGTGGGCGTACCACGAGAAGGCCTACTGGGGTCTGACGCAGAAGATCTATCGCGCCGAGTTCGACCCGTCGTACGACACCGCCTGCCCCGGCGCGTCCGCGGGATCGTCGGTGGAGGAGATACTCGCCCCCTGCCCCTCGGACGCGGCGTACGAATACGCGGCCCGGCCGGCGTCCGTGCACCGGGCGGTGGCCCGTGTCGCCCTCACGGGACGGATCGGCAAACCGCTGATCACACTGCACGGCGATCTGGACGCCCTGCTGCCCAAGGCCACGGACTCGGACGTCTACGACCGCATGGTGGCCCGTAGCGGACGCGGCGCACTGCACCGCTACTACACCGTCGAGGGCGGCACCCACGTCGACGGCCTCTACGACACGTATCCCGACCGGCTGCGGCCCGTCCTGCCCTGCTACCGGGCCGCCTTCGACGCGCTCACCGCCTGGGTGGACCGGGGCGTGCGGCCGCCCGCGGACCGTACCGTCGGCAGGCCCGCGAACGGCGACGTGGTCGGCTCCTGCGCCCTGACGGACGCCCCGGCCGGCCGCTGAGGGGTCAGCGGCCGATCTCCTTGCGTGCGACACGGCGCAGCCTGCGCCGCTGGGAGGGGTCCAGGGTGAGGTACGCCGCCGCGGGGACCCCCACCACGATCAGAAGGACCGCCCACCAGGGCAGCCAGATCCACAGGACGAGCCCGGCCAGCACCGCCCCCGTGGCGATCTTCGTGTTTCTCGACATGTGTCGCCTCCTTCGCGGCCGAAGCCGCTCGCGGGCCTCGGCGGCACCGCTCTCTGTTCTGAGAACGGCCACGTGCTCCGGCCGGTTCCGGACCGCGACCCTGAGAGAACCCTGAGCCGCGGACCCTGAGACGCGCGCGTGGCGCCCGCCGGCGAGGGACGGCCGGTGGGTCCTGCCGCGGATCAGGAAGCAGGGGTGGCGAAGAGTGATTCGAGGTCGCTCGGGAGGCCACTCGGCAGTGCGCTGGGGAACCCGGACGGCAGCTTCGTCGGCAGACTCGAAGGAAGCCCGGAAGGCAATTCGGAGGGCAGCTCGGTAGGCAGTCCGGACGGGATGCCGAGGGAGGGGGCGGACGAGCCGCTCGGGTTGCTCCCGGCGGGCGGTTCATGCTTCGGGGACCCTCCACCGCGGTTCACCACCAGGACCACGGCGACGATCCCCAGCGCCACGATCACGGCGACAGCGAGGAAGAGCACACCGCGGCGCGGACCGGGCGTACCGGGCGGCCCCTGTGGCGGCTCGGGGGGCAGGCCGCCCCCGCCGTCCGGCGACCGGTGGCCACCGCCCGGAGGCGGACCGTAGCCGCCGGAAGCGGGACTTCCGTAAGGCGCGCCCTGGTCGTGGGTGGGCGGGCCGTAACCGCCGGAGACGGGGCCGTGGCCCTCTCCGGGCGGCGGGCCGAATCCACCGTGATCCGCGGGCGGCGTGTCTCCTGGTGGCTTGGGTGGCATGGGCGGGATGGCCATACCGCCACGGTCGCCCCGGACGGGCCCGTGGCGCGACCCCCGCACCGCGGTTGATACGGAGTCATGTCGTGGATCGCATGATTCCGGAGCATTGCGCGCGGAGGTCGCCCGCGGGCGGGATTCGGCAGCGATCAGCCTCGTGCGCCCAGCAGATGGTCCATGGCCAGCTGGTCGAGGCGCTCGAAGGCCATGCCGCGCGCGGCGGCCGCCTCCACGTCGAACTCCTCGAAGGCACCGCGGTCCGCGAGCAGCGCCTCGAGGCCGTCCGCGGCGGTCGGCTGCGCGAGCTGGTCCAGACGCGAGGCGCGCAGGGCCTCCTGGACCTCGGGGTCCGCGCGGAAGGCCGCGGAACGCTCCTTCAGGATGAGGTAGTTGCGCATGCAGCCCGCGGCCGAGGCCCAGACGCCGTCGAGGTCCTCGGTCCGCGGCGGCTTGAAGTCGAAGTGACGCGGGCCGCTGTAGCCGGCGCTCTCCAGGAGGTCCACCAGCCAGAAGGCGGACCGCAGATCGCCCGCGCCGAAACGCAGGTCCTGGTCGTACTTGATCCCCGACTGGCCGTTGAGGTCGATGTGGAAGAGCTTGTCCGCCCACAGGGCCTGGGCGATGCCGTGCGGGAAGTTGAGGCCGGCCATCTGCTCGTGGCCCACCTCGGGGTTGACTCCGTAGAGCTCGGGGCGCTCCAGGCGCTCGATGAACGCGAGGGCGTGGCCGACCGTGGGCAGCAGGATGTCGCCGCGCGGCTCGTTCGGCTTGGGCTCGATGGCGAAGCGCAGGTCGTAGCCCTGGGAGGTGACGTACTCGCCGAGGAGGTCGAAGGCCTCCTTCATGCGGTCGAGGGCGGCGCGCACGTCCTTGGCCGCGCCGGACTCGGCGCCTTCCCGGCCGCCCCAGGCGACATAGGTCTTCGCGCCGAGCTCCGCCGCCAGGTCGATGTTGCGGATGGTCTTGCGCAGCGCGTAACGACGGACGTCCCGGTCGTTCGCGGTGAAGGCCCCGTCCTTGAACACGGGGTGCGTGAACAGGTTGGTCGTGGCCATCGGCACGGTCATCCCGGCCGCGTCGAGGGCCTGCCGGAAGCGCTTGATGTGCGACTCGCGCTCGCTGTCCGAGGATCCGAAGGGGATCAGGTCGTCGTCGTGGAAGGTGACTCCGTAGGCCCCGAGCTCGGCGAGGCGCTGAACCGACTCCACCGGGTCAAGGGCACGCCTGGTGGCGTCGCCGAAGGGGTCCCGTCCCTGCCAGCCGACGGTCCACAGGCCGAAGGTGAACCTGTCCTCGGGGGTGGGCTGGTAGCTCATGCCACGGCTCCTTGTTCGCTGAAGACTATTTCGTCATGGCGCTTAACAAATTAGTATGCCAAGGCATCTCTGGGAAGAGACGATGTGTCCCCGTACAAGGACTTCGTACGGTGACGATGTGTGCACACAGGGCCGCACGGGCCCGCGACACGCCCTCACAGGCCAGATCCCGCCAGCCGCGGAAGAGGAGAGCCCGATGTCAGCAGCCGAGGGTCCGCTCGTCGTCGGGGTGGACTCGTCCACCCAGTCCACCAAGGCCCTGGTCGTCGACGCATCGACCGGACAGGTGGTGGCGAGCGGTCAGGCACCGCACACCGTCTCGACGGGCGCGAGCCGCGAGAGCGATCCGCGCCAGTGGTGGGACGCCCTGTGCGAGGCACTGGACCAGTGCGGCGAGGCGGCCCGCGAGGCGGCCGCGGTCTCCATCGGCGGCCAGCAGCACGGGCTGGTCACCCTGGACGCGCACGGCGACCCGGTACGCCCGGCCCTGCTGTGGAACGACGTGCAGTCGGCGCCCCAGGCCCGCCGGCTCGTGGAGGAACTGGGCGGCCCGAAGGCATGGGCCGACCGCACGGGCAGCGTTCCCGGCGCGTCCTTCACGGTCACCAAGTGGGCATGGCTCGCGGAGAACGAACCGGAGGCCGTCCGGGCGACCGCGGCCGTTCGCCTGCCCCACGACTACCTCACCGAACGTCTCACGGGGCAGGGCACGACCGACCGCGGCGACGCCTCCGGCACCGGCTGGTGGGCGTCCGCGACGGAGTCGTACGACGAGGAGATCCTCGCGCACGTGGGACTCGACCCCGCACTGCTGCCCCGGGTGGTGCGCCCCGGCGAGGTCGCCGGCACGGTGCGCGACGCCCATGACCTGCCCTTCTCCAAGGGCACCCTGGTCGCGCCCGGAACGGGCGACAACGCGGCCGCCGCCCTTGGCCTCGGCCTGCGCCCCGGCACCCCGGTGCTGAGCCTCGGCACCTCCGGCACGGTGTACGCGGTCTCGAAGCGACGCCCCACCGACCCGACCGGCACCGTGGCGGGCTTCGCGGACGCGCACGGTGACTGGCTGCCGCTGGCCTGCACTCTGAACTGCACCCTCGCCGTCGACCGGATCGCCGCGCTGCTGGGCCGGGACCGCGAGGCCGTCGAACCGGGCACCGGCGTGACACTGCTCCCCTTCCTCGACGGCGAGCGCACCCCGAATCTCCCGCACGCCACGGGACTGCTGCACGGCCTGCGGCACGACACCACGCCCGGCCAGCTGCTGCAGGCGGCGTACGACGGGGCGGTGCACTCGCTGTTGGGCGCCCTCGACCTCGTGCTCGACGAGGACGCCGACCGCACGGTTCCGTTGCTGCTGATCGGTGGCGGCGCCCGCGGCAGGGCATGGCAGGAGACGGTGCGCCGGCTCTCCGGGCGTCCCGTCCAGGTGCCGGAGGCCAGGGAACTCGTCGCGCTGGGCGCCGCCGCGCAGGCGGCCGGACTGCTGACGGGCGAGGACCCGGCCGCCGTCGCCCGGCGCTGGGACACGGCCCGCGGCCCGGTGCTGGAAGCCGTGCAGCGGGACGAGGCGGCCCTGGCCAGGATCGCCGGGGTACTCTCCGACGCGGCACCGCTGCTGGAGCGCGAGCCGGACCGGCACTGACGGGATCCGAGGGAGGCATGACCGCACCGCTGCACGAAGCCCATCCGTCCAGCCCCGGCCGCCGGCTGCCGGACACCCAGCAAGGTATGCGCCGCCGCAATCTGGCACGGGTCATGCACACCGTGAGCGCCGAGGGTCCGCTGTCGCGTGCCGCGGTCGCCTCGCGGATCGGCCTGACCCGGGCGGCCGTCTCGACACTGGTCGACGAGCTGATCCGTACGGGCCTGCTGGAGGAACTGGGGCCGGAGCGCCCGGGCCGGGTCGGGCGACCCGGTTCCGCCCTGACCGTCAGCGGTCGTGGTCCCGCCGGTATCGGTGCCGAGATCGGCGTCGACCACCTCGCGGTGTGCGCGGTCGATCTGCGCGGCGCCGTACGGGCGCGGGCGGTTCGGCACGGCACGAACCGCGGCCGCCCACCGCAGCCGGTGCTCGGCGAACTGACCGCGCTCGTGGGTCGGGTCGTGGCGGAGGCGGAGCGGGAAGGGCTGTGGCCCGCCGGGCTCGCCGTCGCGGTGCCCGGCCTGGTCGCGCGCGATGCCCGGACCGTGGTCCGGGCCCCCAACCTCGACTGGCACGATCTCGACCTCGGGCCCCTGCTGCCCGACCGGCTGCCGCTGACCGTCGACAACGAGGCCAACTTCGGCTCGCTCGCGGAACTGTGGCTCGGCGAAGCCACCCCTCGTGACTTCCTGCACGTCTCGGCGGAGATCGGTATCGGTGGGGCGGTGGTCGTGGACGGGCGGCTGCTGCGCGGTACGCACGGTTTCGCGGGCGAACTGGGACATGTGCCCGTGCGTCCCGACGGACCGGAGTGCGCGTGCGGCGGGCACGGCTGCCTGGAGCAGTACGCCGGTGAGGAGGCGGTCCTGCGCGCGGCCGGACTGCCACCGGGTCAGGACCGTGTCGGGCTGCTGGCCGAACGGGCCGCGCAGGGCGACACGGAGGTGCGCGGTGCCCTGCGCGAGGCGGGCACCGCGCTCGGTATCGCGCTGACCGGAGCCGTCAACCTGCTGGACCCGCAGGCGGTCGTGGTCGGCGGGGCCCTGGCCGCCCTGGCACCCTGGCTTCTGCCGTCCCTGGAACGGGAGCTGGCACGGCGGACGGCGGGCCGGGGCTGCGCGGTGGCGGTGTCGCGTCTGGGGCCCGAGGGGCCACTGCTCGGCGCCGCGCACTCGGTCGTGCGCGCGGTGCTGGACGACCCGGCGGCCGTCGCGGAACGCATGTAACGGGCCGGCCGTCGGAGAACGGGTGTGGCGGGCGGCCCGCGGCTGCGGAGCCGCCCGCGAGGGCCGGCGGGCCTTTCGACGGGGCTCCCCCTCGAACGGGTGGGGGAGTTGTCCACAGTCCCGTCCTTGTCCACCGAGGACACCGCCCCCTTCCTGCTCAACCGCCCAGCGCCTTACGGTTGTTCACGCGAGGCGCAGCTGCGGGGCGGCGACCGCGCACGAGTCGGATCGGGGGATTCATATGGCGGAGCAGGCACCCTTGGGCTTGCGGCGTGAGGCGATCGGTCTGCGCGAGGTCCTCTTCCAGAGCATCACGGCGATGGCGCCGGCGGCCGCGGTCGCGGCGTCCATCCCCTCGGGCGCCGCCTTCGCGGGCGGCAGCCTTCCGCTTGCCGTCCTCGTCGCCCTCGTGGCCTGCCTGTTCACCGCGTCGTGCGTGGCCGAACTGGCGCGCCGACTGCCTGCGGCGGGCTCGGTGGCGACGTATGCGGCGCAGGGGCTGCATCCGACGGTCGGCTTCCTCGTCGGCTGGGGCTATGTGTTCGTCGAGGCGCTGGTACCGCCCCTGCTGCTTCTGCAGCTCGGCTTCACCACGGCGGGGACTCTGCACCAGGAGTGGCCCTCGTACCCCGAGGACCTGTGGTGGCCGTGGGCCGTCGCCGGGGCGCTGGTCATCGCCGCGGCGGGGTACTTCGGGGTGCGGGCCTCGGCCCGCTTCGGCACGATCCTCGGTGCGTTCGAGGTGCTGGTCCTTCTGGTCTTCGCGGTCTGGCTCATCGTCAGAGCGGGCGGCGACAACACGCTGTCGGTGTTCGGCACCTCCCACACCGCCAAGGGGTACGAAGGCATCGGCGGCGTGTTCGCCGGGTCGGTGTACACGGTGCTCGCCTTCGCGGGGTTCGAGGCCGCGGCACCGCTCGCGGAGGAGACGAAGGACCCTCGACGCACGATGCACCGGGCCGTCCTCGGGGCCGCGCTGGCGATCGGCCTGTTCTACGTGGTCACGACGTACGCCATGACCGTGTACTTCGGGCCGGACCGCTTCGCCGGCTTCGGTGCCTCCGGAGCGGCCTCCTGGGAGGGTGTGGCGCGTGCGTCCTACGGACTCTTCTGGGTCCTGGTGTTCCTGGCCGTCGTCAACTCCACCGTCGCCAACGCCAACGCGTGCGCCAACGTGTCGACCCGTACCGCCTTCGCGTTCGCGCGGATCAAGGTGTTCCCGGCCCTCTTCGCGCGCCTCCACCCCCGTCATCTCTCCCCCGTGGCCGGAGTCCTCGTGCAAGCGGTGGTGGCCGTCGCCGTAATGCTGGGCCTCGGCCTGTACTACGACCCCGTCACGGCGTTCCTGCTGCTGGCCACGGTCATCGTCACCGTCGTCATCGGTGTGTACATCGTCGTGAACGCGGCGTGCACGGGCTACTTCCTGCGTCGCAGCCGCGAGTCGTTCAGCCCGGTGAAGCATCTGCTGTTCCCGCTGCTGGGCATCGCCGCCTTCGTGCCCGCCCTGCTGACCGCGGCGGGCCTGCCCGTCTTCGACTTCGTGTCCACCCTGTCGGCGCCTGTGTCGTACGCCGGGCCGATCGTCGGTGTCTGGATGGCCGCCGGGGTCGTGGTGCTGCTCGTCCTGCTGCGGCGCCGTCCCGGGCGCATAGCCGAGACCGCCCGGGTCCATCTCGACGATGCGCCCGCACCCGACCCCCGCCCGAACGGAGCCGTGCAGCAATGAGTGATCCCCGAATCCTGACCGTGCGCCCCACGCCCGGCGAGTACGCGTGGACGTTCGGCGGTGCTCCGCCCGTCGCGCGGATCGTGCCGGGCACTGTGCTCGAGCTGTACACCGAGGACTGCTTCGCCGGACGTGTGCGGTCGGAGAAGGACCTCGTGTCCGAGGTGTGCGAGTTCCCGTTCCTGAATCCGCAGACCGGTCCGTTCCATGTGGAGGGAGCCGAGCCGGGCGACACCCTCGCGATCCACTTCGTGTCGATCGAGCCGGCCCGGGACTGGGCGGCCTCGACCACGGTGCCTCTGTTCGGAGCGCTGACCTCCACGCACACCACGGCCACGCTGCAGCCGCCGTTGCCGGAGACCGTGTGGATCTGGCGACTCGACCGGGAGCGGCGTACCGCTCTGTTCACCGCGCACGACGGCGACATCAGCGTCGAACTGCCGATGGATCCCATGCACGGGACGGTGGGCGTGGCGCCGGCCAATCTCGAGGTGCGCTCCGCTCTCGTGCCGGACGCGCACGGGGGAAACATGGACACTCCGGAGATGCGGGCGGGGGTCACCTGCTATCTGGGAGTGAACGTCGAGGGCGGGCAGTTCAGCCTGGGCGACGGGCACGCCAGGCAGGGTGAGGGCGAGACATGCGGTGTGGCCGTCGAATGCGCGATGGACACCGTGGTGATCGTCGAACTGCTCAAGGGGATCGCCACGCCCTGGCCGCGCATCGAGTCCGACACCCATATCATCTCGACGGGCTCGGCCCGCCCGTTGGAGGACGCCTTCCGGATATCCCAACTCGACCTGGTGCAGTGGCTGGTGCGGGACTACGGCTTCAGCGAGTTGGACGCGTATCAGTTCGCCACCCAGACGGTCGAATCGCCGCTGGCGAACGTCTGCGACACCAACTACACGTGTGTGGCCAAGATTCGCAAGGAATGGCTGCCCGCGCGCGAGACGCATCGTGGAATCCACGCGCAGTTGCGCGAAACGGCCGCAGCACTGAGGCGTTGAGCACTCCAGGAACAAGACCGGCACAGCTGCGGACCTCAGGCGCGGAAGGCACTTCCTCCATGGATCGAGACGCTTCGGAACAAGCGGGACACGATGTGAGCAGGCGGCGGTTGCTGAAAGGCGCTGCCCTCGCCGCGGTGCCCTACGCGCTGCTTCCCTCGGTGCCCGCCGCTGCCCGGCCCCGGATCGTCGACCATCCTTTCGCCGTCTGGATGGCGGCCGACCCCGCCAACTTCACGGCCTCGGCCCGGCCACTGAGCCATCCGGTCGACCGCGTCGTCATCCACGTGACCCAGGCGAGCTACACCAACACGCTGGGGATCTTCACGAACCCGCGCAAGAAGGTGTCCGCCCACTACGTGGTCCGGTCGGTGGACGGGAACGTCACGCAGTGCGTCCGCGAACACGACATCGCCTGGCACGCGGGCAACTGGGACTACAACACACGCAGCGTCGGCATCGAGCACGAGGGATGGGTGGACCGGCCCGGCTACTTCACGGACTCCCTGTACGAAGGGTCCGCCCGGCTGACGGCGGCGATCTGCGCGAGATTCGGCATCCCGAAGGACCGGGCGCACATCATCGGGCACTACGAGGTCCCCGGTACGGACCACACCGACCCGGGACCGGACTGGGACTGGGCGCGGTACATGCAACTGGTCAACTTCGGCTGAGGGCAAGGGACCCACAGCCGTCTGCTCCTGAAAGGAGGCGATGTCGAAGCCCCCACGCCGTGCTCGCCGGCCTCTCGAGCCCGAGGCTCTCGTCGCGGTTTGGGGGGCAACCGCTGCTTCTCCCGGTCCCGTTCGGGTCGATGACGGTCCAAACGGTTGTCGACCGGGATCCCCGGAGTGACGATGTCCCCAGCGGAGCGCCGTCCCGGGAGGCCGAGTTGACCGATGTGTGGGTGGCCCTCGAGTCGGGGGCCGATCCCGTCGAGCGAGCACGGGAGTTGCGTCGCGCACACGAGACGTTCAGAGCGGTGGGCACGGTGGCGCGCCGGGTCCGCCCTGTGGTGGCGGAGTCGTGGCGCCGTTCGGCGCGGGCGGGCGTCGGACCCGACGGTACGGCCCGTGTGGAACTGACGGACGGCGATCTGGGTTCCTACCGGGCGGCACATCCGCTCGCCCGGGTGATGCCGCTGGTGCGCGAGCTGATGGGTCCGTTCGCGTCGGACGGGGAGCATCTGCTCGCCGTGTGCGACGCGCAGGGCAGGCTGCTGTGGGTCGAGGGACATCCCGCGACCCGGCGGCGGGCGGACCGGATGAACTTCGTGCCGGGGGCACGCTGGGCGGAGTCGGCGGTGGGGACGAACGCCCCGGGAACGGCCGTCGCCGTGGACCGGCCGGTGCAGGTGTTCGCGGCGGAGCACTTCGCCGTGCGGGTCCAGCCGTGGACGTGCGCGGCGGCACCGGTGCACGATCCGCGCACCGGGCGCGTGCTCGGCGCGGTGGACATCACCGGTGGCGACAGGCTGGCGCATCCGCACAGCCTGGGGTTCGTCCAGGCGGTGGCGCGCGCTGCCGAGTCCCAACTGGCGCTGCTGGCACCGGCCGAGGCCGCGGCGGACACCGTGGAGCTGACCGCGCTCGGCCGCGACGAGGCGCATCTCCTCGCTGACGGCCGCACGATCAGGCTCAGCCGCCGTCACAGCGAGATCCTGCTGCTGCTGGCCAGGCATCCGGAAGGACTGACCGGCGACGAACTGCTGTGCGCGCTGTACGAGGACGAGTCGGTCACGCCGGTCACCTTGCGCGCCGAGCTGGCCCGTCTTCGACGAGTCCTCGGTCCCGGACTGCTCGCCTCGCGCCCCTACCGGCTGACGAGCGCGGTCGAATCGGATGTGGCGGTCGTGGAACGGCGGTTGGCGTCGGGAGCGGTGGCGGAGGCCGCGACGGCCTACCGAGGCCCCCTGCTGCCGGGTTCGCAGGCACCGGCAGTGGCCCGGCTGCGACGCAGGCTCGACGACGGGCTGCGCACCGCGCTCATCGCCCGCAGGGACCCCGACCTGCTGGCCGACTGGGCAAATGCTCCCTGGGGAGAGGACGACCTCGACATCTGGCGCGCGCTCGCGGCGGTGCGGCCGACGGCGACCGTGCGCGCACGCCTCGACGAGCTGGAGTCGGAGTTCGCGGCGCCGCGGTGGGGACGCACGCTGCCGCGCTGACACGCCGCACGGGGCAGCGCCTCCCGCCCGTGTGCTCACCGCGCGTACAACCCGACAGCCACACGACGCGGACGAACCACACACGAGCACGGCCACACGGCAGTGTGCTCATCGCGTGTGCGGCCCGACAGCCACGCAACGTACTCGCAACGTCGCAATCCCTAGCCTCGCGCCGAGAGCTGCCCAACGGCGGGCAGCGCTTTCCCGGGAGGCAGAGCCGCATGACCCGTTACGCAGCGCCCGGAAGCGAGGGCGCGATCGTCTCCTACCAGGCGCGCTACGACCACTTCATCGGCGGTGAGTACGTGCCGCCGGCCCGCGGTCAGTACTTCGAGAACCCCAGTCCGGTGAACGGGCAGCCGTTCACGGAGATCGCCCGGGGTACCTCGGAGGACGTGGAGCGGGCGCTGGACGCGGCGCATGCCGCCGCACCCGCCTGGGGCCGTAGCTCCGTGACCGAGCGCTCCGACGTCCTCCGCAAGATCGCCGACCGGATGGAGGCCAACCTGGAGCAGCTGGCGGTGGCCGAGAGCTGGGAGAACGGCAAGCCCGTCCGGGAGACCATGGCCGCGGACATCCCCCTCGCCATCGACCACTTCCGCTACTTCGCGGGGGCGATCCGAGGGCAGGAGGGTTCGCTGGCCGAGCTCGACGACGACACGGTGGCGTACCACTTCCACGAGCCGCTCGGTGTGGTGGCGCAGATCATCCCGTGGAACTTCCCGATCCTGATGGCCACATGGAAGCTCGCACCGGCCCTCGCCGCGGGCAACACGGTCGTCCTCAAGCCGGCGGAGCAGACCCCGGCGTCCATCCATGTGTGGATGAGCCTGGTGGCCGACCTGCTGCCGGCGGGTGTGGTGAACATCGTCAACGGCTTCGGTGTCGAGGCGGGCAAGCCCCTGGCCTCCAGCCCGCGCGTGGCGAAGGTCGCGTTCACGGGCGAGACCACCACGGGACGCCTGATCATGCAGTACGCCTCCGAGAACATCACCCCCGTGACCCTCGAACTCGGCGGCAAGTCCCCGAACATCTTCTTCGAGGACGTCTGGTCGGCGAACGACGACTTCCGCGACAAGGCGCTGGAAGGCTTCACGATGTTCGCGCTGAACCAGGGCGAGGTGTGCACATGCCCCTCGCGGGCCCTGGTGCAGCGGGGGCACTACGCCGAGTTCATGGAGGCGGCCGTCGCCCGCACCGAGCAGATCAAGGCCGGGCACCCGCTGGACACGGAGACGATGATCGGCGCACAGGCGTCCAACGACCAGCTGGAGAAGATCCTCTCCTATCTGGACATCGGCCGTCAGGAGGGCGCGAAGATCCTGACGGGCGGTGAGCGCATCGAGCACGACGGCGAGCTGAAGGGCGGCTACTACGTCCAGCCGACGATCTTCGAGGGCGACAACCGGATGCGGATCTTCCAGGAGGAGATCTTCGGTCCGGTGGTGTCCGTGACGTCGTTCAACGACTTCGACGACGCGATCAAGATCGCCAACGACACGCTGTACGGGCTCGGGGCCGGTGTGTGGACGCGGGACGTGAACACCGCGTACCGCGCGGGCCGCGCCATCCAGGCGGGTCGCGTCTGGACGAACTGCTACCACCAGTACCCGGCGCACGCTGCCTTCGGCGGCTACAAGGGCTCGGGCATCGGCCGCGAGACGCACAAGATGATGCTGGACCACTACCAGCAGACCAAGAACCTCCTGGTGTCGTACTCCCCGAAGAAGCTGGGCTTCTTCTAGAGCCCCCGGAAGGGCGCCCGGCCGGGAAGAAGACCCGGCAGGCGCCCTTTTCCGGCATCGTCCGGACCCTTGCTGTCCAGCACATGTGTGAACCGGCCGGCGGCGGTGACGTCGCGGACGCTTCGTGTGCAGCCGACGGCGGTCCGGGAGTCTGCGGAGTCCCGACCGACAGCGATGGACGAGCTGCGGGCGGCGCGTTCAAGACCTCCCGCGGCTTCGGGCGATGCGTCGTGGGCCGACCCGGACGTGCGGCCCGCGACGGCGATCGCCGCCGTCGACGACCCACTGGTGCGCCGGGCGCACAGGTTCAGCAGTCGGGGATGTGCCCGTGGAGCCTGCGGTGCAGCATGCCTCCGGTGCGCCGATGGAGGTGAAGGTCCTCGTGCCGCCGGGGGCACCGATGATACGTACGCTGTAAGCCCCCACACTGAGCAACTCCGGCTCGGCGAAGCCCCGGACGCGGTCCAAGTCCCCCGGGCGCGGCGTACGTTCAGGGCATCGACAAGCGACGCGCAGCCTCCAGGTAACCGGCGCCCACCTCGCAGCCGGTTCCCTCGAAGGTCACGGCCCGAGCCCCCTGCCGCGCGGGCCTGTGCAATGACCACGGGATCGCCGCTTCGAGTCGGTCGAGGCCCGCAAGTGTGATGGAGGGCGGGTATGTCCTCAAGTGATCGCCCATCAGGCGCCGTGCCCGACAGGCGCATTGCGGTCTACAGGCCGGAAGGCGCGTACGGGTGTCTCGCAACTCCGCCCTTCCCCTGGTCGCCGCGTTCGGGTCGGGCCGGTTCGACGTCCACGACGACGCGGTGCGGGCCAGGGCGGAACACGCTACTCCCCGGCCGACCCCGGCAGGGGTTCCGCAGCGATCTGCCGTACGCACGGCGTCCGGATGCGGACGGGACGGGTGCCGGATCCGTGCGGAGCGCCGTGAGGGCGAGAGAACCGTCGCGCTGCCGCGGGGAGGCGGACCGGTGGGATCAGGGGCGCGCGCCGTCGTTCAGG
The DNA here is from genome assembly GCF_051553595.1 of Streptomyces sp. HUAS TT11. Classification (NCBI taxonomy): domain Bacteria; kingdom Bacillati; phylum Actinomycetota; class Actinomycetes; order Kitasatosporales; family Streptomycetaceae; genus Streptomyces; species Streptomyces sp. HUAS TT11. The sequence goes on from NZ_CP196184.1 coordinate 1,535,286, forward strand.
ACCGTCGCGTGGTCTTCGAGGCTGCGGTGCCAGTCGCTCGGCCCGTGCTGATCGCCGGTGCCGCCCGAGGGGACGAAGAGTTCGAGCTGACCGACGACCCAGGGGTCGAACATCGCGAGCTGGTCCGCGATCCAGGGATCGACGCGGTGCTGGGTGTGGACGGTGGCGACCCTGGTGTCCGCGACGGCAGCGGCCCGGGCCGGGGCGTGCCCGGGCGTCTGCGGGGTGGCCGCGATCGCCGAGCCGCCGGCAGCGAAGAGAGCGCCGCCGAGAAATACAGCGGAGACGCCCGCGGTGGTGAGACGCCGCATCAGCTTGTTCATGGTCATTCCTCCTTGCGCGACCCATCGTCCGGTGGATGTGAACGGTGGGGGTTCCTGCCGTTGTGTCGGCGATCTCAAGCTACGCACTCCGACTTAGTTGAACAATGAACTATTGAGGTGAAACACATCACCGGGCGATCGGGAATGATGTGCCGAATCGCTTACGAAGCCCCCGTACTGGACCAAATGCGACAAAGTGGCGAACGTCACCCTACCAAAGCGGGCGAAGTCGTCGGCGTCAATATCGTGCAAATATCAACTACTCATCGTGGTGCGGGGCGCGTCCACCGACCCCGGCCGCAGCCGGTCACGCCCGTCCCGACGGCCTGATCCAGCCCAGAGACCGCTCGACGGCACGCTTCCAGGACTCGTACTCCCACTCCCGCCGTTCCGGGTCCATGTCGGGCATCCACTGCGCCGCCCGGTGCCAGTTGCGGCGCAGGACCTCCAGATCGGGCCAGAAACCGGCCGCGAGGCCCGCTGCGTACGCCGCTCCGAGCGAGACAGTCTCCGCGACCAGGGGCCGCACCACGGGCAGGTCGAGGACATCCGCCAGGAACTGCATGAGCAGGTTGTCGGATGTCATGCCCCCGTCCACCTTGAGTTCCTTCATCGCGAGCGCCGAGTCGGCGTTCATGGCGTCGACGACCTCGCGCGTCTGCCAGCCGGTGGCCTCCAGGACGGCCCGGGCCAGGTGCCCCTTGGTGATGTACGAGGTGAGCCCGACGATGACGCCCCGGGCGTCGCTGCGCCAGTGAGGTGCGAAAAGACCGGAGAACGCGGGGACGATGTAGCAACCGCCGTTGTCCTCGACGGTGAGCGCCAGCGTCTCGATCTCGGGCGCGCTGCTGATCAGGCCGAGGCGGTCGCGGAACCACTGGACCAGTGAGCCGGTGACGGCGATCGGGCCCTCGAGTGCGTAGACCGTGTCCTGATCCGCGATCTTGTACGCGACGGTGGTGAGGAGCCCGTGCCGGGACCGCACAAGATCGGTACCGGTGTTCATCACCAGGAAGCTGCCGGTCCCGTAGGTGCACTTCGCCTCACCCGGCGAGAAGCAGGTCTGTCCGAACAGGGCCGCCTGCTGGTCGCCGAGCGCGGCCGTGATGGGGACACCGGGGAGTACGGAGCGGGCCTCCCCGTAGGTCTCGATCGACGGCCGGATCTCCGGCAGCATCGCGGTCGGGACCCGGAAGAACTCCAGCAGTTCCGGGTCCCAGGTCAGCGTGCGGATGTTCATGAGCATGGTGCGGCTGGCGTTGGTGGCGTCGGTGATGTGCAGGCCGCGGTCCGCACCGCCCGTCAGTTTCCAGATCAACCAGCTCTCCACCGTCCCGAAGAGCACCTCGCCGTCCCGTGCGCGCTGCTCCAGCCCGTCGACGTGGTCGAACAGCCAGCGGAGCCGGGGCGCGGAGAAGTAGGTGGACGGGGGCAGACAACAGCGCTCGAGGAAGAACTCGTCGCCGGGGCTCTGCCTGAGTTCCTCGACGAGCTGGGCGGTCCGGACGTCCTGCCAGACGATCGCCCGGCACACCGGAGCACCGGTGCGCCGGTCCCACAGCACCGTCGTCTCGCGCTGGTTGGCGATGCCGATGGCGGTGATCTGCCCGACGTCTATGCCGACGTCGGACAGCGCCTCCGGCACGATGCGCACCAGGTTGCGCCAGATCTCCGAAGCGTCGTGCTCCACCCAGCCGGGCTGGGGGAAGAACTGCCGATGTTCTCGTTGGGCGACCGTCACCAGCCGTCCGCGGTGGTCGAACAGAATGCATCGCGTGGAGGTGGTGCCCTGGTCGATGGACATCACATACCGTTCAACCATGATCGGTACTGCCTTCCGATGCGTCGCGGCGGCGCCGGGAGCTACCAGCGGGCCGCGCCCAGGTCTCTGGAGATCGCCCGTGCGGCTTCCCGCAGCAAGGTGATCAGGGCCGGCTGCGGCCGGCCCTTGGTGTCGCAGATCCGTTCGACCGGTCCCGACACTCCGATCGCACCCACCACAAGGCCGCCGTGCCCGCGGATCGGCGCGGCGACGCCGGCCTCCCCCATGGCCATTTCCTGCACCTCGGCGCCCCAGCCGAGCTCCCGCACCTCGACGAGGGCCCTGCTGAGGTCCTCGGAGCGCACCAGGGTGTGCCGGGTGTACTCCTCGAGGCCCGCGTCCACGAGCGGCTCCACGGGCTCGGCGCCGAAGGCCAGCAGCACCTTGCCCAGGGAGCAGGCGTGCAGGGGCAGCAGCGTGCCCACGTCCAGGGTCTGAAGGGTGTCGTCCGGCCGGAAGACGTGGTGCACCACGAGCACCTTGCCTTCCAGTGGTGTACCGAGACGGACGGCCTCCCCGCTGCGGGCGGCCAGGGCGTCGGCCCAGTTGATCGAGCGCGACCGCAACTCGTTGACGTCGAGATAGCTGGTGCCCAGATGCAGCAGTGCCGCTCCGAGCTGGTACTTTCCGGTCGCCTCGTCCTGTTCCACGAAGTCCACGTGCTGGAGCGTGCGCAGAATGCCGTGGGCGGTGCCCTTGGCCAGCCCCAGCGACGACGCCACCTCGCCGAGCCCCAGCCGACGGGGACCGCCGGCGAGCAGGCGCAGGATCGCCGCCGCCCTTTCGATGGACTGGACTGGCCCGGCCATGAGCCGATCCTAATCCGGATCGCCTCCCGGTTCAGGACGGCGTTCGGTAATGCCGACCGCCCTTCATTGACCCGCCGGATTTCCCTCCATAACGTGCCTGAACGCCCGGTGTCCAGCCGGCGGCTCGCCCCGAGGAGGAGGGCACATGGCAATAGCGCAGCTCAACGCCGCGCCTGTGGAGGGCGTGGAGTACGTCTTCCCGCTCCCGCACTCTGCCCGGGCCGTCTCCACCGTGCGCCGACGCGCGGAGGCCATCCTGACCAGGTGGAACCTGCCCGAGGGCGCCGCGGAGGATGTGCTTCTCGTCATCTCGGAGCTTCTGACGAACGCGGTCGTCCATGCCTTCCCGCCGGCGGCACTACGGCTGTCGCGCGCCCGGCTGGACGGGCGCGATGCCGTGCGCGTCGCGGTCACCGACATGGGGCCGGCCGTACCCACCTGCAGCTCGTCGGCCGCGATCGATCCGGACGAGCACGGCCGGGGGCTGTGCATCGTCGCCGCGCTGTCGGCCCGGTACGGCGTGGAGGTGCATCCGGAGGGGACCAGCCGTTGGGCCGAGGTACTCGCCGAGTGACACCGGAGGCCGAACGCACGCCGTAGGCCACCGGCCGCCGCAGAATCAGGCCTGTGGCGGGGCCGCGCCCCGGAGGACGGCGATACAGCCGCCCACAGCGGTCTGCAGTTCCTCCAGCCGCTGGAGCATGTCGTCCTCGTAGAGGTCGTCCAGGTCCTCGACGTCGTCGAAGGTCAGCTCCTCGAACACCTTCGTCGCCCGCTGCAGGCTGCTGTAGAACCTGCTTCGGCGTTCCCGAAGGCGCAGGTCCGGGTCGGCCTCGACGGTCCGGGCCACGAGTTCCTTCACCGTGTCGTACGCCTCGGCGGCCCACGGTCCCGCCTCCTCCCCGTCGTCCAGCTCGTCGATCAGGGAAAGGTGGCGCTCGGCCTGCGCACGGAGTTCGGCGGGCGCCTCGATCGTCTGGCCCGCAGGGGTCTTGACCTGGCCCTTCTCCACGATCTGCCGGACGTAACCGATACGGTCCGCGACTCGGCTCTCGGTGGCCACCGCCTTCTTCAGCCCGTCCGTCCTTGCGACGTCACGGGCGAGTTCGGTCTGCAGGACCGGGTCCTCCCGGAGCCGGTCGAGGAGGGCGGCGCGCGCGGCCCGAGCGGTGGCGGGGTCGGCCAGGATCGCGGCCCGCAGCGCGGTGGGGTTCTCGGCGACCTCCAGTGCCTTGGTCGGCCGGATGCCCTCGGCCTCGGCGGACGCGGCGATGGCCTGGCCCCGCTCGGACGCGGCGCTGGTGCGGGCTGTGTAGTACGCGAGCCAGGCGTCGGAGTCCGGCAGCGCGATGTCCTGGCCGGGGACGAGGATCTCGAAGTGCGGGACGAGACCGTCGTCGGCCGCCTTGTCCCACGCCTTGTAGTACCGCATGACCCGCTCCGGGGAGCACCCCGCCAGTTCGGCGAACCGCTTGGCGGAGATCTTCGGGGTCTCCCCCGCCGACTGCCCGCCGGGCCGTACGCTGCGCGCCACCTTCAGCGCGAACGCCCAGCCGCCGGTGCGCGCGTACACCCCGAAATCATGGGCGTCACGCGCCACCGTCCCGTCGACGTCGGACTGCGCCGGGGCCGGCTCCGCGTCACCCGTGGCCGCCGGCTCCACCCAGAACCCGTCGTCCGCGGGCGTCGCCCCGACGACCGGTGCGCCGACCGCCGACGTCTCCCGCGCGGGCTGCTCGTCGTCGGGCGAACCCGTCGCTCCGGACGGATCGATCGTTACGGTCACTGGAAACACTCCCGGGCACTCGGACTGCGGGAACCGGAGCGAGCAGCCTATATGAGCCCCTTGTCACGGCTTTGCGCCGGCTCCCGGCCGTCCGACCGGCTCGGGGCGCACCGACGGCCGGGGGACCGGGAGCGGCGGGGTGCGCCGACGTCGTCACCGGACTGGTGGTCGAGCCCGCGTCCGTGCGGCCCGCCGGGGACCACCGGCCGGTTGCGAAGTTCCCGCGCCCGAAGGTGAAGTACCGCCTCACGAGGAGTACATCCGGCGTGGAATGCGCCGTGCCGTCGATCCGTTGGGTTCTGCTGGGATCAAGTGATGCAGGAGCACGGTGCTGCGCGGAGCGCGGAGGGATGCGGAACCGATGGGTGATGTCACAGGCACGGACGGCGCAGGCCCGCCGAAGGAGGCCGTCGGACGGCACGGTATCTGGAGCGTGGGGCTGCGTTCGGAGGACCCGGCCCGACGCGGCGAACTGGCCGATGCCGCCGCCGAACTCGAGGAACTCGGTTTCGGTGCCGTCTGGCTCGGCGGCAGCCCCACCGTGCGCCACGCGGTGCCGCTGATCGAGGCGACCTCGCGGTTGGTCGTGGCGACCGGCATCCAGAGCATCTGGCAGTACGAGGCGGCCGGGACCGCTGCGGCCTTCGGCGAGTTGGAGAAGGGCCGTCCCGGGCGGTTCCTGCTCGGGCTGGGCGTGAGTCACGCCAGGATGACGGAACAGTACCGTCGTCCCTACTCGGCCATGGTCGACTACCTGGACGCCCTCGATGCCGCCGGGGTCCCCGCGGGGCGCCGGGTCCTCGCCGCACTCGGGCCGAAGATGCTGGAGCTGTCCCGCGATCGCGCCGCCGGCTCGCATCCGTATCTGATGACGGTCGAACACACCGCCGTGGCCCGGGAGATCCTGGGCGCCGCACCGCTTCTCGCACCCGAGACGAAGGTCGTCCTGGACACGGACCCGGACCGGGCCCGTACGACGGCCCGGGGCACCCTCGCCCTCTATCTGACCCTGCCGAACTACACCAACTCCCTCCTGCGTTTCGGCTTCACCGAGGACGACCTCGCCGACGGCGGCAGCGACCGCCTGGTCGACGCGCTGTTCGCCTGGGGCGACGACGACCGCATCCGGGAGCGGATCGAGGCGTTCCATGCGGCGGGCGCGGACCACGTCGCCGTCCAAGTGGTCGACGCCGGGCCCCGCGACGCCCTGCCGCGTGCCGCCTGGCGCCGGCTGGCGGAGCTGCTGCGCTGACATCCGTCCGGAGGGCGGCCCCGCTGTCAGTGGTGCGGCCTACTGTGGGGTCCGGTCAGTTCCAGGACGAGAAACGGGAGACACCATGACGACCCTGCCCGACCGGCCCCGTACCGCACTGCTCGTCATAGATGTCCAGAACGGGGTCGTGGACGGCTCCCACAACCGCGACGACGTGATCGCGAACATCAACACCCTGATCGACAGGGCCCGCGCCGAGGACGTCCCGGTGGTCTGGGTGCAGCACTCCGACGCCGAGCTCGTGCGGGGCAGCGAGAGCTGGAACTACGTCCCGGAGCTGGTCCGGCGCGATACGGAACCGCTCGTCCACAAGACCTACTTGGACTCCTTCGAGGACACCGATCTGGAGTCGGTGCTCGCGGAGCACGGAGTGGGCCGGCTCGTCGTCACGGGTGCCCAGACCGACGCCTGTATCCGCTCGACCCTGCATGGTGCCCTTGTACGCGGATACGACGCGACGCTGGTCAAAGACGCGCACACCACGGAGGACCTCACGGCATACGGAGCGCCGACCCCGGAGCAGGTGATCGCGCACACGAACCTCTACTGGCAGTGGCAGAACGCTCCCGGGCGCCGCGGCGGAACCGTGGACACGGCGGAGGTGAACTTCTCCGCGGAGCGGGCGGACTGAGGCGGCCCGCACACACGGGGCCCAAGGACGATCCGTCGGTGCGCCAAGGCACCGAGGCGGCGACGTGAATCGCGGGCAGGGAGCCGGCGGGGGCTGTCGCAGCGCTCCCGCTCACACGTCAGGGGCCCCAGGAAGAGGGCCCCTGACCTTGGAAGACTTCCGACGTCGCCGTCGGGACGACAGGATTTGAACCTGCGACCCCTTGACCCCCAGTCAAGTGCGCTACCAAGCTGCGCCACGTCCCGGTGCGCTTCCCGCGGTGATCCGCGTGATCGCGCGGACAGAACTTTACCCCACGGCAGGTACTGCCCCGAAGCGGGCGGGAGGTGCGGGACAATCTGGGTATGAGTGACGCATCGGAAGCCCGGGCTCGTCGGGGGCGCGACCGGGACGCGGAGGGGCGGGCCCGCAACGCCCGGCCGCGGGACGGACTGGGGCGGCCCCTTCCGTACGACGCCCAGGGGGTCGCACGCCAGCCCGAGGGGGTCCTGCGTACTCCGGACGACAGCGTCGCCGAAGCCCAGAGCCTGCTGGACGCCGGGAAACCGTTCCATGCGCACGAGGTCTTCGAGGACGCCTGGAAGTCGGGGCCCGAAGGGGAGCGGCCCCTGTGGCGCGGGCTCGCCCAACTGGCGGTCGGACTCACGCACGCGGCCCGCGGCAACGCGACCGGTGGCACCCGGCTGCTGCGGCGCGGCGCCACGGCGGTGGAGGACTGGGCCGCACAGTCGGCTCAGAGCCGGCCGTACGGCATGGACCTGGCGGAACTCATCTCCTGGGCCAGGGAGTTGGCCACGGTGGTGGAGCGGGACGCGGCCAAGGTCGACGCGCGCGAGCGGGCTCCCCGGCTCCGCGGCCGGCGACCGTAGCGGGCGCAGGCGGGGGCGTCGGGCCGCCCGGCCGCGCGGTACGGCAGACTCGGGGCGTGCGAAAGATTCATGTCATCGGCATCGGAGCGGGCGACCCCGACCAACTGACCCTGCAGGCGGTCAAGGCGCTGAGGAGCACGGACGTGTTCTTCATCCTCGACAAGGGCGAGTCGAAGTCGGACCTCGTCCGGTTGCGCCGGGACATTCTCGACGCACATGTGCCGGAGGGGGCGTACCGCCTCGTCGAGGCGCGCGACCCGGAGCGCGACCGCCTGGCCGGGGGCGACGCCTACTCCCCCGCCGTCGGCGACTGGCGCTCGGCCCGTGCCGGCATCTACGAACGGCTCATCGTCGAGGAACTGGGCGAGGACGAGACCGGAGCGTTCCTGGTGTGGGGCGACCCCGCGCTGTACGACAGCACGCTCGGCATCCTCGAGGAGATCCTGGACCGGGGCGAGGTGACGTTCTCCTACGACGTCGTGCCCGGTATCAGCAGCGTGTCGGCGCTCGTCGCCAGGCATCGCACGGGACTCAACCGGGTGGCCCGGCCCGTGCAGATCACCACGGGCCGGCGCCTGGCGGAGGGGTTCCCCGACGGGGTCGACGACGTCGTGGTGATGCTCGACGCCCATCAGGCCTTCCGGCGGTACGCGGACCAGGACATCGACATCTACTGGGGTGCCTACATCGGCACTCCGGACGAGATCCTCGTCTCCGGGCCACTGGCCGAGACGGCGCAGCACATCGAGCGCGTGCGCGCTCAGGCGCGGGAGCGCAAGGGCTGGATCATGGACACCTATCTGCTGCGCAGGCATCCGCGCGGCTAGGACGAGCGCTCCCGCGTGCGCCGTACGGAGCCCGGCGCCCGGGGTCGTTCCCCAGGGGGCGGACAGGACCCCGCCCGTGCGCCGGCCCCTTGGAGATCCGCGTGCCGCGCTTCCCGCCCGTGGTCGTACTCGTGCGGTGCCCGCCGCCCCGCTCCGTCTTCGTGCCACCCCCGCAGCACGCCGTACGACGTCCTCGACGCGATCCTGCCGACGTGCCCGCGCTGCCGGCGCACCGCCCCTGTGGAGGGGCGCTTCGCACCGGCGGCGGAGCTGTTCGCGCCGAGGCGGCAGGGCCCGTTGTGGACCTGCGGCCTCGACCACCTCGACGGAATCAGGCGGATCGTCGCGGCGACGCCGCGCGAATGCGCGCCTGGTACGACGGCGACACCGGACGACCGTCGTCGCACGGCTGCCGGCGTGGGTGAGGAGGGCGCAGCACCGCCACGAGACACTGCGCGCCGTCGACCGGCTCCTTGCCTGTGTCATCGGGGACCGAGTCCCAGGAACGACAACACAGCCACGACGTCCGGCACCGCGGTCACCCCGCCGGGCAGCGGCGGACGGCGGACCATGACCACGGGAAGCCCGTGATCGCGCGCGGCCGTGAGCTTGGCCGCCGTCGCCGCTCCCCCGCTGTCCTTCGTGACGAGCACATCGATGCGGTGCTCGACGAGCAAAGCCGTCTCGTCCTCGACCGTGAACGGCCCGCGGGCCGAGAGCACCCGGGTGTCCGGCGGCATGGGTGGCTCCGGCGGATCCACCGATCGCACCACGAAGTGGATACCGGCCAGGTCCGCGAAGGCCGCGAGCCCCAGCCGGCCGGTGGTGAGGAACACCCGTCGGCCGAGCGCGGGCAGCAGGGCCGCCGCTTCCTCCAGGGAGGCCACGTCGTGCCAGCGGTCTCCGGGGACCGCGCTCCAGCCGGGCCTGCGCAGCACCACGGCCGGAACGCGGGTGGCCGCCGCCGCCCGTGTCGCGTTCGCGGTGATGCCCGTGGCGAACGGGTGTGTGGCATCGACCAGCGCGTCCACCCGGTGTGCGCGGAGCCAGTCGGCCAGTCCCCCGGCGCCGCCGAAACCCCCGACGCGCACCTCCCCTTCGAGCGCACCGGGCCGCGACACCCGCCCCGCCAGGGAGGTGGTCACCCGCACCCCGGGCCGGGAGACGAGCGAGGCGGCGAGTTCGCGTGCCTCTGCGGTGCCGCCGAGGATCAGGACGTGCGGGGACATGGTGCCGAGGGTACGGGCAGCCCTCCCTCCGGTCCGCCGCCGGTACCCGCGGCCGGGCGGGCGGACGGGCGGACGGACGGCGCAGCGGTCGCACCGTGTCCCGCACGCCGCAGGGCGGGGGGCCGTCGGCCTCGTTAGGGTCCTGCCATGGATTCAGTGCGTGCCGTCCTCATCGACATCGACGGGGTCCTCACCGTCTCCTGGCAGCCCCTGCCGGGCACGGTCGAAGCCCTGCACGAGATCCGTGACTCCGGCCTCGCCGTCGCCCTGCTCACCAACACGACCTCCCGCACCCGCGCATCGATCGCGGGGACCCTGTCCGCGGCCGGCTTTCCCGTGGCGGCCGACGACATCCTGACCGCACCCGCCGCCACGGCCGCATATCTCGCGGACCGCCTGCCGGGCGCACGGTGCTCGCTGCTCAGCAGCGGCGACATCCGCGAGGATCTCACCGGCGTCAGCTTCGTCGACGACGCGGACACGGTCCCCGACGCCGTGATTCTCGGAGGTGCCGGCCCGGAGTTCGACTACCCGGCGCTCAACCGCGCCTTCGGCCACCTCCAGAGAGGCGCGCGGCTGGTCGCCATGCACCGAAACCTGTACTGGCGCACCGACCGGGGTCTGCAACTCGACTCGGGGGCGTTCCTGCTGGGGCTGGAGAAGGCCGCACACACCGAGGCCGTGGTCACCGGCAAGCCGTCGCCCGCGTTCTTCGAGGCGGCGCTCGCCCATCTCGGGGTCGGCGCGGATCAGACGCTCATGATCGGCGACGACATCGAGTCCGACGTGCTCGCGGCCCAGCGAGCCGGGATCACCGGGGCCCTGGTCAGGACCGGCAAGTATCTGCCCGAGACGCACCGGGCGGCGAGCGGTGCGCCCGACCACGTCCTCGACTCCTTCGCCGACCTTCCCGCCCTGCTCCGATAGCCGGGCGGACACCAGTGTGACGGGAGCTCAGCGCAGCAGCAGCTGGACGCCGCCCACGACCGTCGCCGCGATCACCAGTTGCTCGAACAGCCGCTGATTGATCCGGTTCACCGCCCACTTCCCGAGGAACGCGCCCGGCACCACGAACAGCGCGAGCGCCGCGTCCAGCAGCAGTGAACGGCCGTCGATCAACCCGAGACCGGCGCTGAAGGGCACCTTGGAGACGTTGACGATCAGGAAGAAGAAGGCCGAGGTGCCGAGGAAGCCGAGCTTGCGGAATCCGGCGGAAAGGAGATACATCGACATCACGGGACCGCCCGCGTTCGCCACCATCGTGGTGAAGCCCCCGAGGACGCCGTAGGAACGCGCCTTGGCACGGCCGGCCCGTGTGGTCACCGCGTCCGGTTCCACGTCCTGCTCGGAGCGCCGGCGCCGCCACATGGTCACCGCCGCCATCAGCAACAGGATCGCGCCGATCGACGTCCGTACGACCGCGTCGTCGGCCCACACCAGGAACAGGGTGCCGAGCACGACGCCCGCGGCGACCGCCGGGAACAGCCGCCACAGAGTGGGCCAGTGGGCGTGTCGCCGATAGGTCAGGACGGCGAGGACATCGCCGACGATCAGGACGGGCAGCAGCACGCCGGTGGAGGCGCGGGCGGGCAGGACGGCGGCGAAGACGGCCAGGCTGACGGTGTTGGCGCCGCTCACGGCGGTCTTGGAGAAGCCGACGAGCAACGCCGCGAAGGCCAGCGCGGCGAACCCCCACAGGGATATGTCCCAGAGCGTCATCGTGTTCATGCGGTGACCGATGCTATGCCCACGCATCTCGCCGCGTCACGGGTGTCTCGCCTGGTGATCCGCGCCTTGATGGTCCGCGGCCCGCGTTCCCGCAGGACCGGGGCCTGTTGGCGCCTCGCGAGAGTCCGGCCGCCCACCGGGGCCGATCGATGCGGAGGTGAGCACGCACCCCTCGCCACTCTCAACGTATAGCGCACCGGGGGGCTTGCGGCAAGGCCCGGTCGGTGCCGCACAATCGCACACCGACGCCGGAACTTGCGGAAATGGGAGATTCACGAAGTGCATTTGCTTTTGTCGGTTCATGGGGCGTGCCGTGACGTTGTACCGGCGGGGTGCCGCATGCCGCCGTCGCGGGTGCTCTGCCAGGGGCCGCGGGTGTGCGCGGCGCCGGACTCTGCGGACGCGAACCCGGATCGGAGCCGCTGACATGAACTTCCTGACCACCAGCACGTTCGACCTGCCCGATCGCCTCGCCGCGAAGGCCGACCCGTTGCTGATCGCCGATGACGAGCGGCACTTCGCGGCGATCGCGGAAACTCTGGAACAGACGATCTCCGAACTGTCCGACCGCCTCGACACCGCACTCAAGTCGCCCGGTGGCATCGGGCGGCAGGCGATGGACCGGGACGCGGAGGTCCACCGGCTGACCGCCCGTCTGCGCGCCCTGCGTCGCTTCGGTCTGGACCTGTGCCTCGGCCGCATCGTGGACGCGGACAGCCCGGAGCCCCTGTACGTCGGGCGACTGGGCCTGACGGACAGCACGGGGCGCCGGCTGCTGATCGACTGGCGTTCACCGGCGGCCGAGCCGTTCTTCGCGGCGACCCACGCCCATCCGATGGGTCTGGCGAGCCGCCGCAGGTATCGCTGGACCCGCGGACGGATCAGCGACTACTGGGACGAGGTGTTCACCGCCGACGGGCTGGAGCGGCGCGCCGCTCTCGACGACCAGTCCGCCTTCATCGCCGAGCTGGGCGGCAGCCGCTCGGACCGGATGCGGGACGTGCTCGCCACCATCCAGGCCGACCAGGACGCCGTCATCCGGGCGGCCTCCCCCGGCGCCCTCGTCGTCGACGGCGGTCCCGGCACGGGAAAGACCGTGGTCGCACTGCACCGCTCCGCCTACCTCCTCTACTCCGATCCCCGCATCGACCACCGTCGGGGCGGCGTGCTGTTCGTCGGCCCGCACCAGCCGTACCTGGCCTACGTCTCCGACGTCCTGCCGAGCCTCGGCGAGGACGGGGTGCGGACCTGCACCCTGCGGGACCTGGTCGCCGAGGGGGCCGGAGCGATGATCGAGACCGACCCGGCCGTCGCCCGGCTGAAGTCGTCCGCGAGCATGGTGAAGGCCGTCGAGACGGCCGTGCGGTTCTACGAGTCGCCGCCCACCGGCGCAATGTCGGTGACGACTGCCTGGGGCGACGTTCGGCTGAGTGCGGACGACTGGGCCGAGGCGTTCGAGGCGCCCGACCCCGGTACTCCGCACAACGAGGCGCGCGACCAGATCTGGGAGGCTCTGCTCACCGCACTCCGGGACAAGCACGACGGCGACATCTCGCCCGATCTGTTCCGAAGGGCGCTGCAACGTGACGCGGAACTGGTCGGGGCGCTCAACCGCGCATGGCCGCTGCTCGAAGCCGCCGACCTCGTCGGAGACCTGTGGTCGGTACCCGCCTATCTGCGGCTGTGCGCGCCCTGGTTGAGCCCCGACGACGTCCGCGGACTGCAGCGCACGGAGCCCCAGGCCTGGACGGTGTCCGACCTGCCGCTGCTGGACGCCGCCCGGCAGCGACTCGGCGACCCGGAGGCGTCGAGGCGCAGGCGCCGGCGCAACGCGTCCGTCGCCGCCGAACGCGAGCGCATGGCCGCGGTCATCGACAACGTGCTCGCGGCCGACGAGGACGGCGAGGGCGCGGTGACGATGCTGCGCGGACGGGATCTGCAGGACAGTCTGATCGACGAGGCCGCGCTGCCCGGGACCGCGCAGGAACCGCTGGCCGGCCCGTTCGCGCACATCGTCGTGGACGAGGCGCAGGAACTGACCGACGCGGAGTGGCAGATGCTGCTGCTGCGCTGCCCGTCCCGGAGTTTCACCATCGTCGGGGACCGCGCCCAGGCCCGGCACGGGTTCACCGAGTCCTGGCGTGAGCGGCTCGAGCGGATCGGGCTCGGCCGGATCGATGTGGCGTCCCTGAGCATCAACTACCGCACGCCGAAGGAGGTCATGGCGGAGGCCGAGCCGGCCGTCCGGGCCGTGCTCCCGGACGCCAATGTGCCGACGTCCGTACGCAGCACCGGGATCCCCGTCGTCCACGGCCGCGTCGCGGACCGGGACTCGATCCTCGGCACCTGGCTCGACGGGCATGCCGACGGGGTCGCCTGTGTCATCGGCGACCCCACGTTCCGGGCGACGCCCCGCGTACGGTCGCTGACGCCGGAGTTGGCGAAGGGGCTCGAGTTCGACCTGGTCGTCCTCGTCGACCCGGAGGCCTTCGGCACGGGTGTGGAGGGGGCGGTCGACCGCTATGTCGCGATGACCCGGGCGACCCAGCAGCTCGTCGTGCTCACGAGCTCCTGACGCCGGCCGGGCCGGGTTCCGGCGGCCGGCCACCAGCCGGCCGCGTCACCGACCCGTCCGACGACAGACCCTAGTCGCGCTCGACGAGCACCGTGCTGCCCTGGCCGACCCCCACGCACATGGTGGCGAGGCCGCGGGCGGCACCGGTGCGCCGCATGCGGTGCAGCAGGGTGGTCAGGATGCGGGCGCCCGAGCAGCCGAGCGGATGACCGAGGGCGATGGCGCCGCCGGTGGGGTTGACCAGGTCCGGGTCGATCCCGAGGCGGTCCACGCAGGCGAGGGCCTGGGCCGCGAACGCCTCGTTGAACTCGGCCTCCTGGATGTCGCCGATCGTCCAGCCGACGCGTGCGAGCGCCTTCTCGGTCGCCGGGACGGGACCGATGCCCATGACGTCCGGGTGGACACCGGCCGAGGCCCCCGCGACATAGCGGCCGAGGGACTGCAGGCCGAGCTCGTTCAATGCCTCCTCGCTGACGAGAAGGAGCCCGGCCGCACCGTCGTTCATGGGCGAGGCGTTGCCCGCCGTGACGGTGCCGCCCTCACGGAACACCGGCTTGAGACGGGCGAGTTTCTCGTACGACGTGTCCTCGCGCACACCTTCGTCGGTCGTGACGGCGACACCGTCCGCCCTGGTCACGGGGAGCAGTTCGGCGTCGAAGTACCCGTTCTTGCGGGCGTCGGCGGCCCGCCGGTGGCTGCGCAGGGCGAAGTCGTCCTGGCGCTCGCGGCCGATTCCGTACCGCTCGGCGACCTCCTCGGCGGTCTCGCCCATGGACAGCAGGCCGTGGAGGTCCTTCATCGCCGGGTTGACCAGACGCCAGCCGAGGCGGGTGTCCACGGTCTCCATGCGGTGCGGCAGGGCCTCGTCGGGGCGGGGCAGCACGAACGGGGCGCGGCTCATGGACTCCGAGCCGCCCGCCAGCACGATGTCGGCCTCGCCCGCGGCGACGGTGCGGGCGGCCGTGGTGACCGCCTCCAGGCCGGAGGCGCACAGCCGGTTGACCGTCGCGCCCGGCACGGACTCGGGCAGGCCCGCGAGGAGCGCGGCCATCCGGGCGACGTTGCGGTTGTCCTCGCCCGCCTGGTTCGCGGCGCCCCAGTAGACGTCGTCGATGCGCGCCGGGTCGAGGGCGGGCACGTCGGCCATCAGACCGCGGATCACTGTCGCCGCGAGGTCGTCGGGCCGCACGGAGGACAGAGCGCCACGCAGTCTGCCGATGGGAGTACGGCGGGCTGCAGCGAAGTGGACGGTACGCACGACGGGACTCCTGAGCACCCTCGACGAGTAATTAGCACTGCTAGTTTTTGACTATAGAGCGCGGGGCCGCCACTGGGAAGATCCATCCCCCCGGTATCCCCGGAACGCCCGCTTCCCACCGGGTTTCACCCCCTGCCTCTCGGGCACCCGGGCGCCCATGGAGTGGTTGCGACACGCGGCATGTGTGGAGGAGGACCCCGACTTGTTCTTCCCGGTCGGCACAACGGGACCGGCTCTGGTGGAGGCCGCCGCCGCGAAGCGTGTGTGCCGACGCTGTCCGGTGGCCGGCGATTGCCTCGAGTGGGCACTGGACACCGGGCAGACGGCGGGCGTCTGGGGAGGCACCGACGAGAGGGAACGCGCCGCGCTGCTCCGGTCCAGAAACCGGCCCGTGACAAGGAGAAGCGCACGATGACCGTGGTGCACAGCACCCTGCCCGAACCCGCACGTGCCGTCGCCGGGGAAGCCCTGCAGGAAACCCTGGTCGACCTGGTCGGGCCCTCCCTCATGGCGAAGCAGGCCCACTGGAACATCGTCGGACCGAGGTTCCGTTCGATCCACCTCCAGCTCGACGAGGTGGTGGCCACGGCGCGCTCCTGCTCGGACACCATGGCCGAACGCGCGGCCGCGCTCGGCGTCCCGCCGGACGGCAGGCCGGAGACCGTCGGCTCCGCCTAAGGCCTGCCGGGCGCGAAGGACGGCCGGCTGCGCGACACCGACGTCGTCCGGTTGATGGTCGAGTCGCCCGGGACGGCGATCGGACGCCTGCGCACCCGGATCGACGTGACCGGCGAACCGGACCCGGTCACCCAGGACCTGCTGATCGGGCTCACCGCGGAGCTGGAGAAGCAGCACTGGATGTTCGAGGCGGAGAACCGGCCGCGGGAGGACTGAGCGGACGGCACACCTACGGACACGAGCACGTACGGAGCGGACGGTGCCCGCGAGGGCGAGAGGAGTTCACGATGGCCGACGCCCTGGAGACGGACGCGCTGTGGGACGAGTTCCAGCGGGTGGTGAACATGACGTCCCAGGAACTCGCGGCCTGGCTGCGGGTCCAGGACGCCGACCGGGGAACGGGCACTCCCGGCCGGGCGGACGGCCCCACCGGCCCCCGCGTCGTCGCCATCCTGCAGAAGCGGCGCATGGACCTCACCGACGACGACATCCGGGTCATGCGCGAGGTGGTGGACCAGGTGACGCTCGAGCAGAACAGGTAGAGGGCTCGGCGACCGTCGCGGCGAAGGCCGCCGTGCCCCACCGGGACATCGGTCCGGGGACGCGGGCGAAACCCGCCGCGAACACCGAACCCGGCGCCCCGGCCCGGGCGTTGCCGGGGGCCGCTCGTCAGGTACGCGGTCCGGACCGTCCCGGGGCACGCCGCACGGGCGGGCCGCGGCGGCGTCACGCAGCGAGGCTCCGACCGGCCGCCACCGCATCCGGTGGCGGCCCTTCTGTATGGCACATCCGGCGGCTCGGGTTAGTCTTGCCGCCGTACCGGACACGGGGTGCCCCACCTGCGGGCTGAGATCACACCCGTTGAACCTGAACCAGTTCGTACTGGCGGAGGGATGTCTTTCATGCCATTGGCGCATGTCTCCGGCGGGCTGCCCGCCGACGGCCGGCGGACCGTCTTCGACGGGCGGATGCCCACCGCTCCCGGCGATCTCAGGGTCGAGGGACACGGCATCGAACCGGTCCCCGAGAGCAATCGCTACGGCGGCGCGGGCCGGCTGTTCACGGTGTGGTTCGCCCCCAATCTGACCATGACGGGTGTCTTCACGGGCACCATCGGCATCACGCTCGGCCTCGACTTCACCACGGCACTCCTCGCCGTCGTACTGGGCACGGTGCTCGGTGCAGTCCCCACGGCCTACCTCGGCACCTGGGGAAGCCGCACCGGTGCGGGCCAGCTCCCGCTCGCCCGGCTCGCGTTCGGACGCGCGGTGGTGCTGCCGGGAGCCCTGCAGTGGCTGTCCTCGGTCGCCTGGGACGCACTGATCGGCCTGTTCGGCGGGGACGCGCTTGCACGCCTGTGCGGCTGGCCGTTCTGGCTCGGGGTGCTGGTCATGATGCTGGGGCAGGGTGCGCTCGGGGTGCTCGGCTACGAGGCGATCCACCGTCTTCAGATCGTCATGACCTTCGTCCTCGCGGCCGCCTTCGCACTGATCGCCGTACGGATGCCGTCGGGCGTCCACCCCGCCCTGTCGGGCAGTGCACACGGTGCGGACCGGGCGGGCGCGTTCGTACTGACCAGCACCATCGCCCTGAGTCTGACCCTGTCCTGGGCCCCGTACGCCAGCGACTTCAGCCGATATCTGCCGCGCACCACGTCCCGGACCCGGATGTTCTGGTACACGCTGCTCGGTCTGGTCGTGTCGTTCATGGCCGTGCAGGTCCTCGGTCTGTGGGGCGCCTCGGCGCTCACCGACCAGACGGCCGCCGGGGTGGAGCAGTTGCTCGGCGGAGGCGCGCCGGGCGCGTTCGGACTGCTCGCGGTGGCGCTGGCGGCCCTGTGCAGCAACGCCATGAACGACTACAGCGGCTCACTGGCACTGCAGACCATCGGCCTGCGCATACCGCGCCCGGTGGCGGCCGCCCTTGCCGCCGCTCTCGGATTCCCGCTGGTGCTGTGGATGCACGCGGCCGACACCACCGCCCGCTTCCAGAACGTGCTGCTGTTCGTCGGCTACTGGATCCCCGGGTTCGTGGCGATCGTGGTCGTCGACTGGCTCGTGCGGCGCGGCCGAGTGACCGACCTCGCCGCCGAGACGGCCCGGCCGCGGTCGGTGTGGCCGCCGCTGCTCGCCTTCGCCGGCGCCTTCGCCGCCGCGGTGCCGTTCATGGACACGGGCCTGTATGCGGGTCCGGTGGCCCGTGCGCTGCACGGCGCCGACGTCTCGTACTACGTGGCGTTCCTGGTGGCCCTCGCGGTGTACGCCCCGCTGCGCGTCCGAGAGGAGGGCCGCGCATGACCGCCCCGCCGCGCGTCCTGACCATCGCCGGCTCCGACTCCGGGGGCGGAGCCGGGATCCAGGCCGATCTCAAGACCATGCTGGCGCTGGGCGCCCACGGCATGAGCGTGGTCACCGCGGTCACCGCGCAGAACTCCGTCGGCGTGCAGGGCGCCTGGGAACTGCCGGTGGAGGCGGTGCGCGCCCAGTACCGCAGCGTGGTCGACGACATCGGCGTCCAGGCGGTGAAGACCGGCATGCTCGCCTCGCCCCGGCTGGTCACGGTGGTGGCCGAACTGCTTGCGGACGTGGGGGTTCCGGTCGTGGTGGACCCGGTGAGCGTCTCCAAGCACGGGGACCGGCTGCTCGCCGACGACGCGCTGGACGCGGTGCGGACCAGGCTGCTGCCGCGCGCGACGGTGACCACGCCGAACCTGGACGAGGTCGCGGAGCTGACCGGCATCGCGGTGACCGACGAGGAGGGCATGCGCCGCGCGTCCGCGGAACTGCTCTCGTACGGGCCCCGGTGGGTGCTCGTGAAGGGCGGGCATCTGCCCGGTGCGGCCGTCGACCTGCTGACCGACGGCCGCGAGGAGCACTGGCTGCGCGCCCCGCGCCACGACAACCGGCACACCCACGGCACGGGCTGCACCCTCGCCTCCGCGGTCGCGGTGGGGCTCGCCCAGGGTCTCGAGGTGCCGCAGGCCGTGCGGCAGGCCAAGGAGTACGTCACCGAGGCCATCGCGGCGGGCTTCGCCCTGGGGGCCGGCATCGGGCCGGTGGACCACGGTTGGCGACTGCGGGCGGGTGGGTGACGGCGACGCCGCACCGTCGTCCGGGGCGCTGCGCGTCGAGCGATGCCGTCCGACCTGGTGTGATGGAAGGGCACCGCCGAATCCGTACCGGAAGGACCGCACTCTGAACACCCCGCTCGCCGAGGCCCTCTCCATCGTTCTGCTCGTCGCCGTACTGGCCGGCGCCGTGGTGCGTCCCTTCGGGCTGCCGGAGGCCGTCGTCGCGGTTCCGGCAGCCGGGATCGCGATCGCGGCCGGCGCCATCTCCCCGGCTCATGCGGGGGCCGAGGCCCAGCGGCTCGGGCCCGTGGTCGGCTTTCTGGCGGCGGTGCTGGTACTGGCCCACTTCTGCGACGTGGAGGGGCTGTTCCGGGCGTGCGGCGCCTGGATGGCGCGCTGGGCGGCCGGCCGGCCCGGTCGCCTGCTGACCGCGGTGTTCACCCTCGCCTCGGTGATCACCGCCGTGCTCAGCCTGGACGCCACGGTCGTGCTGCTCACCCCGGTCGTGTTCGCCACGGCGGCCCATATGGGTGCCCGTCCCAAACCCCACCTCTACGCCTGCACCCATCTGTCGAACACCGCCTCGCTGCTGCTGCCGGTCTCCAATCTCACCAACCTGCTCGCGTTCGGCGCCTCGGGGCTGAGCTTCACGCGGTTCGCCGCTCTGATGGCCCTGCCGTGGCTGGTCGCCGTCACCGCCGAGTACGTCGTCTTCCGCAGGTTCTTCCATCGGGACCTCGACGCCGGAGCCGCGGCACCGGTCCGGGACGAGCCGCCCCCGCTCCCCCTGTTCGCCCTGTTGACCGTGGCCTGCACGCTCGCAGGGTTCGTGATCGCGTCCGCCTTCGGCATCGACCCCGCCTGGTCGGCGCTGGCCGGAGCGCTGGTACTGGCCGTGCGGGCGCTCGTCCGGCGCCGGGCCACCCCCCTCACCGTGGTGCGGGCGGCGGCACCTTCCTTCCTGGCGTTCGTGCTGGCGCTCGGTGTGGTGGTGCGCGCGGTGGTCGACAACGGGCTCGCCGACGCACTCGGCCGGGTGCTCCCCGACGGGACCGGCCTGCCCGCACTGCTGGGCATCGCCGCCCTGGCCGCCGTACTGGCCAATCTGATCAACAATCTGCCGGCGGTCCTGGTCCTGCTGCCGCTGACCGTCCCGTCGGGTCCGGGTGCGGTCCTCGCCGTCCTGCTCGGCGTGAACATCGGCCCCAACCTCACCTACGCCGGCTCCCTGGCCACTCTGCTGTGGCGGCGTATCGTCCACCAGCACGAGCACGCCGTCGACCTCAAGGAGTTCACCGGGCTCGGAGCGATCGCCGTGCCGACCGCGCTGGTGGGCGCGGTGGCGGCGCTCTGGGTCTCCCTCCACGTCCTCGGTGCCTGACCGGGCCGGCCTCGCTCGGTCGGGCGGGCGCCACCGGCACGCGCTCCGGTGGCGCGCCGAGATCCCGCGGCCCGCGGTGAGCAACTCCCGCCCCGCCGTCCGTACCTGATCGCGACAGCGGTACGAGCCGCACCGAGCGAGGTCCGCCGCACCCGGGAAGGACACGGGCGGTGGATCCGGACCCAAGGAGCACAGCATGCAGGCGACCGCGCAGATCGGCGTCACCGGGCTCGCGGTGATGGGCCGCAACCTGGCCCGGAACTTCGCGCGGAACGGGTACACCGTGGCCGTGCACAACCGCACCCCGACCCGGACCAAGGCGCTGGTCGAGGAGTTCGGGCACGAGGGCGCGTTCGTGGCCGCCGGGACGGCCGAGGAGTTCGTGGCGGCGCTGGAGCGTCCGCGCCGCTTGATGATCATGGTGCAGGCGGGCGACGCGACCGATGCCGTGATCGAGGAGTTCGCGCCGCTCCTGGAGCCCGGCGACATGATCATCGACGGTGGCAACGCGCACTTCTCCGACACCCGGCGCCGGGAGCGGTCGCTGCGCGATCGGGGCATCCACTTCGTCGGCGCGGGTGTCTCCGGCGGCGAGGAGGGCGCCCTGCACGGACCGAGCATCATGCCCGGCGGTTCCCCGGAGTCGTATGCCTCGCTGGGGCCGATGTTCGAGAAGATCAGTGCCGAGGTCGACGGCGAGCCGTGCACGACGCACATCGGCACCGACGGCGCCGGGCACTTCGTGAAGATGGTGCACAACGGCATCGAATACGCGGACATGCAGGTGATCGGTGAGGCCTACGACCTGCTGCGCCAGGTGGCGGGCTACTCCCCCGCCGAGATCGCCGGCATCTTCCGCCAGTGGAACAAGGGGCGCCTGGACTCGTATCTGATCGAGATCACGGCGGAGGTGCTCGCCCACGTGGACGCCTCGACCGGCGAGCCGTTCGTGGACGTCGTCGCCGACGCCGCCGGGCAGAAGGGAACCGGGCGCTGGACCGTGCAGACCGCTCTGGACCTGGGCTCCCCCGTCACCGCCATCGCCCAGGCCACCTTCGCCCGCGCCGCCTCCGGGCAGTCCGCGCTGCGCCACGCCTACCGCGGGCTGCCGGGCGGCACGCGGTGGGACCTCACCCGGTACGAGGCCGAGCGCTTCACCGCGCAGGTGGAACAGGCCCTCTACGCCTCGAAGCTGATCGCCTACGACCAGGGCTGGAAGATGATCCTGGACGCCGCCGCGGAGTACGGCTGGGAGATCGACCTCGGCGCGGTCGCCAGGATCTGGCGCGGCGGCTGCATCATCCGCGCCGCCTTCCTCGACCGCATCCGGGCCGCCTGTGCCGCCGATCCGGGTCTGGTCAGCCTGCTGTCCGACGCGGGGTTCGCGGCCGAGATCGGGGACGCCCAGGTGCCCTGGCGCGAGGTGGTCGCCACGGCGGCCCGCAGGGGTGTGCCGGTGCCCGCGTTCTCCGCCGCCCTCTCGTACTACGACTCCCTGCGCGCCGAACGCCTGCCGGCCGCCCTCACCCAGGGCCAGCGCGACTACTTCGGCGCGCACACCTACCGGCGGGTCGATCGCGAGGGCAGCTTCCACACGCTCTGGGGCACGACCGACCGCGCCGAGACGCAGGGCTGAACCGTGCGCCGGGCTCCCCGTTCGGGGAGCCCGGCGCTCCGGACGCCGCCGTCGGTACGGACGCGCCCGCCGCTCCCCCTGCGAAGGAGCCGCCCCGACGCCGTACGACACTTACCCGCATGACTGATGCACCGCAGAAGGCCAAGGTCCCCGCGTGGCGGCGGCCGACCGACGGTGAGCACCGCTGGCAGGTCGCCGCGGTTCTGGCGCTCATCATCGCCGCCCAACTCGCGGAGCCCCGAAAGCTGACTCTCCACCCTCACTGGCTGCTGCCCGCCGTGGAGGGCGTCTTCCTCGCGGTGCTTCTGCTCAGCAATCCGGGCAGGATCAATCGCGAGTCGGTTCCGCTCCGCAGCGCGTCCCTGGCTCTCGCGGCGCTCGCCAGCCTGGCCAACGCCTGGTCACTGGTGCTGCTCCTCACCGCCCTGCTCACCGGGCACGAGGAACGTTCCGCCAGCTCACTGCTCCTGGTCGCGGCCGGCATCTGGGGCACCAACATCGTCGTCTTCGCCCTGTGGTACTGGGAGTTCGACCGTGGCGGCCCCGTCGCCCGCGCACACGCCCACCGCGCGCATCCCGATTTCCTCTTCCCGCAGATGCAGGTGCAGGAGCTGGTAAGCCGGGACTGGGAACCGGCGTTCTTCGACTACCTGTATGTCTCGTACACCAACGCGACCGCGTTCAGCCCGACCGACACGATGCCCATGTCACGGTGGGCGAAGCTGCTGATGCTCATGCAGTCGGCCGTCTCCATCGTCACGGTGGGCCTGGTCGTGGCTCGCGCGGTGAACATCATGCGGTGACGGAGGGAACGACGGCGGCCGCAGGCCGGCCGCCGAGGTCCCCTTCGCAGCACGGGATCGCGTGCCGGGGCGCCCGGGGCGCAGGCAGGCGATCAGTGCAGTTCGGCCCGCGCGGGACTGTCGTCGAGGAAGCCGCCCGACTGGTGCTGCCACAGCTTCGCGTAGGCGCCCTCCGATGCAAGCAACTCCTGGTGGGTGCCCTGCTCGACGATCCGGCCGCGGTCGAGGACCACCAGCCGGTCCATGCCGGCGACGGTGCTCAGCCGGTGCGCCACGACGAGCGCCGTCCGCCCGTCCATGAGCCGCCACAGCGCTTCCTGGACGAGGATCTCGCTCTCGGAGTCCAGCGCACTGGTCGCCTCGTCCAGCAGCAGGATCGGCGCGTCGCGCAGGATCGCCCTGGCGAGTGCGACCCGCTGCCGCTGTCCGCCGGACAGCTTGACACCGCGCTCGCCCACCATGGTGTCGAAGCCGTCCGGCAGCGCGTCGGCGAACTCCGTGACGTGCGCCGCCTCGGCGGCACGCCGGATCTCGGCGTCGGTGGCGTCCGGCCGGGCGAACGCGATGTTGTCCCGCAGTGAGCGGTGGAACATGGCCGGGTCCTGCGGCACGTAGGCGATCAGACTGCGCAGGTCCGCCTGGCGCAGCCTGCTGATGTCCTGACCTCCGACCAGGATCCGGCCCGCGTCGATGTCGGTCATCCGCAGCAACAGCCGGGTCAGGGTGGTCTTGCCGCCGCCGGACCGGCCGACGAGTCCGATCCTCGACCCGCTGGACACGGCCAGGTCGAGCCCTTCGAAGAGCGGCTTGCCGCCTCCGTGGGCGAAGGTCACCCGTTCGAAGCGGACATCGCCGGTCCTGGACCGCAGGACCTCGGGTGTCGCCGGGTCGAGCACGGTCGGAGGGGTCAGCAGCAGTTCGGTGAACTGTGCGGCCTCCGTCATCGAGCTCTCCAGACGACGATAGATCTGGTTGAACTCGAACATGATCCGGGTGGCGTTGCTGTAGTACGTGAAGGCCACCACGACGGCCTCCACACCGTGCCGGCCCCCGCCCAGCATGACCGCGAGCAGCAGGCCCAGGGCGTTGGTCAGCACGGACATCGGCGCGACCAGCGTGTCGATGCGCAGGTTGCCGTAGTCCCACGACTTGAGCGTCAGACGCCGCGACTCGGCGACGCGGGACCGGTGTTCGGCGGCCTCGCTTTCCTCGGCTGCGAACGCCCGGACCGTGTCCATGTTCATCAGGCTGTCGGCGACATGGCCGGACACCCGGGCGATCGCCTCCTCGCGCTGATCGACGAGTGCCTGGCGGCGACGGATGAGGGGCACCACGCACAGCGCCGTCAGTGCGATCATCGCCAAGAGCCCGACGACGAGCAGCGGTTCGTAGCGCCACAGCACCACCGAGCCGAACAGCAGCGGCACGAAGCTGCCCACGACGTTGAACGTCAGCGTGTCGACGAACTCCTCGAAGCGGGAGGCGAAGCTCAGAACCCGCTTGGTCAGCGATCCGGCGAAGTTGTCGTGGAAGAAGGCGGCGTCCCTGGCGAACAGTTCGTCCATGCCCAGCACGTACAGGCGCTCGATGCCGAGGGCGTCCAGACGGTTCAGGCAGTGGAGGCCGAGGCGCCACAGCGCCTCGGCGACCAGCAGGGCGCAGCCGAAGCCGAGGACGTAGGGAAGCATCGAACCGACGCCGATGCCGGAGTCGCCGGCGATGCGGCCGACGAGTTTCGCGACGATCAGCGGCGCGATGTAGTTGATGCCGATGTTGCCCAGCGCCGGCAGCAGCATCGCGGGCAGCGTGAGCCGCCTCTGCCGTGCCAACTCCCTTGCGTAGTAACGAAGTGCCAGGAGCACGGAACGCTTGCCCGGCGCGACCTTGCGCGAATCAGGTGATCCCATCCCAACCCTGTGGTGTCGTGCGGCGGCGCCACGTGCTTCTTCCGGGTGGTGACGCTGCCTCGATGGCCGTGTGGAGGTGCGGTTCGGGGGGCGGCCCTCGTTCGGGTCGCGAGCGGTCGGACGGGACACGACGGGGGTGCCCCGTGCGGCTCGTGGGGACAACGACGGACGAACAGGGGCAGACCAGGAGTCGAAGTGTCCCGCGGCGGCGCCCACGGAGTCCAAGCCTTTTCCCGGATGGCGGAAGAGCGCGCACAGCCCTGGGACGACTGCCCGGTCACGGCCCGCGATGCCTGGACCTCACGGGCGGCCATCGAAGGGCGGACACGAGGAAGGCCGTCTTCCCATCTCTGAGAAAACGGCCTCCGACCTGCAATGAAGCTGGTCGGGACGACAGGATTTGAACCTGCGACCCCTTGACCCCCAGTCAAGTGCGCTACCAAGCTGCGCCACGTCCCGTTGCCCGCCTGACCTGGGGTTTCCCCCGGCCGAACGCGCACAGAAACAATACCGCACTCGGGCCGGTGGTCGCGCACCGGTTTGTCCGCCGGTCACCCGCACGTCAGTCCCCGGCCGCGAGGCCCAGCTCCGGGTGGTGGTCGAGCAGGCGCGGCGGGGCCGCCTGGCGCCAGGAGTCGGCCAGGATGTCGCGCAGCTCCGCCTCGTCCTCGAGGGTCGCGAGGCGCACTCGGATCCAGGCGAACTGCGCTTCGTGATCGGCGACCCAGAACTTCCCGGGCTCGGCCAGGACCAGCTCGTCCCGCTCCTCCTTGGGGCACCGCACCGCCATGGACGTCTCGTCCTCGGGCAGCGTGGCGAACATCTTCCCCGCGACCCGGAACGTGGGCATGTTCCAGGCGGTCTTCTCGGCCGTGTCCGGCAGGGACAGGGCGATACGGCGTACGTCTTCGGCGTCCGGCATGTCCCGCACCGTAACCAATGCCACTGACAGAGACCGCACGCTCAGCGGGAATCCGCCACACGCTTGTAGAAGACCGTCGTCGGATGCGGGAGGCCGGCCGGTGTCGCCGCGTAGTCCGGAATCGCCCCGAGCCGTGTCCACCCCGCGGAGCCGTACAGGGCCTCGGCCGTGCTGCCGGTCTCGGTGTCCAGGTGGAGCAGGGTGATCCCGGCCGCCGCGGCCCCCTGTTCGGCCGCGGCCAGCAGTCGGCGCCCCAGGCCCCGGCCGCGGGCCTCCCGGTGCACCATGAGCTTGACCAGTTCGGCGCGGTGGCGGCTGTTCGCCTTGTCCGGGAAGGCCAGTCCGACCGTGCCCAGCACCCGGTCCCCCTCGTGGGCCACCCACACCGCGAGACCGCCCGCCTCGACCGCGGCGGCCCGCGCCCGCCACCAGGCGACCGCCTCGGACCGCTCGAGCGGCGCCAGGAAGCCGATCGAGGCTCCACCGTGCACGCTGTCGGTCAGCAGTTCGGCCAGGCCCTCCGCCCGGGCGAGCACCTCGGTCCCGCTCAGCGCGGCGATCGCGGTCATGGGAGCACCACGACGAGTGCGTACCGCACGCTGTCGGGCCCGGGGCACCGGAACCGGGTCGCCCCCCACACCCGCAGCCGCAGACAGTCGCCGGCGCAGAGCCGGTGCTCCACGTCCCCGGCCGTCACCTCCAGCGCGCCGTCGATGACCCAGATGTGCTGTTCGAGTCCGGGCACGGGCGGCCGGTCGTACGCGATGTCGGCGCCCGCCGCGAGCCGCCCCTCCACGAGTTCGCCGCGCAGTCCGGGATGCGGAGGGGACACCGACCGCCGTACGAAACCGGAGGCCGAGTCCCGCCACACGGTCTGCTCGGCGGCGCGGACCACCTGCGCGGGCTCCGCCTCGACCTCGCTCAGCAGCCGGGACATCGTGCGGCCGTAGACCGCGCAGAGCCGATTGAGCAGCGAAGCGGTCGGGCTGATCTCGGCACGTTCGGCCCGGGAGAGGGTCGAGCGGCTCACCCCGCTGCGCTCCGCCAGTTCCTCCAGGGACCAGCCGCGCTCCGCCCGCAGCTCGGCCAGGCGTCCGGCGAGCCGGGCGTCCACGCTGTTGATCACTTCGCCGTCCATATCCGGGATGCTATCTCACATACGAGAATCGCTCCCCATGTGTGGGCGGGACTCCGCCGACGAACGCAGGCCCCGGCGGGGTCGGTCAGTCCTCGGTGGCGGCCTCCGCCAGCGCGTCCAGTACCGGCCGGATCAGAGGGTGCTCCTCCGCGCCCCGGCGCACGGCGGCGAAGACCCGGCGCGTGGGCGCGACCCCGTCGACCGGGCGGACGACCACACCGGTGAGGTCCATGCCACGCAGGGCCGAACGGGGCACCAGTGCGACCCCGGCGCCGGCGGAGGCGAGCGCGACGACCGCGCGGAAGTCGTCCGAGGAGTGTTCGAGGCGGGGCTGGAATCCGGCGTGCTCGCAGGCGAGGACGACGACGTCGTGGCAGGGATTGCCGGCATACGGGCCGATCCACGCGTCCCTGGCCAGCTCGCCGAGCGGGACCTCGCCCGCGTCCGCGAGGCGATGGGTGAACGGCACCACCGCGTCGAAGGGCTCCGCATACAGCGGAACATGGGTGAGCCGGGGGTCGTCCGCGTCGGGTGCGCCGCGGTACTCGACGGCGACCGCGACATCGACCTGCCGGTCCAGCACCATCGGCAGGCTCGCATCGCCCTCGGCGTCCTGGACCCGCACCCGGATTCCGGGCGCGGTCCGGGCGAGCCGGGCCAGCGCGGGCGCGACGACCAGCCCGATGCCGGTGGCGAAGGAGGCCAGAGTCACGGTGCCGGCGGACCCCGCGCCGTACGCCGCCAGCTCGGCCTCGGCGCGCTCCAGTTGGGCGAGGACGGCGTGGGTGTGGCTGAGCAGGATCTCGCCGGCCGGGGTGAGTCGCACCCCCTTGGCACTGCGCTCGACCAGCCGGTGGCCGGTCTCCTGTTCCAGCGCGGTGAGCTGCTGGGACACCGCGGAGGGGGTGAGATAGAGCGCGGCGGCAGCGGCCGTCACGGTGCGGTGGTCCGCCACCGCACGGAGGATGTGCAGCCGCCGCGCTTCGATCATGCGACCGATTATCGCAAGAGCGCGGGGCGTCTCAGGCCTCCAGCTCCGCCCGGGCCGCGACGAACGCGTCGACCGCGCGGTCGACGTCGGCCGTGGAGTGCGCGGCGGACAGCTGCACACGGATGCGGGCCTGGCCCTGCGGGACCACCGGGTAGGAGAACCCGATGACGTAGACGCCGCGCTCCAGCAGCAGCTCGGCCATGCGGCCGGCTCGCGCCGCGTCGCCGATCATGACCGGGGCGATCGCGTGGTCGCCGGGCAGGATGTCGAAGCCCTCCTCCGTCATGCGGCGCCGGAAGAGCGCGGTGTTCTCGGCCAGCTTCTCGCGCAGGTCACCCGCCGACTCCAGCAGGTCGAGCACCTTGAGCGAAGCCGCCGCGATCACGGGGGCGAGCGTGTTCGAGAAGAGATAGGGCCGGGAACGCTGGCGCAGCAGTGCGACGATCTCGGCACGGGCGGCGACATAGCCGCCGGAGGCCCCGCCGAGCGCCTTGCCGAGCGTGCCGGTGACGACGTCGACACGGTCCATGACGCCGTGCAGCTCGGGGGTGCCGCGGCCACCGGGGCCGACGAAACCCACGGCGTGCGAGTCGTCGACCATGACCATGGCGTCGTAGCGGTCGGCGAGGTCGCAGATCTCGCGCAGCGGCGCCACATAGCCGTCCATGGAGAAGACGCCGTCGGTGACGATCAGCTTGCGGCGCGCACCGCCCTCGGAAGCCTCCTTCAGCTGCTGCTCGAGGTCCGCCATGTCGCGGTTGGCGTAGCGGAAGCGGCGGGCCTTGGACAGCCGGATGCCGTCGATGATCGAGGCGTGGTTGAGGGCGTCGGAGATGACGGCGTCCTCCGGGCCGAGCAGGGTCTCGAACACACCGCCGTTGGCGTCGAAGCAGGAGGAGTACAGGATCGTGTCCTCCTGGCCGAGGAACGCGGACAGCCGCGCCTCCAGCTCCTTGTGCACCTCCTGCGTACCGCAGATGAAGCGCACGGAGGCCATGCCGTAGCCCCAGCGGTCCAGCGCCTCGTGTGCCGCGGCGATCACCTCGGGGTGGTCGGCGAGGCCGAGGTAGTTGTTGGCGCAGAAGTTGAGCACCTCGCCGGGGCGGCCGCCGGCGCTCACGCGCACGGTCGCGGACTGCGGGCTGTCGATCACACGCTCGGGCTTGTGCAGCCCGGCGGCGCGGATCTCGTCGAGGGTGGCGCGCAGGTCGTCGCGCACGGAGTCGAACATCGGAAAAGCTCCTTGGGTGCGAAGGGCGAGTGGGGCGATGGGCGGTGCCGGTGCCGAGAGAGCGCCGCGGGACGGGAGAGGGCCCGATCCGGGGCGGCCGAACACGGTCGGCCTCTCGGCGCCTGCTCACAGGGCCCGGGGGCGAACCGAGCCGCGCGTCAGGCGGTCCAGTCGAGGATGACCTTGCCGCCCTTGCCGCTCGCCGCGTCCGCGAACGCCGCCTCGAAGTCGCGGTAGTCGTAACGGCCGGTGATCACGGGGGCCAGGTCGAGTCCACCCTCGAGCAGGACCGACATCGCATACCAGGTCTCGAACATCTCGCGCCCGTAGATGCCCTTGATCGTGATCATGGAGGTGACGATCCGGGACCAGTCGACGGGGAACTCCTGGGACGGCAGCCCGAGCATCGCGATCCGCCCGCCGTGCGTCATGTTCGCGATCATGTCGCGCATCGCCTCGGGGCGGCCCGACATCTCCAGACCGATGTCGAAGCCCTCGCGCAGCCCCAGCTCGCGCTGGCCGTCGGCGATGGTGGCCTCGGAGACGTTCAGCGCGAGGCTCACGCCGATCTTGCGTGCCAGCTCCAGCCGCTCCTCGCTGACGTCGGTGATGACGACGTTGCGGGCGCCCGCGTGGCGGGCCACGGCCGCGGCCATCAGACCGATCGGACCCGCGCCCGTGATCAGGACGTCCTCGCCGACCAGCGGGAAGGAGAGAGCCGTGTGCACGGCGTTGCCGAACGGATCGAAGATCGCGGCGACGTCGAGGTCGACGGGAACCCGGTGGACCCACACGTTCGAGGCGGGCAGCGCCACGTACTCGGCGAACGCGCCGTCGCGTCCCACGCCGAGCCCGACCGTCGCACGGCACAGATGGCGGCGTCCGGCCAGGCAGTTGCGGCACTTGCCGCACACCAGGTGGCCCTCTCCGCTGACGCGGTCGCCGATCTTCACCTCGGTGACGTCCCGGCCGGTTTCGACGACCTCGCCGACGAACTCGTGCCCGACCACCAGCGGGGGGCGGATGGACCGCTGCGCCCAGCCGTCCCAGGAGCGGATGTGCAGATCGGTACCGCAGATCCCGGTCCGGAGGACCTTGATCAGTACGTCACCCGGGCCGACCTGCGGCTCCGGGACGTCGGTGAGCCAAAGCCCCGGTTCCGCCTTGTCCTTGACCAGCGCCTTCAACGCTACGGCTCCTGTGGGTGCGATCCCGGAACCGGGCGTGCCGAAGGAGCCCCTACCGGGAAGAGAGATGAGATCAGTCAGAAATCTGCCGTACCGGAGGCGCCCGGTCCATCGAGGATTTCTTAAGCTCGGCCGCAGCTTTCCTTCACGCCCCGCCTCCGGCGGCCCCGGTCCGCTCCTGCTCGATCCGCTCGGCCAGTTCCGCGGCGAGCGCCTTGATGGTCTCCAGTCCCGACCGGCCCCAGGGGCGCGGTTCGAGGTCGAGCGCACAGACCGTGCCGAGGGCGAGGCCCGTCCGGTCGACGAGCGGGGCTCCCAGGTAGGAGCGGACGCCGAGTTCGTCCACGACCGGGTTGGAGGCGAAGCGCGGGTAGTCGCGGACGTCCTCGAGCACAAGCGCCTTGCCCCGGACCACCACATGCGGACAGAACCCGTACGCGCGGCCCAGGTGGCGGACCGGTTCCGGGCGCGCGCCGTCGGCGACGAGCGGCCGGTCGGCGGGCTGGTGGAGTCCGGCGAAGAACTGGCGGTGCTCACCGATGAAGTTCACCATCGCGTAGGGCGCGGCGGCGACGTCGGCGACGCGGGCGGCGAACGCGTCGAACTCAGGTTCCGCGCGCTCCCCGAGCCCCAGCAGGCGCAGCCGTTGGACGCGCGCGGCGGCGTCCTTGTCCTCCGGGGTCAGCAGCAGTCGTCCCGGGATCATGCGCGGACCCCCCGGTTCGTGGCCGCCGCCGGGGCAAGCACGAGGAGATGACGGACGAGCGTGAGCAGGGTCTGCACACCCGAGCTGGAGATCCGGGCGTCACAGCACACGACGGGGATCTCGGGGGCGAGGTCCAGGGCGGAGCGCACCTCCTCCTGGCCGTAGCGGTGGCCGCCGTCGAACTCGTTGACGGCGACGACGAATCCGAGGCCGCGCTGCTCGAAGAAGTCGACGGCGGCGAAGCAGTCCTCCAGCCGCCGGGTGTCGGCGAGGATCACCGCTCCGAGTGCCCCCTCGGAGAGCTCGTCCCACATGAACCAGAACCGCTCCTGTCCGGGAGTCCCGAACAGGTACAGCACGTGCTGCGCATCGAGGGTGATGCGGCCGAAGTCCATCGCCACGGTCGTCTCGACCTTGTTCTCGATGCCCTCGAGGCTGTCGGTCGCGGCGCCGACCGTGGTGAGAAGTTCCTCCGTGCTCAGCGGGGCGATCTCGCTGACCGCACCCACGAAGGTCGTCTTGCCCACCCCGAACCCTCCCGCCACCAGGACTTTCACGGCGGTGGGGAAGGGGTCAGAGCTGTCGTCGTAATCCATCGAGCACTGCCTCCAGAAGGGACCGGTCGGTGGGGTTGTGGTGGTGGGCGGGGGGCCTGGTGGTGAGCGCCCCGCAGTCGACGAGGTCGGACAGCAGCACCTTGGTCACCGCCGCCGGAAGCCTCAGGTGAGCGGCCAGTTCGGCGACCGAGACGGGTGCCCGGCACAGGTCGAGCGCCTCGGAGTGCTCGGGGCCGAGGTAGCCGAGGGGGACGACGCCGGTGGTCCTCACCTGGGACAGCAGGTCGAACGCGGTGCTCGGCCGGGTGCGGCCGCCGCTGACCGTGTAGGGACGTACGAGCCGTCCGGCTGCGGCGTCGAGCCAGGGGCCGTCGCCGGCCGCCGCGGTGACGTTCAAGGCCGGGTCGCCGTGGAGCGGCGCGGAGCGGTCGCGAGAAACGGCCGCACACTCTTGACGAGCATCGCCATCTCGTAGCCGAGGACCGCGGCATCGGCCTCTCGGTCGGCGAGGACGGCGAGACAGGTGCCCGAGCCCGCGGTGGTGACGAACAGCAGCGTGGAGTCGAGTTCGACGACGATCTGCCGGACGTCGCCCCCGTCGCCGAAGCGGATGCCCGCGCTGCGGCCGAGGGAGTGGAGGCCGGAGGCGAGAGCGGCCATGTGGTCGGCGCTGTCCGGGTCGAGGCCGTGGACGGACTTCACGAGACCGTCGCAGGACAGGAGGACCGCGCTCGTGGTGTGCGGCACGCGCTGCACGAGCCCGCTCATCAGCCAGTCGAGGTCGGAGGCATCGGCGGTCGGCACTTCGCTCGCCATGGTGGATCGACTCCTTGGGGTTCGCGGGTCTGCGGGAGCGGGCGGGGTCGGTGTGGTCATCCGGGCGGTGCACTCCCGTCCCGCCGGACGGTCCGTTCCCGGTCGGGCTCGCGTCGGGCGCGCACGTCGGCCGTGTGCGCCCGGTCCCCGGCCGGTGCTTCGGCAGGCGGCGACGGCGTGTCATCGGGGAACACCGGCTCGAGGTACGGGACGTCGGACCGTGCCCCGTCGTGCGGGTCGGGGACGGCCCCCGCACCGGTGTCCGGATCGTTGTGGCCGGGCCCCGCCTGCTCACGTGCCTCCGCGAGACCGATGCCCCGCTGGAAGGCGGCCATCAGGCCCGGGTCGTGGCCGATGGGCTGCTCGCCCTCCTGGCGTGCGGGCGGCGTCGGTCCCCCACGAAGCTGGGGTGCGAGGTGCTCCTGGGCGCGGCGGCGGGGCAGCCGGGGCTTGCCCATCGTGCCGCGGACGGTACCGACCAGGGGCGCCGGCCGTCTGTCGGTGGGCCGCTCGACGATCGGCCGGTCGCCGGAACGGAGTCCGGGCAGGGCCTCGGCGGGATTGGGCCGGGCACTGTCGGCGTCGCGCACGGGCAGCGGAGACCGGTCGCGCTCGTCCGGGACCGGATCGCCGCCCGGCCACTGCGCTCCGCGCGCCGCCGACGGCTCGGAACCGCCGAGGGGCGGGTGGGCGGCCCGCGCGCCCCGGGGCGGGGGTACGTGGGGGCGATGGTTTCCGGGAGCGGTCTCCTGCGGGCCTGCGGCACCGGGGGTCCCGACCGGTCCGGTGTCGGGGTCGGTCGTCTGCGGCTCCTGGGGTGCCGCGCCTCCGGCCGTGCCCGGATCCGGACCGATCAGCCCCTGCGGCACCACGAGCACCGCCTGGACGCCGCCGTAGATGTTGGTCTGCAACCGGACGTGGATGCCGTGCCTGCGGGCGAGTTGCGAGACCACGAACAGGCCGATGCGGCCGTCGGCCAGCAGTCCGGCGACGTTGACCTGGTCCGGGTCGGCCAGCAGGGTGTTCATCCGGCTCAGTTCGGCCTGCGGCATGCCGAGCCCGCGGTCCTCGACCTCGATGGCGAGCCCGGAGGTGACATGGCCGGCGCGCAGCAGGACCTGGGTGTGCGGAGCCGAGAACACCGTGGCGTTCTCGACGAGTTCGGCCAGGAGGTGGATGACGTCGGCGACGGCGTGGCCGCGCAGGGTGCCGTCCACCGGCGGTACGAGCTTGACCCGCGCGTACTGCTCGACCTCGGCGACGGCCGAGCGCAGCACTTCGGTCATCGGGACCGGATTGCTCCACTGGCGGCGCGAGACCGCGCCGCCGAGCACGGCGAGATTCTCCGCGTGGCGCCGGATGCGGGTGGCGAGATGGTCGACGTGGAAGAGGCCCTTGAGCAGGTCGGGGTCCTCGATCTCGTTCTCCAGCTCGTCGAGGATCGAGATCTCCCGGTGCACGAGGGACTGCAGGCGCCGCGCGAGGTTGAGGAAGACCTCGAGCTTCTGCTCGCTGCCGGTCTGGCTGGAGAGCTGTGCCGCCTGCAGGACGGCGGCGGAGGCGCCGTCGTGGGCCCGCGACAACTCGTCTGCGAGCAGTTCGAACTCGTCGCCGTCCTTGGTGGGTTTGCCGCGGGGCGTGCGCGTGGGCGGAGTGTCGCCGCGGCGGATCGCCTCGACCAGGGCCCGCAGGTCCGCCTCGCCGCGTGCGCTGGTGCGGCGCAGCATCTCGAGCCGCTCGGCGACGGATGTGGCGGCGCGCTCGGCGGCGACGGCGGCGATCGCGATGCCCGCGAAGGCCACTCCGAGGGCGCCCGCGAACACGGCCCACATCAAAAGCGTGGGGCGCGCACCGGTGGCACGGACGGTGAAGAGCACGGCGGCGGAGGCGCTGAGGGTCACCGCGAGGCAGGGCAGGATCGCCAGACGCAGCAACCGGGGCCGTATGGCGGTGGCGGGGGGCGCGGGGACGGTCTGGGCGACCGGTCGTCCGTGCCGCCCGCCCTCACGGCGGTCTGCGCGTGCGGCCGGTGCGCGAAGGTGAGACATCGGCGTCCTCGTACTCGGTGCGTCGGGGGCGTGGGGTCCCCGCGGTCTGCGCGGCTCGGGCATGCGCCCTCGCGGCGCCGGGTCGGGAAGGCCGAGGAACGGCGGCGCTCCGTCGCGCGGCGGCAACTCAGCGTAGTCGCCCTGAAGGCGTGCGCGGAGGGCTGTGGACAAAGTCCTCCGGAGAGCTTCCCGCTCTGGTATGACGCGTCGTACGACAGACCGACAACCAACCGGACACGCGTTCCCACTGCATGACCGAACCGATCAGAGCTGGTCAGAAGTGGTCGGGAACAATGGGCGAGGGCCGGGGAGCACTGTGCTCCCCGGCCCTCGCCTTGGTCCGGCGTCCGCCCGAAAGGTCAGCCTGCCGAGACCGTCTCCGGCTCCCCGGATCCTGTGGTGCCCTCACCCGGGATGTCACCCGCAGTGTCGGCGACGGCCACGGGCGCGGGCCAGCCGCCCTCCGGCTCGATCGCGACCCCGCGCCACCACGGCTCCGAGGGCACGGCCGGAGCGGTCGGCTCGAAGGGCTCGCCCGGGCGAGGCAGCGCGACCGGCGCTCCGGCCGCCCGCCCCGCCTCGACGGTGCCCTCGCCGGGCTCGGCCCAGGGGTGCGGCGCCAGGTTGAACGTGGCCCAGTGGATCGGCAGCATCACACCCTGCGGGCTGCCCCCCTGGAGGTCGAGGTGGGCGCGCATGCCCTCCTCGGGCGTCATGTGGATGTCGGGCCAGTACTCCGAATAGGCGCCGATCTGGATCATCGTGGCGTCGAACGGGCCGTGTGCGGCGCCGATATCCTTGAACCCGTCGAAGTAGCCGGTGTCGCCGCTGTGGTAGATCCGGTGCTCGTCGCCGGCCACGGCCCAGGACGCCCACAGCGTGTGCTGCCGGTTGCGCAGACCGCGGCCGCAGAAGTGGCGGGCCGGGGTGGCGGTCAGGCTGACGCCGCCGACCTTCGTCGTCTCGTGCCAGTCCAGCTCGCGCAGCCGGTCGGCCGAGACACCCCAGTGCTCCAGGTGGGCGCCCACACCGAGCGGTATCGCGAACACGGTGTCCGTCCCCGCCAGGGCCTTGATGGTGGGCAGGTCGAGATGGTCGTAGTGGTCGTGCGAGATGACGACGACGTCGACGGGGCCGAGCGCGGCGAGCGGCAGCGGCACCGGATGCAGCCGCTTGGGGCCGGCGAAGTCGAAGGGCGAGCAGCGCTCTCCCCAGACCGGGTCGAACAGCACCCGGTGCCCGTCGATCTCGGCGAGCACGCTGGAGTGCCCCATCCATGTCAGCCGCAACCCGCTCGCGGGAGGCGCGGCCAGATCGGCGTACGTCGTCGGATGCACGGGCACGGTGCCGGACGGAGCGCGGCGGACCCGGGCGTCCTTGCGGAAGTAGACCTTCGCCAGCTCAAGCGTGGAACCGCCGGACGGGCGGGTCCGGGTGCCCTCGGGGTTCACGAAGACGCCGTCCGCGAAGTGCGGCGACCTGCGGATGCGCGCCAGGCGCTCCCCGCTCGGATCCGCGCCGAAGGCGGCGGGCCGCAGCGCTCGGAGCCCCGAGCTCAGGGAACGTGAACCGGACACAGGACCTCCAGTGGAGTCGATGAGATCTTCCATTATTGTCGGCCCCTCCGACGACGACGGGCCTGCCGTGTCACAGTGCGACCTCCCCGGCGCACAGCGCGACACGTGCGGGCCGTCATGTCACATCCCGGTGGTGCCGGTTCGTCGCAAACGGTGCGGGTGCTCGCGAAGAGCGCCCCGGAACGACGTACTGGAGGTGCCCCATGGCCCGAGTCTCCCTGACCCCGCGCCGCACGTTCTTCTTCCGCTTCATGGAGTGGTACTCGAAGAGGACCTACGGCAAGGTCCTGGACCCCGGCAAGGCGCTGGCCCATCAGCCGGGCGTGCTGCGGGCCGATCTGCGCTTCGAGCGGTCGGTCGCCAAGTGGAACCGGCTCGACGCCGACCTCAAGGCGCTGGCCGAGATGGCGACGGCCGCATCGGTCGGCTGCTCCTGGTGCATGGACTTCGGCCACTGGGTGAGCCGGGAACGCGGCATGGCCCGCGAGAAGCTCGTGGACGTGCCCCGCTGGCGCGAGAGCGACGCCTACACGGAGCTGGAGCGCGACGTCATGGCGTATGCCGAGGCGATGACGGCCACCCCGCCCACGGTGGACGACGAGCTCGCCGCCCGGCTCGTCGGCCGGCTCGGCGAGCCCGCGTTCGTCGAGCTGACGGCGATGGTGGCGGTGGAGAACCTGCGCTCGCGCATCAACGCGGCACTGGGCCTGACGAGTCAGGGATTCAAGGACTCCTGCGACGTACCGCAGCGTGCGGAGCCGGTGTCCACCGCACACCAGAGGCGGTAGAAGGCCCTCGAAGGGCAGCCCCCGCTCATCGGGTCCCGGGCAGGCAACTGAATCGCCGTTCAGTACAGTGGGCTCATGACCACCGATCGGGGCGCTCCCCTCATCACGCTCGTCTGGACCGACCACGTCACCGGCCACCGGGGCTACCTCGTCGTCGACCGCCTCGTCCGGGGCGTCGCCAGCGGCGGGCTGCGGATGCGGCCCGGCTGCACGCTGGACGAGGTCGCCGGGCTGGCCCGCGGCATGACCATGAAGGAGGCGCTGCACTACAACCCGGAGGGCCGCTACGTGCCGCTGGGCGGCGCCAAGGGCGGCATCGACTGCGACCCCCGGGCCCCGGAGGCCTACGACGTCCTGGTGCGCTATCTGCGTGCCATGCGGCCGTACGTCGAGACGGTCTGGACCACCGGGGAGGACCTGGGCCTCACCCAGGACCTGGTGGACCGGGCGGCCGCCGAGGCGGGACTGGTGTCCTCGATCCAGGCCGTGTACCCGCTTCTCACCGACGAGGCGGCGGCCCGCGAACGGCTCGCCGACGCCTTCGCCCTGGAGGTGGACGGCATCGGTCTGGATGCGCTGGTCGGCGGGTGCGGGGTCGCCGAGTCCGTGCTGACCGCCCTGGACCGGGCCGGTGTGCCGTATGCGGGCACCCGGGTGGCCGTGCAGGGCTTCGGCACCATGGGCGGGGCCACGGCGCGCTTCCTGGCGCGGGCGGGACTGTCGGTCGTCGCGGTCGCCGATGTGAAGGGCACGATCGCCCATCCCGAGGGACTCGACGTGGAGGCGCTGCTCGCGGCGCGCGACGCCTACGGGACGGTGGACCGGGGAGCACTGCGCCCCACCGACCGCGAACTGCCCGGCGACGCCTGGCTGTCGGCCGAGGCCGAGGTACTGGTGCCCGCCGCGGTCTCGTACGCCATCGACACCGAGAACCAGGAGCACATCACCGCACGGTGGATCGTCGAGGCGGCCAACATGCCGGTGCTGCCCGACGCGGAGGGCCTGCTCGCCGCGCGCGGGGTGAGCGTGCTGCCGGACGTGGTGGTCAACTCCGGGACGAACGCCTGGTGGTGGTGGACGCTGTTCGGTGACGTGGGCGCCGACGCGGAGGAGGCGTTCGCCTACACACGACGCTCGATGCGGGACCTGGTCGGCCGGATGCTGGACCGGGCTCAGGCCGACGGGACGAGTCCGCGGACGGCCGCACACGCGCTTGTGGCGGACCGACTGCCGCTGATCGCCGAGCGGTTCGGCTGGTACCGGTGACGTAGGGTTGCCGCGTGACGAGGGTGCGGTTGAGCGTGGCCCAGCGGCGTGAGGAACTGCTGCGGGCCGCCGTCGGGCAGATCGAGGCGCGAGGCGTCGCGGCGGTGCGGATCGCCGACGTGGCCTCGGCACTCGGGGTGAGCAACGCGCTGGTCCTCTATCACTTCTCGACCAAGGAGAAGCTGGTCGCGGAGGCGTTCGCGTACGCCGCCGAGGACGATCTGGCGCATCTGCGCAAACTGCTCGGCCGCCGTACGTCGGCCCTGCGCCGCCTTCGGGCGGCGGTGCGCTGGTACGCGCCGACCGGGCAGGCCAAGGGCTGGCGGCTGTGGATCGAGGGCTGGGCGGCGTCACTGCGGGAACCCGCGCTGCGCGAGGTCACACGTGGCCTCGACCAGAAGTGGAAGGCCGGGATCACCGAGGTTCTGGCGGAAGGGGTCGCCGCCGGCGAGTTCCGGTGCACCGACCCGGCGGGCACCGCGATACGCCTGACCGCGCTCCTCGACGGGCTGGCCGTGCAGATGACCACGTACAAGGGCACGGTGGCGCGGGCCCGGGCGCAGGAGTGGGTGGACGACGCACTCGCCCGCGAACTGGGCGTGGATCGCGCCGCGTTGACGGATCCGAAGGGCTGACGCCGGCCTGCTCCGCCAGGTCGACGGCGCGCGTCGACGCGGCGCGGCCCGGCGCGTGCCCGGGCCCTGCGAATCCGGGTCCCGGGCACGCGCCGGA
Organism: Streptomyces sp. HUAS TT11; assembly: GCF_051553595.1. Lineage (NCBI taxonomy): Bacteria > Bacillati > Actinomycetota > Actinomycetes > Kitasatosporales > Streptomycetaceae > Streptomyces > Streptomyces sp. HUAS TT11. Next base: position 1,573,850 of record NZ_CP196184.1, read on the forward strand.
CCGCGCCGTCAAGAGGGGCCGGTTCAGACCGCCTTCGCGATGCGCATCTTGATGTCGTCCGGCGACAGGGCGCCCTTCGCCACGACACGGTCCCCGGAGGACTCGCCGCGCAACCGCCGTCCGATCCACGGGACCAGGTACTCACGCGCCCAGTGGATGTCGTCGCGCCGCACCTCGAGCGTGCCGCGCGGCGGCAGCGGCGGCCAGGCCTGGTCGGGGTCGGCGGGCACGTCGACGCCGAGTACCTGTCCTGCCCGCAGGGCGACCCGGGTGTGTCCCTCGGGCGAGAGGTGCAGACGGTCGTCGTCCCAGGCGCGCCGGTCCTGGACGGTCTTCAGCGACCACAGGTCGAGCACGGGGCAGCCGTACCGGTCGGCGATCGCCCGGACGTGCCCGTTGTACGTGGCGATCTTGCCGCGCAGATGCTTGAGCACGGGGACACCACGGGTGTCGAAGCCCGTCGTCACCATCACCGTGCCGACCGCCGAGGTCAGAGCGGCGATGGCGTGCTCGAAGCGTTCGGCGACGTCGTCGGGGTCGGTGCCCGGCCGGATGATGTCGTTCCCGCCCGCGCAGAAGGACACCAGGTCCGGGGCGAGTTCGACGGCCTTCGGTAGCTGGTGCGCGACGATCTGGTCGAGCAGTTTGCCGCGCACGGCGAGGTTCGTGTACGTGAAGGCGCCCTCGGGCCGCCGATCGGCGAGGAGCACCGCGAACCGGTCGGCCCAGCCGACCAACTGCCCGTCGGGGCCGGGATCGCCGACGCCCTCGGTGAAGCTGTCCCCCACCGCCACGTACGACCCGATCACTGATCTGTTGTCACTCTTCGAATCGTCTGCCACGTCGGTCCATGATTCACCTTGCGATGTGAGCTACGCGACCGTAGGCAGGGGTTGACGGACGGTGAGATAAACCACGCGCCGAATTCGGTCCGATCCGGAATAACGCTCCCATCGGTGATGTTGGAGGAGCCACTGCGCACGGAGGCCGGGATGTGCCGCCGGTCGCGGGCCGCCGGGCGTCGCCCAGGGACTGCCACCGCAGAACGACGGACAGACTGCCGTCGCTGATCGACCGGCAAACCCATGTCGTATCGTCGAAGCGCGGCCCGCCGGCGAGCAGCGCCGGCGGACGGATGGGAGGAGCCCTCGTGACGCAGCAGGTCCCGTCGACCGAGCCCGAGCTGACCGGGGTGCGCAACTTCCGCGACGTGGGCGGTCTGCCGACCGTGGACGGGCGGCGCGTGCGGCACGGAGTGCTCTTCAGGAGCGGCCACCTCGCGCATGCGACGGAGAAGGACGCCGCGTTCCTCGGCTCCCTCGGCCTGCACACGGTCTTCGACTTCCGCAATGCTGCGGACAAGAAGCTCGAGGGGCCCGACGTCGAGCTCCCCGGGGTGCGCAACGTCAGTCTTCCGCTCACCGATCCGGCGGACGGGGCCGAGTTCTGGAAGATGGTCCGGGACGGCGACATCGAGCAGTTGCGCACACTCCTCGCCGAGGGCCAGGCCGCGAACCGCATGATCGCCTCCTACCGCACCATCGTCAGGGAACGGACGGCCGAACACTCCCAGGTGCTGCGCTCCCTGGCCGAGGACAGCGTGCCCGCGCTGATGCACTGCGCGGCCGGCAAGGACCGCGCGGGGCTGTCGATCGCGGTGACACTGCTGGCCCTCGGGGTCGAGCGGGAGGCGATCGTCGCGGACTACCTGGAGTCCAACGCGAAGCACCGCCGCTACAAGGTGCACCGCAACGGCTCGTCGCCCGACACGTACTCCCCCGAGGTGATGGAGCTGCTCAGCCCGCTCTTCGACGCCCGCGCCGAGTATCTGGCGGCGGCGATCGACACCGTCGAGGAGACCTGGGGCGGCGTCGAGGAGTATCTGGAGCAGGGGCTCGGGCTCACGCCGGCGCTGCGGGAGCGGCTGCGCGGTCGCCTGCTGGACTGAGTCGCCCGCGCCGCCGCAACGGGGCCGGTTACTTCGCCCCCACCTCGAACAGCAGGTAGATGAAACCGGCGAAGAGGTGGCCGACGGCGATGTAGACGATCAGGCGGATCCACAGGGCGCGGGGGAACTTCTCCTCCATGTCCCTGCGCTGGGGGCGGGTCTCCGGCTGTTCGGTCATGGCATTTCTCCAGGGGTGGGTCCGAGGCACAACGTGGCGGTCGGGCTCTGCAGCAGGGTGTGGACGAAAAGCAGATCGGTGCCGCCCTGGTCGGCGGCCGCGATGCGGTGCGGGGTCAGTGAGTCGAAATGCGCGCTGTCCCCGGACGCGAGCACATGAGTGGTGTCCCCCAGCCGCAGGCGCAACCGCCCGCTCAGCACGTACAGCCACTCCTCGCCGGGATGGACACGCACGATGTCGCCCTGCGCACCGTGCGGGACGTGGACGCGGAGCGCCTGCATGCCCCGGCCCGGTGCGCCGGCCTGCCAGTACGTCCAGCCGCCCGCCCGCGTCGGCTCCATGTCGGGGGCGCGGACGACCGCCTCCTGGTCCGCGACGGTCTCGCCGAGCAATTCGGAGACGGTCGTACCGTAGATACGGGCGAGTGCGAGCAGCATCGGCAGCGAGGGCTGGCGCTGCCCGGTCTCGAGCCGGGAGAGGTGCGCGGGCGAGAGCCCGGCGGAGCGGGCCGCGGCCTCCAGGGTGAGCGAGGCGCGGCGCCGCAGCGCGCGCAGCTGCGGCGCGACGGCGGTAAGGTCCTCGCCGGGCCCACGCTCGTTCTCGGGAGAGCTCATGCTCTCTATTCAGCCGCAGCTTTGCCTCTGCGGCAAGTTTCTTGCCTTAGAGGCAAAGCCCGCGAGGTGCGCGCGTCAGCGGTTGGCCACCGCCTGCTTGATCAGGGTCTTTCCGAAGTCCCACATCAGCCCGCCGCCGTGCGCGTCGTCCATGACGGCGGTGAAGGCCTCCACGAACCGGTCCACGTCCCGCTCACCGATAGTCAGCGGCGGAATCAGCTTGATCACCTCCAGATGGTCGCCGGAGACCTGGGTGAGGATCCGGTGCCGTTGCAGCAGCGGGACGACGACCATCTGTGCGAACAGTCCCTTGCGGGCCGTCTGGAGCATGGTCCACCGGCCACGCAGTTTCAGTGAGCTGGGCCTGCCGAACTCGATCCCGATCATGAGTCCACGCCCGCGGACGTCGCTGAGCAGCTCGTACTTGTCGACGAGCGTGGCGAGCCGGGATTTCAGCTGCTCCCCCACGGCACGGGCGTTCGCGACGATCTGCTCGTTCTCCATGGCGGAGAGAACCGCGAGCCCGGCCGCCATCGCCTGCGCGTTCGATCCGAAACTCGCCGAGTGCACCAGCACCCGGTCCATGGAGGAGTAGACCTTCTTGAAGATCCATTCCTTGCCCAGGGTGGCGCCGACCGGTACATAGCCACCGGACAGCGCCTTCGCCACGCACACCAGGTCCGGCTCGACGCCGCCCTCGTGCTGGTAGGCGTAGAAGTCCCCGGTACGGCCGAGGCCGGTCTGCACCTCGTCCGCGATGAGCAGGGCCTTGTGCTTGTGCAGCAGCTCCTGCGCGGCCTGGAGATAGCCGGGCGGCGCCTCGTGGACGCCCTTCCCCTGAATGGGCTCGACGATGAGGGCCGCCACGTTCCCCTTCCTGAGTTCCCGCGCCAGGGCGTCGAGATCGCCCAGCGGTACCGCCGTGTCGGGCAGCAGCGGCGCGAACCCGTCGCGGAAGCCGCGCTCACCGTTCACCGACAGCGAGCCGGTGGTCAGACCGTGGAAGGCGTGCTCGCAGTACAGGATGCGCGGCCTGCCGGTGGCGAAGCGGGCGAACTTCAGCGCGGTCTCGACCGCCTCGGTGCCGCTGTTGCCGAAGAACACCCTGTCCAGGTGCGGACTGTGGCTGAGCAGCTTCTCCGCCAGCAGCCCGGGCAGCGGCTGGCAGTCGAAGCGGGTGAGGTCGGCGAGCTGTGCGTCCAGGACGTCGTGCAGCGCCTTGCGGACCACGGGGTGGTGACGGCCGAGGCCCATCACCCCGAACCCGGCGAGCATGTCCAGGTAGTCGTTGCCGTCGGCGTCCCAGAAGTGCGCACCCTCGGCCCGCTCGTAGACCTTGTCGAAGCCGATGGTGTGGAGCATGCGCGGGAGCTGGTGGTTGAGGTACCTGGTGTGCAGCTCGTAGCGCTCGGCCCCGCGCTCGGCCAGGAGTGCTCCGAGGTCGAAGTCGCGGTTCCCGGAAGGGATGGTCATGCGTGCTTCTCCTTGGACGGCTCATCCTTGACGGCCAGGCTCGCGCTGATCCGCCCCGCGACCTCGACGGGCGTGAGCCCGATGTCGGCGAGCAACTCGCCCCGCTTGGCGTGCGCGAGGAACTGCTCCGGGATCCCGAAGCGCCGCACCGGAACGTCGACGTCGGCGTCCGAGAGCGCCAGGGCGACCGCCGAGCCGACGCCGGCGGCCCTGCTGTTGTCCTCGACGACCGCGACGAGCCGGTGTTCGGCGGCCAGGCCCGGGAGCGCGGGGTCGACGGGCTTGACCCAGCGGGGGTCGACGACCGTGCAGCCGATACCGCGCGCCTGGAGCAGCTCGGCGGCCTGGAGGCAGACGGGTGCCATGACGCCGACGGCCACCATGAGCACCTCGGGGCGGTCGGCGCGGTGCAGGACGTCGAGGCCGCCCACCCGGTCCACCGCCGGGATCGCCGGACCCACCGACTCCTTCGGGAAACGGATCAGGGTGGGCGCGTCGTCGACCGCGACCGCCTCCCGCAGCTGCGCGCGCAACTGGTCGGCGTCACGTGGCGCGGCGATCCTGAGGCCCGGCACCACCTGCAGCACCGACATGTCCCACATGCCGTTGTGCGACGGTCCGTCGACACCCGTCACGCCGGCCCGGTCCAGGACGAACGTGACCCCGCAGCGGTGCAGGGCCACGTCCATGAGGAGCTGGTCGAAGGCGCGGTTGAGGAACGTCGCGTAGACGGCGACGACCGGATGGAGTCCTCCGGTCGCGAGGCCGGCCGCGGAAACGGCCGCGTGCTGCTCGGCGATGCCCACGTCCCACACCCGGTCAGGGAAGCGCTCGGCGAACTTGGCCAGGCCCACCGGGTGCAGCATGGCGGCCGTGATCGCCACGACGTCCTCGCGCTCCTCGCCGATCCGGGCGATCTCGTCCCCGAAGACCGACGTCCACGACGGCCCGCCCGAGGGAGCGAGGGGCTCGCAGGTGAGCGGGTCCATCACGCCGACCGTGTGGAAGTGGTCCTCCTCGTGGGCGAGCGCGGGCTCGTAGCCGCGGCCCTTCTCGGTGAGGCAGTGGATCAGCACCGGACCGTGGAAGCGCTTGGCGCGCCGCAGCGCCGACTCGACGGCCCGGATGTCGTGTCCGTCGATCGGGCCGACGTACTTCAGTCCCAGGTCCTCGAACAGGCCCTGAGGCGCGAACGCGTCCTTGAAGCCCTTCTTGGCGCCGTGCAGGGCCTCGTAGACGGTGGTGCCGACGACGGGTGTGCGCTGGAGCACGTCCTTGCCCCAGGCCAGGACCTTCTCGTAGCCGTCGGTCGTCCGCAGGGTGGCCAGGTGGTTGGCGAGACCGCCTATGGTCGGCGCGTACGAGCGCTCGTTGTCGTTGACGACGACGATGAGCGGGCGGTCCTTGGCCGCGGCGATGTTGTTGAGCGCCTCCCAGGCCATGCCGCCGGTGAGGGCGCCGTCGCCGATGACCGCGACGACATGGCCCTTCTCCCCCTGCACCTGACGGGCCTTGGCGAGCCCGTCGGCCCAGCCGAGTGCGGTCGACGCGTGGCTGTTCTCGATGATGTCGTGCTCGGACTCCTCGCGCGAGGGATAGCCGGAGAGGCCTCCCTTGCCACGCAGCTTGGAGAAGTCCTGACGCCCTGTCAGCAACTTGTGCACATAGCTCTGGTGGCCGGTGTCCCACAGGATGCGGTCGACCGGTGACTCGAAGGCCCGGTGGAGCGCGATGGAGAGTTCCACCACCCCCAGATTGGGCCCCAGGTGACCACCCGTCCTGGCGACCGCGTGGACCAGGAACTCCCGGATCTCCTCGGCCAGTCGGCTCAGCTCCGCCTCGGACAGCGCCTTCAGGTCGCGTGGTCCCCGGATGCTCTCCAGAATCGTCACGCTCGGGCCTCCCCTATTTTTCGAATCGCCTCCTGGGCGCAGAAGCCGGTGTCGAGAAGGCGACCAGGCCCGGCCCTGAGGGCCGGGCCCGCACGTCGTCACCTTCTCGGCACCGTCGCGCCCCTTCGGATCACTCACTGGTAGGTCGTTCAAGCGACCGTGACGCCAGAGGCTCCTGGCGTGGTGACGGCCGGAGCGCCGGATGCGACGCCGTCCTTCTCCATCTGCTCGGCGAGCTTCATGGCCTCCTCGATCAGGGTCTCCACGATCTTCGACTCGGGCACCGTCTTGATGACCTCACCCTTCACAAAGATCTGACCCTTGCCGTTGCCGGACGCGACACCCAGATCCGCCTCACGCGCCTCACCCGGACCGTTGACCACACAGCCCATCACCGCGACCCGCAGCGGAACCTCCATCCCCTCCAGCCCCGCCGTGACCTCCTCGGCCAACTTGTACACATCCACCTGCGCACGACCGCACGACGGACACGACACGATCTCCAGACCACGCTCCCGAAGACCCAACGACTCCAGAATCTGCGCGCCCACCTTCACCTCCTCCACCGGAGGAGCCGACAACGACACACGAATCGTGTCACCGATGCCCTGCGACAACAGCGCACCGAACGCCACCGCGGACTTCACCGTGCCCTGGAACGCCGGACCCGCCTCCGTCACACCCAGATGCAACGGATACTCACACTGCGCCGCAAGCTGCCGATACGCCTCGACCATCACAACCGGATCGTTGTGCTTCACCGAGATCTTGATATCCCGGAAATCATGCTCCTCGAACAACGACGCCTCCCACAGCGCCGACTCCACCAGCGCCTCCGGCGTCGCCCGGCCGTACTTCTGCAGCAACCGCCGGTCCAACGACCCCGCGTTCACCCCGATCCGAATCGGCGTCCCATGATCCTTGGCCGCCTTCGCGATCTCCCGCACCTTGTCGTCGAACTGCTTGATATTGCCCGGATTCACCCGCACCGCAGCACAACCCGCCTCGATCGCCGCGAACACATACTTCGGCTGGAAGTGAATGTCCGCAATCACCGGGATCTGCGACTTCCGCGCAATCGTCGCCAACGCATCCGCATCATCCTGCGTCGGACACGCCACCCGCACGATCTGGCAACCCGACGCCGTCAACTCCGCGATCTGCTGCAACGTCGCACCGATGTCCGACGTACGCGTCGTCGTCATCGACTGCACCGACACCGGAGCGCCGCCCCCGACCGCCACCGACCCGACCTGGATCTGCCGCGACACGCGTCGCTGCGCGATGGGCCGGGCCGGCACCTCGGGGACACCCAAGGAAACGGCGGCCATCACATCACCGCTGCTTTCCGGTGGTCATGGTCTCGCGTGCGGCCCGCAGCGACTCCTTCAAGGAGCCCATGGTGGCGAGCACGGCGGTCGGCTCGTAGCCGCAGTGCGCCATGCAGTTGGCGCAGCGCGGGTCCTTGCCGCGGCCGTACTGGTCCCAGTCGGTCTCCTCGAGCAGTTGCCTGTACGTGGCCACATACCCGTCGCTCATCAGGTAGCAGGGCTTCTGCCAGCCGAAGAGGGAGTAGCTCGGGATCGCCCACGCGGTGCACGGGAAGTCGACCTTGCCCTCGAGGAAGTCCAGGAAGAGCGGGCTCTGGTTGAGCCGCCAACGCCTGCGGTTGCCTCCGGAGAAGGCCTTCTTGAACAGCTCCCGGGTCTGCTGCACACCGAGGAAGTGCTCCTGGTCGGGCGCCTTCTCGTAGGCGTAGGCGGGCGAGAGCATCATCTCGTCCACCTCCAGGTCGTCGTTGAGGAAGTTCAGCACCTCGACGATGGTCTGGGGGGTGTCCGTGTTGAAGAAGGTCGAGTTGGTGGTCACCCGGAAGCCGCGCCGCTTGGCCTCCTTGATCGCCTCCACCGCCTCGTCGAAGGTGCCCTCCTTGGCCACCGACGCGTCGTGGCGCTCGCGCAGCCCGTCGATGTGCACGGCCCAGGCGAAGTACGGCGAGGGCTTGAACTTGTCCATCTTCTTGCGCATCAGCAGTGCGTTGGTGCACAGGAAGACGAACTTCTTCTTGGCCACCAACTGCCGCACGATCTCGTCGATCTGCGGATGCATCAGCGGTTCGCCGCCCGCGATGGACACCATCGGGGCGCCGGACTCGAGGACCGCACCCACAGCCTGGGCGACGGGCATGCGCTGCTTGAGCACCCCGGCCGGATGCTGGATCTTTCCGCAGCCCTCGCACTTGAGGTTGCAGGCGAAGAGCGGTTCCAGCTCGACCAGCAGCGCGAACTTGTCCCGCCTCTTGATTTTCTGTTCAAACAGGTATGTAGCGACCTTGATGGACTGGCGCAGCGGCATGGCCATCTGGCTCACCTCCGAGGGAGCAGCAAAGAACGGTGCCATTCGAAGAAAGCGGGAAGGACGGCACGCAGGACGCGGAAAGCTGATATTCCACCGCGCAAGGTGCCGATACGGACAAGTTCATGTTCTGGAGCGTCCACGACCACCCGGACGGCCGCAACCGGGCGCTCGCCCGTGCGTACGGCGCCGTGAATCGTGGCCGCGGACTCCATGTCGACCGCGATCGCTCCGGTCGCAAGCAGCTCAGACCGCTCCTGACCTCGGACGACATGGTCCGAGCCGGTGAGCGGCCCGGTGTGGACGGTGCGCCCGGGAAGGGCGCGTGCGAGTTCCCTGACGAGCAGATCGGTGCCCACGCACGCGGTGGTGCCGCGTGGGTCCCGGGTCTCCTCGGCGACGACCAGGTCACCGGGGTGCATCCCCGGGGCCAGGCCGGCACAGAAACCCGTGGCGACGACGGCCGCCCCGGCCAGGGCGGGGTCGTCGAGCACCCGGGTGACCGAGCGTTCGGCCGCCCGGGGGCCCATACCCGTACGGAGCAGGGTGACGGGCCCGTCGGCACCCGCGTGACCGCCACTGCGCAGGGCGAGGTGCTCGATGCCGAGCGCGCAGGCGATCAGCAGCGGGAGCTGTTCGGGCTTGTGGCTCATCAGCTCGCCTTGGCCCCGGCGAACGGCTCGCCGTTGACGTAGCGGCCGAGGGCCGTGAGCGGGAAGACCTGCCGGTACAGGTGGTAGTTGATGGAGAAGTCCCACGGGAAGCCCGTGCCGGTGAAGTGGGGCTCCTCCCAGGACCCGTCCTCGCGCTGGGTCCGGGCGAGGAAGTCGACTCCCCGCTCCGCGGCCTTGCCCTCGCTCTCCCCCGCAGCGAGCAGCGCGAGCAGCGCCCACGCCGTCTGCGAGGCGGTGGAGGCGCCCCGGCCGCTCCATTCCTGGACGTACTTGTAGGAGCGCAGGTCCTCGCCCCAGCCACCGTCGTCGTTCTGCACGCTCTCCAGCCAGGCGACGGCCCGGCGGATCGCCGGGTGCGAACCGGGGACGCCCGCGGCCACGAGGGCCGGCACCACCGAACCTGTGCCATACACGTAATTGACGCCCCAGCGACCGAACCATGAACCGTCCGGCTCCTGTTCGGCCAGCAGCCACTCGATGCCCCGGCGGGTGCGCGGGTCGTGGGAGAGTCCTTCGACCGCGAGCATCTCCACGACGTGCGCGGTGACGTCGGCCGACGGCGGGTCGATGACCTCACCGAAGTCGCAGAACGGCAGCCGGTTGGGGAACGCGCTGGTGTTGTCGACATCGAACGCGCCCCATGCGCCGTTCTTGGACTGCATACCGAGGTTCCAGCGCACTCCGCGCCCGATGGCCTGCTCGAGGCGCTCCCGATCCTGGTGCCTCACGCGACGCAGGGCGAGCACTACCTCGGCGGTGTCGTCGATGTCCGGGTAGTTGTCGTTGTGGAACTCGAACGCCCAGCCGCCCGGCGGCAGTTGGGGGCGTTTCACCGACCAGTCGCCGGGCCGGGTGATCTCCTCGCCGAGCATCCAGTCCGCGGCCTTCACCAACTGCGGGTGGTCGGCGGGCACTCCCGCGTCGGCGAGCGCGATGGTCGCGAGGCAGGTGTCCCACACCGGGGACTGACACGCCTCGATCATGCGGGCACCGTCCTCGCGCCACACCGCGAAGCGGTCGAGCGACGCGATGCCCTCGCGCAGCACCGGGTGCTCCAGGTCGTAGCCGAGCAGGTGCAGGGCGATGATCGAGTACACCGCGGGCGGCTGGATGCCGCCCCAGCAGCCGTCGTTCTCCTGCCGCTCGATGATCCAGCGCGATGCGGCCTTCATGGCGGCCGCGCGCAGCCGGCGCGGGGCGACCTTGCGGAACTGGTGCAGGGCCTTGTCCAGCCGCTGGAAGGCTCCGTCCCAACTGGCCACCGGGGCCGGGTCCCTGGCCGGGTTGGGGTTGCCCGCGTCGGTGTGCAGCTCGTCCAGTGGGAACGGGGCAGGACGTACCGGGCGCTTCGCCGAGACGACGGTGAGCGGCACGATGGTCTGACGCGCCCAGCAGCCGAAGTCGTAGATGTTCAGTGGCATCCACTTCGGGAAGTAGATGAGTTCCGGCGGCAGTTCGGGCAGGTCCTCCCACTTCCACCAGCCGAACAGGGCGAGCCAGATCCGGGTGAAGACGCGGGAGGCGGCGACGCCGCCCTGTTCCCGGACCCATGCGGACGCCCGTGCCATGTGGGGCTCGTCCGGCGCGTCGCCGGCCAGGCGCAGCGCCACGTACGCCTCGATGGTGGTGGACAGTTCGCCCGGTCCGCCGTAGAAGGTTGCCCAGGTGCCGTCCTCGCGCTGCTCGCCGCGGATGAACAGCGCGGCGGCCTGCGTGGTCCTGTCGTCGCGGATCCCCAGGAACTGGCGGAGCAGCAGGTCCTCTGCGTCCATCGTGACGTTCGTCTCGAGGTCGCCCTTCCACCAGCCCTGGGCGTTCTGCTCCGCGAGCAGGAAATCTGTCGCGCGCCGCATGGCGCGTTCGGCGGCATGTCGAATGCCGACCGTCCCGGCCGCCTCCGGGAGCGGTTCGTCTGATTCGGTGGCCGAGTCGGCGCGGGGCGGTAGCGCCCCTGTGCTTCCGTCGGTCGTCGCTGTCATGGCTTCCCCTTCGTGCAGTCATACAAGTAGTGCTGCTGTGGGTCCGCCGTCGGCCGCTGTGCTTGCCCGATGCGGGTCCCCTCACTCACAGGAGTCCCCCCGCCCGGGCGATGCCGGGACTGAGGGAGGAGTCGGGAGCGGGGAAGGCACCGGCCGGCGACTACGCGAGGTGTGTTCGACCGATAGTGATCATCTCTTTCGTACGACGACGAAGTCGGCGAGCGCCGTGAACCGTGCGCGCACCTCTTGGGGCATCCGTACCGACTCCAGGGCCTCGACGGCGATCGTGTGCTGCCGGCGCGCCTCCTGGGTGGTCCACTCGCGGCCGCCCGCCTCCTCGATGAGTGCGGCCCGCGCGGCGAACTCCTCCTCGGAGAAGTTCTCGAAGTCGCTGCTCTTGGCGTCCTCGGCGAGCATCTCCCCGAGGCGCTCGGAGGCGGGACCGCCCGCCGCCAGTGCGGCCACCACCGGCAGCGACTTCTTGCGCTGGCGCAGGTCGCTCCAGGTCTGCTTTCCGGTGGCCTCCGGGTCGCCCCAGATGCCGAGGAGGTCGTCGACGGCCTGGAACGCGAGGCCGAGGTGGTAGCCGTACTTCTCCAGGGTGTCGGCGGTGGCGTCGTCGGCTCCGCCGAGGACCGCGCCGATGGAGGACGCGCAGGCGAGCAGGGCGCCCGTCTTGTTGCCCTCCATCTCCAGGCACTCCTCGACACTGACGCGGTCGCGGTGCTCGTAGGAGATGTCCTGGGCCTGACCGTCGATCAGGGCCCGGGTGGCCCTGGTCAGACGACGGGTCGCGCGGCCGGCCTCGACGGTGCCGAGCTCCAGCAGTACCTCGTTGGCCAGGGCGAACAGGGCGTCGCCGACGAGGATGGCCTGCGCGGGACCGTGCACCTTCCAGACGGTGTCCCGGTGTCGGCGCTGTTCGTCACCGTCCATCAGGTCGTCGTGCAGCAGCGAGAAGTTGTGCACCAGCTCGACCGCGACCGCGCCCGGTACCCCCACCTCCGGCGCCCGGCCCGCGGCCTGCGCGGACAGCAGGGCCAGAGCGGGGCGCACCGCCTTTCCGCCGTCGCCGTCCGCGGGCCTGCCCTCGGCGTCGATCCAGCCGAAGTGGTAGGCGGCGACGGTGTCCATGGGCGGCGCCAGCCGGTCCACTGCCTCCCGCAGCACCGGGGTGGCCAGGGTCCGGCCGCGCTCCAGAAGCGCGGACACGGCCACCGCGTCGGCAGCCGTCTCGGCCGGGGGCACAGTGGGCACAGTCTCTCCTCTTGTCGCGATACCGGGGGTGCGGGGGCCTGCCCCGTACGATCGGACGCTCACGCCGCCTCCTCGAAGAGGCCGGACAGGTGTGCGCCGGACCGGCCCAGGGCGTCCAGGGCGGCGCCCGCCGCGCTGACTCCGCTGCGGACCGCACTTTCCATGGTCGCGGGCCACCCGGTGGCGGTCCACGCTCCGGCCAGGTACAGGCCGGGGGCCTTGGTACGGGCGCCGGGCCGCAACCGCCCGACGCCCGGGGCGGGGGCGAACGTCGCCGTGCGCTCCCGGGTCACGAAGAAGTCCTTGACCTCGGCACCGCGGGCACCCGGCAACAACCGCTCCAGCTCGGGCAGATAGCGCTCGCGCAGCACGGCGACCGGTTCGTCGATCTCGTCCTGTGCCGCCGACTGCGACAGCGCCAGGTACTGGCCCTCGCGCAGTCCCGAGGCCTCGGTGCGGTCGAAGACCCACTGGACCGGGGAGCCCAGTGCGGCGAAGAACGGCTGTCCGAGCACCTTGCGGTCGTAGACGACATGGATGTTGAGGATCGGTGACGTGCCGATCTCGAGCAGCCGTTCGGGGGCGTCGAGGGCCCCGGCCGGCAGCAGGCCGTGCGCCTCGCGCTGGGGGACGGCGAGGACGACCGCGTCGGTCTCGATGCTTTCGCCGGGAACCTGAACGCTCCAGTTCCCGTTTTCGTCATGGGAGATGGAGGTGACGCGTGTACGGACCTCGGTACGCACGCCCGCGGAGTCGAGCGCCTTGCGGGCCATCCGGTCGTGCAGTTCACCCAGCGGGACGCGAGCCCATCCGATGTCGGCCGCTCCCGGGTCGGACAGCAGACCCGTCTTGAACACCATCGCGGCGAGGCCGAGCGAGGCGTCCTTGGCCACCGCGTTGAGGGTGGCGACCCCCACCAGGTCCCACAGTGCCTCGATGGCACGCGCCGACTGACCGTGCGCGGCCAGCCAGCTGCCGAAGTCCTGTGCGTCGAGCGCGGGATCCGCGAGGTCCAGTGAGCGGAGCGCCAGTGCGGCGCGCCCGACTCTGGCGCGCTCCGCGAGGGAGAGGTGCGGGTAGGTGGCCAGGCTGCGCCCGAGGTGCAGGGGCACGGGCAGCGCGTCGCGCCGAAGTCTGCCCAGCCGTCGTCCCGGTGCGGCGTCCGCGTCGAGAACGGGCACGTCGAGACGATCCTGCAGCGGGGCGAGCGCGGCGGCGTCGATACGGTCGAGGAACCATCGGTACGCGGTGCAGCAGCGCAGATAGACGTGCTGGCCGTTGTCGACGGTGAGGTTGCCGCGCTCGAAGGAGAAGGCGAGGCCGCCGAGGCGGGGGCGTCCCTCCAGCAGCGTGACCTGCACGCCGGCGTCGGCGAGCGCAAGGGCGGCCGTGATCCCGGCGAGTCCCCCTCCGACCACCACGGCGGAGGTTCCGGAGCGCCCGGAGGCGTCCGGAACCGGGCCCTCCGGCAGTGTGCCGTCGCTCATCGCGCATCCTCCCCTGCCGGTCCGCCGTGGTGCTTGAACCATGCACGGCAGCCCGTCGCAGTCAGGGACGCCGCGCCGCGCCGGAGGGTTGCCTGCCGTTTTCCGGCGCCGGCATCACCTTGGACCGGACTGTCCATCAGGCGCGCCTCCTGACGGTCCGCCGGGACACGTTCCTGGCGTCCAGACCCGACAGGCCGCGCACGGCGACATACGCCTTCTCCCGGCCGGGCAGCGAGACCCGACCACGCAGCACGGCCTCCGGCTCGCGCTCGATACGGTCCAGAAGCCGGCGGTAGATGCCGGCCATGGCGGCCACGCAGGCCCCGCTGCGCCGGTCGAGCATCGGCAGCAGCCGGTAGCCCTCGGCGAAAAGGGAGCGGGCCCGGCGTACCTCGAAGTGCACGAGGCCCGCGAAATCGGATCCCTCGGGCGGGGTAGGCCCGTGGAATCCGGCGGAGCAGCCGAACTTGGCCAGATCGTCCGCCGGGAGGTACACCCGCCCGCCCTCCGCGTCCTCGCGGACGTCCCGGAGGATGTTGGTGAGTTGCAGCGCGAGCCCGAGCGTGTCGGCATACTCCGGCGCGCGCTCCGCACCGCGCGCCCCCGGCTCGGTGCCGAACACGCCCAGGGAGAGCCGTCCGATGGCCCCGGCCACACAACGGCAGTAGACCTTCAGGTCGTCCCAGGTCTCGTAGGTCTCGCCACGCACGTCCTTGAGGACGCCGTCGATGAGTTCGTCGAGACCGCCGAGCGGGATCGGGAACTGCCGGGCGGCGTGCGTCAGGGCGACCCCGACCGGATCGGTGTCGTCCTCGGCCACCTCGTCGGCGCGGATGCGCCCCAGCAGCGCCCTGGTCTCCTCCAGCCGCTCGGCCTTGACATCCGTCGGGAGCTCGCCGTCGCCGATGTCGTCGACCCGTCGCGAGAACGCGTAGAGCGCCGACATCGCCCGGCGCTTGGCCGTCGGCAGGAGCCTGATGCCGTAGGCGAAGTTACGGGCCTGCTGACCGGTCACGGCCTCGCAGTAGCTGTAGGCGGCAAGTACCGGTGGGGACACATGCTGTTCCGACTCCACGGTCCGGATCACCCCTCTCCTCGCAGAGTCACGCCCACCTCGCGCAGCAACCGGAGCTTGCCGGGCTTGGGCGGGCCGGGAAGTACGTCGTATTCGGCGGCGGCGATCGCGTGGATCGCCGCCCTTCCTCCCGCCACGAAGCCTGCGAGCAGCAGCCTCAGCCTGCCGTGGACGCTACCCACCAGGGGGGCGCCTTCATTCAGGAGATCACGGGCGCGTTCTGCTTCGTACGCAACCAGTGCGCGCACCGATGCGCCCGCTGTGGTCGTGGCGAGATCCCCCTCCTGGACATGAAACCGCTTCATGTCCTCGGCGGGCAGATAGATGCGGTCGCGGCCGAGGTCCTCGGCGACGTCCTGGAGGTGCTCGACGATCTGCAGGGCGGTGCAGATCGCGTCGGAGCGCCGGATGCGCTCGGGGGTGGAGGTGCCGGTGACGCCGAGGACGAGCCTGCCGACCGGGTTGGCGGACAGTTCGCAGTACGCGAGGAGGTCGTCGTAGGTCTCGTACCGGCTGACGAGCTGGTCCTGGCGGTTGGCGGCGATCAGACCGAGAAAGGGCTCGGGATCGAGTCCGGCCCGCCGGACGGTGGGCTGGAGGCGGACCAGGATCGGGTGACGAGGCGTCGAGTCGAACACCCGGTGCAGATCGGCCTCGAAGGCGTCCAGCAGAAGCAGACGGTCCCCGGCCTCCTCGGGCGACACGCCGAGCAGACGGGCGTCCGCCCCACCGGGGGCCAGATCACCGTCGCCGATGTCGTCGACGAGCCGGGCGAAACCGTAGACGGCCATCAGGTCGGTACGCCAGGCCCTGGGCAGGAAGAAGGGGGCCACGGGGAAGTTCTCGTCCGCGGCTTTCTCGAGGGTGCCGCGCACCGGGTCACCGGCGCGCGCCGTCCCGGCTTGGGTCACCGCTCGCCGCCCGACGTGGAGACGGCACATGCCCCGTGGAGCCGGAGACTTTCCGTAGCCATTGCCGTCACATCTCCCGTTCTACACTGCCGACCCAATACATCCTATTTCGGACACGCCGCCCGGCCGTCCGTGCAGCGCAGCAGGTGTGCGGGCGCAGGGCATTATGGCCCCACTTGCCGCGAATCAGCACCCGTACAGCTTACGTTGTACAACTCAGCGGGGTTCGTCGGGGTGTCCTGCACATCACAACAACACACCGATTGGCAGCAAGATTCCTAAGCGCAAACAGACTTGGCACATCCTTTGCAGACGCAGGGCCCCGCCGGAACGTTCCGGCGGGGCCCTGGGCAGAACGGGTCACGTACCGGTGAACTTCTCGTACTCCTTCAGGACGTCTTCGGTCGGACCGTCCAGCCGCAGCTCACCTCGCTCGAGCCACAGGACGCGGTCGCAGGTGTCCCGGATGGACTTGTTGTTGTGACTGACCAGAAACACCGTGCCCGCCTCCTTGCGCAACTCCCTGATGCGCTCCTCCGAGCGCATCTGGAACCTGCGGTCACCGGTGGCGAGCGCCTCGTCGATCATGAGGACGTCATGGTCCTTGGCGGCCGCGATGGAGAAGCGCAGCCGCGCCGCCATGCCGGAGGAGTAGGTGCGCATCGGCAGCGTGATGAAGTCGCCCTTCTCGTTGATCCCGGAGAAGTCGACGATCTCCTGGTAGCGGGCCTTGATCTCCTCCCGGGTCATCCCCATCGCGAGGCCGCCCAGGATGACGTTCCGCTCGCCCGTCAGGTCGTTCATCAGCGCCGCGTTCACGCCGAGCAGCGAGGGCTGGCCGTCGGTGTAGACCCTGCCCCGCTCGGCGGGCAGCAGACCGGCGACGGCCCGCAGCAGGGTGGACTTGCCGGAGCCGTTCGAACCGATCAGCCCGATGGCCTCGCCCCGGTAGGCGACGAACGACACGCCCTTGACCGCGTGCACCTTGCGCACACCGCGCTCCTCGCCTCGCTCGAGGATGCGGCGCAGCGCGGCGGTCGCACTGCCCCTGCCGGTCCTGGCGCCGCTGACGCGGTAGACGATGTGCAGCTCGTCCGCGATGACGGTGGGCACCCTGGCCCCGGTGTTCCGCTCAGCCACGGCCGTACCTCTCCTCCGCCTTCCAGAAGTACACGAACCCGCCCCCGAAGACGACGACGGCCCAGAACAGCGCGACGGCCCAGACGTGCGGCGGAAGGTTCTCGGAACCGTAGCCCTCGATGAGCGCGAAACGCATCAGGTCCATGTAGACGGCGGCCGGGTTCACCTGGAGCACGCGGATGACCCATTCGGGGCGTCCGGCCAGCATGTGGTGCAGGGAGAACATGACACCGGAGGCGTACATCCAGGTACGCAGGACGAACGGCATCAGCTGGGCCAGGTCCGGGGTCCTGGCACCGAGCCGGGCCACGATCAGCGCGAGGCCGGTGTTGAAGAGGAACTGCAGCACCAGCACCGGCACGATCAGCAGCCAGGGCAGCCGCGGATAGCTGCCGAACCCCACCACCACCAGGAACATCACGATCATCGAGAACAGCAGTTGCTGGAGCTGCTGCAAGGCGAACGAGACGGGCAGCGCCGCTCTGGGGAAGTGCAGGGCGCGCACCAGCCCGAGATTGCCGGAGATCGCCCGGACCCCGGCCATGATCGAGCTCTGGGTGAAGGTGAAGACGAACACCCCGGTCACCAGGAACGGGATGTACGTGCCGTGCGGCATGCCTCGGCCGACCTTCAGGATCAGGCCGAAGATCAGGTAGTACACGCAGGCGTTCAGCAGCGGGGTGGCGACCTGCCACAACTGGCCCAGCTTGGCCTGGCTGTACTGGGCGGTGAGCTTCGCCTGGGAGAAGGCGAGGACGAAGTGACGCCGCCCCCACAGCTGCCGGACGTACTCGACGAGCCCGGGCCGGGCCCCGCTGACCGAGAGTCCGTACTTGGCGGCCAGCTCGGTCGCGGTCAGCCCGTCGTCGGACGACGGGTGGGCACTCACCGCCACTTTGCCGTCACGCGTTGTCTCGCTCACAGATCGGCAAGCTCTCCGTTCGAGGGATGCGCGGCCGTGCCGCGCACGGGTGGGAACCGGGGGTGAGAGTCCCGCCCGCTGCATTCCTTCCCTCGAGCTTGTCAGATCACCGGGGGACGGCCCAGTCGTGTGAGGAGCCACACGGTGCGCCACCTGATGCGCCGCCGGGGGCCGCACGGGGTCGTCCAGCCCTCCCTGAACCCGCCGAACCAGGCCTGGAGGGCGGCCCGCGAGGGGCGCCGCAGCAGCGTCAGGAGCAGCCACACGCCCAGGTAGGCGGGGATGAGGACGACAGGCAGGTTGCGGCGCGCGAGCCAGACCCGGTTGCGGGCGACCATGCGGTGGTAGATCGCGTGCCGGGAGGGCGCGGTGGTGGGGTGGTACAGCACCATGTCCGACCGGTAGTCGATCATCCAGCCCGCGTCCAGGGCCCGCCAGGCCAGGTCCGTCTCCTCGTGGGCGTAGAAGAACGCGTCCGGCAGACCGCCCACCTCGGCGAACACCTTCGTACGGACCGCATTGGCCCCGCCCAGGAAGGTGGTGACCCGGGAGGAGCGCATCGGGTCCGAGGCGCGCAGTCGTGGTACGTGCCGCCGCTGGGTCTCGCCGGTGTCGGGGTCGGCGATGCGGAAGCTGACGATCCCGAGCCGCGGATCGGCCGCGAAGGCCAGCCGGCACAGCTCGGCGGTGTCGTGCGAGGCGAGCAGGCCGTCGTCGTCCAGGAAGAGCAGCACGTCCACATCGCTGCCGCCGGGGCCGAAGGCCTCGATGCCCACGTTGCGGCCGCCGGGGATACCGAGGTTCTCGGGCAGCTCCACCGTGCGGACGCCGTCGGGGACGTCCGGCACGGGCGAGCCGTTGCCGACCACGACGACCTCGACGGGGTCGCCGTCCTGTTTGGCCACCGAGTCCAGCAGGGCCCGGAGCTCGGCCGGCCGGTTGCCCATCGTGATGATGACGGCCCCGACCTTTATGGTGCCGCTCACTTCAGCCTGCTGGAGGCGAGGATGGACACCAGGTGCAGGACCGTCTGCAGCAGCGCGATGCCCGCCAGCACCGCCACACCGAGCCGGGAGAAGAACAGGTCGCCCCGGACCTCGTCCACCACGGCCAGGACCAGGATCAGCAAGGACGCCTCGATGCCGAGGACCAGGCGGTGGAACTTCAGCGCCCCGGCCGCCCTGCGGGCCAGCGCGATGCCGGACGAGCGCGGCTCGGACGCCGCCTCCTTGACCGGCGGCAGACCGCCCTGGTGCCGGGCGACCCCCACCAGGTCCGTCTCGGCCTTGATCAGGACGGCGCCGAGCGCGGCGAGGGTGCCCAGGAAGGCCCACAGCCAGTCGATCCGCCCGGAGCCGAACAGGTCGGCGGCGCGCAGGCCGAAACCGACCAGCACGGCGGCGTCGCACAGATACGCGCCGACCCGGTCCAGGTACACCCCGCCGAGCGAGAACTGCTTCTTCCAGCGCGCGATCTCACCGTCGACGCAGTCGAGGAGCAGGTAGAGCTGGACCATCACCACACCGAGCACCGCCCCCGCCACGCCCGGCACCAGCAGGGCCGGGGCGGCGAGGACGCCGAAGACCGTCATCAGGTAGGTCAGCTGGTTGGGCGTGACCCTGGTGTTCACCAGGTAGCGGTCGACGCGCAGCGAGATCTCCCGCATGTAGAGGCGTCCCGCCCAGTGCTCACCGCTGCGCCGGTCCTTCACCCCAGCCGGGTGGACGACGGGGCGGAGTTCAGCTACCGATGGCCTTGACATAGTCGGCGTAGGTGTCCTTGATCTGGTCGGTCTTCAGGTCGAGGTGTTCGAGGATCGTGTAGCGGCCGGGCCGGGTCTGCGGGGCGAACTCCACGGCCTGGACGAACTCGTCCACCGTGAAGCCGATCTCCTCCGGCAGCACGGGCAGACCGTGCCGGCGGAGCACCCGGGCCATATAGGCCGATTCCTCGTGGGCTCCGCGCAGGTACATCGCGAAGGCGGCGCCCAGTCCGCACTGCTCGCCGTGCGCGGCCGCGCGCCTGGGGAACAGCAGGTCGAATGCGTGGTTGATCTCGTGGCACGCTCCGGAGGACGGCCGGGAGTCGCCCGAGACGGACATGGCGATACCGCTGAGGACCAGGGCCTCGGCCAGCACCTGCAGGAAGTCGTTGTCGCCGATGCCGCCCGGGTGGCGCAGCACCGCCTCACCGGCCTGCCGGGCCATCGCCGCGGCGAGACCGTCGATCTTCTCGCCGTTGACGCGGTTGGCCAGCTCCCAGTCCGCGATCGCCGAGATGTTGGACACGGCGTCGCCGATGCCCGCGCGCACAAAGCGCGCCGGGGCCTCGCGGATGACGTCCAGGTCGATGACGACGGCGATCGGGTTCGGCACGCCGTACGAGCCGCGGCCCGCGTCGTTGTCGAGGGTCGCCACCGGGGAGCACAGTCCGTCGTGCGCAAGGTTCGTGGGGACGGCGACCAGCGGCAGGCCGACACGCGCGGCGGCGAACTTGGCGCAGTCGATGATCTTGCCGCCGCCCAGGCCCACCAGTGCGTCGTAGTGGCCGGCCTTCATGTCGCCCGCCAGCCTGACGGCGTCGTCGAGCGTGCCGCCGTCGACCTCGTACCAGGTGGCGCCGGGCAGGCTGGGGGCCAGCCGCTCGCGCAGACGCGCGCCCGAGCCGTCGCTCACCGCCACGGCCAGCTTGCCCGAGTGTGAGATGCGCTCGTCCGCGAGCACGTTCGCCAGGTCGTCGAGGGCACCGGGGCGGATGTCGACGACGACCGGCGAGGGGATGAGCCTCGTCAGTACCGGCACGCGATCTCCCGTCCCCGGGCCAGGTCGTCGTGGTTGTCGATCTCGACCCACGGAACGTCCCCGATCGGCGCGACGTCGATCCGGAAGCCGCGGTTCACGAGCTCCTGGTAGCCGTGTTCGTAGAACTGCTGGGGATCGGTCTCCCACACCGTCTTCAGCGCGTCGGCCAGCTCCGCGGCGGCCTCGCCCTCGATGAGCGTGACCCCGATGTACTCGCCGGTCGCCTCGGCGGGCTCCATGAGCTTGGTGATCTTCCGGACGCCCTTGTCGGGGTCCACGACGACCTTCATCTCCTCGTCGGCGAGCTTCTTCACCGTGTCGAGGGCGAGAATGATCTTCTTGCCGTCCCCGCGGGCGGCCAGCAGCGTGTGCTCGACGGAGACCGGGTGCACGGTGTCGCCGTTGGCGAGGATCACACCGTCCCGGAGGGCGTCGCGGCCGCACCACAGGGAGTAGGCGTTGTTCCAGTCCTCGGCCCGGTCGTTGTCGATGAGGGTGAGCTTGAGGCCGTAACGGCGCTCGAGGGCCTCCTTGCGCTCGTACACGGCCTCCTTGCGGTAGCCGACGATGATCGCGGCCTCGGTCAGACCGATCTCGGCGAAGTTGCCGAGGGTGAGGTCGAGGACCGTGGGTCCCTCCTCTATGCCCGCGGGCCCCACCGGCACCAGCGCCTTGGGCAGGCTGTCGGTGTAGGGGCGCAGACGCCGTCCGGCGCCGGCCGCCAGCACGAGGCCGATCATGCGGGTTCTCCTTCATCGTGTACGGCGGGCGCGCCACCCTTGTGGGCGGACACCCAGAAGCGGATGCTCTCGACGAGCACCAGCAGGGCCACGTAGCCGGCGAGAGCCGTGAGCGCGAGCGTGAACCCGTCCGCGGCGAGCACCGCGGCCAGGACCGTGACCAGCAGCGTCCGCCCTTCGTGCCCCCCGATCGCGCGCACCAGCCAGTGCGGCGGCGCGCCGGCGTCGCCGCGGATGCGGTACACCGTGTCGTAGTGATGGTAGGCGACCGCCGCCACCAGTCCGAAAGCTGCCGGAAGCGCTCCGTTCACCTTGGATTCGGCGGCCAGCACCAGCACGGTGAGGTATTCGGCGGCGCGGAAGAAGGGCGGGATCAGCCAGTCCAGGGCACCCTTGAGCGGCTTGGACAGGGCCAGACCGGAGGCTGCGGCATAAACGACGGCCCCGGCGACGGCGGCCCAGTGGTTGCCCGTGAGGAGGGCCGCCGCGAGGGCCGCGACGCCGATCGCGGCGAGCAGCACGGACGAACCGAGACGCATGCGCGGGTTCCTGTCGCGCCATCCGGCCACGGCCCCGGCGAGCGGACCGTTGTCCGCCAGATCGGCGAGCGCGCGCGCCGCCCGGTCGGTGCGCCGGGCCCTGCGCGTCAGGGAGCGCAGCACACGGCCCGCCGTGGTGTAGGTGGCGGCGAAGGCGCAGCCCACGAGCAGGGCGTAGAACGTGATGCGGGGCGTGGTCGCGGCCGTCAGGACGGCGATCATGGCCCAGCGTTCACCGATCGGCAGGACGATCATCCGGCGCACCCAGACGGTCCAGCCGACACTGTCGAGGCGGTCGGAGAGGGCCGCGGTGGGGCTCGTGTTGGCGGTCGCGTCGTGGTTGGCCTCGTTGAACGCGAAGTCGACGACGTGCCGGCACGTCTGCAGGATCATCGCCCCGAGCGCGAGCGCCCAGACGTCGTCGCCGCCACGGGCGGCACCGAGGGCGAGTCCCGCGTAGTAGGCGTACTCCTTCGCACGGTCGAAGGTGGCGTCCAGCCAGGCGCCGAGCGTGGAGTACTGCAGCGAGTAGCGGGCGAGCTGGCCGTCGGTGCAGTCGAGGACGAAGGAGAAGATCAGCAGGACGCCCGCGGCGACGAAACCGCCGCGCGTCCCGGTGGCCGCGCAGCCCGCCGCGATCAGAGCGGTGAGCAGGGAGGCGGTCGTGACCTGGTTCGGGGTGAGACCGCGCCGGGCGCACCAGCGGGCGAGGTAACGCGAGTAGGGGCTGATGAAGTGCGTGGTGAAGAAGCCGTCGCGGGCCTTGACGGCGCTGCGCAGGCGTACCGCCTCGTCGTCGACGGACGCGACCGCCTGGCGGGCCTCGTTGCGGGACTGGGGGTCTGCGGGGACGGCGGCGACCAGCGTGCCGAGCTCGGGACGGTGGACGGTGACCTCGTCGGCGCCGAGGGCCGAGGTGACCCGCTCCGCGAGACTGCCGGTGAGGGTGGGGGCATCCGCCTGCTCGGACCCGGCGGGCGGCCGGGCGGACACCCTGCCTATCGCGGCGGAGTTCTCGCGGGCCAGGGCGCGCGTCAGCGCCTGGCGGGCGGAGGGCTGGACCGTGACGGCGCCGGGCACCGCGGCGGCCGGGAAGCGGGGGTCGGTGAGTCCGAGGCGCAGCGCGTGCACATGGCCCACGAACCGGGCGTCGACGACGGCGACCCGCTGGTCCGCCGGTACGGCGGCGAGGAGTGTCTCGGCGTCACCGGCGTCGGCGGCGACCCGCACGTCGAAGCCGAGGGACCGCAGATCGCCCTCGAGCGACGATCCGGGGACCGGCTGACCGGTGAGGATGGCGGTCGACAGACGAACTCACTCCCTGGGGTCCGGCACCCGCAGGCGTCGGACATGTGTGTGGTGTGGGACACCCGGGCAGGGGCCGGGCGGCATGTCGGCAGAGGCTATCGGATGCCTGGAAGCCGGTGTTCACCGGCCGTTCATGGACCGATCAACCCGGTCTGCATCGCCACCGCCGCGATCATCATCAGGGATCGGACGCACGCGTCACAAACCATGACCCCAGAACCATGCAATCCCGGCATCCCACTCGCCGGGCCACGCGATGTTCGCCCCATCGCACAGGGAACGGGGTCTTCCACTCCTCTGATCCTCCGAGGAGAGACCCTCCACCGCGGTCCCTACCGGGAGCCCGTTCGCCCGACGGGCATAGGGTGAGGGGCCATGACATGGCTGATCACCGGCGGGGCCGGATACATCGGGGCGCATGTGGCACGGGCGATGGCCGCGGACGGTGAGCGCGTGCTCGTCCTGGACGACCTCTCGGCCGGCGTGCCGGCGCGCCTCCCGGAGAACATCCCCCTGGTCCAGGGCTCCGCGCTGGACGGTGAGCTGCTGAAGCGCGTTCTCGCCGAGCACGCGGTGACCGGTGTGGTCCATCTCGCCGCGCACAAGCAGGTCGGCGAGTCCGTGGCCGACCCGGTCCGCTACTACCAGGAGAACGTGGGCGGTCTGGCGACGCTGCTGGGGGCCGTGGCCGGGGCGGGGATCGAGCGGTTCCTGTTCTCCTCGTCCGCCGCCGTCTACGGCAACCCGGATGTGAACCTCATCTCGGAGGACACCCCCTGCGCCCCGATGAGCCCGTACGGCGAGACGAAGCTCGCCGGCGAGTGGCTGGTGCGGGCCGCGGGCCGGGCGCACGGCATCGCGACCGTGTGCCTGCGGTACTTCAACGTGGCGGGCGCCGCCGAGCCCGAGCTGGCCGACACCGGTGTCTTCAACGTGGTGCCGATGGTCTTCGACCGGCTCACCCGGGGCGAGGCCCCGCGGATCTTCGGCGACGACTATCCGACGCCGGACGGCACGTGTGTGCGCGACTACATCCACGTCGCGGACCTCGCCGACGCGCACCTCACCGCCGCCAAGCGGCTCGCCGCCGGTGCGAGCGGTGATCTGACCGTGAACATCGGGCGCGGCGAGGGCGTGTCGGTGCGCGAACTCGTGGACCTCATCGGCGAGGTGACCGGGGACCTGACGCCCGCGGTCGTCGAGCCGCGCCGTCCCGGTGACGCCCCCTGTGCGGTCGCCTCGGCCGCGCTGGCCGAGCGGGAGCTGGGCTGGAGCGCCCGGCGCGGGGTGCGCGAGATGGTGGAGTCGGCATGGCGCGGCTGGCTGCTGCACCATCCGGAGGCGCGCCGCGACTGAGCTGGGCACCCGCGCGGTACGCGCCGTGCCGGTGCGCTCCCCGCCGCGGGGGCGCGGCACGACACGTGCGGGTGATGCAGGGGCCCGGGCACGGCCCGCATCCGGGCGGTGCCCGTCCGGGGAGCGGCGTCCCGGCGGGGCGGTGCCCCTCCCGGAGAGCGGACACGATCAGGTGTCCCGCCGCTCACGGCGTCCGTTCCGGGGGGCGTACGGGCCCCGTGCGGACGGCCGCGGCGGGACATGCGGGGGGGGGCACGAAGTGCCGGGAGTGCCGGATTCGTACGGCAGACTTGGGGCTGGACAACCAATGCGAAGGATGGGTATGCCGATCACACCTGCCAGCGCGACGCACCGTTCCTCGAACGGCAACGCCGAGGCCATCTTGCTGGAGCTCGTCGACGAGAACGGCACCACGATCGGCACGGCGGAGAAGCTCTCCGCCCACCAGCCGCCGGGCCGGCTCCACCGGGCCTTCTCGGTGTTCCTCTTCGACGAGCAGGGGCGGCTGCTGCTCCAGCAGCGGGCGCTGGGCAAGTACCACTCCCCCGGTGTCTGGTCGAACACCTGCTGCGGTCACCCCTACCCGGGCGAGGCGCCGTTCGCGGCGGCCGCCCGGCGGACCTTCGAGGAACTCGGCGTCTCCCCGTCGCTGCTGGCGCAGGCGGGCACGGTCCGATACAACCACCCGGACCCGGACTCGGGCCTGGTGGAGCAGGAATACAACCACCTGTTCGTCGGTCTGGTGCAGTCGCCCCTGAAGCCGGACCCGGAAGAGGTGGGGGCGACGGCGTTCGTGACCGCCGGGGAACTTGCGGAGCGGCACGCCAAGGACACGTTCTCGTCGTGGTTCATGACGGTCCTGGACGCGGCGCGTCCGGCGATCCGGGAACTGACGCAGCCGTCCGCCGGCTGGTGACCGCGCGGGTCCGTCCGGCAGCACCGGCCGGACGGACTCATGCGGTCCGCGCCCTGCGGCGCCTCCTCACACGAATCCCGGGTGCTTGAGCGGCAGGGCGGCCCAGATCACCTTGCCGCCGCTCGCCGTGTGCTCGACGTCGCAGACCCCGCCCGACTCCCTGGTGATCTCCCGGACCAGGAGCAGCCCCCGGCCGCCCGTCCGGCCGTGGTCGGCCTCCAGGGCACTCGGCCGGTAGGGATGCTCGTCCTCCACCGACACCCGCACCCATTCCGGGCCGACGGCGACCTCCACGGCGAGCGTCGGCGACAGCAGCGCCGCATGCCGTACCGCGTTGGTGACCAGTTCGGACACGATCAACAACAACGCCTGCACCGTGTCGTCCGACACGGGCACGCCCTGCCGGGCGAGCAGATCTCGAACGGCGTGCCTCGCCTGCGGCACCGAGGCGTCCACCGCGGCCGCAGTGAACCGCCACACCCCCTCGTACGGCAGCGGCCCCGGTGCCGCGCGACCGTCCGGCGCAATTCCCCCGCCTTCAGGGCGTGGGCCAGACCCTCGCCCTCGGTTCTCCATCGTCCGGTCGCCACCCTTGCGCTCGATTGTCACCACACGTCGAGTGTTGGGAATGCGCTGGTCCGTCCCGAATGACTGAACAGAAGTCAGCGGTTATCGACGACATATGACCGTTGCCGTATGACGCCGTCGCCCGAGTGATCGGTCCTGTCCTTGTTGTCGCCGACTTCCGAACTCTTCGGGTTGTACGGGTTCCACCCCGCCCTCCTGTCGGTGTGCGAGGCCTTCCCCGTCGCGCGTCGGGCGGCTGCGGATAGCATCCCGCGTATGGAGCCGCAGCTGCTGCACCGCGTCGGCGACGGGGTCGCGACCGTCGTCATCCACCACCCGGCCAAGCGCAACGCCATGACGGCCGGCATGTGGGAGGCGCTGCCCCCGCTCCTCGACACGATGGCCGCCGATCCGGCCGTCCGGGTGCTGGTGCTCACCGGCGAGGGCGGAACGTTCTGCGCCGGCGCCGACATCTCCACACTGCGGGGCTCGCCGCAGCAGGCGCAGACGCTGGCCGTGCTGGCCGAGGAGGCGCTGGCCGCGTTCCCGAAGCCGACCCTCGCGGCGATCCGCGGGCACTGCGTGGGCGGCGGGTCGCAGCTCGCGGCGGCCTGCGATCTGCGGTTCGCCGAGGAGGGTGCGCTGTTCGGCGTGACGCCGGCGAAGCTGGGGATCGTCTATCCGGCCTCCTCCACCCGGCGGCTGGTGTCGCTGGTCGGCCCCGGTACGGCCAAGTACCTCCTGTTCTCCGGCGAGTTGATCGACGCGGCGCGGGCCCTGCGCACGGGCCTGCTGGACGAGGTGACGGCCGAGGGCGAACTCGGCAAGCGCGTCGCCGAGTTCACCCGGGTGCTGGCGTCCCGCTCGCAGTTGACGCAGGCCGCGGCCAAGGAGTTCGCGAACGGCCGCACGGACCGGGACGCCCACTGGGCCGACCAGGCACGCGGCAGCGGCGACACCGCGGAGGGTGTCGCCGCGTTCCTGGAGCGCAGAGAGCCGCGGTTCACCTGGACTACGTCAGGATGAAGCGGCTCTTCGCGCGGAACTCCTCGACGAGGTGCGCGGGCGCCTTGTGCGGGGACCCCGCGTCGTAGGGCGGCTGCGGGTCGTACTCGGTCAGCAGCTGCACGGCCTGGGCGTGCTCGTCACCCGCGACACGGCCGACCAGGGTGAGCCCCATGTCGATGCCCGAGGAGACGCCGGCGGCGGTGACGTACTTGCCGTCGAACACGACACGCTCCCCCGTGGGCTGTGCACCGAACCGGCCGAGGGCGTCCAGGGCCAGCCAGTGCGAGGTGGCGCGGCGCCCTTGGAGGAGGCCGGCGGCGGCGAGCAGCAGCGAGCCGGTGCACACCGACGTCGTCCAGGTGCTGGTGGCATCGGCGGAGCGCAACCAGTCGAGCAGTGCCTCGTTCTTCATCTGCGCGCTCTGGCCGGGTCCGCCCGGGACGACCAAGATCTCCGGGGCGGGCACCTCCTTCAGGGTTCTGTCGGCGGTGAGAGCGAGCGCTCCGGTGTCGCTGCGCACGGGCCCGGTCCGCTCGGCGACGAAGACGGTCTCCGCGTCGGGGAGCCGTCCGAGGGTCTCGTACGGGCCCACGGCGTCGAGGGCCGTGAACCGGTCGTAGAGGACGATGGCGATCTGCATGTGCATCCCTTCGGTCTCGATGGGTGGTCGTGCGGTCGGAGGCGGTCAGTGGGCGGGCACCGGACGGAAGCGGCGGCGGTACTCCGCCGGGGCGGCGCCGAGGGCCTTCACAAAGGCGCGGCGCATCGCCTCGGGGGTGCCGTAGCCGCTGGCCCGGGAGATCTCCTCGACGCCGTCCGCGGTGTCCTCCAGGAGCCGTCGGGCGTGCTCCAGGCGGACCCGGTCCACGAAGCGTCCCGGTGTCGTCCCGGTCTCGGCCCGGAAGGCACGGGCGAAGTGGCGGGGCGAGAGCCGGGCGCGGGCGGCGAGCGACTCGACGCAGAGGTCGTCCCCCGGGTGCTCGGTGATCCACTGCTGGACCTCGCGCAGCGGCTCGCGCCGGGCGGTCTGGGCGGCGAGCTGGGCACTGAACTGGGCCTGGTTTCCGGGGCGGCGCAGGAAGACGACGAGGTGGCGGGCGATGGTCAGTGCGGTCTCGCGCCCCAGGTCCTCCTCGACGAGCGCGAGAGCGAGGTCGATGCCGGAGGTGACACCGGCCGAGGTGGCCACATGCCCGTCGCGCACATAGATGGGGTCGGGATCGATGTCGATCTCCGGGTGATGGCGCGCCAGGGTGTCGCAGTACGCCCAGTGGGTGGTCGCACGGCGGCCGTTCAGAAGTCCCGCGCGGGCGAGGAGGATCGCCCCGGTGCAGACGGAGACCAGGCGGCCGACGCCCCGGCCGTGCTCGCACAGCCAGTCCACCAGGCGCGGGTCCGGGCTCCGGGTGCCCCGGCCGCCGGGGACGAGCAGGATGTCCGCAGCCGGCGCGTCGGCGAGTGCGAG
The DNA here is from genome assembly GCF_051553595.1 of Streptomyces sp. HUAS TT11. NCBI lineage: Bacteria > Bacillati > Actinomycetota > Actinomycetes > Kitasatosporales > Streptomycetaceae > Streptomyces > Streptomyces sp. HUAS TT11. The sequence continues at coordinate 1,602,455 of NZ_CP196184.1, forward strand.
GTCGGGGACGAGCGTCAGACCACTGGAGGAGCGGACGGGGGCACCGTCCAGGGAGGCCGTGACGAGGCGGTACGTCCCGGGGCAGCAGGCTTCGGCTCCCGCGAAGACCTCCACCGGCCCGGTGACGTCGAGGCTCTGCACCTCGTCGAAGAGGACGACCAGCAGGGTGCGCATGGCATCGATTCTTGGCGGACGGCGAGATGTCCGCAACGACGAGCAACCCACCTTTCCTGCCATCGTGCGTGCTGCCGTTCCCTGCGTACCGACCAGTCGGTAACGTACGGGCCATGACGATTCCCCTGCCCGAGCGCGCTGGGCGGCGCTGCCACAACCTGATCAACCCGCTGCACTCGACGCACTACTTCTCACCTGATCTGGAACGGGAACTGACCGCAGTGGGGATCGAGGACCGCAGGGCCGCCTACTTCGCGGTGCGGGCCGCCGCGATGGGACCGGTCGGCGCGGGCGTCGTGACGGCGACGTTCTACAACTTCCGCCCCGAGACGGTGGCACGGCATGTGCCCGCCGTCTGGGAGACCGCGCCCGCCCCGGTGGTCCTCGCGGCCCGCACCCGTGCCGTCGACACGACACTGAGGCGGCTGCTCGGCGAGGAGGCCGTCGCCGCCGAGGAGATGGCCGAGGCCGCGGAACTCGCGCTGCGCGCGACGCAGGCGTGCACCCCGCAGGCGCGCCCGCTGTACGCCGCACACGCCGCTCTGCCCGTGCCCGACGCACCCCATCTGGCCTTCTGGCACGCGGCCACGCTGCTGCGCGAACACCGTGGAGACGGTCATCTCGCGGTGCTGCTGGACGCCGGACTCGGCCCGCTGGAGGCGTTGGTGACGCACACCGCCACGGGCAAGGGCATGGCGCCGAAGTGGGCGCTGGCCACCCGGGGCTGGAGCAGGGAGGACTGGGAGGCCGCATCCGGCCGGCTGCGCGAGCGCGGGCTGCTCGACGCGGACGGCGGGTTGACCGCGACGGGCACCGCGCTGCGCAAGGAGATCGAGGTGGAGACCGACCGACTCGACCGGGCTCCCTACGAGCACCTCGGTGCCGCGGGCGTCGCACGGCTCACGGAGCTGGCCGGGGATTTCCTCGCCAGGGCGTTCGCGGCGGGAGCCTTCCCCCCGGACATGATCGGCAAGGGATGAGGTACCCGGACCTCGTCCCGGCGGACACGCCGGGACGAGGAAAGGGGAAAGACGTGTTCCCTGCGCTCGCGGGTGCACTGCGCCGGATCGGCGGCGCGCCTGGCACACTGGTGGCCCTGCCCTTCAGGGCTCTGGCCAGGCTCTTCGGCGCGGCGTCGGGCTCGGCGCGGGGCGGTGCCCGCCGGGCCTGAGCGGCTGTTCGCACGCGGCGGTGGGGCCCCGGCGGCCGCCTTGCGCGACCCGGAACCGCCAGGGCCCCCGCCCTGATCCCCCGTTGCCGGTGCGACCTGCCACAATTGCCGCGCAACCTCAGTGGAGAAGGCGGTACGGGATCGTGACGACACCCCTCGTAGGGTCCATCGAAGGCAGGATCGCCGAGGAGCTCGGCGTACGGGAGCGGCAGGTGAAGGCCGCGGTCGAGCTGCTCGACGGCGGCTCGACGGTGCCCTTCATCGCCCGCTACCGCAAGGAAGCGACCGAGATGCTCGACGACGCGCAGCTGCGCACGCTCGAGGAGCGGCTGCGCTATCTGCGGGAGCTGGAGGAGCGGCGCACGGCGATCCTGGAGTCGGTGCGCGAGCAGGGCAAGCTCACCGAGGAGCTGGAGGCCCGGATCCGGGGCGCCGAGACGAAGGCGCGCCTGGAGGACATCTACCTGCCGTTCAAGCCGAAGCGGCGCACCAAGGCGCAGATCGCCCGTGAGGCGGGTCTGGAACCGCTGGCCGAGGGGCTGCTGGGCGATCCGGCGGTCGAACCGTTCGCCGCGGCCGCCGCCTTCGTCGACGCCGACAAGGGGGTGGCCGATCCCCAGGCCGCGCTCGACGGCGCGCGGGCGATCCTCACCGAGCGGTTCTCCGAGGACGCCGACCTGATCGGCGAACTGCGCGAGCGCATGTGGGTACGTGGGCGCCTGGCCGCCAAGGTGCGGGAGGGCAAGGAGGAGGCGGGCGCCAAGTTCGCCGACTACTTCGACTTCGCCGAGCCGTTCACCGAGCTGCCCTCGCACCGCATCCTCGCGATGCTCCGGGGCGAGAAGGAGGAGGTCCTCGACCTCGTCCTGGAACCGGAGGAGGCGACGGAGGGGCCGTCCTCGTACGAGGGGATCGTGGCGAACCGGTTCGGGATCGCCGACCGCGGCCGGCCCGCCGACAAGTGGCTGACGGACACGGTCCGCTGGGCATGGCGCACCCGTGTCCTCGTGCACCTGGGCATCGACCTGCGCCTCAGGCTGCGCACGGCCGCCGAGGACGAGGCGGTGGTGGTCTTCGCCGCGAACCTGCGCGACCTGCTGCTCGCGGCCCCGGCCGGCACACGCGCGACGCTGGGCCTGGACCCCGGATTCCGTACCGGTGTCAAGGTGGCCGTGGTGGACGCGACGGGCAAGGTCGTCGCGACGGACGTCATCTACCCGCACGTGCCGGCCAACAAGTGGGACGAGGCGATCGCCAAGCTGGCCCGCCTGGCCAAGGAGCACGCGGTCGAACTGGTCGCGATCGGCAACGGCACGGCGTCCCGTGAGACGGACAAGCTCGCCGGCGAACTCATCGGCAAGCACCCGGAGCTGAAGCTCACCAAGGTGATGGTGTCCGAGGCGGGCGCGTCGGTGTACTCGGCCTCGGCCTTCGCCTCCCAGGAACTGCCGGACATGGACGTGTCGCTGCGCGGCGCGGTCTCCATCGCCCGCCGCCTCCAGGACCCGCTGGCCGAGCTGGTGAAGATCGACCCGAAGTCCATCGGCGTCGGCCAGTACCAGCACGACCTGTCCGAGGTGAAGCTGTCGCGTTCGCTGGACGCGGTGGTCGAGGACTGTGTGAACGGCGTGGGTGTGGACGTCAACACGGCCTCGGCTCCGCTGCTCGCCCGGGTGTCCGGCATCTCCTCCGGACTCGCGGAGAACATCGTGGCCCACCGCGACTCCAACGGGCCGTTCAGCTCGCGCTCGCAGCTGAAGGGCGTGGCGAGGCTCGGCCCCAAGGCGTACGAGCAGTGTGCGGGCTTCCTGCGGATCCGCGGCGGTGACGATCCGCTGGACTCCTCCAGCGTGCACCCGGAGGCGTACCCGGTCGTCCGCCGCATGGTGAAGACCTCGGGCCAGGAAGTGGCCTCGCTGATCGGCAACACGGGTGTGCTGCGCTCGCTGAAGCCGTCCGAGTTCGTGGACGAGACGTTCGGTCTGCCGACCGTCACCGACATCCTCAAGGAGTTGGAGAAGCCGGGACGCGACCCGCGGCCCGCCTTCAAGACGGCCACCTTCAAGGAGGGCGTGGAGAAGATCTCCGACCTGTCGTCCGGGATGGTCCTGGAGGGCGTCGTCACGAACGTCGCCGCCTTCGGCGCCTTCGTCGACGTCGGCGTCCACCAGGACGGCCTCGTACACGTCTCGGCGATGTCGAAGACGTTCGTCAAGGACCCGCGGGACGTGGTGAAGCCGGGTGACATCGTCAAGGTGAAGGTCCTGGACGTCGACATCCCGCGGAAGCGGATCTCGCTGACGCTGCGTCTGGACGACGAGGCCGTTCCGCAGCAGAACGACGGTGGCGGGGGCCGCCAGCAGCGCGGCGGGCGTGCCCCGCAGCAGCGGCAGCCCCGCCAGGGCGGTGGTTCCCGGCAGGGCGGTGGTTCCCGGCAGGGCGGTGGTTCCCGGCAGGGCGGTGGTTCCCGGCAGGGCGGCGGTTCCCGGCAGGCACCCCCGCCGGCCAACAGTGCGATGGCCGACGCCCTGCGTCGCGCGGGTCTCCTCGACCCGAAGAACGGCCGCCGCTGAGGCACAGGGCCCCGACCTCCCGCGAACTGCGGGGGGGCGGGGGGCGGGGCCCTGTTGTGCCTTCGCACGGTTGAAAACGTGCCTGCCGTCGGCGCGTTCGCCAGCGGTCGGGTCGCCGATGGGCAGGCCGATACCGATGTGCATCAGGAGACCTCCGTAAGGAAGGGTCGGCAAAGACTGCTGCCGCCCCTCCGGTACCTCACCGAGGTGGGACGCTCCCGCTCTGCGGCGTACTCCGGGGGAACGTCTCGTCGAAGTGGAGTCGACCCCAGGGCGCACGCCGCCGGCACGACAAGCCGATCACGGCCGCGCCGTCACCGGTGTTCCGTCACCTTGCCGTCCGCCACCTCCAGGCGGCGGTTCACCTGGACGGCGTCCAGCATCCGGCGGTCGTGGGTGACCAGGAGCAATGTGCCCTCATAGGAGTCCAGGGCCGATTCCAGCTGCTCGATGGCCGGGAGATCGAGGTGGTTCGTCGGCTCGTCGAGGACGAGGAGGTTGACGCCCCGGCCCTGGAGGAGGGCCAGTGCGGCCCGGGTGCGCTCACCCGGGGAAAGGGTCGCCGCCGGGCGCAGGACGTGTTCCGCCTTCAGACCGAACTTGGCGAGCAGCGTACGCACCTCGCCCGGTTCCGTGTCGGGGACGGCGGCGCCGAACGCGTCCAGCAGGACCTCGGGGCCGTGGAAGAGCCCGCGCGCCTGGTCGACCTCGCCGACCAGGACCCCCGAACCGAGGGCGGCATGGCCCGAGTCCAGCGGGACGCGGCCCAGCAGCGCGCCGAGCAGCGTCGACTTGCCCGCGCCGTTGGCACCGGTCACCGCCACCCGGTCCGCCCAGTCGAGCTGCAGCGACACCGGGCCGAACGTGAAGTCGCCGCGCCGTACCTCCGCGTCCCGCAGTGTGGCCACGACGGAACCCGAACGCGGAGCCGCCGCGATCTCCATGCGCAGCTCCCACTCCTTCCGGGGTTCGTCGACGACCTCGAGGCGCTCGATCATGCGCTGCGTCTGCCGCGCTTTCGCGGCCTGCTTCTCGCTGGCCTCGCTGCGGAACTTGCGTCCGATCTTGTCGTTGTCGTTGCCCGACTTGCGCCGCGCGTTCCTGACCCCCTTGTCCATCCAGGACCGCTGCATCTGGGCCCGGTCCTGGAGGGCGGACTTCTTGTCGGCGTACTCCTCGTAGTCCTCGCGGGCATGTCTGCGCGCCGTCTCCCGCTCCTCCAGGTAGGCCTCGTAGCCGCCGCCGTACAGATTGATCTGCCGCTGCGCGAGGTCCAGCTCGAGGACCTTGGTGACCGTGCGGGTGAGGAACTCGCGGTCGTGGCTGACGACCACCGTGCCGGCCCGCAGCCCCGCGACGAAGTGCTCCAGGCGTTCCAGACCGTCGAGATCGAGGTCGTTCGTGGGCTCGTCGAGCAGGAACACGTCGTAGCGGGACAGCAGCAGCGAGGCGAGGCCGGCACGGGCCGCCTGGCCGCCGGACAGGGCGGCCAGCTGCTGGTCGAGACCGACGCCCACGCCGAGGGAGTCGGCGACCTCGTCGGCGCGTTCGTCGAGGTCCGCACCGCCGAGGCCGAGCCAGCGCTCCAGGCTCTCCGCGTACGCGTCGTCGGCTCCGGGGCTCCCGTCGACGAGCCCTTGTGTTGCCTCGTCCATCAGGCGCTGTGCCTCGGCCACGCCGGTGCGGCGCGCCAGAAACGCGCGTACCGTCTCGCCCGGCCTGCGCTCCGGCTCCTGCGGAAGGTGGCCGACCGTCGCGGTCGGCGGGGACAGACGCAGTTCCCCCCGCTCCGGGGTGAGCACTCCGGCGAGCATCCGCAGCAGGGTGGACTTGCCGACCCCGTTGGCACCGACGAGCCCGATCACGTCCCCGGGCGCGACGACGAGGTCGAGCCCGGAGAAGAGCGAACGGTCACCGTGCCCGGCGGTGAGGTCCTTGGCGACGAGAGTGGCAGTCATCAGACCGCCGATCCTAACGAGCGCGGGACGGCGGGCCCAACGGCACGAGCCGCGGGCCGGCCCGCCGGGCTCCGCTCCAAGCGCCCGCTCAGCGCGCCGGCGCCGCCACCAGCACTCCCGCGGACGTCCTGGCCACCACGTAGGTCTCCGCCTTCGTGGCCCTCGGGCCGAGGGCGATGCGATGGCGGCCCGCCGCCAGCATTCCGTCGAAGACCTCACGGGTGTGGACGCGGTGCAGTCGGTCCTGGCGGTAGGTGGTGAGGGCGACCCGGCAGGTGGCACCCACCTCGAGCTCCGCCGTGCCGTCGGCAGCCGTCAGGCGGACGAGCCGGCGCCGCTGCGGCGGGTTGCGGTCCAGAGCCTGCTCGACCTGGGGGACGAGGAGCGGAACGACGGGAGCGAGTCCGTCGACATACGCCACCTCGACCCCGGCGCGCTCGAACGAGTCCCGGACGCCGGCGCGTTCCCGTTCGCCGACGGTATCCCCGAAGGCGACCGCGCCGTAGCCGCGCAACTCATCGGCGGGCACGTCGGTGGCGTCCTGCGCTATGTCCGCACCGATGCCGATGGCCCGCAGTGCGGCGGCCAGCCGGGCCGGTCCGGCGACGCGCGGGCCGATCAGCAGCACCCGGCTCCGTGCGGCCGCACCGCCGTCGAGCAGGGCACGCAGGGCGCGGCGGTACTCCTCGCCGTGGAAGCGGAACGGCCCTGTTCCGGGGCAGCCGTTCAGCTCCAGGTCCACCCGCTCGTCGGTCTGCCGGGCGAAGTCCCGCCAGACGACGTCGTCTCCGTCGTTCTCGATCACCGCGGTGACGGCGCCGCAGGCCAGGTCCGCACACTCCGGGCAGCCGTAGATGATGTGGCGGCCCCCCGCGAGAGGCACGCCGCTCTCCAGCAGCAGGGCGCGCACCTGGGCGGCGAGGACGGCGGGCGGCAGGTCGGAGGCGAGCGGGGAGACGGCGTCCAGGTCGGGGAGCCGGAACAGCAGCGGACGTCCGTCCACGACGAAGTCCATGAAGTCCCGGTGCACTTGACGGTCACCGTCGGCGAGGACGCCACCGGCGCGCATCGCCGGTGCCAGGCCGAAGGTCGCGTACTCGGCAGACATGGGGTGAGTATCCCCGTACTCGCGGTGAAGTGAGCGCGGCGGCGCACATTCGGCTAGCGTCCCCGCGTGACGACAGACCAGAGCGGTGATGTGATCGTGGTCGGCGGCGGCGTCATCGGTTTGACGACGGCGATCGCCCTGGCGCGCGGCGGCCGGAGGGTACGGGTGTGGGCGAGGGAACCCGCCGAGCGGGCCACCTCGGCCGTCGCCGGGGCACTGTGGTGGCCCTACCGGATCCAGCCCGAGTCCCTCGTCGGCGAGTGGGCCCTGGAATCGCTCGCCGTGTACCGGGAGCTGGCGGAGCGGCCCGAGGAGACGGGCGTACGCCTGGTCGAGGGCGTACACGGCGAGACACGCCTGGACGGCCTCGGGGCGTGGGCGGCGGGCATCGACGGGCTGCGGGCCGCCACGGACACCGAGTACCCGGGAACCGGGCTGTGGGGAAGGCTCCCCCTGATCGACATGTCGACTCACCTCCCCTGGTTGCGCGAGCAGTTGCTGCGGGCCGGCGGCAGGACCGAGGAACGGACCGTCACGGATCTGGCGGAGCCGGCCGGCGAGGCGCCGGCCGTGGTCAACTGCACCGGCCTGGGGGCTCGTGAGCTGGTCGGGGATCCCCTGGTCCATCCGGTACGCGGGCAGCTCGTCGTGGTGGAGAACCCCGGGATCACGACCTGGCTCACCTCGGTGGACCACTCGGCGAAGGCGAGCACGTACATCCTTCCGCAGCCGGGCGGGCTGATCCTGGGCGGCACCGCCGAGGAGGACGACTGGTCGCTGACCCCCGATCCGCGCACGGCCGAGGAGATCGTGGCGCGGTGCGCGGCGGTGCGACCCGAGATCGCGGGGGCCCGCGTCCTCCAGCACCGGGTGGGGCTGCGACCGGCCCGCGACACCGTCCGGCTGGAACGCGAGGTGCTGCCCGGCGGCGGGACGGTGGTGCACAACTACGGGCACGGGGGCGCGGGCGTCACGGTGGCGTGGGGGTGCGCGCACCGGGCGGCCGGGCTGGTGGGCCCGGCCGCCTGACGCGCCGTCAGCGGCGCTTCCCCGGTGTGCGCATCTTGGTCACCGGACGTCCCCCGGTACGCGGTGGACGGTGTGCGGGGTCCGTACCCCGTCCCGGGTAGCGGACCCGGGCGGGGCCGCCGGGGAGCCTGAGGCGGCGCGGTCGAAGGCCGCCGCCCCACCGACCAGCGGCACACGGACGCTCGTACGGGACAGGTCCACGGTCAGGGTGGGGGTGTCGGCCGGCGGGTCGATGAGATCCCGGTCGGTGCCCGCGACGATCAGCGCGAGCCGGTGGCCCTTCGGGACGACGTGGTCGGTGGCGGCCAGGTCGAGTGTGATGGTGTACGCCCTGCCCGGGGTGAGCGGGACGCCCTTGCGGTCCGAGGCGTGGTTGCCGAGGTCGGCCCAGCCGCGGCTGAACACCGTGGAGCCGACGTCGGTCTTCTTGGCCCCGGTGGCCCTGAAACAGGCGCTGTCGCCCGTCGTGCTCGCACCCCAGCAGGTGCGGTCGGTGAGCGTCGTGATGCCCTCGCCGGAGTCGGTGTAGTCCCGGATGGTGTCGGGCCCGAGATCGACCAGCACGGCGGAGAGATGGGCGGTGGGGGTGGTCGGTGTCACGGTGACGGTCACCGTGGAGGAGCCGGAGACCCGCAGGTCCCTCGACAGGGGTGCGGTGAGGAAGCCGGCCTTGCCCGGGGTGGACTCGTCGATGTGTGCGGCCCAGTCGGTCTCGCTCAGCTTCGGATCGTCGGTGAACGTCTCGGTGCCCTTGCCGGCCCGCAGCCCGAGGGTGCCGACGCCCGCCGTGGTGCCCCGGCCCGGGCGCAGGGTCGTCGTCGCGGTGTCCCGCGGCGGCCAGACGCTCGAGGTGGTCCACTGGTCCGGGTGGCGTTCGATGTCGGCCATGGGTTCGCGGTCGATGCCGTTGTCGTAGCCGAGGAGTTCGTGGTCGAACCAGCGGTGCAGGGTGTCCACCCACTCCGTGCGCCGGAAGTCGAAGGGGTCGACGTGCCCGGTCTGGGAGAGCCAGATCTTGCGCTCGACGCCGTTCTTCGCCAGCGCGTTCCACCACTGGCCGAGGTGCTTGGTGCGGACGTTGAGGTCCTGCATGCCGTGCACGAGGAAGACACTGGCCCGGACCTCGGCGGCGTCCTTCACGTAGTCGCGCTCGGTCCACTGCGGCGTCCAGTCACCGGTGCGCGGTGCTCCTTCGACGAGTTTCCGCTGCACGGCGGCGCACCGGGCGCGGGCGTCGGGGCTGTCGACGTAGTCGGCGAGCCAGTCGGGGCCCGAGTCGTACAGCGGCGCGCCCTTGGCGAAGTAGTAGTCGTACCAGGAGGAGATGGCGCTGATCGGCACGATGGTCTTCAGGCCCTTGACGCCGGTGGCCGCGACGCCGTTGGCGATGGTGCCGTCCCAGCTCTTGCCGATCATCCCCGTGCTGCCGTCGGTCCAGGTCGCCTTCGCCGTGCTCGCACCGGTGCGGGTGGTGTACCCCTTGGCGCGGCCGTTCAGCCAGTCGACCACGGCCTTGGCGGACTGGACGTCGGAACGGCCGCCGACGTCGACACAGCCGTCGGAACGATTGGTTCCGGCCAGGTCCACTCCGACGAAGGCGTAGCCGCGCGGCACGAAGTAGTTGTCGTAGAAGAGCGGCATCTGGACGACATGGCCTGCGGCGTCGTAGGTCTTCGTCTGGCTCTCGTTGCCGCGCCCGCAGCAGGAGTAGTACGGGCTGGCGTCCATGATCACGGGGATTCGGCGACCCTGGGCGGCGGGTTCCCGCGGCCGGACGATGTCGACGGCGACCCGGTCGGTCCTCCCGTCGCCGTCGCCGTCCAGGCCGGTGTCCACCCAGACGGACTCACGGATGGCGTTCTCGTACGAGTACACGGGCCGGCTCTCCCGTGGCGCGCCTTGGGCGGCCGACGGTGTGAGGAAGGCGGCCAGCAGGGCGGCCGTGGCCGCCGTCGCGAGTGGTCTCCAGATCGTGAAGCGCGTACGTTTCGGCATGCGCGGGACGGTACAGGGGGCAACTCCCGTGCAGAAGAGGGCAACTGACGACCCGCCGGACGGATGCGGCGGAACGGCCGGGAGAATCCCGAGCAACGCCGTGACCCATGACGGCCGAATGGCGATCGTGTGACAGGGGGCGCCATGGACATGCTCAGGTGGGCGGGGACTGAATAGGGTCCGAACCGATCTCGTGCCCCTATGACTTGGAGCTCTCGTGCACCGCAGACTCATCGCCCCGGGCGCGCTCGCGGCGGCTTCCTTGTTGCTGGCGATCCCGGCATCGGCCGCCGACTACCGGCCCGGCGCACCGGGTATCGGCGACCCCTACTACCCGTACTACGGCAACGGCGGCTACGACGTCTCCCACTACGACATCCGGCTCACCTACCGGCCGCAGACGGACGAACTGGCGGGCACGACGACCCTCCTCGCCACCACCACGCAGAACCTGTCCCGGTTCGACCTGGACTTCCTGCTCGATGTGAGCGAGGTCCGGGTGAACGGCGCGAAGGCGGCGTTCACCACGTCGGGACAGCACGAGCTGGAGATCACCCCGGCCGGTCCGCTGCCGAAGGGCACCGCGATCACCGTCGTGGTCCGCTACAGCGGGGTGCCGTCCACGAAGAGCGCGTACGGCTTCTCCACCTGGCATCGGACCCCGGACGGCGCGGTCGCGGCCGACGAGCCCGAGTCCGCGTGGTGGTGGTTCCCCAGCAACGATCATCCGCTCGACAAGGCGACCTACGACGTGTCGGTGGCGGTGCCGCAGGGCACACAGGCGATCTCCAACGGCACGCTGCAGTCGACTGTTTCCGGGCCCGGCTCGACCCGGTACAACTGGCGCTCCGACAAGCCGCAGGCCACCTATCTCACCACGCTCGCGATCGGCAGGTTCGACATCACCACGGGGAAGACGGCGGACGGCGTCCCGGTCGTCAACGCCTACAGCAAGGACCTCGGTGCCGATGACGGCGCCGCGCGGGCGAGCGTGGAGCGGACCGGCGAGATCGTCGACTGGCTGACCGGCTGCTTCGGGCCGTATCCCTTCAGCTCGGTCGGCGGGTACGTCCCCGACACGACCACCGGGTACGCGCTGGAGACACAGACCCGTGTGTACTACAGCCCCCGGCAGTTCGCAGGCGGCTCGAACACGTCCGTGGTCGTGCACGAACTGGCGCACCAGTGGTTCGGCGACGACGTATCGCTCAAGGGCTGGAAGGACATCTGGATCAACGAGGGATTCGCACGCTACGCACAGTGGCTGTGGTCCGAGCACGAGGGCGAGGGCACCGCGCAGGAGCTGGCGGACTACGTGTACGCCTCGCATCCGGCCGACGACGCCTTCTGGACCGTCGCGCCCGGTGACCCGGGGCCGGACAACCAGTTCGACATCGCGGTCTACGACCGGGGCGCGCTCGCCGTACAGGCACTGCGGAACGCGATCGGGGACGACGCGTTCTTCGCCGTCCTGAACGGCTGGCCGAAGAAGCATGCGTACGGCAACGCGTCGGTCGCGGACTTCCAGGCGTACGCGGAGAAGGTGTCGGGGAAGCCGTTGGCGGACCTCTTCGACACCTGGCTGTTCCGGCCGGCGAAGCCCGCCGCGCCCGCGGCACGGGCCGCGGTCCTCGCGCAGCGCGCCACCGCTCCCGTACGGCCGAAGTCGTGGAAGAGCATCGAGGCGACGAACGACGTGCACGGAGGCTGATGCCGGGGCGGGCGGCGCGGGCCGGTTGCCCGCGCCGCCTCACCGCAGGGCCGACTCCGCCTCCGCCGCGCGGGCCAGCAGCTCGTCCCGGCCTGCCGCCGCCGTCCGCGTGGCCGGCACCGTGCATGCGTGGGCCCCGGCCACCGCACCGTAGAGCGCGCACCGCCGGGGCGACTCCCCGCGCAGAAGACCGAACAGGAAACCGGCCGCGAAGGCGTCGCCCGCTCCGTTGGAGTCCACCACCGGGGCGGTCGGGGCCACGGCAGGCACATGGGTCACCTCGTCGTCGGCCAGGAGGTACGCCCCCTCGGCTCCGGCCGTGGCGACGACGATCCGCGCCCGGCCGCGCTCCACGAGGCGCCGCATGGTCCGCTCCGGATCGGCGAGCCGCGCCGTGGACACGAAGACGACGTCCGCGGCGCGGGCGAAGGGCTCGTGATACGCATCCTCGCCGTCCCAGTCGTGCAGATCGGTGGACAGGGTCACCCCGGCCTCCCGCAGCACGGGCAAGGCGTGGGCGGCCGGATGGGTGATCGCGACATGGACGTGCCGGCTGCCGTCCGCCAGAGCGCGGAGCACCGGCTCGGGGAACCGGTCCTCGGTGTGCGAGCGGCTCGCGTCGTACAGGGACAGCCGCCGCCCGTCCGGGCCGACGAGGTTGACGGCGCGCTTCGTGCCGGCGGGCTGGGGTATCGCGGTGAGCGCGACGCCCCGGTCGCGGTGCAGAGCACGGACCAGTTCGCCCTCGGGGTCCTCGCCGAGCATGTCGAGGTGATGGGTGCGAAGCCCGAGGGCGCTCAGCCCCAGCGCCACGAAATCCCCGGTCTGCCCGGCCCGGGTCTCGATCCCCGACCGGATCATGTAACTGTCCGCATACGGGAGCGGCAGTTCCGGCACGTACACGATGGTGTCCACCCCGGCCCCGCCCACGACGAGCACATCGGTGTCCCGGCTCACTGCGGCCCCTCCCCCGGGTCGTACACGGTCACGTGTACGCCGCGCTTCAGGAGCCGCTCGCTGATCAACGGCTCCACGCGGGACCATGTGCCCCCCGCGAGCCCACACCCTATGCGCGGCATGTGGACGCCGGCCCCGAGGTCCAGCGCCCGCGGGGCCAACGCCGCGAGTGCCGTGTCGATCGCCTCGTACCGCACGGGTACGGCTCGGCTGCCGCCCCGCTGCCCGATCAGATTGGCCACCCACACGTCGGTCTCGACCCGGACGACCTGGACGGCACCCAGAGCGAAGTCGTTCTCCTCCCGGGCCCGGTACCAGGCGCGGTACGCCGCTTCCGGCTCCGGCCAGCGCTCCGAGACCGCCTTCACGAAGCCGCGCCCCCAGCCCCCGATGTCGTTGTACACGTGGGCGACCACCTTCGCGCCCTCGCCCGACGGCACGGTGGCGTCACCCCGGACATACAGGATCTCCGACATGACGCCACCGTAGGCACCGCCACTGACAGTGGCCGGTGAGCTGCTACTTGGTGAATCCGGTCAGTTCCCGGTCCGCCGCCTTCGCGATGCGCCTGCGCAGTGCGAACCAGCCGCCGACGAGCATGACGGCGATCACGGGGACGAGCATCAGCGTCTTCCGGCCGACCTCGGGGTCGTTCCACATCAGGCCGAGCACGGCCAGCAGGAAGGCGATGGTGACGACCTCGGTGACCGGGCTGCCGGGCAGCCGGAAGGACGGCCGGGCGAGCCGGCCCTCCCGGGCGCGGCGCACGAAGACCAGGTGGCAGACCATGATGATCACCCAGGTGCTGATGACACCGAGCGCGGCCACGTTCAGCACGATCTCGAAGGCCTGACTCGGCACGAAATAGTTCAGGCCGACGCCGAGGACGCACACCCCGCAGGTGAGCAGGATGCCGCCGTAGGGGACCTGGCTGCGGTTCATCCGGGCCGTGAACCTCGGCGCCGAGCCCGCCACGGCCATGGAGCGCAGGATGCGGCCGGTGGAGTACAGGCCCGAGTTCAGCGACGACATCGCGGCGGTCAGCACGACCAGGTTCATCACGTCGCCCGCGCCCTGGACGCCGATCTTCGACAGCACGGTGACGAACGGGCTCTGGTCCGCCGAGTACACCGAGCCGGGCAGCAGCAGCGCGAGCAGGACCACCGAGCCGACGTAGAAGAGGCCCACGCGCCACATGATCGAGTTCACGGCGCGCGGCACGACCGTCTCCGGACGGTCGGTCTCGCCCGCGGCGACCCCGACCAGTTCCAGGGCCGCGTAGGCGAAGATCACGCCCTGCATCACGATGACGACGGGCATGACTCCGTGCGGAAGGATCCCCCCGTGGTCGGTGATCACGCTCAGACCCGGCTTCGTGCCGTCCACGTCGTGCTGCGTGGCCAGCAGGAAGATGCCGACGAACATGAAGCTCACCAGGGTGGCGACCTTGATGATCGCGAACCAGAACTCCATCTCACCGAAGATCTTCACCGAGATCAGGTTCACCGCCAGCACCACCGCGAGGGCGACGAGGGCGAGCACCCACTGCGGGACGGAGGTGAAAAAGCTCCAGTAGTGCGTGTAGAGCGCGATCGCGGTGATGTCCGCGATGCCGGTCGTCGACCAGTTGAGGAAGTACATCCAGCCGGCGACGTACGCGCCCTTCTCACCGAGGAACTCGCGGGCGTACGACACGAAGGATCCGGACGACGGCCGGTACAGGACCAGCTCACCGAGGGCGCGGACCACGAAGAAGGCGAAGACACCGCAGACCAGATAGGCCAGGGCGAGGGCGGGACCCGCGCTGTGCAGTCGTCCGCCGGCCCCGAGGAAGAGGCCGGTCCCGATGGCGCCGCCGATCGCGATCATGTTGACGTGGCGGGCCTTGAGGTCCTTGCTGTAACCGGCGTCGCCGGCGTCCGCGGGCGTCCGGGCCGCATCCCGCTGGGAGGCGACCGCGGCCGTGTTCACGGCGTCCTTGCTCACGAGTGGATCTACTCCCTGGTGCGCCCGTCGCCCAGGTGCTGCGCGGGTGTCCGGATGGGGCTCGGCCCGGACCACCGCTGACGTGGCACAGACCGAGGCGCCACCTTCCCCCGAAGATCACCGGGCATGCGAGGGCGCACGTCACACAGCGGCACTTCTCACACGATGTCCACTTTTGCGTCACCTGGCGGTCACGCTGCCGTGCAGCACCCGCTCGGCTGTCACAGCAGTGGTGGGACAGCGATACTGCTGCACATGACGACCGAGACCGAGGAGCCGGCACTCACCGTCGACGAGCTGGCCGCACGGGCCGGGGTCACGGTCCGCACCGTTCGCTTCTACAGTGCCAAGGGCCTGCTCCCGCCGCCCGTGATCGGCCCGCGGCGGGTGGGGCGCTACGGTTCCGGGCACCTGGCCCGGCTTGCGCTCATCGAGGAGCTGCAGCGCCAGGGCATGACGCTGGCGGCCATCGAACGCTACCTGCAGCAGCTCCCGGGCGACCTGTCCCCCAGGGACCTGGCCATCCACCGCGCCGTCGTGGCGTCCTGGGCGCCGGACGCGACGGAGACGATGACCCGCGAGGAGCTCGAACGGCGGGCGGGACGGCCGCTCGGCGCGGAGGAACTGGAGCGGCTCACGGCGATGAACGTGGCCGTATCGCAGGACGGCGCCTACCGCGTGGACCCGGGGCTCCTCCGGCTCGGCGTCCAGCTCCTCGACGTGCCTTTCGGTCTCGAGACCATCCTCGCGGCCCGCGGCGTGCTCATCGAACATTCGCGGGCGGCGGCGCACGAGCTGTCCTGCCTGTTCCGCGACGCGGTCGCGGACAGTGACTCCACGGCCGTGAAGTCACTGTCCGCCCATATGCACCCACTGGTGGTGCAGGCCCTGCTCACCACCTTCCAGCGCTCCCTGAAGGAGGAGCTGCGGAAGTGGCTCCCGGAGACGGGACCGCACGGGGACCTGTGATCTTGTGGGTCCGATGCGCCCCGGCCCGTGTCAGCCCGCGTCGGTGAACCGCTCGCCCCTGTCCGCCTTCTCCACCAGCAGCGCGGGAGGGGTGAACCGCTCGCCGTACCGCTCGGCGAGCTCCCGGGCACGGGCCACGAAGGCGGGGAGACCGGCGCCGTCGGCGTAGCCGTTGATGTACTGCAGGACGCCGCCGGTCCAGCCGGGGAAGCCGATGCCGAAGATCGAGCCGATGTTGGCGTCGGCGACGGACGTCAGCACGCCCTCCTCCAGGAGCCGGACGGTGTCCAGGGCCTCGGAGAACAGCATGCGCTCCTGCATGTCCTCGAACGGGATCGTGCGGCCCGGCTCGGTGAAGTGCTCCCGCAGGCCCGGCCACAACCGCCCGCGCCTGCCGTCCTCGCCGTACTCGTAGAAGCCGACGCCCCCGCTGCGGCCGGTGCGGCCGAACTCGTCGACCATGCGGTCGATGACGGCCTCGGCGGGGTGCGGGGTCCAGGTGCCGCCCGACTCCTCGACGGCCCGCCTCGACTCGTTGCGGATCTTCCGCGGCAGGGTCAGCGTCAGCTCGTCCATCAGGGAGAGCACCTTGGCCGGGTAGCCGGCCTGGGCCGCCGCCTGCTCGACGGACGCGGGCTCGATGCCCTCGCCGACCATGGCGACTCCCTCGTTGATGAAGTGCCCGATCACCCGGGAGGTGAAGAAGCCGCGCGAGTCGTTGACGACGATCGGCGTCTTGTTGATCTGCCGCACCAGGTCGAAGGCACGGGCCAGTGCCTCCTCGCCGGTCCGCTCGCCCTTGATGATCTCGACGAGCGGCATCTTGTCGACGGGCGAGAAGAAGTGCAGCCCGATGAAGTCGGACTGCCGCTCCACGCCCTCGGCCAGCGCGGTGATCGGCAGCGTCGAGGTGTTGGAGCACAGCAGGGCGTCCGGCTCGACGACGTTCTCGATCTCCTGGAACACCTTGTGCTTGAGCGTCGAGTCCTCGAACACCGCCTCGATGACGGCGTCGCAGCCCGCGAGGTCGGCCGCCTCGGCGGTGGGCGCGATGCGGGCGAGCAGGGCGTTCGCCTTCTGCTGGGTCGTACGCCCCTTGCCGACCGCCTTGGCGCACAGCTTCTCGGAGTACTCCTTGCCCTTGACGGCCGCTTCCAGCGACACGTCCTTCAGGACGACCTCGATGCCGGCGCGGGCGCACGAGTAGGCGATGCCCGCGCCCATCATCCCGGCGCCCAGTACGGCGACCTTGCGGACCTGCCGGGGCTCGACGCCCTTCGGCCGGTTGGCGCCGGAGTTGACGGCCTGGAGGTCGAAGAAGAACGCCTGGATCATGTTCTTCGCGGTCTGCCCGGTGACCAGCTCGGTGAAGTAGCGCGCCTCGATGGTCAGCGCGGTCTCGAAGTCGACCTGGGAGCCCTCCACCGCGGCCGCGAGGATGTTGCGCGGGGCGGGGTAGGGAGCGCCGTTCAGCTGCTTCTTCAGGTTGGCCGGGAACGCGGGCAGGTTGGCCGCGAACTTCGGGTTGGACGGCGTACCGCCCGGGATCCTGTAGCCCGGCTGGTCCCAGGGCTGCCGGGACTCGGGGTGGGCGTCGATGAAGGCGCGGGCCTTCTCGAGCATCTCCTCGACGGTGGTGGCCACCTCGTGCACCAGGCCGTTCTCCAGGGCGCGCCGCGGCGCGTACTGGGTGCCCTGGAGGAGCACCTTCAGCAGCGCGTCGGCGATACCCATGAGGCGCACGGTGCGGGTGACGCCGCCGCCGGCCGGAAGCAGACCGAGGGTGACCTCGGGCAGGCCGATCTTGGAGCCGGGGGCGTCCAGGGCGATGCGGTGGTGAGAGGCGAGGGCGATCTCGTAACCGCCGCCCAGGGCCGCGCCGTTGATGGCCGCGACGACCGGCTTGCCGAGGGTTTCGATGCGTCGCAGGGAACTCTTGATCGCGGTGCCGGTGTCGAACGCCTGCCGGGCCTGCGCCGGCCCGACCTTCATCATGTCCTTCAGGTCGCCGCCCGCGAAGAAGGTCTTCTTGGCGGAGGTGTAGATGATGCCGCGGATGGAGTCCTTCTCGGCCTCGGCACGCTCGGCGATCGCCGCGATCGAGTCCTTGAACGCCTGGTTCATGGTGTTCGCGGACTGGTTGGGGTCGTCCAGGACGAGGGTGACGATCCCGCTGTCGTCCTGCTCCCAGCGGATGGTGGTGGACTCAGTGCTCATCAGGGTGCTCCGTAGGATCCGTTGGGGAAGGTCAGACGCGTTCGACGACGGTGGCGATGCCCATACCGCCACCCACGCACAGCGTGGCGAGGCCGTACCGCTTGTCCTGCCGCTCCAGTTCGTCCACGAGCGTGCCGAGGATCATGGCGCCGGTCGCACCGAGCGGGTGGCCGAGGGCGATGGCACCGCCGTTGACGTTGACCTTGTCCAGCGAGATCCCCATGTCCTTGACGAAGCGCAGCACGACCGCGGCGAACGCCTCGTTGATCTCGACGAGGTCGATGTCGTCGATCGTCAGCCCTGCCTTGGCGAGCGCCTTGCGGGTGGCGGGCGCGGGGCCGGTCAGCATGATCGTCGGCTCGGAGCCGGAGACCGCGGCGGAGACGATCCGTGCCCGCGGCCGCAACCCGTACCGCTCGCCGACCTCCTTGGAGCCGATGGCGACCAGGGCCGCACCGTCCACGATGCCCGAGGAGTTGCCCGCGTGGTGGACGTGGTCGATCTGCTCGACCCAGTGGTACTTCTGGAGTGCCACGGCGTCGAATCCGCCGAGTTCGCCGATGTCCGCGAAGGACGGCTTCAGCTTGGCGAGGGAGTCGGCCGTCGTGCCGGGCCGCATGTGCTCGTCGTGGTCGAGGACGACAAGGCCGCTGCGGTCCGTGACGGGCACCACGGACTTCTCGAAGCGGCCGTCCTTCCAGGCGGCCGCGGCACGCTCCTGGGACAGGGCCGCGTATGCGTCGACGTCCCGCCGGGAGAAGCCCTCGATCGTGGCGATGAGGTCGGCGCCGATGCCCTGCGGCACGAAGTTGGTGGCCATGTTGGTCATCGGGTCGGCGAACCAGGCGCCGCCGTCGGAGGCCATGGGCACCCGCGACATCGACTCCACGCCGCCCGCCAGGACCAGGTCCTCCCAGCCCGAGCGGATCTTGGCGGCGGCGAGGTTGACGGCCTCGAGACCGGACGCACAGAAGCGGTTCTCCTGGACACCGGCCACGGAGTCGGGCAGTCCGGCGGCGATGGCGGCGATACGGGCGATGTCGGAGCCCTGGTCGCCGACCGGGCCCACGACACCGAGCACGATGTCGTCGATGGCGGCCGGATCGAGGTCGGGGAACCGCCGCCGGACCTCGTGGATGAGTCCGGTCACCAGGTCGATGGGCTTGGTGCCGTGCAGGGCGCCGTTGGCCTTGCCGCGACCGCGCGGGGTGCGGATCGCGTCGTACACATACGCTTCGGTGCTCACTGGTAAGCCTTTCGGGGAGGGTCAGCCGAGCAGGGAACGTCCGATGATCTCCTTCATGATCTCGGTGGTCCCGCCGTAGATGGTCTGGATGCGGCCGTCGGTGAAGGCCCGGGCGACACGGTGCTCCGTCATGTAGCCGTACCCGCCGTGCAGCTGGAGACAGCGGTCCGCGACCCGCTTCTGCAGTTCGGTCGCCCACCACTTGGCCATGGAGGCGTGCACGGCGTCGAGTCCGCCGTCCGCGTGGTCGGCGATGCAGCGGTCGAGGAAGGCGCGGGTGACGGCGCACTCGGTCGCCATCTCCGCCACCTCGAAGCGGATGTGCTGAAGCCGGGCGAGCGGCCGCCCGAAGGCCTCGCGTTCCTTCACGTACTCGGTGGTGATCTCCAGCAGGTGCTCGGCAGCGGCGATACCGGCGACGGCGATGTTCAGCCGCTCCTGCGCCAGGTTCGTCATCAGGTGCCCGAAGGCCCCGTGCAGGTCGCCGAGCAGGTTGTCCTTGGGCACCCGCACGTCGTGGAAGAACAACTCGGCCGTGTCCTGTGCCTTCTGGCCGATCTTGTCGAGGTTGCGGCCGCGTTCGAAGCCCTCCGCCCCGCGCTCGACGACGAGCAGCGACAGCCCGTGCGCCCCGCCCTCGGGAGTCGTCTTCGCCACCACGATCACCAGATCGGCGAGGATCCCGTTGGAGATGAAGGTCTTGGAGCCGTTGAGCAGCCAGTGGTCGCCCTGGTCCTCGGCCCGGGTCCTGATGCCCTGGAGGTCGGAGCCGGCCCCGGGCTCGGTCATGGCGATGGCCGTGATGACCGAGCCGTCGCAGAAGCCGGGCAGCCAGCGGTGCTTCTGCTCCTCGGTGGCCAGGCTCGTCAGGTACGGGCCGATGATGTCGTTGTGCAGCCCGATCGCGAGCCCCGAGGCTCCGGCGCGCGTGAACTCCTCCACGAGGACGGCGCTGTAGCGGAAGTCCGGGGCGCCGCCGCCTCCGTACTCCTCCGGTACGGCGAGTCCGAGCAGCCCCTGCTTCCCGGCCGCCCGCCAGACGGCGCGGGAGACGATGCCGTCCCTCTCCCACCGCTCGTAGTGCGGCAGCACCTCCTTGGCGAGAAACGCCCGCACGGTCGCGCGGAACGCCTCGTGCTCCGCGGTGTAGATCTGCCGCTTCATGGGGTGCACGTCCTCCTCACAGCCGGTTCCCGGCGGTTTCGGCCGGCCGGGCCGGATTCCGACCGGGCGGCGCGATGTTCAGCATCTCGATCCCGGTGGCGCGCAAGGCCCTCGACACGCGCCCGGACACCGCTCCCCGGCTCACGGCGGAGGTCGGTACGGATGGCGAGGCCGGTCCGCACGGCCCCTTTGGGCCGGCGGACCTCCTCGGCGGCCTGCCGGGGGGCTGCCGTGCGGTCGAGGAGGATCGCGGGGGCCATCAGCCGCCGTCCCGGAGAAGCCGGGGTACGTCCCAGTCGCGCGCCACGTCCGCGGTGTCGGCCCCCGGCTGCGCGGGCCCGCTGCGCACCGACGCAGGGGTGACGGAGAAGCGCGGTGCGGGGGCCGGCTGGGTGATTCCGCCGTGGTCGGTGAAGGTGCCGCGGGCGGCGAGGTGCGGGTGCCCGGGGGCCTCCCGCAGCGAAAGGACGGGGGCCACACATGCGTCGGAGCCTTCGAAGACCGCGGTCCACTCGTCGCGGGTGCGGGTCTTGAACCGGGCCGCGACCTCCTCCCGCAACTCGTCCCAGCGGGTGACGTCCTTGCGGTCCGGGGCCCGCTCCCCGATGCCGAGGAGGGTCACGAACTCCTCGTAGAACCGCTGCTCCAGGGCGCCGACCGCCATGTACTGCCCGTCTGCCGTCTCATACGTGCCGTAGAACGGGCAGCCGCCGTCCAGCAGGTTGGCCCGCCGGCGGTCCTGCCAGCCGCCGGCTGCGAGCATTCCGTGGATCATCGAGGACAGATGCGCGGTGCCGTCGACGATGGCCGCGTCCACGACCTGGCCGGTGCCCGTCGCACGCGCGTGGTGGAGGGCGGCGAGCAGACCGACGACCAGATAGAGGGAACCGCCCGCGTAGTCGCCGACGAGGTTCGCGGGGACGGCGGGTGGCGCGTCGGGGTCCCCGATCATGCCGAGGGTGCCGGTGAGGGCGATGTAGGCGATGTCGTGTCCGGCGCGCGGGGCGAGCGGCCCGTCCTGGCCCCAGCCGGTCATACGGCCGTAGACGAGCCGTTTGTTGCGCGCGTGGCAGGTCCCGGGGCCGACACCGAGGCGTTCGGCCACGCCGGGGCGGTAGCCCTCGATGAGGATGTCGGCGCGTTCCGCCAGGTCGAGCACCGTGGCCGCGCCGTCCGCGGTCTTCAGGTCGACGATCACGGACCGCTTGTTCCGGTTGGTGACGTCGTACGCGGGGTCGATCGCGAGCCCTGTGCCGTTCGGACGGTCCACGCGGACGACGTCGGCGCCGAGGTCGGCCAGGAGCATGGCCGCGAACGGGCCGGGCCCGATGCCCGCGAGCTCCACGACCCGCACGCCGGCGAGGGGGCCCTGCCCCGGCGTCCCTGCCACTGCCATCTGGCCCCCAGGTGCGTGACACAACCGATGTGACATCGATGATGCTATGAACGGGCGACGGGAGGAGCAATACCTCGCACGAGCAAGCGCTTAGTCAATTGCGTCACAGAAACCACGGACCCGCTCGCGCACCCACCTCCTCGTCCGACCGCTCACCGCTCACGCTAGCCTCGGCCACCGACAACGGCGCGGGCGGAGAGGTGTCATGAGCAGGCTGAAAACGGATCGCGCATACGACATCGTGCTGTTCGGAGCCACGGGCTTCGTCGGCGCGCTGACCGCGGAGTATCTGGCCGCGCACGCCCCCGGGGGACTGCGCTGGGCGATCGCGGGCCGCAGCGCCGAGAAGCTGGAACGGCTGCGGGAACGGCTGCCCGGCGACAGCGGCCCGGGTGTACTCCAGGCGGATGTCTCCGACCCGGAATCGCTGCGCGGACTCGCCGGCCACGCGCGTGTGCTGGCCACCACCGTCGGCCCCTACCTGGAGTACGGCGAAGAGCTCGTGGCCGCCTGCGCCGATGCGGGCACCGATTATCTGGACCTGTCCGGTGAGGCCGAATTCGTCGACCTCATGTACGTGCGGCACGACGCACGCGCGCGGGAGACCGGGGCACGGATCGTGCACTCCTGCGGGTTCGACTCCGTCCCGCACGACCTCGGGGCGTACTTCACCGTGCGGCAGCTCCCCGAAGGGGTGCCGCTGGCGGTCGACGGATACGTCCGGGCGCAGGCCATGTTCTCGGGCGGCACCTTCGCCTCCGCGCTGGGCCAGCTCGCGCGGGGGCCGCAGATGCTGGCCGCGGCCCGGGACCGCGGGCGCCACGAGCCGCGGCTGATGGGCCGCAGGGCTCAGGCGCCGCTCGGCGCACCGCGCTTCGCCAAGGAGGTGGGTGCCTGGGCGCTGCCCCTGCCCACCATCGACGCCCAGGTGGTGCGCCGGTCGGCGCGGGCACTCAAGCAGTACGGGCCCGACTTCCGCTATCGGCACTACGCGGCGGTCGAGACCCTGCCCTATGCGCTGGGCGGCGTCGGGACCGCGGGCGCCCTGTTCGCCGCCGCCCAGCTGCCGCCCGCACGGCGGTGGCTGTCCGGGCGGCTGCGCCCGGGGGACGGTCCGAGCACCGAGCGGCGGGCCAGGAGCTGGTTCTCCGTGCGGTTCGTGGGTGAGGGCGGCGGGCGCCGTGTGTTCACGGAGGTCGCGGGCGGCGACCCGGGGTACGACGAGACGGCCAAGATGTTCGCCGAGTCGGCCCTGTCTCTGGCCCTCGACGACCTGCCGCCGACGTCCGGCCAGGTCACGACCGCCGAGGCGATGGGCGAAGCACTGATCGACCGGCTCCGTGCGGCGGGCATCACGTTCCGGACCGCGGCCCACCGCTAGGGCCTGGCGTGCCGATCGGGCCGGCTGCCCCGGCTCCCTAGAGAGGCCACGCGAGGACGGTGTAGATCATCCCGCCCGTCCAGGCGAGCCCGGTGAAGGCGGCCAGGAGCAACGCGACCCTCACACCGCGCTCGACGGGCCGGTCGGGTTCGTTCGTGCTCTCGGGGGCGCGATGTGTCGTCATGCGCCCAGCCTCCGGGCCGGGACGACCCGGCCACATCCGTACGGGTACCCCTGCGCTGTCCGTAGGGATACTCAGTTCCCGTACTCAGGCGGCGGGCCGCCGGGCCGGGCGAGCGCCTCCTCGAGCGCCCGCCGGCACAGGGCGTCGGCCCGCCGGGTCGATTCGGGGACGCGGTACTTCGGCGTGAGCGCGAGGGTGTGCGCGCAGGCGGTGTCGAGGCTCACCCGATGCCCCACGGAGACGAACACCGGCTTGACGCCCGTCCGGGTGCGCACCGCCCGGCCGACCTCGTCGGTGCCCGTGAGCAGGGGTGCCGTGCTGCCGCGCGGGGCGGCCGGCTCGGCGTAAGCGAAGGTGAAAGGGTTCTTGGCCACGCCGATGGTGGGCAGCCCGGTGAGCACACCGAGGTGGCTGGCCAGGCCGAAGCGGCGCGGATGGGCGAGGCCGTAGCCGTCGCAGACCACCACCCCGGGGTCGTGGTGCAGAGCCTCCAGGGCCGCCAGGACGGTGGGGATCTCACGGAACGCCAGCAGCCCGGGGACGTACGGGAAGGAGACCCTGCCGACGGCGGTGGCCTCCGCGACCACGGCGAGCGTGGCCGCGTCCAGGACCACGGCCGCCGCCGCGACCACGCCCCGCTCGTCGTCGTAGGCCACATCGACGCCCGTCACACGGCCGGTCCCGGGCGGCGGCCCCGGCTCGTCGAGGATCACCCGGTCGCGCAACTCGTCCTGTACGGCGCGTGCTTCCGCTTCGGTCGCGGGCCAGTCCGCGGGGATGCGTACGGTCGTCATGATGGTGTCGAGCGTACGCATCCCCCGTTACGCCGTCACGCGTCGCCCGGGGGCGTACCGAGGCCGGCGTCAGGGCTCGAGCCGGGCCACCCGCCCCTGCTCGCCGGCGGCCCAGCAGGCCCGGTCCGGGGCGCAGTCGACGGTGTCGAAGGAGCCCGGGTCGACGGTCCGCCAGGTGCGGCCGCCGTCCGTGGTGAGGTCGGTGCCGGTCGGGCCCACGGCGAGCGCCGTGGTGCGGCTGTGCGGGAGCCAGGTAACGCCGGAACGGTAGGCGGGCGGCGGCTGGGCCGCCGAGGTCCAGGTGCGGCCGCCGTCCCCGCTCACCGCCGCCGCCCGCGGGGAGGCCTGGTCGGCACGGTAGTCGCCGCCGACCGCGATGCCGTGGGTGCGGTCGCGGAAGGCGAGTGCGAACACGCCGCGGGCCGGATCGCCGGCAGGGACGGGTGTGCCGGCGGCCTCCCAGGTCAGCCCGCGGTCGGCGGAGTGCAGCACGCGCGCGCGTGCGCCGCCGCCCGTGGCGAGCCACACGTCACGCGGCCCCGAGGTGACCAGGCACTGGCCGCCGGCCGCGAACCCGGCCTCCCCCTCCAGGGCATCGGGCATCCCGGCGCTCGGCAGGACCTTCCAGGACCGTCCGCCGTCGTGGGTGGACAGGATGCGGAACCTTCCGTCGACGGGATCGCTCATGGCCAGGCCGTGACGCCGGTCGAAGAAGGCGAGGCAGTCGTAGAAGGCCTTGGTGTCGGTGTTGCGGAAGGTCTCGGTCCAGGTCGCGCCCCCGTCGTCGGTGCGCAGGACCCGGGAGGCCTCGCCCTCGCCGATGGCGAGGACCACCGCGCGCCGTGCGTCGAACGCCTCGACGTCGCGGAACTCCAGGTCCCCGGCCCCCGGCGGGGAGACGTTCCGCCAGTGCGCGCCGCCGTCGGTGGTGCGCAGCACGGTGCCCCCGGAACCGGCCAGCCAGGCGGTGTCCCGATCGACCGCGGCCAGTCCGCGAAAACGCGCCGCGGTGCCGCTGTCCTTGAGCTGCCAGTGCGGAGCCGGCCGCGACGCCCCGTGCGCCTGCGCCGGTACGACCGACAGCGCGGCCAGCGCGGCGGCACACAGTCCCACGGCCATCATCCGGCCCGAACGCTTCGTGTTCCCCTTGCCCGTCATGGCGCGCGAAGCTAGCCCACCGCCACGGCCCCGTCCAGATGGCCGCACCCGGGAACCGCACCGGCGCGCACGGAGTCCTCCCGAGTGACCCGCGAACCACGGGCCGAAGCCATCGAGCTCCTGTGGATCACCTCACTGGCATGGACTCGGTGACAGAGGTCACTCGCCGTTCATGTGCACGGAATCGCCGCTTCCGTCGTCTCTTCAAGTGCCGTGCCGCATCCGCCCGAAGTCCGTTCCGCCGTCACAAGGGAGCAAGGCGTTGTCCACCCTGATCGAGCAGCCAGTGGAGGCCCGGCTCGTCGCCGCTGCGCCGCGCATGCAGAGCATTCCCGCCACGCTCCACTACGACCGGCGCGATCCCTTCGCCGTCCGCATGACCTTCCCCGCCCCGGCCACCCTGGAGGGTGTCGAGGTCTGCTGGACCTTCGCCCGTGAACTCCTGCGTGCCGGTCTCGAGGGATCCGAGGGCCACGGCGACGTCCGGGTGCGGCCGTACGGCTACGACCGCACCGTGGTGGAGTTCCACGCCCCGGAGGGCACCGCCGTGGTGCACATCCACTCGGCCGACGTCCGGCGGTTCCTGCAGCGGACCGCGGAACTGGTGCCGACGGGCCTGGAGCATCTGCAGATGGACCTGGACCACGACCTGGCGGAGCTGATGCGGGACGCCTGACCGGGGCCGCCTCCGGACGGTCCGGCCGCGGGCGGCCGCACCCCCCGTGGGGCCGGCCGCCCGCGGCCGGACAGCGTCCTCAACAACTAACGGCCACCGCCCAGCAGCCCGTTGAGGGCCGCGTAGTCGGCTCCGCCCGCAAGGGCGCCGTACGTCCCCGCGCCGAGCAGCTCCCGTGCGGCGCGACGGACCAGGCCATGGACCGCCTCGGCGAGGGCCGATCCGGCGCTGATCCGGGCGACACCGAGGGCCGCCAGTTCGGCGACGGACGGCGCGCCGGGGCCGACCAGCACGTTCAGCGGACCCTCGATGCCCTCGGCGAGCGCCTTCACGGTCACCGGGTCGACGGCCCCGGGCACGAAGACGCCGTCCGCTCCGGCCGCGAGGAAGGCGGCCGCTCGCTCGAGGGTGTCCCCCAGGCCCCCGGCACCGCGCAGATACGTGTCGACGCGGGCGTTGACGAACACCGGTACCCCCGCCGCGTCGGCGGCCGCACGCGCCGCGGCGATGCGTTCGACCTGCTCGTCCACCGGGCGGAGCGGCGCACCCGGGCCGTACAGGCCGTCCTCGATGTTCACCCCGACGGCGCCCGCCGCGAGCACCTCCCTGATCGTGTCCCCGACGCCCTCGGGGTCGTCCGCGTACCCGGTCTCGATGTCCGCGCTCACGGGCACGGCCACCGCGTCCGCGATGCGGGCGACGGCGGCGAGGGCGTCGGCCCGGGTCAGCCGGTCGCCGTCGGCGGCGCCGAGCTCCCAGGCGAGACCGGCGCTGGTGGTGGCGACGGCCGCCGCGCCGGCCTCCTCGACGATCCGCGCGCTGGGCGTGTCCCAGGCGTTGGGCAGGACGAGCGGACGGCCGGGCACATGGAGGGCGCGGAAGGCGAGGGCCTGCTCGCCGGGAAGTGTCTCGGAGGTCATGAGGACGAGCCAACCAGGACCACGGGGCCGGAGTCCGGCAGGTTTCCGACAGGTACGTGCCGCCGCGGGGGGATCAGCCCGCCGCACCCGCCGTCGCCGCCGCGACCAGGGCCGAGCGCACCTCGTGGACGACCCTGTGCAGCGCGGGCGAGGCGGCACCGCTCCGGTCCGCCAGCGCCTCGATGCGCTCCCGGTGCAGTTCCCGCTCCGCCTCGGTCACCACCGTGGGCAGTCCGGCCGCGGCGGCCAGCGCCACGAGGGCGGCGTCACGGTCGGAGACCTCCGTGACGGGTGCCCCGCCCGCGAGCACCCGGCGTGCCTCCCGCTGCAGCGCCTCCACGGCCCGCACGTCCTGCAGTTCGTGGTCCGCGGGCGGCAGGAGCCCGAGCGCCCGCTTTCTCCCGGCGCGCAGCAGGCCTTGTGCGACGAGCCGGGCACGCACGGCGTCCAGTGTGATCCCGGTGTGCAGGGTCACCCAGGTGCTCCAGGGACGGGGCATCGACTCCTCGACGAGTTCGAGGAGTCCGTCGAGGACGGGGTCACCCGTCTCGGCGTCGAGGTCGGCAGGGGTGGCGATGCCCTCCACGTCTACCAGCAGACCCCGCTGCGCCAGTTCGGTGAGGGCACCTGCCCGCACCAGGCAGGCGATGGCGGTCGCACCGGTGAGGCAGGGCCCGGAGGTGTCCCAGGCCAGCAGATACAGCCGGGCGGGCAGCGAGGTGGAGCCGTGGGACACGAGGCCTCCTGGCGCACGGTTCGGGGGAGCCGTCCGGCCTGCGCACGCGGTGGCCGCGGGGCCGGACGGAGGTCGTGGTAGGGGTTTTAATCCGTTGACACTCCTCGTACCCGTTCCTACGGTGTTCAGCGGTCCTGTTGCCGTCGATGGGAGAAGGACGTTGCTCGTCTGAGGTCATGAGACACCGCGTCACACAGCGCTGACCGCGCCTGTGTGCGTCGCGTGCGACCTCGGCGTTCGAGCCGTCCGTCCTCCGGTACGGGGCCGTTCCCCGTTCCCGGACCGCCGCCCCTTTGCGGTGTCTCACACGCGTTGCCTTTGTCCACCCCCAGCAACCGCGAGGCCCGCATGTCACAGACCCCCTCACTCACCTGCACGTCCCTGTCCTTCTCCTGGCCCGACGGGACTTCCGTCTTCGACTACCTCCAGATCGCGTTCGGCGGCGGCAGGACGGGACTCGTCGGCGTCAACGGATCGGGCAAGTCCACCCTGCTGAAACTGATCGCCGGCGAACTCGCGCCGTCGGCCGGAACGGTGCGCGTCACCGGCGAGGTCGGCCTTCTCCCGCAGAACGTCACGCTCGACACCTCCCTGAGGGTCGACGAGGCGCTCGGCATCGCCGCGACACGCCGGGCGCTGCACGCCGTCGAGGCGGGCGACGTGTCCGAGGAGCACTTCACCGCCATCGGCGACGACTGGGACGTGGAGGAGCGCGCCGAGGCGACGCTCGGCGAACTCGGCCTCGACCACATCGGTCTCGACCGCACCATCGGCGAGGTCTCCGGGGGCGAGTCCGTCCTGCTGCGGCTGGCCGCGCTGCTGCTGCGCCGCCCCGACGTGCTGCTCCTGGACGAGCCCACCAACAATCTCGATCTGTACGCGCGCCGGCGGCTGTACGCGGCGGTCGAGGCGTGGTCGGGGGTCATGGTCGTGGTCAGTCACGACCGGGAGCTCCTCGACCGCGTCGACCAGATCGCGGATCTGCGCTCCGGGGAGGTCACCTGGTTCGGCGGCAACTTCTCGGCGTACGAACAGGCGCTGGCCGTGGAGCAGGAGGCGGCGGAGCGCACGGTGCGCGCGGCCGAGGCCGACTTCCGCAAGCAGAAGCGCGAACTGGCCGACGCCCAGGTCAAACTGGCCCGCCGCAGGAAGTACGGCCAGAAGATGTGGGACCAGAAGCGTGAACCGAAGATCGTCATGGGGGCGCGCAAGCGGGCGGCGCAGGAATCCGCAGGCAAGCACCGCATCATGCACGAGGAGAGGCTCGCCGATGCCAGGGAACGCCTCGACGAGGCCGTCGAGGCGGTGCGGGACGACGACGAGATCCGCATCGATCTGCCGTACACGGCGGTGCCTCCGGGGCGGTCCGTGCTGACGCTCAGGGATCTGCAACTGGCCTACGGAGCACGCGTGGAGGGCACCTTCGAGCTGCGCGGTCCCGAGCGGATCGGGCTGGTGGGGCGCAACGGAGCGGGCAAGACCACCCTGCTGCGCACGATCGCGGGCGAGCTGGAACCGCTTGCGGGCGAGGCCACCGCGCACGTTCCGATGCGTCTTCTGCCGCAACGGCTGGACGTCCTCGACGACACGCTGACGGTGGCGCAGAACGTGGCGCGGTTCGCCCCGGGGGCCGGCAACAACCGGATCCGGGCGCGGCTGGCACGCTTCCTGTTCCGTGGCGCACGGGCCGACCAGCCGGCCGGGACCCTCTCGGGCGGCGAGCGCTTCCGCGCCGCCCTGGCCGCACTGATGCTCGCCGAGCCCGCGCCGCAACTGCTGATCCTCGACGAGCCGACGAACAACCTCGACATGGCGAGCGTGCGGCAGCTCACCACGGCCCTGGAGTCCTACGAGGGAGCGCTGATCGTGGCCGGCCACGACATCCCGTTCCTGGAGTCGATCGGGATCACCCGCACGGTGCTGCTCGACGGAGAGCTCAAGGAGACCTCTCCCGAGGCGCCAGGAGCTCCCGCCCGACGCCGGTGAAACGATTGGCGGCTTGTGTATCGGGCAGGCGACAGCCGGAACCCGGGGCTTTGTCCCCGGGTTCCCGGCCTGCATGATGGCGGGCGAACCCTTCAGCCGAGACGGAGTCCCACGTGCCCAGCAAGAAGGCTCTCATCCGCCGACCCAGCCCACGCCTCGCCGATGGACTGGTGACCCACATCGAGCGGGAGAAGGTCGACCCCGATCTCGCGCTCGAGCAGTGGGAGGCGTACGGCGAGGCGCTGCGTACGCACGGCTGGGAGACGATCGAGGTGGATCCCGCCGACGACTGCCCCGACTCGGTGTTCGTCGAGGACACGGTCGTGATGTACCGGAACGTCGCCCTGATCGCCCGGCCCGGGGCGGAGTCCCGACGCGACGAGACCGACGGGGTCGAGGAGGCGGTGGCCCGCCTCGGCTGCTCGGTGAACTGGATCTGGGAGCCCGGCACTCTCGACGGCGGTGACGTGCTGAAGGTCGACGACACCCTCTACGTCGGCCGCAGCGAACGCACCAACGCGGCCGCCGTCCAGCAGATCCGCGCCGTGTTCGAACCGCTGGGCGCCCGGGTTGTCTCGGTACCGGTCACCCGGGTGCTGCATCTGAAGTCGGCGGTCACCGCGCTGCCGGACGGCACCGTCATCGGCCATGTGCCGCTGGTGGACAAGCCCGCGCTCTTCCCGCGTTTCCTGCCGGTCCCGGAGGAGTCCGGTTCGCATGTCGTGGTCCTCGGCGGGGGCAGACTGCTCATGGCGGCCAGCGCCCCCAAGACGGCGGAACTGCTCGCCGACCTCGGCCACGAGCCGGTCGTCGTGGACATCAGCGAGTTCGAGAAGCTCGAAGGCTGTGTGACGTGCCTCTCGGTGCGCATGCGGGAGCTGTACGTCTGACCCCGTCCGACCCGTGAGCCCTGCGCCGCACGGGAGTTCGGCATGCCCGGAACCGGAGCCGGAACCGGTGGCGCAGACCCGCACGGGCGCCGGTGGAGCAACCGGCCTTACAGCGCGTTTAGCCTACGGCTTCGTAACCTACGGCTTCGTAGCCTACGATCCCGTAGGTTCCGGCACGGTACGCCGGTTTATCTCAGTGTCCCCCTGGAGTTCCTGTGACGATCACTTCTTCCCGCCTCGACAGCCCCTCCGTCTGGACCGACGCCCGGCTGCTGTACGCACTGGAGGAAGTGGTCGAAAGGGAACTGAACCGCCATCTGAAGGCGGCCAAGGACTGGATGCCGCACGAGTACGTGCCCTGGACCGACGGCCGCAACTTCCCCGGCTTCTTCGAGGACGGCGTGGCCTGGGAGAAGGACCAGTCCAAGGTGACCGATATCGGCCGGATCGCCCTGGTGGTGAACCTCCTGACGGAGGACAACCTCCCCAGCTACCACCACGAGATCGCCACGCTCTTCGGCCGCGACGGCGCCTGGGGCACCTGGGTGCACCGCTGGACCGCCGAGGAAGGGCGGCACGGCATCGTCATGCGCGACTACCTGCTCGCGTCGCGCGCGGTCGACCCCGACAAGCTGGAGCAGTTCCGCATGGCGCACATGAGCGAGGGCTTCGAGTCGGACAACCGGCACTCGATGCTGCACTCCGTCGCGTACGTCGCCTTCCAGGAACTGGCGACCCGTATCTCGCACCGCAACACCGGCCACCAGTCCGGCGACCCGGTCTGCGACAGGATGCTGGCCCGCATCGCGACCGACGAGAACCTCCACATGGTCTTCTACCGGAACCTCCTGAAGGCCGCGTTCGAGATCGCCCCCGACATGACCATGGAGGCGGTCCGGGACGTCGTGGTGAACTTCCGGATGCCGGGCCACGGCATTCCGGGCTTCGAGCGCGCGGCCGCGCAGATGGCGATCGGCGAGGTCTACAACCTGCGTATCCACCACGACGACGTGATCCAGCCCGTACTGCGTTTCCTGAAGGTCCTGGAGATCGACGGACTCGGCCCCGAGGGGTGCCGGGCCCAGGAGGAACTGGGCATGTTCATGGGCGGCCTGGACGCCGAGGCGGCGAAGTTCGACGAGAAGCTCGCGGCCCGCAAGGCGCGGATGGCGGGGCGGGGCCGGGCGTGACCCGGTGCGCGGCGCGACGCCGCGCACGTGCCGTCGGCCCCGGCACGGTCGGGGGCCGGCGGCAGGAACGTCAATGCAGAGGCAGAACGTTTCAGCAGTAATCGCCAGGCCGCGCCACCCTTTCCTCGGGGTGGAATTATCTATCAGCATGAATATGCCGGTTGCGCGTCCCCTCCCGGACACGCGGCCGACTCAGTCCCTGTCGGACGCCTGGTCGCCGGGTGGCGCCCCTGGAGCGGGTCATGAGGAATGCGATGTGGATGCAGGGCGTGGAGTGGCTGGCCGCCGCCGCGCCGGACCCGCAGGCGTGCAAGCGGGAGTGGGAACGCGGTGCGGGCACCGTGCTCCTGGAGGCCGGACGCCACTGGGACCTGGTGAGCGTCCCCCGGCAACTGGGTCTGCTCGCGCTGGACATCCTGTGGTACGACCCGTTGCAGACCCCCGGACCGGCCCTGGTGGACTCGGCGGCGCACCGGGTGGGCTTCTTCGTGCCGCCGGACCCCGCCGGCCACTGGACCGGGACCGACGTCCGACACGCGAGCAAGGGCTCATGGGTCGCGGTGCCTCCGCCGTACCGGTCGGCGGGCTCGGTGGAGTGGATCGTGCCGCCCGACGGAAGCGGCATCCTGCATCCGCCCCTCACCCTTGAACTCGCGCTGCGCCAGGCCAACAAAACGCTCGCCGTACTCGCCCCCGTCAGCACGGACTGAGCCCGCCAGGCGCTGCCGTCGCAGTCGCGGGTCCTGGACCCTTTGGCTCGCCCTGCCGTCGAGGCGCTTGCCGGGGCCCCGCGCCGGGGGCGGTCTCGAGCAAGCCTCCGGCCGGCCCGATCCGCGCCGACGCAGCGGCCGCCGGGTCCGGTCACCCCTGCGCGCCCGCCGATCGGCGGGCGCACGCCTCCCCTCGGCGCGCCCCGACGATGCGCGTCTCCTGAGCCCGCCGTACCGGGGTGGCCGCTACGCCGCCTCGTAGTGGTGTGCGTCCGCGCCGCGCCACTTGACCCACGACGGATCGTCGAGCACGTCCTCGGCATCGGGCAGCCCGGCGCGGCCGAGGAACTCGATCAGGTCCTCGTCGGAGAAGGCCATCCCCAGGCTCTCCCCGCGCGTGGTCACCCGACGGCCGCCGGTACCGGACGGCGGATGAACGATGACAGGGGCCCTTCCGGACATAACTCCAGCATCGTCCCGGGCGCCCCGCCGCGCATCCGGACGGACGGCGCAGGCCACGACCCGGCTTCGTACCCGGCGGTCCTCAGGGACGCCCGCCGTCCTGGCCGCCGAGGTCCGCGCGGGCCGCGGCGGCACGCTCACCGCCCCTCGACGGCATCCCCGTACCCGTCGTCGGATCCGTTCTCCTCCGACCGCCGCAGACGCATCCGCTCCTTCTCGGACAGCCCACCCCAGACGCCGAACCGTTCGTCGTTGGCGAGCGCGTACTCCAGACACGCGGAGCGGCTCTCGCACAGCGCGCAGATGCGCTTCGCCTCCCGCACCGAGCTGCCGGGCTCGGGGAAGAAGAAATCTGCCCCCGTCTGCGCGCACAGCGCCTGCTCCTGCCAGGCGATGTCGGACGCGGTGATCGCTTCGATGTGCATGGCCAGATCGTGTCGCTCGGCGACAAACGTTTGATCAACGTGTGATCAACGGCCCGCCCGGCGTTCCCGCAGGACCCGATGATGTCCCGTCCCGGCCGGCCCGCGCACGGCGGCGCGCGGAGAAACTTCGCCGGAGACCGGCGGCGTGCGTCGCCTCCGCGCAGGCGGACTTCCGCGCCGTCCCGGCAGCGCGTGCCGGTGCGCAGTGCAAGACTCGGCAGTGCAGGCAACGGGAACCTCGAAGGATGCAGTCATGCTCACGACCCGGTTCGTCAACGGCGCCCCGAACTGGCTGGATGTCGGCACCTCCGACATCGACGGGGCCATCTCCTTCTACCGTGAACTCTTCGGCTGGCAGTTCCGGTCGGCGGGACCCGACTCCGGGGGCTACGGCTTCTTCCAGCTCGCCGGAAGGACCGCCGCCGGCGGTATGCAGACCACCTCCGAACAGGGCGCACCGTCCTGGACCGTCTATTTCCGCAGTACCGACGCCGAGGCCACCGCCAAGGCCGCCGAGCAGGCGGGCGGCAGCGTGCTCCTCCGGCCCATGGACGTGTCGGGCGAGGGGCGCATGGCCATCCTCGCCGACACCGCCGGCGTGCCCTTCGGCATCTGGCAGCCGGGGCGGACCCAGGGGGTCGACGTGGCCGGGGAGCCGGGCTCACTGTGCTGGATCGAGCTGTTCACACCGGACATCGCCCGCGCCGCCGCGTTCTACCGGAAGGTGCTGGGCTGGGAAACCGAGGGCGTGCCCTTCCCCGGCGGTACGTACACCTGCGTCAACCCGGACGGCGGCAGCCCGGAGACCGGGTTCGGCGGACTGGTACCGCTGGCCGACGATCCCGCGGAGTCGGAGTCGGGCGCCCACCTGCTGCCGTACTTCGAGGTCACCGACACGGACGCCGTCGCAAGCACGACTTCGCAGCGCGGCGGCGCCGTCCGGATGCCCCCGACGGATGTGGAGGGCGTAGGCCGCATCGCGCGACTCGCCGATCCGTACGGAGCCCGGTTCGCGGTCATCACGAGCGCGCCGCAAGAGCCCGGCCAGGACTGACGGCGTCCCGGTCGCCCAGGTGCGCGAGGCCGGGGACCCCCGCCACGTGGGCCTCTCCCGTTCGGCTTTCGACGCCGTCCCGCCGCCCGCGGCCATCGGCGCGCACCGTCGGTTCGTGAAGGCGGACATTTTTCGAGAGCGCTCTCAGTCATCACTCTTGACGCCTCAACCGCCCCTGGGAACAGTGGGGCAGCGCAGGGACACGCCCCCCACAAACACCCCTGCACTCCCCCCACACCCCAGGAGACGCCTCGTGATATCGCGTCGTGTGTTACTGACCGGAGCCGCCGCAGCCGCCACCGCCTCGACAGGGATCGGCGCACTCGCCTCCGGCATCGCCCGAGCGGCCCCCGCGACCTGCCAACTCGCCCTGCGCAACGCCTCGCTACCGGGCACGGTGCAGGCGTACGTCACGGGGCACGAGCAGTCGACCGGTGCCTGGCTGCTGCTGCGGGCCGACGGCAGCGTCTACCGGCCGGCTTCCCCGTCCGCCCCGCAGACCCCGCTGCCCGTCGACTGCTCCATCCCGCTCGGACCGGCGGGTTCCCCGGCCACGGTACTGACACTTCCTCAGATGTACGGCGCCCGGATCTACTTCGTGCGCGACGACACCCTCGCCTTCTTCCTCAACCCGGGGCCCTCCCTGGTCGAGCCGGCCTTCGCGACACCCGCCGACGCCAACTACGGAAAGACCTGGTCGTTCTGCGAGTTCACCTTCAACTCCGCCCAGCTGTACGCGAACATCAGCTATGTCGACCTGGTGACCGCTCTCCCGATCGGACTCGCCCTGGAAGGCGACGCCACGCACACCGTCGCCCCGCTGCCCGAGGGCGCGGTGGGCAGGATCGCCGCCGACCTCACGGCACAGGCCGCGAAGGACGGACAGCCGTGGGACCGACTGGTGGTCCGTGACACCGGAGGAGAGGTCCTGCGGGTCGTCTCTCCGCAGAACCTCATGGCGCCCTACTTCGACCAGCCCGACAGGATGCCGTTCCGCGACCTGTGGAGCGCCTACATCGACGACGTCTGGCAGAAGTACCGTGCGGCCGACCTCGGGATCGACCTCCAGGGCGGACGCGGTGTGTTCACCGGCAGGGTCCGCGGTGACGCGCTCACCTTCACGGGGGGGCACACCTTCGCCAAGCCCACCTCGAAGGACGTCTTCACCTGCAACCACGGCCCGTTCGCCAACAACCCGGATGACCCCGACGACAAGAAGGGCCTCCTCGCCCGGCTCGCCGCCGGTTTCAACCGCTCACTGATGCTCACCCACCCCGACCAGCCGAACGGTGCCGTCGGCGCCGACTACTACCAGGGTTCGGTGACCAACCACTGGGCGCGGGTGGTGCACTCCAACTCGCCCATCGGCTACGCGTTCCCCTACGACGACGTCCGCCCGGACGGTCAGCCGGACGTGTCGGGCGCAGCATACGACGGGAACCCTCGGCGCTTCACGGTGACCGTCGGCTCATGACACACCGGCCGGTGCTTCAGGCGGACGCCCGCCGCACCAGCGTCGTCGGCAGCACGACGCCGGACGGCCCGCCACCCGCACCCGGCCCGTCGTCCAGGGGCGTACCGCCACCCCGTCGATCGAGGGCGCGCAACAGCAGCCCGGCCATCAACCGGCCCATTTCCTCGATGTCCTGACGGATCGTCGTCAGGGGCGGGTCGGTCTGCTCGGCGACCGGCAGCATGTCGTCGAAGCCGACGACGGCGACGTCCTCGGGCACCCGGCGTCCCTGCGCACGCAGTACGCGCAGGGCGCCGGAGGCGGCCAGGTCATTGGCGGCGAAGACGGCGTCGAGATCCGGGCAGCGCTCCAGCAGCAGCCGCATGGCGCGTTCGCCGCCGGCCGGGGTGAAGTCCCCTTCGGCGATCTGACGCGGATCGGCGTCGGCCACGACGTCCCGGAAGCCCTCGAGCCGGTCCACGGCGGAGGTCTGGTCCAGGGCGCCCGTGATGTGTGCGACGCGGCGGCGGCCGAGTCCCACGAGATGGCGCACGGCCTCGCGGGCGCCGCCCCGGTTGTCGCTGTCCACGTACACACTGCGGTTGCCCTCGCCCCAGTCGGGCCGCCCGCCGAACACCGTCGGCACCCCGGCGCGCTGCACCAGCTCCGGCAGGGGGTCGTCCAGGTGCAGCGAGAAGACGAGGGCGCCGTCGACATGGCCCCCGGCGAGATAGCGGCCGACCCTGGCGTGGTCGGCGCGGCCCTCCGTGAGCAGCAGCACCAACTGGGAGTCGTGGGCGGTCAGTTCCTTGCTGATCCCGCGCAGTTGCAGGGCGAAGAACGGGTCGGCGAAGACCCGGGTCTCCGGTTCGGCGATCACCACGGCGACCGCGTCGTGGCGCCTGGTCACCAGGCTGCGGGCCGCCTGGTTCGGCACATAGCCGAGTTCCTCGACGGCGCGACGCACCCGCTCGACGAGCGGCTCGCGCACCCCCTCACCACCGTTCACGACCCGGGAAACGGTGGCCCGCGAGACGCCGGCCCGCGCGGCCACGGCCTCGAGCGTGGGGCGGGGCGCGGTCTCGGTCACTGCGTGCCTCCTCCTCGGCGGCTGCCGATCAGGATAGCCCTCGGGACATGTGGAGCTGAGAGCGCTTGCCGTGGGCGCACCCGATCATGCCTGCGCCCTCGGACCCCGGTGGGTGACGAGGGCGGCACCGCCCGCGGAGCGGGCGACTTCAGCTGGTCGCCACCGGGTGGTAGCGCAGGTTCACGGCCGCGGAGCCCTCGCCGTTGAGCAGCTCGAGCCGGACCGGGACACCGCCGGGGTTGTCGAACAGCCGGATCCCCTCGCCGAGCAGCACCGGCACGATGTGCAGGTCGACCTCGTCGATCAGCCCGCGCTCGAGCAGCTGACGGCCGATCGTGGGGGAGAAGACCTCGAGGTTCTTCCCGCCGGCGGCCTCCAGCCCGATCCGGACCGCCTCCGCCACATCGCAGTTCAGGAACGTCACACCGTCGGCGGGCCGCGCGTCCTCGGGGTGGTGCGTCAGGACGAAGAGCGGCCCCTTCCACGCGCCGCCGTAGACGGCGGCGGCGTCGGGGTGGGCGTCCCAGCCGTTCCGTCCGCCGAGGACGGCTCCGGTCGTCCCGGTGTACTCCTCGATGAGACCGGGCCGTGCCGAGAAGCCCGTCATCCAGTCCATCGCGTGGTTCGGCCCCGCCACGAACCCGTCCAGCGACATGGTGAAATGCCACAGCACCTTCGCCCCGGCGGTCTGCCGTTCGGTGTCCGCCGGCGACCGGTGCACCGCAGGGGCGGTGCACCGCGGGGTCCTCGAGGCGTCCATGGTCGATCCTCCCGTCGGTCTTCTCCCTCACCTCGTGGACCCGGCTTCTCCCCGGAACTCATCGCGTTCGGCACGATTCGGTGGCGGGCTGCGGTTGCCCCGGCCGCTGACCGGGCCGGCGGGGAACGCCGCCGCACCCTTGGCTCCCGCTCGTCACCGGACACTCCCGCGGCCCGGCCCGCGAGGTGACCGGCCGAAAGGTCCTAGTGCTCGTGCGCCACGTACGTGGGAATCGTCCCGTCCGCCCTCTTCACGATGAACAGGCCCACCATCCCGTGGTCGGCGTGGTGCTGCACATGGCAGTGGTACATCCAGGCTCCGGGTCCGACGCTCTCGCCCGCGAGCACCTGGAAGCCGAAGGAGTCCCCCGGACCCACGATCCTGTTGTCGATGATCTGGCTCGGGTCGTCGGGTCCGGTGAGCAGTCCCGTACGGTTGTGGGCCCAGCGATGACCGTGCAGATGGAACGTGTGGTAGAGGTCGCCGTGCGTGATCATGACGAACTCGACCCGCTCCCCGACGATCGCCGGCAGGTCGGGGCCTTCGTGCTTCTGCTGGTTGATCATCGTCTCGTTGAAGACGATCGTGAAGGTCTTGTCGGGGAGCAGATCGCCCACTCGGCGCACGATCACCGGTCCGTACAGGCCCTTCCGGATGCCGCCCGTGCCGTGTTCCGTGCCCACGACATGGTCGTGGTAGTGCCAGTAGCCCGCGCTGCCCTCACGCCAGGACCCGTCCTCGCGGCGTCCGGGGGTGTGCGTGCGCCAGGTGTAGACGCGTCTGCCGCCCGGCGCCACACTGCTCCGGGACGTCTTCGTGCCGTCGTCGGTGATCGCGTAGTCGAGTCCGTGCACATGGAGACTGGCGGCGACGTCCATGGTGTTCACGAACTCGATGTGCAGCGTGTCGCCCTCGTTGAGCTCGATCAACGGGCCGGGGACGGTCGCCTTGCCCCGGGCGAAGCCGTAGCCCATCCGCCCGTCGCTCAGCTTCTCGGCGTACATCTTGATGTTTCTGACCTGGCCGCCGGCGGGCGCGGTGCGCAGGCGCTTGTCGACACCGACGGACTCCGGCCCCAGCGTCATCGATGTCGCTACGGCCGTACCGCCCAGCAGCATTGTCCGGTGGAAGCTGCGTCTGTCCACGGCGGGTTCCCCCATCCTGTACGGGAATTCACGGAGACGGGCCGCCGGAAAGGAAAAAGCGACAGTAGCGGCACAGCGTGATTTTATGCTCACGGCTGGTCAAATTCGTAGTATTTCGGTCATACCTCTGGCCGAGTCGCCACCGGTACCGTTACCGACCCGGCCCGCTGCTCAGAGGGACGCGGGGTCCTCGGGGGGTGCCGCGTCCCCCGGCCCGCCGGACCCGCCCGTACCGGCCGGTGCGTCGGACTTCCCGGGCTTCCCGGTGCTCGCCGGCTTCCCCTCCCGCCGCGCACGGCTCGGCTGCACCCGTTTGGGCTCCCCCGGCATCTTCGGATACTCCGGCGGATAGGGCAGGTCGCCCAGGCCGTGGTCGTGTTCGTCACGGCGGGCCAGTTCCAGGAGCGCCTCGAGGGAGTAGGCGTGGTCGTCCATGTCGGCGTGGACGTCACCGAGTTCGGCGAACCGCCGGGGCATGCTCGCCAGGTCGAAGTCGCGGGGTGCCACGTCGTCGACCTCCTCCCAGCGCAGCGGCGCGGACACCGGGGCGTCGGGCCTCGGCCGCACGGAGTAGGCCGACGCGACGGTGCGGTCGCGGGCGGTCTGGTTGTAGTCGACGAAGATCCTCTCGCCCCGCTCCTCCTTCCACCAGGCGATGGTCACGCGCTCCGGCATCCGGCGTTCGAGCTCACGCCCGACGGCGATGGCGGCGCGGCGCACCTGGGTGAAGGTCCAGCGCGGCTCGATGGGTACGAACACGTGCAGCCCCCGGCCGCCGGAGGTCTTGGGCCAGCCCCGCAGCCCGCCGAACTCGTCCAGGACGGCCCGCAGTTCGTGGGCGGCCCGCACCGCGTCCGTGAAGTCGGTGCCGGGCTGCGGATCGAGGTCGATGCGCAGTTCGTCGGGGTGGTCGACGTCGTCGCGGCGCACCGGCCACGGGTGGAAGGTCAGCGTCCCGTACTGCGCGGCCCAGACGACGGCCGCCGCCTCGGTGGGGCACATCTCGTCGGCCGAGCGGCCGCTGGGAAAGGTGATGTGGGCGGTGGGGATCCAGTCGGGCATGTTCTTGGGCGCCCTCTTCTGGAAGAAGGACTCGCCCGACACGCCGTCCGGGTAGCGCTCGAGCGTGGTGGGCCGGTTGCGCAGGGCGCGCAGGATGCCCGGACCGACGGCCATGTAGTACTGCGCGAGGTCGAGCTTGGTGAAGCCGCGTTCCGGGAAGAACACCTTGTCCGGGCTGGACAGCCGTACCGTCCTGCCTGCCACCTCCAGCTCCACCGCATTGCCCATGCGTGCCACGGTAGGCCCAGGGACCGGGCCCCGCACACCGGGCGAACCGCATCGCACGGCAGGAGAATCGAAGACATGGATCTGCCGGTGATGCCGCCCGTGAAGCCGATGCTCGCCAAGTCCGTGGCCGTGATCCCGCCGGACATGCAGTACGAGGCGAAGTGGGACGGGTTCCGGGCGATCGTCTTCCGGGACGGCGCCGAGGTCGAGCTGGGCAGCCGCACGGGAAAGCCTCTGACCAGGTACTTTCCCGAACTGGTCGAGGCACTGCGCGAGCGGCTGCCCGAGCGGTGCGTGCTGGACGGCGAGATCGTGATCGCCCGGGAGGGG
Organism: Streptomyces sp. HUAS TT11; assembly: GCF_051553595.1. Lineage (NCBI taxonomy): Bacteria > Bacillati > Actinomycetota > Actinomycetes > Kitasatosporales > Streptomycetaceae > Streptomyces > Streptomyces sp. HUAS TT11. Next base: position 1,642,743 of record NZ_CP196184.1, read on the forward strand.
CATCTCGACTTCGACGCGCTGACGGAGCGGATCCATCCGGCCGACTCCCGGGTGCGGATGCTCGCACAGAAGACCCCGGCCTCGTTCGTGGCGTTCGATCTGCTTGCGCTGGACGACTCCTCCCTGCTCGAGGCTCCGCTGAGCGACCGGCGCGCCCTGCTGGAGGGGGCGATGTCCGGGGTGACGCCGCCCGTGCACCTCGCGCCGGCGACGACGGACCGGGCGGTGGCGGAGCAGTGGTTCCGGCAGTACGAGGGCGCGGGCCTGGACGGAGTGATCGCCAAGCCCCTCGCGCTTCCCTACCGGCCCGACGAACGCGTGATGTTCAAGGTCAAGCACGAGCGCACCGCGGACGTCGTGGTCGCCGGGTACCGCTTCCACAAGAGCGGCCCGGTCGTGGGTTCGCTGCTGCTCGGGCTGTACGACGACCGGGGCGCCCTCCAGCACGTGGGGGTGACCGCCGCGTTCGCGATGAAGCGGCGCGCCGAGCTGGTGCAGGAGCTGGAGCCGTTGCGGATGGACGAGGTCGCGGGGCATCCATGGGCGGCGTGGTCGGACGAGGTGGCGCACGAGACGGCAAGGCTGCCCGGCGCGCCGAGCCGCTGGTCGGGCAAGAAGGACCTGTCCTGGGTCCCGCTGCGCCCCGAACGGGTGGCCGAGGTGGCCTACGACCACATGGAGAACGGGGTGCGCTTCCGGCACACCGCGCGCTTTCGCCGCTGGCGCCCGGACCGCACCCCCGAGAGCTGCACGTACGCGCAGTTGGAGGAGCCGGTGCGCTACGACCTCGGGGAGATCCTCGGCACCGGGGACTGACCCCGCACCGACGCCGAGCGTGCCGACGCCTCCACCCTTGCCCCCTCTCCATACGATCGCCCCCGCAAGGCACACGAACGGAAGAGAACGGGTATGGGCATCGATGAACTTATAAGTGCACAATCGATGGCACGGGCGTGATGGAACGGTGGGCATGGGACAGATTGCGCGAATGCAGCGTGCCGCGGCGACGGCGGCGCTGCTGACCCTCGCCCTGACGGGCTCTCTGCTGGCGGGCTGCACATCGGAGGCCGGCAGGTCCGACGGCCGGGGCGAGCGGTCGGAGCAGCCCTCGCAGAACAGCGTCCGGACCCCCGCCACATCCGCCGCACCCGCCGGCCCGCTGCTCGCCGTGAAGATCGACAACGTGTCCGCGGCCCGGCCCCAGACGGGCCTGGACCAGGCGGACATCGTCTACGCGGAGCAGGTCGAGGGCGGTCTGAGCCGGCTGATGGCGGTGTTCGCGACCAAGCTGCCCCCGGTGGTGGGACCGGTGCGCAGTGCCCGCGAGTCGGATCTGGAACTGCTGCGCCAGTTCCACGATCCGACGCTCGCGTTCTCCGGCGCCCAGCACAAACTGCTGCCCCTCATCGACAAGGCGCCGCTCACCGCGGAGCCGCCCGAGAAGAACTCGGGCGCCTACTTCCGCGGCGGCGGCAAGATCGCGCCGCACAACCTCTTTCTGCGGCCGCAGCGGCTGCTCCCGTCCGCTCCGGGAGCCGCGGCCCTGACGACCGGGTTCCGGTTCGGTTCCGCACCCTCGGGCGGTACTCCCGAGAACACACGCACGGTCCGCTTCCCCTCGGCCCGCTTCACGTTCACCTGGTCCGCACAACGGCACCGCTGGCTCGTGTCGATGGACGGCACGCCGACCGTGACGGCGGACGGCACGCGGGTGGCGCCGGCCACGGTGGTGGTGCAGTACGTGCGGGTGCGCGCCTCACGTTTCCACGACGTCCTCGGCAACAACTCGCCCTACTCCCAGACCGTGGGCTCCGGGAAGGCCCAAGTGCTGCGCGACGGAAAGGCGTTCGACGCCCGGTGGCAGCGGGCGTCCGCGGCGGGCGGCACCCGGTTCACGACGGCGGACGGCGCCCCGTTGAACTTCGCGAAGGGGCAGGTGTGGGTCGTGCTCGCGAAGGCCTGACCCGCCGCACCGCGGCGGGCGCCCTACGCCCGGCGGCCCAGCCGGCGCTCGATCGCGGCGGCCGCGTCCTCGCGTGCGGGGGCAAGCGCCCGGCGGCCCTCCTCGACGGACTCGAATCCCAGGGCCGCCGCGATCGCCTCCCAGGCCACGCCTCCTTCGAGCAGCGCCTCGACGGCGGCACCGACGGCGACCACGGTCGCGCGGCGGGCCCGGTCGAGTTCGGTGAGTGTGCGGAGCAGTTCCGGTGCCGTCGCGGCCCCCGCGAGTCCGCTCTGCGCCGCGTGCCGCGCCTGGTCGGCGGTGACCCACCAGTCGGCGGAGGTGCGCGAGGTTCGGGTGACGACGGTGCGGTCCACGGTGGTGCCGCCTTCCTTACGGGTACGCATACGGGGCGCTGCGGACAAGGTGAGTCTAATCCGACGTTCCGGACTGCGGCGCGCCCGGTCCGCTGAACGGACCACCATCGCGGGCTCACCCCTCGAACGGCAGCCCCACCAGCGACAGCTCACGCGCCGCCGCCCGGAGTCCGTCCGCGAAGCGCCGTACGCGTTCCTCGGTGAAACGGGTGCTGGGCCCGCCGAAGGAAAGGGCCGCGGCCGGCGCCCCGTCACGGCCGCGCACCGGCACGGCCACCGCCGAGAGGCCCTCTTCGTACTCGCCGTGGCTCGTGGCGTAGCCGAGGGCCCGTGCCTCCTCGATCCGGGCGTGCAGTGTCTCCAGGTGGGCCGACCCGCACGGTGAGGTCCCGGCCACACGGCGCAGCAGGGCCTCCGGGGCGTCCAGCAGCAGCGCCCTGGAGACGCCGCCCGCCCACAGCGGCAGTTCGTCCCCGATCCGGACGACCTGGCGCAGCGACTGCGGCCCCTCCTCCTGGGCGATGCAGATGCGGCGGATGTCGCGGCGCACGTGCAGGTGCACCGTCTCGCCGTGCTCGGCGGCCAGTTCCCGCAGGATCACCCCGGCCGCGGGCGGCAGCCGCCAGGCCTGCTCGGCCAGCCGCGACCAGCGCAGCAGAGCGGGACCCGCCAGATGGCGGCCGCGTTCGTCGAGCCAGAGCAGCCCGTTGAGCCGAAGCGTCCCCAGCAGACGGAGCACGGTGGTCTTGGGAAGCCCCGACGCGGTGGCGATCTCACGGATCGACAGGGCGGGACGGCCTTCGTCGAAGAGCTGGAGGATGTCGATCGCCCGCTGCACGGTTCTCATCCCGACGCGTTCCGACTCGGCCGCCATCGCTGATCCTCTCGATCCGGGACCGCACCACGGCCCGGCTGGACCCCCTTGCACCTGCACGGTACTGCCCGGCGGTCCGCCGGGCGGACTTCGTCAGGCTTCCGCCGTGGTGAGGGGTGTCGCCGGGTTGCGCAGCCCCTCGGCGGCCTCCGAGACGCGCCGGATGAGGTCGAAGAACACGGACTGCTCCTCGGCGGAGAGAGGGGCGAGGAAGACCTGGTTCATCCGCGCCGTGCGCACGATCAGCCTGCGGTGCGTCCGCACCCCTTCGTCCGTGAGCCGCAGCAGGGAACGACGGCCGTCCTGCGGGTCGCGGACCTTGTCCAGGAGGGCCCGGCGGCTCAGCCGGCTGACCACCTCGGCGACGGTGGACCGGTCGAGACCCACACGCTCCCCCACGGTGCGCTGATCGAGCCCGGGCTCGGCGACAAGCGTGTTGAGGACCGCGAACTGCGGCGAGGTGATCTCCTCGGAGACCATCGTGTTCCACAGCAGGTAGTGCGCCTGCTGCAACCGCCGGGCCAGATGCCCCGGATGGGTGGAGAGATCCACCGCGGCCATGTGCACTCCCCTGATCGTTTTGATTCGTGCACTGAACGATAGCCGGTGATACGACGGCCGTCCCACCTCCGGTCGGAGCAGCATCATGTGTCCCATCCAGGGCCTTGACTCCTCTCTACCGACGGTGGCAGCGTGAGAGCCACCTCGCAGAAATACTCCGTGTGCTGATTAATTACGGGTCGGATCGCCAGGAAGAGATGAGGCTTCGCGGATGGACAAGGTGGTGGCCACGGCCTTGGAGGCGGTGGCCGATGTGCCGGACGGTGCGTCGCTGGCGGTCGGCGGGTTCGGGTTGAGCGGTGTTCCGAACGTGCTGATCCAGGCGCTGTTCGAGCGGGGTGTCGGCGGCCTGTCGGTCGTCTCCAACAACTGCGGGGCCATGGACTCGGGTCTCGCGGTACTGCTGGCGGCCGGACGGATCGCACGGGTCACCGGTTCCTACATCGGGGCGAACAAGGAGTTCGCACGCCAGTACCTCGCCGGGGAACTGGAGGTCGAGCTGATCCCGCAGGGCACCCTCGCCGAACGCATGCGGGCCGGCGGAGCGGGCATCCCCGCCTTCTACACCCCCGCAGGCGTGGGCACACAGGTCGCGGACGGCGGACTGCCCTGGCGCTACGACGGCAACGGCGGCATCGCCCTGGCCTCACCCCCCAAGGAAGTGCGCGCCTTCGACGGAGTGGAGTACGTACTGGAACGCGGGATCCGCACGGACTACGCACTGGTACGGGCAGCGCGCGGCGACCGCCACGGGAACCTGGTGTTCAACAGGTCCGCCCGCAACTTCAACCCCCCGGCCGCCATGGCCGGCAGGGTCACCGTCGCCGAGGTCGAAGAACTCGTCGAACCGGGCACGATCGATCCGGACGCGGTGCACCTGCCGGGCATCTTCGTCCAGCGGGTGGTGGCCCTCACCCCCGAACAGGCCCTGGACAAGAAGGTGGAACGGCGCACGGTCTCCGCGCCCTCGACACCGGGGACGGTGAACGGCTGATGGCCTGGACACGCGAGGAGATGGCCGCCCGGGCCGCGCAGGAACTCAGGGACGGTCAGTACGTCAACCTCGGCATCGGACTGCCCACCCTGATCCCCAACCACCTCCCCCGAGGAGTGGAGGTGGTCCTGGAATCGGAGAACGGCATCCTGGGCACCGGCCCCTACCCCACCGAGGACCAGGTCGACCCGGACCTGATCAACGCCGGAAAGGAGACCGTCACAGTCCTGCCCGGCGCCTCCTACTTCGACTCGGCACTGTCCTTCGGCATGATCCGCGGCGGCCACATCGACGTCGCGGTGCTGGGCGCCATGCAGGTCTCCGCCCACGGAGACCTGGCCAACTGGGCCATACCCGGAAAGCTGGTCACCGGGATCGGCGGCGCGATGGACCTCGTCCACGGAGCCCGCACCGTCATCGTCGTCATGACCCACACCGCCAAGGACGGCGCACCGAAGATCCTCAACCAGTGCTCCCTGCCGCTGACCGGCAAACGCTGCGTGAACCGCGTCATCACCGACCTCGCCGTCCTCGACATCACCCAGGACGGACTCCTCCTCGCCGAAACCGCCCCGGGCGTGAGCATCGACGAGATCAACGCCAAGACCGGCGCCGAGGTGGCTGTGGCGAAGGAGCTCGCGTGACGGGCGGCGGCGACGCCACCGGCGGGCACAAGCGCACCGCCGCCCGGCCGTCCGCCCGCCGCGACGCCGGCATCGCCTGCCCGTGCATCGGTATGGGCCGCACGCCCGCACCCGGACGCTAGGACTCCACATGGCTCTCACCCAGCACGACATCGACGTCGAGATCGCGGCCGAACACGCCGCCTACGAGAAGCGCGTGGCCGAGGGCGCGCGCGTCGAGCACCACCCACGCCGCGACTACGCCCCGTACCGCTCCTCCGTGCTGCGCCACCCCCGGCAGCCGCCGATCACGATCGACGTCGGCCAGGACCCCGAGATGGTGGAGCTGTCCTCCCCGGCCTTCGGCGAGCGCGACATCACCGAGATCGACAACGACCTCACCCGTCATCACCGGGGCGAGCCCGTCGGCGAGCGGATCACCGTCTCCGGACGGCTGCTCGACCGCGCCGGGCACCCGGTTCGCGGCCAGCTCGTCGAGATCTGGCAGGCCAACTCCGCCGGCCGCTACGCGCACCGGCGCGAGCAGCACGACGCCCCGCTGGACCCCAACTTCACGGGCGTGGGCCGTACGCTCACCGACGACAGCGGCTTCTACCGCTTCACCACCGTCCAGCCCGGGCCCTACCCCTGGCGCAACCATGTGAACGCCTGGCGCCCGGCGCACATCCACTTCTCGCTCTTCGGGAACGCCTTCACCCAGCGGCTCGTGACGCAGATGTACTTCCCGAACGACCCGCTCTTCCCGTACGACCCGATCCTGCAGTCCGTGACCGACGACGCCGCCCGGCAGCGGCTGATCGCGACGTACGACCACAGCCTCTCGGTGCCCGAGTTCTCCCTCGGTTACCACTGGGACATCGTGCTCGACGGCCCGAACGCCACCTGGATCGAGGAAGGACGCTGACCTGCCATGACGAACATCGACACGAGCAGGCCGGACGACGTGCTGCCCACCCCCTCGCACACGGTCGGCCCCTTCTACGGATACGCGCTGCCGTTCCCGGGCGGTGGTGAGATCGCGCCGCACGGCCGTCCGGACGCCATCACGCTCCAGGGATACGTCCTCGACGGCGAGGGCCGCCCGCTGCCGGACGCCCTCGTGGAACTGTGGGGACCCGATCCGCAGGGCAGGCTCCCCACCGTCGACGGCTCGATGCGGCGCGACCCGGCGACGGGTGGCCATCTGGGCCGCAACGGCGTGGAGTTCACCGGCTGGGGCCGGGTCCAGACCGATGCGAACGGCCATTGGCACGCCCGTACGCTGCGCCCCGGCGCACGCGGTCGCAGCGCCCCGTACATCAGTGTGTGCGTGTTCGCGCGGGGACTGCTCACGCACCTGTTCACCCGGATCCACCTGCCGGACGACGGGGCGGCGCTCGCCGCGGACCCGCTGCTCTCCCGGCTCGACGAGAAGCGCCGCGACACGCTGATCGCCGTGGCCGAGGGCAACGGCACGTACCGTTTCGACATCCGTCTTCAAGGCGAAGGCGAGACGGTCTTCCTGGAGTTCCAGTGACATCCGACCCCTCCGACACCGGCCTGCTCGCCCCCGGGTGGGCCGGCTCCTCCGCCGCGGACGCGACGAGCGACACCGCTTATCTGCGGGCCATGCTCGACGCGGAGGTCGCGCTGACCAGGGCTCTGGCCTCGTCGGGCCTGGCTCCCGAGGCGGCGGCCGCAGCGGTGGCCGAGGCCGCGCGCGCGGACCGCTTCGACGTGCGCTCCCTCGCCCGGCGCGCCCGGGCCGGCGGAAACCCGGTCATCCCCCTGGTCGCCGATCTGACCGAGGCGGTGGGCGCGGAGCACGGGCCCTACGTGCACCGGGGAGCGACCAGCCAGGACATCCTGGACACGGCGACGATGCTGGTCGCCGTGCGCACGCTCGACCCGGTCCTGGCCGACCTCGAGCGCACCCAGACGGCGCTGGCCCGGCTCGCCGTGCGCCACCGGGACACGGTCATGCCCGGGCGGACGCTCACCCAGCACGCCGTGCCCACCACGTTCGGGCTGAAGGCGGCCGGCTGGCGGTCGCTGATGCTGGACGCCCGGGACCGCCTGCGCACCGTCCGGGACGGGCTGCCCGCCCAACTCGGGGGTGCGGCCGGCACCCTGGCGGCGTTCACCGCGTACGGAGCGGACGATCCGCGGGCGCTCACGGCCGCGTACGCACGAGAACTCCGGCTCGCCGACCCGGTGCTGCCGTGGCACAGCCTGCGTACTCCGATCGCCGATCTCGCGGGCGGCCTCGCCCTCACGGCCGGCGCCCTCGGCAAGCTCGCCACGGACGTCCTGACCCTCAGCCGCACCGAGATCGCCGAGGTGGGCGAGGCCGCGGGCGGCGGATCCTCCGCGATGCCGCACAAGGCGAACCCCGTGCGGGCGACGCTGATCGCAGCGGCGGCCCGACGGGCGCCGCAACTGGCCGCAACACTGTACGGATCGCTGACCGCCGAGGACGAACGTCCCGCCGGGGCCTGGCACGCCGAGTGGGAGCCGCTGCGCGATCTGCTGCGGCTGGTCGGCGGCGCCGCCCGCGACGGGGCCGAACTCGCCGAGGGCCTGCGGGTGGACGAGGAGGCCATGCGCCGGCATCTGGCCCTCACTCACGGACTGATCGTCTCGGAGCGGCTGGCGGCCGAGCTGACTCCGCTGCTGGGCCGGGCCCGCGCCAAAGAACTGCTCAGCGAGATCGCCCGGCGCGCCCACACCGAGAGCCGAAGCCTCACCGAACTACTGTCCGAGGAAGCCGAGTTGAAGGAACTCGACCTCGAGGGTCCGACCGACCCGGCCCAGTACACCGGCTCTGCCGGATCCCTCACCGACCGTGCCCTGGAGCGTTCGTGACCGACATGCTGCCGCACCACCGTGCCGAGGGCGCCCCCACCGCTCCCCCGCTGCTCCTCGGGCCGTCACTCGGCACCTCCTACGCCCTGTGGGACAGGGTCGCGCCCGAACTGTCCGCCGATCACCGGGTGATCCGCTGGGATCTGCCCGGACACGGCGGTTCGGCGCCGGACCTCATCGGTCCCGGGGCGACGGTCGCCGACCTCGCGGGGCTGGTGCTGGCGCTCGCGGACGCCCTGGGCGTGGAGCGGTTCGCATACGCCGGGGTGTCACTGGGTGGTGCGGTGGGGCTGCAGCTCGCCGTGCACCACCCCGAACGGATCTCGTCGCTGGCCGTGCTCTGCTCGTCCGCGCACTTCAACGGCGCGCGGCCGTGGGAGGAGCGGGCCGCCCTGGTGCGCCGGGAGGGCCTGGCCCCGGTCGCGGCCACCGCCGAAGCCCGCTGGTTCACGGACGGGTTCACCGTGCCACGGCTCGTGCAGGACCACCGCGACGCCGACCCTGCCGCGTACGCCGCCTGCTGCGACGCACTGGCCGCCTTCGACATCCGTGACCGGCTGGCGTCGATCACCGCGCCGACGCTGCTGATCGCGGGCCGGAAGGACCCCGCGACACCACCGGCCCATCTCCGGGAGATCGCGGACGCGGTGCCCGGCGCCGCGCTGGTCGAGATTCCGGGGGCCTCGCACCTGGCGCCCGCGCAGTGCCCGAAAGCCGTCCTGACGGCGCTGCGGGCACACTTCTCGGGAGCCTCCGGATACGGCATGCAGGCGCGCCGCGAGGTCCTCGGCGACGCCCATGTGGACCGGGCGCAGACGCGTCAGACGCCCTTCACCGCCCGGTTCCAGGACTTCATCTCGCGCTACGCCTGGGGCGAGATCTGGACGGACCCCACGCTCTCGCGCCGGGAACGCAGCATGATCACACTGACCGCGCTCGTCGCCCACGGGCACCTCGACGAGCTGGCCATGCATGTCACGGCGGCCCGGCGCAACGGGCTGACACCGCAGGAGATCGGCGCGGTACTGCTGCAGACGGCCATCTACTGTGGCGTTCCGGCGGCGAACTCCGCGTTCGCGGTGGCGCAGCGGGTGCTCGCGGAGGAGGACTCACCCCAAGGGTGACCCTGCCGGTCGTAGCTTCAGCAGTGCCACTCACCCACCGCGTGACGGTGCCTAGGCTGAACGCATGTCCACTGTTCTGATCACCGGTGCCACCTCGGGTCTCGGCCGGTACGTCGCCTTCGAGCTGGTCCGCTCGGGGCACCTCGTGCTGGCCCACGGACGGGACGCGGCCCGCACCGAACGGCTCGTCGAGGAGCTGCGCACCGAGGGCGAGGCGCAGGGTTTTGTCGCGGACCTGGCCTCGCTCGCCGAGGTGCGGCGACTCGGCACGGAGGTGAGCGTGGCCCACCCCCGCCTCGACGTCCTGATCAACAACGCGGGTCTGGGCGGCGGTCCGCGCGGCTCGGATCGCGAGATCAGCGCCGACGGCCACGAACTGCGGCTCGCCGTCAACTACCTGGCGCCCGTTGTGCTCACCCGTGCACTGCTGCCGGTCCTACGGGCGAGCGCCCCCGCCCGGATCGTCAATGTGGGCTCCGCGGGCCAGGAGCCGCTGGACTTCGACGACCCGGAGCTGACACGCGGTTACAGCGGCCTGTCGGCGTACTGCCGCAGCAAGTTCGCCCTGGCCGCGTACACGTTCACACTGGCCGAGGAGCTGCGCGGCAGCGGTGTCTCGGTCAACGTCCTGCACCCGGCGACCTACATGGACACCGCGATGGTCCGTGAGGGCGGCATCACCCCGTGGAACAGCGTCGCCGACGGCGCACCCGGGGTGCTGGCCCTGGCGACCCGGGACGCGGGCACCGGCGGCTACTTCGACGGTACCCGTCCGGCACGGGCCCATGAGCGTGCGTACGACAGGCAGACGCGGAAGCGTCTGGAGAGCGTGACCGGTCAGCTGCTCGCACTGTGACGGGCGGTCAGCGCAGTCCCCTGCCGTGGTCCAGCACCTCCTGCGCCCGCGCCGCCAGCCCATCGGCGCCGCACGACCGCGCCAGTGTCAGTCCACGGTTGAGCTCGGCCACCGACTTCGCGGCGATCCCGTACTCGACCCGGGCCGCCGCGTGCTCGTAGGCGCAGGGTGAGGACTCCAGATAGGTCACCGCCTGGGCGTGCAGCGCCACCGAGCGCGGGCCCGTCTCCAGGGCGGCGGCGACCCTGAGTGCCTCGCCGATCGCCGTGTCGGTGCCGAGGAGCTCCGCCTGCTGCCGTGCTGTCGCGGCCAGTTCGGCCGCGCGGTGCGGGTCGTCGGAGACCAGCGCACGGGCGAGGTCGCCCGCCCAGGGGGCCAGCACCGGATTGCGGCCACGTCCGGCGCAGGCCTTCTCGGCGGCCTCCAGTTCGTTGACGCCTTCCTTGGTCCGGCCCACGGCGATCAGCAGCCGGCCGCGCACGGAGCGGGTGTCGGGCAGCACGATCGTGGACGGGTAGGGCGGGGCGAAGCCGTAGCGCTCCGCGATCGACCAGGCCTCGTCCACATGTCCGCGGGCGAGCAGCGTGTCGACGAGCCCACAGGTCGACGACCAGTACAGGGGCAGTCCGCGGCCGACGCGCTCGGCGAGGCGCAGTGACTCGCGCAGGGACGCCTCCGCGTCCCGCAGACGGCCCCGCCTGCGATGGGCGAGCCCGACATAGGCATGGGCCAGGGAGAGGTGACCGCCGCTCCAGCCGGCCGTCTCGTAGGCGCGCAGGGCCTCGGTGAACAGGCTCTCGGCACGGTCGAGGCGGTCCGTGTAGGCATAGGCGCTGCCCAGCATCAGGAGCGGTTCGATGCCCCAGGCGCTGTCGGTCCAGCCGAGTCCGGGGGCCAGCCGGCCGTTGACGAGGGCGCGGTCGCACACCTCCACGACCTCCTCGGCGCTCTCGCCGTGGGTCATCGCGTCGAAGCCGCGCAGGATGAGCAGGGCGCGCTCGGAGTTGTCCCGCCCGGTGCAGGTGGCGGCGAGTTCGGCCAGTTCCCGGGAGCGGGCCGGGGAGTCCTCCTCCGCCGCGTGGATGCCCTCCCACATGTAGTGCACCGCCTGCAGGCGCAGGCGTGCGGGGCCGTGCTCGAGCCGGGCGGCCTCCTCGTCGACGGTGCGAATGGCCTCGTCCAGCTGGTCGTTGTGCAGCAGCGCCTGGGACAGCCGGTAGACGGCGCTCACCCGGTCGTCGCCCTCCAGGCCCGGCATGGCGAGTGCCGCCTGGAGGTACTCGATGGTGGTGGAGGGCGAGGTCAGCAGTGTGGCGCAGCCCAGTTCGTAGAGCACATGAGGGTGGACCTCGGGCAGCGGAGGCTCCAGCAGCGCCCGCTCGAGACAGCGGCGGGCGGCCTCGGGGGCGCCGACCGCGAGGTGCTCGCGCGCGGCCTCGCGCATCTGCTCGACGAGTACCTCGTCGTCGTCCGGATGGACCTCGAGGAGGTGGCGGGAGGCGGCCGCCGCACCGAGCCCCGAGTCGGTGACGACCTGTGCGGCGATGCCGTGCATCGCGGTGCGCAGTCCGTCGGGGATCGACCGGTACACGGCGCTGGCGATCAGCGGGTGCACGAACTCCAGCTCGCCGCCGTCCGCCTGGCGGTTGGCCGCATCCGGCTCGGTCAGGATGCGGGCCGCGCCGAGGAGTTCGGCGCAGCGCACCGCCTCCGCGGGACGCATCGTGGCGAGGCGGGCCACCAGGTCCACGGTGATGCCGGTGCCGAGGATGGCCGCGGCCCAGGCGAACCGGGTGGCCTCGATGCCGAGGCCTTCGAGCCGGGCCACCAGGCCGTGGCCGCGGGCCGAGCGGTTCAGGCCGCGCAGTTCGGCGGCGGACGACTCGACCGGTTCGAGCTGGCTGTCCTGCACCTTGGCGAGGAGTTCGACCGTCTCGTAGGGGTTGCCCCCGGTCACCGCCCACACCTCGCGGCAGAACGGGGCGTCGGCGTGCCCGCCGACGGTGGCCCGGGTGAGTCCCGCGGCCGCATCGGGGGTGAGCGCCGTCAGGGTGGTGAGCGGGAGGCGGGCGGCCGCGGCGATCGTCTCCAGATGGCGTTCGCTCTCGCCGGAGACCTCTCCCGGGCGGCGGGCGACGACAACGAGGACACGCAGTTCGTCGAGGCGCTCGCAGAAGGCAGCGAGCCAGTGGAGGGTCTCCTGGTCGGCCCAGTGCGCGTCGTCGATGAGCAGGACCAGCGGCCATTCCCGCTTGGCGAGCCGGGAGACGGCCGCGACCAGCCCGTCGCACACGCCCTGCGGGTCGGCCTGGCGCTCACCGGGGTCGGTTATCCCGAGGGCGGGGCCAGCGACCTCGTACCAGTCGCCCAGGTACTCGCGCGCCTCCTCCGGCATCAGGGAGACGAGCGCGGGCTGCAGCAACTGCCGTACGACATTGAACGGGACGGACGTGACGGTCTCGCCGCCGCGCGCCGACCACACTGTGCACCCGCGGCGTTCGGCGATGCGGCGTGTCTCGGCGAGGAGCGCGGTCTTGCCGATGCCGGCCTCCCCGCCGAACATCAACAGGCTCCCCATCTCCGTCGGCGAGGAATCGTCGCGCAGGGCGTCGATCGCCTCGGTGACGACGGCGAGTTCCGCGTCGCGTTCCCACAGGGAAGCCGAGGGGGCCCCGCCGGGCCCTGCCTCCGTCATCCCGGTACCTCCCCAGATCGCCCAAACGACGTACAGGCATCGAGCCTAGTCTCCCGCGGGCCCCGACGGAGCCAGGTCGTGACACCTGTTGCCGTGACGGGTGACGCGGGGTGTCCGGCGGCGACGCAGATGGCCGTCGACCAGGTCCGATGAAAGTTATTGACAGTAAAGCCCGTTGGAAATGAAGCAAACCTTCCCACGGGGTCACGGCATCCGAAAGGCCCGTGCACGATCGTCTTCGCCCGCGAGCCGGCCACGCGCGCGGCAGGGCAGGGGCATTCCCGAACGGCCCTGGTCTCCGGTGAGTCGAGCAGCTCGGCCGAGGGCGTCGGAATCGTTGTCCGCGACCGGTCCGCCGGCGTGATCGGGGCCCGGTTCCGCACCTCCGAGGACTGCGGCGCGGCCCCGGGAGGCGGGATGCGTCCGCCCTCTTCGCACTCGCGTTCTCCCTCGGGCGTCCGGAATCGGGCCCCCGGCCGGCCGCTCGACCGGACCGGGGACCGTACGGCGCGGCGGCATTCGATCGGGCGACGCCGGCGTTCAGGATGGGAAGGGCACGCTCGCCGCGCTCGTGCCGCAGTCCGGCGGCCCGCCGGTTCGCGGCGGACGGGGGACGCTCTCATCCGTCTTTCACGCATGCCTCATACGGTGGGTCCATGACGCAGGTGACTCCTCCCGGGTGGTACCCCGACCCGGGGCAGACAAGTGACGCGCCCGCCACCGAGCGCTGGTGGGACGGATCGGCATGGACGGACCGGACCCGCCTCGCGGAGCCGCCCGCCGCGTGGGGTCCGCCGACGGTCGTCGCCCAGCCGGGCGCCCCGTTCGGCGCCGGGCCGTATCCGGGCGCCGCACCCGCCCCCGCACGGCGCGGCGTGCGCACCGCGGTGGCCGTCGCGGCGGCGATCCTGGTCCTCGCGGGAGTCGGTGGCGGCGTGTACGCGCTCACTGCGCACGACGGCGGCAGCGGCAACACGGCGAGCTCCGAGGGCCCGGGCGGACAGAGCGACCGCGGCGGCCCCTTCGGCGGCCAGGGAGGTCCCTTCGGGGACCAGGGTGGATCCGGTGGTTCGGGCGGTTCCGGGGGCTCCGGGGGCTCCGGGGGCTCCGGGGGCTCCGGGGGCTCCGGCGGGCAGACGCCCGCACCCGGCGAGTCCGGCGGGCCGCGGATCGAGGACGGATACGCGCTCGACCCGTTCAACGGCATCAGCATCCCGGTGCCGGACGGCTGGAGCGGCGGGATGATCGACGGAGGCGCGACCGTCCAGTCCAAGGGCGAGTACAAGTGCCCCGGTGACCCGTCGAAGACGTGCAGTACCGGAGGGGCGTACTCGGCGTCCGCCGACGCACAGGGGCTGGCGGCCGCCACGGCCGAGGCCGCGGCGAAGCAGGACATCGCCAAGAACGCCGAGGAGTCCTACGGCGGCAAGTCCTACGGCGGGATCACCTCGCACCAGGTGCTGGCCTCCAAGGCGGTGACCGTGGCCGGTCAGCAGGGCTACATGGTCCGCTGGAAGGCGATCACCAAGAACGGCGCGGACGGCTACGTCGAGTCCCTGGTCTTCCCCTCGCCGGCCGACGCCAAGCATCTGGTCGTCGTCCGTTTCGGCATAGACGTGGGGGCGAACGCACCCGCGCCCTCCGTTCTCGACCAGATCGCCAAGGGCATCAAGTCCGCCTCGGCGAGCGGCAACGGGCAGAACGCCTGAGCCGCTCGGCCTCCCCGCCCGGCCGGATGCCGAGCGGCCGGGTGGGGTTCCCCTCCGCTCAAGGGGAACCCCACCCGGCCGGGGTGGTGCGCCGCCCCCGTCCCCACGGTGCGGCGCGAACAGGCCGTCGTCCGGTCATCCCGCGGACGACGACCTGGGTCTTCAGGTCAGTCCGAGCCCCGGGAGCATCACCGCGTCCACGAAGCGTGTGAGATATTCCTCGTCCGCGTGCCGCCCCTCGAGGATCGGACGCAGTCGCAGCAGGCCCAGCAGCTGCGCGGGGATGTACTCCAGCGCCGGATGGCCGGCCGGCACCTCCCCGCGTTCCACACCGCGCCTGACGATCTCCTGCAGGGCCCTGACCTCGGGCTCCACGAGGGTTTCCCGCAGCGCCTGGGCGAGTTCCCGGTCCTGCATGACGGCGGGACCGAGGGCCTGGAACAGCGCGCTGTCGCGACGCGACCACTCCGCGGCTGCCTGCGCCGCGGCACGCAGGTCCCCGGCGAAGGAGCCGGTGTCGATGCCCGAGATCCGCACGCAGCGGGTGGCTCTGAGGGCGGCCGCCACGAACTGGGGCTTCGTCTTCCACTGCCGGTACAGCGTCGACTTGCTGCACCGGGTGCTGGCGGCCACGCCCTCCATGGTGACGGCCTCGTAGCCGCAACGGCGGATCTGCTCGAGAACGGCGTCGAAGAACTCCCGCTCCCGTTCGGGCGTGATCTTGGAACGGCGCGAGGCGGCAACCATGTCCGGTGCATCCGCTGCCTGCGACGTCATGACGTGGCTCCTCGGTCGTGGCCCCGGCCCGTGGGCCGCTTCACACCAGTATATCGATACGCCAGTGTACCGGTACGGGAGCGTATCGGTACACTGGCGTATCGATGAGCCTTGGACAGGACCCACTCGTCTGTCGAGTGGACCCTTTCCTGGGCTCACCACGCACCACCCCACGCACGTACCGTCAGCAAAGGGGCCGGGGGATGCATTCCCGTACCGAGCCTGAAGGAGACGGAGCCGCCGCGATACGGCGGCCTCCCCTCATCCGCGAGCTCCTGTTGGTCGCAGGACTCTTCCTCGTCTACAAGTTCGGCCGTCAGTTGGCGAACGGCCACACGGCCGAGGCCTTCCACAACGCGCACCGGGTCTGGCACTGGGAGCGCTCCCTCCATCTCCCGGGCGAGAGCGACGTGCAGTCCGTGCTGCTGCACGGCGACACCCTCGTCCGCGCCGCGAACACCTATTACGTCCTCATCCACTTCACGGCCACCGCGGTCTTCCTGGCCTGGCTCTACCTGCGGCGCCCGGGTCACTACCTGTGGGCCCGCCGCATCCTCGCCCTGCTGACCGGGGCGGCGCTGGCACTGCACCTCACGTTTCCGCTCGCCCCTCCGCGGATGCTCGACGTGGCCGATCTGGTGGACACCGGTCAGGCGTACGGGCCGACCGTGTACGGGGCGACGCCGGCGACCGACTCGATGGCCAACCAGTTCGCCGCCATGCCCTCACTGCACTTCGGCTGGGCGCTGATGGTCGCGATCGGACTGATCGCGGCGACCCGGTCCCGCTGGCGATGGCTGTGGCTGCTGCATCCGCTGCTCACCCTGGTGGTGATCGTCGGCACGGCGAACCACTACTGGCTGGACGCCGTCGTCGCCGCCCTGCTGCTCTGCCTCGCGCTGAACGTGGTCCACGCCCCGTCGCCGACCTCGCGGGGAACGACCGGAGCGGTGCCGCGTCCCGTGCCGTCGCCGCGGCGGGTCGGGCCCACGAGGGCCGACGGCCCCGGCCTGGTGGGAGCCGGCCGATGAGCGCCACGGTCCTCGCCGTTGTCCTGTCCCTTTTCTCCGCCGTCGCGTACGCGGCCGCCGCCGTCGCCCAGGAGCGGCTCGCCGCGCGCACCTCAGGCGCCGGTGTGCTGCGGCTGCTGCGGCACTCCGCCTGGTGGTGGTCGGTCGTGCTGAACGCCTCCGCCGCGCTGCTGCACGTCGCCGCCCTCAAGTTCGGTCCGCTGACGCTGGTCCAGCCGCTGGGCGCGCTCACGCTGGTGGCGGCGGTGCCGCTGGGCGCGCGGGCCGCGGGCCGCAGGGTCAGTGCGATGGAGTGGCGGGGCACGGCGCTCACTCTGATGGGTCTCTCGGCACTGCTGGTGACGGCGTCCGGGCCCGAACCCGACGACCTGCTGAGCCCGCCGCAGGCGCTGGCCGTGGCGGGCACCACCGCCGCCCTGATCGGTCTGCTGACCCTGCCGGGCTCCCGGAGCCGCCCCGTCGGCGGGACCGCCGCCGGCTCCCGTACCGGGCTTCGGCACGCGACCGCGTCGGGCTTCGCCTCCGGCGTCGCCTCGGCGCTCACCCAGACGGTGACGGTGGCGGCGACGGACCGCTCGGGATCGCTGCTCAGCCCGCAGGTCGTCGTGGTCGCGCTGCTGGTGGCGGCGTTCGCGACAGGCGGTCTGCTGCTGTCGCAGACGGCGTACCGGGGTGGTCTCGGCGGACCGCTCGCCCTGGTGACCCTCGCCAACCCCGTGGCCGCGGCGGTGATCGGGCTCTCCCTGCTGGGCGAACGCCTCCAGGGCGGAGTGGCGGGCGTGCTCCTCGCACTGGCCGGCGCGGCGCTCGCCTCGTGGGGTGTGGTGGCGCTGTCGCGGTCGACACCCGACCCCGTCGTGGCGCCTCCGGACGAGGACCATCCGGTGGCGGCGGTGCTCGCCCTGGAATCCCTGGTGGTCCCCTACGAAGGCCCCCTGGTACCGAAGCAACCCGCGCCCGCGCCGCCGGAGCACCTGACGGCGATGTGAGACGAACGGCGGCCGGAGCGTGTGTGCACGCTCCGGCCGCCGTTGTGGTCCGTTACCGCCCGGGAGGCTCAGCCGAACCCGCGGGAGTCCTGCTTCAGTGCCGTGTCCACGGTCAGCGCGGTGGCCACGACCAGGCTCAGCAGGGGCTCGGGCAGCTGGTAGTGGATCTGCAGGACGTAGTTGTCCGCGGTCGTGAACATCGTCTTCGCCAAGCCCTCCCAGGTCTTCGTGATCCGGGCGACCTCGTTCTCGGCGTGGTCGACGATCGCGAAGTTCCAGGCGCGCCAGTTCTCCGCCTTGATCGCGCCGACCTGCTGGCCGTTCGCGTTCATCGCGAAGTTGATCTTTCCGATCATGTTCTGCTGGACGATCTCACCCACGGGCTGTCCGTCCGGACGCTCCACGACCACCCGGGACTTCAGGAACTTCGCGGGCCGGATCAGCACGAGCTGCGGCTGCCCGTGGGCGTCCCTGATCTCCAGCTTGTGCGTCAGGAACTGGTCGACACTGGAGACGAAGCGCAGGGCCTTCTTCAGCACGCTCTGCCCGATCTCGGTGACCGAGCCGATCTGGTTGCCGTTCTGGTCGAAGACGCTGTACTCGTTCGTCAGCTCGATCAGTTTGGCCTTCTGGTTCACCACCAGCACCGGTTCGGTGAACAGCGTGCCGCCGCCGGAGCCGCTCGCGGCGACTCCGGCCTGCTGCTGCACCTGACGCTGTACGCGCGGGTCCGGCGCCGCGGCCTGCTGCTGCTGCGCGTACGCCTGCTGCGGCACCTGGCCCTGGCCCTCGGCCTGGGTGTGCTGGGTCCACTGGGCGCCGTCCCAGTACCGCAGGGTCCGGGGCGCGCCGTGCGGGTCCGGGTACCAGCCCGCAGGAGTGTTCGATTGCGTGGTCACCGGGGCACACTACCCCGAGCACGCCGGTACCCGGCGAGCCCCCCGCAACACCGGACCCATGCCGCGTACGGCATCCGCCCCATGCCTACTTCGCGGCGATCGCGGGATCGCTCACGCCCGGCTGCCCGTTCTCGACGTGACCGGCGAGACGGCGCAGGAAGGAAGGGTCGGCGTCGGACGTGACGGTCAGGTCGTACCAGCGCCGGCTCGCCTTCAGGCCGACGGTGTACTTCACGGTGCCGTGGGAGCGCACCGTGAACGTCTTCGCCTTGCCGCCGTATCCGTCCCCGACCTTCAGCTTCACCGTGCGGGAGCCCTTGTTCACCAGGGTCAGCTCGACGTCGTCGCCGGTGTACCGCGCGCTGACCTCGGGACCCTCCTGCTTGCCGGGGCCCTTGAAGACGCGCAGGAAGCCGTTCGGCCCGTGCACGGTCAGGTCGTAGGACCCTCCGGAGTACGCGGAGTTCCACGTGTCCGACAGCGTCTTGCCGGCTGCGGTGGTGTAGGTCCAGGGGCCGTCGGTGCGGTTGCCGGAGGTGACGAGGAACGCGGCACCCGCGTGCGCACCGGAGGCGAACGTCAGCGTGAACGTTCCGGCGCCGGGGTCCGAGGATCCCGTCACGACGGGCGCGTACCCGAGCGGCCGGGTGGGCCGCTGGCCGCGCTCCTGCTTGGGCAGGGCCGAGTCGGCGGGCGGGGTCGGCACGAAGTCGGGGTGGCGGTCGCGGTCCGGCGGCTCGTAGCCGTCCGTGGCCGGCAGCGACACCGGCTTGGTGTCCTTGCGCGAGAAGTCGAACGCCGAGGTCAGGTCACCGCAGACGGCACGCCGCCAGGGTGAGATGTTCGGCTCGTGGACGCCGAAACGGCTTTCCATGAACCGGATCACGGACGTGTGGTCGAACGTCTCGGAGCAGACGTAACCGCCCTTGCTCCACGGCGAGACGACAAGCATCGGCACGCGCTGGCCGAGTCCGTAGGGACCGGCGACATGGGAGGCATCGCCCGCGAGGACGTCCGGGCCGGGGTCGACCGTGGACTTGCCCTGCGCCGCGGAGGCCGGCGGGAACGGCGGGACCAGGTGGTCGAAGAAGCCGTCGTTCTCGTCGTACGTGATGAACAGAGCCGTCTTGGCCCACACCTGCGGGTCGGAGGTGAGCGCGTCGAGGACCTGGGAGACGTACCAGGCGCCGTAGTTCGCGGGCCAGTTGGGGTGCTCGGTGAAGGCC
The DNA here is from genome assembly GCF_051553595.1 of Streptomyces sp. HUAS TT11. Lineage (NCBI taxonomy): Bacteria > Bacillati > Actinomycetota > Actinomycetes > Kitasatosporales > Streptomycetaceae > Streptomyces > Streptomyces sp. HUAS TT11. The sequence goes on from NZ_CP196184.1 coordinate 1,662,285, forward strand.
TCGGGGGCGACGACCCAGGAGATCTGCGGCAGCTTGCCGCCCTTGACGTCCGCCTTGAGCCGGTCGAAGAAGCCCTCGCCCTTGCGGGCGTCGGTGCCGGTACGGGCCTTGTCGTACAGCGGGTCGCCCGGCTCGGCGTTGCGGTACTGGTTGAAGTACAGCAGCGAGTTGTCGCCGTAGTTGCCCCGGTAGGCGTCCTCGATCCAGCCCCAGCCACCGGCCGCGTCCAGGCCGTCACCGACGTCCTGGTAGATCTTCCAGGAGACCCCCGCCTTCTCCAGGCGCTCGGGGTAGGTGGTCCAGCCGTAACCCGCCTCGTCGTTGCCGAGGACCGGGCCGCCGCCCTTGCCGTCGTTGCCCGTGTAACCCGTCCACATGTAGTAGCGGTTCGGGTCGGTGGAGCCGATGAACGAGCAGTGGTACGCGTCGCAGATGGTGAAGGCGTCGGCGAGCGCGTAGTGGAAGGGTATGTCCTCACGCTTCAGGTACGCCATCGTCGTCGAGGACTTGGCGGGCACCCACTTGTCGTACTTGCCCCCGTTGAAGGCGGCGTGGCCGTCGTTCCAGCCGTGCGGGAGGTCCTGGATGAAGGCAAGGCCCAGGTCGTCGGCGTCGGGCCGGAAGGGGAGGATGTCCTTCGACCCGTCCGACTGGTGCCACACCGACTTGCCGTTCGGCAGCGTCACCGGTCGCGGGTCGCCGAAGCCGCGAACGCCTCGGAGCGTGCCGAAGTAGTGGTCGAAGGAGCGGTTCTCCTGCATCAGGACGACGATGTGCTCGACGTCCTCGATCGTGCCGGAGCGGTGGTGCGCGGGAAGGGCCGCCGCGCGCTCGATGCTGTTGGACAGCGCGGTGAACGCGGCGGTACCGCCTGCGAGTTGGAGGAATCGGCGCCGGTTGACTTCGGACATGACTGAACGACCTCTCATCCTGGTGCGGATGGCCGGAACATGAGGAAACGTGTGCGCAGCGAGTGTTCCAAGGGCAACAAACGTCAAGGAAGGGTTCGATGGCGCGCATGTGAAAGTCGCCGGTACAAGTGGTGTTCCTGTGCGCAGCGCAGGCCACAGCAGTAGCCGTTCGCCGCAGGTCACAGAGTTGAATGCGCCCGCGGGAACGACGACTTGTCCGGAGAGGTTGCCGCCGCGCCCCGCCCACGGACGGCACGGTCCTGTACTACGTCGACCTGGACACCCCCCATGCGCTCCGCGTGTTCGTGGAGCTGCGGGATCGCGCGAGCCGGCGTACGACGGAAAGCCCTCCGGGCGCCGTCCGTCGAGCCGCCGACGACGGCGGACGCGTCGTCAGATGTCATGGCGCGGAAGCCGTCGACGACACTGCGGGGGCTGCGGATCGCAGCGCGCCCCGGGCGCTCTCGCGGCGGCCGGTGATACGAGGCGGCGGCAGATCGCCGACCGTCCGGCCCGGCGTTTCGCGGCCCGGTCGTTTCCGCCGGGTGACGAGGGGTCGGCCGGCGCCTCACCTCCGTTGCCGGTGGCCGGAGCGGTCGACGGACTGCACTCCCCGAAATACGGCCGGAAGGTCAAGGAGAACGCGTACCTGACGTGGGCGGGAGAGGCGAGCGCGGAACTCGGCTCCTACGGCGTGGGGGCGACACCCGTGCCCGGTGCGACGGCGCGGCCGTTCCCGTCGCGAGGATCGAGCGACGCCCCGCGCTCACTCAGGATGTCCAGGCCCTGCCGCGGCACTCAGGCGGCCTCGTGGGCACCGTTCAGGCGCTGACCGCCTCGGTCCGGATGTCCTCGCGGACATGGCCCATCAGCTCGTCCAGGTCACCGACGGCGGGGTCGAGCTCCTCGGCCCGCGGCGCCGCCTTCTGGAGCCATGCCGCCGTGGCGAGGGCCAACTCGACGGCCTCTTTCCGCCTGCCGTCGCCGAGCAGCTCCTCGATCTTGAAGGAGATCCCCGCAAGGGTCTCGTCGTCCGTCTCCGGCACCAGGCTGTCCCTGAGGCCCGCCGGATAGGGCGTCCGCTGCCGGGACTCCCGGAGCGCGGTGACGACCGCGGTGTTCTCGCTGAACTGGTCGAGGAGGCCCATGAGGACGTACAGCCGCGCCACGAGCCGCGGCAGACCCGGGTGCCGGTCCAGCCAGGTCATCAGCTGGGTCTGTCCGCCGAGGTGCTCGATCAGCTCCGACATCGCCGAGGCGAGCGTGTTGGGCAGGACCCAGTGGAACGGCACCAGCCGCGCCACCTGGTCGGCGAGTTCCGACTCGTCCTGCCGGTCGGTCGAACCGGCGATGAAATCGCTGACCAGTACACGGTCCAGTCCGAAGCCGGGAGGCGCGGTCCTGTCGGTCGAGGAGTGGGACGAGTCGTGGCGCAGGCGCAGGACCTCGTCGGCGATCCTGCTCAGCAGTTTCTCGTGCATGCGTCCTCCCGGCGCGCCGTACGTTCCTCGTCGTTCCCGGTGGGTGTCCGCTCCCGGCGGCATGCCGTGGGGCGTGCGATCGACGGATGGAATGTCCCGAAACCTCCCTCAACACTGTGCCCCACCGACGCCCGGCGTGCGCGCCCGCCGGTCCGGGCGGGCTACGAAGGTCCCGGTCCGTCGGCAGTCGCGCGCGCCGGTGAGCGCCCGCTCACCGGCTGTCCGGACGGCCGTGTCCCGCTCCGCCCCGCCGTCGGCGCCCGCCTGCGGCCGGGCCGCGGTCATCCGGAACCCGGCCGCGGGCCGTGGCACGGGGCAGCACGTTCTCCGCCCGCGGTCGGTGCCGCGCCGTGGCCGGACGGTCCGCTCCACCATCCGCATGCCGGACACACCGACCGCAGCCCGTGCCGCCCCGCAGGGTGGCCCCCGCAGCGGTGAGCGGGAACGACCGCCGTCATACGCACGAGGCCCGACGAACACGCCGGCGAGTTGAAGGAGGCCCTGCCCTGACAGCACGCCCGGTGCCGGCCGGTCCCGTCGCCTGCCTCCTCCCGGCCAGGGCCGCCCCGGGCGCGCCCGGGGGCTTCGAGCCGCCGACCCTGCTGGACCGGCTGCTGACGGTGTACGTCGAGATGCTCGCCGATCTGCGCGCCGCCGGCGCCGAGTGGGTGCACGCTCGACGAGCCCGCACTCGTCCAGGACCGCGCTCCGGCCGAGCAGAACGCCGCCGCCCGCGCCCTTCGTGAACTGAGGCCGACGCACACCGCGCCCAGCCGTACGCCGAGCGCGCGACCGCCCAACGTGCCCATCTCGGCCTGCCGTTGCTGCCGACCACCACGATCGGCTCGTTCCCGCAGACCGGCGCACCGCGCACCGCACGTGCCGATCCGCGCGCGTGCCGCACCGACACGGCCGGCTACGAGGAGCGGATCAGGGCCGGCCCCGGGAGGTGCCCTGCTCGGCGAGTCGGCCAAGCTCCGCCTGCGCGACGACGGCACGCGCTGCGGGTCGGCCGCGTCCACCGGGTGGAGACGGTGGCGGAGGCTATCCGCAAGAACCCTGCGCCGGGCCGCGGCCGGCCCTATTCGGCGCCTTCCTCGGCCGGGGCGGGCCCCGCCAGGCCCGCGGTCCACTTCTCCTCGATACGGCCGACCTTCCACACCAGCAGGGCGACGGCCCAGGTGGCGAAGAACAGACCGACGATGACGTAGCCGATGACGTTCAGATCCAGGCCCGAGACCCAGTCCCAGAAGGCGCCGTGCAGACCCGCCTGGTCGGCGATCAGGCCGAGCAGTTCGACGGTGCCGATGATCAGTGCGACCGCGACGGACAGTCCGGTGATGGTGAGGTTGTAGTAGACCTTGCGGACCGGCTTGGAGAACGCCCAGCCGTAGGCGAAGTTCATGAACGAGCCGTCGATCGTGTCGAGCAGCGCCATGCCCGCCGCGAACAGGACCGGCAGGCACAGGATCGCGTACCAGGGCAGCCCGGACGCGGCGCCCGACCCGGCGAGCACGAGGAGCGCGATCTCGGTCGCCGTGTCGAAACCGAGGCCGAAGAGCAGGCCCAGGGGGTACATCTGCCAGGGTCTGGTGATGGACTTCATCAGCCGGCCCAGCAGACGGTTCATGAAGCCGCGGCTGTTGAGCTGCTCCTCCAGCGCGGCCTCGTCGAAGTGCCCGGACCGCATCCGCCGGAAGACCTTCCAGATCCCGGCCAGGACGAGCAGGTTGATGATCGCGATGACGTACAGGAAGGTGCCGGAGACGGTCGTACCGATCCAGCCGGTGACACCGTGCAGTTCGGATCCGTCGTTCTCGACCGGCCCGGCCAGCTCCCTCACACCCATGGACAGCAGGAAGGCCAGTGCGAAGACGACGCTGGAGTGCCCGAGGGAGAACCAGAAGCCGACCGACAGCGGGCGCTGCCCCTCACCCATCAGCTTGCGGGTCGTGTTGTCGATCGCGGCGATGTGGTCGGCGTCGAACGCGTGCCGCATACCGAGCGTGTAGGCGGTGACGCCGATGCCCACACCGAAGGTCTTGGTACCCAGGCTGTAGTGCTCGGGGGCGACGATCGCCACCAGCGTGAACCAGCCGATGACGTGCAACGCCACGATGAAGGCGGCCATCCCGCCCAGACGCGTCCATTCCCTGCGGGTCATCGACGTGCGTACGCGGCGCCACAGGATGCCCCGCCCGGCGGCCGGGCGGGCGGGAGCGGAACCAGGAGCGGTGGTCATGGGGGCGCGAGCCTTACTTCTCGGTGATCGACTGCTTTCAGTCGCACCCTCCAGGTTTCTGCGAATAAGTTGCAACAACAACATCAGGGCAGCAAAGCTCGCGCCAGACTTCGGTCAACGCCTCCTCAAGGACGCACACCCGGGTCGCTCCGCGCTTCGCCACCCTGCGGACCCGGACGGCGAAGCGCGGAGCGAGGGGATCACGAGGTCGAGTAGGCCTCCACCTCACTGAACTGGCCTGCGGGCCAGCCGGTGTTGGCCGTGACGGTCAGCCTCAGATAGCGCAGATCGGTGCCGGCGGGCAGGGTGACCGTGGCCGTGTTGCCGGTCGCCGGATCGAAGCGGTAGCCCTGCGGGCCCGCCACCGTCGAGTAGTTCGAGCCATCGGTGCTGCCGAGCACCGCGACGGTCTGGGTGCGGGCGCCCCACGCCGAGGACGGCGGCAGCTTCAGCACCAGCCGGCGCACGGCCCCGGCCGAGCCGAGATCCACCGTCCAGGACTGCGGGAAGGCGTTGTTGGCGGACTCCCAGTAGCTGTTGGCGTCCCCGTCCACCGCCTTGCCGGGGGTGTAGACGTCCTGGGATCCGGTCGCGGTGGCGGGGCGGCCCTTGGCCAGGTTGCGGTTCGGGTCCTGGGGCGGATTGCCCTGACCGGGCTGGGGCCAGGTCGAGCAGTCCGACCATGTGCTGTTCCAGCCGGAGTTGCCGCCTGCGTCGGTGAGCGCGAAGCTGCCGGAGCCGGACGGATAGGGGCAGTTGTAGATCCCGGCGGAACCGACACCGGAGGCGGTCACATTGCGGAAGACGGCCGCGCCCTGGGCCTCGGCCTGGATGACCACCGTGCCGGTGTTGCGCACGGTCGCGCCGTCCACGGTGACGTTCCTGACCGGGTACCCCTGCCCGCCGCCCGAGACGAACTCGAAGGCGCTGTAGGGGCTGTCGGTGATCGTCGTGTCGGTGATGGCGACCGTGGCGTTGATGGCGCTGTCGTAGGAGTCGACGCGCAGGGCGCTCATGGGGTGGTTCCAGTTGGGGTTCATGGCGCCGGTGCGGACGAGGGTGTTGCCATCGACCGTGATCGTGCCCGCCAGCGGGTTGAAGGGGTCGAGGAACTTCTGGTTGGAGATGGCGATACCGCTGCCGAGGGCGTTGGTGTCGGAGATCAGGTTGTTCCTCACGGCGATGTCGGTGCCACCGTAGATCGCGATGCCGTTGGCGAGGTTCGGCTGGGAGATGGTGTTGTTCTCGAAGCTGCTGTTGCTGTCCGGCGCGTACAGCGACCACATGGCCAGTGAGTCGTCGCCCTGGTTGCGCAGGAAGTTGTTGCGCACACGGACGCCCTTGGCGCTGCCGTTGAGGTTCAGGCCGTCCGCGGTGGTGTCCAGGATACGGTTGTTCTCGACGACGAGATTGTCGTTGTTGCCGGTCAGCCAGAGGCCCACCTTCAGGTGCTGGATCCACATGCCGGAGACCGACGAGTTCGGTCCGAGCGAGCCGTTGACGAAGTTGTCGGGGCTGGAGTCGACACGCTCGGTGACCTCGCCGACGACCGCGAAGTCCTTGATGTGGACGCCCCCGGACGAGCCGGACTGGTCGATGAAGCGGGAGGTGTGCACGACGGAGTACCAGCTGCCCGCACCCTGCAGGGTCACGTTCTGCACGCCGCCCAGCGACGAGGTCAGCCGGTAGTCGCCCGGCGGGATCCAGACCACTCCCCCCTGGGCTGCGGCGATGGCGTCCCGGAAGGCCTGGGTGGAGTCGCCCTGCCCGCTGGGGTCGGCACCCTTGGAGGTGACGGAGACCGATCCGGCCGGCTGGGCGGCGGCGGCCGCGACCTGTTCGAAGTCGGCGACGTCGACCGTGACCTGGGTGCCCGTCGACTCGAAGGCGATCCTGTCACCCGCTTGCACGTTCTGCCCGAGCAACAGCCGTGCGTTGTCGTAGAAGTGGTGGGTCTTCGAGCCGGGGATCCACCCGGTATCGATGTAGGAGTACTTGGAGGTGACCGCGAGGGTCCTGGACAGTCTCGTTCCGTTGACGTACACGTTCAGCGTGCCGGACTGACCATCGGGGACGCTGTAGGCGACGTTCACCGCGTTGGCCGCGCGCGGCACGGTGAACTCGACCCGCTGCCCGGCGCCGAGCCGCACGGCCTGGCGCCCGGACGCCTCGGAGGCGAGGGTGGCCTGGGTGTAGTCCGGGCCGATCCTGGTGCCGGTGGTGGCCGCCGACTCCGCCTCGACGGAGGTGAAGGGCAAAGTGGCGCCCGCGGCCGCGTGGGCCGCCGGGGCGAGCGAGACGAGCATGCCCGCGGCGAGGGCGACGGCCGCCCCCATTGCTGGCATGCGCCTGACATGTCTACGCGTGCTGCTGTGCATGTGCTGATCCCTTCATGGTGGGGGTACGGGGATAGCAGGGTGTGGTGCGGCACAGCGGCTCAGGCGCGCAGCCAGGCCGCCGTGTCCTGGGGCAGCCGGCCCTGGTCGTCCAGCGGACCGCTGGCGATGAGGACGCGGCTGTGCGGGGGAAGGTCGGCGGGCGTCGCGGCGAGGTTCACCAGGCAGTTCACGCCGTCGGCCCGGGTGAAGGCGAGAACGCCCTCGGGGGCGGGCAGCCAGGTCAGCGGGCCGTCCCCGAACACGGGGCGCAACCGGATCGCCTCCCGGTAGAGGGCGAGCATCGAGCCGCGGTCCCGGTGCTGGAGGTCGGCGGCGTACGCCGCCCAGTCGGTCGGCTGCGGCAGCCACGGCTCGTCCCGGGAGCCGAACCCGGCGTACGGGGCGTCGGCGGCCCAGGGCAGCGGGACCCGGCAGCCGTCGCGGCCGGGATCGGTGCCGCCCGAACGGAGGTACATCGGGTCCTGGATGCGGTCCGCGGGGACGTCGACCTCGGGCAGCCCCAGTTCCTCGCCCTGGTAGACGTAGACCGCGCCGGGCAGGGCCAGGGACAGCAGTGCGGCGGCCCGCGCCCGGCGGGTACCGAGCGCGAGGTCGGTGGGGGTGCCGAAGGCCTTGGTGGAGAAGTCGAAGCCGGTGTCCGTCCGTCCGTAGCGGGTGACCGTGCGGGTCACGTCGTGGTTGCACAGCACCCAGGTGGCCGGGGCGCCCACCGGGGCGTGCTCCGCGAGCGTCGTGTCGATCGACGTGCGCAGCCGCGCCGCGTCCCAGGGGCAGGACAGGAAGGAGAAGTTGAAGGCCGTGTGCAGTTCGTCGGGGCGGAGGTAGCGGGCGAAGCGCTCGGCGTCCGGCAGCCACACCTCGCCCACGAAGATTCCGTCGTAGTCGTCGGCCACGGCCCGCCAGGACCGGTAGATGTCGTGGAGTTCGTCGCGGTCCACGAGCGGGTTGGGGTCCCGGCCCTCGACGAAGTCCGGCAGTGCGGGATCCTTGGCGAGCAGGGCCGCCGAGTCGATGCGCACGCCCGCGACGCCGCGCTCGAACCAGAAGCGCAGGATGTCCTCGTGCTCCTGGCGGACGGCCGGGTGGGCCCAGTTGAGGTCCGGCTGCTCCGGCGTGAACAGGTGCAGGTACCAGTCGCCGTCGGGCAGCCGGGTCCACACGGGCTCGGTGGAGCCGGCGAACTGGGACGGCCAGTCGTTGGGCGGCAGCTCGCCGTCCGCGCCGCGTCCGCGCCGGAAGTGGAAGAGTTCGCGCTCCGGGCTGCCGGGTCCCGCGGCGAGGGCCGCCTGGAACCACGCGTGCTGGTCGGACACGTGGTTGGGCACGATGTCCACGATGGTGCGCAGGCCCAGCTCCCGCGCTTCGGCGATCAGTTTCTCCGCCTCGGCGAGCGTGCCGAAGGCGGGGTCGATGGCGCGGTAGTCGGCGACGTCGTAGCCGCCGTCCTTCATCGGTGACAGGTACCAGGGGTTGAACCACAGGGCGTCCACGCCGAGTTCGGCGAGGTACGGCAGCCTGGCGCGGACGCCCGCGAGGTCTCCAGTGCCGTCCCCGTCGCCGTCCGCAAAGCTGCGGACGTACACCTGGTAGATGACGGCGGAGCGCCACCAGTCCATGTCTTTCCGGGCAGGGGTGGGCTGTCCCACTGTGCTTGCCTTTCTGTCTCGGGGAGGAGGGCGGTGTCAGCCCTTCGTGCTGCCCGCGCTGATTCCGGCGATGATGTGCCGCTGGAAGACGAGGAACAGCGCGACCATGGGAATGCTGGCGATCACCATCGCGGCCACGAGCACGGTCAGCTGGATGTTCTGCGACAGCTGCACCAGGGCCACGCTGATCGGCTGCTTGTCGGTGTCGGAGAAGACCATCAGCGGCCACAGGAAGTCCTGCCACACCGCGACCAGCGCGAAGATCGAGACCACGCCGAGGACGGGTCGCGACATGGGCAGCACGATCGACCACAGGATGCGCAGCGGGCCGGCGCCGTCGATCTCCGCGGCCTCCAGGACGTCCCGTGGGATCTGGTCGAAGAACCGTTTGAGCAGGTAGAGGTTGAAGGCGTTGGCGACCGCCGGCAGCCAGATCGCGAGGGGGTCGTTCAGCAGGCTGGTGTGGAGCAGCGGCAGGTCCGCCACCGTCAGGTACTTGGGCACCACCAGCGCCTGGACCGGGACCATCAGGGTGGCGAGGATGCCGCCGAGGATCACCTTGCCGAAGGCGGGCCGCAGTTTGGACAGCGCATAGGCGGCGGCCGTGCAGAACACCAGCTGGAACAGCCAGGCGCCGGCGGCCTGGACGACCGTGTTCCACAGATGCTGCGGCAGCTGCATCAGGTCCCAGGCGTCGGTGTAGCCGCCCAGGTTCCAGTGCCGTGGGATCAGTGTGGGCGGGGTCTCGGCCACCTCGTCGGGCGACTTCATCGCGCCCGTCGTCATCCAGTACACGGGGAACAGGAAGGCGAGCGTGAACAGCGCGACGACGCCGGTGAACACGGTCCAGTACACCGCCCTGCCGCGCGGGCGGGCCAGGGCGGCCGGCGACACCAGGGTCCGGGTGCTCATGCGTCCTCCTCTCCGGAGCGGGTCAGCCGCAGGTAGAGGGCGGAGAAGAGGCCGAGCAGCACCAGCAGCATGACGCTCAGCGCACAGGCGCCGCCGAAGTCGTTGTAGAGGAAGGCGTACTTGTAGATCAGATAGAGCACGGTGACCGTGGCGTTCTCCGGGCCGCCGCCGGTGATCACGAACGGCTCGGTGAAGACCTGCATCGTCGCGATGATCTGCAGCAGCATCAGCATGAGGATGACGAACCGGGTCTGCGGGATCGTCACGTGCCGGATGCGCTGGAGGAGGTTCGCCCCGTCCAGTTCCGCGGCCTCGTACAGCTCGCCGGGGATGGACTGGAGCGCGGCCAGGTAGATCAGGACGGTGCCGCCCATGTTGGCCCAGGTCGCCACGAGCACCAGCGAGACCAGGGCGGTGTCGGCACCGTTGGTCCAGTTCGAGGTGGGCAGGTGCAGGAAGCGGAGCGCCTCGTTGGCGAGGCCGGCTCCCGGATCGTAGAACCACTTCCACAGCAGGGCGCTGACCACCGGCGGAATCATCACCGGCAGGTAGACCACGACCCGGAAGAGCGCCTTGGCGTGGCGCAGTTCGTTCAGGACGAGGGCCAGGACGAAGGGGACCGCGAAACCGATCAGCAGGGCCAGCAGCGTAAAGGTGAGGGTGTTGCGCCAGGCGGCGCCGAACTCCGGATCGTGCAGCACACGGGAGAAGTTGGCGGTGCCGACCCACTCGGGCGAGGAGCCCGGCGTGTACTTCTGGAAGGCGATCACGACCGCGCGGATCGCCGGGTACCAGGAGAACAGGGCGAAGCAGATCAGCCCGCCGAGGAGGAAGCCGTACGCGCGGGCCTGGTCCACGAGGCGGCGCCGCCTCCGGCCCCCTACCGGAGGCGGCGCCGGTACCGGGTGTACGGGGACCGCCGGGGCCGTCCTCCGTGCAGCCGTCTTGGTCATCGCCGTCAGCCCCGGGCCAGGATGCCGTCGATCTTGCCGGAGGCGTCCTTGAGGAGCTGGTCGATGTCGGCGTCCTTCTTGGTGAGGACGGCCGAGACGGCACCGTCGAGGACGGAGTAGATCTGCTGGGCGTTCGGCGGCTCGATCTTCATCTGGAGCGCCTGGTTGCCGTCGAGGAAGGACTGGTAGTTGTCGACCGGCACATTGGCGTTGGCCTTCTTGACCTCCTGGTCCTTGGCGTCGGCGGCGCCGGTGAACAGCCGTGGCTCCGGGAGACCGACCGGGGCGTTGTTCTGCTTGGCACGCGTGTAGTCGCCGAGGAAGCCCTTGCCGGGGGTGAGGAACATGTGGTCGAGCCACTTCAGTCCGGCCCGGATCTGCTCCGGGGTGGCCTTCTTGTTGAACATGTAGCCGTCCCCGCCGATCAGCGTGCCCTTGCCGCCGGGCATGGGGGCGATCGCGAGATCCTGGTAGTTGCCGCCCTTCTCCTTCACCAGGATCGGGATGTTGTCGGGGGCGGAGAGGTACATGCCGAGCTTCCCCGAACCCATCAGCTGCTGCACGTCGTTGATGACGAGGAGCTGCTTGCTGCCCATGGAGTTGTCGGTCCAGCGCATGTCGTGCAGGTTCTGCAGCACCGCGTGGCCCTCGGGGGTGTCGACGCTGGCCTTCTTGCCGTCGGCGCTGACGACGTCCCCGCCCTGCGAGTACAGCTCGGCGGTGAAGTGCCAGCCGCCCTGGTTCTGTGCGCTGTAGTCGGCGTAGCCCACGGTCCCGTTGCCGAGCGCGGCTATCTTCTTGGCGTCGGCGCGGACCTCCTCCCAGGTGGCCGGGGGCTTCTCGGGGTCGAGGCCGGCCCGCTCGAAGAGCTTCTTGTTGTAGATCAGCCCCATCGAGTACCCGGTGCGCGGGATGCCGTAGACCTTGCCGTCGACGGTGTAGATGTCCCGCAGCTGCTGCTGCAGGGTGTCGTAGCTCTTCAACTCCTTGACGTACGAGGTGATGTCGGCCGCCTGCCCGGTGTCGACGACGTGCTTGACGTCCGTGAAGTACGTGTAGAACACGTCCTCCATCTGGCCACCCGCGAGCTTGGCGTCGAAGGTCTTGGGGTCCTCGCAGGGGAACGCGTCATGGGCGACGACGTCGATGTCCGTGTTCTTCTTCTCGAAGGACGCGATGTCGTCCTCGAAGAACTTGCGGTCCACCTTGGCGCTCTTGGGCGGCTCGCAGTTGACCGTGATACGCGTCTTGCCGCTCGCCGAGTCGCCGTCTGATCCGCATGCGGACGCGGCGAGGGCGAGCGAACAGACGCTGAGCGCGGCGAGGGTACGTCGGATCCCGGTGCTTCTCATCGGTGGACCCCTTCGGGCAGGAGCGGTGGGCGCCGCACACTCAAGCACCGACAGCAGCAAGCCGCAAGATGTCGCGCAGAATCTGAAATTATTTGACAGTACACCGGATCTCAGTAACGCGGTGCTTGCGCAGTCGACCCCCTGACCACCAACTCGGGCTCGAACAGCAGCTCGTCAGCCGGGACGGAACTGCCCCCGATCTGCACGTTCAGCAATTCGACGGCGGCCTTCCCCATCGACTCGATCGGCTGCCGGACCGTGGTGAGAGGCGGTTCCGTGCAGTTCATCAGTGCCGAGTCGTCGTAGCCCACGACCGAGATCCGGGACGGGACGTCGAGGCCCCGGCGGCGGGCAGCCCGCACCACACCCAGCGCCAGCGGGTCGCTGGCGCAGATGAAGCCGGTGACCCCCCGGTCGATGAGCTTGGTCGCCGCCGCGTGTCCACCCTCGATGGAGAAGATGGTCCGGGCGACGAACTCGTCGGGCAGTTCCCCGGCGATCGCCCGTGCCGCCGCGAGTTTGCGCGCCGAGGGGACGTGGTCCCCGGGCCCGAGCACCAGCCCGATCCGCTCGTGCCCCAGCGAGGCGAGGTGGCGCCATGCCTGCTCGACGGCCACGGCGTCGTCGCAGGAGACGCCGGGGAAACCCAGGTGCTCGATCGCCGCGTTGACCAGCACCACCGGGATGTTCCGGTCCGCGAGCAGCCGGTAGTGGTCGTGCGGCGCGTCGGCCTGCGCGTACAGACCGCCGGCGAAGACGACGCCGGAGACCTGTTGTTGCAGCAGCAGCGCCACGTAGTCCGCCTCGGAGACGCCGCCCTTAGTCTGGGTGCACAGCACGGGAGTCAGCCCGAGTTGCGCCAGCGCACCCCCGATGACCTCGGCGAACGCCGGGAAGATGGGATTCTGCAGCTCCGGCAGGACGAGCCCGACCAGCCGGGACCGCTCCCCGCGCAACTGCGTGGGCCGCTCGTAGCCGAGTACGTCGAGTGCGGAGAGCACCGACTGCCGGGTGGCCTCGGAGACACCGGGCTTGCCGTTGAGCACCCGGCTGACCGTGGCCTCACTGACCCCGACCTTCTTCGCCACTTCAGCAAGTCGTCGCGTCATGCGCGCAAGAATAGCGCAAGAAATGCAAGCTGTTTGCGTTCAGGTGACATCCGGCATCCGCCGATCCGGCGACGGGCATCCCCGGCCGGGGCCGCGAGTGGCGGCCGGGGGACCGCGGCGCGGAACGCGCCGCACGTCGTCCGGCTAGATCCGGCTCTCCGTCGCCGTGTCCGCCGACAGGCGCTGGGCGATGTAGATCGGGATCACCGACAGCAGCACGAGCACCGCCGCCACCACGTTCACCACCGGGGCCTGTTGCGGCCTGGTCATGTTGTTGAAGATCCAGATCGGGAGGGTCTCGATGCCGGGTCCGGCCGTGAACGTGGTCACCACGATCTCGTCGAAGGACAGCGCGAAGGCCAGCAGCGCACCCGCGAACAGCGCCGAGCGCACCAGCGGGAAGGTGACGTCGACAAAGGCCCGGAACGAGTCGGCACCCAGGTCCATCGCCGCCTCCTCGTACGTGCCGGAGGTACGGCGCAGCCGCGCGACCACGTTGTTGAACACGACGACGATGCAGAACGTCGCGTGTCCGACGATCACGGTGAACAGCCCGAGGCCGACGCCGAGCGGCTCCAGCACCGTACCGAAGGCCGAGTTGAGCGCGATGCCGGTGACGATGCCGGGCAGTGCGATGGGCAGCACGACGACGAAGGAGAGCGCGTCGCGCCCGAAGAACCGGTGCCTGGCCACCGCGAACGCGATCAGCGTGCCGAGCACCAGCGCGATCGCCGTGGCCCCGAGACCCGCCTTCACCGAGACCCAGAGCGCGTTGCGGGCACCGGCGTTCTCCCAGGCCACCGACCACCAGTGGGCGGTCCAGCCGGGTGGCGGCCAACTCGCGCTGCGGTCGGGGTTGAAGGAGTTGACCAGGACGAGCGCGAGCGGAACGTAGATGACCGCGAAGCCTATTCCGGCGGCGATGCGCAGCGCGATACGCGCCGGGCGGGACAGTTGCATGACGAGGGACCTCTTCTAGAGGCTGCTGAGCGCGCCGGTGCGGCGCATCGCCAGCAGGTACAGCACGATGACCACCACCGGAACCGTGCCCAGGGCGGCGGCCATGGGCAGGTTGAGTTCGATGTTGGAGTAGACGAGGTTTCCGATCAGCTGGGTCTTGCCGCCGACGATCTGGACCGTGATGTAGTCGCCGAGGCTGAGGGAGAAGGTGAAGACCGAGCCGGCGGCGACCGAGGGCAGCACCATCGGCAGGACGACCGAGCGGAAGGTGCGCCCGGGCCGCGCTCCCAGATCGGCCGACGCGTCCATCAGGCCCGCGGGCAGTTGCTCGAGCGCCGTGTGGATCGGCAGGATCATGTACGGCAGCCAGAGGTAGGTGAGCGTCATGACCGTGGCCGGGAGGCCGAAGCCCGGACCGCCGAGGCCCAGCGGCTTCAGCATCCAGTCGGCGAGCCCGCCCTCGGACAGGATCAGCCGCCACGCGTACACCTTCACCAGATAACTCGCCCACAGCGGCGTGAGGATGGCCACCACCAGCAGAGGCCGCCACCTGGGCCGGGCGACCCGCGCGGTGTAGAAGGCCACCGGGAAGGCGATCACCGCGCACAGGACGGTGACGGCGAGGGCCACGCCGACGCTGCGCAGGATGACCTGCCGGAAGACGGGCGTGGTGAACAGCTCGTGGAAGTTGTCCGTCGACCAGACCTTCACCACCTCGGAGGTGAAGGAGTTCGTCGTCCAGAACGCCGAGATGAACAGGATGGCCAGCGAGCCGAGATACAGCACGGCCAGCCACAGCAGCGGGGCGGTCAGCAGCAGGGACAGCCGCAGCCGCGGGCGGCGGTGCAGCAGCCCGGCGAGCCGCCGGACGGGGGACCGTCCGGCGGCAGGCAGGGTGGCGGTCATGTGGTGCCCTCAGCCCTTGATCTCGGTCCAGGCCTGGACCCACTTGGCGTACGGGACGCACTTGACGTCCGTACGGCCGTCGAGGCACTGCTCGATCGGCGTGTTCCAGAAGGCGACGTTCTTCCAGTAGGCCGTGTCGGCGGCGTGGAAGGTGGTGCAGAAGCTCTTGTCGCTGGTCTCGTCGCACGCCTTGGCGTTGGACGGCGCCTCACCGAAGTACTCGGCGACCTGGGCGTTGACCTTCGGCGAGATGATCCAGTCCATCCACTTGTAGCCGCAGTTGGGGTGCTTGGCCTTGGCGGAGAGCATCCAGGTGTCGGACCAGCCGGTCGCACCCTCCTTGGGCACGAACGCCTTGACCTTGGCGCCCTCGCCCTGCGTGAGGTTGGCGATGACCTGCCAGGTGGTGCCGATCACGGAGTCGCCGCTCTTGAATGCGGAGACCTCCTTGAGGTAGTCGCCCCAGTACTCGCCCACGTTCGCGTTCTGCTTCTTCAGCAGATCGACCGCCGCGTCGAACTGCTTCTGGTCCAGCGCGTAGGGGTCCTTGATCTTCAACTCGGGCTTGGTGGCCTTCAGATACAGCGCCGCGTCGGCGATGTAGATCGGCGAGTCGTACGCGGTGACGTGGCCCTTGTACTTCGCCGCGTCGTCGAAGACGGCGGACCAGGAGGTCGGCGCGGGCTTGACCTTGTCGGTGTTGTACATGAGCAGGTTGGCGCCGCGGCCGTGCGGGATGCCGTACGCCTTGCCGCCCACGGAGTTCCAGGCCTGCAGCTTCAGGTCGCCGAAGACGTCCTTGTAGTTCGGTACGAGGTCGGTGTTCACCGGCGCCGCGTCACCGGAGGCGATCAGCCGCAGGGAGGCGTCGCCGGAGGCGGAGACGGCGTCGTACTCGCCGGTCTTCATCAGCTTGACCATCTCGTCGGAGCTGGCGGCGACCTTGGAGTGAACCTGGCAGCCGGTCTGCTTCTCGAAGTCGCTGACCCAGTCGACCTTGGGGTCGTTGGAGCCGTCCTCGACATAGCCGGCCCAGGCGATCAGATTGACCTGCCCCTCGGTCTTGCCGAGCTTGGTCGGCGCCTTCAGGTCCGGCGGATTGAGGCCCGTGGACGAGGAGGAGCCGCCCGAGTCGGACGAGCCGCAGGCGGTGGCCGCGATCAGCACCGCGGCGGCGGCGACGGCCTTGAGGGTGGGAGTGAGACGCACGACGTTCTCCATACGTGACGGTGGGGGTGGCGTGGAGCGGGTCAGCGGTCGGCGGGGACCTGCACGGCGTGGCGGCGGTGCCACTGGAGGCGCACCCGGGCGCCCCGGTAGGCCGCGACGTCCTCTGAGGAGGTCTCCAGGTTCTGCTGGAGCGCGGTGAGGCGGCCGCCCGCGTCGAGGTCGACGAGGAAACGGGTGACGTCTCCCACGTAGACCACTTCGGCGACGGTGCCGGTGGCGGTGGAGTGCTCCGGCTCGTCCGCGATGGCGGACTCCTTGAGGACCCGGATCTTCTCGGGCCTGATGCTGTACGTGCCGGCCGTGCCGGTGACCCGTTCGGCCGCCTCGTCCTGGAGCAGGTTCGACGTGCCCACGAAGGAGGCGACGAACGCGGTCGCGGGGCGCTCGTAGATCTCGGCGGGCGTGCCGACCTGCTCGATACGGCCCTGGTTGAAGACGGCGATGCGGTCGCTCATCGTCAGGGCCTCCTCCTGGTCGTGGGTGACGAACACGAAGGTGATCCCGACCTCGCGCTGGAGCGCCTTGAGTTCGACCTGCATCTGCTCGCGCAGCTTCAGGTCGAGCGCGCCGAGCGGCTCGTCGAGCAGCAGCAGACGGGGGCGGCCGACGAGGGCGCGGGCGAGTGCGACCCGCTGCCGCTGGCCGCCGGAGAGCTGACCGGGGCGCCGCTTGCCGAACCCTTCGAGACGCACGTCGGCCAGTGCCTCACGGGCCCGCTGGAGCCGCTCCGCCTTGGGCACCTTGCGCACCTTCAGGCCGTACGCGACGTTCTGCTCCACGGTCATGTGGGGGAAGAGCGCGTAGTCCTGGAAGACGGTGTGCACATCGCGCTCGAACGGCGCGAGTCCGGTGACCTCCTGGCCCGCGAGTCGGATGGTCCCGGAGGTGGGGCTCTCGAAGCCCGCGATCATGCGCAGGACGGTGGTCTTGCCGGAGCCGGACGGACCGAGCATCGAGAAGAACTCGCCGTCGGATATCTCCAGATCCACCCCGGCCACGGCGGTGGTGTCGCCGAACTCCTTGCGGAGCCCGTGCAGCCGGATCGCGCTTCCCTCCATGGACGGGAACCTTTCTGGTGCACTCTTACGTTGAGTGTAAAGATATGAAGTCATAGTTCAAAGCTCAAGCCCCTCTTAAGGTAAAGGTTGAGTCAACGCACAAGGTGGTGACCGTGAAGCACAACAGAGGCGACGGAGCCCGGAGAGCCGTGTTCACTCCGGTGGACACCAGGGCGCGCGTCGAGACGGTCGCCCGCCGGCTCGGCGATGCCATCGAGCTCGGTCTGCTCGCCGACGGGGAACAGCTGCCCGGCGAGAGCGAGCTCGCGGGACAGCTCGGCGTGTCCACCGTGACCCTGCGGGAGGCGCTGATGGCGCTGCGGCAGCAGGGTCTGGTCACCACCCGGCGCGGACGCGGCGGCGGCAGCTTCGTCTCGCTGCCCGCCGACCCCGCCGAGGAGCGGATCAGGGCGCGGCTGGCGGGCTGGGGCACGGAGGAGCTGCGGGACCTGGGGGACCACTGGGCGGCCGTGTCCGGGGCCGCCGCCCGGCTCGCGGCCCAGCGCACCGAGCCGGACGACCTCCAGCAACTGCACCGGACCCTCGAGGAGTTCGCGGGGGCCGAGGACGCCGCCGCACGCAGCCGGGTGTACGGCCGGTTCCATGTCGAGCTGGCCGCCGCCGCGCAGTCCGCCCGGCTCACCCGGGAACAGGTGGCGCTCCAGACGGAGGTCGGGGCTCTGCTGTGCCTGGTACTCGGCGACGACGCCTATCGCGAAGAGGTGGCGGACCGTCACCGCTCCGTAATCTCCGCCGTGCAGGATGGGGCCCACGATTCGGCCAGGGAGCTGGTCGAGCGGTGCGTCCAGGAATCGACGGCACGGCTCATCGCGCTGCGCCTCACCCTGTAACGCGCCGGCTTCCGGTCCGTGTGCAGGGGAGGGCGCCGATGCGCAGGAGCCCCGGTCCGCTCGCCCCGCCCGAGACGGACGTGACGGCGCGGACGGCTTCCGCCCTGGAGGCGGTCTTCGACGCCGTGGTGCAGACCGGCACCGACGCCGCCGCGCTGCTCGCGCGGGTGGCCGGACAGGGGCGGCGGCCCGCGTCCGTGGATCTGGCGGGACTGCGCCCCGGACTCCATGCCCGCCTCGCCCGCGAGGAGTTGGTGTCCGGTGCGGGGTTCGTGGCCGCGCCGGGTCTGCTGAGCGATGTGCCGGCGTGGCTCGAGTGGTGGCAGACCGGATCGGACGGCGACGTGAGGCCGCTGCTGCTCGACCTGGACCCGGCGCGCTCGGCGTACTCCGACTACACGCACTGGGACTGGTTCGCGCTGCCCCGGGACACCGGGCGGCGTGCGGTGGCGGGACCGTACGTGGACTACCTCTGCTCGGACGAGTACAGCCTCACCCTGTCGGCGCCCGTGCGCCTCGCGGGACGGTTCGCGGGGGTGGCCGCCGCCGACGTGTATCTGCGGCACTTCGAGGCGGCCGTGCTGCCGCTGCTGCGCCGTCTGCCGGAGCCCGCCCATCTGGTCAACGCCCGTGGCCGGGTGGCCGCGTCGGCCGACACCGCGCATCTGGCCGGTTCGCTCACCAAGGGCCCCGACTTCGCCGCCGTACTGGAGCGGGGTCGTCCCGGCAGCTGGCGGGACCTGCGGCTGGTCCCGTGCGACGGTGTTCCGCTCGTGCTCGTCGTGGGCCGCTGAGCAGGTACCGCGCCCGGGAACGGGAACGAGCCCCGGCGCCGTCGGCGACCTGAACGCCGACGGTGCCGGGACCCCGCGGAGGTGCGGCGCACGGTCCGCATGCCCCGGTGGACGGGACCGGGACATCAGCCCCGCGGGGACGGCACCACGCTGAGGTGGCTCCCGGTGCGCCCGGCACGGCGCGACCCGGGGGCGGAGGGCACCGGACCGCGCGCCTCGCGCAGTACCAGGGTCAACCGCGAGTACCCCATGTCCTGAAGGGTCTTCGGAGTCTCCCCCACCACCCGGCAGTCCCGGCCCCACCGCGGGTCGGGGTGCAGCAGCGGACGCACCGCCCCGTCGTGCTCCACTGCCTCCGGCCCGACCGCGCGGATCCAGTGCGGCAGTCCCTGCCGGTAGGCGGCCTCCATGATCGGGTCCTGGGCGATGTCACGGCGGATGGCCTGGAGTTGGTGGTCGTGGCCGTGCCGCTCCACGGCCGCGGCGAAGTGCGCCAGCATCGGCAGGCACCAACTCGACTCGTGCTCACCGAGGATCGTGCCCGCGTCCGGGTGGAACAGCACGAAACGCAGGAAGTTGTCTCCCGGCATGGCCGTCGGATGCGGTGCCACCGACCGGAAGAGCGTCTCGAACGCGGCGTTCGCGAGAACGACGTCCCAGCGGTGGTCGAAGACGACCGACGGGAAGGGGACGGCTTCCAGAAGCGTGGCATAGTCGTGCAGATACGCCCGTGCTCGTGGACTCTCGGGGACGGGCCGCGGCTGCGACCGCTGCCCTCCTGCCTGATACGCCATCGGGAGGTCACCCCTCTTGCCCTTGCGCCCTTCACGCGGCGCCCCGATCCTGGTGCCCCGAGTCCATGCGTGTCAACTATCGTGGCATTTGGCGTCTGTTGACGGCCGAATCTCGCCACAGTTGTGGCGAGACCTGGATGTGAGTTCGAGAAAACAGCTAACCTCCGGATGGTTCCGCACCACCAAGACAACGATGTGAGCGAGACGTAGGAGACCTGTCGGTGACGGATGGCTTCGAGGTTCCGGGCGCCACGGCGACGGGTCTGCTGCCGGCCGTCGTCGCCCGTGTCACCGCCCTCGCCGACCGGCTGGGCGTGCCGCACACGGAGGTCTTCGACGTCCCCCGTCTGTCGGCCGCGTCCGGCGTGGCCGAGCCGGTGGTGAAGGCCCTGCTGGGCGGGGTGCCCGCCGGGGAGCCGGATCTCCAGGCGCGGTTCCTCCAGCGGCTGGACCTGCTGCGGCGCACCCGGCTCAAACCCAACGGACGCAAATACACCCAGCAGGAGATCGCCGACGGAGCGGGGATGTCGCGCCAGCAGGCCGGCGCGCTCATCAACGGCGACCGGCGCCCCACCATGGAGCACTGCGACGCCATTCAGCGTTTCTTCAAGGTGCATGCCGGGTTTCTCTCGGCCGAGGACCCGGAGGCGCTCGTGAACACCCTCCAGCGCTGCGAACAGGAGCTCCTCCAGCAACTCGCGGACCGCGAGCGTGAGGCGGCCGCCGCCACCGAGGACCCTTTGGAGCAGCTGCTCCAGGACCACGGTGTCCGCGGCATCGCCTGGCGGGCGGCCCAGCTGCCCACCGACCAGCACCGGGACAAGGTCGCGGAGTGGCTGGACATGCTCCTGGAGAGCGTCAAGCGGCCCGAGTCCTGATCCGGGGGAGAACTGTGGGCATCGGAAGGGAAATGCGCCGCCTGTGCGGCGAGTTGGTCACGGAGCTGTCGCTCCCGGCGCCGGCGGAGCCGGCCGACCTCTGTGCCGCGCTGTGCGACGGCATGAGCAGACGCCGCGGCCGTCCCGTCCAGTTCCGCACCGCGGCCTTCCCGCCGGGCACGGCCAGCGGGCTCTGGCTCGACATGGCCGACCAGGATCTCGTCGTGGTCGAGGAGCGCACCGCCCCCGACCATCAACTGGTGATCCTGGGTCACGAGCTGTGGCACATGAACGCCGGTCACCACGGCCACCACGTGGAG
This sequence comes from Streptomyces sp. HUAS TT11, assembly GCF_051553595.1. Classification (NCBI taxonomy): domain Bacteria; kingdom Bacillati; phylum Actinomycetota; class Actinomycetes; order Kitasatosporales; family Streptomycetaceae; genus Streptomyces; species Streptomyces sp. HUAS TT11. Next base: position 1,683,081 of record NZ_CP196184.1, read on the forward strand.
GGCGCCGTGGTCGCGACGCGGCTGCTCAGCGACACCGCGGACCTGCAGGCGACCGTCCTGAGGGTCGCCGCACGTACGCACTTCGACGTCACCGACGAGAAGGACGCGGAGAGCTTCGGACTGCTGCTGGCCAGCAAGTGCCGGACGTGGCTGGCCGGTTCGGCGCTGCGCGGTCCCGTCCAGCGCGACGGCCTCGCCGGGCGGATAGAGGCGTCGCTGGGGTATCGCGGGCCGCAGGGCTGAGGGACGAAGACAACGAGATCATGGACGGGTCCAGTTACTACATTCCGGCCGCCGCGATGGGCGTGGCGCTCTCCGTCAAGGCGCCCGCGCTCATCCGCTCCTGGCGCGACCCGCTGCTGCGGTCGGTGTGCGCGCTGCTCTCGCTGGCCGGCCTCGTGTTCTTCTTCGCGGCGCCGCCGACGATCGCGAAGGTCAACGACGTCACGGGCATCACCAACGTCTCGGCACCCTTGGTGTACTGCCTGCTGAGCGCCTTCAGCGCCTCCTGTCTGGTGCTCGTCGTCAACTGGCGTGGTGGTCCTCCCGAGGAGACCCGCCGCACCACGCGGCGGATCGCCGCCGGATACGGCGTCGTGGTGATCGCCCTGATCACGCTGTTCCTGCTCGGGGACGCGCCGGTGGAGCGGCTGGTCGACTTCGACACGTACTACGCCCGCACCCCGTACATGCGGGAGATGATCGTGCTCTACCTGGTGGCGCTCACCGTCGCCGGAGTCGCGATGAACTTCATGTGCGGCCGCTGGGCCCTCCAGGTGCGCGGCTGGCTGCGCGCGGGACTGCTGATCATCGTCATCGGTTATCTGTTCAACCTGGCCTATCTGACGACCAAGTTCACCGCCGTCGTCGCCCGCTGGAACGGTCACGACCTGGACTATCTGAGCAGCGACGCGGCACCTGTACTGGCCTCCGCCGGGGCTCAGATCAGCGCGGTGGGCTTCTGCCTCCCGCTGGCCTGCCGGCGCGTCGGCGACAGCTGGAGCTCGTGGTCGACGTACCGCCGGCTCGGACCGCTGTGGCGTGAGCTGCGACCGGTCTCCGCCCACGCGGCGCGCGGGGTGCGTATCGCCTGGTGGTCGCCCGTCGCACTGCAGGTGACACAGCGGGAGTCCGACATTCACGACGGCATGCTCGGCCTGTATCCCTACTTCGACACCGGGGTGCGCTCGCGCGCCTACGACGCCGCCGTGGCCGCGGGCTCCGACCCCGCCCAGGCGCAGGCCGAGGCCGACGCGGCGATGGTGACGGTTGCGGTGCGGGCGAGGGCCGCCGATCCGGACGGCACGGTGATCAGTTCGGCAGGGGCGGGCAACGCCCTCGCCGCATCCCCCGAGGGTCCCCGGGACCTCGTGCGGATGTCGATCGCTCTGCGTCACTCACTCGTCGTCGCGGCCGCCCGGGAGCCGGCCGGGACCAGGCCAGGAAGCGACTTCCATGAGCGAACCCGCTAGCACCCCCACGGGTGCGGCACCCCGTAGAGCCGTCGTCATCGGCGGCGGCATGGCCGGCATGCTGGCCGCCGCGGCACTGAGCTCGTACGCCGACGTCACCGTCGTCGAACGGGACGTGCTGCCCGAGGGCCCCGAGCCGCGCAGGGGACTGCCGCAGGCCCGGCACGTGCACGTGATCTGGTCCGGGGGCGCCCGCGCCATGGAGGACCTGCTGCCGGGGGTGACCGACGCCTGGCTGGCAGCGGGCGCGCGGCGCATCCCCCTGCCGACCGGGCTCGTGTCGATGCAGCCGCGAGGCTGGTTCCGGCGCTGGCCGGAGATGCAGTTCATGATCGCGTGCAGCCGTGATCTGCTCGACTGGGTCGTCCGCGAGCGCATCGCCAAGAACGACCGCGTGACCGTGCTGCAACGGACCGAACTGCTGTCACTCGAAGGCGACGAGTCACGGGTGACGGGCGTGCGCATGCGGACGGCCGACGGAGAGGAGCACGTACTCGCGGCCGACCTGGTCGTGGACGCGTCCGGGCGCGGTTCCCGGGCCTCGCTCTGGCTGGAGGCACTCGGCGTGCCCGAGGCGCCGCTGGAGGAGGTGGACTCCGGACTCGTCTACGCCAGCCGGATCTTCCGGGCGCCGCCGGGTACCGAGGAGTTCCCGTTGGTCAACGTCCAGTCGGATGCGACGATTCCGGTGCCCGGACGGACCACGACCATCGAGCCCATCGAGGGCGGACGGTGGCTGGTGACGCTCTCCGGCACCCGTGGCGGGGAACCGCCGTCCTCCGCCGAGGAGTTCGAGACGTTCGCCCGCGAGAGCGTCCGGCATCCGGTGGTGGGTGAGCTGATCGCCCACGCGGAGCCGCTGTCGGATCCGGCCGTCACCCGCAGCACGGTCAACCGCCGGCGGTTCTACGAGCGGATCAAGGGCTGGCCGGAGGGGTTCCTGGCGCTCGGCGACTCGGTGGCCACGTACAACCCGGTGTACGGACACGGGCTGTCCGTGGCGGCCCAGGGCGCGCTGGCGCTGAGTGAACTGCTGGCCGTGCACGGGCTGACGGCGCCGGGACTGGCGCGGCGTGCGCAGCGGGCGGTGGCCCGTCCGGTGGCGACCGCCTGGGAGTTCGCGACCAGCACCGACATCCACTATCCGGATGCGCTCGGCAAGCCCCCGAGCCTCGCGAACCGCCTCCTGGGCGCGTACGTCAATCGACTGATGCTCACGGCGACCGGGCGCCCTCTGGTGGCCCGCGCGTTCTTCGACGTGATCACCCTGTCCAAACCCGTGGGCGAACTGCTGCGACCGGCGGTGGCGATCGCCGTACTGCGCGGCCCGCGCCGTCCGCGGCTGACGGAACCGCCGCTCACCCCGGCCGAGTGGGCGGCGGTCACGGGTGTCGCGAGGAGTGGGCAGACGGCAGAGCCCTCCGTACCCGACGACGGTGCACGCACCGCCGACGCGACCGGCCGGCCCTGACCGCACGGCCCCGCGCGGCCGCTCGCCCGGGTGATGTGCTGACGCACAGTCAGACGGGCGAGCGGGCGCCGGCCCTGTGTCCGCGTGGTGCCCGGCACGGAGTGCGAGTCGGGGTCGGCGAGCGGATTCACGCCCGCCGAGCGGGCGAACCCGCGGCTGCGGAAACGGGATTGTCAGTGGCGGACGGCAAGCTGGAGGTGCGCCACCCGGTACGCGCGGCGACGGGCCGCTCGTCCGGGGGTGCGAGCCGTGCAGATGCCGCCGCGCGACGACCGTCGCCCGGCCGACCCGGGGAGAGCCGACCGATGCCGACCGCCGTACTGACAGACCGTGAGCGCGCCGCCGTGCAGGCCTATCTGCGCCTCCTCCACACCGTGCGAGCCGCTTTCGACGGACCGGCGGACCCGTGCCGACCACCCGTGGTCCCGACCGCCGCCCTCGCCGAGGCGGACCGGGCGCTTGCCGCGGCCGGACTCACGGGCACGGATGAGGAGTTCTTCCGGCTGCTCGGCGACTGGTGTCCGCCGTGAATCAGGCGCGGGGCACGACGACGGCCGTTGCGGCGAGCCCGTGACCCGTGGTCCAGCGTCCGTCGAAGGCCTCAATGCGACGGCCGTCGACCACCGGTCCCGGGACCAGCAGCCGCGCCCGGAAGCCGCCGGAGACGTCGAAGGCGCCGCCCGGATCGATCTCTATGTCGGCCTCCAGGAAGTCGAGCCACAACCCGGTCAGCGGGAACCACGCCTTGTAGACGGACTCCTTCGCACTGAACAGCAGCCGGTCCCAGTGGACGGACGGGCGGCTGCGGGCGAGGTCCCTCAGCCGCGTCCGCTCGGCGGGCAGTGCCGTCACGTCCAGCACGCCCTCGGGCAGCCGGTCGTGGGGCTCGGCGTCGATGCCCAGCGAGACCAGTTCTCCGGCCCGGGCGAGCGCGGCGGCGCAGTAGCCGTCGCAGTGGGTCATGCTGCCGATCAGGCCGTCCGGCCAGCGCGGTGCGCCGCGCTCGCCGGGCAGAACGGGCTGGGGCGGCACACCGAGCTTCTCCATGGCGTGCCGCGCGCAGGCCCGGACGGCCGTGAACTCCCGCCGCCGCTTGTCGACGGCTCGGGCGACGACGGCCTCTTCCTCGGGGTGGAGGACGGCGCCGTCGGCGACGGCGTCACCGTCGAAGGCCTCCACCACCACGACCGATCCCGGGAGCAGATCCTCGAACACCTTCTCGAACCTCCATCGGCAGAATGCGGCGCAGTCTCCCGGGCGGCTCCGGGCGGGGGCCCCATTCACGGGGGTAGCCGACCGACACCTCTTCGAAGCGGACGCCCTCGTGGTGGGTGGTCCGCGGGATGTGGAGATGGCCGTACACCATGCAGGCGACCCGGAAGCGGTGATGCCAGTCGGCGGTGAGGTCGGTGCCGCACCACATGGCGAACTCGGGATAGCGCAGGATGTCCGTGGGGTGCCGGTCCAGCGGGTAGTGGTTCACCAGCACCGTGGAGAGGTCGCCGGGGATCTCCTCGAGCCTGCGCTCGGTCTCGGCGACGCGGACCCGGCACCACGCCTCGCGGCTCGGGTAGGGGTCGGGATGCAGCAGGAACTCGTCGGTGCACACGATCCCGGTGCCGTGCGCGTACTCGAGTCCCTGCTCCTTGGTCGTGCAACCCTGCGGCAGGAACGAGTAGTCGTAGAGCAGGAAGAGCGGTGCGACGGCCACCGGGCCGCCCGGTCCTTCCCAGACCGGGTAGGGGTCCTCGGGGGTGATCACACCCAGTTCCCGGCAGACGGCCACGAGGTGGTCGTACCGCTCCACGCCGCGCAGGGTCAGGGAGTCGTTCTTGTGGGTCCACAGCTCGTGGTTGCCGGGTGCCCAGATCACCTTGCGGAAACGGCCGGCGAGCAGTTCGAGGGCCCAGCGGACGTCGGCGACGGTCTCGGCCACATCACCGGCCACCAGCAGCCAGTCCTCACCGGAGGCGGGGTGCATGCGCTCGACGAGGGCCCGGTTCTCGGGATACCCGATGTGCAGATCACTGATGGCGAGCAGCTGTCCACGGCCGTCCGTCGGCTCCACCCTCGCCCCTTTCGAGCACCGAATGGGAACACGAGAACACATGGGACCACCGAGGGACAAGGACGACCCGCGGCAGGTACCCGACTGCCTCGGGAAACACCCTGCGGCCGGTACACATGTGCCGCGCGGAACCCTTCCTGTCGCCGCGGCGAACGGCTGGGGAAATCCGTAACACGCGCGTAGCGATGAGGGGGTCCGAAGGGCCTATGATCGCCCCAACACACTCGCCTCGGACGCCTTTCCGCGTACGGCGGTTCGGTGTACCCCTCCCTCGACCCCTGGCCGGGCACGGCCTGCTCCGCCGTGCCCGCACACCCTGAAAGGCGGCCTGCATGGTCTCTCGCGTACGCGTCTGGCTCAACCGCACGTACGCGGAGAACGTGTTCTTCATGGATCAGCTGCGGCGAAATCCCAGCGACCGGGCCGTCGAGATCCACGCCACGCACGGCGACCCCGACTCCCCCATCCTCGCCGCGGCGGACACCGCCGACCTCGAACCCGAAGGCCTGTCCCCGGCCGGATACGTCGAGTACGCCCTCGATCAGTGCATACGCCGCGGTATCGACGTGTTCGTGCCCCGTCTGCACCAGGACGCGATCGTCGCCCACCGCGCTGAGTTCGAGGCGCTCGGCACGGCCCTGCTGGCACCGCCCGCTGAGGCGGTGGCGGTCTTCCAGGACAAGGCGACGGCTTATCAGGCCGCCGAGTCCATCGGGGTGCCGGTTCCGCCCTGGTGGCGGGTCCGCGACGAGGAGCAACTCCTCACGGCGGTGGAGAAGTTGGAGGCAGGCGGGCACCGGGCGTGCTTCAAGCCGGCGGCGGGCGCGGGCGGCGTGGGCTTCCGCGTCATCACACGCACCCCCTTCTCGCTCGCGCACCTCAGCGGGTTCCCGAGCGCCTATGTCCCGCTGGACCTGGTCGTCCAGGCGGTGCGCGAGGCCGTCGAGCCGGTCGACTGGCTGGTGATGCCGCGACTGGAGGAGCCGGAGGTGTCGGTGGACTGCCTGACCGGCCCCGACAACCGCATCCGGATGGCGGTGGGCCGCACCAAGATGGGCCGCCGCCGGGGCTTCACGCTCCACGAGCAGTGGCTGGAGCCGGCCAGGCGACTGGCGGAGGGCTTCGGGCTGCACCATCTGTCCAACATCCAGTTCCGGATGTACGGCGACGAGCCGGTACTCCTGGACGTCAACACGCGCCCGGCGGGCGGACTCCACCAGTTGTCGCTGTGCGGCGTCAACGCCCCCTGGGCAGCAGTGCGGTTGGCCCTCGGCGAGGACCCGGGAGAGGTGGTGCCCCCCTTCCTGGGGACGGACTACACGGTGGTGTCGGGACCGCGGCCGCTGCGCGCCCTCTCCGTGCCGCAGCACAGGACGGACGAGATGGAGCAGACACCCGTGCTACCGACGGCCCCGGTCGGCACGGTCGAGGTCGACGCCGCGCAGGCGCTCCCTCTGTAGCGCGGCTGCCGGACGCGGGCCGCCCACGGCCGCCGCGCGGCGCGGCAGAGCGGCGTCGCCCCCGCGGCCCGCACCGGTCTGGACCAATCCACACCGACACCCTTGACAGCGGGATTGGTCCACACCAACTTGGTTGCGCACCCCCTGCACTCTTCTGCACTCCCGAACCCCCCATCATCTTCAGGGAGATCGCGTGCGCACACTCCTCGGACGTTCCAGACGTGCCTTCTTCGCACTCGTCGGTTCCGCCGCGCTGGCCCTGGCCGGCGCGGTCGCCCTCCCCGGAACCGCCCAGGCGGCCAACATCCTTTCCAACCCCGGCTTCGAGTCCGGCAGCCTCTCACCCTGGTCCTGCACCGGAAACCTGGGCTCCGTCGTCTCCAGCCCCGTCCACGGGGGCTCCAAGGCCCTCGCGGGCGCGGTGAGTTCGAGCGACAACGCCCAGTGCAGCCAGACCGTCGCCGTCCAGCCGAACACGACGTACTCGCTCAGCGGATGGGTCCGCGGCAGTTACGTCTACCTCGGTGTGAACGGCGGTGCCTCGACCTGGACTTCCTCACCGTCGGCCTACAGCCGGCTCTCCGTCTCCTTCACCACCGGCGCCTCGCAGACCAGCGCCACGATCTATGTGCACGGCTGGTACGCGCAGGGCACGTACTACGCCGACGACATCAGCCTGGACGGACCCGGTGGCGGCGGGGGCTCGGACACGCAGGCGCCGACCGCGCCGACCGGGCTCACGTCCACCGGCAAGACCTCCTCCAGCGTGTCCCTGTCGTGGTCGGCCTCCTCGGACAACGTCGGGGTGACGGGGTACGACGTCTACAGCGGCTCGAACCAGGTCCTGAGCGTCTCCGGCACCTCGGCCACGGTCAGCGGGCTCTCCCCCAGCACCTCCTACACCTTCACCGTCAAGGCCCGCGACGCGGCCGGCAACGTCTCGGCGGCCTCCAACGCGGTGGCCGTCACGACGAACGCGGGCAGCGGCGGCGGCTCCGGCTTCAAGCAGGCGGCACCGTATCTGTTCGAGGGCTGGGGCGATCCGCCGAGCCCGAGCACGGTGATGAGCGCGACCGGCGTCAAGTGGTTCACGATGGCGTTCATGCTCGACTCGGGCGGCTGCAACCCCGCCTGGGACGGCAACCGTCCACTGACGGGCGGCGTCGACCAGACGGCCATCAACCAGATCCGCTCCGCCGGCGGTGACATCGTCCCGTCGTTCGGCGGCTGGCAGGGCAGCAAGCTCGGCGCCAACTGCTCGTCCGCGAGCGCGCTCGCCGGGGCCCTGCAGAAGGTGATCGACGCCTACAGCCTCAAGGCGATCGACATGGACATCGAGAACACCGACGAGTTCGAGAACGAGGCCGTCCAGGCCAGGATCCTGACAGCCCTGAAGACCGTCAAGACCAACAACCCCGGCCTGAAGACCATCGTCACCTTCGGTACCTCGACGACCGGTCCGTCGTACTACGGCAACCGTCTGATCGAGCAGGCGAAGTCGCTGAACGCCGACATCGACGTCTTCACCATCATGCCGTTCGACTTCGGCGGCGGCTCCGACATGTACGGCAACACGGTGAACGCGGCCGAGGGCCTGAAGGCCAAGCTGAAGTCGACCTTCGGCTGGGACGACGCCACGGCCTACGCGCACATCGGCATCTCCGGTATGAACGGCCTGTCCGACCAGCAGGAGAACACCACCCCGGCGATCTGGACCCAGATCCGCGACTGGGCGAACGGGCACCACATCGCCCGGCTGGCCTTCTGGGCCGTCAACCGCGACCGGCCCTGCCCCGGCGGCGGCGTGGTCAGCAACTGCTCGGGCATCAGCCAGAGCAACTGGCAGTTCACGTCCATCACGGCCGGATTCACCGGCTGAGCGACGGTGTGGGGGGTGCCCGGCCCGGGCCCCCCCACGTCCTGGTCGACTCAGAGACGGCCGGAACCGCGGTACAGCTCCAGTTCGCCGTCCAGTTCCACGGCGAGCACCGTGGCGTGCGGGTCCAGGTCGGCCGCGGACGGCGGCTCGATCCACAACACCCCGGGGGTCTCGTGCAGTCCACCGGTGACCCGGTGCGCCAGTTCGGTGCCGCTGCCGAGCACGCTGACCCTGCGCACCGAGCCGAGCAGCCCGCGCACGTTGATCTCCGCGCGCGGGGCGTCGAAGAGCATCAGATACAGCGTCCGGCGGTCCGCCGAGAGGGTGCTCGGGCCGTAGTGGTGCCCGGCGGGCAGCCCCCGCAGGGTCCCGTACACGGCGTCCTCGTGCCTGCGGATCCAGTCGCCCAGTCCTTCGAGACGCCGGGCCTGCTCGTCCGGGATCGTGCCGTCCTCCCGGGGGCCGACGCTGAGCAGCAGATTGCCGCCGCCGCCGATCGTCTCGGTGAAGTACCGGATCAGCTGGTCCACGGACTTGTGGTTGTGGTCGTGATGCTGGTGGCCCCAGGAGTCGTTGATCGTCAGACACAGCTCCCAGGGGCCCTCCGGCGGTACGACGGGAGCGCCCTGTTCGGGTGTCGCGTAGTCGCCCTCGCCGAGCATCCGCGCGTTGAGGACGACCCGCGGCACCTCGGAGCGGATCAGCGCGGCGAGCTCGCGGATGCGCCACTGCTCCTCGCTGCGCTCCCATTCTCCGTCGAACCACATCAGGTCGGGCCGGTAACGGCTCGTGAGCTCGCGGACCTGGCCGTCCCGGTAGGCGATGTACCGCTCCCAGGCGTCCAGGTCCTCGTCGTCCGCCGCGACCTCGGAGTACCGGTTGTCCTCCTGTTCCGGTGGACGCCCCGGCCTGCGTGTCGAGGCGTAGTCCGGGTGGCTCCAGTCGGAGTGCGAGTAGTACAGGCCGACCTTGAGGTCCTGCTCCCGCAGGGCGTCGGCATAACCGGCGATCAGGTCGCGGCCGACGCCGAGGCCGCCGTGCGCGCTGTCCCACAGGGCGACACCGTCGTGGTGCCGGCTCGTGAGCACGGCGTACCTGGCTCCCGCACGGGCGAACAACGCCGCCCATGCGCGGGGGTCGTAGCGCGACGCCGTGAAGCGGTCGAGCTGGGACATGTACCGCTCGTAGGGGACGATGTCGTCGTAGAACGACCAGGACTCCTGGACGCCGTCGACGGCGTATATCCCCCAGTGGATGAAGATCCCCAACTTGGCGTCGGTGAACCAGGGTTGCATGGGCACAGGTCAGCTCACCCCGGCGCGCTGCAGCCGCAGCGTCAGGATCTGGAAGGGCCGCAGCGCGACGCGGACACCGCCGTCGGCGTCCCGTTCGGCGTCCTCCAGCGGCCGTTCCAGCAGATCGGTCACCTGGGCTCCGGCGAGCGCGAACCCGGTGCGCAGCACACCCTGCGCCCTGCCGCCCCGGGACTCGTACAACCGCACCACCACATCGCCGGAGGCGTCGTCGGCGAGCTTCACCGCCTCGACGGTCACGCCGTCGCCGTCCACGGAGACGACCGGTTCCGGCGCGCCCGCCGAGTCCGCGACCCGCAGCGGCAGGTTGAGGGCGTATCCCTCGGCCACCGCGTCCTCGATGCTCGCGCCCGGCAGGAGCGAGTACGTGAAGCGGTGCCTGCCCTGGTCGGCCTCCGGGTCCGGAACGCGCGGGGCACGCACCAGGCTGAGGCGCACCGTGGTCGTCGTACCGCCGTCGTCACGGACCGTGCGGGTGACGTCGTGGCCGTAGGTGGAGTCGTTGACGACCGCCACGCCGTAGCCGGGCTCGCCGATGTGCACCCAGCGGTGGCCCGAGACCTCGAAACGGGCCGCCTCCCAGGTGGTGTTGGTGTGGGTGGGCCGCTGGATGTGGCCGAACTGGATCTCCGCCGAGGAGTGGGCTGCCCGGATGTCCACCGGGAAGGCCGCCTTGAGGATCTTCTCGGTCTCGTGCCAGTCGATCTCGGTCTCGAAGTCGACGCGCGGGCTGCCGGCGCGCAGGGTGATCGTCTGTGTGATCCTCGAGCCCTTGCCGAAGGTCCGCTCGACGCGGATCGCGCCGAGGAGCGGGTCGTTCTCGACCACCGTGACCGAGTCCGCTTCGAGCAGGTCCGTGTACCGGTTCCGGTAGTGCTTGTCGATGTCCCAGGCGTCCCAGTAGTTGGGCAGGTCCGTGTGCAGCCGGAGCAGGTTGCCCGGGTCGGCGAGCACTTCACGGTCGGCGCGCAGGTCACGGACGGAGGACAGCGTCCCGTCCTCGGCCACCTCGACCCGGACCAGGCCGTTGCCGAGGACGTGGCCGTCGGCCGTCACGGCCGCGGGAGCCGAGCCGCCGGTGAGAGCCGCGCTCGCGCCCGCCGGGACCTCCACGTACGCCGTCCCGCCCTCGGGTGTGCGGATCACCTCGGCGCGGGCGTACGGGCTCGTGTTGAAGACCCGGGGCCCGCCGTCGCCCAGCGCGGCGACCGCCTCGGCCGTCAGCTCCTCCAGCTCCGCCGCCACGCGGGCGTACTCGGCCTCGGCCTCGCGGTGCACCCAGGCGATCGACGATCCGGGCAGGATGTCGTGGAACTGGTGCAGCAGGACCGTCTTCCACAGCCGGTCGAGCTTCTCGTACGGGTACGACCAGTCCGGCGCGTGCAGCGCCGCCGTGGTCGCCCACAGCTCGGCCTCGCGCAGCAGGTGCTCGGAGCGGCGGTTGCCCTGCTTGGTGCGGGCCTGGGTGGTGTAGGTGGCGCGGTGCAGCTCGAGGTACAGCTCGCCGACCCACACCGGAGCGTCGGGATACTCCTCCCGCGCGGCCTCGAAGAAGGCGTCGGGGTGTTCGACGACGACCTTCGCGGACCCCTCGAGGTCCTTCAGCCGCCGGGCGCGTTCCATGATCTCGCGGGTGGGGCCGCCACCGCCGTCACCCCAGCCGAAGGGCGCGAGGGAGCGCGTGGCGCTGCCCTTCTCCTGGTAGTTGCGTACCGCGCGGGCCATCTCCTCGCCGCTGAAGCAGGCGTTGTAGGTGTCGACCGGCGGGAAGTGCGTGAAGATACGCGTACCGTCGATGCCCTCCCACCAGAAGGTGTGGTGCGGGAACTTGTTGGTCTGGTTCCAGGAGATCTTCTGGGTGAGGAACCACTCGTTGCCGGCGAGTTTGGCCAGCTGCGGGTAGGCCCCGGTGTAGCCGAAGGAGTCGGGCAGCCAGACGCCCTTGGTCTCGACGCCGAAATGCTCGATGAAGAACCGCTTGCCGTGGACGAGCTGGCGGGCCATCGCCTCGCCGCCGGGCAGGTTCCCGTCGGCCTCGACCCACATGCCGCCGACCGGGGCCCACTGGCCCTTCTTCACGGACTCCTGGATACGGGCCCATACGCGCGGGTAGTTGTCGCGGACCCACTCGTACTGCTGGGCCTGCGAGCAGGCGAAGACGAACTCCTCGTACTCGTCGGCGAGTGAGGTGACGTTCGAGAAGGTGCGGGCGGTCTTGCGCTTGGTCTCCCGGATCGGCCACAGCCAGGCCGAGTCGATGTGCGCGTGGCCGACGCCGGAGACGGTGTGGGCGCTGGCGTGTGCGGGCCTGGCCAGCACCGGCCCGAGCACCGCGCGGACGGCGGCCGCGGAGCCGGAGACGTCGTCGAGGTCGAGGGCGTCCATCGCCCGGTCGAGCGCGTGCAGGATCTCGTGCCGACGCGGGTCGTGCTCGCCGAGCTCCGCCATCAGCTCGCGCAGCACCTGGAGGTCCAGGTCGAGGTGCCACACGTCCTCGTCGAGGACGGCCACGTCGGCGCGCCTGAAGGTGTAGAGCGGCTTGTCGCCAGCCGTGAGCACATCACCGAGCGGGGTCGGGCGCGCGAAGCCGCCCGCGAGGATGTCCGGGTTGGAGGCGGCCTCGACGAGGTAGTGGATCTCCTCGCCGCCCACCGCCGGATCGGCGATCGGGACGTACTGGTTGAGCGGGTTGACGGCCTTGAGCGGTGTCCCGTCGGTCAGGTGGACGAGGGCCTCGGCCTGGTTCCCCGGCCAGTCGCCCACGAAGCCGAGGTCGATGACCGCCTCGACCCGCTTGCCCGCCCAGTCGTCGGGCACCCGGCCGCTCATCCGGAACCAGGTGGTGCCCCAGGGCGGGCCCCAGGGGGTGTCCATCGTGAAGGGGGCGTACGGGGCGGCTGCGGCCTCCGTGAAGGGGACCGGCTCGCCCGGCGCCTGCCATGCCGCCACCTCGAGCGGTACGGAGGCGGCGTAGATCGCGGGTTTGATGCGCTGGCTGTGGACGCGCTCGACGCGCTCCTCGATCCGACGGCGTTCGTCGTGCATGAAGGGTCTCCAGGGGAAGGGAGGTGTGCGGAAGCGCTCAGCTGAGATAGGCCAGGCCGGGGTGGACCGACGTGTAGCCGTCGACCAGCCTGCGGGCCACGTTCACGGAGTCGACGAGCGGATGGAAGGCGAACGCCTTCACCGCCGTCGCGCGGGAACCGGACTCAGCCGCGGCGAGCACCTCGCGCTCGACCGCCTTCACCGCGCAGACGAGTCCCGTCGCGTGGCCGGGGAGCGGGTCGACCGCGACCGGGTGCGCGCCGTTGGCGTCCACCAGGCAGGGCACCTCGATGACCGCGTCGGCGTCCAGTACGGAGAGGGTGCCGCGGTTGCGCACGTTGAGGATCAGCGTCGTGCGCTCGTCGCGGGCGATGGCCCGCATCAGGGCGAGGGCCACCTTCTCGTAGCCGCCGGAGAGGTCGTCGGCGTCGCGCTCGCCCGCGCCCGCCGTCTGCCGGTTCTCCGCCATGTAGGTGGCCTCGCGCTCGGCGCGTGTACGGTCCCAGGTCCGCAGGGCCGAGGCGTCCGGGTTCTTCAGCTCCTCGTAGAACCGCGCCTGCTGGTCGCGCAGGAAGGCGCCGCGGGTCTTCTCGGCCTCGCGGTAGGCGCGCACGGCCTCGCGGTTGAAGTAGTAGTAGTGCAGGTACTCGTTCGGGATCGCGCCCAGGGACTGCAGCCAGTCCGGGCCGAACAGCTTGCCCTCCTCGAACGAGCCGAGCAGCGCCGGGTCGGCGAGCAGTCGCGGCAGTTCGTCGCGGCCGGCGACGCGCAGGCCGCGCACCCACCCCAGGTGGTTGAGCCCGACGTAGTCGATGAAGGCCTCGCGCGGGTTCGCGACGCCGAGTACTCGGGCGATACGGCGGCCGAGGCCGACCGGGGAGTCACAGATGCCGATGACGCGGTCGCCCAGGTGGCGGGACATCGCCTCGGTGACCATGCCCGCCGGGTTGGTGAAGTTGATGACCCAGGCGTCGGGAGCCAGCCGGGCCACCCGTCGCGCGATGTCGACGGCGACGGGCACCGTCCGCAGCCCGTACGCGATGCCGCCCGCGCCGACCGTCTCCTGGCCGAGGACGCCCTCCGCGAGCGCCACCCGCTCGTCGTCGGCACGTCCCTGGAGTCCGCCGACCCGGATCGCGGAGAAGACGAAGTCCGCGCCGCGCAGCGCCTCGTCGAGATCGGTGGTGGCGGTCACCTCGGGGGCGTCCGGTACACCCGCGGCCTGTTCCGCCAGCACCCGGGTCACGGCCGACAGCCGCTCCGCATCGAGGTCGTGCAGCACGACACGGGTGACACGACCGTCGGCGCGGTCCCCGAGGAGCGCCCCGTACACGAGCGGCACCCGGAATCCGCCGCCGCCCAGAATCGTCAGTTTCACGCTTGCACCTTTCCCGTCACGATCAGCTCGACGCCCGCCTCGTCCAGGGAGGACCGGGTCGCCGGCTCGACCGGCGCGTTCGTCACCACCACGTCCAGGTCCCCGGCGTCGCAGACCTTCGCCATGCCCGTGCCCGGGAACTTGGCCGCGTCCGCGAGCAGCACGATCCTGTCGCTCGACTTGATCATCGCGCGCTTGACCGGCACCTCGACCACCGTCGTGTCCATGACCTGGCCACCCGGCCGTACCCCGCTGGTGCCGAGGAAGAGCCAGTCGGCGTGCAGCTGGCGCAGGTTGTCCTCGGTGAGGAATCCGACCAGGGAGCGGTATTCACGGCGGACCATGCCGCCGAGCAGCACCAGTTCGATGCCCTCGTCGTCGGCCAGCTCCTCGTAGACCACCAGGTTGCTGGTGATCACGGTCAGCCGCCGTCCGTGCAGCTGCCGGGCCAGCCGGAAGGCGGTGGTGCCGATGTCGAGGAGCACGGACTCGCCGTCCCGGATCATCCCGGCCGCTCCGACCGCTATGGAGTCCTTCTCGGGCACGCGCATTTCGGCGACCTCGGCGAAGGGCTGATCCCCCTCGTCGACGACCGCGCCTCCGTGCACCCGCGTCAGCAGTCCGTCGTCCTCCAGCTTGACCAGGTCGCGCCTGATCGTCGCGGGGCTCACGCCCAGTTGCTCGGAGAGATCGGTCACAGCCGCGGGGCCACCGGAGCGCAGGGCCCGCAGGATGAGTTGGTGTCGTCGTTCTGCCAGCACGCCGTGAACACTACTCGTCATCTTCAATCATTTCTATGCTCAGTTCTGCTCGACTATTGACCAATCTCGACGAGGGGCGCACGATTCCGTGCACCGAATTTGAACAGTTCTGACGAGAGGACGTTCGTGTGCACGACGACCGGCCCGATGTGCTGCTGACCGGGCTGCTCTTCTACGACCTCGTCCTCACCGGACTGGGCGGCCCCCCGGCCGCCGGCGAGGAGATCTGGACCGAGGGCATGGGCAGCAGCCCCGGCGGGATCGCGAACCTCGCCGTCGCGGCCGCGCGCTTCGGTCTGAGGACCTCGCTCGCCACGGTCATCGGCGACGACTTCTACGGCGCGTACTGCCGGGACGTCCTCGCCGGCCAGGAGGGGATCGACCTCTCGCTCTCCCGGACGGCGCGGGACTGGCCCACGCCCGTCACCGTCTCGCTCGCGCTCCCCCGGACCGGCGGGGACCCGGCCGTGCCCGACCGCGCCCTGGTCACCCACGGCCAGGAGCCCCCGTACTCGCAGGACGAACTCATGGGCGAGGTGCCGCAGGCACGCACCGCCCTGGTCCACCTGGAGGCGGAGCCCCGCGGCTGGCTGGCCAAGGCGGCCGCGAACGGCACGCAGATCTACGCGGACGTCGGCTGGGACCCCACCCGGCAGTGGTCCCCCGACCTGCTCGGCCAGCTCTCCCTGTGCCACGCGTTCCTGCCGAACGAGACCGAGGCCATGGCGTACACGCGCACCGACAGCGCGGTCGCGGCACTCGGCGCACTCGCGGATCTGGTGCCGGTCGCCGTCGTCACCCGCGGCGGTGCGGGCGCGGTCGCGGTGGACCAGACGACGGGCGAGTACGCGGACGTGCCCGCCCTCGACACCGATGTGCTGGACCCCACCGGGGCCGGCGACGTCTTCGGCGCGAGCTTCGTCGCGGCCTCCCTCGGTGGCTGGCCGCTGGAGGAGCGACTGCGGTTCGCGTCACTCGCCGCCGGTCTGTCCGTACGGCATCACGGTGGCGCCCTGGCCGCGCCCGGCTGGTACGGCGTCGACCGGTGGTGGCGCTCGGTGACCGACCCCGGTCTGCGGGAGGCCTACGGCTTCCTCACCGACCGCCTCCCGGCCGACCCCGGCCCACCCGTCCACCACGCACCCGTCACGCCGCCCGATCCAGCGCGGCGGCACTGACACCCCTCGTATACGACACCCGAACAGACCCGAAAGGCGGTGGGAGCAGTGCCGCTCTCACGAAGAGGCCTGCTGCGCGCGGGCCTGGCCGGTACGGCCGCCACGGCGCTCGGCGGCCTGGCGTCCGGCTGTGCCGTTCCGACCGGTTCGACCGGCCGGAACATGGTCCTGTGGTACTGGGACGGGGGCCTCGGCGACACGGTCCTCGACAAGGCCAGAGCCCGCTACGGCGGCTCGGTCGACCTCCAGGCCATCAAGATCGGCGGCTACTACCGGTCCAAGCTGATCACCACGATGGCCGGTCGTGCCCATGTCCCCGACATCGCGGGGCTCAAGGGCGAGGACATGGCGTCCTATCTGCCCAACGCCGACCAGTTCGTGGACCTGCGGACACTGGGCGCGGAGAAGTACAGGAGCCAGTACCTGCCCTGGAAATGGGACCAGGGCATCGCCGACGACGGCACGATGGTCGGTTTCCCGATCGACTGCGGTCCCGTCGCGCACTTCTACCAGTACGCCGTCTTCCAGAAGGCGGGACTGCCCTACGAACCGGAGGACGTCTCCAGGGAGTTGAACACCTGGGAGAAGTTCTTCGGGGCGGGTGAGCGACTCAGGAAGAAGATCCCGGGAACCTACCTGCTCAGCGACGTCAACGTGGTCTTCGAGAACGCGGTGCAGCAGGGCAGCAAGCGCTACGTGGACAAGGACCGCCACTTCATCGGCGACCAGCAGCATGTGCGCACCGCCTGGGACCTGGCCGTGGAGGCGAAGCGGCGGGGGATCGTCTCGGACCTCGTCACGGGCACCCCGGACCAGTTGTCGGCCGTTCAGGACGGAAAGCTGCCGAGTCAGCTCGGCGCCTCCTGGGCCACCAACGACCTCAAGAGCGGCGTACCGAAGACCAAGGGCAGATGGCGGGTGGCCGACATGCCCGTGCGGCCCTCGAACAACGGCGGCTCGTTCCTGTCGATCACCAAGGCCTGCCGGGAGCCCGAACGGGCCTTCGAGATCATCGCCTGGCTTCTCGACCCCGCCAACCAGGCCCAGGGCTTCGTCGACGCGGGGCTCTTCCCCTCCACGCCCGCCTCGTACGGGCTCGGGCAACTGCGCGAGCCCGACCCCTTCTTCGGCGGCCAGGTCACGATGGACGTCTTCGGGCCCGCCGCCCAGAAGATCGCGGTCGCCTACAACAGCCCGTACGACGTGGCGCTCGGGCAGCCCGTCAAGGACGAGATCAAGAACGTCGGCGTCCTCGGCAAGGACCCGAAGAAGGCCTGGAGCGACGCCATGAGCAAATGCCGGCGAATAGCGGAGCACCTGGGGGTGAGCCACTGATGGCCACCGTCCCCGCACTGGAGAGGCCCCCGGCGGCCGTGGCGGACACGCCCGTCACACAGCCGAGGAGGGGCTTCAGGAAGTACTGGCATCTCTACGCCGCCATCTCCCCCTTCTACCTCCTCTTCCTCGCCTTCGGCCTGGTCCCCGTCGGCTTCTCGCTCTACGTCTCCCTGCACCGCTGGGACGGCCTCGGCTCCATGGAGTGGGCGGGCCTCTCCCAGTACCAGTACCTGCTCGGCGACAGCGACTTCTGGAGCTCGGTCGGCAACACCGTCCTGATCTGGGCGCTGGCCACCTTCCCGATGATCTTCCTGGCCATGGTGACGGCCGTGATGCTCAACTCGGCGGTCCGCTTCAAGAACGTCTACCGCTTCGCCTACTTCCTGCCGAACGTCACCTCGGTGGTGGCGATCGCGATCGTCTTCGGCTCGGTGTTCTCCACCAACTTCGGCCTTGTCAACGCCCTGTTGCAGGCGGTCGGCCTGGACCAGGTGGCGTGGCTGAACACACCGTGGGGTATCAAGATCGCCATCGCGACCCTGATGACCTGGCAGTGGACCGGCTACAACGCGATCATCTTCCTCGCGGGTCTGCAGACCATTCCGGGCCAGCTGTACGAGGCGGCACGCATGGACGGTGCGGGGCCCGTGCAGACGTTCTTCCGGGTCACGCTGCCGCTGATGCGCCCCGTCCTGCTGTTCGTGCTCGTCATCTCGACCGTCACCGGTCTGCAGAGCTTCTCCGAACCTCAGGTGCTGCTGCAGAACACGGCGAACGAGTCGACCTTCTCGGGCGGGCCCGGACACGCCGGCCGCACGATGGTCCTCTACTTCTTCCAGCAGACCTTCGACAACAACGACTTCGGCTACGGCGCCGCCGTGGCGTGGGGCATCTTCCTCGTCGTCATCCTCTTCTCGATCATCAACTGGCGTCTGGTGCAGCGCCGGGGCGAAGACTAGGGAGTCCGGTCACCATGGCATCCATACACAGCACACGGCGACCGAAGGCCATCCGGGGCACCCGGAGCCGGGGCATCGCACTCCACGCGGTCCTTGTGATCGGACTGCTGCTGTCGGCGTTCCCGTTCTACTGGGCCGTGATCATGTCGACGCACACGTCGTCGGAGATCTTCTCGTATCCGCCCAAGCTCCTGCCGGGGCCGCACTTCCTCGAGAACGTCCGCCAACTCTTCGACAACATCGACTTCTTCGGCTCGATGTTCAACTCCCTGCTGGTGGCGGGCTCGGTGACCGTCCTGGTCCTGTTCTTCGACTCGCTGGCGGCCTTCGTCTTCGCCAAGTTCGACTTCCCGGGCCGCAGGGTGCTGTTCGCCACTCTGATGGTCATTTTCATGGTGCCGGCGCAGCTCGCCGCCATCCCGCAGTTCGTGATCATGGCGAAACTCGGCTGGATCGGCACGATGACGTCGCTGATCGTCCCGGCCTCGGCCAACGCCTTCGGCATCTTCTGGATGCGCCAGTACATGAAGGGCGCCATCCACGACGAACTGCTCGACGCCTCGCGCATCGACGGCGCGAACTTCCTGCGCCAGTACTGGCACGTGGCGCTCCCGGTCGTCCGTCCGGGCCTGGCCTTCCTCGGCATCTTCACCTTCATGGGCCAGTGGAACGACTACGCCTGGCCGCTGATCGCCCTCACCAACCCGGACAACGTGACGCTTCAGGTCGCTCTGTCCCAGCTCAACGGCACCCACGGCACGACCGACTACGGCATGGTGATGACCGGCGCGCTCCTCGCCCTCGTCCCGCTGCTGATCGTGTTCGCGATCGGCGCCCGGCAGATCATCGCCGATCTGGGCAAGGGGGCCATCCGCTGATGAACCGCGATCCCCTGATCGCGCTGCGCCCCTGGGAGTCGCCCGAGGTGACCTCCTGGGGGCGGCTGCCCATGTGCGCGGTCGACCGCCGTCCGGGAGCGATGCCGCTGGACGGCGAGTGGCGCTTCCAGCTGCTGCCCGCACCGGACTCCCCCGTCACAGACACCTGGTCGTCCCAGCACGTCCCCGGCGCCTGGACCCTCCAGGACACCGGCGACCTGCCGCAGTACACCAACGTCCGTATGCCGTTCGACGCGTTCCCGCCCGCCGTGCCCGCCGCCGACCCGACGGGCGTGTACGAGCGTGACGTGCAGGTACCCGCCGCGTGGACGGACCGGCGGATCGTGCTCCAGGTCGGGGCCGCCGAGAGCGTGCTGCTGGTACATGTGGACGGACGGCCCGTGGGCGTCTCGAAGGACTCCCATCTCGCCGCCGAGTTCGACCTCTCCGGTGTGCTGCGCCCCGGGGAGCGAAGCACCCTGCGTCTGACGGTGGTGAAGTGGTCGGACGCCACGCACCTCGAGGACCAGGACCAGTGGTGGCACGGCGGGATCACCCGGTCGGTGCTGCTGTACGCGACGGACCCGCTGCACCTTGCGGACGTGACCGTGCGGGCGCGGCGGAGCGGCGAGCTGCGGGTCGACTGCCGGGTGCGGGACGCCGCCGGCGCGCTGCCCGAGGGCTGGTACGTCAGCGGCGAGGTGGACGGCTGGACGCTCACCCAGGACAAGGACTTCGACCGCGCCAACATCGAGGACGAGCGTGTCTCGGCCTTCCTCGGCGAGGCACGTCTGCTCACCACCGTGCCCGAGGTGCGCACCTGGACCGCCGAGACACCCGAACTGTACGACTTGACCGTCCGGCTCCACCGTGCCGACGGCACGGTCGCCGACACCTCGCACCATCGCGTCGGCTTCCGTGACGTGGAGATCGTCGGCCGGGACCTGCTCGTCAACGGCGAGCGTGTGTTCATCCGCGGCGTCAACCGGCACGACTTCCATCCGCTCACCGGCCGGACGGTGACCTACGACGACATGCGCGCCGATCTGGTCGTACTCAAGCGCTTCGGCTTCAACGCGATCCGCACCGCGCACTACCCGAACGACCCGGCGCTCTACGACCTCGCCGACGAGCTCGGCCTCTACGTCGTCGACGAGGCGGACATCGAGTCCCACGACCACGCCCACGAGATCGCCGACGACCCTCGCTATCTGAACGCCTTCGTGGACCGTGTCTCGCGGATGGTGCTGCGGGACAGGAACCACCCGTCGATCATCATCTGGTCGCTGGGCAACGAGTCCGACTACGGCGCGAACCACGACGCGGCGGCCGGCTGGCTGCGCCGGCACGATCCGACCCGGCCCCTCCAGTACGAGGGCGCCGCGAAGCTCGGCTGGGCCGACCCGGGCCTGGCCTCCGACATCGCGTGCCCCATGTACGCACCGATCGAGGACTGCGTCGCGCACGCCCTGTCCGGGAAGCAGACCAAGCCGCTCATCCAGTGCGAGTACTCGCACGCCATGGGAAACAGCAACGGGACGCTCGCCGACCACTGGGCCGCCATCGAGGCCACCCCGGGTCTTCAGGGCGGCTTCATCTGGGAGTTCTGGGACCACGGCATTCTCCAGCGGGTGAGCGACGGAAGACCGGCCGGGCCCGCGGGCGCCGGCCTGCATGGCAACGGTGTCGCCGCGCCCGGTCATCGCTGGGCGTACGGCGGCGACTTCGGCGAGACGGTGCACGACGGCGCGTTCATCGCGGACGGCGTGGTCTTCCCCGACCGCACGCCCAAACCGGTGATGTACGAGCACCGCGAGATCGCGGCGCCCCTACGGGTGGAGTGCTACAGGCACGAGGGCATCGTCCTGCGCAACCACCAGCACTTCCGGGGCCTGGACTGGCTGACGGGCCGGTGGGAGCTGGCGCTCGCCGACGGCCGCACCCTGAGCGCGCCGGCCGATCTGCCCGATCTGCGGCCTGGCGAGACGGCGGCGGTCCCGCTGCCGTTCGAGCTGCCGCGGGACGGGGGCGAGGTCTGGCTCACGCTCCGCGTCACCACGGCGGAGGATCTGCCGTGGGCGCCGCGCGGTACGGAGGTGTGCGCGCCCCAGGTGCGGTTGCGGCCGGCCCCGAGGCCGGTGGACGAGCCGACGGCGGACCGGCCGGTTCAGGTCGACGCGGAGGGGCTGCTCGTCCATCCGCTGCTGACCGCCGCCCCCACGCTCTCGCTGTGGCGGGCGCCGACCGACAACGACGAGCTGGGCGGCATCGCGCCGCGCTGGCGGGCCTGGGGGCTCGACGCGCTCGTGCGCAAGGCCGTCTCCGTCCGGCGTGACGCATCGCGGGTGACGGTGCTGGCGGAGTACGCCGGCACGGTCGGCGTCGTCCGCCACCGCCAGGTGTTCACCCCGGTCGAGAGCGGCATCCGTGTCGACGAAGAGGCCGAGCTGCCCGAGGAGTTCGACGACGTGGCACGGGTCGGCTCGGTGTTCGAGACGGTGGCGGGGCTCGACCTGCTGGAGTGGTTCGGGCAGGGGCCCTGGGAGTCGTATCCCGACCGCAGTGCGGGTGCGCCCGTGGGCCACCACCGCGTCGCCGTGGACGAGCTGTTCACCCCCTACCTGCGTCCGCAGGAGAGCGGTGGCCGGCACGGTGTACGCCACTTCACCTTGAGCGGGCCGGACGCCGCCGGTCTCGGCGTGGTCCTGGACGAGCCGCGTCAGGTCTCCGTGACCCGCTACCGCGCCGAGGATCTGACCGGTGCCGCACACCACGACGAGCTGAAGCCCCGCTCCGGCTGCGTGGTGCACATCGATGCCGCACACCGCGGGCTGGGCACGGCCTCCTGCGGTCCCGACACCTCGTCCTCGTATCTCGTCCCCCCGGGCGTCCACCGCTGGAGCTGGACGCTGCGCAGTCTCTGACCCCCGCCCTTCCCGCACCCCCCCGCGCTTCCCCCTCCTCTGTCACCTCTCACGGAGCACACGTGTGTACTTCGCATGACCACACTCAGGGCGAGGCCGCGCAGGCCGGCGCCGGAAAACGCAGCTTCCTGCGCGCCACCGCGCTGCTCGGCGGATACGAGTACGCGGGCAGGATCGACCAGATCCACCACGGGTGGCTCGGCGACGTCCGCATCGTCGACCGCGCCCTGCCCGTGTCCCAGTTCATGAACCATTGACGTCGGGAGATCGGACGCGCTCATGAACGAGCAGCGGCCGGCCGCCTTGGCCGACCGTCCGTCACCCCGGGCGCCTGGACGCCCGGGGTGTCTCCCCGCGCCGGCTCCTCTGCGGCGCGTCGGCCTGTTCGGCGCCGCCTTCGCCCCCGGGTCCGCGGCGGCCCCCGCCGTCGTAACCGGCCGCCTCGGTGCCGCCGTCGATCCGCCCGGGGACCGGCCGCTGCTCGAGGTGGATCTGCCGCACCTGCCGGAGACGGGCAGCCGCCCACCGGGCGGATGAGCAGTCTGCTCGCGCTGCCCCGGCGCAGTGTGTGCACGGGCGCCTTCGAGACGGAGGGCGTGGACCACCACGCGGCGAGCGGCACGCTCCACGCCGTGGTCGTGCGACCCGGCGCAGGCGTGGTCGCCACGACCGTCCACGCCTACCGCGAGCAGCAGCGGCTTCGTGAACGTGAACCGGTTGGGCTTCGGTCACTGACGGAGCGGGCCGGGGGTGGGCCGGGCGCCCACCCCCGTGTCGCCGGCCCGCGCATCCCGGTTCCGCTCATCTCAGCTCCGCGCGGAACGCGGCCGGGGTCGTGTCCGTGTGCTGGTGGAAGAACTTGGAGAAGTTCGCCGCGTCGGCGAACCCGACGGCGGCACCGACCCGTCCGATCGGCAGGTCCGTGTGCGCGAGGAGACGTTTGGCCTCCAGGATCACGCGCTTGTCTATGAAGCCCTTGGGGGTCTCGCCGGTGGCGGCGCGCACCGCGCGGACCAGGGTGCGCCGGGAGTATCCGAGGCCGTCGGCGTACGCGCTGACGCTGTGGTTGGTCGCGAACCCCTTCTCCACCTCGTCCCGGAAGCGGGTGAAGGTCGTGTCGGCCTGCTCCTGGGCCGCCTTCGCGGAACTGGCCGCGAGATGCGCGAGACGCAGCAGGAACGCGGTCAGGGAGTGCCGCAGCACCGCCGTGTGCAGACTCAGGGGCAGCGTGCCGGTGTCCTCGTACTCGCGCCGCAGCTGGGTGAGGGCCGACTGGAGCCCGTCGAGCTCGGCCGGGTCGGGGTGCAGCAGGGGTGGCAGTTCGTAGCGGTACAGACCCGCCGCCTCCACGGTGGCGCGCGGCAGGAATCCGGGTTGCATGGTGAGCACGGTGCCGTGGTACTCGCTGGCCCGGGAGAAGCGGTGGACCTGTCCGGGTCGGATCCACAGGAGGTCGCCGGCGCTCATCCGGTATTCGGCGAAGTCCACCATGTGCGTCACGGGGCCGCCGGTGAAGAGCATGACCACATGGAAGTCGATCCGGTGGACGCGGTCGACCGGTGCGGCCCGGTGCCAGGGGCGCCCGGGCTCCATGGGGGCCACCTGCATACCGACACCGCAGACGCTCTGGTCGACCGGGAAGGGGTACGTTCTGATCCCGTCACCGTCTTGCACGGTTCTGTCCACCATGTCCTTCTCGTGCCGCCTCGATCGCGCTGCCGATGTCCCACTTTCACCGAAGGCTGACACAGGTGCACCTTCCACTGCAAAAGTCAGACTTTTAGGTTTGAACGCGTTCTGTCAGCGAGTTGCCACGCAGTGAGGACTTCTTGAAGATGAGTGCGCAGAGCCCCGATGGATTCGAATGGACCGACCTCGACCGGCGGGCCGTCGACACCGCCCGCATCCTGGCCGCCGACGCGGTGCAGAAGGTCGGCAACGGACACCCGGGCACCGCGATGAGCCTGGCCCCGGCCGCGTACACGATCTTTCAGAAGGTGATGCGGCACGATCCGGCCGACCCCGAGTGGACCGGCCGCGACCGTTTTGTCCTCTCCCCCGGCCACACCTCGCTGACCCTGTACACACAGCTCTTCCTGGCCGGATACGAGCTGGAACTCGATGATCTGAAGGCGTTCCGCACCCACGGCTCGAAGACCCCGGGTCATCCCGAGTACGGGCACACCGCGGGCGTGGAGACCACCACGGGACCGCTCGGCCAGGGCGTCGCCAACGCGGTCGGCATGGCCATGGCCGCCCGCTACGAGCGCGGCCTGTTCGACCCGGACGCCCCTGAGGGCACCTCTCCCTTCGACCACACGATCTGGGCGATCGTCTCCGACGGCGACCTGGAGGAGGGCATCTCCGCCGAGGCGTCCTCGCTCGCCGGCCACCAGAAGCTCGGCAACCTTGTCTTCCTCTACGACGACAACCACATCTCCATCGAGGGCGACACCGCGACGGCCTTCTCCGAGGACGTGCTGAAGCGCTACGAGGCCTATGGCTGGCACGTGCAGCGCATCGAACCCGGCGAGAACGGCGACATCGACGTGCACGCCCTCCACGCCGCGCTCAGGACCGCGCAGGCCGAGACCGGGCGGCCCTCGATCATCGCGATGCGCACGATCATCGCCTGGCCGGCCCCGAACGCGCAGAACACCGAGGCGTCCCACGGGTCCGCCCTCGGCACGGACGAGATCGCGGCCACCAAGCGCGTCCTCGGCTTCGACCCGGAGCAGACCTTCGAGGTCGCCGACGAGGTCCTGGCCCACACCCGCACGGCTCTCGACCGCGGCACCGAGGCGCACGCCGCCTGGGACAAGCGCATCGCCGAATGGCGCACCGCCCAGCCCGAGCGCGCCGCACTCTTCGACCGCGTCGTGGCCGGTCAGCTGCCCGAGGGCTGGGAGGACGCGCTGCCGGTCTTTGAGGAGGGCGCGTCCGTCGCGACGCGTGCCGCCTCCGGCAAGGTGCTGCAGGCCCTGGGTGCGGTCGTCCCCGAGCTGTGGGGCGGCTCCGCCGACCTGGCCGGCTCGAACAACACCACCATCAACAAGAACAGCTCCTTCCTGCCGAAGGGCAACCCGCTCCCGGAGGCGGACCCGTACGGCCGCACGATCCACTTCGGCATCCGCGAGCACTCCATGGCCGCGGAGATGAACGGCATCGCCCTGCACGGCAACACCCGCGTCTACGGCGGCACCTTCCTGGTGTTCTCCGACTACATGCGCAACGCGGTCCGCCTGTCGGCCCTCATGCAGCTCCCCGTCACCTATGTGTGGACCCACGACTCCATCGGTCTGGGCGAGGACGGCCCCACCCACCAGCCCGTCGAGCACCTGGCCTCGCTGCGCGCCATCCCGGGCCTGAACATGGTCCGCCCGGCCGACGCCAACGAGACCGCCGTCGCCTGGCGCGAGATCCTCAAGCGGCACTCGACGAACCCCGCCCCGCACGGCCTCGCGCTGACCCGCCAGGGCGTGCCGACCTACGCCCCCAACCCCGAGGCAGCGAAGGGCGGTTACATCCTTCAGGAGTCCTCGACCGAGGTACCGGACGTCATCCTCCTCGCCACCGGCTCCGAGGTGCAGCTGGCCGTCGGCGCCCGGGAGCGGCTGGAGGCCGAGGGTGTGGGTACCCGCGTGGTGTCGATGCCGTCCGTCGAGTGGTTCCAGGAGCAGCCCGCCGACTACCGCGAGCGGGTCCTTCCGCCGTCCGTGAAGGCCCGCGTGGCGGTCGAGGCGGGTATCGCCCTGACCTGGTACCGGTACGTCGGTGAGAGTGGACGCATCGTCTCCCTGGAGCACTTCGGCGCCTCCGCCGATGCCAAGACCCTGTTCGCCGAGTACGGCTTCACCGCCGAGAACGTGGCCGCCGCGGCCCGGGAATCCCTCGCCGCCGTCCGCGGTTGATCCGATCGCCAGAAAGAAGATGATCACAGTGACCGAAGCAACCGCAGCAGCGGAGCCGTTGAAGCGCCTGTCCGACGCGGGCGTGTCGATCTGGCTGGACGACCTCTCCCGCAAGCGGATCGCGTCCGGCAACCTGGCCGAACTCGTCGCGGCGAAGCACGTGGTGGGCGTCACCACCAACCCGTCCATCTTCCAGGCCGCCATCGGCTCGGGCGAGGGATACGAGGAGCAGCTGGCCGATCTGGCGGCCCGGGGTGTGACGGTCGACGAGGCCGTGCGCATGATGACCACCGCGGACGTCCGCGACGCCGCGGACATCCTGCGGCCCGTCCACGAGGCCACGAGCGGCCGGGACGGCCGGGTCTCCATCGAGGTCGACCCCCGGCTCGCCCACCGGACCAGGGCGACGGTGGCCGAGGCCAAGCAGCTCGCCTGGCTCGTCGACCGCCCCAACGTGATGATCAAGATCCCGGCCACCGACGCCGGCCTCCCGGCCATCACCGAGGTGATCGGACGGGGTATCAGCGTCAATGTGACGCTGATCTTCTCGCTGGAGCGCTACCGCCAGGTGATGGACGCGTACCTCGCCGGCCTGGAGAAGGCGAGCGCCGCCGGCCTCGACCTGTCCACCATCCACTCCGTCGCCTCCTTCTTCGTCTCCCGCGTCGACTCCGAGATCGACAAGCGCCTGACGAAGCTCGGCACGGACGAGGCACTCGCGCTCAAGGGCAGGGCCGCACTGGCGAAC
Source organism: Streptomyces sp. HUAS TT11 (assembly GCF_051553595.1). Taxonomy (NCBI): domain Bacteria; kingdom Bacillati; phylum Actinomycetota; class Actinomycetes; order Kitasatosporales; family Streptomycetaceae; genus Streptomyces; species Streptomyces sp. HUAS TT11. The sequence goes on from NZ_CP196184.1 coordinate 1,709,864, forward strand.
GCGCGGCTCGCCTACGAGGCCTACGAAGAGGTCCTCGCGGGTGAGCGCTGGCTCGCCCTGGCCCGCTCCGGAGCCAACGAGCAGCGTCCGCTGTGGGCCTCGACCGGCGTGAAGGACCCGGCGTACAAGGACACCCTGTACGTCGACGAACTGGTCGCTCCGGGCACGGTCAACACCATGCCCGAGGCCACGCTCGACGCCACCGCCGACCACGGCGACATCCGGGGCGACGCGGTGACCGACGGCTATGTGCAGGCCCGTGCGGACCTCGACGCCGTGGAGCGGCTCGGCATCTCCTACGACGAGGTCGTGAAGCAGCTCGAGGACGAAGGCGTCGCGAAGTTCGAGGCGGCCTGGGCCGACCTGCTGGAAGCAGTGGCAACCTCTCTCAGCAACAAGGGAGTTGACGGGGAATGAGCAAGGGAAAGTCCAAGGGGACGCACTCCGGGGGCACGCAGCCCGCGACCCCGGAACCGCAGGCCGGGGCGCCCGGGGCGGCAGTCGGCACACAGCCCTCCGCCGCGGCGGCCGAGCTCCCGGTCGACGACTGGGACAACCCCCTCCACGACGAACGCGACCGCCGTCTGCCCCGTATCGCGGGGCCGTCCGGCCTGGTCATCTTCGGCGTCACGGGCGATCTGTCCCGCAAGAAGCTGATGCCGGCCGTGTACGACCTGGCCAACCGCGGTCTGCTGCCGCCGGGCTTCTCGCTCGTCGGTTTCGCCCGCCGCGACTGGGCGGACCAGGACTTCGCGCAGGTGGTGCACGACGCGGTCAAGGAGTACGCCCGTACGCCGTTCCGCGAGGAGGTGTGGCAGCAGCTCGCCGAGGGGATGCGGTTCGTCCCCGGCACGTTCGACGACGACGCGGCCTTCGAGCAACTGCGAGAGGCCATCGAGGAGTTGAACACGTCCCAGGGCACGAGCGGCAACTACGCGTTCTACCTCTCCGTCCCGCCGAAGTTCTTCCCGCAGGTCGTCCAGCAGCTCAAGAAGCACGGACTCGCGGACGCACCGGAGGGCTCCTGGCGGCGCGCCGTCATCGAGAAGCCGTTCGGCCGCGACCTGGCGAGCGCCCGTGACCTCAACCGGATCGTGCACGACGTGTTCGAACCGGACCAGGTGTTCCGCATCGACCACTACCTGGGCAAGGAGACCGTCCAGAACATCCTGGCGCTGCGCTTCGCCAACCAGATGTACGAGCCGATCTGGAACCGGTCGTACGTCGACCATGTGCAGATCACCATGGCCGAGGACATCGGCATCGGCGGCCGGGCCGGCTACTACGACGGCATCGGCGCCGCCCGCGACGTCGTCCAGAACCACCTGCTCCAGCTGATGGCCCTCACGGCCATGGAGGAGCCCATCGCCTTCGACGCCGAGGCGCTGGTCACGGAGAAGCTCAAGGTCCTGAAGTCGGTGCGGCTTCCGGAGGACCTCGGGCTGCACACCGTGCCCGGTCAGTACGCGGCCGGCTGGCAGGGCGGCGAGAAGGTGATCGGCTACCTCGACGAGGACGGCATCGACGCCGGGTCCACCACGGACACCTACGCGGCCGTCAAGCTGGAGATCGACAACCGCCGCTGGGCCGGCGTCCCCTTCTATCTGCGCGCCGGCAAGCGCCTCGGCCGGCGGGTCACCGAGATCGCGGTCGTCTTCCAGCGCGCACCGCACTCCCCGTTCGACTCCACGGCCACCGAGGAACTCGGTGAGAACGCGATCGTCATCCGGGTGCAGCCGGACGAGGGAATGACCGTCCGCTTCGGCTCGAAGGTGCCGGGAACCTCGATGGAGATCCGGGACGTCTCGATGGACTTCGCTTACGGCGAGTCGTTCACCGAGTCCAGCCCGGAGGCCTACGAACGCCTGATCCTGGACGTACTGCTGGGTGACGCCAACCTCTTCCCCCGCACCGAGGAAGTGGAGGAGTCCTGGAAGATCCTCGATCCGATCGAGGAGTACTGGGCCACGCACGGCAAGCCCGCGCAGTACCCCGCGGGCACCTGGGGTCCCGAGGAAGCCGACGAGATGCTCGCACGAGACGGACGGAGCTGGCGCAGGCCATGAAGATCGACCTCACCGACACTACGTCAAGCAAGATCAACAAGGCGCTGGTGCAGGGCCGCCGGGCCCTCGGCACCCCCGCCGTGGGCATGGTGCTCACAATGATCATCGTGACGGACGAGGAGAACGCGTACGACTCGCTCAGGGCGGCCGAGGAGGCCTCCCACGAGCACCCGTCGCGCACCCTGGTCGTCATCAAGCGGCACGCCCGCACCCTGCGCGACCGCACACGCCCGCACCTGGACGCGGAGGTCCGGGTGGGCGCCGACGCGGGCACCGGCGAGACGGTGGTGCTGCGGCTGTACGGCGAGGTGTCCGACCACGCCGACTCGGTCGTCCTGCCGCTGCTGCTGCCGGACGCACCCGTGGTGGTGTGGTGGCCGGTCGACGCCCCGGACAACCCCTCCAAGGACCCGCTCGGCGCCCTGGCCCAGCGCCGGATCACCGATCTGTACGCCGTCGAGGCGCCGCTGGCGGCACTGGAGACGCGCGTGGCCTCGTACGCGCCCGGAGACACCGATCTGGCCTGGACGCGCCTGACGCCCTGGCGGTCGATGCTCGCCGCGGCACTCGACCAGGCGCGCACGAAGGTGACCTCGGCGGCCGTGGAGAGCGAAGCGGAGAACCCGAGCGCGGAGTTGCTGGCCCGCTGGCTGCAGGCCCGGCTCCATGTGCCCGTGGAGCGGGTGGTCAGCGGCGGACCGGTCGTCACGGCCGTCCGGCTGGGCACCGCGCGGGGCGAGATCGTCATCGACCGCCCCGAGGGTCCGCTGGCCACGCTCACCCTGCCGGGCCAGCCGCCGCGCACCCTGGCGCTCAAGGTGCGCCCGACCTCGGAACTCATCGCCGAGGAGCTGCGCCGCCTGGACGCGGACGAGATGTACGCCATCGCCCTGCGCGGCGAAGGCAGGAAGAAGGAGGGGAAGGGCCGTGGCTGACCGTACGAGGCTCAACCAGCTGCCCGAGTGGACCGCTCTGGCCAAGCACCGCGAGGAACTGGACGGTGTGGGACTGCGCGAGTTGTTCGCGGCGGATCCCGGCCGGGGCGGCGGCTACACGCTGCAGGTCGGTGACCTGTCGGTGGACTACTCCAAGCAGCTCGTCACCGACGAGACGTTGCGGCTGCTGCGGGAACTGGCCGCGGCGCGGGACGTCTTCGGGCTGCGGGACGCGATGTTCCGCGGGGACAAGATCAACGTCACCGAGGACCGGGCGGTGCTGCACACCGCACTGCGTGCGCCGCGGGACGCCGTGATCGAGGTCGACGGCGAGAACGTGGTGCCGAAGGTCCATGCGGTCCTGGACAAGATGAGCGGCTTTGCCGACCGGGTGCGCTCCGGGGAGTGGACGGGGCACACCGGCAAGCGCATCAAGAACGTGGTCAACGTCGGCATCGGCGGCTCGGATCTCGGTCCGGCCATGGCGTACGAGGCGTTGCGCGCGTTCACGGACCGCTCGTCGACGGTCCGGTTCGTGTCCAATGTGGACGGTGCGGACCTGCACGAGGCGACGCGGGATCTGGATCCGGCGGAGACGCTGTTCATCGTCGCGTCCAAGACGTTCACCACGATCGAGACGATCACCAATGCGACGTCGGCGCGTCAGTGGCTGCTGTCCGGGCTGGGAGCCGGTCAGGAGGCGGTGGCCAAGCACTTCGTGGCGTTGTCGACGAATGCGGAGAAGGTCACCGAGTTCGGTATCGACCCGGACAACATGTTCGAGTTCTGGGACTGGGTCGGCGGCCGGTACTCGTACGACTCGGCGATCGGTCTGTCGTTGATGATCGCCATCGGCCCGGACCGGTTCCGGGAGATGCTGGACGGTTTCCACACCGTCGACGAGCACTTCCGCACCGCGCCGGCGGAGTCGAATGTGCCGTTGCTGCTGGGTCTGCTGGGTGTCTGGTACGGCAATTTCCATGGTGCCCAGTCGCACGCGGTGCTGCCCTATTCGCATTACCTGTCGAAGTTCACCGCGTATCTGCAGCAGTTGGACATGGAATCCAACGGCAAGTCGGTGGACCGCCAGGGGATGCGGGTCGCATGGCAGACCGGTCCGGTGGTGTGGGGTACGCCGGGGACCAATGGTCAGCACGCCTACTACCAGCTGATCCACCAGGGTACCGAGCTGATTCCGGCGGACTTCGTCGGTTTCGCCCGCCCGGTGGGGGAGTTGAGCGAGGCGTTGAAGGCCCAGCACGATCTCCTGATGGCGAACTTCTTCGCGCAGACCCAGGCGCTGGCCTTCGGCAAGTCGGCGGACGAGGTACGGGCCGAGGGGGTGGCGGAGGAGTTGGTGCCGCACAAGACCTTCCGGGGCGACCATCCGACGACCACGATCCTCGCCCCGGAGCTGACTCCTTCGGTGCTGGGCCAGCTGGTGGCGCTGTACGAGCACAAGGTGTTCGTACAGGGCGCGATCTGGAACATCGACTCCTTCGATCAGTGGGGCGTGGAACTGGGCAAGGTCCTCGCCAAGCGCGTCGAACCCGCCCTGACCGAAGGCGCGGACGTACCCGGCCTCGACACCTCCACCCAAGCCCTCGTCGCCAAGTACCGCGAGCTCAGGAAGAAGTGAACTGACATGCAGATCGGACTCATCGGCCTTGGCAAGATGGGCGGCAACATGCGCGAGCGGATCCGCCGTGCGGGCCACACCGTCGTCGGCTACGACCGCAACCCCGAGGTCTCCGACGTCAAGCATCTGGCCGAACTGGTCGAGAAGCTCGACGCGCCCCGCGTGGTGTGGGTGATGGTCCCGGCCGGCGCCGCCACCCAGGCCGTCATCGACGAGCTCAAGGACCTGCTCAACCCCGGCGACGTCGTCGTCGACGGCGGCAACTCCCGCTGGACCGACGACGAGAAGCACGCCGCCGAACTCGGCATCAAGGGCATCGGCTTCGTCGACGCGGGTGTATCCGGCGGCGTCTGGGGGCTGCAGAACGGCTACGCCCTGATGGTCGGAGGCGACAAGGAGCACGTCGAACGCCTCCAGCCCATCTTCGAGGCGCTCAAGCCCGAAGGACCCTATGGGTACGTCCACGCCGGCCGGGTCGGCGCCGGACACTTCTCCAAGATGGTCCACAACGGCATCGAGTACGCGATGATGCAGGCCTACGCCGAGGGCTGGGAACTGCTGGAGAAGGTCAAGTCCGTGGAGAACGTCCGCGAGGTCTTCCGCTCCTGGCAGGAGGGCACCGTCATCCGCTCCTGGCTGCTCGACCTCGCGGTCAACGCCCTCGACGAGGACGAGCACCTCGACAAGCTCCGCGGCTGGGCCGACGACTCCGGCGAGGGCCGCTGGACGATCGAGGCGGCCATCAACAACGCCGTGCCCCTGCCGGCCATCACCGCCTCGCTGTTCGCCCGGTTCGCATCCCGCCAGGACGACTCTCCCCAGATGAAGATGATCGCCGCGCTGCGCAACCAGTTCGGCGGCCACGCGGTCGAGTCCGCCAAGTAGGTGACCACCGTGGGCGACCTCCTGCTGGTCCGCCACGGCGAAACCGAGTGGAGCGCTTCGGGCCGGCACACCAGCTGGACCGATCTGCCGCTCACGCAGGGTGGCGAGGAACAAGCCAAGTCCCTCGCCCCCCTGCTCGCCGGACGCACCTTCGCACTCACTCTCACCAGCCCTCTGCACCGGGCGATACGCACCGCGGAACTCGCGGGCCTGTCCGGCGCCGCGACCGAGCCCGATCTGCACGAGTGGGACTACGGCGGCTACGAGGGAATCACCACCGTCGACATCCATCGCACCAGACCCGACTGGCGGCTGTGGACGGACGGGGTGCCGCCGGGTCCGCCGGGACACCCCGGCGAGTCGCCGGACGAGGTGGCGGCACGGGCCGACCGGGTCCTGGCCCGTATCGCACCCGCGCTCGCCGAAGGCGACGTGGTCCTCGTGGCCCACGGCCACTTCCTGCGTGCCCTCACCGCCCGGCACCTCGGCCTCGGGGCCGCCGAGGGACGGCTGTTCCAGCTCCGGACGGGGACGGTCAGCCGGCTGTCCACCGAGCACGACTGGCCCGTGATCGCGGAATGGAACGCGGTGGGCACGTCCGGGACCCCCCACCGGGCGCTCTCTCCGTCGCGGTAGAAGACAGGGAGGCCGGTCCGTCCACGGAGGCGGACCGGCCTCCACCGGTCGCTCCCCGGCAGCCGGCGTCCGGGGCGGAGGCCCGAAGGCGCCGATCGGCGCACCGGGTCCTGCTCGGGAGCACCGCAGGGCCGGGCTTCTACAATCGCCGGCAGCCGACGAGCCGTGCGCCGGCCCGTCCTTCGTCCGGAGGAACCCGATGACCAGCGTCGACGAACCGGCACCTGCGGGCGCCCGTGTCCGCGACGCCGCCCGCACGAAGGCCGAGATCCTCGACGTGGCGACACGGGAGTTCGCGCGCGCCGGCTACGACGGGGCCCGGGTCGACGAGATCGCCGCCCTGACCCGCACCACCAAGCGGATGATCTACTACTACTTCGGCGGCAAGGAGCAGTTGTTCACGGCCGTCCTGGAGCGGGCCTACGGAATCGTCCGCCGAGCCGAGCAGGAGCTGGACGTCGAGCATCTGGACCCCGTCGCGGCCGTCCGCCGGCTCGCCGAGGTCACCTTCGACCATCACGAGGCGCACCCCGACTTCATCCGTCTGGTCAGCATGGAGAACATCCGCGGTGCCGAGCACATCGCGGCGTCCGAGAAGCTGGACAGCATCGGGTCGCCGGCCCTGGAGGTGACCGGCCGCATACTCGCGGCGGGCCGGGAGTCGGGACTGTTCACGGCCGACGTCGACGCCGTCGATCTGCATGCGCTGATCAGCTCGTTCTGCTTCTTCCGGGTCGCCAACAGGCACACGTTCGGGGCGCTCTTCGGCCGTGATCTGGTGGCCGCCGGCCGGCGCGAGCACTACCGCCGGATGCTCGGCGACATGGTCGTCGCCTATCTGACGGCGGACCGCACGCGGACCTGAACGCCGGCCGCTCAGGGGTGTCGGCGGATCCTCGTGAAGACGTGGAAGCCGACGGTGTTCTCCCGGAATCCGTGCGGGAGGAAATGGCGGTGTCGGAGACCGAGCGGCTCGAGGGCCGCGCGGTACGCGGTGGCGGGCCGGTACACAAGACGGTCGCCGCGCACGGCCCGCTCCCCCGGGTCCGCGTCGGTGACGATCAGTCGGCCGCTCGGCCGCACCAGCGAGGCGAGGGTGCGCAGCGCCGCCGCCCAGGCGTCGTCGTCCAGGACGTGGAAGAGGACATCGAGGCAGAGCACCACGTCGTAGGGCCGAGGGCTGCGCCGGCCGCTGAGGTCGGCGACGGCGTGACGCGGCCCGCCGCCTTCGCCGCGGGCCTGCGCGACGGCCGCGGAACTGGCGTCGAAGGCGTCGACCCGATGGCCGTCACGGGCCAGTGCACGGGCGAACCAGCCCCCGCCGCAGCCCGCGTCCAGTACCGAGAGCGGGGTGCGGGAGTCTGCCGGAGCGCCGATGATCGCGAGGAGCTGGCCCAGTCGCAGGGCGCGGAAGAGTTCGCCGCCCGGCTGGTCGAGGACGACCTCGCCGCCGGCGGCGGGGTCGTCCTGCGCGCGGTGACGGGCGTCCCCGCCCGGGTGGATGCATTCCTGCGTGCTCTCGGTCATGGTGCTCCAGCCGGCGGAGGACGACGGCGGCAACGCCCCGGGAACGGCCCCCAGGACGCGGCATACCGGGACGGAAACGGCGGCAGCGCGGGCTCGGGGTGCGCGGGGGTCTCACGCGGCGAACGGGACGAGTGCGCGACCGTCCCGGACGGCGGACCCGGTAGGTGCACAGCGGCGCCACGCGACAAACCGGGTGGACGCCCGGGGATCCCGCGCGGCGGACCCGGTAGAGCGCGCCCGTCGTGATGCGGTGCCGCGCGCCGTCCCGTGCGTCCGTCACGGGGAGCGGATGCCGGTGCGCCTGTCGTACGCCGGTCGCGCGGACGCGTCCGGCCCGGCTCCCCGCGCCCGCCATCCGGGTGGACGCCGACCCATGTTGCCGCGCCGTCACCAGGGCGATCTAGCCTGATGCCATGTTCCGTCGCCCGGTGCGCGCGCTCACCCTCGCCGTTTCGGTGGCCTGGGCCGAGCTGCGGCACGACCCGCTGCGGGCGGCCCTGCTCGCCGTACGCCTGCTGCCCGCCCCTGTCCGCCGCGCGCTGCGGCCGCTGGAGATCCGTCTGAAGGCCCGGCCGTCCAGGACGTCGGACGAGTCCTCCCCCGCACGCGTACCGGCTCCCGCGGGGCGTGCGATCCTGCCCGTGCGCGGCCGGGTGCTGCACCTGGTCATCCGCGGAGTGCCGCACGAGCAGGGGGGCCCGGCCCTGCGCACCCAGGCACTCACCCGCGCCCAGTCCGCGGCGGGGCTGGATCCTCATGTGGTGACGCGGATCGGATTCCCGGTGACCCAGGGGGTGTTCGACGCCCGGCCGCTGCACCTGCTCGAGGGCGTGCCCCAGCACCGGCTGCTGCCGAGGTGGCTGCCGTACGGCTCCGGACCGGTGCTGGCGCGCAACACGGAGCTGGCCGCGCGGCTCGTCGAGCGAGTGCGCCCCTCGGTGCTGCACGCGTCGGGCGACCACGGCGACGGCAGGGTGGCGCTGGCCCTGCGCGAGACGTACGGCCTTCCCGTGGTCTACGAGGTGCGCGGGTTCCGCGAGGAGAGCTGGCTCGCCCAGACGCACGGGCGCTCCCGCGGCGACGCGGCGTACCGCGCGCGACGGGAGTGGGAGACGTACTGCATGCGCGAGTCCGACGCGGTGCTGACACCGGGCGAGGCGATGAAGGAGGAGATCGTCTCGCGCGGGGTCCCCGAGGAGCGGGTACGCGTCGTGCCGCACGCCGTCGATCCGCTCTTCCTGGAACCGCTGCCGGACGGCGCTCCCCTGCGCGCCCGTCTCGGTATCGGGCCCGAGGAGTACGTCGTCGGCACGGTCGGCGGCCTCACCCGTCACGAGGGCATCGGCACGCTGCTGGAGGCCGGGGCCGAACTGCGGCGCCGGGGTGTGCCGTTGCGGCTGCTGCTGGTCGGTGACGGTCCGGAGCGACGTGCGCTCCAGGACCTTGCCGGGCGGCTCGGCCTCGGGGACGGTACGGTCCTGTTCACCGGCCGGGTTCCGCTCGAGCAGGTGCGGGACCACCACGCCGTGCTTGATGTCTTCGCGGTGCCGCGCACCGACGAGCGCATCTGCCATCTGCTGACCCCTCTCGAGCCGGTCGAGGCGATGGCCGGCGGTCTCCCCGTCGTAGCGGGTGATGTCCCGGCCATGCGAGAACTGGTCGAATCCGGGGTGAATGGACGACTAATACCGTCGAAATCCCCTCTGGCCTGGGCAGAGGCGCTCGAGATGCTGCTCGAGAGTCCCCGGACGCGGCACGCCTGGGGCGCCGCCGGCCGGGCGCTTGTCACCCGCGAGCACACCTGGGCGCGGGTCGCCGCCACGACCCGTGACACCTACCGCGCGCTCGGATGCCTGTGACCCGTCCGGCCGTACGTCCGCGGTTCGCGTGTCCGCGCCCGGCCTTCGACCCGCACACGCTCCTGTCCGAGCACCCGCGGATCAAAGACCGTGCGCCACAGGGTGGTACGGCTCGTACAGACCGATGTCGCTCCCTCCCGGAAGCCGGAAACCGGTGACCCTGCCCCAGCGCGCCTCGCTGACCGGGCGTGTGAACTCGACGCCCTTCGCCTCGAGTTCGGACATCGTGGTGTCGAGGTCGTCGCACATCAGCATCAGTTGGTGCGCGGGCTCGCCCTCGGCCGGGTGGAAGGCGACCTCGGCCGGCGGCGCCTTGAAGACGAGCCAGCCGTGCCCGGCGTCGACATGCGCCCAGCCGAGGACGTCGCGGAGGAAGACCCGGTCCGCCTCGGCGTCGCGGGAGGAGATCACCATGTGTGCCCCATTGATCACGTGCGGAGGCTAGCGGCAACCCCGGGACGCCCCGGTACGGCGCGCCGTGCTCAGGCGTTGGACCAGGATCGCCGGCACAGCACCAGCCGATAGCCGTCCGGGTCCTCGATCGTGACGCCCCATTCGTTCCAGTACGGGTTCGGCGAGAGGACGCGCTTGCCGCCGTGCTCCTCCAGTCGCGCCACCAGTTCCTCCGGCACCGGCTCGTCGAGGTACACGACGAGAAGGTCCTCCTCGGTGGGACGGGGCATCACGGGACGGGCCGCCTCGTGGACGAGTTCGAGGTGCCAGGAGGCCTCGGGCCTGCCGACCATCAGCAGGTCGTGCTCGCCCGGTTCCGTACCGCCTTCGGCGCGGTACACCACCGACAGCCCGAACCCCGCGACCCAGAAGCGTTCGGCCGCTGCCAGATCCTTGGAGGGACGGGCGATCCTGATGTGGTGGTGACCGTCTACCGGCATGGGGATCTCCTTCATGGACGGGGTGAACGGTGAACGGGCGCGTTCCGCAGCCCAGGAGGGGGTTGATCGCCGGACCATCGGGCGTCCGCCCTGCGTCCCGGGGCCCAGGACCGCATCAGCCGCCCGGCGACGGCCGTCGCACGCTCGCGTCGAGCAGCGGTCCGAGTTCCCGTGCCACGGTCGTCAGGGCGCGCTCGTCGCGTTCGGTCCGGGCGATCAGCAAGGCGCCCTCCAGCGCACTGATCATGAGCGTGGCGAGCGGCTCGGCCCGGTCCGCCGGGACCGCCATGGCCGTCAGTGCCTCGGCCACCGGGCGCGTCCAGCGCGCGAACGCGTCCGCGGCGGCGCCACGGGTGGAGTCCGTGGACTGCGCGCAGTCCACGGTCGCCGCGGCGACCGGGCAGCCTCCCTCGAACCCCGACGTCCGGTACTCGTCGGTCCACTGCCGCACCATCGCGGCGAACAGCCCGCTCGGTGCGGGTTCGGGCAGCGCCGCGAGGAAGCGCGCCACACGCCCGGCGGCGTACCGGCCGGCCCAGGCCACCGCCTCGTTGACGAGTTGTTCCTTGCCGCCCGGGAAGTAGTGCTGGAGCGAGCCGCGCGGGGCCCCCGCGTGCGCGGCCACCTCGCGCATGCCGGTCGCGGTGACACCGTCGCGCCGGATCAACTGGGCCGCACTGAAGACCATCCGCTCGCGCGGTCCCCGCTCGGACACCGCCATCGCCGACCTCCCGACTCACCGCGGCTCGTTCGCCCCACCCTATGACCGCCGTCATAAGACTCGCTACTATGACCGCCGTCATAGCGGCACCCCACGGAGGGCGGTCCATCGTGCGCGTCGGCTTCATCGGTCTCGGGGTCATGGGACAGCCCATGGCGCTCCGGCTGGTCCGCTCCGGCACACCGCTGATCGTCTGGAACCGCACCGCGGCCCGTACCGAGCCGCTGCGCGCGGCCGGGGCCGAGACGGCGGCGGACCCGGCCGAGGTCTTCGCCAGGGCCGATGTCGTGATCCTCATGCTGGCGGACGACCACGCGATCGACTCCGCCCTGGGCCGCGGCACCTCAGGCTTCGCGGCCCGGGTCGCCGGACGCATCGTCGTCCACATGGGGACGACCTCTCCGGGCTACTCCCGCGACCTGGAGGCGGAGGTCCGCGCGGCCGGCGGGCGGTATGTCGAGGCGCCGGTCTCCGGTTCCCGGGTGCCCGCGGAGGACGGGCAGTTGGTGGCGATGCTCGCCGGGGACGACGCCGCGGTGGGCCTCGTACGGCCGTTGCTCGCCCCGCTGTGCCGCGAGACCTTCGTCTGCGGACCCGCCCCGAACGCCCTGCTGATGAAGCTCTCGGTCAACCTGTTTCTGATCACGCTGGTGACCGGGCTCTCGGAGGCCTACCACTTCGCGGACCAAAACGGTCTGGACCGGCGCCTGTTCCTGGACGTGCTGGACGCCGGCCCCATGGCCAGCGGCGTCTCCCGGATGAAGGCCCCCAAGCTGCACACGCGCGACTTCGCGGTCCAGGCGGCGGCCCACGACGTCCTGAAGAACAACCGGCTGATCGCCGAGGCCGCCCGCGCGACGGGCGTGGCCTCGCCGCTGCTGGACGTCTGCCACGCCCTGTTCGAGGAGACCGTGACACTGGGGCACGGCGGTGAGGACATGGTGGCCGTCCTGCGCGCGATCGAGGCCCGTACGGCGGGCGACCCCACGGGCTAGCCCTGGTTGGCGCCCTCGGGGATACCGTACGCACGCTCCACGCGCAGCCTCAGCACCAGACGGCGGTCGCGGACCATGGCCGCGCGGTAGTCCTCCCAGTCCGGGTGCTCGCCCGCGACGTCCCGGTAGAGCCGGACGAGTTCCTCGACCGTCTCGTCGTAGGGATCCTGGGCGACCGGCATGAGGTCCGCCGTGCCCTCGGCGACCGCATAGGCCCACCGGTCGCCACTGGTCACGTGGTACGAGGCCCGCGGGTCCCGGCGCAGGTTGCGGGTCTTGGCGCGGTCGTCCGTGAGCGAGACACGAATGACACGGTCCTTGGGATCGTAGGCGTGGGTCACGTTCGACAGCTGGGGCCGGCCGTCGCGTTTGAGGGTGACCAGCACCCCGCCGTGGCTCTCGGCGAGCAGTGCGAGCAGCGCGTTCTGCGTGGCGTCCTGAGTCATACCCCGAACAACCCGCGCGGCCGAGTCCCGCATTCCCGTGTAGACACTGTCTACGATTTTCTGGTAGACAGTGTCTATGACTGATCCGGAGACGGGCCTGCGGGCCCGGCTGGTCGATGCCGGTGTCGACCTGGTCAACACCGAGGGCGTCCAGGCCTTGACCCTGAGGGAGATCGCCCGGCGGGCGGGGGTCTCGCACGGCGCCCCCCGCCGCTACTTCCCCACCCATCTGGAGCTGCTGTCCGCCATCGCCCGCCGCGGCTTCACCGACCTCGCGGGCCGGGCGGCCGAGGTGACGGGCGACGGCGCGGCAAGCCCCCGGGAGCAACTTGCCACCCTCGGCCGCGTCTATCTGGACTTCGCTCTCACCCATCGCGGGATGCACGAGCTGATGTTCCGTCACGACCTGTTGGAGAGCGGCCATCTGGGGCTGCGCGAGACCAGCCTCCCGCTGTTCTCCCTGCTGGTCGACCTGGTGGGCCGGGCGCGGCCGGACGCCGACGCGGCGCTCGTCGCGGGCTCCCTGCTGGCCAACCTGCACGGCATCGCCCAGTTGTGGACCTGGGGCAGCCTTCCGCTCGCCACGGGGGCCGACGATGTCGTGCCGTTGCTCCAAACCGCCCTGGACGCACACCTCGGGCCGGGCGGCCGGTGAGGACCCACCGCGTCACCACGCTCGCGGGCAGTGCCGTCGGCGCGGTCGTCGTCGCCCTCGACGGCACGGTGCTCACCGTCGCGCAGCCCACCCTGCAACGGGATCTGCACGCGTCCCTGACCCAGGTGCAGTGGACGAGCACCGCCTATCTCATCCCGGTGGCGAGCCTGCTGGTGTTCGCCGGCCGGCTCGGCGACCGCCACGGCCATCGGCGCATGTTCGCACTCGGCATGCTCGGTTTCGGCGCGGCGTCGGCGGGGATCGCGGTGGCGCCGGACATCGGCTGGGTGATCGGACTGCGCGCGCTCCAGGGGACATTCGGCGCCCTGCTGCAACCGGCGACGCTCGGCATGCTGCGGGCCGCGTATCCGCCGGAGCGTCTGGGCATGCCGATCGCGCTGCGCACCAGCGCGATCGCCCTGGCCGCCGCGGCGGGCCCCTTGATCGGCGGCGCTCTGGTCGCCCCCTTCGGGTGGCGGGCCGTCTTCTTCCTCAATGTCGCCCCTGCTCTGGTCATGGGCGTGCTCGTGGGGTGTGCCCGCGTCCCGGAGCAACAGCCCGCGTCCCGCCCGCCGCTGGACCTCCTGGGCGCCGCTCTGCTCGCGGCGGCCCTGATGTGCCTCGTGTACGCGCTCGCCGCGGGCGCGGACTCCGGCCGTCCCGCGATGTCCGCCCCGGCCCTGCTCGGCTCTGCGGCGGCCGGCTTGATGTTCCTGCGGCACGAACGGCGCGCCACCGGCCCGCTGCTGCCCACGGACGTCCTCGGCCGGCCGGGGGTGGGCTCCGCGCTCGCGCTGCTCGTGGCCGCGTCGGCGGCGATGCTGGGGGCGATGTTCGTCAGCAGCTACGTCCTGCAGGACGAGTTGGGCCTCGATCCGTTGCACACCGCGCTGCACGCCCTGCCGGGCCCCGTGGCGATGGTGCTCGCGGCGCCCGCGGCGGCCGTCCTCATGCGCCGCTGCGGTCCGCGCCGCACGGCCGGGACCGCGGCGGCGCTCCTGAGTGCGGGCGTGCTCCTTCTGTCCCGGCTCTCGCAGGCATTGCCGGCCCTCTGGGCGGGAATGGGATTCCTGCTGGTGGGTGCCGGATTCGGCACGGTGATGGTGACGGCGACGGCGGTGGTCGTACGAGAGGCGTCCGTCACCTCGGCCGGGGTGGCCGGCGGTCTGCAGCAGACCGCGCTGAACATCGGGCCCACGGTGGGCGTCGCCGCCGCCGGCACGCTGATGACGTGCACGAACGCGGCACCCGGACCCACCCTTGCGGCCCTCGCCTGTGTGTCCCTGCTCGGTGTGCCGACGGCCCTGCGACTGCCCGGCCGGTCCGAAACCCCGGCGGGCGCCGGAGAGGGATCGCCCGCAGCCGGGTAGCCGACCATGAAATGTTGGAACCGGAAGTCCCGGTACAGCACCCGGGGGAGACCGGAGGAGAACGATGGGACACCTGCGGCAAGAGGTGGCGCCGGAGGACGTGGGTCTCGACCCGAAGGCGCTGGCCCGTCTGGACCAGCACTTCGCCCACGAGGTCGACGACGGACGACTGCCCGGCTTTCTGGTGGCCGTCTCCCGGCACGGCCGCACGGCCCACCTCGCCACGTACGGGCACCGCGACGTCCGGGCCGGGCTTCCGGTCGGCACCGACACGTTGTGGCGGATGTACTCGATGACCAAGCCGGTCACCTCGGTCGCCGCTCTGATCCTCATGGAGGAGGGCCGCTTCGGGCTGGACACGCCCGTCGCCGACGTCCTCCCGGCCTTCGCCCGTCCACGGGTCTACGTCGGGGGATCCGGCGCGGCGGTGCGGACCCGCCCCGCCGAAGGACCGATCCTGGTCCGCCATCTGCTCACCCACACGGCCGGGCTGACCTTCGGCTTCTACCACTCGCACCCCGTCGACGCCCTGTACCGGGAGGCGGGCATCGAGACGTCGGTGGTACCCGGCGCGACCCTGGCGGACACATGCGAGGTGTACGCGCGGCTGCCGCTGCAGTTCGAACCGGGCACGCAGTGGAACTACTCGGTGGCGACGAATGTGCTCGGGCGGCTCGTCGAGGTGGTGTCGGGCCGGGACCTGGACGACTTCTTCACCGAACGGATCTTCGCCCCGCTCAGCATGACGGACGCCGGCCTGTGCGTCACCGAGGCACAGGCACCGCGGCTCGCGGAGCTGTACGGCGAGACAGAGGACGGCGGCATCGCACCGATCCCGGGGCTCCCCCTGCGCGGCCGGCCCCGCTTCCTGTCCGGCAGCGGCGGCATGGTGGCGACGGCACACGACTACCACCGCTTCATGGAGTTCCTCCGCCGCCGCGGCGAACTGGACGGTGTCCGTCTGCTGAGCTCCGACACGGTCGCCACGATGGCGTCGAACCACCTTCCGGGGGGCGCCGACATGCTCTCCTGCGGCAGCCGCGGCCACCGCGACCCCGGCAAGGCGGGCCTCGGCTTCGGCCTCGGGGTGTCCGTCGTCACGGAACCCGAACTGACCAGGTCCCCCGAGGCGCTCGGCACGTTCGGCTGGAGCGGGGTGGCCACCACGACCTTCTGGGTGGACCCGCTGAACGATCTGACCGTGCAGTTCCTGACCCAGCTCAGACCGACGGGCTCGCACTCCGTCTACCCCGAACTGAAGCGGCTCGTGCACGAGGCCCTGACCGGCTGACGCCCGCAAGGCGTCCGCCGTGGGGCGGCCCGGCTCGCGGCCGGCGCACGGCGGCGGTCGTCCGGCCGTGACGCACCGCGCGCCGAGGACACCGGGGGTGCGGGGACGGCGGCCGGCGCCGGGCGGCCGCCGCGCATCCGCTCACGACGAGTGCATCACAGCGTCCAGATGCGGCAGGTAGTGGTCGAGCCGTTCCCGCTTGGTGCGCAGGTAGGTGATGTTGTTCTCGCACGGCGGTATCAGCAGCGAGACCTGCTTGTCGACCTTGATGCCGTGCCGCAGCAACGCCTCCCGCTTGCGCGGGTTGTTGGAGAGCAGGCGCACCGACCGCACCCCGAGATCGTGGAGGATCTCCGCCGCCACCCGGTAGTCGCGCGCGTCCACCGGCAGGCCCAGGGCGAGGTTCGCCTCCACCGTGTCCAGGCCCTCGGCCTGGAGCTTCATCGCGCGCAACTTCCCGAGCAGGCCGATGCCGCGGCCCTCGTGGCCGCGCAGATAGACGACGATGCCCCGGCCCTCGGCCACGATCTCCCGCAGAGCGGTGGAGAGTTGGGGACCGCATTCGCAGTGCGTCGACCCGAAGGCGTCTCCGGTCAGGCACTCCGAATGGAGGCGGACCAGCATCCCCTCCTCCTCGATGTCGCCGTACACCAGCGCCACTTGTTCCTCGCCGCGGTCGTGATCAAGATAGCCGACGGCCTGGAAATCACCGTATTCGGTGGGCAGGGGGGCGTTCACGACCCGGGTGACCCCGGTCGGGGCGTTGGCGATTCGGGTGACCCCGGAGGGGTGGGCATTCCCGCCGAGCACGCCGTCAATGTCTGTCATGATCTGTTCCTATCTGGTAAGCGCAGGCGGTACGAGACGAAAGGCCGTGAAAAAATGAGCGGTTCGGGAACTGCGGACACTGCTGGGTCGTCGCCGACGGGAGACGCGGCCGTGCCCGGACCGCCGCCCGTGCACACCACCGGGGTGCTGCCCTCGGACACCTCGCAGGACGTCCGGGCGCGGGCGGCCGGTCCGGGCCGCCAGGTCGCCGTTCTGCCCGTGGGCAGTTTCGAACAGCACGGCCCCTGCCTTCCGCTGGCCACCGACACACTGGTGGCCTGCGCGATCGCAGGCGAGATCGCCGCAGCGCATCCGGTTCACCTCCTTCCTCCGGTGACGATCTCCTGCTCCCACGAGCACGCGGCATATCCGGGAACCGTGAGCATCTCCTCCGTCACTCTCCACGCGGTGGTGCGGGACATCGCCGAATCGCTCCGTCGCTCGGGCGTCGAGGCCCTGGTACTGGTCAACGGCCACGGCGGGAACTACGTCCTCGGCAATGTCGTCCAGGAATCCGCGGGCAGCGGTGTGCGGATGGCGCTTTTCCCCGCCCCGGAGGACTGGGACGAGGCCCGGGATCGGGCCGGTGTGCGCACTTCGCTGCTCAGCGACATGCATGCCGGAGAAATCGAGACCTCCATTCTTCTGCACTGCCATCCCGAATTGGTCAGGCCCGGTTACGAGTCCACCGATTTCATCGCCGACGACCGTAGGCATCTGCTTACCCTCGGTATGCCGGCCTATACCGAGTCCGGCGTCATCGGGCGCCCTTCACTCGCCTCCGCGGACAAGGGGAGGCAGTTGCTCGCCGCCCTCACCGACTCCTTCGAGGCGTATTTCTCCCTGGTCGCCTCGGACGAGGCCGACGGCGGCACGCCGGGTTCGGTCAACTCCGCATCCGGGCACGTCTTCTGACGCTCGTTCGGCCGCTCCGCCCGCGGCTCGGGAGGCGAACGCGGGTAGGGGAGGTACGGCACGGGGGCACGGAGCGCGATGGGGGTACGCTCCGTGCCGCCCGTCACCGGCCCTGCCGCGGGAGCCTCTTCCCGGCCCGCGGCAGGAGTCTGTGAACCGCCGTCGGCGCTCTCCGCGTCCCCGGCGACGGCCCGGTCGCCGACCGGCGCCGGAATCCGCCGACCGTCGTCGACGTCCTCCGGTGCCGTTCCCCGCCGGGCGCCCCGCAGCCCCGTGTACCACCGGGCGAGCAGCACCGGGATGCCCGGCAGGCTCGCGACGAAGCTGAGGACGCCGTACACCACCGCGACCGTCAGCCCCGTGTCCGCACCCAGCCCGGCCGCGCCGAAGGCCCAGGCCGTGACACCCTCCCGAGGGCCCCAGCCGCCGACGTTCAGCGGAAGCCCCATGGCGATGAGGGCGAGCAGGGCCAGCGGCAGCAGCGTGACCGGGGATGCCTGCGAACCGGCGACCCGCGCCGCCACCCAGAACATCAGCAGATGACCGGCCAGCACAACGACGGACGAGATCAGAACGGCCGGCCAACTACCGCGTGCCAGCAGGGCGTTCCGTGCCTCGCCGAGGGCGGCGCGGAGCGCGCGGCGCCGTCGCGAGGGGCGGGGCGCCCGGCCCATCCGTACGGCCGCGACGACGGCCAGGGCGCCGAGGGCGGCCAGTACCAGCAGGCCCGCGAGATGGCGGGTCTGGACCAGCACCGGCGACGGCAGCGTCAGCAGGACCGGCACACCGACGGCAACGAGGGCCACCTGTCCCGCGGTCCGCTCCAGGACCACGGCACGGACGCCGCGTCCGACGTCACCGGCGCTCTGCCCGTGCCGTACGGCACGGTGCACGTCGCCGAGCACGCCGCCGGGGAGCGCCGCGTTGAGGAACAGGGCACGGTAGTAGTCGGCCACGGCGGCGCCCAGCGGCAGCCGGATGTCCAGCGCACGGGCGACACGGCACCAGCGCCAGGCGCTGAACACCGTCGTGAGCACGCCGATCCCGAGCCCGGCGAGCAGCGTGGGGGCGTCGATGCGCCGCAGCCCGTCGAGGAACACCCCGGTGCCGAGCCGCCACAGGAGCACACCGAGGATGACGGTCCCGGCGACCGTGCCCAGATGCGCCCGCAGGGCCCGGAGCACGCCGCGGCGTGCGGCCGGCGCCACATCCGTCGGCGGGTCCGCGACGGGCGCCCGCGACGGGGTCGCGGCGCAGGCGGGCGCCACGCCCCGTGCCCGTCCGGGCCCGGACGTCACGGGGTGGACATCCGAGGGCACAACCGCGGTGACCGCGGCCGGGTGTGCCCCCTCCGCCGCCTCCACCGGGGCGATGGTCCGCACCGTCATCCCGCCCCTCCCGTGGGCCGCGGCAGGACCAGCATGTCGCTGTGGTGCACCGTCACGCGCAGTTCGCCCGCCGCGCCGGCGGCCGACCGGTCCCGCAGATACGCATCGGCGCGGGCCTCGAGGTCCGGCCGCTGCTCCACCGCGGCGCCGACCCAGCCGCGCAGCCACTCCTGCGTCAGTTCCGCCTGCCCCGCCCCGAGCCGCCAGGAGCTCGGCCGTGTCAGCACACACGCGCCCAGCCGCTCGAAGACCTCACGGGCCACCTCGACCGCGTCGGGACCGAGCAGATCGCCACGGCGCTGGTGCGCGTTGAACGCGTCGCCGATCTCCCGGTCCATCGGGTGCCCGGGGGAGAGTTCCACACTGCCGACGACGGACAGGGTCAGCAGCGCCGGGCAGCCGGCAGCCACCACGGCGGCGGCGAGTGTGTCGATCTCCTCGGCGGTGAGGACGTCGAGCAACGCGGAGGCCGTCACCAGCGAGGCTCCGGTGAGGGCGTCGGGAGTGAGCCGTCCGATGTCACCGCGCTGCGTGGTGACGGTCACCCGGCTGCCGTCGGCGGCCGCCCGGGGTGCCCCCACCGTGGCGAAGTGCAGGAGGTAGGGGTCGCGGTCGTGCAGGACCCAGCGCTGGGCGCCGTCGATGCGCGGGGCGAGCCAGCGGCCCATCGATCCGGTGCCGCAGCCCAGGTCGTGCACCACCAGGCCGGTGGTACGTCCGGGCCGGTCGGCGAGCCGGATCCGCAGGGGTTCCAGCAGATCGTGGGCGCGTGCCGCGGCGTCGGCCGGCTCGCGCAACTGGAGCCACTGCGGGGCGTATCGGGGGACCTCCGACTCACCCGTGCCGCCGGACGCGGGGTCGGCGGACACGGGCTCGGCCTGCGGGTCGCCGAAGGACGCCGAGGGCACCTGGGGACCGGTGGGAGTCGTGCTCATGGTCATGCCGCCCTCCGGGGCTCGCGGGGCAGCCGCGCGAGCACGCCCGCGAGGCTGCGGGCGGTGGTGGCCCAGCCGTCCAGCGCCGCGCGTCGGCCGCGTGCCGCGGCCTTGAGCCGCCGCCGCACGTCCGCCTCGCCGAACCAGCCGCGCAGTTCCGCGGCGAGCGCCGCGGGGTCCTCCGGCGGTACGAGAATGCCGGGCACTCCCCCGTCGGGAGCGCGCCCGACCGCTTCGGGCAGGCCCCCGACGTCGGTCGCGAGAACCGGGATACCGCGGGCGAGCGCCTCGGTGACCGCCATGCCGTACGTCTCGGCGTACGAGGTGAGGACCATGAGGTCGGCCGCCGCGTAGCTGGCGTCGAGTTCGGCCCCGGACTTGGGGCCCGCCAGGTGCAGCCGGTCGCCGAGGCCGTGCTCGTCGACGAGGACGCGCAGGCGTGCCACGTACTCGGGGTCGTGGCCGAGCCCGCCGACCAGGGAGCAGGTCCACGGCAGGTCGGTGACCGTGGCGAGCGCCTCGATCAGCCGGTGCTGGCCCTTGCGCGGGGTGACGGCGGCCACGCACAGCAGTCGGGAGACGCCGTCGGTGCCGGGCGCGAGGGGCGCGATGTCGGCGCCCGGGGCGGCGACATGGACGCGTTCGGGGGCGAGCCCGTGGTGGGCGACGAGCCGGCGCACGGCCCAGTCGCTCGTGGCGACGACGGCGGGTACGGCACGCAGGGTGGCACGTTCCCGGGCGTCCAGTTCGGCGGCGGTCCGCGGGTCCAGGCCCGTCTCGTCGCCGAGCGGCAGGTGCACCAGGACGGCCATGCGCAGGCGTTCGTTCTCCGGCACCACGATCCCGGGGACGCCGCAGGCGACCAGGCCGTCGAGCAGGACGACGGCACCGTCGGGCAGTTGCCGCAGCGTGCGGGCCAGCTCGTCCCGGGCGGCCGCGTCCGGGCGGGGCCACGAGCCCTCGACGGGGTGCTGGGTGACCCGCCAGCCGAAGCCGGGCAGGTCGAGGCGGATCCGGCGGTCGTAGGCGTTGCCGCCGCTCGGAGCGGCCGGGTCGTCCACGCCGCCCGGCACGACGAAGTGCACACTGCGCAGTGACATGGGAATGATGTCCGCGTTCCTCAGGGCCGCGTTCTGCACGGGAACGTAGCTCAGCCGGGGCTGCGACGCCGGGCCGGACGGGCTCGGGGACGTCTGGTCGAGGGTCGTGTCGGTCACAGGTCACGCTCGTAACTCGCCCAGGCGATGTGCGACTCGTGCAGAGTGACGGTGATGCGCGCGATGTCACGGGCGCTCTCGCCCAGTGCCCCCTTGTGGACGCGCTCGGCGAGGCGGTCGGCGATGACCCTGGCCAGAAACTCCGTCGAGGTGTTGGTGTGGGCGAAGTCCGGCTCGTCGTCGAGATTGCGGTAGTTGAGCTCGTTCACCACGGCGCCGAGTTCCTGCGTGGCCAGTCCGATGTCGACGACGATGTTGTCGTCGTCCAGCTCGGCGCGGCGGAAGGCGGCGTCCACGAGGAACGTCGCCCCGTGCAGGCGCTGCGCGGGGCCGAAGACCTCGCCGCGGAAGCTGTGGGCAATCATCAGGTGATCGCGGACGGTGATGCTGAACAACGGACGACCCTCCAGGTGCGGTGCGTCTGATCCCCTGCCGGGGCATGCCGTGTAGTACGGCTGACCCCTGCACGTTGTTCAGGTGCTCGTTCTCCTTGTTTCGAAGTTCCTCGGGGCTTCGTCGGGCGTTTCCGCCGAGTCCGGGCAAATCGGACGACCGGGCTCAGCCGGCGGTGTACCGAACTCGATGGCACAACCCTTCGAGCTCACCACGTGTGAGGCGGGACAGCACCTCGGGGAGGTCGTCGAAGGCGGACTCGCCGGTGATGAGTGCGTCGAACGCGGGTTCGGCGAGCAGCTCGAGGGCGAGGGCGAGCCGGTCGCCGTAGCCGCGTCCGGCACGGGCCCGCGGCGAGACGGTGCCGACCTGGCTGCTGCGGACGGTGAGACGGCGCGAGTGGAAGGCCTCGCCCAGCGGCAGGGTGACACGCCGGTCGCCGTACCAGCTCAGCTCGATCACGGTGCCCTCGGGCGCGAGCAGTTCCAGGGACCGTACGAGGCCCTGTTCGGTCGCGCTCGCGTGCACGACGAGGTCGCACTCACCGAGGGCGTCCTCGGGCAGGGCGAAGTCCACGCCGAGCGCGCGGGCCGTGTCGGCGCGCCGGGGGTCGGCGTCCACGAGCTGGACGCGGACACCGGGGTGCCGGCCGAGCAGGGCGGCGACGGAGCACCCGACCATGCCACCGCCGACCACCGCGATACGGTCCCCGATCTGAGGGCCTGCGTCCCACACCGCGTTGACCGCGGTCTCGACGGTGCCGGCGAGGACGGCGCGTGCGGCCGGCACGGCGTCGGGTACCACGGTGACCGCCGAGGCCGGGACGACGTACCGGCTCTGATGCGGGTACAGACAGAACACGGTGCGCCCGACCAGCTCGGCCGGCCCGTGCTCCACCCGGCCGACGCTCAGATATCCGTACTTCACGGGTGCCGGGAAGTCGCCCTCCTGAAAGGGCGCGCGCATCACCGCGTGCTGGCTCTCGGGGACGCCACCGCGGAAGACGAGGGTCTCGGTGCCGCGGCTGACACCGGAGTACAGCGCGCGCACGAGCACGTCGCCGTCACCGGGCTTCGGCAGCTCCACGTCCCGCACCTCCCCGAGCCCCGGCGAGCGCAGCCAGAAGGCGCGAGCTGTGAGGTCCATGTGCCTTCTCCTGAACGATCGGCCGATTCTCCACGTACGCAGCTACGAGAAGTCGCGCACAACGTACGCGCGAAGATCGAATCTGTCACATGGCCGGAGGGTGAGCGGTGGCCCTGAACCACACATACGACGCGAGGCTGTTGCAGCAGGAGACGACCGTGGGAGCGGGCGTGCAGGTGCTGTTGCTGGCCTTGCTGGGCACGGCGATCGGCCTGGGTCCGGCCGGATGGCTGACGGGCCTGGCCTTCGCCCTCGCCACCTGGGCCGTTCTCACACGTGCCGTGCTGCGCTCCCGGTTGCGCTCCTTCGGGCCTGCCAACCGGGTGACGCTCGGCAGGTCCATCCTGGTCGGCGGCGTCACGGCGCTGGTCGCGGACTCGTTCGAGAGCTCGCCGCCGGTGACGGTGTTCGTCGGGCTGACGGCGGTGGCGCTCATCCTGGACGGTGTGGACGGCAAGGTCGCCCGTCGCACGGGAACCTCCTCCGCGCTCGGCGCGCGCTTCGACATGGAGGTCGACGCGTTCCTGATCCTCGTGCTGAGCGTGTACGTGTCGATGTCGCTCGGGCCGTGGGTGCTGCTGATCGGCGGGATGCGGTACGCGTTCGTCGCGGCGGCCAGGGCGCTGCCGTGGCTGAACGGCGAGCTGCCGTCAAGCATGGCCCGCAAGACCGTCGCGGCGCTCCAGGGGATCGCCCTGCTGGTGGCCGCCTCGGGTCTGCTGCCCGAGGCGGCGAACGTCGCCGTCGTCGCCGTCGCGCTGGCGTCCCTGGTCTGGTCCTTCGGGCGTGACGTGCTGTGGCTGTGGAGCGTGCGGGACCTGGGGCTCGACGCGGAGCAGCCCGCCGCTGAGGAGACGCTGAAGCCGGTCGCGGAGCTGGTGGGGGGCTGAGCGGCAGCGCACCCGGCCCGCGGGCCGAACCGGCGCCGCCCCGTGGGTGCCCGGCGGTGAACGCGCTCCCCTACCGGGCCGGACGCCCGGGATCCAGCCCGTTCACGCGGGCCACGTTCTCGCGGTCGACACCGTCCTGGCTCGGCTCGGCGCCGAACCAGGCGTCGAGGATCTCCTTCAGCAGCGGCTCGGACGTCAGACGCAGGCTCAGTGCCAGCACATTGGCGTCGTTCCAGCGGCGTGCCCCGTCCGCCGTGTAGGCGTCGGTGCACAGGGCCGCGCGTACTCCCGGCACCTTGTTCGCGGCGATCGACGCTCCGGTGCCGGTCCAGCAGCAGACGACCGCCTGGTCCGACCTGCCGTCGGCGACCTCGCGGGCCGCGGCCTGCGAGCACGCCGCCCACCGGGGGTCGTCCCCGGGGCGCAACGCGCCATGGGTGAGCACCTCGTGTCCGCGCTCGCGCAGCTCCGCGACGAGGCCGCGTGCGACGGGTTCGTCCATGTCCGAGGAAACCGAGATCCGCATGCCGCGGAGGTTACCCGCTCTTCATGCGCACGCCGGAGGGCCTTCGGGGCCGGGCCCCGAGGGCGGGAGCCCTGGCGCCGCGAAGACCCCGACCGGGACTTCCCGGGGAGGACCTCGTTTCCACCCGGCCGTCCGCCACCCCGATGCCGAACGGCTCGAGGCGGCGCGTCAACGCCTTCCGCGGTTGCCGGCCGGCTCACCCTCGAGACCGGCCCGTCCGCGGCGGGCCGTCGCCTCCCCGGACGGCGGCGAGCTCCCGCACCCCGTGGATGCGGGAGCTCGCGTGTCCGCCGGTACGGGACCGGCTGTGGGCGTCGCTCCGGGCGCCGGCGTCAGTTGGCGCGCAGCGGGGCCAGCGCCGAGCTCCAGGCGATGACCTGGTCGAGGGTCGTGACCAGGGTGTCGCGCTGGACGTCGAGCGGCTTGAAGGTGCTGAAGTTCTCGAAGTCGGTGAACAGCGAGAGGGCGACCTGGCTCCGCACGTCGGCCATCTGCAGCTCACCGGCGATGCCGCGCAGGTGCTCCACCGCGCGGGTGCCGCCGTTGCCGCCGTAGCTCACGAAGCCGACGGCCTTGTTGTTCCACTCCGCGTAGAGGAAGTCGAGGGCGTTCTTCAGTGCGCCGGGCACGGAGCGGTTGTACTCGGGGGTGACGATCACGAAGCCGTCGAGAGACGCGATCTTCTCGGCCCAGGCGTGGGTGTGCGGCTGGGCGTACTGGCCCATCGAGGGCGGGTAGGCCTCGTCGAGCAGCGGCAGCTTGTAGTCGACCAGGTCGACCAGCTCGAACTCGGCGTCGGCACGCTGGGCGGCGATCTCGTGGACCCAGCGGGCGACGGCCTCTCCGTTGCGGCCCGGGCGAGTGCTGCCGAGGATGATGCCGATCTTGGTCATGGTCGTACCTCTGCGTTTCCTGAAAGCGAACATTTCATTGCCTCGTCAAGTAAAAAACTTGCAGAGTCAAGTAGATGCCCGACATTCTTGACTTGTCAAGGAGATAGGATCGCCGGTATGCCGTCCAAGGAACACCGCCTGCCGCCCCTCAGCCCGACCGAGGAGGAGTTCGTGCGTGAGCTGGGCCGGGTGATGATGGCGCTGCCGCGGGTGGTGGACGCCGACATGGCGCGCGACGCCCGGCTCGCCCTGTCCGAGTACACGACCCTCATGCACCTGTCCGAGGCCCCGGGCAGGCACCTGCGGATGAGTGAGCTCGCCGCGGCATGCAACCTCTCGCTCAGCGGGATGACCCGAGTGGTGAACCGCCTCGAGAAACAGGGCCTGATCCAGCGTGCCAAGTGCGACGAGGACAGGCGCGGCTGGAACGCGGTCCTGACCGACTCGGGACTCGAACGCCTCGAAAAGGCGTGGCCGACCCACCTGGCCAGCGTCCGACAGCACATCCTGGACCGTCTCGGCGACTACGACCTCGCCCGCCTCACGTCCGCGCTGCGCCACATCGCGACCACCTCCGCACCGCCCTGCGGCCCGGAGGCCTGATCCGCGCGGTACCGCACCCGCCGCCCGGCGCACCGGGTGTCATCACGGCCGACGGGGTACTCGGGCCGCGGACGACGGGTGCGACCGCTTCGCGGCGGTCGGCGGAAGGGAGCCGGACGTGGGCGGCGGCGATCGGTTGCGGGAGTACCGCGGCAGACGGGACGTCGGCCGGAGCGGCGAGCCACGGGGCAAGGACGCCTCCCCCGGCGAGGGACCCCGCTTCGTGGTGCAGATCCACGACGCGAGCACCCTGCACTTCGACTTCCGGCTCCAGGTCGGCGACGTACTGAAGTCCTGGTCCGTACCCAAGGGTCCGTCCGGCGATCCCGGCGACAAGCGGCTCGCCGTACCCACCGAGGACCACCCGCTGGAGTACGAGGACTTCGAAGGTGTCATCCCGCGGGGCGAGTACGGCGGCGGCACCGTGATCGTCTGGGACCGGGGCACCTACCGGCCGCTGAGTCACGACCGCCGCGGCCGGGCCGTCCCCTTTGAGGAGGCTCTCGAGCACGGGCACGCGACGTTCCGGCTGAACGGGGCCAAGCTCCACGGCGACTACGCCCTCACCCGCTTCCGCGGCGAAGAGGGAGGCGACGGCGAGGAGGCCTGGCTGCTCGTGAAGACCGGGCACGCCGGGGCCGGGCGGCACGGTACGCCCGACCCCCACCGCGCACGCTCGGTGCGCACCGGACGCACCCTCGCTCAGGTCGCCGGGCACGGCGGCGGTCGGTGAGCGGTCCCGCGGGCGGTCTCCCGGACACGCTGCCCGCCGGGGAGCGCCGGCTCAGCGGCGCGGTGCGCGAGCGGGACGCGCACCGGGTGCGGCTCGGACCGGTCGCGCAGATCGGGTCCACGGGGTGGACCAAGGACGGCCTGCCGCGTCATCCGCACTTCCCGGGACTGCGGGACGACAAGGGTGCGGGCGCGGTCGTCCGCGAACGCCCCGGGCGGCACGTGCCGAGGTGACAGGCCGCGCCGTGCCGGGGGTCCGGACGGGCGCCCCACACGGTTGCGAGAGTATGAGCCCGACGCCACCGCCAAAGGTGCCGGCAGCGCGTGCCGAGAAAGGCCCGCCCCTCAGGGGCCCTCAAGAAATACCGGTGATCCATGCTCAACGACGGCATCGTCGAGGTCGGCTCCGATGTATACCTGGTACCGGGGAGCAGTACCAACTGGGTGATCGTCAAGGACGGCGACACCGCCACCCTTGTGGACACCGGCTATCCCAGGGACCGGGAACGTCTCCTCGCGTCGCTGGCCGCGGTGGGTGTCGCCCCGCAGGCCGTGACGGCGGTGCTCATCACCCACGCGCACAACGACCACTTGGGCGCGGCCGAGTACCTGCGCCGCACGCACGGCACGCCCGTCCTGATGCACCGGGCGGAACTGCCCCATGCGCGCCGTGAGTTCCTGCACCAGGTCTCGGTCGGCCAGGTCCTGGCCAACGGCTGGCGCCCCGGCGTCCTTCCCTGGGCCGTCCACGCCCTTCGCGCGGGCGGTACGGAGCACATCCCCGTCGTCGAGCCGCAGGCGTTCCCGACCGAGAGCAGGCTGGACCTGCCCGGCCGTCCGCTTCCGGTCCTCACCCCGGGGCACACCGACGGGCACTGCGCCTACCACCTGCCCGACGCCGGGATCCTGATCACGGGCGACGCACTGGTCAGCGGTCATCCGACCTCCCGCCGGCGCGGCGCACAACTGCTTCCCCGGATGTTCCACCGGGACCGGGCCCGTGCCCTCGACTCCCTGACCGTCCTCGAAGACCTCGAGGCCGACGTTCTTCTCCCCGGCCACGGCCCGGTGCTGCGCAGCACCGTCGGAGTCGCGGTGGAGCACGCGCGCGAACTGGCCGCCTAGGGTCTGTCCGGCCCTGCGCGTCGGGTGCCGTGCACGGCATGGCGGAGGGTCGCCCTGTAGCGGACGCACTCGGGCGTGGCCGACAACGCGGCGAGGTGCCGGGCCGGGCGTCGCGGGCCCGGCGGGAGTCGCCGGAGGGGCCTTGGCGGTTACCGCCGGCGCGGCGGGCCGGTCGCTCCCCCGGGTCCGCGGGGCGGCCGCCGCCCGTCGTCGTCCCGGCCCGGAGCCCCGGCCCCGCTCAGGGCCGGGGTCCTCCGGCCGGTGCGTCGTGGGGCGCACCGGCCGAAAACGATCCGCGGGCCCTCCATGGCCGCGGGCACCTCAGCGCCGCGCACCTCGGACGGCGACCTCGGGCCGCGCGCCCACCTGGGTACCCGACGCCCGGGGCGCTCCCGTCGCCCGCCCCGTACGCCGGGCCGGGACGAGGAGTGCGGCCAGCGCGGCGGCGAGGCACAGCAGGGCCAGCAGGCCGAAGCCGTGCGTGTAGCCGGATGCGTAGGGCAGGCCCGAAGGCTGCAGCCGGCCCGTGACCAGGACGCTGGTGACCGCGGCGCCTATGGAGCCGCCGATCGTCCGGATGTTGGCGTTCATCCCGGTCGCCGCGCCGGTCTGCTCGGCAGAAACGCTGCCGACGATCAGGTTGGCCATCGAGGCGAAGGCCAGTCCGATCCCGAAGCCGAACACGCCCGAGACGAGGGCCACCTGCCACTGCTCGTCGTGCCAGAAGGTCAGGATGGCGCAGGCGACCGCCCCGAAGGCGGCACCCGCCGTGAGCAGCGCCTTGGCTCCCACCACCGGCTCCAGACGGCCGGTGAGAACACCCGAGAGGAACATGGCGACCAGCATCGGCAGCATCAGCAGCCCGGAGGCGGTGACGGACGCGCCGAAGCCGTAACCGGCCGCCCGGGGCGTCTGGACGAAGCCCGGCAGGAAGGACCAGATCGAGTACATTCCCGCGCCGAAGAGCAGGGCGGCGGTGTTGGTGGTCCACACGGCCGGCAGCCGCATCACCTTCAGGTCGATCAGCGGGGAGCGGGAGCGGGCCTCGGCCAGCAGCCACAGCGCGAAGAACACCACCCCGGCGACGAACAGGCCGATCACCCGGGCCGAACCCCAGCCCCACTGGGTCGCCTGGCTGAGCGGCAGCAGCAGGGCCACCAGCCAGGCCGAGAGCAGCACCGCGCCGAGCCAGTTGACACGCCCCTCGGCCCGGCGGGGCGACTCGGGGACGTAGCGGAACGCGATCAGGGTGGTGATCGCGACGACCAGGACCGGGATCCAGAACAGCCAGCGGTAGTCGAGTGCGGACACGATGGGTCCGGCCGCCACGATGCCGACGCCGCCGCCGGCGGCGATCACCGCGGACAGATTGCTGATGCTGCCGCTCACCTGCGACGGGGCGAACTCGTCCCGGATGATGCCGAAGGAGAGCGGGAACAGCGCGCCACCGGCGCCCTGGATCGCGCGGGCGATGATCAACACACCGATGTTCGGTGCGAGCGCGGCGAGGACACAGCCGGCCAGCACGGTGAGCAGGACGGCGACGAGGGTGCGCTTCCTTCCGACGAGGTCGCCCACCCGGCCGAGGATCGGTGTGAAGACCGAGGCGGACAGCAGGTAGGCGGTCATCACCCAGGTCGCGGTGGACTGGGAGGTGTGCAGCGCGTGCTGGACGGTCGGCAGGGCCGGCGCGATCAGCGACTGCAGCATGGAGAACACGCCTGCACCGGTCGCTAGGACCGCGAAGGTGAGGCGGGTGGACTTGCGGGGCATCGAGAGCCTCTCCGAACAGGGTGCGGCCGACGTCGCCCGGCCGCGGTCGTACGGACGCGTGCGCGCTGCGGACAGCGCGAAGCATGCCGACGGCCACGGAGGGACCGGTCGCGGAGCTGGCGGGTGGACGGGCGGCGCGGACTGCGGTCCCGTCTCAGGGGAGAAAAAGGGGGTACGAGGCCGTCGTGGGCGCGTGTGGCCCCACACGCCCACGACGGGCACACCCCGACTGCTAAAGTGGAGGTACGCCTCCACTGTAGCGGAGGCGAACCTCCGCTTCAACCTCGTTCCGGCCAGGGAGGCAGCAGTGACGGTTCAGCCGTTCCCCGTCAGCCAGTTGGTCGCGTCCCAGCGCCCGCACCGGAAGGACGCCGCCCGCAACTACGACGCGCTGATCGCCGCCGCGCGCGAGATCTTCGCGGAGAGCGGCGCGGACGCCTCCCTGGAGGACATCGCCCGCCGCGCCGGGGTCGGCATCGGCACCCTCTACCGGAACTTCCCGACCCGCCGCCATCTCTTCGAGAGCGTGTACGCGGACGAGGTGAACGACCTGTGCCGGGTGGCCCGGGACGTCGCGGAGCTGGATCCGTGGGAGGCACTCACCTCCTGGCTGCGCCGCTTCGTGGACTACACGGTGACCAAGCGGGCCATCCGGCAGGCGATGGACGACGAGTCGGAGATCTTCCTGGCCTGCCGGGAGTCCATGTACCAGGCGGGCGGCCCGCTGTTCGAGCGGGCGCAGAAGGCCGGCCGGGCCCGTACCGACATCAACCTCGACGACCTGCTGCGCATGGTCGCCGGGATCACGGCGACCAACTTCCTGGACGACGCCCAGCGGGACCGGGTGCTGAACGTGGCCCTGGACGGGGTGCGGGCCGACGGCTGACCCGGGGCCGCATCCGGCCGCCGCCCCCGGGGGCCGGCCCGTCCCCTATTGGTTCCAGCTCTCGTCGTAGGGGTCCTTCGGAGTCGGCACCGGCCGGGCGGCGACGACGTCGAGGAACGGGATGATCCCCCCGTTGACGGGATCCTCGGCACGCTTGCCGGTGTAGGTGCCGGTGACCTCGAGCCAGGAGTCGGGCTGCAGCACGGGCGGCAGCTTTCCGTACAGTCCGATCTTCACCGGCTGGGCGTCGGCCGCACAGCAGTTGAGGGCCATGCGGACCAGGTAGGGCGTGCCGCCGCGGTCGAGGGCGACGAACCCCGTGACCTCGACGGTGCGGCCGCCCAGGGAACGCCCGTGCCCGTACGCCGCGCGCCCCGCGTAGTCCACCAGGCTGAGGCTCACGGGATCGCCGGACGGCAGGGCCGGGTAGGCCAGCGGCGGCTGGAGGGCCGTGCCGCTGCGCAGGGCGCTGTAGGAGCCGAGTGCGGGCGGCGCGACCAGGATGAGGGCCAGGAGGGGCAGTACCAGAAGCCAGGAGATCCTGGGCTCGCGATGGCCGTGGCCCCGGTCGTCGTCGTGTCCGTCCTGAACATCGCCGTGCCCGGCGTCCGCCAGCCCGGCGTCCGCACGTCGCCGGGCCTCCCGCGCCCGGCGCAGTTCGTACCAGGCGGTGGCCGCGGCCGCCACGATCAGGACGGCGCCGGCCGCGAGCAGCAGCGGCTGCAGCCCGGCCTTGACGTAGCGCAGATACAGGCTGGTGGTGCCGGCGTGCAGCATCGCCCCGCCGACCAGGAACAGGACGGCCGCTTGTGCCTGACGGTTCACAGCAGCACCGCCCCGACCAGCACCGACATCAGGATCGCCAGCACGAAGGTGGCGGGCGCGAAGCGCAGTGCGAACGAGCGGCCGAAGGTGCCGGCCTGCATCGCGAACAGCTTCAGGTCGATCATCGGTCCGACCACCAGGAACGCCAGCCGTGCGGTGAGCGAGAACTGCGACAGCGACGCGGCGACGAACGCGTCCGCCTCCGAGCAGATCGACAGCAGCACGGCGAGCACCGAGAGCGCGAGGACGGCCACCGCCGGGTTGCCGGCCGCCGTACGCAGCCAGCTCTCCGGGGCCACGGCCTTCAGGGTGGCCGCGGCCATGGCGCCTACGACCAGGAAGCCTCCGGCGTGCATCACGTCATGACGTACCGACCCCCAGAACGCCGCACCCTTGCCGTCGCCCTCGTAGGCGGCGCGGGCCGGCGGCCGCAGCCAGTCCGTGCGGCCGAGCCGCTGCCACAACCAGCCCATGGTGCACGCGACGAGCAGGCTCGCCACGAAGCGGCCGAGCACCATCTCCGGGTTGCGCGGGAACGCGACGGCCGTGGCGGTCAGCACGATCGGGTTGATCGCGGGCGCGGACAGCAGAAAGGCGAGCGCCGCCGAGGGCGCCACACCCCGGCGCACCAGAGCCCCGGCGACCGGCACCGAGGCGCATTCGCAGCCGGGCAGCACCGCCCCGGCGACACCCGCGACGGGTACCGCGAGGCCGGGCCGCCGGGGCAGGGCGCGGGCGAAGAAGGAGGGCGGGACGAACACCGCGAGGGCCGCCGACAACAGGACACCGAGCACGAGGAACGGCAGCGCCTGTACCACCACCGCGAGGAACACGGTCATCCAGCTCTGCATCACCGGCGCGGACAGCGCCCGCCGGATCGGGCCCTGTCCGACGACCAGCAGGAGCAGCAGCAGGACCAGACCGTGGGTGGAGGTGAACTGCCAACCCTGTTGAGGGGGCTCCTCGCCGTGGCGCCGTTCGACCGGCGCCGGGGGTGCTTTGACGATCGTCACGGGCGGGGTACCTCCGGGAGGAGCAGGCGGCGCGGGGGGCTTCCCCTCCCCTCCTGTACGCGGTCCCGGGCACCGCGTCTCACCGCGAACCCGGGACTTTGCCGCTCGATGACCCTTCGCGTACCCGGTCAGGAACCTTTCCCGTACGTCGCTCGCGGCTGCCCCTGGGCGGCCCGCCGGTGGCGCCGCCCGAGGGACGGCAGGCTCGGCACGGTGAGGAAGCCCTCTGCCCAGGCGCTGGCGATGCCGATGCGCGGGATGTCGGCGCTCTTCTCGAACAGCAGGAAGCGCGGCTCCCACACGGGGCGGTACTTGGCGTTCGCACGGTAGAGGGATTCGATCTGCCACCAGCGGGAGAAGAACGTCAGCACCGAGCGCCACAACCGCAGGACCGGGCCCGCGCCCAGGCGGGAGCCGCGTTCGAACACCGCTCGGAACATGGCGAAGTTGAGCGAGACCCGCTCGAGGCCGAGTTCCCGGGCGCGCAGCAGAAGCTCGATGACCATGAACTCCATCAGGCCGTTCTCGCACCGGCGGTCGCGCCGCATCAGGTCGAGGGAGAGGCCGCGCTCCCCCCAGGGCACAAAGCTGAGCAGGGCCCGGGGCTCTCCCGCGCTGTCGCGGCACTCGAGCATCACGCAGCCGTCGTCGGCGTGGTCGCCGAGGCGGCCGAGCGCCATGGAGAAGCCGCGCTCACCGCCTCCGTCCCGCCACTGGTCGGCCTTCTCGATCAGCGTGGTCATCTCGGACTCGGGGATGTCGCCGTGGCGGCGGATCCGCACCGTGTAACCGGCCCGGCCCACACGGTTGTGCGCCTGGCGCACTACCCGCATCGCGCGTCCCTCCAGGCTGAAGTCGGCGACCTCCACGATGGCCTCGTCACCGAGTTCGAGCGCGTCGAGGCCGTGCCGGGCGTAGATCGTCCCGGCCTCTTCCCCGGCGCCCATGACGGCGGGGGTCCATGCGTGCCGGCGGGCCTCCTCCAGCCACGCGTCGATGGCGCCGGGCCATGCCTCGGGGTCGCCGATCGGGTCACCGGAGGCCAGGGTGACGCCGCCGACGACGCGGTAGGTGATGGCGGCCTTTCCGCTCGGGGACCAGATGACGGCCTTGTCGCGGCGGAGCGCGAAGTAGCCGAGGGAGTCGCGTTCGCCGTGTCCGGCGAGGAGGGTCCGCAGCCGCTGCTCGTCCTGCTCGCCGAGCAGTTCCCGGCCTCTGGGGGCGCGGAAGCAGGCGTAGAGGACGAGGAGGAAGGTGGCTGCCATCAGGACGTTGATGATGATGTCCACCCAACGCGGCGCGTCGACGGTGTCGATGCGGTCGGCGAGCGGGCCGACACTGACCCCGCGCAGCAGCGTGTACGCGATCCTGTCGGCCGGTGAGGCGCCGGGCACCTTGTTGGTGGCGTCCACCAGCAGGGTGCCGATGCCTCCGCTGACCAGGACGCCGCAGGCGCCCACGACGAGCGCGAGCTTGGGGTTGGAGCGGTCGCCCACGGCCCGGAACTCCTTGCGGCCGAGCAGCAGGGCGGCCACGAACACGCCGGTGAGCAGCGTCGAGATCCAGTTGAAGACGTGCTGCCGGTAGGCGCCCTGGGTCAGGGCGAGGACGTAGAGCGCGAACAGCGGACCGGCCAGCAGCATGTTGAAGATCCATGCGGCCCGCTTGCGGCGCCGCATGACCACGGCGAGGAACAGCGCGAGGGCCGCGGACACGAGTCCGGCGGTGGCCAGGTACGGGGTGAAGAACTGGCCGACGTTGTGCTCGTGCACCTCTTCGCGGAAGGGCAGTGAGAGAACCGCCACGATGTTCAGCACGGCCTGCAGCCTCAGGTACCAGACCGTGGCGGCGGCGGCCCCGGGGCGCAGCCGGGCGTGCAGGGGCGTGCGTTCCCCCGCCGAACCCCGCGGATGCAGGGCCTGCTGCCGGGGGATCAGTGTCGATTGCTGTGCGGGCACCGCGATGACTCACCTTGACGGGGGCCGGAGCGACCGGCGTGGACGGAAGAGGACACTTGTGCGGGGACGGTCTGCCCTCGGCCGGCCGTCTCGGCCATCACATCGAACCTACATGCCGTAGGGGCGGCCGTGACCCCGCCCACGGTAGGAGTCAGGCAAGAACGGCCGCTCCGGCCGGGACCGACGCGCACGGGACCCCGGCATCGCTACTGGGCTCTCTCCTCCGCACCCACGGCTCGCTCCCGCTCCCCGGGCCGGCCGTCCGCGTGCCGCGCCTCGACGCGGTCGCTTCCGGCACGCCGATGATCGGCGTTTCCGGGATCGAGTTGCCCCAGCAGGAACGGGACCACTCCCCGCTCCAGCACGGCATGCTCCCAGTCCGCGCGGGCCGCGCACACCTCCGGATCGCCGTCCGCGCGACCGCCCCCGCCCCGCCCGCGGCGGCCCCGCGACCGGGTCGCCAGGATCCAGGCGAGGTCCCCCAGAGCCGCACCCGCCGTCACGGCGGCGGCGATCACCCCGGCCATCACCAGGCCGTCGCCGATGTGGGGGCGTACGGCGAAGGCGCGCAGGCCGAATCCGCACAGCAGGAACACACCGGTGGCCGCGGCCCCGAGACTCGGCACCAGCACCGCGAGCACGGGGAGCAAACCGCCCCTGGACCGGCCGTCGGCGTCCGGCCCCCGTCCGCCACGGGCGAGGGCGGCGGCCCGCAGCGTGAGATAGCGGGCGTACTCCTCGGGTGCGGCGGCGGCGAGCCTGTCGCACGCCTGAAGGGCCCGCGCCCGCAGCGCCGCCCGCGACGGACCCGCGCCCCCGGCGTCGATCGCGTGCGCGACCCGCGGAAGGTCGAGGGCCCGGTCCACCAGCCGTTCGTAGAGCGGACCGTCGGCCGGTGACGGCTCGTCGGACTCCTGCACAGATCCCCCGATCGGTGACGAGGTGCCGGCCGATGCCGACCGGCGGACGGACGGGCCAAACCCTACAACATGTAGGACAACCGTCAGGGGGAAAGCGGCGACATGGGGCACGGCGTG
Organism: Streptomyces sp. HUAS TT11; assembly: GCF_051553595.1. NCBI lineage: Bacteria > Bacillati > Actinomycetota > Actinomycetes > Kitasatosporales > Streptomycetaceae > Streptomyces > Streptomyces sp. HUAS TT11. Next base: position 1,744,865 of record NZ_CP196184.1, read on the forward strand.
TGCGCATGTCCGGTACGGCCATCGGATCATTGATCACCGCCGGACAGGGCACCGAGGCCGGTACAGGCCAGATTGCCGTCCACCTCGGCACACGCCTCCACACCTTCGGGCGATGCCGCGGCCAACATGGGACTCGCCGTGCCACCGGAGCCGTCGCCCGGGTACGCCGCGGACAGCACGTCGCGCCCGGAGCGCACGGAGATCACACGGTCCGCCGACTTCCGCGCCACGACCTCGGCCCAGGCCGTTCCGCAGGACGGCGAGTACTCGAGCCGTACCGCGTAGGAGGCGGCCCGGACCGTGCTCTTGGTCTGGGCGTCCCGGTCACAGGCGGCGACATCGGGCAACTGGCCCTGGCAGGCGCTGCCCCGGCACCGGTGGGAGGCCGCCGCCGGCCGTCCGCCCGGCGCTCCCGAACGGTGGGAGGTCACCAGGGTGACGGCCACGGCGGCGATGGTGACGATCAGGGCGAGCGCCGACAGCGGCAGCCGCCGCAGGCGGACGCGGCGCGACGGGGCGGGCACGGCGTGCACGGGCGCGTCCACGGCCGGCGGGCCGTCGGCCGTCTCCCACAGGTCCAGAACGGGGGCGGGGTCGACGCCCGCGAGGTGCGCGAGCGCCTCCACCGCCGAACGCGGGGGCCGCTGGGCACCGTTGAGATAGCGGTGCCAGGCCGACTTGCTGTAGGGGGTACGCGCGGCCAGGGCCGCGAGACTGAGACCGGTGCTCTCCTTCAGATCGCGCAGCTCCGTCACGAACGGTCCGCCCATCGGTGCGAACGGGGCGGCCGCGGGCCCGTGGGGCTCCTCCGTCCGTGCTGCGCCTGCCTTCACGGTCTCGATCCTTGGGACTGTCGCATGACCTTTCCCTCAACGCCGATTCCACTTTGGGCGGTTCGCCCACGTTGTGGGGATGTGTTCCCTTGTTTGAGGGGCCGTCACACATCGGGAGCGGTATGAGGAGGGTGAACCGACGGGACCGGGACGCACCGACGGTCTGCCCGGACACACGGGGTGCCCGGGCAGACCGATTTCCTGGAGGGGTTGAGGGTGGGGCTTCAGCACCAGCGCACGGTGCTCCGCGGACGGACGTAGTGGGCGGAGACGTATCCCCTGCCGCCCGCGAGCCGGTACCAGCGCCGGTTCCCGAAGACGTACGAGCCGTGCTTCTTGCAGACCAGCAACACCCGGCCCTGCGCCCGGCGGTGGCTGATCACACGGTAGCCGAGTCCGGGGCCGGAGCGGACGTTCAGCGACCTGTGCTGCGTGGCGACCCGGCCCACGACCCGCCGGGCACGGTGGTGGTACGCCGCCCCCGTGACGTGGTGGACGCGGCGCGTGTGCCGGACGTAGTGGTGGTGGTGCGTGAACCGGTGCGCGCGGTGACGGACGGGAGTGTGCCGGGCGGGGACCGGGAACTGCGTGTGCGGGCGGTGCGGAACCGTCACGACGACCGATGCCGGGCCGGCGTGGTCGCCCTCGGCGGCAAGGGCCGCCGAGGGCACGAGCGCGAACATCGCGACCGCGGCCATCAGGCCGCCCTGCAGTGTCCGACGAATCATGGAAACCTCCGTGCTGACAGTGCCGATCACGAGGCGTGATCTCACGTCGCCCAGCGTTTCCGTGCCGACGCCCGGGAATTCCGTTCCAGCGTTCCAGGGACGCGAGGAACGTCCCGTGGGACGGGGCGGGCGCCCTGACCTGCCGACGCCCGTCCCCACCACGCAGGCCCCGGGGCGCCCGGACGGCCCCGCCCGCTCGGGGCGAGGCCGTCGCCGGGCCCTACCGGGGCACCGTCCCGTCGGACGCGGCGCCCTGAGCCCGGACATGACCGGCCGGCCTGGCGGTGAAGGACCCGCGGCCCTGGGTACGGCTGCGCAACCGGGTCGCGTAGCCGAACAGTTCGGCCACCGGCACGGTGGCGGTGACCACCGTGCCGCCCAACCGCGCCGTGGAACCCGTGATCCGGCCACGGCGCGCCGCCAGATCGCCCAGCACCCCGCCGACGGCGTCGTCGGGCACGGTCACCGTGACCTCGGCCACGGGCTCCAGCAGGAGCATCGAGCACGCCCGCAGCGCGGCCCGCAGGCCGAGCCGCCCGGCCGTGCGGAACGCCGTCTCCGAGGAGTCCTTCGGATGGATCGCGCCGTCCGTCAGCACGACGCGCAGCCCGGTCACCCGATGACCGCCGAGCGGCCCCTCGGCCAGGGCGTCCCGGCAACCGGCCTCCACGGCCCGTGCGTACTCCTGCGGCACCCGGCCGCCCACGACGGCCGAGCGGAACGCGAAACCGGTCGCGGCGTCACCGTCGCCCTCGGGCGGCAACGGCTCCACGTCGAGGACGACATGGGCGAACTGACCCGCACCGCCGTCCTGTTTGACGTGCCGGTACACCAGGCCGGTGACACCGCGGGCCACGGTCTCCCGGTACGTCACCCGCGGCCGGCCGACGGCGAGGTCGAGTCCGTGGTCGCGGCGGATCTTCTCCACCGCCACCTCCAGGTGCAGTTCACCCATGCCGGACAGCACCGTCTGCCCGGTCTCCGGGTCGGTCCGCAGAGCCAGTGAGGGGTCCTCCTCGACCAGTCGCGCCAGTGCCGGACCCAGCCTGCCGGCGTCGGCGCTCCTGCGGGCCTCGAGCGCGACCGAGACCACCGGTTCGGCGACCGTGGGCGCTTCGAGGACAAATGGTGCCCCCGGTGCGCACAGCGTCGATCCGGGACGGGCCGCCTTCGGACCGACCACCGCGACGATGTCGCCGGCCACGGCCAGTTCCAGCTCCGTATGGCGGTCGGCCCGCACCCGCAGGATCCGGGCGATCCGCTCGGTACGCCCGGCTCCCGCGTCCATCACCGTCTCCCCCTTCCTCAAGGTGCCCGAATAGACACGCAGATACGTGAGCCGGCCGGTGGCACCCGCCTGCACCTTGAACGCCAGCGCCGCGAACGGCGCCGCCGGATCGGCCGCCCGCTCCCGCTCCACGCCGTCCACGGTGCCGCGCACCGCGGGCACGTCCAGGGGCGAGGGCAGATACGCCACGACGGCGTCCAGCAGCGGCTCGACACCGCGGTTGCGGTAGGCGGAGCCGCACAGCACCACCAAGCCGTCGCCCGTGCGCGTGAGGTCGCGCAGCGCACGGCCGAGCGTCCGCTCGCCGAGCGCCGAAGCGGCGCAGAACTCCTCCAGCGCCGACGGGTGCAGTTCGGCCACGGCCTCCTCCAGCAGTCTGCGACGCCGCAGCGCCTCCGCACGCAGGGCGTCCGGTACCGGGCCCTCCTCGGCCGTGTCGATGCCGTCGGTCCAGATCAGCGACCGCATGCGCAGCAGGTCCACCACACCGGTGAAGTCCGCCTCCGCGCCGATCGGCATCTGCACGACCAGCGGGGCGGGATGCAGCCGCCGCCGGATCGACTCCACCGCCGTGTCGAGATCGGCACCCGCACGGTCCAGCTTGTTGACGAAGGCGATCCGCGGCACCCCGTGGCGGTCGGCCTGCCGCCACACCGACTCGCTCTGCGGCTCGACGCCCGCGACCGCGTCGAACACCGCGATCGCTCCGTCCAGTACGCGCAGCGAACGCTCGACCTCGTCGGCGAAGTCGACGTGGCCCGGAGTGTCGATCAGGTTGATCCGGTGGCCGTCCCAGGCACAACTGGCCGCCGCGGCGAAGATGGTGATCCCACGATCGCGCTCCTGGGGGTCGAAGTCGGTGACGGTCGTGCCGTCATGGACCTCCCCGCGTTTGTGGGTGGTCCCGGTGGCAAACAGGATCCGCTCGGTGACGGTGGTCTTACCGGCGTCGACGTGGGCCAGGATGCCCAGGTTGCGAACGGCGGTGAGCGGACTGGTGAGGTGACGGAGCAGGTCGGTACGCACGGCCCGTGGCCTTTCAGGGTGATTCCGAACAGGGCGGCGCGATTCCCGGGCGAACGGGCCCGGCGCAGAAGCGGTTCGAGACGCGACGGCTCGGCCCGGCACGGCGTGCTCGGGCGGAGGGGTCTCGGACGTCAGTCGTTCGTCACGGGCATCCGGTGCCGGCCGCGCAGCCGGCACCGGACCTTCCGGGACACCGGAATCACCTCGGACCGCGACGGGGGGACGACGACGGTGGTGGGCTCACGCACGGCCGGCTCCCCTCACTGGTCACGGAACGCGCCGCACAGACGTGGCGGCGCGCGATGTGTGACGAGTGTAGGGAGCGGGCCGGGACGCAGGCACCGGATTTTCTTCCCGGCCCGGAGGCGGACCGCAGCCCGCACGATCCCCGAACTGCCCGCCTGCGACCGGTCCGTCGTCCGTCACCGGGCCGCGGGCTGGGCGCGCAGGTCGAAGACGTGCCCGGGCGTGGCGATCCTCGTGACGGCTTCGCCGAAAAGTGTGCTGGGCTCCTGACCGTCATGGTCGATGTCGGTGTTGAGCAGGATCACGAGCGTCGCCCGCGCCGACGGGAGGTACACCGTCAGGGACTCGTAGCCCGGCAGTGATCCGTTGTGCCCGAGCCAGCCCCGTACGTTGAAGATGCCGAGTCCGTACCCCGCGCCGCGGATCGCGGTCGGGGGCGTGGTCAGACGCTGCCTCTGCAGGGCGGGGCTGATCAGCGGGCCGCCGTTCGGGAGCGTGCCCGTGGCGACCGTACGCGCCCAGACGCTCAGATCGCGCAGATCGGAGATCATCGCTCCGGCCGCCCAGCCCCAGGAGGGGTTCCAGTCGGCCGCGTCCTCGGTCTTCCCGCTCGCGGTCTGGGCCGTGTACCCCTGCGCGTGCGGGGCCGGGAACGTCGCGTCGGACGGGAACGACGTGTGGTGCAGCCCGGCCGGGGCGAGGATGTTCTTCTCGATGAAGTCCCCGAGCCGCTGACCGCTGACCTTCTCGACGACCAGACCGAGCAGGACGAGGTTCGTGTTGCAGTAGTCGAACTTCTCTCCCGGCGAGAACTGCACGGGGTGCCGGAAGGAGTAGTCCAGCAGTTGCCGCGGTGTGAAGGAACGCCGAGGATCGGAGGTCAGTGCCCGGTAGAAGTCGTCGTCCTCGGAGTAGTTGAACAGCCCGCTGCGCATCCCGGCCAGGTCGCGCAGGGTGATCCTGTCCCCGTTCGGCACGCCCTCGACGTACTTCCCGATGGGATCGTCCAGGGCGGCCCTGCCCAGATCGACGAGCTGGAGCAGGGCCGTCACGGTGAACGTCTTGGTCTCACTGCCGATCCGCACGTCCAGGTTCCGGGACATCCGCTCCCCGCCGGCCTTGTCCGCGACCCCGAACGACCGCACGTATTTGCCCCTGTCCTGCATCCACAGCCCCACGGTCACCCCCGGCACGTCCGCCTCCCGCATGACCCGGCGCACGGCCGTGTCGAGTTGCCGCCGCACGTCGGGCGTGAGGTCCCGTACGTCCTGAGTGGCCAACGGCGTGGCGTCGGGCGGCAGGTGCGGCAGGGCGACGGTGACGGCGTTGGTGTCCGGCTCCGGCATACCGAACGTGGCCGCGGCGACGAGCGGCAGTACGAGCGTCCCTGCCGTGGCGACCGTCGCGGCCGCCCTGCGCAGCCGTCCACGCGAATGCGTCATGGGCTGACTCCAACCGGGCCGCGGAGCACGGCCTGCCGTAGGTCACGACCCCCGGGGTTCCAAGTCAGCATATGTCGGGTGGCGGTGTGGCCCGCGGCGGGTTCCGCCAGGTGGGGGACGCACCGGACGGCGGCCGACGGACAGTCCGGGCGGGGCGGGCCGCCGGGTGTTCCGAGCCGGGCGGATTCGGCGGTGCGACAGGGCTGGTGTGGCCGGGCGCTCCTGTCGCCCGGCATGATGGTGCCGCTCACGCCAGGCACCGCCGGGCATCCCGGTCCCGTGGACGCCGGTGCCGTCTACAGGAGGTTCACGCTTGTCACGCCAGGTACTGACCGTCGGCCACGAGCGGCCGGGCGGCTATCGGACGATCGGTGAGGCCCTGGCGAGGGCGCGCAGCGGAGCCGTCATCAGCGTTCTCCCCGGTACCTACGCGGAGAACCTGACGATCACCACCCCGGTCACCATCGTCGCCGAACAGTCCCGCGGCACGGTCGAGATAGCCCCACGCCGGGGCAGCGCCGTGGTGCTGAAGGCGGACGCCGTGCTGCTCACCGACCTCGTGATCCGGGGCCGGGACGACGAACTGCCGGTCATCGACGTCCCGCGCGGGCAGGTCGCGATGGACGGCTGCGAGGTCAGCGGTACCGCCTGGGCCGCGCTGCTGGCCCGGGGCAGCGGCTCGCTGGCCCTGCGGGACTGCCGGATCAGCAATCCGGGGGGTGCCGGGGTGGTCGCCACCTCGGCCGTGGACAGCTCCATCGAGTCCTGCACCATCGAACATCTCGGCACCTCGGGCGTGGTGATCGGTGAGAGCGGCCGGATCACCGTGCGCGGCTGCACCATCCGTGACGCCCGCGGCAACGGTGTGCTCGCCAACGGCGAGGCACAGGGCTCCGTCGAGGAGTGCGACATCTCCTCCACCGACAAACCGGCCATCGCGCTGGAGGACCGCAGCACCACCCGGGTGCTGCGCACGGTCGTCCACGACACGAGCACCGGCGTCCACCTCACCAGCCAGTCCCGTACGACGCTCGAGGACGTGCGGGTCACCGGCACCTCGGGACCGGGCGTGGTGCTGGGCGGTGGCACCGACCCGCTGCTGCGCCGCTGCCGCACGGCCCGCACCAAGAGCCACGGACTGCTGGTCACCGAGCGTTCGCGGGGCACCTTCGAGGACTGCTGGCTGGACGCGGCGCAGGCACCGGCGCTGCGGGTGACGGGATCGGCCTCCCCCGTCCTGGTCGGGCTGACGATCCGCGACTGCGCGGAGACGGCCGTGCTGCTGGAGGAGGACTCGGCCGCCGAACTGGACCGGATGGAGATCCTCGACGCGGCCGGGGCGGGTGTCTCCATACGCACCGGGGCCAATCCGCTGCTGCGCCGTGCCCGCATCAGCGCACCGGGCGGCCACGGAGTCGAGGTCGTGAAGGACGGCCGGGGGCGGCTGGAGGACTGCGAGATCGAGCGGCCGGGCGGCGCGGGCATCCGGTCCGAGGACGACGGCAACGTCTACGTCGGCGGCGGCAGTGTCGATTCCCCGTCCGCGGGCGGTCTGTCGATCGGCGCCGGCGGCATCATGACCGTCCGGGACTGCGAGGTCCGTGCCCCCGCCGAGGCGGGGATCACCGTGCAGGAGGACGGGGAGGTCACCGCCACCCGGGTGAAGGTGAGCGGGAGCACCGGTCACGGCGTCCTCGTCGCCGACGGCGGGCGGGGCTCGTTCAACGCCTGCGAGGTGGCCGCGAGCGCCAAGGACGGCTACCGGATCGAGAGCACCTCACCGGTGTCCGTCGTCAACTGCACCGCCCGCGACAACGCCGGAGGCGGCCTGGTCCAGGCCAGGCCCGGAGACCGGCTCGCCGTCGAGGGGCTGACCAGCAGCGGGAACGGCAAGCGGGACGCATGGGGACTCGGTGAGGCCGAGGGCACCGACCCGGCGTCCGGCGGCGACGGTGACACGGGGCTCACCCGCGAGGACGGGCCGCTGGCCGCGCTCGACGGCCTCATCGGTCTGGAGAACGTCAAGCACCAGGTCCGCACGCTCGTCAACCTCACCCAGCTCGCCCAGCGCCGTGCCCGGCTCGGCATGTCCGCGCCGCCGATGAGCCGCCACCTCGTCTTCGCCGGCCCGCCCGGCACCGGTAAGACGACCGTCGCACGCCTGTACGGCACCATCCTCGCCGAACTGGGCGCACTGCGCTCGGGACACCTGGTCGAGGTCTCGCGTGCCGACCTGGTCGCCCAGATCGTGGGCGGCACCGCGATCAAGACCACCGAGACCTTCACCAAGGCGCTCGGTGGCGTGCTCTTCATCGACGAGGCCTACACCCTGTTGTCCGACGGACGCAGTTCGGGCGCCGACTTCGGCCGGGAGGCCGTGGACACGCTGCTGAAGCTGATGGAGGACCACCGCGAGGACATCGTGGTGGTGGCGGCGGGGTACTCCGCCGAGATGGAGGCGTTCCTCGCCTCCAACCCCGGTCTGGCGTCGCGTTTCTCCCGCACCGTCGAGTTCGAGAACTACGCGGTGCCGGAGCTGGTGGCGATCGTGGAGAGCATGTGCGCCCGCCACCAGTACGAGCTGGACGACACCGCGCGCAAGGCGCTCGCCCTGCACTTCGAGCGCATGCCGAAGGACGCCACGTTCGGCAACGGCCGGGCGGCCCGGCAGGTGTTCGAGGAGATGGTGGACCGGCAGGCGTTCCGGCTGGCGTCGTTGTCGGACGTCGGCGAGCGGGACCTGACGCTGCTTGTGGCGGAGGACCTCGGTGAGGAGGTCGCCGCGGCCGTGTCGGGCGAGTCCACCGCGGGGCAGGAGAGCGACCCGCTGGCCCGGCTGGGCGACCTCGTGGGCCTGGCCGCCGTCAAGCGGGACGTCACCGACCTGGTCAACCTTCTGTCCACCGCGCGCCAGCGCGAGGCCGCCGGGCTTCCGGTACCGCGCATCAGCCACCATCTGGTCTTCACCGGACCGCCCGGCACGGGCAAGACCACCGTCGCACGGCTCTACGGCGAACTCCTCGTCTCCCTCGGCGTACTGCCACGCGGCCAGCTGGTGGAGGTGTCCCGTGCGGACCTGGTGGGCCGGTACGTCGGCCACACCGCCCAGCTCACCCGCGAGGTCTTCGAACGGGCCCTGGGCGGTGTGCTGTTCGTCGACGAGGCCTACACCCTGACGCCGTCGGGGCCGTCCGCGGGCTCCGACTTCGGGCGGGAGGCGGTGGACACGCTGCTCAAGCTCATGGAGGACCACCGCGACGAGGTCGTGGTGATCGTCGCCGGCTACACGGAGGAGATGGAGCGCTTCCTGTCCTCCAACCCCGGTCTGTCGTCCCGCTTCTCCCGGCGGGTCGAGTTCCCGGACTACTCCTCGGACGAGCTGGTGACCATCGTGCGCCAGCACGCCACCTCGGCGGGATACGAATGCGGGCCGGGTACGGGCCAGGTGCTGCGCAAGTACTTCGACTCACTGCCGCGTGACCGCTCGTTCGGCAACGCGCGGCTCGCCCGCCAGGTCCTGGAGGGCATGATGACCCGTCAGGCCGGCAGGCTGAGCACGATGGCGGCGCCGGGCATCGAGGACCTGCGTCTGCTGGTGCCCGGCGACGCGCCCTGGCAGGAGCCCGTCGTGTGACGGACGGAGTCCGGGTCCGGGTCCGGGCCGTCGCGGGCCCGGCACCGGCGGCTCGGTACGTCCCGAGCCGTCACCTCCGTCCGCCGAACTCCCACTCGTGGACCTCGATGCCGGCGTAGTGCTCCGGGGTGAGGACGGCACGTGCCGTGTCCGGGTCCGGGGCCCGGAGCAGCGCCGCCGTGCCCAGCCAGGTGGCGGCGTCGTCGGACAGCAGAGGACCGTACGCGATCAGCCCGTCCCGGTCGGCGGGCACATCGAGATCGGCGGCCGGACCCGAGCCGAGACCGAGCACCAGGTAGCGGTTGCCGCCGGTGCGCCCACCGGGGAAGTCCCACATGGTGCGCCCCAGCAGGTTGCGCCAGCGGCGCAGCAGCACGTCCCGGTACACACCGGCCTGGTGGTTGGGCTCGTCGAAGGCGAACGCGCGCGCTGCCACGGGATCGGGCAGGTCGACGATGTGCACGCTCCCGGTGGGCGTCTCACCGTCGTCGGCGAAGGTGGGGCCGCGAGCGATCAGCTGGGCCGCGAACCGGTCCATGTAGGACCAGTGCTCCTCCAGCAGCGCGCCGCGCAGCGCGACGGAGCCGGGCCGGTCGCGGTGGTAACAGAAGAACTCCATGCGCACAGCCTGTCCCGACCCGCCGGGCGATCACAACCCGTGCCCGACGCACCCCTCCTGGGCCCTGTCTTCGCGAGCGGGTCCGTGGCACACCGTGCGGCGAGCGGCCGTTCAGCCGGTCCTGCGGGCCACGCCCCCGTAGAAGCCGATCGCCTCGGACCCTGCCGGCGGCGGGCCGTCCGGGCGCCAGAAGGGGATCTGGGCCAGGCCCGGCTCGAGCAGGTCGAAACCGGCGAAGAATCGCTCGACCTCGACGCGGGACCTCAGGTTCAAGGTGGCGGTCGCTCTGTTGTAGACCGACTGCGCCCTGCTGCGATCGGCGAAGTCGCCCGTGGCGTGGGAGAGCACCAGGAAGCTTCCGGCCGGGAGCGCGTCACGCAGGGTGGCGACGATCTGCGCGGGGTTCTCGGCGTCTGTGATGAAGTGCAGGACGGCCCCGAGAAGCAGGGCGACGGGCTCGTCGAAGTCGATGACCCGGTGGACGTCGGGGTGGCCCACGACGGCCAGGGGGTCGCGCAGGTCGGCGAGCACGATCCCGGTCGCCCCCGCACGGCCGAGCAGCGCGTCTCCCTGTGCCTTCACGATGGGATCGTTGTCGACGTACACGACGCGCACGTCCGGTGCCTGCTGCCGGGCGGTCTCGTGGACATCGGGCGAGGTGGGCAGTCCGCACCCGATGTCGAGGATCTGGCTGACCCCTGTTCCGATCACATGGCGGACGGCGCGCCCCAGGAAGGCGCGGTTGGCCCGCAGGCCGGCCCGGACCTCGGGTGCGGCGGCGGCGAGTTCCTCGCCGGCCTGCCGGTCGACTTCGAAATGGTCCTTGCCGCCCAGCAGATAGTCGTAGATCCGCGCGGGGTGCGGCCTGCTCGTGTCGATCCCGTCCGTGCGCAGGCCGTCCTGTCCCACACCGCGCTCCTCTCGACGGCCCCACGGCCCTGCCCGTGTACGGCCGACGACAGTTTTCCACATCAACTCACGCTTGCACGAGGGTAGTTGGGTCGTAGTGGACGAGGGAACGGCACGGCGATCCGTCGGGGGGCGAGCGACGGCCGCCAACGGGGGGTCCGCGACGCCGAGGGCTTCCACGACACGCTCTAGTATGCGTGCCATGCGTCGCCTCCCCCGCTCCCTGCGAGCGCTGATACCGCTGGTCCTCACAACGGTGACGGCATTGGGGACGACGTCCCCCGTGGCCTTCGCGGCGGGCACCACCGTACGACTGCCGGTGCTGAAGTCACGCCTCGCCGACGGTGCCGCCTGCACGGGTGCGTCGAGCGCGGTGGCCTCCGCGGTGCCGTGGGAACAGCACTCCCTGGGCCTGTCCGGCGTCCGGCAGTGGGGAACCGGTGCGGGCGTGACCGTCGCGGTCGTCGACACCGGGGTCTCGGAGCAGGCGCCGACCCTGAAGGGCCGTGTCACGGCGGTCGGCGGCGCGGGCGTGGACTGCGTGGGGCACGGAAGTTTCGTCGCCGGGATCATCGCCTCCGCCCCGGCGAAGGGCGTGCGTTTCGCGGGGGTGGCCCAGGGGGCACGCGTCCTGGGCGTCCGGGGCACGGACGAGCACGGTGTCGCGACCGCCGCCGGTGTCGCCGCGGGCATCCGTGCCGCGGTGGACGCCGGGGCACGGATCATCGAGGTGTCCCCCGCCCTCGTCCAGGGCTCCGACGCCCTGACCTCGGCCGTCCGTCATGCCGCCGACCGGGACGCCCTGATCGTGGCCGCCGCGGTGCCCGACGCGCCCACGACCGCCACCTCGTCCTCTCCGCCGCCGCCGCACGACTACTGGCCGGCCGCCCAGCAGGGCGTGCTGTCCGTGCTCGACGTCGACGTCGCCGGCAAGCGCCCCGACGGGGCCTACACTCCCGGCTCCGCCGACCTCGCCGCGCCGGGCGACGGAGTCGTGGGCCCCGGTCCGAAGGGGACGGGACACTTCATCGGCTCCGGTGCGTCGCTCGCCGCGGCCTACGTCGCCGGTACGGCGGCGATCGTCCGCGCCGCGCATCCCGACCTCACGGCGGCCCAGGTCGCCCAGCAGTTGACGACCACGGCCTATCCGGCGGACGTGCCGCGCCTCGACCCCTACGCGGCCCTCGCCTCCGTGCGGGAGCCGGCCGCCGGGGCCGCACGGGCCCGGCCGGCCCCGCCGGTCCGTCTCCACTCCGACGCGGCCGGCGAGCGCGCGACCCACCGTGCGGTCGTGCTCGCGGCGGCGGGCGCGGGACTGGTCCTGCTGGTCGTCTGGGCCTCGGTGGTGATTCCGCGCGGCCGGGCCCGCAACTGGCGCCCGGCCCGCCACTGACCCCCGCCCCTGCCGGACCGCGCGGCACACCCACGACGGCGAGCGGCCCGGGCGGGTGCGCTTCCGCTCGCGGCGCTGGGGTGCCCTACTGCTCGCCGCGGCGGACCCAGGACTGCCCCTGCCCGCCGCACGGACCTCAGCGGCAATTCCCGCCACCGAACCCACGACTGGCACCCGACCCGCCGCTGACCCCCACCCCACCCGGACCGCGCGGCACACCCACAACCAGGAGCAGCCCGGCCCACCGTGCCCTACTGCTCGCCGCGGCGGACCCAGGACTGCCCCTGCCCGCCGCACGGACCTCAGCGGCAATTCCCGCCACCGAACCCACGACTGGCACCCGACCCGCCGCTGACCCCCACCCCACCCGGACCGCGCGGCACACCCACAACCAGGAGCAGCCCGGCCCACCGTGCCCTACTGCTCGCCGCGGCGGACCCAGGACTGACCCCTGCCGACCGCACGGACCGCAGCAGTGAATTCCGCGGCGCCGAACCACCGACCGGCGCCCGGCCGAACGCTGACCCCACCCGGCCAGACGCCGCCGCGGACACACGACCGCAAGCGGCTCGGCCCACCACGCGCTTCCGCTCGCGGCGGCAGGCGCAGGCCTGCCGCCGAACCCCCGACCGGCGCCCGACCCGCGACGGACCGCCGTCCCGACTCGACTCGACTCGACTCGCGGCGAGCCCATCGCCTCCGAACCACCCGGCCCACCGCGGAAACATCCGCCGCGCCCGGCGCAGGACCGGCTCCTGCCGGCCGCGTGGGCCGCAGCGCTGACTTCCGCGCCGACGGACCCGCAACCGACACCCGGGCACTACCGCACGGCGCACCCACCGCCGTCGGCCTGTCCACCCCACCGTGCACGTCCTCGCGACAGGCGGCCCGGCTCGGGCCGGAGGCTGAGGGCCCCGACGGCTGCGGCCGTTCGGGGCCCTCGGGGTCACTCCCCCACGAGCGCCGTCTGGATCAGGGTCGGCTTGCGGCGGGTGATGTGCTGCGCTCGGCCCGGCGGCAGGTTGCGCGGCTTGATGGTGCCGAAGACATAGCCCTCCGAGGGCGGGCAGGACATCAGCAGCCCGGGGGTGTTGACCTCGTCGAGCCGGCGCAGCAACTGGTCGTTGAGGCCTCGGCCCGCGCCCGTGGCCGAGCGGACGACAACCAGGTGGAGACCCACCTCGTGGCCCAGGGCCAGATGGTCGAAGAGCGGCGCGAAGGGATGGTCGAAGGCGTTGCTGCCGCCGACCATGTCGTAGTCGTCGACGAGGACGAACAGCCGTGGGCCCGTCCACCAGTCCGCCTGCCGCATTCGGGCCGGAGTGATGTCGGGACCGGGCAGCCGCGTCTTGATGGCACGCGCCGAACCGCCCACCAGCTCGCGCAGCCCGTCCACCGAGACGGCATGGCCGAGGCGGTACTCCTCCGGCACGGCCTCGACCAGCTCGCGCCGGTAGTCCACGACCAAGATGCGGGCTTCGGCCGGGGTGTAGCGGGCCGTGATGGATTCGGCGACCACCCGCAGCAGGTTGGTCTTGCCGCTCTCGGTGTCGCCGATGGCCATCAGGTGCGGGGTACGGCTGAAGTCGTGCCACACCGGGGACAGCGTCTCCTCGTCGAGACCGAGCGGGATCCGCAACCCCTCCGCCACCTCCGGCGTCGGCAGTGCGGCGACCGGGAGCCGGTGCGGCAGCATCCGCACCGGCGGGGCCGCAGGCCCCTGCCACGCCTTGGCCACGCTCTCCACGAGCTGGGCCACCCCGTCGGTGAGGTCCTCGGCGCTGTCGCTGCCGTCGATGCGCGGCAGGGCGGACAGGAAGTGCAGCTTGGTGTCGGTCGTCAGACCGCGGCCCGGCGTGCGGGGCACGGTGGCGGCCTTGCGTACGTCGACCACCGAGTCCATCGTGTCGCCGAGCCGCAGTTCGAGCCGGGTGGCGATCTGGTCGCGCACCTGGGCGGACAGCTCCATCCAGCGCGCTGCGGCGACGACCAGGTGGATGCCGTAGTTCAGGCCGCGTGCGGCGATCTGGTTGAGGGTGGGGACGAGGGTGTCGAAGTCCTGGCGGACCGTGGACCAGCCGTCCACCACGAGGAAGACGTCACCGTGCGGCTCGTCGGGGAACTCGCCGGCCGCCCGGCGCCTGCGGTAGGTCGCCATCGAGTCGATGTTGTGGTCGAGGAAGAACTGCTCGCGGTGGTTGAGCACCGCGGTGACCTCGGCCACCGTACGGGTGATCCGTTCGCTGTCCAACCGGGCCGCGACCCCGCCGACATGCGGCAGACCGGCGAGCGCGGAGAGCGTTCCGCCACCGAAGTCGAGGCAGTAGAACTGTACTTCGCGCGGGGTGTGGGTGAGCGCGAGCGCGGCGATCAGCGTACGCAGCACGGTCGACTTGCCGCTCTGCGAGCCGCCCGCCACACCGATGTGGCCGCCGCTGCCTGCGAGGTCCACGACGAGCGGGTCGCGTCGCTGCTCGAACGGCATGTCCACCAGGCCCACCGGTACCCGCAGCCGCCCGGTCCCCGGCCACCGCTGCGAGGTCAGTCCGCGTTCGGCGTCCGGGGCGAGGCCGGGCAGCAGTGCGCCCAGGGTGGGCGGCAGGTCCAGCGGCGGCAGCCACACCTCATGGGCCGCAGGCCCGGAGGCACGCAGCCGGTCCAGGGCGACCGAGAGCAGCGAGGGGCCGCTCTCGTCCGCCTCGTCCGCCGAGGGTTCCGGATCGGGCAGTTGGGCGGGCGTGCGCGGAACGACCCATCCCGCCGTCCAGGGCACCACCTGACTGGCCACCCGCGCCTGGGCCGCGGCGCCCCGCCTGCGGCGGTAGGCCCCGGAGACATAGGCGGCCCGGAACCGGGTGAGCGCCTCGACACCGCTCTTCAGGAAGCCCGAGCCGGGCTGTGAGGGCAGCTGGTAGGCGTCCGGCACACCGAGCACACCACGGCTCTCCATCGCCGAGAAGGTGCGCAGGCCGATGCGGTACGACAGATGGCTCTCCAGCTGGTGCATGCGCCCTTCGTCCAGGCGCTGCGAGGCCAGCAGCAGATGCACTCCGAGGGACCGTCCGAGGCGGCCGATCATGACGAACAGGTCCATGAACTCGCGGTGTGCGGCGAGCAGTTCGCTGAACTCGTCGACGACCACGAACAGGCTCGGCAGCGGGTCGAGAGCGGCCCCGGCCGCGCGCGCCTTCTCGTACTCCAGCGCCGAGGTGTAGTTGCCCGCCGCCCGCAGCAGCTCCTGACGGCGTATCAGCTCACCGTGCAGGGCGTCCTGCATGCGCTCCACGAGGGCGACCTCGTCCGCCAGGTTGGTGATCACCGCTGAGGTGTGCGGGAGTTCGTCCAGGCCGAGGAAGGTCGCGCCGCCCTTGAAGTCGACCAGGACGAAGTTGAGGGTCTCGGAGGAGTTGGTGAGGGCGAGGCCGAGGACCAGGGTGCGCAGCAGTTCGCTCTTGCCGGAGCCGGTCGCCCCGATCAGCATGCCGTGAGGGCCCATACCGCCCTGCGCGGACTCCTTGATGTCCAGTTCGACGGGGGCGCCGTCGGCACCGACGGCGACCGGCACCCGCAGCCGGGCCGCCCCGATGCTGCGCCGCCACAGCGTCTCCGGATCGTGGCGGTGCAGATCGGGGATGCCCAGCAGGGTGGTCAGTTCCACGTCCGTGGCCAGCGGCTCCGCCGCCTCGGCGGTCAGGCTCATCCGGTACGGCGCCAGCATCCTGGCGAGCGCCTCGGCGCCCTTGGGTCCGACCCCGTCGGGCCGGCCCAGCGTCGTGGTCTGCTCCTTGCGGCTGCTGTCGGTGCGCACCAGGCGCAGCGAGTCGGGCCGCACGTCGAGCCGCAGCGTGGTGCGGCCCGGACGCCAGCGCAGGGCGCCCGAGAGGTCGACGACGACGGTGTTGCGGAATCCGGGCCCGTCCAGCCGATGCCCCGCCGGCACGGTGACACCGTCCACCACGATCACGGTGAACGGCTCGTCACGGCCCGGCAGCGCGTCGGGGTCGAAGACGGGACGTTCGGTGAACTCCGCCCCGAGCAGGTCCTCCAGGTCGTTGAAGGCCGACGCCACCATACGGGCGGGTCCGGCACCGTCCTGCTCCTGCGGATGCAGATTGTGCGGCAGCCACTTGACCCACTCCCACTCCGCCCGCCGCTCGTCCGCGACGCACAGCGCGATCCACAGCTCCTCCGGCGGATGGAAGAGCGCCAGTTGGCACAGCGCGGCGCGCACCGCGGACCGTACGGCCTTCTCGTCGCCGCGCAGCAGCACCCGTGCCCAGGACCGCAGGTAGAGCGCGATCGGCTGGTCCGGGACGGTGCTGTAGGCCCGTACGAACCGGCGCAGCGCATGCGCCGACAGCGGGTCGAGGTCCTCCACCGGCTTGGTGGACAGCGGGGTCAGCCGCATACCCAACTGCTGGTCGCCCACGGCGATGCGGACCTCGGCGAAGTCGTCGTCCTTGGGCCGGCGCTCCCACAGCCGGGTGGTGCGCACCATCGAGCGCAGGGCCGTGGGGGCCGGGTGGCGCCAGGCCAGCGCTTGTTGCTGTTCGATCACGGCCCGATGAACTTTGCGGCGGGTCTGGGACAAGTAGCGCAAATAGTCACGCCGTTCGCCACGCAGTCGCTGTTTGCGATCGCTCCCCTTGCGCATCACCTGCCCGACCATCATGGCCCCCGCGGCCAGCACCATCATGCCGAGCGCCATGTAGGTGAAGACGCTGGCCGAGGCGCCGGGCCTGACGAAGATCAGCATCATGGAGACGGACATCATCGCCATGGGCAGATAGGTCCACACGGCCGCGTTGTCCGGCACCGTCTCCGGAAGCGTGGGTGGCTCCTGGAGGTTCAGCTCTCCCTGCGGCATCTGAGGCCCGCGGCGGCGGGCGGGGCGGCGGAACAGGACAACGCTCAACGAACCGGCTCCTTAAACGGCGATGCCGTGTGCGGACGGTGTGCCCGATCGGGCAGGCGACCAGCGGATGACCCCCGGGCAGTTCACAGCCACCACGGCGGCCCCAGTAGTCTGCATGGGCAACACACGTACGTCCAAGTCGTCTCGGATGCCTCCCGGGAAGCGTGGCCCCCTTTCATGACTGACAGCTCGGTGGCCGGTCTGTGCCGCCTCACCGTCCGTGCCCCCGCCAAAGTGCTCGACCTCGCGGTGCCCGCCGACGTCCCCGTCGCCGATCTCCTTCCGATCCTGCTGCAGTACGCGGGCGAGGAACTGGAGGAGAGCGGCCTCGAACACGGCGGCTGGGTGCTGCAACGCCCCGGCGGCCGCCCGCTGGACGAGGAAGGCACGCTGGAGACCCTGGATCTCAAGGACGGCGAGGTCCTCCATCTGCGCCCGCACACCGAGGCACTGCCCGAGGTGCGTCTGGACGATCTGGTCGACGGCATCGCCGGTGTCACCCGGGACACGCTGCACGGCTGGAGCACCGAGTCGAGCCGCCGTCTGCTGCGCGCCCTGGTCGTCGTCACCGTACTGACCGGCCTGGGAGTCCTGGCCTGGCCCGCCGGCCCGGCCGCGGCCCGGGCCGTCACGGCGGGCATGGCCGGTCTGCTGCTGCTCGCCGGTGCCGCCTCCGCCGGGCGCGCGGTGGGCGACGCGGCGGGCGGGGCGACGCTCGGGTTCCTGGCCGCGCCCAGCCTGGCGCTGGCCGGCTGGCTGCTGCCGGGCGGTGAGATAGCCGGCCCCGACGCCCACCATGTGCTCGGCGCCCGGCTGCTGGCCGCGGGCGCCGCGGGCGCCGGTGGCGCGGTGCTCGCCCTGGCGGCGGTGGCCGTGTACACCCCGTTCTTCCTCGCCGGTGCCGTGGTGTCGGTCACCGCCGCGGTCGCGGGCGTCCTGATGAGCGTGCTGGACCTGTCCGTCGACGCAGCCGCGGCGGCGGTCGCGGCGGTCGTCGTGCTCTTCGGCGGTTTTGTGCCGGCCCTGTCCTTCCGGCTGTCGGGCATGCGGATGCCCGCCCTGCCGACGAGCCCTCAGCAACTCCAGGAGGGCATCGAGCCCTACCGCGGCTCGGACGTCGCCACCCGCACGGAACTGGCGAGCGGCTGGATGACCGCGCTGTACGGGGCAACCGGTGTCGTGTGCGCGGGCTGCCTGGTCGCGCTGGCCCGGCGGCCCAGCCTGCCCGAGGCACTCACCGCGCTCGCCCTGTCGCTGCTTCTGCTGCTGCACGGGCGGGGCATGGTCAACGCCGGGCAGCGGCTCACGCTGCTGGTGCCGGGCGCCTGGGGCGTGTTCCTGCTGGCCGTTCAGGGCGCCGCCACGCTGGATGCGGCCGAGCGGCCCACCCTCGTCGCGGGGCTGCTCGCCCTCGCCGCCGTACTGGCGATCGCCTCCTGGACGATCCCGGGCCGGCGCATGGCCCCGTACTGGGGCCGCGCCGCCGAACTGTTCCATTCCCTGCTGGCGATCGGCCTGTTGCCGCTGACGCTGTGGGTGCTCGGCGTCTTCGGCGCACTGCGCGCGATCAACGGCTGACCGGCGGACCAGAGGGGATCGGAGAGGCACCATGCAGTCCAAGCGCGACCAGGTGCAGGCGCACGCCTTCGTCATGAGCCGGCTGACCTCCGGCATGCTGCTGGCCGACCCGGACGCCCCGGAGAGCCCGCTCGGGCGGACCACCCGCGGCGTTGTCATCGGCACCGTCATCGCCGTGGTGATCGCGGCGGCCGCCGTGGTCTACGGGCTGATCAACCCCGGGGGCAACGACTCCTGGCGCACCGCGAACAGCCTCATCGTCAACAAGGAGACCGGGGGCCGCTTCCTGTACGTGGGCGGCCGGCTCAGGCCGGTGCGCAACTATGCCTCGGCGCTGCTGATCGGCGGCGCCGACCTCAAGACGACCGATGTGCGCACCGCCTCACTGCGCGACACCCCGGTCGGCGCGCCCGTCGGCATCCCGGGTGCCCCGGACTCCGTACCGGAAGCCGGTGACCTGGACGGCGGCCCCTGGCAGGTCTGTTCGGCCGTCGCCACGGTGGACAGCAACGCGGGCACGGGCACGGCCGCGCTGACCACGCTGGTGGCCGGCGCCCCCACGGACGGCACGGGGATGGGCGCGGACCGGGGCATCGTGGTGGCGGGGCCCGACAGGGCGACGTACCTCGTGTGGCGGGGCAGCCGGCTGCGGCTGGACAAGACGTCGGGCGCCGCCGTGTCCCTCGGCTACGGATCGGTGACCCCGCGCCCGGTGTCCGCGGCCTTCCTCGACGCCCTCGTCTCCGGACCCGACCTGGCCGCGCCCGCGGTGCCGGGCCGCGGGTCCTCGGGGCCGTCGCTGGACGGCCGGACCGGCAGGGTGGGCCAGGTGTTCCAGGTGCGGGTGCCCGGCTCCGACTCCCAGTACTACCTGCTGCGCAGCGAGGGCCTGGTGCCGCTGACCGACACGGGCGCCGCGCTCGTGCTCGGCGACCCGGCCACCCGCAAGGAGGCCTACGGCGGGTCGGCGCCCACGGCCGCCGTCATCGGTGCGGCGGCGCTCAAGGAGCACGCCGCACCGGGCAGCGAGGGGCGCTCCCCCGCATCGGCGGGCCTCCCGGACTCCCCGCCGCACGCGGTCGACGTGCCGGAGGGCTCGTCGGCCTGTGCCAGGGTGCAGCCCGGTGACGGCGGTACCCGGGTCACCACGGTGCTGGTGCCGGCGGGCTCGCTCGCCCCGGTCGTCCAGGTGGACTCCCAGCAGGTGACGGCGGCCTGTGTGCGGGTGGACGCCACCGTCGTGCGTCCGGGCCACGGTGTGCTGGTGCGGGCGCTCGGCGGGAACGGCACGGCGGTCGGCGACACGACGTACCTGGTCGCGGACAACGGTGTGAAGTACCGCGTGCCGACGCCGGCGGCGCTCCAGGCACTCGGGTACGCACAGGGCGATGTGGAGGCGCTGCCCTCGCCCCTGCTGTCGATGCTGCCCTCGGGGCCGGACCTCAGTCAGCAAGCGGCCGTCGGCGGGACCGGCGCGGTGACCACTCCGCCGGGCTGCGCGCCGGGCGGAGATCACCTCGGCGTGACGCCGGGCGGTCGCCTCGGCGCGGCGGTCGGCGGTGGACTCGGCACGGCGGCCGGGGGTTCTCTGGCCGCCGCATTGCCGGAACGTTAAGGAAGTTGAACAACGACATGCGCAAGGAACACATTTTCGCGGTGCGTTGCTCCACAACCTGAAGCAACTCTAATCTCACCAGAAGCAGATCATTCGTTCGACGGAAAGGCGAACCATGGCAGGCGATGGCCAGCAGTCAAGCGAACAGGCCACTCGGAACGGCATCCAGGCTCTGGAGTCGGCCTTCTCCGGGATCATGAAGTCACGGCAGGACGTGGACGGCACCCGCGCCACCCTGTCCAGCGGCTACCAGGGCAGCGACGGCGGCCAGTACGGACAGCTCCTGCAGCAGTGGGACGAACAGGTCAACGTCATCCTGCGGAACCTGGAGGACATGGTCGACAAGCTCAACACGAGCCTGGTGGAGCACGGCAAGACGCAGGGCTCCTCCAACGACGCGATCAACCAGGCGTACAACTCCTCCGACGCGGTCTTCCACCAGCTCACCGGGTCCTGACCCGGCCCCGCACCACGTCCCTGCACCGACGACCGAGACGAGACCCCCCATGTCCGACAACCTGACCGACGGCTACATCTACGTCGACTACCGCCACATGGAGAACGCGGCCGACGACATGGTCCAGCAGACCAGGGCGATCGCGACCACGCTGTCCTCGCTCGAGGCGGAACTGAGTGAGCTGAAGAAGACCTGGTACGGCTCGGACGCCGAGGTCTACACGCAGAAGCAGGCGGCCTGGGACCAGGCGGTCAAGAACATGGAGCAGCTGCTGAACTCGCACGCGAGCCTCCTGACGGACATCTCCGGCAACTACAAGTACAGCGAGAACTCGCTGTCGCAGATGTGGTCCGAGGTCCAGATCGGCCGCTGAGCCGCCGCACGCACCGACACCCCGCCGTTCGCCGTCCGGCCCCAGCGTCGCGACGGCGGACCCGGCACATCAGCAGCACGCAGAGCAGGAGGATGCCGTGGCGGACCTGACACATCTGGATTCCCGGGGACTCCAGGCGTTCCTCGACGGGGACGTGGCCGATTTCGTCACCGCGCTGGAGCAGATCCGCAAGGACGACCCCGCGGGCGCACAGGCGCTCAAGAGCCTCCTGGACGGCCGCAACACGCCCGACACCCTCCAGGAGAACCCCTTCCTGGCCATCGGGCTCATGGCCGGCACCGACGACGTGCACGGCGCCAGCCTGATCTCCAAGGTGAAGGACGAGGCCCAGTCCGTCGACGACATCTTCGCGGCGCAGCGGACCCTGTTCAAGGACATCGACTCCGACGTACGGGAAACCATCAGGACGCTGCTGAAGACCCAGGGCAGCAGCCTGACGTCGATCGACGGGGAGAAACTGCTCGACATCTTCTCCGACGTCGACAGCGACCTGAGCGACACGGGTGGTTCGCAGAGCAACACCCACTAGTCACCCGGCCTCTGCCGGGCGGCGCCCGCCCACCCGTCCCCCCACCTCCGCGGAGCCATGAGCGATGCCAGCCACCAACGACGCCGACGACTACTGGGGCAAGGCCGTCACCCTCTACACCGGCTTCCCCATGCCCAGCCGGAAGACGCTGTTCGACAAGCTCAAGAGCAAGGAGGGCATCCCGCTCTTCCGCATGGACATCCAGTCCATGGGCGTCAGGGCGGTGACCGCCGAGGACTACTCGGCCATCAGCGGCTGGATGAAGCACGACGGCGAGGACTACGACCTCGTCTTCTACACCGCGGGCGGCGACGGGGCGCACAGCGGTGTCGAGATGCACCGGGCGAGGATCGTCCTGATCGGCGTGCCGGTCGACTCCAACAGCAGGGCGCGGCTGCTGGACGCCGGTGAGATGATCTCGGGCGGCGCGTTCACCGGCCACTACGGCGACCAGTGGGACTCGGGGCCCATGTCGCAGTACGTCAGCGGCGCCAAGGCGGCGCTCGACAAGCTGCTCGCGGACCACACGACCCGCGGCTTCTCGTACTCCGGGCTGCCGGTGGCGGACGCCGAGGCGGTGGATCTGAACTCGTTCGAGCGGACCGCTCTCGCCTTCGACCGTGCGGCCAAGTTCTTCATCGACCACGCGAAGATACTCGAGCAGTGGGAGACCTCGCTCGGCAGCGAGCAGGCATCATGGAAGGGCCAGGCGGCGGGCGTCTTCTGGCACCTGGTCCATCAGTTGCGCAAGAACTACGACAGTTATGTGGAACAGCTCGGCGGCGCCGACTACCACGCCGCCCACACCACGGTGAACGGCGTCTCCCCCAAGTCGAAGTTCGGCGACACCCTGGCGATGGCCCAGCAGCAGCTGGTCGCGGAGATCACCAACCTGCAGAACGCCTGGACCACGTGGGCGGGCTCCCGGGAGCACGATCCGCACCGGTCGGTGCTGGAACTGCTGGACGAGCTGTCCGCATGGGTGCTGACCAACAACGTGCCCTACATCGACGAGACCACCTCGTACGGCGGCGAGACGACCGTCACCAGCTACTCGACGCGTGCGGGGTTCCTGGAGAACCACCCCGTCTACGGCAACCTCAACGACATCCAGTCCTGGAAGAAGCTCGGCGAGACCGCGGTCACGCGCTGGAACAACTATGTCAACCAGCAGTTGGTGCCGGTCGCCACGCAGTCGCTGTCGACGCTCAACGGCAACTGGATCGATGCGGGGACCGAGTTCGAGGACCCGCTGAAGACCAAGGACACCACGTCCCTGTCGGAGTCCTACCAGCAGGAGCAGAACCAGCTCAACCAGGAGCAGCTCAACCAGAATCAGCAGAACCTCAACGACATCCTGAACAACAACCAGCAGAACCTCAACGACGGTCTCAACAACCTCGGAAACAACCTCAACAACCTCGGAAACAATCTCAACGACGGGCTCGGCAACATAGGCGACGGGCTGAACAACGGCCTGGGCAATTTCACCAACGGGCTCAACAACAGCCTGGGGGACCTCGGGAACAACCTCGGGAACAACCTCCACAATCTGAGCTCCAACCTCAACGGGCCGCCCGGCTCGGGGCTGACCCTCAACGGCGATCCCGGGGGCCCGAACCCCCTGCTGAACAACCCGCTCAACCACCTGGGCCTCAACGACGGTGGGAACCCCCTCACCAACCCGGGCGGCGGCACCACGCGGCTCAACGCCGACGGCACGCTCACCACCGACTACCCGGACGGCAGCAGCACCACGTTCAACCCGGCGACCGGCGCGATGACCACCACCTCTCCCGGCGGCAAGGTCACCACCTCCCGGCTCAACGCGGGCGACAGCTTCACCAACCCGGACGGCTCGACGACGACGCTGAACGCCGACGGCACGCTCACCACGAAGTTCCCGGACGGGACGAGCACCACGGTCGACCCGGCCACCGGCTCGGCGACCACCACCCATCCCGACGGCTCGGTGACCACGACCGACCTCAACGCGGGCCTCGGCTCGGGCGCCGACGACCTCTCCCACCTCACGGACGGGCACTCCACGGGCGGCCTCAACGGGCTCGACGGTCTCAACGCCCCGTCGTCCCTGCACTCCGGCGGCCTGAACCCGGGATCCCTCGACTCCGCGTCCCTGCACTCCGGCTCCCTCAACTCGGGGTCCCTGAACTCGGGCCTGGACGGTCTCCACGGTGACGACCTCGCCTTCGAGGACTACGACAGCACCCCCTTCACCGGCGGCGCCCTCGGCGCTCCGGGCGGATCGGCCCTCGCCGCGGGCAGCGCCGCCGCCCCGCCCACCGGCGGCACCCCGCTCAACCCGGGCGGTCTCGGCGGGATGGGCGGCGCCGGCAACCAGTCGAACAACGAGCGCGTCCGCAAGGTGCTGGACGAGACCGGTGGCGCCTCGCTGCGCCGTCCGACCGTCTCCCGGGCGGCGTCGGGCGGGGAAGAGGAGGAGCGGGAGATGGTCCTGACCCGCGGCTCGACCCCCACCACCAGTTCGCCGTACTACCCGATGGGCGGCGGCGGTTCCCCGGCGGGTCAGGGGGCCCAGAGCACCGAGAGCGGTGACCGCGAGCGGTCCAGCTGGGTGCCCGAGGACGAGGACGTCTGGGGCACCGACGAGGGCGGCGCCCCGGCGGTGATCGGCCGATGACGGGGACGCGGGACGCGGGGGGCGCCGGCCGCAGGGAGTCTGCCGGGCCCCTGTCGGTGCAGCAACGCCTGGCCGAGGCGATGGCCGAGTTGGAGACCGTGCAGGCCGGTGTGGCGCGTGCGGAGGAGGAACTGCGCAACGCCACGGTCACCGTGCGGTCCCGGGACCGTGCGGTGGAGGTCACCGTCGGCCCGCAGGGCGAGCTGACCGGACTGAAGTTCCTGGACGGCAAGTACCGCACCATGGCCGCGGCCGAACTCGCCGCCAGCGTGCTGGACTCCGCCGGACAGGCCCGGACGCAGATGTCCCGCCGTGTGATGGAGACGTTCAAGCCCTTCACCGAACCCAGCACCACGGTGCCGGAGCTCACGGGGGTCGACGTCGACTGGGCGCGGATCTTCGGGCCCGGGGTGCTGGAGGAGCCGGAGGCCGCCGCGGGCCGCGGCGGCGACCGCCGGCTGCGGGACGAGATCGACGAGGACGCGGAGGACGAGGCGACCCATGGCTGACGAGAACTCCTACTTCGCCGACCCTGCCCGCATCCAGGGCGGGGTCCGGCAGATCGACCAGATCAGCTCCATCGCCCGGGAGATGATGAGGGACTTCGTGAACGAGGTGAACCTGACCCGGGACTGGCCGGGCACCAGTGACAGCTTCGCCAAGGAAGTCGTCCCGCAGGAGCACAAGGAGCGCGAGAGCACGAGCGACACCGGGCAGGCACTTGCCGATGCCGTCGTCTCCGTCGCCGACGGCACGACGGCCAACCTGAAGAACATCCTCACCACCCAGGGCGGGAACCTCGACGCCATCCACGAGTCGTCCGGCCGCGGGAACACCTCGGGTGGAAGGCACTGAGCCTCCATGGCGATCGAGGCCTCGCCCCAGCTCAACAACCTGCTGTTCGTCCTGATCGGCGAACGGCTGCTCCAGGCGAACGAGGACCAGGCGTACGCCAGCCATCTGCCGTACAAGCGGCTCGGCAAGCGGGTCCTGGAACTGTCCGACATCATCGAGCAGTCCGTCGTCGGCACGGGCAGGGCGCTGCCGCCCCGGGTCGGGAACGACTACGTGCGGGCGATGAACCTGTTCGTCAACGACGGCGGAACGAACTACCTCAAGGAGTTCGCCGACCAGCTGGACGAGATCGCGCAGGGGCGCGTCCAGACGTCGATGAACATCACCGAGTCCAAGTGGCAGATCATCGCCGAGCTGATCCGGCTGCTCATCGAACTCGCCATCATCCTCGTGATGTCCATCTTCAGCGGCGGCTCCTCCGCCGGTGATGCGGCCGTCGCCAGGGCCCGCAGCCGTGTGGTGATCCTCACGGTCATGGACACGCTGCTCAAGCGGACGCATCTGATGCCCACCCTGAGCGAGGCGTTCGAAGAGGCGTTCATGACCTTCGCGGTCCGGCTCGCCATGATGGTCGCAGGACCGGAGGGCCGCCGTCCCAAGGGCTTCGACTGGGCGCAGATCGCGCAGGACGGCGCCTTCGGCGCCTTCGCCTCGATCTTCCACGGGGCGTTCTCGAACGTCGGGAACGTCATCAGCAAGTTCTTCAAGAACAACCCCTTCGGGAAGGGCTTCGACAAGGACTTCGCCAACGACGTGGTCTCGAAGGTCGGCAAGAACGACGTCCGTGACCTCGGCGGCAGGAACTCCCACTTCTCACCGGACAAGGTGGCGCGGGACGTCGGCCGGGACGGCCGCGACTTCGTCGTGGAGGGCGGCTCGGAGGCCGCCGCCGAGTTCCTCGGCAGCGGCCTGTTCACGGGGAACTGGTCGACCAGTTGGGACACCTTCCTCGGCGCGGGCATCAGCGGCAAGGTCGAGAACACACTCAGCGCGGGAGCCGCGGGCTCCGGGAACTGGATCAGGAACACCTTCGGCCCGAACACGCCCGCATCGAACGGTGCGTCGGACGGCGGAGCGGACGGTGCCCGTGGAGGTTCCGAAGACCACGCAGGAGGGACCCGCGGCACGTCCGGAAACGGCCCCGGGACTTCGGTGCCGCTGTCCACGGGGGGTGCCTCGCTCCCACGATCCGGCTCCGGCACCCGTACGAACTCCCTGACCGGCACGCACTCCGACACCTCCGAGGACTCCGCGTTCACACCGCCGCCCACGCACACCAACACGGTCGGCACCGGGAACAACCCCGCCACGGGCGGTCGTACCGGCACGGTGGGGCACGGCGACACACACGACGAGCGCAGCGACGAGCACCGGCAGACGCGTGCAGATCAGGGCGACGGCGCCGAACGTGAAGAGGGATCCGACCACAGCGGCGAGGAGAGCCCCACCACCGGCGTCCTCACCGAGAGCGGCGACACCACCGCACCGCACAGCGCCACGACGCACAGCGACCAGCCGGCCGTCGACCACGCACCCGGCACCACGGGCTCGGCGTCCCCGCACCCCTCGTCCGCCGCGCACGGACCGCGTACGACGTCCTCCGACGAGGCCTCCCCGCACCCCGTCACCACCGAGGCCGCGGACGACCGGGGGGACACGACGCTCACCCCGGCGCCCCCGGTCGACTCGGCACCCCCGGTCACCCCGGCGTCCGCCGTCGGTCCGCCCCCGTCCGTCACGGCTCCGTCCCCGCCGACCGCGCACCCGGCGGCCGCACCGGCCGCCGGCAACACCACCCCGAGCGAACACGACGCCTGGCGGCGGCTGTTCACGCCCGACACCTCGCAAGCGTCACCACAGCAGCTGCTCGACGAGATCGCGGCCCACCGCGGCGGGGACCTGCCCTCGCCGGCCGAACTGGAGCTGCGCAGGACCGTGCACGAGCAGCTGGCCTCGCTGCCCGGGGTGACGGTGGTGGTGGACGACGCCGCGAACTTCGGCCACCAGGCGGCGGCCACCATGCTGATGGACTCGCTGCACGAGCTGGGCTACGAGGGGCGCATCACGGTCGTCGCCCCGGAGAGTGTCCAGGACCGGCTCCAGTTGCTGGTGCCGGCCGCCATGAACCAGCGGATCGACTGGCGCACGGGCACGTTCGGGTCGGGCACGGCGGGGTCGGGAGTCCAGGCCGAAGGCATCAAGGACTCCCTGGTCCTGGTGGCCGCGAGCGACCGTCTCGACCCGGACCCCAAAACCGCCAAGGAGTTCCTCGACTTCGTCGGCGCGGACCGGGCGATCGTCCTCAAACCGTACGCGTGGGGCCAGTCGCACCGGCTGCTCTACACCCGCCCCGGCGCGGAGGGGCCGGTCACGGTCCATAACCTGGAGGACGACGGAACCGGTACCCCGCCGATCCCCGGCGGCGCCCTGTACCGCTTCCATGTGCCGAAGCTGACCAGGCCCGAGCTGGACAGCCTGATCGCCGACCAGGTCGGCGGCGCACGCGGTGCGGGTCTGCGGGCCGTGGTGGACGCGGTCCTGAAAAGCCGGGCCGATCTGATGCCGGTCTACGGCCTGCACAACGTGGCCGCACCCGGCCGTGCCTCCGCCGTGAACACGCTGGCCTCCGGAGCGCATGCGGCCGGGCTCGGCAAGCCTTCGGTGGTGATCACCTTCGGCGACGCCACCGTGCCGTTCGCTCCGCGCCACACCGCGGACTGGCTGGATCACGCCGACCTCGACGACGAAGACCTGGCGGACCGTATCGCCGCCCTCGGCCCGGACCAGGTCCTGATCGTGAACGGCGGGAAGCTGCCGCAGGACGTGTTCCGGCAGGTGTACCAGCTCGGCACCCTGCCCGCCGTCCTGGAGGGTGCCAACACCAGCAACCTGGCACAGCTTCTCGGGCGCCCGTTCTTCTCCGTACTGACCCACCACACGCCGTACGACCGTCACGATCCGGACGCCGCCGACCGGCTCCAGGGCGTCACCGAGGCGATCGTGCGCGAGAGCGAGTGGGGTACCCGCTTGGAGAGCGCCCCGGGCTGGGAGGACCTCCAGACGACTCATACCGCACGGTCGGTGCTGGGCGCGCTCCCCTCGCAGGACGGGGGGCGGCTGCTGACCCAGGACGAGATGCTGCGGCTGACCGACGCCCTGCCGAAGGAACGCATCACCGGCATCCTCGGGGACGGCGACACCGTCCGGCGGATGGTGGACTTCGACTCGAACGATCTCGCGCAGGTCAAGCGGCAGATGCGGGATCCGGCCGAGCTCGTCCTCAACACGGACCGGCACAGGCAGCTGCAGGACGTGGTGGACGAGTTCCACTCCGGTCACGAGAAGACCGTGCGGGACGCGACCCGCACACTCTCGGTGGGTCCGACGGCGGAGCAGACGCAGGCCGTGGCGGACGCGATCAGGGACTCCGTGACCGAAGGAGCTCCGCTCCACGGCTACTTCCGGAACCTGGCGGCACAGGCCCGGGACCCGCGCAACGACCAGGTGCTCCAGGCGCTGAGGATCGCCTTCTCCGGCGCCCGCACCGACGCCTCCTCCGGCCCGCCGCGCCCCTTGCCGGCGGTCTCCGCCCATGACCCGGCACCGGGCCAGGAACAGCGGAGCGCGCCGCCGAGCCCTGTCCGTACGGAGTCGACGATCCCGCCCGGCCCGGCCACCGTCTCCGACGGCACCGTCGGCACCGTCGGCACCGGTTCGACACGGACACAGGGGCCGTCCCCCGTGTCCACCGTGTCGGGGGCCTCCGACGGTCCCGGTGATTCCCGTCTTTCCGGCGATTCCGATGATTCCGATGATTCCGACGAGGACTTCGGCGACTTCACCGATCTGCTCGGCTCGTCCGATGATTCCGACGAGGACTTCGGGGACTTCACCGATCTGCTGGGCTCGTCGGAGCCCACGGGAGACGTCACCGATCCGCTCGACTCCTCCGAGCCGACCACGGGCGTCCTCGTCGAGAGCGGCAGCGGCAGCACCGCGCACCAGGACACGTCCGACCACCCGGCTCCCTTCCTCGCCTCCCACCCCGTCGCGAACAGCGGGGACTTCGCCGCCGAGCAGTCGCTGACGGCCGCCCCGGCGGACTTCCTGGGGGCGAACGTCCTGTCCATGGACCTCGACGAGGGTCTGGCGCTGCATGCCCCCGGGCTCGACACGAACGCCCGCCGTGCGTTCGTCAGGGCCCTGGCCGATCCGGCCCTGGACCAGCACCGGTTCGTGCTGGTCCAGGACAGCCGCCGGGACCCCGGCGGGCGGCCCGTGTATGTGCTGGCACCGGCGGTCGAGTGGTACGCGCACCACTACGCGGACGTCAGGTCCTTCGATCTGCCCACGGACGCGCTGCCTCCGCTCCGTGCGGAACACGGCTATGTGGAGGCCGCCTTCGCCCCCTACCTCACGGGAGGGACATCCGACCCCGCGCGCAGCATCGGCCACACCTCGGTACCCCGCGACCCTCGCGACGGCTCCGGTCCCGGGCTGGTGGTGACGCCGGCCATGAACGGCTGTGCGTTCGTGGTGTCGGGCCACGCGGCACCCGACCGTTTCACCGTATGGCACTACCAGTCGCCGGAGTCGAACTTCCATCACACCGTCGACTTCCGGCGCGACATACGGCCCACCGACTGGTTCGGGCACGACGAGTACTACGGAGGCGACCACGCGGACGGCGGCGACCGGCTCTTCGAGGTCGCGAACATGCTGTGGCACGGTCCGAACGGCTGGGAGATCCTCAGCCAGGAGAACCACACCAGTGCCCGGGCGAAGGACTCCATCTCCTTCGGGGAGTTCCGCAGACGTCCGCTGGTGCTCGACCCCGGCCGGGAACTCCAGCACACGGTGCGGTTCTACCAGGCGATGGCGCGCAGCGAGCGCGAGCAGCACAACTGGCCGCTGCGGCAGCTGCGCAGAAAGATCCTCGACGTACGCCCGGCGGGCGGCGACCCGCAGCTGCCGGCCAACCTGTTCGACGCCGTGGATACGCAGATCGACCGCGAGGTGGCGGCGCTCGGGCGGGTCACCGACTTCGCCTCCCTCCGTGACCTCGCGGACCAGTTCAAGGCGCAGCGCGCCACGCTGCGCGATCAGCTCGAGAGCCTGATCGGCCAGGCGAGCGTCGTCGGCGGCAATGCCTCCAGGGAGCAGCGCGAGGCCGCCGTCAAGGTGCGTGATCTCGCTCAGCAGTTGGTGAACGAGTTCATCCACAACCCCGCGAAGAACTGGACGGAGCTGCTGCGCGACGAGGGCGCGGCACCGCACCCCCGGACGGTCGCCGGGCTCCATGTGGCCAAGGCCCGGGCCGAACGGGACGCCCCGGGTTCGCTCCTGAACGTACGTCGTGACGGCCTCGCCCGGACGAAGCCCTCCGGTGCGGAGGCGACGGCGGTGCAACAGGTCGTCAGCCGCCTCCAGAGCCATATCACCGACGAGATCAGGCGACTGGAGCAGGTCACCGACCTCGCGGCCCTGCAGCAGTTGGCGACGAGCCTCTCCCAGGGGCGCCGGAGTCTCCAGCGGGAGCTCGTGGGGGAGTACGCCGGCATGATGGCCGCGGCCGCCCAGCAGCGCATGTCGACGGCCGCGAGGCAGGCCATGACGGAGCGCCAGAAGCTGACGTCGCAGATGCTGGAAGTCTTCGTCAACAAGCCGTTCGACGACTGGATCACCAGCCTGAACCGTGCGACGTCGGCCCTCGCGGGTCCGGGTCCGGCGGACCCCACGGGAACGGCGGGGACCAGCGCACACCCCACGTCCGACGTCCTCACCGAGGGCAGGGGCACCGGCGGCCGCTCCGTTGCACCCACCCGTCTGGTGACCCGTCCCGTCACCCCCGAGGACCCGCCGGCCCCCGTCCCTGCCGTCCCTACGTCCTCTGTCCGCACCCTCGACGACCGCACGGTGGCCGACTCCTCGCTGCGCCGGATCACGCTCACGGGGAGCGACGGACGGCAGGTGGGCCAGGCCTCCTACACACCGGGTGACTGGGCGCGGCGCGAGCAGCGCATGCCCACCGTGCTCGCGGGCGGCACCTACTCCGACCACCGCACCGACCGTGCCGTCCTCGTCGGTGCACCGCACGCCCTGCCGTGGCGGGACGGCGGCGCCACCTTCTTCGCCGGACACGGCACGCCGACCCGGGTCACCCTTGCCCTTGCGGACGGGACCACCGTGCAGGTCACGGGCCGGGAACTCGCCCGCTATCTGGAACGCGGGGACCTCGGACCCAAGGACCGGCCGATCGTGCTGTACTCGTGCTCCACCGGCCGGCCGCCGGAGCACGGCGGGCTGTCCGTCGCCCAGCACGTGGCCAATCTGACCGGCCGCGTGGTCCACGCCCCCACCACCGAGGCCGGTACGGCCGTGGACAGCAAGGGGCAGATACGGACGATCCTCTATCTGGACCCGGACGGCACGCCGGGCGCCTGGACGGCCTTCACCCCCGAACCGTCGGGTGACGCCCTGGACGACCTGGCGCGGCACGCCGGACTGCACGACGGCCCGGAGGCCGCGGACCCCTGGGCCCGCAACCACACCCTCCAGCTGATCCGGACGCTGCGCGGCACCTTCGGCACCGGCATCGAGGGCTCCGCCGAGCACCATGCGCTGCTGCGCGACCTCGCGGCACTGGACGCGCTTCGCTGGAACCCGGGCCAGGACGGCTCCGCCGCCGGCCACACCGACGGCCGGATGACACCCGGCCTGCTGCGCCGGATCACCCGCGACCTGCTCGGTCTGCCCGGCACCGCGACGCCGGACGCGGGGCAGTACAGGACCGTGCTGTCCGAGGCGGGCAGGACCCACGACGCCGACCCCGCCGCGGCACTGCTCCGGCTGTCCGCGTCCCCCGTCCCCGCCGCCTCCCCGTCCGCGCCTCGTCCACCGGGCGAGAGCGCACCGGCATCCGACGCCCTGCCCGACGGCGGCGGGAACGGATCGCCCGAGGCGACCGCGGTCCGCACGGTGGCCCGGCAGCTCCCCGCGGCCGGCGGCCGGCCCCGGCTCGACGTGCTGAACGTGGCGGGCGACGGCGACTGCTTCTTCACCTCGGTGCTGGCGAGCGCCGCCCGGCAGCAACCGGCCTCCGAGGTGCGGAACATGACCGTGCGCAGGCTCCGCGACCATGCGGCGGACTGGTTCGCCGGCTCCGGACTGCGGGACGAGGAGCCCATGCGGATGGATCCGCTGGACGTCCTCGTGGGCGACCTGGACACCGCCACGCTGCGACGCGTACTGGGCGGCGTACCGCTGCCCGCCCTCACCCCGGGCCGGCAGGCCCGGGTGGACGGCGCGCCCCTGCAGGACCGGCACCGGATCGCCGACCAGCACCACGCCGAGCTTCTGCGCACTCGACTCCTGGCCGGCCTGTGTGCCGGTGACGCGACGGCGCAGGACCATTGGCGGCGTCTGCTGCAGACCGCCTATCCGCGCTGGGCGCGGACGGCTCCGGACCTCGCCGAGATCACCGGCACCACGACCGCCGGCCTGGTGGAGCGTGCCATCCGTGACGTGCGGCTGTGGGCGACGCCGTTCTTCGACCGCGCGCTGCCCGCGGTCGCGCAGAGCATCGGGCTCGACGTGGTCGTGGTCCAGGACGGACGCCAGGACCACCATCTGGCCGAGGGCGCCACCGGCCCGGTGTACGTCCACTACAACGGCCGGGACCACTACTCGGCCGTCGCGCCGGCCGCGGCTCCCGGCACACCGTCCTCGTCGCCGCCGAAGAAGAAGGTGCACTTCGCAACCGGTACCAAGGGCGGCCCGGCGGGCCGGTCCCCCACGTCCTCACCGGCGCAGAACCCGCCCGGGCCGCACGGGGCGAAGCCGGACGGAACCGGACCGCAGCAGCCCGGACCGGGCGAGAGCAAGCCGGGCAAGCCCAAGCCCGCCTTCTTCCGTATCGACACCGAGCTCGACACCCATCGTCCGCCCCGGCTCGACCGCTCGCTGCTGCCGCCTCCCCGGGACGGCCGCCCGGTGGTCTTCAGCGACGGCAGCCGGCTCCCCGCCCATCTGACGGGCGACGGCGAGGACGGCACGGCCGCGGGCAGTTACGGGCAGGCCCGGGTCACCCTGCGCGGCACCGACCAGGTCGCACGCGAGATCGGCGCGCGGACGGGACTCGACGAGTCGGCGGATCCCGGCGCGGGCGAGGCCCTGGCCGATCTGGAGCGGGCCCTGCGGAACACCCCCTGGGCCTTCCACGGCGACGGCTACGAGTCCCCGGCGTTCCGGGACGCCCGGGGCCGGGTGCGGGTGCTGCGGGTCACCACCCGGCCGCACGGCAACTGGGAGCGGTTCACCGACGGCTACGGCGCTCCGTTCAAGTTCGACGGGGTCCAGCGCAGTCAGGTCACCACCGGCGCGGGCAAGAACCTCAGCACCTCCGTGCGGATCGCCCCGAGTTTCGCCATCGGACCGCCCACGGGCGGGGCGCTCGCCGCCTACGGCCGCGTCGGTGGCGCCCTGGGTTATCACCGCTCGTACGACTACGGCATGCAGGAGCAGACCCTCAGCCAGGTCGAGACGCGGATGGGTGACGGGTCCCATCTGCACCTGGACGACGTCCAGTACGAGGTGCAGGTGGTCGGCCCGCGCTCCGGCGTCGCGCGCAGCGGGCTGCCACGGGCGTTCTTCACCGGCGAGAGCCACTTCACCTTCGGCGTGCGCAACGGGCTGTCCGTCCGGCTGTCGGACGGGGAGACCTCACCGTCGCAGGCGGGGCGCGTGCCCCGCACCATGACGCTCGGACCGTCGTCGGACTACCGCCTGGTGCACACCGAGGGCTACGGGCCGGTCAAGAAGATGCGGGACTGGGCCCTGAGACGGGCCGGCGCGGAACCGGGCACCGCCGCCTACGACGAGATCGCGGGGTTCTTCACGACGGAGAACTTCCACCGGATGGCCGACCGTCTCGCCCGGGACAAGGTGACCACACGCCAGTTGGTCGCCGACGACCCGCAACGCTCCCCCGTGGGCGCCTTCGTGGTCGAGCGGGTGGTGCCCGGCGAAGCGCGGCTGCTGACCGAGTCCGCCGCCGCGGAGATGCGCAACACCGTCCAGCGGGCGGTCAGGAACGAGCGCTCGCTGGGCAAGTCCTACAGCCAGGAGATCAACGCGGCCGTCGGTCCCAGCGCCACCTTCGCCGACTTCTTCGGCATGCGTGCCGGGCTGCGGGCCATGGCAGGGCTGGCCGGACGGTATGCGCGCACCACCACGCACACCGGCGTCTTCGGCGGCACCGGCAGTCGCAAGATCGTCGGTCAGGCCAAGAAGGTCCCCACCGACCTGTATCTGGTCCGCAAGACGGTCTATGTGCGCATGACCGGGGACACGGAGCCCACGCCGTTCACCACCTGGAGCCTCGACCGGATGACGCGCACCGAGGCGCGCCGCCACGCGGGCTGGGACGACGGCACCACCCTGCGCAAGCGCCACCGGAACGAGCCGCACGCCCCGGTCTATCTGACCAAGGAGGACCCGGCGGTCCTCGGGATGAGCCGCCCCGAGGCGTTCACCCACGCCGACGGTGCCCTGACCCGCAAGGACGGAACCGAGGGACCCGAGCGCACCCTGCTGGACACCTTCACCGATCAGGTCGTCCGGGCGGCGGCCCGCGCGTACCCCGGAATGGTCGCGCCCCTGGAGGACTTCGGCGATCCGTCCGATCCCCGCTGGCGTGACACCGAGCACTACCGGATGGCGCTCCAGAACACCCTGAACGTCATCAACACGCTGTCCCACCACAGCATGGCAGGCCATCTCGAGACGCTCGTCACCACCGGCCTGCGGATCGCTCTGGTCGTCCCCGGACGCTTCACCCGGTCCTACCGCTGGATCTGGATCGACGGCCGGCTGACCGACCGGCGCTACGAGGGCACCCAGAACGACCTGATCGTGCGCGGCAGCGCCCCGGGCACCGAGCGCCTGGACGGACAGCAGAACGTCGTGCGCGGTTACGAGGCCGGGGTGGACGTCTCCGTGTCGGTGCGGGACTCCGCCAAGGACGTCATCGGCCTGCCCCCCAACACCGGCACCCTCCAGGCGGGTCCGCGCTGGGGCCGGCAGACGGGCCGCAGGACCGGCTACGGCGCCACCGTCTCGTACGAGTCGCTGAGCATCGGGGCATCGCCGTCCCACCTGCACAGCTATCGACTCGAGTTGTCCGCGGTCAGCGGCGGCCACTGGCGCTTCCGCAACCTGTGGCGCGGCGTCGCCTCCCTCGGCGTGCTCGGCACGCACCATTTCGTACGGCGTGAACAGGAGAGCCCACTCGTCGGCGGCCCCGCGGGGAACCCGGTGACCGGCCGGGTGCTCCTCGCCGTGCCCGCCGAACACACCCCTGCCACCGATCCGCGCGCGGGGGCCGGGACCCCGAAGCCCGTCGAGGTCGAGCGGATGGACCCGGCTCGGGCCAAGGCACTTGCGACGGGAGACGTGCGCGGCGCCGGCCGGGAGCACGGCCCGAACCCCTTCGGGGACCTTCCGCACTATCCGCTGAGCGTGGGCGCCCACGGCGAACTGACCAAGGCCGCGGAGGACGTCATGCGTGACGCCTCGGGCGGTTCCTGGCACTTCGGGGAGGCCGGCGCCCCCGCCCATGACGCCATGCTGCGGCCGTTCCAGGCGCAGTACCTGACGGCCGACTTCGACCAGGCCTCGGGACCGGCCGGTTCGCGGATCACCGGCCTGTTCGGGAAGGGGCCCTACCTCAACCGGCTCGGCACACTCGTGCACCGCATGCGTGTGGTCAGTCCGCGGGTCGTCTCCAAGCCGGCCAAGATCGAGACGGAGCAGACGCTCGGCAGCGACCTCCAGGCGTCCGGCGCCGTCACCACCACCCAGAGCTTCACGGTCATCGGCAGCGCCGCGTTCCTCCACACTCATCCCACCGGCCCCTCGATCGCCGGTTCCTACGGGCTCGTCGGCCGCCGGGGCCGGTTGCGCGCGGTGACGCACAGCGTGAACCGCACCGTCACCGCCGACATCAACCCCGTCGACGAGAGCCACAAGGTCCTTGTGGCGGGCGACACCGAGCACGACGTCGCCGGCTCGGTGCGGGCCGACGGGCTGCTGTCCCCGCTGCACTCCCTGGCCACGTGGACGCGGGCTCACTGGGCGGGGCGCCGGCTGACCTTCTCCGGGGACTGGCTCGGCCATGTGTCGGAGAAGGCCGCCCACCGACTCGGCCTCCTCAGGGACCGGCTGGGAGAGGTCCCCCGGTACGCCGCGAGGGCCTGGAGCCAGCCCAAGTGGCTGCGCGACCATCCCTTCGGCTCGTACCCGGTGAACTCCCTGGACACCACCGCGGTGCTCGCCGACTTCGACGGCAAGCTGCGCGAACTGGGCGTCGACGACGCCAGCCGCGACCGTGTGCACTCCCTCGTCACCCCACGGGCCGTACGCGCCCTGCGGGAACAGCTGACCTCCACCGGCGCCGCGGCACGGACCCGGGTCGGCGGACCCGGGTGGCGCAGCGTCCGCGTCGGCGGGCGCACCGCCGCTCTCAAGGTGGAACTGGTCGCGGCGGAGCCGGAGTTCGACGGGCTCGGCCACAGCGCGGTCCTGAAGGACGGACGGCACGCCACCGAGACCACCGAGGACGCCGTGAGCAGCAGCGGCACCAAGGCCGTGGGCATGAGTGTCGGCGAGGCGGTGCGCACCGGCGACCCCGTCGCCCGGGCCGCCGGACCGACCTACGGCGAGCTGGGGTCGAGCACCCAGCAGACCACGACCGCGCGCTCCACGACCCGCTGGCGGTCCTCGATCTTCTACGCCAACGAGCCCTACGCCGAATACCTCACCGGCTACACCCTGCGGCTCACCCTGGATCTGGGCGGCGGCCGTACCGTCCACGCCGAGGGCGCGGTCGGCAGGATGCGCGAGCAGCTGCCGTTGAGCCTCAGCGTCCCGGCCACCGCCCCGGTGGACGGAGCCGCACAGGATCCCCTGGCGCCACCGGAGCCGGCCGCACCGCCGAAGACGGTCACCGTCTCGGCACTGGGCGGCACCACCGCGCAGGGCTTGGGGAAGGCCGTCGAAGCGTGGCGGGCCACCCCCCACCCGGACGGCACCAGCCGCCCGTTCCGGAAGCCGCCGATCGGCTTCGACGTGCGCCGGATCGTGGGCCTGACCGGCCTGCACGCCGCGGGGGACCTCGCCGTCGCCAGGGCGTACGGCGCCTCGGCCGGCCCCGGGGCCGGCAAGCGGCGGAAGCTGTCAGGCGCCGATCTGGACCGGGCCGTCGACAGGGCCCGCCGCACCCCGCTGACCAGGCCGGGCACCGCCTCGGCACTGGCGCTGCACGACGGCACGAGCAACGCCTCCCTGGCCGCCTTCTTCGGCGACACCACCACCGACGACGGATTCCAGGTGGCGGGGCTGACCGAGGACAGCTTCGTCGGGGGCGCGCAGGGCGAGTACCGGCTCTACTCGCGGCCGGACCTCGCCGGGGCCCGGCTGCTGGCGGTGGCTCCGGACGCCACGATGGAGAGCGCCGAACGGGACACCGCCGGAAGCGACGGTTCCGTGGCCCGCAGCGGCGCGCACGATCCCGCGCTGGGCGGCGGACCGCTGCTGGCCACCGGTGTGGCGGGCACGGCCGTCCCGGCCGTCGCGGGTTCAGACGCCACGGCCGCCGAGGCCGACGCCGCGCGGCTCGGCAGTGCCGAGGGCGCGCAGATCACGATCAAACCGAAGACCGGCCGCGCCTTCCTGTTCGCGATACCGACGAGTTGGCTCGGTGTCGCGGATGTGGAGCGCAGCTTCAAGGACAGCAGGCCCGGCGCCTGGCTCGGAGAGCACCTGGGCCCCTTCGGTTACGTCAAGCCCCGTCCGCAGGCGGTGGAGGCCGAGACGCAGGTGATCGCCTGGGTCCGCGAGGACGTCGCCCGTGAGCTGGGCCTCGTCTCGGACGAGACCTTCCCGCCCCAGGTCGCGGACGCCTGGTCCAAGGTCACCCGGGCGAGCGACACATGGGTGGGCGCGGACAAGAAGTACTGGCAGCACCGCCGGGCGATGCCGGAACTGCGCGAACGTCTCGGCGCCGGACGGCGTGAGCTGACCGCCGCCAAGCTCCGGCTCGCGACGGCGCTCGAGGCGGACCGCACCCGCGGGGCACAGCCGGACTCCGGACCGCGCCCCGCCGCGGCGGAGCGGCGGGAGGTACGCGAGACGGCCGCCGCATTGCAGGCGATCCGGCGCGAACTGCGTGTCACATACGACGCCATGAAGGCCGAGCTGGGCAAGGCGGAGTCGGCGGCCGAGGACTTCCACCGGGTCAGGGCCGCCACGGACCGGCTCACCCGCTGGCACCGGCTGCCCGCCGGGCCGCACGGTACCGACCAGCCGGAACGGCGCGCCGGTCTGACCGAACCGCCGGCCGTGGTGTTCGACAAGCCGCCCGCGAAGTCCGCCCCGGCACGCGAGCGTTACACCGAGACCGAGAGCGCCGGTGACGCCCCGGCGACGCTGACCTCGCCGACCGGTGCGGTGTACACGCTGCACGATGTGCCCGCCGACGGTGACGCCTTCCCTCATGCGCTGGCGGAAGGACTCCACCAGGCCGGCCCGGAACTGCTCGGTGGCCTGGCGGCGGCGGCAGACCGGCAGCAGATCGTGACCGGACTCCGCGCTCGGCTGGCCGCAGGCCTCGACGACCCGGGCAACGCGGACCTGCTCGCCTTCGTCTCCCCCGACACCCGGGACACCTTCAGCGCGGCCGAACTGGTGACCGCCGGGGTCGCGTTCGCACCGGTGGGACCCGAGCAGCAGGAGTTCGACGACACCGGCCATCTGCCCCTGCACGCGGATCTGCCCGAGGCACAGCGCGGGGCACTCGCCGCGGCCCAGGTGCGCCGCGGTGGCGACAGCGCGGACGACGCCGGCTGGGACCATGGCGCCGCCGACCTGCTTCCGGCCCTCGCCGCCCGGACCTTCGGGGTCCGGGTGACGGTGGTCCGGGCGGACGGCGGCTTCCTGGACTTCACTCCACCCGGGGTCGAGAAGGACGAGAAACTCCCGCACGTCGTACTGCATCTGAAGGACCGTCATTACCGGTTCGCGGTCCCTGACCGCGAGCCGGCCCGGGAGCCCGCACTGCCCGCGCCGCTGCCCCGGGACGAGCAGAGAGCACCGGCCGACGACGGGCCGCGGCGGCCCGCCCACGCCAAGGCACCCTGGACCACCGCGGAAACCGGCGCCTGGCAGCACGGCAGCGGACGCGACGGGCACGCGCTGACGGCTCCGGACGGCACCGTCCACGACCTCATGGAACCGTCGGGCGACGGCAACGGCTTCTGGTCCGCGCTCGCGTCGGCCGTCCACCCGAACCGGGAGGGCGACCCGGTCGCCCTCGTCGGCGGCTCCCCGCTGCCGCCGTCCGCCGTACTGGATCGTGATGCGGCCTTCACCCACGACGAGTTGGAGCGCGCCGGAGTCGCCCTGGACGCGGCGCGGGCCGAGGAGTTCCGGCGCTCCGGCGGAAGACTGCCCGGCGACCACGAACTGACACCACGTCAGGAGCGGGCGCTGATCCGTACCCAGCTTCACACGGGCCGCCGCTGGGACGATGCGACCGCCCGTACCGCGGTGGAGGTGGCGGCCGTCGCCCACCGGGTCCGCATCACCGTCGTCTCCGAGGACGGCCGCGCCGAGACCCATGTCCCGCCCCAGGCGCAGCCGGACCGCACGGTGACGCTGTACCGGCGCGGTGGGGAGTATCTGGCGGCCCTCCCGAGAACCACGGTGGCGCCGGTGGTCGACGCCACTCCCCGCGACGCCGACACGCACGAGGAGCCGAGCAGCAGCCCCCTCACCGAGAACGGCGACATCACCGAGGCGGACCTCACCGACGCCTTCAAGGAGCGGCTGAGCGCCCCCGCTCTCCTGGGCGCCGAGGTCACCCATGAGGACGTGGCTGGTCTCGGCCACGACGGCGCCGCCCGGGTCGCCTTCCAGCTCACCCGCGCCATCCCGCTCCGGGAGGCCGGACTCGGCGAACTCGACCGGGCCCGCCTGGTGCTGCGCAAACCGGAACTGGACCCCGAGTTGGCGGCGGCTCTGGGCAAGCGGCTGGAGGACACCGGGACGGAGCCGAAGCGGCTGCTCTGGCAGCCCGGATACGCCACCGGCGACCAGTTCGGCATCGCTGCCGCACTCATCGCGGACGAGAACCTCCATGTCGCGGTGATCACCGGTATCGCCGACCGGGCGCAGCAGGACAAGGGTCCGGACATCCACGACTTCTACCTGACCGGCGGCATCCCGGACGAGCGGGTCCACCTGGTGCGGCTCGCCGGGGGTGAGAAGCCGGCGAAGGCGGCCGAGGCCAAGGCCGCAGACATCATCGGCCGAAAGCTCACCGCCGACGACAGGAGGAACCTCCTGATCCCGGTGGGCTCCGGGACGACCTGGATCGGCAAGCATTTCACCGTGGAGGTCCGGCGCAAGGTGCGCGCCGCATGGCGGCTGGACGACGAGGGCTTCCCGGCCGCGGCCGGTGAGGCGGCCCGGAAGTGGCTCGCCGAGCGGCACATCGAGCCGTCCCCGGAGCGGGACACCGTCATCCTGTGGTCGCGCTTCAGCGGCAAGAAGGGCGACGTCCACGTCGAGCACGACACCGGCTACAGGGGTGTCCGGCAGATCCTGACCCGGCTGCGGGAGGAGTCGCGCACGGCCGGGCACGGTCCGCTCGTCATCATCGCCGGCGACGCCTACGCCGACCCGGCCCACGCCGGGAAGTACCCCGCGATGGAGGCGGAGTTCCGTGCGGAGGGGCTCGACGTGCACGACCTCACCGGGTTCTGGGCCAAGGGCGAGGCGAGCGAGCGGCAGGCGTGGGGCGGACACACCCGCATCGGTCAGATGCGGCTGTACGAGTACCTGCGGCGCGGCAGTCGCTCCACCCGCCATCTCGGCTTCCGCAGCGGCAATCTGGAGGCTCTGGCCCTGGCCGGCCACACGGTCCGGTACATGGAGGAACCCGGCAGCGAAGGCGGCGACCGGATGCAGAAATGGCACGCCGTGGAGAACTCCCTGCTCACCGAGGCGGGCGGTCTTGCCCCCGGCTATGAGCGGCTTCTCGTGCAGGCACCGCCGACCCGCTCGGGCAAATTCCTGGTCGGCCTCCGCCCGCCGCCCGGCGAGCGCAACGGCAATCCCGACCTGAAGCGGCCGCCGTGGGTGTACGGCGCCCCGAACCGTACCGGCAAGCCCGATGACCTCCGGAACAAGTTCAAGGGCTTCGAGCAGGGGGACCTCGACCGGATCGTGCGCTATCTGCTCGGCCGGGAGCCGGAGCCGCGGCGGACCGGAGAGGGGACCGGGTGAGGCTTCAGTGGCCCGGTTCCTGGGTGACACCACTGGCCATATGGTGTTCACCTCCACAACTTATGTATCAGGAGCACCACTTCGGAGGGGGACACCGGACGGCCGCTGCGGCCGGCCCCGGCCCGAGTCCGGCCCCGTCCCTCCCGACCGTGAAGGAGCCACGCAGTGAGCGACAGCCCAGCGCCGCGGCCCTCGTCCCCGGACTGCGCGGCACCCGGGCGAGCGGCGGACGGCCGAACACCGGAGCCGCCGGTCACGGCCCCGTCGTTGCCCGAGATACCGGCTGAGGTACGGGAGGCGGCCCGGCTCGCGCCCGATCACTGGCTCGGCATGGTCGATCCCGCCTGGCGCGGCGAAGGCCCCCCGCCCCGCTGGGCCTTGGTCGGGGAGTGGCGCTCCGGGATGAGCGGCGAGATCGAGGAGTGGCGTGACAACGAGGACTACCGTCCCTCGCCCACGGCACTGGGCTGGCCGGAGCCGACGGACGATGTGGACGAGGCGGTCCAGCGGGCCTCCACCGGATACGGCCCGGTCGACGAGGTCCCCCGGCTGCTGGCGGCCGCGGAGGTATCGGTGCTGCTCGGACCCGCAGGCGAACCGCTGGCCGCGCGCACACCGGACGGCGACGCGGTGATCCCGGTCTTCACCTCCGCCGGACATCTGCGGGCGGCCGGCCTGCTCGCCTCCCAGACCCTGCGGGTCGCCGAACTCGTCGGCCGGTTGCCGCAGGGACATCGGCTGTACCTCAATCCGACCGGCGCCGTCGGCATGGTGATCGAGACGGAGACGCTCCTCGCGGCACTCGCATCGGGCCACCCGGAAGCCGCTTCGGGGATCCCGGGGCCGACGCCGCAGCCGGCTGCGCGATGATCAGCACGCTCGACCCGCCGCACCCGCCCGCGGGTCACGTCGTACCGCCCACCACCTCCCACACCACCGTCTTCACCGGAAGGACGCCATGACGGCCTCCCAGCGCCCCAGTTCCCCGAACGAGCCGACGCAGGCCGAGACCGAGGAACCCCAGCAGACCGCCACGGCCACCGCGACCCCCGAGGCCCGGACCGAGCCGGAGCCGCAGGCCCGGGCGGCGGAGGCGGAGTCGGCGCGGAAGACGGCGCAGGCACCCGAGTCGGCACCGACCGGGTCCGACGAGGGCGGCGAACCGGAGCCCGGCGGCGCGGAAACCGCTGCCGGCACCGCCGAGGCCGAGGAGACCAGGTCCGAGGAGGAGCAGGCCACCGCCACTGCCACCGCCACCGCCGAGGAGGAGGCGACCGACGCCACGGCCGCCGAGACGGCGACCGCCGTCGCACCCGGGCGGCCCCACAAGAGCCTGCTGGCGGCGGCCGCCATCGTCGGCACGCTGCTGGTGTCCGTTCCGTTCCTGGTGACGACCGGCGGCGACGGCGGCAAGGACCGGGCCGCCCGGACCGGCGCCGCACCCGGCACCGTCCTCGGTGGCGAACAACCGGGTGGTGGTGTTCCCGGCGCATTCGACTCGGCGTCCCCGTCTCCCGACGGCTCGCCCAGCGGAGCCCACGTCACGAAGCCCGGAAAGCACATCACGGGATCGGGTACGACCGGCGGCTCCGGTGGTGCCGGCGGCTCTGCCGCTGGTGCGAAGCCCTCGTCCGGAACGTCGGAACACCATGCCTCGGCGTCCTCGTCCGGCGGCAAGAAGTCCACGACCACGGGCACGTCGTCGACCGGTCACAAGACGTCCACCGGATCCTCGGGTTCCTCCGGCTCCTCGGGGGGTTCCCCCGTCGTCGCCGGTGTCTCGATCTGGAGCCACGCCTCCGGCCGCTGTATCGACGTGTCCGGCGGCCGGGGCAACGACGGCACGCCCCTGGACATCTGGGACTGCAGTGGAACCGCCCGGATGAAGTGGCAGTTCATGTCCGACGGCACGGTGCGCGCCATGGGCAAGTGCATGGACGTGGCCTGGGGTTCCGGCGCCAATGGCGCGGTGATCCAGCTCGCGAACTGCAGCGGCAACCCCGCTCAGCAGTTCCGCCTCAATTCCGCCCACGACCTGGTGAACCCGCAGGCCGACAAGTGCGTGGACGTGAAGGACGAGGGCACGGGCAACGGCACCCGACTTCAGCTGTGGTCCTGCAACGGCCAGGACAACCAGAAGTGGAGCAGCGGCTGACGGGCACCGGACGGGCCTTGCACCCGGCTCGCCGGGCTCGCACGTCCGGGACGAAGTCCTGCCGATGCGCCTCCAAGAGCGGAAGGTTCCGCCCCGGTCGTGAGGACCGGGGCAAAACCCCCTCACGCCGTCGCTCCAGCGGCGTGCGGCGCCCTACGGCGGATCAGCCGCCGAAGCCGACGGCGAAGACGTGGTTCGTGCCGTCGTCCGCCGCCGCGAGCTCGACCGAAGCGACCTGCTTGGCCGGGTCGACCGGGATCCTGGTGGCGAAGACGTAGGTCGTCACCGAGTCCTGACCTCCGGAACCGGTGACGCGGTACGGCGTGGAGACCACTGTGGTGTCCTGGGACACCGGCTTGCTGCTTCCCGCGTTGAGCGTCCAGTCGGAGAACACAGCCGTCCCGGTCGACGTGGTGCCGTCCTCGTAGGTCACGGTCACCTGGCTCGAGGAGCCGGTCGACGGGGCGTTGGTGGCCGCACCGAGCAGGCCGAGCCAGGAGGCTCCGCTCGGCCCGGCGAGCGGAATGCGCTGGCCGGCGAGCTCGATCTCGTCGTCCTTGCCGCTGCCGAAGGCGGGCCAGGTGTACGTGATGCCGTCCGCGGTGCTCTGCGCACCGCCGTTGACACCCGCGGCCGCCAGCGCGTCCTTCGAGTAGGCCCATCCACCGCCGTCGAAGCCGCCGGTGAACCGGGTTCCGTCCGGATAGACCCCCTGCGTCGTGTAGTACGGCCACAGTTCGCCCGGTCGGGCCACCACCACGCGCAGCGCCACCGAGCCAAGGCTCGTGCCGGCGCCGTCGGTGAGCGAGAAGAGCACCGGGTAGACCCCCTCGGTGCCGCCCGCGGTCACCTTGATCTGCTGCTGCGCCGTGCCGTTCGCGCCGACGTCGAACGAGCCCGACGAGGCCGGAAGGCTCACCCCCGAGGGCGCCTGGGCGGTCCAGTGCACCGTCTGGGCTCGGCTGCCGATGTTCGAGACGTCGAGCGTCCCCGT
This sequence comes from Streptomyces sp. HUAS TT11, assembly GCF_051553595.1. Classification (NCBI taxonomy): domain Bacteria; kingdom Bacillati; phylum Actinomycetota; class Actinomycetes; order Kitasatosporales; family Streptomycetaceae; genus Streptomyces; species Streptomyces sp. HUAS TT11. The sequence goes on from NZ_CP196184.1 coordinate 1,789,481, forward strand.
GCCGCTGCCGTCGGGCGACAGGACCAGGCCGACGCCGGAGGGACCGGCCGAGGCGAGGACGTCCCGCTGGCCGGTGGAGTCCGACGGCGGGGCCGAGCCGTCCGCGGCGGCCCATCCGGTGTCGGCGTGCGTGCCGAGCGTGTAGTCGAGCGTGCCGCCGTTCTTCAGTGCGCCGAAGGTCGTCCAGGCCTTGTTCCACGCCTTTCCGTTCACCGCCAGCGACTGCACGTACGGCGCGTCGGACGCGGCCTGCGGGGCGTTGATGTTCAGCGTGCGCCCGCTCGGCAGCGCCACCTGGGCCCGGGTGAAGACCGGGCTGCCCAACGCGAGGACGTCCGTGCCCGGCGTCTGCGGGTACATGCCCAGCTCCGACCACACGTACCAGGAGCTCATCGCCCCCAGGTCGTCGTTGCCGAACGAGCCGACGGGCGCGTTGAAGTACAGCTTCTGCTGCGCCTCACGCACCGCCTGCTGGGTCTTCCAGGGCTGTCCGACGTAGTCGTACTCCCAGGGGATCTCCAGGCTCGGCTCGTTGCTCAGATTGGCGTCGGTCGCCGACGGGTCCGCGATGTCGCTCAGCAGGCTGTCGAGGTAGGAACTCCAGGCCTGCGCGCCGCCGCGGGCCGCGATGAGCGCCTTGAGGTTGAACGGAACCATCGGCGTGTACTGCGCCGAGGTCCCCTCGACGAAGCCGTTGGACGTGCCCGGCGCGAAGCCGGTCGCCCATTCGCCGTCGGCCTTCTTCGCCTGGAGGTAGCCGGTCTGCGGGTTGAAGACGTTCTGCCAGTCCTGCGCCCGGCTCGCGAACGTCGTGTAGACGTCGTTCCTGCCGAGCGACTTGGCGAGTGCCGCGATGGCGTAGTCCGCGCTGTCGTACTCCAGTTGCGTCGAGACCGGGCCGTAGAAGTTGCAGCAGCCCCAGTCGGCGCCGTCGATCGGCAGATAGCCCTTGGTGTCCCGCAGGGACTCGCCCGGCCGGTCGTTGTTGGGCCTGGTCGCCTCGTGGACCATCGCGTCCAGTGCGTGCGACACGTCGAAGTTCTGCGCGCCGAAGGCGCGGGCGCCCGCGATGATGCCGTCCGCCGGGTCGCCGACCATCACATAGCTCTCGCCGTTGTTCTGCGCCCACTTCGGCAGCAGCCCTGTCTGGTCGTAGCCGTTGAGCATCGAGGTGACGACGTCACTCGTGACCTTCGGCTCGACCATCGCCATCAACTGGGTCTGCGACCGGTAGGTGTCCCAGCCGGAGTAGTTGGCGTACTGCGCCTGCTGCCCCTTGGCCACCGTGTGGATCTGGTCGTCCATCCCCATGTACTGGCCGTTGTCGTCGGAGAAGACGTTCGGGTGGAGCAGCGCGTGGTAGAGCGCGGTGTAGAACTGCGTCTGCTGGTCGCGGGTGCCGCCCGCGATCCGCACCCGGTCGAACACCGCGTTCCACGCGGCGTGGTTGGCGGCGCGCATCGTGTCGAAGTCCCAGCCCTTGACCTCTTTGGTGAGGTTGGCACGGGCGTTGGCGTCGGAGGTGTACGAGATGCCGACCGCGGCCGTCACGGTCCGTGCGCTGGTGGTGTCGAAGGTGAGGTACATGCCGTTGGCGCCGGTGACCGGCGGGCCGGACTGCGTGCCGCCCTGCGTGCCCGCACCGCCGTGCACACTCGGGGAGGGGGCGGCCGGCACGGTGAAGTGCCGCTCGGCCAGCGAGTCCGGCGAACCCTTGCTCAGCGTCTGCTTCGGGCGCCCGAGTCGCAGCGCCTTGGCGTCGGGGTTGACCGTCGAGCCGACCCAGGTCCCACTGCCGGTGAAGGGATGGTCGAACTTGATGTCGAAATGGATCGTGTAGGTGTTGGCGGCACCGCAGAAGTGGCCGCTCTGGACCGCGCCGATGACCTCATGGTCGTTCACCACCTGGGCACGGGTGCCGTCGATCTGCGTGGCTCCGCCACTCAGCTTGAGCAGCAGGTGCGAGTCGTCGCTGCCGGGGAAGGTGAACCGGCCCAGCCCGGCACGGGTGGTGGTGGTCAGCTCCGTGGAGACGCCGTTGTCGTCCTTCACGCCGTAGGAGCCGAGGGCGGCATGCTCGTTGTCGTGGCTGAATCCCACGCTCGTGCCGCCCAGGTCGCCGGAGAGGGAGCCGGTGAGGGGCAGCAGGGGCACGTCCCCACCCGCCGAACAGCCGGGCCCGGACATATGGGTGAGGCTGAAGCCGGAGATCTTGGAGTCGTTGTACTCGTAACCTCCGCCCAGGGCGCGGTGCGGCGTGGTGTCCGGCCCCCACTGCATCATGCCGAAGGGCATGTCGGGCCCGGGGAAGGTGTCGACCTCGCCCGACGTACCGATGAGCGGGTTGACCAAGGATGCCGGATCCCCCACGAAGGCGGGAGCGGCGAAGGCGGACACGGCGCCGAGCGCCTGGAGCGGCAGGGCGGCCATGGCCAGTACGGACACGGCGGCGAGACGTCTGCGGAAACGGCTACGGAATCTGGGCGGTCGCAGGGACCTGGGATTTGCCATCACGTGCCTCCACGGCGGGGGTTGTGACCTCACGGATGACGTGCAGGTGCGTTTCCGCACCACATGGCGGTTGACATCGTTGTCAGAACCGATGGGCGAACCACCCTGACAACGTTGCCAGCGCATGCGGACACCGATCCAACGCCCCGGCTGACCCTGTGTCAACCAAGGCAACATCCTGTTAAGGCAAACCGATTCGGCCACTCGGGCCACCTGGGGCGCCCGGCCCGACGCGAACCCACATGGCGGCCCGTCGGCCGCCACCGGGCTCGGCACCTTCCGCCGCACCCCGGTCCGCCCGGCACCCGGAAGAGTGGCGCGCCGGTCCGGGCCGCCCCGTCGCACTCATACCTGACGAGGCTGTGCAGGAGTGCGACGTTCAGCCCGTAGCCGGCGATCTTCTTCATGTGCGCCCCGACGGTGTCCCCCCTCGGCCCTTCCCGACACGGCGTTGTCGCCGGGCAGACACCGGACGGCTTCGTCGTGGAGCAGGGACCGCAGCCGCTCCCGGTCCACGGTGGCCAGGGCGGTGTGGAACCGCCGCCCGATCCCGTACTTCTCGTCGCCGGAGAGGGACATGGCTCTTCTCGCGGATTCCCGCGGTCTGCCGCACCGACCGGAGGGCGGCACGCGTGGACCGGCTCGGGGTCACGCATCCCCGGCATGCCGGCCGGGTCACGCACGCGGAGCGCACCGGTGCCCCGCCCGGCACAGCGCCCTCCGCGTGCGTCGGGCACGGGGATCGCCCTCTCCGCGCCGTCCGCTACGCCGACTGCTTCGGCGTCCGGGTGCCGGGCTCGACGAAGCCGCTACGGTCGGGACGTATGAGCACGTGCTTGCCGGTCTCGGCCATTCCACGGCTCGCCTGCGCCGTGGTCGTCGGAGCGGTGGCGGGTGCCGCCGTCGGTGTGCCGACCGACGCACCGCTGGGTGTCCTGGCGGGCATCGCCGTGACGGCGGCGTTCTTCGTGGTGGCGGGCTGGATCGTCCTGTGGCCGATGGACGCCGCGGCGACTCGCCGCCATGCCCGCCGCGAGGATCTGCGGCCGGTCGCCGAGGAACTCGCCGTGGTCGCGGCCGCCGTCTGCGGGCTGGTCGGCATCGTGGTGCTGCTCCTCGGCAGTTCGGACCCCGCCCATGCCGCGACGGCGCTCGGCGGCGTGTTCATGGCCTGGGCGGCACTGCACCTGATGTACGCCACCCGCTACGCGTACCTCTACTACCCGGAGTCGGCGGGCGGGATCGACTTCAACTCCGAGCAGCCGCCCGCGTACCGGGACTTTCTCTACTTCAGCTACAACCTGGGGATGACGTACCAGGTCTCGGACACCGGTGTGTCCGGCTCGGCCATCCGCGCGATGGTGCTGCGCCACTGCCTCCTGTCCTACGTCTTCGGCACCAGCATCCTCGCCACGGCCATCAACCTCGTCGCGGGAATCGTCACCCACTGATCCGGACGCCGCGCGCCGTCGGTGATCGACCCCGGCCGGCCGGTCGCTGCCGCTCACCCTCCGTCACCCGGTGCTCCCCGATCGAGTGGCGGGCCCTGATCACCCGGCATAGCCTGCCGAAAGGCCCCTGTTGCCCTCGTATACCCGAATGGCTGAAAGGGTGGAGAGCCTTGAGCACCGACAAGGACGAGCGGGAAGCGCTGGAGCCCTCCGTAGGGCCGGTCCCCACGGAGGACCCGGAGTTCCACCCGTACCACCATCCGGCCGCGGGCTGGGGCGCGGCCAAGAGCGTGAGCCGTGTCCTCGTGCGCGAGCACGCGCTGCTGGACGGGCCTCGGGCGATCATGCGGATGAACCACGAGAACACCGGTTTCGACTGCCCCGGATGCGCATGGCCGGACGACACCAAGGGCCTGAAGCTGGACATCTGCGAGAACGGGATCAAGCACGTCACCTGGGAGATGACACCCAAGCGTGCCGGGCGCGAGTTCTTCGCCGCGCACTCGGTGACCGAGCTGTCCCGGTGGAGCGACTACGCGCTGGAGGACCAGGGCCGGCTGACCGAGCCGATGATGTACGACCCGGACACGGACCACCACGTCCCGACCCGGTGGAAGGACGCGTTCGAGCTGATCGGCAGTGCCCTGCGCGGGCTGGACAACCCCGGCCGGGCCTCATTCTACACCTCGACCGCCCTGCCGTAGGGGGCAGTCGGGAGCATAAACAAAGCCGTATCGAACCGAGTCAACAAGCTCGGTCGTTCACGGCCGAGTAGTTGACCTGGTGTCTGGGCCTCACACGGCACGGTGTCGACACCGTCCGGGAGATCGTCAATCTGCTTCTGCTGCGCGGCAACCTGGGGCGGGAGGGGGCGGGTCCCTCCCCCGTGCGCGGGCACAGCAACGTCCAGGGCAACCGGACCTGCGGCATCGACCACCGGCCCACCACGGAGTTCCTGGACCGGCTGGCCGAGGTCTGCCGGATCGATCCGCCCCGTGAGCACGGCCTGGACACCGTCGGCACCATCCAGGCGATGCTCCGCGGCGATGTGAAGGTGTTCGTGGGTATGGGCGGCAACTTCGCCCTGGCCGCGCCCGACACCCCGGTCACCCGGGCGGCGCTGCGCAACTGCGATCTGACCGTGCAGGTGAGCACCGAGCTGAACCGCAGTCACCTCGTGCACGGACGCCGGGCCCTCATCCTGCCGTACCTCGCCCGCACCGAGAAGGACCATCAGCGCAAGGGCGTCCAGAGCACGTCCGTCGAGGACTCGATGAGTATGGTGCACCTGTCCATCGGTATGAAGCGCCCCGCCTCGCCGCATCTGCTGTCCGAGCCGGCGATCGTCGCGGGCATGGCCCGTGCCCCCCTGCCCGCCAGTTCCACACCGTGGGAGTGGTACGTCGAGGACTACGACCGGATCCGCGACACCATGGCTCAAGTCCTGGACGGCTTCGAGGACTTCAACCGCCGAGTGCGGCTGCCCCTCGGCTTCCGCATCAAGCAGCCCGCCCGCGAGCCGGTCTTCCTCACCTCCTCGGGCGCCGCCGAGTTCTCCGCGGCCCGTCTGCCCGACGTCGTCCCCGCCCCCGGCACCCTGGCACTGGGCACCATGCGGTCCCACGACCAGTGGAACACCACCATCTACTCCGACAACGACCACTACCGCGGCATCAAGAACCTCCGCACGCTCGTCTTCATGAACCGGGGCGACATGCGCGAACGCGGAATCGCCGACCTCGGTCCCGTCGACATCACCAGCACCGCCAGGGACGGCAGCACCCGTTCCCTGAGCGGCCACCTCGCCATCCCCTACGACATCCCCCGGGGCTGCGCGGCCGGGTACATGCCCGAGATGAACGTGCTGTGCGCGCTCGCCGACCACAGCACCCAGAGCGACCAACCGATCATGAAACACGTCAAGGTCACCATCACCCCCGCCGGCTGAGCGAGGAGCCCGCGAGAGCGTAAGGCGGGCCCGGCGACGGCCCTGGCACCGCCCACGCCGTCACCGTCCCCGGGCGAGCCGTTCGAGCAGGCGATAGGCACGCTGCTCCACGGCGACGAGTTCGGCGGGATCGATCTCCGCCGACCACAGCTCCCCCGCCGCGGCGTCGTCGGCCTCACGCAGTTCCACCACCGCCATGGCGAGATGCGTCTGCACGACCGGGAACGCCGGCGCCGAGCGCTCGTCCAGCGCCCGCTCCGCATGCTCGGCGGCCTCCGTGCACGCGGCCAGCGCACGCTCGGCCCGGACCGCGGCACGGTCGTGGACCACCAGGAGTCCGCAGACCAGCCCGATGACGATCCCCAGAATGCTGCCGACCGCCCGGTCGAGGACGAGGGTCCCGGGAGGTTCCGGTGGTGCCGCCAGTTCGGTCAGGAGCAGTGCCAGCGGCGTGAGGAAGACGACGCCGAGACCGTAGTTGCGGGACACGACGTACTCCAGCAGGAACTCCAGAAGGACGATCACGAGGACGAGCGTTGCCGCATCCGGCCGCAGGGCCAGTACGGCCAGGGCGACGACCAGCCCGGCGACCGTGCCCACCGTGCGCTGGACGGCGCGCTGCGCCGCGGTGCGGACGTTGATGGAGTGCAGCACCGCCGCGGCGGAGATCGCCGCCCAGTATCCGTGCCCGAGGTTCAGGGCCACGGCCAGTCCGCCCGCCAGCCCGGTCCCGAGGACGATCCGCAGTGCGGGTACCACCAGCACCGAGACGTGGCTCGGACGGCCCTGGTGCCGCCCCACCAGCAGTTCGGCGGCGCGTGTCTCGGCGGCGCGGCCGGCGGCGGGATCGATCGGTTCCGGTGCGGTCCCCGTCGTGTCCCCGGCGGCTCCGGTCCGGGCGGCCGCGACGGGCATCAGCAGCTCCGGCAGCAGCGGGGGTACGCGGCGGCGCCGGTCCGTCAGAAGCCGGACCTGTCGGCGCAGGTGCCGCGCCAGGTCCGCGTGGTCAACGGGCGACCGGCGTGCGGAGCCGATCAGCAACGACCAGGAGAGGTCGGCGAGGCGCGCGCACACCCCGCCGCGGACACCTTGCCCGGCGCCGGTGGGCGGCGGCAGTCCGAGGGACACGTACGCCTGCAGGACGGCGGCGGTCGCCCGGTTCCGGGCCGGGCCGGCCCCGTGCCGCGCCTCACCGGACTCCAGCAGCCCGGCGAGCCGGCGCAGGGCCGCGGCCACGGCGAGGCGTTGCGGCCGGTCGGGCTGTACGAGCCGGCCCGACATGGCCAGCGCCCAGGCCACGGCGGCTCCCACCGCGGCCAGTGCGGTCTGCGGGAGGACATCGGCGACGTCGGGCGAGGCGTTGGCGGCCACGGCGAACGAGAAGAGCAGCAGCACCGCGCCGAGGCCGCTCTGCCGTGCGGCGTCACAGGCGAACTTCGCCGAACCGGCGACCACGGCCGTGGCCGCGACGACCACGACCGCGCCGCTTCCCCCCTCGCGGGGATGGGCCCAGGCGGCGAGCGTCGAACCACCGGCCACACACGCGGTCATGGCCAGCGCGGCCAGTGCGAGGACCCTGGCGCGCCGCGGGTAGGGCAGGTTGTGCCCGAACGTGGTGGTGAAGGCGCCGAGCATGACGTAGACGGCTTGGTCGGCCCGCCCGGTCAGCACCAACGGCAGCGCCGGCAGTGCCATGGCGAGTGCGGCGTGCAGGGCGCAGGCGAACGCCCCGTCCACCTGGTGCAGGGAGAGCGCGCCGCGCGGGGTCAGTACGCGCGCCAAGTCGGCCGCCGGACGCCGCCGGCCGCTCCCGGTCACCAGGAGGTGTGAAAGCTGCAGACGGGGCATGATCGGGGTATATCACTTGCTTCTGATGGTGGACTGTTCATCGTTCGCCGACTCCGCGGACGCCCGGTGGTGTGGGGCGCCGACCCGGATCGCGGTGAGCGTGGGGTGCACGTCGGGGGATCGTTCCGCCGATGTCGCCGATATCGATGGCCGGGCTTCCAAAAATCGGGAAAATTCAAGAAAAGACAATCGGCGCCGTTTCCCGAACCGCCCGCACGGAATTGTTCACCCCTCGATCACCATGCACGAATTTACCATGGCAGCCGGAACAGGAATTGCCTGTGACGCGATCGGCGGCGCCTGTCAGGACGTGTGCTCGCCCCCGCGGCCCGTCGCTCGGTCGCAGGACCGCTCGGCGCCATCCGCCCGGCCGCGCCCGGGCAGGAATGCCGCGTATTGCCCTGCCGGGCCGCCCCGGCCCGTGCCGTCGCCGCCCCCGTGGAGGAGACCGCCGCCGTGATAAGCGGCGCCGATCGGATCATCGAAGAGCCCTCTTTGACTTCCGGCCGGGTAGCGGCGGAAGCTGCACTCGCAGTGGGAGTCGGATATGCGCAGACGGCGCACGTGAATACGCACGTCCATGGCCCGTACGTCCGGCGCACTTTCCCGTTTCGGTGAAGGGGGAAAAGGTCGCCGCGGCACGGCCTGGGACGCGCACGCGCCGGATACGCACGGCCCGGCCGGTGGCCCAGCGTGGAAAGAGGCAGCCCGGATCATGAGCAGCATCGAGGACCCCAGCGACGATCTGTCGGTCACCCCGCCCAAGACCTGGGCGACGGGTCTGCCCGCGGTGACGCACGCCCTGGAGTACTCCCTCGGCCAGACGTCCGTGCGGCGCACCGCGCTGACGCTGCTGAACGTCAACCAGGCCAAGGGCATCGACTGCCCCGGCTGCGCCTGGCCCGAGCCCGCGCCGGGCAAACGCCACAGGAACGAGTACTGCGAGAACGGCGCCAAGCACATCAACGACGAGGCCACCTCACGGCGCGTCACCCGCGACTTCTTCCGCGAGCACTCGATCGCCGAGCTGGGCGGCATGTCCGACTACTGGCTCAACCAGCAGGGCCGGCTGACCGAGCCGATGGTGAGGCGACCCGGCGCGACGCACTACGAGCCGATCGGCTGGGACGAGGCGATCGGTCTGCTCGCCCGGGAACTGCGCGGTCTGGACTCCCCCGACGAGGCCCTCTTCTACGTGTCCGGCCGGCTGAACAACGAGGCCGCCTTCCTCCTCCAGCTCTTCGCCCGCGCGTTCGGCACCAACAATCTGCCGGACTGCTCCAACATGTGCCACGAGTCCAGCGGGTCCGCGCTGCAGGAGACCCTGGGCATCGGCAAGGGCAGCGTCTCGCTGGACGACATCCACGATGCCGACCTGGTCTTCGTCGTGGGACAGAACCCGGGGACCAACCACCCGCGGATGCTGTCGGCACTGGAGGAGACCAAACGCAACGGCGGCCGCGTGGTGGCGGTGAACACGCTGCCCGAGGCCGGGTTGATGCGCTTCAAGCACCCGCAGCGGGTGCGCGGCGTGATCGGCCGCGGCACGCCCATCGCCGACCAGTTCCTGCACATACGCGCCGGCGGCGATCTCGCCCTGTTCCAGGCCCTCAACCGGCTGCTGCTGGACGCCGAGGAGGCCGCGCCGGGCACCGTGCTCGACCACTCCTTCATCAAGAGCAGCACCACCGGCTTCGAGGACTTCGCCGCACAGGCCGAGAAGACCTCCTGGGACGATGTGCTGACGGCGACCGGGCTGTCCCGCGAGGAGATCGAGCGGGTGCACGCGAGCGTCCTGCGGAGCAAGAAGATCATCGTGTGCTGGGCGATGGGGCTGACCCAGCACAAGCACGGGGTTCCCACCATCCGGGAAATCGTCAACTTCCTGATGCTGCGCGGCAATATCGGCAGGCCCGGCGCCGGAGTGTGCCCGGTGCGCGGCCACAGCAACGTCCAGGGGGACCGCACCATGGGGGTGTGGGAGCGGATGCCGCAGAGGTTCCTGGACGCCCTGGAGCGCGAGTTCGGCTTCACCCCGCCCACCCGGCACGGCCTCGACTCGGTGAACGGCATCCGTGCCATGCGCGACGGGAGCGCCAAGGTCTTCGTCGGCGTCGCGGGGAACTTCGTACGGGCCACTCCCGACAGTGCGGTCACCGAGGCGGCGATGCGCAGCTGCCGGCTGACCGCGCATGTCTCCACCAAGCTCAACCGCTCGCACACGGTCTGCGGCGACACCGCACTGATCCTCCCCACGTTGGGCCGCAGCGACCGTGACGTCCAGGCCACGGGCGAGCAGTTCATCACCGTCGAGGACTCCATGAGCGAGGTGCACGCCTCCCGGGGGAAGCTGTCACCGGCCTCACCGCACCTGCTGAGCGAGGTGGCGATCGTCAGCCGGCTGGCGCGCAGCACGCTGGGGGACGAACCCTCCATCCCCTGGGAGGACTTCGAGGCGGACTACGGCACGATCCGCGACCGGATCTCCCGTGTCGTACCGGGCTTCGAGGACTTCAACACCAGGGTGGCGCGGCCCGGCGGCTTCACGCTGCCCAACCCGGTGAACGAGCGGGTCTTCCGCACCCCTAGCGGCAAGGCGGTCTTCACCTGCAACGAGTTCACCATGCCGCACGTCCCCGAGGGGCATCTGCTGCTGCAGACCCTGCGCTCGCACGACCAGTGGAACACCGTCCCGTACGCCCCGAACGACCGGTACCGCGGCATCCACAACGCCCGCCGGGTCGTGCTCGTCAACCCCGCCGACCTGGAGGCCCTCGGCATCGCCGACCGCGCCGAGGTGGACCTGGTGAGCGTCTGGCACGACGGAACGGAACGCCGGGCGGAGAACTTCCGGGCCGTCGGCTACCCCACCAGCCCCGGCTCCGCCGCGTCCTACTACCCCGAGACCAACGTACTGGTCCCGCTGGACAGCGTCGCCGACATCAGCAACTGCCCGACGTCCAAGGGTGTGGTGGTCCGTCTGGAGGCGGCACGCACACCCGCCTGACACGGACGCCGGCCACGGCCCCGTCCGGTACTGGCCCGGGCCTCGTCGGCCGACGCCGACGACGCGCGGCACGACGGGACGCGGGCCGTGTTTGGCGTTCGGTCCCGCCGTCCGGTACATCCATGAGGTGCTGTTCCGCCAACTCGAGTACCTGGTCGCCCTCTCGCGCGAGCGTCACTTCGCCCGCGCCGCGCAGGCCTGTTTCGTCTCCCAGCCCGCTCTCTCCGAGGCCGTCAGAAAGCTGGAGGAAGAACTGGACGTGCCGCTGGTCCGCCGCGGCCGGAAGTACGAGGGCCTCACGCCCGAGGGCGAACGCATCGTGGTGTGGGCGCAGCGGATCCTCGCCGACCGCGACGCCCTCAAGAACGAGGTCGGCGCCCTGCGCACCGGGCTGAGCGGCCGGATGCGGATCGGCTCGGTGCCCACCGCGTCCGGTGCCGTCTCGCTGCTGACGGGCCCGTTCTGCGCGGCACACCCGCTGGTGACCGTGGAGGTGATAGCGGACCTCCAGTCGGAGGAAATTCTCCGCCAGTTGCAGAACTTCGAGATAGACGCCGGCATCACGTATCTGCACAACGGCCTCTCGGAGCATTTCCAGGCGGTCCCGATGTACGAGGAACGGTATGTGCTGCTGACCACCGCCGCGGACGGCGCCGCCCGTTCGACGGCCACCTGGGCGGACGCCTCGAGGCTCCCGCTGTGCCTGCTGACCGAGGCCATGCAGGGGCGCAAGGTCCTGGACGGGGTGTTCGCGGAGGCCGGACTGCGGCCCTCGCCACGGCTCGAGACCGATTCGGTGGCCACCCTGTTCGCCCATGTCAGGACGGGCCGGTGGGCGAGCATCGTGCCGCACACATGGCTGCACGTCTTCGGGGTCCCGCAGGGGATGCGCGCGGTGCCGATGGTCGAGCCGGCCCGTTCGGTGCCGGTCGGTCTGGTGATCACCACCCGGGAGCCGGGATCGGTCATGGCCCGCGCCCTGGCGGACATCGCCCGGCACACCGATGTCGCCGCCGCGCTGGAGCGCCTTCCCGGGGAGTCCGGGACCCGGTAGCGCCGCCCGGCTTGCGCAAGGGCATGTACCCGCAGGGACCGCGGAAACCGCGTACGACGGCCGTCGGTACCGGTGTGTGCCCGCCGCGCCGGGGCGCCGGGCCGGGGGCCCGGACACGGCTCACCGCGTACCGGCCGTCCGGAGCACGGCGAGCACGAGGGTCCGTGCCACATCGACGATGTCCGGGATCCGTACCCGCTCCCGGGCGCCGTGGGCCAGCCGTACGTCGCCGGGACCGAACTGCAGGGTCGGAACGCCCGCCGCCGTGTACAGCCTCGGATCGCTTCCGTACGGCGCTCCGCGCTCGCGCGGTCCCGGGTTGCCGGTGGCGTCGGCGAAGGCGTCCCGGACGAGGTCGCGCAGCGGGTGGCCGGCCGGGAGCCGTCCTGGGGCGAACTGACCGCCGGGCCAGGTCACCTCCACCGGGTGGTCGCGCAGCCACGGGTCGGCCGCGCACACCTTGGCGACGTGCTCCTCCAGTTGGGCACGTGCGGCCTCGGGATCCTCGTCCGGACGAACCCCCAACCGCCCCTCGGCGACGAGGAGGTCGGGCACGCTGCTCGCCCGGTCGCCCGAGCGCAGGGTGCCCACCGAGAGTGCGTAGGGGACGCGGTACTCAGCCATCAGCGGGTCCGGGGAGGTGTTGCGCTCGGCCTCCAGCCCGGCCAGTGCCCGGTGCACCGGAAGGTAGAGGGCCGGGCGACGGCACCTTCAATCTCCCCGACCGGCCGTCGACTCCGGCGCCCGCGTGCCGCGGCGAGAGCGGGGTTCGCCGCATCGCCACCTTCCGGTCATCTTCCCGACGTGTGCGCCTGTGACCGTCGCAGAAGTTGGCTATACAACTTTTCCTCGAGGAGTGAACGTGTCCGCCCTGCCCACCTACCCGATCGGCGATCTGCCGGCGATGTGGCTCCGCGACAACTGCCCCTGCGCCGAGTGCCGCGATCCCCGCTCCGGACAGAAGCTGTTCCAGATCACCGCCCTGCCCGCCGGGCTGCGGGTGGGCTCGGCAAGCGCCGCCGTCGGCACCGCCGAGCCCGCCGTCGAGGTCGTCTGGGAGCCCGACGGGCACCGTTCCGTGTACCCGTCGGCCTGGCTGGCAGCCAACCGCCCCGGCCGTACCGACCACGGCGACCTGCGCACCGAGCACGGCAAGGAGCTGTGGACGGCCGGTGACATCGCGGGACGGCTGCCCGCGGCCGACTGGGCGGACTACCTCGGCAAGCCGGGCGTGCGGGCGCGGATGCTGGAGTCCGTGCTGCGGCTGGGTTTCATGCTGCTGCGTGCGGTGCCGCAGCGCGAGGACCAGGTGCTCGAGGTGGCGGAGACCTTCGGCTACGTCCGCGAGACCAACTACGGGAAGCTCTTCGACGTCCGCGTCGAGCCCGACCCGAACAACCTCGCCTTCACCTCGGTCGCCATCACCCCGCACACCGACAACCCGTACCGCGACCCGGTGCCGACGCTTCAGCTGCTGCACTGCCTGGTCAACGACGCGGACGGCGGCGACTCCGGTCTCGTCGACGGCTTCGCGGCGGCCGCGATGCTGCGCCGCGAGGACCCCGAGGCGTTCGAGGTGCTCACCCGCACGCCCGTCCCCTTCGTCTTCCGCGACGCGGGGACGGAGCTGCGCGCCGACCGCCCGCTGATCGCCACCGACTCACTGGGCCGGGTGCGCGAGGTGCGCTTCAACAACCGTTCGATCAGCACCCTGAGGCTGCCTTCCGAAGCGCTGGAGTCCTTCTACGCGGCCTACCGCACCTTCGCCGAGCTGCTGCTCCGCCCGGAGCTCCAGCTCGACCTGCGCCTCACCCCGGGCGACTGCCTGGTCTTCGACAACACCCGGCTGCTGCACGCCCGCACGGCGTTCGCCCAGGACGGGGCCCGCCACCTCCAGGGCTGCTACGCCGACCTGGACGGGCTGGCCGGCACGCTGGCGGTACTGCGCCGCGCGGACACCCTGGAGCCGCTGGTCGAGATGTTCGCCGGGGCGGGGACGGCGGAGTACCTGGGCGAGCCCGTCACCATGGCCCAGCACATGCTGCAGGCGGGGGCCAGGGCGGAGGCCGCCGGTGCGCCGCCGCACCTGGTCGCCGCCGCGCTGCTGCACGACCTCGGACACGTCGACGGCGAGGTCGTCACCGGTCTGGACCTGATGGCAGGGACGGACAACCGGCACAGCCACACCGGCGCCGACCTGCTGGGCCGCTGGTTCGGGCCCGAGGTCACCGAGCCCGTGCGGCTGCACGTGGCAGCCAAGCGCTATCTGTGCGCGGTGGAGCCGGACTACTACGACCAGCTGTCCGAGGCGTCGAAGTACACGCTGAAGGTCCAGGGCGGTGTGATGACTGCGGAGCAGGCGGCCGAGTTCGCCGCACTGCCCGGCGCCGCCGACGCGGTCGCCGTCCGCCGCTGGGACGAGGAGGCGAAGGACCCGAACGCCGACACACCTCCGTTCGAGCACTTCCTTCCCCTGCTCACGGCGCTGGCGCGCGGCTAGCGGGAGGCGAGGCGACGCGTCTCGGCGAGGTGGCAGCCGGCGTACCGGGCAAGGGCGAGCGCGTCCTCCGGTTCGTCCGCCCGCACGCGGATCCGGCGCACCAGGCCGACGCCGTTCAGCGCGACGCCCTCGCGGGCGAGGACGAACAGGAAGGCGAGGAAGGCTGACCGGGCGGGACGCGGCCGGGAAGGAACCACCGAACCCGCTCAGGACGCGCCGGGATCGCGGCGCTCCAGCGTGCGGATCCGTTCGGACGCGAGCCGGCGGATGCGCTTCGTGCGTCCCTTCGTGGCGAGGCGGTGGAGGACCGCGGGTTCGTCCGAGGAGTCCGCGAGGCCCAACTGGAGCCAGTCCGACCAGGAATCCTGGACGGACGGGTCGTCGAGCAGCGTGGTCACCGAGTCGCCCTGGAGTACGGCGAGTTCCCGAGCGCGGCGTGTGGCGTAGGCGCGACCGCGGTCGGCACCCAGCCGGTCGATCCAGGACGGACGGTCGGAGGGCGGAAGAGTGGCGAGAAGGTGCAGGACGATGCCGAGGGAAATGCTGTCGTCGGGCTCGACGGCCACGACGTCGAACAGATCCGGCAGCTGGGCGGGGTCGTCCAGGGCCCGGCGGTACACGGCCCATCGGTCGTGCTCGTCGGAGGGGTCACCGGCGTCGACACCGAGGCGACCGGCCAGAGCGGCCAGGACCGCATCGAGATCCGCGGGCATCAGGCCGTCCCCGTGCCCGGTCTGTGGCGCCGGCCCAAGGTGGAGGTGGCGACGGAGTTGTGGACCGTGAAGGAGATGGTGCCGGGCAGATAGCGGTCCTCGGACCACTCCACCGGGACCCCCGCCGGATCCGTGGTGCGGCGGCGCTCGCGCAGCAGGACCTGGCCCGGCGGGCAGTCCAGCAGCCGGGCGTCGTCGGCGTCGGCCCACGCGAGGTCGATCGTGTGGTCGGCGTCGGTGAAGAGCACGCCGTGCGCGACCAGGGCCTCGGTGTGCGAGACAGTGTCCGGCGGCAGTTCGGCCACCAGCGCACCGACCCGGGCCGGGTAGAGCGACCGCTCGACCATGACCGGCTCTCCGGACAGCGTCCGCAGCCGCAGCACCAGATACACCTCCGCCCCTTCCGCCAGGCCCAGTTGGTCGGCCTCGACGGGCTCGGCGGGCCGGCGCACCACCCGGTCCACCCGCCCGCCCGGCGTCTCGCCGGTGGAGCGCGCCCAGTTGGTGAAGCTCAGCAGTTCCGAGAAGCTCTGTGCCCGGGGCCCACCGAGCACCGTGCGCCGGGTGCCGCGCCGGGAGGTGACCAGTCCGTCCGAACGCAGCACGGCCAGCGCGTGCCGGATGGTGCCCCGGGAGACGGCGTAGCGCTCGGCGAGCGTCCCCTCCGGGGGCAGCTTCGCGCCGATGGCGTACTCACCCGCGATGATGGCCTCGCGGAGTTCGGCGGCGACCTTGCGGTAGCGAAGGTCGCTGTCCGGGGTGCCCTGCTCCTGCCCCACCGTCTCTCCTGGACTGCTCGTGTCGTGCGGGCCGTCCGCGCGGCCGGCTACCGACCCTACCCGGCGGGGGGTCGGGCCGGGCCGCGGCCCGGCCCGACCCCCCGCCGGCGCGCCTCACAGGGAGTGGACGGTTCCCGCGTACCGCTGCAGGAATCGGGTCCCGGTGCCCGCCGTCACGGTGACGTCGTAGCGTCCCTCGTCGGTGCGCCACGTCACCCGGGTGCGGTCGCCCGCCTTGACCCAGACGGTCTGCTCCTTGCCGGCGAAGTCGTTCGGCGTGAGCGTGAAGGCCACGTCGGAGCCGCCGTCGTTGCGGAGGTCGAACTCCACCGCCGCGTCCGCCGGCCGCCCGGAGCGCCGAAGGGCCGCCGTGACCGTCGGCACCGCGACATCGTCCTGGCCCTCGCGGACGAGGGTGCCGGAGAACCGGCGGACGAACCCGTCGGCGCCGTACACGGAGAAGTCGTAGCGGCCGTCGGTGGCCGCCGAGTCCCAGACGTACGTGCGCGACGAACGCGGCGGGACCGTGAACGGCGTACCGGTGAAGGGCAGGGCGACGTTCGGCAGCACGGTGAAGTGGTAGCCGACGCTGCCGTCGTTGGTGAGCGTGCAGGTGACCTTGCCGGTGGCGCGGTCGGCCTTCACGTCCGCCCAGGGCAGGTAGGGCAGCGGGCGGTGCGGGCGCGCGCCCTCCTCCTGCCCCGGCATGGACTGCTCCGTGGGGAGCTTCACGCCCGGCAGGGAGTTGCCGGCGTCCGCCTTCGCCATGAGCGCGACCGTGTCCGGGAGCACCGGGATGCTGTAGTCGGGCTTGGTGAAGTCGAAGCAGCTGGTCAGGTCACCGCAGACGGTGCGCCGCCAGTCGGAGATGTTGGGCTCCTTCACGCCGGTCACGTGCTCGAGGAACCGCAGCACCGACGTGTGGTCGAAGACCTGGGAGTTGACCCAGCCGCCGCGGGACCACGGCGACACGACCCACAGCGGCACCCGGCTGCCCAGGCCGATGGCCTTGCCGTTCGCGAACTCGTCCTTGGTGCCCGGCTCGGGGAACGGCGGGATGACGTGGTCGAAGTAGCCGTCGTTCTCGTCGTACATGAGGAGGAAGACGGTGTGCTTCCACACCTCGGGGTTGGAGAACAGCGACTGCAGCGCCGAGTTGACCCAGTGGGCGCCGTAGTCGGGGCTGGCCGCGGGGTGTTCGCAGAACAGGTAGGGCGCCACCAGCCAGGAGACCGTCGGCAGGGTGCCGTCCTTGCAGTGCTGGTCGAACGCCGTGAGGTCGAACTTCGTCATGGCGTTGATGTAGCGCGGGTCGTCCTTGGGGAACTCGTGGAACTGCTTGAAGTACGACAGCGCGTTGTCGTCGTAGTCGCCGTTGCGGTCGTCCGAGCCATCGGGGTTGTGGTAGACGCGCCAGCTGATTCCGGCCTGCTCCAGGCGTTCGGCGTACGTCGTCCAGTCGGCGACCGGGTTGCCGGTGACCGGCGTGTTGTCGGTCCAGGGGCCGGTGGTGCCGTCGACGCCGGGGCCCGCGGTGCCGGTCCACAGGTAGAGGCGGTTGGGGTCGGTGGGGCCGTTCAGCGAGCAGAAGTAGCCGTCGCAGAGCGTGAAGGAGTCGGCCAGGGCGTACTGGTAGGGGATGTCCTCACGGGTGAAGTACCCCATGGTGCGCTCGCCCTTGGCGGAGACCCACTTGTCCATGGCGCCGCCGTTGACGGCGCTGTGGCCGCTGTCCCAGTCGTGCGGGAGGCCGCCCGCGTTCTGCGCGTTGTACTTCGTGGTGTCCATGCGGAAGGGCAGAAGGTAGCCCTCCTTGCGTCCGCGGTCGGGCTGGCGGAACACCGTGTCGCCGCCCGCGAGCGCGGTCGCCTGGCGGTCGCCGAAGCCGCGTACACCGCTGAGGGTGCCGAAGTAGTGGTCGAAGCTGCGGTTCTCCTGCATCAGGATGACGACGTGCTTGACGTCGGTGATGCTGCCGTGCCGGGGGTCGCGCCCTGCGGCCTCCGCCGTGCCGGGGAGTCCGGCCGCGACGGCGGCTCCGGCTGCGGTGGTGCCTATGAAGGTGCGGCGGCTGATCTCGGTCATGGGTGCAAGGTCCTTCAGGTCGTTCGGGGGGTCAGCCGCGGGCGGGCAGGGAGAAGGTGGCGACGGCGGCCGCGTGGTCCGAGGGCCAGCCGTTGGCGGAGGTGCCCGGCACCGGCCGGGGCCAGCCGGTGAACAGGCTGTGCGCCTCCAGCACCTTCAGCCGTCCCGCGTACTGGATCTGGTCGATCCGGTCCTGGGGCTCCTTGCCGCCGTCCTCGCGCTGCGGTCTGACGGGGGACCAGGTGATGCCCGGCGCCTTCACGGGGTTGGAGCGGGCGTCGCGGAACGCGTCGACGAGGCCTGCCTGTTCCAGCGCCTCGGTGACGGGCCAGCGGAAGCGCCCCACGCCTCCGTGCGCGGATGCCGTCCGGTTCGTCCAGTCGTGGTGCGACGGCGAGGCGAGACCGGCTGCCAGTACGACGGGGTTGCGGGAGGCGACGTCCGCCCGCATCGCGGCCACCAGCGCCTGCGTCTGCCGGTAGCGCGTCGTCCCCCGCTCCGCGGACTCCACCTGTGCGGCGGTCCGGCCCGCCAGCAGCGCGTACGGGCCGTAGTCGGCCTCGTCCAGCTGGGCGGTCCACAGGCGCACCGTGGTGTCGCCCGGCAGGTGCAGGGTCGCGGCGGCGGCCGGGAGCGCCGCGGTGGGCGCGACGAGGCCGGTGAGCGGGTAGCGGCTGACGATGCCGAGGCCCCCGGCCTGGTGCACCTGCCAGCCGAGCGCTCCGGCGAGCCTCGCGGCCCCGTCGTCACCGCATTCCTGGACCGCGACGACGTCCAGGCCCTGGGTGAGCACAAGCCTGAGCTGCTTCTCCAGGAACCCGTCGACATGGGTGCCCGCGTCCCAGAGGTTCAGCGTGGCGACCTTGAGCCGGAGCCGGTCCCTGGAGGCACGCACCGGCACCTGGACGGTGACGGTGTCGCTGCCCACGGCGCTGTCGGTGACGGCGGCCACCACCCGGCCGGGTGTCCGCGGCGCGAGGGCCGGGGCCTTGCCGCTGACCGTGCCGTCCGCGGCCACCGACAACCACGGGTCGCCCGCGACACGTGTGAAGGTCGCGCTGCCGGCCGCATTGCCCTCGGGCCTGATCCACAGGCCGCCCAGCGGCACGGAGAAGGACGCGCCGGCGGTCTGCGGGGCGGTGGTGAGGGCGTCCACCACCGCGTGCGGGCGCGGGATCACGGGGCGGACCGCGAAGCTGAACGGGGTGGTGCGGGCCAGGATGCCGTAGCCGTCCTTGGCCAACAGGTAGGCGGTGTACGGCCCGCCGCTCAGCCCCGAGGTGTCGATCGTGATGTCGCCGGAGGCTCCGGGGGTGTACTCCCAGGCGAGGGAGGCGCCGTTCCCGGGCACCCGGCTGCCGTCGTAGACGCCGACCCAGTTCTTGGCGTCGGGTGCGTCGGTCGTCCAGTGGAAGGAGAGCTTGTCGCCCTCGTACGGGGCGGTGGTCTTCAGCTCGAGCGAGTCGCCCGTGGGGGCGCCTTCGAAGGTGAACGGCTCGGTCTTGGCGAGCACGCCGTAGCCGTCCTTGGCGAGCAGATAGGCGGTGTACGGGCCGTCGCTCAGTCCCGAGGTGTCGAGGGTCGTCTGCCCCGATGTGCCGGAGACGTACGTCCAGACAAGGGAACCGCCGCCGTTGCCGGGCAACCGGTCACCATCGTAGACGCCGATCCAGTTCTTCGGGTCGGGGGCGTCGGTCGACCATTTGAAGGTCAACTTGTCGCCGCGTTGCGGGGGCGTCGTGGAGCCGATCGTGATGCTGCTCCCGGACGCGGCGACCTGTGAGAGGGGTGGCATGGTGTTGGGTCCTCTCCGCCCCGGGTACCGTCGCGGCGGCACCCGGGCGAGCAAAGTTGTCTATATAACTTCGCTCCCAGCAAGCCGTCCCACGGCGACGGGCCCGTGAACGACGGGTTGCCGCCGACCGGGAAACAGACGGAAATCTGAAGATCCTGTGTCCGGGCCGAACGGCACCTGCCAGCCCTCGGCACCTCGATCGAGCAGCGACATCCGGGGGCTCGCACGCCCCGCAGCGGCCGTCGGAAGCGGAAACGGCCGTCTCTTCACGACGACGGACTCGCACGAGTGCGCCGTCGGGCAACCTGGGACGGCGCACGCGGCGCTGTGCACACAGCCGCACGCGTGCGGATGCGTCGGGAACAGGCGTGCAGCCGGCCTGGTCGCCGTGCGCCGAAGGAGTGGGGGTCGTGATACACGGTCCGTCACCGGGCGGCATGTTCGCATTCCTGCCGGCGGGTCGGCGGCAGCGGGCCGGAAGGCCTTGCGGTCACACCGGAGGCGCAGCCGACGCTCTGGGCCGAGGTACGCGAGGCGGCCCGCAAGGCCTGCCTCGTCACCACCGATGTCAACGCAGCGGTCACCGAACGGGCCCGCCTCCTGGGACTGCTGACGGGACCGCGCAGCCTGCACCTGGGCGTGCCCCTGCTCACCGGGCTCACCGCGCCGCTCCCGGTCGAGTCGTGGGACCGCCTCGGAGACGGTGCGGGCGGGTCGCCTTCCTCGACCGTGTCACGACCGCGGCGGCTCACCACCAGAACACGGGATAGACCTCGCGCCGCAGACGGGCGGAGACCATCTGCACCGCGACGAGCAGCGCGGCGCCGGCGGCCAGCAGGGGGACGAAGCGGGTGGCATGCGGTTCGGTGAGCATGATCATGACGGCGGTCGCCATGGCCGGCGGATGGGCCGCTCTGAGCACCAGCACAAGTCCGCAGGCGACACCGCAGGCCACCACGGCGGCCCAAGGGCCGCGCCATCCAAGGGTGAGCACGGCGAAGCAGACGAGGCACGACAGCATGTGGCCGCCGATGATGTGGCGGGGCTGCGCGAGAGGCGATTCGGGGGTCGCGGTCACGATCGCCATCGTGGCCGCGAGCGGCGGCACGAGCACCGTCTGGTGCATGAGCGCCCCCAGGGCCACCAGCACGGCCAATCCGACCGATGTGGTGAGGGCAGCGGCGACGGTGCGCGGAGGCAGGCGCGACGCGCCGGGACTCCGCCGGCGGACCGGAGAGCGCTTCGTCGGGCGGGGCGGCGCATCCACGGCTTCCTGCGTCCTGGGCACGTCATATGCCATGAATGCGACGTTCCGGCCCGGGCGTGGAGACGACGATCTCGGAGCAGCGCGATCTCTCCGGACTGCCGGGCGAGGACTGGACCTGGGCGTTCGGCATCAGCACGGGAACTCCTCGGCACGGTCCCCGCTTCCGGCCACGGCGGCTCGTCGTCCGTGAAGACGGGGATCACGCCCAGCATCGTGACCTCGCGAGCCGGTACGTGTCCAAGACCGCCCACTTATCGCCCGATTGAGCGCCTTTATCGAATGGGCCCCCCGACACGACCCCGGCAGCGGACGGTGTCCAGCGGCGCCGCGAAGGGAAGCGCACTCGGAGCGCAACGGGGCCCCGGCGGATGCGCGCGGTAACCCCCGTGGCATTCACCGGCGTTCCGGCCACCGGCAACCGCGTCCCCGCCGTGCGACGACCGCATCACGCCGAGCAGAATGCCCTGCCGTATCAGCCGAACCCCTACGTCAGCCGGTTCGACCACCATGCGAACGGCCGGATCCTGGTCTGGATCGACATGGCGAACCAGGGCGTACAGGCCACCGAGTCGGTGCCCTTCTCGGTCTACACCGGCGCCTGCCGCAGCGGCGGCCCGTGGCAGTACACCGTCGGCCCCTGCAACAGCGCCACGCACACCGACGGACAGGTGGAGGACTACTTCAACGTCGGCAGCGGCTACGGCAACGGGCTCCACGACCTGACCGTCGTCGGCCCCGACCGCTTCCTGCGTCGTTTCACCGGCAACGCACTCGGGCCGGCCGAGGACATCGAGGTCGGCTGCTCCTACGCCGCAGCGCCGACCACCGGCAAGCAGGCGGTCCGGTTCCGCATGACCAACCGGAGCCCGGCGGACGTCACCTTCACCATCACGTCCGGCAACTACCGCGGTGACGGCCGGACCCACCGGATGACCGCCGGAAACTTCGTGGACAACTCCTTCAACGCCGTTGCCCACAACGGCGGTCGGTACGACTTCACGGTCATGGTCAGCTCCGGCACCACCTTCTCGCGCCGCTTCGTCGGGCACCTCGAGACGGGCGCCCCGAGCGTCACCGGCCGAGCCGGAGGTCCGCACCCCGGGAAGGGGGTGCGGACCTCAACACCGCGCCGCGGGACTTGGCGTCACCGTCTTCTGCAGCCGTTCGAGTTCTCTGTCGAGCCAACCGCCGCTGCGCCGATGCGACTCGGCCAGCCAATGCCAGGAGGGGTCGTCGAACACGACGGAACGTGCGTCCTCCAGGGTGTGGCGATCGGCACCGAGGAGTTCCCGCGTGACGACGATGGCCGTCAGCAACGGGAGACCGGCCGCGTGCATCTTCTCCTGCACGGCGCGCATGCTCGTCCGCTTCAGCAGTTCCCGGCAGTCCCGGATCCGGGGCTCCAACCACCACACGTGGCGGGCGTACCCGTCTTCCCCGTGCCCCACCGCCTCGACGCTTCGGAACGTCGGTGCGAGCGCGGCGACCAGGCGGTCGACGAAGTCGGCGACACCCTCGGTGATGTCGGGGTATTCGGTGATGAAATGTTCCCACTCGACACAGCCCTTGAGGCCGGCGATCTCACGCAGCCCCACCGGCCGGCACCCGTCGGGCCCCGCGTCCAGGAAGACGTGCCGCAGCAGTTCGTCACGCAGCGGCGTGTGTTCGGCCAGCAGAACGGCGTCGTAGAGGTCCTTGCCCTGCGGATGCATGTCGCTCACCAGCCACATGAGTTTCCAGGCCAGTGACAACTCGGCCGTGGCCGCGCTCAGTACGGCCTGCGGGTCACCCGACGCCGAGGGGAGCAGGACGGGTTCGGGGTCGACGGGAAGATGCTCGTTGAAGACGAAGTCGAGTTGTACGACGCCGCCGGGCAACCCGTCGGAGCTCCACGGCAGTACCAGGCGCCGTCCTGGGACCCGGTCATACGTCCAGATGTCGTCGCTGACCGCTTCCTCCGCGTCGATCCGTACCACTCCGGCACCGTGCAGCGCCGCCCTCTCGGCGGCCCGGGCCACACCCTCGAGCATGGCGTCGGTCCGCTCCTCCTCGATCCGCCACGACGCCGGGGCGACGACGAAGTCCAGGTCGCCCGGCTCTCGTGCGGCATCCCCGAACCAGGCACGGAGCAGCACGCTGCCGCGCAGCACGAGCGAGGCCGCCCATGGGGAGCCGGAGATCGCCGAGAGCACCAGCTCGATCGCGGCGCGGCGAGCCGCATGCCAGGCCAGTTCGACGTCAGGGTCGGTGAACCGGGGATCCGAGGCTCGATAGGCCTGGGAGTACTGCTTGAGCGCAGGGTCGAACACCGGCCGCTGCACGACGCGGTCGTCCTTGACGGGACGCAGCGTCGGCGGCAGGTCGAGGCGCGCCCGGACCTCGTCGTCCAGCGGGACTCGAGGCACTGCGCGACTCCGCCGTCCGAATCCCTCCCAGGAATCAGTCATCACACACACGCCTCTCCCGCGCGACCGTCATCGATCGTGGCATCTCCGTTGCACACCGCGCACCTGAGGGGTGCCACCGGTGCGTCCGGTGGCCGGTGCAGGCCGGTGCTCCGTGAATATCGTTCCCAACGCTCGGCCCAGTCGGTGGAGCCAGTCCTCCCCGGTTCCCGTCACCCACGGGTGCCTCTCCTGGAACTCGGCCCAGTCCACCTCCCAACGGGCCACCGTGGCCGGGTCGAAACCGTCGGCTCCGGCGTCCGAAACGCGACCGAAGACCCTGCGGAGCAGACGCGGCGAGAGCCACGCTCCCTCGGCCTCCGCGAGGAGCACCGCGTCATACAGATCCTTGCCCTGTGCCGTCCGGCCGTCGCGGCTGTCGCAGTACAGCCACAGCACCTTCCAGGCGAGGGACAGGTCGCGGCTCGCCGTTCGTACCGCCGTGGGCCTGCCCCCGTCGCCGCGCGGTACCAGTGTCCACACCGGGGACTCGGGAAGCCACTCGCCCCGGGCGAAGTCGAGACGCACTTCGCCGGGCGGCAGGCCTTCCGTGTGCCATGGGACGACCAGTCGCACCCCTGGCGTGTCGTATTCCGTGTACGTCCAAGTGCCGTCCACGCGCGCCTCCTTCGCGGCGAGGAGCAACCCCGGGGCCGCCTCCGGCCACCGCTCCACGCGGTCGAGCAGGTCCAGGTACGGAGGGCCGGCATCGGCGGCCTCCTGCTCGTGCAGCCAGTGCAGACCCTCCGGAGGCAGCACCGGCCGCTGCCCACCTGTGTCGAACTCCTCGTAGGTCCACATCTCGTAGCGTGCCGCGCCGTCGGCGGCCTCGGGCCACTGCTGCACCGCGTCGGCTCCGTCGATGTACGGATACGGGTCCAGTGGATCGATCCCGACGGCGTTCTCCAGGACGACCCAGTCGAGGTCCGCCGGTTCACGCGCCGCGCTCCCGAGCCACGCCTGCATGACCATGCTCCCGCGCAGTACGAGAGTTCCGCTCCAGGGAGCGTCGGCGACAAGGGCGAGTACGTGGTCCAGGGCCGCACGATGGGCTGCTCGGCGGTCGACGCCGTTCCGCCTCCGGACCTCCGGGGACGCCGGCTCGCGCTGCGCCGCATCGTCCACCCCGCCCCGGCCCGGGTCCACAGCCGGCGGGACGTCACTCTCACCGCCCGGCGGAGGCACAGGTGCGGCGGGTGGTTCCGGTGCCGTCATACGAGCCTCGGCCCGCCCTTGAACCAGCCGGCGTCCACGGCGGGGTTGTCGTCGTACACGACGAACTCCTTCTCCACCTCCGCCGCCTCGTACCCGGCCGCCGCCAGCACGCGAAGGAGCACGTCGAGGCGCCGGGCCGCCTCGGCCCCGCCGACGCCCCGGCAGCGCTGGGTGACGAAGCGCTCGTGCCTGCCGTCGGCCGACGTCCGGCGGGCGTTGCGGGAGACGTGTGCCGAGTGCGGCGCGGCCAGCGCCCGCACCGCGGCCACTTGGGACTCGCCGGCCAGGACCAGCTTGGCGTGGTGTTCGAAGTAGCAGTGGCCGGGCAGGTCCGCGGCCTCGCCGTCCGTCTCCGGGACGTCGGCGTTCCACGGCGCGGCCTCGATCTTCAGCCGTACGACTCGGAACCCGTCGTCGTGCAGCCGTTGCGACCATTGCCGTGCCGTCGCCAACTGCCCGGCCAGGTGCCCCCGCCCCGGACAGGTCAGCATGGGCTGGTCCGGTGTTCGTCCCCGGTCGAGAACGATGCGCGTGTACTTGATTCCGTGGTGTTCCGCCCAGCGACGTATCGCGTCGTCCCCTTCTCCGCAGTTCACCGCCCGGACCGTCAGATGGGTCTCGAACTCCCCCGCGAACTGTCTCACCACGCTGTCGCCGCCCCGCTGTTCGTTCACGAGCGCCGACCGTACCGCTCCCCTCGGACAACGGCGTACGCAGGCCGACGCACCCGTCGGTGGCTGCTCCGCAGCGTGCCGGGTGGGTGTTCCGCGGTGCGCGGGACCCGCGGCATCACCTTCGATGCCGCGGGTCGGCACCCCACCGGGATCCGGAGGTCAGCGCAGTGACCTGAACGCCGCCCGCAGTTCGTCGGAGAAGATCTCCGGGACTTCCCAGGCCGCGAAGTGACCGCCTCTGGGTGCTTTGTTGAAGTAGATCAGCTTGTGATAGCTGCGCTCGGTCCAGCTCCGCGGCGCCTGGTAGATCTCGCCCGGGAACACCGAGACGGCGGCCGGGAGGGAGACCGAGACGGCGTTGAAGTTGTTGGCGTTGTTCTCCCAGTAGAGGCGGGCGGAGGAAACCGCGGTGTTCGTGACCCAGTAGAGCGTGATGTCGTCGAGCATCTCGTCCTTGGTGAGCACCCGGTCCGGATGGCCTCCGCTGTCGGTCCACGCGGCGAACTTGTCGTACATCCAGGCGGCCAGTCCGGCCGGCGAGTCCGTCAGTCCGTAGCCGACGGTCTGCGGGCGGGTGACCATCATGGCCGAATAACCCGAGCCCTTCTTGTAGAAGTCGGCAAGCTTTTCGTACGCCGCTTTCTCGTCGGCGGACAGGCCGGCCGGAGCCGGGTAGCCGCATTCGAGTTTCTGCGCGATGTCCGGAGGGACGGTGGCGGGGAAGTTGACGTGGATGCCGAGCAGTCCCGGGGGTTTCTGGACCGCCATCTTGTCCGAGACCACCGCGCCCCAGTCGCCGCCCTGGGAGACAAAGTGCTTGTATCCCAGTCGCTCCATCAGTACCGCCCAGGCGCGCGCGATGCGTGCGGGGTTCCAGCCCGTGGTCGTCGGCCTCTCCGAGAAGCCGTAGCCGGGCATCGAGGGTATGACGAGATGGAAGGCGTCCTGCGCGCCTCCGCCGTGGGCCGTGGGGTTGGTGAGCGGGTCGATCAGCTTCAGGAATTCGAGGATCGAGCCCGGCCAGCCGTGGGTCAGGATCATCGGCAGAGCGTTCGCGTGACGGGAGCGGATGTGGAGGAAGTGAATGTCCAGCCCGTCGATCCTGGTCATGAACTGCGGCAGGGAATTCAGCTTCGCCTCGATGGTGCGCCAGTTGTAGGCCGTTCCCCAGTACCGTGCCAGTTCCTGCATCGTCGCCAACTGCACGCCCTGGGACTGATCGTGGACGGTCTCACGGTCGGGCCAGCGGGTCGCGATGATACGTCGACGGAGTTCGGCCAGTTCCCGCTCCTCGACATGAACACGGAAGGGGCGGATGCGTGCGCTTTCCCGTGCACTTCCGCTCGTCGCGGACGGTGTTCCGGAGAGCGGGCCGAAGGCTCCGGTGGTTGCCACGGTCATCGCGGCGGCCGAGAGGGACATGAACTCTCGGCGAGAGCGCCGCTGGGATGTCTCGGACATGGCTGATCTCCTCGAGCTGTTCCAAGATTTTTTCGAGAAGGAGCTCTCGACGGGCTCGCATTCCTCATCGGCGACAGCAGAAATCCGGCACAGGATTCGTCCGGCCCGGGGAGCCACCGGCCGGATCCGGGCCGGGACCGGCGGCAATGAGATGCCTACGCCCACATCGGGGATCACCGTTACTGCACGTTACGATATGTAGCCTTCCGTGAAGCCGCAACTCGAACGAAACCGCGAACCGGAAGCCGCGTACGCCGGCGCCGAGCGGGTTCCGTCCGACACGCCCCTCGGAGGGCGAGCAGCCCGCCCCGGACGTCCGGGCACACATCGAGACACCGGGCCGGCCCCTCGACACCCACCAACCGCGCCATTTCGGCCACCCCGGGATGCGGGCAATCGCCGTCGCCCCTCGAGTCGCCGACGCGCGCGGCGAGACTCCGGGGTTGGCCGCGGCACAGACCGCCCTTAAAGGACATTTCCTGATAAATGCTGACCAACTGGGTTTATAAATATGGGCTCTTGACTTAACGGGGGGTGGAGCCGAAGCTATGACCGCCTTTTAAACCGGTTCAAGTCCCGGTCGCGCTCGCCTGCAACGGTGGCGTGGTCAGGGGCATGTCCTGCCCTGCTCTGTAGGCGGCGCCGTCCAGGTGCGGTCCCGGATGCCCTTGCGGCGATAAGAACCGGCCATATGTCGTCGCTTGCCCAGCTGGCAGAAACCGGAGGTCACCCATGGCCCGTCGTCCCACGATCGCGGATGTCGCGGAGCTGGCCGGGGTGTCCCGGGCGACCGTCTCCTTCGTCCTGAACAACCGCCCCGGTGTGGCACTCGCCACTCAGGAGCGGGTCCGGTCCGCGGCCGAGAAGCTGGGATGGACCCCGAGTCGCAGTGCGAGAGCACTGTCCACGGGCCGTGCCCGTGCCGTCGGCCTGGTCCTGGCCCGCGAACCGGACCTCATCGGCACCGACCCGTTCTACCCGGCCTTCATGGCCGGTATCGAGTCGGTGATCTCCGAGACGGGTGACGGGCTGATGCTGCAGATGAGCCGCCCCGGCGACGAGGTGGAGACCTACCGCAGACTCGCCGCCGACCGCAGGGTCGACGGTGTCTTCCTGACCGACCTGCGCCTCGACGATCCGCGGCCCGACCTGGTGGCGGAGCTCGGTCTGCCCGCGGTCGCGGTGGGCGCCATCGAGTCGGACAGGGACCTGCCGGCGGTGAACCTCGACGACCGTCCCGTGGTCCGCGACGCCGTACGCCACCTCGTGGAGCTGGGACATCGCGACATCGCCTACGTGGCCGGTCCCGAGGAGTTCGTGCACGCACGGCGCCGCCACCAGGCATGGGCGGACGCACTCGCCGAAGCGGGCCTGCCCCGCGGGACGTCACTGCCCGGAGGCTTCACGGCCGAGGGCGGGGCGCGTGCTACCCGGGCACTGCTGGACCTGCCCACTCCCCCGACCGCGATCGTCTACGGGAACGACCTGTCGGCCACCGCCGGTATGGCGGTGGCCCAGGACGCGGGCCTGCGACTGCCCGACGACCTCTCCGTGGTGGGCTTCGACGACGTACCCCTGGCCTCCTGGACCAGTCCGACGCTGACGACCTGCCGCGCCAACCCGGTCCTGTGGGGCCGGGCCGCGGCCCGGGCACTGGTCGAATTGATCGAGCACGGCAGCACGGCCGACGTCGAGTTGGACCCGGCCACGCTGGTCGTACGCGGCTCGACCGGCCCCGTTCCCGTCCGTGGAAGCCGATGACCGCCCCTGACGGCGGCCCCCAGACCCCTCCCCCCTCCCGGAAGGCGGCCGGCGAACGCTTCTCAGCGACGTCGTACCCGCCGGCTGACCACCCCCAGTGAGAAACGGAACCTCCAATGAAGAAGGCCCTCCTCGCCCTGCTGCCGGCAGCGGCGCTCGCCCTGACCGCGTGCGGCGGCGGATCGGACTCCGGTGCCGCGGCGAACGACTCCCGTGGCCCCATCACCATCTGGTACTCCAACAACGCGCAGGAAGTCGCGTGGGGCAAGAGCATGGTGGCGTCCTGGAACGCCGCCCACCCCAAGGAGAAGGTGAGCGCGCAGGAGATCCCGGCCGGCAAGAGCTCCGAGGAGGTCATCGGCGCGGCGATCACCGCCGGTAACGCGCCGTGCCTGGTGCTCAACACCGCTCCGGCGGCCGTGCCCGGCTTCCAGAAGCAGGGCGGCCTGGTCGCGCTGGACGACTTCCCCGACGGCAAGCAGTACCTGCAGTCCCGTGTCGGCGACCGGCTCGGGCAGTACGCCTCCCCGGACGGCAAGTACTACCAGCTGCCGTGGAAGAGCAACCCGGTGATGATCTTCTACAACAAGGAGCTCTTCAAGAAGGCCGGCCTTGACCCCGAGCACCCCAAGCTGGCGTCCTACCAGGACTTCCTTGACACCTCGCGCAAGCTCGTGCACAGCGGGGTCGCCAAGGCCGCCATCTGGCCGGCGCCGACCTCGGAGTTCTACCAGTCCTGGTTCGACTTCTACCCGCTGTTCGCGGCAGGCACCGGCAAGCAGCTCGTCGAGGACGGCAAGGCGCAGTTCGCCTCGCCCGAGGGCCTCAAGTCCGCCGAGATGTGGAAGACCATGTACTCCGAGGGCCTCGCCCCCAAGGAGACCTTCAACGGCGACGCCTTCGCCGAGGGCAAGGCCGCGATGGCCACCGTCGGTCCCTGGGCGGTCTCCGTCTACGGCGACAAGGTCAAGTGGGGTGCCGTGCCGGTGCCGACCGCCGACGGCGCGGCCGGCAAGGGGACCTTCAGCGACGAGAAGTCGATCGGCATGTACTCCTCCTGCAAGAACCGGGCGACCGCCTGGGACGTCATGAAGTTCGCCACCGGCAAGGAGCAGGACGGCAAGCTCCTGGAGGCGACCGGCCAGATGCCGATGCGCCAGGCGCTGGCGTCGGCCTACCCGTCGTACTTCGCGTCCCACAAGGACTACACGGCCTTCGCGCAGCAGGCGGAGCACACCGTCGAGGCGCCGAACGTGCCGAACTCGGTCGAGATCTGGCAGACCTTCCGCGACGCCTACACCAAGGCCGTCATCTTCGGCAAGGGCGACCTCACGGGCACCTTCAAGGAAGCCGCGGGCAAGGTCGACAAGCTGGCAGAGAACCAGTGACGCGCTGCCATGACCTCCACCACTCATGACACCCACGGTCCCGGGCGCACCGCGCCCGGGGGCGGGAGGACGCCCTCGGGCCGATCGTGGCGACTGCGGCTCGGCGGGCACCAGCCCATCGGGATGCTGTTCGTCTCCCCGTACGTGCTGTACC
The DNA here is from genome assembly GCF_051553595.1 of Streptomyces sp. HUAS TT11. Lineage (NCBI taxonomy): Bacteria > Bacillati > Actinomycetota > Actinomycetes > Kitasatosporales > Streptomycetaceae > Streptomyces > Streptomyces sp. HUAS TT11. The sequence goes on from NZ_CP196184.1 coordinate 1,819,536, forward strand.
TGGCCGCGATCTTCATCTATCCGCTCGGCTTCGCCGTGTGGATGTCCTTCCACGACTACTTCTTCGCCGCCCCGGGCGTTTCGGTCGACCGGCCCTTCGTCGGGCTGGAGAACTACACCACGGTCCTGACCGACCCCGACGTCTGGCGCTCCTTCCTCAACATCGCCGTCTTCCTCGTCATCAACGTGCCGCTGACGGTGGTGGGCTCACTGGTCCTCGCCAGTGCGCTGAACAAGAAGCTGCCGTTCCGTTCCTTCTTCCGGACGGCGTACTACATCCCCTACATCACGGCCAGTGTGGCGGTCGTCGGTGTGTGGATCTTCCTGTTCAACTCCAACGGGCTGGTCAACCAGGCACTCGGCCCGCTGGCTCCGGACCCCTCGTGGCTGGTGAACTCCCATCTGGCGATGCCGGTCGTCGCGGTCTTCGTCGCCTGGAAGCAGTTGGGCTTCTTCGTGGTGCTGTATCTCTCGGCGCTGCAGAACGTGCCGAACGAGCTGTACGAGTCGGCGGCCCTGGACGGCGCGGGCCGGTTCCGGACGTTCCGGTCGATCACGGTGCCCGCGGTGCGTCCCGCCACGCTGCTGGTCCTGGTCCTGGCCACGATCACCGGAGCCAACCTGTTCACCGAGCCCTACCTGCTCACCAGCGGTGGCGGACCGGACGGAGCGACGACCTCACCCGTGCTGCTGATGTACCAGCGGGGTCTCCAGCAGGGGCACCCCGATGAGGCCGCCGCCATCGGCGTGATCCTCGTCGTACTGATCACGGCCATTTCGCTCGTCTACCGCCGATTCCTGGAGAGGGACTGAGATGGCCGCAGACATCACACCCTCGGTCACGAGGAAGCGCCGGCGCACGGCGCGCGCCACGGGTTCCGCGTCCAGGTCGCTGTGGTCGAAGCTGGCGCTGCTCGTCGGGGCGTTCGCCTTCCTCTTCCCCTTCTACTACATGGTCGTCGGCTCCTTGCAGAAGGAGCCCGACTCGAGCCCGAGCGGAGCGTTCCCCGATCCCGGGAACCTGAGCCTGCACAACTACGCCGCGATCAACTCGGCCATCTCGCTGGGGCGTTCGCTGGTGAACTCCGGGATCTTCACCGGCGGTGTGATCGTCTGCACCACGGTCTTCGGACTCCTCGCCGGATACGCGCTGGCGCGGCTGCAGTTCCGGGGCCGGGGCACCACCTTCGCCCTGGTGCTGCTGGTGCAGGTCATCCCCTTCCAGCTGCTGATGATCCCCCTGTACGTGCTGATCGTGCGCGACTACGGCCTGGCCGACTCGTATCTGGGCATGATCCTGCCCTTCGCGATCAACACCACCGCCGTCTTCATCTTCCGGCAGTTCTTCCTGCAGCTGCCGCCGGCGATGTTCGAGGCGGCGCGTATGGACGGGGCCGGCGAGCTGCAGATCCTGTTCCGCATCGCGCTGCCGCTGTGCAAGCCGGCCCTGCTCTCGGTGGTGCTGCTCAGCTTCACCGGGCCCTGGAACGAGTTCCTCTGGCCGTTCCTCGTCACCAAGCGGCAGGACATGCAGCCGCTGGCCGTCTCCCTGGCCAACTACATCAGCACCGTCGCCTCGGCCGCCGCCAATCCGTTCGGCGCCATCCTCGCCGGGGCGTGCGTGCTCGCGGCCCCCGCGGTGGCGCTCTACATCGTCTTCCAGCGCCGCTTCACCTCCACAGACCTCGACTCAGCAACGAAGGGCTGAACCCCCGTGTCCCACAGCACCACCACCCCCATCCCCTACCGTCTCACCCGGGTCGGCGTCGTGATGTCCCCACTGCCCGGCGAGTCCGAGGAGGTGGAGGGTGTACTCAACCCCGCCTCCGGCCGCACCCCCGACGGCAGGCTCCACCTGCTGCCGCGGCTGGTCGCGGAGGGCAACGTGTCCCGGGTCGGCCTCGCGGAGGTGACCGTCGAGGACGGTGTGCCCACCGGGGTCGAGCGCCGCGGTGTGGTCCTCGCCCCGGACGAGGGCTGGGAGCGCGGCAAGAACAACGCCGGTGTGGAGGACCCCCGCACCACCTGGATCGAGGACCTCGGACGGCATGTGATGTCGTACGTGGCGTACGGTCCGCTCGGCCCCAAGCCGGCGCTCGCCGTCTCCGAGGACCTGGTGCACTGGGAGCGTCTGGGCCCCATCCAGTTCGAGTACCAGCCCGACCTGGACACCGACCTCAACCTGTTCCCGAACAAGGACGTCGTGCACTTCCCCGAGCCCGTGCCGGGCCCGGACGGTGAGATGTACTTCGCGATGCTGCACCGCCCGATGTGGGACCTCGGCTGGTTCCGCCCCGGCGAGGGTGTGCACCTGCCCGCCGGTGTGACCGACGAGCGCCCCGGCATCTGGATCTCCTACGTCCCGGTCGCCGAGGTCAAGCAGGACATCCGCGCACTGGCCCGGCCGCGCCACCACCGGCTGGTCGCGCTGTCCGAGCACCCCTGGGAAGAGCTCAAGATCGGTGCCGGCCCGGCGCCGATCCGTGTCGAGGAGGGCTGGCTGCTCATCCACCACGGGGTCTCCGGCACCATCGAGGATCCTTTCGCCCAGGTGCAGACGGTCCACTACGCCGCCGGTGCGATGATCCTCGACCCGGCCGACCCGGCCCGGGTGCTCGCCCGCACCACCGAGCCGCTGATGGCCCCGGAGACCGAGGAGGAGCGTTCCGGCACCGTGCCGAACGTGGTCTTCCCGACCGCCATCGAGGAGATCGACGGCGTGCGGTACGTCTTCTACGGCATGGCCGACGCGCACATCGGCGTGGCCCGCCTGGACCGGGCCGAATGACCGTCGCCCCCGACGCGGGTCTTGCGCTGGTCGGCTGCGGCGGCTTCGGCGCGTACGTGCTGGACGCGGTGCGCGACATCCCCGGTCTGCGGGTCGTCGTGTGCGCCGACCCCGACGGGGAGCGCGCCCGCGTACTGGCGGAGCGGCACGGCGCGCGTGTTGCCACGTCCGTCGAGGAGGTGGTGGGGATCCCGGAGGTCGACGTGGTGGTCCTCGCCACCCCGCCGGCCGCCCACGCGGACGGTGCCGTGACCGCTCTGCGCGCGGGCAGGCACGTGTTCTGCGAGAAGCCGGTCGCCGTCACCCTCGAGGCCGCCGCACGTGTCGCGGAGGAGGCGGCCCGTGCGCCCGGTGTGTTCGCGGTCGACCATGTGCTGCGCTACAACCCGATCCTTCGGCTGCTCCAACGGCTGGGCGAGGAGGGGTTGCTGGACCCGTTGCGGCGGTTCCTGTTCGAGAACGACGCCTCCGACGAGGATCTCGGCCCGGATCACTGGTTCTGGGACCCGGCGCACAGTGGTGGCATCCATATCGAGCACGGTGTGCACTTCTTCGACGCGGCGGCCGCCCTGATGGGCAGCGACCCGGTCGCGGTCCACGGCACCGCGGTACGGCGGGACGGCGGTCCGGTGGACATCGTGGTGGCCACCGCGACCCATCCCGGCGGGAGCGTGGCGACCCACACCCACTCCTTCACGCACGCCCACCGCGCCGAGCGGCAGTTGATGCGCCTGGACTACGGCTTCGCCGAGGCCCGGGTCACCGGCTGGATCCCCACCTTCGCGACGGTCACCGCCTGGACCGATGAGGCGGGCGCCGCCCGCTGGGCGCAACTGCCGGAACGGGCGGATGAGTTGCTCGCGGTGCCCGGGTTGCGTCCGCACGGAGGCGAGCGGTTCACGGTGTCCGTGCAGCGTGACGCCGGCTCGGACCGCCCGGCCGTCGGCCGGGGCGTGCGGCGCGTCGTCCCGCATCGGGTGGACGTCGTGATCGACCTGGGCGGCGAGGAGCGCAAGCCGCACGTCTACGCCGAGAGTGTGCGGGCGGCCATGACCGACCTGCTGCACTGCGCTGCGCACGGCGGTACCCCGGTGGCCGACGCCCGCGCCGGTCTCACCGCCGTCGCCGTGGCCGAGGCCGCGACCCGGTCGGCGGAGAGCGGCCGCACCCTGCCGGTGACCGTCCCCTCCCGCACCTCCGCGGGGGCATCGACATGACCACGGTCCCGACCCCCGGCACGGGCGGCCCCCTCGCGGGCCCGGACTCCCCCCGGCCCGGCACCAGCGGGCCGGGAGTGCCGGACCGCGCCGGACCGTGGTGGCGCGACGCCGTCTGCTACCAGATCTACCCGCGGTCCTTCGCCGACAGCGACGGGGACGGCGTCGGGGACCTGGCCGGTGCCGCGGCGCGGCTCGGGCATCTGCGCCGACTCGGGGTCGACGCCGTGTGGATCACCCCGTTCTATCCGTCGCCGCTCGCGGACGGCGGCTACGACATCGCGGACCACACCGCGGTGGCGTCCGACCTGGGAACGCCGGCGGACTTCGACGCCCTGGTGGAGCGGGCCCATGAGCTGGGTATCAAGGTCCTGGTCGACCTGGTCCCCAACCACACCTCCGACCGGCACCCCTGGTTCCGCGAGGCGGTCGCCGCCGGGGCGGGCTCGCGGGCCAGGGAGCGCTACGTCTTCCGGCCCGGTCTCGGTACGGACGGTCGACTGCCCCCGAACGACTGGCAGTCCGCGTTCGGTGGTCCCGCATGGACCAGGACCCGCGAACCCGACGGGTCTCCCGGCGAGTGGTACCTGCATCTGCACGCGCCCGAGCAGCCGGACCTGAACTGGCGTGACGGCGAGGTCGTCGCCGACTTCGAGCGGATTCTGAAGCACTGGCTGGACCGCGGCGTGGACGGCTTCCGGGTCGATGTCGCCCACACCCTGTTCAAGGCGGAGGGCCTGCCCGACGCAGGTCCCGGCCAGCACCAGGACATCCGTCGCAACCATCTGATGCCCTACTACGACCAGGAGGAGCTGCACCCGCTCTTCAGGACGTGGCGCACCCTGCTGGACACCCGTCCCGCCCCCGCCGGCGCCGTACCGCCCGGCGAACGCGTGATGGTGGCGGAGGCCGGCATCTTCGAACCCGACCGGCTGGCTCGCTACGTCAGCCCCGGCGAGATGCAGCAGACCTTCAACTTCGCCTTCCTGGAGTGCCCGTGGGACGGTGCGGCGATGCGGGACGTGATCGAGCGGTCCGCGGCCTCCATGCAGGCGGTGGGGGCGCCGGTCACCTGGGTGCTCTCCAGCCATGACGCGGTCCGTCCGGTCTCGCGCTACGGCGGCGGCCGGGTCGGCGAGCGCCGGGCGCGTGCCGCGGCGCTGCTGATGCTGGCGCTGCCCGGTGCGGCGTACGTCTACCAGGGGGAGGAACTCGGGCTGCCGCAGGCCGAACTCCCCGACGGCCGGCTGCGTGACCCGCTGTGGGAGCGCTCCGGCCACCGGGAGCGCGGCCGGGACGGGGCCCGGGTGCCGCTGCCCTGGGAGGGTGAGGCCCCGCCGTACGGCTTCAGCACCGCCGCTCCCGAGGACTGCTGGTTCCCCCAGCCCGAGGACTGGGCGGGACTGACCGCTGCGGCCCAGGAGAACGACGGCGGTTCGGTGCTGGCGCTGTACCGCAGGGCGCTGCGGCTGCGGCGCGACCACCCGGCCTCGGACGCGGCACTGAAGTTGGAGGGTCCCGACAGCGGCGCGTGGTTCGCCTTCGAGCGCGGCGCAGGGCTGCGGTGCGTGGTGAACTTCGGCCCACAGCCACTGCCGCTGGACGACCGCGCCGAGGTGCTGCTGTCCAGCGCACCGCTCGAAGGCCGCTGCATCCCACAGGACACGGCCGTATGGCTGAAGCACAAGGAGTACGACCAGTGAGTGACAGAACCGGCGTCGACCTCTCGGGCCTGGTGAAGGCCTACGACATCCGCGGAACCGTTCCCGATCAGCTCGACGAGGACCTCGCCCGGCTGTTCGGCGCGGCCTTCGTCGAGACGACCGGCGCGGAGGCGATCGTCACCGGACACGACATGCGTCCCAGTTCCCCCGGTCTGGCACGCGCCTTCGCCGAGGGCGCGGCCGGGCGCGGCGCCGACGTGACCGAGATCGGCCTGTGCTCGACCGACGGGCTGTACTTCGCCAGCGGCACACTGCAGCGCCCCGGCGCGATGTTCACCGCGAGCCACAACCCGGCCCGCTACAACGGCATCAAGCTGTGCCGGGCGGGCGCGGCACCGGTCGGCCAGGACACCGGTCTGCGGGAGATCCGCGCCCTTGTGGAGCGTTGGTCGGCCGACGGACTGCCCGGAAGCGGACGTGCGCAGGGCTCCCTGACCCGGCGGGACATGCTCGGCGACTACGCCGCCCATCTCCTGGGACTGGTCGACCTGTCCGCCGTGCGCCCGTTGAAGATCGTGGTGGACGCGGGCAACGGCATGGCCGGCCTCACCACCCCCGCGGTCTTCCGCGACCTGCCGGTGGAGGTCGTCCCGATGTACTTCGAACTGGACGGCACCTTCCCTAACCACGAGGCCAACCCGCTGGACCCGAAGAACATCGTCGACCTCCGGCACCGGGTGCGCGAGACCGGGGCCGACATGGGCCTGGCCTTCGACGGTGACGCCGACCGCTGTTTCGTCGTGGACGAACGCGGCGAGGCGGTGTCGCCGTCCACCGTGACCGCCCTGATCGCGGCCCGGCTGCTGACCGGCCACCCGGGAAGCACCGTCATCCACAATCTGATCACGTCACGGGCGGTGCCCGACGTGGTGCGCGAACACGGGGGCACTCCGGTGCGCACCCGCGTCGGGCACTCCTTCATCAAGGCCGAGATGGCCCGCACCGGGGCATTGTTCGGCGGAGAGCACTCGGCGCACTACTACTTCCGCGACTTCTGGTCCGCCGACACGGGCATGCTGGCGGCCCTGCACGTCATCGCCGCCCTCGGCGCCGCTACCGGCCCGCTGTCCGCGCTGGTCGCCCAGTACCAGCGCTATGCGGCGTCCGGCGAGATCAACAGCGTGGTCGGCGATCAGCAGCACACCGTCGCCGCGGTCCGCGAGGCGTTCGCCGACCGGGACGGTTCGACCGCCGACGAACTCGACGGCCTGACGATCAGTGCCACCGACTGGTGGTTCAACCTGCGGCCCTCCAACACCGAGCCCCTGCTGCGGCTCAACGTGGAGGCCCGCGACGCGGACACCGTGGCCCGGCTGCGGGACGAGGTACTGGCGATCGTCCGGGCCTGAGCGGGCGTCAGCCGTGGACGCGGCCCGACGGCCCTGTCACACGGAGGAGGGCGGAAGCCGGTACGGACACAGGCTCCCGCCCTCGTCGCCGGCTCTCAGGCAGGGCGCGTCCCCTCGATCGCCTCGACGATCAGCCCGGTCACCAGGTCCGGCGCGGTGACCAGCGGCATGTGGTCGGTGTGCGCCGGCCGCACCGTCGCGTTCATTCGTTCCGCCATGAAGCGCTGGGTGTCCGCCGTGATCATGCGATCCTCCTCCGCGAGGAAGTACCAGGCCGGACGGTCCTTCCACGCGGGCCTCCCCACGGCGGTGCCGATGGACGCGGCGGCGATGGGTCTCTGCACGGAACGCAGCAGATACTGCTCCTCGCGGGAGGCGTTCTGCGCGAACGCCTCGGCGAACGCGTCGTCCGGAAGCCGGACGAACCCGTCGGAGTCCGGTGTGAGGTGCGGGGCTTTCGGGTGGGGCGTTCCTCGGTAGAACACATCGGCCACGGTCTCGCCCTCGTCGGGAGCCAGTGCTGCGACGTAGACCAGTCCCCTCACCAGGTCGGCCGGCAGCGAGCCGATCACGGCTCCCGCGTAGGCATGCCCCACCACGAGAGCCGGTCCGCCGGCCCTCCGCACGGTCCGCTCGAGGGCGGCGGTGTCGTCGCCGAGGGACGTCAGCGGCAGCGGAGCGGCGCATGCGTCCACGCCCTCGTCCCGCAGCCGCCGGATCACCGGCCCCCAACTCGACCCGTCGGCCCACGCCCCGTGGACCAGCACGACGGGAGTCCTGCGCTCAGTCGGCGAATCGCCGTTCATGTCCGTCCTTTCCGTCCGCGCCTCCGTTCAGGCCTTGAGGGTCCTGGCCAGGAAGTCGGTGATGAGCGCGGCTGCCTCGTCGAGTGCGCTCTCCAGGAGGAAGTGGCCTCCCTCCAGGAGGTGGATCTCGGCGTCCGGTACGTCCTGGGCGAAGGCCTCGGCTCCCGCGGGCCCGAAGATGGGGTCGTTCTTCCCCCATACCGCGAGCAGCGGCGGCCTGTGCTCCCGCAGATAGGCGTGGAGGTCCGGATACAGCGGCGGGTTCGTGGCGTAGTCGCGGAACAGCTTGAGCTGGATCTCGTCGTTGCCGGGACGGGAGAGCAGCTGGTGGTCGTGGTGCCAGGTGTCGGGGCTGACGACACTCTCGTCGGCCACGCCTGTCAGGTACTGCCACTTGGTGACATCGAGGGTGAGCGCACCGCGGATCGCCGCCTCGGTCTGCGGGGTCTGCTCACGCTCGTAGGCCCGGACCGTCTTCCAGAACTCCTCGACGAACCCCTCGTCGTAGCCGTTGCCGTTCTGGGTGATGACGGCTGTGACCGCATCCGGGTCGTTCAGCGCCAGTCGCCAGCCGATGGGTGCGCCGTAGTCCTGGACGTACATGGCGTAGCGGCTGATGCCGAGGTGGTCGAGCAGTCCCCTGGTCAGGTCGGTCAGAGCGTCGAAGGTGTAGTCGAATTCGCCGGCGCTCGGCGCGTCGGACAGGCCGAAGCCGAGGTGGTCCGGCGCGATCACGTGGTACCGCTCGCCCAGGATCGGGATGAGGTTGCGGAACATGAACGAGCTGGTGGGGAAGCCGTGCAGCAGCACGACGGCGGGTGCGTCGTGCGGCCCTGCTTCCCGGTAGAAGATCTGCCGGCCTCGAACGGTCGCGTACCGGTGGTGAACAGTCGCCATGGGTAACCCCTTGATTAGCTTTTGATGGTTAGATCCAAGCGGATGAGACTTAACCTGTCAACCTCACCATGATGGTTAGGTGAGCATTGGTGCCGCAGACCGGAGGTCCCAGGAGGCGGGCTCATCGCCGCACTCGAGGGCGACACGGATTCGTGCCGGGTCCACAACGGCCCGAGGCATTCGACCGCTTCGGGGGAGGGCCGAGGCCCGTCCCATGCGGTGCCTTCGTTCGCCGGCGGATCACCAGGGAGACGGCAAGCCCTCGCGCCCCGTGCCCGAATATCGGCGACCGGGCCAGGGGCCCCAAGGCACCATTGGGGTGAGCGGCCCCGAACCCGGCCGCTTCCCGCTCGTGGGCGATGCCGTCGCGCGCCGTTCCCGTGCGCGGACGAACCCCGCGCCGCGTTCGCGCAGTTCGGCGGCGATCCGCGCCGCACGGGCATGGCTGCGCCGGGCAGGGCGGTCGGCTGAATCCGGCTCCGGCGCGACCGGCCCTCCTCGGGGCTGCGGGCGCGCCCGGCCGGGTCGGCGAACCGGCGGCAGCAGACGCTGCACACCGGACCGGTGCGGGGGTCCGGCGGCCGAGCGGTGCGACCGCGACGGGTCACTGCACCCGGGTGCCGGCCGGGTCGGACCGCACGGGGGCCGCAATGTCGTCGAGGCGCAGCCGAGGCCGTATCGGCGGCGGACCGCGCCGTGCGGAGGCCGGCGGCACCGACGGCAGCGCCCGGGCCGTGCCGAGCGGCCACCGGCCCCTCCACCGGCCGCCGGAAGAGGCCACGCCGACGCGGGCGGCCCGGCCGCGATGCCCCCGCATCACGGCCGGGCCGCCCTCAACTCCGTGTCGTGCCGCCCCCCGGTCACCACGACACGCTCTTTCAGCGTCGCGTCACAGCGCCCTGCGGGTCGCGGGCGGCGATCGCCCCGAGCCGGCGCAGGTCCTCGGTGAGCGCACCGCTGCGGTCGACATGGGTCTGCACGAGCCGCCCCACGACCCAGCGGAACCAACGCGGCGTGCTTCTCATCCGGTAGGTCTGCACCACCCGGGTCCCGGTGCCGACCGGCTCCAGAGCGATGGTCCAGTCCGTGCTGTCGGGGAACAGCGGGGTCGGGACGGTGCGCCACGTGATGAGGTGCGGGGCCTCGAGCGCGATGATCTCGCAGGCCCGGCTCCACCGCAGCCGCCCGGCCCGGTTGTGCCCGCGGAACCGCACTCCGGGCGCCGCCGCGGTCGCCCCGCGCAGCCAGACGACCCGGTGGCATTCATGACTCCACTCACTGGTCCGGGTGACGTCCTCGACGACACGCCAGACGGCCTCGGCCGGCGCGTCGACGATCACCTCCGTCCGGCATGTCCGGGCCACACTCCGGCTCTCTTCGATACCGCCCACCCCGTACTCCCCCCTCGAGCCCACGCCCATCGGTGTCATGTGTCGAGCAGCCGGTCGATGACACCGGCCGCCCACTCCTCGTACTGCTGCGGCGTCCAGCCCGAGATGCCCGTGAGCAGGTGGTAGACCTCGACGCCGAGGACCGCCCACGCCCCGTCGCGCTCCTCGACGGTCACCTCACGCCCCGCGACCCGGGTCATGCCCTGCTCGATGCTGATCCGCCTGCGCTGCTGGTTGTCACGCAGCCTCTGGGCCAGATCGCCGTTCGAGGCCGCCGCCTCACGGAGTGCGAGATGCACACCCGCGGTCCGCTCGTGGATGGCGGTGACCAGCCGGGCGGCCGCCGCGATCCGCTCCTGCCGGGTCCCTGAGCCGAGCAGGGCGAACTCGGGCCGCTCCGCCAGCGCCTCCGGCTCCGCGTCGCCGACCACGGCGACGTCCAGGGCCGCCATCAGCAGATCGCTCTTCGACCGGAATCCCGCGTACACCGTCTCGACCGAGACACCCGCCTCGCGGGCGACGTCACGCATCCCGGTCGCCGCCCAGCCGCGTTCCGCGAACAGGCGCACGGCCGCGGCGAGCACCGCCGCCCGTGTCTCCCCGGCCTGCTGTTCGCGGCGTGGTGAGCGGTACTGACGTCGCGCCCGAGGCGCCTGCTCCGCCGCCATCAGCGCTCCACGACACTCTGCGCCGGGAGCTGCGGTCGCCACCAGGCCGCCACCCGGCGGCGGTAGGCCCGGGCGAAGCCGTGCAGCAGGACGAACCGCGGCAGCGGCGGCACGAGGTGGACCACGAGCCGGTACCCCTCGGGGTCGAGGCCGTCGAGCAGCCAGTGCCCTTCCAACCCCAACTGCCCGAAGGACTTGGGCTTCACGTTGTACTTCTGGTCCCAGGCACGCCAGTCGGCCTGGGAGAGGTTCGCCGACACGACCGGCATGCCCTGCTCCACCTCGCGCTCCAGGTGCGGTACGAGCACGGCGGTCAACGCGTCGAGTGCCGCGAGGAGTTCGACACGTGAGTCGTCGGTGGCCGATCCCGCGTACCGCCGGGCGGCGACCGTCAGCGCCCCGGCCGCCGGCTCGATCCGGCGGTGGTCGGCGTCCAGCGAGTCCAGGAGCGCAATCGCCGCCGGGTCGCGCTCACGGACCAACGGCCACAGGCCCTCGTCCTCGCCGGTGTGGTGCGCGTGCAGAACCTCCATCAGCCACACGACGTGCTCGCCCAGTGCGCGCGCCCGCCGGTGTTCCGGATACGGCTCGGCGGTCAGCACCGTACGAGCACGATCCAGGTCACGGCACAGTGCACCGTGCACGATCCCCATCATCCGCGTGTCCGCCCGGCTCGAATCCGTTCCCATCCCGCCCTCCCCCTGGTTGCCTCGAGATCGAGACTAGAACGGGACTGCTTTCTCTACAAGCCCGTTCCAGTGAAATCTGGGACAGCGGACGCCACCGATCCGCGCAGTGACCACGAGGCGGGCCGCAGATCCACGAGCGCCGGCCGCGCCACGGCCCACGGCTCAGGACCACGGACGGTCGGGCGCACCGTCGACACGACGCACGCCGTCGTTGTCGTCCATCCAGCTCGGGCGCGCGGCCAGGAAGGACAGACCCTCCTCCTGACGCCCCGTCATGATCCGTAGCCTCGCCCCTTCTTCGTCGGTCAGCGCGGTGAACCACGTCGTCAGGTCGTCGTCGCCGGTCGTCCAGTCGACGCGCTCGTGGAAGCGGTGGAACCAGTACGTTCCGCAGGAGGCACACTGCTGCAGCGACTCCATGTCGTGGTGCGACTCGTACAGGGTGCGCACGACGCCCAGTTCGGGGGTGCGACAGCAGTCGATGAAGTCAGGTGTGTTCACGGAGTCCCTGGTCCTTTGCCTCGCCGATCGTTCCCGTCGACGATCAGTCGACCAGATCCGGGCGGACGCCGGGAGATCCCGGATGTGCCGGGGACGGCCGCCGTGGCCGACGACCGGGAGCGCCCCGGGCGCAGGCGCGCGGCGGCTCCCGTGACGACCGCCCGCGGCCATCGCCCCGAGGCCGGGGTCGACGCGGTGCGAGGTCGCGGCCGGCGTGGAGCCGCGCGTGGCGGACGTTCGTCTTCATCGAGCAGGCGTGCGTGCGGCGGTGGAGGCCGCCCCGGACTCGCCTTGCGGACCCGCTCCGCAGGGGGCGATGCTGAAGAGGAGGCCTGCCGGCTGATCGTACGGACCGAGCGCGGAGGGCCTGAGGAGCCTGCGGCCACCGCGGCCGGCGGGCTCCCGACGAGGCCTGGAGCCGATCTCAGCCGGAGCGAACCGTGTGTCGAGTTCGTTCCGCCCATGCCTGATCACCGGCCCCGTGCCGTCGGAGCCCAGAGGAGACGCCATGACGTCCGGCACCATCTCCGCGCAGATCACCGACTACGCCAATCGAGCCGATCCGTACCCGCTCTACGCGGAACTGCGCAGGACACCGGTCCGGCGGGAGGACGACGGCACCTACCTGGTCAGCACCTACCACGAGGTGCGGAGCCTCGCCAACGACCCGCGGCTGAGCAACGACACGCGCAACCGTCCACCGGGCCGCGCCCGCACGGCGGAAGCGGAGGACACCGGCCTGCCGCCGAGCTTCATCTTCACGGATCCACCGGTCCACGACCGGCTGCGCACCACCGTCAACCGGCCGTTCGGCCCCCCGCACAGCCCCGGATTCCTCGACGACCTTCGCGGAGACCTGGCCGAGGTCGTCACCGAACTGCTCGACTCCTTCGAAGGCAAGGACCAGGTCGACATCGTCGACGACTTCGCCTACCCCCTTCCCGTCACCGCCATCTGCAAGGTCCTCGGCGTGCCGCGCGAGGACGAACCGCGCTTCCACGGCTGGGCCGACGCCCTGGCATCGTCACTCGATCCGCAGGCCGGCGAGGAAGGCGGGAAAAAGGGGCAGCAGGCGCGCCAGGACCTGGGCGCCTACCTGGCCGACCTGATCGAGGCAAGACGCCGCCACCCCGGTCCCGGGATACTCGGCGCGCTCGCCCCCGACATGACACCGGAGGACCTGGAGGCCACCGCGGTACTGCTTCTGGTCGCCGGCCACGAGACCACCGTCAACGCGATCACCAATACGACCCTCACCCTGCTGCGCCACCCCGACGTCCTCGACCGGTTCCGGAAGGACCCGGACCTGGCCGTCCCGCTCATCGAGGAAGTGCTGCGGTACGAGCCCCCCGTCCAGTTCGTCCCGTGGACCACCGCCCTGGCCGACATCGACGTCGCCGACACCACGATCCCCAGGGGCTCGCCGGTCTGGCTCATGCTGGCCGCGGCCAACCGCGACCCCCAACGCTTCAGGGACCCCGACCGGTTCGTCCCCGACCGCGAGGACAACGAGCACCTGGGCTTCTACACCGGCATCCACTACTGCTTCGGCGCCCCTCTCGCCCGTATCGAACTGTATTCGGCGGTGCCCGAACTGTTCCGCCGGGTCACGTTGTCCCGGCTGCTCGAGGACCCCCCGCCGTACCGTGCCAACGCCGTGCTGCGCGGCCCTCGCCACCTTCCCGTAGCGATCGAGGGGCTCAGGGCCTGAACACCGCTGCACTCGGCCGGCCGACCCGGAGAGTGCGTGCGCCCGCAGCGTCGGGGCCGAGGAAACGCACCGTTCGCAGGGAGGGTGCGCGGAACCCGCCTCCGGCCCGGGAAGCTTCCGAAGCGGGCCCACGGAGGACGGCCCGGGCCACGGCGCCCCGCGTCTTCTGTCAGCGCAACCGGACGGGCAGCCGCTCCGGTCCCCTGATGAGCATGCCGCCCCGCCAGGTGATCGTGGCGGGATCGGCGTCGAGCGCGAGGGCGGGGCAGCGCCGCAGCAGGGTGCCGATCGCGATCCGCCCCTCCAGTCGTGCCAGTGGCGCACCCAGGCAGTAGTGGACTCCGTGTCCGAAGGCCAGGTGCCCGCGTGCGTCACGCCGGATGTCGAAGCGCTCGCCGCCGGGGAAGCGCGCCGGGTCACGGTCGGCGTCGGCCAGAGCCACAAGCACCAGTTCCCCACCGCCCGGTATCACCGTGCCGCCGACCTCGACGGGCGTGGTGGTGAAGCGGTAGGTCGGTGTCTCCACCGGCCCGTCGTAGCGCAGCATCTCCTCGATCGCGTTCTCGAGCAGTGAGGGATCGGCGCGCAGGGCCGCGAGTTGTCGAGGGTGGGTCAGCAGGGCCAGTACACCGTTCGAGACGAGATTGACGGTCGTCTCGTGTCCGGCGACCAGGAGCAGCCAGACGGTGCCCAGCAGTTCACCGGCCGACAGCCGGTCGCCGTCCTCGTCCGTGACCCGGATCAAGGCGCTGAGCAGGTCGTCCTGCGGGTCCTGCTGTTTGCGGGCGATCAAGCCGGCGAGGTACTCGCTCGCCGCGGCCGCCATGGCCATCCGTTCATTCGCGTCCCGGGACGTCAGGGCGGTGTTGGACCATCGGCGGAACGCCTCGCGATCCAGGGACGGAACGCCGATGAGCTCGCAGATGACGGCGATGGGCAGCGGGAACGACAGCACTTCGACCAGGTCGGCCCGCCCGCCGGGGCGGGCCAGCGCGGCGTCCAGAAGCCCGTCGGTGATCTCCTGCACCCGTGGCTCGAGGGACCGCACCCGGGCCGGCGTGAACTCCTTGGCGACCAGTCTGCGCAGTCGGGTGTGGTGCGGCGGATCGGAGTTCAGCATGTGCCGGCCGGCGGCGATGTTCGACACACCGAGGTCCGGGGAGGCCCGGGACCATTCCTTGGACAGGCTCGGGTCCGCCAGCGCGGCGCGCCCCGCCTCGTGCCCCACGACGAGCCATGCGTCCGCGCCCTCGGGTATCCGCACCCGGTGCACCGGCCCCTTGGCGCGCAGTGCCGCGTAGACCGGGTAGGGATCGCGGGTGAAGTCGTCGCCGAGACCGGCGAGGTCCACCGGATCACCGGCACCCCATAAGTCCTTCGCATCTGCCACGTGCAGTCCGTCCTTCTGGTGGGCGAAACGCCGATCCGGTCTGCGGGTGCAAACGTATCCTCGAAGACGCCTCGATGCAGCGGCCGATCCGGCCAAACAAGGGCCGGCGGAGCGTCGGGCGACGGCGGTCACCGAAGGAGCCGGCGAACACGGTGCCCACCGGGTGGGGCCGTGCCCGTGTCGCGGTACTCCCCGGGGAGTAGCCCGGGCCGCACACCGCCCCACGCAGTACCCCTCGACTCGCCCTCAGGCTCGACGACGTGCCGCCCGGCTGCCGGAAGTCTGGGAACACACCCGGATACCACGGCGGAGGGAGCCCGAGACATGGGGGCGGCAGCGATCACGAAGCGGGGCGGACGACGGCCACGAGCCGTGCCATGGGTGGTGCTCGGGCTGTGGCTGGTCCTCTTCCTGCTGGCCGGGCCGTTCGCGGGGAAGTTCTCCGGAGCCCAGCAGAACGGGGCCGTCGACTATCTGCCCGACAGCGCGGACTCGACCCGGGTGGCCCGTGTCCAGAACGCGTTGCCGGGCGGCGAGTCGACCGATCTCCTCCTCGTCTACCACCGCGACGGCGGGCTCACCGCGGCCGACCGGCAGCGGGCCGCCGACCAGGTGTCCGAGATCGGGACGACGTACGAACTGACGGGCAGGCCGAAGCCGATCCGGTCGCAGGACGGCGGCACCGTGATGTACGCGGTGTCCAGCACTCAGCCCGGCCAGGACGAGGACGCACGCAACGCCTTCGTGGACGGCGTCCGCGACCTTGCGCGCGACACCGGCGGACTCAGCGTCGAGGTCGGCGGGCCCGGGGCCCTCACCACCGACATGAGCAAGGTGTTCGGCTCGCTCGACGGCACCCTGCTGTACGCGACGCTCGGTGTCGTCACCGTGCTGCTGATCCTCATCTACCGCAGCCCGTTCCTGTGGCTGGTGCCGCTGGGCGTCGCCGGGGCCGCCGCGGGCATGGCGATGGCCGGCGCGTACGGTCTCCACGAGGCCTTCGGCATCACCATCAGCGGTCAGAGCGGCGGGGTGATGACCGTCCTCGTGCTGGGTGCGGGTACCGACTACGCGCTGCTGCTCATCTCCCGCTACCGCGAGGAACTGCGCCGCCACGAGCGGCCGTACGACGCCGTGCGTGCCGCGCTGCGCGGCTGCGGTCCGGCGATCCTCGCCTCGTCCGGCACCGTGGCGGCGGGGCTGCTGTGCCTGCTCGCCGCCGACCTCAACAGCAGCAGCGGCATGGGTCCCGTCGCCATGGTGGGTGTGCTGTCGGCACTCGTCGCGATGACCACGTTGCTGCCCGCCCTGCTCGTCCTGCTCGGGCGCCGTGTCTTCTGGCCCCTGATCCCCGCCTTCGGCAGCGCACCGCAGTCCCGCCGTTCGTTGTTCACCGCTGTGGGCTCCCTGACGGCACGCCGCCCCCGCATCGTGCTGGTCGGCGGGGCCGTGCTGCTCGGCGCTCTCGCCCTGGGCACGCTCAACCTGCCCGGGAGCCTCAGGCAGGCGGACTCCTTCACCGAGAGGCCCGAGTCGATCTCCGCCATGCAGACGCTGGCCCGCGCCTACCCCGAGCGCAGCAGCCAGCCGATCACCGTCGTCGCCCCGGCCGACCGTGCCTCGGCCGTGCTGGACAAGGTCCGTTCTACGGACGGGATCGCCGACGCGACCGCCGGCCGCAGCGGCGGCGGCTGGACCGAGATCTCCGTCCACGCCGACGCCGCCCCCGAGACACCCGGTGAGACCCGCACGATCGAGGCACTGCGCGCCGGCCTCGACCGGTCCTACGGCGCCTATGTCGGCGGGCCCAGCGCGCAGCAGCTCGATCTCGCCGACAGCCAGGCGCGGGACCGCCGGGTCGTCGTACCGCTCGTCCTCGCCGCCGTGTTCGTCATCCTCGTGGGGCTGTTGCGCAGCCTCGTGGCACCGCTGATGCTGCTGGTCGCGGTGGTCGCGGTGTGGGGCGCGGCGCTCGGCATCGGCGGGCTGGTGTTCCACCCCCTGCTCGGCTTCGAGGGGACGGATCCGGGGCTGGGTCTGCTCTCCTTCGTCTTCCTGGTCGCCCTCGGCGTGGACTACGGCATCTTCCTGATGCACCGCATGCGCGAGGAGTCCCTGGCGGGCGCGGAACCGCAGAGGGCTGCGCTCACGGCCCTGCGCACCACCGGAGGGGTCATCGCCTCCGCGGGCGTCGTCCTCGCCGCGACGTTCGCCGTCCTCACCACGCTGCCGCTGGTGGGCCTGGTCGAACTGGGCTTCGTGATCGCGGTCGGCGTGCTCCTCGACACGTTCCTTGTCCGTACGTTCCTGGTGACGACGGCGAGCATGCTGCTGCGGCGGAGGGTGTGGTGGCCCGGCCGGCTCTCGCGCGAGCCCGAGCGGCCGGCTCCGCCGAAGGAGCCGCAACCCGTGACGGCCTCCTCGCACTGACCGACCGGTGCCCCTCCCTCCCGGAGGGGCACCCGCATGGCGGAGGATGAGCCCGTGCAGGCAATCACGACAGCGGTACGGCCCCGCCGGGGCGAGCGCATCATCGCCGTGCTCAACCGGGACCCGAGGACCGCTCCGCACGGCATGCGCAACGACGCGCTGCTCGCCGTGGCACTCGCCGTCTCCGCCGTGTGCCTCGGTCTGTTCACCGACCTGGCCCGCCGCCCCGACGCGCTCGGCTGGACGCTGCTGCTCGCCGCCCACGTGCCGATCGTGTGGCGGCGGCGCCGTCCGCTGCTGGTGCTGGCGGCGGTAGTGGCGCTCGTCGCGCCGTACCACGCCCTGGACAACAACCACGGCGCGCCGCTCCCCGCCTCGTTCGTCGCCCTGTACACGGTCGCGGTCACCGGCCGTCCCCTGCGCACGATCCTGACGGGCACGGCAGTCCTCGGGATCGTGGTGAGCGTGATGCTCACGGTGAACGCCCATCAGGCCCTCGGGCTCCTGCGCGTCTCCGGCTGGGTGATCGCGGTGCTCTTCCTCGGTGTCGACGTCCGCTACTACCGTCAGTACGTCGCCTCGATCGTCGAACGCGCGGAGCGCGCCGAACGCACCCGCGAGGAGGAGGCGCGCCGGCGGGTCGCCGAGGAGCGGGTGCGGATCGCACGTGATCTGCACGACCTGCTGGCGCACAGCATCACCGTGATCGGGGTGCAGACCTCCGTGGCCGTCCATGTGCTGGCCGCCGATCCCGAGCGGCTCGACCGCGAGGCGATCGCCCGGGCACTGGACGACATCGCCGAGACCTGCCGCACGGCGCGCGGTGAACTGCGCACCACCCTCGATGTGCTGCGCGAGCAGGGCGCGGAGGGCGAGGCGCGCGGACCGTTGCCCGGCGTCGACGGCGTCACCGACCTCGTGGGCGCGGCTCGGCTCGCCGGCGCCCGAGTCCAGCAGACCGTCCGGATCCACCATGTCCCGCCCGCCGTGGGTGCCGCCGCGTACCGCATCGTGCAGGAGGCGCTGACCAATGTCGTTCGGCACGCGGGTCCGGAACCGGTCGTCCGTGTCGACCTCCAAGAGAAGGACGGCGCCCTGCACCTGTCCGTGACCGACGACGGCACCGGGCCCACCCCCGGCGGAGTCCCGGGCCACGGGCTCGTCGGCATGCGGGAGCGGGCCCGCAGCGTGGGTGGCACCATCGACGCCGGGCCACGGGCGCAGGGGGGCTTCGAGGTGGCCGCCGTCCTGCCGCTCATGACCACCGCCGCCACTCCGGAAGGGGCCGGATGAGCATCCGTGTGCTTCTCGCGGACGATCAGACCCTGGTCCGCGCCGCGTTCGCCATGCTCGTCGAGTCGGCCCGCGACATGGAGGTCGTCGGACAGGCGGGCACGGGCAGGCAGGCGGTGCAGCTGGCCCGCGAGGCACGTGCCGACGTGGTCGTGATGGACATCCGCATGCCCGACCTGGACGGCATCGAGGCGACCCGGCTGATCGCCGCCGACGAGGACCTGGCCGGGGTGAAGGTGCTCGTCCTCACCACCTACGACACCGACGAGAACATCGT
The DNA here is from genome assembly GCF_051553595.1 of Streptomyces sp. HUAS TT11. NCBI lineage: Bacteria > Bacillati > Actinomycetota > Actinomycetes > Kitasatosporales > Streptomycetaceae > Streptomyces > Streptomyces sp. HUAS TT11. The sequence continues at coordinate 1,838,666 of NZ_CP196184.1, forward strand.
GGAGGCGCTGCGCGCCGGTGCCTCCGGCTTCCTGGTGAAGGACACCAGGCCCGCCGAACTCCTCGACGCCGTCCGCACGGTGGTGGCCGGTGAGGCACTGCTGTCACCGGGGCCGACGGCCCGGCTGATCGCCCGCTTCCGCCGCAGTCCCGTCGCGCCCACGACGGGTGGACCCGAATGCCTGTCCGACCGTGAACGCGAGGTGCTCACTCTTGTCGCACGCGGGCTGAACAACACCGAGATCGCCGAGTCCTTGGGGCTGAGCCCGCTGACCGCCAAGACCCACGTCAGCCGGATCATGGGGAAGCTGAGGGCACGGGACCGGGCGCAGCTGGTCATCGTGGCGTACGAATCGGGGCTGGTGACGCCGGGGGCCGGCAACTGAGTCGGCATCCCCCGTAGGGCGTGACCGGCGCGGACGTGATCCACGGCGCCCACGGGTCCGGCCCGGGGCGTCACCCGCCCGGCCCATCGCAGAGAGCCTTCCGCACCGTCGGGCACTTAGTGTCGCGGCAGGGGCCGATGTGAAGCCCGGCCGCGGAATGCGCTACGACGCGGGTGCGCCGAGGTGGAGCAGGAGACCGAAGGAGAGCCGCCGCCCATGCATGTCTTCGGATCACGACGACGCCTGATACGGATCGCACTGTGCGCGTCCACCGCCGCTTTCGCGGCCACCGCCCTGACGATCGGCGGCGGTACCGGGGCCGCCGCGCAGCTCACCGGTTCACCGGCGGCGAAGAGCGGCAAGCCCACCGTGGTGCTGGTGCACGGCGCCTGGGCGGACACATCGAGCTGGAGCGGCGAACTCCGGATTCTGCGGCGCAAGGGGTACGCCGTCCGTTCCATCGCCAACCCGCTGCTGGGCCTGACCAGTGACGCGCGCACGGTCGCCGGCTTCCTGCGGAGCATTCCCGGCCCCGTCGTCCTGGTGGGCCATTCCTACGGCGGCTCGGTGATCACCAACGCCGCGGCCCAGAGCGGGAACGTGAAGGCACTCGTCTACGTCGACGCCGCCGCTCCCGCCGTCGGGGAGACCACCGGTTCGCTGAGCGGTTCCACATCCGCCCTCAACGCACCGGCGAGCACGCTGTTCGACTCGGTGCCCTACGCCGATGCCCCGGCCGGGGCCGCCAATCTCTATCTCAAGAAGGACGTCTTCCTCAAGAGCTTCGCCGGCAGCCTGCCGGTGCAACAGGCCACGGAACTCTGGGCCTCGCAACGAGCCGCCTCGAGCGCCGCGTTCAGCACCCCCTCCAAGTACGCGGCATGGAAGACCATCCCCTCCTGGTACTTCATCAGCAGCGGGGACCGGATCATCACGCCCGAGTCGGAGATGAGGATGGCCCGGCGGGCCGGCTCGAAGGTCACCACGTTCCAGGGCGGCTCGCACCTCACTCTCGTCTCCGACCCGGAGCCGGTCGCCCAGGTCATCGAATCGGCCGTCAGCGCCGTGAAGTAGGCCGGCCGTGCCACCACGCGCCGCCGTCCGAGGAGGTACGGCGGGGTGAGGCGACGCGGGCTCGGGTGCTGCGGCCTCCCGCTCGGGGCCCTTGACCGGCATGATGCACGAGATGACGACGCACCCGTTTCGGAACGTCACGCACGCGGCGCGACTCGCCCCCCTCCTCGACCGGTCGGGCACCGTGTTCCGGAGGTTCGACGAACAGGACTCGGGCTGTGTGTCGTACGGGCTACTGGCGGACGGACGGCGTTGGTTCGTGAAGACCGCCACGACCCCCGAGGGGGTCTCGTCGCTGCGGCGCGCGGTGTCGCTGCACCGCAGCGTCTCGCATCCGGCCGTCGTCCCGCTGGTGCACTCCTTCACCACCGACGACGGCCTCGTGCTCGTCCACCCGTGGACGAGCGGCGAGGTCCTCTACCGTCCGACCCGCTCGCGCCATGGGGGTCGCACGGCTCCCGGAAGTCCGACGGTGCGCTTCAGAGCGCTGCCGCTTCCCCGTGTTCATGCCGCTCTCGACGCCGTCCTCGACGCCCATCTCGCCGTGGGGGCGGCCGGATTCGTCGCGGTCGACCTCTACGACGGCTCCATGCTGTACGACTTCGACGAGCATCGCATGGTGCTGTGCGACCTGGACGAGTACCGGCGGGGGCCGTTCGTCCTGGACGCGGACCGGTTGCCGGGGTCGACGCGCTACATGGCGCCGGAGGAGTTCGTGCGCGGAGCGCGAATCGACCTCCGTACCACCGTGTTCACCCTGGGCCGGGCACTGCGCCTGCTGCTGGACGCCGGGGACGACGAGAAGCAGTGGCGCGGGACGCCTGAGCAGCTGGAGGTCGTCACCACGGCCACCGCACGCCTTCCTCAGGACCGGTTCGCGTCCGTCCGCTCCCTCGCCGACGCCTGGCGGTCGGTGGTCTGAGCCCGGGGCCCGAGCCGGCGGCGGGAGTCGCTGCTTCGGCGCGGGCACCCGCGATACCGGGCCCGGGGAGGGCCGCGTCTCCCGCCGTGGTTAGCGTGGCCCCTGCATGTACCGAACCGACTCCGGAGGACCCCGTGCCCGTAGCCCTCGGCGAGGACGTGGTGGCGCTGCTGCGCCGCCCCATCACCTGCTACATCGCCACGACCATGCCCGACGGATCGCCCCAGCTCACTCAGACATGGGTCGACACCGATGGCGAACACGTCCTGGTCAACAGTGTCGAGACGCATCAGAAGACCCGGAACATCGCGCGCGATCCGCGTGTCGCCGTCGCTGTCGCGGACCCCGCCGAGCCGGCCTCCTACATCCAGATCCGCGGCCGTGTGGTGCGTGTGACGACCGAGGGGGCATCCGAACACATCGAGTCGCTCGCACAGAAGTACCTCGGCGGCCCCTACCCCTGGTTCGGCGGCCGCGACCAGGTCCGGGTGATCTATGTGATCCAGCCCGAGCGGATCAGCAGCCCTCGCGGCTGACCGTGCCGTCACCGGCGCCGCCCGCGCGTGATGCGCGGTCCGCCGGGTGATGTGTGAGCCGTCCGTCCGGCGGGACGGTCCCACGCCGGGAGGATCACGCCGGCCGGACCCGTGCCGCGGCACCCATCGGTCCTGGCTGCCACATCTGCGAGAGCACGGACGCCGAAGGCAGGGCTCGCCCTGTGGCCGGTGGACGGCCCGGGAGCGACGTTCTCCGGTGACCGCATGGGCCGTACCCAATACAGTCCCGCACCCGATGACAGCAGCAGGAGCGAGCGTGACCAGCCGATTGTTCTTCGTCTCCCCCGCCATGAGCGCATCACTGCGGCAGGCCCGCTTCGACGACGGCTGCTCGATCGACGACGGCGGGGCGGAACAGGCCCGCTCGGCGGCAGGGGCGCTGCCCTCGGCGGTCCGTGTGCTCGTCTCGCCCGGCGTGCGCTGCCGGGAGACGGCCGCTGCGCTGGGCCTGGACGGCGTGGCGACACCGGAGTTGGCCGGTCTCGATGCGGGTCGCTGGCGAGGCCGCACCCTCGATGAACTGGGGGCCACCGAGCCGGAGGAGGTGGCCCGCTGGCTGACCGACCCCGCCTGCGCGCCCCACGGGGGCGAGTCGGTGCAGGACCTGTGCGCACGGGTCGGCCGCTGGCTGGCCACCGCCCGGGAGACGGCCGGCCGTACGCTCGCCGTGGTCGAGCCGGAGGTCGTACGGGCGGCCGTCGTCCGGGCACTGGACCTGCCGCTGACGGCGTTCTGGCGCCTCGACGTCCCTCCGCTGACGGCGACCGAGCTCAGCGGCCGGGCCGGACGCTGGAACCTGCGGCTGGGCCGGACGCTGGCGGGGCCGGACGCCGCATAGTGCCGTGCTGCCGTGCGCGCCGGTGCCGGACAGCACGACAGGGCCCCGAGGCGGTGCCTCGGGGCCCTGTCGTGCTGTCCGGCGGTGTCAGTGAGCGGCCGGAACCGCCCGCCCCGACGTGGCCCCCGCGGGCTTCGGGTTCAGCAACCGCTGGGCCAACTCGCCGAAGACCAGACCGAATCCGCCCCAGAGGACGATCTGCATGGCCAGTGCGGAGAGCCGGAACCGCCACAGCAGCGTGGCCGGGAAGTCCTTGGGCACCTCGTTGACGACCGGCAGGAAGGCGTACGCCAGGCCGATCGCGACGGCGAACGCGGCCACCGCCATGACGGTGGCGTACCACGTGCCCAGTGAGGGTGCGAGCCGCTTGCCCAGGACGGTGGCGCCGACCGCGAGGAGCACGCTGAGCACCATCATCAGGAAGTACAGGGTCGTCCGCTTGCCGATGGTGTCGGGGTCGCCGACCGACGGCGGGTTCGCCGGGTACTTCAGGAACGGAACGACGTACACGGCGAGCAGCGCACAACCGGACAGCAGCAGGGCGGTCGCCCGGGGGCTGAAACGGCCTGCACGGCCCAGCGCGAAACAGAAGGCGAGCGCCCCGATGCCGCCGAAGGCCACCCCGTAGACCAGGACACCGGTGGCGAGACCGGCGGTGGACTGCAGGGAACGGGAGACGACTTCCATCTCGTGCTCATGGGAGTGGGCGTCCTCGAAGCCGATCGCACTGTCCACGTTCGGCTCGCCGAGGAAATAGGCGACGACGAGGGCGAGCACGCCGGCGGCCAGGCCGGCGAGCATGCCCCGCACGAGAAGATTCCTTACGGTTGCGGAGTTCATGGGGTACGGCGTCCCTCGCGTCAGTGGCAGGGGAAGCCGAGCAGGTGGCGGGCGTCGTGCACCCACTCGTGGACGTCCGTGCCGTTGAACACGGAGGTGGCGCCCTGCTCGGCGCCGACGAAGTAGAGCAGGATCAGCATCAGGATGCCGAAGAACACCGCCCAGGGAGCTATCGCCTTCAGCGGCAGCGTGGCGGGAACGACGGGGGTGGTGGCTGTCGGCTGGGCGACGGACTGCGCCATGGCAGGGCCTCCTCTGGGAGTTCGCGTCCCATCTCGGTGGTGCACAGGACGACGGCCACGGGTCTGACTCACCGGGCTCCCAGGGGTGCCCGGCATACAGTGGCGCGACCGTGCCGGATTTCCACCGGCTTCCGTCGTACCGTCGTCGATATCGGACAGACCGTACCGCGTGACACGGGCATGGCCAAGACCGCATCCACCTGGCGTGATCTTCCTCTCCACGCTCGGCGGACGATTCCGTGACACCTGGGGAGGCTGTGGCGGAACGTCCCCGGCGGCCCATCGGCGCACGGGGCCGACGATCTCTCGCGGCGGGCGACGGTGCCCGGGGCCGTGGCCGGACACCGCACGGTCCCGGGCGCCACCCATCGGGGGATCGTGTGGCGCCCGGGCGCTGCACCTGCGGGCTCTCATCGCAGGGGGTGCGTTCCGGACGCCTGTCACGGGGGAGTGTCCATCGGCCTCCGGAACGCTGTGATCAGCCTATCAAACATGTGACCATCTGCTGTCCGAGCCCACACCGACGGCCAAAACCGTGTGACGCTCAGCCGATGCACCACGTTCCGGCGCTCCATTACGGGCGCGGGGAAGTACCCATCTGAACAGGGGATTTCGACGGGGAGGCGGCAGCGCGCGCTCCCCTGAAGCAGTCCGCATCGGTGCAACACAATTCACAGTGTCTTGAGAATGGGCGGCCGTTGGCACACTATCTGGTGACTGTGAACCTCTCGCCTGAGTCAACTCCTCTTCCCTCCCCCGCGACGGACCCCGGATCGCCGCTGAGTCCCGGCACGCACACGGTCGCCGTACGGTACGGGTCCTCCCTCATCGAGCAGCGCTACCACGTCGCCGGCACGGGGCCGGTGTGCATCGCCCACTCCGGGGGGCCCGGCATCGGCTGGGACTATCTGCGCATGCCCCTGCTCGAGCGGCACCTGACCATGGTGTACATCGAGCCCGTCGGTACCGGTGCGTCCGGCCGGCTGCCCGACCCGCGGGGCTACAACCTGGCCGCCTACACCCACTTCCTGCACGCGGTGATCGAGCACCTCGCGCAGCCCGAGGTCGCCCTGCTCGGCCACTCGCACGGCGGGTTCGTCGCCCAGCGGTACGCGCTCGACCATCCCGCGCGGGTCGCCTCCCTGATCCTTTACGACACCTCTCCGGTGACGGGCGAGGAGTTCTGGGCGTCCGCGGTCGCCAACATGGAGCGGTTCGCCCGGCGCCACGCGGCCGGGCACCCCGAGGTGGCCACCTACGTCGCCGGGCTCACCGCGCGGCTCGACCGACTGACCGACGACGGCGCGACAGCGGTGCTGCGCGCCATCGCTCCCACCTACTTCTTCGACTACTGGGGTCGTGAGGAGGAGTTCGGCCCCGCTCGCCAGGGCCTGCGCATGTACGCCGCACCCTCGGCGGGCGAGGGCCCGCCCTTCGACGTGCGGGAGGACCTGCCCGGCATCACGGCGCCCACGCTCGTCCTGGTCGGGGACACGGACTTCATCTGCGGCCGGCGTTGGGCACGGATGATCCACGAGGCCGTGCCCGGAGCGGAGCTCGTGGTCCTGACCGAGACCGGGCATCTGGGGCACGTCGAGCGTCCGGAGCAGTTCGCCGCAGCGGTGGCCGCGTTCCTCCGGCCGGCCGGCCGATACCGGCGGCCTCTCCAGCCCCCCGCCTGAGGGGCATCGGCGGCACCCCGCCGCAGCGAGACCGCGGCCGTCGAGGTGTCACACATGTGCGGGCTGATCGGTCTCTCCTGTGGGGTGTGCGGCGGGCGGGCCCGGGCGGCCCGCCCGCGGCGGCCACGGCTGCGGGCCGCGCATGTCCCGTCAATGCGTCGCGACGCGACAGGGAAGGGATGATGTGCATGTCGTACCCCGAGCAGGTGTACACGGGCGAAGACGGCGAGATCAACGCGCGTTTCCGGCCGGCGAGCACTCCGCCGGATCTCGGCACCGCAGGCCAGGACGCCATTCACTACCTGGCGACCACGACCACCACGCGAGGTGAGTTCGGGCTGTACCGGGTCGAGATGAGCGCGAGGTCGGGTGGTCCCAGGACCCACTTCCACAAGACGATCTCGGAGTCCTTCTTCATCCTCGACGGCACGGTGCGGCTGTTCGACGGCGCCGAGTGGGTCGACGCGCAGCGGGGCGATTTCCTGCACGTGCCGCAGGGCGGCCTGCATGCCTTCCGCAACGACTCCGACGCCCCGGCCGAGATGCTTCTGCTCTTCACGCCGGGGGCGCCGCGTGAGGCGTACTTCGAAGGGCTCGCACAACTGGCACAGGCAACGGACGAGGAGCGCGCGAGGTTCTTCGACGAGCACGACTCGTACTTCGTCGAGTGACCGGCGGGTCGGCACGCCGATGTCACCCGGCACCGCGACAGGGCGCGGGTGTGCCCTGCCACGGAGCCGGGCCGTGTCGGTGGCAGGCCGCCTGCCTGGGCGGAACAGCGCAGATCAGTGCGCGGCGCGGGGGGCACGCAGATGGGCCCGCTGTGCCAGCTCCTCCTCGTCGACCACCGTCAGCATCGGCTGGCCGGGCGCACACAGCATGGTCACCACAAACCGGCACCGCGCGTCCGTCCGGGCATTGCCGTCCTGGTAGTGGATGACGTCGCCGCCCGGTTCCCAGAAGGTCTCACCGGCCCTGACCACACGTTCCGGCTCGCCTTCCAGCTCGAAGCGCATCTCGCCTTCGAGTACGTACCCGAAGGCCGGCCCCGAGTGGCGGTGCGCAGGGGTGCCCGGGTCACCAGGAGGCCATTCGACCAGGATGGTCATCCCCGAGGCGTCCTCCGGGATGAAGGGCGGCTTCACGTCCTGGAGCGTCGTCACCGCGGTCTTCCACACTTCGGATCGCGGCCTGCCGCCCGCCGCACCCGTCGAGTCGTTGCTTGACACCGTGTTGCACCTCCGTGTTGTTTCCCTGCACCTATGCATGTCCGTTCACGGGCAGGCGGTGAGGTCGAGCTGCCAAGATCCCCCGCTCGGCGGTGATGCCGCCCGTACGTTCGAGACCGATGGGGCCTCCCCCGCCGTGGGACGGTCCGGCGGTCGCGGGCTGCTGCGTCCCGGCCCCCGGGCGAGCCGACCGCATCCGGTGTCACAACAACGGCGTGCCGTCTGTCCTATCTGGTGCGCGCGGCCGGCTCCGCCCCTCATCAGGACTGGAGCGCGGGTGTCGTAGCCGACGCATGCCGGCTGGGTGGTCCGCGCGGCACCGAGGCGCGCGGGGGGCGGGGGCGGCCACCCGCACCCGCCCGTTCTTCGCACACACCTCGGGGACGCCGTGCCCACCGTCCGACCGTCCCTCCCACACTTCGACAGGAAGACTGCAATGAGTGTTCCGGCCCGGCCCACCGATTCGTCCGCGACGAGCGAGCTCGACCAGCTGCCCGACCGTGACGCCGAGGAGACGGAGGAATGGCGGGCCTCCCTCGACGCCGTCATGAGGCATACGGGGCCCGAGCGTGCCGTGTACCTGCTGCGGCGTGTGCACGAGTACGCCGCCAGGTCCGGGGTGACGCTGCCCGGGCTGCTGTCGTCCGACTACATCAACACCATCCCCGTCTCGTCCCAGCCGGTCTTTCCGGGCGACATCGACATGGAGTCCCGTATCACCGCGCTGAACCGGTGGAACGCGGCCGCCATGGTCACCCGCGGCTCCCGGCTGGGTCTGGGCGGCCACATCTCGACCTACGCGTCGGCGGCCTGGCTCTACGAGATCGGGTTCAACCACTTCTTCCACGGCAAGGACCAGGACGGTTCAGGGGACCAGCTGTTCCTCCAGGGCCACGCCTCGCCCGGCATCTATGCGCGGGTGTTCCTGGAGGGGCGGCTCCACGAGGAGCAGTTGGACGGCTTCCGGCGCGAGGCCGGCGGCCACGGCCTGCCGTCGTACCCGCACCCCCGCCGCCTGCCGTGGCTGTGGGAGTTTCCGACCGTGTCGATGGGGCTGGGCCCGCTCGCGGCCGTCTACCAGGCCAGGTTCAACCGCTACCTGCACAGCAGGGGCATCAAGGACACCTCCGGTTCGCATGTGTGGGCCTTCCTCGGCGACGGCGAGGCGGACGAGCCCGAGTCGACGGCCGCGCTGCAACTCGCCGCGCGCGAGGGCCTCGACAACCTCACCTTCGTCGTCAACTGCAACCTTCAGCGGCTGGACGGTCCCGTCCGGTCGAATTCCAAGATCGTGCAGGAGCTCGAGGCCCGGTTCCGCGGTGCGGGCTGGCATGTGGTGAAGACCCTGTGGGGCGAGGCGTGGGACGGGGTACTGCGGCAGGACACCGACGGATCACTCGTCCGTCGTCTCGGTGAGGTGCCCGACGCCCAGCTCCAGACCTACGCCGCACGGGACGCCGCCTACATACGGAAACACTTCTTCACCGGGGACGCCTTGTCCGGGATCGCCGCGGGTCTGAGCGACGCCCGGCTCACCGATCTGTTCGAGAACTCCCGCGGCGGTCACGAACCGCTCAAGGTCTATGCCGCCTACCGGGCCGCCGTCGAGCACAAGGGGGCGCCGACCGTCGTCCTCGCCCAGACGGTGAAGGGGCACACGCTGGGTTCGGACTTCGAGTCCCGCAACGCCAACCACCAGATGAAGAAGCTGACCATGGCCCAGTTCCGCCGGATGCGCGACACACTGGACCTGCCCATCCCGGACAGCGCGCTCGCCGGTGATCTCGTGCCGTTCTGGCACCCCGGTGAGAACTCGGAGGAGGTGCAGTACCTTCGCGACCGGCGTTCCGCTCTGGGAGGTCCGGCCCCGATACGCAAGGTGGTGGCCAAACCGCTGGAGCAGCCGCCGTCCGGGCCCTTCGAAGCCCTGCGCAAGGGCTTCGGCAAGCAAGAGGTGGCCACCACCATGGCGCTCGTCCGGCTGGTCAAGGACCTGATGCGCGTCGAGGGGACGGGGCGGCGCTGGGTACCCATCGTCCCCGACGAAGCACGTACCTTCGGGATGGAGTCCCTGTTCCCGACGGCCGGGATCTACTCCCCCGCCGGCCAGACCTACGAGCCCGTCGACGTCGACCAGCTGCTGCACTACAGGGAGGCCGAGGACGGCCAGCTCATCGACGAGGGCATCACCGAAGCCGGGTCACTGGCCGAGTTCACGGCCGCGGCCACGTCGTACGCCACCCACGGCGAACCCATGATCCCGTTCTACATCTTCTACGCCATGTTCGGGTTCCAGCGGACGGGTGATCAGTTCTGGGCCCTGGCCGACCAGATGGGCCGCGGGTTCGCGATCGGTGCCACGGCCGGCCGCACCACGATGACCGGCGAGGGACTGCAGCACGCCGACGGGCACTCGCACCTGCTGGCGTCCACGAACCCCGCCGCCGTGAGCTACGACCCGGCCTTCGCCTACGAGATCGCGGTGATCGTCAAGGAGGGGCTGCGCCGGATGTACGGCGACCGGCCCGAAGACATCTTCTACTACCTGACGGTCTACAACGAGCCCAAACGGCAGCCGGCCATGCCCGCCGGACCCTCGGTCGAGGAGGGGATCCTCCGGGGCATCTACCGGTTCACGGAGGCCGAGCGCCGGGACCCGGGGCCGGAGATCCAGTTGCTGGCCTCGGGCACGGCCATCCACTGGGCGCTTCAGGCCCAGGAGTTGCTCGGGTCCCAGTGGGGAGTCCGGGCGGACGTCTGGTCCGTGACCTCCTGGACCGAGCTGCGCCGGGATGCACTGGAGGCCGATCGGGCACGGCTGCGCGGTGAGGAGCGCACCCCGTATGTGACGGCGGCGCTGTCCGGCGCGCGAGGGCCCGTACTGGCGGTCAGCGACTGGATGCGGCAGGTACCCGATCAGATCAGCCAGTGGGTCGAGCAGGACTACTCGTCGCTGGGAACGGACGGTTTCGGACTCTCCGACACCCGCGATGCCGTACGCCGCTATTTCCGTGTGGACGCCGAGTCGATCGTCGTCGCGGCGCTGGACCGGCTGGCCCGGGCCGGCGCCGTCGACCCGCGGACGGTGGTCGAGGCGCGCGAGCGCTACGGCTGGCAGGGGTGAGCACCGTGCCGTCGGCGCGGAGTGCCGGTAGGGCGCGGACGCCGCACGTTGTCTGACGGCGGTGCGTGACCTGGTGGGGGCGGCGGAGTTCGCCGGCGTTCCGCTCACCGACCGGCCCTGACGGCACCGATGTGCCGGGGGGCCGCGCCGAATGCGGCGCGGCCCCCCGTCGTGTCCGCGCCGAAGACCGACGGCGGCGCCGGGGCGTCGCCGGTGCCGTCGGCGTCCCGGCCCCGCCCGGGGTGCCTGCGCACCCGTGCGAGACGGTCGCGCACCGGCCGGCGGGTGCTCCGTGTACGGAGCGGACGAAGGCAGGGACACAGCGTCCCCCCGAACCCGCGCAGTGGTCCTCGCCGCGAGCGGTCCATCCTCGAAGTGGAACACACCGTCGTGCGCAGACAGTGGGATGTCCGCCGCCGCCTCCTGCCGGTTCGGCTCCCGCGGGGCACCCGTGGGGACGGCGCGCGTGCCGCTGTGACGGCTTGTAACATGGTGCTGCACAGCTGGAGGAGACGTATGCGCGCCGGTGATGATGCAGGCACCCTCGAACAGGCGACGAAGGATTTCATGGCAGCGCGTCCCCGGCTCTTCGGTATCGCGTACCGCGTGCTCGGCAGTGTGGTGGAAGCCGAGGACATCGTCCAGGAGGCGTGGCTGCGGTGGCAGAACGCGGACCGCTCCGACATCCACGAGCCGGTGGCCTTCCTGTCCACGATCACCACGCGCCTGGCGCTCAACTCCGCCCAGTCCGCAAGGACGCGGCGCGAGTCGTACGTCGGGCCGTGGCTTCCGGAGCCGGTCGACACCAGCATGGATCCACAGTTGGGCGCCGAACGGGCCGAGGCGCTCGACCTCGCGGTTCTCCACCTGCTGGAGAAACTGAACCCCGTGGAGCGCGCCGCCTACGTGCTCAGGGAAGCCTTCAACTACCCGTACAAGCAGATCGCGGAGATGCTGGAGACGAGCGAGGCCAATACGCGCCAGCTGGTGAGCCGCGCCCGGAAGCATCTGTCGGCGGAACGCAAGGAGCCCGTCAGCTCCACCGCTCACCGCCGACTGCTGGAGGTGTTCCTCACCGCGGCGCAGACCGGTGATCTGGCGGCGCTCGAGCAGCTGCTCACCGCGGATGTGATCAGCTACTCCGACGGCGGAGGGATGCGCGGGGCGAGCAGGATTCCGGTCATCGGGCGTCCGCACGTGTCCAAGTACCTCGTCGCCTTCGCCCCGCGTTTCTGGCCTCAGCGGGAGATCCGCTGGGTCGAGGCCAACGGCCGGCCGGCCGCCCTGGTCATGGCCGACGGCGAGGCGGTGGCGCTGCTGTCCCTCGACGTCTCGGAACGGGGCATCGAACGCCTCATGTGGGTGCTGAGTCCGTCGAAGCTGGCTCCCTACGTCGCCTCGCTGGAGGGCTGAGACGCCCGTCCCGGCACCGCCACCCCGCGCGGCACACCGTCGCGGTCCGCTCCGGCCCCGCACGCCCCGTCACCGGCGGGCCTCGGGAGAGGCAGGCTCGGGCGGACGGGGCCCCGGACATCGGTCCGCGCCTGCCCGCCGAACGGGGAGGCAGCGGCCGGGGTACGAAGCCCGAGCAGCTCTTCGCAGCGGGCTGTGCGGCCTGCTTCCACGGGGCGCTGAGCCGGCGGGCGCGACAGGACGGGCTCGGCCCCGACGCGGTCCCGGTGGAGGCGACCGTGGCGTTCGGCCGCGCTCCGGTGGGGGGGCCACGCCGTGTCGGTCGGCCCGGTGGTCAGGTGGCCCGGCGTCGTCCCCGCCGCCGCCCCGCTGCGGGAGAGGGCCTGCTCCCCGCTCCCGGTTCCTTCGGCCGGGGTTGCGGGACGGCGCCGCACCACGGCCCTTCACGTGACCGAGTCGCCGAGCGGCACCCCGCGCAACAGTGCCGTTCTCACTGGCGGGGCGCCTGAACCGCTGTCGTGATGCGGTCCGTCTCGACCCACACCGTCGTGACGCCCTGCTCGGACACGCGGTGGATCGGCACAGCGGCGTGGCGCAGGACGGCGGAGATCTTCTCGTCGCCGGGCAGTATCAGCCCGTACATCTCCTTCCAGCCGCCGTCGACGGCATGGTGGCCGAGACGTTCCAGGAGACGTGTGCCGAGCCCGCTGTTCTGCCATGCGTCCTCCACGAGGAGCGCCGCTTCCGCTCTCTGTCCGTCCGGCATCAGATGCCCCAGCGCGACGATGCCGCCGGCCGGGCTCCCGCACCGCGAGGTGCACGGAGCCCGGGCGGGTGAGCAGCGCGCACAGGTACGAACCGGGATCACCCATGGCCCTGTGGTACCGGCTCCACAGGGTGTGCAGGGAGCACCTGCGGTGCATGGCCGCGGCGCGTTCGATGTCCTCGGGCCCGATGCGGATGATCCGGGGTTCGTCGGGCATGGCTCCCTGTCCCGCAACCGTGCACGGACGTCCTGCGCGTTCGGTACGGCTCGTGCGGCAGTGGTGTGAAGGTTCGGTCCTTCTGTAGGACCGGGCAGCTCCTCACCGTGTGACAGCTTCCCTGTCACATCCGGAAGATCCTCACTGTCTTAGCGGTGGCGGGACGGGCACAACGCATCCCGGCGCACCTCACCACCGAAGGTGATCACGAGCCGCACCGTGGTGCGGCCGCCAGAGAGGAAGATCGATGAACGCACGCCTCGTGTCAGTGAGCGAAGGCCGGCGGCTCGCCGGCTCCATCGAGATCGGCCCTCACACGCTGACCGCGGACCCGCACGGCCCGGCCGGCGAGGACACGGATCCCACGCCCGTGGAACTGCTCCTCGCCGCGCTGGGATCGTGCACCTCCACGGCCGTCCGGGCGGCCGCGGACCGGCACGGCTGGCTTCTCGACCGGGTTGATGTGACGGCCCAGTTCGATCCACAGGGACAGATCGTCAGGCACATCCGCCTGACGGGTGATCTGGACGCCGTCCAGATCCAGCAGCTGCTCGCCGTGGCCGCTCGGTGTCCTGTGCAGCGTCTGCTGACCCGCGAGGCCCGGGTCGTCACCGTGCCCACGGTCGCGGCGAGGCCGGGGGCGACCCGCACTCGGCCGCAGCCGCAATGAACCCGCCCCCACCGCCCGTCAGGGCGTGCGGTGCGTCAGGACGGGAACCACAGATCGGCGTCGGCGGCCTCCTCCTTGCGGATGCTGAAGGCGGCGATGCCCTTCTTGTGTACGGTCTGCGGCGGCAACCGCGCCACCAGGCGGTGATCGCCGTGCACGACGTACGGCTCCGGCTGCCGAGCCGAAGTCGCCTCGAAGTACTCGGCGTTGACGGTCGTGTACGGCGCCCAGTGCTGCGGCAGGTCCTCCTCGGCGAAGATGGCCTCGACCGGGCAGACGGGCTCGCACGCACGGCAGTCCACGCACTCGGAGGGATTGATGTAAAGCGTCCGGTTGCCCTCGTAGATGCAGTCCACGGGCATTCGACGAGGCAGGCTCTGTCCTGGACGTCGACGCAAGGCTGTGCGATGACGTACGTGTCATGTCCCTCTCCTCCGCCCGACGGGGACGACGTGAACCGGCCGGCCCGCACGGGCAGCCGTCCGGCCCGAGGTATGACCGGGCAGCACATGATGGTGTGACGGCCGTGGCCCCGCCTTCGGAGCGGACATCGACGACACGGGGCTGTCGGACCCGGACGCGCCCCCTTTACCGTCCCCTGCCGGGAGGGCCCGGCACGGACGGCAACGATGTGTACTCACACGGTTTCCCGCTGCGCCGACGGCCGCGGCAGCAGGTCACAGGCCTGTCGACGGCACGAGGTGTCACAGATGCCGGGACAGCTTTGTCCTAGTCAGTGACAACCACAACGATCGGAGCGGACCGTGGCAATCACCGAACGACGTCTTTCCACCATGGTGCTGGTGATCGGCACCGGGGGTGCCGGGTTGCGCGCGGCGATCGAGCTGGCCGAGGCCGGTGTCGACGTCCTCGCGGTCGGCAAGCGCCCCAAGGACGACGCGCACACGGCACTCGCGGCCGGGGGGATCAACGCGGCGCTGGCCACCATGGACCCCGAGGACAGCTGGCAGCAGCACGCGGCCGACACCCTGAAGGAGAGCTACCTGCTGGCCGACCCCCGCACCGTGCAGATCGTCACCCAGGGCGCCGCACGGGGCATCGACGACCTGGAACGCTACGGCATGAACTTCGCCAGGGAGTCCGACGGCCGGATCTCCCAGCGCTTCTTCGGCGCGCACAAGTACCGGCGCACCGCGTTCGCCGGCGACTACACGGGCCTGGAGATCCAGCGCACCCTCATCGGGCGCGCACAGCAGCTGGACATCCCCGTACTCGACGGTGTCTACATCACCCGTCTCCTGGTGCACGACGGAGCCGTTTTCGGCGCGTACGGCTTCGACCTCACCCACGGAACCCGCTACCTGATCCAGGCCGACGCGGTCATTCTCGCCGCAGGCGGCCACACCCGGATCTGGCGGCGCACCTCCTCACGCCGCGACGAGAACACCGGCGACTCCTTCCGCCTGGCCGTGGAGGCGGGTGCCCGCCTGCGCGACCCCGAACTCGTCCAGTTCCACCCGTCCGGGATCATCGAGCCGGAGAACGCGGCCGGCACCCTGGTGAGCGAGGCCGCCCGCGGCGAGGGCGGCATCCTGCGCAACGCACTCGGGGAACGCTTCATGACCCGCTACGACCCCGCCCGCATGGAACTGTCCACCCGCGACCGCGTGGCCCTGGCCTCCTACACCGAGATCAAGGAGGGCCGCGGCACCGACAAGGGCGGCGTCTGGCTCGACGTCTCCCACCTGCCCCGGCAGACGATCATGAACCGGCTCCCCCGGGTCTACCAGACCCTGCTGGACCTGCAGATGCTGGACATCACCCGCGATCCGATCGAGATCGCACCCACCGCGCACTACTCCATGGGTGGCGTCTGGGTGCGCCCCGAGGACCACAGCACCGAGGTGCGCGGCCTCTACGCCATCGGCGAGGCCTCCAGCGGCCTGCACGGCGCCAACCGGCTCGGCGGCAACAGCCTCATCGAACTGCTGGTCTTCGGCCGCCTCACCGGCCAGGCGGCCGCCGCCTACTCGCAGTCCCTGACCGCCCAGCCGCGGTCGGCCACGGCGGTGGCGGAGGCCCGCGCGGAGATCGACGACCTCCTCGCCGCCGACGGGCGGGAGAACGTCCGCGCCCTGCAACGCGCGATACGCAACACCATGACCGAGCATGCCGGCGTGGTACGGGACGAACAGGGCCTGCGCACCGGGCTGGACGAGCTCGCCACGATCGAGAAGAGGATGGAGGACGTCGGTGTCCACCCGGACATCGCCGGCTACCAGGACCTCGCCCACGCCTTCGACCTCAAGTCCGCCGCCCTGGCGGCTCGGGCCACCCTGGAGGCGGCCCTCGAGCGTCGCGAGACCCGCGGGTGCCACAACCGCAGCGACTACCCCGACATGGATCCCGCTCTGCAGGTCAACCTCGTGTGGTCCCCCACGGCCGGCGTCACCCGCGAAAACATTCCCCCCGTCCCGGACGAGATCACCACCCTCATGGAAGAGGTCTCGACGGACGGAAAACTCGCAGAATAGCCCGGGCGGAATGTCCGACTCCCCGGGACACCTGTCCCAACTGGAACCTCTGCCGCGCCCTTCCTGATTCAGCCGTTATGTCCACTGCCGGTGCGCGTCGGCTCGAAGTCACCCTGACCGGTGAGGGCCCGGCCGAGGTGGTGAGGGCAGTCGCGGGCTCCGACGCCAGGTCGCCGAGATCCGGTCCGCCGTGCGGACCGCGTGTCGGCAACGGGAAGCCCGGTGGCCCCTGCCCACAGCAGGGGCCACCCCTTCACGCCTGTCTCGGGGCACCCGGCCACCGAGTTCGACTGCGTCCGCGCCCGCGCCGCGTGACGGAAAGCGTGGCCCAGCCGACAGCCGCCCATGAAAGACCCCGCTCACCATGTTCCGTCGCAGGGAAGTCACCGTTCTGCCTGCCGGTCGTCCTGAAGGTCCGACCGGCATCTACATCGTCGACCCGGTCCGCAGCACGATCGGGTTTTCCGTCCGGCACACCTCGATCGCCCACGTGCAGGGGAAGTTCACCGCCTTCGAGGGGATCCTGAAGCTGGACGGGTCCCGCCCCTCCCGCTCGGAGATCCACCTCAGTGTCCAGACCGGCAGCCTCGACACGGGCTCGCCGGAACTGGACGCGCAGGGCACCGGCCCGGACTGTCTCGACTCGGCCACGTTCCCGCTCATGGCCTTCCGTTCCACCGGGATCCGCGACGCGGGCGACGAGCGGTACCGCGTGTCGGGACACCTGCGGATCAAGGATCTCGAACTGCCCGTCCACATCGACGTCGAGTGCGGCCCAGCGAGCCGGGCCGTCCACGGCCAGGACCGCGTCGGCTTCGTGGGCACGACCACCCTGCACCGTTCCGAGCGGGGACTCGGCGCGGGCCCGGCCCCGGCGCCCGGCGGTTCCCTGATCAGCGACACGGTGCGGCTGACCCTCGGCATCTCCGCCGTACGGGTGCGCCGGGCGGAATCCGCCTGAACCGGAAGCCGCCCCCGTGACATCCGCGTCCTGGCGTCGAGGGTGTGCCATGTCACAGAACGGGGTGCCACTCAGTCAAGTGTGCAGTAGGAGGAACCGCTCCAGCCCAACGCATCTGGACGGCCCGCCGCGTCACCGACGTGATGGCCCGAGGCGGAATGGAGATGAAGCACCATGTTGCTCCAGGCAGACAGGCACCTCGTGCAGGGCGCATCCGCGGTCACCATCAACGCCGGGACGGTACCGGAGGCCGGCTCGGCCTTCGGCACCGGGCGTGATCCCGCGGACAGTACGCGTGCACTTCGTCGCCCCCGTCTCGCGGATCACGAAACGTGGCTGGTGGGGCTGCGGTTCCACGCCGACGGCAGGCCCCTGTGGCTCTACTACGTCGTCGACGGGGCCGTCGACACGCATCAGGCGGTGCGGACGGCCGCCCGGCGGGCCCACGGCGATCCCCGACGGACGGCTCGTGGTGGGGTCCAGGCCGCGGCCGACCGCGTCGAGGTCCAGCGGATCGTGTGTGATGCGATCGGCCGCCGCACCCTGGCCCCTGCCGTCCCGCCGTCCCGGCCGTGACCCGGGGAGCATGCCCTCGACCTGCCGGGCGCCGAGGGCGTACCCGCCCGGACCGGTGCACGGACGACGTCGATCCCGGTCGGGCGGGGCGGCACCCGGCCGCCCCGTCGTGTCGCATCCGCCGGTCAGCCGATCGTGCGCGCCGCCTTCTTGATGATGTCGGCGACGGCGTCGGGGTGGGAGACGCTCACGGCGTGGGAGGCCCGTACTTCCGTGATGTGCGACTTGGCCCGTTCGGCCATGAAGACCTGCGTCCGCACGGGAATGTTGAGATCCTCGGTGGCCACCAACGCCCAGGACGGGATGGTCTTCCAGGCGGGCTCGGATGCGCCCTCCCCCAGCGCGGACGCCGTCACCGGACGCTGGGTGACCGCCATGAGGTCGGCGGTGTTCTTCGGGACGTCCGCGGCGAACTGGTGGTGGAACCTGGTCTGCTCGATGTAGTAGTCGGATTCCTCGGAGCCGTCGGGCAGGGGGATCGGAACCGGACGCAGAGCACTGCCGAGGGTGCTGCCCGGGAACCTCTCCGAGAGGGACAGCGCGCTCTCCCCCTGGTCGGGAATGAACGCGGCCACGTAGACGAGTGCCTTGACGTTGCCGACGCCGTGGGCGGCATCGGTGATGACCGATCCGCCGTAGGAATGCCCGGCGAGTACGACCGGGCCGTCGATACTCGCCAGGAGGTGTTTGAGGTAGGCGGCGTCGCTGCCGAGCCCGCGCAGCGGGTTGGCCGCGGCCAGCACCGGATAGCCCTCGCGCTGCAGCTTCCTGACGACACCGTGCCAACTGGTGGAGTCGGCGAACGCACCGTGGACGAGTACCAGGGTCGGCTTGCGCCGCGGCGGCGCGGAGGACTTGCCGGCGCTCGCCGGCCCGATCGACGCGGCCAGGAGCGCCGCGGCGACCGTCGTGGTGGCCATGATCGACAGCGGGGCGCGGAAACGTCCGTAGAGCGAACGATGATTCATCAGGAGCCCTTTCGAGGCAGGGGTGTCGGCCGTGTCCGCACAGGTGGGGACGGCGCGTGCGACAGGACGCTGTGGCACGTCATGGAGAGACGGGCAAAGTGGGCGGAGCGCAACCGCCCGCCGCCGACGGCTGGGACGGCTTCGGCAGCGGGCGGTTCACGTGCCGGGACCGAGGTGCGTCGGGCCTCACTCGTCGTTCAGAGCGGTGCGCAGGGCGCGGACAGCCTGCTCGACCGCGGCGGTCGCGGCCTTCGTGGGCCTGAGGGGGTTGAGCATCATGAAGTCGTGCAGGGTGCCGTTGACCCGGATGCTCGTGGTGGGAACGCCGGCTCGGGTGAGCTTGCGGGCGTACGCCTCGCCCTCGTCCCGCAGCACGTCGTTGTCGTCGACGATGACGAGCGCGGGCGGCAGCCCCGCCAGGTCCTCCAGGGTCGCCCGCAGCGGCGAGGCGGTGATCTCCGCCCGTTGGCCGGGGTCGGTGGTGTAGCAGTCCCAGAACCAGGCCATGGCCCTGGCCGTGAGGTAGGGCCCGTCCGCGAACTCCCGGTAGCTCTCGGTGTCCTGGGCCGCGTCGGTGACCGGGTAGTACAACGACTGGTGAACGAAGGTCACCTCACCACGCCGCTTGGCCATGTGAGTCAGTGCCGCGGTCATGTTGCCCCCGACGGAGTCACCGGCGACCGCCAGGCGGGAGGCGTCCAGGCCTTCCTCGGCACCGTTCGTGGTGATCCATCGCGCGGTCGCGTACGCCTGCTCGACGGCGACCGGGTACCTGGCCTCCGGTGAACGGTCGTACTCGACGAACACCACGGCGGCGTTCACCCCGACGGCCGGCTCCCGCACCAGACGGTCATGCGTGCCGGCGTCGCCGATCACCCAGCCCCCCGCCGTGCATATAGAGGACGACCGGCAGCATGCCCGTGCTGCCCACCGGCTTGACGATGCGTACCGGCACATCGCCCACCTCGGCGGACACCGTGATCCACTTCTCCTCCGCCGCCGGCTTCTCCACGGGTGCCGCCTGCAGGTCGGCCAGGACCTTGCGAGCACCCTCCGGACCGAGCTCGTACAGGAACGGCGGGTTGGCCGTCGCGTCCGCGAGTTCCTGCGCTGCGGGCTCGAGCACGGGCTTGGACATCGCTCAACTCCTTGGTTCGGCATACCTTTTGTGCGCTTTCACCGTTATGACCGCACATCGCGGGAAAATGTGACAACCATGGGAAGCGGTGCAGGAGACACCGTGTCCCCCTCGCACGGTGACCGTGCCGACCAAGAGCACGGCGGAGCCACCGCTGTGCACACGGACCGGCGTCAATGCCTGCCGGTGATCTCCTTGTACTCCGCCTCGGTGGGTTTGGCGATCTGCGCGTCTGCGCCGTAGAAGTCCCGGCTGAGCCTGGCCCGCAGGCGTCGGGTGATGCCGCGTCCGGTCGTCGGGCCGCCCACGCCGTCCGACGGGCCGGGCCCGATCGGCCTGTACTGCTCGTGCTGCGTGAGGACGTGCAGCCGTTCCCGGCCGAGCGGCTCGTGCACCTCGATGAACTCACCGTCCGGCAAACGCTTGATGATGCCCGTCTCGCGGCCGTGCAGCACCGTGTCGCGGTCCCGGCGCTGGAGGCCGAGTGCCACGCGTTTCGTGATCACGAAGACCGTGCCCGGCACGACGAAGAGGCCGATGCGGACGGCCCACGACACCGATTCGACCGAGACCTCGAAGCGTGTGGCGATGATGTCGTTCGCCGCGCCGATCAGGGACACCAGGTAGAAACTGATCCAGGCGACACCGAGCGCTGTTCGCACCGGACGGTTGCGGGGCCGGTCGAGGATGTGGTGGGCACGGTCGTCGTCGGTCACCCAGGCCTCGAGGAACGGGTACAGGCCCAGGGCGACGAAGAGACCGACGCCCACCAGCAGCGGCACCAGGTTGTCCAGGGCCAGGGTGTGCCCCCAGAAGTCGACTTCCCAGCCGGGCATGACCCGCAGCAGTCCGTCCGCCACACCCATGTACCAGTCGGGCTGGGAGCCCGCCGAGACCTGGTCGGCACGGTAGGGACCGTACAGCCAGACGGGGTTGATCTGCGCGACCGCGGCCATCACGAGGATGGCGCCTGCGACCAGGAAGAAGTAGCCCGCGGACTTCACGGCGTACACCTTGAGCGGCAGGCCGACGACGTTCCTCTCGGTGCGTCCCGGACCCGGATACTGGGTGTGCCTGTGGCGGAGAGCCAGAATCAGATGCGCGGCGAGCAGTCCCACCATGAGGGCCGGGATGAGCAGTACGTGGATCGTGTGGAAACGCGCCACCAGGTCGTTCCCCGGGAACTCGCCCCCGAAGAGGAACATCGAGAGGTAGGTCCCGACGATCGGGACGGACAGGATCGTTCCGTTCACGACGGCGAGTCCGGTCCCGGAGAGAAGGTCGTCCGGAAGGTCGTAACCCGTCAGTCCGCCGAACATCCCGAGGACGAGCAGCAGGAATCCGAGCACCCAGTTGAGTTCGCGGGGCCTGCGGAAGGCACCGGTGAAGAACACGCGCATCATATGGGTGAGCAGCGCGGCGACGAAGACGAGTGCTGCCCAGTGGTGGGCCTGCCGGATCAGCAGCCCCCCGCGGACGTCGAAGGATATGTGCATGGTCGAATCGAACGCCTCCGACACCATCTGACCCTGCAACGGCACATAACTGCCGTGGTACTCCACCTCATTCATCGAGGGATGGAAGTAGAAGGTCAGATACACACCCGTGACGACGATGACGATGAAGCTGTAGAGACAGATCTCCCCCAGCAGGAACGACCAGTGGTCGGGGAAGGCTCTGCGCGCCCTCCCCCTGACCGCGCTGTACACACCGAGGCGGCTGTCGGCCCATTCGGCAACTCTTTCGCCCCTGTCCCGTCGGCGCACTTCGCCTTCATTTCCCCGACTCGTGTCACCCATGATCCGGCCACCCTTCGTAGATCGTCCAGAAGGAATGCGTTCGATCCCGTCGATTTTCAGCACGCACGTTCTTCGGCACGGATCTCCTTCATGAAACGGTCGTCTTCGTTTTCGAATTCGAGGGCTACTTCACGGAAATCCCTGAGCAGACCATCGGCCGGAACGCCGGCGAGACCGTGACGGGCGACCCGTGAAAGTTTCGTCCAGCCCGCGTGCGAGACATTCGGGTGACCTTCGGCGGGCAGCACGAGAACGCGTCCGCCCGGATTTTTCCCGACTGCCCGGTGGAAGAAGTGGGCGAAGTCCTGCGACGACTCCCGCAGGTCGTCACGTCGGGGCATGAACGCGGTGGTCGTCGTAGGGCCGGACAACGGGCGACCGCAGTCGGGTGCCACCGTCGGAAGCAGGTGCGCCCGGTGATCGTGGATCCGTCCCCTCGCGTCCACGGGTGCGGCGCAGCCCGGTGCGGTGAGCGCGGTGGCCGCGTTCGCGCTCCCGGTGATGTCTGCCAGGCCGGTCTCGGCCACGGTTCCTCCTTGGAGCTGCGGGTGCGGGCACCGTCTCGTCCCGGGCCGGCAGGGTCGCGTCGTGTGGTCCTTCATGCCGCTGTGGTGACCGCGTCCCTGCCCGGGCGGGCACGCCGACTCATCGCACGGCGTTCGCTCTCCGTGGTTCCGCCCCAGACGCCGTCCGCCTGCCCCGACTGCAGAGCCAGGTCGAGGCACTGCTCCACGACGGGGCAACGGCCGCACACGGCCTTGGCCTCGTCGATCCGGGCAGGCGCAAGGCCGCTGTTGCCCACGGGGAAGAACAGATCGGGGTCCTCACGCCGGCAGGCCGCCCGTTCGCGCCAATACGTGGCGTAGTCACCTCGTTCAGCGGCCATGGGAACGGGAACCTTCCGGGCGCGTCGTCGGGCGGCAGGTTCCGAACTTGATCATGGGCTGACTCATCTCTGCGAAACGGTGCCGGGGGCCGCCATAGGAGACCGGGCGACCGCCGCATGTGTGACACGCGGTGGAGTTGCAGCGAGCGCGCCATGAAGACGTGTGCGCTCCGCGCTCGGCACAGCCGGGCCCGCGACCCGACAAGAAGGGCCGGTGTCCGCATTCCATGGGGTCGCGTCGCAAAGACCCATGTCACAAGTGCCGCGGCTACCCGGTCTAACAGTTCGAGCCGAATGAATTCGGGAGGTGGTGTCGTGCGGGGGACTCGGCCGCCGGCGGCTGCGGCCCGGTCCGGGACACCTGGGCGTGCACGGGCGACGCATCACCGGAACGCCCGGGTCACCGATGCCTTGCCGACCGTCGACGGGGTGGACACGTCCGACTGCGTCGAGTGAAGCCTGCAAGGGGGATGCCGTATGGACCACGATGACGTCGCACCGATCGCGGAGCTGCTCGAGGAGCGCCGGCATCTGCTGGAGGTGGCCTACTGGATGCTGGGGAGCCCCAGCGAGGCGGAGAGCGTCGTCGACGAGACCTACCGTCGCTGGTACTTGCTGCCGGACGCGGCGCGCAGGGGGATCACCGCTGCCGGGCCCTGGCTCGCGAAGACCGCCGGGGGGATCTGTCTGGACCGGCTCGTCCTGCCCGAGTGGGCGGACGACCGGGCCCTTCCCGGGGGCACTCCTGACGGGCCCCGGGCGACCGAGCCTCCTCCGGCCACGCCGGAGGAGGTCGGCTCGGTCGGACTCGACGCGCTGGACTCCCTGCCGCCGACCGAGCGGGCGGCGTTCGTGCTCAACGACGTCTTCGGGATGAGTCCCGGCACGGTCGCCGACATCGTGGGACGCACGGAGTCGGAGTGCGCCGAACTCGCCGACCGGGCGCGGCGCTACCTCCGGATACAGCGTGCACGGCCCACGACGCCCAAGGAGCACGACATCCTCGTCCGCGCCGTCCGCCAGGCCTGTATGAGCGGGGACGCCGAACTGCTCGCGGCACTGCTGTCCCCGGACGCGACGGCATCTTTCGACGGCGGGGGCAAGGTCCGGGCATCAAGCAGGCCGGTCAGGGGCGGCCGGCAGGTCGCCGACAGTCTGCTGACCCTCCTGGCCTGCCGCTCGCGCACCACCTTGTCGACCCACTCCGTCAACGGCCGTACCGGACTCGTCGCCCGCTACGACCACCAGGTCGCCGCCGTCCTCACCTTCGACATCGCCGACCACCTGGTCGCACAGGTCTGGATCGTCCTCAACCCCGACAAGCTGCACTCCTGGAACCGTACGTAGAGGTGTCGTCACGGAGGGCACCGGCTCTCGCCCGGAGTACCCACTCATCGGCCGAGAAAGTGCCAATGTTCTAATGACACTGTTGGGAACGTTTCCACGGCACCGGCTGTGGATTCGTGCCCATTTCCACCTGTATGAGGCAGTCTTGCTCAGAAGCCTGCTCGATCGAACGGTCAAGCTGTGAACCTGCGGAAACACGGTGTGTACGCCCACAGGCTGCCGCCACCGACAGCAGCCGGAGAGGCCTTCCGCCCCGGCCCCGACACCTCACCGGAACCGGCCCCGGCCACTGGAACACCTGCAAGGGGAGCAGCCGTGACGCGCAGTGCCCACTGTCCCCGCGCCGCGGCGGTGCGCCGGGCAACACCCTTCGCCCGCCGGCACATCGGCCTCGGGAAGCACGTCCGGGGCACGCATGCTGTCACCGCCTGCCTGAACGCGGTCCCGGCGTGATTCCGACGTGCGACGGTTGCGACAGCGGGAGCGGGGACCGCAACGTCACCCGTCCCGAGCCGTCCCCCGCCTCCGGCGCCCTCGCAGAGGCGGTCTCCGTCTTCGTGCAGCACCGGCCGCGCCTCTTCGGAATCGCCTATCGCCTGCTCGGCAGCGTGGTGGAGGCCGAGGACGTGGTCCAGGAAGTCTGGCTTCGCTGGCAGCGCACGGACCGCTCGGCGGTGCTGAGCCCGGTGGCCTTCCTTTCGAGCACCACGACCCGCTTGGCCATCAACGTCGCGCAGTCCGCGCGGGTGCGCCGGGAGACCTACATCGGGCCGTGGCTGCCCGAACCCGTCGACACGAGTTCGGACCCGGAGGTGGGCGCGCAGCGTGCGGAGGCGCTGGAACTGGCCCTGCTGCTGGTGCTGGAGAGGCTGAACCCCACCGAACGCGCAGCGTACATACTCCGCGAGGCGTTCGACTACACCTATCCCGAGATCGCCGCCATCCTTCAGCTCAGCCTGGTCAACGTGCGGAAAATAGTGAGCCGGGCCCGCAAGCATCTGACGGCCGAACAGCGGGAGAGTGTGGACACGGCCGAGCACCGACGCCTCCTGGACGCCTTCGTCTCTGCCGCACAATCGGGGGACGTCGCCGCTCTTGAAGCCCTTCTCGCCCCGGACGCCGTCAGTCCGTCCGACGGGAACGGAATCCGGGGCGCCGCACACGAGCCGGTTCTCGGACGGGCACGTGTGGCCGATCTGTCGACGGCCACACGGTAGTTCTGGCGTGGTGCCGAACCCGTGGTGATCGAGGCCCCCGGCCGCGCGGGTGCGCTGCTCCACCGCGACGGTGTGCCGAGCACCGTTCTGACGATGGCCGCCTCGAGGGAGGGCGTCCACAAGGTGATGTGGGCATGGAATCCCCGAAAGATCGCCGCGTTCCTCGATTCGCGTTCCCGCCGCACCACCGAGCTCGGCCCCGTGGCGGACAGTGGGTGACCACGGCAGGGCAGAGCCGCTGCACAGCGCCGGGGACGGGCGGCTGTTCACCGTCCGCGGCACCCGGCACACCGCCCCTGCGCTCCCCGGCGGTTGGACGATCCCGGACGTGCGGGGCCGCGCGGCAGGGCCGCCGCGTCACTCGCACGTCGTCTGTCACAGCTCTCCCGGCTGTCCGGTCAATGCGGATGGCGACTCGTGCGGCTGCCCGCGCGGGCCCTCACGGCGAGGAAGGGAGTACGTATGAGCTCAGCAGCCAGGGACCACCGATGCATCCAGGCGTCGACGGCCTCCGCCTCCCCGGAGGCGCCGGCTTCGGGGCCGAGCCGTCACCCGGTGCCGTCCGCAGGCCGGAAGACCGCATGATGCCGCGTCACCCCGACAGACATTCCGATCCCGCCGCTGCCAGTGTGTCGCTGGCGGCCGAGGCCGCGCTGCTCGAAGGGCGTCTGAGCATGCTGCGAGAGGCGATCGACACCGTCGACGCACGCATCGAGGCGATCTCCGATGCGCTGCGACAGCTGCGTTCCACGTCACCGGCCTCTTCCGAGGCCGGCTGAACAGTGGCAATCATGGGTGTGACAACAATCCGATGAAGAGCGAACCACACCCAGTGTCCCGGGCCGGGCGAGTATTTTGTGAAACCGTGGGCCCTTCATCCCTCTCCGCTCCGAGTGCCGCACTGCATATGATGTCGGCTGGACCCGTTCCCGCGTCCAGGCCGGGCGGCGCAGCAGGCGAGCCGAGGCGCGGCAGGAAGGGCTGAGGATGAGAGGAACACATGGTCTCCGTAACCCGCGCGGCACACGACATCGAGATCACCGCCGAGAGCCTTCAAGAGGATCTGGCCCGCCTGCAGATCCAGAAGCAGGCGCTGGAAAGGGAACTGGCCGCGGTCGTGGCGCATCTCGGCTCGGTGCAGCGGGCTCTCGGCGCCCTGCAGGCCGTGATGGTCGACCCGGCCGGCGCGAAGGCCCCCACCGGCGCGGGCGGTGCTGCGGTTGCCCGGCCGGCCTCGATCCCCGCCGTCGGGCAGAAGGGCGCGGCCTCCACCGAACCGGGGGAAGCCGCCGCGGCATCAGCACCCCGGACGCAGCGGACCGAGAGCGGCACCGGCGAGGACCGCACCGTTCCCGCCGGCGCCGACACGGACGCGCAGAAGAAGTACGGCATGCTCACCGAGCAGATCATGGAGTACTTCGCCACGGTCGGCGACTCCGACGTGCGGGCCCGTGACGTGGCCGCGGCGCTGGGTCGCGACACCGACAGCGGAAGCATCAACGCCGTCCGCAGCACCCTCGATCGCCTGGTCGGTACCTCCCGCATCCAGCGCACGGGCCGGGGCCTCTACCGCGCCAAGCGTTCCTAGGGCGCAGGCGCCGAATTCCCGGACCGTGTGGGGCCGGGTCCATGAACGCCGTGCCCCGTACCACCGGACGACTCGGCGGTCGCCGAGCGTCCTGCCGTTCCACCGCCTGCCTGCCCCACAGGGTCCCGTCACCGGTCACCGCCGGCACCTGTGTCCGGCTCCGTCCTCCTGACCCACGCACCGAAGACGCGGATGTTCCGCAGGACCGGCTTCCGCCTGCCCGTGAACCGGACCTGGCCGGCGGCTCGATGCCGTCCCCTCGCCTTCTCCGGTCGCCGACGTGCCCGGACGGGATGGCCCCACGCATCCGCACCAGTCACGGCGGCAGCCCCTCTGTCACAGACCCGGACGCCACTCGGTCAAGGGAACCAATAGGCGCAAATCGGGCTGTGTTCGTGCCCCGTCCGACTCCGTGACCGAGAACGGGGAGATGGCGCGAAGTGCCGATGCCACCGCTCCGTCACACACCTGAGGGCAGCAGATTGATGATCGACACCGAGAAGGTAACCATCAGTAATCGGCAGAACACGCGGGTGCCGGCCGAATCGGCGGTCGCCATGTGCGACGGGACGGGCACGGTGGTCGCCTGGACGGAGGCCGCCGAGCGGCTGCTCGGGTACTCCGCCGTCGAGGTGGTGGGCCGGTCCGTGGCGCTCGTACTGCCATGCTCCGACGAAGCACCGACGGCATCGGAGTTCCTAGAGCGGTGCGGCGCGCAGGACGGCTGGTCGAGCACGGCCGCGGTGCGCCACCGGGACGGCCGCCTGCTCAACGTCGTCCTGCGGGTGTCGATGCTGTGGGGACGGGACCGCGCGATCCAGTGGCTCGTCTCCGTGACCGACGTCGGCACGCCCGTTCCGGATTCGTCGGAAACCATGGGCAGAATGCGGGAGTCGCATCTCACCCGGGCACCGATCGGCATCGTCGTCCGTGACACACAACTGCGGTGCATCTGGGTGAACGACACGATGGAGAACCACGACGGCATCTGCCCGGAGCGACGGCTCGGCAACCGATTCACCGACGCACTGCCCGGTTTCAAGGCGGAGGCGCTCGAGGAGGTGATGCGCCAGGTACTGGAAGGCGGCACCACCAGCCTCCACGAGTACCGGATGTGGCTGGCGACCAGTCCACGCCGGGATCACTCCATGGCCGCCTCGTTCTTCTGTCTGCTCGGAGCCGACGGTGAAGCGACGGGGGTGTGCACCATCAGCGTCGACGTGACCGAGAACCGGCAGGCGCGCGAGCGTCTCGCCGTCCTCACCGAGGCCAGTACGCGCCTCGGCGCCTCCCTGGACGTCATGCAGATCAGCCAGGACCTTGCCGAGCTCGCCGTGCCGCTGCTCGCCGACTACGTCGTCGTCGACCTCGAGCAGTCGGTCCCGTTCGGCGAGGGACCCCCGACCCGCAGCGGCCCCGTCGACAGCCGGCTCCCCGCTTTCCGCCGTGCCGGTCTTGCCTCGATCCACCACGGGGTCCCCGAATCCCCTTGGGTGCGCGGGGAGCCCGTCACCGTTCCGGCCGGTTCGCCCTTCACCGACGTCCTGCGCACCGGGCAGTCCCATCTGGAGCCGATACTGAACACCGCTCCGGGCACCTGGATCGACGAGGACCCGGTCCGCGCGCAGATGATCCAGGAACATGGCATGCACTCGCTGATGATCGTGCCCATCCGCGCCCGGCGCGCCCTGCTGGGCATGGCGTTGTTCATCCGTACCAAGGACCCGGTGCCCTTCCAGGAGGTCGATCTGCTCCTGGCCGAAGAGCTCGTCGGTCGTGCCGCCCTGGCGCTGGACAACGCCCGCCAGTTCACGCGTGAGCACACCGCGGCGCTCGCACTCCAGCGCAACCTGCTCCCCCACCGATTGAGGGGAGGCACGGCGGTGGAGGCGGCCTCCCGCTACCTGCCCGCGGACATCGACAGCGGCGTCGGAGGCGACTGGTTCGATGTGATCCCCCTGTCCGGCGCCCGGGTGGCCCTCGTCGTCGGCGACGTGGTCGGACACGGCATCAACGCCGCCGCGACCATGGGCCGGCTCCGGACCGCGGTGCAGACGCTCGCCGACATGGAGCTCCCTCCCGACGAACTGCTCGCCCACCTCGACGACACGGTCCAGCGGCTCGCCGAGGAGGACGCCGACGACCCGAACCACACCTTCACCGTCGAAGGCGCCACATGTCTGTACGCCGTCTACGACCCGGTGACCCGTACATGCAGCATGGCGCGGGCCGGGCATCCACCGCCCGCGATCGTCGACCCGCAGGGCGATGTCACCTTCCCCGACCTTCCCAGCGGAACCCCGCTCGGTATCGGGCTGGGAATCCCCTTCGAGGCCGTGGAGATGGAACTGCCCGAGGGAAGTCTGCTCGCTCTGTACACCGACGGCCTGATCGAGTCCCGCGACCACGACATCGAGACGGGAATGGACCGTCTGGCCACCGCGCTCACACAGTCGAGCCACTCCCTGGAAGACCTCTGCACGCGCGCGACGGAGAGCGGACCGGGGCATGCACCGTCCGACGACGTCACGCTGCTCCTGGTGCGGACCCGCTCACTCGATCCGGACCGGGTCGCCTCCTGGACGCTGCCGAGCGACCAGACCGCCGTCCGCAGTGCCCGCCACATGGCGGCCCACCAGCTCACCGAATGGGGCCTGGAAGGTCTCGAGGACCCGACGACTCTGATCGTCAGCGAACTGGTCACCAACGCACTGCGCCACAGCACCGGCCCGATCGGACTGCGTCTGATCCAGCATCAGGTCCTGACCTGCGAGGTGTTCGACACCAATGTCTCCTCCCCCCGCATGCGGCACGCACAGGCCACCGACGAGAACGGCCGAGGACTCTTCCTGATCGCCCAGCTGTCCCGCAGATGGGGCACCCGTTCCGTGTCGGACGGCAAAGTCGTCTGGGCCGAGGCCGACCTGGAGCCCTCACCCGTATGAGCCCGCGCGGCAAAAGCACCCGGCCGCCCCGTGCGGACGCGGACCTCGGTCCGAGGACCGGTCCACGACCGGTCGGGCTCCCCGGGAGCCGGTCAGGCGCTCATGCCCAGGACGACGGCGACGCACAGGCCCATCATGACCGCGGTCAGCAGCGCCGTCGCGGCCAGCATGCCCCTGCGCCGGCGCGTGAGGCGGGTGCGGTACCGCGCTTCCGCCGCGGTGATGCTGTCGGCGATGTGCCGGGTCACCAGGTGCGCCACGTAGGTCTGCTCCTCGACGTACCACCGCTCGATGTCGCCCGTCTGCTCCCGGGTCAGGTCGGGCATCCGCGCGGTGAAATCCGCCACGCGCCGCTGTGCCGCCTGCACATGGGCCTCCCTGTACAGGATGTTCTCGATGTCGCTCAGGCCGCGTGCGGCCTCCTCACTCGCGTTCATGGTGTGCTCCAGTGGGTACGGAGAGCCCCGCCCGGTCGTACCGGGTCGGGGCAGGCGGAAGATCAGGAATGCACGGCGGTCACCGGGGCCCGGCGTCTTCGGAGTCCGCACCCCCACAGTCGGACCACCGTCGCGAGCCGTGTCCGGGCAGCCGGCTCGACGGTACGGCGCACAGGGCCGCGGCGGGGGTGGACCGCGCATCGCCCGTCCCGGGCCGCCCCCGCCGCGGCCCGCCCGGGGCGACTCCACGGACCCCACCGGGCGGGCACACGCAGGGCTCAACCGCTCGTCGCCGCTCACCACGGGAGGCGAACGGCGCACGCTCATGCCATGACCGCACACACGCCGGTACCGCTCGTCGGCCGAGGCGACCGGCCCCCGGCGTACTCAGACGGCGGTGGGGTCGCTCTCGCGGTTCTCGCCGGTGCGCTGCGGAACACCCCTGGCGACGAAGGCGTCGCGCGGGTGCTGCACGGAGGCGAGGGAGACGAGATCCCGGCCGAACGCGGCGGCGGTGAGCCAGACGGCGAGGACGCGGACCTTGCGCTCCCACGAGGGAACGGCCAGGACGTGGTAGCCCCGGTGCATCAGCCAGGCGGGAAGTCCCTTGATGACCAGGCGCTTGTACTGGAAGATGCCCCGCCCCAGACCCAGCGTCGCCACCACTCCCAGACTGCTGTGGCGATAGTCCCGGACCCTGCCCCCGCGAAGGTCGGCCACGATGTTCTTGGCGAGTCGCTTGCCCTGCCGCACGGCGTGCTGCGCGTTCGGCACCGTGTGCGCCCCGGGCACGCTCGAGGCCAGGTCGGGGACGGCCGCGTCGTCCCCGGCCGCCCACACCTGAGGTACGGGATCACTGTCGGTGCCCACTCGGAGATCGGCCCGGACCACGAGCAGACCGCGCTCGTCGACCGGCAGGTCCGTGTGGTTCTGCACAACGGGGTTCGAGGCGTTGCCGGCGGTCCAGACGATCAGTTCCGAGTCGAACTCCGTTCCGTCGGAGAGCACGACGTGCCCGTCCACGGCGGAGACCAGTTGGGTGTTCAGGTGCACGTGGGCGCCGCGGCCCTCCAGGGAACGCACCACCCAGGCACCCGGCTTGTCGCCGACCTCGGGCAGGATGCGGCCCCGGGCCTCGACCAGATGGAAGGAGAGGTCGTCCATGCTCAGTTCCGGATAGGACTTGAGCATCGCGGTCGCCAACGACAGCAGTTCACCGAAGCCCTCGACACCGGAGAACCCACCGCCCACGAAGGTGACGGTGAGCAGCCGCCGGCGTTCCGCACCGGGCGGCAGCGTCGCGGCCTGGTCGAACGCGGTCATCAGCCGGTCGCGGACGGCCACCGCCTCTTCCACGTGCTTCAGTCCGATCGCCTGCTGCGACAACCCGGGGATGGGGAACGTGCGGGTCACGGCGCCGGCGGTGACCACCAGGGTGTCGTAACGCAGGTGCTGGTCGGGGCCGTTGACGGGGCGGACGGTGGCCGTCCGGTCCGCGTTGCGGATCTCGGTCACACTCCCCGCGATCAGCCGGGTCCTGCGCAGGTGCCGCCGCAACGACACGGCGGCATGACGCGCCTCGACCGAGCCGGCCGTCACCTCGGGCAGGAACGGCTGGTAGGTCATGTAGGGGCGCGGGTCGACGACAGTGACCCGCGCCTCACCCGCACGCAGCTTCTTCTCGAGGCGCCATGCGGTGTAGAAGCCCGCGTAGCCGCCACCGACGATCAGAATCTCACGCATGCTGTCCTCTGTTCGTTGTTCGTCACCCTTTAGACAGGGCGGCTCGGGGTGGTGTGACAGGCGGAGACGGTGAAAAAGGTCACCGGGTCGCCGCGCAGGTGCGGCGCCCGCTCGGGCGTCCGCCGTCCGAAGGCGCGGCCGCACGAGCGGGTGGCCGATACGACTGTGCCCGGCGTGGGCGAACCGCACCCGCGCCGGGCAAGGACGAGCCGTGCATCGGCCGGGGAACGCCCAGTCGTTGCGCCGTCGGCGTGGGTGTCCCCGGCGGCGGAGCAAGGTGTGCGAACGCCGGCCGCTTCGGAGGGTCAGTCGATCACGGCGGCGCGCCAGGTCTCCTCGTCGGCGTCCAGGAGCGCCGATACGAGGCCCGGGTCCGGCAGCGGGCCGTGGTCGGCGGCCACTCGCAGGGCCGAGGCCGCGGTCAGATGGCCGAGGCGCAGCGCGCCGTCCACGGGCAGCCGCCGCAGCAGGCCGCTGAGGAATCCGGCCGCGAACGCGTCGCCCGCGCCGACCGGTTCGGCGACGCGCACCTTCAGGGCGGGCACGCTGTGGACGGCGTCCCCGACGAAGGCGGTGGCGGCGCGGTCCCCGTCCTTCACGACGAGGACATGCGGGCCGGACAGGAGGTCACGCACGCCCTCGGCGTCGGTGATCCCGTCGCCCCACAGGGCCTGGGCCTCGTCGAGACCCACCAGCACGATGTCGGCGAGGTCCGCGAGCGGGCGCAGCACGTCCGCGCCGGAGCGGCCGGCCCACAGGGCGGGGCGGTGGTTGACATCGAAGCTGACGGGCCAGGGACGGTCGGGGCGCAGGGCCCGTTCGACCAGGGCGCGGCAGCCGGACGACAGGGCGGGTGTGATCCCGCTGAGGTGCACGAGCGCGGCATCCGCGAGCGCCGGGTCGTCGAGCACATCGGGGGTGAGGGCCGAAGCGGCGGATCCTGCGCGGTGGTAGTGGACCCGGGTGCCCTGTGCGCCCGGGTCCTTGAGCAGCAGTCCGGTGGGGCGCTCGGGGTCGGTGCGTACGCCGCTCACGTCGACGCCGCCCGCGGCGATCCGGGCGCGCACGCGTCGGCCGAAGGGGTCGTCGCCGACCGCGGAGACCCAGCGGGCGGGGATGCCGTGGTCGGCGAGGTAGAGGGCGACGTTCGACTCGGCGCCCGCGACGTCGACGCGGAGCAGGTCGGCGCCGTCCAACGGTCCGAGCGGGTCGGGCGCGAGGGCGGCCATGGTCTCGCCGACGCAGACCACGGGGCCGTGACGCAGTGGCCGGTGGGTGCTCATGATGGGTTTCCTAGCGTGTGTCGGCGCGGTCCGCCGGCTGCGCGGCGGCGGGGACCGCCGGGCGGTACGGTGCGGCCGGGACGCCGGGGACGTCCACCCGGACCGCGAACACCGCGCCGTCGAGGGGTCCAGGATCGGTCAGGCCGATACACGCACTGGTGACCAGCAGCGTACGGCCGTCGGGACCGCCGAGGCAGAGTCCCGCGGGCTGCCCTGCGGGCAGGTCGACCATGCGGTCCAAGGTGCCGTCGGGGTGGTAGCGGTGGACCTGCCCGGTGCCCCAGACGGCGGTCCACAGGCCGCCCTCGACGTCGGTGGTCATACCGTCGGGGCTGCCGGACTCGACCGTGACGAAGGTCTCGGGAGCGCCCGGGTCGCCGCTCGCCGGGTCGACCGGGTAGCGGCGGATGACGCCGCGGGCGCTGTCGGCGAGGTACATGAGGGTGCCGTCGGTGCTGAAGGCCGGGCCGTTGGGGATCGTGACGTCCCGCAGGACACGGGTGACTCGGCCGTCGCGGTCCAGGCGGTAGAGGGAGCCCGCGTCCTCGGTGCCCTCGTACGCCATGCTGCCGGCCCAGAAGCGCCCGTGCGGGTCGGCGACTCCGTCGTTCATGCGCATCGCCACGGCCGCGTCGTCCTCGGGGCGCGCGATCCAGTCGACGCGGCCCTCGGGGTCGATACGGCAGATGCCGGTGCCCGCCGCCGCGATCCAGTGGCCCGGGCGCCCCTCCACCGGTGCCACGGCGCCCAGGGGGCAGGGCAGTCGAGTGATCGGGACGAGGGGTGCGTCGGGCTCGTCGGGCAGGGCGAACAGCCGGCCGCTGAGGATGTCGGTCAGCACGGTGCGGCCGTCCGTCCAGCGAATGCCCTCGCCCAGTTCCAGGCGGTCGGTCGCGAGGACCGCGGGGGTCGTCACGGGCGGACCTCCGAGCGCACGACGTCCAGGAACGCGCGGGCGCGCTCGCGCAGGGCGGTGGGATCGCCGCCCGCGGCGGCGTCGCCGACCAGGGGCGAGCCGACGCCGACGGCCGTCGCTCCCTCACGCAGGTAGTCGGCGGCCGCGGTCGCATCCACTCCCCCGACCGGTACGAACGGCAGGTCCGGGAAGGGGCCGCGCAGGTCCTTCAGATAACCGGGGCCCCCGGCGCTGCCCGCAGGGAACAGCTTGAGGGCGTCCGCGCCGAGCCGCCGTGCCTGGAGGATGTCGGTGGGGGTCATCACACCGGCGAGCACGGGGAGTCCGAGTTCCCGCCCGGTGGCGATGCCGTCGCTGACCGCCGGCGTGACGAGGAACGCGGCGCCCGCCTTGTGGGCGGCACGGGCGTCGTCGGAGCTGAGCACGGTTCCGGCCCCGAGCGTCGCGTCGGGGCCCAGCGCGGCACGGGCCCGCGCGATGACGTCGAGCGCGTCGCGCCCGGAGAGGGAGACCTCGACGAGGGTGACGCCCTCCTCGGCGAGGGTGAGCACGGTGTTCAGCGCGGCGTCCGGATCGCTGCCGCGGACGATGGCGAGCAGCCGGTGCGCGCGCAGCGCGGCGAGCAGGTTCATCCGGCATCCCTTCTGGTGACGGGGGTTCAGGGTCGGCGGGTCGCGGTGACGGTGAGCCGCCAGACGACCTCACCGGTCGGCGGTACGACGGCGGTGTCCCCGTCGTCCGCCGCGGCACGGTCGAAGACGCGGCCGAGCATCGGCTCGACGCCGATCGATCGGTAGGGCGCGTCCTGGGGGAAGCCGCCGAGGTTGCGCCAGAGGGCCACGGCGACCGGCTGGCCGTCGGCCTCGACGGACAGGTGCAGGGTATCGGCGCCGTCGTGCACGGCCACCTGGGGGGTGAGGACGACCGCTCCGACGGCGCTCCCGTCGTCCGGGCCGAGCCGGTCGAGGGGCACGCCGTCGACGGTGGGCCAGACTCCGGCGGTCCAGCGGTCGCCCTCGTCCGGGTAGAGCCGGGTCACCGCGGGTCCGACGGCGCCGATCCGGGCGGCCTCGGAGAGGTCCAGCAAGGCGTGGGCGGCCCACACGAAGCGGTAGCCGGGCTCGGCGGCGAGCCGGTAGTCGGCGACGACCGCGTTCTCGCGCTCGCGGATGCGCCGGGTCAGGCGGAAGTCGGGGCACTCCACGACGTCCGCCTCCCCCGCTCTGCACCAGGGCCGCGACCAGGCGTCGCCGTGGTCGGGCAGTCCGCGCACGGTGGGCACGCACTCCTCCAGCCCTCCGGCGTCGGCGAAGGGGTCGCCGGGCCGGACCGCACGGCGGCGGGGCTCGTCGCGGTGCCACAGCCACTCACGGCCGCCGGCGGTGAGCGATGTCCAACGCCCGCCGCGGTCCGCGTCGGTGAGGACGCGGACGGGCAGCGGCGTGGCGCTCACCATTCGGCGAAGGAGCCGTCGGCGTGCCGCCAGACGGGGTTGCGCCAGGCGTGGCCTGACCGGTCGGCGGCACGCACCGCGTCCTCGTCGACGGTGACGCCGAGTCCGGGCAGTCCGGTGCGGTGCGCCTGGCCGGCGACGAAGCGGAAGGGCTCGGTGTCGACCAGGTAGGACAGCAGGTCGGCGTCCTTGTTGTAGTGGATGCCCCGGCTCTGCTCCTGGATGAGGAAGTTGGGTGTGGCGAAGGCGACCTGGAGGCTGGCGGCGAGCGCGATGGGGCCGAGCGGGCAGTGCGGCGCCAGATGGGCCCCGAAGGTCTCCGCCAGCGAGGCGATCCGGGTGACCTCCGATATCCCGCCGGCGTGCGACAGGTCCGGCTGGGCCACGGCGACGCCCGCGGTCAGAGCGGGCAGGAAGTCGGCCCGCCCGTACAGCCGTTCACCGGTGGCGAGCGGCACCGGCGAGGCGGAGACCAGGCCCGGCAGCAGATGCGCCTGGTCGGGCAGGACGGGCTCCTCCACGAACATCGGGTGCAGCGGGGCTATCTCGTGCAGTACCCGGCGCGCGTTGGCGGCAGCGAAGCGACCGTGGAAGTCGACGGCGACGTCCCGGTGCGGGCCGAGGGCCTCGCGGGCGGCCGCCACCCGCTCGACGACGGCGGCCGTGTCGGCTGGACTGCCGATCGGCGGGGTGCGCCCGGCGGCGTTCATCTTGACGGCGGTGAACCCGGCTTCGACCTGGGCGGTGACCTCCTCCTTGAGCCGCTGGGGCTCGTCGCCGCCGACCCAGGCGTACACCCGTACCGTGTCGCGGACCGGCCCGCCGAGCAGGGTGTGCACCGGCACCCCGAGGGCGCGGCCCGCGATGTCCCACAGGGCCTGGTCGATGCCGGCGACGGCGCTGGACAGGACCGGGCCGCCCCGGTAGAAGCCGCCCTTGCTCAGCACCTGCCAGTGGTCCTGGATACGCAAGGGGTCCTGGCCCACCAGGTACTCCGACAGCACCTCCACGGCCGACCGGACCACCTCGGCCCTGCCCTCCACCACCGGCTCGCCCCAGCCGACGACGCCGTCGTCCGTCTCGATGCGGCAGAACAGCCAGCGGGGCGGGATGAGAAAGGTCTCGACGCGCGCGATCTTCACTGTGCCTGGCCGTCCTTCTTCTCGGGTGAACCGTCCGTGCCCTCGGGCGCGTTCGGGCCGCTGACCTTGTCGAGATCGCGCGTCGCCTGGTCGAGCAGGGCGCGCATGGCGCGTTCCGCGGCGTCCGGGTCCCGGTCGCGCACGGCGTCGAGGACGGCGCGGTGGCTGGGGACCGGGTCCTCGCTGTGCGGGGCGCTGTGCACCAGCTGGTCGCGCTGGGCGAGGCCCGACTCGATGACCACCTCCATGCGTTCCAGCAGTTCGTTGTGGGTGGCCGCGAGCAGCGCGCGGTGGAAGGCGAGGTCGGCCTCGACGGCGTCGCTCGGGTCGCCCTCCTGGCTCATGGCGGTCAGTGCGGTCCGGAGCGCCTCGAGGTCGGCGTCGGTGCGCCGGTCCGCCGCGAGGCGCACGGCCGCGGGCTCGATGATGCCGCGGACCTCGCCGAGGTTGCGCAGCAGTGCGGGGTTCGCGCCGGTGCCGCTGCTCTCGGCGAACTGCCAGCGCAGCACGTCGGCGTCGAGCAGGTTCCAGTCGGAGCGGGGCCTGACGAAGGTGCCGCGCTTCTGCCGGGCGTCGACCATGCCCTTGGCCGCGAGCACCTTCAGTGACTCGCGCAGGGCCGTCAGGCTGACGTCCAGTTCGCTCTGCAGGGCCGCCATGTCGAGCGTCGCTCCCTCGGGGATCTCGCCGCTGAGCACCCGGCGGGCGAGGGTCTCCACGGTCTGGCCGTGCACTCCGCGGCGCGCGTATGGCGTCATGTGTATGCCTTTCTTGCTGTTCGATCGGTGGCCGTCGCGGTCGGTTCCGTCAGGCGGAGGCCTTGGTGACGCTCCAACCGCCGTCCACGAGCAGGCTCGATCCGGTGATGTAGGAGGCTTCGTCGGCGGCGAGGAAGGCGACGGCGGCGGCGACCTCCTCGGGGGTGCCGAAGCGGCGGGCCGCGGTCTCCGCGACACTGAGCTCGCGGTCGGCCTGCGGTACCCGGTCCCAGGCGGCGGTCAGGATCGGCCCCGGCAGCACCGCGTTGACCCGGACGTCCGGGCCGTACTCGACGGCGAGCTGACCACACAGCGACAGCAGGGCGCCCTTGCTCGCCGCGTACGCCGGGTGGCCGGGGATGCCCCGGTGCGCGTGCACGGAGGAGACGAGCACCACGGCCCCGCCGTGCTCGCGCAGATCCGGCAGTGCGGCCTTGACGCCGAGGAAGGCACCGGTGAGGTTGACCGAAAGCTGCCGCTCCCAGGAGGCCAGACTGGTCTCGTGGACCGGTGCGACGGCCACCGTGTACGCGTTGCTGACCAGGACGCCCACGGGCCCGAAGCCGTGCGCGGCGGTGATCACCCGCTGCCAGTCGTCCTCACTCGAGACGTCGGCGGCGACGAAGAGGGCCCGGGCCCCGTCCTTGCGCAGCCGCTCGGCGGTCTCCTCGCCGCGCTCGGCGGCGATGTCGACGAGGACGACGGCCGCGCCCTCCGCGGCGAGACGTGCCGCGGCGGCCGCGCCGATGCCCGACGCGGCACCCGTGACCACGGCGACGCGGTTGGTGAAGCGGGCGGCTGGATTCATGGGGTGGATCTTCTCCTGTTCGAGAGGCCGGTGGGGTGCAGATTCTCCCGCTGTCGTCACTGACGGGCCAGAACGGTCAACTCCGCGTCGTGCTCGGGGGTCCAGGCGAACGGCAGCCCCGTGTGGAGCAGATACGCGCCGCGGTAACGGGTGCCGGTCACGGTGTCGGTGTAGACGGCGTCCGGGGCGAGGTCCCGCAGCCGGAGCCGGGCGGGCCGTCCGGGCACCAGGGGCGCGCCGTTCAGTGGACCGGTGTTCCAGGCCGTCACCACCACGCGGTCGCCGCTCTGTTCCTCGAACTGGACGCCGCACGTCGGGTCGGCGGGGCTGCCCAGCAGATGGACCTCGCCGTGGTGGACCACGTCCCGGATCTCCTTGTAGCGGGCGATCCACCGCGCGGCCTCGGCACGCTGCTCCGGTGTCCAGTGGCGGATGTCGGCGCCGATCCCGAGCACGCCCGCCATGGAGTTGACGAAGCGGAAGGCGAGCGAGCGGGGCCGGGGGTCGAAGACGCCGGGGGCGTCGGTGACCCAGGAACTCATGGTGTGCGGGGCGTGCGCGTGGAGGTAGCCGTACTGGGTGCGCAGCCGGTCCATGGGCGCGGTGTTGTCGCTGGGCCACACCACGTCGGTGCGGGCGATGGTGGCGTGCTCGACACGTGCGCCGCCGCCGGCGCAGCCCTCGACCGTGACGTGCGGGTGGGCCGTGCGCAGATGGTCCAGAACACGGAGGTAGCCGGCGACGTGCGCGGCGTCGAGGTCCTGCCGCTCCGGATCGGGGCCCGCCGGATGGCCGGGGCGGCCGCGTTCGGTGGGCGGCCGGTTCATGTCCCACTTGAGGTAGCCGATGGCGTGGGAGCCGAGCAGCCGGTCGAGGGTGGCGATGACGAAGTCCTGGACGTCCTCACGGCCGAGGTCGAGCAGGAGCTGGTTGCGCACCAGGGTGGCGGGGCGGCCGTCGATCCGGTACACCCACTCGGGGTGTTCGGCGTAGAGCTTCGAGCGGGGGCTGATGCCCTCGGGCTCGACCCACAGCCCGAAGTCCATGCCGAGAGCGCGGACGTCCTCGACGAACCGGTCGAATCCGCCGGGGAATTCGGCCGGGTCGGGGTCCCAGTCGCCGAGGCCGCCGGTGTCGTCGGGGCGCCCGGTGAACCAGCCGTCGTCGACGACGAAGAGCTCGGCACCCAGTTCCGCGGCGACCTCGGCGAGCTCCAGCTGGCCTTCGGCGTCGACGTCGAAGCCGGTGGCCTCCCAGGAGTTGTAGAGGACCTTGCGCGGCCGGTCGATGCGCTCGCCGGTCAGGTGCCGCTCGTAGCGGTGCCAGACGCGGGCCAGGCCGTCGAGACCGTCCGGGCTGAAGGCGCAGGCCAGACGGGGCGTGACAAGGGTGGTGCCGGGGGCCAGACGGACGGCTCCTTCGTGCGGCACACGGCCGGCGCGCACGCGCACCGCGCCGCCGGGCTCGGCATCGGCGGTGATCCGCCAGTTGCCGGACCACTCCAGCGCGATGCCGTAGGTGGGGGTGGCTCCCTCGGCCGGGGCGGCGGCGTCCTGGATCGCGAGCCACGGGTGGTAGGCGTGGCCCGCCGAGCCCTGGGTGCTCTCCATCTCGAACCGGCCGCGCTCCAGTTCCACGTCCTCGAGCTGGAACTCCTGCGACCACTGGCCGGCCAGATACGTCAGCCGTGCGCCGTCCTGGACGGGCACGTTGACCGCGGCGGAGTCGAAGCGTTCCAGACGCACCTCGTCGTCACCGGTGCAGGTGAGTACCGTCCAGCGCAGCACGACGTCGGTACCGGGCACCGTCTCGTAGCACAGGGTCGTGTGCAGTCCGAGGAGGTCGTCGGCGAACTCCAGGCGCAGCGCGTGGTCGCCGTCCTGCGTGGCACCGGTGAACCGCCACCAGCTGCCGCGGTCGCCGCCGGGGCGGGAGGCGACCAGGTCGGCGCCGGCGAACGGCCGCAGCCCGTACGGGATGTACTCGGCCGGCGCGGCGTCGGCGGGGGTGATGAAGTGCGTGCGACGGGACCAGTCCATGGGCGACGGTCCGTCCTCGGCGCCGTGCGGCCCCCAGGCGGCGAGTTCGGCCCAGCGTCCGTCGCCTCCGAGTGCGACGGCGTAGGTGGTGGTGTCGGTGCGCAGCAGCCACCGGTCGGGCGCGGTCACTTCACGGCTCCGAGGTTCAGTCCGGCCACGAAGTGGCGCTGGAAGCGGAGGAAGACGGCCACCGTCGGGGCGGCGGCGATCACCGAACCGGCCGCGATGACGTTCCACATGGACACGTACTGGCCCTGCAGCCCGATCAGCGAGGCGGTGATGGGCATCTGGGTGTCGGTGCGCAGCACGGTGATGGCCCACAGCAGGTCGTTGAAGATCCAGGTGAACGACAGCGCGGTCAGCGCGGCCAGCGCCGGGCGGGCCAGCGGCAGGATGATCCGCCAGTAGATCTGCCACGGGCCCGCGCCGTCGATGACGGCGGCCTGCTGGATCTCACCGGGGATCGACCGCATGAAGCCGTGCAGAACGAAGACGTAGAAGCCGACGCCGAAGCCGACCTGCACCCCGATCAGGGCGTACAACTGGTCGTAGATGCCGAGCACTTCGCTCAGTTTGGAGACCGGGATCAGCAGGATCTGCGGGGGCAGCAGATTGCCGCCTAGCATGAGCAGCAGCAGGACGCGCCGGAAGGGCAGGTCGTAGCGGCTGAGCGCGAAGGCCGCCATGGAGGCCAGGCCGAGCGACAGTGCCACGGTGGGGATGGTGACCAGCATGCTGTTGATGAGGGCGCGCTGCTGGCCGCCGTCCACCCACGCCTGGCGGAAGCTGTCGAAGGTGAACGAGTGCGGCCAGCTGCCCACTCCGTGCGCGGCGATGTCGTCGAAGGTCCGGGTGCTGGTGATGAGCACCAGGACGATCGGCAGCAGCCACAGTGCGGACAGCAGGCTCGCGGTGAGGTGGAAACCGGTGGTGCGCAGCTTGCGGCTGTGCAGCAAGGAGCGGCGGGGTGCCGCGACCTTGGCGGGGCCGGCCTTGCCCTCGGTTTCCTCGCTGTGCGCGGTGGCGTGGGTGGCGGTCATCAGTCGGCCTCCCGGAAGGCGCGCACGAGGTAGCTCACGATGACGCCGAAGGCCAGCACGAAGATGACGACGGCGAGTGCGGAGCCGTATCCCAGACGCAGGGACTGGAACGCGGTGGAGTACATGTAGGTGCTCAGCAGTTCGGAGGAGTGGTAGGGGCCGCCGCGGGTGAGCGCCCACACCACGTCGAACGAGCGCAGCGAGTCGATGACGATCACCGACAGAACGACCGCGTTGACGCTGCGCAGCTGCGGCAGTGTGATGTACCGGAACTGCTGCCAGCGGGTGACGCCGTCGACCTTGGCCGCCTCGTAGAGGGCGGGGTCGATGCCCTTGAGGCCGGCCAGGTACAGCACCATCACATAGCCGACCTGGCGCCACAGCGCGGGCACGATCACCGCGTAGAAGGCGGTGTCCTGGTCGGCGAGCCAGGCGTGCCGCCAGCCGCCGAGACCGACGGCCTCCAGCACGTTGTTGATCAGGCCGTCCGGCTGGTACATGGCCTGCCACACCAGCGCGGTCGCGACCAGTGAGAAGACCACCGGCAGGAACAGCGCCGCCCGGTAGAACCCGATGCCGCGCCGCTCCTTCTGGAGCAGCATCGCGGCACCGAGCCCGAGTGCGGCGGAGAGCCCGCCGAAGAGCAGCAGCCACAGCACCGTGTTGATCGCGGCGGTGCGGAAGACCGCGTCGTGCACCATCTCGCTGTAGTTGCCGAGGCCGACGAATTTCGGGGCGGCCAGGCCGTCCCAGGACGTCAGGGAGAGGTAGAAGCCCTGGAGCGCCGGCCAGAAGACCCAGAACGCCTCGGCGAGCAGCGGGATGAGAACGAAGGCCAGGACCACGGGGGGCACCCGCGTGGCCCTGGACCGACGTGTGGAGCCGATCAGCGCCATTGTCACTGGCTCCAGATCTTCTGTGCGCTGCGCTGCCACGTGGTGAGGATGGAGCCGATCTCCTTGGGCTTCGCCAGGTAGTGCACCAGCGCCGTGTCGGCGGTCGGCTGGAGCGCGTCGCTGGAGTCGCGGTTGAAGAACTGGGTGATCTCCGCGGCGCTCTCGACGAGCTTGCGCCCCTTGGCGACCAGAGGGGTGCCGGCGTCCTTGGCGTCCGGGTGGGTCGGCAGCACCGTGCCCGAGGAGCTCTTGATGTACAGCTCCTGCGACTCGGCGGTGGCCAGGTAGCGCAGCAACTCCTTGACGCCGTCGGCGCGCTTGGTGCGGGCGCTGGCGAAGTAGCCGTCGGTGGGTGCCTCCTCGGCGACCGGCACCTTCGGGTCGATGATGGGGAACTGGAAGAAGTCCAGGTCGCCCAGCGCGTCCTTGGGCGCGGCGTCCGCGAAGAAGGTGCCGATGAGCATCATCCCCGTACGGCCCTGGAGGAGGGCGGTGGTGGCGTCCTGGAAGGGGATCGCCGTGCCGTTGGGGTCGAAGTAGGGGCGTGCCTCGTCCCACTTGTCGAAGACCTTGCGGACCTCGGGGTCGTCGAACCGGTGCTTCCCGGCGAGGAGTTCGCGGTGGTACGTGGCACCGTTGACGCGAATGTTGAGGTAGTCGAACCACGCGGAGGCGACCCACGGGGTGTCGCCGCCCGCACCGAGGCCGATCGGGGCGACGCCCTTGCTCTTGAGCTTGTCGCACAGGTCGAGGAACTCGTCCCAGGTCTTGGGCTCCTGCACGCCCCACTTCGCGAAGTTGGACTTCCGGTAGAACATGCCCCACCAGTAGTAGCTGGTGGGCACGAAGACCTTCTTGCCGCTGGAGGCCGAGGTGCACAGCTTCTTGAGCGCGTCGGAGTAGCCGGCGAGCTCGGGCTTCGTCCAGATGTCGTCGAGCTGGAGGAGCAGGTCCTTCTTCGCGTACGACTCGGCGACGGAACCGGGGTACCAGGTGTAGGCGTCCGGCGGGTTGGCCGACGTGAGGTAGGTCGGCAGCTGTGTGCGGAAGGTCTCCGACGCGACGGTGTTGAGCTGCGCCTTGGTGTCGCCGCGCTTGTCGAAGGCGGCGACGATCTGCTGCATCGCGGTCTTGGCCTGCGGCGAGGAGAGGTTGGACTGCAGGGTCACGGGGCCGCCGGACTTTCCTCCGGAGGCGGACGGGCTCTGGGTGACGCAGCTGCTGAGCAGCGCGCCGGCGCCGACTGCGCCGGTTCCTATGAGGAATCTGCGGCGGGTGGCGTTGAAGGC
The DNA here is from genome assembly GCF_051553595.1 of Streptomyces sp. HUAS TT11. Taxonomy (NCBI): domain Bacteria; kingdom Bacillati; phylum Actinomycetota; class Actinomycetes; order Kitasatosporales; family Streptomycetaceae; genus Streptomyces; species Streptomyces sp. HUAS TT11. The sequence goes on from NZ_CP196184.1 coordinate 1,882,349, forward strand.
GGTCATCTGTGCACTCCCTAGGTGCCGACGGAACGGTGCTTGGGCCCCCTGACGGCCCGGCTCCGGGCGCGGCAGGCACAGCCTGGCGCAGTGGTCAGGGGGCCGTCAAGATTAATTACTAATTTATTTTCGGGTGGGTGCGCCTCAGGGCCTGAGAAGACCCCGAGGCGCACCTGTCACTGCCGGGTGATGCCGGGTCGAGCGGTGATGCGGGGCCACGCGGGTGGAACAGGGTGGAGCGGGTCGACGCGGGTGGAACACGGTGGAGCGGTCGGGCGCCGAGCTCAGAGCTCGGTCTGGTGGACGCGCCCGTCCACTCCGCGGAAGGCGGCCAGCACACCGCCGTCCGGCCCGGCCACGGCGCCGAGCGCGCCGTCGAAGGCACCGCTGACGAACTCCTCGGCCTTGCTCCAGCCGGCCCAGTCGCCGGACGCCGTCCAGCTGCGCTGCCAGAGCGTGTAGTCACCGGCACGGGCGTACAGGTGCACCGTGTCCCCGGAGGCCACGAGCGTCGGGCTGCCGCTGGTCGTGCCGTCGAGAGCCGTCCAGTCCGACCAGGTGCCGGCTGCGTCGCGGGTCCGCGTCCAGACGGAGTCGTCGGGGGTGCGAACGGCCACGTGCAGCCGGCCCGCATCGTCCACGACGCCCGACGGACGGCCGTAGAACGCCTTGTCCTGCGGGGCGCCCTGCGAGGTCCAGCCGGAGGCCGGGCCGCGCGACCACAGCGCGCCGTCCGCGCCGCGGGCGAAGAGCGTCCAGTCGTCAGGACCGGCGAACGCCGCGGTCGGCGCGTCCGTCAGCGTCCCGCCGAGGCTCTGCCAGCGGCCCCAGCGCCCGTTCGTGAAGACACGCCGGTAGGCGGTGTCGTCGGTGCCGCGCACGAAGACGTCGATCCGTCCGCCGGACGAGGCGTACGCGGCGGGCTGACCGAGGAAGCGGCCGTGCGTCGGTCCACCCAGTTCGGTGGTACGGGCCTTGGACCAGTCACCGTCGCGCGCGGTCCGCGCCCGCAGGGACCCGTCGGTGCCGCGAGTGAAGGCGGTCAGGGTGTCACCGTCGCGCACCAGCGCCGGACTCGCCGACGAGCGGCCGGGCAGCTGCGCACCCGGGGCGTCGTCGGTGCCGGTCAGCTTGAGGAACGCGGTGCCGTGCGCGGGGACGTGCACCGTGTACGAGCCGGCGAACGTGCCGCGCGAGGTGCGGGCCCGCAGGTCGCGGACGGAGACCTTGCCCGTCAGACCGGCGTCGGCGAAGTTCACCGTGCGGTCCTGCGCCTGGTCGGACCGGTTGAGCAGGACGACCGCCCGCTTGCCCGCGCCCTGGAGCACCTTGCTGTAGACGTCGCCGACGGAGTCGGTGGCCACGCGGGCGCCCTGGATGCCCAGCGGGTCCTGGTCGACGGCGAGGATCTCGGGGTTGCGCAGGGTGTCGAGCATGGACTCCGGCAGGGTGCGCGGGTCACTGCCGATGACCAGCGGCGAGGCCATCTCGGCCCACATCACGAACTGCGTGGTGGACTCCTCCTCCGTCAGCTCGTAGCCGCCCTCGGCGAGCTTGCGCATCGGGATGAGGTAGTCCGGGTCGTTCCAGTGGCCGGGACCCTGGGCTTCGGGGTGCCACGCGTTGGCGTCCATGCTGCGCAGGATGTTCGGCCACTCCCCCGCGGTCGGGGTGCCCCAGGCGAGGTCGGTGCCGGTGCGCCAGGAGTCGGCGGTGGTGGGCCCGTAGACGAAGGCGTTGTGCGCGTCCTGCTCGGGGGTGTGCGGCATGCCCCAGTCGTCGGTGAGCGGGTTGCACAGGTTGAGCAGCATCTTGCGGCCGGTCTTGGCGACGGCGTCGCTGAACTCCTTGAAGGCCGGGCCCGGATCGAGCCCCGCGCCGATGCCGCAGAGGAAGTCCACCTTGATGGCGTCGACCTTCCACCCCGCGAACTGGCGGGCGTCCTCCTCGTAGTGGCCGCGACTGCCCAGGCCGCACCACGTGCCGCCGTCGTACTCACCCGCGTCGGTGTAGATGCCGGCCTTCAGGCCGCGCTTGTGCAGGTAGTCCACCAGCGCGGGGATGCCGGAGGGGAAGCGGGTGGGGTTGGCCACGAGCCGGCCGGTCTGCGGATCGCGAGGCCGGTCGGCCTGCCAACCGCCGTCCAGCCACACGATGTTGTAGCCGCTGTCGCGCAGCCCGCTGCTGACGAGGTAGTCGGCGACCTTCTTGACCTGGTCCTCGGTCGGGGCGCCGAGCCCGTAGTAGGTGTTCCATCCCATGTACGGCGTGGGGGCGAGGCCGCTGTCGTAGTACTGCGGCGCGCCCTGGTCGTCCGCGGCGTGTGCCGTCGGAACGGCCGACCCGACCAGGACCGCGGCGCCGAGCACCGCCGCGGTCCGCCGCACGCGCGCCATCTCTGCACGATGCGAAGCCACTGAAGTCTCCCGAGAGTTGGGGGTACGGGGCACCCCGCTCCAGTCGTCCCGGGCGCCGGTGCCACGGCGGAAACTGTGCCCAGGCCCCTGAAGCCTGTCAATATTAATTGCTAATTAACTTAAAAACGGGATCTCGAAGTGACGTAGCCCTGCGCCGTCGAAGGTTGCCGCGGGCCATGGCGATGCCCTGACCTGGGCACGGGTACGCCGAAGCCGCCGTACGACCTGCCCTCGAGCCGTACGGCGGCTGCGGCGCCCATCAGATCCTGTGCGGGTTGCGTCCCTTCACGGTGTGCGGTGTCGGCCGGAAGGCGCGCGGTCCGCGAGCGGCGTGCGGGCCGGAGCCTCCCGCCGGATCGGGGTTGCGCTCAGGCACCGACGGCGGTACGTCCGGCGAGGTAGATGCGGGTCTGTTCGGCGACGCGGCGGCCCAGGTGCCCGGCGGTGGCGATGTCCGCCTTGTGGACTTCCTCGGGGCCGTGGTCGGTGTGGGTCTGGGCGCCCGCGCCCAGGTAGAAGCCGAGGCGGTTGAGATCGTCCTCGGAGGCGGTGGAGCTGTTCCAGCCCGGGTGCAGGCCGAGGTTGACCCATGTCATGCCGTGCTGGGCCGCCAGTACGGTGAAGTACTGGAGCGTGTGCAGCTTGTCACCGCTCTTGGCTCCGGAGTTGCTGAAGCCGGCGGCCAGCTTGTCCTTCCACGAGTGGACGAACCATCGCTTGGAGGTGGTCTCGGCGAACTGGTGGAAGGCGCCGGACGCCGTACCCATGTAGGTCGGCGAACCGAAGACGATCGCGTCGGCCGTGTCGAGCAGCCCCCACTGCTCGTCGGTGATCTCGTCGACCTTGATCAGGTGAACGACGGCTCCGGCCTCCGCGGCGCCGTCACGCACGGCCTCGGCCAGCACCGTCGTGTGGCCGTAGCCGGAGTGATAGGCGATCGCGACGACGGGGGTGGTCATAAAAGCTCTCCTCCTGGCGGTGGGGGTGCCGACTCCCTCCGGGAGCCGGAGGCCGACGCCCGCCCCACAGGGCGGCTCGGAATCGACCTTCTCCTACCAGGACCGGACGGCCTCCCGATCCGTGACAGCGGAGGAGGCGCGGGAAGGAGCGTCTCTCGTACCAGGGGTGGGCCCCGCGTCGGGCACGGGCACCACGTTCGGCCGGTGTCGTGGCTCTGCCGCGGGGGGCGCCCGCCACCCGGGCGGCAGGCACGCCTCCAGGACCGCGCCGGGGAGCGGGAAGGCGTTCCTCAGCGGACGGGACCGGCCGGGGACGCCGGTCCGAGGGGGCGTCCCCGGCCGGGGTGCCGCCCCGGACAGGCTCCCCGGCTCAGGCGGCGCCGCCGGACAGGCTCCTCGACTCAGGCGCCGCCGGACGGACTCACCGACTCAGGCGCCACCCCGGCCGGGGCGACGTCCTGCCGCCCCGGGCTCGAGGGAGCCGTCTCACGTCTCCCTCTCCGGCATGTACTCCCCCTCCTCGAGGCCGAAGGTCCAGGCGACGCCCTCCCGGGCGGTGCGCATACGCGGCGGTACTCGAAGCCAGTACGTGCGGTGCGTACCGTCGGGCTCGGGCGTCGAGTTGACCACCTCGACCATCACCAGCGGCTCGTCCCCGTCCAGTTCGATGCGCCACAGCACGCCCGTCTCGTCCCGCTGGACCGGCTCGGCCCCGGACTCCTCCAGGTACCGGTCGTAGCCGTAGTGCTCCAGCATCACGCGGCGCAGTTCGGCGTTCTCCTCCTCCCGTATCCGCTGCGGGGTCAGCCCGGTCAGCCCGTCGAGGAACTCGGCGGGGACGGGCATGCCGCGCCACGCGTGCAGCGCAAATCCGTCGGGAAAGGCGAGCGCCGGTCCGTCGCCGCGATCGAGTCTGCCCGCCTCGTCCCGGTGCAGTTCCACCGGGCGTTCGCAGACGATCACGGTCCTCTCGTACGGCCACCACCAGCCCGCGGCACGGGCGACCGCGGCGACCCCGTCGAGCGCCTCACCCCCGTCCTGACCGTCGAAGGCGGCGAGCCACGCCGCGTCGTGCTGGCCGAGGACCGCGTCGACCAGCACCAGCCGGACGGCCCGCTCGTCCCCCGCCGCACCGGCCAGGGCCTCGACCACACCGGTCCGTATGCGCTCGGTCAACATGGCCGTGCCGTCCCACAGCTGAGCTCCCGTCAGGGACCAGTGCCCCGCCCATCCGGCCGGCCCGAGCCGGTCGAGTACATCCTTGCGAGCGGCGGCCCACTGCCGCGTACGCACCGCCTCGCGCACACTGCGACCGGTCGCACCCTCCGCCGTGAGGCGTGCCGCGAGGGCGGCCCCTTCGCGGGGCGATCCCGCCCAGACGACGGTCTCCGGTTCCTTCAGGCCCGCCAGCCGGTAGGCCAGGCGCAGCCCCTCCTCCGCGGCCCCACGGTCCGCGGGGCCGGTCGCCGCCGCCGCTTCGCGCCACTTCGCCATCGTGTCCGCCTGTGCGGTCTCCATCGGCGTGCTCACCCTTCCGCTCCCCCGCCGTCTCAGTCCGCCACGACGCGCACTGCGCCGGGCACGTACTCGCGCTGCCGGACCACGCGGTACCAGCCCTTGGGCAGCGGTATGGCCGCGTGCTCCTCGTGCACCACCCGTCCGCCGTCCGGGAGATGGAGGTAGGAGACCGCGAACGGCCCGGTCTCACGCATGAGCGTCCCCGGCCCGACCACCGCGTGGGCATGTCCGGTGACCTCGCCGAGAGCGAGCACGAGCCGCCCTCGCGCGTCCCTCGGCTGCTGCGGCAGCCCTTCCGTGCCCGGTGGCAGCGCCGCCTCCGCCACGGGCATGATCAGGACGTCCCCCTGCCGGTACATGCGTGTCTCCCTTCCCCGTCAGCGCCTCGCCGATCGATGTCCACGACGTTATGCGGGGGGTCTGACAATGACGTCCCGCACGGCGGCGGCCGGGGCCCGACGCCCCGTCCGACCTGCGCTTCCGCACCGGCGCCTTCATCCACCGCACCGCGCACCCGCAGGGGCGGGCCCGGCCGGGGTCCGCTCACGGCGCCGACCGATCGCGGTCGTTGTCGCCGTGGCCGAGCAATACGGCCGCCGCCGGACGATCGGCACTTCCCGTCCACGACATCGCCGCTCGCGCCGGTCGCTCGCCCCGCCCCGTCGAACCGGGTCACGCACGGCTCCTGTTGACGGTGCGGAACGGCTCGACGACCTGCCGGGCTCCGCCCCGCCTGCCTCGCGCAACCCGTTGCCGGCGGTGTCAGTGCCGCTTGGTAGAACTCTTCGCGAGCAACGCACCGCGTCCGCATCCCAGGAGGCCAGCGACATGTCCCCCGTCGAGCATCTTCAGGAACTGCACGGCCTCCCGGCCTTCGACTTCCCCGATCCCGGGACCCACCGCGAGCTGCCCGCCGCGGGCGCTGTGGCCTGGCGGCTGGCCGTCGATGCCTATGGGGACTCCTCGGAGGGTTTCGCCGACCTCTGGGACCGCTTCCTCGGCTCCGTGGAGCCGTCCGGCGTCCAGGCGATCGTCGTGGGCCAGTGGGGCGAGGCGTACGACAACGACTCCGGCGTCATCGTGCAGCGCCTCGTGGACGCCCGGGACCGGCTGACGGCTCTTCGGGCCGTGTTCATCGGGGACCTGGAGATGGAGGAGGCGGAGATCTCCTGGATCGAGCAGTCCGACGTCACCCCGGTCCTCGAGGCCTATCCGCTGCTGGAGGAGCTCGGGGTCCGTGGCGGCGCCGGACTGCGCTTCCCCGCCGTACAGCACAAGCGTCTGCGTACGCTCCGGTTCGAGGCCGGCGGCCTGCCGGGCGAGGTCGTACGCGGTGTCGCCGCCGGCGAGTTCCCCGCTCTGGAGAGCCTCGACCTGTGGCTCGGAGTGGAGGAGTACGGCGGTGACGCGACGGTCGCCGACCTCGCTCCGATCCTGGCGGGGGGACGCTTCCCGGCGCTGCGCCATCTCGGTCTGCGCAACAGCGAGATACAGGACGAGATCGCCGCCGCCGTCGCCGGGTCCCCGGTCGTCGCCCAGCTGACGTCGCTCGACCTGTCCCTCGGCGTGCTCACCGACGAGGGGGTGACGGCGCTCCTCGGCGGCCAGCCACTCACCCACCTCACCCGGCTGGACCTCCACCACAACTTCGTCACCGAACCGGTCGCCGGGCGGATCCGGGCGGCCCTGGAGCCCTCCGGCGTCGACATCGACCTGTCCGAGGTGGGCGATTCCTGGGAGGACGACGGCGTCGTCCACCGTTTCACCGCCGTCGCGGAATGAGGACACGATGACGTTCGCCGATCACTTCGAGACCTTCCACGGACTGCCCGTCCACACCCTTGCGGAGCGGCCCGAGGAGGCGCTTCCGGCAGCGGACGCCGTGGCCTGGCGGCTGGACTGCCAAGCGGCCGATTTCATGGCGTTCGACGACCTGTGGCGCAGCTTCGTGGACCGGGTGCCGACCACCGAGGTACGGGCGCTGGTCATCGGACCCTGGTGGTACGACGAGTACAGCGAACTGCGCCCGGCGCTCGAGCTCGTCCTCGCCGACGCGTCGCGATTCCCGGCGCTGCGGGCCCTGTTCCTCGCCGACGTCACCGGCGAGGAGTGCGAGATCTCCTGGCTGCAGCTCACCGATGTCACTCCCGTGCTGGAGGCCTTCCCGCTGCTGGAGGAGCTGGCCGTCCGCGGCGGCGACTCGCAGGGGCTCGGGGAGGAGCCCCTGTCGCTGCGCCCGGTGCGCCACGAAGCGCTGCGCGTACTGCGCTTCGAGTCGGGCGGCCTGCCCGCGCAGGTGGTCCGCTCGGTCGCCGCCAGCGAACTGCCCGCGCTGGAGCACCTCGAGCTCTGGCTCGGTGTGTCCCAGTACGGCGGTGACGTGACGGTCGCCGACCTCGCGCCGGTCCTGGCCGGGGGACGCTTCCCCGCGCTGCGCCATCTCGGCCTCCAGGACAGCGAGTTGCAGGACGAGATCGCGGCGGCGGTGGCCTCGGCGCCCGTCGTGGCACAGCTGCAATCGCTGAGCCTGTCCATGGGAACGCTCACCGACGCCGGTGCCGAAGCCCTGCTCCGGGGTCAGCCGCTGTCCCATCTGAAGCGGCTGGACCTGCACCACCACTTCCTCAGCGAGTCGGTGGCCGACCGGGTGCGTGCCGCCTTCGGCTCCGCCGGCACCGAGGTGGATCTGTCGGACCAGTGCGCTCCGCACCGGTGGCGGGACGAGGAGTGGCGCTATGTCGCCGTCTCCGAGTAGTCCGGGGCCGCGCACCGGCCTCCGGTTCGCCGTCATCGGCAATCCCGAGAACCGGCGGACGTCGATGTTCGCCGACGCCGTCCGGGCCGCGGGCCATGGCGCGCCCCGCGTCCTCGCCTGGCGGGACGTGCTGCGCGGGCGCTACGCCTTCACACCGGGCGAGTGGGTGCGGATCGACTCCCCCGGCGAGAACGCCGAGGTCGACCGGCTGTTGCGGGACACCGACGACCCGGCGCGCGTCGAGGGAACGGCTCTGTGGCACCGCCGCTTCACCGCCGTGCTCCGGGACGTGGCCCGTGCGGCGCACCGTGCGGGCGCGGTGACCTCCGCCGACCCGGAGGACGTCGCGGTCATGTTCGACAAACGCCGCTGCCACGCCCGGCTGACCACCGCGGGCGTGCCGGTCCCTCCGGCCCTGACGGGTACGGTCGGCGGCTGGGACGAGCTCAAGGACCGGCTGAAGCAGGCCCGCATGGCACGGGTGTTCGTCAAGCCGGCACACGGCTCGTCGGCCTCCGGGATCGTGGCACTGGAGACGGCGGGCCCCGACCGGGTCAAGGCGACGACGTCCGTGGAGACCGCGCCGGACGGCCGCCTGTACAACTCCCTCCGGGTGCGGCACTACACCTCGGAGCCGGAGGTCGCCGCCCTCGTCGACGCCCTGGTCCCGGACGGCATCCACGTCGAACGGTGGCTGCCCAAGGCCTCGCAGGGCGGCCGGGCCTGCGATCTGCGGGTGGTGGTGGTCGCGGGGCGGGCCACACACGCCGTCGTACGGACCAGCCGGCACCCGATGACGAATCTGCATCTGGGTGGCGCCCGCGGCGACCTGGACGCGGCACACGCGGCGATCACGGCCGCGGGAGGCAGGTTCGCCGACGTGCTGGAGACGGCCGAACGCGCAGCCGCCTGCTTCCCGGGCACGCTGTGCGTCGGCGTGGACATCCTGCCGGCCGCGGGATGGCGGCGGTTCACCGTCGGAGAGGTGAACGCCTTCGGTGATCTGCTGCCCCGCCTGACCGGCCTGCCCGGCAGCGGCGCCGAGGGCCTGGACACCTACGCGGCACAGGTCGCCGCGGCACCGGCCGCCGTCCCACGTGCGGAACGCAAGGAGCACCACCATGACACCACCGTTTGACATGAACGACATCGTGGGCAGCCACGACCTGCTGCTGGTCACGCTGGACACACTCCGCCACGACGTGGCCCAGGAACTCGCCGCGGCCGGCCGCATACCGAAGCTGGCACGCCATCTGCCCGGGGGCGGCTGGGAACGCCGGCACGCTCCCGGCAGCTTCACCTACGCCTCGCACCAGGCCATGTTCGCGGGTTTCCTGCCGACGCCGGCCACGCCGGGACCGCACCCGCGGTTGTTCGCCGCCCGCTTCGCGGGCAGCGAGACCACGGCGGACGGCACCTTCGTCTACGACACCCCCGACCTGGTCTCGGGGCTGGCCGCCATCGGCTACCGCACCGTGTGCATCGGCGGGGTGGGCTTCTTCAACAAGCAGGGACCGCTGGGCTCCGTCCTGCCCGGGATGTTCCACGAGAGCCACTGGGAGCCCGAGTTCGGGGTGGCCTCGCCCACCTCCTTCGAGGCCCAGGTGGCCCGCGCCGAGAAGGTCGTCGCCGAACTCCCCCCGGAGCGGCGCCTGTTCCTCTTCGTGAACGTGGCCGCCCTGCACCAGCCCAACTGGTTCCATCTGCCCGGCGCCACCCGCGAGGCCGGCGACTCCCGGGCCACTCACGCCGCCGCCCTCGAGTACGTGGACCGGCACATGGGGCGGCTGTTCGCCGCCGCGAGCAGCCGCCGTCCGTGCTTCGCCATCGTCTGCTCCGACCACGGCACCGCCTACGGCGAGGACGGCTACACGGGCCATCGTGTCGGCCACGACGTCGTCTGGACCGTGCCCTATGCCCACTTCTTCCTCGATGAGGCCGCATGACCACCGCCGAAGCCGCGGCCCTGCCCGCCGTCCGCCCGTACCAGCACTACGTCTACGCCTATCCGCACAAGACCGCGTACCGGCCCCTGCCCCCGGAACGCGCCCTTCTGCGCGAACTGTGGGCCGATGAGCCGAAGAGCGCCCTCTCGCTCTACTTCCACATCCCGTTCTGCGAGGTGCGGTGCGGCTTCTGCAATCTCTTCACCCGGATCGGGGCACCGGACGGTCTGACAACGGCCTACCTGGATGCGCTGGAGCGTCAGGCGGTCGCGGTGCGCGAGGCGCTGGGCGACGGCGCGCGGTTCGCGAATGCGGCCTTCGGCGGTGGCACTCCGACCTTCCTGGAGGCAGCGGAGCTCGAGCGGCTGTGCGATCTGGCCGAGCACGGCCTGGGCGCCGATCTGCGGGCCGTCCCGCTGTCCGTGGAGGCCTCGCCCGCCACCGCGACGGCCGACCGCCTGTCCGTGCTGGCCTCCCGCGGCACCACCCGGCTGAGCCTCGGGGTGCAGAGCTTCGTCGACGCCGAGGCCCGGGCGGCCGTGCGTCCCCAGCGGCGGGCGGACGTCGAGGCGGCGCTCGCCCGGATTCGCGACGCCGGAATCCCGGTCCTGAACATCGACCTGATCTACGGCATCGAGGGCCAGACCGAGGAGTCCTGGAGCCGTTCCCTCGACGCCGCCCTCGCCTGGCAGCCCGAGGAGCTGTATCTCTACCCCCTTTATGTGCGCCCGCTCACGGGTCTCGGCCGGCATCACGGTCGGCCCGCCGAGGAGGCCGACTGGGACGAACAGCGACTGCGGCTGTACCGCCACGGCCGCGACCACCTGCTCGCGCGGGGCTATGAGCAGGTCTCCATGCGCATGTTCCGCCGTGCGGACGCCCCGTCCACCGGTGGGGAGGACTACGCGTGCCAGACCGACGGCATGGTCGGTCTCGGCTGCGGTGCCCGGTCGTACACCTCGACGCTGCACTACTCCTTCGACTACGCGGTGGACATGCATCGCATACGCGCGATCATCGACGACTACACCGCCCGTTCCACCGACGGTTTCCGCCGTGCCGACTACGGCTGGGAGATGAACACGGACGACGCCCGGCGCCGCCATCTGCTGCAGTCACTGCTCCAGGCCGAGGGCATGCCCGTCACCGGCTACCGAACCCGATTCGGCACCGCGCCCGAGGACGATTTCGCCTCCGAGCTGGACCGGTTCCACGACCGGGGCTGGCTGGACGGCTCGACCGGCCCGGGGGTGCTGCGCCTGTCGCCCGAGGGTCTGGCCCACTCCGACGCACTGGGACCCGAGTTGTTCTCCGCCGCCGTGCGGGAGCGCATGACCGCGTACGAACCGAAGTGACGGAGCCCGTATGGACCTGACGATCCTCTACCGCGGCCCGCTGGCGTCGTGCGACTACGACTGCCCCTACTGCCCCTTCGCCAAGCGCCGGGACAGCCGCGCCCAACTGACCGCGGACCGCGCCGCACTGGAGCGGTTCGGCGACTGGGCGGGTGCGCAGCACGAGGACCGGCTCTCCCTGCTGTTCACGCCCTGGGGTGAGGGCCTGGTGCGTTCCTGGTACCGGCGCACCCTCGTGGAGCTGAGCCGGTTGCCGCATGTGAGCCGGGTGGCGATCCAGACCAACCTCAGCTGCCGCACGAACTGGCTGGACGAGGCCGATCCGGACACCATCGCCCTGTGGTGCACCTTCCACCCCGGGCAGACGCCGTACGACCGCTTCCTGGCCAAGTGCCATGACCTGGCGTCCCGCGGGGTCCGGCACAGCGTGGGCGTCGTGGGCCTCCCCGAGCACCTGGAGCACGCGCGCCGCCTGCGCGCCGACCTCCCCCCGCACGTCTACCTGTGGGTCAACGCCGCCGAAGGTCACACCTACTCCGATGCCGAGGCCGACCTATGGACCGACCTCGACCCGCTCTTCCCGTACAGCCGCCACCCGCACCGCAGCGGCGGTCTGCCCTGCCGTACGGGAGAGTCCGTCATATCGGTCGACGGAGAGGGCACGGTGCGGCGCTGCCACTTCGTCCGGTCCGAGTTGGGCAACCTGTACGACGGCTCCTACCGCCAGGCACTGCGTCCACGTGCCTGCCCGTTGGCCGCCTGCGACTGCCACATCGGCTACGTCCACTTGGAGACCCTGCCTCTGTACGACGTGTTCGCAGGCGGGGTCCTGGAGCGGATCCCCGCCGCGCTGCCTCCGGTCGGCGTCTGACAGCTCTGCAGCTCCGCCACCACGCTCGTCCCCGTCCAGGGCATGAGCCGGTCTGTTCGCTGTCAACGCCGACGCCGAGCCGCCCACCTGCTGCACTGGGCCAGTGACAGCTCGCACAACAAACGCCGTGCGGGACACGGCGAGCCGGTGCCATCCTGTGGCGGTGCTCCTGAGTGATCTGGCGACGAGGGTCGAGCTCGGCCCGTTGGGCTATGAGTTCCCCGTGGTCCGCGGCGACGTACACGACGACAACTGGCTGGTCATCACCGGCGCGGTGACAACTCCCGAGGGCAGCTGGTCCTTCACCGATCCGTGTCTGCTCACGGACGAAGCCCGTGAGGTGGCCGCCTGGCTGCGCGGGGTGGCCGCGGGGACGGTGTCGGTGAGCGAACCTGCCGCCGAAGACGATTGGTTGTCCCCCGACACATGGTTCATCGAGCCGGTCCTGGCCTTCAGTCTCGCCGATCGACGCGAGGACGGGGCGGTGATCCGCGTTCACCTGTCTTTGGAGGCGGCACCGCCATGGCGGCAGGGTGACAACCGGGCCGGCATCTACCAGTATTTCGTGAAGGTGTGCGTCGATACGGCTGCTCTGCTCGACGCGGCGGACCAGTGGGACCTCGCTCTGACCTCCTTCCCGAACCGTTGATCACCATCGTTTCGCCTTCGGCTCTTCTCGACGGCAGTGGCCGCCGGGAAGTGAACGGCGCGTTGCGGGCCGTCTCGGTGATCGTCGTTCACCTCCCGGACGGTGCCGTTCCGTGGACTTCGGACATGTGACAGGGCCTCTTCGGTGAGCTGGGCAGCGGTGCCCACGAAGAGCGCCGTCGGGTCATCGGTACGAACCTGAGGGTCCCGTTCTTCACCCGTCAACGATCGACCGGCAGGCCGGAGGCCGGAACCGCTCATGTCAGGTCGGTCGGGCGCCGGTCCGAGGTGGCATGCCGTCCCGGTCGTCGCCGGCCTGGCCTCGTACTGGCAAGAACCACCGAAAACAGAACCCTCCCGCCGCCCGCGCCGATCCCACATCCGCCCAGGTCACAAGCTCGATCGCCCCCTCCCACGACGGTCGGCCGCCCGCAATCTCCACCCCGGGGAACACCATCCCCGCTTTTTGTGGATTTCGTGCATTTTTGTCCGCAAGTGGGCTACTCGCCCCGGAGGCCGGGTCCGACGGCGGCGGCACAGCCTGCACGGGTTGTCCGGCCGTCCAGGACACGGTACGTACCGGTCGGACGGAGGGAATCCCGATGAAGGCTCTGGTGTACGAAGGTCCGCGCGAGGTCGTGGTGAGGGACATGCCCGATGCCAGGATCGAGCGGCCCACCGACGTCCTGGTGAGGATCACCACGACCAATATCTGCGGTTCCGATCTGCACATGTACGAAGGCCGTACCGACCTGGAGTCCGGCCGCATCCTCGGCCACGAGAACATGGGCGAGGTCATCGAGGTGGGCGACGGCGTGGACCGGGTCAGGGTCGGCGACATGGTCAGTCTGCCGTTCAACATCTCCTGTGGTTTCTGCCGCAACTGCGAGCACGGGCTGACCGGGTTCTGCCTTACCACGCCGGACGATCCGACGATGGCCGGGGCGGCGTACGGGTTCGCGGGCATGGGCCCCTACAGCGGGGGGCAGGCCGAGTTCCTGCGGGTTCCCTACGGCGACCACAACTGTCTGGTCCTGCCGGAGGACGCCGCCGAGCGGCAGAGCGACTACACCATGCTCTCCGACATCTTCCCCACCGGCTGGCACGCCACCCAGCTGGCCCGGGTGGAACCGGGTGACACCGTCATCATCTACGGTGCCGGTCCTGTGGGGCTGATGGCCGCCCTGTCCGCGACGCTGAAGAGCGCGGCGAAGGTGATGGTGGTCGACCGCCATCCGGACCGTCTCGCACTCGCGGAGCAGATCGGCGCCATCGCCATCGACGACTCCAAGGGTTCACCCGTCGACCGGGTCCTGGAAGAGACCAAGGGGCTGGGGGCGGACCGGGGCTGTGAATGCGTGGGCTACCAGGCACACGACACCCAGGGCAACGAGCACCCCAACCTCACGCTCAACAACCTGGTCGACTCGGTGAAGTTCACCGGCACGATCGGTGTCGTAGGCGTCTTCGTCGCGCAGGACCCGAAGAGCCCCGACCCGCTGTACAAGGAGGGTGAAGTCGCGTTCGACTACGGCAGGTTCTGGTTCAAGGGCCAAAGCATCGGCAATGGACAGGCCAACGTCAAGGACTACAACCGGCAGTTGTGCGGGCTGATCGAGCAGGGCAAGGCGAAGCCGTCCTGGATCGTCTCCCATGAGCTGCCGCTCGAGCGGGCGCCCGAAGGCTACCGGCACTTCGACGCCCGGGACGACGGCTGGACGAAGGTCATCCTCCACCCCGAAGGCGCCTGACCGGGCGTCCGCGGATGCCCATCCGCTTCACCTCCGGAGCCCGTTTCACGCTCAAAACCAGGGGGACGCGACAGCCATGGTGAAGATCGGCTACACGATGATGACGGAGCAGGCCGGCCCCAGGGAACTGGTCGACCACGTCGTCGGCGCGGAGCAGGCGGGATTCGACTTCTCGGTGACCAGCGACCACTACTTCCCATGGCTGCGTTCCCAGGGACACGCGCCCTATGCCTGGAGCGTTCTGGGCGCGGCCGCCCAGGCCACCGAGCGCATCCCGTTGATGACGTACGTCACGTGCCCCGGCTTCCGCTACCACCCCGCGGTCGTCGCGCAGAAGGCCGCGACCATGCAACTCCTCTCCGGGGGCCGGTTCCGGCTCGGTCTCGGCTCCGGCGAGAACCTCAACGAGCACATCACGGGCGGTGGCTGGCCGTCGGCCGACGTGCGCCACGAGATGCTCGAGGAGGCCGTCGGCATCATTCGGTCCCTCTTCGACGGAGGTCATGTCACCCACCGGGGACCGCACTTCCGCGTGGACTCCGCCCGCCTGTGGGACCTGCCCTCCACTCCACCTCCCCTCGGTGTCGCCGTGTCGGGTGAACAGTCGTGCGCCATCGCCGGCCGCCACGCCGACCTCGTCATCGCGACGGAACCGAGGCCGGACCTGCTGGAGTCCTTCGACCGGCACGGTGGCACCGGCAAGCCGCGCGTCGGCCAGTTGCCCGTGTGCTACGACCCCGACCGGGACACCGCGATCACCCGGGCCCACGAGGAGTTCCGCTGGTTCGGCGGCGGATGGAAGGTCAATGCCGAACTGCCCCATCCTGACTCCTTCGCCGCAGCGACCCGGTTCGTCACCAAGGACGATGTGGCCGCCTCGATACCGTGCGGCGACGACATCGAGTCCTTCGTGGAGGCGGTACGGCCCTTCGCTGCGGCGGGTTTCACCGAGATCGCCCTCGTCCAGGTCGGGGGCGGCAGTCAGCCCGCGTTCCTGGAATGGTCCGCCGAGGCTCTTCTGCCCGCACTGCGCGAGGCCTTCGCGTAGGCACACGGCCCGATCGGCCGTCAACTCCGCTGCCAGGAGCGAATGGTTGACTGTCGACCGGCGGCAGGGGGCTCACCGAGTGCCCCCTCGGCCGCGCAATCGGAGTACGGCCCTCGCCGCGGCGGTGACACCCAGGACCAAGGCGGAGGCGGCAGCAGCGGGATGGCGGGCCAGGGCGGCCTCGAAGGAGCGGCGGTGCGCCTGGTCGTCGAAGATTCCGTGGGCCCCGTGGTCATCACCCTCGGTCCGGTCGACGGGACGGAAGAGGTTGCTCCGTCCGCTCGGGGGCAGTAGATCGGTCTGCCGGGAGTCGAGCGCCGTGCGCGCCAGATAGCGGTCGAGCACGGCCGGAGCCAGGCGGTTCGCCCAGATGGTCGACGGTGTCGTGGCTCCGGCGCAGTACTTCTTGCGGCCCGGGTGGTCGGCCGCGTGCACGACGCCCCGGCCGCCACCTCCGGCTGGTAGATCGGCGGAACGGGCTACGGGTGCCGGGGCAGACGCGAGCGCACCCAGGAGAACTGCGGGGTGTTGACGGCGGGCACCTGGACGACCGTCACCCTCACATTGCCGCCGCTGTGCAGGAGTTCGGTGCGCAGCGAGGAGGTGAAGCCGTTGATGGCGTGCTTCGCCCCGCAGTACGCGGACTGCAGCGGGATGGCGCGCTCCCCGAGCGCGGAGCCGACCTGCACGATGGTGCCGTGGTCGCGCGGTGCCATCCGCCGCAATGCGGTGCGGGTGCCGTTGACGAACCCGAGGTAGCTCACCCGGGTCACCCGCTTGTACTCCTCCGCGGTGATCTCGTCGAAGGGCGCGAACACGCTGGTGAAGGCACAGTTGATCCATACGTCGATACACGCTCGTTGCCGAGGTGGCCGCGAGCACGGTGTCGGCGAGATCCGTGCAGGTGCCGGCGAGCGGATGCCGCGGTGCCTCCCGGGCCAGGGCGCGCAGCCCGGCGACTCAGGTGAGGCGGCTGTGCGTCCGGGGCCGGGGGTCCAACTCCCAGAAGCCCGCGCCGGGTTCGCGCCACCGCTCGGCGATGGTCCGCACCGCGAGTCCGGTCGCCTTCCAGGCATCGGTGTCCGGACGCTGACGGCGTTCCGCGGCGGCGAACAGCAGCAGGTCCTCACCGTAGGATAGGAGTCCAGTTGGAACTGCGACTTCACGTGGTTCCCGGTGCGGCTGAGGCCGCCGGGATGGCCCGGAAGATCGAGTTCCCGCTGACCGGGGACGGCCGCACCGTGCACGGTGTAGGCCGGGGCGAGGCGCGGGCCGTCGGCCAGCAACCGCTCGCCCACGAAACGGACTGCGGAGTCGAGGAGTTCGACGGCACCCGCCGCGGCCGCGGCGGGTGCGGCATAGCTCTGGTCGCGGATCCACACGTACCGGTAGTCGTCGTTGCGGCCGGCCTCGGCGCGCCGCGGTGGCGGCGGGCGCGTAGGTGTAGCCGAGGCCGGTGACGTCACCGCAGCGGACGGTGGCCAGGACCAGGGTGGTGCTGTCCCAGCTGATCGTGCCGTCCGCCTCGGGGGCATCCGTGGACAGGGTGAACACGGCGCTGTCCACCCGCTCCACGACCGGAGTGTCGCTCATCACCGCTCGGTCCGCGAGGGCCGCTCGTTGCGGTGGCGGTGACCGGGCAGGAACTCCTGGACCTTGGCCTTGAAGCCCTGGCGGACCATGGCCGCCCGATCGCTGTCGCCCTTGATGACGGAGGCGGCGGCCGCCTCGATCTGGTCGAGGGTGGCGTGCGGCGGAATGGGGGGCACGGCCGGGTCGGTGACGAAGTCCAGCACACAGGGCCGGTCGGTGGCGAGTGCGGTCTCCCAGGCACCGCGCACGTCGACCGGCTTCTCGATCCGCAGCCCCTCCAGGCCGATCAGACGGGCGAAGTCGGCGTAGGCGACATCGGGGATCGACTGGGAGGGCAGGAACTGCGGGGCGCCCTCCATGGCACGCATCTCCCAGGTGACCTGATTGAGGTCCTGGTTGTTCAGGACGGCGACGATCAGACGCGGGTCCTCCCACTCGTGGTAGTACTTCGCGACGGTGATCAGCTCGGCCATGCCGTTCATCTGCATCGCGCCGTCGCCCACCAGGGCGATCGCCGGACGATCGCCGTGCGCGAACTTGGCACCGATGACGTACGGCACCCCGGGACCCATGGTGGCGAGCGTGCCGGACAGCGAGCCGCGCATGGCGCCGCGCAGTTTCAGGTGACGGGCGTACCAGTTGGCGGCGGAGCCGGAGTCCGAGGCGAGGACGACGTTGTCGGGCAGCAGGTCGTTGAGGGCATGGGCGACGTACTCGGGGTTGATCGGGTAGGCGTCGACGGCGGCACGCCGTTCCATGACCTCCCACCAACGGGCCGTGTTCTTCTCGATCTTCCTGCGCCAGCCCTGGTCCTTGGCGGTGTCCAGGAGCGGCAGCAGCCGCTCGAGTGTCTCGCGGGCGTCGCCGACGAGGTTCACCTCGAACGGGTAGCGCAGGCCGACCATGTGCGGATCGATGTCGATCTGCACCGCCCGAGCCTGCCCGAACTCCGGCAGGAACTGGGTATAGGGGAACGACGAGCCGATGACCAGGAGCGTGTCGCAGCCCTGCATCATCTCGTACGACGGCCGGGTGCCCAGCAGCCCGATGGAGCCGGTGACGTACGGCAGGTCGTCGTCCAGTGCGTCCTTGCCCAGCAGTGCCTTGGCGACGCCGGCACCGAGCCGGTCGGCGACGGCCATGACCTCCTGCCGTGCCCCGCGGGCGCCCTGTCCGACGAGGATCGCGACCTTGTTGCCCGCGTTGAGTACGTCGGCGGCGCGTGCGATGTCCTCCTCGGACGGCACCGGCGCGTAGTGCGGCATGCCCAGGCTCGACGGCACCATCTTGAACGCGTGCTCGGGCGGGGAGTAGTCGAGCTCCTGCACATCGGCGGGGATGATGACGGCGGTGACCGAGCGTCGCGCCATGGCCGTGCGCATCGCCCGGTCCAGCACGTTGGGCAGCTGCTCGGGGACGGTGACCATCGCGCAGAAGTCGGAGGCGACGTCCTTGTACAGGCTCAGCAGGTCGACCTCCTGCTGGTAGGAGCCGCCCATGGCGCTGCGGTTGGTCTGTCCCACGATCGCCACGACCGGGACGTGGTCGAGCTTGGCGTCGTACAGACCGTTGAGCAGGTGGATGGCGCCGGGCCCGGAGGTGGCGGCGCAGACGCCGACCCTGCCGGAGAACTTGGCGTAGCCGACGGCCTCGAAGGCGGCCATCTCCTCGTGCCGGGCCTGGATGAACCGCGGGTTGTCGTCGGCCCGGCCCCAAGCCGCGAGCAGGCCGTTGATGCCGTCGCCCGGATAGGCGAAGACGTGCTCCACCCCCCAGTCGCGCAGGCGCTCCAGGACGTGGTCGGAGACCTTCATCGACATGTTCGAAGACCTTTCCGGAGGTTGCTGTGAAGGGACGCGGTCACTGTCGGCGCAGTGCGCGAAGGGCTCTGTGGCCGGCCGCGGTCGCGGCCGCGGCCGTGAGGGCGGCGGCGCCCGCCGTGGTCGCGCACCGCGCCGCGAGGGAGGGGCCGAAGGGGCGCTCAGCCAGGCGTTCGGGGTCCTGGCCCGGCAGGTTCCCCTCAAGACCGAGGGCGAGCACCTCGGCCAGATGCAGGGCCCGGCGCCCGGTGTCGCCCTGTTCGATCTGGGTGCGGCAGCCGAAGCCGTCGGCGAGCACCGGACCGTCCGGCGCCGCCGCGCGGACGGCGGGCAGGACCCCTTGTTCCGCGACGGCCATGGAGAGGTCGTGATGGCCCCGTTCGAAGCCGAAGTTGCCGGCCAGACCGCAGCAGCCCTCGTCCAGGACGTCGGCGTCCAGGTGCGCACGACGCATGAGTTCGCGGTCCGCGTCGAACTTCATGATCGCGTGCTGGTGGCAGTGGGTCTGCACGGTCGCCTGCCGGCCGAGCGCCGGGGGCTGCCGGCCGGCGGGCGCATGGTGCACCAACTGCTCCGCGAAGGTGCGGACTTGCCCGGCGAGCCGCTGGACGTCCTGATCGCCGGGCATCAGCTCGGACACGTCGCTCCGGAGCACCGCGGTGCAGGAGGGTTCAAGACCGATGACCGCGGTGCCCGCCTCCAGGTAGGGCCGCAGCGCCTTCAGGGTTCGGCGCAGCACCTTCCCGGCGACGGTCAGCTGGCCGGTGGAGATCCAGGTCAGGCCGCAGCACACCGGCTCGGTGGGTACGGCCGGCCGGAATCCTGCGTCCTCCAGCACCCGTACGGCCGAGATCGCGATCGACGGGTGGAAATAGGTGCTGAAGGTGTCCGGCCACAGCACCACCGTCCGGGGGTCGGCGGGGTCCGGCTCTTCGACGTCCCGATCCCGCCACCACCTCAGGAAGGACCGCTCGGCGAACAGCGGAGCCTGCCGGGCCTCGGCCACACCGGCCAGCCGTTTGCCCGCGCGGGCGAGGCCGGGGGCGTGCAGGAGACTGTTGACCAGTGTCGGGGACACGCGGGACAGCCGGGCCCACACCGACAGCCGGCCCGCATCCACCGCGTCACGCAGCGCCGCCTCCAGACCGGCGACATCCACCGTGGCGCCGCCGGAGGAGGAGGCACGAGACATCGGGGAGACCGCCTTCGTCGATTCCGGGACGTGCAGGACATCCGGCCGTACGAGCGGCACCCGGACGGTCGATTCGCCGAGTACCCGCCCTTTCCAGGGGCATAGCGCTTTTTCCGTATTCATTACGATCTATGACGTTCGGTGACGTAGATCGCACAGCTCCGGCAACCGGAAGACCTCGCCCGGCTGCGGTGGGCGGCCCGGCCACGCGGCGGAAGAAGCTCGCGGAGCACCGCGTGGGCCCGGGCCGCGCACGGGTTCCCGGGGCCGCGGGCGGCAAACGGCCGCGTCGAACGCGGCTTGTGCGGGTACCCGGGCCGAACCCGACAGTCGCGCCCCGCGGAGGGACCGCGAGGCGTTGAAGTGGCAAACGTTGAATCGGTGACCGGCCATGACCACGAAGACCGACAGGAAAACGGCTCGGTCCGGGAGGACCGGCGAGTCGACGGACGAGGCCGCGGTCCGCGCCCTCCTCGACCGCCAGCGGCACACCTACGCCGCGGAGGCAGGCATCCGGCTGCGCAACACTCCGGCCCCGCTGTACCAGATGCTCGTCCTGGCGACACTTCTCAGCGCCCGTATCAGGGCCGGCACGGCGGTGGCGGCGGCCCGGGCACTGTTCGACGCCGGGTTCCGCAGTCCGCGGTCCATGGCGGAGGCGACCTGGCAGCAACGCGTCGACGCGCTCGGCAAGGGCGGCTACCGGCGCTACGACGAACGCACCTCGACGATGCTGGGCGAAGGGGCCGACCTGTTGCTCGAACGCTACGGCGGCGATCTGCGCAGACTGCGCGAGGAGCCCGACCCGAGGGCGGCCCTGTTGGACGTGCCCGGGATCGGGCCCACCGGCGTGGACATCTTCCTACGGGACGTGCAGGGCGTCTGGCCGGAGTTCGCGCCGTACATCGACGACAAGGCGCGCGACGGGGCCCGGCGGCTGGGGCTGCCCACGGCGCCCGGGACACTGGGCGGTCTCGTCGACGACCGCGAGCTGCCGAGGCTGGCGGACGGCCTTGTGCACATGGCCCTCGACAAGCCCTTCGCCGAGGAGGTGCGCGCGGCGGCCCGGGCGGTATGAGCGGCCGGGCGTTCACGGCACTCCCTCCCGGGCGCCCCGCGGTCGCGGGCCCCCGCGGCTCTCCGCAGGCCCGCCCCACTTCGCGCCCCGCGCCGCCGCTCGGGTGCGTGGTGGCCCGGGGCAGGCGTTCATGACGTTCCGCGGCCTCGGCGTGATCCTGGATCTCCTTCGCCGCCCGGCGGGTGCTCCCGAACCGTCGGGTAGAGGTACATCTCCTCGGCGGCGGAGTGCCGCACGAGCTCGACGGTGAGTTCGCCCACGACGGTCCTGCGGTCCTTGCGGCCTGCCGGCAGCACGCGCGGGCGCTCGAAGAACTCGTCGACTTCGCGCGGTCAGCGGTGAGTTCGCCGATGGCGTTGCCGCAGCGTCCCGCACACCTCTTTCGGGTCGGACTCGGTCGTCGTGCGTGGGGTTCCCCGTCCCATGGCGGTCAGGCATGCCCCATCGGTGACGGGGCCCGGGCGGCGGCCTCGGCCGGCACCATGTCCGAACCGGGCAGCCCGCTCATCGCTCGGCGGCAGCGGCGAAAAGCGGCAGCGTCTCCGTCAGTTCACACACGCGTTCCACCACTGGGCCGGCCGCCCGAATGGTCACGGTCTTGCCGTCCTGCAAGGCCGTACGGCGCACGGCGAGCAGGACGTTGAGACCGGAACAGTCCCAGAAGGTGACCTGCCGCAGATCGAGGTCGATCCCCCGGCAGGATCGGCCGAGGGCTCCGATGAGGGAGCGCCTGAGCACGTCTTCGGACTCGTAGTCGATCGCGCCGCGCACCACCACGACCATCCGGTCGCCGCTGCGACGGCTGGTGACGGTGATGAGACTCGGCGGGCTCGGGGGCGCCATGGCTCCTCCCTGGCATTGTGTCGACAACTTCACCCCCGTGGGCCGGTTCCGGCATCGCGGCCTGCGCAAAGGGCACCGTCCGTCCTCCCCGTGCGGACTTCCCGTGAGAACACGTCATTGGATACATGAAATATATGTCACCTGTCCGTCCACGCCAAGTGCTCCGGACCATAGGATTGAGACATGGATGAAGTGCCCGCGTCTCACACCGGATGGACGTTCGTCACCAATCACGCTCGCGTGCTGGCGGCCATCGCCGACGATCCGAACGTCCGCATCCGTGACATCGCCGCCTACTGCCGGCTCACCGAGCGCGCTGTCCAGCGGATCATCTCCGATCTCGAGCAGGACGGTTATCTGTCCCACACCCGTGACGGGCGGACCAACACGTACCGCATCGAGCCGGGCAAGGTGCTGCGGCATCCGGCCGAGGCGGGCCTCACCGTGGCCTCCCTGCTCTCCCTGCTCGTCCAGGACGAGACCACCCGGGCCACGCAGCCGGCCGTACAGGCGCGTCACGAGCAGTGACGCCGGCACCCTCCGGTGCGGGCGCACGGCGGCGCCCCTCCCGTCCATGCCGCTGAACCGGACCGGGCGCGGAACCCCCGGGAGCGGCGGTGCGGAAGTGTCAGGTTTCGCCGAGCACGTTCCCGGTACCCAGGCGCGGGGGCACCCGTCGGCAGACGCGGGCCACGACGGACGGGCGAAAACGCCCGCGCCGGCCGGCTCGAAGCCGACGGATCCCCGAACCGATCCGTCCAGGGAGCGCTCATGGGTCTGTCCGACCGTGTCCGGGAATGGCCCGTCTACCGGCAGTTGACGGGGGAGGATCGCCTGGGCCGGGGCAGCGCCGCCAAGTCCCGGCACACGGAGCGGTTGCGTCCACGGACCGACACCGCCGACCACGTGACACAGTCGATCTGCCCGTACTGCGCGGTCGGCTGCGGGCAGCAGGTGTACGTCAAGGACGACAAGGTCGTCCAGATCGAGGGTGATCCCGCTTCGCCCGTCAGCCGCGGACGCCTGTGCCCCAAGGGTTCGGCGACCCTCCAGCTCACCACGGGACCCGCCCGCCGCCACCAGGTCCTCCACCGCCCCCCGCACGGTGGCGACTGGGAGCCCCTCGACCTGGATACGGCCATGGACATGGTCGCCGACCGGGTGATCGCGACGCGCCGCGACACCTGGGAGTGGGAGCGCGACGGCGTGCGGACCGCCCGCACCATGGGCATCGCGAGCCTCGGCGGAGCCACCCTCGACAACGAGGAGAACTACCTCATCAAGAAGCTGCTGACCGGCCTCGGCGTCGTGCAGGTGGAGAACCAGGCCCGGGTCTGCCACAGTTCCACCGTCGCCGGCCTGGGCACCTCCTTCGGCCGCGGCGGCGCGACCACGTTCATGCAGGACCTGCAGCACTCCGACTGCATCGTCATCCAGGGCTCCAACTACGCGGAAGCCCATCCGGTGGGCTTCCAATGGGTGATGGAGGCCAAGGCCCGCGGGGCGTACATCATCCACGTCGACCCCCGGTACACACGCACCAGCGCCCTCGCCGACCTGCACGTCCCGATCCGGGCGGGCAGCGACATCGCCTTCCTCGGCGGGATCATCAACCACGTCCTCACCGAGGAGAAGGACTTCCGCGAATACGTCCTGCACTACACCAATGCGGCGACCCTGGTGAGCGAGCACTTCCGCGACACGGAGGACCTCGACGGCGTCTTCTCCGGACTCGACGAGGAGAAGGGCCACTACGACCCGCGCAGCTGGCAGTACGAGGGCGTCCAGGTACAGCAGCCGACCGGTGAGGTCGACGAACAGTACGAGGACCGGGTGCACACCGCCGGCGAGGCCGAGGCACACGGGTCCGGAGGAGCGCGCACCGCACCTCGCGCCCCCGCCGATCCGACGCTGCGGCATCCGCGGTGCGTCTACCAGGTCCTCAAGAGGCACTTCGCCCGCTACACACCCGAGATGGTGGAGGACGTCTGCGGTGTACCCCGCGACACGTTCCTGCGCGTCTGTGCCGCCCTCACCGACAACTCCGGCCGTGACAGGACCAGTTCCTTCGCCTACGCGGTCGGCTGGACACAGCACTCGGTGGGCTCGCAGTACATCCGCGCCGCGAGCATCCTGCAGCTGCTGCTCGGCAACATCGGGCGCCCCGGCGGAGGAATCCAGGCGTTGCGGGGCCATGCCTCCATCCAGGGCTCCAGCGACATCCCCACCCTGTTCAATCTGCTGCCCGGCTATCTGCCGATGCCGCACGCGCACAAGCATCTCGACCTCGACACGTTCGTCGAGACGACCCGGACGGAGAAGGGCTTCTGGGCGTCGATGCGGGCGTATTTCGTCAGCCTGCTGAAGGCCTACTACGGGGACGCCGCAACCCGGGACAACGACTTCTGCTTCGATCACCTGCCGCGCCTCACCGGCTCGCACTCCACGTACGAGACGGTGATGGCCCAGCTCGACGGCACCTGCAAGGGCTACTTCCTGATGGGCGAGAACCCGGCGGTGGGCTCGGCCAACACCCGGCTTCAGCGCCTGGGCATGGCCGGGCTCGACTGGCTCGTCGTCAGGGACTTCTCGCTGATCGAGTCCGCGACCTGGTGGAAGGACGGACCGGAGATCGAGAGCGGCGAGCTGCGGACCGAGGACATCGGCACCGAGGTGTTCTTCTTCCCGGCCGCCGCGCACACCGAGAAGTCCGGCTCCTTCACCAACACCAACCGCTGGGTGCAGTGGCACCACGCGGCGGTCGAACCCGAGGGCGACGCACGCAGCGATCTGTGGTTCACGTACCACCTCGGTCGACGTATCAGGGAGAAGCTGGCGGGCTCCACCGATCCCATGGACCGGGCGATCCTGGACCTCAGTTGGGACTACCCCGTCGACGGTCCCCTCGCGGAACCCGTCGCCGACGCCGTCCTCGCCGAGATCAACGGTCACGGCCCCGACGGCCGCCCTCTCACGGCCTACACCGAACTCAAGGACGACGGCTCGACCCGCTGCGGCTGCTGGATCTACTGCGGGGTGTACGCGGACGGTGTCAACCAGGCGGCCCGCAAGAAGCCGGGGTCCCAGCAGGACTGGGTGGCCGCGGAGTGGGCCTGGGCCTGGCCCGCCAACCGCCGCATCCTGTACAACCGCGCCTCGGCCGCCCCCTACGGCTCCCCGTGGAGCGAACGCAAGGCCTGTCTGTGGTGGGACGCGGACGCCGGGCGATGGCACGGCCACGACGTCCCGGACTTCATCCCCGACCGAGCGCCCGACTTCGTACCGGACGACAACGCGACGGGCCCGGAGGCACTGCGCGGCGACGACCCGTTCATCATGCAGGCCGACGGAAAGGGCTGGCTGTACGCCCCCGCGGGCCTGGAGGACGGCCCGATGCCGACCCACTACGAGCCGCAGGACTCACCGTTCACCAACGCCCTGCATCCCGCAACCCCCCGCTCCCCCACCCGGCAGGTGCTGCCGCGGGAGGGCAACCGCTACCACCCGAGCGGCGACGAACCGGGGGCCGGCGTCTATCCGTACATCGTCACCACGCACCGGTTGACCGAGCACTTCACGGCGGGCGGCATGAGCCGCTGGTCCCCGTATCTGTCCGAGTTGCAGCCGGAGTTCTTCTGCGAGGTCTCACCGCAGTTGGCGGCGGAACGGGGACTGGAGGCCGAGGGCTGGGCGACCATCGTCACCGCCCGCAACGCCATCGAGGCCCGGGTGCTGGTGACCGAACGGATCAGGCCGCTGACCGTCCGGGGCCGCACCGTCCATCAGATCGGCCTGCCCTTCCACTGGGGTCCCAACGGTGTGTCCACGGGAGACGCCGCCAATGAACTCGTCGCCATCACCCTCGATCCCAACGCCCATATCCAGGAGGACAAGGCGCTGACCGCGGACATCCGGCCGGGGCGCCGCCCCCGGGGACCGGACCTGCCGCGTCTGGTCGCCGAGTACCGCCGCCGCGCGGGCATCACCGACACCACCGGAACGGAGACCCGGGCATGAGCGCAGGCAGCGAGGAAAGGGTCGGTTTCTTCACCGACACGTCCGTGTGCATCGGCTGCAAGGCCTGCGAGGTGGCCTGCAAAGAGTGGAACGCCATCCCGGAGGACGGCCTCTCCCTCAGCGGCATGTCCTACGACAACACCCAGGCGCTGGGCGCGTCCACCTGGCGGCATGTCGCCTTCGTCGAACAGCCGAGGCCGGAAGGACGCACCGAACTCCCGCTCACCGAACCGGCGTCGGCGAACGGCCCCCGGCAGGACGACGGCCCCGCCGGTGACATGCGCTGGCTGATGTCCTCCGACGTCTGCAAGCACTGCACGCATGCGGCCTGCCTCGATGTGTGTCCCACCGGCTCCCTCTTCCGCACCGAGTTCGGCACCGTGGTGGTGCAGGAGGACATCTGCAACGGCTGCGGCTACTGCGTCCCCGCCTGCCCCTACGGCGTCATCGAGCAACGCCCCCACGACGGGCGGGCCTTCAAGTGCACTCTCTGCTACGACCGGCTCGGCGCCGGCCAGGAGCCCGCCTGCGCCAAGGCCTGCCCGACCGAGTCCATCCGGTTCGGGCCGCTCGACGAACTGCGTGAGCGCGCGGCACTGCGCGTCGACCAACTGCACAAGGAGGGTGTCACCGAGGCCCAGCTGTACGGACACGATCCCGACAACGGGGTGGGGGGCGACGGTGCGTTCTTCCTGCTGCTCGACCGCCCCGAGGTCTACGGACTGCCCCCGGACCCCGTCGTCACCACGCGTGACCTGCCGACGATGTGGAAACACGCGGGAGTCGCCGCGCTCTCCCTGGTGGGCGGTCTCGCCCTCTCGTTCGCACTGTCGGGAAGGGGGCGGCGATGACCGGAACCCGGGGCGCGGGGCACCGGAGGGCCCGCACGGGCGAACAACTGATGGTGCCCAGGGCGGAGTTCGACTCCTACTACGGGCGTCCCGTCATCAAGGCGCCTTCCTGGGCCGCACGCGACATCGCCGGGTACTTCTTCCTCGGAGGTCTCGCGGGCGCGGGCTCCGTGGTCGCGGCGGGAGCACAGGTCACCGGCCGCAGCCGTACGGCGACCGCGATGAAGGTCTCCTCGCTCACCGCGGTCTCCCTCTCCGCCGCCGCACTGGTCCACGACCTGGGCCGCCCCGAGCGCTTCGCGAACATGCTGAGGGTCTTCAAACCCACCTCTCCCATGAGTGTCGGCTCCTGGCTGCTGAGCGCCTACGGTCCGGCGGCAGGGGCTGCCGCCGTCAGCGCGGTGACAGGGCGGCTGCCGCGGACGGGGGCGGCCGCCACCGCGGCGGCAGCTCTGCTCGGCCCCGCCGTGGCCGCGTACACCGGGGTCCTCGCCGCGGACACGGCGGTGCCCGCCTGGCACGGCGCGCACCGCGAACTGCCCTACCTCTTCGCCGCGTCCGCGACGGCCGCCGCCGCCGGCATGGCCCTGGTGGCCGGACCGGTCCGCGAGAACACACCCGCCCGCTGTGCCGCCGGGCTCGCCGCCCTCGCCGAGACGGCGGTCACCGAGGCGGCGGAACACCGCCTCGGAACGGTCGCCGAAACATACCGGGAGGGCCGCGCGGGGACGCTCCTGCGCGCGTCCCGGGTCCTCACCCTCGCGGGCGGCCTCGCAGCCGCCTGCCTCGGTCACCGCCGGTCCGCCGCGGTCGCATCGGGTCTGGCGCTGCTCGCGGGGTCCGTGTGCACGCGTTTCGGTGTCTTCGCCGCGGGCGTCGCCTCGGCGGAGGACCCGAGGTTCACGGTGGTGCCCCAGCGGGACGGAACGTAGCAAGGGCGCGATCGGTCATGTGCGGCGGCGGTGCGACGGCACGTTCCGGCCACCGCCGGCCGGGTACTCGGACCGTCGTCGACGCCCACGGTGACGACGGTGGTCTGCGCTTGTCCCGCACCGGGGTGTTCCCACGACCGACGGCACGAGGTGGTGGACGGGGTGCACATGCCCACAGGGCAGGGGGGCAGCGCACTCGTCGTGATCGACATGATCAACACGTACGATCACCAGGATGCCGAGCTGCTGGTTCCGTCCGCCGAGCGTGTCGTGCCGGTCCTCGCGGATCTGATCGGCAGGGCACGCGCGGCAAGGACGCCGGTGATCTACGCGAACGACAACTTCGGGCTGTGGCGCTCCCATCACGGGGAACTCGTGGAGGCCGCGCTGGCCCGTCCCCACGCCGACCTGATCGAGCCGATCAAGCCGGACGACGACTCCCTCTTCGTGGTGAAGGCGCGCCATTCCATCTTCTACGAGACGCCCATGTCCTACTTGCTGTGGCAACTGGGCGTAGGGCATGTGGTGCTGTGCGGCCAGGTCACGGAGCAGTGCGTCCTCTACTCGGCTCTGGACGCCCACATCCGCCATCTGGACGTCACGGTCCCGAGGGATGCCGTCGCCTGCATCCACCTCCACCTGGAGGATGCGGCCCTGGAGATGATGGAGCGCAACATGGGGGCCCGGATCGTCAGGGCGCGGGAGGTCGGCTTCCCGCCCCCGACCGGCTGACCCGGTCCCTTGACCGGGCGTGGACGCGCGGCCCGCGGGCTCACCGGTCACCCCTCGTCGAGGGCTGGCACCTCGGGCACCACAGGGTTCTGCGCCCGGTGACACGAGCCGAGTGCAGGGATCCGCCGCAGCGGGGGCACGACGGTTCGTCGTCGTCCCTGCGCCCGGTGAGCCAGGAACGTCGAGGGGGCACGCGACCGGCCCGCACGGACGTCGCGAGTACCCGGCCCATCGCGGAGTGGATGCGGCGCAGTGCCGTCCCGTCCAGATCCCGGGCCGGCGTCCGGGGATCCATCCGGGCCCGCCAGAGGATCTCGTCGCACAGGAGGTTTCCGAGACCCGCGATCACGGACTGGTCCATCAGCGCGCTCTTGACGGCGCCACGCCGCCCCGACAGCAGGTCCAGGAACTCGGCCCGGTCCACGGTCAAGGCGTCGGGGCCCAGGCCGTCCACGATCCGGTCGACGGTGTACTCGTCGGCCAACCGTACGCCCTGAAGCTTGCGTTGATCGTGATAGCGCAGCTCGCGGGCCTCGTCGAGCGTCAGGACGATGCGGTCGTGCGGTTCGATCGGCTCGTCCGGGCGACAGCATCTCAGCGATCCCGTCATACCGAAGTGACAGACCAGGGTGGACCCGCCATCGGTCGGCACGAACAGCCACTTGCCGTGACGCCACGCCTTCCCCAGACGTCTGCCCTTCAGCTCCCTCCGCAGCCGTCTCTCGGTCACACCCCGCAGCACTCCCGCGTCGCGCACCTCGACGTCCGTGACACGCCGACGGCGACCGCAGTTCATGAGCACCTGGCGGAACGCCTCGACATCCGGGAGCTCGGGCATGGGCTCGTTCCCGTCTTTCCGCGTCCCCGGGCAGTCGGCGGGTCCCGCCGCGGGTCACCCGCCGCCGTGCGCGTGGTGCGCCCGCTGGTTCAGCCGGCGGGCCGCACGATCGTTGAGAGCGCTGCCCCAGTCACGCAGTCGCGCTGCCACCGGATGCCCCGCCCGGTCCGGGCCCGGTTCGATGTCCCGGCCCCGGCGCAGACCACCGGCCCCGCTCCCTTCCGGGGAGCGCGGCAGCGCCCGGGCCGCCAGCGCGCTGAGCCGGGTGGTCAGTGCGGGGGCCACCCCGTGGGTGAGGCCGGCCAACTTCGCCATCGGGGTCAGCACGATACGGGCCCGGCGCCGCTCCACGGCGGTCACGATGCGGTCGGCGGCGCGGCGCGCGTCCATCGAGACCAGAGGGCTGCCGGCGAGCGCCGAGAACCACGCGAACTCCGCGGCCTCGTTCCCGCCGAACTCCGCGGCCAGGTGTGAACCGGTCCGCATCAGCCCGGGGTGGACCGCCGTCACACTCACGCCGTGGCCCAGCAGTTCGGTGTGCAGGCCCTCGGCAAGGGCGGCGACGGCGGATTTGGCACACGAGTAGGGCAGCAGGTGCGGTACCGCCAGGAGTCCGCCGACCGAGCCGATCAGCGCCAGCCGTCCGACGCCCCGGCCGTGTCGCAGCCAGGGCAGGGCTTCGAGTGAGGTGTGCACGGCACCCATGTACATGGTCTCCATGGCCGACCGGAACTCGTCGACCCCGATCGACTCCACCGGCGCGACCTGGATGATGCCCGCGTTCGCGATCACCACGTCGATCCCGCCCTGTGCTTCGGCGGCGTCCGTCATCAGTGAGGCGACCGTCGCACGGTCGGTGACGTCGCAGGGCGCGGTGCGCACGCGCGCGTCGGGGCGCCTGTCGGTCAAGAATTCCCGCGCCCGGCCGAGCTCCTCCTCGTCCCGGGCGGCGATGGTGACCGCGCACCCCCGGATGAGCAGCTGTTCGGCGAGCAGCAGTCCGAGGCCGCGTGAGCCGCCCGTGACCACCGCCGAGAGTCCTGACATGGAGTCCTCGTGGGAGCGGGGCAGCAGCAACGTCATCACGTCCACCTTCCGGGCCTGAGTGGGGCGCCGTCGTGGTTGCGGGTACCGCGGTGGCGCGGGCTCACACGGCGTGCCGACTGGGGGTCGGGCATGAGCCTGCTCCTCGAGGAGCGGGGCAGTGTGCTCGCGGGGTCACCGCGGCAGGTCGGTGGCCGGTCCGGGGGCGTCCTCGGTGACCAGGTCCAGGAGCGCGTGCAGGCCGCCCCTGCGGGCGGCGGCTCGCTGCCGGTCGGCTCCCGTACCGGCGTCGAGCATCCGGTGCAGGCCTTCGGCGACCCGGTCGTGGTCACCGAACCTGCGCAGGGCGGGGGCGACATGGTCGTACAGCGTCTCGGCGACCTGTCCGGCCGGTGCGGGCTTCCCGCTGCGCGGATCGACCAGCACGTCGCTGAGACCGTGACGGGCCGCGTGCCAGCCGGCCGCGGTGAGGATGCCGGCCGGCGGATTCGGGGCGACAAGACCCGAACGTGTCTCGTCCAGACCGGTGGCGACCAGTCCACGGACCAGACCGGCGAGCGTCACCGCGCTGTCGACGTCGATCTGCACGTCCGGCGCCCGCACCTCCAGCGTCGGATAGCAGTCGGACAGCCGGGCCTGCCAGTACAGCTGACGCCGATCCGGTATCACGCCGGTGGCCAGCAACTCCCCGACACGCTGCTCGTACTGCGTGGCGTCCGCGGCGAACGGCGGCACACCGCTGGCCGGCCACCGCCCGAACACCACCGTGCGCCAACTGGCGAACCCGCTGTCCTTGCCCTGCCAGAACGGGGAATTGGCGCCGAGCGCCACCAGTACCGCCAGCCACGGCCGCAACCGGGCCAGCGCACCGGCCCCCGGCGACCGGCCGGGAACGGCCACGTGCACGTGCATACCGCAGATCAACTGCTCGTCGACCAGAAGCGCCGCCTCACTGTGCATGTCCTCATAGCGAGGCAACGGCGTGACCGGCACCGCGGTGCGGGCCGCCACCGGGGCGGCGTCGCTCGCCGCGGCCACACAGCCGCTGCGCCGTGCCGCCCTGCCCACGGCCTCCCTCAGCCGCACCAGGTGCGCGGCGACCTCCGCCAGGTCCCCGCACACAGGTGTGGCCACCTCGATCTGCGCCTGCAGCAACTCCCTGTCGACCTCACCGCCCGCCAGCGTGGGTTCCAGACCGGCCGCGACCTCCACCTGTCCCGCCGTCGGCGCGGGCAACCCGCTGCGCGCGTCGAGCAGGACGTACTCCTCCTCCACACCCAGCGTGACGGCCTTGTCGGCTGCGCCCATGTACGACCCCGTTCTCCCGCCTTCGTGTGCCCGGACACGGCACCGGGTACCCCGAGGGGGCAACTGATGCAGTCCTTGTGGTGCCTGCCCCGAGCCCCGGAGGGGGCGCCCGTCGGGCGGGCTGTTTTGCACCGGGGCGGCTTCGGTGCAACGGTGAAGGGGAACCTTCATGGGTCAAGCAGCGCGTATGCCGCGTTGGGCAAGGCAGTATCGGCCATGGAGTCCCGACCACTCCCACATCACGGAGGCGACGTGGACGCTCACGCCGGCAGGGTTCCCGGAATGGTCCAGGAGCTGGAGTCACGCTCCGATCGCATCAGGGAACTGCAGAGCGAGGTGACTCAGCTGCGGCACGCAGTCACCGCACACGCGTTGATCGACCAGGCCATCGGCGTCCTCGTCGCCGTGGGACGGATCACGCCGGAAGAGGCCTGGGACGCACTCCGTGAGACCTCCATGTGCACCAACACCAAGCTGCGGAAGGTCGCGGAGCTGGTGGTGGAGTGGGCCCAGAACGAGTGCCTCCCGGCGGACATCCGCGACGAACTCGCGCCCCGGCTGCAATCCCATACGCCCGAGTGAGCGGTGCTCCCCGTCGAGGACGCCGACCGCCACCGTGCGAGCACGCTGTGCTGACGAACACATCGGTCCCGAAGGGGTCGACGTAAGCCCGCCTGGCCTTCGTGTTCAGCCGGTCCACCGGCCGCCTCCGCCCCTCGACCCTGCGCGGAGGGGTTCCGCGCCCTCACACCACAACTGGTCGTTCGCGCCCGCCCGTGAGCGGCTGTGGGCACGGATGAAGCCCTGAACGAGCGTGTTCTCGGCGGCCCTTGGCCGGCTCCCGAGCCGGTCGGGCGAGCGCCGGAAATCGCGAGTCGCGCCCGAACACGCCGTGTTCGCCGGTGACACCGTATGGGACCTGCAGACGGGAAGCCGTCCGCGAGTACGGTGCGCGGCACCGCCGATTGCCGTGTTCGACGAACCGGCCCGGCCGCCGAGGGGCCCGCCTCTCACGGAGCGCAACGCCTCATGTGCCCCACGTCCACGGATTGCCCCTGTCCAGGAGGGGTACGCAGGGTGGAGACCTGCGCCTGCGGCCCACCACCTGCGGGGTCTCCTCGGGCCCTGAACGGAGGTGCCTCGATGACGGTGCCCGCCGCACCCCCTTGGCTTCCGTCACTCGCGACTCCGCCAGGGGTGTACACGCCCCAAGCCGACACCCTCTTCCTGGCGACGGCTCTCCGGAGGGAGGCGCTCGCGCCGGGGACGGACGTCCTCGACCTGGGCACGGGCAACGGGACGCTGGCCGTCTGTGCCGCGCAACAGGGCGCCCGCGTCACCGCGACGGACATTGCCCGGCGTGCCCTCGCCACCGCGCGTCTGAACGCGCTGCGGGCGGGGCAGCACATCGATTTCTGCCGGGGAGATCTGCTGTCACCGATAAGCGGGCGAAGGTTTGACCTGGTCGTCTGCAACCCGCCGTATGTCCCGGCCCCCGAACCTCCCCCTGGTCGCACCGAGGACGGTGACAGTCACGCCGAACCGGGCCGGGCGTGGAACGCCGGTCGGGACGGGCGGGCGATCCTGGATCGGATCTGCGAGGAAGTGCCACAGGCCCTGCGCCCCGGCGGCATCCTGCTGATGGTGCAGTCCGCGCTGAGCGGACCCGAGGAGACCCTGCTGCAACTGACCGGTTCCGGGTTGCAGGCCGCCGTCAGCGACCGCATGCACCTACCGTTCGGCCCCGTTCTGCGCTCCCGGCTCCCCTGGCTGCGCGACCGCCGACTGGTCACGCCCCGGGAATCGTTCGAAGAGCTGGTGATCATCCGTGCCCGGCAAGCCTGACCGACCGTGCCGCGTCGTACTCACCGACGACGGCCCGCTGCTCGTCCCGGGCCCGGTGGAGATCACGCTCGCCGACGGGACCGTGACCGTGTCCACTCGGTTCGTCGTCGCCGTGTGCATGTGCCGTCGCAGCGCCATCTACCCGTGGTGCGACACCAGCCATCGGCGCCGGACAGCCGGATGCCCCGGAACACATGAGGAGGGCGGAGCGTCATGACCGCACCCCCGCCGTCACCCGCGCCCGTGGGCCCGCCGCCGCCACGCCCACGGGGCGACATCTCGTCCGCCGTCGTGGCGGTGGCGAAGGGGGGCACGGGTGAGCTGCCGACGTCCACGGAAGCCGGGCGGGCCGACCCGTACGGCGACGACCTTCAATTGGCCCTCTACAGCCTGTACGAGCTGCACTACTGGGGCTTCGAGGGTGTGGACCCCCGCCGCGAGTGGGATCCCCGTCTGCTGGGTCTGCGCTCCACGCTGGAGGACCATTTCGTCGACGCCCTGCGCCACGATGTCGCCCGAGCAGGCGGATCCGTGGGCGAGGCGCTCGACGACCTCCTGCTGGAGCCGGCTCGGGACGACGGGACCAGTGTCACCCACTTCCTCCAACACCACGGTGAACTCTGGCAGTTGCGCGAATACGCGGCGATCCGTTCTCTCTACCACCTGAAGGAGGCCGACCCGCACGCATGGGTCGTCCCGAGGCTGCGCGGCAGGGCCAAGGCCGGCATGGTGGCGGTGGAGTTCGACGAGTTCGGGGCCGGTCGTGCCGAGGACATCCACGCGACCCTCTTCGCGAATCTCATGGCCGACCTGGGGCTGGACACCGCATACGGCCATTACCTGGACGCCGCGCCCGCCGAGGCACTGGCCACGGTGAACCTCATGTCGCTGTTCGGGCTGCATCGCCTCTGGCGGGGTGCGCTGGTCGGTCACTTCGCCTCGGTCGAGGTGACCTCGTCCCCCGCTTCGAGGCGTCTGGCCCGGGCGATGAACCGCACCGGTGCCGGCCCCTCCGCCGAGCGCTTCTACGACGAACACGTGGAGGCCGACGCCGTGCACGAACAGGTCGTTCGCCGTGAGGTCATCGGCGGTCTGCTGGCCGACGAGCCGGGCCTGGAGCCCGACCTCGTGTTCGGCATCGACGCGACCGCCGAACTCGACCGCCGTCTGGACGCGACGCTGCTCGAGGCGTGGCGGCGCGGCCGGAGCGCCCTGAGAACCCCGCTGACCGGGCCTCCGCAGCCGCGGCCACCCGGGTGAGCGTTCTGTCGGCCTGTCAGCCGAAGACGGTGACCGCCCCTTCGCGGCGCATGCCCTCGACGGTGTCGATCTGGTGCCGCGCACGGTCCAGAAGGTCCCGCAGCCGCGCCCGGTCGAGGCCCTTGGCCGGGGGGAGCGACAGCAGGGTCTGCCACAGCAGGCTCTTGCCCTCGATGCCCAGGCGCAGCGTCTCCAGTTCAAGGACGCTGCTCAGCCCCGAGCGCCGGGTCACCCGTCCGTTGAGTGTGAACAGCCGTGCCTTCTCGCCGAGGCGACCGGCGTACACCTTGTAGCGGTGCACCGGTACTCCGAGGGCGTCCATCATCTCCAGGAGGGACCGCCGGTCCTCGGCGATCTCGTCCGCCACGCGGCGCAATGCGCCGCCGTGCGACGAGGAACGGTGGTGCTCGGCCAGGTGACGTGACATGAACTGTCCCGCGGTCGCACCGGCCAGATGGTCGTTGAGATAGATCTCGAGAGCTTCCGGGCCCATGGCGCCTCCCCGCCGCTCAGGCCGTCACCGGCAGGCGGACGTCGACGTCGCCCCCGGCGGAGACCCGGCATTCGAAAGAAGGCTGCGGCGCGGTGGCGGGACCGTGCACGTTCACGCCGTCCGACAACCGGAACTCGCTCCCGTGCCACGGGCAGGTGACGCAGCCGTCGAGGACGTCGCCCTC
Source organism: Streptomyces sp. HUAS TT11 (assembly GCF_051553595.1). Lineage (NCBI taxonomy): Bacteria > Bacillati > Actinomycetota > Actinomycetes > Kitasatosporales > Streptomycetaceae > Streptomyces > Streptomyces sp. HUAS TT11. Next base: position 1,917,647 of record NZ_CP196184.1, read on the forward strand.
GTGAAGCGGCCCGTCCATGTGGCTGCACCGGTCGGCCAGGGCGTTCAGCCGGCCGTCCCCGTCACGCACCACGAGCAGCGCCACCTCGTCGGCCGTCCGCCGTACGGGCTCACCGACCGGGAATTCTTCCAGCGCCCCGATCCGGTGCCATCCTGGCTCGACCAGCACCGGCACGGCCTCGGCATGGTTGACGCCGGCCGCCTGCCGGTAGGCGAGATGGCCGCCGAGCGTGCCCCCGACCGTGACCATCGTCAGACCCGCGAAGCCGAGCATGCGGCCCAGCACGTTGCGACGGCGCCTGCGCGCCGCGAGGGAGGCGGCGTACGCGCCGACGGCGGCGAGGTTCGACGCGGCGTGGACGAGACCCACGCGGGCCTGGCGGGGACGCTGCTCCGCCCAGTCCACCCAGCCGGTCAGGGTCGCCGGTGCCGCACCGAGCAGACCGGCCGCCACCAGACGGCGGGCCGCACGGCTCTCCCCGGGGAACAGATCGAGAATCGCGGCCGAGGTCCAGGCCCCGATGGGCAGTTGGACCATGACCGGGTGCAGCGGATGACCGAGCCACAGGCCGCGCAGTACGTCCCGGCCCCGACCCATGGGGACGGCGCGTACGACCTTGCGTATCCCCGCGGCAAGGCCGTCCAGCCACTCCTGTTCTTCGATGGAGTCCATCGCGGTGGCCAGGGGGTCGCCGAGTGGTGTCTGCGCCGCGCTCGTCAGCCTCATGAGGGACACCTCCCCTTCCCGTTCGGGAGAAATCGAACTCTTGGTCGTATTGCGGTAAGCCTTGTCGCCACCTGCTTCGGTGCCGTACGCGGAGCGCAGTGCGCTCGGCCCGAACGGCGCTTCGACCGCGAGTACCCCTGACCCTTGTGGCCCATACTCGGGCGCCTTGCCCGGATCGCCGCCCCGCCGGGCGTCGGCCGGAAGGCCGGCACGGGGCCGGGTCTCTCGCGGTCGCGCTGCCGGAGTTGTGCCGTGATGATCCGGAAGTACGGGGTACCCGACGCAGAGAGCGCAAGGGAAGAGAAGAGGGGTGACACCCGATGCCCGCAGGGTCGAGCCGTAAGCGTGAGCGGCAGTACGAGCACATCAAGGAGAGCGCCCGGGACCGGGGCGAGAGCGAGAAGCGCGCCGAGGAGATCGCGGCCCGCACCGTCAACAAGGAACGTGCCCGCTCGGGTGAGTCGAGGACGGCGAGCCGCAGCTCCATCCAGGACATGTCCTCCGGCGAGCGGGGTGGTCACCGCTCGGGCAAGGGTCCGCAGGGCCCGACCTACGACCAGCTCTACGCCGAGGCCAAGCGGCGCAATGTGGAAGGCCGCTCCCACATGAACAAGGCCGACCTGAAGCGGGCACTCGACAGCTGAGCCGGCTCGTGCCGAGCCCTGGCCCGCGCCTGCAAACCGACGCCACGAACGGAGGACAGCATGCTCATTGTCGGCGTTATCTTGCTGATCATCGGATTCCTCACCGGAATCTCCATCCTGTGGACCATCGGAGTCATCCTGGCGGTCATCGGTCTCGTGCTCTGGGTGCTGGGTGCCACGGGGCGTGCCGTCGGTGGTCGTCGGCACTACTGGTGACGGACCTGCCGCCGCGGAGACGGTCCGGAGGACCGGCCGCCGGGGAGACGCGTTCGTTCACCCGGTGACCTGCCGCAGAAGTGATCGTTGACTCGCGCAGCGCGTAAATGATCAACCCCCGGACACGCGATCCTGCGAGGGCCCGAGAGCCCGGTTGGGCTGTCGGGCCCTCGCTCTGCCGAAAAGAGACATTTCCACCCCCGAACCGGCCAGAGCCTCGAGTGCGGCCTGACGCGGCTGCACCGGCATGCGGCGGCCCCGGCCTGCGAACCCCTCCCCCGTCATGTGCGACGAACTTCTCGCCTCCTGGTGGACCCGTACCCCGGACGATGTCGCTCTCCTCGCCCTGCGTCTTCCTTCCCGCCGGCGCGGGCCCACCTCGGTGGCCGGGCGAGCATCCGCGCCGTCCCGCATTCTGAAGGCGGGGGGGTGAGGCGACGGAGGGAGTGATGAGGATGCAGATCGTCGTGGACCTCACGCGCTGCCAGGGTTACGCGCAGTGTGTGTTCCTCGCTCCCGGCGTGTTCCGGCTGCACGGGGACGAAGCGCTGCTCTACACCCCGGCCGTCCCCGGTGATCAGGTGGAGCGTGTGCGTCAGGCCGCTGCGGCGTGCCCGGTCCAGGCCATCCTCCTCGGTGAAGAGGTGAGCGTCGGTGGCCGGTGACCTGTGGGACGGCCGCATCGTCGTCGTCGGCGCGTCGCTGGCCGGGCTGAGGGCCGCCGAGACGCTGCGTGCCGAAGGCTTCACCGGCCCGGTGACCGTGATCGGGGACGAGCCCCATCCGCCCTACGACAGGCCGCCGCTGTCCAAGCAGGTGCTGCTCGGCCAGGCCGCCGCCGACACCACCGGGCTGCCGATGCGCCGGGATCCGGACGCCGAGTGGCGGCTGGGGGTGCCCGCCACCGGTCTGGACCCGACGGGAAAGCGGGTGCTGCTGGCCGATGGGGAAGCGGTGCCGTTCGACCGGTTGCTGATCACCACCGGGACGCGGGCGAGACCCTGGCCCCGGCAGGAGGAAGCCGCCCTGGACGGGGTGTTCACGCTCCGCACCCTCGACGACGCCGGAGGGCTGGCCGAGCGGCTGGCCGCGGGACCGCGGCGGGTCCTGGTCATCGGCGGCGGATTCACCGGCTCGGAGATCGCCTCGGCCTGCCGGGAACGCGGCTTGGACGTGACGGTCGCCGAACGAGGCCCCGGCCCGCTCGTGGGCGCCCTCGGCGGGACGCTGTCGAAGCTTGCCGCCGCGATGCACCGGGCCCACGGGGTGGACCTGCGCTGCGGGGTCACGGTCACCGCGCTGCACGGCGACGGCGGCCGGTTCACCGGTGCGGATCTGTCCGACGGCAGCCGGGTCGACGCGGACGTGTGCGTCGTGGCGCTGGGGGCCGTCCGCAACGTCGAGTGGCTCGCGGACAGCGGACTTGCGGCCGGCCCGCGCGGCATCGCCTGCGATGCGGGGTGCCGGGCCTTCGACATGTACGGGATCGTCACCGACGACGTCTTCGTGGCCGGCGACGTCTCGCGTTTCCCGCACCCGCTGTTCGATTACCAGATGCTGTCCCTCGAGCACTGGGGCAACGCCGTCGCGCAGGCCGAGGTGGCGGCTCACAACATGGTCCATCCGGGACCCATGCGGCGCCCGCACCTCTCGGTCCCGATCTTCTGGTCGAGTCAGTTCGGGCACAACATCAAGTCGGTGGGTGTGCCCACCTTCTCCGACCAGGTGGTGATCGCCCAGGGCTCGCTGGAGGAACGCCGGCTGGTGATGGTGTACGGCTACCGGGGCCGGATCACCGCCGCGGTGACCGTCGACATGGCCAAGTCGCTCGAGTACTACGAGCGCCTGATCGAGACGGCCGCGCCGTTTCCGCCCGCGGCCGGCGCGGCGGACCGTCCGATGGCCGCCGAGGTGCCGATCCCGTCCGACGTACCGGACCCGAAGGGGCTGTACCACGGCCCCACGGTGGCGCTCACCGGACATCTGCCGGACCGCCGGCTGACCGTGGTGCCGCCCACCGGCTGACCCGCCCCGCGACAAGGAGCGATACGCATGACCGCCGACACCCTGCTCGAGCGCATCACCGACTACGGCAGTCGTCCCGACCCCTACCCGCTGTACGCGGAACTCCGCGAGGCCGGCCCCGTGGTGCGGCAGTCGGACGGCAGCTATCTGATCGGGACCTACCACGAGGTCGCCGCCCTGCTGCACGACCCGCGGATCAGCGCGGACCCCCGCAGCCGCACCGCGCCCTTCCCCGGTCCGTCCGAGGACGCGCCGAAGCCTCCGTTCCTGCGGCTCGACGATCCCGAGCACCACCGGCTGCGCACCCTGGCCATGCGGCCCTTCGGCCCACCCCACAGCCCGGGCCGGATCGACGCCATGCGCGGCGAGATCAGCCGGATCACCGAGGAAGTGCTCGGGAGCCTCGAGACCGGCCGGCAGATCGACGTCGTCGACGAATTCGCCTACCCCCTGCCCGTCACGGTCATCTGCCGGCTGCTCGGTGTGCCGCACAAGGACGAGCCCCTGTTCCGCGGGTGGACCGACGCGCTGGTCGCCTCGGCCGATGTCAGGCCCGCGGACGACACCACCGCCGAGCGTGACCGCGCAGGCCGGCAGGCGCGGAACGAGATGGGCCAGTACCTCGTGGACCTCGCCGAGCAGCGCCGCGGCCATCCCACCGACGACATACTGTCCGAGTTCGTCAACGAGCCGGATCCGGCCCTGCGACTCAGCCGTGAGGAACTCGCGCAGACCGCCGTTCTGCTGCTCATCGCCGGGCACGAGACCACGGTCAATCTGATCACGAACGGGGTGCTGACCCTGCTGCGCCACCCGGACCAGCTGGACCGGCTGCGTCGGGAACCCGGGCTGCTGCCGAACGCGATCGAGGAGCTGCTGCGCTACGAGCCCCCGGTCCACATGCGTGAGCGCATCCCCCTCTCGGACGTCGACGTCGCCGGCACCACCCTTCCCAAGGGCACATCGGTCGTACTGGCCCTGGCCTCGGGCAGCCGTGACCCCAAGCGGTTCGACCAGCCCGACCGGTTCGACCCCGCCCGCCCGGACAACGAGCACTTCGGCTTCGGCAGCGGCGTCCACCTGTGTTACGGCGCTCCACTCGCCCGTCTCGAAGCCCAGGCCGCGCTGGGCGCGCTGCTCCCCTACCTCGGCACGGCGGCCCTTGTCCAGGACCCGCCCCTCTACCGGCAGAACGCCATGCTCCGCGGGCCCCGCCATCTGCCCGTACGGTTGTAGGGCGCGGAGTCGGCCTCGCACCGCCCGCACCACGCGCCCGATCTGGCCAGGGCAGCAGGACGGGCACGGAATTGTTCGGGACGCCGGCGCGCTGATGTGTGCGAAGGGTGTGCGAGGGCGGCCGTATGCGAGCCGAGCAGCCCGAATGACCGAGGCGACACACATTGGAGGGGCCGACATGGCAGCGCAGACGCAGAGGGCCGTGCTTGCGGGCGGATGCTTCTGGGGAATGCAGGACCTGATCCGCAAGCTCCCGGGCGTGACGGGGACCCGGGTCGGATACACCGGCGGTGACGTGCCGAACGCGACGTACCGCAACCACGGGACGCACGCGGAGGCGATCGAGATCCTCTTCGACCCCGAGAAGACCGACTTCCGCACGCTCCTGGAGTTCTTCTTCCAGATCCACGACCCCAGCACCAAGAACCGCCAGGGCAACGACATCGGTCTCAGCTACCGCTCGGCGATCTACTACGTGGACGACGAGCAGAAGCGGATCGCGGAGGACACCATCGCGGATGTGGACGCCTCCGGTCTGTGGCCGGGCAAGGTCGTCACCGAGGTCGAGCCGGTCGGGCCCTTCTGGGAGGCCGAGCCGGAGCACCAGGACTACCTGGAGCGCTACCCCGACGGCTACACCTGCCACTTCCCGCGTCCGGGATGGCGGCTGCCCGCCCGCACGGAGCGCTGACCGCGGGCAGCGGGCAGCGGGCAGCGGGCAGCGGGCAGCGGGCAGCGGGCAGCGGGCAGCGGGCAGCGGGCAGGGTTTCGGATCCGGGTGCCGGAGCGCACGCCCGGCGCACGGCACTCGTCTGCGACACTCACCCGGCAGGGCGACCCGGCCTCGGGGCCGGGTCGCGACGCACACCTGGGGATCCGCGCCGGCCGTGGCCGGGGTGCGAGGTCCCCGGGCACGAAGTCGATGCACGGGAAGCCGGGCACGAAGTGGGCCGGCACACCGGCGTCCACCGTGCCGGTGGTCGTGTCGGGCCGGTTCCGGAAGCCGTCGGTGAAGACCTCCGGGATCCGGCGCCCGAACCGGGCGCGGGTGCGCGTCGGTGACGGCTCCGGGGTCCTCGGGATCCGGGTCGCCACGGCCGATCCCGAGCACACCGGCCTGCACGCCGCGGCCACCCACGCGATCTCGGGCCCCATGACCTCCGGGACACCGGGCGTGGTGTGCGGCGCGATGGCCCGTCCGTACCCGGCGGACGTCAGGGCCCGTCCCGTAGGTGCCGTTCGGGCGGGCGGTGGGTGCGGCGTCCTCGTCGACGACGTCTCAGCAGCCGCGTGTCCCCGCTGCCGGCGCCTGTCCTCCCGGCGTCGGTCACCGTCCGGGGGGCAACAGGACAGACCGGGCCGGTCGGCATAGCTTGGTGGGAGGTCCGCAGGAAGCCGCCCGAGGCGTCCGGGAGGACGGCGTCGACACGTGCGTGCGGCGGGAATCGCCCGTTGAACGGCGTGTGCCTGCCGGCCGTGTTCCGGGAGTCAGGAGGCACCATGACCTATGTCGCCACCGAACGTCCCCGCATCGGCTGGATCGGCGCCGGCCGCATGGGGTACCCGCTGGCATCCAGGCTGCTCGACGCCGGCCATGACGTCGCGGTCTACAACCGGACCCGTGCCAAGGCCGAGCCGCTGACCGGGAAGGGCGCGACGGTCGTCGACCGGCCGGAGGAACTGGCCGACCGGGACGTCGTCTTCACCATGGTGGCCACGTCGCCCGACCTGGAGTCCGTCACCACCGGCGCCGGGGGTCTACTCACCGCGAGCGACGCCTCACCCGGTGTGCTGGTCGACAGCTCCACCGTGTCCACCCAGGTCTCCGCCCTTGTACGGGCGGCTGCCGCCAAACACGGCACCGGTTTTCTGGCCGCCCCGGTCAGCGGCAACCCGAAGGTCATCGAGGCCGGCGAACTGACCGTCGCGGTCTCGGGTCCGCGCGAGGTCTTCGACGCCGTCGAGCCGCTTCTGAGACTGCTGGGACGTGCCGTGACCTATGTCGGTGCGGACGAGGTGGCCCGTCTGGTCAAGATCGCGCACAACGTCTTCCTGGGAGTCGTCAGCCAGTCGCTGGCCGAGATCACGGTCCTCGCGGAGAAGGGCGGCGTCACGCGATCGGCGTTTCTCGAGTTCCTCAACAACTCCGTGATGGGCTCGGTGTTCACCAGGTACAAGTCCCCGGCGCTGGTTCACCTGGACTTCACGCCGACCTTCACCAACGTCCTGCTGCGCAAGGACTTCGACCTGGGGCTGGCGGCGGCGCGCGAACTGGAGGTCCCCATGCCCGTCGCCTCGGCCACCGCGCAACTCGTCCAGGCGGCTGTCGGCGCGGGCCTGACGACGGAGGACTTCGCGTCCCTGATCCTCGAGCAGGCGCGCAACTCCGGAGTGACGCTCGAGCCGGAGGACGTGCCAGTGGACGACGGCCTCGGCGGCCGGTCGTGACCACGCGGCCCGAGCCCGGCCCCGAGCCGGCACCACTCCCCGCGCCCGGTGCGACCGGCCGCCCGGGAGGAGACCGATGAGCGGACGGCTCGCCGGCCGAAGGGCCCTGGTCACCGGTGGCTCACGGGGGATCGGCGCGGCGACCGCCCGCAGACTGGCCGCCGACGGGGCCGACGTTGTGATCAACTTCCGGAGCAGCGGCGAGGCGGCCGAAGCGCTCGCCGCCGAGATCTCCGCCACCGGCCGGCGGGCAGCCGCGATCAAGGCGGACGTCGGCGATCCGGATCAGATCAGGCGCATGACGGATCAGGCCGCCGACGCTCTCGGCGGGCTCGACATCCTGGTCAGCAATGCGGGAATCGAGCACTTCGGCAGCCTGGACGCCGTCACCCCGGCCGAGTTCGACGAGGTCTTCGCCGTCAACACCCGGGCCCAGTTCTTCGTCGTGCAGAACGCGGTGCGGCACATGGACAACGGCGGGAGGATCGTCCTCACGTCATCGGGCAGCGCTCACAAGGCGGTCTTCCACCACGCCCTTTATGCGTCGAGCAAGGCCGCCGTCGAATCCATCGCGCTCAACCTCAGCCCTGAGCTCGGCAGGCGCGGCATCACCGTCAACGCCGTCGCCCCCGGCGGAACGGTCACGGACATGTCCGGCCATGCCGGTGCGCACTACGTCCACCCCGACCTCGACGTGGACTTCAACACCCTGATCCGTACGACCAGTTCGCTGGGGAGGATGGCCCGGCCCGATGAGATCGCGGCCGTCGTCGCGTTCCTGGTGTCGGACGACGCCTCGTTCATCACCGGCCGGACGGTCCAGGCCGACGGCGGTTGGTTCTGACCGCGTCATTCCTCCCTGTCCGCCGCGTCGACGGCCGCGAGTGTCACGGTGCCGTCGTCGGCGACCGACCAGCCGGGGTTGTGGCACACCTCCCAGCGGTGACCGTCGGGATCGGCGAAGTAGCCGTGGTAGCCGCCGAACGCCGCGCGCTGCGGCTCCTTGAGGACGGTCGCCCCTGCCGCACGGGCGCTCGCCATGACCGTGTCCACGGCGGCAGGCGAATCGACGTTCTGAGCGAGGGTGAACGAGGTCCCGGCCGTCGCCGCATGCCCCGTGTCGGCACCGAGGTCCGCCAGGGGAAAGAGCGCCAGGGCCAGCCCCTTGCCGATCTGGTAGAAGACGATGCCGTCCAGATCGAGCAGCGGTGTCCAGCCGAGGCCCTGGCTGTAGAACCGACGGCTCACCTGCACGTCCTGAACACCCAAGGTCACCAGGTTCACCTGCTGGTTCATCGAACGCCCCCATGCGCCGTAGGAGATCACCATCCACACGCAACGTTACCGGCGTGACAGGGCGAACGGTGGCCGGGCAGGCAACGGCCCCTCGCGGCCTCGGCAGACGCGGCCGTGAAGGCCGACTCGACCGCAGTGCAGCGAGGTTGACGACCCATCGCCTGGACGACAGGCAGTCGCCCCCGGTTCACGGATCTCGACCTGGGTTGCAGTATTCCCGCCGGGTCGAACGAGACACGGGGGAGGTTTTTACCGATCTCTCACCATTTCGAACACGGTGACTTACCTCGCGGAGCGACTGTCGGCTCTGTTGCAGGTCGCCGCACAACAAGCAGCAGCGGATCAGGATCGGCACCGGATCACGGCCATCGATTCCGTCCTGCGAAAACCGGCTCGTCCCATCGGTTCACCCCCGCAGCAAGCCCGGCCGTCAACCACCGCAGGGGGACATGACGTGGCCGAAGCAGGTCGGACCGCAGTCTCTCTTCCGCAGTGACCCCTTGCAGGAAGCTCCGATGAGATACATCCCCGGAACCAACGGCTCGATCGACCTTTCAGGCGCGGTGTCACCACAGGGGGACGTCCGACCACGACTGGTTCAGCCGTCGGCGACCGTCTCGATCCTGCTGATTGTGGTGACAAGTCTGGGCGCCTTCTTCGCCCCTGTGGCGATAGCCGGCCACTGGTCGCCCCTGCTTGTCGCCGCACCCATCATCGCCGCGGCGTTCGTGGGCTCCCGGTTCACCGCCGGTGTCGTCGTGGTCGCCGGCGGGGCCACCGTGGTCATCGACCACCACGACGGACTGCTGCGCTCGCCGATCCTTCCCTTGCACTTCGGCGCTCTGCTCGCCATCTCCGCCGTTGCCCTCACGGCCCGCACTCTCCACGATCGCAGTGTGCGGGACCTCCACCAGATAAGGACGGTGTCGGAAGCGGTCCAGACGGTGCTGCTGCGGCCGATCCCGCGGCACATGGGCTGTCTGAGGGCGGCCGCCGTGTACCGGGCGGCCGCCGAACACGCCCGTGTCGGTGGAGACCTCTACGCCGCAGCCCGAACCGGCCGTGCCACCCGCCTCCTCATCGGTGACGTTCGCGGCAAAGGACTTCCGGCCATTCATGACGCCTCCGCCCTCGTCAGTGCCTTCCACGACGCCGATCACCTGCACGACACCCTGGCCGAGCTGGCGGCTTCCCTGGAACGCAGCGTACGCAGGCATCTGACCCAACTCACCGAGTGCGACTCCGAGTTCAGCGAGTGCTTCATCACCGCTCTCTTGGCCGAAATACCCGACGACGGCGGACGCGTCGACATAGTGAACTGCGGCCATCCACCGCCGTTGCTGAGGCGTCACGGCCATGTGAACGTCTTGGAGTCACACCGTCCCGCGCCGCCGTTCGGGCTGGCCGGCGACGAGGCCGACGCCTTCCACCCCGACACCTTCGCGTTCGGCGCCGGAGACACCCTGTTGTTCTACACGGACGGCATCATCGAGGCCCGGGACACCGCGGGGGATTTCTACCCTCTTGCCGAACGGGCTTCGGGCTGGCCGTGGGGAGAACCGGAAGCCATCCTGCAGCGCATCAGTGACGACCTGGACGCCTACACCGGTCGGCGCCTGGACGACGACCTCGCCATGATGGCCGTGCAGTACTGCGTCCGCCCATGCGGAGAGTTCTCCCGACCCCGTTGACGACGCGAGGGCAGCGGACCGCAGGACGACAACGGTCCCGCGTCGGGAGCGCGCAACCGGCCGGCCGGGCCTCGCTCCTCAGGCGAACTCCCGGCGCAGCACGTCGCTCAGAGTGTTCGTGGCGTCGACGATGCTGTCCGTGATGGGAAGGAGGCGACGACCGTCCGGTAGTGACCGGTCGCGCAGCGAGGCCTCCAGTCGCCGCAGGGGTGGAAGATCCCTCGGGGCCCTCAGGGCCAGAAGGGCCTCCGCCAGCGTGTCCAAGGTGGCACCCAGAGCGTCGGCCAGGGCGTCCAGTTGAGCGCTGGGGGCACAACCGCGCCACTCTTCGTCCCGGCCCACCGCGCCGGTGCCCGCCGCTCGCTGGGGAGCGGCCTGCTGGAGGACGAGCAGGTGCAGGGAGAGCTCCGCGTGCGCCAGACGCATGACGACGGCGACCAGGGTCCGGGCGACGGCCGGGGTCAGCGGCGGCTGGATCGGCTCGGCGGCCAGTCGGGCCGTGGACGCGTCGGCATCGGTGCGAGCACGGCGGGCTGCGCTCTGCAGGGCACGCAGCCGGGCCTGGTCGGTCGTCCCGGGCCGGCCGAGCCGGCTCAGCAGATAGGTGAGGTACCGGCTCTGCGAGGTGAGCAGCCGTGCGAACTTCTGCTGGGCCGTGAGGCCCTCCCAGGTGGGCCATGCCCAGTAGGCGATGATCGCGAGCGCCGCTCCGATGGCCGTGTTGGCCAGACGGGCCGTGGCCGTGGATTCGGCCGACAGCCCGAGGATGTCCAGGACGATCACGATGAACACGGTGAGCGAGACACTGAAGAGCAGATAGTTCACGGAGAACAGCGCGTAGGCCGCGGCGACGGCGACGGTCGCCCCGACGATCAGACCGGCGTCCTGCGGGCGGGCCAGCACGGCGACCGCCGCGCCGAGGCCGGCCCCGGCGGCCGTGCCCAGCGCCCTGTGCACGCTGCGGGACAGCGTCGAGGCGAAGTCCGGCTTGAGCACCAGGAAGATCGTCAGCACCACCCAACGGCCCTGGAACAGGCCGGTGACCTGCACCATCAGCTCGGCCAGCCCGACGACGGCGGCCAGCCGCACCGCATGGCGCCCGGTCTCGCCGGCCGGGGTCAGATTGGCCCTCAGCGCCAGGGCCGCCCATTCGACCCCCTGCCCGGGGACCGGCCGCTGCGGCGCGTCGTCCGGCCCAGCGTGCCGGGTTCCGCTGCCTGCCGATCGCATCCGGCCCACGATGGTGTCGACGGCGCGCAGTTGCCCGAGGAGCGCCTCGGCGACCCAGTGCCAGCCGCTCGTCGGGGCCACGGCCGCCTGTTCGGCCAGGGCGGCGTTCAACTCCCGCAGCCGGGTGGCGGGAACGGCCGATCTGGTGGTCATCGCCGCGGCGGCGACGTCCAGCACCTCGGAGGTCCGTACGGCGAAGATGCGGGCGCCCCCCGAGGGATCGCCGGCCGTGTGCGCGCCCAGGGCCGCGAGTGAGGCGCGGATGCGTTCGGCCTGCTCCAGGAGGTTCAGGTGGATCGCGCGAGTTGTGTCCGAAAGGAGCGGGTTGGGATCGGCGACGACGGCCGTGGCTCTGAAGGCGGCCGGCGGTGGCGGGTCGGTGCTGCCCGCCGCCAGGCCCGACGCGTAGGCGGACAGGCTGCGGTAGGACTCGGCCAGGGCGGCCCGCTCCGCGGCCCCGCGTTGTACGGTCCACGAGGCGGCGACCAGCACACCCTGGAACAGGCCCCCCGCCAGCACCAGGCCGGCCCGCAGGGCCGCCTGCGACGGGCTCTGCGGGACACCGACCGCGATCAGCAGCGCCACCGCCCACTGGAGGATGGCGACGCTCAGCCACAGGCCCAGGCAGACCGACAGCCCGGTCGCATATCCCCACAGGGCCACCACGGGCACCAGCAGCCAGGGGGCCGAGCCGGCCAGGACACCACCGACGAACGTGGACACCGCCATACCCGCACTGGCCGCCACCACGGCCGCGATCCGTGTCCGGGCCCTGCCTTCGAACGAGGCGAACCCGGCGGGCAGCGCGCCCAGCGCGGCGAACGCCCCGTCGTCCAGGTGATGGGTCGCCGCCCCGACGACGAGCGGGACCGCCACGCCGAGCGCCACGCGGAGAGCCCTGCCGAGGGACAACTCGTGCCAGTTGAACGGCCCCAGTCGCAGCATCCCCCGCCACTGGCGCCGTTCCCAGCGGGCCCGGGCGGCACGAAGGTCGCCGCCACGGGCTTCTCCGCGCATCTCGCCCTCAGGAGGCAAGGGTCCGCAATGTCGCCCCCGCGGCGTGCCGCCCCGTCAGCCGTCGCGCACCGCTGAGGGGATCCGTCATCGCCCGTCCTTTCGGGCCGCCGACCGGCCGCACCCCGATGCGGTGGCCGGGTCCACCGGCACCGTGGCCCGCGGGCGTCGGCGCCGCAGTGCTCCAGCGGCTCACGTTTTCTCAGCGTCCCATGCGTGCACGGCAAGTCAAACCACATCGGTCGCGGACACCGCGTGTCCCCGGTCCGGTCCGGCTCGTGCCGTCGCGAGGACAAGGCCGCCGCCCGCCGCCCGGTGCGCGGCCGCGCATCCGGGCCCCTCCCGCGGTTCACCCGTTCACCGCGGCGACGGCGGCCTCCAGGAATCCACGGATGAGCGCCTGCTGCGCATGGGGGAGGTAGACAAGGCTGACCGGGCTGGGGGGTGCGCCGGTCAGCGGGATGTACCGGATCGCGGAGTGGCCGATACGGCGCCGAGCGATCTCGGGGATGACACCGATCCCCCGGTCGGCGGCCACCGACTCGAGCCATTCGTCGAAGTTCGTCGTCTCGACGATCTGCTCGGGGCCCTGTCCGGCGGGCCATGACCAGGGACCCGTGGTGCCGCTGACGGTGTTGACGACCAGGGGCCGGCGCGGGACGTCCGCCCAGTCCAGGTGGTCGGACCGGGCCAGGTCGCAGTTCTGGGAGCAGACGGCGATGCGGGGTTCGTCGTACAGGTGCACCGCGCGGGCCGAGCGCGGGGCGGTGAATTCACCGCGGACCAGGGCGATGTCGATCGTGCCCTGCTGCAGGCCCCGGATCGGATCGTCGCGGCGGACCAGGGCGACGGATGCGCCGGTCGTCCGCGTGAACTGGTTCACGGCGTCCTGCGCCCAGGGGTCGGGCAGCAGCCAGCTGAAGCCGAGCCTGATCGTGATCTCCCTCCGCGCGGCGGCGAGGGCCTGGTCCAGTGCCGCCAGCACGTGCTCGACACGGGTCAGGAACTCCCTGCCGGTCCCGGTCAGCTCGACGTGCCGTGAGGAGCGGTCGAGGAGCCGGACGCTCAGGGCGGACTCCAGTTGTGTGACGGTGCGGCTCAGGGCCGGCTGAGTGATCAGCAGTTCCTCGGCGGCGCGGGTGAAGGACCGGTGGTGTGCCACGGCGGCGAACGCGCGCAGATGGCGAAGTTCGACGTCCATGGGCGGGCCGTCCCTTCCGGCGCATCCATGCCTGAGGCTTATAAAGCCAGCTTAACCGGCATTTCACGGCACTTCGCGGGCTGTCTAGCGTGGAGCGCGGCCCCACGACGAAAGAGAAGCCTCCATGAGCCGACTCCTGTCTCATCTCGGACCGGGTCTTCCGATTCTCGCCGCACCCATGTCCGGGGGGCCGAGCACACCCGCGCTCGTGACCGCCGCCGCGCGCGCGGGCGGCCTCGGCTTCCTCGCCGCCGGCTACAAGACTCCGAAGACGCTGGCCGAGCAGGTCCGGACCGTGCGTGCGGACGGCGTGCCGTTCGGCGTCAACGTCTTCGTCCCCAACCCGGTCTCCGTCTCCACCGAGGACTACCGCGACTACGTCCGGGCGATCCGGCCCGAGGCCGCCCTGTACGGGCTTCGCCTGCCCGACGGCGAGCCGGTCGAGGACGACGACCACTGGAGGGACAAGATCGACCTGTTGCTGGCCGACCCCGTCCCCGTGGTGTCCTTCACCTTCGGGCTTCCCGGTCGGTCGGTCGTCGCCGAGCTGCGCAGGGCCGGGACCGTCGTCGTGCAGACGGTCACTTCGGCGGACGAGGCCCGCGGCGCCGCCGGCATCGGGGTGGACGCGGTCGTCGTCCAGGCCTCGGCAGCCGGCGGCCACTCCGCCACCTTCACGCCCGCACATCTGTCAGTGGCCGTCCCGCTGCCGGAACTGATCACCCGGGTCCGGGGCGCCGTCCCCTTGCCCGTCATCGCGGCGGGCGGACTCGGCGGCCCGGCCGGCGTGGCCGGCGTCCTGGCCGCCGGAGCGGAAGCCGCGATGATCGGCACCGCCCTGCTGCGCACCGAGGAGAGCGGGGCGTCCGCGCCGCACAAGGCCGCTCTGGCCGATCCCGCCTTCGACACGACCGTGATCACCCGCGCCTTCACCGGGCGGCCCGCACGCGCACTGCGCAACCACTTCGTCGAGCGCTACGACCATGTCGCCCCCGTCGGCTACCCGGCCCTGCACCACCTCACCGGCCCGCTGCGGAAGGCGGCCACCGCGGCCGGGGACACCCGGCTGATGCATCTGTGGGCGGGCACGGGCCACCGTCACGCCAGGACCGAACCCGCCGCCCGCACCTTCGCCCGGCTGGCCGGCGGCCTCTGACCTTCGAGGGACTCGGACACCACAGCGCGGGATCTTTGTTCGGGCTGGTGACGTGCACCCTCTTGACAATCTATTCAGTCACCAAGAACTCTGCATGATGTTATACATGCCCGGCACACCGAGGTCCGTCGTGGAAGACGGCCGAGGAGGGAGAGCGGATCATGGCAGAGGCTCTGGTCGAGCGGCGCTCCATCGACGTCGTACCGGACGAGGAACGACACGGCACCGCCTTCTCCCAGTTCACACTCTGGCTCGGCGCCAACCTCCAGATCACCGCCGTGGTGACCGGCGCACTGGCCGTCGTCTTCGGCGGGGACGTCGTCTGGTCGCTGGTCGGCCTGGTGGTGGGCAATGTGCTGGGCGGCGCCGTGATGGCGCTGCACTCCGCGCAGGGCCCCAAGCTCGGCCTTCCGCAGATGATCCAGTCGCGCGCCCAGTTCGGCGTGCGCGGCGCAGTGGTCCCGCTGCTGCTGGTGATCCTGATGTACGTCGGGTTCTTCGCGAGCGGCACGGTGCTGGCGGGCCAGGCGGTCGGCGAGCTGACCCACACCGGCCACACCAGCGGCATCGTGATCTTCGCGGTGGTCACGGCGGTCATGGCGGTGGTCGGTTACCGCGTCATCCACGCCCTCGGCCGGCTCGCGAGCGTCATCTGCGCGCTCGCCTTCGTCTACCTGGGCATACGCCTGCTCGACCAGGCAGACCTCTCGGCGCTGATGAAGGACGCGCACTTCTCGCTGCCGATGTTCCTGCTCGCGATGTCGCTGTCGGCGTCCTGGCAACTCGCGTTCGGGCCCTACGTCGCGGACTACTCGCGCTATCTGCCGCGCACCACCTCCGGCCGGGCCACCTTCTGGTGGACCCTGTCGGGCTCGGCCATCGGCTCGCAGTGGTCGATGACGTTCGGTGTGCTGGTGGCGGCGACGGCCGGTGACAGGTTCCTCGCGAACCAGGTCGGCTATGTCGTCGGCCTCGGCGGCGCGGGCCTGATCGCGTCGTTCCTCTACTTCGTGATCGCGCTCGGCAAGCTGACCATCAACGTGCTCAACACCTACGGCGGCTTCATGTCGATGGTCACGAGCGTCAGCGGGTTCCGCGGCAGGCGCCTGCTCTCCCGGCGCGGCCGGGTCGCCTACATCGCAGTGATCATGATTGCGGGCACGGCGGTCGCGCTCCTCGGCAAGGACAGCTTCCTGGCCTCGTTCAAGGACTTCCTGCTCTTCCTGCTGACCTTCTTCACTCCGTGGTCGGCCATCAACCTGGTCGACTACTACCTGATCGCGAAGGAGCGCTACGACATCCCGGCGCTCTTCGACCCCAAGGGCCGTTACGGCGCCTGGCGGTGGGACGCGCTCGTGGTCTACGCGGTGGGTCTGCTCGCCCAGCTGCCGTTCCTCTCCACGGCGTTCTACACCGGTCCCCTGGTCGATCCGCTGGGCGGCGCGGACGTCTCCTGGATCGTCGGCCTCGTGGTACCCGCGCTGCTGTACTGGCTGCTGGCCCGGCGGAACCCGGCGCTGCCCGGCGGGAACGAGTCCGGCGCGAAGGCGGGGGCCGCCTCCGAGGCCGTCCGGTAAGGACGACCGCCGCGGTCAACGGCTGGCCCCGGCGCCGGCGAAGGGTTCGCCGGCGCCGGTCCGGGGGCCCTCGGCGGGGTGGAGGGGGTGGCTCCACACGCCCTGCGCCCGAAGCCGCGGCAGGACGCCTTCGCCGAACCAGTACGCCTCCTCCAGATGCGGGTAGCCGGAGAGGACGAACTCCTCGATGCCGACGCGGTGGTACTCGGCGATCCGCTCGACGATCTCGTCGTGACTGCCCACCAGCGCCGTACCCGCCCCGCCCCGCACCAGCCCGATCCCCGCCCACAGGTTGGGGTGGATCTCCAGGTCGTCCCGACTGCCTCCGTGCAGTGCCAGCATGCGCCGCTGCCCCTCGGACTCGCTGCGGGCGAGACCGGCCTGCACGGCCCGTACGGTCTGCGCGTCGAAGCCGTCGAGCAGCCGCCTGGCCTCGCCCCACGCCTGCTCCGCGGTGTCACGGGTGATGACGTGCAGCCGGATGCCGAAACGGATGCGGCGCCCCTCCTCCGCCGCCAGGGCCTTGATCCGGGCGACCTTCTCGGCGACGGCGGCGGGCGGCTCGCCCCAGGTGAGATAGACGTCCGCGTGGCGCGCGGCGATCTCCCCCGCGACGGGAGAGGAGCCCCCGAAGTACACCTCGGGCACCGGGTCGGGTAGCCGGGTGAGCTTCGCGTCCTCGACCCGCAGGTGTTCACCACGCAGGTCCACGGTCTCGCCCCGCCACAACCCCCGTACGACGTCGAGGAATTCGCCGGTACGGCGATAGCGGGCGTCCTTGTCGAGGAAGTCGCCGTAAGCGCGCTGCTCGTGGCTCTCGCCCCCGGTGACGACGTTGAGCAGGAGCCGTCCCCCGGACTGCCGCTGGAAGGTGGACGCCATCTGCGCGGCCAGAGTGGGCGAGACGAACCCCGGCCGGAAGGCGACCAGGAACTTCAGGCGCTCGGTGTGCCGGCTGACCATGGCCGTCGTCAGCCAGGCGTCCTCGCACCAGGCGCCGGTCGGGGTGAGCGCGCCGACGAAGCCCAGGTCCTCGGCGGCGCGGGCGATCTGGCTGAGATATCCGACCGTCGGCGGCCGGTCGCGTCCGAAGGCGGTGGCCGGGGTGCCGTGGCCGCCCCCGACGACATGGCGGCTGTCACCGTTGGTCGGCAGGAACCAATGGAAGGTGAGGGGCACTTGGGGACTCCGATCAGGATCGTGCTCGTGGCCGGCGGCCCGAGCGGAGCGTAGAGGTGGGCGGGACGCGGCCACGGGCCGCGCCGCTCATCCGGCCGCCGTCAGTACCGTCCTGCGGCCGCCCAGCGCGGCGGAGAACTGATCCGTGACCTGCACCAGAGGTCCCGCCGAGCCCGGTGCGAGGGTGACCGTGCCGTCGTCGGACACGGTGATGTCCTTGTCCAGCGTGAACCAGCCGGGAACGATGTGCGTGGCGCCCATGGAACTGAGCACGGGACGCAGGGCGTAGTCGATGGCCAGGACGTGGGCGACGGATCCGCCGGTGGCCAGTGGCAGCACGGTCTTGCCCGCCAGCGCGTACTGCGGGAGCAGGTCGAGCAGCGACTTCAGCAGCCCGGAATAGGCGGCCTTGTAGACGGGCGTGCCGATGACGATGCCCTCGGCCCGTTCGAACAGGGCGACGGCCTCGACGATCGCGGGGTGCCGGAAGTCGGCGCCGAGCAGTGCCTCGGCAGGCAGGGTGCGGACGTTCAGGGTGGTCACCTCGTGCCCCTGTGCGATCAGGCGCTTGTCCAGGTGGCGCAGGAGCCGTGCGGTGCGGGAGGCGGCGGAGGGACTTCCGGAGACGGAGAGGACGGTGGCCATGCGGCGACCTTTCAGGAGTACCGGGTGGACTGGGGCGGTTCGCCGCCGAGGACGCCGCGGCCGACCGCACGAGGCGTGTGCGCGAGCGTGCCGACGATCCGGCCGGTGGCCGCCGGGGCGGCGCCGAGAGCGATGTCACGGGCGCCGCCCCGCGCTGAGGGCTTCACGACGCGGCCCGCCGTTCGCCCGGCAGGTCGTCGGGGTGGGCGAGGCCGAGCTGGTGCCGCAGCGTCGGGCCCTCGTACTCCGTGCGGAAGACGCCACGTTCCTGGAGGAGGGGGACGACCTTGTCGGCGAACTCGTCGAGACCGCCCGGTGTGATGTGCGGGACCAGGATGAATCCGTCCGCGGCGTCGGCCTGCACGAAGTCGTTGATGGTCCTGGCGACGGTGGCCGGGGAGCCCACGAAGTTCTGCCGGTTGCCGGTGTTGACGACCAGGTCGCGGATGGACCAGTTGTTGGCGGCGGCCAGCTCCCGCCACTCCCGCGCCGTGGCCA
This sequence comes from Streptomyces sp. HUAS TT11, assembly GCF_051553595.1. Lineage (NCBI taxonomy): Bacteria > Bacillati > Actinomycetota > Actinomycetes > Kitasatosporales > Streptomycetaceae > Streptomyces > Streptomyces sp. HUAS TT11. Next base: position 1,936,429 of record NZ_CP196184.1, read on the forward strand.
GCGGGTCCCGGTACATGCGTACCTGGGCGCGGCCCTCGGCGATGTGGGTGTCGCCGACATGGGGGTCGATGTCGGGAAGCGGCCCTTCGGGGTCGTACGACGACAGGTCCCGGTTCCAGACGAACTCGAGATGCTTGATGGCGGTGGCGCCGCTGACCTGCCGGCGGCGCACTTCGTGTGCCCGCTCCGACGCCTCCGCGTCGGTGTCGCCCAGCACGAAGGTGGCGGCGGGCAGGATCAGCAGCTGGTCGGGGCGCCGACCGTATGCGGCGAGGCGGTTCTTCACGTCCGTGAAGAAGGCCTGCCCCGCTTCCAGGGTGGCGTACCGGCTGAAGATCGCGTCGGCGCCGGCCGCGGCGAACTCGCGTCCCTCGTCGGAGTCGCCCGCCTGGAAGACGACCGGGCGGCCCTGCGGGGAGCGCGGGACGTTGAACCGGCCGTGGATGTCGAAGTGCCGACCCGAGTGGACGAAGGCGCCGGCCTTGGCGTCCCGCAGGAAGGTTCCGCTCGCCCGGTCCGCGACGATCTCGTCCCCGCGCCAGGAATCGAAGAGTTCGTTCGCGGTGGCCAGGAACTCCTCGGCGCGCGAGTAGCGCTCCTCCTGCGGAAGGAAGCCGCCCCGGCGGAAGTTCTCGCCGGTGAAGGCGTCCCAGGACGTGACGACGTTCCATGCGGAGCGACCGCCGGACAGGTGGTCGAGGCTGGCGAACTGCCGGGCCACCTCGTAGGGCTCGTTGAAGGTGGAGTTGATGGTGCCGGTCAGTCCGAGGTGCTCGGTGACGGCGGCGAGCGCGGCGAGGACGGTGAAGGTGTCGGGCCGGCCGACGACGTCCAAGTCGTAGATCCGACCGCCCTGTTCGCGGAGTCTGAGACCTTCCGCGAGGAAGAGGAAGTCGAACTTGGCACGTTCGGCGGTCTGCGCGAAGTGGACGAAGGAACGGAAGTCGATGTGGCTGCCGGCCTCGGGGTCGCTCCACACCGTGGTGTTGTTGACTCCGGGGAAATGGGCGGCCAGATGGATCTGCTTGGGCGGTTTGCTCATGGTCCTGCGGTTCCTCCGGCTCAGGCGTCGGCGGTGGTGTAGCGGCCCGCGGGGCGGGCGAGGCCCAGCAGTCCGCGCAGGGTGTCGGCCTCGTAGGCGCGGCGGAAGGCCCCCCGGCGCTGGAGTTCGGGGACCAGGCCCCGGGTGATCGCCGGAAGGTCGTGGCCCAGGACGCCGGGACGCAGCCGGTAACCGGTGAGCCCCGCCGACCGCCACTCCTGGAGGAGATCGGCGAGCTGGGCGGGTGTGCCCGTGAAGACGCGGGCGTCACTGGTGTACGGCTCGCCCGCGAGCCCGTCGAGGCGCTCGCGCCGGGCCGCCGCGGCCGCGGGGTCGTCGTCGAGGAAGACCACCAGGTCGGCGAAGACGTGCAGGGGCGTCCCGGGACGGCCGGCCGCCGCCTGCTCGGCGCGGACTTCGGCGACGATGGCCCGGACCTGCTCGATGTCGTGCGGGGTGACATGGCCGATGTCGGCCTGGCGGCCCACGAGCCGGTAGGGCACCGTCCAGTGGGCGAGGGCGCTGACGACGGGCTGGCCCTGCGGTGGGCGCGGTGTGATGGACGGTCCCCTGACGCTGAAGTGGCGGCCCTCGAAGTCGATGTGGTGGAGCTTGTCGCGGTCGACGAAGCGGCCGGTGGCGGCGTCGCGGATCTCCGCGTCGTCCTCCCAGCTGTCCCAGAGCCGGCGCACCACCTCCACGTAGTCGGCGGCTTCGTCGAAGAGGTCGCCGATCACCTCCCGCGCGGCCGGGCTCTCGTAGCCGTCGATGCGGGGGATCGTGCGGCGGCCGAAGTGCGCCGCCTCGTTGGGACGGGCCGTGATCTGCACACGCAGGCCCGCACGGCCGGTGCTCACATGGTCGAGGGTGGCGATCGCCTTGGCGATGTGGAACGGCTCCGTGTGGGTGGCGACCACGGTCGGGACCAGGCCGATGTGCCGGGTGAGGGGCGCGACACGGGAAGCGATGAGGACGGCGTCCAGGCGGCCGCGGACCTGGTCCGTGCGTTCGTCGGGGTCGAGGAAGTGGGCCGACTGGAGGCCGAGGCCGTCCTCGAAGGTCACGAAGTCGAGCAGACCGCGCTCGGCCTCGGCGACCAGATCGGCCCAGTATCCGGCGGAGTACAGACTCCGGGGTTCGGCCACCGGCTCCCGCCAGGAGGCGGGGTGCCACCCGGTGCCGTCCAGGGCGACGGCGAGGTGCAGTGCTGTGGAAGCTGAGGAGGTCTTTGTGGACACGAGCGGATGCCTTTCCGGAAGGGGTCTGCGCGCGCGGAGAGGTGTGCCGGCCGGACCACCACCGCGCCCCGACGCGGCTACTTGTTGGACTTGGGCAGTCCGGGCGGGTTGATCTCGGACTTCGACACGGCCTCCTCCGACAGGCCCCAGCGCTCGAGCACCTTCGCGTACGTGCCGTTGCGGATGACCTCGTTGAGGGCGTCGGCCAGCGGTTCGACCAGGCCGCTGTCCTTCTTGGTGGTGGCCGCTATGAGGCCCTGGAGGCTTGCGCCCGCGCCGGAGTAGGTGCCGACGACCTCGGTTCGGCCCGTGGTGGCCGCGTGGTAGGCGGCGGTCGGGTTGGGGCCCAGGTAGAGGTCGATGCGGCCGGATCGCAGAGCGAGGTAGGTGTCGCTGTCGTTCTGGTAGTACTTGATGTCCACCGGCTTGCGGCCGGCCTTCTCGTTCTCCTTGCTCCACTCGATGAGCAGCTTCTCCTGGTTGGTGCCGCTGCTCACGGCGACCGTCCTGCCCGCCACGTCCGCGGGGCCCCGGACCTTCAGGCCGCTGCCCTTCTTCGCCTCGAAGCCGAGATTGTCCTCGCGGTAGGTGGCGAAGTCGTACTTCTCCTTGCGTTCCTCGGTGTCGGTGATGTTGCTGAAGCCGGCGTCGTACTTGCCGCTGTCGAGGCCGACGAAGACGTTCTCCCAGGAGACGGTCGTGAGGTGCGGCTCGAGACCGAGGACGTCCGCGACCAGGTGGGCGATGTCGGGCTCGACCCCGATGACGGTCCTGTTGTCGGTCGCGTGGAAGCTCAGCGGTGCGGCCGAGCCGGACGACACGACGATCTCCAGGGTGCCTCTCTTCCTGATCCTCTCCGGGACCTCCGCGGCTATGGCGGCGACCTTGCCCGTGGTGACGCGGTTCTGGTCGGGACTGAGGTTGATCTTCGTCGTGCTGCCCTTCGTGGCCGCGACCTCGGTCGTGCCGCCGTCGGAGGGGTTGGCGCAGGCGGCCAGGACGAGGGCCGAGGAGAGCGTCAGCGCGGCGGCGACGGTGTGGCGGGCGAGGGTCGCGGACATGGTCGTACTCCTTGCGTGGGCGGGCGGCGGTGAGGGGACGTCAGAGGACCTTGGAGAGGAAGGCGCGGGTGCGTTCGTGGCGGGGATCGTCCAGGACCGCCGTGGGCGGCCCCTGTTCCACGACCACACCGCCGTCCATGAAGACCACGGTGTCGGCGACCTCACGGGCGAAGCCGATCTCATGGGTGACGACGATCATGGTGGTTCCGGTGCGGGCCAAATCCCTGATCACGTCGAGGACCTCACCGACCAGCTCCGGGTCGAGCGCCGAGGTGGGCTCGTCGAAGAGCAGCACCTTCGGCCCGAGGGCGAGGGCGCGGGCGATGGCCACGCGCTGCTGCTGGCCGCCGGAGAGCCGGCGGGGGTAGGCGTCGGCCTTGTCGGCGAGACCCACCCGGTCGAGGAGCCGGCGGGCCGTCTCCTCGGCCTCCCTCCGCGGCCGGCGCAGTGCGGAGACGGGGGCCTCGACGAGGTTGTCCAGGACGGTCAGATGCGGGAACAGGTTGAAGGTCTGGAAGACGAACCCGATGCCGGTGCGCTGCTTCAGAACGTCCTTCTCCTTGAGCTCGTGCAGCTTGCCGCCGGAGCGGCGGTAGCCGATGAGCTCGCCGTCGATGCTGATCCAGCCCTGGTTGACCTTCTCCAGGTGGTTGATCGTGCGCAGCAGCGTGGACTTGCCGGAGCCCGACGGGCCGAGGATCACGGTGACCTCGCCGGCGCGGACCTGAAGGTCCACCCCGCGCAGCACTTCCAGTGCGCCGAAGCTCTTGTGGACGCCGTGGACGTCCACCATCACCTCGCTCATCGGCTCTCTCCCAGGGGGTTCAGGGGTACGACGGGCTGGTCGCGCCGGGCTGCCGCCGCGCGCAGATCACGCACGAAGCGACGGACACGCTGGAGCGGAGTGGGCGGCGGGGTGCGGTCGGCGCCCCGTGCGTAGCGACGCTCCACGTAGTACTGGGCGACCGACAGCAGCGAGGTCAGGACGACGTACCAGGCGGTGGCGACCAGCAGCAGCGGGATCACCCGGCCGTTGCGGCCGTAGACGACCTGCACCTGGTAGAACAGCTCGCCGATGGCCATCACATAGACCACGGACGTGCCCTTGAGCAGGCCGATGATCTCGTTGCCCGCCGTGGGCAGGATCGCGCGCATGGCCTGCGGCAGGACGATACGGCGGATCTGCCGCAGTCGCGGGATGCCCAGTGCGGCGGCGGCCTCCGACTGCCCGTGGTCGACCGAGATGACGCCACCGCGGACGATCTCGGCGGCATAGGCGGCCTGGTGCAGGGTCAGGCCGATGACGGCGGCGCCGATGGTGCCGATCACGCTGTCGCTGTCGACGGACCAGAACACCGGGCCGAAGGGGATGCCGACGCCCAGCTTCTCGTACAGGGCGCTCAGGTTGAACCAGAAGACCAGCTGCACGATCATCGGGATCGACCGGAAGATCCAGATGTATGTCCAGGCCACGGTCTGCAGTACCGGGCTGCGCGAGAGCCGCATGAAGGCCAGCACGGTGCCGAGGAGGAAGCCGAGCACGGTGGCGTAGGCGGTGAGCTGCAGGGTCACCCACACCGCCTGGACGATCGTCTCGGACAGGACGTAGTCACGGAAGACGCTCCACTCCCACACGGGGTTGGTGGCCAGGCCGTGCACGAACTGGGCGACGAGCACCAGCACCACGACGGCCGCCGTCCAGCGGGCGTAGTGGCGGGCGGGGACGACCCTGAGCGCTTCCGGGGCGGGCGGGACGTCGGGGGCGGCGCCCCGGGAGATCGCGCCGGGTGGCACGGTGCGGGTGGGCATGGTGGGGTCCCTGCTCCTAGGTGTGCTCGGGCGGGCTGATGCGGGACGTGTCGATCGCGGAGCCGGTGGTGCCCCACTTCCTGAGGATCCGGGCGTATGTGCCGTCCTTGATCAGCTGATTGACGGCGGCCTGGAACGGCTCGGTGAGAGTGGAGCCCTTCTTGAAGGCGAAACCGACGTCGAGGCGGTGGTACTCACCGAGGAACGTGGTGTGGGCGGCGGGCTGCGCTGCCTGATGGCGCAGCCCGTTGATGGTCGACATGATCACGTCGATACGGCCCTGCTGGAGGGCGGTGAAGGTCGCCCCGTTCTCCGAGTAGACCTTCACGTCGTACGGCTTCTTGCCGGCCTTCGTGCACACCCCCTTCTGCGCGTCGAGCGTCGCCTCGAAGGTGGTACCGGCGCCGATGCCCACGGTCCGTCCGCACAACTGGGTCAGGTCGCCGATCCGTTTGCCGAACGACGTGTCGCCCTGCTTCACCGCGAAGCCCTGGCCGTCGTCGATATAGGTGACGAAGTCGATGGTCTTCAGGCGCTCGGTGGTGACGCCGAAATTGCCGGTGCCGACGTCGTACTTGCCGCTGCGCAGGGCCGGCAGGATCGTCTCGAAGGAGGCGTCCTGCCGTTCCAGCCTGACTCCGAGGACCTTCGCCACGGCGTCGGCGATGTCGATGTCCTGTCCCTCGGGCGTGTGGGAGCCGTCCGGGTAGTACGCCGAGGGCGGCGCGCCGACGGAGCTGCCGATCCGCAGCGTGCCCGACGAGCGGACGGATGCCGGAAGCAGGGCGGCGATGGCGTCCACCGTGCGGACGGCGGCGACCGGGTCGTCCGCGGGCGCCCGCCGAGCCGACACCGCCTCGTCGTCGGGGTCGCCCGAGCCGCACGCGGTCAGGGCCAGCACAGGCAGGAGCGCGGCGGTGGCCGCGAGTGGGCGCAGACGTTCTCCGATGCGGTGGAGCTTCACTGGACGGTGGCCCTTCCGGTGGCGGGGAGGCGTTTCTCGAAGGGGAGCGGGCCGATGGTTTCCGGGTCGGCCTCGATGTCGAACAGCGGTGTGTAGCCGGTGGCCAGGTACAGTCCGCGGGCCTCCGGCTGGCGCGGCCCGGTGGTCAGCCGGATCCGCCGGTAGCCGCGGACGCCCGCCTCGTGTTCGAGCTCGGCGACGACGCGCCGGGCGAGCCCGCGTCGGCGATGGGCCGAGTGTGTCCAGATCCGCTTCAGCTCGGCCGTGACCGCGTCGTACCGCCGGAAGGCGCCGCCCGCGACGGGCGCGCCCCGCTCCAGGAACAGCAGCAGGACACCGCCGTGCGGTGCGGTGAACTCCTCGTCGGGGTAGCGGGCCAGTTCGGCGTGTGCGTCCTTGCCGTACCGGGTGGAGTACTCCTCGCCGAGTTCGTGCAGCAGGGGTCTCACGCGTGGGTCGGAGACCGGGACATGCACCACCGTCGGCCCGGGGACGGGCTTCGGTGCGGCGGAGGTCATTCGGCCACCGCCGCGTAGGTCCGGGGAGCATGCGCCGCCCGCTCCGAGTCGCGCTTGGCGACCTCCTCGCGGACGATCGGGATCACGTGTCGCCCGAAGTCGACGGCGTCGCCGAGCAGGTCGTAGCCGCGGGCGGAGAGGATGTCGACGCCGATGTCGTAGTAGTCCAGCAGGGCCCGGGCGACTGTCTCCGGTGTGCCGACCAGGGCGTTGGAGTTCCCCGCGCCACCGGTCGCGGCGGCGGTCGGGGTCCACAGGGCGCGGTCGTAGCGCTCCCCCGCCTCGGCGATGGCGATCAGCCGCCGCGAGCCGGTGTTCTCCGGGGTGTCCCCGCGGTGGTGCCGGACAAGGCCCGCTTCGCGCTGCTGCCGGATGGCACCGACCGTGCGGTGGGCCTTGTCCCAGGCCTGTTCCTCGGTCGGCGCGATGATCGGGCGGAAGGCGACCTGGATGCGCGGCACGTCGGTACGGCCCGCCGCCCTCGCGGCGGCCTTCACCGCCTCGATCTGCTCGGCGGTCCGCTCCAAGGGCTCCCCCCACAGGCAGTAGATGTCCGCCTCGGCGCCCCCGGCGGCGTACGCGGCGGGCGAGGAACCCCCGAACGACACGTTCGGGCGGGGCTGTTGGACCGGGAAGACGTCACTGACGAAGTCGTGGAAGCGGTAGTGCCCGCCCTCGTGGTCGAAGGGCTCGTGGGTGGTCCAGATCTTCTTGACGACGCGGATGTATTCGCGGGTGCGGGCGTAGCGCTCGTCCTTGGTCAGGGTGTCGCCCTCGCGGCCCTGCTCGTGGTCGTTGCCGCCGGTGATGAAGTGCACGGTCAGCCGGCCCTCGCTGATCTGGTCGAGGGTGGCGAAGGTCTTGGCGGCGAAGGTGGGGTACGAGACGTTGGGGCGGTGGGCGAGCAGGATCTGGAGCCGGTCCGTCCGGCTCGCGATGTACGCGGCCGCCGGGGCGGGGTCCGGGGATCCGGAGCCGTAGGCGAACAGCACCCGGTCCCAGCCATGGTCCTCGTGCGCCCGGGCGAGCCGGAGCGTGTAGTCCTTGTCGAATGCGGGGCCGGAGCGCGGGGTGGTTTCGGAGCCGTTGTTGGTGGCGGCGATGCCGAGGAACTCCACGGGCATGACAGAAGCCTTTCGGGAGGCCGTCCGTGCGCGGGCATGGCTGAACTGCCCTGCGCACGGGCATGACTGACTAGCCGTCAGACGAATGGACGGAGCGATGCGGGCGTGACGACGCCGGGCGTCGGGAGATACGGGGGTGCGGCAGCGCGCGCAGGGGGGATCTCGGCCCGCGACGGGGTCACCGAGGGAGGGAAGGGCCGGTCAGGCGGCCCGCTGCCGAGTCAGACGCAACACGCCGCGGACCACACACGACCGAAGTCGATGTGATCGCGCGAGACCAAGCGCAGCTGGGCATTCATGCGATTCATTGAGCAGTACGCCGGGCTTTTCGTCAACCGGTGACCGCATGCCGGACCGCTTGTGGCCGTACCGCGCACGGTTGACACAACCGTGCGGCCCACACATACGATCGACGGCGGAGAGGCTCCGCCGTGCGCGGTGTCTGTCCGGCCGCGTTGAGGGACGCGGCGAGCGTGACGACATCCCGTCCCGGCGGCCCCGTGGCGGCGCGGCACCCTGCGCCCGCGAGGGACCCCGGCTGGTCACCTACGCCTGCGATTCCCCTCCCCGGAGAGCCTCCCCATGGTCACGCCTTCCGATGTCATACCCGCCCCCGCGCACGAACGCGATGAGCGCGGCGCCCCCGAAGGACCGCCGCAGATCGTGCCGCGCCGGCACCCCGGCCGCCTGCTGACCGGTGCCGCCGCGCTGGCGGTTCTCGCGCTGGTCCTCCATTCCGTGGTCCGCAACGCCGCCTTCCAGTGGGACGTCGTGGGCCGATACCTCACCACCGGCGCGGTGCTCGACGGGCTGCTGCTCACCCTGTGGCTCACGGGAGCGGTGATGGTGCTGGGATTCCTGCTGGGCACCTTTCTGGCGGTGCTCCGCCTTTCGGCCAATCCGGTTCTGCGCACGCTCAGTTGGGGCTACGTGTGGATCTTCCGGTCCACTCCGCTGCTGGTGCAGCTGCTGTTCTGGTTCAACATCGGCGCCCTGTATCCGACCCTCGGCATCGGCATCCCCTTCGGCCCCCAGTTCGTCACCGTCAAGACGGTGAACCTGCTCGGCCCCACCCTCACCGCCGTCGTCGGACTGACTCTGCACGAGACCGCGTACGCCGCCGAGGTGGTGCGCGGCGGCATCCTGTCCGTGGATGCCGGGCAGAACGAGGCGGCCCAGGCACTGGGCCTCGGCAGATGGCGCACATTGCGCCGGATCGTCGTACCGCAGGCCATGCGCTCCATCGTGCCCACGGCCGGCAACATGCTGATCGGCACGCTCAAGGGCACCAGCATCGTCAGCGTGCTGGCGGTGCACGACCTGCTGTTCTCGGTGCAGCTGATCTACAACCGGACCTACCAGGTCATCCCGCTCCTGCTGGTCGCAACCCTCTGGTATGTCGCGGTGACCTCCGTGCTCGGCATCGGCCAGTACTACGTCGAGCGGTACTACGCCCGGGGCTCCGCGCGCAGCCTTCCGCCCACCCCGCTCGGGCGGCTGCGCGCCCGACTCGCCGCGCTGCGGGGCCGGCTGCGCCGGGCGGCCGCGGCCGACTCCCGTCCCGCCCTCGGCGGTGGCCGGTGAGCGCCGGTTCCGTATCGACCCTGGTCGTCGTCGGCGCGGGACCGCGCGCCACCGGGCTGCTGGAGCGCATCGCCGCCAACTCACCCGAACTGTGGTCAGGCGAGCGGGAGTTGCGCATCCATCTGGTGGACCCGCACCCACCCGGGCCGGGGCGGATCTGGCGGCACGCGCAGTCGCCGCTGCTGCGCATGAACTCCATGGCCGAGGACGTCACGATGTTCACCGACGAGACGTCCACCATCGACGGACCGGTCCGCCCGGGACCCTCCCTGGCCGAGTGGGCCGCTCAGTTCCGCCCCGGCGGACCGCGGTTCGCACCGTACGCCGAACCGGCCGACCCGGAGGTACTGCCCGAACTGCGCACACTGACCGGGACCGACTTCCCGACCCGGCGGGCCCAGAGCGTCTACCTGGACTGGGTGTTCCGCCGGGCGGTGGCCGAACTGCCGTCGACGGTCACCGTCGAATGGCACCGCACGACCGCGACGGCCGTGACCGGGCCGCCCGACGGCCCGCAGCAGGTGCACCTCGCCGACCGTGCCGCTCCGCTCGCCGCCGACCTGGTGGTCCTCGCCCAGGGGCACCTCGGCTCCGCCCCCGCCGCCGAGCACCGCACCCGTGCCGCCTTCGCCCGTCGTCACGGACGCTTCCATCTGCCGCCGGAGTTCTCCGCCGACGCCGATCTCACGGGACTGCGGCCCGGCGAGCACGTCGTCCTGCGCGGATTCGGGCTGGCCTGCGTCGACCTGGTGACGCTGCTCACCGAAGGACGGGGCGGCGCCTACCGCGACGAACCCGACGGCACCCTCAGCTACCTTCCCTCCGGCCGTGAGCCCGTGCTGCACATCGGTTCACGGCGCGGGGTGCCCTACCACGCAAAGACCGGCTACCGGCTCCAGGGACCCCGCCCTCCGCTGCCCCGCCACTTCGGCCCCGAGGCGGTCGACGCGCTGCTCGCCGAGGGACGCCCGCTGGATCTGCGCCACGACGTATGGCCCTTGATGGCCAAGGAGATCGGATTCGGGCACTACCACGAGTTGTTCCACGCCCACCCGGAGCGCACGGCCGTGCCGTGGCCGGAGTTCGCCGCCGCCTACGACCGCCTCGACTGGTACTCGGACGCGATGGCGTATCTGGTCGCCGGGGCCGTGCCCGGCCGGGCGGACCGCCTGGACTTCGAAGCCCTCGACCGCCCCTTGCAGGACCTGGTCTTCGCCTCGCCCGACGACTTCGAGGAGCATCTGCGTGACCGCATCGCCCGGGACGTGGCCCGCCGTGAGGATCCCGGGTACAGCGCCGACCTGGGCGCGTTCCTCGCCCTGCTCTCCGTGTACGGCCAGTTGCCGCGGCTGATCGCGGGGGGACGGCTGTCGGCCCGCTCCCTCGCCGAAGGCCTCGACGGCTGGTGGCACGGCTTCTTCAGCTTCCTCGCCTCGGGTCCACCCGGGTTCCGGCTGCGCCAGTTGCTCGCCCTGTCGCATGCCGGGCTCGTCCGCTTCCTCGGTGCCGACCTCCGCATCGGCACGGACGAGGCCACCGGGACCTTCACCGCGACGAGCCCCACCGTGCCCGGTCGCACGGTCCGTGCCACGGCCCTGATCGAGGCGTATCTGCCCGGCCCGAACCTCGACCGCACCGAGGACCCGCTGCTCCGGCGGCTGCACCGCACAGGCGCGCTCGCCGAGGAGGTCATCGCCGACGCCGAACACACCCACCGCTCCGGCCGGCTCACCGTCGTCCCCGCCGACGGCCACGTCGTCGATCCCGGTCTCGGCGGCCCGCACCCCCGCCGTATCGCCCTCGGCGCCCCGACCGACAGCCGCGCCGTAGCCGCCTTCGCCCGCCCCCGCACCAACGCCCCCGCCTTCCGCCAGAACGACGCGGTGGCCCGGGCGCTGCTGCGCGCCCTCGACACCGGTACACGCCCCGGCCCGCCCGCTGACGGCCCAGAAGGGCTCGACACCGATGTGAGCGTCGGAGCCGGTGTGCACCCGGGTGAAGTCCGGAACGCTTTCCCCAGTTTTCCTATCGATTTACTAGGAAAGCATTGACGAGGCCGAACGCGGATGCGCAGGATGATGTACACGGCCCGTACGCGGCAACGACTCGTTCGTCGTCGGCATGTCGACCTCGGTCACGCCATCAGTGCCGTCTGCTGCTGAAGTTGAGGAGACCACCTCCATGGGCGTTGCCCTTGCGTCGTCCGGCCTCACCTCGGAGCCCGACCGAACCGCGCCGCCCCCCGCACACTGGCTGCGCGTGGCCCGCGAGACCGCCGACGACCTCGCCACGGACGCGGTGGCCCGGGAGCAGGCCGGCAAGGCCCCGTTCGACGAGGTGTCCCGGCTGCGCGACGCGGGACTGCTCTCGCTGCTCGTCCCCGCCGAGTCGGGGGGAGGCGGTGGGGACTGGCCGACCGCCTATGCCGTGGTCCGGGAGATCGCCGCGGCCGACGGCGCGATCGGCCGGCTCCTCGGCTCGCACTACCACCTGTCGTCGAGTCCCCGGTTCTTCGGCGAACCCGCTCTCGCCGCACGGGTGCAGCGCCGGACCGCGGCGGAGCAGTGGTGCTGGGGAGGCGGTTTCGCCCGCCAGGAGCCGGCCCTGAGGCTGACCGAGACGGCCGACGGGCATGTGCTCGACGGCCGCCAGAGCTATCTCACCGGGGTCCTGGTCGCCGACCGTATCGCAGTACGGGCCGCGCGGGCCGACACCGGTGAGCCGGTCGCCCTCGTCGTCGATCCCGCCCGGAGCGGGGTGGGGATCGACAGCGACATCGACACCTTCGGACAGCGGCTCGCGGCCGGTGGCAGCGTCGAGTTCGACGCAGTCCCGGTGGCCGGCGACGACATACTCGGCTCCCTGCCCTCGGACGAGGACGTCCTCGCACCCTCCGCCGCGCTGGCGTCGCCGATCGGGCGCCTCTTCTCCGTCCAGCTCTGTCTCGGCGCGGCCGAGGGTGTGCTCGCCGAGGTCCGCGAGTACAGCAGGGCGGGCCACTCGCCCTGGCACCCCGCCTGGCCGGCCGGTTCCCCCGAGGAGTCGCAGGTACTGACCGCCTACGGCGAACTCGGCGTCCTCACCCGCTCCGCGTCGGCGCTCGCCGATCAGGCGCGGGAGGCCGTGTGCGGCGGACTGGCACGCGGCGAGGACCTCGGCTACGACGAGTACGCGGAGATCTCCGTCCTCGTGGCCATGGCCGAAGCCGCCGCGTCCACGGCCGCCCAGGAAGCCACCACCCGCGCGCTCGACGTCATCGGCGCCCGCTCCGCGTCCTCCCATCTGGGTTTGGACCGCTTCTGGCGCAATGCGCGCACCCACACCCTGTACGAACCCGTCGCCCACCGACTCCGCGACGTCGGGGACTACTTCCTCAACGGTGCACACCCTCCCTTCTCCCTCCCCCTCTGACCGCCCGGGCCGCGCTCCTGTGCCCGACCCGACCGCGCCGCAAAGACCCGCGCCCCTGTCCGGACCCGCCCGGGACGGACGAGGACGGGAGCTCTGCGGAATAATGAGCGCATGCGGATCTCAGCCAGGGCGGACTATGCGGTACGTGCCGCACTGCAGCTCGCCGCGTCCCGGGACGACGAGCCACTGAAGGCCGAGGCCATCGCCGACGCCCAGGACATTCCGCACAAATTCCTCGAGAGCATCCTGAACGACATGCGCCGGGGCGGTCTTGTGCTCAGCCAGCGCGGCGGCAAGGGCGGCTATCGGCTGGCCAGGCCCGCCGAGGCCATCAGCATCGCCGATGTCATACGCGTCGTGGACGGACCGCTGGTCTCGGTGCGCGGGGTCCGGCCCCCGGAGCTGTCCTACACCGGACCCGCCCAGTCGCTGCTCCCGCTGTGGATCGCGCTGCGGACCAATGTGCGCGAGATCCTCGAGGGCGTGTCGCTCGCGGATGTGGCATCGGCCCAACTGCCCGCCGGGGTGTCCGCACTGACCGACGCCCCGGGCGCCTGGGTGAACCCCTGACCCCACGCCCTGCGACCGCACCGATCTCGAAGAGCGAGATCTCTTCATCCAGCATGTGAACACCCCCTTGGGATGGGCGCCGACTTCTGCCACGATCCCCATCAACCCGGTAGGAAAACTAGGGATCCGTGGGGAGGAGGGCGGCCATGAGAACACTCAGCCGGGCAGGCCGGTTGCTGCCCCTTCTGACCTCGCGTCGCCACATCGACCTCGGCCGTACGTCCAGCGCCATCTGTCGACCCGTCTGAGACCGTCCGCAGAAGCGGCAGGCACCACGCCGGACATGGCCGCGGCCCCGCCGCTCCACGTCGGCGGACGGGGCGCCCTTCGACCGACGGCGTCACCCGCGCGTTCCCCTGACCTCGCGCCTTCGGGTCCCGCACGGCGGCCGTGAAGTCGCACCATCTCCTGCGGCACCCGCCGCCGCCCGCTTCACCGCCCCATACGGCGTTCCACCCGCCGAGGGCGGGTGAGCGTAGCGCCGGTGTGTGCCCAGGGGCTGCGCATCGCGCGGTTCCGTTTCTTCCCCGATCACCCATTCCCCGAGAGGACACCTCCGTGTCTGCCGCAAGACCGCTCACCACCCTGCGCACGATCGCCGTCATAGCGGCGCTCCCTCTCCTGCTGACCGCCTGCGGCTACGGTTCCGAGTCCACGGACGACGGCAAGCAGACCAAGGTCGCGGCGGACGGCAAGAAGCTCTCCACCGACGAAGTGAGGATCGGGTACTTCCCCAACCTCACCCACGCCACGGCGCTGGTCGGCGTCCAGGAGGGCCTGTTCCAGAAGGAGCTCGGCGGCACCACGATCAAGGCGTCGACCTTCAACGCCGGACCCTCCGAGATCGAGGCCCTCAACTCCGGCTCCATCGACATCGGCTGGATCGGCCCCTCCCCCGCCATCAACGGCTACACCAAGTCGAACGGCAAGAGCCTCCGCATCATCAGCGGCTCCGCGTCGGGCGGTGTGAAGCTCGTGGTCGACCCGAAGAAGATCACGTCCCTGAAGGACGTCAAGGGCAAGAAGATCGCGACGCCTCAGCTCGGCAACACGCAGGACGTCGCCTTCCTCAACTGGATCGCGGACCAGGGCTGGAAGGTCGACGCCGAGAGCGGAAAGGGCGACGTCTCGGTGCTCCGGATGGACAACAAGGTCACCCCGGACGCCTTCAAGTCCGGCTCGATCGACGGCGCCTGGGTGCCGGAGCCGACCGCGTCCAAACTGGTCGCCGAGGGCGGCAGGGTACTGCTCGACGAATCGGATCTCTGGCCCGGCAAGAAGTTCGTCATCACGAACATCATCGTGTCGCAGAAGTTCCTGAAGGAGCACCCGGACGTCGTCGAGGCCGTACTGCGCGGCTCGGTGAAGACCAACGCATGGATCAACGCGAACCCCGACAAGGCGAAGGCCTCCGCCAACGCCGCGCTGAAGGAACTGTCCGGCAAGGCGCTGCCCGCCGACGTCCTCGACCCGGCCTGGAAGTCCATCACGTTCCTGGACGACCCGCTGGCCGCGACGCTCGACAGCGAGGCGGATCACGCGGTGAAGGCCGGTCTGCTGGAGAAGCCCGACCTCAAGGGCATCTACGACCTCGCACCGCTCAACAAGGTCCTCAAGGCGGACGGCAGGAACGAGGTCGAGGACGCGGGTCTCGGAGCCGAGTGACGACGCGTCGGATTCGTCGCCCTTCGGGGAGTCGCCGGCTGCAACACGGCGGCTCCACCCGGACCGTCAACGGGCCTGGGCCCGCCGTCCGCCGGCTCGACCGGCGTGGACGGCGGGCCCAGGCCCGACCGCACCGCCCGCACGCATCACCCGGATCTGCGTACGGCGCAGACAGGACCCCGCGGGCACCGACACGTTCGTCGCACTCCCGCGCGGCGCCACGGACGACGAGCACACCACCGGAGCGCTGTATGTGACCGTGCGGGAGCGGACCCACGAGATCCACGCCCGGTTGCCGGCCGAGCACACGCCGGAACGCCGGCTGCTGTTCCTCGCCGCGCTGCTCGTCGAGGTCACCTTCAGCCGCCACACGGTCCGGGCCGGCGCCCTGGCGGAGGTGAGCGCGGAACGCCTCACCGAGGATCTGCCACACCGCCGCCGTGCACGCGCTCCGCTGCGAAGCGACCGAAAGCGGACACCCCGGCCGGGCCGGGTGGACGGAGAAGCCGGCGACACACACCGGCGAGGGCACCGCGGGCGGAGCCCTATCGGTTCGCCGGCGCGGTCGAGGCCGCGCGCGGCCTGCCCGCCCGCCTGCGGGCACGGTAGGCGGCGGCCTTCACCCTGTTTCCGCAGGGATCCATGGCGCACCACTCCCGGAAGCCTCCACGCGACCGGTCGAGGAAGACCTGGGTGCATTCGGGCCTGCTGCACTCCTTGAGCAGCGCCGCCTCCGGACCGCCGAGCACCTCCACCGCCTGCCGGGCGACGGACGACAGGGCCTGCTGCGCCGTCGCCTCGATCCTGCGCCCCGCAGGCGTGAGCTGCGGAATCGCGGACGGAGTGCGCGCCCTGTCGTTGACCAGCGCGAGCGCCTCGGCGTCGTAGTCGTCGCCGGCCAGCCTGGCGACGATGAGCAGGTAGATCGCCTCGCGCAGAGCGATCGCGTCCTCCACGTCGGACGGTCCGCAGTGCGTGTCTCCGTCGACCATGCCGGACTCACGGAACCAGGCGTCGAGGCTCTCCGGGGAGGTGAGCACCTCGACGGGTACCGCGTTGCGCCGCGCGCGCAGGGTCCCGAGGAAGTCCAGCACGGGGGCGCCGCACTTGAAGACATGCATCATGTCACCAGTCTGACCGGTGATGAACGAAAGAACAAGGGGCGACCCTCGAGCACCTCAGGGCAAGCCGACCCCCGGCCCTCATCCACCGGACGAGTGATCACACCCTCGACCGCCACCTCACCGCCTCCGATCGGGCGCCGCGCGCCCCGGTCGACAACCCGGGCACCCATCCTCAGCCACTCCGCCCGTCACCTGTTTGACAGGTGACAACGAAACTGCCAAAGTCATCACCTGTCAGAGAGGTGATGCCTCTTGATCGACTCCCTCCCAGGCGAATCCGAAAGGCACGATCATGGCTGAAACGAACTACACCGCCGTCGTCACCGCGACGGGTGAGGGGCGCAACGGCGGCCGTGCCGCATCCAGCGACGGGCTCCTCGACGTCACCCTCGCCATTCCGAAGGAGTTCGGCGGCAACGGCGCAGCCACCAACCCCGAGCAGCTCCTCGCCGCCGGCTGGGCCTCCTGCTTCCTGGGCGCAGTCAAGATCACCGCCGCGCAGAAGAAAGTCACTCTGCAGGACCTGGCGGTCGTCGCCGAGGTCACGCTGCACCACGACGCGGGCGACTACCACCTCAGTGCCGTCCTGCACCTCGAGCTCAGCGGAGTGGACCAGAGCACCGCGGACGAGCTCGGCGCCGGCGCCCACCGGATCTGCCCCTACTCCAAGGCGCTCGACATCCCCGTGACCATCGAGGCCACGGTCGCCTGAGACCGCCGGCGCCGCGGCGACACCGTCCCCGGGCACCGCGGAGATCCCCGTACCGCCCGACCGTCCCCGCCCCAGGTCACCGACGCGGCCGATCCCCCGGCGCGGGGAAGGGCCGAGCGGCCGGCGGGCAGCGCCCGCCCCTTCGAGACGAGCGTGCACATACAGAGGAGAGATTCCGTGAGTCAGGCAGTCGAGCACCACAACGCCGCGGTGAGCGCGGCACCGCTGACGGTGGGACCCGGTCACGCGGGCCGGACCACCGGATTCCCCCCGCACCCCGAGGTCCGGTGACCATGGGCCTCCGAAAGAACCGGCCGGCCGAGGGAGCGCCCGTGGCGCGGCGGACGATGCTCACCATGCTCGGCGCCGGGGCCGTCGGCCTCGCCACCGCGCCCTGGCTGCAGGACGGCTGGGAGAAGGCGCTCGGCGCCGCGTCGCAGAAGGACCCCACGGGACTCACCGGAGTGCTCCCCAACCCGGGGGGATTCCGCTACTACAGCGTGGTGGGCTCGGTACCGCGCAAGGACGAGACCGACTACGCACTGCGGATCGACGGACTGGTCGACCGACCGGCGACCTACACGCTCGAGGATCTGCGCGCACTGCGGCAGACCCGGATCGTCCACGACGTGCTGTGCACCGACGGCTGGCGGGTCGAGAACACCCCGTTCGAAGGTGTGAGGCTCTCCGAACTGCTCGAGGACGCCGGGGTACGTCCCGAGGGCCGCGCCCTGCGCTTCACCTGCTTCGACGGCGTCTACACCGAGAGCCTCACCCTCGCCCAGGCGCGCCGCTCCGACATGCTCGTGGCCCTCAGGATGCAGGACAGGCCCATCCCCCACGAGCACGGCGGTCCGGTCCGGCTCTACGCGGCTCCCATGTACTTCTACAAGTCGGCCAAGTGGCTGTCCGGCATCTCGGTGACCGACAAGGTCGTCCCCGGCTACTGGGAGGAGTACGGCTATGACATCGACGGATGGCTCGACGGCGAGGACCGCGACGGCGACGGCTCCGCGGCCTGACCGTTCGGGCCGGATCCGCCGGTTCAGCCGGGCCGAGCGCCTGGTGCACCGGGCCACCGGCTGGCTGATGCTGCTCTGCGTGGGGACGGCGGCCTGCCTCTATCTGGCGCCGCTGGCCCAACTGGTGGGCCGCCGCCACCTGCTCGTCACGGTCCACGAGTGGTCAGGCGTCCTGCTCCCCCTGCCCTTCCTCCTCGGCCTCGCCTCCCCCGCCTTCCGCGCGGATCTCCGCCGGCTGAACCGCTTCGCCGCGTACGACCGGGAATGGCTGCGGGCCGCCCGCAGGCGCCTGACCGAGCCCCGGGCGCGACCCGCCGGCAAGTTCAACGCGGGGCAGAAGGTCTATGCGGGCTGGATCGCGGGAGCGGTTCTGGTCATGATGGCCACCGGGCTCCTGATGTGGTTCACCGGAGTGCTGCCGACGGTCTCCCGCACCAGTGCCATCTTCGTCCACGACGTCCTGGCCTGGGGGATCGCCGCGGTGCTGATCGGGCACATGAGAAGGGCGTATCGCGACCCCGAGGCACGGCTCGGAATGCGCACGGGATACGTCGGGCGCGACTGGGCCAGGACCTGGCACCGCCACTGGACGCCGCAGGACCCGCCGGCCGCACGGGGCTCGGACTCGGGCGACGGGCGGGAAGGCTGAGCCCGCACCGGCCCCGTCGGCAGACCGGCCCACCCGGTCTGCCGCCGAAGCCGGTTCACCTGCCCTGTCGGGCAGCGGGGTCAGGACGTCTCACGACCACGCCCGGGCCACTGCCGCCGGATCACAGCGCACGCTCGTAACCCGCCCAGGCGACATGCGACTCGTGCAGGGTCACGGCGAGGGTGGCGATGCCCTTGGCGCCCTCCCCGAGTGCCCCCTTGTGGATGCGCTCCGCGAGCCGGTCCGCGATCACCTTGGCCAGGAACTCCGTCGAGGTGTTGATCCCGGCGAAGTCCGGCTCGTCGTCGAGATTGCGGTAGTTCAGCTCGCCCGCGACCGCGCCCAGTTCCTTCGTGGCCAGCCCGATGTCGACGACGATGTTGTCGTCGTCCAGCTCCTCCCGCTTGAAGGTCGCGTCGACGAGGAACGTGGCGCCGTGCAACCGCTGCGCGGGCCCGAACACCTCGCCGCGGAAGCTGTGGGCGATCATGATGTGATCACGAACGGTGATGCTGAACAACGGACGGTCCTCCGGGTGGTACGTCTGATCTCCTGTTGCTGCCTGCCAGGGGACACTTGTAACACGGCCCCGGCGCCCGTGCTTCGGCCGTCCCGCTCTTCTCCCGTGCAGATCGGACGGACGTCTCGCGCGCGGATCGGTCGGAGCGGGTGTGGACGGCGTACCGCACCCGGTTCGGTCAGCCGAGTTTGCGTTGCAGCTGAAGGGTGTAGAGCAGGACGAGCGACGGCGCGATCAGGGCGGCCGCGACGCAGGAGACCACGAGCAGCACCCACAGGGTGGCCGACGGCGCGGCCGCCTGCTGGATGGTCAGATGGGTGCCCAGGAGATACGGATACTGGGCGACTCCCCATCCGGCGACGACGGTGGCGATCGCGAGGGCTGCCAGGGCACGTACCACCGGCGGACGGCCGCGGCGCAGCAGGACGAGCGCGGCGAGACCGCACAGGCCCGAGACGGCCAGGAGCGGCGCGCCCACCGTCCTCAACTGGTGGAACAGACGTGGGGAGTCCGAGTACAGGACGTACACGCCGACCAGGGCCACCACTCCCCCGCCGACGCCCGCCGCGAAGGCTCTGAGACGGCATGCGTGCTCCAGGGAGGAGTCCGCTCGACGTTGGGCCTGCCCGGTCAGGAACACGGCGGCGAGGTAGGCGCAGACGGTGATCGCGAGGATTCCGCCCAGGATGGAGGTCGGGTTGAGCCAGCTGGACAGCGCGTCACCGTGCCCCGCCGACGGCACGCGTCCCGAGGCGATCCCGCCCGCGATGGTGCCGAAGAAGAACGGGGTGAGCACCGACGAACAGGCGAACGCGACACCGCTGATGCGCTGTGCCTGACGTTCGGTCAGTGCATGGCGGAAGGCGAAGCCGGCTCCTCTGGCGACGATCCCCAGCGCCGCAAGGCCCAGTGGGATGTACAAGGTCGTGGTGATGGCGGTGAAGGCCCGGGGAAAGCCGGTCCAGATCGTGACGAGACAGAAGACCAGCCATGTGTGGTTGGCCTCCCACACGGGACTGAGGGAGAGGTTGATCAGCTCGCGGACCCGGTGCCCCCGCGTCTCGCCCCCGGCCGTCAGATCCCAGAAACCGGCTCCGTAGTCGGCTCCGCCGAAGAGGGCGTAGGCGATGACACCGACGAACAGGATCACGGCGATCACAGTGCTCATGCGTCATCAGCTCCGGAGGTGCGCCCGTTCATCGCCGCTGCCGGCCGGGGGCCGTACGGGACCGCCACGGCATCGGTTCCTTCCTCCGCCCACCGGCGGCGCATGGTCCGGAGCACGAACAGGGCACCGGCACCGACGCAGAAATAGATCGCGAGGACCGTGGCGAACAGCGGCCACAGATTGCCCTGAGTGGCGACCGCGTCCCGCGTGAGCAGAAGCCCGACGACGGTCCAGGGCTGCCGGCCGACCTCGGTCACCACCCAGCCGCTCTCCAGCGACAGGAGCGAGACCAGACCGGCCACGGCCGAACTGCGCAGGAACCAGCGGTTCATCGGCACCTCGCGCCGCCGCCACCACAGCCAGGCGAACCACAGGGCCAGCAGGAGCAGGAGAGAAGCGGTGCCCACCATCACGTCGAAGGCGAGATGCACCACGCTGACCACCGCGTCGTCGGGGCGTACGTCCGGCGGGATCGCGTCGAACCCCTTGATCGTGGTCGAGGGGCGGAAACCGGCGAGGATCGAGGCGACGCCGGGGAGCGGAATGCCGTAGCGCACCTCGCCGTCGATATAGACGCCGCCGAGGATCTCCGGGATGTGGGTGCCGGTGGTCGGCACCATCTCGATGGCGGCGAACTTGGCCGGTTCCCTGTCGAAGACCTGGCGCGCGATGGTGTCCCCGACGAGGAACTGCAGTGGCATGGCGATCGCGGCGACCGTGAACGGGACGAGGAACCCGAGCCGGTGGTAATGGTCCCGACGCCCCTTGAGCAGGTCCCATGCGTACACCCCGGCGACCATGAACCCCGCGACGATGTACGCCGCGAGGAGCATGTGCACCATCTCCCACCAGAAAGCCCCGTTGAAGAAGACCTTGGACGGGATCACGTCCACCACGCGCCCGTTCTTCACCAGGATCCCGGCCGGCTGGTTCATCCAGCTGTTGGCAGCGATGACGGAGGCCGTGCCGCCCACACCCGACAGGGTGACCACCACGCCGGTGAAGAAGTGGGGCCATGGTGGCAGCCTCTTCCAGCCGTAGATGTAGATGGCCATGAAGATGGCTTCGAGGAAGAAGAAAAGCCCTTCGATGGCGAACGGAAAACCGAACGCCGAACCGTACTTGCCCATGAGCCCGGGCCAGAGAAGGCCCAACTCGAAAGTCAGCACCGTACCGGACACGGCCCCGACCGCGAACAGCACGGCGGCCACTTTGGACCATCGCTGCGCCAGGAGGAGCGCTTGCTGATCGCCACGGCGCAGCCCACGGTACTGGCAGATCAGCATCATGAAGGTGAATGCGACGCCGAAGGGCACCAGAATGATGTGGAAGCCCAAGGTGAAGGCCATCTGCTCACGCGCGGGGAGGAGTTGTGGCGGGTCGACGGCTTCCAACAGGGCAGACAGCGTCATGAATTCTCTCTCCGGCTCGGACGGCGGCGGACCATGCGCAGGTCACACCGAAAGGCGGCTGATGATGCCGGAATCCCTGTGCAGGGGAACCCCGCCGGGCGGCGAAAATCCCGGCGCCGACCGGCCGAGAGGTCGCAAGCGTCGGTGCGCTACTCATATGTCAGGCGCAGGCCCGTCATATCGCCCGGCCGGTGGCCGCGTCGCCCCGCCCTTTCCGCTGTGTGTTCAACGGACCGTCCCTTGTCCCATTGACCGCGAAAATGCCGCGCCTTTCGTGGTCGATGATAGACAGCCACTCGGCGGCTCACCGCAAAGGCATGAACGAAACACCGTCGTGTACGAACTCCACTCGATGCGTGTCGTACGGACGGTCAGTCCGTCGCGGACCCGGCCGCGGTGGACCCCGTGTACTCCTCCGACCAGTCCAGCCAGCCGTCGAGGCCGACGATGCCGAACAGTTCCGCGGGACCGTGGACGTCCGTCGGCGGCAGTCCGCTTTCGGCGAGCGTCGACAGGGCGGCGTCGACAGCGGCTGCGGCGGCAGCGGCGGACAGCAGAGGGTAGATCGCGAGACGGAAGCCCAGCCGGCCGAGATCCGCGGCCGGGAGGACCGGAGTCCTGGACCGTGCGATCACGTTGGCCACCAGCGGTGCCCGCACCTTCTGCGCCACCTCTTCGAGCTCGCCCCTGCTCCTGGGCGCCTCAAGGAAGATCATGTCGGCGCCGGCATCCACGTAGGCGTTCGCCCGGTCGATGGCGTCCCGCAACCCGAGCGGCGCACGGGCATCGGTCCGGGCGATGATGATCATCTCGTCGTCCCCACGGGCGGCGACCGCCGCCCGCACCTTCGACGCCGCTTCCTCGACGGGCACGACCGCCTTGCCGTCCAGATGGCCGCACCTCTTGGGGAAGACCTGGTCCTCGATGTGGACGGCAGCGACTCCGAGGCGCCGGTATGTCTCGACGGTCCGCCGCACGTTCAGTTCGTTGCCGTATCCGGTGTCGATGTCCACGATCAACGGCAGCGACGTCGCCGCCCGCAGCCTCGCGACGTGCGCCGCCATCTCGCTCGCCGTCATCAGGCCCAGGTCCGGCTCCCCCAGCAGGGACACGGACGCCGACGCCCCGCTCACATAGGCGGCCCGGAAGCCGCGCCGCTCGACGAGGGCGGCGGTCAGTCCGTCGTAGATTCCGGGGGCGGTCACCAGATCGCCCGCCGCCAACAACTCGCGCAGGCGGCGTGCGCCAGATTGCGGGCCGCGCTCGGGTACCGGGGAACTGATCATGTCGCTCACCCCTGGATCGGTGGGAGTCACCTTCCAATGTAGGACTGGATGGTGGGCGCACGGCGCACCACCGTCACCCCTACTCGCAATGATCGCCGGGCCCGGCGGGTGGGTACGGATGGTGCGAGCGTGCAGGAGACGCGTCTCGAGCGGTCGCCGGCCGTGCCGCCGGTGCCACGCCCGCAGCACATCGTCAGTCCGTCGAGCATCTGGAGCATCGGGTGAAACGCAGGAATCGCATCGCCGCCTGCCGCACGCTGGCCGCCGGAGTCCTCGCCTTCGTGGCGTTCAGTGCGACATCGCCCGGCGTGGCCACGGCCCGCCAGCCGGCCGCCGACGGACCGGCGGCCCGGAGTGTGCCGTTGCGGGTGGCCACGTACAACATCCACGCGGGGGCCGGCGAGGACAACGTCTTCGACCTCGACCGCACCGCCGATGCCGTCCGGGCCCTGCATGCCGATGTGATCGGCCTCCAGGAGGTCGACGTGCACTGGGACACCCGGAGCAACTTCACCGACGAGGCGCGCGAGCTGGCCGAACGGCTGCACATGCGTGTCTTCTTCGCCCCGATCTACGACCTGCCGCCCGCACCGGAGCACACGGAACGGCGTCGGTACGGCGTCGCGATCCTGAGCCGCCACCCGATCGTGCGCGCGGAGAACCACGAGATCACACGCCTGTCCACGCAGGAGACCAACCCGGTGCCGGCCCCCGCCCCCGGCTTCGCGGAGGTGACTGTCCGGGTCCGCGGAACCGCCGTGCACATCTACTCGACGCACCTGGACTACCGCGCCGACCCGGCGGTCCGGCGGATCCAGGTCGACGACATGCTGGGCATCCTCGCCGCGGACTCCGGGCCGAAGGTCCTCGTCGGTGACTTCAACGCCGAGCCCGGCGCCCCCGAACTGGCGAAGCTGTGGGGACCGCTCGCCGACGCCGCCCCGCAGGGCGGCAAGACCTATCCGGCGGTCGCCCCGGTCAAGCGCATCGACGTCGTGGCGGTCTCCCCCGAGGTCACCGTCACCGGCGCCCGCGAGGAGGAGACCGCGGCCTCGGACCACCGGCCGGTCGTCGCCGACCTGCTGCTCCACCGGCGCGGCTTCTGATCCTGGCCGCACGGACGAGACGGTGAATTCCGGCGGGGACGGGGCGGTCGGCCATGCGTACGCACCACGCGCGTCCGGTGGCCGTGTGCCGGGACGCTCCCACCGGGCCGCACAACTCGAGTCCCGGGCGAGTGCACTGCGGGAGTCCGCCGGCACCGGGGCGGTCGCCGACAACCTCACCGGCGCGCTGACCACGTTGTTCGGACCGATCCCGATGGCGATCATCCCGCTCGTCACCTTCCGGGACCGGCTGCGCGCGCGGCTGCGGCACGCCGCACCCGGCGGCGGCATCGCGATCCTCGCCCAGGCCACGACCGCCGTCTCCGCCTACCTGGGGGACGAGCGCGATCTGGGCCGCATCGCAGCGGACGCCGACATCGGCTCACTCACCCTTTCCCTCGTCGGCGGCGGGCATCTGCTGTTCACGGACCGCGAACCCGGCCCACCGGACACCGCGGCCGTCAACAGGTTCGTGACGTCCGTCGTCGCCGACGCCGTACACCGGCGACCCGCGCGGTAACGCCTGCGGCCTCCTCCTCTTCCGGGCGACGGCCCCGGGCGACGGACGTCTGCCCGCACACCCCTCGTTCCGGCGGGAGTGCGCCTGTACGCAGGTCACGTGTGACCCTTGACACAGCTCCGGCACCACTGCATTCTTCCACCATTCGGTTGGTGTCTACCGAGTAGTGGAATCGACCTCGTCGCCAACTCGGAGTACCCGCATGGGACACCGCATCAGATCCCGCGTCTGCGCGGGAGTGAGCGCCGGAACGTGCCACCTGTTGCGTCACGGGCCCGCCCGCGGTCCCGGTGAACGCAGGACCAAGGCGGTGCCGGCCCCCTGCTCCCGGGTCACGTCCGAGGCTGACCGCCGTCCCCGGGTACTGGATACAGGTCGCGACCACGTCCGCCCGCATGTGCGAAGCAAGCCCCTCGCCCCCACCGTGCAGGTGCTCGATGCCGCCGTCCGCGGCGTCCCCGCACGACAGTTGCCCGAGCGCGCGCCCCGCGTTCCCGGCGCCGTCGTCACGTACGCCATCCCCCCGACCACCACGGTGCCGATCCGTGGCGCGGCCCCCTCATCTCCGGCGTCGTAGAAAAGGGTGCTCCATGTTCCTCGCCAACTATCAGCAGGACTACAGTCCGGTGGGCGATTCGCTCGGACTGTCGTCCATCGTCGCGATCCTTCCGCTGCTGGTCCTCTTCGTCCTGCTCGGCGTGGTGCGGATGAAGGCGTGGCTCGCCTCGTTGATCTCGCTCGTCGTCGCCGTGGTGCTCGCGGTCGCCGTGTACTCGATGCCGGTCGCCGACGCGCTCAACAGCGGTCTGCTGGGTGCCGCGTTCGGCTTCTTCCCCATCATGTGGATCGTCATCAACGCGATCTGGATCTACAACCTGACCGTGGAGACCGGTCACTTCGACGTACTGCGCCGGTCGTTCGCGTCCATCAGCGACGACCAGCGGGTGCAGGCGATCATCATCGCCTTCTCCTTCGGCGCCCTCATGGAGGCGCTGGCCGGTTTCGGCACCCCCGTCGCGATCAGTGCGGTCATGCTGATCGCCCTGGGCTTCAAGCCGCTCAAGGCGGCCACCGTCGCCCTGGTCGCCAACACCGCGCCCGTGGCGTTCGGCGCGATCGCCGTACCGATCACCACACTGGCGGGCGTCACCGGCCTGCCCGTGGACGACCTCGGCGCGATGGTCGGCCGGCAGACCCCGATCCTGGCCCTGTTCGTGCCGCTGGCGCTGGTGTTCATCGTGGACGGCCGCAGGGGGCTGCGGCAGACCTGGCCGCCGGCGGTGGTCTGCGGTGTGTCCTTCGCGGTGTTCCAGTACCTGTCCTCGAACTTCTGGTCCGTGCCGCTCGCCGACATCGTCGCCGCGCTCGCCTCCGCGCTGGCGGTCCTGGTGTTCACCCGTCTGTGGCATGCCGAGGAGACGTACCAGGAGAGCGACGAGGACGAGGGACTCGACGGTTCCGACGGCGGCTCCCGCAGGCCGCGAACCCCCGGGGGCGAACCGGCCACGGGCCGCGACGAGTCCGCGGACAGCCAGGTGTTGACCCGGGCCCGCGCGGACGCCGACCGCGACTTCCACGACTCGCCGCTGGACGTCTTCAAGGCGTACGCGCCCTACCTGGCCATCATCGTGGTGTTCGTACTGGCCACCCGGGTTCCGGCGATCACCGGAAAGCCTCCGACCGGGGTCGGCGCGACCGGTACCGGCCTGGAGTCGGTGACACACATCGTCAACTGGCCGGGGCTGCACATCCTCAAGGCGAACGGCGACCCGGTCGCCACCACCTTCAAACTCAACTACCTTTCGGCAGCCGGGAGTCTGCTGCTGATAGCGGGTCTGATCAGCATGGTGCTGATCCAGGTCGGGCCGCGCCGCGCCCTGCGTGCCTACGGACGCACCCTGGACCAGCTGAAGTTCGCGGTGCTCACCGTCATGCTGGTGCTGGGACTCGGCTACATCATGAACGAGTCCGGTCAGACCACCACGCTGGGTCTGTGGGTGGCCGGGGCCGGCGGCGCCTTCGCCTTCCTCTCCCCGATCCTCGGCTGGCTGGGCGTTGCCGTCACCGGATCCGACACCTCGTCCAACTCGCTGTTCGGTGCCCTCCAGATCACCGCCGCCCACCAGGCCGGCCTGTCGCCGACCCTCATGGCCGCGGCCAACTCCTCGGGTGGCGTGCTCGGCAAGATGATCTCGCCGCAGAACCTCGCCATCGCCGCGGCCGCGGTCGGCTTCGAGGGCCGCGAAGGAATCCTCTTCCGCCGGGTCATCGTGTGGAGCGTGGTCTTCATGCTCTTCATGTGCGTGCTGGTCTATCTGCAGAGCACCCCGGTGCTCGACTGGATGGTCGTGGACACACCGGCGACCGCCCCCTGACGAAGGCGTCGGTCCGGGGCCCTGTGCGTACGGAAACGCCCGTCCGGGCCGGCACGGGGCTGTGGTGAGGTCATGGTGTGCGGCCGACCGGTCGTCCCGCCGACGGTGGAAGCTCACCTCGGCGGGACGGGGGACCACCCGGAGTGCCGGAACCCTTCCGTCCCGGCGGATCACGAGCCGGGCGAGGCTCGGCGGGCAGGGGGGGCGGGGCCACGGCGGGGTTGGTGACCTCCGACTCCCGGATGATGCTGTCCGGGCCGGCCGCCACATGGCGCAGGTGCTGACGGACCCCGGCATCCCGGTTCCGGCACATGGCCACGAAGGGATGGACTGTCCTCCGCGCCGGCCGAGCCCGCCGGGCAGTCCGGTGTCCGCCGGCCACAACTCCCCGATCTCCCGGGGCAGGTCCCCCGCGCGGCACCCTGCCTGCTCTCCTCCTCACATGCTCGGCACCGCTCGAGTCGGCGACCGGCCTCATGCGGCGCCCCGGCCGTCGGGTCGAGCGCGAGATGGTTGGATGGGGCGGTGAGCGCGATCCGGCTTCGCCCCCGTGTCAGCGGGGGGCCTCTGGGAGATCCGACCTACCGCATGCTCTGGGCCGCCCAGTTGGGCTCGGCCGTCGGCGGCTGGATGCAGGCGGTGGGAGCACAGTGGATGCTGGTGCACCGTCCGGGCGCGGCCACCTGGGTCTCGCTTGTGCAGGCGGCGAGCCTGCTGCCGGTGATGTTCGTGTCGCTCCCCGCGGGTGTGCTCGCCGACGTCCTGGATCGGCGGCGGCTGCTCATCGGCGTCCAGAGCGCGACGACGGTTCTCGCCGCGCTGCTGACGGTGCTGACCGCCACCGGACGGACCACGCCCGCCGTCCTCATCGCCTTCACCTTCCTGCTCGGCTGCGGGCAGGCCGTCGGCAACCCCGCGTGGCAGGCGATCCAGCCCGAACTCGTCCCCAGGGAGCAGATCCCGGCCGCGGCCGCTCTGGGGAGCCTCAGCGTCAACGTGGCACGCGCGGTCGGCCCGGCCCTCGCGGGCCTGCTGCTCACGTTCACCTCCATCTGGGTGCTGTTCGCCATCAACGCGGTCTCGTTCACCGCCGTGATCCTGGCGCTGTTGCGCTGGCGCCGAAGCGGGGAGGAGCACGCCGCGCCGGAGGCGGTCGTCGCCGCGCTGCACGCAGGGGGCCGCTATGTGCGCCACGCCCCGGGCGTGCGCCGGATCCTGTGGCGGGCCGCCCTGTTCGTCCTGCCCGCCAGCGCCCTGTGGGCCCTGCTGCCCGTGATCGCCAGCGGGCACCTGAAGCAGGGTTCCGGCGGCTACGGCCTGCTGCTCGCCGCGCTCGGGGCGGGCGCGGTGGCCGGGGCGCTGGGCATGGGCCGGCTGCGCAGGAAGCTGACGTCCAATCAACTTCTGGTGGGCTCAGGCCTGCTCTACGGCGCCGGCGCTCTGGTCACGGCCCGCTCCACCAGCCTGCTCGTCGTCACCGCGGTGTCCGTCGCGACGGGGCTGGGGTGGCTGGTCACCCTGTCGACGCTCAACACCTCCATGCAGCTGACGCTCCCCGCCTGGGTCCGGGCCCGCGCACTCGCGGTCTACCTGATCGTCTTCCTCGGCGGCCAGGGCGTCGGCTCGCTGCTCTGGGGGTTCGTCGCGCGTCCGCTGGGCGCCCAAGGGGCGCTGGTGCTCGCCGGCTTGCTGCTGGTGGCCGGTGCGGCGAGCCTCCCGCTGCTCCCGCTGCTGCCCGACACCGGCACGCTCGACCGGACCGTCTCCGCCCACTGGCCGGAGCCCGCCCTGGTCTTCGACACCGTCGGCGACACGGGCCCCGTGCTGGTGGAGGTCGGCTACGAAGTGCGCCCCGAGGATCTGGCCGAGTTCCTCACGGCGGCCCGGCGGCTGTCCCGCTCCCGCCGCCGTACCGGTGCGACCCGCTGGCGGCTGTACCAGGACGCGGCGGACCCGGCGAAGGTGTACGAGGTCTTCGAAGTGCCCACTTGGGACGAGCACCTGAGGCAGCATCATGAACGGACCACCGGCTTCGACCAGGAGGTCCTGGAGCGGGTGCGGGCCCTGTCGCGCACCGAGCCGCAACTGCGGCATCTGCTCCCTGCCGGGTCGGCGACGGCCGGCCGCTGACCCGGCGCGGGGACGGCGGTTGCCCGGTGGGCGCACGCGCGGGCCGGGGGCGCGGCCGGACGCGTCGATCCGGGCCGGGGCGCGAGTGGCGCGCCCCGGGCACCGGTCGGGAGGTTCTATCCCCTGGAGGTGATCTCTTCCAGGTTCTGCGTGGCGACCAGGCTGGGGATGGTGGCGCTGGTCACGTACTGCTCGCCGAGCCCCGGCTGGCCGAACCAGGGCCTGATGGGACCGGCCTGGACGGTGAACGCCTTGGTGACCCGGTAGAGGTGGTAGTTGTACGCGGGAGCGGACGGGTCGTACTCGTCGAGGTTGGTCGGCGGGAGCGCGCGCTTCGTGTAGGGCGTGCCCGCGGGCGCCAGGAAGTTGCCGGTACCCCTGCCGAAGAGGTCGACCAGCTGCCCCACCTTGAGGGTCCTCGTCGACTGGACCGGACGACCGTTGCGGAGCACGAACCCGTTGTTGTCCGGGTACCACCAACCGGACTGGTTCTGCTGGTTCGTCTGCCAGTAGCAGCCCAGGAACCAGTACTGCGATGTGCTGTCCTGCGGCTGGTAGCCCCGAAGCATCCTCCCGATCGGCCCGGTCCGGGGCAGATGGCTGGGCCCGAGCCGCCAGTCGTTGTGGTAGTAGTTCTGCAGCCCCGTCGGCGGAGCGATGGTCGTACTGGCCGAGCGATGGGTGACCGGGCAGTCGCGGGCGGCCCGTTGGGCACGGACTTCGTCGGCCTGGACGGTGGCCGGGGCGGCTCCGACCAGAAAAAGTGCTGACGCAAGTGCGCTCAGTGCGAGACGCCGCAGTCGCAGTACGCGCATTCGAGTCCCTTCTCTTGCGGTGCCGGCCGGCACCGGATACGCGGGCATGGCGGTCGACCGCGAGGAGGGCTACGACGAACGGATCCCTGCCGCGCGGCAGGGGGCAGTCAATGCGCGGCGAACGAAGGCGAGGCCGAGATCGCACCGGCGGGCCCCCTGAACGGCGCAAGGAAAGACCTCGAACAGCCGAGCAGCGAACTCACCGTGGGCCGAACCGGGATCGGCCTGCTTCTGCTGCTCGGCGGACGTCATGGTGGGCCCGCCGCATCGCTGCCCGTACCGGCGAAGGTGTCCGCCCCCGCGAAAACGTGCGGACCCCGACCCTGAGGCCGAGGTCCTGGCGGTGCCGGATGTGTGACCGTCTGCCGTGAGGCCGGCGTGACCGGTCCCGGGCACTGCGGTCCCGACCGCTGGGGGGGCCGCAGCACACAGCAACGCCCGGGTCGCGCCGGCGGCCACGGGACCGCGCCGTGCTCGGGGCGCGCGCCCCGTCGCTCCGGCGCCGTCTCCGGAGCGACGGGAATCAGGAGCCCGCTGCCGGGTGTGCGGCCGCAGGGGTCAATGGAGGCCGCCGACGAGTCCCACGTGGAAGGGGTTCAGTTCCTCGGTACGTCCGGCGAGGACCTTCGTCAGCCACTCCGGGTCGCCGAGGAGGGCACGGCCGACGGCGACGAGGTCGAACTCCTCGCGCTCCATGCGGTCGAGCAGTTCCACGATGTCGGTGACGCCGGCCTGCTCCCCCTGGAAGACCTGGAGGAACTCATTGCTCAGACCCACCGAGCCCACGCTGATGGCGGGCTTCCCCGACACCTTCTTCGCCCAGCCGGCGAGGTTGAGGTCGGATCCCTCGAACTCGGGGAGGTGGAAGCGCCGGGTGGAGCAGTGGAAGATGTCGGTGCCCGCCTCGGCCAGCAGGGCGAGGACGGTCTCCAGTTCGTGCGGGGTCTCGGCGATCCTGGCCGGGTAGTGGTTCACCTTCCACTGCGAGAATCGGAACGAGATCGGGAAGTCCGCCGACACGGCCGCCCGGCAGGCGGCCACGATCTCGGCGGCGAACCGGGTCCGGCGGGCGACATCACCGCCGTAGCCGTCGGTGCGCCGGTTGGTGTGGGCCCACAGGAACTGGTCGACCAGATAACCGTGACCGCCGTGGATCTCCACGCCGTCGAAGCCGAGGACCTCGGCCGCGGCCGCGGCCGTCGCATAGGCGGCGACCACGTTGTCGATGTCGGACCGGGTCATCGTGCGACCCGAGCGCGTGCCGTCCAGGGCGATACCTGAGGGCCCGATCGCCAAAGCCCCCGGCACGGGCGGGTTGCCCGCGGTGCGGTCCATGCCGACGTGCCACAGCTGCGGCATGATCCGGCCGCCCTCCCGGTGGACGGCCTCGGCCACCGCGGACCAGCCGGCCAGCGCCTCGTCGCCGTGGAAGTGCGGCACCCGGGCGCTGGTGCCCGCCGAGTCATGTCCGATGTAGGTGCCCTCGGTGAGGATCAGTCCGACGCCGCCGGCGGCCCGCCGGGCGTAGTACCGCGCCACGTCTTCGCCCGGCACTCCACCGGGGGAGAACTCGCGCGTCATCGGAGCCATCACGACACGGTTGGGCAGGGTGAGACCGCCCAGGGAGAAGGGACGGACCAGGACGTCCCTGGCACGCTCGACCGGATTCGCGGGCATCAGTCTTCGCCTTCGATCGGGAGCCGACCGCACGGCGACGCGGGATGACACCGTACGGTCGGCGGCTTGGACGGGAGATGGTGCGTGGGTGCGGCCGGGCCGCACTCAGTCCACGTGCGGAGTGCGGACGGAGTCCTTGTCCGGTGCGCTTCCCGGGGTCGCGGTCGCAGCGGCCGCCGGCTCGGGTTCCGGGGTCGCGCGGATGAACCACGCCGTGCCGAAAGCGATCAACGACAGGACGGCCGCGCCGACCACGACACCGTGGAGCCCGCTGCTGACCGCGTCCTGCACCGTGTGGCGCACGCGGGCGGACATGTCCCTCAGCAGGGCCGGAGTCAGTTCGCCGCCGGCGGTCAGCCGCTTCTCCGCGCCGGAGCCGAGCTGCTCGGCCAGGACGTCCGCCATGCGGCTGCTGTGGACGGCGCCGAGGACGGCGACACCGAGAGACCCGCCGATGGTGCGCACCAGGGTGACGGTGCCGGTGGCGGCGCCCATGTCGCGCGGGGCGGCGCTGTTCATGGTGGTGAGCAGGGTGCTCTGCATCAGGATGCCGACGCCCACCCCGACGACCAGGGTCAGCGCCGAGGCCGCGACGAGCGGGGTGTCCGCGCCGAGCAGGAGCAGCAGCATCGCACCGGCCACGGTGACGGTGCCGCCGGTGAGCGGGACGATGCGGTCCAGTCCCCCGCGGTCCATGAGCCGTCCGGTGGTGAGCTGGGCGGTGAGCATGCCGAGCATCAGCGGCAGGATCAGCATGCCGCTGACCGTGGGCGAGGCGCCCTGGACGAACTGCATGTACTGCGGGAGGTAGTTGATGACGGAGACGAGGACGGCGCCGACGAGCAGGCTGAGGACCTGGGCGAGGGTGAACTCCCTGCTGGTGAACAGCCGGGGCGGCGTGATCGGTTCGGTGGCGCGCAGTTCGACGCGGACGAACCAGGCGAGGCTGAGCACGACCACGACGGCGAGCGCGGCGATCTGCCAGGACGACCAGGCGTAGGTGGTTCCGGCCCAGCTCGCGAGCAGGGTGAGCGCCAGGATGCCGCTGGTGAGCAGGGCCGCGCCGAGGTAGTCCACACGCCCCGTGACCCGCCGGGCGGGCAGCCGTACGCCCTTGCTGACGGCCGGCAGCGCGACGATGCCGAGGGGCACGTTGACGTAGAACGTCCAGCGCCAGTCCAGGTAGTCGGTGATGAATCCGCCGAGCAGCGGTCCGCCGACGAAGGCGACCGGCAGCATGACCCCCACCATCGACTGGACACGGCCGCGTTCCTGCGGCGGTACCAGCACACCGATCACCGACAGCGCCCCGACCATCAGCCCGCCCGCGCCCAGTCCCTGGACGGCCCGGAAGGCGATGAGCTGGCCCATGCTCCGGGCCATGCCGCACAGCACCGTGCCGATCAGAAACAGCATCACGGACTTGGTGTAGGCGCCCTTGCGGCCGTAAAGATCGCCGAGCTTGCCCCAGATGGGCGTGGAGGCGGCCATGGTCAGCAGATACGCCGTCACCGACCAGGAGAAATGGTCGAGTCCGCCGAGGTCGCCCACGATCGTGGGGAGCGCGGTGCTGACGATCTGCCCGTCGAGGGTCGCCAGGAAGATGCCGAGCATCAGCCCGAAGACGCCCAGCCGGGGCAGGGCGGGCGAGTCGGCTGCGGAAGTGGGTGTCGCGGGGTCGTTCATGGCCTCCCCCGAAGCTGAAGTGGCGATCCGTCAGATAGCGTAGGAGCGGGCGTTCCTGGCCTCGCGCAGGCCGTGCGCCCACCAGGTGAGCTGGTCGAGCATGGCCTTGGCGGCGACCTCGCAGCCGGGGTCGGTCGGCCTGCCGTCGGCGCCGAATATCTCGCCGTAGTTGTGGAAGCTGACGGTGTTGCGGATGGTCACCGCGTGCAGTTCCGCGAGGACGACCCGGAGATGCTCGACCGCGCGCAGGCCACCCGCGAGGCCGCCGTAGGACACAAAACCGACCGGCTTGGCGTGCCACTGCTCGTTGTGCCAGTCGAGGGCGTTCTTCAGCGCAGCCGGGAAGCTGTGGTTGTACTCCGGGGTGACGATCACAAAGGCGTCGGCCTCGGCCAGTCGCGGCGTCACCGCACCGAGTCGGGCCACCACCTCTTCGGAGGGGGCCTGACCGAAGGCCGGGAAGACGGTGGGCAGCGGGGTCTCGACGAGGTCGACCACGTCGGCCGTCATGTCCTCGCGCTCGCCGATGCGCCCGGTGATCCAGTCGGCGACGACCGGGCCGAACCGCCCGTCCCGCGTACTGCCGATGATCACCGCGGTCCGCAGGGGGTTCCGGTCGCGTCGGCCATGGGAAAGCACCTCCAGTTGCGTACGCCGTATCCTCGACGTACAACGTACACATCAGAGTGTACGTTGTCTACTGCTGATACGCTGTACACAGCACTGTTCGGCGGAAGGAACCCATGCGATGGCCTCCCAGGAGAGACAGGCAGAGACCGAGGACAGGGACCACGTCTCCGTGTGGGAACGCCTCGAACGCCCCACGCCGGCCCCGCGCACCACCCTCACCCCCCAGCGGATCGCCAGAACCGCGGTCGGCATCGCCGACGCCGAGGGCCTCGACGCGGTCACCATGCGGCGGCTCGCCACCGAGCTCGGCGTCGCCCCCATGGCCGCGTACCGCTACGTCACGGGCAAGGACGAACTCCTCGAGCTGATGGTCGACTTCGTCTACGGCGAGCTGGACCTGCCGGACGGCACCGACGGCTGGCGCACGACCATGCGCTCGCTCGCCCTGCGCATCAGAGAGGTCCTGCTGCGGCACTCATGGGTGACCCGCGCGACCTGGTGTGCGCCCACCCCGCACCAGTTGGCCGTGCCGGAGGCCGCGCTCGCCGCGCTCGACGGCCTCGGACTCGACGCGGACACCGCGATGGCGGTCTACAGCACCGTCACCGCGTATGTGCACGGCGCCGTCGACTCGGAGATCGGACTGACCCAACTGCTGCGGGTGCGGGGCTGGTCAAGCCGTGAGGAGGCCCGGACCGGACTTGCCTCGCAGATGACCTGGCTCATGAGCACCGGCCGCTTCCCGATGTACGCACGCTACATCGGCGAGGCCGAGCGCAAGGACGATCTGCAATGGCAGTTCGAGACGGGTCTGGACTGCGTCCTGGACGGCATCGCGGCACGTCTTGCGGTCTGAGACACATCCCGAACAGGTCGCGCAGAAAAACAGAAGGCTCGGCACGGAGGAATTGCATGGAGCGAGCTTCACTTGTCCGCGCCGCAATCCCCTCCTCTCCAACAACCGCATCCCGTGCCGAGCCGCCGCCCACCCCGGCACCGCCCACGTCGC
This sequence comes from Streptomyces sp. HUAS TT11, assembly GCF_051553595.1. Classification (NCBI taxonomy): domain Bacteria; kingdom Bacillati; phylum Actinomycetota; class Actinomycetes; order Kitasatosporales; family Streptomycetaceae; genus Streptomyces; species Streptomyces sp. HUAS TT11. The sequence goes on from NZ_CP196184.1 coordinate 1,971,256, forward strand.
CGGATATCTGAACCGGGCGGGCTTCGACGTCGACGTGGCCGGCGACGGTCCCGCCGCCGTGGCCCATACCCGGGTCCGGCCGCCCGATCTGGTGGTGCTGGACCTGATGCTGCCCGGCATGGACGGCCTGGAGGTCTGCCGCCGCATCCGCGGCGACGGACCGCTCCCGGTGATCATGCTGACGGCGCGCGGTGACGAGGAGGACCGCATCCTCGGCCTGGAGGTCGGAGCGGACGACTACGTCACCAAACCCTTCAGCCCCCGTGAACTCGTCCTCAGGGTGCAGTCGGTACTGCGTCGCACCGGAGCACTGGCCGCAGCCCCCGCCTCAGGGGCCGCGCCCGGCTGCGCACCGGACCGCTCGAGCTGGACCCCGACGCCCGCCGAGCCACCCGCCGCGGCACCGAACTCCCCTTGACCATCCGGGAGTTCGACCTGCTGGAATACTTCCTGCGCAACCCCGGGCAGGCGACGAGCCGCGAGGAGCTGATGCGGCGGGTGTGGGGCTGGGAGTTCGGCGACCTGTCGACCGTCACCGTCCACGTCCGACGCCTGCGCGAGAAGATCGAGGACGACCCCGCGCGCCCCCGGCTGATCAGCACCGTGTGGGGCGTGGGCTACCGCTTCGACGCTCCCCGGGCGGACGACGGAGGCGAGGGCCTGCCCCGTGTCTTCGACACCGGCTGGCGCGGCACCGGCGCACGCGCCCCACCGGCCGGAGCGGGGCTCGGACTGGCCATCGTGCGGGGGATCGTGGAGGCCCACCAGGGGCGGGCGGCGGTGTGCAACGTCCCCGGCGGCTGCCGCTTCGAGGTCCGCCTGCCCGCCGCCGTCTGAGAGGGCGATATGTGACGTGCTGCCGTGTTTGTCGCCACTGGAACGTGTGGCACAGGCGCATCGGGACTGATCGGGGAGTCATGTCGTGCTGGAGTGTTCATCGTGAGCGACCGCCACCTCTACAAGAGCGACTTGTCCGACGAGCGGTGGGCCCTGATCGAGCCCGTCATCGCCTCATGGAAGACTCAGCATCCCTCCGTCAGCGGCCACCAGGGCGCCTACGAGATGCGGGAGATCGTCAACGCTTTGTTCTACCAGTCCCGTACCGGCTGCCAGTGGGGGTACCTCTCGCACGGCCTGCCCCCGGTCGACGCGGTGAAGTACTACTTCTACAAGTGGCGCGACGACGGCACCGACCAGACCATCCACGACCTGCCGCGCTGGCAGGTCCGCGAGAGCCGCGGGCGCAAGGCCGACCCGAGCCTGTGCCCGCCGACACCACCGGAAGGGACGCGGCAAAAAGTCCCCGGCCGCAAGCGCGGCCTGGCAGTTGATGTTCTCGGCCTGGTGATCGCAGTGGTGGTGCTGGCCGCGTCCATCGCGGAACTCGCCGCGCAGCTAGAGGAGTTCGACCGGGTCGCCGAGGAGGTCCGCATCACCCGCAAGATCCTGCTGGCGCTGCCTGATCCGTCCCCGCCGACGCCGCCGGCCGCGAAGCTGCCGGACCATCCGGCCTACCGGCAGATCATGGCGGTGTTCGCTGCAGCCGACGCTCCGCTGCGGGCACGGGCGGTCTGCGAGGCGATGGATCTGGAGATCGCGCCCAGCAACGTCAACAACGTCCGGCTGAAGTTCACACGGGGTCGTGATCGAGCCCGGGCAGGGAGTGTTCACCCCGCCACGGCCATAGGCACCCGGAGAGGCCACCACCAGCCCGACAGCCCCAGCTGCAAGCGCGAAAAGGCGGCACGTCACTTAGGCCCTCTGAAGCCCTGGTCGACCAGCGCTCAGCGGTGGGTGGCGAGATGTTTCTGCAACTGGGCGTGGCGGAACTGGTAGACGCCGCCCACCCGCCTCAGCACCCCTCTGTGCTCGTGCGCGTCCACCAGGAAACCCACGAAGCGCCAGGGCAGTCGCCCGGCGAGACACAACCAGCCCTTGGTGACGGCGTACATCCCCCAGGCGCTCTCGCTGAATCCCACGCCCGCGAACAGCACGGCGAAGCACAGCCCGACACCCAGGACGGCGGTGGAACCGACCGTCAGGCCGGCGAGCCCGAAGGAGAGCAGCCAACCGAGTCCCATCGTCGCGGACATCGCCCAGAAGACCCGGCGGTCGCGGGCCAGGAACGCCCGCGGCGCAGCAGCGGTGGTCAGATCGGCTGGAACCCCGGCAACGGCCCCAGACCCCCAGGCGTACCAGACGGCCACCGTCGCCACCGCGCTCACCGCCGCGCAGCCCACCAGCACCCCGGTGAGGCCCGCCGTCGCGAACCCGACCCCCACCCCGGTCGCCGTCAGGGCGATCCCGCCGACCGTGAGAGCGGCCGGCCACCGCAGGCGACCCAGCGGGGGACGTACCGTCGCGCTGGAACGAACGTCCGCGGCGGCCGCTCCACCCGCGGTGGCCCCGAAGAACAGACCTAGTGCGGCGCTGACCGCCACACTGATCCAACTGCCGGTGCAGAGTCCCATCGCCACCGCGAAGACCACGCCCAGTGTCCCGGCGAACACCGCGACGAAGAGCCGCCCCGGGGCCGCGCGACGCAGCTGCCACCAGGCGAGGTCGGTGCTGCCGTCCACGTTCTGTTCGAGGTGCTTCGCCAGCTCCGTCAGGTACCGTCTCGCCTCGTCCGCCGTCCAGCGGCTGCGTCGTGCCCGATCGGGGTGCGGCCGGTAGGCGACGTGGACCATTGCGTCCAGCAGGTGGGCCGTCACCGCCTCCGGCGTGGGAAAGCGGCGTTCGTCGCACAGTTCGGCGGGGTCCGGCAGCGCTCCCAGGCCCTCGCCCGGGCGGGGGTTATAGATGTCGCTCGCCATGGCGACTGCCAGCGGCGTATGCAGCGCCCGCCCGACGGGCGAGGCGTCGCCGAGCCGGGCCAGCACCGGCGCCCACCGGTCGGCCGCCGCCGACGGGCTGCCCGCCTCACGTTCCAGATACCGCCTGACCGCTTCGGGGCTGGGATCGCCCAGCGTGACACCGGCCGCGGCACGGAGCTTGACCGACAAGGCTCCCGTCGGGTGGACGGCGCCGCGGTAGTCGTCCGTCCGAGCCGCCACCACCAACCGGTCCCCGCTGTGCAGACCTTCGTTGAGGCGGTCGAGTGCCCGGCCGCGCACCGACTGCGGGATCTCGTCGAGCCCGTCGAGTACCGGCATCACCAGGTGGCGGGCCAGCAGCGCCTGTCCCAGGCTCATGTCGGCGCCCGCTCCCGGCACTCGGGCCGACAGACCCGGGTGGCTGATGGCGAGTTGCCCCAGGAACCACGTGCGGAGGTCCTCTGCGGCCGGGTTCCAAGAAGCCAGGGAGAGCAGCGCGGGCACCGGGCCGCGTCCGGTGGCACGACGGCGAGCGAGGAGGTCGAGCGTCAGCCGTACCAGCAGGACCGTCTTGCCGGAGCCGGCCCCGCCGAGCACCACCAGCCGTCCGCTCGGCACGCGGTCGAGGAGCTGTAGCATTCCGCCCTCCGTGGCGGCGAGGTCCTCAGGGCCGTCGGCCCACTCCTCGGCCCCGGACCCCACCCCGGCGGGTCCGTCGCCGGACGCGGAGACCGCGTACGTCCAGTCCTCGAAGAGCGAGGCGTCCGGCGCCACCCACGGCACCGGCAAGGTGTTTTGGTCGTTGACCCTGCGGAGCTGTGCCTCGGCCTCCCACTGCGCCCCGATCGCCAGCGCGAGTTGGTCGGCGACCTCCAGCAGCTCGTCGGGGGCGCCGTAGTGGTGCTGGTTGATCGTCACATGGAGGGGGCTGTTGTCGCCCGTCGTCACACCGCCGATGTGACCCCCGGCAGCCACCGACCGATTTCCGAAGGCCACCGCCCTGGGCGAGGAGCCGCGTCCGCCGGGTGGGCCAGTTCCCCTCCCGCCCCGCCTGAAGGTCATGACTGCCCTTCGTCGCCGGTGACCGCTTCACCGATGCTGCCGCCCGCCGCGATCCCCCGCTCGCCCGAGGCGCGCACCGAGGAGGCGGGGCCAGTCGGGGGTCGGTCGAAGGGCGGTGCAGCGGGGGCGGATGCAGTAGTCCGGCTGAGGCCGTCACCGGTCACGGCACGGCCGATGTGCCCTCCCGCAGCGATCGAGCGCGACCCCCGCGTTTCCACCATCGCGCCCGGTGCCTGGTCACCGGAGGGACGGAACAGTGCATACACGGACACCACGAATCCGCCCAGGCCGAGCAGGACCCCGATGATGCTCTCTGCCTGATTGGCGCTGTCCAGGTCTCCGAGGACGACCAGCAGGATCAGCCAGACGGCCGCCAGGCCGCAGACCAACGCCACCGCACCGACCACGACCCTTGCGCGTCTCGTCATGGTCCCATCATGCACCGACCGGCTTCCCTCGGACGGCTCACATCGTCATGTGCTTTGGTCCACAGGTTAGTTGACGTCCGCAAGACGCATTCGGTGGCGATGGCGCCTGCCTCCCGCGCAACTGGAGGAGTTCCACCGCGCCGCCGAGGAGATCCGCATCACCCACAAGACGCTGCTGGAGCTGCCGAGCCGGTCCCGCCCGCGCCGTAACTGCCGGCCCGTCCGGCCTACCAGCAGATCATGGCGGTGTTCACCACGGCCGACGGCCCGCTGCGGACACGGCAGGTGTGCGAAGCCATGAACCTGCTCTGATCGCGCCCACCACCGTCAACAACACCCGCCTGAAGCTCAAGCGGCTCGTCGAGCGCGGGATCCTGGCCGATACCGAGGGCAGGGCCACGACCTCCGCCGCAGGACCCGGCGGCTGGAGGAGGCGGCGCGCGTTCGCGTCAGACGAGGAACTCCGCGAGCGGGAGAGAGCGATGACGACGTGGTGGAACCAGATAGTTCTGCCGGTGAGTCGTGGTCAGGACCGAGTTGATGCCGGCGTGCGGGCTACGCGGTGCGACGGGGAGTGTCATATCGGGAAAGTAGCCGTCCATCGAGAGCCGAACGAGATTGAAGATTGAAATCGTCGGCTGGAACGAAATGAAGTGCAATCCGGCCGCCAGCTCCTTGCTGTAGTGGTCTGCCGTCGGATCGGATGTGTAGTGGAATGGATTGTCCAGCGTGTCGAAATCGCCGCGCACGGGGATGGTCGTCCCCGCGGGATAGGCCTTCCCGTAGTTGCTGGTCGTCGGCGACGTGGTGCTGTCCACCTGCGACATGCTCCCCGTATGCCCGTAGGCGTGGTACCGCTGGACCCCTTGCGCCACTTCGGCCTCACTTTGACCTGGCGGCTGGAGGGCCAGCGTACCGGGCGCGGGCGCGGGCGAGAGACCGGGCTGGAGCATCGCCTGGACGCGATCCGCGTACTGCGGAAAGTTCCGTTCGTACCAGGTCACCAGATCTTGGAACAGGTGCGAGAGATGCATGGTGGTCCCCTGTTTGAAGTAGCCGTTGGGCCACTGATCGGTGAGGCCGGGCAGGGTCTCCAGACTGGGGATGTTGCCGGGTCCCATATTCGAGTCCAGGGTCGTGGCGAAGCCGAGGAAGCCCTGCGCCTGTCGAGGAATCGACTGTGCACCGGGGATACCGGCTGCCAGCGCCAGCTTGCTCGGCAGGCCCTGTTGCCCGTAGAAACCGCCCCCGGAGAAGCCCTGGCGGATACTGGTCACCTTGAACAGGCTGCCCGCCTGGTTGCTCCCCGGCCCGAAGAGGGCGTTCTGGGCTTCCTTGATATTGGCGAGCGAGTCGCTGCGGAGCAGCACGACCACGTCATTCTGTTCCAAGCGGACCGGCCCGAAGCCAGGCGGGGGCTGGTCGCTGGGGAACGTCCTGGCCTCCTGCAGCGCATATACGGTATGGCCTTCCGCCTTGGAGGCCGTCAAATCGACCGGCAGATACGCCGGGTAACGTGTTCCCGCCCTGAAGAATCCCGATGCCTTTCCCAGAGTCGGGATGTAGTTGCGGAAGTAGGGAAGGCCCCAGGCCACCGTGGTGGCCACACCCGTCGGAGTGGGCGGAAATCGGCGCTCCAGGCCGAGGAGGGCGGACTCGAGGTGGTGCTGTGCCTCCTGCAACGCCTTGGCATTCGCCGGCACATTCAGCCTTGCGGTAATGACATGATCGTGCATGGCCGGCACCCGGACCGCAATTGTGCCATCACCACTCTTCACGCCCGAGCCATCGACCATGACGACCTGTTCGTTCTGCAGGACATATTGTTCCTGGACGGGCGGGCTGTCGGCCACTGCAGCCCGTTCCGGTGGTTTCGCCATACCGTCGATCAACTCATAGATGCCGGCGGATGCCAGAGCAGTACCGAAGGTGCCCGCTGTCCCTTGAAGAAGGCGTCGCCTGCTCAAGTTCCCGCGTGGTCGTCCCGCACGCGCATTCTCGTTGCCGTCTGCCATGAAGATTCCGCCACTGTGGAGTAGTGTCCGCCATCACCCGGCATCGAGCGTATGACCTGCTCGAATGACCGTGATTGACCCTGCCACTCATGCACAACGGAAGGGTCGGGGTTTGGAATAGAAGGTGATGACTCCGTCACCCGATCACCTGGCCGGCGCTCTTCCCCGACTCTGTTTGCGATGCGGGGGTTCGCGGTACCGAAACAACCTTGCGCGCATGCGACCGGACAGCAGATGACGGTGTGTCCTGCCGGTCAATTGCCATCACCTTCACTGTCACGATATAACCGCACGGCCTGGGTCGTTGAATGCAACACGCGGCCTCCGGCCATTGAGGGCGGCCTTCATGAGCGAGTGCACCCCGAAGAAGCTTGCGGGTCACTCACATGTGATGTGCGCGGAGGACTGCGGCCGGGCAAAAGCGCCCGACCGCGGACGTGTTGGCGTCAGGCTCTCGCTTCGGCGAGCCGCTTGCGAAGTGCGGAGATCGAGGCGACGGCCTGGGGCTGCCCCTCGCCGTCCTGCGACGGCAGCACTTCGTCGTCGGCGAGGAACTCGGCCGACCGTGCCTCGACCTCCTGACGCACGACCTCGATGCTGGGCCTCGTACTCCGAGCGTGATCTCCGTCCAGCCCTCAGGGGGCCTGGACAGCCGGCCGCTCCACGCGGGAAGGGCCTCGCCGGCTGCCCTCGCACGCCGGCGATCCGAGCGCCGCCGGTGCGGACGACGCACAGGGGATTCCGCGGCACGTCGAAGGATTCCTCAGCCGGCGCGCAGTGGGGCCGTGGCGAACTCCGCCATTCCCTCCCGGAAGGCGACCCGCGGCTTCCAGGCGAGTTCCTCGCGCAACCGGCGCGAGGAGGCGGTGATGTGGCGGACGTCGCCGAGCCGGTACTCCCCCGTCACGACCGGTGGCCGCCCGCCGTGCGCCTCGGCCAGCGCGGCGGCCATCTCGCCCACCGTGTGCGGTTCGCCGCTGCCGACGTTGTACGCCCGCGCGCTTCCTTCCGGGAGGCCGGACAGGCCGTCCAGGGCGGCGAGGTTGGCCTCGGCGACGTCCCGCACATGCACGAAGTCCCGCCGCTGGCCGCCGTCCTCGAACACGCGTGGCGCCTCACCGCGCTCCAGTGCGGACCGGAACAGCGAGGCGACACCCGCGTAAGGGGTGTCCCGCGGCATCCCGGGGCCGTACACGTTGTGGTACCGCAGTGCGATCGTCCGCCCGCCGACCGCACGCGCCCACGCGGAGGAGAGGTGCTCCTGCGCGAGCTTGGTCGTGGCGTAGACGTTGCGCGGATCAAGCGGGGCGTCCTCGCCCACCAGCCCCGGGACCAACGACTCACCGCAACTCGGACACGGCGGCTCGAAGTACCCGGCCTCCAGATCGGCCACCCGGCGCGGCCCCGGCCCCACGACACCGTGCCTGGGGCACTCGTAGCGTCCCTCTCCGTAGACCACCATCGAACTCGCCAGCACCAGGCGCCGCACCCCGGCCTCGGCCATGCCGGCCAGCAGTACCGCGGTGCCCAGGTCGTTGCATCCCACATAGGCGGGGGCGTCGGCAAAGTCCCTGCCCAGTCCGACCATCGCCGCCTGGTGGCAGACGGCGTCCACTCCCCGCAGAGCCTCGGCCACGACCGCCGCGTCGCGGACGTCGGCACGCCTGAAGTCCGCCCGGTCGGGGATCGGTGGGGCCGTGCGGTGCGCGGTGGGCAACAAGGCGTCGAGCACGCGCACCTCGTGCCCGGCGCCGGTGAGGGCGGCGACGACATGCGAGCCGATGAAGCCCGCGCCTCCGGTGACCAGGATCAACATGCCACCGACGGTACGGTCGCAGGCCCGCACCGCGAGCGCACGGCGCGGGCGCGTCAGAGGTTCGTAAGACCTGCGGGCGCGTCCCGGGTCGGGGCCGCGACCGTCAGCAGACCGAAACGACCATGGGCGTCGTGTCACTGATCGGCGGGTCACGTCCCTGATGTGGGCACCCGAGACCGACAACGTGCGGCTGACGCAGTCCGGCCACCGGCAGGCGGACGGCTGGGGCTGGTGGGTGAAGGGCGCGCTGGTTCCCCAGCGGCAGGGCTGACCACGGCTCTCGCCGTGCTGCGGGTCCGCGGCAGGGCGAGGGCCCGGGTATGCACAGTCGGGTCCGGGGTCAGCCGTCGGCACGCAGGCTGCTCTCCTCGAGGTCGAGTTCGCGCTGGATCCGCCGGCGGGTGGCGTTGCTGATCTTGTTCGCTTCGTAGAGGCGCTGGAGTTCGGCGGCCTCGATGGCGATGAGTGTCCGGCGGATCTCGCGGTAGGCGTCGGCCGGACGGGCGTCCGGGTCGGTGTGGTGGGCGTCCTCGGCCTGGCGGATACGCGCTTCCAGATGGCGACGCGCCTGTTTCAGGGCGGACTCGGAGGCGGCGCCCAGATCGGCGAGTCGATCCAGGTCGCCCAGCTGTCTGAGCTCTTCGAGAGCGGCCTTCGCGATGTGCCGACGCGTCCGGGCCTCCTCCCGGGCGGTGTGCTCCGGCTCCAGGGCGATGCCGGAACGCCGGACCACGGGGGCGAGGGTGAACCCCTGGAAGACCACGGTGACCGCGATGGTCCCGGTGGTGAGGGTGAGGATGAGCGCCCGGTGCGGCAGGGGCGCTCCCGTGTGGGTGGTCAGGGGAATGGCCAGCGCCGCGGCCAGCGGCATGACGCCCCGCGTACCCGCCCAGGACAGGACGGCCGGAACGCGCCAGGAGGGCCGACCGTCCCCCTCCTGTTTCCGGTACCGGATCAGGGCGGACAGCGGGAAGAGCCACAGCAGGCGGATCGCCAGCACCGTCAGGGCGAGCACCGGCACCCACAGCGGCCAGCCCCGCTCGTCGTGCGCGAGCTGACGGACGGCGGAGGGAAGTTCGAGGCCGATGAGCGCGAAGACGACGCTCTCCAGCAGGAACGTCACCGTGTCGTAGACGGCGTGGACCTGGAGGCGGATGGGGGCGTTGCTGAACCTGCGACCGGTGCTGCCGAGAACGACCCCGGCGACGATGACGGCGGTCACGCCGGAGGCGTGCGACTGCTCCGCGACGACGTACGAGGCGTACGGGGTGACCAGCGCGATGACGGTCTCCAGCACGGGGTCCTCGGTCCGCTTGCGGATGAGCGTCACCACCCCGGCGACCGCCGCTCCGACGAGGGCCCCTCCGCCCGCAAGGATCAGGAACTGCTCGACGGTCCCGGACACGGTGACCGCGCTGCCGGACACCACGGTGGCCACGGCGACCTTGTACAGGACCAGGGACGTGGCGTCGTTGAACAGGCTCTCCGCCTGCACCATGGCCTGCACGCGCGGGGGGAGGGAAAGGCGCCGGCCGAGCGCGGTGACGGCGACGGGGTCGGTGCTGGCGAGGACCGAGCCGAGGATGAACGCGGTCGCGGTGGTGAGCGGGGTGATCGCCCGCGCGACGTATCCGACGGCGACGGCCGAGGCGACGACCAGGCCGAAGACCAAGCCGGTCACGGGCCGCCAGACGGTGCGCAGATCGCGGACGGAGATGTCGCCGGCCGCGGCGAAGAGCAGGGGCGGCAGCACCAGCACGTTGATCACGTGCGGCGGCAGGCGGACTTCGGGAACCCAGGGCAGCAGCCCGACGAGCAGTCCGGCGACCACGAGAAGCGAGGGGGCGGGCAGGCTCCAGCGCCGGGCACCGGTCGCCACGGCCGTGGCCAGAACCACGAGCAGCAGAATGACGATCAGGCCGGTCATGGCGCGTCCCCGGTGCGTTCGGCTGGCTTCCTACCCTCTGACCAGGTGCTTTATCAAAGTAGTCGACCGTGGGCGATGACGCAGCCGACGTGGGGCGGCGACCGCCCGGAACTCGGCGGATGCTACCCCGGCGTCCGTGTCCATGGTGCGGGCCCGCAGGGGACTCGGTCGCGGCGATGCGGTGGGGCGGAGCGTCTCGGCCGGGCGTCCGGCGTCGGGTGCCGAGGCAGCCGCTGCCGGTCGGGCGGGGAGGGCCTGCGGGCCGGCCCGCTCGGTGGCGACGGCGTGCTCAACGGCTGCTCCCGGCGACTGCCGGGACGGCGCGGACGAGTACGCGGGCCGCGGTCGCGACGTCCTGCGCCGTGCTCCAGCGGCCCAGCGTCAGCCGCAGCGCCCCGAGGGCCCGGTCGGGGTCCTGACCCATGGCGGTCAGAACGGGCGAGGGGGTGTGGGTGCCGCTGTGGCAGGCGGAGCCCGTGGCGGCGGCGATGTCGGAGGCCGCTCGAAGAACCTCGTGTCCGCGCGTGCCGTCGATGCCGACGTTGAGCGTGTTCGGCAGTCGCCGCAGGTCCGGGCCGTTGAGGTGCACGCGGCCGGGCAGGGCGTGGGCGAGGCGGGCGTGCAGTTCGTCGCGGAGCGCCCGGATCCGGGACGGGGCCCCGTCGGAGAGTTCGTCGGCGGCGAGTCGAGCCGCCGCGCCGAGGGCGACGGCGAGGGCGGTGTTCTCGGTGCCGGCGCGCAGTCCGTGCTCCTGGCCTCCGCCGTAGACGACCGGCTCCAGCCGTACGCCGGCACGCACCCAGAGGGCGGCGATTCCCTTGGGCGCGTACATCTTGTGGCCGACGACGGTGAGCAGGTCCACGCCGAGGCCGGTGACGTCGAGCGGGATCTTTCCTGCGGCCTGGGCGGCGTCGCAGTGGAACAGGGCGCCGTGGGCGTGGGTGCGGGCGGCGAGTTCGGGGATCGGCTGGAGGGCGCCGGTTTCGTTGTTGGCGGCCATCACCGACACCAGCACGGTGTCCGGCCTCAGGGCTTCGCTCAGGGCACCGGGGTCGACGAGGCCTTCGCCGTCGACGGGCAGCACGGTGACCCGGGCGCCGTACAGCCGCTCCAGGGCCCGGCACGAGGCGAGGACCGCGGGATGTTCGGTGGCCTGGGTGACGAGGTGCGGGCGGCGGCTCCCGGAGGCGAGGACGGCGCCGCGCAGTGCGAGCAGGTCCGCCTCGGACCCGGACGCGGTGAAGACGATCCCGTCCGGGCGGGCGCCGATCAGCGCGGCCACCTGGGCGCGGGCCTGCGCCAGGGCACTGCGGGGCTGCGCGCTGTAGGGGTGGCCGCTGGACGGGTTGCCGAAGAAGCGGGTCAGGTGCGGCAGCATCGCCTCGGCGACACGCGGGTCGACGGGCGTGGTCGCGTTGTAGTCGAGATAGACGGGGCCGCCGGCCAGACCGGGATGCGGCGCGGGAAGGTGGGTCATGCGGTCCCTCCCGTGGTCACCGGCACTTCGGCTGGCCGCCGTTCGAGCATGTGGTGCGGCCTGCGGCAACGGCGGGCTCTCTCGGCGCCCTCCGGCAGCAGGAAGAAGAGCTGGGCGACCTCCTCGCCCGTGAGCCGGTGGTCTATGCGTACACCCTCGCTGCGGGTGGCGACGCACCCGGCCTGCTCGAGGGTCTGTGGGCACGCAGGGATGTTGGGCATTCTTCACTCTCCGGTATAAAGAGTGATGAATGGCGAATACACACCGATAGGCACACGGAAAGTCGACACCGGAACCGATCACACCGGCCCGTTCGGCCCTGACGTGGACCGGCGGGTGATGGGTCACTACGACGGAGTGCACCCGTGCGTGGGACACCAGGGCGAACGGCTGTACCGGCCGACGGGCGACGATCGCGCAGCGAATCGTCCGGTGGGCCATGCGGCCGGTCCTTTCCCGGGGCCATAGGGCACCGGTGCTTCCGTGGCCAGCTGGGGCCGAGGCCCCTACGGGTGCCTTGTTCCGTGAGGTGAAGGGCGGCGCGGTGGAAGGCATGAGGCTCGGCGGTGAGCGCGCGTGGCGGCTGTCAGGGGCGGAGCCCGGTCTGTGGCAGCAGGTCTTTGAGCAGTTGGGCATGGCCGTGGCCGTCGCGGACCCGGAGGGGCGGATCGTCGCGGTCAACCCGGCTGCCGAGCGACTGCTGGGGCGCGCGGCAGCCGCGATGTACGGGCAGGACCTGCATGACCTGTGCCATCGGGATCCGGTAGGCGCCCGGATCCCGCGAGAGCGCTGCCCGCTGCGACGGGCACTGGTGGAGGGGCGTTCGGCACGCGGCGACGACGACAGTTGCCTGCGCGGTGACGGACGGCTGGTCTCGGTCTCCTGGTCGGCGTCGCCCTTGACGCAGGGCGGCACTGTGAAGGGCGTGGTAGTACTGATCGCCGAAACCGTCCCACACCGCGGCAGACTGTGGGAACGCGCAGAGCGTGCGGAACAGGCGGAACGCGCCGCCCATACGACTGCTCTGGAGAGTCTCACTGCACGGTTGACACTCGTCACGGAGATTACCGACGTACTGGGTCAGACCCTGGAGGTCGACGAGGCCCTCGCCCGATTGGGCCGACTTCTGGTGCCCCGCCTGGCCGACTGGGCTGCGGTGGACCTCCGGGTCGGCTCCCGTCAGGTGCACCGGGTGGCGGTGACCGGCCCCGAGGGCCGTGACGCCCGACAGGAGGACTGGCGCGGTCCCGTTCCACCCGGCACGGGGACGACCGGCTCACCACTGGTTCAGGTGCTGAACGGAGGCGATCCCGTCCTGCAGGACCGGGCGGACGTGGAGGCGCCGCCCGACTCCCCCCTGGCCACCGTCCAGGGCGCCTTTCTCAGGGCTACCGGCGCGACATCCGCCCTCGTGGTGCCGTTGGGTGCCGGACGCCACATCACCGGTGCCCTGACGTTGGTGCGCACCGACCCAGCACATCCCTTCGACACCGGCGATGTGGACGTGGTGAGCGACATCGGCCGCCGGGTCGGCCTGGTCATCGACAACGCCCGCCGGTACGGCCGTCAGCGCGCGGTCGCCGAGGCCATGCAACGCAACCTCCTCCCCCCGCTGCCCCGGCACGGCCGGATCCAGCTGGCCGCCCGGTACCAGCCCGCTCCGGCCGGCTCGCAGGTCGGTGGCGACTGGTACGACGCATTCACGTTGAGGGACGGCACGCTCGCCCTGGTTGTCGGCGACGTCGTGGGCCACGATCTGACCGCCGCGGCGGGGATGGCGCAGTTGCACGGCATCCTGCGCTCCCTCGCCTGGGACCACACCGGACCGCCCGGCGCCGTCGTGGACCGCCTCGACGAGGCCATGCCCGCCATCACCATCGTGTCGATGGCCACCCTCGTCCTCGCCCGGTTGGAAGGCCCGCCCGCGGGACCCTGGACCCTGCACTGGACCAGTGCCGGGCACCCGCCGCCTCTACTGCTTACCCCCGACGGGAACGCGCGGTACCTCGAAAACGGGCAGGGACTGCTCCTCGGAGCGCGCCTGGGGGCCATGGATCCTCGGCCGAGCGCCGTCCAGAAGCTACCGCCCGGGGCCACACTCCTGCTCTACACCGACGGCCTGATCGAGGTCCCCGGCAGCGATCTCGACACCGGCTTGGGCCGGCTCCGTGGCCATGCGCTCTCCCTCGCCCACGAACCGCTGGACACTCTGTGCGACGAACTGCCGGCCCGGATGTCTCCCGGCGGCACCGATGACATCGCCCTGCTTGCCCTGCGCCTGCCCGTGCCGTGAGCGGAGACCGTGGAGTGACGATGCCGGTGGTGCTCACGTTCCCGGAACCAGCTCCAGAACACGGAACGGGCGCGGTGGCACGAGGGCGTCGTCTCCGGCGTGCCGCCACCGCCAGGACCCCAACGTCTGACGTCGTCCCGGCTTTCGGTACAAGTCCGACGTCTGGTCTGCCCGGTGCTGGATCACCCGAGACGGATCATCCGCAAGCACGTCCACTGAGTGCTGGAGCGATACCAGCGCCGCACGACCCAGCAGGACCGGCCGACTCGGCTCCGTGGCCAGGAGTGAGCGGGGCCGCGCGGGGCCCCTCCCTTCTCCTGCCCCACCGTCGCGAACTCCCGTTCGCCCGCCTGCGGATGCTGATGAGGATGTGCGGCGAAGACCGTCCGCAGCAAGGTGGCCACCCTCGGCTGAGCCGTTGACCGTAGCCGCCGCTACGAGCACGCCGAGTGCACTGCGTAAGAAGAATTCATCTCCAGGTCCGCGAAAGACGGTTTCCTTTCCCCTGTCCGCGCTCAAGCGATCAGCCCGAACCGGGATCGGGACTTTCGGACGCTTCGTTCGCGGCACGGCGGTACTCGGCGTTGATGCGCTGAGCCTCCTCAAGCTGGTCCTCAAGGATGATGATGCGGCACGCAGCCTCGATCGGGGTTCCTCTGTCGACGAGCTCGCGGGCGCGGGCGGCGATCCGCAGTTGGTAGCGGGAGTACCGGCGATGTCCGCCTTCCGAGCGCAGCGGAGTGATCAGACGAGCCTCACCGATGGCTCGGAGGAATGTAGGGGTGGTGCCGAGCATTTCGGCGGCCCGGCCCATGGTGTAGGCGGGGTAGTCGTCGTCGTCCAGACGATCGCCGAGTGGAGTATCTGCTGCCATGTCACCTCGTTATGCAACGCATCGAGGGGCCCTGGTGCCATACGGCACCAGGGCCCCGAAGGAAATGAAACACCATCTGTCGGCCCAATGCTCTGCCGACCTTCTGTTTCCGCTGCCCGGCCGGGCAAGGGCGGGTCTGCGGGGATCGCGGCTGCGTGACCGAGGACCACCATCCATTCCGGGGCCTTTCGGTACCTGGACCGAGAGCTTCCCGGGCCGTGCGATGCTGGTGGCGTCTGCTCCTTCGCCCTTCCTCTGAACCAACCACTTCGTGAATGGGTACTGCGGTACTGCTGTTGACAGCCCCGCGACCTGCGGGCTGCCCCATGCGGCTCAGCCCCGCCACCGTTCCGCGAAAACATTGGCTTCGCAGCTCCAGAGGGGCACCGTCCTGCGAACTTCAGGTAGTGCTACCCGCCAGTTCGTGTCTGCCGGATCTCGCCTGAGCGCGTCAACGGCAAAACATTAACCACGCCGCGAGCTAATGTCTACTGCGACAAGAGCAGATTTTGTTATGTGGTCGTCACAACCATCCTGCGGCTTGCGATAACGGCTGGAGTAAGTCGCCGTGGGTGGTGAGGGCGTGGACCGGTCCCTCACGCTTGGCCGGGGCAGTCGCCTCTTGTCGCTCCGGCAGACGCCTCATGCCGGAGGCAGGGCCGAACAGGCCGATGCGCAGGTGAGGGTACGTGTGGCGGCGGTCCTGAGGGATCGGGTCCGCCTGAGGGCCCTGCCGACGCGCGTCGGCAGGGCTCTCACCGGGTCGCCTGTGAGGGTGTTCCGCCTGTCCTCACACATCCGGGGATGCGGTGCCGGCGAGCAGCAACGACCCGGTCTGGAGCGGGCCCGGGATACCCACCGGGCGCACTCTCGGGGCAGGTGAAGCCGAAGCGGTCAGGCCCGGATGCCTTTGCCGCTGGTGAAGTCGCCGCGGCCCTGTCGGGTGATCACCTGGCCTACTTGCCTGGCCGGGTAGCGGCGGCGGGCGATGGCCGCGGACTCACCCGTGACGAGCTCGGGCGTAATGCCACTCACCGAGGCCAGCACCCCGTTCTTGGTCAGCTCGAACGGGGGCCGAGCGATGAGACAGCGCATGATGCCTCGCAGAGAGGAAGGAGAACGGGCTGATGGGCTGAGGAGGATCGACCGGCGGGGGTGAGGACGGCGCCCGGCCGAGCGACGGGCGAGGTGAACGGTCCGCCGAGGATGTCCCTCAGACGGATCCGGTCCGTATAGGCCGGGCTGTCGCGGAGAACAGCGAGTCGGGCCAGGGTGATCAGCCCCGTGCTCTGGTCGTCCCCGTCGCACAGGACGAGGTGATCGACACGGGCACCGGCCATGAGGGACAGAGCCACCTCGACCGTCATGTCGTCACGGACCCTGGGTCCGGACGCGTCCCTCTCGTCGACCACGGCCCTGGGGAAGCGATCCGCTACCTGGTGGTACTGCGGCTGAGCCGTCGCCATAGGTGCCTCCTACCGGAAAAGGATGGGCTGGTGATCAAGGCGGCTCTAGGCGGCCGAGCCGAAGCTGGTTCGCCGCTGTGTCCCGCGGCGCGCCGCTTCGCCCACGGTCCGGCCCTGTCCGGCGTGACGCCGACGGCTCCGGGGCGAGGAAGACCTGCCGCGGGAACGTTCCACGGCCGGCGCGGTGATGACGACCGGGATGCCGGAAGGGGCCTGGGCACCTGTGATGCGGCTCAGCTCCGCCTCGCCCGAACGTACCTGGGCAATACGGGGGGTGATGCCTGCTGAAGCCATCAGCCGGCTCATACCGCGCCGCTGATCAGGCGTCACCAGAGTGACGACGCTGCCGGACTCGCCGGCGCGGGCCGTACGACCGCCTCGGTGCAGATAGTCCTTGTGGTCGCTGGGCGGATCCACATTGACGACCAGGTCGAGGTTGTCGACGTGGATCCCGCGCGCCGCGACGTTGGTCGCCACCAGTACCGTCACATGACCGCTCTTGAACTGGGCCAGGGTCCGCGTGCGCTGCGGCTGGGACTTGCCACCGTGCAGGGCAACGGCGCGAACACCGCTGTTCAGCAGGTGCTCGGTCAGTCGGTCGACCGCGTGCTTGGTGTCGAGGAACATGATCACTCGACCGTCTCGCGCCGCGATCTCGATGGTCGTCCGATGCTTGTCAGCGTCGTGCACATGAAGCACGTGGTGCTCCATCGTGGTGACCGCGCCCGCCGACGGGTCGACGGAATGGACCACCGGGTCTGTCAGGTAGAGGCGGACCAGCACGTCTACATTGCGGTCCAGGGTGGCCGAGAAGAGCATCCGCTGCCCACCGGGACGCACCTGGTCGAGCAGGTCGGTGACCTGGGGCATGAAGCCCATGTCGGCCATCTGGTCGGCCTCGTCGAGCACCGTGATGCCGACATCGTCCAGCCGGCAGTCGCCCCGGTCGATGAGATCCTTGAGCCGCCCGGGCGTCGCGACGACCACCTCGGCCCCGGCGCGCAGCGCACCGGCCTGCCTGCCGACGGACATCCCGCCGACGACGGTGGCCAGCCGCAGGCTCACGGAGCGGGCATACGGAGTCAGCGCGTCGGTGACCTGCTGGGCGAGCTCGCGGGTGGGAACGAGGACGAGGGCGAGCGGCTGCCGTGGCTCGGCACGCCGCCCCGCTGTGCGGGCCAGCACGGCGAGGCCGAAGGCCAGGGTCTTGCCCGAGCCCGTGCGGCCACGGCCGAGTACATCACGACCGGCCAGGGAGTTCGGCAGGGTCGCCGCCTGGATCGGGAACGGTACGGTCACGCCTTCGTGGCCGAGCGCGGCCAACAGCCGTGCAGGCATGGCGAGATCGGCGAACGACCCGACGGCGGGCAACGCGGGCGTGATCGTCTTCGGCGGCGCGAACTCGCCCTGTACGGCCCGTCCGGCCCGTCGATTGCCGTAGCCTTCGGAACGGCGGGGACCACGGGAGCGGTCGGTGCCGGAGCCTCCTTCGAAGCGGTCATATGTGCGGGGTGTGCGCGCGCGCTTCATGCGGGACCTTCCTTGATGAGGCACGTAGCAAGGAATTCCCGCAGCAGGTGAGCAGCGCAGAGAATTTCGAGACGAGCTCAAAACGATCGGGGGCGATTCGGGGCGTTGGGGAATGTTTCACCGGCCGGTGATGTGGCGGAGCCTTCCCGTCGCACGCCCTGAAATGCAGCGAGCTGGGGCCCGCACCCCCAGAGGTGCGGGCCCCAGCTGCGAAGTATGCGTCAGCGCCAGTGTCAGGCGGGCACGATGTTCTCGGCCGTCGGGCCCTTCTGGCCCTGCGCGATGTCGAACGACACCTTCTGGCCCTCCTGCAGTTCACGGAAGCCCTGGGCGGCGATGTTCGAGTAGTGGGCGAAGACGTCAGGGCCGCCGCCGTCCTGCTCGATGAAGCCGAAGCCCTTTTCCGCGTTGAACCACTTCACGGTGCCAGTGGCCATGTCATTTCTCCTTCGGAGGCGGTGCCAGGAACTCGCCCTGTGCGAAATTCCGTGTCGCCGTGATGATCACCCCGTCGGAAATTAATCTTCTGGCAACCACACCTGCAACTGAGATCGACAGTAGCACGGCAGTGACCGGCGCTGCCCGGTCGATAATTCCACTACGGTCGACGATTGAGGAATACTCGCCGTGTCCCGCACCTATTTCTCATGTCACCGGCACAGATATCGCCCTCCCTGGGCAGAGCCCCTGCCGATCTCTTCGGCCCGCAGCCCTGATGACCTCCGTCGACTGGAGAGTGCCGCTGCCACCGTCATCAACGGATGGCACAACGGTGAACGCGCTGAGACTCCAACGATGAAGGTGACATCCCCAGCGAAGAGCCAACGGCCAGTGGTCCCCGGGCAGTCGGACACAACCGCCCGCACCCGCGCAGCACCTCGGCCGCCCCCCGTTGTCCTTTCAGGTGACACGCCGTCGCTGTGGGGGCCTGGCGGCTCCCCCGACGCCCGGCCGAGCGGCCCCCTCCCGAACTTGGAGTCCGAGATCGCAGGCAGGTGGGTGACCGGCGCTCCTCCTCCAGCCTCTCTCTTCTCCTCGTTCACGGGTAATCTCGACCCTCCGAGAGCTTTTCGTGCAGCGTGACCAGGCGGTGCCGTTCCCGGCGAGTGACGAAACGGGCAATCGTCCCACGGCTCCCGGGGCGGGACCGCACGATGGAACCCGGCAGAAGGTCGACCGAAGACTTGTCACCGCCCCACACGCACCGCACGTCTGTCTCCGGCCACGCCCTCCCCCGACGTCAGCCACGGCCCGCTGCACGGAGCCAGGGTGGCCGCGCCGCTGCGACTCGATGCCGAACTCCCTGCACTTGCAGATGTGGTCGATGCGAGGCGAGGACGTGCCACTCAGGCCGCCGAAAGCCGCAGCATGAACCGCGACGTGGGCACGCCCAGAAACAGCATTTCTGGCCGACGGCGACCATGGCAGGAAACAAGAACTCCGCCTCTGGCCGCAGCGTTCGAAGCGAGTTCGTCGGCGAGGCAGACCGGTCATGCGATCCCGGTGCCGCGGACCAGTAGTAGCGCCACGTCCACCACCGCCACGGCAACCGCTGCCGCGAATGCCGCTCGCTCGCGGCGGCGTCCCATCACTGTCCCGGCCACCGCGGACAGGCCCGCTACCCCGAGCGCCGCCACTCCCCACGTACCGGCTGATCCGGCGGGCGCCAGCGCCAGGACGGCGGACGCGGCCGCCAGCGGAACCGGCAGCAGCAGCCGCACCCCGTCGGGGCCCAACCGGTGCGGAAATCCCCGTACACCCGTCGCCAGATCCTCGTGGATGTCCGGCAGCACATCGCCCAGATGGGCACCGACCCCCAGGAGCGCCCCGGCCGTGACGACCCACCAGGCAGGCCAGGGCCGCCCCGGCAGCCCCAACGCCACGAACGCCGGAAGCGAGGCGAAACCCACCGCGTACGGCACCCAGGACCACGCCGTCGCCTTGAGCCGCAGGTCGTACGCCCAGGCCGCCGCCACTCCCACGAGATGAACGGCACCCGCCCACAGGCCGCAGGCGAACGACAACGGCACGCACAGCGCCAGCGCGGCGTAGGCGGCCACCCACACCTCGGTCACACTCACCGCGCCGTCGACGACAGGTTTGCCACGGCGGGCCGTGGCGATGTCCCGGCGCGCGTCGAACGCGTCGTTGCACCAGCCGACGGACAGTTGCCCGGTCAGGACGGCGGCGGCGGTCAGGACACTGCGCGTGGCGCCCTGGCCGGCGGTCACGGCCAGGGCAGCGGTCAACGCGGTGACCGCCATGACGGGCCCGGGGTGGCACGCCCCCGCCAGGCCGCCTGCCCGACCGGCCCACACCGCGGCCGCGCCGCCGTCCGTCGACCGCTCAGGAGTGCTCACCGGGCCGATCGTAGGCGTCCCGGCGCCCGACCGGCTCAAGCACGCGCCCCGGGGCGAGCGGCCGGACGGGCGATCCATGGTGCCGGGGCCCGAGTCCGGGGAAAAGGTGCAGAGCAACTCACCCCAGTCGACAGCCGCACAGGAACCACATGACGCGGATCGCCGCCGTTCACGGTGCCCTCGCACCCCACCGTCACAGCCAGTCCGAGATCACCGACATGGTCGCCCGCACCTGCCTGCCCGAGAACGGCGACCGCCGGGTCCTGGACCGGCTGCACCGCAGCACGAGGGTCGGCTCGCGCCACATGACGCTGCCGCTGGAACGGTACGGGACGCTGGACGGATTCGGCGCCGCCAACGACGTCTTCATCACCGCGGCCACCGACCTGGGGGCCAAGGCGGTGCGAGCCGTACTGCGCACGGCCGGTCTCGCCACGGCCGATGTCGACCTGCTGATCTTCACTTCCGTCACCGGCATCGCCACCCCCTCGATCGACGCACGGCTGGTGGGCCGCCTCGGACTGCGGCCCGACGTCCACAGACTGCCGCTCTTCGGCCTGGGCTGCGCCGGTGGCGCCGCCGGCCTGGCCCGTATGCACGACTACCTGCTGGGCCGTCCCGGCCATGTGGCGGTACTGCTGTCGGTCGAACTGTGCTCGCTCACCTTCCAGCGCGACGACGCCTCCATGGCCAATCTGGTCGCCACCGGGCTGTTCGGCGACGGCGCCGCCGCCGTCATCGCCTACGGCGCGGACCATCCGGACGCGACCCTCGGTCCGACGATCGTCGACACCCGCAGCCACCTGTATCCGGACACCGGGCAGATCATGGGGTGGGACATCAAGAGCTCCGGTTTCCAGGTCGTCCTCGATCCGCAACTTCCCGACCTGGTACGCCGCTACCTCGCAGATGACGTCGAGGGATTCCTCGGCGACCACGGCCTGAAGCCCAAGGACGTCACTGCCTGGGTGTGCCACCCCGGCGGCCCCAGGGTCCTCGGGGCCGTCTCCGAGGCCCTCGACCTGAGCGCCGACGCCCTCGATGTGACATGGCGTCACCTGGCCGACGTGGGCAACCTGTCCTCGTCGTCGGTGCTCCACGTGCTGAGCGACACCCTGGCCGAGCGCCGCCCGCCGCCGGGCACCCCGGGCCTGCTGCTGGCGATGGGCCCCGGCTTCGCCTGCGAACTCGTGCTGCTGCGCTGGTAGTTCCGAACCGACGAAGGACACAGGACCCATGATCTGGTACGGACTGCTGGTGGCCGCCGTCGCCGGCGAGCGGGTGGCCGAACTCGTCGTCGCCCGCCGCAACCGACGGTGGAGCACGGCCCGCGGCGCGATCGTGGCCGGGCAGGGCCACTACGCTGCGATGGTCGCCCTCCATACCGGCCTGCTTGTCGCCTGTCCTGCCGAGGCATGGCTGATGGAACGGCCCTTCGTGCCCGCCCTGGCCTGGCCGATGCTGGCCGTGCTGGCGGGCGCCCAGGCACTACGGTGGTGGTGCATCCGCACTCTGGGGCCCCGTTGGAACACAAGGGTGATGGTCGTGCCCGGCCTGCCGCTGGTGACGAGCGGCCCCTATCGGTGGCGGTGGCTGCGCCACCCGAACTATGCGGCCGTCGTCGCCGAGGGCCTGGCCCTGCCGCTGGTGCACACCGCCTGGGTCACCGCAGCCCTTTTCACCTCACTCGACGCCGCCCTGCTCACCGTGCGTATCCGCTGCGAGAACCGGGCGCTCGCCGCCACGACCAGGCCGGCGCCGGCATGATCGACGTCCTGGTGGCCGGCGGCGGACCCGCCGGGCTGGCCGCCGCCATCCACGCCGCGCTCGCCGGCCTGGAGGCGGTCGTCATCGAACCCAGGACCGCGCCCGTGGACAAGGCCTGCGGGGAGGGAATCATGCCCGGTGGTGTCGCCGCGCTGCGGACGCTGGGCGTCGAGGTCACCGGCCGTGAACTGCGCGGCATCCGTTACATGGAGGGCGGCACGTGCGCCGAGGCGTCCTTCCGTGGGCGAAGCGGGCTGGGAATCCGCCGTACGGCGCTGCACTCCGCGCTGCACCGGCGGGCGCTCGGCCTCGGCGTGCGCATGCTGCCGGGCAAGGTCGTCGAGGTACACCAGAACGCGGACACGGTGACCGCCGCCGGAACCACGGCTCGCTGGCTGATCGCCGCCGACGGACTGCACTCCCCGGTACGCCGCAGCCTGGGACTGGAACTGCCGGCCCGCCCCCACGGCCGCTACGGACTGCGGCGGCACTATCGCGTCGAGCCGTGGACGAACTTCGTGGAGGTGCATTGGGCCAGGCACGGCGAGGCCTATGTGACGCCGGTCGACGACGACCTGGTGGGCGTCGCGGTCCTCAGCCGTACCCGCCTCGGCTACGACGGGCACCTGGCGGGCTTCCCTGCCCTCACCGCGTCGCTGTGCGGCCCGGCCGCGACGGAGGTTCGCGGCGCCGGACCGTTGCGGCAACGGGTGCGACGCAGAACCGCCGGTCGTGTACTGCTCGTCGGCGACGCCGCCGGCTACCTCGATGCCCTCACCGGTGAGGGCGTCGCCCTCGCACTGGCGACGGCCGGGGCCGCCGTCCACTGCCTGGCCGCCGGGCGACCGCTCGACTACGAGCGTGCCTGGGCCCGGTTGACCCGGCGCCACCGGATGCTGACCGGTGCTCTGCTGGCCGCGAGCCGCCGTCCCGGCACCGGCCGCCTGATCGTGCCCGCGGCGTCGTGGATGCCTCCGGTGTTCTCGGCCGCGGTCCACGCGGTGCAGTAGTGGCCCGGCCGAGTACCGCATCTTCCGTGTGCAGGGCACGCGACCGGCGTCCCCGACCCCGCGCGAAGTTCGACACGCCCTCGGCCGAGTGACGGCCGCCGGCATCGTCGCTCGGTCAGACGGAGTCCGGACGGCACCCGCTCGGTAGGACACCCCGGGCGGGACAAGCGGCTGAGCCCGTCACCGGCAACGACGACGCCCGGCGCGGGCACCCACGCGCCGAACGGCATGACAAGCTGTGCTTACCATCTGCCCGAACCCAGGAGGTCACCATGACTGCAGAGTCTCCACGTCAGGAAGGTTCGGAGCCGGCCGACACCGAAGGCCCCGACCTGGATGCCGAAGGTCAGGACCGGCATGAACTGAAGGACAAGTTCCGCGAGGCCCTGGCACGTAAACGCGGCATGCAGGCCAAGGCCGCGGCGCTCGCAGCGAACACCAACGCGTCGAAGGTCCGCGGCGCGCACGGCCCGGCCGCGAGCCAGCGCTCGTTCCGGCGAAAGAGCGGGGGCTGACCTCACATCTGTCCGGGATCCTGCCGGGAGGGGGAGGCAACCGTCTCCTTCGGTACCTCCCCGCGTCAGCGGGGAGGTACGCCCGGGCAGTCGCGCGGTCCTGGTCGGCCACCCGGCCGTCCGCGCCCGATGGACCGGCTTTCCCCGATCCCGTGCGGACCCCGACCCGGCCTCGTGACGGTCGTGGCCTTCAGCCGGCCCGAGAGGGCAACGTCGCGGCGGCGGTGTGGAACGCACGCCGTACGGCGGTGATTCCGTCTCCGTCCCTGCTCGGGTGCACACGGTTGGTCAGGAGCAGGGCATAACGCTGCGCGGCGGGGTCGACCCAGAGGCTGGTACCGGTGAATCCCGTGTGGCCGTACGAGTCGGGGCCGAACGCGGTTCCGACGGGCGAGCCGATCGGATCCTGGCCCTGCCACGCGAGCGTACGCCGCAGCGCGAGGCCGTTCGTCTGCGCGGCGGTCATCAGGGCGAGCGTCTCCGGGCGCAGCAGCCCCCCGCCGCCACCGGCGAGTGCGGCGCCGAGCCGTTCCATGTCCTCCAGCGGTGCGAAAAGGCCCGCGTGACCGCCGACGCCCCCGAGCACGGCCGCGTTCTCGTCATGGACCTCCCCGACGACAAGGCGGCCGCGCCAGGGGCAGTCCTCGGTGGCCACTGCCCGCGCGCGACGCCCGGCGTCGGGGCGGAAAACCGTGTGCTTCATGCCGAGTGGCGCGGTCACCACCTGTTCCACCAGCACATCCAGTGGTTGCCCGGTCGCGGCCTCCGCGATCGAACCGAGGATGATGAAGCCCTGCGAGGAGTACTGGACGCGGGTGCCCGGCTCCGCCGTCAAGGGAAGCAGCCGTACGGCCTCGAGCAGGGAGGCGCGAGTGGGGTGGTCGCGGTAGAGCGGAACCTGCCCGGGAATGCCCGAGGTGTGGGTCAGTAGTTGACGTATCGTCAGGTCCGCTTTGTCGCCGTCGCGATATTCCGGCAGATGCGCGCCCACGGTGTCGTCGAGCGTCAGTGTGCCGCGCTCGACGAGCGCCATGACCGCGAGGCCGACGATCGGCTTTGTCACCGAGGCGAGATCCCACAGCTCTCCGCCGTCCAGCGCCTGCCCTCCCCAGCTGCGCGTGCCCGTCCAGCCCCGGTCCAGCGGCCCGTCCGCACCGCCGACGGACCAGGCCGCGCCCGAGTAGACATGCTGTTCGCGTCCGGTGGCGAGCAGTTCGGCCAGTGCGCTCATCCCCGCTCACCCCGGGAGGTCGTGTCCACCACGCCCAGCATCGGCGTGCGCGCACCGAGGCCGGCGGAAACCGTGCGGGCGGCGGCACGCACCATCGGCCCGAACACCTCCACGTTCTCAGGGGTCATGGTGAACGTCAGGCCCGAGATGCCGATCGCGCCCACGACCCGGCCGTCCCCGTTGAGGACGGGTGCCGCCACCGACCGCACGTCCGGCTCGTCGTACTCGTCCTCGACGGCGTAGCCGTGCCGGGCCGCGTCCGCGAGGAGTTCATGAAGCGCGGCGGGATCGGTGAGTGTGTGCGGGGTCCGGGCTTCGAGCGGCGCCGCCTGGAGAACAGCATCGGTTTCGTGGCCGGAGAGGGCGGAGAGCATGGCGAGCCCCACGCCGCAGGCGTACAGCGGGGTACGCCGGCCGGGCCGAGCGCTCATCCGGTACTCACGTGCCGGCTCCGACTGCTCCAGGTACACCGCCTCGGACGCGTGCCGTACGGCATACAGCGCCACGTGCCCGGTGCGCCGGCGCAGGTCGGCGAGGACGGGCCTGGCGAGCTCGAGGGCGCGGCCGTCGTTGAGGGCGGCCGCGGCAAGACCCAGCAGCCGGGGACCCGAGCGGTAGCTGCCCCCTTCCGCGGGTTCGGCGAAGCCGTGGTCCGCCATCGTCCGCAGCAGCCGGTGGACCGTCGGTTTGGTGAGCCCGGTGCGCCGTGCGATCTCGCCCAGCCGGTGGGGACCACCGGGCTCGACGAGCGCTTCGAGCACCTCCATCGCCTTGTCGACAGGACCCTTCACCGGTTCGGGTTCGACCGATCGACTGTTGACCGCCTTCGCCATGTCGCTTAGTTTAGCGCAACCGCATTCCATCTGACGGAACGGATGTGTTGTTCAATGGAACGAATACGTCAGAGGCGCATCGTGGACCGCGGCCATCTGCCCCGACGCGACGTCCTGCGGACGGGTGGTCTGCTGATCGGGGCTCTTGGTGCAGCGACGTCTCTGAGCGGGTGCGGCACCCCCGCGGCAGCCCGCGCCGGGAACGTCCTGCGGGTCTCCCAACCGGGGGACCCCAAGACGCTGGACCCGCAGAAGCAGGGCGACATGGTGTCGATGAACGTCCTCATCAACATGTTCGACACGCTCACCACCCGCGGCCGGGACAACCGGTTGCACCCGAGGCTCGCCCTGTCCTGGTCGGCCACGGACGCGCACACCTGGCGGTTCAGGATCCGGCCCGGGGTGACCTTCCACAACGGTGAGCCGTGCGAGGCGCAGGCCGTCGCGTTCAGCATCAGGAGACTGCTCGCCCCCGCGACGAAGTCACCGATCGTCGAACTCCGTTACGTCAAGGACGTCACCGTCGTCGACCGGCTCACCGTGGACCTCCACACCACGGTGCACGACCCGATCCTGCCCGCCAAGCTGTCACTGTTCGGTGGAGTGGTCGTGCCGCCCCGCTATCTGTCCGAGGTGGGTGACGCCGGATTCGCCGAACATCCCATCGGCACCGGGCCCTTCACCTTCGTCAGCTGGCAGCGGGACCACGAGCTGCGCATGCGGGCCTACACCGACCACTGGGAGGGCCGCCCGGGCATCGACGGCCTGGTCTTCACGCCGGCCCCCAACGCCTCGTCCTCCCTGGCCGCGCTCCAGAGCGGCGGCGTCGATCTCGTCGCCGGACTCACCCCGGACGCCGCTCAGCAGCTCGACGGCTACTCCGGTGTCACCCTGGACGGCTTCACGGGGATCCGCACCTCCTATCTGTCCTTGAACACCCTGGAAAAGGGCCCGCTCCAGGACCGTCGTGTGCGCCAGGCGCTCAACCACGCCGTCGACGTGCCCCTGCTGATCAAGGCGGTGCTCGACGGCAAGGCCACCGAGACACCCGCCCTCGTCCCGCGCGGCGCCTTCGGTTTCGACCCCTCGGTCAAGCCGTTCACCCGCTCCGTGGGCACCGCGCGCGCGTTGCTCGCCGACGCCGGCTACCCGCACGGCTTCTCCACGACGCTCACCGCGTCCAACGTCGACTCCAACGTCGCGGAGGCCCTTTCGGGACTCCTCGCCCGGGCGGGCGTGCACGCGCGGGTCGACCTCCTCGACCCCGGGACGTACGCCGCGCGGCTCACCTCCGACAACCGGGGAGCGCTGGGTCCGATCTATCTGGCGGCCAGCACCGTGTGGACGCTGGACGGCGAGAGCATCGTCCAGTCGAACGTGCGCCACGACCGGCGGCAGAGCCGCTGGCACTCGAAGGAGGCCGACCGCCTCATCGACGTCGAAGAGCTCTCCCAGGACCCCGCGGAACGCAAAAAGGCCTTCTCCGACCTGCAACGCCTGATGCGCGAGGAAGCGCCCTTCGTCTTCCTCTACCAGATGGACAACATCTTCGCCCGCAACGACCGGCCCCGCTGGAAGCCGGGATCCGCCGGCGTCCTCGCCATGGAGAGTGCGGAGGTCTCCCGATGAGCGACATCACCCTCGAGCCGCCGCCCGGTGCGACGGCCGGCCGACGGCACGACCACCACGCGACACGGCTGCTGTGGTTCGTTCTGAAGCGCCTCGGCACCGCCGTGTTCGTCCTGCTGTGCACGGCGACGGTGGCCTTCTTCCTGGTGCGGCTCTCCGGCGATCCCGTCAAGCTTCTGCTGCCGCCGGATGCCACAGCCGCACAGGAGAGTGCGCTCCGCTCCTCCCTCGGCCTCGACCGCCCGCTGTTCACGCAGTACGCCGACTTCATCGGAGGGCTGCCCCGCCTCGACTTCGGCAATTCCCTCGTCTACAACCAGCCCGTCAGCCGGATCCTCGCCGACCGGCTGCCCGCCACGGTCGAACTCGCCGCCGCCGCACTGGTCGTGACCCTCGTCGTCGCGATCCCGGCGGGCATCTTCGCCGCGATGCGCCGTGGGCGAGGCTCCGACCACGCCGTGATGACCGGGGTCCTGCTCGGCCAGTCCACACCGCCGTTCTGGGTCGGCATCCTGCTCGTCCTCGTCTTCGCCGTAGGACTGCACGCGCTGCCCGCCTCCGGGTACGGGACCTTCGCCCATCTGGTCCTGCCGGCCGTCACACTCGCCGTCTACTCCGTCGCCGTCGTCGCGCGTCTGCTGCGCTCCTCGTTGATCGACGTCCTGTCCTCCGACCACATCCGCAGTGCCCGGGCCAAGGGCTTCGGTCCGCTGAAGGTGGTGCTCACCCACGGGCTGCGCAACGCCTCACTGCCGGTGGTGACCGTCGTCGGTCTCGAAGTGGGCAGTCTGCTCGGCGGTGCGATCCTCACCGAACGCGTCTTCTCCTGGCCGGGAGTCGGACAGCTGACCATCGAGGCGATCTCCAATCGCGACTTCCCCCTCGTCCAGGCCACCGTTCTGTTCTTCGCCACCACCTTCGTCGTGGTGAACCTGCTCGTCGACCTCTCCTACAGCTTCCTCGACCCGAGGGTGAGGACGTCACGATGACCGTCATGGCACCGGCTGCGGCCGACCACGTCCCCGCCGGGGCATCCCCCGTCGGCTCCGGGTCCGTCGTACTGCGGGCACTGCTGCGCAACAGGCTCGCCGTACTGGCGCTCGCCGTACTCGCACTCCTGCTGGCAGCGGCCCTGTTCGCCCCCCTCATCGCACCCTACGACCCGAACGCACAGGATCTCCTGCTGCGGCTGCGGCCACCCGTCTGGCAGGACGGCGGCAGCGGGGCCCACCCGCTCGGCACCGACCAGCTCGGCCGCGACATGCTCTCCCGCGTCATCTACGGCGCACGTGTCTCGCTGCTCGTCGGTGCCGGCGCCGCCCTGCTCGCCGGCGCCGTCGGCACCGTCGTGGGGCTGGTCTCCGGCTACTTCGGCGGCTGGGCCGACCGGGTCCTCATGCGGCTCGCCGACATCCAACTCGCCTTCCCCGCACTGCTCCTGGCCCTGGCCATCGTCGGTTTCCTCGGCTCCGGCCTGTGGTACGTGATCCTCGTCCTCGGCTTCACCGGCTGGGTCTCCTACGCCCGCGTGGTGCGATCCGAGGTGATGTCGTTGCGCTCGCGCGACTTCATCACCGAGGCCCGGGCGATCGGCGTCACCGACACCGCCATCATGCGCCGCCATCTGCTGCCCAATGTGATGGCCCCGCTCGCCACCATCGCGACCCTGCACGTCGCCGCGGCCATCGTCGCCGAGGCGTCGCTGAGCTATCTGGGCCTCGGCGTACCCAAGGAGACGGTCACCTGGGGCTCCATGCTCGCCGACGGCCAGCTCTATCTGGGGACCTCCTGGTGGGTCGCCGTCTTCCCCGGCATCGCGCTGATGCTCACCTCCCTCGCCATCAACATCACCGGCGACGCCCTGCGGGACGTCGCGGACCCGAAGGCCTACCGACGATGACCATGGACCGACAGACACGCGACCAGTCCCCGCGGCCGGCGGACGCCGAGCCGCTGCTGCAGATCAAGCACCTCAGTGTCGACTTCAGGCTCGCGACCACCGTCGTGCACGCCGTCCAGGACGTCTCCCTCGCCGTACACGCCGGCGAAACGCTCGCCGTGGTGGGCGAGTCGGGCAGCGGGAAGAGCGCCACCGCACTCTCCGTGCTGGGCCTGAACCCGACCCCTCCCTGCGTCTACACGGGCGGCGAGATCCTCTTCGACGGACACGATCTGCTCACGTTGTCCGAGAGGGAGCTCGGCAGGATCAGAGGGCGCGACATCGCCATGGTCTTCCAGGACCCGATGACGAGTCTCGACCCCCTCCAGCACGTCGGCACACAGGTGGCGGAGGTCCTCAGGCACCACACCGGCATGTCCCGCGCCGAGGCCAGGGAGGCGGCGCTCGCCGCGCTGGACGAGGTCGGCATCCCCGATCCGGCCCTGCGCTACCGCCAGTACCCGCATGAACTCTCCGGCGGCCTGCGCCAGCGCGTGATGATCGCGACGGCGCTGGTGGGCCGGCCGCGGGTACTGATCGCCGACGAACCGACCACCGCCCTGGACGTCACCGTGCAGCGCCAGATCCTCGACCTCCTCGTCACCCTCCAGCACAAGCACGACATGGCGGTCGTGCTGATCACCCACGACCTCGCGGTGGTGGCGGAGACCGCCGACCGCGTCGCGGTCATGAACAAGGGCGAGGTCGTCGAGAGCGGCAACGTCCTGGAGGTGTTCGACCGTCCGGCCGACGAGTACACCCGCAGGCTGCTGGCCGTCACCCCGCGATTGGAGGCGGCATGAGCCCCGAAACCCGAACGCCGGTGGCTGCCGGCCGGCCACTGCTCGAACTCAGCGGACTGCGCAAGGAGTTCAGTGGAAGGAACGTGAACGTGGCCGTCGACGACGTGTCACTCGAGGTCCGGGAGGGCGAAACACTGGCCCTGGTCGGCGAGTCCGGCTGCGGCAAGACCACGCTGACCCGGCTGCTGCTCAAGCTCCTCGAACCCACGGCGGGAAGTGTGCGCTTCGACGGGCAGGACCTCGCCACCGTCTCAGCCACCGAACTGCGCGCCGTGCGCCGCCAGATGCAGGTCGTGCTCCAGGATCCGTACTCGAGCATGAACCCGCGCATGCGTATCACGGACATCGTCGCCGAGCCGCTGATCACCCATGACCCGGCGGTACGCGGGCGGCGCGGCAGGGCACATGCCAGGGAGCGGGTCGGAGAGCTGCTGGAGGCCGTCGGGCTGAATGCCGGCATCCAGGACCGCTACCCGCACGAGTTCTCGGGCGGTCAGCGCCAGCGCGTCTCGATCGCGCGCGCACTCGCGCTCCGGCCCCGCCTCCTGGTGCTCGACGAGCCCACCAGCGCACTGGACGTGTCCGTGCAGGCCACCGTCCTGGAGCTGCTGGCAGAACTCCAACGGCGGCTGGGTCTGACCTATGTCTTCGTCTCGCACAACCTCGCCGTCGTACGGCAGGTGGCCGACCGGGTCGCGGTGATGCGCCGTGGCCGCCTGGTCGAGGTGGGCGAGGCGGCGCAGGTGTTCCACCGCCCTCAGCACCCCTACACGCGGCAACTGCTCGACGCGGTACCGGTCCTCGACCCGCGCAGAGGCCGCCGCGCAGCGGAACGGGCGCCCGGCACCGGTGGAGGGAGCCGATGACCACCCGCCCCCTACAGGTTGGAGAGTACGAGCCCCGCGCCACCGAGCAGTGCCACATCGTCCACGGCGGCCTCGCTCACCAGCACGCGCGGCTGTTCCGCGCCCGCGAAGGCGACGGCGTCACGCAGCCGCTGCTCCACCACCGTACGAAAGCCCTCACCGCCCTCGCGTGCCTCACCGTGCAGGATGAAGAGGCCGGGTGCGAAGAGTTGCTGCACGTTCACCAGGCCCAGGGCGAGGTTCTGCGCGTACTCCTCCACGATCCGTCCCGCCGGCTCGTCGCCGCGGCTCACCAGCGACGCGAGCGACGTCTCGGCCCCGAGGCCCGCCGTGTGTGCCCGGGCCCGCAGCCAGCCCGTGGTGGCGACGGTCTTCCAGCAGCCGCGGTTGCCGCAGGTGCACCGCTCACCGCTGGCCGACACCGTCATGTGCGCACCGCTGCGGCCGCCGGGTGGCGCCAGCACCTCGCCGTCGTAGAGGACCCCCACCCCGAGGACCTCACCCGTGGAGACGGAGGCGAAGGTGCGCCGCCCGCGCCCCGCGCCGAACCATCGGTCCCCGAGCACCTGGAGCCGTGCCCGGTGCTCCACCCGCACGCTCGTGCCGGTCAGCTCGCCCAGCCGCTCCGTCACCGGGTATCCGTGCAGACCGGGTACGTCGTTCACCTCCAGGATCAGGCCCGTGAGCGGGTCCACGAGCCCGGCGGCCGCCACCCCGATCCCGGTCAGTTCGTGTGCGGCGAAGATCGCGGCGGTTTCGGTCAGCGCCGTGTCGATGTCGGCCGGCGTCGCGGAGGCGGCGTCGTACGAGGTCTCGATGCGTTCCAGGATCCGACCCGCCATGGACAGCACGGCCGCCCTGACCCGACCGGGTACCAGCTCGACGGCGCCCAGCCGCTGCGATGCGGCAGGTGCGGTCGGTTGCGCCACGGCCTCGGGGACCAGTCGCAACGGAGAACGTTTGTGGACCATGCGCCGACTCTGCCACGGTCCCGTTTCACAGAGGTAGCACCGTGAGCCAATCGAAACTGAGCGAACTGACCTGGCGCGAGGTGCGCCGGACAGGCGAGGACGGCATCGCCCTGCTGCCCATCGGGTCGCAGGAACAGCATGCCGCGCACCTTCCCATGGGCACCGACACACTGCTGGTCGAGGAGGTCGTCGACCGGGCCCTGGACCTGCTCGCCCAGGAGGCACACCGTCCGAAGGTGGTGCTGCTGCCCGCCCTGCCCTTCGGGCACAGCCCCCATCACCTGTTCGCCGCCGCAGTCTCGCTCTCCGCCGACACCCTGGGCGCCGTCCTGGACGACCTTCTGGACTCGCTCGTGACCAGCGGATACCGCCGCATCCTGGTCGTCAACGGTCACGGCGGCAACGACGAGATCATGCGCCTGGCGGTGAAGCGGTTCGCCCTCCGCTCCGAGGCCACCGTCGCCGCCTGCTCCTACTGGACGCTCACCGCGGCCGAGCGCGAGGTGGGCCGCCCCGATGTCACCCCGGGGCACGCAGGCTGGTTCGAGACATCACTGATGCTGGCGGCCCGTCCCGACCTGGTGCGCACACCCGTGCCCGCCCGCACGCCCGTCGAACCGCCACCCCTGTTCGACAACCCGCCCTACCCGGGCCTCACCGTGGAACGCCGCGGGGAGTGGGCCCGGGTCGGCGGCTCGACGGACGACCCTTCCACCGCCGACGCCGTGTCGGGCGGTCGGCTGCTGGACGACCGGGCGCGCGGGCTGGCCCGGGCGATCGCGGCCTTCGACGCGGCGACGCAGTGAATCCGGCGACAACCGCACCCCTGGACGCCGCCGCGTCACGAGCCGGCCGTCCCCATGATGCAAGGAGAGAAATGAAGGTCACCGACGTCGATGTGTGGGTCGTCAATCTCCCACTGGTCAACCCCTTCACCAGTTCGTTCGAGACCAAGACGGGAGAAACCCGCACCGTCGTGCGCATCCGCACCGACGAGGGCGTCGAGGGCTGGGGCGAGACGATGTGGGGCAGGCCGGTGGCAGCGATCATCCGGTCGATGGCCACCGACCTGATCGGCACCAGCCCGTTCGCGCTGGAAGGCTTCCACCGCAAGCAGCACATGGTGCCCTTCTTCTACGGCTACCTCGGCTACGCCGCGATCGCGGCGATCGACGTCGCCTGCTGGGATGCGATGGGCAAGGCCACCCAGCAGTCGGTCACCGATCTGCTGGGGGGTGCCGTACGCGACGAGGTACCGATCACCGCGCTCGTCACCAGGGCGGACGCGCCCGGTTCGAAACCGTCGGCGCTGCCCGCGGCCCTGGCGGAACACGCCCGGCGCGTCGTGACGGAGGGCGGCTTCGAGGCCGTCAAGCTCAAGGGCACGAAGGACGCGGCCGGAGATGTCGCCATCCTGCGTGCGCTGCGCGAAGCGCTGCCCGACGTGAATCTGCGGGTCGATCCGAACGCCGCCTGGTCCGTCCCCGATTCGATACGCGCCGGGATCGCCCTCGAGGAACTGGACCTCGAGTACCTGGAGGACCCGTGTGTCGGCATCGAGGGCATGAGCCAGGTGAAGGCGAAGGTACGCATCCCGCTGTGCACCAACATGTGCGTCGTCCGCTTCGAGGACTTCGCACCGGCCATGCGGCTCAACGCGGTGGACGTGATCCACGGTGACGTCTACAAGTGGGGCGGTATCGCGGCCACGAAGGCGCTCGCCGCACACTGCGAGACCTTCGGCCTCGGTATGAACCTGCACAGCGGGGGCGAACTCGGCATAGCGACGGCAGCGCATCTCGCCGTCGTCTCCAGCACGCCGGTGCTCTCACGCGCGATCGACAGCATGTACTACCTGCACGCGGACGACATCATCGAACCGCTGCACCTCGAGAACGGCCGACTGCGTGTGCCGACGGGACCCGGTCTGGGTGTGAGCGTGGACGAGGACAAGCTCCGTCACTACGCCGCGGTCAACGAGCGGGAAGGCGACCTGACGGGATGAGCGGAGCCACGGAACTGGAGACCGGACCTGTGGGAGCCGCGGGAAGGGAAGCCGTACGCACGGACAACGCCCCCCGCCCGGCCGGGGCCTACTCCCAGGGCGTGGTGGCGGGCGGGTTCCTGTACACGGCCGGGTTCGGCCCACAGGATCCGCGGACCGGCGAGATTGCGGAAGGTGTCGGGGAGCAGACCGCACAGGTGCTGCGCACCATCTCCTCCGTACTCGCCGAACGCGGCCTGACACTGCGGGACGTGGTCAAGGTGACGGCGCATCTGGAGCACCTGAAGCGGGACTTCGCCGAGTTCGACCGGGCCTACGGCGCGTTCTTCAGCGAGCCCTTCCCGGTGCGGACCACGGTCGGCTCCGACCTGATGAACATCCTTGTCGAGATCGACGTTGTGGCCGTGGTCGGCCCGTGATCGATCCGTGACCGACCACCCACGACGTAGGGGTGCCGGGCGGCATGACGTGCATGCCAGGTCGTGCCCTGCCCGGCACCGGTTCGCCACCCCCGGCACACCCGCCGGGGTTCGGCGCCGGTCGGAACAAGGTACGGTCACTTGCTGGTGGGGCTCATGAGGCGACAAGGTGAAGTGCGCGAAGTACTGTGCCGGCACAGGGTGGAGCGCGGTAGAGCACGGCACGGCGACGCTCCCCGCCTCCGAATCCGGCTGCACGTACTGGGAGCAATCGTGATCTCGTCGAGCCCGCGGGCCCGCCCGGCTCGCTGCGCGGTGGTGGTGGGCGCGCTCCTGCTCACATCATGCACGTACGGCACCGGCGGCGACGCGGCCGCCGAACACTCGTCATCGCCTTCGCCGAGCCTCACCCGGAAGGCAACCGGCCCGTCCGGGAAGACGCTCGCCGAACAAGCGCGAGCAGCCCTTGACACCGTCCACAGCGGGACGATGGTCGAAGGCGGCGCGGAAGATGTCACCGACGGCATCCACACCGAGCCGAGCCTGAGCAAGGGCAGGACCTACAGGCTGAGCCTG
Source organism: Streptomyces sp. HUAS TT11 (assembly GCF_051553595.1). Classification (NCBI taxonomy): domain Bacteria; kingdom Bacillati; phylum Actinomycetota; class Actinomycetes; order Kitasatosporales; family Streptomycetaceae; genus Streptomyces; species Streptomyces sp. HUAS TT11. The sequence goes on from NZ_CP196184.1 coordinate 2,005,884, forward strand.
GTGTGCTTCGGCATCGGCAGCGCCCGGCTGGTGTTCACACCGGCGGCCGCCGGCACCGAGGCCGAGGTGCCCTGCGACCGGTCGATGGTGCTGCAACGGATCACCGCGGTTGGGCCGCTTCGCATCGACGTCGAGGGCGAAAAGGGTGCCACAGGTGTGATCGGCTGGCAGATCGACGCCGTCTGACACCGGAGCACTTCGAGCATCCTCCGGCAAGACCGTGACGACGACGCCGAGTGTGTCTTCCCGGCAACTGCGGCGAGGGCCGCCTCCGAGAGACGTCAAAGCGGTGCCTCGAAGTACGCGGGCAGCACGCGGACGGTATTGGTCGTGGCCAGCGACATCGCGGCGCATCCCGACAGCGCGGTGGGAGAGATCGCCGCTCGCACCCGCCTCCCGCAGGGTCAGGTCTTCACGGCCGTGGCCCGATTGAGGGAGGCCGGATCGGTGCAGACCGTGCCGGCTCCCGCCGATCGGTGCCGCATGCTCGTGCGCCAGGCCGTCGAGACCTCCGAACGGGTCGCGCCGGTCCGGGCGACCGACATCACCGCAGCCCTGGCCTCGGCCCTCGGCACCGACGACCCGGCTCGTCTGCGGGGGTGACCGCGGCGCTTGAGATGCTCGCCGCCGCGCTCACCCCGACACCCCCTCGCCCCTGACCTGCCCGTCCGATGGAGTGCATGCGCCCTGGTCGTCGTCCGACCTGCGGCTCGGCACGGGTGCGGCCGTCGGGGCCCCCGTTCGGGAACGCCGCGAATGCCGTCGCGCAGAACACGGCGGCCCGCTCCCGTACGTGATGCGCGCCACATCCGCGGGATTTTCCGGTGCGGGATGTAAGAACCCGGCCGCTGCGCTCATTGCTTGGTGAGAGAGCCGAAATGAGGGGACGGCGCGTGACACATGCCCAACGCTTCCGGGACGTCTACGAGGAGTGCTATCCGCGTGTCCTCGCCTACGCCACCAGCCTGGTCGGGCGGCAGACAGGCGAGGACATCACCAGCGAGACGTTCACCGTCGCCTGGCAGCGGGTGGACAGCATTCCCCGGCCGGCACTGCCGTGGCTCCTGGGTGTGGCCCGCAACCTGGTGCGCGAACTGCGCCGCAGGGACGCCCACCAGTACCTCCTTGCCGCCGAGGAAGCGCAGCGCATCAGCAGCGGCGCCCGGACCGATGTCGGTGACATCGCGGCGGAGGTCACCGATCGGCACAACGCGCTGCACGCGCTCGCGAGCCTGCCGGAGGCCGACCGGGAACTGCTGACGCTGATCGCCTGGCACGGTCTCAGTGCCAGAGAGGCCGCGCAGGTCCTGGGCTGCACCACCGCGACACTGGCCGTCCGGTTGTACCGGGCCCGCCGCCGGTTGGAGAAGGCCCTGGAAGCGGCACCGGCGTCCAGGGCGGCGTCCACACCTCCCGTAGAGGCACCGCACCCCACCCGTCACGAAGGAGCACCCGCGTGAAGAACACCCGCAAGCGGCCCGACGTCATGAAGGTGCTCGCGGACGCACGGCCCGACGAACTGGATCCGTCCCTGCTGGTGGACCCGACGAGGCAGCGGGAGGACCTCGCACGCATCGTCGGCGAAGCGCCGGACGGCGGGGGGACACGCTTCCTCGCCCCCCGCCGCAGAAGCGGGTTCCGGCCGCTGGGAGCGGTGGCCCTCGCAGCCGTGGCGGCGTCCGCGGTGGCCGTGAGCACGCTCGATCCGCGGGAGCCTGCCGATCGGCCGGCCGCACAGCCGCGGTCCTCCGCCGCAACGGAACGGCCGGGCGCCGGTGAGGACGTCCATGTCGACGGCCACCTCGAACTGCTCAGCGCGGCCGAGCAGGCCGAGAACTCGGTCGACCGGGGAACGTACTGGCAGACGACCACGCGCTCGGAGAACGTGGACGTCGCCGATGAGAAGGGGCGGCTCTTCGCCGTGCGCAGTGCGTCCACCGCCGAGTGGTCGGTGGGCGTACGCCCCGGAACCGGGAGTTTCATGGTCTCCGGACTGGATTCCCTGACCGAGCCCCGGACCGCGGCGGACAAGGCGCGCTGGCGCGCGGCGGGCTCGCCCGGCACGGTGCGGGTCGAGGTCGCCAACAAGACCGGGACCGGCACGATCGGCTTCCCGATGGGCACCGGGCGGCCGATGGTCATGAAGACGAACGTCGACGACAAGATCTACGCCGTCGGCCCGCGCAACGTCTCCTACCAGGACCTGCGCGAACTTCCCTCCAACGATGGGCAGTTGCGCCGATACCTGGAGCGGGCGTACGCGGCGGACAACGGCGCCGAGTCCGGCAGCTCGGGCCGCAGCGCATGGATGCTGCGCCAGGCGGCCGACCTCGTCACGATGCCCGTGAAGCCGGGCGTCCGGGCGGCCGCGTACCGGGTGATGGCGGATCTGCCCGGAGTCCGGGTGATCGGGCGTGTCACCGATCCTCTGGGTCGCGAGGGCGTCGGCGTCGAGTTTCCCCTCACATACCCGACCCCGCTCGGGACGACGCGGGAGCGGCTGGTCGTGGACCCGTCCACCGGCGCGATGCTCAGCGATCAGACCGTCCTGGTCGAGGCCTCGGCCAGGGCCCAGGGCGCGGGTCTCGACGCGGGCACGACGGTGAACTACGAGGCGACCACCCGGATGAGCTGGGGCGAGCACCAGATCACGGTGCCGAAGAACGCTCGCAGCTGAGTCGAGAGCCCGGCTTCGTGGGGTGGCGGGTGGTCCAGGGGCGGGCTTCGTCGAAGCCCGCCCGTAGCACCGGCAGTCCGGTGAGCCCGGCACGCGCACCCCGTCCCCGGCCGGGGTCCTTCGCACCGGACGCCCTCGGCCGGGTCGTCGAGAGCGCCTCCGCTCAAGGGCCGCCCTCTCACGTTCCCGTCCTCTTCAGAAAGCCCGCACCGATGCGCCTCCACAGGCCCTACATATCCGCAGCCGCGGCAGTCATCGTCTCCTCGCTGGGAATCGTCGCCGCCTCCCAGCACATCCCCGAGGGGAACCACACCCCGGCCCCCGGGACGGCCCCGGTCGTCCAGGACGCCGTCGCTCCGGCGGCCGCGCGGTCCGCGGCCGCCCCCGGCGCACCACGGACGACTTCTTCGCCGCGGCCCGACATCCTCACCCGGATCCCTGGGTTGGGTCCCAGGACGCTGTCGCGGATCCCGGCAGGCACCCGCCAGGTCGTCCTGGTGACAGGCGCCGCACGGAACTCGGCGTCCTCGAAGGTCGTGCTCTACGAACGCGTCGACGGCGGCTGGCGCCCCGGGGCGGTATGGGCGGCGCACAACGGCTACAAGGGCTGGACCGACGAGCACTACGCGGGCGACCTGCGCAGCCCCATAGGGGTGTTCGGCCTCACCGACGCCGGCGGACTGCTGGCGGACCCCGGCACCAGGCTGCCGTACCACCGCTCCGGTGCCTTCTCCGTCAGCGGGCCCGGTATCGAGGGCGAACCGCTCACCGGTTCCTTCGACTATGTGATCGCCATCAACTACAACCGGCAGCCCGGCACATCACCGATGGACGGCACCAAGCCGCTGGGCGAGAACCGGGGCGGGGGCATCTGGATCCACGTCGACCACGGCGGCCCCACGCACGCTTGTGTCAGCCTCTCCAAGCCGCACATGAAAGAATTGCTGCAAGCCCTCGACCCCGGTGACCATCCCGTCGTCGTCATGGGCGATGCCGCCTCCCTGGCTCGATGACCGTTCCGCCGTCAACACCGGTCACCGAGGGCGCTGGCGCACCGATCAGCGGGGACACGTCCCTGATGCAGGCCCTCGAACTCACTCTGCTCGCACGGCCCTCAGCGGCTTCGGCGCCCAACAGCCGCTTTGCGAGGGGGCCTCGGCCAGGAGGCGCCGGTGCCAACCGGGCCGGTGCGGTGGCGGGTCCGCGGCGGCCCACCGCGGCAGCCGTGCCGCCGTCATCGCGGGTGCGGGTCGGGGCCGACGAGGCGCCGCACCAGGCGGCGACCGGCGCGAAGAAGGCCCGGCACGCCGGCCCGCGGTCAGGCGGGCAGTCGCGGCACGCTGTCGATCAGGCGGCGGGTGTAGGGGTGCGCCGGGCGGCCCAGCACCTGGGCGGTGTCGCCCTGCTCCACCACGTGGCCGTGCTCCAGTACGGCGGTCCGCTCGCACAGGGACGCCACGACCGACAGGTCGTGGGACACCATCACAAGTGTCAGCCCCTGTTCCTGCTTGAGTTCCGCGAGCAGGTCGACGACCTTGACCCGGGTGGTGACGTCGAGTGCGCTGACGGGCTCATCGGCCAGCAGCACGCGTGGACGGCACACCGTGGCGCGGGCGATGGCGATCCGCTGACGCTGCCCTCCGGAGAACTCGTGCGGGTAGCGGTCCATCGCGTCGGCCGGGAGGCCGACCCGTTCCAGGGCCGCCGCCACCTTCGGCACGGCGGAGGACCGTGTGTCGATACCGAGGGAGCGCAACGGCTCCGCCACGACGGCACCCACGCGACGACGCGGGTCGAGCGAGGAGTACGGGTCCTGGAACACGCACTGCACGCTGCGCCGGAACCGGCGCATCTGCTCCCGGTCGCGCAGGGACAGGTCGGCACCGTCGAAGCGGACAGTCCCGGCGGTGGGCCGGGCCAGCCCGAGCAGCAGACGCAGGAGCGTCGTCTTGCCCGCCCCCGACTCGCCGACGAGGGCAAGGCTGCGCCCCGCTTCGACGGCCAGCGAGATGTCCTGCACCGCGTCGGCCGCGCTCCCCCGGTGGCGCAGCGCCACGTCTGTCAGTTCCAGTACGGTCGTCACCGCGGGCTCCTCAGATCCAGAGCGGCCTCCAGCGTCCGGGCGCTGGCCACGAGCGATGTGGTGTACTCCGCGCGCGGAGAGCGCACGAGGTCGTGGACGGTTCCCGTCTCGACCGCCCGGCCGTCCTTCATCACCAGAGCCCGGTCGGTCACCCGGGCCACGACGGCCAGGTCGTGGCTGACGAAGATCACCGCCATTCCCCGGTCCCGGACAAGGGTGTCGAGGAGATCCAGCATCTCCGCCTGCACCGACACGTCCAGCGCGGTGGTCGGCTCGTCCGCGATCAGAAGTCCTGGGTCGCAGGCCAAGGCCATCGCCAGGGCGACGCGCTGCCTCTGTCCGCCCGAGATCTCGTGCGGAAAGGCGCGGGCGACACGTTCGGGTTCCGGCAGCCGTACCTGTGCCAGCATGTCGCGGACGGCGTCGCGCAGCGCGGCGCCCCTGAGGCCCCTGCGTCTGGCGAGGGGCTCGGCGATCTGCCGGCCCACGCGCATCAACGGGTCGAGCGCGGTGAGAGGCTCCTGGAACACGACGGCGGCGTCCCGGCCGCGCACCGAAGTGAGCGCCCGTTCGGTCGCGCCGACGATCTGGGTGCCGGCGAGTTCGACGCTGCCGGTGGCGGTCATGCCACGGGGCAGCAGGCCGAGGACCGCCAGCGTGGTGAGCGACTTGCCGGACCCCGACTCGCCGATGAGGCCGAGCCGTTCACCACCGGCCACGCTGAAGGACAGGTCGTCGACCACCGCTCTGCCCTCGGCGGTCCGGACGGTCAGTCCGCGTACGTCCAGGAAGGTCATGAGCGCCTCCGACCGGTCGCCGGATCGAGGGTTTCCCGCAGGCCGTCGGCGATGAGATTGACGCCGACCACGAGCAGGACGAGCAGGATGCCGGGGGCGAGGGCGCCGGCGGGGGCGGTGGTGAAGGTGGCCTGGGCCTCCTGGAGCATGCGACCCCATGAGGCGTTGGGTGGTGGGGCGCCCAGCCCCAGGTACGACAGGCCCGCCTCGGCCAGCACGGCGAGCCCGAACTGCAGGGCCAGGTTGACCACGAGGGTGGGCCAGATGTTGGGCAGGACGTGTCCGAGCACGATGCGCGACCAGGACGTGCCGGAGGTGCGAGCGGCAGTGATGTAGTCCTGCGTCAGGACGCGCTTGACCAGGATGCGTGCGAGTCGGGCGACGACGGCGCTCTGCGCCAGACCGATGGCGAGGACGGCGGATCCCAGGGTCGCCGAACGCGCGGCGACGATGAGCATCGCGAGCAGCAGCGTCGGGAACGCGATCAGGATGTCGAGGAACGCGGAGAGCGTGTCGTCGAGCCAGCCCTGCGCGAACGCGGCGAGCACGCCGAGCACGATGCCGATGGTGGCGGCGATGAGCACGGACCCCAGCCCCGCCTCGACGGCGATCCGGGAGCCGGTCATCACCTGGGTGAACAGGTCACGGCCGAGTTTGTCGGTACCCAGCAGATGTCCCCCGCCCGGTCCCGTCAGCCGTCCGCCGGAGGTGTCGTCGGCGGGGTAGGGCAGCCAGAACAGGGAGACCACGGCGAGCAGCGCGATGAGGCCGGCGAGGACGGAGCCGACGACCAGCGTGGCGGAGACGCGGGAGCGGCGCCCGCCCTGTGGCGTCCCCGCGGGCCGCGCCGCTTCGAGTGTGTCGGCCGGAATCACCGGGCACCTCCCGAGAGCCGTCCCCGCAGCCGCGGGTCGATGATCCGCTGGAGCAGGTCCGCGGCGAAGCCGATGAGCAGCACGCCGAGGGTGGAGACGAACAGCACGCCCTGGATGACCGGGTAGTCGTGCTGGGCGATGCCGGTGGCGAGCATCGAACCGAGACCCGGCAGGGCGTATACCGACTCCACGACGACCGCGCCGAGCAGGGTCGAGGCGAGCTCGATACCGAGGACGGAGATCACCGGCACGGAGGCGTTGCGCAGACCGTGCCGCCACATCGCGCGTCCGAACGACGATCCCAGGGCGCGGGCGGTGCGCAGATAGTCGCTGTCCACAACGTCGAGGGTCGCTGAGCGGACGTAGCGGATCAGGGACGCGCTCATCACCAGGGCGATGGTGACGACCGGGAGAACGAGGGAGCGGATCGCGTCCGCGGGCTCGGACCAGCCGTCCTGCGGGAATCCGCCCGCCGGAAGCCAGCCCGCGTTCAGCGCGAACACGGCGATGAGGATCATGCCGAGCCAGAACACCGGGACGGCGATGCCCAACTGCGACACACCGCTGAGCAGGGCGCCGTACCAGGTGTGGCGCTTGTGCGCGGCGACGAATCCGGCGGGCACGGCGATGAGGACGGCGAGCACGAAGGCGGCGAGGGTGAGCGGGACGGTGATGTTCAGCCGGGAGGCGACCTCGGGTCCGACCGGCAGCGAGCTGACGAAGGAGGTGCCGAGGTCACCGCTCGCCAGCTGCCCGAGCCAGTGGGTGAACTGCTCGGGCAGCGGCTTGTCGGAGCCGATGGCGTGTCGTGCCGCGGCGATCTGTTCGGGGCTCGCGCCCACCGCCGTGAGGGCGTTGGCAGGGTCACCGGGCAGCATGCGCAGCAGCACGAACAGCACCACGCTCGCGAGAGCCAGCGACACCACCAGGAAGACGAGGCGGCGCAGAAGGTAACGCGCCATCAGCCCTTCTTCTCGATGTCGTAGGCGTAGAACTGGGAGTTGAGGCCGTTGAGGGGGTAGCCCGACAGCTTGCTGCTCGCGACCACGATCTGCGGGTACAGGTACAGCCAGTCGCTGGCCGCCTCCTCGGCGGTCTTCTCGTTGACCTTCTTCAGCAGCGCGGTCTGCTCGGCCGTGCTGGACGCCTCCTCGGCCTGCTGCACCCACTGGGTGACCTGCTTGTTGTCGTAGCCCCAGTAGAAGTCGGGGTTCCCGTACCAGACGAGGTCGCGATCGTTGACGTGCTCCTGGAGCGTGGCGTTGAAGTCGTGGTTCTTGTAGACCTTCGTGTACCACTCGTCGGGCGTGATCGTGTTGATCGTGACGGTGATGCCGACCTTGGCAAGCTGGGACTTGATGAAGGTGGCGGCGGTGGGGTGCGGGTCGTAGTTCGGGGTGTCCAGCGTGAAGGCGAAGCCCTTGGCGTACCCGGCCTCGGCGAGCAACTGCTTCGCACGCGCCGGGTCGTAGGCGTTGACCTTGGTGAGGTCCTCGTACCACGGGTCGGTGGGCGGCACCATCGAGCCGATGAGCTTGCCGTAGCCGCCCCAGACCGATTCCAGCAGCTTCTTGTCGTCGATGGCGGCGGACACGGCCTGGCGCACCTTGACGTCCGTGAAGGGCTTGGCCTTGTCGTTGAAGGCCAGCAGCAGCTTGGTGGTGGAGTTGCCGTCGTTGACCCTGTAGTTCTGGTTGCTCTTGAACTGGTCCAGGGCATCGGGCGACTGCTCGCTGGTGACCACGTCGACGGCGTTGGTCAGCAGCGCGTTGTTGAGGGCCGTGGCGTCCTTGTAGTAGTGGAAGACGACCTCTTTGCTCTTTGCGGCGTCGCCCCAGTAGCTGGCGAACCGGTCCAGGCTGAGCGCGGAACCACGGGTCCACTTGTCCAGCTTGTAGGGGCCGGTGCCGTCCTCGGTCGTCTTCAGGTTCTTGGCCTGGGAGTCGATGATCCAGACGTAGGAGAGGTTGTAGACGAAGGAGATCGACTTCTGCGACAGCGTGACCTTCACGGTCCGGGCGTCGGGGGTGGTGATGTCCTTGATGACCTCGAGGTTGCTCTTGCGTGCCGACTGGGAGTCGTCCGCGATGACCTTCTGCAAGCTGTACTTGACGTCCTGGCTGGTGAGCTCCTTGCCGCTGTGGAACTTCACGCCGTCGCGCAGGGTGAAGGTGTAGGTGAGACCGTCGCCGCTGACCTTGTAGTCCTCGGCGAGCAGCTTCTCCACTTTGCCGTCGTCGGTGAGCCTGAACAGCCCTTCGTAGACGTTGCCGTTGAGCGCCTCGGTCACGCCCTGGCCACCACCGGCGGTGTTGTCGAGGTTCTGCGGCTCGTACAGCGAGCCGATGCTGACGGTGGCGTTCTTGTCGTAGGTGCCGGACCCGGCGCTGCCACCCGCGCCGGAGCCACCGCAGGCGGTCACGGTCAGGGCGAGGGCGGCCGCGGTCGCGGTGCCGTACAGGGAGGTCTTCTTCAGGCTCATGGTGAAGGGCGCTTTCGTGCTGCGGTACGGGGAGGCGGTCGACGGTCAGTGCTGCGCGGGGAAGCCGCCGCGGAAGACGGGAAGCTTCTCGCCGGCCTCGATGGGCAGGTGGAAGCGGTTCTGCCGCGGCGGCATCGGACAGTTGTACTGATCGGAGAAACCGCAGGGCGGCACGAAGGCGCGGTTGAAATCGAGCAGGACGCGGTGCTCGTCCCGCGTGCGCTGCACGAAGAGGAAGCGCCCGGCCCCGTAGGTGCTGACGCCGTTGGTGGGATCACCGAAGACGAGCAGGAGGGTGCCGTCGTCGTCGAAGGCGCTGAGGGTGTAGTCGCGGCCGTCGACGGCGAGGGTGATGTCGCCGGGGACGACGAGTTCCCGGGTGCCGCCGTTGTCCCGCAGGTGCTCGAAGGCGACCCGGCGAGCACCGGGCACGGGGGTGTAGGTCGCCTCGATCACCCAGGCCGGGTCGTGAGGGAAGGCGTCGACCCGGTCGAAGTGGTGGATGGCGGGTGACTCGGCGTCCCACAGACGCAGGCCGTGCTCGGGCTCGCCGGTGACGAGGTCGGTCCGCTGGAGTGTGGTGACCGTCACAGTGTTCGGCCGGCCGGCGCGACCCTCCTCCACGTCGGGGCGTTCACCGGCGGGGAGCCAGCGGGTCTCGACCAGGGCGAGATTCCCGGTCGGCGACGTGAGCGAGCGATGGCGCTCGGCACGCCATGCGTGCCACTGGCCGACGGAGCCGCCGACGGGGCCGTCGCTGGTGAGGTGGGACACGGTCGGACTCATTCGCTTGAAGGGATCGGCGGCCGCACGCCGCGAACGTCACGCAACGCGAAAGAGTGGCCAAAGCATGTTCTTTATCTTCCATAAGCGAATCTAATGTCAAACGGGTGTACACATCGTGAGACGGTTTATGGACGGCCTTCCACAGGGAGAGGACCGAGGGCGACCGGGGACGGCGCCCGCGCCAGGCGCCGGGATGCACGCCGCTCCCGCATCCGGCCGGGCGACCGGCCCGTGCGCGGTCCACCCGGACGACCGCCTCATGTCGCGTGACATCCATCACGCGACCGGTCCCCTCGCCGGGCCCGCCCCGTCACCACGCGGATCCGCGATCCCCGCCCAGGACAGTTCGCGCAGCGCATCGCCGGCGTCGATGCCGGAGGTGCAGCCGCGGCGCTGCCCTCCATGCGGGCGATCGGCTCCGACTCAGGAGCGAACCCACCGGGGCGGCGCATCAAAAACCCTTGGCAACCAGCCGTGCCAGTGCTCACGAAAAGATGCACAAAGAATTCGCCGGACGTACAACCATCGTTCCACCGACGCGGTCTGAGCCCATGTCACACGCCGACCCTCCGGTCGGCATTCCCTTTCTGTGCGCCGGAACCCGGGTTGTCCGGGTCCCGGCGCTTCTCCAACGGAGAACGCATGCGTATTCGCGCTACGGCGGCCGTCGCCGTCGTCTGCGGCGTCGCCGCACTGACCGGCGCCGCCATGCCGGCTGCCCAGGCCGCCAGCACCCCGGGTGCCACGCGCCCCTGGCAGCTCGCCGGCCACATCACCCCGGCAACGGGGAAGTCCGCCTTCACGGCGGCCGCCGCCACGGCCAAGGCGCCGTATCCGCTGGCGGTGACCTTCTCCAACGTGAAGGTCGCCGGCGGCAAGCCGGCCGTGTCCGTGGGCACCAGCGCCATCGTGCACGTCCCCTACAGCTTCACCCTCACCGCGACGAACGTCGACATCTCCGCTTCGGACTTCGTCGTCGGCCTCGACCTGTACCACGGCTCCGTCACCGCACCGTCGGCCGACCTTTACGGTGACCAGTCGGCCACGTGCACCGTGACCTCCTCCATGTCCTCGTCCGAGAAGGTCGTCACGGTGGAGACCTGCAAGGGGACCGTCGACATCTACCCGAAGTACGATCTGGCCAACTCCGACGCCGGAACGAGCTGGCACTCGGTGGCCTGGGCCGTCGCCTACAACGGCCAGAACCCCAGCAAGCCCACCGACATCAGCAAGATCGGCGCCGCAAGCCTGACCGGGCAGCGCTCCCCCGCCGTCCAGCGCCTGTCCAGGCTCACGGTGAACGCCGCGCCGGAGCCGGTCAAGAAGGGCAGGACGCTCACCATCACGGGCTCCCTCACTCGCGCGAACTGGGAGGCCCACAAGTACGCCGGGTACACGGGCCAGAAGGTCAAGCTGCAGTTCCGCAAGAAGGGGAGCAGCACCTACACGACCCTCAAGACCGTCACCACCGACAGCCACGGCAACCTCAGGACGACCTACAAGGCGACGACGGACGGCTACTGGCGCTACTCCTTCGCGGGTACGTCGACCACCCCGGCCGTCTCGGCTGCCGGCGACTACGTAGACGTCAAGTGATTCCTGGATGAGCTGGGTCCTGCGCCGCGGCCGTTCCGTTCTCACGGACCCGCGGCGCAGGGCGTTCCGCCCGGCGAAGCCGTTGGCAAGGAGGATGCACCCCCGGCCCCGGCCTGAGCGGTGGGACGTGCGGACGGTCGACGTAACGCCTCCGCCCGGCGCACGCCTGCGAGATCCCCCGCCCGCCGGCGATCGACGGAGTCCTCGACGGCGCGCGAAGTGCCTGATTGCCCCTGTACACGCTCCCGCATCCGGCTGAAGAATGCCCACTGTCGGCGATCACGCGATGAACGTGGTCCCCCAACCGGCCACCCTCCAGGAAAGGGCGACTGCCGTGCTGTTGCACCTGCCTACGTCCTTGCCCGAAGCGCAAGAGTGCATAGCCCAGGGAGCGGTGCCCGTCGGTGGGGCGACACTCGTATGGGCCACCTGGCAGCGGGACGGCTTTCCCCGACAAGCCATGTCGCTGCGCAATCTGCCGGAGGCCAACGCGATCGAAGCCACCGCGCTGGGTTCGGCCGTGGTGCTGCACCGGATCGACGAGCGGGTGCCGGAGGTACTGCGGCAGGCGGCCGCAAGCGTCGGCACCGGAGCCGTGCGCCGCACGGCCACCGTCGGCGGCAACATCGTCGGCAGCACACTGCGCTGCCTCCTGCCCGCCGCGCTCGTCCTGGACGCCCGGGCCGTCACACTGGGTGCCGACACGGTCCATGAGACGGACCTGGACGAGGTCATGGCCAAGCGTCTCCTGCTCCTCGGTCTGAAGTGGCGTACGCCGATCGCCAGTTCCTTCCACAAGCAGGCCGGTGAAGCGGGTGGGCCACCGCCGCTGGTCGTCGCGACCGCTGTGCACGCCGACCGTGCGGGCGGAGAACTCCTCCGTGTCGCCGTCCGCGACGGCTACGAGGTGTTCAGCGGGAGCACCGCGCACACGGCCGACGCCGAACACGCTCTGCACACCCTTGAGGGCGCGGACATGGGTGCGTTGCGATCACCGGTCCGGGAGGCGGTCGGCCGACAGGTCACCGACCTCCTGGCGCGCACCGACAACCGCTGAGACCGCCGGCAAGGGCGGGAGGAGTTCGTCCCGCGCCTCGCGACGGGAGCAACAACGCCCCCGGCCACACGGTCAGTTCGCCCCACCCGGCCGCCGAAGGGCCCACCATCCACCAGCGGGCCCAGTGGGCCGCCGACACCGACAACTCCCGCCGTGCTCAACGCACAGGGCCGCCCGGCGCCCATCGCTGCAAGGTCATGATGTCTTCGCCGCTCGGCAGTGGTCGGAGGTGCTTCGGCCTCATCCGCCCCTTATCCGCCCACTTCACCCCAGCGGATAAGCCGGGCTGCCGGAACATCGGATGTTCCAACAATGTGACCAATGATCGTCAGTGGTTCAATCACCCAGGTGCCGCGGGCTACTTTGTCGTCGGAGGTGACCATGCTGGAAGTTCTCGGGCTGGACCAGCCTGCCGAGGCACTGTATTTCATCCTGGTCGACAACCCGCCGCTGTCCGTCGAGGAGTTGTGCCGCCGAACCGGTATCGAACCCGATGTGGCCGACGCCGCCCTGGTGCGGCTGGAGGACGGCGGCCTGATATCCCGGCTGCCGGGCAGCCCGCCCTCATACACGGCGCTGCCCCCCGAACACGCCCTGGAAGTCCTCCTGCTGGCTCGCGAGCGGGACATCCACCGGGTACGCGCGCTGAGCGAACGGCTCACCGAGCGGCACCACGAGGCCCGCCGCAGCCGCGACTCGACCGCGCTGATCGAGGTCGTCACCGGCCGCGACGGTGTCGCCCGCTGCGGACAGCAGTTGTTCAACCGTGCCGAGCGGGAGATCCGCGGCATCGACGCCCCTCCCTACGCCCAGGCCAGCGACGGCGAACGCGTCAACTCCGCCACCGCCATCGCCGGACGCAATGTGCGCAGCCGCTTCATCCATGCCCGTGACACCCTCAGCATGCCCGGTTCCGTGGCACGGGTGGAGGTCGACATCGCGGCGGGCGAGGAGGTGCGGTTCCTGCCCGAGGCCCCGATGAAGCTGATCATCGCCGACGACCAGGCGGCCCTGATCCCGCTGCTGGCCACCCCGCAGATCCTGGACGCGTGCATTCTGGTCCATCCCTCGGCGCTGCTGGACGCGCTGTCCACCCTCTTCGAGTCGCTGTGGGAGCAGGCCCAGCCCTACATGCCCGGCGAGACCGCGTCCATCGGCCCGGACGAGTTCATCAACGACGAGGAGCGGCGGATCATCTCGCTGCTTGCCATGGGAATGTCGGACGAGGCGATCGCCCGCCAACTGGGGATCGGCTACCGCACGGTGCAGCGTCGGGTACAGGCGCTGCTCGGCCGGCTGGGAGCGGCGAGCCGGTTCCAGGCGGGGGTGCTCGCCGCCAGCCGCGGCTGGTGGCGGCCTGAACCCGAAGGACGGTCCGCCGACCTGGCGGTGAGCGGCGAACCCGGACTCGCCGGCCCGTGAACCCCGGTGCGCGGGACGGCCGCGGCCCGGCGGTGCGGAACGCACGCACCGGGCCGCGGGCCGATCGTGGCGGCCGGCCGGGTACACCCCGGCCGGCCCCGTCTCACCTCTCCTGCAGACGGAAGTCCGCCGTGACCGCACCCTCCTTCACCAGCCGGACCGATCTGGTCGCGGGCCGGTAGCCGTCGGCCGACACGATCACGCCCACCGGACCGCCCTTGGCCGGCAGCCACACGGAGTACGTTCCGTCCAGACCCGTGGCCACGGTCAGACCGCCGTTCGGAGCGTCGATGTCGACCGTGGCCCCGGCCAGTGGCGCCGCGGTGCCGTCGGCCTTCGTGCCCGTCACGGTCCCGGTCAGCCGGCCCCAGCCGGCGGGCGGCACCACCGTCATGGTGACCGGCAGCGACACCGCGCCGTACGGGGTGTCGCTGTCCACGACGAGCGCAGCCCGGTGATCACCGCCGTCGGCGGCGGTCATCGCCCCGGCGTCCAGGGTCAGCCGCACCTTCGTCGACCCGTGCGCCTTGACCGTCAGCTTCCCCGCGGACTCCGCGAGCCACGGCACATCGCCGTGCGCCCGGTCCCAGCCCGGCAGTTCGTGCACGGCCGACTGCGGCACGCTGTAGGCGTTCATGCCGCCGACAGCGAACCAGCCGGGTGCCGACTGCGCGCCCAGCACCGGCTCGGCCAGGTTGGGCAGCGCCGACCAGGTGTCCGTGGCCGGGTCGTAGGCGTGCGCCTCGTTGGTCAGCGCGCCTGCGCTCACCTGGAAGCCCCCGGCGACCAGCAGTTCACCGTCGGCGGCCGTCCCGGTGGCGCCCCAGAGGTCGGCCGGAGCGTCGGCCACCCGGTGCCAGGTTCCGGCCGCCGGGTCCAGCGCATACGTGTGGTCGGTGTCCTGCGGGGCACGGCCGTCGGGCTCATAGGCGCCGCCCGCGCAGTAGACCACGCCGTCCGCGGCGCCGCACACCGGGTACGAGATCGGCTCCGGGTAGGACGCCCCGGCCGACCAGGAGTCGGTCGCCGGGTCGTAGACCTGGACGTCGTTGACGCCGCAGTTGATCCGGTCGCAGCCGCCGATCACATACAGCCGGTCGCCGAGCACCACCGAACCGGCGGCGCCGTACGCCTTGGGCGCGTCGGCGATCTGCGACCACGAGTCGGTGGCCGGATCGTAGACCTCGCCGCCCGCGATGGGCGCGCCCGAGGCGTCGCGGCCGCCGGTGACGTACAGCTTGCCGCGGATGAAGCCGTACGCCGCTCCGAGCCGCTTGGTGGCCGGTGCGGCGAGCGTGCGCCAGCTCGCGGTGCCCGGATCGTAGGCGTGGAAGTCACCGCTCCACTGGCCGCCCGGTGCCTCCCCGAGGCCGGCGTACAAGGTGCCGCCGTCGACCGCGGTGATTCCTCCGAAGGCACCGGTCGGCAGATCGGTCAGCGCGGACCACGCCTGCCCGGCCGGGGAGCCGGGGTCGGAGGCCTCGGCGGCCGCGGTGCGCAGCACGGAGTTCGGGGTGAGCGCGGCCTTCGTGTGCCGGGCCGGGGCGCCGGCCGGCGTCGCCGGGGTCCCGCCGAGACGCTGCTCGCCGAGCGAGACGGTGGCGGGAGAACCGCCGGTGTTGCGGACCGTCACCGTGACCGTCCTGCTGTCCCCCCACGGCACGGCGGCCGCCACCGCCGAGGTGTCGTAGCGCAGCTGGGCAGGGTGCAGTGCGAAGTCCGCCGCGGTGACGGAGTCCGGGCGCACCCTGACCGTTTCGGTCACGGGCGGGTAACCGAAGCCGGGCAGGCCCGCGGTGAATTTCTGGCTGCCCGTACGGGAGGAGAACAGCCAGTACAGGCCCTCGCTCTGCGCCGGATCGCCGGGCGAGGCCACCATGCGGCCGCTGTCGGCGGGCACCGCCGCGCCGGCGACGGTCGCGCCGAGGACGCCGTGGCCGGTGTTGGCGTCGTCGATCCGTCCGACCAGCAGACCGCCGGGCCGGGTGACCAGGGTCGGGGTGCCCACGGTCACGTCGTCGATCTGCCAGATGCCGGTCAGGGAGCCCGTGAAATGGAACCTGATGCGCACGGACTTCTTGCCCGCGTACTCGGTCAGGGGCACCGTCTCGTGGGCGGGTCCGGGGACGATGTCGGTGTGGTGCCACAGCGTGGTCCAGGTCGCGCCGCCGTCGGTGCTCGCGTCCACATCGGCGGTCAGGTCGCCCAGTCGGTACAGCGAGGGCAATGCCGTGTCGAACTGCAGCTCGGGGGCCCGCTCGGCACTGAAGTCGTAGCTGGGGCTGAGGAGTTCGGTGTCGGCGGGGGCCCAGCCCAGGGCGAAGTCGTCCACCTCGGCGAACCGGCCGGTGCCACCGGTCTGGTTGCCCCGGTTGAGCGGGTCGTCGAACTGCCAGCCGCCCGCCGCGGTGTTGTTGCGGACCGTCCATCCGTCGGGTGAGGACGTGGTCGGGAAGGACTGCGACTCACCGCCGTGGTACGTCATCGCGTAGCCCGGCGGAAGGGCTCCCGTGGTGTTCAGCGGGAGCGTGAGATCGGCGGTCCGTGCGGCGGAGCCCACCGTGACGGTGGTGTCGGCGGGCCGGTAGCCGGGATAGAGCGCCGTGGCGTGCAGCGTGTAGGTGCGGTTGTCGGGCACCCGCACCGAGTACCGGCCGCTCGCCGGGTCGGTGAAGAACGCGCCGGGCACACCGTCGATCGTGAGCCGGGCGTAGACGCCCCAGCCGTGCTGCCCGCCGTCCCGGACGGTTCCGGACAGGGTCTGCGAGGGCACCGCGGTCAGCGCCGCGCTCTCGGTCAGCGTGTCGCCGTCGTCGACGCGCACCGTGCCGAGGTCGGCGTCCTTGTAGCCGAACGCGCTGACCGTCAGCGGGTACGAACCGGCGGGCACGTCCAGCCGGTACCCGCCCTCGTCGTCGGTGGTCGCCCGGTGGTCGCCGAGTGCGACCGTGGCACCGGCGACCGGTCGGCCGGTGCCCGCGTCGGTGACCGAGCCGGAGACGGTGCCGTGCGGACCCGGGCGGAAGGCGGTGGTGCCGTCCGGCGTGCCCAGCCCGCTCGGTCCGTCGTAGCCGGGCTGCGCGGCGCAGGTGAAGGCGGGGGTGCAGTCGGGTGTCGTGCCGTGACCGCACACCGAGCTGTCCGCACAACTGGCGTCGTCGCCCCGGGTCACGTCGTGGAGAGCGCCGGGCGCCTGGTACGGGTAGGCGGCCGGGTAGGTGCCGGAGACGGGGGTGCCGGCCTGCGCGTACACGCCGGCGATGATCGGTGCGGAGGCGCTGGTGCCGCCGTAGACGTTCCAGCCGCCGTCGGAGAAGGAGTTGTAGACCGCCACACCGGTGGCCGGGTCCGCGACGGCGCTGACGTCAGCGACCGAGCGGCCCGCGCAGTCGACGGCCGACTGGAAGGCGGGCTTGGGCTCGACCTCCGAGCAGCCGGAGCCGGGGGCACCCCAGTGCTGCTGGCCGTCGCCGTCGACGGTGGTGGCGTTCCACACCGACTCGCCCCAGCCGCGCGCGCTGCCGTCGCGCACCAGCGAGGTACCGCCCACCGCGGTCACGTACGGCGAGGAGGCCGGGTAGCTGACGCCGTAGCCGCCATCACCCGAGCTGAAGACGACGGCGACTCCCGGGTGGTTGAAATACGCCTCGTCGTAGGCGAGTTGAGCGCTGTCGTCGCTGTAGCCGCCCCAGGAGTTGGAGACGTAGCGCGCACCCAGGGACACGGCGGTGTTCTCGGCCGTGCCCAGGTCGTCGGAGGACGCACTGTCGGCCTCGACGAGCAGGATGTGCGCCTGCGGGGCGATCGCGGAGACCATGTCGAGGTCGAGGGAGATCTCCCCGGCCCAGCCGTCGTCGGCGGCCGGGAAGGCGGTGCCGCCGTGCTCGTCCACCTTGCGGAAGCAGCCGTTGTCGGAGGTGCAGGCGGGCAGCCCGTACTGCCGGCGGTAGACGGCGAGGTCGGTCTCGGCGTCCGGGTCGTCGTAGGCGTCGACGACGGCGATCGTCGCTCCGGCGCCGCCGTCGGCCGGCAGCCCGTAGGCCTCCCGCAGGTCGGCCGGGGAGTAGCCGTCGGGCGCCGCCTGGCCGGCCGTGTCGCGGCGCAGGCCGAGCGTGGCGCGGATGTCGGTGCGGCGCAGGGCGAAACACGTGAAGGAGCCGGGTTTGGGTGTGCCGCAGGCGGGCTCGGCGGAGACGGCGGTTGCCGCCGAGGAGGACGCGGCAAGGGCCTGTTGGGGCAGCAGTGCCACCAGGACGGCGAGGACGGCGGCGGCC
The DNA here is from genome assembly GCF_051553595.1 of Streptomyces sp. HUAS TT11. Classification (NCBI taxonomy): domain Bacteria; kingdom Bacillati; phylum Actinomycetota; class Actinomycetes; order Kitasatosporales; family Streptomycetaceae; genus Streptomyces; species Streptomyces sp. HUAS TT11. The sequence continues at coordinate 2,023,933 of NZ_CP196184.1, forward strand.
ACCGCGGCCACGGCGGAGCCGCGGCGTGACGGTCTGCGCCGCCCTGGCCCGGCGAGCGATCTGTGCAGCAAGGAGAACTCCCAGAAGGTGATGAGGGCGGGCGGCCCGGCATCGTTCGGCACTCGGACGTTCGGTGGCGACCGCGTGGTCACCGGGTGTGCGGAGGAGGTGTGTTGACCAGCACAAAAGTCCAACCGGGCCCCTCGGCCGGTCAATGCGGGAACTTGGCGGTTTGGCGCCGTGTCGTGTTCACGCCCTCGACACATATCGGTGAACGGGGGCCCGTTATGGCGGCCTTGCGTCCGCTCAGCGAACACCTGGAGTCCTGCATTCCGGGTGAAACGCCTATGAATCACGCGCCGGAGGTGAAGGAGCGGTGCCTCTGCGCTGACGGTCAGTCACGCCGGTCACGGAGGGCTACTGATTGACACACGAAGTAGCGGTCTCGCTAATTGGCCCCCGGTGAATGCTCATTCACCGTCGCCCGAGAACTGTGTACGGGTCGACCCCTGCAAGCACGCATGGGAGTCACACGTTGCGCACATTACCGAGAGCCAGAACCCCGATCAGACGAACGATATCCACCGGCCTGGCCGTCCTGGGTGCCGCCGCCATGGCGGTGCTCGGCCTGCAGGCCCCGGCGTCGGCCGCCGGATCCGCGGCCGTCTCCGTCTCCAGCTCCTCGGCCAAGGACGCACACCCGCTCTTCGAGCCGGCATGCGCCGTTCCGAAGCACGGCCACTTCTCCTGCTTCGCCCTGCGCCGCACCGACGTGAAGTCGGTCAAGGGCGTGATGCGGGCCGACGACACCCCGAACGGCTACGGTGCCGCCGATCTGCAGAGCGCGTACAACCTGCCCACAGACGGTGGCGCCGGGCAGACCGTCGCCATCGTGGACGCCTTCGACGACCCCAACGCCGAGGCGGACCTGGCCGTCTACCGCGAGCAGTACGGACTGCCGGCCTGCACCACGGCCAACGGCTGCTTCAGCAAGGTCGATCAGCGCGGCGGGTCCGACTACCCCACCCCCGATGCGGGCTGGGCCGGTGAGATCTCGCTCGACCTCGACATGGTCTCCGCGGTCGCGCCCAACGCGCACATCCTGCTGGTCGAGGCCGACGACAACAGCTTCGAGAACCTGTCCTCGGCCGTCGACGAGGCGGTCGCACTCGGTGCGAAGTTCGTCTCCAACTCGTACGGCTCCGACTATCGCGGCGGGGGCGGTGAGGACCCGTCCGAGACCACGACCCTGGACGCCCACTACAACCACCCGGGTGTCGCGATCACCGCGTCCACGGGCGACTACGCCTACGGCGTCGGCTACCCGGCGGCCTCGCAGTACGTGACCTCGGTCGGCGGCACCACGCTGACCCGCGCCGCGTCCACGTCGCGCGGCTGGACCGAGTCCGCCTGGAACCTCGCCGGCTCCGGCTGCTCGCTGTACGAGCCCAAGCCCGCGTTCCAGCACGACACCGGCTGCGCCAACCGTGCACTCGCCGATGTCTCCGCGGTCGCGGAGGACGTGGCGGTCTACCAGACCTACGGCAACAGCGGCTGGGCGGTGTACGGCGGTACCAGCGTCTCCTCGCCCATCATCGCGTCGGTGTACGCCGACGCCGGTACACCGGTCGCCGGCACCTACCCGAACTCCTACCCCTACGCGACGGGTACCGGGATCAACGACATCACCACCGGCAGCAACGGCAGTTGCTCCCCGTCGTACCTGTGCAACGGCACCGCCGGCTACGACGGTCCGACCGGCCTCGGCACCCCCGCCGGTCTGTCCGCCTTCCGCAGCGGCCCGCACGGCGTGATCTCCGGCAGCGTGACCGACAGCGCCACCGGCAAGCCGGTCGGCGGAGCCACCGTCAGCGCGGGCACCAACGTCGCCCACACCGACGCCTCCGGCGCCTACTCCCTCACGGTGCCCACCGGCACCTACGACGTCACCGTCGAAGCCTTCGGCTACGCCGACGGCTCGGCCGACAAGGTCGTGGTCGACGACGGTGCCACATTGACCAAGAGCTTCTCCCTCACCCCCGTACCGAGCCACACCGTCGCCGGCAAGGTCGTCGACGGCTCCGGCCACGGCTGGCCGCTCTACGCCAAGATCACCGCGGACGGGGTCCCGGGATCGGTGTGGACCGACCCGGCCACCGGCGCCTACAGCCTCGACCTGCCCGAGGGGCACACCTACACCCTGCACGTCGCGACGAGCACCACCGGCTACCGGGCCGTCACCAAGAAGGTCGACGTCGGCGACTCCGACGAGACCGTGCAGTTCTCGGTCCCCGTCGACTCATGGGCGACCAGCACGCCCGGATACCAGGTCCACGAGACCGGCAGCACCGAGCCCTTCGACGCCACCGACGCGCCACCGGAAGGCTGGCACGTGGTCAACGCCGACGGAACGACCGGCGGCTGGGAGTTCGACGACCCCGGCAACCGGGGCAACGGCACCGGCGGTGAGGGCGCGTTCGCGGTCGTCGACAGCGACCACTTCGGCGGCGCGGCCACCCAGGACACCTCGCTGCTGACCCCGGTCTACGACTTCAGCGGCAAGGACAACCCGGAACTGGCGTTCAACACCCAGTACCAGCAGTTCACCAACCAGACCGCGGAGGTCGAGGCGACCGCCGACGGCGGCGCGACCTGGACCAAGGTCTGGTCCGCGGGAGCGTCCATCATGCCCGGCCAGCGGATCACCGTCCCCCTCGACGGCTTCGCCGGCAAGTCCGAGGTGCAGTTGCGCTTCCACTTCACCTCGCACTTCGGCTGGTGGTGGTCCGTCGACGACGTCTTCGTCGGTGACCGCTTGGTCACGCCCACCCCGGGCGCCCTGGTCGTCGGCAACGTGACCGACGCCAACACCGATTCGGGCGTGGTCGGGGCCACGGTCACCAGCCAGGACAAGCCCGCCGAGCAGGCAACCACGGCTGCCACTCCCGACGACCCGAACCTCGCCGACGGCTTCTACTCGCTGTTCTCCACCACCTTCGGCAGCCACGCCTTCACCGCCGCCAAGTCCAAGTACACCTCGCTGACCAAGACGGTGAAGGTCGGCGCCGACAGCACGGTCTCGGCCAACTACAAGCTCAAGGCCGGGAAGATCACCGTCACTCCCGGTTCCGTCGCCGCCACCGTCGCCTGGGGCGGATCCAAGACGCAGAACCTGACCGTGAAGAACACCGGCGGCGCACCCGCCACGGTCAAGCTCGGCGAGCAGTCCGGCGGCTTCACCCAGCAGGGCAAGGGCGCCGCGCTGCAGACCGTCAAGGGTGACTACAACGCACTGTCCAGCAAGGCCCATGGCGGGGGCAGCACGGCCAAGCCGTCCGCCGCTCCGGCCGACGGCCCGTGGCAGGCGGCCCCGGACTTCCCGGGGGCCATCATGGACAACGCTGTCAGCACCCAGGACGGCAAGGTCTACTCCGCCTTCGGGTTCACCGGATCGGCCGACAGCAAGGACATGTACGTCCTCGATCCGGTCGCCGGCAGCTGGACCAAGCTGGCGAGCGCGTCCGACACCCGTGAGGATCCCGCCCACGGCTTCATCAACGGCAAGTTCTACGCCGCCGGTGGCTGGGGCCCGTCCGGCGCACCGGACGCGAAGCTGGAGATCTACGACCCGAGTGCGGACAGCTGGACCACCGGCGCATCCGCGCCCAAGCCGTACGCCGGCTCCGGCACCGCCGTCCTGGACGACAAGCTCTACATGATCGGTGGATGCGGCGCCACGACCTGTGGCACCACGGACGCCAGCGTCTACGACCCCGAGTCCGACAGCTGGTCCATGATCGCCGCCTATCCCGAGCCGATCTCGTGGGAGGCGTGCGGCGCCGTCGACGGCCTCCTGTACTGCGCCGGCGGCCTGGGATCGAACAACAGCGACGTGGCCCACACCTACGTCTACGACCCGGGGGCGGACAGCTGGTCGCAGCTCGCGGACATGCCGGCCACGCAGTGGGGTTCGGCCTACACCGCGGCCAACGGCCGGCTGCTGCTGGCCGGGGGTGTCAGCAACAACGCCCTGACCAACCGCAGCCAGGCCTTCGACCCGCAGGCCGGCACCTGGAGCGCGCTTCCCAACCCCAACGTCGCCACCTACCGCGGCGGCGGCGCTCCCGGCTTCTACAAGGTCGGCGGCGGCAACGCCCCCAGCACCCCGACCGCCACGGTCGAGCTGCTGCCCGGCTACGACCAGACGGGGTCGGGCGATGTCACCTGGCTGAACGAGAGCACGCAGCAGCTCACCCTGCAGCCCGGGGCGAGCACGACCGTCACCGTCTCCCTGGACGCCTCGGTTCCCGAGGTGACCCAGCCCGGTGACTACACCGCCGACCTGACCGTGGGCACCGACACGCCGTACTCGGTACCGCGCGTCCCGGTCGGCCTGCACGTCAACCCGCCCAAGACCTGGGGCAAGATCACCGGTACCGTCCTCGGGGCCACGGCCGCCGGCGGCACCGCGCCGCTGGCCGGGGCGACCGTGCAGATCGACAGCTGGGCCTCGACGTACACGCTCACCACGGCGTCCGACGGCACGTACGCCCTGTGGCTCGACGTCCGCAACAACCCCCTCACCGTCATCGTCGCCAAGGACGGCTACCAGCCGACCGTGACGACGGTGAAGCTCACGAAGGGAGCGACGGTCACCAGCAACTTCACCCTGAAGCGCAAGTAGCGGGAAAGGCGCCGGGAGTTCACCGCCGGCGGCACGCGGAGCAGTGCCGCCGGCGGGCACCCGCTGCGAACCGCGCACAAGGGATGGGCCGGTCCTCGTGGACCGGCCCATCCGTGTCACAGGGTCATTCGAGGCCGAAGGCCCGGGTGACGGTCTGTGTGACCCCACCTCCGTTGCGCTGCTCGGCGGTGACCCGGACGGACACGTAATCGGCCCGGGAGGGTGCGTTCAGATGCGCCTGCCAGGAGCCCTGCTTCTCCTTCAGGCTCTGCCGCCGCCACGTTGCCCCGTCGTCGTAGGAGACGTCGAGCTCGAGCGAGGTGACCGCGTCCTCGGGGGCGCCACCGCCGACGACGACGGGCTCGACGGAGAAGGCCGAGGTGCGCTTCGCCCGTCCTGCGAGGTCCAGATCGGCTCCGTAGTCGAGTTGGACCAGCGGGATGGCCTGGTCGTCGGCGTGGCCGGAGACGAAACGCCACTCGGTGTGCGTGGTGGTGGAGTAGGGGGTGAGGTCGGCATTGCCCTTGGTGTCGGCGACGAGCCGGTAGGCGAGTCGCTGCGGTGCCAGGCCGCCCACTCCGAAATCGGGCCGTGGCCCGTTCTGCATCAGCAGGCTGTCCCCCTGGTACAGCGCGAAGCTCCGCTGCATCATGCCGGTGTCGCCGCTGTGGGCGGACCCCCCGTCACCGAATCCCGCGATCATTCCGCCCATGGCGTCGCCGACGCGGTGCGGGACCTCGAAGCTGACCATCCTCGGCCGTGTGAGGGGGCCGAACCAGCGTTCGCTGTGCACGCTGCGCGGCCGGTAGCTCGCGATGTCGGTGAACGTCGACCAGCCGTCGATGCTCGCGTACTGCTGCCACTTGACGCCGTTGCCTGCGGAGACCCAGTCGGTACGGTGGCCCGCTGCGACCGGCTCCCTCGGGAACGGCGGGACGCGTGTCATCCCGAACCCGGCATAGGGATAGGCGGCCGGCCAGTATTCGTACGACGGGCTGTCCTCCCGGCTTTCCATGACCTGCTTGCCGGCGGGCGGGGCGAAGTCGTTCTCGATGCGAGCGAGGCTGCCGGGGTCGGTTGCCGCGGAGGGGTCGTCCGGCACCCCGCCCCGGTGGTAGTCGGCCAGGTCGTACAGGTACTTCGGCGCGGGATGGGCTTCGACTGCCAGCCTTGTCCCGCTCCTGCCCGCGGCCTTGATCGTGGTGATCAGGTCTTCGCCGTCGTCCACGGTGAGCGAGGCGACCGGGATCCGCCCGGTCGTCCTGCCGTCCGGGTCGCCGTACCAGTCACTCTTGCGGCCGTCGCCGTCGTTGACCACCAGGAGCATCGCCGCCCCCGCGGTGCGCGCCGCGGCCGCCTGGTCCGTCGGGGCGACGGCGGCGCTGCTGCGGACGACCACGGCCTTGCCGCGGGCGGACACTCCGGCGTAGTCGGCGGGCGTGCCGCTTCCGGCGAAGACGGCGTCCACATGCGCGGTGCCGTTCCGGAACTGCGGGGATCCCGGCTGCACCAGGAGCGTGTCGTCGAGGCTGCGTCCGCGGTAGGCGATCCTCAACGGAGTCTGCTCGGCCCGGATCCGGGTGGTGAAGACGAAGCTGCCCTTGCGCACTTTGCCCTTGGTCGGCAGGGCCCACAGGCTGTCGTAGGCGGCGGAGGGCATCAGGACCTCGTGCAGTGCCTGCGCGTCGCCGGGCGTCGGCTCGCTCGAGGTGAAGGAGCGGAACAGGTCGATCCTGCTGGTGGTGACGGACGTGGGCTCGGGCGTCTCCACCTTGACCTGGCGTATGCGCGACGCGTCGAGTTCCACGTCCCGATCGGACTTCAGGTCGAGTTCGGGCACGGTCAGTACCGCGTATCCGAGGGAGTGCGGGCCGTGGCGGCCTTCCACGTCCAGCGTGGAGACGACCGTGTAGGAGCCGGGAGCCCAGCGGCTGGTGAGCGTGCCGTCCGGGACCCACATGACGGTGGTCCTCCCGTCGGCACCGGTGATCTCGACCTCGCCGCTGACGGGCTTGCCGGCCCGGTCCTTCAGATGGACGGTCAGGGCGTGCTTCTCGTACTCGACGGAAAGCCCCACGGCCGTGTGCACGGCACCGGCCGGGAAGCGTGCGGTGACCTGGGCGGCGTACTGGCCCGGCGCGAGCCCCCTCGGGTCCGCCACCACGCCGACCGTCGAGGTCCCGCGCGCGGGTACCGTGACGTGGTCGGCGGCCAGTGCGAACGTTCCCGCGGGCGAGTCGCCACGGTCCACCGCGAGTTGCACCGTGACGGGCCGGTCGGTGGTGTTGGTGTAGGTGATCCGCCGCTCGACCGGCTTCGGCTTGCGGTCCGGCGACCAGGGGACGAGTCCGGCATCCACCGATCCACTCGCGACGACCTGGTCCTGCCGGTACGCGGTGCCCACGTCCACCCGGCCGGTGCCCGCCTGATACGGGCTGTAGGCGGGCGTCGGCGCACTGGTGCTCATCAGAGCGTCCTTGAGCTGTTGCCCGGTCCACTGCGGGTGCTTCTGGGCCAGCAGAGCGGCTGCCCCCGCGACATGAGGCGCCGCCATGGAAGTACCGCTGTCCGAGCGGTAGTAGCCTTCGCCGCCGTCGTTCATGTACTGGGACCGCGCCGCCGACACGTCCACGCCGGGTGCGGTCAGGTCCGGTTTGAGGGCGTCGTCGTTCATGCGCGGCCCGGCGCTGGAGAAGTCGGCGAGGTGGTCCGCCCCGTCCACCGCGCCGACGGTGAGGGCGGCGTCCGCGGTCCCCGGCGCGCTCACGTTGTAGGGGCTGTTCCCGGCGTTGCCCGCGGCGATGACGAAGAGCGCACCCGTCTCGGCACTCAGCTGGTTGACCGCCTGGCTCAGCGGATCGTCCTGGGTGTGCCACGCCGGTGTGCCGAGGCTCATGTTGATCACCTTGGCGTGTTCGGTCCGCGCCGCCCACTCCATGCCCGCGATGATCCCCGATATCGGACCCGATCCGCTGTTGCCCAGGACCTTGCCCACCAGCAGATCGGCGCCGGGGGCGACTCCCCGCTCCTTGCCGCCGGACGCGGCACCCGTCCCGGCGACGGTCGAAGCCGTGTGCGTTCCGTGGCCGTTCCTGTCCACGACGTCCTCGCCCTGGACGAAACTCCGGGACGCCACGATGCGGCCGGCGAGGTCCGGATGGGTGGCGTCCACGCCGGAGTCCAGTACCGCGACCCGTACGCCCGTACCCGTGCCCCCCGCCGACCAGGCCGAGGGAGCGCCGATCTGCGCCGTCGTGTCGGCGAGTGCCGCCTCGGCCTTGCCGTCGAGCCAGATCTTGTCGATACCGGCGGCGAAGGACGGCGCGGCCCCGTCGTCCGGGGCCGCACCGGCGCGTGCCGTCGACCGCTGTGCGTCCTGCCTCCGGGTGTCGGTGAGGGTCGACCAGAGGGCGGCGGCCTTCGACCTGCGGGCGCGAACGGCCTCGCCACGAACGGACGGAAGGGCCCGCGAGGTCTCCACCCCCGGCAGTGCGCTGTCGGACGGCGAGCCGGACGAGCCCTTCGCGAGGCCGGAAGTGAGGGCGGAGGAACCTTCGGAGCGGGTGACGATCAAGGGGAGCGCACCGGCGTGCGCGTCGTCGTATCCCTGGGCCACCAGTTGGGTGACGTCGAAGAGTTGCTTGTCGAGGCGTCCCGTGGCGAGGTACGCCATGGCCTCGTCGGGATACACGAAGGTGTCACCGTCTTCGACAGCGACACGCACCGAGCCCGTGGCTCCCGGCGGGCGCTCGACTGCGTCCACCGAGAGGCCCGTCCGGCCGGGCCCCTGAGTCGCCGTCACCTCGTCCCCGGTGATCAACGTGACCTTGACCGGTGCGGGCCGAGGCTCGCTGTGTCCGGCCGAAGTGGTGGCGGGATGCGGTGGGCCGACGGCCCCGTGGGCCGTCGCCGGAGTTATCAGAGCGGCGACAAGGGCCGCCGCAACGGACGCCGCGGATCTTCGCGCAAAAGGGAGTCCCACAATGCCTCCAGAGTCGATGATCGACCGAATCCGACCACCCGTGAAGGCCCGATGTAAAGTACTTGAATTCCCAACCGCCCGAGGGTAAGGCGCATCTCGGACCGGCCTTCACCAGCAGACCGGCGTTGCGGCCTTCGGCACCAACTGCCCGTGTATGACGGGCGGTTGGGATCGTCATCATCAGGACCGCAGCGGGCGCGTCACCATCGAGTGCACCCATTGACCATCAGGTGAATCGCGACGCTTTTACGTGTACGAAACGGCGGGGTGACCTCGATTCGTCATGGGCTTTCGGGCACGGAGATGTGACAGGGGAAACAGCACGTATTCCGGTACAACGGCCTCAGGGTGCATCACAGTTGCCTCTCCCCCGCGGTGACGCCGTCCGCAGCGCGGCGGGTGCCGGGCCAAGTGGCCCGGCACCCGCCGCGGTTCAGGCAGGGGCGGCCGCTGTCACCGTCCCGGGCGGATCAGGATGTACCGCGCTGGAGGTACGCGCGCACCACGGTCTGCCGGACGCTGTTGCCGGCGGCGTCCGTCGCCGTGACCCGCAGCGTCACGTACGCGTCGCCGTGCCGCAGCGACGGCCGCTCCACCGTGGCGGTGAATCGTCCGCCGCCCTTCCCGGTGGTGCGGGCGGTGGTCCAGTTCCCTCCGTCGTCGTAGGACGTCTCGACCTTCAGCTTCACACCGTGCGGCGCCGCCATGCCGTCCTGCATGCGGACGGTCAGCCCGACGGTGTGCCTGCGGGCGGGTCCGACGGCGTTCTGCGCGTCGACCGGTGCGGCGTAGTCGACCTGGAGCAGCGGCAGCTTCTCCGGGTCGCCCGTGGTGCCCGAGCGGAACGTCCACGAGGTGCTGGTCTCGGTCCCGAAGCGCCAGTCGTCCGAGACTCGGGCGGTGGTCAGGTCCAGGCGGTACTCGGCGTCGCCCGACGGCACCTCGACATTGCCCCACGCTCCGGCATCGGAGGCCGTGATCTGCTTCCCGTCGCGGTACAGCACCGCGCGGGCGGTGTCGTCCTGGGCGACTTCCCTGGCACCGACGCCGATGCCGCCGAAGCCACCGCTCTCCGCGAACGCCCAGTGGCCGGTGCCGTCGCTGAACTCGGGGACGTACAGCGACAAGGTGTCGCCGTTGCGTACCGAGGCCCAGGGCGCGCCCCGGGGGATCGACGGGCGGACGGGCCCCCCGAACCACCGCTCGGTGGCCTGTTGGCCGGGCCGGTAGGTGTGGGGGGCATCCCGCATGCCTGCCAGCAGCGGGAAGTCGGGGATGTCGACGACATTGTGGTGCACCGTGTGGTACCAGAGCGTGTCGCCGCCGGTGACGTACTCGGTCCGCTCCTGCCCGGTGGGCACGTCACGGGTGTACTGGTTCCAGGCGGTGTCCTGGTAGGGCCGCCAGCCGAAACGCTGCTCGCTGGCCCAGGAACTGGCTCCGGTACGGGTGTAGGTGGCCCGGACGACGGCGCTCTCGCGTTCGGAGACCGTGTGGACCAGCTGCTGGGGGATCCGGCCCTTCGCCACCTGCATGACGTCGTAGAGGTACGGGCTGTGGACCGTGCCGGAGAAGTCCACCGTGGTGGCGCGCTGCGCCGCACGCTTCAGCAGCGTCGAGCCCTCCACCGCTCCGGCGCGCATGGTGGGCACCGCCATGCGCTCACCGCTCGGGGACCAGCGCGTCCATGGGTAGAAGCCGTCTTCCATGACAAGCATCAGTGCCTTGGCCCCGGCGTCCCGGGCAGCCTGGGCAAGAGCCCGGTCATCGGTGAAGTGCCAGCGGACGACGGCCAGTTTGCCCCGCACACCGGCCTTCTTCAGCTCGGCCGCGGTGCCGGTGCCGGCGTCGACGGCGGTCAGCTTCGCCCCCTTGTCGTCGAAAGCGGGGGACGCGGGCACGTAGTACGGGGTGAACGCCAGCGACGTGCCGGGGACCTCGGCCCGCAGCTGCGGTGCGGTCATCTGCCAGCGGGAGGCGAACTCGAAGGTGCCGTCGGTGACGGGCGCCGTCGGGCTGACGTAGATCCGCTTGGCGACGTCGAAGAACATCACACCCTGGGTCAGACCGTGGCCCTCGATGTTCCGGTACGTCTGGTAGCTGAGGATGCCGCGCTGCTCGGCGGGGCGTGGCGTACGGATCTGCACGGGGGTGGTGTCGGCCGCGTTCAGGGTCACCGTCGCATCCTTGGTGATCTTGACCTCGGGGTTGACGACCTCGCGCAGTTCCTGGCCGTCGGCCGCGTTGTCCAGCGTGCCGAAGCTGACCTGGTACGTGCCCTCCTCGACCTCGGCGACGGCGGGCTCCAGGCTGGTGTAGTCGACGAACCCGTCCTGGCCCCAGATCGTCGGGGTCGCGCCCTCGATGACCTTGCCGTCACGGTCGCGGGCGACCACGGTCAGCCTGTGCTTCGGGGCGTGGACGTTGAGGCTGACGGTGGTGTGGGCGAGAACGGTGCCGTCGGCTGCGGTGGCGGTGACGTACCCGTAGTAGTCACCGCGGGTGGCGTGGGCTGCGTCGGTGTTCAGCGGGACGTCGGCGCCGGCGCCGGGGGCGAGAGTCACGGTCCCCGAACCGAGGGTGACCACCCCGGCCGGCAGGGCGCGCCCTTCGCCGGTGGCCAGACCGACCGCCAGCCTCAGCTCGACCGGCTTGTCACCGGTGTTGGCGTAGTGGACGGTGGCCGCCTGCTGCCGCCCGGCCGCCCCGGCGATCTGCACCGCGGGGAGCGCCAGAGTGCCGGTCGCGGTGACCGGGCCGGTGGCCGTGGCCAGGTCGATGCGGCCACCGCCCTGGTCGGTCACCTTGGTGCCCGACACCGTGTGCGAGGTGCTGATCAGCGCGTCCTTGATCTGCTGGGCGCCCCAGCCCGGGTGCTCCTGCGCCAGCAGTGCGGCGGCGCCCGCGACGTGCGGCGTGGCCATGGACGTACCGGAGGCGGAGGTGTAGTCGGCGTCGATCGGGTCGCCCATGGTCGTGCCCGCGGCGCGCGCGGCGACGATGCCCACACCCGGTGCGGTCACATCGGGCTTGACGGCCCGGTCGCCCTGGCGCGGGCCGCGGCTGGAGAAGGGAGCGAGGGAGTCGTCCCGGTCGACGGCGCCGACGGTGAGGGCGGCGTCGGCGGCTCCCGGCGAGCCGATCGTGTACTGGCCCTGCTCGCCCGCGTTGCCCGCGGCGATGACGAACAGTGTGTCGGTGGCGGCGGTCAAGGTGTTGACGGCCTGGCTCATGGGGTCGGTGCCGTCGGTCGGTTCGTCCGAGCCGAGGCTCATGTTCACGACCTTGACGCGTTGCCCTGCCGCCCACTCCATGCCGTCGATGACCTGGGACTCCGAGCCGAAGCCGTCGTCGCCCAGTACCTTGCCGACCAGCAGGTCCGCCTTGGGCGCGACCCCGCGGCGGGTACCCGAGGACGCGGCGCCGGTGCCGCCCACGATCGAGGCGACATGGGTGCCGTGACCGAAGTGGTCCACCGTGTTGCCGCTGTCGGAGAAGTCCTTCGCTTCCGCGATCCGCCCGGACAGGTCGGGGTGCTTCGGGTCGACTCCGGTGTCCAGCACGGCCACCTTGACGCCCTGGCCCTCGTAGCCCGCCTTCCACGCGACGGGCGCGTTGATCTGCGCGGTACTGCGGTCGAGCACCGCCCTGACCTTGCCGTCCAGCGCGATGCGCGGCGTGGCCGCGGCGCGGGCGGAGTCCGAACCCCCGCCGGACCCGAGCGTCTTCCAGAAGGTGCCGAGATCGCCGCCGGAGACCCTCAGGGAGCGGGCGTCGATGCTGCTCAGCGTGCGGGAGGGCACCGAGGACTCGTTGAGCGCCGCCAGACGGCCGGCCGTGGCCTCGGCCGTCCTCGCCGCCTGTGCGGAGACCCTGGCCCGGTCACGGGACGGACCGGAGAAGACGATCAGCGGCAGCGCGTCGCTGTGGGCCTCGTCGTAGCCCTGGGCGATCAGAGCCGTCACATCGAAGAGCCGGCGGTCCAGCGTTCCGGCCGCAACGAGGGGTTCGGCGTCGGACGGCAGCACGGTCAGTGCCTTGTCGTCCGACTCCAGCGTGCGGAAGACGATGCGTTCACGGCCCGGTCCGGGCTGGACCGACGCGGTGCGCCGCCCTCCCGGCAGCGTCGTCACGGTCACCCGGTCACCGGTGACCAGTTGCACGGTCGCGGACGCCGCACCCCGCTCCGCGGTGGGACGTTCGGCGCTTCCGAAGGTCGCCGTCCGGTTCACGGCGGCGGCCGGCACGACGCCGGCGGCCACCATCAATCCTGTTGATATCGCCGCCGTCAGGCGGGGCCAACGCATCACAAGTACACCCTTCGTACAGCCGGTGAGCACGCGCTGTACGAAAGGAATCAGCTGATGCACCGGAGTGTCATCGGCATCACGAGTCACATCGGCGACATGTCACAACGGCGACAGGCCTCGTCGGCGCGTCGACGAGGCGTGGCAGCGGCACGGCGCCCGGCGAACTCACCCAGCCTCCCTCCCCCATGAGGGCGACCTGCCGCAAGTCGCGACGACCGCCCCCGCGCCCCCGCCCGGCGGCCCTCCCCCGGCTCCACCCGCGACGTTCTTCGAAGGCGGCACACCGGTCCCCACCAGCGCCGATGCGATCTTCGACAACGGCAGGGCTGAACACCGGATTTCGGCACCCTTGACACCGCCCGAATACGGGGGGAGCATCCTCGCGTTCATTGACAACGTTGTCGGCAGCAGTACGGAACGGAGAGCGGACGCGCGTGCTCCTGGCGCGTCCTGACCCTCCATCAGATATGAAGGGCAGAAGCGGTGTCAGGCTCATTGGTTCGTCAGACTCATGTGGAGGGCCGGGCTCGTCATAGACGACGAGCCCTCGGATCCGTCGCGGCGGCCACCATGGCGGCCCTGGCGGTGGCCTTGACCGTGACGCCCGCCTCGGCGACGCCGGGCCGGGACGAGGTCAAGGATCCCGTCTCCTACGTCAACCCCCTGATCGGCTCGTCCAACGCGGGCAACACCTATCCCGGTGCCGTTCAGCCGTTCGGCATGCTGGCCTGGAGCCCGCAGAACTCCCGCGGCAGTCAGACCTCCACACCCGCTCCGGGCGGTTACCAGTACAACGCCACGAAGATCCGGGGCTTCAGCCTCACGCATCTCAACGGCGTCGGATGCTCCGGAGCCAACGGCGACATCCCGATCATGCCGTACGTGGGCGATGTCGACTCCTCGCCCACGGCCGACACCAGCGACTCCAAGTACGCCAGCACCTTTTCCCATGCCAATGAGACCTCATCGGCCGGCTACTACAAGGTGGGCCTGGACAGCGGCGCTTCCGCCGAACTGACGGCCACCGCCCGTACCGGCTCGGGCCGGTTCGGCTTCCCGTCCGACAAGCCCGCCAGCATGCTGTTCCGCACATCCAACTCCGAGAGCGGCAGCACCGCCGCCGATGTGCAGGTGAACGCCGCTACCAGGACCGTCACCGGTTCGGTCAGCGCGGGCAACTTCTGCGGCCCGCAGAGCGCGAACAACCGCAAGGACCTCTACACGCTGTACTTCACGGCGCACTTCGACAAGCCGTTCGCCAAGGTCGGCACCTGGACCGACGGAACCGTGCAGGCGGGTTCCACCTCCGCCCAGGGCGGTACGGGCTTCAACTCGTCCGGCAACCCGGTGGCCGGCAAGGGCTCGGGCGCGTACGTCACGTTCGCGGGCGGCACCACCGAGGTCCAGGCGAAGGTGGCCATCTCCTACGTCAGCCCGCAGAACGCGGAGGCCAACCTCCGTGCCGAGAACCCGCCCGCCAAGTCCTTCGGCTCCGTCAAGTCCCAGGCCGCCGCGGCCTGGAGGCAGGAGCTGAGCAAGATCGAGGTGGGCGGCGGCAGCGACGCCCAGCGCTCCACCTTCTACACCGCGCTCTACCACTCGATGCTGGAGCCGACCCTGACCAGCGACGTCGACGGCCGCTACCTGGGCGCCGACCGCGAGCCGCACAAGCTGGCCAAGGGCCAGAAGGCGCAGTACGGCACGTTCTCCGGCTGGGACCAGTACCGCGCCCAGGTGCAGCTGATGACTCTGCTGAACCCGAAGGCCGGCAGCGACTACGCACAGTCCCTGTTCAACTACGCGAACCAGCGTGACGGCGAGTGGGACCGCTGGCTCCTTGAGAACGGCAAGACGAGCGTCATGTCCGGCGACCCGTCGGACGCCGCACTCGCCGGGATCTACGCCTTCGGCGGTCACGACTTCGACGTCAAGGGCGCCTTGAAGTCACTGGTGACCGCGGCGACCGTGCCGACGGCGAACGACTCCGACAGTGCGGGCTGCAACGTCGAGTGTGTGGGCCAGCGGCCGGCCCTGGACAAGTACCTGGACCTTGGTTACGTCCCGGCCGACGGCTGCCACTGCTGGGGCGGCGCCGCCGAGACGCTGGAGGACGCGGCGGCCGACTTCGGCATCTCCTCGCTGGCCGGCCAGATCGGCGACCACGCCAACGAGAAGACGTTCCTCGCCCGCTCCGGCAACTGGACCAACGTCTTCGACCCGAACGCCACACCGCAGGGCGGCTACATCCGCGACCGCAAGTCCGACGGCACCTGGGCGGGCACGTTCACCCCGGGCACCGGCAGCGGATTCGTCGAGGGAACCAGCGCCCGCTACACCTGGATGGTGTACTCCGACGTGGCCGGACTCGCCAGTGCCATGGGCGGCGACGACGCGGCCGTGACCCGGCTCGACTCCTTCTTCCGCACCCCCGACGGCGCCTTCGACTTCTCGGCCAAGGACGGCACGCGCTACGACCCGACCAACGAGCCCGACATCAACGCGCCGTACCTGTACAACTACCTCGGCGCGCCGTACAAGACGCAGGAGACGGTCCGCGCGGAGATGGACCAGCTGTGGACCGACACCCCCGGCGGTATCCCCGGTAACGACGACGCCGGGACGATGTCGTCCTGGTACGTCTTCTCGGCGCTCGGCATGTACCCGCAGGTGCCCAGCCGTGCGGACATGGTGCTCTCGGCACCGCTGTTCCCGCACGCCGTGATCCACACCGGGAACCACAGGACCATCACGGTCAACGCGCCCGCCGCGTCGGCGGACAACATCTACATCCAGAGCCTGAAGACCAACGGCAAGAAGTCCGACAAGCCGTGGGTCCCCGCCTCCTTCGTCACCCACGGCGGCACCCTGGACTACACGCTCGGCTCCAAGCCCAACACCTCGTGGGGCAGTGCCAAGGCCGATGTTCCGCCGTCCTTCCCGGGCGGCGGAGTGAAGTTCTTCACCGGTGTCACCCCGGCGAAGCTCAAGGCCGAGCCCGGCGGTGAGGCCGTCGAGACGACCGTCAAGGTGCAGGCGCTCCAGGACCAGGAGACCAAGGTCCACTGGACGGCCGCCCCTCCTGCCGGCATCACGGTGACACCGTCCCAGGGTGACTTCACGGTGCCGGGCGGTGGCTCCGCCGACGCGAAGATCTCCGTCTCCGCGGCGGCCGGGACCGAGCAGGGCTTCTACACCATCCCGGTGACGCTGACGTCGTCGTCCGGTACGGCGCTGCCGAAGACGTCCGCCTCGGTGACCGTCGCCAAGAAGAACAGCATGCTGTGGAACGTCAACAGCAACGGCATCTCGGCGGACGACGCCAACCCGCAGGCCAACTTCGACGGTGAGGGCTGGAGTTACTCCGCCGCTGCGCTCGCCGCCGCCGGGGTGAAGCCGGGAAGCACGGTCTCCTCCAACGGGTTCGACTTCACCTGGCCCTCGGCGGCCGCCGGTGAACCCGACAACATCGAGGTCGTCGGGGGCGGTCAGGTGCTCGCCGTACCGGCGGCCGACGGCGCCACGAAGCTGAGTCTGCTGGGCAGTGCGGCGGAAGGTGCGGCGAGCGGCACGGCGACGCTCACGTACACCGACGGCACCACCCAGCAGGCCGAGATCGGCTTCAGCGACTGGACGCTCGGCGGCGGTTCGCAGACGCCGTCGTTCGGCAACACGATCGCCATCCACACCACGTACCGTGACGTGCAGGGCGGCGGCAAGGACCCGGTGGGTACGGAGGTCTTCACCACCGCGCCCATCGCGCTGCAGGCGGGCAAGCAGCTCGCGAGTGTGACCCTGCCCGCCACGACGAACGGGGGCATCATCCACATCTTCGCGGCGGCGACCGCCTGACGACGGATCCGGCCGGTTGCGGCCATGGCGAGGCCTGTTCAGCCCTGTGAGGGGCTGAACAGGCCTTCGTCGTCCCGCCCACCACGGCCACAGGACACCTGAGTCCGAGAGGAGGCGCGTCAGGGCCATCGGTTGTGCCGCTGACATGGGACGACGCCGAGGACTGCCGGTCCGGCGGCCCGCCGGATCACCTTCGGCGCCATCACCTCGGTCGCGCTGCGGCACGAATCCCGAACGGCCGCCGGTCTCGCCCCGGTGGCGTGTCAGGTCCGGGGCCGGTGGCCGCGCTCCTGGCGAGGCGGGGTCTGCTGCGCCGGCACGCTGGGCAGGGGCAGATTCGCCGCCTCGTACTGGGCGAGGTTGTACCGGGCGCCGGTCTGCGGCAGTTCGGGCGCGTGACGGCGCGGTGCGTTCATCCGCAGCGCGGAGGTCAGGTCACCCGTGACGCGGCGGCGCCACTCGCTGATGTTCGGCTCGGCGACCCCGGTCAGCCGCTCGAGGAACTGGAGGACGGAGGTGTGGTCGAAGGTCTCCGAGGCCACCCATCCGCCCACGGTCCAGGGCGAGATGATGATGCAGGGCACCCGGAAACCGAGCCCCACCGGGAGGTTTCCGCCGGGGACACCGGTCGGCGAGGTCCTGCTGACGAACTCGCCCGCGGTACCGGCCGGCGGGGTCGGCGGCACCACGTGGTCGAACAGTCCGTCGTTCTCGTCGTAGTTGAGGATGAAGACGGTCTTGGCCCAGGTCTCCGGGTTGGCGGCGATCGCATCGATCTTGCCGGCCAGCCAGTTGGCGCCCGCCGCGGGCGTACGGGCCGGGTGCTCGTCGTACAGCGACGGCGGCAGCAGCCAGCGCACCTTGGGCAGCGTGCCGTTCATCGCGTCGTACTCGAACTGGCCGAAGGCGCTCTCGGCGATCGCCTTGTCGTAGAGCGGGTCGCCGGCCTTCGCCGCCTGGTACTGCTTCATGTTGGCGATCGGCGCCAGACCCGTGGGGCCGCCGCCCGGGCCCTTGGCGGGCTCGTGGTAGATCCTCCAGCTCACCCCGGCCGCCTCCAGGCGCTCCGGGTAGGTGGTCCACGAGTACGTACCCTTGGGCGCGTTGTTGTCCAGCGCGGGCCCGCCGGCCAGACCGTCGGGGTCGACGGTGCCGGTCATGTGCATGTACCGGTTCGGGTGCGTCGGGCCCATCACCGAGCAGTGGTACGCGTCGCAGAGGGTGAACGCGTCGGCCAGCGCGTAGTGGAACGGGATGTCGTCACGGGTCAGGTAGCCCATGGTGTACGGGCCCTTGGCGTTGCCGTCCGCGTCGCGGTGGGCCGGCAGCCAGTTGTCCATCCGCCCGCCGTTCCAGGCGTTGTGCTGGGCCTGCCAGGCGTGGCTCAGCGACGGCACGGCCATCGCGGCAGTGGTCCTGGAGTCCATGTGGTAGGGCAACAGGTAGCCGTCCGGGTTCAGGGGGTCGGGCTGGTAGTGGACCGGCCGCCCGTTGGGCAGCCGGACAGCGTGCGGGTCCTCGAAACCGCGGACGCCGGACAGGGTGCCGAAGTAGTGGTCGAAGCTGCGGTTCTCCTGCATCAGGATCACCACGTGCTCGATGTCGGACAGTCGCCCGCCGGACGTGGGCTCGGCGGCCGCCGCCCTGCTGAGGTTGGGCGGCAGAATCGACGCGGCAGCGGCCATGCCGCCGACTGCCGCCGCTGCGCCGAGCAGTCGTCTCCGGGTGGGGCCTTCCTGCTGGGTGTCGTCGTGCGAGACGTCGGACATCCGTGTTCCTTTCGCGAGCACGCCTGCCGGGGCGTACGGGAAGGGGCACAGAAAGGCTGGTCACCATCGGGCACGCGGCAGTGACGAATACGTGGCCAGTACAAGAAGAAGTCCGAGGGCGGCGCCGCCCAAGTGAGCGCGAGGCGAACTGCGGCCCTCGGCACGGCATCGACCTTCACCGATTTCCATCCAACTGTCATCGGAACAGCATGAGTTGGGTGATGCGGCACATGGCCGACCGGATGGACACCGCGCACGGACCCGGCACGGCGCCCCACCGGCCGGCGCAGCAGCGGCGCGAGAGCGACCGAGGTGCGTCGAATCCGGCACACGAGCGGTCGGTCTCTTGTCTGATAGCGTCGGACGGCGCTTCGCGCCATTGCCGGGCCGGCCTCCCGCCGGGCGGTGACGACACAAGGAGGCGCGGTGCTCGGTGCCCTCGGGATCAGCGAGTTCGATGAGCGGGTGTACCGCGCGCTTCTGGCGAAACCCGACCGGACGGCGCGGGAGATCGCCGAGGACCTTGACGCCACCCCCAGCCGGATACGGCACGCGGTGGCCCGGTTGCTGGACATGGGTGTGCTGCGCACGGAAGGACACGGCCAGTACCGACCGGTCAGCCCGCGGACCGCACTGAGCGCACTGCTCGCCAAGTACAGAGCCGATTCCGAGGCGGCGTTCGCCGCGGTGGCGGATGTGGTCGACGACCTGGCGAGCGAATACCGTGCCAGCCGGCTGCAGGAGCATCCGAACGAGCTGGTGGAGGTGATCACCGGTGAGACGGCGATCGGCCTGCGCGTCGCCGAGCTCACCCAATCGATCCGCAGCCACTTCTGGGTGTTGGACCGGCCACCGTATCTGGGCCCGTACAGCACCGAGTTGGAGGAGGCGTTCACCAAGGAGCTGCTCGACCGCGGCGTCGACATACGGTCGGTGTACAGCCCGGAGGCGCTGGAGAACCATGGCCGATTCGAACTGATCACCCGCCTCGCCCAACTCGGCGAGCAGGCCCGGCTCCTGCCGACCGTGCCGTTCAGGCTGCGGATCATGGACCGTCGTGTCGCGCTGGTCGCACTGATCGGAGGGCGGTACGACAGAATCGCCGTCGTCCATCAGTCGGGTCTGCTCGACGCGCTCCTCGAGCTGTTCGACGTCTACTGGCAACGGGCGCAACCCATCGTCTCGACCGCTCCGGAGACCCCCGACCAGCCGAGCACGGACGATCTCCTGCTGCTGAGAATGCTGCAGGCCGGCTACAAGGACCAGGCGATCGCCCGGCAACTGGGCACGAGCGCACGCACCGTGACCCGCCGGATCGCCGCGATCGCCGCCCGCCTCGGCCTGGAGACCCGCTTCCAGATGGGCGCCGAAGCAGCCAAGCGGGGCTGGATCTGAGCTCGGCGAGCGACCGGGTGCCACCACCTGCTGCGATGCGCGCCGAGTGGGCGCCGCGCCATCCGCCTCGCAGCGGTACGGCGGCACGGACCTGATCTCTCTCGCATCGGCTTCGGCGCACGCGTCGAGGAACTCGCGGTTCAACGGGCCGGAACGCGGATCAAGGTCATGCGGGGCGGTGTCCTCGCCGACCAGGCGGACGGCAGGACGTCGGACCGACGGAACACGGCGGCGGGTGCGGGCCGTTGCGGGGCACGAGGCCCTGTTCTCGAGTCGAGCCACCTGTCCGGGGGTCCGAACGGGCCTGCTCCCGGGGGCGATCAGACCCGCCTGCCGTTGGCGCGATTCGCCAGCTGGCGGTATCGGACACGAATCTGATCTATACATCCGCCGTTCACGAGCCTTAACTCTGATCGTCCACGCCGAGTTGCCGCGATCCGCACCCCCACCATCGGCCCGCAGCGTCGGCCGTTCCCCCCTCCCCCGCCGATCCGTCACTTCAGCCATGAATCGCTTGCGGGCCGAGACGGCCCTACGGAACAGTCAGGGAATCCCTTGAGATCATCACCGAGACGCTGGAGCGTGTTCGCCGTCGCCGGCGCCGCCCTCCTGTCATTGGCCCAGCCCGCCGCCGGGTCCGCCGCCCACGCCGCCGCCGACTCGGCCGCGCCGGCCGCGCAGCGCAACGTACCCCCGGGCGTCCACACGGTCACCCTGATCACGGGTGATGTCGTGGTCACACGGCAGTCCGGTACCGCCGGCGGAACCGTCGATGTGCGTGGTGCGGCCGGGGCGCCGGCCCAGGCGCGCATCATGGAGTCGAACGGCGACCTGTACGTGTATCCCGAGTCCGTTCTCCCCTACGTGGCGGCGGGCGTGCTGGACAAGCGCCTGTTCGACATCAGCCGGCTCGTCGCGGACGGCTACGACGACGCACATCGCGACCGGCTGCCGCTGATCGTCTCCTACGACGGCAAGGCAGCATCGGGGCTGCGTTCCACGGCCCCCGAGGGCGCCACCCGTGTCAGGTCCCTCGGCAGTGTCCAGGGTGCCGCCATGTCCGAGGACCGGGACCGGTCGGCGGACTTCTGGCGTTCCGTCACCTCCGCGCCGCCGTCGGCCAAGAGGACCACCGCAGCCGCAGCCACGTCCGGCAGGCCGGCCTTCGGTGGAGGTATCGCCCACATCTGGCTCGACGGAGTCGTGAAGGCGGATCTCTCCGAGTCCACCTCCCAGATCGGCGCACCGCAGGCGTGGGAGGCCGGCGACACCGGGAAGGGCGTGGACGTCGCCGTCCTGGACACCGGCGTCGACGCCGAGCACCCCGACCTGGCAGGCCGGATAGCGGCCGCGCAGAGCTTCGTTCCGGACGAGGACGTGACGGACCGCCATGGTCACGGAACTCATGTCGCGTCCACCATCGCCGGCACGGGGGCCGCGTCGGACGGCAAGGAGAAGGGCGTTGCGCCCGGTGCGGACCTGCACATCGGCAAGGTGCTCTCCGACGACGGCTCCGGCCAGGACTCCTGGGTGCTGGCCGGCATGGAGTGGGCCGCGGTGGACCAGCACGCGGACATCGTCAACATGAGCCTGGGCTCAACCGGCCCGTCCGACGGCACGGATCCCCTCAGTACGGCGGTCGACCGCCTGAGCGCCCAGACCGGGACCCTGTTCGTGGTCGCCGCGGGCAACGCGGGCTCGGACTACAGCGTCGGCTCCCCCGGCGCGGCCGACGCAGCCCTGACCGTGGGGGCCGTGGACTCCTCGGACGACGTCGCCTGGTTCTCCAGCCAGGGTCCCCGCGTCGGCGACGGCGGGCTCAAGCCGGAGATCACCGCCCCCGGTGTCGACGTGCTTGCGGCACGGTCCCAATACGCGCCGACCGGCGAGGGCAACTACCTGACGCTCAGCGGGACCTCCCAGGCCACGCCGCACGTCGCGGGCGCCGCGGCGCTGCTCGCGGCGGCGCATCCCGGTCTGACCGGCTCCCAGTTGAAGGACCTCCTGGTGAGCAGCTCGAAGCGGACGCCGGCGTACGACGCCTTCCAGGCGGGCAGCGGCCGGGTGGACGTCCCGTCGGCGCTGAGCGCCGACGTGTTCGCCTCGGCGACCGCCTTCGCCGGCCAGGCGGCGACGGGCGCGTCCGACGCCGTGAAGCGTCCGGTCACATACACCAACATGGGTGGCTCGCCGGTCACCCTCGACCTGTCCGTGCAGGCCCCGAACGCCCCTGCGGGAATGTTCCGGTTGTCCGCCTCCCAGGTCGTCGTTCCGGCCCACGGTACCGCCGAGGTCACGGCTGTCATCGACGGCTCCAAGGCAACGGCGAACGGTCGCTGGACCGGCCAGATCGTCGCGGCCGACACCGCGGGGAAGGCCGTCACCCACACGGCCGTGTCGTTGGGCGACATCGCCCACAAGCTGACCCTCGTCCTCAAGGACGCACACGGCAACCCGATGTCCGGTGTCGTCGAGTTGCTGCGGTCCGGTCACTTCGAGCCCGAGTTCTGGCTCGTCGACGAGACCGGCACGGCGCAGATGTTCCTCCCCAACGACGTCTACTCCGTGCTGGAGTTCAAGGACGTACAGGGTGTCCACGGCCCGCACTCGATGGGGATGGCGCTGCTCGGTGACCCCGAGGTCGTGATGGACCACGACACCACGGTCACCTTGGACGCCTCGAAGATCGAGCGGGTGGAGATGACCACACCGCAGCGGACCGAGACGACCTACCAGCGCCTCGAGTACAACCGCTCGATGGGCGGTGGCACCTGGCGTGACTACATGGAGACCCAGACCAGCTACGACAGCCTGTGGGCCCAGCCCGTCACGCACAAGGTGACCCACGGCGACTTCTACCTCGGTGCCCGCTGGCGCAAGGAGCAGCCGGCGCTCGCCATCGCCACCAGGACCACCGAGTTCACCGACGCCCTCCGGCAGCAGGACGTCACCGCGCTGGCCCAGGGGCACTACAAGCTCCCGCTCGTGGCCGCCGGCGACGGAACGAGCGCGGACTACGCCGGCCTGGACGCGCGGGGCAAGGCGGTGGTCGTCCGGCGCAACGACACGATCGGCGACGCCGACCAGGCCGCCGCGGCGACAGCGGCGGGCGCCAAACTCCTGCTGGTCGTGAACAACGAACCCGGTCGCCGGGTCCGCAGCTACAGCAGCGAACCGTGGAACGGGACCCTCGCCGGGATCGACGTCGCGTTGCTGAGCACGGACGAGGGCGAGAAGCTCCTCGCCCAGGCCGCCGCTCCCAAGGCGGTGCTCTCGGTGGACTCGCAGCCGGTCAGCCCCTACGTCTACGACCTGATGTGGACGTGGCACAACCAGATCCCGGACCACTTGGTCGTCCAGGGCGGCCCGAAGAACCTCGCGCGGGTGAACGTCGACTTCGACAGCCCCGACAGCACCCGGCGCGGTGGTGAGTTCCGCTTCGACTGGCCGGTCTACTCGGACTGGGGCATCGGCACGATGATGAGTGAGCCGGTGAACTCGCAGCGGGTCGACTGGGTCTCCACCGGGCCCGGGTACTCCTGGGGCCAGGAGGCGTACGTCGAAGGTCTGCTCTACGAGATCGAGCCGCGTACCACCTACCGGGCGGGCAGCACGCAGTCCCAGCACTGGTTCAAGCCCATCGAGCGCCCGTACCTGAACAACAACTACAAGCCGCCGACCCGCACGGGAAGCAGGCTGACCTTGGACGTCCCCGGCTGGGGCGGCTCGGACCACGTCGGCATGTCGATGGACTACGAGCGCATGCCGCACACGCTCACGCTCTACCAGGGTGACACCAAGCTGGCCCAGAACTCCGGAAACACCATGGTGCAGGCCGACGCACCCGGCGCCGGCAAGCTGCCGTACCGTCTCGTCCTGGACACCAGCCGGGACGGCTCGGTGAGCCCGTACTCCTCCACCACGCACACCGAGTGGGACTTCGCCTCCCGGGCTCCGGCGGGAGACGAGCAGTCGGTCCTGCCGCTCCTGCAGATCGACTACGGCGTCGACACCAACGCGGCGGGCCAGGCCCCGAGGAACGCGACGCTGGCGGCGTCCGTCGCCCACCTCGCCCACGCCACGGGCGCCGGCACCCTGTCGAAGCTCACTCTGGAGGTGTCCTACGACGACGGACGCACCTGGCGCACGATCACGGGCGGAAAGGACGGCCGGTTCGGACTGTCCGCCCCGAAGCAGGCCCGGTTCGTCTCGCTGCGGGCTCACGCCCATGACAGTGCCGGCAACGCGGTCGCACAGACCGTGATCCGGGCCTTCGGTCTCCGCTGATCCTGCGGGGCACACCGCTCTGTGACGGTGTGCCCCGCCGGAACCGGCCTGCGCTGCGGCCGTCGAGCAGCGGCTCGCGACCCTCTGGAGGCCATGCCCGGGAAGCAGCCCCGCCTCACCTCGAGAACGGGCAGGTGCCGTCAACTCAGCTGACTGTCCCGCCGATTGCTCCATGCCGGCGCTCAGGGTGGCATGATCCGGCCATGAGCCTCACCGTGCGGCAGCTCACCCTGGCCACCTTGGACCGCCAGCTCCTGCTCGAGCGCTGCCGTCTCGATGTGGCGGAGGCCGTTCGCCGGGTCTGCGCTCTGCAGGCACAGACACCGGCGTCGCCGTACCTGGCGCTGTGGAACCGTGTGCAGGACTTCGCGCCCGAGGATCTCGACGCGGCGTTCACGCACGGTCGGATCGTGAAGGCGACCCTCATGCGGATCACGCTGCACGTCGTCCACGCCGAGGACTACGAGCCCTACCGCGCCGCCATGCTGAGCACTCTGCGGGCGGCGCGGCTGTACGACCGCCGCTTCGCCGCAACAGGGCTGACCGCCCACGACGCCGACGCACTGCTGCCGGAGCTCGCAGGCTTCCTGGAGCGGCCCCGCACCGGCGCCCAGGTGGAGGACGGGGTCATGGGGAGGCACGGCGAGCACGCACACCGCGTGTGGTGGGCGTTGCGCACGTTCGCGCCGTTGCATCACGCACCGACCGGCGGCCCGTGGTCGTTCACACAGCCGAACACCTACCGCGTCTCATCGGCGGCCCCCGCGGCCGCGCCACAGGAGGCCGACGCCGGGGTCCAGCGCCTGCTGCTCGCCTACCTGCGCGCGTTCGGGCCCGCGTCGGCCCAGGACTTCGCCCGGTTCACCCTGCTGACCCGCCCCGTGATCAGCAGAGCCCTGCACGAGCTGGGCGACCAGGTGGAACGAGTGCCGGGTCCGGGCCGCGCCGCCCTGTTCGACCTGGCCGACGCCACCGTGCCCGCTGATGACACCCCGGCGCCACCGAGGTTGCTGCCGATGTGGGACAGCACGCTGCTGGCTCACGCCGTCCCCGGGCGGGTCATGCCCCCGGAGTACCGTCCCCTGGTCGTCCGGCGCAACGGCGACGTGCTGCCCTG
This sequence comes from Streptomyces sp. HUAS TT11, assembly GCF_051553595.1. NCBI lineage: Bacteria > Bacillati > Actinomycetota > Actinomycetes > Kitasatosporales > Streptomycetaceae > Streptomyces > Streptomyces sp. HUAS TT11. Next base: position 2,049,326 of record NZ_CP196184.1, read on the forward strand.
CCTGCTCGTCGACGGGCAGGTCGTCGGAGTGTGGCGCGCAGCCGACGGCGGAGTGGAACTGACCGCCTTCCGCAAGCTCGGCAAGGCCGCGTGGCAAGGTCTGACCGAGGAGGCGGAGAGGCTGTCGCTGTTGCTCGCCGGCCGCGAGCCGTCCGTCTACCAGCGCTATGGACACTGGTGGGACAAGGGGTTCCCCGATGTGGAGCGGACGATCGTCAAGGGCTGACCGGCCCGGCGGGCACGGGTTGTTCGGTGGCGCCGAGGGCGGCGGGACGGCCGGTCCGACCGTCCCGGGCGAGGCCACCCTCTGTTGTGCGGTGCTGCTGTGGACGCCGAAGGGGTCGGCACCGATCGGGAGTCCGGCTTCGGGTGAGGACGCTCCTCGGCCGATGTGCCGTGGTACCGCGGAGAGTTGGGCAAGAGGGCCGTCCGCCGGTCGCGGTCGGCGCGCATGTCGCCGGGTATGGCGCCCCGATGTCGGGGCAGGCCCGCCCCCGGCGGCACCCACCGTCGACCGCACCTCACCGGGCGACATCAGGAATCCGGCGAGGCGGCAAGGCTTCACCGGAGCATCGGGGGTCCGCACTGTCGGCGAACGGTCGGGAAACGTTTGCCGCACGCCAGGCCGGGCGCCTTGTACGACATGGATCTACGCGCGTATCTTCACGCCGGATCAAGAAAAAACGCACACCCCCCACATCTCAGCCGCGCCATCGACGTCCACTCCAGTCAGAAAGAGACACCACGTGTCCTCACGTATACCCCCGGCCCTGCGCGGCCGAGGTGCCAAGGCCCTCCTCGTGGCGCTTCCCGTCGGTCTCACCGGATCGCTCATCGCGCTTCCCTTCACCGCACAGGCAGCACCTTCGTCGAACGCCGCCATCTCCGAGGTGTACGGCGGCGGCGGCAACTCCGGCGCCTCCTATACCAATGACTTCATCGAGTTGGGCAACGCGGCCACCGCGCCCTTCGACCTGAGCGGTTGGTCCGTGCAGTACCTGCCCGGCTCGCCGTCCGCCACCAGCAAGTGGCAGGTCACCCCGCTCGACGGCGCGATTCCCGCGGCCGGCACCTACCTGGTCCAGGAGGCCAAGGGCTCGGCAGGCGACACTCCCCTGCCTTCACCCGACGCCACGGGCACCATCTCCATGTCGGCAACCAGCGGCACCGTGGCACTGGTTCACTCGACGACCGCCCTCACCTGCCTGACCGCCGCCGACTGCGCGGCGGACGGCACCATCAAGGACCTCGTCGGTTTCGGTACCGCCGTGGTCCGGGAGGGCTCCCCCGCCACCGGGGCCGGCAACACCACCTCCGTCTCACGCAACGCCACGTACACCGACACCGACGACAACTCGGTGGACCTGACCGGTTCCGCTCCGAACCCCCGCAGCAGCACGGGTGGTGGCGCCGGCGACCCCTCGCCCACCCCTACACCGTCGACCACCCCCACCCCGGGCGACCTCCGCATCCACGACATCCAGGGCACCAGCCGGATCTCCCCGCAGAACGGCAGGACCGTCACCAACGTGCCCGGCGTGGTGACCGGTGTGCGGAGCACCGGCTCGAAGGGCTACTGGATCCAGGACCCCGAGCCCGACGGGAACGCGGCCACCAGCGAGGGCATCTTCGTCTACACGGGCTCCGCCACTCCCCTGGTCAAGATCGGCGACTCGGTACTCGTCTCGGGCAAGGTGAGCGAGTACTACCCCGGTGGCAAGAGCAGCGGCACGCAGTCCGTCACCGAACTGACCGGACCGACGACCGACACTCTCTCCTCCGGCAACGCCCTGCCGGATGCCCAGGTCATCGACTCGGCCACCCTGCCCGACGCCTATGCGCCGCAGGCGCAGGGCGCCAGCATCGAGTCCCTGGAGCTGAATCCCGGCACCTACGCGCTGGACTGGCTGGAAGCCCACGAAGGCATGCGTGTGCAGATCGGCGACTCCCGTGTGGTGGGCGCGACCAACGCCTACGACGAGACGTGGATCACCACCAAGCCCGACCAGAACCCCACTCCCCGGGGCGGCACCGTCGTCAACGGCTACGACGACCCCAACTCCGGGCGTCTGCTGGTCACCTCGCTGACCGGTGACCAGCTCAAGGCCGATGTGGGCGACACGCTGTCCGGCACCACCGTGGGCCCCGTGGACTACGCCGACTTCGGCGGCTACAACATCCAGGCCACCGCTCTCGGAACGGTCGCGCCGGGCGGTCTGAAGCCGGACGTGGCGAAGAAGGGCAAGTCCAACGAGCTCTCCGTGGCCACGTACAACGTCGAGAACCTCGACCCGACCGACCCGCAGAGCAAGTTCGACCGGCTGGCCGAGGGGATCGTCACGAACCTGGCGGCCCCGGACATCGTGAGCCTGGAGGAGATCCAGGACAACAACGGCCCCAAGGACGACGGAACGGTCGCTGCCGACAAGACCGTCACCCAGTTCATCGACGCCATCAAGGCGGCCGGCGGCCCGTCCTACGACTGGCGCGCCATCGATCCGGTGAACGACTCGGACGGCGGCGAGCCGGGTGGCAACATCCGCAACGTCTTCCTCTTCAACCCGAAGCGTGTCACCTTCGTGGACCGGCCGGGCGGTGACTCCACCACGTCCGTCGCGGCGGTCGCCGACGGCAAGAAGGGTGTGCGGCTCTCGGTGTCCCCGGGCCGGATCGACCCCTCCTCGGACGCCTGGACGAGCAGCCGCAAGCCGTTGGTCGGTGAGTTCCGGTTCCGCGGCAAGCAGGTCTTCGTCGTCGGCAACCACTTCAACTCCAAGGGCGGTGACCAGCCGGTGCACGGCGCCTTCCAGCCGCCGACGCTCGGCTCCGAGACGCAGCGCCTGGCCCAGGCGAAGGAGGTCAACACCTTCGTCTCCGGCGTCCTGGCCAAGGACCGCAAGGCCCAGGTCGTCGTCCTCGGTGACCTGAACGACTATCAGTTCTCGAAGCCGCTGGCCGCCCTGACCTCGGGCGGTGTCCTCACGGACCTCATCAACACCCTGCCGGTGAACGAGCGGTACAGCTACGTGTACGACGGCAACTCCCAGACGCTGGACCACATCCTGGTCTCACCGGCCATCAAGAAGTTCCAGTACCAGGTCGTCCACATCAACGCCGAGTTCTCCGACCAGACAAGCGACCACGACCCGCAGGTGGTCCGCTTCAAGTAGACGGTTGCCCTACGGGCCGACCGCCGTCCCGATACTCGTGTGGCGTGCACGCAACCGCGTGCACGCCACACCTCGCTTCGGGGCTCACCTTCATGGACGGTCCCGACGCGGATCCGGACCCCCGAAACGAAGAGATCAGTGCCCGGCACCGCCGGCTGCTTCGCCGGAATCGGAGCAACGTGCCGACCGGGTCGCCCCCATCACGAGGCCGCCGGTGGGCGGAGCCGTGTTCACGGCTCCGCCCACCGGCGGCTTTGAACTGCCTCGGCTCAGTTCCGGCTGACCGTGAAGGGCACCCGGACGCGGTTCACCGATTCGGCCCCGGCCAGCTTGATGCTGGTCGGACCCGGCTTCGCCGCCCCCGGCACACTGATGGTCGCGCCCGAGACGACGCCGTCACCGTTCGCGTGCACCGTGACGGATGCGAGGCCGTCACCGAAGGTGATCCGCACGGCTTCGTTCGGTGCGAACCCGGAACCATTGACGGTGATCGCGGTTGCGCGCGGCCCCGAAGTCGCCGACAGCAACACCTCCGGTCGGTATGCGGGTGCCGCCGACTCCTCGGTCACCTTGACCGTCGCCGTCGCCGGTGTCCGCGAGGACTTGCCGGCGGCGGTGACGGAGTACCGACCGGGCTGCGCCTCGTCGGACGCCGAGATCGACGCGTGTACCGCCCCCGTCGTGGAGGCCGCGACCGTCAGGGTGCGCGCCGGGCTGGTGCCCAGCTTGACGGTCACCTGCTCGCCGGCGGCGAACCCGCTGCCGTTGACGGTGATCCGGTCACCGGCGGCACTGCCGGACACCGACGCCGAGATCGACGGCTGCACCGTCGCCTTGCCCACGGTCACGGTGAACGTCTCGGTGCTGCTGGACAGGCTGTCCCAGCTGGTGACGTGCACCGTGTACGTGCCCTCCTGCACGTATGTGTGCTGTCCGCTGATCGCGCCGGACGAGTCGACCGTCGCGTCGGCCGGAACCGTGCCGTCACCCCACTGGACGCGGGCCTGGTAGCCCGTCGAGTCGGTGACGCCACCGGTCACCGAACCGAGGTCCGCCGAGAACACCTTCCCCGGCGTGGCCGTCTGGTCCTTGGGGGCGGTGGTCGTGAGCGCAACGTCCGGCGTGCCGTCGTGGGCGACGGCGAACACGTGGATCCTGCCCGCCGAGCCCGGGTCGCCGGTCTGCGTCGGCAGGGTCACCGAGACCAGCGTCTTGCCCTCGGGGATCTGGTACGGCTCGGTGGCGAACAGGAACGGCTGTGCGCCGTCCCGGCTGGTGCCGAGCAGTCGGTACGCGGCCTTGGCGACGACGATGTTGCCGTAGGACGGTGTGCCGTCGGGGTTGCCGCCCAGCGTCCAGTCGCTCATCCGGATCGGGATGTCGGCGGTGCTGCCGTCGCTGAACGTCGCCGTACCGGTGGTGCTCTGGTTGCCCTGCGTTCCGGCGCCGATGAACGAGATGCTCTTCACGTCGTCCGGCAGGTCGAGCGCGATCCTGCTGCCGTTGCCGGTGGCGTTGTCCGGCTGACCCGCCGAAGCCACGGGCAGCGTGAAGTGCAGCGCCGTTCCGGGTACCTCGTGGTCCTTGCCCTGGGTCACACCGGCCGCCGCAAGAGCGGAACGTGAGTACGCCCACGACTTGCTGTCGCAGTTCGCCGCGACGACACCCTCGTCCCCGATGCACACGGAGTCGAATGCCGCGGTCAGGCCGTCACTCGGCGCGTAGGCCACGTCCACTCCGACCGTCGCCGCACTCTGCACGTTGCCGTCGGTCACCGTGACCTTGGCCTGGTGGTAACCGGGCTCGGCGTAGGTGTGCGAGCCGCTGACGCTGTACACGCCCCGCGAGCTCAGGGCCGTGGTGCCCGTGGTGACCGGCGAGCCGTCACCCCAGTCCACCGTGGCCTGGTAGCCGCTCGCAGTGCCACCGGTCACGGTGGCCAGCGGTGCGGAGACCGCCACACCGGACGTCGCGTGCAACTCGCTGCTCGCGGCGGTGACCGTGAGGTCTCCGCCACCGATCTGGACGTCGCCGCCCGCGAGCAACTCGACCTCGGCGAGGTTCGTCTGCGCGGCACCGACCGTCTTGGTCACGACCAGACGGAACCGCGCGAACTTACCCGGATCGTCCATCTTGAACGGCCGGCTCTGGTTGCGCGACGGGAAGACCTCGCCCTTGCGGGAGTCGACGGTGGTCCAGGTGATCCCGTCGTTGGAGCCCTGCAGCTTCCAGTCCGCCGGGTCGCCCGCACTCGCCCCGGAGGTGAGGGTGTAGTACGTCGGCAGCTGCTTGCCGCCGCGGAAGGCCCAGTTGATCTGCGGCGTGCCGGTGGTGAAGGTCATCTGCGTGGTCGACGAGTCGTCGAACAGCTTCGACGCGTCCTGCCCGTCACTCGCGGTCGCGGTACCGAGACCGGGGCCCGTGGTGTCCTGCAGAGGCTTGGGCACGTCGTTGCCCTTGGTCAGGGACGGCGGCGCGTCGTTCTTGCCGGTGCCCCAGGACGACGGGTGCGAGCCCATCTGGAAGTCGATCCGGCCGCCGTGGGCGAACACGGACGAGTCGATGGACACCGCGTGCTGCGTCTTCCCGTTGACCTTCACGCCCTGCACGTAGACGTTCTTCGTGCTGTTGTCGGGCGCGTTGACGACGATGTCGCCGCTCTTCCGGTGAACCGTCATCTGGGTGAACTGCGGTGAGCCGATCGCCCAGTTGGAGGAGCCGGCCTGCAGCGGGTAGATGCCCAGCGAGCTGAGGATGTACCACGACGACATCTCGCCGTTGTCCTCGTCACCCGGGTAGCCCTGGCCGATCTCGTCGCCGACGTAGAGGCGCTGCAGGATCTCCCGCACGATCGCCTGGGTCTTCGACGGAGCCCCGGCGTAGTCGTACATGTACGGGATGTGGTGCGACGGCTGGTTGCTCATGCCGAGTTGGCCCATGCGCACCGCTTGCGCCTCGAGCATCTCGTGGATCGTGCCGCCGTAGCCACCGGGGTGGTCGGCCTTCTCCGGGGTGGAGAAGAACTGGTCGAGCTTCTGCGCCAGCCCCTTCTGCCCGCCGTACAGGTTGGCCAGGCCCTGGCCGTCCTGCTGTGCGGTGAACGCGAAGTTCCACCCGTCCGTCTCGGTGTAGGCGCCACCCCAGTCCAGCGGGTTGCCGGCAAGGAACTTGCCGTTGGCGTCGCGACCCTCGAAGAACTTCGTGTCCGTGTCGAAGAGGTTCACGTAGTTGCGGGCGCGCTCGAGGAAGTACTGCGACTCCTCCTTGAGCCGCTTGCGCTCCGACTTCGGTGTGGCCGGGTCCTTGGCCAGGGCCGCACCCATGTTCCCGATGCCGTAGTCGTTGATGAAGCCTTCCAGCGCCCACGACACCGACTCGCCGGTGGAGGTCGGCGTGTAGCCGAGGAACAGCGACTTCTCGATGCCCTTGCGGCCGACCTCGCTGCGCCCGGACGCAACGGTCGCGTCCTTGACCGCCGCGTCGTAGGCGGCGAGCGGGTCGGGCACCTTGACGCCGTTGAGATACGCCTCGGCCAGCGCGACGTTCGCGCTGGTGCCGGTCATCAGGTCGGCGTAGCCGGGTGACGACCAGCGGGCTATCCAGCCGCCGTCGCGGTACTGCTGAACGAACCCGTCAGAGATCTTGGCTGCGATGTCCGGGTACAGCAGCGAGTAGGCGGGCCACACGGTGCGGTAGGTGTCCCAGAATCCGTTGTTGACGTAGATCTGCCCGTCGACGATCTTCGCACCGGTCTGCGTGGCGGTCGACGTGCCGGTCGGCGCCGACACCGGGCTGGCGTACTGCCAGTGCGGTGCGGCGGCGGTGCCGGTGTTCTCCGACTGCGAGTTCGGGTACAGGTTCAGCCGGTAGAGGTTCGAGTACAACGTGACCTTCTGGGTCTCGTTCGCGCCCTTGACCTCGACCCGGCCGAGCCGGTCGTTCCATGCCGCCGTGGCGGCGTCGTGGATGCGGTCGAAGCTCTTGCCGGTGACCTCCAGGTCGAGGTTCCGGTGAGCCTGGTCGACCGAGATGAACGACGTCGCGATACGCATCGTCACCTGCGAGTTCGCCGAGGTGTCGAAGGTGGCGGACGTCGCGGAGGACGCCGTCGGCGCCCGGTCGAAGGTGCCGGACACGAACATCCGGCTGCGACCGGCGGACAGACCGCTGCCGTTGTCGACCCAGCCGGTGAACGTGCCGTCCGTACCGATGGTGAACGTGCCGTTGTAGAAGACGAGGCTTCCCGTGGCCTTTCCGGACGGGAAGGTGAACTGCATGATCCCACCGTGGTCGGTGGGCGACATCTGCGCGGTCAGGCCGTTCTGCGTGGTGACCCGGTAGAAGTCCGGCCGCGCGGTCTCGTCCTGGTGGCTGAAGGCCAGCGCGCGTGTGCCGGGCGCTCCGGTGAGCGAGCCGCCGTCAGGCACCGGCATGACCGACATCTGGTTGCGGTCCCCCATCCACGGGCTGGGCTCGTGCGAGATCGCGAGTCCCTGCAGCATCGGCAGATTGGCCGCGTTGTTGCCCTGCTGGTAGTCGTACTCCCAGGAGTTGGACGTGGCGTTGGTGACCGGGGTGAAGAAGTTGAAGCCGTTCGGCACAGCCGAGATCGGCAGGTTGTTGCCCCGCGAGAACGAGCCCGATGCGTTGGACCCGCGCCGGGTGTCGACGTAGTTCGTCGCGCTGGAGCCGTCGATCGGCGTAGGCGCGCCCGTCACGGCGATGTCGTCGAGCCAGCCCTGGAAACGCGTCGAGGCGGTCGCGTCGGGATCGTCGTAGGCGAGCAGGATGCGGTCGATCGTCTTGCCGTTCGCGACCGCCCCGATGTCGGACTGGACCGCGTTCCACTGGTCGGCGTAGAGCACCTTCGACGCGCCCTGCCCGGCGGCCGTCAGCGCGTAGCCGTGCTGGTCGACGGGCGAACGTCCGCTCAGGTAGCTGCCGTCGGTGAAGTGCAGGTCGACGGCGGCGTAGGTGGACGGGTATTGAGCGTCCTTGCCGGTGAACTCGGGGAAGATCTTGTACGACAGCCGGGTCTTCGGGCCGACCGGGATGTTGACGTCGAAGAGCTTGTCGGTCGCGGACGAGCGACCGTCGGTCTGGGCGCCGCCCGAGTACCGCAGCGAAGCCGTTCCGGTGAATCCGGCCCCCGACTTCATGTTGTAGCCACTGACCGGACCGGCGCCGACGACGCCGACCATCGGGGTGGCCGGCGGTATCACGTTCGAGCCGTCGCTGATGTTCCAGTCGGCGAGCTGGATGATCGAGTCACCGGAGTTCGCGGTGACGTTCAGCCGGTAGTAGCTGTAGGCGGTCGTGTTGGTGAAGCTGTAGGTGTTGGTGGCGAACCGCCCGCTGAAGCTCACCCCCGTGCGCCTGTCCAGGTCGGTCCATGTGCTGCCGTCGTCCGACCCCTGCACGGTGAAGTCCTTGGGGTCGCGGCCCGGCGCGTCGTTCGCCGAGGTCAGCGAGTACTTCACCACCGCCGCGGGCTTGGACAGCCGGTAGGCCGCCCAGCCGGTCTTGTCGAACGCCAGCCACTTGGTCGACGGATTGCCGTCCTTGAGGTTGGTGACGACTTCGCCCGGCGGGTTCTCGGCGCTCGCGGTCACCGCGCTGACCTGGTCGAGCAGGCTGCCGGGCAGTCCCGAGGGGCTCGATCCGCTCAGGTTCGTCTGGATCGGCTTGCCGTTCGCGCCGATCTCGACGGTGCTCGTCGCGGGTTGCGGGTCGGCCGACTCGAACGAGGAGCTGAAGGTGCCGGCCGCCGGCGCCGCGGCGATCGCCGCGGGTGCGAGGGTGAGCACCCCCACAGGAAGCGACAGCGCTATCGCTGCACTGACCCATCTTCGAAGGGGCAAAAGGCGGGAGAAAGATGAATATGGTATCAAGGTAGGCCTTTTGACTGATAGAGGTTGGGAGCGTCGAGCTTCAGGGGTGAAGGACCTGGCTACTGCGGTCGATCGATCGCAGTCGAGCCTGAGTGCGCCTGCAGGACGTTCGGACCGGACGTGCCGAATCCCGGCCCTGGATCGGCGCTCAAGCTGTTCCGCGCCGACGGCGGGTCAGCACGGATCGGCGCCGCAACGGGCGCCGTTGGGCAGCGAGAACCGCCGCGACCGCTGCCGCGCGTGGGGACATCGGTCTTGGACCATGCGGAAGCTCCATGAGGGGATGGCTGGCTCGCGGACGGGCACACCCAGCTGAAGATCGCGACTAGCCTGTGCGTCTCAGACAACGTTGTCAATACTGATGGCGCAACCTGTTCCGTTCGAATTCATCACCACAGTCGGCGCCGTGACGACCCGGAGCCGCTGCGGCCGATCGACGTGCTGCGTCTTTCCGGGGTGTGTCGCTGGGAATGCCCGGCCGGTCCAGGTCGACCGCCTCATGCGCGTCGGCGGCCCGCCCTGCGAGTGGCCCGGGCATCACGGTCGACCTTCGAACACGCGACGAGGACCGCGACCGTAAGGTCGAGGCCCTCGCTTCGTAGCGTGAGAGCACGTGTCCGAGCGGCGTGTTGAGCCCCGCCGAGACACTCGTGGTCGTGCGAGAACATCTCCGCCACAAGGGCACCGCGCCGTGCCCACCCGGAAGGGCCGGCTGGGCGCGGGATCACGGTTCAGTCGGTACTGGGGACGTAGAGGTAGCAGCCCGCACCGACGTAGCCCAGCATCTGATCCCCGGTCTGCGGGCCGACGACGCCGTCCACGCTCAGGTGCGGGGAATAGCCGGCGTGGTTCCACCACTGCTGGAAGCTCTTGATGCCGGAGTAGGTCTGGGGACCGAAGGCACCGTCGACGGTCACATGGGCGGGAGCGGGCGAGTTGTTGACGGCCTCTTGCACGCACCTCACTCCGTTGCTGGTGTTCGCGTAGCCGTAACCGATCCAGCCGGCGGTGGTCGACGCGTCGGCGGTGCCGACGAGTCCTGCCACGGCGCACACCAGGGCCGCTCCTGTTACGGCCGTGCGGCGAGCAGCTCGCATGATCGACATCTTCTCTCCTCTTCTCCCCTGTGCCACGGCGCACTTCGAACTCTGAATCCGCGGACGTGGCGGTTCTCGTCGGCAACCGGCGTGGGCAACAGGCCCCGCCGGGCCCGTATGACGAATGACGGTGGAGCCGGCGGGGACCGGAGACGGCCGAGTCACCGCACCGGTCCCCGGGCCCCTGCTCAGCCGGCGGCGAGGTAGCGCAGTCCGGGCCAGGACTGCGGCCCCGGCAAGCCGTCGACCGTGACGCCTCCCATGGTCTGCTGGGCCAGTGTCATCGCTGCCTGGGAATGCGCGCCGAAGATCCCGTCCACCGAGTAGCGGTAGTACCCGATCCACTTCAGCAGGCACTGCGCCTCGATGCCCGCATTCGTGACAGAGGAAGCCGACGGAACGACCGTGTTGCCGCTGTAGTAGCCGGCGTACTCATGACCTCCGGAGGCCGAGTAGTGACAGGTGTAGGTCTGCGCCGACTGGGTTCCGGCCTCCGCGGCGGGGGCCATGGCCAGCCCTCCCCCGAGCACTGCTGCCGTCACGAATGCCGCCGAGAGACGTTTGTTGATACGCATGGTGAGTTCTTCCTCCAGATGACGTGCGGCGAGTCCGAATGACACATGCCGCACTGTGTTTGCGGGACACGACCGTCCGGAAAATAGGCACGCGCGGCCAGCCGCCGGCACCTCCGGCGCATGTACCTGGCCGCGGTGGATCGTCGAAGCGGGAATGAGTTCTGCCTGCCGCACCGGGAGCGCCGTCCCTCGGCGGGGTGTCGTCGGTGCGCCCGTCGCCTCAAGAACGAGCAGGGCACTCGACTTGCACGGCCCGAGTCTCCGGGGTCACCGAGTACTGCTTCTTCCTGCCCGGGACGAAGGCTTTGCGGCACGGACGACCCGCTCGTGGGCGGCGAACTGCGCGGCCCCGTGCGGGTACCGGGCGAGGGCCGCCGATGGCCGGTGACGGGCCGAAGCATTCTCGCCACTGTCGCCGAACGCTGCGGCGGCGAATCCGGGCTTCCCCTCCTCCTGTCCACCCCGGGTGACAGGCCCACCGCGGACACCGGCGAACGCGCCGCAGCGACGGCTGCACCACGGCGGCCCCGTCAGGGAATTGGCAGGCAACGCCAGGTCATGGGGCCGACGATGCCGTCGCGCTCCGCGGATGAGAATCCGCAACGCGCCTGCACCCGCTTCACGGCAGCGGTGGTAGCCGGCCCGTAGACACCGTCGAGTGCGCTGGGACCCTCGCCGTAGTGGTCGGTGAGACACCGGATCTCCTTGACCCTGTCCCCCGTTGCACCGGGGCGCACGGTGACGTTCCAGGCCCAGGAGCAGCCGGCCGTGAGGCCGATGCAGTGGGTGGTCTCCTTGGTCCGCACCAAGCAGCGGCCGGCCGGATGCACAACAGAAGTCGTGACCTTGGGGACGACCGAGGCGTCGGCCGCCGAGGCGGACGTGGTCGACACCGCGAGGCCGCAGGCGACAGGACCAGACCCTTGCGACGGTTCATGGAAGGTGCTCCTTCCTCGTTGTGGCGAGGGCGGCGCGGGGTGGACCGCGCCGCCCGGCTTGCACACCGAGACTGCGGGGCAACCGGTGCCGGCTGCCAGGAACGACGCGGGATTGAGGGCTTCGCGGGACGTCCCGCCCGCTGACCTGCCGGGACAGTGCTCCCTTTGAAGCACGGCCGGGATGCGATGGCAGGGCGGGAAGCAGCCGGGCTGGCCGAAAGGCCGCCTACGGTGGAGTCCCCTGGACGACATGATTGTGACGACTGATCAGATCGGCAAGTGGTATGGGGTGGAACATGCCGCGTTGGAAAGAATTACCCGATTCACTTGATGAGCGGGCGCGAAACCTGGTCGTTCAGCTGCGCCGGCTGAAGGACCACAGTGGGATGAGTCTGTCGTCGCTGCAGTCGAAGACGGGCTACTCCCGCTCCTCCTGGGAGCGTTATCTCAATGGGCGGGCCCTGCCACCGCGGCAGGCGGTGGAAGAGCTGGCGCGGGTCGGCGGTGCCGATCCGACACGGCTTCTGGTGCTTCATGAGGTGGCCGAGGAGGCGTGGCGGCAGGAACCCGGCACATCGAGGAGACCGGATCCGCCCCCGTCGCGGGGTGCACGGCGCACGGCAGTGATCGGTGTCCTTGTGGCTGTGGTTCTCGGCGGGCTGATCGCCGGGCTCCTGGTCGTCGCACCCTGGAGGAACGAGGACTCGGCCCCTCCGTCCCACGCGGCCTTCGCCTACCGGGCGGGGAAGACCTATCCCTGTGAGGTCGAGCAGAAGGCGGGACGGTGGTACGCGGGCTACAGCACCACCAGCACGGCACTGCTCGCCGAGCCGGGGTGGGATGTCGTGGAGGCTCAGTGTCTGTTGCGCCGTCTGGGCTTCGACCCGGGCGTTGTGGACGGTGTCTACGGGCCGAACACCACGCGGGCGGTCAAGCGCCTGCAGGACAGGGCCGGCCTGCCTCCTGACGGCCTCGTGGGCCCGCACACCTGGCAGGTACTGCGGAAATGACGGATACGGAAGCGTCCGCGGCCGGACCCGTGTGCGGGCGGCTGGCCGGCGAACTGCGCGATCTCAGGACCCGGACGGGCTTGAGCATGGTTGCCCTGGCGGAGCGCACCGCGTACAGCAAGTCCTCCTGGGAGCGCTACCTCAACGGCAAGCAGCTCGCCCCGCGCCAAGCCGTCGAGGCGCTGTGCACTGTGGCACATGAACCCGCCGGGCGTCTGGTGGCGCTGTGGGAACTGGCCGACCTGGAGTGGAGCGGACGCGCCCACACGACGGCAGCCCCGGTGGCCCGAACGGACACAACTCCGTCGTACGACGACCGGCCGGGCGACCACGGACCCTCCACAGGCCACGCCACACCCGGCCCGGTACACGGACGGGGCGGACGGCGGCACCGGGGGATCCTCGCCGTCCTCTGCGCGGTCGGGCTCACGGCCGCGACAGGAGTGACCGCCTGGCTTCATACGGCCATCGACAACCCCACGAATACCGCGCCCTACGCTGCGCCCGCTCCCGGATGCCACGCCCGGACCTGTACAGGTCACCAGCCGACGGCGATGGGCTGCGCCATGCCCGATCAGGAAGAAGTACTCGGCGAGCAGAGACTTTCCACCGGAACACCGCTGGAAATCGTCTACAGCGAGCAGTGCCGCGCCGCGTGGGCGCTGGTGGGCACCGCGCGGATCGGAGACGTACTCACCGTGTCCACCCCGGGTGGCGCACCGGAGCACGCCACGGTCGCGGACAAGTACGACACGGAGGACCCGCTTGTCACACCCATGATCGACGGCACCGCCCGCACCGGACTCCGGGCATGCTTCGAACCGGCAGACGGGCACAGGAAGTGCTTCCACACCTGAGCGAGGTCGCGAAGCGTGATCGGGGCCGGTTCCACGGCCGTCGCGGGGCGGCGGTGACGACGCGGATCCAGCCTGCCGCCAGATCCGTCGTCACCCCGTGGCGGGTGACCGCCCCTGCCGCAGCACTGACCGGACGGCGGCGGGGCCCGTGCTGCCCACCGGTCGGCTCGGCTCTCCCCGCACGCGCCGGTGTCCCGCAGCGGATCCTCACACGCGAGACGCAGGAACGACTGCCGGCGTCGGGGCATCGCCGACCGGTACCGCGCGACCGGCGATTCGACGCCCTGCGCCGCGGCCGGGCAACCGCGGGCCCGCAGGCTCCGTCCGTCGGCGCCGACGAGCAGCTCAGGATCCCGCCCGCCGCTGCTTGTCCCACTCCGCTCGCGAAAGGGCGGTGGGCCGCGGGAGCAGGACGCCGTCCACGTACAGGTCGACGTGCTCGTTGTAGAAGGCGACCATCCCCGCGATGGCGGCGCACGACACCGTCGGGAAGTCGTACGCCCAGGCGAGATCCTCGTGGGTGGCGGCCCCGCTCACGAACGACCAGTACCCGCTGGTCCTCCCCTTGTACGGGCACCCCGTCACGCTTTCCGAGGAACGCAGCAGGGTCCAGTCGACGAAGGCGCGCTCCACGTAGTAGCGGGTCGGCAGTCCGGTTTCGAAGAGCTTCACCGAGGACGGCGCGTCCGCCAGGACGGTGCCGTCCACCTCGACGCGCACGGTGCCGGAGGAGCGCAGCGCGTCCACCCGGGTGTACGGGCTCCTCGGGTGCACGAAGACCTGCTCTTCCTCCTCGTACCACGCGTCGATCGCGTCCCACCGGAAGCGGGCGGTGCCGATGAGTGCCGTCGGGGCTCCCTCGTCCCACACCCACGCCGCGCCCTCGCGGACCTCGGAACCGACCCGCAGCGAGTGCCGCCGCGCGGGGCCGGGGCCCAGCCGCCCGGCGCGGCCGTCGTCGGTCAGGACGCCCTCGGCCAGATCCCGCAGCGGAATGCTGTACTGCGGATAGCCGGGCCACTCCCACACATACAGCGCACGGTGGGTGTCGCACACCCACCGGCCGCCGACCTGCGCCCGGATACGCCGCGGCACCGGCTCGACATGCCCGACCGGGACGATGAGACCCGGATAGTCCACGCTCTCGTCCATCATCGGCGATCACCTCGGTCCGCCCTGCCGCTTCCGTACGCCCAGTCTCTCCGGCGGATGTGGGAACCGGCCACTCCAGCGGTCTTCCGCAGCCCTTCGGCTGCCGTCCCCACCGAAGAACTCGGAGTGATCCACATCTTCCACGGCCAAGGGAGTCCTTCAGAGCGCGGTGCCAGGTGGGGTGACCGTCTCGTTGCGGCGGCCGGCAACCCGGCCGACTCGACAGCATCAACCTGCTGCCGTCCCGACCGGTACGGCTGCCGCTCGCCGTATCGACCCGGTCGGCGCCTGCTGATGCGGCGAACAGCGCTCGTCCGGCGCCCACTGCACCGTCGTCAGCCGACCTGTGCCTGCGCCTGTGCTGTGCAACGGCCCGCCGCGCACGACGCCGAACGCGTTGTGCTGCGGCTCGCCTGACGCGTCCGCTCCCCGTCGAGGCCGGCCCGGCAGCACGACGCCGTGGCGCGCAACCGCGCCACGGCGTCTCAATGTCCTGGCGAACCGGCCGCACCCCGGTGAGGTCTCACCCAGGTGCGGCCGAGCCGGATCAGCAGGTGGCGTTCAGACCGGCCCAGTCGGCGCGGTCGTTGTAGCCGCCGTCGCCGGCGTCACCGACCACGAGGTCGAGCACCCGGACGCCGGTCAGGTCGATGTCGGCCTGACGGATGTCGTCGCGGGTCAGCACGCCGCTGTCGAACAGCACCTTGCCGTCACCGATCACCTGGAAGGTCGACGTGCCGCCCTCCGGGCCGACGTTGCGTACCGCGTCGTCGATGCCGACGGTGGTGGTCAGCCGGCTGCACCGGTCGCCGAGGTAGTAGCGGATCGTGGAGGGCGAGGCGACCCCGATGCCGGTCGGGTGGACCTGGCCGAGCATGCTGATCGGCGACCCGCCACCGACGCTCTGGTCGACGGTCGGGCTCATCCACCCGCTGGTGGCGCTGATCCACTGGTGGTGCGACAGTGCGACGTCGCCGTCCGGCGCCGCCGGTGCGACAACTATCGGCGTGGACGCCTCCTGCCGCAGCCGTCCCTTGCCGATCACCTCGTACGACGTGGTGGCGGTCAGTGCGGCGTCGCCCGGCGCGGCGGTGGCCGGCAGGGTCACGGTGAAGGCGAAGGTCGCGGAGTGGCCGGAGTCCAGCAGCTTCGGCGCCGTGCCGAGCGGACGGGCCGTCCAACCGGTGGGCACGGCCAGCTCGACCCGCGGTGCGAAGACCGGCTGCGCACCGTCGTTGCGGACGGTGACCTCGACCCGGGCCTGGTCGCCGCCGGCGACGAGCGGGGCGGTACCGGCGGGCACCGCGTCGTCACCGACCTGCGTCACCTGCGGCAGACCGGCCACGACGTGCGGAACACCGGGCTTGCCCGTGGCCGGGCTGACCCGGAACAGGGCCGCGCCGTGGGCCGGGACGGCGGCACTGATGGTGCCGGCGCTCTCGGTGACCCGGTCGGTCCAGGCGTTCTTCAGGGTGAACCGATCCCCGGACAGACCCACGGACGAGGCCTTCGTGGTCAGGGTCGCCGGGCTGTCGCCCCGGTTCAGCAGCACCACGGCACGGTCACCGTTCGCGAGCCGCTTCACCCAGGTCTCCGTCGTGCCGGCGGCCCCGACGCGGACGGCCTGGACACCGGCGGAGTCCTGGTTGATCGCGATCACATCGCGGTCCTCGAGAATGCCGAGCGAGGTCTTGCTGAGCTTGCGGACGTCGCTGCCGATCATCAGCGGTGCGGCCGCGACCGACCAGAGCGTCATCTGGGTGCGGAACTCCTCGTCCGTCATCCCCAGTTCAGGACCGAGGTAGTCCGGGTCGTTGAAGTGCCCCGGCCCGGCGGCCTCGGGGTGCCGCGCGTTCGCGTCGTAGTTCCGCAGCACGTCCTTGTACTTGATCTCGCCGACGAAACCCACATCCGTGTACGTCCGCCAGGACTGCGCGATCGACGGCGCATAGGTCCAGGAGTACGTCGACTGCTGCTCCTCCGGGTAGTTGCCCCAGTCCGGGGAGGTCACCGGGTTGCAGAGGTTGAAGATCATGGGGCGCTTGCTGGCGTTGTTCCGCAAGGCCTGCGCGAACTCGGTGTAGACGGTCTTCGGGTCGAGGTTCGCCGCGATCCCGCAGAGGTAGTCCGCCTTGACCGCGTCGAACTTCCAGGCGGCGAACTGGTCCGCGTCGCGCTGGTAGTAGCCGTGGCTGCCGAGTCCGCACTTGCCCGGGATGTAGGGGCCGGCGTCGGTGTAGATGCCGGCCTTGAGGCCCTTGGAGTGGATGTAGTCGACGAGCGGCTTCAGCCCGTTCGGGAACTGGTCGGGGTTCGGCACCAGGTCGCCGGCCGCGCTGCGCGGGGTCGGCGCCGCCCAGTTGCCGTCGATCCAGACGTACTGGTAACCGGCGTCGCGCAGACCGCTGCTGACCAGGAAGTCGGCCACTGACTTGATCTCGGCCTCGGTCGGATCACCACCCAGCGCGTAGTAGGTGTTCCAGCCCATGTACGGCGTCGGGCTCAGCACCTGCTGAGATGCCGGCGCCGGAACGGCGGCAGTGCCGGCCGCCGGGCCTGCGTGGGCGGGTGCCGACACGGCCAGCAAGCCGGTCAGGAGGGCGAGGAGGACGGTGAGATGTCGTTTCACATCGGATCCTTCGATCAGGCGTGCCGACCCGTCCTGGTCGTGAGTCTGAGCTGCCGCCCCCTCGTGGAGGGTGCGGCGGTGGGACGTCGGACCAGTCAATGCCCGCGCGCCTGCGGAATGTTTCCAGGATCTTGCAGCGGTTACAGACGCGTGTCAACAATAATTCCTAAATTACGAGTACTAGCAAGGCAGTGCTAGATGTTCCCAACTGCCGTTCAAACGCAAGCGTGTGATTTCACATCAGAGTTTGACACTTGAGACGATATGCGAGGTTCGTTCCCCACTTGGAAGCGTTCGCGTCAGGTCGCGGGCTCGCACCGTCAAAGCAAGACTGATCAGCGCCTCGAAGGTCCCCCGCTCGGGGAGAAGCCTCGTCGCTCCCCAGCTCCGAGACCGGCTGGAAGTACTGGGAAGCCCCGTCATGACCTCATCGAGCCAGGGGCGGTGCTCACCGGATGCGCGGGGGACGCCGGTCGGAGGCGGCGCGGACGGGGGCGATGGCGGGCATCTCGGCGAAGACCTCCCCACCTCGCGCGAGGCTGAGCGAGGGCCGCCCCTGCTGTTATCGGCCCCTTCGGCGCGCTCGGCCGAAGTCGGACGCCGGCGCCGCATCAACCCCGATTCGGCGACCAGACGGCACGAACGCGCCTCAACCGGATCCGGACGCGTGGCATGAGCGGAACGCTCTCATGCCCCCGCTCAGCGGTGCTCGGGATTGGACTGCCCCGAACCGCATCCGGCATCCCAGAGGGAGCGTTGATTTCCGTGGGCGGGGATACCTCCCGCCTCCTTCAGCAGCTTGGCAACGTGCATGAGGTTCCAGGTCATGAACGCGGTGTTGCGGTTGGTGAAGTCGTTCTCGGGCCCGCCGGACCCCGGGTCCGCGTAGGACGGGCCGGGCCCCACTTCTCCGATCCAACCGGCGTCCGCCTGCGGCGGAATGGTGTAGCCGAGATGCTGCAGGCTGTAGAGCAGATTGCTCGCACAGTGCTTGAGGCCGTCCTCGTTCCCGGTGATCAGGCACCCCGCGACGCGGCCGTAGTAGGCGTACTGACCCCGCTCGTTGAGCAGGGACGAGCAGGCATAGAGCCTCTCCACAACCCGCTTGGTCACGCTGGCGTTGTCGCCCAGCCAGATCGGACCGCACAGCACCAGGATGTCGGCGTCCAGTACTCGTTGATAGAGGACGGGCCACTCGTCACTGGGCGCTCCGTGTTCCGTCATGTCGGGCCAGACGCCCGTCGCGATGTCGCGGTCCACCGCTCGAACAACCTCCACCTCGACACCCTGGCGCTCCATCAGGGTGCTGCTCATGAGGAGCAGTTCTTCGGTGTTGCTGCGTTGCGGGGACGGTTTGAGTGTGCAGTTGACGAAGAGCGCACGCAGTCCGTCGAAGTGGATGTCCTGGTCACGCGCTTCTGCGTTCACGACGTGCCTTCCGGGAAGGGACAACGAGTCGGCTCTGTTTCCTGGCGCCGGTCTGCCTGCCCATGAGGGCGCGGCCGGCCCGCGGACGTGCTCCTGGGACGCCGACGGCGAGACCCGAAGTCACCGGACGTCCGCCCTTCCTGACTCGGGGGTCCCCGCGGTCCATCGAGTCGCCAAATCGGCCTCTTCCCCCATCGTCCGCTCGGCGTCCTCGAGCACGTCGAGTACCTGGTCCCGCGGAATGACCACCGCGTTCGATCCCTTCGCGAACACGTAGTCACCCAGCATGACCCCGACCCTGCCCAGTACCACGGGGCGATTGGCCTCGAAAGCCGTGACCGTGGCCCCTCCCCACGCGACGGCCTCGCCCCGGCAGTACACCGCCAGTTCAGTGTCGGCCAACTCGTCGAAATCGCGGATCCGTCCGTCGGCGAGAAGACCTGATACCCCTGCGTGTCTCAACAGTGAGAGCTTGGTTCCGCCGGCCATCGAGGTGTCTGGATACCCATTGCTCGCCATGACAAGAACACGGCCTTCGCCCCCTTCCCGGACCGCCTCGCTGAAGAGGGCAGGGAAATTGAACGTCTCCGAGGGCAGCGCGGCCTCGCAGGCGGGAAAGAACGAGATCGTCACCGCAGGGCCGAAGAGCAACCGGTCGGGCGCGGGACTGGCGAGATCGACCAGGTGACTGCGATGCCGGTGCACCCGACCCAGGGCGTCCACGACGTCGGCCGTCCCCACGCGCTGCGCGAGGTCTCTCAGGCGGTCGCCGGTTTCCATGCCCAGGCCTCCTCGGTCGCCCAAAGCACTTTTTGAGATAATTGAGTTTTTGCACCGCGCCGTACTTCATGAAACGAGGCATCGACCGCGAGCATCTCTTTGCCCGAAGGGAATGCGACACCACGATACTGACTTCGGCTCCTCAAGGCGTGCAGATCTTTGGCTCGTCTTTTGGTTCTTGGTTCAAGTGGGGTCGGGAGAGGGTGGGAGGCTTTCCGGATTCGCGCGGTTTGTGGTCATGGCGGTGACGCCGAAGAGTTGGCCGAGGAGGTCCATGGTCGCGAGTTTGCGCGGCTGCCGACCGCTCGTGACCGCGACGTGTGCGGAGCACTCGGACGCGTTGACCCTCCGGCGCAGCAGTCAGCTCGTCGATGAGCTCGCCGAGCTGTCGGCGGGTCATGGCGGTCGTGCCGAACTCGTCCCGGGGCCTTGAGCGGGCCGTGGGCTCCGACACCCCGGCGGCGCGTCGCACCGTCCGAAGCAGCGAACGACCGGATAGTACGGCGGCATATACAGATCTGAGAGGAACTCCCTCATGGCCTCCGACCTCATCCACTCTGACGCGACCGAACTCGCCGAGCTGATCCGCACGAGGAAGGTCTCCTCCGTCGAGGTGGTTCAGGCGCACCTCGACCGCGTCGAGGCCACCGACCCTCAGGTGAACGCGATCGTGACGCTCGCCGACGGCGCGCTCGACGCTGCGAGGGCGGCGGACGAGCAACTCGCGGCGGGTGGGCAGGTGGGACCGCTCCACGGTGTGCCCTTCACCGTCAAGGACGGCTTCGACACAGCCGGAGTGCTCACCCAGCGCGGGTCGCCGATCTTCGCGGGGCGTGTCCCGGACACGGACGCCACCGGCGTGGCGCGGTTGAAGCGGGCCGGCGCGATCCTTCTGGCGAAGACCAATCTCCCGGAGTTCTCGTACTGGGTCGAGTCCGACAACCTCTTGACGGGCCGGACGAACAATCCCTGGGACCTCAACCGCTCGTCCGGAGGTTCAAGCGGTGGGGAGTCCGCGGCCATCGCCGCTGGGATGTCGCCGCTCGGTCTCGGAAGCGACTTGTCCATCTCGGTGCGTGGGCCGTCGTCGGACACCGGTATCGCAGCCCTCAAGCCGACGCACGGGCGCATCCCGCTGACGGGGTTCTGGCCGCGGGAGCCCCGCCGCGACTGGCACGCCGGTCCCATGGCCCGGACCGTCCGTGACCTCGCACTGGCGTATCCACTACTGGCCGGCCCCGACGGAGCCGACGGCTTCTCCGTGCTCCCGCCCGAGTTCGACGCCGGCCTGGGCGCCTCACCGGACCGGCCCGTCCGCGTCGGTTGGCTGGTCGACTCGGGACTCGGTCCGGTCGACGCAGAGGTCGTGGCGACTGTGCAGAAGGCCGCGGACGCCCTGGAGGGGGCGGGTGTCGGGGTCGAGGCCGTGAACATCCCGGCTCTCGAGCGGGACAACCCCCTCGAACTCTTCGCCCGGCAGCACGTCATGGAGATGAAGCCGGCCGTCCGCGAGACCACCGCGGGTCACGAGGACCAGATGTTCACGTACTCCAAGGCTCTGCTCGCCGCACCCGACACGTCAGTGGAGGACTACGTCCTGGCCGAGCAGGGCGTCGAGCGGCTCCGGGACGGTTTCGCGGAGTACTTCCAGCGGTACGACGCGCTGCTGCTTCCCGTGACGACGATCCCCGCGCACGCGCACGGGCTCGGACGGTTCACCCTCGACGGCCGGACGGTGGGCGCCTTCCACGTGAGCTCGACGACCGTACCCTTCAGCCTCACGGGCCTCCCGGCCCTGTCCATGCGGTTCGGCACGAGCAGCGACGGCCTGCCGATCGGCGTGCAACTGGTCGCCACCTGGTACGCCGAGTCGACGATCCTGCACATCGCTTCCCTGCTGGAGACACTCAGCCCGGTCCGCGGCCGGCACCCCGCCTTCTGACGGCCGGGATGGACTCCAACGCCAGAGATCCAGTTGAAATGCACTTCAAAGGCCAGAAGCCCGTCAAGGTCCCGCGAACCATGCCGGTGGCAACGTGTCGAGCGGGCTGGTGGACAGTCGGAACGGGAGTGACGCAGTGCGTGGAACACCTACGCAACCTATAAAACATGAGATGAGGGCAGGGAGTTGTTCCCTCACATGGGGCGCTGTCCTCCCATGCCGGGCGTCGGCGCTGTCCTCCCGTGCTGTCCTGCGATGTGGGTGCCACGTCGGCGACGGTTCGACGGCCCCCGAGGTCCTCACCGACAGGATCCGGTGGTATGTCTTGCGTCCTCCGTCCCCGAACGAATTCCTGGTGCCGTCGACATGTTCAACCTGCCCCCCATCGGCTTCCGCCGCCGCGACGTCCTCGTGGGACCCGAACGACTGGCGATGCTCGGCGACGCCGTGTTCGCCATCGCCATCACCCTGCTCGCACTTGAGATCACCGTCCCGGAAGGTCTGCCCGAGTCGGAAGTCGCCGACGCCGTCCGGGAATCGGTGCCCGCCATCGGCGCCTATCTGCTCAGCTTCGCCGTCATCGGAGCACTCTGGCTGGCCCAGCACGCCCTGTTCCGCCTGATCTCGACGGTCGACCGCTGGTTGCTGTACTTGTACTTCGCCCTCCTTGCCGTCGTGGCCGCGTTGCCCTACCCGACCCGGCTGATCAGCGAGTACGGCGGGACCACCACGGCAACCGTCGTGTACGCGGCGGCGATCACCCTGACCATCACTCTCCTGTGCGCGATGCACCTACGGCTCCTGGCCGCCCCCGCCCTGGCCGCTTCGCATGCAACGCCCGCGCAACTCAGGGAGGCGGTCCGCCGTGCCGCCCTGCTGATTCTGGTTTTCGCCACTTCGATCCCGGTGGCGTTCTTCTCGCCGGACCTCGCCAAGTATTGGTGGTTGCTGGCGATCCCGACCCGACTGCTGTTCCGTGCGCCGCCCGCAACCGCACCGGCACCGGCACCGGCACCGGCCGCAGGGAGCCTGCCCCAGGAGGAGGAGTCGCCGTCCTGACGCTGGGCACCACGCTTGCGCCGTCGGGGGCCGACCGCCTCGACGGCACGTGGAACGAGGCGAGTTGCGACACTCACGAAGCCTGTCCTGCGCGACGCTGCGTTTCGCGACAGTGAACCATTGTCAACTTGCAATGTGAGCCGGTCAGTTGGTTCGAGGCAGGGAATCGCTTTCGTTGTGCTGTCAGCTCCCCGACCACGGCCAAACCGCCTTCTGACCTGCTGCATTCGAAGGCCCACCAGCGGCCGGGGTCAGGAGATGGCGCAACAGCTTCCGCGCAAGCCGACCCATGAGTTGGCGCCACAGATCCCAGCGGCCTTCGCCAGAATGGCCATCCGAGCCGCCGAACCGGACCAGCGGCCTCTTTCCTTCGGGTGCGCCAGATAATGCGGGCGTGGCACCACCTCACAGCACTCAAGCATGACCACGTTGAAGCATGCAGCCGCCCCGGCGAGCACGCCTCCGCCCGCTTTGTCCGTCCAGGACACGTAACTCCTTCACCGCCCTGGTGAACGGAACTGACCTCGCCCGTGGCCTTTCCGGCCCCCGGCACGACCGGCTCAATTCGCATAGCGCCAGCCGTCGCAGCGGATAGAGACAACCCGGGGAGTTCGTAGGCGTGGATCCGCCGTCATCGCCCCCAACAACCTCACGCCGTGGCCGGGTTCATGGCCGCCTCCGACCAAACGGCTCGCTCCACGTGGGCTGCGCACCCGGCAATGCGCCGCTGAAGAACGGACGCTCGCGCAGAGGGCTGCGCAACAGACTCAGCGTCTGCGCAATCGGCCGTGTGCAGGCGATTGCGCACGCGGCGAGCGAATCTCGGCCTGGGCTGCGCACCCCAGAGATCGTGCGCAATCACCTCCACGACGGTCGCGGGGCAGTGCGCAGAGCCCACGTCCTGCACCGCTCTCCGGGGACGGCTACCGTACTCGTCCACGTGCCGCGCCCCTCCGGCCGTCGTGACGATCAGTCCCTTACGTCGCTGGTCGGGGCCAGATGGTCGGGCCGACCAGAGACCCAACCATCCATCACCTATCCGCCCGATGATCTCACCCGGACCGCGGCTCGGGCCGGCGCCCACGCCCCAGGTCGGGAGTCTTGCGCAGTCTGATGGCGCGCGGCAGTGCGCAGCCAAATGCGCTGTTTCGGAGATCCGGCCGCGCAGTCCGGGATGCCAAGGGGCGCATGGCTGGCGTCTGCCGCTGGCCCCAGGCCATCTGCGCAACGGCGGGCGAACCGCGCCGCCAGGTGTGCAACAGACCCTTGGGGGGATCTCCGGGGTCCGCTGCCGACCATGCGAGCACGACCACGGTGACGGTGGGGGCACAGAGGCCGTGGTCGGCCCGACCACGGATCTGGCCTCGCATGGACGCCGACCCACTCAACACAGGCGGCCATCCAGCATGCCGCGCGACGCATTCGGATCCTGGGCTGAGGTGTACTGAGGCGCTTTCGTCGCGCTTGCCCAATGTATGGACGCTCCCGGGTGGCCAGCGTCTTGCTGCCGAGTCCGGCTGGGCGTGACCCCGCCACGGCCTGGTGGTTCCCATAACCCAGGCTGCCGGAAGTCAACGCCGGGGACGCCTCCCTTCCGCATTCTGCGGCCACGCGGGTCGGCGAAGAGCCCGCCGACCTGGCGAACCAGCCCCATCCGCTGGGATGCAGCAGACGTTTCCACCTTCGCCTCCTACAACTTCCCCTACCAGAAACGGACTTGTTGGCATCACATCAGTAACGGGACGGATACACAGCACCGTTGACGCGTTTCAGTGCTGACCTTAGGCTCGCTCGCCATCGGTTCCGGCCAGAGTTCGCACCCATGGTCCCGTTCCTGACATGTGTGCGACCGTCGTCGCTGCGATGGCGGGCAGGGCACTGCCGCTTGACCGGAAACGCCGTTCCGCTCCGTACCGACGACTCGGGAGAGCATGTGAACAGACGTCGCGCGCCCGGCTGGGCCGCCTTGGCACTCGTCACCACTCTGGCCCTGACCGGAGCACTCGCCGGCCCCGCCGACGCGTCACCGGCCGCCGCTTCCGCTCAGACCCCGACCACGGTGGTCGCCACCGCGACCGACGGCGTCACGCACGAGCAGAACGACCGTGTCCCCAAGGGCTCGGTCTGGACCCAGCACTACTTCCCGTCCTCGGACGGCTCCGGTACCGAACTGCACGGCGACCTGCTGATGCCCGAAGGCGTGCATGCCGGGCAGAAGGTGCCGGTCATCCTCTCCGTCGGCCCGTACTTCGGGCACATGGGCCAGACGAACCCCGAGGGCTGGACCCACACCGGTCCCTCGAATCGCTTCCAGGACTTCATCGAGGGCAGCGACCTCTTCGCCCACGGCTACGCGTTCCTCATGGTCGACCTGCGCGGCTTCGGCGGCTCGACCGGCTGCCTCGACTGGGGCGGTCCCGGTGAGCAGGCAGATGTGAAGGCCGCGATCAACTGGGCCGCGAGCCGGCCGTGGTCGACCGGCGCGGTGGGCATGTACGGCAAGTCCTACGACGCAGTCACCGGCCTCATCGGCAACGACCTGAAGCAATCCGCGCTGAAGGCCGTTGTCGCCGGGGAGCCCCTCTGGGACATGTACCAGTACATCTACTCAAACGGCGTCCCTCGCCCGAATGTGACCGGAACCGCGAATGCCTACAACGGCATTGCCACGATGGCCCCTCTGTCGGATGACGACGGGCACTACCAGGCCAACGCCCGATACGAGGACGACCACCCTGGGTGCCTGACCGAGAACTCGGCCGGCTACCGAATATCCGACCAGAACGACCCGTTCTGGACCTCCCGTGACCTGGCCGAGATGGCTCAGGGCACCGACACGCCGCTCTTCGTCACCCAGGGCTTCATCGAGAACAACACCAAGCCCGAGGAGATGCAGGAGTACCTCACCAACCACACCGGCCCGGAGCGCGGTTGGGTCGGCCAATGGGACCATGTACGTGGTGGCGACCGGGTGGGCGACGGTCGCCTGGCCATGGGTCGCGAGGGCTGGTATGACGAGGCGCTGTCCTTCTACGACCAGTACCTCAAGGGAGTTCAGCCCTCGGTCGACTACCCGGCGTACTCCATCGAGGATTCCACCGGTCACTGGCGAGCCCAGGACACCTGGCCGGTGGTGGAGCGGGACGTCACCCTCCCGCTGGGGAGGGGCAGTTACCTTGACGACGGTGGTGCCTCCGCCCGTGCCAACCTGGCCGCAGCCGGCACCCCGGCGCCCAAGGCGGCGCAGCCGTCGGGCAACTGGGACATGGAGAACGCCCCGGCGACCCAGCAACCGGCGCCCAAGGGTCTGGCCAAGGGGATCGCGAAGAGGCAGCAGGCCGGTGAGGTCGGCTCCAGCTTCTTCGTCTGGTCGCAGCCGCTCGCCCAGGACGTACGACTGACCGCCACGCCGAACATCTCGCTGACCGCGAAGGGCGAGGGCAACATCATGCTCAAGCTCTACGACGTCGGCCCGGACGGCAAGGCCGTGATGTTCGACGAGCAGGTCTCCCTGCTGAAGGCGGGCCGGATGAGCGTCGACCTCAAGGCGACCGACTGGACGCTGGCGGCCGGGCATGTCCTCGCCGTAGAGATCGGCTCGATCCAGACCGGGTCGTGGCGTGACACCCCATCGGGTCTGACCGTCAAGGTCTCGGGCACCGTCCTGAGGCTGTCCCTGGACGACCCGTCCGATGACGTAGCCACCCAGGGGGACCGCTCACCCTACCTGGACACCTACCTGCGCCAGTACACGGTGGACCTGCCGGCCGGTCCGGCTTCCTTCACCGTGACACTCGGCGGCCACATCTGATCCCACGCCCACAGGTCGGCGCCGGCCGGCACGGCTCCCGGCTCCGCTCCGGAACGCCGTCCGGCACCGGCCCAGGCACCGTGTGGGGTGCCATAACTCTCGCACCTGCTTCGACCTGGGACTTCGAGGCCGGCCTCCGATCATGGCATGCTCGCGCGCCGTGATGCTCCGCATGGTCTACCTCGCCTTTGCCCGCCTCCTCGGGCTGCTCCTCCTGTTCTCCCGTTCCCAACGAGCCGAGGCGTCGAGCTGCTGGCGCTGCACCCGAAGTCGGCGTGCTGAGCCGCCGGCTCGGCACCCGGCCACGGCTGTCCTGGCCGGACCAGCCATACTCGCCGCCCTCGCCTGGCACCTCCCCGCCTCGCTGCGCCACACCAGGCCGGTCACCCCCGGCACCCTGCTCTCCTGCCACCGCCGCCTCGTCTGCTGGAAACGGAGAGAGAAACCGGCGACCACCGGCCGCCCACCGCTCCCCGAGCAGCTCTGCGCCTGCCGAGAATGTCATCCATGCAGCTCAAGGGCTTGTTCGGTGCTGCGGCAGGATCAGCACTCGCGTTGCTTCGTCTCGCCTACCCGACCATCACCAACGCGTTCGCCGCGCTGCGGCTGCTACCGATGAGCGACCGCGACAAGGACACCGAGATTCTGGCCCTACGCCACCAGCTCACTGGGCTCGAGCGGCAACTCGGTGCGGAAAGGATCAAGCTCACTCCCGCGGACCGGGCCCTCCTCGCTGCCCTCCTGGTCCGCCTCCGGCGTGGCCAGTTGCGGCGCCTGCGGCTGCTGGTGCATCCCGAGACCATTCTGCGATGGCACCGCGATCTGATCAGGCGGCGTCACGGCAGGTGAGTCGGCCCAACGGCCCAGCCGCGCCCCAACCGAGCGTTCCATACGGCGACTCACCCTGCAGATGGCGCGCGAGAACAGCACCTGGGGTTACCGGCGCATCCACGGCGAACTCGCCACCCCCGGAATCCGGATCGCCCCCTCCACCAGCATCAACACGCCGCTTGACCAGCGCGGACGTAATTCTCGGCACGCACAGTCTCCCGTTGCGACATACGTCACCCTGTGCGCCGCCCCACCCAGGAATGCGGAGCCCTCCGGCTGTGCTGTGTTCAGGGGGGTCGGCAGGCCGACCCTCCTTCTCTTGTGCCCGGGCGACGAGGCCCGGCGCGCAAACCCGATACACCCACCCCTCCCGGGAAGGTTCCCCTGCGCCATGCCCCTGGCTCTGCTGGCCCTGGCTCTCGTCGCGTTCGGCATCGGGACGACCGAGTTCGTCACCATGGGGCTGCTGCCCCAGATCGCTGACGGTGTCGGCGTGTCCGTACCGCACGCGGGCAACCTCGTCTCCGCCTACGCGCTCGGTGTCGTCGTCGGCGCACCCCTGCTGACCGGCATCGGCGCCCGCATACCGCACAAGAGACTGCTGCTGCTCCTGTCCGGACTGTTCGTCATCGGCAACACCGCCTCCGCACTCGCCCCCAGTTTTGGTCTGCTCTTCGCGGCGCGCGTCCTCTCGGGCCTGCCACATGGCGCCCTGTTCGGCGTCGGCGCCGTCGTCGCCACCCGGCTGGTCGCGCCCGACCGGGCGGCCCGTGCCGTCTCGACCATGTTCCTCGGGCTGACAGTGGCCAATATCGTCGGTGTTCCCGCCGGTACCGCCCTCGGCCAGCAACTCGGCTGGCGGTACGCGTACATAGCGGTCGCCGTCATCGGCGTCCTGGCGTTCGTCGCCCTGTCCTGCCTGGTCCCGCACCAACCGCGCGGCCCGCAGTCCGGCATCAAGCACGAACTGCGCGCCATGGGCAACAGGCAGGTGGCGCTCGGCTTGGCCACAGCGGTCATCGGGTTCGGCGGATTCTTCGCCGTCTACAGCTACCTCGTGCCGATGCTGACCCACCTCACGGGGATCTCCGACTCCTCCACCACCCTGGTTCTGGCCCTGTTCGGCGTCGGCATGACGCTCGGCACCCTCGTAGCGGGCCCGCTCACCGACCGGGCGCTACGCCCGACGCTCTATGTCGGGCTGACCCTGCTCGCCGTAGCGCTGGGGGCCTTCTACTTCGCCGTTCACAGCACGGTGCCCGCGCTCGTGACCCTCACGCTCATCGCCGCGCTGAGCGCGCTGATCACCACGCCCGTGCAGATGCTGCTGATGGCCAAGGCGGACAAAGCGCCGACGATGGCGGCGGCCTCGAACCACTCCGCGTTCAACCTGGCCAACGCGGGTGGCGCCTGGCTGGGCGGCCTGGTCATCTCGGCCGGCTGGGGCTGGGCCTCGCCCACGCTGGTCGGCGCGGCCCTGGCCCTGGCCGGCCTCGGCCTCGCCATCACTGGCGGCATCATGGACCGGGGACCTCGCCGCTCCGAGGTCGTCATCTCGTCCCCGCGCGACCCCGAACACCAAGAGGCCCGAACCAGAAGGGCTGCACCGGCCTCGACTCAGGGGGACTCGGCCACCTTCTGACCAGTTGGTCAGCCACTCCCGCGCAGCGGGGGAACCTCACCCACCCACGCGCTGCGACGCCAACCAGGCCCCGGTCTACACCCTGCGCCCTGCGCCCACAGCAGGCCCAACACCCCGTGGGGCCACTGCCACTGGACCTCTGGGGTTCGCAAAGTCATCACTGCAGGAGAGCCTGCGTGCCGAGCCCTCGGCCGTGGCCGAGACGGTGCACGGGTGATCACCTCGCTGCTGTACCGGGCCACCCGTGCGCTGCTGTCCGTGCCAGCGGCACTGCGACGGCAACTCACCAGTCCGATCCGCTACGAGCCCGCCGACCGGTTCTGGCCGGCCGCGCTGTCGTCGCTGATACCCCGCCGCCGCTGGAGCAGCCTCTTCCCGGTCACGCCGGGGACGCTACTGGCCTGGCACCGAAGACTGATCGCCAGAAAGTGGGACTACTCCGGCTGACGCCGACACTGCGGGGTGCCGAGGCCAAGCCCGGCAGGCAGTCAAGGAATGCGAGCGGCGCCTCGCCCCGCTACCAGGCCGCCCTGGAAGCCGGAGCGGACCCAGCCGTCGTCACCCAGTGGATCAACGAAGCACAACGAGACAAGGAAGCGGCGCAGAGGGAGCTCGACACGCAGCCCCCCATCACCCGGAAGACGGAACCACCGCTCGCCAACGACGAGATCCGGTCCCATGACCGAGAGACTTGGAGACATCGCACAACGCATCCACGTTGCCGACGCAGAGAAGAAAGGCCCACTCTACGAAGCCCTGGACATCACCATCGGCCGGAAACATACAGAGAGGACCGCGACCGTAAGGTCGAGGCCCTCGCTTCGTTGCAATGAGATAAGTGTCCGAGGGGGGACTTGAACCCCCACGCCCGATAAAGGGCACTAGCACCTCAAGCTAGCGCGTCTGCCATTCCGCCACCCGGACCAGGTGTCCGCCGCCTTGCCAGGGGTCTTCCCCGCGGCGACACGGACAACAATACCAAGGTTTCGGAGCGCCCCTCACCTGCATTTCCGTGCCGTCCGGGTCAGCCGTCGGCACCCTCCGCCATCAGCTGCCGCAGGGCGTGAACGAGGGTGTCGGCGGTCTCCTCGTCCAGTGGAGCGAGGAAGTGCCGCTCCACCGTCCGGCGGGCCTCCTCCCCCCGGCGCAGGCACTCCGCGCCCTCCGCGGTCAGCTCGACGATGTTCTTGCGCCGGTCGTGCTCACTGCGCCTGCGCCGCACCAGACCGCGCTCCTCCAAGGTGTCGATCAGCACGACCATGGTGGTGCGGTCCACCCCGAGGCGCGCGGCGACCTCGATCTGGGAAAGCGGCTCCGCGCCAGCGA
The DNA here is from genome assembly GCF_051553595.1 of Streptomyces sp. HUAS TT11. Taxonomy (NCBI): domain Bacteria; kingdom Bacillati; phylum Actinomycetota; class Actinomycetes; order Kitasatosporales; family Streptomycetaceae; genus Streptomyces; species Streptomyces sp. HUAS TT11. The sequence goes on from NZ_CP196184.1 coordinate 2,079,464, forward strand.
GCACCACCAGGACCGCCAGCTCATGGCCGTCGATCCCGAAGGGGGCGAGCGCCTCGGCCACGGCACGGGCCAGCCGCAGCTGGGCGTGCTTGAGCAGATAGCCGAGCCGGGACTCCAGGGGCGTGGGATAACGCTCGTCAGTCATGGCCGGAACTGTATCCATTCCTGATGGTCAGTTGTCCTGATGATTCGCTACGCTGACGGTCATGACGACTGTGCGTTTCGGCATCAAGACCGCACCCATGCATGTCTCCTACAACGACATCCGCCGCGTCTGGCGGGAGGCCGACGCCGTTCCCGAGATCGAGGACGCCTGGCTCTGGGACCATCTGCTGCCCCTCGCCGGACCGAAGGGCGGACAGGCGCACGAGAGCTGGACCCTGCTCGCCGCCCTGGCCGCACAGACCGAGCGGCTACGGCTCGGTGTGCTGGTCACGAGCAATCGGATCCGTCCGCCCGCGGTCCTCGGCAAGATGGCCTCGACCGTGGACGTGATCTCCGGCGGGCGGCTGGTGCTGGGCATCGGCGCCGGCGGCACGCACCAGCCCGCGGGGGCGGGGGGAATCCCCGGCGACAACCCGGCGGTCGCCGAGTACGAGGCGTACGGGCTCACCCTGGTCCCGCCGGCGGAGGGAATCGCCCGGCTCGACGAGACCGTGCGGATCCTGAAGCGGATGTGGGCCGAGGACGTCTTCGACTTCTCCGGGCGCCACTACCGTCTGAAGGGCACCCGGTGCGAGCCCAAGCCCGTGCAGCGCCCCGGGCCGCCGCTGCTGATCGGCGGCTGGGGCACCCGCCTGCTGCGGGTCGTCGCCGAACATGCCGACATGTGGAACGTCCCCGGCCCGCCGCACAACGACATCGAATTCGTCGCGCAGCGCGGACGGGTGCTGGACGCCCACTGCGCCGACCTCGGACGGGACCCGCGCGAGATCACTCGCTCGGTGCAGGTCCTCGTCTCGTACGACGACCCGGCCGCGACGCGCGCCGCTGTCGACGCGCTCGTCGCGGCCGGGATGAATCACATCGTCCTGAACCTGCCGCGGCCCTATCCGAAGGGAGTGGCCCGCTGGCTGGCCGACGAGATCATCGCCGGGCGGCGGACGCAAGGAACGCCCGCCGCCCGACAGGGGCTCACGGCATGAGCTGGTACTCCGGGAAGTTCCCGGGCAGCTTCTCCCCCGCCGGGCCCTGCGTCACCGCGCGCACCAGCAGTTCACCGCCGACGAAGGCGCCGCGCCAGGAGGCGCCGAAGCCGCCGAAGAGCTCGTCGCGGTCACCTCGGGAGCGGGGCTTGCCATGGCCGACCTTGAAGGCGCGGATCTGCGGTGCCAGACGGTCGAACGTCTCCCGGTCGTCCGTGGAGAGCGTGGCGACCAGAGCGCCGTTCGAGGCGTTCATCGCCGCCAGCAGTTCCGCCTCCGTGTCGACCAGGACGATCGTGTCGACCGGGCCGAACGGCTCCGCGTGGTGCAGGGGGGAGGACGGGGGCGGGTTCAGCAGAGTGACCGGGTGGACGTAGGCCGAGGTGTCCTGGCCGGGCAGGAAGCACGCGTCCTCGGCCCGCCCCCGGTGCAGGGGAACCGCGCCGCGGTCGATCGCCTCCGCCACCTGGTCGTTCAGCTCCTTGGCCTTGGCCGCGTTGATCAACGGTCCGAAGTCGAGGCCGGGGAAGGGATCGTCCCGCTGCGCCACCGCCAGGGGGTGACCCACCCTGAGGGTGCGGACGGCCGGCAGGTACGCCGCGAGGAACTCGTCGAACAGTTCGCGCTGGACGACGAAGCGGGGGTATGCCGTGCAGCGCTGCTTGCCGTAGTCGAAGAGTTTGGGGATGACCGCCGTGAGCGACTCCCAGTCCGAGTAGTTCCAGAGGCCCCAGGTGTTGAGGCCCTCCTGTTCGAGGATGTGCCGCTTGCCGAGGTCGGCGACCGCCGTGGCCACCGCGGCGCCCGTGTCGCGGCCGCCGACGAAGGACACGCAGCCGATCTCCGGCGCCCGCACCAGCGCTTCGGACAGCTCGCCGCCGCTGCCGCTGACGAGGGTGACGGGGATGCCCTCGCGTGCGGCCAGTGCGCAGGCAAGGGTCAGGCAGGCGACGCCGCCGTCGGTCGGGGTCTTGGCGATGACGGCGTTGCCCGCCAGGGCCTGGACCAGCATCGCGTGGACCAGGACGCTCATCGGGTAGTTCCAGCTCGCGATGTTCGAGACCGGGCCGTCCAGCGGGACCCGGTCGCCGATCATCGGTTCGATTCCGTCGACGTACCAGCGCACGCCGTCGATGGCCCGGTCCACGTCGGCCTGGGCCAGCCGCCAGGGCTTGCCGATCTCCCAGACGAGGAGAAGGGCGAGCAGCTCGCGGTGCTCGGTGAGCGCGTCGAGGGTCGCGGCGACCCGGGCCCGGCGCTCGGCCGGTGGCACATGGCGCCAGGCGCGGTGCTGGTCGAGCGCGGACTGCACGGCGCGGCGGGCGGTCGCCCGGTCCAGCCGGGGCGGGCCCGCGATGGGGCTGCCGTCGACGGGACTGGTGGCGGGCAGGGCCCGGCCGTCCGCCTGCCAGGAGGAGTCCCAGAGATTGAGGACGCGGTCGTCCCGGAAGGCCTCGGGGGCGACGGCGAGGCAGCGCTGCCAGGCGTCGGCCCAGGACGAACCGGACTTGAGGGTGAGGGTGGGTGCCATCGGGTTGCTCCGCTCTCGGTGCACAGTCGGGGGCGGGGGATGCATGGCTCGTCCGCGCACATGATCGACGGTGATCACACAGCCCGTACGCGAACGTCGTACCGGGACGCTAGCCAGGTGCCGGAACACCCGTAAGTCACGTCACGTCAACTATGAGTGACGTCACGTCCCTCTTCCAGCAGTGCGAGTACCAGGTGCGCCGTCTCGGTCGGGGTACCGCCCACTTTCACTCCTACCCCTTCCAGCGCTTCCTTCTTCGCCTGCGCGGTGCCCGAGGAGCCGGAGACGATGGCACCGGCGTGCCCCATCGTCTTGCCCTCGGGCGCGGTGAACCCCGCGATGTAGCCGACCACGGGCTTGGTGACGTGGTCGCGGATGTACGCGGCGGCCCGTTCCTCGGCGTCGCCGCCGATCTCGCCGATCATCACGATCAGATCGGTGTCGGGGTCCGCCTCGAAGGCGGCGAGGCAGTCGATGTGGGTGGTGCCGACGACGGGGTCACCGCCGATGCCGACACAGGTGGAGAAGCCGATGTCGCGCAGCTCGTACATCAGCTGGTACGTCAGCGTGCCGGATTTCGACACCAGTCCGATGCGGCCGGGTTTGGTGATGTCGGCCGGGATGATGCCGGCATTTGACTGACCGGGGGTGATCAGGCCGGGGCAGTTGGGGCCGATGATCCGGGTGCCCTTCGACGCGGCGTACGCGGTGAAGGCGACCGAGTCGTGGACCGGGATGCCCTCGGTGATCACGACCGCGAGGCCGATGCCGGCGTCGGCGGCCTCCATGACCGCGGCCTTCGCGAAGGCGGGGGGCACGAAGACGACGGTCACGTCCGCGCCGGTCGCCTCCATGCCCTCGCGCACCGAGCCGAACACGGGGACCGTGCTGGGTGCACCCGCGAGGCCGTTCAGACGCTCGGGGACGTCGAAGTCCACGGTCCTGCCCGCCTTGCGCGGGTTGACTCCGCCGACGACCTCCGTGCCTGCCGCGAGCATGCGCCGGGTGTGCTTCATGCCCTCGCCGCCGGTCATGCCCTGGACGAGGACCTTGCTCTCCTTGGTGAGGTAGATGGCCATGGCGGGCTCCTTCAGTCGGCTTCGGCGAGTTCGGCGGCCCGGCGTGCGGCGCCGTCCATGGTGCTGACCTGCTGGACGTACGGGTGCGCGCGCTCCTCGAGCAGCGCCCGGCCCCGGGGGGCGTTGTTGCCGTCGAGGCGGACGACCAGCGGCTTGGTCAGCTGCACCGCGTCCAGCGCCTGCACGATGCCGTCGGCCACCGCGTCGCAGGCGGTGATACCTCCGAAGACGTTCACGAAGACGGACTTCACGGACGGGTCGGAGAGGATGACGGACAACCCGTCGGCCATGATCTGGGCGGAGGCACCGCCGCCGATGTCGAGGAAGTTCGCAGGACGCGCACCGCAGCCCGCGACCACGTCGAGCGTCGACATGACGAGTCCCGCCCCGTTGCCGATGATGCCCACCTCGCCGTCCAGCCGGACGTAGTTGAGGCCCTTTGCGGCGGCCTCCGCCTCCAGCGGGTCCTCGTGCTCCGCGTCCTCCGCGCCCCATCGCGCCTGCCGGAACCGGGCGTTGTCGTCGAGCGTGACCTTGCCGTCGAGCGCGAGGATGCGCCCCTGTTCGGTGCGCACCAGCGGATTGACCTCGACGAGCACGGCGTCCTCGCGGACGAGGACCTCCCAGAGCCGTACGAGCACGTCCACGGTCTGCGGCGGCAGACCCGCCGCCTCGGCGATCTCGCCGGCCTTGGACGAGGTGACGCCCTCGGCCGGGTCGATGGGCACGCGCGCCACCGCCTCGGGCCGGACGGCGGCGACCTCCTCGATCTCCGTGCCGCCCTCGGCAGAGGCGATCGCCAGGAAGCGTCCGGCGGCCCGGTCGAGGACGTAACTCACGTAGAACTCGCGCTCGATGTCGACCGGCTCGGCCACCATCACCTTGCCGACCGTGTGCCCCTTGATGTCCATGCCGAGGATCCGGCGTGCGGTGAGCTCGGCGTCGGCCGGGTCCGCGGCGAGCCTGACGCCGCCCGCCTTGCCGCGGCCGCCCGTCTTCACCTGTGCCTTGACGACGACCCTGCCGCCCAGCCTGCGGGCGATCTCGCGTGCCTCCTTGGGCGAGTCCGTGACCTCGGCCCTCGGCACCACGATGCCGTACTCCTCGAAGAGGGCCCTTGCCTGGTGTTCGTACAGGTCCATATCGGCTCCTGTCTGCGAAGTCTTCGCGACGCCATCGCGAGTCCGAACTGACGATGACTGAAAAGTGCCGCACGCCCCCTGGACACCGCCCATCGGATGCGGGATAACAAGCTTCATACAGTATTCGTCGACTGTATGCAATGTACCGCCCCGCTCGTTCCGACCCTCCGAAGGGAGAGGGCTTCGCCATGTCCGACGGCATCAACCGGCAGCTCGTCCCCGGTGGGCGTGTGATCGCCAGGGCGCTCGAGGCGCAGGGTGTCGAGGTCGTCCACACCTCGCGCGGCAGCCGCATCGGCGGCCTCCACGAGGGCTGCGCGGACGAGGGCATCGAGGTCGTGCACCTGCACAACGAGCAGGCCGCAACCCATGCGGCCGACGCGCATGCGCGCATCACCGGCACCCCCGGCTGCGCCGTCGTCACCGCGGGACCCGGTACGGCCGCCGCTCTGCCCGGTGTGGCCACCGCCTCGCGTGCACAGTCACCGCTGCTGCTGATCGGCGTCCAGAGCGCACTCACCGGGGACAGCAGGGGAACGCGGCAGGATCTGACGCGCATCGGCATGCCGGCGCCCTTCACCAAGTACGCGGCGAACGTGGTGGACACGGCGCATGCGGCGCAGGAGGTGTCGACGGCGCTGCGCGCGTGTCACCACGGCGAGCCCGGCCCCTCCTATGTGGAGATACCGCTCCAGGTCCTCGACGCCGGGGCCCCGTCGGCGACACCGCACCCGCAGGACGAGCACCACGGTGTCCCGACGCGCCCGGCCGCCGACCCCGGGGCCGTCCAGCGACTCGCCGACCTGCTCGTGCACGCCGAGAGGCCGGCGATCCTGCTGGGCCGTCAGGTGTGGACGACACGGGCCACCGATGCCGCGGTCACGCTCGTCCGCTCGCTGAACGTCCCCGCCTACACCGACGGAGCGGCCCGCGGCACCCTGCCGCCGGACGATCCGCACCACTTCCGGTTGTCCCGGCTCTACGCCTTCGCCAACGCCGACGTCATCGTCGTCGTGGGGGACGCACCCCTCGGCGCCCTGCGGGGACGAGGAGAGCGGCCGGCCCCGCAGGCGACCGTCGTGCGGATCGGACGCGGCCCCCGGATCGCCGACGCGCACGAGGACGTCGGCCACACGATCGACGGCGACGCGGGCGCGGTCCTTGCGTCCGTGGCCGAGGCCGCCGCGGCGCGTACCGGCGACGGCGCGTACCGGCGCAAGGGGTGGCTCGACGAACTGCGCGCCGCGGAACGAACCGCGTACGAGAGGCGGTTGCCGCAGTTGCGGTCGGACGCCCGGCCCATCCACCCGTACCGGCTGCTGCACGAGCTGGACGGCTTCCTCACCGAGGACACCCTCTGCATCACCGACGGCGGGGGCGTGGCCCTCTGCTCCGAGCAGATCGTCCAGCCCCGATCACCCGGCCACTGGCTGGACCCGGGCCCGCTGGGCACGCCCGGCGTAGGAATTCCCTTCGTCCTCGCGGCCAAGCGGGCTCGGCCCGACAAGGAGGTCGTCGCCCTCTTCGGCGCCGGCGACCTGTCCGTCACCGGCTGGGACTTCGAGACCCTCGTCCGCCTCGACCTCCCCTTCATCGGCATCGTCGCCGGCAACTCCCCGGCGGGCCCGCCCCACCGGGCCGACCGGGCCGAACGCGACGGGCGGCCCGCCGGGGCGGGCGACCCGTTCACCGGCCTCCCCTACGACACCTTCGCGCGGATGCTGGGCGGCTACGGCGAAGCGGTCCTCGACCCCGCCGACATCGGACCCGCCCTGCGGCGCGCCCGCGAATCCGGGAAGCCCTCGTTGCTCGACGTGCGGGTCGACCCGCACGCGTACACCCCCGGAACCCCGAACCAGACCGTGGACAAGTGAGGAGCGCTTGACATGACAAAGGCTCTCGACGGCATCCGTGTCCTGGACATGACCCACGTTCAGTCCGGGCCCTCCGCGACCCAGTTGCTCGCCTGGCTCGGCGCCGACGTCGTCAAGCTGGAGGCGCCCACGGGTGACATCACCCGCAAGCAGCTGCGCGACCTGCCGGACGTCGACTCCCTGTACTTCACGATGCTCAACTGCAACAAGCGGAGCATCACCCTCAACACCAAGACCGAGCGGGGCAAGCAGCTCCTCACCGAGCTGATCCGGCGCTCCGACGTCATGGTCGAGAACTTCGGACCGGGTGCGGTCGACCGCATGGGCTTCTCCTGGGACCGCATCCGGGAGATCAACCCGCGCATCGTCTACGCCTCCATCAAGGGCTTCGGCGAGGGCCCGTACACCAACTTCAAGGCCTACGAGGTCGTCGCACAGGCCATGGGCGGCTCGATGGCCACCACGGGGTTCGAGGACGGGCCACCGCTCGCGACGGGGGCCCAGATCGGGGACTCCGGTACGGGCGTGCACGCCGTTGCGGGGATTCTCGCCGCTCTGCTCCAGCGGGAGCACACCGGCCGTGGGCAGCGGGTCAACGTGGCCATGCAGCACGCCGTGCTCAATCTGTGCCGGGTGAAGCTGCGGGATCAGCAGCGTCTGGCGCACGGACCGCTCGCCGAGTATCCCAACGAGGACTTCGGCGACGAGGTGCCGCGCTCGGGCAACGCGTCCGGGGGCGGTCAGCCCGGCTGGGCGGTCAAGTGCGCGCCGGGCGGTCCGAACGACTACGTGTACGTCATCGTCCAGCCCGTGGGCTGGCAGCCGCTCAGCCGGCTCATCGGGCGCCCGGAACTGGCGGACGACCCCGAGTGGGCGACGCCGGAGGCAAGGCTCCCCAAGCTCGGCAAGATGTTCCAGCTGATCGAGGAGTGGTCCTCGACGCTGCCCAAGTGGGAGGTGCTGGAGCGGCTCAACACCCACAACATCCCGTGCGGACCCATCCTGTCGACCAAGGAGATCATCGAGGACGCGTCGCTGGTCGCCAACGAGATGGTCGTGACCGTGCCGCACCCGGAGCGGGGCGAGTTCAAGACCGTGGGCAGCCCGCTCAAGCTCTCCGACTCCCCCGTCGAGGTGACCGGTTCACCCCTGCTCGGCGAGCACAACGAAGAGATCTATATCGGCGAACTGGGCTTGGGGGACGAGGAGTTGCGTCTGCTGAAGTCGAACGGAGTGATCTGACGTGATCGCCGACGACCGGGTGCTGAGGGTGCGATCGCTCCTCGACACCGTGCGGGCACAGGGACGGACCGCGCTCACCGCGCCGGAGGGCAAGGTGATCGCGGACGCCTACGGGATCGCCGTACCGGGTGAGGAACTCGCCACGGACGTCGAGGAGGCGGTGGCGCACGCGGCACGGTTCGGCGGGCCCGTCGTCATGAAGATCGTCTCGCCCGACATCCTGCACAAGACCGACGCCGGCGGGGTCAGGGTCGGGGTCGAGGGCGCCGCGGACGTGCGCGCCGCCTTCCACGAGATCGTCGCCAACGCCAAGGCCTACGCCGCCGATGCCCGTATCGAGGGCGTACAGGTGCAGGAACTGCTGCCGCAGGGCCAGGAGGTCATCGTCGGCGCGGTGACCGACCCCACCTTCGGCAAGGTCGTGGCCTTCGGCCTCGGCGGCGTGCTCGTCGAGGTGCTGCGGGACGTCACCTTCCGGCTCGCTCCGCTCGACGCCGACGAGGCGCTGTCCATGCTGGACTCGATCCGCTCGGCGGAGATCCTGCGCGGGGTGCGCGGCCTGCCGGCCGTGGACCGGTGGGCGATCGCGGAGCAGATCCGCCGGGTCTCCCGACTCGTCGCGGACTTCCCCGAGATCGCCGAGGTGGACCTCAACCCGGTGATCGCCACTCCCGAGGGCGCGATGGCGGCCGACATCCGCGTGATCCTCTCCGCCGCACCGGCCGAGGAACGCCGCCGCTACACACGCGCCGAGATCCTCACGTCCATGCGCCGGTTGATGCAGCCGTCCTCCGTGGCCGTGATCGGCGCCTCCAACGAGCCGGGCAAGATCGGCAATTCGGTCATGCGCAATCTCATCGACGGCGGCTTCTCCGGGGAGATCCATCCGGTGAACCCCAAGGCCGATGACATTCTCGGCCGCAAGGCGTACAAGAGTGTCACGGACGTTCCCGGTGAGGTGGATGTGGCGGTCTTCACCATCCCCGCCCAGCGCGTGGCCGCCGCGCTGGAAGAGGTGGGACGCAAGAGGATCCCCAACGCCGTTCTCATTCCCTCCGGGTTCGCGGAGACCGGTGAGCACGAACTGCAGGCCGAAATCGTGGCGATCGCCGAACGGCACGGCACCCGGCTGCTCGGGCCGAACATCTACGGCTACTACTCGACCTGGAACGACCTGTGCGCCACGTTCTGCACGCCCTACGACGTCAAGGGCGGGGTGGCGCTGACCTCGCAGTCCGGTGGCATCGGGATGGCCGTCCTCGGCTTCGCCCGCACCACCAAGACAGGTGTGTCGGCGATCGTGGGACTCGGCAACAAGTCGGACCTGGACGAGGACGACCTGCTGACGTGGTTCGGCGAGGACCCGCACACCGAGTGCATCGCGATGCACCTGGAGGACCTCAAGGACGGGCGCGCCTTCGTGGAGGCCGCACGCGCGACCGTGCCGAAGAAGCCGGTCGTGGTGCTGAAGGCGGGCCGCACGGCCGCGGGCGCGAGGGCCGCGGGCTCGCACACCGGAGCGCTCGCGGGCGACGACGCCGTGTACGACGACATCCTCCGCCAGGCCGGCGTCATCAGGGCGCCCGGGCTGAACGACATGCTGGAGTACGCGCGCGCGTTGCCGGTGCTGCCGACTCCGAAGGGCGACAACGTCGTGATCATCACCGGTGCCGGCGGCAGCGGTGTCCTGCTCTCGGACGCCGTCACCGACAACGGCCTGTCCCTGATGGAGATCCCGCCCGACCTCGACACCGCCTTCCGGAGGTTCATCCCGCCCTTCGGAGCCGCCGGCAACCCGGTGGACATCACCGGTGGCGAGCCGCCGTCGACGTACGAGGCCACGATCCGGCTGGGCCTGGAGGACCCGCGCATCCACGCGCTCGTCCTCGGCTACTGGCACACCATCGTGACCCCGCCCATGGTGTTCGCCGAACTCACGGCACGCGTGGTGGCCGAGTTCCGGGAGCGGGGCGTCGAGAAGCCGGTGGTCGCGTCGCTCGCGGGTGACGTCGAGGTCGAGGAGGCCTGCCAGTACCTCTACGAGCGAGGGGTCGTGGCCTACCCCTACACGACCGAGAAGCCGGTGGCCGTCCTCGGCGCCAAGTACCGCTGGGCGCGTGCCGCGGAGCGGCTGAGGGCCGCGGGCTCTTCCGCCGTGGCGGAAGACGGGCGGGCGTTGGGGGGCGGGTCATGACGTGACAGATGCGGGGACGGCCGACGGTGCGCGTCGGCCGTGCCCCGGGCCCGTGCGCGCACGAAAGGCATTTGGACAGGGGGCGCTGGCCAGATCTTTCGACGCAAGGGGTACTGAACAATGGCAACCACCGATTATTCGGCGTCCGTCCCCTACAGGGAGGTGGCGGACCGCAACGGTCGCGTGTACCGGGTCGGCGAGTCGGACATCGACATCATGGGCCGACCACGGAAGTGGATGGTCATCCTGCCCTGGGTGGGCATGATGGGCATCAGTTCCGCCGAGTACGCGTTCACATCGGCCGAGGACACGCTCCACGAGGCTCATCTGTGGAGCAGTGGACACATCTTCTGGCTCATGGGCGTCTGGGTGTTCTTCCAGGCGGCCGTGGCCTTCCCCGCCGGTCAGCTGCGGGAGAGCGGCAAGCTGCCCGCCCGCACGGCCATGCTGATCGGCGCGGTCGGCACGATGCTGGGCTACGTCTCGCTGGCCTATGCACCGAATGTGATCGTCGCCTACCTCGGCTTCGGTATGTGCAGCGGCATCGGCGCCGGTCTCGTCTACGCGACCTGCGTGAACATGGTCGGCAAGTGGTATCCGGAGCGCAAGGGCGGCAAGACGGGCTTCGTCAACGGCGGATTCGCCTACGGGTCCGTGCCGTTCGTGTTCCTGTTCACGTCGTACATGAACCTGAGCAACTACCAGACGGTGCTCGCCTCGGTGGGTGTCGGATTGTGCCTCGTGGTGGCCTCCGCGGGCTGGTTCTTCAAGGACCCGCCGAAGAACTGGTGGCCCGCGACCGTGGACCCGCTGAAGGCGACCGACGACCCGCGCATCCGCCGCGCCCTGGAGAAGAACCCGCCGGCGATCAAGCAGTACACGCCGCGGGAGGCCGCACGCACCCCGGTGCTGTGGATGATGTGGTTCTGCCTGCTGTGCACGGCCGGCATCAACATCTTCGGCATCGCCTTCCAGGTCCCGTTCGGCAAGGACATGGGCTTCGCGGGCGGCATCGTGGCCACTGCGATGTCCCTGAAGGCCATCGTCAACGGCACCGGACGCGGTGTCATCGGCTGGATCTCGGACCGCTACGGGCGCCGCAACACACTGATCATCGTGTGCATCGTGCTCGGCACCGCACAGTTCGGCGTGCTGGTCTCCGGCCAGATGGGCAGCATGCCGTTCTTCCTGTTCTGCTCGATGGTCTCCGGCTTCGGCGGCGGAGCGATCTTCCCGCTCTTCGCGGCCATGACCGCGGACTACTTCGGTGAGAACAACAACGCCAGCAACTACGGCATGGTCTACAGCTCCAAGCTGATCTCGGGCCTCGTCGGCTCCGGCATGGGCTCGGTCGTCGTCGGCGCGTGGGACTACCACGGCGCCTTCGTCCTGGCCGGCTGCATCGGCCTTGCCTCCGCGGTTCTGGCGCTCTTCCTCAAGGCCCCGGGCAGGCCCAACGCCCGGCGCATCGTCCCCAATTCGCAGCCGCTCGGCGAGGAGATGGCCTGACATGACGGCAGACCCCATAGCGACCAACAGCTCGTCGGCCGGATCCGACGCCGCGAACCGTCCCTACCGTGAGGTGACCGACACCCACGGCCGTGTCTATCGCATCGGCGAGACCGACCGCGACATCCTCGGCCACTCCCGCAAGATCATGGTGTACCTGCCGTGGATCGCCATGATGGCCATCAGTGTCTTCGAGTACGCGTACGGCTCCGCGGAGGACACCCTGTCCCACGCGCACGGCTGGACGCAGAGCAACACGTTCTGGATCCTCAGCGTCTGGGTCTTCTTCCAGGCGGGCATCGCCTTCCCGGCCGGCTGGATGCGTGAGAAGGGCATCCTGACCGCCCGCAGGGCGATGTTCATCGGCTCGGCCATGTGCCTCGTCGGCTTCCTGGCCCTGTCGCACCTGAGCAATGTGCTGCTGGCGATCCTGGGCTTCGGTGTGATCGGCGGCATCGGCGCCGGACTCGTCTACGCGACCTGCATCAACATGGTCGGCAAGTGGTTCCCCGAACGGCGCGGTGCGCGGACCGGGTTCGTCAACGGCGGCTTCGCCTACGGATCGCTGCCCTTCATCTTCATCTTCAACTACGCCTTCGACACGGCGAACTACCACCGGGTGCTGGACCTCATCGGCCTCTACATCCTGGTCGTCGTCTTCGCGAGCGCCTTCTTCTTCAAGGACCCGCCGAAGAACTGGTGGCCCGCGGACATCGACCCGCTGACGTACTCCAGCAACCAGAAGAACGGGGCCGGCCTGGCCAAGAACCCCCCGGCGGTGAAGCAGTACTCGCCGAAGGAGGCCATCAGGACGGGCATGCTGCCGCTGATGTGGATATCCATCGTGATGACCGCCGGTGTGTCGATCTTCGGTATCTCCTTCCAGGTCGACTTCGCCAAGGAAGTGGGCTTCGGTCCGCTGGTCGCCGCCTCGTCGATGGGTGTCATGGCGGTCATCAACGGCATCGGCCGTGGTGTCGTCGGCTGGATGTCGGACCGGTGGGGACGCAAGTCGACGCTGGTGTTCGTCATCCTGGTGCTGGGGCTCTCCCAGTTCGGCGTGATCTGGGCGGGCGACGTCAAGAGCGAGGCGCTGTTCCTGTTCTTCGCCTTCCTCTCGGGCTTCGGCGGCGGCGCCTTCTATCCGCTGTTCGCGGCCCTCACCCCGGACTACTTCGGTGAGAACTACAACGCCACCAACTACGGCCTGGTCTACAGCGGCAAGCTGATCAGCGGCCTGTTCGGCGGTGGCCTCGGCTCGATGGTGGTCGCGGCCTGGGGCTACAACGGCGCCTATGCGCTGGCGGGCGGTGTGTCGATGGTGGCGGCGGCCATCGCACTGCTGCTGCGGCAGCCCGGCAGGGACCGGAAGGTGACCGTGGCCCCGCAGGCGCAGCCCGCGGGCTGACGGTTCCCGGCACGTGAGGAGGCCCCTCCCCCGGTTCGGGGAGGGGCCTCCTGGTGCGTCCGGGGTCCGTCGCAGCCGGCGCTACTTCCGGCGCAGGGCGGCCAGGTTGTCGTAGCCGATCCGCGCGTGCTCGAGCGACTGGCCCGGGTCGGTGGAACTGGGCGCGTTGTCCTGCTCCACCATCGGGTTGTGGTAGTTGCGCTCACCGACCCGCGAGAAGAACGTCGTGTAGTCGATGACACCGGTGCCGAACGGGACCATGTCGTAGCCCTGCCCGTTGGTGGTGTTGACGACGCCGTCCTTCGCGTGGAACAGCGGGTAGCGCTTGTTGTGACGGGCGACCAGGCCGGCCGGGTCGAAGACCTTCTCCTGCGTGGAGCCGTCGTGGGCGGTGTAGGTGTGGAACTTGTACTGGGCCACGTGCGCCCAGTAGATGTCCATCTCCAGCCAGATCAGCTTCGGGTCGGTGATGGACAGGAAGTACTCCAGCTTGCGGATGCCGGAGCTGCGGGTCGGGCGGCCCTGTGCGTCGAGCGGCCCGCCGTCGAGCAGGAAACCGTACGCCGCGTCGTGGTTGTGGGTGTAGAGCTTGAGCCCGGCCCTGCGGGCGATCTCGCCGAGCTCGTGCCACTTGTCGGCGGCGACGTCCCAGTCCGCCCGGTAGGAGCTGCCGGTGGGGTCGCCGCCGGTGCCCATGTGGTCCATGCCGAGGATGTTCGCGATCTCGAGGTGCTTCTTGAAGGTGTCCAGGTCCTCCTTGGTCAGCGGCCAGGAGCTCGGGATGAAGCCGTGGTTGCCCTGCGCCCGCAGCCCGTACTCGTTCAGCCAGCGGCGCAGCAGCCGGGCGCCCTCGACGGACTCCAGGTTCGCCCCGCCGGGCGCGTTGGCGTGCTGTCCGTAGCCGGCGAACTCGACCTGCTTGTAGCCGAAGCGGGCGAGCTGCTTGAACACCTCGCGGAACCCGGAGGGCAGGGTGGTGGAGAGCGGGTCGCGTCCGGTGGCGTCGCGGACCGTGTAGAGGATGATGCCGCGCTTGTCGGCGGGCACGAGCGCATGGCCTCTGCCGCCCTTCCCGGCCGGTGCCGTCGGCGCGGCCAGCGCGGGCCCCGCGCCGAAGGCCGGGGCGGCGATCGCGCCCGCCGCGACGGCGGTGCAGGTGCTCAGGAAGCGGCGGCGGCCGATGCCCAGGCTGCGGCGCAGCGACTCGTCGGTGTCGTGGGCTGTTTCGTGGATGTCCTTCACGGGTGCCTCTCTCAGGGCTGGTGGTCCGGTTGGTCGGCGCTCGCGGCCCGCGGGCTCTCGTGCGGTGACGGGGCGAGCCCCGCCAGGGCGAGCAGGAGTGACTTCACGTCCGTGGCCGCGACGCGGTCACCGACGGCGCGGGGGGTGGAGCAGAGGATGAGCGGACCGTCGTCGTCGCTCAGGGGAAGTCGGCCGTGGCTGCCGCGGATGGGCGCGGGGTCGAGGGGCACGACCGCCATGCGGTAGCGCATGCCGAGTTTCTTGCGGGCCAGGGCGGTCGCCGCCTTGACCTTGACATAGGGGTCGAGCGGATCCATGAACAGCTCGACCGGGTCGTAGCCGGGTTTGCGGTGGATCTCGACGAGTCGCGCGAAGTCGGGGGCGCGGGCGTCGTCGAGCCAGTAGTAGTACGTGAACCAGGCGTCCGGCTCCGCGACGGCGACGAGTTCGCCGGAGCGGGGATGGTCGAGATGATGGGCCTTCTTGCCCTCGTCGTCGAGGAGCCGCTCGATGCCGGGCAGGTCGGCGAGCGCGGCCCGGGTCGCCTCCAGGTCCTCCGGGCGGCGTACGTAGACATGGGCGATCTGGTGGTCGGCGACCGCGAACGCGCGGGAGGCCATCGGGTCGAGGTACTCCATGCCGTCCTGCGTGTGCACCTCGAGCAGTCCGGCGCGGCGCAGGACCCGGTTGATGTCGATCGGCCGGTCCACGGGGGTGATGCCGTACTCGGACAGGGCGACGACGGTACGCCCCTCGGCGCGGGCCTCGTCCAGGAGCGGCGCCACGGCTGCGTCCAGGTCGGCCGCGGCCTGCCACGAGCGGGGGTCGTCGGGGCCGAACCGCTGGAGGTCGTAGTCGAGGTGCGGCAGGTAGCACAGGGCCAGGTCGGGGCGGCGGGTGCGGAGGATGTGCCGGGTCGCGTCGATGATCCAGCGGCTGGAGACCAGGTCGGCACCGGGACCCCAGAAGTGGAAGAGGGGGAACGTGCCCAGTTCGCCGGTGAGTTCGTCGTGCAGAGCCGGCGGCCTGGTGTAGCAGTCGGGTTCCTTGCGGCCGTCGGAGTAGTAGACCGGGCGGGGGGTGACGGTGATGTCGGTGTCCGCGCCCATGGCGTACCACCAGCAGATGTTGGCGACCGTGTAGCCGGGGTGCACCCGACGGGCGGCGTCCCACAACTTGTCGCCGGAGACGAGCCCGTTGTGCTGGCGCCACAGGAGCACGTCGCCGAGCTCGCGGAAGTACCAGCCGTTGCCGACGATGCCGTGCTCGGAGGGCATGGCACCGGTGAGGAAGGTGGACTGAGCGGCGCAGGTGACGGCGGGCAGAACGGTGCCGAGCGGGGCGCGCGAGCCGGACCTGCCGAGCGCCTTGAGGTGCGGCATGTGGTCGAGGAGGCGGGGGGTGAGGCCCACGACGTCCAGAACCAGGAGCGGGGTGGGGTCCTTGTCGGTCCGACGGGTGCTCATGGCAGCTCCTTCAGGCCGAGGTCGGTCAACAGGTCCCGGGCGAGCATGAGTTCGGCGGCGATGCCGTCGATGAGCCGGGCCCGGGCCCGGGGGCGCAGCTCGGGCGGGAGGGCCTGCCAGGTGTAGGTCTCGACCTCGAGGTGACGGGTGAGGGGGTGCGGGCCCCCGACGAGCCGGGTCAGTGCCGCCTGCAGCACGGGGAGCGTGGAGGTGAGCGGGGCGGCGGGGGCCGCGTGCAGCGGGACGTGGAAGTGGGCGCGCCAGGGGGAGCCGTCGGGCAGGGCGTCGCCCCGCAGCGCGTCGCCGAGGTCGTCGGTGCCCTGCAGACCGGAGTCGGTCACGGTACGCGTCTGGTGCAGGAAACGCGGCTCGTCGAATGCGGCGAGGGCCTCACGGACCTCGGGGAGGTGGGGGTGTTCGGCGTGCAGGGCCGCCGACAGCTGGGTCTTGACCACCGGGACGCCGGCCCGCCGGAGCGCCTCGAGGGCCGGGAGCGGATCTTCGAAGGAGGTGGCGAGGTGGCACGTGTCGACACAGACGCCGATGCGTTCGTGCGCGATCGAGGTCAGCGGGGTGATGGCGTCCGCGGTGGTCTCGACGGTGCACCCGGGTTCCGGCTCCAGCCCGATGCGGATGGATCGTCCGGTCAACTCGGCCAGGGCGTCGAGGCGTTCGCCGAGAGTCCGCAACGCGGTGCGGGCCGTCTGCGCCCGCCGCTCGTCCGCGGCGGTGCGCCAGAACAGGGGCAGCGTGGAGATGCTGCCCTCGCTGACGTCGTCGGGGAGCAGCCCGGCGAGGAGGCGGGCGAGGGCGGTGGTGTGGTCGAGGCGTTCGGGGTCGGCCCAGTCCGGCCTGTAGACGCGGTACTTGACCTCCTCGGCGCCGAAGCCCTCGTACGGGAATCCGTTGAGGGTGACGACCTCCAGGCCCCGCTGGTCGAGTTCGGTGCGCAGTCGGCGCAGCGCGGACGGATCGGTGACCAGGGCCCGGGCGGCGTCCTTGGCGAGCCACAGGCCGATGCCCAGGCGGTCCCGGCCGAGGCGGCGGCGCACCGCCTCGCAGTGGTCGCGCAGTTGGAGGAGGACCCCGTCGAGCGTCTCGGCCGGGTGGACGTTGGTGCAGTAGGCGAGGTGGACCGTGGAGCCGTCCGGGTGGCGGAAGCGCATGCCTCACTCCCCGCCGCGCAGGATGGAGTTGCCCTCGTGGGTCGCCGCCGTGCCGGCGGGGGCGAGGTCGAGCCGGCCGCTGATCCCGTAGAACGCGACGGGGTTGCGCCACAGCACCCGGTCGACCTCGTCCTCGGTGAAGCCGTCCCCGAGCATCGCGTCGGCGACCTTGCGGGTCTTGAGCGGGTCGCTCCTGCCCCAGTCCGCCGCGGAGTTCACCAGGACCCGCTCGGGCCCGTACTCCCGCAGGATCGCCACCATCCGCCCCTCGTCCATCTTGGTCTCGGGGTAGACGGAGAACCCCAGCCAGCAGCCGCTGTCCTTGGCCTCCTTGACGGTGGTCTCGTTGAGGTGGTCGACCAGCACGTGGTCCGGGGGCAGTGCGGACTCCCGGACGACGTCGAGGGTGCGGCGCAGGCCGGCGAGCTTGTCGCGGTGCGGGGTGTGGACGAGCGCGGGCAGTGTGTGATCGGCGGCGAGCTGGAGCTGGGCGGCGAGCGCGGTGTCCTCGGCGGGGGTCATGGAGTCGTAGCCGATCTCGCCGACGGCCACGACCCCGTCCTTGACGAGGTACCGGGGCAGTTCGTCGAGGACCGGTACACAGCGCGGGTCGCCCGCCTCCTTCGGATTGAGGGCGAGGGTGCAGTGGTGGGCGATGCCGTGCTGGGCGGCGCGGAAGGGTTCCCAGCCCAGGAGGGAGTCGAAGTAGTCGAGGAAGGTGGCGGGAGAGGTGCGGGGCTGGCCGAGCCAGAAGGACGGCTCGACCACGGCGCGGACGCCCGCGGCGTACATGGCCTCGTAGTCGTCCGTGGTCCGCGACGTCATATGGATATGGGGGTCGAAGATGCGCATCAGGACTCCTTGCCGTGGGGGGCGTCCGAGGAAGGCGGAGTGGGCGCGGACTCGGTCAGGGCGAGGACGCGGTGCAGGTCCTCCGGCACGGGGCGGCCCGCGGCGGTCCGTTCGGCGGCGTAGTCGCGCAGCATGCGGGCGAGTTCGGCGTCTCCCCGGGCGCGCCGCGCCAGGTCCGTCACACCGGTGACGGACACGCCGGTGAACAGGCACTTCAGGACGGCGTGCCGCCAGAGGTGGGCGGCGAGATGCCGGGCCGCGTACGGGCCGACGGCGGCGGCCACCAGCCGGGTGTCGTTGGTGCGCAGCGCGTCCTCGACGAGGGGAAGGGCGTCCGGGCCCGGCACGAGATGGGCCAGGGCGTGCAGGACGGCGCGTCGCTCGTCGGCGGTGCCCTGCCGGTAGACCCGGGTGAGTGCCGTGGTGTCGGCGCGGGCCGCGTGGAGGATGAGGACACGGGCCGCGTCGGCGTGTACGGGACCGCAGCGGCGTCCGGCCTCCGCGAGACGCAACTCCCAGACGGAGATGGGGCCATGGGCGCCGGGATGGGCGGCGGCCTCGTCGAGTGACCGGTCGAGCCAGGCGCGGGCGGATGCGTCGAGGTGGGCGCCGAGGCGGGCGTGCAGCTCGTCCGGTGGGGTGCGGGCGAGCGAGGCACCGGCCGCGGGGCCTCCCGGGGCGGCGTGGGGGTGGGTCATGCAGGGCTCCCATCGGGGGTGGCGGAGGGCGCGCCGTGGGTGGGGGTGGCGACCGGCGTGTGGGTGGTGGCGGTCGCCGCCGCTGTGCGGAGGAACGGGAGGGAGAGCTGGGCGTGGTGGGGCCCGGCATGGGAGTGGCGGGGCAGTTCGACGACGGTCAGCCCCCGGTAGGCGGCGTCCGACAGGGCCGCGAGGACCGGCGGGAAGTCGATGTCGCCCTCTCCGAAGGGGAGGTGCTCGTGCACGCCCCGGCGCATGTCCTCGATCTGGACGTGCCGCAGCCAGGGGGCGGCCGCACGTACGCAGTCCGCGGGAGGAAGGGGCTCCAGGCACTGGCAGTGTCCGATGTCGAGGGTGAGGCCGAGGTGTTCGGGGTCCGCGAGGGCCTCCCGCAGCCGGTGGAAGTCGGCGAGGGTGGCGAGTAGATGACCCGGTTCGGGCTCGACGGCGAGAGGGACGCCCGCGGTGGCTGCGGCCTCCAGGACGGGGGTGAGCCCCTCGGCCAGCCGCTTCCACGCCGTGTCCTCGTCGCATCCCTCCGGGACGGTGCCGCTGAAGCAGTGCACCGCATGGGCGCCGAGTTCGGCGGCGATCCGCACGGCCCGTGACAGCAGGTCGGCACGGCGGGCCCGGTCCTCCGGGGCGGCGTCCAGGAGGGAGGGACCGTGTTTGCGGCGCGGGTCGAGCACATAGCGGGCGCCGGTCTCGACGGTGACCTCCAGGCCGAGCGTCTCCAGGCGCCGGGCGAGCCTGCGCGTGCGGGAGGCCAGGTCGGGAGCCAGCGGGTCGAGGTGCATATGGTCGAGGGTCAGTCCGACGCCGTCGTAGCCGAGGTCGGCGAGCAGCGCGAGGGCGTCGTCGAGACGGAGGTCGGCGAGGCCGTTGGTGCCGTAACCGAAGCGGAGCGCGCCAGGTCCGGGAGTCATGTCACGCTCACCTTCCTCGCGAACTTCGCGGCAAGAGGCGCCAGGGCCGCGGTGAGCAGCGCGCTGACCGGGGCCCCGGAGCGGGCCGCGAGCGCCGCCTGGAGCGGGATCGTGGCGCGGATGCCGGCTCCCACGGCGCGCTGGGTGAGCGGGGGTGACGGATTCAGGGTGGCGTGGAGGTAGGGCCGGGCCGCGGTGGCGGCATAGGCGGCGGCGAGCGCCGCGCCGAGGGTGCCCGTGGGCGGTGCCGGTGTCCCCGCGGCGGCCCCGGCTCCCCGGCGTGGCAGCAGCCGGGTCAGCACCCCGGTCGTGACCAGTGCGGCCAGACCGGACAGGGGTGAACCGCCCCGGGTCTCGTGGCGGGACACGGCGGTGACGGCGAGCGTGTGGCTGCCGAGGAGAGCGGCCGGGGCGAGGGCCGGCCTGATGTGGCCCCCGGTGGCCGCCGCCCCCAGGAGCACGTCGAGGCCCCGTGCCGCCGCCATCGCCGGCGGGCCGCCCGGTGTGCGCTTCAGGCCCAGGTCGTACGCCCACACGGTGGCCGCGAGGGGGACCGCGACCCGGAGTGCGGGACGGCCGGCGCAGCGGGCCAGGGCGAGGCCGGCCGCGGTGAGGGCGCAGGCGGCGGTGAGGGCGGCCGCGGGGGCGACACGTCCGGAGGGCAGGGGGCGGTGAGGGCGCTCCAGGGCGTCCTCGTCGCGGTCGGCCCAGTCGTTGAGGGCCATGCCCGCCTCGTACAGGCACAGGGAGGAGCCGATGGCCAGGACGGTGCGGCGGCCCGGGGTCGCCGGGACCGCGGCCGCACCGGCGAGTGCGTCACCGGGCACGGTGAACAGGGCGGGCACACGCAGCAGTTCGGCCCAGGCACCGAGTCCGGTCCGGCCACCGGCGCCGGCCCGTCGTGCACCGGGTGCGTCGGCCGGGTCCGTGGCCGAGTCGCCGTGGCTCATCGCGGTCCCTCCGGGCCCTCTTCGGTGCCCGTCTCCCGCAACCGGTCCGCGAAGCCGGCCAGCGCCGCGTACTGCTCCCCGAGCGCCGAGGGTCCCCGACCCACCGGATCCTTGAAGTAGAAGCCGAGCTCTTCCAGGGGGCCCGACAGACCGGCCTCGTGGGCGCGCAGCGCGAGCCGGGCCAGGTCGAGCACCAGCGGCGCGGCCAGTGCCGAGTCGCAGCCCTGCCAGATGGTCTGGAGCACCATGCGCGTGCCGAGGAAGCCGTCGAAGGCGACGTGGTCCCAGGCGGTCTTCCAGTCGCCGAGGGCGGGGACGTCGTCGATGTGCACCTCGCCCTCGACGGATGTGCCGAGGGTGTCGGTGAGGACCCTCTCCTTGCCGGCGTTCTTGGCGGCGGCCGCATCCGGGTCGGCCAGCGAGGCGCCGTCGCCGCCGCCCAGCAGGTTGGTCCCGGACCAGGCCCGCACCGCGAGGGCCCGCTGCGCGAACATCGGGCCCAGCACCGAACGCAACAGTGTCTGCCCGGTCTTGCCGTCGCGGCCCGCGTACGGCAGTCCGCTCGCGGCCGCGGTGCCCGCCAGGGCCGGATGGTGCAGGCCGGTCGAGGGGGTGAAGTTCACGTACGGGCAGCCCGCCCGGAGCGCGGCCGCCGCATACAGCGAGCTCGGTGGCAGCGCATCACCGGTGACCGACGGCTCGGTGGAGGCCACGTTCACCACCACCGCGCGTTCGAGGCCGCGCCGTTGCACGAAGTCGTCGATGTCCGCGGCGAAGGCGGCGATCAGCTCCTCCTCGCTCCGTGTGTCCGCCGGGCCGGGGCCGCCCGGCCTGATCTCACGGTCGGCGGCGGCGAGTTCGGCCATGACGGCCGGGGGCAGGCCGGGCGGCAGCACCCCGCCGGCCGCCAGTGCCTCCGCGCGTTTGGGCAGGGGGCAGTCCACCGTGTCGTGGCCGCCGAAGACCAGTTCCGACAGCGCCGGAAGCCCCGAGGCGGCGAACACGGACGTCTCGGTGACCATGCCGGTGGGTGGGTGCAGACCCGCGCTGACGGCGGCGCACCCGGCGACGACGGTCGTGGCGACGGAGCCGCGGGCGCCGATCAGCCACACACCGGCACGGGCTCGGGAAGGGGACGCGGACATGGGCAGCCTCCTTGCGTTGCGAACCTCGGCAGGTCGGGAGGAAGACGGCGGGCGGGAGTCCGGCGTCTCCCGCCCGCCGCCGCTCATTTGCCCTTGGCGGGCAGTTCCTTGATGCGGATGTCCCGGAAGGACACCTCGTCGCCGGATCCGTGGTTCTGGATGCCGACGTGTCCGTCGCGCAGGCTCCGCGCCGGATCGGTGTTGGTGAAATCGTTGATCTTGACGCCGTTGAGCCACACGCGGAGGTGCTCGCCCTCCACGCGGATCTCGTACGTGTTCCACTCCCCCGGCGGATTCAGCGCTCGGTCGCGCTTCTTCAGATCGGCGGAGCGGAAGCCGTAGACGGACCCGGTGGTCTTCTCGGGCACGTCGGTGGCGTCGATCTGGATCTCGTAGCCGTTGTCCACGGCCGACCACGGGTCGTCCGAGGGCGGGAAGCCCACGAACACCCCGGAGTTGTCGTCACCGGCCGCCTTCCAGTCGAGCTTCAGCGAGTACCTGGAGAAGGCCGACGCGGCGTACCAGAGCATGCCCAGACCGCCCGTCGACGTCAGGGTGCCGTCGTCGTCGAGGGTGAAGGAGCCCGGGCCCGCCTGCTTCCAGCCGGACAGCGATCCGGCCGTACCGTCGAAGAGCGGCCGGTAGCCGTTCTCCGGGCGGCAGTCCGCCTGGGCGTCGCCGATCGCCCAGGTGATCCCGCCCCGCAGGTGCCGGAGGAAGGCGGGGTCGGTGTAGGACTCCTTCGTGTGGCCGCCTCCGGTGTAGAAGGCGCGGCCGCCCTGGTAGTTCTGGCACCAGGCGATCGGATGGTCGCCGTTCATGGTGCCGCCGGTGTACGACGACTCGTCGAGCGAGGCGAGGACGTGCGCCCTCTCCCGCGGATTGGAGCGGTAGTTGTACCACTCGTCGGTCCGCTCCCAGGTCCGCGCCAGCTCCGAGGTCGCCGGGTGGGCGCGGTCCTCCACGTCCACCTCCGCCTGCTGGATCGCCGGGTGCGACTGGAAGTAGGCGCCGGCGAGGCCGCCGTAGAACTCCCAGTCGTACTCGGTGTCGGCGGCCGCATGGATACCGACGTATGCGCCGCCGTGCCGGATGTAGCCCTCGAAGGCGCTCTGCTGCGTGGAGTCGAGCACGTCTCCCGTCGTCGACAGGAACACCACCGCGTCATAGCGCTTGAGGTTCTTCGAGGTGAAGGCGCCCGCGTCCTCCGTCGCGTCGACGGCGAAGCCGCTCGTCTCGCCGAGTTGCCGCACCGCCGCGACGCCGTCCGGGATGGAGTCGTGCCGGAAGCCGGCCGTCTTGGAGAAGACCAGGACGCGCTTGCCGTCGGCGGAGTGCGAGGCGGCGGGCCCCGAGACACAGCCGAGCAGCAGGGCCGCTCCCACAACCGCGGTCGTCAGTCTGCCGGTCGCGTGCATGGCTCCCCTCCTCAGCTCGTCGTGAACGTGAAGTCGTCGACGTCGTACAGGGCGCCGGACCCGGTGCTCCCCTTGAAGACCAGATAGAGCGTGGTCGTTCCCTTCGGGGCGCGGGACAGGTTCGCGCTGACGTCCTGGAAGTTCTCCCAGCCGCCGGTCACCGGCACGGTCGCCTTGCCCAGCAGGGTCCCCTTCGCCGAGCCCGCGCGGACCTCGAGGGTGCCGCCCGCGCCGCCGGAGGAGATGCGCGCCGTGATCTTCTTGGCGTTGCTCAGGACATACGGCGTGAAGGAGATCCAGTCGCCGTTGTCGACGTCGCCGACCGTCCGGCCGCCGTGCGCGGTGTCCTTCGTGATCACCGAGACGCCGGAGGAGGTGCCGAAGTGCTCGGCCTGCCGGTGCCGCGGCTGGGCGACGCTCTGGTCGTGCGAGGTGAGCGGGGCCTGTCCGCCGCCTCCACCGTCCGTGTACTGCGCGTCGAAGACGCCGAAGATGTTCTCGTCCTCGTCGTGCCCGCCGTCTGCGGTGGTCTGGATGGTGCCGGAGCAGCCGTTGGCCGAGGTGATCGGGTGGCCGTGGGTGTCATGGCCGAGGACGAAGTTGACCGTGACCTTCGAGCAGTCGATGCTCTTCCCGTCCTCCGGGTCGGTGACCTTCACCTTGAACGGAACGGCGTCGCCGAAGCTGAACAGCTGGCCGTCCTGCGGGAGTTCGAGCGTCACCTTCGGTGCCGTGTTGCCGACGACGATCTGCACGCTCGCGCCGCCGGTACGGCCGTCGCCGTCCTTGGCGGTGACGGTCGCCGTGTAGGTCCCGTTCTTCCGGTACGTGTGGGACGGGTTGGCGGCGGTCGACGTGCCTCCGTCGCCGAAGTCCCAGCTGTAGGTGAGCGCGTCCCCGTCCTGGTCGCTGCTCCCCGCGGAGGAGAACGCCACCTTCAGGGGTGCCTGACCCGAGGTCTTGCTCGCCGCCGCCTGCGCCACCGGCGAATGGCCGTCGGTCGCGTTCTCGATGCGGTACAGACCCGAGTTGTCGTCGCCGCCGAACCAGGCGGTGCCGTAGTCGAGGACGTAGAGCGCGCCGTCGGGCCCGAAGGCCATGTCCATCACCTGGGTGCCGGTCCAGGGGAAGGGGTTGATCGACTGCACGTTCCCGTCCGTGTCGCTGACGATCCGCTTGATCCAGCGTCGGCCGAACTCACCCGCGAAGAAGTTGCCGTCGTAGGCCTCGGGGAACTTCACCGGCGAGTCGAGCGCGGGGTCGTAGTGGTAGACCGGGCCGCCCATCGGGGACTCCGAGCCGTCGCCGAACTCGGGCACGGACGCGCCGTCGTAGGGAATCCAGGCGGACTGGGCGGGGGGCAGGTCCGTCAGACCCGTGTTGTGGGGCGAGTTGTTCTTCGGCGCGTTGCAGTCGAAGCTCGCGCCGGACGCCCCGGTGGCGAAGTCGTAGTCGACGTAGGCATCGTTGTCGCCGGTGCAGTACGGCCAGCCGAAGTTGCCGGGGCCGGTGACCCGGGCGAACTCGACCTGCCCGCCGGGGCCGCGCTTGGGGTCGGCGGCACCCGCGTCGGGACCGTAGTCGCCGACGTAGGCGATGCCGGTCTCCTTGTCCACGCTGAAGCGGAACGGGTTGCGGAAGCCCATCGCGTAGATCTCGGGGCGCGTCTTGTCCGTGCCGGGCGGGAAGAGGTTGCCGTCCGGGATGGAGTACGAGCCGTCGTCGTTCACCTTGATACGCAGGATCTTTCCGCGCAGGTCGTTGGTGTTGCCGGCCGAACGCTGGGCGTCGAAGGCCGGGTTGCGGTCCGAGCGCTCGTCGATCGGGTTGTAGCCGTCCGACTGGAAGGGGTTGGTGTCGTCGCCCGTCGACAGGTACAGGTTTCCGGCCGCGTCGAAGTCGATGTCACCGCCGACGTGGCAGCAGATGCCTCGGGACGTCTTGACCTCGAGGATGTTCTTCTCACTGGCCGAGTCGAGCGTGCCGTCCGCCTTGAGCACGAAGCGGGACAGCCGGTTCACACCGTCGAAGGGCGCGAAGTCGGCCGCGGTGCCGTTCTCGGGGGCGTCGCCCGCGGGTGTGCTCAACGGGGGTGCGTAGTAGAGGTAGATGAAGCGGTTGTCGGTGAAGTGCGGGTCGACACCGACGCCTTGCAGTCCCTCCTCGTCGTGCGAGTACACGTCGAGCTTGCCGGCGAGCCGGGTGTTGCCCGCCGCGTCGGTCAGGCGGAGCTCACCGTCGCGCGAGGTGTGCAGGACGGAGCGGTCCGGGAGGACGGCGAGCGACATGGGCTCGCCGACCTCCGCCTCGCCCTTGGCGAGGGTGACCTGCTGGAAGTCCTCGGCGGCGACGGCACCCCGGTCGGTGACGGCTGCGCCGGCCTGGGGTGCGGCGAGGGTGAGGGACGCGCCTGCCAGCAGTGCGCCGCCGAGGAGGGCGACTGCCTTGCGCAGGGACGGGCGGCGTCGTCTGTGGGTCTCGATTCTGTCGGTGCCGATGATGCGGTCGTTCCCGTGCACGAGTGCCTCCAGAAAGGGGCCGGTTGTACGGGGCGGGTGCTGACGCCGGGATGCGCCGTCATCCCGGAGATGCGGAAAAGCGGTAAAGGGGTCAGTTGCCGAACGCCGCGTCGAAGGATGCCGACGGCGGCTCGAAGTCGTACGCCTTCAGGCGCGAAAGGGCTTCGGGGGCGCCCTGGAGCCGGTCCATGCCGGCGTCCTCCCACTCGACGGACACGGGGCCCCGGTAGTCGATGGAGCGCAGCATCCGGAAGACGTCCTCCCACGGGACGTCGCCGTGCCCGGCGGACACGAAGTCCCAGCCGCGGCGCGGGTCTCCCCACGGCAGATGGGAGCCGAGGCGCCCGTTGCGGCCGTCGAGGCGCTTGCGGGCCTCCTTGCAGTCGACGTGGTAGATCCGGTCACGGAAGTCCCACAGGAAGCCGACCGGGTCCAGGTCCTGCCAGACGAAGTGCGAGGGGTCGAAGTTCAGCCCGAACGCGGGCCGGTGGTCGACGGCCTCGAGCGCCCGCTGCGTCGTCCAGTAGTCGTAGGCGATCTCGCTGGGGTGGACCTCGTGCGCGAACCGCACGCCCTCGGCGTCGAAGACGTCGAGGATCGGGTTCCAGCGCTCGGCGAAGTCCTCGTAACCACGCGCGATCATCGACTCGGGGGCGGGCGGGAACATGGCGACCAGGTGCCAGATCGCGGAGCCGGTGAAGCCGATGACGGTGTCGACGCCGAAGGCCGCGGCGGCACGGGCGGTGTCGGCGATCTCGGCGGCGGCCCGCCGCCGTACGCCTTCCCCGTCGCCGTCGCCCCAGATCCGCGCCGGAAGGATGGCCTGGTGGCGCTCGTCGATGATGGCGTCGCAGACGGCCTGGCCGACCAGGTGGTTGGAGACCGCCCAGCACTTGAGGCCGTACTTGTCGAGCAGTTCGTGGCGCGAGGCGAGGTACGACGGGTCCGCGAGCGCCTTGTCGACCTCGAAGTGGTCGCCCCAGCAGGCGAGTTCGAGCCCGTCGTAGCCGAAGTCGCGGGCCAGGCGGCAGACCTCCTCCAGCGGAAGGTCCGCCCACTGGCCGGTGAAGAGCGTGAACGTGCGCGGCATGACCAAGGCCTCCTCAGAGCGCCGTCGGGGTGTACACGGAGTTCTTCTGTGCGCTCTCCTCCACCGCCGCGAGGACCCGCTGCACCTGGAGTCCGTCGGCGAAGGAGGGCTCGGGGGTACGGCCCGCGGCGATCGCGTGCACCAGGTCGCGGGCCTGGTGGACGAAGCTGTGCTCGTAGCCGAGGCCGTGGCCCGGGGGCCACCAGGCGTCCAGGTAGGGGTGGTCGGGTTCGGTGACGAGGATGCGGCGGAAGCCGGCGTGCGTGCCCGGCTCGGTGCCGTCGTGGTACGACAGTTCGTTGAGGCGCTCCAGGTCGAAGGCCAACGAACCGCGCTCTCCGTTGAGTTCGATACGCAGGGCGTTCTTGCGCCCGGTGGCGTAGCGGGTGGCCTCGAAGGAGGCGAGGGCACCGGAGGTGAAGCGTCCGGTGAACAGGGCCGCGTCGTCCACCGTGACGGCTCCTGTGCCGCCGGCCGAGACGGCGGACAGTCCGCTCGTGGGCCCCTCGGGCAGCGGCCGCTCCCGGACGAAGGTCTCGGTGAGCGCCGACACCCCGGCCAGCCGCTCCCCCGCCAGGTACTGGGCGAGGTCGACGATGTGGGCGCCCAGGTCGCCGAGGGCGCCCGAGCCGGCGTGCTCCTTGGTCAGCCGCCAGGTCAGCGGGAACCGGGGGTCGACCAGCCAGTCCTGAAGGTAGGTCACGCGTACGTGCCGCAGCGTGCCGAGCCTGCCCTCGGCGACCATGCTCCGCGCGAGGGCGGCGGCGGGCAGGCGCCGGTAGTTGAAGCCGACCATCGCCAACCGGCCGTTCGCCCGGGCGGCTTCGGCCGCCGCCACCATCGCTTCGGCCTCCTCGACCGTGTTGGCGAGGGGCTTCTCGCACAGCACGTGCTTTCCGGCGGCCAGCGCGGCGAGCGCGATCTCCGCGTGGCTGTCGCCGGGAGTGCAGATGTCGACGAGGTCGACGTCGTCCCGGGCGACGAGGTCGCGCCAGTCGGTCTCGGCGGCGGCCCAGCCGTGCCGGTCGGCCGCCGCTCGCACGGCGGCACCGTCGCGGCCGCAGATCGCCGCCAGGACCGGCCGCAGCGGCAGGTCGAAGACGCGCCCCACGGTGCGCCAGCCTTGGGAATGGGCGGCGCCCATGAAGGCGTAACCGACCATGCCGACGCGAAGTGGCGGCTTCTCTTCCTCTGTCCCGTCCGGCTGCTGCGGCTGTCCCATAGGGATGTCCTCCTCGTCCTCGTGGTGAAAGAGCCGTGGGGGGTGCGGGCGGAACCCGTCAGCGGAAGCCGGTGGGCATGTACTGGTCGACGTTGTCCTTGTCGACGACGGCCGAGTACAGCGTGATCGACGCCGGGATCTCGTACTCGGCGAGGCCCCCGACGCCCTTGCCCTGGCCGAGGGCGCGCGCGAGGTCGATCGCGGAGGCGGCCATGGTCGGCGGGTAGAGGACGGTCGCCTTGAGGACGCCGTTGTCCTGCTTGATGGCCTGGAACGCGGACAGCGCCCCGGCCCCGCCGACCATCAGGAAGTCGTCGCGGCCGGCCTGCTCGATGGCCCGCAGCGCACCCACGCCCTGATCGTCGTCGTGGTTCCACAGCGCGTCGAACTTGGGCTGAGCCTGGAGGAGTTGAGCCATCTTCGCCTGACCCGACTCCACCGTGAACTCGGCGGCCTGGCGGGCCACCTTCTTGATGTTCGGGTAGTTCTTCAGGGCGTCGTCGAAGCCCTGGGTGCGCTGCTTGGTGAGCTCGAGGTTGTCGATGCCGGCCAGTTCGATGACCCGGGCGTCGGACTTCCCCTTGAGCTTCTCGCCGATGTAGTGGCCGGCGTTGAGGCCCATGCCGTAGTTGTCGCCGCCGATCCAGCAGCGGTAGGCCTGCGGGGTGTTGAAGATGCGGTCGAGGTTGACGACCGGGATTCCGGCCCGCATCGCCTTCAGCCCGACCTGGGTGAGCGCCTTGCCGTCGGCGGGCAGGACGACCAGGACGTCGACCTTCTTGTTGATGAGGGTCTCGATCTGGCCGATCTGCGCCGCGGTGTCGTTGGAGCCCTCGGTGATCTCCAGCGTGACGTCCGAGTACTTCTTGGCACGGTTCTTGGCGTTGTCGTTGATGGCGTTGAGCCAGCCGTGGTCGGCCTGCGGGCCGGCGAACCCGATGGTGACGTGCTTGCCGGGCTTGTCGTCGGCGGCCGGCTGGTCGCTCCCGGCGGGCTTCTCGGACTTGGTCTCGTTGCTTGTGCAACCTGCGAGCAGGGCACCGGCGGACACGGCGGCGCTCCCGAAGAGCAGCCCTCTGCGACTGGTGAGCTGTGACATGGCGGTGAACCCTTTCCTCAGGTCGTGCTTGCGGTACGGCGTTGGACCAGCACGGCGGCGACGATGATCGCGCCCTTGGCGATCTGCTGAACGTCGCTCTGCAGGTTGTTCAGGGCGAAGATGTTGGTGATCGTGGTGAAGATCAGGACACCCAGGACGGAGCCGACGATGGTGCCGCGGCCCCCGCTGAGCAGCGTGCCGCCGATGATCGCGGCCGCGATGGCGTCCAGTTCGTACAGATTGCCGTTGGTGTTCTGGCCCGAGCCCGACAGAATGATCAGGAGGAAAGCCGCGATGCCGCAGCACAGCCCGGACAGCAGGTAGAGATACAGCCGCTGGCGCCGTACGTCGATGCCGGCGAGCCGGGCCGCCTCCGCGTTGCCGCCGACGGCGACCGTGCGGCGCCCGAAGGTGGTGCGGTTCAGCACCAGCCAGCCGATGACCGTCACCAGGGCGAAGACCAGCACGAGCGGCGGGATGCCGAGCACGTAGGAGTCGCGTTCGCCGAGCTTGAGTATCCCGTCGACGGTGACGATCTGCGTCCGCCCGTCGGTGATCTGCAGCGCCAGACCGCGCGCGGAGGCCAGCATGGCGAGTGTGGCGATGAACGGGACCATGCCGCCGTAGGCGATGAGCAGGCCGTTGACCAGCCCGCAGCCCACCCCGACGAGCATCGCCGTGAAGAGGATGCCGGCGAATCCGTATTCCTGTGTCGCGACCGTGGTCGCCCACACGGAGGCGAGGGCGACGATGGCGCCCACCGACAGGTCGATCCCGCCCGAGGTGATGACGAAGGTCATCCCGACGGTGACGACCCCGATCACCGAGGCCTGGGTGAGGACGAGTTGGAGGTTGCGGGTGTCGAGGAACTCGTCGGGTTTGGTGATGCCGCCGATGAGGACCAGCGCGGCGAGCACCCCCAGAAGGGACAGGGTACGGACGTCCGCGCGGCCGGCGAGGACGCGCCAGGCGGGCGGTTGGCCGATCGACGGCACCTTGCCGGTGCTGCCGCGCGGCGGGGACACGGGCTGCGTCATGACGCCGGGCTCCCTTCCATGACGAGGTCGAGGACGCGGTGCTCGTCGAGTTCGCGGGCGGGCGCCGTGTGCACGACGCGGCCCTCGCGCAGTACCAGGACACGGTCGGCCAGGCCGAGCACCTCGGGCACCTCGCTGGAGACCAGCAGCACCGCGAGGCCCTCGTCGGCGAGCCGGCGCACCACCGCGTAGAGCTCGGCGCGGGCGCCGACGTCGACGCCGCGCGTCGGTTCGTCGAGCAGCAGCACGCGGCAGCCGCGCAGCAGCCAGCGGGCCAGGACGGCCTTCTGCTGGTTGCCGCCGGAGAGCGTGCGGACGGGTACGGCGGGGTTGTCGGGGCGCAGGGACAGCTCCCGGGTCGACGCGCGCGCGGCGCCGAGTTCGGCGCGACGGTCGATCCAGCCTCCGCGCGAGAAGCGCGACAGGGAGGAGACCGAGACGTTGCGGGTGACGGACTCCAGCATGAGCAGTGCCTGCGCCTTGCGTTCCTCGGGGGCCAGTCCGAGTCCCGCGCGCACCGCCGCGCGGACGCTTCCGGGGCGCAGCGGGCGCCCGTCGACGAGAACCTGGCCGGTGGTGGGCCTGCGGGCGCCGTAGATCGTCTCGAGGACCTCGGAGCGGCCCGATCCGACGAGACCGGCGAGGCCGACGATCTCACCGGGGCGGATCTCCAGGTCGAGCGGCGCGAACTCGCCGTCCCGCGCCAGCCCCCGCACCTGAAGGACGGGCTCGCCGGTGGGGACCGCGGAGGGTCGCTCGGGAAAGACGTACTCGACGTTGCGTCCCGTCATCAGCGCCACGACCTCCCGGGTCGGCGTCGACTTGGCGGGCAGCCCGCCCGCCACCGCCCGACCGTCCTTGAGGACGGTCACCCGGTCGCCGATGCGGCGGATCTCCTCGAGCCGGTGCGAGATGTAGACGACCGCGACGTCGTCGGCGGTCAGGTCGCCCACGATGCGGAACAGGTTGTCGACCTCGTCCGGGTCGAGCGCGGCGGACGGCTCGTCCATCACGATGAGCCGTACGTCGTGGGAGAGCGCCCGTGCCATGGACACGATCTGCTGCTGAGCGGCCGACAACTCCCCGACCAGGCGCGCCGGGTCGATCTCCGGGTGGCCGAGCCGGCGCAGCAGCGCGGCCGTCGACGCCCGCGCCGCCTTGCCCCGTACGACAAAGCCGGCGGTGGTGGGTTCGTGGCCGAGGTGGACGTTCTCGGCCACCGACAGGTGCTCCACCAGATCGAGTTCCTGGTAGATGGTGGCGATGCCCAGTCGCATGGCGGCGATCGGCGAGCGAAGCGTGACGGGTTCGCCGCGCCAGTGGATCGCGCCGGTGTCGGGCTGGTGCGCACCGGCCAGGACCTTGATGAGGGTGGACTTGCCGGCCCCGTTCTGGCCGAGCAGGCAGTGCACTTCACCGGCCCGTACGTCGAGGTCGACGCCGTCGAGGGCCCGGACTCCGGGGAACGACTTGGTGATGCCGGACATGCTGAGCAGCGGTGTTTCTGGTGCCATGTGGGTTCCCCTCGGCGGGCGTGCGAGCCGGTTTCAGGGCGGAACGCGTGCCGGGCAGGCGTTGTCAGGGCAGGGCAGAGCAGGGCGCTGTACTGGTGGATCTCTTGCCGGACGAGCCGATTAGGCGGGCGAGAACAGGTGGTCGCTGATGAGACGGGCCGCGCCGATGACACCGGCGTTCTGGCCCAGTTCACCGAGGACGATGGGCAGGTTGCCGGTCGCGAGAGGCAGCGACTGGCGGTAGACCTGGGTGCGGATCGCGGCGAGCAGGGTGTGGCCGAGACCGGTCACACCGCCGCCGATCACCACGAGTCCGGGGTTGAAGAAGCTGACCAGGCCGGCGATGACCTGGCCGGTGCGGGTACCGCCCTCCCTGATGAGGTCGAGCGAGGTGGCATCGCCCGCCGCGGCCGCGGCGGCGACGTCGACGGCGGTGAGCGCGCCGTTCGTCTCCAGCCGGGAGGCGAGTTCCGCCGACAGTCCTTGCTGGGCCGCCTCCAGCGCGTCGCGGGCCAGTGCCGCGCCGCTGAAGTGGGCCTCGAGGCAGCCCCGGTTGCCGCAGGCGCAGGGGCGTCCGTCGGGCACGGCCTGGATGTGCCCGATGTCGCCCGCGCTGCCCGTCGTACCGCGGTGGACCTCACCGCCGACGACGATGCCGCATCCGATGCCGGTACCGATCTTGATGCAGAGGAAGTCGCCCACGGAGCGTGCGACGCCCGCGTGCTGCTCCCCCATGGCCATCAGGTTCACGTCGTTGTCGACCATGACGGGACAGCCGAGCTCCTGGCTGAGCGCCTCCCGCACCGGGAAGCCGTCCCAGCCCGGCATGATCGGCGGTGCCACCGGCACACCCTCCGGGAAACGGACCGGGCCGGGGACGCCGATACCGGCGCCGTCGAAGCCCTCGGCCAGTCCCGTCGCCCGCAACTTCGCCGCCATGGACAGGACTTGCTCGAAGACCGCGACCGGGCCCTCGCGTACGTCCATGGGGTGGTTGAGGTGCCCCAGCACTTCCAGTTCGGCGTTGGTGACCGCGACGTCGACCGAGGTCGCGCCGATGTCGACGCCGAGGAAGCGCAGGTTCGGGGCGAGCCGGATGTTGTGCGAGCGGCGACCGCCGCGCGAGGCGGCGAGCCCGTCCGCGACCACCAGTCCCGTCTCCAGGAGCCGGTCCACCTCCACGGCCAGCTTGGACCGCGAGAGGTCGACCTGATCGCCCAGCTGCGCCCGGGAGTTGGGTCCTCCGTCGCGCAACAGCTTGAGCAGCCGGGCCTGGTGCGCGTTCGCCGGTCGTGCAGTCATGCGTCTCACGCGCCCCTCCCCGCCTCAAATCGGCTACCAGTGCCGGGCTTTCGAGTGGAACGTAGCAGCGACTGCCGGGAGTGGGAAGAAGTCGCGCAGGGATTCCCGCAATCTTTCTCCACTCACAGGACAAAGACGGGTCCGAGACGGCGCGGAACGGGACGCCGTCTCTCGGCACCGGGGATGCGGTGACGGGTCCGGCGGGGCCGCCGACTGGGGACACGAACGCGGGAAGGCGGGGCGGGCTGCCCGGACGGAGGCATACATGTTCGCCTCAGCGGCCGCCCGGACCGTAGGCGTCACAACCAGGACCGGCTACGGCCTCGAGCCCGGCCGGCGGGGCACTGAGCACCGTGCACGACAGTGCCGACAGCCGCTCCGAAAGGGCCCGCAAGCCACAGCGCGGCCCGTCGCGCGCTGCACCGGAACAGGACCGGCTACCGCCCAGCACCCGACCTGGGCTCCGACGGCCCCACACGACCGCAGGCCCCGCACGACAGTCCCGACAGCCGCTCCGGAAGGGCCCGCAAGCCGTAGCGCGGCCCGTCGCACGCTGCACCGGAACAGGACCGGCTACCGCCTCGTACCCGGCCCGAGCAGTGAAGGCCGTGCACGGCAGCGGTGCCGCGCACGACAATGCGGACGGCCGCTCCGGAGGGGCACCGTACGCCCCGGAAGCGGCCGCCGGTCAGGCGTTGTCAGGCGTTACTTGGCCCGTGCGTGATACGACCGCCGGGTGTGCTCGGTGTGCTCGCGCATGAGCTGGGTGGCGCGTTGTTCGTCGCGGTCCGCGATCGCCGCGATCAGTTCGCGGTGCTCGACCCAGGACTGCCTGCCGCGCTGGCGGGCGACCGGCGTGTAGTACCAGCGCACCCGGCGGTCGACCTGGCCGGCGAGCTCGGCGAGCACCGCGTTGCCCGCCAGTTCCATCACCTTCGCGTGGAAACGGGCGTTCAGCGCGACCGCGCCGTCGACGTCGTCGTTCGCCACGGCGCCCTCGCCCTGCGCGCACAGCTCCTCCAGGGCCGCGATGCCGGCACTGCCCGCGTTGGCGGCGGCGAGCCGGGCCGCCTCGGCCTCCAGGAGCGTGCGTACCGTCAGGAGCTGGTCGGCCTCCTCCTCCGTCGGCTCGTGCACGAATGCACCCTGGGCGGGCCGCAGATCGACCCATCCCTCGGTGTTCAGCCGCTGCAACGCCTCGCGCACCGGTTGCCGGGAGACCCCGAGGTGCCCGGCGAGCTCGCTCTCCACCAGGTGCTGGCCCGGCTGCAGGGCGCGGGTGGTGATCAGTTCGAGCAGCGCCTCGTAGACCCGGTCGCGCAGCGGACCGGGCCGCTCGAGTTTGGGCACCGCTCCCTGCGGCAGTCCTGTCGACAACATCGCGGTCCCCCTCCAGGGCAACGGCGGCGCGGTGGCCGTGAGGCCAGTGTCTTTCGTCTACAGTCTACGGGGCACCATGGCCAGGGGCGCGGCGAGTTGGGCTTGTCACACCCGACCGGCACAGCCGGTCACGGGCAGCGGACGACCTGTCCGGCGTAGGAGAGGTTTCCGCCGAAGCCGAACAGCAGCACCCGGTCGCCTCTCGAGATCTCCCCGCGCTCCACCAGCTTGGACAATGCGAGCGGGATGCTCGCCGCCGAGGTGTTCCCCGACTCCGCGACATCGCGGGCGACGACCGCGTTCACGGCGCCGAGCTTCTCGGCGAGCGGCTCGATGATGCGCAGGTTCGCCTGGTGCAGCACGACCGCGGCGAGCTCCTCCGGCGCGGTCCCGGCCCGCTCGCACACCCGCCGGGCGATGGGCGGGAGCCGGGTGGTCGCCCAGCGGTACACGCTCTGCCCCTCCTGGGCGAACCTCGGCGGTGTGCCCTCGATGCGCACGGCATGGCCCATCTCGGGCACCGAGCCCCACAGCACGGGCCCGATCCCGGGCTCGTCACCCGGAGGGCACCCCTCGACGACGGCCGCCCCGGCCCCGTCCCCGACCAGCACGCAGGTCGCACGGTCGGTCCAGTCCGTCACGTCGGACATCTTGTCGGCGCCGACGACGAGCGCCCGAGTGGCGGCGCCCGCGCGCAGGGCGTGGTCCGCGGTGGCCAGGGCGTGGGTGAATCCCGCGCAGACGACGTTGATGTCCATCGCCGCCGGGGACGGGATGCCGAGCCGGGCGGCGACACGGGCGGCCGTGTTCGGCGAGCGGTCGATGGCCGTGGAGGTGGCGACCACGACGAGGTCGATGTCGGCGGGCCCACGGCCGGCCGCGGCGAGGGCCTTGGCGGCGGCGTGTGCGGCCAGTTCGTCGACGGGCTCGTCGGCCCCGGCGATATGGCGCGTCCGGATGCCCACCCGGCTCGTGATCCACTCGTCGCTCGTGTCGACCATGCCCGCCAGGTCCTCGTTGGTGAGGACCCGGGCGGGCTGGTAGTGGCCGACGGCGGCGATGCGCGAGCCGTTCATGGGCGGATCCCCCTCATTGCCTCGGGTAGCGGGATCCACAGTCTGATCAGTGACTCACCGGTACGACGGCACGTGAACCGACAGGAATGGGACGCCCCCGTTGTCGGCTTCCCGCAGACCCCCGGACGCCCGGGGCTCTGCCGTACGGCCACAGCCTCGCCCGTCTCACCCGGTGAAGAGCTGCTTGGCCTTCAGGACGAGCTCGTAGAGGCCGTAGCACAGGGGTGCTCCCACCCACACCCAGGAGAGGGCGATCAGTGCGCGGCGGTCACGCGGGCTGCTCTCGCCGGCCATCGGCGACCTCCTGCGGTGCGGGGATGTGGTGACGGGGGTGGACCGGCCGCACGAACTCGTTGGCGACGAACCCGATGACGAGCAGCCCGATCATGATCATGAATGAGAGGCCGTAGAGGGACGAACCGTGCTTGCCGGCGTCCTTCTGGTGGTCGGCGATCCAGTTCACGATCAGCGGACCGAGCACGCCCGCCGTGGACCAGGCGGTGAGCAGGCGGCCGTGGATCGCGCCGACCTGGTACGTCCCGAACAGGTCCTTCAGATAGGCGGGGATCGTCGCGAAGCCGCCGCCGTAGAAGGAGAGGATCACGAGCGCGCAGAGGATGAACAGCGGTTTCGACGAGTCGCCGAACGATGCGATCAGCAGGTACATGACCGCACCGACGCCCAGGTAGACGCGGTAGATGTTCTTGCGTCCGATCAGGTCCGAGGTCGAGGACCAGCCGATACGGCCCGCCATGTTGGCCGCGGACAGCAGGGCCACGAAGCCGGCGGCCGCGGAGACCGACACCGGCGTGGAGGTGTCCGCGAAGAAGTCCGTGATCATCGGGGCGGCCTTCTCGAGGATCCCGATGCCGGCGGTCACGTTCATGCAGAGCACGATCCACAGGCACCAGAACTGCGGGGTGCGCACGGCACTCGCCGCCGAGACCTGGACCCCCTCGAAGGCGCTCGGCCCGTCCTCCACGGGCTTCTCGGTGCGCGGCACCCGCACCAGCAGGACACCCAGCGCCATGAAGACGGCGTAGGCCAGTCCGTGCACGAGGAAGGCGAGCGCGATGCCCGAGTGGTCGGAGCCGAAGGACTCCAGCATCTGCGCCGACCACGGCGAGGCGATCAGCGCGCCGCCGCCGAACCCCATGATGGCGATGCCGGTGGCCATGCCGGGGCGGTCCGGGAACCACTTGATGAGCGTGGAGACGGGGGAGATGTAGCCGATGCCGAGGCCGATACCGCCGACGAAGCCGTAGCCGAGGACGATCAGCCAGTACTGCTCGGTCTGCGCACCCAGTGCCGCGATCAGGAAACCGGAGGAGAAGCAGATCAGGGCGACGGTCATGGCCCAGCGCGGTCCGTTGCGCTCCACGAGCGTGCCGCCGAACGCGGCCGAGAGACCGAGCATCACGATGGCCAGCTGGAACGGCAGCGCACTCTGGGTGCCGCTGAGGTCGAGTGCGGACTCCAGCGACGGCTTGAACACGCTCCAGGCGTAGGCCTGTCCGATGGAGAGGTGGACCGAGAGAGCGGCGGGCGGAACCAGCCAACGGCTCCATCCCGGGGGAGCAACAGGAGGACTCATGATCCCGGACGGTACGAACCCCGCGGGTTGTTGAAAACGGTCTCGTCGACCGTATGCGGTGAGCGGTATCCAGGCTGCGCCGAACGGTCGTCCGAGTACGCCTCGGACGCTGCGCGCACCCTTGCCGCGCCCCATCTCCATACTGTAGACAATATTTCGTCGACATGATTCGACACGTCGCGTCACCTCCGCGGTACTCCCTCGACCGAACGGAGTGTTCCTGTGAAAGTCGCAGTCCTCGGCGCCGGAGCCATCGGCGCCTATGTCGGTGCCGCGCTCCACCGTGCGGGCGCCGATGTGCATCTCATCGCCCGTGGACCGAATCTGGCGGCCATGAGGCGGGACGGAGTGCGGGTGATCAGCCCACGTGGCGACTTCACCGCGCACGCCCACGCCACCGACGACCCGGCCGAGGTCGGCCCCGTCGACTATGTGTTCCTGGGTCTGAAGGCCAACTCGTACGCGGCGTGCGGGCCGCTGATCGAGCCGCTCCTGCACGACACCACGGCGGTCGTGGCCGCCCAGAACGGCGTCCCCTGGTGGTACTTCCACCGGCACGGCGGCCCCTACGAGGGCCATCGCATCGAGAGTGTGGACCCCGGCGGCGCGGTCAGTGCGGTGCTCGCGCCCGAACGGGCTATCGGATGCGTCGTCTACGCGGCCACCGAACTGGAGGCCCCGGGAGTCGTCCGCCACCTCGAAGGAACCCGGTTCTCCATCGGGGAACCCGACCGCAGCGTGTCGGACCGCTGTCAGGCACTCAGCGAGGCCATGCAGTCGGGCGGGCTCAAGTGCCCCGTCGAGCCGGATCTGCGCAACGACATCTGGCTCAAGCTGCTGGGCAACATCTCCTTCAACCCCATCAGCGCGCTGGCCCGTGCGACCATGCGGCAGATGTGCCTGCACGGCGGCACCCGCAAGGTCATCGAGACCATGATGGAGGAGACGCTCGCGGTCGCCGAGGCCCTCGGATGCACCGTCGGCGTCTCCATCGAGCGGCGGCTCGCGGGCGCGGAGCGCGTCGGTGACCACCGCACCTCCACCCTGCAGGACCTGGAGCGCGGCAAACCGCTCGAACTCGACGTCCTGCTGGCGGCCGTCGTCGAACTGGCGGAGATCACCAAGGTCGAGGTGCCGACCCTGCGCACCGTCCACGCCATCTCCGACCTGCTCGCGCTCAGGAGCGCCGCGTGAGACGACGCGGTGCGGGGGCCCGGCCCGGGCCCCCGCACCGGTCCGCGCCATGTCCCGGGCCCCGCCGGCCTCGTCCGGCGGGCGCGGTTCGGTGCGCGGTCCCGGGACGGCCCGGTGCGAACGGGTGCCATCACGGTGTACGACCATCCGCGGGGCGGGCTGCCGCCGCGCCACGCGGGTACAGGACAATGAGAGCGTCGAGGTCACCTCAGGGCACGACCACCCGGTGACCGAAGGCGACCTCGGCATCAAGGGCCGTTTCGGCCGCCAGCACGTACAGAACCGGGGCTGATCAGGACATGGGACGAGTCACGGAACGACGCAAGGTGATCCGCATCCGGGACGGCGCGGTCTCGGCCCGGCCCGACACGCTCGTCGCCGAGGAACCACTCGAGATCAGGCTCAACGGCAAACCCCTCGCGATCACCATGCGCACCCCCGGCGACGACTTCGCACTGGCCGCGGGATTCCTGGTCAGCGAGGGTGTGCTGGCCGAACGCAGCGATCTGCAGAACATCGTGTACTGCGCGGGGGCCACGGTCGACGGCTCCAACACCTACAACGTGGTGGACGTGCGGACCGCGCCCGGCGTGGTGATCCCCGACATCACCCTGGAGCGCAACGTCTACACCACCTCGTCCTGCGGCCTGTGCGGCAAGGCGAGCCTGGACGCGGTGCGGACGACGGCGCGCTGGCCCATCACCGACACTCCCCCGGTCCGGCTGGACCCCGCGCTGCTCGCGAGCCTCCCCGACCGGCTCAGGGCGGCCCAGCGGGTCTTCGACCGGACCGGGGGCCTGCACGCCGCGGCCCTGTTCACCGAGGACGGCGAACTGCTCGACGTCCGTGAGGACGTGGGCCGGCACAACGCGGTCGACAAACTGGTGGGCCGCGCCGTGCAGAACGGCGACCTGCCCCTCTCGCGGGCCGTGCTGCTGGTCTCGGGCCGGGCCTCCTTCGAGCTGGCCCAGAAGGCCGTGATGGCGGGCATCCCGGTGCTGGCCGCGGTCTCGGCCCCGTCGTCGCTGGCCGTGGACCTGGCCGCCGAGACCGGTCTGACCCTGGTCGGCTTCCTGCGGGGCAGTTCCATGAACGTGTACGCGGGCGAGGACCGCATCGCGCTGCAGACCGCGGCCGCACGGGGCTGACCCCGTGCTTCCGGCTCAGCGGCGTTCCTGAGCGATCCGGGCGAAGTCGGCGATCAGGGGTGAGCGGCGGCCCGCCTCCCAGGCGAGGAACACCTGGTCGGGCTCCGCGTCCCGGACGGGTACGTAGGCGATGTCCGGGCGGGAGTACTGCTCGGCCACCGACTCGGGCACGAGGGTGATGCCCGCGCCCGCCGCCACACTCTCGAATTTCTCCTCGACGGTGCGGATCGGCAGATCGCCCGGCCGGGGATCGGAGTAGCGCAGCCACGGCTCGCCCTCCAGGTCGGCGAGGGCGAGCTCCTGTTTGCCGGCGAGCCTGTGGTCGGTGGGCAGCATCGCCACGCGCGCCTCACCGAACAGCGCGACGAGCGTCAGGCCCTGCTCGCGGATCGGCCTCCGGACATAGGCGAGGTCCACGGTTCCGTCCAGGATCGACTGTTCCTGGTCGTCCCATTCGACGCGGCGTGCCTTGACCTCGACGTCCGGATGGACCGCCCCGAAGGCGCGCAGGGCGCCGGTGACGACCACACCCGCCCGGAAACCGACGACGAGGCGGCGCGACCCGTGTGCGGCGCCGAGCACGCGGCGCCGGGTCGCGGCCGCGTTGGCCAGCAGCTGCCGGGCGTCGTCGAGGAGTTGCCGTCCGGCCGCCGTCAACCTCACGCCGTGGCTGTCCCGTTCGAAGAGACGGACGTCCAAGTCCTTCTCCAGCGCCCGGATCTGACGGCTCAGCACCGGCTGCGCGATGTGCAGGGACTCGGCGGCACGCCCGAAGTGCAGCTGTTCCGCGACCGCCGTGAAGTAGCGGACCTTCCGCAGGTCCAGATCCATGGCCGCCCCTTCCGTCGTGCCGGTGGCGATGCCTTCAGGGTATCGCCACCGCGAAAAGAGGTCTTGGACGGCGGAACGGCCGGGGCCCCAGGCTGGATGGCGTCGGACAAACGTGGGGTCGAGCAGGGAAAGGACATCGACATGAGCCTGCAAGGACAGCGGATCGTCGTGATCGGCGGTACGTCGGGCATCGGTCTCGCCGTCGCGGAGGCCGCCGGGCGGGAGGGCGCGGAGATCGTGGTCGCCTCGCGCCGGCAGCAGAGCGTGGACGCGGCGCTGGAGCGGCTGCCGCAGGGCGCCCAGGGCCATGTGCTCGACGCGACGGACGAGGCTGCGGTGGGCGTCTTCTTCCAACGGGTCGGCGCCTTCGACCACCTGGTCTACACGGCCGGTGAGTCACTGCTGATGGAGAGCTTTCTGGAGTCGGACCTGGACCGGGCCCGGCGCTTCCTGGACACCCGGCTGTGGGGTGCCTTCACGGCCGTCAAACAGGGCGCCCCCTTCCTGCGCAAGGGCGGTTCCGTGGTGCTCACCACCGGGACGGCGGGTCGCCGGCCGATGCCCGGCACGACCGTGGCGGCGAGCCTGTGCGGGGCGATGGAGTCGCTGACCCGGGCGCTGGCCCTGGAACTCGCCCCCCTCCGCGTCAACGTGGTCTCCCCCGGCGTGGTGCGCACGGATCTGTGGCGCGATCTGCCGGAGGAGGACCGGGAGGGGCTGTACGAGTCCTCCGCCGGTTCGCTGCCCGTCGGGCGGGTGGGCGAGCCCGCCGACATCGCCGAGGCGTACCTCTACCTGATGCGCGGCGGCTACAGCAGCGGGTCGGTGGTGGTCGTGGACGGCGGCGGGGTACTGGTCTGAGGGTCAGGCGGTGGCCACGCGCACGTGGGAAGCGGTCGCGACCGACCCCAGCCGCGGGAAGTCGAACCTGACCGACGCCTCGTGCTCGGCGGCGGTGAACGCCGTCATGGCGTCCTCGACGAAGACGAGTTCGTAGCCGAGGTCGGCCGCCGCGCGGGCGGTGGACTCCACGCCCAGGTTGGTGGCGATGCCGCCGAAGACCAGGGTGCGGATGCCGCGCTCCCGCAGGCGCTCGTCCAGGCCGGTGCCCTGGAAGCCGCCGATCGTCCGCTTCACGACCTCCAGGTCGCCGTCCCGGAGCAGGCCGGGCACCAGGCCGCTGCCGGGCGGCTGTTCGGCCACGCCGGAACGCTCGACACGAATGAGGACGACGGGAGCGCCCGCAGACCGGAACACGCCGGCCAGTTCCTCCGCCGTGGCGAGGACTTCCGTGCCCTTGCGGGGCTCCAGCGGCAGGGCGACGATGCGCTCCATCAGGTCGACGAGCACGAGGGCGGTGCGCGCTGGGTCGAGCGCGAGGGGTGCGTTCATGACGGAACGTTATCCCCCGTCAGCCGTCCGTACCGGAAATCCCGATCAACATATCCGTGAACCGGTCGCGTTCAGTGATCGACGACGCGCCGAACGGCTCCGCCGGGGAAGGCGGGCCACGTTCCCGGCGAGGGGCGGCGCGCGCGGCTCGCACGGTTCGGAAGTGGACGCCCGGCGCCACCCTCGACGCCGGATCGGCTCGGAACGCCGACGCCGCCGGGCGCACCGACGACGGCTCCCTCCGGGTGAAGCTGCCCGCGGGCGGGCGACAGGGCCGTGGTCGGCGCGTCCGCGGCACGTACGGACCGACGCACGGCGGGGGCACTCTGACCGCAGGCATCCTCAGCCGGCTCCGCTCCACGGCATGCCCCGGGGCCAGGTGCCGGACAGAAGGCCTGCCCGCCGGGTACTACGCACGCCTCGACCGGACGAACCTCACCGGAAACGCCCGCCCACACCGACCACAGTGCGCGACACCCGTACGCTCGCCGCCGAAACACGACACGCCCGGGGGCTGCGGCGGCATCTCGCCCCGGGGCGAGGTGCCGGACGGGAGGCCTGCCCACCGGGTACTACGCACGCCTCAACCGGACGAACCTCACCGGAAACGCCCACCCACACCGACCACGACGCGCGACACCGACCCATACGCTCGCCACCGGAACACAACACACCGAAGGGCCGCGGCGGCATCTCACCCCGAGGCGAGGTGCCGGACGGGAGGCCTGCCCGCCGGGTACTACGCACGCCTCGACCGGACGAACCTCACCGGAAACGCCCACCCACACCGACCACGACGCGCGACACCGACCCATACGCTCGCCACCGGAACACAACACACCGAAGGGCCGCGGCGGCATCTCACCCCGAGGGCGAGGATCCGGACAGAAGGCCTGCCCACCGGGTACTACGCACGCCTCAACCGGACGAACCTCACCGGAAACGCCCACCCACACCGACCACGACGCGCGACACCGACCCGTACGCTCGCCGCCGAAACACGACACGCCGGGGGCTGCGGCGGGCGACCGATGCCAGGCGGAAGGCGTACCGGCCAGGCGCAACGGGCGCGTCGGCACCGGCGGACCTCGGCGAAAACCCGCCCTCCGTACCCGCGCGACACCAACCCGTGCGGTCCCCACAGGACCACGGCACGCCCCCGAGGCTGCGGTCCACCGCCCCCCGGGGCGCGGAGTACGCCCACAACTCGCGGGCGTACCCGGCCGGGCCCCGGCATCGGGGGACCTCAGCGAGAGCGCGCCCCCGTACCGACGGCCGTGCGTGACGCCGTGGGCGGCGCGACGCCGACCGGTGCGTTCCGGGGGTCGCGGGAGCGGCGCTTGGCGATCACCGCGCACACCATGAGCTGCATCTGGTGGAAGAGCATCAGCGGGAGGACGGCCAGTGAGGCGTGGGCGCCGAAGAGGACGCTGGCCATCGGCAGCCCGGAGGCCAGGGACTTCTTGGACCCGGCGAACTGGATCGCGATCCGGTCCTCCCGGGCGAAGCCGAGTGCCCTGCCGCCGTACCAGGTCAGGAGCAGCATCACGCCGAGCAGCGCCGCCTCGACGACGAGAAGTCCGCCCAGCCTGAGCGGGCTCACCTGGTGCCAGATTCCCTGGACCATGCCCTCGCTGAAGGCGGTGTAGACGACCAGCAGGATCGAGCCGCGGTCGACGAGCCCGAGCACCTTCTTGTGCCGGGTGATGAACCCGCCGATCCACGGCCGCAGCACCTGCCCGGCGGCGAAGGGCACCAGCAGTTGCAGGACGATCTTGATCAGGGAGTCCGCCGAGAAACCACCACCGCTGCCGCCGAGCAGCGCGGCGGCGAGCAGCGGGGTGATCACGATACCGGCGAGCGAGGAGAAGGAGCCCGCGCAGATCGCGGCGGGCACGTTTCCGCGCGCGATCGAGGTGAAGGCGATCGAGGACTGGATGGTGGACGGGACGAGGGTGAGGAAGAGCAGGCCGGTGAAGAGGCTGTGGGTCAGCAGCACGGGCACCAGACCACGCGCCGCCAGGCCGAGCAGCGGGAACACCACGAACGTACTGGCAAGCACGGTGACGTGCAGTCGCCAGTGCTTGAACCCCGCGATCGCCTCACGGGTGGAGAGCCGGGCGCCGTACAGGAAGAAGAGCAGGGCGATCGCGGCCGTGGAGGCGCCGGACGCCACATCGGCGGCCGTGTCCCGGGCCGGGAAGAGAGCCGCCAGCCCCACCGTCCCCAGCAGCAGGACGATGAACGGATCGACGGGCATCCACGACGGCCACTGCAGGCGTTTCACTGTGCTCCATTGCTTCGCTGTGCGTTCCGTGCCGAACACGGTCGTGCCCTCCCCATCGTCCTCTTCCGGCAGCCGATCGGGAATCCGGTATACCGTTCTGACTGTTATTGCGTTCCGCGATAACGTGGGGAGATGTACGACCCTTCCCAGCTGCGCACGTTTCTGGCGGTGGCCCAGACACTGAGCTTCACCCAGGCCGCGCGGCGGCTCGGGCTGCGCCAGTCGACGGTCAGCCAGCACGTACGACGGCTGGAGGACACAGCCGGACGGCAATTGTTCTCCCGGGACACGCACTCCGTGGAACTGACGGAGGACGGCGAGGCGATGCTCGGTTTCGCACGGCGGATCCTGGAGGTCCACGAGCAGGCGACGGCGTTCTTCACCGGGACCCGGCTGCGCGGCCGGTTGCGGTTCGGCGCGTCGGAGGACTTCGTGCTGACCCGGCTGCCGGAGATCCTGGAGGCCTTCCGGCACGACCATCCCGAGGTCGACCTCGAACTGACGGTCGAGCTGTCCGGCACACTGCACGAGCGCCTCGCGGCGGGCCGTCTCGATCTGGTGCTCGCCAAGCGGCGACCCGAGGACCGGCGCGGCGAACTGGTCTGGCACGACAGGCTGGTGTGGATCGGCGCGGAGCGTCTGCGCCTGGACCCCGACCGGCCGGTTCCGCTGATCGTCTATCCACCGCCCGGCATCACCCGCGCCCGCGCCCTGGAGGCCCTCGAGAATCAGGGCCGGGCCTGGCGCATCGCGTGCACCAGCGGCAGCCTCAACGGTCTGATCGCGGCGGCCCGCGCCGGCCTCGGCGTGATGGCGCACTCCCGGGGACTGGTGCCGCCCGGCCTCGTGCGCGTCCCCGAGCGCGCCGGACTGCCGGAGCTCGGCGAGATCGACTTCGTCCTGGCGCACGGCCCCCGCCAGGGCCCGGCCCGCACCGCCGCCCAGGCTCTGGCGGGGGCGATCCTGGCGGCCGGGGACCGGCTCCATCGGCGCTGAAGAGGACCGGCACGGACCAAGGCCGTCACACAGCCGCGCACCCCGCGGGCCGCGTCTTGACCGTCACGGAACGTGTCCGGATCCATACTGGTCGCCATGCGCGTCGAGTTCGACCCCGAGGAGATG
Source organism: Streptomyces sp. HUAS TT11 (assembly GCF_051553595.1). Lineage (NCBI taxonomy): Bacteria > Bacillati > Actinomycetota > Actinomycetes > Kitasatosporales > Streptomycetaceae > Streptomyces > Streptomyces sp. HUAS TT11. The sequence continues at coordinate 2,124,258 of NZ_CP196184.1, forward strand.
AGCTCCAGCTCCTTCTACAGGTTCCTGACCTCGGTCGTCGTGCCCCGGCCGATCGCCTGGGTGTCCACGGTCACCGCGGACGGAGGCACCGAGAACCTCGCCCCGCACTCCTTCTTCAGCATCGCCAGCACCGATCCGCCGATCGTGCAGTTCACCTCGATCGGCCGCAAGGACTCCCTGCGCAATGTCGAGGACACCGGTGAGTTCGTCGTCAACTTCTCCCCCGCCCCGCTGATGGCGATGATCAACGACACCGCCGTCGACCAGCCCCGCACGGTCAGCGAGTTCGAGACCGCCGGCGTCGCGCGCGAGGACAGCCGGCGTGTGCGTCCACCGAGGGTCGCCGCCTCGCCCGTGGTCCTGGAATGCCGGTCGCACACCACTCTGCGCATGGGCAACTCCACGTTGGTCTTCGGACGTGTGATCCAAGCCGCCGCCGACGAGGGCTGCCTCGTCGACGGCCGCCCCGACAGCCGGTCGCTGCAGCCGCTGACCAAGCTCGGCGGCGACGAATGGGGCACGCTGGGCGAGATCCTGCACCTGCGCCGCATCCCCTACGAGGAGCCCGACGCACACTGAGCGCGGTCCGCGCCGGGGGGATCAGGCGTGCGCCGGCGGCTTCCCGCGGTGCGCGACATGCACGATGCCCGGCGAGGCGGCGATCCGGTCGAGTCCGAAGACGGCTCCGACGCACAGCACGACCCAGCAGGACAGGATGACCACCGCGCTGCCGACACCGTCGTCGTGGAAGTACGCAAGCCCGTTGATGGCCCGCACTCCGACGCCCGCGGGCATCACCGAGGCCAGCGGCTGGAGCCAGCCCGGCAGGAAGGACGGCGGCAGGACCCCACCACTCGTGGCATTGCCCATCACCAGCATGAAGATCGAGCCCAGCGGGACACCGACGGGGCCGAAGACGCGGATGAGCAGGACCGTTCCGGCCGCCACCGCTCCCGCCACGAGTGTGACGACCCCCACGAGGGAGAGGAAGGAGCCCGGAATCGCATCGAAGATCGTCCCCGCGATGAGCGTCGTGGCGAGGCCTCCCACCACCGCGAAGATCCCGAGGCTGACCACGCGTTGCCTGAACGACAGCCTCGGCGCGAGTTGGTACGTCATCTGGCCGAACAGGAATCCGGCGAGGACGAGCCCGAAGGAGGCGTAGAAGACGGACAGGCCGCGGCTGTCCCCCTTCGAGAGCGGAAGGATGTCCCGCACCTGGATCGTGCCGGTGCCCCCCTGGGCGTCGCGGCCGAGCGGGGTGACCATCGCCGTGACCGCGAGGCCGTTGGCACCCGCGTAGAGCAGGCGCGGGGAGCCGGTGGTGTCCACGTAGGCCGCGTACACACGGCGGTGCTCCACCGCCGACCTGGCGGTGTCCGCGTCCTGATAGCGCTCGATCTGGAAGGCGTCGGGCGCCATTCGCTGCAGCTTCACGTCGAAGAGTGCCGCCGCCCGGTCCGAGGCGGCGACCGCGATCGGCAGGCGATGGGCCCTGGGGGTGTGGAAGGCGGCGAGAAAGACCGAAACGAACACCAGGCCGATGGTCAGCACGGTGACGACCGGCATCAGCACCGCCTTGGTGCCGGTGAGACCGCGCGGCACGGGCGCCGCGTCGGACTGCGGATGCGCTCGATGCCGCGGCCGGGCTCCGCGCTGGTCCGGATCCGTGGACGCCCAGGAAGGCGGGACGACATCGGGGCCCGTCGTCGCGGACGTGAATCCCTCTTGATGCACGGGCACATCTCCTGATGGGTCGCCAAGTCAGCACTTGCTGACATAGCAATGTAGAGAATCCCGCCGCCCCACCGATCCCCCATACATACGAGGCCGGTTAGTAGGTGGCGAGACGGCGACGGCCGCGCTTCGACCGTTCCGCCGGGTGGACGCTGAGGAAAGGGGAGCGCCACCTTCTACTACCTCACCTCGTAGCCGCGTGTGCCGGCGTGACGCGACTCACTCCCCCGCGCCACCGACCGGCCCGTCATGGCAGAGTCGCGGGCGGGGACCGCACGAGGAGGGACCGTTCCTTCGATGACCACCGGAAAGCCCGCACACCGCAGGGACTCCGCACGCAGCAAGGAGCGGCTGCTTCAGGCCGCGCGCGAGTTGCTGGCGGAGCGCGGATTCGAACGCACCACGGTGCGGGACATCGGCGAACGCGCCGGAGTGGACCAGGCGTTGATCGCCCGGTACTTCGGGAGCAAGGCCCAGCTCTTCATTGCCGTCCTGCGCGCCGAGGACGGCGACGGCACGCTGCCGTCCCTGGCCGATCCCGAGCGGGTGCTCGACCTGTTCGAACGAGTCGGGCGGCTCGGTCCGGGCCCCGTGTTCCAGGTCGCCGTCCAGCCGACCCGGGATCCGGCCGTGCAGAAGGCCGCGCACGAAGCGCTGGAGGCCAGGATGATCGCCCCTTTGCAGGAACACTTCACGGCGCGGGGTCTGGACCGGCCGCGGTTGCGTGCCGAGGTGGCGGCGGCCGCGTTCATCGGGGTGATCATGGGTCGTGGCGCCGGGGCGTTCGAGGAACTGGCGGCGGCGGACGCGACGGAACTGCTGCCGTTCGTTCGGGCGCTGCTGAGCCTGTGAGGGAGGGCACCGGCCGCCGCCGACCCGCACGCAGGGCGGTTGCCCGCGGGGCCGGACGGCCACCGGTCAACGCGGCGGACGCTGGTAGGTGAGCTGTTTGACCCGGCGCAGGAAGGGCGTCGTCTCCACGTGCTGGACGCCCTCGAGCCGGCCGAGGGGCCCGCTCAGATAGGCGTACAGCTCCTGGGTGCTCCTGACCACCGCCGTCGCGACGATGTTCGACGGTCCGGCCGTGGCGGAGGCATGGGCGATCTCGGGGTGCGTGGCGAGGGCCTCGCCGACGGAGTGCAGCGCGGCGGGAGCGGCGGTGATCCAGAGGACGGCGGCGACGGAGTGGCCGAACAGGTCCGCGTTGTACTCCGTGTCGATGTACACCGCACCGGAGGCGAGGAGCGCGTTCAGCCGGCGTTTGACCACGGACTCGGAGCGGCCGGTGGCGCGCTGGAGTTCGGGGTGGGTGGCGCGCCCGTCCCGCTCGAGCACGGCCAGCAGGGGTTCGTCCTCCGGTTCGATGCAGACCGGGCCCGGTCCCGGGGGCGGACCGGGCCGGAGAGCGGCGATCTGATCGTCCGTGAGCACGCCGAACTTGCGGATCCAGCCGTTCACCCCGCCGTAGTACCGGTGGAGCAGCTGATGGGCGCGGATCTCCACCACACTCGGGGTGCGCGGCAGCTTGGCGAGCAGCAGATCGTCGTGGTCACCACGGGTACGCGGCCGGGTCAGGCACAGGACCTCCGTACCGCCCGAGGCGAGCCCGATCCAGTAGGTGTCGGGGCGTTTGGCGAGGGCGTCCGCGATGGTCAGCGCGGTGTCCGGGGCGCAGCGCACACGCAGCATCCACTGGTCCTGACCGAGGCGGTGGGCGTCCCGCAGCGCGACGACGCGAAGCCCTCCCTCGGCGCACAGTCGGCGATACCGGCGTGCCACGGTCTGGTCGGAGACGTCGAGCACCGCCGCGATCCGGCTGAACGAGGCCCGTCCGTCGATCTCCAGCGCCGACAGCAGTTGCAGGTCGAGCTTGTCGAGGGTGGGGGATTCCCTCTCCATCGAACCTTCCTTCGTCGAATTCCGACGCCCAGCGTTGCCTTGCGCTGCGATCGGCCGCTTGCCGCTCATCGTAGGGAGTCACACGCATCCATCGCAGAGGGAGTTGAGACATGCGCACATCGGGGCCGCTCACGGCGGTGTGCCTGAGCACATTCATGTTGCTGTTGGACGCGACGATCGTGGTCGTCGCACTGCCGGACATGGCGCGGTCGTTGCACGCCTCCCTGAGCGATCTGCAATGGGTCGTCGACGGGTACGCACTCGCACTGGCGGCACTGCTGCTCGGGATCGGGGCCGCGGCCGACATCCTCGGACGGCGCAGGGTGCACATCGCGGGTGTGGCGTTGTTCGCCACGGCATCGCTGATGTGCGCACTCGCCTCCGGGCCGGGCACGCTGGTGGCGGCCCGGGCGCTGCAGGGGGTGGGCGGGGCAGCGATGTACGCGACAACTCTTCCGCTGCTCGGTTCGGTGTACCGGGGACGGCAGCGGTCGGCCGCGCTCGGCATCTGGGGCGCCGTCAGCGGCTCGGCCGCGGCGGTGGGACCGGTGCTCGGCGGCGCGCTCACCGAGGGGCCCGGATGGCGGTGGATCTTCTTCGTGAACCTGCCGGTCAGCGTGGCCGCGGTGGCGCTCATGCTGCGGGCGGTTCCGGAGTCGCGGGGCCCGAGCGGCATGCGGATCGACTGGGCGGGCACGCTCGCCTTCGCGGGGTTCGCGGGCTGCACCACCTACGGCGTGGTGCGCGCGGGCGTGGACGGCTGGTCCTCCGCCACGACGCTCGGCTCGTTCGCGCTCGCGACACTGTCCCTGGCGCTGTTCGTGATGGTGGAGTGCCGGGTGGCCCATCCCCTGCTCGATCTGTCGCTGCTGCGCAAGCCGGCGTTCGTGGGGGTGATGACGGGTGCGCTGGCCTTCAGCGGCGTGGCGTTCGGGATGACTCCGTACTTCTCGATCTGGACGCAGACGCTGCTCGGCATGAGTCCGGTGCACGGGGGGATGACGCTGCTGCCGCTGACGTTCGCGTCCATGACGGTCGCCATCCTGGTCGGCAGGCTGCTGCACGGGGTGCCGGCCCGGCTGACCATCGGCGGCGGCATCCTCCTGATCGGTGCGGGCACCCTCTGCCAGGCCGTACTGGACGCCGGCAGCAACTGGACCACGCTGGTGCCCGGGCTCGTCCTGGTGGGCGTCGGCACCGGCCTCGTGTCGCCCACCGTGGCCGGAGCCGCGCTCGCCTCCGTGCCACCGGAGCGCGCGGGCATGGCGGGCGGAGCGGTGAATACGTTCCGTCAGTTGGGGTATGCCCTCGGCGTCGCCGCCTTCGGCACCGTACTGACGTCCCACATGCAGACCACCGTGTCGCACGACTCGGCGCACGCCCTGGCGGGCGGCGGGGCCACGGCCCTGCGCGGTGTGTTCTCCGAGCACACGCTGCGCTCGGTGTTCGCCTCGGGGCTCAACGCGGCTCTGGTGGTGGCGGGTCTGACGGGGATCGTGGCGGGTGCTCTGGTGCTGATCCTGGTGCGGCAGCCGCGGTCCGCGGCCGTGCAACCGGCGCCCGAGGTACTGGAGGTGACGGCGACGCGGAGCTGAACGGTGCGGGCGGTGGTCTCGAGAACCGGCCACCGCCCGGTGATACTCGCGAGTAGGGTGCGGGGAGCGGTAAATGCGTCGCACAGATTCCGTGGAGATTAAGGGTCAGGAACCTACGGAGCCGTAGGGAAATCCGCCCGACGCCACCCCATGTGCGGTCATTTTCCTTGACTGACCTGTGCGTTTGCGGCCATTGCCCCGGAAAGCACCCCCCTCCCGCCCGGCCGTGCGTTGGGGTAGCTTTCACGGCGCTGTGCGGAGCGCCACAAGGAGTGGGATTGCGCGAGTTCACCAACCCTCCGTTGGCATCGGCGCCGCCGGTGGGCGGTCTGGCCGATGTCATCTTCGAGTATGCCCAGGAAGATCCGCTCCGTGTCGCCCTCGGCCGCAAGGACGAGGCAGACCGGTGGCGTGATGTGACCGCCGCGGAGTTCCGCGACGAGGTCCTCGCGCTCGCCAAGGGCCTGCTGGCCCAGGGCGTCCGGTTCGGCGACCGCGTCGCCATCATGTGCCGTACGCGCTACGAGTGGACGCTCTTCGACTTCGCCCTCTGGACGATCGGCGCCCAGGTGGTGCCCATCTACCCCACCTCGTCGGCCGAGCAGGTCTTCTGGATGCTGCACGACGCTCAGGTGTCGGCCGCCATGGTGGAGCACGAGGACCACGCGATGACGATCGCCACGGTCATCGACCGGCTGCCCCAGCTGCACCGGCTGTGGCAGCTCGACGTGGGTGCGGTGCAGGAGCTGTACGACGCGGGGGCGCACATCGAGGACGAGGTGGTGCACCGGCACCGGCAGGCGGTCACCCCCGACTCGACGGCGACGGTCATCTACACCTCCGGAACCACCGGCCGCCCCAAGGGCTGTGTCATCTCGCACGGCAACTTCATGTTCGAGGGCGACACGGTCATCGAACGCTGGGAGCCGGTCTTCCACTCCAAGAGGGGCGACGAGGCTTCCACCCTGCTGTTCCTGCCACTGGCACACGTCTTCGGGCGGATGGTCGAGGTCGCGTGCATCCGCGGCCGGGTCAAGATCGGCCACCAGCCCCAGCTGAACGCGGCCGCGCTGCTGCCCGACCTGGCCGCGTTCAAGCCCACGTTCTTCCTGGCCGTGCCCTACATCTTCGAGAAGGTCTTCAACGCGGCCCGCCGCAAGGCCGAGAAGGAGGGCCGCTCCGGCCCCTTCGAGAAGGCGGTCGAGGTCGCCGTCAAGTACGCGGACGCCATGGAGTCGAAGGCGTGGGGCACCGGCCCCGGCCCGTCGGCGAGCCTGCGGATGCAGCACGGCTTCTTCGACAAGGTCGTCTACGCCAAGATCCGCGCGGCGATGGGCGGCCGGGTGCGGCACGCGATGTCGGGCGGCTCGGGCATGGACCGCAGACTCGGGCTGTTCTTCGCCGGCGCCGGTGTGCACATATACGAGGGGTACGGGCTGACGGAGTCGACCGCGGCGGCGACCGCGAACCCGCCCGAGCGCACCCGGTACGGCACGGTGGGCCAGGCCATCCCGGGTACGACCGTGCACATCGCGGACGACGGCGAGGTCTGGCTGCACGGCGACCATGTCTTCCAGGGCTACCTCAACAACCCCAAGGCCACCGACGAGTCCCTGCACGACGGCTGGCTCGCCACGGGCGACCTCGGCTCCCTCGACGAGGACGGCTTCCTCACCATCACGGGGCGCAAGAAGGAGATCCTCGTGACCTCCGGCGGCAAGAGCGTCTCGCCCGGGGTGCTCGAGGAGCGTGTACGCGACCATCCGCTGGTCGCGCAGTGCATCGTCGTCGGCAACGACCGGCCCTACGTCGCAGCCCTCGTCACCCTCGACTCGGAGGCCGTGGAGCACTGGCTGCAGATGCGCGGCAAGCCGAACATGCCCCCGGCCGAACTGGTTCGCGATCCGGATCTGGAGACCGAGGTGCGACGCGCGGTGGTGGCGGCGAACACCCTGGTCTCGCAGGCGGAATCGATCCGCACGTTCCGCATCCTCGCGCACCAGTTCACCGAGGAGCACGGACTGCTCACGCCGTCGCTGAAGCTCAAGCGCAAGGCGATCGAGACCGCGTACTCGAACGAGGTGGAGGCGCTCTACCGGGCCTGAGCCGGTCGCCGGTGCCTACCGCCGGTTGCCGATTTGCCGTACCGAAGTCTCCCGGGACCGTCCGAGGTGACGCTGCCGCTCCGGACGGGGCACTCGATTGACCGGTGCGCCCGGCCGCGGCCGGGCGCGCCGGCGGTGCAACGCACCCGGCGTCACATCGAGACGCGCACTCGAACACGGCGGACGCGCGCTCCACCGGGCCCGGGCCCGACACAGCTCACACGAGCGTCCGTCGCCGTACCGAAGGTCTCGCCGGAGGCGTCCGAGGCGCCACCGTCGCCGCCGGTCCGCACTCGGCGCCTGAACGGCCCCGCGCGCGCCCGGCAGGGGCGGGCCGGCGGTACAGCTCACCGGGCATCACATCGGCTCTTCGGCGACCGCACGAATCCGTCCGGTGGACCCGGCGGCTCCCGGAGGGCCGCTCGCGGTCGTCGCGGACCGGAGCCTCGGTCAGGGTGCATACCTGCTTTCCGTGGCGGGGTGAACGGGCCGGGGGAACGACCCGGACAGGCGGTCGTGTTCACGTGCGCGCACCGGGTTCATCAACACGTTCGGTCTCGCGGTACAGGGGCGCGGGACGGCAGGCCCGGTTCATGCTCCGGACCGGCGGAGTCGGAGCCATTTCCGGCCAATCCGCGACCGTCACCGATGTTCCCCGAGGACACGCCCGGCCAGGAATGCAGGTCGGGCCGTGATCGTCGACCATGGGAGCACCACCCCACGACTGAAGGATCGAGAGCTCGTGAGCAGCAAGGTCCCTCCAATCATCCTGAACAACGGCGTCGCGATGCCCCAGCTGGGCTTCGGCGTCTGGCAGGTGCCGGACGACGAGGCGCAGAGCGCCGTCGCCACCGCCCTGGAGGCCGGGTACCGCAGCATCGACACGGCGGCGATCTACGGTAACGAGGAAGGCGTCGGCAGGGCGGTCGCCGCCTCCGGCATCCCGCGCAAGGACCTCTTCGTCACCACCAAGCTCTGGAACGCCGACCACGGGTACGACCCCGCGCTGCGCGCGCTCGACGTGTCGCTGGAGAAGCTCGGCCTGGAGTACGTGGACCTCTATCTGATCCACTGGCCGTTGCCGTCCCGGGGCAAATTCGTCGAGACGTACCAGGCCATGGAGAAGATCAACGCCGAAGGCCGCGCCAAGGCGATCGGTGTGTCCAACTTCCTTCCGGAGCACCTTCGCACGCTGATCGCCCATACCTCCCTCATCCCGGCGGTCAACCAGATCGAGCTGCATCCGCACATGCAGCAGCACGCGGCGCGCGAGTACCACGCGCAGCAGGGCATCACCACGGAAGCGTGGTCCCCGCTCGGCCAGGGCAGAGGCCTCCTCGAGATCCCGGCGATCATCGCCATCGCCCAGAAGCACAACCGCACCCCGGCCCAGATCGTGCTGCGCTGGCACATCCAGCTGGGCAACGTCGTGATCCCGAAGTCCGTGACGCCGGCCCGGATCAGGGAGAACATCGAGGTCTTCGACTTCTCGCTGGACACCGAGGACATGGCGGCGATCAGCGCGCTCAACGAAGACCGCCGCCTCGGCCCCGACCCCGCCACGTTCGGCGTGGGCTGACGCCTCCGCGAACCCGTTCGCGAACCCGACGGGGTCCGGCACCACGGTGTCCCGACCGGCCCGCGGGTGGCCTGCGCCATGGGCCCGGCCGAGGCGGAGCCCAGAACACCGATGGTCAGCGGGCTGCGCGCCGGCCGTGATCCGGCCCTTCCCGAGCCGGATCGGCCGAAGCCGAAATCCCCTTTGCCTCAAGGGGGTTGACGCGGTCATGCAAGTCGGTCCACCTTGTACGGCACCCGGTAAGGAAAGTTTCCTAACAGAAGGGTCCCCCACAGTGCGCACTCGAACACTGACCCTCGCCGCGGCCTCCGGCGCCGCACTTCTCGCCACCGCGGTGCTCCCCACGAACGCATCGGGAGCGGCCGCCCCCAAGTCCCCTCAGGAGGGCACCGTCAGCGCGTCCGCCCTGCTGGCCAAGGTGACGTCCTGTTCGCAGATATCGAACGGCAAGTACAGGACCGACGACGAGACCTCGGCCACCATCCCCGTGTGCGGCAAGAACGGCGCGGTGTTCTGGAAGGCCGACATGGACATCGACTGCGACGGCCAGGTCACGGCCAACTGCAACGGCGACACCGACCCCTGGTTCCAGGACGACACCGCCTTCCACCAGTCCGACGGCAGGCCCCTGCGCGCCGACTCGCTGCCGTACGTCGTCGTGCCGAGCGCCAGCAGCATCTGGAAGTACTCCAGCGCCGGCATCAAGGGCGGCGGCGTGGTGGCCGTCATCTACAACAACAAGGTCGAGTACGCGGTCGTCGGCGACACCGGCCCCACGCAGATCATCGGTGAGGCCTCGTACGCCACCGCGAACGCTCTCGGCATCGACCCGGACCCGGAGACCGGCGGTGCGGACTCGGGCGTGACGTACATCCTGTTCAAGAACTCGCAGGTGTCGCCGATCGAGAGTCACAGCGCCGCCGTCTCCCTCGGCCAATCGCTGGCCCAGCAGTTCATCCAGAGCAACTGAAACGAGGCCCGGCTGCCCGGTCCCGCGGTACCGGGCAGCCTGCGCCCCTCGGTCGGGCTGCCCGATCGGACGGACGGCCACGGGACCGCCCACCGGCAGGACCCGGCCCCGGGTCCTGCAGGGCGTCGATCGAGGCCCTGACGAGCGGCGCGGGAGCGAGCACATCGGTCGGCACCGACTCGCTCCACCGGACCGGATCGCCCTCGGCGGCCGTGTCGTGGGGGGCGAACCCTGCGCCGGCGACCACCGTGTCGAGCCGCCCGAACTCCTTCAGGGTGGTCTCGGTGACGGCCCGTACCCCGTCGTGGCCGACGGCGCGCCCCGCGACCGTCACCGGGCCGTCGGGGTGATGGCCCCCGTATCTCGGTGAAGCCGGGGGGAGTTCACCGGATCGAGCGCTCTCCGAGTCAGGGGACCGACCGGCCTCAGGAGGTCCGTACGGCCGTGTACACCGTGTGCGCCTTCAGCACGAACACATCACTCCTGTGGTGCACGCTCGCCTCGTCCCGCGGGTCGAGCAGCCGGTCGAGCGCGGCACGGTCCTCACGGTCGAGGTCCTCCTCCAGGGCCTCGCGGAGCCGGCTCAGGGATGCGACGACGTAGGCCCGTGCCCGGTCGGAGACCGGTGCGGGCAGGTCCAGCAGGAAGCTCCGGGTACCGGTGTGCTTCAGGCCCGCGGCGGACAGCAGCGCCGGCCAGTCCTCGGTCTCGGTGACCGCGCCGGGCAGCGAGGCCCGCATCCGCGCGAACCACTCGGCCTCCACCGCGTCGATCCGCGCCTGCAACCCCGGACGACCGATGCCGATGTCCCGCGGCAGGAACCGGGCCGGCAGCCCGCCCTCCAGCAGGGCGAGCGTGCCGCCGGGCGCCAGCCGCGCGGCGAACGCGGCCAGCGCGGCCCGCTGGTCACCGAGGTGGTGCAGACTGTTGCTCGCCCACAACAGGTCGGCCGGATAGGGCAAGTCGTCCAGAACTTCGGGGAGTTCACCCGCGACCGTGCCGAAACGGTCGGCGAGTCCCAGTCGTTCCGCCCGGGCACGCGCCCGCTCCAGCAGCGGCTCGGAGCCGTCCACCGCGACGATCCGCGCGCTCGGAAACGCCTCGGCGAACAGACAGGAGACGACACCCGGCCCACTGCCCGAGTCGACGATCAGGCCCGGTCCCGGCACCTCCTGCGCGAGCCAGGCCATGGCCCTCTCGTACAGCGGCGTGAACAACTCGGCCTGCGCCTCGAGCAGGGGAGCCATCACGGCCCAGTCGATGTCCGTGTGGTCGTCGTGATCGTGGTGGTGGTGTGCCATGGTCGTGAGCCTCTCGTCCGGAGGTTCCCAGACTGGGCCCGCGCACCGGGCACGGCCAGTTCTGTTGCCGGTCCGGCAAACGCACCTCCGGAAACGGCACGGAGTGCGAGGGGACCATCCGCTCCGGCCTCGCCGTGAACGGCATGCGCCCGGTCCCGGAAAAACGGGATGCGCCCGGTCCCGGCCGTCTCCCACGATGTACCTCATGGACGACGAGTCGGTGGAACGCTTCCTGCGGGACGGGTTCGTGAAGATCGAGGGTGCCTTTCCGCCGCGCGTCGCCGAGGGATGTGCGCGGCTGCTGTGGAAGGAGACCGGGTACGACCCCGGCGATCCCGGCACCTGGCAGGACCCGGTGCACTGGGTGTCCGCCATGGCGCAGGGCCCGTTCGCCGCCGCGGCCAACTCCCCCGCGCTGCACGAGGCCTTCGACCTGCTGTGCGGCGAGCACCGCTGGCAACCGCGGTACGCGCTCGGCAGCTTTCCGCTGCGCTTCCCGCACGAGGAGGAGCCGGACGACGCGGGCTGGCACATCGAGGGCAGCTACCTGCCGGAGGGCGCCACGCTGTGGCACACGAACCTGTGGTCGAAGGACCGCGCGCTGCTCATGCTCTTCCTGTTCTCCGAGGTCGGTGAGGAGGATGCCCCGACGCGTATCCGCGTGGGCTCGCATCTCGACGTACCGCCGGTCCTGGAGCCGTACGGCGAACGCGGCGCCTCCTTCCTGGAGCTCGGGCCGAAGGTCGACGCGGCCTCCGCCCACCGCCCGGTCGACCACGCCACCGGGCGCCCCGGGGACGTCTACCTGTGCCACCCGTTCCTCGTCCACGCCGCCCAGCCCCACCACGGCACACGCCCTCGCTTCATGGCGCAGCCTGCGCTGTGCGCGGCGGTGCCGTGCGAGCTGGAGCGGCAGGACGGTGACTACTCGGCCGTGGAGTTCGCCATCCGCGAGGGTCTGGCCCGTGGCGGCGGGCCCCGGCCCGCCGACGTCACCTGACGACGAGGGCGGACCGGGACGGCACCGGCCGCTCGGAGCCCCGGGAGGTGCTCGAGGCGGTGCGCGGTCCTCGGCCGTACCGCCGGAAGCCGCGTGCCCGTCCGGACCGGAGAGGGCGGCACCGGTCCCGGGTTCCCCTTCCGCCCGGTGGACCATGGCCGGACGCGGCGGCGCCGGAGGGGACGGCCCGGCGGCCGCTCCACCATGTCGGGCCGCAGCCCGTCACCTCGTCGCACACCGGTCGGCTCAGCGGCCCGGCCCGGGTGCGGCGGGTCGCCCGGTCCGCCGGGGCCCGTCCCGGCGGACCGGGCGGACGTGCCGTACGCCGTGCCGGAGGCCGTCCGAGGACCGCTCGCCACCACGCCGTGCGAGCCGATCCGTGACGCCCACAGCCCGTGGTCATCGGGCAAGAAGCGATACAAAAGGGGTATGCGCGGAGTTTCGGGTCACGATGGTCATGGGGCGTCGGACACGCCCCGGGTCCATCGGACCGGTGAGCCTCCCCGCCCCGTCGAAGGGCACCAGGGGCAGGACCTCGGTCGGCCCTCTGGCGGGCGGCGACGGTGGCGACCGCGGCGCCTGCACCCGGTACCGAACATGCGCAGCCTGGCGGGCCAGGTATTCCTTCTGCAGTTGCTGGTCGTGGCACTGCTCGTCGCCGCCGCGCTGGTGGCCCTCGTGGTCCAGGCCCGGCGCGACAGCATGGCCGACGCCGAGCACCGTACGCTCGCGACCGCGCAGACCTTCGCGCACGCGCCCGGGATCGTGGAGGCCCTGAAGAGTCCCGACCCGACCGCGGTGCTGCAACCGGACGCCGAGGCGGCCCGGAAGGCCGCCGGCGTCGACGCCATCATCGTGTACACGCTGGACGGGGTCACCCTCACCCACAGCGATCCGAGCCAGATCGGTAAGCATGTCATCGGCCCCTACGGGCAGGCGGCCGACGGCAGGGCGTTCACCAGCACCTTTCACGGCTCCCTGGGGCTTTCCGTGGTCTCGGCGGTGCCCGTGAGGGCGCCCGACGGCTCCGTCGTCGCGGTCGTCGCCGTGCCCGTCACGGTCGAGAAGGTCCGGCACAGCATGAACCAGCAGCTGCCCTACCTGTTCGGGGGCGCCGCCGGGGCCCTCGTCATCGCCGCGGGCGGCGCGGCACTGGTGAGCAGGCGACTGCGGCGGCAGACCCATGGCCTGGGCCCGGCCGAGATGACCCGGATGTACGAACACCACGACGCGGTACTGCACGCCGTCCGGGAAGGGGTTCTGATCCTCGACTGCGACGGGCGGCTGGTGCTGGCCAACGACGAGGCACGCCGGCTGCTGGACCTCCCGGCGAACGCCGAACAGCGTCATGTCGACGGACTCGGTCTTGAGCCGGACATCGTCGCGCTGCTCGTCTCCGACCGCTCGGCCACCGACGAGGTGTACCTGGCGGGCGACCGGCTCCTGGCGATCAACAAACGGCCCACCGCACCCCATGGAACCGCCGGATGCGTGGTGACCTTGCGGGACACCACCGAGCTGCGCGCCCTCTCCGGCAGGGCGGAGGGCGCGCGGGAACGCCTGCGGCTGCTCTACGACGCCGGCATCAGGGTCGGCACCACGCTGGATGTGACACGCACGGCCGAGGAGCTGGCGGAGGTGGCGGTGCCGCGCTTCGCCGACGTCACCACCGTCGAGCTGCTGGACCCCGTCCTGCACGGCGAGGAGTCCTCCGACGAGACCACGCAGTTGCGGCGGATCGCGGTCGCGGGCCTGGACAAGTCCCACCTGCTGCATCCCGTCGGCGAGCTGATCCCCGTCGGCGACGCCCATCCCATCGCCACCGCGATGGCCACCAACCGGACGGTCCTGGTCAAGGATCTGCGCACGCTGAAGGACTGGCGCGCCCAGGAACCCGAACGCACCCGGCGGATCGTCGACCACGGCATCCACTCCCTGCTCGTGGTCCCGCTGCGGGCCCGCGGGGTCGTACTGGGCATGGCGATGTTCTGGCGGACCGGCGCCTCCCCGCCCTTCGACGACGAGGACGTGTCCTTCGCCGAGGAACTCGGCACCCGGGCCGCGGTCTGCATCGACAACGCCCGCCGCTACACCCGGGAACACGCCATGGCGGTGACCCTGCAGCACAGCCTGCTGCCGCAGGGACTGCCCGAGCAGTCCGCCCTCGAGGTGGCCTCCCGCTATCTCCCCGCCCAGGCCGGGGTGGGCGGGGACTGGTTCGACGTCATCCCGCTGTCCGGCACCCGGGTGGCGCTGGTGGTCGGCGATGTCGTCGGTCACGGTCTGCATGCCGCGGCGACCATGGGCCGGCTGCGCACCGCCGTGCACAACTTCTCCGGACTGGACATGCCCCCGGAGGAGCTGCTGGGCCGGCTGGACGAGCTGGTGGCCCAGATCGACGCGGACGAAGGGCACGAGCAGGTGATCACCGGCGCGACCTGTCAGTACGCCGTCTACGACCCCACCTCCGGTCATCTGGTCATCGCCACCGCCGGCCATCCCGGACCGGCCCTCGTCCATCCCGACGGGACCGTGGACTTCCCCCCGGTGCCCGTCTCCACGCCACTCGGGCTGGGCGCGGGACTGCCCTTCGAGTGCACCGACCTGACCCTGCCCGAGGGATCGCGGCTGGTGCTCTACACCGACGGCCTCGTCGTGGACGCGGACCGCGATCTGGACGCCGGTCTGGCGGCCCTGCGCGCCGCTCTGACCGGCCCCGATCGCACCCCGGAGGCCACCTGTGAGGCGGTGATGGACGCCATGCTGCCCGCCCGGCCCAAGGACGACATCGCCCTGCTCGTGGCCCGCGTCCGCAGGCTCGACCCCGCCCGGATCGCCGAGTGGCAGGTGCCCTGCGACGCGGCGGCCGTGTCCGCGGTGCGCAGCGCCTGCACCGACCGGCTGGCGCAGTGGGGCCTGGAGGGGATCTCCTTCACCGCCGAGCTCGTGCTCAGCGAGCTGATCACCAACGCCATCCGCTACGGCGGCGACCCCATCACCGTCCGCCTGATCCACGACCGCACCCTGATCCACGAAGTCTGCGACGGCAGCAGCACCTCGCCGCGCCTGCGCCGGGCGAACGTCACCGACGAGGGCGGCCGCGGACTCTTCCTGGTCGCCCAGCTGACCGAACGATGGGGCACCCGCTACACCCCCACCGGAAAGGTCATCTGGGCCGAGCAGTCGCTGCGCGGCGGCGCCTCGCCCGGGGCGGAGGACCTCGGCGAGATGCTGCTCGAGCAGTGGGACGACACGGTCCTGTGAGAGGTCGCGCGGGCCCCCGGCCGCCGTGGACGACACGCCGCACACAACGGCCGGACGGGGCGGGCGGACCGCCGGTCCGCCGGGGAAACGCGCTGATCGCAGGCCTTCGCGCAGCCGTCGCACCACGGAGGCGCCAGGTACGCTGACCTCGATGACCATGTCGTCGCAGTGGACCCGAGGAGGCCGGCAGACCAGGGGGCCGGGAAGCACCGCGAAGAACCCGCCGCTCCGCCCCCGCGCGAGACCTCGGCGGCCCGGACGGAACGTGTGGCCCGGGGCGTGAAGCCGTGCCGACCCCGACCGCTTCCCGGACTCCGCGAGCGCGCCGGGGTGCTGCGCGCAGACACACGGCGGCCCGTACACCGACGGCACCGGCGGTTCGCTCCGGCGGCCCGATGACAGACGTTCTCCGTGACCACCCTCCTCGCACATCGCACCCTCTGGAGCCGTCGTGACCGCACCCCGGGCCCGAGCAGCGGCCGCGCTCTGCTGTCTCGTCCTCCTGGCGCCGGGGGCCTGCGAGAGCGGTGCGCCCGAGCGGCCCAGGCACCCCTCCGTGGCCACCTCAGCCACGGACGCGGGCGGTATGGGCGCACTGATCACCTCGGCGAAGAAGGAGGGCGCGCTCCGGGCGATCGCAATTCCGCGCGACTGGGCCAACTACGGCGGTCTGATCGACGGCTTCGAGAAGAAGTACGGGATCAGGGTCACGGTCGACCGTCCCGACGCCCACAGCGAGGACGAGATCGACACCCTGGTCAGGAGCGGGAAGGAGCGGACGGCACCGGACGTGATCGACCTGGGCGACACATTCGCGCGGTCGGCGGCCAGCCGGAACCTGCTCGCGCCGTACAAGGTCGCCGCATGGGACTCCATCCCGGCCACCCAGAAGGACCCGGGGGCCCACTGGTACAACAACTACGGCGGCTATATCTCGATCGGATGCGACGCCAACCGCGTCAAGCCCTGTCCCGGGACCTTCGCCGAACTGCTCAAACCCGGTTACCAGGGCAGGGTGGCCCTGGAGGGCGACCCCACCCGGGCCAACTCCGCCTTCTCCGCCGTCTTCGCCGCCGCGCTGGCGAACGACGGGTCGTTCGACAACATCCGGCCCGGTCTGGACTTCTTCGCCGAGCTGAGGAAGAGCGGCAACTTCAACCCTCTCGAGTCGACCTCCGGGGCCGTCAAGACCGGGCGGACACCCATCAGCATCAACTGGGACTACCTCAACCTCGGCTATGCCGAAGGGCTTCGCGCCAAGGGGGTGGACTGGAACGTGGCGATCCCCCTGGACGGCAACTTCGCCCAGTACTACGCACAGGCGATCAACAAGAACGCCCCGCACCCCGCCGCCGCCCGCCTGTGGGAGGAGTACCTCTTCAGCACCGAGGGCCAGAACCTGCGGCTCGCCGGCTACGCCCGCCCCGTGCTCATGGACACCATGAAGCAGGACGGCACGCTCGACGAGGCCGCCGCCGCCCGGCTGCCGACCGTCGAGGGAACGCCGCAGTTCCCGACGGACGCACAACTGGAGAAGGCGCGGCGGACGGTCGACCGGGACTGGCCGAAGACCGTCTCCGGATGACCTGCCCCGGCGCCGGTACGTGGCCGGTACCCCTCACCCCTTGCGGAACGCCCGCAGCGTGAACACCGGGTCCGGGCGTGGGCGGTCCTGGTCCGGCAGTGCCGCGAGGCGCGCGGCGATCCGGTCGCCCGTCGGATCGCCGGGTCCCGTCGTCGTGAACCAGCCGCGGCGCAGGTCCTCCATCGTCCTGCGCGGGCTGCGTCCCTGCCCGACCCCGGGGAAGCGGGCCTGCCCGGCCGGGACCAGGCCGCACGCGGCCGCGTACTCCGTGACGGTCTCCGCGGCGTCCAGCGCCGGGCGGCGCGGGCGCACGGCCAGGGCGGTGTCGATGTCGCTGCCCACGTCGTGGGCTGCTGCCTTGTCGACGGTGGTGATGTACACACCGCCCGGCCGCAGGGCCCGGGCGCACTCGGTGACCACGGCCCGCGCGTCCTCGGGACCCTGGAGGAGGTGCAGCAGCCAGATGGTCGTGACCGCCTCGAACGCCTGGTCCTGGACGGGCAGCCGGCGGCAGTCGGCTCGGACGACGGCGCCGGGCAGCCGTGCGACGGCCAGCCGGGCCATCGCATGGGTCAGATCGGCGCCGGTCACCCGCAGTCCTGGCCGACCGGCCGCGAGCCGCCGGGTCACGATCCCGGTGCCGCAGGCCACGTCCAGCAGCCGGCCGGCGTCCTCCGGTACCAGCCCGAGCACGGCCTCGGCGGCGGCCCCGGCCCGGGGTTCGCCGCCGCGCGTGGCGTCGTAGGCGTCGGCCTCGGCCTCGTAGTCGAGCATGGTGACCTCCGCTCAGTGGGCGCCGTGCCCGGGGGCCAGTTCCTCGATCCGCCGGGCCAGCCGGAAGTCGAGTTCGGTGATCGCGCCGCCCACACTGTGGGTGTTCACCGTGACGACGACGGTGTTGTAGCCGAGGGTGAGATCGGAGTGGTGGTCGAGTTCCTCCTGCACCTGGGCGATGTGCACGACCATGGCGGTCGCCGCGAAGTGCGAGCCGAGCCGGTAGGAGCGGGCGATCCGGTCGCCGTCCTGCGACCAGCCCGGCAGCTCCGCCAGCCGGTCCTCGATCTCCTTCTGCGACAGCGGTTCGACGGCCATCACCGGCTCCTTCCGTGGGACGCGGGATCGCCTCACCCTGACACATCCCCCCTGTACGACGTCGTACGCGTGTACGACGCCGTACGCGCGGTCGGACGTTCAGCGCCGTACGCACTCCGCGGCGAAGTCGTCCGCGCAGACCGCGATCTCGGCACGTCCCTCGACCGGCTCCAGCCACTCCTGCGGCAGCCGATGGTCACCGTGGTGAGCACCCAGGAGGTTGCCGCAGATGGCGCCCGTGGAGTCGCTGTCACCTGAGTGGTTGACGGACAGCAGGAGCGCGTGTCGTATCTCCGGCTGCACGAGCGCGCAGTACACGGCAATGGCCAACGCCTGCTCGGCGATCCAGCCCGCACCGAGCGTCTCGACCTTCTCGGGGGTCGGGGACCCTTCGGCGGCCAGGTCGAGGGCCTCGCGCAGGGCGGCCGTGGTCTCCTCGTGGCCGGGGTACCGGGCGAGCAGGCGCAGGGCGCGCAGCACGGCGCCCTCCAGGGAGTCTCCCTCGACGAGGTGGGCGACGATCGCGGCGAAGGCACCCGCGGAGTAGTAGCCCGTGGGATGGCCATGGGTGGTCTGGGCGGAGCGCGCGGCCATGGCGAACGCGGTGTCGCCGGGCACCCGGCCCAGTCCGAAGGGCGCCGAGCGCATGACCGCGCCGCAGCCCTTGGAGTCGGAGTTGACCGGGCCGGGGCGGCCCAGTTCGGCCGTCGGATCGGGGACGAAGTCCAGGGCCAGGCCGGAGAGGCAGGCGTTGCCGGGGGCACGGCGGGCGTACAGCCAGGGCTGTGCGGCAAGGCCCGTCGCCCCTTCGGGCGGGGCCGGCAGGCGCTGGGTGTCGAACCAGCGCCCGTACGCCTCGCGCACCAGCCGGGACCAGCCGCCGCCGATGCCCTTGTGCCGTTCGCGCTCGTGTGCCTGCCGGAGGCCCTCCAGCGTGAACAGGGTCATCTGCGTGTCGTCGGTGACACGGCCCACCACGCCCCCACCGCCGGGGACGAGACCCGTGACGCCCCGCTCGCCGTGCAGGGCGCGGATGCGGTCCAGGGAGGCGAACTCGATCGGATACCCGAGGGCGTCGCCCATCGCGCCCGCGAGCAGACAGCCGCGCACCCGTGCGCGGTAGATCGCGGTGGCCTCCCAGGACGGGCCGAGCCTGTCGTACATGCACCACTCCTCGATTACCGTCGTCTCATGACCATTCTCGCGTCCGGCACCGCCGCCCCCTCGACGGCCCCTTCCGAACCGGGCGTCGGAGCACTGCTGCGCGGCTGGCGGGAACAACGTCACATCACCCAGCTGGAGTTGGCGCTGCGGGCCGGTTCTTCGGCCCGGCACATCAGCTTCGTGGAGACGGGCCGCTCGCGGCCCAGCGAGGAAATGGTCCTGCGGCTCGCCGCGCATCTGGACGTACCGGTACGCGAGCGCAACGCGCTGCTGCTGGCCGCGGGTTACGCACCGCACTACCCGGAGACACCGCTGGACGACCCCTCGATGGGGGCGCTGCGCGAGGGCGTGGAACGGCTGATCCACGCCTACGAGCCCTACCCCGCGCTGGTGGTGGACGCGCGGTACGACGTGGTGGCGGCGAACCGGGGCATCACGATGCTCCTCGAGGGCGTCCCGGAGCGGTTGCTCGCCCCGCCCCTGAACGCGATGCGCCTCACGCTGCACCCCGAGGGGCTCGCTCCGCGCATCCGCAACCTGCGCGAGTGGCGGGACCATCTGCTGGCGCAGATGGAGCGTCAGATCGCCCTGCGGCGCTCGGAGGTGCTGCGAGCGCTGTACGACGAGGTGGCGTCCTATCCGGTCCCCGACCGGATCGAATCCGAACCGGCCGAACCCGTACCGCACTTCGCGCTCCCGATGCGGATCGAACACGACGGCAGGGTGCTGTCCTTCATCTCGTCGATCTCCACCTTCAACACCCCGATGGACGTCACGGTGGCGGAACTGGCCGTCGAGACGTTTCTGCCCGCAGACCCGGCGACGGCGAAGTACCTTCATACGACGGAGAACTGAGTCGACGTCATCGTTTTCCGGTCGCCCAGATGAGACGTACGTCCGAACGTGCCACACTGCTCGCGTACATGGACGCGTAGGGGAGGCGTGGCGTGAGCGAGCGGCGGGCTGCGCCCACCGTGGGGCAGGTGGTCCTCGGACGGCGGCTGCAGGAGCTCCGGGAGGCCGCCGGGCTGAAGCGCGAGGAGGCGGCGCGGATACTGCGCGTAGCACCGGCGACCGTGCGTCGCATGGAGGCCGCCGAGGTCGCCCTGAAGATCCCTTACCTACAGGTGCTGCTGTCCACGTACGGCGTGCCCGATCCGGAGGTCACCGCCTTCGTCCGGCTTGCCGAGGAGGCCAACCTGCCCGGCTGGTGGCAGCGTTACCACGACGTGCTGCCCGACTGGTTCAGCCTGCACGTCAGCCTGGAGGGCGCCGCCCGTATCGTCCGCTCCTACGAGCCGCACTTCGTGCCCGGGCTGCTGCAGACCGAGGACTACGCCCGTGCCGTACTGGAGGCCGGGACCGTGGGACAGGTCCGTCCCCAGGACATCGAGCGGCATGTGGCGCTGCGCATGGCCCGGCAGACGCTGCTCACCGGCGAGAACCCGCCGCACTTCTGGGTGATCATGGACGAGACCGTGCTGCGGCGCCCGGTGAGCGCCGACCCCAAGGTGATGCGCGAGCAACTCGACAGGCTGATCGAGGCCACCGGGAATCCACGGATCACCCTGCAGGTCGCCGAGTTCGCCGCCGGTCCGCACCCGGGGGCCTGCACTCCGTTCGTCCTTTTCCGTTTCGGGGAGCCGGAGCTGCCCGACATGGTCTACAGCGAGTACCTGACCGGCGCGCTCTATCTCGACTCGCGCCCCGAGGTGTCGATGCACCTGGAGGTGCTGGACCACATGTCCGCGAAGGCGGCCTCCGTCCAGCGGACGAAAAGGCTCTTCCAGGAGTACCGCGACACCTTCTGACCCGGCCGCTTCCCTGCCCCCGGCTTCTCAGGAGCACGCGTATGACGTCAGGACACGAAGCAGCACCGGGCCGGATCGACACCGGCCGGCCCCATCCCGCGCGCGTGTACGACTGGTGGCTGGGCGGCAAGGACAACTATCCGGTCGACGAGGAACTGGGCCGGAGGATCCTCTCCGCCGACCCGACCGTACGGCGCGGGGCGCGCGCCAACCGCCGGTTCATGGAGCGCGCCACGCGGACGCTCGCGCGGGCGGGGGTGCGCCAGTTCCTCGACATCGGCACGGGCATTCCCACCGAGCCCAATCTCCACCAGGTGGCGCAGGAGGTCGCCCGCGACGCCCGGGTGGTGTACGCCGACCACGACCCGATCGTGCTGCGGCACGCCCAGGCGCTGCTGCACGGCTCTGCGGAGGGCACGACGGACTACGTGCACGCGGACGTCCGCGATCCCGGCACCGTCCTCGGCCGCGCGGCCGAGTCCCTGGACTTCGAAAGGCCGGTCGCCCTGTCGCTGATCGCACTGACGCACTATCTCGGCGACGACGTGCACGACCTGCTGAAGCGCTACGTCGAGGCACTCGCCCCGGGCAGCCACCTGGTCGTCTCCCAGGTCACACCGGACCTGAACCCCGAGGCCGTCGAGCGGGCCGCCGGACTGTTCCGGCACAGCGGCACCCCCTTCTTCCCGCGCCCGCTGGCCGAGTTCTCGCGCTTCTTCGACGGACTGGACCTGCTGGGACCCGGGGTGATCCCCGTCTCCGGGTGGCGGCCGGAGCCGGACGACGTGGCGGCCCAGGCGGAGGGCATCGTGCCGGTGTACGCGGGGGTCGCGCGCAGGTCCTGAGCCCGTCCCGGGCGCCACACCCCGTGACCTCATCCGCCTCAGGCCGCTCCGCCCTTCGGGTTCCCGCCGTCGTCGACGATCTCGGCGTCCACCACCGACTCGTCGTCGGAGGGGCTCCGTTCGTCGCCGGTACCGCCGGATCCGGACGGCCCGGCCTGGGCGCTGGCGTACATCGCCTGCCCCATCCGCTGGCTCACCGCGGCCAGATTCTCGATCCCGGCGCGCAGCGCCGCCGTGTCGGCCTCGTCCTTCAGCAGATCCTTCAGCCCGGCCGCCGCGGCCGTCACCTCGTCCCTGGCGTCCGCCGGAACGCCTTCCTCGTTGTCCCGCAGGAACTTCTCGGTCCGGTACACGAGTTGCTCGGCCTGGTTGCGCGTCTCCGCGGTCTCCCGGAGCCTGCGGTCCTCCTCCGCGTACTGCTCCGCGTCCCGCATCATCCGCTCGATCTCGTCCTTGGGGAGTGCGGAGCCACCGGTCACCGTCATCTTCTGCTCCCGGCCCGTCGCCAGGTCCTTGGCAAAGACGTGCATGATCCCGTCGGCGTCGATGTCGAAGGCCACCTCGATCTGCGGTACTCCGCGCGGTGCGGGCGGCAGTCCGGTCAGGTCGAAGACCCCGAGCTTCTTGTTGTGGGCGGCCATCTCGCGCTCGCCCTGGTAGACCTGGACACCGACCGACGGCTGGTTGTCCTCGGCGGTGGTGAAGATCTCCGAACGCCGTGTGGGAATGGTCGTGTTGCGTTCGATCAGCTTGGTCATGATGCCGCCCTTGGTCTCGATGCCGAGGGACAGCGGGGTGACGTCGAGCAGCAGGACGTCCTTGACGTCGCCGCGGATGACACCGGCCTGCAGGGTCGCGCCCACGGCCACGACCTCGTCGGGGTTGACACCCTTGTGCGGCTCCTTGCCGGTGAGATCCTTCACCAGGTCGGTGACGGCGGGCATGCGGGTGGAGCCGCCGACCAGGATGACGTGGTCGATCGCGGACAGCTGCACACCGGCGTCCTCGACCGCCTGGTGGAACGGCGTCCGGCAGCGGTCCAGCAGATCGGCGGTGAGTTCCTGGAAGCGGGCGCGGGTCAGTTTCTCCTCGAGATGCAGCGGCCCCTCGGCGGAAGCGGTGATGTAGGGCAGGTTGACGGTCGTCTCGGTGGCACCGGACAGCTCGATCTTGGCCTTCTCGGCGCCCTCCCGCAGCCGTTGCAGCGCCATCTTGTCGGCGCCGAGGTCGATGCCGTACTGCCCCTTGAACCGTTTGACCAGATGGTCGACGATCCGCTGGTCCCAGTCGTCGCCGCCGAGGCGGGTGTCGCCGTTGGTGGCCTTCACCTCGATGACTCCGTCGCCGATCTCCAGGAGGGAGACGTCGAACGTGCCGCCGCCGAGGTCGAAGACGAGGACCGTCTGCTCCTCCGCGCGGTCGAGACCGTACGCGAGGGCCGCGGCCGTCGGCTCGTTGACGATCCGCAGGACCTTCAGCCCCGCGATCCCACCGGCCTCCTTGGTGGCCTGTCGCTGGGCGTCGTCGAAGTAGGCGGGCACGGTGATCACGGCATCGGTGACCTCCTCGCCCAGATACGCCTCGGCGTCCCGCTTCAGCTTCTGCAGGACCCGGGCGGACAGTTCCTGGGCCCGGTAACGGGTGCCGTCCACGGCGCCGTTGTCCGGGAAGCGCCATCGTGCGTCACCCATGTGCCGTTTCACCGAGCGCGCGGTGCGCTCGACGTTCGTCACGGCCTGCCGTTTGGCGACCTCGCCGACGAGCACCTCGCCGTTCTTGGCGAAGGCCACCACCGACGGAGTGGTGCGCGCGCCTTCGGCGTTGGCGACGACGGTGGGCTCACCACCTTCCAGGACGGCCACCACCGAGTTCGTCGTTCCGAGGTCGATCCCCACCGCACGTGCCATCGCTGTCCCCTTCCGCCAGGGCGGTCCCCGCCCTCCATCGGAAAACTTGAGTGGCCCCTTGTCAATGCCGTCGGGCCGCGGCTGACGCCTTCGGCCCCCTGGCCCATACCCCGGAAACGGCGGTGCCGCGCCCCCTTCCCGGCGGGCGCGGCACCTCGTATGTGTGTACGTCAGGCGAGCTTGGCGTCCAGGGTGATCGTCGTACCGGCCAGCGCCTGGCTGACCGGGCAGTTCTTCTTGGCGTCCTCGGCGGCGGCGACGAACGCGTCGTTGTCGATGCCGGGGACCGTGCCCTCGACGGTGAGGTGGATGCCCGTGATGCCCTCACCCGGCTGGAAGGTGACGTCGGCCTTCGTCTCGAGCTTGGTGGGCGGGGTGCCGGCGCCGGCCAGGCCGTGCGACAGCGCCATGGAGAAGCAGCTGGAGTGGGCGGCGGCGATCAGCTCCTCCGGGCTGGTCTTGCCGTTCGCCTTCTCGGCGCGCGACGGCCACGACACCGGCTGCTGGCCGATGCCGGAGGAGTCGAAGGTCACGACGCCGTTGCCCTCGAGCAGATTGCCTTCCCAGACGGTGTGTGCGGTGCGCGTGGTTGCCACGGTTCTTCCTTTCGCGTGGGGGCCCGTTGCCGGGTTCCGTAGACACCATCCGATCACATCGGCGCACGGCGCATGCACCGGACATGGCGGTGAAGCCGTCCCCGGGCCCCGGGTTCACCGCACCCGGAACACCGGCCCCTGCGGTGTGAACGGCAGCCGTGCGCCCTGGGGTGTCAGATAGGCGTGCTCCCGCCGTACCCGCAGCACGTCGCACCAGCCGTCCGTGATCACCAGGACCGGGGCACCGGGCGGGAAGTCCCGTGCCCGGTGCAGCAGATCGATCCCCGGCTGCAGGACCGTACCGCCGCGGCCGTGCACCCGTACCCGGCCCGCGATGTCGGTGACCGGCAGATAGCCGGCGTCGTGCGGCGCGGCGTCGCAGAAGACGACCCGGGCCGCGGGTACGTCGCGGGACTCGGCGTACGAGGCGATCGCCCCGAGCGCCTTGCCGAGCAGGACGCGGTCCATGGAGCCCGAGGTGTCGAGGACGACGCCGAAGGTGCAGCGGGCCACCTCCTCGGGCGGGAAGCAGCGCCCGGCGCGCGGGATGCCGGGCGTGGAGCTCTGGCGGCGCGAGGGGCGCGCATAGGACCGTACGGGTTCGGGGCGGGGAACGAACTCGTCGAACCAGCGGGCGAGTCGGGCGTCCCACGGCAGTGGCGGATGGCTGAGCGCGCGGATCTCCTCGACCAGAGCGCCGGGCAGGAAACCGCGCTCCTGCTGCTGGTGCAGGTCCAGGCCGTGCGCCAGGCCCCGGCGGTAGAACTCGTCGAGGTCGACGTAGTCGCCGGGCGGTCGCAGCGGCGCGCCGAGCACGTCGCCGACACCCCTGCCGCGCAGCGTGGCCAGCCGCCGCATCCTGCGCAGATCGCCGGCGATGCGGTCGTAGACCTGCTCCGCGGACAGGCCCGCGAGGTCCGCGTCGTACAGCAGCCCCTCGGGCATCGTGCCGAGCTGCATCTCGCGCAGCCAGCCGTTGATGACGTAGTCGCAGGCGATGTTGAACAGGTAGGGGTCGCGGGTGCCGCAGCGGTCGCCGTGGCGCAGGGCGGCGTGCAGCATCTCGTGGGCCAGGACGAAGCGCCACTCCTCGTCCTCGAACTGCCGCAGCGGATTGATGTAGATCTCACCCGCCTCGGCGTTCACCGCGGCCACGGAGATGCCGTGTGCGTGAGCGAGTTCGGCGTCGGCGACCAGCTTGATCCCGGCCGCCACGCCACCGAGCAGCGGGTAGGAGGAGATGAACCAGCTCAGCGCGCGCTCCCAGGGGCGCCGCCGGGCCGCCTCGCCGTCCAGGGAGTCCCGGCGGCCGCCCGCCATGTCCAACGCCGCGGACACGGTCCGGGTCAGGGCGGTGGCGAAGGCGAGCTGCCAGTCGGGGACCTGCCCCCACCGGCCCTTCCCGTCCACGAGCAGCTGGTCGGGCTCGCCGCCCGCCGTACCGCAGCGCTCGTACACGGCGGGCAGGCCGTCCCGGCGCCAGCGCACGGCGAGCTGCTCCTCGTCGCCGTCGGGGCAGGAGGCCGGCAGGTCCTCGGGGGACCTGCCGACGGGGAAGCCGAGCAGGAACCGGTTGACGACCACGCAGCGCGCGGCGATGTCGTGGCGGTCGGGCTGGACACGCGTGCCCTTGACCGCGGGGACGTGCCCGAAACCGAGATGCAGCACCGCGTGCGCCAGCGCCCAGGCCCAGTCGGCCGGGTCGGCGAGCCGGTCCGGATGGGCGTGCAGCACACCGTCGGAGTCGACGCGGACCAGCCCGTCGCGCGGGGCGGTGGCGCAGTTCTCCGCGCGGCAGACGCTGAACTCGACGGCGGCCAGCGCCGGGTTGGCCCGCATCAGCCGCAGGCCCTCGGCGAAGGCCTCGGCCGCGAAGTCCCGTTTCTTCCTGGGGCGGGTGCGGCTCATCGCCGCGCCTCCACCAGCCGCGGCATGTCCCGGGCCGCCTCCACCAGGAACCAGGACGGCAGGACGGGGTTGCCGTCGGCGTCGGAGGCGATCACGCTCTGGGCGATCTCGACGGAGATCTCCGCGAGCTGCACGAGCAGGGACTTGGCGCGGTACGCGGTCTGCCGTCCGTTCGCCGACATGTGCTCCTTGCTCGCGGGCAGCTCCTTGACGAGCCGGCCCCGGAAGGACTCGGCCAGGTAGTACAGCAGGTCCCGGTCCTGTATGCGGTTCGGCCAGTGCGCGTCGCCCTTGATGATGGCCTCGATGCCGTACCGGCTGCGCACGATCTTGACGTATCCGCAGAAGGCGGTGGCGTGTGCCGGGGTCAGGGTGCCGTGGGCGAGCACCTTCAGCGTCTCCTCGTCGAGGTCGCGGCCGAAGGAGTGCAGCGCGTCGGAGAGCATGTGCCAGGAACGGGGGGTGGAGAACGGCTCCTCGGTCTTCGGCGGCTTGGACCACAGGTGGTCGGGCCGATCGGTGAGGTGGTCGAGGATCCACGGGTGGATGGCGTTCGCCGCCGCCCAGACGAGCCAGTCCTTCGCGGAGGCCTCCAGGTGGACGTGGGCGAGCCGGTTGACCAGCGCCGAGGCGATCGGCCGGGCGAGGGCGTTGTCGGTGGAGCGGTTGCCCGCGCCGATGACGATGGAGCCCTTCGGCAGCTCGTAGGTGCCGATGCGGCGGTCCAGGATCAGCGAGTAGAAGGCCTTCTGCACGTCCGGGGTCGCCGCGTTGAGCTCGTCCAGGAACAGGCAGTACGGCTCGTCGCGGGCGATGGCCTCCGGCGGGCAGAACACCGATCGTCCGTCCCGGATCTGCGGCACGCCGATCAGGTCCTCGGGGGCGAGCTGGGTGCCCAGCAGACTCACGCACTCCAGCCCCAGCGACTCGGCGAACGCGCGCACCAGGGAGGACTTCCCGATACCGGGGGCACCCCAGATGAACACGGGCCGCACGGTGGCGAGACCGAGCAGCAGTTCCGGTATACGGGCGGGGGTGACGGCGACGGCTGCCTGCACGCAGCGGCTCTCCTCTTCGGGCCTGAACGGGTGCCGCTCTCGCGGCCGTGGTTGCTCGCCGTCGAGGTTCTCAACGACCGGCAGTGGCCGTCATGTCATTTTCGTGCGCGCGCGGTCGCCGGTTTCCTCCCGGCTCAGGCGGCCCGTTCGTCCTCGGCCGCGGACAGCGGCACCTGGGGCCCGTCGCACTCGCGCAGCCAGCGGCGGAAGAGCCCGTGGAGCCGCTCGGCTCCGGCGAGTTCGGCGGCCGCCTCGGCGGGGGCCGACAGCGCCACCGGGGACAGCAGGAAGGGGCGCGTCTGGGCACCGCCGAGCCCGCCGTGCGAGCCGATCTGCTCCTCGAACGCGAGGACCTCGCCCTCGTCCGGGTCGTACCAGGAGTTGACCATGATGTCGGCGGTGTGCGGGAAGGAGTGCGTACGGCGTATGGCGTCGGCGGCGCCGGGGCCGAAGCCGGTGAGCGGACCGGTCTCGTCGGCGAGCAGGTCGACCGGGACCTCGGCGCCGTGCGCGGCGAGCACCACCCCGCCGTGCTTCTCGCTCCGTACGAGGAGGAAACCGATGCCGGGATGGTGGGCGAGCGTGGACAGCAGCGCGGGGTGGCGGCGGTCGATCTCCTCCTTGGTCATCCGGTGCGGCACGTCAGGGAAGGAGACGAGTCCGAGGTTGCCGGAGGCGAGCACGATGGGCTCGTTGCGGCGGCCGGCGGGCCGCTGCTGCGCACCGCCCTCCTCCACCGGCCGGCGCAGCGCGGCCCGGACCGCCGCACGCGCCTCGGTCCCGCTGTGGGTGCGCTCCACCCTGCGCGGTACCGGCAGTCCGCAGCCGGCCCGCACCAGATTGGCGAGGCTCAGGCCGTAGCGGGTCCGGAAGGTCTCGCCGGGGCTCTGGCCGTGGTCGGAGAGCACCACGATCCGGTACGGGCGCGGGGCGTGTTCGGCGACCTGCGCGAGCAGCGCCAGCGACCGGTCCAGCCGCCCCAGGACCTGCTCGGCGTCCCGGCTGTGCGGACCGGAGTGGTGGGCCACCTCGTCGTAGGCCACCAGGTCCGCGTAGATGGCGTTGCGCCCGGCGAGCATGTCGCCGATGACGGCGGCGACGACAACGTCTCGCTCGACGACGGTGGCGAAGGCGCGCACGAAGGGGTAGAGGCCACCCCGCTTGACACGCGGTCGCTGCCGGGTGACACGGGCCCGGACGGACTGGCATGTCTCACGGCCGACCTCCGCCAGGAAGGACAGCGCGGTGCGGACGGCGTTGGCCGGATCGCTGAAGTAGGCGAAGTACCCGGCGCGGGAGCGGTTCTCCCGCCCTCGCCTGACGGCGATGGACAGCACGAGGGCGACCTCGTCGGCGCCACCGCTGAAGAGATTGCCGCGGCTCGCGCCGTCGACGGTGAGGAGCCCGCCGTCACCGGTCCGTTCGATGGCCCGGCGCTGGAGTTCGGCGGCGCTCGACGGCCGGTTGCACACCACGACCTCGCGGTGTTCCTTCTCGTACCACCGGAAGGCCGGCACATCGTGGTTGCTGCCGTGCAGGATGCCGAGCTGGCTGGCGCCGGTCTGGCTGGACCAGTCGGTGCGCCATGCGCTGAGCCGGTGGGTGGGTCCGCGGCCGTCGCGAGGACCGAGCCAGGAGGCGACGGTCGGCATGAGCCCCCTGTCGACGGCCGCCCGGAGCACGTCGTGCCCGACCCCGTCGAGCTGGACGAACAGTGCCGCCGGGCTGCCGGGCCCGGCCCGCCCGTCGCCCCGCCTGCGCCGCCGGGCCGCCAGCCGGTACAGCCGCCTGCGGTACGCGTCGTCGTCCCGTACGGCGAGGGCACCGCCCGTCGCCGAGGCGACCGCGGACATCATGGCGGCGACCACGACGGCCGTCTCGGGGGCCGCCTCGCCCCGGCCGGAGGGGTTCAGGCGCAGGGCGAGCAGCAGCAGGGAGCCGTTGAGGAAGAAGACCAGCAGCCCCAGGACGAGGGCCGGCACGAGCAGCAGCAACCGGACGAGCAGGGGCCACACGAGAGACGAGAGCAGACCGAAGACACCGGCGCCGGCCGCCGCCGTGAGGGCGACGCGGGTGACGCTGTCACCGGCCGCGGACTCCAGCCGGAAGTCAGGGAGGACACCGGCGAGAACAAGCAGCGTCACGGTGGACGCGGCCCACACGGCGACGCTCCGCCCCGCACCGCTGATCAGTCTCCGCCAGCGCTCCTGCCCCACGCCCCGCTCACCTCACGTCCCGGCCGCCGCGATCCCCTGGGGACGACCCGCCCCACCTTGCCACATCGTCCGGGACCACCCGAAACACACCGAGCGCGGGCGGCCACGCCCTGGTGGTCAACGACCGTCGTACCCCGCGGTCGGCATCGACAGCCGGCGGTGGACGCGCGCCTTCATCTGGGCGTCGTACGACGGTTCCGCGCAGCCCACCGTCTCGACGCGCACGCCCCGCCGCGCGCACTCCGCGGCGAACTCGTCCACGGAGGACAGGGCCCGCTCCAGGACCCGCCGGCTCGGGGCCACGAACAGATCGACGAGGCCCGCCTCCACGTCCGACCACAGCGCGCTGTGGTCGGGGCGCAGGCTCCGCACGAGCAGCTCCCGCGTCACCACGTACCCGCGCTCCGCCGCCCAGCGCGCACACATCGCGTGCTGGCTGCGGGAGTCGACGAGGAAGGGGTCCGCGTCCAGCTCCTCCAGCGGCATCAGACTGGCGATGGCCGCCACCCGTACCGCGCCGGACCGGCCACAGCCGTCGGGCGGGCCGGAGGTACCGTACGCATCTCCCATGGGGTCCCCCTCACCTCAGGGTTTCGCCGCCGACCCTACTCCTGCCCGTAGGCTCGAGGGGAGTCGCACGAAGGAGGCAATGGAGTGCCGGTGGAGATCACGTGGTGGGGTCACGCCACCTGCACGGTCGAGGACGCCGGTACGCGGGTCCTGACCGATCCGCTGTTCGCGCGCCGTCTCGCACATCTGCGCAGGCGCCGCGGGGCACCGCCGCCGCCCGAGGCCTCCGTCGCGGACGTCGTACTGGTCTCGCATCTGCACGCCGACCATCTGCACGTGCCCTCGCTGGCCCGCCTGGCCCCGGGTACCCGCCTGTTGGTGCCGCGCGGTGCCCTGGCCCAGGTGCCGGGGCTGCGCCGGCTGGGCCGCCTGCGGCTCACCGAGGTCGCGCCCGGGGACGTCGTACGCGTCGACGACCTGGTCGTCCGGGTGGTGCCGGCCCGTCACGACGGACGCCGGCTGCCCGTCGGGCCGCACCGGTCCCCCGCTCTCGGTTTTGTGCTCGAGGGGGGTGCACGGACGTACTTCGCCGGGGACACCGGCCTGTTCGAGTCGATGGCCGAGGAGGTCGGACCGGTCGACGTGGCGATCCTGCCGGTCGGCGGCTGGGGGCCCTACCTCGGTCCCGGGCATCTCGACGCGGGGCGTGCGGCGGAGGCCCTGACCCGGCTGATGCCGCGCAGCGCGGTGCCGGTGCACTACGGCACGTACTGGCCGATCGGGATGGACGCCGTGCGCCCCCATGAGTTCCACACTCCGGGCGAGGAGTTCGTTCGTCTGGCCGCGCACCGTGCGCCGGAGGTGTCGGTGCACCTCCTGGCCCACGGGGAGAGTGTCCGGCCGGAGGTCGCCCGGTGATGTTCCTCGGCACCGCCGGTACCGGCGTGCCCCCGGAGTCGACGCAGCAGGCGCTCGGATATCCGTCGCTGTTCCTGCTGGTGCTGATCGGTGCGCTGGTTCCGGTGGTGCCGACGGGCGCACTGGTGAGTTCGGCGGCGGTCGTGGCCTTCCACCAGACCTCACCCTTCTCGCTCGCCCTGGTGTTCGTCGTCTCGGCGTTCGCGGCCTTCCTCGGGGATGTCGCGCTGTACTGGCTGGGACGCCGCGGAATGCGGTCGAAGAACGGTTCCCGCTGGCTGGAGACGATCCGCGACCGCGCCCCCGAGGAGCGGCTGGCCCAGGCCCAGCAGAAGCTGAGCGACCACGGCATCGCGGTGCTGACCCTCTCCCGGCTCGTCCCCGCGGGTCGCATACCGGTCATGCTCGCCTGCCTGCTGGCCCGGATGCCGCTGCGGGACTTCGCCCGCGGCGACGCCCCGGCCTGCCTCGCCTGGGCCGCGACCTACCAGTTGATCGGGATCCTCGGCGGCTCCCTGTTCCCCGAGCCGTGGGAGGGTGTGGCGGCGGCGGTCGTACTGACGCTGGCCGTCAGCGCCGCGCCCGGTATATGGCGCCGGATACGCAGGACCGCCGCCTCGTGAGCGCCGGTCGCCGTCAGTCCAGCACCCGTGACGCCCCCACCGGCAGATCCCACAGGTCCTCCCGGGCCAGGCCCGCTTTCTCCCAGGCCACCCGCACCCGCGTCAGGGGTTCCATCACCGGCTCCGCCGACAGTACGAACGTGCCCCAGTGCATGGGCGCCATCCGCCGTGCGCCGAGCTCCCGGGTGGCGCGCACCGCGTCCTCCGGGTCGCAGTGCACGTCGCTGAGCCACCACCGCGGGTCGTAGGCGCCGATCGGCATCAGGGCCAGGTCGATTCCGGGATAGCGGCGCCCGATCCGCTCGAACCAGTGGCCGTGTCCCGTGTCGCCCGCGAAGTACACGCGCAGTCCGTCGGGTGCGGTCATGATCCAGCCGCCCCACAGCGAACGGCAGGTGTCGGTGAGGGTGCGCTTGGACCAGTGGTGGGCGGGGACGAAGTCGAAGCGCACGCCGCCCAGTTCGGCGCCCTCCCACCAGTCCAGCTCGGTGACGCAGGTGAACCGGCGGCGCCGGAACCACAGGGCGAGGCCTGCCGGCGCGAACACCGGTGTGTCGAGCGGAAGTCGGCGCAGAGTCGGTAGGTCCAGATGGTCGTAGTGGTTGTGGCTGATGACGACCGCGTCGATGTGCGGCAGGGCGCTCCAGGCGATGCCGACGGGTGTGATCCGGGCCGGGGTGCCGAGGATTCGGCGGGACCAGACCGGGTCGGTCAGCACGGCCAGCCCACCGATCCGCACCACCCAACTGGCGTGCCCCGCCCAGGAGACGGCGACCGTGCCGGCGCCGACCCGGGGCAGCGGGGCCGGTTCGTACGGCAGCAGGGGGATGTCCCGTAGACCGTCGGGGCCGGGCCGTACCGCGCCCTCACGGGCGAAGCGGGCGAAGGCCTTGAGCCCCGGCAGCGGTGCGGTCAGCCGGTCCACGAAGGAACGCGGCCAGATACGGCGTTCACCGAGGGACCTCGGTTCGGAGATCGGCGGAAACGGGGTCCGCGGACCGGGGTCCGGACTCAGCAGGGAGGTGGACACGGGCTCACCGGCGTCCAGTCGGGTCGAGACGGTGCTCGTGGTCGGCTCGGACTGCTGCGTCATCGAGGGGGCTCCCATCGCTGAGCGTCGTCGCGTAGATCGTCGAAGACCGATCCCAGGAGGTTCAACGCGTGTTGCACGTGCGGCAGTTCCAGCGGCGTGGGCGAGACGAGGCTCTGGTGCCGTTCCTCGGCGGTGGCCCCGAGGAACGGCCAGGTGGACAGACGGACGCGCAATGCGGCCAGTTCGTCCCCGAAGCGGTGACCGCCGGGCGCGGGCATGCCGAGCCGGGCGGTGAGGTGGTCCTCCAACTCCTGTGAGTCGCCGACGTCCCGGGCGTCGAGCGCGGAGCGCAAGGGCCCGAGGTCCGCGTAGAGATGGCGGCCCGCCTGCGGGGGCCGGGCGAGGGCGCCCGCCGCGACGAGGGACCGGTGCGCGGCGGCGGCCACCTGCGCGTGCAGCGCGATGCCGGTGGCGAGGCGCTCGGTGACGTCGGCGGGTTCGTCGAGGGCGTAGGCGGCCGCGGCTGCGACCGGATCGGCGACGCGGGCGCCGAGAGCGGTGAGCACATCGAGGACGCGGGCGCGCAGCCCGGCGCCGTCGGCCGTGGCCGGGAAGCGGGCGACGGCCGCGGGCCAGCCGGCCGGAAGAAACGGACCGGCGAGGTCGGTGACGACGGTGATCCGGTCCGGGAGCATCTCGGCGGGGCTGAGCAGCACGGTCTCGTGCGGCCGGTGCACACAGTCGCGCCAGGTCTCGTCGCTCACCAGATGGAGTCCTTCGCCGGCGGCGGCCTCGACGGTCTCGTGCACCACCTCGGGCGGGGCCACGGTCGCGGTCGGGTCGTCGGCGACCGCGAGCACGAGCAGGCGCGGGTCGCCGCCCTCCGCACGGATCCTGCGGACGGTCTCCAGAAGTGCGTACGGGTCCGGGACCCCACCGCACTCCACGGGCGTCGGCACATGGAACACGGACCGTCCGAGCGCCCGTATCTGGGGCGCCCACCAGGCGGGACACGGCCGCGGTACCAGCACGTCGCCGCCGAGCGCGGCGGTCACCGCCGCGAACAGGGTGGGGGCGCCGGGGGCCGCGGCCACGGTGTCGGGCTCGGCGGGCAGTCCACGCCGGGCGAAGTAGCCGCAGGCGGCGTCGAGGAGGGCGTCGGTACGCCCGGAGGGGAGGGCGCCGTCGTGGTCGGCGGCGTCGGCGAGCGCGGCGGACAGACCGGGCAGCAGGGGCAGCCCTTGACCGGGAAGGGGCGGACCGTAACGGACGGGACCGTGCCCTTCCGGATCCGTGCGCCGCATGTGTGCCTCCACGCCGTGCCTGGTGCGGTGGCCGGTCCCCCGGGGCTCCGGCTCGCTCAGGGCCGTCGACCGTGACCGTGGTCCGTCCTCGAACTCCTGTTCCTTCTCGGTGCCGGGGATGCCCTCGAGGTCTGAGTACCCAGGGATCCGGAAGGTCATGGCCGTGCCTCCGAGGCGCACGGGACACGGGTCAGCGGTCGACGCCCGGGCCGTGGCGGCACAGCCGGTGCGCCGCGGCGCCGAGCGCTGCCGCGAGGAGCGGGCCGCCCGCGACCGGTGTCGGGACGGAGGCGCGACCCGTACCGGCCTGCGCCCCGTGCTGGACCCCGGGGGGCTGCTGTGCCTGCCCGCGATCGTCGTCACCCTCCTGGCCCTGGCCCTGGCCCTGGAACCGGCCCTGCCCCGGACGCCGACCCCGATCCTGCCCTTCCGGGCCGTCCCGGGTCGCGGTGAAGGAGACGTTCCACGGCTTCTCACGGCCGCTGGACGGCAACGGACCGCTGCCGTCGACACCCCACTCCGCAGCGGGTCCCACCGCCTCGGCGGGTCCGCCGGCGGTGCCGCCGGCCGGGCTCCGGGCCGTCCCGCTGTGCCCGGCGGCGCTCGGGCTCCTGGTCTGCATGCGGCCTCCGTCGCCGCAGTCGTGGCCGCCGACCCCGTTCAGCCGGACCCTGCCCTCGTCGACGGCGCAGGAGGTGGCGTCGATGCATGCGGGCAGGGCGCCGCCGACGGCATCGCAGGACACCGGGACGGTGACCGGTCCGCCGGCGACCGTCCGCGGCGTGATGCGCGCGGCGGGGTCGGCGAACGCGGGTGCGGCGACGGCGCCCGGAGCGGCACCGGCCACGGCGGTGGACAGGACACGGGCACTGCGGCGCATGCGGCGGGCTCCTTCGGACGGGTTCCTCCGGGCACGGCGATCGTGCCCTCGGAAGCCCATGACAGCCCGCCCGGCCGAGGCCCGCGCGCGGCCGGACCCCATTCGCGCTACCGGGGCAGCCGGGCGGGTGACGGAGGAGGCCGCAGGGCGTCCGGCCCGGTGCCCCTCGACGTCGAGGGGCACCGGGCCGGATCAACGGCCCGAAAGGCCACCGGGCCCCCTCAGCGGCGGCACGAGCGCGAAGGCGACGTGATGTCCCGTCACCTTCGCGCTCGCCCCCGGTCCGCGGAGCTCAGGCGGCGTCCCTCATGACCTGCTCCCGGAGCTGGTTGCAGCAGCGGCTGATCAGCCGGGACACGTGCATCTGGGAGATGCCGAGGCGCTCGGCGATGACGCTCTGGGTCATGTCGTCGAAGAACCGCATGTAGAGGATGGCGCGTTCGCGTTCGGGCAGGGCCTGCAGCCGCGGCTTGACGGCCTCGCGGTCGACGACGGTGTCCAGCGCGGGGTCGGGCGAGCCGAGGGAGTCGCCGAGCGAGTAGCCGTCCTCGCTGCCCGGCAGTTCGGCGTCCAAGGAGAGCGCCGTGAAACTCTCCAGGGCCTCCAGTCCGACCAGCACGTCCTCCTCGTTCATGTTCGCGTGCTCGGCGATCTCGGCGACGGTGGGCCTGCGGCCGGAGATGGTCTGTGACAGGTCCTGGTTCGCGAACCTCACCCGATTGCGCAGGTCCTGAACCCGGCGCGGCACGTGCAGGGTCCACATGTGGTCGCGGAAATGACGCTTGATCTCGCCGGTCACGGTGGGCACGGCATAGCTCTCGAAGGCATGGCCGCGCTCGGGGTCGTAGCGGTCGACGGCCTTGACCAGGCCGAGCGCCGCGACCTGGCGCAGGTCCTCGTAGCTCTCGCCGCGGCTGCGGAAGCGTCCCGCGAGCCGTTCGGCCATGGGGAGCCAGGCCTCGACGATCTGGTCCCGGAGCGCGTCGCGCTCCGGGCCCGGGGAGAGCGTGGCGAGCCTGCGGAAGGCCTCAGCGGTGTCCGGGGCGTCGTCATGGGGGTGGTTCTTCACGCTCGCTCGGTTCGGCATGGTGGGTCGCAACTCCCTTTACTGGTGCCTGGGGTGGACAGTCACCGTGGGAGGAGCACCCGGGCCGGACGGGCACACCCGTGGCGGGTCTCGATCACTCCCACGGACGTGCCTCCTGTCCGAAGCACTGAACTCCGCCTGCCCTGCCCCCTGGACGGCAAACACCCGAATGCGGGAGGGGACGACGGAGCTCGGCGAAGGGCACGAGGAGGCGGCGCCCGACGTCCCCGTGCGCGCGGCGGGCGCCTCGTCGAGCTCCGGGCATCACCGCTCAGGTCGCTCCGACGGTCTGCTGCGCCCAGACCGTCTTCTCCTCCGCGTAGTAGCGGGTCCCCCAGTTGTCGGCGAGGTTGGCGATGATGAACAGCCCCCGGCCGTTCTCGTCGATCGTGCGGGCGTGCTTGAGGTGCGGGGCGCTGGACGCGGTGTCGCTGACCTCGCAGGTCAGCTGACGGTCCAGAATGAGGCGCAGCCGGATGGGCGGAGCGCCGTAGCGGATCGCGTTGCCGACGAGTTCGCTGGCGATGAGCTCGGTGGTGAAGGCGGTCTCTTCGTCGATCTTCCAGGTCTCCAACTGGCGGCGGACGGCCGCGCGTGCCAGCGGTGCCGCTCTGGGTTCGGCCGGCAGGGGGCAGCTGAGCACCTGGTCGGCGGGCAGTGCCTCGATGCGCGCCAGCAGGACCATCTTCTCCTTGTCGTTCGCGTCCCGGAGCGCATAGGCGAGGGCGTCGCACAGGTCGCCCAAGGGCCGGCGCGCGCCCGTCTCGAGGAGTGGGCCCAGGGACACGGGAAGGTCCTCGTTGGTCATCGCGATGGTGCTGCCCGGGGGGAGGGAGACCGCGGTGGCCGGGAACGGCGCGCTGCCCTTGCCGGCGAGCACGGGGCCCGCCGGTACGCACATGAGGGCCGCGCTGCCGTCGGGGAGCACAGCGAAGGGCTTCGGGTGCCCTGCACACACAATGGCGCACGTCTGTTCGACCGAGTCATAGACCACGAT
The DNA here is from genome assembly GCF_051553595.1 of Streptomyces sp. HUAS TT11. Classification (NCBI taxonomy): domain Bacteria; kingdom Bacillati; phylum Actinomycetota; class Actinomycetes; order Kitasatosporales; family Streptomycetaceae; genus Streptomyces; species Streptomyces sp. HUAS TT11. Next base: position 2,161,242 of record NZ_CP196184.1, read on the forward strand.
CAGGCAGCCCGCGGTGAGCGGCACACGGTGCAGGGGGTCGCCGCTGGGCAGTGCCTCCCGCTCCTCGGCCAGACGGGCGGCGGTGTCGCTCAGCCGTGCCATCAGTTCGTCCGGTTCGAGGTCCAGGGCGGCCAGGGAGTGAAGAGCGGTCCTCAGCTGCCCCATGGTGGTCGCGGTGTCCATTCCCCGCCCGGCCACATCGCCGAGGATGAGCGCCGTCCGCGCCCCCGCGAGCTCGATCACGTCGAACCAGGCGCCCCCGCCCCCCGGTCCGGGAATGTGCAGGTGGGAGATCGCCACCGTGGACGGTGTCGCCGGCTGCTGCGGGAGCAGTCTGCGCTTGACGGTGGCGGCGATGGTCCGCTCCCGGGTGTAGCGGCGGGCGTTCTCGATGCACAGCGCGGCATGCGCACAGATGTCGGATGCCAGTGCGACGTCCGCTTCGTCGAACGGGTCCTCGTCCCGGTAGCGGTAGAAGCTCACCACCCCGAGCGCCTCGCCCCGCACGCACAGCGGAGCCACGATCAGGGAGTGGGCGCAGGAACGCTGGATGGACTCCGCTCGGGACGGGTCCGCCTCGAGCCATATGCTGTCCGGCTCCACGGGCACGAGTCGCGGCCGCAGATCGGTCAGGACCCGCGAGAACGGAGTGCCGTACGGCAGCTTCCGCACCTCGCCCACCGGATACGCCGACCGCAGCCCCCGGAAGGCGGCCCGGCGCAGGGGTATGTCCCGGTCGACCGGGGCCAGCGGCGGCTCCTCGCCGCGCACCACGTCCTCGATCACCTCGACCACCACGATGCCGGAGAACGCCGGTACGACAGCGCCGGCCAGTTCCTCGCAGACGGCCACGACCTCCAACCGCTCCCCCACACATCCGCGCACATGCTCCAGCGTTTCCAGGCGCCGCAGGGCCCGCTCACGTTCGGTGACGTCCACGGTGGAGACGATCAGCCCCAGAACCTCTCCGCACTCGCTCTCCAGCCGGGCGTAGGACACCGAGTAGACCCGTGGCCTGCGGCCGACGGCCCCCACCAGGGAGCGCACCAGCCGATCGAGCGCCGGCCTGCCGCTCGCCAGGACCTCGCGGGCCGTCTCCTCCTCCTTCTCGGGGTCCATGAGCCGGAACGCCTCACTGAACACCCGGCCCACCAGTGATTCGACCGGGACACCACGCAGTCCACGCGTCGCCGTGTTGACGCGCACGATCCGCAGCCGGTCGTCCAGGACATGCAGGCCCACGGGCGACTGGGTGAACATCGCCCGCAGGATCGCCAGATCCTCCCTGGACACGGCGTCCGCGGCCGCGCGAACCTCCCACACCACCGAGGAACCGGCCTGCACCGACCTGACCAGCATCGAGTCGGCGCCCCCGCGGCCCGCCCGGTGCCGTTCGCCCTCGACGGCGGCCTCGGCCAGGAGGGCACCCACGGAACGGCCGGCCACCTCCGCCGCGTCCCAGCCGAACAGCTCACAGGCCAGCGGGGAGCACTCGATCACCCGCCCGGCGTCATCGATTCGCATGAGCATGTCACTGCATCCCATGGCACCACACACCTCCGTCCCACCGGCACGTGGACCGCAGGGCCGCTCAGCCGCGAACGGCCGTCGAACGACGCAACGCACCCACCTCCCCATAGTGGGATCCGCACGCGGGACACCGCCAGCAGAAGCGGCCCGCCGGTGTCCGGACCCCGTGGTCCGGACACCGGCGGGCCGAGGGCGTCCGCACGGCTCCCGCCCCGCCTCGGCGGCGGCGAGGGCCCCGGCTTCGTCCGGTCAGGCCGCCGACTGCTCGTCGATGGACAGGGCGACGTCCCGCCAGGCGGCCAGCACGTCCCCCGTCGTGGCCAGCTTGGCCTCGACGTCGTGCACGGTGACGGCGCCGAGAGGGAGGCGGATCGGCAGCGACGGGCCCCGAACCGCGGTGATCACCGCCCGGGCGGCCTTGACCGGGTCGCCCGCCTGGGCGTGGTTGGTGTCGTCGGCCCAGGCCCGCGAGGCACCGGAACTCGCCGCGTAGTCGCCGATGACACCGGCGGCGCGATGCAGCGACGAGCCGTCCAGGAAGTCCGTACGCAGCGGTCCGGGCTCGACGGCACTGACCTTGATGCCCAGCGGAGCGAGTTCCAGAGCCATCGCCTCGGTGAGGCCTTCGACCGCGAACTTGGTGGCGCAGTACAGACCCCAGCCGGCCCAGCCCACGAAGCCTCCGACGGAGCTGATGTTCAGGACCGTTCCGCTGCGGCCGGCCCGCATGACCGGCAGCACGGCGCGGGTGACGGTCAGCAGGCCGAAGACATTGGTGTCGAAGACACTGCGCGCCTCGGCGTCGGAGGTCTCCTCCACGGCACCGACCAGCCCCCGTCCGGCATTGTTGACCAGCACATCGATCCGGTCGAAGCGGTGCAGCGCGGCGGCGACCGCCGCGTCGGCCTGCTCGGGGTCGTTCACGTCGAGGGGCACGGCCAGCAACCGCTCAGGGTGCCCCGGCAGGGCGTCGGTCACGGCCTGCGGGTTGCGGGCGGCGGCCACGACGTTGTCACCGTCCGCCAGGACCTGGCGGGCGATCTCCAGTCCGAAACCGCGGGAGGCACCGGTGATGAACCACGTACGCATGAGAGAGACTCCATGAGGGGGGAGAGGATCCGGTCGCTGCCACGACCGGAGCGGACCCTCTCCATACGACCGGAGACCGAGGCGGTGTCCCAGCGGTTGTCGGGCTCCGGTGTTCCTGGTTCCGGCAGACCCCCCTTCGGCCTGGCAGGCCGATCACCGGCTGCCGATACTTGAGGACATGGCCGAGCACACCGAGTTGCGCGAGTTCCTCAGGTCCCGCAGAGCTCGCCTGACACCTGCCGACGTAGGGCTTCCCTGGCACACGGACGGGCGCCGGGTCGCCGGGCTGCGCAGGGAGGAGATCGCCGTACTGGCCGGGGTGAGCGTGGACTACTACACGCGCCTCGAACAGGGGCGGGCCCGTAACGTCTCCGACCAGGTCCTCACGGCGGTGGCCGCCGCGCTCCGGCTCGACGGGCTGGAGCGGCAGCATCTGTTCGACCTGGTCAGGGCCGACGCGGGCCGCCCCGACCGGACCGCCGCCACGCTGCCCGCGCGGGCACCCAGGGCCCGTTCCGGGCTGCACGAGCTACTGCGGTCCCTGGATCCGACACCCGCCGTGCTGCACGGGCCGCGCCTGGAGGTCGTCGGCATCAACAGAATGGGCAAGGTCCTCCTCGACGACTTCGACGCCATGCCGGCGGCCGAGCGCAACATGGCCCGCTGGATGTTCCTCGACCCCAGGGCCCGGGAGGTCTACCCCGACTGGGGGGAGATCGCCGAGCAGACCGTGGCCATCCTCCGCGTGGCCGCGGGCCGCAGCACCTCGGACCCGGCCCTGGCCTCCCTGGTCGGAGAACTGAGCACCCGATCGGAGGAGTTCGCCCGGTACTGGGCCAACTACCGGGTCTTCCGGCACACGCACGGCACGAAGCGTTTCCGCCATCCTGCCGTCGGAGACATGACGCTCAGGTACGAGACGCTGCACACCCCGACCGAGGCGGATCTGTACCTGACCCTCTACCTCGCGGCCGCGGGTTCACCGTCCGAGGAGAAGCTCCACATCCTCTCCAGCTGGGCGGCGGCGCCTGCGACCCGGAGCGCCACCGCAGGCAAGGACACCCCGGCGGGGGACGCGGCGTCCCGTGGTCCCTCGTTCCGTCCCGGCCCGCCCGAGGCGCACTGATCACCTCTTCGTCGGCAACCGCTGACCGTGCCTCCCTTCCCACCACCCGGTTCGGCCATCCGGCTTTCCTCCGTGTCGATCGCGGCCCACCGGGTACGCGAGGGTCCACCCCGAAGATCTGGAGGGAGTCATGCAGCGAGGCAGTGACCGCCTGAGCGTCCACCGTGACGACGAGATGAAGCACGAATTGCAGGGCCTGCTGCGGTCCGGTCACCCGACCAGGACCGAGGAGTGGTACGACCCCGAACCGGTCGCCGACGACGACCCGGCGGTCTGGCGCGGGGCGGTGGTGCCCGGCGACTCCAGGACGGCCCTGGAGGCGGCCCGTCTGGAGCTGGCCCGGTATCTCGGACGCAGCAACTTCCCGGCGACGCCGAGCCATCTGGCCCGCGTCCTGCGGAGCAAGAACGCGCCCGGCCCCCTGCTCGAGGCGGTGGAGCGGCTGCCCCGCCCGGCCCGCTACGCCAACGCCGAGGCGCTCGCCGAAGCCGTCGTGCGCAGGTAGCCGGCCGTGCGGAAGGCATGGACGTCCGGCCCAGGGGTGCTGCGGGCGTCGCTGCGCCGCAGCAGCACCCCTGCCGGCCGGCAGGGGGCCCGCGCGACGGGGCCACCGGCACGGGCAAGCAGAGAAAGGACAAGTGACCGTCATGCGTATCGCGTTCCTGACCGCGCCCGAAGGCGTCGAGCAGGTGGAACTCACCGATCCCTGGCAGGCCCTGACCGAGGCCGGCCACGAACCGGTTCTGGTGTCGACGAAGACGGGCCACATCCAGGCGTTCGACCACCTGGACAAGGCGGACACGTTCCCGGTGGACGCGGTGGTCGGCCAGGCGCAGGCCGAATCCTTCGACGGGCTGGTGCTGCCCGGAGGCGTGGCCAACCCCGACTTCCTGCGGACGGACGAACGGGCCGTTGCGTTCGTGCGCTCCTTCTTCGCCCGGGGGCGTCCGGTGGCGGCGATCTGCCACGCGCCGTGGACGCTGGTCGAGGCCGACGTCGTACGGGGCCGCACCCTGACGTCGTGGCCCAGCCTGCGCACCGACATCACCAACGCGGGCGGCACCTGGGTGGACGAGCAGGTGAGGGTCGACCAGGGCGTCAACAAGCTGATCACCAGCCGCAAGCCGGCCGATCTCAAGGCGTTCGACGAGGCGATACTCACCGAGTTCGCCGCGTAGCGGGGCTCCACCGCCGTAAACCGGTTTCCCCGGACGTCGGCATCCCGGCGCCGACGGTGCGGACGACGGCCGCCTGGTCGGCGCGGATGTCTCCGATCAGGGGATGCGGCCGATGCACGCTCCCCCGGCAGGCACAGTACCCGTCGGCCCCGCCGCTCCCAGGACCGCGGCATGCGCCCGGGTCAGCGGGCGGGATTCACCCGTTCGGGTTCCGCGCTTCCGAGCTCCGTCAGGCTCGTCCCCCGGTCGCGTTCCCGGGCGCCGTCGCGCGTCCGGCTCGCGGCGATCACCCGGCGGGGATGGCGGAGCAGGTACTCGCCCTCCAGTTGCGCCATGCGGTCGTTGTGGGCCCGCAGCGCGTCGTTCGATCCGTACAGCAGCGTGTCGTGCCGTGTGCGGTGGATCGTCTCCAGCTCCTTCATGAGCTGCTGGTCGGTCAGCCGGCCCGGGTCGACTCCGGTCATGGTGGTACCCCGCTCGTCGTGTTCCTCGGTGCGGTCCGGGTACCCGCCCGGACGAAGCACTACCCCGAGCGGCATCCGGGAGGGAGCCATGGATCTCGCCTTTCTCCATCCACTGTACGAACATCCCGGACCCTGGGCCTCCGTGTATGTGGACACCTCCCGGCACACCGAGTCCACCCCCCAGGAGCGCACCCTGACCGCTCAGGCACTCGCCCGCGACCTGGACTGGCAGGGCGCGGACGAGCCGACGTGCCGGGCGGTGCGGACCGCCGTCGAGGAACTGGCCCACTCCCCCGAGCCGCACGGCAGAGCGCTGTTCGCGCGGGCGGGCGAGGTCGTCCTGGATCCGCCGCTGGCCGCCGTCCCGGGCGAGTCCTCCGCGTCCTGGGCCGCTCTGCCGCACACGGCTCCACTGCTCGACCTGGCCAACGAGGAGCCGGTGTGCGTGGTGGCGTACATCGAACGCAAGGGCGCCGAATTCGAGCTGCGCGGGGCACTGGGCAGCAGGGACGCCGGGAGGGTGACCGGTCAGGACCGGCCGCCGCACCGGACGACCACCGGGGACTGGTCCGTGCGCCACTTCCAGCTGCGGGTGGAGAACATCTGGGAGCACAACGCGGCCGAGATTGCGGACGCGCTCGCCGTCTGCCAGGAGGAGACGGGCGCCGACCTGGTGATCCTGGTCGGCGAGCGGCGTGAGCGGCACTCCGTGCACGAGCGGCTGCCGAACCGGCTCCGCGGCCGGGTCGCACAGGCGCCGCACGGGCCGGGCAGCCGGCTGCTGGACGAGGACGTGGAACGGATCCGCGCCCAGCATGTGCGGGCCCGGGCGGCCGAGGAGCTGGAGCGCTTCCTCGCGGCCCGCGCACCGGACACAACGGGTCGGCCGCGGACGGCCGAGGGCGTGCCGGCGGTGGTCGAGGCGGCGCGCGAGCACCGTATCGACGAACTTCTGATCCATCCGTCCGGCTCCGACACACATCGGGAGGTGTGGATCGGAGAGGACCCCGACCAGGTCGCGGTGCGCCGCGGGGACCTCACGGCGCTCGGCGAGCGGCACCTCGAACAGGCGCGGGCGGACGACGCGCTGCTGCGCGCCGTCGTGGAGACGGGAGCCGCGGCGATCTCGGTGCCGGCGGTACGGCCGGGCGAGGCGCCGGTGGGCGGTGTGGGGGCGCTGCTGCGCCGGCCTTAGCGCGCAGGCCTTCCGGCACCCCTCACCGCGCCCGCTCCACCCTTCGCTCGTCCCAGACCGGTTCCGGCGTCTCGCGGATCCGGCCGTCGCTGCCGAAGACCAGGTAGCGATCGAAGGAGCGGGCGAACCAGCGGTCGTGGGTGACGGCGAGGACCGTGCCGTCGAAGGCCTCAAGACCCGTCTGGAGCGCCTCGGCGGACTCCAGGTCCAGGTTGTCCGTCGGCTCGTCGAGCAGCAGGGCCGTGGCGCCCTCCAGCTCCAGCAGAAGGATCTGGAAGCGGGCCTGCTGCCCTCCGGACAGCCGCTCGAAGTTCTGCTCGGCCTGCCCGGTCAGCTCGTAGCGCCGCAGCCGGGACATGGCAGCGCCGCGGTCCTGGGAGTGCTCGAGCCACAGGATGTCCAGGAGGGTACGGCCCTCGAGCTCGGGGTGGGCGTGGGTCTGGGCGAAGTGCCCCGGCACGACACGTGCGCCGAGCCGCCACTCCCCGGTGTGCGCCACGTCGCCGCCCGCCAGCAGCCGCAGGAAGTGCGACTTGCCCGAGCCGTTGGATCCGAGGACCGCGACGCGCTCGCCGTAGAAGACCTCCAGGTCGAAGGGCTTCATCAGGCCCGTGAGCTCCAGTCCCGCGCAGGTGACGGCGCGGACGCCGGTGCGGCCGCCCTTGAGCCGCATCCTGATGTCCTGCTCGCGCGGCGGCTCGGGCGGCGGCCCGGCCTCCTCGAACTTTCGCAGCCGGGTCTGCGCGGCCTGGTAGCGGGACGCCATCTCGTGGCTGACGCTCGCGGCCTGGCGCAGATTGAGCACGAGCTTCTTGAGCTGCGCATGCTTCTCGTCCCAGCGCCTGCGCAGTTCCTCGAAACGGGCGAACCGCTCCCGCCGGGCCTCGTCGTAGGTGGCGAAACCACCGCCGTGCACCCAGGCGTCGGCCCCGGTGGGGCTCGGCTCCAGCGACACGATCCGCTGTGCGGCGCGGGCCAGCAGCTCCCGGTCGTGGGAGACGAACAACACGGTCTTGCGGGTCTCCTCCAGCCGCTCCTCGAGCCAGCGCTTACCGGGCACGTCGAGGTAGTTGTCGGGCTCGTCCAGGAGCAGGACCTCGTCGGTTCCGCGCAGCAGCGCCTCGAGGACGAGCCGCTTCTGCTCACCGCCGGAGAGGGTGCGGACCTGGCGCCACTGGGCCTTCTCGTACGGGACACCGAGGGCCGCCGTCGTGCACATGTCCCAGAGCGTCTCGGCCTCGTAGCCGCGGACCTCGGCCCAGTCGGACAGGGCCTGCGCGTACCGGAGCTGGGCGGCCTCGTCGTCGACCGTCATCACGGCGAGCTCGGCGGCGTCCACGGCGCGGGCGGCCTCGCGGATACGTGGCGGGGCGACCGAGGCGAGCAGGTCCCGCACGGTCGTCTCGTCCCGTACGGACCCCACGAACTGCCGCATGACCCCGAGCCCGCCACTGGTGGTGACACCGCCGCCGTGCGGTTTCAGCTCGCCCGAGAGCAGCCGCAGCAAGGTGGTCTTCCCGGCGCCGTTGGGCCCGACGAGCGCGACGACCGCCCCGTCGCCGACCCGGAAGGACACGTCGCCGAGCAACGCCCTCCCGTCCGGGAGGTAGTACTCGAGGTGTGCGGCTTCCAGGTGTCCCATGGGGCGCATTGTGTGCGGGCGCGGGGGCGCCGGGCAATCGTTTATCGCTCCGGCGGCGGCCCGGGCAGGGTTCTTCCTTCTCGGGGTATCCGCGTTCCATGACCCCAGATGTCGACCTCACCATGCGTCCGCCGGGCCCGCATCCGTTCCGCGATCGCCTGCTCGCCTCCGACTGCCGCCTGTTCGAGGCCGTCGCCTCGCGGCACTGGCCGGGCGCCGACCATGTGCTCCCGCGGCTCAGCCGGGCCGCCAACCACGGTGTCCTGTGGTTCGCCACGGCCGCCGCCATCGCCGCCGCCCGCACCCCGCGCGCCCGCCGGGCCGCCGCTCGCGGCGTCGCCTCGCTGACCCTCGCGTCCGCCGCCATCAACACCCTGGGCAAACGCACGGTGCGCCGCCCCCGGCCGGTCCTCGACCCGGTCCCCGCAGCCCGCCGGCTCAAGCGCCAGCCGATCACCACGTCGTTCCCGTCGGGGCACTCCGCCTCGGCCGCCGCCTTCGCCGCGGGTGTGGCGCTGGAGTCGAGCGGCTGGGGCGCGGCGGTCGTCCCGCTCGCGGCCGCCGTCGCGGTCTCCCGCGTGTACACCGGCGTCCACTTCCCGAGCGACGTCCTGGCGGGCGCGGCCCTGGGTGTGGGCGCCGCCCTGGCCGTACGCGGCCTGGTCCCGACCCGCTACCCGGCGCCGGCGCCCGGCCGCCCGCACGCGGACGCACCCGCGCTGCCGGACGGGACCGGTCTCGTGGTGGTGGCGAACAGGGCCTCGGGGACCTCCGACCGGATACACGCCCTGCAGGACGCCCTTCCGGGTGCCGAGATCGTGGAAAGCGATCCGGCCGACGTGGAAACCGAGTTGGAGAAGGCGGCCGCCCGCGCCCGGGTCCTCGGCGTCTGCGGCGGCGACGGCACGGTCAACGCGGCCGCCAAGGTGGCCATGCGGCACACCCTGCCGCTCGCCGTGGTCCCGGGCGGCACCCTCAACCACTTCGCCCTGGACGTCGGTGTCGAGGACGTACGCGACGTGGTGCACGCCGTTCAGCAGGGCGACGCGGTCCGCGTCGACGTGGGGCGCTTCGTCTCGGGCGGGAAGCGCGGCTGCTTCCTCAACACCTTCAGTCTGGGCGTGTACCCGGAGCTGGTGCGCGAGCGGGAGCGCTGGTCACCGCGGATCGGCGGCTGGCCGGCCGGGGTCCTCGCCGCCCTGCGCGTCCTGGGCGCCGACCGCCGTCCCCTGCGCGTGGACCTGGGTGGCCGCACCCGCCCGCTGTGGCTGCTCTTCGCGGGGAACGGCACGTACCACCGGATGGGCCTCGCCCCCGCTCGCCGCCACGATCTGGCGGACGGCAAGCTCGACGTGCGGGTCGTGCACGGCGGCCGCCGCCCGGCCGCGCGGCTGCTGGCCGCCGCCTTCGCGGGTCCCCTGTCCCGCTCTCCGGCCCATGCGGCCGTGCGGGTGCGGCGTCTGCGCCTGGACGGGGTGGCCCCGGGTACTCCGCTCGCCTACGACGGGGAGGTCACCGAGGTCGACGGCGATGTGACGCTCGAGAAGCTTCCCGAGGCGCTGACCGTCTATCGGCCTCTGCCGCCCGGCCGGCCGGCTCCCCGGTACCGGCTGTCCATATGACAAGACGCGGGTCTCATTATTCGGCATGAGCGCCTACCGTGATGCGTATCGCCCGGCGGTCCGGCCGCCGGTCCGTACGACGGGAAGAGGAAGGTCATGTCGAAGGAGACGGCCGTCTACACGCACGGCCACCATGAGTCCGTGCTGCGCTCGCACACCTGGCGGACCGCCGCCAACTCCGCGGCCTACCTCCTCGGCTCGCTCAAACCGCACATGAGGATCCTGGACATCGGCTGCGGCCCGGGCACCATCACCGCCGACCTGGCGGAACTGGTCCCCGACGGCCATGTCACCGGCGTGGACCGGGCGGCGGGCGTCCTGGAGCAGGCCCGGGCCACGGCTGCCGCGCGCGGCCTGGGCAACGTCGACTTCGCGGTCGCCGACGTGCACGCACTGGAGTACGCGGACGACACGTTCTGCGTGGTGCACGCCCATCAGGTGCTCCAGCACGTGGGCGACCCGGTGCAGGCACTGCGCGAGATGCTCCGGGTGACGAAGCCGGGCGGTTACCTCGCCGTCCGCGACGCCGACTACTCGGCGATGACCTGGTATCCGGCATCCGACGGCCTGGACGACTGGCTGGACCTCTACAAGCGGGTCGCACGCGCCAACGGCGGCGAACCCGACGCCGGACGGCGCCTGAAGTCGTGGGCACTGAGCGCGGGCATCCGCGACATCACCACCACGTCCGGCACCTGGACCTTCGCCACCGAGGAGGAGCGGGCCTGGTGGAGCGGGCTGTGGGCGGACCGCACCCTCGCCTCGGCCTACGCGGACCGCGCCGCCGAAGGGGGCCATGCGACACCTGGGCGCCTGCGCGCGGTTTCGGAGGCCTGGCGGGAATGGGGGCGGCACGAGGACGGCTGGTTCGCGGTACTTCACGGAGAAATTCTCTGCCGAAAGCAAGTCTGATCGGCGCGGTTCGGGAAACACGGTGAGCAGGAGGTAAAAAATGGTTCCCATTCTGCTGGTTCTGCTTCTCGCCCTGATTCTCTTCGGCGTTGGATTCGCGGTGAAGGTGCTGTGGTGGATCGCCCTCGCGGTCCTTGTGATCTGGCTCCTCGGGTTCCTCGTGCGCGGGACGACCGCGGCCGGCGGACGGGGCCGTTGGTACCGATGGTGACCCTGACGCGCGTCCGGTGATCCGTCCGTCACCGGCATTCCGAAAAGCGTCGGCCCGAGCCGGCCCGCGGATACTGTCCGCGGGCCGGCTCGGTCGTTCCGGAGAATTCCCACGCCCGTTCCACGCCGTAAGGAATGGAATCCGAACGCGTTCAGGAATTCAGCGATCCGATACACCCGATATCCCCGGCCTCATTTCCCGTTCCGTCCCACTTCGTCCCGGTACGGAGATACCGGCCCGGAGTCGTGCCCAGAATCCGCTTGAAGTGCCGGGTGAAGTGGGACTGGTCGTAGAAGCCCACGGCGGTCGCCACCTCGGCCGGCGGTCGCCCGTCGAGCAGCAGGCGGCGGGCGAGATCGACCCGGCGGGACGTCACGTACCGGTGGGGCGCGATACCGAACGCTGCGCCGAAGGCACGTACGAGATGTGCGGGGTGGGCGTGGAGCACGCTCGCTGCCTCGTCCAGCGTGATCCCTTCGCGGAGCCGCTCGTCGAGGAGGTCGCGCAGGTCCCGGGCCACACCACGGTCGCTCACCACGGGGTCGGCGGGGCGGCCGGGCGACAGATGTGCGCGCAGGCGCCGGCTGATCAGGGCCAGACGGCTCTCCGCCTCCAGTTCGTCCCCCCGGTGGGCGAGGGCCGCGTGGAGTTGTCCGATGCGTCGGCGCAGGAGGGGATCCGCGAGGTCGGGGCCGTCGACCGCCGGGCCGATGAAGCTCTCGTCGAGCTGCGTCATGTCGAGGTACAGGACACGCTTGCGGAAGCCGAGCGCGGTGGCGGGGGAGCCGTTGTGCGGCACCTGGGGCGGCAGCAGGCTGACGGTGTCGTGCGGGGTGCCCCGCTCGTGGTGGTCCAGGTCGTAGCGGACCGCGCCGTCGTCGACGATCAGGAGCGTCCAGGCGTCATGGACGTGCATGGGATAGGCATGCTCGACGAAATGGGCGTGGAAGACCTCGACGACGCCCGGGACCGGCGGGCGCCAAGCAGAGATCTCCTGCCGGGATACCACGCAAGAAACGTACAAGACGCCGAGGGCGCCGACATCGCAGTCTCGCTCCATGAGAACGATGGATCAGACGGCGGCCGGGGGCGGGGCCCGGACCGATGAGGCGACCGAGAAGACACCCGTCCGCTTCGACACGAAGATCGCCGTACTGCTGCGGGACGACCTGGAGCCCTGGCAGCGGCTCAATGTGACCGCCTTCGTGGTGAGCGGGCTCGGCACGGCGGCGCCCGAGGTGATCGGCGAGCCGTACGCCGACGCCGACGGCACCGCGTATCTGCCGATGTTCCGCCAGCCCGTGCTGGTCTTCGAGGGGACGAAGGAGACGCTGTCGCTCGCGCACGGTCGTGCCCTGTCCCGTTCTCTGGAGACAGCCGTCTTCACCTCGGATCTGTTCGGTACGGGCAACGACCGGGACAACCGTGCGGCGGTGCGGGCCGTCCGCAGGGACCAGCTCGATCTGGTGGGCATGGCTGTGTACGGACCGCGCAACGCGGTCGACAAGATCCTCAAGGGCGCGCGCATGCACCCCTAGTCACGCGGCAGCAGGGGGCCGAGCGGCCCGAGGTCCAGATTCAGGTCCTCGGGCCGCAGCCCGTAGCGGTCCCGCAGTTCGGCCATGCGGTCCTCCAGGAGCATCAGCGTCAGCCCGATCCGCTCCTCCTGCTCCTCGGTCAGCTCTCCGGTGTCGAACCGGCGCACCGCCTGGCGCTCCATCAGCTGGCGGAGCAGTTCGACAACCGTCAGCACCAGCTTGACCAGGTCCCGTTCCACGGTGTCGGGCTCCAGGTCCAGCCGGTTGCGTGGCTTGCGGGGCGTCCTGTCGGTCATGGCGCTTCGGCCTCCGGCCAGGGCGAGGGGACTTGGGCGTTCACCGAGCTGATCAGGGCGTTCAGATCGATGCGGACGAGATCGACGTCCGCGATACGCAAAGTGATGTCACCGGTGATGACGACCCCGCCCGCGAGCAACCGGTCGAGCAGGTCGACCAGGGCGATCTCGCGGTGTTCGACGGCGATCATGCCACTCCCTGCGTCAGTCCGGTGAAGGAGTAGGCCGCCCAGGGACCGGTGAGTTCCACCCGGACCCCCGGGGTGTCGTCCTCGGCACGGTCCACCAGCTCAACGAACTCCTCGGAACGTGATCGCGGCACGAGATAGGAGGCGTTGAGCACATTGCGTCCGGAGGCCCCCGAGAGCGTCGCGTTCTGCGGGGCGTGCAACCGGGTGTCCTCCGCGTACCCGGAGAGCGCCTCGTGCAGCCGGGCCGCGAATTCCTCGGCCTTCTGCCCCCGCTCCTCGTGTGCGGCGGTACGCATACGACGCTGCCGCAGATAGTCTCGTCCGGAGGCCGGCCTCGCCGCAGGGCGTTCCTCCACGGCCTCCTTCTCCTCCTCCTGCTCGACGTACACCTTCACGCCCCACTCCACCCGGCCTTCGAGCCGGTCCAAGGCGCGCCGGAAATCCTCCTCGCGCTCCTCGAGCATCACGCGGACGCCGCTGTCGTCACGGAACACCGTGCCGAGCCGCAGGGGCAGTGGGGTGGTGACGCCCGTGAGCGCGTCGACTACGTTCTGGTGGGCGCGGGCCGTGGCGGTGAGCCACTCCAGGTCCTCCAGATGCTCCTTGAGCGGCTCCTCCGCGAAGTCCTCCTCGGGGACGAGACTGAGAACCGCGATGAGGCCGTGGTGCTCCAACTGCCGTGCGGGAATGCCGGCCACCCCCGTCAGCTGGGCCTGCAGGGGCGCGCTGAGGGGGCGGCAGACGGCATAGACGTACCGCAGCGCCGTCACGGTGACTCCTTCTTCCTGCGTCGCGGTGCCTGTCGCGGGGCGGCTTCGAGCTCCGCCGCCTCCCGGTCGGCCTCGATGCGTTCGAGACGGGCCCGCAACTCGGTGTTCTCCCGCGTGAGTTCGTCGCGCCGGGCCCGGGAGGACAGGGCGGGGTCGGACTCCCACCAGTCGATGCCCATCTCCTTCGCCTTGTCGACGGAGGCGACGATCAACCGGAGCTTGACGGTGAGGAGTTCGATGTCGAGCAGGTTGATCCGGATGTCTCCGGCGATCACTATGCCCTTGTCGAGGACCCGTTCAAGGATGTCGGCGAGGTTGGCGCCGCTGCTGGGCCCCCCGTAGGGATCGGGAAGCCGGCGGGGCGTCGTCATCGCCTGCTCCCGGCGGCCGACGGCTCGGCCTCACGTTCGTCCCCCTCTTCCTCGTACTCCTCCTCCGGCTCCTCCTCGCCCTCGTACTCCTCCTCCGGCTCCTCCTCGTCCTCGTACTCCTCCTCGGCCTCCTCGTCGTACTCGCCCTCGGGCTCCTCCTCGGCGCCTTCCTCGTCCTCGTAGTCCTCGTACTCGTCCTCGGCGCCCTCTTCCTCGGCGCCCTCGCCCTCCGCGCCCTCTTCCTTCTCGCGCTCCTCCTCGGCGACCGCGTCCTCATGGGTGCGGACGACCTCACCGTCGCGGATCTCGCCGCGCCAGCCGTCCTCCGCCTCTCCCTTGAGGGTGATGAAGCGCGCGAAGTGCTTGAAGTCGAGACGCGCCCGGCGGCCCTGGGCCCGCCAGATGTTGCCGGTCTTCTCGAAGAACCCACTGGGGTAGTACTCCATCACCAGCAGCAGTCGCGTGAGGTTGTCGCCGAGGGAGTGGAAGGTGATGACGCCCTTGGTGGAGCCCTTGGCACCCTCCGAACTCCACTGGATGCGGTAGTCGGGCACCTGCTCGATCGTGTGCGCCTTCCAGCTGCGGCTCGACCAGAGGACCTTGGCCTGCCAGTCGGAGGTGGTGTCGTCGGCGCGGTTGGCGCTCTTGACGCCCTTGGCGAAGGTGCTGAAGTCCTGGTACTGGGTCCACTGGTCGTACGCGGTCCGCACGGGTACGCCGACGTCGATGGACTCGATGATCACCGTGGGCTTGTTGCCCCCGCCGCGCTTGCGCTTGCTCTTGCCTCCGGTGAGGCTCTTGAAGGCCTCGCCCAGCTTCTCCTTCGCCTGTCCGGCGCCCGTCTCCAGGACGGCGCGCAGCGGGCCCTTGCCCTCGGCGAGCTTGCGCCCGCCTTCCAGGGCGAGCTTGGCGAAGCCGGGGCTGTTGCCCTCGGCGATGTCGTTCAGCTTGACGGTCGTCGAACCCAGTTTGCGGCCCACGCCCACGAGCATCCGCTCGGCCTGCGCGGCCAGATAGCTCTGCATCTCCTGCTTGAGGCGGTCGAACGCCTCGCTCTGGGCGACCTTGGACAGTCCGCCGTTCGCCCTGTCCGCCGCGGAACCCGCTGTGTCGGACATCGTCATCGCCTCCCTTCACCACGCGACCCGCGAGTGGCGCTCCGCGCGCCGCCCTTCGCCGCCGCGGTCTTCTTCGCGGGGGCCTTCTTGCCAGGGGCCTTCTTGGCGGCCGCCTTGGAACCCGGCGCCTGCTTGGCGGGCGCCTTCTTCGCAGGCCTCTGCCTGTCGGCGGCCTTCTTCTCCGGCTCGGCGCGTGACGGGGCGTCCCTTTCCGCGCGCTCCCCGGACTCCCCTGACTCGTCCTCCGCCCGGTCCTTCTCGTCCTCGTCCCCGAGGCCGGGCAGGTCGGGCTTCTCCGGCACCACTCCGGACAGTTCGTCCCGCACCTGCGAGGTGCGGTCGTGCAACCGGTCGGCGATGCCCTCCATCTGCCGTTCCACGAGTGCGCCGGAGGCGGCCTTGCCCACCCCGCGCAGATCCTGGCGCAGCTGGTCGCCGATCTCCTTGAACTGCGGATTGTTGAGCAGCTGCTGATTGAGCAGATCGGCGACCGCCCGGGGGCTCAGCTGCATACGTTTTCCGGCGACCAGTGAGGCCACGGCGAATGCCAGTTTCATCTTCTTGGTACGCCCGAGGACGTATCCCGCCCCTATGGCGAGGCCCAGTGCGGTTCGATTCATCATGTCGTCCCGTCGCCAGTTCCCGATGTACGACCCATACCGACCTCCAGCCGGTCGAGGAGTGCGTCCTCCTCGCGGTCGAACTCCTCCTCTGTGATCTCGCCCTCCTCGAGCCGACGCTCGAGAAGGGCGAGTTCGGCCCGGACCGTCGCCGGGTCGTAGTACTGTCGCTCGGCCTCGGCGATCACCTGTCTGATCACCCAGAGGCTGCCGCGCGCCGGTGCGAACGGCAGCAGCAGGGCCTCGGTGAGCAGTCCCATGACTCACTCCTCGCGCGTGGCCGTGCTCGTCGTGCTCGCCGCGGGCTCGGCAGGGCCCGGCTCGACGAAGCTGTACGGCGGCAACGGCCCGTTGACCCGCAGCTCGAGATGCGGGTGGCTCTTGCGGATCTCCTCCACGGCGCCCACGAACTCCTCGGCCGAGTCCCTGGACACCAGCAAGGAGAGATTGGCCAGCCAACCAGTGGACTCGGGACCCGCACTGACGGCCTCGGCCGTCGACTCCAGCAGGTTCCTCAGCTCCGCGGCGTCCTCCTCCTCGAGGTTCTGCACCGCTCCGGCGGCCATCTCACCGAGCCGCAGCCGGTCGTCGTAGCTGCTGCCGCCCGGCTGCCGTCCGGCTTCGATCAAGGCGCGCAGCTCCGGGTTCCCGGCCACCACCCGCTGGAGCACCGCCTCCTGGTCGTGGCTGGCCTTGACGTTGTACTCGACCCTGCCGGCCAGGGCGGTCAGCCGCTCCCGGTAGTGCTCGGCGCGCTCGGCGAGCACCTCGGTGACGGCGCTGTCGTCCGGGGCGACGCTGCCGAAGCGCATGGGCAGCACCGAACCGCCGCCGCCCGACTCGCTGAGAACGCTCTGGTGGGCGAGCAGATCCCTGCGCTTGGGCCGTAGTCCTTCCGGGCAGTCACTGACGATCGCCGCCAGCTCGCCTTCCCTCAGGATCCGGATCGGGCACGGCGGGTCGCCCACGCCGCCCATGTCTTCGGGGAGCGAGGGGTGCGAACTCGCGGCGATGCCGTAGACGTATGTGCTCACTCCTGCTCCTCCCTCTTCCGGGCGGACGTGCTCCTGCGCGGCCGCGGCCTGTCCTCGCCCTGGCCCTCTTCACGGGCCTGCTTGAAGGCGCCGGAGATCGTTTCCGCGGCTCCTGACAGGGCGCCCTTCGACTTGCCCCGCGCGCCCGACTCGGTGATCTCGCCGACCAGGTCCGGGAGTCCGGGGGCCTTGCGCGGACCCGCCTCGAGGTCGAGCCGGTTGCAGGCTTCGGCGAAGCGCAGATAGGTGTCGACGCTCGCGACCACGACCCGCACGTCGATCTTCAGAATCTCGATGCCGACGAGGGAGACGCGGACGAACGCGTCGATGACGAGTCCTCGGTCGAGGACGAGCTCCAGGACGTCGTACAGCCCACTGGAGCCGCCACCTCCGCCGGTCTGTGCCGGGACAACCGTCATACCAACCGATCCTCCTTGTCCGTGTGGTGTTCGGGAATGCGGGCCGGACGGCGGTCTACTGCTGACCGCCCGGCCGATGTGCGTCGGCCCTGCCCCGTTCGTAACGGCGAACGCGCCGATAGCCGGCGAGCTCACCCTCGGCGGTGAGCTCCACCTCGTAGCTCGCGAGCAGACTCATCGTGTCGGGGACCCGGGCGAGTTCCAGGACCTCTATGTGCAGCTGCCAGCCGCCCTCCGTACGCTCGAAGGACGACACGGATTCGGGGGTCATGCCGGTCAGCTCCGCGAACTCGTCGCGGCCCTGGCGCAGCACCTCCATCGGCTTCAGCCGGCCCTTTCCCGCGCCGTCCCCGGACTTCTTGGGCGAATCCTGTGAATTCGATGCACTTGATGTATTTGACATGGCGACCTCGTAAGCCGAGTGCCCACTGTGTTCTCCACAAACATGCGGAGCCGCTATTCGGACGGGAGAATGCGACCTCGCCCGTGACCGCCCTCAGGGGCGCCGAGGGCGGTCACACGCACTCACCCACAGTGATGTCTCGAATCCGCCGTGTCGTCAGCGCAGCGCCGCCAGTCGCCTGCGCGCGGGTTCCGGGGCACGGGGCCTCAGCCCCGCCCAGGGCTCGGTACGCGCCTGGTCCAACGCGTCGGCGACGGTCCAACGACGGGCGTGCAGCTCCGGATCGTCCAACTGGCCCCAGGACAAGGGTGTGGCGACGGGAGCGCCCGGCAGGGCCCGCACGCTGTAGGGGGCGACGGCGGTCTGTGCGTAGGCGTTGCGCTGCACGTCGAGGTAGAGCCGGTCCCCGCGGTCCTTCTTGCGGGCGGCGGTGGTCAGCAGCTCGGGGTGTGCCTCGGCGAGGGTCTCGGCGATGTCCGCTGCGAACTCCCGTATGTCGTCCACGTCGTGGTGACCGCTGATCGGGACGACGACATGCAGCCCGCGTGATCCTGTGGTCATCAGACCCGACGGCAGCCGGAGTTCCCCGAGGAGTTCACCCACCAGCCGTGCGGCACAGCGCACTTGATCAAAATCGTCGTCCGCGGGATCGAGGTCGAAGACGATCCGGTCGGGCCGGCGCGGCCGGTCGGCGCGGGAGAGCCATCGGTGCAGGGTCATACACGCCTGGTCGGCGAGGTACACAAGGGTGGCCGAGTCGTCGCAGACCGTGTGGCAGACGGTGCCGCCCTCCTTGTCCACCTCCACGCGGTGGATCCAGTCCGGGTAGTGCTCCGGGGTGTTCTTCTGCATGAACCGGGGGCCCGCGAGACCGTCCGGATGCCGCTCCAGCATCAAGGGCCGGCCCCGCAGCCGGGGCAGCATGAAACGGGCCACCGAGCGGTAATAGGCGACGAGGTCGGCCTTCGTGTACTCCTTGGCGTCACCGTCGCCCGGGAACAGCACCTTGTCCGGCCGGTGGACCTCCACCGTACGGCGGCCCACGCGCATGGTCCGCGCGCTGGTCATCGTGCTCCTATCCGGTCACCGCACGACGGCTTCCTCCACCAGCAGCCGGGCCGCGGCCGCGATCGACTCGGCGTCGATGCCGGCGGCGTGCAACTGCTCGGCGGGGGTCGCCGAGCCCGGCATCGTACGGACGGCGAGCCGCACCAGACGGGGCACGGGGCGCCCGTCCGTGAAGGCGTCCAGGACCGCGTCGCCGAGGCCGCCCTCCTCGCGGTGGTCCTCGACGGTGAGCAGGCAGCCGGTGCGCTCTGCGGCCTCGCGCAGGGTGGCGCGGTCGACGGGCTTGACCGAGTACAGGTCGATCACCCGCACTCCGATGCCCTGCTCGGCGAGGGCGTCGGCCGCCTTCAGCGCCTCGTGGAGGGTGACACCGGCCGCCACGAGGGTCAGCCGGTCCTCCGCCGAGGCGCGCAACACCTTGCTGCCGCCGATCGGGAACTCCTCGGTGGGGCCGTAGATGACCGGCGTCTTGCCACGCGACGTGCGCAGATACCGGACGCCCTCCAGACCGGCCGTCGCGGCGACCAGCCGCGCGGTCTGGTTGGCGTCGCACGGGTACAGCACGGTCGAGTCGTACACCGAACGCATCATGGCGAGATCCTCGAGGCCCATCTGGGAGGGACCGTCCTCGCCGATCGAACAGCCCGCGTGCGAACCGACGAGGTTGATGCCGGCGCCGCTGATCGAGGCCATGCGGATGAAGTCGTGGGCACGGGTGAAAAAGGCGGCGAACGTCGAGGCGTAGGGCACCCAGCCGCGCGCTGCCATGCCCACCGCGACCCCGACCATCAGCTGTTCGGCGATGTAGCACTCGAAATACCGCTCGGGATGCTCCTTGTGGAAGAACTCGGCGCGCGTGGAGTCGCCGACCTCGCCGTCGATGGCGACGACGTCGCCGCGGGCATGACCGAGCGCGGCGAGCGCCTGGCCGTAGGCGTCGCGGGTGGGTACCGCGTCGCCGATGTCGTAGCGCGGCAGGTCGAGATGCCCGCCCTGCACGGCGTGCAGCATCCTGGCCGCGGGCGGCGACTGCACCTCGACACGCAGGTCCCGTACGCCGCCGAGCTCGGTGATCGCCTCGTCGGCGTCCGGCAGGGGCTTGCCGTGCATACCCTCCCGGTCCTGGACGGCGGCGACGCCCTTGCCCTTGAGGGTGCGGGCGAGGACCACGGTGGGCTGTCCCGTGGTGGACTCGGCCTCGGCGAAGGCGCGCTCCACGGCGTCGACGTCGTGCCCGTCGACCTCCACGGTGTGCCAGCCGAAGGCCTTGAACCGGCGCGCGTAGGCGTCCAGGTCGTGGCCGTGGCGGGTGGGTCCGCGCTGGCCCAGCCGGTTGATGTCGGCGATCACGATCAGGTTGTCCAGATGCTCGTACCCGGCGTGCTCCGCGGCCTCCCAGATGGAGCCCTCGGCCAGTTCGCTGTCACCGCACAGCACCCAGACCCGGTACCCGGTGTGGTCGAGCCGCTTGCCGGCCAGGGCGATGCCGACTCCGACGGGCAGCCCCTGGCCGAGCGAGCCGGTCGCCGTCTCCACCCATGGCAGCCGGCGGGGGGTGGGGTGCCCCTCCAGACGGCTGCCGAGTTTGCGGAAGGTCAGCAGTTCGGTCTCGTTGATGGCTCCCGCCGCCTTGTACGCGGCGTACAGGAGCGGGGAGGCGTGCCCCTTGGAGAGGACGAACCGATCGTTGGCGGGGTGGGCGGGGCGCTCGAAGTCGTAGCGCAGGTGGTTCGCCAGCAGTACGGCCATCAGGTCCGCGGCGGACATCGACGAGGTGGGGTGTCCGGATTCGGCCGCGGCGGCGGCGCGGACGCTGTCGACACGCAACTGCTGGGCCAGTTCGTGGAGCTGACGGGTGTTCATGAGTTCTCCTTCGTCCCGTGGGGAAGGTCGGGGCCTCCGGGAACACGGGCAAGTTCGGGCGAGGACGACTCCAGTGGCACGGACCAGGAGCGGACCAGCCCCAACTGGACCCCCTGGCGGGGCAGTAGCGCTTCCAGGAGCCAGTCGGCGGCGACCCGGACCCGGTTTCCGGGCATGGCGGCGAGGTGGTATCCGCGGGCGACGGCCCCGGCGAGCAGTCCGGACATCGGGATGCCCAGGGGGTTGGCGGCCGCCTGCACCCCGCCGAGGTCCACGACGAAGCCCAGGTCCCGGTGGCGGTACACCCGCCGGGAACCGATCCCGAGGGACGCGGCGACGTTGTGGGCGCAGACCTTGCCCTGCCGCCAGGCGTGCTGCGCGGTCATCGGGGTGTACTGGCCCGGCTTCTCCAGGTCGGGCACGGCGGCGGCGTCCCCGCAGGCGAACACCTCGGGATGACCCGGTACCTGGAGATACGGATCGACGAGCAGCCGTCCGCGCTCCAGAGGGCGGTCGATGCTCTCGACGAGTGGATCGGGGCGTACGCCGACGCACCACACCAGCGTGCGGGTCGCGACGAACTCCCCGTCGGTCAGCAGGACTCCGTCGTGCGTCGCCTCCTTCACGGAGGTGCCCATCCGCACGTCGACGCCGCGCCGACGCAGCACACCGTCCGCGGTGCGGGAGAGCCGTTCGTCCAGCTCCGGCAGTACACGCGGCGCGACGTCCAGCAGCAGCCAGCGCGGCCTCATGCCGTGGCGCAGCGGTTGCTCGCGCACGAGCGCGTCGGTGAGCAGCCGGCCCTGCGCGGCGACCTCGGTCCCGGTGTAGCCGGCGCCGACCACCACGAAGGTGCAGCGGGCGGAGCAGCTCTCGGGATCCTCCGCCGCCGCGGCCAGTTCGATCTGGCGGGTCACATGGTCCCGCAGATACAGCGCTTCGGGCAGTCCGCGGAAGCCGTGCGCATGCTCGGAGACGCCCGGGATGGGCAGCAGCTTGTTGACGCTGCCGACGGCCAGCACCAGCCGGTCGTAGCCGAGTGTGCCGACCTGGCCCTCGGGGCCGGTGTAGTGCACGGTGCGCGCGTCGAGATCGATGCCGTCGGCCTCTCCCAGCACCAGCCGCACACGCCGCAGGGTGCCCGAGAGGGAGACCGCGACGCGCCGGGGTTCCAGGATGCCCGCGGCGACCTGGGGCAGCAGCGGGAGATACAGAAAGTAGTCGGTCGGGTTGAGCAGGGTGATGTCGGCCTTGTCCCGGGTCAGCCGCGCCAGGGTGCGGGCCGTCCGGTAGCCGGCGAATCCGGCACCGACGACAAGGATGCGGGGTCGACTCACGATTCGCCTCCGGCGTGGTCGGGCGTACATCGTCTGCGTATGGCTGGCGGGCGCACGGATGCCGCCCTTGCGAGACCTTCCGCGTCCCCCTGGTCCGGGCGCCCAAACGCCGTGGAACGGGCGATTCGCACCCGTCGCCGTCATGGTCCGGCCCGGGTACCGGCGCGATGCCCGCGCGAAGGACCCGGGACGGGGTTCGGCTGTCTTCCGTGGGGCTGCTTCCTCGCGGGTGCGCCATCCGGTCCCGTGGATCGGTTGACCGGCGAGGGCGGCCCGGCCGGGCCGGTTCCGGCCTCCGCGGACCCCGGCGACCGGAGCGCCGGGGCACCCGGTCCGGGGTCAGAGCCCCCTCGCGCCCCGGGTGACCGGGACCGCCCCGCAGGCGCCCCGGTCGCCGGCGGCGGGGGGCGGCGTGGTCCGGGCCGCCCGTCGGCCGGTCATGGGCGCCCCGCGATGACCGGCAGGGCGTCCGACCGGGCTGCGGCCGTCGTTCACCGGGCCCGGTGGTGCGGCGCCTCGGGATCCGGTCCGGGGCCTCCGGTTCCCGGCTCGGAGGCACCCACGCCCGGAACGCCGGGCGCGGTGGGCGGGGCCGGCGGGTAGGGCATCCCGTGCCCGCTCGGCGGCGCCGAGGGCGCCGGACCGCCGATGCCCGCGCCGTCGCCCGGCGAGGCCATCGCGCCATGGCCGCTGCCGGAACGGGCCACCTCACGCAGCAGACAGGCCGCGACACCCAGCACCGCCGCCATGATCAGCGCTGCGGCCCAGCCCGGCAGACCCAGCGCGAGCACCAGGCCGAGGGCGAGTGCCAGCGCGGCACCCGCGTACAGGCCGACGGCGCCGGAGGCGGCGTACAGCGCGGCCGTACGGCGCTGCTTGCGCGTCTGCTCGCGCAGTTCGTCGCGTACGGCCTCACGGGCCACCTGCGCCAGCTCGTCGACCAGGTCCTTGTCCAGATGTTCCAGATGATCCAATCGGTTCATGGCCGCCGGGTACCCGGACCCGGCACCGGGTAACGCCGCGCACCCGCCCTCGCACCATCCGTGCCCGGCGACCGGGAAGCCCGCGATCCGTCCGAAACGATCTCCTCCGTGCCCGGCCCCAACTAGGCTCGTGCACATGGAGATTCTGGGAGCCACGCTGCGGATCTGCGTCGACGACCTGGAGGCTTCGGTCCCGTTCTACGAGAGACTGGCGGGCGGTCCCGCCCTCCGTTTCGAGCGTGGCGGAGTCTCGGTGGCGGCGGTCGGCTGCTTCCTGCTGATGAGCGGACCCGAGTCCGAGCTCGAGATCCTGCGCAAGGTCTCGGCGACGATCGCGGTGGAGGACGTCGACGAGGCGCACCGGGTCCTGACCGGCTCGGGCGCCCGCGTCCTGGCGGGGCCGGTGGCCACACCCGTCGGCCGCAACCTGATCGCCGTGCACCCGGACGGTTCGGTGTACGAGTACGCGGACCGCCGGCCGGCCGACTGACGGCCGGCGGCGCCACACGTCACCGCGGGCCTGCGGCTCCGGGGTCGCCGGGACGCATCCGGAAGTCGTACCGGGCGGGCAGCGGCTCGTCGGTGAGCTCGGCCCACAGCTCACCGATGGTCTCGGCGCCCTCCCGGAGGTCCTCGACCTCGAACCCGGCGTCGAAGACGGACCGGGCGCCCGCCCGGTCGCCCTCCGCGAGCAGCAGCCGGGCCCCGATCAGCCGGAACCGCCCGCGTTCACGCGTCGTGGGATGCAGGCGGTTCCACACCGCGCGCGCGTCGGCCACGCGGTGCACGGCCAGCAGTGTCTCCAGCGCCTCACGGCCGAGCGCCGCCGTGGCGGCCGTCCAGCTCTCACCGTGGTCGCGGCGCTCCCGGCACAGGTCGTCGAAGGCTTCGGCATACCGGTCGGCCGCGCGTTCCGGATTCCCGGCCTCCTGGTCGGCGACGGCCAGGCAGCGCAGCAACGGCCACAGGGACGGTGCGAGTTCAAGGGCACGTTCCCAACTGCGCACCGCCTGGGCCCGGTCACCCGCATGCCACTGGGCCACACCGAGGTGATACTCCGTCAGCGGCCGGGCCGGCGCGGTCTCCAGCATGTCCCGCCAGTGCGGTGCCACCAGTGTCTCCCCGGGCGGCGCCACCCGCCGCGGCTCGGGAAGGGACCCGGTGAGCAGCAACTCCCGCCACGGCGCCTGCGCTTCGCCGAGCGTCGTCTCCTCGAACGGCGTGCCCGGCAGTTTGCCGCCGGACCGCAGCAGTTCGAGCGCACCCCAGCCGGAGCCGACAGCGAGCGACTCGCCGGGGTCCGCGTCCGCGTACGGCCGCCACGCCTCGTACGCGGCGTCGACCACCGGACGCGGCAGGGCCGCGTCGAGCCGGGCCTCGGCTCCGCGCACCACGGTGGCCCACTCCCCCTCCCGCTCCGCCTCGAGCGGTCCGTACGCCTCCAGCCACGACACCTCGCTCTCGGGCTCCAGCCGTACATGCTCCAACTGGGTGCGGGCGAGCCCGGCCTGGATCTCGCAGTAGCCGCCGGTGCCCGGTTCGGTGAGCCACGTCTGCCAGCGGCGCCCACCGGCGCCCGTGCCCCACACGAAGAGCTTTCTGCCGCGCAGCAGATCGGTCGACGTCTGCACCAGTCCGCGCCCGTCCTCGTCGAGCGCGGCGATCCAGCGGCGCCGCCCGTCGGGCACCTCGTAGAAGTAGTCGGCGGGATGGGTGCCGTTCACGGGATAGGTGCGGTCGGCACCGTCGTACGTCGGCACCGGCACCCGGTGCAGCCGGCGTTCGTAGCCGAAGCGATAGGCCTCCTCGGCGGGCGCGAGCACCCGGCACTCCTCGGGCACGGCGATGTTGGACCACCAGTAGGTCGGTGCCGGCCTCTCGTGCGGATTGCGGATCCGGACGCCGACGTACAGGAAGTCGGAGCCCTCCGGCAGCCAGAGGTCCACCTGGAACGGCAGGTCGCGCAGGCGCTCCCACTCCCACAGGCGCAGCATCTCCCCGCCGTCGGGCGCGGTGACACGGGCCGCGTGCAGAGGAGAGCAGGAAAGGGTGGTGTGGCCCGTGGCACCGATGTTCCACTCGACGCCACCGGAGAACCAGGCACCGTTGAGCGCGAAGCAGGCGGGCTGGAACACCGGGTTGCGGTAGAGGAGCTCACGACCCGTCGGCTTGTGGAACAGCGAGGCGATCCGGCCGCCGAGACCGGGCAGTACGGTGGCGCGCAGCCGGTCGTTCTCGATCACGACGGTGTCGATGTCCCCGGGTGCGCGCGATCTGCCGTAACCGTCCCTCACACGCACGGGCAGCAGACTGTGCAGCGGCTCCCAGCCGATCTGCCGGGCCATGTCGCGCGGCAGGTCCTCCCTGTCGCGGTCCTCGATGCGGTGCACCTCGTCGAGCGGCCGCAGCGGGGGCAGTGGGTTGTCCGGTCCCAGTACCGCGGCGGGCAGCGTCATAACGTCCCGTCGTATCGTCGTCACGATCTCCATGGAACCCGCCCTCCGGCGAGCCGGCCAGAGGCCCTGCCGGTCAGGATTCCGCAAAGGCGGACACAACGGCGCCCGCAGGGCGCGGGGAAGTCATCCGGCGTCGCGCGCCGAACGCCGGGAAGCGACCGTCTCGGCCGTGATCGCCCAGCGTTCGTGGTCCCGCCACGCCCCGTCGATGTAGAGCATGTCGGGTGAGAAGCCCTCGAGGCGGAACCCGCTGCGCCGGGCCAGGGCGATCGAGGCGGCGTTGCCGGGCTGGACGTTGATCTCGAGTCGATGCAGCCCCATGGCTCCCAAGGCGTGGCCCACCACGAGATCCAGGGCCTCCGTCATCAGCCCCCGTCCGGCGGCGTGCGCGAAGGCGCCGTACCCGAGGGCCCCGCTCAGGAAGCCGCCTTCGACGATGTTGTTGATGTTGATGAACCCGGCGAGGCTCCCGTTGTCCTTCTCGCAGACCAGGAACCCCGCCCTCGTCGGGTCCTCGATCAGCCTCCCCGCGTACGCGGCGTACGCCTGAGCGCTGGTCGGCAGGAACAGCCACGGATGGTGGTGGTCCTTGCTCTCCCGGGCCCGGGCGGTGAACTCGGCAGCGTCCTCCTGGGCGAAGTGGCGTATGCCCACGCGGGGACCTTCGGCAAGGTATGCAGGGGTGTCAGGCACCTCGACACCCTACGCGAAGCGGGGTCGGCCGCGGCGGGCCCCGGTACACGGCACGGCAGGCCCGGCCCGGCCCCGGCGAAGACCTTCGAGGCCGTACGACCGGGGCCGACGGCGGCGCCCGGCCGGTGGGTCCGGACGGGTGACCGCTGCGGGGGCGCGCTTCGGTCGCGCCCTTGCTACACCAGGGCCGGCACGTCCAGGGTCAGCGTCCCCGCCTCCGCGTCCAGCTCGGCGCCGACGCCGAACGGAATCGTCAGCGCTCCCTCGCCATGACCGAATCCGAACTCCTCCACGACCGGCACCCCGAGTCCGCCGAGCCGATCCACCAGTACCGCGCGCAGCAGTTCGTACGGCCCGCAGCGCTCCCACGACCCGAGTGCGATCCCGGCGACCCCGTCCAGCCAGCCGGAGCGCAGCAACTGGGTGAGGATCCGGTCGATCCGGTACGCCTCCTCACCCACGTCCTCGATCAGCAGCAGCCCGCCCCGGGCCCCGGACCGGGCGTCGGGGGTTCCCAGTTCGGAGGCGAGCATGCTCAGACAGCCGCCCAGGGTGACGCCGCGGGCGCGGCCGGGCACAAGCGCGGAGCCCGGCGACACGATGGTCCGCACGCTTTCCGGCTCGAACAGCGTCGCGCGCAGGTGGTCCTGCGCCCGTGTGTTCTTGATGAAGTCGACGGCGGACGCCATCGGCCCGTGCAGGGTCACCAGGCCGAGCCGGGTCGCGCACGCCTCGTGCAGCGCGGTGATGTCGCTGAAGCCGACCAGCACCTTGGGGCCGGCGGCCCGCAGCGCGTCCCAGTCGAGCAGCTCGACCATGCGCTGCGCCCCGTACCCGCCGCGGGCGCACAGCACCGCGGACACGTCCGGATCGCACCATGCGGCCTGGAAGTCGGCGGCCCGGCCGGCGTCCGTGCCCGCGAGATAGGGGAAGTCGGGGTGCCGGTCGAGGACGTGCGGTGCCACGACGGGGTCCAGTTCCCAGGCGCGCAGGATGTCCAGCCCGGCGGCGAGCCGCTCCTCGCGCACGGGCCCGCTCGGTGCGACGACGGCCACGCGGGCACCGGGGGCGAGTCTGGGCGGCCGTACGAGGGGGGTCACGTGGTGAGCTCCAGATGGGGAATGCCGGGTGGGTTCAGCCCGAAGACCTGTGCGTACAGCGACAGCTCGGCCTCCAGGGCGCGCACCATGGTCTCGGCTCGCCGGAAGCCGTGCCCCTCGCCCTCGAAGGCGATGTAGGCGTGCGGGACGGAACGCCCCGCGAGCCGGTCCAGGAACCGCTCGCACTGCACGGGCGGGCAGATGGCGTCGTCCAGCCCCTGAAGCAGCAGGAACGGAGCGGTGATCCCGTCGGCGTGCTCGAGCGGCGACCGTTCGGCGTAGCGGGCGGGTACCTCCTCGTACGGCCCGACGAGCGAGTCCAGATACCGCGACTCGAAGTCGTGGGTCCCCCCGCTGCCCCAGTTCACCAGGTCGAGGACGGGGTAGATGATCGTGCCGCAGGCGTAGACGTCCGTCGTCGTCAGCGACACGGCCGTGGTCCAGCCGCCCGCGCTGCCACCGCGCACGGCGAGCCGGTCACGGTCCGCGGTGCCCTCGTCGGCGAGGGCGAGCGCGACGGCCGCGCAGTCCTCGACGTCGACGACGCCCCACTGTTCGCGCAGGCGGTTGCGGTACTCCCGGCCGTATCCGGTGGAGCCGCCGTAGTTGACCTCGGCGACGCCGATGCCGCGCGAGGTGAAGTAGGCGATCTCCAGATCGAGGACGAGTGACGCGCGACCGGTCGGACCGCCGTGTGCCCACACCACGTACGGCGGCAGTTCGTCGGCGGGCGCGATGTGGCCGGGGTGGTGGGGCGGATAGATGTGGGCGTGGATCTCGCGGCCGCCGGGGCCGGTGAAGGTGCGGATCTGCGGTTCCGGGTAGTGGGCGGGATCCACCGGGTCCTCGTGGGCCGCGCCGATGACCCGGGGAGGACCGGCGGGGGTGCCGGGACGCGCGTCCGTCCGGTCCTGCGGGAGCAGGTCCAGCTCGACGACCTCGGGGAAGCTGCGCGGACCGGCACCGACGGCGACGACGCGGCTGCCGTGCACGGCGAGCGTGGCGGCGAACTCGGTCCACGGCCCGGCCGCGTCGACCACCTCGCCGCTCTCCGGGTCGAGGATGCCCAGCCGGCCGGCACCGCGGCCGTGCACGACGGCGATCTGCCCGTTCTCCAGCGGGGCGAACCAGCGTTGCCCGACCTTCCACAACGGGCCGGCGAACTCCTCCTCGCGGGGGCACAGCGGCTCGCCGTCGCGGTACAGATTCCACCAGCCGGTGCGGTCACTCGCGTACAGCAGGGAGCCGTCGGGCGCCCACTCGACCTGGGCGATCGACTCCTCGGGACCGCCGGCGACGGTGTGCGGCTTGTGCAGGGTCCCGTCGCCGGCCACCTCGGCGACGATCAGCTCGGTGCCGTCCCACGGCATGCGCGGATGGTCCCAGGCCAGCCAGGCCGCGCGCCGGCCGTCCGGCGAGAGCCGGGGCCCGGTGACAAAACGGTGGTGCGCGTCGGTGAGTTCACGCACGGCGTCCCGGTCCTGTGCCGCCGAACCGTCCAGCGGCACCGCGACGGCCACCCGCCGCACGTCCGTCGGCCCGTCGCCGGTGAACTCCTCGAGGACGCACCAGACTTCAGCGCGTTCCGGATGCAGCTGCGGGTCGACCCAGCGCAGTCCGCCGCCCACCGGTGACAGGGGGCTGAGCGGGCGCGGCCCGGCACCGTCTGCCGCGGGCTCGTACGCGTACAGCCGCTGGTCCGCGAAGTTCACGAACACCACCAGTGGCCCGCCGGGACCCGATGCCCCGGCCCAGGGCCGGCCGCCGTACTCCATGACCCGGCTGCGCACGTTCCACGGAGGGGGGAGCACCGACTCCTGCGTGCCGTCCGCCGTGCAGCGCACGAGCGTGCGGCGTCCGCCCTCGGCCGGGCGCGGCTCGGTCCACCACGCCTCCTCGCCCACGAAGTCCACCGCCTCGGGCTGTCCGTCGTGCGCGGCGGCGAGCGCCGCGTCGATGGCCGAGGGCCAGGCCCCGTACGGCAGTGTCCGCATCATCGTCTCCCCCACTTCGCTCATCGTCTTCTCCCCCACGTCCCTCACGCGGTGCGCAGAAAGCGGTCCAGGACCCGGACGCCGAACCGCAGCGCCTCGACCGGCACACGCTCGTCGACTCCGTGGAACAGCGCCTGGTAGTCGAAGCCCTCGGGAAGCTTCAGCGGCGCGAACCCGTAGCCGGTGATGCCGAGGCGCGAGAACTGCTTGGCGTCCGTGCCGCCGGACATGCAGTACGGCACCACGTGCCCCTCGGGCGCGAACTCCTCCACCGCGGCACGCATCCGGGCGTACGTCGGTGAGTCCACCGGTGCCTGGAGGGCCACCTCGCGATGGTGGAACTCCCAGTCCACGTCGGGGCCGGTGAGCTCGTCGAGGGTCGTGCGGAACTCGTCCTCGCCACCCGGGAGATAGCGTCCGTCGACGTAGGCGACGGCCTCTCCGGGGATCACATTGACCTTGTATCCGGCGTCGAGCATGGTCGGGTTGGCGCTGTTGCGGACCGTCGGCGCCACGAGGGCGGCGGCCGGCCCGAGCTTGTCCAGCAGGCCGTCCACATCGTCCAGGTCGGCGTCGAGGCCGTACAGGGCGGCGAGTTCGACGAGCGCCGCGCGCGCCGTCGGCGTCAGCCTGAGGGGCCACTCGTGCGCGCCGATGCGGGCGACGGCCGCGGAGAGCCGGGTGACCGCGTTGGCACGGTTGATCTTGGAGCCGTGACCGGCGCGGCCGCGGGCGGTGAGCTTGAGCCAACCGGTGCCCCGCTCGCCCGCGGCGATCGGGTAGATCTGCCGTCCACCGCCGTCGTGGAAGGTGAACGCCCCCGACTCGCTGATGCCCTCGGTGCATCCTTGGAAGAGGTCGGCGTGCCGGTCCGCGAGGAAGCCTGAGCCGTCCTGCGCGCTCGCCTCCTCGTCGGCGGTGAAGGCGATGACGAGGTCGCGGCGCGGCCGTACGCCCGAACGCGCCCAGGAGCGCACGACCGCCAGGATCATCGCGTCCATGTTCTTCATGTCGACCGCGCCCCGGCCCCACACGACGCCGTCGCGGACCTCGCCGGAGAACGGGTGCACGCTCCAGTCGGCGGCCTCCGCCGGCACCACGTCGAGATGGCCGTGGACGAGCAGGGCGTCCGCGGAGGGGTCGGTGCCCTCGATACGGGCGACGACGTTCGTCCGGCCCTCGGTGCGCTCCAGCAGGGTGGGTTCCAGGCCCGCCCCGGCCAGTGCCGCCGCCGCGTACTCGGCGGCGGGCCGCTCCCGGCAGTCGCCGCCACCGCGGTTCGTGGTGTCGATGCGGATGAGGTCGGACGTGAAGCGCACGACCTCCTCGAGTGCCTGCTCGTCAGCCATACTGCTCCTCCACCGCGGCCGAGACGATCGTGGTGACCGCCTTGAAGGTCCGGATCCCCTCGTACATGGTCTCGCTCGTGTACGCCACCTTCCGCTCGCCGACGCGGTCCACGCCCGGCACGACGGTGGCTGCCATCGACAGATGCTCCGCGTCGAACTCCAGCGTCACGGTGAACGGCCCGCCGCGCACCGGCTCGTGACGCACCGCCAGCGCGGACGCCTCCTTGGCGGCCGCACGGATGTCGGCGGCGGTCCTGGCCGGGGTGCGGCACACGGCCGCGTACCGCGAGACATGGTCCTTCACGGCGACCTTGAGCGCCTCCGGCGCATATCCGAGTGCGTCCTCGCAGGCCACGTCGTCGCCGGTGACGAGGACGACGGGCACGCCGTACTCGGCGACCACGTGTGCGTTCAGCAGGCCCTCGCTGGCGCGGACGCCGTTCAGCCAGACCCCGGTGATCGAGTTCGCGAGGTAGGTGTGTGCCAGGACGCCCTCCGCGCCGGCGCCCGCGTGGTAGCCGATGAACGCCACGCCGTCCACGTCCCCGTGCTGCACGCCCTCCACCATGGACAGGGACTTGTGCCGACCGGTGAGCATCTGCGCCCGCTCGTCCAGCCGCTCGAGAAGCAGATTGCGCATGCTCCAGTGGGCCTCGTTGATCAGCACCTCGTCGGCGCCGCCGTCGAGAAAGCCGAGCACGGCGGCGTTCACGTCCGAGGTGAACATCGACCGGCACCGCTCCCACTGCGGGGTCCCCGGCAGCACGTCGGCCGGCCAGGTCACACCGGTGGCGCCCTCCATGTCGGCGCTGATGAGGATCTTCATGTCCGGCAACTTACGCGCTCGTGACGATGCGTGCCCAGCCCTGTGGAAAAGTGTCCCGCCACGGCCGCCCGTCTGCCCCGACGCCTCGGGAACGTCGTGCGCGGCCGGTCCGCGACCGGCCGCGCGACGCACGTGTCAGCGGTACAGCGCGGGACGCCCGATCAGTTCGACCTCCGTGCGGCGCCCCTCCGTCTGGGCGCGCACCCCCGCCTCGCAGACCGCTGCCGCGGCGTAACCGTCCCAGACGCTCGGCCCGGTCACCTCGCCCCGCCGGGTGGCGTCGACCCACGCCTGCACCTCGCGGTCGTACGCCTCCTCGAAGCGCTCCACGAAGTCCTGGGCGATGGTCCCGCCCCAGCGTCCCGCCGCGTTGGTGACCATGGCGTGCCCGTCGCCGATCCGGGCGGTGCCGCGCTCGCAGACCGCCTCGGCCTGCACCTGGTAGCCGAAGCCGCAGTTGACGAAGATCTCCACGTCGACGAGGGCGCCGCCGTCGGTCTCCAGGACGATGAGCTGCGGGTCGGCGAGGCCCTCAGGGGCGACGGCCGAGGGCGTCGGGCGCAGCACCGTCACCGCCGTGATCTCCTGGCCGAGCAGCCAGCGCGTGACGTCCATCTCGTGCACGACCGAGTCGTTGATGAGCATCGCGTCGGTGAAGCCGGGCGGGC
This sequence comes from Streptomyces sp. HUAS TT11, assembly GCF_051553595.1. Lineage (NCBI taxonomy): Bacteria > Bacillati > Actinomycetota > Actinomycetes > Kitasatosporales > Streptomycetaceae > Streptomyces > Streptomyces sp. HUAS TT11. The sequence continues at coordinate 2,193,308 of NZ_CP196184.1, forward strand.
TCGACGCGTTGCGGTGCCGGTTGTGCAGCATCATCGGGCGGCCCAGCTGTCCGCTGTCCAGCAGGGCCTTGAGCTTCACGTACTCGGCGTCGTAGCGCCGCATGAAGCCGACCTGGACCCGCCGGTGGCCCAGCCGCTGCTCGGCCTCGAGGACTCTGAGCGCGGAGGCCGCGTCGGGGGTGAGCGGCTTCTCGCACAGGACGGGCAGGTCGCGTTCGAAGGCGGCGAGCAGCGCCGACTCGTGCGCGGGGCCGGGCGAGGCGATGAGGACCGCGTCGACGTCGGGGGCGGCCATCGCCGCGGCCGGTTCGGTGTACGCGGTGCAGTCCTCGACGCCTGCCGCGACGTTCTTGGCGCGTTCCGCGTCCACGTCCACGACGGCGGCCACCCGGGCCCCGCTGATCACCTCGCTGATGCGGCGCACATGGTCGGCGCCCATCCGCCCGGTACCGATGACGGCGACTCCGAGCGTTCCACGCTGGGTCATGGTGGTCGTTCGTCCCTTCGGTGGTGATCAGGCGCCGCAGGAGCGGAGGAACGCCCGGGTGCGTACGGCGATGGGCAGCGGCTTGTCCGGCGCGCAGGGGTACATGTCCTGCTCGACGATGGCGAAGAGGTCGACGCCGAGGCCCTGGGCGGCGGCGAGGACCGGCTCGAGCGCCGGAACGCCCGCGGGGGGCTCGCACATCACTCCGCGCTGGACGGCGGGGCCGAAGGGCACCCCGTTCGACACGACGTCGGCGAGGATCTCCGGGTCCACCTGCTTGAGGTGCAGATAGCCGATGCGCTCGCCGTAGGTCTCGATGAGCTTGACGCTGTCACCGCCGCAGTAGGCGTAGTGCCCGGTGTCCAGGCAGAGGTTGACGAGGTCGGAGTCGGTCGAGTCGAGGAAGCGCTCGACGTGGGCCTCGGTGTCGATGTGGGTGTCGGCGTGCGGGTGCACGACGATGTCCAGGCCGAAGGTCTCCTTGACCTCGTGACCGAGCCGTTCCATGCCCTTGGTGAGGTGTGCCCACTGCTCGGTGGTGAGCTCCGACGGCTCGATGATCTCGGCGGTCTTGTCGTCCCGCCAGAAGGAGGGGATGACCACGAGGTGCTTCGCGCCCATCGCCTGGGTGAGCGCGGCGACCTGGCCGACGTGCTCCCAGGTGGACTCCCACACGGACGGTCCGCGGTGCAGGGAGGTGAAGACCGTGCCGGCCGACACCTTCAGGTTCCGCTTGGCCACCTCGTCCGTCAGACGGGCCGGGTCGGTCGGCAGGTAGCCGTACGGGCCGAGCTCGATCCAGGAGTAGCCGGCGTCGGCGACCTCGTCCAGGAAGCGTTCCCAGGGCACCTGCTGCGGGTCGTCGGGGAACCAGACACCCCAGGAGTCGGGTGCCGAGCCGACCCGGATGCGGTCCAGGGCTTGCGTCATGTCAGGAATTCCCTTCGGAAGATGCCGCCATGGGTGCCTGGAGGTCCTTCGCTTCGGGGAGCTCCTCGACGTCGACGCCGCGGACCTGCGCCAACTCGTGCTTGAGGGCGGCGAGTTCGGCGCCGCCCGCCATGTGGTTGGTCAGCTCCTCGAGACTGACCTCGCTGCGGTCGGCGCTGAGTTCCAGGGTGCCGAGGCGCAGGACGTTGAAGTGGTCGCCGACCATGTAGGCGTGGTGGGGGTTGTGGGTGATGAAGATGACGCCGAGGCCGCGGTCGCGGGCGGCGGCGATGTACTTGAGGACGACACCGGACTGCTTGACCCCGAGCGCGGCCGTGGGCTCGTCGAGGATGAGGACGCGAGCGCCGAAGTAGACGGCGCGGGCGATGGCGACGCACTGGCGCTGGCCGCCCGACAGCGTCCCGATGGGCTGCTCGAGGTCGTCCAGCACGATGCCCATGTTCCGCAGCTCCTCGTCCGCGGTCTTCTTCATCCGGGCGATGTCCAGACGACGGACGGGCCAGGGGCCCTTCGTCATCTCGGAGCCGAGGAAGAAGTTGCGCCAGACCGGCATCAGCGGCACGGTGGCCAGGTCCTGGTAGACGGTGGCGATGCCCCGGTCCAGGGCCTCGCGCGGGGTGCCGAAACGCACGGCCTCGCCGTCGACCAGGAACTCGCCCTCGGTGTGCTGGTGCAGCCCGGAAATGATCTTGATCAGGGTGGACTTGCCGGCGCCGTTGTCGCCGAGGACGCAGGTGACCTTGCCGGGGTGGACGGCGAGGTCGACTCCGTGCAGGGCGCGGATGTTGCCGTACGACTTTCCCGTGCCGCGCAGTTCGACGACGGGAGTCCCGTCGGCGGGGGCGGCCTGGTCGTTGTTCTTGCCGGTGTCGGCGGTCGTCATGGGGGTCACCTCCGGGTCGCAGACTTCTGGACCCACAGATTGATGAGCGTGGCGCCGAGGAGCATCACGCCGAGGAAGGCCTTGAACCAGTCGGGGTTCCAGCCGGCGTAGACGATGCCCTGGCTCACCATGCCGAACATGAAGGCGCCGAACACCGGGCCGATCGCGGAGCCGTAGCCACCGGTCAGCAGACAGCCGCCGATCACCGCGGCGGCGATGTAGATCAGCTCCTGGCCGACGCCCTCGCCCGACTGCACGGTGTTGAAGGAGAACAGCTGGTGCATGCCCACGAACCAGGCGCCGAAGCCGACCAGCATGAACAGCGAGATCTTGGTGAACTTCACGGGCACGCCGACGGCCCGCGCACTGTCCTTGTTGCCGCCCACGGCGAAGATCCAGTTGCCGTACTTGGTGCGCAGCAGCACCCAGGTCGCCAGCGCCGCGAAGAACAGCCACCACAGGACGGTGACCTTGAACTGGACGCCGCCGACGGTGAACGACGACGAGAAGACCGCCTTGGCCTGGTCGAAGCCTTCCATGTCGCTGATGTCGTCGGTCGCCACGTTGCCCGTGATCAGCTTGGTGACCGCGAGGTTGATGCCCTGCAGACCCAGGAAGGTGCCGAGGGTGACCAGGAAGCTGGGCAGCCCGGTGCGCACCATCATCCACCCGTTGAACGCTCCGACGGCGAGCGAGACGACGAGCGCGACGATCACGCCCACCCAGACGTTCATGGTGAGTTGGAAGCTGACCATGCTGGCGGTCAGCGCGGAGGTGATCACCGCGACACCGGCCGACAGGTCGAACTCGCCGCCGATCATCAGCAGGGCCACGGGCAGCGCCATGATCCCGATGGTGGACGACTGGTAGAGGACGGTGGCCATGGCGCTGCCCGAGCGGAACGTGGGTGCCATGGCGAAGAAGAAGACGAACACCGCGACGGCGCCGAGGAAGACGCCGACCTCGGGCCGGGCCAGCAGCCGCAACACGAGGGAGCGCTGCGCGGTCCGGCCGTCACGCTCCTCGGGGCCGGAGGCCGGCGGTGAGGTCACCGCCGGCGCAGCCTGTTGGGACATGGTCATCACCTGGTGCCCTTCGCGGCGAAGGTGGCGATGGTGTCGACGTTCGACTTGTCGACGAAGGCCGGGCCGGTCAGCACCGGCTGCTCACCGCCGCCGCTGTAGTTGCCGTTGTTCTTGTACAGCCACAGCGAGTCGACCGCGAGGTAACCCTGGAGGTAGGGCTGCTGGTCGACGGCGAACTGGATGTCGCCCTTCTTGATGGCGCTGGTCAGGTCCTTGTTGAGGTCGAACGTGGCGACCTTCGCCTTGCTGCCCGCGTCGGACAGCGACTGCACCGCCGTCAGCGCGAACGGCGCGCCGAGCGTGACGACGTAGTCGACCGAGCTGTCCTGCTTGAGCTTCGCGGTGATCGTCGACTTCACCGACGGCATGTCGGTGCCGTTGACGTAGAGGATCTGGGTCTTGCCGCTGAACGTCTTCTTCACACCGTCGCAGCGCTGGGAGAGCCCGATGTTGCCCTGCTCCTGGATCACGCAGACGGTGCTCTTCGCGCCGACCTCGTTCAGCTTCTTGCCGAGCGCCTCGCCCGCCACGCTCTCGTCCTGCCCGAAGAACTCCATCAGGCCGAGCTTCTGCCAGTCGCTCACACCCGAGTTGAGGCCCACCACCGGGATGCCGGCGGACTTGGCCTTGCTCACGACGTCCTTCATCGCGTCCGGCTTGGCCAGGGTGATCGCGATGCCGTCGACCTTCTGGTCGACCGCGTTCTGGACCAGGTTGGCCTGGTTGCCGGCGTTCGGGTCGGCGGAGTAGACGAGTTTGATGTTGTCCTTGGCCGCGGCCGCCTCGGCGCCCTTGCGGACGATGTCCCAGAAGGTGTCGCCCGGCGCCTGGTGGGTGACCAGTGCGACCGTCATACGGGGTGTGTCCGCCTTGCCCGCGGCGGCGCCGGAGCTGCTTTCCTCCGCCTTCTTTCCACCCGAGCTGCTGGAGCAGCCGGCGACGAGCAGCGCCGACGCCGCCGCTATCGCGACGAGCGGGGCGACCCTGAGGGAACGGCGGGGGTGAAACGTGCGATCCATCTTTCCTGCACCTCACTGTGCGACCGGGGGGAAAGGGGACGGGAAGGGACGACGCCGGACGGGATGTCCCGCCCGGGTCCGGACGGGATGTCCGGGTAGGTACCGGGTGAACCGGCGGATTCGCTGGGACGGGATACAAACCCCTGCGGCACCCGCCTGTCAATACTTTGTTAAGACATCATTTCAGAAGCAGGTCCGAATGTAAGAACAAAGTCTTGACAGGGGCAACCCGTGCGGCCTACACCTGTGAGGCATCCGGGCCCCGATGTCCCGCCTTGCGGACATCCGACCCCGCATCCCCGCACGAGGAGCGACGCTCATGCCTGAGCCTGCCGAACATTTCGATCTCATCACCATGGGGCGCATAGGTGTGGATCTCTACCCGCTGCAGACCGGTGTGCCGCTCCCCGAGGTCGAATCCTTCGGAAAGTTCCTCGGCGGCTCCGCGGCCAACGTGGCGGTGGCGGCCGCGCGACTCGGCCGTAGCACGGCGGTGATCACCCGGACCGGCGACGACCCCTTCGGGACCTATCTGCACCAGCAGCTCAAGGAGTTCGGCGTCGACGACCGGTTCGTCACCCCCGTGGCCGCTCTTCCGACCCCGATCACGTTCTGCGAGATCTTCCCGCCGGACGACTTCCCCCTGTACTTCTACCGCCGCCCCAAGGCACCCGACCTCGAGATCCACGCCGACGAACTGGACTTCGGCGCCATCCGTTCGGCCCGCATCTTCTGGATGACCGGCACCGGTCTGAGCGAGGAGCCTAGCCGCTCGGCCACGCTCGCCGCCCTCGCGGCCCGGGACAAGGCCGGCACCACGGTCTTCGACCTCGACTGGCGCCCCATGTTCTGGAGCGACCCCGCCTCGGCGCGGCCCTACTACGCCGAGGCGCTGCGCCACGCCACCGTGGCCGTCGGCAACCTCGACGAGTGCGAGATCGCCACCGGAGTACGCGAACCGCAGGCCTGCGCCCGGGCGCTGCTGGACGCCGGCGTGGAACTGGCGGTCGTCAAGCAGGGACCCAAGGGTGTGCTCGCCGTGCACCGCGACGGCACGACGGCCGAGGTACCGCCCGTACCGGTGGAGGTGGTCAACGGACTCGGCGCCGGAGACGCGTTCGGCGGCTCGCTCTGCCACGGACTGCTCTCCGGCTGGCCGTTGGAGAAGACCGTGCGCCACGCGAACGCGGCCGGGGCGCTGGTCGCCTCCCGTCTTGCCTGCTCCTCCGCGATGCCGACCGAACCGGAGGTCGCCGGCCTCCTCGCACGCGACTGACCGTCCCGCCGAGGCCTCTCGCACGCGGCCGACCGCCGCCACCCCCTGAACGGAGCCTGTCTTGACCATCAGCATCCCCGACCTCGCCACGGTGCGCGCCCGTCACCCGGAGGCCATCGCCGAGGCCGCGGCACGCCGGGTGCGCCGACCGCTGATCGGCGACAGCGGCCGGATCATGATCGTGGCCGCCGACCATCCGGCCCGCGGGGCTCTCGGCGTCGGCGAGCACCGGTCGGCCATGGCCAACCGGGCCGATCTGCTGGAACGCCTGTGCGTCGCTCTGGCCCGGCCCGGCGTGGACGGGGTGCTGGCCACCGCGGACATCCTGGAGGACCTCCTGCTCCTCGGCGTTCTGGACGACAAGGTGGTCATGGGCTCCATGAACCGCGGCGGACTCGCCGGCGCCGCCTTCGAGATGGACGACCGCTTCACCGGCCACCGTCCCGAGGACATCGAGCGGCTGCGCTTCGACGCCGGGAAACTGCTGCTGCGCATCGACTACGAGGACCCCGGCTCCCTGCGCACCCTGGAGTCCGCCGCCCGCGCCGTCGACGACATGGCCGCGCGGAGGCTGCCGCTGTTCGTCGAACCGTTCCTGTCCCGCAGGGTCGACGGCAGGGTGCGCAACGACCTGAGCGCCGAGGCCGTGGCCCGCTCCATAGCCATCGCCTCGGGGCTCGGCGGCACCTCCGCCTACACCTGGCTCAAGCTGCCCGTCACCGACGACCCCGACGAGACCGCCGAGGCCCTGGAGACGTCCACCCTGCCCGCCGTGCTGCTCGGCGGCGAGGTCGGCAGGGACCAGGAGGGTGCGTACGAGAGGTGGCGCAAGGCGCTGCGCCTGCCCACCGTGCAGGGCATGGTCGTCGGCCGGTCCCTGCTCTATCCCGCCGAGGGCAGTGTGGAGACCGCGGTCGACACCGCGGTCGGCCTGCTGTGACACCGCAACGACGAAGGGCATCATGACCACCACGCACCACCTTCCCGCGGGCAGGGCCGCCTCCGGCGACCACACCGTCGACGTCTCCCCCGAATCCGCCGGATGGGGCTACTCCAGCCTGCGGGTGCTCGAACTGCCGCCGGAGGGCCGGCATGCCTTCGACACCGGCGACAGCGAGTGGCTCGTGCTCCCCCTGTCGGGCTCCTGCACCGTGGCCGTCGGTGACGACACCTTCCGGCTGCACGGGCGCACGAGCGTGTTCAGCGGTGTCAGCGACTTCGCCTATGTGCCGCGCGACGCACAGGTGTCGATCACGACCCACCAGGGCGGCCGCTTCGCGCTCACCGGCGCCCGCTGCGAGCGCCGGCTGCCCGCACGCTACGGCCCCGCCTCCTCCGTCCCGGTCGAACTGCGCGGCACCGGCAACTGCTCCCGCCAGGTCAACAACTTCGGTGCCGCCGGGGTGTTCGAGTGCGACCGGCTGATCGCCGTCGAGGTGATCACGCCGGGCGGCAACTGGTCCTCCTTCCCGCCGCACAAGCACGACGAGCGCCGGCCCGGCGAGGAGTCCGAGCTGGAGGAGATCTACTACTTCGAGTTCGCCGCCCACGACGGCACGCCCGGACTCGGCTACCAGCGGGTCTCCCCCTCCGGGCACGCCGGGGGGACGGACGTGCTGGCGGAGGTGCGCGACGGTGACGTCGTCCTCATCCCGGACGGCTGGCACGGCCCGTCGATGGCCGTGCCCGGCCACGACATGTACTACCTGAACGTCATGGCCGGACCCGACCCCGACCGCGCCTGGCTGATCTGCGACCACCCCGACCACGCATGGATCCGGGACACCTGGCCCGAGCAGCCCGTCGACCCCCGCCTCCCGCTCTACGCCGCTCCCGCCCAGTGAAGTCCTTCGCGTACGAAGCCGTCCGAATGAGGTCCCGATGAGCCACCCGAACCAGTCAGTGCGCCGCCTGACGGTCGCCCAGGCACTGGTGCAGTTCCTGTCCGCGCAGTACAGCGAGCGCGACGGCGTACGGCACCGGCTGATCGCCGGCACGTGGGGCATCTTCGGCCACGGCAACGTCGCCGGGATCGGCCAGGCGCTGCTCGAGGCCGGCGAGGAGGCCATGCCCTTCCACCAGGGCCGCAACGAACAGGCGATGGTGCACGCCGCCGTCGGCTACGCCCGCCAGCGGGGCCGGCTCTCCACGCAGGCCGTCACCACCTCCATCGGCCCCGGCGCCACCAACCTGGTCACCGGTGCCGCGCTCGCCACCATCAACCGCCTCCCGGTCCTGCTGCTGCCCGGCGACTACTTCGCCGCGCGTCCGGCCGACCCGCTGCTCCAGCAGCTGGAACACCCCGTCGAGGCCGACGTGTCCGTCAACGACACGCTGCGTCCCGTCTCCCGCTGGTTCGACCGGATCACGCGCCCCGAGATGCTGATCCCGTCCGCGCTGAACGCCATGCGGGTGCTGACCGACCCGGCCGAGACCGGCGCGGTCACCCTCGCCCTGCCGCAGGACGTGCAGGCGGAGGCGTACGACTGGCCGGAGGATTTCTTCGCCGAGCGCGTCTGGCACGTGCGCCGTCCCGCACCCGACCGCACGGAGCTGGCGGAGGCGATCCGCGCGATCCGCGCGGCCGCACGGCCGTTGATCGTGGCAGGCGGCGGCGTCCACCACAGCGAGGCCGAGGAGGCGCTGAAGTCACTGGTGGACGCCACCGGCATCCCGGTCGCCTCCACCCAGGCGGGCAAGGGCTCGCTGCGCCACGACCACCCGGCCGACCTCGGCGGCATCGGTCACACCGGCACCGCCGTCTGCGACGACCTGGCGCGCACCGCCGACCTGGTCATCGGAGTCGGCACCCGCTACAGCGACTTCACCACCGCGTCCCGCACGCTGTTCCAGAACCCCGGCGTCCGGTTCCTCAACCTCAACATCACCGCCTTCGACGCCCACAAGCTCGCCGGCAACACCCTGGTGGCCGACGCACGAGCGGGTCTGGAGGCACTGTCCGAGGGCCTTGCCGGCCATCACGTGAGCGACGCGTACGTGGCCGAGTACCGTGCGGGCAAGGAGCGCTGGGAAGAGGTCGTGGCGGCCGCCTTCCGCGCGGACGACGACAACGCCGTACCGACCCAGACCCAGGTCCTCGGCGCCCTGGACTCGGTCGTGGGCGACGACGACGTGGTGATCAACGCGGCCGGCTCGCTCCCCGGCGACCTGCACAAGCTGTGGCGGGCCCGCTCGCCCCGCCAGTACCACCTCGAGTACGGCTACTCCTGCATGGGCTACGAGATCCCGGCCGGGATCGGTGTCCAGCAGGCCGCTCCGGGTACGCCGGTGTGGTCGCTGGTCGGCGACGGCACCTATCTGATGATGCCGACCGAGATCGTCACCGCCGTACAGGAGGGCCTGCCGGTCAATCTGGTCCTCATCCAGAACCACGGCTACGCCTCCATCGGGGGCCTGTCCGAGGAGACGGGCGGCGAACGCTTCGGAACCGCCTATCGCCACCGCGCCGCCGACGGGACCTTCACCGGGGCCCCGCTGCCGGTGGACCTCGCCGCCAACGCCGGAAGCCTCGGCATGGACGTGCTGCGCGCCAAGACCGTGCGGGAACTGCGTGACGCGCTGGCCGCGGCGCGCGCATCCGACCGGCCCACCTGTGTCTACGTCGAGACCGACCCGGCGCCCACCGCCCCCGGTGCCGAGGCCTGGTGGGACGTGCCCGTCGCCGAGGTCGCCTCCCGGCCGGCCGCCCTGGCCGCCCGCGAGCGGTACGACCGGCACACCGCCGACCGCCGGCACCACCTCTGACCCCCGCTCACGAAAGGCCCCCGCACCATGAAGACCATCAGCCACTGGATCGGCGGCAAGCCCGTCGAGGGCACCTCGGACCGCTTCGGTCCCGTCTACAACCCGGCCACCGGCGCCCAGGAGAAGCAGATCGCCTTCGCCACCGCGGACGAGGTCGACGCCGCCGTCGCCGCCGCGAGGGCGGCCTTCGAGAGCTGGGGGCAGTCCTCGCTCGCGAAGCGCACGGCGATCCTGTTCAAGTTCCGCGAACTGCTGGACGCGCACCGCGACGAGATCGCCGAGCTGATCACCGCCGAGCACGGCAAGGTGCACTCGGACGCTCTCGGCGAGGTCGCGCGAGGCCTGGAGATCGTAGAACTGGCCTGCGGCATCTCCGAGAAGCTGAAGGGCGAGCTGTCCACCCAGGTCTCCACCCGTGTGGACGTCGCCTCGATCCGCCAGCCGCTCGGTGTGGTCGCGGGCATCACACCGTTCAACTTCCCGGCCATGGTGCCGATGTGGATGTTCCCGCTGGCCATCGCGACGGGCAACGCCTTTGTGCTCAAGCCGAGCGAGAAGGACCCGTCCGCCTCCCTCCGGCTCGCCGAGCTGCTGGCCGAGGCGGGCCTGCCGGACGGCGTCTTCAACATCGTGCAGGGTGACAAGGTGGCCGTCGACCGGCTCCTCGAGCACCCGGACGTGGCCGCGGTCTCCTTCGTCGGCTCCACCCCGATCGCCAAGTACATCCAGCTCAAGGCGGTCGAGCACGACAAGCGCGTGCAGGCCCTCGGCGGTGCCAAGAACCACATGCTGGTCCTGCCGGACGCCGACCTGGACTTCGCGGCCGACCAGGCCATCAACGCCGCCTACGGTTCGGCCGGCGAGCGCTGCATGGCCGTCTCGGTCGTGGTGGCGGTCGGGGACACCGGCGACGAGCTGGTCGGCAGGATCGCCGAGCGGGCGAAGAGCCTGCGCATCGGCCCCGGGGACGACCCCGCGTCGGAGATGGGCCCTCTGATCACACGTGAGCACCGCGACAAGGTGGCCTCGTACGTGGCGAGCGCGGCGGAGCAGGGGGCCGAGGTCGTGGTCGACGGCACGGGCTACTCGGTGGAGGGCCACGAGGACGGCTTCTTCATCGGCGTCTCGCTGCTGGACAGGGTGCCGGTGACCGCGGACGCGTACCGGGACGAGATCTTCGGCCCGGTGCTGTGCGTGGTGCGCGCCGAGACCTACGACGACGCCGTGGAGCTGATCAACGCCTCCCGCTGGGGCAACGGCACCGCGATCTTCACCAGGGACGGCGGCGCCGCGCGCCGCTTCCAGCTGGAGGTCCAGGCGGGCATGGTCGGCGTCAATGTGCCGATCCCGGTGCCCGTCGGATACCACTCCTTCGGCGGCTGGAAGAACTCGCTCTTCGGCGATCTGCACGTCTACGGCAACGACGGCATCGCCTTCTACACCCAGGGCAAGGTGATCACCACACGGTGGCCCGACCCGGCCGACGGCGGTATCAACCTCGGCTTCCCGAGCAACTCCTGAGGAACGCGGTGGCCGGTGCGGGAAGGGCTGTGCGCCCTGCCGCACCGGCCACCTCCGGATCTATTGTCAGGACAATGTGATGACAAGGGTTCCTGTCAACCAGTCCCCCGCCTATCCTCTCCCCGTGAGCACTTCCAGCCCCGCGACCCTCGACTTCACCCTCGACCGCAGCAGTCCGGTCCCGCTCTACTACCAGCTGGCCCAGCAGCTCGAGGCGGCGATCGAGCACGGCGCGCTGGGCCCGGGCAGCCTGCTGGGCAACGAGATCGAGCTCGCCGGGCGACTGGGACTCTCCCGCCCCACGGTCCGCCAGGCCATCCAGTCGCTGGTGGACAAGGGACTGCTGGTCCGCCGCCGGGGCGTGGGCACCCAGGTCGTGCACAGCCAGGTCAAGCGCCCGCTGGAACTCAGCAGCCTCTACGACGACCTCGAGTCCGCCGGGCAGAAGCCCGCGACACAGGTGGTGCGCAACGAGGTGGTGCAGGCGTCGGCGGAGGTCGCCGCCGCCCTGGGGATCGCCGAGGGCGACGAGGTGCGCCATATCGAGCGGCTTCGGCTGGCCCACGGCCAGCCGATGGCCTATCTGTCCAACTACGTGCCGGTGGCCCTGCTGGACCTCGACACGGAGAGGCTGGAGGCGACGGGCCTCTACCGCATGATGCGCGGCGCCGGTATCACCCTGCACAGCGCCCGGCAGTCCGTCGGCGCCCGCTGCGCCACCCCCGAGGAGGCCGAGCGACTGGGCGAACCGGAGGGCGCCGCCCTGCTGACCATGCAGCGCACGGCGTACGACGACACGGGCCGGGCTGTCGAGTACGGCACCCACATCTACCGCGCCTCGCGCTACGCATTCGACTTCCAGCTCCTCGTGCGGCCCTGACGGCGCGCGCCGGGCGGGAAGAGACGCCCGGCGCCCGGCTCGTCCCGCGCCCGGCGGATCGTCATCCCGCCGGGCCGGCCTCCGGGGCGGGCACACACCCGCTCACACCACCGGCCGCACCCACCCGCGCCGCTCGGCCGAAGCGCTCATGGCGTCCAGCGCCGCGGCGCTGGACACGGCGTCCTCGAGGGTCGGACCGTACGCGGTGCCTTCCTCGATCGACCGCAGGAAGTGGTACGCCTCGATGACCTTCAGGTCGTCGTAGCCCATCGCATTCGCGGCACCGGGCTGGAAAGCGGCGTACTCACCGTGGCCGGGCCCGACGTGGACGGTGCTGACGGGCTGGTCCTGGTAGGTGGCGCCGCGGCTGATGCGGAGTTCGCCCATGCGCCGGAAGTCCCAGAACACCGCGCCGCGGGTGCCGTGGACCTCGAAGCCGTAGTTGTTCTGCTCGCCGACCGAGACCCGGCAGGCCTCCAGGACACCGCGGGCGCCGGAGGCGAAGCGCAGCAGGCAGTTGACGTAGTCCTCGTTCTCCACCGGTCCGGGGATCCCGCCGGTGGCACGGGTGTGGCCCGCGGTGGCGCTCGTGGGCCGGGCGCGTTCGGGAATGAAGACGGCGGTGTCCGCGGCCAGCGACTCGATGTCGCCGACCAGGAACCGGGCCAGGTCCACGCCGTGCGAGGCGAGGTCGCCGAGGACCCCGCCACCGCCGCGCTCACGCTCGTAACGCCAGGTCAGGGCGCCCTCGGGGTGCGCGGCGTAGTCACTGAGGAGACGGATGCGCACATGGGTCACGGTGCCGATGTCACCGGAGGCGATCAGCTCGCGGGCGGCGGCGACGGCCGGCGCACTGCGGTAGTTGAAGCCCACCGCGCCCTGGACACCGGCCTTCGCCACGGCGCCCGCGACGGCGCGGGCGTCCTCGGCGGAGAGGCCGACGGGCTTCTCGATCCAGATGTGCTTGCCCGCCTCGGCCATGGCGACGCCGATCTCGCGGTGCAGGAAGTTCGGCGCGGCGATGCTCACCGCATGCACCCGCGGGTCGGCGGCGATCTCGCGCCAGTCCCGGACGGCCGTCGCGAAGCCGTAGCGGCCCGCGGCCTCCTCGGCGCGGCCGGGCACGTCGTCGGCGACGGCGACCAGTTCGGGACGCAGGGACAGCTGCGGGAAGTGGTGCGGCACACGGACGTAGGCCTGGGTGTGCACCCGTCCCATCCAGCCGAATCCCACAACGGCGACGCCGAGTGTACTCACCATGACTGCCCTTCTTTGGACCGGTCCAGGAACCTACACCCTCACACTGGTGGCCGTCTCTGCACTTGTCAACGCCTTTGACAAGCACAGGAGCCATATGGAACGGTCCAGACATGAGACCGCCGACCATCCGCGATGTGGCCGAACGGGCCGGGGTGTCCAAGTCGCTGGTCTCCCTGGTGCTGCGCGGCTCCGACCAGGTACGTCCGGAGAAGCGGCGGGCCGTGCTGGCCGCCGTCCAGGAACTGGGCTACCGTCCCAACGCCGCCGCGCGCAGCCTCAGTGAGCGGCGCACCCGTACGGTCGGCGTCCTGCTGAACGACATGCGCAACCCCTGGTTCGTGGAACTGCTCGACGGCCTCAACTCCCTGCTGCACGACTCCGGTCTGCACACTCTGCTGGCCGACGGACATCTCAACCGGCGTCTCGGCGAGGACCTCACCCGCACCTTCACCGACCTGCGGGTCGACGGACTGATCGCCGTCGGCACACTCCCGCCCTCCGAGGCACTGCGCACGGCGGCGGCCCGCATCCCCACCGTCGTCGCGGGCGCCCGCGAGCCGGAACTGCCGTCGGTCGACATCGTCGCGGGCGACGACGAGCAGGGCGCCCGCCTCGCCACCGAGCACCTGATCGGCCTCGGTCACCGCCGGATCGCGCACATCGCCGGGCAGGGGGTGGTCGGCGCACTGCGGCGGCGCGGCTTCGACGGTGTCATGCGCGAACACGGTCTCGCGGACACGGCCGTGGTCGAGCAGGGTGATCCGACGGAGGAGGGCGGCTACCGGGCCGCGGTGCGCCTCCTGAGCGCCCGTGAACGCCCCACCGCCGTCCTCGCGTTCAACGACATAGCGTGTGTCGGCGCCCTGTCCGCGGCCGAGGAGCTCGGATTCCGCGTCCCGCGCGACCTCTCCCTCGTCGGGTACGACAACACGTATCTCTCCCGCCTGCGCCATCTGTGGCTCACCACGGTGGACAACGGCAGCCACGACGTCGGGCGCCGCGCCGCCCGGTGCCTGCTCGACCGCATCACCGATCCCACCCGCCCGGCCGAACTCGTGCTCAGGCCCCCCTCCCTGGAGGTCAGGGGCACGACGGCGGCACCGGGGACGGGAGCCTGACGCAGCCCGCGGGCGACGATGCCCCTCCGCCCCGTCGCGGACGCCGCGTCCGGTCGGCTGCTCCCCGGCTCAGGGCTCCCGCCCCGCGGCGATCCACTTCGACGGCGGTTCGATGCGTGCGCCGTCCGCCGAGTGCTCCGTGGTGACCAGCGGAAGGTCACCGCTCGCCAGAACCCCGAGACCGGCCGAGCGCGGACACTCCGGCACCGCCGCATCGGCCACCTCTCCGGGGGCGATGCCGTGCCGGAAGACGGGGGCGGGCTCGGCGGGCGGCCCGCCGGCGCTCCGGGCCAGACCCTTGAGCAAGACGACGGGCGGGATCGGTCTACCGCGCCCGGAGCCGGGCGACAAGCATGCGGCGCCTTCCTCCACCGTGCCTTCGAGCCGCCGGCGCGCTCGGGTCCCGCCGGCACCGCGCACCTTCGGGCGCCCCCCGACGGCTCAGCGGCGAGGCAGCGTCAGTTCGAACCACACCGGCTTGCCCGCGCCGGCGGGGACACCGGGCGGCGGGACCGGCCGCCGTCGGCCGGTCCCGCCGCCCGCTCCCCTCAGTCCTCGTGGCCCAGCTGAAGGTCCCGCTCGGTGCGGCCGCCCCCGGCGACCTGCAGCACCGTGGCCACCGGCGGGTATCCCGCGGCGATCACCGTGTACTCCCCTGACGACAGATCGACAAAACGGAACGTTCCGTCGGCTCCGGTCGTCATCGTGTCGACGACGTTGCCCGCCGCGTCCAGCAGGGTCACCCGGGCGTCCTCGACCGGCCGCCCGTCCCCCGCCCGCACCGTGCCGCGCAGCACGGCGCCGCCCGCGAGTTCGACGTCCTGCCGGGTCTCGCGCGAGGCCTGCACGGTGACGGGCAGCGCGGCCGGGCGGAACGCGGGCGCGCTGGCGGCGAGGGTGTACTCGCCGGCCACCAGCTCGCTGATGACGTACCCGCCCTCACGCCCGCTGCGGGTGCTCGCGACCACCTCTCCGTGCACGTTGGTGAGCGTGACCGCGGCGTCGCGCACGGGCGTGCCGTCGGCCGTGAGCACACTGCCCGCGAGCCGTCCCGCACCACCGAGCACGACATCCAGTTCGACCGGGCGCTCCCCGACGGTCACGGAGACCGCCTGCGGCTGGTGGCCGCCCGCGGCGGCGATCAGGACGTACGAGCCGGCTCCGGGCGTGGACAGCGCGTACCGGCCGTCCTCGCCGCTCGCGCCGCGTCCGATCTGCACTCCCGCGACATCGATGAGGGTGAGCGCGGCGCGCGGCACGACGGTGCCGTCGGGGTGCTGGACGGTGCCGCACACGGGCACTCCGGCGGCGTACGGCGAACGTGCCTGCGGGACCTGGGCCGCGGGCTGCTGGTCGACGGGGGCGTTGTGGGACACCAGTGGTTTCTCCTTGAGGAAGAAGGCGATGAGCAGGCCGAGGACGATCACCGGCACGAGGTAGAGGAAGATCCTCGGCATGGCGTCGGCGTAGGCGGCGATGTACGCGTCGCGCACCGCCGGCGGGAGTGCGTGGACGAGCTGCGGGGTGATGGAGTCAGGATCGGGCAGCCCCGTCCCGGCCCGCGGTGTGAGGCGGTCCGCCAGCGCGTCGGAGAGCCGGCCCGCGAAGAGGGTGCCGAAGACGGCGGCACCGACGCTGCCGCCGATCTGCCGGAAGTAGTTGTTGGCGCTGGTCGCTGTGCCGAGGTCGGCGGGGCGCACGGAGTTCTGCACGGCCAGGATCAGCACC
Source organism: Streptomyces sp. HUAS TT11 (assembly GCF_051553595.1). Taxonomy (NCBI): domain Bacteria; kingdom Bacillati; phylum Actinomycetota; class Actinomycetes; order Kitasatosporales; family Streptomycetaceae; genus Streptomyces; species Streptomyces sp. HUAS TT11. Next base: position 2,209,281 of record NZ_CP196184.1, read on the forward strand.
GGCATCACCATGCCGATGCCGGTGCCGAGGACGGCCATCCAGATGCTGTACTGCCAGCGTGGTGTGCCGATCTCCAGCAGGGACAGCAGCCACATGCCGACGGCGGCCAGGGCGCTGCCGAGGAGCGGGAAGACCTTGTAGCGGCCGGTGCGGCTGATGAGTTGTCCGCAGACGATCGAGGCCCCGACGATCCCGGCCATCATCGGCAGCATCAGCAGCCCGGACTCGGTGGCGCTCGCCCCGTCGACCATCTGCAGGAAGGTGGGCAGATAACTGGCCGCGCCGAACAGCGCGACGCCGACGACCAGCCCCACCAGGGCGGTGATGTTGAAGACGGAGTCCCGGAACAGCCGCAGCGGGATGAGGGGTTCGACGGCGAACCTCTCGGTGATCAGGAAGAGCACGCTCGCGAGGGCCGCACCGGCGCCCAGGCCCAGGATGACCCGGGACCCCCAGGCGTACTCGGTCCCGCCCCAGCTGCTCAACAGCACCAGACAGGTCGAGGCGGCGGCCAGCAGCAGTGTGCCGATGACGTCGAGACGGGCCTTCGTGGTGGGCTTCGGCAGTCTCAGCACGACGGCGACCACGGCCAGGGTGACAAGGCCGAAGGGCACGTTGACGTAGAAGCACCAGCGCCAGGAGAGGTGGTCGGTGAAGTACCCGCCGAGGAGGGGCCCGGCCACGGACGCGAGACCGAAGGCCGCGCCGATGATGCCCATGAAGCGGCCGCGTTCGCGGGGCGGCACGATGTCGGCCATGATCGCCTGCACGCCGATCATCAGTCCGCCCGCGCCGACGCCCTGGACGGCGCGGAAGGCGATCAGCTGGTCCATGCTCTGCGCCCGCCCCGCGAGTGCCGAGCCGACGACGAAGACGCCGATCGCGAACTGGAAGACCCCCTTGCGGCCGAAGAGGTCGCCGCACTTGCCGTAGACCGGCAGCCCCACCGTGGAGGTCAGCAGGTACGCGGTGATCGCCCAGGACATCCGGTCGAGGCCGTGCAGCTCACCGACGATCTTCGGGAGCGCGGTGGCCACGATCATCTGGTCGAGGGCGGCCAGCAGCAGTGCGAGCATGAGCCCGACGAAGACCAGCCGCACCCGGCGAGGGCCGAGCGCCTCCGCGGGTCCCACGGGTGCCTCGACCGGAGCACGGGGCGCGTCCGGGACCACGGGCCGTACGACCCGTTCGCTGTCCACGTGCACCGCAGTCGTCCCGCCCACCTAACCGCTCCCCTCGTCGCGCCTGCGCCGCCCATTTCTCGCATTGCGCAACAACTGCGATCAAGCGCGACGAGTCACTCGCGAGGTGCGTCGGAAACGGGTATCCGCCGGTCGGAAGCCCTACGGCGTACAACCGCATCCCACGGAAAACCACCCGAAACGGTGAGCGCGGACGTCAGCCCGACGACCACGGAAACGCGCTCCGGAGGCTCGGAACGCGAGTTCCGCGCCCCGGAGCGCGCCGGGAGTCCTGACGGCGCTCACGGCTCCGTGCCGTGAGCGGCCGGCGCCCTCCCCGGTGTCACTTCTCCACTTCGGTGGCGAGCCTGGCGAGCACCGCGTCGTAGATCCGGCCGAGGCCCTTGGGCGCGAAGGTCTTCTCGAAGAAGCCGCCGATGCCGCCCGCCCCCTTCCAGGTGCTGGTCGCGACGACACGGGACCGGCCCTCGCCGGCCGGGGTGACCCGCCAGGTGGTGACCATGGAGGAGTTGCGGTCCTTCTCGACGAGTTCACCTTCGGTCGGCTCGGTCACCTCCAGAAGGCAGTCACGGACGCGCTTGCTGGTGGCCTGGAGCTTCCAGTGCACGAGGGTGCCCTCGCCGTCGCCGCCCTCGCGCACCTCGTACTCACTGAACTGCTCGGGCAGCAGCTTCGAACGGGTGCCGCTGTAGTCGGCGAGTGCGTCGAACACCGTCTCGGCGTCCGCCGCGATGATCCGCTCCGTCGTGGCCTCTACCTGCGCCATGACTGTCCTCTTCCTGTACGTGTGATGGGGGGCGTGCGCCATCCCATCACACCCGGCACACGGCTTCTGACGGGACATCCGCTCCGGGCGGCGCGTTCCCGGCCGGCACCGCTCACGGCCTGGGAGAAGCCGCCTGCAGGGCGAGCCGTTCCTCGAAGAAGGCGAGGGCGCGCAGGTGGTAGGCACGCGCCGTCCGGCCCAGGCTGATGTTGTGGCCCGCGTCCGGTTGACGGTCGACACGGACGACGGGGGCCGCCACCAGGCGTGCGGTCAGATCGGCGACGTCACTCTCGCCGTGCAGCCACCACGCCTCGTGCTCGGCGAAGGTCAGCCGGACCGGTACCCGCACCCGCGGCGCGAGTTCGTCGAACGTCCCCGGCCAGCGGGCGACTTCAGCCGCCTCACGATCCGGCATGGGTACCACGATCGAGCCGATCGAACGGAAGGTGTCCGGCGGATACAGCCGCAGCGGCCCCCAGTTGCGCCGCCGGTCGGCGCCGGTCGGCATCCGCAGCAGTCCGGCCGCCCCCGGGTCGTAGCGGTGTCCGCAGCCCGACACGTCCAGGGCGAGCAGACCGGCCCCGCGCGCGGCCGTCACCAGGGCCAGCTTGCCCCCGTAGGAGTGCGCCAGCAGGAAGAAGCCGGCTCCCGTGGCGTGCTGCTCGGCGAACCGCTGCATGGCGGAATCCAGCACGTCGGCCTGCTCCGCGAGGGTCTGTCCGCCGGGCAGCTGCCCGGCGGACAGTCCGTAGCCGGGGCGGTCCACGGCGAGCACCGTGAAGCCCAGGCACGCCCCCAGCGTGAGCAGGGACAGGTCGGGATGGGCCTGGCCGTCGAAGTACCCGGCCGACATGCCGCCGCCGTGCAGGGCGACGACGGTGGCCCGCGGCCGCCCGTCCGGCGGCTCGGCGAGCAGACAGGACAGGTCCACGCCCCCGGCCCGAAGGGTCAGGCGGCGCACGCCCGTGGACAGAGGCTGCGGCGGTTTCGGTTGCTCCACCGCATTGCTGGGTCGCATACGTCCTTTATGTCCCAATGCTCGACGTGACGACGCCGGACGCGCCGACCCACGGCCCCCCGAGCACACCTCTCGGACCACGGACCGGACGGACGAGGAGGCGCAGGTCGGGCGCGACGCTCCATGAAATCGAACGAGTAACCGAATCCACATCGCGATCAAGGGAACAGGTGTTCTATTCTGGGTCCAGTGCTACCGAGGAGGCGCCCCATGCGCTGGGACCATCTGGCCGAGAACCCCGCCGCGGCCCGCAACGCCGCACTGTTCGACGCGGACGCGGTGACGACCCGCACCTTCGACACGCCGGAGTTCCGCGGCATCACCTTCCACGAGGTCAGAGCCCGCTCGATCGTGAACCGGGTACCGGGCGCCTCCCGCATGCCGTTCGAATGGACGGTCAACCCCTATCGGGGGTGCACGCATGCGTGCGTGTACTGCTTCGCACGCAAGACGCACAGCTACCTGGACCTCGACACCGGGCTCGGCTTCGACTCCCAGATCGTGGTGAAGGTCAACGCACCGGAGTTGCTGCGTTCCCACCTCGGCTCCCGGCGCTGGCGGGGAGAGCACATCGCGATGGGCACCAACGTCGACTGCTACCAGCGGGCCGAGGGCCGCTACCGGCTGATGCCCGGCATCATCTCGGCCCTGCGCGACCACGCGAATCCGTTCTCGATCCTCACCAAGGGCACGCTGATCCTGCGCGACCTCGACCTGCTGAAGCAGGCCTCACAGGTCACGGACGTCGGCATCTCCGTCTCCGTCGGCTTCGTCGACCACGAGTTGTGGCGCACCGTCGAACCGGGCACCCCGGCACCGGAGCGCCGGCTGGACGTCGTGCGCGCCCTGGCCGATCAGGGCATCGGCTGCGGTGTCCTGATGGCCCCCGTGATTCCGTTCCTCGGCGACCAGCCGGCCCAACTGCGCGCCACGGTACGGGCGATCGCCGCCGCCGGCGCGACCTCGGTGACCCCGCTGGTGCTGCATCTGCGCCCGGGAGCACGCGAGTGGTTCATGGCCTGGCTGGAACAACACCACCCCTACCTCGTGCGCCGCTACGAACGGCTGTACGCGGAGGGCGCGTACGCGCCGAAGTGGTATCAGCGCCGGATCACCGGTCAGGTGCACGAACTGGCACAGGAGTACGGCATCGGACCGACGCGGCCCGGGATGCCGCGCAGGACCAGCAGGCCCGAGCCCGAACCTCTCGCGCCGGAACCGGTGGTGCAGACGGGGCCCACCCAGTTGTCGCTCATCTGACCTCCGGCCCGCCCGTCCGCGGCGGACGTCCGGGGGTATCCGGACGGTCGTGCAGCGACACGGCTTCTGACGATCTTTCAGAGGCATGCGAGCGCATCACGCGGCCCAATCGGGTCAAGTCTTGCCCGATCATGTTCTTTCAGTCGGGCAAACCGGGACGATGCGGCAGGGACCAGGCATTCATGGTCCTATCCCCTCCGTCCTGGGAGGCCTGACATGAGACAACGCGCAGCCGTGCTGTGCGGCGCCGCCGTCGTGGTGGCCGGGATGCTCACCGCCGTCCCGGCCGACGCCAGCGCATCGCACACCGCTCAAGGGGCGCAACCCACCTGGAAGAAGTGCGGCACCACCAAGTACCCGACGCTCCAGTGCGCGTCCGTGACGGTGCCGCTCGACTACGCGAACCCGCGTGGACAGCAGATCACGCTGGCGCTGTCCCGAGTCCCCCACACCGCGCACACCTATCAGGGGCCGCTGCTGGTCAACCCCGGCGGGCCCGGCGGCAGCGGTCTGACGCTCGCCGGGTACATCGCGTCCGCGCTGCCCAAGGCGGTGGCGTCGCAGTACGACGTGATCGGCTTCGATCCGCGGGGCGTGGGCCAGAGCAAACCCGCTCTGAACTGCAAGCCCGGGTACTTCGACCCCGTCCGCCCGGACACGGTGCCCCGCCTGCCGTCCCTGGAGAGGGCCAACCTCTCCCGCGTCGCCTCGTTCGCCAAGGCGTGCGCGGCCAAGTACGCGGGCGTGCTGCCGTTCATCAACACGGTCAGCGCCGTGCGCGACATGGACGCGATCCGTCAGGCGCTCGGCGCCCAGAAGCTCAACTACTACAGCTACTCGTACGGCACCTACCTGGGCGCCGTCTACGCGAAGCTCTTCCCGCAGCGGGTGCGCCGCCTGGTGCTCGACTCCATGGTCGACCCCACGGGTGTCTGGTACGAGGACAACATCCAGCAGGACTACGCCTTCAACGACCGGCACCGGGCGTTCCTCGCCTGGGTCGCCGAGCACGACGCGACGTACCGGCTCGGCACCGACCCGGCCCTGGTCGAGGCCAAGTGGTACGCGATGCGATCGGCGCTGGCCAGGCGGCCGGCCCAGAAGACGGTGGGCGCCTCCGAGCTGGAGGACACCTACATCCCCGGCGGCTACTACAACGGCCGCTGGCCCCGGCTCGCGGAGGCGTTCGCCGCGTACACGAACGCCGGGAACTCCGGCCCTCTCGTGGCGGCGTACAAGGCGCTCGGCGCGGTCGACGCCTCGGGCGACAACGGCTACAGCATCTACGCCGCGGTGCAGTGCCGTGACGCCTCCTGGCCGCGCGACTGGGCACAGTGGCGCAAGGACAACTGGGCGGCGTACGCGAAGGCGCCGTTCATGGTCTGGAGCAACGCCTGGTACAACGCACCGTGCGCCTTCTGGCCCACGTCCTCCCTGCGGCCGGTCGACGTGTCGAACGACGCACTGCCCCCGGCCCTGCTGTTCCAGGCGACCGACGACGCCGCCACCCCGTACCAGGGCGGCGTGACGGTCCATCACCTGCTGCGCGGCTCCAGCCTGGTGGTGGAGGAGGGCGGAGGCAATCACGGCATCTCGCTGAGCGGCAACGCCTGCCTGGACAAGTACCTGGTGGCATATCTGGACAAGGGCACCGTGCCGCACGGCACCGGCGACATCGACGCGGTGTGCCCGAAACTGCCCGACCCCACACCGGCGAAGACGAAGTCGGCGTCGGCCGAGGACCGCGGCGCGACGTTGCACGGCCTGCTCGGCCCCCGCGGCTGAGCGACCCCGCCGGGCCCGTCGGGGGCGCGGTCACACCCGTGGTACACCATGGACCCATGAGTGAGCCGACCAGGATCCCCGCCCCCGACGGGGTCGCCCCCGCCACCGCCTACACCCATGTCGTCATGGGTACGGGCCGCTTCGTCGCGGTCTCCGGCCAGCTGGCGCTGGACGAGGACGGACGTCTCGTCGGCGCGGGCGACCCTGCGGCACAGGCCCGGCAGGTCTTCGAGAATCTCCGCCGCTGTCTGGCCGCCGCAGGGGCCACCTTCGAGCACGTCGTCAAACTGACCTTCTTCGTCACGGACATGGCGCACATGCCGGCGATCCGCGCGGCCCGTGCCGAGCACATACCGGACGACCGGCTGCCGGCCGCGTCGGCGGTGCAGGTGGCGGCGCTCGTGCGCCCGGAGTTCCTCATGGAGATCGAGGCGTACGCGGTCGTCGGCTGATAATCCGGGAGCCGTCCCACCGACTCCTGCCTAAGGTTCCGCCATGGACCACCGATCACCCCACATACGCCCGATGGCCCTGGCCGACTGCGGCCGTGTCGCGGAGATCCGCATCCGGGGCTGGCAGAGCGCCTACCGCGGTCTCATGCCGCAGCCCTATCTCGACGCACTCAGCGTCGCCGAGGACACCGAGCGGCGTCGCGCCCACTTCCTCGGCGGTCACGGCCGCGTGGTGAACCTGGTGGCCGAGCGGGACGGCGAGATCGTCGGCTGGGCGGCACACGGCCCGTACCGCGACGGCGAAGTGCGCACCTCCGACTCCGAGTTGTACGCGATCTACCTCGATCCCGCGCACCTCGGCAGCGGGATCGGACGGGCGCTGCTGGAGACGGCGGTGCAGCAGCGCGCACCCATGCACGCGCGTATGTTCCTCTGGGTCCTGGAGGAGAACGTCCGCGCCCGGCGGTTCTACGAGCGTGCGGGGTTCCGCGCCGACGGCGCCGAGGAGCCCTTCGACGTGGACGGGGTCGCCGTGCCCGAGGTGCGGTACGTGAAGGACCTGACCGCCTGAGGGCTCAACGGGGCCCGGGCAGCCGCGCCAGCGCATGTACCGCCGCCTCCGCGAGCGCCGGGTGGGCGAGAGCCTCGTTGAGCACGGGCCTGGCGTGTTCGTCGCCGAGCGCCCCGAGCCCCTCCACGCAGGCGAGCGCCACTCTGCGGTACGGATCGTGCGGCCGCAGTCTGCGCGCCAGGGTGGTGATCAGCGCGGGTACGGCCTCGGGGGCGCGCAGCTCGACGAGCAGTCGGACGGGGTGGAGGGCGTAGGCGACACGGAGTTCGTTCGTGGCGAGGGCGGCCGCGGCCCGGGCGGTGCGCGGATCGCCGAGCCGGGCCAGGCCGTGCGCGGCGGACGCACAGCGCTGCGGATCACGGTGGTTGAGCAGCAGCACAAGCGCCTCGAACGCCCGCCGGTCCCCCGCCGTCCCCAGCCGGAAGGCCGCCGCCTCCCGCGCCCACAGGGGCCGGCCGGGCTCCGCCAGCACACGGGCCAGCTCGTCGAGGTCGTCCGTCGTCAGCAGCCGCTCGCACTCCGGGGAGCCTCCGGACTCGTCCCGTAAACGCTCCGTGAGCAATCGCAACGCTTCGTTCATGGCGCCGAGACTAAGGGCCCGTGCGGAGCCCGGGGACCTACATCACAAACCTGGGGACTGGCGCGCTCGTTACCGGCCGGTTAAGCTCAATCGAGCGAGTTACCCACTCGCACTGACTTGCGGCGGCCTGGTGACGCAGCCGTCGCAAGGGGCTCCCACCCCGTAAGGCAGTGGGGCGCCGGTCGGTTCGGTACATCGCGTACCTCAGTACGACCCGGCTCCGGGACAGGGCCGGTCGGATCACCGTTCGGCGGACGTAGGCACGTCCGCGGACGGCACCGGGCATGTGCGCTCGTCAGCCCGGCAGACACCCGCAACCTCCGCGCCGTGTGCGCCCGTCGGCGCATCCCGGCCCGCCCCTCAGTCGTCACCTCATTTCTGGAGTCCGCGATGGCCGCTCCCCTCTCCGACACCACTCTGTCCCCGCTCAAGACCATTGCCGTCGTCGGCCTCGGCACGATGGGCACCGGCATCGCCGAGGTGCTGGCCCGGGCCGGCCGCGAGGTCGTCGGCATCGACATCGACGAAGCCGCGGCCACCAAGGCCGTCGCCGCCCTGGACGCCGCGACCACCCGCGCCGTGGACCGGGGGCGCCTGACCGAGCAGGACCGCGACGACACCCTGGCCCGCTTCCGCACCTTCACCGATCTGCGGGCCGCGGCGGACGCCGATCTCGTCATCGAGGTGGTGCCGGAGTCGTACGACATCAAGCAGCAGGTCCTCCGGGCCCTCGACGGCATAGTCCGCCCGGACACCGTCCTCGCCACCGGCACCAACGCCCTGTCCGTCACCCGGCTCGCGGCCGACTCGGCCCGTCCCGAACGGGTCCTCGGACTGCACTTCTTCAACCCGGCGCCGGCCATGAAGCTGGTCGAGGTGGTCTCGTCCGTGCTGACCGCCCCCGCGGCCGTCGCCGCCGTCACCAACCTCGCCCTCGACCTCGGCAAGGAGCCCGTCGCGGTGGGCGACCGCCCCGGCTTCGTCGCCGACGGGCTGCTGTTCGGCTACCTCAACCAGGCCGCCGCGATGTACGAGGCGAAGTACGCCTCGCGCGAGGACATCGACGCCGCGATGAGGCTGGGCTGCGGGCTGCCCATGGGCCCGCTCGCCCTGCTGGACCTGATCGGCGTCGACACCGCCCGCACGGTCCTGGAAGCCATGTACGCCGCCTCCCACGACCGGCTGCACGCGCCCGCACCGATCCTCAAGCAGCTCAGCGAGGCGGGCCTGACCGGCCGCAAGTCGGGACGCGGCTTCTACACCTACGACGCGCCGGGCAGCCCGGTCGTCGTGCGCGACGCGCTGACGCCGCTGGAGGACGCCGGCCTGGTCCCCGGCCGGCCCGTCCGCTCGGTCGGCGTCGCCGGATCGGGCACCATGGCCTCCGGTATCACCGAGGTCTTCGCCAAGGCCGGGTACGAGGTCGTCATCGCCGCCCGCACCGAGGAGAAGGCACAGGGTGCCAAGGCCCGGATCGGCACGTCGCTCGCGCGCTCGGTCGACAAGGGCCGGATGACGACGGAGGCGGCCGCCCAGGCGCTGGACCGGATCCGCCCGACGGGCTCCTACGACGACTTCGCCGACGTCGACCTGGCGCTGGAGGCCGTGGCCGAGGACCTGGAGGTCAAGCAGCAGCTGTTCGCCGTGTTCGACAAGGTCTGCAAGCCCGGCGCCGTCCTCGCCACCACCACCTCCTCGCTGCCTGTCGTCGCCTGCGCCCGGGCCACCACGCGCCCCCAGGACGTGATCGGCATGCACTTCTTCAACCCGGCACCGGCCATGAAGCTGGTCGAGGTCGTGCGCACGGTGCTGACCGGCGACGATGTGCACGCGACGGTCCGTGAGCTGTGCGCGTCGGTGAGGAAGCACCCCGTCGACTGCGGCGACCGCGCCGGGTTCATCGTGAACGCCCTGCTGTTCCCGTACCTCAACAACGCGGTCAAGATGGTGCAGGAGCACTACGCGTCCCTCGACGACATCGACGCGGCCATGAAGCTGGGCGGCGGCTATCCGATGGGGCCGTTCGAACTGCTCGACGTCGTCGGCCTGGACGTCTCCCTGGCCATCGAGAAGGTGCTGCACCGGGAGTTCCGCGACCCGGGCCTGGCCCCCGCACCGCTCCTGGAACACCTGGTGGCCGCGGGCTGCCTCGGCCGCAAGACCGGCCGCGGCTTCCGCGAATATGCCAAGCGCTGACCGGCGCGGCGACCGGCTCCCCGGCACTGCCGGCTGGGGCGGACTGCTCGATCCGACCGGCGACCCCCCGCCCCCGCGGGGCGGGGGTGATCCGGGACATGCGCATCATCCTGCGGACATGCAGTACGTTCGGGTCATGTCCCAGCCCGCCAAGTCCTCACGTACACCAGCCGCGACCGACCCGCCCGAGAGCGCCGCGGGCAGTCGCGCCGCCGCCCAGCGGCTCAAGATGCGCCGGGAACTGGCGGCCGCGGCGATGGAGCTGTTCGCCTCGAAAGGCTACGAAGCGACCACGGTCGACGAGATCGCGGCGGCCGCCGGGGTCGCCCGGCGCACGTTCTTCCGCCACTTCCGCTCCAAGGAAGAGGCGATCTTCCCGGACCACGACGACACCCTCGTACGGGCCGAGGCGGTGCTCAACGCCGCCCCCGCACACGAGCATCCACTGGACACCGTGTGCCGCGGCATCAAGGAAGTCATGAGGATGTACGCGGCCCAGCCGGAGATCTCGGTCCAGCGCTACAAGCTGACGCGCGAGGTGCCGACGCTGCGCGAGGCGGAGATCGCCTCGGTCGCCCGCTACGAGCGGCTCTTCACCCGCTATCTGCTCGGCCACTTCGACGAGCACGCGCACGACGACGCCGCGAACGACGATCCGCTGCTCGCCGAGGTCGCCGCCTCCGCGGTCGTCACCGCGCACAACCACGTCCTGCGGCGCTGGCTCAGAGCCGGGGGGCAGGGTGACGTCGAGACCCAGCTCGACCACGCCTTCGCGATCGTACGCAGGACCTTCGGCACGGGTATCGGGGCCGGGCGCGGGGCCGCGCCCCGGACCGCGCCGGCCGCCGTGACCACGCAGGGCGAGGTGCTGGTGACGGTCGCCAGGACCGACATGCCTCTGGACGAGGTCATGCGCGCCATCGAGCAGGCGCTCAAGGAGCGCTCCTAGCCGTTCACCCGTTCGGACCCATCATCGCGGGCCGGCGGCGGCACTCAGTGCCGCCGCCGGCCCGCTTCCGTTTGCGGCCGTTCCATCGGCAACTCTGATCGATCATCGCTCATTTGTTACGTAAAGATTTCATCTGAGAGCAATATCTGGCACCCAGTGCCTTGCGGGGTGACACGCCGTGCCATACGTTGTTCCTGTCCGGGCGGCCGGCGTGCAGAGACCATGCGCACGTCGGCTGTCCCCGCAAGCCCTTCTCGGGCGAGCGCGCCCGGACGCCTGCGTCACAGGCAACCTCCCGCGCCACAAAGCGCTGCCAGAGCACCACCGAGCCGAACCGACGGCACCCCTCACACCAGCAGCACACCGACGTGACCCTCAGCGTCTCCCCTCAAGACGCCATTCGCCGGAGGCAACACCGTGAAGGACATCCTGGACGCCATTCAGTCGGGGACGGCCACGTCCGCCGATTTCGCCGCTCTTCCGCTCCCCGAGTCGTACCGCGCGGTCACCGTGCACAAGGACGAGACGGAGATATTCGCCGGGCTCGCCACCCGCGACAAGGACCCCCGCAAGTCCCTGCACGTCGACGACGTGCCGCTGCCCGAACTCGGCCCGGGCGAGGCCCTCGTCGCCGTCATGGCCTCCTCCGTCAACTACAACTCGGTGTGGACCTCGATCTTCGAGCCGCTGTCGACCTTCGGGTTCCTGGAGCGCTACGGCAAGCTCTCCGAGCTCACCAGGCGCCACGACCTGCCGTACCACATCATCGGCTCCGACCTCGCCGGCGTGGTCCTGCGCACCGGCCCCGGCGTCAACGCCTGGCGGCCGGGCGACGAGGTCGTCGCCCACTGCCTCTCGGTGGAACTGGAGTCCTCCGACGGCCACAACGACACGATGCTCGACCCCGAGCAGCGCATCTGGGGCTTCGAGACCAACTTCGGCGGACTGGCGGAGATCGCGCTCGTCAAGTCCAACCAGCTGATGCCCAAGCCGGGCCACCTCAGCTGGGAGGAGGCCGCCGCCCCCGGCCTGGTCAACTCCACCGCCTACCGGCAGCTCGTCTCCCGCAACGGCGCCCAGATGAAGCAGGGCGACAATGTGCTCATCTGGGGCGCGAGCGGCGGACTCGGCTCGTACGCCACCCAGTTCGCGCTCGCCGGCGGCGCCAACCCCATCTGTGTCGTCTCCTCGCCCGCCAAGGCGGAGATCTGCCGGTCGATGGGCGCCGAGGCGATCATCGACCGCACCGCCGAGGACTACAAGTTCTGGAAGGACGAGCACACCCAGGACCCGAAGGAGTGGAAGCGCTTCGGCAAGCGCATCCGCGAACTGACCGACGGCGAGGACGTGGACATCGTCTTCGAGCACCCGGGCCGTGAGACCTTCGGCGCCTCCGTGTACGTCACACGCAAGGGCGGCACCATCGTCACCTGCGCCTCGACCTCCGGCTACAACCACGAGTACGACAACCGCTACCTGTGGATGTCGCTGAAGCGGATCATCGGCTCGCACTTCGCCAACTACCGCGAGGCCTGGGAGGCCAACCGGCTCATCGCGAAGGGCAAGATCCACCCGACGCTGTCGAAGGTCTACCCGCTGGAGGAGACCGGCCAGGCCGCCTACGACGTCCACCGCAACCTCCACCAGGGCAAGGTCGGCGTGCTGTGCCTCGCCCCCCAGGAGGGCCTGGGCGTGCGCGACAAGGAGATGCGCGCCGAGCACGTCGACGCCATCAACCGGTTCCGGAACATCTGAGGACACCGGAGGTCATAGATGACTGAGCGTCAGCCCTCCGGGGACCGGAGGCAGAAGGACCGGCCGTGGCTCATGCGCACGTACGCCGGTCACTCCACGGCCGAGGCGTCCAACGAGCTGTACCGGCGCAACCTCGCCAAGGGCCAGACGGGCCTGTCGGTGGCGTTCGACCTGCCGACGCAGACCGGGTACGACTCCGACCACGTCCTCGCCCGCGGCGAGGTCGGCCGGGTCGGTGTGCCGGTCGCACACCTCGGCGACATGCGCCGGCTGTTCCAGGACATACCCCTGGAGCAGATGAACACCTCGATGACCATCAACGCCACCGCCATGTGGCTGCTGGCGCTCTACCAGGTCGTCGCGGAGGAGCAGGGCGCCGACATCACCGAGCTCCAGGGCACCACCCAGAACGACATCGTCAAGGAGTACCTGTCGCGCGGCACGCACGTCTTCCCGCCGGGACCCTCGCTCCGGCTGACGACGGACATGATCGCGTACACGGTGTCCCACCTCCCCAAGTGGAACCCCATCAACATCTGCAGCTACCACCTGCAGGAGGCCGGCGCCACACCGGTGCAGGAGATCGCGTACGCGATGTCCACGGCGATCGCCGTCCTCGACGCGGTGCGCGCCGGCGGCCAGGTGCCGCAGGAGCGCATGGGCGATGTCGTCGGCCGTATCTCCTTCTTCGTGAACGCGGGCGTCCGCTTCGTCGAGGAGATGTGCAAGATGCGCGCGTTCGGCCGGATCTGGGACCGGATCACCCGCGAGCGGTACGGCATCCAGGACCCCAAGCACCGGCGTTTCCGCTACGGCGTCCAGGTCAACTCCCTCGGGCTGACGGAGGCCCAGCCGGAGAACAACGTCCAGCGCATCGTGCTGGAGATGCTGGCCGTGACCCTCTCCAAGGACGCACGCGCGCGTGCCGTGCAGCTTCCGGCCTGGAACGAGGCGCTGGGCCTGCCCCGGCCCTGGGACCAGCAGTGGTCACTGCGCATCCAGCAGGTGCTCGCGCACGAGAGCGACCTGCTCGAGTACGACGACATCTTCGAGGGCTCGAAGGTCGTCGAGGCCGAGGTGGGCCGGCTGGTCGAGGAGTCGCTCGCCGAGATCGAGCGGATCCAGGAGATGGGCGGCGCCCTGGCGGCCGTCGAGTCCGGCTACCTGAAATCACAGCTCGTCGCGTCCCACGCCGAGCGCCGGGCGCGCATCGAGTCCGGCGAGGAGAAGATCGTCGGCGTCAACATCTTCGAGACGACCGAGCCCAACCCGCTCACCGCCGACCTGGACACCGCGATCCAGACGGTCGACCCCGAGGTCGAGGCGCGCGTCGTCGCCTCGCTCCAGAACTGGCGCGACACCCGCTACCAGCCGCCGTTCAACCACCCGCGCCCCTGCAAGGCGCTGGAGCGGCTGAAGGAGGCCGCCAAGGGCACCGGCAACCTCATGGAGGCCACGCTGGAGTGCGCCCGCGCCGGAGTCACCACCGGCGAGTGGGCCGGGGCCCTGCGCGAGGTGTTCGGTGAGTTCCGCGCCCCCACGGGCGTGTCGTCCGCGCCCGTCGCGGTGACCGCCGAGGAGGGCACGGCGCTGGCCCGGGTGCGCCGCAAGGTGGATCTGACGGCCCGGGACCTCGGCGTCGGCAAGCTCCGCTTCCTCGTCGGCAAGCCGGGCCTGGACGGGCACTCCAACGGCGCCGAGCAGATCGCCGTACGGGCCCGGGACGCCGGCTTCGAGGTGGTCTACCAGGGCATCAGGCTGACGCCCGAACAGATTGTGGACGCTGCCCTCGCGGAGGACGTGCACGCGGTCGGTCTGTCCATCCTGTCCGGTTCGCACGCGCAGCTGGTGCCGGATGTGCTGGAACGGCTGCGCGAGGCCGGCGCCACCGACATCCCGGTGATCGCCGGCGGCATCATTCCGAGCGGCGACGCCGAACAGCTCAGGGCCGCTGGAGTGGCCGCCGTCTTCACCCCGAAGGACTTCGACATCACCGGGATCATCGGCCGTATCGTCGACGAGATCCGCACAGCGAACAAGCTCGACCCTCTGGAGGTCCCCGCATGACCGCCCATCCGTCGCCCGCCGCCACCCTTGCAGCGAGCGGCTCCGCCGCGCCCCTTCCTGCCGTCGACCGCCTTCGCCCGCGGCGCTCCTGCCTCGCGGTCCCCGGGAGCAACCCCCGCTTCCTGGAGAAGGCGCAGGGCCTCCCCGCGGACCAGGTCTTCCTGGACCTGGAGGACGCGTGTGCGCCGCTGGCCAAGCCCGAGGCGCGGCACACCATCGTCAAGTTCCTGAACGAGGGCGACTGGACGGGCAAGACGCGGGTCGTGCGCGTCAACGACTGGACGACCGAGTGGACGTACCGCGACGTCGTGACGGTGGTCGAGGGCGCGGGTCCGAATCTCGACTGCATCATGCTGCCCAAGGTCCAGGACGCCCAGCAGATCGTGGCGCTCGACCTGCTTCTGACCCAGATCGAGAAGACCATGGGCTTCGAGGTCGGCCGTATCGGCATCGAGGCGCAGATCGAGAACGCCCAGGGGCTCAACAACGTCAACGAGATCGCGCAGGCCTCCCCGCGCATCGAGACGATCATCTTCGGCCCGGCCGACTTCATGGCCTCCATCAACATGAAGTCGCTGGTCGTGGGCGAGCAGCCGCCCGGCTACCCGGCGGACGCCTACCACTACATCCTGATGAAGATCCTGATGGCCGCCCGCGCCAACAACCTCCAGGCGATCGACGGGCCCTATCTGCAGATCCGCAATGTCGACGGCTTCCGGGAGGTGGCGGGCCGGGCCGCCGCGCTGGGCTTCGACGGCAAGTGGGTGCTGCACCCGGGTCAGGTGGACGCCGCGAACGAGGTGTTCTCGCCGTCCCAGGAGGACTACGACCACGCGGAGCTGATCCTGGACGCGTACGAGTACTGCACGTCCGAGGCGGGCGGCAAGAAGGGCTCCGCGATGCTCGGCGACGAGATGATCGACGAGGCCAGCCGCAAGATGGCCCTGGTCATCGCGGGCAAGGGCCGGGCCGCCGGCATGCAGCGCACCAGCTCGTTCGAGATCCCGGAGGCCTGAGCGCCATGCAGTTCGGACGCACCTACGAGGAGTTCGAGGTCGGGGCGACGTACAAGCACTGGCCCGGCAAGACGGTCACGGAGTACGACGACCACCTGTTCTGCCTCCTCACCATGAACCACCACCCGCTCCACATGGACGCGAACTATGCGGAGAGCACGACGGACTTCGGCAGGAACGTCGTCGTGGGCAACTACATCTACTCACTGCTCCTCGGCATGTCCGTGCCGGACGTCTCCGGCAAGGCGATCGCCAACCTGGAGATCGAGTCGCTCAAGCACGTGGCGCCGACGTTCCACGGGGACACGATCTACGGCGAGACGACCGTGCTCGACAAGTGGCCCTCGAAGTCGAAGAACGACCGCGGCATCGTCCACGTCGAGACCAAGGGGTACAAGCAGGACGGCACGCTGGTGTGCACCTTCCGTCGCAAGGTGATGGTCCCCACCGAGACGTACATCAAGGAGCGCGGCGGCGAGCAGCCCGGCCGCCCGGAGCTCAGGACCCAGGAGAAGTGATGAGCCGCCTCGCCCAGACCCACGGTCTGACAGACGTGCAGCAGGAGATCCTCTCCACCGTCCGCGACTTCGTGGACAAGGAGATCATCCCGGTCGCGACCGAACTCGAGCACCGCGACGAGTACCCGCAGAGAATCGTCGACGGCCTCAAGGAACTGGGGCTGTTCGGTCTGATGATTCCCGAGGAGTACGGGGGTCTGGGCGAGTCGCTGCTGACCTACGCCCTGTGCGTGGAGGAGATCGCGCGCGGCTGGATGTCGGTGTCAGGCATCATCAACACGCACTTCATCGTGGCGTACATGCTCAAGCAGCACGGCACGCAGGAGCAGAAGGACTACTTCCTGCCGAAGATGGCGCTGGGCGAGATCCGCGGCGCCTTCTCGATGTCGGAGCCGGGCCTCGGCTCCGACGTGTCGGCGATCACGTCGAAGGCGGTCAGGGACGGCGACGAGTACGTCCTGAACGGCCAGAAGATGTGGCTGACGAACGGCGGCACGTCCACGCTCGTCGCGGTGCTCGTCCGCAGCGACGAAGGCCACCCCGAGGGCACGGCGCCCCACAAGTCGATGACGACCTTCCTCGTCGAGAAGGAGCCCGGCTTCGGTGAGGTCCGCCCGGGGCTCACCATCCCTGGGAAGATCGACAAGATGGGTTACAAGGGCGTCGACACCACCGAGCTCATCATGGACGGACTGCGCATTCCGGCCGATCGGGTGCTCGGCGGGGTCACCGGCCGAGGGTTTTACCAAATGATGGACGGAGTCGAGGTGGGCCGTGTAAACGTCGCGGCCCGTGGCTGCGGCGTCGCTCAGCGTGCTTTCGAGCTGGGTGTCTCCTACGCCCAGCAGCGGCACACCTTCGGCAAGCCGATCGCCCAGCATCAGGCCATCCAGTTCAAACTGGCCGAAATGGCCACCAAGGTCGAGGCCGCACACGCCATGATGGTGAACGCGGCACGCAAAAAGGACTCCGGCCAGCGAAACGACCTCGAGGCCGGAATGGCGAAGTACCTCGCCTCCGAGTACTGCAAGGAGGTCGTGGAGGACGCCTTTCGCATCCACGGCGGCTACGGCTTCTCCAAGGAGTACGAGATCGAGCGCCTGTACCGAGAGGCCCCGATGCTGCTGATCGGCGAGGGAACCGCCGAGATCCAGAAAATGATCATCGGTCGCCGACTGCTCGAAGAGTATCGATTCCAAGGCTAGATATCCTGATACGGGGTGTTTTCATCGCGAAGAAGATCACACCCCGTCAACGCTCCGGGGCCGCCGACTCGGCTTCCTGGCTTGCCCAGTTGCGGCCCCCGACCGGTACGATCGCCGGAAAGCCGCCGTCCCCCGTTGAAGCGCGGCATCATCCGCTACGAAGGTCATCCATGCCCCACAGCCAAACCTCTGCACCACGCGGCCGGGTCCGCCTCGCGCGCGGAGCATCGCCGTGGCTACTCCCGACCGTTGCCACCGCAGCCCTCAGCCTCGCCCGCGCGCGCCGCTCCGGCGCCGCCAAGGCCGTGGCGGTGCCCGTCACCGCGCTGGCGGCCGGCATGCTGTGGTTCTTCCGCGACCCCGAGCGCGAGATCGCTCAGGGCCGGGTCATCTCGCCCGCCGACGGTGTGGTGCAGAGCATCATGCCGTGGAAGGACGGACGCACCCGCGTCGCGATCTTCATGAGCCCGCTCAATGTCCATGTGAACCGGGCGCCGCTGTCCGGCACGGTCACGTCGGTCGAGCACATCCCGGGCGGCTTTGTTCCCGCTTTCAACAAGGAGAGCGAGAACAACGAGCGCGTAGTCTGGCATTTCGACACCGAACTCGGCGACATCGAGATGATCCAGATCGCCGGCGCGGTGGCCCGCCGCATCGTCCCCTACATCCCGCAGGGCACGAAGGTCGAGCAGGGTGACCGCATCGGGCTGATCCGCTTCGGCTCGCGTGTCGACCTCTATCTGCCGGAGGGCGTGGAGGTCGCGGTCGAGGTCGGCCAGAAGACCGTGGCTGGGGTGACTCGTCTTGACCGTGATTGATCCCGATACCAAGACCGGCTGGGTGCCTGAGGACGAGGTGGACGACGAGGAGGAGATGCCCCTCTCGCTCCGCCTCTCAATAGCGGACACGCTCACCCTCGGCAACGCCACGTGCGGGTTCATGGCGGTGTACTTCACCACCACGGGCATTCTCATCCCGCACCTGACGGGCAACGACGAGTCGGCGGGCATGGCCCGGCACAGCGCGGCCACGGCCGTGATCCTGATGCTCTGTGCGGCGGTCTTCGACCTGTTCGACGGTCTGGTCGCCAGGAAGCTGCGCTCCTCCCCCATGGGCGCGGAACTGGACAACCTCTCCGACCTGATCAGCTTCGGCCTGGCACCGGCGTACTTCGTCCTGGTCTACGGCATGGTGGCGGACGACGCGCACCAGAGAGTGGCCGCGGTCGGAGGGATCGTGGTGCTGCTGGCGGTCGTGCTCCGCCTCGCGCGCTTCTCGTGCGTGACGCCGACGAACGGCATGTTCCAGGGCATGCCCTCGCCGTTCGGTGCGCTCACGGTCGTCTCGATCGTGCTGCTCGAGCTGCCGTTCTTCGCCACGCTGCTGGCGATCCTGGGCACGGCGTGGCTGATGGTGAGCCGCGTGGAGTACCCGAAGCCGCGGGGCCGTCTGGCGGCGGCCATGCTGGCGTGGATCGTCCTGTCGATGGGTCTCCTCGCGGCCTGGGCCTTCGACGCCCCCAGCGGCCAGCTCCTCCTCCAGACGGGCTGCGCCCTTCAGCTGGTGATGGGTGCCGTGATCCCGCTGTTCGCCACGGCGCGCCGGGTGAACAACTTCCGCGACAACCGCCGCGAGGCGCGCGCCGCGCAGCTGCCGTAGGCATCACACTCGCGTGGGGCCCCGGACCGGATCGGTCCGGGGCCCTTCGCTTGCGCGGAGACGGTCGCCTGGCCCGCGGCGCGGAAGCGCCGGCCTCCCTTTGCCGTGCAAGCGCGGACCCATCGATTGCTGTGGGGAGCCGCGGGCCCTTCCGCTTGTCGAGCGGGTTGCGGTGCAGGGGCACGGCCCCCGCTTACGGTGCCTGGGCACCGACCCTCCGTTTGTGGTGCGGAAGCCCGGGCCCTTCCGCTTGTCGAGCGGGTTGCGGTGCAGGGGCACGGCCCCCGCTTACGGTGCCTGGGCACCGGCCCTCCGATTGTGGTGCGGAAGCCCGGGCCCCTCCGCTTGTCGAGCGCGTTGCGGTGCAGGGGCACGGCCCCCGCTTGCGATGCCTGGGCACCGACCCTCCGATTGTGGTGCGGAAGCCCGGGCCCCTCCGCTTGTCGAGCGGGTTGCGGTGCAGGGGCACGGCCCCCGCTTGCGATGCCTGGGCACCGACCCTCCGATTGTGGTGCGGAAGCCCGGGCCCCTCCGCTTGTCGAGCGAAGGCACGGCCCCCCGCTTACGGTGCAGGGGCACGGCCCCCGCTTGCGATGCCTGGGCGCCGACCCTCCGTTTGTGGTGGGGAAGCGCGGGCCCCTCGGCTTGTGGTGCACAGCGCCGGCCCATCGTTGTGGAGCGGAGGCGCCGGCCCTCCGTCTGGTGGTGCATGGGCGCGGGCCCTTCGGCCGGCGCGGCCCTTGGTTTCGGAGGCACCGCCCCAAGTTTGTGGTGCGGAGGCGCCAGGCCCATCCCTCGCCGTGCGGAGGCCCGGGCCCATCGCTCGTAGTACGGAAGCGCAACCCTCCACTTGTGGTGCGAAGGGCGCCGGCCCACCGCTCGCCCGTGCGGAGGTGCCGCCCCTCACGTGCGCGCCGCGGGCGCTTCGCTCGCGGCGCGCAGGCGCCGCCCCCGCGGCATCGAGGAAGCCGTCCCCGCCCGGCCGAAGAGTCGCGGCCCCGGCGGCCG
The DNA here is from genome assembly GCF_051553595.1 of Streptomyces sp. HUAS TT11. Classification (NCBI taxonomy): domain Bacteria; kingdom Bacillati; phylum Actinomycetota; class Actinomycetes; order Kitasatosporales; family Streptomycetaceae; genus Streptomyces; species Streptomyces sp. HUAS TT11. Next base: position 2,229,288 of record NZ_CP196184.1, read on the forward strand.
GGCGGGGACGGACCCGGCTCAGATCAGGAAGTCCCGCGCGATGTTCTGCGCCACCCGCTCCAGGATCGGCCCCGCGTCCGCGATGCACTTCGCGACGTCCGGCTCGAGTTCCGTCAGCGGGTACGCCCTGCGGATCCCCGCGCGGCCCAGGGCCTCCGGCGGCAGGGCCAGCCGGCCGCAGACCGCGACGGCCTCCTTGCCGGCCGCCCGCGCCGCCGCCGCGACCCCCGCCGGAGCCTTGCCGTGCAGCGTCTGCATGTCCAGCGAACCCTCACCGGTGATCACCAGCGAGACCCGCTCCAGAGCCGGCCCGAAGCCCAGGACGTCCAGCATGACCTCGATGCCCGGCCGGAAACGGGCCCCCAGGACGAGGGCGCCGTATCCGATACCGCCCGCCGCACCCGCGCCCCGCGAGGCGGCGTGCTCCGCCGCCCGCGTGCCGATCGACTCCTCCAGCACCTTCGCGTAGTGCGCGAGGGCCGCGTCCAGCGCCGTCACCTCGTCCGGCGAGGCACCCTTCTGAGGCCCGTACACGGCCGGTGCGCCCGTGGGCCCGGTCAGCGGGTTGTCGACGTCGCTCGCGAGCACCAGCTCCACCGAGGGCAGCCGTGGGTCCAGTCCGGACAGGTCGGCACGGGCGAGTTCCGCGAGGCCCCCGCCACCCGGCGGTACCGGATCCCCCGCCTCGTCGAGGAACCGCGCCCCGAGCGCGGACAGCATGCCCGCGCCCCCGTCCGTCGTCGCGCTTCCACCGACCCCGAACACGATCGTCCGCGCCCCCGCGTCCAGCGCGGCGCGCAACAGCTCACCCGATCCGTACGTGGACGCCGTCAGCGGCGCGAGGACTCCGTCCGGCAGCCGCTGGAGCCCGCTCGCCTCCGCCATCTCCACGACCGCGGTGTCGCCGCGCAAGGCGAACGCGGCTGTCACCTCGTGCCCGAGAGGACCCGCGACCCGCACCTCGCGCCGTTCGAAGCCGGCCGCGACGGCCGCGTCGACGGTCCCGTCACCGCCGTCGGCCACGGGCAGCGACTCGACGTCGAGATCCGGCACGACCCGTCGCAACCCCGCCGTCACCCGCTCCGCGACCTGCACGGCTGTGAGCGACCCCTTGAACTTGTCCGCGGCGACAAGAACCCGCCGTACCGCCCGGAGGCCGTTCCCTGCTGCGTCCGCCACCTGCACTCCCCTTGCTCTTGATGCCTTGCGCACGGCAAGGCGGTCGCGCCGCTGCGACCATAACCAAGGGGTGCATCCGCCGTCATGCCCTGTCCGGCCCCCGGAAGGCCGCACACGCACGTCCCGAACCGAGTAGGCCTTCGGCCACGGCCCCGGTGGGCCCCGAGTTCGCCGACCGTTCCTGCGGGCCCGGCCGGATCGCGGACAGCAGACGCGTCAAGCCGGCCGGCGGCAGGGCGACCGCAGGCCTCCGCCCTTGCCGCCGGCCGGCTCCCTGCCGGAACCCGCCACCGGGAACGCACGACTCCCCTCCACGGCCCGAGTGGTGGTGCCTGCGTCGCGGCCTGCCACGGGGCGGTGATCCCGCTGTTCGACACGGCCCGCCGGGTGAACGACTTCCGCGGCGTCGGCGGGAGGTCGGCGCGGCGCGGCCACCGTGGTCCTTGTCGTGGCGACACGGGCGAGGGCCCGAACCGATCCGGACCGGGCCCTCGGGTGCGGTCGGGCCGCCGCGCCCGTTTCCCGGCCTCCTCAGGCCTGAGGTGTGTAGGCCGCGGCTTCCTTCGAGACGGCCGCCTCCTGTACGACCTTCATACCGCCGGTCGCGTTCTTGTCCGGCTGGAGGATCACGCTCTCCCGGGAGGACGGGGCGGCGGGGTCGGTGAAGTTCTGGACGGTGCCGAAGCCGATGTCGAAGGAGTCGATCGTCAGCAGGGCCTTGTCGACCCCTTCCCGGGTGAGGTCCTTGTTCGCGCAGGCCTTCTTCAGTGCCTCGCCGAAGGCCGACGCGGCGGTCCAGCCCGCGACGATGCCGTTGTCGAGGGAGTCCGAGGGATAGGCCGCCTTGTAGTCGGCGACGAGCTTCTTCGCCTCCGGGGTGTCCGCGCCGATCGGCAGCGAGGGCGAGGCGACATAGTAGTTCTTCATCAGGGCAGGACCTGCCTGGGTGGCCAGCAGCTGGGGTGCGAAGGCCGAGTTGTTGCCGATGACCGGCACGTCGAAGCCGCCGGCCGCCGCGACGCCGACCAGCGAGGCGGCCTGGCGCGGGCCGGCGCTGATGACGATCGCCTTGACACCGGCCTGCTTGAGGGCGGCGACCTGGGCCGTCATGTCGTTGTCGGTCGGCTTGATCTTCTGCTCGACGACCGTCAGCCCCGCTTCCTGCGCGATGTGCTTCGAGCCGACGAGGGCGCTCTCGCCGTAGTCGCCCTCGAAGTAGACATGGCCGATCTTGTCTCCCTTCTTCAGACCCTTCTTGTTGATCAGAAAGTCGACGGCGTTGATCGTCTCGATGTCGTAGGTGGATCCGATGACGCGGATGTACGAACTGCCCAGGAGCGCCGACGACCAGGCCTGCGGCAGGACGAGGGCCTTGTCCTGCCCGTCGATGCGATTCTTGACCGCGGCGACGAACGGGGAGCCGATGAACTGGGCGAAGCCCAGCACCTTCGGCTCCAGCTCGGTGTACCCGGCGACGGCCTTCTGCGGGTCGTAGCCGTGGTCGCGGACCGTGAGGGCCACCTTGTAGCCGCAGACCCCGCCGGCCGCGTTCAGCTGCTTCACGTACAACTGCTGGGCCTGGGTGACGCTCTTGCCGAGAGTGGCGTACACGCCGGTCAGGTCGGTGAGCGCGCCCAGTGTGATCGTCTTGCCGGAGATGCCCTCCCCGGTCTTCACACCACCGGCCGCCTTGTCGCCGCCGCCGCCGTCGTCCTTGGCCTTGGAACTGCATCCGGCCAGCACGAGCAGTACCGCGAGGGCACCCGCCGCCGCCCTGGCCCCATACGTCCTGTTCATCATTGCTCCCCTGGATCGGTTCTGACGCGACGCCGAGCGGCCACCCTGGCCAGGCCGCCGGGCAGGAACAGCACCACCAGCACGACGGCGGCGCCGTAGAGGTACCGGGCCGCCTCGCCCGGTGCGATCCCGCCCGTGCCGGGGGCGGAGATGAAAGGCAGCGCATCGCTGTAGCGGGTCAGCAGCTGTGGCAGCAGGGAGACGAACACGGCGCCCGCCACCGCGCCGGAGACCGAGCCGAGACCGCCGATGACGATCATGGCGAGGTAGTCCAGGGACAGCGTGATGCCGAAGTAGTCGGGCACCGTCCGCTGGAAGACCAGCGCGAGCAGAACACCCGCGAGTCCCGCGTACATCGAGGACAGCACGAACACGGCCGCGCGATGCCGGGCCACGGGTACGCCGAGCACGCCCGCGGCGATGCGGTGGTCGCGGATCGCGTTCATGGCCCGGCCCGGGCGTCCGCGCAGCACCCCGCGGGCGAACAGGGCGCCGGCGAGCAGGGCGACCAGGCCCGCGTACCAGAGCTTCTCGGCCGAGCCGAACGGGACGTCCGCGACGACGAGTTCGCGGTCGTCGAAGGTGAGGCCGAACAGGTTCAGCGGCGGGACGTCACGGCCGTTGGCGCCGCCGGTCAGGTCATGGGCGTTGAACATGACGTGCTGGCCGATGAAGACCAGCGCGAGGGTGGCGATGCCCAGGTAGGCGCCGCTGAGCCGGCCCGAGATGGGGCTGAAGAGGCCGCCCGCGACACCCGCGACGAGCACCGCGAGGACGGCCGCGAGCCAGGTCGGCAGGCCGAGCCCGGTCAGTCCGTCGCCGCCGTCCGCCGCGAACACGCAGTAGCCGTAGGCGCCGACGGCGAGGAAGAAGGCGTGCCCCATGGAGAGCTGTCCGGTCGCGCCGGTGAGGAGGTTGATGCCGATCGCGCCGATCGCGGCGGCCATCGCGAACAGACCGGCCTGGAGCCAGAAGCGGTCCAGGTAGAACGGGAAGGCGAGCAGCAGCACGGCGCCGACGGCCCAGACGTAGGTGCGGGGCTCGGCGAGCCGGGTGCGGCGACGGCCGGGAGGGGCGGGCGCGCCGCGCCTCCCGCCGGGTACCCGGGTCCCGGACGGGGGTCGGGGGCCGGAGGGGGCGGGTTCGTCGGACCCGAGCCGCGAGGGGCCGCCCGGCGCTGTCGGCCGCTGCGGCACGGCCGGGTTCTCAGACACGTGCGAGCTCCTTCGTGCCGAACAGCCCCGCGGGGCGGATGAGCAGGATCGCGACCATGACGAGGTAGGGGGCGAGATCGCCGAGCCCGCGGCCGAGGAACGTCAGGTCGCTCTGGTAGCCGGTGGCCAGCGACTCGGTGACGCCGACCAGCAGGCCTCCCACCAGCGCGCCCGTCGTGGAGTCGAGTCCGCCGAGGATCGCGGCCGGGAACGCCTTGAGCGCGGCCAGCGAGGTGGCCCGTTCCAGGCCCGGCGTCGGGAAGACGGTGAGGAACAGCGCGGCCACGGCGGCCAGGCCCCCCGCCACGGCCCAGGCGCTCAGTGAGATGCGCCCGAGCCGTACGCCCATCAGGGCCGCGGTCTCCGAGCTCTCCGCCGCCGCGCGCATCGCCACCCCCCACGACGTGTACCGGAACGCGAGCAGGAAGGCGCCGATGAGGAGCACGGCGGCCACGAAGGCGGCGATCCGCGTGTGCGCGAGGGAGACCGGCCCGAGCTTGAGCACGGCGTCGCCCCACGGATCGCCCAGCGGGATCACGTCCGTGCCGATGCGACGGGTGAGTTCGGTGGTGAGCAGGATGTCGACCCCGATGGTGACGATGGCGAGGACGCTGTGGTCGCTGCCCCGGTACCGCCGCATCACCAGGAACTCCACGGCCGCCCCGACCAGCGCGGCGCCCGCGATCCCGGCGAGCAGCGCGGGCCAGAAACCGATGTCGTCGTGGAGGGCCGCGGTGATGTAGCCACCGGCGAGCAGCAGCGACGCGTGGGCGAAGTTGACGACCTCGGTGGCCCGGAAGATGACCACGAAGCCGAGCGCGATGAGTGCGTAGACGGACCCCAACGAGAGTCCGTTGAGGAGGATTTCGGCGAGGGTGCTCATGAACCGGCTCCCAGGTAGGCGCGGACGACGGCCGGATCGTTCTGTACGTCGGCGGGGACGCCGTCCGCGATCCGGCGCCCGAAGTCCAGTACGGTCACCGCGTCCGCGAGCCGCATCACCACCCCCATGTCGTGTTCCACCAGCACGATCGAGATGCCGAGCCCGTCCCGGACGCCCGCGATCACGGCGGCGGTGCGGCGCCGTTCGTCGGCGGTCATGCCCGCGACCGGCTCGTCGAGCAGCAGCAGACGCGGCTCCATGCACAGGGCGCGGGCGAGCTCGGCGAGTTTCTGCTGCCCGTACGGGAGCGAGCCAACGGGGCGGCCGAGGCAGTCGGCGATACCGACGAACTCGGCGATCTCCCGCACCCGTTCACGGTGCCGCCGCTCCTCGCGGGCCGCGGAGGGCAGGCCGAGTCCCGCGGCCAGGAAGCCCGTCCGGGTCAGCCGGTACCGGCCGATCAGCAGGCAGTCCTCGACCGAGGCGCGCGGTGGCAGCGCGAGGTTCTGGAAGATGCGGGCGACGCCGAGGCCGGCGATGCGGTGCGCGGACATCCCGGTCAGCTCGTGCACGCCGAAGCGCACACTGCCCGCGGTCGCCCGGTAGACCCCGGACAGCACGTTGAAACAGGTGGACTTGCCCGCGCCGTTGGGCCCGATGAGGGCGTGCACGGTGCCGGGGCGGACGGTGAAGCCGACACCGTCCAGCGCGGTGACTCCGGCGAACCGCACGGTCAGGTCGCGCACTTCGAGAGCGTCGTCGCCCGCGGCGAGGCCGTTCACGCGTCTCCTCCCTGCCACCGGGTCAGCGTCCGCCGGACGCCACCCGACTGTTCGGCGTCCGCGACCGCCTCCTCGTCGACCACGCCCAGGTAGCGCCGGCGCACCTCGTCGGAGGCGGCCAGCTCGTCGGCCGGGCCGGACAGGGTGACCTCGCCGACTTCGAGGACGTACGCGCGTGTGGCGAGCCGCAGGGCGAGGGCGGCGTTCTGCTCGACGAGCAGCACCGAGGTGCCCTGCGCGTTGATCTCCCGTACGGTGTCGGCGATCCGCCGGGCCATGAGGGGGGCGAGGCCGAGGGACGGCTCGTCCAGGAGCAGCACCTTCGGGCCCGCCATCAGGGCGCGGGCGACGGCGAGCATCTGCTGTTCGCCGCCGGAGAGCAGGCCGGCCCGCTGCCCGGCGCGCTCGGCGAGCACGGGGAACAGCTCGTGGACGCGCTCCAGGGCCGCGGCCCGGCCCGACCGGGTGCCGCCGAGGGCACCCGCGCGCAGATTGTCGGCGACCGTCATCCGCGCGAACACCCGTCTCCCCTCGGGCACTTGGGACACGCCCGCGGCGACCACCCGGTCCGGGGGCAGCCCGTCGAGGCGGCGGTCGCCGAGGCGCACACCGCCCTCGGTCACCGCGCCGCCGTGGAAGGCAAGCGTCCGGTTGATCGCCCTGAGCAGCGTGGACTTGCCGGCGCCGTTGCCGCCGAGCACCGTCACCACCGCCCCCTCGGGCACCTCCAGGGACACCCGGCGCAGTGCCCGCACAGGTCCGTATCCGACTGACAGGTCGTGGACGACCAGTCCGGATCCGCCCATGAACGACCCCCTGTTCCGACTCGGTGTGGCGCTCACCCCAGCACCGACGGTGGCGCCCGTCCACGGCCCGCGGCGGAATCGCTGCGGGTGCCCAGCGGGTCGGGCCGGGCGTTGTGCGCGTGCACAAGACCGCGTGTCAGGGGCCTGTGCGGGACCCCGCCGCGATGGCATCCTCCGGCCATGGGAGGGCGAAGGCCGCGGACCGGTCATGACTGGAAGCTGCTCGCGGAGTCCTGCAAGGCTCTGCTGGAACGGCTGCCGCTGCTCGTCGACGAGCATCTGCGGCAACTCACCGAGTACTCCTCCGTCTACGGGCAGGTGCTCCCGCAGGACCAGCAGTGGCGGGAGGCGGAGGAGGCGATGCGGATCGGCATCGAGACGCTCTACGCTCCCCGGGACTCGCCGCGCCGCGACCTGGAGCACGCCGAGGACACGGGACGGCGCCGGGCCCGGCAGGGGCTGCCGCTGGACCTGCTGGTACACGCCTACCGGAACGCCGGCTACCTGCTGTGGGACGCGCTCGTCGACGGGGCCGCGGGCCAGGAGCCGGAGCGGCTCGCGGCGCTGATGCGTTCGACGACGATGGTGTGGTCGGCGGTGGACGCGCAGACCCAGACGGCGTCCGAGGCCTACCGTGCCACCGAGGCGGAGCTGCGACGGCGCACCGACGAGCAGTTGCAGGCGCTGCTCGACGCACTGCTGGAGGGGCAGGCCACGCCCGGGCTGGCGGCCCGCGCGGCCGCGGGTCTCGATCTGCCGGAGCACGGGCCGTACGCGGTGGTGGTGCTGCGTGCCGAACGGCGGGAGGCAGCCGAACGGCCGGTGCGCGGTGCCGGGTTCCGGTTCATCTGGCGGATGCGCGCCGACGGTGAGGTGGGGGTCGTTGCGCTCACACCCGATCAGGACCTGGACGGCGTCGCGCGTGTGCTGGACGGGTGGTGCTCGGGTCCGGGCGGCATCAGCCCGGTCGTGCCCGGGCTCGCCGAACTGGGGCGGGCGCGGCGGCTGGCCGAGCTGGCGCTGCGCACCTGCCCGCCGGACGCGACCGCGGTCGTGCGGCTGGACCAGCGGATGCCGACGGCGCTGGTGGTGAGTCAGCCGGAGCTCGCCGACCGGCTGGTGGCGGACGTGTTCGGTGGGCTCCTCGAACTGGAGCCCGCCGACCGTGCCGTGCTCCTGGAGACCCTCGACGTATGGCTGGCCTGCGAGGGCTCGGCCGGCCGGGCCGCGAGCCGGCTGTACTGCCACCGCAACACGGTCTTCAACCGGCTGCGGCGGCTGGAACAGCTCACCTTCCGCTCGCTGGCCCGCCCCCGCGACCTGATCGAGATGACCCTGGCCCTGGACGCGTACCGCTTGTCCGGGGCACGCAGATGATCCGGGGCCCGCAGCGGGCACACGGCTGATCGACCTGCCGTCGACTCGGCGCTCCCGGGCCCCGGGTCGGCAAGTCGGGCCGATCCGCTCCGCGACACGCCCCGGGACCGGGCCGGCGTCCGGGACGCACGGGGCGATGCCCGGCTCGACGCCGGTCGGCGGGTACGACCGGTGCGTTCCGGGCCCCCCGTCGCGGCGGCCGGGCGGTCGGGCGGCCCGCCACGCACCGCGACGGCGTCCCGGCGGCCGCACGCATGGCGGCGGCCACCGGCACCTCGCCGTTCCGGGAGCCCTCGCCAGTGGCCACAAGGCCGCCCGCGGCCGCGCACAGGGAGCACGGCCCCGGTGCCGGACCGGGAACCCGCCGTCATGTCCGGTCCGGCCCCTGAGAACGGGGCGGGAACAACGTACGACCGGGACGGGAAACCGCGGTGCGCAGGGCCGAATGCGGCACATCGCGGCCGAAATCGGGTAGACCGGAGCCATGACCCCTGTGGGCACTGAGCCAGAGCTCGCGGACCGCATCCTCGGGGGCTGGCTCGGCCGGATCGCGGGCAACATGCTCGGCAAGCCGGTCGAGCAGGGCGACCTGTGGACGCGCGAACGTATCGACCGCTATCTGCGGCAGGCCTCCGCCCTGCCGCTGACCGACTACCTGCCGGAACCCGTCACCGAGACGGACGGCTTCGAACTGCGGCCCGAGTGGCGCCAGTGCGTGCGCGGGCGCATCCACGGCAGTTGCCGGGACGACGACGTCGACTACGCGATCCTGGGCCTGGACCTGCTGGAGACGCACGGCTTCGGCTTCAGCACCGAACAGGTCGGCGACCTGTGGCTGCTGCGGCTGCCGTACCTCCAGACGTTCACGGCCGAGCGGGTCGTGTACCGCAACCTCGCCAACGGCCTCAAGCCACCCGTCACAGCCACGTACGACAACCCCTACCAGGAGTGGATCGGCGCCCTGATCCGCGCCGACGTCTACGGCTGGACCTGCCCCGGTCTGCCCCATCGGGCCGCCGCGCTGGCCAGGCGGGATGCAGTCCTGTCCCACACCGGCAACGGGGTGTACGGGGCCATGTGGGCGGCAGCGCTGATCTCCGCGGCGTTCACCGCGCCCACGGTCCGGCAGGCGCTCGACACCGCTCTGACCGTGATCCCCGCGAGCAGCCGCCTCGCCCGGACCGTACGCCGGGTGATCTCACTGCACGAGACCCGGCTGAGCTGGGAGGAGACGCTCGACACGGCCACCGGGGAGACGACGGGGCTCGGCTGGATCCACACCGTCCCCAACGCGGCGGTGCTCACCGCCGGGCTCCTGTACGGCGACGGCGACTTCACCCGCACGATCGCGCTGACGGTCCGCGGCGGACTGGACACCGACTCCAACGGCGCCACCGCGGGCTCGGTCGCCGGCGTCCTCACCGGCGCCCGGGCCATCCCGGCGCAGTGGAAGGACCCTTTGGAGGACACGGTCCGCAGCGCCGTCTTCGGCTTCGACTGCGTCAGCATCGGCGAACTGGCGGACCGGACGCTGCGTCTCGCGCACACCGGGAGCGGGTGATCCGCGGGCCGGATCACCCGACCGCGGCAGGAGGACAGGTGTGGTTACTCTTCCTGGGTGACCACACCGGACTTCGCCACATACATCGCGTCCCTGCCGCGCGTCCTCGCCGGCGCGGCCGCCCTCTTCCGCGACGCGGAGGGGCACGTGCTGCTCGTCGAGCCCAACTACCGCGACGGATGGGCGCTGCCCGGCGGGACGATCGAGTCGGACACGGGCGAGACACCCCGGCAGGGGGCCCGGCGCGAGACCGCGGAGGAGATCGGGCTCGACGTCGAGCTCGGGCGGCTCCTCGCGGTGGACTGGGTGCACGGGACGGCGCGACCGCCGCTGGTGGCGTATCTGTACGACGGCGGGGTTCTCGCGGAGAAGGACTTCAAGGCGATCCGCCTGCAGGAGGAGGAACTGCTGTCCTGGCGCCTGGTCCCGCAGGAGGAGCTCACCGCCTACCTGCCCGGCGAACTGGGCCGCCGCGTCCTGGCCGCCCTCGAGGTGCTGGCGGAGGGCACGGGCACGGCGGAACTGGAGAACGGCCACCGCGTGGGCTGACGGACCGCACCCGACCATCGGTGCGCTACCCCGATGGCAGAAGGGTCGACCTGTCGTCACGCTCACCGGGAGCCGGCCTGAACTCGGTGGTTCACACCGCTCCCCGTCAGAACTTTCTGATTCCACCCCGAAGCCGCCGCTCGTTCCCGCTCGGGGAGTTTCTGACGCGACCGCAGGACGTGGGGCTCCCGGCCCGAGGAAGACCGCCTCGATCGCCCGGTGGTGACCCCGGTAGGCGCCGTGGGGTGGGTCAGGTGCAGCGCAGCAGCACCATGAAGCCGTAGTCCATGTGGAGCTGCTGGTGGCAGTGGAACAGCGACAGCCCTGGTTGGTCGGCAGTGAAGTCGAAGTCGAGGGTCTGATATCCGCCGAGCATGACGACGTCCTTGCGCAGGCCCTGCGTGGGAGTACCGGCGATGTGGGTGACCTCGAAGGTGTGCCGGTGCAGATGGAGGGGGTGGATGTCGTCGGTGGCGTTGTGGAATCGCAGCCGGTAGCGCTTGCCGTGGACGACATCCATCACCGGATCATTGGTACTCATATTGAAAGGCACGCCGTTGAGGCTCCAGATATTGAAGCCCTTGTCGGCGGCGTTCTTCTTCTCCACCAGCAGGTCGATCGTGTGGTCGGGCTGCCGGGAGGGGGCGCCGGGACGGGCGAAGGTGCGGTAGTCCCAGATGAATTTCGGTGGCGCCGTCCATTGCGGAGCTCCGGTGCGCCCGGCGTACTCCACCACGGTGCCCATACCGGCGTTGCGGTCGTCGTCGGACAGGTCTCCGAGCACCCACACACCGGGACGGTTCATCTCCACCACGGCCGAGACGCGTTCGGCCGTGCCGATCCACAGCACCGGCACATCGGCCTGGCGGGGTACCGGGTTGCCGTCGAGCGCGATCACTTTGAAGGTGTGGCCGGGTAGGGCGAGGCTGCGGATCTCGGTGGCGCTGGCGTTGAGGACGTGGAACAGCACACGCTGCCCGGCCTTGACCTTGATCGGCTCGCCGTGACCGAGTTTGCGGCCGTTGATGCTGAAGGCGCGGTAGCCGACTTCGTAGCCGTGCGGCATCCCCCGGGCCAGTGAGTCGGCCATCGCCTTCTCGCCCTGGCTCTTCAGGTCCGGGACGGGGGAGCCGGCGAGGAAGTTCTGGGCCATGTCCCCACCGTGACCGAGGGAGGGTTCGAACTCCTTGAGCGTCAGGAACACTTCCTGGTCGTAGGCGCCTGGCTCCTCCTTCGGCTCGATGTAGACCGGGCCGACCTGACCGGTGTAGGTGCTCCGCGCCAGATCGCCGTGCGCGGCCACATGGGTGTGGTAGAAGCGGAAACCGGTCGGTGCGGGGGTGAAAGACAGACGGCGCGTCCCGTGTGCGGGGATGAAGGGGGTGCCCTCCTCGGAAGCGCCGTCCACGCTCGCCGGGACAAACTGGCCGTGCCAGTGCAACAGCTCGGGGACGGCGGTGTCGTTGTGGACGTCGACGATGACCGGACGGCCTTCTTTGAACCGCAGGAGCGGGCCGGGGAACTGCCCGTTGTACGTGGTGGTGGAGACGATCGTGTCCGGTGCGAGTTCCACGCGGCTCTCGGCGATACGCACCGTGTAATCGGCTTTTCCTTCGGGAGCGGCAGCGCCGGACGGGTCCCCGGAGTCGCACGCGGTCAGTGCTGGGACACCTGTCCCGGCCAGGAGGGACGCGCCACCCAGTTTGAGGGCGTTTCGACGAGAGATGGGCACAGCTCTGCTCCCTTGGGTGCTCCCGGCGGATACGGGTCAGTTATATATGCATGCAAATCAGGCCATGTGTCGCGAATTCGGTACAGCTGAAGAATGTAGCCGGGCCGCACTCCGGGCACCGTGCGGACGCGGCGGCCATGCCACATCTCCCCGCGGTGATGTGGCGCTTCCGCCCTGACGGTGCGTCGGCCGAACCCACCCGGCCCTGCCGGCGGCGCGTAAACTCGGAGGCCGATATCGGCTTCGTCACTGCCAGGTGCGGGGCATGGAGGTGGACGGTGCGTGAATTCCAGCGCGGCGCAGTGCGATTGCACATCCTGCATCACGCTGCCGAAGGAGAGATCCACGGCGCGTGGATGACGGAGGAACTGGCGCACCACGGCTACCGGATCAGCCCCGGCACGTTGTATCCGACGCTGCACCGCCTGGAGGCCGACGGGCTGCTGATCTCCGAACAGCGCATCGTCGACGGCCGCGCCCGACGCGTGTACACCGCCACTGAAGCCGGCCGCCGGGCACTGGCCGAGGACCGCAGGGCACTGGCTGAGCTGGCCCGCGAGGTCCTTGGCGACGACACCCCCCGGAAGACGGACTGACAGCGGCATCGAGCCACGTCCGCCGGCAGCCGCATCACCGTCCTCCGGACGGGCGGACCCGGCCGGCGCCTGCGTGCTGCGCTTCCTCCGTGCGGTGAGCTCCCCTACGAAGTGGGGCGTGCGGTCACCGCGCGGCGCACCGCGTATGCGCAGGCCCCCAGCAGGAGCACCGCCGCTCCCCACACCACGGACGTCACAGGCAGAGTGAAGGCCAGGAGCAGACTTCCGGCCAGACCCAGGGCAGGAATGACGCGCGGCGGACGGTTCTCCTGCGGCGTCAGCGTCCAGGCCGAGGCATTGGCCACGGCGTAGTAGGCCAGCACCCCGAAGGACGAGAAACCGATCGCGCCGCGCACGTCCACCGTCGCCGCCAGCACTGCCACGACCGCGCCGACCAGGAGCTCCGCGCGGTGGGGCACCTTGAAGCGGGGATGGACGACAGCCAGCGCGTGCGGCAGGTGCCGGTCACGGGCCATGGCGAGCGTGGTACGGGAGACACCCAGGATCAAGGCCAGCAGGGAACCGAGCGCGGCGACCGCCGCCCCGACTCGCACGACGGGTGCCAGCCGGGCCACCCCCGCAGCCCGCACCGCGTCGGACAGCGGGGCCGTGGCATCGGCCAGCCCCTGCGGGCCCAGCACCGACAACGCCGAGACAGCCACCACCGTGTAGACGACCAGCGTGATGCCGAGAGCCAGCGGAATGGCCCGGGGGATGGTCCGGGCGGGATCGCGTACTTCCTCACCCAGGGTGGCGATGCGCGCGTATCCGGCGAATGCGAAGAACAGCAGACCACCGGCCTGCAACACCCCGCTGAAGGAGGCATCCGCACCGACGTCCGACCGCGCCGCATCCGCTGCGGAGGAGGTGAGTGCGGCGACGACGACCGCGGCGAGCACGGCGAGCACCACGGCGACGATCACCCGGGTCAGCCATGCCGCCTTCTGCACCCCGGCATAGTTCACCGCGGTCAGCGCCACGACGGCCGCCACCGCCACCGCATGCGCCTGTCCCGGCCAGACGTACACGCCGACGGTCAGCGCCATGGCCGCACAGGATGCGGTCTTGCCCACCACGAAGCCCCAGCCGGCGAGGTAGCCCCAGAACTCACCGAGCCGCTCGCGGCCGTAGACATAGGTACCGCCCGACGCCGGGTAGCGGGCCGCGAGCCGCGCCGAGGACGTCGCATTGCAGTACGCCACCACGGCCGCCGCCGCGAGACCGAGCAGCAGCCCGGAGCCGGCCGCGTGCGCGGCGGGAGCGAGCGCGGCGAAGATCCCCGCCCCGATCATCGAGCCCAGCCCGATCACCACGGCATCCGGCACACCCAGCCGCCGCTCCAGCTCACCCGGGGCGGAGGCCGCCTCCGACGGTCTGCTCATCACGTGCTCCCCAAAGATGATCGTCGCTCCACGCCACGCCATCCTACGGTGCCCGATATCGGAATACGATATGACCGGGCACACGGCCTCGGACAGGGCCGCGCCGCACACGGCGGTGGCCGGGCGGCGGTCGGCGCTGTCGTTCACCACCCGTTCTGCGGAGGCGGACGTCCTCGGCTTCCAGACGGTGGCCCGCACCCGTCGCGGGCCGAGCAACCTGCCTCACCCGCCACCCGGCAGGTCCGCTGCAACGCGACCCGGGTCGCCTCAGCGGATCGCAGCGGCGCGTGCCACATGCCGGGCGATGCGCGTCGCGGCGAATCCGGTTCCCGCCACGAACCGCATCATCGGGCCGAACATCGGGGCCGCGAGTGAACCGGTGAAGTACAGGCCCGGGACCGACGACTCGAACGTATCGGAGAGATCGGGCGCCTTCGAACCGGGCACACAGCCCAGAGCGCTCCGCAGTGCAGGAGACAGGAAAGGCACCGCGTCGATGTCGAGACGGTAGCCGGTGGCCGCGAGCACGTGATCGACGGTAAGCGTCTCGGACCCACCCGGTCCATCGATGCCCAGGCGTACGGTCGACTCGGCTGCCTCGACGTGGATGACGCGACGTGACGTGCGTACCGGCACAATGCCCTCGACACGGTTGCGCAGCCACCATCCACCGGACGGCCCCAGAGCACGGCGGAAGAGCATCATGCGAGCGGCCGCGGGCAGGCGCCGCACTCCTCCCGGCGCCTTGCACACCGCGGCCAGGACCCAGCCCGTCCCGAGGGGCGAGGCCGGCTTGACCACGCGGTGGGTCCAGGGCCGCACCAGGTCCGGCTCCATCCCCCACAGCACACTCGGTTCCCGGACGAGCACCTGCACGTCGGCGCCGGCCTCGTGCAGCAGCGCGGCGCTTTCCAGCGCCGACTGGCCGCCGCCGACAACGGCCACACGCCGACCGGCATACGGCGACAGGTCCGTATGGTGGCTGGTGTGCGACACCAGCGCCCGAACCCCCGGGCCTTCGGGGACGATTCGTCGCAGTTCCTCGGGGATATGGGCGAGACCGCTCAGGCCGGTGGCCACCACGACGGCAGCAGCCGGGAACCTTCGGCCGTCGTCCAACCCGACGAGGAAATGCGGGTCCGACCGCTGGGCCCGGTCCACGGCCACGACACGGGCCGGGTCGACCTCGCCGACGTAGCGCTGCTGAAACCACAGCCCGTACCGGACGAACACGTCGCACGGGATCGGTGTCAGCTCGGTCAACTCCGACTCATCGTGCATGCGGCGGAAGTCCGCGAGCCGCCCGCCCGGCTCCGGCGCGGAAAGATCGGTCGCGGCCGGGGTCGACTTCAAGAACATCCCGGTCGCCATCGCGTGACGCCAACTGCCCATCACTTCACCGAAGATCCGGACCGGCATCCCTGCTTGTCTCAGGTGAGCGGCCACCGACAGTCCGTACGGGCCGGCGCCGACCACCACGACCGGAAGTCCCGCGTGCCCGGTCAACGCCCGCTCACGGGCGTCGCGTTGATCGGGAAGCGACTGCGTCATGCATCCCCCACTGGCCCCACGCCACCTTCCCCGAGGCAGCGCGAACTTCGGGATGGCGCGTCGGCGCAGCGCCGTCGCACCTGTCCCCCCTCCGAGGCTCAGTGTGACTCACCGGTCGGTATCGGGCGACGATATCGGCACACGTTGCCCAAAACCTGGCCGAACCATGAGACGCGGATGGCCTCGCCGGGCTCCGCGGCCTCGACTCGCGATGCAACGCCCCTTCGGATCATCGGGCCGGCTGCACCGGGCAGGTGCAGGTCGTACGTGAGGCACGTTCTCGACCGGCTGCTGGAGTTCGCCCGACACGTCCGCAACTCCTGTGCCCACGGCAACGATCGCGCAGCCGGGCACTCGCTTCCGAAGACGGCCGGCGCCGTGTATCCGCTCGTCCTCGCCCGTGCAGCGCGAGCCGCCGGGGATCCCGGTCGGTCGTGTCCTCGGTGATCCGGCGCCACGGACCGCGACCGTGGCGCGCCCGCGCGATGTTCCCGCCTGATATCCGTTCGCCTCGCGCACGAAGGCGTCCTACTCTCGCCCCATGGACAGGCCCCTCGTAGCCATTCTCAGCGGCGCAGGCATCTCCACCGATTCCGGGATCCCCGATTATCGCGGGCCCAACGGGCTGTGGCGGAAGGATCCCGAGGCCGAGAAGCTCGTGACGTACGAGTACTACATGGGCGATCCCGAGATCCGGCGGCGCTCCTGGCAGATGCGGCGCAAGAACCGGACCCTCAAGGCCGAGCCCAACGCCGCACACCGGGCCGTGGCCGAGCTCGAGCGGTCCGGGGTGCCCGTACGGGTCATCACACAGAACGTGGACGGGCTGCACCAGCTGGCAGGCCTGCCCGCCCGCAAGGTGCTGGAGCTGCACGGCACCGCCCGCAGCTTCGTCTGCACCCACTGTCACGCCCGCGGTCTCATGGAGGACGCCATCGCCCGCGTCGAGGCCGGCGAGGACGACCCGCCCTGCCTGGAATGCGGCGGCATCCTCAAATCCGCCACCGTCATGTTCGGCGAACGACTCGACCCCGTCGTCCTCGGCGAAGCCGTCGCCATCACGAAGGCCTGCCAGGTCTTCATCGCCGTGGGCAGCAGCCTCCAGGTCCAGCCCGCCGCCGCACTCGCGGCGGTCGCCGCCGACCACGGCGCACGCCTGATCATCGTCAACGCCGAACCCACTCCGTACGACGACCGCGCCGACGACGTCATACGCGAGCCCATCGGCACCGCGCTGCCCGCACTGCTGCACGAGCTGAGCGCCACGGGCGGCCGGGGCTGACGGCGGCCCCGAGCCGTGGTGCCCCGAGACCCCGCGGTGAGCCCGGGACGTCGCAGGTCGGCAGGGGCCGGCTTGCTCGGGGCCCGCGCCGGGTCGCCCGGTGTCAGTCCGCTCCGGCACCGCCCACGAGCACGACGCCGGGGTCCGGGTACGCGGACGTCTGCTTGCGGTACGCGCCGGGCGACAGTCCCGTGACCCGCTTGAAGGCCACGCTGAGTGCGCTCTCCGAGCCGTATCCGACCGAGCGGGCGATGAGGGCGACCGTGTCGGTGCTCTCCCGCAGTTGCCGGGAGGCGAGCTCGATCCGCCAGCGGGTCAGATACTCCAGAGGCCCCTGGCCGACCGTCTCCTTGAAGCGCGCCGCCAGCGTGGACCGCGACACCGCGCCCGCCTGCGCCAGTTCGGCCACCGTCCAGGAGCGTGCGGGTGCTTCGTGCATCGACGCCAGGGCCGTGGCCACCACGGGGTCGGCGAGGCCGGACAGCCAGCCCGACACCGCGTGCGGCCGGCGGGCGAGGTGCAGCCGCAGGACGTGGACGAGCATGACGACGGCGAGGTGCTCGGCGACCAGCCTCGAGGCAGGCGGTCTGTGCTGCAGTTCCTGTTCGATGGCGGTCAGCGCCCACTCCACGGCATCCGCCTGCTCGGTTCCCGCGGGCACGTGGACGACCGGGGGCAACCCGTCCAGCAGCAGCTGCTGTGCGCGCTCACCGAAGGAGAAGCGGCCGCCGATCATGTACACCTCGTCAGCGGTACCGACCCGGGCGACACCGTCCGTCGCCCTCTCGAAGACGGGGCCCGCGTCCACCGCGGTGGCCTCGGGATCACTGCGCAGGGTGAAGCGCAGCGGCCGGGTGAGCAGGTAGCAGTCGCCGGCCGCCAGATCGATCGGTTCCGGGAGCCCGTCGACCTCCAGCCGGCAGTGTCCACGTCTGACGGCGTTGAACTTCACGCCGGAGGGTGCGTCGAACCGCAGGGCCCACCGCCCTCCCGCCGCCAGGCCCGTCGACAGATGGCTCTGCGTCTGCAGCAGGCCCAACACGTCCTCCAGTGGATCCATGAGCACCTCCTCTGGACGATGACTGAAGAACCCTGGACGACAGGTTATACATCGTCCAGCGGTGTGGTTCTACGGTGAATGGCGTACGTGACTTCGCATCTCAGGAAAGACTGCCCGTGAACGCCGAATCCCGACTCACCACCCCCTTCCACTCCCACGCCACGGCCACCGAAGTGATCGACGGCGTCGACCTCACGGGACGCCGCGCCGTGGTCACCGGCGGCGCCTCCGGCATCGGTACCGAGACGGTCCGGGCCCTGGCCCTCGCCGGCGCGGAGGTCATCGTCGCCACCCGTCGTCCGGAGACCGCCGAGCCGCTGGTCCGCGAACTCGCCGCCGCCCCCGGTGCCGGCTCGGTGCGCGCCGAGGCGCTCGACCTGTCGGACATCGACTCCGCCCTGGCCTTCGCACAGGCGTGGCGCGGCCCGCTGGACATCCTGGTGGCCAACGCCGGGATCATGGCGCTCCCCACACGGCAGGTCAGCGCGGAGGGCTGGGAGCTGCAGCTCGCGACCAACTTCCTCGGTCACTTCGCCCTGGCCGGCGCCCTCCACCCCGCTCTGCGCGAGTCGGGCTCGGCCCGCGTCGTGGTCGTCAGCTCGGGTGCCCACCTGAACTCGCCCTTCGACTTCGACGACCCGCACTTCGAGCGGCGTCCCTACGACGCCTGGGCGGCCTACGGGCAGTCCAAGACGGCCGATGTGCTCCTCGCCGTGGGGGCCCGCCGGTGGGCCGACGACGGCATCACGGCCAACGCGGTGGCCCCGGGCATCATCCTCACCAACCTCCAGCGCCATCTCGACGACGACGCCATGCGCTCGTTCGGCGTGATGGACGACGCGGGGAACCTGACACCGCTGCCGCACTACAAGGACCCGGCCCAGGGCGCCGCGACCTCCGTGCTGCTGGCCGCATCGCCACTGGTCAAGGGGGTGACCGGCCGCTACTTCGAAGACAACCAGGAGGCATCGGTCCTGTCGGACGGCGCCGACCGGTCCGGGCGGGTGGCCGCTCACGCCCTCGATCCACAGGCGGCGGACCGCCTGTGGGACTACGCCGCCGAGGCCGTACGCCGCTGACGTCGGCCTGCCGGGGGCGGTGCCCGTGAGGCGGAGGTGCGGGGCGTACAGGCCCCGCACCTCCGCGCTCAGAACAGGCCCGCTCCCCGTTCGAAGTCCAGCAGGCGCCGCTTGCGGGCGAGGCCGCCGCCGTAGCCCGTCAGATCACCGTTCGCGCCGACGACCCGATGACACGGCACGATGATGCCGATGGGGTTCTTGCCGTTGGCCAGTCCGACCGCACGTGAGGCACCCGGATTGCCGAGGGCGTCGGCCAGTTCGCCGTACGAGCGGGTCTCCCCGTAGGGGATCTTCCGCAGCTGCTCCCACACACTGCGCTGGAACGGGGTTCCCTGCAGGCGCATCTGGAGGGTGAAGTCCTTCGACTCGCCCGCGAAGTAGGCCCGCAGTTGTGCGGTCGCCTCGCCGAAGGGCGTGTCGTCGCGCTCCCCGAAGGTCTCCTCCGGCGGTCGGTGGCGCTGTCCTTCCATGTACAGACCGCACAGGACGCCGTCGTCGGCGACAAGGGTGAGCGGGCCGTACGGGCTGTCGATGACGCTGTGCTGCTTCATGGAACGTCCTTAGACCGGGAGGAAGTTGATCGGGTGGCTGTCGGTCGCCCAGAGGTACTGGACCGCGTACGCCCGCCACGGCCGCCACCCTGCCGCGCGTGCGGTGAGCGCGGCCGGCGTGGACGGCAGGCCCAGTTCCCGGGCCGCGCGCCGGATGCCGAGATCCGTCGGCAGGAAGGCGTCGGGGTCGCCCAGGGCGCGCATCGCGATCACGTCGACGGTCCAGGGTCCGAAGCCGGGCAGCGTCCCCAGCCGCGCCCGGCTCTCCTCCCAATCGCTCTCCACGCCCAGATGGAGGGTTCCTTCGGCGAGCTGGCGGACGAGGGTGGTGAACGTGGTGCGCCGGGTGCGCGGCATCGCCAGGGACTCGGGATCGAGCGCGGCGAGCGCCTCGGGAGCAGGGAAGAGATGGGTGAGGCCGCCCTCGGCGTCCTCGATCTGCTCGCCGTGCGCGGTGACCAGACGGGCCGCGTGGGTGCGGGCGGCGGCCGTGGAGACCTGCTGGCCGAGGACGGCCCGTACGGCGAACTCGGCCTCGTCGACCGTACGCGGGACCCGGCGGCCGGGGGCCTTGTCGACGAGCGGCGCCAGCACCGGGTCGGCCCGCAGCTGGTCGTCGACCGCGACCGGGTCGGCGTCGAGGTCGAGCATGCGGCGGCAGCGGCTGATGGCGACGGGCAGATCGCGCATGTCGCTGAGGGTCAGACGGCAGGCGATGTGGTCGGTCTTCGGGGTCAGTGCCACGATCCCGTGCCCGTAGGGCAGCCGGAGCGTGCGCCGGTAGGCACCCTCGCGCCACTCCTCCACGCCGGGTACGGAGGTCGCGGCGAGGTGGCCGAAGAGGTTGTCGGGGTTGAGCGGGGCCCGGAACGGCAGGCGCAGGCTCAGGACGCCGGGGGCCACCACCGTCTTCTTCGGCAGGCGGCTGCGCAGTTCGCTCGGGGCGAGCGCGAAGACCTCCCGTACGGTGTCGTTGAAGGTGCGGATCGAGGAGAAGCCCGCCGCGAAGGCGATCTCGGCCATCGGCAGCGCGGTCGTCTCGATGAGGACCCGGGCGGTCTGGGCTCGCTGGGCCCGGGCGAGCGCGAGGGGTCCCGCGCCCAGTTCGGCGACGAGCTGGCGCTCGATCTGGCGGGTGCTGTAGCCGAGGCGGGCCGCGAGGCCGGGCACGCCCTCCCGGTCGACCACGCCGTCGGCGATCAGCCGCATGGCGCGGGCGACCAGGTCGGCGCGCTGGTTCCACGCGGGCGAGCCGGGGCTGGTGTCGGGCCGGCACCGCTTGCAGGCCCGGAATCCGGCCTGCTGACATGCGGCGGCGCTCGGGTAGAAGATCATGTTCTCCGGCTTCGGCGGTACGACCGGACAGCTGGGTCGGCAGTAGATCCTCGTGGTCAGGACGGCGGTGAAGAACCAGCCGTCGAAACGCGCGTCCTTCGACTGGACGGCGCGCACGCAGCGATCCCAGTCGGTGTGCATCCCGTTCCGCATGCCTCCAGCATCGGCCATGGGCCGGAAGCCGGCTGGCGGAAATCCGACATGAAGGTGGACCTACCAGGAATTCTCTTCTGCTCAGCCCTGCGACCTGGGGTTCTGTCCCCGGCACGGCAGCACGGCGACAACCGCGCGGGGGCCCCGGTCCGGTATGCCGACGGGGTCAGCCGGCCTGCGCGGCGAACGCCTCGTAGGCCCGCTCGTCGAACAGGACGAACCTGATCTCCTCGACGGCCGTGTCCGTCGAACGCACCGTCTCCACCGCGATGCGTGCCGCGTCCTCCATCGGCCAGCGGTAGACGCCGGTGGAGACGGCGGGGAACGCGACGGTACGGGCCCCGAGTCCGTCGGCGACCCGCAGCGCTTCCCGGTAGCAGGAGGCGAGCAGCTCGGAGCGGTCCTCCGAGTCGGCGAAGACCGGGCCCACCGTGTGGATCACCCAGCGGGCGTCGAGTTCACCCGCGGTCGTGGCGACCGCCTGGCCGGTGGGCAGGCCCCGGCCGTAGCGGGAGGCACGCAGCGCGCGGCACTCCTCGAGGATCGCGGGGCCGCCCCGGCGATGGATCGCACCGTCCACGCCTCCGCCGCCGAGCAGCGAGGAATTGGCGGCGTTGACGATCGCGTCGACGCTCTGCCGGGTGATGTCGCCCTGGACCAAAGTGATGGTGGTCATGCCTGTCTCAGCCTCCTCCACACGGCTTTCGCCGCGTTGTGGCCCGACATGCCGTGCACACCGGGACCGGGCGGCGTGGCCGACGAGCAGATGAAGACGGCCGGGTGCGGCGTGCTGTACGGGAACAGGGACAGTTTGGGGCGCAGCAGCATCTGCAGCCCGGACACCGCGCCGGAGGCGATGTCGCCGCCGACGTAGTTGGCGTTGCGGGCGGCCAGTTCGGGCGGGCCCGCGGTGGCACGGGCGAGCACCCGATCGCGGAAGCCCGGTGCGAAGCGCTCCAGTTGGCGTTCCAGTGCGTCGGTGAGGTCGCCTCGCCAGCCGTTCGGCACATGGCCGTACGCCCAGAAGACCTGCTTGCCCTCGGGCGCCCTGGTGGGGTCGGCGACGCCGGGCTGCACGGTGATGAGGAACGGTGCGTCGGGGGCCCGGCCCTCGCGGGACGCGGCGCGCAGGGCGGTGCCGATCTCCGCGCGGTCGGCGCCGACTTGAACGGTCCCGGCGACCCGTGCCTCCTTCGCGGTCCACGGCACGGGGCCGTCCAGGGCGTAGTCCACCTTGAACACGGCGGCGCCGTAGCGGTAGCCGTCGTAGTACCTGCCGAGGCCCGCGATCCGGGCCAGCGCGGTGGGCGAGGTGTCGAAGATGTACGCGCGCGCCGGGGGCAGGTCGTCGAGGCGTTTGACCTCGTAGTCGGTGTGGATACTGCCGCCCAGGTCCTCCAGGTAGGCGGCGAGCGCGTCCGAGACGGACTGGGAACCGCCGCGGGCCACCGGCCAGCCGCGGGCGTGCGCCGCGAGGGCGAAGATCAGACCGACGGCGCTCGTGGCCAGGCCGCCGAGCGGGGCGATCACATGGGCGACGAGCCCGGCGAACAGCGCCTTGGCCCGTTCGTCGTGGAAGCGGCGCATCAGCCACGTCGACGGAGGCAGGCCGACGAGCCCGAACCGGGCCAGGGTGAGCGGGTCCCGTGGCAGGGCGGTGAGCGGCAGGGACATGAAGTCCTTGGCCAGGGTGTCCCAGCGACTCAGGAAGGGCTCGACGAGCCGGCGGTACGTCCCCGCGTCGCGCGGCCCGAAGGAGGCGGCCGTCTCGGCCACCGACCTGGACAGCACCGCCGCGGTGCCGTCCAGGAAGGGATGTGCCATCGGAAGCTCGGCGTGCAGCCATTGGAGGCCGTAGCGCTCCAGGGGCAGCGCCCGGAACGCCGGGGAGTTGACACCGAGGGGGTGCGCCGCGGAGCACGGGTCGTGCCGGAAACCGGGGAGCGTGAGCTCTTCCGTGCGGGCGCCCCCGCCGATGGTGTCGCGGGCTTCGAACACGGCGACGGAGAATCCGCGCCGGGCCAGCTCCACGGCGGCCGTCAGTCCGTTGGGCCCCGCCCCCACCACGACCGCATCGAGCATCGACGGCACCTTCGGACTCCTTCGTCAGTCCACGCCCAGTGCCCCTCAGGATATGCCGCGGGACTGACACTCCATCGGGGCGGGGGGCAGCCCTCGACTGAGGCCGCGGTTCCGCTTTCGGCGCGGCACCACGGGGTCAGGCACCGCCGGACAGCAGGCCCAGCACCCGGCGGGCCGTGGCCTCGTCCCTGGCCGCGGTGAAGGGCAGGGCGTTTCCGCCGGTGATGCGGAACGGCTCGCCCGCGAGGGTGAGGTGGGCACCGCCCGCCTCCTCGACCAGCAGCAGGCCGGCCGCGTGATCCCAGGCCGCCTCCCAGGAGAAGGCGGTGGCGTCCAGCAGGCCCTGCGCGATCTGCAGATACTCCAGTCCGGCGGAACCGCACGACCGCGGACGGATCCCCTCGGTCTGCAGGCCGAGAAGTGCGCGCTTCTGGTCGTCCGTCGTGTAGTACGGGTGGGAGGTGGCGACCTCGAGATCGCGGTCCGGCGCCGGGGAGCCGGCGTGCAGGCGCACTCCGTCGAGGAAGGCGCCCTCGCCCCTGACGGCCGTGGCCAGCCGGTCGTGGACCGGTGCGTATGTCCACGAGGCATACAGGACGCCGCGCTGGGCGAGCGCGACCAGCGTGCAGAAGCCGGGGTCGCCGTGGACGAACTGCCGGGTGCCGTCGACGGGGTCGACGATCCAGACGGGGGCGTCGCCGCGCACGGCGTCGTAGGTCGCCGGGTTGGCGTGGACGGCCTCCTCGCCCACCACGACCGAACCGGGCAGCAGCTTGACGAGCGCCTCGGTGAGGTAGGCCTCGGCCTTGCGGTCGGCGTCCGTGACCAGGTCGTGGGGGCCGCTCTTCTCGTCGATCTCGTGGTCGGCGAGCCGGCGGAAGCGCGGCATGATCTCGGTGGCGGCAGCCTGGCGCACGGCCTCCGCCACCTCGGACGTGCGGTGAGCGAGAAACTCGTCGATGGTTTCGATGTCGTCGATCATGTCTCCATGAGAGCATGCATGACTGACAATCCGACCCCACACGGTGCACTCCGGGTGGATTCGGCGTGAATACGGGGCTTCGGGGGCTCTTCCGGCCGAGCCGGGCCGGAGCGGCCGTCACCGTCCGACCGCGTACCCCTGCATCCCGCGCGGATTCGCCGCCGCGGACAGCACGCCCGTCCGCGGGTCCCGGGCGACCGCGCACAGCCGCCCCTCCGACCAGGCCTCGCCGACCGTGACGTCGTGACCGCGCCGGCGCAGTTCCTCGACCACGCGGGGGTCCGTACGGGACTCCACCGTGACGCTGCCAGGGCGCATGCCGCGCGGGAAGAAGGAGCCGGGAAAGCTGTCGTTGTGCCAGTTCGGGGCGTCGATGGCCCCCTGGAGGTCGAGGCCGCCGCGGATCGCGGGCCGCAGGGCCGCCGCCAGGAAGAAGTGCAGCTGCCACTGGTCCTGCTGGTCGCCGCCGGGTGTGCCGAACGCGAGCACCGGTACCCCGTCGCGCAGCGCGATCGAGGGGGTGAGGGTGGTACGGGGGCGCCGGCCCGGGGTGAGGGAGTTCGGCAGCCCTTCGTCGAGCCAGGTCATCTGGAGCCGGGTGCCGAGCGGGAAGCCCAGCTCGGGCACGACCGGGTTGGACTGGAGCCAGCCGCCGCTGGGCGTGGCGGCGACCATGTTGCCCCAGCGGTCGACGACGTCCAGGTGGCACGTGTCGCCGCGGGTGGTTCCGTCGGCGGCGACGTCCGGCTCCCCGGGCACCGGGGAGGTGGGGCTCTTGGCGACCGTCGGCTCACCGACTCCCATGGGGTCGAATCCGGGCTCGTCGGCGGCCACCGCGCGGGCGCGCTCGCTCAGGTGCGGAAGACGCCCGCCGGGCGCGCCGGGGCGCAGCTCGTACGACGCCTTGCCGTCGACGAGGGCGCGCCGCTCGGCGTTGTACGTGTCCGAGAGCAGGTCGTCGAGCGGCACCTCGGCCGCGTCGCCGTACCAGGCCTCGCGGTCGGCCATGGCGAGCTTGCAGCCCTCGATCAGCAGGTGGACGTACTCCGCGGAACCGTAGGCCGGCAGCTCGGGCGGGAGCAGGGCGAGCTGCTGGAGCAGGACCGGGCCCTGACTCCAGGGGCCGGCCTTGCAGACGGTCCAGCCGTTCCAGTCGTAGGATGCCGGGGCCTCGTAGCCGGCGGACCAGCCGGCGAGGTCGTCGGCCGTCAGGGTCCCGCTGTGGCGTTCGCCGCTGGTGTCCATGGTGGGCCGCGCCGACTGCCGCACCAGGGCTTCGGCGATGAACCCCGACCGCCACACCTGTCGTGCCGCCTCGATCTGCGCCTCCCGGTCACCCGCCCCGGACACCTCGGCGAGCAGCCGCTTCCAGGTCGCGGCGAGGGCCGGATTGCACAGCAGCTCACCGGCTGCCGGCGCCTTCCCGTTCGGCAGGTACACCTCGGCCGACGAGGTCCACTCCGTCTCGAACAGCCGGCGTACGCTCTCGACGGTCTCGCCGACCCGCTCCACGGGCGCGTGCCCGTGCTCGGCGTACCCGATGGCGTACTTCAGGATGTCCGCGAGGCTCTTCGTGCCGTGGTCGCGCAGCAGCAGCATCCAGGCGTCGAAGGCGCCCGGGACGGCCGCCGCGAGGGGTCCCGTGCCGGGCACGAGTTCCAGGCCGAGTCCCCGGTAGTGGGCGACGGTGGCTCCCGCGGGGGCGACGCCCTGCCCGCACAGCACCCGTACCTCGCCGCCGGCCGGGGCGAGGAGGATCGGCACCTCACCGGCGGGCCCGTTCAGGTGCGGCTCCACCACATGCAGCACGAACGCACCGGCGACGGCCGCGTCGAAGGCGTTGCCGCCGTCCTCCAGCACGGCCATCGCCGACTGCGAGGCCAGCCAGTGCGTGGAGGACACCATGCCGAAGGTGCCTTGAAGCGTGGGCCGGGTGGTGAACCGCATCTCTCACCTCGCTGAGTGCACGCCTCGGTCGGTCCGATCGGCGTTCGGGAACCGTCCTGGGATCGGCCGGGAGGCCGGGGCCAGGACCTGCGTTCGCTTGATCACCGAGCAGGCTATCGACCGCGGCACGCCCCGTCTGCCCCGCCGTCGGCACGGAACCCGCGCCACCGCACCATCGAACTTTCCTTTTTATAGCGCTATGTCCGCTTGGCCGTCGATGGTGAGGGTATTCGGAGAGCATGAACCAGATGCACGGGACGAGCGGGACGGGCGGCGCCTGGGACCACCGCTACGGGGTGCCCGCCGCCGCGCCGTCATGGAGGCCCAGGGTCGAGCCGGGCGGCGTTCCGCCGGGCGAGACCCCGCCGGGCGAGAGCAGTGTCGAGGAGGCCGTTCCGCAGCAGGAGTACATGAGGAGCCGGGGCTGGGCCGCGGCGCCACTGACCGTGATCATGATCCTCGTGGTCCTGGTGGCCGGATTCTTCCTGGCCTACGCGATCGCGCTGATGGTGTGAGCACCGGTGCCGCCGGCACCGGCGGCCCTGCGCGCGCGGGGCATCACGCCTCGCGCGCCCGGACCAGACCCGACTCGTAGGCGAACACGACGAGCTGGGCGCGGTCGCGCGCACCCAGTTTGGTCATCGCCCGGCTGATGTGCGTCTTGGCCGTGAACGGGCTGATGACCATATGGGCGGCGATCTCCTCGTTGGTCAGGCCGCGCGCCGCCAGCGCCGTCACCTCGCGTTCGCGGCGGGTCAGGCACTCGAGGCCCGGGGCGGTGGAGCGGTCCGGTGGTCGCGAGACGAACTCGCCGATGAGGGTGCGGGTGACCGACGGGGACAACAGGGCGTCACCACGTGCCACCACCTCCAGGGCCCGGAGCAGATCCTCCGGTTCGGTGTCCTTCAGCAGGAAGCCGCTCGCGCCTGCCCGCAGCGCCTCGAAGACGTACTCGTCCAGGCCGTAGTTGGTCAGCATGACCACGCGGACGGAGGCGAGCACGGGATCCGCCGCGATCCGGCGGGTCGCCTCTATGCCCGTCATCACCGGCATCTGCACGTCGATCAGTGCGATGTCGGGTACCTCGGCACGCACCAGCGCGAGGCCCTGCTCGCCGTCGGCCGCCTCGCCGACCACCTCGATCCCCTCCTCGGCGTCCAGCAGCGCCCGGAAACCGGCCCGCATCAGCGCCTGGTCGTCGACGAGCGCCACGGTGATCATCCCGGTCCCCCGCTCGGCAGCCGCGCCAGCACCGAGAAGCCGCCCTGCGCGCGCGGCGCGGCGTGCAGGGTGCCGCCGAAGGCCGTGACGCGTTCCCGCATGCCCGTCAGGCCGGTTCCGGGCACCGGAGGGCGGGCCGGGTCGGCGGTGCCGTCGTCGTCCACCCGTACCGTCAACTCCCGTTCGCCGTAGTCGAGTCGCACGCTCACTCGCGCCGCTCCCGCGTGCCGCACGGCGTTGGTGAGGGCCTCCTGCACGATGCGGTACACGGCGCGGTCCATCGCAGCGCTCAAGGGCCGCTCCTCTCCGGTCACCGTGAGCTCGGCGGCGAGGCCCGCCGCTCGCGCCCGCTCCACGAGCAGGGCGGGCGAGCCGGCCCGTTCGTCGGTACGCAACACCTCAAGGGTGGCCCGCAGTTCGCGCATCGCCTCACCGCTCGCCTCCTGGATGGCCAGCAGAGCGGGCGGCACCTCCTCACCCCGCTTGCGGGCGAGATGGGCCGCGACTCCCGCCTGGAGCTTGACGATCGAGATACTGTGCGTGAGGGAGTCGTGCAACTCCCGGGCGATCCGCAGGCGTTCCTCGCCGGCACGGCGCCGCGCGGCCTCCTCCCGGGTGCGTTCGGCCTCCAGGGCGCGCTGCTCGGTCTGCCGCAGATACGCCTGCCAGTTGCGGTCGGCCAGACCCGTGACGACCGCGCACAGAAACCAGCCCGCGAGCAGCCCGGTCCGCTCCACCACGTCCTGGGCGGCGGGCCCCGTCGCCACGTACGCGGCGAGGAACACACCGCTCGCCACCGCCGCAAGGCCGCGGTGACCGGCACGGGCCGCGGTGTGCACGGCGCCCAGGACGGGCAGGGCGGCGAGCGGCCCCGGGTGGGCGTGCAGCACATAGGCCGACCCGGTCGACGTCGCCACGGCCAGCACCGCGAGCGGCGCCTCGCGGTAGCACGCCAGAGCCGCCGAGCCGAGGACGATCAGGGCGTAGTCGACGGCCGCGGTGTCCGCGCGAAAGGCGGCCGCGGTCACGACGAGAGCGCCGACCACGACCGCCAGGGCCGCGTCGGCGAGGCGCCTGCGTGTCACCGGGTGCCCGCCCATGTCCGCACAGTAGACCGCCCCGACGGCCCGGGCGTCCGCCCTGTGGACGGCTCCGCCGCTACTCCCGGTGCAGTAGTGCCCCGGAGGACCGGGCCGGGCGTCTCACCCGCGGATGCCTTCGGCCGTACGACGACCGCGGGCACCCCGGGAGCGCAGGCTGCTGCCCATGTCCACACCCTTCCGCTACACCCGACCCACGCCGGCCAGGTCGGCCACCGGACGCGTCGCCGAGGTCTACGAGCAGATCTCCCGGGACTTCGGCATCGAACGCCCGCCCACCTTCGTGGTCCTCTCCTCGGCGCCCGAGATCCTCGTCCCGGCCTGGGCGCTGCTGCGCGAGTCGCTGATCGCGGGCGCCGGCAGCCGCACCGGCAAGGAACTGGCCGCCCTCGGAGTCTCGCTCGCCAACAAGTGCCCGTTCTGCGTGGACGCGCACACCATGCTGCTGCACGCCACGGGCGACCACGCGCTCGCCGAGCGACTGGCGCGCGGGGAGCGTCCGAAGGACGAGGAGCACGCGCGCCTGCTCGACTGGGGGCGGGCGACCCGCGTCCCGGGCACCGATCCGATGCCGTACCCGTTCCCCCGGGAACACGCCCCCGCCTATCTGGGCACCGTGCTCGCCTTCCACTTCATCAACCGGATCGTCTCCGCGCTGCTGACCGAACAGCTTCTGCCGTGGAACGCCCAGCGGCTGCGGGCGGTGCGGAGCGTCGCCGGACGCGCGGTCGGCAGGACCGTGCGGAGGCGGGCCGTGCCCGGCGCGGCGCTGTCCCTGCTCGGTGATCCCGGGCCGGCTCCGGCCTGGGCGGCCGATACCTGCGTCGGCCCCGCCTACGCGGCACTGCGCTCGGCCGCCCGGGGGTCGCACCGGGCGGCGGGCGAGGACACCGGCCTCCTCGGCGCCGAGGACCGGGACCTCGTGCGGGAGGCCCTGCGGTCCTGGGACGGATCGCACCCGCCGCTCGCCCTGGACGGGGTGCCGGACCGCCGTGAACGGCCCGCCGCGCGGCTCGCGATCCTGGCGGCCCTCGCCCCGTACCGCATCACGGACGACGACATCGCCGCCTGGCGGCTCCCCGAGCACACCGACCGTTGTCTTGTCCGCGTCGTCGCCTACGGGGCCTTCGCCGCCGTCGACCGGATCGAGAGCGCACTGCCCCTGCCGGCGACGGGAGAAACCGCGCACACATAAAGGGCACACCATGGCAAGGGCCCCAGGAACTCACGGCCCGTCAACAGCCGACGCTGTCACCGCATGAGCACGGAGCGAGTTCGCCCTTCCGCACCACAGTCAGTCATGTGACACTGGCGTCCCGTCCGCAGTGTGGACCCCACTCCGCACCGTCCCCACGAGAGCGCCCGTGCAGTCTCTTCCTCTGCCGCTCGCCCTGACCGCGCGCCTGCTGCCGGTCGCCGTACTCGCCTCGGCGGGTTGGGCCCTGTCGTCCGGGCCCCTGGCCGCCGCCCCGGCCACCGACCAGAAGTCCGCGCAGGGGGGTCAGAGCACGCACAACACCCAGAGCGGCGGGAGCGGCAACGCCTCCGCGCCCGCGACGGAGGCCGCCGCCAAGACCTACACGTCGGCGCCCACGCCGTGCGGCGGTGTGTCCGTCAAGACGATCCAGTCGCTCGTTCCCGGCGCCAAGACGGCCGGGAAGGAGATCCCTTCGACGGACAAGTCCATCAGGCGCACCTGTTCCTGGAACGCGCTCAAGGGCTACGACTACCGCTGGCTCGACGTGTCCTTCGAGATCACGGACTCGCAGGAGCAGGCGAAGAAGTCCTACACCCAGCGCACCACGGAGAAGAGCGGTGGCGGGGCGGTCCCCGGTCTCGGTGACGCCGCCTACTCGGTGGTCAACCTCACCACCGAGGACAAGCAGCAGACCCGCGAGGGTGTGGTGCTGGTCCGTATGGCCAATGCACTGGTGTCCATCACGTACAACGGCAGCGACTTCGAGTCGAAGAAGGCACCCAGCACGGACGAGATCAACAAGGGCGCCATCAAGGCCGCGAAGGACGCGGTGGCCGCGCTTCAGGGCGGTCAGAAGCAGGGCTGACCGCCCTTCGCGCGCCGGCCGGCGTCAGGCCGCGGCCCGCTCCCGGCCACGCAGCAGCATCAGCAGCAGGTACAGCGTCATCGAGGTGCCCAGGCCCACCGCCCAGCCGTAGTCGGCGAGGGGCGACAGGGCCGGGATCGGA
This sequence comes from Streptomyces sp. HUAS TT11, assembly GCF_051553595.1. Classification (NCBI taxonomy): domain Bacteria; kingdom Bacillati; phylum Actinomycetota; class Actinomycetes; order Kitasatosporales; family Streptomycetaceae; genus Streptomyces; species Streptomyces sp. HUAS TT11. The sequence goes on from NZ_CP196184.1 coordinate 2,259,694, forward strand.
CGGCCGTCGACCAGCGGATGAAAGTCCGCGCCGCCGATGGCCAGCACACCGCCGACCACGAAGGCGACGACGGCCCGCCAGTTCCAGCCGCCGCTGTACCAGTACCGGCCGCCCCGTCGGTAGAGGTCGGCGAGGTCGAGGGAGCCGCGGCGCAGGATCCAGTAGTCGGCGATGAGGATGCCCGCCACCGTGCCGAGCAGGCCCCCGACGAGACCGAGCCAGGTGAAGATGTAGCCCTGCGGATCGGAGTACAGCTTCCACGGGAAGATCAGCACGGCGAGCACGGAGGTGACGAGGGCACCGGTGCGGAAACTGATCTTCCGGGGGGCGACGTTGGAGAAGTCGAACGCGGGCGAGACGAGGTTCGCCGCGATGTTCACCGAAAGGGTCGCCACCAGCACGGTCACCAGCGCGTAGAGCAGACCGACCACGTTGTCCGTCTTGGCGGCCAACTGCACCGGGTCCCAGACCGGCTGGCCGTACACCGCCTGCGAACCCGAGGTGACCAGCACCGACAGGAACGCGAACAGCGTCATCGTGGTCGGCAGGCCGAGCGCCTGGCCCCAGGTCTGGGCCTTCTGGCTCTTGCCGTAGCGCGTGAAGTCCGGGATGTTCAGCGACAGTGTGGACCAGAAGCCGATCATGCCCATGAGCGAGGGCCAGAACAGTTTCCAGAAGTCGCCGCCCCAGCCGAGCTTGGAGGGCTGGTCGAAGAGCGGGCCGAGGCCGCCCGCCTTGTTGCTCATCCACACCAGCATCACGAAGGCGCCGACGAGCACGAAGGGCGCCGCCCAGTTCTCGAAGCGGCGGATGGTCTCCATGCCCCGGTAGATGATGGCGACCTGGATCACCCAGAAGATCGCGAACGACAGCCACATGGTCCAGGCGTACCCGCCGACCTTCGAGGCGTTCGCCCAGCTGTCGCCGATGAGCTTCCCGGCGAGGAAGTAGATCGCCTCACCGCCGATCCAGGTCTGGATGCCGAACCAGCCGCATGCGACCAACGCCCGTACCACGGCGGGCAGGTTGGCGCCGCGCACGCCGAACGAGGAGCGGGCGAAGACCGGGAACGGGATGCCGTACTTGGGTCCCGCATGACCGGTGAGCAGCATGGGGATCAGCACGATCACATTGGCCAGGGCGATGGTGAACACCGCCTGCTTCCAGTCCATGCCGACGGCGATCAGACCGGAGGCCAGGGTCCAGGACGCCGTGTTGTGGGCCATCCCGACCCACAGCGCGGAGAAGTTGTACGTGTTCCACGTCCGTTTGCCGACGGGGACGGGCAGCAGGTCCTCGTTGGCGTACGGACCGCTCGGCGGCGGGGAGCCCGGAGCGAACTCCACACGCCCGTCGGCGAGGGTGACTTGATCGGACATCGGTGGGGCCGGAGGAGCGGTGTCGGTCATGGGCAGGCCAATCATGAGACGGGACGGGAAAGGCCGTGCGGGCGGCTGCGCCGATGGGGGGTGCGCCCCAAAACCACGGGGAACGGAGCGTCCTGGGCCCCCTTCCCGGGGGAGCGGGAAGGGGGCGAGCGGAGAGGAACGAACGGAAGGGAGCCGGCTCCCTCAGGCGTTGACGGCCGGGATGACCCGGCTGCCGTACGCGTCGATGACGGCTTCCTGGGCGTCGTGCATGTCGTACAGGGCGAACTGGTCGACGCCCAGCTCGCGCAGTGCGGTCAGCTTCTCGACGTGCCGCTCGGCGGGGCCGACGACACAGAACCGGTCGACGATCTCGTCGGGCACGAACTGGGTGTCGGGATTGCCGCTGCGCCCGTGGTGGGCGTAGTCGTAGCCCTCACGGGCCTTGATGTACGCGGTGAGTTCATCGGGTACGGCGCCCGAGTGCTCGCCGTACTTGGCGACGAGATCCGCGACGTGGTTGCCGACCATGCCGCCGAACCAGCGGCACTGCTCACGGGCGTGGGCGAGCGCCGCCGGCGAGTCGTCCTCGGTGACATACGCCGGGGCGGCGACGCAGATCTTGACCTGGGACGGGTCGCGCCCGGCGGCCGCGGCCGCGTCCTTCACCGCCTTGACCATGTACTCGGTCAGGTAGAGGTCCGCGAGCTGGAGGATGAAGCCGTCCGCCTCCTCTCCGGTCATCTTCAGCGCCTTGGGACCGTACGCGGCCATCCAGACCGGGAGTTCGGCGCCCGGCCTGATCCATGGGAACTTGATCACCGTGCCGCCGAGATCGGCCTCTTCGCCACGGCCCAGCGCCCGGATCACCTTCATGGCCTCGCTGATGCGGGCCAGCGTGTTCGGCTTGCGGCCCGCGACCCGCATCGCCGAGTCGCCGCGTCCGATGCCGCAGATCGTGCGGTTGCCGAACATGTCGTTGAGCGTGGCGAACGTGGAGGCGGTGACCTCCCAGGTGCGCGTGCCGGGGTTCGTCACCATCGGCCCGACCGTCAGCTTCCGGGTGTTCGCCAGGATCTGGCTGTAGATCACGAACGGTTCCTGCCACAGCACGGCCGAGTCGAAGGTCCAGCCGTAGCGGAACCCGTTGCGCTCGGCGCGCTTCATGAGGCTGACGACTCTCGAGGCCGGCGGATCGGTCTGCAGGACGAGTCCGAAGTCCATGTGCGCCACTCCTAGTTGAGGTACTGACAGGTGGAGCGGGGGGTGTAGACGCCGTGTCCGGCGCGTCCGGTGAACTCCCGCTCGGTGATGACGGGTTCGCCACGCGAGAGGACGGTCTCGACCCGGCCGGTCGTACGCCTGCCCTCGTACGCCGAGTAGTCGACGTTCATGTGGTGCGTCTCGGCGGACATGACCTGTTCGGCGTGCGGGTCGTAGATGACGACGTCCGCGTCCGCGCCCGGGGCGAGGGTGCCCTTCTTCGGGTACAGGCCGAACATCCGCGCCGGGGTGGCGCAGGCGATCTCGATCCAGCGGCGGCGGGAGATGTGCCCGTCGACGACGGCCTGGTGGAGCAGGTCCATGCGGTTCTCGACGCCCGGCATTCCGTTGGGGATCTTGGAGAAGTCGCCCCGGCCCAGCTCCTTCTGGCCCACGAAGCAGAAGGGGCAGTGATCGGTGGAGACCACCTGGAGGTCGTTCGTGCGCAGCCCCTTCCACAGGGCCGCCTGGTGCTCCTTGGGCCGCAGCGGGGTCGAGCACACGTACTTCGCCCCCTCGAAGTCCGGCTCGGCCAGGTTGTCCGTGGACAGGAAGAGGTACTGGGGGCAGGTCTCGCCGAAGACGTCGAGCCCCTCGTCGCGCGCCCGGATCAGCTCGGCCACGGCCTCCTGCGCCGAGACGTGCACGATGTACAGCGGCGCGCCCGCGACCTGGGCGAGCTTGATGGCGCGATGGGTCGCCTCGGCCTCCAGCAGGGCCTTGCGGACCTCGCCGTGGTAGCGGGGGTCGGTCTCGCCGCGGGCGAGCGCCTGCTCGACCAGCACGTCGATCGCGATGCCGTTCTCGGCGTGCATCATGATCAGGCCGCCGTTCTCGGCGGAGCGCTGCATGGCACGCAGGATCTGCCCGTCGTCGCTGTAGAAGACGCCCGGGTAGGCCATGAACTGCTTGAAGGAGGTGACGCCCTCCTCGACCAGCAGGTCCATCTCCTTGAGCGTCTCCTGGTTCACATCGGAGACGATCATGTGGAACCCGTAGTCGACGGCGCAGTTGCCCTCCGCCTTGGCGTGCCAGGCGTCCAGGCCCTCGCGCAGCGAGTGGCCGACGCTCTGCACGGCGAAGTCGATGATCGTGGTCGTCCCGCCCCAGGCGGCCGCCCGGGTGCCGGTCTCGAAGGTGTCGGAGGCGAAGGTGCCGCCGAACGGCAGCTCCATGTGGGTGTGGGCGTCGACGCCGCCCGGGATCACGTACTTGCCGGTGGCGTCGATGGTCCGCTCGGCCGTGAAGGCCTCGGCGGCCGGGGTGCCGGTCGCGGCGAGGGCGGCGATGCGGCCCTCCTCGATCAGGACGTCGGCGTGGATCTCGTCGGACGCGGTGATGACGAGGCCACCGCGGATGACGGTACGGCTGCTCATGCTCCCTGTGCTCCCTTACCTGCGTGGACGCTCCGCTGGGATGCGGTCGGTTTCTGCGGGTTGTCTGTGGCTGGTCGCGCGCACGCGGCGGAGCCGCATGGTGGTGCTCCGCGCCCCGGGCAGGGGCGCGGGACCTCCCTCCGTCACGGAGCGGTCAGCGGCCCGTACGCCCCCGGCGCCCGGTCCCGGTAGAACTGCCAGCGGTCGCGTACCTCCCGCAGCTTCGCCGGATCGAGGTCGCGCACGACGAGTTCGCTCTCCTTGTCGCTCGCCACCTCGCCGACGAACTGCGCCTCGGGGTCCACGAAGTACGAGGTCCCGTAGAAGTCGTTGTCGCCGAGTTCCTCGACGCCCACGCGGTTGATCGCGCCCACGAAGTACTCGTTGGCAACGGCCGCCGCCGGCTGCTCCAGCTGCCACAGATAGCCGGACAGACCGCGGGAGGTCGCCGACGGGTTGAACACGATCTCGGCACCGGCGAGCCCCAGCGCCCGCCAGCCCTCCGGGAAGTGGCGGTCGTAGCAGATGTACACGCCGATCCTGCCGACCTTGGTGTCGAAGATCGGCCAGCCCGAGTTTCCGGGCCGGAAGTAGAACTTCTCCCAGAAGCCCTTCACCTGCGGGATGTGCGTCTTGCGGTACTTGCCGAGGTACGAGCCGTCGGCGTCGATCACCGCGGCGGTGTTGTAGAGGACCCCGGGCTGCTCCTCCTCGTACATGGGCAGGACCAGCACGATGCCCAGCTCCTTCGCCAGCGCCTGGAAGCGCCTGACGATCGGGCCGTCCGGAATCCGCTCGGCGTACGCGTAGAACGCCGGGTCCTGGACCTGGCAGAAGTACGGCCCGTAGAACAGCTCCTGGAAACACAGCACCTGAGCACCCTGCGCCGCCGCATCGCGCGCCGCCTGCTCGTGGACCTGGATCATCGATTCCTTGTCGCCCGTCCAGGCGGTCTGGAAGAGGGCGGCACGGATCACTCTGCTCATCGGGACCTCCGGTCGCTCGGTGTGCGGCGAGCCTAGGAAGTCCGGGGAGCCGGTTTGAGTTGCACCGTGTCACGTCTGCGGACGCCGGGCGTTCCACGGTGTCACCCCGGTCCGCGCACACGGGTTTCCCGCACTTCTCCACGGCGTTTCACCTCTGTTGGGCGTCGTGCGCGAGCAGCGCGATGTGCACGGACGCCGCCTGTTCGAAGTCGTCCAGGTCGACTCCGAGACACGCCTGGATGGCTTCCAGCCTGCGATAGAGAGCCGGTCGGCTGACGTGGTGGAGCTGGGCGGTACGGGACTTGTTGCGGCCGGTGGCGAGATACGTCCGCAGCACGGGCAGCAGTTCCTGTTCGGCTTCACGTCCGCGCAGCAGCCCGTCCAGTTCCCGCTCGGCGAAGGACTGGACATGGGGGTCGTCGCGCAGCAGCCGGACCAGACCGCGCAGATGGACGTCCCTGAGTCGCACCACGGGCGGCAGGTCGAGTGCGGCGGAGTGGTCCGCGACCGCGTCGGCGACGTGCCGGGCCTCGCGCAGCCCTTCGGGCACCTCCTCCCAGGCGGCGCGCGCGTCGGCCGCGGCGACGACCGTCCCGCCCGCCTGGTGCTCCGTCCGCAGCCGGGCGGCGAAGTGCGCGGTCAGCGCCTCGGCGTCCTGGTCGCGGGCGAGACTCAGCAGCACGGCGGCGGCCCCGTCGGCCAGTTCCGCGACGAGTCCGGGCAGCCCCAGCAGCCGCAGGACGCGGTCGAGGTGGACCGGGTCGCCGTCGCGGACGACAAGGGGGACGAAGGTGCGGCGGTTGACCGGCAGTCCGGCCGCGCGGGCTCGCGGCAGAAGCTGGCGGGCCGGTACGGCCCCGGAGACGAGGTCCGTCAGCAGACCCCGTGCGGACTGCTCCTCCCAGGAGTGCGCGGAGCCGTGGAGCATCCGGTGCAGGACCAGGGCCTCGGCCCCGCGCTCGGCGAGGAGGCGTCCGATCGGGTTGTCGCCGCGGTAGCCGCACAGCACGATGCGTCCCCAGCGCTCGCCGCGACCGCTCAGCTCGGCGCGGACCCAGCCGTCGCCCTCGCTGCCGCCGGCCTGCCGCGCGATGCGTTCCCAGTCGCGCAGCACGTCGTCGACGGCGGACCGCTCCCCCGCCGTGGCGAGCACCCGGTGGGCGAGGTTGGTGAGGATCACGGGGCAGCCGGCGTGCACCGCGATCTCGTCGAGCAGCCCCTGGAGCGGGGCGCAAGCGGTGATCAGGCCGGTCAGGGCCGTGCGTACGGACTCCGACAGGCTCACCGCCGCGAACTTCCGCCGCACCAGCCGGGACTGGACCTCCTCGGTCAGTTCGGCGAAGGGGAAGGGGCGGTGCAGGACCACCATGGGCAGCCCGCAGCGCTCGGCGGCCCGGCGCATCACGTCCGGGGGAACGGGGAAGGCGCGGCCGAGTCCGAGGACCACGGCCGCGGCCTCCGCACGGTGCAGGGACCGGATGTACTCGGTCTGCTTGTGCTCGTCACCGGCGAGCAGCACCCCGGTGGTGAGGACCATCTCCCCACCGCTGAGCATCACCCCGACATCGGGTGCCTCCGCGACGTGCACCCAGCGCACCGGCCGGTCGAGGTGTCCGGCGCCGGCCACCACCTCGGGCTCTCCGGCGAGCACCCGGTCCAGCGTGAGGACCTGGCGTACCGACAGGGCGGGTTCCAGGGCGGTGGCCATGGCTGTCTTCCCTTGCTCTGGATCTACCGAAGGCACCTCGGGACGGCGCTGTCGAGGAGACGGGTCGTCACTGGACGCTCCTGAGGGCGCGTTCGAGGATCGCGGCGCCCTCCTCGGCCTCCGCGACGGTGAGCGTGAGCGGCGGGGCGATACGCAGCACACTGGTGTTGTGCCCACCGCCCTTGCCGATCAGCAGGCCCTCCGCGCGGGCCGCCTCGAGCACGGCCGCCGCCGCGTCCGGGTGGGCCTCGTCGGTGCCGGGGCGCACCAGTTCCACGCCGATCATCAGACCGCGGCCCCGCACCTCCCGTACGACGGGCAGCTGTGCGGCGACGGCCCGCAGCCGCTCGATGAGCAGTCCGCCGACACGCCGGGCGTTGCCCTGAAGGTCGTGCTCGAGCAGGTACGAGAGATTGGCGAGCCCCGCCGCCATGGTGATCTGGGTGCCGCCGAACGTCGAGATGGAGTTGGCGTCCAGGCAGTTCATGATGTCGGCCCGGGCGACGACACCGCCGATGGACATGCCGTTGCCGATGCCCTTGGCGAAGGTGAGGATGTCCGGCGGCCCGCTGCGGCCATGTGCCTGCCAGCCCCAGAAGTTGTCGCCGGTGCGGCCCCAGCCGGTCTGCACCTCGTCCGCGATCCACAGGATGCCGTGCTCGTCGAGGACCTCGCGGAAGGCCGCGTAGAGCCCGTCGGGCGGTGAGGTGAAGCCGCCGACGCCCTGGATCGGTTCGGCGATCAGCGCCGCGGGCAACCGCGTGTGCCCGAGCAGGTCCTTCAGGTCCGCGACACAGGCCGCGATGAAGTCGGCGTCGCTCAGGTGGGCGAACGGACCGCGGGTGCGGACGCCTCCGTGGACGTACAGGGTCTGCAGCGGTGACAGCGAGGTGGGCGACCAGCCGCGGTTGCCGGTGATGCCGACCGCGCTGAAGGAGCGGCCGTGGTAGCTGTTGCGCATGGCCAGGATCTGGTTGCTGCCCCGGTAGGTGGTCGCCAGCAGCAGCGCGGTGTCGTTGGCCTCGGTGCCGGACGTGGTGAAGAAGACACGCGCGTCCGGGATGCCCGACAACTGGGCGATGCGCTCGGCGAGTTCTACCATCGGCCGGTTGAGGTAGAGGGTCGAGGAGTGCAGGATCCGCCCGGCCTGCTCGGTCACCGCCTTGGTGACCTCGGGCAGGGCGTGCGCGGTCATCGTGGTGAGGATGCCGCCGAAGAAGTCGAGGTACCTCCTGCCGTCGTCACCCCAGACATGGCGGCCCTCGCCGTGGGTGATCTCCAGCGGGTCCTTGTAGTAGAGGGCGAGCCAGTCGGGCAGGACGGCCTTGTGGCGGGCGTACAGGTCACTCACGGCTTCACCAGTCCTTCGTACGCGTCGGGGCGGCGGTCGCGGTAGAACGCCCACTGCTGCCGCACCTCTTCGATGAGGTCGAAGTCGAGATCCCTCACGACGAGTTCCTCCTCCTTGTCGTCGGCGACCTCCCCCACGAACTGCCCACGGGGATCGACGAAGTAGCTCGTGCCGTAGAAGTCGTTGTCGCCGTACTCCTCCCGGCCCACGCGGTTGATCGCGGCGACGAAGTACTCGTTGGCGACGGCTGCCGCGGGTTGCTCGAGCTGCCAGAGGTAGGCGGACAGACCGCGGGAGGTGGCGGAGGGGTTGTAGACCAACTGCGCGCCGTTCAGACCGAGTTGCCGCCAGCCTTCCGGGAAGTGGCGGTCGTAGCAGATGTACACGCCGACCTTGCCGACCTTGGTGTCGAAGACGGGCCAGCCGAGGTTGCCCGGCTTGAAGTAGTACTTCTCCCAGAAGCCCTTGACCTGGGGGATGTGGTGCTTGCGGTACTTGCCGAGGTAGGTGCCGTCCGCGTCGATCACGGCGGCGGTGTTGTAGTAGAAGCCGGACTGCTCGACCTCGAAGACGGGGACGACGATCACCATGCCGGTCTCCCGCGCCAGCTCCCGCATACGGGTGACCGTGGGGCCGTCGGGCACGGGCTCCGCCCAGCGGTAGTGCTCCGGTTCCTGGACCTGGCAGAAGTAGGGGGCGTTGAAGACTTCCTGGAAGCCGATGATCTCCGCACCCATGCGGGCCGCCTCGCGGGCGTGCTCCACATGTTTGGCGATCATGGATTCGGTGTCACCGGTCCAGGTCGCCTGGACCAGTGCGGCGCGTACGACGTGGGCCATGATGCCGCTCCTTTGCCTGTTGTCCTCGCGGGGACGTCAGAGCCTCTACGCCCGTAGACACAGGTGGTAGAGGGTCGAACGTAAGCCCCTGCGACGGCCTTGCCAAGACCATCGTCGTCAACCCGCTGAGTCGATCACGTTTCGCACTCCTTGCGGGTGAGTGGTCGGATTGTCGGCGGGCCGCTCAGGTGGTGAATCCGGCGACCCTGAGGGCGTGCACGAGATCGCGGTGCAGCGCGTCGGAGACGCCCCGGGCCGCGTCGAGGAGGAGCGGCACGAGCCGCTGCGGGTCGGCCGACGCGCAGCGGACCGCCTCCTCCGGAACACGGATACGTACGTACGCATCCAGAAGGGCGCGGACCTCGCGGTGCCGGCCGTCGGCGCCCAGTGCGAGGAGGGCCTCGCCGATCTCGGCCGGGGGGCGTACGACCCCTTGGCGCAGCACCTGTTCGGCGTCCGCGGTGCGGCCCGCGACGGTGAGTGCGTCGGCCACGGCGACCAGGTCGGCGGCCGGCAGTGAGGCGGCCTCCCACAGCAGGGTGGTCCAGTCGGCGTCGAGGCCCGCGCGGTGCAGCGCGGCGGCGAGGTCCGGGTAGCGGGCGACGGGCCAGTGGGCGGCCTCGACGAGCAGGGCGTGCGCCTCTCCGGTGCGGCCCTCGGCGCGCAACCGCGCGAGCGCCGCGACGGTCTCCTCGATGATCCGCCGGTCGGACTCGCCGGCGGGCTCCCGGGGCGGCTCGCCCACCCCCGCGGACTCGACGTCGGCGGCCCCGGCTCCGGCGAAGCGGGCGCCTCGGGGGCCGCGACGGCTCGTGGGGGGCGTGGGCGCGGCGGGCGCGGCGCCCCCGGATGCCTCCTGGACACCCAGCACCCCGGCGAAACGGGCACTGCCACGCGGGCGGCGCCCGGCCCACCGCCCACCGGCGGCCTCGGGGGCGCGGGCGGGCTCCTCGAGGTCATGGGTGCGTTCCCCGGCGGATTCCGCCGACGGCCGAAGGACGCCGTGCGGAGCGCTCGGGCCGCCGTCACCACCGCCGTCCGGCCCGGCGGGACCGCCGCCCTCCCTCCCCTCGGGGTCGCCGCCCGCCGGCCCCGGTGCGGTCCGGCCGGCCGGTCCGCGGGAACCGAGGCCGGGCCCTTCGTCCCGGCGAGCGACCGTTGCCCGCGCCTGCGGCTCCCGCTGGGCGTCCCCCGCGGGTTCCGCACGGAAGTCCGGTCCACCCCGCTCCCGGGGACCCGGGACGCGTGCGTCGAGGGCTTCCATGCGCCGGCGGAGCTCCGCGCACCGGGCCGTGGCACGTTCGTGGTCGTCCTCGGCCCAGGCGAGATCGAGGCGGAGCGACTCGGCCTCCTCCCGGGTGCCGGCCGACTCCAGCAGACGTCGCAGCTCCGCCTGGCGCCCGGCCGCGTAACGCTGCTCGCGCAGCCGCCCGTCGAGCCGGGCGGTGAGTTCGTCCCGGCCGCCGGGCCGGGCGTCGAACGCGGCGAGCGAGGCGCCGTGCAGAGCCTGCGCCCGCTTCGCCTCCAGTGCGGCGGCCCGGGTTCCCCAGACCCCGGCGAGGTCGTGCAGCAGCGACTCCACGACGTCCCACGGCGGCACATCCCGGCCCTCCAGACAGGACCGCATCCCCTGGGGATCACGCCGCCAGAACACTCCGCACCAGCCGCCGCCCTGATCGAGCCTGGATACGAGCTCCTGTAGGTAGTCCGCGAACTCCCTCACTCGAACAGGGAGTTGATCCACCGCCATCGTCCAGCTCCCGCCCGAGTGGAGTACCCCGATGCGGTAGGCAACACCAGTAGTGTTACGGCCGCGCTACAGAGAGTTTTCCGGACCGGCTCGGACCCCTCCGGGAGCGCGTCCCCCGGCTGTGCACACCCGCGCCGACCGGCGCCCGGCCGCCCGCCCGAGGGCCGCCTCTCCCGCTCAGGCCGCTGCGATCAGCGCGCACTGCCCGACGATGTCGTCCAGCGACAGCCCGAGCACCCGGGCGAGAGCGGCGACGGTGAAGAACGCCGGGGTCGGCGCACGTCCCGTCTCGATCTTGCGCAGGGTCTCGGCGGAGATACCGGCACCCGCGGCCACCTCCGCCATACTGCGGGACCCGCGGGCCTCGCGCAGCAACAGCCCGAGCCGCTCGCCGCGTTCGTGCTCTTCAGGGGTCAACGGGTTGCGCACCATGCGCCCATTCTAATACCGGTGCCCCACCGTGCGACCGGTATAGTAATTGGGATCCTGCGGTATAGTAATTGGCATGGTGGAACTCAAGACAGACCCGTCGATCGACGCCATGCACGCAGCCGGGCAGGTCGTCGGCCGGGCCCTCACGGCGGTACGGAACGCCGCCGGCGTCGGCGTCTCCCTGCTGGAACTGGACGAGGTGGCCCACGGGGTGCTGCGCGAGGCGGGTGCGAGCTCGCCGTTCCTCGGCTACCGGCCCTCCTTCGCGCCCACCCCCTTCCCCGCGGTCATCTGCGCCTCCGTGAACGACGCGATCGTGCACGGGATCCCGGACGGCTACCGGCTGCGTGACGGCGACCTGGTGTCCGTCGACTGCGGTGCCGAACTGGACGGCTGGGCCGGCGACTCGGCGATCAGCTTCGTCGTGGGCAGGCCCCGGCCCGAGGACCTGCGGCTGGTCGAGACCGCGGAGCGGGCACTCGCGGCCGGCATCGGGGCGGCCGTCGTCGGCAACCGCATCGGGGACATCGCACACGCGATCGGCTCGGTGTGCCGGTCGGCCGGGTACGGCATCATGGACGATTTCGGCGGGCACGGTGTGGGACGCAGGATGCACGAGGATCCCCCGGTCCCGAACGAGGGCCGCCCCGGCCGCGGGCTCCGGCTGCGCCACGGCATGGTCCTGGCCATCGAGCCCATGCTCATCGGCGGCGGCACGGACACCTACCACGCGGCCCCCGACGGCTGGACCCTCCGCACGAACGACGGCTCCCGCGCGGCCCACACCGAACACACGGTGGCGATCACGGACGCGGGACCGCGCATCCTGACAGCCCGCGAGGAACACGCCCCGGGCGGGTGAGGCCCGGGGCGGGGTACCGCCCGCGGGCCGTGCCGTCCCGCCGCGTGACGCGACCGGCCCCGACGGCCCACGGCTCCGCCCCGCGGCCGGTGCCCGGACCGCACGTCCTGCTGGACATGCCGCCCGGGAGCGTTCGTGTCATCGTGGTACGTGCGCCGGGGGCGCCCACAGGTGTAACCGGGCCCCGCCCGGGCACCCGGCACCGGCACGTCGATCAACGAGCGTGTCCCGGGCCCCGCCGGGACGCCGGAACGGATGGCCATGACCAGCGGGTTCAACGGTCCGCAGGGCTACGGCTCGGACCCCTTCGCAGAGTTCTTCTCACGAATCTTCGGCGGACAGCGTCCCGGTCCCCGGCAGATCGACCTCGGCCGGCTGCTGAGCGAGCCGGCCCGGCAGCTGGTGGTCGGGGCGGCGCAGTACGCCGCCCAGCACGGCAGTCGCGACCTCGACACCCAGCACCTGTTGCGCGCCGCGCTCTCCGCCGAACCGACCAGGAGTCTGCTCACCCGCGCCGGAGCGGATCCCGACTCGCTGGCGACGGAGATCGACCAGCGCTCCGGTCCGGCCCAGGGCCCGGGCGACGTGCCTCCGCCCACCTCTCTGTCGCTGACGCCCGCCGTCAAACGCGCCCTGCTGGACGCCCACGAACTGGCCCGGGCGAGCGGCACCGGTTACATCGGCCCCGAGCACGTGCTCAGCGCCCTGGCGGCCAACCCGGACTCGGCCGCCGGGCACATCCTCCACTCCGCGCACTTCGCGCCGCCCGGCCCGGCCCCCGAGACCGGGGAAACCGCGCAGGCGCGCCCGGAGCGGCCGCGCCCCAGCCCCACTCCCACCCTGGACAAGTACAGCCGCGACCTCACCGCCCTCGCCCATCAGGGGCGGATCGACCCGGTGATCGGACGGGACGACGAGATCGAGCAGACCATCGAGGTGCTGTCCCGGCGCGGCAAGAACAACCCGGTCCTCATCGGTGACGCGGGTGTGGGCAAGACCGCCATCGTGGAGGGACTCGCCCAGCACATCACCGACGGCGACGTACCCGACATCCTGTGCGGCCGGCGGGTCGTCGCCCTGGACCTGACCGGCGTCGTCGCCGGCACCCGCTACCGCGGTGACTTCGAGGAACGGCTGAACAACATCGTCGGCGAGATCCGGTCGCACTCCGACGAACTGATCGTCTTCATCGACGAGTTGCAGACCGTCGTCGGCGCCGGGGGCGGCGGCGCGGAAGGCGCGTCCATGGACGCGGGCAACATCCTCAAGCCCGCCCTGGCCCGCGGTGAACTGCACGTCGTGGGCGCCACCACACTGGAGGAGTACCGCCGCATCGAGAAGGACGCGGCGCTGGCCCGCCGCTTCCAGCCGATCCTGGTGCCCGAGCCGTCCGTCACCGACGCCATCGAGATCCTGCGGGGGCTGCGCGACCGCTACGAGGCCCATCACCAGGTCCGGTACACCGACGAGGCGCTGGTGGCGGCCGTGGAGCTGTCCGACCGCTATCTCACCGACCGCCATCTGCCGGACAAGGCGATCGACCTGATCGACCAGGCGGGCGCCCGGGTGCGGCTGCGTGCGCGTACGAAGGGCACGGACGTGCGGACCATGGAGCGCGAGGTCGAGCAGCTGACCCGGGACAAGAACCAGGCGGTGGCCGACGAGCAGTACGAGCAGGCCACACAGCTGCGCGACCGCATCACCGGACTCAAGGAGCGGATCGGGCAGGCCTCCGGCGACACCGAGGCCGACGAGGGGCAGCATCTGGAGGTGACCGCCGAGGCCATCGCCGAGGTCGTCTCGCGGCTCACCGGTGTCCCGGTCAGCCGGCTCACGGAGGAGGAGAAGGAACGGCTGCTCGGGCTGGAGCAGCACCTGCACCAACGGGTCATCGGGCAGGACGAGGCGGTCGGCGCGGTCTCCGACGCGGTGCTGCGCTCGCGCGCCGGTCTGTCCAGCGCCGAGCGGCCGATCGGCAGCTTCCTCTTCCTCGGCCCGACCGGCGTCGGCAAGACCGAGCTGGCCCGCGCGCTCGCCGAGGTGCTCTTCGGCAGCGACGAGCGCATGGTGCGGCTGGACATGAGCGAGTACCAGGAACGGCACACCGTGAGCCGTCTGGTGGGCGCCCCGCCCGGGTACGTGGGCCACGAGGAAGCGGGCCAGCTCACCGAGGTCGTACGGCGCCACCCGTACTCCCTGCTGCTGCTGGACGAGGTGGAGAAGGCCCACCCGGACGTCTTCAACATCCTGTTGCAGGTCCTCGACGACGGCAGGCTCACCGACGCCCAGGGCCGCACGGTGGACTTCACCAACACCGTCATCGTGATGACCAGCAACCTCGGTTCCGAGGCGATCACCCGCCGCGGCGCGGGCATCGGGTTCGGGCCGGGCGGCGTCGATGCGGACGAGGAGGCGCGCCGTGAGCAGATCCTGCGGCCGCTGCGGGAGCACTTCAGGCCGGAGTTCCTCAACCGCATCGACGAGATCGTGATCTTCCGGCAGCTGACCGCCGAGCAACTGCGGCGCATCACCGATCTGATGCTCGACAAGACACGGCGCATGCTTCAGGCCCAGGACATCGACGTCTCCTTCACCGACGGGGCCGTCGACTGGCTGGCGCAGCGCGGCTTCCAGCCGGAGTACGGCGCCCGGCCGCTGCGCCGCACCATCCAGCGGGAGGTCGACAACCAGCTGTCCCGGTTGCTGCTGGACGGCCGGATCGAGCGGGGCGGCGCGGTCGTGGTGGACACCGAGGAGGGACGGCTCGCCTTCCGGGCGGAGCCGCCCACCCGCCGGGAGCCGGCCGTCGCTCCCGTGGAACGCGGTGCACAGGACGGCCCCGGGGAGCCCGGTGGGGACGCCGGCGGTATGACCCCTCCGACGGTGCAGGGCGGTGAGACGGCCCGCCCCGAAGGGAACGGGACCGGCCGTCCCGAGTGAGAGCCGCGCGACGGCCGGTTACGGCGCCGGGGACACGACCATGGCCGACCCTCCGCCGCGCCGCACCTTCTCGGCGGCTGCCAGCCACTTTCCGCCCGGCAGCCGCTGCACCCCGGTCGTGGCACCGATCTCCGGGTTCAGCGTGAAGGAGTGCCCGATCGCCTCCAGCTGCGCCCGCAGCTCGCTGTTGTAGAGGGCGGGTTCGAGTTCCGTCTTCGCGGCGTTGCGCTGGCTGGCACGTGGCGCGGCGATGGCGTCCACCAGCGGCAGGTGCCGGTCGAGGAACCCGGTCAGGGTCTGGAGGACCGTCGTGATGATCGTCGCGCCGCCGGGCGAGCCGAGCGCCACGACCGGCTTGCCGGCCTTGTCGAGCACGATGGTCGGCGAGATCGAGGAGCGCGGCCGCTTGCCGGGGCCCGGCAGGTTCGGGTCGTGGACGGCCGGGTTGGCGGGCGTGAAGGAGAAGTCGGTCAGCTCGTTGTTGAGCAGGAAGCCCCGGCCCGGGACGGTGATGCCGCTGCCGCCGGTCTGCTCGATGGTGAGCGTGTAGGAGACGACGTTGCCCCACTTGTCGGCGACGGTCAGATGCGTGGTGTTCTCCCCCTCGTACGTCGTCGGGGCCGCCTTGCCCGCGGTGCCGCAGGCCGCCGGGTGGCGCGGGTCGCCGGGTGCGAGCGGGCTGGTGAGCACCGCGTCGTCCTTGATCAGGCACGCCCGTGAATCGGCGTACTTCTGCGACAGCAGCCCGTCCGTCGGCACGTTCTCGAAGGCGGGGTCGCCGACCCAGCGCCCGCGGTCGGCGAAGGCGATACGGCTCGCCTCGATGAAGTGGTGCAGGTACTGCACCTGGCTCGCCTTCGACAGGTCCGTCCGCTCGAGGATGTTCAGGGCCTCGCCCACCGTCGTGCCGCCGGAGGAGGACGGCGCTATGGAGTAGACGCCGAGACCGCGGTACGAGGTCTTCGTGGGTGCCTGGAGCTTGGCCCGGTAGGCCGCGAGGTCCCGTGCGGACAGCGCGCCCGGGCGGGCGTTCCAGCCGGAGGCGGGGTCCACCGGGGGCTTGTTCACGGTGGCGACGATGTCCTCGCCGAGGTCGCCGTGGTAGATCGCGCCTATGCCCTTGCGGCCCAGTTCCTCGTAGGTGCGCGCGAGCTCGGGGTTCTTGAAGGAGGAGCCGACGACGGGAAGCTGCCCGCCCGGCAGGAACAACTTGGCCGTGTCCGGGAAGTACCGGAAACGGGTCTCGTTGGACGCGGTCTGCGAGCGGAAGGTGTCGTCGACCGTGAACCCCCGGCGTGCGATCCGCTCGGCCGGCTCGAGGACCCTGCCGAGACGCTCGGTGCCCCATTCGTCCAGGGCCTTCTGCCAGGTGGCGGGCGTGCCGGGAGTACCGACGCTCAGGCCGCTGCTGACGGCGTCGGCGAAGGCTAGCGCCTTGCCGTTCTCCACGAAGAGCTGGGAGTTGGCGCTCAGCGGGGCCGTCTCGCGGCCGTCGATGGTGTGCACCGACCTGGTCCTGGCGTCGTAGTAGACGAAGTAGCCGCCTCCGCCGATGCCCGCCGAGTACGGCTCGGTGACGCCGAGTGCGGCCGCGGTGGCCACGGCCGCGTCGACCGCGTTGCCGCCCTTCCTGAGGACCTCGACACCGGCGGCGGTGGCGTCCGCGTCGACGCTCGCGACGGCGCCGCCGTAGCCCACGGCCACGGGCACCTTTCCGGGGGCCGGGCGGGCGGTTCCCGGCGGCGCCGCCGCTCCCACCGACACCACAGCGGCCGAGACCGCCAACACCGCCAGTTTCCGTGCGACAGGGCGACGCATTCGCACCTCCAGTGGACGACCGTCCACGCAGCGTAACCGTATTGCCATGGTCCCGTCAGTCCCATCGAACACCGCTTGCCGCGGGCCCGCCACCATGCGTACCCGTGAACGACGCGGTGCGCGGTCCGGCCAACACCGTCCGGACGGCGCGTGATCGGCGCGAACGGCGAGGTGGGAACGAGGATGCGCGAGGCCTCGCGGCTGCGGCCGCTGGGGTGAACGGCCCGCCGTGGAGCGCGGTCGAGAGCGGCGGACGTCTTGGTCGCGGTCCGGTACGTACTCCGCTCCCGGGTCTGTGACGAGCCGTTGGCGGTCTGTTCAACTCGCGGCGGTACCAAGGCCGTAGACCTTCGGACGCGGGGCCGGCCCGCGTCTTGGGGCTCGATCTCACGGGGGATGGCATGAGGGCGAATCGCAGGACCGCACTCGCCGGGGCGGCGGTCGTGGGCATGCTGGTACTTGCCGGCTGCGCCGACCGCAGCGAGGTCGTCACCTGGACCGACGAGCACGGCAGGGTCTGCACGGGCGTCGCCGTGGTCGACTCGGACGACGGCGACCGCGAGGTCACCAGCATCGACTGCGACTATCCCCCCGAGGGCCGGACTCCGGGTCCCACGACATGGAAACCGCTGCCGGGCTGAACCGCGGGGCACGTTCTTCCTCGCGAAGGGCCGCTCGCGGGACCGCCGCCGAGCGCGGCGGTCCCGCGCCCCAGAACCCTGATGTCTGCGGCCTGTTGACGTCCGCGTCCTTCAGCGGGTGACTCCGTCCGACGTGGACCCGGGACCGTTCGCCGGGCCACGGGCTGCGGCCGGTCGCTCAGCAGTCGTAGCGGTGAACCGTGGGCCAGGTCGGGCAGGTGCGGCAGACGAGGACATAAACGCCTCCGCAGTCACCCATGATCATCCCGTGGCTGTTGTCCTCCAACTCCGGGTTGTCCGAGACTTCCCAGCCACAGCCGGGACGGGTGCGCTCCTCGACCGGGAGCCAGCGGCCGCACGATTCGCTCGCCGAGATCGTCAGCAGATGTTCCATCCGGGAGCCGCAGGTGCAGTGGGGCCAGTTCGGCGACTGCGTCCAGCCGGGGTATCCGCCGATCTTGCTCTGCTGGGTGGTGAAGGCGTCGTAGTAGGAGATGCCACAGGACTCCTGCACCTGCTCGCTCCACTCGCCCACGCGCTCGGTCAACTCCGCGGGCATGTCCTGGTTCGGATACTCCACGGTCTCGGTGGGGTGCACCACACAGATGCGTGGGATCCACTCGTCGTCGAACTCGTAGGGGCGTGGGGGCTTGAACAGCGGTGGCCGCTCCGCCAGGTCGGCGGACGAGCGCCAACGGAGCACGGGCACCGGCGAATACTGGTCGTGTTCGGAGTGGACCAGGGGGCACCACAGCACTTGGAGCATGTCCGTACCGGTTGGGAACACCAGGGCCGGGACATCACGCGCGAGGAGCTGCAGCACGGGCACCATGGCGACCGGGTCCGGACCGGCGACCGCGCAGCCGCGGGCAGGGTTGAAGTGGTCGGGCGCGGCACACGTCGGCCAGAGCTCGTCGGCGGGCCAAAGAAGCGGTCCACCCAGCGAGCTTTCATCCCGTGCGGGGTTGCCGACACGCGGATACAGCACGGTGGTGGCCCGCGCGAGCGGCACGAGTTCCGGAAACTCTTCCGCGATATCGAGCGGTGCCGGCGGAATGGTGAAACTCATGATCGCCTCCAGACCGGCGGAGCATAACGCGGCCGACCGACACCGTCGGAGGCGACCTGATCGGTCGGGTTCAGGCCTGGTGGCCTCTGCCGGAGCCCTGCAAGCGGGGCGTGGTGGCAGACGCATTCACGTGGCCCGGCTGGGTCGCCTCAAGGGTGCGCCCACGCGGTCACGGTTCCCAGGGGTCGGCGATCACGGCGACTCACGGACGGCCTCCACCGCGTCCCGGACGTCCGGGTGCGGGTCGTGGGCGAGTTCGTCCAGCAGCTCAGCCACCCCTGGGGTGGACCAGTGGGCGACCGCCCACACGAGTTCCTCCCGTACGCCGGGGTCGGGGTGGGCGGCAAGGCGGGACAGTCGGGCAAGCGGGCCCCGTCGACGCATGCCGAACCAATGCAGCGCCTCCCGCAGCACGGCTGGGTCTCCGGGGTCGCCGGCCGCCGCGACCCTGGCGAGCAGTACGGCGGCCGGTGGCGGCGGTCCGTCCGACGGATGCGGCGACCGTTCACGCAGGCGCCGCGCCCCGTACCCTCCCCTCACCCGGCATCCGAAGCAGGTGCAGGGGCGGACGCCGTGCGCATCCGGCCGGTACCGCCAGCCCACGACCTGTGGCGCGGTGCGGACCCGGTGCACTTCCGACGGCCGGATCGCCCGAGGTACAAACACCTCCCACCCGCGCGGGTCGTCCAGTGCGACGATCCGCCGCACCGCCTCGGCCGCGGGGACGGCGGACCGGGCCTCCCGTGTCCGGTCCGCGTAGTGCCGGACCAGTACGTGCTGCTCGTCGTCCAGCCGTATGTGGACGGCCGCAAGTCCTCCGCGGGTGCCGAAACGGGCCAGTTCGCGCAGCCATTGATGGGTGAGCGGGTACGACGGCAGCACCGGAAAGCAGTACACCCCTCGCGCCCCGACTTCTCCCCGGCCGGCTGCCCGGATACCCGACCGCCGGATGCGCGGTACGTTCGCCGCCGAAGTCAAGTGCACGAACATCGCCATGACCGGGCATGTTAACCGCCCTGTTCCACTGGATCCTCAGGGTGAGACAGGAAGAGCCCGACATCCTCGGGGACCCCGAGTCGCACGCCGTTGCGCCGCCCTGTACGTCCAGGCCGGCGATCCGCTGACGTCGCCGCATCCGCCGCGGCCCGTCACCGGCAAGGACACCGGTCAGCGCCCATGCCTCCATCGCCTCGACCGGCGCGCGGGCCCTCGCACGGATCGACGGCCGCGGCGTACCCGCTGCGGCCGACCACCGTCGCCCGGACGGTTCGTCCCGTCCAGGAGGAGTCGGCCGTGATCGTCAGGCGACAGGGTCGGCGCCTTGCGCTCTGTTTGCGCCCGAATCTCGTAGTGCGCCTGGTGAGCGGTCGCACGGAAGGCCTCCTCGTACGAGGCCAGGGCAGCGCTTGCGGCTCCGCCCGCCAGGCCGCGGCGGCGAATACGCGCTGCCAGCCGCACGAACAGGCCGAGGACGACGGCGAGAGCGCCCAGCAGGATCAAGATCGGCAGCAACGCGTGCACACAACCGAGCGTAGAGGTCCTGCGGACGCAGGTGCACCCGGGACAGGGCGTCCCGGGTGCACTGATGGACCGTCGGCGCGCTTCGGCCGCGACGGCGGCCCGTGAGGGGGTGGGGAGTTCAGCCGATGCAGCCGGGTACGGCGCCCGTCGGGGCGCAGTCGTTCGGCACGTTGCCGGCGACCCGTGTGCGGTTCACCGTCACCGCGCCCCCGCCGACATTGATGCCGCCGCCGGCGGTCCCCGCGGAGTTGTTGCGCACCTGCGAGTCGTTCAGCGTCGCCGTGGCGCGTGCGCCGACACTGACACCGCCGCCGGCGCCCGCCGCCCTGTTGTCACGCACCAGCGTGCCGTTCAGGGTCAGTCTGCCGTCGGCACCTGTGTCGCGGATACCGCCCCCACTGCCGACAGGCGCCGTGTTGTCACTGATCACGGAGAAGTCCACCCTCGCCGTGGCGTCGTTGAAGATGCCTCCGCCGTTGACGGTGGCGGCGGTGTTGTGGTGCACCGTCGATCGGACGACCGTCAGCCTGCCGCTCGGCCCGACGTTGTCGAGCCCGCCGCCGAGTGTCCGAGCGGTGTTGTGGTGCACCGAGGTGAGTTCCACGGTCAGCGTGCCCTGGTTGCGGATGCCGCCCCCGGTGCTGTTGGAGGCGTTCCCGGTCACCGTGGAATGGGACACCGTCAGCGTGCCGTCGGTGTTGAGGATGCCTCCGCCCCTGCTCCCCTGTCCCCCGGTGACGGTCAGGCGGGTCAGCCGCACGTGCGCGCCTCCGCCGATCGTCACCGTGGTGCCTGTGTGATTGCCGTCGAGTACCGCCTGCCCCCGGCCGACGACGGTCAGCGACTTGCCGATGGTGAAGGGGCCGACGCACCGCCCTCGCACGCTGAGCGTCGCCCCCGGGGCGGCAGCGGCGATCGCGGTCCGCAGGGCCGAAGGGGTGCTGCGGCAGTCCACCGGGGTGTATGCCTCCGCCGCTGTGGCATTCACTCCCGCCAACGTGACGGCTCCCACCGTCGCCGGCACCGTGGTCCACCGCAGCCACGCGGCCCGGTCCGCTCGCCTGAACATCGCACTCCTCCTGTCACAGCGCAGGGCGTGTTCGACGGCCCGGCACCACTGTCGTCGTCAAGAGCCACGTGAGCGCCCGTGATCGGCAGAAGGGATCCCCGACCGGCTGACAGTCCCCCGGTGCCGGTCCACAGATTCCCCCGTACGGCCGCGGACAATGACCGCTACGGCCCACGGCCACAGGAGTCGCCTTCCGGCACGCACTGGGGTGACCCCGCGCCGCGCATCCCGCCAGGGACACCGGCCATGGGCCGACCGAGCAGGCCAACACGTCGTGACAGCAGCGGAACTGACGGCGTGACCGCCGGCTTGTACACCGAGGCGTGCTCGTGCGTGCGCGGTGCTCCGTACCGACAAGGCGGCGTCGGTCTCGCATGCACGTCCCACCGCTCTGCCGGTCCTTCCCCTCGGCCTCGTCGTCATGGTGAGCGCTTGAGGCGGCCTCGACTGACTACGGAACGCGTGCGGTGAGAAATCGTCAGATATATGGGCGTTACACGCGATCACGGTACGAGCAGGCAAGTTCGGTGGTCTGATCGCGGCCGGTTCCGCCGTCGCGCCTCGCACGCATCGCACGTGGCAGCCCTCCGCACTCCCCTCCAGCACTGATGGGATGGTGGTGTGCGCCCCGCGCCTACGAGGCGCACACCGCGCGCTTCCGCTTCCCGCTCCTCGACGACGGAGCTTTCCACGCGAGAGGGCGGGTCGGGCCGACGAACGGTGGGCCCCCGTAGAAGGCACGGCCGATGCCGTATGCCTCTGGCTGCATCATCGGCGACAGAGCCCCGCTGAGCCCGGCCGCGCTCGGAGGGGCCTTCGTGCGCAGTCTCTTCAACCCTGGCGTCCGGCCCTCACCGATCGGCACTGCGGCTCCCACCGCGTCGTTGACGCGAAACGACGGATGTTCTGGGCCGTTGATCCGCGTGTGAGTCAACTGGTCTCGGCCATAAGCCAGTTGCTGCCAACGGCGCAGGAGGCCCTTCGGCTGCGGGCGGTGGCAGCGCTGCTCGGACCGTCGTTCCAGCGCCCGGACAACCGAGCCACCAAACAGGACGCGGAAGCCGTCCACCTCCGCCGGGAGGAGACCCGGCCGGCGATCCGCACGAAGGCGGAGGCGGAGACCGGCCGGGTGCGCTTCGCCGACCAGGTCGGCGTCCGCTCCGACCAGGTAACCGGCCGCACCCGGGCGCCAGGGAGTGCGCTTCAGTCGTCCGCCACACGAATAACCGGCTCCCGATCAACGCCATGTCTGCGATCCGCACCAAGGGCCGGACGCGCTTCAGGGTCTTCACCGAGACCTGGTCCATGACCACACCCAACCGACCCCCGAAACACGCAGGTTCTTCCACCAGCACCAGCCGCACATCGTCAGCGGCTGCTTCGACCGCCCGAACGTCCCGTCAATCCTCGGACAGAACCACAGGGTTTCTGATCAGACTTGGCTGCCAACCCGTTCACCTCATGCAAGCGAAACACGTTCGACGGCCTCCGGAATCCCCGGACCATTGAAGGGGTGAGTTCTGCCCGTCAAGGCCGTTCACCCTGCTGGAATCTCCGCAGGTATGCAGCAGGGGAGGCTCCATAGGATGACTTGAACTGTCTGATGAAATGGCTCGCGTCTGAAAAGTGCCAGCGCGCTGCGATCTCCGAGACGCTGATCGCTGAACCTGTCCTCAGCAGCTCGTCGTGGGCTCCTTGCAAGCGCCGGCGGCGAACCAGCGCCATCACGGAGTCATCAGTTTCCGCAAAAGATCGGTGAAGCGTCCTGAGAGAGACACCCAAAGTCTGGGCGATCATGGACGGTGACAGATCGGCGATGATGATATTCTTTTCTATGAAACTTTTGGCGGCCTCGGCTGTCACATTGGAAAAGGCAGCCATATCATCGGCTCGCCCGGACAGCATTCTCGCCAGGATCGCTGCGCATGCGTCAGCCGCCATACCCTGGGCAGTTGTCGAGCGATCCAAGTCCTGGCCGCTCTGTTGGATCACCTCCAGGATGTTCAGCAGGAACTGAACTTCGGGCGTTCCGACGTCCGCAACAAAGGGCCTGTTCAACGCCCGGCCTGATCGGAGATGCGCCAATAGTGACTTACGAGGAATCGTGACGACACGCAGCCGCGCCTCCGGCCCGCAGGAAAATTCCCAGGGGACACTGGTGTCTCGGATGCAGAGCCGGCCAGGCTCGACTCTGCTCGTTCCCTTTTTTCCGGTGAATTCCAGCCACCCGGAGGAAACAAAGTCCACCACAATCGGATCTTGCTCGTCCTGCTTTCCGGAAATCCCCGTCAGGGAATCACAATAGACCTTCGCAGACATCAGCTCGTCGAATGACTGCCCAGTGGCTGCGAACCTGAATCCGTTGCCGGCGGCGAGGTGAGGGATGGAGACCTTCGTCAGATGCGCAAACGGGCCGTCCTCCCATTCTCGAAAGATGTTCTTTTCGTGTTGAATCTGACTAGCCGTCAGGTTCATGGTCGTCCTGAAGCCGGCTCCCTGTCCGGAACTCGACAGGCTATCTCGCACCCTCATTGCTTTTTGATCACTCATCTCTGCTTCGCTCATCGTTGTCGCAATGGGCGATTTCATTCAATGTCCTGAATCACCAGCAAAACCCTCTGTTGGACACACGCCGACGGTCGCCGTCGCCGCCGGAGGCCACGGCCGCGGGCCGTGGCCGCGCTGCTCGGCGGTCGGGCTCGCGAGGAAGTCACGACGGCGTTCCGGTTCTCGCCCAAGGCAGTGGACAACCGATGAGCGAAGTGGCCGGCAGGCGGGAGGCTCGTGGCCCAGCCGCGCGGGCGCCGGGTCGGCGAACACCAGGTCGTCGATCCGGTCGAGCAGCAGGCGATCCGGCAGGGCGTACTGGATCACCACCCCAGTGACCACGGGCTGGCCGGTAGCTGCGGACGACGCCCTCTTCACCGACCTGTCGGCATCCGCTCCGACCAGGCCACCGGGCGCACCCGGGGCGGCAAAGGGTGGACACCGGGCGGCCGACGCCCGGAACCGTCGACGCGATGTCCGCGATCAGAACCAAGGGCCGGACGCAGCTCCTCCCCTGGTCCCCTCGCATGTTCACCTCCCGGCTCCAGCAGCACGGCCTCCCCCGGCGCGACCGCCCGACCATCGGCTCCCCAGCCACTCACTCACATCTCCTTCGACTCCATCCAGCGGCAGGCTCGCCGAAGGGAGCCCGCCTGCGCTTCGACGACGACCACACGCGAATACGACCGCATCCGTACGCCTCTGCTCGCGAGCGCGGAGTGCCACCCTGAGAGGACTTCCGTCCCCCGCACAAGCGTCGTTGCTGTTTCTGGGAACAGAAGTGAGCGACTACCCTGATGAGGCGTGGAAGGTTCTGAAACGATCAGCCGGGCACTGGCTGAGATAGGCCCACAGCTGAGGCGGCACCGTGTGCGTTGTGGAGTGACACTCACTGCGCTCGCCAAGGCGACCGGCATCTCCAAGAGCACCTTGTCCCGGCTGGAGTCCGGTCAGCGACGCCCCAGCCTGGAACTCATGTTGCCGATCATCCAGGCCCTGCGTATCAGCCTCAATGACGTAGTCCAGGTAGAACCGCACGAAGGCCAGTTCAACCCGCTGGCACCGCATCCATGGAACGGCATGGTGCGTCTTTCACTCACACAGGAGATCGGCCCCATCCAGCCTTGGAAGCTGGTCATCCCGCCGCGCCGGACCCAACCGGACCCGCAGGCCCACGAAGGACACATGTGGATGTATGTCCTGTCCGGACGCCTGTTCCTCGTGCTCGGAGAGGAAGAGCTGCACCTCAAGGTCGGAGAATCAGCGGAATTCAGCACCCGCGTACCACACTGGTTCGGCAACACCGGGCAGGAACCGGCCGAGGTCCTCTGTCTCTACGGCCGGCAGGGAGAACAGGTACGACCCCGCGTGGTGCCATCAGCCCCGAGCATCGGAGCCTAGCCAAGACCTCGACGGTCACGGCCTCGTTTACAACTCCTCCCAGGGTTATCCCGCACCTGCGGACGCCATGACCGCCGCGAACGGCTGGGCGCCACAGCACGCGTCTCGGCGAGAGCCACGGGCGGCGCGGTCAAGGCGAGGTACCGGCCGACTTCGTCGACCAGTACGCGGGACAGACCGGCGACTCGTACAGGGAGCAACTCGAAGCGGTCGGATCTTGCTTTACCCATTCCAGCCCGCTCTCTCAGACGTACGACGGCACCTAGGGCGTCCGGTGCGCCGAGCCAGCCCCCCGCGAGTTGCATCGTAAATCGGCGTGGAATCTGCGTGCCCGTCTCTTTGCAGATTCCGGCTTGCATCGCCAGGAGACTTGAGCGCGTGACCTTTCCTATCCGTCAGCGGGTTACAAAGAATCATCCATGCCGAGCCCGCCGAGGAATTCGGATCGTAAGATGATGTAGCATGAACGTGTGAAAGTTGAACCCGTGAATATGAGGCTGCACGGCATCCTTGCAAATTGTCGACACTTCTGGCTCGGCTACGGTCAGGCGACCGATGATCTGACGGATGTGCGGGGACTCACCATGTATCGCAGTGGGGTAGCGAGCGCCATGTACAACGGCGTTCTGCGTATATCGCCCGGAACCGATATCGAGGTCGCTTACGACGAGGCAACCAGGAAATTGGCTGCGGTTCCGTCCGTGTGGTGGGTCGGACCGGACTCCGACACCGGCACCGCCGAGTACCTTTGCTCCAAGGGCTTGTCCTCGTTCGCAGCCATGACCGTTATGGAGATCGATCTCGCATCGATGGGTCCAGCAGATATCCCGACCGGGATTTCGGTGCACCGGGTCGAGGGACTCAGGGACATCGCAGCCTGGGTGCGTGCCTACACGCCAAGTTTCGACCTGTCACCCGATGTCGCCGACGCCGTCATCGACCGTTACCGCGTTCGTCCCGAGGCGCCCGGCGTCCTCGAACGCTTCGAAGCCCGCGACGGCGACCGCATCGTCGGAACCTCCGTACTGCTGGACCGGGACGGTGTGGCTGGAGTTTATGTGGTGACCACGGCGGAGGAATATCGGGAAAGGGGCCTGGGGACGGCCCTGACCACGGAGGCCCTGACGAGGGCGCGGGAGAAGGGATTGCGAGTCGGCACCCTTCAGACCAGCACCGCCAGGTCGATGTACGAACGCATGGGGTTTCAAGCAGTAGCGGAATACCGAGTGTTCACCGGCTTGGGGGCTGCCGGAAGGTGACCGCCCGGCTGTTCCCCGGATGACCGCAGGCCCGCGTGCCGACCGCGTCCTGTCGCCCTCTGCAACGAGGTACGGAGCGGCACACAAGGGTCGGCGGTCGCCTGCGTTCAGACGATGTCGATCACCCGGAGCTCCTCCGTGGAGTGCGCCTTCGCATCCACATCGATGTCGAAGATGAGATCTCCGCGCGTACGAGGAACGACCGTCACAGTGGCTCCCGGCCGGATCGGAGGGTGTCTCGTGGTGACAACGTGACCAGAGGTGCCGGAATCCGACTCCACGGTCACCTCATCGTCTCCGATGTTCTCCAGAGTGATGGCAGTTGTGGCCGGACAGCGTCCCACCTCGGTTTCCGTGCAGTTGAGGCGCAGGTCGCCGAATCCTGCGTTTCCGCACGACTCGATCGTCGGTATGTCGAACTCCACCCGGCAGACCTGGCCGACCGCCAATACCTGCGGCTCCTGCGCCGTAGCGACATCGCTGTGACGAATCGCTGAGGGACCGACGGCTACAAGGACACCTGCGAGCAGCCCGCCGATTCCGGCACCGGAAACCACCACGAGGCTGAGGGTCCGGAATCTTACCCACAGCTCGGTTATTTTCCGCAGTTCCCGGACTCGTTCGGGTGCGAGAGGTCCGGTGTTCATGCCGTTCGTCCTGCAGCGGTCGCACACCTCGAAGAGGCAAGGGGTGTCGCGAGAATAAGATCGAAAGACCGCGCCGGCTTTCGTTCTGCTGCCTTGAATCCACGGGCCAGGAATTCTGTCATCGCTTTCTCCTTTGATATGTCTCAACAGTGAGCCCGGGTGACAGGTTGACGGCCAGTCGACATGCGAACGTCCTCCTCCGGCTGTTCGGAGGAGGACGTCCTGACACATGCCTTGTTCACTCACAGGGACAGCCGGACAGAACGGCGTCCACTACTCGACGAAGATGTCGACCGACGGGCGCATCTCGGAGCAGATGCGAAGGACGTCGTGAATGACGTGCTTCTCGAACGAGTCGAAGGGAGCCGGCTCGACCCTGTCCCCGTCGACAGCCGGATACGCCACCTGAGTCAGCAGGTAGTCGAACCGCGGCGCCCACTTGCGGGCTCCCAGGCGCGCGGTCGTGGAGCAGTTGTCCACCATGTGAGCCACACCGCGGGCGTGCATGTACGGGTTGAGCGAGTCGACTGCCTCGATGACGGACTCATTGGCGATCTCGGAGTAGGGGTGGCCCTGTTCCAGGAGGAGATCCACCTGCGCCATCATGATGCCGCAGAAGACGCCGGCCGTGAACGCGTTGAGGGGGACGTCATCGCGGTCCGCGCGCTCCGCTCGGACCTTCTGCCCGGTGACCCACATGTCCGCCTGGTCGATCACCCCCATCGGGAAGCGCGACATCCGCTGTCCGGCGAGGATGACGCTGCGGATCTCGTTACCCGACTTGACCTCGTCGTAGATCTCCGCGGTCAACTCGAGTCCGACCGGGTACGCCGCTGCGTAGGCGTTCGCGAAGACACCCTTGTCGCTGTCGGCCAGCTCGTCGTAGACCCCGGTGAGGCCCCTTGCCGAGATGATGCGGGAGATCGGCCCGGTGACGCATTCCACCGAGTTGAGGAACGCCGCGCGCGCGGTCATCCCGTGATCACGATATCGGCGGTACAGGCTTTCGACGATGCCGTGCACTCCCGCCAGAAGCATCGATCGCTCCCCCGTGAGGTCGGACAGGTACTCGGACTCCAGCGTCGTCTGGAACGTGAAGGGCGCGCCCAGCGCGACCGACCAGCCCAGCGCGCGGTTCACGGCGCGGCCGCTCACGTCCTGGTGCACCGCGAAACTCGCGTTGATGCCGGCGCCGTTCACCGTGGCTCCCTGCACGTACAGTGCGCGGACCGACGGCCCCATTCCCTTGGGGCACACGGCGATGACGTCGATACCGGACGGGAACTCCTTCCCGGCACCGGACAGATGACCCAGCAGGAAACCGTGGGACAGCCCCAAGGTCGCACCCGGGCGCAACGTCTTGAACACCTGCGGGAAGAGTTCGGCCTGTGCGGCGTCCGAGATGAGCAGCAGCACGACGTCCGATTCCGAGATGACCTGGAACATCTCGCCGAGAGTGCCGTCATCCTCGGTGAATCCCGCGGCCCGGGCCGCCGGCGCGGACGACGAGGACTCACGCAGGCCCACCACGACCTTGACCGCACCCTGCAGGGAGTCTCGGAGGTTCTGTGCCTGTGCCGGCCCTTGGGACCCCCAGCCGATGACCGCTATCTGATTGACACCCTCGAAGGCGGCGGGCAGCCGGTCGAAAAGGTGCCGCCCGCCCCGCACGATCGCCTCGCGGCGACCGCCCAGAGTGACGTATTCCTTGTCGAAAATCGTCGTCTCGAAGTCGAGCGACGTGGGTTCCATGATGAATCTTTCCTCACTTTCCGAAAACCGGCGGGCCCAGATTGAAACCGGATATTCGGCCTGATCAGCTGAAATATGGACTCGTCTGGCGAATGAGAGCCGCCTGTCCGTGGGATCACGTCGTCGTCGACGATATTCCAAACAGTGACATCCTCGATCCAGAAGAGTCGCCCTCGGAGAGTTCTTCGGACGCCCCCGTATCCGGCCCGGTAGCCGTTCTTCAGGACATCCTCCACAACGTTTCGCGGGCCTCCCGATTCATTTCGGGCACCGACAGTCTCGAATGCATTCCGACGATCTCGTTCCAGCTGCTTTCGAAAAACGATTGAGCGGCCTGATTTGCGTGGACGAATCGAGGTTCCGGCGACGCGTCCTGGGCGAGGAGTCCGAACGGCGCGTTTCGGTGGAGCCAGTCCATCATATGTGCGATGGTCCCATGCCCCTCCGGCACTATGGATTCACCCGTCGGCCTGAGATGGCTGCCCGCGAGCAATGAGAGGAATCGGCTGCCGTGTGAGCCGAGCAGAGACGCCACGACAACCCCCGAAGCGGAAAACGGCACATCATCGGGGAGATACGGCCTCCGCTCCTCATCAGTCGAAGAGTACTGCATTCGGATAGTTCTCGCCGAAACGAAAACCAGGTCGAACGCTAGCCTGCCCTGTCTCCACATCATTGAACGCGTGTGCCAGACTCCGCGGCACACCGGTGCTGTTCAGCCACGGCTGCCTTCACTACCGCCGACCGCGGTCGGTCCGACACGATCCACACAGCGGCCAAGTCCTGGGCGAGGCGGAGTCTTCGGCTTCTCATGGACGCGATCAGCGTCATGAACAAAGGCTCACTCAACCTCTGCACAACCTAATTGCAACGTCCATCATGACATCACTAGCCCCGCAGGCTCCCCCAGCCCCCCGAGCCGGGATGGAGCAGGTCGGCCGGCGTCCGGCATTCGGCACCTGCGCGCCATTTTTCAAGGCGAAGATATGGCACAAAAATCCTATTCGCGGACGGGTGCTGCGGGGAACACTGTGCAGAAGCATCGATCGGTCTGTGGACGACGGTGGGAAAGAATGTCGGTCCGTCCACGCCCTTGAGAAACACATCCTTTCGGCTCGCTGCCGGAGGACCCGTACAAAGGACACACCGTGGGGAACTGGGGAACAGATGGTTGGGCGGTCGCGCCGGGTGGAGGCGTGCGCGTGGATCCGGGGGGCAAGCACTGGCTCGAGGTGATGATCCAGGGCAAGGACGTCGACGGCGCACTGGGCGCGTTCGTCTTCAATCATGACGTGATCACTGACAACCCTCCGCACGCCCACCACGACTTCATGAAAATCATCTACGTGCTTGAAGGTCATTACGACTTCCGCGTCGGGGATGCGACCTTCTGCGGAGGACCGGGCACCATGGTCGTGGTACCCAAGGGGAGTCAGCACACCTTCACCACCTCCACTGGTGGGCGGGCGCTGTTCGTCTGTTCGCCGGCGGGTAACGAGGCGCTCTTCCTCGACATGAACCTGCTCGGCCCGCACCCCACCGAGAAACAGTTGGCTGACCTCAACGCCCGGTTCCACACGACAGGACTGGAGGGCGAAGAGACATCCTGGCGCCAGATGCACGGCGAAGACCAGCCGACGGTGACGGTCAGCGCGGTGCGCTGAGACGGTTCCACACCGGAGGCCCGTCGGGCACCAATTCCCGGCAGTCCGCACACGCGGGCCGGCGAACAGAACCACATTGCTGGAAAAAATCAAAGGCGATAGGCCGCGCGGCCTTCGCTCTCGGACAGTGAAGGACGTCTGGCTGAACCCCGGCCGCGGGCCCGGCATCCCAGCAACTTCACCGACGTGTTGCGTCGGACTTCGCTTCCGGTCACCTCAAGAAGGGTCTTCTTACATTATGCTCGACATTACCGTGGCATTGCTCGAAAAAGCAGAGGCCGAGGAAATGTACGAATTCGAGGAGGGGGTTTCCGAGCCCGACCGGTCCACGTACGGGTTGGATTCCATGCGGTTGGGCGGCGGAGTCGTCCTGGCCATGCGGGACGACCCCAGCGACTACTGGAGCAAGGCCCTCGGCTTCGGTTTCGACGAGCCAGTCACGCTCTCGCTGATGGAGCAGGTCATCGCTTTCTACCGGGAGCGGAACATCCGGACGGCCACCATTCAACTGGCGCCGTCAACCGTCCCGGAGGACTGGCCGGCCATCTGCGAGAAGCTCGGTATCGAGCGCGGAGAAATCATCCGCAAGCTGGCTACTGACATTGACACCGCCGTAAAAGCGAGTTCAGGTGTCACGCTCGACGACGGTCTGACCGTCGGCCCGGTCGCACTCGACGAGGCAGCCGAGTGGGCCGCAGTGGTACCACCGGCGATGGGGATGCCGGCCCAGGGCATGGAGAAGATGGCGGCCGCCTCGGTCGGCCTCCCCGGCTGGCACCCCTTCGCCGTCCGCGAAGCCGGCGCCATCGTCGCCACTGCGACTCTGCGCACACGGCAGAAGGTGGGCAGCCTGTTCGCCGGATGCACCCTGCCTGCGGCCCGCGGGCGGGGTGCGCAGTCGGCGCTGATCGCCGCCCGTATCCGCGCGGCCCGGGACGCAGGGTGCCGCTTGCTCGTGGTGGAGACCTTCGACGAGCCTGCGGGTACGCACAACTCCTCGTACCACAACCTGGTCCGCGCGGGATTCACACTGCGCTACTCCCGCCAGAACTGGGTTTGGCGCAATCCTGAAACGCTCTCCGCCTAGGAGGCGCGCCGCCGCCTCCGCCCCGGTGTCGTGATCGGCACCGGGGCTCCGGAACTCACGGGCTCGGGAGCGCTCCCCAACTATGTTGCGGGGCGGTCAGGTTGACGTCGGTGCGGTGCAGTACCGCGGCACATCCTCGCGCGGTCGGCAGGGCACACCAACCCGCGGACGAAGGATCACTTCTACGTCGAGCCGGACGTCGAGGATCTGCGCGATGCGGCGAGGGCCTCGGCGGCCTGCCGAACGGTCGGTTGTGGGAGATGGTGAGACGTGTGGGTGTTGCACGGAATTTCGGCACCGGCTGGGGGCCTGCCCGGCAGAGCTCTGACCTGCGAAAAGCACCTGATCGTCGTCCGGACCCGCTAGCATGCGCGGCCATGAACGACGACGTGCGCAACATCGTCCTCGGGGTGGTCGCGGCCGGTATCAGCGCCGCCCTCGGCTGGCTGGCCCGTACCTATATATGGAGGCGGAAACTCCGCCGGAAGCAGGCGTTCTTCGGGCTCCCCGACAATTCGGAGTCGCTCCTCGTGGTCAACCGGGAGGCGGGCGGCGCCGAGTTGACGGTCATGCGCCATGACGTGTTCGCCCTGCTGGAGCTTTCCGCGCTCATCAAGGACTGCGGCGCCAACGCCCAGGTGGTCGCACATGACGCGGCCCAGCAGGGTTTCGGTGAGCGCACCGAGTTCTGTGTCGGCGGACCTTCGTCGAACCGCCGCATGGCGGCGCACCTCAACTCCCTCCTGCCCGGCATCCAGGTCAACACCGACCCCGAACCGGGCCCGGAACGCGGTGCGTTCCGGATCGGCGGGGAGAAGTACCGACTGGAGTCCGGCAAGGCGGAGTACGTCGTCCTCGCGCGGCTCACGGCGGATCTGGGCCGCGGATCGAGACCCGTCTTCCTCTTCTGCGGCCAGCGCGCGATCACCAACCAGGCGGCGACCCGCTACCTCGCGCGCCATCACGAGCGCTTGGCGCGCAAGTACGGCTCGGGCTCCTTCGTGCTGGTGCTGAAGGTCGTCAACTCCCAGGCGTACGGGCCGGATGTGGTCGAGCTGGTGGGCGACGTCACGCGGGTCGCGCAGGCTCCCGCACCCGTGCCCGCCGCTCCTACATCCCATCGCGCCTCCTAGGTTCCTCCAGGCGTCAACAATCGTTACTCGGGCGTAACTTACCGACGGGTTACCTCTGGTAAACGACCACGGTTACCGTCGGGTCACTTTGCACTGACACGAGTGAGGAGTGACCCATGACGCACGGGGGCGGGAAGCGCCGTCGAGCAGACCGGCGGGAGACGGGCGGGTCCGCCCGCAAGGCCCTGCGCACGACCACCGTGTGTGCAGCCTCGGCGACGCTGATCGCCGGCAGCGTCCTCGGGCTCGCTCCCACCGCACAGGCAGACGGCGGCGTCCGGTTCGTCGACATCACCGGCGACGTCGGCACGGTGCTCAAGGCGAACGTCGTCACGCCCTCAGAGGCCGACGGCACACGGCGCTATCCGCTCGTCGTGCTCCCCACGAGCTGGGGCCTGCCGCAGGTCGAGTATCTGGCCCAGGCCCGGAAGCTCGCCGACTCCGGCTATGTCGTGGTCACCTACAACGTGCGCGGCTTCTGGCAGTCCGGCGGACGGATAGAGGTGGCCGGCCCACCCGACACAGCCGACGCCTCCAAGGTCATCGACTGGGCCCTCGCCAACACCCCGGCGGACGCGGGGCACATCGGCATGGCGGGCGTCTCCTACGGCGCCGGCATCAGTCTGCTGGCGGCGGCTCACGACAGCCGCATCAAGGCGGTCGCCTCCCTCAGCGGCTGGTCCGATCTGATCGGCTCGATCTACTCCGGCCGCACCCAGCACCTCCAGGCGGCCGCCCTGCTGGACGGCGCGGCAACACTCACCGGCCGTGAAAGCCCCGAGGTGAGGCAGGTGTTCAACGATTTCTACGCCTCCGACCTCTCCAAGGAACAGGAGTTGATCGCCTGGGGTGAGAAGCGCTCACCCGCGGCCTACGTCGACCGGATCAATCGCAACGGCGCGACCGTCATGCTCGCCAACGCCTGGGGCGACACGATCTTCCCGGCGAACGGATACGCCGACTTCTACGAGAAGCTGACGGGCCCGAAGAGGCTGGAGCTGCGCCCGGGCGACCATGCCACGGCCGAACTGACCGGCCTGTTCGGACTGCCCAACGACGTGTGGACGGACACCCGGCGGTGGCTCGACCACTACCTCAAGGGCGTGGACAACGGCATCGACCGCGAGCAGCCGGTACAGCTCAAGTCCCGCTCCACGGGCGGTTACGAGGGCTACCCGGACTGGAAGTCGGTGGCCGCGACCAGCAGGAAGATCGACCTCGCCGGGACGCACAGGATCCACGCGAACGTCGACTCCGGCGCGGACGGCGGGATCATCTTCCTCTCCAGCATGCTCGACCAGGTGGCCCAGGCACCCCCCGCCGCATGGATCCCGCTCCTCCCGCGGCGCTGGGCCGCGGTGTGGCAGTCGGAGAAGTACGCGAGCGCCCAGCGGGTCCGTGGCACCGTGAAGATGCACACCACGGTCACCGGCACCAAGGCGAGCGGCACCCTCGTCGCCTATCTCTACGACGTGGGTCCGCTCGGCCTCGGCAAGCTGGTCAGCAACGCGCCGTACACCTGGTACGGGCGGACGCCCGGCCGGCCGTTCGCCGTCGACCTGGATCTGTTCTCCACGGCCTACGACGTCCCGGCCGGACACCGGCTCGCCCTGGTCGTCGACACGGTCGACCCGCTCTATATCGAGCACAACCCGTCCGGCGCGCAGCTGACCTTCTCCTCGCCTGCGGACGATCCTTCCTATGTGTCCGTTCCGCTGCGCGAGCAGTGATCTCCGGCTGCCGCCGGCCGGGCCTGGCCCTGTGGCTGCTGCCCTCCTCCCCTACGGTCCCGGGGCCGTGGGGGGAACCCCACCCGGCAGCAGCGTCCCCGCCCCGGCCGTCTCGATGTCCACGGCCTCGGTCTTGGGACTGCGCCGCTCCCACCCGGACACCCACTGCGCGACCCGGGAGAGCAGCATGCACATCCCGATGTAGATCGGTGAGATCACCATCACCACGGGGATGAACGGCAAATCGTAGTCGAGGTTCGACGCGATGAGCTTGCCGGCGTGAAGGAATTCCTCATAGGTGATCAGGAAGCCCAGGGACGTGTCCTTCAGCGCCACCACCAACTGGCTGATGATGGCGGGCAGCATGGCCCGTACGGCCTGTGGCACCAGGACGTACGCCATGACCTGTGTCTTGCGCATGCCCAGCGCGTACGCGGCCTCCTTCTGGCCCCGGTCCACGGAGTTGATGCCCGAACGGAAGACCTCGGCGAGCACCGAGCCGTTGTAGAGGGTCAGCCCCGCGACCAGGGCGGGCAGGGCCTGCACCTTCAACGCCACGAAGATGAAGAAGATCATCACCAGCAGCGGCATGGCCCGGAAGAACTCGACGACGAGTGTGGACATCCAGCGCACCGGGCCGTGTTCGGAGAGCCGTCCGACGGCGAGGAGCCCGCCCAGGGCCAGGGAGAGCACGGCCGCGATCAAGAAGGCCTTGAGCGTGTTGCCGAGGCCGCGCAGCAGTAGTTCCTGGATTCCCTTGTACTCGAAGGGCATCCACTTCGTGTACGTGAACTGACCGGTGACGAAGAGGAGATGGACGATCCAGCCGAGCAGGGCGAGGAGGACCACCGTGGCGAGGACACCGAAGAGGCGGTGCCGTC
The DNA here is from genome assembly GCF_051553595.1 of Streptomyces sp. HUAS TT11. Taxonomy (NCBI): domain Bacteria; kingdom Bacillati; phylum Actinomycetota; class Actinomycetes; order Kitasatosporales; family Streptomycetaceae; genus Streptomyces; species Streptomyces sp. HUAS TT11. The sequence goes on from NZ_CP196184.1 coordinate 2,294,787, forward strand.
TGCGGGCTCTCGGTCCCGGAATGTCGTAGAGGGCGGTGGCCGCGGCGGCTTTGACGGTCATCGGGCGATTCCCCAGCGGCGCTCCAGGATGTTGAAGACCGCGCTGATGGCACCCGTGACGACCAGATAGCCGACGGCGATCCAGAGGAACGTCCAGACGATGTTGTAGCCGAGCTCGCTCAGCGTCCGGTAGGTGCCGAGCAGTTCGGTGACGCTGAACGCGCCGGCGATCGCCGAGTTCTTGGCGAGCGCGATCAGGATCGAGCCGATCGGCGGGATGACCGTCCGGAAGGCCTGCGGCAGAACGACGTGCGACAGCGTCTGCCCGAAGGACATGCCGAGGCTGCGCGCCGCCTCTCCCTGGCCCGTGGGAACGGTGTTGATGCCCGACCGCAGTGCCTCGCAGACGAACGCCGAGGTGTAGCAGCCGAGCGCCAGGACGGCGAACACCATGAAGGGCAGCACGAGCCCGAAGCGCGGCAGGCCGAGCAGCACCGCGAAGAACAGCAGAGTGAGCGGCGTGTTGCGCAGGACCGTCACCCACGCGGTGCCGAACACCCTGAGGGAGCGCACGGGAGCGACCCGGAAGGAGGCCATCGCAAAGCCGAGTGCGAGGGCCAGCAGGGAGGAGTAGACGGTGAGTTCGACGGTACCGAGGAAACCCTCGGCGAAGACGGAGATGTTGTCGGTCAGTACGTTCACGCGGGCCTCGCTCAGGTCGCGGGGTAGCGGTCGATGGCCGGCGGGGTGGGCGCGGGCACCCCGGACAGGCCGAGGGTCGCCTCGAACGCCTTCTTCCAGTCGCCGTCCTTCATGCGGGCCTCCAGTGCGTCGTCGAGTGCGAATCTGAGGGCGTTGTCCTTGCGGGGGACCCCGATGCCGTAGGGCTCCTCGGAGAAGGGCCTGCCGACGACCCGGAGTTCGTCCGGGGCCTTCGCCGCGAAGCCGATGAGAATGGCGTCGTCGGTGGTCACGGCGGCGACCTGATAGGTGAGCAGATTGTCGACGCAGACGGAGTAGGTGTCGTACGCGACGAGGACCGCCTTCGGGTAGTCGTTCTTCATGCGCTGGTACGGGGTCGAACCGGCGACCGAGCACACGCGCTTGCCGTCGAGGTCCTGCGGGCCGTGGATGCCGCGCTCGTCCCGGCGGACCAGCAGGTCCTGGCCGGCCATGAAGTAAGGGCCGGCGAATCCCACGAGCTTCTTGCGCAGGGCGTTGATGGTGTAGGTGCCGACGTAGTAGTCGATCTGCCCGTTCTGCAGGGAGGTTTCGCGGTTGGCGGAGGCGATGGTCCGGAAACGGATCGTCTCCGGCGCCAGGCCGAGCGAGGCCGACATCATCCTCGCGATCTCGATGTCGAAGCCGGAGAAGGTGCCGGTGGCGGGGTCCCGCTCGCCGAGGTAGGGCTGGTCCTCCTTGGCGCCGACGACGAAGTAGCCGCGCTTCTTCGCCCGATTCCAGGTGGGCGACTCGGGGAGCCGGAACCCCCGGGCCACTTGGTAGTGCGGCAGCCTGTCGGTGGCGGGCCCCTTGGTGGGGGGACTGCCCTCCTTGCCGCAGGCTGCGACCGTCAGCGCCATCAGCAGCGCCAGTGCGGCCCACACACGTCGGGTACGGATCACGGTCGGACTCCCCCGGTCAGTGCTTGAGGATCTTGGACAGGAAGTCCTTGGCGCGGTCGCTGCGCGGGTTGGTGAAGAACTCCTCGGGAGTGCGGTCCTCGACCAGGCGGCCGTCGGCCATGAAGACGACGCGATGGGCGGAGGCCCGCGCGAAGCCCATCTCGTGGGTGACCACGACCATGGTCATGCCGTCGAGGGCGAGCCGGCGCATCACCTCCAGGACCTCGTTGATCATTTCGGGGTCGAGTGCGGAGGTCGGCTCGTCGAACAGGAGCGCCTTGGGGTCCATGGCCAGAGCCCGGGCGATCGCGACCCGCTGCTGCTGACCGCCGGAGAGCTGGGCGGGGTACTTCGACGCGTGTGAGGCGAGGCCGACACGGTCGAGGAGTTCTATCGAGCGTGTGTCGGCCTGGTCCCTCCTGCGTCCGCGGACCTTCACCGGGGCGAGTGAGACGTTCTGCAGCACGGTCTTGTGGGCGAAGAGGTTGAAGGACTGGAACACCATGCCCACTTCGGCGCGGAGGCGGGCGAGGGCCCTGCCCTCCTCGGGGAGGGGCCGGCCGTCGAGCCTGATGGTGCCGGACTGGACGGTCTCGAGCCGGTTGATCGTCCTGCAGAGCGTGGACTTGCCGGACCCCGAGGGCCCGACGACCACGACCACCTCACCCTTGCCGACCGTGAGATCGATGTTCTGCAGGACGTGCAGGTCGCCGTACCACTTGTTCACGCCGTGAAGCTCGATCAGCGGATCGACCGCCATGCCCTGCCCGCCCTAGTCGCTCAGCCGTGTCGCAGGTCCCGCAAGCTATCCAGACGCGGACGCGCTCGACACCCGACACGCACCGTTCGGGCATTAGCCGTATTTACAGGGTGCCGATCGGGGTGGGGCTACGCCTCGGCCGCCTCTGCGTACACATACGAGAGTTCCGGAGCGCCCGTGGAGGCCCAGGTCAGGCCGTCGGCCACCACATCGAGCTCTCGCCCGGAGGACAGCCGTACGACGGGACGGCCGTACGGCCGGATCTCCCACGCGGCACCGGGGACCGTGCGCACGATGACCGTGCCCAGGTAGAGTCCCGCGTCGTTCCCGAGCCGGGGCAGGGTCTCCTCGTCGTCACGCCAGCGCGGGACGACCTGGTCGAGCGCCTCCAGGGACGCCGCGGAGTCGTCGAGTTCGACACCGGCGTCCTCGGCCTGGGAGCGCAGCAACTCGCACTCGGAGAGAAGCTGGGCGACGGAGCTCTTGTCGATGTCGCCCCCGGAGAACACCGCGACGCCACGGGCGGGGTCGCGCTTCTTGCGCCAGGTGCCCAGGAAGGGGATGTTCATGGGCCCAGCGTGTCACCGGTACGAGGGGTCGCACCAGAGTGACACCGGGGGGACTCCCTAGACCTCCAGGTCCACCACGACCGGCGCGTGGTCCGACGCGCCCTTGCCCTTGCGCTCCTCACGGTCCACGTACGCGTCCTTGACCGCCGCCGCGAACGAGGTGTTGCCGTAGACCAGGTCGATGCGCATGCCCCGGTTCTTCGGGAAGCAGAGCTGGCGGTAGTCCCAGTAGGTGTACGGGTGGTCGTACTTCAGCGGGCGCGGGACGACGTCCGTGAGACCGGTCTCCCGCAGCTCGGCCAGGGCGGCGCGCTCGGCCGGGGTGACATGGGTCGCGCCCTCGAAGGCCGCCACGTCGTAGACGTCGTCGTCCGTCGGGGCCACGTTGTAGTCGCCCAGCACGGCGAACGGCCGGCTGCCCCCGGCGTCGCCCGCCACGGCCGCCTTCAGGGCCTCGAACCACTGGATCTTGTAGGCGTAGTGGGGGTGGCCCACCTCGCGGCCGTTCGGCACGTACACCGACCAGACGCGGACCGGGCCGCAGGTCGCGGATACGGCGCGGGGCTCCTCGACGCCCTCGTAGCCCGGGTCTCCGGGCAGGCCCTTGACCACGTCCTCGATGCCGACGCGGGAGAGCACCGCGACGCCGTTCCACCGGCCGGTGGCGTGCACAGCCGCCTCGTAGCCCAGCTCGCGCAGCGGCTCGTACGGGAACTGCTGGTCGGCGACCTTGGCTTCCTGGAGACACAGCACGTCCGTGCCGCTGCTCTCCAGCCAGGCCAGAAGCCTCGGGAGGCGGGCGGTGATCGAGTTCACGTTCCAGGTGGCGATGCGCATGTCCCACAACCTACCCGGCGGGTACGACAACGGTCCCCCGCGTCCTCACGGAGCCCGCTCCGGCCTCCCGGCCGCCGCGGCGCTCAGACCTCCGCCGACGCCCCCGGCGTCAGCCGCAAGTGCTCGGCGCCGCCCAGCGCACCGACCTGGGTGTCGTAGATCGGTCGGGCCAGGTCCGTCAGCAGGGCGTCGTGGACGTCGTAGGCACGCTGCGGTCCGACCTCGCGGACGTAGTCGATGACCTCGGAGATCTTGTTCCAGGGGGCCATCACGGGGAGCATCAGCGTCTCCACCGCCTGGTCGGGGACGGTGAGCGCGTCGCCCGGGTGGAAGACCTTCCCGCCGTCGATCAGGAAACCGACGTTGGTGATGCGCGGGATGTCCGGGTGGATCACGGCGTGCAGCTCGCCGTGCACCTGGACGTCGAAACCCGCGGCGGTGAAGGTGTCGCCGTGGCCGACCGTGTGCACACGGCCCGGGAAGGCCGCCGAGATCTGCTCCGCGACGGACGCGAGCGTCCAGATCTCGGCGCCGGGGTTGGCCTCCATCCCGGCCCTCAGCCGGTCCTCGCTGAAGTGGTCCAGGTGCTCGTGCGTGACGAGGAGGGCGTCGGCACCGACGGCCGCGTCCTCCTCGCTGAAGCCTCCGGGGTCGATGACGAGCGTGCGCCCGTCCTTCTCGAGCCGGATGCAGGCGTGCGACTTCTTCGTGAGCTTCATGATTCCATCCTGCCCCGGCCCGCTCCGCCGGGTCCCGCCGAGCATGTGCTCCCACCACCCGGCAGACCGTCACTCCAGAGGGGTCGTCTCCTCCCGGATGACCCGCTGGGCCACCTTGAACGCGCTGTTCGCGGCCGGTACGCCGCAGTAGACCGCCGCCTGGAGCAGCACTTCCTTGATCTCTTCCGGAGTGAGTCCGTTGCGCAGGGCCGCCCGGGTGTGGAAGGCGAGTTCGTCCAGATGGCCGCCCGCGACGAGCGCGGTGAGGGTGACACAGCTGCGCGAGCGCCGGTCCAGACCCGGCCGGTCCCAGATCTCGCCCCACGCGTACCGGGTGATGAACTCCTGGAAGTCCCCGGAGAAGTCGTCCGCCGAGGCGAGCGCCCGGTCCACGTGTGCGTCACCGAGCACCTCGCGGCGGATCTTGATCCCCGTGTCGTACGTGTCCGCCCTGCCCGACGGCTCCGGCGGCCGGACGGCCGGGGCGATCTCGGCCACGGGCGCCGTCGGCACGGGGCCGGACAGCACCGGCTTCACGGGAGGCGCCGCGATGGCCGCCATCTGGCCGGTCGCGGCGTCGTACCCGGGGTGCCACGCGGTCGCGAAGTGGTGGGCGAGCAGATCCGTGACCGCCGCGGGTTGCTCGACGGGCACCAGGTGGGAGGCACCGGGGACGACCGCGAGGCGTGCGTCCGGTATCCCGGCGACGATGGTGCGTGCCTGGGCCGGCCCGGTCACCTGGTCGTCCGCGCCGACCAGGACCAGGGTCGGCACCCCGATACGGCCCAGTTCCGCCCGTACGTCGAAGGCGGCGAGCGCTTCGCAGGCCGCGATGTAGCAGCCGGGGTCGGTGGTGCGCACCATCTGCACCGCCCATTCGGTGATCGCGGGCTGGGCCGCGGCGAACCCTCCCGTGAACCAGCGCTCGGGGGCGGTCCGGGCGATCGGGTCGAGGCCGTTCGTCCGGACGATCACGCCGCGCTGACGGAACTCGTCGGCGGTGCCGAAGCGGGGCGAGGCGGCGATCAGGGCGAGCGAGGCGAGGCGCTCGGGGTGACGCAGTGCGAGCTCCACCCCGATGGCGCCGCCGAGCGCACAGCCCGCGTAGCCGAAACGCTGCACACCGAGCGCGTCCAGGGTGGCGAGCAGGCGGACGGTGAGATCGCCGACGGAGCCCGCCGGGTACGCGGGCGCTCCGCCGTGCCCGGGCAGGTCGAACCGGAAGACCCTCCACTGCTCGGCGAGCTCGGGGACCTGGCGGTCCCACATGTGCCATGTTGTGCCGAGAGACGGCCCCAGGATCAGGACTGGAGCGTCTTCTGGCCCGTCAAAGCGGTATTGCAGGGGTGTGGGGGGTGTCTGACTCACGCCGCTCACGCTCTCATATCTCACAACTTCTCACGACCGCCCGGTATGTACGCCCGGGGACCCATGCAGACCCTCCCAAGTTGTGACGGCCGTGCGAAGATTCTCCACATCCGGCTTAACCTGACGGTTCTCCATGGTCTTCACCTCGAAGCGCCCGGCCCGCCCGGCGCGATGCGGCCCGTGGTCCGGGACGCGCGGGCATCGTACAGAGACCCTCCGCGGAGCCCGGGCTTCGCCATGTGGGGTTGCGCCTCCTTGCCTTGCCGCGGACACGGATCGTCCGGCCGCCCTTGTCCACGGCCACGTACCCGGAAGATGTCGCGACATCCTGCGGCACAAGCCTGGGCCCACACGGATCGGCACCATGCAGCAGCGGTTCTCCACCCGGGTGCCGGACATGAACCCGGCAGCGGCACAGGCCGTGTTGGCGGCGGCGAGGGCGTACATGATCGGGGCAGGGCTGGTGCTCTTGACGCCGGGCCGCCGGCCACAGGCGAAGTGAGGCCGGTCGCGCCGGATGAGCCCGTGGCGCTTTCGAGCGCACCCGGGGGCGGGTGTGTGACGCAGCGCACCTTTGCCGACCGATGATCCACGCTCCGCCCGTCAGTCGGATGAGCGACAACACCGCTACGCGGCCCGATGGACGTGCGGCGCGACCGGCAGTCCGGAACAACCAGCACCTACAGATGGGGTATTGCCGACATGACCGACACCGTCAAAGGCCCTGCCAGCTACTTTCCTTCCATCGAGAAGAAGTACGGCCGCCCGATTTCGGAGTGGAAAGAGCTCATCCGGACCTCGCCCCTGTCGAAGCACTTGGAACTCGTGAACTGGCTCAAGGCGGAGCATGGCCTCGGGCACGGCCACGCCAACGCCCTCGTCGCGCACGCCCTCGCGGAGAGCCGCGACCAGTAACGGGGTATCGCCGGGCCCCAGCCATTGTGGTCGGGGCCCTGTCGATCTGCCGGTCTGCCGCCTGCGCGGCCGCCGCCGTCAGTGGTCGTCGCGGCCGCCGTGCGAGCCGCCGCCGCGGTGGTCGTCCCCACCGCCGTGCGAGCCTCGCCCGCGGTGGTGGTCGTCCCCGGCGGGGTCGTCCGCACCGCCGCTCCTGACACCACCGCGGTCGTCGCCCGCCGGGTCGTCGGCGTGGTGCCGGGCCTCGGGGCTCCGGTCGCCGGAGCGGCCGTGATGCGCGGTCGGGTGGTCGTCCGCGTGCGGCCTGTCCTCCACGGCGGCGCCCGGCACGCCCTGGGTCGCCGGTGCGGTGCGGGAACCGTCGTCCGTGCCCGAGTGGCGGCCGTGGTCGTCCGCACCCCGGTCGTCCGTGCCGTGCCGCTGGTGGTGTGCCGACGGGGCGGCCGGACCGGGAGCGGGCCGCCCCGTCGGGGAGGTGACGGCCGTGGCGGTGACGGCGCCTGCGCCGATCACGGCCGCAGCGACGAACACGGCTGCGACGGTGCGACGGCGGCCCGTGAAACGGGAGTTGGTCATGGCATGTCCCTTCCTTCGCCCCGCGGTCGGTCCGCGGGGTCCGTCCGGCGTGTTCGACCGGACGGCAACCACCGTGCGCCGCGCACCCTGAAGCCAGGCTGAAGCAACCTGAACCCGTCTTCAGGAAGGTTCTGCCACCCTGGCGGCATGCGCCTGCTGATAGTCGAGGACGAGCGACGTCTCGCCACTGCCCTCGCGCGCGGACTGGCCGCCGAGGGCTTCGCCGTGGATGTGGCCCATGACGGCGTCGACGGGCTGCACTTGGCCCGTGAGCAGGAGTACGACCTGATCGTGCTCGACATCATGCTGCCCGGACTGAACGGCTACCGGGTCTGCGCCTCGCTCCGGGAAGACGGCGACGACACGCCCATCCTGATGCTGACCGCCAAGGACGGCGAGTACGACGAGGCGGAGGGTCTGGACACCGGCGCCGACGACTACCTGACGAAACCGTTCTCCTACGTCGTCCTCCAGGCCCGTATCCGCGCCCTGCTGCGCCGCCGTGCCCGCACCGGCTCACCCGTCCTGCGCGTCGGCAGCCTGAGCCTCGATCCCGGAGCCCGGCGCGTGACCCGCGACGGGGAGGAAGTCGTCCTCACCACCAAGGAGTTCGCGGTACTGGAGCAGCTCGCACGGCATGCCGGCGAGGTGGTGTCGAAAGCCGAAATCCTCGCGCACGTCTGGGACTTCGCCTACGACGGCGACCCGAACATCGTCGAGGTCTATGTGAGCGCGCTCCGCCGCAAGATCGACGTGCCCTTCGGGCGCCGCTCCATCAAGACCGTGCGCGGCGCGGGATACCGGCTGGAGGCCGACGGGGGTCGCGATGCCTAGGCCGCCGGCGTCGGTCCGGGCGCGCGCGGCGCTGGCGGCCACTGTGGTGGTCTGCCTCGCGCTGGTCGCCGCGGGCTTCGGCGTGGTCACGGTGCTGCGGCACAACCTCACCGGACGGGCCGGCCTGGAGGCCGAGGTCACCGCCCGTACGGTGGCCGGTTCCCAGGACGCGCTGAACGGCCGGTTCGACCGGCTCGACCTGCCCGAGGACGGGCGCGTGGTACAGGTCGTCGACTCGGCCGGGCGGGTACTGGGCGCCGGTGCCGCACTCGCGGGCCGTGCCCCTGTCGCCGACTACGCCCCGCCCGCGGACAGCACCGTCGCACCCGTGTCCACGGCGTCCTCGGCCCCCACGGCAGCCGAGTCCACCGTGCCGTCTCCCTCGAGAACGGGCGCCGCGTCCGTACCGTCTTCCCCATCGGCGTCCGGGACGGCGGACGCGGCCGGTACGGCCGCGCACGCGAGCAGCCGTACGGGCGTCCCGGGTGGTGTGCTCGCCGCGGTCCACGTCCCGGTGCGCACCGGGATCGCTCGCACCGCGGTCCCCGTGGACGACCACGGGCGAGGCCGCGGCTCCGACGACCGCGGCGGCAGCGGCGGGGGCGACGGGAAGAGCGGGGAACCGACCGGCGACGACCACGGCGGCGGGGACGACCACTCCGGGAACGGCGGCGGCGAGGACAGCGGAAAGGGAGCGACCAGCAGTCCCCCGCGCGGAAAGGTCGGCACCGACGTGCAGCGGCGCACGATCCGGGCCACCGTGGCCGGCGCGACCCACGACTACAGCTTCGCCGCCGTGCAGGGCACCACCTACGACGGCCGCACCTACACCGTCTACGCGGGGATCTCCCTGGAGGAGGAGCAGGCCACCCTGGACCAGGTCACGAAGTCGCTGCTGACCGGCCTGCCGTTCCTGCTCGCCGTCGTGGCGGCCGTGACATGGCTGGTCACCCGGCGCGCGCTGAGGCCGGTGGAGGGCATCCGTGCCGAGATGGCGGAGATCACCGGAAGCGGCGACCTGTCCCGCAGGGTCCCGGAGCCCCGGTCGGGGGACGAGATCGCCCGGCTGGCCCGCACCACCAACCAGACACTGGCCGCCCTGGAGGGTTCGATCGAGCGGCAGCACCGTTTCATCGCCGACGCCTCCCACGAACTGCGCAGTCCCATCGCCAACTTGCGCACCCAGCTGGAGGTCGCCGAGGCGCATCCGGAGCTGCTGGACACCCACGGGCTCGTCCAGGACGTCGTACGCCTCCAGCATCTCGCGATCGACCTGCTGCTCCTCGCCCGGCTGGACGCCGGGGAGAGTCCGGCGGACGCGCGGGTCGATCTCGCGGACCTGGTCCTGGAGGAAGTGGCCGCACGGGCCGCGACGGACCGGTTCGCCCCCGCCGTGGCGCTGGGGGGCGAGTCGCTCGTGGTGACCGGCAGCAGGACGCAGCTGACCCGGGTCCTTGCCAACCTCCTGGACAACGCCCAACGACACGCGGCGGGCGCGGTGGAGGCGAGCGTGGCCGTCGAGGGCGACGACGTCGTCCTCACCGTCGGCGACGACGGTCCGGGGGTCGCCCCCGAGGACCGGGAGCGGATCTTCGAGCGGTTCGTCCGCCTGGACGAGGCCCGAAGCCGCGACGCGGGCGGTGCCGGTCTCGGCCTGGCCATCGCGCGGGACGTGGTGCTGCGGCACGGCGGCTCCCTCACCGTCGGGGGCGACCCGGGCGGGGGAGCGGTCTTCCGCGCCCGGCTTCCGCGCGCGAAGTGACGAGCAAGATGCATGTCCCCGCGGGGTCTTCGGTGCCGTAGGGCATGCGCGCGGTCGGCGGCACGGTGGGCAGCGCTGTGCTCGTGCCGCCCCGGTGCCCTCGTCACGGGGCCGCGCGCAACCCGACGTGCTGCTCGACGAGTTCGTACGACCTCAGGCGGTCGGCCGCCGAGTACACGGGGGTCGTCAGCATGAGTTCGTCCGCGGCGGTCGCGTCCGCGAGGGCCGCCAGCTGCCGTACGACGGTCTCCGGGGAGCCGTGCGCCTGGCCGGCGTTGAAGGCCGCAAGCGCCCGCGTCTCCTCCGCGGTGAACACGTGGTCGGCCGCCTCTTCGGGTGTGGGGACGGGCATGTCGCCCCGTCCGGCGAGGAGTCCGGCCTTGATGACGGCCATCGGGCCCGCCAGCCGGGCCGCCTCCTCCTGCGTCTCGGCGCATATCGTCTCCACGCAGACCAGCACACGGGGACGTTCGCACCAGCGGGACGGGGAGAAGTGCTCACGGTAGTGACGGAGTGCGGTGAGGGTGTTCTCGGGGCGGATGTGATGGGCGACGGCGATCGGCAGTCCGAGTTCCGCCGCGAGGCCGGCCCCCGCCGTGCTCGAGGCCAGCAGCCACGGCTCCGGAAGCGGGCCGAGATCCATCTCCTCCACCAGAAGACGCAGGATCGCTGACACGTCGGTTCGGTACTCGTCGTCCGACGCCGGGCCCGCTCCACGCCGCAGGGCGCGTGCCGTCTGCTCGTCGAACGTGCCCGGGCCGCGGCCGATGCCCAGGTCGATCCGGTCCGGGTGCAGTGCCGCCAGCGTGCCGAACTGCTCCGCCAGCATGATCGGCGCGTGGTTCGGGGCGAGGACGCCACCGGACCCGAGGCGGATGGACGATGTCGACGCGGCGGCGTGGGCGGTCAGAACGACCGGCGGGAACGCCCCGATCGCCGGGGAGTGGTGGTGCTCGGCGTACCAGAGCCGCCGGTACCCGAGGTCCTCGATGCGCCGGGCGAACCCGGCGGTGCCGTGCAGCGTGTCCACGGCTCGGGCGCCGCTCTGGACCAGGGCGACTTCGAGCGCACCGAGCGGAGTTGTGAGCATTCCGCGATCCTACTCAGGCCGTTTCCGGGGGCCGACGGGTTTCGGACGCGCGGCGGGACCGACGGGCGTCGTCCTTCGCGGCCTACCCCGCGCCCAGCCCGGTCAGGGCACCGACCGGGTCCGGATCCGGGGTGCCGCGAGGCCACCAGTCCTCGCGGCCCGGTTCCGACTCGTAGACGTACCAGAGCCCGTCCTGGCCGAGCCGGAGCTGAACATGGCCGTCCGGGTGCGTGAGGCGGTTGCGCCACGGGCGGAACGCCGGGAGGTCCGCGGCCAGCAGCAGGGGGCGGGCACGGTCGAAGCGGCCCGCCGGCGGGTCCCAGGGCTCCTCCAGTACGTCGAGTGCCGCCTGTCCGCCCTGCCGCCATGCGGCGACCGCCCGCGCCAGATCGGCCGGGGTACGTCCGGTGGCGGCGGCCAGGGAGGCGTACAGCGCCCGGGTGCCCGCGGTGAGCCCCGAACCCGGTCGGGCGGAGGCGAGCCGTACGGCGTCCTGCCACAGTGTCAGCTCCGCGACCGGGTCGTGTCCCGTGGTCAGCAGGGCGTGTGCGCGGGCGGCCGCGTCCGTGGCCAGCTGGTCCAGCGCGAACGGGTCCGGGCCGCCCGGTGCCCCGGGGTAGACCGGCGGCTGCTCCGGGTGGGCGGCCGGCGGCAGCGGCAACGGGAGCGGCGGCCGTGCGTTCCTGGCAAGGGCGTCCCGGGCGCGTACGCCGGGCAGGGAGGCGGGTTCCCGGTCGTGGGCGGCCCGGGCCGCGCGCGCCGCGCTGCGCCGGGACAGCGCGTCGAGCAGCCGCCGTTCGCCCCGGCCGCGCAGCAGAAGCAGCACGAAGGGGTCCCGGTCGAGCAGCCGCGCGGTCTGGTAGCAGACGGCGGCCGCGTGCTTGCAGGGACGGCCGGAGTCGGGGCAGCTGCAGTGCGGTTCGAGGTCGCCGGGCACGGGCAGCAGCCGGACCCCGCAGTCCGCGAGGGACTGCGGCACCTGTTTGTCCAGCAGTGCGGCGATGTGCCCGGGACGCTCGGCGGCCACGTCCAGGAAGCGGTCCCACTCGTCGTCGGAGAACGTCCGCAGCCGTACCTGTACGCGGTACGGGCGTGGACGACTGCCCTGGACGTAGGCCAGCACGAGACCGGGGGTGACGGTGATGGCGTCCACGTTCCCCCGGCCGGCGTACGTCCTGCCCCGCGCCAGCCTGGCCGCGTCGAGGGCCCCTTCCTCCAGCGCGGTGACCCAGGCGTTGCCCCACCAGGTCTCGGCGAACCGGTCGGCTGCTCGCGCCGGTCGCGCGGGAAGCGCCGCGAACGTGCGCCGCAGCTCCCCGTCGCGATCGGGGGCCGCCATGGAACGCGGGTAGCGGGCAGCCGCGGGAGGCGGGCCGCCGCGTTCCCGGGGTGGATCCGGCCGTTCCCACCGGTGTCGCGAGGAGGTCTCCGGGGCCTCCTGCCGCGAGTGCGCGGGCGACTCCCCGGGCTCACCGCCGGCGTCGGCCGCGGCGGCCGTGGCGGTCGTGGCTCCCCGCGGCGCGGTGGCGGCCGGCGGCAACACGAAGGCGCCGGCGAGGAGTTCCCGCACGTCCTGGGCCCGTGCGTCCATGTCGCGGCTGCCTTCGGCAGGCGTACGGGTCCGCTTCCCCCGCCGCTCGCGGGTGCCGGCCGTGGCGGACCGGTCGGGGGGCCGGACCCCCCGGGTACGCGGCACGGCAGGCTGCCGCTCCGCCTCGGTCCGCGCGGCGCGCAACGCCTCCCGCGCCACGTCGCCGGGACGCTCGGCCGGTTCGGGTTCCCGGGGCGTGGCGGCCTCGCCCGCCGCGACGGCCGGGCTGCCTTCGACCGGCACCGGCGGTGACACGGCGTCCTCTTCTGTTTCCCGGCCGGTGCGGCGTTCCGCGGTCGCCCGGCGCAGCGCCGCGCGCGCCGCATCGCCGGGTCGGGCCTCCGGTCGCGTGCCTTCCTGCGGCACCGAGGGCTCCGGGTTCGCGGCGGGTGGCTGCGCCTGCGGCACCGAGGGCTCCGCGCCCCCGCTCCGCTCCCGCGCGGCCCACAGCGCACGGCGCACCGCGTCGGCGGGACGCGGACTGCCGCCCCGGACCGCCCCGGTGCCCTCACTCGGCTCGTCGCCCGCCGCAAGCCGTTCCTCACCCGCCCCGCTCACGCCGAACCCCTCAGCGAGACCAGATCGGACAGCTCCCGGTCGGTCAGCTCGGTCAGGGCCGACTCGCCGGAGCCCAGGATCGCGTCGGCCAGCGCACGCTTGGCCTCCAGCATCTCGGCGATGCGGTCCTCGACGGTGCCTTCGGTGATCAGCCGGTGGACCTGGACCGGCTGGGTCTGGCCGATGCGGTACGCCCGGTCCGTGGCCTGCTCCTCCACGGCCGGATTCCACCAGCGGTCCACATGGACGACATGGCCCGCGCGGGTGAGGTTCAGGCCCGTGCCCGCCGCCTTGAGGGACAGGACGAGGACGGGTGTCGCACCGCTCTGGAACCGGTCGACCATCCGCTCCCGTTCGGGTACCGGCGTACCCCCGTGCAGCAGATCGACGGGCACCGCGCGGGCGGTCAGATGCGCGGTGATCAGGCGGGCCATGCCGACGTACTGCGTGAAGACGAGCGCCGAGCCGTCCTCCGCCAGGAGCGTGTCCAACAGCTCGTCCAGCAGGGCGAGTTTGCCGGATCGCGTGGCGAGGCCCACGGCCGCCCGCGGGTCCTCCTTCAGATACAGGGCGGGATGGTCGCAGATCTGCTTGAGCGAACCGAGGAGTTTGAGGACGAGGCCGCGCCGGGCGATGCCCTCCGCCGTCTCGATCGCGAGCATCGACTCCCGCACCACGGCCTCGTACAGCGCGGCCTGCTCGCGGGTGAGCGGCACCGGATGGTCCGTCTCCGTCTTGGGCGGCAGTTCGGGGACGATGCCCGGGTCCGACTTCTTGCGGCGCAGCAGGAACGGACGGACCAGCCGCGCCAGACGCTCCACCGCCTGCGCGTCCTCGCCGTTCTCCACCGCGCGTGCGTGCCGGGCGCGGAAGGACTTCAGCGGGCCGAGCAGTCCCGGTGTCGTCCAGTCCAGGAGCGCCCACAGCTCCGAGAGGTTGTTCTCCACGGGGGTGCCGGTGAGGGCCACGCGGGCGGGCGAGGGGATGGTGCGCAGCGCCTTCGCCGTCGCCGAGTAGGGGTTCTTGACGTGCTGCGCCTCGTCCGCGACGACCAGTCCCCAGCTCTGTCCGGCCAGTCGTGGCGCGGCCGTCCGCATCGTCCCGTACGTGGTGAGCACGAAGCCGCCGTCCAGACCGTCCAGACTCCGCTCGGCGCCGTGGAAGCGGCGGACCGGGACGCCGGGTGCGAACCGGCCGATCTCCCGCTGCCAGTTGCCGAGCAGCGAGGCCGGGCAGACCACCAGGGTCGGTTCACGGCGCGCCCGGCGCAGATGGAGCGCGATGACGGTGACGGTCTTGCCCAGGCCCATGTCGTCGGCGAGACAGCCGCCGAGGCCGAGCGAGGTCATCAGGTCCAGCCAGGAAAGTCCCCGCAGTTGGTAGTCCCGCAGGCGGGCGGTGAGCCCCGGGGGCGGCTCCACGGGGACGATGCCCGCCGTCAGCCGGTCCCGCAGCTCGGCCAGTGCCCCGGCCGGCACCGCCTCCACCGTCTCGCCGTCGACCTCGGCGCTGCCGGTGAGCGCCACGGACAGCGCGTCGACCGGATCGAGCAGGCCGAGCTCGCGCTTGCGGGCCTTGCGGACGAGCGCCGGGTCCACGAGCACCCACCGGTCGCGCAACCGGACGACCGGGCGGTGGGCCTCCGCCAGTGTGTCCATCTCGGCCTCGGTGAGGCCATCGCCGCCGAGCGCCAGCTGCCAGCGGAACTGGAGGAGGTCCTCGCCCTCGAAGAAGCCCGTGCCGTCGGTGGCCGAGCCCGGCGCGGGTCGTACGACCGCCGCCGCGGTCAGGTCCTGTGCCAGGTCGCGGGGCCAGTGCACGGCGACTCCCGCCGCGCCCAGCCGGGTGGCGGCGACACCCAGAAGATCGGTCAGCTCGTCCTCGGAGAGGGCCAGCACGTCCGGCGCCTCCTGGTCGGAAAGCCGGTCCAGCGGTGGCCAGACGCGGGCCGCCCGGCGGACGGCGAGGGCGGCGTCCACCCGCGCGCGGGGGCCGAAGGCGGCGTCGGCCTCACCGGCCCACAGCGCCGCCGCGTCGACGACGAGGGTCGGGTCGGCGAGGCTGTGCACCTGCACCACCGCCGCCCCGGCACGGCGGGCTCCCTCGCCGTCGTCGAAGAGGTCGTGCGCGGCCAGGTCGAGGCGCAGCGAGATCCGCACTCCGGCGTCCATGCCGGCCGCGACCTCCGCGGCCCAGTCCTGCGCCAGCGGCAGACGCTGCGGCTCGCGCGCCGCGAACGGGCCGCCCACGGTGTGGGCGGCGGCCAAGGTGCGCGGCAGGGTGTCCGCGACCGCGTCCAGGAAGGATCTGACGAGGGCCTCCGGCTCGGGCAGCAGGAGCGGGCCCCTGCCCGGGAGCGGGACGGCGTGTCCTTCGTACGGCAGGGCGGCGGCGACGGCTCTGAGGTGGGTGATGTCGTCCGGCTCCAGTGGTCCGGCCCGCCAGGCGTCGTACCCCTCGGGGGACAGCCCCGGCAGCAGCCTGCCGCGCGCGACGAGCCGTAGGGCGTGCAGCGCGGCCGCGCCCCAGCACGCGGTGGCCGGGTGGGCGGCGGGATCGCGGCGGGCCCGGGTGAGCAGGGGCAGTGCCTCGGCGATCGGCACGGACACGGCGGGCACCGTGGCCCTGCGCGCCCCGGACCCGTGCCGGCGGACGACCGTCAGCTCCTCCGTGGCGTCCGCGGGCGGGGAGTCGCCCTCCGGGTCCCAGAAGACGACCCGGCCCCGGCGGGGCAGCGGCGCGGGCACGAAGACGGCGGCCAGCCGCACGGGCACTGCGCCCTGCGCCGTCTGCTCGGCCATACGTCCGGTCACCTCCCGCCATCCACGTCGAGTCGTCTTCGACTCTACGGGCGGGGTCCGACAATCGGCTCCGGCGGCCACCGGACCGCCGGGGGCGGGACCGTCAGGGGATCGTGCGCGACACCACGTAGACCGTGGGCTGCAGGGGGTGCTCCTTGTTCACCACGATGTCCAGGGTGGGAGCCGGGTTCTTCTGCCTGTGGACGAGGCCGTACCAGGAGCCCGGTGCCGTGAAGGACCAGCCGACGATGTTCTGGTCGCGCTCGTTGATGGCGACGTCGTCCTTCTTCAGGGCGGCCTGGGACGTCTTGAGGTGGCCGAGGAACCGGGTCAGACCGGCGTCGTCCGTGTCGAACTGCACGTACAGCCGGCTGGTCTTCCAGTTGTTCGTCTCGTAGTACGCGACGTTCGTTGCGCCCTTCGGGATCGTCACCTGGTACAGGCGGCGCTGCACGCGTGAGGGCCACCCGGCGGTGAGTCCGGTCGCCGAGTACTTCGCCTCCTTGTCCTTGCCGCTGTTGCGGCTCTGGTTCGCGGAGATCACCAGGTAGCCGGCCGGCACGCCGATGAGCAGCACGATGATCAGCAGCGTCAGCGCCCGGCGGCGGAACTTGTGCCACCCGCCCTCCGGAGGCCGCGAGGGCTCGTCCGGCGGCGAGGACTGGCGCGGTATCGACACGGCGGCCGTCACAGCGTCCCCTTGGCGCTGCGGCGGGCCTCCGCGAACCGCTCGTAGCGCTCGTACCGCTCCACCCGGCGTCGGTTGGCGCGCCGGAACCGGCGGGCGACGAGCCGGGCCAGGTCCGCTGCTCCGACCATGCCGGCCTCGGGACCGAGCTGGGCGCGCGTGATGCGGGCCTCGGGGCGGTAGCCGCGGCCCGTCAGGTGACGTCTGAAGGCGTCCCGGGCGGGGCCGATCAGCAGGTCGTCGGCCGCGCTGACCCCGCCGCCGATCACGAAGCAGGAGGGGTCCAGGGCCGCCGCGAGGTTGGCGATCCCGACGCCGAGCCACTGGCCGATGTCCTGGAGCAGCTCGATGCACATCGCGTCGCCCTCACGGGCCAGGTCGGTGATCATCGGGCCGCTGATGTCGGAGATGTTGCCCTTGACGTGCTCGATGATCCCGTACGCGACCGGGGAGTCGGCTGCGGCGAGCTCCCTGGCTTCGCGGACCAGGGCGTTGCCGGAGCTGTACTGCTCCCAGCAGCCCCGGTTCCCGCACGGGCAGCGGTGGCCGCCCGGCACGACCTGCATATGGCCGAACTCGCCGGCCACTCCGAACTTGCCGCGCTTGACCTGGCCGTCCTCCAGGATGGCACCGCCGATGCCGGTGCCGAGGGTGATCATGACGAGATGGTCCTCGCCACGGCCGGCGCCGAAGCGCCACTCGGCCCAGGCGGCGGAGTTGGCGTCGTTGTCGACCAGGACGGGGACGGCGAGCCGCCCGGCGAGGCGGTCGCGCAGCGGTTCGTTGCGCCAGGACAGGTGCGGCGCGAACAGCACGCGATTGCGCTCCGCGTCCACCCAGCCGGCCGCTCCGATGCCGACGGCGTGCACGTCGTGCCGGTCGGAGAGGTCCAGGACCAGCTCGACGATGGTGTCCTCGACGACCTTCGGGCTCTTGGACTTGTCCGGCGTCTCGGTGCGGAGCTTCTCCAGGATGTTGCCGTCGGCGTCGACGACGCCCGCCATCACCTTCGTGCCGCCGATGTCGATGCCGACCGTGGGGACGCGGGGAGCGGTCAGGTGGGAACGGCGCTCACGCGTGCCGACGGTCCGCAGGACGGTGGCCCGGGCGGAGCCGCGGTGGGTGAAGTCGCGGTAGGTGCTCATCGCGCCCGATTCTGCCTTACGCCCCCACGGGCTTGCATCGCGGAGCCCCCGCACCCGGCACCGGGCGGTGGCGACGCGGCCCCGCGCCGCACCCGCGCGTCCGTCGCGGCCGGACCCGTGGATGCGGCGGCACGGCACGGCGTCACTGCCCCGCGTCCCGACGGGCGCCACCGTGCGGTGCGCGCTCGAGTTCGTGGCGCAGATCATCCAGTTCGTTGCCGCCCGCCATCTGGCGCGCGAGCTCCTCCAGGGTGATCTCCTCGCGGGTGTGGCTGCCCACCATGGTGCCGCGCTTGAGCAGCACGAAACGGTCGCCCACGAGATACGCGTGGTGGGGGTTGTGGGTGATGAACACAACGCCCAGGCCCTCGTCCCGTGCGGCGGCCACGTATTTCAGGACCATGCCGGACTGCTTCACTCCGAGGGCCGCCGTGGGCTCGTCGAGGACCAGCACCTTGGCTCCGAAATACACCGCCCGTGCGATGGCCACGCACTGGCGTTCGCCACCCGACAGGGTGCCGATGGGCTGGTCGACGTCGCGCAGGTCGATACCCATGCGCAGCAGCTGCTCACGCGTCGTGCGCCGCATGAGGTCGACGTCCAGGCGCTTGAAGGGGCCGACGCCCCTGCGCGGCTCGGAGCCGAGGAAGAAGTTGCGCCACACCGGCATGAGCGGGACCACCGCCAGGTCCTGGTAGACGGTGGCGATGCCCCGGTCCAGGGCCTCGCGCGGGGAGGACAGGCCGCTCTCCTCCCCCTCGATGCGGAAGGTTCCGGCGTCGTGCCGGTGGAGCCCTGCGACGATCTTGATGAGGGTCGACTTGCCCGCGCCGTTGTCGCCGAGGACGCAGGTGATCTCGCCTGCGTGGACCTCCAGGGACACCCCGTCGAGGGCCCGGACGTTGCCGTAGTGCTTGCCGACGTCCTCGAGGTGGACGAGCGCGGTGCGCTCCGTGACGTCCGTCATGTCGTGGCCTCCGCGCGCTTGCGGACCCAGGCGTTGAGCAGGGTCGCGAGAAGCAGCATCGCTCCGAGGAAGAACTTGAACCAGTCGGGGTTCCACTGGGCGAAGACGATGCCCTTGCTGGTCATGCCGAAGATCAGGGCGCCGACCGCCGAGCCGACGGCGGATCCGTAGCCGCCGGTGATCAGGCAGCCGCCGATGACGGCCGCGATGATGTAGATCAGCTCGTTGCCGACACCCTCACCCGACTGCACGACGTCGTACGAGAAGAGCAGGTGCTGGCCGGAGATCCAGGCCCCGAGGGCGACGCCCATGTACAGGCCGGTCTTGGTCCTGCCGACCGGGACGCCGACCGCGCGGGCCGCGTCCTTGTTGCCGCCGACCGCGAAGATCCAGTTGCCCGCGCGGGTGCGCAGCAGCACCCAGGAGGCCAGGGCGACCAGGGCGATCCACCACAGGATGGTGATCTTGAAGGCGACACCGCCGATCGTGACCGTGGACGCGAACACCGCCCTCGCCGAGGAGAAGCCGTCCATGTCCGAGACGGACTTGGTGGAGACCGTCTCGCTGAACAGCTTGGTGCACCCGAGGTTCAGGCCGGCCAGCATCAGGAACGTGCCCAGCGTGACGATGAAGCTCGGCAGTTTCGTGCGGGTCAGCACAAGCCCGTTGAAGGCGCCGATCGCCAGCGTGAACAGCAGGGACACGCCGACGCCGACCCAGACGTTCGCGGTCATCCGGTAGCTGAAGATCGACGAGGCCAGCGCGGACGTCGTCACGAGGACTCCGGCGGAGAGGTCGAACTCCCCGCCGATCATCAGCAGCGCCACCGGGACGGCCATGATGCCGATCGTCGAGGCCGCGTACAGGACGGTGCTGAGGCTCGAGGCCCGCAGAAAGGTTTCTGCGGCGAGTGAGAAGAACACGAAGACGGCGAGCGCCCCCACCACCGAGCCCAGTTCTGGCCGGCCGAGGAGCCTCTTCAGCGGTGAGGTCCCGAGGAGCCGCTCGTCGGACGCCGGCTCCTGGTGCGTGTCCGGCGCGGACGCCGGTGCCGTGACGGTCATCGCGTGCCCCGCTTCGTGTACTGCTCGAGGGCCGAGGCCTGGTCCCCGGTGATGATCTGCGGCCCGGTCAGCACGGGCTTGCCGCCGCCGAGAGCGTTGGCGTTGTACTTGTAGAGCCAGAGCTGGTCGACCGCCTCGTAGCCCTGGAGGTAGGGCTGCTGGTCGACGGCGAAGCCGAGGGTGCCGTCCTTCAGCTCGCCCGCCACCTTGGCGTTCAGGTCGAAGGTGTCGATCTCCGCCCGGCTTCCGGCATCGGCCTTGGCCTTGGCCGCCGTGTCGGCGTAGGGAGCGCCGAGCGTGACGACCGCGTCCACGGACTTGTCCGACTGGAGCCTCGCCTCGACGGCGGACTGCACGTCCGGCATGTTGGTGCCGTTGACGTAGAGGTTCTCCACGGTGCCGTGGAAGGTCTTGCGCACACCCGCGCAGCGCTGCTCGTGGCCGACGTTGCCCTGCTCGTGCAGCACGCACAGGGCCTTGGTCCTGCCCCGCTTGTTGAGCTCGTCGCCGACGGCCTCGCCCGCGATCGTCTCGTCCTGGCCTATGTGGACGAGCGCTCCGAAGGCCTTGGACTCCGCGGAGCCGGAGTTCACCGTGACGACCGGGATGCCGGCCTTCTCGGCGCGGGCGACGGCGGCCTTCATCGCGTCGGGCTTCGCCAGCGTGACGATGATGCCGTCGGCCTTCTGGTCGATCGCGGCATCCACGAGCTGGGCCTGCTGCTGGGCGTTGGCGTCGTGCGAGTACAGAAAGTCGATGTTGTCCTTGACGGCGGCCTGCCGGGCGCCGCTCTGCACGATGTCCCAGAAGGTGTCACCATCACCCGAATGAGTGATCATCGCGAAGGTCCAGCGAGGAGTGTCCACTGCGGCCCGGCCCTGCGCGGTGGCGGCCCTGCGGGCGTCCTCGGCGCGCTGCCCTCCATGGCTGCTGCATCCCGCGAGGGATAGGCCGAGCGCCCCTGTCAGCGCGATGGTTGCCCAGGTCCGAGTCCGTGCCACGAGGCCGTGCCCTTCTTGCGTAGTGTCGCTTGGAACTACCAAGTATCACGGACGGCGTATCGACGTCGCAGGTCAGGGCCCTGATGAGGTAATGACGACACGGTGACGTACGCCACCGTCGGGTCAGGAGCGCACGAGGAGCTGGAACTCGAACGAGTAGCGCGAGGCCCGGTAGACATGGGTGCCGAACTCGACCGCACGCCCGGTGTCGTCGAACGTGGTGCGCTGCATGGTGAGCAGCGGGGCGCCCTCCGGCTCGCCGAGCCGCTCGCCCTCGGCCTCGGTGGCGACGCGGGCGCCGATGGACTGCCTGGCGCTGTGCAGTGTGATGCCCGCGGAGCGCATGAGCCGGTACAGGCCGGTGGACTCCAGTTGCCCGGTCTCGAGACCGAGCAGGTCCTTCGGCAGGAAGTTGCACAGGTGGGCCATCGGCTCGCCGTGCGCGAGCCGCAGCCGCTCGATCCGGTGGACCTCCATGCCCTCGGGCACCCCGAGCGCGGCGGCGACCTCGGCGGAGGCGGACGCCAGGGTGTTGACGAGGACCCGGGTCGCGGGGCGCTGCCCCGCCGCCTCCAGGTCGTCGTACAGGCTGCTCAGCTCCAGCGGGCGCTTGACCTGGCTGTGCACGACCTGCGTGCCGACACCGCGGCGGCGCACGAGCAGGCCCTTGTCGACGAGCGACTGGATGGCCTGGCGGACGGTGGGCCGGGAGAGGCCCAGCCGTGCGGCGAGTTCGATCTCGTTGCCCAGCAGGCTGCCCGGAGTGAGCTTCCCGTGCTCGATCGCGGCCTCCAGTTGCTGGGAGAGCTGGAAGTACAGCGGCACCGGACTGTTCCGGTCGACGCTGAGCTGGAGCGAGGCGGTCGGATCCACATCTGGTTTCGGCACGGCCCGAGCGTAGCTCCGGTGCCAGTTGACGGGAAGTTGTGTAGTCAGATTGTCCGGACAAAGCATTGACACGGTGGGGGACCCGCCTCCACGTTGTTCCCATGCGCATCGGACTCATCGGAGCGGGCCGCATCGGCACCTTCCACGCGACCACGCTCAGCCGCCACCGCGACGTCGGTTCGCTCATCGTCACCGACGTGGACCGGGACCGGGCCCATGCGCTCGCGGACCGCCTCGGGGAGACCGCGGCGCCCGGGGTGAACGAGATCTTCGTCTGGGGTGTGGACGCCGTCGTCATCACGGCGGCGACCGCGGCGCACGGCGAACTGATCGGTCGGGCGGCGCGGTCCGGCCTCCCCGTGTTCTGCGAGAAGCCCATCGCCGTCGACCTGCCGGGGACGCTGGAGGCCCTGGCCGAGGTCGACGCCGCCGGAACGGTCCTGCAGATGGGCTTCCAGCGCCGCTTCGACGAGGGCTACGCGACCGCGCGCGAGGTCGTTCGCTCCGGCAGCCTCGGACGGCTGCACACGGTCCGGGCGATGACGGCCGACCAGGCGCCGCCGTCCGCCTTATACCTCCCGGTCTCCGGCGGCATCTACCGCGACTGCCTCGTCCACGACTTCGACATGACGCGCTGGGTGACGGGCCGCGAGGTCGTCGAGGTCTACGCGACGGGGACCGACGCGGGCGGGCCGATGTACCGCGAGGCGGACGACGTCGACACGGCCGCGGCCGTGCTCACCCTGGAGGACGGCACCCTGGCCACGGCGACGGCGACCCGCACCAACGGCGCCGGCTACGACGTCCGCATGGAGTTGGCGGGCGAGTTGGACACGGTCGCGGTCGGACTGGACGACCGGACCCCGATCACGTCGACCGAGCCGGAGGGACCACCGCCCGCGGTCAAACCGTGGACCGGCTTCCTGGAGCGCTTCGCGCCCGCGTACGAGGCCGAGCTGGCCGCGTTCGTGCAGGTGGTGCGCGGTGAGCGGGCCAACCCGTGCGACGGCCGCGAGGCGCTCCAGGCCCTGCGCATCGCGGAGGCCTGCGAGCTCTCCCGTCACGAGCGCCGCCCGGTGAGCCTCGCCGAGATCGCGGGCGCCCACGAGTGACGGGCCGGACATGACCGCCGGACCGCCGCGCCCTCCCGCCGGTACGGCCCGGCCCGGCCTCCGCGCGTCCCGCCCGTCCGCTACCAGCGCACCGGCAGGCTCCGCACCCCCCGCATGAGCATCCCCGGCAGCCACGGACCGGGCGGACCGTCCAGGGCCAGATCCGGACAGCGCTCGAGCAGGGTGCCCAGCGCGACACGCGCCTCGAGACGGGCCAGGGGCGCCCCCAGGCAGTAGTGGATGCCGTGCCCGAAGGCGAGGTGGCCCTGCGGGGCCCGGTGGATGTCGAAGCGGTCGGGATCGGGGAAGCGCACCGCGTCACGGCCCGCGGCGTCGAGTCCGATGATGACCGTGTCGCCCTCGCCGATGGCCGTGCCGGCGATGTCCATCGGCTCCGCGGCGTAGCGGTACGTCGCCGTCTCCACCGGTCCCTCGAAGCGCAGCAACTCCTCGACGGCACCGTCGAGAAGGGTCATGTCGACGCGCAGGGCGGCCAGTTGGTCCGGGTGCGTGAGCAGGGTGTGCACACCGTTCGTGATCAGGTTGACCGTGGTCTCGTGGCCCGCGATCAGCAGGATGAAGGCCATCGCGCGCAGTTCGCTGCCGGAGAGCCGGTCGCCGTCCTCGGCCCGGGTGCGCAGAAGGTCGCTGAGCAGGTCGTCGGCGGGAGCCGCGCACCGCTTGTCCTCGATCAGCTCGTCCAGGTACGAGGCCAGCCGCCGCACGGCGGCGAGTTCGGCCTCCCAACTGGTCGGGGTCACGATCTCGTTCGACAGGGCGCGGAAGGTCACCCGGTCGATGTCCGGGACGCCGAGCAGTTCGCAGATGACGGTGATGGGGAGCGGGTAGGCGAGGGCCTCGACCAGGTCGGCCCGGCCCTTCGGCAGCATCTGCGCGAGCAGTTCGTCGGTGATCTGCTGGACGCGCGGGCGCAGTGCCTCCACGCGGCGCACGGTGAAGGACCGGGCGACGAGGGACCGCAGCCGGGTGTGCTCCGGCGGGTCGACGATCAGCACATGCCGGCCCATCAGCCCGTCCTCGCGGCTGACCAGCCCTCTCTTGGTGCTGTCCTTGGACAGTCTCGGATCGGTCAGCGCCGCCCGTGCCTCGTCGTGTCCCACGATCAGCCAGCCCTCGTACGCCTCGGGCGGCGGCGTCCGCACCCGGTGCACCGGCCCGCGCGCCCGCAGCTCGGCGTAGACCGGATACGGATCCCGCGTGAAGCCGGGCCCGTAGGCCCCCAGATCGATCACGGTCATGCCCGCTCTCCCCGCCCGTTCGTCGGCAACCGGTCCGTCAACGCGCTCCCCGGGAGAACGGACGGTGCGCGCGATCAGTGCCCGGGTTCGTCCAGCAGTCCCGCGTCGTACGCCAGCAGGGCGATCTGCACGCGGTTGTTGAGCCCCAGTTTGGCGAGGACGCGGGAGACGTGTGTCTTGACCGTTGCGACGCTCATGAACAGCTGGGCGGCGATCTCGGCGTTCGACGCGCCGCGGCCGACCGCGACCGCGACCTCCCGTTCGCGCTCCCCGAGCGCCGCGATCCGCTCGCGGGCCGTATGACGCCGGGTGCCGGTCCCGGTCCCCGCGGCGTGCGCCATCAGCTGACGGGTGACCGCGGGCGACAGGACCGGGTCGCCTGCCGCGACCCGCCGCACCGCCTCCAGTATCTCGGCGGGCGGGGTGTCCTTGAGGACGAACCCGGCCGCGCCGGCACGCAGCGCACGCAGCACCTGCTCGTCGGCATGGAAGGTGGTGAGGACCACGACCTGAGGCGCGTCCGGGCGGCTGCGCAGCAGCTCGGTCGCGGCGAGTCCGTCGACGGTCGGCATCCGGATGTCCATGAGGACGACGTCGGGCCGGGTGCGCTCGACGAGTTGCCCGACCTCACCGCCGTCGGCGGCCTCGCCGACGATCTCGATGTCGTCGGCACCGCCCATCATGAAGGACAGGCCGGCCCGCACGAGGGGGTCGTCGTCGACGAGGAGCAGTCGGATCGCGGTCATGCTCCCTACCGTATGCACCGGCCGCCTCGTTCATGACGGGGATGGGCGCCCCGGCGGCCCGGCGGGCGGCGACGGGCACCGCGCGGGGGTCGGGGGCCGGCCCGAACCGCCGTGTGACGCCGTGGATTTCGGTTGACTCGGGCCGAGTGCAGCCGGTTTTCTGCTGCGATGCCGACCCTTCGCTTCGAACAACCGGACGACGACAACAAACTCGAGGACTGGCGGTACGTCCACAACGAGATCATCCCCGCCGACCCGCTCTCCCTGGACGACGTCCGCGGGCGCGTGGCGCGCCATCACCTGGAGGTCGCGTATCTGGGCGAGGTCCTCGTGGGCTGCTCGACCGTGCGACCACCGCAGGACGGCACGGCCACGGTCATCGTCCGGGTCCTGCCCGGCCACCGCGGGCAGGGGTTCGGCGGCCGGCTCTACGACCGCGGCGCCGAGCTGGCACGACGGCTGGGCGCCGAGGTGATCGAGACGATCGTGCTCGGCACCAACGCGGACGGACTGCGGTTCGCCCACCGGCGCGGCTTCGTCGAGGTGGACCGCTATGCGGCCGGCGTCGACGAGGTGTGGCACACGCTCCGGCTGCCCTGAGCCGCGCCGAGCGGCCCGGCCGCCGTGCTCACACCGGCCAGGGCAGCCACGCGTGGACCCGGAAGCCGCCGTCGGTCCCGGTGCCGTGCTCCAGCCGTCCGCCGGCCAGCGTGGCGCGTTCGGCCAGGCCGATCAGGCCCTGGCCGGAGCCGGGGACGTGCGGGACCGGGCCGGCCGGCTCCGGGTTGCGCACCGTCACGGTGAGGCCGTCTCCGGGGGTGCCCGCGACCGTCACCGTGACCTCGGCGCCGGGGGCGTGTTTGCGCGCGTTGGTCAGGCCCTCCTGGGCGATGCGGTAGGCGGTGCGGCCCACCGAGGCGGGCACGGCGGGCGCGTCGGAGACCCGATGGTCGAGGACGACCTTCATGCCGGCCTCGCGGGACTCGGCGACCAGGGCGTCGAGCGCGGCAAGCGTCGGCTGCGGGCGTCCGGCGTCGTCGGAGTCGCCGGCCCGCAGCACGCCGATGATCTCCCGCAGGTCCTGCAGCGCGTCGTGCGCGCTCTCCCGGATCACGCCGGCCGCCCGGGCGATCTCCTCCTGGGGCGCGTCCGGGCGGAACTCCAGCGCGCCCGCGTGCACGCTCAGCAACGTCAGCCGGTGCGCCAGGACGTCGTGCATCTCGCGCGCGATCGCCTCCCGGGCCAGCCGCTGGGCCTGCTCGGCCCGCAGAGCCGCCTCCGTCTCGGCCCGCCGGGCACGGTCCCGCAGGCTCAGCATGAGCTGCCGCTTGGACCGCACGAACAGGCCCCAGCCGACGACCCCGGTCGTGATCAGTGTGGCGACGGCGACCGTGACCAGGTAGGGAATGTCATGGTCCGGGCGTATCCAGTAGAACAACGGGATGATCGCGAGCTGGGCGGCACCGATCCAGGCGGAGTACTTGAAGGGCCGGTGCACGGCGACGGTGAACAGGGCGATCATGCTCGCGCCGCCCGCGCTGTCGGAGAGCAGACCCAGTGGAAGCATCCCCACAGCGAGCCCGAGCGGCCATCGGCGGCGCAGCCAGAGGGCCAGGCAGGCCAGGGCGCCGAGACCCACGTCGATCGCCACGACCTGGTGCGAGGTGTGGGGGTTCTGCTCCACCGAGACCCCGGCGGCGAAGGCGAGGAGCACCGCGAGGAAGAAGCACCCGAGGTCGACGGCCCAGTCCCGTACGGTACGGCGGGGGCGGCCCCGCCGGCCGCCGGCCTCGGGATCCAGTTCCGCTATCACGGCGGAGGGCAGGAACCAGCGGTGCCGGGGCAGCCCGTTCGCGGTCGTCCCCTCCAGGGGCACGGGCACGGGCAGCACGGTGGGGGCCGCGGGCGTCTCCCGCCGCCGCAGTTGCCGCGCCCAGTCGGTCAGCAGGGGGCCGAGGCCCTCCCTGACACCCTCCACCGCCGCCGCGAGGCGGGGCGCCGCAGGCCCCGGGCGTCGTGCCGACTCGTCTCCGTTCACGGTCGACAAATCTATGGGGGGACGGCCGGGGACACCTCCCCCGCGCCCCGATCCGAGACCAAAGTCGCAGTGCCGCAGACTTTCGTCCCTCCTCTGCCGGTCCTCGGGGTACTTCCGGCCGATGCCGTGCGCCGCGGGGAGGACGGGGCACCGGAGGGATCCGACCCGGCACGGGGCCGACCCGAGAGGGGACCGGCGCCGGACGAGGGACCGGGCGGAGATGGAGCGGGCGCCGGAGGGGTCCGACCCGGGGCGCCCGACGACGGGCCCGGGCGGAGACACCGCCGACCCGAGACAGGCCAGGCGCCCGGCCACGGGCCCTTGCGGAGACGGGGCCGACCGGAGAGAGGGGACGGGCGCCTGAAGGGTCCGACCCGGCACGGGGCCGACCGGAGACGGGCCGGGCGGCCGACGACACACCCGAGCCGGTATGCGGGGCGGGCGCCGAAGCGTGGATCCGACCGGACACGGGACGGGCGGCGCACCCCATAACGCAGCGGCGACGCATACCACCCCGCAGCCGATGCGAGCGCTGCGGGGCGGGATGTGCGGGGCGCACGACCGTTCCGGTGCCGGGTCGCGCCGGACCGGCTCGGGCCGCACGGCCGCCGATCGTCCGGCGGTCGTCAGCAGCCGAAGTCGATCAGATCGAACGTCTCGTAGTGGTCCGAGGTGTAGTAGTCCTCCTCGTACTGCCTGCCGGTGACGATGCGGCGGGCTCCACGGGTGGAGGATCCGGGGGTCTTGACCGTGTATTCGTGGTAGTACCCGCTCGACTGCGCGGGCAGGACGCCTTCACGGTTCTGGAAG
This sequence comes from Streptomyces sp. HUAS TT11, assembly GCF_051553595.1. NCBI lineage: Bacteria > Bacillati > Actinomycetota > Actinomycetes > Kitasatosporales > Streptomycetaceae > Streptomyces > Streptomyces sp. HUAS TT11. Next base: position 2,322,510 of record NZ_CP196184.1, read on the forward strand.
ACGACCCCGTCCTGCGGGTACGGGAAGGGGCCGCCGGAGTCGATCAGGTCCAGGGTGTCGTGTGCCTGGGAGGGCAGGGAGCCGTAGCAGATGCTCCCGACGGACGCGGCGGCGGCGTCTGCGGTCGTGGCGGTGACGGTGGCGCCCATGAGGAGAGCGGACGCGAGAGCGGCCGCGGCGCCGATTCGTGTTGCGCGTGGGGGGAATCGCATGCCCGTCATGATGACGCGCGTAGACCGTGGCATGTCAATGACAACTCCACAGAGTTTCACGAGAAGTCCCATGAATTTTCAGGGAGTTAACCTCGGTCACGGCGGGGCGTGCGCCCGGTGTTGCCTGACGGGGCCAGGCCCGCCCGGTGCGGCGAGCGAGGTCCGGGCTCGCGTGCTCCGACCGGATGCGCGCCAACGCCCGTGGCGCCCTCGGCATCGCGGCGGCGGCGGGCGGACCGGTGCCCCGCAGCGCCCTCCCCCACGGGCCGCCACAGCGCGGCCCGGACCGCCGCGCGGGCGGAACGATCGCCGTACGGGTGCGGACGATCTCGGCCTGTGCGTTCTGCGGAGGCTCGTACGACCCGTATTGCGGACGGCCCTCGAGCGCGTAGGTGAGGATGGCGACAGCCGCGCCCGTGGTGCGCGCACCGGTGTGGCGGAACGCGGCGGGGACGGCACCCTCGGCGAGGAAGCGGCACCCTCGGCGAGGAAGCGGCGCCCGGCGCCGGGCACGACCGGGAACACCACCGGGTGCAGGGGTCGACGGGGTCGAGCGCGAGCAGGGAGCGGACCAGGGCACCGCTGCCGTGCACCTGGAGCTCACCCTCGGTCCGCTCCCCGACGGCGGTCACCTCCTCGGCGAGATCCCCGCCGAGCACGGTGGTGCCGGCCCGGGAAGGGACGGCGAGGGTCCGCGACACCACGTACTTGGACAGGGACGTGAGCCGCGAGGCGACGGGATCGGCCGGGTCGGTCACCCGGGGCCGGTGCGCGGCGGAGATGTCGTACGTACGGCGTCCGAGGAGGAACGCGCCGGAGCGGTCGAGGACCTCGGCCAGGAACGCGCCGAAGTCGCCGTCCCCGTAGGGAACGCTCCGGCCGCCCTGCTCGAATCCGCCCTCGCGGTCCTCCCGCGGGCCGCCGGGCGCCCGTGACACGCCGTCCAGGGTGATGAACGCGGTGACGACGAGCCTGCCCATGCCGGGCCCTGCTTTCTCGTGTCCGGGTGGGGTCCGTTGCCATCAGCTCAGACCGCCGCGGCACCCGGAACCCATCGCCTCACCCGGCGTGCGTCGAGAACAGTCCTCCGGTCGGCCCCTGCTTGTCCCCGCCCTGCGCCTTCTTGAGGGCGTTGGCGAGGCTCTCGATGGTGAGGGACTGCAGGATCACGCGGCCGTTGCCCTCCAGGGTGGCCAGGGACAGGCCCTCGCCACCGAAGACCATGTTCATGATCCCCTGACGGTTGAGGCCGCCGACGCGCTGGACGCCGTACTGGATACCCTCCTCGAAGGCGACGACGCACCCGGTGTCGACCTCGATCCGGCCGCCGAAGTCGGCGGGGTCGAGGTCGATGAAGTTGCCCGCACCGGCGATGATCACCGTCCCGTGCCCGGTGAACTTCTCCAGAACGAAACCCTCACCGCCGCTCATGCCGGTCCGGCCGCCCTTGAAGGCGATCCCGAAGTCCACGGTCGACTCCGCGGCCACGAAGGCGTCCTTCTCCGCGAACCAGGCCCGTGTCCCGTCGAGCTCCAGCGCACGCATCTCGCCGGGCAGCACGCCCGCGAAACCTACGGTGCCCTCACCGCCCTGCGAGGTGAAGTACTGGAACGCCAGCGACTCGCCCGCGAGCACACGCTGGCCGACCTGCGCGGCCGTCCCCATGGCCTGGCGCAGGAAACCACCCATGCCGCCGGCTCCGCCGCCCTGCTGCTGTCCGCCGTTCGACGGGCCGGACAGGCGGGTCTCCATGGTGACGTTCGTGGTCTTGAAGAGGAACTTGCCCGCCTCGCAGTACACGGTCTGGCCCGGGTGCAGGTTGACGACCGCCATCTGCATGGCGTTGCCGACGATTTCTTGCTGAAGAGTCACGCGGAGAAGAACGCAACGGGCGGGTCGGAGAGTTCCACGACGTGACGAGTTCCACTGCGCACCGCCGAGCCGCCCCGCCGATGCCGGTGCCCGTTCACCGCGGGCCGCATGCCGGGTCCGCGGCCTGGACGGATCCCGCCGCGTGACGGGGCCCGCGAACCGTCCCGGTCCGGTCGGCGACGGCGGCCTCCGCACCGGTACCGCGACGACGCGGGCGTCACCGCCACCGCGGTGCCCGCCGCAGGACACCGGCGAGGACCCACGCCCCGACCGCACGGCACGCACCCCGGATCGGATCGCCCGCTCGCGTCCGCGCGGGCGCCGATGCCGACCGCCCCGCTCGGCACAGGGCGAGGAGAGGCGCGGCGTCAGCCGCCCAGCTCCTGATGGCGCGCCGCCAGCCGTGCCGCCCCCTCCTCGGTCAGGGAGCCGAAGAGACGCAGCCGTGAGATGCCGCCGTCCGGGAAGATGTCCACGCGCGCGTGCGTGCCGACGGCGGCGGCCGGCAGGACGAAGCGGTGGTTCGTGTCGGGCTGGAGGCGGGTGCGCGGCAGGATCTCGCGCCACCGGCCGTCCTCGCCGTCCCTGACCGAGACCGACGCCCAGCCCGCGGCGTTGCCCTTCAGATACGCCGTGTCGATCTCGACCGCGCGGATCCGGGACTGCGCCGCCAGCCGGTAGCGGATCCAGTCGTTGCCCCGGTCGCGGCGGCGCCGTGTCTCCCAGCCGTCGTCCATCTTGCGGGAGCGGCCCGGCCGAATGGTGTTGGACGCGGGCGAGTAGAACAGGTCGGACGCGTCCTCCACGCCGCCCCCGTTCTCCAGCGCCACGACGTCGAAGGTGCCGAGCACGCCGAGCCACGCCGGGTCCGGCACCACGTCGCCGTACACCCGCAGCCGGGCGATGCCGCCGTCGGGGTGCTGATTGACGCGCAGGTGCGTGAAGCGCTGTTCGACGGTGACCTCGAAGCCGTTGGCCGCGTGGCCGCCGACCGGGGTGCGCGCGACCAGCGTTGTCCACTTCACGTCGTCGCCGAGCAGTTCCTCCGGGGACGGGGAGCCGGGCACGCACGTGCCCTCGACGGACACCGCCTGCGGGTAGTTGCCCCGGAAGTGGGCCGTGTCGATCACGATGCCGCGCACGACGCCGGGGGCGCCGAGGCGTACCAGCGCCCAGTCGTGGTCCTGCTCCGCGGGCCACGGACGCCCGGCCGAGGTGCCGCGGCGCCGCCGCGTCTCCCAGCCGTCCATCACCTTGCCCTTGTGCCCGAAGTGCCCGGGGTCGAACTCGGCCCGCTCCGGCACCAGGAGGTTCTCGCGCTGGGCGAAGAACTCGTCGTTGGCGGCGACGACACCGGCACCGAGCCGCCGGTCGGCGAGGTCGGCGTGGCGGGTGAAGGGATAGTCGGCGGTGCGGTAGTCCGCGTAGGGGTCACCGCCTGCGTACGGGTCGGCGTCTCCGGTGAAGCGGGCCTGCTGGGGTCGATGCTGCGCCGTCACGGTGATCAGGTCTCCTTTCGGGAGTCGGCCGCTGCGGGCGGGGCGCGGGTCAGTCGTCCCTGCCGAGCAGTCGGCCCTTCGGCTCGGTGAACTCGCCTTCCTTCACGATCCGTTCGCCCCGCAGCCAGGTGGACCTGACGACGCCGTGCAGGGTCCTGCCCGCGTACGCCGTCACCCGGTTGCGGTGCTGGAGGGCCGCCGGATCCACGGTGAAGGTCTCGTCGGGGGCGAACACCACGAGATCGGCGTCCCGGCCGGCCTCGATGGCCCCCTTGCGCGTGTCGAGCCCCACCAGTCGTGCCGTGTGCGCGGACATCCAGCGGACCACGTCCTCCAGGCCGTGTCCGCGCCGGCGCGCCCCGGTCCACACCGCGGACAGGCTCAGCTGCAGTCCGGAGATGCCTCCCCAGGAGGTGGCGAAGTCGCCGGTCTTCAGGTCGGCCGTCGACGGGGAGTGGTCGGTGACCACGCAGTCGATCGTGCCGTCCGCCAGCGCCTGCCACAGCAGGTCCTGGTTGGCCGCCTCACGGATGGGCGGGCAGCATTTGAACTCGGCTGCCCCGTCCGGGACTTCCTCGGCCGTGAGGGTCAGATAGTGCGGGCAGGTCTCCGCCGTGATCCGTACGCCCGCGGCCCGGGCCTCGGCGATCAGCGGCAGCGCGTCACCGGAGGACAGGTGGAGCACATGCACCCGCGCGTCCAGGTGTCTCGCCTGCGCGATCAGATGCGCGACGGCCGTGTCCTCGGCGGCGCGCGGCCGGGAGGCCAGGAAGTCGGCATACCTGGGACCGCCCTGCTGCGGGGCGGCGGCGAGGTGGTGCGGGTCCTCGGCGTGCACGACGAGCAGTCCGCCGAATCCGGCGATCTCGGCCATGGAGCGGCCCAGTCGCTCCTGGTCGAGGTGGGGGAACTCGTCCACGCCCGACGGAGCCAGAAAGGCCTTGAAGCCGAAGACTCCGGCGTCGTGCAGCGGCCGCAGGTCCTTGACGTTGTCCGGCAGGGCGCCACCCCAGAAGCCGACGTCGACATGCGCCCTGCCGGCCGCGACCCGCTGTTTGACACGCAGGTGGCCCACCGTGGTGGTCGGCGGGATCGAGTTGAGCGGCATGTCGATCAGGGTGGTGATCCCGCCGGCCGCCGCCGCGCGGGTGGCCGTCCAGAAGCCCTCCCACTCCGTGCGGCCCGGGTCGTTGACGTGCACATGGGTGTCGACCAGGCCGGGCAGCAGGACGTCGTCGCCGACGTCCTCCACAAGGGCCCCGGCCGGAACCTCCGCGTCGTACGGCAGTACCGCCGTGATCGTCCCCCCGGCGACCGCGACCGCCGCGGCGCGCGTCCCCTCGGGTGTGATGACACGCCTCGAGCGCAGCACCAGTTCAGCGTCGGACACCCCGGCCCCTCTCTGCCGCCGTCCTGCTTCCGGGAAAGGGATTCACATCCATGGAATTTCAACGTTCTGTTGAAGGAGTCTTCACTGCCACCCCTATGCCGTCAAGGGCACACTTCCTCCCCTCACCGTCCGGGCGCCCGCTCTGGACTTTTCCGCTTGACGGAATTAGAATTCCACGGAGCAGGTCTTCAGGTCGCACCACGACCAGGAGCCGACCGCCTGCCGGGTAGGCTTTGGCCTTTCCTGCCGGCCCCGAAAGGAATGCGCCGTGTCGACGTCCAGCGCCAGCGACGCCCCCGCCAAGTCCGCCGCGGGGGGCGTCCAGTCCCTCGAGCGCGCCTTCGACCTGCTGGAGCGGATGGCCGACGCGGGCGGCGAGGTCGGCCTGAGCGAACTGTCCGCGAGCAGCGGACTCCCGCTGCCCACGATCCACCGCCTCATGCGCACGCTGGTGGCCTGCGGCTATGTACGCCAGCAGCCCAACCGCCGCTATGCACTCGGCCCCCGGCTGATCCGACTCGGCGAATCGGCGTCCCGGCTGCTCGGCACCTGGGCCCGCCCCTATCTCGCGCGACTGGTCGAGGAGACCGGCGAGACCGCCAACATGGCGCTGCTCGACGGGGACGAGATCGTCTACGTGGCCCAGGTCCCCTCGAAGCACTCGATGCGCATGTTCACCGAGGTGGGCCGGCGGGTGCTGCCGCACTCCACGGGCGTGGGCAAGGCACTGCTCGCGACCACCTCGGACGACGAGGTGCGCGCCCTGCTGTCCCGTACCGGCATGCCCGCCGCGACCGAGAAGACGATCACCAGCCCCGAGGCGTTCCTGACCGCGCTGCAGGAGGTGCGCGCCCACGGGTACGCCGTCGACGACAACGAGCAGGAACTAGGGGTCCGCTGCCTCGCCGTGTCCGTGCCCGATTCACCGACGGCCGCGGCGATCTCCATCTCCGGACCGGCGGGCCGTGTCACCGATGCGGCGACCGAGAAGATCGTGCCGGTGCTTCAGCAGGTGGCCGCGGAACTGTCGCAGGCGCTGGCGACGTCGGGCACCCCGACGGCCTGACCCCCGCTGCGCGCACGGTGTCCGGCCGTGCGGCCGGAGGCCGCCGCCGCGGCCTCCCGGGCAAGGGCGGTGCGCGTCAGTCCCGCCGCGACTCCCCGAACAGTTCCACCGCGCTGCGCACATCCGACAGACCCCGGGCCAGCGCGCTGACCGAGCCGATCGCGCCGGCGATCAGGAGCAGGGAGCGGTGCAGCCGGGGGATCTCCGGGACACCGCTGAGGGCCATCGCGGCCAACGCGCCGAGTTCGTCCTCGGCTATGGCACGGTCGGGGAACTCGGAAGGAAGGGTCGCGAGTTCCCGGCGCAGCCGGGACACGGCGGTCCGCAGTTCCGCCACCCTCGGGTCCTCTTCGCTGCCGGTCACCGACCTCTGCCCCAAGCTCCGCAACACAGCTCTCCCCCTCGCACCCCGTCGCACGCACGTCTCGGCACACCGCCCGCCGCTCCCGCGGCGCTGGTCGGGCGCCGGGGACGCGGGTCAGTAAACGCCACCCGGTGGTCCGGGCGCCACCGTGCGGACCGAAATTCAGTCCCTGGAACGGCGCGACGGGCACCGGGTCAGGTATGCAGGACGTATGACACCGAAAGAGGACCGGATCGCCGGACTGCTCCTCGCGGCCGGCGGCGGGCGGCGGCTCGGCGGACGGCCCAAGGCGCTGCTGGAACACCGGGGGCAGACCCTCGTGGAGCACGCGGTGGCGAGCCTGCGCACGGCCGGGTGCGACCGGGTCCATGTGGTGCTGGGAGCGTCCGCCGCGGCCGTACGGGAGCGGGCGGATCTGTCCGGCTGCGTGCTGGTGGACAACCCGGACTGGACGGGCGGCATGGGCTCCTCCCTGCGGGCCGGCCTCGGCTCCCTCGCCGGGACGGACGCTTCGGCTGCTCTCGTCCTGCTCGTCGACCAGCCCGGTATCGGCCCCGAGGCGGTCGCCCGGGTGCTCGCCGCCTACGAGAACGAGGCGTCACTGGTCTCCGCCGCGTACGACGGGGTACGCGGACATCCGGTGCTGTTCGGTGCCGGCCACTGGGCGGGCGTCGCGGCGGCGGCGACGGGCGATCGCGGGGCGCGCGCCTACCTCAAGGTCCACGAGGACGCGATCGCGCTGGTGGAGTGCGGTGATGTGGCGCGGCCCTACGACATCGACACACAGGCCGACTTGGCCCGTCTCGAGTGAGGAGGGTGGCACCGGGCGCCGACCTCCCTCGAGGCGAAGAGTCTCGACGTCAACAGATCATTGAACTTCCACCATGAGGAAACTAGTATCCACAGGTCAGAAGCACAGGACCGCTCACGGGACGCCGTCAGCCGCATCCGGGCTCCCTGGCACCCGGTGCCGCGGCGTCCTCACATCCGCTCGCTGAAGGAAGTGACCGCTCATGTCCGCACCAGCGCCGTCGCCGATCATGGTCGACGCCGAGCCCCTGCCCCGGCAGGACGAGGTCCTTACGGATGCGGCCCTCGACTTCGTGGCCGAACTGCACCGCCGGTTCACGCCCCGGCGCGACGAGCTGCTCGCCCGCCGTACTGAGCGCCGCGCCGAGATCGCCCGTACCTCGACGCTCGACTTCCTCCCCGCAACCGCCGCGATCCGCGCGGACGACTCATGGAAGGTGGCGCCCGCGCCGCAGGCCCTGAACGACCGCCGTGTCGAGATCACCGGCCCCACCGACCGCAAGATGACCATCAACGCCCTCAACTCCGGCGCCCGGGTGTGGCTCGCGGACTTCGAGGACGCCTCGGCCCCCACCTGGGAAAACGTCGTCGTCGGCCAGCTCAACCTGATCGACGCGTACACCCGGAGCATCGATTTCACCGATCCGGCCTCCGGCAAGTCCTACGCCCTGCGCCCGAACGAGGAACTGGCGACGGTCGTCGTGCGCCCCCGCGGCTGGCATCTGAACGAGCGTCATCTCCTCGTCGACGGACAGCAGGTGCCGGGCGCCTTCGTCGACTTCGGCCTGTACTTCTTCCACAACGCCCGCCGCCTGCTCGACCTCGGCAAGGGTCCCTACTTCTACCTCCCCAAGACGGAGTCCCACCTGGAGGCCCGCCTCTGGAACGACGTCTTCGTCTTCGCCCAGGACCACCTCGGCGTCCCACAGGGCACCGTCCGCGCCACGGTCCTGATCGAGACGATCACCGCGGCGTACGAGATGGAGGAGATCCTCTACGAACTCCGCGACCACGCCTCGGGGTTGAACGCGGGCCGCTGGGACTACCTGTTCTCCATCGTCAAGAACTTCCGCGACGGCGGCCCGAAGTTCGTCCTGCCCGACCGCAACGCCGTCACGATGACGGCCCCGTTCATGCGCGCGTACACCGAACTCCTCGTCCGCACCTGCCACAAGCGCGGTGCGCACGCGATCGGCGGCATGGCGGCGTTCATTCCGTCACGGCGCGACGAGGAGGTCAACCGGGTCGCCTTCGAGAAGGTCAAGGCCGACAAGGACCGCGAGGCGGACGACGGCTTCGACGGCTCCTGGGTCGCCCACCCCGACCTGGTGCCCATCGCCATGCAGTCCTTCGACCGGGTCCTCGGCGACAAGCCCCACCAGAAGGACCGGCTGCGCGAGGACGTGGACGTCAAGGCGGCCGATCTGATCGCCGTGGACTCCCTGGACGCGAAGCCGACGTACCCGGGACTGGTCAACGCCGTCCAGGTCGGCATCCGCTACATCGAGGCCTGGTTGCGCGGCCTCGGTGCGGTCGCCATCTTCAATCTGATGGAGGACGCGGCCACCGCGGAGATCTCCCGCTCGCAGATCTGGCAGTGGATCAACGCGGGCGTCGAGTTCGAGAACGGCGAGAAGGCGACCCCGGAGCTTGCCCGCAGGGTCGCGGCCGAGGAACTGACGAACATCCGGGCCGAGCTCGGCGAGGACGCCTTCGCGGCCGGTCACTGGCAGCAGGCCCACGACCTGCTGCTGAAGGTCGCTCTGGACGAGGACTACGCGGATTTCCTCACCCTGCCCGCCTACGAGCAGCTGGGCGGCTGACCTACTCGGCCGGCTTCTCCGAGTGGCCCAGGGGCTTGCCCGGGGCCACTCGGTCGCGGACGAGCCGCTTCACCGCCGTGGGCTCGGGGAAACCCTGCTCACGGCGGTCCCAGACGACCTCGTCGTCCACCCTGACGACGAAGACACCTCCCGTGCCCGGTGTGAGCGCGAGCTCCGTCAGTTCGGCCTCGAACGTCGTCAGCAGTTCCTGCGCCAGCCAGGCCGCGCGGGGCAGCCAACGGCACTGGGTGCAGTACTCGATCCGGACGTGGTGCGCCTCCCGCGAGGGGGCACCGGTCGTCCCGGGGGTGTCCGTCATCCGAGGTGCACCGACCAATCCTGTCGCGCCGCCGGTTTGCCGTGCAGGTCCGGGACCCGCTTGAGCCAGGCCGGACGGCCTTCCTGTGTCCGCTCCGCGCGCCGGGCCTCCTCGGCGGCGAGCTCCTCCCGGGTGGGGAAGTCGGTGGGCAGCCAGGCCCCGGACGCCTTGACCCGGGCCGTGAGGTAGTCGACGTAGGCGTCCCTGACCTCCCCGGGCGTCGCGAAGCCCGGCTCACCGGCCAGCCACGCGTCCGGTACCTCCTCGGCGACCTCGCGCAGCAGCGCCTCGGTCACCCTGGGCGCGAGCTCGGCCTCGGCGGCCCGCGTGTCGGGGCTGAAGTGGCCCAGGGCGTGGTGCCGGAAGTCGTACGCCCTGTCCGGTGCGGAGGCGTCCCACCGGTGGTGGAAGACCAGGGCCGCACCGTGGTCGATCAGCCACAGCTTCGGCGGAGCGATGCCGAACGTCGGCCAGACCATGAGGTTGGAGCTGTGGACCGTGCGGTCGACGTTCACGGTCAGCGCGTCGAGCCAGATGATCCTGCCGGCCTCCAGCGGGTCGACCGTGCAGGCGCGGGCGACCTCGGGGGTGAAGTCCCGGGCGCCCGGCAGAAAGTCCATGCCGAGGTTGACGCCGGGGCTGGCGTTCAGCAGGTCGCGCACCTCCTGGTGCGGTTCGTGCGCGGCGATCGCCGGGTCGAAGTGGGCGAGGACCAGCTCGGGCACGCGCAGTCCGAGCCGGCGCGCCAGTTCCCCGACGATCACCTCGGCGACCAGTGCCTTGACGCCCTGGGCGGAGCCGGTGAACTTCACGACGTACGTCCCGAGGTCGTCGGCCTCGACGACACCCGGCACGGAACCACCGGAGCGCAGGGGCTCGACATAGCGAACGGCGGTGACCTCTCTCAGCATGTCCTCAGGCCACCCACCTCTTCACCCGTGCCCTCCACGCCCGACCTCGAAGGCGTATCGCAGCGGAGCTCGCCGTCCTGTTCGCGGCCTCCGGCATGAAGTGACCATAGTAACCGGGGGGTGACCGGAGCGCGGAGTGCCCGAGCGACGGGGCACCACTGGATCCACGGCTCCGCGTCGCCCGTCGGGGGACGTCCTCGCCGGCTCGGTGTGCGGTTCGCCTCCGCCGCCGTGCCGGGACGCGACGGGCCTCGTCGACACGGTCGGGTCGGCGCCGCGCGGGCAGTCCGGCTGACCCGTCGCACCCCACCGCCCCCGCACGGCCCGGACTCCGGGCACCCCGGCTCCTTGCCCGTGTGCGCCATGGACCCGGTGGGGACCTTTCACCGGCAGGCCAGCGGGTTGGGCAGGGGCAGATAGCGCGCGTCCGCGCCGTCCGCGCCCGTCCAGCGCAGCAGGAGATTCGTCTTGCCGGGGAGGGTGGGCGAGGCCAACAGGCCCGGGATCTCGGGCACCGGATGGCGGGCCAGTTCGGCGCGGGCGGCGGGCCAGGGGTTCCAGCCGGGACCACGCTCCGCCAGTACGGCGGCCACTTCGGTGAGGTTGTTGACGACCAGGCAGTAGACGAGCCGCTCCCAGCCCGCCGCACGGGACACCTCCGCGAGGAGTTTCACGCCCTCCGCGTCCCGGAACAGCGCCTGGACGGGCAGGCCCGCGGAGTCCACGGCGATCACCGTGTTCTGCAGATGGGCCTCGAGGACGACGCCGTGCCGCTCGAACGCCTCCAGAGCCGGCGGGACGACCTGGCGAAGATAGGCCGTCCACCAGGCCGCAGGGTCGGTGACCGCGTCGAGCGGACTGCCCTCGAAGCCCTCCACGAGGGCCGCGGCGAGGAGGGGGGTGGCGCCGGGCAGCAGATGTGGGCGCAGGCCGTCGCGGACCAGTACGGCCAGCTCCTCGAATGCGAAGGCGGCCGTACGGTAGCCGCGGTCGCTGAGCCAGGCGGCCGGGCCGGGACCCGGGGCGAACGCGGAGGCGGCGGCCTCGTCGGTGCGGCGCAGCCGGAGCAGGTCGTGGCGCCACAGCCGGCGGATGTCGTTGGTGATCCGCACGTCCAGGCTGAACTTGAGGAAGAGGTCGTCGTCCGGGGCGTAGACGGTGCGGATCGCCGCCGTGGGGGCGACGGGACGCGGGGTCCGGCCGAGCCGGACGAGGCGGCCGTCGTCGAACGCCTCCCGGATCTCCGGGCGGGCGGCCACCAGAGCGAGCTGCCAGGGATGCGCGGGCAGCAGCCGGTAGCCCGGCGGGGCGGAGCCGAGCGCGTCCAGCGCCGTCGTGTCGCCCTCCTCGGCCACCGCGTCCTCCCGCACGCCCAGAAGGGCGAGCGGGAAACGGGCGTACGCTTCCGGCGCGTACGGCAGCCAGTTCGCGACGGGGCCGCCACCGCGCGCCTTCGGGGCGGGATGGTGGGGGTGACCGGTGATCAGCGACTGCTCGGAGCGCACATACGGGTCCTCGGGTGCCGTCGCCCGGGCTCGGGCGGTCAGGATCGCGGCCACCGCGTCCCGGCTGTCGATCATCTCCACGGGGAGTTCCGGGCTGTCGAGGCCGGTGGCGCGGCGCAGCTCGTCGGCGGTGAGTTTGACCAGCTCGGCGTGGGTGAGCGGCTGCCAGGAGCCGCCGGCGTACACCTCCGGATCCCGCGGCCGGCGTACACCGCGTACCCGAAGCAGCCGGCCGCCGGCCCGCAGCCGGTGGACGCCCTGTTCACCGGTGGGTTCCGCCGCCTCGCGGATCAGGCAGTTCAGCAGCGGCGCCGCCGCGTAGGCGTCGGCGCGCTCGGGGACCTCGTCCCTGGGGTGCATGCGGTCCACGTGATCCATTCGTTCCGTACGGTGCACTGACGATCAGTATGTCGGTGGTGGTCCCCCTCCAGGATCCGCCACCCCCGTCCCTCGAGGAGTCCGACCGTGCCCCCTTCCCCCTCCACCGAGACCGAGTTCGCCCGCGAGCTCGGTCTCGTACGGCCCGGCCTTTCGGCGCCCTACGCGGCCGCGCTCCCCGGCGCCCGCGCCGCCGTCCTGTCGCGCCTGTGGCGGGCGCTGGCCCATGAGCCGCTGCCGTGGATCGCGCGCCGGGAGCCGACGGCCGGCGGACTCGTGCTCCACCTGACCGACGGACGCAGGCTGCACGGGCCGCCCGCCGACCCGTATGCGACCGATGCGTATGTGACCGAGGTGCTCCTGGAGGCGCGGGCGTACGACCGTCCGGGCACGCTGGTCACGGCGCTCGGTGTCCCGCACGGTGACCTGTTCGCCGCCGAACTCGACCACAGCACGGCGTCGTTGGCGCTGTCCCGGGCCGACCAGCCGCAGGACCTGCCGGAACCTGCGAGCGCTTGGGAATGGGAGCAGCGGGTGGTCGACGGACACCCGTTCCATCCGAACTGCCGGTCCCGGCCGGGCTTCTCGGTGGCCGAGCAGCTCGCCTACGGACCCGAGCACCGGCCGCTGGTACGCCTCGGCCTGGTCGCCCTCGACGACGGCGGCATCCTACGGGGCGAGTGGCCGAAGTGGCTGCGGGACGGCGAGCGCCCCCTGGTCCCGGTCCATCCCTGGCAGACGGCTCACGTACTCGGGATGCCTGCGAAGGAGGGACCGGACGCACACCCGCTGATGTCGCTGCGGACCCTGGCCCTGCCCGACGGCGGCCCGCATGTGAAGACGGCGCTCAGCGCGCGGCTGACGTCCTCGGTGCGGGACATCTCGGTGCAGTCCGTGGAGACGTCGCTCACCGTCTCCGACTTCGTGGCGTCGATCGCCGCGCGCACCGACGGCCTGCTGCACGTCACCCGCACGCTCGGGGCGGTCAGCGCGCACTCCCCCGATCTCGCGGCGGTGATGCGCGAGTCGCCCGAGACCCTGGCCGACACCGCGGCCGGTGAGCGGGTGGTGCCCGTCGCCGCTCTGCCGCTCACCGGCCTGCCCTCGTCCACCGCCTGGTTCGCGGCGTTCACCCGGCTCGCCCTCACCGTGGGGCTGCGGCTGCTCGACCTGGGTGTCGCCCTGGAGGCGCACGGCCAGAACCTGCTGGTCGTGCTCTCGCCCACGGGCGCACCGCGACGGCTGGTCTATCGCGATCTCGCCGACATCCGGGTGAGCCCGGCCCGGCTGGCCCGGCACGGCGTCAAGTCCCCGGATCTGGCGGGCCGGATGGTCACGGACGACGAGACAACCTTGCGCCGCAAGCTGTTCGGCTCCCTGGTGGCGGGCGCGCTGGCCTCGACCGCGGGATCGGCGGCGGCACTGCGGGAAGCACTGGGGCCGGCCGTGCGGGATCTGCCGCGCACAGCCGATCTGTCGGCACTGTCCGCAAAGCCCCTGCCCACCAAGGCCCTGACCCTGATGCGGTTGTCCCCGCGGCGGTCCGGGGATCTGTGGACGCTGCTGCCGAACCCGCTGACCGGGGCGGGCCCGTGACGGCGCGGAGCGGCCGGACTCCCGTCCGCCGCCCCGCACGCGGACCCGGCGGCGTCCAATGCGGCACCGGCGTCCGAAGCGTCACCATGCCTCCACCTGCCCGTACGGCACGGTTGTTCGACTGGACCACCAGGATTCCACGGCTCGTTTTGAAGCACGCACCGTCTGATCAATAAGATCCGCCGATGATCACAAGAAAACGGCTGGCGACGGGTGTCTGTACCCTGCTCGCCGCCCTGGCGGCCGGGATGGCCGTCCCGGCCGGCGCCGTCGCCGACGAGACGACAGCCCAGGACGCGCCCAAGGTCGATCTCGTCCTCGACGTCAGTGGTTCCATGCGGGCGCGGGACATCGACGGCGGCTCACGGATGGCCGCGGCGAAGCAGGCCTTCAACGAGGTGCTCGACGCGACTCCGGAGGAGGTGCAGCTGGGCATCCGGACGCTGGGCGCCAACTACCCGGGCAACGACCAGAAGACCGGCTGCAAGGACACCGCACAGCTCTACCCGGTGGGGCCGCTGGACCGGACCGAGGCCAAGACGGCCGTGGCCACGCTCCAGCCCACCGGCTGGACCCCGATCGGCCCGGCACTGCTGAAGGCCGCGGACGACCTCGACGGCGGCAACGGCTCGCGGCGCATCGTCCTCATCAGCGACGGTGAGGACACCTGCGCCCCGCTCGACCCCTGTGAAGTGGCCCGTGAGATCGCGGCCAAGGGAATCGGGCTGACCATCGACACGCTGGGCCTCGTGCCGAACGCCAAGCTCAGCAAGCAGCTCAGCTGCATCGCCGAGGCCACCGGCGGCACCTACACCTCGGTGCAGCACAAGGAGCAGCTCTCCGACAAGGTCAACCAGCTGGTGGACCGCACGGCGGACAAGGTGGTCACGCCGGTGGCCGTGGACGGCACCGAGCAGTGCACGTCGGCGCCCACACTGAAGTCCGGCCTGTACACGGACCGCGAGGAGTTCGGCCGGCACCGCTTCTACCGCGTGGCCGTGGCGCCCGGTCAGGAGCTGCGCGCCTCCGTGAGCGTCGCCGACGACCGGCAGGTGAACCCCGACTACGGGGTGACACTGCGGGCGATCACCGTGCACGGGCGTGAGATCGTGCGCGGCGAGGCGACGGGGTCCGGCCGTACGGACGTCGTGTCGACGGGTCTTCGCTATCCGAAGGCGAAGAGCGACGAGGAGGACGCCCCCGCAGAGACGGTGTGTCTGCAGGTGGCCAACTCCTTCTCGCCCGCGGCCGGGGTGAAGACGACGCCCGGGTTCCCGCTGGAGTTGACCGTCGACGTGGTCGACGGTCCCGACCAGGCGGGCGACGTCGCCTCCTTCGGCCTCGGCCGCGGCTGGTGGCTGCTCGGCGCCCTCGTCCTGACCGGCTTCCTCGCGGGTGTCCTGTGGGGTTGGATTTCGCGCTGGCGGTTCGCGGTCTGGAGGACCAACTGATGCGTGTTGCAAAGATACTGACCGCGGCGGCCCTGGTACTGGGCGGCTCCGTCACTCCGGCAGCCGCCGACTCCTCGCCCTCCGCGAGCCCGTCCGGCGACAGCGCCGCGCCCACCTCCGCGGGCACGTCGTTCCGTACGGCGACGGAGATCGAGCAGGGACAGCAGGCCACGGCGAGCGCCTCCACCGGTGACTACCTGTACTGGTCGTTCCCCGCGGACGCCGGGCAGCGTCCCACGGTGAAGGCGACGGTGAAGCTGTCCTCGGCGTCCGGGAGCGGGTCGCAGACCTGGCAGCTGGACGTCTACGACGGGCTGCGGCGCCGGCAGGCGTGCCAGTACGGCGCGCAGACGCGCACCGCGGCCCAGGGTGCGTCCTCCATGGACCTGGCCTGCACGCTGCGCACGGTCCGCGCCTGGTCCGAGCCGTGGGCCGACGACCCGCTGCCGGGCACGTACTACGTCCGGCTGACGGCCGTGGGCCTCGGTGCCGCGGACCTCGGCCTGCCGGTGCACACCGAACTCCGGGTCGAGTCCAAGGAGATCGGCGGCTCGGCGGCGGTGGACGGATCGCTTGCGCAGCCGCTGGTACCCGGGATCGCGACCACCCCGCAGGAGGAGGCGTCCTCGTCCGAGTCGGACGCGGCCGTGCTGTCCTCGCTCAAGCCCGACGACGGCTGGGCGTCCGGCTGGTGGTCCGACCGCTGGGTGTGGACCGCGATCGGCGGCATCCTCGCGGCGCTCGCGGGCATCGGGGGCTATGCGCTGACGCGCGGTTCGGGACGGCCGTCCCGGGTGCCGCAGGGCTACTGACACACCGTTGTCGAAGGCCCGCCGTGTCTCCGGCACGGCGGGCCTTCGCGTCGCCGCCCGCGCCGGTTGCGAGCGCGGGAGCGCCGGGGGCGTGGCTCACTCCCCACGCAGCGACTTGGCGAGCCTGCCCTCGCCCGAGACCTCCACGCGTCCCGCCCGCACGGCCTGATGCAGCGTCAGGACGCCTTGGCTCAGCGCCGTGCACGTGTCGCCGTCGAGCGCCAGCCGGGCGTCGGGCTCACCGGGGGCGGCGCCGTCGCCGTAGACCTGGCCGTCCGCTGCACCGCCCAGCCACAGATGGAACTCCCCCTCGTCCAAACGGACTTCGACCAGGCCCTCCCCGTCCAGCGAGCGCAGCAGCGGCAGCGCGAACCAGTGCGCGCGCACCGCGTCCGTCGGCCTGCGCTCCGCCAGTGCGGGCGCGCCCCAGTCGCCGAGCGCCTGGAGCACCGGGAGCAGACCTCTTCCGTGGGCGGTGAGTTCGTACACGAACGCGACTCCGGGCGGCGGCAGCCGCCGCCGTGTGGTCAGCCCGTCGCGCTCCATGTCCTTCAGCCGTGACGCCAGGACGTCGGTGCTCACACCCGGCAGGTCCGCGTGCAGATCGGTGTAGCGGCGCGGTCCCGCGAGCAGCTCACGGACGATCAGGAGAGTCCAGCGGTCGCCGACGGCGTCGAGGGCCCGGGCCGTGGAGCAGTACTGGTCGTAGCTTCGGCGAGGTGACATGCGACGCAGTCTAGACACCTTGTTGGACTTACCAAGCTGCCACTTGGTAAAACCAAGCAACACCAGTCGGCGGAGGGGAAGCGGCACATGGAGTTCCGGCAGTCGAGCAAGCTCAGCGAGGTCTGTTACGAGATCCGCGGCCCGGTGATCGAGCACGCGAACGCGCTGGAGGAGGCGGGCCACAGCGTGCTGCGCCTGAACACCGGCAACCCCGCCCTCTTCGGCTTCGAGGCGCCGGAGGAGATCCTCCAGGACATGATCCGGATGCTGCCGCAGGCGCACGGCTACACGGACTCGCGCGGCGTCCTCTCCGCCCGCCGCGCCGTGGCCCAGCGCTACCAGGAGCGGGGCCTGGAGGTGGACGTCGACGACGTGTTCCTCGGAAACGGCGTCTCGGAGCTGGTCTCGATGGCCGTGCAGGCGCTGCTGGAGGACGGCGACGAGATCCTCATCCCGGCACCGGACTTCCCCCTGTGGACGGCCGTGACGACCCTGGCGGGCGGCAAGGCGGTCCACTACCTGTGCGACGAACAGGCCGACTGGTACCCCGACCTGGACGACATGGCGGCCAAGATCACCGACCGCACCCGGGCCGTCGTCATCATCAACCCCAACAACCCCACGGGCGCGGTCTACCCGAAGGAGGTCATCGAGGGCATCCTCGACCTCGCACGCCGGCACGGCCTGATGGTCCTCGCCGACGAGATCTACGACCAGATCCTGTACGACGGCGCCGTGCACCACTCGGCGGCCGCGCTCGCCCCCGACCTGGTGGTCCTCACCTTCTGCGGGCTGTCGAAGACGTACCGGGTGGCGGGCTTCCGCTCCGGATGGCTGGTGGTGACCGGTCCGAAGCAGCACGCGCGCAACTACCTCGAGGGCCTGACCATGCTGGCCTCCATGCGGCTGTGCGCCAACGCCCCGGCCCAGTACGCGATCCAGGCCGCGCTCGGCGGACGGCAGTCCATCCACGAGCTGACCGCACCGGGCGGCCGCCTGCACGAGCAGCGCGACCGCGCCTGGGAGAAGCTCAACGAGATCCCCGGCGTCTCCTGTGTGAAGCCGAAGGGCGCGCTGTACGCCTTTCCGCGCCTCGATCCGAAGGTCCATCCGATCCACGACGACGAGAAGTTCGTCCTGGACCTGCTGCTGCGGGAGAAGATCCAGGTGGTCCAGGGCACCGGCTTCAACTGGCCCGCTCCCGACCACTTCCGCATCCTCACGCTTCCGTACGCGGACGACCTGGAGGCGGCGATCGGGCGCATCGGCCGGTTCCTCGGCGGATACCGCCAGTAGGGGGCGGCCGTCTGGCTCAATCCGCCCTGCCGGCGCCGCATGCCTGTGGCACGGTGCCGTTAGACGGAAACAGGAAGGGCACGGCGTGGGCGACCTCATTCTCGTCCGGCACGGGGAGACCGAGTGGTCGCTGTCCGGGCGGCACACCGGGCGTACCGACGTGCCGCTCACCGACAACGGCCGGGAGCAGGCGCGTCGGCTGGCGCCGCTGATCGCTCGGCACCACATCGCGGCGGCGTTCGTCAGCCCGATGCAGCGGGCCCTCGAGACGGCCCGGCTGGCCGGTATCGGCGGCGCGCGCGTCGACGCGGACCTGTCCGAATGGGACTACGGCGGGTACGAGGGGGTCACCACCGTCGAGATCCACCGGACGCGGCCGGACTGGTTCCTGTTCACCGACGGGGTCGAACCCGGACCGCCCGAGCATCCCGGGGAGAGCGCGGACGAGGTCGGGACGCGTGCGGACCGCATGCTCGCCAAGATCGACGCGGCGCTGGGCGACGCCGAGGGCAGCGTGGTCGTGGTCTCCCACGGCCATTTCCTGCGAGTGCTGACCGCGCGGCGCCTCGGCCTGTCCGCCTCGGCCGGCGCGCTGTTCCTGCTCTCCACCGGAACGATGAGCCGGCTGGGCCTTGAGCACCGCCGCCATGTCGTGGCCGGCTGGAATGTCAGACCCGACGCGTACTGTTCCCATGGGTCCCTCTCCGCGGGAGAGGCGGGACTCCCGGAGAACTGACCCGGAGCCCGGGCGCCGGCCCCCGGCCCGGTCCGCCCGCGCGGGAAGGAGGACGCCGTGACCCGGCCGCCGACCGCCGCGCAGCGGCGTGTCATCGACACCGCCGACCCCGTGACCGGGCGCCTGAGGGGCACGGACGCCCAGCTCTCCGCCCTGGTGAAGCGGGGCCTCGCCTTCCGGCATCCGCGTCCGCCGCACGACCACTTCCTGACCCCCGCGGGCCATCGGATCCGGGAGGCGCCGCCCGTCGAGGAACCGGCGGATTCGGCCGCGCCCCCGGGGGACACGGGTGTGTTCGCCGCGCGCGTGGGCGGCGAGGATGCCGCGGACGCGACCCCCGCGCGGCGGCGGGAGGTGCACAGCGCCTGGCAGGGGCTCATGGAACTGCGCCGGATGACGAATCCGGGCGACGCCACGGACCGCCCGTGCGCGTGGGAGCGCGCCAATCTGGTGCGGTCCGCCGCGCTCGCGCTGGAGGCGGCGGGACATCGTCCCGCGCCGGGCGACGGCGCGGGCTATCACGTACGGGCGACGGCGCAGCCGGAGGCGATCGCCGTCCATCACGAGGACCTCGCGGCGCTGCGCGCCTGCGCGGCCACACTGGAGGAGGCGGGCTGGCAGGTGAGCGAGCACTCCGAGCCGAGGACCCGGGCGCGGTACCTCCTGGCGTCGCCGCGTCGCAGATGAGCCGCCCGCGGTGCGAACAGCCCACCGCCGGAGGGTGGTTGGCATCGGCCGGATGATCGGCGCGCTGAGCCCTGACGTAGATTTCCTACGTCTGATGCCGTCACCTTGGAGGAAGCTCATGGCCGACACCGCCGCAGTCCCGTTCTCCGTCGGGGTCACCGTCCGCGGGTACGAGACCGACGCTCTGGGCCACCTCAACCAGAGTGTCTATCTGCAGTACGCCGAGCACGCGCGCTGGAGCATTCTCCAGGCCGCCGGGGTGGCTCCGTCCGAGCTGCTCGCCAGGGGCATCGGACCGGTCGTCCTCGAAACGAAGATCCGCTATCTGCGCGAACTGCGCGCAGGCGACGAGGTCGAGGTGACGTGCGCCTTCGAGTGGGGCGAGGGCAAGACCTTCCGGGTGGCGCAGACGATCCGCAAGGCGGACGGCACGGTCTCCGCGGAGATCGCGTCGGTGGGCGGGCTGATGGATCTCAAGGAGCGCCGGCTGGTGGCCGACCCGCAGGGGTACTTCCGGTCACTGGCACTCGAGCCGAAGGTGTTCGGCCTGTGAGGTCCCCGGCCTACGCACCGAGCTGCTCCGGGCGGTGCTCCACGTCGTAGGCGGCACGCGCCTCGGCGATGTGGACGCGGTTGCGCTCGGCCCAGTCGGTGAGCCGTTGCAGGGTCTCGTGCAGTTCCTGGGCCATGGGCGTGAGTGCGTACTCCACCTTCGGCGGTACCGTCGCATGGACGGTACGGGTGACGAGTCCGTCGCGTTCCAGGTTGCGCAGCGTCAGCGTGAGCATGCGACGGCTGATGCCCTCGATGCCGCGCTCCAGCTCCGTGAAGCGGATGGGCCCGTGCGCGGCGGCCACCAGGATCTGCACGCTCCATTTGCCGGCGACCCTGTCAAGAACCTCGCGGACCGGGCACGCGTGCGCGTTCACGACCTGCGCGGTAACACCGGTGTTCCTCTGGGACATTGAAGTGCCTCCTTACGCCGCCCACCATGGTCACTGACGATTGGCCCCGTTACAAGTCGTGCACCTTTGGTGCCCATGGAGATGACGGAGGCCACGAGGTCATGTCGACCACGACCGGGGCATCGGCGCGCACGGCGTCGCCGCACCGCACGTACTCCCGCTGGGCGTCCCTCGCCGTTCTGTGCGCGGGAACGCTGATGACGATCCTGGACGGCAACATCGTCACGGTGGCGATGCCGGCCGTCCAGAGCGACCTCGGGTTCAGCGGACCGGGACTCGCCTGGGTCGTCAACGCGTATCTGATCCCCTTCGGAGGGCTGCTCCTGCTGGCGGGACGGCTCGGGGACCTGGTGGGCCGCAAACGGATGTTCGTGGCGGGGCTCGCCGTGTTCACCGCGGCCTCCGTACTGTGCGGTGTGGCCACCGGGCAGGGCGTGCTGATCGCGGCACGGGCCGTACAGGGCGTGGGCGGCGCCATGGCGTCGGCCGTGGTGCTCGGCATGCTGGTCGCGCTGTTTCCCGAGCCGCGGGAACAGGCCCGCGCCATCGCCGTGTTCAGCGCCGTCGGCGCGGCGGGCGGCGCACTCGGCACCTTCCTCGGCGGGGCACTGACGCAGCTTCTGGGCTGGCACTGGATCTTCCTGATCAATCTGCCCATCGGGGTGGCCGCCCTGATCGCCGCGGTCCGGGTGCTGGAACCGGAGGACGGTGCCGGGCTCGGCAGAGGGGCCGACTACCCGGGGGCCGCCCTCGTCACCGGCGCGCTGATGCTCACGGTGTACGTCATCGTCGGCGCGGGTGACCGCGGACTCACCGCCACGCTGCTGTCCGGCGTACTCGCCGCCGCCCTCTTCGCGGCCTTCGCCCTCCGCCAGGCGCGGACCGCACAACCGCTGCTGCCGCTGCGTCTGTTCCGCTCCCGTCCGGTGACCGGCGCGAACGCCGTGCAGATCCTGATGATCGGGACGATGTACGGCTTCCAGTTCATCGGCGCGCTGTATCTGCAACGGGTCCTCGGATACAGCGGGTTGGCGACCGGCACGGCCTTCCTGCCGGCACCTGTCGCGATCGGGGTGCTGATGCTCGGCCTGTCCGCGCGGACCATCGGCCGGTTCGGCGCGTACCGGGTCCTGATCGCCGGACTGGTGCTGATCACCGCGGGAATGGCGCTGCTGAGCCGCGTGCCGGCCGACGGCTCCTACCTCCCCGACGTCCTGCCGCCGATGCTCCTGCTGGCCACCGGCTTCGCGGCCGCGATGCCCGCGCTGACCGGGCTCGCCATGTCGGGGGCGCGGGAGGAGGACGCCGGTCTGGCCTCCGGACTGTTCAACACCACCCAGGTGGTGGGCGGTTCACTGGGCCTCGCGGCCCTGTCGACCCTCGCGGCGAGCCGCACCCAAGGGCTGCTCCGGCAGGGTGCGGGGCTGGTGCCGGCCACCGCGGACGGCTATCGGCTCGCGTTCCTGGTGGCGACGGGAATCGCGCTGGCGGCACTCGTACTGGCGGCGGGAGTGCTGCGGAAACGGGCGTGACCGGCGGCGGGGCGGCGGGGCGACGAGCCGCGCTGCCGCCCGGGCGGAGCTCGCAGTGGCCGGGTCCGGCCCGGCACCGCGCGAGGCGGATATGGGGTGCGGGCGCCGTCCCGGGGTGCGATGCTGCACGTCCATGGCACCCCGAACGATCAAGCCGAGTCTGTACATCTCCGTGGACATCGAGGCGGACGGCCCGATTCCGGGCCCGTACTCCATGGTGAGCCTGGGCGCGGCGGTGGCCGGGGTCCAGGACGCCGAGGGCTTCACCGCGGCCGATCCGCAGCGGCAGACCTTCTACCGCGAACTGCGGCCCATCAGCGAGGAGTTCGATCCGCGGGCGCTGGCGGTGAGCGGGCTCGACCGGGAGCGGCTGAAGACCGAGGGAAGCGAACCCCGGGTCGCGCTGGCGGAGTTCGGTGACTGGGTGCGTCAAGTGAGCACCGGTGGGCAGCCCGTGATGTGCGGCTATCCGGCCTCGTACGACTGGACGTTCCTGTACTGGTATCTGATCCGCTTCACGGGTGCGAGCCCGTTCGGCCACTCCGGCTGCCTGGACATGAAGACCCTCTACGCGACGAAGGCGGGGCTCCCCCTGCGCGCGGTCGCCAAGCGCACGATGCCGCGCCATCTGCTCTCCAAGCGCCCTCACTCGCACCACGCCCTCGACGACGCGGTGGAGCAGGCCGAACTCCTCGCCAACCTCATGGCATGGCCGGGTCCCGCGTAGGCACCGACTCTCACCGGCTCAGCGCGCCGCCGCGATCTCCTCGCCCGCTTCCATGGCACGGGGCGCGCCCTCGGACCCGCGGTGAACAGACAGGCGCCGGTGAGAAAGGTCAGGTCGGTGCCGGTCAGGCCTGCGGCCGCACCGACGATCACAGGTGGGGCGACGACCCCGGCGTACAGGGCGGCCCCATGGTGCAGGCCACTGGCCGCCGTCTTGAGGGCCGGGAGTTTCTCGTCGACCGGGTGGGCGGCCACGGTGGCGCCTCCGGTCGGTGGCACGTCGGCTCCGACGTGGGGAGAGGGTGGTGCATGTGGTCGGGTGGGTTCGGGGAGGGAAGTCCGTCTCCGGGGCACGCACGTCCCTGCGTGCCCCGGAGACGGGTGCCGTGGATCCCGCTCGGGTCCACGGCCGCCGGCCGGGAGCCGTCCCTCCCCGCCGGAGTCCTCGGCTGCTCAGTCGCGCCCGGCGATCCGCGCCAGGCGCCGGGCCTCGTCCCGTGTGGAGCGGGCGACGGCTTCCTCGTCGACGTGCAGCAGTCGGCCGTTCTCGACGACCGGTTCGCCGTTCACCAGCGAGAGCGTGACCGGGGCCGCCGCACCGAGGACCAGCGCGGTCACCGGGTCGGCGATCGAGGCGTGGGCCAGGGTGTCGAGCTTCCAGAGCACGAGGTCGGCGAGCTTGCCCGGCTCCAGGGAACCGATCTCCGCGGAGCGGCCCAGGACCTGAGCGCCCCCGTAGGTGCCCAGGCGCAGTGCCTGACGGGCGTTCAGGGCGGCCTCCCGATGGGCGCCCAGCCGGTTGATCAGCACCGCGTTGCGCAGTTCGGTGTGGAGTTCGCCGGACTCGTTGGAGGCCGTGCCGTCGACGCCGAGCCCGACCGGTACGCCGGCGGCGAGCATGTCGGGGACGCGGGCGATGCCCGCCGCCAGACGGGCGTTGGACGAGGGGCAGTGCGCAACCCCCGTCCGTGTGCGGGCGAAGGCCGCGATGTCGGAGTCGTTCATGTGGACGCAGTGCGCCATCCACACGTCCTCGCCCAGCCAGCCGGTGGACTCGAAGTAGTCCGTCGGGCCCATGCCGAACAGCTCGTGGCAGAACTTCTCCTCCTCCACCGTCTCGGACCCGTGGGTGTGCAGCCGCACGCCCTTGCGCCGTGCCAGCTCCGCCCCTTGGCGCAGCAGTTCGGTGCTGACGGAGAACGGGGAGCACGGCGCGACCGCGACCTGGACCATGGCGTCGAACGAGACGTCGTGGTGTTCGTCGACGGTCGCCTCGGTCGCGGCCAGCGCACCTTCCAGGGTCTCGACCGCGAAGTCGGGCGGCAGGCCGTCGTCCTTCTCGCTGCGGTCCATCGAGCCACGGGCCAGGGTGAACCGGACGCCCGCCTCACGGGCGGCGCGGATGACCGCGCCGGACAGGTCCCCGGAACCCTTGGGGTGGACGTAGTGATGGTCCATGGCGGTGGTCACGCCGCCGCGGGCCATCATGGCCAGTGAACCCTGGGCGGCCGCGTAGACCATGGGCTCGTCGATGCGCGCCCAGATCGGGTACAGCGCGACGAGCCAGTCGAACAGGTTGTGGTCGGTCGCCAGGCCCCGGGTGATCCACTGGTAGAAGTGGTGGTGGGTGTTGACCAGGCCGGGGGTGACCAGGTGGCCGGAGGCGTCGACGCGCCGCACGACGTTCTCCAGGTTCTCCGGCGCCCTGCCCGCGCCGACCGCCTCGATCCGGTTCCCGGCGACGACGACATGGCCCGAGGCGTACTCGGTGTCGTCGGCGTCCACGGTCGCGATCGCACAGTTCTCGATGACGATGCGCCGGTCTGCTGCCACGGTTCGTCCTTTTCGCTCTGTGGAGAGGGCACGGCAGGACCCAGGGAGTTTGAGTGCCGCGGCCCGGGGGCCTCGGGTGCCGAAGGAGGAGGGTGCCCCCGGCGGACCGGGGGCGCCCGGTGCGTCAGAGGCCGGTGAGGTCCACCGGGATCCCCGCCTCGCACCCGTCCCGCAGGACGGTGGCCTCGATCAGGCCGTAGGGGCGGTCGGCCGCGAGGTACACCTCGTTGTCGTTCTTCAGTCCGAACGGCTCCAGGTCCACCAGGAAGTGGTGCTTGTTCGGGAG
Organism: Streptomyces sp. HUAS TT11; assembly: GCF_051553595.1. NCBI lineage: Bacteria > Bacillati > Actinomycetota > Actinomycetes > Kitasatosporales > Streptomycetaceae > Streptomyces > Streptomyces sp. HUAS TT11. The sequence goes on from NZ_CP196184.1 coordinate 2,347,305, forward strand.
GGAGAAGCGGACCTCGTCGATCTCGTCGCGGTGCTCGATGATGCGTGCCCCCATCTCGTACAGCGTCTGCTGCAGCGACAGGGAGTAGGTGTCGGCGAAGGCCTGGAGCAGGTGGCTTCTGGTCTGCTCGTAGGAGTTCTCCCAGTCGGGCATCTCCCGTGCGTCCTCGGTCCAGTTGAACCGCCAGCGGCCGGAGACCTCGGTGGCCAGGATGCGGTCGTAGGCCTCGGGGAGCGTCGTGTACTTGTCCTTGACGTAGCCCCAGAACTCGGAGTCGGTCGAGTTCATCACGACGAGGTCCTTCAGACCCGAGACGACCTCCCATGTCCCACCGTCGTACGTGATCTGCGCCAGCCGGGTCTCCCGGCCCTCGCGGACGAAGGAGTGGGCGCCTTCACCGGGGGTCTCGATCCGCTGCCAGGCGTACTCCTCGATGCGGATGCGTGCCCGCCGGATGGGCTGCTGCGAGCTCACGAAGTGCCGGGCCAGATGGATGCCGAACTGCTCGGCGGACTCGATGCCGTGCTCCTTGGCGAACGCGTACACCGTGTTCTTGGTGGTGTCGGTCGGCAGGACGTGGGCGTTCGAGCCGGAGTAGTGGACCTCCTCCATGTCGCCGGAGAGCGACACCGAGACGTTGAGGTCCTTGACGTGGTGGGTGGCGCCGTCCCTCGTGATCTTGACGACGCGGTTCTCCGCCTTGCCGTACTGGTTCTGCCCCAGGACCGCCGGGCGGGCCGGGTGGGAATGGACTGCCATGGTGTCTGCTAGCTCCCTCGGTATACGGAGTAGCCGAACGGGTTGAGCAGCAGCGGTACGTGGTAGTGCTCGCCCGGTACGACCGTGAACGTGATCGCCACCTCCGGGAAGAACACTCCTGCCGCACCACTGTCCCGATTCGCGGGGGCGTCCTGCTGCGCATCGGCTTGCTTCTTCTCGAAGTACGCCTCGACGGCGAAGTCGAGCCGTACGTGGGTCGTTCCCTCCGGCGGGGCCGGGAGGTCCTTGCACCGGCCGGCCGCGTCGGTCGTGCCGCCACCGAGCGCCCGCCAGTCCGCGCCACGGCCCGATCGGGCAAAGAGGCGGACGGCGACTCCCCCGGCGGGGCGGCCGGCGCTGGTGTCCAGGATGTGCGTGGACACGGAGGCGGTGGTCTCGGTGCTCATGCGGTTTCCTCTTCAGGCGGTGTCGAGCAGTCGGGCGAGCCGAACACGGTTGATCATGCCCAGTTCGGTGCGGACGACCTCCCGCTCCCGCTCCGGCGCGTTGCCGATCCGCTCCCTGGCCGCGTCACGCATCTCCTCCCCGGTCTTCCCGGTCGCGCAGATCAGGAAGACATGGCCGAACTTCTCCTGGTACGCCAGATTGAGTTCGAGCATCTCCGCCTTGAGTTCCTCGGCGGCGCCGGCCATGCCGCGCTGCTCGCGGGCCGAGGCGGGGTCCCCGGCCCGGGGGCGGCCGATCGGGGGGTGCCCCGCCATGGCCTCGTCCAGGTCTTCCGCGGTCAGTCCGGCCACGGCGGCGTCGTTCGCGGCGTAGAGGTCCTCGACTGCGCCGTAGGGGCGCGCGGCGAGCAGCCGCCCGGCCCATGCCGTGGAGGCGCACACCTCCAGGAGCACGGCCAGGGCCGTCTGCTCCGCCAGGGAGTTGAACCGGGTGAGACCCGGCGGCGTGGATGTCGACGTCACGGGAGCCTCCGTGGCCTGGGGGCGGAACGGCTTGCGAACAGCTAACGCCCACCCGCGACGCAACGTCAACACTTTGTTGAAAATTCGGGGTGACGGGGGCCGGAACACGGAAACCGCCGCCCGGGCACCGGGCGGCGGCTCGCAGCAGACGCGGGGAAGGGACTCCGGGCCCGATCAGGTCCCCTTCTCGCGGTTGAGATAGTTGTAGACGGTGAAGCGGCTCACGCCGAGTGCGCCTGCGACGGTCTCCACGCCATGGCGCACGGAGAAGGCACCGCGCGCCTCCAGTATCCGGACGACCTCCTGCTTGGCCTTGCGGTCCAGCTCGGCCAGCGGCCTGCCGCGCCGGCGCTCCATCGCGGCCAGGATGTGATCGAGCGAGTCGGCGAGTTGGGGCAGTCGCACGGCGACGACGTCCGCGCCCTCCCAGACGAGTACGACATCGTCGGGGCCGGCCTGGTCCGGGGGCAGCATCTCACCGCCCATGGCGTCGACGAGGGGCTTCACGGCCGCGATGAACGGCTCGTCGCCCAGGCCGGTCACTCCGCCTCCCCGATCACGTTGACCTGCAGGGAGATCCGGGTGGCACCGGCCTCCAGGGACGTGCGCAGCACCGCGCCGACGGCATCGAGCACCGCATCGGCGCCCCCCTCCGCGGTGTTGCCGAACGGGCCCACGTCCACGGCGTCCAGTTCGGCCGAACCGAGGACCTCCCGGGCGACCAGCGCGTGCGCCGGCGCCTCGTCGAGATCGAAGGGCTCGGTCGTGAACTCCACCCTCAATCGCACCTGCGCCCCCATGGCATCTCCTCCGACCCGCGCGTACCCGCCGGGTCCACCGCCGGGGTCGGACCGCCCCAGCCACCTGCAGAGACCTTAACGGACCACTCCGGGAGCCCCACCCCGAGAAGAGGGCGGGAGCAGCACCCGGTTCGCACCCGCCGGGGACGGGCTCGGTTTTCGGTGCGCGCCCTTGACAGCCTCCACCCCCGGCGGCAGGCTTTCCATCAAGCAGAAAGTTAGTTCCGTGATACGGAAAAGGAGCGGAACCCGATGGGATTCGCCGACCAGCGCTTCAACGTCAACCTGTCGATCCTCTTCACGGAGCTGCCCCTCCTGGAACGTCCCGCGGCCGCCGCGGCGGCGGGCTTCACCGCGGTCGAACTGTGGTGGCCCTGGGCCGACTCCCCCACCCCGGAGCGGTCCCGGCTGGACGCCCTGAGACAGGCGATCGAGGACGCGGGAGTCCGGCTCACCGGACTGAACTTCTACGCGGGACAGCTTCCGGGCCCCGACCGCGGGGCACTGTCGGTCCCGGGCGAGGAGTCGGAAAGGTTCCGCGCCAACGTCGACGTCGCCGCGGACTTCGCGCAGTCGCTCGGCTGCAAGGCGCTGAACGCCCTGTACGGCAACCGCGTCGACGGTGTGGACCCCGCAGCACAGGACGCGCTCGCCCTGGAGAACCTGGTGCTCGCGGCGCGGGCCGCGGAGCGCATCGGGGCCGTGTTGCTGGTCGAGGCCCTCAACAGGCCGGAGTCGCCGCTGTACCCGTTGGTGAGCGCCCCCTCCGCGGTGGAGGTCGCGGACGCGGTCGACGCCGCGACCGGCCTCGGCAACGCGAGGTTCCTGATGGACCTCTACCACCTGTCGATGAACGGCGAGGACCTGCCGTCGGTGATCGAGCGGTACGCCCCGAGGACCGGCCACGTCCAGATCGCCGACAACCCCGGCCGCGGCGCACCGGGCACGGGGTCCCTCCCCCTCGAGGACCTCCTCGACCGACTGACCGAGGCGGGCTACGACGGCTGGGTCGGCCTGGAGTACAAGCCGGGGGACGCACCGAGCGCCGAGGCCTTCGGCTGGCTGCCCGCCCACGCACGCGCCGCCCGCTGAGCGGCAACCCACCGACGTATCGCAGCAGTCAGAGAGGCACCCCATGACCACCACGCTTCCCAAGATCGCCTGGATAGGCCTCGGCATCATGGGCTCCCCCATGTCGGAGAACCTGATCAAGGCGGGATACGACGTCACCGGCTACACCCTCGAGCAGGAGAAGCTGGAGCGGCTGAGCGCCGCGGGCGGCACCGCGGCCGGTTCCGTCGCCGAGGCCGTCCGGGGCGCCGATGTCGTGATCACGATGGTGCCCGCGTCCCCGCAGGTCGAGGCCGTCGCATACGGTCCGGACGGCATCCTGGAGAACGCCCGGCCCGGCACCCTCCTGATCGACATGTCCTCGATCACCCCGCGGACGTCCGTCGATCTCGCGGCGGCCGCCGGGAAGAAGGGCATCCGGGTGCTCGACGCCCCGGTCTCCGGCGGTGAGGCCGGCGCGGTCGAGGCCGTGCTGTCGATCATGGTCGGCGGTGAGCAGGCCGACTTCGACGCGGCGCGGCCGGTCTTCGAGGTACTCGGCAGGACCGTCGTCCTGTGCGGTCCGCACGGATCGGGCCAGACGGTGAAGGCCGCCAACCAGCTGATCGTCGCGGTGAACATCCAGGCGTGCGCGGAGGCCGTGGTGTTCCTGGAGAGGTCGGGCGTGGACCTGGGGGCGGCCCTCGACGTCCTGGGCGGCGGACTCGCCGGCTCCACGGTGCTGGCCCGCAAGAAGGACAACTTCCTGACCCGCGACTTCAAGCCGGGGTTCCGCATCGACCTGCACCACAAGGACATGGGCATCGTCACGGACGCGGCCCGCACCGTGGGGGCCGCCATCCCGGTGGGTGCCGTCGTCGCCCAACTGGTCGCCAGTCTGCGGGCGCAGGGTGACGGTGGACTGGACCACTCGGCCCTGCTGCGCGGTGTGGAACGCCTCTCCGGCGAGCAGGTCTGACACCTCCGAGACTCCGGGCCGCGGCGGCGCCGACAACTGTCCTGTCGCGCCCAAGGCGCCGCCACGGCCCGGAAACCACCTTCGACGAGCCCCAGACCGCGTCCGGACCCTGACGGAAGGTCGGGAAGCGGACGCATGGCCCGCCGCCGGCGGACGACCCGGATGAGGGGTGGTCGCCCGACCCGGCGGCCGGTCGGGGGGAGGGGCGCGGCGGCGAGCGAGCCAGTGCGGTGGTGAAGGCCCGGGGCCCGCTTCTCGACCCGAGAGAGGCTCGCCCCGGACCGTCGCACCCGTCGCGGTCCCCCCTCGAGTACGCATCGGGAGCGCCGGACACGGAACGACGCCTGTCCGGCGCTCTCGGTGTGCCCGGGTGCGGATCGGCCCCGACGGCAGGAGTCTGAAGACATGCAGAACCCAACGGAGCATCCGCACATCGTGGTGCACTCCCCGGCCCTGGACGGCTCGCGCCGGGTCACCGAGGGCCCGGTGACCCTCGGGATCGCCAGTCACCTGGACGACGTCGTCGAGATCCTGCGCCTGGCCGACCTGGACCGGATCGAGGTCGAGGAGAGCGACCTCATCGAGTGGCAGGGCGGCGGCCCCGACGACTGGCCGGGCCTGTCCGAGCACGACACCGAATGAGCCCGCCTACGCCCCCGGGCGTACACCGGGTACGCAACCCTCAAATCAACCTCTGAACACCGCCCGGGAGGCTTCGACTCCCCCTTGGCCGGGGCAGATTCCCGGCACGCGGGACCCGCCGGCACGGGGGCGGCGGGCCCCGCCCCGTTCGGAGGATTCCATGGGCGACACCGAGACGAATCGGCCGGAGCCGCACGAGATCGCGTTTCTGCGGGGCGGTCCGCGCGCCGCCGTCACGGTCGCCGTGCTCGACCTGCATCTGCGAGGCGCCGTCGAGGCGGGCCGAGCGGGCACGATGCGGACGGCACGGGCGCTCGCCGCCGCGGGCCGGCCCGTGCCCGTGCTCACCAAGGCGGTGCATTCCGCGCTCTACCGGCCCGCGGGCCTGCGGCAGTTGATGGACCGGCGGGGCGTGCGCGAGGCGCTGACCGAACTGCGCCGGGAACTCGTGGCGGCCGGACTGCTGCGCGGCTTCCTGCCCGGCCCCACGGTGTCCGGGCGGCGTGAGCGCGGGCGCCTTCGGGACCGCGCCCCGCTCCCCGCGTCCAGGACGGGCCTGTCCGACGACGAACTGCTGCTCGCCGTCGCGCTGTACGGCGACCGGGCGCTGACCGCGCTCGTACCGCGCTTCGCCGGCGAGGCGGGGCTCGTCGGGCGGAGCGGGACCACGGAGCCGGAGTTGCGGCAGTCCTGGGGCGGGAGCGACGGCTCGGGTCTCTCCTGCGGCACGACGTGACGTCGCCATGGGCCTTCGGGGCCGCGGTCCGTGCCGCAGGACGAGGTCCCGGTGCGCGTCGTACGTCCCATGGGGGGACGTGAGGGGCCCCGCCGATTGCGGCGGGGCCCCTCACGGTGTGTGTCAGACCTTCAGCGTCCTGATGGACGTGGGTGCGTGCCCGGGCTCGGTGGCGATCTCCTCGAACTCGACCACCTGGGAGATGTCGTTGGTGGTCGACATCGAGATGTTCGTGACGCGCTCCAGGATCGCCTCGACGACGACCGGGACCCGGTACTCGGCGGCCAGCTTCTTGGCCTGCTCGAAGGCGGCGCCCAGTTCGTTCGGGTCGGTCACCCGGATCGCCTTGCAGCCCAGGCCCTCGGCGACCTTCACATGGTCGACGCCGTAGAGGCCGAGCTCGGGCGAGTTGATGTTCTCGAACTCCAGGTTGACCTGGAAGTCGATCTCGAACGCCCGCTGTGCCTGGCGGATCAGGCCGAGATAGGAGTTGTTCACCAGGACGTGGATGTACGGGATCCGGTGCTGTGCCCCGACGGCCAGCTCCTCGATCAGGAACTGGAAGTCGTAGTCACCGGACAGGGCGACCACGAGCGCCTCCGGATCGGCCTTGGCGACGCCGAGCGCGGCCGGGATGGTCCAGCCGAGCGGTCCGGCCTGGCCGCAGTTGATCCAGTGGCGCGGCTTGAAGACGTGCAGCATCTGGGCGCCGGCGATCTGTGAGAGGCCGATGGTGGAGACGTAACGCGTCTCGGGTCCGAAGGCCTTGTTCATCTCCTCGTAGACGCGCTGCGGTTTGATCGGGATGTCGTCGAAGTGTGTGCGGCGCTGGAGGCGGGCCCTCTTCTCCTGGGCGGCGGCGGCCCATGCGGAGCGGTCGGGCAGCCGGCCCGCCGCCTTCAGCTCGCGTGCCGCCGCGACGAACAGCTCGAGGGCCGCCCCGGCGTCGGAGGCGATGCCGTAGTCCGGGGCGAAGATCTTGCCGATCTGCGTGGGCTCGATGTCCACGTGGACGAACGTGCGTCCCGCGGTGTAGACGTCGAGCCGGCCGGTGTGGCGGTTGGCCCAGCGGTTGCCGATACCGAGGACGAAGTCGGACTCCAGGAACGTCGCGTTGCCGTGCCGGTGCGAGGTCTGCAGGCCCACCATTCCGGCGTTCAGCTCGTGGTCGTCGGGGAGCACGCCCCAGCCCATCAGCGTGGGAACGACCGGAGTACCCGTCAGTTCCGCGAACTCCACGAGGAGTTCGGCGGCGTCGGCGTTGATGACGCCGCCGCCGGCCACGATGAGCGGACGTTCGCAGGCGTTGAGGAGTCCGATCGCCTTGTCGATCTGGGCGCGGGTGGCCGCGGGTTTGTACACCGGCAGCGGCTCGTACGTCTCCGGGTCGAACTCGATCTCGGTGAGCTGGACGTCGACCGGCAGGTCGACGAGCACCGGACCGGGACGGCCGGAGCGCATCAGATGGAAGGCCTGCTGGAAGACGCCCGGGACCTGTGCCGCCTCCAGGACGGTGACGGCCATCTTGGTGACCGGCCTCGCGATCGACGCGATGTCGACGGCCTGGAAGTCCTCTTTGTGGATGACCGCGGTCGGCGCCTGGCCGGTGATGCACAGGATCGGGATCGAGTCGCCGATGGCGGAGTACAGCCCGGTGATCATGTCGGTTCCGGCCGGGCCCGACGTGCCGATGCAGACCCCGATGTTGCCCGGGCGCGTACGGGTGTAGCCCTCCGCCATGTGGGAGGCGCCCTCGACATGGCGGGCGAGGGTGTGGTGAATCCCGCCGGCGGTCTTCAGGGCCGCGTAGAAGGGGTTGATCGCCGCGCCCGGGACCCCGAACGCGTCGCTGACGCCTTCGCGCTTGAGGATCTCGACTGCCGCGCGGGCAGCGGTCATACGAGCCATTGAGTACTCCTGCCTCGGCTGTCGGACTCGCGCTCCCGTCGCGCCCCGCGGTGAGCACTTTCGTATTGTGGAATTTACTTTCTACTATCTGGAATCAATCTAGGTGGGTGGGCCGGAGGCGTCAAGGGCGGCTGACGCCTCGACTCCCGGTTGACGAAGCGAAGGACAAGCAGGGGATCTCGGGAGCACCATGGGAGCGCCGTCCCGAACCGACGCCTTGGAGTGGGCCATGCCCGAGACCGTGCCGGTGCGCTGCCCGGCCTGTGGGCGCGAGCACCTCTACACCGCGCCGGCCTATCCGTGTTCGTGCGGCACCCCCGTCACCCCGCCGCTGGACCGCCTCGCGTCGCCACGCGTCGTCACCCGCCCCACCTGGGACGACGCATGGGTCACCGTCCGCTGCGGGTCCTGCGGCCGGGCGGGCGAGTGGCCGCAGCCCGAGCTGGGTTGCTCGTGCGGAACGATGCTCCGGTTCCCCCTGCGCCGCGAACCGCGACCGGCACCCTCCGCGTCGACGGGCCCGGAGGCCGCCGGCACGGGCACGGGGACTGTGCACGGACGTGGTCCGGCGTCCCCGTTGCGCGGCGGGAGCGGCGAACCGCCCCGGGGCGTCTTCCGGCCCGTCGCCATCCGCACCGCCCGGGACGCCGTCACCGCGGCCGCGCTGTATCTGCGCTGGCTCGGCTACCGCCACGTCCGGCGTGCGGACCAGCGGCAGCCGAACGGGATCGGGCTGGCGGCGCGCGGCATACTCGCCCAGGTGGACCCGACGCTGCGCCCGGCCGCGCTGCGGGACGTGGAGTGCCTCTGGCTGACCGCCATGTCCGCGTCCGCGCGCTGCGTCTACTTCTCACTCGCGGGCTACGACGACGCCGCGCGCTCCATGGCCGACCGTCTCGACGTCCCGCTCTTCGTCCTCGACCTCACCGGCACGCCGCAGCCGGTGAACAGCCCGGCCGACGAACTGGCCGCCGGCCGGGCCCGGTGACGCGCCGCCCCTATGTCGGTTCCGCGTAGGCCTCGCGCAGCTCGATCTTGCGCACCTTCCCCGAGACGGTCATCGGGAAGGAGCCGAGGATCTGCAGCCTGCTCGGAATCTTGTAGTGGGCGAGCCGTCCCTCACAGAAGGCCCGCACCTCCTGAAGCGTCGGCGGATCGGCCGGATCGCGCGGGATGACGCAGGCGAGGACCTCCTCGCCGTACCGCTCGTGGGGAACCCCGACCACCTGAACGTCGGCGATCTTCGGATGCGTGTACAGGAACTCCTCGATCTCGCGCGGATAGACGTTCTCGCCGCCGCGGATGATCATGTCCTTGATACGGCCGACGATCTCGACGTAGCCGTCCTCCCGCATCATCGCGAGGTCGCCCGTGTGCATCCAGCGGCCCGGGTCGACGGCCTCGGCGGTCTTGTCGGGTTCGTTCCAGTAGCCGAGCATCACGCTGTAACCGCGGGTGCACAGTTCACCGGCCGTGCCGCGCGGCACGGTCACGCCCGCGGGGTCGACGACCTTGACCTCGATGTGCGGCAGCACCCGGCCGACGGTCCCGGTCCGGTGCTCCAGGTCGTCGTCCATCCGTGTCTGCAGCGACACCGGCGAGGTCTCCGTCATGCCGTAGCAGATGGAGACCTGCTCCATGTGCATCTCGGCGACCACCCGCTTCATCACCTCGACCGGGCAGGGCGAGCCCGCCATGATGCCCGTGCGAAGGGAGGAGAGGTCGTACGTCGCGAAGCCGGGCAGGTTCAGCTCCGCGATGAACATGGTCGGCACGCCGTAGAGCGAGGTGCAGCGCTCCTGCTCAACGGCCCGCAGCGTCGCCTCGGGGTCGAAGGACGCGGCCGGGATGACCATGCAGGCGCCGTGCGAGGTCGCCGCGAGGTTGCCCATCACCATGCCGAAGCAGTGGTAGAAGGGCACGGGGATGCAGATCCGGTCCTGCTCGGTGTAGGCGATCAACTCGCCGACGAAGTAGCCGTTGTTGAGGATGTTGTGGTGGGAGAGGGTGGCTCCCTTCGGGAAGCCGGTCGTCCCCGAGGTGTACTGGATGTTGATGGGGTCGTCGCAGGACAGCTCGCTCCTGCGGACGCGGTACTCCTCGCGCAGGTCGGGCGTTCCGCGCCCGAGCAGCGCGTCCCAGCTCGGATCGGCTATGTGGACGACCTCGCGCAACTGCGGGCATCTGCCCCGCACCTGCTCGACCATCGCCCGGTAGTCGCTCGTCCTGTGGCTGACGGAGGCGAAGAGCACCGAGATCCCGGACTGGTTGAGAACGTACTCGATCTCGTGGGTGCGATAGGCCGGATTGATGTTGACCATGATCGCGCCGATGCGTGCGGTGGCGTACTGGACCAGCACCCACTCCGCGCAGTTGACGGCCCAGATGCCCACCCGGTCGCCCTTGGCGACCCCGCTCCCCAGCAGCGCGCACGCCAGCCGGTCCACGTCCTCCGCGAACCGCGCGTAGGTCCAGCGCCGCCCGGACGCGACGTCGACGAGTGCCTCCCGCTCCGGCCAGGCTGCCACGGCCCGGTCCAGGTTGTCCCCGATCGTGTCCCCCAGCAGGGACGTCCCGCTCGTCCCGTGCGTGTACGACGGTTCGGTCACCGGAAGTCCTCCTCGCGGTACTCGTCTGCGGAGCCGGCGGCCGTGGCCTCGCGCAGCTCGATCCGGCGGATCTTGCCGGACACGGTCTTGGGCAGCTCGCCGAACTCCAGCCGGCGAATGCGCTTGTAGGGGGCCAGCACCAGGCGGGAGTGCTCGAAGAGGACCTTCGCGGTGTCCGGCCCGGGCTCCCAGCCGGCGGCGAGCACGATGTACGCCTTCGGCACCGCGAGGCGCACCTCGTCCGGCGCGGGCACCACGGCCGCCTCCGCCACCGCCTCGTGTTCGAGGAGCGCGCTCTCCAGCTCGAAGGGGGAGATCTTGTAGTCGGACGCCTTGAACACGTCGTCGGCGCGCCCGACGTAGGTGATGTATCCGTCCTCGTCGCGTGAGCCGATGTCCCCGGTGCGGTAGTAGCCGCCGGACATCGACTCCGCCGTGCGCTCGGCGTCCGCGTGGTAGCCGGTCATCAGGCCGACCGGCCGCTCGGACAGGTCCAGGGCGATCTCGCCCTCCGCCACGCCGGGCGCCCCGCTCACGGGGTCGAGCAGTTCGACGCGGAACCCCGGGCTGGGACGGCCCATGGACCCCGTCTTCAGCGGCTGACCGGGACTGTTGGAGACCTGTACGGCCGTCTCCGTCTGCCCGAAACCGTCCCGGACGGTCACACCCCAGGACTGCCGCACCTGCTCGATCACCTCGGGGTTGAGCGGTTCGCCGGCGGCGACCGCCTCGCGCGGCGCGGTGCGCAGTTGGCCGAGGTCGGCCTGGATGAGCATGCGCCACACCGTCGGCGGGGCGCAGAAGGTGGTCACCCCCGCGCGGTCCATCTCGGCCATCAGCCGGGTCGCGTCGAAGCGTGTGTAGTTGTAGAGGAAGACGGTCGCCTCCGCGTTCCACGGGGCGAAGAGGTTGGACCAGGCGTGCTTGGCCCAGCCGGGCGAGGAGATGTTGAGATGCACGTCCCCGGGCTTCAGCCCGATCCAGTACATGGTCGCCAGGTGACCGATCGGATACGAGACATGGGTGTGCTCGACCAGCTTGGGCCGGGCGGTGGTGCCCGAGGTGAAGTACAGCATCAGGGGGTCGTCGGCGTGGGTCGGCCCGTCCGGCCGGAAGTCCGCGTCCGAGGCGTACGCGTCCTCGTACGCCCGCCAGCCCTCGGGCGCGCCACCGACCGCGATCCTGCTGTAGTCGCCGGGCACCTCGTCGAACTTGCCGGTGTCTCCGGCGCGGACGACGACATGCCGCACCCGGCCGCGCTCGACGCGGTCGCGCAGGTCGGCGGGGCCGAGCAGCGGAGTGGCCGGGATGACCACCGCGCGCAGTTTCATCGCGGCCAGCGCGGTCTCCCACAGCTCGCCCTGGTTGCCCAGCATGACGAGGACCCGGTCCTCGGCGCGCACACCCCACTCCCGCAGCCGGTTGGCCACGCGGTTCGAGCGCTCGGCCATCTCCGCGAAGGACAGCCGGGTGACGGTGCCGTCCTCCTCCACGATGTGCAGCGCCGTACGGTCGTTGCCGTCCGCGATGACGTCGAACCAGTCGAGCGCCCAGTTGAAGTACGCCGGGCGCGGCCAGCGGAAACCCGCGTACGCCGCCTCGTAGTCCTCGCGATGCTCCAGCAGGAAGTCCCGCGCGGCCCGGAAGGTCTCCGTCGCGTCCGTGTTCGCCGTCATGTGTCCTCCTCATTGCCGGACAGCCACCTGACATCGTGTAATCCGTGATGCAGGTCTCACCACCCCCGAACGGGGGTACGCCACGATGAAAGGGCGAGCACGTGGCAGCAGACGCAGCCGAGGCGGTGGAGGTGCGCGGCGCCCTGGTGCGGCTGCGGCGCGCCACGGGGCTGCCGGTCGCCTTCGGGGGCCTCGTGGAGTCCGGACGGCCGCAGATCCGCATCAGCGAACTCAGCGGCAACACGACGACGGCGCTCAGCTCGCTGGCCGTCGTCTCCGGCAACGGTCTGGGCGGCAAGGTGGCGGCGCTGGCCCGGCCGTGTGCGGTGACCGACTATTCGGCCTCCCGGCGGATCAGCCACGAGTACGACGCGGCGGTGGCGACGGAGGGCCTGAAGTCCGTGCTGGCGGTGCCGGTCGTGGTGCGGCGCCGGGTGCGCGCAGTACTCTACGGCGCCCTGCGGTCCGCGCAGCCCCTGGGCGACCGCGCGCTGAGCGCGGCCGTGGACGCGGCGCGGGACGTGGAGCAGGCGCTGGTCGCACGGGACGAGGCGCGCGCCCTGCTGACCGCGGTCCGGGAGCCCGCGGGGCCCTCGGGCGCGGCCTGGGAGCAGGTCCGGGAGGCACATGGCGCGCTGCGCGCACTGGCCCAGCGGATCGAGGACCCGGCGTTGCGGGCCGAGGTCCTCGAGGTCTGCGGGCGCCTCGCGGGTGCGGTCTCCCCGGAGTCCCCCGCCGTATCCGTGGGTATCTCCCCTCGGGAGGTGGACGTCCTGTCCTGCGTGGCGGTGGGCTCCACCAACGCGGTGGCGGCGGAGCGGCTGGGGCTGCGTCCGGAGACCGTGAAGAGCTATCTACGGTCGGCGATGCGGAAGTTGGGGGCGCACACACGATGGGAAGCGGTGGTCGCGGCGCGGCGGGCGGGGATACTGCCGTAGGCCCCGTGCCGGTCTCCGCTCCCCGGCCACGGCGGACGGCGAGCGGATCACCACCCACCCGCCCGTCCGCTTTGCGCTCCCGCGGATCGCCGGCACCCCATTCATTCGGCAGTCCTCATGAATTCCCCTGCGCCACGCATCTGTTGTTTTCCTCACCACGGCTGTCCGTCCAGAATTCAATGGCAGGTTGCCTAATATTGGCCAGGACACGACACACCTGAGGGGAGCGGTGACCGTGCGACGGGACTTCAAGGAGCCTGGCAGACCCCGCCCCGACCTGGTCATCGGCCGGGAGGAGCTGTTCGCCGGCGCACGGGGGCAACTCGCCGCCGGAGGAAGTGTGCTGGTCCACGGACTGGCAGGAATTGGAAAGTCGACGGTGCTGCGCTCGCTGGCCGCCGAATACGGCGAAGAGGTGCGGACCGTCCTGCGGTGCTCGGCGACCGAGTCCGAATCGCATCTGCCCTTCCTGGCCCTCGCCGATCTGCTCGGCCTCGTGGTGGACGAGGTCGCCCACCGGCTGCCCGCCCCGCAGCGCACCGCACTGGAGTCGGCGCTCACCGGCCGCGGCGAATCCACCCTGCAACGGGACGGACTCGCACTGCGCCTCGCGGTGCTGTCCACCCTGCGTGCCCTCGCCGCCCGCGGCCCCGTACTGATCGTCGCCGACGACCTCCAGTGGCTCGACCCGGCCAGCGCGGAACTGCTCGGCTTCGCCGCCCGGCGGCTCGGCGGCACGCCCGTTCAGATGCTGTGCGCGGTGCGCACCCACACCGAGCCGCAGGGCCAGGAGCAGGACCGCTATCTGAGCGCGTCCCCGCCGGACACACTCGCCGTCAGGATCAACCCGCTCTCCCGCGCCCATGTCGCCGACCTCCTCGACCACCGCGGCTACACCGGCCTGCCCCGCTCGACCGTGCGCGACATCCACCGCACCAGCGGCGGCAATCCGCTGTTCGCGCTGGAACTCGGCCGTGCCCTCTTCGAGAGCACGACGCCGCCGAGCCCCGGTGAACCGCTGCCCGTGCCGACCTCGTTGCGGGCCCTGGTGCTCAACCGGCTGGAGGCGCTGTCCGCGGAGGCGCGCCGCACCCTGCTGGTGGCGAGCGCGGGTGCCCGGCCCACACTGGCCCTGCTGCGCGCGGCGGGCCGGACGAACGCGGAGGCGGACACCGCGCAGGCCGCGGCCCTCGGGCTGCTGGTGACCGAGCAGGACGCGCCCGGCGTGCGGTTCGCGCACCCGCTGATATCGGCCGCACTGTACGCGCAGGCCGACGCCCAGGAGCGGCGGGCTGCGCACGCCGCGCTGTCCACGGCTGCCTCCGATCCGATCGAACGGGCCCGCCATCTCGCGCTCGCGAGCACGGGTACGGACCCCCGGGTGGCCGCGCGTCTCGGTGAGGCCGCGGCCGCCGCCCGGGACCGCGGCGCGCCGTCGGTGGCGGCGGAACTCGGGCTGCTCGCCGCCCGGCACACCCCGGACGACGCCGCACCGGGCCCGGACGAGCGCCGGTTGCAGGCGGCCGCGGACGCGCTGACCGCCGGGGAGACCGACTTCGCCCGCGACATCGCCCACGACGTGCTCGCCCAGGCGACGGAGCCGGCGGACCGGGTGCGGGCCTGGATGGTCGTCATCGACGCCGCCGGGCACGCCATGGCCGAGGTGGACGCGGTCTTCCCGCAGGCGCTGGCGGACGCCGGGGACGACCCGCGGCTGCTGACCCTCGTGCACTACCAGCTCGCCTGGCGGGCACTGCTCGTGGAGGGTGACTTCGAGCGCGCGCGGGAGGAAGGCGCGCGCGCCGCGGACCTGGCGGCCCGGGCGGGCGACCGGCGCAACGAACTGCTGGCACTGGCCTTCCAGGCCCAGGCGGAGACGCTGATGGGACATCCGGACGCGCCCCTCACCATCAAACGGGCGCTGAAGGAGCCGCAGGATCCGCGAGTGGCGGCCGACCACAACGGCGCCGGCTCGGTACGGTTCCGCTGGCTGATCATGAGCGACCAGCTGGCCGAGGCCCGCAAGACGGTCGGCGCGCTGCTGCGCGAGGCTCGCCGTCGCGGGATGGTCGAGGCCGAGGTGCACTTCCTGCGCGGTCTCGCCGAGACCGAACTGCGGGCGGGCCACTGCGGACGGGCACTGGACCTGGCCCGCGAGAGCCTGCGGCTGGCACGGGACACCGGGATCGGGGAGGCCGCCAGCGCGATGCTCACCTCGCTCGCCGAGGCCGCCGGGGGTGAGGTGGACCGGGCCATGGCGCTGGCGCGTGAGGCGGTGGCACGCGCCGAGAAGAACGGTGACGTGATCTATCTTTCGCGGGCGCTGGCCGCTCTTGGGCACGCCCAGCTGGTGGCCGGGGACGCGCCGGGTGCGGTCCACTCCCTGCGCAGGGCCAGGGAGTTGGAGGAGGGCCTCGGAGTCACCGATCCGGCCCGGGGGCGCTGGCACGGCGACCTGGCGGAGGCGCTGGTGCGTATCGGGGAACCGGCCGAGGCGCAGGGCGTCGTCGACGCCACCCGTGCCCGGGCGCTGAACCTGGGACGGGAGAGCGTGCTCGCGGTACTGGACCGGGCGGAGGCGCTGACGCGCGCGGCCCGTGGCGAGACGGACGCCGCGGCCCGGCAACTGGCCCAGTGCCGGGCGCGACTGGCCAGGCTCGGTTACGGCCTGGAGGAGGCGCGGGCGGCGTACGCGCTCGCCGGTCTGCGCGGGCGGCAGCCGGCACCGGCCGCCTACGACGAGGCGGCCCGGCTCTTCCGCCGCTGCCGCGCCATGCCATGGCTGCGTCAGGTGGAGACGGCGGTGGCGGCGGTGGCGGCCCGGGCGCCCCGGGCCGGGATCTCCCTGGACGCCCTCGCCGCGACGGAGCGTCAGGTGGCCGCGCTGGTCATGGAGGGAGCGACCAACCGGGAGATAGCCGCGCGTCTGTTCATCAGCGTCAAGACGGTGGAGGCGACGCTCACACGGGTCTACCGCAAGCTGGGGATACGGTCCCGGGTGGACATCGTGCGGCTGGCGGCGGGACGGCCTCCGGGCTGAACGCCCGTCGCCGGCAGCTCCGTTGCTCGATCTACGCGCGCGGACCGAGGGTTTTCCCTCCCCGGCTCCCCTAGGGCGTTCCCTCATTGGGGCGGACTTCGGCGCCTTCTAGCGTAAGGGACGTGCCGTTCGCCCGGGCAACACGGCCGAGCGACCCCCCACCGGCAACCCCGTGAGGAGACTCGTGTTCGGGATCGACCGCGCCAGACGAACCGCCGCTGCCGCCCCGGCGGACACCGCGGCCGTGCGCATCGCCTCCGACTCCTGCTGCGCGGCCTCCCACGGCTCCGGCTTCCTCGTGTACGACATGGTGCTCGCCGGCTCCTCCTGCGGCGACGTGGACACCTGCCAGGGCGACAGCGACGGTCTCCCGTTCACCGGGGGCGTCCTGGCAGGCAGCATTTCCCTGGCAGCGGCTGGGCCGAGGCGGACGACCCGGGCGTCCGCACCCGGGTCGCCCTCTCGGGCCAGGCGACCGCGCAGGTCGGGCCGCAGCCGCCCCGAAGACTCCTGAGTACCCCTCAGGTTGATACCAGGGGGCGTTGCGGGCCTCCACGAGCGGCCCGCAACGCCCCCTCTCCAACCGGTCCGCGCTCCGGGACGGATGAGGCGGTCTCACCGCCGGACGACGGTCCCGAACCGGATGTCGTACGGCTCGCCCGGATGCAGCACGGCGAGCATCCGCTCACCTTCGCGCATCAGGTCCTCCCGCTGGGCACGGGTGAGGCCCCCGAAGGGCTCGATGACGAGCGTGCCCTCCTCCGGTTTCCACACACCCGCCAGGAAACCGTCGACGAGGAACGTGCGGTGCGCCTGGTTGCCGGTCCAGCTGCGGCCCTTGAGGTCCGGCGGCACGACACGGGTGCGGTCGGCGTGGGAGAGCAGCAGGTTGTCGAACTCGGGCAGGAAACGGGGCGGGGCGGGCGTGTCCGGATCGGGCCGCGGTGCGTCGGGGAGGTCGAAGAGCTCCACGCCGCTCGCGTCCCGGAAGGTGACGAGCCGGGGGCGGAGCCGTTCGAAGACGTCACGCAGACCGGTGAGACCGGCCCAGGTCTGCATGTCCTTCACCGAGGCGGGCCCGAACGCCGCGAGATAGCGCAGGGCGACGGCGTCCGGGGCGGGGGCCGGCCCGGCGGGGCGCCCGAGCCAGTGCTCGGCGGTGGTGAGCGCGACCCGGCCGCTGCGGCCCCACAGTCCACGCGGGGTGACCTGGACCAGCGGCAGCCGGCACCGCGCCGCGAGCGCGAGGGCCTGGGGGTCGGCGTGCGGCCATTCGGCGGCCAGGTCCTCACGCAACTGCTTCATGGTGCGCGGCTCGGCCTCCACGAGGTCCCGGGCGAGGACGGCGAGCCGGTCCAGGTCGACTCCGGCGAGGCCGTTGCGGAAGAGGCCGAGTTCACGGTCCCGCGCCGGCTGTACCAGCGGCCGCAGGCCGATGCAGTCGTCGGCGGTGTGGGCGTGGATGGTGGAGCGCATGGTGACGATGCGGACGACCTCGCGGTCGTCGACGAGCCGCGAGAGGTGCTCGGGGGCGAAGCCCTCCAGGCGGGCGGCGAGCGCGTAGTACGGGGGCTTGACGTTCTGCGCCTGAAGCCCGAGGAGGTGCCCGACGGCGGCCTGCGCGGACAGCGGCGAACGGTGCAGCAGGAGTTGACGGTCGAGAGTGGCGCGGTTGAGGGCGCGCGGACCGAGAACGGGCACCGAGGCCGTCCGGGCCGTCTTGCGTGTCGCGGAACTCGTCTTCGTCATGCCCCGCACGCTATCGACGCTTGCGGACAGCCACTGTCCGCGACTCCCACCGGATTCTCGCGCCCGGCCCGCTCACGGCCCCCGGCCGTCCGAACGGGACCCGCTCCAGCCTGTGGTGGCGAGAACATCCCGGGCGATGTCCACCACGGACCGGCCGTCCGTCACCACGCGGGGCACCTCGGCAGGCACCCGCTCGTCCAGGAGACGTGCCTTGCGGCGGCTGCCCTGCAGTTCCTTCGCCAGTTCGAACCGAGCTCCCGGCCCTCCAGTCGCGCGCGAGCCGTGGTGTCGGAGCCGGTGAGCAGCACCCGTACGATCCTCGCCCCGGTCCCCATGGAGCGCTCGAACATCCCCGTCGCCTCGGGCAATACGCATGAGGTGTTCGTACAGATCAGGCGGCGGTAACCGCGTTGCGCGAAGTTCGCCCACACGGCCCTCAGATTGCTTTCGGTGACCTCGGAGCGATCCGGGTCCCCCTCCGGCGCCGGGTGCACCTGCCCCATGAAGTCACCGTCGATGACCGCATGGGCAACGGCCGCGGCGCGCAGCAGCGCCGAAACCTCCCACCCCACCGTCGTCTTGCCGACCCCGGCCCGCCCGCCGATGAGCAGCACCTCGGAACGATCCATGGACGGAAGTGTGCCGGTGGGCGGCCACCCGCGTCACCCGACGGACCTCGGTCGGCCCTCGGACGTGCTCTAAGTTGGCCCATGTGAGCGTTCCGCGGCGGAGCTATCGGTATGTGGGACCGGTCGACCTGAGGACCGGGCTCCAACCCGGCGGCACCGGCCGGCGGATCGGCTCGGCGGCCGACTTCGACGCGTGGGTCGCGGAGCGATCGGCGGCCGATCCGGCCGAGCCGTTCACCTTCGTGGTGGGCACCGACGGGGTGCTGCGGCTGGCACCACGGCGGAGCGAGCATGTGGCGTGTGCAGGCGGCGGGCCCGTGCTGAGTGCCGGCGAGATCGCCTTCGGCCGCGACGCGGGCCGCTGGGTGGTCGACCACGTCAGCAACCATTCGACCGGGTACTGCCCGGACACCGGTTCCTGGCCGGCGGTCGCCCGAGCCCTGGATCAGGTGGGCCTCGAGCACCCGTCCGGCTTCACCCACGAGGTGGTGTTCCGGCGCTGTCCCGGCTGCCGGGAGCACAACATCGTGCGCGAGGACCATTTCGTCTGCGTCTTCTGCGACACCGCCCTGCCGGAGGTGTGGAACGTGGACCCCTCCGCATGACAACAGTGCACCGAATCCAGGTGTGCTCAGGCGTTCTCGGGACAGACGTGGACCGGTGACCGCGACGTGGGATCCGTACGCCCGCCGGGCGTCCGACACGGCCTCCGGCCCGGTTCTCCACGGAGATGGGCCCCTGTCCCCCGTATATCCTGCTCCGTGATCACACAGACGTACGTTCGACACGGGAGGCTGCCGCGATGTCCGAGCGTCGTGCCCGTCCGGCCCCGAAGAACGGCAGGAAGTCCGTCTGGCGCCGCGCCCTGACCCAGGCGGCGGCCCCGCCCGCGGGTTCCGTGCCCCCCGCCTCGGCGCCGGCCCCCGAGGAACCGGCGGACACGGGCAGCATCGTGCAGGCGGCCCTGTACCGGGACGGCGTCCGCATCTCCTCACCCGCCACCCTCGCCGACACCTTCCGCGAACTGCTGGACGAGCGGGACGGCATGGCGTGGATCGGTCTCGCCCGCCCCACCGAGTCCGAACTGCTCTCCCTGGCCGACGAGTTCGACCTGCACCCGCTCGCGGTGGAGGACGCGATGGAGGCGCACCAGCGGCCGAAGCTGGAGCGGTACGGCGAGACGCTCTTCGTCGTACTGCGCGCCGCCCGCTATCTGGACGCCCCGGAGGAGGTCGACTTCGGCGAGCTCCACGTGTTCGTCGGCCCGGACTTCGTCGTCACGGTACGGCACGGCGCGGCGCCGGACCTGTCGGCCGTCCGCAAGCGCATGGAGGAGTCGCCGGAACTCCTCGGGCTGGGACCGGAGGCGGTGCTCTACGCGATCCTCGACGCGGTGGTCGACGGATACGCCCCCGTGGTGGAGGGCGTTCAGATCGACATCGACGAGATCGAGACCGAGGTCTTCCGCGGTGACCCGGAGGTTTCCCGCCGCATCTACGAACTCTCCCGGGAGATGGTGGAGTTCCAGCGCGCCACGCGCCCTCTGGTGGGCATGCTGCACGCCCTGATGGCCGGCTTCGCGAAGTACGGCACGGACGAGGAACTCCAGCGCTATCTGCGGGACGTGGCCGACCACGTCACGCACACCAGCGAGCGCGTCGACGGATTCCGCCAGGCGCTGGCCGACATCCTGACGGTGAACGCCACGCTCGTCACCCAGCAGCAGAACGCGGAGATGCGGGCACTGGCGGAGGCGGGCTTCGAGCAGAACGAGGAGATCAAGAAGATCTCCAGCTGGGCCGCGATCCTCTTCGCCCCCACCCTCGTCGGCACGATCTACGGCATGAACTTCTCCCATATGCCTGAACTGCATTGGGGGTTCGGATACCCCTTCGCGATCGGCTTGATGGCGATCGTCTGCACCACCCTGTACGTGATCTTCAAACGACGGGACTGGCTCTAGACCGCGGCAGGCGTGCCCCCGGGCGCCCGAAGGTCCCGAGTGGTGGCATGTTCTTGTCAAACCTGTCACGCTTTCGGCAGCCGCCGGCCTGCCCGCAGGGCGGACACGGCGGACGTCTCTCCCCAGCGATCACGCAGACCCGGTACGCGCAGACCCGCGGCCGACCTCCGGCGCACCCCGCCGGCCGTCGGCCACCGAGCAGGCCGGAACCCCGGCCGCCGCAAAGGAGTTTCGTGTGAGACCAACCCCCCACAAGGCCCTCGCCGCAAGCGCGCTCGCCGCCGCCACGATGGCCGCACTGTCGCTCCCCGTCACCTCGGCGTCCGCGGCATCCGCGGCATCCGCGGCGGCGCCCGCCGCCTGCTCCCCGGCCCAGGTGGTCGCCGACAGCGGCTTCGAGAGCGGCACATCGCCCTGGACCCAGTCCCCGACCACGGTGATCACCAACCGTGCCGGTCAGAGCGCCCACGGTGGAACCGGCTTCGCCTGGCTGGACGGTACCGGCCGGACCCGGACCGACAGCCTCTCCCAGTCCGTCGCGATCCCGGCCGGATGCGGCAGCGCCCGCCTCACGTTCTGGCTGCACATCGACACCGCCGAGACGACGTCGTCCGTCGCCTACGACAAGCTGACGGCGAAGATCGGCAGCACAACACTGGCGACGTACTCGAACCTCGACAGGAACACCGGGTACGTGCAGAAGTCGTTCGACGTCTCGGCGTTCGCCGGCCAGACCGTGTCCGTCGCCTTCACCGGCTCCGAGGACTCCAGCCTCCAGACGAGCTTCGTCCTCGACGACGTCGCCCTCGACACCTCGGACGGCGGTACGACCCCGCCGGCTGACTCCCCGCGCACCCCCGCCGCCCCCTCGTACACCGTCAGTCTGAGCAGCGACTCGAGCGGCACCGTCTGGACCGGCCACGAGAGCGCGACCTTCACCAACGCCTCCTCCGCCGCGCTCACCGAGGTGTATCTGAGGCTCTGGGACAACTACCACGGCACCTGCTCCGCCCCGCCGATCACCGTCCGCAACGTCACGGGCGGCACCGCGGGCCCCCTGTCGGTCGGCTGCACCGCCCTGCGGGTCGACCTGCCTGCGCCGCTGGGCCAGGGGCAGAGCGCCACGATCGGCTTCGACCTGGGCATCACCGTCCCCAGCGGCGCCGACCGGTTCGGCCACGACGGGGCGTTCAGCTTCGTCGGCAACGCCCTGCCCGTCCTCGCGGTCAAGGACGGCACGGGGTGGCACCTGGACCCGTACACGAACAACGGCGAGTCGTTCTACTCTCTGGCCGCGGACTTCAAGGTGACCCTGGACCACCCGAGCAGCCTGCTGGTTCCCGCCACCGGCACATCGACCGGCACCCCGGGCACCGGCGGCCGAACGATCACCACCGCCACCGCCTCGAAGGTCCGTGACTTCGCCTGGGCCGCCGGCCCCTTCACCAAGATCTCCGGCTCCTCGAGCGCCGGCGTCCCGGTCAACGTCTACTCCGTCTCCGGGATCAGCTCCTCCAGCGCGCAGTCGATGCTCACCACCGCGAAGTCCGCCGTGGACGCGCACGCCGCACGCTTCGGCGCCTACCCGTACGGCGAGTTGGACGCGGTGATCGACAACAACTTCTGGTTCGGGGGCATGGAGTACCCGGGCTTCGTCCTCGATCTGGTCAGCACCACGGCGCTCACCCATGAGATCGGCCATCAGTGGTGGTACGGGATCGTGGGCGACGACGAGTACAACAGCCCCTGGCTCGACGAGGCGTTCACCGACTACGCCACCGACCTGGCGCTGAACAAGACGGGCGCCAACTGCTGGAACAGCGTCTCCTGGGCCTCGTCGGGGGAGAAGATCACCAACTCGATGGCCTACTGGGACGCCCACTCCTCCCGGTACTCGACCGTCGTCTACGGCTACGGCAAGTGCGCGCTGCACGATCTGCGGCGCGTCCTCGGCGACACCGCCATGGCCAAGCTGCTGAAGGACTACGCCACCGCTCACTGGTACGGCGTCTCGACCACGGCCGAGTTCAAGGCGGCCGCCCAGGCCGCCACGACCACGGACCTGACCTCGTTCTGGACCACGCACCGCATCGAGGGCTGACGCACCACCGGTGCGTCGCGGTGACCGCCCCCCGGCGCCACCGCGGCGCACCGGTGACACGGACGAAGACCGCCGGCGAACGCCGGAAGAGCCCCGGGCCCCTCACCCGGCCGGCCCGTACCGGGCCCCGCTCGACGCGGCCGCGAGCCCGCAGATCACCACAAAATCCCGACGAGTGAACGACGCATGACAAAAGCCGCCGGCCCTGCCACCAAACTTGGGTCATTCGTTTTCTTGAATCCCTCGTGTTTGGAGCGGTAGGTTCAGCGCCGTGACCGCATCCCAGACCCCGAACACCGCCGAGGAGCTCCGCGGTGCCGGCCTGCGGGTGACGGCCGCCCGCGTCGCACTGCTCGAGACCGTCCGGGAGGGTGACCACCTCGGCGTCGAGGCGATCGCCTCCGCAGTCCGCGATCGCGTGGGCCACATCTCCGTCCAAGCCGTGTACGAGGCCCTCCACGCACTCACCGGGGTGGGGCTCATACGCCGCATCGAACCGGCCGGCAGTCCGGCCCGGTTCGAGGGACGCGTCGGGGACAACCACCACCACATCGTGTGCCGCTCGTGCGGTGCCGTCGCCGACGTCGCCTGTGCGGTCGGTGAGGCCCCTTGCCTGACCGCGTCCGACGACCACGGCTTCTCGGTCGACGAGGCCGAGGTCATCTACTGGGGCCTGTGCCCCGACTGTTCCATCGCCCGCAGTTCGTGAGCACCGTGATCCACCGAGTCCGGAAGGATTCCCATGTCCGAGAACCATGAGGCAATCGTCACCGATCCCAAGACCGAGGGCGCCGGCGGCTGCCCGGTCGCGCACGGGCGCGCCGCGCACCCGACGCAGGGTGGCGGAAACCGCCAGTGGTGGCCGGAGCGGCTCAATCTGAAGATCCTTGCCAAGAACCCCGCCGTGGCCAACCCCCTCGGCGAGGACTTCGACTACGCCGAGGCGTTCAAGAGCCTCGACCTCGCGGCCGTGAAGCAGGACATCGCCGAGGTGCTGACCACATCGCAGGACTGGTGGCCCGCCGACTTCGGCCACTACGGCCCCTTCATGATCCGCATGGCGTGGCACAGCGCCGGCACGTACCGCATCAGCGACGGCCGCGGCGGCGCGGGCGCCGGTCAGCAGCGGTTCGCGCCGCTCAACAGCTGGCCCGACAACGGCAACCTCGACAAGGCCCGCCGCCTGCTGTGGCCGGTGAAGAAGAAGTACGGCAAGAGCCTGTCCTGGGCCGACCTCATGATCCTCACCGGCAACGTGGCGCTGGAGTCGATGGGCTTCGAGACCTTCGGCTTCGGCGGCGGCCGTGCGGACGTCTGGGAGTCGGAGGAGGACGTCTACTGGGGTCCCGAGACCACCTGGCTCGGCGACGAGCGCTACACCGGCGACCGTGAGCTGGAGAACCCCCTCGGCGCCGTCCAGATGGGCCTCATCTACGTCAACCCGGAGGGCCCGAACGGCAACCCGGACCCGATCGCCGCGGCGCGCGACATCCGCGAGACGTTCCGCCGGATGGCGATGAACGACGAGGAGACGGTCGCCCTGATCGCGGGCGGCCACTCCTTCGGCAAGACGCACGGCGCCGGCCCGGCGGACCACGTCGGCCCCGACCCCGAGGCCGCCTCCATGGAGGAGCAGGGCCTGGGCTGGCGGAACACCTTCGGCACCGGCAAGGGCGCGGACGCCATCACGTCCGGCCTCGAGGTCACCTGGACCACCACGCCGACCCGGTGGAGCAACGACTTCTTCGAGAACCTCTTCGGCTACGAGTGGGAGCTGACCGAGTCCCCGGCCGGCGCCAAGCAGTGGAAGCCGAAGGACGGCGCGGGCGAGGGCACGGTGCCCGCCGCCCACGACCCGTCGAAGAAGATCGCCCCGGCGATGCTGACCACCGACCTGTCGCTGCGCTTCGACCCGATCTACGAGCAGATCTCCCGCCGCTTCTACGAGAACCCGGCGGAGTTCGCGGACGCGTTCGCCCGGGCCTGGTACAAGCTCACCCACCGCGACATGGGCCCGAAGTCGCAGTACCTCGGCCCGGAGGTCCCGGAGGAGACCCTGCTGTGGCAGGACCCGCTGCCCGAGGCCGAGGGCGAGGCCATCGACGCCGGGGACGTCGCGGTCCTCAAGGCCAAGCTGCTCGACTCGGGTCTGACCGTCTCGCAGCTCGTGGCCACCGCATGGGCGTCGGCCTCGACGTTCCGCGGCAGCGACAAGCGCGGCGGCGCCAACGGCGCGCGCATCCGGCTCGAGCCGCAGCGCGGCTGGGAGGCCAACGGCCCCGACCAGCTCGCCTCGGTCCTGCGTGTCCTCGAGGGCGTCCAGGAGGAGTTCAACTCCGGTGCCAAGAAGGTCTCCCTGGCCGACCTGATCGTGCTCGGCGGCTCCGCGGCCGTGGAGAAGGCCGCCAAGGACGCCGGCTACGACATCGAGGTGCGCTTCACCCCTGGCCGTGTCGACGCGACCGACGAGCACACGGACGTGGAGTCCTTCGTGGCGCTCGAGCCCACCTCCGACGGGTTCCGCAACTACCTCGGCAAGGGCAACCGCCTGCCGGCCGAGTACCTGCTGCTCGACCGTGCGAACCTGCTGACCCTGAGCGCCCCGGAGATGACGGTCCTCGTCGGCGGTCTGCGCGTCCTCGGCGCGAACCACCAGCAGTCCTCGCTCGGTGTGCTCACCGAGACCCCCGGTGTCCTGACGAACGACTTCTTCGTCAACCTGCTCGACCTGGGCACGACGTGGAAGTCGACGTCCGAGGACCAGACCACGTTCGAGGGACGCGACGCGGCCACGGGCGAGGTCAAGTGGACCGGCACCCGTGCCGACCTGGTCTTCGGATCGAACTCCGAGCTGCGCGCGCTGGCGGAGGTCTACGCGAGCGACGACGCCCGCGAGAAGTTCGCGAAGGACTTCGTCGCCGCCTGGACCAAGGTGATGGACCTGGACCGGTTCGACCTGGTCTGATCTGATCCGACGTCCCGTCCGGCCGGTCCACGCCGGCCGGACGGGCCCCGGCTCGCCCCACGGTCCCGGCAGGGTCTCCTGCCGGGACCGTCGCCGTGTGCGGGGAACGTGGCCCGCGGCCGGTCCTTCCCCACCGGGCAGTCGTCCGGATCCGGCGCAGACCCGGGCGACTATACATGTCGTGTATACTCTGCATGTATAGTCGCCGCATGCTCTCACCAGGGAAGATGAACAGACGTGCGGGCCGGTTGTCCGCTGTGGCCGCCCTCTTCGTGATGGTTGTCACGCTTTCGGGATGCAGCACGCTGCGCACCACGGCGCCGTCGGCCGTCCGGGCACACATCGGGGCGGGCGCGCCCGCCCGGTTCGGCACCGTCGACTGCCGCGAGGCCAAGTGCATCGCACTGACCTTCGACGCGGGGCCGAGCGAGAACTCGGCGCGGCTGCTCGACATCCTCAAGGAGAAGAAGGTCCCGGCGACCTTCTTCCTGCTCGGCAAGGGGCACATCGAGAAGTACCCGGACCTGGTCCGGCGGATGGCCGCGGAGGGCCATGAGGTCGCCAGCCACACCTGGGACCACAAGATACTGACCAAGATCCCGCCGCAGCTGATACGCGAGGAACTGCGCAGGCCGAGCGACGCGATAGAGGAGCTCACCGGCCACCGGCCCACGCTGATGCGCCCGCCCCAGGGGCGTACGAACGACACCGTGAACCGCATCAGCCGTGAGCAGGGGCTCGCCGAGGTGCTGTGGAGCGTGACCGCCAAGGACTATCTGACCGACGACTCCGACCTGATCCGCAAGCGGGTCCTGGACCAGGCGGGACGGGACGGGATCATCCTGCTCCACGACATCTACCCGGGCACCGTGCCCGCCGTGCCCGGGATCATCGACGCGCTCAAGGAACGCGGGTACGTCTTCGTGACGGTGCCCCAGCTGCTCGCCCCCGGGAAGGCGGAGCCGGGCACCGTGTACCGGCCCTGACCTCCCGATGCGCGCACCGGGCGCCTCAGAACACGACCGACCAGCCCTCCCGCGCCGCCTGCTCCGCGGTGTAGGAGACGCCGTGCACCTTCAGGCCGCCGGCGTCCAGCAGAGTGATCTCGCCACCGCGGTTGCCGAGTCGGGCGCCGTCCGTCACGGGCAAAGCCAGGCAGGCGCCGGCCCCCAGAGTGCCCGGAGGGATCGTGCAGGCATGGCCGAGACGGTCCACCAGGCGCCAGCCCGCCAGGTCGACGGGGTCCGGCGAGACGTTGATGAGGGTCACGGTCTCCGCCTCCGCCCCCTGGCCCCGTGGGTTGACCAGGGCGGCCACGATCCGCACGGCGCCGCCACCCGGTGCGGGGAGTGTCCCGTCCGGGACCAGGGCATGCCCGGTGACGTCGTCGGTGTGCCACGTCTGGCTCTGGAAGGCGAGGAAGACCGCCACACACCGGGACTGCGCGGGGAAGTGCAGCAGGAGGCCGCCGTCCTGCCAGACGCCGTCGTCCTTGGCGAACCGCGCGCTGTTGCCCTGGTTCATATGGATGTCGTGGACGCCGTTCCCGGGCAGGAAGCCGAAGACCTTGTCGCGGACGTTCTTCTCGGGGCCCCAGCGCTCGCCGAAGACGTACAGCCGGGCGGAGGCGTCGTCCACCGCGCGGCGCACATAGTGGTCGAGGAGGTCCGCGAGGTCGTTGTCCGGGCCGGACACATCCGGCGGGAGCAGGCGCATGCGCGCCGGGTCGAAGAGGTTGCCGCGGACGAAGTCGAGGTTGGGACCGCCCGGGCCGGACGGCAGGGTGTTCCAGCCGCCGGTGAGTCCCTCCAGCCGGGCGGTGACCGGATGGCGGAAGTCCTCGCTGACGAGGTAGCGCAGATCCGAGGGCTTCTCCTGGGACCGCACGTTGACGGACGCGCGGTAGTGGGTGCCCTGGCCGTCCGTCAGATGGATCTGGTAGTGCGGCGTGTCGACCGCGCCCTCGCGGCGGGTGTCCACGGCGCGCCCGATCAGTACGCCGTAGGTCTTCAGCGGCATGGTGATCAACTCCCCCTGCGGGCAGGCGCGTTGCCCACCCGATGCGGCGCATGCTAGCGACGGCACGCCCCCTGTCACCCCTCCTGCCGTGAATTCACGCGCTGTCCATCTGTGCGTGCCTGACGGAGGAAACGCGGGGCCCCGCCTACGATCCCCCGGTGGTCCTCATCCTCGTCGAACGCGTCACCCGGCTCACCGTCGACCAGGCCTGGCGCCGTCTCACGGACTGGCCGCGCCACGGGACCGTGGTGCCGCTGACCCGGGTCTCGGTGCTCACCCCGCCGCCCACGGCCGAGGGCACGGTCTTCGTGGCCCGCACCGGTCTCGGTCCCCTCACCTTCGACGATCCGATGCGGGTGGCCCGGTGGCAGCCGCCGACACTGTGCCGCCTGGTCAAGCAAGGAAGGCTCGTCACCGGCTGGGCGGAGATCGAGGTGCACCCCTTGGGCACGGAGGGCTCGCGGGTGGTATGGCGGGAGGACCTGGCCGTCCGCCTGTTGCCCGCGCTCTTCGACGGGCTGCTCGGGTGGGCGGGACGAAGGATGTTCGGACGTGCGGTGGACGGGTTGCTCGCCCGGGATCCGGGCCCCGGTGTCGGTGGCGACCTCTACAGTCCACCAGCATGACGGAGACCGTGCACCATCTGACGACCCGGGCCTCGTACGACAGGGTGGCCGAGGACTACGACAGGTTGCTCCGGGACGAGCTGGCGAGCATGCCCTTCGACCGCGCCATGTTGGGGGTGTTCGCGGAGCGGGTGCTGGACGGCGGAGGCGGGCTCGTCGGAGACCTCGGATGCGGTCCCGGGCGGATCACGACCTATCTGGAGAAGCTGGGGCTCGACGCCTTCGGGATCGATCTGTCACCGCGGATGGTGGCCGTCGCCCGGCAGGCCTACCCCGCCCTCCGCTTCGAGGTCGGGTCGATGACCGGCCTCGACCTGAGGGACGGCGTACTGGCCGGTGCTCTCGCCTGGTACTCCACCGTGCACACCCCGCCCGAGGAACTGCCCGTGATCTTCGCGGAGTTCCATCGGGTGCTCGCTCCCGGCGGCCATCTCCTCATGGCCTTCAAGGTCGGCGACGAGTGTGTGCACCTCGACCACGCCTACGGGCACGAGCTCGCCCTGGACGTCTACCGCCGTCCGCCGGAGCGGATCTCCGAGCTGCTGGGGCGGGCCGGTTTCGAGGAGGTCGCCCGGCTCGTGCGGGCGGCCGACGGCCTTCGGGAGAGCACCCCGCAGGCCTACCTCCTCGCCCGCAGACCCCTCTGAGCCCCCATCAGGCCAGTGACACGATCCGCCCCGGGGAGACGGGCGTCGTGTCGCGGTGGATCGGGGTGTGGGCGCCGGTGAGGGAGACGCCGCTGCCGCCGTGCCGGGCCGCGACGATCTCCGCGGCGATGGACAGGGCGGTCTCCTCCGGTGTGCGGGCGCCGAGGTCGAGTCCGATCGGTGAGCGCAGGCGGGCCAGCTCCAGGTCGGTGACACCGACGTCGCGCAGGCGCGCGGTGCGGTCCCGATGGGTACGGCGCGAGCCCATCGCGCCGACGTAGGCGACCGGGAGGCCGAGCGCCAGCCGCAGCAACGGCACGTCGAACTTGGCGTCGTGCGTCAGCACGCACAGGACGGTGCGGCCGTCGACGCGCGTGCGCTCCAGATACCGGTGCGGCCACTCGACGACGATCTCGTCGGCCTCGGGGAAGCGGGTCCGGGTGGCGAAGACGGGGCGCGCGTCGCACACCGTGACGCGGTAGCCCAGGAACACGCCGACACGGACGAGCGCGGAGGCGAAGTCGACCGCGCCGAACACGATCATCCGCGGCGGGGGAACGGAGGACTCCACCAGGACCGTGAGCGGTGCACCGCAGCGCGAGCCCTGTTCCCCGATCTCCAGGGTGCCGGTCCGGCCCACCTCCAGGAACGCGCCCGCCTCGGCCGCCACCGTGCGGTCCAGTTCCGGACGGACGCCGAATCCTCCCTCGTACCCGCCGCCCGGGCCTACCAGCAGTGCCCGGCCGAGCAGGTCCGCCGGACCGCGCACGATCCGTGCGACCGCCGCGGCCTCGCCGCGG
Organism: Streptomyces sp. HUAS TT11; assembly: GCF_051553595.1. Classification (NCBI taxonomy): domain Bacteria; kingdom Bacillati; phylum Actinomycetota; class Actinomycetes; order Kitasatosporales; family Streptomycetaceae; genus Streptomyces; species Streptomyces sp. HUAS TT11. The sequence continues at coordinate 2,376,870 of NZ_CP196184.1, forward strand.
GCGGCGGCGGCCAGCGCGGCGGCGAGCACCGGGCGGGCGGCATCGGCCGCCCGCACCGGCGTGACGAGGATGTCGATGACCCCGCCACAGGTCAGACCGACGGCGAAGGCGTCCTCGTCGCTGTACCCGAAACGCTCCAGGACCACCTCGCCGTCCTCCAGCGCCTGCAGGCACAGGTCGTAGACCGCACCCTCCACACAGCCGCCGGAGACCGAGCCGATCGCCGTGCCGCCGACGTCCACCGCGAGGGCGGCGCCGGGCCCGCGAGGACCGCTGCCGCCGACCGCCACCACCGTGGCGACGGCGAAGTCGCGCCCCTGCTCGACCCACCGGTGCAGTTCTTCGGCGATGTCCAGCATCTCTCGGTCTCCTTGACGATGTGAGCGGAAGGGCGGTCGGGGGTGTCTAGTGGACGCCGAGCCAGCTCTCGATCGGGTCGAGGGCGAAGTAGATCAGGAAGACGGCCGTCAGCCCCCACATGAAGGCGCCGATCTCCCGCGCCCTGCCCTGCGCGACCTTGATGGCGGCGTACGAGACGACACCCGCGGCGACGCCCGTGGTGATCGTGTAGGTGAACGGCATCAGGACCACGGTCAGGAAGACCGGGATAGCGGTGGCGCGGTCGGACCAGTCCACATGACGGGCGTTCATCAGCATCATGGCCCCGATGACCACCAGGGCCGCCGAGGCCACCTCCTGGGGGACGATCGCGGTCAGCGGGGTGAAGAACAGACAGGCCGCGAAGAACAGCCCGGTGACGACGGAGGCGAGTCCCGTGCGGGCACCCTCGCCGACGCCCGTGGCCGACTCGATGAACACCGTCTGCCCGGAGCCGCCCGCCACACCGCCGATCGCGCCGCCGGCGCCGTCGATGAACAGCGCCTTGGACAGACCCGGCATCCGGCCCTTGTCGTCGGCGAGTCCGGCCTCCGTGCCGACACCGATGATGGTGGCCATCGCGTCGAAGAAACCGGCGAGGACCAGCGTGAAGACGATGAGGCCGACGGTCATCGCGCCGATGTCGCCCCAGCCGCCGAAGTCGACGTGTCCGAAGAGCGAGAAGTCCGGCATCGACATCGCGCTGCCGTGCAGTTCGGGTGCGCCGTTCGCCCAGGAGCCGGCCTCGACGACACCCAGTGCGTTGAGTGCCGCGGCGACGACCGTACCGCTGACGATGCCGATGAGGATGGCGCCGGGCACATGGCGGGCCTGGAGCATGAAGATCAGCAACAGGGTTCCGGCGAAGAGCAGGACGGGCCATCCGGTCAGCTGTCCGGCGGGCCCGAGAGTGACCGGGGTGGCCTTGCCCTGGTGCACGAAGCCGGACTTGTAGAAGCCGATGAGGGCGATGAACAGGCCGATGCCCATGGTGATGCCGTGCTTGAGCGCCAGTGGGATCGCGTTCATGACCATCTCACGCAGGCCGGTGACGACCAGAAGCATGATGACCACGCCGTACACCACGCACATGCCCATCGCCTGAGGCCATGTCATCTGCGGGGCGACCTGCGAGGACAGGACACCGGAGACCGAGAGTCCGGCGGCGAGGGCGAGCGGCGCCTTGCCGGCGAAACCCATCAGAAGTGTGGTGAAGGCGGCGGCGAACGCGGTCGCGGTGATCAGTGCCTGCCGGCCGAGTGTGTCCCCCGCCGCGTCCTTGCCGGACAGGATCAGGGGGTTGAGCAACAGGATGTACGCCATCGCCATGAAGGTGGTGACGCCGCCGCGCACTTCGCGCGCGAGGGTGGAGCCACGCCGGGATATGTGGAAGTAGCGGTCGAGCCAGGACCGGCCGGCCGGGACGCGGCTTCCCGCGCCGGCGTCCTCGGCCGTGGTCCTGCAATCCACGGACTGCTGGGTCATGCTGCCGTCTCCCGAGTTCATAGGGGCACCCGTGCAACCGCCGTGACGGCCACGGGATCAGGGGATCTGCACGACCCGGGGGACGGCCCGAGACGGACATCGGGCCTCCGGGGGACACGGTCCCCCGGAGGAGTTCACCTGCCCGACTGCCGGAGGTTCACGTGCCCGTGAGGTGTTCGGGCCGTACCGGTGTCCGGTTCAGCTCCAGGCCCGTGGCGTCGCGAATGGCCGCCAGGACCGCGGGAGTCGAGGACAGGGTGGGTGCCTCGCCGACACCGCGCAGCCCGTAGGGGGCGTTGGTGTCGGCGAGTTCGAGCACGTCGACCGGGATGGTCGGCGTGTCGAGGATGGTGGGGATCAGATAGTCGGTGAAGGAGGGGTTCTTCACCTTCGCGGTCCTGGGGTCGACGACGATCTCCTCCATGACCGCGATGCCCAGGCCCTGGGTCGTACCGCCCTGGATCTGGCCGGCGACGGACTGCGGGTTGAGGGCCTTGCCGACGTCCTGGGCGCAGGCCAGTTCGACGACCTTGACCAGCCCCAGTTCGGTGTCGACCTCCACCACGGCGCGGTGCGCGGCGAAGGAGTACTGGACATGGCCGTTGCCCTGCCCGGTGCGCAGGTCGAAGGGCTCGGTGGGACGGTGCCGCCACTCGCGCTCCAGCTCGACGGCCTCGTCGCCGAGTACGTCCACCAGGTCGGCGAGCACCTCGCCGGCTTCGGTGACGACCTTCCCGCTCTCCAGCAGCAGTTCGGCGGTGGCCCAGGCCGGGTGGTACGCACCGAACTTGCGGCGGCCCTTGTCGAGAACCTCCTCACGGACCAGCTCGCAGGCGTGCTTCACGGCGCCACCGGTGACATACGTCTGGCGGGAGGCGGACGTCGAACCGGCCGATCCGACCTGCGTGTCGGCCGGCTGGATGGTCACCCGGCCGACCCCCAGTTCGGTGCGGGCGATCTGCGCGTGCACGGTGACACCGCCCTGGCCGACCTCCGCCATCGCGGTGTGCACGGTGGCGACGGGCTCGCCCGCGATCACCTCCATGCGCACCTTGGCGGTGGAGTAGTCGTCGAAGCCCTCGGAGAAACCGACGTTCTTGATGCCGACCGCGTAGCCGACTCCGCGGACGACGCCTTCGCCGTGCGTGGTGTTGGACAGACCACCGGGCAGCTGCCGTACGTCCGGGCCCTCCGAGCTCTCCCACTGGCGCTCCGGCGGCATCGGCATCGCCTTGACACGGCGCAGGAGTTCGGCGACCGGGGCCGGGGAGTCGACCGGTTGTCCGGTCGGCATGAGGGTGCCCTGCTCCATGGCGTTGTGCTGCCTGAACTCGACCGGGTCCATGCCGAGTTCCTTCGCCACCTTGTCCATCTGCGCCTCGTAGGCGAAACACGCCTGGACCGCGCCGAAACCGCGCATGGCGCCGCAGGGCGGGTTGTTGGTGTAGAGGGCGACGGCCTCGATGTCGACGTCGTCCACGGCATACGGGCCGACGCCCAGCGAGGAGGCGTTGCCGACGACCGCCGGGGACGCGGAGGCGTAGGCGCCGCCGTCGAGCACGATCCGGCACTTGACGTGCGTCAGCTTCCCCTCGCGGGTGGCGCCGTGCTCGTAGTACAGCTTCGCGGGATGGCGGTGGACATGGCCGAAGAACGACTCGAACCGGTTGTAGACGATCTTGACCGGCTTGCCGGTGCGCAGTGCGAGCAGACAGGCGTGGATCTGCATCGACAGGTCCTCACGGCCCCCGAAGGCACCGCCGACACCGGACAGCGTCATCCGCACCTTCTCCGGCGGCAGACCGAGGACCGGTGCGATCTGGCGCAGGTCGGAGTGGAGCCACTGGGTGGCGACGTACAGGTCGACGCCGCCGTCCTCCGCCGGGACAGCGAGTCCCGACTCGGGGCCCAGGAAGGCCTGGTCCTGCATGCCGAAGTGGTACTCGCCCTCGACGATCACGTCGGCCCGCCCGCGGGCCCCGGCCACGTCGCCGCGGACGATCGGCTGGCGGTGGACGATGTTGGGGTGCGGCACATGGCCGATGTGGTGGTCGGTGCGGTTCTCGTGGACGAGGGGCGCGTCCGGGGCCGTCGCGGACGCCTCGTCGGTGATGACCGGCAGCTCGCGGTACTCCACCCGGATCCTGGCGGCGGCGCGGCGCGCGGTCTCCGGGTGGTCGGCTGCGACGATCGCGACCGGCTCGCCGTGGTGGCGGACCTTGCCGTGGGCCAGGACGGGGGTGTCCTGGATCTCCAGCCCGTAGTTCTTCACCTCGGTCGGCAGGTCGTCGTAGGTCATGACGGCGTACACGCCGGGGGTGGCGAGAGCCTCGCCCGTGTCGATCGAGACGATCTCGGCGTGTGCGACCGTGGAGCGCAGGATCTGCCCCCACAGCATGTCCTCGTGCCACATGTCGGAGGAGTACGCGAACTCCCCGGTGACCTTGAGGATGCCGTCGGGACGAAGCGTGGACTCGCCGATGCCGCCCTTCGTCCGGGAGCCCTGCGTGATCTTTGTGGGAACGCCGTTGGGCATGCTCAGACCCCCTCGGACTGCCGGGCGGCCGCCAGACGGACGGCGTCCATGATCTTCTCGTAGCCGGTGCAGCGGCACAGATTGCCCGACAGCGCCTCACGGATGTCCGCGTCGCTCGGGTTGGGGTTGTGCTCCAGCATCTCGTCGGCCGCCACGAGCAGTCCCGGGGTGCAGAAGCCGCACTGGACGGCGCCGGCGTCGATGAACGCCTGCTGGATCGGGGAGAGTTCCATGCCCACACCGGTCTGCGGGTCGGCGCCCTCTGCCTGCCAGTGCTTCGCCTCGTCCAGCGAGGTACCGACCGCGTCCGATCCGCGGGCCCGCTGCCTCGCGTGGTCCGCGAGCCCTTCGACGGTGACGACCTCGCGGCCCTCGACCTGCCCTGCGGCGACCAGGCACGAGCACACCGGCAGTCCGTCCAGGCGCACCGTGCAGGAACCGCACTCGCCCTGCTCGCAGGCGTTCTTGGAGCCCGGAAGCCCGAGGCGCTCGCGCAGCACGTAGAGCAGCGACTCGCCCTCCCAGACGTCGTCCGCTTCCTGCGGGCGTCCGTTGACGGTGAAGTTGACCCGCATTACGCGACTCCCCCCTTTCGGAAAGCGGCGCCTTCGGTGCCGCGGTAGGACTCCCAGGTCCATGTCAGGGTGCGGCGCGCCATGACACCCACCGCGTGCCGGCGGTAGCTCGCGGTGCCCCGGACGTCGTCGATCGGGTTGCAGGAGGCGGAGCACAGGTCCGCGAACCGCTTGGCGACCGACGGAGTGATGATCTTGCCGTTGTCCCAGAAGCCGCCGTCCTCGAGCGCCGCGTTCAGGAAGTCCTCCGCGGCCTTCGCCCGGATGGGCGTCGGTGCGGCGGAGCCGATGCCGGTGCGCACGGTGCGGGTCGCGGGGTGCAGGGCGAGCCCGAAGGCGCACACCGCGATGACCATGGCGTTGCGGGTGCCGACCTTCGAGTACTGCTGCGGGCCGTCGGCCTTCTTGACGTGGACCGCTCGGATCAGTTCGTCGGGCGCCAGGGCATTGCGCTTCACACCGGTGTAGAACGCGTCGATCGGAATGCGGCGGCAGCCGCGCACCGACTCGGCCTCGACCTCGGCGCCCGCCGCGAGGAGCGCGGGGTGGGCGTCACCTGCGGGGGAGGCGGTGCCCAGATTGCCGCCGACTCCGCCCCGGTTGCGGATCTGTGGGGAGGCCACCGTGTGGGAGGCGAGGGCCAGGCCCGGCAGCTCCGCCCGCAGCTGCTCCATGATCCTGGTGTACGGCACCGAGGCCCCGAGCCGCACGCTGTCCTCGCCGACCTCCCACTCGTACAGTTCGCCGATCCGGTTGAGGTCCATCAGGTACTCGGGCCTGCGGTGGTCGAAGTTGATCTCGACCATCACATCGGTGCCGCCCGCGATGGGCACGGCGGTGGGGTGCTCCGCCTTGGCGGCGAGCGCCTCCTCCCAGCTTGCGGGGCGAAGGAAGTCCATGACCGGCTCTCTTCTTCGTCTCGTGGGTCGTACGGATCGAGCCGGGATCGGTGCGGCGGGCCCGGCTCGTCTGCTGCTGTCAACCCGGAATGAGGCCAGTACACCGCCCATGGTGCGTCGGAGTCAGTCACCGAAACCATGAAGGAGTTGGCTGGCCAGGGAACCCATCTTGTAGATTCATATGAACGGAGGCCATCAGTAACCTCTCCGGTTTCCCCCGGCAACACCGCGCACAGCCGGAGGGAACCGCGAGACCGGCTTCCGTGCCCCCGGGGCCGGCGCCCCGACCGATCGAACGTGGATTTCCGGACAAGAACGGCGGCGACGAGACATGCGGCTGCGCGCACTGCTGAACACCGACGCGCTGGGGCTGCGGCTGCTGGGCGGCGAGGACGAGCTGGAGCGCACCGTGCGTGGTGTGATGACCACGGATCTCAAGGACCCGAGCCGCTATCTCTCCGGTGGCGAGCTGGTCCTCACGGGTCTGGCATGGCGGCACGACGCCGCCGACTCCGAGCCGTTCGTCCGCATCCTCGCAGGTGCGGGCGTCGCCGGCCTCGCCGCCGGCGAGGCCGAGCTGGGCGACATCCCCGAAGACCTGGTCGTGGCCTGCGTACGGCACCGGCTGCCGCTGTTCGCCGTCCACGAGTCGGTTGCGTTCGCCACCATCACCGAGCACGTCGTGCGCCAGGTGTCCGGTGAGCGGGCCGGGGACCTGGCGGCCGTGGTGGACCGGCACCGGCGGATGATGACCTCGGGTCCTGCGGGCGGCGGCCCGGACGTCGTCCTGGACCTGCTCGGCTCCGACCTGGACCTGCGCGCCTGGGTGCTCTCCCCCACCGGCCGCCCGATCGCCGGCCCGACCCCGGGGCTCGCGGCGGACGTCCGCGCCCGGCTGGCCGCGGAGCATCTGGCGGCGGTGCGCACCGGCCGCCGCGGACCGCACCGGGTGACGGTCGGCGCGGCGACGTATTCGCTCTTCCCCGTCCGCAACTGGGGCCACCGCCCCGCGGTGGCCGAAACCGAACGCACCGGCGAGGCGGCACGGGACGTACGCGAGACGGTGCTGTCCGACTGGCTGCTCGCCGTCGAGGCGGACGCCGCCGACTGGCCCGAGGAACGGCTCGACCTGCTCCAGGGTGTCACCCAGCTGATCGCGGTCGAACGGGACCGGCGGGACGCGGCACGCACGGTGCGGCGGCGGCTCGCCCAGGAGGTCCTCGAGCTGGTGCAGACGGGGGCCGCGCCCGCCGAGATCGCGGCCCGGCTCCGGGTCGCCGCACCCGTGCTCCTGCCCGGCCTCGGAACGGCCCCGCACTGGCAGGTGGTCGTCGCCCGGGTCGAGTGGGACGAGGGGGACGTCGAGAGCGGCCCGGTCGCACAGGCGCTGCTCGAGGAGATCCTGGTCGACCTCCCCTCGGGCCTTTCGGGCCAGGAGTACCTCCAGACGAACGCTCCCGAGCAGGCCGACCGGATCGCGGTGGCCCACACGGGTGACGAGGCCATCGCGCTCGTCCCCCTGCCGGCGGTCTCCTCGGAGCGCGAAGGCGCCGAGCCGGGCATCCTCGCCGACGCCCTCCTGGAAGCCGTACGGGACCCGCTGTCCGCCGGCCTCGACGGCGACGGCCGGCTCACGCTCGGCGTCAGCGCGACCGTGCATTCCGCCGAGGGGCTGCGCGGCGCCCTGGAGGAGGCGAGGCACGCCCGCCGGGTCGCCGCGGCCCGGACGGGCCGGGTCAGCGCCGCCGGGCACCAGGAGCTGGCGTCGCACGTGCTCCTGCTGCCGTTCGTCCCGGACGACGTGCGCCGCGCCTTCACGGCTCGCCTTCTGGACCCGCTGCGCGACTACGACCGCCGGCACCGCGCCGAGCTGATCCCCACCCTGGAGGCGTTCCTGGAGTGCGACGGCTCCTGGACCCGCTGTGCGACCCGGCTGCACCTGCACGTCAACACGCTGCGCTATCGGGTCGGGCGTATCGAGCAGTTGACGAGTCGTGACCTCTCGCGCCTCGAGGACAAGCTCGATTTCTTCCTGGCATTGCGCATGAGTTGAGGTCATCGCGGCGGTCCGGAAGGCGGTCCCGAGCGACGCCGTGTCCCACGACTTTGTGAAATCCTTCACCCGCCCCCTTGGCCCGGTGCCGCGATTGGTGCTGGAATGCCGCCACCACTCAACAGCTCGATGGCGCGCTCGGGGAGGGCAACGTGGCGCATACCGCCATGTCTGGTACCGGAACGACCGCAGGTGACGATCCACTCCAGACCGCGGTATGGCGGCTGCGCTCACGCGCCTGCTGGTCCGACGCGGCAGCCCTTCTGCAGGCGCAGACGGCACAGGCCTCGCTCCAGCGGGCCTCGTTGCTCGTCGAACGGTGCCTGTACACGGAGCAGGGCTGGGAGGACGCCGAGGACGCGCTGCGCACGGCCGAGGCGCAGGCCCACAGCGACGAGGAACGGGGCGCCGCGGCGTGCGAGCGCGGCCAACTGGCCTACGCGGCCACGCTGCACGGCGTCCGGGACCGGGCGGACGAGGCACGCGCCGCTCTCGGCCGGGCGGCCGCGCTGATCCCGCCGGGCGCCCAGGGCCGGGCGCTGCTGGACTTCCGGCGCGGCCTCATCGCCGAGAACCTCGCCCATGCCCCACAGGCGGCGCAGGCCGCCTACCGCCGCGCGCATGCGAGCGCCTCGGCGTACGGCGACCCGCTGCTGCTCTCCTTCACCTGGCGCCATCTGGCGGGACTCGCGCTGCGCGAGGGCGAGGTGGCCGAGGCCCGGCACGGCTTCGCCGAATCGCTGCGGATCCGCGAGGAGCTGGGCTACCTGGTGGGCACGGCGCCGGCACTGGCCTCGCTCGCGGACACCGAGAGCGAGCCGGAGGCCTCCCGGCTGCGGGCCGAGGCGGGCCGGCTGTTCCGGCTGCTGGGTGGCGTACCGACCTGGCTCGCGCGGCAGCTGGCGTCGGTGAAGCCGGGATCCGGACCGGACGTCGACCAGCTGTAGTGCCCTGTGAGCGGCGCCGTACGGATCAGGACGTTCCGGTGAAGTGCCCCCGCACCAGGGACTGCACCACCGTCAGGTCCTGTGCGATCAGCGCGTCCAGCAGCGTCGAGTGCTCGGCCGCGTCGGCGATCAGGTCGGCACGGCCGCGCGCGGCGGATCCGCCGAGGAGCGGCCACTGCGCGCGGCGGTGCAGGTCCTCCGCGATCCGCAGCAGCTGTTCGTTGCCGGCGAGGGCGAGCACCGCGCGGTGGAAGACACGGTCCGACTCGGCGTACGTCGCCCGGCACCCGGACGACGCGGCCCGTACGCTCGCCTCCGCCAGCGGGCGCAGCTCCGCCCAGCGTTCCCCGGGCACCGTGCGGGCGAGCCGCAGCACGACCGGAACCTCGATCAGCGTCCGGATCTCGGCGAGCTCGGCGAGCTCACGGGCGCCGCGCACGACGACACGGAAACCGCGGTTGGGCACGACCTCGACGGCGCCCTCCAGCGCGAGTTGCTGCATCGCCTCGCGCACCGGGGTGGCGGACACCCCGAAGCGCTCGCCGAGCACGGGCGCCGAGTAGACCTCTCCGGGTGTCAGCTCCCCCGCCACCAGCGCGGTGCGCAGGGCGTCGAGGATCTGCCGGCGCACCGAGGCCCGCTGCACGACATGCCGCCCGCTCCCGGACAGCGCCTCGCGGAGCGCTTCCCCGCCCGCTCGGGACCCCTCGCCGCCGTGCGGGCCGTCGGCCACGCGCGGCCTCGGGATCGGCACCTCACTGTGAGTGTGCTCACCCCGGGCCCGGTCGGCGCTCTCGCACCGCTCACGCACCTCGTCCACGGACCGGATCCGCGAAGGCACCGGAGCGGCCTGGGCACGGACGTCCGCGGTCCCCGTCTCGGCCGAGCCCTCCGCACGGCGGGAACGGGCCTGCTCCACGGCTCCTCCTCCGGTTCTGGTGGTGCTGGACGGGCGCGGAGGAGTCCTCGGGACCGCTCACCGCTCGTAAAGCACCTTAGGCACCTTACGCTCCGGTTCAAGTCCCGGCGGTCTCCGCTAAGGTGAGCCTTACCTATCAATGCGTCCGGAACGGCGGTGCCCGCATGCCCCTCTCCGCCACGCTCCCGTCCGTCGTCACGGCGGCGTACACCCGGCTCGCCGAGGTGCTCCCGATGCTGACCGTGACGGAGCTGGGACGCGAGGAGCCGGCTCCGGAGGGCGACGGCTGGGCCGCGGTCGCCGGGCTCGCGGCGGGCGGTGCCGTGCTGGACGCGTTCCTGGCCTGGGACGAGGACCAAGTGGTGCGCGACTACGGTCAGCGGGCCCGCCCCGATGTCGTCGCGAGCTTCGGACTGCACCGGTACGCCTGGCCGGCCTGCCTGCTGATCACCGTCCCCTGGTTCCTCCAGCGGCGTGTGCCGCGCTTCCCCGTGGCTCACGTCGCGTTCCAGCGCACCCTGGGACGCATGGCGGTGCGCACCGGCGCTTTCGCCTGCCTTCCCGACGATCCCGCCGCGGAGCTGCCCGGCGCCCGGGTGGTGGCGGACGAGGAGGCGCTGCGGGCCGAGGTCCGGGAGGCCGTGGCCGAGCACCTGGGCCCGGTGCTGGCCGGATTCGGGCCGCGCATGCGACGGCGGGGGCGTGCGCTGTGGGGCACGGCCACGGACGAGGTCGTCGACGGGCTCTTGTACGTGGCCCAGCTGCTCGGCGAGGAGCAGCGGGCGCGGCGCGAACTGGAGTTGCTCATGCCGGGCGGCACGATGCCCTACGCGGGCTCGGCCGGGTTCCGCGAACTGACGGGCCCGAACGGCGAGTCGCTGCCCACCCGGGACCGGGTGAGCTGCTGCATGTTCTACACACTGCGCCCCGAGGACACCTGCGACACCTGCCCGCGCGTGTGCGACGCCGAGCGTGTGGTCAAACTGACTGCCGCCGCTGCGGACTGACGCCCACTCAGGGGAGGTGGCGACGGGCTGCGGGACCCGTGCCGTAAGATCCACACCGAATGGGACCCACCCGGATCACGGTTGTTTCACAACTTCCTCACGCGTCGCGGGAACTTTCCGTGGATCCATCCGTCCGGGTAGTCTTATTCGAACTCAACTCCCGCCCCTCAAGCGGCAGTTCGAGCAGAACGCCGCCCCGGGCATCCCCCTTGCACCTCCTTGGCGGCCTCTTGCCCCGAAACCCCCTGAGGGCCGACGGGATTGGGCCACCATGGCGGGCGACACGCCCTATCCCAATGCAAGGGACCCCTGATGAGACTGACCGACATATCGCTGAACTGGCTGCTTCCGGGCGCCGTACTGCTCCTGGGCGTGCTGGCGGCGGTTGCGGTACTCGCGCGCGGCAAGCGGTCCAAGGAGAGCACGAGTTCGGACGACTCGTGGGAGCGCAACGAGGAGCGCCGCAGGCGTAAGGAGACCATGTACGCCACGGCCTCCTACGTCCTCCTCTTCTGCTGTGCGGCGGTCGCCGCGGCGCTTTCCTTCCACGGCCTGGTCGGCTTCGGCCAGCAGAACCTCGGCCTGACCGACGGCTGGGAGTATCTGGTTCCGTTCGGCCTGGACGGCGCCGCCATGTTCTGCTCGGTGCTGGCGGTGCGCGAGGCCAGCCACGGCGACGCGGCGCTCGGTTCCCGAATCCTGGTGTGGACGTTCGCGGGTGCCTCCGCCTGGTTCAACTGGGTGCACGCGCCCCGGGGCATCGACCACGCGGGTGCCCCGCAGTTCTTCGCCGGCATGTCGCTGTCGGCGGCGGTGCTCTTCGACCGCGCACTGAAGCAGACCCGCCGCGCCGCCCTGCGCGAGCAGGGACTGGTGCCGCGTCCGCTGCCGCAGATCCGCATCGTCCGCTGGATGCGGGCGCCGATCGAGACGTACAAGGCCTGGTCGCTGATGCTTCTGGAGGGTGTGCGCAGCCTGGACGAGGCCGTCGAGGAGGTCCGCGAGGACCGGCGCGAGAAGGAGCAGAACAAGGAGCGGCGCCGCGAACAGCAGCGGGTCGAGCGCGCGCAGCTCAAGGCGCTCAGCCGCGGCCACCACGCACTGACGGGCGGCAACGGCGGACGCAAGGTCGAGATGCAGACCGTCGAGCGGGCGACCGCACCGGTCACATCGGAGCCTGCCATATCCGGTGAACTGCCCTCCCGCGTCCGCCCCTCGCTCGAGCCCGTCCGGAACCCCTCCGCTGACCCGATCACGGTCGACCTCACCGCCGAGGACGACACCATGGCCCTGCCCCGACTCGACTCCCTGGAGCGCAAGCTCAAGGACCTCGAGCAGCAGTTCGGCTAAGTCCGGGCGTATCACTGGAAGGGGGGCGCGGCACGCTGCCGCGCCCCCCTTCAGTGCGTCAGGCCGCTTCGCCGTCCAGTTCGAACCACACCGACTTGCCCACTCCGTGCGCCCGCACTCCCCACGCGTCCGAGAGGGACTGCACAAGGATCAGACCCCGGCCGTGCGTGCCGTCGCCGTCGTCCGGCCGTCGCGGCTTCGGCCTGCGCCCCGCGAAGTCCCTGACCTCCACGCGGAGTCGGCGCGGAGAAACGGTCGCCGTCAGGACCGCGTCGCGGTCGGTGTGAATCAGCGCGTTGGTCACCAGCTCGCTGGTCAGCAGTTCGGCCGTCTCGGATCGTCCCGGCCTCCCCCAGTGCACCAGCATCTCCCGCAGCGCCCTGCGCGCCTCGGGCACCGCCCGTAGGTCGGCCCGTTCCAGGTGGCGTCTGAGCTGTGGACTCATCGATCGGTCCGTCGTCGTGTCGGTCGCTTGCTCAACCTGCTTCACCGACGACGACCCGATCACCACGGGACCGCCGTCTCGCGCTCGCCTGTCCATGACCCCCGCCCGTACGTGCATGTCGAATCCCCCGCTCGAACACGTCCACGGGGATCCATGCCCCACCGACGGGTCGGCAGTCATGTCGAATCGTCAACTACCGCACACACCGGGTCATATGAGCCCTGCGCGAGTGCGCCCCGAGCGCCGTTGAGCCGGCTCCCGCTCCCACCGCACGGACCTGGTCCCGCCGCACGACACGCCCGGCTCTCAGGAACACACGGCCGTGCGCCCGGTCGCCGCCGGGCGCAGTCGGGGCCACGGGACCACTGCCGCCGGACCCTGCCGCCGACTCCGGGCCGCCGATACGGCCGTACGCCGCCTGCGGTCGCTCCCGGCCGGGTCGACATGTAGACAGAGCACGCGGACCGGGGTGACAGGGCGTCAGCGCCCGACTTACTCCAATCGTGTTGTTCTTAATATTGTCGGCATGTCCGACATGACGGATAACGAGATCGTTAGTACGTTCAATCTCGCATCGGCGCGCAGCCGAAGTCTCAGAGACAGGAGAAGTAACATGGCAACGCGTTCCACCGCTGTAACGGCCGCAGCCGCGGCCGCCGCGGCCCTGGTGGCCACGGGTATCACGTACGCCTCCGCGGCGTCCGAGCCGCAGGCGGCCCCGATCGCCCAGCGTGCCGCCGCCGCCCCGGCCGCCGCTCCGGCAGCAGTGCCGGACGGCAGCAACGGCAACGGCAACGGCAACAACAACGGCAACAACAACAACAACGACAACAACCAGTACGGCAACGGCGGCGGGGGCGGCGGCGGCGGCGGCAAGAGCTACCGCAAGGTCACCCGGTGCGAGGAGGACGAGGGCTTCGGCAACTTCGACGACTTCGGCGACGGTGATGGCGGCGGCGGCCGCCGCTGCGGTCGTGGCGACGACGATGGTCGCCGGTTCGGCCGGATCTCCGTCAACGAGCGCGAGTTCGCCGGAGTGCCCGACGGCTGCATCACCGTGGTCAGTGGCCTCGGCGCCAAGACCATCAACGTCCGCAACGAGAGCAGGAACGTCGTCGAGGTCTTCAACGGCGCTACCTGCGACAACGGTGCTCCTCTCGCCACCGTCGGCCCCCACAGCTCTTCGAACGGGCTGTTCCCCCGCCACTTCAAGGGCGGTGTGAAGGTCAAGCACGGCGTGGTGGCCAGCTTCCGTGTGATCAAGCGCCACGTCGAGCGCTTCGTGGAGGAGAAGGAAGAGCACAGCGGTGGCGGCGGTGGCGGCGGCAACAGCTACGGGAAGGGAGACGAAGGCAACGACAACGGAAACTACGGAGGTAACAACGGGGGCAGGTGATCCTGAGGATCAAAGGTCCCTCTGAAGGTAGAGAACGAGAACCCCGGCCCGCCGGAATCGGGCCGGGGTTCCGGTCTTTTGAGCGGCGCTGTCCGGGCCGCTACGGCCTGGGCACGTTGCGCAGGTTGGAGCGTGCCATCTGGAGCATGCGGCCGACTCCCCCGTCCAGCACGACCTTCGAGGCGGAGAGCGCGAAGCCCGTCACCATCTCCCTGCTGATCCTGGGTGGGATCGACAGTGCGTTCGGGTCGGTGACGATGTCGACCAGGGCGGGTCCCTTGTGCCGGAAGGCGTCCTTGAGCGCGCCGGGAAGCTGCTTGGGCTTTTCGACCCGTATGCCGTACGCCCCGCACGCACGGGCCACCGCGGCGAAGTCGGGATTCTGGTTGGTGGTGCCGTACGAGGGCAGTCCCGCCACCATCATCTCCAGCTCCACCATGCCCAGCGAGGAGTTGTTGAACAGGACGACCTTCACCGGAAGGTCGAGCTGCACCAGGGTGAGGAAATCCCCCATCAACATGGAGAACCCGCCGTCGCCCGAGATCGACACGACCTGGCGGTTCCGGTCGGTGAACTGCGCGCCGATCGCCATCGGCAGCGCGTTCGCCATCGAACCGTGGGAGAACGAGCCGATGATCCGCCGGCGACCGTTGGGGGATATGTAACGGGCCGCCCAGACATTGCACATCCCCGTGTCGACGGTGAAGACCGCCTCGGGATCGGCCAGCTCGTCGAGCACCGACGCCACGTACTCGGGGTGGATCGGGACGTGCTTGTCCACCTTGCGGGTGTACGCCTTGACCACGCCCTCGAGCGCGTCCGCGTGCTTCTTCAGCATCTTGTCGAGGAAGCGCCGGTTCTGCTTGGGCCGAAGCCGCGGTGTCAGACACCGCAGGGTCTCCTTGACATCGCCCCACACCGCGAGGTCCAGCTTGGAGCGGCGGCCCAGGTTCTCCGGGCGCACGTCGACCTGGGCGATCGTCACATCGTCCGGCAGGAAGGCGTTGTAGGGGAAGTCGGTGCCCAGGAGGATCAGCAGATCGCACTCGTGGGTGGCCTCGTACGCGGCGCCGTAGCCCAGAAGGCCGCTCATGCCTACGTCGTACGGGTTGTCGTACTGGATCCATTCCTTGCCCCGCAGGGCGTGGCCCACCGGGGACTTGATCTTCCCGGCGAGCTCCATGACCTCGGCGTGGGCGCCCGCGGTGCCGCTGCCGCAGAAGAGGGTGACCCGCTCCGCCTCGTCGATCATCGCCACGAGCTTGTCGATCTCGGCGTCACTCGGGCGGACCGCGGGCCGGGCGGTGACGAGGGCGGTCTGGACGGGCTTGTCGGGGGCGGGCTGGTCGGCGATGTCGCCGGGAAGCGCGACGACGCTCACACCGCTGCGGCCGACCGCGTTCTGGATGGCCGTCTGGAGCAGCCGTGGCATCTGTTTCGGGTTGGATATCAGCTCGCAGTAGTGCGAGCACTCCTGGAACAACCGGTCCGGGTGGGTCTCCTGGAAGTAGCCGAGACCTATCTCGCTGGACGGTATGTGCGAGGCGAGCGCGAGCACGGGGGCCATGGAGCGATGGGCGTCGTAGAGGCCGTTGACGAGGTGGAGGTTGCCGGGGCCGCAGGAACCTGCGCAGGCCGCCAACCTCCCGGTTATCTGGGCCTCGGCGCCCGCCGCGAAGGCTGCGGTCTCTTCGTGCCGCACATGCACCCAGTCGAGGGCTGCATTGCGGCGGACGGCGTCCACGATCGGGTTGAGGCTGTCTCCGACCACTCCGTACAGACGTTTGACGCCTGCCCGGGCGAGTATGTCGACGAACTGGTCCGCGACGTTCTGCCTGGCCATGGAACCACGCACCCTTTCGGTTGCCTAGGGTCCATCAATCCACAGGGACGTCCATCACGCCTCCCAAACGGCCGCCGCCGTACGGTCGTCGGCATAGCCCTTGACCCTGATCAGGGTGTCGGCGAGGAAGGCGGCGAGACCCGGCGGCTCCCCGGTCGACCAGCGCTCGGTGAGGAGCTCGGCCAGCTGGGGCTCGCCGCGCAGGGGATCGGCGAGACCACCCGTGCACAGCAGCAAAATGTCACCCGGCCGGGCGATCGACGCGCGGAACCGGAAGGGGTCGCGGGGTGGTTCCGGAGCCGGTTCGTACGGGCTCGGCGGCGTCGTGATCCCCAGATCCATGGTGAGCCGGTCGCCCTCGGGGGTCTCGGACGGCAGTGAGCCGAACCCGACCACCGCCTCGCCCGCCGCCTCGGCGGCACGCGGCTCGATGTCCTGCCATTCACCGTCCCGCAGCCGGAACAGGCCGCCCGCGCCGACGCCGAAGAAGACTCGCGTACGGCAGTCGGGGTCGGCCGGCAGCAGCAGACAGCGCAGGGTGGCGGTGTAGTCGTCGGGGTCGACGCCCAGCTCGGCGGCGCCGGCCCGGAGTCTGCCGAGGCTGCGGTCGGTGAGCCGCTGCAGTCCCGATTTCAGTTCGCCGCGGCGTGCGGCCCGGATGTCCTCGCCCAGGCGGAGGTAACTGCGCCCGACGGCACTGCCGATCAAATGGCACACCTCGATGGCGGCCCGGTGCGCCCCCGGGGCGGCCCGCGCGCCGGTCGCCATGGCGACGAGGACGAGCGCCTGGTCGCCGGTGCCGAAACGCGCGGTCAGCAGGGCGTCCCGACGCGGCTCGCCGCGAAAGCGCGCGGAGTCCCCGCGCGCCGAGACGGCACGCAGGGCACACGCCCCGTACCGCGCCCCGTCCAGCACCGTGTCAGCGACCAGGTCGCCGAGGTCGTCCGGGTCGGCGAGCGGAAGCGCGGTGGGCTCGGCGTCGTAGGTGGGCGGCCCGGAGCCGACGTAGTCGACCGCGGGCGAGGTGCGGGCCCGGGCGACCGGGAATGCGGCACCGGCCGTCCCGGGCGAGAGCGGGGCCGGGTGCGCCCCGGCGGACGCGGCGGCCTCGAACGGGGGGACCAGGGGCGGCGTCTCGGTCGGCCTGGCGGGCCCATCGGTGGGCGGACGGAAGCCGGGGACCGCCGTGGGCTCCGCCGGGGCGACGGCGTCCGGCGGCGGGGGCGGAAAGCCCGGTGGCCTGGGCCCGGACGGGAAGGTCACAGGGCCCGTCGGGCGGGTGGAAGGAGGGTCCCACGGCGCCGGACCGCGGGCCGGAGCCCCGGAACCGCGCTCGTCCCGCCGCATCGGAGGGGAGCCGGCGGGCCAGGTGGCGTCCGCTCCCGGCGCGAAGGCGCCGGGCTCCGGTCCCGTCGGGCGCTGCTCCGGCACGACCGGCGCGGTCGTGGGTGGGAGCGGCGCCCCTGTTCCGCGCTCTCCGCTCCCCTCCCCCACCGTTCCCGCGGCGGAGGCGAAGCGGTCGTCGAGACTGTCGGCCGCAACGGCCGGTCCCGTGTCCCCGGTGGAGTCGTCGTACAACTGCCCCCACCAGTCGTCCTCATGACCGGTGGGCCTCTCCCCCTGCTGGCTCATGCTCCCGATTGTCCACCGCACGGGGCCCAGGAAAACGGGGCATCCGGAAATTCCGGCCACACGACCGCTCCCCGGGTCCACGCGAAGGACGACGCCTCGAACGACGGTACGAACCGGCCATCGAGGGGCGGGCCGCCGGACGATCCCACCCCCCACAGGGGGATCGTCCGGCGGCACCGCGGTGACAGGGCCCGGCACGCCTCCGGCACCCCGTCACGACCTTGGGCCCGCCGTCCGCTTCGGCGCAGGCCGAGCGGCCCGCGGACGGCATCGCGGGGGGAAGCCACGACTGCGGGTGGCGTCACCTTGGCAGAGAGACCGGGGGTACGGCGATGATGTTCCGAGGCGGGTTTGTGCCGTGGCTGTTTTCCGCCACCGCACACAGCGCGGGACTGCTCTTCGGGAGGACGACGGTTGATGCTGGCTGCGATAGGTCTGGACGAGACGCACGAGTCGGCGTACCGGGCGCTGGTGTCCGTGGGCGCCGCCGACGTGCCCGATCTCGCCCGGCGGCTGTCGCTCGGCGAGCACGACACCGAGCACGCCCTGCGCCGGCTGGAACGGCACGGACTCGCGGCCCAGTCGACGGCCCGGCCCGGCCGGTGGGTCGCGGCGCCACCGGGGGTCGCGCTCGGCGCACTGCTGACCCAGCAGCGGCACGAGTTGGACAAGGCGGAGCTGGCGGCCGCGCTGCTCGCCGAGGAGTACCGCGCGGCGGCGGCCGAGCCCGCAGTGCACGACCTCGTGGAGGTGGTGAGCGGCGCGGCCGGGGTCGGACAGCGGTTCCTCCAGCTCCAACTCGGTGCGGCCGAGGAGGTCTGCGCGCTGGTCACCGGAAATCCGGTCGCCGTGTCGGGGATGGAGAACGACGCGGAGGAGCAGGCCGCGGGCCGTGGGGTGCGCTACCGGGTGGTGGTCGAGCGTGCGGTGCTCGACCGGCCCGACGGCATCACCGAGCTCACGGCCGCCCTCGGCCGCGACGAACAGGTGCGTGTCGTCGACACGGTGCCGACCAAGCTGGTGGTAGCCGACCGCTCGCTGGCGATGGTGCCGCTCACCTCGCGGGGCACCGAACCGGCGGCCCTGGTGGTGCATGCGAGCGGACTGCTCGAGCTGCTGGCGGCCCTGTTCGAGTCGGTGTGGCGGGAGGCGCTTCCGCTGCGGCTCGGGGTGACCGGCGTCGTCGAGCAGGGGCCCGACGGCCCTGACAGCACCGACCTGGAGGTCCTGTCCCTGCTCCTCGCCGGACTGACGGACGCGAGCGTCGCCAAGCAGCTCGACCTGGGCCTGCGGACGGTGCAGCGCCGGGTGAAACGGCTGATGGAGCTGACCGGTGTGACGACCCGGCTCCAGCTGGGCTGGCACGCGTACGAGCGGGGCTGGGTGGCGCGGCACTGACCGGGGTCGTCCGCGTGTTCGTCGCGCTGCCCGCCGCGTGCGCGCATCCGACGGTGCACGCCGTCCGCAGCCGGGGGCCTTCGTGCTCCCCGGCGTCCGCGGCGGCGGGCCGGCGCGCCGGGTTGCGGCCCGTCGGCGAGGCGGGCGCCACCGTGCGTCGAACGGCACCCCGTCCCGTGCGCGACCGAGTGCACGGCGGCCACGGGCGAAGGCCGCGCCGCAAGACCGTCGACGACGGCACCGTTCGCACAGCGCCACGCAACGGCGAGCCGGCGCGCCAGGTTGCGGCCCGTCGGCGAGGCGGGCGCCACCGTGCGTCGAACGGCACCCCGTCCCGTGCGCGACCAAGTGCACGGCGCCACGGGCGAAGGCCGCGCCGCAAGACCGTCGACGACGGCGAAGGGCGACCGCCAGGGCCCTATGGTCGCGCCGAAGGGCCGGGCCCTCCCTTGCGGCCCCGTCCGCCTGACGGAACGTCAGCGCAGCAGGGACGTCAGGTCGATCGCGGCGGCGAGCGCCCCCATGCCCGCGTCGTTGAAGTGCAGGTGGTCGCCGGGGTCGTAGGCCGGTCTGATCCGTTCGGGGCGGCCCGGGTCGCGGACGGCGGCGTCGAAG
The DNA here is from genome assembly GCF_051553595.1 of Streptomyces sp. HUAS TT11. NCBI lineage: Bacteria > Bacillati > Actinomycetota > Actinomycetes > Kitasatosporales > Streptomycetaceae > Streptomyces > Streptomyces sp. HUAS TT11. The sequence goes on from NZ_CP196184.1 coordinate 2,396,348, forward strand.
TCCGCGACGCCGTCGAAGAGGCCGCTCCGGATGCGGGTGTTGATCTCGCGCCGCAGTTCCTCACGGGCCGGCGACCAGCTCGGATGGCCTGCGAACGGGGTGAGAGTGGCGCCGATGACACGGATGCCTTGGGCGTGCGCTCGGGCCACGATCCGGCGGTAGGCGCTCGCATAGGCACCCGGATCGGTCTGGGGCGGCTTGCCCTTGAGGTCGTTGACGCCCTCCAGGACGATCAGCGTGCGGACCGCGGCACGGCTGACGACATCCGCGTCCAGGCGTGCGAGGGCGCTCGGTCCGGCACCGTCGAGAAGGAGGCGGTTGCCGGCGATGCCCGCGTTCAGGACGCCGGGCCTGCGGCTCGCGGGCAGGGTGCGCAGGCGCTCCGACAGCAGGTCGGGCCAGCGGTGGTTGGCGCCGTGCGAGGATCCGGTGCCGTCGGTGAGGGAGTCCCCGAAGGCCACCAGGCTTGTGGCACCGGCCGGGCGCAGGACGTCGACTCCGGTCACGTAGTACCAGCTGGAGACGGTGGAGGTGTACGCGGCGCCGCCGGTGTCGGCGGCCCGGTTGCCCTCCTTGGCCACGTAGTTGGTCTGCAGGGCGGTGTGGTGGTAGGTCGCCGGTCCCGAGTCGGCGGGCGTGTGCACGGTGACGAGGAGGTCGGAGTCCGCCGGGACACCGAGGGGCACGAGGTCGGTGACGCGGTCCTGGCCCGCGGGGACGGTCACGGAGGTGGCGCCGTCGAAGGTGGCGGCGCGCAGGGATCCCGGTACGGCGTCGGCCCCCGTGGGTCCGCCGGGCAGCCGCAACGCGACGGTGACGGTGTCGAGTCGGAGCGGGGCGCTGCCGAGGCGGTTGGACAGCCGGACGCGGGTGGCGGTGCCACCGACGCTGATGTGCACGACGTTGCGGATCGACGCGCCGGGCAGGGCGGACGTGGTCCCCGAAGGGGCCGCCTCCCAGGTACCGGCCCACTGCGGTGCGGGCTCGGCCCGATCGGCCGTACCCGGAAGGGTGGCCCCGGTCGAGACCAGGGTGAGGGCCAGAACGGCCAGGCAGCGGGACAGGGTTACCGTCGAACGGGCCAGGTTGATCATATGGACGCGCCCTCTCCTCACCGGCGGTCCCGGGGACACGGAACCGGGAAGCCTTCGATGACTTCCCAGGACACACCGAGGAGCTAACGCATCGTCACACCTTCGGGTCTACGGCGATCGGCCCCCGCACGGGGACCGCCCCGCGGTGACCCGCCGCGGCGGTCGCACTCCCCGAGGCCGACGGCACCACCGGGAAGCGGCGGAACCGGCGGAAGAGTCCCGGAGCGGGGCAGGTCGTGGACGGCCGCGGCGGAACGACGGCCGGGTACGGAGGAATTGCTCTAGGCCTGCCGGCCCACGCCCTCCAGGGACAGCAGCCGCGTCTTGCGGTCGAGGCCGCCCGCATAGCCGGTGAGGGAGCCGTCCGCGCCGATCACGCGGTGGCAGGGCCGGACGATGAGCAGGGGGTTGGCGCCGATCGCCCCGCCGATGGCGCGGACGGCGGCCCGTGACGCGCCGATCCGGGCGGCGATCGCACCGTAGGTCGTGGTCGTTCCGTACGGCACGGAGTCGAGCGCCGCCCACACCCGCTCACGGAACGCGGTGCCGTCCGTGCGCAACTCCAGCCTGAACTCGTCGAGTTCGCCCGCGAAGTAGGCGGCGAGCTGCTGCTCGGCCGCGCGGAAGAGACCGGGCTCGTACCGCCATTCCGGCCGGAGGGTGCGGCCGCCCTTCTGGCCGGGCACGGAGAGGGAGGTCAGGGCGCCCGTCGCATCGGCGGTGAGCAGGAGCTCGCCGACCGGGCTGCCGAGCGTGGTGTAGTGGACGACGTCGCGCCAGTTCATGATCGGTGGTCTTCCTGTTCGCCCGGAACCGGCTCGCCTGCCGTCCGGAGGTGCTGAAGGGCGTACGAGCGCCACGGGCGCCAGGCGTCGGGGACATCCTGGTCGGGCGGCGCCACGTCGGGGTCGCCCAGGGCGCGGGTGCGGATGACGGCGGCGACGCGCGGATCCATGCCCGGCAGCGCGAGCAGGGCGTCGTACGCGTCGTCGCGGTCGGCACCGGCGTCGAGGCGGAGCGTGCCGTCGGCGAGGGCGGTGGCCAGGGCCCCGGGCGTCCCGTGGGGCTCGGCCTCGACGAGCACGGCCGGTTCGGGGAAGACATGGGTGAGCGTGCCGTACGGGGAGTCGAGGACCTTCCCGTAGCGGTGGACCAGTTCCTCGGCCCGGCCCCGCCCCACGAGAGCGCGCACGGCGAACTCCTCCGGATCGGGCGCGCCCGGCGAGCGCAGGCCCGGACGTGCGGCGACCAGTGGGGCGAGCCGGGGATCGGCGGCAAGACGCTCGTCGACGGCGTACGGGTCCGCATCGAGGTCGAACAGCCGTCGCAGCCGCTGGACGGCGCTCGGGAGGTCGCGGGGGTCGGTGAGATGGAGCCGGGCATCCAGCCAGCCGCCCCCGTGCCCCCGCGTGGGCGGCCTCGAGGCGGCGCGACCGGCGCGTTCGTCGACGGCCACGACGGCCGTGCCGTACGGCAGCCGGAGCGTGCGGCGGTAGGTACGGCGGCCGCGCGCGCCCTCCACCTCCTCCACGCCCCGGATCGCCTCGCGGGCGAGCTGGTCGAAGACGGCGGTGGACTCGTAGGGGCCGCGATGGGCGAGCCGCAGCGGGATCCCCGCGGAGGGCGCGGCCGCACGACGGGCGGCCGGTACGCCGCGTGGCGCGCCCGCGCGCAGCTCGCTCGGGGTCGCCGCGTACACCGCCCTGATCGTGTCGTTGAACTGGCGCACGCTGGCGAATCCGGCCGCGAAGGCGATCTCCGTGACCGGCAGCGTGGTGGTCTGCAGAAGGACGCGGGCGGTGTGGGCGCGCTGGGCCCGGGCGAGCGCGACGGGTCCGGCGCCGACCTCGGCGGTCAGCTGGCGCTGCACCTGGCGGGCGCTGTAGCCGAGCCGCAGGGCGAGTCCGCCCACGCCTTCGCGGTCGACGACGCCGTCCTTGATCATGCGCATGGCGCGCCCCACGACGTCCGCCCGTACGTTCCACTCCGCGGAGCCGGGCGCCGCGTCCGGACGGCAGCGCCGGCAGGCCCGGAACCCGGCACTCTGCGCGGCGGCGGCCGTCGGATAGAAACGCACGTTCCGGCGCCTGGGCGTCACGGCGGGGCAGCTGGGCCGGCAGTAGATGCCGGTGGTCTCGACGGCGAAGAAGAACGCGCCGTCGAACCGCGCGTCCCGGCTGCGCACCGCCTCGTACCTGGTGTCCTCGTCGATCACGCCTTCCAGTCTCCACCACCGGGCGGGGCGGGTCCGGCGGGAATCGGACACCACGATGCCGCCCCCGCACCGGCGAGGGCGGCATCCACGGCCCTACCGCAGCCGCCCCCGCTTCGCCTCCATCGCCGCCTTCCCCTGGGCGCCCTTGCGCTTCCACTCCCGGCGCAGCTCCGCCCGCACCCGGGCGTCCGTCTTGGCGACGATCCACTGGTTCTCGCGCAGCAGCTTGCGGTAGCTCTCCAGCCGCCGCTCGGACAGTTCCCCGTCCTCCACCGCGGCCCGCACCGCGCACCCCGGTTCGGCGTCGTGCGCGCAGTCCTGGAAACGGCACTCCGCGGCCAGGTCCTCGATCTCGGAGAACACCTGGCCCACGCCGGTCTCGGCGTCCCACAGCCCCACCCCGCGCAGTCCCGGAGTGTCGATGAGGACTCCGCCGCCCGGCAGGGCGAGCAGATTGCGGGTGGTCGTGGTGTGCCGGCCCTTGCCGTCCATGTCCCGGGTGGCCTGCACCTCCATGACCTCCTCCCCCAGCAACGCGTTGGCCAGCGTGGACTTCCCCGCACCGGACTGGCCGAGCAGCACGGACGTGCCGCCGGAGAGGGTCGCGGCGAGGACGTCCAGCCCCTCGCCCCGCTGTGAACTGACGGCGAGCACCTGCACCCCGGGGGCCGTGGTCTCCACGTCCTGGACGAGGTGCGAGAGTGTCGTCACGTCCGGCACCAGATCGGCCTTGGTCAGCACCACGACCGGCTGGGCACCGGACTCCCAGGCAAGCGCGAGGAAACGCTCGACCCGGCCGAGGTCCAGTTCGAGGGCGAGCGAGACGGCGACGACGGCGTGGTCGACGTTGGCCGCGAGGATCTGCCCCTCGGACCGCTTGGACGAGGTGGAGCGCACGAAGGCGGTGCGGCGCGGCAGATACGCCCGCACATAGCGGGGGTTGCCCGCTGGTTCGACGGCGACCCAGTCGCCGGTGCACACGACCCGCAGGGGGTCGTGCGGGGTGACGAAGGCGGTGTCGGCGCGCAGCACGCCGTCGGCGGTGACCACGTCGCACTGACCGCGGTCGACCCGGACGACCCGGCCGGCGACCAGTCCTTCCGCGCCGTACGGTGCGAACGCCTGCGCCCACGCGTCGTCCCAGCCGTGGGCGGCGAGAGCGGGGAACGCGGAGGACGGGGTGAAAGCAGAGCTGGAAGTCAAGGGAGACCCTTCACAAGGGTGGTCCCGGCGGGCGCGCGGACGCGCGCTTCAATCAGGGTGTCAGCCGGGGACCACGGAGGTGGACTTGATGATCGTCTGAACGCGGGCAGCGCTCGTCGCAAGGACAGTCATCGGTCAACACCTCCCGTTCTGCACTCGTCCGGCAGCGGCGGCCCGACGGCCGCCGCTCGAAAACACGCTCACCTTAGAAGGTGCCGCTCCCGGGTGCCAGCGAATTTCCGCCCGGGCGGTCACCGTGTCGCGACCGCCTCGTCGGCGGGTGCGTGTGCGCGGGACGGCAGGGCGCCCGCCGCTGCGGCGGGGTCAGCCCGCCGTCGAGCAGCGATGCCCGTTCACCGTGAAGCGGCTCGGCACCGCGTTGCCGTCGTGCCACGACGACAGGAAGCCGAACGCGAACGTGCCGTTCGCGGCGACCTCCTTGTTGTATGCGGCGGCCTTCGCCGTGACCTGCGAGCCGCCCTGTGCGAACGTCCCGTCCCACATCTGTGTGATGCGCTGGCCGTTCTCGAACGTCCAGCCGACGCTCCAGTCGTCCAGCGCCCCGGCCGAGGTGACCGTGACCGTGGCCTGGAAGCCGTTCGACCACTCACTGTCCACGTGGTAGCGGACGCGGCACGGCGCCGGGCTCACCCTGTCCGGTTCGGACGCGCCGGGCGGGTCGGCGACCGGGCTCGTGGACTTTCCCTGCGGTTCCGTGTCGGAGTCCGGACTCTTCGTGCCGGCGGCCGAGCGGGACGGGCGTGCGGTCGGGGAGGCGCCGACCGTGGCGTCACCCGTGACCGGGCCGAGGGACGGCACCGCCGGACCCGGGCCGGCGGCCCGCCGGCTGTCGCCCGTGTCGCTGCCCGCGGTCGTCGGGGCGTCCGAGTCCCCCAGTTGCATGAGCGAGACCGTCAGGGCCAGGCCCGACACGATCACCGCGGCCGAAAGGATCCCGGCGCGGCCGATCCGGGGCCGTACCTCGGTGCCGGCCGCGACGCCGCGGTCCGTGCCCGCGTCCGCGCGTCCCCCGCTGAGCCCGGCCTGCGCCGCCCGGCGCCGCCGTTCCAGATAGGCGAGCCCGCCCCAGCCGATCACACCGCTCGCCAGCGCCGCGGCCGTCTCCCCGCCGTGCAGCCGCAGGCACGCCGCGGCCTCCGCGCACTCCACGCAGGTGGCCAGGTGCCGAGAGAGGTCCTCGGGCGTCTCGGCGCCCGAGGAGCGGGTGACCGCGTCGAGGAGCCGCGCATAGCTGCGGCAGTCGGCGTCCATGGGCGTGTCGAGGTGGTTGCGCCGGCAACGGTCCCGGAACAGCCCCCGGACCTCGGTGAGTTCGACGGAAGCGGCCACCGGGTCCAGACCGAGCCGGCGTGCCGCGTCGGGCAGGGGCAGCGCCTCGACCTCCACCAGCCACAGCAGCGCGGCGTCCGCCTCGTGCATGTCCCTGAGCGCCCGCAGCGCCAACGGCCGCTGGAGCGGCAGCCCGGTGTACCGCGCGGCCCTGCCGGAGTGGAGCCACAGCCGCAGATCGGGGTCGAGCCGATGCCCCGTGCCCTGTGCCTCCCATGCCGCGGCGGTGGTACGCACGGCGGTGAGCAGCAGCGGAATCCCGGGCAGCCGGGGAGTGCGGCGCCCGCCCCTCGCCGGGGGCCCGTCGGCGCGGGTCTCCTGCACTCCGCGGGAGAACGCCTCCGTGGCCAGTTGTCTGCCCGCGGCCGAGCCGGACGTGCACAGGTCCGCGTACGACAGCACCGCGTCCCAGCTTTCCGAGAACAGCGCGGCCTCGGTGGCGTCCTGAGGGGTCGGCAGGTCGGGCATGGCGTGCTCCTGCTTCCGCTGCTTCCACAAGCAAATCCAACTCACCTGATCTACAAGGGAGTTGAGATCGCATCACGGCAGGCCCAGAGCCTTTCACGGTTCTCACACAACTGACAAGCGGCGTATTCGATTGCCGCCGGGCGGTGCGTGCGCGCTGTGGAGTTGTACGGATCGCGACCCCGCGACGACTCGGCGTGCGGGGCCACGATCGCATCGTCACGCGTGGGACGGCTCCTCTGCCCCCTCCTGCGCCGGAAGGCTGTCCATGAAGGAGCTGACGGAGAACACCGCGCGGCCGGGTCCGGGCGGGCCGTAGCCGGGAGGCGAGGCGAGTCCGAACTCGTCCATGGTGGCGCGGTAGGCCTCCAGCAGGCGGATGTGGTACTCGAGCGGCGCTCCCTGCGGATTGGCCTTGCCGAGCGGTGTCGTCGGCTCCGGGCACCAGGTGGTGAAGCGGGGGGTGATGCCGTGCGACATGAAGAAGCGCAGACCCTCCGTGGTCGAGGCGATCGCCTCGTCGACCGTGCCGAAGCCGAACGGCTCGGCCATCTCGACACCCGCCACGAAGTTGGGGATCACGTTGCGGGCGCCGAAGACGTCCGCCGAGTCGAGAATGCGCCGGTGCCACTCGTCACGGCCGACGTACCGCTCCTTGCCCGGGCAGTACAGCTCGAACAGGCGCCGGTCCCACACCTCGAAGTTGGGGTGGTAGATCTGCACGCCGTAGTCCTTGAACCGCTGCACATCGGCCTTCGGCAGCGCCTGCGCCACGACCTTGCCGATCCAGCGGCCCGGGAAGCGCTCCTCGATGGCCTTGGCGTAGTGCCCGTAGAAGTCCGCCTCGTCACGGCCGGCGACCGTCTTGGTGATCGCGCCGCCGGTCAGCGTGTAGGCGGTGGAGGCCTTCTGGGTGTCGTACCGGTCGATGATCTCCAGCGCCTCGAGCACCTCCTCGACGTCCTTGACGCCGGTGTAGGGCCGCCCGGCCGCCTTGTGCTGGCGCCAGTTGTGGTTGATGTCGCAGTACTGGCACTCCTCCTTGGCGCCGAAGTACTGGCACACACGGAACACGGTGAGGTAGATCAGGTAGCCCCACTGGATCGTCGGGGCCACCTCCATCACGGACTTCCCGTTGGAGAGGGTGTGCCGGTAGTACTCCGGCATCGGCGGCACTCCGACGTCCGCGATCCGCTGCCCGTCGAGGTAGAGGCCGAGCTGCCCTTCCTCGTCGGCGGCCACGCGGTACGGCGAGGCCGGATTGACCCTGACCGAGACGACGGTGCGCCGCAGGTCGTACGGGCCGCCGGTGAGGATGATCTCCTCGGGCGGACGCCGCAGCGCGGCCTCACCGAGCTCGGGCAGGGTCCCGTGGTCGAAGGAGAAGATGAAGTAGGACTTCGGTTTGACCTCGCCGCCCTCGTTGTCGGACAGAGCGGACGCGTCGAAGGCCACACCTCCGCGGAGCAGATCTTCTTTGAAGACGGCTTCCCGTGGAACGTGCGGGAATCGCTCCATCAGATCCTCGACCAGTGCGGTGCGGCTGCCCATCCCGTGTCTCCTCCCGGCTCAGGCGTTCGACTCCTCACGGTATGCCCCCGCCGGACCGCCGACCGTGCCGGGTCCCCAGGCATGACCCGATGGGCTGATTGCTCCTTTTGGCAGTGAATATACGAATCGAGGCGGTACATTCCATACCTCCGACCGGGAGCTCTTCGGAGCCCCGAACCGTCGGGCCCCAAGGGCTCCGGTGCCGGCGGAGCGGAGGATGCCGATATCGCGGAACCGCGGCCCGGATGCCTGCCGGATCACTTTCGGACCCGGCTCGATACGACGGAATTCGCAGCACAGGGCGGGTGCGAGGTAGGTTCCAGGTGGGTTCGTGGCTCTCGGGGCCACGGGGAGGGACGAGGGTTATGACCGGGACCGTGACCAACTGGGCGGGCAACATCACCTACGCCGCCAAGGAGCTGCACCGCCCGCGCTCGATCGACGCGCTCCGTTCTCTCGTTGCGGACGGCACGCAGGTGCGGGTGCTGGGCAGCGGGCACTCCTTCAACGAGATCGCCGAGCCCGGCGCCGACGGCGTCCTGCTCTCGCTGGCCGCGCTGCCGGCCGAGGTCGACGTCGACACGGCGGCCCGCACCGTACGTGTCGGCGGGGGCGTCCGCTACGCCGAACTCGCCCGCGTGGTGCACGAACACGGGCTCGCGCTGCACAACATGGCCTCTCTGCCGCACATCTCGGTGGCGGGCTCGGTGGCGACCGGCACGCACGGCTCGGGCGTCACCAACGGTGCGCTCGCCTCCGCCGTACGCGAGGTGGAACTGGTCACGGCGGACGGGTCGAGCGTACGGATCGGCCGGGGCGACAGCCGTTTCGACGGCGCCGTGACCTCGCTCGGCGCGCTCGGCGTGGTCACCGCGCTCACCCTCGACCTGGAGCCGGAATACGAGGTCGAGCAGTACGTGTTCACGGAGCTTCCCCTGGAGGGGCTGGACTTCGACACCGTGGCGGCGGCCGCGTACAGCGTGAGCCTGTTCACCGACTGGCGGGCGCCCGGCTTCAGGCAGGTGTGGCTGAAGCGGCGGACCGACCGGCCGATGCCCGACTTCCCGTGGGCCGCGCCCGCCACCGAGGCGCTGCACCCGGTGCCCGGCATGCCCGCGGTCAACTGCACCGAGCAGTTCGGCGTCGCCGGGCCGTGGCACGAACGGCTCCCCCACTTCCGCGCCGATTTCACGCCGAGCAGCGGAGCCGAACTGCAGTCCGAGTACCTGCTGCCGCGCCCGCACGCCCTGGACGCGCTGCACGCTCTGGACGGGATCCGCACGGTGGTGGCGCCCGTGCTGCAGACCTGCGAGATCCGCACGGTCGCCGCTGACGCGCAGTGGCTGAGCCCCGCCTACGGGCGGGACACCGTCGCCGTGCACTTCACCTGGGTCGAGGACACCGCCGCCGTGCTGCCGGTGGTGCGGCGGGTGGAGGAGGCGCTCGAGGCGTTCGACGCGCGCCCGCACTGGGGCAAGGTGTTCACCGTGCCCGCTCCGGCGCTCCGGGGGCGCTACCCGCGCATCGGCGACTTCACGGCGCTGGCCATGGAGCTGGACCCGGCGGGCACCTTCCGCAACGCCTTCGTCCGTGACGCCCTGGGGCTGCGCTGAGGACGCCCGCGGTGAGCGGCCGAGGTGAACCCGGGGCGGTCGGGGGCGACTTCGTACACCCCCTTTCCCAACCCCTTGTAGAAAGCCCTGCCCGGACATAGGCTCGCGCCGCGCCGCGGCACCGGAACCCGGCATGGCGCGAGGGGGGACCGAGGGGACGTGTCCGCCAAGCCCACGTCACGCGACATCCGCACCGCGAACCGGTACGAGGTGCTGCGCCAGATCATCGCCCGCTCCCCCACCTCCCGGCAGGAGCTGGCGACCGCCACCGGACTCAGCCTGGCCACGGTCGCCACCCTCGTCGGCGAACTGCTCGACCTCGGCATGCTGACCGAGGTCGGCTTCGAGGACTCGGCGGGCGGCAGGCCACGCGGACTGATCGCCGCGAACCCCTCGGGCGGCGCACTGATCGGCGTCGACATCGCGGAGACCTACGTCCGCGTCGAGCTGTTCGATCTGGCGCTCGGCATGCTGGCCCGCGCCGGCGAGGAGATGGAACCCGGCGGCAAGCGCCCGGAACAGGTAGCCGCCCATGTGGCCGCGGCCGTCGGCACGGTGGTCTCCCGGGCCGGCGTGGGAAGCGACCGGGTCCTCGGTGTGGGCGTCAGCGTGCCGGGCCAGGTCGACCGCGACCGGGGCGTCTGCGTCTACGCCGCCAACTGGGACTGGCACGAGGTACCGCTGCTCGCACTGCTCTCCCGGCACCTCGCCCACCCTCTGTACCTGGACAACCCGCTGCGCGCGTGCACGATCGCCGAGCTGTGGTTCGGGGCGGCCCGCGGACGCGGGGACGCCGTGGTCGTCAATCTGGGCACGGGCGTCGGAGCCGGGCTCGCGCTGGGCGGCGGACTGCACCGGGGCGTCAGCAACAGCGCCGGTGAGTGGGGCCATACGACACTGGTCCTGGACGGGCGTCCGTGCCACTGCGGCAGCCACGGCTGCGTCGAGACCTACGTCGGGGCTCCCGGCATCATGACGAACCTGCGGGAACTCAGCCCGCACAGCCCGCTGCTGCACCCCGAGGACCAGACCGCCACGATCGACGCGCTCGCCCGCGGCGTCGCCGCCGGGGACCCGGTCGCGCTCGAGGTCCTGAGGACCACGGCCCGCTACCTCGGCGCGGGAATCGCCGACCTGGTCAATCTCCTCAACCCCGAGGTCGTCGTGCTCAGCAGCTGGGTCGCGGCCGCACTCGGCGCGCCCCTGCTGGACGAGGTGCGCGCGGCCGTCGGCCGGCATGCGCTGAGCCGGCCCCTCGCCGTCACCGAGATCGTCCTGTCCCCCGTCCCCACCGACCCGGTGTGCCTCGGAGCCGCGACCTTCGCCCTGGAAGGGGCGCTCGGATCACCGCGCAGCCGGCACGTCCGGCCCGTCGGACGAACCACCACGCCGAGGAGCCGCACCGCACCGTCCTCATGACGACGGAAGGGACGCACCGTTGAGACCCGCAGGCACGAACCCCCGCAGAGACCTCACGACGGCCGCCACCGCACGACCGTCACCGGGGCTCCGCAGCCCACGCCGCCCGCCGACGCCGCGCCTTCGGACCCGCGGCCCCCACCACCGGCCGGGACTCCGATGCCCGGACGTCCAGGCCGAACCGACCGGCACCACGAGCTGAAGGAGGAGACCGATGTCCATCCGCACCACGACAGCCGTCGACTACGTCGAGGACGTCTCGCCGGGCACCGGTGCCCTGCCACCGCGCGCCTGGTACGCGTCCTCGGACGCCGCGTCCCTCTCCCTGAACGGAAGTTGGCGCTTCCGGCTGTCGCCGACCGCGGACGCGGAGGACGACTCGTTCGCCGAGCCCGGGTTCGACGCGCGGCACTGGGCGGAGATCGCGGTCCCCGGCCACTGGGCTCTCCAGGGCCATGGCTCCCCGATCTACACCAACCACCTGTACCCCTTCCCGGTCGACCCGCCGCGGGTACCGACCGAGAACCCGACCGGTGACCATCTGCACGTCTTCGACCTGCCCGCCGACTGGCCCGCGGACGGCGGGGCGGTGCTGCGCTTCGACGGTGTCGAGTCCTGCGCCCGCGTCTGGCTGAACGGGACGGACCTCGGCGAGTTCAAGGGCTCCCGGCTGCCGCACGAGTTCGCCGTCGGGCATCTGCTCCAGCCGGGCGGCAACGTGCTCGCGGTCCGGGTGCACCAGTGGTCCGCGGGCTCCTACCTCGAGGACCAGGACCAGTGGTGGCTGCCCGGCGTCTTCCGGGACGTCACACTGCTGCACCGACCCGCGGGCTGCGCCCTCGACTTCTTCGTGCACGCCTCCTACGACCACACGACGGGCGAGGGCACGCTGAAGATCGAGTCGGACGTGGACGGCCGGGTCACGGTGCCGGCCCTCGACATCGATGTCGCGACCGGCGAGTCCGTGACCGTCCCCGTGGAGCCGTGGACCGCGGAGACCCCGAGGCTGTACGACGGCGTGCTGGCGACCGAGGGCGAACGGGTACCGCTGCGCATCGGTTTCCGCACGGTCGTCCTCGAGGACGGCCTGATCAAGGTCAACGGAACTCCCCTGCTCTTCAAGGGCGTCAACCGGCACGAGTGGCATCCGGAGAAGGGGCGCGCCCTCGACCCGGAGACCATGCGCGAGGACGTGCTCCTGATGAAGCGGCACAACATCAACGCCGTGCGCACCTCGCACTATCCGCCGCATCCCGCTTTCCTGGAGCTGTGCGACACCTACGGGCTCTGGGTGATCGACGAGTGCGATCTGGAGACCCACGGCTTCGTGGAGCAGTCCTGGCGGGACAACCCGGTCGACGACGACCGCTGGACCCCGGCGCTGCTCGACCGGGCCGCCCGCATGGTCGAGCGCGACAAGAACCATCCCTCGGTCGTCATCTGGTCCCTGGGCAACGAGGCCGGGACCGGACGCGGTCTGACGGCGATGGCCGAGTGGATCCACCACCGGGACGCCTCGCGGCTGGTGCACTACGAGGGCGACGTCGACTGCCGCGACACCGACATGTACTCGCGGATGTACGCCTTCCACGAGGAGGTCGAGAGGATCGGCCGGGGGCTGGACGGCGGCACCGAAAGACGCCGCGAACTGCCCTTCGTCCTGTGCGAGTTCGGGCACGCCATGGGCAACGGCCCCGGTGGCATCGCCGACTACCAGCGGCTCTTCGAGACGTACGACAGGCTCCAGGGCGGCTTCATCTGGGAGTGGATCGACCACGGCATCAAGGACGAGCGGTACGGCTTCGCCTACGGCGGTGACTTCGGCGAGGAGTTGCACGACGGCAACTTCGTCTGCGACGGGCTGCTCTTCCCCGACCGGAAGCCGTCACCGGGGCTGATCGAGTACAAGAAGGTGATCGAGCCGGTCCGGTTCGAGGGCGACGCGGCGGACGGAACCGTGCGGGTCCGCAACGCGTACGACTTCGCGGACCTGTCCCTGCTCGACTTCGTCTGGTCCTTCCAGGTCGACGGCGTGGACGTCGAGTCGGGGAGGCTGCCGGTGCCCCCGCTCGGACCGGGCGAGTCCGCCGATGTGAAGCTGCCGCAGCCGCCCGACGCAGGGGGTGGCGAGACTCGGTGGACGGTACGGGCGCTGCTGGCGTCCGACACCGCGTGGGCACCGGAGGGCCACCAGGTGGCATGGGGTCAGTTCCCCGTCTCCGCACGGCCGCCGGTCCGCATGGTGCCGAGCGCGACCCCGCGCTCCGGCGACGGCCGGATCACCCTCGGACCGGCCTCGTTCGACGCCCGCACCGGGGCGCTCACGTCCATCGGGGCGGTCGATGTGACGGGCCTGCGCCTGGACGTGTGGCGGGCGACCACGGACAACGACGACGGCGCGCCCTGGCAGTCCGACGTCCGGCACGGACCGGCCTGGCGCAGGCTCGGTCTGCATCGGATGCGGCACCGGCTGGACGCGGTGGAGCCGAGCGGCGACGCGCTGACGGTACGGACCCGGGTGGCGCCCGCCGCCCGGGAGGTGGGCCTCGCCACGGTCTACCGCTGGACGTCCGACGGCGACCGGCTGCGGCTGACCGTGTCCGTGGCTCCGGAGGGCGACTGGACGGTGCCGCTGCCACGGCTCGGAGTGCGGTTCGGGCTGTCCGGCGCCGCGGACCGTGTGCGGTGGTTCGGCGGCGGACCCGGCGAGGCCTACCCGGACACCCGCGCGGCCTCCGAACTGCGCCGTTGGGAGTCCACGGTCGACGGGTTGCAGACCCCGTACGTCCGCCCCCAGGAGAACGGCGCCCGCGCCGACGTCCGCTGGGCGGAGCTGGGCGGCCTCAGGATCGAGGGCGAGACGGAGTTCTGGTTCAGCGCACGGCGCTGGACGAACGAGCGACTCGATGCCGCCCGTCATCTCACCGACCTCGTGCCCGGCGACACGGTCTGGGTCAACCTCGACCACGGGCAGCACGGCATCGGCTCGCAGTCGTGCGGCCCGGGCCCGTTGCCGCAGTACTTCCTCAGGGCCGAGCCGGCGGAGTTCTCCTTCGTGTTCTCCGCGGTCGGCTGACCGACAGGGTCCTGACGCCGTTCGCGGCCGTCCGGCGGAAGAGCACCGGGCCCGTCCCGGGGAGGTCTTCGGCCGGCCGCGGTCGCGTCCGGACCGCAATCCGCTCATCCGACGGACCAGGAGGTCCGCAGCATGCACCCATCACCCGCTGTCCCCCGGAGGTTCGTCGAGTGACCCGCAGTGGCGCGAGGCAGGCCGCGCACCACATCGAGGTCCGCGGCCTGTCGCGGACGTTCCGTACCACCGTGCGCCGCCCCGGGTTCGGGGGCGCGCTCCGGTCTCTGGTCAACCCCGAACGAGTGGCCAAGCACGCCGTCTCGGGCATCACCTTCGACGTCGCCCCGGGTGAGCTCCTCGCCCTGCTCGGACCGAACGGCGCCGGGAAGTCGACCACCATCAAGATGCTCACCGGGATCCTCACCCCCACCTCCGGCGTGGCCCGGGTCGCGGGCGTGGTGCCGTACGAGGACCGGCAGCGCAACGCCCGCAACATCGGGGCGGTGTTCGGCCAGCGCACCCAGCTGTGGTGGGATCTGCCGGTACGCGAGTCGTTCGCGATCCTGCGCGACATCTACGAGGTGCCGGGCGCCGAACACGCCGCGCGACTGAAGGAGTTCGACGACCTGCTGGAACTCTCCTCGTTCTGGGACACCCGGGTCCGCCATCTCTCACTCGGCCAGCGGGTGCGCTGCGACCTGGCCGCGGCGCTGCTCCACGACCCGCCGGTGGTCTTCCTCGACGAGCCGACGATCGGCATGGACGTGGTCGTCAAGGAACAGGTGCGCGAGTTCCTGCGGCACCAGGTGGAGGAGCGCGGCCGGACGGTGCTGCTGACGACGCACGACATGACCGAGGTCGAGCGGCTCGCCGAGCGCGTGGTCCTGATCAACCACGGACGGCTGGTCCTGGACGGCACCCTGGACGAGATCCGCCGCACGTTCGGCTCGACGTGGCAGGTGCGGGTGACACTGGCCGATCCGCACACCGAGGTCGCACCCCTGCCGGGCATCGCGCTGCTGCGGCGGGAGGGGCCCCAGGCAGTCTTCGGCCCCGAGGGTCCCGGGGCCCCGACCGTCCACCAGGCCCTGAAGCAGGTCGTGGAGCGGTACGAACTGACGGATCTCGCGATCGACGAGGCCGACCTGGAGGACGTGATGCGCGCGGCGTACGTCCAGGCCGGCCCCGGGGCGGACGAGGTCTGAGATGGCAGTCCTGCACGCCTGGCGCGCCGCCCGCGTCACCCCGCTCGGCGAACTGCACAGCCCTCCCCGTGTCACCGCGGCCCTGCTGCGGCTGACCGTACAGATCGTGCTGGTCGCGTCGCTGTGGCGCGGCCTGTACGCGGCGACCGGCACGACCGGCGGACTCGGCCGCGACCAGGCGGTCACCTACGCGGTGCTCGCCGTGCTCGCCTCCCGGCTGCGCGAACTGGACCAGTACACGGGCCGGGACACCGTCATGCAGCACATGCACTACGGCACGATCGTCTACTGGTATCTGCGGCCGCTGCCGCCCCAGCGCTACTACGCCCTGCGTTCCCTCGGCGAGCGGCTCTACGGTCTGGCCTGGGCGCTGGCCGGATACGCCGTCTGCCTCCCGGCCGGTGTGGTGGAGCCGCCCGGATCGGCCGCGGTGGCTGGGGTGTTCGCGCTCAGTCTGCTGCTCGGCCAGTGGGTCCTGCACTACGTCATGCTCGTCATCGACCAGTTGTGCTTCTGGACCCTGCGCAACGGCGCCGCCCTGCTGATCCTCGTCTTCGCGCAGAACCTGCTGTCCGGGGTGTACGCGCCCCTGTGGTTCTTCCCGCACTGGTTCGTCACGATGAGCGCTTTCCTGCCGTTCCAGGCGACGTTGAGCGTCCCGCTCTCCCTGTACGTGGGAAGGATCCCGCTGTCCGAGGCCGGCCTCCAACTGGCCGTGCAGGCGGCGTGGGTGGTGGCTCTGGCCCTGTTCACCCGGATGCTGTGGCGGCGGGCCGCGCGGCGTGTGATCTCGCAGGGGGGCTGAGATGTCGATGAACGCCCTGCGTATCGTCTGGCGGATCACACGGCTCAACTTCCGTGCCCAGCTGGAGTACCGCGCCGAGTTCCTGATGATGATCGCGATCGGTGCGGTCTGGCAGGTCTCGGTGATCGTCTTCGCGACGGTGCTGCTGACCCGGTTCACCGGGATGGGCGGCTGGGACAGCTCGGACGTACTCCTCATCCCCGCCACCAGAATGATGGCGCACGGACTGTTCGTGCTCCTCCTCGGCCGGGTGCACGGCCTCGGCCGGCACATCCAGGAGGGGAAGATCGACGCCTATCTGCTCCGTCCCCTCCCGGTCCACCGCCAGGTCCAGCTCGATTCCTTCCCCACCAACGCGATCGGTGATCTGACGGTCGCGGCGGGCCTGCTGGCGGGCGCCCTCGGCCGCAGCCACCTGGACTGGACGGCGGGCAGGATCACGTACCTGATCGCCGCGATCCTCGGCGGCATGTTCCTGGAGGCGGCGCTGTTCACGGCGGTCGCCAGTGCCTCCCTGCGCTTCCCGGCGGCGGACTACTGGGGCAACTGGCTGGAGGAACTGCTCGGCACCTTCGGCAGTTACCCGCTGAACGTGCTGCCGAAGGCGGTGGGCGGTCTGCTGACGTACGGGCTTCCGCTGGCGTTCGTCGCGTACTTCCCCGCGGCAGTGCTGACGGGTCACGGCCACGGCACCGGTGCCCCGTACTGGCTGGCGGCGGCATCGCCGCTGGTGGGGTTGCTCGCATACCTGGGGGCGCGGCTGCTGTGGCGGTGGAGCCTTCGCCACTACACGGGGGTGAACGGCTGACGGCTGCGCGGGACGGTCTCAGGCGGCCTCGGTGGCCGTCTCCGGCCGGCGCGACCGTACCGGTGTGGGAAGTGCCAGTGCCGCCACGCCCACACAGCAGGCCCCGGCCACGGCGCCCACCGCCGCCGTGCCGTGGTGCTGGGCCGCCCAGGTGACCACGGCGGCACCGATCGGCGCCGCCGAGTAGTGGATCGTCCAGAACGCGGAGGTGACCCGGCCGAGCAGATGCTCGGGGGTCACCTGCTGCCGCAGGGACATGGAGCAGGTCCCCGCGACGCCGACACCGCCGAGGAAGGCCGCCGTCAGGACGGCGACGGCGGGTACGTCGCGGGCCCAGCCGATGCCGGCCAGCGCACAGCCGCAGACGGCGACCGCGCCGATCCAGGTGGGGCCGAAACCGAGCCTGCGCCTGATCCGGGCCACCAGCAGCGCCCCGGTGATCGAGCCGAGCGCGCCCACGGCGAGCACGGTGCCCACCGCGCCGTCGCCCTGGCCGAGGTCGTGCTTGAGGTGGTAGATGAGCAGATCGTTCAGGCCCAGCTCCAGGAAGCTGAAGAGGGCCAGCAGCACGGTCAGCGCCCGCAGTACGGGGTGGCGCCGCAGGAAGGACGCCCCGGCGAGCAGGTCCCGCCACAGCCCCTGGGGGGCCGGTGCCGGCGCGGGCGGGACGGTCCGCCCGAACCGTACGAAGGCCAGGCAGAGTGCCGACACCCCGAAGCTCGCCGCGTTCACCGCGACGGCCGCTGCCGGGCCCGCCCACGCGGCCACGATGCCCGCGCCCAGCGGACCGGCCACGCCCGCCGCCGCGGCGGTGGCGTTCAGCCTGCCGTTGGCGGCGGTGATCGCGTCGGCGTCGACCAGACCGCGCACGACGGTGACGTAGGCGACCGAGAACACCATGCCGACGGCCTCGCACAGCGGCAGCACCGCGTACAGCAGCCAGACCCTCGGCCCGGCGAACCACACGAGGGGGACCACCGTGTACAGCAGCATGCGGACCACATCGCAGGCGATCAGCAGCTTCCTGCGGTCCACCCGGTCGACCACCACTCCGGCGAAGACCCCGGCCAGCACGGACGCCGCACCGCCGACCGCCGTCAGCAGACCCATCCGCGCCACGGACCCGGTCGCCTCCAGCACGAGCAGCGGCAGGGCGATGAGGGCGAAGGAGTCCCCGAGGACCGAGAGGGTCTGCGCGGCCCAGAAGATCCCGAAGTCCCGGTCCGCCCTTCGCGGTCGCGTCTTCCCCACCGGCTGTTCCCCCGCATCCCCGTGTCACCGTGCCGCCCGGAGCTCCCGGGGCGGATGGACGATCAAGACGTACCACGGTCGGGGTCCCGTGTCTGCCGACGGTTCTCGCCACGATCCGCCTCCGCCACGACCGTCCGCCCCTCCCGGCGTCGCGCCCGGGTGGCGGGACCGCCGGGCTGCCACACCCGCACCTCGGCCCAGACCACCTTGTACGCGCAGCCCGGCCGGGGCTCGACGCCCCATCGCTCCGCGACCGCGGAGACGAGCAGCAGCCCGTGTCCTGCTTCACTGCCGCCCCGCTCCGGCAGCACCGGCAGCCGCTCCGTGCGCCCGTCGGCCACCTCGACGCGCACGACTCCGTCGTGCAGCACCAGCCGCACCCGGAAGTCGCGCCCGGGCACCCGTCCATGCCGCACGGCGTTGGCGGCGAGCTCGGCGACGACCAGTTCCACGTTCTCCCCCGCATCCCCGTCGTACGGGAACCCCCACACGTCCATGCGGTGGGCGACCAGTCTCCGGGCGAGCCGGGCGCCACGCGGCGTGCAGCTGAACAGCTGGGTGAACGTACGTACTGTGACCGGCTCATGGAGCCGCGGTTCGGCGTGCATGGCTCAACGCTCCCCGAGGTCAGGGGCGTCTAACCAGGTACGGCACTCGTACGGGACGCACCGTACGGGTTCAGGACGTGGACAGTGTGGGTAACGGTGCGTGACCATGGGGGACTTGGCGGGGTTGGCACCAGTGCACTCGGGGGTTCCGGCATGACCGACAGGACCATCGGCACCACGAACGAGCCGGAGCCGTCCGACAGTCTGAAAGGCTTCGGGGAGGTCCACAAGGCGTTCCGCAAACGCGCGGGACTCACCCAGGAGGAGTACGCGCCGCTGGTGCGGTACCAGCCGTCGACCGTCGCGTCGATCGAGCAGGGGCGACGCTTCCCGCCACGCGTGTTCGTCGAACGGGCCGAACACGTCCTGGACGCGTTCGGTGCGCTCAAGGGGGCGTACAAGCACGTGGGGCGGGAGAGGGGACTGGCGTCCTGGTTCCGGCAGTGGGCGGAACTGGAGGAACAGGCGATCAGCCTCTACACGTTCGAGAACCGGTTGGTGCCGGGGTTGTTGCAGACGGAGGCGTATGCGCGCACCCTCTTCGACGAACAGGTGCCTGTGCTCAGCGATGTGCAGATCGAGGCTCAACTCGCGGCCCGCCAGGCACGCCAGTGTCTGCTCGCCGAACGTCGGAACACCGCGTTCAGCTTCATCGTGGAGGAGTACGTCGTCCAACGGGAGACGGGCGGGAGGGCGGCAACGCGTGAACTGCTGGATCACCTGCTGGAATTGACGAAATCCCGCAACGTGGAACTGCAGTTGCTGCCCATGTCACTCGGCGCCCATGCCGGGCTGGCCGGTCCCATCCAGTTGCTGGAGACCCCGGAGAACGAATGGTTCGGCTACTGCGAGGGACAGCGGAGCGGCCAGTTCCTCGCGGACCCGAAATCGATCAGTGTTCTTCACATGCGCTATGCGAAACTGCGCTCACAGGCCCTTTCCCCAGGCGACTCTCGGAGTCTGCTGGAACGGATGCGAGGAGCGCTATGAGCACCACCGAGCCGGCGTGGTTCAAGAGCAGCTACAGCAGTAGCGGTGACGGCGACTGCGTCGAGGTGTCCCTCTGCCCCACCACCGTCCACGTCCGTGACTCCAAGAACACCCGCGGCCCCCGGCTCACCCTCTCCGCCGGGGCCTGGTCGGAGTTCCTCGGGTTCGCCGCACGGGGCGGGGCCGCCGCCGACGTGCGCTACGTGTACTAGCCTCTTTCCGAGGAGCTCCAGGTTCACGGGAAGGGTGGTCCATGGCCCGTGCCGGTCTGAGCGCGGAACGTCTGGTCGCGGCGGCCGCCGAACTCGCGGACGAGGTCGGCTACGACAACGTCACCATGTCCGCGCTGGCGCGGCGTTTCGGGGTCAAGGACGCGAGCCTGTACTCGCACATCAGGAACATGCAGGATCTGCGCATCAGGCTCGCCCTGTTCGCCGGTGGAGAGATGATCGACCACATCGCCGTCGCGGTCGCCGGGAGAGCGGGCCGGGACGCGCTGACGGCCTTCGCCGACGCCTACCGCGCCTACGCGCGCCGGCACCCCGGCCGGTACGCGGCCACGCAGATCCGCATCGACCCGTCGCTGGTCCCGGACTCCCCCGCCATGCGCCGCACCGCCGAGATCACCTACGGCATGCTGCGCGCCTACGGACTGGACGAGCCCGACCTCACCGACGCCGTACGCCTGTTGCGCAGCACGTTCCACGGCTTCTGCATGCTCGAGGCCACCGGCGGCTTCGGCGCACCCCGTGACGTGGAGACGTCCTGGGCCAAGGCGGTCGACGCCCTGCACGGCGCGCTGGAGCACTGGCCCCGCGAGAAGGAACAGCAGGACGGCTGATCCGTGCCCCGCCGACGAGGGGCCGCCGCTCCCTCAGGCCCCCGCGTCCGGATGTGTACGGACCAGTGCCTGCACGTCGTCGTACGACGGAGCGGATCCGCCGGGCCGGTGCCCCGAGCGGACGGCCTCGGCAGCCGCCAGCGCCGCGCCGAGGGCCTGGCGGTAGAGCAGGGAGCCCAGGCTGACGCGGCGCACGCCCAGCCCGGCCAGCCGCTCGAGGCTCGGTCCGGTGGGCGAGTACAGGATGTTGAGCGGGACGTCCGAGCGGCGGACGAGGTCGGCGATGCGCTCCGGATCGGTGAGGCCCGGTACGAACACACCGTCCGCACCCGCCTGTCGGTACGCGTCGAGGCGGCGCAGGGTGTCCCCGGGGTCCCCGTCGCCCAGCCAGTACGTGTCCGTGCGGGCGTTGACGAAGAGGTCCGGCACGGCGGACTTGACGGCGGCGATCTTCGCGCGGTGCAGGCCGACGGGGCCGAGTCCGTCCTCCAGGTTCACACCTACCGCTCCGGCCGCACGCAACGCATGGGCCAGCTGCGCCACCTGCTGCGGATCGTCGCTGAAGCCTCCCTCCGCGTCGACGGAGAGGAGGTAGCGTTCGCCGCCCAGGCGACGGGTGAGGTCCAGGCTCGCCTCGCGGGTCGCCGCGGCCCCGTCGGGAAGTCCGGCGGCAGCGGCCACTCCGAGACTCGTGGTGCCGATCGCCCCGAACCCCGCCGCGGCGAGGGCCGCCGCACTGGCGTGGTCCCAGGCGTTGGGCAGCAGCAGGGGCTCGCCCGCGCGGTGCAGATCCGCGAAGGCGGTGACGGCTTCGGCAGGCACGTGCGGTGCGGAGTGGGTCATACGGCAGAACGTAACGGGCCGCCGCTTCGGTGCCCGCCGAAGTGTCGCGACGGCCGCCGCGGACGGCGTGGGCCTGGGGCGCCCCGGTTCCGGTCGGGACGCCCCAGGGACTGTGGGCGGAGGCCGCGATCCCCGCGCGGGAGGGCCGTCCTGACGTGAAAGACCCTCCGGTATCAGATCTTGCGGCACCAGCGCGTCGCGCACCAGACCCATGTACACCGTCGCGCCGTTGACGTGGGTATGCGTGGTGTCCCACTTCCCGTCACGGAGGTGCTTCGCGGCCTTCGGGCCGACCGGCCGGGAGCATGTGCGAGGGCAGCCGGGTGCCCGTACGACGGTGCGCGCCGGCCTTGGCCCGTCGGCTAGCGTCAGGACATGACCAGCAGCACCCGCCCTCCTCTCGCCGAAGCCCTGGCCTCCGGAACGCTCGTCCTGGACGGCGGTATGTCCAACCAGCTCGAGTCGGCCGGACACGATCTGAGCGACGCGCTGTGGTCGGCGCGGCTGCTCGCGGAGCTGCCGGAAGCCGTCACAAAGGCGCACCTCACGTACTTCCAGGCGGGTGCGGACGTGGCGATCACGGCCAGCTACCAGGCGACGTTCGAGGGATTCGCGGCGCGCGGCGTCGGCCGCGAGCGGGCCGCGGGGCTGCTCGCACTGAGCGTGGATCTGGCCCGCGAGGCGGCGGAGCGGGCGCGGGCCGGGGGAGCCGGGCGACCGTTGTGGGTGGCGGCTTCGGTCGGCCCGTACGGCGCGATGCTTGCCGACGGCTCCGAGTACCGGGGCCGCTACGGCCTCACGGTCGCCGAGCTGGAGGCCTTCCACCGCCCTCGCCTGGAGGCGCTGGCGGCGGCCGGCCCCGATGTGCTGGCCCTGGAGACCGTCCCCGACGCGGACGAGGCGGCGGCCCTGCTGCGGGCGGTGCGCGGTCTCGGCGTGCCCGCCTGGCTGTCGTACACCGTCTCCGGCGACCGTACGCGCGCCGGACAGCCGCTGGAGGACGCCTTCGCACTCGCCGACGACGCTGACGAGGTGATCGCGGTGGGCGTCAACTGCTGCGCGCCCGAGGACGTGGAGGCCGCGATCGAGACGGCCGCGCGCGTGACGGGCAAACCGGTGGTGGTCTACCCCAACAGCGGCGAGACCTGGGACGCGCGGGCCCGCGCGTGGGACGGCCGCACGACGTTCACCACGAGCCGGGTGACGACCTGGCGCGCCGCCGGGGCCCGGTTGATCGGCGGATGCTGCCGGGTGGGTCCCGCGGCGATCGCCTCCGTCGCGCGGACGCTGAGAGCGGACCCTGCGTCCGGCTGAGCGCGCCGGGCGGGCCGGTCGCCCCGCGGTTCACTCGATGTCGCTGCGGCGCACACCCCCGGGTCTGCGCAGCCGCCGTACCGCGGCCAGCGGTACGGCACCCCGCAGCCGCGACCCGTTCCCCGCGCCGGGGGCGGGAGCGGTCTGCGGCTCGGTGGCAGCGGTCTCCCACAGGTCCATCTCGGCGTCGCGGTGGCCGTGCACAAGGGGGTCGCCGTCGCCACCGAAGATCCGCACCGGGTGGGTGGCGTCCCAGGCGGGCCAGCCCGGCTCGCCGTCCGTCGCGAAGCGCACCCACGCCCTGTGCATCTCATGGGCGAGTTCACGGGGCGCGTCGGGGCCCGCCAGTTTCTCCGCCTCGGGAACTCCCGCACTGTCGAAGACGAAGCCCAGTTCGAGGGCGTGACAGGCGCCGAGCCCCGGGAGGTTCGACCGCCAAGCGAACTCGTAGACATGGGAGGCGGCGTGACCGTCGCCCACCCGGGACTCGGCCAGACGGTGCAGGGGGCGTCGGAGCAGATAGTCCGTCACCATCTGGCCCACCAGGTCGGAGACGGGGTCGTCCGGCCGGGCGTTGCGGTAGCCGCGGGGGACGTCGGGGCCGCAGTGGCAGCGGGCCATCGCACCGGCCATGGCGACCGCGCCCAGCCGGTCGATGCGCTCGACCAGCCCGGTCGGCGCGAGCCACAGCCGGTGCTCCTCGCTGGTCCAGCCCAGAAGCAGCGGAATGTCCCCGGCGACACCCTCGAGCAGCGCCTCCAGCGGGTCACGGGGCACCAGGTCACCGTCGACGACGATCCCGAAGGCGGGCCCCCCGAGGATCGGGCTGGCCCGACGGCCCACCTCCGCCTGGACGTCGGCCAGCAGGGTGCGGTCGACCTGGGCGAAGGCGGCCGCCGTCGCGGGCACCTTCAGCCTTGTGGCCATGCGCCGTACCAGGCGCCGCACTCTGTCCCGGTCCGTGGACTCCGGCGGCCCGCTCTGCAGCACCGCCCGCTGGAACAGCCCCCGGGCGCGCGGACTTGCCAGGAGGGCGCCGATGCTGATGGCGCCCGCGGACTCGCCGAAGACGGTCACCCGGTCCGGGTCGCCGCCGAACGCGGAGACCGCCTCGTGCACCCACTCCAGCGCGGCCAGCTGGTCGCGCAGCCCGGCATTGGGCGGCGCGTCCGGGAAGAGGCCGTAACCCTCCACGCCCAGCCGGTAGTTGAAGGAAACGAGGACGACTCCGTCGCGGGCGAAGGCGCCGCCGTCGTAGACGGGGACGGCGGAGGAGCCGCGGGTCAGGGCGCCGCCGTGGATCCAGACCATCACCGGGAGCCGGGCGCCCGGGTCGGGCTCCGGGGTCCACACGTTGAGGTTGAGGCAGTCGTCCCCGGCGACCACCGGGTCGGACAGATAGCGCGCGAAGGCCTCCGAGTACGGCGGCTTCGGTGGCGTCGGCCCGAACACGCCGACGTCCCGGACACCGTCCCACGGCTCGGGCGGGACGGGCGGGCGGAAGCGGTGGGGGCCGAAGGGCGGGGCGGCGAAGGGGATTCCCCGGAAGACGGCGATCCCTTGCTCGTACCGGCCCCGCACCGCTCCGTAGGGGGTGCGGACCACGGGATCCGCCGGGCTCTCCGCGTTCACGGCCACCTCGTCCGCACGCTCCATACGGCTCTCCTCCCATGCCGGGACTGCCCGGTTCACCGCATCACATCACTTTCCCCGGCCCCCGGACCGCCCAACGCCCGGGCGCCCGCGTGTCCCGGCCTTACGGCCCGTGAGCAGCGGCGTCCGGGACGAGCCCTCCCTCACGACGGCCGGAGATGTCGGGTACCGGGCCCGCGACACGCGCGGTGCGACCACCTACTCCACCCGGGCCGCCCAGCGGATGCCGCCGAGGAGATGGGCCCGGAAGTCGGGGTCCGCGTAGGCCTCGGACGCGTGCCCGAGTGCCGTGTAGAACACGCGTCCGCCACCGTGTTCGTGACACCACACCAGAGGGTGGTCGCCGCCCATCCCGCCGCCCTCGTAGGAGGATTCGTCCGCGGCGGCGAGCACACGCACCGAACCACGGGGGCTCGCCCGGAAGTCGTACCACTCGTCCGTGAACTCCCACACGGCGGGCAGGTGCCGGGTCGCCGGATGGCCACGGTCCTCGACGACGGCCTTCCCCGGCTGGTACGCGGGGTGCCGCGCGAACCGGGCACCCAGCATCCCGCCGTAGTAGGGCCAGTCGTACTCGGTGCAGGCCGCCGCGTGCACGCCGGCGAAACCGCCGCCGTCACGCAGCCGGGCCTCGAGCCGGATGCGGCCCCGGGGGGTCAGCACCTCGCCGCTGGTGGACAGGAAGACGACCACCGCATAGGCATCCAGGGGCGACTCGAAGGCGCCGGGATCCTCGGTGGCGTCGACCTCGAACCCATGGGCCTGTCCGAGGCCGCGTACGGCGGCGACGGCGTCGGGGATGGAGTCGTGCCGGTAGTCGGTGGTGCGGGTGTACACCAGAACGCGGAAGGTCACCGGCCGAGCGTAGCCCTGCGGTGGTGACCGGCCGGAGTGTGCGCCGGACCCGGCGGGAGCGGCCGGTCAGGACCCCGAGAGACCGAGCAGGTCCGCCGCGTTGGTGTCGAGGATCGCCGTGGCGGCCTCCTCGGTGAGCCCCGAGCCGGCGATGTGGTCGACGGCCCTCAGGAACACCTCCCCGTCCTCGTACGGGAAGTCCGTGCCGAGTACCAGCCGGTCCGCCCCGAAGGACGCCACCGCGGCGACCAGCGCCGGCGTGTGCGCGTAGCTGACCGTGTCGTACCAGAGGCGGCGGGCGGCAACCGAGGGCGGCTCGGCCGTCCCGGGGGACTCGAAGACCACGTGATCGTCGAGGCGGCGCAGCAGCAGGGGCAGCGCGCCACCCAGGTGCGAGGCCAGGACCCGCATCCGCGGACAGCGCGCGGGAACGCCCGCGAGGATCAGATGCATGACGGCCACCGTGTCCTCGACCGGAGCCCCGACCATCCACGTCATCCCGTACCCGGTGATCAGCGGGCTGGCCGCGCCCTCGCCCGCCGGGTGGATGTACAGGACGGCCCCGCGCCGGTCCAGCTCCTCGTAGACGGGGTGGAAGAGCGGATCGGCGAGCGTGCGGCCCAGTACGGTCGTGGTGACTGCCACACCGACGGCACCGAGCTCGTCGAAGGCACGGGCGAGCTCGTGCAGCGCCGCGTCGACGTGCGGCAGGGGCAGCGCGGCGAAGGCCCGGAAGCGTTCCGGGAAGCGGGCCACCAGCTCCGCGTAGGTGTCGTTCGCCGCCCTGGCCGACTCCACGGCATCGGGCTCCGCCGCCAGGTGCGGGGACAGCGGCGTCGCGGAGAGCACCTGAAGGTCGACTCCCGCCCGGTCCATCAGCGCGAAACGGTGGTCCAGATCGGCCTCGGTCGCCTCGGCGCCGATTCCGCGCCGGACGCCCGTGTCGGTCCTCCCCAGCCGTTCGAGGCGGTCGAGGTACTCCGTGGTCCACAGATGGGCGTGCACGTCGATACGCAACGGTGTCACTCTTCCAGGGAACGTCCCCGGCGCGGCACGGGCCAGTCGGCGGCCCGGGCGCCACGACGTGGGGGCCGCGGCCTGTGCGCAGTTGCGATCGCTCCCCCGGGCCGCCGGTGCCGGGAAGACATACTCCATTCGGCCGCATCCAGGTGACGGCCGGGCGCGTCGGCGCGTTGAGGTTGTATGAGCAGGAGTCGCAGGTTGCGAGAACTGTCAGGGGCGGTGGCGTTCGACCAGCTGAGGGCCGAGCTGGCGCGTGCCGCCGGGCTGGTCGCCGGGGACAAGCCGCCGCGGCGCAAGGTGGCCGAGGAGGCGCTTCGCCCACCGGGCGCGGATCCCGACGACGGCCACGGTGAGGCGTCGCGGCTCGGCCCGGGCTGAGGTTCCCCGCCTCCCGTCGGACCGGCGGAGGAGGCGGTCACCGGCGTCCGCGCGCGGCGCGCCGGCCGTCAGGTGCGGGCTCCGGCCGCCCCGTGACGGCGATGAGGGCGCACAGGTCCCGGCGGGCGGTCACCGAGACCGCGGTGCCCGGCGGGAACGGCGCGGCCGTCTCTCACTCGCCCCGGTCCTCCCCCTTGTGCGGCGACGGGTGCCGGCCGCCGTGCGGCGACGGGTGCGGGCCGCGGGCCTGCGTCCGCAGGCGGGACGTGACGTCTTCCGGGGGCAGGAAGCGCGACCAGCGCTCCGGGAACTCCGACGGCATGTCGGGGTCATCGGGGTCCTCGGCGCGGGCGGTCGCCCGGGCCACGTATTCCGCGGCCTGCTCCTGACGCAGCCGTTCGTTCGCCGCTCGGGCGGCCGACGTGGCCGCGGCGGGCCACACCCGGTCGATCGCCGCGTTGACGGCCGCGCCCACCAGCACCGCGAAGGCGGACACGCCGATCCACAGCAGCACGGCCACGGGCGCGGCCAGCGAACCGTAGATCGTCGGTCCTTCGATGGTGTTGGTCAGGTAGATGCGCAGCAGAAAGGACCCGAGCACCCACATCGCCAGGGCCACCAGGGCCCCGGGCACGTCCTCCACCCAGGGGGACCGGACGGGCACGGACACGTGGTACAGCGTCGTCAGGAACACGACCGACAGGACGATGACCACCGGCCAGTACAGGACCTGCACCACCGTCGTCGACCAGGGAACGACGTTCACCACCGCGTCGGGCCCCGCCACCATCAGGGGCAGGGCGACCGAGCCGATCAGCAGGGCGACGATGAAGAGCACGAAGGCGAGCAGCCGGGTCTTGACGATGCCCCGGGTGCCGTCGAGCCCGTACATCACCGTGATCGTGTCGATGAAGACGTTCACCGCGCGGGATCCCGACCACAGGGCGAACAGGAAGCCGATGGAGATGACGTCGGGACGGCCGCCCTTCATCACGTCGTGCAGGATCGGCTGGGCGATCTGCGTGACGCCCTTGTCGGACAGGACGGTGCGCGACGCCTCCAGCAGGTTGTTCTCCAGGCTCCGGATGGTGTCGGCGCCGGTCCAGGCGTCGACGTAGCCCAGCAGCCCGATGAGGCTCAGCAGCAGCGGCGGCACGGACAGCAGCGTGAAGAACGCCGCCTCGGCCGCGAGCCCGAGGATCCGGTACTCCATGCAGGAGTTGACCGTGTCCTTGAGCAACAGCCAGGCCGTCCTGCGCTTGGAGACGTTCCGGTAGAGGGCACGCGCCCGGTGGAGACGTCCGGGAGGTCGCTCGGGGTTCTCTCTTGCTGCTGACTGCACGCCTCAACGGTATCCGTCGCCGGTGCCCCCACTCATCTCCTGGTGGGGCGGGCCCCGCGGCATGTGACGCACTCCCCGGCGCGACGGGTGACCGGGAGCGTACCGAAGGGTAGGTTCGGCTCATGGCAGCGACCACGCACACCGTGACCAACCAGGCTCCGCCGCTGGTCGGATACGACGTCTTCACCGCCGACCGTGCCCTCGTGGCGGCCGTCGAGCGGCATCTCGACCCCGCGCTCCTCGACGAGGCCCGCGACGATCTCTCGGGACTCGGGCGGAGCGCCGGCTCCGCCCAGGTGCAGGAGTGGGGGGCGCAGGCCAACGAGAACCCACCGAGGCTGCGGACCCACGACCGCTACGGGAACCGGATCGACGAGGTCGAGTTCCATCCCTCCTGGCACCGGCTGCTCGGCAAGGGCGTCGCCGCGGGCCTGACCGCGGCGTGGTCACGGCCGGGCGGGCATGTGCGCAGGGCCGCCGCGTTCGTGCTCTGGACGCAGGCCGAGGCGGGCAACGGCTGTCCGCTGTCGATGACGCACGCCGCCGTCCCCGCCCTGCGCACGGACCCCGCGCTGGCCGCCGAGTGGGAGCCGCGGCTGACCTCCACGGTCTACGACCGGGAGCTGCGCCCCGCCGCGGAGAAGGCCGGCGTCATCTTCGGCATGGGGATGACGGAGAAGCAGGGCGGCAGCGACGTACGCGCCAACACGACCGCGGCGCGGCCGCTCGCCGAGGACGGGACCTACGAGCTGACCGGTCACAAGTGGTTCTGCTCGGCGCCCATGTCGGACGCGTTCCTGGTGCTGGCCCAGGCGCCGGGCGGGCTCACCTGCTTCCTCCTGCCGCGCGTGCTGGAGGACGGCAGCCGCAACGTCTTCCGGATCCAGCGGCTCAAGGACAAGCTCGGCAACCGGTCCAACGCCTCCAGCGAGGTCGAGTTCGACGCCACCTGGGCGCGCCGGGTCGGTGACGAGGGCCGCGGGGTGCGCACCATCATCGAGATGGTGGCGGCGACCCGCCTCGACTGCGTCCTCGGCTCCGCCGCGCTGATGCGGCAGGCGGTGGCGCAGGCGATCCACCACTGCACCTACCGGGAGGCCTTCGGCGGCAAGCTCGTCGACAAACCCCTGATGCGCAATGTGCTCGCCGACCTGGCTCTGGAGTCGGAGGCCGCGACGACGCTCGCGCTGCGGCTCGCGGCGGCGTACGACGAGGGGGGCGAGCAGGAGCGCGCCTTCCTCCGGCTCGCGGTGCCGGCGGCGAAGTACTGGGTGACCAAGCGGTGCACGCCGTTGGTGGCGGAGGCGTCGGAGTGCCTCGGCGGCAACGGGTACGTCGAGGAGTCGGGCATGCCCCGGCTGCTGCGCGAGTCTCCGCTGAACTCCGTCTGGGAGGGCGCGGGCAACGTCCAGGCGCTCGACGTGCTGCGCGCGCTCCAGCGCGAGCCTCAGGCGCTCGACGCCTTCCTCCGGGAGGTGGGCCGGGCGCGCGGCGCGGACCACCGACTGGACGCCGCGACCAAGAACCTGCTCAGCGAACTGGCCGACCTGGAGAACGTCGAGGTGCGGGCACGCCGCGTGGTCGAGCGGATCGCGCTGGTGCTCCAGGGGTCGCTCCTCGTGCGCTACGCGCCGCCGGAGGTGGCCGACGCCTTCTGCGCCTCGCGGCTCGGCGGGGACTGGGGCTCGGCCTTCGGCACTCTGCCGCACGGACTGGATCTGGCCACCGTGGTGCAGCGGGCGAGGCCCATCGCCTGACGTCTTCCGGCCATGTCCCGCAAGGCTGCCGCGGCTGCTCCGGGTCCGTACGTCACGGGCTCCCCCCAGCCCGTGACGTCTCGCGCGTCCCCCCGGTCGCGCATCGCGGGGGTGGTGCTGCGCCGACACGGCACCACCCCCGCTTGTTCTGGCCCCCCTCAAGGAGCACGGACGCCGCCGGAGCGGCGTTGCACAAGTTTCAATGACCCATGGGCCGTCCGCCAGGGTTGCAAGAGGTTGCAACTTGCTGCTCACTGTTGCCGGAGTGCGCCCCTCCGTGACGGGCAGACGGCAAAATGAGAACAACCGTCAACACCGGTCCGGAGTCTGCGTGTCCGGAAAGGGCTGACGGCACCGAGCCAGATCGGACGACCACGCCTTGGGGGCGGTTCCAGTGGCGCACTCGGACGGCAACGACGTCGCACGGCTCGCCGCTCGGGACGCCGCGCAGGCGGCCCGCGTGCTCAACGACGTACGCAACGCGACGCTCTCGGGACAGCGCGCACCGGTCCCGCCGCGCCCGGTGATCGAGGCGTCGTGGGGGCGGATGCTGCGCAGCGGCGTCGACCCGGAGCACGACGTCCGGGCCGATCCGCTGGGACGCGACGAGATCGAGCGGCGCCGTCAGGACTCGCGCCTGCGGCACGTGCTGCCGGTGCTGCGCGAGGGCCTGTTGTCGGTCGCGGACGTCGCGCAGCACATCATGGTCGTCGCGGACGGCGACGGGCGGGTCCTGTGGCGGGAGGGCTCCTCGCCGGTGTTGCGCAAGGCGGACGGTACGGGCTTCGAGCCCGGCGCGGACTGGGGGGAGGGAGCCGTCGGCACCAACGGCGTGGGCACCGCGGCGGTGACCCGGCGTCCCGTACAGGTCTTCGCTTCCGAGCACTTCGTGCGGGCCCTGGCCCCCTGGACGTGCACGGGCGCACCGATCACGGACCCGCGCGACGGCCGGCTGATCGGGGTCGTGGACATCAGCGGCCCGCTGGAGACGATGCACCCGGCGACGCTCGCCTGGGTGGACGCGGTGGCCAAGCTTGCGGAGGCACGGCTGCGGGAGCTGCATCTGAACTCCCTGGAGCGGCTGCGCGCGGTGGCCGCGCCGGTGCTGGCCAAGCTCGGCGGCCAGGCGCTCGCCGTCGACACGGACGGCTGGACGGCCGCGGTGACCGGGATGCCGTACACCGGACGCATCGCCCTTCCCGCATCGCTCCCGCCCGGCCGTACGCTGCTGCCCGCGCTCGGGCCCTGCACGGTGGAGCCGCTGCCGGGCGGCTGGCTGATCCGGATCGCGGACGTGCCCGCGCCGGCGCGCACCGCACGGGTCGTCGTGGACGTCTCGCAACCGCGCCGCTGGTCGGTGACGGTGTCGGGCGACGCGAGCTCCTGGACCCACGAACTCAGTGCCCGGCACGCGGAGTTGCTCTACCTGCTGGCCCTGCACCGCACCGGCCGCACAGCCGCGGAGCTGGCCGCCGACATGTTCGGGGACCCGGCCCGCACGGTCACGGTCCGCGCGGAGATGTCGCGGGTGAGGAGGTACCTGGGAGCGTTCCTGGAACACCGGCCGTATCGTTTCTGCGATGCGGCGGAGGTGGAGTTGCTGCCCCCGGCCGACCCCTTGGACCTGCTGCCGCACTCGGTGGCGCCCGCGGTGGTACGTACGCGGGGAGGCGGCGCCCCCGGCGGCGAACCGCCCCCCGATCCGCCGGGCGGCTCCCGGCTCGCACTCCCGCTCGTACCCCGCCCCGGCGTTTAGCCCCGTCGGTGGGGATTACCCTGCATTTCCCGGGTCTTCGACCGCCCGCGCATCCCTCTGCCGTAGCATCCCCTGCACAGGCCACCCCACCCGCTCCTCATGTCAATGTCCGGACCACGAGGCGCAGTTGGCCTACGCCGGGAGGTTTGTATGACACAGCGTGGCAGGCATCGCCGCAAACGCCGAGGTCGCGCCCTGCGGGCCACCCTGGCCGGAGCCGCTCTGGCGCTGACCGCCGCGGCCACGCTGATCAGCACCTCCCAGGCCGCGGGCGGGGACAGCCCGGGCGGCCTGACCCCCGTCACCGCCGCGACCGAGACGGCGAAGCTGCGGCTGCACGAGGAACTCACCGGCCGCACCACGCTCGACAGGCTGAGCCGTGCGACGGGCGGCGGCGTCGGTGTGCACGACGTCCTCGCCTCCGCCGACCGCACCATGCGCGACCAGAACGCGTGCGATGCCGCCGAGACCTCCGCGCTGCCGGTGAAACCGGCCGCCACCCGCGCGTACTGCTGGGCCGGCGACGACGCCACGGCCGGGGACTGGGTACCCCGGTCCGTCACCACCTCCGGGGACGCCCAGGACGACGGCCGCTGGGGCGCCGACCGCGTCATCCTGTCGGGCTGGACGCATGACGGCGGCGGCTCGATCGAGCGCGCCGGGGACCGGGGCCTGGCCCGGATCGCCTTCATCGACGCGAACGACCCGGCCCGACTCGCCTACCGATGGGTGCTGCTCGTCACCCCGCGCTCCGACGGCAAGGACTTCTCCGCCGTCCGCACCGGGCTGTCCGGCATGGTCTGGTACCAGGACAAGCTCTACGTCACCGACCGCGGCTCCCTGCTGGTCTTCGATCTGCACCGCATCCTCAAGGCGAATGTCGACGGGCCCGCGATCGGCCGGGTCCACGGCGGCTACGCCGCGCACGGCTACCGGTACGTGCTGCCCAGTGTGGGCTCCTACCGTCTGACCGGCGGCCCCTGCTCGAGGGCCGACGACCGCGGGGTCCCCTGCTTCTCCGCCCTCTCGCTCGATCGCACCTCGGTCCCGGACAGCCTGGTGGCGGCCGAGCGCTTCCGCCGGGGGAGCACCGACTCCCCCGCGCGTGTGTGGCGCTACCCGTTCAGCACCGCGCCCGGGCACACCGGCCTGCTCGCCGCGGACGGGCTTCACGACGTCCGGGCGAGCGAGGCGTACCGCACGGACGCGGCCGGTGTGCAGGGCGTTCTCTCGCACCGGCACGGCGGGGCGGCGCGGGCCGACTGGTACGTCGACCGCGCACCCTCCGTCGGCGGCCGGCACGGCACGCTCTGGCGGCAGGACCTCTCCGGCGCCGGG
Source organism: Streptomyces sp. HUAS TT11 (assembly GCF_051553595.1). NCBI lineage: Bacteria > Bacillati > Actinomycetota > Actinomycetes > Kitasatosporales > Streptomycetaceae > Streptomyces > Streptomyces sp. HUAS TT11. Next base: position 2,429,098 of record NZ_CP196184.1, read on the forward strand.
GCCGCCACATGCTCGGCCGACGAGAGCCGCGCCTGCTGGGGCCGCCATACCGCGTCCCTGTCCTACTGGCCGGAGACCGGCGAGGTGTGGACGCTGACGGCAGGCGCCACGAGCGGCGGCGACGGACCGGTGCCCGGGCCGGCCGGGGGCCGGGTGCTGTACGCGGTACCGCTGGCCTCCGTGGACGACGCGCTGAAGTAGCACGTGGGGCGCCGACCGGGGACCGGAACCCTTTTGTCGTACCGCTCGCCGCCATGATTCCCTGGCGGCATGAGCACCCTCACCGTGACCACCTGGTCCCTGGAGCAGACGTCCCCGGCGGACATGCGGCCCGCGACGGCTCCCGAGGGCGATGTCCGCATCGTCCGCGCGGAGGTGCCGTCGCCGGAGTTCAGCCGCTTTCTGTACGCGTCGGTCGGTGGGGACATCCGCTGGATCGACCGGCTCGGCTGGACGTACGCGCGGTGGCGGGACCACCTGACACGTCCGGGTGTGGAGACCTGGGTCGCCCACGACCGCGGAACGCCCGCCGGGTACGTGGAGCTGGAGGCGCAGGACGAGGGTGTCGTGGAGATCGTCTACTTCGGGCTCCTCCCGGCCTTCCGGGGCCGGCGGATCGGCGGGCACCTGCTGTCCCACGGCGCCGCCCGCGCCTGGGACCTCGCGGACCGGTGGCCTGGGCTGTCGCCGACGAAGCGGGTGTGGCTGCACACCTGCAGCAAGGACGGCGAGCACGCGATGGACAATTACCTGCGCCGGGGCTTCACGCTCTTCGACACCAAGGTCGAGGAAGAGCCCGAGACTTCCACGCCGGGACCCTGGTCCGGGGCGTACCCCGCCTGACCTGCGTCGACACCTCACACCCCGACGATGTGACCGAACGCACCCTTGTCTCGCTCTTCGAGACAAGGGTGTCCGCATGACAGACAATGCTGGACTGCGTCCAGAACGCCGTGACACGCTTCCGTCATGTCTGGAACTGGAATCGCCTTGGTGAGTCGACGGCACGTCGATCTCGGCCGCATGTCCAGCGCCATCTGTCCGGCGAGCTGACAGCCTCCAGCCACTACCGGATCTTCTTTCTTCTCCCTCCTCGCGCAACGACGCGCGCGCTTGTCGCGTACCCCTATGCGCAGGTCAGAGCCGCTCCTCCGTCTGTCCCGAAGGACGTACCCACCATGGCTGCCACCCCGCAGAATCCCGCCACGCCCCGTCGCAAGGTGAGTCGTCACCGTGGCGAGGGCCAGTGGGCCGTGGGTCACTTCACCCCGCTCAACGGCAACGAGCAGTTCAAGAAGGACGATGACGGTCTCAATGTACGGACACGTATTGAGACGATCTACTCCAAGCGGGGCTTCGACTCCATCGACCCCAACGACCTGCGCGGCCGAATGCGCTGGTGGGGCCTGTACACCCAGCGCAAGCCGGGGATCGACGGCGGCAAGACCGCCGTCCTCGAGCCGGAGGAGCTGGACGACACCTACTTCATGCTGCGCGTGCGCATCGACGGCGGCCGCCTGACCACGCGCCAGCTGCGGACCATCGGCGAGGTCTCGCAGGAGTTCGCGCGCGGCACGGCCGACATCACCGACCGGCAGAACGTCCAGTACCACTGGATCCGGATCGAGGACGTGCCCGAGATCTGGAACCGCCTGGAGGCCGTCGGGCTGTCGACGACCGAGGCCTGCGGCGACACCCCCCGCGTCATCCTCGGTTCGCCCGTCGCCGGCATCGCCGAGGACGAGATCATCGACGGCACCCCGGCCGTCGAGGAGATCCACCGCAGGGTCATCGGCAACCCGGCGTTCTCCAATCTGCCGCGCAAGTTCAAGACCGCGATCTCGGGGTCGCCGCTGCTCGACGTGGCGCACGAGATCAACGACGTCGCCTTCGTCGGCGTCGTCCACCCGGAGCACGGCCCCGGCTTCGACCTGTGGGTCGGCGGCGGTCTGTCCACCAACCCGAAGATCGGGCAGCGCCTCGGCGCCTGGGTCCCGCTGGACGAGGTTCCGGACGTCTACGAGGGCGTCATCTCGATCTTCCGTGACTACGGCTACCGGCGGCTGCGCACCCGCGCCCGGCTGAAGTTCCTCGTCGCCGACTGGGGCGCGGAGAAGTTCCGCGAGGTGCTGGAGGAGGAGTACCTCCGGCGGAAGCTGATCGACGGGCCGGCACCCGTCCAGCCCGTGGAGCGCTGGCGCGACCACGTCGGGGTGCACCGGCAGCAGGACGGCCGCTTCTACGTCGGCTTCGCCCCGCGGGTCGGCCGCGTCGACGGCGCCACCCTGACGAAGATCGCGGAACTCGCCGAGGCGCACGGGTCCGGCAGGGTCCGCACCACCGTCGAGCAGAAGATGATCGTGCTGGACGTCGAGGAGAACCGGATCGACTCGCTCGTCGAGGGTCTGGAGGCGCTCGACCTCACCGTGCATCCCTCTCCCTTCCGGCGCGGCACCATGGCCTGCACCGGCATCGAGTACTGCAAGCTCGCCATCGTCGAGACCAAGGCGCGCGGCTCCGCGCTGATCGACGAACTGGAGCGCCGCATCCCGGACTTCGACGAGCCGATCACCATCAACATCAACGGCTGCCCGAACGCCTGCGCCCGCATCCAGGTGGCGGACATCGGCCTCAAGGGCCAGTTGGTCCTGAACGACAAGGGCGAGCAGGTCGAGGGCTTCCAGGTGCACTTGGGCGGCGCACTCGGCCTGGAGGCCGGGTTCGGCCGCAAGGTGCGCGGTCTGAAGGTCACCTCGGACGAGCTTCCGGACTACGTCGAGCGCGTCCTGAAGCGGTTCCAGGCGGAGCGCGAGGAGGGCGAGCGGTTCGCGACCTGGGCGGCCCGCGCCTCGGAGGAGGCTCTGTCGTGAGCGAACGAGCTGCTCCCTTCTACTGCCCCTACTGCGGGGACGAGGACCTGCGGCCCAGTGAGCAGGGCCATGGCGCGTGGGAGTGCGGGGCGTGCAATCGCGCCTTCCAGCTGAAGTTTCTGGGACTTCTGGCCCGGGGGCTCGTGCAGACCGATCGGGGAGGGGACGGGACATGACGACAACGCGGGAAGAGCGGAGCACCGACGAACTCGAGGCGCTCGCCGAGCAGGCGGGCCGCGATCTGGAGGACGCCTCGGCGCTGGAGATCCTCCGGTGGGCGGCCGACACCTTCGGCGCCCGCTTCTGCGTGACCTCTTCGATGGAGGACGCGGTGGTCGCCCACCTCGCCTCGCGCGCCATGCCCGGTGTCGACGTCGTGTTCCTCGACACCGGCTACCACTTCCCTGAGACCATCGGCACCCGTGACGCGGTCGAGGCGGTGATGGACGTCAACGTCATCACCCTCACTCCGCGCCGAACGGTCGCCGAGCAGGACGCCGAGTACGGCCCGAAACTGCACGACCGCGACCCCGACCTGTGCTGCAGGCTGCGCAAGGTGCAGCCGCTGGAGGAGGGGCTGACGGGCTACGACGCCTGGGCGACCGGCCTGCGCCGCGACGAGTCCCCGACCCGGGCGAACACGCCGGTCGTCGGCTGGGACGCCAAGCGGCGGAAGGTCAAGATCTCGCCGATCGCCCGCTGGACCCAGGACGACGTGGACGCCTATGTCGCCGAGCACGGGGTCCTGACCAACCCGCTGCTGACGGACGGCTACGCCTCCGTGGGCTGCGCTCCCTGCACCCGCCGGGTCCTCGCGGGCGAGGACGCGCGGGCCGGGCGCTGGGCGGGCCGGTCCAAGACCGAGTGCGGGCTGCACGGCTGACCATGACGGACATTCAGGAGACATACGTGACGACCGGGGCCACCGTCTGGCTCACGGGTCTGCCGAGCGCCGGCAAGACCACCATCGCCCACGAGCTGGCCGGCCGGCTGCGCGCCGAGGGCCACCGGGTCGAGGTCCTCGACGGCGACGAGATCCGCGAGTTCATCTCGGCGGGCCTGGGCTTCAGCCGTGCGGACCGGCACACGAACGTGCAGCGCATCGGCTTCCTCGCCGAACTGCTCGCCCGCAACGGCGTCAAGACGCTGGTTCCGGTGATCGCGCCCTACGCGGACAGCCGCGAGGCCGTGCGCAAGCGGCACCAGGACAGCGGGGCGCCGTACATCGAGGTGCACGTGGCGACTCCGGTCGAGGTGTGCGCCGTACGCGATGTGAAGGGCCTGTACGCGAAGCAGGCCGCCGGCGAACTCCGGGGCCTGACGGGGGTCGACGACCCGTACGAGGAGCCGGATACGCCCGATCTGCGGATCGAGTCCCAGAACCAGACCGTGCAGGAGTCGGCGGCGGCGGTGTACACGCTGCTCAGCGAAAGGGGACTGGCATGACCACGGTCGCCAAGGCGGAGGAGGGCACGGACAGCCCGTACGCCCTGAGCCACCTGGACGCGCTGGAGTCGGAGGCGGTGCACATCTTCCGCGAGGTGGCGGGAGAGTTCGAACGGCCGGTGATCCTGTTCTCCGGCGGCAAGGACTCCATCGTCATGCTGCACCTGGCGGTGAAGGCGTTCGCCCCCGCGGCGGTCCCGTTCACGCTGCTGCACGTGGACACCGGGCACAACTTCCCCGAGGTCCTCGAGTACCGCGACCGCACGGTGGCCCGGCACGGCCTGCGGCTGCACGTCGCCTCCGTGCAGGACTACATCGACCGCGGTCTCCTCAAGGAGCGTCCGGACGGCACCCGCAACCCGCTCCAGACACTGCCGCTGACCGAGAAGATCCAGAAGGAACGGTTCGACGCGGTCTTCGGCGGCGGACGGCGCGACGAGGAGAAGGCCCGCGCCAAGGAGCGGGTGTTCTCGCTGCGCGACGAGTTCTCCCAGTGGGACCCGCGCCGCCAGCGGCCGGAGCTGTGGAACCTGTACAACGGGCGGCACGCGCCGGGCGAGCACGTCCGGGTGTTCCCGCTGTCCAACTGGACCGAGCTCGACGTCTGGCAGTACATCGCCCGCGAGGGCATCGAACTGCCGCAGATCTACTTCGCCCACGAGCGCGAGGTGTTCCGGCGGGCCGGCATGTGGCTGACGGCGGGCGAGTGGGGCGGGCCCAAGGACGGCGAGACCGTCGAGAAGCGCCTCATCCGGTACCGGACCGTGGGTGACATGTCCTGCACGGGTGCCGTCGACTCCGACGCCACCACGCTGGACGCCGTCATCGCCGAGATCGCCGCGTCCCGGCTGACCGAGCGCGGCGCCACGCGCGCCGACGACAAGCTCTCCGAGGCCGCGATGGAAGACCGCAAGCGCGAGGGGTACTTCTAACATGAGCACGACGACCGAGGAGCTCTCGGCCACCACCCTGCTGCGGTTCGCCACCGCCGGATCCGTCGACGACGGCAAGTCCACGCTCGTCGGCCGGCTGCTGCACGACTCCAAGTCGGTCCTCGCCGACCAGCTCGAGGCCGTGGAGCACGCCTCGCGCAACCGCGGCCAGGACACCCCGGACCTCGCGCTGCTGACGGACGGCCTGCGGGCCGAGCGCGAGCAGGGGATCACGATCGACGTGGCGTACCGTTACTTCGCCACGCCCCGGCGCCGGTTCATTCTCGCCGACACCCCCGGCCATGTGCAGTACACCCGCAATATGGTGACGGGGGCCTCCACCGCCGAGCTGACGGTGATCCTCGTCGACGCCCGCAACGGAGTCGTCGAGCAGACCCGTCGGCACGCCGCCATCGCCGCGCTTCTCCGGGTCCCCCATGTGGCACTCGCGGTCAACAAGATGGACCTGGTGGACTACCGGGAGTCCGTGTTCGCCGCGATCGCCGAGGAGTTCACGGCCTACGCGTCCGAGCTGGGCGTCCCCGAGGTCACCGCGATCCCGATCTCCGCGCTGGCCGGGGACAATGTGGTGGAGCCGTCCTCGAACATGGACTGGTACGGCGGCCCCACCGTCCTGGAGCACCTGGAGACGGTCCCCGTCAGCCACGATCTGAGCCACTGCCACGCCCGGCTCCCGGTGCAGTACGTGATCCGGCCGCAGACCGCCGAGCACCCCGACTACCGGGGCTACGCCGGGCAGATCGCCGCCGGTTCGTTCCGCGTCGGAGAGGCCGTCACCGTGCTGCCCGCGGGCCGTACCTCCCGGATCTCCGGCATCGATCTGCTGGGCCGGCCGGTCGGCGTCGCCTGGACCACCCAGTCGGTGACGCTCCTGCTGGAGGACGACATCGACATCTCGCGCGGCGACCTGATCGTGCCGAGCGAGGACGCGCCCGCGACCACGCAGGACATCGAGGCCACGGTCTGCCACGTCGCCGACGAGGCGCTGACCGTCGGCCACCGGGTACTGATCAAGCACGGCACCCGCACGGTCAAGGCGATCGTCAAGGACATCCCGTCCCGGCTCACGCTCGACGACCTGTCCCTGCACCCGCACCCGGGACAGCTCGTCGCCAACGACATCGGCCGTGTGAAGATCCGCACCGCGGAACCGCTGCCGGTCGACGTGTACGCGGACTCCCGCCGCACCGGCTCCTTCATCCTGATCGACCCGGCCGACGGCACCACGCTCACCGCGGGCATGGTCGGCGAGTCGTTCGCCGCGCCCGAGCCGGTGCAGGACGGGGCCGACGACGGGTGGGACTTCTGACCATGTCCAGTACCTGCTTCTACTCGACGTTCGCGAAGGAGGGCGGCCGCGTCGGCAGCGGCGCCCTCGGCAGCGGACAGGGCGGAGTGGCGCGATGTGCGTCCTGACGCGCACCGGGAGGGCGTTGCCGCCCCGGAAGCGACGAAGACCCCCTGCCGAACGCCCGGCCGCGGCCTGACGAACCGTGACCGCCGGGCCGACGAGAGGACAACCTCCCGTGCCTGCCATCCGCCCCCTCGCTCGGCTCCGCCGCAACGGGGGTGCCACCCTCCCCCTCCTGCGCGGCGGTCTGACCGCTCTCGCGGTTCTGCCGCTCCTCGCGCTGACCGCCTGCGGTTACGGGTCCGAGGCCGTGAGCGGCTCCTCCGGGCAGCAGGTCGCCGCCGGTGCCGGGAAGGTCGACGGCCTCGACTCCGTGAAGATCGGGTACTTCGGCAACCTGACCCATGCGACGGCGCTCGTCGGCGCCCGGAAGGGTTTCTTCCAGAAGTCGCTCGGGGCGACGCGGGCCGAGTACCAGACCTTCGACGCCGGTCCTTCCGAGATCGAGGCCCTCAACTCGGGCTCGATCGACATCGGCTGGATCGGGCCCTCCCCCGCGGTCAACGGTTACACCCGGTCCGGCGGCAGGAGTCTGCGCATCATCGGCGGGTCGGCGTCCGGCGGGGTGAAGCTGGTGGTCGACCCGAAGAAGATCACGTCCCTGAAGGACGTCAAGGGCAAGAAGATCGCGACGCCTCAGCTCGGCAACACGCAGGACGTCGCCCTCCTGAACTGGATCGCGGACCAGGGCTGGAAGGTCGACGCCGAGAGCGGAAAGGGCGACGTCTCGGTGCTCCGGATGGACAACAAGGTCACCCCGGACGCCTTCGAGTCCGGCTCGATCGACGGCGCCTGGGTGCCGGAGCCGACCGCGTCCAAACTGGTCGCCGAGGGCGGCAGGGTACTGCTCGACGAATCGGATCTCTGGCCCGGCAAGAAGTTCGTCATCACGAACATCGTCGTGTCGCAGACGTTCCTGAAGGAGCACCCGAACGCCGTCGAGGCGGTACTGAGGGCCTCCGTCGAGACCAACAAGTGGATCAACGCCCATCCGGACGAGGCGAAGGCCGCGGCGAAAAGGCAGCTCGAGGCCGACTCCGGCAAGGCCCTGCCCGCCGACGTCCTGGACCCGGCCTGGAAGTCCATCCGGATCACGGACGATCCGCTGGCCGCCACCCTGGACACCGAGGCGCGGCACGCGGTCGAGGCCGGCCTGCTGAAGGAGCCGAAGCTGAAGGGCATCCACGACCTGACGCTGCTGAACAAGGTGCTCGAGTCCGAGGGCGAGAGCACGGTCGACGACGCCGGTCTCGGCGTCGAGTAAGCCCAGATCCCGATGAGTCCCCAGGAGGTGACGACCATGGCAACCGCCCTCGCCAAGGCCGCCGAAGGCGCCGCGTCGACGGAGCACGCAGCCCGCATCGAGCATGTCTCCAAGTCCTTCGCCGGGCCGGCCGGGCAGCAGCTCGTCCTCGACGACATCACCCTGGACGTGGCACCGGGAGAGTTCGTCACTCTGCTCGGTGCCTCGGGCTGCGGCAAGTCGACACTGCTCAACCTGGTGGCGGGGCTGGACAAGCCCACCGCCGGGAGCATCACGACCGACGGGCGCCCCGCCCTGATGTTCCAGGAGCACGCCCTGTTCCCGTGGCTCACCGCGGGCAAGAACATCGAACTCGCGTTGAAGCTCAGGGGGGTCCCCAAGAGCGAGCGGCGCGGCAGGACCGAGGAGCTGCTCGAACTCGTCCGCCTCCAGGGTTCGTACGGCAAGCGGGTGCACGAGCTGTCCGGCGGCATGCGCCAGCGGGTCGCCATGGCCCGTGCGCTGGCGCAGGACAGCCAGCTGCTGCTGATGGACGAGCCGTTCGCGGCACTCGACGCCATCACACGCGACGTGCTGCACGACGAGCTGACGCGCATCTGGGCGGAGACCGGACTGTCCGTGCTGTTCGTCACGCACAACGTGCGCGAGGCGGTACGGCTGGCGCAGCGCGTCGTCCTGCTCTCCTCCCGGCCCGGCCGGGTGGCACGCGAGTGGCGGGTGGAGATACCGCAGCCGCGCCGCATCGAGGACGCTCCCGTGGCGGAGTTGTCCCTCGAGATCACCGAAGTACTGCGTGGGGAGATCCGCCGTCATGGCCAGCACTGAGACCACCGGCACGACGGCGAAGACCGCCGCCGGGGACAGCCCGGGACTGAGCGGTCTGGAGGCCGGGCTGGACGCCCTGGAGTCCTCGGCCACGGGTCGCGCCACGTTCCGGCAGACCTTCGTCGGCAAGATCCTGCCGCCCGTCCTGGCCGTCGTCGTCGTCCTGGTGATCTGGCAGGCGCTGATCACCTTCAAGGTCGTCGACGACCCGACCAAGCTGCCTTCCCCCGGTGACGTGTGGGGCGAGGTCGAGGACGCCTGGCTCCAGGGCAAGCTGCTCGGCTATATCTGGACCAGCGTCTCGCGCGGTCTGCTGGGCTTCCTGCTGGCCCTCGCGATCGGCACCCCGCTGGGCCTTCTGGTGGCCCGCGTCAAGTTCGTCCGCGCGGCGATCGGACCGATCCTGTCCGGACTCCAGTCGCTGCCGTCGGTGGCCTGGGTGCCGCCGGCCGTGATCTGGCTCGGCTTGAACAACTCGATGATGTACGCGGTGATCCTGCTCGGCGCCGTCCCGTCGATCGCCAACGGCCTGGTCTCCGGCATCGATCAGGTGCCGCCGCTGTTCCTGCGGGCGGGCCGCACCATGGGGGCGACGGGCCTGAAGGGCACCTGGCACATCGTCATGCCGGCCGCCCTCCCCGGCTATCTGGCCGGACTGAAGCAGGGCTGGGCCTTCTCCTGGCGCTCGCTGATGGCGGCGGAGATCATCGCCTCCTCCCCCGACCTGGGCATCGGCCTCGGCGCGCTGCTGGAGAACGGCCGCAACGCCAGCTCCATGGCCATGGTGTTCGAGGCCGTCCTCCTGATCCTGTTCGTCGGTATCGCCATCGACCTGCTGATCTTCAGTCCGCTGGAGCGGTGGGTTCTGCGCAGCCGCGGCCTGTTCGTCAAGGGCTGATCCCCATGCACAAGCCGGTTCTCCTCGTCATCGCCCACGGCAGCCGCGATCCGCGGCACGCCGCGACCGTGCACGCCCTCGTGCGGCGGGTACGGTCGCTGCGGCCCGGGCTGCGCGTGGAGACCGGCTTCCTGGACTTCAACGTCCCGTCCGTGCAGGGGGTGCTCGAGTCCCTCGCGGCCGAGGGCGTCAGGGACGTGGTGGCGCTGCCCCTCCTGCTGACCCGGGCCTTCCACGCGAAGGCCGACATCCCGGCGGTCCTGAGCCAGGCACCGCCCCGGCTGCGGATCCGGCAGGCGAACGTGCTGGGACCCTCACCCCTGCTGCTGCGCGCCCTCGAACGGCGTCTGCGGGAAGCGGGGCTGCGGCCCGCCGACCGGCCCTGCACCGGAGTCGTGCTGGCGTCGGCGGGATCCACCGACCCGGAGGCGATCGCAGTGATCGCAGAAATCGCGCGGGAGTGGCGGCACACCGGTTGGTGCGCCGTGCGGCCTGCGTTCGCCTCCGCATCCCTTCCGCGCACCGAGGACGCGGTGCGCGAACTGCGGGCGTCGGGCTGTGCGCGGGTGGCCGTGGCCCCGTACGTCCTCGCCCCCGGGTTCCTGCCGGACCGCATCGCCCGCGGCGCCGCCGGGGCGGACGTCCTGGCCGCGGTACTCGGCCCGGCACGGGAGGTGGCCAGGGTGGTGCTGGAACGGTACGACGAGGCACGGCTGCCGATGGTGACGGCCCTCGGAGCCTGAGCCCGGGCGTGCCGGGCGGCCGTGCCGCAGGTCGCCCCCGGCCGTGCGCTCGTCGGCTCAGCCGAAGCGCAGTCCCCCGGTCCTGGTGCGTTTGAGCTCGAAGAAGTCGGGGTGCGCCGCCAGGACCCGGAAGCTGTCGAAGAGTTCGGCCGCTCGCGCGCCTCGCGGAACGGCGCGCAGGACCGGTCCGAACCACACCGCACCGTCGACATGAAGGGTGGGCGTCCCCACGTAACCGCCCGAGTCGGGCTCGGCTCCGGCGTCATGGCTGCGGCGCACGGCCTCGTCGTATGCCGGGTCGTGCGCGGCCGCGGCGAGGTCGGCCGCGAGCCCGAGTTCGGCGAGGGACTCGGTCACCACCGCGTCGAAGTCCTCCGCCCCGCGCTCGTGGATCCGGGTGCCGAAGGCCGTGTACAGGTCCCTCAGCACCTTCTCGCCGTACCGTTCGGACGCGGCCACGGCCACGCGCACCGGGCCGATCGACTTGTCGACCAGCTCCCGGTACCAGGCCGGGAGTTCATTGCCGAGGTTGTGCAGGTGGAGGCTCATCGCATGGAAGCGGAGGTCGAGCGGCCGCTCGCGCTCGACCTCCAGCAGCCAGCGGGAGGTGATCCAGGCGAAGGGGCAGGCGGAGTCGAACCAGAAGTCGACACGAGGAGCCGAGTCGTTTGTCATGCCGTCGAGACTAGGCTCCAAGTGGTACAGAATCTCGATCCAATTCGGCGATTTCTCAGTGGTCCACTTTGCCCATGGGCCGCTGCCGCGGATCCCGTCCGCTCGCCGCCAGCGCACGCTCGAACACGGGAGCGTCGTCGGCGACGGCGACCGGGTCCGCGAAGCCGTCGTACCGGCGGTAGAGGCCGCCGTGCGTCTCGACCACGTCCAGCACCAGCCGGCCCGCGCCCTCCGAGACCCGGTACTCCTGGCCGGTGGCCATCGCGACGTCCCAGCCGTGGACCGCCATCTCCTTGACGACCATCGCCGCCAGCCCGGCCGCCTCCATCCTCGCCATGCCGAGGTCGATCTCGCCCTCCCACACGGCGGGGTCGTCCCAGGCGGCGACGGCGCGGTCGAGCTGGGCGGCGTACGCCTGCGCCCAGCCCGGATCCGCGGTGAAGTCGCGTGCGGTCAGCTCCTCGGAGAGCGGGGTGCGCAGGGCGCGGTGCTCCAGACCGTGGGAGGTGTAGAGAACCCAGTGGTTCACCAGGGCACGGACGTCCCAGGCGGGGCAGTGGGTGGGCTCGGGCAGCTGCGCCGCCCGGACTCCGCGGGCCACACGGGCGGCCTCGGCCGCGCATTCGACCATGTAGGGGTGCACGTTCTTGTACGGATCGCTCATGCCTCCACGCTAGGAACGCGCCGCATGATCCTCTTGAACAAACGCGACAGCCTCGTCCCCGGCCGCCGCCACCGCCTCGTCCGCACGGCGTACCAGCTCCGCCACCGGTAGCGACCCGGCCGGCCGCCGTTCACGCGCGAACGTGGTGGCGAGCCGTTGCAACAGCTCGTTCAGCGGGGTCGGCACGCCGTGCAGCCGGCCCAGCAGGACGATCTCGCCGTTGAGATGGTCGGCCTCGATCGTGCCCGTGCCACGGGTGAGGGACTGCCAGGAGGAGCCGCCGCCCCGCGCGGTCCCCTCCAGCGGCTGCAGCCGCACCTTGTCATCACGCGCCTGCTGTTGTTCCCGCATGCTCGCGTACGGGATCCCGGCCGCCCCGAGCACCGACTCGCCCTCCGCGCGGACCCGTTCGTACAGCCGCCGCGCCTCCTGCCCGTCGATCGGACCGCTCACGGCCTCGACGGCGTTGGCGAGGTTGCCCAGCAGCTTGGCGTACTGCCAACGCGTCACGTCCGCCGCCAACGGGGCCTCGAAGCGGGCGCTCTCCAGATCGGCCGCGATCCGGCGGGCGGTGTCGTCGATGCCGTGGGGGTGGCGTCCCAGGTGCAGGATGCCGGTGAGCGGGGCGCCGGCCGCGGAGACGACCCCCGGTTCCACGAAGGTCGACGGCAACCAGACGCAGACGCCGTACACATGGCGGAAGCGGCGCAGGGCGATCCGCTGGCTCTCGACGCCGTTCTGCGCGCAGACCACCGGCAGCCGTTCGGCCGCCGTCCCGCCGCCCGCCACGGGTGCCGCGCCCCAGGTGTCCAGCGCGGCCTCGCTGTCCTGCGTCTTGACGGCCAGCACCAGTACGTCGTCCGTGCGCAACTCGCCGAGTGCGTCCGGACCTTCGACGGCGGGGAGCCGGAGGACACGTTCGCCGTCCGGGGCGCGGAAGCGCAGCCCGTCCGCCACGATCGCCGCGTGGTGTGCACCCCGGGCGACCAGGACCACCTGGTGCCCGGCCTCCGCGAGCCGCGCCCCGATCGTTCCGCCGACCGCCCCGGCTCCGATGATGATGTAGCGCATGCCGACGAGCCTCGCACAGGCCGGGACGGCCCCGCTCTCGGGGGGCCCGGGCGGTCTGCGGCGGCTTCAGGGCCCGGGGGCGCCCGGTGTCACGGCCTCTCGTCGGGGGCCGGATCACCCCTGGACGGCGGTGAGGTCGACGAGCTTGACGACCGTGTTCCAGTTCCGTGTGGTGGCGATCAGCCCTTTGCTCAGCCGGGGCTTGGCGAGATGTCCGGCGAGCCTGGAGCGGCCGAGTCCGTCCGGCGCGTACAGGTACAGAGCCCGGTCGCCGAGCCGGAACTCCTCGGGGTGGTAGGCAGCGGGGTCGATCTCCGCGAAGCGCGCCGCCTCCACCGGCTCCGAGAAGTACGTGACGTGCAACTGCTTGGCCTCCAACTCCGCGGCCGGGAACGGACAGGCCTCCATGACCGCCTTCAGATAGGCATGGTCGCGCACGATGACGTCCACGGAGAATCCGAAGCGCTTCCCGATCGCCTCCGCGAGTTCGGCCGCGAGGGATTCCTCGTCACCGAGGTCGGCGGCGAAGACCGCCTGACCGCTCTGGAGATGGGTACGGACGCCGTCATGGCCGAGCCCCTCCATGACGGTGCGCAGCTCGGCCATCGGCAGCTTCTTGCTGCCGCCCACGTTGATCCCGCGCAGCAGCGCCGCGTACATCGTCGTCATCGCACCACCATAGGCCGGGCGCCCGCGACCGCGCGGGGGTCCCGCGACCCCGATCCCCACCCCCGAGAACCCCGACTGCGTGTAAGGGGTCGCGGTCCTCCCTGGTGGTGAGCCGGGGGCGTCCGAGCGGATGAGCCGGACCGGTCCCGGTTCGTCGAGGAGCACGACGAGTCCTTCTTATGCCGCGCCTACCTTCGAAACGAACGGTGACGGCAGCGGGCCGTCACCCGCACCGAGGGGGGACGGGCCCGTCATGGGGAACGGAGTTACGCGGGTACGGGGCATCGCCGCCCGGGCCGGCGGCTGGAGCGCCCGGCACCGATGGGCTGCCGTCGGCATCTGGCTGCTGTTCGTCGTCCTGGCCATGACCATCGGCTCGGCGGCCGGCCGTGTGGACGTCAGGGACAGCGACGAGCTCACGGGCGAGACGCACACCGCCGCCAGGATCATCGAGGACGCCGGCATCAAGGAGCCGGCGGGCGAGTCCGTCCTGATCCAGGCCAAGGGCGGCGGTATCACGGCCACCGACCCTCGGTTCCGCGCCACCGTCACCGCGGTCGTGCGGGCCGTCGAGAAGACCGGCCGGGTGACGGACGTGATGTCGCCCTACGACTCGAAGTCCATCTCGAAGGACGGCCGCAGCGCGCTCGTGCGGTTCGACATGCGCGGTGACGCCGACACCGCGGGCGACCGGGTCGAGCCGGTGCTCGAGGCCGTCGCGGGGGTTCAGAAGGACCACACGGAGCTGCGGGTCGAGGAGATCGGCGGCGCCAGCATGCAGAAGACGTTCTCCGACGCCTTCGGCGACGACTTCGCGCAGGCGGAGTACTCCGCCGTGCCGGTGGCACTCGGCATCCTGCTGATCGCCTTCGGCGCCGTCGTCGCGGCGCTGCTGCCGGTGGCGCTGGCGATCACCGCGATCGTCGCGACGATGGGCCTGATGGGCATCGTCAGCCATCTGCAGCCGATGAACGACACCGCCAACTCCGTGATGCTGCTGGTGGGTCTGGCCGTCGGTGTCGACTACTGCCTGTTCTACCTGCGGCGTGAGCGCGAGGAGCGGGCGGCCGGCCGCGATCCTGCCACCGCCCTCCAGATCGCCGCCGCAACCAGCGGACGCGCCATCATCGTCTCCGGCGTCACGGTGTGCGTCGCCATGGCGGGCATGCTGTTCACCGGCATCGCCACGTTCGAGGCCATGGGGCTGGCCTCGCTGATGGTCGTGGCGGTCGCCATGGTCGGTTCGGTGACGGTGCTGCCCGCGCTGCTGTCCCTCCTCGGTCACCGGGTCGAGAAGGGCCGTATCCCGTTCCTGCACCCCGAGAAGCGCCGTGCGCGCAACGCCCGGCGCGGCCGGTCCGCGGAGGAGGGCAGCCGGCTGTGGGCGGCCGTGCTCAAGGTCGTGCTCGCCAGGCCCGCCGTCTCCCTGGTCGTCGCGGCCGGAGCGCTGCTGGCGATCATGGCTCCCGCCCTCGGCATGAAGACCCAGAACCTGACGCTCGACCAGGAGTTCGGCGACCGGCTGCCCATCGTCGCCACCTACAACCGGGTCAACGAGGCGTTCCCCGGCGGTTCCGAACCCGCCGAGGTCGTCGTCAAGGCGAACGACATCAACGCCGCCGAGGTGCGGTCCGCGCTGGCCGCCTTCCGAGCGGAGGCGATCAGTTCGGGGGCGTCCCGAGGCCCGATCGACATCAAGCTGCACGGTGCGCAGAACGTGGCCCTGATCTCCGTCCCGCTGGTCGGCGGATCCGATCTGGACAAGGCCGGCAGGAGCCTGGACCTGTTGCGCGACCGGGTACGTCCGGACACGCTCGGCAGGGTCGAGGGGGTGCAGGCGCCGATCACCGGTCAGGTCGCCGGCTCCGCGGACTTCAACGACCAGCTCGTCGGCTCGGTGGTTCCGGTCTTCGCGTTCGTCGTGGTCTTCGCCTTCCTGTTGATACTCGTGTCGTTCCGCTCCCTGACGATCGCGATCACGTCGATCGCGCTCAACCTGCTGTCCGTCGGCGCGGCCTACGGCATCCTGGTCGCCGTCTTCCAGCACGGCTGGGGGGCGTCGCTGGTGGGCGCCGAGGGAGTGGGCGCCATCATCACCTGGCTGCCGCTGTTCCTGTTCGTCATCCTGTTCGGGCTGTCGATGGACTACCACGTGTTCGTGGTCTCCCGGATCCGTGAGGCGCGCCTGCGGGGCCGGACGACCAAGGAGGCGATCACGCACGGTGTGGTGACCACGGCGGGGGTCGTGACCAGTGCCGCCGTCATCATGGTCGCCGTCTTCGCGATCTTCGGCACGCTGTCCATGCAGTCCATGAAGCAGATGGGCGTGGGCCTGGCCGCCGCCGTGCTCATCGACGCGACGGTCATCCGGGGCGTGCTCCTCCCCTCGGTGATGGCGCTGCTCGGCGAGCGCAACTGGTATCTGCCGAAGTGGCTGCACCGGCTGCCGGACCTCAGCCACGACGAGTCGTCCCCGGCGGTGTCCCCGCCCCCGCCGCCGGCCGTGGAGGGCGAGAAGGTCGGGGTCTGATGGTCCCCGGGTGACGCTGTACGTGGCCGGGGTGGGTCGGGGCACCCCGGCCGCACCGCCGTGCGGGAACCAGGGGCCCGCCGTCTTCGTGTCCGGCGCGGCCACCGGTGCCACCGCCCGCCCGGGCACACGGTCCGACCAGTGCGAATGCGACACTTGCCGACGGGTGGCGGGCGTCCGGCGCCATCGGTGGTCGGCACGACGACGGGACACGGAGGCGGCGATGGACGAGGCAAGGGCGCGCGGGGTACTGGCCGCGGCAGCCGTACTGCCGGACCGGGCGGCGGACGCGCGGCTCCTCGCCCTGGGAGAGAACGCGGTGTTCGCGGTGGGCGAGCTCGTGGTCAAGGTGGGCCGCGACGCCGAACTCCTCGACCGCGCACGACGGGAACTGGACATCGCCCTCTGGCTCGCCGCGGAGGGTGTCCCCGCGGTGCGTGCCGCCGAACCCGAGGCACTGCTGGTGGACGGCCACCCGGTGACGGTGTGGCACCGGCTGCCCGATCCCGTACGTCCGGCCGAGGCACGGGATCTGGCCGAACTGCTGCGGATCGTGCACGCGCTCCCCACCCCCTCCTTCCCGCTGCCGCAGCGAGAGCTGCTGGGCGGTGTGGAGCGCTGGCTGCGGCTGGCCGGCGACGCCGTCGACCCGGCGGACGCGGCGTATCTGCGTGAGCGCCGGGACGGCTTCGCGGCGGCCGCCGCCGCGCTGACGCCGCATCTGGTGCCCGGGCCGATCCACGGCGACGCGCTGCCCCGCAATGTGCACATCGGACCGGACGGTCCGGTCCTGGTCGATCTGGAGACCTTCTCGGCCGACCTGCGCGAGCACGACCTGGTGGTCATGGCTCTCTCCCGTGACCGCTACGGGCTCCCGGCCGAGGCCTACGACTCCTTCACGAAGACGTACGGCTGGGATGTGCGCGCGTGGGCGGGATGCTCCGTGCTCCGCGGCGCACGCGAAACCGCCAGTTGCGCCTGGGTCGCCCAGCACGCGCCGAGCAACCCCGCGGCGCTCGCCGAGTTCCGGAGGAGGGTGGCCTCACTGCGGAACGGGGACGAGACGGTCCGCTGGCACGCCTTCTGAGGCCGGCCTCCGGATCAGGCCCGCTGCCCCGCCGCCTCCCGCAGCGGCCAGGTGCCGTCCACCACCGCCTCCGTGTCGCCCTTGCCACGCAGAAAGTCCTGGAAGTCCGCCGCCCAGGCCGCGTACCACTCGATCTGCCGGCGGTGCAGCTCCGCCGGCCCGAACGCCGCGATCTTCGGGTGGCGGCCTGCTATCGCCCCCGCGAGCCGGGCGGCGGCCAGAGCGTCCGCCGCGGCGTCGTGCGCCGCGTCCAGCGCGACGCCGTACTCCGTGCAGACCGCTTCGAGGTTGCGCTTGCCGCGGCGATAGCGGTCGGCCCACCGGTCGATGGTGTAGGGATCGATCACAGGGCCCGGTTCCGCGCCGCCCAGACGGTCGCGCAGGGACGGCAGCCCGTGCCGCCGCAACTCGGCGGAGAGCAGGGTCAGGTCGAAGGCCGCGTTGTAGGCGACGACCGGGACGCCCGTCTTCCAGTAGGTCACCAGAACGTCCGCGATCGCGTCGGCGACCCGGTCCGCCGGTCGGCCCTCGGCCGCCGCACGCTCCGTGCTGATCCCGTGCACCGCGACCGCGTCCGCCGGGATCTCCACGCCGGGGTCCGCCAGCCAGTCCCGGCGTCCCAGCGGCTGCCCGTCCCGGACCTCGATCACCGCGCCCGTGACGATGCGCGCCTCGTACGGGTCGGTGCCGGTGGTCTCCAGGTCGAAGCCGATCAGCAGCTCTCGGTGCCAGGCCATGGCGGCCCCCCTTCTCGGTGGTGCTTTCCCCCAGTGGTCTCCACCCTCCCACGCGCCACTGACAATCCGAGGACCGCCTTCCGCATGGGACCGTTCACGACACGGGGCGCGAATCCGCCCAAGCCACCTCGAACTCCTCGCGGTAGGTCGGGAACAGGCCGCCCTCCTCCGCCTGGTCCGACCTGACGACCCGGTTGCCGTTGCGCAGCACGAGCACGGGAGCCTCCATACCGCGGGTGCGCCGCAGATAGGACTGGACGACCGCGATCCCGTCCGCGCCGTCCCCGTCCACCAGGTAGGCCGTGAAGCGGGGGGTCTCGTCGAAGACCTGGATCTCGAAGGCGTCCGGGTCGCGCAGCTTCGAGCGCACCCGGCGCATGTGCAGGATGTTCATCTCGACGGCGCGGCTCAGCTCACCCTTTCTGATGCCCAGCTCCCGCTCACGCCGCTTGACGGCGCTGGATGCGGGGTTGAGGAAGAGCAGCCGCGCACGGCAGCCGGACTCGGCGAGCCGCACCAGCCGGCGGCCGGAGAAGTTCTGCACCAGCAGATTGAGGCCGATACCGATGGCGTCCAGGCGGCGGGCGCCGCCGAAGATGTCCTCGGCGGGGAACTGACGCAGCAGCCGCACCCGGTCCGGGTGGACGGCCACCAGGTCCGCGTACCGGTCGCCCACCAGGTCCTCGACCGCGTCGACGGGCAGGCGCCGCGCCGAGGGCACGTCGCCGCCCGCGCCGAGGATCTCGAGCAGCCGTGCCGAGGCACGCTCGGCCTGCGCGAGCACCGCCTCCGACAGGGCCCGGTTGCGGGAGACCACGTTCCGGGTCACTTCCAGCTCGTCCAGCGCGAGTTCGACGTCCCGGCGCTCGTCTATGTACGGCTCGAAGCACGGCCAGTGCTGCACCATCAGCTCACGCAGCTGAGGCAGCGTCAGAAAGCTGAGCACGTTGTCGTCGGCGGGGTCGAGCAGATAACCCTTGCGGCGGCTGACCTCGCGCACCGCGACGGCCCGCTGCACCCACTCCTGGCCGGCCGGCCCGGCCGCGGCGACCACCCAGTCGTCCCCGTGGACGGGTTCGTAGATGGGGCGGAGAACAGCGGCCACGACCGCGCGCAGCCGCTGTTCCACCAGGTTCAGCCAGATGTAGGCCCGCCCCGCACGCTGGGCGCGGGTGCGTACCTCGCGCCACGCGTCGGCATTCCAGTCCAGTTCCGGTCCGATGGATCCCATTTCCATGGGCCGTGCCAGGGACACCGCCCCGGGCGGGACATCCGCGGAGTTCCCCTCGTGACCCTCGTCACCAGGGGGAAGCTCCAGCCCTCCCGAGCCCACCCGCGCACCGCCTTCCGCTCCCCCGAGCCTCCCCAGGGGCCAGGCCCCAGCCAACGATCAAGGAAGAGTACTCCGGGAGCGCTGCGCGGTGCAGCCGGATGCACAGGGTCGTTTCTCAACTACCGCTTTCCACACGTCCGTTCTGATCCGCCAGGGCGGCCGGCGTGAGCGGGTTCATAGCCGTGACGTCGCGCGGAGCGATGGAGAAGCCCTGCCAGTGGACGGGCATGGGCTGCTGGTCCTCGTCGCGCGCTATGTGGTGGAAGCCGATGTTCACCCACACCACGGGGTGAGTGAGCGTCTGCCCGTTGACCCACCGGTCGACGGACGTGCCGGCTCCGGTCCCGCAGTTGCCGAGATTGTCGCTGGCGAACCGTTCGCACGCCTTGTACTCGGTGAAGTAGATGTCGTGCTTGGTGAAGCCGTGGCCCGGATACCTGGTGCTGGGCCCCGGGACGATCTCGTACGAGCGCGGGTGGCCGTCCTTGTTCCTGCCCGTGGCGCTGACGACCCGCCACCAGCGCATGTTCTTCGCGTCCCCCGCCAGTTCCCTGGTGACCTTCGTGCGGGTGGTCCTGTTGCTCGGCGCCTGGGCTCCCCGCGCCGGCGGACTGACCACGGAGTCGTACTGCTCCACCTTGCCCTTCGACGAGCCGTCGAGACCGAAGTCGAGCCGCCAGAAGACGTTGTGACTGTGGCTCGTGGCGTACGCCCGGGCGCCTTTGCCGATCGGCCAGCCGCGGCCGTCGCCCGCGTCGTAGTCGAAGGGCGAGAGACTGCCCGTGGCGCCGACGTTCATGTTCACCGTGCCGTCGTCCTGGAAGCGCCACTCGGTGATGTACTCGTACCAGCCGACCTTGTTGACGGTGTAGACCAGCAGATCCCTGCCCTGGGCCTGGTAGACCTTGTTCCCCGTGTCGCTCTGCATGCGGTAGGCGTGGCCGCGCGAACGGGTCGTGGTGCACAGGCCGTCGACGTTTGGGTGCTGCGGGTCCCAGGCGTTCGGCACCTTGACGGTCCTGATCGTGCCGCCTGGGCACTCGCCCGGCGCCATGGCGGACAGACCCTGCGCGAAGCCGGCGCCCGTCAGATCGCTGTACTCGACCGAGCCGTCGTCGTAGGGGACGTCGATCTGGGCCAGCCGCGCGCTGTTGAGGACCTTGATCGGGCGGCTCTCACCCGGGGGCCGGTAGGACACGTGTTCAAGAACGAGACCGGCGTTGCCGTCGTAGCGCCAGCACATCCGCCAGATGGTGCCGGTGGAGAGCTTCTGCTCGATCCGGTACGCGGCGCTGCACTCGGCGGCGGCCGGGGCCGGGGCCCTGTGCTCCGCGTGGGCCGGTGCGGCCGAGCTGCCGCCGAGGGCCAGTCCGGCCGCCGCGAGGCCGGTCAGAGCCTGCCTGCGGGCATGACTGATTCTGTTCGCACGCATGACGAAGTGACTCCTCTTGCACAGATGGGAAAGGACGAGACGAAAGGGCGGGGCACCGCGCCGCAGAAGAGGGGAGATGTTTCCCGGGCGGGCGACGGCGTACGGCTCAGCCGAGCGTGCCGACCTTGCGGGCGCTCAGGTCGACCACGAAGGAACGGCTGTCGATCCACGCGCCGTTCGGGATCTTCGGGAGGAGCCGCACGCAGCGGTGCTCGCCGCACCTGCCGAGGACCGCGGGCTGGGCGCCCGGCGTCGCCCGGTAGACGATGCCGGTGAGCATCAGCTGGCCGGGCGAGGTGAGGTCCTTGCCGGTGGCGTCCTTGAAGTCGGCCCTCAGGCCCGCGCCGAGCGGGTCCGCGATCAGCAGTGCGGCCGCCTCGGCGTTCTCCTCACGGCCGAGGGGCGGCTGCACACCGTGCTGGATCCCCGTCCTCTCGACCGTGCCGGTGTCCAGATCGACGGTCGTCGTGACGAGGGCGTCGTCCCCGTAGTCGTAGAGCACCACGTCGGCGCGCCGGGGCGGGTCCCGGTCGTCAGGACGGTCCGCGTCCGGTTCGGCGAGGTCGACACCGAGCCGCTGCGGTCCCTTACCGCCCGCCACGTTCTCACCGGCGACGGCCTGCGGCCGGCCGAGTGCGATGCGCTCGGCCCGTTCGGCCTCGTCGTCCGTCAGCGGGTCGCTCCCGGTGCCCTTGCTCCCTTCCGCGGGTGCCTGCCGGACGACGCCGGGCGCCGGCGCGCCACCCGGCCCGTCGACCGCCCGGGCGGACCGTCCGCCGTCCTTGCCGCCCGACTCCTCCGCCGACACCGAGCCCGGCAGCGTGATGCCGACCATCACGGCGGTCCCTGCCACCGCGACGGCCGTACCCGCCACCACCTTGCCCAGATGCCTGCGCACTGTCCTGCGCACATTTCCCCCTACTCCCCCTGATTCCCCGGGAGCGGATCAGGCCTTACCGGTTCGGCACGCCTCGGATGCGCAAGTGGGTGCGCATACCGGGTATGCACTGGTCGGCCGTTAAGAGGTACGGAAGTCATAGGAGGTTCCACCACTTTCGGGCAGACTCGGCGACATGGCGCCCCACTGGGGCCAGGACAACTGGGAGAGTCGTATCCATGCAGGTCTGGCCTGGAGAGGCGTATCCGCTCGGCGCCACGTATGACGGCGCCGGAACCAACTTCGCGGTCTATTCGGAGGCCGCCGACCGGATCGAGCTGTGTCTGCTGCACGACGACGGCTCGGAGACGGCGGTGGAACTGCGGGAGACCGACGCGTTCGTACGGCACGCGTATCTGCCGGGTGTGATGCCCGGGCAGCGGTACGGCTTCCGGGTGCACGGCCCGTACGCACCCGAACGCGGGCTGCGCTGCAACTCGGCGAAGCTGCTGCTCGACCCGTACGCACGCGCCATCAGCGGCGCGGTGAGGTGGGGCGAGGAGGTCTACGGCTACCCCTTCGGGTCGCCGGACAAGCGCAACGACCTGGACTCCGCGCCGCACACCATGACGTCCGTCGTGATCAACCCCTACTTCGACTGGGGCGACGACCGTCCGCCGCGCACCGAGTACCACCGCACGGTGATCTACGAGGCCCATGTGAAGGGCCTGACGATGTCCCATCCCGCGCTGCCCGACGAACTGCGCGGCACGTATGCGGCGCTCGCCCACCCGGCGATCCTCGAGCATCTGACGGAACTGGGCGTCACCGCACTCGAGCTGATGCCCGTACACCAGTTCGTCAACGACCACCGTCTGGTCGACATGGGCCTGAACAACTACTGGGGCTACAACACGATCGGCTTCTTCGCCCCGCACAACACGTACGCCTCCTGGGGCGACCGGGGCCAGCAGGTCCTGGAGTTCAAGTCGGCGGTCCGGGCCCTGCACGAGGCCGGCATCGAGGTCATCCTGGACGTCGTCTACAACCACACCGCGGAGGGCAACCACCTCGGCCCGACACTCTCGTTCAGGGGCCTGGACAACTCGTCGTACTACCGGCTGACCGACGACCCGCGGTACTACATGGACACCACGGGGACCGGCAACTCACTGCTGATGCGTTCTCCCCACGTACTTCAGCTGATCATGGACTCGCTGCGCTACTGGGTCACCGACATGCACGTGGACGGCTTCCGCTTCGACCTGGCGGCGACGCTGGCGCGTCAGTTCCACGAGGTGGACCGGCTGTCGTCGTTCTTCGACCTGGTGCAGCAGGACCCGGTGGTCTCCCAGGTCAAGCTGATCGCCGAGCCGTGGGACGTGGGCGAGGGCGGCTACCAGGTGGGCAACTTCCCGCCGCTGTGGACCGAGTGGAACGGAAAGTACCGCGACACCGTCCGGGACCTGTGGCGGGGCGAGCCGCGCACCCTCGCCGAGTTCGCGTCCCGGCTGACCGGCTCCTCGGACCTCTACCAGGACGACGGCCGCCGCCCGCTCGCCTCCATCAACTTCGTCACCTGCCACGACGGCTTCACGCTGCACGACCTCGTCTCGTACAACGACAAGCACAACGAGGACAACGGCGAGGACAACCGGGACGGGGAGAGCTACAACCGGTCCTGGAACAGCGGGGCCGAGGGGGACACCGACGACCGGGCGGTGCTGGACCTGAGGACGCGGCAGATGCGGAACTTCATCGCCACGCTCATGCTCTCCCAGGGTGTTCCGATGCTCAGCCACGGCGACGAGTTCGCCCGGAGCCAGCGGGGCAACAACAACGCCTACTGCCAGGACAACGAGCTGTCCTGGGTGCAGTGGCCGGAGGACGGCGGCGATCTGCTGGAGTTCACACGTGCCATGGTGTGGCTGCGCCGCGACCACCCGGTCTTCCGCAGGCGCCGCTTCTTCCACGGACGCCCGGTGCAGGGCACGCACGACGAGCTGTCCGACATCGCCTGGTTCACCCCGCAGGGCGAGGAGATGACGCAGCGCGACTGGACGTCGTCGCAGGCGGGCGCACTGACGGTGTTCCTCAACGGCAACGCGATCTCCGAGCCCGGTCCGCGCGGGGAACGGATCGCCGACGACTCGTTCCTGCTGATGTTCAACGCCTCGCCCAAACCGCTCGAATTCGTGGTTCCGGTCGACCACGGGCGCCAGTGGCAGGTGGTCGTCGACACCTCGGTCCCGGATGGGGTGACGGCGGGCACCGGCGCGAAGCTCGAGGCCGGCGGACGGCTGACGCTGATCGACCGGAGCCTGACGGTGCTTCAACGGCCCGCCTAGGGCATCGGCAACCTCGTCCACCCGGGTGGACGAGGTTGCCGGCCGCCGAAGTCCGACGGGACCGACCGTCACGAGCGCCACGCGGCCGATGCCGGATCGACCGCCTCGGGCGCCAGACGGCGCGGCCGCGCGGTACGCGGCGACGGCGCCGGCCGGGGTCCTCGACGAACGGCTGCGACCGGCGCGTTCGGTCGCCGCCGTGTCCCACGGGTGACCCGCCCGCAGGCGGCCGTCGCCCTCGACCGGGCCCGGCACTTCACGACCGGCCGCGGGCAGGGCGGAACGCAGTCGGACGGCGCGTCCGTGACAGGAAAGGCGGCAGGGCGGGTACGTAGGTTCCCATGACACCTGAGCGTTCCGCCCCGGCGGTGCCCACGGCCACCTACCGGCTCCAGCTCCAGCCGGAGTTCCCGTTCGGCGCGGCAAAGGCGGCCGTGCCGTACCTGGCCGCACTCGGCGTCTCGCACCTGCATCTGTCACCCGTGCTCGAGGCCGTCCCCGGCTCGACGCACGGCTACGACGTCGTCGACCACACGCGTGTACGGGGCGAACTGGGCGGCGAGGCGGGGCTGCGCTCCCTGGCGGCCACCGCGCGGGAGCACGGACTCGGCCTGGTCGTGGACATCGTCCCCAACCACATGGCCGCCGCACCGCGGCACAACCACGCCCTGTGGGAGGTGCTGCGGGAGGGCCCCGAGTCGCCGTACGCGCGCTGGTTCGACATCGACTGGAGTGCGCAGGGCGGGCAGCTGCTGCTGCCGGTGCTGGCGCACCGGCTCGGCGAGGAACTCGGGCATCTGAAGGTGGACGGCGACGTCCTGCGCTACCACGACCATGTCTTCCCGGTGCGCGAGGGCACCGGATCGCTGCCGCTGCCGCAGTTGCTCGACGCCCAGTGGTACCGCCCCGTGTGGTGGCGGCTCGCCCGTACCGAGCTGAACTACCGGCGGTTCTTCAGCATTTCCGAGCTCATCGGGGTGCGGGTGGAGGACCCGGAGGTCTTCGCGGCGACCCACGGCACGCTGCTGCGGCTGCTGGGCGAAGGGGTGATCGACGGCCTGCGCGTGGACCACCCGGACGGTCTTGCCGACCCGGACGCCTATCTGAGCCGCCTGCACAAGGCCACCGGCGGCCGCTGGACGGTGGTCGAGAAGATCCTCGCGGCCGACGAGCACCTGCCCGCCGCCTGGCCGGTCGCGGGCACCACGGGATACGACGCGCTGCGGCACGTGGACGGGCTGTTCACGGATCCCACCGGCGCCGACGAACTGCTCGGCCACTACCGGCGCGCGGCGGGACCGCCGGACGACCGGGGCGGCCGCTGGGCACCGACCCTGCGGCGGGCCGCGTACGAGGTGGTCACGCACGAACTGGCCACCGAGGTGGACCGCCTCACCCGCGTGGCGGGCCGGCTGTGCGCCGAGTCGCCCGACCCCGCACTGCGCGACCACGCCCCCTGGACACTGGGCACCGCACTGCGCGAACTCCTCGTCCGCCTGCACGTGTACCGCCCGTACACCTCCGCCGGCTCCGCCGCGGTCGTCACCGAGGAGGCCGCGGCCGAGGCCCGTGCCGCCTTCACGGTGCCGGAGGAGGCGCATGCCGTGGACGTCGTACGGGACCTGCTGCTGGGGCACTGGGGTGACGGGCCGCTGCACACCGAGTTCCGGTTCCGGTTCGCGCAGACCTCGTCGGCGCTGCGGGCCAAGTCCGCCGAGGACACGGCGTTCTACCGGTACGTCCCGCTGCTGTCGGCGAACGAGGTGGGCGGCGAACCAGGTGCCCCTGCGGTCCCGCCGGAGGACTTCCACGCCTACTGTGCGCGGGTGCAGCGCGACTGGCCCGTCACCGGCACCGTGCTGTCGACCCACGACACCAAGCGCAGCGCGGACGTACGGGCGGCGATCTCGGTGCTCACCCAGTGCCCGGGGCGCTGGGCGGACGTGCTGGCCGAGGTGACCGGCGCGAGCGGCGGCGCCCCAGACCCGCACCTGGTCTGGGCCGCCTGGCAGACGTACTTCGGTCTGGGGCAGGCGGCCGAGGACCGACTGACGGGAGCGCTGCTCAAGCACGTGCGGGAGGCCGGACTGCACACCACCTGGACCGAACAGGACCCCGGGTACGAGGCGGCGGTGGAGGCCTTCGTCGCGGGTGGGGCCCGCGGCGCCACGGGACGGCTCGTCCAGCACTTCCGGGACGCGACGGCCCCGCACATCCGGGCAAATGTCCTCGGGGCCGCCCTGGTCCATCTGACGATGCCGGGTGTGCCGGACCTCTACCAGGGCACGGAGGGCGAGTACCGGGCCCTGGTCGACCCGGACAACCGGACGCCGTTCACGCCGCAGGGGGGATCCTCGGACAAGGCGGAGCTCACGAGGGCCGCACTGGGGCTGCGCCGGCGGCGTCCGGAGGTCTTCGGCGCGTCGGCGGCCTACGCGCCGCTCGTGGCCGGCGGACCCGGCGCCGGGCACTGTGTGGCCTTCGTACGCTCGGGAGCGGTCCTCACGGCCGTCACCCGGCTGTCGCTGCGGCTGGCGGAGGCGGGCGGCTGGCGCGACACCACGCTCGCTCTGCCGCCGGGCCGTTGGGCCGATGTCCTCGCCCCGGAGCGGGAGTTCGAGGGACAGGTACGGGTGGCGGACCTCTTCGGGCGGCTGCCGGTGGCGCTGCTCGAGCACGCCGGCGGGCGGTGAGGGACGCCGGCGGTACGCACCTTCGTGCACCGGCCAGGCAGCTCCGGCCGTCATCGGCGCCCCGTCGTGGCGAAGACCCCTGCGCGTGCAGGTGCCTGCCCGGCGCGCAGGGCACAGGGCAGGGGGCACCCGCGCGCGGGGCGGGGGTTCAGTGCGGCAGACCCGGAACCGACGAGTCCTGGTCCACGAGCGCGAACACCTGCCCGGTGCGCGCCTCGAGGTCGCAGGTGTTGGCGAAGGTGTGGCTGTAGTCGATCTGACGGCCGTTCCACTCCCCGCGCGCGGACACCTTCACAGGGGCGTAGATCATCGGGCAGAAGACGTCGCCGGGCGGAATGCGGTCGACGTCGCCCTGCACCGCGGCGAGTTGCGAGCACGCCATGGCAGCCCTCGCATGGCCCTTGGGCGGGTCGCACGTCAGAAGCGTGCCGCGGATGTCCCGGGAACCGACGTCTCCGTCGGTGACGGTCAGGTAGAGCCAGTTGGCGGCAGGGGACGGCAGGGGAAGAGCCGGGGCCGGGGTCGCGGTGAGCAGGGCGGCAGCGGCGATCAGGGTGCCGCTCAGGGCCAGGGTCGTCTTCTTCATTCCGTATGCATCGGCACCGCGGCCCCCGGACCCCAGCCCGACTCACCCGAATGGGAACGCACGGGCGCGTACCGGCCGGCCAGTTCGAACGCGGCCAGCACCACGCGCGCCTGGTACTCGGCCTGGCGGGCGACCGGGATCCAGCGCGCGCCGTACCCCTCGCTGTAGTCGGCGCACCACATGTCGATCAGCCCGTCCAGCTCCGGCAGCACGTCGGCCGCCTCGCGCCCCGCGGCCCTGGCGAGCTGGTGCAGCAGCCCGGCGGTGCGCAGCGCGACACGGCGGCCGGAGATGCCGAGGGCGGTCAGACGGGCGGAGTCGAGCGGCGGCAGCCGGCGCTCCCCTGCGGGGTGGGTGTCGGGATCCCAGGAGTCGGCGAGACCGGGGCCGACCAGTAAATAGTCGTCCACCGGTGCCAGCAGCCGGGCGGCGTCCGGAACATGCGTCAGATGAGGGCGGATACGGGCCAGGAAGCCCTCCATGAGACGTGTGTCGTCCCGCAGTGTCCGGCTCACGGTCCGCAGCACGGCGGAGGCGTCGGCGGGCGGTGAACCGTCCTCCACGGCCGCCACCCCCCACATGGGCGCCTCCACGACCGCCGTGACGGTGCCGTAGCGGTGGGGGTGGAACCACGTCGACTCCACGGCCGCCTCCGTGATCGCGGCGGCGAGGTCGCCGCGGCGGGGCGGCGGGATGCGGTAGACGGCGGGCCCGAGGACCGGCCAGTACAGCGTGTCGTACGGGCCGAGTTCGCGGGGGATGCCGAGCCGGGCCGCGGTCTGGGCGAGCCGCTGCGCCATGCCGGGCAGATCGTGGGTCAGTTCGACGAAGCCACCGCCGACGTCGACCCCGTGCAGGGAGCACTGGAAGAACGGCCGCAGCTCGTCCTGGAGGTCGAGCAGGGCGCGGGTCTCGGGCAGGGCGGCGCGCTCCGCGCCGTCGGGCAGCCACTCGGGCTGCTCGAGGAACCCGGGGCGGAAGAAGTGCCGGAAGTACCGGCCCAGGGTGTACGGGCCGGACAGCCAGCCCTCGTTGCGCCGGGCGCCGTCGGGGTCGAGGCACAGCAGCAGGTTCCACGTCGTGTCGGACCCCGCGCCGAGCCGGGGATCGGCCAGCGCCCGTTCGGCCAGGCGCAGGACGGTGGCGCCGCCGACGGGTTCGTTGGCGTGCGGGCCGGCCACGACGAGCGCGTGGCGGCTGCCGTGCCCCACGGAGAGCAGCCACAGGGGTGTGCCGCCCCGGGACGTGCCCACGCGGCGCAGCCGGGCGTCGCGCGGACGGCGGGCGACGAGCGCGGCCGCACGGGCGCCCAGCTCGTCCACGGTCGGATAGCGGAGGAGGGGCGGCAGGGCACACCTCCACTATGTGGTGCCGTCGGTTCACCTGGTGTACATGGTGTACGCACAGTCAGTCACGGCTCGGGAGGTACGTCAACACCATCGGCGGCAGCGGCGGACGGCCCGGAGGCGGGCACGGCGGTCGGTCCGCGGACCGCGCTCCGGCGCGGTGGGCCGCACGCGGGGGCCCGCTCCGGCGCGGTGCGGAAACGGAGCGTTCCCCACCGGGCGTGGCGACCGGTCGCGCCCGAGGACTGCGGTCCCGGCCGGGGCCCGGGACGGCGACGGCCGGCTACTCCGCCGAAAGCCGGAAGGCCATCGTCCCGAAGCCGACCTGGTCACCGTCGCGCACCACCGCGGCACCGATCACCCGGCGGCCGTTGACCGTGGTGCCGTTGGTGGAGCCGAGGTCGCGCAGCACCCACAGCCCTCCCTGGTGCCTGAGTTCGGCGTGCACCCGCGAGACCGTCTCGTGGCTGAGCCGCAGACCGTTCGCCGGGTCCCGCCCGATCCGCAGCGGATAGGGGGCTCCCGGGCTCGGCAGCAGCAGCTTGGGCAGCCGTTCCGCCTGCCAGGCGCGCCGCAGCCGCACGCCGAACCCCGAGATCGCCTCGACGGTCCCGAACACCAGTCGCGACCAGCGCTTCTCGGCCGGCAGGTCGGCGACGAGCGCGGCCAGCTCGTGCGGCTGACGGGCCACCAGGGCCAGCTCCATGCGCCGGATGAACGTGTCGTGGGACAGACGTCCCAGCGCGACGCCGTCGCGGAGCGCCTTCAGCGCCCGGTCGCGGTCGGCGTCCGAGAGCCGCGCGGGATACGTGTGGAACTCGAAGGACGACGTCACGCTCGTGATTGTCGGGCAGTCGGGCCGGGGTGTCCAGAAAACGCAAATACGACCGCGTCAACACCGGAGGTGTCCCATGTGCCGAAAGGGTGGATCCGCAGGCGAATTGATCTCGATTGACGCACCATGGACGGGCTACGTCACGATGAGCAGACGAGGGGGAACCGTCCGTGCAGTTCGAGGTGTGGGCACCACAGGCCGGTCGGGTGACGCTGCACTGCGGGGGCGCCACGAGCGCACTGGTGCGCGATCCGCTGCGCGCGGGATGGTGGACCGGCGAGGCGGAGGCCGACGACGGCACGCGGTACGGATTCGCCGTGGACGACGGCCCCGTGCTGCCCGACCCACGGTCGTGCCGCCAGCCGGACGGACCGGACGGGCCGAGCGCCGTGGTCGACCACGAGCGCTACGCATGGCGGACGCAGTGGCCGGGACGCGGGCTCACGGACGCGGTGCTGTACGAGCTGCACGTGGGCACGTACACCCGTGAGGGCACGCTGGACGCGGCGGCCGAGCGGCTCGGACACCTCGCCGAACTGGGTGTCACGCACGTCGAGTTGATGCCGTTGTGCCCGTTCCCCGGGCGACACGGCTGGGGGTACGAGGGCGTGTCGCTCTGGGCGGTGCACGAGCCGTACGGCGGGCCGGAGGCGCTGAAACGGTTCGTCGACCGGGCGCACGCGCTCGGGCTCGGCGTCGTGCTGGACGTGGTCCACAACCACCTCGGCCCCTCCGGCAACCACCTGCCCGCGTTCGGCCCGTACTTCACCGAGACGCACCACACCCCCTGGGGCGCCGCCGTGAACCTGGACGCGCCGGGTTCGGACGAGGTGCGCGCGTATCTCATCGGCAGCGCGCTGGCGTGGCTGCGGAACTACCGGATCGACGGACTGCGGCTCGACGCGGTGCACGCGCTGCGCGACACGCGCGCGATCCACTTCCTGGAGGAACTGTCGTCGGCGGTGGACGCGCTGGCCGCCGACGTGGGCCGGCCGCTCTTCCTGATCGCCGAGTCCGACCTCGGCGACCCGCGGGTCGTCACCCCCCGCGCCGAGCACGGCCTCGGGCTGCACGCCCAGTGGAACGACGACTTCCACCACGCGCTGCACACCGCGCTGACCGGTGAATCGCAGGGCTACTACGAGGACTTCGCGCGCGCCCCCCTGACGGCCCTGGCCAAAACGCTGGCGGGCGGCTTCTTCCACGACGGGACCTACTCGACGTTCCGCGGCCGGCGGCACGGCCGCCCGCTGGACCGCACCCGGATCTCCGCGCACCGCCTGCTCGGTTATGCCCAGACCCACGACCAGGTGGGCAATCGTGCGCTGGGCGACCGCCTGTCGGCGTCCCTCTCCCCCGGCCTCCTGGCGTGCGCGGCGACGCTCGTGCTCACCGCCCCGTTCACTCCGATGCTGTTCATGGGCGAGGAGTGGGCCGCGGGCACACCCTGGCAGTTCTTCACCGATCACACCGATCCCGGACTCGCCGACGCCGTACGCCGGGGCAGACGCCGGGAGTTCGCCGCGCACGGCTGGGCGGAGGAGGACGTGCCCGACCCTCAGGACCCGGCGACCCGCGACCGTTCCTGCCTCGACTGGTCCGAGCCGCACCGCGAGCCCCACGCACGGGTGCTGTCCTGGTACCGCGAGCTGATCGCCCTGCGCCGCGACCAGCCCGATCTCGCCGACCCCGATCTCGAGGACGTCAAGGTCGCCCACGACGAGGACGCCCGCTGGCTCGCCTACCGCCGCGGCGACGTCCGGGTGGCGGTCAACTTCGGCAAGGAACCGGCCCGTATCCCGCTCGGCGTCACCTCCACGCGTGTACTGGCCGCATGGGAGCCCGTGCCGCCGCCCGACGCGGTCGGTGTGCTGAGCCTGCCGGGCGAGTCGTGTGTGGTTCTGATGCAGGAGTGATGCGGGTGCCGCCGGGCCCGGGTGCCATCGCATCCGGGCCTGCCGCTACGGCGTCTCCTCGCCCGGCAGTTCCGTCACCCGCTCCAGCATGATCGATTCCCAGGCGTGCAGGACCCTGCCGCGCAGGACCGGCAGCGGGGTGCCGTCCCGGCCGTCGAGCGCGCCGGCGAGGCGTACGAGTGTGTCGCAGCGGGCGAGCCACAGGCCGCGCAGACAGGGACGGGCACCGTAGCCGGCGAGGGTCGCGGCGCGGACCGCGGCGGGGGCTCCCACGGCGGCGGAGAGGGATGCGATGTCCTCGGCCGGGTCGCCGACGATCGCGTCGGTCCAGCCGAGGACGCCCCGCACCCGCCCGTCGCCGCTCACCACGAGGTGCGCCCGCCCCAGGTTGTGGTGCACCAGCACCGCCGCGCCGGACTGCACGCCCAGTTGGCGGGCGGCGGGCGCGGCGAGCTGGGCCAGCCTGCCGGGGTCGAACTCGTCCGCCTCCGCGAGCCGTCCCGCGGCGCCGGCGGCGGCCGCGCGCAGCGTCTCCAGGGACCGTGGCGCGACACGCGGGACACCGAGCGTCTCGGCCTGGCGGACCGGTACGTCACGCAGTCCGGTGAGCAGTGCCGCGAGGTCCGCCTCGCCGACCGCCGAGACGCCGGGCTCCTCGCCGGTGGTGCCGGGCAGGCGCGTGTCGAGGGTGTAGGAGAGTCCGTCGGCCCACTCGCCGCGGACCACGCTCGTCGGCACCGCGAGCGCCACGTGCGCGCGTACGAGGGAGCGCAGCCGCAGTTCGCGGAGCTGACGCAGGGAGGCCTCCCGATCGGGGGCCAGCCGCAGCACATGGCGCGTGCCGACCCACCATGTGGTCCCGCCCTCCTCGACGGGAGTCACGGCCGGCCCGTCGCCCTCGGGAAGCAGGGAACGGACCAGTCGGCGTACGGTCTCCGCCGTCGGTGTCGGTGCCTGGGTCATGATCGCGCCGTTGTCGTCTCGGATGCGTGCTGGGGGCTCCTGGGTGCCGGGTCGGCCGGGCGGCGCCGCCGCGCGGTCCCACCGCGGCCGGCCTGCGCCGTCTCAGTCGACTATCGCCATCTCGCGGGACGTCTCGTTCAGGCGCCGCCCGCCGTCCTCGGTGACCGCCACGATGTCCTCGATACGGACGCCGAAGCGATCGGGCAGATAGACGCCGGGCTCCACGGAGAAGCACGTCCCGGGGACGAGGGGCTGTTCCTCGCCTTCGATCATGTAGGGCGGTTCATGGGTGGTGACACCGATGCCGTGCCCCGTGCGGTGGATGAAGTACGCGCCGTACCCGGCGTCGTCGATGACCGCGCGGGCCGCACGGTCCACGTCCTGACACGCCGCGCCCGGCCCGACCGCCCGGAACCCGGCCTCCTGTGCGGCGCGCACGAGGTCGTGCACCTCGCGCTCCTCGTCGGTCGGCTCACCGACGTGGACGGTGCGGGAGGTGTCGGAGCCGTAGCCGTGCTTGAGACCGCCGAAGTCCAGGACGACCATGTCGCCTCGCTGGATGACACGCTCGCCGGCCTCGTGATGCGGATTGGCGCCGTTGGGGCCCGAGGCCACGATGGTGAAGTCCACCTGCGTGTGCCCGAACCGCCGCAGCAGAACGGCGAGATCCGCGGCGACCTCGCGCTCCCGGCGGCCGCCGAAGGTGACCTTCAGGATCTCCTCGTACGCCGCGTCCGCCGCCGTGCCCGCGGCCGCAAGCCGGTCCAGCTCCGCCGCGTCCTTGACGGCCCGCAGCATCGGAAGGGCGCGGGTGAGGGCGACGTGTCCGACGTCCGGGAGCCGCTCGCGCAGACCGAGCAGATGCAGGGCCCAGGCATTGTCGCTGATGCCGTACCGCCCCCGGGCCCCGAGCAGCCCGGCGGCCGCGTCGTAGGGGTCCTTGCCGTCGGTCCAGTCGCGCAGTGTCAGTGCGGGCGCGCCGGTCGCCTCCGCCGCGTCGGGCGCCTCCAGGGTGGGCACGACGAGGACGGGATCGTGTCCGGCCCGCAGCACCAGCAGGGTGAGGCGTTCGGTCTCCACCGGGCGGTATCCGGTGAGCCACACCAGATCGGGTCCGGGCGCGATCAGCAGCCCGGCGAGTCCCGCCGCGTCGGCGGCCTCGGCGGCGCGCCGCATCCGCGCCGCGTAGTCCTCCGCGGTGAAGGGCGCGGGGCCGGCCGTGTCGGGCGGCGCGGGCGTGCCGGTCATCCATACCTCCGCAGGTCCGGATCCTTCCAGGGGTTACGGGCAGCATCCTGCCCCTCCGCCGGGACGGATGCGAGCCGATTGCGGCCACGGCGTCCGCCGGGCGCCATGACCGGGTCCTGCCCCTGCCCACCGGGTCGCGCCGCGGCGCTCCGCATTTGCGCCGGCAGTCGCTCCGCCGGGGACCCCTCCGCTCCGCCGGGGACCCCTCCGCTCCGCGCGGGGTCTCCGGCGCACACCGGTTCCGTACGGTGGACCGCACGCGGGGCCGTCAGCTGCACGGCGACCGCACCCGGTACACCGACGGCCGCCGAGCGCGGCCCCAGGGCCGGTCCAGGGCCGAAGGCGGCGCGGGCGCGCGAGTCGCCGCCCTCGTGGCGCGGAACCGGGCGGAACCCTGATCCGCAACTGCGGCGTGCCGACCGTGCCCGCCGCGAGCACGACCTCGCCCTCGCCCTCGCACGCGGCCGTGTGCCGCTGTCCGCCGGCGCTGTACACCACGCCCGTGGCACGCCCGCCGTCCATCACGAGACGCTCCGCCAGGGCTCCGGTGACCACGGTGAGATTGGGCCGGTCGAGCACCGGCCTGAGGTAGGCGTCGGCGGCGCTCTGGCGCCTGCCGTCCAAGATGTTCTGATCGACCCACCCGTATCCCTCCTCCAGCCCGCTGGAGAAGTGAGGCCGGTCTCCCGATCGACGACGACCAAGTACCGCCAGGTAGGCATCATCTGATGCCTGCCTGGCCCGTCGACTGCTCGCGGCAGCGGGACCCCGGGCAAAAGTCCCTCGTTGCCGAGCGACATCAAGCGGGCGGCAGGACAGGCCGCCGTAGACAGCGCTGCGCCTCCGACGGTGCTCCGGCGCCAGCACCAGGCCGACCATCGCCCGCACAGCTCGAACAGCGCGTCCGCTCCGTGACGCGCAGCGATGCCTCAAGGGAATCGTCTGCCGCCAAATCTTCTGGGCCCTTGAGCGCGCGGACCAGAACCCGCACGAGTACGTCGAGGAACTCGCTCAAGCGGCCTGCCACGACACCACAGACTCGGGGTTTCGTCAGGCGCCGGCATCGAAACGAGCTCGTGAGCTGTGAATGTAGCTGTAGTTCTGCTGGGTCCAGCCGCATATCGCGTCGCACGCGGCGAGCAGGCCAAGGCCCGGCTCGGTGAGGTTGTACTCCACCCGCGGCGGCACGGTGGGATGCACCTTCCGGTGGACCAGGCCATCGCGTTCCAGCGTGCGCAGGTTCTGGGTGAGCATCTTGTGGCTGACGCCCTCCACCTCGTTGCGCAGTTCGCTGAAGCGCATAGTTCGCTTGCCGAGTACGTCGATGATCAGGAGCGCCCACTTGTTGGCGACGTCCGAGAAGATCTCTCGCGCGAGGGAGTCTGCGCGCCGCAGATCGGCGTCCTTGGGTACAGGGGGTGTGGTTACCATCAGGTTCCTCAGTCTCGAAAAAGTGCGTTCTTGCAGGTCAGGGCTCACTCTCTTATGGTTCCTGAGAAACCGCAAGAGAGAAAGGCAAGACCATGAGCACCCTTGACGTCTTCAACCACAACATCCCCGTGGAGAGCAGTTTCGGCTACTCGCAGGCGATCAAGTCCGACGACTTGGTGCACGTCTCGGGGCAGCTCTCCTTCAGCGAAGACGGCAAGTTCCTCCACGCGGACGACACCGTCGCCCAGCTCAAGCAGACCTATGCCTGGATGGACAAGGTCCTGGCCCACTACGGCGCCACCCGGAACCAGATCGTCTCGCAGACTCTGTACGTGGTGAACCTGCGGGAGAACTTCGAGGCGACGGCGCAGGCCAACGTGAACTACTTCGGCGACCACCGCCCCGTCAGCACGATCCTGGGCGTCCCCGACCTGGGCTTCCCCGACCAGGTCATCGAAATCGCCTTCATCATCGACATGAAGCTGCCCGCCTGAAGCCCTGATGCGGCCGGATGTGCCTGCCGTGCTCATCCACGATGAGGAGGGACGGACAGGCCGGGCACGAGATGAGGCCGAAGCTGCCGAGCCTGCTCCGCCCCGTCACCCACAGCGGCCTCCAGACCCCAGGAGCGGGCCTCGGGATGGTCAGCCAGCACGTGGCGCAAGCCACGATTTCCGGCTCGGCGTCCACGCCGGTCACGGTCGCGATGCTCGGGGAGCCGACCGTATCCGGCGCGCATCATCCCGTCGCCGGCTCGCCGCTGCCGCGGCTCACCCCGCCGTGTACTCGTGCGCCGGGCCTCCCGTCACTGCATTGGGTGGTCGAGCGGGTCGTCGGCGTCCGGTAGCCCTGCGCCCTCAAGGAATACGACGAGGTCGTAGTCGCAGTGGGTCAGGCCCAGGATCTTGCCGCGCGCGGTGACGTGGCGGCCGCCGCTGCCTGAGGGCGGATGCACGACGGTGCGGGCCATGGCGGTTGGGATTCCAGTCGGTGACCACACCGTTTCAGCTGTCAAAGCCTTATCTCCCTTGCTTGCGCGGCCCAACGCTCATATCAGATGCGGCGCTCACCCCTCCACGTCGCCGTGCGCCCTCCAGCAAATCGACCAGGCCACCGCATACCCGTGGTGCTCAGACGCCGCGTCCCCGCGCCCCCCGAATCCACTGACAGCGGGGAAACACCACTGGGAGAGCCTCTGTGAGCTTCAGAACGACCGGCAGCGCGCCGAATGGGCTCCGCGTACCTACCCACTCCTCCTGACCACCCGACAGCAGCGTGTAGATGTGCTGTTCGGGGCGCGGGCGGCGGAGCGGGGCGAGGGCGCCACAGGTGGTGGTGAAGCGGCTGCGCAGAGTGCGGGCGGCCCCGATGTCTATGTGCAGGCGCTCATCGGCCGGCCCCCGCGGAAGCTTCGGCATTTTTTCGTGGGTCGCGACAACCTCGGGTGGGGCCGCACGTCTGGTGGGGTGAAAGGCGGTTACCGGGACACGATCTCCGGTCCCGGTGCTGCCCGATGGTCCGTGTTGTCTCTGAACTCTTTGGAGTCATTTCTTATGCGACACATTCGTTCCACGAAGGCGAACCGTTCCCTGCGGTCCTGGGTGCTGGGGTCGGTTGCCGGTCTCGCCCTCGTGGCGGGCGGCGGCATCGCCGCTCAGGCGGCCACCGCTGTCCATGCCACCCCCGCCAAGCCGGGCACGTCGGCAACGGCCCCCAAGCCCGTCCCGTCCACCCCGAGCAAGCAGACCTCCGGCGACACCGACCCGACTCCTGTCCCCGGTGACGAGAACGGCAAGCCCTACCCGAAGCCCGTCCCCTCCACCGCGGGAAAGCAGGCCACTGCGGTGAAGCAGGCTTCCGGCGACACCGACCCGGTTCCCGTGCCGGGTGACGAGAACGGCAAGCCCTACCCGGGCCACGCCAGCCGCTGAACCGCCGAGTAAAGGCGTGGCGGGGCCGGTCCAGAGCCGGCCCCGCCGTACCCCAGATGTGAACGAGGACAATGCAGCTCACGCTTACCCTGCCCTGGTGGGCCTGGCTCATGCGCCGCGCCCGGACCACGCCTTCTCCGGCGCCGGACGCGCCGCTTCGCGGCCGACGGTTCCGGTACCTGCGTTCGACGGCCGACCGGGACGACGAGGAGGGCTCTCCTACACTCGCCGATCTGTACCGGACCAGGCGGCTCGACATGGTCAGGCTGGCAACCTTCCTGGTGGACGACCTGCACTCCGCCGAGGACGTTGTCCAGGATGCCTTCGCCGCTGTCTGCCGCCGGCACGGCGAACGGCTCGACGACCTCCAGGACGCGCATGCCTACCTCTACACCGCGGTGGTCAACGCCGCCCGCTCGGTGCTGCGCCGGCGGCGCACCGCGCGCGCATACACCTCGCCGTACCAGGGCCCAGGAGCGCCGGTCGACGAACGGCTACTGCTCGTTGAGGAACACCGGCAGGTCTTCGACGCGCTGGCCCAACTCACCGTCCGTCAACGCGAGGTACTGGTCCTGCGCTACTGGTCCGAGCTGACAGAGGCGCAGATCGCTGAGGCCCTCGGCATCTCCCGTGGCACCGTCAAGTCGACCGCGAGCCGCGCGCTCGCCACTCTGGAAAGGCTCTTGGAGGCGTACCGATGAGTAATCAGGCGCCGCTCGAGGAGCGGCTGCGCGCCGCTCTGGAAGCGCGCGGGCAGCTCATTAGCGCCCACGACCTGTCACCGAGCCGGCCGCCTTCGGGAAGAGTCTGGGGCACACGCCGGATGAGGCGGGTGCTGTCCATGGCCGGCGCCGCCATAGCGGCGGCCGCAGCCGCCATCGTCATCGTGCTGTCCTTCAACACCTCGGACCACTCTCGCCCGGCACCACCCGCACGACAGTCCGATCCGTCCGTCACCCCCAGCGCCAACACACCGCCCACCGAGCCCTCCGCCATCCCGTCCCTACCCTAGAGGTCGCGAAGCGCCGTAACGAGGCCGGCCGTGAGGTGCAGTCGAGCAGGCCGGCCTGACCCGAAAGACAGGCCCTGGGTAGACGACGGTTCTGTGTGTCTCCCCGGGGCAGAATGGAACAATCGGCCCTGTGAGGTCTAGCAAGACAGGTGCCGCATCCACGCGAGTGGCGGGTATCGGTGCGGGAGGGGTGGTTGCTCGCCCGGCGCTGTTCGGGCGGCTGGACGGGGCGGCCCGGGTGACGGCGGTGTCGGCGTCGGCGGGGAGCGGCAAAACGATGCTGCTGCGATCGTGGCTGTCCGAGGCGGGCCTGACCGAATACGCGGCGTGGGTGCCGGTGGGGCGGGATGAGCGGGATCCGCAGCGCTTCTGGCTTGGCGTCGTGGATGCGCTGCGCCGGACTACAGCGGGCTCGGCGCTGGTCGGGAGCCTCACGGCGGCTCCGGACCTGGACGGGTGGACGATTGTGGAGCGGCTGCTCGCAGACCTGGCCCCGCTGCGGGACCGGAACTACCTGGTGATCGACGACGTGCACGAGCTGGACCCGGAGACGCTGCAACAACTGCAACTGCTCATCATGCGGGCGTCGCCTCAGCTGCGTTTCGTGTTGGCCACGCGGCACGACGTGGGCCTGGGCCTGCACCAACTGCGGCTGGAAGGCGAGCTCGCCGAGATCCGCGATCCGGATCTGCGGTTCACCCTGGCCGAAACTGAGGAGTTGTTGAGAGCGGCGGGCCTGGCGCTGCCCGGGCCTGCGATTGCAGTGCTGCACGAGCGGACCGAGGGCTGGGCAGCGGGGCTGCGGCTGGCCGCGCTATCGCTGGCGGGGCACGCGGACCCGGACCACCGGCTGGTGGCCGAGTTCTCCGGCAGTGAGCGGACGGTGGCCGAGTACCTGTTGGCCGAGGTGCTGGATCGGCAGAGCGAGCAGGTGCGGGGGCTGCTGCTGCGCACCAGCATCCTGGAGCGGGTCAACGGCGAGCTCGCGAACCTGCTGACCGGGGGCGAGGACGGAGAGCGGGTGCTGCAGGACCTGGAGGCCGCGAACGCGTTCGTGGTCTCGCTGGACACCTCGCGGACCTGGTTCCGCTATCACCAGCTGTTCGCGGACCTGCTGCGGCTACAACTGCGGCGCACCCACCCCGGCGAGGTCGCCGCACTGCACCGGGCCGCCGCCGACTGGCTGGCGGGCCAGGGCATGGCGGTGGAGGCGATTCGGCACGCCCAGGCCGCGCGGGACTGGGGGCTGGCTGCCAGGCTGTTCGCCGACCAGTGGCCCGGCCTGTACCTGGACGGGAAGACCGCCGTCATCCACGGGCTTCTCGCCGGATTCCCCACCGAGTCCCGCACGACGAACGCGGAGCTGGCGGCGGTGTCCGCGGCCGACGAGCTGGCCGGCGGGTCGCCGGCGGCGGCGGAACGGTACCTGTGCCTGGCGGAGCGGGCACTGGCGTCGGAGAGTCGGCTGGGGCAGGCGCAGTTGCTGGTGGGGATCGTCCGGCTGCTGATCGCCCGCTGGCACGGGAGCCTGGCGGCGGTGACCGAGCAGGCGCAGCGGCTGCAGGACGCGGCGGAGGCGGCCGAGACGACGCAGCCCGGCCTGGGCGAGGAATTGCGCGCGCTGGCGCTGATCAGCCTGGGCAGCACCGAGTTCTGGATGGCCAGGTTCCGGGAGGCCGTGCGGCACCTGGAGCAGGGCGTCGTGCTCGCGCGCCGGATCGGGCGTCCTTACCTGGAGTTCACCGGCCTTGTCCACCAGGCCGCTCTCGAGTTCTTCCGATCGCTCCCGTCGGCACTGGAGCACAGCAGGCGGGCGGCCGAGCTGGCCGAACGGCACGGCTGGACCGAGGGGCCGGCCTTCGGCCTGGCGAGCATGAACGTCGCGACCATCCTGGCCTGGCAGGGGCGGCCGGAGGAGGGCGAACCTTGGATGCAGCAGGCCGAGCGCACCCTCCGGGCGGAGACCGAGCCCACGGATGTACTGGCGATCCGCTCCCTGCGCGGAGTGCTGGCGCTGGCGCGCGGCCGGGACGCCGACGCGCTGGCCGCCTTCCAAGCCGCCGACCAGGTGGCCGAGCGCCTGACCGAACCGAACCTCATGGTCCACGGGAACCGGTCCTTCCTCGTGCAGACCCTTGTCCGCCTCGGTGAGACCGACCGCGCCGAGCAGGTCCTGGCCGGCCTCTCCGACCAGGACCGCGATGGCGGGCAGATGCGTCTGGGCCTGGCAACCCTGCGGCTCGCCCAAGACGATCCGCAGGCGGCGGTCGCCGCGCTCGCGCCGGTGCTCGACGGCTCCGCGCAGCTGCCCTGGCCGGGCTGGCTGGCTCAGGCGTTCCTGCTGGAGGCGATCGCCCGTGCTGCGCTCGGTGATCCCCGCGCCGCCGGAGCCCTGGAGCGCGCGCTGGACCTGGCCGAACCCGACGGAGTGCTGCTGTGGTTCCTGCTGCACCCGGTGCCGGAGCTGCTGGAGGGCCTTCCCGCGCACCGCACCGCCCACGCCGCCCTGATCGCCGAGATCCTCGGCCTGCTCGCCGGTCACCAGCCCGCGCCGTCGACCACCGGACCGCAGCCGCTCGCAGAACCGCTGAGCCGAAGCGAGTTGCGGGTACTGCGCTACCTGCCGACCAACCTGACCACGCCGGACATCGCCGACCAGCTGAATGTCTCGCCCAACACCGTCAAAGTGCACGTGCGCCACTTGTACGCCAAGCTCGGAGCCCACCGCCGCGCCGAGGCCGTCGCCCGAGCCCGCGAACTGGGCCTGCTTGCGCCCGGCACCCGCTGAGCGATTCTCGAGGACATACCCGCCGGCGCGCTGTCACCCGGATCGGGTGACGCTCGATAACCCGACCGGACCGTAATTTGCGGTGAGGCGAGCGCACCATCCCCATCGACACCGGAGCGCCTCGGGCAGCGCACGCCGTTCCCCTGCCTGGGGCGCCCGTCGTAAGAGATAGAGAGTCTGAATTGACTGCCAGCAAGCCCACGCAAACCTTCGTCCTCGTTCCCGGCGCATGGCTGGGGGCCTGGAGCTGGTACCCGGTGGCTCGCCAACTCACCGAGCGCGGCTACCCGACTCTGGCGCTGAGCATGCCCGGACTGGCCTACGACG
Source organism: Streptomyces sp. HUAS TT11 (assembly GCF_051553595.1). Lineage (NCBI taxonomy): Bacteria > Bacillati > Actinomycetota > Actinomycetes > Kitasatosporales > Streptomycetaceae > Streptomyces > Streptomyces sp. HUAS TT11. The sequence goes on from NZ_CP196184.1 coordinate 2,470,007, forward strand.
GCTCGCCGGCCGGGCTCCGGCTGGCCGACGCGGTCGACCACGTGGTGAGCGAAGTCGAGAGCCGCGATCTCACCGAGATTGTCCTGGTCGGCCACAGCTGGGGCGGATACCCGGTCACCGGCGCGGCCCACCGGCTCGCGGGCCGCGTCGCAAAGGTGATCTACTTCGCCGCGGTGGTCCCCGAGCAGGACACGCCGATGATCGATGAGAACGAGCAGTACGCCGCGATGATTCGGCAAGCTATCGCAGCGACTCCCGACGGCACCGTCCCCGTCACCCTCGACGCGGTCCAGGGCGTGCTCATGCCCCAAGACCCCACGCCGCTCCAGAAGCTTGTCAGCCACCTGCTGCTGCCGCAGCCGGGCGGTTATATGACGGACAGCCTCGACGTGCCCCCGGTCACGAAGATCGGGCTGGACGCGGCTTATGTGCAGTGCGCCGACGACATTGCCCTGGCCCGGCCCGGCGCCGAGTTCGCGGCTCGGCTCGGCGTCGAGCCCGCGGTCATCCCGGGCAATCACATGACGCTGCTGACTGATCCGGCCATCGTGGCCGACGCCCTCATCAGCGCTCTGGAATCCCGCCCGTGAGCAGTTCCGGCTGAACGAACATGAGGAACGCGCGGGCCACGGACGGAACCCGCGCACCCGCCGGCCCTCTTCCCGCGCGGCCGCGAACGGCCTGGACCCTCTCCCCGGGCGGCGGGCCGTCAACGAAGCCCGGAACGGCTCCGGAGGACCCACAGGGCCTCCGGAGCACCGGGCCGTACCGAGACCTGCAGTGAAGAGTGTCCCGAACCGCATCCCACAGCGCCGCACGCACGTCCCTCGTCAGCGCCCTCATCCTGGCCGCCTGCTGCCTGGCCCCCAGCACCCACGCCGCGGTGCCCGCCGACGGCACGCCGAGCACCGCCGTCCCGCCCGGGGCCGCAACCGTCACGCCGAGTACAACCTGGGAGACACCGCGTTCACCGACCCGCAGACTGGCACCGTCAGCGAGGTACGGGCGGTGGTCCACTACCCAGAGCACATGGCCGGGCAACTGCCGCTCGTAGTGCAGGCGCACGGGTCCTGGCTGGCCTGTACCGATCCCACCGCCCAGGCCTGGGCCTGCGACAAGGGCACCCCGGAGCCGAGCTACCGCGGCTACGACTACCTGGGCGAGCAGCTGGCCAAGCGGGGATTCATCACCGTCTCGCTGAGCGCCGACGGGATCAACATGGTCTCGTTCGACTACGGCGACCGGGCTCTGACTCGTCAACGAGCATCTGCGGCTGTGGCAGCAACTCGCCTCCGGCAAAGGCCCGCTGGCGCGGAGGCTGCCCGCGCTCAGCCGCCATGTCGACATGTACCGGGTCGGCACGATGGGTCACTCGCGTGGCGGCAAAGGCGTGATGTGGGAGGCGTCCGACAAGCACAGCTCCGAGGTACCCGACGGGGTGCGGATCGCGGCGGTGCTCGCGCTCGTCCCGGTGAAGTTCGACGACCCCGAGGGCGACCACAGCGACACCCTCGTCACCCATGCCGCGTGCGACGCGATATGCGGCTGGACCCAGCAGAACTACAACTACATCCAATGGCGCGGGTGGAACCGCCCAGATCGCTGCAGTGGATCCGGACACTCTGTGCCTACTCGTACCGTGAGCAGCGCTGACCGACACCGCCTTGCTCATCCTCGGTGCGGAGACTCGGCATACATCCGAGCCAGAGCCGTGCGCGGCCGGGTGGTCAGCGACAGCTTGTCCCGACCACCCACGAGATTCCCGCCTGCAGTCCTCGTGAAGGCCACAGGGGACGAGGCTCTCGCCCGTCCCGTATTCGACTGCGACGCCGGGCGAGACCGTCATGCGCCACATGCCTCAACGAGCCACGACAGCACCTACTGTATACGGCGGAAAGAGACCATTCGTCACGACGCACGTGACCGCCCCGCACGGCGCCTGGCACCAGCTAGCGCACTACGGCGACCTGGCCGGATCTGCGCGGCAGCAGTCCCCAACCCGTACGAGGGAGCCGACTCGGCGCCCGTGCCTGGCTCTGTTTCACTGGCCGGCGGCCCTCTCAAGGCCGCGGGAGGACGCTGTCAGATCTCGATGCGAGGCTGACCGTTCGAGGCGGTCAAGCCACCGTCGACCGGTATTTGCACCCCCGTCACATACCGCGCGTCGGGGCCGGCCAGGAAAGCAATGACTGCCGCGACCTCGTCGGGTTCAGCGGCCCGGCCGAAGGGGATTCGCTCCGCGAAGGACTTCACCAGAGGCATCTCGGGCGTAGCACCGGCGGTGATCCCGGTGTTGAGCGTGAACCCGGGGTGAACAGCATTGATGCGGACCTCGGGGGCGTGGTCCAGCGCCATGGCGCGGGTGAGGTTGACTACCGCACCCTTGGCCGCGTTGTAGGCGGCCATGCCGTAGTCGCCGCCGAGCCCGCTGGACGCGCCGATGTTGACGATGGAACCTCGTGCAGTACGCAGATGCGGCATCGCCGCCCGGCTGGTGTGGTACACCGCGTCGAGGTTGATCGCCATCGTCGCGCGCCACCGATCTGGCTTGAGATCTTCGACCGTTCCCATGGTCGGTGTGCCAGCGTTGTTGACCAGTACGTCGATGCGCCCCAGATCGGCGATGACAGACGAGATCAGTGCATCGACTTCGTCCGGCACGGTGAGATCGGCAGTACGGGCCAGCACGCGGGCGCCGGCCGGCGCGGCCGCGGCAGTATTCTCCAGTTTTTCGCGCGTCCGGCCGACAAGCACGACGGTCGCTCCGTCCCGGGAGAACCGATGCGCTGTGGCGGCGCCGATGCCCCCACCCGCACCGGTGATCACAACAACCTGGTCAGAGAAGACACTCACTTCTTTATCCACCCATAAGCTGACGTAGCCGCACGGGTCCGTCCGGCGTGCCCACAGTAGAAACGGCGTTGCCCTATACGCTCGAACGGCAGTGCCACAGGGATAGAACATCAGCGTCACGATGAAAGCGGGAAAACTATGCACGCGGCCAACAAGACGTTCGCCGCGGATGTCACCTCCCAGCACGCCCCGGCTCATTCCTTCAGCCTCTTCCGGAAGCGCTGGATGGACCAGGTTGCGGAGGCGTATCCCGCACCCGTGTTCACCCCAGGCAGTTCGGGTGACTTCCGGATCCGCGTCCGTGCGGTGAAGGCCGGCGACTCCGTGATCGCCGACGTGCGTAGCGAATCGCTCGTCGGCACCAACCAGGCTCTCACCACAGACCGCGACGGCCAGGTGCTCATGCATGTGGTGCGGCGCAACACCTGGCGGTTCGCCCGACGGGGCGCTTCCGAACTGGCAGTTCCGCCACACCACTTCATGCTTCAACGCAGCGGCCCGCCCACCTCGGAGATCGCGAAAGACACCGCGGCGACGGTACTGATCCTGCCTCCGTCTGATCTCGGACCCCAGATCAAGGACAGGCTGGTCATCGGGTCGGCGGCATCGGCTGAGATGCGGCTCCTTCTCGCCCACGTGCACCTTCTCGGCGAGTCCGTCGGAGAACTCTCACCCCCCGGCGTTCAGGCTGCCCACCAAGCGCTGGTCGCACTGCTCAAGGGTGTACTGGACCGCCGGACCGATACCGCCGAGCCCCTACTCAGCCCGGCCCTGACCCAGGCAGCGAAATTACTTGCGGATTCCCGGCTCACCGAGCCCGACCTGTCACCATCAATGCTGGCCCGTGAACTCCATGTATCCGTAAGGACATTGCACCGCGCCTTCGCCTCCGAAGAGCAAACCGCCGCCCAGTACATCCGCCAGCGCCGACTCGAACGGGCCCGGCTGGACCTGCTGGCGTCTGCAGGACGGCCGAACGTCACAGAAGTCGCCGCCCACTGGTGCTTCGCCGACGCCAGCCACTTCACCCGGGCCTTCAAGAGCCAGTACGGCCAGACGCCCACCGAGTTCGCACGCGCTCAGTCGTAAACAGCATCCGCATCGAGAACCCGAGACACAACCTGAGCAACGGTGCTACGACCTGTCCGTAGGCACTCGACCATGTCGTCCGTCGACCTCCATGCCGAAGTTGGACCCTCGGTGCGCACTGTCACCGGCATAGGACCAGGTATCGGTTGCGGCCTGGCAAGGCGGCGAGCACGGACTGGGTGGCGGCCACGGACGAGCTGCGCGAGCTGGCCGCCCTTCGGGTCGCGTTCCGTCTGCCCGACCACGACGTCGCCATGCTGGTGCGGGAGCTGGCGTGCACCGCCCTTCCGGCAGGCCGCCGCAGCCACGCACCGCAACGTCGGCGCCGTCCGGGCAGTCCTCGTCAAACTCCTCGCCCGCGATATCGAGCTGTCCGCCGAGCGGGCCCGGCCGGTCGTCTTCCACGCCGACCTCGACCAGGTGCACGCCGGCGACACCGCGGCGTTCGGCGGACCGCGCCTGGCGCGCGCCGTGCTGGACGTGGCCTCAGCGGACGCGGACGCCGGAACCCCATGCCTGCATCAACGGCCTGGAGGCGCCGCAGTGACGTCACCCGGGCTCGACAGCTCATTGGATCAGGTCGGTGTGCGGATGCTCGGGAGAGGCCGGGCAGACGTAGATCTGCATGTTGTCGGTGCTGCCGACTTCGACCTTGGTCGGCTGCGAGGGGCGCTGGCCACAGCAATGACCGGTGGCGTTGGCGGCGGCCTGTTCTTCGTAGGGTGCCCAGCTGTGTCCCTCGCCGCCGTCCCATTCGTAGGAGGCGATGGTCAGCAGCGGGACCATCTGCACATCACAGACAGTGCAGTATCGGGGGTTGGGGTCGGTGCGGCCCCACGGAGGCCAGCCGCCAACCTTCCATCCGGGCGCGTCTGCCAGATGGACGTCATAGAAGTCCCGCGGACAGTCCGCGTGCTCGGAGCTGTCCACGTCGGCGCCTGCTGCCTGCCATCTGCTCCAGTCCTCCACCGTCAGCAGCGTCTGCGGGCTCAGGTCGAGGCTGTTGGGGTACTCGGTGATCGCTTCCGGTGCCAGCACGCACGGCTCCGGCAGATAGCCGTCATCGTTCACCTCGTACGGTTCGGGCGGGGTGGCGAGGATGTCGCCTACCTCGGCGGCGGACCGCCAGAACAGTGCGGTCGCCGGCTTGTGATGCGGATCGTGGTCGTAGGGGCACCACAGGACCTGGAGCAGATCGGCCTGTCCGGGCGGCTGCAGCAGGGGTATGTCGCGCAGATACAGCTGGGCCACGGGCATCATGGGGACCGGGCAGTCCGCGGGCGGAGGGCCGGCGGCGAGTCGCTCCGCGAGCCTCGCGGCGTTCCGTTCCCTGATCGCCTCCTCCTCGGGCGTCATCCCGCCACGGCCATTGTGATCGCGGTGCTGCCGGGCCTGAATGCGTCTCATGAGCCGCACGTCGGCCGGCGACTGTCGGAACCCGCTGTCCACGTGCAGGTGCGAGGCTTCGCAGTGCGGCCACGGCTCCTCCGCCGGCCACAGCAACGGCCCCCCGACCGAGCTCTCCCCGACCGAAGGCGACCCCGGGCGGGGGTGCAGCCGAATCGCCGGACGCACCAACGGCGCCAGCTCGGGAAAGACCGCGGCCACGTCCACGGGCCGCAGCGGAGTAGTACGTACGAGAACCATGCCGGTGATCCTGTCACCACCCACTGACAACCCTGGCCACCTCAACCAGCCTCGGTGGCATCGGTGTTCAGCCGGTCAAGCCCGACACATGCAGCCTCGGCCACAGAGACAGCAAACCTGCCCATGTGACAACCAGCGTGCTTCGGCCCAGCCATCACTCGATCAGCGGCCACTCTGAAAAAGCTCAGTGTGCCGGGCCCCCGGCCTGCCGTGTACGGCAGACCGGGGGCCCGGCCGGCGGACGCCGCCTCAGCCCAGCCACCAGCCCAGCATGGCCAGGCCCGGCACGGCGATCGCGAAGCGCGCGAAGACGGCGGTGGGTGCTATCAGTTCGCCCGGCCTGCTGCCGTTCGCTTCCCAGTTCAGGATGCGGCGTGCCAGCTCGCGGTGCAGCGCGGCCCGCGGTGCGGTCAGCGTGTCACCGGCACCGCCCGGAAGCCGACCGAGGACGCCAGGTCCGGCACGAAGCCGTGGACCCGCCGGGCGAGGTCGTCCGCACCGTAGCGGTGGCAGCCGCGGTGCCAGTTCAGGATGCCGGACATGTAGTTCTGCAGTTCCACCACATAGCCCTGCAGGGTCGCGCACGCCTGTTCGGGAAGCTCGAAGTCCTCACACAGAACGGGCAGTTCATGATCGGCCACATGCTGGAACTGGTGCATGCGCTGGGTCATCAGGTCGTTCACGACGCGCAGCGCGGTCGGGTAGTCGCAACCGAAGAAGTTCTGTACGACCAGCAGGGCGTTGTGGATCTCGCCCTCGTACTGGATCTCCTTCTGGTACGAGAAGACGTCGTTGATCAGCATCGCGTAGTCGATGGCCGCGTTCTCCAGGGACCGGACCGTGCCGCTGCGGTACACCGCCGGCGGGACGTCGGGGTTGTGCCCCAGGCGGCAGAGGTTCTTGGTGAGGTCGGCGCCGAAGGTGGCGCGGCGCATCTCCAGATAGTCGACCGGGTCCGGGATGCGGTTCTGGAGCTGGTTGGACAGCTCCCACAGCCAGCTCTCGGTCATGGTGTCGACGGCGGCACGCAGGGTGCTCCGCTGTTCGGGGGTCATCTGCGCGGTGGTGCGGGTCCACAGGTCGAGCAGACCGCGTTCCATGCCGTTGGCCGGGAGGGGAGGTTCCTCGCCGTCGACGGGCATGCACGAGGACAGCCGCTCGGTGCACAGCCGGGCCGCCGCGAGATCACGGCGGTGCCCGAAGACGAGCGGGTAGTAGTCGTCGCCGTACGTGCCCCAGGCGAGCCACCGGGAGCTGAGGTCCAGCGCCTCGGGGGTGGCGTCCGGGTCCAGGCCCGCCGCGCACAGCGGCAGGTCGTACGCCGCCAGCTTGTCCTCGTCCCAGACCCCTTCCTGGAGCATGCCCATCCGGTGCATCCACGGAGTCAGACGGCTGCGGGCACCGTCCAGATGGGGGCTGAGTCCCACGTCGTACGGCATGTGGAAGTCGGGGATCAGTGACGGTCCCACCTGCTGGAAGGGCACATGGGTGTAGGCGCGCAGTCGCTGTGCGAGGGGTGCGGAGGATCCCCCCTCGGCACCGGCCTCGGCCAGCAGACCGCTCACATCGGCGGCGGAGGTGCCGATGCCGGAGAGCCCGAGGGACCGCCCCGTGGTGCGGGCTCCCTTGTTCATGTAGCGGCTGGACCTCAAGTGCCATTCGTGGCCCCCGGACTGCCAGTCCTGAAGGCCCCGTGTGTAGGCCGCGACGGCGGCGACCCCGTCGGGAGCGAGGCCCTTCTCCAGGGCGAGGGCGGGCACTTCGGTGAGCGCGGTGTGCTCGAACTGGTGAAGCCGTGAGGTGAGGATGTCGTTGACGGTGTCCGCGGCCTGCTGCGTGGTGCAGCCGAAGAAGGTCTCCAGGACGAGGACCCCGTTGCTCAGTTCGCCCTCCTCCTCGACCTCCCGCTGGTACGAGAAGAGGTCGTTGCGCAGGTGCACCCCGTCGGAGAACGTCTCCATGAGTACCCGCAGCGGCCGTGCGGCGGCCACGGATGCGGGCACCTCGGCGGTCGCGAACTCCACGAGGCCCGCGGACCAGGGGGCGCCGCCCACCTTGCGGCGCATCTCGATGTACTCGACGGGGTTGGCGATCCGGCCTTCGTTGATGTTGGACAGTTCCCACATCGACTCGTTGAGCAGATGCTCCGTGGCGACCGCGAAGCGCCTGCGCCAGTCCAGGGACATGGCGGGCACGGTGCGCTTCCACAGGTCGGCGAGCCCGGCCTCCACCGGATTCTCGGGCTCCGGTACGGGTGTTGCCAGGTCCGGCGGCATGAACAGGGGCAGCCGGTCCAGATGGGCCCGGCCCCCCTCACGGTCCTGGGTGCGTTTGAAGGCCTCCAGGAAGTGGTCGTCGAAGAAGAACACCCACACGTACCAGTCGGTGACCAGTGAGAGGGCCGGCCCGTCGCAGTCGGGGTGCGTGTACGCGCACAGGAGCCCGTAGTCGTGTGCGTCGAGGTCGGACTGTTCCCAGATGCCGGATCCCTCCAGCATGCCCATCGTGCGGGCCCATCGGGTGGAGTGGGCCCGCGCCTCGTCGACATGCGGGTTCAGCCGTGCGGGGTACGGCATGTAGAAGCGGGGGAGCTCGAACGGCTGCGTCATGGCGGTGGCCCTACCCGTGGCCCCGCGACGACATCCGCCGGGCGGAACACGCTCACACCAACGCGTGAATCAGGGGCGTAGGGGTGGAACAGGCACGTTCATCGGGCTCGCGCCGTCCGGGGACGGTGCGCACCAGAACCCCGGCGCCCCGCACGCCCCCTTGCCGACCCACCTGCCCCGGGTCACCGTGGTCGCATGACCTCCTTCGTGCTGCCTCATGAAGTGCACGGCGACGGCCCCCACAAGGTGTTCGCGGTGCACGGCTGGTTCACCGACCGTGCCGCGTACGCTGCGGTGCTGCCCGATCTCGACCGGGCCGCGTTCACCTACGCCCTGGTGGATCTGCGCGGATACGGGGCCGCGAAGGACGCATCCGGCGCCTTCGGCACCGCAGAGGCCGCCGCCGACCTCGTCGCCCTCGCGGACCTGCTCGGCTGGGACAGGTTCTCGGTGATCGGGCATTCGATGGGCGGCGCGGTGGCGCAGCGGCTCCTGGCGCGGGCCCCCGAGCGGCTGCGCCGGATCGTCGGGATCTCGCCCGTGCCCGCCGGCGGGCTGCAGATGCCCGCCGACCAGTGGGAGTTGTTCGCGGACGCCGCGCACAAGCCGCAGAACCGGCGCATCATCATCGACGTCACCACCGGCGGCCGGGCGCCCGCGGCCTGGCTGGACCGGATGGTCGCGCGCTCGCTGGCGCACAGCGACGCCAAGGCGTTCCGGACCTGGCTCGACTCCTGGGCCGGGGAGGACTTCCACACCGAGGTCGCCGGCTCGCCGGTGCCCGCGCTGGCCGTCGCGGGCGCCCTCGACCCCGCGCTGACCGCCGGGCTCCTGCGGGAGACCTGGATGCGCTGGTATCCGCACGGCTCGCTCCTCGAACTGCCCTCGGCCGGGCACTACGCGATGGACGAGGCCCCGCTGGACCTCATCCGGGCCGTGGAGGACTTCCTGCGCGCGGACGGGAACCCGGCGGCCGCCGAGCGGGAGCAGGCCGCCGCGGAAGGCTCCGGCGGGTGAGCGTCCTCGGGAGCGCCCCACCCGTACCCGACGTCTTCGATCCCCGCAGGTACGCCCTCGGCGTCCCGCACGCGGAATACCGGACCCTGCGCGACCATCACCCGGTCGCCTGGCAGGAGGAGCCCGAGGTGCTCGGCTGGCCGGCCGGGCCCGGGTTCTGGGCGGTGACCCGGCACGCGGACGTCACGCATGTCCTCAAGGACGCCGCGACGTACTCCTCCAGCCTCGGCGCCACCCAGATCCGCGACCCCGACCCCGGCGACCTGCCGTTCATCCGGCGCATGATGCTCAATCAGGACCCGCCCGGCCACGGCCGGCTGAGACGGCAGGTGAGCCGGGCGTTCACCCCCCGCCGGGTCGAACGCTTCGCGGCGGTCGCCCGCAGCCGGGCCCGCGCCCTGCTGGCCGGCGCGCTCGACCTGGCGCGCGAGGGCGACGGCGTCTGCGACGTGGTCGCCGCCGTCACCGACGACTACGCCGTGCTCAACCTCGCCGACCTGCTCGGTGTGCCCGAGTCGGACCGCGGCCTGCTCCTGCACTGGACGCAGCGAGTGATCGGCTACCAGGACCCGGACGAGGCGGGCGAGGCCGTGCTGGACGCGGACGGCCGGCCCGTCAACCCGCGGTCCCCCGCGGCGCTGCGCGACATGTTCGGCTACGCGCAGCGGCTCGCCGCGTACAAACGGGACCGTCCTGCCGACGACATCATGACCACGCTCGCCACCGACCCCGAACTCACGGGGCCCGAGCTGGAGATGTTCTTCTTCCTGCTGACCGTCGCGGGCAACGACACCGTGCGCGGCGCGGCACCCGGCGGTCTCCTCGCACTGGCCGAGCACCCGGTGGCGTACCGGGAACTGCGGGCCGGAACGCACCGACTGCCCTTGGCGGTCGACGAGTTGCTGCGCTGGCATCCGCCGGTCCTCAGCTTCCGGCGGACCGCCGCCCGGGACACCGAGCTGGCCGGCCGGCATATCCGGGCGGGTGACAAGGTGGTCGTCTTCCACGCGTCCGCCAACCGGGACGAACGCGTCTTCGCCGCACCGGACCGCCTGGAGCTGTCCCGGACACCCAATCCTCACGTCTCCTTCGGGGGCGGACCGCATGTCTGCCTCGGTGCGCACTTCGCCCGGCTGCAGCTGAACGTCCTCTACGAGGAGGCGCTACGGGTCCTGCCCGCCGCTCCCCGCCTCGCCGCACCGCCCACGCGACTGGTCTCGAACTTCATCAACGGCATCAAGTCTCTTCCGCTGAGGCTTGCTTGACCCTCACGGCCGCACCTGGATCAGCGCGTGCGCGCCACTGGTGCGCCATCGCTGCTCCTCGGCGGCGACCAGGGCCGCCTCCGTGTCCGGCTCCAGTCCCACGATCACATCGGACTTCAGGGTGCGCAGCGCGGCGACCGGCCCGGGGAAGCCGGCCGTCACGTCCTCGAACGGTGTCGTCGACGGATACAGCCGATCGCCCACCAGACGGCGGTAGTTGAGGTCGCCCTTGAAGATCGTCAGGTCGGCCGCGGCGAACTCCGCGCGCAGGTCGTCCGGCATGTCCGCGTACGGCAGCGGGGCGCAGGAGAAGGGATGGGTCCGCACCTCCAGCCGGCCCTCGGTCATCGCCGTCCACAGGCGCTCCCCGGCCCCGGCCGCCGCACCCTTGGCGCCGGCCAGCCGGCGTACCGCGTCGACGACGTCCGCCGTCGTGGCGTCGGAGATGTAGTACGGGTGGGCCTTCACGTGCAGCAACGCCCGCCGCGCCCGTCCGTGGCGGAGCAGGTGGTCGAGGAGCAGGAGATCCGGGATCAGCTCACGGCCGGCGTTGTCCGCGACCAGGCAGAGCGTGTCGACGGGCAGCAGGGACCAGAGCACCTCGCTGTCGTCCGCGACGAGCCGGGTGACGGCTGCCGGCGCGCCGGGCGCGGAGAGGCGGAAGCCGAGATCGGCGCGGTTGCCCCAGAGCGAGCCGTGGAGCAGCGCCTGCGCCTGCTCGTCGAGGGGCTGCTCCCCGAGCCGGTCCAGCGCCGCCAGCTCCTCGTCCGTCTCCGGGGCGTCGAGCTCGGCGAGCTTGAAGGGCCGGAACGGGTCGATACCCTGCCAGCCTCCTGGCCCGAAGTAGCCGACGGCCTGGAGGAGCCGGCGGTAGAAGTAGCTCTCGGACCAGAGGAAGGGCACCTCGAACCAGGACCGTCCGAGGTACTCCCCCGAACCCCAGCGGGCCCACTGCTCGTCGTCCTCGGTACCGAGCGGTTCGATGAGGCCCTCGGTCGCGTCGGTCAGGAGTTCGTCGAGCGCGCGCCGCTGCACCGGGCCGTACGGGAAGGCGTCCTGCACCGCACGGATGAGCGCGGGATGCCGTGCGGAGAGCACGCCGTGCGGGAACGAGCCGGGCTCGTCGGCGAGGATCACGGGGGCGTCAGGCATGGTCTCGCTCTCCTCCAGGGCCGGTCAGGATCCCGGGAGGCAGGTCCACGTCCTTGAACCGCTCCTCGAGCTGCTTTCCGTAGCCGGCCTCGGTCCACACGAACTTCTTGAACTGCTCCGGCGTCAGCAGACCCTGCCACGGACCGCCGTCCGGGCAGAACACCGACTCGCACGCGGGGCAGTTGTACGCCGATCGCCACAAGGCGTCGGCACGGGGCTCCCCCGCCGCCACGAGAGCCCGATCGCGGCCCTCCCCGCGCACCACGACGACGGTGCCGACGAACAGGAGGACGGCCAGCAGCGAACCGCCGATCGTGTACAGCGGCTTGTCGTTGTCGATTCCGCTGTACGCGAGGGCGACACCGACGGCGACCATCACCATGCCCTCGACGAAGTGCAGACATCCGTCGAACCGCGAGGAGACACCCGGAGTACGGGCCAGCCGGTCGGCCAGGCCCGCACGCATGCAGGCCTGATCGTCGCAGACCTCCGGGACGGCTCGCGCCCCGACCGAGCCGCAGCCCGGACATATCACCTCAACCGCCTTGGGGGCCTTCTCCGTTGCCATGGGCCTACGCTAACGGGCGGTCGCCGGGCGTCGTCCCGGGCGCCTCACTGAACGCCGGTCGCCCTGTCCCCGTACTCCTCGATACGCACCCGCCGCACCTGATGTGCCTGGAGACACCGGATGACCGCACACCGCACCGTCGCCGTGGCCGCCGTCGCCGCGGCGGCTACGCTGCTGCCGGCGACGCCCGCGCTCGCCCATGGAGCCCCCACCGATCCGGTCAGCCGGGTTTTCGCCTGCTCGCCGGAGGGCGGCGCCCGCGCGACCGCCGCGTGCCGAGCGGCGATCGCGGCGAACGGCGCCCCGTTCACCGCCTGGGACAACCTGCGGGTGGCCGACGTGAACGGCAGGGACCGGCAGCTCATCCCCGACGGCCGGCTGTGCAGTGGGGGACTGCCCGCCTACAAGGGACTCGACCTGGCGCGCCCGGACTGGCCGTCGACCCGGCTCACCCCCGGGAGCTCACTGACGATGGCGTACAGCTCGACGATCCCGCACACGGGCACGTTCAAGTTGTTCCTGACGAAGCAGGGTTACGACCCGAGCAAGCCGCTGACCTGGTCCGACCTCCCGCAGACGCCTTTCGCCCAGGTGACCGACCCACCGCTGACCGGCGGCGCGTACCGGATCGGGGCGAAGCTGCCCGCGGACCGGTCGGGCCGCCATGTGCTCTTCACGATCTGGCAGAACTCCAGCACGACGGACACCTACTACTCCTGCTCGGACGTGGTGTTCCCGGCGTCCAGGTCCTCCGGCGGCGGAGGCACCCGGGCCGGCTCCCCGAGTGCCTCCGCCGCATCGAGCACGGCCGGGAGGAAGAAGGCGCCGCACTCGCCCACCCCCACCCCGTCGCCGAGCCGGCCCGCACCGAGTGCCTCCCCGACGCCTGCCGAGCCGGTGACCTCGGTGCCCGGCACCCCCGCGGCGGCCACCGCACCCCGTTCCGGCGGCGGCCCGTCGCTGTCGCTGCTGGCGGGCGGCGCCGGAGCGTTCCTGGTGGTCGCCGGGGGCACCGCCGTGGCCCTGCGGCGCAGGCGCGGCTGAGACGGCCGTCGCCGGCGCCGCCGGGTTCGGGGACGGCCGTGCGGTGCGGTCCGTGTCAGTTGACGAAGACCGCCGGGCTGTCCGTCCGGCCGCTGTCGGTGACGGGGGCGTACTTCGCCGTGAAGTAGCCGTTGGCGAAGCACAGCGACGAGCCGGAGGTCTTGCTGAACCGCTGGCCGGTGAAGGTGATGCTGTTGTCGGTGTTGCTCGCCGTGCCGGTCAGGCCCTGGGCCTGGTAGACACAGGTGATGCTGCCCAGCAGGGTGCGCAGCTTGACGGTGGTCTGGATGGTGGAGCCGGCCGCCGGAGCGACGTCGATCGTGCCGTCGGAGGCCACCGTGGTGGTGTAGCGCAGGTTGTCGACGGTGATGCCGGTGACGCCCAGGACGCCGGTGACGTTGCTGGTGCAGCTGCCGCTGTCGAAGGTGTGCCCGGTGAGCGACTCGGTGGCGGTGCCGGGTGCTGCCGGGTTGTCGGTGACGGCGGCGGTGAACGTCGACGAGGCGCAGGAGACTCCGCTGGTGCCCGTGGCGCTTGAGTAGAGCGTGGCCGCGGTGCCGCTCGCGAGTGACGCGTTGAGGATGTCACCGACGGCGACGGCGTCTCCGCCCGCTCCTCCGGTGGTGAGCACGGTGCCGTCCGCCGAGGCGGGGGACGCCGCGGCCAGGGCGAGAGCGGCGGCGGCGACGGTGACGGCGAGCAGGGGTCGGGGCGTGCGCATGGGGGTGCCTCTTCTCCGAAGTGGGGGGTGGTGAGGGTGCTGGGGTGCCGACGCCTGCCATGACGCCTTCCGGGGGCGTGACGACGGCAGCGGCATCCGGGCCACCGGGCGGGTCCGCGGACGGGTGCAGGACGGACTCGCCGGTGTTGCGGGGAGTTCCGGATCGCGGTCGGATGTGAAGGATCCGTGCATCACACCGCGCCTGCAGAGATGTCACCGACGCCCCGGAAGGGCGGGGACCGGGAGAGTGACGTGCGCGGTGCGACGGATCCGGCGCCACGGATCCGTTGGGGAAACAGTGGACGTTGTAGACCTGATGGTTCGTCAACGTCAAGACGTCGTGGGGAAGTTGATGCTCGCCGGGTGAGGCGTCGCAGGTCGGCGGGCACCGTCGGGCGGGACCGGCCGGAACCCTGGAGCACACGCGCCGCACAACCGACACCCTTTTCCCACAACTCTCTTGACCCTTGAATGTAACCACCGGTAACTTCCTCGTCGGTAACTGCCGCGTGGAGCAGGCCCTTGCCCTTGCCGGGAGGCGTGAGGGGCGGGCGCGGCAGCCGCTGTCCGCGCCAGGACAACGTGTCAGCGAAGCCCTCATCACATTGACTGTGCCCAGGAGCAGACATGGCCTCGTCCTCGGACGCCACGGCGTCCCCCGGTCCCACCCCTGAACCCCCGAGGAGCGGTTCCACCACCGACGGGTCGCCCGCCCGACGCGGACGGGTCCGCCTGCGCCGCGCCGCCGTGATGGCGGTGCCGGCCACCGCGATCGCCGCCGTCCTCGCGATCATGACCGCCCAGGGTGCGCTGGGTGTGCAGTTCGCCATCTCCGGCATGCCCTTCACGGTCACCGCCGACGACCTGAGCGGCACCGGATTCGAGCAGTTCGGCAATCTCGACACCATGGCGGACGGCAGCCCGAACGCCGGTGACACCGGCGGGCAGGTGCTGGTCGTCACGTCCGCGATCAAGGACGCGACCCTCGTCAAGCTGTGCCAGAGCGTCGACCTCGGCGGCACCAACCTGAAGATCACCGCGGGTGGCGGCAAGGACAAGGTCATCGCCAGTGATCTGACCACCGACTCCACGGACCTGTCCGGTGACGCCGAATTCAACGGCATCGAGATCGGCAACGACGCCAGTACGCTGACCAAGGCCGGGGTGCAGGGCAACAAGGGCGTCTTCAGCCAGCAGGCGGACACCGTGCACATCGCCCGACTGCGGCAGACCAACTACGCCACCACAGCAGGCGTCTTCAAGCTGCCCGGGCTCAAGCTCGGCTTCAGCGACACGGGTTGCTGATGGCCGGCCGCACGAGGACCGCGTTCCGGCGATGGCGGTCCGACCGCCCCTTCTGGGGCGGGCTGCTGCTGGCGCTGGGCGGGGCGGAGATCCTTTTGACCGAGAAGGCGTCGCTCAAGGTGGTCATGCACATCGGCATGCAGGGTCTGGCGGGATATCTGCTGCCCGCCGTGATGCTGATGTGCGGGCTGCTGATCCTCCTCAGCCCGGCCCAGCGGATGTTCTACTCCGTACTCGGCATCCTGCTCTCCCTGGGGACCTGGCTCACGTCCAACCTGGGCGGTTTCCTGGTCGGCCTGCTGCTGGGGGCCGCCGGGAGCTGTCTGACCTTCGGTTGGCTGCCGGACCAGGAGCCGCGCCGTGGTGTCCTGCGCCGCCGTCGCCCGCGCTCCCCCACCATGGACTCGGCCACGTCCTGACACCCCCGCGCCCCTCGGCGGGCGGGCTCCGGCCGCCCCACCCCCCACACCCCCTCCGGGCCACACGGCAGGGGGGCTCCTGCCGGACCCGCCCGCCGAGGCCCACGACCGTTCCTGCGCATGCAACCACGGACCCGTGCCGGGTCCCTGCGCAGCACACAGGAGACCCGCGCCGTGGTCAGGCGGAACCCGCGGCACGCGACGGACCCGAGCCGCTCCCCTGCGCAGCACACAAGGGACCCACGCCCGGACCCGGCGGAACGCGACAGGCCCGTGGCGCATCGTGCGGGACACCACGAACCCACGCCGCGCCCGCACGGAACCCAACGGACCCCTGCCCTCACCGCACCCGCCGCAACAGACCCGCACCTCACCCTGGCTGCACGCGACAAACCCACCGCATCTGCGCGGCACGCAACGAGCCCCGCCGGGCCGGCGACGCCGGTCTTCGGCTCAGGGTTCCCGCTTGGCGGAGACGGTGAAGCGCGCGCCGTCCGGGTCGGCCAGCAGCGCCTCCTCGGCGTCCGGCTCCCGCTGCAGGACGGCACCGCCCTCGGCCCGGGCGGCCCGGACGCACGCGTCGACGTCGGGGACCACGAAGTGGACCTGCCAGTGCGGGCGGATGGTGGGGTCGGGTGCCGACTCGAGCGCCCCGGAGTGGATGCGCGCCACCACCACCCCGTCGCTGCTCAGGACGACCTCGTCACCGTCGTAGTGCACCTCGCAGCAGCCCGTGCGCGCGGAGGCCCACTCGAGGACCTCGCCGTAGAAGATCGCGGAGTCGAAGGCGTTGCGTGTGTGCAGCCGTATGAAGGTCGGGGCCGCCCTGCGCCACTCCTCGAATCCCGTCACGAGCGGGCCCTCCCACACACCGAAGGTCGCCCCGTCCCGGTCCGCGAGCAGGGCCGCCCGGCCGGGCGGGAGCGCAAGCGGGCCGACGGCCGTCGTACCGCCCCGCTCCCGGCATCTGGCGGCGGCCACGTCGGCGCTGGACACCGAGAAGTACGGGGTCCAGGCGACGGCCATCTGCCACATCGAGGCGACGGCGGCGATCCCGGCGACGGGCACCCCGTCGGCCAGCGCCACCCGGAACCGGTCCCCCAGGCTGTTGGGCCGCCACTGCCAGCCGAACACCGCCCGGTAGAAGTTCTCCGCGGTCTCGAGATCGCGGGTGCTCAGGCTCACCCAGCACGGTGCCCCGAAAACCGAGTCGCTGGACACTCCCCCCTCGCCGCGTGCCTCGTTCTTGACCATGACCACACCGCCCGGTTCCCGGGGGGAGATGCCGGGCACCTCCCCCTCGTCCGCTCAGGGCCTCCGGGTACCCCGATCGCGCCCTAGCAAGGATGCGCCACGGGACGCCGGGCGTCATCCGGAGAAGGACCGGCACGGGCGCCCGAGCCCCGGAACCGGCTCAGGCGCCGGCGCCCGGTGACCAGTGCGGGGCGCTGCCCGCCAGGCGGCAGGCGAGGAAGTACAACGGGATGGGCGGCGTGTACGGAGAGTCACCGGCCGGGCGGTGGATCAGCGCCGGACGGTCCGGGCGGGGGCCGCTCCAGGAGGGGTCGGCGAGGCACGAGCCCGCCTCCGGGACCGCCGTCCCCAGATACGCGCCGATCGCGTAGCTCGTCGTCGCCGGCCAGGTGACGCCGATGTCGGAGCCCGCCGGGACGATCCACCACCAGCGCAGGTCGTCGGCGAAGACACAGCCGACGCGGGGCAGCGACGCCATGACCCGTTCGCCGTGCTCCCGAGGGAGGCCCACGGCGTCGTACCCGAGGGCGGCGGTCAGCTCGTGCGGGAGGGCCAGGCGCAGGGCGGGTCGGGGCAGGACGGAGGCGGACGGGTGCGGGAGCGGTTCAGAGGCGCGCAGTCGTTCCATGCTGTGGGGATCCTTCGGCCGGGTGGGGGGCGGGCCTGGGGTACGCGGTGCTGGGCGAGCCGGTCACGGTGGCTCGGTCGGGTTCCGGAGTCAGTGCGGCCCAGACGACGCGACCTGAGCCGTCCGGCGCGTCCCGTACGCCCCAGTCGCTGCTCAGTCCGTCGACCAGGACCAGCCCGCGGCCGCTCTGGTCGTCCGGGCCGGGGCGGCACCGGGCCGGCCGGGTCTCGTCGTGGTTCTCGTCCTGGACCTCGATGTGCAGCCGTCCGCCGTGCGTGCGCACCCGGCAGACGATCCGTTCGCTCGCGGTGTGCATGACCGCATTGGTGACGAGTTCGGAGACGACGATGACAGCGTTGTCAACGGTCGCCTCGCCCACGCCCCAGCGCACGAGCAGTTCACGCACGTTCCTACGGACCAGACCCACCGCGGCAGGAACGGCGGGAAAGCCGAAGACATCGGATCTGTGGTGTGAGGCATCTCCGGGGAGGCGGCCCAGAGGCTGGGGGAGGGAGGGCGGAACCATCGCCGTTCGCCTTTCGTCTGCCGGGGCACCCTGGCCGGTGCCCACCGCCGGACGCCGTGGTGCGCGCTCCGTGCACCACGCTCGGGGTCCACCGAGTCGCAGCCCCGTCTCCCCCAACTGAGCTGCTCAGCACCTTCGTTCATCGGCTACCGACGGTATGACCACTGTCGCACCTGCCAACAACGCCTCGCAACCTGCAAGTTGAAAATTGCAATTCGAGAGGTGCATGCTGCTCCGGTCGGCGGAAGATCGTGACAGACTGCGACCGTGCATCCCGGGTGAGGGGGTAGGCGTGACCGCTGAGACCGACTGGGGCGGTGCCCCTTCCGTGCTGCGCATGATCCTCGGCCGCCAGTTGGAGGAGCTGCGTTCGCGCGCCGGGCTGACGTACGAGCAGGCCGGTGAGGCGATCGGCGTCAGCCATTCCACGATTCGCCGCATGGAGGCGGCCAAGGTGGCCCGGCTGCGGCTCGCGGACGCCGAGAAGCTGCTGCAGACGTACGGCGTCACGGACCAGCAGGAGATCGACACCTTCCTGAAGTCGGTCCGCGAGGCCAACAAGCGCGGCTGGTGGCACACCTACCGTGACGTCCTGCCGGACTGGTTCGCGGCGTACCTGAGTCTGGAGCAGGCGGCACTGCAGATCCGCGCGTACGAGGCCGAGTTCGTGCCCGGGCTGCTGCAGACCGAGGACTACGCACGCGCGTTGCTGAGTGCCGGCAATCCGCACTCCCCCGGCGAGGCCACCGATCGGCGGGTGGCGCTGCGCATGCGGAGACAGGAACTGCTGTCGCGGCCCTCGCCGCCACACGTGTGGATCGTCATGGACGAGACGGTGCTGCGCTGGCCGGTGGGCGGCCCCCGGGTGATGCGCGCCCAGATCGACCATCTGATCGCGATGAACGGCCTCCCCCATGTCACCTTGCAGGTCATGCCGTTCGGCAACGGCCCGCACCCGGCGATGCGCGCCGGTGCGTTCCATCTCTTCCGGTTCAGGGCACCCGAGCTGCCGGACATCGTGTATCTGAGCGGCCTCGTCGGTGCCGTCTACCTCGACAAGACGGAGGACGTCGTGGTCTACCGCGAGGCACTGGACCGGTTGGGCGCGCAGTCCGCGCCCGCAAGGAAGACCGAGGCCGTCCTCGGCGCGATTCGCAAGGAGTTGTGAGAGTGCCCCACCCCGTACACAGCTGCGTGCCGTCCCACTCCCTGGGCCTGCGCGGCTGGTCCAAGCCCTGGAGCGACGACGCGGGCGGCGCCTGTGTGGAGGCGAAGAAACTGCCCGACGGCAGCGTGGCGCTTCGGCAGTCCACCGACCCCGACGGTCCGGCGCTGGTCCTGACGGCGAGGGAGATCGCCGGATTCCTCGCGAGTGTGAAGGCGGGCGAGGCCGACTTCCTTCTGTGACGCAGCGCTTTTTGTCCCTGCGATATCCCTGTGCTTTCCCCGATCGACCGCTCGTTTCCCCACCCACCCCCACCGACGACACCTCTGGAAGAGGAGACGGCTTTGCCCGACAACGGATGGCCGGCCGACCGTATCGACACCGAGAGCGCGCACTCCGCTCGCATCTACGACTACATCCTGGGCGGAAAGGACTACTACCCGGCCGACAAGGAGGCGGGCGACGCCATGTCCCGGGAGTGGCCGGCCCTCCCGATCCATATGCGCGCCAACCGCGGCTGGATGAACCGCGCGGCGCGCTGGCTCGCCGAGGAGGCGGGGATACGCCAGTTCCTGGACATCGGCACCGGCATACCCACCTCCCCCAACCTCCATGAGATCGCCCAGTCGGTCGCCCCCGAGTCACGGGTGGTGTACGTCGACAACGACCCGATCGTGCTCACCCTCTCCCAGGGTCTGCTGGCCAGCACGTCCGAGGGGAAGACGTCGTACATCGAGGCGGACTTCCGTGATCCGGAGGCCATCCTCGGTGCCCAGGAGTTCCGCGAGACGCTCGATCTCGACCGGCCCGTCGCCCTCACGGTCATCGCCATCGTCCACTTCATGCTGGACGCGGACGACGCGGTCGGCATCGTGCGCCGCCTGCTCGAGCCGCTGCCGTCCGGAAGCTATCTGGCCATGTCCATCGGGACGGCCGAGTTCGCGCCCGAGGAAGTGGGGCGCGTGGCGCGCGAGTACGCGGCGCGCAACATGCCGATGCGGTTGCGGACGATCGACGAGGCGCACGAGTTCTTCGACGGGCTGGACCTGGTCGAGCCCGGAGTGGTCCAGGTGCACAAGTGGCGTCCGGACGGCACCGGGGAGCAGGGGATCCGGGACGAGGACATCGCCATGTACGGGGCCATCGCCCGCAAACCGTGACTCCCGGGTTCTCGCCGTGAGGGGTGCCGTGCACCGGGTCGGCTCCTCTCCCGGCCGGGCGCACCACCCGGCAAAGCCGCACGATGCCCGGTACACCCGCGAACGGCCGCGCTCCTTGAAGGAGCGCGGCCGTTCGCGGGTGTACGGCTCGGACGTCAGCCGAGGCCGACCGACGTCAGCCAGGCCTTGGCGACGTCGAGCGGGTCCTTGTTCTCGAGCTGCACCTGGGTGTCCAGGTCCAGCAGGGCCGCGGTGTCCAGCTTGGCGGAGACGGCGTTGAGCGCGTCGACACCCTTCTGGGAGAGCCCCGACTTGTAGACGAGCGGCTGCACGTTCTCGAACCCGAAGAGGTTCTCCGGGTCCTGGAGGACGACGAACTTCTCCTTGGAGATGGTCGGGTCCGTGGTGAAGACGTCCGCGGCCTGCACGGTGTTCTTCTTCAGCGCCGCCTGGGTGAGCGGACCGCCCGCGTCGAGCGCCTTGAAGGACTTGAACTGCAGACCGTAGACCTTCTCAAGTCCCTCCAGGCCCTGCTGCCGGGTCTGGAACTCCGGGGAGCCCCCGATCACCAGGTCCTTGGCGATGGGCTTGAGGTCCGCGATGGTGGACTTGTCGGTGAGGTTGTACTTCTTCGCCGTGGCCGCGTTGACGGTGACCGAGTCCTTGTCCTGCGCGGGCGCCGGGTCGAGGAGCGTCAGCTTCGCGTCGAGCTTGGCCTCGATGGCGGCCGTCGTGGCGGCGGCCGTCTTCGGGGCGGCGTCCTTGTCGAGGTAGGCCAGCAGCGCGCCGTTGTACTCCGGAAGGACCGTGATGGAGCCGTTCTTCAGCAGGCCGTAGGTGGTCTCGCGGCTGCCGATGTTGGGCTTGTACGTGACCTTGACGCCCTTGGCCTTGAGGGCCTCGCCGTAGATGTCGGCGATCAGGATGCTCTCGGCGAAGTTGTTGGAGCCGACCACCACGGTGCCGTTGCCGGCCTTGTCTCCGGAGAGCGGGTTGTCGGACTTGCTGTCGGAGGACGAGGAACACCCCGCGAGCAGTGCCGCCGTGGCGGCGAGCGCGACGGCGGCCGCGCCGGGGAGTCTCCTGCTGGACGTGCTGGTGTTCGCGGTAGAAGTCACGATTCCCGTTCCGGACTCGGGGATGGGGGCGGGCGTGGCGGAGCTGTGCGGGGGTTCGCCACCACACTCCACTGATCCAATCCAGCCACTTCAAGCCCAGTCAAGAGAATTCTGGTCACCGATTGGCCTCGATGCGCAATTCGTTGCGAACGCCCGGTTGTGAAGAGAGGGCGGATCCTCGGAGGCGGAACGGCGTGCTCGATGTAATGGATTCTTGACTTGGGACGATCGGATTCGGGGCCCGAAGAGACGGTAGTCTCCCGGAAGTTGACAACAAGCAGCAGTGCGGGCCGACAACGGCGTTCCGGACCGCCTTGTACCGTTCTGCCCCGGCCTCGGCCGGTTCCGCTTGTGACCCCGGTCGTTCGATTGTGGTTCCGCGAGATCCTCGCGCGCCCGAAGACGCCTTCGAAGGAGGCTTGGTGTCCACGAACGAGGTGGACGCGTCGGTCCGGCCGGCGCCGTCACCGCCGCGGGGTGGCATGCGCGGCTTCGCCGAGCGGTGGCCGTTCCGTCGCAAGCTCAACGTCCTCGTCGGGGTACCGCTCGCCGTGGTCGCCGTGCTCCTCGCGTACCTCATCACCGACCTCGTGCGCCAGTCGGACAGAGCGGAGTCCGCGGCCCGGCTCGTCCGCGACAGCACCCAGGTGGCCCGCCTCGTCGGCCGGGTGCAGGCCGAACACCAGCAGGCCATTCTGCTGTCCGTACGGTACGAGGCGTCCGAGGACGGCACCAGGCCCTCGCTGTCCGCCTACCGTGCGGCGCAGGACGCGGTCGACGACCAGGTCGCCGAGGTGCGCTCCGCCTTCGGCGACCGGCTGCCGGACACGGAGGAGCAGGCGCTGATGGAGGTCGAGGGCCTCGCCGGTCTGCGCGACACCATCGAGCAGGGGTACCTGCCCGCCGACAACATCGACCCCGCCTACACCAATGCCTCCAAGGGCCTGATCGACGGCCTGGGGCTCGAGCGCAACGCGGATCTGGCCGCGACCTTCACGGGCAATCTGCTCGACTCGCTGCTGCGCGCCGACGCCGCGCACGGCGCGTTCGAGACCGGTGTCTTCTCCGCGACGACCGGTGACACCAACGCGCTCATCGAGTTCACGGGCGCGGTCGGCTCGCACGAGCTGTTCACGTACCAGGCCGACCGCTTCGGCCGGTTCGCCTCCGCCGAGCAGGCCGACGAGCTCGCCGGGATCGAGCACAACACCGCGCAGTGGGAGATCGCCCAGGCGTACGCCGCGCTCCAGGTCGATCCCAGCGGGCTGCAGATGAACACCCCGGCCGACATCCGCCGTACGTTCACGGACGCCCTGAACGGCTACCCCGCCTACCCGAAGCAGGCCGAGAACCGGCTCCGGATCACCACGTCGCTCATCGACCAGATCGCCGACCGGGCCGACGCCGCCTCCGAGACGGCCCAGTGGCGGGCCGCGCTGCTGCTGAACCTCGCACTGATCAGCTTCGTCTGCTGGATCGCCTTCTCCGTGCTGGTGCGCCGCTCGGTGGTCCGCCCGGTGCTGGCCCTCACCGGCGCCGCCCAGCAGGTGGCCAAGGCCGCCGGGCGCGAGCTGTCCCGGGTGGCCGACGACGCCGAGGACGACGGCGCGCCGCGGCTGCGCGAGATATCCGTCACCGCGCGCGACGAGATCGGCGAACTCGCCGAGGCCTTCAACCATGTGCAGACCACGGCGGCCGCGCTGCTGGAGCGTCAGGTGCTCAGCCGCCGCAACGTCGCCGAGATGTTCGGCAACGTCGGTCGCCGGGTGAGCAACCTGACCACACGCCAACTGGTGCTGATCGACGCGGTGGAGCGGGGCGAGACCGACCCGGCGCTCCTCGAACGCCTCTACTCCATCGACCACATCGCCGTGCGCCTGCGGCGCAACGCGGACAGCCTGATGCTGCTCGCCGGCATCCGCGAGACCGTCCTGGAATCCGGTCCCACCGCGCTCACCAACGTGGTCCGGGCCGCTCTCGGCCAGATCGAGGGTTTCCAGCGGGTCCGGCTGCTCGCCGAGACCGAGATCATGGTCGCGCCCGACATCATCGGCGACCTGACCCTGATGGTCGCCGAACTCCTAGAGAACGCCGTCTCGTTCTCGCCCGCGGGCAGCCCCGTCGAGGTGACGGTGCGCGTGGGCGGCGAGGGAGCCGTGATCGAGGTCGCCGACCACGGCCTCGGCATGAGCGCCGAGCGGCTGGCGGAGGAGAACGCCCGGCTGATCCGCCGCGAGCGGCTGGACGTCGTACCGACCAAGGTGCTCGGTCTGTTCGTGGTCGGCACGCTGGCCCGGCGCTGGGAGATCACGGTCGTGCTCGCCCGTACACCCGGCGGCGGTGTCACGGCGACGGTCGAACTGCCCTCGTCGCTGCTGCTGACGATGAGCCCGGTGCTCGTCCCGGAGCCGGTCCCGGCCGCCGCGGACATCCCGGGCACGATCGGGCAGGAGTCCGCCGCCCCCTCCGGGCCGGTGCCGGCGGCGGTCGCCGCCGCCGAGGCCGCAGCTCACGCCGTGCCCGCCCCCGCCGCGGGTGAGTCGACCTCGCCCGGGCGCGACGCCTCCGAGACCAGGACCGGCTCACTGCCCCGGCGCGTTCCGCGCCGTGAGGCGGACCGGGTCGAGGAGAGTGCCTCCGGAGATCTCCACGACCGGGCCGAGGAGGTCCCGTTCGTCCCCCGTCCTCGCCGGCAGGAGTCGGCTGCCGGCGTCCGCGCCGGCGACACGGCGCCCGGCGCGGACGCTCCCGGCGGGGTCAGGCCACTGCGCCGCCGGGTGAGGGGTGCGACCCTGCGCACCGCCGAGGCCGGACGGCAGACAGGATCCCCGGCCCCCCGGCCCGCCGACGCGGAAGAGGTCCGCTCCGCGCTCGAGGAGTTCGAGGCCGCGGTGGAACGCGCCCACCGCGACAGCACCGCACGAACCGCCCCCCACGACACGCTCGACCAGAACCACCTCCCGAAAGGAGCGGAGCAGTGAGTACGTCGACAGGTGACACCCCGGCCACCGGCACCACACCGGCCGACCTGCAGGCCGCCGCAGCCGACTTCACCTGGCTGCTCAACCGTTTCGCCACCGAGACAGCGGGTGTCGTCGACGCCATCGCCGTCTCCTCCGACGGACTGCTCATCGCCGTCTCCGAACTGCGCGAGCACGCCGACTCGGAGCGGCTGGCCGCGATCGTCTCCGGCATCACCAGCCTTGCCGCCGGCGCGTCGGGCAACTACGGGCTGGGCGGCCTCAACAAGGTCATCATCGATCTGGAGGGCGGTCATGTCCTCGTCTCCGCCATCGGCAGCGGTGCCGTGCTCGGCGTGGTCACCGACAAGGAGGCCAAACTGGGCAACGTCGCCTACGAAATGACCCTGTTCGCCAACCGGGCCGGCGCCGCCCTCAGCCCTCAGCTCGTGCTGGAGCTGAAGAACAGCGTCGGCGCCGCCTCGGCGGGGTGACCGGCCACCGACCGGTCGAGGAAGGAAGTAGCACCCATGGCGGACGGCCGCACTGCGCGCGGTGCCGACGGCGACGGCCTCCCGGTGGAGCCGTTCGGACCCGTCGCCGCCGTACGGCCGTTCCTCGTCACCGCCGGCCGGGTGGCGCCCACGGCGTCCGGCCGGCCGGTGCCCGTCGAGACCCAGGTGGTGGCGACCGCCGAGGGGCTCGAGGCACTCGACCGGCTCTCGTTCGAGCAGCACGACATCGTCGCCGCATGCAGGCAGCCGCAGTCCATCGCGGAGATCGCGGCCCGGCTGCGGCTGCACCTGAACGTGGTCCGGGTACTCGCCGAGGACCTGCGCGCCGCCGGGCAGTTGACGGTGCACGTGCCACACATCGACATCACGCGCGACGCGTCCGTCCTGCGAAGGGTTATCGATGGCCTCCGCGCCGTCCCCGACTCCCGGGGGGTACTCCGTGACACCGACTGAACCGGCCGCTCGGCCCCGCGCCCACGGCTCCGCCCCGGCCGGCGGGACCCCGGGCGCGGCGCACACCGCCGTACGACCGCCGCTGCCGGTCAAGATGGTGATCGCCGGCGGCTTCGGCGTGGGCAAGACCACCGCCGTCGGCTCGATCTCCGAGATCGAGCCGCTCACCACCGAGGCGGCCATCACCGAGGTCGCGGCCGGGGTGGACGACCTCACCCACACGCCGCGCAAGACGACGACCACGGTCGCGATGGACTTCGGCTGCATCACCATCGACCCCACCCTGAAGCTGTACCTGTTCGGAACACCCGGGCAGGACCGTTTCGGCTTCATGTGGGACGACATCGTGGAGGGTGCGGTCGGCGGGCTCGTCATCGTCGACACACGGCGGCTCGACGACTGCTACGCGGCCGTGGACTACTTCGAGCACAAGGACATCCCGTTCGCGGTCGCCCTCAACGCCTTCGACGGCAAGGTGGAGTACGACGTGAACGAGGTCCGCTGGGCGCTGGACGTCTCCGAACACGTCCCGGTCGTCGTCTTCGACGCCCGGGAGCGCGGCTCGGTGCGGGACGCGCTGCTCGTGGTGCTGGAGCAGGCGCTGGCGCGCAGCGAGGGATGAGACGGCCGCACACGCACGACGCGGGGCCCGGGTCCGACTCGGGCCCCGCGTCGTGCGTCAGGCGCTTCGGCGCACCCCGGGAGAGACCGTGAACCGCGCGACCGCCCAGAACAGCGCGAGCGTCACGAGCGCCATCACGGCGACCAGGGTGGCGCCGCCCACCACCTTCTCGTAGTTCCTCTGGTAGAGACCGTCGATGATGTACCGGCCGAGGCCGCCGAGACTGACGTAGGCGGCGATGGTGGCGGTCGAGACGATCTGGATGGCGGCCGAGCGCAGCCCGCTGAGGATCAGCGGCAGCGCGACCGGGAGCTCCACCCGGAAGAGGATCCGTGACTCCTGCATGCCCATGCCCCGCGCGGCGTCCACCGGGGACGGGTCGACGGAGCGGACTGCCTCGTAGGTGGTGACCAGGATCGGCGGGATGGCGAGCACGACCAGCGGGATCATCACCGGCACCATGCCGAACCCGAGCAGGATGAACAGCAGCACCAGCAGACCGAAACTGGGCAGCGCCCGCCCGGCGGTGGCGATCAATGCCAGGACGTTGCCGCCGCGTCCGTAGTGGCCGGTGACCAGGCCGACCGGCAGGCCGATCGCGGCCGCGATGGCCAGCGCTTCCAGGGTGAACTGGATGTGCTCCCACACACGGACGGGTATGCCGTCGTATCCGTGCCAGTGGGCGCCGTCGCTGAAGAAGGCGTGGACGAAGTTGAGCACGTTCACCGGGCGTCCTCCAGGGCGGGCACGGTCGCGTCGGGACCGGCGGCCGCCGGCTTGCGCCTCCTGCTGCGTGTGCCGCTCGGCATCCAGGGGGTCAGCAGCAGACGTACGAGGACCAGCGCGGCATCGGCCAGGACCGCCAGGACCGCCGTGGTGATCACGGAGTTCCAGGCGAGTTCGGGCCGGTGGTAGATGTTCGCGTCGTTGAGGAGGTTCCCCAGCGCGCCCTGGTTGCCGATCAGCATGCCGACGCTGACCAGGCTGATGCTGGACACGGTGGCCACACGCAGCCCGGCGATGATCGCGGGGACGGCGATCGGCAGCTGCACCTGGAGGTAGCGGCGCACGGGCCCGAAGCCCATGGCCGTCGCCGCGGCCAGCGTCTCCTGCGGGACCGATCGGACGCCGTCCACGATCGCCGGGACGAGCACCACCAGGCTGTACACGGCCAGCGGGATCATCACGGTGAGCTCGGTCTGGCCGGTGTAGTCGATGAGGACCACGAAGAAGGCCAGCGACGGAATGGCGTACAGCACGGTCGTCACACCCAGCACCGGCGGGTACAGCCAGCGGAACCTCACACACAGCTGGGCGATCGGCAGGGAGACGAGCAGGCCGGCCAGGACCGGCAGCAGGGCCTCCCGCAGATGCAGGCCCACCAGGCCGAGCCAACTGTGCTGGAGGTCGCTCGGGATGTCGAAGAACCCGCTCATCCGGCGACCTTCTCGTCCCGCTCCTGCGCCGCGTGGGCGTTGCGGATCGCCTCACCGATCGTCTGCTGCGACACGACCCCGACGACCCGGCCGTCGCCGTCCACCGCCACGGCCCAGCCGGTGGGCGAGAGCACCGCGCAGTCGAGCGCGGCCCGCAGCGAGTCCTTGCCGTGCACGAACGGCCGCCCGTACGACAGCAGTCGGCCCGCCTCGATCCGCCCGGCGGCCAGATCCCCGGGCTCGCTCCAGCCGAGCGGCCTGCCCTCGAGGTCGGTGACCAGCAGGTACGGGACGTCCGTCCCCCCGCGGGAGGCGATCTGCTCGGCGGAGGAGTCGACGGCGACGATCGGGGTCTTCTTCAGCTCGAGGGTCTCGGAGGTGAAGAAGGACAGCCGCCGGATGCCGCGGTCCGTGCCGAGGAAGTCCTCCACGAACGAGTCGGCCGGGGACGAGAGCAGCTCGGCAGGCGGCGCGAACTGGGCGAGCCTGCCCCCGGTCCGCATGACGGCGACCATCGTCCCGAGCCGGATCGCCTCGTCGATGTCGTGGGTGACGAAGACGATGGTCTTGCCCAACTCCTCCTGGATACGCAGCAGTTCTTCCTGAAGACCCTTGCGCACGATCGGGTCGACGGCGGAGAACGGCTCGTCCATGAGCAGCACCGGCGGGTCTGCGGCGAGCGCCCGCGCCACGCCGACGCGCTGCTGCTGGCCACCGGAGAGCTGGTACGGGTAGCGCTTGGCGAAGGAGGGGTCCAGGCCGACCCGTTCCATCAGCTCCCGGGCCCGCGCCCGGGCCTTGTCCTTGCTCCAGCCGAGCAGCCGGGGCACGGTCGCGATGTTGTCGACGATGGTGCGGTGCTGGAAGAGGCCGGCGTTCTGGATGACGTAACCCATCGACCTGCGCAGCGAGTTCACCGGCTGGCGGCTGATGTCGACTCCGTCGAGGGTGATCGTGCCCTCGCTCGGCTCGATCATCCGGTTGATCATGCGCAGGGTCGTCGTCTTGCCGCAGCCCGAGGGGCCGACGAGGACGGTGATCGAGCGGTCCGGTATGTCCAACGACAACCGGTCGACCGCCACCGTGCCGTCCGGGTACCGCTTGGTGACTGAATCTATCCGTATCAAAGCGCCGAATACCCTTCGGGTGTGGCAGAAAAGCGACGATGTCCCGGCCGATGTCGCGAGGGCCGTTGCCGGGAGAGTGTAGACGCCGAGTATTGCGGCGCCGTGGCGGGTGACGTGCCCGAAGCCGGTGGGACCTGTGGTGCGGGACCGTGCGACACGCCGGTCCGGGCCCCGTGGACGCGGCCGACCGGGCCGTCCGGACCGCACCGGGCGCGTTCGCCGTGTCGCCCCGCCGTTGCCGTCGGCGGCCCGGCGAACAGGGCGGGGTTCCACCACGTCCCGGCCTTCGGGAAGTTCGCGAACCTCCTTGCACCACGGCTGGATCACGACCCTCGTGTCCGCCGCGCAAGCCCCGCACAGGTCACCCGGAGGAGCGGGGGCCCCGGCCGTCATCGGCGGTCCGGGGGCCGGGTCGGCCCGACCGGTCGGCCGAGGCGATCAACTGGTCGATCAGGGCCAGCAGAACGTCCCTGCACGACCCCCGCTCCCGCGCGTCGCACAGCAGCACCTGGGCGTGCTCCGGCAGGGCCAGCGCGTCCCGGATCGTCTCGGGCGCGTAGGGATGGCGCCCGTGGAAGCCGTTGACACCGACGACGAAGGGAATGCCCCGGCGCTCGAAGAAGTCGATGGCGGCGAAACTCGACTCCGGGCGGCGGACGTCGATGAGGACCACGGCGCCCAGCGCACCGATGGCCAGGTCGTTCCACATGAACCAGAACCGCTGCTGACCGGGCGTGCCGAAGAGGTACAGCACGAGCTCCCGGCCGATCGTGATCCGGCCGAAGTCGAGGGCCACGGTGGTGGCCCTCTTCTCCTCGACGCCTGCGAGCTCGTCGACGTCCAGTCCGGCGACGGTGAGCGCCTCCTCGGTGGACAGCGGGGTGATCTCGCTGACCGACCCGACCATGGTGGTCTTGCCGACGCCGAATCCCCCGGCGATCAGGATCTTGACCGTGTCGGGCGCGGACGGCGGCCGGACAGCGGTGTCAGAGTCGGCCAAGGCCGTCCCTCACTTTCTGCAGCATCTCCAGGTCCGGGGTGCGGGAGACGGGATGCGGCGGGCGGACGGTGATCCGCCCCGCCTCCAGCAGATCGCAGAGCAGGATCACGACCACGCTCACCGGGAGGTCGAGAAGGGCGGCGAGCTCCGCCACCGCGATCGGCTCGGCGCACCGCTTCAGGATCCGCGTGTGCTCGGGCTGCGGCCGGGTGCCCCACTCGGGCGGCGGGTCCACCGCCGTCACGGTCGAGATGAGGGTGAAGTCGGCGCGGGTGGGCCGGGTCCGTCCGCCGGTCAGCGTGAACGGCCGCACGAGCCGGCCCGCCGCATCGCCTCCGTTCACCTCTCGCCGCTGCCGGAGCCGGCGCCGTCCCCGCGTGGTGCCGCGCTCAAGTGCTCGCCGATCTTTTTCACCAGCATGTTCATCTGGTACGCCACCACACCGACGTCGGCGCCCGGCCCGGTGAGGACGACGAGATGGGCGCCGGGCCCGGCCGAGGTGAGGATGAGATAGCTGCGGGCCAGCTCGATGAGCGCCTGCCGCACCGGGCCGCCCCCGAAGTCCAGGCTGACCCCCTTGCTGAGGCTCATCAGACCGGACGCGGTCGCCGCCAGCCGTTCGGCGTCGTCGCGCGGGAAGCCCGTGGACTTGCTGACGACCAGTCCGTCCTCGGAGAGCACCACGGCGTGGTTGACGTCGGCGACCCGGTCCACGAGTCCGGTCAGCAACTGGTCGAGCTGTGTGTGCGTGGCGGGGATGGGGCGTGTCATGTCGGTGTCCTTCACGAGCGGTCGGCGGGCGGGGTCGAAGAGACGGGTGGGCCTGCGGCACGGGCGTGTCCACCGGGACCGAACCGGGCGACGGCCTCCTCCTGGTCCGGCTCCTTCCGGTCGTCCGGCTCCCACGGGGCGTCGTCGCGCGCCAGGCTCGTGCCACGCTGGAAACCGGCGAGGGAGGAGGCGGCGCGGTCGGCGGTGAACTCGTCCCGGCCGGCGTCCTCCTCGGCGGGCCCGGCGTCCTCCCGCAGCTCGGCGGCCAGACTCGTCTGCGGCACCCGGCGCGGCAGCGGCGCGGTCTCTCCCGGGGCCGCGGCCTCGGTCGAGGGCGCGGCGGAGGGCCCGGCGCCGAGGGGCCCCGGCCCCCGCCCGGCCTCCGCGGGCGGCATCTTCCGGGGAAACGGGCTCCGACGCACCACGATGTCGTCCGGGACGAGGACTATCGCCGTGGTCCCCCCGTACGGCGAGGGACGCAGCGTCACCCCGATGCCGTGCCGGGTGGCGAGCCGGGCGACCACGAACATGCCGAGCCGCAGATCGTCGGCGAGCGCCACCACGTCGAACTGCGGGGGCGCCGCCAGTTGCGCGTTGAGCTGGGCGTAGTCGTCCTCCGACATGCCGAGGCCGCGGTCCTCGATCTCGATGGCGAGCCCTTTGGCCACCACTGCCGCCCGCACCCCGACGGGGCTGGGCGCGGGCGAGTACACGGTCGCGTTGTCGATCAGCTCGGCCAGCAGATGGATCACGTCGGCCACCGCGGGCGGGGAGAGGTACACGTCCTCGTCGGTGTGCACCTCGACCCGCTGGTACTCGGCGACCTCGCCGACAGCACTGCGCAGGATGTCGACCAGCGAGACCGGTTCGCTCCAGTGGCGCCGGGGCCGCTCACCGCTGATGATGACGAGGTTCTCCTCGTAGCGGCGCAACTGGCTGGCGGTGGAGTCGAGTTCGTACAGCCCTTGGAGGACGTCCGGGTCCTGGTGGCGGCGCTCCAGCGCGTCGAGCTTGCTGAGCTGGAGGTTGACCAGGTTCTGGCTCTGCCGGGCGATACCGAGGATGACCTTCTGGAAACCGCGGCGGGTGTCGGCGAGTTCGACCGCTGTGTGCACGGCCGTGCGCTGCGCGGTGTTGAACGCCTGGGCGACCTGGCCGAGTTCGTCGTCGCCGTAGTCCAGCGGCGGGGTCGCGGACTCCACATCGACCTTCTCCCCCCGGTCCAGCCGGGCGACCACGTCGGGCAGCCGGTCCTGGGCCAGGCCGAGCGTGGCGGCCCTCAGGCCCCCGAGCCGCCGGAACAGGGACCGGGTGATCCGCCAGGACATGCCGACGCACAGCAGCAGTGCGGCCAGGCCGGCGGCGCTGAGGAACCCCGCCTTGATCAGCAGCCCGTCGGACCTCTCCGCACTGCGGTCGAGCAGGAGCGCCGTCTGCTGCCGGATCAGCGTCGCGTACTGGTCGGAGAGCCTGGCCATCGCCGTGCTCCACCGCTTCCGTGCGTCCGGCAACGCCATCCCGTGCGAGCCGTCGGTCGTCACGCGTGCCGCGAGCACCTGGTCCTCGACGGTCTGCAGGGCGTGCCACTGCGCCGACTGCAGGATCCTTTCGGTCTGGGTCTTCGTGCTGCCCTCGAGCGAGGGCACGATCTGGTCCTCGACCAGCCAGCGGCGGGCGTGGACCAGTTGCGCGAACCGGTTCCAGGTCGCGTCGTCCAGGTGCCCGGACGGCCAGGCCAGGGTGAGCTGTGCGTCCTCCTGGGAGACCAGCTCGGCGGCGTGCTCCAGCGCGACGAGCGGTCCGGCCTGCGAGGTGAGGTCGCCGTCGTCGACCTGGGAGAGCTCCTGGAAGGCGTGCACCTGGTCGTCGATGATCGCGGTGTACTGGTCCACCGCCTGTCCGGCGGTGATGTCGGTCGGGTGGTCCACCTGGTCCCGGTAGTACTCCAGGCTGCCCACCGACGCGACGACCGAGTACATGCGGTCTCTGATGCGGGCGGGCGCCCTCTTGATCACATCGGCCTGGTCCACCAGCTGCGCCACCGCCGAGTCCGTCTTCGCCCGCTGCGCGTCGAGGGCGGCCCGGGAGCCGTGCGGCGCGGCCAGCCACGCCGCCGACAGGCTGCGTTCCTGCTGCAGCGCGAGGGCCGCCTCGGTGCCCATGGCACCGGTCGACCTGCTCAGCTCCGTCTGCGAGCGCAACGTCAGCCCCTCCGACAGCATCTGAGTCGTCGTCACGGCCCAGATGACGGCGAGCGTGACGCCGGGCACCAGAGCCAGCAGGATCAGGGAGAGGCGTATGGAGGTGAGACGGCGCCGGAGAGCTGTCGGAGTCCGTCGAGACATCGTCGTCCTAGAGCGAACCGGGGAACGGGGGGTGGGGGACGAACGCGGGGTGACTGCGTGTCCGATGTGGCACAGGGGGGTGCGCAGGATGCTATCCGCACATCTGACCCAACGCACCGAGAGCCGCGGAATCGACGTGAGATCAACCCCGCGGCGGGTCCGCTCAGCGCGTGCCGCCGGCCGCGAGCCTCGCCACCGATGCGACGTTCGCCTTGGTCACGAACGCCGGCCCGGTGAGCACCGGCGCGACGCCGCCTCCGCTGACGTTGCCGTTGGACCTGTAGAGCCAGAGCGCGTCGATGGCCAGATAGCCCTGCAGATAGGGCTGTTGGTCGACCGCGAACTGCACGGCGCCGTCCTGCACGGCCTTGACCAGGTCCTTGTTGAGGTCGAAGGTGGCGACACGGGCCCTGCTGTCCGCCTGCCGCACGGACCGGACGGCGGCGAGGGCGAACTGCGCGCCCAGCGTGACCACTTCGTCGATGCTCGGGTCCTGCCGCAACCGGGCCGAGACCGACTCGGTCAGGGCGTTCGTGTCGGTGCCGTCCACATAGAGCATGTCGGTGTCACCGCCGAACGCCTTCTTCACCCCGGCACAGCGCGCCTCCAGGGCCACGTTGCCCCGCTCATGGATGACGCACAGGGCGTGGTGGGCACCGAGACCGTCCAGCTTGTCACCCACGGCCCGGCCCGCGAGGCTCTCGTCCTGGCCGAAGTACTCAAGGACGCCGTCGGAACGCCAGGCGTCGATACCGGAGTTGAGGCCGACGACCGGAATCCCGGCGGCCCTGGCCTCGCCGATCGGGCCCTTCATCGCGTCCGGTTTGGCGAGCGTCAGCGCGATGCCGTCGGCCCGGTCCCGGACCGCGTCCCGCACCAGTTCCGCCTGACCCGCCGCATCGGGGTCGTTCGCGTACGTCAGGTCGGCGCCGTCCTTCGCCGCTGCCGCCTGGGCGCCCTTCTTCACCAGCTCCCAGAACGCGTCCCCCTCGGCTCCGTGGGTGACCAGGGTGAGCCTGAGCCCCGTGGCACCGGGCACCTTCGGGTCCGAGCCGGACGGGGAGCCGCCGGAGCCGGTGCAACCGGCCATGAGCAGGCAGACGGCGACGGCGCAGGCAACGGCCGTCGCCCACGCGGACCCACGAGGGGGGTGCGGTGTGGGAGGAGTCTTCATGGGGGTGCGGCACCTCGCTGTGCAGCCGAGCAGGGGGAAGGCTGGGCCGGAGCAAATCGCGGGTGACCGCCGGTGGTCAAGTCGGCTACCCCTTGCAGCGGTTGTTGCCGCCGCATTGTGACGTGGCCGGTGGACCGGCCGTCCACCGCGGCGGCCCCGCGCCGCGTGCCCTGTCCATGCGAAGGCCCCCTCGACTCCGGGGAGCCGAGGGGGCCTTCGGGCGTGCTCAGCCCTCGTCGGGCGTCAGCCGCATCGAGATGCTGTTGATGCAGTACCGCTGATCGGTCGGCGTGGCATAGCCCTCGCCCTCGAAGACGTGCCCCAGATGCGATCCGCAGCGGGCGCAGCGCACCTCGGTGCGCACCATTCCGTGCGAGCGGTCCTCCAGCAGTTCCACCGCCTCGGTGTCCTTCGGGTCGTAGAAGGACGGCCATCCGCAGTGGGACTCGAACTTCGTGTCCGAGGTGAACAGTTCCGCGCCGCAGGCCCGACAGGAGTAGACGCCCTTGGTCTTGGTGTCGGTGTACTCACCCACGAAAGCGGGTTCCGTGCCGGCCTGGCGCAGTACCGCGTACTCCGCCGGGGTCAGCTCCGCCCGCCACTGCTCGTCCGGCTTGTCGACGTCGTACGACATATAGGCCAACCCCTTACTTCTGTGTCACTTCTGTGCGAGACGTTCCAGGATCCGCGGGCCGAGGTCGGTGACGTCGCCCGCTCCCATGGTGAGAACGAGATCGCCCTGCTTCGCCATTCCCGCCACGACGGCGGGGGCCTGCGCCGTGTCGTGGACGGCCTGCACGTCCGCGCCCGCCGTCCGCGCCGCGTCGATGATCAACTCGCTCGTCACGCCGGGGATCGGGTCCTCACGGGCCGGGTAGATGTCCAGGACCACCGAGGCGTCCGCCAGGGCGAGCGCCTCGCCCATCTCCTTGCCCAGCTCCTGGGTGCGGGAGAACAGGTGGGGCTGGAAGACCACCAGGATGCGGGCGTCGCCGGCCGCCGCCCGCATGGCCTCCAGGTCCGCCGTCATCTCCGTCGGGTGGTGCGCGTACGAGTCGATCACCTGGACACCGGACTCCTCGCCCTTGAGCTGGAGACGGCGCTTCACGCCCGTGTAGGCCCCGAGGGCCGACGCCAGCTCGGCCGCCGGGACACCCAGTGCCACGCCCGCGGCCAGCGCCGCCACGGCGTTGTGCGCGTAGTGGCGGCCGGGGACGGAGACCGTGAAGGTCAGCTCGGAGCCGCCGAGGTCCACCGTCACCTCGCTCTTCAGGCCCTGCGGGACCACGGAGAGGATGCGGACGTCGGCGTCCTGCGACTCCCCGTACGTCACCGTCCGCACCGATCCCGCCAGCCGCCGCGTCAGCTCGCGTGCGCCCTCGTGGTCCGCCGCCACCACCAGCGTCCCGCCGGGTACGATCCGGCCCGCGAAGGTCTGGAACGACTCGTAGATCTCCTCCATGGACGCGTAGTTCGCGTGGTGGTCGAGTTCGACGTTCAGGACGATCGCGACCTCGGGCGCGTACTTGTGGAAGCTGCGGTCGCTCTCGTCGGCCTCGGCGACGAAGATCTCGCCCTCGCCGTGCAGCGCGTTGGAGCCGGGGGCGTCCAGGTCGCCGCCGATCGCATAGGACGGCGAAAGGCCCAGCTCGGTCAGGGACACCGCCAGCATCGACGTCGTCGTCGTCTTGCCGTGGGTGCCGGCGACCGCGATCGGGCGCAGGCCGTCCATCAGGCGTGCCAGGGCGTCCGAGCGGTGCACCACGGGGATGTCCAGCTCCGCCGCCCGCACCAGCTCCGGGTTGTCGGCCCGGATGGCGGAGGAGACGACGACGCAGCCGGCGTCCTCGGCGAGGTGCTCGGCCGCGTGACCGATGTGCACCGTCACGCCCAGCGCGCGCAGGGCTTCGGCGGTGGGCGAGTCCTTGGCGTCACTGCCCGCCACCACGGCGCCACGCTGGGCGAGGATCTTCGCGATGCCCGACATTCCGGCGCCGCCGATGCCGATGAAGTGCGGTCGGTCCATGGCGGTGGGGAGGCCGGGTGCCATGCGTGTCTCCTGAGTGCTGGTACGGCGTGCGTTCAGCGGCCCAGCCTATTGCGTGCCGTCCGGGTCGACGCACACCGACCGGTCACTGCGCCTTGCTGTGCGAGAACAGCTTCAGCACCGGCACACCCACCTTGTGCCGGGCTCTCGACGCCCAGTCGCGGTGGAAGAACTCCTCCACGTAGTGGGGGTCGGTCAGCACGATCACCTCGTCCGCGCCGACCTCCCCGACGAGCGCCTTGAGCGCGTCCAGCGGATGGTCCTCGATGAGCCTGCCCTCGGCCTCGCTGCCCGAGGCGTGCAGAGCGGCCAGGGAGACGTCCAGCGCCTGCCGCCCCAGGGCCGCGGCGCTCCTGCCCTCGGGGGTGTCCCGTTCGTGCGCCGCCTCGTCCAGTTCGCCCAGGGCGATGTCGTCGATGGCGCGCAGCAGGCGGTCCGCCTGGTCGCCGCGGGGCTGCAGCAGGACGTGGAAGGAGACCGACTCGTCACCGTGCAGGGTGGTGACGAACTCCACGTCGGCGGATGTGAGGGCCTTCTCGATCATCAGTACGCTCGTGAACACGACGGGCGCCCCTTCTTCTCTTCGAGTCCTTGAGGACCCCGGCGGGCCTCTGCTGCGCGGGCCTTTCGAGGTCTTGCGGAAACCATCCTGCCCCGTGATCGGACGGGCACCACGAGATTCGGTGTGCCCATCGGGAAATCAATGGAACTGAATATTCCATAACATGCCGGAAGATCCACGAAAAACCGGCACATAGGGGTCCGATTCCCCAGAGATCAGGACGCCGCCTCGGCTAGGCGCGACGGTAGCGGCCGAACAGGAAGCCTTCCTCCTCCAGCAGCGACACGAGCGTGAACCGCCGGGGCACCGCGACCGAGGGACCTCCGGCGATCCGCTGCGCGTCGCCCGCCGTGAGCATCGGCGAGACGGTCAGACAGAGCTCGTCCAGGACCCCCGACGCCACCAGCTGCCCCAGCAGGCGCGGGCCGCCCTCGGTGAGCAGCCGGCTCATGCCGAGATCCGCGAGGGTGCGCACGGCACGGACCGGGTCCACCCCCATGCCGTCCCCGGCGATCACCACCCGGGCGCCCGCCCGCTCGGCGGCGGCCACCCGGTCCGGCGCCGCCGCTGCGCCGGTCAGCACCAGCGTGGGCACCAGGGG
This sequence comes from Streptomyces sp. HUAS TT11, assembly GCF_051553595.1. Lineage (NCBI taxonomy): Bacteria > Bacillati > Actinomycetota > Actinomycetes > Kitasatosporales > Streptomycetaceae > Streptomyces > Streptomyces sp. HUAS TT11. The sequence goes on from NZ_CP196184.1 coordinate 2,507,160, forward strand.
CGAGCTGAACAGCGGCTCCGAGAAGTCCAGCTCGAGGCTGGCGCTCACGACGGCGATCGCGGGCGCGGGGCCCTGCCCGGCGGCCTTCCGCAGCGCCGCGAAGGCCTCCCGTTCACGCGCCGGACGGTATCCCTCCTGCCGTACCGTCTGCGCGCCCACGACCACCACGTCGGCAAGTCCCCGCAGTGTGCCGAAGATCCGCATGTCGGTGGCGTTCGAGATGGGCTGGGAGCGGCCGTCGTGCTGGGCGGCCCCGTCGAGGGTGGAGACCATGTTGGCCCGCAGCCACGGCTCCCGGCCGCCCGTACCGGTCTCGGGGTAGGCGTACGCCCCGGCCAGCTCCTCCGGCGTCCACTCGCGGTCGCCGGGCGGGACCGCGGGGCCGGCGTCCGAAGCCGGGCCACCCGGTCGGGCCGCTGTCTCGTCGGTCACAGGGAACAGGCGTCGCATCCGTGCAGTGTGGCACGGCCCTTAAGCTGGTGAACCGTGTCGTCTTCCACCGCCGCCTCCGGGATCGAGCCGATAGCCGCAACGGCCCCGCTCTCCCTGTCCTCCCGCGAGCCGCACGTCCCCGCCGACCGGCTCGTCGCCGAAATGGTGCCGCCGCCGCGCTTCGACTCGGTCCGCTTCGCGACGTACATCCCGGACCCGAACCAGCCCAGCCAGAGCGAGGCCGTCCGTGTCCTCGACGACTTCGCCGGGGGGCTCGGCGGCGCGCACGCGGTGACCGCCCGGCGCTCGTTCTTCGGCTTCGGAAAGGCGAAGGCGAAGGCGCCCGCCGGCCCCCGCGGCGTCTACCTCGACGGCGGGTACGGCGTCGGCAAGACCCACCTGCTCGCCTCCCTGTGGCACGCGACACCGGCCGCCCCCGCGCTCAAGGCCTTCGGCACCTTCGTGGAGCTCACGAACCTGGTCGGCGCGCTGGGCTTCCAGCAGACGGTCCGCACGCTCTCCGGCCATCGCCTGCTGTGCATCGACGAGTTCGAGCTCGACGACCCGGGCGACACCGTCCTCGTCTCCACCCTGCTCGGCAAGCTCGTCGACGCGGGCGTCGCCCTCGCGGCCACCTCCAACACCCTGCCGGGCAAGCTCGGCGAGGGCCGCTTCGCCGCCGCGGACTTCCTGCGCGAGATCCAGGGCCTGTCCGCGCGCTTCCGCACGCTGCGCATCGACGGCGAGGACTACCGCCACCGCGGACTGCCCGAGGCACCGGCGCCGTACAGCGACGAGCAGGTCACGAAGGCGGCGTACGCCACCCCCGGCGCCTCGCTCGACGACTTCCCGCACCTGCTGGAGCACCTCGCGCGTGTGCACCCGAGCCGCTACGGCGCACTGACCGACGGCATCAGGGCGGTCTGCCTGACCGAGGTCGAGCCGGTGCCGGACCAGTCCACCGCGCTGCGGCTCGTGGTCCTCGCCGACCGCCTCTACGACCGCGAGGTGCCGGTGCTGGCCGCCGGCGTGCCGTTCGACAAGCTGTTCAGCGACGAGATGCTGAACGGCGGCTACCGCAAGAAGTACTTCCGCGCGATCTCCCGCCTCACGGCGCTCGCCCGGGACGCGAAGGGCTTCGTCGAGGCGTAACAGAACCAAACGGATGTGCGCCACCGGCGCGTTCCGGCCATCCTCACCTCGATTTTTGGGCTCTCCTTTACCTGAAGCGCGAAGTTGACCCTGCAAACGCGCAAGCCGGGTTACCGTGTTCGCCGAGGCACCTACGACGGACGCTCATGGCGGGGAGGGGAGGTCATGGGACGAGGCACGGCGGTCCGGTTCGCGCCGGCGATTCTCTCCGCCGTCCTGCTGGCCCTGTATCTCCTTGCGCCCTCCGCGTCCCTCGCCTCGGTGCACCAGCCCCGTGCGACCGCCGCCGGAACCCCGGAAGCGGTCATGAGCAAGCGCACCGACGAGGCCGTCACCCGCGGTGGTCTCGGACACTCCAAGGGCCTCACAGGTCCGCTGCGCACCCGCGACCGCCACCGCGCATCCGCGGACGCGGCTCCGGAGCCCCCCGCGCCCACGCGGCAGGCGGGCGACACCACGGCCGTGCGGCCGCCGACCCCGCACCGCGCCGCACCGGGCATATCAAGACCGTCAATCGCTCATTCTCCCGCGGCACTTCAGGTGTTCCGCCGCTGAGCTGCTCCCCGGGTACGGACTGACCCGACCCTCCCCTCACCACGCCACGTTGGCCGAGCGCGTCGACGTGGGGTCATGTCGCCGTACCCGCATCTGCCACGTTCTCGTACGCCGACGCGCCACCGAGGCGCGCCAGGAGGAACTGACAATGCAGCCCCTCATCGATCACGCTCGTGCGCACGGACAGCGCCCGGAGGACTTCGCCCCGCTGGCCGACGGCCAGTCTCCCGAGGTCCTGTTCATCACCTGCTCGGACTCCCGGGTGGTCCCGGCGCTGATCACCGGAGCCCGGCCCGGTGAGCTCTTCGAACTGCGCACCGCCGGCAACATCGTGCCCCCGTACGTCTCCGACCGCCCCACCGGCGAAGCGGCCACCATCGAGTACGCCGTCGAGGTGCTCGGCGTCGGTGACGTCGTCGTCTGCGGCCACTCCCACTGCGGGGCCGTCGGCGCGCTGGTGCGCGGCGACGACCTCACCGCCGTGCCGGCCGTGCGCGACTGGCTGGCGCACGCCGCACCCGAGCCACAGGCGTCCGACGCCGACGACCCGACGGTCGCCGAGGCCGTCCAGAACCATGTGCTCGCGCAGTTGCTGCGCCTGCGGTCCTACCCGTGCGTCGAACAACGTCTGGCCACGGGCCGGCTGCGTCTGCACGGCTGGTACTACGAGGTGCACACCGGTGCGGTTCGCGCACACCGCACCGCCACCGACGCGTTCGAAGCGCTGTGAGCGGGCCGATGACCGCACTGCGCGGATTACCGCACCTCAAAGAGGACTTCGTCGCCTCCCTCGTCGTCTTCCTCGTCGCGCTGCCCCTGTGCGTGGGCGTGGCCGTCGCCTCCGGCGTACCCGCCGAACTCGGCCTGGTCACCGGCATCGTGGGCGGCATCGTCACCGGGTTGATGCGCGGCAGCAGCCTCCAGGTCTCCGGGCCGGCGGCGGGGCTGACCGTGCTCGTCTTCGAGGCGGTGCGGGAGTTCGGGCTTCCGGTGCTGGGCGCGATCGTGCTCGTCACCGGTGTGCTCCAGCTCCTCATGGGCGCCCTGCGGCTGGGGCGCTGGTTCCGGGCGATCTCCGTCTCCGTGGTGGAAGGCATGCTGGCCGGCATCGGTCTGGTGCTGGTCGCCGGGCAGCTGTACTCGGTGGCCGGGCGACAGGCCCCCGCGTCCGGCCTGGAGAAGCTGGCCGGACTGCCCGGAGCACTGGCCGGCGCCGTCGCGAGCGCCGAGGCGCTCCCCCCGCTCGTCCTCGGTGCGGGCACCATCGCCGTCCTCGTGCTGTGGCCGCACCTGCCCCGCGTGGTGCGGGCGGTGCCCGGGCCCCTCGCGGCGGTGGGGCTCGCCACCCTTGCCACCGCCGTCCTCGACCTGCGGGTGGCCACGGTCGAGGTCCGGGGACTGCTGGACTCCGTCCACCCGCCGTCCCTGGACGCCCTCGGTGAACAGGCGAGCGCCGGCCTGCTCGGCACGATCGTCGCGTTCACCCTGATCGCCTCGGCCGAGTCGATGTTCAGCGCCGCCGCCGTGGACCGGCTGCACAACGGTCCACGCACCGAGTACAACAGGGAACTGATCGCCCAGGGCGCCGGCAACACGGTCTGCGGGCTGCTCGGCGCGCTGCCCATGACCGCGGTGATCGTGCGCAGCGCGGCCAACGTCCAGGCGGGTGCCAGGACCAAGGTCTCCCGGGTGCTGCACGGCGTGTGGCTGCTGCTGTTCGCGGCGCTGCTGCCGTCCGTGCTGGCGCACATACCGATCCCCGCACTGGCCGGGATCCTCGTGTACTCAGGCGCCAGGCTCGTCCCCGTGCGGCAGCTCGTCACCCTGTGGCGGGAGCACCGGGGCGAGGCGTTCATCCTCGTGGTCACCGCGCTGTCGATCGTCGCGGTCAGCATGTTCGAAGGAGTGCTCATCGGCCTCGCGCTCGCCGTGGTGAAGACCGCCTGGGAGGCCTCGCACATCAGGCTGGAGGTCGTCGACAAGGGCGCGGGCCCGGTCCAGGCGCACCTGTCGGGCAACGCGACCTTCCTGCGGCTGCCGAAGATCCTCGACAGCCTGGAGGCGCTTCCCCAGGACCGTCCCGTCGAGCTGGACCTCTCGGGACTGCACCACCTCGACCACGCCTGCCGTACGGCCCTGGAGAACTGGGCGGAGCGGCACAGCGCGGCCGGGACGGAACCGGTGCGGATGACGTCCGGCCGCTGACGGCGCACAGCCGCTCCGCCCCCGCGGGGCGAGGGCGCGCCGGTATCGCACCGGCGGCCCTCGCCTCGCGGGCTTCGGCGGAATTATGGTGGCAAGTACAGACATACCTGGCCTCTCGACGAGGAGGTCGTCATGATCCAGGAGCTGGTGGGTGCCTTGGTGGCGGCGGGCGCCGTCGGGCTCGTGGGCCTCGCCGCCGCGGCGCGGGTCATCAAGCAGTACGAGCGTGGCGTGGTCTTCCGGTTCGGACGGCTCCTCGGGTCCCCCAGGACACCGGGCTTCACCGTGATCGTTCCGGGGGTCGACCGGATGCACAAGGTGAACATGCAGATCGTCACACTGCCCATTCCCGCGCAGGAAGGCATCACGCGGGACAACGTGACCGTGCGGGTGGACGCCGTCGTCTACTTCAAGGTGGTCGACGCGGCGAACGCGCTCATCCAGGTCGAAGACTACCGGTTCGCGGTCTCGCAGATGGCGCAGACCTCGCTGCGCTCGATCATCGGCAAGAGCGATCTGGACGACCTGCTCTCCAACCGCGAGAAGCTCAACCAGGGGCTCGAGCTGATGATCGACAGTCCGGCCATCGGCTGGGGTGTGCAGATCGACCGGGTCGAGATCAAGGACGTGTCCCTGCCCGACACCATGAAGCGTTCGATGGCCCGCCAGGCGGAGGCCGACCGTGAGCGCCGCGCACGCATCATCAACGCGGACGCGGAGCTGCAGGCCTCCAAGAAGCTGGCCGAGGCCGCCGGGGTGATGTCCGAACAGCCCGCCGCGCTCCAGCTGCGGCTGCTGCAGACAGTGGTCGCGGTCGCGGCCGAGAAGAACTCCACCCTTGTGCTGCCGTTCCCGGTCGAACTGCTGCGCTTCCTCGAACGGGCGGCGCCCCCGGACGGAGCGCAGGGGCCCGCCGAAGGCCGGTCCTCGTCGGCACCGACTGCCGAGGAGGCGGGGGCTCCCACGCCCTCGACGGCACCGAAGCCCCTGGAGGAAGCCGCGTCCTCGTCCGGTGGCGGGGCCACGTCGGCGGCCGGTCTTCCCGTCGAACAGCTACCGGCACCCGAGGCGGCCCCGGTGCCCGAGCCGACCGTGGTGCGGCCCGGCCCCACATCCGACGGCTCCCCGTCGACCCACCCGTAGATCCGGACCGGCCCCGTCGGGAAACCGCGCGGCGGCCGGGGAATGGAGAGGCGCCCTTGTCCGCCGCCTGCTAGGTTCTGCGACATGCAGCGCGCCCATGTGTCCACGACGACGCCGGAGAGTGTCCCGGCGCGCTGACCGACGACCGAAGGTCGAAGCCCCGGGGCGAGTGCCCCGGGGCTTCGCCGTGCGTGGTCCCCCTCGCCCCCACCGAGAGGAGACCACGATGCACGACCACCGCCGCCTCGGCCGTGAACTCGGCCTGTTCGACACCGACCCGCTGGTGGGCGCGGGCCTGCCGTACTGGCTGCCCGACGGCGCCGTCGTACGGCACACCCTCGAGGAGTACGTGCGCGACCTGGAACGCCGTGCGGGCTATCGGCACGTGTACTCGCCGGTCCTCGGCAAGCGGGAGCTGTACGAGATCTCCGGGCACTGGGCGCACTACAGCGACGACATGTTCCCGCCCATGGATCTGGGCGGAGAGCAGGTCGTACTGCGGCCGAGCCTGTGTCCCCACCACGCTCTGATCTACCGCTCCCGCCCGCACAGCTATCGGGAACTTCCCCTGCGGATCGCGGAGCTGGGCGGCATGTACCGCTCCGAGCTGTCCGGGGTGCTCGGCGGACTGACCCGCGTACGGGCCATCCAGCTGAACGACGCGCATGTCTTCTGCACCCTGGACCAGGCGGTCGAGGAAGCGGAAGCGGCGCTGCGCATGATCGGCGAGGCCCATGCGGCGCTCGGTATCCGCCCCGTCCGCCACCGGCTGTCGCTGCCGGGCCCTGGCGGCAAATACGTCGCCGATCCGGACCTGTGGCGCCGGGCCTCGGCGATGCTGCGCGAGGTCCTGGACCGCGCCGGTGTCGCCTACGAGGCGGTGGAGGGCGAGGCCGCGTTCTACGGCCCCAAGATCGACGTCCAGATCGCCGATCCGGCGGGTCGCGAGTCCACCCTGTCCACCGTGCAGATCGACCTCCATCAGCCGGAGCGCTTCGATCTGCGCTACACCGGCCCCGACGGTTCCCGTCACCGCCCGGTGATGGTCCACCGCAGCGTCATCGGCAGCCTGGAACGTGCCGTCGCCCATCTCCTCGAGGCGCACGGTGGCGCCTTCCCCGCCTGGCTCGCCCCGACCCAGATCGTGGTCCTGCCCGTCTCCGACACCGAGTCCGAGCATGCCGCACGGCTGGTGGAGCGGTGTCTGGAGCAAGGGCTGCGGGCGCGGTCGGCCACCCCCGAGGAGGGCACCCTCGGCGCGCGCATCCGGGCGGCACGCCTGGTGCCCTACCAGGCGGTGATCGGCGCCCGGGAGGCCGCGGTCGATCACGTCTCGCTGCGCCTGCGGGACGGCCGGCGCCTGGAGCCGCAGCCCGCCGAGGAGGTGCTGCACCGTGTCGGTGGGCTCGTCACCCACCGAAGCACCGGCCTCTGGAACGAGTGACAGAGACGGGCTGCGAACGCGGGGGTGGTGCCCATGGAGCGCTCCGTGGACACCACTCCTTCGTCGTGGCCCGCGGCCACCCCCGACAACGGCAACCACCCGCCGCGAGCACCGACCGCACGTCGACATGGGCGCCACCTCACCGCCGACACCGACCGTCCGCCGACATCGACGGCCACTCGCCGCCGACACCGACGTCACGACGGGAACACCGACCCCCGGTCGAACGGGACCCGACCGCTCCCCGACAACGGCAACCACACACCGGGAACGCCAACCGCACGTCGGCAACACCGCCGAACCGCCGCATACATCGACCGTCCGCCGACAAGACGGCCACTCGCCGCCGACACCGACGTCACGACGGGAGGACCGGCCACCCGTCGACCACACCGGGCACCCCCACGACGGGACCAGCGCCCCGAAACCCCGGACAACCACGTCCGCCCGACCACAACACCGGCCGGGCACCGGGAAGAGCGAGCGCGGTACGGCTTGACCGGCGGGCCGCCGTGCATGCCGACGACCGTCGGGATCAGCGGCCCTCGTCCGGCGATTCGACAGGTGCGCCGGGCTCGCCGACCGTCCGCCGCGGACACCCGGCCGTCGACGTGGAGCGACCCGAACCGGACCGCGTGCTCGGCCGGTGGGAGGTGGCGGCGGCAGCCGGGCGGGTGGATTCGTTTCCGTCGCAGCCCGGCGCATACGCGAGGTGAGCTTTTCCGATGATTCGACCCTCTACGTTCGTACGGTGATCCTTCTCGTCCGACGCATCGCCGCTGTGTGCGTCATCGGTGCGGCACTGGCCGCCTGCGGAGCCCCCGGCACGTCTCTGCGCCCCGCGCCGCACTCGGCGCCGCTCCCGGCACCGCCCACGTCGGCCGCGCCCCCGACCACGGCCGCCCCCGGGCCCGCGGGGCAGACGCCGGTCTTCACGAGGGCCACCACACAGGAGAAGGTCGTCGCCCTCACCTTCGACGCGGACCAGGACGTGGATGCGGGACCACGGGCCGCGGCAGCCGGCGCACGCATCGACTTTCCGCAGCTGGCCGAGGCGCTGCGGAACCTGAAGGTGCCGGCGACCGTGTTCATGAGCGGCCGGTGGGCCGACGGGAACCGCCGGGAGGCGCGGGCGATCGGCCGGGACCCGCTCTTCGAGGTCGCCGGCCACTCCTACGGCAACTCCTCCGTCACCGGCGGCTGCCGGGGGCTGCCCGCCCTGCCGGCGAACATGATGCGCTCGGACGTGGAGCGCGCCTTCACGGCGATCCGCACCGCGGGCGTGCCCCGTCCGATGCCGTACATCCGCTTCCCCGGCGGCTGTCACGACACCCGGGCGCTGCGCACCATCGGTTCGCTCGGTGTCACCGCGGTCCAGTGGGACGTGATCGGCGGCGACGCACCCGCGACGGACACCGCCACGACCGTGCGGCAGGTGCTGGACGGGGTCCGGCCGGGCTCCGTCGTCGCCCTGCACCGCACGGGCGGCTCGGCCCCGCAGAGCGGGCAGGTGGTCAGGGCGGTGGTGCCCGAGCTGCGTGGACGCGGCTACCGTTTCGTCAAGGTCTCCGAGTTGATCGGCATGTCCGGCGGCCGGCCGTAGCGGCCCGTGCCGTGATGGGGCCCGCGCCCCGGCTTAGGCTTGCCGTATGAGCGACTACTGCGACACGGAGGCGCCCTCACCGGTGCCCGGGGCGGCCGGACCGCCGTTCGCCGACTGCGTGCTGTGCCGGGAGCCCACGGAGTACCCGGAGTCGCACAAGGGGATCACGCTCTGCCCGGTCTGCGAGTGGCAGGAGGCACAGCGCACGGCCTGCTCGGGATGACCGCGCGGGGCGCCTCGGTGGTCACCGCTCTCCTCCGGAACGACCCGGTCTTCCGCCTGGCAGACTTGACGCCGTGAGCAGTGACCAGACCCCCTCGGCGTCGCCCGACTCCCCGCACGACGACCGGACCGGCCGCGCCGGCCAAAACAGCCCCTTCCGCTCCGAGCGCACCACGCGCGACGAGGCCCCACAGTTCGTGCTGCCGCTCGTCGTACGCGTCGAGCGTGCCGCTCCCCCGGCGCGTACGGACGCGCTGGAGACCGCGGCGCGGGCCGTGCTCGTGATCCTCGGCGACGAACGGTCGCTGGGCGAGGGCGTATGGGCCGGGGCGATCCGGGACTGGCAGGACGCGCGGATCCGCAAGGTGGTGCGGAGGGCGCGCGGCGCGGAGTGGCGCCGGGCCGAGGCGCTGCCGGGCATCACGGTCACGGGCAAGTCGGCCGAGGTCCGTGTCTTCCCGCCCGTCCCGCTGGACGGCTGGCCCAAGGATCTCGCCCGGCTCCAGGTCTCCGGCACGGATCTCGACGACCCGGAGCCGCCGGTCGAGGCCGAGGCCACGGCTCCCGTGCTGTGGCTCAATCCCGGCCTGGAGATGTCGGCGGGCAAGGCGATGGCCCAGGCCGGACACGGGGCCCAGCTCGCCTGGTGGGCGCTGCCCGACGAGGAGCGCGCGGCGTGGCGGGACGCGGGCTTCCCGCTGGCCGTCCGTACCGCGGACCCGTCCCACTGGGCCGAACTCACCGCATCCGGCCTGCCGTTGGTGAAGGACGCCGGCTTCACGGAGATCGCCCCGGGCAGCTGCACGGTGGTGGCGGACCATCCGGCACTGCACCACGGCTGACCGGCCGGGAAACCCGGTCCGGTCGGCGGACGCCGGGACTTCACCCGGGGACGGTGACCGGGCCGGAGGCCCCCGGCCGACGGCGCGGACCGCCACCGGTCTCCCGGTGCATGGAGGAGTGGTCCGGGGACCCTGCGTCGGCCGTCAGCCCGCTCTGCCCCCGGTGTACGTGTAGGCGGTCACCCATGTGATGTCCATCTGCGCCCATGAACCCGGCGCGGCGTACGCCCCGTACAGGGCGCTCTCGTTCTGAAGGATCCAGCTCAGCGGCCGCGCGGCGACGCCCCGGCTGTCGCTGAGGAGGAGCCGGCCGTCCAGGTAGTAGCGGGCGAGCCCGGGTGTCCACTCCAGGCCGACCGTGTGCCACTCGGTGAAGGGCCTGCCGGTGTCGGCCCCGCCCTGGGGGCGTCCGTCGCACGGGTGGTGGAAGAAGTGGACGGTGTCGACCCACGACTGCTCGTACATGTCCATCTCGCAGCCGCCTCCGTAGAGAAGCCAGGCGCTCTTGTATCCCGGCGCGGCCCTCACGACCCGCACCCGGGCGGTGTACTTCCCGTACGTCTGCCGCATCACCCTGCGCGGTACGACGGCCGCGACATGGAGGTCGCCCCCGGACACCGGACGGTACATGCGGATGTGCATACGGCCGTCGCCGTCCGCGGCGGGGCCGACCCACACGGTGTCGTCGGCCCGGTACTCGCCCCCGAGCACGCGGTCGTTGCCGTTGGAGTGGTTGCGCGGATGGGCGGTGTCGTACCAGCCGCGGGGGTAGGCCCACCAGTCGGCGCGGTAGGAGCCGGTGAGGCCGCCGCAGTGGGCGTTGCGGGTGTCGGCGTCGTGGTCGCAGTCGCTGAAGGAGCCGAGCGGCACCACGTCACCGTCGAAGTCCTCGGCGAACACCTGGTGGAAGGGGCCGCAGTCGCCGCGTGGCATGACGTCGGCGGTGGTGTGGCAGGCGTCCTCGGACGGCGGCACCGCGGTCGCCTGCGGCACGGTGAGCGCCGCCTCCAGTACGGCCGTCACGAGAGATGCGGCACCGCGCAGGCGGTACCGGCCGCGGCGGCGGGGTCGGCTCATCCTCTGCTCCTCACTCCCGGCCGCGACCGGCGCGGCGCCGGCCTCTGCCCGTGGACCGGACAGGGCCACGTACGGCCTCCACCAAGGTCTTCCTGGCAGCCGGGCCCGGCTGCTCGGCCGTTCGGGTCGAACCGTGCGGCGGTACGGCGCCCTCCCCCTGCCGACGGCCACCGGCCGGACCGGGCACCGCCGACACCCACCGCCGGACCCCGGACCGGTACTGCCGCGTCGGCCCCGCGGGAGCCGATCCGGGTTGAGGGCGAACCTCAAATGTTGCTCTGAACGTCCTCCGGCAGGGGTTCGGCTCCGCGGGCCGGGGTCATGACTCCGTCACACCGGCAGCGGTGGTGCGTCGACGGGGGCGCGCGGCACGGCCGTTCGGCCGTGCCCGCAGGGCGGCGGCCGGTGGACCAGGGTGGAGGAGCGGACCATGCGGCGACTGGGAACGGGCATCGGATGGCGGCCGGAGATCGCCGATGCCGTGGAGCGCATGCCGGGCATCGACTGGGTCGAGACCGTGGCCGAGAACGTGTGCCCCGGACATCTGCCCGAGTCGCTGCTGCGCCTGCGGAGGCGAGGCGTCACCGTCGTCCCGCACGGTGTCTCCCTCGGCCTCGGTGGCGCGGAACGCCCCGACGGGGCCCGGCTGGCCGACCTCGCCGAGAGGGCCGCGGCGCTGGAGGCGCCGCTGGTCACGGAGCACATCGCGTTCGTCAGGGCGGGCGGGCCGCTGACCGCCTCCCCGATGCTGGAGGCGGGCCATCTGCTCCCGGTCCCGCGCACGCGCGACGCGCTGGACGTCCTCTGCGAGAACATCCGCATCGCTCAGGACGCCCTGCCCGTGCCGCTCGCCGTGGAGAACATCGCGGCGCTGATCTCCTGGCCCGACGAGGAGATGACCGAGGGCCAGTTCCTCTACGAACTGGTCGACCGCACCGGGGTGGGGCTGCTGATCGATGTCGCGAACCTCCACACCAACCACGTCAACCGGGGCGAGGACCCGGCCAGGGCGCTGGACGAGCTGCCCGTCGAGGCCATCGCGTACGTCCATGTGGCGGGCGGCTACGAACGCGACGGCGTCTGGCACGACAGCCATGCCCACCCGGTGCCGCCGCCGGTCCTCGACATCCTGGCCGACCTGGCGTCCCGCGCCACCCCGCCCGGCGTCCTGCTCGAGCGCGACGAGAACTTCCCCGAACCGGCCGAGCTGGAGAGGGAACTGACCGAGATCCGGCGGACGGTGCGGACGGCGGAACAGTCACCCGCGGCCTCGTGGACACACCCCGCCGGCCTGTGCCCGACGAGCGGCTCCGCCACCACGGCCACGGCCGCTCCGCCCGAGGACGCGGCGGCCTCACCGGCAGCGCGGGGCTCCGGCGACGGTGACACCACCGCGGAACGTGGCCGGCTCGCGCTCGCTCAGGCCGCGCTGCTCTCCGCGCTCGTCGCCGGCACGCCCGTGCCCGAGGGGTTCGACCGGGTGCGGCTCGGGGTGCAGGCCCGTGCCCTTGCCGGCAAGCGGGCCGGCGTCGTGGCGAAGGTCGCGCCCGAACTGCCCGAGATCCTCGGCGAGGAATTCCGGCCCGCCTTCCTGGCCTACGCCCATCACCGTCCGATGACGGGCGGATACCGGCGCGACGCCCTCGACTTCGCCGAGCATCTGCTGCGCGCCGGCCGGCCGGCGGACACCGGGACCGGGCGCCGGCTGCGCGCCTGGTGGCTGGAGCGCTCGGGGCCCACGCCCCCGTCCCGGCGCCCCACCGCCCGGCTGGCCCGGGCCACACGCCGGGTGCTGCTGCGGCACTGAGCGAGCCCGCACTCCCCGCACCTTGGGTGGGGCACGGGAGGCCGTCGCGGGCGAATGTGCCGCGGATAACACAGCGGGCGCGCAGCGGGGACGAAGGGGCTGGTTCGCCCCTGTTTCACCGGAGAAGGACACCTGCGGACATGCCGCATTCGGTCCTTGTCGCCCGCTTTCCAAGCGAATGCCCGCGTACGGCAGTTGGCGGATACGGCGCAGTAATATGCCCATCCGCACCCGAAGCGCACTAGCGTGCGGTGCCGCAAGCAGGAGGCACCATGCGATCCAGACCCGTCCGAGGCCGCGGAATCTTCAGCGGCACGGGGCTCCTCATCACCTTGCTCGCGGGAACCCTCGCCGCACTGATCTTCCCGGTCTGGTCCTACGCGGACCGCTCCGGCACCGGGCTGGACACCCTCAACGCCCAGACCGTGCCCACCGCCTACGGCCCCCTGTCCGCGCTGGACCGGGACTTCGTCGGCAGGGTCCGGCTGGCCGGGCTGTGGGAGCTGCCGGCCGGACAGCAGGCCGAACAGAAGGGCACCACCCAGGCCGTGCGCACCGCGGGCGAGCACCTGGTCACCGGCCACACCTTTCTGGACTCCCGCGTCCGCGACGTCGCCGGGCGCCTCGGCCTCGCCCTGCCCAACCAGCCGAACGCGCAGCAACGCCAGTGGCTCGCCATCCTCGACGCGGCCCGGGGCCAGGAGTACGACCGCGACTTCGCCAACCTCCTGCGCCGGGCCCACGGCAAGGTCTTCGCCGTCGTCGCTCAGGTGCGGGCCACCACCCGCAACTCACTCGTGCGCGCTCTCGCCGACGACGCGAACACCACCGTCCTCGACCACATCAAGGTCCTCGAGGCCACGGGTTACGTCGACTTCGACGCGCTCGCCGAGGACGCGGCCACCGGGAGCCCGGCCCCGCTCACCCCGTCCCCCGCTCCCCCGGGGCCCACGGACGATCCCGGCACTCCGGTCCCGGTGACGCCGACGTACACACTGCCGCCGGCGGCGTCCAGCCCCCCGCCGTGACGGGGGCGCCGGACGCCCGGCCTCCGATCGATCAGGCGAGACCCTCGACCAGTTCGGCGACCGACTTGCGCCGGCCGGTGAAGAACGGCACCTCCTCGCGCACGTGCATCCGGGCCTCCGAGCCGCGCAGATGACGCATGAGGTCGACGATGCGGTACAGCTCATCGGCCTCGAAGGCGAGGACCCACTCGTAGTCGCCGAGGGAGAACGAGGCGACCGTGTTGGCCCGCACGTCCGGGTAGCCGCGGGCCATCTTGCCGTGGTCCGCGAGCATGCGGCGGCGGTCCTCGTCCGGCAGCAGGTACCAGTCGTAGGAACGCACGAACGGGTAGACGCTGACGTAGTTGCGCGGGGTCTCGTCCGCGAGGAACGCCGGGATGTGCGAGCGGTTGAACTCGGCGGGACGGTGCAGCGCCATGTTCGACCAGACCGGCTCCAGCGCGCGGCCCCACCGCGTGCGGCGGAAGAGGTTGTACGCCTCCTGCAGTTGGTCGCTGGTCTCCGCGTGCCACCAGATCATGAGGTCGGCGTCGGCGCGCAGGCCCGACAGGTCGTACGTGCCCCGGACGGTCACGTCCTTCGCGGCCAGCTGGTCGAACAGCTCCTGGACCTCGTCGGCGTACCCGGCGCGGTCCTCGGGAAGCATGTCCTTCAGCTTGAAGACGGACCACAGCGTGTAGCGGATGACCTCGTTGAGGTCCTTGGCCAGTTTGCCCTTGTTCGGGATCCGGCCGGCCTCGGTGGTGGGTGCGTCGTCACTCATGTTCCTATTCTCCCGCTCCGCCGTGCAGACTCTGCACCGGGTTGGCGGTGAGCTCCTCGACACCGCGCAGATCGCCGCCGAGCTGATCGACGGCGGCGTACGCGCTCGCGATGCACGCCGGGATGCCGACCCCGTCGTAGGCCGCGCCGCACACCGCCAGTCCCGGCAGCTTCGCCACGTGCTCGCGGATGCGGGCCACGCGCGCGTGGTGGCCCACGGGGTACTGCGGCAGGCCGTCGGTCCAGCGGGTGACACGGCTCTCCAGCACAGGGGCGTCCACCCCGGTCGCCTCGCGCAGGTCGTGCCGCGAGAGGGCCACGAGATCGGCGTCCTCGCGCTGGAGGATCTCCGTCTCGGCGTAGCGGCCGACGGACGTCCTCAGCACGACGACGTCCGGGTCCTCGTCCCCGATCCAGCCCCACTTCTGGGAGGCGAAGGTCGACGCCTTGATCGTCCGCCCGTCGACCGGCGGCACCAGGAAGCCGCTGCCCTCGGGAAGGGTGATGTCGGCACGGCGGTAGGCGAGGGTGACGAGCGCCATGGAGGCGTACTCGACGACGTCCAGTTCGGCGGCGGCCTTGGCGCTGACACCGCGCAGCAGCCGCGCGGCCTGACGGGCGGGTGCCGCCACGACCACCGCGTCCGCCTCGACGGTGCCGCCGTCGAGGCGGACCTGCCATCCTGCGGGAGTGCGGATCAGGCCGTCCGCCGCGGTCCCCGGACGGATCTCGCCGCCCCGGGCCCGCACCGACTCGGCCACTGCGAGCGGGAGACGGCCGACGCCCCCCTCGATGCCCATGAACACCGGGCCCGTCTGCGCGGCCGCGGCCCCCTTCGCCTGGATGTCGCGTACCGCTTCCGTCAGCGAGGCGTGGTCCCTGGCGGCCTGGAAGAGCTGCGGAACGGCCGAACGCATGGAGATGCGGTACGCGTCGCCCGCGTACACCCCGCCGAGCAGCGGTTCCACCAGGCGGTCGACGACCTCGCGGCCGAGCCGGGCCGCCACGTACTCCCCCACCGCCACGTCGTCGCCGACCTCCGTGCGCGGCAGTTCGGCGTCCTGTTCGATGCGGCGCAGTCCTTCGTCCGACAGCACTCCGGACAGTGCGGAGGCGGCACCGGGGACGCCCATGACATGCCCCTTCGGCATCGGCCGCAGGGCGCCGCGCGTCCAGATCGAGGCGGTCGAGGTGGCCGGTGGCCGAAGCCTCTCCGCGAGGCCCGCCTCACGGGCCAGAGACACCGCCTCGGGACGCCGCGCCAGCATGGACTCGGCGCCGAGGTCGACCCGCACCCCCGCGATCTCGCCCGGCAGCAGTTTGCCGCCGACCCGGTCCGCCGCCTCCAGGACCGTCACCCGCATCCCCCGGTCCAGCAGCCGGTGGGCGGCGGCCAGCCCCGCGATCCCGCCTCCGATGACGACGACGTGTCCCGCGTCCGGGCGGGTGTGCGTTGCGCTCATGCCCCCAGCCTCTCAAACGGTTCCCGGAGGCCGGGGAGCGGTGTGTGCCGCTGCCGAACGGCCTGGCGCGGGTGTCCCCGCCGAGTCCCGACCGTGACCGCATCGGGACCGGATCCGGCCAACGTTCGGTACGGGCCCCGCGTCGAAGAGGCATCCGTCGTCACAACCCCCGGGGGTAGGACCACATGCGCACTCCACGCTCCGTACGGCCGGTCCGGGTACTGGCCACGACGTTGCTCGCCGCCGCACTCGCGCTCACGGGCTGCAGCGCCGGCGGCGATTCGGGCGCCGACAGCAGTGCCGGCGACGCCAAGTCCGGTGCGGTGGCCGCCCAGCAGGAGGGCGCCGCCGACAGCGCCGCGGGCGCCGGCGCGAAGGACGGCGGCAACGCCGCGGGCGGTGCCGCGAAGGACCCCGGCAGCACGCCCCGACTCTCCACGGGCGACATCATCCGCACCGCCTCCCTCACCGTGCAGGTGAAGGACGTCCCCGACGCGCTCGACCGGGCCCGGACGACCGTCGAGAACGCGGGCGGGTTCGTCGGCAACGAGAGCACCAGCCGCGACGCCCGGGGCCACGAGCGCACTCGGCTCGTCCTGCGGGTGCCCACCGGGAAGTACGACGAGGTCCTCTCCTCGCTCCAGGGCGCGGGCAAGCTGCTCGACCGCACCGCCAGGGCCGAGGACGTCACCGACCAGGTCGTCGACGTGGAGAGCCGCATCAGGTCGCAGCGGGTCAGCGTGGCGCGGGTGCGGGAACTGATGGACCGGGCGACCAGGCTCAGCGACGTGGTCGCGCTGGAAGGGGAACTGAGCTCGCGCGAGGCCGACCTCGAGGCGCTGCTGGCCCGGCAGGCCTCCCTCAAGGACCGCACCAGCCTGGCCACCATCACCCTCTCGCTGTCCGAGACACCGGTGCCGAAGGCGGCGAAGGACGACCGGCCCGGGTTCGTGGACGCCCTGGCGGGCGGATGGCACGTGTTCGTCACGCTGCTGCGCTGGATCGCCCTGGCGATCGGGGCGGCCCTCCCCTTCGCGGTGTGCGTCGTGTTGCTCGCACTGGTGTGGCAGCGTCTGGTACGCCCTCGGCTGCCCCGCCGTCCGGCACCCGCGCCCGCCGCACCGCCGGTGGGCGCGTTCCCCGCGGCCCGTACGGCGCCCGAGCCCGCCCCGGGGCAGGACAGCAGCACGGGCGAACAGGACTGAAATTCCCCGCGCACGTAGCGTGTTCGTATGACCATGAGCCCTACGAACCGTTCCCCCGAGCGCCTGGTCGTGATCGGCGGCGACGCGGCGGGCATGTCCGCCGCGTCGCAGGCGCGCCGTCTCAAGAGGCCCGACGAGCTGGAGATCGTGGCGTTCGAGCGCGGTCACTTCTCCTCGTTCTCGGCGTGCGGCATCCCGTACTGGGTGGGCGGTGACGTCGCCACACGGGACGAGCTGATCGCCCGTACACCCGAGGAGCACGCGGCGCGGGGCATCGACCTGCGGATGCGGACGGAGGTCACGGAGATCGACGTGGCGGGCGGGCGCGTCCGCACACGGGCCGTCGACTCCGGGGCCGAGGCCTGGACGTCGTACGACAAGCTCGTGATCGCGACCGGGGCCCGGCCCGTCCGCCCCGATCTGCCCGGCATCGACGCGCCCGGTGTGCACGGCGTGCAGACCCTGGACGACGGGCAGGCGCTGCTGGACTCGCTGGCCGCCACCCGGGGGCGCAGTGCGGTGGTCATCGGCGCCGGCTACATCGGTGTGGAGATGGCCGAGGCGCTGGTCAACCGCGGCTACGAGGTCACCGTGGTCAACCGCGGCAAGGAACCCATGGCCACCCTCGACCCGGACATGGGCCGCCTCGTGCACGAGGCCATGGAGGGCCTCGGCATCAGGATGGTCGACGACGCCGAGGTCACCAAGATCCTCACCGGCGACGACGGACGGGTCCGGGCCGTGGGCACTGAAGCCGCCGAGTACCCGGCGGACGTGGTGGTCCTGGGCATCGGGGTACGCCCCGAGACCGCGCTCGCGAGGGCCGCCGGGCTGCCGCTCGGCGAGCACGGCGGGCTGCTCACCGACCTCTCGATGCGGGTGCGCGGGCACGAGAACATCTGGGCCGGCGGCGACTGCGTCGAGGTCATGGACCTGGTCTCCGGACGGGAGCGGCACATCGCCCTGGGGACGCACGCCAACAAGCACGGCCAGGTCATCGGCACCAACGTGGGCGGCGGCTACGCCACCTTTCCGGGCGTCGTCGGCACGGCCGTGAGCAAGGTCTGCGATCTGGAGATCGCCCGCACCGGTCTGCGCGAGAAGGACGCGCGGCGGGCCGGCCTGCAGTACGTGACCGTCACCATCGAGTCGACCAGCCGCGCGGGCTACTACCCGAACGCCGCGTCGATGACGGTGAAGATGCTCGCCGAACGCCGCACGGGCCGGCTGCTCGGCGTCCAGATCGTCGGCCGTGAGGGGGCCGCCAAGCGGGTCGACATCGCGGCGGTCGCGCTGACCGCCCGTATGACGGTCGAGGAGATGACGGCCCTGGACCTGGGATACGCACCGCCGTTCTCACCGGTGTGGGACCCGGTCCTGGTGGCGGCCAGGAAGGCGACTGCGGCAGTGCGCACGGACGGCGGCTGACGTCCCGGGCACGGATCACGGCCCGGCCGCGAAGACCCGCAGGGCCCGCCCGCATGGCGGTCCCCGCGGGTCACGCCGCCGGGGGCCTACGCCGTCTCGTGCTGACCGTTGATCCTCTCGATGGCCTGCCGGGCCTGCTCGGCGGGCGGACGGGGCGGCAGCGACGACACGGAGGCGCTGGAGGGGACGGCGGCCGACGGCGGCTGCACTCCCCCCGGCTTCGCGTGCGCGGCCGCCCTGGTGGAACGCAGCCGCTGACTGACGGCCTCGTCGAGGGTCACGGGGCGCTGCATCTGGGCGGCGAGCCGGCCCGCCTCCTGGCCGAGCCGGGCGATGTCCTCCCACGGCAGATGGATGACCAGGGCCAGTTCGGCCTCGCCGTCGGGCAGAGCGTGAATCGGAGGAGTAACTCGGTCGTTCATCGCCTGTTCCTCACGTTGTCCCCGCGACACGCCTTCCCCGCACCGCGGCCGGTTGAGGAGACATACGCACAGGCGGACGGCCGCGTTCACTGATTCGCCCGGCCCATCCCGGGCAGTACTTCCTTGTGGTCATCCCCGTCCATGACGTAAACCCTGCGCGCCGTACGCCCTATGTGACGTACGCACTGATCGCGGCCAACGTCGTCGTCTTCCTGTTCACCCCCGGGATAGCGGGCTCGGTGGCGGGACAGAGCGATCTGGCGCAGCTCTGCCATCTCCAGGCGTTCCTCGATCACTACGCCGCGGTGCCACGGGAGCTGATCCACGATCAGCTGCCTCGGCTGGTGCCCACCGGCGCGGTCGGCGTGGGCCCGCACGGCCCGGGCTGTGTGGTGGCCACTCCGGACTACCGGAAGTCACCACCGGCGTCCGTCTTCACGGCGATGTTCCTGCACGGCAGCTGGCTGCACCTGCTGGGCAACATGCTGTTCCTGCTGATCTTCGGCAACAACATCGAGGACCGGCTGGGCCACGTCCGCTTCACACTGTTCTACCTCGTGTGCGGCTACGCGGCCGCCTACGGTTTCGCCGTGGCGAACTCCGACTCGGGCGACCCGCTGATCGGTGCTTCCGGGGCGATCGCCGGAGTGCTCGGCGCCTATCTGGTCCTGTATCCGAGAGCCCGTGTCTGGGTCCTCGTACCGTTCCTGATCTTCCTGCCGCTGCGGCTGCCCGCCTGGATCGTGCTGGGCTTCTGGTTCGTCCTCCAGGCGGTGTACTCCTCCGGCCAGGGCGTCTCCAGCGCGGGCAGCGTGGCGTACATGGCACACGTGGCCGGCTTCCTGGTCGGCATGGTCATCGCCTGGCCCCTGCGCGCGGGCACCCCGCAACCGCCCCAGCCACAGGGCCTGCTGTTCGGCAGACGGGCACGGCCGGGTTGGTGAGGCCGGCGGGGCCCACCCGGCGCCGAGCGGGGAACCGGCCCGGGTCCGCACCGAACTGACAGCGACTCGGATCGCCGGACCGGACCGTCGTCCGTGCCGTCGTCCGGGCCCGACGACCGTTCGGGCACCCCGTCACGGGGGACGCAGGGGCCCGCCGGGCGCGGCCGCGCCGCCGGGTCCGCGCGGGGACGCGTGAACCCGGGAGGCCGCAGGCTGGGGGGACGGTCAGCGGGCCGTCTGCGTGTGGACGTACTCCACGAGCCGGGTCAGGCAGTCGGGGTCGGTGGTCGGCATGACCCCGTGGCCGAGGTTGAAGACATGGCCCTCGAGCCCCGCGGCGGCCTCGAGCACCTCGCGGGTCTTGGCCTCGACCGCCTCCCTCGGTGCGAAGAGGATCGCCGGGTCGAGATTGCCCTGGAGGGCCTTCCCCGGGCCGACGCGGCGGGCCGCCTCGTCGAGCGGGACACGCCAGTCGACGCCGACGACGTCCGCTCCCGCCTCGCCCATCAAACCGAGCAGTTCGCCGGTGCCGACACCGAAGTGGATGCGCGGGACGCCGTAGCCCTCGACGGCCCGGAAGACCTTGGCGGACGCGGGCAGCGCCGAGCGGCGGTAGTCGGCGGGGGAGAGGGCGCCCGCCCAGGAGTCGAAGAGCTGGACGGCGGAGGCGCCCGCCTCGATCTGGACCTTGAGGAAGGCGATCGTGATGTCCGCGAGCCGGTCCATCAGGTCGGCCCACAGCTGCGGGTCGCCGTACATGAGCGCCTTGGTGTTCTCGTACGTGCGGGACGGGCCGCCCTCGATGAGGTAGCTCGCGAGGGTGAAGGGGGCGCCCGCGAAACCGATCAGCGGGGTCCCGCCCAGCTCGGCGGTGAGCAGCCCGACGGCCTCCGTGACGTAGGGGACGTCCTCGGGGGTGAGGTTCCGCAGCCGTGCGAGATCGGCCCGGGAGCGGATCGGGTGCTCGACGACCGGACCGACACCCGGCTTGATGTCGAGCTCGACGCCGATGGCCTTGAGGGGGACGACGATGTCGCTGTAGTAGACGGCCGCGTCCACGCCGTGCCGGCGGACCGGCTGCAAGGTGATCTCGGTGACCAGCTCGGGCATCATGCACGAGTCGAGCATCGGGACACCCTCGCGCACCTTGCGGTACTCGGGCAGGGAGCGCCCGGCCTGCCGCATGAACCACACCGGCGTGTGGGAAACGGGCTCGCGCCTGCACGCCTTGAGGAACGCGGAATCGTACGTGGCTGTCGGCTGGCCCGTCACGGGGCGGTCGTTGGCACTCACGTCAAGAAGTCTCGCACGTCCCGCGGAGCACCCGGCCCGGGGGCGAGGGTGCTGCGGGCAGCACCCGGACGGGGTACCGCGCCCCCACCGAAACGACATCTCGCCGTTCCCGGCCAACCACCGGCGGGACGGGTGTCTCTCCCTGCGAAGGCGCTGTCCTCCCCTTACTCTTCCCCGCATGGCTGCGGCTCAGGAACCACTGACGGACGGCACTGGCGGAATGGACGACGCGGACGAGGGGGACGGCAATGCGATGGAGGCGGCTCCGCTGCCCTTCCGCGCCGCGGTCGACGCGCTCAAGGCCGCTCGGCTGCGGCCGGAGATCGAGATCGAACCGACGCGACCTCCGCAGCGGCTCGCCCCGCACACCTACGCCCTGGAGGCCGCGGTCGTCCAGGAGGGCGAGGACCTGGCCGACGGACGTCTCGTCCTGCTGTACGACCCGGCGGGGCACGAGGCCTGGCAGGGCTCCTTCCGCCTGGTGACACTGGTGCGCGCCGAGCTCGAGCCCGAGATGGCGGCCGACCCGCTGCTGCCCGAGGTGTGCTGGTCCTGGCTGACGGACGCGCTGCAGACCCGCGGACTGGCCTACGGGGAGCCGAGCGGCACCGTCACACGCGCCGGCTCGCACTACTTCGGCGGGCTGGCCGCTCGTCCCGCCGCCTCCCAGATCGAGATCCGCGCCTCCTGGACCCCCCGCGAGGGTCTGGGCGGCGTCCCGGACACGGCCGCCCATCTGGCCTCCTGGTGCGATCTGCTCGCGCAGATCGCGGGCCTGCCCCCGGCGGGCCCGGGAGACTCCTCGGTGGTGACCCTGCCGCAGCGCCGAGGACCCGACTCGCGCTGACGGCCCGCGCTCACCGGCCGTGTCACGACGAGGGCCGTGCCCCACACGAACGTGGGGCACGGCCCTCGTCGTGGCGGGAGCCCGCCACGACACACCTCGACGGATGACTCTTGTCATCTCTTTGTCGATACGGCCACTTTCGGCCGCTTTTGGACAACGGAGCGAACCGATTCGATCTTCGGTTGATCGCGCGCGCGTCCGAATTGCACCGATTGTTACTCACCAAATCGTGATCATTCTCTAAAGGAGCACGAGTTTGGTGCCGAAGACGACTGTGACCTTGAAAGCACGGTTCGTCTCGGCTCCATCCCCAGAGCCGGCCCCGTCCCGCACCCCCAGGAGGCCTGGTGTCCGTTCTCCTCGAGCAGCCCGCAAGCCTGGTCGCCTACCGCCCGAACAAGCCGACCGCCATGGTCGTCGTGGCCGACCCGCGCGTCCGTTCCACCGTCACCCGCCACCTCTGGGCCCTCGGGGTGCGCGACGTCATCGAGGCGTCGTCCATCGCGGAGGCGCGCCCCCGTATCGGCAATCCGCGCGACATCTGCGTCGCCGACGTGCACCTCCCCGACGGCTCCGGCCTCACTCTCCTGTCGGAGACCCGTGCCGCGGGCTGGCCCAACGGCCTCGCCCTGTCCGCCGCCGACGACATCGGCGCGGTCCGCAACGCCCTGGCGGGCGGAGTCAAGGGCTATGTCGTCACCGGGACGCGCACCAACGTCGGGCTCCCCACCCGGCCCGGTGCCGCCCCCATCGGCGCCGCCGCGGCGCGCCTGCACCGCCGCCCCCCGGGTGCTCCGAGCCACCCGGGCGGCTACCGCGAACTCTCCGGTCGCGAGGTGGAGGTGCTGCGTCTGGTCGCCGAGGGCCAGTCCAACAAGGCGATCGGCGTCTCGATGGGGCTCTCCGCCCTGACCGTCAAGAGCCATCTCGCCCGGATCGCCCGCAAACTCGGCACCGGCGACCGCGCCGGAATGGTGGCGGTCGCCCTGCGCACCGGCATCATCCACTGACCGTCCGGCCACCCGTCCCATCGAGCCGCCGCACGCCCCGGTCCGAAGCGAACAGCGCAACGGCGGGATCCGCTGCCCCACGTCAATCGAGAAGGTCGGTGTCCTTCACCTGCACGTGTGACACATGACTGGTTTACGACCCCCCATCGCCCGTCGACGGAACGTTCCGTCGACGGGCGTACTCCATCCACGGATACCCTTGACAGGTGACCGACGCCCAGGAGACCGCAGCAGACAGCCCACTGCGAACCACCGGAGGCGCCCCTCCGGACGATGTCGAAGCGGCGCCGATCCCCTTGCTGGAGCCACGGGACGGCATCCCGCCCGTGATCGCCGACGAGGCCTCGCTGGCCAAGGTGGTGGCCGCCTTCGCCGCGGGCTCAGGACCCGTCGCGGTCGACGCGGAACGCGCCTCCGGCTACCGCTACGGCCAGCGCGCCTATCTGGTCCAGCTGCGCCGCGAGGGCGCGGGCACCGCGCTGATCGACCCCGTCGCCTGCCCCGATCTGTCGGCGCTGGGCGACGCGCTGTCCGGCGTCGAGTGGGTACTGCACGCCGCCACCCAGGACCTGCCGTGTCTGCGCGAGATAGGCATGGCCCCCACGCTCCTGTTCGACACCGAGTTGGCCGGACGTCTCGCCGGGTTTCCCCGGGTCGGGCTCGGCGCCATGGTGGAGACGGTCCTCGCCTTCGTGCTCGAGAAGGGGCATTCGGCGGTCGACTGGTCGACGCGGCCGCTGCCCGACCCCTGGCTGCGCTACGCCGCCCTCGACGTCGAACTGCTCGTCGATCTGCGGGACGCCCTGGAGAAGGAGCTGGACCGGCAGGGCAAGCTCGAGTGGGCCCGGCAGGAGTTCGACGCGATCGCCTCGGCGCCGCCCGCGGAGCCCCGCAAGGACCCCTGGCGGCGTACGTCGGGCATGCACAAGGTGCGCCGCCGCCGGCAGATGGCGGTCGTCCGCGAACTGTGGCAGACCCGGGACCGGATCGCGCAGCGCCGGGACGTCTCCCCCGGCAAGGTGCTCTCGGACGCGGCGATCGTCGAGGCCGCGCTGGCCATGCCGCCGAACGCGCACGCCCTGGCCGCCCTCGGCGGATTCGGGCACCGCATGGCACGGCGTCAGCTGGAGCAGTGGCAGACCGCGGTCGATCGCGCCAAGGGGCTGCCCGAGGCCGAGCTGCCGCAGCCGGGCCAGCCGGTGACCGGTCCGCCGCCGCCGCGCGCGTGGGCCGACAAGGACCCGGTGGCCGCGGCCCGGCTGACCGCGGCGCGGGCGGCGGTCTCGGCCCTCGCCGAGCAGCTGAACATGCCTCAGGAGAATCTGGTCTCCCCCGACACCGTGCGGCGGGTGTGCTGGGAACCGCCTCCGTCGGCCGACGCCGCATCCATCGCGGCCGCGCTGGCCGGACACGGCGCGCGGCCGTGGCAGGTGGAGCAGGTGACCCCGGTGCTGGTGGCGGCGCTGTCCGCGAAGCCCTGAGCGCCGGACCGGAGAGACAGGGCCGCCCTCGGGCGGCCCTTCTCCGTGCCACGGCCGGTTCGCGGCCCGCTCGCGCTTGTGCGCGCGTCCGACCAGGGCCGCGACGACGGCCCGCAGCGCCTGCTCGGGAGGCCCGCTCGGTCCCGGAGCCGGGACGACTGCGTCGAGATCGCGCCAAGATCGGCGCGCCGCCGGGTGAGGAGCCCTGGAAGGACTCACCCGATGGTGTGACCTTCGCCGCTTGGACCTGCGGGGCTGGGCAGCTTGGTTACCCATAAGTAGCATGGGGCTGAGCGCGCGCTCAGCGCGTCGCAGCAGTGCCATCCCGCACCTGGAGGAGAGCCATCGTGCCTCGTACCGTCAGGGACGTCGTCTTCGTCGACGGCGTCCGTACCCCGTTCGGCAAGGCGGGCCCGAAGGGCATCTACCACGAGACCCGCGCCGACGATCTCGTCGTGAAGGCGATCCGGGAGCTGCTGCGCCGCAACCCGGGTCTCGACCCGAAGAAGATCGACGAGGTCGCCATCGCCGCGACCACGCAGATCGGTGACCAGGGCCTGACGCTCGGCCGCACGGCCGGCATCCTGGCCGGTCTCCCCCAGTCCGTCCCCGGCTACTCCATCGACCGCATGTGCGCGGGCGCGCTGACGGCCGTGACGACGACGGCCGGATCGATCGCCTTCGGCGCCTACGACGCCGTCATCGCCGGCGGTGTCGAGCACATGGGCCGCCACCCGATGGGCGAGGGCGTGGACCCGAACCCGCGCTTCGTGAGCGAGAAGCTGGTCGACGAGTCCGCCCTGTTCATGGGCATGACCGCGGAGAACCTGCACGACCGCTACCCGCACATCACCAAGCTGCGCGCCGACGAGTACGCGGTGCGCTCGCAGGAGCGGGCCGCCAAGGCGTACGCCAACGGCAGGATCCAGCAGGACCTGGTGCCGATCTCCGTGCGCCGCACGAACCCCGAGAGCGGGGAGACCGGCTGGGGTCTGGTCACGGCGGACGAACCGATGCGCCCGGGCACCACCCTGGAGAACCTGGCGGGCCTCAAGACGCCGTTCCGCGTGCACGGCCGGGTCACCGCGGGCAACGCGGCCGGTCTGAACGACGGCGCCACCGCCTCGATCATCGCGTCCGAGGACTTCGCCCGCGAGAACGACCTGCCGGTCAGGATGCGCCTGGTCTCCTACGCCTTCGCGGGCGTGGAGCCCGAGGTCATGGGCTACGGCCCGATCCCGGCCACGGAGAAGGCGCTCGCCAAGGCGGGCCTGTCCATCTCCGACATCGGCCTGTTCGAGATCAACGAGGCCTTCGCCGTCCAGGTCCTGGCCTTCCTCGACCACTACGGCGTCGCGGACGACGACGAGCGCGTCAACCAGTACGGCGGTGCCATCGCCTTCGGCCACCCGCTCGCCTCCTCCGGCGTCCGTCTGATGACGCAGCTGGCCCGGCAGTTCGAGGAGCAGCCGCAGGTCCGCTACGGCCTGACCACCATGTGCGTCGGCTTCGGCATGGGCGCGACCGTCATCTGGGAGAACCCGCACTTCGAGGGGGACAAGTGAGCACCACCGCCGAACTGTTGAAGGGCGCGGCCGAGCTGTTCCCGGACGAGGTCGTCACCCAGGCGCACGTACGCCACTTCGACCTGCCCGGGGGCGCGGGCCGTTTCGCCCTGATCACCCTGGACAACGGCTTGGACCACACCAAGCCGACCACCTTCGGACCGCAGTCGCTCGCGAACCTCGACACCGCGATCGACCAGGTCGAGAAGGAGGCCGCGGACGGCGAGATCGTCGGTGCCGGCATCACGGGCAAGCCGTTCATCTTCGCGGTCGGCGCCGACCTCAAGGGCGTCGAGCTGCTGAAGAGGCACGAGGACGCGCTGGCCATCGGCAAGGGCGGCCACGAGGTGTTCAAGCGCCTGTCGAAGCTCGCCGTCCCGACCTTCGCCTACTACAACGGCGCGGCGATGGGCGGCGGCGTCGAGGTCGGCCTGCACTGCACCTACCGCACGGTGTCCGCGGCCCTCCCGGCGTTCTCCCTCCCCGAGGTGTTCCTGGGCCTGGTCCCCGGCTGGGGCGGCTGCACCCTGCTGCCGAACCTGATCGGCGCGGACAAGGCCGTCTCGGTGATCATCGAGAACTCGCTCAACCAGAACAAGCAGCTCAAGGGCGCACAGGTCTATGAGCTCGGCATCGCCGACGCCCTCTTCGAGGGCGCGGACTTCCTCGAGCAGTCGCTGATCTGGACCGCGGCCGTCCTCAAGGGCGAGATCCGGATCGAGCGCCCGGAGATCGACCGCGGCGAGGCCTGGGACCAGGCCGTCGCCAAGGGCCGCTTCGTCGCCGACGGCAAGGTGCACGGCGCGGCCCCGGCCGCGTACCGCGCGCTGGACATCATCGCCGCGGCCAAGAACGGCGACCTGCAGCAGGGCTACGACGCCGAGGACCAGGCCCTCGCCGACCTGATCATGGGCGGCGAACTGCGCGCGGGCATCTACGCCTTCAACCTCGTCCAGAAGCGCGGCAAGCGCCCGGCCGGCGCCCCGGACAAGAACCTGGCCCGCCCGGTCACCAAGGTCGGCGTCGTCGGCGCCGGTCTGATGGCCTCGCAGCTGGCCCTGCTGTTCCTGCGCCGCCTGGAGGTCCCGGTCGTCCTCACGGACATCGACCAGGAGCGCGTCGACAAGGGCGTGGGCTACGTCCACGCCGAGATCGACAAGCTGCTCGGCAAGGGCCGGATCCACCAGGACAAGGCCAACCGTCTCAAGGCCCTTGTCTCCGGTGTCCTGGACAAGGCCGAGGGCTTCGCGGACGCGGACTTCGTCATCGAGGCCGTGTTCGAGGAGATGTCGGTCAAGCAGAAGGTGTTCGCCGAGGTCGAGGCGGTCGCCCCGGCCCATGCGATCCTCGCCACCAACACCTCCTCCCTGTCGGTGTCGGAGATGGCCTCGAAGCTGCAGCATCCCGAGCGGGTCGTCGGTTTCCACTTCTTCAACCCGGTCGCGATCCTGCCGCTCCTCGAGATCGTGCGCGGCGAGCAGACGGACGACGCCTCGCTGGCGACCGCCTTCGCGGTGGCCAAGAAGCTGAAGAAGACGGCGGTTCTGGTCAAGGACGCCCCGGCGTTCGTCGTCAACCGCATCCTCACCCGCTTCATGGGCGAGATCCAGAACGTCATCGACGAGGGCACCCCGGTCGAGGTGGCCGAGAAGGCGGTGGAGCCCCTCGGCCTGCCGATGTCCCCGCTGGTCCTTCTCGAGCTCGTCGGTCCGGCCATCGGCCTGCACGTCTCGGAGACCCTCAACCGGGCCTTCCCGGACCGCTTCAAGGTCTCCCCGAACCTCAAGGCGGTCGTCGAGGCCGGCAAGCGCGGCTTCTACGTCTACGACAGCGGCAAGCCGGAGCTGGACCCGGAGGTCGCCGCGCTCCTCGAGCAGGGCGACACGGTCCTGACGGAGGAGCAGGTCCGTGCCCGCGTCCTGGACGCCGTGGCGCAGGAGATCGGCCTGATGCTCGACGAGAACGTCGTCGCCGAGGCGCAGGACATCGACCTGTGCCTGATCACGGGCGCCGGCTGGCCCTTCCACCTGGGCGGCCTCACCCCGTACCTGGACCGCGAGGGCGTCTCCGAGCGGGTGAACGGCAAGCGTTTCCTGACCGCGGGCGTCGCCTCGGTCCCGGCGTGACGGGCAGCCGGGCGACCACCGTCGTAGGGATGTGACGAGGGCCTCCGCCCGCCGGGCGGAGGCCCTCTCGCATGCACCGGGCGACGTCCCGCCGAACCGCGCCTCCGCCGCCGGGACGTCGCCCGGTGCTCCGCGCCCGCGACGGCCGCGCGGAAGGGCGTCACAGAACCGCTCAGGCCCTCTGACACACCGTCCGGGCCCACCTGGCCGTCCTCGCGGCGGGTGACGACCTCGTTCGCCCCGGCACCCCGCGCGAGCGGCAGCCGCCCAAGCGGCGCGTCCGGCACGGTGTGCGTGCGACCCTGGGCCCCATGGAGAACCTCCCGCTCGTGGTCGTCGACGCCGCCAATGTTGTCGGGTCCGTTCCCGACGGCTGGTGGCGGGACCGGCGGGGCGCCGCGGAGCGGCTGCGCGACGGGATCGTGCGCTACGCCGACGAGGGCCTCCCGGGCCGTTCCGGACCCGTGGAGATGGTGCTCGTGGTCGAGGGTGCGGCCCGCGGGGTGGATTCCGTGCCCGGGGTACGGGTGGAGTCGGCGCCCCGCAGCGGTGACGACCGCATCGTCGAACTGGTGGGCGAGGCAGGGGACCGTGCCGTCCTGGTCGTCACGGCGGACCGTGAACTGCGCCGCCGCGTGACGGAGCTGGGCGCCGAGGTCACCGGCCCGCGCACGGTGCGCGGCAGGGAACCGTGAGCGGACCGCGGCCAGGGCCTCCCCCGCACTGCGCACACCCTTG
Source organism: Streptomyces sp. HUAS TT11 (assembly GCF_051553595.1). Classification (NCBI taxonomy): domain Bacteria; kingdom Bacillati; phylum Actinomycetota; class Actinomycetes; order Kitasatosporales; family Streptomycetaceae; genus Streptomyces; species Streptomyces sp. HUAS TT11. Next base: position 2,535,954 of record NZ_CP196184.1, read on the forward strand.
AGGGCCACCGGTCCGGCCGACAGCCTCCGGGTCCGCAACCCCGGCGGGAAGTGAAAACAGGTACTTTATGGGCAAAAGTGACGTCAGGTGTCTTACTGGCACGGCATGCTGCTCCGTGGAGCCGACATGGCGTCGGCGACCCCCGCACGAACACCGCCCGTACGGCCCGGGGTGCGGCACCGGCTTCCCCGTCCTGACGCCCACCGCCGCGAGGACGGAAGGCGACGCGCTCGTATGGCCACTGCCCACTGGCTCTTCGGCGACCAGCTCGGACCCCACTTCCTCGCCCCCGGCGCCGAAGGGCCCGACCGTGACGCGCCGGTGGTAATGATCGAGGCCCGTTCCGTCTTCCGCCGGCGGCGATTCCACCGCGCGAAAGCCCATCTGATCCTGTCCGCGATGCGGCACCGGGCCGCCGAACTCGGCGACCGGGTGCGGTACATCCGCTGCGACACCTACCGGGAAGGGCTGCTCCGGGCCGTCGGCGACGGCCCCGTGACGGTGCACCACCCCACCTCGCACGCCGCCCTGCGTCTGGTCCGGTCCCTCGACACCGTCACCGTCCTGCCCGCCCGCGGTTTCCTCGTGCCGCACGCGGACTTCCGCGCCTGGGCCGACGGTCATGACGGCCGGAGCCCGCGTCAGGAGGACTTCTACCGCTGGGTGAGGCGCGGACACCACCTGTTGATGGACGGTGACACCCCCGCGGGCGGACGCTGGAATCACGACCACGACAACCGCGAGCCCCCGCCAAAGGGCGCGCGGACCCTCGGCGCACCGGCGCCCTACCGGCCTCGGGAGAACACCGTCGACGAGGAGGTGCGGCACGACCTGGACCGCTGGGAGCGCGACGGCGCGGTGGCCTTCGTCGGGCGGGACGGCCCACGACGGTTCCCGGCCGCCCGGCGTGAGGCGCTGGCCGCGCTGCGCCGGTTCCTCCAGCACCGGCTGGCCGGCTTCGGGCCTCACGAGGACGCGATGCTGGACGCCGATCCCGTGATGAGCCACAGCCTGCTGTCGTCGTCGCTCAACCTCGGCCTTCTGCACCCCGCCGAGTGCATCGGGGGCGCGCAGGACGCCTGGAGGTCCGGGCGGGCGCCGATCAACAGTGTGGAGGGGTTCGTCCGGCAGATCGCCGGGTGGCGCGAGTACGTCTGGCAGCTCTACTGGTACTTCGGCGACGACTACCGTCACAGCAACGCCCTGCACCACCACGCACCACTGCCCGACTGGTTCCTCGAACTGGACGCCGATGCCGTGACCGCACGATGTCTGGCCACGACGCTGGCCCAGGTGCGCGACACGGGTTGGACGCACCACATCCCCCGGCTGATGCTGCTCGGAAGCCACGCCCTCCAGCGCGGTCTCGACCCGCGGGCCGTGACGGACTGGTTCCACCGCTGCTTCGTCGACGGCTACGACTGGGTGATGCTGCCCAACGTCATCGGGATGTCCCAGTACGCCGACGGCGGGCGGATGACCACCAAGCCCTACACCTCCGCAGGCGCCTATGTGAACCGCATGAGCGACCTGTGCGGCGGTTGCGCCTACCGGCCGACGGAGCGTGTGGGTGAGCGGGCCTGTCCTTACACGGCCGGGTACTGGGCCTTCCTGCACCGGCACCGGTCCCGGCTGGCGGGCAACCGGCGGATGGCACAGGCGCTCCGGGGCCTGGACCGCCTCGGCGATCTCGACGAACTGCTGCGCCAGGAACGGGATCGCGGCCAGGACCCTCCCTGACGGAACCCCGCGGTCGGCCGTCCGGGCCCGCACCCGTCCATGCGTCCCGCCCGCCCGTCGTCACACGGCGCCCTCACCGCGGGCCGGCTGCTTCTCCCGCCGGCCGGCGAGACGGCTGTGCGAACGGCCGTAGAGGAAGTAGATGAGGAAGCCGACGACCAGCCAGACGGCGAACCGCAGCCAGGTCTCCGCGGGCAGGTTCAGCATCAGCCACAGCGAGGCGCACACCGACAGGATCGGCACCACGGGGACGAACGGGGTGCGGAAGGCCCGGGGCAGGTCGGGGCGGGTCCGGCGCAGGACGATCACGCCGACGGCCACCACGATGAAGGCGAAGAGCGTGCCGATGTTCACCAGTTCGGCGAGCTCGCTGAGGCTGGTGAAGCCCGCGACGACGGCGATGACCACACCGAGCAGGACCGTCGGCCGGTGCGGGGTCTTGAACCGGGGGTGGACGTGCGAGAAGAAGCGGGGCAGCAGCCCGTCCCGGCTCATCGCGAAGAAGACCCGGGTCTGCCCGAGCAGCAGGATCATGCAGACGGTGGTCAGGCCGACGGCGGCGCCGAAGCTGATCACACCTGCGAACCAGGGATGCCCGATGGCCTTGAAGGCGTCGGCGAGCGGGGCGTCCACGGACAGCCTGCTGTAGTGCTCCATTCCGGTGACGACGATGGACACCCCCACGTACAGCACCGTGCAGATCAGAAGGGAGCCGAGGATGCCGCGCGGCATGTCGCGCTGCGGGTTCTTCGTCTCCTCGGCCGTCGTCGCCACGATGTCGAAGCCGATGAAGGCGAAGAAGACCACGGACGCGGCGGTGAAGATGCCCATCACACCGAAGTTGGAGGGCGCCCAGCCGAACATCAGCTGGATCAGCGGGGCGTGCAGGGAGCCGGCCGCCTCCACCGGCTGCGCCTTCGGGACGAACGGCTTGTAGTTGGCGCCGGTGACGAAGAAGGCACCCGCCACGATCACGATCAGCACCACGGCGACCTTGATGGCGACGACGAGCTGGGTCACCCGGGCCGAGAGCTTCACGCCGACGACGAGGACGGCGGTGAGCACCAGGATCAGCGCGGCGGCGAGGATGTCGAAGCCGAAGCCGTGCGCCCCGTCGCGGCCGCCGAGATGGTCGGGCAGGTGCCAGCCCGCGTTGTCCAGCAGGGAGCGGATGTATCCGGACCAGCCGACGGCGACCACCGCCGTGCCCAGCGTGAACTCCAGGACCAGGTCCCAGCCGATGATCCAGGCCGGCAGTTCGCCGAGTGTGGCGTACGAGAACGTGTACGCGGAACCCGCGACCGGGACCGTCGAGGCGAACTCCGCGTAGCAGAGCGCGGCGAGCGCGCAGACCACACCGGCGACGACGAAGGCCAGGGAGACGGCCGGCCCCGCGTTCTCCTTGGCGACCTTTCCGGTCAGCACGAAGATGCCGGTGCCGATGACGACACCGACCCCGAACACGGTCAGATCCAGGGCGGAGAGGGTCTTCTTGAGCGCGTGATCGGGTTGCTCCGTGTCCCGGATCGACTGCTCGACGTCCTTCGTCCGGAAGAGGGTGCGGCTCACGGCTTACCTCCCGCGCTGGGCGTCCTCGACATGATCGAGAGGGGGCGTAAGTGCGTATGCCCCGGCCTGCGGGAGTTCACGCTGACGGGCCGGCTTCGCCACCGTAAAGGATCCGAAGCCGGCCCGGGCGGACCATGCGGTCGTGTCAGTCGCGTGCCGTCTCGACCGGGTTCACGGCCTGCGCGGCATCCGGGCGGTCGAAGCGCCCGCCGTCGAGTTTGGCGACGACCCCGGTGACCTGACGGGCGATGTCCGGGGCGGTCAGGCCGATCTCCGCCAGGACCTCCTTGCGGGAGGCGTGGTCGAGGAAGCGTGGCGGGATGCCGAAGTCGCGCAGCGGCACATCGACTCCGCCGTCGCGCAGGGCCTGCGCGATCGCCGAACCGACACCGCCGACGCGCGAGTTGTCCTCGACGGTGACGACCACGCGGTGCCGCTCGGCGAGCGGGACCAGCGCCTCGTCGACGGGCTTGACCCAGCGCGGGTCGACGACCGTGGTGGAGATGCCCTGCTTGTCGAGGAGGTCCGCGATCTCCAGGCACATGGGCGCGAGCGCACCGACGGAGACCAGCAGCACGTCCGGCACGGGCACGTCGGCCTTGCGCAGGACGTCCATGCCGCCGACCGTGCCGACCGCCGGGACGGCCGGTCCGACGACGCCCTTGGAGTAGCGCAGCACGGTGGGCGCGTCGTCGACGTCGACGGCCTCACGCAGCTGGGCGCGCAGCTGCTCGGCGTCGCGCGGCGCGGCGATCCTCAGGCCCGGGACGACCTGGAGCATCGACATGTCCCACATGCCGTTGTGCGAGGCGCCGTCGTCGCCGGTGACACCGGCGCGGTCCAGCACGAACGTCACACCGCACTTGTGCAGGGCGACGTCCATGAGGACCTGGTCGAAGGCGCGGTTGAGGAAGGTCGCGTACACGGCGAAGACCGGGTGCAGTCCACCGGTGGCGAGGCCGGCGGCGGAGACCGCGCCGTGCTGCTCGGCGATACCGACGTCGTAGATCCGGTTCGGGAAGGCGTCCGCGAACTTCTTCAGACCCACGGGATGGAGCATCGCCGCCGTGATGGCGACGATGTCGTCGCGCTCGCGGCCGAGCCTGACCATCTCGTCGCCGAAGACGGAGGTCCAGCTGGCGGCCGCCGCCTTGATGGGCAGACCGGTGTCGGGGTGGATGGGTCCGATGCCGTGGAAACGGTCGGCCTCGTCCTGCTCGGCGGGCTTGTAGCCGCGGCCCTTCTCGGTGAGGCAGTGCACGATGACCGGGCCGCCGAACCGCTTGGCGCGGGCCAGGGCGGACTCCAGCGCCTCGATGTTGTGGCCGTCGATCGGACCGACGTACTTCAGGCCCAGGTCCTCGAACATGCCCTGCGGGGCGATGAAGTCCTTCAGGCCCTTCTTGGCCCCGTGCAGCGTCTCGTAGAGGGGCTTGCCGACGACGGGTGTGCGCTCCAGCACCTCCCGGGTGCGGGCGAGGAACTTCTCGTAGCCGTCGGTGATGCGCAGGGTGGCCAGGTGGTTGGCGAGACCGCCGATCGTCGGCGAGTACGAGCGCTCGTTGTCGTTCACGACGATGACCAGCGGGCGGTCCTTGGCGTCGGCGATGTTGTTGAGCGCCTCCCAGGCCATGCCGCCGGTGAGGGCACCGTCGCCGATGACGGCGACGACGTGGCTGTCGCGCTGGAGCAGCTCGTCGGCCTTGGCGAGGCCGTCGGCCCAGCCGAGGACCGTCGAGGCGTGCGAGTTCTCGATGACGTCGTGGTCGGACTCGGCGCGCGAGGGGTAGCCGGACAGGCCGCCCTTGGCGCGCAGCTTGGAGAAGTCCTGACGGCCGGTGAGCAGCTTGTGGACGTAACCCTGGTGGCCGGTGTCGAAGAGGACCCTGTCCTTGGGTGAGTCGAAGACGCGGTGCAGCGCGATGGTGAGCTCGACCACGCCGAGGTTGGGGCCGAGGTGGCCGCCGGTCTTGGAGACGGCGTCGACGAGGAAGGTCCGGATCTCCTCTGCAAGCTGGTCCAGCTCTTCCAGGCTGAGCCGGTCCAGATCGCGCGGTCCCCTGATGCGGGTCAGCAGCGGCACCCGTGCCTCCTTGCAGTAGAGCTGTGACGAGCGAGCTTTCGCCGGGCCCGTCGAGTCTAATCTTCCGCCTGTGCGGATCACCGGCGGCCCCGGCCTTCCTTGCCACACATTCGGCCGCACACGACTGTGCCCGGCACCGTGGTCGGTGCCGGGCACGGTTCGCGACGGAGCCGGGGCGTCAGGCGCGGCCGGCCGTCTTCTGCGTCTTGCGCGTGACGGCGTCGATGACGACGGTCGCCAGCAGCACACCACCGGTGATCATGTACTGGACCGGCGAGGCGATGCCCTCGAGGGCGAGGCCGTACTGGATCGACACGATGACCAGCACACCGAGGAGCGCGTTCCATGTGCGTCCACGGCCACCGAACAGCGAGGTACCACCGATCACCGCCGCGGCGATCGCGTTCATCAGCAGGTCACCGGCACCGGCGCCCTGGTTGGCGGAGGCGATCTTCGAGGCGATGAACAGACCGCCGATCGCGGCGAAGGTGCCCGAGATGGCGAAGACCGAGATCCGGACCATCTCCACGTTGATACCGGCACGCCGGGAGGCCTCGACGCTGCCACCGAGGGCGAAGATCATCCGGCCGTACCGGGTACGGCGCAGGACGAAGTCCGTGATCAGCAGCACGGCGATGAAGATCACGACCGCCAGCGGCAGGCCCTTGTACTGGTTGTAGACGGCGGCCACGGCGAACGAGAGGACCGCCAGCAGCACCGTGCGCAGGATGATCTCGCTCAGCGGGCGGGACGGCACGCCGGCGGCCTCACGGCGGCGGTTGCCGAAGAACGAGCTGAGGAAGTAGAGCACCGTCACCGCGAGGGCGAGCCCGTAGGAGGCGGCCACGTCGGTGAAGTAGTAGCTGGTCAGCTTGGCGACAAGGCCCTCGCTGTCCAGGTTGATGGTGCCGCTGTCGCCCAGGATCTGGAGCATGAAGCCGTTCCAGAAGAGCAGACCGGCCAGCGTGACGGCGAACGCGGGCACGCCGATCTTCGCGAAGACGAAGCCGTGGATGGCACCGGCGACCGTGCCCGTCAGGATGGCCAGAATCAAGGCCAGCCACGCCGACATGCCGTGGGTGACCGTCAGCACCGCGAAGGCGGCACCGGCCACACCACTCACCGAGCCGACCGACAGGTCGATCTCGCCGAGCAGCAGCACGAAGACGATACCGACGGCGATCATGCCCGTGCCGACCATGGCGACGGAGATGTCGGAGAGGTTGCCCGCGGTCAGGAAGTTGGAGTTCAGGCTCTGGAAGATGATCCAGATGATCGCCAGACCGATGACGACCGGGATCGCGCCCAGGTCACCCGCCTTGATCTTGCGCTTGAACTCGGTGATGTAGCCCTTGAATCCCTGTTCGCGCACCAGCAGTCGGGGGTCGACGGCGGTGACGGCCTGGGGGGCCGCGTCCGGGTTCTCCACGACGTGGTCCTCGGGAGACGCGGAAGTCTTGTCGATGCTCACTTCTTGATCTCCCCAGTGGTGCGCGCCGCACGACGGGTCACGGCGTTGTCCGTGGCACCGGTGATGGCGGAGATGATCTCTTCCTGCGAGGTCGTCTTGACCTCGAAGACGCCGTTGTTGCGCCCCAGACGCAGCACCGCCACCTTGTCGGCGACAGCCTTCACGTCGGCCATGTTGTGGCTGATGAGGATCACGGCGAGACCGCGCTCACGCAGTCGCTCGACCAGGTCGAGGACCTGGGCGGTCTGCTCGACGCCGAGGGCGGCGGTGGGCTCGTCGAGGATGACGAGCTTCGGCTCACCGAGCATCGAACGGGCGATGGCCACGGTCTGCCGCTGGCCGCCGGAGAGCGAGGCGATCGGGATACGGACGCTGGGGATACGGATCGACAGCGTGGTCAGCAGCTCGCGCGAGCGGCGTTCCATCTCGACCTCGTCCAGGATGCCGTACCGGCGGACCTCCCGGCCCAGGTACAGGTTCCCGACGACGTCGATGTTGTCGGCGAGCGCCAGGTCCTGGTACACCGTCGCGATGCCCAGGTTCTGGGCATCGTGCGGCTTGTTGATCGTGACGGACTTGCCTTCCCACTCGATGACACCTTCATCGATGGGGTGCACGCCGGCGATCGTCTTGACCAGCGTGGACTTTCCGGCGCCGTTGTCGCCCACCAGGGCGACCACCTCACCGGAGTGGACCTCAAGCTCTACGTCGGTGAGCGCCTGAACGGCACCGAACCGCTTGGAGATCCCGCGCAACGCCAGCACGGGCGTAGCGGACACGTGAACCATCTCCTTCGCCGCCTGACCCGGCGGGAGGTTGTGCAGAAGTTTGTGGGGAATGTTCCGTCCGGCGCCCCGCAACAAGCTTGCGGGGCTGGTGAATGCGGGGCGCCGGAGGAGCTTCAGTGCGCCGGTCCCGGACGGAGGCTCCAACGCGGATCCCCGTGCGGGACATGAGGCATACGGCCGGTTACTTCAGGCCGAGGGTGTCGCAGGCCGCCTTGTACTGCGCGGTGCAGATGTCCGCGGCAGTCCACAGGCCGTCCTTGATGACGGTGTCCTTGATGTTGTCCTTCGTCAGCGCGACGACCGGGACGATGACCGAGGGCACCTGCTTCTCCGTCGGGCTGTCGACCTTGTCCTTCGCGACCGAGTCGACAGACTTGCCCTGGGCGAGAAGGACGGCCATCTGGGCGGCGACGTCCGCCTCCTGCGGGTACGGCTTGTAGACGCTCATGTACTGCTCACCGGTGACGATGCGCTGCACACCCGCGAGTTCCGCGTCCTGGCCGGTGACCGGGGCCTTGATACCGGCGGCCTTCAGGGCGGTGATGATACCGCCGGCCATGCCGTCGTTGGCGGAGTAGACGCCGATGATGTTCTTCTTGCCGAGGGCGGAGATGGCCGCCTCCATGTTGGCGTTGGCGTTCTCCGGCTTCCAGTCCTTGGTGTCGTACTCCTTGCCGATGTTCACCTTGCCGTCGAGGACGCCGTGGGCGCCCTTCTTGAACAGCGCGGCGTTCGGGTCGGTGATGGAGCCGTTCATCATGACGATCTTGCCGGACTTGGCCTTGGAGCCGAGTGCCGTGAGGAGGGCCTCACCCTGGGTCTTGCCGACCGTCTCGTTGTCGAACGAGGTGTAGCCGCTGATCGGGCCCTGGGCCAGGCGGTCGTAGGCCACGACCGGGATGCCGGCGTCCTTGGCCTTCTGGACCGAGTTCTTGATGGCCGCAGCGTCCACCGCGTCCACGATCAGCACGTCGACCTTGTTGGTGATCATCGTGTCCACCTGCTGGTTCTGCACGGTGGCGTCCTGCTTGGCGTTGGCGTAGACGATCTCGCCCTTGCCGTTCGTGAGCTCCTTGACCTTCTTCTCGATCAAGGGGCGGTCGAGCTTCTCGTAACGGGCGGTCTGGTTCTCGGGGAGAAGCAGACCCACCTTGATGGCGTCGCCCTTGTTGGCACTCGGGGCCGACGAAGAGGAGTCGCCACCCGACTCCTTGGCGCTGCCACATGCGGCCAGCGCAACGGTCATGGCACCAGCAGCAACGGCGAAGGCCGCACGACGCATACGCGTGTTCACTTCAGAAACCTCCCTGACGAGGCCGCGTCGTTGCGGCCGAGGTGGCTGGAAGTCAACTCGGCCACACGTGCGACGTCAAGAAGTAAATCCTTAACGAGATGGCAACGGTGCCATCCGTTCTCTAAGTGAAGGCAGGGGCGACCGCGGAAAGCGACCCGTCCAAAAGGGTCGAATCGCCCATCTCACTGAGGGCGAGAGCGAGCGCCCCGAGCACCTCGGCACGGCCTCCGAGGGCACCCGGCAACACCGAGAGCTGGCGTGCGGCGCTGGGGATCGCGTACCGCCCGACCGACTCCCTGATGGGCCCGAGAACCAGCTCACCGGCCTCGGCGAGATCCCCGCCCAGCACCACCCGGCTCGGGTTCAGCAGATTGCAGAGATTGGCGACCCCGCTGCCGATGTGACGGCCGACGTCGGCGATCACCCGGCGGCAGCCCGGATCGCCGTCGCGCGCCAGCCTGACCACGCCCTCCATGGTCAGATCGGTTCCGTGGCTCGGCTGGAGCAGGGGCAGCACATAACGCGCCGAAGCGAACGTCTCCAGGCACCCCCGGTTGCCGCAGCGGCAGACCGGCCCGGATTCGTCGAGGGTGATGTGGCCGATCTCACCAGCCGTGCCACCGGGTCCGCGGTAGATCGTGCCGTCGATCACAAGACCGGCGCCGACACCGCTCGCGACCTTGATGTAGGCCAGGTCCTTGACCCCTCTGCCGCTGCCCCAGACCAGCTCTCCGAGGGCGCCCAGGTTGGCGTCGTTGTCCACGTGCACCGGCACGCCGAGCCGCCCCCGCAGCTCCTCGGCGGGCTTGGCACCGGTCCAGCCCGGCAGGATGGCGGTGGAGCCGAGCGTGCCCGACTCCACGTCGATGGGGCCCGGCACGCCGAGGCCCACGCCCGCGATCTTGGCCCGGTCCACCCCGGTCGCCTCGATCAGCCTGCTGACCAGCCGTTCCGCCCGGTCGAAGCCCTGGTCGGCGGAGGCGTCCACATCAAGCGGCTCGGCCTCCTCGGCGAGCACCTGGTGCGCGAGGTTTCCGATCGCGACGCGCAAATGCGTGTGCCCGAAGTCGACGCCGATGACGATGCCGGCGTCACCGCTGAGGGAGACGCTGCGGGCCCTGCGGCCACCCGACGACGTCGGCGTGACCTCGACGGTTCCGCCGTCCTTGAGTTCCCGAACGATGTTGGAGACCGTTGCCGCGGACAGACCCGTCGTCCTCGCGATCTCCGCCTGCGTAAGGGATCCTGCCAGCCGCACGGCGCGCACGACCCGCTCCAGGTTGGCCCGGTGCAGCGACGACTGCGACCCTGGAGTCTCCACGACGACCTCCTGAGCACGGGGCCGCCTCGATGAGGCCCCGCCTATGTCCAACTAGTGAACTCTAAGCTGAGCCGTTCGGGTTGCCTCCCGTCAAGAGGTTGAACTACATCCGGGTCTGTGGACGCGCACGGATCCGATCCTCAAACACGCGTGCGGATCTTCGGAGCACGCATGCCGACGCCGCCCCGGGTGGGGGCGGCGTCGGCGGGGCGAAGGCCCCGGATTACTTCAGGGCGCCGGCCGTGAGACCCTGCACCACCTGCCGCTGGAAGATGATGTAGGCCGCGAGCACGGGCAGCATGGCCATGACCAGACCGGCGAAGAGACCGGACCAGTCGCCCTTGTAACCCTGACTGACGGCCAGCTGCACGAGCCCCTGGGTGAGCACGTGCTTGTCCGGGTCGGTGTTGAGCACCGTCGGCAGCATGTACTGGTTCCACTGCCCCAGGAAGTTGAAGATCCCCACACTGATCAGACCGGGCTTGGCCATCGGCAGCATGATCTGGAAAAAGGTCCGGCTGTGCGAGGCACCGTCGACGAACGCGGCTTCCGCGACCGAGGTCGGCAGGGTCCGGAAGAACGCGGTCAGGAAGAACACCGTGAACGGCAGGGAGTAGGCGATGTAGACCAGGATGAGCCCGTGAATCGTGTTCAGCAGTCCCATGTTGTTCACGACGTAGAACAGCGGGACCAGGGCCAGCATGATCGGGAAACTCATACCGCCGATGAACAGGAAGTAGATGAAGCGGTTTCCCGGAAAATCGAATCTGGCCAGCACATATGCCGCCATCGAACCGAGCACCAGGGTGCCGATGAGCGAACCTCCCACCACAAGGACGGTGTTGAGGAAGTAGTCGCTCATGTTGGCATCGGTCCAGGCCCGGGCCCAGTTGTCGAAATGCAGTTTGTCCGGCAGTGCCCAGGGCGAGCCGAAAATGGAGCTGTCGTCCTTGAAGGACGTCATCACCGCCCACAGCAGCGGCATGACCACCATGACGGCCCAGAGGACGAGGATCCCGTGCGAGAAGGCATTGAGGACGGTTCCCTCCTTCTTCTCCTCGGGCGCCTTCCCGGGCGAAGTGCCGATCTCGGCGACGGGAAGACCGGACTCGGCCGGCACGGGGGCGGAGGTGTCAGTCGTCTTCATGTGATCAGAACTCCAGCCGCTCGCGTCGGCCCAGCCGCATCACGACGGCCGCGAAGGCGAGCGTGACGACGAGCAGGGCGACGCCGATGGTCGTGGCGTATGCGGCCTGACCGTCCCGGAAGGCCTTCTGGTAGACGTACAGGACCATGACCGTCGTCGAGTAGTCGGGACCGCCCGGTCCCGTGGTCATGATCTGTACGACCGCGAACGACTCGGCGCCGAGGGCGAGGATGCCCATGTAGACCCAGCCGGACTGCACGGTGTCCCAGAGCAGCGGCAGGGTGATCCGGAAGAACGTGGTGATCCGGTCGGCGCCGTCCAGCAGCGCGGCCTCGTACAGATCCGTCGGTATCGACGCCATACCCGCGGAGAACAGCACCACGAAGAAGCCGACCGTCGACCAGACGAGCACCGCCATGACGCACCACAGGGCGAGACTCGGGTCGCCCAGCCACAGCGGTTGCAGGCTGTCGAGTCCGATCCCGCGCAGCAGCGAGTTGATCGCGCCGCTGTCCGGGTTGTACGCGAAGGCGAACAGCAAGGACACGATCGCGATCGACAGCACCTGCGGGAAGAAGTAGACGATCTTGTAGAACGACGAGCCGCGGACACCGGAGATCACCGGGCCGCCCCTGCGGCGCCGCCCGCCCACATTGATCATGAAGGCGAAGAACAGCGCCAGGCTGAGCGTCACCAGCGGCAGCACCAGGGCGAACAGCAGGCTGTGCTGCAACGACTTCCAGAAGATCTCGTCATGGAGCATCCTCTTGTAGTTGTCGAAGCCCACCATCTTGAATTCGGGGCTCAGGCCGGTCCAGTCCGTGAACGAGTAGTAGATGGACTGGATGAACGGCCAGACGACGAAAAGCGCGTACAGCCCCAGGGGAACCGCCAGGAACCCCACGATGAACCGGTACTTGCCGTGCTGCATTGCTAGCGACCCCGTTCTCTGGGCGGGTGTTGCCGCTGGTGACGGACCCTCACTGGTGCTTGTAGTGCTTGATCGACGAATCCTTCGCCGCCTCGTCGGCGAAACCCTGGATCTTCTGGATGGCCTCGGCGGGGGTGAGACGGCCGGCCATCATCTCGCCCAGGCCGGACACGCCGATCTTCTCCTTCTGCAACTGCACGTACCAGTCCTGGAGACGCGGGTTCACGACGTTGTCACCGGCCTTCTCCAGCGCCGCGACACCGGACTTCAGGCCCGGGGTGAGGGTGATGCCGTCCGTGCCGCCGTTGTACGCGGTCAGGGACTTCACCTTGGCGGTGAAGTTCTTCGACGAGGCCTCGCTGAGCATGATGCGCAGCTGCTCCATGCCGCCCGCGGCGTTCTTCGCCTTGGCCGGGACGATGAAGGGCTCGCCGCCGGAGGCCCAGATGGTGCCGAACGGCATCTTGTCGGAGCTGTCGAGGCCGGTGGGGGCGGAGACCGCGAGGTCGAAGTCGCTGGGGATGACGTTCGCGGACTCGTTCTCGACCCAGGAGCCGTTCGGGATGAACAGCGCCTTGCCCTTGGCCCAGGCGGTCTGCGACTGGATGTGGTCGAGGCCGGGCGTCCCCTTGAGGACGTAACCCTTCTTGTAGAGCTCGTAGTAGGCCTCGAAGCAGGCCTTGACCGCCGGGTGCTTCCAGGCGTTGGGCTCCAGGTTGTCGATGGCGTCCAGGACCTCGCGGCCACCGACCTTGCCGATCATCGGGTACAGCGAGAAGGGGAGGTAGTACGGGTACTTGCCCGCGTACGTCCAGCCCGCCATGCCCTTCTTCTTGGCCTTCTCGCAGACCCTGAGCATCGCGTCCCAGGTCTCCGGGTACTGCTCGTCGAGCGAGTCGAGGGCCTTCTGCGAGTACCAGACGCCGTACACCGTGTAGGCGTAGTACAGGATCCAGACCGGCTGGCCGTCGAACTGGCCCATTTCCACGATGCCCGGACGCAGGGTGTCGCGGACCTTCTTGGCGGGGTCGTCGTACGACGGAGCGTCCAGCAGCGGGGTCAGGTCGGCGAGCTGGCTCTTGCCGACGAGGACGCCCATGTCCATCTGCTCGGCGCCGGAGTTGTCGATGAGGTCCGGCGGCGTGCCCTGGTTGAAGCGGGGCTGCAGGGTGGACTGGATCTTCTGGGTGGCGGAGAACTTGACCTTGGCCTTCGGGAAGTCCTTCTCGTAGACCTTGACCGCGTCCTCGGCGTACTCCTTGCCGAAGCCGCCGTCGAACAACACGAATTCCATCTGCGCCGTGTCATTGACGGCGAGCGGGTTCTTCGCGGTCTTCTTGCCCGATTTGGCCTTCCCCTGATCGTCGCCGCCGCCACTGGCGCAGGCGGAAAGGAAGCTCATCGCGGGGACGGAGATCAGACCGAGTGCGGCGGACCGCTTGATCAGATCACGGCGTCCGACGCCTGCGGTGGTGGAGTTCTCGCCGGAAGTGGATCCCATGCTCAAGTCCTCGCCTTCTCCAGGACTCAGGCGGTGAACCGGATCCTTGCCGGCACCGCGGTGATGGTGAAGCTGGGGTCGTGCACGAGGGATTCAGTGGGGCGCACGGCAGTTGTTGATTCCCGAAACAGTTCGCCGCCTCCCATTCCCCCGGTCGTGCCTGCCCACAGCCGTCGGACCGCAGAAGACGGCTGCTCCGGACGCCGACAGGTATAGTCCACTTCCCGCCAACTGGGCAAGATCGAATGCAAGGTTGACTCTTTGCTTTTCCGAGTTGAGACCTCTCGGAAATACGGGATGCCCGTGCGCTTCCAGAACGGCATATCCGCCGCATTGAGCCCGAATGCCACACGCAACACCTTGACATCACTGGCTACTTGGCCACCTACTGGTTCCTCGCGCAGCGGAGTTGACAACGTTGTCCATTTTCACAGCGCAGGGAGGGTGCTCGCGTATGCAGCACAGACCTCGGCACAGATGGGCCCCCACGGCGGTCGTCGCAACGGCCGCTCTGGCGTTGCTCGTAGGGGCGCAGGGCGCCTCGGTGGCCCTGCCCGCCCGAGCGGGGAGCGCCGACCGGGAGTTCGCCTCGTCGTTCGAAACGGACGATCCGGCGCCGACCTGGCTCAACACCGTCGACACGGCGGCGGACGGTTCGAAACGGGCGTCCGGCGTGGACGGTGCGTACGCGACGGGTATTCCGGGCAATGTGACGGACGAGGTCACCGATGTCCGGGCCAGCGCCGAGAACTCGGGCTCCGGTGAGGTCAAGGAGAACCTGATCGACGGCGAACCGAGCACCAAATGGCTCACGTTCGCGCCGACGGGCTGGGTGGAGTTCGACTTCGACGCCCCGGTCAAGGTGGTGACGTACGCGCTCACGTCGGCCAACGACGCCGCGGAACGGGACCCGGCGGACTGGACCCTTCAGGGCTCCACGGACGGCAAGGACTGGAAGACCCTGGACACCCGGACCGGTGCGTCCTTCGACGAGCGGTTCAGGACGATGTCGTTCGATCTCGCCGCACCGGCCGAGTACCAGCACTTCCGGCTCGACTTCACCAAGAACCACGGGGCCGACATCCTCCAGCTCGCCGATGTGCAGTTCTCCACGGGCGACACGACCGATCCCACGCCCAAGGACATGCGCACGCTGGTGGACCGCGGCCCGATCGGCTCCCCCACCGCCAAGGCGGGCATGGGCTTCACGGGCAGGCGTGCGCTGCGCTACGCGGGGACGCACACGGCGGACGGCCGTGGGTACTCGTACAACAAGGTCTTCGACGTGAACGTGGCCGTCCAGCGGGACACCCGGTTGTCGTACCGCATCTTCCCGTCGATGGCGGACGGGGACCGGGACTACGACGCCACGAACGTCTCCGTCGACCTCGCCTTCACCGACGGGACCTATCTGAGCGGCCTCGGCGCGCTCGACCAGCACGGCTTCCCTCTCACCCCCCAGGGGCAGGGCGCGGCCAAGGTCCTGTACGTGAACCAGTGGAACGACGTGGTCGCCCGGATCGGCTCGGTCGCGGCCGGCAGGACCGTGGACCGGATCCTGGTCGCGTACGACTCGCCCAAGGGACCGGCGAAGTTCCGGGGCTGGCTGGACGACGTGTCGCTGAAGACGGCCCCACCGGACAAGCCCAGGGCGCATCTGTCCGACTACGCGCTGACGACCCGCGGCACCAATTCCAGCGGCGGCTTCTCCCGTGGCAACAACTTTCCCGCCACGGCGGTGCCGCACGGCTTCAATTTCTGGACGCCAGTGACCAATGCGGGCTCGCTGAGCTGGCTGTACGACTACGCCCGCGCCAACAACGACGACAATCTGCCCACCGTCGAGGCGTTCAGCGCGAGCCATGAGCCCAGCCCATGGATGGGTGACCGGCAGACGTTCCAGATGATGCCGTCGGCCGCGTCCGGCACGCCGGACACCGGCCGGGAGGCACGGGCGCTGGCGTTCCGGCACGAGAAGGAGACCGCACGCCCCTACTACTACGGGGTGACCTTCGAGAACGGCCTGAAGGCGGAGATGACGCCGACGGACCACGCGGCCGTGCTGCGGTTCACCTACCCGGGTGACGACGCGAGCGTGATCTTCGACAACGTGACCGAGCAGGCGGGGCTGACCCTGGACAAGGACAAGGGGATCGTCACCGGCTTCTCGGACGTGAAGTCCGGGTTGTCGACGGGTGCCACACGGCTGTTCGTATACGGCGTGTTCGACGCGCCGGTGACGGACGGTGCGTCCTCGGGAGTGAAGGGGTATCTGCGCTTCAAGCCGGGCTCCGACCACACGGTGACCCTCCGTCTCGCCACCTCGCTCATCAGCGTGGACCAGGCCGAGGACAACCTGAGCCAGGAGGTCCCCGACGGTTCCTCGTTCGAGGACGTGAAGGCACGCGCCCAGAAGGCCTGGGACAAGCTGCTCGGCACGGTCGAGGTCGAGGGGGCCACGACCGACCAGCTGACGACGCTGTACTCCTCGATGTACCGGCTGTACCTATACCCCAACTCCGGCTTCGAGAAGGTGGGTTCGACCAACCGGTACGCGTCCCCCTTCTCCCCGATGACGGGTCAGGACACCCCCACCCACACCGGGGCGAAGATCGTCGACGGCAAGGTGTACGTCAACAACGGATTCTGGGACACCTACCGGACGACCTGGCCGGCGTACTCGTTCTTCACCCCCGAGCAGGCCGGCGAGCTGGTCGACGGTTTTGTCCAGCAGTACAAGGACGGCGGCTGGACCTCCCGGTGGTCCTCCCCCGGCTACGCGGACCTGATGACGGGCACCTCCTCGGACGTGGCGTTCGCGGACGCCTATGTGAAGGGCGTGAAGTTCGACGCGGAGGCCGCCTATGACGCGGCGGTGAAGAACGCCACGGTCACGCCTCCGTCGTCCGGGGTGGGCCGCAAGGGCATGGCGACCTCGCCGTTCCTCGGCTACACGAGCACCGACACCGGTGAGGGCCTGTCGTGGGCGATGGAGGGCTACGTCAACGACTACGGGATCGCGAAGATGGGCCGGGCGCTCTACGAGAAGACCCACAAGAAGCGCTACAAGGAGGAGTCGGCGTACTTCCTCAACCGCGCACAGAACTACGTCGACCTCTTCGACACGAAGGCCGGCTTCTTCCAGGGCCGTGACGCACAGGGCAACTGGCGGGTGGACTCCGCGACGTACGACCCGCGGGTGTGGGGCTACGACTACACCGAGACCAACGGCTGGGGCTACGCCTTCACGGCGCCGCAGGACAGCCGGGGCCTGGCGAACCTGTACGGCGGCCGTGCCGGGCTGACGGACAAGCTCGACGAGTACTTCGCGACGCCCGAGACGGCGTCACCGGAGTTCGTGGGCTCCTACGGCGGTGTCATCCACGAGATGACGGAGGCGCGCGACGTCCGGATGGGCATGTACGGGCACTCCAACCAGGTCGCCCACCACGTGATCTACATGTACGACGCGGCGGGCGAACCGTGGAAGGCGCAGGCGAAGGCCCGCGAGGTCCTCTCCCGCCTGTACACCGGCAGCGAGATCGGCCAGGGGTACCACGGCGACGAGGACAACGGCGAGCAGTCGGCCTGGTACGTGTTCTCCGCGCTGGGCTTCTACCCGCTGGTGATGGGCAGCGGTGAGTACGCCATCGGGTCGCCGTTGTTCACCAAGGCGACGGTGCACCTGGAGAACGGCAAGAACCTGGTGATCAGGGCGCCCGGGAACAGCAGCCGCAATGTCTACGTCCAGGGCCTGAAGGTGAACGGCAAGGCGTGGACGTCGACGTCGCTGCCGCACACCCTGCTGGCCGAGGGCGGGGTGCTGGACTTCGACATGGGTGCCCGGCCGTCCTCCTGGGGCACCGGGAAGAAGGCGGCGCCGGTGTCGATCGCCCAGGACGACAAGGTCCCCTCCCCGCGTGCGGACGTGATCAAGGGTGACGGGGCGCTCTTCGACAACACCTCGGCGACGGAGGACGCCGTGACGAGCGTGGACCTTCCCGTCGCGGCGTCCGCCAAGGCGGTGCAGTACACCCTGACGTCCCCGGCGGACCATACGAAGGCGCCCACGGGCTGGACCCTTCAGGCGTCCAGGAACGGCGCGCAGTGGACGACGCTGGACCGGCGCTCGGGCGAATCCTTCGCGTGGGACCGGCAGACGAGGGCGTTCTCGATCCCGGACACCGGCTCCTACCCGCACTACCGCCTGGTCCTGAGCGGCCGGGCGACCCTGGCGGAGGTGGAGTTGCTGGCCTGACGGCCTGACCCGCCGCACACGGGACGGGGCGGGCGCGGAGTTCCCTCCGCGCCCGCCCTTTTGTGCCCGGCCTGTGCGTGCACGGGGTCGCAACGGGTCCTGTCGGCGCCGCCGAACGTGCGGCAACGCGCGCCCCCATACCGCGGACGACCTCGTGCCGGCGTCGGGGCCCGATCGGCGGCGGGGCCGGAAGGCGGCGCGGGTGGTGCCATCGAATCAGCCTTGCGGGTGAACAGCCTTGACATCGTTGTCCATTGAAGCGGTACAGTCATGTACAGACCAGTCGGACAACGTTGTCGCCATCTTGGCGCACACCAGCCACGCATCACCTGGTCCGGCTCCCTCCCCCGGGCCGGCCCGGCTCGCGGACCGGGTGGCTCACACACCGGCCACCCGGTCCGCCCGGAGTGCCCCACCGCGCCCGCCGTGCGGGCGTCCCCGACGTGTTGTCGTCGAAGCCCCGGGCCCCCTCGTGTCACTGCCTCGTGCGGGACCCGGCCGCGGTCACGCCATTCCTCCTCGCCCCGCGCCCGGACGGCGGCGCGACGGCAACCCGCGTCCGGTCCGAGGCCGCCCGACGTCACTCGTGGGAGCGGTGTTCGCCGCTCCAGGGGGCGCGCGGGGCAACCGGAGTGCTCCCCTGGTCATCTACCTGTACGAGCGCGGTGAACTGGGAGAGGGCAGGCTGTGCACGGTTCCGCTATGGACGGTGACCGCAGAGCGGGCACCGCCGTTTCCTGGTGGGCGGCCGCGGTGGCGAACCTCCTGATCGGACTTGCCGCCATCCTCCCGGGCGTGTGCCTGCGGTGGCTGCTGACCAGATACGCGCTGATCTCCTGCACCGGCGGGTTCGGCTGCGCCAAGGGTTCACCGGACCAGGAGGTCGGGATGACGCTGGGCGCGGTGCTCGGCGGCGCCTTCGTCCTCGGCATGATCCTGGTGGTGGACGTCCTGATGCCGTGGCAGGAGGGCAGACCGCTCAACCTGTGGCTCGGCATGTCGACCCTGGTCCCCGCGCCGTTCGCGATCGCCCAGGCCGCGGGGTGGATCTAGGGCCGGGGGGACTCGACCGGGACCGCGCCGGGCGCGCGGTGCCCGCACAGGGCCCCGCATTTCCCCCGGAACGGCGCAGGGCCGCAACCCCGTTGCCGGAGTTGCGGCCCGATGACCTTGCCGGTCCGCCTACTTGCGGATCAGGTTGCGCAGCACGTACTGCATGATGCCGCCGTTGCGGTAGTAGTCGGCCTCACCGGGGGTGTCGATGCGGACGACCGCGTCGAACTCGACACCGGTGTCGGTGGTGACCTTGACCGTGCGCGGCGTGGTGCCGTCGTTCAGCTCGGTGACACCCGCGATGGAGAAGGTCTCCTCGCCGGTCAGACCGAGGGACTCGGCGTTCTGGCCCTCCGGGAACTGGAGCGGCAGGACGCCCATGCCGATGAGGTTCGAGCGGTGGATGCGCTCGTAGGACTCGGCGACGACGGCCTTCACACCGAGCAGCGCGGTGCCCTTGGCTGCCCAGTCGCGGGACGAGCCGGAGCCGTACTCCTTGCCGGCCAGGACGACCAGCGGGATGCCCTGCTCGATGTAGTTGCGGGAGGCGTCGTAGATGAAGGAGACCGGCGCGTCCGCCTGGGTGAAGTCGCGGGTGTAGCCGCCCTCGGTGCCCGGCGCGATCTGGTTGCGCAGGCGGATGTTGGCGAACGTGCCGCGGATCATGACCTCGTGGTTGCCGCG
This sequence comes from Streptomyces sp. HUAS TT11, assembly GCF_051553595.1. Taxonomy (NCBI): domain Bacteria; kingdom Bacillati; phylum Actinomycetota; class Actinomycetes; order Kitasatosporales; family Streptomycetaceae; genus Streptomyces; species Streptomyces sp. HUAS TT11. Next base: position 2,555,794 of record NZ_CP196184.1, read on the forward strand.
GCGCGAGCCGTAGCTGTTGAAGTCACGGCGCTCCACACCGTGCCCGGTGAGGTACTTGCCCGCCGGGGTGTCGGCCTTGATGGCACCGGCCGGGGAGATGTGGTCGGTGGTGACCGAGTCGCCCAGCTTGGCGAGCACACGGGCACCGGCGATGTCGGTGACCGGGACCGGCTCCATCTCCATGCCCTCGAAGTACGGGGGCTTGCGGACGTAGGTCGACTCGGCGTCCCACTCGAAGGTGTTGCCGGTCGGGATCGGCAGGGACTGCCACTGGGCGTCGCCCGCGAAGACGTCCTGGTAGGACTTGTTGAACATGTCCTCACCGATGGCGTTCGCCACGACGTCGTTCACCTCGGCCTCGGACGGCCAGATGTCCGCGAGGTGGACCGGGTTGCCGTCCTGGTCGGTGCCGAGGGCGTCCTTGGTGATGTCCACCTTCATGGAGCCCGCGAGGGCGTACGCGACGACCAGCGGCGGGGACGCCAGGTAGTTCATCTTGACGTCGGGGTTGATCCGGCCCTCGAAGTTGCGGTTGCCGGACAGCACCGAGGTGACCGCGAGGTCGTGGTCGTTGACGGCCTTGGAGACCTCGTCCGGCAGCGGGCCGGAGTTGCCGATGCAGGTGGTGCAGCCGTAACCGACCAGGTTGAAGCCCACCTTGTCGAGGTACGGGGTCAGACCCGCCTTGTCGAAGTAGTCGGTGACGACCTTCGAGCCCGGGGCGAGGGTGGTCTTGACCCACGGCTTGCGGGTCAGGCCCTTCTCGACCGCCTTCTTCGCCACCAGGGCGGCGGCGACCATGACGTACGGGTTCGAGGTGTTGGTGCAGGAGGTGATGGCCGCGACCGTCACCGCACCGTGGTCGAGGGTGTAGGTCGTGCCGTCGGGGGCGGTGACCTGGACCGGGTTGGTCGGGACGCCGTTGGAGGAGGCCGGGGCGTCGGAGGCCGGGAAGGACTCCTTGCCCGCCTCGTCGGCGGTGTCGACGTAGTTGCGGACGTCGACCTTGAACTGCTCGGCGGCACCTGCCAGGACGATACGGTCCTGCGGGCGCTTCGGGCCGGCGATGGAGGGAACGACGGTGGACAGGTCCAGCTCGAGCTTCTCGGAGAAGTCCGGCTCGGCCTTCGGGTCCAGCCAGAGGCCCTGCTCCTTGGCGTAGGCCTCGACGAGCGCGACCTGCTGGTCGGAACGGCCGGTCAGGCGCAGGTAGTTCAGGGTCTCGTCGTCGATCGGGAAGATCGCGGCGGTGGAGCCGAACTCCGGCGACATGTTGCCGATGGTGGCGCGGTTGGCGAGGGAGGTGGCGGCGACACCCTGGCCGTAGAACTCGACGAACTTGCCGACGACACCGTGCTTGCGCAGCATCTCGGTGATCGTGAGCACGAGGTCGGTGGCGGTGGTGCCGGGCTTCAGCTCACCGGTGAGCTTGAAGCCCACGACGCGCGGGATGAGCATGGAGACCGGCTGGCCGAGCATCGCGGCCTCGGCCTCGATGCCGCCGACGCCCCAGCCGAGGACACCGAGGCCGTTGACCATGGTCGTGTGCGAGTCGGTGCCGACGAGGGTGTCGGGGTACGCCTGGCCACCCCGGACCATGACCGTGCGGGCCAGGTGCTCGATGTTCACCTGGTGGACGATGCCGGTGCCCGGCGGGACGACCTTGAACTCGTCGAAGGCGGTCTGGCCCCAGCGCAGGAACTGGTAGCGCTCCTTGTTGCGGCCGTACTCCAGCTCGACGTTCTGCTGGAAGGCGTCGTTCGTGCCGAACTTGTCGGCGATGACGGAGTGGTCGATGACCAGCTCGGCCGGGGCCAGCGGGTTGATCTTCGCCGGGTCGCCGCCGAGCTCCTTGACGGCCTCACGCATGGTGGCGAGGTCGACGACACACGGCACGCCGGTGAAGTCCTGCATGATCACGCGGGCCGGCGTGAACTGGATCTCCTGCGACGGCTGGGCCTGGGAGTCCCAGTTGCCGAGGGCGCGAATGTGGTCGGCGGTGATGTTCGCGCCGTCCTCGGTGCGGAGCAGGTTCTCCAGCAGGACCTTGAGGCTGTACGGCAGGCGGGCCGCGCCCTCCACCTTGTCCAGCCGGAAGATCTCGTACGACTCGTCGCCCACCTGCAGCGTGCTGCGGGCGTCGAAGCTGTTCGCCGACACGACAGTCTCCTTCATTGATGTGCGCGTACCACCGCATCCTGCCGCCACGACGGCCTGGCCGATCCGCTAAGGTAAGGCTAAGTTAGGTAACCCTTACCAAGCCCGGGGCTGCGGTGCGCCTCGGCAGATATCTCGATGTCGAGATAACTCTAGTACATGGGGGCGGGATGGTCATGCCCGGCCCGGCCCGATCGCCCTCCGCGCCCTGCCACGCACCGCCACGGCCGCACTCCGGGCGCCCCGGCGGCGGCGACCTCCCGGACGGCGCGGCGGCGGCGCCGGTCCGGCACACCCCCTTCCGAGCCCGCACGCCGCCCGCCGGACACCTCGGGCACACCGCCCGGGCGCGCCGCCGGGGTGCCATCAATGCGCGGAGCCGGGGTATGCGAGGTGAACCGGCAATCGAAGGGAGACGTCGCATGCCTCTCACGTTCCGCAAGAGTTTCCGGATCCTGCCCGGGGTGCGTCTGAACATCAACAAGCGCTCGTGGTCGATCACCACGGGCGGGAAGCACGGCCCGCGCCATACGCGCAGCAGTTCGGGACGACGTACGACATCCATGGATCTTCCCGGTCCTTTCGGATGGCGTCGCACCCGTTCCACCAGGGGTCACTGACGGTCACTCACCCGAACAGACCCCCCAAGAGGCGCAATCTCATATGTGAGATAACCTCGGCCTCATGTCAGACGACTACCTCGTACGCATCGGCAAGCTCATCCGTGACGCCCGGCAGCACCGTGGCTGGACTCAGACACAGCTCGCCGAGGCGCTAGGCACCAGCCAGAGTGCTGTCAACCGCATCGAGCGAGGCAATCAGAACCTCAGCCTTGAGATGATCGCCCGAATCGGTGAAGCCCTGGACAGCGAGATCGTGTCGCTCGGCTACGCGGGCCCCATGCATCTGCGGGTGGTCGGCGGTCGCCGGCTCTCGGGCGCCATCGACGTGAAGACGAGCAAGAACGCCTGCGTGGCCCTGCTGTGCGCCTCACTGCTCAACAAGGGGCGCACGGTGCTGCGCCGGGTCGCCCGGATCGAGGAGGTGTACCGCCTCCTCGAGGTCCTCGCGTCGATCGGGGTGCGCACCCGCTGGATCAACGACGGCGTCGACCTGGAGATCGTGCCCCCCGCCGACCTCGAGATGGACTCGATCGACGCCGCGGCCGCCCGCCGTACGCGCTCCATCATCATGTTCCTCGGTCCGCTGCTGCACCGCATGGACCGCTTCAGGCTGCCGTACGCGGGCGGCTGCGACCTGGGCACACGCACCGTCGAGCCGCACATGATCGCTCTGCGCCGGTTCGGTCTCGACGTCACCGCCACCGAGGGGCACTACCACGCGGTGGTGGACCGGTCCGTCTCGCCCGACCGGGCGATCGTGCTGACCGAGCGCGGGGACACCGTGACCGAGAACGCCCTGCTCGCCGCCGCCCGCCACAACGGGGTCACGGTCATCCGCAACGCGTCCTCGAACTACATGGTCCAGGACCTCTGCTTCTTCCTCGAGGCCCTCGGCGTCGAGGTCGAGGGCATCGGCACCACCACACTCACGGTGCACGGTGTGCCGAACATCGACGTCGACGTCGACTACTCCCCCTCCGAGGACCCGGTCGAGGCGATGAGCCTGCTGGCGGCCGCCGTCGTGACCGAGTCGGAGCTGACGGTGCGCCGGGTCCCGATCGAGTTCCTCGAGATCGAGCTCGCGGTGCTCGAGGAGATGGGCCTCGACCACGACCGCACACCCGAGTACGTCGCCGACAACGGCCGTACCCGGCTGGTGGACCTGACCGTACGGCCCTCCAAGCTGGAGGCGCCGATCGACAAGATCCACCCCATGCCGTTCCCCGGCCTCAACATCGACAACGTCCCGTTCTTCGCGGCCATCGCCGCCGCCGCGCAGGGCAAGACGCTGATCCACGACTGGGTGTACGACAACCGGGCGATCTATCTGACCGACCTCAACCGCCTCGGCGGGCGCCTGCAGCTCCTGGACCCCCACCGGGTGCTGGTCGAGGGCCCGACCCGCTGGCGGGCCGCCGAGATGATGTGCCCGCCCGCACTGCGGCCCGCCGTGGTCGTGCTGCTGGCGATGATGGCGGCCGAGGGCACGTCCGTGCTGCGCAACGTGTACGTGATCAACCGCGGCTACGAGGATCTGGCCGAGCGGCTCAACTCGGTCGGCGCGCAGATCGAGACGTTCCGGAACATCTGAACAGGCCCCTAGTCCTCGACCAGCCTGACCTCCCGCTGCCGCACCACGTGGAACGTGGGCAGCGGGAGGCCGGTCGCGCCCAGCTCCATCAGGGTGGCCCCCGCGAGCGCCCGGCCCGGGTGGTAGGCACCCCGGCGGGTCTCGGAGTTGGTCCAGCGGTGCTCGGACCCGTCGCACACCGCGAGGGTGCCTCCGACTCCGTGGCTGACGCGGGAGTCGCCCTGGGAGACGGAGGAGGAGACGAAGACCGGGCCACCGCCACCGTGACAGCGGTAGGTGCCGGACAGGGTGAGCGTGCCGTCGGCCGTGAGGCGGCCGATACGGTGGATCGTCAACTCCTCGTGCCGACCGGCCTGGGCACCGGCGGCGGGGGCGGCGGACAGGAGCAGGGCAGCACCGAAGACCACACCGACGACCTGGCGCACGGACATGGAACACCTCCTGGAACGGGGGGTTCCACAGGTACCGGGAGGCCCTGTCGGGGTGCGTGATCTTCACCCCTTCGTGGCGAGTCCGCCCCGACCGTCCGCGATGTGTCCGAGAGTTGTCCGCATGGTGTCACGCTTGTCGGCCGATGCTTCCGGTGGCTTCACAGGCGGGGCATGGTCTAGGACGAGGGGGCGACAACCGGCCGCCCGAACCTCACCCGGAGGTGCGCCATGTGTTCCCACCAGCCTTCGTGCCCGGCGTCCGACACCATCGCACCACACGTCGTCGCCGCCCGTCCGGAGCAGGGCTGGACCCTGCTGTGCAACGGCGTGATCGTCTTCGACGACAGCGGGGAACTGCTCCCGGACGGCAGCGTGGTCGCCCCGCGCCGCGTGCCGATGGGACCGCTGGCCATGGCGGCCTGACGCGGTCCCGCTCCTCGCGGCGATCACTTCCCACGGTCGCCGCGGCTAGGGGAGGACGGCGAAGCCGTCCAGCTCCACCAGGGCCTCCTCGTCCCACAGACGGGTGGTCCCCACGACGGCCATCGCCGGGTAGTCGCGGCCCGCCAGCCTGCGCCAGATGCCGCCCAGCTCACGGACGCGGGCCCGGTAGTCCGCCACGTCGGTGGCGTAGACGGTGACGCGGGCCAGGTCGGCGGGTGTGCCACCGGCGGCCCGCAGCGCGGTGAGCAGATTCGCGAGCGCCCGCTCGAACTGCTCGGGAAGCGAGGCGCCGGCCACCTTCCCGTCCGTGTCGAGGGCGGTCTGGCCCGCCAGGAACACCACCCGGGAGCCGGTGGCGACGACGGCGTGGGAGAAGCCAGAGGGCGGGGACAGCTCGGGCGGATTGAGCCGCGACAGATCGGGCGGGACGCTGTGCTCGGTGGTCACGGGGCCTCCACGGTGGTGTACAACTCCTTGGCGATGATGCCGCGCTGCACCTCGCTCGCGCCTTCGTAGATCCTCGGAGCGCGCACCTCCCGGTAGAGGTGTTCGAGAAGGTGGCCGCGGCGCAGGGCGCGCGCCCCGTGCAACTGGACGGCCGCGTCGACGACGTACTGCGCGGTCTCGGTGGCGAGCAGTTTGGCCATGGCGGCCCGGCGCGGGACGTCGGGAGCGCCCTCGTCGTACGCCGCCGCCGCCGCGTAGACCATGAGCCGGGCCGCCTCGGTGCGCAGGGCCATCTCGGCGACCTGATGGGAGACGGCCTGGAGGTCCTTCAACTTGCCGCCGAAGGCGTCCCGCCCGGCCGTGTGGGCGAGCGTGGCGTCCAGGGCCGCCTGGGCCATGCCGACCGCGAAGGCGCCGACACTGGGCCGGAACAGGTTGAGGGTGCCCATGGCGACCCGGAAACCGCGGTCGGGTTCGCCGATGACGTCGTCCGCGGTGACGGGCACGGAGTCGAAGCCGAGAGTGCCGATGGGGTGCGGCGAGAGCATGTCGAGCGGGCTGCCGGTCAGTCCGGGACGGTCCGCGGGTACGAGGAAGGCCGTCACTCCACGGGCGCCGGAGCCGGGCGTGGTGCGCGCGAAGACGGTGTAGAAGTCGGCCTCTGGGGCGTTGGAGATCCAGCACTTCTCGCCGGTGAGCCGCCAGCCGTCCGCGGGGTCGGGCTCGGCGGTCAGGGACAGGGCGGCCGCGTCCGAGCCGGCGTCGGGCTCGGTCAGGGCGAAGGCGGCGACGGTGGTGCCGGACCGGACGCCGGGAAGCCAGCGGTCGCGCTGGGCCCCTGTGCCGTAGGCGTGCACCGGATGGGCGCCGAGTCCCTGCAGGGCGAGCGCCGTCTCGGCCTCCGTGCAGGCGTATGCGAGGGACTCCCGCATCAGGCACAGGTCGAGCGCTCCGGAGCTGAACAGGCGGTCCAGCAGCCCGAGTCGGCCGAGTTCGACGACGAGCGCACGGTTGACGTGACCGGGCTCGCCCTTCTCCGCCAGTGGGCGAAGCCGCCGCTCCGCCCAGCCGCGCAGTTCCGCGCGCCAGGCGGTCTGTGCCGGATCGAGTGAGAATGCGGTCATTGCCGGTCCCCTCTCCCTGACGGCGTACCGGGTCGGGCGGGCCGCCCGTCCCGACCGTATCGCGGACCGTTGACTGTCGTCACCAACACGATACGCTCGATGCGCGAGCCCACCACGACAAGGGGGCGAACCGCCTTGGACCACAGGGACGCCACGAGCGCCACGGCCACCGGGACCGGTACCGACCGGGAGGGCGCCTTGACCCGCACGAGCCCCACCCGCACCGCCCACCGCGACACCTTCGCCCGCGACCACCTGCCGCCGCGGGAAGAGTGGCCCGAACTCCGCTTCGACCTGCCGGAGCTGCACTACCCCGAACGACTCAACGCCGCCGCGGAACTGCTCGCCGGCCCCGCCCCCGGTCGCCCCGCCTTCCACACGGCGGACGGCGAGGTGTGGACGTACGGCGAGCTCCGCACCCGCGTGGACCGGATCGCGCACGTGCTCACCTCCCGGCTCGGGGTCGTCCCCGGCAACCGCGTCCTGCTGCGTGGGCCCACCTCCCCGTGGCTGGCCGCCTGCTGGCTGGCGGTGCTCGAGGCGGGTGCGGTCGCCGTCACCGTGCTCGCCCAGCAGCGTCCGCACGAGCTGCGCACGATGTGCGAGATCGCCCGGGTCGGGCACGCCCTGTGCGACGCGCGCTCGCTCGACGACCTGGTGAACGCCGGCGTCCCCGGGCTGGACATCACGGCCTACGGGGGCGGCTCCCCCGACGACCTGCTGCGCCTTCCCGCCTCCGAGGAGCCGTTCACACCCGTGGACACGGCGGCCGACGACGTGGCGCTGATCGCCTTCACCTCGGGCACCACGGGCCGCCCGAAGGGCTGCATGCACTTCCACCGCGATGTGCTCGCCGTCGCGGACACCTTCTCGCGGCACATCCTGCGGCCGCACCCCGACGACGTCTTCGCGGGCAGCCCCCCGCTCGGCTTCACCTTCGGGCTCGGCGGGCTCGTCGTCTTCCCGCTGCGGGCCGGGGCGAGCGCCCTGCTGCTCGAGCAGGCGGGTCCCAGGCAGTTGCTGCCCGCGATCGCCGAACACCGCGTGTCCGTGCTGTTCACCGCGCCGACCGCCTACCGCGCGATGCTCGACGAGCTGGACGGGTACGACGTCACCTCACTGCGGCGGTGCGTGTCGGCGGGCGAGAACCTGCCCGCGGCCACCTGGCGCGCCTGGTTCGAGCGCACCGGACTGCGTGTCATCAACGGCATCGGCGCCACCGAACTGCTGCACATCTTCATCTCCGCCGCGGACGACCGGATCCGCCCGGGAACCACCGGAGTGCCGGTACCGGGCTGGCAGGCGCGGATACAGGACGCGAGCGGCGTTCCCGTGCCCGACGGCAAGCCGGGACTGCTCGCCGTCCGCGGCCCCGTGGGCTGCCGCTATCTCGCCGATCCGCGGCAGCGGAGCTACGTGCGGGACGGCTGGAACATCACCGGCGACACCTACGTCCGCGACCCCGACGGCTACTTCCGCTATGTGGCCCGGGCCGACGACATGATCATTTCGGCCGGGTACAACATCGCCGGGCCCGAGGTCGAAGACGCCCTGCTGCGCCATCCCGACGTGGTCGAGACGGCGGTGGTGGGCCGGCCCGACGAGGACCGCGGGCAGGTCGTGGTCGCGTACACGGTGCTCAGGGCGGGGGCGCCCCGCGACCCTGAGGAGCTCCGCACGTTCCTCAAGTCCGAACTGGCGCCGTACAAGTGCCCCCGCGAGTTCGTCTTCCTGGACGCGCTGCCGCGTACCGCGACGGGCAAGCTCCAGCGCTTCCGGCTGCGCACACACCTCGCCGCGGGCGCGGACGTCGCCGCCGGTGCCGTCTCCCCGCCCCCGGAAGGTGATCATGAGTGACGCGAACGCCCTAGAGTGATCAACGTGTCCGATCAGCACGCTCCCCGGTCCCTCATCGTCACGTTCTACGGCGCCTACGGCCGCTTCTGCCCCGGCCCGGTGCCGGTGGCGGAACTGATCAGGCTGCTCGCCGCGGTCGACGTGGACGCCCCTTCCGTACGCTCGTCGGTCTCTCGGCTCAAGCGCCGCGGTCTGCTCCTGCCGGCCCGTACGCCGGCGGGCGCGGCCGGGTACGCCCTGTCCCCGGAGGCTCGGCAGCTGCTCGACGACGGCGACCGGCGGGTGTACGCGACGACCCCGCCCAAGGACGAGGGCTGGGTGCTCGCGGTGTTCTCGGTGCCCGAGTCGGAGCGGCAGAAGCGGCATCTGCTGCGCTCGCGCCTCGCCGGCCTCGGCTTCGGCACTGCCGCTCCCGGAGTGTGGATCGCCCCGGCACGCCTGTACGAGGAGACCCGGCACACACTGGAACGGCTCCGCCTCGACCCCTACGTGGATTTCTTCCGCGGCGAGCACCTGGGCTTCGCCGCGACCGCGGAGTCGGTGGCGCGCTGGTGGGACCTTGCCTCGATCGCCAAGCAGCACGAGACGTTCCTCGACCACCACGCGCCCGTGCTGCACGGCTGGGAGGCCCGTGCGGACACCCCGCACCAGGAGGCCTACCGCGACTATCTGCTCGCCCTGGACTCCTGGCGCCATCTGCCCTACGCCGACCCGGGGCTGCCCGCCGAGCTGCTGCCGGCCGACTGGCCGGGCGCGCGCTCGGCCGCGGTCTTCCGGGCGCTGCACGAGCGGCTCCGGGACGCCGGAGCGGTCTTCGCGGGGGTGTGACCGCGTTCACCCGGCAGGATCCACACGGTCGCTCGCGCTCGCTGCCCGACGGCCACGGCGGTGGTCAACCGCCCAGCGTGAGCCGTGGCCTGGGTGCGTCCGTGCGTCCCGTCTGGGGGCGGCGGCCGCCCGCCCTGTAGGGCGCCGGCCAGGTCACGCCCGGCCCGCTGTACTCCTGCTCGGCCGCCGCGTGCAGCGTCCAGTGCGGGTCGTACAGATGCGGCCGGGCCAGGGCGCACAGATCCGCGCGTCCGGCCAGGATCAGCGAGTTGACGTCGTCCCAGGACGAGATCGCGCCCACCGCGATCACGGGGATGCCGATCTCCTGGCGGATCCGGTCGGCGTACGGCGTCTGGTACGAACGCCCGAACGCCGGCCGTTCCTCGTCCACCACCTGCCCGGTCGACACGTCGATCGCGTCGGCGCCGTGCGCGGCGAAGGCACGAGCGATCTCGACGGACTCCTCGGCCGTGGTGCCGCCCTCGGCCCAGTCCGTGGCGGAGATCCTCACGGTCATCGGCCGCTCCTCCGGCCAGACCGACCGCACGGCGTCGAACACCTCCAGCGGGAAGCGGAGCCGCTCGGCCAGCGTGCCTCCGTAGGCGTCGGTCCGGTGGTTGGTGAGCGGAGACAGGAAGCCGGACAGCAGGTAGCCGTGGGCGCAGTGGAGTTCCAGCAGGTCGAACGAGCTGCGGGCGGCCCGCCAGGCGGCGGCAACGAACTGCTCGCGGATGTCGGTCAGCTGGGCACGGGACAACTCGCGGGGCGTCTGGCTCCCGGGCTTGTAGCGGATCGGGGAGGCGGCCACGAGCGGCCAGTTGCCCGCCTCCAGGGGCTCGTCCATGCCCTCCCACATCAGCTTGGTGGAACCCTTGCGGCCGCTGTGGCCGAGCTGCACACCGATCGCGGTCCCCGGTGCCTGGTCGTGCACGAAGTCGGTGATCCGCCGCCACGCCTCGCCCTGGCGCCCGGTGTAGAGCCCGGCGCAGCCGGGAGTGATCCGCCCCTCGGCGCTCACGCACACCATCTCGGTCATGACCAGGCCGGCTCCGCCCAGAGCCCGTGCGCCCAGATGGACCAGATGGAAGTCGCCCGGCACACCGTCCTCGGCCGAGTACATGTCCATCGGAGAGACCACGACCCGGTTGCGCAGGGTCAGCCCGCGCAGCCGCAAGGGGGTGAACATCGGGGGCGTGCCCGGCGGGCAGCCGAAGTCCCGCTCCACCGCCTCGGTGAAGTCCGCGTCGCGCAGCCGGAGATTGTCGTGGGTGACCCGGCGGCTGCGGGTGAGCAGGTTGAAGGCGAACTGCCGCCCGGGCTGGCCGAGATAGAGCCCGAGGTTCTCGAACCACTCCAGGCTGGCCCGTGCCGCGCGCTGGGTGGAGGCGACGACGGGGCGCCGCTCCTGCTCGTAGGCGACCAGGGCCTCCCGCAGCGAGGTGCGCTCCTCCAGGCAGGCGACCAGGGCGAGTGCGTCCTCGACGGCCAGCTTCGTGCCGGAGCCGATCGAGAAGTGGGCGGTGTGCGCGGCGTCACCGATGAGGACGAGGTTGCCGTGCGACCAGCGCTCGTTGACGACCGTGCGGAAGGTGGTCCACGTGGAGCGGTTGGAGCGCAGGGGCATGCCCTGGAGCGCATCCGCGAAGATCTTGGCGCAGCGCTCGATGGTCTCGGCCGTGTCCAGCTCCCCGAACCCCGCCGCCCGCCAGACCTCCTCGCGCATCTCCACGATCACCGTGGAGGCGTCGGCCGAGAAGGGATAGCCGTGCAACTGCATCACGCCGTGCTCGGTCTCGGCGATCTCGAAGCGGAAGGCGTCGAAGGCGAAGTCCGCCGCGAGCCAGATGTAGCGGCAGCGGTGCTCCTCGACGGAGGGCCGGAACACCTCGGTGTACGCCTCGCGTGTACCGCTGCGCACCCCGTCGGCGGCGATCACCAGGTCGTACGACTCCGAGAGCCGGCCGGGATGCGGGGCCTCGGTACCGAAACGCAGAGTGACGCCGAGGGAGCGGCACCGCTCGTGCAGGATCTGCAGCAGCCGACGCCTGCCGAGGGCGGCGAACCCATGGCCTCCGGAGGTGTGGCGGACGCCGCGGTGGACGATGTCGATGTCGTCCCAGCGTACGAACTCGTCCTTCAGTGCCGCGTAGACGACGGGGTCGGCGTGCTCGATGCCGCCGAGGGTCTCGTCGGACAGGACGACACCGAAGCCGAAGGTGTCGTCGGGGGCGTTGCGCTCCCAGACGGTGACCTCCCGGGCCGGGTCCAGACGCTTGAGGAGGGCGGCCGCGTACAACCCGCCGGGACCTCCGCCGATGACGGCGACGCGCAGCGCCTGCCGGCCGGCCGAGGCCGCCGGGCCGCCCGTCGCCGCTCGCCTCGTGGCGCCGGACCTGCTCACCGAGCCGGGATCCGCCGTCGGTCCCGCCGCGTGTCCCGCCGTCATGGCTACCTCCCCCGCCATTTCGGCGGCCGCTTCTCCGTGAAGGCCGCGTGGAACTCGGCGTAGTCCTCGCCGTTCATCAGCAGCGCCTGCGTCGAGGCGTCCAGTTCGACGGACGCGGCGAGCGGCATGTCCAGCTCGGCCGTCAGCAGCGCCTTGGTCTGGGCGTGGGCGAGCGCCGGGCCGTCGGCGAGTCTGCGGGCCAGTGCCTGGGCGGCCTCGTCGGCGCGACCCTCGTCGGTCAGCTCGCTGATCAGCCCGATCCGCTCCGCCTCGGGGGCCCGCACCGACTCGCCCAGCATCAGCAGGCGGGTCGCATGGCCGAGCCCGACGACCCTCGGCAGCAGATAGGCGGCGCCCATGTCACCGCCGGACAGCCCGACGCGGGTGAAGAGGAACGCGAAGCGGGCGGACGGGTCCGCCACCCGGAAGTCCGCGGCCAGCGCGAGGACCGCCCCGGCGCCCGCGGCCACCCCGTGCACCGCCGCGATCACCGGGAAGGGGCATTCCCGGACGGCCCGAACGACCTGCCCCGTCATGCGGTTGAAGTCGAGGAGCTGGGCGGTGTCCATGGACAGGGTGGCGCCGATGATCTCGTCGACATCGCCGCCCGAGCAGAAGCCGCGGCCCTCGCCCGCCAGTACCAGGGCCCGCACGGCTCTCTCCCGGGACAGCTCGGCGAGCAGGTCGCGCAGGTCGGCGTAGGCGCCGAAGGTGAGCGCGTTGAGTTTGTCGGGCCGGGCGAGGGTGACGGTGACCACCCCGTCGGCGTGGGCGCAACGGAGGTGGCGCCAGTCGGAGGTGCGGGCGGCGGAACCGGTGAACGGACTCATGGCGTGCGGCCTCCTCGGGCGGGGCGGCTGACTGCACTGATGGCCTGTGACGAAGTTATCACTTGTTCGTGACTGTCGTCACGAGCACGCGATACAACCGTCCTCGCCCGACGCCCCGGACGGCACGGCGACGGTGGGGCGAACACCGCGCGGGGTGTGACAGCCGCCCGCCTCTCGTCACACGTCCTCGACAGAGCGGTAACGACGGGCCCGCACCTGCCGTACGGCGCCCTCGCCCTGGGTACGCAGCACCATGCCGAGGCCGACGCAGTCTTCGGGCGAAACCCGCCGACCGCCCCGTATGGGGCGCGCCGTACCATGCCTCTTGATTGAAAGCAGGACGACCTGCGCCATGAACGGACCCGCCGTGTACGAACCTCCCGCTCCCGCCTCCTGGCGTGTCGCGCTGCCGCACACCGCCGCAGCCGTGCCCGTCGCCCGTGCCCTGGTGCGCACGGCCCTGGCGGAGCTGCCCGCCACGGCGGACAGCGACACCGCGGAACTGCTCACCGCGGAGCTGGTGGCGAACGCCCTGGAGCATGCCGCGGGCGACGGGCCGATCGAGCTGGTCGTCGAGCTGCTGCCGAACGGCTGCAAGGTCGAGGTGCACGACCCGGACCCGGCCCCGCCCGGCGATCTGACCCGTCCGGCCGTCGAGCCCTGCGACCCCTGGCAGGAGCACGGGCGCGGACTGCTGCTGATCCGCAGCCTCAGCTCGTCCTGCGGTCACCGCCCCACCGAGTCCGGCAAGGCGGTGTGGTTCAGACTGCCTGTCGTTCCACGGCAGTGGCGTCCGGCGTGACGGCTCCGGTCGCCAGCCTGGAGTGCCGGCGCCCGTAGAGCGCGTACACCAGGCACCCGGCCGCCAGGAACGCCGCGAACTGCACCCACGTCGTCCAGCCCGTCTCGTACATCAGATAGCCGCAGAAGCCGACCCCGAGCAGCGGTACCACGGGGTAGAGCGGTACGCGGAAGCTGCGGGCGAGGCCCGGTTCGCGGCGGCGCAGGGCGATCACCACGACATTGACGACGGCCATCGTGGCGAGGGTGCCGATGGTGCACAGGTTGACGACCGCGTCCAGCGAGGAGAAGGCCGCCGGGACCGCGAAGACCACCGCCACGACGAGGGTGCCGGAAACCGGCGTCGAGGTCTTCGGCGAGACGCGCTCGAAAACACGCGGGACGAGCCCGTCGCGGGACATCGACAGCAGGATGCGGGTCTGCCCGTACATCACGGCGAGCACGACCGAGGCGATGGCGACGACCGCGCCGAAGGCGACGACGCCGCCCCCGAGGGTCGAGCCGGTGACCTGGTTGACGACGTACGACAGCGCCGCCGGCCGGCCGCCCACCTCGGGGCCGCCGATGGCGCCGATCGCGGCGAGCGCGACCGCGCAGTACAGCAGTGTCACCAGGCCGAGGCAGACGAGGATCGCCACGGGGATGTTCCGGCGGGGGTTCTTGGCCTCCTCGCCCGCGGTGGTGATCGCGTCGAACCCGATGTACGAGAAGAACGCGGCGGTCGTGCCGGCGCCGATGCCGCCGAGCCCGGCCGGGGCGAACGGGGTCAGGTTGCCGTGCCGGAAGGCGGTGAACCCGACCGCGCAGAAGGCGACCAGGATCGCGAGCTTGAGCACGGCCATGGCGGCGGTGGCCCGGGCGCTCTCACGGACACCGCGCACGAGCAGTACGGCGGCCAGGGCGATGACGATCACGGCGGGGAGATTGACCACGCCGCCGTCGCCGGGACCGGCGGAGAGCGCCGGGGGCAGCTGCCATCCGACGAGACTGTGCAGCAGCTCGTTGACGTACTGGCTCCAGCCGACCGCGACGGCCGAGACGGACACGCCGTACTCCAGCAGCAGGCACCAGCCGACGAGGAAGGCCGTGCCCTCGCCGAGGCCCGCATAGGCGAAGGAGTACGACGATCCGGAGACCGGGATCGCACCGCCCAGCTCGGCGAACGCGAACGCGGTGAAGACGCAGGTGAGGGCGGCGAGCACGAACGAGACGACGACGGCCGGGCCCGCCTGGGCGACGGAGTCGGACAGGCCGACGAAGATGCCGGTGCCGACGATCTCGCTGACGAGCTGGAACAGGCCCATGTGGCGTTTGAGGCCATGACCGGAGAGGTCGGCTCCGGACTCGGCGACGAGCAGCTCGGGGGACTTGAGGCGGAACGGGTTGGCAGGGCTGCCGGGCATACGGGTGGTGCTCTTTCGGTGGTGCGGATGCGACGGTGGGGGTGCCCCCGCTCACGGCGGTCCACCGCTCGAACGAGGCCGAACGGGATGCCGAGCGTGCGGGGAAGGTCGCGCGACGGCCACGGAAGGGGTGGTTCCGGCCGCCGAGGAGGATCGTACGAGAAGGTCCCCGGCACCCGCTGTGGCAGCGGGCACGCAGGTCAGGCGAGGGTGGCCACCAGGACGGCCTTGATCGTGTGCATCCGGTTCTCCGCCTCGTCGAAGACCACCGAGTGCTCGGACTCGAAGACCTCGTCGGTGACCTCGAGCTCGGTGAGCCCGTGGCGCTCGTGGATCTCGCGGCCCACATCGGTGCCGAGGTCGTGGAACGCCGGCAGGCAGTGCAGGAACTTCACGTTCTCGTTGCCCGTGGCGCGCAGCACGTCCATGGTCACGGCGTACGGACCGAGCAGCGCTATGCGCTCGTCCCAGACCTCCTTCGGCTCACCCATCGACACCCAGACGTCGGTGGCGACGAAGTCGGCCCCCCGCACGCCCTCCTTCACGTCGTCGGTGAGCGTGATGCGGGCTCCGGAGGAGGCGGCGAGCCGCTGCGCCACCTCCACGATCGTGTCGTCGGGCCACAGCAGCCTGGGCGCGACGATACGGACGTCCATCCCGAGCAGGGCGCCGGTGACGAGGTAGGAGTTGCCCATGTTGTAGCGGGCGTCGCCCAGGTAGGCGAAGGCGATCCCGTCCAGCGGCTTGTCGCAGTGCTCGGTCATGGTGAGCACGTCGGCGAGCATCTGGGTCGGGTGCCACTCGTCGGTCAGGCCGTTGTAGACCGGGACCCCGGCGTACGCGGCCAGTTCCTCGACCACGCCCTGGCGGTGCCCGCGGTACTGAATGGCGTCGAACATCCGGCCGAGCACCCGGGCGGTGTCCTTCACGGACTCCTTGTGCCCGATCTGCGAGCCGGACGGGTCCAGATACGTGGTGTGCGCGCCCTGGTCGGCGGCCGCGACCTCGAAGGCGCACCGGGTGCGCGTCGAGGTCTTCTCGAAGACCAGGGCGATGTTCCTGCCCGCCAGCCGCCGCGTCTCGGCCCCCGCCTTCTTGGCCGCCTTGAGCTCGGCCGCCAGCTCGACCAGGGTGCGGAACTCCTGCGCGGTGAAGTCCAGCTCCTTGAGGAAGTGGCGGCCGGTGAGGGCGCTCGGGACTGTCGCCATGGGGCGCTCCAGGGGTGGTCGGGGCAGAAGGATCAGGGGGGTGAATGGAAGTCTATACGACGATTCACATTTCTATACGAGACCGGCCTCCGGGCGCGGCCTCCGCTCAGCGAGTCACCGCGTCCCTCTCGACCGGACAGCTCATGCAGCGGGGCCCGCCCCTTCCCCGCCCCAGCTCGCTCCCGGGAATCTCGATCACTTCGATCCCCTGCTTCCGCAGATGGGTGTTGGTCGTCACATTCCTCTCGTACGCCACCACCACGCCGGGCTCGACCGCCAGCACGTTGCATCCGTCGTCCCACTGCTCCCGCTCGGCCGAGTGGACGTCCTGCGTGGGGGTGAGCACCCGGATCTCGCTCAGGCCCAGCGCCGCGGCGATGGCCCGGTGCATGTGCTCCGGCGGATGATCGGTGACCTTCAGCTCCCTGTCGCCCGCGCCGGGCTCGATGGTGTACGAGCGAAGCATGCCGAGCCCCGCGTACTGGGTGAAGGTGTCGCCGTCGACCATCGTCATCACCGTGTCCAGGTGCATGAGCGCCCGCCGCTTGGGCATGTCGAGCGCGACGATGGTCTGCGCCGAGCCCGCGGCGAAGAGCTTGTGCGCGAGCATCTCGACGGCCTGCGGGGTGGTCCGCTCGCTCATGCCGATGAGCACGGCACCGCTGCCGATGACCAGCACGTCACCGCCCTCGATGGTGGACGGGTAGTCGGCCTGCCCCTCGGACCAGAGGTGGAAGGTCTCGTTGCGGAACAGCGGATGGTGCCGGTAGATCGCCTCGAAGTGCACGGTCTCGCGCTGCCGCGCGGGCCAGCGCATCGCGTTGATCGACACGCCGTCGTATATCCACGCGGAGGTGTCCCGGGTGAACAGGTGGTTGGGCAGGGGGCGCAGGAGGAAGTCGTCGAGTTCCATCACATGGAACCGCACGGAGGTCGGCTCCGGGTGGACGTCGAGGAACTCCCGCTTGGTCATGCCGCCCACGAGTGCCTCGGCGAGTTCGGCGGAGGGCAGTGTCTCGAAGGCGGCACGAAGGTGGTCGGTGGCGAGCGGTCCGTACTCCTTCTCGTCGAAGACCCGGTCCAGCACGAGGGTCCTGGCCGCCGGGACCTGGAGGACCTCGGTGAGCAGATCACCGAAGAGATGGACGACGACCCCGCGGTCGCGCAGCACGTCGGCGAACCCGTCGTGCTCGGCACGCGCCCGACGCACCCACAGCACGTCGTCGAAGAGCAACGCGTCCTTGTTGCTGGGGGTGAGCCTTTTGAGCTCGAGATCGGGCCGGTGCAGGATGACGCGGCGCAGCCGCCCGGCCTCGGAGTCGACATGGAATCCCATGACTCCATCCTGACCATTCACATGCCGCTTCACCCGTCCTTCACGGCGAGCCGGACCGTTTCCTTTCGTCGTCTTGACGATAATGGCGCGGCCCATTATCGTCGTCATGACGAAAAAGGGGACGGGGGCTCTCGCGCTCCCGGTACGAGGGGGCAAGGACTCATGGCCGACATCACACGGCGCTTCGGCTGGCGTCATCTGCGCGGTGCACCGACCGCGCACATCCGGCACCACCGGGCCGGGCACCTGGTACACGACGGACCGGGGCTCAGCTTCTGGTACCGCTCGCTGACCGCCGCGCTGTCCGAGATCCCCGTGGACGACCGCGAGCTCGCGATGACGTTCCACGCCCGCACCTCCGACTTCCAGGACGTCTCCGTGCAGGCGACGGTCACGTACCGGATCAGCGACCCGGGCATCGCGGCGGCCCGGCTGGACTTCTCCATCGATCCGGACACGGGGGTCTGGCGGGGTGCGCCGCTGGAGCATCTCTCGACCCTGCTGACCGAGACGGCCCAGCAGCACGCGCTGGACGTCCTCGCCCGTACACCGCTGTCGGAGGCCCTGGCCGACGGGGTCGCGGCGGTACGCGAGCGGGTGGCGGCCGGTCTCGGGGCCGAGCCGCGGCTCCCGGCGACCGGCATCGAAGTGGTCGCGGTACGGGTCATGGCACTGCGCCCGGAGCCCGAGGTCGAGCGGGCACTGCGCACTCCGGCACGCGAGCAGATCCAGCAGGAGGCGGACCGGGCGACCTACGAACGCCGGGCCGTGGCCGTGGAGCGGGAGCGCGCCATCGCCGAGAACGAGCTGGCCAGCAAGATCGAACTCGCCCGCCGCGAGGAGCAGCTGGTCGAGCAGCGCGGCACCAACGCACGGCGTGAGGCGGAGGAGCAGGCGGCGGCGGACGCGGTGCGGGCCGAGGCGGAGGCCGCGCGGACGGTGCGGCTGGCCGAGGCCGAGGCCGCGCGTGCGGTCCGGCTCGCCGACGCCGAGGCCACCCGTTCCGTACGGCTGGCCGAGGCCGAGGCCCGGCGGACCGTGGCGCTCGGCGAGGCGGAGGCATGCGCCGCACGGGAGGTCGGTGAGGCACGGGCCGAGGCGCAGGCGGCGTGGCTGCGGGTGCACGCGGACGCCGACATCGCGACGCTGCACGCCCTCACCGCGACGCGTCTTGCCGAGAACCTGCCGCGCATCGACAGCGTGACCGTCTCGCCCGATGTGCTGACCGGACTGCTCGCACGGCTCGGGAACGGGGAGCGGGCGTGACTCTCGCCCCGCGGGCGGTGATCGTCCATCGCACCTCGGAGTACGAGGAGCTGGTGGCCCGTCACGGCACGCACGGACAGGCCGCCTTCTTCCTCTCCTCGCGGGGCCGGAGCCTCGACGAGATCGCGGAACGGCACCACCGCACCCGGCACGCGCTGGCGGAGGTGACCGCCGCGATTCCGCTGACCTGGCGTCAGACCCGGGTGGAGCGGGCCGATCTGGACCGGTTCCTGTTCGCCCCGGAGGACGTCGTGGTCGTGGTCGGGCAGGACGGGCTCGTCGCCAATGTCGCCAAGTACCTGACGGGGCAGCCGGTGGTGGGCATCAACACCGACCCCGGGCGCAATCCCGGAGTGCTGGTGCGCCATCCGTCCCGGCACGCCGCGACGCTGATCCCGGCGGTGGCGGCCGGCGGCGCGGGCGTGGAGGAGCTGACCATGGTGGAGGCCGTCACGGACGACGCCCAGCGGCTGGTGGCCCTCAACGAGATCTACCTCGGCGCGGCCGGTCACCAGACCGTCCGCTACCGCCTGGGCCTCGACGGCGACGGGGGTGCCGTCGAGGCCCAGGCCTCGTCGGGGGTGCTGGTGGGCACGGGGACCGGGGCGACGGGCTGGCTGCGGTCGGTGTGGCAGGAGCGCGGCGGCCGGCTGCCGCTCCCCGCGCCCACCGAGGACCGGCTGCTCTGGTTCGTGCGCGAGGCCTGGCCCTCCCCCGCCACCGGGACGTCCCTGGTGGCGGGGGAACTGCAGGCGGCGCTCCGGCTCCATGTCACCGTCGAGTCGGAGCGCCTGATCGCCTTCGGCGACGGGATGGAGTCCGACTCCCTGGAGCTGACCTGGGGGCAGTCGGTCCGGGTGGGGGTGTGTGCGGAACGGTTGCGGCTGGTGGGCTGACGCCGGCCCCCGTCACAACCGGGGATCCACCGGCTCCGACTCCAGGGCGAGCACCCCGAACACCGCCTCGTGCACCCGCCACAGCGGTTCGCCCTCCGCGAGCCGGTCGAGGGCCTCCAGGCCCAGCGCGTACTCGCGGATCGCCAGCGACCGCTTGTGGTTCAGGAACCGCTGCCGCAGACGCGCGAGGTTCTCGGGTCGGGTGTACTCCGGGCCGTAGATGATCCTGAGGTACTCACGGCCGCGGCACTTGATGCCGGGCTGGACCAGACGGCCCGCGGTGCTGTGCACCACCGCGTCCACCGGCTTGACGACCATGCCCTCACCGCCGCGCCCGGTCATCTCCAGCCACCAGTCGACACCCGCCTGCACCGACTCGGGGTCGCCCGGGTCGACGAACAGGCGCCGTGTCGTCTGCAGCAGTCCGCTCCCGTCGTGTTCGACGAGCCGGTCGAGCAGCGCGAGCTGGCGGTCGTGCGGTACGTCGGCCAGGCTCCGGCCCTGCACCGCCAGGATCTGGAAGGGCGCCAGCCGCACCCCGGCCAGCCCGTCCGTCGTCCAGCAGTACCGCCGGTAGGCCTCCGTGAACGCCGCCGCGTCCGCCGCCCGTTCCCGCTGACGTGACAGCAGCTCGGTCACGTCGACACCTCGCGCCGCGGCGCCCTCGAGCGCGGACAGCGCCCCCGGGAACGCGGCCCCGGCCGCCGCGCCGACCGCGGCGTACTGGCTGCGCAGCAGCCCGGACGCCTTCAGCGACCACGGCATCAGCTCCGCGTCCAGCAGCATCCAGTCCGTCTCGAGCTCCCGCCACAGATCCGCATCGTCGATCGCCGACCGCAGCCGGCCGAGGACCTCCTCGGTCACCGCCTCGTCGCCGAAGAACGGACGGCCGGTGCGGGTGTACAGGGAGCCCGTCGGGCCCACGACCCCGAAACGCCTGAGCGCGGTCTCCGCGTCCCGGCACACCAGGACCACCGCCCGCGAGCCCATGTGCTTCTCCTCGCACACGACCCGGGCGACCCCGTCCTCCCGGTACTGCGCGAAGGCCTCGACGGGGTGCTCGAGGTAGCCCTCGACGTGCGAGGTCGCGGTCGGCGCCATGGTCGGCGGCAGGTACGGCAGCAGGCGCGGGTCCACCGCGAATCGGCTCATGACCTCCAGCGCCGCCGCCGCGTTCTCCTCGCGGACCGAGACCCGGCCGGCGTGCCGCGTCTCGACCACCCTGCGGCCGTGCACGTCCGCCAGGTCCAGCGGACGGCCCTCGTGACCGCCGGGCGCCTCGGCGGCCAGCGGCCGGGCCGGCTCGTACCAGACCTGCTCGGCCGGCACGTCGACCAGTTCCCGCTCCGGCCAGCGCAGCGCCGTCAGACTGCCCCCGAAGACGGCACCGGTGTCCAGGCAGATGGTGTTGTTCAGCCAGGTGGCCTGCGGGACCGGCGTGTGGCCGTACACCACCGCCGCCCGGCCGCGGTACTCCTCCGCCCACGGGTAGCGCACGGGCAGGCCGAACTCGTCGGTCTCCCCCGTCGTGTCACCGTACAGCGCGTGCGAGCGCACCCGGCCCGAGGTGCGGCCGTGGTACCTCTCGGGCAGGCCCGCGTGGCAGACGACGAGCCGGCCGCCGTCGAGGACGTAGTGGCTGACCAGACCGTCGATGAACTCCCGTACCTGCTGCGTGAACTCCTCGCTCTCGCCCTCCATCTGCTCGATGGTCTCGGCGAGTCCGTGGGTGTGCCGGACGTTGCGGCCGCGCAGAAACCGGCCGTACTTGTTCTCGTGGTTGCCCGGCACGCACAGGGCGTTCCCCGACGCGACCATGGACATCACCCGGCGCAGCACGCCCGGGCTGTCCGGGCCGCGGTCCACCAGGTCGCCGAGGAACACGGCCGTGCGGCCCTGCGGGTGCGCGCCGTCGACATAGCCCAGCTTGCCCAGCAGCGCCTCCAGTTCGGACGAGCAGCCGTGGACGTCACCGATGATGTCGAAGGGGCCGGTGAGATGCGTCAGGTCGTTGAAGCGCTTCTCGGTGACGACCGTCGCGTTCTCGGCCTCCTCCACACCGCGCAGGACGTGCACCTTGCGGAAGCCCTCCCGCTCCAGATGCCGGAGCGAGCGGCGCAGTTCACGTGTGTGGCGCTGGATCACCCGGCGCGGCATGTCGGCCCGGTCGGCGCGGGCCGCGTTGCGCTCGGCGCACACCTCCTCCGGCACGTCGAGCACGATCGCGATCGGCAGCACGTCGTACCGCTTGGCCAGGTCGATCAGCTGGCGGCGGGAGTCCTGCTGCACGCTGGTCGCGTCGACCACGGTACGGCGGCCGGCCGCCAGGCGCTTGCCGGCGATGTAGTGCAGGACGTCGAAGGCGTCCCGGGTGGCGCTCTGGTCGTTCTCGTCGTCGGAGACGAGGCCCCGGCAGAAGTCCGAGGAGATGATCTCCGTCGGCTTGAAGTGCCTGCGGGCGAAGGTGGACTTGCCCGAGCCCGAGGCACCGACGAGGACCACGAGGGAGAGGTCGGTGACGGGCAGGGTGCGCCCCTTGTTCTCGGTCATGCGGCCTTCTCCTCCTTCGTGCTGTCGTGGGCGGTGAGCGTGAACACGGCCATCTGGGTCGGCGGCCCCACCTCGGGATCGTCGGGACCCACGGCAGTGAACTCCACGGTGTAGCCGTGGTGTTCGGCCACCCGGCCGGCCCAGGTGCGGAACTCCTCACGGGTCCACTCGAAGCGGTGGTCGCCGTGCCGGGTGTGCCCGGCCGGGAGGGTCTCCCAGCGGACGTTGTACTCGACGTTCGGCGTGGTCACGAGGACCGTCCTCGGACGGGCCGAGCCGAACACCGCGTACTCCAGGGCGGGCAGCCGCGGCAGGTCGACATGCTCGACGACCTCGCTGAGCACGGCGGCGTCGTATCCCTTGAGCCGGTTGTCGGTGTACGCGAGCGACCCCTGGAACAGCCTCACCCGGGAGGCCTGGCGCTCCCCCATGCGGTCCAGCTTCAGCCGCCGGGACGCGATGGTCAGCGCCCGCACGGACACGTCCACGCCGACGATCTCCGTGAACCGCGGGTCCTTGAGCAGCGCCTGGACGAGCTGGCCCTGGCCGCAGCCGAGGTCCAGGACGCGGACTGCACCCGACTCCTTGAGCGCCGCGACAAGGGCGTCCCGGCGCTGCACGGCGAGCGGCGCCGGCCGGTCCTCGGCCGCACCCTCCCCGGCAGCGGTCCCGCCGCTCCCGGTCGCGGTCTCCCCGGTCGTGCTCTCGCCGTTCCCGGTCGCGTCCGTCCCGGTCTCCTCCTGGACCCCGTTGTCGACGTCCTCGACCGCGTTGTCGAGGTCCTCGACCGCGCTGTCGTCCGCTTCGGCCAGCCGCACCAGTTCCAGCCGCTCCATCGCCTGCCGGGTCAGCGACCAGCGGCGCGCGAGATAGCGACTGGTGATCAGCTTCTGCTCCGGATGGGTCGGCAGCCAGCCCTCACCCGCTCGCAGCAACTTGTCGACCTCGTCGGCGGAGACCCAGTAGTGCTTGGCGTCGTCGAGGACGGGCAGCAGGACGTACAGGTGGCGCAGGGCCTCGGCCAGAGTCAGCCGGTCCGACTCCAGGACGAGGCCGACATAGCGTGAGTCGCCCCACTCCGGGAACTCGCCGTCCAGCGCGACCGGTTCGGCGGCGACCGTCCAGCCGAGCGGCTCGAACAGCCCGCGCACCAGGTCCGGGCCGCCCCGGGCGGGCAGCGCGGGTATCTCGACCCGCAGCGGCAGCGGCTGCCGCACGCGCTCGGGCCTGGCATTGCACACGCCCCGGATCGCACTGGAGAACACCCGGCTCAGCGCCACGGCGAGCAGGGACGAGGCCGCGTACGGGCGGTCGTTCACGTACTGCGCGAGCGCGGCGTCGGGAGCGCCTCCGCGGCCCTTGCCCTTTCCCCTGCGGACCAGTGCCGAGGTATCGACCTCCAGCAGCATGGCCATCGTGCAGCGCTCGGCGTCCGCCCGGGGGTAGACGATGTGCGCCGTGCCGTAGGAGGTCGAGAACGCCTGTGCGTTGTCGGGGTGCTTGTGCAACAGGAAGCCCAGGTCGGTGGCCGGGGTCTTCTCGTCGCCGGTAGTGGAGATCGTCAGGAACACGCGTACGAGTATCGTCGCGCGGACTCCGCCGGGGCCACGGAGTTTCCGCCGGGACGGCTCTCCGCGTCCACGGCCGTCCCCACGGGCGCTCCGGGCCGGACCGCGTGCGGCCCGGAGCGCGGACCGACCGGTCAGGCCAGCTGCGACTGCACGCGGGAGGAGATGAGCTCCAGGTGGTCCAGGTCGTCGAGGTCGAGGATCTGGAGGTAGAGACGGCTGGCGCCGATCTCCGCGTACCGGCCGATCTTGTCGACGACCTCGTCCGGGGTACCGGCCAGGCCGTTGATCTTCAGCTCGTCGGCCTCGCGCCCGATCGCGGCGGCGCGGCGGGCCACCTCCTGGTCGTCCTTGCCGACACAGGCCACCAGTGCGTTCGAGTACGTCAGGCTGTCGGCGGCCCGGCCGGCCTCCGCGGCCGCGGCACGGACCCGGCCGAACTGGCGCTCGCTGTCCTCGAGGGAGGCGAACGGGATGTTGAACTCGTCGGCGTACTGTGCGGCCAGCCGCGGCGTACGGGTCGCACCGTGGCCGCCGATGAGCACCGGGACCTTCGCCTGGGCGGGCTTGGGCAGGGCGGGTGAGTCGGTGAGGTCGTAGTACGTCCCGTGGAAGCCGAAGGTCTTGCCGGCCTCGGTCTGCCACAGCCCGGTGACGATCGCCAGCTGCTCCTCGAGGCGGGCGAACTTCTCCTTCGGGAACGGAATGCCGTACGCCCGGTGCTCCTCCTCGAACCAGCCGGCCCCGAGGCCCAGCTCGACCCGGCCGCCGGACATCTGGTCGACCTGGGCGACCTGCAGGGCCAGGACACCGGGCAGACGGAAGGTGGCGGCGGTCATCAGCGTGCCGAGACGGATGCGCTTGGTCTCGCGGGCGAGTCCGGCAAGGGTGATCCAGGCGTCGGTGGGGCCGGGCAGGCCGTCCACGTTCCCCATCTTCAGATAGTGGTCGGAACGGAAGAAGGCGTCGAAGCCCAGGTCTTCGGTGGCCTTGGCGACGGTGAGGAGGGTGTCGTAGGTCGCGCCCTGCTGGGGCTCGGTGAAGATGCGAAGATCCATACCTCCATCCTGCACGTTCCGGCACCCGTCGATCCCACCGGTCCCATCCGTCCCGCCTGCCCCCGGCCGAGCGAACGCCGGTCAATCGGATGATCGGGTGAAAGACCGCTTCGCCGGCCCTTCCTCGCACCGGCCGTCGCCGCTGCGGCGCCGCACCCGTCGGTACCCTCCGCCCCCGGCCGTGCCTGACGCCCTCGCCGCGTCCGCCCCCCGGGGAGGTGCCGAGGCCGGGCGAGCCGTCGCGTCCCGAGCAGACCCACGGGACGGAGCTCGTGGACGAGCGGCTCAGCCCGGCGCCTTGTGTCGTTCCCGTATCTCGCCGTCCCTTGCCGCCAGCCGCCGCAGCATCTCCCTGACTCTGTCCCTCGACTCGTCCGCCGCGTCGATGGCCTCCATGCACTGCCAGTAGATGCCCTCGTCGTCCGCCGCGCTCGCGACGGCGACCAGGGCCATGCCCAGTTCCACCAGGAGGGTTGCGAGGTCGAGAAGGGCACCGCGCGCGTCGCCCAGATCGGTGAGCTGGGCGGCCCGCAGATCCGCCACTTCGATGGACGGTGTGTCGAGGACGCCGCAGCCCCTGCCTGCGAGTTCCGTCAACCCCAGGGCCTCCCCGCGCAGTTCGGGCGGTCCCGAGACAGCCAGCCGGCTGCCGATCGCCTGCGCCAGGGCGTACGCCTGCCACGCCTCCGTCATGATCCTCGACCCGTCCCCGCTCCCCGCCAGGGCACGTCTGCTCGTCACGATGAGCCGCACCGCTTCCATGCGCTGCCCCCGCTCTGTCCTGACGCACTCCCGCACGTCTGCCCGAACTCCGCTCTTCACTACCCAGCGTGAAGGCACAACGGACGAAAAGCCAGAGGTAGTCCGAAATCTGTGGACACCCGGAGAGAAGTGGACAACTCAATAACTCCGGAGAGTGACTGGAAGAGAGTCACTCCGCTCCGGGCGCCGGGAACCTGCCCTCATTGCGGTCGATCTTGGCGTCCAGCGCCGCCAACACGTCGATGCCCAGCACCTCGCACAGCTGGAGCAGATACGCGAGCACGTCCGCCACCTCGTCCGTCACCCGGTGGGCCGTACCGGGATCGTCCATCACGCGCGCCGACTCCTCAGGCGTCAACCACTGGAAGATCTCGACCAGTTCGGACGCCTCCACGCTGAGCGCGGCGACCAGATTCTTCGGTGTGTGGTACGGCTGCCAGTTGCGCCTCGCGGCGAAGTCCGCAAGCCGCCGCTGCAACCGCGCGACGTCCAGGTCCTCGCGCCGTCCGGATTCTTCAGTCACGGGCTCAGGTCTACCACCGTCACGCCGTCCACCTCCGCGGCCCGGGACACGTCACTCACCGCACCCACCAACCGGACATGCCCCCGCTCGCTCATCCGGACCGCCAATCGGAGCAGTTCCCGCGCCTGCCGCCGGTCCATGCCGCGGTCGAAACCGTCCGCCAGAACGGTGAGCGTCTGCAGCGCCGCCGGCACCTCGCCCACCGGGTCGACCTCGAGGACGCCCGGGCCGGTGAGCAGGACGAGGGCCAGCGCCAGATAGCGCAGCTCGCCGTCGCCCAGCAGATTCAGTGGTGTACGCACTCCGTTGCCCCGGTCGACCAACGCACGCACCGTGCCGTCCCGGAGCGGCTCCGCCAGCAGATCCAGGGCACGGCCCGTGCACCCGGCGGCGACCGCCGCCGTCAGCAGCGCGTGCCGCCGGCCGCACTCCGCGCGGGTACGCAGCAGTACCTCCGCGAGGTTGCCGCAGCCCGGCAGCAGCCGGCCCGCGCCCGGTCGAACGGGGGCGCGCATCCGGCGGGGACTCGGGTCGCAGGCGAAGACGGAGCGCAGCGCGACCACCATCTGCTCTGCCGCGGCGAGCACCCGGCGCTGTCCGTCCGTCCTGCCGGCCACACGCAGCGGCAGCAAGGCGGTGCCGAGGCGGTCGTCGGGCAACGGGCCCCGGGTCACCGGGGAGGAACCGGCGGTGTGCCAGGCCGCCTGTACCGCGCGCCTGGCGGGGTCGCGCAGCGCCGTCTCCAGCAGGACGAGGTCGCCGGACGTCAACCGTTCACCGACGATGCGCAGTTCCGGCTCGGCCTGGACGGCCACGTCCAGCCGTACCGGCCCCTGCGGACCGTCGGCCGTGCAGCCGATGCGGAACCCGCGCCGCCGCTGGGCGTCGGGCCGCGCCCCCTCCGGGACACAGGACGGCGCATCCGGGAACGCCTCCTGGAGTTCCGCCCCGCCCCCGAGTCGCGCCAGCGCAGCGTACGCCTGGAGCGCCCGCGACTTTCCGGAGCCGCTCGGGCCGGTGAAGAGCGTCAGGGGCCCGAGCGTGAACCGGGCCCGCCGGTGCCCCGCGAACGCGGACAGCCGCAGCTCCGTCACGTTCGGCCGGTCCGGGCGCGGCTCGGTCCCGGCGATCGGGCGGGGCAGGGACACCGCGGGAGGCACCGTCATGTCCGGGACCGTAGGCGCAGGAGGAACGGGCGAACCGTTTTGCCCGCGTGACCTTCCCACGATCGGGCGATGGGGCCGGCACACATGCCGCGTACGCGGGCGGTCCTCAGCCGCCGGAAGCCCTCGCGCCCTCCATGAGCTCGCGCACCTCGGTACCCAACGGGGTGAGCAGGAAGACATTGCGGTCGACCCGGTGCATCCCGCTGGAGAGGCCGAAGACGACGCCCGTGCTGAAGTCGAGCACCCGCTTGGCCACCTCGGTCTCCGCACTCGTCAGGTCGAGCAGGACGGGCACCCCCGCCATCAGCGTCTCGGCCACCTCGCGTGCGTCCGCGAACACGTTGACCCTCAGGACCACAAAACGCCGTCGCGCCTCGGTCCGGGCCTCGGGTATCGAGCGGTGGCCCACGGCGGACGGCCAGGCGTCCCGGCCGCGCAACGGAACGACCTGAGCGAGCCCCTCCCACTGTTCGTCGGTGACGTCGTAGCCGTTCACCGGCCCTCCCCCTGATGGCTCCCACTCCATGTCTGCACCGGTCAATTCTTACGCATGGTCACTCGTCCGGCCGAACAGCGACACGGACCGCTACGCGACCGGCGGCCGTGTCACCGTTCCCGCGCGCGGCCCGGACGGGAATGCGGCGGTGCCCGTCCGGCGGGCGACCGAACGGGTGGACGAGGTCCCCCATCAGGGCGAACGCGGCCGGCGTCGGGCGGACCCGACCCGTACGGCCTCTTCTTACTGCCCTCACACCGGAATCTTCACCACCACGGACGCGGCACTCAACCTGTCCCCATACGTTCCGTGGCGTGCAGTTGGCAGAAGTGAGGCCGTCGACAAGCGGCCGATTGACGCGACCGGCCATGACGCCGGTCGAACCGGACCCGGCCCCCGCCCAGTGGCATCGCGCGCTGACGCTGCTCGCGGACATCAGCCTGTTCATCGGCACGCGCGGGGTGTGGTCCTCCGCCGCCAGTCACCATCTGATGATCGCGGGCGTCATCTCCGTCTGTTACGCCTCGATCCTGGTCACGGGTGTCCTGACGCTGGTGGTGCGGGGCAGCCGTGCGCTGGCGCGCCTCGATCTGGCCGTCCTGCTGACGGCGGTCACCCTCGCCTACTGCGCGGTGTCCGTGGCGCACGGTTTCAGTGACGAGTCGATACTCACCACACAGGCCGCCCGCGAACTGCTCGCCGGCGCCCCGGTGTACGGGCAGCCGTGGCCGTGGCTGTTCGGGCACGGGGTCGCCTACACGGCCACGGTGAGCGGCGGATACGACTTCACCTACGGCTACCCGCCGCTGACCGCGCTGCTGACCGCGCCCCTGCTGTGGATCGGCCACGGCGCGCTGCCGGAGACCCTGGTCACCACCACCGCGATCGTGCTGGGCACGGTTGTCATGTGGAAAATGCTGCCGGCGCCGTGGCGTTCGGCGGCCACCATGGTGTGCCTCGGCTTCGGCATGATCCCGGTGTACGCCCGGCTCGGCTATCCGGCGGTCGTCGCGCTGGCCTTCCTCGTCCCGGTGGTGGTCCGCTGGACGCGCATGGGCGCAGGCGGCGCGGCCGACTGGGCGCGGGCGGCGTGCCTGGGTGCGGCCTGTGCGGCCCAGCAGTTGCCCTGGTTCGTCACACCGTTCCTGCTCGCCGGGGTCTACGCGCTGCGGCGCGGTGAGCTGGGGGCCCGCGGAGCCGCTCTGGCCGTGGGGCGCATCGTGGCCACGGCCGCCGGTACCTGGCTGCTGATCAACGCGTACTTCATCGTGAGCGAGCCGCGCGCCTGGATCCGGGGCGTCGCGCTGCCGCTCACCCAGGGCGCCATCATCCACGGCCAGGGCCTGGTCGGTGTCTCCCTGTACTTCACGAACGGCAGCGACCGCCTGAGCTGGTACTCGCACGCCAGCATGCTGCTGGCGGCGGGCCTGCTGGCGGTGTTCGTCCTGTTCGTGCGCCGGCTGGGCCCGGCGGCGACGGTGCTGCCCTGGTGCGCCTTCTTCCTGGCGACCCGCTCGCAGGACGGCTACTACCTGCTGATGACACCGCTGTGGCTGGCGGCGGCCGTCACCGTGCCGCAGAGCGCCTTCACCACCGCCTGGCAGCCGCGGCTGCTGGACGGGCGGCGGGCCGCCCGCACGGTGATGGCCGCGGGCCTGCTCGCCCCCTCCTTGGTGGCGGTGCTCCTGGCGGCGACCGGCAGACCTCCGCTGCATCTGCAGGCCGCCGCCGCCTCCCGGACGGCACGGGCGGTCAGGACACTCACGGTCCATGTGGACAACACCGGCGACGCGGCGCTCCGGCCGCACTTCATGGTGACGACGGGACAAGGGATGAGCCGGTACTGGAAGGTCCTCGACGGCCCTTCCTCCGTAGCCGGTCATTCGACGGGCACGTACCGGATCCAGGCGCCGGGCGGCGGCTTCTCCGTGCCCGGAAGGGGTACCCGCATCCGGCTGCGCGCCTTCACGGCTTCGCCGATGACGCTCTCGAGCCAGGACATCCGTCTGGAGCGCAGGCCCGCACCGGCGAAGTGACCGGACGTCACCCCGGCGGGTGAGGGCCGGGCCGCGGCTGTCACGGCGCCCGCGGGACGGCCGACCGGCCCGTACCGCGTCCGGGGAACGGCCGGTCCCCCGTCCCGCCGGCGGTGGTCGCCGCCGGCGGGACGGGGTCCGGTCACTCCGAGGAGGGAGTGCGGGTACGACCGCGGGCGATCGCGAAGCCCGCGGCGGCCAGGCCCAGGACCCCGACGACCAGCCCGGCGACGCCGAGCCCCCGGGCGGTGGAGTCGCCGGTGGCGGTGGCTTTCGCCGTGGAGCCGCCCGGCTTCTCGTCCGTCGCGGTGGTGGTGGAGGAGACCGCGGTCGAACCGCCGCCCTCCGCCGTGCCCTTGGCGGTCAGCCGGAGGACCGGCGCCGGGTTCTCCGGCTCGTCCGCGCCCTTCTGGGCCTCCTCGATCCAGCGGACGACGTTTCCGTCGGAGTAGGTCTGCAACGTCTTGAAGGTCAACTGGTCGGTGTCCTCCGGCAGCTGACCGAAGGCGACGTCGAAGTCCTGGTACTGGCCGTGCCGGATACGCCCGCCCGACCAGGTGATCTCGGAGACGGCGTCGGTGATGGTGCCGTCGTCCGTCTTGACCGGCGTCTTGAGCTTGGTGGTGGTCACCTGGGCGGTCCAGCCGTCCCTGGGCGCGACCAGCACGCCCACGACCGGGTGGTCGGTGGGCAGGAAGACCTGCACCTTGGTGGTCGCCGCCGTGTCCTCCTCGTTGGGGACCCGGAAGGTCAGCACACCGTCGGTGGCGCCCTTGGCGTAGCTCTCGGGATGGACGGTGACGTGCGCGAAGGCCGCGCCCGCCGCGGTGAGGACGCCGGCGGCGGTCAGAGCGGCGACGGTGCCGGCGCGGCGCAGGGTGGTACGCATCGGGGACATGAGTGGGGAAGCTCCGTACTTGTGCTCGGTTCGGGGGGTCGGATCGTGTACGGGGTCCCCGGGGGGTGGGCCGCGCCGGGACAGGGCGTGGCGGAGCAGTGCCTGCCGGAGGGGCCGGCGGTAGGTGTACGGGAGGGGCGTCCCGCCATAGGCGGGAAGCGGCGCCGTACGCCACCAGGCGGCGAGGCCCGGCACGAAGGCGACCGCCTTGCGCAGCAGCGACCACAGGGCGGCCTCGCCGCGCCGAAGGCACCAGGAGGCGGTCAGTGCGGCGGCCAGATGCGCGCCGACGGCGTGGGGCGTCATGGCGTGCGGCTGGGCGGCCATGTGCATGCCGTGCGTCATGCCTGCCATGTGCATCGGTGCGGCCGGCGGGGCCGCCGCGTCGAAGGCGAGATGGAGCCCGCCCTGCACGAACAGCATCGAGGTGCCGATGCCGAGGAGGGAACGTTCACGCCCGGCGAGGGCCACGCTCAGGGCGAACACCGGAAGGACACCGGCCGCCTCCACCCGTACCGGTGGCACGCCGCCGGTGGCCAGTGCGTGCCCCCCGGCGGCGAGCAGCACGCACACCACGGCGAACACCGCCGCGCGCAGGCTCCGCACCGTCCAGGAGACACCCATGGCGTGCGATCCTGCCATGCGGTCCCGGGGGCCACGGTGGTTTCCGCGGATACGGCGTGTGGGAGTCCCTCGCAGGCGCGTACGGCCGGAGCGCCTCGAGCGCCTATCGTGACGGACATGCAGTCCTACACCATCGGTCAGGCCGCCCGCCTGCTGGGCGTGAGCTCGGACACCGCCCGGCGCTGGGCCGACGCGGGCCGGGTGGCGACCCGGCGCGACGAGCACGGGCGCCGGGTCGTCGACGGCAGGGATCTGGCCGCGTTCTCGGTGGAATTGGCGCGCGGCGGCGCCGGCGAGGACGACGCCCTCGCGTACACCTCGGCCCGCAACGCCTTCCCCGGCATCGTCACCGCCGTGAAGCTCGGTGACGTGGCGGCGCAGGTGGAGATCCAGGCGGGACCGCACCGCCTGGTGTCGCTGCTGACCCGGGAGGCCGTGGAGGAACTGGGCCTCGAGGTCGGCATGGAGGCCACGGCCCGCGTGAAGTCGACGAACGTCCATATCGACCGGACCTGAGCGCCCGGCGGCCCACCGAAGGGCCGCTCACGTCCACGGGCCGTAACGGCCGTCCACCCGTATCGCGTTGACTCCGCTGACGTACCGCGCCCCGCAACGGTCCTGCGGCAGCACCAGCTGCGGTCCGCACCGGTCCAGCGAAGTGTCGTCGATGCCGGCCGCGAGCAGCACGGGCGCACGGCCGAAGTCCGGGTCGATCTCGGCCCAGGACAGCAGCGCGTGGTGGCCGTCCGCGCCCGTGACGGCGATCAGGAAGCGCAGCCGGTCCTTGCGCCGGCCGGGGTCGAACAGCGGGCCCGCGGCGCAGAGCACGTCGTGCAGCAGCGGGCCCTCGAACCGGTGGTGCTGTACGCCGCTGGTGGCGCACTCGAAACTGACCCGCACCTGCTGCTGGGGCCATGCCAGCAGGTCGGGCACGGTCAGCCGGGCGGGACGCTCGAGGTCTCCGGTCAGCGCGAGTACGGCCGGCGCAGCCGCGTCGGCGACCCGTTCCGTCAGGGGCCGGCCCACAGGACACCACCTCCCGCAGGACAGTACCCGGGCGGCCACCCCGTACAAACGCACATGCCGCCCTCTTCGTCGGATCTCCCAGCTCATGCGATGCCACAGGGGACTTCCGGATGGCACCTGCGTCAGTATGATCGGCGTAACGGAGGGGCCCGGCGGGCCCCTCATGGCCGACCAGAGGGAGTGGACCCGTGAAGACCCGTTCCGCGCGCCGGACCCGCCGGATGGTGCAGGTGGCCGGTGCGGGGGCCGCCGCGCTGCTGGCCCTGAGCGCCTGCTCCTCCTCGTCCGACTCGAGTTCCTCCCCCAAGTCCGACTCCTCGTCGTCAGCGTCGTCCTCCGCCCAGAAGCTGTCCGGCACGGTCACCGTCTTCGCCGCGGCCTCGCTCAAGGAGAGCTTCACGACCCTTGGCCAGGAGTTCGAGGAGCAGCACCCCGGCACGAAGGTGGCCTTCAACTTCGGCGGCAGTGACACGCTCGCCGCGAGCATCACCAGCGGCGCCCCCGCCGACGTCTTCGCCGCGGCCAGCCCCAAGACCATGGCCATCGTCACGGACAAGCAGGACGCGGCCGGCACACCGGCCACCTTCGTGCGCAACCAGCTGGAGATCGCCACCCTGCCCGGCAACCCGGACAAGGTCGCCTCCCTGAAGGACCTCACCAAGTCCGGCCTCAAGGTCGTACTGTGCGACAAGACGGTGCCGTGCGGCGCCGCCGCGCAGAAGGCGCTCGAGGCGAGCAACCTGAAGCTCACACCGGTGTCGTACGAACAGGACGTCAAGAGCGCCCTGACGAAGGTGGAACTGAAGGAGGCCGACGCCGCGGTCGTCTACAAGACCGATGTGAAGGCGGCGGGTGACAAGGTGGAGGGCGTGGAGTTCCCCGAGTCGGCCCAGGCCGTCAACGACTACCCGATCGTCCTGCTCAAGGACGCGCCCAACGCCGAGGCGGCCACGGCGTTCATCGCGCTGGTCCGGTCCGCCGAGGGCGGCAAGGTCCTGACCGAGGCGGGATTCCTCCAGCCGTGACCCGTGCCGGCACGTCCGGGGCCGCGGCCGACACCCTCACGGGTGGGCCGCGGCCGGGGCGTGTCCGGCGCCCGGGGGTGCCGCTGCCGCTGATGCTCCCGGCGCTGGTCGGACTGGCGTTTCTGCTGCTGCCGCTGGTGGCGCTGCTGGTCCGGGCCCCGTGGCGCACCCTCCCCGACCAACTGACCAGCACCGCGGTGTGGCAGGCGCTGCAGCTTTCCTTGGTGAGCGCGACCGCCGCCACGGCGGTGAGCCTCGTGCTGGGCGTGCCGCTGGCCTGGCTGCTGGCCCGCACGGAGTTTCCGGGCCGGGGCCTCGTACGCGCCCTGGTGACCCTGCCGCTCGTGCTGCCACCGGTCGTGGGCGGTGTGGCGCTGCTGCTGGCGCTCGGGCGCAACGGGATCGTGGGGCGCTGGCTGGACGCATGGTTCGGGGTCACGCTGCCCTTCACCACGGCCGGGGTCGTGGTGGCCGAGGCGTTCGTGGCGATGCCGTTCCTCGTCATCAGTGTCGAGGGCACGCTCCGGGCCGCCGATCCGCGCTACGAGGAGGCCGCCACCACGCTCGGCGCCTCCCGCTTCACCGCCTTCCGCCGGGTCACGCTGCCGCTGATAGCGCCGGGTGTCGCGGCCGGTTCGGTCCTCGCGTGGGCGCGGGCGCTGGGCGAGTTCGGGGCGACGATCACCTTCGCGGGCAACTTCCCCGGCCGCACCCAGACGATGCCGCTCGCCGTCTATCTGGCCCTGCAGAACGATCCTGCGGCGGCGATCGCCCTCAGCCTGGTCCTGCTGGCCGTGTCGATCGCGGTCCTCGCGGGCCTGCGGGACCGTTGGATGACGGCGTCATGATCCACACCCACCAGACCACCACCGGCAGCACCCCCACGGGGGTCGGCGGCGAGGGACTCGACGCGCGGCTCGTCGTCGAGCGCGGCACCTTCCGGCTCGACGTGGCCCTGACCGTCGCACCCGGGGAGGTCGTCGCACTGCTCGGGCCCAACGGCGCCGGAAAGACCACCGCCCTGCGCGCGCTGGCCGGACTCGTCCCCGTCTCCGGCGGTCGTCTGCGCCTCGACGGCGCCGCGCTGGACCGTACCCCGCCCGAGTCGCGGCCCGTGGGTGTGGTCTTCCAGGACTATCTGCTGTTTCCGCATCTGACCGCGCTGGACAACGTGGCCTTCGGCCCGCGGTGCCATGGCGCCTCCAAGGCCGAGGCGCGCGAGATCGCCGCGGGGTGGCTGGACCGCATGGGACTGGCCGGCCACGCCGGCGCCAAGCCGCGCCGGCTGTCCGGCGGCCAGGCCCAGCGGGTGGCGCTCGCCCGGGCGCTGGCGACCCGGCCGCGGCTGCTGCTCCTGGACGAGCCGCTTGCCGCGCTCGACGCCCGCACCCGGCTCGAGGTCCGGGCGGAACTGCGGCGCCATCTGGCCGAGTTCGAGGCGGTGGCCGTGCTGGTCACCCACGATCCGCTGGACGCGATGGTCCTCGCCGACCGGCTGGTGGTGGTGGAGAGCGGCCGGGTCGTCCAGGAGGGCACACCTTCGGAGATCGCCCGCCGGCCGCGCACGGACTACATCGCGCGGCTCGTGGGGCTCAATCTGTACCGTGGGACGGCCGGCGGGCACACCGTGCGGCTGGAGGCCGGACCCGCGATCACCACGACGGAGGAGCTGTCCGGCCCCGTCTTCGTGGCGTTTCCGCCCGGCGCGGTCACGCTGTTCCGGGACCGGCCCAGCGGTGCCAGCGCGCGCAATGTGTGGCGGTGCGAGGTGGCGGGCCTGGAGACGCACGGCGACCAGATCCGTGCCGACCTCACCGGTGAGCTGGCCCTGGCCGCGGATCTGACGGCCGTCGCGGCGGCCGAGCTCGGCCTCCAGCCGGGCGCCACGGTCTGGGCGACCGTCAAGGCGACGCAGACGCACGCGTATCCGGCCTGACACGCCGCGCGGCCGCGGACGAGAATCCGGCCGCCGCGGGCCCAGCATAGGAACGGACACGATCATCTCCCCACGTTCCGCGAGGCGCGCCCATGAACCTGAGCATCCGCAACCAGCTTCCCGGCACCGCGACCGCCGTCCTCCCGGGCGGGGTGATGGCGGTCGTCAAGGTCAAACTGGCGGGAGGCCAGGACATCACCGCCGCCATCACCGCGGAGGCGGTCGACGAACTGGATCTCGCACCGGGCGCCGCCGTGTACGTCCTGATCAAGTCCACGGAGGTCGCGCTCGCCTCGGCCGGGATGCGGGGCGTCTCCATCCGCAACCAGCTGCCCGGAACCGTCGACCGCGTCACCCCGGACGGGGCCGTCGCGTCGATCAGGGTCACGATCGTGGGGGCCGTGCTGACCTCGGTCATCACGAGGAGCGCCCTGGAGGACCTCGGGCTGGCGCCGGGCGCCCCGGTCGTCGCCCTGATCAAGTCCACGGAGATCTCCCTCGCCGCCGCCTGAACCGGCCACCGCGGCCGTGCAGCCGACACGGCACGTCCGTGCGGAACGCCGAGCGGGCGGCCACTCGTCACCCGATTTTCGTCTACAGTTCAGTAGACGGTCTGTACGATGGTGCGCCGTCGGGCGGCACCGTGTCACGCCCGGCCCCGTACGAAAGGGCTTGCGCCGATGGCCACCTCCTTGACCCTGGGCTCACAGCTCGCGGTGAACCTGCTGGACGCCCAGTCCCTGCTCGCGGCCTTCGGCGTGCTGGGCGTGGGTGTGGTGATGTTCGCCGAGACGGGCCTGCTCATCGGCTTCTTCCTGCCGGGCGACTCCCTGCTGTTCACCGCCGGGCTGCTGTGCACCGGCTCGGGCCAGCACGGGGTGAAGCTGTCGCTGTTCCCGCTGCTGGTGGCGGCGGCCGTGGGTGCGCTCGCCGGCTCCCAGTGCGGCTATCTGCTCGGGCGCAAAGCGGGCGGCGCGCTGCTCGCCCGCAGCCGCTCGGTCCGCCTCAAGGAGGGCGCGGAGCGCGCCGAGGAACTCCTCGACCGGTACGGCCACGCGAAGGCCATCGTCCTGGCGCGCTTCGTCCCCGTGGTGCGCACCGTGCTCAACCCGATGGCCGGCGCCCTGCAGGTGCCCGTGCGGACCTTCACGCTCTGGCAGATGACCGGCGGCCTCGTCTGGAGCCTCGGCCTCACCCTGGCCGGGTACGCCCTCGGTTCCTCGGTGCCGAACGTGGACAAGTACCTGCTGCCGATCATCGCCGTGATCGTGGTGGTCTCGGTGCTCCCGCTCGCCCTGGAACTGCTGCGCTCCCGCCGGGCCGCGAAGGACGGCGTCAGCGGATGACGGGTCACAGCTCCTTGCGCCGCACGAGCAGGCCGAGCACCGCAAGACCGGGGATCAGCGGCAGCCACACCGTCAGCAGCCGGTAGCCGAGGACCACCGAGGCCGCCGCACTCCCGGGGGCGCCGGCCAGCGCGAGCGCGAAGGCGAGCGCCGCGTCCAGGGAGCCGAGACCGCCGGGAGTGGGCAGCAGGACGGCGGCGCTGCTCGCCACGAGATACGCCAGCGCCACCCGGCCGGACGGCAACGGCAGACCGAGCGACCGGGTCACCGCGATCACCACCAGGGAGTGCAGCGCGGCGAACCCCATCGACGCGCCCCACAGGGCGGCGGCACGGCTCGGGAGCCGGTGCACGGCCCGCACGTCCGCGAGCACCGTCCGCACCGCCCGGCGCAGCGGACGGCACAACACCACCGCGAGCCCTCCGCCCACCACGAGCGCGGCACCCAGCGCGACCGCGGAGGCGTGCGGGAGGCTCAGCAGACCGGGGCCGGCGAGTGCGAGGAGGGCGATCAGTGCGCCACGGGTCACGGCTCCGGCGGTGGCCTTCACCGCGAGCGCGGTCGCCGACCGGGTCATCGACAGTCCGCGGCGGTTCAGGAAGCGGAGGTTGACCGCGCCCGCCCCTAGGCCCGCGGGAAGCAGATGATTGGCGGCCGAGGCGGCGAACTGCGCGGCCGCCAGCCGTCCGAAGGGCAGCCGCTCGGCCACGGCGCCCTGCTGGGCGAGCGCCGAGCAGGGCCAGGTCGACACGGTCGCGATCGCCGCCAGGAGCAGCCAGCCCGGGTCGGCGTCCTCGAGCCGGGCGACGCCCGCCTCGATCACCGGCCAGTGGTGCCGGGCCAGCAGCGCCGCGCAGCCGAGCACGACGAGGGTGACGGCGAGGTGCCAGGGGGCGCGGCCCCGCAGGGCCCTCGCCCGACCGGCCGGCGCGGCCCGCTCGGCCGGCGTCCGCCTGGTCCCCTGAGCCACCTGGGTGGCGGTCGGAGGCGTCATCCGCGTCCGTTCCCGGTCGCCGCCGGAGCGAGGTAGATCCGCAGGCCCTCGAAGGCGTGCGGACTCCAGCCGCGCGCGTACGACGGCGGACGGCCGGTCGGCGTGCCCAGGTGGGCCGCGGGCACGGTCCGGGCGGTGCGCGCGATGTCTTCGGCGGTCGAGTTCTTGTTGCTCCCGCCGGTCGCGGCGGAGGAGCAGCCGGTGTAGAAGGCGATCGGCACGGCCTCGTTCCCGGTCAGCAGACAGGGCGGCCGGACGCCGAGCCGGTGCAGTTCGGCCGCGGTGCGGGACCAGCCCCGGCGGTCCGCTTCGGTGCGCTCCACGGTGCTGTGCAGCACCGCGTACTGCACGGCCAGGTGCCCGGCGAGACCGATCGCCACGAGCGAGGCGGTGATCGGCCGCCATCGTCCGTCCGGGGCGGTCACCAGATGCACGAGCGCGTCGGCGACGGGGATCGCGAGCAGGGCGTAGGTGGGCAGCAGGAAGCGCGGCGCCGCGTACCCGATCAGGAAGAGGTACGGGAAGGCCGCCGTCGCCGCGCAGGCCAGCGGCAGCAGGGTGCGGCTCGGGGACGCGGGACGCCGGGCCCGGAACGCGACGGCCACCGCGAGCAGGACGAGCAGCGGCAGCACGAACCACCATGCGACGACCACCGGGTTCGGCATCGAGCCGGTGCACGGACGGCAGAGGGTGCGCCCGCCGAGGCTGCGCAACTGGTCGCCGACGGCGATGTTCCAGCCCAGTCCGCCCTGCAACCGGGAACCGTCGGACAGGCGTTGCAGGAGCCCTCCGTAGCGGCCGAACGCCTCGGCGATCCACTGGGCCGCGCCGACCGCCAGCCCGCCCACCAGTGCCAGCAGCAGCGGCAGATTCCGCCACCGGGGCAGGAAGACCAGCAGGAACACGAGCGGGGCCGCGGTCCACGCGGCGTCGGTGGGCCGCATCCACGTCATCAGCGCCGCGCTCGCGGCGACTCCCCACAGGGCCGGCCGGTCGGCGCTGTCCGCGTGGGCGCGCAGGAAGAAGCCGGTGACGGCCAGCGCGCCCATCGCCACCCAGTAGTTGGGCATGACCTGCGGGCCGTAGAAGAGGGTCACCCACAGGCTCGCGAACAGCGCCCCGCCCAGGGCGAGGACACGGGCCGGGAAGACGCCCCGCCAGGCGCGCAGGGCGATGAACAGTGCGGCGCCCGACAGCACCGCCAGATAGACCCTCAGCAGCGCCGTGGACGAGGACCACGAGGTCACGGGGGCGACCAGGAGCGATACGCCGCGGGCGCGGGGGGCACTGAAGTACGCGGCGGGAGCGTGGGCGCTGATCTGGCTGGCGTACACCGTCTCGTCCCAGCCGAGGCCCATGCGGGGCCCGACGAGCAGGAGCTGGGCCAGTGTGAAGGCGCCCGCCACGACTGCTGTCAGACCCTGGCCGCGGTCCTGCCACGATGTGCCGGCCACCGACGGCCCCGCGAGCCTGCGGACCCCTGCGAGCGTGGTGTTCGAGTTGGCCATACCCATCCCTCACCCCCTACAACCTGTAGGGGCATCACACCCTACAAGCCGTAGGGTCGACGATGGAAATCGGGAAAGAAAACAGGTAAAACACGGACAAGCTAACGCGAGGCACCTGAGGGTGCAGCATGAGACCCGCGGCAACCCGGAGCCCCGAGGCCGTCGTTGCGCCGATCGCGTGAACCGGGACGGCGGGCAACCGCCCCCGACCCCCGGCATCGCGTGCCCCTACGCGCTGTAAGGTTGCAGGCATGGCTGGCACGGGCCCGCGGGGCAGGATGGAACGACGCAGCGCCGGTGAGCTGGAGAGCGAGGTGCTCGCCACGCTGTGGGCCACCGAGCAGGCGCTCACACCCGCCGAGATCCAGGCCGAGATCGACGGCGGCCTCGCCTACAACACCGTGCACACCATCCTGAAGCGCCTCTACGACAAGGGGCTCGTCCTGCGCGATGTGGACGGGCGGCGCGGGGCGTACCGTCCCTCGAAGAACGCGGCCGAGCTGACCGCCGAGGCCATGCACGAGGCACTCGACCGGGGCCCCGACCCGATCGCCACCCTCCAGCAGTTCGTCTCGGGGCTCAGCCCCGAGGAGGAGCGGGCCCTGCGCGGCTTCCTCGACGGCTCCCCGCACTCCGACGGAGTGGGCGCATGAGGATCGACGTCTACACCCCGATCCTCCTCTCGCTGCTGCTCGCCGCGGTGAGCCCGCTGGTGGGCAGGAGGGTGGCGCCCGCGCTCGCGGCCCGGGTGCTGGCCGCGTCCGCCGTTCTCACCGCGGCGGCCACCACCTGGTCGCTCCTCCTGCTCGCGGTGACCCTGATCGGCCAGGCACCGCCGGTCGTCGCGGACGCCCGGGCGGACGGCCACCCGCTGCCCGACCCGGTCCCCGACACGATCGCCGTGGCCGCGACCCTGGCCCTGCTGCTGGTCGGCGTGCGCGTCCATCGGGCGGTCCGCGCCGAGTTCGGCACGCGCCGGGCCCTGCGGACCCTGTGCGCGGGCCATCCACCGGACACGGAACTGGTCGTCGCCGCCTCCCCCGTGCCCCAGGCGTTCGCCATCCCCGGCAGCGGCGGCGCCCCGGGCCGGATCCTGGTCACCTCGGCCCTGCTCGGCGCGCTGGAACCCGCGGAGCGCCGGGTGCTGCTGGCCCACGAGCGCGCCCATCTCACCCACCGGCACGCGTCGCTCGCGACCGCCGTGGCGCTGGCCACCGCGGCGAACCCGTTCCTCGCGCCCGTCCGCGCCACGGTCACGTTCCTGATGGAGCGCTGGGCGGACGAGCAGGCGGCCGACGCGGTCGGCGACCGTTCCACCACGGCTCGCGCCCTGGCGCGGGCGGCGCTCACCACCCGGCGCCGCCCCCCGTCGTGCGCGCTCGGCTTCACCGACCACGCGGTCACCCGCCGCATCGCTGCCCTCCAGACCGGCCCGCCCCCGCACCTGTGGCCGCTCGCCGCGTCGACGCTCGCCCTCGGCGCACTGCCCGCCCTGGGCGCCGCGGACGCGACGGGGGATCTGCTGCAGCTGCTGGAGCACGTGCTGACCTGACCCGGGGCGTGTTCCGGGCAGCGAAACCGGGGCGCCGAGGTGACCTGACACCCCGTCAAGCGGGCTGCGGGCAATCCTCCGGTCGGGGCACCCTTCACCACACGGGGGAATCGAACGGCGCCGTCGTCGCCGTTCCCCCCGTCCAGCGGGCCAAGAACGGGCCGACTCGAACTTACGTATGGAAATTCGCCCCCGACCCCCCGTTACGCGTCCATGATCGAGCCGGTTGTTCGGTCGCTTGTCCGCATCGCCCCGAGCCTCCGGAGGAATCATGAACCCCGTCCCCGCCCCTGCCGCCGGTCGTCGCCTGTTCGAGAGCCGCTCGGCAAACCCCTCGACCGCGCGATGCGGAGTTGACGCGCGGCGGGTCGCCGGTGCCGGCCGCCCGTCCTCCTCACGACCGACACCGAGGTGGGGCGCATGACCTCCGGCACACCGGTTCCGCCCGCCCTGGCCGCCTGGGCCGAGAACATCGTCGGTCCCGTCCGCACCGTGCGGGACGTGTCGCACCCCCGCCCCGAGTCCCAGGTCTGGGAACTGACCTCCGCCACCGGCCGGACCATTCTCAAGGTGGCCCCGACACCCGTCTTCTACACCCGCGAGACCCGCGCCTACCGCGAGGCGGCGCCCGCCCTGGAGCGGGGCACCGTGCCGCACCTGGTGGAGACCGACGCCCGGCACAGGGCGCTGCTCATGACCGCGGTCCCCGGCCGGCCGGTGCGATCCGCGGCGCTCTCCCCCGCCCTGGGTCGCGTCCTGCACCGCAAGGCGGGCGCGTGGCTGCGCCGGTTCCACGGCGACGCCCGCGATCTCACGTCCCAGGACCTCGCCGAGGCGGCCGCCGAGATGGAACGCGCCGTCGAGGCCGCCGAGAAGCACCTGGAAGTGTGCGGAGACCTCATCGGCGCACACGAGCGTGAGCTGGTCCGTCGGCACGCCGCGGGGCTGGCGCTGCTCGGCCCGCTGCCCGTGGGATACATCCACGGCGACTTCCAGGAGCGCAACTGGCTCCACGACTCGGCAAGCGGGTCACTCGCGGTGGTCGATCTCGAACGGGCCCGGCCGCACGCCGCGGTGCTCGACGTGGTCCGGCTGGCCTGCGGACCCTGGGTTCGGCGGCCCGAGTTGAGGACCGCCTTCTTCGAGGGCTTCGGACGCGAGCTGACCTCCGCGGAGCGGACCGCCCTGCGCTGCCTGTCCGCCCTGGACGCCGCGAGCGCCATCGCCCGGGGAGTGCCCCACGAGGACAAGGACGTCGTCGACCGCGGCCGCGAGACCCTGACCCGGCTGGTGCGGGGGGACCACGGATGACGGGCCGGCCGGCGGTCACCCGGCCGGCCGCCGGAACCTCGGGCGCGCCGAGGACGGCGGATCCGCACCGAGGGAGCACCGCTCGGAATCGCCCGGTCACCCGACCACCGGCCGCGGTGCCCCGCCCCACGACGATCCGACCGGAGCGGGCCCCCGCGGGCCGCACCGGCAACCGGCGCCGCGCGCAGGGCGGTTGCCGGTCCCTCACACCGACGGACGCGCCTGCGTACCGGCTCGTCCGCATCGAGCGGAGCGGGACGCCCGGCCCCGCCGGAGAACCTTCGGGGAGTTCACCGACCGCTGGAGACGGCGTAGTACTGAAGATCCTGC
Source organism: Streptomyces sp. HUAS TT11 (assembly GCF_051553595.1). Taxonomy (NCBI): domain Bacteria; kingdom Bacillati; phylum Actinomycetota; class Actinomycetes; order Kitasatosporales; family Streptomycetaceae; genus Streptomyces; species Streptomyces sp. HUAS TT11. Next base: position 2,598,191 of record NZ_CP196184.1, read on the forward strand.
ACGGTGACCGTGCGCCGCACCGGATAGCGGGTGGCGACCGCGGCGACGGTGTGCCCCGCACGGCGGACCACCACCTCGCTGCGGCCGGGGGACAGCGGCAGGTCCTGGGCGTATGCGCCGGCTGGTGCGCGGTAGCTGTGGGGCACGGTGCCCACGCGCGCGGAGACCGTGGCGGGCGCGGTGAGGAAGCTGAGCACCTCCACCCGGTCGCGCGGGGGCGCGGTGCCCGGTCGCGGGCGCATCAGCCGGGGCTGGAGCAAGGCTCCGCCCCCATCCGCGAACTGGACGCGCGAGGTGACGTACACGGTGTCGCGGACGATGCGCGGCCAGGCCCCGGTCTTGAAGCGGGTGAGGTAGTACGAGGAGATGTCCAGGTAGGCGTGGCCGTTGTGCAGCGAGGGCGCGAACTGGCTGCCCTCCGAGTAGTCGTTCCAGGTGGTGAGTTGCACCCAGTCCGCGCCGTCGGAGATCGCGTGGTTCCAGGTCGACCGCAGGGTGGCGGTGTTGCCCGCCTCGTCGTAGATCCCCTGGTTGGGCCGGGCGTCCTGTACGGACACGGCCTGCATCCACTTCTTTCCCAGGGAGTGGGCGAGTCGGACGTCGCCGGGAACGTTGTCCTGGCGGGTGTAGCTCCGGTTGCCCCAGGACGAGAAGGCGTGGCTGATCGGCGCGAACCTCTCGGCGTTGGCGCGGAAGTCCAGGAAGACCGGCACGAGCGCGGTGCCGATCCCGTGGTCACGCAGCCGGGCGATGACCTGCCCCCACCAGGCGGGATCCTGGGCCTCGGCCTTGAACGGGGAGACCACGAGGCGTCCGTCGGCCAGCCGGTACGCGGACGGGGACACGGCGAGCCGGGCCAACTGATCGGCGAGCGTGCGCGGATCGGTGTGCAGGGACGTCATGTCGGGCATCAGCACGATCCGGAAGTGCGGGTCGACACGCTGCGCCGCGCGCAGCAGCCTGTCCACGCGCTGCCGGTTGGTGCCGTCGAGGGAGAGGATGTCGACGGTGAATCCGTCGAGCCCGGCGTCCCGGGCGGTCCTCACCTCCCGTTCCAGATCGGCGAGTTGCCAGTCCCCCCTGGACGGCGGCACGGGCTGGGGCCGGTCGCGCAGCAGCCCGCCGTAGGCCGCGTGCTTGCCCTGCTCGCCCTGCGGCGTGAGGTAGTTGCGGGCGTAGTAGTCGTCCTCGGCGGGCCGGTTGTCGAGGGAGAGCGGGTACGGCGGGAAGTAGTGCGCGAAGACCTGATGCGGACTGTCGCGCAGCACGTCGGCGGCCGGCAGGTCGAAGGGCAGCGCCGCGCTCGCCCGCGCCGCGCGGGGCGCGGCGTCCCCGCGGTCGCCGGCCAGTCCGACACCGGCGATCAGTCCGATCAGCAGCAGGCCGAACACGGCACCCACTGCGGTGCGCCACCGGACCGAGGACCTTCGGTGCCGGTGCGTCGGACGAGCGGGGTGGTCCGTCATGGGTGTCCTCCGCGGATGCCGGGGGTCGCCGGTGCGAACTCTAGTGCACTAGTGGCCCGTTGTCCGGCAAACCGCCATCAGCCGGGCAACTCCGGCGACCGTCGACGTGCCGTCAGGGGGTCGTGGCCCCGAGCCGGTCGGCGTCGTGCGACTGCAGGTAGATGTCGACGGCGTCCTCGCGCATGGCCCGCCACAGATCGGCACCGGCGCCGGGGTCCAGCAGGACCACGGACTGCCCGGAGATCATGTCGGTTCCCTTGGCGGGCGCGTTCATGAAGACCATGTTCCCCGGGCGGACCTTCTTGTTGTCCCACAGCAGGGCGCGCAGGTCGCCGTCGCCGAGCCGGTCGTCGACGCTCACGGCGGCGGTGAGATCGTCCAGCACCTCGGCGCCCTTGACGGGGTTGGAGAAGGTCGAGGGCCGCATCACCTTCGCCAGCAGCGTGCGCAGGAAGTACTGCTGACGGTGCGTTCGGTCGAAGTCGCCGCGGGCGAGGTGATAGCGCTCACGCACATAGGCCAGGGCCTGCGTGCCGTTCATGTGGCGGGCGGCACCGTCCACGACGAGGTCCACTCCGCCCACGGAGTCGGTGAGCTTCTTGAACCCGTCCCAGTCGATGACGGCGAGATGGTCGACGCGCACCTTCGTCAGCCGCTGCACGGTGTCGATGAGCAGCGGCGGTCCTCCCCAGGAGAAGGCGGCGTTGAGCTTGGCCTTGCCGTGCCCGGGGACGTCCACCCATGCGTCGCGGGGCAGCGAGACGACATAGGCGCCCGAGTGGTCCGCCGGGAGATGGACCAGCATCATCGTGTCGCTGCGCTGGGCCCCGTACTTCCACTCGGGGGCCTTGGCGTCACGGCCCGTGGTCGGCAGCTCGGAGCGGCTGTCGACGCCGACGAGGAGGAAGGTCTGGCCGCCGCGGGAGGGCGCCGGCTGAGCCGCCGCGGGGACCTGCGTCGGGAAGACGCCGGAGAGACGGTCGACCTTGCCGGTGTAGTGCTCCACCGCCCACCAGGTGACCCCGCCCACCATGAGCAGACCCACAGCGAGCAGCACGAACGCTCCGAGGAGCACCCGACGCGCACGGCTCCTGCGTCGCGGGGATCGCTTCGGTTCGGTTCCGGAGGTGTCAACCCCCTTTTGTGCAGGAACTGTCGAGGAGTCGTGAACGCCGTCGACCGGTTCCGGGGCCGAAGGGCCGGCTCTGCCCGCCCCTTCCTCCCGTTCCGCCGCGTCGTCCCGACCGGTCGCTTCGGCCTCGGCCGTGTTCTTGTCCCCCACCACACAACCCCCCACATCAACGCGGTACGGCCCCTTCCGCACCGGGCGCACACTGTAGCCAGCACGTTCGGCGTCCGTGACACATTCCGTCCGTCCATCGCCGCGGCCGGACCAAACTCCGAACCCTGCGCGGGATTTGGTACGGATCGGCACTTCTCAGCGACGTTCACGTAAACGCTCCCATGCGAGCACAAGTTTGCCGTACTGTTCACCATCGTGCCTCATGTTCGACGAATAGATGTTCGCGACATGAAGCCGCTCGTGCCGCGAAACGTGCCTGGGGGGGTACATGTGGGATGTTCAGGCCGCTGAATCCGACAGATCGCGCAAGGCGCGCTCGCGGGCGCGCTCCTCGCTGTGGATGGGACGCAAGTCCCCTTGGTACCTTCCGGTTTGCCTGATCACCGACTTCGTCGGTGCCGGGGTGCCGGTCATGCTGGTCCTTTCCGCCACTCGTCAGCCGTGGGCGGTACCGAGCGGTGTCGTCGCGGGACTCGCCTGGGCGGCGGTCCAGCTCTTCCGCTCGCGTTACGCGGCACGCGCCATCGGTGAGAGCCGGGGCACGCTGCCCGTGCTCCACGACTGGTTCATCCTGCTGGGCGTGCTCGCCGTGGGACACGCCGCAGCCGGGACACGACTGCGCGCGCCGCTCTGCCTTGCGGCGCTGCTGCCGGCCCTGCCGCTGACCTTGGCGTGCCGCAAGGCGGTGCACCGTCATCTCGCCGCGGTGCGCCGCCGGGCACAAGCGGTGATCAAGGTCCTGGTGGTGGGTGAGCCCACCGCGGTGGACGGCGTCACCGCGCATCTCGCCGCGCGCACCGACCACCCGTACGTGGCCGTGGGCGCCGTCCCCGTGGGACGGGGCCCGTTCGCGTCAGGTGTCCGGAGCGGGGAACGGCTCGCCGCCACCGCCCCTGAGTCCCCGACGGAGGACGCCAGCCTGGTGGTGAGCGCGGTGCATCGGCACCGCGCCGACCTGGCGCTGGTCGTGCCGGGCACCGCACTGTCGGGGGAACGGCTGCGCCGCCTCTCCTGGGGCCTGCACGACGCCGGTGTGGAACTGTTCGTCGCGCCCGGCCTGGTGGAGGTGTCCGTCAAGCGTCTGGAAACCGGTTCCGCCGGAGGGCTGTCGCTGCTGCGCGTGGCCCCACCGGTGCGGGAGGGCGTGCAACCTCTGCTCAAGGAGGTCCTGGACCGCAGCGCCGCCCTGCTGGGCCTGCTGGTGCTGGCGCCGGTGCTGCTGGTGGTGGCGGCCGCGGTGAAACTCTCCTCGCGGGGACCCGTTCTCTATCTCCACGAGCGCATCGGCCGGGCCGGACGCCCCTTCGTGATGTGGAAGTTCCGCACGATGCGCGTGGGCGCCGACCGCCAGAAGGCCGACCTGGCCCATGAGAACGAGAACGACGGCCTGATGTTCAAGATGCGCCGCGATCCCCGGGTCACCCGGGTCGGCCGCTGGCTGCGCCGCACGTCGCTCGACGAACTGCCCCAGCTGGTGAACGTCCTCAAGGGTGACATGTCCCTGGTGGGCCCGCGTCCGCCGCTCGCGGAAGAGGTGGCGCACTACACCTCCGTCGAATGGCGGCGGCTGACCGTACGGCCCGGCATGACCGGGCTGTGGCAGATCAGCGGACGCTCCGAGCTGTCCTGGGACGAGACCGTCCAGCTCGATCTCAGCTACGTCGACAACTGGTCGTTCACCAGCGATGTCGATGTCGTGGCCCGTACGTTCCGCGCCGTCGTCGACGGCCGCGGGGCGTACTGAGAGCGCCGCCCGTGACCGCACAGTGCCTCGGCGTGCGCCGCACGCCGAGGCCCGTACCCGACCGGGGCCCGTCAGCCGTCGAGCCCACCACGCCAGTGGGCGTAGGTGGCGGCGATGCCGTCGCGCAGCGGGACGGCCGGCTTCCAGCCGAGTTGCGCGAGCCGGGAGATGTCGAGCAGCTTGCGCGGAGTGCCGTCGGGCCGTGTCGTGTCCCAGGAGATACGGCCGGCGAACCCGGTGACCTCCGCGACCGTCCCGGCGAGCTCGCGGATGGTGAGATCGCTGCCGCAGCCGACGTTGACGGGCTCGTCGCCGTCGTACGAGCGCAGCAGTACGGCGCAGGCGGCGGCGAGATCGTCCACGTGCAGGAACTCACGGCGCGGGGTGCCGCTGCCCCACAGGACGACCTCCTCCCGGCCCTCTGCCACCGCCTCGTGGAAGCGGCGGATCAGGGCGGGCAGCACGTGCGACGTCTCCAGGTCGAAGTTGTCACCGGGGCCGTAGAGATTGGTCGGCATGGCGCTGATGAAGGAAGCGCCGTACTGCCGCCGGTAGGACTGCACCTGGACGATTCCCGCGATCTTCGCGAGGGCGTAGGCCTCGTTGGTGGGCTCCAGCGGACCGGTCAGCAGTGCGTCCTCGGTGATCGGCTGGGCGGCGTGCTTGGGGTAGATGCACGACGATCCCAGGAAGAGCAGGCGGCCCACCCCGGCGGCGTGGGCCCCGGCTATCACGCTGAGCTGGATCTGGAGGTTCTCCTCCAGGAACTGCACCGGCTGAGTGCTGTTGGCCATGATCCCGCCGACCTTCGCGGCGGCGAGCACCACCGCGTCGGGACGCAGGGCGGCCAGTTCGGCCGCCGTACGCGCGGCGTCACGCAAGTCCAGTTCGGCGCGGGTACGGGTGAGCACCTCGTGCCCGTCGGCGGCGAGCCGGCGGGCCACGGCGGAGCCCACCAGGCCACGGTGGCCGGCGACGAAGACACGGGCACGTTCGGGCAGCAGCGATGCGGTCATGGGCCGGATCATGCCAGGCGCCGTGCGATCGGACTGCCCGGACCGTCGACTCTGCCGAAATTTCCCGTAGTTCACGACATACAACCCGCGCTCGGCGGGCGTACGGGCCGGATCCGTCCCGGAGACGGGTCCGGCGGGGAGGGGAACACCGCATGACCAAGACCGCACTGATCACCGGCGTGACCGGGCAGGACGGCTCGTACCTGGCGGAGTTGCTGCTGTCGAAGGGGTACCGGGTGCACGGCCTGCTGCGGCGGTCGTCCAGCTTCAACACCGAGCGGATCGACCACATCTACCAGGGGCCCCAGGAGGCCGAACGCGACTTCGTACTTCATCACGCCGACCTCTCCGACGGAGTGGCGCTGGTGAACCTGCTGCGCGACATCCAGCCGGACGAGGTGTACAACCTGGGCGCCCAGTCCCATGTACGGGTCTCCTTCGACGCGCCGCTCTACACCGGCGACGTGACCGGCCTGAGCACACTGCGGCTGCTGGAGGCCGTCCGGGCGAGCGGCGTGGAGACCCGGGTCTACCAGGCGTCCTCCTCGGAGATGTTCGGTTCCACGCCTCCCCCGCAGAACGAGGACACCCCCTTCCACCCGCGCAGCCCCTACGGCGCCGCGAAGGTCTTCGCGTACTGGACCACCGTCAACTACCGCGAGGCGTACGGGATGTTCGCGGTCAACGGCATCCTCTTCAACCACGAGTCCCCGCGCCGCGGCGAGACCTTCGTGACCCGCAAGATCACCCGAGCCGTCGCTCGGATCAAGGCCGGCCTCCAGGACCGCCTCTACCTCGGCAATCTGGACGCGGTCCGCGACTGGGGGTACGCGCCGGACTACGTCGAGGCGATGTGGCGGATGCTCCAGCACGACGAGCCGACGGACTACGTGGTCGCCACCGGAGTCCCGGCCACCGTGCGGCAGTTCGTGGAGACCGCGTTCACCCACGCCGGCCTCGACTGGAGCGAGCACGTGCGCTACGACCCCAAGTACGAGCGGCCGAGCGAGGTCGACGCACTGATCGGGGACGCGTCCAAGGCCCGCGAGACGCTGGGCTGGCGGCCCACCGTCCTGGTCGAGGAGCTCGCGCGGATCATGGTCGACGCCGATGTGCGGCAGGTGGAGGACCAGCTCACGGGTGCCGTGGTGCGCATAGACCGCTGAATCCGGGCACGGCCGTGACGGCCCGCACCCGCCCGGCACCGACGTCCGGGACGCACGGGGCCGGGGTGAACACGTTGAAATTTCCTACTAGATGAGTCAAGTGCGTTCCATTGCGTGTCATGTACTCGTATGGTTCGCCAACAAACACGTTCGAGCGGCCTGTTCGGATCCGGGGGACACCGACACAGGCTCGATAAGGCAGAGGGCCCACGACCGGGCCCGGAAGCCGGGGGGTACATGCAAAGATCCAGAGGGCTCAGTGCCGCCCTCGTCCTGTCCACCGCGGCGGGTCTGGGCCTGGTGGCCCTGCCGCAACCGGCCGCCGCGCTCACCCCGCCCGTCGCCTTCACCGCCGACGACCTGCCGACCTGGCAGACCAACGGCATCGTGTGGGCTCTGGCGGAGGCGCACGGCACGGTCTTCGCGGGCGGCACCTTCTCGCAGGTCCGCCCGCCGGAGGGAGAAAGCGGCGACGCGCAGACCGCGGTGAACTTCGTCGCGCTGGACGCGGCGACCGGCGATCCCACGTCCTGCAAGCTGTCCTTCACCATCGGAAGCGGCACCGCGACCGTTCGGGCGCTCGCCGTCTCACCGGACAAGAAGACGCTGTACGCGGGCGGTTACTTCGGCGCGGTCAACGGCACCCAGGTCAGCAGCCTCGCCGCCATCGACATCGCCACCTGCACGCCCAAGGCGAACTTCCACCCGAGCGTCTCCGCCACCGTGCGGGCGCTCGCGGTCACGGACGACACCGTCTATCTGGGCGGGGACTTCACGTCCGTCGGCGGCAGCGCGCACGCGCGGTACGCCGCGGTCGACGCCACCAGTGGCGCGGTCGAGCCGTTCCAGGCCGACGTCGACGAGCCCGGCCGGGCCGTCGCGGTCACCCCGGACGGCAAGGACGTGATCCTCGGCGGCGACTTCTTCACCGTCAACGGCGTGAACTCGCACGCCCTCGCCGTCGTCGACGCGGCCACGGGCGCCAATGTCCGCACCTACCCGGGGTTCATCGAGACCAACTCCGTGGTCAAGGCGCTCGACACGGACGCCACGGGCTTCTACACCGGCAACGAGGGCACCGGCGGCGGTGTCTTCGACGGCCGCATCGCGCTCGACCTGTCCACGCTCGACCAGCGCTGGCGCGACACCTGCCTGGGCGCCACCCAGGCCGTCAAGTCGTACCAGGACGTGCTGTACAGCTCCTCGCACGCCCACGACTGCTCCAGCGTCGGGGAGTTCCCCGACGGGCGACGCCATCACCTGCTCGCGGAGCCGACCACCGGCACGAACAAGCTGGGCTGGTTCCCGGACACCAACGACGGTCTGGGCGAGGGCATCGGCCCGCGCGCCATGGTGGTCTCCGAGACGTCCGACAACAAGTACATGTGGGTCGGCGGCGAGTTCACCACGGTCAACGGGTCGGCGGCTCAGGGCCTGACACGCTTCGCGGCCTCCCCGGACACCGGCGCGCCGACGGTGCCGTCGGTCAGCGCCGAGTCCGTGAAGCCGACCGAGACGCACCTCCGGTGGCGCGCGAGCCTCGACACGGACGACACCAAGCTGACGTACAAGGTGTACCGCAACGGCGGTTCCACGCCCGTGTACACCGTCGACGGCGACTCCGTGGAGTGGTCGCGGCCGCAGCTGTCGTTCACCGACAAGAACGTCACCGCCGGCTCCACCTACACCTACCGGGTGACGGCCACCGACGGCGCGGGCAACGCCTCCGCGCTGTCCGCCGCCGCCACGGTGACGGTGCCGACCTCCGCCCAGAAGTACGCGGCGCAGGTGCTCGACGACGGTGCGAACCTGTACTGGCGCTACGACGAGTCCGCCACACCGTTCGTCGGTGACACCTCGCCCGGCGACCAGAGCGGCATCCACCTCAACGGGCCCTCGCTGCGCCAGACCCCGGCCGCCGTGACCGGTCCGTCCACCGCCATCGGCTTCAACGGCACCGACCAGATCGTCTACGGCGACAAGCGCACCACGGTACCGAGTCAGTACTCGATCGAGACCTGGTTCAGGACGACCACCACCCGGGGCGGCAAGCTCGTCGGATTCGGCGACAACACCACACGGGCGAGCGGCCAGTACGACAAGCACGTCTACATGCGCAACGACGGCCGGCTGGTCTTCGGCGTGTGGACGGGCAGCGCCCGCACCATCACCTCGCCCGCCGCCTACAACGACGGCACCTGGCACCACGTCGTCGCCACCCAGGGAGCCTCCGGGATGGCGCTCTACGTGGACGGCGGCCGGGTCGGCACGCTCGCCGAGACCAACAGCCAGCCCTACAGCGGGTACTGGCACGTCGGCGGCGACAACCTCAACGGCTGGCCCAACCAGCCCTCCAGCAGCTACTTCGCCGGGCAGGTCGACGAGACCGCGATCTACCCGTCGGTGCTGAGCGCGGCCCAGGTGCAGAGCCACTACACCCTGGCCTCGGCCCCGGCCGACAGCGTGCAGACCGTCCGGGCGTCGGACGACACCTACGTCAACGCCGGTGCCGCCGACACCAATTACGGCACCTCCACCTCGCTGGCGGTGCGCGGCAGCGCGGCGTACGAGACGTATCTGCGCTTCGACCTGCCCTCGGCCCCGGCCGGGACGGTGCTCAAGAGCGCGCGGCTCGCGGTCAAGACCACCACGCTGAGCAGCGCGGGCAGCACGGACGACATCTCCGTGCGGCCGGTCACGGGCAGTTGGACGGAGGCCGGAACCACCTTCACCTCCAAGCCCGCCGTGTCCTCGACCGTGGTCGGCACGCTGAGCGGAGCCACGGACCTCTCGACGCTCTACTCGGCGACGCTCGACACCGCGGCGCTCACCCCGGCTCTGGGCGGCGCCTACGACCTGGCGCTCACCAGCACCGGGACGGACGCGCTGTGGCTGTGGTCCAGTGAGGCGCCGGCCGCGGAGAACACCCCGCAGCTGGTGCTCACCTTCGGGGCGCCCTGACCCTCGAGGGCGTCCCGGCGTGCGGGGCACCGGACCATGCTCCGGTGCCCCGCACGCCCCGCTCGGGCCCGCACTCTGTGCGGGCCCGCCACCATACCCAGGCCCGCTGGGGCCCGCAGGAGCCACCATGCACACTCGCACTCTCCGGCCTCTCCGGCGCGGTGCCACAGCCGGCGCCGTCGCTCTCACCGCGCTCCTCGCGCTCGCCGGCTGCAGCTCGGGGGGCGGCACCCAGGCGAGGCCGAAAGCCACGCGGCACATCTCCGACGAGCAGGCCGCCGCCGTGCCCGACGACCAGGCGAGCCCCGATCCCCGCAGCGCCCCGACGCCCTCCAAGGGCCCGGTGCTGCCCGACGCGAAGCTCACCCCCGTGACCGGTTCCTTCACCGCGAAGGAGAGGAAGTACCTGCACGGCCGGGTACCGGCGAACATGGACCCGGCCGCCGTGCTCGAGGTCGGCCAGGAGGCCTGCCAGCGCATCGAACGCACCGCCGCCCACGACAAGGACGCCGCGGTCGGCGCGCTCATCGCCGGGGACGTACCGTCGGCCGACGACGCGATCGACGAGCTGTGCCCGAAGCAGAAGCCCCTGCTCGACACCGCCGCGACCGGTTTCGCCGACGGCACGCGCAAGACTCCGCGGCCCGGCACCTACCGGGCGCTCACCACTTCCAAGGGCTGCACCTGGAAGGCCCTGGGAGCCGGCGACAAGGTCCTGGCCTCCGGGCCAGGACCGGGGGGCGCGACGAAGGTGACCGCGAAGATCCCGGCCGGGACGCGCACGTTCGTCTCGTCGGGCTGCTACGCCTGGCTTCCCGCGTAGGCACGCTCGTACACGTCGAGCAATGTGCCGAGGACCACGTCCATGGAGAACGCGTCGGCGGTGAGCTTGCGGGCCGCCGCCGACGCGGACGCGCGCAACGGTGGCTCCAGCAGGTCGAGCACCGCCGGGGCGATACCGTCGGAGCCGGTCACCACCCGCCCGGCACCGGCCCGGTCCACGTCGCGGGCCAGGCCGTTGGAGTCGGTCACGACGACCGGGGTGCCCGCGGCCATGGCCTCGAGGACCGACATCGGGAACGGCTCGTCCACCGACGGCAGCACGTAGACGTGCGCCCGGCGCAACTCCTCGAGCATGCGGGCCCCGGTGAGCGGTCCCGGGCAGCTCACCCTCCCCGCAAGCCCCAGCTCGTCGATCCGCCGCCGTACGGCGGCGAGTTCGCCCTCGTCCGGGCCGGCCACGACGAACGTCGCCGCCGGATGCCGGGCCAGGATCGCGGGTGCCGCGTCGACCAGGTCGACGGGGCGCTTGCGGGCCTGAAGCCGGGCCGCGTACAGGATGCGCGGCGGCCCCTGGGGGGCCGGGGCCTCGGGCTGTGCGGGAACGCCGTTGACCAGACGGACGGCGTGGGCGAGTCCCGCCGCGCCCACCACGGCCTCGAGATCCCGGAGTTCGTGCGCGGTGAGATGCAGCACGGCGGTGGCGCCGCGCAGCACCCGGCGCACCGCGACCGCGTCGAGCAGCCGGGCCGACAGCCGCTCGCTCGGGTCGACCATGCCGTGCGTCTGCAGCACGAGGGGCCGCCCGGCGCGCAGCGCGGCGAGCGCGACCGGGAGCGTCACCAGGTCGCGTGCGAGGTGCACATGGACCACGTCGGCGTCGCGCACCAGCCGGTGGGCGCCGGCGAGGAGCGACGGGGAGGTCAGTCCGCTGAAGCCCAACGGCAGGACCCTGCGGGCCTGATGGAGCCGGGCGGGTACGCCCTCCACCTCCTGGGGCAGCGGCCGCAAAAAGCCGTCGGCCAGGGCGGTGATGCGGGCGTCGTGTCCGCGTTCACGCAGGCCCTGGCAGAGGTTGAGGGCGACCCGGACCGGTCCGCCGAAGGCGTGGGTCGTGCTGTGCAGGGTGACCGCGTGCAGCACTCTCACGCCGGCTCCTCGACGGGACGGCGCCGGTTGTCGGCGGTGTGCAGGGTCAGTTCCGGCAGATCCTGGTGGAGGACCGCGCCGGCGCCGACCACGGCGCACCGGCCGACCTTCACTCCGGCGAGGACGGTGGCGCGGGCGGCGATCCAGGCGCCGTCGTCCACGGTGATCGGCGCGTTGCGGTACCGGAAGTCGGCGGCGCGATGGTCGTGGCTGCCGGTGCACAGCAGGGCTTCCTGCGACACGCACACATGGGCGCCGAGGGTGACCGGCTCCAGGTTGAGGATCCAGGCCCCCTCGCCGATCCAGGCGTGGTCCCCGACCGTCAGCTTCCACGGCCACAGCACCCGCACCCGGTGCCGGACGAGCACCCCCGTACCGATGTCGGCGCCGAAGGCGCGCAGCAGCGCCACCCTGACGCGGGCAGGCGTGAACCACGCCATGAAGACCGTGTTCATCACCGCGAACCAGAGCGCCTGGACGAGTCTGCCGCGCCCCTTGTCGTATCCGGCCAGTGTGAAGGCCGGGAGATCACGCATCGATCCATCCCCCCAACGGCGCCTCCCCTGACGCCCCTTCGTCACACTCTAGTAGCTGACCGTTCACCGCAGGCGGAGCGTCGGTAGACTGCGGCGGGGATCTTTTCCGGGGGCGGGGGCGCCATGACGCAGCAGACGGACCGGGGTGCGACGACGGCGCCCGAGACACCGCGGACGGGTTGGCCGGAGCGCACCGCGCTGCCGCCCTTCTCACCGCGCACGCTGCTCTCGCGCGCGCTGTCCGTGCCGCTCGTGCTCGGCTTCTCGGTGTTCCTTCCGCTGCTGGTGCTGGTCCAGCCCGGCACGGGTCTGCGCGACGCGGCGCTGTGGGTGCAGTTGGCGCTGACGATGTACGCGGGCATCCGGCTGTCCGCGATGATCCTCACCAGCCGCCGCAAGCTGCTCGCCGGTTCGTTCTGGCTGTTCGTCTACATGGCGATGGGGGTGGCCCCGCTCGCCCAGGCCGTGCTCGGCCGCACACCGACCCCGGTGGTGGGGGCGCGCACCGATCTGACCGAAGCGGTCTCGCTCGTCCTGATCGGCTGTGTCGCCTTCGACATCGGCTCGCTGCTGGCCCGTCAGCGGCCGGGCCGGGAGCGGAACGACACCGTTCGCCCGGCGCTGGTGCACCGTCGCCGCCTGTACCTGCTGACGCTCGTCGCCTTCGTCGGTTCGGCGCTCCTCGTGGTCAAGCTGGGCGGCCCGGCGGTCTTCTTCACCAGCCGCCAGGAGGTCATCAGCAGCGTCGAGGAGGCGGGGCTCTCGCAGGCCGACTCGCAGGCGGGCCAGGCGATCGTACGGGGCTTCGGCACCGTTCCCGCCCTCATCGCCTGGCTGGTCTACACCAGGTGGCTGGTGACCTCGCGCAGGGCCCGCCGCTCCGCAGTGATCATCGCCGTGTGGCTGGCGCTCGCCGCGCTGAACGCTCTGGTCAACAACCCGATATCCAACCCGCGGTTCTGGTTCCTCACCGTCCTGTTCTCACTGCTGTTCACCGTGTTCCCGGTGAGCGCCGCGTTGTACCGGATCGCACTGAGCCTCGGGGTGGTGGTGGCGCTCGTCGTGTTCCCGTTCGCGGACCGGTTCCGCTACGACGACGCCAACTACCGTCCGATCCAGACCACTTCGCCTCTGGAGCCGCTGGCTCTCAAGGACTACGACCAGGTCGGCATGTTCGCCAACACCGTCACCTATGTGCGGTCGGGGCCGGGCCACACCTACGGTCGCCAGCTGGCGGGGGCGGTGCTGTTCGCCGTTCCCCGGTCGGTGTGGCCGGGCAAGCCGATGGACACCGGTGTGGTGATCGGCCAGTGGATGGGGGCCACCAACACCAATCTCTCGTCCCCGGTGTGGGCCGAGCTGTGGATCGACTTCGGCCCGGTCGGTATGACGGCCGGATTCGTCGCCCTCGGGTATGCGGCGGCGCGGGTCGACCGCCGCTATGCGCGCCGTGCGGTACGCCGGGCCCCGCCGGGCAGTCTGATCGCGCTGACCGTGCCCCTGGTCGCCGGGTACTCCTTCATCCTGCTGCGGGGGCCCCTGTTGCAGGCGTCGGGGCGGGTGGCGATCGCGGCGTGCTGTATCGCGCTGATCACCACGTTCCGGCAGGACCGGGCGGCCGGGCTGCGCTGAGCGGGGCCGATCGGCTCTCAGCCCGTGGGGACCGCCGGGACCGGCGCCGCCGCGGGCTGCTCCTCCCCACGCAGACGGGCGACGCGCGTCCAGGCCGCCACCGCCTTCAGCGCGGAACCCGCGGCAAGTCCCCAGGCGGCGCCCAGCGCCGATCCGGTCAGCGCGTATCCGCCGAGCATGAGGACGACCGAGAGCAGCGAGAACACCACCTGCACCGACAGCGTGGCGCGCGGGCTGAGCACCCGAAGGGTCACGAGGGCGCAGGTGCCCAGTCCCATCACCGCGTACTGGGCACCCGACGCGGGCAGCAGAGCGGAGGCCGACTGCCAGGTGGCGCCGAGGAGTTGGCGTCCCATGCCGTCGGGCAGGGCGTACAGCACCAGTCCCCAGGCGAGGCCGACGGCGCAGAGCACCGCGCCGAGCCCGGCAGCGGCGCGGGCGGTGGCCCGGCGGCCGCCGAGCCGGCCCAGCAGCGGCGGCCCGAACGCGTTGACCGAGTTGAACAGGACGTTGAGCGGGCCGAAGAGCGTGGTGGCGCCGCGCAGGGCTCCGACCGCCAGCGGGGCGGCGAACAGCCCGAGGCCCAGCACGGCGAGCTGGCTGGAGGCGTTGCCGACGGCGAACTCCACCACGAAGCGCTGTCCCAGATGGCCCCGGCGCACATAGGGCAACAGGTCGGCCCGGGTGCCGCGCACATGGGGCCACAGCAGGAACAGGCCGAGCAGCAGCGCCGGCACGGCGGACAGTCCCCACACGGCCACGAGCAGCCCCGGGGAGGTGTGCCGGGGCTGGAGCAGCAACGCGGGCACCACACACACCAGACGCAGGCTGTCCGCGGCCAGCGCCAGGCCGGGGCGCCGCAGGGTGGAGAACGCGTAGCGCAGCCCGTCCTGCACCAGCACCAGCGGCAGGACGAGACCCAGCGCGAGGAAGGCCCCGCCGGGCCCGGCCCAGCCGCCGCTGAGGGCGGTGGATCCCGCGCCGACGGCGGCGAGCAGGACGCCGACGGCGGTGGCGCCGAGCGCGGTGAACAGGATCGCGGACCGGCAGGCGGCGCCCGTCCTCGCGGTACCGCCGCGGACGAGGACGACCGCCTGGCCCACGTACGCCATGTTGAGGCCGAGCAGCACCGTGAAGGTCAGGTAGACCATCGAGAAGGTGGCGAACCCGTGCGCGGTGGAGACACGGGCGGCGATGACCAGCACGGCGATGTTGGTGAGGCTGGACGCCGCCTGGTCGAGCACCGAGGCGAACGCGGCCGTCGAACGCCGCGGTTCCCGCGACGGGCCCGGGGCCGGCGGCTTCTCCTCCGCGGGTGTCACCGGTCGCCCGAGCGGACGGTGCGCAGAGCGATCGTGTCGCTGCCGTCACCGTCGATGTGCCGCTCGGTGTCGAGGCGGGTGCCGGGCCGGGCCGCCGGCCGGACCGCCGGGCTCTTGGCGGCACGGCGCCGGGAGTCGCGGCGGGCGGTCGCCTCGCCCCGGTGCGACTCGGTGTGCGTCACCGCGCCGAGCACGGTCCCGCCGGCACCGACGATCAGCTCACGGATGCGGACGAGGTCGGCGCGGTGCACGGTGCGCGGGTCGCAGACGATGAGCACCCCGTCCACGCGGTCGACGAGCGCGAGCGCGTCGGCGTAGGCGAGGACGGGCGGGGCGACGACCACGACGGTGGCATCGGGGTCGTCGGCCTCGGCGATCAGCCGGGTCGTCCGCGCCGAGGTCAGCGCGCGAGGGACGTTGCGCACCCGTTCGCCGGGGACGAGGCCGAAGGCCCCGGACTCCCCCGCGTCGACCAGGAGTTTCCCGGGACCGGGCCACTCGCCGTCGGCGGGCTCGGCGGTGCTGCTCCAGCGGGGCCGGGAGGCGGCGGAGACGTCGAGGCGTTCGGAGAGGGACGGAGTGCGCAGGTCGGCCTCCACGAGCAGCACGTTCTTGCCGGTCTCCGCGAAGGACGCGGCGAGGTTGGCCGCGACCGCCACGCTGGACTCCATGGAGCCGCGGGGGGCGACGACGAGCAGCCGGCGCCGGTCGGCGAACCTCTCGTCGTAGGCGAGCCGGAAGGCGATCGAGCGGTACTCCTCGGCCGCGCGGGAGTCGGTGCGGCCGACCACCAGGGCACCGGCCGAGCCGCGCGGCAGCGCGCCGAGGACGGGACCGTGCACCGCGCGGGCCACGTCACCGGCCGAGCGCGGTGCGGGGTCGAAGATCAGGCGCACCCAGGCGCCGAGCAGGCCGAGACCGACGCCGACGAGGCCGCCGAGGCCGAGCGAGAGCGGCAGGCCGGGGCCGTCGGACGAGGTGGGCGCGGTGGCGTTGCGGATCACGTTGCCGGGCGTCATGTCGAGCATCTGCAGGCCGGTGATCTTGTTGCGCAGGTCGGTGATGCGGCTGAGCAGGCTGGCCTGTACGGCATAGGCGGAGTCCGCGGCGGAGCCGTCGGGCAACTGCTTGAGGCGCTTGGAGAGTTCGTCGTTCTGCTTGGCGACGGGATTGAGCTGGTTCTGCAGGCTCTTGAGCATGGACCCCTGGACGGACTCCCACTGCTCCTTGCGCAGGTCGATGTAGGACTGGGTGAGGGCGTTGGCGCGGCGCGCCGCCTCCTTCGGGTCGGAACCGGTGTACGAGAAGTGCAGCACGAGGGTCTGCGGCGGGTTGGTGACCTGAAGTCCGTGCTGGAGCCGGTCGACCTCGTCCGCGCCGAGGCCGAGCCGCTTCGCGGCCTCCTCGGCGACCTTGCGGCTGAGCGCCGTCTGCCGCTCGGACCCCATGTTCAGCGCCTTGTCGCTGGAGAGGGTCGGCGCAAAGGGGTCGCTGGTGGGAGCGCGCAGCACGATGTCGGTGGTGGCGGCGTAGCTGTCGGCACCGGTGATGCCGAGCCAGGCACCGGCCAGCAGCCCGACACCGACGCCGCCGCCGATCAGCCAGCGGTAGCGCAGCAGTTGACGGAACTGTTCACGCAACTGCTCCGGCTCGTCCTCGCCCCGGAGGGGAACGTGTGTGTCGCTCACCGGGCAAGACCCCCCAACGCCTCGTCGATCAACGCGTCGATCCGCGCAAGACCCGCCTCCCGTGACAGATGGGCAGCCACATGGCGCGGTCCCGCCGCGCCCAACTCGTCTGCCGTCACCGGATCTTCGGCGAGTCTACGCACCGCTGACAGGAACTGATCGGGATTCTCCGGTTCCACCAGCAATCCGGCTCCGGAGCGCAGTACCTCGCGCGCCGTTCCGCCCTCGGCGGCGACGGAGGCGATCACCGGGCGGCCCGCCGCGAAATAGGAGGTGAGCTTGGAGGGGACGCTCATGTCGAGGACCGAGGCACGCTGGGTCACGGCGAGCACATCGGCCGCTGCCAGCACGTCGGGGAAGTCGGCGTCGTCCACCGGAGGCAGGAACTCCAGGTTGGGCAGCCCCTCGGCGCGGCGGACGAGGTGCTCGCGCTGGTTGCCGTCGCCCATCAGCACGACGCGGGTCGCGGGATCCCGGCGGGCCGCCTCCACCAGCACGTCGAGTCCCTGCTTGAGGCCCATGTTTCCGGAGTGCAGGACCACGGTCTGCTCCGGCTGCCAGCCGAGGCGCTCCCGGGTCTGCGCGCGAAGTGCCGAGGGGGCCTGTATGTGCGACCAGTTGGGGACCAGGCGGATGCGTCCGGGGTCCACGCCCATGGCCCGCACCCGTTCGACGAACGTCTCATGGATGACGCCGACGAGGGTGGCGCGGCGCAGCACCCAGGACTCCGCGCGCTCGGCAAGGTCCGCGGCGCGGCCGCCCCCCTGGATGCCGGACTGCGCGGCGGCGGCACCCATGAGGTCCTGCACGACCGGCACGTACGGGGCACGGTGCCGGGCGGCGATACGGGCGCCGAGCACTCCACCGGCGAGACTGGGCAGTTGGGCGAGCACGGCGTCGAGCCGACCGGTGCGGGGCGGTGCGACAAGACCGTGGGCGAGTATCGATCCCTCGAACAGGGCTCTGCGCAGGGCGCTTTGGCGCGGTGGCACGGTGTGCCGACGACGGTGCACGGTGACCCCCGCGCGCTGCTCGGTGGCCCGCCACACCCCGCGGTAGGCGGGGTCCAGGCGCCAGGACGGGTAGTGGGGGAGCCCGGCGAGGACATGGGTGTCGTGCCCGCGGCCCGCCCAGTGCTCGGCGATGCCGGTGGCGTAGGGGCCGATACCGGTGTGCTCGGGCGCGTAGTTGGTGGACACCAGGAGCAACCGGCGCGCGGACGGGGCGGACCCGCCCGACTCGCCGGCGACGGCGGCGACGTCCGGCTCGGTGGTGCGCTGCCGCGGCACGGAGCCGGGTGGGTGCGCGGCCACGCTCCCGTCCCGTTCACGACGCTCGTTGTGGGCCTGTGTCACCAGACGAAACCTTTCCCCCCGGCCGCCTCGGCGGCCTCCCCTGTGCGTCCACGCCTTACCAGGACCCCCCGGTCCCACGCCCTGACAGAAGTGAACCAGGACGCACCCTAATTGTTCACCCTTCCTGCACCGAGCATGAACGCTATCGTCAAAGTCTGTGCATCCCCCGCAAAGGGGTGCGCACTGGGGGACACCATCGAACGAGGGGGGCATCTGTGCCATCGAGCAAGCCGTATCGCGTGGGCTACGCGCCGGGCGCCTACGATCTGTTCCACATCGGGCACTTGAACATCCTGCGCCACGCACGCGCCCAGTGCGACTACCTGGTGGCAGGCGTGGTCTCGGACGAAATGGCCGAACGGGCCAAGGGCAGACGGCCGATGATCCCGCTGGTCGAGCGGCTGGAGATCGTCCGCAGCATCCGGTACGTGGACGCCGCGTTCGTCGAGACCGTGCCGGACAAGCTGGAGACGTGGAAGCAGGTCCGCTTCGACGTGCTGTTCAAGGGCGACGACTGGCGGGACACGCCGAAGGGGGAACGGCTGGAGCGGGACTTCGCCACGGTGGGCGTGGACGTCGTCTACTTCCCGTACACCGTGCACACGTCGAGCACCCAGTTGCGACGTGCCATCGACGCCCTCGACGGGACGCGGTTCACCGACGAACTGCGGACAGTTCCCGGAACCACTTGGTGAGGAAGGCGACGAGGAAGAGCGCGGCGGCGACGGCGAGGACGGTGTAGGTCCAGCGGAAGGCGCCGCCGCCACCGAGCAGCAGGAACACCAGGCAGAACACCCCGTGGTCGACCGGCAGCAGGGCCACCGCGCGTGCCGTGGAGGGCTCGGCGCGGTCGCCCGGGGCCGCCTTGGGCTTGAGCTGCTCGGTGAGCAACCCGCCGAAGAACGTGACGACGGCGGCGAGTTGGAAGCCGAGCGGCACCAGCAGCCAGCCGTCGGCCCCGGTCCCGAAGTGACCGGGGTGCCGATAGAAGGAGATCAGCACGGCGGTGTGCAACGCGGTGATCTTGGCGCAGTCGACCACATGGTCGAGCCACTCACCCACCGCGCTGCCGCCGCCGCGCAGCCGGGCGAGCTGCCCGTCGGCGGAGTCGAAGGCGAACCCCACCGCGAGCCCGATCCACACCACGAGGCCGACGGCCCAGGTGGGTTCGGCGAGCGCCGCAACCAGGACGGCCGCGAAGCTGAACACCGCGCTGATCGCGGTGACATGATTGGGCGTCAGTCCGAGCCGGTAGGCCCCGGCGGCCAGATACCGGCCCGCGGGCCGGTTCACGAACCGCGAATACAGCGACACACCCTTCGCGCTCTTCTGCGCGGACTTCAGCCGTACCAGCGCCGACGTCGTCGTAGTGCTCATCGATCCCCCCGGATCTCATGACCTCACCGGTCACTCCCCTGATCCACATCATCACAGGTGACCGTGTGCGATGGCGAGTGATCGGAAAACTGACCGGAAACCAGGGGTGTCGACGCGGCGGCGTACAGGGAGTCGGTGCGGCGGGCCCGGCCCGGCGCCGGTGTCCCGTCCGCTCCGGCGGGACCGGCGGCGTCCGGGAACGCGAAGGCCGGACCGCTCCTCCCGGCAACCGAACGGCCGTGCAGTCCGGTGACTTTCACGACCGGGGCCTACGGGCGGCCGGTCATCTGCGGGAACCCGTAACGCGGTTCGACGTCGTGCACGTCGAACCCGATCGGCTCCCGGCGCCCGGCGGTCCCGCACCACGACGAGTTCGCGGACGACGGCCGCCGGTGGACGCCGGCTGTCAGGACGGATGCCTCGACTCGCGCCACGCCTGCGGCGACATCCCGTAGGCCGCCTTGAACGCACGGCTGAAGTGCGACGGGGACTTGAAGCCCCACCGGCGAGCCAGTGCGGCGATCGTCTCCGTGGTCGGCGGCACCCGTGAGAGTTCACGGCGGCAGGCGTCGAGCCGTTCGGCGCGTACCCAGTCACCGAACCCGATGCCGTTGCGCGCCAGGATCGCGTAGAGGTGGCGGACCGAAATGTGGTGCGCACGGGCGACGCTCGCCGGCGACAGGTCCGGGTCCGCCACATGCTCCCGCATGTGCTCGAGGATGCGTACCGCGAGTGTCTCGTGCAGGGCCCCGGCCATGAGCCGCGGCCGGTCCGACTGGGCCGCCAGCACCGCCCGGATCAGTTCCATGCTCGGTGCGGCGAGCAGATGCGCGGCGGCGGCGTCGAGCTGCCCGCTGCTCTCGGCGAGTCGGGCCAGATAGCCCGCCGTCACCCCGCTGACCATGCCCTCGGGTCCCAGTCTGCGTGCGACCGCCTGGCCGATGACCTTGTCCGGCAGGGCGATGTCCCGCACCGGGACACGGAAGAAGTGCATGTCCACACCGCGGTCGAACAGCAGCGTGTACGGCCGTCTTGTGTCGTAGAGGGCGATGTCGCCCGGCCGCAGCACGGCGCTGCGCCCGTCCTGGACGACGGTGCTCTCCCCGGACACCTGGAGGCTGATGAAGACCACGGGCTCGTCGTCCGCCCTGGCCAGCTTCACGGTGCGGTGCACGGTCGCCGGATTCGCCCGCACGGAACTCACCTGGAGGGCACCGATGTCCGTGATCGTCACGTCCGCGTACACGCACTCGGGATCGCGCGGCAACACGAGTTCGACCGGTACGACCTGTCGCCGGATGGTCTGGCGCAGTGCCTCGGCGCGGTCCTCCAGCGGGACGGTCTCCGTCCTCCAGGTCGTGGTGGTCATGGTCGTCCTTCCCACGGTGACACGGGAGGAGATTAGTCGTCGGCCCGGCGCGGAGAGGGCTGTGGAACGGGCCGCATCCCGAGAGAGCACACAAGGGCCAGAACTGCGCACGTACGGATCAGAATTCGGCCCCCGCGGGGCGGGCCGGGGAACTCTTCCGGGCCGCCTTCGCGATGCCGGACACCACGACCCGGCGTCTCCCGCGCCCGGCCGGTCTCGCCCACGGCGCACGGCGGTGCCACCGCCACCGGCGCGGACCGGTGAGGTTCTGGTGCACGCGCTGCGCACCTTCCCCGCCCCGAGCGGTGCAGGCGGCGGACGGGAGTTGTGTGCCGCGGGTCCGCCGCCGGCGAGGTCACCGGCGGCGGACCCGCGCCCGCTCACCACACCTGCGGCAGCGGATCGGCCGGCTCAGGGCGTCCGGTCCGACGGACGCCCAGGTCGGCGAACGGCCGAGGCGGCCCCTCTTACGGTCGCCGATCCGCCCGTGAAGGACCTCCTCGTTGCTCGGGATCACATCCAGGACGGCCCCCGGCCGGGCCCTCCGCACGGCGGAACACGCGCGTGCCGGGGGCGGGCAAGGGCCCGGTCCCCGGTACCCGGGCCCGGCGGAGGGCCCGGCCGGCTCACTTGGTGAAGCGCGACACGAAGGCGAGCGCCGTATCGGCCACTTCACGCCACCCGTTGTCGATGGTCAGGGCGTGACCCCGCCCGGGCATCTCGTGGATCTCGGTCACCGCGTGCTCGTTGCGTTCCTGCTTCTTGTACGAGGCGTTGGCGATGGCCCAGGGGACCGTGTGGTCCTTCTCGCCGGAGACGATCAGCAGCGGACCGCGCTCCGGTGACAGGGTGTCCACCTTGACCTCGCTCCAGGGATTGATGTTGGCGACCGCCGCCTGGAACAGGGGCTCGCCCGGCGCCGGCACGGCGAACCGCTCGTACAGCTCCCTGGCCTCCTCCTCGCTCACCGCGTTGGCGAAGGCGTAGCGGAACTGCTCGTAGGTCAGCGGCACGGCCCGGTGGTAGTTCGCGGGGTTGCCCAGCACCGCGCTCGCCGCGCGCAGCGACGAGAACGGCAGTGGCAGGACGCCTTGGAAGGGGGCGGGGTCGATGGCCACGGACACCGCGGCCAGTCCGCGGCCGGCGATCATCTGCGTGATCAGCCCGCCGAAGGAGTGGCCTATCACAACGGGCTTGCGTTCGAGCCGTCCGATGATGTCCGCGAAGTGGTCGGCCACCTGCCCGACACTCTTGCCCGCGAACACCTCGGGCCGGGCATGCGCCTCGGCGACGGTGTCCGGGTCGTCCGGCCAGCCCGGGGTGAGCGAGGCGTAACCCGCCTCGTCGAAGACCGTGGTCCACCGGTCCCAACTGCTGGGGAGCAGCCAGAGTCCGTGCACGAAGACGACGGGGGTGCGGCCGCCGGCGTTGATGCGCGCGATGCGTTCGAGTTCTTCCGCGGTTGTCATGGGAGAGTCCTTGTCTCAGGAGGTGTCGGGGCGGATGCGCCGCTCAGCGGGCCCACGGTCGGGGTGCGGACGCCATGAGGTCCGGCCCGGTTCTCCGTCCGCTGCGGGATCGCGGCCACCGGGACGACCGGCCCGGGACGAGGCCGCCTCGCGTACCCCATCGGCCCCTCCCCCTCGCGTCCGTCGACGGCGTCGGCCCACCGGCACCATCCTGGGTCGCGTCGCCCGGGACGGGCCGTGCGCCGGTGGGTTCCTGCATGCTGGGACAAGGATTCGACACCGCAGGTCAAGAGCCCGGATGCGGCGGGCCGGAGCGCGGGCCCCGCGGGGACGCCCGGCGGTCGCCGCGGCACGCGGCCCGTCTCCCGTGAGGGCCCCGCCGTGCCGGTGCCTAACCGATGCCCGGCTCGCCCGGCAGGGGGTCACCGTCCGGCGTCGGAACGGCGCCCCGATCGTCCGCCGAGGACACGGCGGGTGCGGGTACCCGGGGGCGGGCCGTCCCGTAACGCAGGAGCGAGGCCTTCGCCGCCGCCTCGGTCTCCGCGTGCCGCCGCCATTCGCGCGGGGTGAGCCCGTAGGCCGCCCGGAAACGGCGGGTGAAGTGGCTTGCGCTGCCGAAGCCGCACCGGGCCGCCACCGCGGCCACGGTGAGGCCGCGGTACGCCGGGGAGGCCAGCAGGGCGCGGGCCCTCTCCAGCCGCTCCTCGATCAGCCACTGCTCGAGGCTGATGCCCGCCCGGCCGAGCACGGCGTACAGATGGCGCCGCGATATCGCGTGCTCCACGGCGACACGCTCGGGGGTGAGGTCGGGCTCGGTCGAGTGCCTGCGCAGATAGGCCAGGATGCGAGTGAGGAGGGTGTCGTCCAAGGCGGCTCCGACCGGCGGATCACCCGGGTCGTGGGCGGCGGAGACGAGCAGCGCCCGGACGAGGCCGACGGTCGCGTCCGACAGCGCCGAGGCGCCGGGATCGGCCTCCATCAGGGCCGGATCGCGCCACAGCCCGCGCAGATGCCCGAGCACCAGGTCGTACATCGGGCTCGCCCGCAGCCGGAATCCCGCCTCCACCACCGACTCGACCGGGAGTCCCAGCCGTTCGGCGTCGATCAGCAGGGCCTGTGACGCTCCGGACCCCGACCAGCCGTAGGTCCGGGCGCAGACCTCGTGCTGAACGGAGATGTCGTCCGGACCGAGCAACTGCTGCCGTCCGCCGAGCTCCACACGCCCGGTGCCGCCCGTCTGCAACGAGACGGACACCACGGGCCGTTCCCGCAGTCTGCGCAGGTGCTTCTCCGTGCGCCGCACCTGGAACCCGGTGCTGTGCACCTCGACGAGGTCGACCGCTCCCACGCGCCACATGTCGAACCGTGCACGGAGTTCCGCGTCCGGGTCCTCGTGCTCGACGTCGTTGGGTACGGAGAGGTCCAGCGCGTACTGGAAGGCGTCAGCGCGTTCGTGGCGTGCCACGGTGGCGAGATCCAGCAGCAGCACGACTGCCCCCTGTCCGAAACCAGAGGGCAAGTTTCGCACGGTCCGGGCATCTTGTCGGTCGATCGGACGACGGGACCGGGGGCCGTCTCGTCCGGCATCGCGCCATCGCCCGTCACGCGTCCGACGGCCATCACGCGGACGGGCAGGACCGCAGGTCAGACACCCTTCCCGGCCGGCTCCAGAATCGCCACGCACTCCACATGATGTGTCATCGGAAACAGATCGAACGCCCTCAGCGTCCGCACCCGGTATCCGCCCTCGCGGAAGTACGCCAGGTCGCGGGCCAGCGCGGCCGGATCGCAGGCCACGTAGGCGATGCGGCGGGCGCCCAGGCCCGAGAGGTGTTCCACCGTGCCGCGGCCCGCGCCCGTGCGCGGCGGGTCCAGGACGATCAGGTCGACCTCGGTGATCCCGGTGCGCGGCAGGACCGATTCGACCTTGCCCTGCTCGATGCGGACGCGCGGGAAGTCGGCGAGATTGTGGCGGGCGTCCTCCACGGCACGCTTGCCGGATTCGATACCCAGCACCGCGCCCTTCTCCCCGATCCGGTCGGCGAGCGCGCCCGCGAACAGGCCCACGCCGCAGTACAGGTCGAGCGCCATCTCGCCCTTGCGCGGCAGCAGCCCCTGCATCACCGCCGTCACCAGTGTGTCCGCGGCCTTCGGGTGGACCTGCCAGAACCCGCCGCCGCCCACGCGGTGCGTGCGGCCGTCGGCGCGTTCCCGGACGAAGGGACGGCCGTGGACGCGGTGCACCCCGCCGGACTTCTCGTCGACCCGCAGCACCGATACCGGCCGGTCCAGTTCCACGAGCGGCAGCCGTGCGCCCGGCTTCGGGGTCAGGATCACCTGGCGGTCCTGGGAGCCGGTCGCGGCGATCGCCTCGACGGAGTCCATGCCCGTCCAGTCCCGCTTCTCCACACCGAGCTCACTGACGCCCGGAGCGGCGATCATGCAGTGGTCGATCGGCTCCACCTCGTGCGAGCGGTGCCGGCGCAGGCCCGCCCGGCCCGAGGCGTCCACCGCGTACTGCACCCGGGTCCGCCATGCCGGCACCTCGCCCGCGGGCAGCTTGTCGCCCTCGGCGGGCACCACCGTGCCGTCCCAGCCTGCCTCCTCGGGGGTGAGGTCCGCGAGCCGCCGCAACTGCTCGGCGATCACCTCGCCCTTCAGACGGCGCTGTGCGCCAGGCTTGGCGTGCTGCCAGTCGCAGCCCCCGCACCGGCCGGGTCCGGAGTAGGGGCAGGGCGCGTCGACGCGGTCCTTCGACGCCTCGAGCACCCGCACCGCGTCCGCACGCAGGAAGCGGGCGCCCTCCTCGCCCTCGGTGACCCGGGCCACGACCCGCTCACCGGGCAGCGCGTGCCGGACGAAGAGGACCTGGCCCTCGTCCGTGCGGGCGATGCAGTGACCGCCGTGGGCGACGGGGCCGATCTCGACCTCGTACTCCTCCCCCACCAGCGATTTCTTCGGTTCTGCCTGCATGGCGGGTCGACTCCAGATACGAGAGGGGGAACGGCTACGAGTCCGGCGCGGCCGGACAACAGCCCACCAGTCTACGTGGGTGTCGTCCGGCCGCTCACCACAGCACGGAAGGGCCTCAGCCCTGGGAGGCCGAGGACTCCCGGGCCCGCTCGTGCGCGGGACCCCGGCGCACGGCGCCCGGCGCGCTCCATTCCTGGCGCCTGCGGGCCCGGAGCTTGGCGGCCTCCGAGGACTGCAGCTGGTAGGGCACCGAGGTCACCATGACACCGGGCGAGAACAGCAGCCGGCCCTTCAGCCTGAGCGCGCTCTGGTTGTGCAGCAGATGCTCGTACCAGCGGCCCACCACATACTCCGGGATGATCACGGACACGGCGTCGCGCGGGGACTCGCGGCGCAGGTTCTTCACGTACTCGATCACCGGGCGGGTGATCTCGCGGTACGGGGAGTCGAGGATCTTCAGCGGTACGTCGATGCCGCGCCGCTCCCACTCGTCCTTCAGCGCCTTCGTCTCCGCCGGGTCGACGTTCACGCTGAGCGCCTCCAGGCTGTCGGAGCGCATCAGCTTGGCGTAGGCGAGGGCACGCAGCGTGGGGCGGTGGATCTTGGAGATGAGCACCACCGAGTGGACCCGCGAGGGGCGGACGCTGTCGTCGCTCGGCTCCTCGGGGGCGGTGAGCTCCTCGGCCACACGGTCGTAGTGCTTACGGATGGCGGTCATCGTCGCGTAGAAGATGCACATGCCCAGCAGGGCGACCCAGGCGCCGTGCGTGAACTTCGTGACCAGGACGACGACCAGGACCAGGCCGGTGAAGAAGGCGCCGAAGGCGTTGATGGCCCGCGAGCGGACCATGTGCCGGCGCTTGGCCTGGTCGGTCTCGACGGCCAGGTGCCGGTTCCAGTGCTTGACCATGCCGGTCTGGCTGAGCGTGAACGACACGAACACACCGACGATGTACAGCTGGATGAGCCGGGTCGAGTCGGCGCCGTAGATGAAGATCAGCAGGGCCGCCGCGCCCGCGAGCAGCACGATGCCGTTGGAGAAGGCGAGGCGGTCACCACGGGTGTGCAGCTGGCGCGGCAGGTAGCGGTCCTGGGCGAGGATCGAGCCGAGCAGCGGGAATCCGTTGTAGGCGGTGTTGGCGGCGAGGAACAGCACCAGCGCGGTGGCCGCCGCCAGCACGACGAACAGGAAGCTGCCCTTGCCGAAGACGGCCTCGGCGACCTGTGAGATCACCGGGTTCTGGACGTAGCCGGAGCCCACCGCGGTGCCGTTGTGGAGCAGATCGGTGGCCGGCCTCTCGGCCATCCGGACCTTGGTGGCCATGGCGAGGGCGATGATGCCGCAGAACATGGTGACCGCGAGCAGGCCCATCATGGCGAGGGTGGTCGCCGCGTTCCTCGACTTGGGCCTGCGGAAGGCCGGGACGCCGTTGGAGATCGCCTCGACGCCGGTGAGCGCGGCACAGCCGGAGGAGAAGGCGCGCAGCAGCAGGAAGACCAGGGCGAAACCGGCTATTCCCTGGTGCTCGGCCTTGATGTGGAACGCCGCCGTGGGCGCCCGCATCGTGTCGCCGAGCACCAGACCCCGGAACGCGCCCCAGACGATCATGACGAAGACGCCCGCGACGAAGACGTACGTCGGGATGGCGAAGAGCTTGCCCGACTCCTTGACCCCGCGCAGGTTCATCAACGTGAGCAACACCACGACGGCAACCGCGCAGAGGACCTTGTGTTCGACCACGAACGGGATCGCCGAGCCCAGGTTCTCGATGCCCGAGGCGATGGAGACGGCGACCGTGAGGACGTAGTCGACGAGCAGGGCGCTGGCGACGGTGAGACCGGCTTTGGGCCCGAGGTTGGTCGTCGCCACCTCGTAGTCGCCGCCGCCGCTCGGGTAGGCGTGGACGTTCTGCCGGTAGGAGGCGACCACCGTGAACATCAGCACCACGACCGCGACCGCGATCCAGGGGCTGAAGTGGTAGGCCGACACGCCCGCGATGGACAGGACCAGCAGCACCTCGCCCGGCGCGTAGGCCACGGAGGAGAGCGGGTCGGACGCGAAGACGGGGAGGGCGATGCGCTTCGGCAGGAGCGTCTCCCCGAGCCGGTCACTGCGCAGGGCGCGCCCGATGAGGATGCGTTTGGGCACGTCGGTCAGTTTGGACACAAGAGAGGATCGTAAAGGCTCGAACCTGACGCGCTCCACCCCCGACATGGATCGGCCTCTCGAGTGGAGCCGGAGTCGGGTCCCGTCCCAAGATCGACATCGGCGGCCGCCGACACACGAAGGGCCCGGCACGCCTGCACAGGGGTGCCCCCCGCGGACCGTGCGTGTGTAGCTTGGGCGGCGGTCTGAGACCCTGTCCTTGGCGTTTCGGCTGAGCCATGACCATTGACATCGGAAGGACGGTCGTGCACATCGTCATCATGGGCTGCGGAAGAGTGGGTTCCGCTCTCGCCCAGACCCTGGAGCAACAGGGGCACACGGTCGCTGTGATCGACCAGGACCCCACCGCCTTCCGACGACTCGGCTCCGGGTTCGGCGGCCGTCGTGTCACCGGAGTGGGCTTCGACCAGGACACCCTGCGCGAGGCGGGCATCGAGGAGGCCGGCGCCTTCGCCGCCGTGTCCAGCGGTGACAACTCGAACATCATCGCGGCCCGCGTCGCCCGCGAGATGTTCGGCATCGAGAACGTCGCGGCCCGTATCTACGACCCTCGCCGTGCCGAGGTCTACCAGCGGCTCGGCATCCCGACCGTCGCCACGGTCCGCTGGACGGCCGACCAGATGCTGCGCCGGCTGCTGCCGTCGGGCGCCGAGCCGCTGTGGCGCGACCCCACCGGGGGCGTCCAGCTCGCCGAGGTGCACGCCTCACCGAAGTGGGTGGGTCACAAGATCAGCCGGCTGCAGGAGGAGACGGGCGTCCGGGTGGCGTTCCTGACCAGGCTCGGCGAGGCGATGCTGCCCACCTCGCAGACGGTGCTGCAGGAGGGCGACCTGGTGCACGTGATGATGCGGACGGACGACGTCGAGAAGGTCGAGACGGCGTTCGCCGAGGGGCCTGAAGGAGAGGGCGGTCACTGATGAGGGTCGCCATTGCCGGTGCCGGCGCCGTGGGCCGCTCGATCGCGGGCGAGCTCCTGGAGAACGGGCACGAGGTACTTCTGATCGACAAGGCGCCGACCGCGATCTCCGTCGAGCGCGTGCCCCAGGCGGAGTGGCTCCTGGCCGACGCCTGCGAGATCACGTCCCTGGACGAGGCGGCGCTCCAGCGCTGCAACGTGGTGATCGCCGCGACGGGCGACGACAAGGTGAACCTGGTCGTGTCGCTGCTGGCGAAGACCGAGTACGGCGTTCCGCGCGTCGTCGCCCGGGTGAACAACCCCAAGAACGAGTGGCTCTTCAACGAGGCCTGGGGGGTGGACGTCGCCGTCTCCACCCCGCGTCTGATGTCGGCCCTGGTCGAGGAGGCGGTGAGCGTCGGCGACCTGGTCCGGCTGCTCCGCTTCAGCCACGGTGACGCGAACCTGGTCGAGCTGACCCTGCCCCCGGAGTCGGCCCTGGCCGGCACCCAGGTGGGTGACGTGCAGTGGCCGGAGGACACGTCCCTGGTGACGATCATCCGTGGCACCCGGGTGCTGACCCCGAGCCAGGAGGACTCCCTGGAAGCGGGTGACGAGCTGCTGTTCGTGGCGGCCCAGGCCCGTGAGGAGCAGCTGGAGGAGCTGCTGTCGGTGCGCAAGGAGGACGCGGCCGGCTAGTCGTGGCACACGACAGGGGCGCCCCGGATGCTTCCGGGGCGCCCCTGTCGTTGCGTCTCGTTCCGCCGCGGGGGGGGCTTTCCGCCCGGCCGCGAGCGGGACTAGGACTCGCGGCGGTGCTTGCCCGCCGTCTCGCGCTCCTTCGCGGCGGCCTCCTCGGCGTCCATCTCCGCGAAGACGTCGATGGGCGCGGGCGCCTTCGCCAGGAAGACCCACGTCAGCCAGACGGCCAGCAGGAACGGCGGGATCTTCAGGGCGATCAGCACCCAGCCGAGCTGCGCGGTGTCGGCCCACCAGTAGAGCGGGAAGAGGATCGCGCACTTGGCGAGCAGGATCAGTCCCCAGGCCCAACTGGCCTTCGCGTACGCCTTCTTGCGGCCCGGGTTGCGGGTGCGCCAGGAGAGGTTCTCCTTGAAGACCGGGCCGAGGATCAGGCCGATCAGCGGGACTCCGGCGAGCGTGGTGATGATGTACGCCAGTGCCAGGCCCAGCGTGTAGAGCATGCCGGGCAGGTAGAAATCCTTCGCGTTGCCGGTCATCATCGCGAAGACCACACCGAAGGCCACCCCGAACACACCGCTGAAGGCGTGCTTGACGGTGTCCCTCATCGCGAGGCGCACCACGACCAGCACCAAGGACACCGCGAGCGCCGCGAGCGCCGAGAGGTGCAGGTCCTTGTTGATCGTGAAGATGGTGACGAAGAACAGGCCGGGCACCACGGTCTCGACCATGCCGCGGACCCCGCCGAACGCCTCGAAGAGCGCGGCCTCCGTCACCGCCCGCGAATCCTGCTGGGCGTCTTCGGTCGGCTTCTCGAGTGACGTCACCGGCTACTCCCGTCCGAGAGGTCTGAGTTCGTACTTCGGATTGAACAGCACTCTGCGGCCCCGGCTCATGGAGATCCGGCCCGACGCGATCAGCTTGCGTCCCGGTTCGATGCCGACGATGGAGCGCCTGCCGAGCCACACCACGTCCAGGGCGGCCGAACCGTCGAACAGCTCGGCCTCCAGCGCCGGGACACCGGCGCGCGGACGCAACGTGACCGTGCGCAAGGTACCAGTAACCGTGACGATCTGCCGGTCGTGGCAGTCGCCGATCCGGGTACAGCCTGCGGTCTCGGAGTCCTCCCGCAGCTCCTCGGACTCCAGGTCCTCCTGCGACGAGGAGAGCCGGTCGAGCATGCGCCGGAGGCGGCCGACCGGCCTTTCGGAGCGAGAAACAGCACTCATATCGCAAGCGTACCGGGGTGCGCCGAGGCCGACGTACTCACGGCACCGCCCGCCGCCGGCTCACCTCTCGAACCGGTACCCCATCCCCGGCTCCGTGATGAAGTGCTTCGGATGCGACGGGTCCAGCTCCAGCTTCCGCCGCAGCTGGGCCATGTACACCCGCAGGTAGTTCGTCTCCGTCCCGTACGACG
Source organism: Streptomyces sp. HUAS TT11 (assembly GCF_051553595.1). NCBI lineage: Bacteria > Bacillati > Actinomycetota > Actinomycetes > Kitasatosporales > Streptomycetaceae > Streptomyces > Streptomyces sp. HUAS TT11. Next base: position 2,628,678 of record NZ_CP196184.1, read on the forward strand.
GCCCCCACACCTCCTGCAGGAGCTGCTTCTGGCTGACCAGACGGCCCGTGTTGCGCACGAGTACCTCGAGCAGATGCCACTCCGTGGGGGTGAGGCGTACGTCCCTGCCCGCCCGGTTGACCTTCTTCGCGGCCAGGTCGACGGTGAAGCCCTCGGTCTCCACGATCACGTCGTCCTCGCCGCCCCCGTTCGGCTCGGCCCTGCGGACGGCGGCGCGCAGCCGGGCCAGCAGCTCGTCCATGCCGAAGGGCTTGGTGACGTAGTCGTCCGCTCCCGCGTCCAGCGCCTCCACCTTCTCGTCCGACGAGTGACGGGCGGAGAGCACCAGGATCGGCACCCGGGTCCAGCCGCGCAGACCCTTGATCACCTCGACGCCGTCCATGTCGGGCAGACCGAGGTCCAGGACCACGACGTCGGGGTGACGGGCGGCCGCGAGCTGGAGCGCGGTCGTGCCGTCGGGAGCCGCGTCGACCTCGTACTTGCGCGCCTTCAGATTGATCACGAGGGCGCGCACGATCTGCGGCTCGTCGTCGACCACGAGCACCCGGGTCATGTGGTTTGCCTTTCTGCTTCGGCCAGTCGTGCGGGGCCGTGGAAGCTTTCCACGGCCCGGAGAGTGAGGACCATCGTGAGCCCGCCGCCGGGGGTGTCCTCGGCGTTCAGAGTGCCACCCATGGCCTCGGCGAAGCCGCGCGCGACGGCGAGGCCGAGACCGACACCGGCGCCGCGCGGGGCGTCGCCGTAGCGCTGGAAGGGCTCGAAGATCCGGTCCTTCGCCTCGTCGGGCACTCCCGGGCCGCGGTCGACGATGCGGACCTCCACACGGTCGGCGAGGGCGCTCGCGGCGACCAGCACCGGCGTGGTGAGCGGGCTGTACTTCACGGCGTTCTCGACGAGGTTGGCGACCGTGCGCTCCAGCAGCCCGGCGTCCACATCGACCATCGGCAGGGTCTCCGGGATGTCCAGCTCCACGCTGTCCTCGGGCACGCCGCCGAGCGCCATGGGCACCACCTCGTCCAGGTCGACCGTCCGGATCAGCGGCGTGACGGTCCCGGTCTGCAGACGCGACATGTCCAGCAGATTGCCCACCAGGTGGTCCAGCCGGTCGGCACCCTCCTCGATCGAGGCCAGCAGCTCGGCGCGGTCCTCCTCGGACCACTCGACGTCCTCGGAGCGCAGGGAGGTCACCGATGCCTTGATGCCGGCCAGCGGGGTGCGCAGATCGTGGCTGACGGCCGCCAGCAGCGCGGTGCGGATGCGGTTGCCCTCGGCCAGGGCCCGGGCCTGCTCGGCCTCCTGCTGCAGACGCCGGCGGTCCAGTGCCACGACGGTCTGCGCGGCGAAGGCGGCCAGCACCCGGCGGTCGGAGGCGGGCAGAACCCGCCCGGACAGCGCCAGCGCGATGTGGTCACCGATCGGCACCTCCACGTCGGCGTCCTCGGGGCGCTCGGCCGCCGCGCCCGGGCCCACGCTGCCCGCGCAGGTCCAGGGATCGACCTCGCTCGTCCGTTCCAGCAGCGCCGCGGCGTCCATGCCGAACGTCTCACGCACACGTTCGAGGAGCTCGTCCACGCTGGTCTCGCCGCGCAGCACGCTGCCCGAGAGGAAGGAGAGGATCTCCGACTCGGCGCGCAGGCGGGCGGCCTGATGCGTACGCCGGGCCGCGAGGTCCACCACCGAGGCCACCGACACCGCGACCGCGACGAAGATCACGATCGCGACGATGTTCCTCGGGTCGGCGACGGTCAGCCGGTGCAGCGGGGGCGTGTAGTAGTAGTTCAGCAGCAGGGAGCCGAAGGCGGCGGAGGCCAGGGCCGGAAGGAGCCCGCCGAGCAGGGCCGCGGCCACGGTCAGCGCCAGGAACAGCAGCATGTCGTTGGCGAGGCCGAGATCGACGGTGTTCAGCAGCAGCGCCAGGACGATCGGGCCGAGGATGCCGACCAGCCAGCCCGCCACGATGCGCGAGCGGCCGAGGCGGGCGCCCCGGGCGACCGGGAGCCCGCGGCCCTTGGCGACCTCCTCGTGCGTGACGATGTGCACGTCGAGGTCGGGGCCGGACTCGCGGGCGACCGTCGTACCGACACCGGGTCCGAAGATGTACTGCCAGGTCTTGCGGCGCGAGGAGCCGAGCACGATCTGGGTCGCGTTCACGCCGCGGGCGAAGTCCAGCAGCGCCGCGGGTATGTCCTCGCCCACCACGTGGTGGAAGGTGCCGCCCAGGTCCTCGACGAGGGTGCGCTGGACGGCGAGCTCCTTCGGCGAGGCCGAGGTGAGCCCGTCGGTGCGGGAGATGTAGACGGCCAGCACCTCGCCGCCGGCGCCCTTCTCCGCGAGCCGCGCGGCCCGGCGGATCAGGGTGCGCCCCTCGGGGCCGCCCGTCAGGCCCACGACGATGCGCTCGCGCGAACCCCAGATCTTCGACACCCGGTGTTCGCTGCGGTACGCGGTCAGGTACTCGTCGACCCGGTCCGCCACCCACAGCAGGGCCAGCTCCCGCAGAGCGGTCAGGTTTCCGGGCCGGAAGTAGTTGGACAGGGCGGCGTCCACCTTGTCCGACTTGTAGATGTTGCCGTGCGCCATCCGTCTGCGCAGCGCCTGGGGCGACATGTCCACCAGCTCGATCTGGTCGGCGCGGCGCACCACCTCGTCGGGGACGGTCTCGCGCTGGCGTATGCCCGTGATGGCCTCGACGACGTCGCCGAGGGACTCCAGGTGCTGGATGTTGACGGTCGAGACGACGTCGATCCCCGCGGCCAGCAGCTCCTCGACGTCCTGCCAGCGCTTGGCGTTGCGGGAGCCGGGCACATTGGTGTGGGCGAGTTCGTCCACGAGGGCGACGGCCGGGGCGCGGCGCAGGACCGCGTCCACGTCCATCTCGGTGAAGACCGAGCCGCGATGCAGGAGCTCCTTGCGCGGGATCTGCTCCAGGCCGTGCAGCATCACCTCGGTGCGCGGGCGGGCGTGGTGCTCGACGAAGGCCACGACACAGTCGGTACCGCGTTCGACGCGCCGGTGTGCCTCGGACAGCATCGCGTAGGTCTTGCCCACGCCCGGTGCCGCACCGAGGTAGATCCGAAGTTTGCCGCGTCCCATGGCCCCATTGTCTTCCCGTCGCAGCTACGCACGCTGCGTACGCTGCGTCGACCTTACGGCCAATAATTACGGCAAAAGGGGCACGATGCGCCCGGCAGGGCCTCTTTGACGCAACCCTGATACGCCCACGCGGGGCTCCCGTTCGGGGTACGGCGGCCGGGTCCGGAAACAGCGAGGGCGCGGCCGCCGTACGCAGGTCAGCTGGGGTTGTCCCCGTGCGTCAGGGTCTCCCAGGCGACGAAGAGGTTGTTGCTGCCCGCCGGGCGGTTCCGCTCGGTCAGTGCCTGGGTGTTCGTCATCGCGATGCCCAGGCGGTTGTGCAGGGCGTTGTATCCCACCTCGGTGACCGGGCCGAGGCCGAGGGTGAGCGAGCCGCCGCACAGCCAATCGGGTACGGCCGTGCCGAGCTGGTACTTGGACTGGAACCCGAGGGCCTGCCGCAGCCGCTCTCCGACGTCGGTGCCGTACAGGTCCTGTCCCTGGATGCGGCTGGTCTCGGCCACGTGCGAGATGGCGGAGATGCCGTACCCGGTGTGGGTGAGGTCACGGCAGGTCTCCTGGGTGAGCCCGGTGACGAAGGTCGACTGCCCCTGCCAGTAGTTGACGATCTTGTCCCTGGTGTCGAGGTTCTGGCTGGGCACGGTCTTGGGCAGATCGCCGTCGGAGGCGAGGTAGACGTACGCGGCCGTCCGGGTGCGGAACCTCGCCATCGCCTTGTCGTAGGACGTCCTGTCCTCCAGGAAGACCGATATGCCGACCGCGGCCTCCATCATGGACAGCTCCCAGTTCCCGTTGGAGTTGGAGCCGCCGATCACCTTCGGCAGGTAGACGTCGCGGAGCATGGTGGCGAAGCGTCCGGAGTTCGCCCAGGTACCGGTGTAGGTGTACTTGATGATCTCCGCGGCCTTGGGCCACGAGGAGCCCGCCCAGCCGGTCTGCAGGGGCGCGTTGCTGTTGGTGTGCTCCTTGATGACGGCCGACCAGGCGTCCATCAGCTGGATGGACTTCTTCGCGTACCGGTCGTCGCGCGTGATGTACCAGGCGAGGGCGTCGGTGTACGCGGCGATCGCGTCCTCACGCTCGTCGGTGCAGCCGTAGTTCGGATTCGAGTACGAGCCGCACTCGACGGTGGCGCGGGGCTTGGGGGTGCGGTTCAGGTCCGCGTACTTGCTCGCCGTCATCTGGTCGAAGGCGCCCTTCCAGGGCTGGGCGCCGGCGTCGACCTTGCTGCGGGCGAAGTCCAGCTGGGCCCTGGAGACGGTGACTCCGGGATGGGCGAAGGTCGTGGGGGCGGCCTCCGCGCGGTGGGCCTGGGGCTGGAGGAGAAGTCCGGTCACCAGTGCGGCGACCAGTGTGACGAACAGTAAGGCCCGTGATCTGCGGCGATGACGTGGGGGTGCAGCAGCCATGCGACAGCCATCCGTTCTCGTATGTGAACAATGAGCGCCTCTTTGAACGCTCGCGATGGCCGCAGACCATAGGTACAGACCAACCGTGCGTCAAGGGTCCGCGCACCCGGCACACATAAAGGCCGCGCCCCTGCTGGGGCACGGCCTTTGTCGGTTGTGTCGGAGAGCCGGTCAGCGGACCTCGGTGATCTCGGGTCCCCGCTGCAACTGGCCCATACCACCGGAGAAGCGGGATCCCGCCTCCTCCGTCTGCACGCCCTCGGGCACCATCTGCGCGTCGTTGGGCAGCTTGAGGACGATCGGATCGCGCGGCGCCATCGGGCCTTCACCACGGAGCACGACGGTGTCCCGGAAGATCTGCTCGAGCAGCCCCGCCGCCTGCGGCTGAACGGCACCCTGGCCGGAGATCACACCGCGCAGGAACCAGCGGGGGCCGTCCACACCGACGAACCGCACGACCTGGAATCCACCCGTGCCGTCCGGCAGCTGCACCGGCACCTGCGCCCGCAGCTCCCAGCCCAGCGAACCCTCGACCTCGTCGACGATGCCGCCCTGCTGGGTGATGCCGCTGGCGATCTCCTCGCGGACCTCGCCCCAGATGCCCTCGCGCTTGGGCGCGGCGAAGGCCTGCAACTGGATGGCGCTGTCCCTGAGCACGACGGTCGCGGCGACGATCGCGTCGCCCGCGACCTCGACCCGCAGCTCCATGCCCTCGACCCCGGGCACGAACAGCCCGCCCAGGTCCACCCGGCCCTCGCCGGGCTCACGGACCTCGGACCTGTCCCAGGGGCCGTCGGGCCGGGGCTCCGGCTCGAGCCGCACGCGCTCTCGCTCGACCTCTACGTCTACGTCCGCCTCAGTGTCGACACCGTCGACGACCTGCTCGGCCTCGCCGGCCGCGTCCTCGGCGGCACCCTTCTTGTTGCGACGTCCGAACACGTCACTGTCCTTCCCGGTCGGATACGACCGAAGCGTATCGATTCCCACCCGTTGTGCCGCCCACGGCGGCATGACCGCCGGTGGACCCGAAGCCCCCCTCGGCACGCGCCGAGTCGGGAAGCTCCGCGACCTCCTGGAAACGGACCCTCTCCACCTGTTGGACGACCAGCTGGGCAATCCGGTCGAAGCGCTCGAACCGCACGGACTCGCGCGGATCGAGATTCACCACGATCACCTTGATCTCTCCACGGTACCCGGCATCAACCGTCCCTGGGGCATTCACCAGGGCGACACCGCAGCGGGCTGCGAGACCGGAACGTGGGTGCACGAAGGCCGCGTACCCCTCCGGGAGCGCGACAGACACGCCCGTGGGGAGCACGGCCCGCTCCCCGGGCTTCAGCTCGCGGCTCTCGGTGGTGCGCAGATCGGCTCCCGCATCCCCGGGATGCGCATACGCCGGGAGCGGTACGTCGGGGTCGACGCGCCGGATGAGCACGGCGAGTTCGCGGCGGGGCTCACTGCTCACGGATTCACCTCGAAGGCTCGCGCGCGCCGGACCTGGTCCGGGTCGTCCATGGCCGCCCGGATCTCCTGCGGGCGGCCGTTGTCGACGAAATGGTCGACCTTCACCTCGATGAACACGGCGCCGGCACGGACGGCGACGGGCCCCTCGGGCCCTCCTATCCGACCGGTCGCCCTCGAGTAGATCTTCCGCCCGGCCACCGCCGTCACCGCGGCCTCCAGATGCAGCACGGTGCCCACCGGCACGGGCCGCACGAAGTCGGTCTCCAGCCGGCCGGTCACCGCGATCGTGCGCAGCAGCCAGTTCAGCGAGCCGAGGGTCTCGTCGAGGGCGGTCGCGAGCACCCCGCCGTGGGCGAGTCCGGGCGCACCCTGGTGGGCGGACCGCACGGTGAACTCGGCGGTGAGCGAGACGCCCTCACCGGCCCGCGCCTCCAGATGCAGGCCGTGGGGCTGGGCTCCTCCGCATCCGAAGCACTGGTCGTAGTGCGCGCCGAGCAGTTCCCCGGGGGCGGGGGCGTCGGGGTGCCGTATGGGCGCCACGGCATCGGCCGGCGGTGCCAGAGCTTCGGAAGTACCACTCACAGGCGCAGACCTTACCCGCGCGTGAATGCGTTCCCGACACCGTGCCAAGCTTGCTTCCATGCAGCTTTCCGCGTCGCCGTACGAAGAACGCCTCACCGCGCCCCGGTCCTGGTGGCTGATGTGCCTCCTGGTCGGCTTCGCCCTGGCCCTCGTCCTGGTGCCGTTCGGCACGCTCCCGCTGCTCGGCGGGCTGGTCGGCGGCACGGCGGCCTCGGCGGTCGTGGCGAGCTCGTACGGCTCCGTGCGTATCCGGGTGGTGGGCGACTCGCTGATCGCCGGCGAGGCGAAGATCCCGCTGTCGGCGCTCGGCGACTCCGAGGTCCTGGACGCGGAGGAGGCCCGCGCGTGGCGCACGTACAAGGCGAACACACGTGCCTTCATGCTGCTGCGCGCTTACATTCCGAGGGCCCTGAAGGTCCAGGTCGTGGACCCGGAGGACCCGACGCCGTACCTGTACCTGTCGTCCAGGGAGCCGGAGAGGCTGGCGGCGGCGATCGAGGCGGCGCGGGCGCAGGTGTAGCGGCGGCGCGACCCGGTCCGCCGGGCGCGGAAGGGGACGTCAGTCCTCGATCTGCAGGGGGTGCTTCGGCTTCTCCAGCGGCGGCAGCTCCGGCAGTGCCTCCCAGGGCACCTGCGCCTTGCGCAGATCCCTCCGGATCCGCTCCGCCAGCCGCTTGGTGTCCCGCCGGTTCATGACCGCGCCCACCGCGGCACCCACCATGAAGGGCATCAGGTTCGGCAGGTCCCGGACCATCCGCTTCATGATCTGCTGCCGCAGCTCCCGCTTCATCCGCCCGCCGAGGGCGGCGTCCACGGTCGACGGCTTGGTCACTTCGATGCCGCGCTCCCCCGACCAGGACCTCAGATACGTGGTGCTGCGCTGGCTGATGTTCCCGGGCGGCCGCACCCCGTACACCTCGTGCAGTTCGGCGATCAGTTTCAGTTCGATCGCCGCGACGCCGGTGATCTCCGTGGCCAGCTCGGTCGGCATGGCGGGCGGTACGGGCAGCATCGCGGCCGCCCCGATCCCGGCCCCGACCGTGGCCGTCGCCCGGGCGGCGCCCGAGACGAGCTTGTCGGCGAGCTCCTCGGGCCCGAGGCCGGGGAATTGCCCGCGCAGGGTCTTGAGGTCCCGTACGGGGATTCGCGGGCCGATCTCGATGATCCGGTCTGCGAGGTACCCCAGTCCCGCCTTGGCCTGGCTGCCGCCCTTGCGGACGCCTTCCAGGATTCCGTCCCGGACGGCGGTCGCCCGCCGCCGTGCGACGGGTGCCGGGGGTCGGGCCGGCACCTCGGGCACAGCCGCATGGTTCACCGGCTCGAGCGAGGCTGCTTCCGGATCGGAAGCGCCCCGCTCGTCGTCACGCACGCCATTGGAGCCTTCAAGAGGCTCCGGGTCCGCTCCCCTGTGCAGGAAGCGGCGCTTCCGGGGAGGGGTCGAGCCAGTCACGGCCGACCCCGCCTCAGTCGCAGTCGCGACAGATCGGCTGACCGTTCTTCTCCCGGGCCAGCTGGCTGCGGTGGTGGACCAGGAAGCAGCTCATGCAGGTGAACTCGTCCTGCTGCTTCGGCAGTACACGGACGGCCAACTCCTCGTTCGAGAGGTCGGCGCCCGGGAGTTCCAGGCCTTCGGCGGCCTCGAACTCGTCGACGTCCACCGCGGAGGCGGACTTGTCGTTCCTCCTGGCCTTCAGCTCCTCAAGGCTGTCGGAATCGACATCGTCGTCGGTCTTGCGTGGGGTGTCGTAATCGGTTGCCATTTCGCTCTCCCCCTCTGGGTGTCTGCGGGTGTCTCCAGCGCACGTAACGCGTGAGAGGCCGGACTTGTGCCCGCCTCGAGGCGGAGATTTTGCCTCACATCAAGGTCTGTTACTCAATCGACACCCAACCGAACTCCTCAAGAGTGATCGGCTTGGATGGCGAACGGGACCGTACACGGTCCGCATGCCGCACTTCAAAGGCATCTCCCCGTGTACTTCCCGTGATCAAGCCCCGGGAAAACCCGGATTTTCCGGCTTTATACGCCTCCACGGGATCACGGAGAGTAGATGGCCGGAAAGGCGCCGTTGTGATCGATCACACATGGCCGGCCCACATACTGGTCTTGAAAATTCCGCGCAAAGCGAACATGCGGACAGCGGGCCGACGCGCCTCAGACGGGCAGGACGACGCGCATCACGAGGCCACCTCCCTCGCGGGGCTGCGCGGTGATGTGACCGCCGTGGGCGCGCGCCACGGACCGCGCGATGGACAGGCCCAGGCCCACCCCCTTGTCGCTGCCCGTCCGCTCCGTACGCAGCCGTGTGAAGGGCTCGAAGAGGTTGTCGATCTCGTAGGCCGGGACCACCGGTCCGGTGTTGGCGACCACCAGGACCGCCTGACCGTGCTGGAGCTGGGTCGTCACATCGACCCAGCCGTCCTTCGGGATGTTGTACCGCACCGCGTTCTGCACGAGGTTCAGCGCGATCCGCTCCAGCAGGACCCCGTTGCCCTGGACGACCGCCGGGGCGCGGTCGCCGCGGAGCTCGACACCCTTGGCCTCCGCCTCGGCATGCACCTGGTCCACGGCCTGCGCGGCCACCTCCGCGAGGTCGACGGGCTTGCGCTCGACGATCTGGTTGTCGCTGCGGGCGAGCAGCAGCAGCCCCTCCACGAGCTGCTCGCTGCGCTCGTTGGTCGCCAGCAGGGTCCTGCCGAGCTGCTGGAGCTCCACGGGGGCCCCCGGATCGGACAGGTGCACCTCCAGGAGGGTGCGGTTGATCGCGAGCGGCGTGCGCAGCTCGTGCGAGGCGTTGCCGACGAACCGCTGCTGGGCCGTGAACGCCCGCTGCAGCCGCTCGAGCATGTCGTCGAAGGTGTCGGCGAGCTCCTTGAGCTCGTCGTCCGGGCCGTCCAGCTCGATCCGGCGGGACAGGTCGGAGCCGGCGACCGCGCGGGCGGTCCGGGTGATCCGGCCGAGCGGCGACAGGACGCGGCCCGCCATCGCGTACCCGAAGGCGAAGGCGATCACGGCGAGGCCGAGCAGGGCCAGCAGCGAGCGGCTGAGCAGGTTGTCCAGGGCGTGCTGGCGCTGCTCGTTCACGCAGGCGTTCATCGCGTTGTTGAGCTCGTTCGCCGTCGGGGACGACGGGAAGTTGCAGGTGTCGCTGGCGACCTGGCCCGAAAGGATCTTGAACGGCAGGTCGCTGCCCACATTGAGTGCGTGCGCGGCGAACAGATAGATGATCGACAGCAGCAGGATGCCGGCGATCAGGAACATGCCGCCGTAGAGCAGGGTGAGCCTTATGCGGATGGTCGGGCGCAGCCAGGGGAACGGGGGTTCCGGCCTGCGGGGGTCCCAGGTGGGCCTGGGCGGCGCCGTAGGCGGTGCTGGTGTGGTGGCCACGGTCATCAGATCCGGTATCCCGAGCCGGGCACGGTGACGATGACGGCCGGCTCACCGAGCTTGCGGCGCAGGGTCATGACCGTCACACGCACGACGTTGGTGAAGGGGTCGGTGTTCTCGTCCCAGGCCTTCTCCAGCAGCTGCTCGGCCGAGACGACGGCGCCCTCGCTGCGCATCAGGACCTCCAGGACCGCGAACTCCTTGGGCGCCAGCTGGACCTCCTTGCCGTCGCGGAACACCTCGCGGCGGTTGGGGTCGAGCTTGATCCCGGCACGCTCCAGGACGGGCGGCAGCGGCACGCTCGTACGCCTGCCGAGGGCGCGCACGCGCGCGATGAGCTCGCTGAACGCGAACGGCTTCGGCAGGTAGTCGTCGGCGCCGATCTCCAGGCCCTCCACACGGTCGCTGACGTCACCCGAGGCGGTGAGCATCAGCACCCGGGTCGGCATGCCCAGTTCGACGATCTTGCGGCACACGTCGTCGCCGTGCACGACCGGCAGGTCCCGGTCGAGGACGACGACGTCGTAGTCGTTGACGCCGATGCGCTCCAGGGCTGCCGCGCCGTCGTACACGACGTCGACGGCCATGGCCTCCCGGCGCAGTCCGGTGGCCACCGCATCGGCGAGCAGCTGCTCGTCCTCGACGACGAGTACGCGCACGTCGCTTGTCCTTCCTGTGTCCACCCGCGTAGCCCTGCTGCGGGCAGCCCACGGACGGGTCTGTCATGGATGAGGGCTCCATCCTGCCCTTTTCGGCCGTAAACCGGCTGTAAGACGGCCGGGAGGACTCGGGAAGCCCGTCCGAGGGGTCCGGGAATGAGAAATTTTCTCGGAGGGTTGAGGTTTCCGCGGAAGGGAGCGGGGGGAGGACGGCTTTACACCCCGCGATCACGCTCTGCATGTGGCACACCACCATGTGGTCGGCTGCTCGACTTCCCGTAGAGCGGGCGTGGGTGTCCGGCACCGTCGCCGCCCAGCCAGGGCAGCGCTGGGCACCCAGAAGACGTGATCGCCCCTTCCGAAGGGCACACCCCCGTGCCACACACCCACGACCCACGACGAGGGGGCGCAGCATGGACGCATTCACCGCAGGACTTCTGCAGCGCATACGGGCTACCGAGTCCGACCTGACGCGGGCCCGCGAAACCGGCGACGACTTCCTCGCGGAGGTCGAGCAGTCGGAGCTCGACGACCTGCACCGCCTTGCCGCCGAGCACGGTGTGGAAGTCGGCGCGACACGCGTCTGATCAGCTCGCGCGGAGCGGGCCCCGGGCAGATCCAGGCCGGGGCCCGCTCCGTGTCCTGCGCCGGGGGTGAGCACGCCCGGCCGTACCCTCGCCCGGGCCCTGGAAGCCTGCTCCGCCGCTCCCGGACGGCGGACGCGGCTCATCCGTGCGGCCGAGCCCTTCGGGCCGTTCCGGGCCGCGCTCAGCCGATCGGCCACCGCCCCGCCGTCCCGCCGCCGCGGGCGGTCCACGTCGGTGCGCCGGCGCCGCGTACCCCGTACGGCCCAGACCGCCGCGGCCGATCGGGTGGCGCCGCGGAGTTTTTCCGCGGCCCGTCCCGATCGGCGCGTCGCGGCGTCAGTCGTGCCAGGCCCCCAGCTCGTCCAGCCTGGCCTGGAGCTGTGCGAAGAGGCCCGGAGTCGCCGCGACCGTGAGCGCCGGGGAAAGCGGCTCCCCGGGGCGCCCGCCGGTCACTGCGCCCGCCTCACGGGCGATCAGGTCGCCCGCCGCGTAGTCCCAGGGGTTCAGCCCCCGCTCGTAGTACGCGTCCAGACGGCCTGCCGCCACATCGCACAGGTCGATCGCCGCGGAGCCGCCCCGGCGGATGTCCCGCACCTCGGGGATCAGCCGCCGGGCCACCTCGGCCTGCTGGGCCTTGCGCTCGGCGAGATACCCGAAGCCGGTGCTGACCAGGGCGAGACCCAGCTCCGACGCGGGGCGCACACGCGCGGGGCGGTCGTTCACGAACGCGCCCTCTCCCAGGACCGCCCGGAAGATCTCCCCCCGCATCGGTGCGTGGACCACCCCGACAAGCGTCTCCCCGTCCTGGCGGGCCGCGATGGAGATGGCCCAACTGGGCAGCCCGTACAGATAGTTGACCGTGCCGTCGATGGGGTCGATCACCCATTCGACACCACTGCTGCCCTCGACGCTGGCCCCCTCCTCGCCGAGCAGGCCGTCGTCCGGCCGGCGGTCGGAGATCAGCCCGGTGATCAGCTTCTCGGCGGCGATGTCCATCTCGGTGACCACGTCGATGGCGCTGGACTTGGTGGCGGCCACGCCCAGGTCCTCGGGCCGCGCGTCGCGCAGGAAGGAGCCCGCCCGGGCGGCGGCCTCCAGCGCGATCTCCAGAAGTTCGTTCCTCAGCCGGTCGGACGACCGGGGCTGCTCGGTCACGGTGCTCCTCACACGTACGGACTGTCGGCGCCCGCGGCGGCGGGACGCGGGGCACGGGCGGGGCAGCACCCCACCGGACAGACGTTGTGGCTCGGGCCGAGCGCGCCGAGCGCGCAGGGCGTCACCTGCCGCCCGCGCTCGGTCGCGGCCCGCTCGACGATCAGGTCACGGACGGCGGCGGCGAAGCGCGGGTCGGCACCGACGGTGGCCGAGCGGCGCACCGGCAGTCCCAGTTCCTCCGCCTTGGCCGTCGCCTCCGTGTCGAGGTCGTACAGCACCTCCATGTGGTCCGAGACGAACCCGATGGGCGCCATCACGACCGCCGGGACACCGGCACCGTGCAGCTCCTCCAGATGGTCGCAGATGTCCGGCTCCAGCCACGGGATGTGCGGGGCACCCGAGCGCGACTGGTAGACGAGCCGCCAGGGACGCTCGACGCCGGTCCGCTCGCGCACGGCGTCCGCGATCAGCCGTGCCACGTCCAGGTGCTGCCGTACGTACGCGCCGCCTTCTCCGTGGCCCTCGGCGGGGCCTGAGGTGTCCGCCGCGGAGTCCGGGATGGAGTGCGTGCTGAAGGCGATGTGCGCGCCGGCCCTGACGTCCTCGGGGAGGTCGGCCAGGGACTTCAGGACGCCCTCGATCATCGGCTCGACGAAACCGGGGTGGTTGAAGTAGTGCCGCAGTTTGTCGATCCTCGGCAGCGGGCGGCCCTCCTCCTCCAGGGTGGCCAGCGCGCCCGCGAGGTCCTCGCGGTACTGGCGGCAGCCCGAGTAGGAGGCGTAGGCGCTGGTGGCGACGACCAGGATGCGGCGGTGCCCGTCCGCGACCATCTCGCGCAGGGTGTCCGTCACATAGGGCGCCCAGTTGCGGTTGCCCCAGTAGACCGGCAGACCCAGACCGTGCTCGGCGAAGTCCTTGCGCAGGGCGTCGAGGAGGGTGCGGTTCTGGCCGTTGATGGGGCTGACCCCGCCGAACAGGAAGTAGTGCTGCCCCACCTCCTTCAGGCGCTCCCTGGGGATGCCCCGGCCCCTGGTCACGTTCTCCAGGAACGGAACCACGTCGTCCGGCCCTTCCGGGCCTCCGAACGAGAGGAGCAAGAGGGCGTCGTACGGGCTGGCATCCAGTGCATCGGGCATGTCTACGATCCTGCCACCCGCCTCGGACGACACCCCCGCCGCCCGGCCGCGTGCCCTCGGACCCGACCCGAGCCTGCCCGAACACTGGTGCGAGCCCTCTGCCCGGCATACGTTAGGGTTTCCTGACTCGTAAGGCACATGCTCGCATTTCACGCCTTACCGGACGCTTCGGAGACCCCGTGCCCAGCCCCTACCGCGCCCTGTTCGCCGCCCCCGGCTCCAAGGGCTTCTCCGCCGCCGGCTTCCTGGGCCGGATGCCGCTGTCGATGATGGGCATCGGCCTGGTGACGATGATCTCGCAGCTCACCGGGCGCTACGGGCTCGCGGGCGCCCTCTCCGCCACCCTCGCCCTGTCCGCGGCCGCGATCGGACCGCAGATCTCGCGCCTGGTGGACCGGCACGGGCAGCGCCGGGTGCTGCGCCCGGCGACGCTCGTCGCGCTGCTCGCGGCGGCCGGTCTGCTGCTGACCGCGCACTTCACCTGGCCGGACTGGGTGCTGTTCGTGTGCGCCGCCGGCATCGGCGCGGTGCCGAGCCTCGGCGCCATGATCAGGGCCCGCTGGGCGGCCGTGTACGGGGGCACCCCGCAGTTGCACACCGCCTACTCCTTCGAGTCGGTGGTCGACGAGGTCTGCTTCATCTTCGGGCCCATCATCTCGATCGGGCTGTCCACGGCCTGGTTCCCGGAGGCAGGCCCCCTGCTCGCCGCCTGCTTCCTGGCGGCCGGCGTCTTCTGGCTGACCGCCCAGCGCTCCACCGAACCCGCACCGCACCCCCGGGAGCGGAACAGCGGCGGGACGGCGCTGCGTTCCCCCGGCCTCCAGGTTCTGGTGGCCACGTTCACGGCGACCGGAGCGATCTTCGGCGCGGTCGACGTGGTCACCGTCGCCTTCGCCGACGAACTGGGCCACAAGGCGGCCGCGAGCGTCGTCCTGGCGCTGTACGCGGCGGGTTCCTGCGCCGCCGGCCTGGTCTTCGGACTGCTGCGCTTCACCGGTGCGCCGGAACGCAGATGGCTACTGGGCATATGCGCCATGGCCGTGAGTATGATCCCCCTCCAACTGGTCGGAAACTTGCCGTCTCTGGCCGTGGCGCTGTTCGTTGCGGGCCTGTCCATCGCACCCACGATGATCACGACGATGGCCCTCATCGAGCGGCACGTACCACGCGCGCACCTGACCGAGGGGATGACCTGGGTGTCCACCGGGCTCGCGGTCGGCGTGGCGATCGGCTCGTCCGTGGCCGGCAAGGTGATCGATGCCGCCGGCGCGGAGGCCGGGTACGAGGTTCCGGCGCTGTCCGGGGCCGTCGCGGTCGCGGTCGGTTTCCTCGGGTACCGCCGGCTGGGCAGGCCGGCTCCGCAGCGGGGAGGGTCCCATGAGCACCACAGTGAGCGGGAAGAGCGGCACGTGGCGTAACTGGGCGGGGAACGTCACCGCCCACCCCGTACGAGAGGTCGCCCCCGCCTCGGTGGAGGAGCTCTCCGCCGCGGTGCGCAAGGCGGCCGAGGACGGTTTGCGGGTGAAGGCGGTCGGCACCGGGCACTCCTTCACGGCGACCGCGGCGACCGACGGCGTACTGATCCGCCCTCAACTGCTGACGGGCATCCGCCGCATCGACCGCGAGGAGGGCACCGTCACCGTCGAGGCGGGCACCCCGCTCAAGAGGCTCAACGTCGCCCTCGCGCGTGAGGGGCTGTCCCTGACGAACATGGGCGACATCATGGAGCAGACCGTCTCCGGCGCCACCAGCACCGGTACGCACGGCACCGGTCGGGACTCGGCCTCCATCGCCGCCCAGATCAGGGGACTCGAACTGGTCACAGCGGACGGCTCGGTGCTGACCTGCTCCGAGAAGGAGAACGCGGACGTCTTCGCGGCCGCACGCGTCGGCCTCGGCGCCCTGGGGGTCATCACGGCGATCACCTTCGCGGTGGAACCGCTCTTCCTGCTCACCGCCCGCGAGGAGCCGATGCCCCTGGACAGGGTCCTTGCCGAGTTCGACGAACTGTGGACCGAGAACGAGCACTTCGAGTTCTACTGGTTCCCGCACACGGGCAGCACCAACACCAAGCGCAACAACCGAAGCGCCGGGCCCCCGAAGCCGGTCGGGCAGCTGAGCGGCTGGTTCGAGGACGAGTTCCTCTCCAACGGCGTCTTCCAGGTGGCCAATTGGGTCGGCCGTGCCGTGCCCGCCGCCGTCCCGGCCATCGCCGGCGTCTCCAGTCGCGCCCTGTCGGCCCGTACGTACACCGACATCGCCTACCGGGTCTTCACGTCGCCGCGCCGGGTGCGGTTCGTGGAGATGGAGTACGCCGTCCCCCGGGAAGCCCTGCCGCAGACGCTGCGTGAACTGAAGACCATGGTCGACCGCTCAACCCTTCGGGTGAGCTTCCCGGTCGAGGTCCGCACCGCACCGGCGGACGACATCACGCTCTCCACCGCGTCCGGTCGGGACAGCGCGTACATCGCCGTACACATGTTCCGCGGTACGCCGTATCGGTCCTACTTCACCGCCGCCGAGCAGATATTCACGGCCCACGGCGGCCGCCCGCACTGGGGCAAGGTGCACACCCGGGACGCGGACTACTTCGCGGAGGTCTATCCGCGCTTCGGGGAGTTCACCGCTCTGCGGGACCGCCTCGACCCGGACCGCCGTTTCGGGAACGACTACCTGCGCCGGACGCTCGGGGCCTAGCAGGACCGGGGGCGGCCGTCCGAGGACCGCTCATATCCGGCCGCTTCCTTCACCTTCCGCCCCCGCCCCCTTCTGCGCCCGTATCCGCACCCGTTTCCGTCGCCCGACCGCATGAAATGAGGGACGCGCGTCCGAAACAATTCGCTCCGATTCTGGCAATTGGGTGAGGTGCGCCACGTTTGATGTGCACGAAAACGGCACAACGGGCGACCAACTCGCACCCCTTGCCAGAAGTTGGGCGGCGTGCCGATCCACTTACGTGGCCCGAATGGAGTACTGTTGCGAGCCCTGGGTCCGGTCTCCCGCCAGGGTGTCCAGGGCCTTGCTGGACCGTTTGGAGGGGGCTAGTTGCACAGGGTGACGGAGTTGGTCACTTAGCGTTGCGGATAGGTAACCGTGCCATAACGGCGATCCAGGGCAGGTGCCCGACACGCCGGGCAACTCGGCAAGGTTGTGGCAGGCTGCACCCGGGCAGGCCACACTCGACTAGCGGAAGCAGCGACGCACGTGACGTCGGCAGGCACCACCCGGGAGGTCCCCATGCCCGAACTGCGTGTCGTGGCCGTCTCCAATGACGGCACACGGCTGGTGCTGAAGGCTGCGGACAGCACGGAGTACACGCTTCCGATCGACGAACGGCTCCGCGCCGCCGTGCGCGGCGACCGTCCCCGCCTCGGCCAGATCGAGATCGAGGTGGAGAGCCATCTCCGCCCCCGAGACATCCAGGCGCGTATACGTGCCGGCGCGTCCGCCGAAGAGGTGGCGCAGCTCGCCGGAATCCCCGTCGACCGTGTCCGCCGCTTCGAGGGACCCGTCCTCGCCGAGCGCGCCTTCATGGCCGAGCGGGCCCGCAAGACGCCCGTGCGCCGGCCCGGAGAGAACGCCGGTCCCCAACTCGGCGAGGCGGTCCAGGAGCGGTTGCTGCTCCGCGGTGCACAGAAGGACACCGTTCAGTGGGACTCCTGGCGCCGCGACGACGGCACCTGGGAGGTCCTCCTCGTCTACCTCGTGGCGGGCGAGACGCACTCCGCCAGCTGGACGTACGACCCGCCCCGGCGGCTCGTCCAGGCCGTCGACGACGAGGCACGTTCGCTGATCGGCGAGTCCGACGACCTCGCGGCGTCCGAGCCGAGTCATCCCTTCGTGCCGAGGATCGCGCGTCTGCCGCGCGAGGGCCGGATGGACCGCGCCCTCGAGCGCCAGGCGGAGCGCCCCGTGCTTCCGGCGCAGTCCTCGGAGCCCGCGGAGGAGACCACCGGGGAGCGGGACTCGCTCACCAGCCTCCTCGAAGCGGTGCCCAGCTTCCGTGGGGACCTGGTGGTGCCCGAGCGCCCGGCGGACCCGCCGGAGGAACCCGTCCAGGAGCCCGCGGCGGAGGAGCCGCCCGCTCCCGCGGCCTCGGCCGGTTCGGCGTACGCGGACGTCCTCATGCCGCGCACGGTCGGCAGCCACCGCGACCGTCTGGTCGGCGCGACGGACCGGCAGGCGGAGGCGGACGGTGTCCGCCCGGGCCGCAGGGCCGCGGTCCCGAGCTGGGACGAGATCGTGTTCGGAACACGGCGCAAGAAGCAGGAGTAGCAGAGAGACGGACGAGGGGCGGGGAACACGCGAGGGCGTGTTCCCCGCCCCTCGTGTTCACTGGGGGTCGGCGCCCACCGCGACCGGACGGCTGTCGTCCGCCGACCACTCCGACCACGACCCCGCATAGAGCGCGGCCCCGAATCCCGCGATCGTGAGCGCCAGCACCTCGTGTGCGGCGGAGACACCCGATCCGCAGTAGACACCGACCTCGGTGCCCTCCTTGACGCCCAGTGACTCGAAGCGCCGGGCGAGCTCGACGGCGGGCAGGAAGTGGCCGCTCCCGGTCACGTTCTCCGTCGTCGGCGCCGACACAGCGCCGGGGATGTGGCCGCCCACCCGGTCGATCGGCTCCACCTCGCCCCGGTAGCGTTCGCCGGCCCGGGCATCCAGGAGCAGCCCGGTGCGGGCCACGGCCGCGGCGCCGTCGGCGTCCAGCAGCGGCAGCCCGCCCGGTACGGGCCGGAAGTCGCCGGGGACCGGCTCCTCGGCGCCGGTGGCCAGCGGCCCCTCCCAGGCGGCCAGTCCGCCGTCGAGCACGCGGACGTCCGGGTGCCCTGTCCAGCGCAGCATCCACCATGCGCGGGCGGCGGACCATCCCTGACCGCCGTCGTACACCACGACCGGCGCGTCCGAGACCACGCCCGCGGCCCGCATCGCCGCGCCGAAATGCTCCAGGGTGGGCAGCGGATGCCGACCGGCGGGCCCGGGCGGGCCCGCGAGATCGGCGTCCAGATCCACGAACACGGCGCCCGGAATGTGCCCCGACGCATGGGCGGCACGCCCGTCGAAGGGAGGAGCGCCGGCCGCTGCCGCAGCGCTCAGCTGCCAGCGGACGTCCAGGAGCGTCGGCGGCCGGGACGCCGCCAAGTCGCTCGCGAGTTCGGATGCGGAGATGATGGCCTTCATGACCCCCATCCTCGCGCACGGGGTGGCCGAGTCGCCGATGTCCGGCTACCCTGCTCCGCCGGACAGGTCCGTTCACCCGGTGTACGGGAGCGGGTACATGCTGTACAGCTGATGGTCAACACACGGCAATCGCGCCGAAACGGACGAGAAACCTTTCTCCGGGCATTCTCCGACCGTACGGCGCCGCGACACGAGCGGCCGGAGAGCGGGGTGCGACCGACCGTGTGGGCATCGGCAGGGAGCGTGCCGATGCGGATACGCGGCGGGGCAGTGCGCAGGCGGAGGCCGAACGGCCGCCACAAGGGGCCGAGGAGAGAGTGACCATGACCGAGGCACGGGGGTCGGCGGGCCTGACCGGCACGACGCACGAGAGGCACGCACCCGGCACGCCGTGCTGGGTGAGTCTGATGGTGCACGGGATGACCGCGACCCAGGAGTTCTACCACGCGCTGTTCGGCTGGGAGTTCCAGCCCGGGCCACAGCCCCTGGGGCCCTACGTCCGGGCGCTGCTCAACGGCTACGAGGTGGCCGGCATCGGCCAGCTGCCCCTGGACCGGCATCTGCCGATCGCCTGGACCCCGTATCTCGGGTCGGACGACGTGGACGCGACGGCCGAGCAGGTGCGCAGCTGCGGGGGCACCGTGGGTGTCGGCCCGCTGGACGCGGCCGAGGCCGGCCGGCTGGCGATCGCCTGCGACCCGATGGGCGCGGTCTTCGGCATCTGGCAGGCGGCCGACCACCTCGGCACGGGTCTGACGGGCGTCCCCGGCACCCCGGTCTGGAACGAGCTGATCACCTACGACACGGCGAGCGTCGCCACGTTCTACCGGACGGTCTTCGGTTATGCCGAGGAACCGGTCGTCTCGCCCGACTTCGACTACGTCACCCTCCACACCGAGGGCCGTCCCGTCGCCGGCATCCATGGCGTCGGGCATGATCTGCCCCGGGACCGGGGAGCGCACTGGATGACGTATTTCCAGGTCAGCGACGCGGACAAGACCGCCGACCGGGTCGTCGAGCTGGGCGGCCATGTCGTGCGGGCACAGTGCAACACGGCCCTGGGCCGCATGATCACGGTGGCGGACCCCGAGGGCGCGACCTTCTCCGTGGTCAGCCCGCTCGGCTGACCCACCGGCCGAACCGGTGAGGCGTCAGGTGGACGCCACGGGCAGGACGTCCGGGGACAGCGCCGCCGCACGGGCGGAGGCGGCCGTCATTCGACGGCGGTGGTGACGACGGCACAGCACCTCGTAGCCGATCTCGTCCGCGGAACGGTTCACATCCCCCACGACCACCTGCGCGCCCTCGACCACCATCTCCCCGCCGACCGTACGGGCGTTGTGGGTGGCCCGGGCGCCGCACCAGCACAGGGCCTCCACCTGGAGGACCTCGACCCGGTCCGCCAGCTCCACAAGACGCTGCGACCCGGGGAAGAGCTTGCTGCGGAAGTCGGTCGTGATACCGAAGGCGTAGACGTCGAGCCCCAGATCGTCGACCACACGGGCGAGTTGGTCGATCTGCACCGGCGCGAGGAACTGCGCCTCGTCCGCGATCACATAGTCGGCGCGCCCGCCCTGCGAGAGATGGTCCACGACATACACGTACAGATCCTGTCCGTCCGCCACCTCGACCGCGTCCCTGACCAGGCCGAGCCGTGAGGAGAGCTTTCCCTCGCCCGCCCGGTCGTCCCGCGTGAAGATGATGCCCTGCAGCCCGCGCGTCGAGCGGTTGTGCTCGATCTGGAGAGCCAGCGTCGACTTCCCGCAGTCCATCGTTCCGGAGAAGAACACCAGCTCGGGCATGAGGGGATGAGGACCTTTCGGGTCAGGACGTGCGGATCTCGGGGAGCGTACCGGGCGCCGGGACGTGCACCGCGCTCAGGTACGTACTTGGAGCAAGGGCACCAGCTGTTCCACGGGTGTCATCGAGCCGTGGTTGCCGACCATCGCCGACTCCTTCGGCTCCCGCTCGGACGCGATGATGAGGACATCGTCGTGCGCCGCCGCGACCACGTCGCCGATGCGCCGGTACACCCGTTCGTCGACGTGCGGACCGAACCAGCCCGCCGCGATCGCCTCGTCCCGCGAGGCCACCCAGAACTGCTCGCCGAGCACCTCGCGCCAGCAGGTCACCACGTCGTTCTCGGCGCCCGGCACGGCGTACACATGGCGGGCACGGCCCTCGCCGCCCAGCAGGGCGACTCCGGCCCGCAGTTCCCAGTCCTCGTCGAAGTCGATGCGGTGCCGCTCGTCGAAGGGGATGTCGAGCATGCCGTGGTCGGCGGTGATGTACAGAGCGGTGCGCGGGGGCAGCTGCTCGGCGAGCCGCTGGACCAGCCGGTCGACATACATGAGCTGGCCCCGCCAGGCGTCCGAGTCGACGCCGAAGCGGTGTCCGGCGCCGTCGAGCTCCGCGTAGTACGTGTAGACCAACGCCCGGTTGCCCGCCGCGAGTTGCTCGGCCGCGAGGTCCATGCGGTCCTCGCCCGTCAGCCGCCCGAGGAACGTTCCACCGCTGAGCGCGACCTTGGTCAGCGGGGTGTTCTCGAAGGCCGGGGAGGAGACCTGGGCGGTGTGCACGCCCGCCTCGTGGGCCAGCTGGAAGACGGTGGGGTAGGGCTGCCAGAGGCGCGGCGAGGTCCAGGGCTGCCAGCGCAGCTGGTTCATCAGCTCCCCGGTGTCCGGGTTGCGCGCCGTGTAGCCGGGCAGACCGTGCGCGCCGGGCGGCAGCCCCGTTCCGACCGAGGCGAGCGAGGTCGCGGTGGTCGCCGGGTAGCCCGCCGTGATCGGCCGGCCGGTGCCGCCCCGCGAGGACGCCAGGAGCGAGGTGAGGAAAGGCGCGTCCTCGGGGTGCGCCCGCAGCTGCTCCCACCCGAGGCCGTCGACCAGGAACACGCAGTTGCGGTCGGCCGCGGTCAGCTCCGGTATGGCGGCGGCCTGACCCGGGACCCCCATACCCGCGGCCAAGGTGGGCAGGAGGTCGGCCAGTGAGCCGGTGCCGTACTCGGGGAGCGGCGCGGATCCGGCGGCGAGCGGCTCCGGATGGTCGTCCCAGGTGGTCAGTGCCATCAGCCGGCGAGGTCCGCGGTCGCCTCGGAGAGGGACTGCGCGAAGGCGAGCGCCTGGCGCACCGTCTCCGGGCCGTCCCCGGTCTCGCTGACGCGCAGGCTGAGGTCGTCGGCGGTCGAGCTGCCGGTGTAGCCGTGGTCCGCCTCGCAGTTGGGGTCGCCGCAGGCCGCGGGTTCCAGGTCGATGCGGGAGACGGCGCCCCATCCGATCGTCAGGACGACCTCACGCGGAAGCGTGCCGGGCGCGTACGACTCCGGGTTGGCGACCACGCGGCTGACGACGACCGACGAGATCCGGCCGAGCTTCACCGATTCCGTGGACGTCGTCGCGTACGGCGTCGGGGAGGTGTCGTCGGCGGCCTGCTCATCGGTGTGGCTGACGATGAAGCGGTTGCCGGTGAGGACCAGCACGGTCACATGGCGGCGCACCTCGTTCGCGTCGAACGTGGTCTCCTGATGGACCAGGTACGACCGGATGGGCTCGCCGCCCACGGCCGCTTCCACCGCCTCGGCCACGAGAGCCGGGTAGTAGCCGCTGCGCTCGATCGCCGCCCGCAGCCCCTGGGTCGTCGTACTGGTCTTGGCCATGACGTCCATCCTACGGGGGCGCACTGACTGCGAGGCACGCTTGTCGCCGCTCAGTACACCGGCAGCGTCCTCGGGCCGAGGTCGTCGCGGGCGGGCGGCGGCGCGAGCCGCACGGTGGCACCGAGCACGCTCAGACCGTGCGGGGCGACCACGACCGGTTCCAGGGTGACGGCGACGACCTCCGGATGGTCGTCGACCAGCCTCGACACGCGCAGCATCAGCTCCTCGAGGGCGGGCGTGTCCACGGGGGCGGAACCGCGCCAGCCGAACAGGAGGGGGGCCGTCCGGATCGACCGCACCTGGGAGGCGGCGTCGCGGTCCGTGACCGGGATCAGCCGGTGCGCGGTGTCGCCGAGGAGCTGCGAGGCGGCCCCGGCGAGTCCGAACGAGAGCACGGCACCGGCCGCCGGGTCGATGACGGCCTGTACGAAGGTGTCGACGCCGCGTGGCGCCATGCCCTGGACCACCGGCCTCAGCTCCTGCGGCCGGCCGAACAGCTCGGTCAACTCGGTGTAGGCCCGCCGCAGTTGCTCCTCGTCGGCGAGGTCGAGACGAACACCGCCCAGATCGGCGCGGTGTCGCAGATGCGGGGCGGTGGCCTTGAGGGCCACCGGGTAGCCGATCTCGCCGGCGGCCGCCACGGCGGCCTCGGGCGTGGCCGCGGGCAGCGCCCTGCGCACATGTACGCCGTACCGCGTGAGCAGGTCGCAGGTCTCGTCGGTGCCGAGCGTCAGTCCCTCCCCGCGGGCGAGCAGCCCGTGGATCAGCTCGGCGGCGCCCTTCTCGTCCACGTCGTCGTACTCGGGCACCTTGCCCGGGTCGGTGGCCTCGCGCCGCCACCGGGCGTACTTGACGGCCTCGGCGAGAGCCCGGACGGCACGCTCGGCGGCGGGATAGGCGGGAATGAGGCGGGCCTCCTCCGGAGCCTGCGCCGCGGCGCGGGGCGGATCCGCCGGAGGCGGGAGGTCGCCGCGCTGCGCCTGGGGTGACGTGCTCGTCGCCGCGGACAGCGCCTCCGCCATCCCGCCCAGCTCCACGTGCACCACGAGCACCGGCTTGGCGGGGGCCGCGGCCGCCGCGGAACGCAGCGCCTGGGCCAGGGCTGCGTCGTCGGGCGAGGACTCGCCGACCGCCGGGATCACGGTCACCACGACGGCGTCGCAGGCGTCGTCGGCCAGTGCCGCGGCCAGCGCCCGGTGGAAGTCCTCGGCCGAGGCGGCCGTCGTCAGGTCGAGCGGTGGCAAGGGGCGCAGCCCCTCGGCCAGACAGGCGTCGTAGGTCAGCAGTCCCAGCGACTCGGAGTTGCCGACGATCGCCACCCGCGGCCCACCGGGCAGCGGCTGCCTGGCCAGCAAAAGCCCCGCGTCCACCAGTTCCGTGATGGTGTCCACCCGGATGACGCCGGCCTGCCGCAGCAGCGCGGACACCGTGGCGTGCGGCAGGCGCGTGGCCCGTACGGCGTGCCCCTGGGGAGCGCCGCCGTGCCGCGCGCCCTGCACCACGACCAGTGGCTTGGCCGCGGCCGTGCGGCGCGCCAGCCGGTTGAACTTGCGCGGGTTGCCGATGGTCTCCAGGTACATCAGGGCGACGTCGGTGTCCGGGTCCTCGTACCAGTACTGGAGGACGTCGTTGCCGGACACGTCAGCACGGTTCCCGGAGGAGACGAAGGTCGACACCCCGGTGACCCCCGTGACGCCTCCGCCGCGCCGGTGCAGCCGTGAGAGCAGGGCGATCCCGATGGCGCCGGACTGCGCGAACAGGCCTATGCGCCCCGGACGCGGCATCTCGGGTGCGAGGGAGGCGTTCAGCCGGACCCCGGGTGCGGTGTTGATGATCCCGAAGGTGTTCGGCCCGATGATCCGCATGCCGTACGAGCGCGCCTGCCGCACCAGCTCCCGCTGCCGCTCGCGCCCGTCGGGGCCGCTCTCGGCGTAACCCGCGGAGATGACCACGAGCCCCTGGACCCCGTGCTCACCGCACTCGGCGACGACCTCGGGGACATGTTCGGCGGGGACCGCGACGACGGCGAGGTCGACCGGCTGGGCGATGTCCCGTACGGAGCGGTGGGCGGGCACCCCGTCGAGTTCCTTTTGGTCCTCGGGCAGCGCCTTGTTCACCGCGTACAGGCGGCCGGTGAACCCGCCGTCCCGGAGGTTGTCCAGGACGCCGCGGCCCACTCCCCCGGGCGCACGGCCGGTGCCGATCACGGCGACCGAGCCGGGCGCGAGGAGCCGCTGCACGGAGCGGGCCTCGGCCCGCTGCTCCCGGGCACGCTGCACCGCGAGCGACCGGTCGGTGGGCTCCAGGTCGAATTCCAGGCGTACGACGCCGTCCTCGAAGCTGCGCTTCTGCCGGTACCCGGCGTCCGTGAACACCTTGATCATCTTGTTGTTGGCCGGCAGTACCTCGGCGGCGAACCTGCGGATGCCGCGCTCCCGGGCCACCGCGGCGATGTGCTCCAGGAGGGCCGACGCCACGCCGCGCCCCTGGTGGGCGTCCTGCACCAGAAAGGCGACCTCGGCCTCGTCCGCGGGTGAGGACGCGGGCATCCCGCCGACGCCAATGCGGTCATACCGTACAGTTGCAATGAATTCGCCGCCGATCGTCGCGGCGAGTCCCACCCGGTCCACGAAGTCGTGGTGCGTGAAGCGGTGGACGTCCTTGGCGGACAGACGCGGATACGGCGCGAAGAAGCGGTAGTACTTCGACTCGTCCGAGACCTGCTCGTAGAAGCTCACGAGGCGCTCGGCGTCATCGACGGTGATGGGCCTGATGCGCGCGGTGCCGCCGTCGCGCAGCACCACGTCGGCCTCCCAGTGGGCGGGGTAGTCGTGCCGATCCGACGCGGTCTGCATGCGCCCCAGACTAAGGCTCGCATCGGACAGGGGCGCGAGGCAGGCTGAGGGGAACCGAGCCGGGCCCGGCGGGATGGACCGCCGCCCCTTCCTGGGCGCGCTTCACCTGTGGAACACTGGTCTAGACAACCTGAAACACCTGAAGGGCAGCATCACATGGCTGAGCGCCGCGTCAACGTCGGCTGGGCCGAGGGTCTCCACGCCCGCCCCGCCTCCATCTTCGTCCGGGCAGCCACGGCCTCCGGGATCCCCGTGACCATCGCCAAGGCGGGCAGCGACCCGGTCAACGCCAGGTCCATGCTGGCCGTCCTCGGCCTCGGCGCCCAGGGCGGCGAGGAGATCGTCCTCGCCTCCGACGCGGAAGGCGCCGACGCCGCACTGAACCGCCTGGCCAAGCTGGTCGCGGAGGGTCTCGAGGAGCTTCCCGAGACCGTCTGACCCTTCGGGTACCACCACGCGGCGGAGCCGCTTCCGCCATGCGGGCGGACGCGGCTCCGCGCTTTTCCGGCCGTCGAGGGCGACCCGCTCCGCGTCCGCGCGGGAATTCCGGAACCCATGGAAAAGAGCTCGGCACGGCACACGAAAATCGTACGCACCGGTTTTCCTGCGCACGCGGGAACAAGGGCAGCGGAAATTAAGTCCCGCCCCGATATCCCTCTTTGTATACGGTGCCCGTGTTAATGCCGTAGCCCTGACATGTTTACGGCATGTTGCGAGGTCCTCACACCGCCCGCGGACCCGGGAAGGCGCAGCCGGTGCGCGGCGGTCACACGCTCGGTGTGCACGGCCATGGCGGCCCGCGCCCGCTCGCCGTCCCCGCGTGCGACGGCGTCCACGATGCCGCCGTGCTCCGCCCAGGACTCCACGGGGCTGAGCGGCGCCTCGACCGTGTACATCCAGGCGATCTTGTGCCGCAACTGGGCGAGCGTGGACGTCAGCGCGGGGCTCCCGCAGGCCTGTGCGAGCGTCTCGTGGAACCAGCCGCCCAGGGAGCGCAGATCCTCGCTGCCGCCCGTCCTGGCCCGATCCTGGCCCAGCCTGACCAGACCGCGCAGCACCTTGAGATGGGCTTCGGTGCGCCGCTGGGCGGCGCGCGCGGCGCCGAGCGGCTCGAGCAGCATCCGCATGTCCAGCAGATCCGCGCCCTCCTGCTCGGTGGGCTCCGCCACGCACGCGCCCGCGTGTCTGCGGGTGACGACGAAGCCCTCGGCCTCCAGTGTCCGCAGCGCCTCCCGCACGGGGACGCGGGAGACTCCGTACCGGCGCGCGAGAAGCTCCTCGGTGAGCCGGCTGCCGCGCTCGTGGACACCGGAGACGATGTCGTCACGGATCGCCGTGCATACCGAGTGCGCCGGAATACGCATGTCCGACCTCCGCCTTAATCACCGCGAAACGTCGTCGGCTGACGTGTGTTCAACCGACTCTATTGCAGTGCTTCGCCATTTCCGACGGCGGGCCGGAATCCATGGATATTTTTTGGACAGACGGCCGTTCGAAACGGGGGCGGCCCCGGCTCGGGAGCCGGGGCCGCCCCCGTTTCGAATGCGCCTCTCGGAGGTGGATCGTCAGACGTTCACGCCGTGAGCGCGCAGATACGCGACGGGGTCCATGTCCGAGCCGTACTCCGGGGACGTGCGGGCCTCGAAGTGGAGATGCGGCCCGGTGACGTTGCCGGTGGCCCCGGAGAGGGCTATCTGCTGGCCGGGAGTGACCCGCTGACCCGCGGAGACCCCGATGGACGACAGGTGGCCGTACTGCGTGTAGGTGCCGTCGTTCATCCTGATGACGATCTGGTTGCCGTACGCACCGCCCCAGCCCGTCTCGACGACCGTGCCGGAGCCGACCGCGTGCACGGGCGTGCCACTGGCGGCATGGAAGTCGATGCCGGTGTGCGAACCGCTGGACCACAGGGAGCCGCCGGTCTTGTACCCGGTGGAGACGTAGGAGTGGAAGATCGGCGCCACGAAGGCGTTCAGGCGACGGCGCTCGGCCTCACGGGCGGCGCGCACCTTGGCCGCACGCTCCTGTGCCGCCTTCTGCGCGGCACGCTTGCGGGCGGCCTCCTCGGCCTTCTTCAGCTCGGCGGCCTGCCTCTGGGCGGCGGCCTGGGCGTCGATCTTCGCGGCGACCTCGTCGCCCATGCTGACGGCCCGGATCAGTCCGGTCTGCTCGACAGGGGTGCCGGCGGCGAACGCCGGAGCTGCCAGGGCACCGATGACGCCGGTGGTGGTGAGCGCGGCGACGCCCACGGCGTTCGTGGTCGTGCGCTTCACGCGGCTCGGACGGCGGTGTTTCCCGGTGGCGCAGGTGAACGCCATGTGTGTGGCTGGTCCTTTCCTTCCCTCTCGCCTACCGGGTTAGCTGACGGGTTCGGAGCAGGAAGGTCTCCTACGGGCTTCACGCCCGATTCACCCCAGGGATCGGGCCCGCTGGCGGCCGCAGGGACGGCGGCAGCGGGCCCCTCCGGCCACGAAGGCGGCGCAGGAGGGTGGGTCCCCGGCTCCCCTGGCTCGCGCCGTACGGGGACTCGGCGATGGCTGTCCGGTGCCGCGGATGCGGCGCGGTGCCTGACGGACAGCCCGGATGACGCTAAGAGGGCCCTGTTTCGATCGCCAAACCGATCAGAGGGTTTGTAGCGCATCCCACAGGGCAGAGCCACCGTCTCTATGGCAATACGGACAAAGTCCAAGAGGCAGGGCCCCGGTGACCGACATCACCGGGGCCCGCACCGAAGCCGCGCCCGATGGGCACGGCCGCTTCGACGGCTTCCCGCGCGCACGGACTTCGGTCCTGCGGACGCGGGGCGTCGGTCTACTCGGCCGCCACCACGCTCACTTCGCCGATCCCGAGCGCCTTGACGGGTTCCTCGATCTGCGCGGCGTCGCCCACCAGGACGGTCACCAGCCGGTTCACCGGGAAGGCGTTCACGACGGCGGCCGTGGCCTCCACCGTGCCCGTCCCGGCGAGCGCCTGATACAGCGTCGCCTGGTAGTCGTCCGGAAGGTGCTGCTCGACCTGGTCGGCGAGCGAGCTCGCGACGGCGGCCGCGGTCTCGAACTTGAGCGGTGCCACTCCCACCAGGTTCTGCACGGCGACATCGCGCTCCGCGTCGGTCAGACCCTCTGCGGCGAGCGTGCGGAGCACCTTCCAGAGGTCGTCGAGCGCCGGTCCCGTGTTCGGCGTGTCGACGGAGCCGCTGATGGCGAGCATCGCCGCACCCGTGCCGTCCGGCGCGGACCGCAGCACCTGGCCGAACGCGCGCACTCCGTAGGTGTAGCCCTTCTCCTCGCGCAGGACCCGGTCCAGGCGGGAGGTCAGGGTGCCGCCGAGGCAGTACGTGCCGAGCACCTGGGCGGGCCACACCCGGTCGTGGCGGTCGGCGCCGATGCGGCCGATCAGCAGCTGCGTCTGAACGGCTCCGGGGCGGTCCACGATGATCACGCGGCCGGTGTCGTCGGCCGTCACCGGGGGGACGGGGCGGGGTGCGCCCGGCGAGCCCGTCCAGGCGCCGAGCGTCTCGCCGAGGAGCTCGTCGAGGTCGATGCCGGTCAGATCGCCGACCACGACGGCGGTGGCCGTCGCCGGGCGCACATGGCGCTCGTAGAAGGCGCGGACCGCGGCGGAGTCGATGTCCTCGACCGTCGCCTCGGTGCCCTGGCGCGGACGCGACATGCGCGAGGAGGCCGGGAACAGCTCCTTGGAGAGCTCCTTGGCGGCGCGGCGGGCCGGGTTGGCCATCTCGTGCGGGATCTCGTCGAGGCGGTTGCGCACCAGGCGCTCCACCTCGCCGTCCGCGAACGCCGACGCCCTCAGTGCGTCGGCGAGCAGTCCGAGCGCCTTGGCCAGGCGGGAGACCGGCACCTCGAGGGAGAGCCGGACGCCGGGGTGGTCGGCGTGCGAGTCGAGGGTGGCGCCGCAGCGCTCCAGCTCGGCGGCGAACCCCTCGGCGGAGTGCTTGTCGGTGCCCTCGGAGAAGGCGCGCGCCATGATCGTGGCGACGCCGTCGAGACCGGCGGGCTCGGCGTCCAGCGGCGCGTCGAGGAGTACCTCGACGGCGACCACCTGCTGGCCGGGACGGTGGCAGCGCAGCACGGTCAGGCCGTTGTCGAGCGTCGCACGCTCGGGCGCCGGGAACGCCCAGGGCTTGGCCTCGCCGGCCTGGGGCTGCGGGTGGAACTCCATGGTCGCAAGCTCGGTCACTTCGCCGACTCCTCGTTCTCGTCGGTGGTCGCGGCGGTCTCCGGGGCCTCGGCCGGCTCGTACACGAGCACCGCGCGGTTGTCGGGGCGCAGGCGGGCCTTGGCGACCTCCTGCACCTCCTCGGGCGTGATCTCGAGCACACGCCGGACGGCGGTCAGGGCGAGCTGCGGGTCACCGAACAGGACGGCGTACCGGCACAGTTCGTCGGCGCGGCCCGCGACCGTGCCGAGCCGGTCCAGCCACTCGCGCTCCAACTGGGCCTGGGCGCGCTCCATTTCCTCCGCCGTGGGGCCCTCCTCGGCGAACCGGGCGAGCTCCTCGTCGATCGCGGCCTCGATGACCGGCACCTCGACGTCGCCCGAGGTCTTCACGTCCAGCCAGCCCAGGGACGGCGCCCCGGCCAGCCGCAGCAGGCCGAACCCGGCAGCGACGGCGGTGCGGTCGCGCCGTACCAGCCGGTTGTAGAGGCGGGAGGACTCGCCGCCGCCGAGGACGGTGAGGGCCAGGTCCGCCGCGTCGCTGGTCCGCGTGCCGTCCTCCGGCAGCCGGTAGGCGGCCATCAGGGCGCGCGCCGGAACCTCCTCCTCGATCACCTCGCGCAGCTCCCGGCCCATGACGTCGGGCAGCGACCCGTCGCGCGGCTCGGGCTTGCCGTCGTGGGACGAGATGGACCCGAAGTACTTCTCGATCCAGGCGAGCGTCTGCTTGGGGTCGATGTCGCCGACGACGGACAGGACCGCGTTGTTGGGCGCGTAGTACGTGCGGAAGAAGGCGCGCGCGTCCTCCAGCGTGGCCGCGTCCAGATCCGCCATCGACCCGATGGGCGTGTGGTGGTAGGGGTGGCCCTCCGGGTAGGCGAGCGCCGTCAGCCGTTCGAAGGCGGTGCCGTAGGGGACGTTGTCGTAGCGCTGGCGGCGCTCGTTCTTCACGACGTCCCGCTGGTTCTCCATGGACTCGTCGTCGAGCGCGGCGAGCAGCGAGCCCATGCGGTCGGCCTCGAGCCAGAGGGCGAGCTCCAGCTGATGGGCCGGCATGGTCTCGAAGTAGTTCGTGCGCTCGAAGCTGGTGGTGCCGTTCAGCGACCCGCCGGCGCCCTGCACCAGCTCGAAGTGGCCGTTCCCCTTGACCTGGGCGGAGCCCTGGAACATCAGGTGCTCGAAGAGGTGGGCGAGACCGGTCCGGCCCGCGACCTCGTGGCGCGAGCCGACGTCGTACCAGAGGCACACCGCCGCGACCGGGGTCAGATGGTCCTCGGAGAGCACCACGCGCAGCCCGTTGGCCAGGCGGTGCTCGGTCGCTGTCAGGCCCCCGGAGCCTGCCTCGGCTGTGGCCGTGTGACCCATGGGCATGTACGTCCCTTCGCTCGCGGAAGCTGTCGCGGAAAACCGCCGTTTCCTGCCGGTGCTGTCACTGTATGCAAGCGCGCACGCAAGTGGACAAGTTCCCGGGCGGCGTACGCCCAGAGCGAGACCGTGATTACGGGAGGTGGACGACTGAACGCGCGGTTGACACGCTCGGCACCGGCACCGTGCGACCCCCGCGACGGCGTCGCCGTGACCTCCTTCGCCAGCGCCGGAAAGGCCTTGGGGACGGGTACTGGTCGGCGTTGTCACCGCGGCAGTCCACAATGGTCCGCGTCAGACACGTCCATGCCCAGCACAGACTGTGAAGGAGCCGGCAGCAATGGCCCGCCGCAGCACGAAGACCCCGCCGCCCGACGACGCGTACGAGGAGAAGATCCTCGACATCGACGTCGTGGACGAAATGCAGGGCTCCTTCCTGGAGTACGCGTACTCGGTCATCTACTCCCGGGCCCTGCCGGACGCGCGCGACGGCCTCAAGCCGGTGCACCGCCGGATCGTCTACCAGATGAACGAGATGGGCGTTCGCCCCGACCGCGGCTATGTGAAGTGCGCCCGTGTCGTCGGCGAGGTCATGGGTAAGCTGCACCCGCACGGCGACGCGTCGATCTACGACGCCCTGGTGCGCATGGCCCAGCCCTTCTCGATGCGCGTGCCCCTGGTCGACGGCCACGGCAACTTCGGCTCGCTCGGGAACGACGACCCGCCGGCGGCCATGCGGTACACCGAATGCCGCATGGCCGAGGCGACGGGCCTGATGACCGAGTCGATCGACGAGGACACGGTCGACTTCGTCCCCAACTACGACGGCCAGGAGCGGGAGCCCGAGGCCCTGCCGGCCGCCTTCCCGAACCTCCTGGTGAACGGCGCGTCGGGCATCGCGGTCGGTATGGCCACGAACATGCCGCCGCACAACCTCGGCGAGGTCATCGCGGCCGCCCGCCATCTGATCCGCCACCCGAACGCGGATCTCGACACCCTGATGAAGTACGTCCCCGGACCCGACCTGCCCACCGGCGGCCGGATCGTCGGCCTCGCCGGCGTCCGGGACGCCTACGAGACGGGCCGGGGCACCTTCAAGATCCGCGCCACGGTGTCGGTGGAGACCGTGACGGCCCGCCGCAAGGGCCTGGTCGTCACCGAGCTGCCCTTCACGGTCGGCCCGGAGAAGGTGATCGCCAAGATCAAGGACCTGGTCGGCTCGAAGAAGCTCCAGGGCATCGCCGACGTCAAGGACCTCACCGACCGTGAGCACGGCCTGCGCCTGGTGATCGAGATCAAGAACGGCTTCGTGCCGGAGGCGGTCCTGGAGCAGCTCTACAAGCTGACGCCGATGGAGGAGTCCTTCGGCATCAACAACGTCGCACTGGTCGACGGCCAGCCGCTCACCCTGGGCCTCAAGGAGCTGCTCGAGGTCTACCTCGACCACCGCTTCGACGTCGTCCGCCGGCGCTCGGAGTTCCGCCGCAGCAAGAGGCGCGACCGGCTCCACCTCGTCGAGGGTCTGCTCACGGCGCTGGTGGACATCGACGAGGTCATCCGCCTGATCCGGTCCAGCGACAACTCGGCGCAGGCCAAGGAGCGCCTGATGCGGCGCTTCTCGCTGAGCGAGGTCCAGACGCAGTACATCCTGGACACCCCGCTGCGCCGCCTCACCAAGTACGACCGCATCGAGCTGGAGGCGGAGAAGGACCGGCTCAACGCCGAGATCGCGGAGCTGACGCGGATCCTGGACTCGGACGCCGAGCTGCGCAAGCTGGTCTCCGCCGAACTGGCCACGGTGGCCAAGAAGTTCGGCACCGAGCGGCGCACGGTGCTGCTGGAGTCCTCCGGCACCCCGGCGCCCACGGTTCCGCTCCAGGTCGAGGATGCCCCGTGCCGGGTGCTGATGTCGTCGACGGGCCTGCTGGCCCGCACGGCGGACGGCGACCCGTTCGCGGAGGACACCGAGGACAAGCGCGCGAAGCACGACGTGATCGTCTCCGCCGTCCCGGCGACGGCCCGCGGGGAGGTCGGCGTGGTGACGTCCGGCGGGCGGCTGCTGCGGCTGAATGTGATCGACCTTCCGCAGCTGCCGGAGACGGCGGCGCGGCCGAGCCTGTCCGGAGGCGCTCCCGTCTCGGAGTTCGTCTCCCTGGAGGCGAACGAGACGGCGGTCTGCCTGACGACGCTGGACGAGTCCTCCCAGGGTCTCGCCATCGGCACGGCACAGGGAGTCGTCAAGCGTGTGGTCCCCGACTACCCGTCCAACAAGGAGGAGTTGGAGGTCATCACGCTCAAGGAGGGCGACCGCATCGTCGGCGCGGTCGAACTGCGCACGGGCGAGGAGGACCTGGTCTTCATCACGGACGACGCCCAGTTGCTGCGTTTCCCCGCCTCCCAGGTACGCGCCCAGGGCCGGCCTGCCGGCGGCATGGCGGGCATCAAGCTGACGGACGGCGCCAAGGTGATCTCCTTCACTGCCGTGGACCCGGCGGTGGACGCGGTCGTCTTCACGGTCGCCGGTTCGCGCGGGACGCTGGACGACTCGGTCCAGACCACCGCCAAGATGACGGCGTTCGATCAGTACCCGCGCAAGGGCCGCGCCACGGGCGGTGTGCGCTGCCAGCGGTTCCTGAAGGGCGAGGACTGCCTGTCCTTCGCCTGGGCCGGCCCGACGCCGGCCCGGGCCGCGCAGAAGAACGGCACACCGGCCGAGCTGCCGGAGCTCGACCCGCGACGCGACGGCTCGGGCGTGTCCCTGGCGAAGACGGTCGCGGCGGTGGCGGGACCGATGTGATTCAGTCCTCGAGGTCACCGGGGCTCGCGAGAGCCTCGGTCTCCTCGTCCCGGACGTAGCGGAGGACGCCCCACATGCCGTGCTCGTCGGTGTGTGGGGCGTCGTCCGTGCACCCCTGGAGCTCCTTGCGCAGAGCCGTGGTGTTGATGCCGGACCCGATGAGCACGAGCTGGGTGAGCCGCTCGGCACCGGCCTCCCACGCCTCCGGACGGAACCGCAGGAACCGCCCCACGGCATGCACCGCGTACCGGTTGCGCGGGTCGGCGGCGCCGAAGTCGACGTATCCCTTGATCCGGTAGAGGCCTTCCGGCCTGCTGTCGAGGAACTCCAGCAGCCGCCGCGGCTCCATGGGCACGTCGGAGCGGAAGGAGAGGCTGTCGTATCCGGCGTGCAGATGGGCGTGGTGAGCGCTCGCCTCACCGTGCTCGTGGTCGTGCCGGTGGAGGTCGTCGAACGACAGCTGCCCGATCCGCTCCTCGGCCGGCCGGCAGTCGAAGAGGAGCTCCGGGTCGATGCGCCCGTACGCGGCCGGGACGACGGCGGCGCGGTCGGTGAGGGACCGCACGGTCCCCAGGACCTGATCGCTGTCCTCGGCGCGATCCGTCTTGTTGACGACGACAAGATCGGCGAGGGCGAGATGGCGGTCCAGCTCGGGATGCCTCTCGCGGGTGGCGGCGAACTCCACCGCGTCGACGACCTCCACGAGCCCGCCGTAGACCACCCGTGGATGCTCGCTGGCCAGCACCATGCGGACCAGCTCCTGCGGTTCGGCGAGACCGCTCGCCTCGATCACGATGACGTCGATGCCGGCGGAGGTCCGGGCCAGACGGTCGAGGTAGACGTCGAGTTCACTGGCGTCCACGGCGCAGCAGAGGCAGCCGTTGCCGAGGGAGACCGTGGAGTCGCCGAGCGCCCCCGCGACGGCCATGGCGTCGATCTCGATGTCCCCGAAGTCATTGACGACGGCGCCGATCCGGCTGCCTCCGCTGTGATGGAGGAGGTGGTTGAGCAGCGTGGTCTTGCCCGAACCCAGGAATCCGGCGAGGACCACGACCGGGATCTGCTGCGGACTCGGCGGCCGGCTCAACATACACCCCTTCTTCCACCCGTACGTGCGCCGGATCGCGTGCCGGCGGTGCACGAGGACGGCTCATGGACCGGCTCGCACCGGAAGGGGGGCCGCACTCGTACGTGGACTGAATGCCGAATCAGGATACGAGCGAGGGGAAACCCTGCGAAGTGAACGATTGTTAGCGGCGCTCGCGGGGCACACGTTTGGCATGGCGCCGGGAAACGCGACCCGCACTTCCCTCTGTGCGCCTCCTCTCCGCCTCCCCGCCGATCAGAGCCGCTCGGCACCCTGGGAGACGGCAAGCGCGCCGCCCATCGCTCGCCGGTCCCCTCCAGCAGACCCGCATCCGACGACCGGCGGACGGTCGCCTGATTCGGGGGTTGACATGACCACACAGAGGCACGGGACATGGGGGCCTGCCGCCGCCACCGCGGCAGGACTCGCGTTCGGGGCGGCGGCTCTCGCGTTCCTCAGCCGACAGCAGCGCAGGTCCGTCGAGCTGCAATTGCAGGTCGAGCAGCAACGTATGCACTTCCATCTGCTGAGCAAGGCCATCGACGATCCCGAGCTGGCGGCCGTCATGAGCACGGTCGACCTGAGCGGCCGACCGGCCACGGAGCAGCCCGGACTGCGGCGGCAGTATCTCTTCGCGAACGCGCTCTACTCCCACGCCCTGAAGAGCTACCTCGCCGGCTATGTCAACTGGCAGGAGCTGCACGGACACCTTCGAGTGCTCTGCCAGAACCCCATGATCCGGGACTACTGGGAAGCCACGCGACACCACCGCGACAGCCTCGACCACGCTTCGACCGAGGCTCGTGTGGGCCGGATGATGGACGGCATCGTGCAGGACCTCGAGGACGCCGACACGGACGAGTGGTGGGTGGTGGGCGAACCGCCCGCGGAGTAGCCCATTCGGAGTCAACACACGCCGGAATGAGTCCAGTTGGGCTAGTGGGGTGTTAACGCATCGGGAGCATCAAAAGGCTAACCTGACCACACCAGTACCACCTACTGCTCTGAGGACCGGGATCACCTTTGAAGATTGTGCGCCGGATCGGTGCATCTCCCCGTGAACGCGGCAGCGTGACAGGCGAGACCTGCCCCGACATCTTCGAACTGAGTGACGGCAACTTCGCCGTCATCGGGACCGAAGCCACCGCCAGGCTGGACAGCGAGCTGCCCGCCGACGCCGCACGGGCCGACTACGAACGCATCGTGATCATCAGCCGGGAGACCTTGGTCCGCGCCAAGGCCGAGATCCCGGACGCCTGAGCCTCCACCCCTTCAGCTCCACACTCGCATCGCCCCGCCGCACGCCATCTGCGCGCCCAGGGGCCGCACCCGGCCGAGCAGCACAACACCCGGTCCTCGCTTGGCGGCACGCGTCGTCAGGCCCGGCGCCAGATCGGCTCCGGGCCTCGCGCACAACCCGCGGCCCTGGCTCTCGAAAGGGCCCCGGTAGACCTCGACCGCGGCGCTCCCCCCACCCTCTCAGGTATGAGACCCTCCTCGGCGGTCGCCGCAGGCGTCACGCCACCGCCGGCACGGCGACCGGTGGTACCGGACCCACATACCGGGCCGCCGGGCGGATGATTTTCGGGTCCTGTGCCTGTTCCAGGATGTTGGCGCTCCAGCCGACCACTCGGGCCGTCGCGAACGTCGGTGTGAACATCTCGCGCGGGACACCGCAGAGTTCCATGACGACCCCGGCGTAGAACTCCACGTTCGTGTGCAGTTCGCGGCCGGGCTTCAGTTCGGCCAGGATCGCCTCCACATGGCGCTCGACCTCGATCGCGAAGTCCACCAGGCCGCCGCCGAACCGCTCCGCGACACCCCGCAGCATCCTCGAGCGCGGGTCCTCCGTGCGGTAGACCGGGTGCCCGAAGCCCATGATGCGCTCGCCGGCGAGGACGCGCGCACGGATCCAGGTGTCGATGCGGTCGGGGGTGCCGATCGCGTCGAGGGTGTCGAGGGCCCGGCTCGGCGCTCCGCCGTGAAGCGGTCCGGACAGCGCGCCGACGGCGCCGACCAGGGCCGCCGAGACATCCGCACCCGTCGAGGTGATCACCCTCGCGGTGAATGTTGATGCATTGAATCCATGGTCAATGGTTGAGATCAAGTACTGCTCGATCGCACGCGCATGCGCCTCGTCGGGCTCCGAACCCGTGAGCATGTAGAGGTAGTTGGCCGCGTACGGCAGGTCCTCCCGCGGTTCGACCGGCTGCAGCCCCCGGCCCAGCCGGTACAGCGCCGTCAGCAGCGTGGGCACGACTGCAGCCGCCGCCAGCGTGTCCTCGCGGCGCCTGTCCGCATCGATGTCGTACACCGGCCGGAACCCCTTCGAGGCGCCGAACAGGGAGAGCGCCGTGCGCAGACCCGACAGCGGGCCGGACCGGCCGCTCGCGGCCGCCACCGCGGGAAGCGCGGCCCGGACGTCGTCGGGAAGGCGGCGCAGACCCGCGGTCCTGGCGGCGAACGCCGACCGCTGCGCCGGGTCCGGCAGCACGCCGTGGACCATCAGGTGCCAGACGTCCTCGAAGCCACGGGTCAGCGCCAGTTCGACGGCCGAGTACTCCCGGTAGTGGTAGAAGCCCTCGAGCCCCCGGACGTCACCCAGTTCGGTGTCGGTGACCACGACGCCCGCGAGCCCGCGCGGCACGTCGACGGGGGTGGACGCGGCACTGCTGATCGACATGTCTCCTCCTTGGAATTGACTCGACTGTCCATGCTTGACTCAATCCCTGTCAATATTGATTGAATCAATATGAGATCCATGGGTACGGTGGCAGCCATGAGGGATCAGGACACGGCTCGCGGGCACGACGGAACTCGGATCACCACCAGGGAGGCGGCCGAACTGCTCGGGGTGAAACCGGAGACCGTGTACGCCTATGTGAGCCGTGGCCAGCTCAGCAGCAGGCGGGAGCCCGGCGGCCGGGGCAGCACCTTCGACGCCGAGGAGGTCGCGGCGCTCGCCCGGCGCAACAGGCGGGAGCCGGCCGGAGGTTCACCCGCCGCCGGCGATCTCTCGGTCCGCACGTCCATCACCCTCATCGAGAAGGACCGGTACTTCTACCGTGGCGTCGACGCCACCGAGCTGGCCGACCGGCACTCCTACGAGGAGATCGCCGAGTGGCTGTGGAC
Organism: Streptomyces sp. HUAS TT11; assembly: GCF_051553595.1. NCBI lineage: Bacteria > Bacillati > Actinomycetota > Actinomycetes > Kitasatosporales > Streptomycetaceae > Streptomyces > Streptomyces sp. HUAS TT11. The sequence goes on from NZ_CP196184.1 coordinate 2,666,401, forward strand.
CGGGCGGCTGCGGCCCGGAATCATCTTCACCGCCCCGGAGGCCGCCGTCACCGTCGCCCGCCGCGCGGTGGCCGCGCTGCCCGAGCACACCGGCCCCACCGACCGGCTGCGGGTGGCGGCGATCGCGGCGGCCACCGCGGACCCGCTGCGCTTCGATCTGTCGCCGCAGGCCGTCCTCGGCGCCGCCCGCACCCTCATCCCCACCCTGGTCGCGGCCCTCCCCCCGCTGCGGCCCGACCACCGCGACGAGGGCCCGCTGGCGCGGCGCCTGTGGGGACGGCTCACCGGACGCGACCCCGACGAGACGTCAGTGCGCGCGCTGGACACTGCACTCGGGCTTCTCGTCGACCACGACCTGGCCGCCTCCACCCTCGCGGTCCGCGTCGCCGCGTCCGCCCGCGCACACGCGTACGCGGCCGTCTCCGCGGGCCTCGGCGTCCTGGAGGGCCCCCTGCACGGTGCGGCCGGCGGCCTGGCGCACCGCATGCTCCTCGACGTCCTGGACCGGGGCACCGCGGCACCCGTGGTCGCCGACGAGCTCCGCGCGGGGCGCCGGATCCCCGGCCTCGGGCACCGGCTGTATCCGGGCGAGGACCCGCGCGCGCGTGCCCTGTTCGCCGTCCTGGAGGAGCTGCCTGCCGCGGGACCGGCCCTGGCCGCCGCACGGGACATCGTCGCCACCACGGCCCGCCACGCGCCTCTGCACGCCAATGTCGACCTGGCCCTGGCCGTCCTCACGGTCGCCTCCGGCATGGACGCCACGGCGGGAGAGACCGTCTTCGCCGTCGCCCGCACGGCGGGCTGGATCGCCCACACCCTGGAGGAGTACGAGGAACGACCGCTGCGCATGCGCCCGAGCGGCCGCTATGCGGGAGCGCGACCGCCACAGCCGCTCCCCCGCTGAACGGGGCGCGCCACGACCGCCGCCGCGCACCGAGTGAGCCGGTGCGCGGTGGCGTCCGGCACGCTCCCCTGCGTGCTTCGCGCGCCTACTGCGCACCCCCGGTGCGCCTCGAATGCGCCCCTGTTCGCGGGGCTGGAAGTCACCGCCGCCGAAGTCAGGTTAGGCTCACCTCTGTGAGTACGTGCACGACCGCATCACGGGACCTCGACGAGCCTCTCGCAGGGACCGCGGCGACCGCGAGGACATGGCTGCTGCTGGAGCAGCCCGGCCCCTGGGGTCCCGAAGCGCTCACATCGAGCCACCTGGATCCTGAGCTCGGCCGCGCCCTCGAGGCGGCCGCGGAGGGCACAGGCGTGCGGATCGCACTCATCCGCCGCCCCGGCCGGCACGCCGACTGCGGCACGCCCGCCGCACGGCAGATCTATGCGGCCCACACCGTTCCGGGCACCATGTGGCTGCGCACCGCCACCACCTCCGAGCCGGAGCGGCTGCTCGACCTGGACCTCGCCGCACTGGGCCGCGGGGACTCCGGCACCTTCGACTCGGTCTTCCGGGCCGAACCCCACACAGGCGACCCGCTCGCGTTCGTCTGCACCAACGGCAAGCGGGACCGCTGCTGCGCCCTCCTCGGCCGCCCGCTGGCGACCGAGCTGACCACCTCCGGAGTCGAGGGGGTCTGGGAGGTCACTCATCTGGGTGGCCATCGCTTCTCCCCCACCCTGCTCGTACTTCCGTTCGGATACGCGTACGGACGCGCCCAGGCCCCGCACGTCAAGGAGATCCTCCAAGGGGTGCGCGACGGACGGGTCGTGGTGGAGGGATGCCGCGGCAGCTCCGCCTGGGAACGACCCGCACAGGCGGCGGAGCTCGCCGTGCGCACGGCGGCCCACGAGTACGCGGCGGACGCGTTGACCGTCGTCCGCACAGACGGGACCGCGCCACGCTGGGAGGTCACCGTCGCCCACACCGACGGCCGGCTGTGGCGCGTCCTGGCCGCGCAGGGGGCGTCCCTGCCACCACGCCCCGACAGCTGCGGCAGCCCGCTCGGTTCACCGGCCCGGATGGACGTCGTGTCGGTGCGCGAGTTGCTCACCACGGTGGCCGGCGACCCCGCGCACTGCTGAACTCCCGGGCGCCACGGAGAGGGACGGCCCTCACCGCCCCCGCGCACGCCCCTCGGGAGATGCGTGCCACATCTGCGGAGGCAATGCGCCCGCGCACCCGTACCGTCTACGCATGACCCCCTCTCGCCCTGCACGACGACTGCGCCTCGGACTGCCGCGGCGTATGTTCTCGCAGCTCCTGCTGACGCAGGTGGCGATCGCCGCGGGCGTCGCCGTGCTCGCCACCGGACTCTTCCTGGCCCCGCTCGGCCAGTTGCTGGACGACCAGGCGATGCACCAGGCCCTCGCGATCGCGCAGACCACCGCGGTCCAGCCGCAGATCGCCCGTGACCTGCAGTCGACGCTGCCGTCCCCGACCGGGCCCGTGCAGGCGGAGGCGGAGCACATCCGCAGGGCGAGCAAGGCCGAGTACGTCGTGGTGATGAACATGAGGGGGGTGCGCTGGTCGCACCCGGACATCACGCAGATCGGCCGGGTCGTGTCCACCGACCCGAGACAGGCCTTGGCCGGTGAGGAGGTCATGCAGATCGACAGCGGCACCCTCGGTCGCTCGGCCCGCGGCAAGGTGCCGCTGCGCGACGCACAGGGCAGGATCATCGGCGCGGTCTCCGTGGGCATCGAGTACAACAGCGTGCGGGCCAGGCTGCTCCACGCGATCCCCGGGCTGTTCGCCTACGCGGGCGCGGCCCTGGCCATCGGTGCCCTCGCCGCCTATCTGATCGCGCGCAGGGTCCAGCGGCAGACCCGCGACCTCGCCTTCTCCGACATCTCGGCGCTGCTCGCGGAGCGCGAGGCGATGCTGCACGGCATCAGGGAGGGCGTGGTCGCCCTGGACCGGGCCGGCCGGGTACGGCTCGTGAACGACGAGGCCCAGCGCCTGCTGGGCATCGGTGACGAGGTCGTCGGGCAGTCCCTCGACGAGGCGCTCGGCGAGGGCCGTACGACGGACGTCCTGGCCGGTCGCGTCGCCGGCACCGATCTGCTCACCGTGCGCGGTCACCGCGTCCTCGTCGCCAACCGCATGCCCACCGACGACGGGGGCGCCGTCGCCACCCTGCGCGACCGCACCGAGCTGGAACAGCTGGGCCGGGAGCTGGACTCCACCCGCGGTCTGATCGACGCACTGCGGGCGCAGGACCACGAGCACGCCAATCGGATGCACACGCTCCTGGGGCTGCTCGAACTGGAGATGTACGACGACGCCGTGGAGTTCGTCGACGAGGTGGTGGGCGACCACAGGACCACCGCGGAACAGGTCACCGAGAAGATCCACGATCCGCTGCTCGCCGCCTTGCTGGTGGGCAAGGCCACGGTCGCCGCCGAGCGCGGCGTGGCCCTGTGGATCGCGGACCGGACGCTGCTGCCGGACCGGCTGATCGACCCGAGAGGACTGGTCACGATCGTCGGCAACCTGGTCGACAACGCTCTTGACGCCGTGGCGGGCACCCGGCACGCACGCGTGGAGGTCGAACTGCGCGCAGAGGAGCGCACGGCGGTCCTCCGGGTCCGGGACACGGGACCCGGAATCCCCGCCGAACGACGGGAGTTGATCTTCACGGACGGATGGTCCACGAAGCAGCCGCCGTCCCACGGCAAGCGCGGCATCGGCCTCTCCCTGGTGCGCCGTCTCGCCGAACGCCATGGAGGCAGCGCCCGTGTGAGTGAGGCCCACGGCGGGGGCGCGGAGTTCACCGTCGTGCTGCCCGACGCCCTCGAAGCACCCGGCCGGGCGCCGGAGCCGCCCTGCGAAGACCCCCGGGACCGCGTCCCCGCCCAGGGAGCGCCGGCACAAGAGAACCTGGTCCCGGGGACGCCCGGTCACTTCCCCGGAGAGGAGTCACGATGACCCGGCCCATCGAGGTACTGGTCGTGGACGACGACGCCCGGGTCGCCCGGGTCAACGCCGCCTACGTCGACAAGGTGCCCGGCTTCCGTGTGACGGGCCGGGCGCACGATGCGGCGGGCGCCCTGCACCTGTTGGGGACTCCGCCGCGCCCCGACCTGATGCTGCTGGACCACTACCTGCCGGACGCCACGGGGCTCGATGTCGTCCGGGAGATGCGGCGACGCGGTCACGAGACGGACGTGATCATGGTGACGGCGGCCCGGGACGTCCGGACGGTGCAGGCGGCGATGCGACAGGGCGCACTCCAGTACCTGGTCAAGCCGTTCGCCTTCGCGGGGCTGCGCACCAGGCTGGAGGCGTACGCCGAACTGCGCCGCACGCTCGACGGCGGCGGTCGGGCGGAACAGGCCGAGGTCGACCGGATCTTCGGCGCCATGTCGGCCGGTACGGAACCGGGGCTGCCCAGGGGGCACTCCCCCACCACCGCGGATCTCGTGGGGCGGGCCCTGGTGAACGCCGGAGGGCCGCTGTCCGCCCAGGAGATCGCCGAGCGGACCGGGCTGAGCCGCCAGACCGCCCAGCGCTATCTGAAACTGCTGGAGCGCACGGGAAGGGCCACGTTGACCCTCAAATACGGCGACGCGGGCCGCCCGGAGCATCGCTACGTCTGGGCGGCCCGCGCCTGAGGCACGGCCGGTCGGCTCAGCCTGCGGCCTTCTCCACGAACTCCGTGGTGTACGTCTTGTCGAGATCGATGGTGGCGTTCTTGATGTTGGGGTTGAACGCCTTGAGGACCTTCTCGACCGTCTCGGGTCCGTTCTCCGGCATCACACCGTCCTTGGTGAACATCGGGAGCGTGCTCTTGATGGCGTCCGCGTAGAGCGTCTTGTCACCCTGGGAGTAGTCGGCCGGCATCTTCGCGGCGATCTCGTCGGCGGAGTGCGTGGACATCCACTTCAGGGTCTTGACGAAGGCGTTGACCAGCTTCTGGACGGTGGCCTTGTGGCCGTCGACCCACTCCGTCTGCATGTAGAGACTGGACGACGGGTACGGCCCGCCCAGCGCCTCCTGCGACCCCTGTGGGGTCCGCATGTCGACGAGCACCTTGCCGAGCTTCTTCTGGAGCACGGTGGCGACGGTCGGATCGGTGGTCATTCCGGCGTCGATGGAGCCCTTCTGGAGGGCGGAGACGAACGTGGGGCCGGCACCGACGGCGACCGGGCTGAACTCGCTGGTCTGCACACCGTTCTTGACCGCGAGGTACTTGGTGAGGAAGTCCGTCGAAGAGCCGAGGCCGGTGACTCCGAGCTTCTTGCCCTTGAAGTCCTTGGGCGACGTGATGTCCTTCGAGGCCTGGGCGGAAACGATCTCGACCTCTCCGGGCGCGTGCGAGAACTGCACCACGGACTCGACGTGCTTGCCCTTGGTCTGCAGATCGAGGGTGTGGTCGTAGAAGCCGACGGCACCCTGGACCTGCCCGGAGACCAGCGCGGTCTCGGCCTGCACGCCGGCGGGCTCGCTCAGCAGTTCCACGTCGAGGCCCTCGGCGTCGAAGTAGCCGAGCCGCTGGGTGAGCATCGCGGGCATGTAGATGACCTTGTCCAGGCCACCGACCATGATCTTGACCTTCTCGCCCTTTCCGTCGCCCTTGCCACCGGATCCGGACGCTGCGGTGGACGCCGCGTCATTGGCGCAGGCGGTGAGCGAGGTGGCGGCGAGCAGACCGGCCGCGGCGAGGCAGGCGATTCTGGCGGACTTGCGCATGACGGTTCACGTCCTTGTGAGATGGCGGTGCGGGAAGAGGAGGTGCGTGGGGGCGGCGGCCGCCCTCGACGACGGCCCGAGGAGCCGGTCAGTGCCCGGAATCCGACGCCTTCCAGCGGAAGATCCGGCGCTCGGCGAAGGTGAGCAGCCCTTCGGCCACCAGCGCGACGACCGCGAGGATGACCATCGCGGCGTACACACCGGCCGCGTTGAAGGTGCCCTGGGACTGTGCGACGAGCAGGCCGACACCCTTGGTGGCGCCGATGTACTCGCCGACGATGGCGCCGATCAGCGCGAAGCCGAAGCTGACATGGAGACTGGTGAAGATCCATGAGGTGGCCGACGGGATGACGACCTGAAGCGTCACCCGCCGGTCGCTGGCGCCCAGGATGCGGGCGTTGGAGACCAGGTTGCGGTCGACCTCGCGGGCGCCCTGGAAGGCGTTGAAGAAGACCGGGAAGAAGACCAGGACGACAGCCGAGGCGATCTTGGAGGACGGGCCGAGCCCGAACCAGATGACGAAGATCGGGGCAAGGACGATCCTGGGTATGGAGTTGAGCACCTTGATGTATGGACCAAGGACATCGGCGAGGAAGGCGACCCTCCCCAGCGCGATACCGAAGACCACACCGGCCGCCACGCCGATGACCCAGCCGAGCAGCGCCTCCTGGAGCGTGACCCAGATCTGCTCGCCGAGCGAACCGAGCGCGGTGCCGTGGGTGATCCAGGTGTAGATCTGGTCCCATACCTTCGAAGGCATCGAGAAGTTGAACGGATCGATGACCTTGGCCCGGGACAGCGCCTCCCAGAGCCCGAGCACGGCCACCAGCAGCAGCACACGGGCGACCAGGACGACGGCCTTGCGCCTGCGGGCGGCACGCGCCCGCGACTCGGCACGGCCGGGCTGCTTGGAGGTGTCCACCGGAGCCGACGCGGAGATGACCTCAGGCGACATGGGCGGCGCCCCTTTCGCGGGTGATGCGGACCTCTTCGCCGAGGGACTCCCAGATCTCTCGGTAGATCTCGATGAACCGCGGTTCCAGGCGCACCGATTCGACCTTGCGCGGCCGCGGCAGGTCGATGTCGAAGATGTGCTTCACGGTCGCGGGTCCGGCGGTCATCACGACGACCTTGTCGGCCAGCGCGATCGACTCCTCCAGGTCATGGGTGACGAAGACGACCGAGGCGCCCGTGCCCGCCCACAGCTCCAGCAGCTCGTCCGACATCAGCGCCCTGGTCTGCACGTCGAGCGCCGAGAACGGCTCGTCCATCAGCAGGATCTCGGGGTCGTTGACAAAAGTGGCGGCGAGAGCGACACGCTTGCGCTGGCCACCGGAGAGCTGGTGCGGGTAGCGGTCCTCGAAGGCCGCGAGCCCGACCCGGGCCAGCCACTCGCGGGCCTTCTGCTTCGCCTCCGCCTTGGGCACACCACGAAAGCGCGGGCCCGCCATGACGTTGGACAGGACCGTGCGCCAGGGAAACGTGGCGTCCTGCTGGAAGACGAAGCCGACCTTGTCCCCGACTCCCGCGACCGGCGCGCCGGCCACCAGCACCTCGCCCTCGGTGGGCTCCTCCAGCCCGCTGACCAGTGTCAGGGTCGTCGACTTGCCGCACCCGGTGGGTCCGACGACGGCGACGAACTCACCGCGGCCGACGGTCAGATCAAGTCCCCTGACGGCCGTGTGCAGACCCCCTGACGGGGTCCGGAAGATCTTGCTCGCGCCCCGTAGCTCGATGGCGGGGCCGGTGTCTGCGCTCATGGCCGGGACCGTAGATGCGGTGCGGGCCGCGACAGCAGTCTTCTGGGCGCAAGACCTACTTCTGCTTGCAAGAGTCTGTTGTGCTCATTTTGCTCGCGCTACAACTGCGGAGCCGAAACACGGGCTTAACGCTCGCCTGGCCTTGAGGGAGAGAGGCCCGATGATAAACGTCCTGATCGTGGACGACGACTTCCGTGTCGCCGAGATCAACGCCAAGTACGTCGGAAAGGTTCCCGGCTTCCGGGTCGCCGCCCGCGCGCACAGCGCTGCCCAGGCGCTGGCCGCGGTGGAGCGCGCCACGATCGACCTGGTCCTGCTCGACCACTATCTGCCCGATCGGACGGGGCTCGAACTGGTCCACCGCATGCGCGAGCAAGGCCATGGCACCGACGTCATCATGATCACGGCGGCCGGCGACGTGGCCACGGTGCAGGCCGCGATGCGTCTGGGCGCCCTGCACTATCTGGTGAAGCCGTTCACTTTCGCGGCCCTGCGCACACGCCTGGACTCGTATGCCGCCCTGCGCCGGACGGTCGACCGCGTCGGCGGCCGGGGGGTGGCCGGCCAGGAACAGGTCGACCGCATCTTCGGCGCCCTGCGCACCACGCCCGTGTCCTCCTCGCCCGGGCTGCCCAGCGGTCACTCCGAACCGACCACGGACCTCATATGCGATGTACTGCACAGGTCCGGCCGGCCGCTCTCGGCCCATGAGGTGGCCGCGAGGACGGGGCTGAGCCGTTCCACCGCCCAGCGCTATCTGCGCCGCCTCGAGCAGGTGGGCCGGCTGCGGCTCTCCCTGAAGTACGGCGACACGGGGCGACCCGAACACCGGTACGCGTGGGTGGCGCCGTAGCAGGGGGTGCGCGGGCCGTACGACCCGCGCACCGCAGCGTGGTACCGGGGGTCAGACCGCGCCCGCACCCGTCAGCGACCGCACCTCGGTCTCCGCGTGCTTGGCCTCGTCCGGCTGTTCCCCCGAGGTGACAGTGCCGAGCCAGCCCGCGACGAAGCCGAGCGGGATGGAGACGATGCCGGGGTTCTGCAGCGGGAAGTACTGGAAGTCGACGGCGGGGAACAGCGATTCGGGGCTGCCCGAGACGACCGGCGACAGCAGTACGAGCACCAGGGCGGGCACCAGGCCCCCGTAGACCGCCCACACGGCGCCGCGTGTCGTGAAGCCGCGCCAGAAGAGCGAGTAGATCAGCGCGGGAAGGTTCGCGGAGGCGGAGACGGCGAAGGCGAGCCCCACCAGGAAGGCCACGTTGAGATCGCGGGCCAGCAGCCCGAGCGCGATCGCCACCACGCCGATTCCTGCGGCCGCGACCCGCGCCACGGTCACCTCGCTGCGCGCCCCGGTCCGGCGGCGTCTCAGCGATGCGTACAGGTCGTGCGCGACGGCGGCCGATGAGGCCAGCGTGATGCCCGCGACCACCGCGAGGATCGTGGCGAAGGCGATCGCGGCGACCATCGCGAACAGGACCGTCCCGCCGGCGGATTCCGCTCCGCCGCCCAGCTTCAGGGCCAGCAGCGGTACCGCGGTGTTGCCGGCCGTGTTCGACTCCCGCACGGCGTCCGGTCCGACGACGGCCGCCGCGCCGAAGCCCAGCACGATCGTCATCAGATAGAAGCCGCCGATGAGCCCGACCGACCAGACGACCGAGCGACGGGCGGCCCGCGCCGTCGGCACGGTGTAGAAGCGGGAGAGGATGTGGGGCAGCCCGGCCGTGCCCAGTACCAGCGCCAGCCCCAGACTGATGAAGTCGATGCGCGCGGTCCAGTTCCCGCCGTACTTCAGCCCTGGCGCGAGAAACGCCTCGCCGTGCCCGCTGCGCTCCGCCGCGGTCCGCAGCAAGGAGTCGACGTCTCCGTGGAAGCGCATCAGGACGAGGACGGTCAGCGCCACCGTGCCGCCGAGCAGCAGCACGGCCTTGACGATCTGGATCCAGGTCGTGGCCCGCATCCCGCCCAGGGACACATAGATCACCATCAGCGCGCCGACGACGATCACGGTCCAGGAGCGCGCCGCGGCGCTCGTCCCGCCGAACAGCAGCGCTACGAGACTGCCCGCGCCCACCATCTGCGCCACGAGGTAGAGCACGGACACGGTCACCGAGGACGTCCCCACCGCGACCCGGACCGGCCGCTCCCTCATCCGGGCCGCGACGACGTCCGCGAGCGTGAACCGTCCGCAGTTGCGAACGAGTTCGGCGACGAAGAAGAGCACCACGAGCCAGGCGACGAGGAAACCCACGACGTAGAGCAGCCCGTCGTAACCGAAGAGCGCGATCAGTCCGGTGACCCCGAGGAAGGATGCCGCCGACATGTAGTCGCCCGCGATGGCAAAACCATTCTCCATCGGCGAGAACAGTCGCCCGCCCGCGTAGAACTCCTCGGCCGAACCGTGCCGGTTGCGACTCACCCATGTGGTGATCGCCAGCGTGATCGCGACGAACACGCCGAACAGCACCAGCGCCAGTGCCTGATGGTGCTCGCTCACCGCTCGCCGCCTTTGAGTCCCCGCGTCAACTCCTGTGTGTCCCAGCGCAGATCGAGCGCCGCCCGGTCCCGGCGCAACCGGGCGTGCCACGCGTACGCCCAGGTGAGCAGGAAGGTCGTCAGGAACTGTGCGAGCCCCGCCACCATCGCCACGTTCACCGCGCCGGCCACCGGCCGCGCCATCAGCCCCGGCGCGGTCTGCGCGGTCACCACATAGCCCAGGTACCAGGCCAGGAACGCGACAAGACCCGGGACCACGAATCTCCGGTACCGGCTGCGCACCTCCTGGAAGGCCGCACTGCGCTGCACTTCCAGGTACACCTCCCCCGCACGGGAGGCGCCCTCCTCGCGTCGCGCGGGCGGCACCACGGGGGCGGGAGCGCCTGTCCCGTCCAGTTCGCCCCAACCGGAGGCGAGCGCGTCGTACCAGGGGTCGACGTGCCTGACGTGTCCGGCCGCCCCCATGGACGTGGGGGCTGCGTCACGGCCTTCGTGCCTCTCGACCGGACTCTCGGGACCGCCCCCGTCTCCGCCGGGACGGCCATTGCTTGACTTCATGCCCAAGGATGGACAGATCGGGAAGTTCCCCGGCTCTCCTTCGCCATGCTCTTCACCCCATCAGGTGACTCAGCGCGAGGGCGGCCTGACCAGACCGTTTGCATACGCGTAACGGACCGCCCCGGCACGGTCCTTGAGCCCGGTCTTGGCGAAGAGATTGTTGATGTGGGTCTTCACCGTGGCCGTGGAGACATGGAGCCTGCGGGCGATCTCCTGATTGGTCAGTCCCTCGGCGATCAGCACGAGCACCTCCGTCTCCCGTGCGGTGAGCCCGTCCGGTGGCTCCACGGGCGCGGCCGTCCGCCGCTCGGGCTCCGACAGCCGCTCCAGCAGCCGTCGCTGGATGCTCGGGGAGAGCCCCGCGTCCCCGGAGAGCACGCTCCGCACGGCCCGTACGATCTCGTCGCCGCCCGCGTCCTTGGTGAGGTACCCGCGCGCCCCCGCCTTCAGCGCCGGGAACAGCGACTCGTCGTCCGCGTAGGTGGTGAGCACGACGACCTGGGTGCCCGGGTGCTCGCTGCGGATGCGCCGCGTCGCCTCGACGCCGTCGCAGCGCGGCATTCGCAGGTCCATCAGCACCACGTCCGGTGCCAGCTCGGCGACGAGCTTCACCGCCTCCTCCCCGTCCCCGGCCGCGCCGACGACCTCGACGCCGGGAAGCAGACCCAGCAGCATCACGATGCCCTCGCGCACCACCGTCTGGTCGTCCGCCACCACGACCCGCGCCGGCTTGCCGCCCTCCTCCTGCGTCATACCGGCACCTTCAACGTCACCACGAATCCCTCCTCGCCGGGCCCGGCCTCCAGCGAACCGCCCAGCAGTTCGGCACGCTCCCGCATGCCCAGCAGACCGTACCCGGCCCCCGTCCCGGTCAGTTCGCCCGGCGAACCCCCCGAGTCCCGCACGTCCAGCATCACTTGGTGCTCGGCGTACTCCAGCCGAATGTGCACCTTGGCGCCGGGGGCGTGCTTGCGGACGTTCGTCATGGCCTCCTGCGCGACCCTGCGGACCGCCTGCGAGGCCTCGGCGGGCAACGGTGTGCGCTCACCCGATACGGTGACGTCCGCGCGGTCCGCCGTGGCGACGAGCTCACTCAGGAAGTCCTCGAGCGGGGACATCTCGCCACGCAGCGCGGAGAGCGCCTGCCGGGTCTCGGCGAGTCCTTCCCGGGCCATTCCCCGCGCCGCCACGACCCGCTCCAGTATTTTGTCCCGCTCGGCTCCCGACTCGATCAGCAGCCGGGCCGCCTCCAGATGCACAAGCTGCGCGGAGAGGCTGTGCGCCAGTACGTCGTGGATGTCCCGTGCGATCCGGGTCCGCTCCGCAAGGGCCGCCGACTCGGCCTCGGCCACCCGCGCGGCCCGTTCCTGGGCGAGCAGCCGCAGGGCCCCGCCCCGCGCTTCCGCGTCCAGGCGCAGTACGTAGCCCGCGAGGGCGATTCCGACCGTGGTGGCCACCGTGGTCAGCCAGGCGTCGTTGTTGACCGCGGCGTACGCACCGAGCCCGACGCCTGCGGCGGGTACGGCGACGGCGAGGGGCAGCCGTTCCATGGCGACGACGGCGCACGCGCACCAGAGCACGAGTGCCGGGATGCGCAGGCCCGAGAGGTGCCCCACGAGGGCCAGTCCGAGGAGCCCCGTGAGCAGAGCGGCCGAGGGCAGGAGGCGATGGTGCAGCGTGGTCCGGAAGAAGGCCCAGCCCGCCACCCCGCACACCAGCACCCCGGCCGCGGCCGCGGCCGCGCCCCACATGGCCAGTCGGCCGCCGGTGAAGGTGGTCCACAGGAGCATTCCGGCGGCGAAGAGCCGTCCGCACCAGCCGAGGGCGCGCCGGGCACCGGACACTCCCCTGCGGGAGAGTGCCTCACGCGAGGGCCAGCGCGTCCACACGTTGTCCGTCACACACGCTCCTTCGGTGCGGGCCGGCGCATGCCGTCACCGTACGCCGTGGCCGGCCCGTCGGCGGAGACGAGGGACCGCACCCGCCGGACCAGGAACCCCGAGCGCACCAGCAGCGTGCCCGCCAGGGCGAGCAGGAGGGCGGAGCTGTCCTGGTGGACGCCCAGCGCTGCGCCGACCGCGAAGAGCCCGACCCGCAGGGCGATACCGCCGATCCAGACGCTGATGCTCGCCTTGGTGCTCTTGCTCCACGCGGCGCCGTCCGCCTCCAGCCATATCCGGGTGGTCCAGGCCCAGCCGGCCCCGGTGGCGAGGCCGATCAGCAACTCGGTACCCAGCAGGAGGGCGGACACCGTGGGGTGATGGGGATCGAGCAGGCCGGGCCGGCGCAGCGCGAGAACGGTGAGGACCACGGGGACCAGCCACCAGCGCCGGTCGGCGTCGATCCGGCGTGCCCGGAACTGCCGCACGATCACCAGGGCGACCACGGCCACGATCACCAACGCATTGACCAGCCCGGACATCACTGCCTCCGTGAGCGGATGGAAAGGACGCCGACGGCGGGTGCCGTCGACACCCAGGACGCTACGGAAATCGGCAGGTCAGCAGATCGGCGTCGGGGTGGATCGTGGGTGGAGTCGGCAACGCCCGCTCCCTCCACCCTGGGGTGGAGGCCGGCCCCGTACGCCGCTCGTCGCCGCGGCGCACACCCCACCCTCGCGGCACCGGCAGCACGCGCCCGCCGAGTGCCACCGGAGCCGGTTCCCGCCTGCCGACGGCCTCCATCGGCGAAACCGCCGGCAATGTCGCGCACCCGCACACTCGCCGTCGACGATGTCGGGGTCCGGAAGCCTCGAGAGCGCCTGCCCGTGAAAGCCGCGTGATGCGGACGTGGGAGGCGGCGGGCCATCACGCACCGGCCGCTCGAAGGTCCGCGGGCCACCCCGAGGCCCTCGCCCCGCCGCGGCAGGCCGGGCGCCGTCCGGCCCGCCGGCCACGCCGATCGCCGGGCGAGCCGCCCGGAAGCCGCGCTGCTCACGACCTGAACCCGTCCCCGGCCGCCCGCCCGACCGGTACTCGATGCCGGTCTCCCGTTCGATCGACACCCGGTCCCCGGCCGGGCGCCGGAGCCCGGCCGGGGATCACCGCCGTGCGCCCCGGCCCTGTCGGCCGGGGCCGTACGCGACGGCTAGGCGTCGATGCGCGACCGGTCGAGCGTCGCGGCCGAGCTGGAGATGAACTCCTTGCGCGGTGCCACGTCGTTGCCCATCAGCAGGTCGAACACCTGCTCGGCGGACTCCAGGTCGGAGAGGTTGATGCGGCGCAGGGTGCGGTGACGCGGGTCCATCGTGGTCTCGGCGAGCTGGTCGGCGTCCATCTCGCCCAGACCCTTGTAGCGCTGGATGGAGTCCTTGTACCGGATGCCCTTGCTCTGGAATTCCAGCAGCTTGTCGCGCAGCTCGCGGTCGGAGTACGTGTAGACGTACTTGTCCTGGCCCTTCTTCGGCTGGACGATCTCGATGCGGTGCAGCGGGGGCACCGCGGCGAACACCCGGCCCGCCTCGACCATGGGCCGCATGTAGCGGTGGAACAGCGTCAGCAGCAGGGTGCGGATGTGGGAGCCGTCCACATCGGCGTCGGTCATCATGATGATCTTGCCGTAGCGTGCCGCGTCGATATCGAACGTGCGGCCCGATCCGGCCCCTATCACCTGGATGATCGCACCGCACTCGGCGTTCTTGAGCATGTCCGTCACGGACGACTTCTGAACGTTCAGGATCTTGCCCCGGATGGGCAGGAGCGCCTGGAACTCGGAGTTCCGCGCGAGCTTGGCCGTACCCAGCGCGGAGTCGCCCTCGACGATGAACAGCTCGCTGCGGTCCACGTCGTCACTGCGGCAGTCGGCGAGCTTCGCGGGCAGCGAGGAGGACTCCAGGGCCGTCTTGCGGCGCTGTGCGTCCTTGTGCTGACGGGCGGCGATGCGCGTACGGGCCGCGGCCACGGCCTTCTCCAGGACGACGCGGGCCTGCTGGGCGGCGTCGCGCTTGGTGGAGGTCAGGAACGCCTTGAGCTCCGCGGAGACCACGTTCGTCACGATCCGGCGGGCCGCCGACGTGCCGAGGACCTCCTTGGTCTGGCCCTCGAACTGCGGTTCGGCCAGGCGCACGGTCACGACCGCGGTGAGCCCTTCCAGGGCGTCGTCCTTGACGATGTCGTCCTCGGCGACGCGCAGCAGCTTCTTGGCCCGCAGCACGTCGTTCATCGTCTTGGTCACCGCCTGCTCGAAGCCGGCGACATGGGTGCCGCCCTTGGGGGTGGCGATGATGTTGACGAAGGACCTCAGCGTCGTGTCGTACCCGGTGCCCCAGCGCAGCGCCACGTCGACACCCAGCTCCCGGGTGACCTCGGTGGGCGTCATCTGGCCGTGGTCGTCAAGGACCGGGACCGTTTCCTTGAAGGTGCCCTGCCCGGAGAAGCGAAGGATGTCGCACACCGGCTTGTCGCTCGCCAGGTACTCGCAGAACTCGCTGATGCCGCCGTCGAAGCGGAACGACTCCTCGCCCTTGCTTCCGCCCTCGCCCAGCCCGAACTCGTCGCGGACGACGATGGTCAGGCCGGGCACCAGGAAGGCCGTCTGGCGGGCACGCTGGTGCAGCGTCTCCAGGGAGAGCTTGGCGTCCTTGAGGAAGATCTGGCGGTCCGCCCAGTAGCGCACGCGCGTGCCGGTGCGGGTCTTGGGGATCTTCTTGGCCTTGAGCAGTCCGCTCTTGGACTCGAACTTCGCGGTCGGGCCGTCACCGGCGAACGCCCCCGGCACACCGCGCCGGAAGCTGATCGCGTGCGTGTGGCCGTCGCGGTCGACCTCGACGTCCAGACGGGCGGAGAGGGCGTTCACCACGGATGCGCCGACACCGTGGAGGCCGCCGGAAGCCGCGTAGGAGCCGCCGCCGAACTTGCCGCCCGCGTGCAGCTTGGTCATCACGACCTCGACGCCGGACAGACGGGTCTTGGGCTCCACGTCGACCGGGATGCCGCGGCCGTTGTCCCTGACCTCCACCGAGCCGTCGTCGTGGAGGATCACATCGATGTGGTCGCAGTACCCGCCCAGGGCCTCGTCGACGGAGTTGTCGATGATCTCCCAGAGGCAGTGGCTCAGACCCCGGCTGTCGGTCGAGCCGATGTACATGCCAGGACGCTTCCGCACGGCCTCGAGGCCTTCGAGGACGAGGAGGTGCCGCGCGGTGTAGTTGGAGCCGTCGCGGTCTGCTCCTGTCAGCAGCGCTGTGGACGGCACGGACGTATCGGCGGTCACGCGGTTCGCTCCTCGCTGAATTTCGGATGGGGCCCTTTGGATAACGGGCCGGCTTGGGTCACCGGACCGAGGGTACAGAGGCCTGGTAGAGCCGTTGTACCGCCACCCTCGTCGAGAACCCAGACTAGTCCAGAGTCGCACGGGCGTTCGACACCTGGGTGGGGTGAAGTACATATCACGTTCCCTTCGAGGCATGAACCATTTAGCCTCGGGGCACGTCCTCATCCACAACCGGCAACGCCGCCGGGAGGACGCGACCACCGATAGACAGCGCGAACCCGTACGACATACAGACGTAATACGGCACATTCGCCGCCAACCGGCAGCAGCCAGCCGCCACGGAAAGAATCTTTCGAGGATAAGCCGCGAGCGGGAACGTTTTCGGCCTGGTTGGATGTTGACCCTGGTACGACAGCTCGTCGAGCTAGAGAAGAGGCGACGTGACTACTGTTCTGACCCCCGCGAGCCCGCTGACGGCCGCTGACCGCTGCGACCGTTGCGGCGCCCAGGCGTACGTACGCGTCGTCCTCCTGAGCGGCGGAGAACTGCTCTTCTGCGCCCACCACGGTCGCAAGTTCGAGCCGGAGCTCAAGAAGATCGCCGCTGAGATACAGGACGAGACGGAGCGACTGACCTCCGTTCCGGCTAGCACCTCGGAAGACGAACGCTGACACCTAGCGCGTACCGACGAGCCGACACCGGCGCCCAGGCCGGTGAAACGGGCGGCCACTCCGATCACACGGAGTGGCCGCCCGTATTCGTAGGGCGCTTCGGAAGAGCGCCGTACGGCACTCAAGGAGCCCCCCGCCCCGTCGCGCAGCCGCACTCCGCCGCGCGTCGCCCGCCGACGTGCGCGACGGAGCTCCGGACGCACGCCACCGTCATCGGCCGCCGCTCAGCGCTTTGACGGCCTCGGAGACCCGCGTGTAGACCCCGGGGCTGCCGGGCTGCCCGCAGCCGCTTCCCCAGGACACCAGACCGATCAGACGCCCCATGGCGACGAGCGGCCCGCCGCTGTCCCCCTGGCAGGCGTCGCGACCACCCTGGGGCAGGCCGGCGCACACCATGGAAGCAGGCTGGTACTTGCCGTCCAGACCGCCGGGGTAGGCCTGCCCGCAGGCATTGTCCGGCAGGACCTGAAGGTTCGCGCCCCGCAGACTGCGCTCGTAGTCGGCGGCTCCGGTGGTGTCGCCCCAGCCGTACACCGTCGCCTGCGTCCCCGGCTGATAGGCCGGATCACCGGCCGCCGCCATGCCGATGACCGAGGTGGCCGGCAGGGGGGAGGCAAGGGTGAGCACGGCGAAGTCACCGGCGTTCGTGAGGCGGTTGTACGTCGGATTGACCCACGTGGCGGCCACCGGGATCTCCTTGCCCTGGGCGGACATCAGGTCCGTACGACCCGTGATGACCCTCAGGTCCGGCACCTGCCCCGGTGGTGCGCCCAGGACGGCCGTGCTCATGCAGTGGGCGGCGGTCAGGACCTTGGAACGGTCCACCACCACTCCCCCGCAGAACTGCCCCGCACGGGTACCACCGAACCGGTCACGGCTGGAGAGTGCGACGGTCCACGGGCTCTGAGAGATGTCGACCGGGAAGCCTCCGATGACGACGTTGTCCGCCGTCGCCGAAACCGGGGACACCAGCGGTATCAGGGCTGCTGCGACCCCTACGGCCAGGGTTCGGGCAAGGTGGCGGCGCATGGGCACTCCTCACTGTCGGATGGTCGTAGAACACCCACAGTGATCCAGTCGGCTACGGCGCGCACACGCAGAGGGGCCGGTTCCCACGGGAACCGGCCCCTCCGGGGACTACAGGTGAGGATCAGTCGAGGTAGTCGCGCAGAACCTGCGAGCGCGACGGGTGACGCAGCTTCGACATCGTCTTGGACTCGATCTGGCGGATCCGCTCACGGGTGACGCCGTAGACCTTGCCGATCTCGTCGAGCGTCTTCGGCTGACCGTCGGTGAGGCCGAAGCGCATGGAGACCACGCCCGCCTCACGCTCCGACAGGGTGTCGAGGACCGAGTGCAGCTGCTCCTGGAGGAGCGTGAAGCTGACCGCGTCCGCGGGAACGACGGCCTCGGAGTCCTCGATGAGGTCACCGAACTCGCTGTCGCCGTCCTCACCGAGCGGGGTGTGCAGGGAGATGGGCTCGCGGCCGTACTTCTGGACCTCGATGACCTTCTCCGGGGTCATGTCGAGCTCCTTGGCCAGCTCCTCCGGGGTGGGCTCGCGACCCAGGTCCTGGAGCATCTGGCGCTGGACACGGGCCAGCTTGTTGATGACCTCGACCATGTGCACCGGGATACGGATGGTGCGGGCCTGGTCGGCCATGGCGCGGGTGATCGCCTGCCGGATCCACCAGGTGGCGTACGTGGAGAACTTGTAGCCCTTGGTGTAGTCGAACTTCTCGACCGCGCGGATCAGACCGAGGTTGCCTTCCTGGATGAGGTCCAGGAAGAGCATCCCGCGGCCCGTGTAGCGCTTGGCCAGGGAGACCACCAGACGGAGGTTCGCCTCGAGGAGGTGGTTCTTGGCACGCCGGCCGTCCTCGGCGATGATCTCCAGCTCACGCTTGAGCTTGGGGGCCAGCTTGTCCGCGTTGGCCAGCTTGTCCTCGGCGAACAGCCCGGCCTCGATGCGCTTGGCGAGCTCGACCTCCTGCTCGGCGTTGAGCAGCGGGACCTTGCCGATCTGCTTCAGGTAGTCCTTGACCGGGTCGGCGGTCGCACCGGCCGCGGCGACCTGCTGCGCGGGGGCGTCGTCCTCGTCCTCGTCGGACAGCACGAAACCGGCGCTCTCGGTGCCCTCGGGTTCGTCGCCCGTCTTGCCGGGGGTCTCCTCGAGGACGGCCTCGTCCTCGATCAGCTCGACGTCGTCCTTCTTGTCGGTCGCCGTCGCCTTCTTGGCGGCCGTCGTCTTCTTGGCGACGGTCTTCTTGGCGACGGCCTTCTTGGCGGGCGTCGCCTTCTTGGCAGCGGCCTTCTTGACGGGCGCGTCCTCAGCCGGGTCGTCGGAGACCGGCACGGCCGGAGCGGTGGCCTTCTTCGCGGTCGCCGTCTTCGCCGCAACGGTCTTGGTGGCCGTGCGCTTGGCCGGACTCTTCGCTGCGACGCTCTTACGGGTGCGCTTGGGCTCTGCGGCACTGACCATCAGCGTCACACCCTCTTCCTCGAGGATCTGGTTGAGGCTGCGCAGTACGTTCTTCCACTGAGTGGCCGGAATCTGGTCAGCTTCGAAGGCCCGACGCACATCGTCGCCGGCGATCTGCCCCTCAGCCTTTCCCCGCTCAATGAGAGCCATGACAGAGACGGACTCGGCGATCTCCGGCGGGAGCGTACGGGATGTGCTGGCCGACACGAACAACCTCTCGGAACGTTGGAAAACGGCTTCCGGCCCCGTCCACCAGGACAGGAGCCGACCGCCGGCTTGGGGATGGGCCGACGGCGCGGGCAAGGGCCGGGGAGATGCACAGCGCCGCGAACGGCGTCCGTATTCCCTCCTCGGCTGTCACCTCTTAGGTCATCGCATAGTGCCCCGAAGCGTTACGCCCAATCCGCGTGGCCCGGATCACACCCCGTAACCGCTCAAAAACGTCCAGATACGGGCAGAAATATTCAGCTGATGTCGTCCCGGAGGCCTGCCGCCGGCGGCAGGGCGCCGTATCGCCCCGCAGCCCCCGATCGACGCAGGGGGTCCGTGGCGGCATCGACACCCGCAACCGGATCCGGATCGTCCGTGGCACGGCCGCCCTCCGGAACCGGCGACGCCGTCCGTCCCCGTCGGACTCCGCCGGGTCCCTGGAGGATCCGACGGAGTCCGACGGCGGGTGGACGGCGCTGCGCGGTTGTGGACCGCACGGCCCGGTGCTGTACGACGGGCACCCACGCCCGGTCGCACCGCCCGCGCGGTTGCGGTCAGTGCTCCCGCGGCGCGGGCACCACGCGCTCCACCTCGGGGTGGACCGTGAGCAATTGACGCATCGCGCTCTCGGCGGCCGCCCCGTCGCTCGCCGCGAGCGCGTCGACGATGCGGGCGTGCTGGGTCAGGGCGGCGTCGTTCGGGCGCTCGCACCCGGTCACCGGTCCGCCGGAGACCTGGAGAGCGGCCGAGACGATCCCCGAGAGGTGCTCCAGCATGCGGTTGCCGGCGACCTGGATCAGCAGCGAGTGGAACTCGGCGTCGGCACGCGAGAAGGTCAGGGAGTCGCCCTGACCCATGGCGTGCCCCATGATCTCGACCATGTCGCCGAGCCGCTGCTGAACCTCCTCACGCCCGTGACCTGCTGCGAGGCGTGCGGCGAGCGGCTCGATGGTCCACCTGAGCTCGCTGAGTTCACGGCGCTGGTCGTCGCGCTGGGGCCCGAAGGCCCGCCACTCGATGATGTCCGGGTCGAGGAGGTTCCAGTCGCTCACGGGACGTACGCGAGTGCCGACGTTCGGCCGGGCGCTGACCAGGCCTTTCGCTTCGAGGACGCGCAGCGACTCACGGACGACGGTGCGCGACACCTCGAATCGCTGACCGATCTCCTCCGGCACCAGTGGGCGGTCGGCGCCCAGGTCGCCGGAGACGATCATCTGGCCCAGTTGCTGGACGAGTTGGCCGTGGAGTCCACGTCCACGGCTGCCCGCGGCGCGTCGGCCGACGCGACCCAGTTCCGGGTCCGCGCCCTCCCAGGAGGGTGAGCCGACACGGTCGGCGGCGGGCGCCTCGGCGTAGGGGTAGCGGTCGAGTTCGCCCGGTCCGGCCAGGCCGGAGTCTGTGGAGCGGGCGGCGGTCATCATGGTGTGCGCAAGGGTACTCACGGATCCTTTGTCGGCGCCCTCTCCAACTGCCTTGAGGTCTTTGGTGAAAAGCACACGAAAGGGTGATCGCTCACGGCGTCGCAATTGACGCCTTATCGGAAAGAAATGGGCACTTTCCGGGGAGTTGCGTGCACGGCGAGCAGGGATGGGCACAGACGGTTGTCATCGGGCCCTGCCGCGCAGCACTGTGAGCAGATACGCGCAGAGCAGCGCGACGAGGGACAAGGCCAGTGCGCCGCCGACGGGTTGAGCGATCACATGTACCGCGGCGGCCAGATATCGCTCGCCGCCCCAGGGCCACTGCAGCGGCGAGAGTCCCCTCATCCGTGCGGCAAGACCCGCCGCGGTCCCCACGGACGGCCTCTCCAGCACCAGCTGCAGAACGGGTACGACCAGGACGGGCACCGCGAGCACCGCGGCGAGTCCCGCCGTCGTGGACCGGAAGATCCCGGCGGCCAGCACACCGGCCCAGGCGCATCCCACGACGAGCCCGCACCAACTCACGAGGAGGGAGAACCAGTCAGCCGGGACCCGTGCTACCTCTCCCCCGAAGACGACGGCGAGGACCTCGAAGTCGACGGCGATCGTGAGGCAGGCCAGGGCCAGTGCGATGGCCCCGGTGACGAGGAGCTTCGCGGCCAGCAACCCCAGGCGCCGTGGAACGGTCCCGCGGTGCGCGGCGAGGACGGGGTGGCGGAACTCGTCGCCGAAAGCGAGCGCACCGAGCAGGCCCGCGCCGAGCGCCGCGGGGGGCAGCGGAAGATCCTTCGGCCAGGCCGCCGCCACCAGGTGCCCCGGGGTGCGTCCGATGCGGGCGAGGATCACGGAGACGAGAACGGAGACGACGAGCGCGGCGGCGGTGACGAGATGGGCCGTGGCGACACCGGCGGCGCGGTGCAGTTCGTAGCGCAGCGGACGAAGGGGGTCGGGAGTGACACGGACGCCGACGGGCGGCGGCAACGCGGGGAGATCACCCGGCTCCTGCGTCTTGGCCGACGTCGGCGCCGCCGCTGTCGCCTCCGCTGCGGCAAGAGGTCCCATGTCACCGGTCTCGTCGGCGAGTTGGTGCACGAGGATGCCGTGCCGGAATGCCGCCTCCCCGACATCGGCGCACGTACTGCCGTACACCGACAGCCGGTTGCCGTCCTCGTGGACGACCTCCACCGAACGCCGGGCCGACCTCGCCTCCTTGGTGAGGAGCGCCCCAAGTCGCGCCGCGTACGGGCTGCGTACGGCCACGCGCGGGCGCAGGCGGGTCCGGCCGAAATCGGCGGCCTCCTGGTCGGCGACGAGCCGGCCCCGGTCGAGCGTGACGACGCGGTCGGCGGTACCGGCCGCCTCCTTGGGGTCGTCCGTGGCGAAAAGGACCGTGCCGCCCTGGGCGGCATGTGCACGCAGAACGCCGTGCAGCCAGCGCCCCTCACGAGCGGAGAGACCGTGGACGGGACGGTCGACGACGAGGGTGTGCGGGTCGCCGAGCAGGGCGCAGGCGAGTCCGAGGCGGCGATCCATGCCGCGCGAGAGCATCCCCAGCCGCTCGTGCCCCAGTCCGGCGAGTCCGACCCGCTCGAGGACCTCGTCCGCGCGACGGACGGGCACGCCCGCCGCGCAGCACAGCCTGCGCAGTTGTCCACGGACCGTACGCGCGGGATGGCCGGGGACATCTCCGAGGAGCACGCCCACCTCACGCTGCGGATGGGCGATGCGGTGCAGCGGACGTCCCCGGAAGTAGGTGATGCCGCGGCCCGGTTGGAGTTCGAGCATCAGCCTGAGCGCCGTCGTCTTGCCTGCACCGGGGGCTCCGAGGAGCGCGGTGACGTGGCCCGCGTGCGCCTCGAAGGACACGTCGTCGACGGCGGGCGGAAGGTCCCTGCGGGGATTGCTGGTCAGTCCGATCGCCTGGATCACCTGATGCAAGATAGCGCGGTATGTCCGCTTTTTCGGTCACCGTGGCGGCGGTACCGCGCCGACTTCCCCAGCGGACATGCGCCCGCGGCGGCCCCGCCGTGCGAACGACGCCCCCGCGGTGGTCAGACCTCGGGACGCAGCATCGGCGGGTTCAGCAGCGTGGCCCCGCCCGCACGGAAGAGCTGTGCCGGACGCCCGCCCTGTCTGGTCGTCGTGCCTCCCGTGGGAACGAGGAACCCCGGAGTGCCGGTCACCTTGCGGTGGAAGTTGCGCGGGTCGAGGGCCACACCCCACACGGCCTCGTACACCCGGCGCAGCTCGCCCACGGTGAACTCGGCCGGGCAGAAGGCGGTGGCCAGCGAGGAGTACTCGATCTTGGAACGGGCACGCTCTACACCGTCCGCCAGAATCTGCGCATGATCGAAGGCGAGCGGTGCCGCCTGCTCCCCGTCCCTGCCGTAGCCGCCCCGCTGCAGCAACTCCTCCACGGGGGCCCAGCGTGCGCTGTTGGCATCCCCGCCGGGCCGCGGCGCGGGCAGGTCGGGAGCGAGCGCGAGGTGCGCCACGCTCACCACCCTCATCCGCGGGTCACGCTTCGGGTCGCCGTACGTCGCCAGTTGTTCCAGGTGAGCGCCGTTGTCCTGGACGGGTGCGTTGGGATCATGGGCGCACAGCCCGGTCTCCTCGGTCAGCTCACGTGCGGCAGCCTGCGCCAGGTCCTCGTCCGCCCGAACGAAGCCCCCGGGGAGCGCCCATCGGCCCTGGAACGGCGGTTCGCCCCTGCGGACCGCCAGCGCGCACAGAGCATGACGGCGCACGGTCAGCACGACCAGGTCCACGGTGACGGCGAAGGGCGGAAAGGCTGACGGGTCGTAGGGCATGCGGCGATCATAGTCGTCTGCTTGACGATAAACACTCCCTTCGGCAACCGCTTCCACAGCTGATCCAGTTCTGTCGTCGACCCTCCTCGTCGAGGGGCGCCGTCCGCCCTTCTGCGGCACGTCACCCGAGGTCACACACCCAGCTGCAGTCCGTCGGCGGCTTCCTCCACCGTGGCGAGGCCGAGCCGGCCCACACGCACGGAGAGGGGCGCACCGGCAAGTCTCAGTCCCGTCAGAACGATCTCGCCCAGCGGTGCGCTGCGGACCGGACACAGGGTCACCGTCCCGCCCGGTACATCGGGGCGGATACCGGCGAGCGTGCTCAGCAGCAGAACTCCGGCCGCGGCCGCCGTGGCGGCGGGGCGGCAGGCCGCCGGATGCGGCACGGGTCTGGCCCCCTCCACACGCGGCTCGCCACCGAACATCTCGGGCAGCCGGTACCCGAACGCCTCCGCCGCGGCGAGCATCCCGCCCAGCAGCGCGCCCGCCTCCTTCTCATGGCCGACGGCGGCCAGTCCCGCCACGGCGACCGCCGTCTCCTGCACCCGCACCGTGCCACCGCGGTGTCCGAACGGGTTGTACGCCCCTTCCGTCGCACCGAGGCCACGCAGTCCCCATCCGGAGTCCATGTCGGGACCGCCGAGCAGCCGTGCCAGTTGCTCCGTGCGCACCTTGTCGAGCAGACCCGGTGCCAGGGCACCCGAGCCGAGCAGTCCGGTGTCCAGGAGATGCGCGGCGCCGGCCCCGAGATGCGGAACCAGGCGCCCGTCCCGGGTGCGGGCTGCGGCAGGTCTCCCGCCCGAGCGGTCCTCGATCCAGAAGTCCGCACCGAACGCTCCGCGCAGATCCTCGGCCCAGTCGCGCAGTTCCGGTCCGCCCGGCCGCCCCCACGCGTGCAGGAGATCGGCTCCGACCATGGCCGCGCGGTACGCGTGCGCCTGGGTCTCACAGCGCAGCGGCCCGTCCGGCTGGGGATCGGCGAGGTAGACACCGTCGCCGACCGTGACACGCAGCCACCGCAGGCAGTTCTCGGCCGCGGGCAGCAGTTCCTCGGTCTCCCTCTCCGGAAGCCCCCAGCGCCAGGCCTCCGCGAGGAGGACGGGGAACAGCAGGGTGGCTTCCGTGCCCGTGCAGCCCGGCGGTACGTGTGTGCCCGCGTCGCGGCGAGGGCCGGGGATCATGCCCGCGCGCAGGCCCGGACCGGCGAGTTGGGTGCGGGCCAGGATCCGCAGGGTGCCCGCGGCGAGCCGGGTGCCCAGCGGCAGCGTCATTCGCGCCGCCGCCAGGCAGTCGGCGGGTGCCGGTCCGCAACGCCAGGGGGCTCCCGCCGCAAGGTGCACGTCGGACGTGCGGGCGGGGTCGCGCAGGACCAGCGCCTGGAGGTCCTCGATGCTGGTCCTCAGCAGCGGCTGGGCCCTCAGATCGTCGCCGGTGGCCCGGGCCTGGGCGAAGGGGCTGGTCGTCCCGTGTCCCGCCGCCCGGACCGGCGCTGCGTCGTCCGGCTTCAGTCGCACCTCCACACTCCGTGTCCCGCCGGGCGGCAGCTCCATCTGCCAGCGCAGGAGCCCGGCGGAGGCGAGAACATCAGCGGGCGGCGGGGCGGCGGTGACCGCGCAGTCGCCCTTGGCGCTGGACCAGCGCAGCCCGGAGCCGTGGACGGTGGCGGAGATCTCGGGCCCGGAATCTCCCGCGGCGACGGCCGCCAACTCCGTGAGGTCGGTGGCCAGGGACACCTCCAGCGGCAGACGCAGCGGGCGCGTGGCCGCGCTGTGCAGGATGATCCGCTCCGTACCGTCCGCGAACCTCAGTCGCTCCACGACGACGTCCGGGTCCGGACCCACGTCCGCAGCCGCGTGAACGGTACCCACGAAACGCGCGCAATCGGCCGCGATCATGCGAGCCTGCACGGCCAGGGGCTCCCGGCCCGCCACTCGCACCTGGCAGCGGGAGAGCACGCGGCGACCCCCGCGATAGAACCCCTCCAGTCCTCGCCCCGTCAGCTGCCCCTGATCTGTGGAGATCACCAGTCCGGGAAGAGCGACACAGATCAGGGCGGTGTGTGCGGGTGGCAGGTCGGCGACATGGCGGGGCGCTTGCGACGCGGCCGTTCGCGTCCGGCCCCCGCGCGAGGCGGGCGCTGTGCCCCCGGCGCTGCGGGGTGGGACTACCGGCACACCTCTGGGGGGTTGTGACGTCGAGGTGTCATGGCGGGTGGGTCTGTCGCCGTCGTGGGCGAAATGCGGTGTGGGCAGAGGCATGAGAGGGCTTCCTCTGCGCTCGGCGCGCCTTGGGAGGCGGCGAGCGCCGGGTGGGGGCTCGGGAGGGTGGTGCGTGATGCGGCGGGGCGGCCCGAGCACGGGTTCCGCCACACAGGTGAACAGGAGGGGCTTCCTCCGGGTCACGCCTGTGAACGGGAAGCCGACCGAACGGCGGTAGATCCGGGGGCGCAAGCCACTCACTTGGCTTCACCCCTCACACACCTGCGCCCATTGCGGTGGATCGCCGACCGGCCGCCGGGGCTGCCCGCTGCCCGGCGGGGCTCGTCAGTACCGGGCGGTATGTCGGCCGTTGCCTCGGCCGGGTGCCGGCGACGGTCACCGGCTGCCCCGCCGGAACGACTCCTGGACCGGCTGCCGCGGCTCAGCCGACGTACCCGGCGAGACCCGCTGCCAGCGGTCATGGCACGGGGTGGCCGTGCGGCGGCTGCTGCGGCCCGCGACGGACCGGGGTGTGCGGTCACCGGTTCGGTCGGGGCAGAGGCGTCATCAGCCGTCGGCCCGACCCGTTCGGCATCTGCCGGGCGGCTGTCCGCCGACGGATTCGGGCCCGCCGGAGTGTCGAGCGGATGGTCGGGCGGCGGTTCCTCACCAGAGGATGCTGCGGTGTCGAGGGCGGGCGAAGGTCCGGTGGACGACGGCGCCGGACGGCTGTCGGCCACGGACGTCTTGTCAGTGACAGCCGACGGGACGTCGTCGGGCGGGGGTGCCTGGCGAACGGGAACCGTCTGGCCACCGACGGCAGCGGGCCTCGCAGCAGTGGAGGCCACCGGACCACCGTCGGCCGAGGGCCCGTCTGCAGTGGGAGCGGCCGCCGGAACACCTGCGGCCGAGGGCCCGTCTGCGGTGGGAGCCGCCGTCGGAACATCTGCGTCCGTGGAGTTCGCCGCTGCCACCGGACCACCGGTGGCCCCGGACCTCCCTGCGGCAGGAGCTGGCGGGCCACCAACAGCCGCACACCCCTGAACGGCAGGAGCCACGGGCCCACACGCAGCCGCGGACCCCGCAACGGAAGGAACCATCGGGCCACCAGAAGTCGCGGAACCCTCAGCGATGGGAGCCGTCAAGCCGCCGCCCGACAGCGCGTTTCCACCACCGAATGAATCGACCGGGCAGCTTTCGGGCAGCGGCTCGTCGTCCGAAAGGGTCGTCAGCCATGCGTCGGACGGTTCGTCGACGGGACAGCCGTCATCGCCGACGGGCACGGGCCACTCCTCGGACGAGTCGCCCGCAGTCTCGGCCTGTGCGGCGAGACAACGGTCGCCGCCGGTTCCTGCCCGTGAAGCGGCCGGATCGTCCGTCGCCGCGACGTCACCGTCCGGTTCCACAGCGTCCGTGCTCACCTCGCTTCCGTGGCCCACCGGCTCCGCCCGTAGGCACCGGCGGACCGCCTCCGGGTCAAGGCCGTCGTTGCACGCCTGGTGCAGGAGGCGGGCGAAGAGGTACTCCGGGTCCGCGCCGAGGGCCATGGCCAGGGCTTCACGGGCCTCGAGCTCGTCGCCGGTCGACCAGGCGACCCATCCCGCGAGTGTCAGCGGTGCGGCGGCATGCTCGCCGTATCCGCCGACGCAACGACGGGCCAGCGCACGCCACAGACGCAGGGCCACGGCGGCCTCCGGCCCCTCCATCCAGGCCGCGGCGCGGTCACGAGTGGTGCGGTCCTGCAACCCGAGGATCATGGCCGCGGCCTCGTCGTGTTCGAGCAGTTCGTCGTCGCGGCGGTCCACCTCCTGTGTGGCCGCGACGGGCGTGGTCTCGGCGAGGCGGGCCATGACCCGCTCGGCGAGCGCGAGTGTTTCGGCGGCGACGTCGTCGCGTGTGCCGTCCCTCAGAATCCTGGGGACGAGTGCCGAGCTCGCGGCGTCCAGCGCAGCCTCCTGAGCGACGGCGTCGGACGTCTCCAGAGGACTGAGCCGCACCCTGAACTCCTTGAGGGTGCCGCGCACGTGAAGACCGGCATAGGCGGCCGCGGCCGCCAGCACCGAGGTGCCGGGAAGGCCCATCGTCCGCCCCTCGGCAGGACAGCAGACGGAGCTCGCGCAGCAGTACGACCAGAAGCGACCGCCGGAGATGCACAAGGCCTCCACCACGGGAACGTCGAGGCTGCCGCAGGCCGTGCGCAGCGACTGGGCGAGCGGCCTCAGCCGCTCCATCACGTCACGGCCCGTCTCCCCGCCGGCGGGTTCCTGGACGACGTAGGCGATCATGGCCTCCGGCCCGGCCCCTCTGCGCCGGCTGCCGTCCACCAGGCCGTACGCCAGTTGCTGGGCAGCGGACGGCCAGTCGTCGGGGAGGACGGGGATACCGAGCCGCGCCCGCCCGCCGAACCTTCCCCGCCCCTCACGATCGTGCAGCGCGACCAGCACGACGCTGTCCTCGGGCCGGTACCCCAGGAGATACGGCAGGGCGTCGGCCAGTTCGGCCGGGGAACGCAGCGTGACCTGGGTCTCGCTGCACGGGCCCGCCAAGGGTCCGTGTCCTTCGCGTACTGAGGGCTCGCCGCCGGTGTGTGCGGATGCGCCCATGTCACCGGTGCCGGAGGAACCGGCCACTTCGTCGTGGTTCGTCATGCCGCGACGATCTCGCGGATCCTCACATTCCGTTTCGGCCTGTGGATAACCATGGCCATGAGCACGCCAGGTTTTGTCCACAAGCCACCGGGCTCGTTCGCGCGATGTCGGACCGATCAGGTTGCATGGATGCCATGACCGACGAACACCCGCTCCGCACGACGCACGGAACCACGTCCACGCCGACGGGCACCCCGGACTCGGGCTCCGCCCCACTGGACCCGCCCCGCACCGGGGCCGGGGGCGAGCTGAGGGCCGCCGCCGACGCGGTGCTCGCCCGGCTCGTCGGCGCCCCGGCCGGCGAGGCCCGGCTGCGCGAGGATCAGTGGAGCGCCATCGAGGCCCTCGTGGCGCACGGGCGCAGAGCCCTGGTCGTCCAGCGCACCGGCTGGGGCAAGTCCGCGGTCTACTTCGTCGCGACCGCGCTCCTGCGCGAGCGCGGCGCGGGCCCCACGGTCATCGTCTCGCCCCTCCTCGCCCTCATGCGCAACCAGGTCGAGGCCGCGGCACGGGCCGGAATCCACGCCCGCACCATCAACTCGTCGAACTCGGAGGAGTGGGAGACCATCCAGGCCGAGGTGACCGCGGGCGAGGTGGACGTCCTGCTGGTGAGTCCGGAGCGGCTCAACAACCCGGACTTCAGGGACCGGGTGCTCCCCGAGCTGGCGGCCGCGACCGGCCTGCTGGTGGTCGACGAGGCGCACTGCATCTCCGACTGGGGCCACGACTTCCGTCCCGACTACCGCCGGCTGCGCACGATGCTCGCGGATCTGCCGCCCGGCGTGCCGGTGCTGGCGACGACCGCGACGGCCAACGCCCGGGTGACGGCGGACGTGGCGGAACAGCTCGGTACCGGAGCCGGTACGGACGCGCTGGTGCTGCGCGGCCCGCTGGACCGGGAGAGTCTGAGCCTCGGCGTGCTGCGGCTTCCGGACGCCGCCCACCGTATGGCCTGGCTCGCCGACCACCTCGACGAGCTTCCGGGTTCCGGCATCATCTACACGCTCACCGTGGCGGCGGCCGAGGAGGTCACCGCGTTCCTGAGGCAGTGCGGGCACACCGTGGCCTCGTACACCGGCAAGACGGAGAACGCCGAACGGCAGCAGGCGGAGGAGGACCTGCTGGCCAACCGGGTCAAGGCGCTGGTCGCCACGTCCGCCCTCGGGATGGGCTTCGACAAGCCCGACCTAGGCTTCGTGGTGCACCTCGGCTCACCCTCGTCCCCGATCGCCTACTACCAGCAGGTGGGGCGGGCGGGACGCGGTGTCGAGCACGCCGAGGTGCTTCTGCTGCCGGGCAAGGAGGACGAGGCGATCTGGCAGTACTTCGCCTCGATCGCGTTTCCTCCGGAGGAGCAGGTGCGACGCACTCTGGACGCCCTTGCCCGGGCGGACCGGCCCTTGTCGCTGCCCGCCCTCGAGCCGCTGGTCGAGCTGCGGCGGTCCAGGCTCGAGACGATGCTCAAGGTCCTGGACGTGGACGGTGCGGTGCGCCGTGTGCAGGGCGGCTGGATCGCGACGGGCGTCCCGTGGACGTACGACACCGAGCGCTACGCCTGGGTGGCCAAGCAACGCGGCACCGAGCAGCAGGCGATGCGCGACTACGTGAGCACGACGGGTTGCCGCATGGAGTTCCTGCGGCGTCAGCTGGACGACGAGGGCGCCGCGCCGTGCAGACGCTGCGACTCCTGCGCGGGACCCCGGTTCACGGACGCGGTCTCCCCGGCCGCGCTGGATGCGGCGCTCGGTGAACTCGGCCGCGCGGGTGTCGAGGTCGAACCCCGGAAGATGTGGCCCACGGGTCTGCCGGCGGTCGGTGTGGAGCTGAAGGGGCGCATCCCGGCCGGGGAGCAGGCCGCGCCGGGGCGAGCGCTGGGGCGGCTGTCCGACATCGGCTGGGGCAACCGGCTGCGGCCGATACTGGCAGCTCAGGCCCAGGACGGGCCCGTCCCGGACGATGTCGCGAAGGCCGTGGTCGGCGTGCTGGCGGACTGGGCCAAGGGACCCGGCGGCTGGGCCTCGGGACGACCCGACGCACAGCCGCGCCCGGTCGGCGTCGTCACCATGGCCTCACGCACACGTCCGCAGCTGATCCACTCCTTGGGGGCGCGCATCGCCGAGGTCGGGCGGCTGCCGCTGCTCGGTTCCGTTGAGTACGCCGGCGACGTCCCCCGTGTGCCCCGGAGCAACAGCGCACAGCGGCTCAAGGCGCTCGACGGTGCGCTGACCGTGCTCCCCGAGCTCGCCTCGGCGCTGCGGGAGGCGGGCGGTCCCGTGCTGCTGGTGGACGACATGACGGAGACCGGCTGGACCTTGGCCGTGGCCGCACGCATGCTGCGCCGGACCGGAGCGGAGGGGGTGTTCCCGCTGGTACTCGCCGTGCAGGCGTGACCCGCCCCTTCCCTGGGCACACATCCGCCAGAGACCGGGAGCACATCCGGAAGAAATGCAGCAGGGGATATAGGCCACAGATCGCCAGGAACCGGCCGGTGGAGTCAATTGCTCGTTGCCGCATTCCAGTTCGACGGCAAGAATTGAGGTCCGCTCCCCGCACGGTTCGTCCGTGATCCGGCAGGACCCCGTTGGGATGCGCCCCCCGAGTCCGACCCCGCCCGCAGTGTGGGCGCGTAGCCGAAGGGAGGATCGTGACCTTCGGATTCGCTTCGTCCCCGATGGCATCCATGTCGGCGTCCGCCCAGCTGTCCGCCGCTTCCGCCAATCCCCTGGCCCGGGTGCTCGAGCCCGCCGAGTGGGCAGCCGCAGGGATTCCGCTGCTGCGCAACCCCCGTGAAGTCGTCGTCGGGCTCCATGCTCTGCATCGGCCGCGGCCCTCCACGGTCGTGGTGGCGGTCCTGGATCCGGACGAACAACTGCGGGCGAGCGCCTCGTTCACGCGCCGCCAGGCCCCTGCGGACGGCTGGACGTTCCGCAACGCGCTTCTCGCCCAGCTGCGCCGGGTGATTCCGCATGACCTGCGGCGCCGCACTCCGGTGCGGACGGCCGTGCTGCTCCACTGCCGCGACGGGGACGCGCGGTGGACGGAGGAGGACGGGGCGTGGATGTGGGGGCTGCGGGACGCATGCACGCTGCACGGACTGCGTTGCGGTTCGTACATCACGCTGACCCGTGACGGCTGGCAGGTTCTCGGCGAGGGGCGCGGCGGACGCCGCCCGGACTCGCAGTCCGCTCCGGAGAGCACCGATCCGACGGGAGCACCGCCTGCGCGCCCGCGCACCGGGGGCGTCGCCTCCGAGGTGATGCACCGGGCCGCCGCCCGCTGACGGCGGCGCAACCGCCCACGGAAGCTAGGTCGGCCCGCAGGGGCCGGGTCACATTCCGACGACGGCCGGCCGAGCGGACCGTGGCGCACCCCGAAAGACGCGACGCAGAAGGTGCAGGCGGTACGTGGGCAGCCGCAGTCGCGTCGCGTCGGCCCGGGACATGGATATGCCACAGCCGGGTATGCCACAGCGAGCCGCCGGGCCGGCGATCAGCGACGGTGTCCCGGCAGTCCGCGAGGGACCGGGCGCCCCGGCGAAGGCGCATGTCGGATCGACCACCGTACACAGGCCGTCGATCCGGCACTCCCGCCGACACCCGAAGCCAGAACCGGGTGACCCGGCTCCGGTCTCCGCGCGAACGGGCGGGACCTGAGCGATCCGGACAGGGCCCGGACCGCTCAGACGCCCACGCCGAGCACCGAGTCGATCTGCTTCGGGTCGCCGCAGACGATCAGCAGGGCACCGGCCCGGCCGAGTGCCAGCGGAAGCACGGTGGCGACGGACTCGTCGGCGCCACCGTTGACGGCGACCACGACCACCGGGCGGGCGGCGGCGCGGGAGACCACGGAGGCGTCGGCGTAGAAGACGTCGTCACCGGCGTCGTGCTGCGCCCAGTACGCGGTCTCACCGAAGGACATTTCGTGCGCGGCCCACGGATGCGGTTCGCCGGTGGTGACCACCAGCACGTCGCCGGGAACACGACCCGAGTCGAGCAGCAGGTCGACGGCTTCTTCGGCGGCGTCCAGCGCGCCCTCGACCGAGGCCGGGATGAGCTGGATCTGTGGGTTGTCGGAGGGGGCTGGCTGTTCGGACTTGGCCGGTTCGCGCGGGGTGCGCTGGGCCGGCATGGGCCTCGGCCCCGGACGACCGGGACGCGGGGGGGCCACGGGACGGGGCCCGGGTACGGGACGAGGGGTCGACGCGGTCCGGCCTCCGGCCGGCGTGGCGCGGGGACCCTGGGCACTCTCGTGAATCTGAGGCTCCTCGGGAATGAGAGGCATGGGCTGATATCTATCAAACGCCGGTGCGGCCGGCGTCGGCGGGTGGCACATGAGTGCGATCGGAACCGGTCAGAAATCGAAGCCGAGCTGGCCCTCGATTTCCGGTGCGCTTCCGTCCACCCAGCTGCGGACCTTCTTGAGATGCCGCCACTGAGGCAACGCATCAAGATACGCCCACGACAAGCGGTGGTACGGGGTGGGGCCCCGCTCCGCGAGTGCGGCCCTGTGCACCGGGGACGGATACCCGGCGTTGGCCGCAAACCCGAAGTCTGCATGGTCGATACCCAGTTCGGCCATCATTTTGTCGCGGTGAACCTTGGCGATCACCGAGGCCGCCGCGACGGCCACGCACGACTGGTCGCCCTTGATCACCGTACGGACGTTCCAGGGCATCCCGAGATAGTCGTGCTTCCCGTCGAGGATGATCGCTTCGGGGCGGACCGGGAGCGCTTCGAGGGCGCGAACGGCGGCGAGCCGGAGTGCAGCGGTCATCCCGAGGTCGTCGATCTCCTCGGGGGAGGCGTGACCGAGGGTGTAAGCCGTCACCCACTGCTCCAGCACCACGGCGAGTGCGGTGCGCCGCTTCACGGTGAGCAGTTTGGAGTCGGTGAGGCCCTCGGGGGGCCGGCGTAGGCCCGTGACCGCCGCGCAGACGGTGACGGGGCCGGCCCAGGCACCGCGTCCCACCTCGTCTACACCGGCGATGACCTTCGCTCCGGTCGTTGCGCGAAGGGAGCGCTCGACGGTGTGAGTAGGTGGTTCGTACGGCATGGCGCCCTTAGCCTACGCCGCCGGGATCCCCGTGCGACACCCCGGTTTCCCCCGGCGGCGGCGCACCTCTCGGCGGCCCGTTCGCAAGCACGCCCACCGCCGCGATCCGGCGGCTCGGAAGGCCGGGATCAGCCCTGCTCGGGACGGAGCAGCGGAAGCATCAACTGGTCGATCATCTCCTCGATGTCCTGCTCGACCCATTCACTTCCGCACATCTTTGCTCGGTACATCATCATCGCCGGAATGGCATCGAAGACATAGCCGTTCGCAGCGGCGGGGCGTACCTCACCTCGCTCGATTCCACGGTTGACGACCTCGCGCAACAGCTTGAGGGTTGGCTCCACAACACCGTCGTAGATCACACCATGGAAGCGCTCGGCCTGCAGATTGTCGCATTCGTGAATGACCGATCGAAGCGCGAAACCCGGTCGCGAGTACATCGCCTCGCGGGCCAGCCGGCAGAGCGCGAGGAGGTCCTCGCGGACATTCCCGTGGTCGGGCGCCTCGTCGAGGCGGGGCAGCCCGGCCTGGAGCGCGTCGGCGACGAGATCCTCCTTGGACGGCCAGCGGCGGTAGACCGCCGCCTTGCCGGTCTGGGCGCCTGCGGCGACGCCCTCCATCGTGAGGCCGTTCCAGCCGACCGTACTGAGTTGCTCCAGGGCGGCTTCGAGGATCGCGCGCTCGAGCACAGCACCACGTCGACGAAGGGAGGCCGGCTGAGCGGAGGCGGCCGTCCAGGACGAAGTACCCATCTGAGTGTCTCCGTTGAGCATGAGGAAGCGGGGATTTCGGGGAAGGGGCGAGCGGTCGGGGGCGATCACACGGCATCGAACTCAGTGAACGCTTGCGTTCACTGATGGGGACTCACTACCGTTTGACGCAACAGTGAACGCGGTCGTTCACTAACGACTTCGTGGGGGATCCATCGTGACAACCTCTCCTTTGCTCCAGAAACAGAAGCCGGGAGTCGCCCGCCGGGCGGCTCATCCCGGCATCGCGCTCACGGTCATCGCGGCCTGCCAACTCATGGTGGTACTCGACGCGACGATTGTGAACATCGCGCTCCCGCACATTCAAGACGCGCTCCAGTTCAGCACAACCGATCTGACATGGGTGGTCAGCGCGTACACGCTCACCTTCGGCGGACTGCTGCTGCTCGGCGGCCGGGCCGGAGACATACTCGGCCGACGCCGGGTGTTCATGGCAGGCATCCTGCTGTTCACCTTCGCCTCGCTGCTCGGTGGACTCGCCCAGGAGCCCTGGCAGTTGCTCGCCGCGCGTGCCTTGCAGGGCATGGGCGGCGCCATCGCGTCACCCACCTCGCTGGCGCTCATCACCACCACTTTCCCGGAAGGCCCGGAGCGGAACCGGGCCTTCGCCGTCTTCGCGGCGGTCTCGGCCGGCGGCGGCGCGATAGGCCTGCTGACCGGCGGCATGCTCACGGAGTGGCTCGACTGGCGCTGGGTCCTCTTCGTGAACGTACCCATCGGCGTACTGATAGCCGTGCTCGCACCGAGGTTCATCAACGAATCAGAACGCCATCCCGGACGGTTCGACATAGCCGGAGCGCTCACCTCGACCGTGGGCATGGCGTCCCTGGTCTACGGCTTCATCCGTGCTGCGGAGGACGGCTGGCGGGACAGCCTCACCATCGGCTCCTTCACGGCGGCGGTGGTGTTGCTGGTGGCCTTCGGATTCATCGAGACACGGGCCAAGGAGCCGATCACCCCGCTGCGGATGTTCACCGACCGGAATCGCTCGGGCACGTATGTGATCATGCTGAGCCTGGCGGCGGCGATGTTCGGCATGTTCTTCTACATCGTGCTCTTCGTGCAGAACGTGCTGGGGTACTCGCCGATCTCGGCCGGTGTGGCGTTCCTTCCGGTGACGGTGGCCATCGCGATCGGTGCCGGGCTGTCGCAGAGGTTCCTGCCGGTGCTCGGCCCGAAGCCGTTCATGCTGGTGGGCGCGACGCTCGTCGCGCTCGGGCTCGGGTGGCTGACGTTCATCAGCCCCGACAGCTCGTACCTGTCCGGCGTGCTCGGTCCGATGCTGCTGTTCGGCTTCGGCATGGGCCTGAACTTCGTGACGCTGACGCTCACCGCGGTCTCGGGCGTCGCCCCGCACGAGGCGGGCGCGGCCTCCGGTCTCCTGAACGCCATGCAGCAGGTGGGTGGTTCGCTCGGACTCTCCATCCTCACCACGATCTTCGGCACCGCGAGCCGGAACGAGGCGGAGAAGCAGGTACCGAACCTCATGGCGAGCGGCACGGCCGAACAGAAGGCGGAGTTCGCCAGGACACACCAGCTGCCGGCGCCCTGGGGGCACGAGGTGCTCGCCCATGGCATCTCGACGGCCTTCATCCCGGCCGTGGCGATGGCGGTACTGGCACTGGTCACGGCGACGGTGGTCATCCGCGTACGCAAGAGCGACCTGGAGGCCCTGGCCGGCACGGCGGGACCCGCAGGCGGCTGAGCGGGCCCGGCTCCCGCCGTCCGGCCCACGAACCGGACGGCAGGGGCCCACCCGCGACGGCCGCAGGGTTCCTGGGGAACGACAGCAGGAATGTCCTCCGGCCGTACCCACCGTCGTAGTGCCTTCCTGTGGAGGCGGTCCTGGCCCATGGTGGCGGGGCCGCCTCACCTGCGCGCATCGGTTCCGGTCATCCCCGGAGACGGCCTTCCGCCTGCGAGTGCCGCGGTGCTCCGGGGGGTGATCCCGATCGTCTACGACGCCGGAGACGCCCAGTCCGGCAGCCGCTCCGCACGCTCCAGCCACTCCCCCGGCGGCGTCCCCGCCTTCCCGGCGGCGAGCACCCCGCCGACGATCGAGCAGGTCGTGTCGACGTCCCCGCCCACCTGCGCGGTCGTCCAGAAGGCCTGTTCGTAGTCGCCGAGGGCGCGGGCGGCCGACCAGAGCGCGAAGGGCACTGTGTCATGCGCCGTCGTACGCCTCCCGCAGCCGAGAACCGCGGCGACGGTCGTGGCGTCGCTGTAGTCCAGCATGTCCCGCGCCCGGCGCAGCCCGGCCCCGACGGCGCTCTTCGGCACGAGCGCGATGACACCGTCGAGCAGGGCCCCGGGGGTCGGCGGCCCGGCCGGATCGGCGGCGAGGGCGGCCGCGGCGGCCACGGCCATGGCCCCGACCACGGCCTCACGGTGCTGGTGGGTGGGGTAGGCGGAGATCTCCGCCTGGTGCGTGGCCTGCTCGGGGTCGTCGGCGTACCAGGCGCCCAGCGGGGCGATCCGCATCGCCGCGCCGTTGCCCCACGACCCGCGGCCGTCGAACAGTGCCGAGGACAGCTCGCGCCAGTCGCCGCCCTCCCGTACGAGCCTGAGGAGGCGGTTGACGGCAGGCCCGTAACCGCGGTCGAAGTCGTGGTGCTCCGCGAAGGAGCGCGCCAGTGCGTCCTGGTCGATACGGCGGTGCGCGGCCAGAACGGACACGATGGAGCAGGCCATCTCGGTGTCGTCCGTCCACTGCCAGGGACCCGGAGGCAGCTCACGGCGCTTGAGCAGGGGATAGTTCGCGGGGACGAAGAACTGAGAGCCCAGTGCGTCCCCCACCGCCAGTCCGCGCAGACTGGCCAGGGCGCGTTCCAGCCGCCCGGGGAAAGAGGAGTCAGCGGTCATCGCACTGCCACTCTATCCGGTGACCCAGTAGGGCTGCGGCTCCCGCCAGCGCTCGAACGGGCGATCGAGTCGATACTTGCCGTCCTCGCCCAGCAGGAGCATGCGCGTCTCGCCGTTCCCCGGATTCGAGAGGGCCTCGAATTCGGCGACCGTCCAGTGGAACCAGCGCATACAGAACAGCCTCATGGCCAGGCCGTGGGTCACCAGGAGCACGTTCGGCGGATGATCGGGGTCCTCGAAGCTGCGGAACAGGCTTTCGAGGAAACCGCCCACCCGGTCGTACACGTCGGCACCGGACTCGCCCTGCGCGAAGCGGTAGAAGAAGTGCCCGTAGGCGTCCCGGTACGCCTTCTGGACCATGACGTCGTTGCGGTCCTGCCAGTTGCCCCAGTCCTGCTCACGCAGCCGGGGCTCCTCGCGGACCCGGACACGATCGGGGTCCAGGCGGAAGGCGTGGAGCGTCTCATGGGTACGGCGATAGGGGGAGACGTACACGCTGACGTGCTCCCCGCCGAAGAGGTCCCGCAGCCGTTTGCCCGTCGCCTCCGCCTGCCGCCACCCCTTCTCGGTGAGCTGCAGTGCGTGGTCGGGTTCACGCTCGTAGACGGTGTCATCGGCATTGCCCACCGACTCTCCGTGCCGGACAAGGACGATGCGCCGTGGTCGTGCCATGCCAAAACCCTAGATCGGGTCACACGCGATGGGGCACCCGAGCGGCCTTGATACGGGTCACATTCGAACGACGCCCGTCCGATCAGTCCGGTTCTCCCACGCAGGTGCGGGCCGACCCGGTGGCCGTCCGTGCCGCCGGATCACACGGTCCACGACGGTTCCAGGTCCACGATGTCCCCCGTGAGG
This sequence comes from Streptomyces sp. HUAS TT11, assembly GCF_051553595.1. NCBI lineage: Bacteria > Bacillati > Actinomycetota > Actinomycetes > Kitasatosporales > Streptomycetaceae > Streptomyces > Streptomyces sp. HUAS TT11. The sequence continues at coordinate 2,704,046 of NZ_CP196184.1, forward strand.
GCCGCGACGTCGGCCTCGGTCTGCGCCCTCAGCGCCAGGCGCTCGATACGTTCCTCACGGTACTTGCCGTGTTCCGCCGCCGACTGCCACATCGACAGGATCAGGAACTCATGACCCGGCGCCTCGCCGAACAGTCCGCGGGTCATGCCCGGCGAACCCGCCATCGCCGGATTCCAGACCTTCTCCTGCATCAGTGCGAAGTGCTCGGCACGCTCCTCGTGCACCTTGCAGTGCGCGACCCGCACCAGGTCCGCGTCCGTGAAGCGGGGCTCGAAGCCGGTCTTCACGTCGAAGCGGTGGTCGAAGAGGCGGACCTGCTGGTCCTTGAACGTCCCCGACTGCGCCGCCGCCAGTCGGTCGTGGGAGCGCGCCATGAAAGAGTCGTAGAAGGCACGGCTCTCCCAGAACGCGAAGACGTGCGCCACACCGGGTCTCCCCCGGCTCCAGCCCCCGCCCTGCCCGCGGAATCCCGGCTCCCCCGGCAGTCCCGCCCACTTTCGCTGCCCCCGCTCGAAACCGCGGCGGTCCACCACAGTGCAGCGAATCCACTTGACCAGCACCGCGCCATCGTAAGGCCCCGATGCGTGGCGCCGGTCACGCTCCGGCGGAGTGCACCCGGGCGAGCGCCGCGGTGCACAAGGCACAATGGACAACTGACCCACTCTGCACAGGAGTTCGTTCGGAGGGTCGTGACAACGGGGAGGGGATGTGTGATGAGCGATCTCAACAAGGGCATCCGCAAGGTCGAGTTGGCGCTGAAGTGGGACCCGAGCCCGCCCGGACAGCCGCCGACGGATCTCGACATCGTCGCCGCGACCTATCTCGCGTCGGATCCGTACGGGGACCCGGCCTATGTCGTGCACTTCGACAGCCGCTCCCCCGACGGAACGATCTACCTCAACCGCGACAGCCTGGACGGCAAGGGCTTCGGCTGGGACGAGGTCATGACGCTGGAGCTCCACCGCCTCGACGGCCGGTACGCGCGCGTGGTGGCCGGGGTCGTCATCCAGCAGCGCACCGGCCACAGGACGTTCGTCGGCGTCCTGAACCCGGCGCTGCGGCTGCGTGAGGGGTACACCGTCCTTGCCGAGGACGATTTCGGCGGGGTCCTGGGCGCGACGGCGGCGACGGTCGCCGAGTTCGTGCGCGACGCCTCCGGCGAGTGGATGTTCCGCCCGGGCATCCACGGCTACGACACGGACCCGCTGAGCTTCACCCGAGTGATGGGCAGCCCGCACGACTCCTGACACCACCCTCAGAAGAGGCGGCCGACGGCACCGGGCGGCACGGCGGACAGCGGTGCCGCCCGTCATGACCGGGTACTGGCGCATGTCACCGGTCCCGGGCGTGTGACGACATCCCGGGCTCGCTCGTCCGTCCACGCCTGCCGAGGACGGGTGGGCCGGTTTCCGGCATCCTGCGCGGCCCCGATGAGGGCCCCCGACGGAACGCGGCCCTGGTGCCGTCGGGGGCGGCAGGCAAGGACAAATACGTTGCTCCGCCGTTCCCCCCTCATGATCATGGGCCGAATGCGAATCTTTGCCGCCACCGCGGACCCCACCGCCCTCGACCGGGCCCTCGCCTATCCGGCTGACGGTCCGGTCGCCGCTCTGACCGCCGAGAGGATCCGCGAGGAGCTCGACGCCAACCGGTTCCGCCCGGAATGGATCTGGCTCGCCGAGGACGAGAACGGGCACATACTCGCCCGCGCGCTGTGGTGGGGGCGTGCCGACAGCGAGCGGCCCATAGCCCTCGACTGCCTCCAGGTGCACTCCACGGTCGCCGATCCCGGCGCCCTCGCCACCAGGCTCCTCGACGCCGGACACACCACCCTCGGCACGCGCCCGCTGTACAACGTCTCCCTCCCGGCGGACTGGCGCGCCCGACCGGAACTCGCGGTGGCGGTCGCCTGGCGTCGCGCATCGGCCGCCCGCGCCGGACTGGGCCGGGAGATCGAGCGCCTGCGCTACGAGTGGACTCCGGTGGCAGGGCTGCCTGAGGCCCGTGGTCGGCTGACGTTTCGCGAGGGCAGCGACGAGGAGTTCCTCGAGGCCTTCACCCGGGTGTCCTCCGGCAGCCTGGACCAGGCCACCCAGGACGAGCTGCGCACGAAGGACGCCAGGCAGCTGGCCGAGGAGGACATGCGGTTCTACCTCGACTGCCCCGGCGAGCGCTCCTGGTGGCGGCTCGCGGAGCTGCCCGACGGCACGCTCGCCGGTCTGGCCGTGCCGTCGGCGACCCCGTACCACCGCAACGTCGGCTATCTCGGAGTCGTACCCGAGCAACGTGGGCAGGGCCTGATCGACGAGATCCTCGCCGAGATCACTCGCTTCCACGCGACCGAAGGCGCCGAGCGCATCACCGCGACGACGGACACCACGAACGTTCCGATGGCCGCCGCGTTCGAGCGCGCGGGCTACGAGGTGACGGAGATCCGCATGGTCCTGGAGGCTTCGGAGGCCGCATGACCCGCCGTACCCGCCTGGCCCGCCGAGGGCAGCGGCGCCGGCGGCCGAGCGATCGAGCGTCCCGCCCGTGCAGGGCCATGGGTTCGCTTCTCTGCGGCAGCGATCGCGGCTGAAGGTCCCACGTGCCTTCCCGCCTACGGGGCCTGGCGAGCCGGCGGGTCGTGGCCAACGGAGAAGGGACGGCAGCTCCCGGCTGCCGCCCCTCCTGACGTCGGTGCTCCGCGGACGGACACGCCGAGGGGGACCGGCCGTCGGCCGGTCCCCCTCGGGAAACGCGGGTCAGCTACCTTCGCGGCTCGCGTCGGATCCGGGATCCGACGCGACACCGCTCATGCTCAACTGCAGCCGCTCGTCGAGCCGCAGCCCTCGCAGATGTAGCAGGAACCGGCGCGCTGCATCTTGGTGCCGCAGGAGAAGCACAGCGGGGCGTCCGCCTGGATACCCAGTTGCATCTCCACCAGCTCGGCGCTGGTGTGCGCCTGCTTCGGGGCCGGCTGGGCCGTCGCGGCCTCGGCGCGCGGGGTGGCCACGGCCTTCAGCTCCTGGGCGCGCGGCGCCGACTGGGCCAGGCCCTCGACGTCGACCTCGTCCTCGGTGGGCTCGTACGAGCCGGTCTCCAGGTGGCGCTGACGCTCCTCGGCGGAGTGGATGCCGAGCGCCGAACGCGTCTCGAAGGGCAGGAAGTCCAGCGCCAGACGGCGGAAGATGTAGTCGACGATCGACTGCGCCATCCGCACGTCCGGGTCGTCCGTCATACCGGCCGGCTCGAAGCGCATGTTGGTGAACTTGGAGACGTACGTCTCCAGCGGCACGCCGTACTGCAGACCCACCGAGACGGCGATGGAGAAGGCGTCCATCATGCCCGCGAGGGTCGAGCCCTGCTTGGACATCTTGAGGAAGACCTCGCCGAGACCGTCGTCCGGGTAGGAGTTGGCGGTCATGTACCCCTCGGCACCGCCGACGGTGAAGGAGGTGGTGATGCCGGGACGACCCTTCGGGAGGCGCTTGCGGACCGGGCGGTACTCGACCACCTTCTCGACCTTGGGCTCCGTGGCGCGCTCCTCGGCCTTCGCCGGCGCGGTCTCCTTCTTCTTGGCGGAGAGCGGCTGGCCGACCTTGCAGTTGTCGCGGTAGATCGCCAGCGCCTTGATGCCCAGCTTCCAGGCCTCGAAGTAGATCTCCTCGACCTCCTCGACGGTCGCCGTCTCCGGCATGTTGACCGTCTTGGAGATGGCGCCGGAGATCCACGGCTGGATCGCGGCCATCATGCGGACGTGGCCCATCGGGGAGATGGAGCGCTCGCCCATCGCGCAGTCGAAGACCTCGTAGTGCTCGTGCTTGAGGCCCGGCGCGTCGATCACATTGCCGTGCTCGGCGATGTGGGCGACGATCGCCTCGATCTGCTCCTCCTGGTAGCCGAGGCGGCGCAGCGCCTGCGGCACGGTGCCGTTGACGATCTGCATCGAGCCGCCGCCGACCAGCTTCTTGAACTTGACCAGCGCCAGGTCAGGCTCGACACCGGTGGTGTCGCAGGACATCGCCAGACCGATGGTGCCGGTCGGGGCGAGGACGGACGCCTGGGAGTTGCGGAAGCCGTTCTTCCCACCGAGGCGGAGCACGTCCTGCCAGGCCTCCGTGGCGGCGGCCCACACCGGGGTGTCCAGGTCGTCCATGCGGACGGCGGTGGCGTTGGCGTCGGAGTGCTGCTGCATGACGCGCAGGTGCGGCTGCTCGTTGCGGGCGTAGCCGTCGTACGGGCCGACCACCGCGGCGAGCTCGGACGAGCGCTTGTACGCCGTGCCGGTCATCAGGGAGGTGATGGCACCGGCCAGGGCGCGGCCGCCGTCGGAGTCGTACGCGTGGCCGGTCGCCATGAGGAGGGCGCCGAGGTTGGCGTAACCGATGCCGAGCTGGCGGAAGGCGCGGGTGTTCTCGCCGATCTTCTCGGTCGGGAAGTCCGCGAAGCAGATCGAGATGTCCATCGCGGTGATGACCAGCTCGACGACCTTGGCGAAGCGCTCGACCTCGAAGGACTGGTGGCCCTTGCCGTCGTCCTTCAGGAACTTCATCAGGTTCAGCGAGGCGAGGTTGCAGGACGTGTTGTCCAGGTGCATGTACTCGCTGCACGGGTTCGAGCCGTTGATACGGCCGGACTCCGGGCACGTGTGCCAGTGATTGATCGTGTCGTCGTACTGGATGCCCGGGTCGGCGCAGGCCCAGGCGGCCTCGGCCATCTTGCGGAAGAGCGACTTCGCCTCGACCTCCTCGATGACCTCACCGGTCATACGGGCGCGCAGGCCGAACTTGCCGCCGTTCTCGACGGCCTTCATGAAGGTGTCGTTGACGCGGACCGAGTTGTTGGCGTTCTGGTACTGGACGGAGGTGATGTCGTCACCGCCGAGGTCCATGTCGAAGCCCGCGTCACGGAGGGCGCGGATCTTCTCCTCCTCCTTGACCTTGGTCTCGATGAAGTCCTCGACGTCCGGGTGGTCGACGTCCAGGATGACCATCTTGGCGGCGCGGCGAGTGGCACCGCCCGACTTGATCGTTCCTGCGGAGGCGTCGGCGCCGCGCATGAAGGAGACGGGACCGGAGGCGTTGCCGCCGGAGGAGAGCAGCTCCTTGGAGGAGCGGATCCGGGAGAGGTTCAGGCCGGCACCGGAGCCGCCCTTGAAGATCATGCCCTCTTCCTTGTACCAGTCGAGGATCGACTCCATGGAGTCGTCGACGGACAGGATGAAGCAGGCGGAGACCTGCTGGGGCTGCGGGGTGCCCACGTTGAACCAGACGGGGCTGTTGAAGCTGAAGATCTGGTGCAGGAGGGCGTAGGCCAGCTCGTGCTCGAAGATCTCCGCGTCGGCGGGCGAGGAGAAGTACTTGTAGTCCTCGCCGGCCTTCCGGTACGTCTTCACGATGCGGTCGATCAGCTGCTTGAGGCTGGTCTCGCGCTGCGGGGTGCCGACGGCACCGCGGAAGTACTTGCTGGTGACGATGTTGACCGCGTTCACCGACCAAAATTCGGGGAACTCGACGCCACGCTGCTCGAAGTTGACCGAGCCGTCGCGCCAGTTGGTCATGACGACGTCACGGCGCGCCCACTCGACTTCGTCGTACGGGTGCACGCCGGGAGTCGTGTGAATGCGCTCGATACGCAGTCCCTTGGTGGCCTTGGCGCCCTTCGCTCGGGAACCTCGTGCCGGACCGCTCGCCGTCTCTGTCATGCCGCCTCCCTGTATCAGGCAAAAACGCCCTGACGTGCCCTTTTCTTCCCAAGGCACGGTGTTGTGTCTGCTTGTCACGCACGCCGCGAGACGGCGCGCGTGACGGGTCTGTGTGCACCGCCGACGGAGCCCTGCCCGTCGGCCCTCCCGTCAGTCGGCGGCGTTGACGGGCACGGGGGCGTCTGCCGCCGCTCCGGACCCGTGGTCGGTTCCCTGGCGCTCCGCGACAGCGTTCCCGTGGTCGTCGTCGTCCACGGCGGGGCGCCCGCGCTGCTGCTCCCTGAGTTCCGCGATGGCGGCCTCGAAGTCCTCCAGCGAGTCGAACGCCCGGTACACGGACGCGAACCGCAGAAAGGCGACGAGGTCCAGCTCCTGCAAGGGGCCGAGTATGGCCAGACCCACGTCATGGGTGGTCAGCTCGGCACTCCCGGTGGCCCGCACCGCTTCTTCGACCCGCTGGCCGAGCTGGGCGAGTGCGTCCTCTGTGACAGGCCGCCCCTGGCATGCCTTGCGCACGCCGTTGATGACCTTGGTGCGACTGAAGGGCTCGGTGACCCCGGACCGCTTGACCACCATGAGCGAGCACGTCTCCACCGTCGTGAAACGGCGGGAGCAGTCGGGACACTGGCGGCGCCTGCGGATGGACGTCCCGTCGTCGGTCGTACGGCTGTCGACGACACGGCTGTCCGGGTGCCTGCAGAAGGGGCAGTACATGGCTCCCACCCTCCTTTTCAGCACGACTGATAAGACCTCGTGGGCCTCACAGGCCCCTCGAAGCAGCCCCAAGCATAGGCGATCTCCCGAGCCAGGAAGACCCGGGGGACCACAACCTATGGGCCACTGCTGCAATCCAACCACTACATCTAGCGATCGGCTCACACATTCGGCCGCGACACGCAGACAGCGGGCAGATTGGCACATGCCGCGCGGCCATACCCGATCGGACCATGGGTGGATACGGTGGACGCCGCATGGAGAAGGGGGGTCGGTGCCCGGCCCGCGGGGCCTCGGGTGGCAGACTGGGCGCCGATCACGGCGGCCCACAAGGCCATCGCCCCGGCGGTGAAGGGTACAGCAATGAGCGCTTTTGCCCTCGTCCGCTCCTGGTTGCGGCCGAGTGGGGAGACCCCCGCCGATCACGGTCGGCCATACACCTGCACGCTGGACCGCGTCAGATAATTCGCGGTTTTTCACTCGAACGTGTGTTTGGCGCAACCTTTCGAAAGCAACTACCGTTGTGCTGCACGGGAGACCATCGAGAGGGGCCGACGTGACCACCACCGCAGACAGTGCCACCATCACTGCCCAGGACCGCTCCCAGGGCCGACTCGAGCCGGTGCATGCCATGAACGAAGCCACGAATCACGAGGGGCCCAAGCGGTCCCTGCCCGGCCGACCTCCAGGCATCCGGGCGGACAGCTCCGGTCTGACCGACCGGCAGCGCCGGGTGATCGAGGTCATCCGGGACTCCGTGCAGCGGCGTGGCTACCCGCCGTCGATGCGGGAGATCGGCCAGGCCGTGGGCCTCTCCAGCACGTCCTCGGTGGCACACCAGCTGATGGCACTGGAGCGCAAGGGCTTCCTGCGCCGCGACCCGCACCGGCCGCGCGCGTACGAGGTCCGCGGATCGGACCAGTCGTCCTCCGTGCAGCCCACGGACACCACGGGCAAGCCGGCCGCGTCGTACGTCCCGCTCGTCGGCCGTATCGCCGCCGGTGGCCCCATCCTCGCCGAGGAGTCGGTTGAGGATGTCTTCCCGCTCCCGAGGCAGCTCGTCGGCGACGGTGAGCTCTTCGTTCTGAAGGTCGTCGGCGACTCCATGATCGAGGCCGCGATCTGCGACGGCGACTGGGTCACGGTCCGCCGTCAGCCCGTCGCCGAGAACGGCGACATCGTGGCCGCCATGCTCGACGGCGAGGCCACCGTCAAGCGCTTCAAGCGCGAGGACGGCCACGTCTGGCTGCTGCCGCACAACGCGGCCTACCAGCCCATTCCCGGCGACGAGGCGACGATCCTCGGCAAGGTGGTGGCGGTGCTGCGGCGGGTGTGACCCGCACGGAGGGCGGCCTGACGACGCTCCCCCTGATCCGGGCCCCGGGACCCCTGCGCCGGTTCCGGGGTCCCGCGCTGTCCGGGCCCCCTCGGACGCTCTGTCGCACCCCGTCAGTACGCTGTTCGGCGGCCCCTGGGCCGCCGAACAGCGTACTGACCTGGCCGAACCCGGCTCCAGCGGGTCATGACTCCTGTGCCTTGGCCGCTGCGTCGATCGCCGCGAGGGACTTGCGCACCTGGTTACGGTCCGTCGTGTACCAGAAGCCGGGCAGTGACGCCTTGAGATAGCTTCCGTAGCGTGCCGTGGCCAGCCGCTGGTCCAGCACGGCGACCACCCCGCGGTCTTCCGTCGCCCGCACCAGACGGCCGGCGCCCTGTGCCATCAGCAGCGCCGCGTGCGTGGCGGCCACGGCCATGAAGCCGTTGCCCCCCGCTTCCTCGACGGCCTTCTGACGGGCGCTCATCAGCGGATCGTCGGGGCGCGGGAACGGGATCTTGTCCATGACGACCAGCTGGCAGCTCGGACCGGGGACGTCGACACCCTGCCAGAGCGACAGCGTGCCGAAAAGGCACGCCTGCGGGTCGGCCGCGAAGTTCTTGATCAGCTCGCCGAGCGTTTCCTCGCCCTGGAGGAAGATCGGGAACTCGGGGATACGGGTGCGCAGTTCCTCGGCGGCGAGTTGGGCGGCGCGCATCGACGCGAAAAGGCCCAGCGTGCGGCCGCCGGCCGCCTGGATCAGCTCCGTCAGCTCGTCATGCATGTCCGCTCGGTCGCCGTCGCGGGCCGGCCGCGACAGATGCTTCGCGACGTACAGGATGCCCTGCTTCGGATAGTCGAAGGGGGAGCCGACGTCGGCGCCCTTCCACTTCGGCAGGTCGTCTCCCTCGGTGCCCTCGGGGGCGAGGCCAAGGGACGCCCCGACGCCGTTGAAGTCGCCGCCCAGCTTCAGTGTGGCGGACGTGAGGACCACCGAGCGGTCCGCGAACAGCTTCTCCCGCAGGAGGCCGGAGACGGACAGCGGGGCGACCCGCAGGGACGCACCGAAGCGGTCGTGCCGTTCGTACCAGACGACGTCCCACTCCGAGCCGTGGGTGATCCGCTCCGCCACGTCGTGCACGCTCTCCACGGAGGCGAGTGCCTGCTTGCGGACGGCGTCCTCGTCCTGGACGGACTTGTCGCGGGTGGTCCCGAGCGCGGAGATCACCGTGCGGGCGGCGTCACGCAGCGCCATGAGGGCGTACCCGAGGTCCTCCGGGACCTCCTCGAGGCGCCCGGGCAGGGCGAGCTCCATCAGCCGTTCGAAGCCCTCGGCTGCGGTCTGGAGCTGGTCGGCCGCCTTCTCGTTGACCAGTTTGGCGGCGCGGCGCACCGCGCGGTTGACCTGGCCGGGGGTGAGTTCGCCGGTGGCCACTCCTGTCACCCGGGAGACCAGTTCATGGGCCTCGTCGACGATGAGCACCTCGTGCTGGGGCAGGACGGGGGCGCCCTCGATGGCGTCGATCGCGAGGAGCGCGTGGTTGGTGACGACGACTTCGGCGAGCTTGGCACGTTCGCGGGCCATTTCCGCGAAGCATTCGGCGCCATAGGCGCACTTCGATGCGCCCAGGCACTCCCGGGACGACACCGAAACCTGGGCCCAGGCCCGGTCCGACACGCCCGGGGTGAGGTCGTCCCGGTCGCCGCTCTCCGTGTCCTCGGACCAGTCCCGCAGCCGCAGCAGATCCTGCCCCAGCTTGCTGGTGGGCGCGGCGGCCTCGAACTGGTCGAACAGGCCGTCCTCCTCGTCCTGTGGCACTCCCTCGTGCAGGCGGTGCAGGCACAGGTAGTTCGAGCGGCCCTTGAGCATCGCGAACTCGGGGCGGCGGCGCAGCAGCGGGTGCAGCGCCTCGACCGTGCGCGGCAGGTCGCGCTCGACGAGCTGGCGCTGCAGCGCCAGGGTGGCGGTCGCCACGACGACGGGCTCCCCGTGGGCGAGCGCGGGCACCAGATAGCCCAGAGACTTACCGGTGCCGGTGCCGGCCTGGACCAGCAGATGGGAACCGTCGTCGATCGCCTCCGCGACGGCTTGGGCCATGGTCGCCTGGCCGGGGCGCTCCGTGCCGCCGACGGCTGAGACGGCTGCATGCAGGAGTTCGGGGAGTGAGGGCTTCGTCATAGCGCGACCACCCTACGGCTCGCCGCTGACAAACAAGCACGAGTCCCCGCAGCCCACGGAGGGCTCGCCCCTGGCATCGCGGATCGGGACGGCCCTCGGGTCGGCGGGCGATGCGGCACAGGACTTCTTGGTGGGACGTGGCCGCGCGCGACCGGGAACCGAGACGGAGAGCCGGAACCGGGGCCGAGGGCCGGAACGGGAACGAGGGCCGGGAACCGAGGCGGGAAACCCCTCGTTACGGAGAGTGATGATGCTGGAGCGCATGGCGAAGGACCCGGTCCCTCATCATCAGGGCGGCCCTCTTCTCGGGGAGGTCGACCTCTGCGGAGAACCGGAAGCCGGCGTTGAGGAAGGAGGCGACGGAGGGGATGTTGCGGAGGTCGGGTTCGGCGACGACACGTGAGCACGAGGGACGCCGGTCGAGGACGAGGTCGGCGACCGCGCGCAGAAGGGCGGACCCGAGACCGCGCCCGCGGTCGGCGACGCCCCCGATGAGGAGATGGATCCCGGTGTCGTGGGGACGGGCCGGGTAGTGGCGGGCCAGGGGGTCGAGGTCCGCGCGGTAGATCTCCCAGTAGCTCATGGGGGTGCCGTCCAGCATGCCGAGGCACGGGACGCTGCGCCCGTCACCGGCGAGTTGGGCCCGCAGGTGCCGCTCGGTGATCGAGACGTCTCCCGCCAGGTCCCAGAACACCGCCACCGCGGGGTCGTTCATCCAGCGTGCGACGAGTGGGAGGTCCCGGCCCGGATCCACCGGGACGAGGTGGAAGCGGCCGACGGGGGTGGGGGTCGCGCCCCAGTCGGCCACGCGGTCCAGAAGGTCGTCGCCCTGTGGGATGCCCGGTCGAGCGACAGGTCCGGCGATCGCGTCGGCCGGGTTGCCAGGAGGGTCGGCCGGCCCCTCAGGGGCGTCAGCCCGGCTGTCGGAAGTGCAGGTCGGGGCCGTGAGCGCGTGGACCGCGGTGGGAGCCCCCGCTCTGCTCCGGCTCGGCCCGCGGTCCACGCCGAGGGCCATGAACTGGTCGGGCAGCCGGAGGTCGAGGGTGTCCTCGCAGTCCGAGCCGGGGTTCGGGCGCAGACGCCCGTCGGCACCGGATCCGGCGGCCGAGCGGGTGGCGGGCCCCGCGCTGGGGGCGGAGGCGGTGCCGGCGCCGCTGTTCGCGTCGATCGGGGACACGGCGACGCTCCTCTCAAGAGTGGGGACGGATGACGTTCAGGGATGAAGGGGGTTGGTGACGGTGACATAGACGGACTGGGTGTCCACCGGGCCGACGAGTTCGTCCAGGCCGTGCAGCCGGGTCAGCAGATTGGCCTTGCAGCGCAGGACGGGTGACTCGAGCAGGCGGGCCGGCAGGGAGGTGCGCAGCCGTCCGGGGCCGCAGGCGGCGGAGGCGAGGAAGCGACGGAAGGCCGCCAGCAACAGCCGTTCGTCGGCGAGGCCCTGGGAGCCGAACGCGCCGATCAGACCGAGGACGTTGTTGATGCCCAGGTAGTAGGCGAAGCGTTCGTCGGCCACCTCGTCGGAGACGAAGGTGTCGCTGTGCTCACCGATGCCGGGCAGCCGTGCGTCGAGTTCGGCGCGGCGGGACTCGCGGAAGTAGTAGCCCTGGTTGTCGCGGTAGCGGCCGCCCACGGGCCACCCTTCGGGGTCCAGGAGGACGACGGTGTTCTGCTGGTGCGCCTCCACGGCGATGCCGGCCTGCCCGTCCAGCCAGAGCACCGGGCGCACCACCTGTTCCAGGTAGCGCAGGAACCATTCGGTGGCGACGGCGCCGCGTGAGCGGCCGGTGCGTGCGGCGAGACGGATCACCGTCTCGGCGAGCCTGGAGGCCGGGCCGGGTCGCTGCTGTCCGGTGGGCAGGGCGCGGGCCCTGGGCGAGACGAGGCCGGCGAGGCAGCAGGCGTCGTCCGTCGGGCCGAACGGATTGTGCCGGATGACCACGTCCAATCCGGCCACGGGCATGCCGTCCGGGTCGTCGACGGCCAGCCAGGCCGGGTCGCGGACGATGTCGAAGCCGGGGTGCACGGAGCGCCATTCCCTGCCGAGGCCGCCGCGCAGCAGTCGGTGCACCTCGGCGCCCCGGTGGAGTTCCTTGCGGAGGTTCTCGCGGCGGGAGTTGGTGATGCGCAGGCCCAGCGACAGTTTCAGCATCGCCGGGACGCCCGAGCGATGGACGGTGCGGACGGAGGAGGTGGGGCACCAGGGCTCTCCGTGTGCGCCGAGATCGCGGATCAGTCCGGCCTCCAGCAGGGCGGCTGCCTGTGGACGGTGCCGGATCTCCCGCGCCTGCCAGGGATGGAGGGGCAGTGCGGTGAAGTTCTCGGGCAGCGGGAGGTCCGACGCCGCGAGCCGCAGGGCGAGCAGGCCGGCGGGCACGGTCCGGCCGCCCTCCGTCCACGCCGAGTCGGCCGCGAGTACGGAGGGTGCGACCGCCAGCCAGTGCAGTGGGAAGCGGCCCCTGAGTTCCGGCGAGTAGAGCCGGGCCTCGGTGTCGGAGAGTCCCTCGCGGCTCTTGGCCGTCGGGTGCATCGGGTGCCCGAGCAGTAGCGCCTGCTCGGCGGAGAGGAAGAGGTCCGACTCGTCCGCGCTGCGCTCGCGCCGCTCGGCGATGAAGGTCGTGGTGCGGCGGACGGAGTCGGCCACGCGGGCCACCAGGTCGGCGACGTGGTCGTGCGGGAAGCCGGATGCCGTGGGCGATGCGGAGGCCGGGGCGGCTGCCTGCCGGGCGGCACCGGCCTCCCGGGCCAGCAGGGTCGCCACCGTCACGGCGTCGGCGGGCGGGGCCGAGTCGGACGTCCCGGCGAGCCGTGGCAGGCCGAACCGGTGCCAGCCCGTCATGGACCAGTACCGGACAGGGACGAGGAGCGCCGTCGCACCGGCGGGGAGCGGGATCCGCAGTACACCGTCGGCCGGAGCGGCGAGATCGTGCTCGCGGACCCAGCAGCGCAGCAGGTTCTCCACGGTCGCGGCCTGGGCCGCCAGGTGCGGATCGGGATCCTCCAGCAGGTCGGCGCCGCGCACCACCTCTGACTCCGGTGGGGCTGCTGCCTCCTGCCGGGGGACCGTGGGGGGCCTCGGCGCGAGCGCGGTGGCCTGTGTGCCGCCGGTCTCCTGCTCAGGGGTCCGGGAGCCGCCGTCGGGGGTGGGGGTGGCGTTCAAGGTCGTTCCTCATGAGGTCTCCGGCTCGTGCGGTGACGGGCCGTGCAGTACGGATGTGGGGGCGGTCGTGCGTCCAGGGCCCGGTCCTTCTCGTGCGGCATCGGACGCGAGGCGGACCGGGCTGCGCAGCCCGGTCCGGGGAGCGCGGCACGGGTCTCAGGACTTGACGGTCTCCCGCGCCACCGCGGCCACCGCGTCCGCCAGCCGGTCCAGGACCGCGCTCGTCTGCTCGTCGGTGATCGTCAGCGGCGGCAGCAGCCGGACCACACTGGCGTGCCGCCCGCCCAGTTCCACGATCAGGCCGCGCCGCAGGCACTCCCTCTGGACGGCGGCCGCACGTGCGGGCGCGGCGGGGAGCGGCCCTGCCCGTCGGGCGTCGGCCGTGGGCGGGTCCTGGGCCATCGGGCCGGGCGTGGCCTCGGCGTCGACGATCTCCATACCGATCATCAGCCCGCGGCCGCGGACCTCCCCGATGAAGGGGAACTCGTCCGCCAGGGGGCCGAGTCGGGCCAGCATGCGGGTGCCGAGTGCTTCGGCGCGCCCGGCGAGGCCGTTCTCACGGACGTAGGCGAGGGTGGCCGCTCCGGCGGCCATGGCGAGTTGGTTGCCGCGGAACGTGCCGGCGTGGGCGCCTGGTTGCCAGACGTCGAGGTCGTCGCGGTAGACCACGACGGCGAGCGGAAGGCTGCCGCCGATCGCCTTGGAGAGGACCATGACGTCGGGCACCACACCGCTGTGTTCGACGGCCCAGAAGCGCCCCGTGCGACCCACGCCCGTCTGTACCTCGTCCGCGATCAGCGGGATGGACCGGTCCTCGGTGATCCGGCGCATGCGGCGCATCCAGGCATCCGGCGCGGGGATGACCCCGCCCTCGCCCTGGACCGGTTCCAGGATCATCCCGGCGGGCAGTGTCACGCCCGACTTGGCATCGTCGAGGAGTGACTCGGTCCAGCGGGCGCCCAGTTCGGCGCCGGGCTCGCCGCCGATCCCGAACGGGCAGCGGTAGTCCTGCGGGTACGGCAGCCGGGCCACCCGGACGTCGGCGGCGCCTCCGGACACCTCCAGAGCCCCGGCGGTCATCCCGTGGTAGGCGCCGGTGAAGGCCAGAATCCCGCTGCGGCCGGTCGCGGCACGCACCAGCTTGAGGGCGGCCTCCACGGCGTCCGTCCCCGCCGGACCGCAGAACTGCACACGCGCGCGGTCCGCCAACCCGGACGGCAGGGTCCGGAACAGCTCGGTGGTGAAGGCGTCCTTGACAGGGGTGGCCAGGTCCAGGACGTGCAACGGGGCACCCGAGTCGAGAACCTTGCGGATCGCCTCGAGGACCACCGGGTGGTTGTGGCCGAGGGCCAGTGTGCCCGCCCCGGAGAGGCAGTCGAGATAACGGCGGCCGTCCGCGCCCTCGATGGTGAGCCCGCGTGCCCGCACGGGCACGATCGGGAGGGCCCGCGCATAGGTGCGTGCCGCGGACTCGCGCGCCGACTGACGACGCAGAATGCTCTCGTGCGCCGTGCGCACTCCCCCCGTCTCGTGTGCCGCGCGCTCCCCGTCCGTTGCCGCGTACACCTCCGGCTCGCCCTCCACCGGCACCACCGCAGTCTCCGTCACGGTCACGACGTCAGTTCCTCCCGCTGTCCAGAGGGGATGGGGCGAGAGTTGACCACGGACAGCAGATCACCCCGTACATACCAACGACGTCAACGCCCTGTGGAAGCGGGTGAGAGCAAGATCGTTGCCGGTCGTTCCGCCATAGCCGGTGCCCGGCGGGCGCCGGCACACCCGATCGCCCGGACCCGGGGGCGGGCGCTGCGTCCGCCCTGCGACAACGGCCCCTCAGTGGGGGGCCGGACAACATCGCTGCCCGGTCGGCCGTGCTCAACGCCCCTGTCACTGAGCTCACTTCGCGGTCCGCGTCCCGGCCCGGCCTTGCCGAACTCGGCTTTGCGCCGTTCGACTTCCGGCTCAAGGAACGACCACGGGGCTCCGTTGCGACAGCGGGTCCTGGTCGACCCTCTGCCGGAACAGAGCCCCGCTCGCCTGTCCGCCCATTCCCGAACCGCCGGACGGACGGCTCCTGATCACGGGCTGGACGACGCTGCGCTACGACGGCACGCAGTAGACCCGAACGAAGTTGTCGTACGTCTCGGTGGTGGAAGTGTTGTGGAATTCGACGGTCCAGCTGTTGTCGACCGTGCTGTTGTTGCTCATGCTCGCGTAGTTCTTCGTGGCGAAGATGTCGGGGCTCAGGGCTCCGACACCGGCAATGAAGCCACCGGAAATCGCCTTCTGTCCCGGATCGCAGACAGCGACCAGATTCCCCGTCTGCCCCGGACCGAGCTCCCCCTCCGCATCGAAGGTATTGATCTGCTGGACGCCGGAGGGGCCTTGGGGTCCGGTTGCACCCTGAACGCCCGTGGCGCCGATCTCACCCTGCGGACCCGCAACACCCTGCGTACCCGCGGCACCGGTCTCGCCCTGCGGCCCAGCAGCGCCCTGAGCACCGGTCCCGCCCTGCGCACCGGTTGCACCCTGAACGCCCGTCGCACCGGTCTCGCCCTGCGGACCCGCAACACCCTGCGTACCCGCGGCACCGGTCTCGCCCTGCGGCCCGGCAGCACCCTGAGTACCAGTGGCGCCTTGAGCGCCCGGCACGCCGGGCTCGCCCTGAGTGCCGGGGGCTCCGGTATCGCCTTGCGGACCAGCAGCACCTTGAGCGCCGGTCGCCCCGGTCTCACCCTGAGCACCGGCGGCACCCTGGGTACCGGTCCCGCCCTGCGGACCCGCAGCGCCCTGAACACCGGCCGCCCCGGTCTCACCTTGAGCACCCGTCGCGCCCTGAGCACCCGTCGAGCCGGGCTCACCCTGCGCACCGGTCGCCCCTTGAGAACCGGTGGCTCCCTGAGTGCCCGGGGCACCGGTCTCGCCCTGCGCACCAGCCGCACCCTGAGCACCAGTTGTCCCGGTCTCACCCTGCGGGCCCGCCGTACCTTGAGCTCCGGTCGCCCCGGACTCGCCTTGAGCACCCGCGGCACCCTGAGCACCGGTCCCGCCCTGCGGACCAGCCGCACCCTGCGCACCGGTCCCGCCCTGGGCTCCGGTCGCCCCGGTCTCACCCTGGGCCCCCGTCGCCCCGATCCCGCCCTGCGGGCCCACCGCACCCTGCGCACCGGTCCCGCCCTGCGGACCCGCAGCACCCTGAACACCGGCCGCCCCGGTCTCACCCTGAGCACCAGTTGCCCCGGTCCCGCCCTGAGCTCCGGTCGCCCCGGTCTCACCCTGGGCCCCCGTCGCCCCGATCCCACCCTGCGGGCCCACCGCACCCTGCGCACCAGTGCCGCCCTGAGCTCCGGTCGCCCCGGTCTCACCCTGGGCCCCCGTCGCCCCGATCCCACCCTGCGGGCCCACCGCGCCCTGCGCACCCGTCGCCCCCGTGCCGCCCTGCGGACCGGTACCGCCCGTCTGTCCCTGAGGGCCGGTCGCCCCGGTGGCCCCTTGAGTGCCGGTCGCCCCTGTCCCGCCCTGTGTACCCTGCGTGCCCTGAGCTCCAGTCGCTCCCGGGGTGCCTTGCGCTCCCGGAGCACCCTGCGGGCCCTGAGGACCCGGCTCGCCGCACAGCGGCACTGGGCTCGAGACCTTCACGTAGCGGGCAGCCACCCAACCCGTGCGGTTCGCAAGCCGGTACCACGTCGAGTCGCCGTCGACGCTCTCCCCGAACGCCCTGCACCGGATACCGATCCGGGCGTCCTTCGGGTACTTGCCCAGCTCGGCGGAGTTGGCCGTCGGCAGGGCGCGGATGCTCAAGCCGGACCTGGCCTCGACGATCCCGCGAACCGGCTCCGAAGGCCCGTTCCCTCCCGCGCGGAAGGCGACAGCCCCGGTCCGCACGGCACCCGTCACCCCCTGGACTGCCGTCGCAGCCCCCGCCAACTCACACGTCAGGCCGAGACTCACCGCCCCCAGAACCAGCGATGTACCGACTGACCTACGCATCACGAACCACCACGCCTTCCGCTGGGCGTCTGCGATCAAGGGGGACGTGAAGAGAAAAGCGCATATGCCAGGGAGATTGTTGTTATGACACGACCAAAACCTGATCATCCCTCTCATGGCAGGCCCGTTCGGCAGGGGCCGGAGCACCGAGGTCACACGAGTGGCGGCCCGTACCACCACCGACCCGATCGCCGTCCGACGGGGTGTCAAATACCGGGGCCCGCAACCCGGGTATAGGTCAGCCCGTTGCTGACGCCGGCGGTCGTGACCACCGTGACGGACACCGGCCCGGCGGGGCCCGCCGGGGCGACGGCCGTGACCTCGGTGGGGGACAGCACGGTGAACGACGCCGCAGCGCCGCCGAACCGGACGTCGGTGGTGGTCGTCAGGCTCGTCCCGGTCAGCGTGACCGTGTTGCCGGCGTAGGTGGGCCCCAGGCCCGGGGTCAGGGTGCTCAGCGTGGGGGTGTCGTAGTAGTCGTAGGTGAGCGGGTTGCCGGTGCCGCCGGGGGTGGTCACCGTGATCGCCGCGGTACCGGCCGCATGGGCCGGAGTCACCGCGGTCATCGCAGTGGAGGAGGCGACCGTGAACGACGTCGCCGCGATCCCGTCGAAATCCACGGCCGTGGCACCGGACAGGCTGGTGCCCATGATCGTCACCACGGTCCCTCCCGCGGTGGTTCCGGACGTCGGCGTGACGGAGACGAGTGACGGCACCGCGGCATAGTAGAAGTACATGCTGGGGTTCTCGGGGTTGCTGATGCCGCCCGGGGTGGTCACCGTGACCGCCGCGGCTCCGGCCGCATGGACGGGGGTCACCGCGGAGATTTGGGTGGCGGAGACGACGGTGAACGTCGGCGCCGCGATCCCGTCGAAACGTACCGCCGTCGCACCCGACAGGTTCGTACCCGTCAGGGTCACCACGGTTCCCCCCGAGGCCGGGCCTTGAGCGGGCGTCAGGCCGGTGACCGAGGGCGCCACGACGTAGGAGAAGGTCAGGGAGTTGCTGGTGCCGCCCGCGGTGGTCACCGTGACCGCCGCGGCTCCGGCCGCATGCGCGGGGGCGACCGCGGAGATCTGGGTGGCGGAGACGACGGTGAACGACAGCGCCGCGATCGCGTCGAAACGTACCGCCGTCGCACTCGACAGGTTCGCTCCCGTGAGCGTCACCACGATGCCTCCCGAGACGGGGCCCTGATCGGGCGACAGGCTCGACAGCGAGGGGGCGGCGACATAGGTGTAGGTGACGGTCTGGGCGCTGGTGCCCTCGCTGGTGGTGACGGTGACGTTGACCGCCCCGGCGCCGGCCGGGACCACCGCGAGGATCTTTGTGCTGCCGAGGATGGTGAACGAGATGGCGGCGATGCCGCCGAACCTGACGGCAGTCGCCCCGCTGAAGCCGGTACCGGTCAGGGTGACGGTGTTCCCACCGGACATCGGCCCCTGGGTGGGACTGATCGAGGAGACGACGGGGGCAGCCATGAGTGCACTCCTTCACGCGTCACTGCGGGGGTCGGATCCGCAAACAGACCTGTTCGGGCAAGGACGGTGGATGTGAGGGCCCGCCCGAGCGGCGCGGGACCGCCGCTCGGACGGGTGTCGAACCCTGTGCGGAGCCGGCGGACTAGATGCCGGGACCGGCGACGTACGTGAAGCCGCCGGCCGCGGTGGCGGATCCGGCAGGGTTGGTGACCACGACGTCGGCGGCACCGGCCGTGCCGGGCGGGGTGACCGCCGAGAGCGTGGTGGAGTTGACGACGGAGAACGGCCCGGCGACGCCGTCGAAGGTGACCGACTCCGTGCTGGTGAAGTTGGTGCCCACGATGGTCAGCGCCGTGCCACCCGAGGTCGGTCCCGTGGTCGGGGTGATCGTGGTGATCGTGGGGTCGTCGATGTAGGTGTAGGACAGGCCGTTGTTGGTGCCGCCCGCAGTCGTCACGCTCACCGACACCGGCCCGGCCGCCGCGCCCGCCGGCACCGCCACGGTGATGGCCGTGTCGGAGACCACCGTCGGGGTGGCGGTGTTCCCACCGAAGGACACGCTTGTCGCGGTCGACAGGCCCGTGCCGTTGACGGTGATCGTGTTGCCGCCGGCCAGGGGCCCCGCGCTCTCGCTCAGGGAGGACTTGAACGGGGCGCCGACATAGAAGAACGGCACCGGGTTACTGGTCCCGCCCGGGGTCGTGACGGTCACCCCGACCGATCCGGTCCCGGACGGGGAGACCGCGGTGACCTGGGTCGGCGAGACGTTGGTGACGGCCGTGGCCGGCTTGGCGCCGAATGTCACCGCGCTGGTGTTGGAGAGGTTGGTACCCGTGATGGTCACCAGCGTGCCGCCGCCGGTGGAACCCTGGTTCGGAGAGATAGGCATGGGGACACTCCTTCTTCCTGCTGCGCTGGGATGGTGTGGGCAACCGGCGGAGCGGTCCTGGACCGGCGCCGATGGCGGGAGTCGTCAGCCTCTGCCGGGCTCTCCGAGGCGGAGCGCAGCACGGCGCGGGGGCTGCCGGGCGCGGGGCGAACGAGGGGACAGTCACCCCGGCACCTACGGCTTTGTGCGCAACAGCCCGTTCCCTGCCTGTGGGCATGGAGAAAACCGGCAAGCGCTGCCTGTCTGAACGTTCCCCCGGCACGGGGATGGGCAGCCCGCCGGTTTCACATTTCCAGTGACGCATGCATCCGATCGAGTTACAAGAGACCGTCGACTCCATCACCCGAATGGAGCAATTCGAGCCCAGCTCCCCTACTTGCGGAATGGAAATCAAGTCCCTTTGCAGCAGGGCGATTTGAGGTCGGACTGCCCTATCGCCACAACAACGAGGAGCATCTCGGCCCCACCCGTCGGTATGGACGCGCCGTTTCCGCGGACTTCGCCACGCGAACCCCCACCCGCCCTGCCGCCACCACCGGGGACGCGGAGTGCGCCCGTCGCGCTCGGCGGTGGCACACGCATCGAACGGAACACCCCCGCACCGGGCGGCAGGACATTGCCGGAAATCCCCCTATCACTTCTGAATCACCGTGCCGATTCCTCCGATTCATCAGGGCGCGAATCGGTTGCGGAACCCGGGCGACATGAGGCAAGGGGGCCGGTTCAACCGCGCGAAAAACAAGTGAAACGAATCTGCTCACCTGTTCGAGTGATGTACCAGGAAACTACTTGCTGACACGCTGTCAGAAAAGGTTGGATGGGAATATCCAACCGGTGGGCCGCCCATCCTCTCCGGGGGGCGTGGTAGTCGGCCGGTGTTGCCCCTCCTGGGTAGTGCAGGGCGTCGGACTGCCGCGATGGGCACCCCCGTTGGGGAAATTGGATCCGATCAGCCGGTGCCGCCCAGGTACCGGCTGATGCGGTGGCCCGCATGTGTCCACGCGCGGACGGCCCCCACCCACCGGGCGGTCCCGCGCCGCCCGCGCGCCTTCCCGGTGTCGGCGCAGCCGCCCATCGCCGGACTTCGTCGTGCCGCGCCACATCGGCGCGGACGGCCCGCCCCTCCGGCTCAACAACCGTTCCCCGCAAGCGAATCCCGATGATCCACGGCTGGGCGCCTTGTAGCCGAACCGTTGCCGATCCGTGGGAAGCCCCCCACAGCACACGCATAGTGTGTGGTGCTGTTCAGTGGAAGCACATGCCCGTCGAAGACGTCCCGCCCTCCACGGCGGGGCACCGTCCTCGTCACACAGGTTCATTCCAGGGGGAGTTCAGACCATGCGATCCATACGCCCGCTCTTCGCAGAACGCCGAGGAAGGAGCGCGCGCCGCACGGTCTTCCCCACGCTGGCAGCGGTCGGCCTCGCCACGGCACTGGCGCTGACCGCGACGGCGTGCGACTCGGGCGGGGACAGCACGGCGGACGCCAAGGCGAGCGCGTCCGCGACCGCGTCCTCCGCGAGCGACGGCAAGATCAAGATCCCGGACGACATCAAGCAGAAGCTGCGGGAACACGGGATCGACATCGACAAGTGGAAGAACGGCGCCTGGAAGAACTGGAACAAGGACGACTGGCTGCGCGAGGCCGACGACTTCATCAACCCGATCATCAAGGGCCTGTGGAACCCGGACCGGATGCGTGAGGCCGACGACCCCGACAGGGGTGTCGACGACAACGACCTCTCGGGCGACCAGGGGGTCACGGACCCGGTACCGGCCCCGGTGAGGGCGCAGGCGGTGGCGCCCGCGTATCACGACAACGCCCCCACGGCGGGCAAGGTGTTCTTCGACTCCCCCGAGGGCACGATGGTCTGCTCTGCGACCGTCGTCCAGGATCCGGCCCACCCGGGCAAGTCCAACCTCGTGTGGACCGCGGGCCACTGCGTGCACGCCGGCAGGAAGGGCGGCTGGTACCGCAACATCGCGTTCGTGCCCGCGTACAACAACTCCGGGAAGACGGAGGCCGAGCTGGGCAACGCGAAGCGGGAGGAGATCGCCCCGTACGGAGTCTGGTGGGGTGACTGGGCTCAGACCTCGGAGCAGTGGATCGAGCAGGGCGGCGAGACCGGCGGCCAGGGAGCGTCGTACGACTACGCCGTGATCCATGTGACGCCCGAGCAGGGCAGCGGAGGCAAGTCACTGGAGGAGACGGTCGGTTCGGCCCTCCCGGTCGCCTTCAACGCACCGGCCGTTCCCAAGGTGGACAGCATCACCGCGACCGGCTACCCGGCGGCGGCCCCGTTCGACGGCCAGAAGCTGTACCGGTGCCAGGACAAGCCCGGCCGGCTCTCGATCGAGAAGGCGGACCCCACGATGTACCGCATCGGCTGCACCATGACCGGCGGTGCGTCCGGCGGCGGCTGGGTGGAGAACGGCCCGGACGGCAACCCGGTGCTGGTGTCCAACACCTCGATCGGCCCGGTGACCTCCGGCTGGCTGGCCGGACCCCGGCTCGGCGACGTGGCCAAGGGGGTCTACGAGTCGGTCAGCAAGAAGTTCGCGAACCAGTGAGGCTCCGCCCCTGACGGCTCCCGACGGCAGGCGGTCATGGACACGGGAAGGCCCGCTCCCTTGCACAGGGAGCGGGCCTTTCGCATGTGAGGGGTGGCCCCTCGGCCGGCTCTGGGTCAGAACGCGGGAGCCGGAGCGTACGGCGCCAGCTCGGCCGCCAGCTCCTCGTGCACCCGGGCCTTGAGCAGCGTGCCCTCCGGGGTGTGCTCCTCGGAGATCACGTCGCCCTCGGAATGGGCGCGTGCCACCAGACGACCGTGCGTGTACGGCACGAGCGCCTCGATCTCGACCGACGGCCTGGGCAGCTCGTTGTCGAGCAGGGCCAGCAGCTCCTGGATGCCCCTGCCGGTGCGGGCCGAGACCGCGATCGCGCGCTTCTCCGTCCGCAGCAGCCGCTGGAGGACCAGCGGGTCGGCCGCGTCCGCCTTGTTGATCACGACGATCTCGGGCACATCGGTGGCACCGACGTCCCTGATCACCTCGCGTACGGCGGCCAGCTGCTCCTCGGGCACCGGGTGCGAGCCGTCCACCACGTGCAGGATCAGGTCGGAGTCGCCGACCTCCTCCATGGTGGAGCGGAACGCCTCGACCAGGTGGTGGGGCAGATGCCGCACGAAACCGACGGTGTCGGCCAGGGTGTACAGCCGCCCGCTCGGGGTCTCGGCCCGGCGCACGGTGGGGTCGAGGGTCGCGAACAGCGCGTTCTCGACCAGGACGCCCGCGCCGGTGAGCCGGTTGAGCAGGGAGGACTTGCCCGCGTTGGTGTAGCCCGCGATAGCCACCGACGGCACCTTGTGGCGCCGGCGCTCCTGGCGCTTGATCTCGCGGCCGGTCTTCATGTCCGCGATCTCCCGGCGCATCTTCGCCATCTTCTCGCGGATCCGCCGCCGGTCCGTCTCGATCTTGGTCTCACCGGGACCACGGGTCGCCAGACCGCCGCTGCCGCCGCCCATCTGCCGGGACAGCGACTGACCCCAGCCTCGGAGCCTCGGCAGCATGTACTGCATCTGCGCGAGTGCGACCTGCGCCTTGCCCTCTCGGGACTTGGCGTGCTGGGCGAAGATGTCCAGGATCAGGGCCGTGCGGTCGATGACCTTGACCTTGACGACGTCCTCGAGATGGATCAGCTGGCCGGGGCTGAGCTCACCGTCGCAGATGACGGTGTCCGCACCCGTTTCGATGACGATGTCCCGCAGCTCCAGGGCCTTGCCGGAGCCGATGTAGGTGGCCGCGTCGGGCTTGTCGCGGCGCTGGATCACGCCGTCGAGCACCATCGCTCCCGCCGTCTCGGCGAGGGCGGCCAGCTCGGCGAGCGAGTTCTCCGCGTCCTGCACGGTCCCCGAGGTCCACACCCCGACGAGCACGACGCGCTCCAGGCGCAGCTGTCGGTACTCGACCTCGGTGACGTCCTCGAGCTCGGTGGAGAGTCCGGCGACACGGCGTAGCGCCGCACGCTCGGAGCGGTCGAACTGGTCGCCGTCCCGCTCTCCGTCGATCTCGTGGCTCCAGGCGACGTCCTCTTCCATCAGGGCATCGGCCCGAAGACCCTCGGGATAGGCGTGCGCAACGCGCTTGGTGTCCTGAGAAGAGGAAGAAGAGGAGGTCATTGGGTCCTTACGTCGTTGGGGATAACGTTCGCGGTGTGGTGTGCGCCAGTCTCGGCCACACCTCACGGCACCAGGGTCAACGCTCGAGCGGTCCGGGACATTCCCGGCCGCCCGCCGCCCCGAGGGCCGCGCCGCCGACCCGACGATGGTCGCACGGCGCGGCTCGCCGCGTCACCCGACTTATCGCGTGGTCTTGGAGGCCCGCACGGGGTCGCTCTTCCAGTCCGGGTGCCCCGGCATGGGCGGGGTCCTCTCGCCGTGCAGCCAGGCCGCGAAGAACGAGGTCAGATCGCGTCCGGCGATGACGGAGGCCAGGTGCTCGAAATCGGCCGTGTCGGCCGTGCCGTCCCTGTGCACGGCCACCCAGGCCCGCTCCAGGCGCTCGAAGGCGCGGTTCCCGATCTCCTGGCGCAGCGCGTACAGGACGAGCGCGGAGCCGTCGTAGACGTTCGGCCGGAAGAGGCTGATCTTCTGGCCGGGCTTCGCCGGCCTGGGGTCGGCGGGCGGGCCGCCGGTCGCCCGCCACTGGTCGGAGCGGGCGTACGCCGCCTTCATACGGGTCTGAAGGGGCCGATGCGCGGTCTCGTCCGCATACAGGGCCTCGTACCAGGTGGCATGCCCCTCGTTCAGCCACAGGTCGGACCAGCCGCGCGGGCTGACGCTGTCGCCGAACCACTGATGGGACAGTTCGTGCACCATGATCGACTCGACGTACCAGGCGGGATAGGCCGGCTCGGTGAACACCCCCTTCTCGAAGAGGGAGAGCGTCTGCGTCTCCAGCTCGAAGCCGGTCCGCGCCTGGGCGATGAGCAGCCCGTACGTCTCGAAGGGGTAGCGGCCGACCTTCTTCTCCATCCAGGCGATCTGGTCGGAGGTCTTCTTCAGCCACGGTTCGAGGACCGCCGCGTCCTTGGCGGGTACGACGTCGCGCAGGGGCAGTCCGTGCGGTCCCCGGCGGTGCAGGACGGTGCTGCGGCCGATGGAGACCTGGGCGAGCTCGGTCGCCATGGGGTGCCGGGTGCGGTAGTTCCAGGTGATGGACCCGCCGGTCCGCTCGGCTCCCCGGGCCACACCGTTCGCGACGGCCGTGTAGGTGTCGGGCGCGGTCACATGGAAGGTGAACATCGCCTTGTCGGAGGGGTGATCGTTGCACGGGAAGACCAGATGGGCGGCGTCTGCCTGGTTGGCCATCACCAGTCCGTCCTCGGTCCGTACCCAGCCTCCGTCCTGGCCCTTCGTGGACACGGGGTCGCTGGTGTGCCGCACGGTGATCCGCAGTGTGCCGCCCCTGGGCAGCGGTACGGCCGGAGTGATCACCAGGTCCTCCCCCGCGCTGGTGAAGGACGCGGGCAGGCCATTGACGTCGACGGACTGGACGGTGCCGTGCGCGAAGTCGAGGTTGACGCTGTCCAGACGCTGGGTGGCCCGCGCCTTGATCCTGGTGACGGCGGTGAGGGGCTTGCTGTTGCTGCCGGGATAGGTGAAGGAGAGGTCGTACGACTTCACGTCGTAGCCCGGGTTGCCGAGTGTCGGGAAGAGGGGGTCGCCGATGCCCAGCGGCGTCGCGGGCGAGGGCGCGCTCGCGGCGATCAGGCAGCCGGAGACGGCGCAGGCGACCAGGGCTGCTGTGGTACGGCGGGCACGGGGGATCGCGGAACGGAGGCTGTGCGGCATGGACCACCGCTACCAGCGCGCGACCGTCGCGCGGTGATGACGCGCGACAGTCGCACCCGAACGGGTTCAGCGTCGGCGTTCCACCCTCAACTCACTTGTCATACAACGTTACTGGGCGGCCGCGGGGTGCTGCGCCCTGCCGACGTCATAAACACCGGCCACGTTCCGCATCGCCCGCATCAGGGCCGGCAGGTGCGCGGCGTCCGGAAGCTGGAGCGTGTACGTGTGGCGCACCCGCTGCTGGCTCGGCGGCTCGACGGTCGCCGAGACGATCCCGACGCCTAGCAGGGCGATCGCCTCGGTGAGGTCCGCGAGGAGGTGGGGGCGGACGAAGGACTCGGCGACGAGCGTGACGCGGCACTCGGTCGTCTCGCCCCAGTGCACGCCGACCTCCGCACGGCCCGCGCTCTTCATGCGCGCCACTCCCGTGCATCCGACGCGGTGGACGGTCACCACACCCCCGCGCACGGCGAAGCCCGTGACCTCGTCCGGAGGCACGGGCGTACAGCAGCCCGCCAGGCGTACGGCGGCTCCGGGCAGATCGACGACGGCGTTGGCCTCCGGTACACCGGAGGCGTCCGGGGTGGGGTGGGCGGGGAGCGCGGGCGGACGGGAGGCAGGGCCGAGGGCCGCGCCGCCGTCCGCCGACGGCTCCGCGCGGTACCGCACATCGCCCGGGTCCAGCCCGTCCTCGGTCGGGCCCTCCGGCCCCTGACGGGCCGACAGCCGGCGCTGGATGGCGATGCGTGCGGACGGTGTGCGGGCGTGCTCCAGCCACTCCCGGGACGGCTCCGAGGCCGGGTCCTGTCCCATGAGGAGTTGCACGGTGTCGCCGTCCCTGAGCACCGTGCTCAGGGTCGCCAGACGGCCGTTGACGCGGGCCCCGATACAGGCGTGGGCGTCCTCGCCGTACTGCGCGTACGCGGCGTCCACGCAGCTGGCGCCCTCCGGGAGCCCCAGCGCGCCCCCGTCCGGCCGGAACACGGTGATCTCCCGGTCCTGAGCGAGGTCCTCGCGCAGCGTCGACCAGAAGGTGTCGGTGTCCGGGGCCGCCTCCTGCCACACCAGAAGCCGGGACAGCCAGCCCGGGCGGGTGGGGTCGGCCCGCTCGCCGTCGGCCGGGTCGTCGGAGGCGGGGGCGTAGGGATTGCCGAGCGCGACCACGCCCGCCTCGGCCACCTTGTGCATCTGGTGCGTGCGGATGAGGACTTCGGCGACCTCGCCGTCCTCGCGCGCGATCGCGGTGTGCAGCGACTGGTACAGGTTGAACTTGGGAACCGCGATGAAGTCCTTGAACTCCGAGACCACCGGCGTCATACAGGTGTGCAGTTCGCCGAGGACCCCGTAGCAGTCGGCGTCCTCGTTCACGAGGACGAGCAGGCGTCCGAAGTCCGCGCCGCGCAGCCGGCCGCGCTTGCGCGAGATGCGATGGACCGAGACGAAGTGCCGTGGTCTGATCAGGACTTCGGCCTGGATCCCGGCCTCGCGCAGGACGGCCCGCGCCTGCTCCGCCATCTCGGCGAGCGGGTCGTCGCCGTGCGCGGCGTTCTCGACGATCAGTTCCCTGGTGTGCTCGTACTCCTCGGGGTGCAGCACCGCGAAGACGAGGTCCTCGAGTTCGCTCTTGAGCGCCTGGACACCGAGGCGTTCGGCGAGCGGGATGAGCACGTCCCGGGTGACCTTGGCGATGCGTTCCTGCTTCTCGCGGCGCATCACGCCCAGGGTGCGCATGTTGTGCAGCCGGTCGGCGAGTTTGATCGACATCACCCGGACGTCGCTTCCGGTGGCCACGAGCATCTTGCGGAAGGTCTCGGGCTCGGCGGCCGCCCCGTAGTCGACCTTCTCCAGTTTGGTGACGCCGTCGACGAGATAGCGCACCTCCTCGCCGAACTCCTCGCGCACCTGATCGAGAGTGACATCCGTGTCCTCGACGGTGTCGTGCAGCAGGGAGGCGGTCAACGTGGTCGTCTCGGCGCCCAGTTCGGCGAGGATGAGGGTCACGGCGAGGGGGTGCGTGATGTACGGCTCGCCGCTCTTGCGCATCTGCCCACGGTGTGAGGACTCCGCCAACAGATAGGCGCGGCGCAGCGGTTCGAGGTCGGCGTCGGGGTAATGGGCACGATGCGCCTCGGCGACGTGGCCGATGGCGTCGGGCAGCCGGTCGCGGGTGGCCGGGCCCAGCAGGGCCGCCCGCCCCAGACGGCGCAGATCGATCCGGGGGCGGCTCTTCCTGCGGTGCGTCCCCGGTGTGGCGGGGGCGGGCGTGGCAGGGTTCGTGGCCTCCGCACTCATTGGGCACCTCCGGCTGCGTCGACCGGCGGACGGGTGCCCCATGGCGTACGCGGCGCAGGGGATGGTGACGATCCCCCGTCCGGGCCGGTGCTTGATGCTACCGAGCCCATCACGCGCGCCCGACCGGCTCTCGTCGAGCGTGAAACGGATCACCCATTCGAGCGAAGGTTCCGCACGTTTACGGTTTTTCGCCAGGGGCAACGAGGTGGACCGTCGATTCTCTCGTCCCCCACGCCCCGGAACTTCGGATCACAGCGTCCGGGTCTCTCCGGTCTGCGATACGGAGTCGTCCGATCAAGCGAACGGCCGCGCATTCCAGCCACTTGGCGCCATGGCGTGTCTTCGCGCGTGTGCCACATCGTGCTTCACAGCGCCGCCCGTTCACCCCTCGGGGACACGCCGGCCGGCAGAAGCCCGTGGGCCTCCCGCGTCAGCGGGTCACGGCGGCGAGCCACGCGGCGTCGATCTCGCCCTCGGCGACGATCACCGCGGGCCCGGTCATCTCGATCCCGCCGTCCGGGTGCTCGGTGATCACCAGGGTGCCACCCGGGACGTCCACGGTGTACGTCGCCGGGACACCCGTGACGGTCGGGTCGGCACCGTCACGGCGTGCGGTGGCGACGGCCACCGCGCACGCACCCGTGCCGCACGAGCGGGTCTCGCCGGAACCGCGCTCGTGGACACGCATCGCGACGTGCCGGGGCGCCCGGTCGACCACGAATTCCACGTTCACCCCGTCCGGGTAGGCCGACGCCGGGCGGAAGGGGGGCGCGTCGTACAGGGTGCCGGCGTCCGCGAGGTCGTCGACGAAGGCGACCGCGTGGGGGTTGCCCATGTTCACGTTGCGGGCCGGCCAGGTGCGCTCGCCGACGCTCACCTCGACGTCTCCCCCGGGCAGGACCGCCCTCCCCATGCCGACGGTGATGTCCCCCTCGGCCGAGTCGCCGCCGGTCCCGCTCTTCGCGATGTGCACGGTCTTCACGCCCCCGCGTGTCGCGACGGCGAGGTCCCCCTCTGCCACGTACCCGCCGCGCTGGAGGTAGCGTGCGAAGACCCGTACGCCGTTGCCGCACATCTCCGCGACCGAGCCGTCCGCGTTGCGGTAGTCCATGAACCACTCCGCCTCGGCCGCCATCGCACGGGCCTCGGGGTGCGCCGCGGACCGTACGACGTGCAGCAGACCGTCGCCACCGATGCCCGCGCGGCGGTCGCACAGGGCGGCGACGGCGGCCGGGGGCAGCTCGATGACGTTCTCGGGGTCGGGGACGATCACGAAGTCGTTCTCCGTGCCGTGACCCTTGAGGAAGGCGATCCGCGTGCTCATTCCTCGATCGTACGGGGTTGCCCCGACACCCCGCGGTGGGCGGTCCCGGCCACCGGACCGCGCCGACCGGACCGCGCCGCGGACCGCGGCGTCAGCGCAGTCTGGCCACGCGCCACACGGCCAGCACCACGACCGCGGCGACGACCACCGCGTAGACGAGGGCCACCCGCCAGTCGGCGCTCCGCCGTGAGCCGCTCGGTGACAGACCGGGCCAGGCGTATCCGACGCGGCGCGCGGCCATCATGCCCCAGCCGGCCGCGCACGAGCAGATCAGCAGTCCGAGCATGGCGACCACGGCACCGCCGTCGCCGAACTCGAAGGCCAGGGGGAAGGCGAACATCAGGGAGCCGAGCGCGGCCAGCCCCACGATGGGGGCGAGCTGCCAGATCCGCAGCCGGCGCTGCGGCCGCAGTTCGACCTCCACCTCGGGACCCGCGGCCAGCTCGTCCTCGCCCGGTCCGTCGTCGGTCACACCGCCCGGCGGCTCCTGATCGGGACCGTCGGAACTGAGCCCCTGCTCCCCGCCCTCGGCGCTGTCGTACTCCGCGCCTTGTGCGGTGTCGCGAGGGCCGGCCTCCATCGCCACGCGCCCTCCCAACTCGGACTCCACTTGGTCGATCGAAGCTCGATGATGGCATGCCGCCGGAGGCCCGTATGACGGCCCGAGCGTCCCGATGCCATCACGTGATCAGGCTGTAACCGGTCGTTCGACCAACGCCAGCGCGAGGTGCGGAAGTTCCGTACGGTCCGCGGCGGCACCACTGAGCCAGTGCACACGCGGGTCCCGGCGGAACCAGGAATCCTGACGGCGCGCGAAGCGCTTGGTCGCGCGCACGGTCTCGGCGCGCGCCTCTTCCAGCGTGCACTCCCCGGCAAGCGCCGCGAGCACCTGCTGATATCCGAGCGCGCGTGATGCCGTACGGCCCTCTCGCAGCCCCTGCTGCTCCAGGGCGCGCACCTCGTCGACGAGTCCCGCCTCCCACATCCGGTCGACCCGGAGCGCGATGCGCTCGTCGAGCTCGGGACGCGCCACGTCGACCCCGATCTGGACCGTGTCGTAGACCGAGTCGTGACCCGGGAGGTTGGCGGTGAAGGGCCGCCCGGTGATCTCGATGACCTCGAGGGCACGGACGATCCGGCGGCCGTTGCTCGGCAGGATCGCGTGCGCGGCCTCCGGGTCGGCGGCCGCCAGACGCGCGTGCAGCGCCCCCGGACCACGCACCGTGAGCTCCTCCTCGAGACGGGCGCGCACCTCCGGGTCGGTCCCCGGGAACTCGAGATTGTCGACCGCACCGCGCACATACAGTCCGGATCCGCCCACGAGGACGGGCCAGCGGCCCTCGGCCAGCAGCGCGTCGATCCGGTCGCGGGCGAGGCGCTGGTACTCGGCCACGGACGCGGTCACCGTCACGTCCCAGATGTCCAGCAGGTGGTGCGGCACACCGCCGCGCTCCTCGGGCGTCAGCTTGGCGGTGCCGATGTCCATCCCCCGGTAGAGCTGCATGGAGTCGGCGTTGACGACCTCGCCACCGAGGCGCTGCGCCAGGAACACGCCCAGATCGGACTTTCCGGCCGCGGTCGGTCCGACGACGGCGATGACCCGCGGTGCGGGGGGTGCACTACTCACCGCAACAGTCTCCCAAACCCGCGAACCCTGCTTCGAACGAGTTACGTGACGCCCCCGAGGCGACTTCGTTGCCCGTTGCGAGGTCCGGCCGCCGGCGCGAGGACGAACGACCCGGGTGACGCAATCGGACGCCCCGAGCTGCACGGTATTTCGCCCGCACGAGTAATGTATGGAGTTGATATGGGCGTTTTTGGACGGCTTTTCCGGAGGCCGAGGACGACGGAGGAGGACCGGTCCGCCGCGGTGGAGGCCACACGGCCGACGGCCCCGGCCGGGGCGGAGGCGCCCGGCGAGGCGGACGCGACCGCGTCCACAGCCGGGTCGGAGGGCGCGGTGGAGGTGTCCACCCGGGCCGCCGACCAGGCCGTCGGGATCCCGAAGCAGCAGTCCGCCGAGAAGGCCGTCGACAGCGAGGCCGACGAGGGCGCCCCCGGATAACTGCCCCCGCAAGGGAAGGTGGATCATGCGTCTCGTGGACAATCTGAAAGCCAAGGTCTCGGAGTTCGCGCAGCAGCACGAGGGCAAGGTCGATCGCGGCCTCGAAAAGGCCGCAAAGGTGATCGACGAGAGGACCAAGGGCAAGTACAGCGACAAGATCCACACCGGCACGGACAAGGCCAAGGACGCCATGGAGCGCATTGCGCACCGGGAGACCGGCCCGGCGGGCGGCGACGGGACGCCACCGGACGCACCGCCGCCCACGGCTTCCTGAGCAGGCCCCGGACATCGGGGGCGCCTCGGCGGACGGCCGCGGGGCGAACCGCCTCACGGCCGTCCCCCTGCGGGGACGTCGGCCGCTCCGGGGCTTGCGCTACGACCAGGCCGCCACGAAGTAGCCCACCCCGTACGGCGCGTCGTCGTACAGGAGCGCGCCGGAGAGATCCGCGCCCACGGCCGCACCCGCGAGGATCTGCCAGGGGGCCCGGCCGCACGCCTTCAGCTCCCGGGCCGGCTCCACGTCCAGCGCCCGCAGGGCTGCCACGTCCGCGTCCCCGAGGGCGTGTGCGACCTGTGCGTCGAAACCCGCCGCGCGCTCGTCCAGGTAGCCCGGCGCCTTGAGGGTGCGGCACGCGCTGCCGTCGCCCATGACCAGCAGGGCCACCCGCCCGTCCCGTCCGGCGAGCTCGGCTCCCACCTCGGCGCACCGCCGCGGGGGGAGGGATTCCGCGACGCTCGCCCCTTCGACGGGTGAGTCCGCCCAGCCCGTGCGCCGCAGCAGCCAGGCCGCGACGGCGAGCGGGGTCGGGAGCCGGGCCCCGGACGCCGCCGGGTCCGTGCCGCCCGCACCCAGCCGTACGTCGACGTCGACGCCGAACCCGCTGAAGGAGCCCGGGGTGCCCTCCGGGTAGGTGCCCGTGTCGCCGGGGCCGACGACCACCAGCCGGTCGGGGCGGGCCGCCGCGAGCACACCCAGCGCGTCCACGCACGCGGCGCGGGCGCCGTCGAGTTCGGGCGCCGCCCCCGCGGCGACCTCGGGCACGAGCAGCGGCGGACACGGGCACACGGCGGCGGCGACAAGCATGATCCGCAGCGTAACCCCGCCGCAGCGGGACGCGTCACTCCCCCGCGTGCACCGCGGAACGGCGGCACGCCCGCTGACGCCGGGCGCGGCGGCGCGGGGCCGACAGACCCCGCGCACGTCGGTGGCGGACGGGCCGGTCAGTCGCAGCCGCAGCCGGCGGCCACGGGCAGGGGCGCGGGAACGCCGATCTGCGGCAGTCCCAGCATCACACCGGCCGGCTTGGCGGCCTCCCCGGCGTTCCGCCTCGCCCACGCGTCACCCGCGGGCGTACGGCGCACTCCCAGGACCGGGCCCTCGGCGAGCAGATGGTGCGGGGCGGCGTACGTGATCTCCACCGTCACCACGTCACCGGGGCGCACCTCCTCGTCCGGCTTGGTGAAGTGCACCAGGCGGTTGTCGGGGGCGCGCCCGGACAGCCGGTGGGTCGCGCCGTCCTTGCGGCCCTCGCCCTCGGCGACCATCAGCTCGAGGGTGCGGCCGACCTGCTTCTTGTTCTCGTCCCAGGAGATCTCCTCCTGGAGGGCCACGAGCCGCTCGTAGCGCGCCTGGACGACCTCCTTGGGGATCTGGTCGTCCATCGTGGCGGCGGGCGTGCCGGGCCGCTTGGAGTACTGGAAGGTGAAGGCCTGAGCGAACCGCGCCTCGCGCACCACGTGCAGCGTCTGCTCGAAGTCCTCCTCGGTCTCGCCGGGGAAGCCCACGATGATGTCGGTGGTGATCGCGGCGTGCGGGATGGCGTCCCGCACCTTCTCGATGATCCCCAGGTAGCGCTCCTGACGGTACGAGCGGCGCATCGCCTTCAGGACCGTGTCCGACCCGGACTGCAGCGGCATGTGCAGTTGGGGCATCACGTTCGGCGTCTCCGCCATGGCCGCGATGACGTCGTCGGTGAAGTCGCGCGGGTGCGGCGAGGTGAACCGGACCCGCTCCAGCCCCTCGATCCGCCCGCAGGCGCGCAGCAGCTTGCTGAAGGCCTCGCGGTCGCCGATGTCGGAGCCGTACGCGTTCACGTTCTGCCCGAGCAGCGTGATCTCGGAGACGCCCTCGGCGACCAGTGCCTCGACCTCCGCGAGGATGTCGCCGGGCCGGCGGTCCTTCTCCTTGCCGCGCAGGGCCGGGACGATGCAGAAGGTGCAGGTGTTGTTGCAGCCGACGGAGATCGACACCCATGCCGCGTACGCGCTCTCGCGGCGCGTGGGCAGCGTCGAGGGGAAGGCCTCCAGCGACTCGGCGATCTCGACCTGCGCCTCCTCCTGCACACGGGCGCGTTCGAGCAGGACGGGCAGCTTGCCGATGTTGTGCGTACCGAAGACGACGTCCACCCAGGGCGCCTTCTTCACGATGGTGTCGCGGTCCTTCTGCGCGAGGCAGCCGCCGACGGCGATCTGCATGCCGGGCCGCTGGGCCTTCTTCGGCGCGAGGCGGCCGAGGTTGCCGTAGAGCCGGTTGTCGGCGTTCTCGCGGACGGCACAGGTGTTGAAGACGACGACATCTGCGTCGCCGTCGGACCCCTCCGGCGCGCGCACATAGCCGGCCTCTTCGAGCAGCCCGGACAATCGCTCGGAATCGTGGACGTTCATCTGGCACCCGTAGGTTCGGATCTCGTACGTCATAGTGCTGGGAACGTCCACTGCCGGGCTCCGGTCGCTGCTGCTGGTCATGGCTCAAGAGTAGGTGGTTGCCGCAGTGCGCCCACCCCGGTCGACGGGTGCTCCCCCGCCCGGCCTCCGGCCCCTGCACCGGGGCGGGGTCCCGCCGGGCGCTGACGCCCGCGCCGAGGGGCAGCGAGCATCAAGCGCAGGCGATCTCCCCCGGTGCTCCCATCAGGGACACAGATGCACGGACGGGGTGGTCCGGCCATAATCGGCCCATGGAGCTGCGACAGCTGGAGTACTTCGTCGCCGTCGCGGAGGAGCTGAGCTTCACGCGCGCGGCGGAGCGGCTGCACGTGGTCCAGTCGGCCGTCTCGGCGGCGATCCGCTCACTGGAGCGGGAGCTCGGTCCGACCCTGTTCGAACGGTCCTCCCAGCGCGTCACCCTCACCTCGGCGGGTACCGCCCTGCTGCCCGAGGCCCGGAACACCCTGGACGCCGCCCGGGCAGCACGCGAGGCGGCGCAGCTGAGCGAGGGGCGGCTGCAGGGCACCTTGCACATCGGGACGTTCACCTCACTCGTCCGTCCCGACCTCCCACAACTGCTGGGACGCTTCCACCGGTTGCACCCGGCGGTGACACTGAGGCTCGCGGTGTCCCCCCGCGGATCGGCCGGACTCGTGGAGCGGCTGCTCTCGGGCAGCCTGGACCTGGCCTTCGTCTCCCTGCCCGGCGATCCCCCGGCCGGACTGCGGGTGCGCGAGATCTACACCGCGCCGATGGCGCTCCTCGTTCCGGCCGACCACCCGCTGGCCCGGTCGGACGGGCCGCGTGAGCTGACGGAACTGGTCGAGGAGCCGTTCGTCGACACCCCACCCGGTTACGGCAACCGCGAGGTGACGGATCGCGCCTTCGCCCGC
The DNA here is from genome assembly GCF_051553595.1 of Streptomyces sp. HUAS TT11. Classification (NCBI taxonomy): domain Bacteria; kingdom Bacillati; phylum Actinomycetota; class Actinomycetes; order Kitasatosporales; family Streptomycetaceae; genus Streptomyces; species Streptomyces sp. HUAS TT11. The sequence goes on from NZ_CP196184.1 coordinate 2,738,592, forward strand.
GCCGGGCTGCATCGGCAGGTGGTGCTGGAGGCGACCGACGTCGGCACCGTCGCCTCCTACGTGCGGGCCGGACTGGGCGTCGCCTTCCTGCACGACAGCACGTCCGGGGTGGACAGCAGGGGGCTCGCCGTCCTGCCCCTGGCGGACCCCTCCCTGCGGTGGACGCTTTCGGTCGCGGTCTCCGCGACCCGCCGCGCGAGCGCGCCGCTGCGGGCGTTGCTGGAGGTGCTCGACACCTCCGCGCCGACGGATCCGCCGCAGTCGTAGACCGTGCGGCGCCTCGCGACGGGCAACCACGTGGCAGAACTCACAACACTGCGGACTTTGCGCAACTTTAAAGTACAGCCATGGATCTTCACATCGCGACGAAGTGGGAGACTGCGGTCCTCGCGGGAGGGCCCGCCGACGGCCTGCACATGCAGGTCGCAGGCCGTCCCTCGGTGTTGCAGGTGACCTACCCCTGCCGGGTCGAGGCCCCGGAGGACGGTGTCCGGGTGGAGGCCGTGTACCTCTACCGACGCCATCCCGGCGTACACGACGAACCGTTGGCCTACGGCTACGACTGCGCGAGCCCCTGACCGACGGCTCCCATCCGGCGGACGGCGGCTCGGCAACGGCCGCCTCCGCCGGCACCCCGGCGGACGGCTCCTGGAAACCACCGCCACCGTGCTCCTCCTCCCACCGGTTCATGCGGTGGGAGCCGTGACGGTCCAGGTGGCCTTCGAAGACGGGCCCGCGGGTCGGAACCCGCCGCGCGGGCCCGCCCGCCCCTACGACTCCGGGGCTGTCCAGCCCTGCTCGCGCAGGATCGCGGTGACGTCCGGGGCGCGGTAGTGGTCGCCCTTGAGGACCTTGCCGTCGGCCCGGCGGGAGACCGCGCCGTCCGGGCCGATCTTGGTCATGTTGGCGCGGTGGATCTCGGCGATCACCGCGTCGAGGTCGATGCCGTGCACGAGTGCCGTGCCGTAGGCCACGTACACCAGGTCGGCCAGCTCGTGCGCGAGCCGGTCGAGCGGGCCGGTGACGGCCACCTCCGCGACCTCCTCGGCCTCCTCGGCGAGCAGCTCTCCACGGTGCGCGGCCAGATCCGGGGAGACCTCCGTCGGCACGGTGCGGACATCCAGGCCGAAGGCCAGGTGGAACTCACGGACGAGGGAGGCGGGGGAAGGGCGCATCCGGTGACCCTACCGGCCGCCCGCGCCGGCCCGCCTGCAAGGCCGCGGCCCCCGCCCTGGTCAGAGGGCCCGCGGCCTGGCAGGATCGCGCGCATGTTGCAGGCACTCCCCCGGATCGGCCGACGCCGCGCGCTGCTGGGCTCGGCGGCCGCGCTCACGGTCTTCGGGCTGCTGCTGTGGTGGCTGCTGCCGCTCGGCGAGGAGGCCCCGAGCGCCACGGTCACCTTCAGTACGGGCACCCCGACCGGCGTCTACCAGAAGTACGGCATCCTGCTGCAGCGCGCGATCGCCAAGGACATGCCGAAACTGGACGTCCGGCTGCGGGACAGCGACGGGTCGCAGGAGAACGTGCGACGGGTGGCGACGGGAGAGGCGGACTTCACGATCGCGGCGGCCGACGCGGTGGAGTCCTACAAGCTGGAGAAGAAGCCCGGGGCCGGCCGGCTGCGCGGCTGCGCCCGGCTCTACGACGACTACGTCCACCTCGTGGTGCCGCGCTCGTCCCCCGTGCGGTCCGTGGCGGACCTGAAGGGCCGCAAGGTCGCCGTGGGACCGACCGGTTCGGGCGTGCGGCTGATCGCGGACAACGTGCTCGAGGCGGCCGGGCTCGACCCGGAGAAGGACATCGAGCCCTTGTCCGACGGCATCGGGACCATGCCCCGGCTGCTGCAGCGGCACAAGATCGACGCGTTCTTCTGGTCCGGCGGGCTCCCCACCGGCGCGGTCACCGAACTCTCGCAGAACACCGCGATCCGACTGGTGCCGATCGGCGCTGATCTGGTCGCGAAGCTCCACGCACAGGGCGGGGCGTCACGCTACTACCGGGCCGCGGTGATGCCCGCCGACGCCTACCCGGACTCCGAACAGGGGTCCTCCGTGCAGACCGTGGCCGTCGCCAACCTGCTGATGACCCGCCAGGACATGGACGCGGACCTGACGGAGAAGCTCACTCGCACGGTGATCGACAGCCGGGACCGGATCGGCGCGCAGGTGCACGCGGCCCAGCTGGTCGACCTGCGCACGGCCATCTACACGGACCCCCTGGATCTGCACGAGGGTGCGCGCCGGTACTACCGGTCGATCAAGCCGTAGAGCCTGTCGTCCGGATCATGCCCGCGTCGCGCGGCCGTCCGGCGTCCCCGCCCGCGGCACTTCGACCGTCACCTTCAGTCCGTGCGGCTCGTGATGCCCGTACGAGATCGACCCGCCGCCCGCCTCGAGCAGCGCCCGCGAGATCGACAGGCCGAGGCCGGAACCCTTGATGTTCTGGTGGGCCGGGCTGCGCCAGAAGCGGTCGCCGACGCGGGCGAGTTCCTCGTCACCGAGTCCCGGGCCCCCGTCCGTGACCACGACCATCGCGCTCTCGCCGCCGGCCGCGACCGTCACGCCGACACGCTCCCCCTCGGGCGTGAACTTCACCGCGTTGTCGATGACGGCGTCCAGGGCGCTGGACAGCGTGACGGGGTCGGCCCAGGCGGTGGTGGGCGGGCAGTTCCCGACGAGCCGCACCCCCTTGGCCTCCGCGGCCGGGCCCCAGGCCGCGACCCGCTCGGCGGCCAGCGCACCGATGTCGGTGAGCCGGAGATCGGCCTCGGCGTGCTCGGCGAGCGCCAGGTCGAGCAGATCGTCCAGGACTTCGGCGAGCCGTTTGCCCTCGGTGCGGACCGAGGCGATCTCCTCGTTGCCCTCGGGCAGTTCGAGAGCGAGCAACTCGATGCGCAGCAGCAGCGCGGAGAGCGGGTTGCGCAACTGGTGTGAGGCGTCGGCGACGAAGGCGCGCTGCTGCTCCAGGACCTCCTCGACGTTGTCCGCCATTTCGTTGAACGACCTGGCCAGGCGCCTGAGTTCCGGTGGTCCGCCCGCCGCGGCGACACGGGACTTCAGGCGACCGGTCGCGATGTCGTGGGTGGTCGCGTCCAGGACGCGCACCGGTCTGAGGACCCAGCCGGTCAGGCGCAGCGCCGCGCCCACGGCGAGCAGCATCGCGGCCACCTCTCCCGCGCCGACGAGGAGCCAGCCGTGCAGCGTCTTCGACCGCATCTGCCCGGTGGGCGAGTCGGTGACCACGACCGCGACGACGTCGCCGTCGCGGATGACCGGGGAGGCGACCACGAGCCGGGAGCGCTGCCAGGGCCACACCTGCTCGGGGTCGTGGCTGCGGCGCCCGAGGAGCGCCTCGTTGAAGGCGTCGCGGCCCTCCCCCCGTTGCGGCAGATACCAGTTCCCCGGCGCGTTGGCCATGGGTACGTCGTCGCGGTAGAAGACACCGGCCCGAATGCCGTACACGCTGTAGTACTTGGCGAGTTCCTTGCGCAGCGTCTCGCCGCGCTCGTCCGTGTCGTCCACCCGGGAGCCGGTCGGCCCCGGCCTGTCGGTGACGTACTGGGCGAGGCCCGCGAAGCGAGCGGTGTCGTCGATGCGATCGACGACGACCCGTTGCTGCTGGGCGGCCGCGAGACTCACCGCGAGGGGCACGCCCAGTGCGAGCAGCACGGCGGCCATCAGGACGATGAGCAGCGGGAGCAGTCGTGCGCCCACCCGCCCCCCCCGCTAGGCCGCCGGGGCGACGAGCCGGTACCCGACGCCGCGCACGGTCTCGATCAGCGCGGGCATGCGCAACTTGGATCGCAGGGAGGCGACATGCACCTCGAGGGTGCGCCCGGTCCCCTCCCAGCTGGTCTGCCACACCTCGCTGATGATCTGCTCGCGGCGGAAGACCACACCCGGGCGCTGGGCGAGCAGGGCCAGCAGGTCGAACTCCTTGCGGGTCAGCTGTATCACCGCACCGTCCACACTGACGCGGCGCGTGGGGAGTTCGATGTGCACGGAGCCGAGGCGCAGCGCGGTCTCGGTGGCGCCCGTGTCGTCCAGCAGGGGGGTGCGCCGGCTGACGGCATGGATACGTGCGAGCAGTTCCCCGGTGTCGTACGGCTTGACCACGTAGTCGTCGGCGCCCAGGTTGAGGCCGTGGATCCGGGAGCGCACGTCCGAGCGCGCGGTCACCATGATCACCGGGGTGCTGGTGCGCTTGCGGATCTTCGCGCAGACCTCGTAGCCGTCCTGGTCCGGCAGGCCGAGGTCGAGCAGGACGACACCGAAGCCGGCGCCCTCGGGCACCAGTGCCTGGAGCGCCTCCTCGCCGCTGCGGGCGTGTGTGACGTCGAATCCGTGCCGGGCCAGCACCGCGGACAGGGCGGCCGCGACGTGGTTGTCGTCCTCGACAAGAAGCAGTCTCATGCCCGGCCCCCTCCGGTTGCTCGGCCCTACGGTTCCGCTCCCGGCCCGTACGTGTACGTGCTCACGTCTTGTACCGGAAAGCGTCGATCACGCGAACGCGGTCACCCGCGCGCGTGCACCATGGCAGTCACCCCGATGAACAAGGACGGCGTCAAGAGGCTTCGGGTTGCGGAGGGCTTCCGTTATCCAGCCGGTACGCGCTCCTCGCACGCGTACTACGGATCGTGCCCGGCCGCTACCGGATTGTGATGCTCAGATCTCCCTCAGATGTAATGACGCTGGTCGTACGGCCTTACTACTCTCCTCCGAAACCGAGCGAGGACGGAGCCAGTGAGCACATGACCGAAGTATCGGTGGCCAAGGACTCGGTGGCCGCGACCGACGATCTGGTCGTCCTGAGCAGCGTGAACAAGCACTTCGGCGCGTTGCACGTGCTCCAGGACATCGACCTGACCATCGCCCGTGGCGAGGTCGTCGTGGTCATCGGCCCCTCGGGGTCGGGGAAGTCCACTCTGTGCCGCACCATCAACCGCCTGGAGGCGATCGACTCCGGCACCATCCTGATCGACGGAAAGCCGCTGCCCGACGAGGGCCGCGAGCTGGCCCGGCTGCGCGCCGACGTCGGCATGGTGTTCCAGTCCTTCAACCTCTTCGCGCACAAGACGGTGCTCGAGAACGTGATGCTGGGCCAGGTCAAGGTCCGCCGGACGGACAAGCGCAAGGCCGAGGAGAAGGCGCGCGGCCTGCTCGACCGCGTGGGGGTCGGCACCCAGGCGGACAAGTACCCCGCACAGCTCTCCGGCGGCCAGCAGCAGCGTGTCGCGATCGCCCGCGCGCTGGCGATGGACCCGAAGGTCATGCTCTTCGACGAGCCGACCTCCGCCCTGGACCCCGAGATGATCAACGAGGTGCTGGAAGTCATGCAGCAGCTCGCCCGGGACGGCATGACCATGGTCGTCGTCACGCACGAGATGGGCTTCGCCCGTTCCGCCGCCAACCGCGTGGTCTTCATGGCCGACGGCCGCATCGTCGAAGAGGCCACGCCGGACCAGTTCTTCAGCAACCCGCGCAGTGACCGGGCGAAGGACTTCCTGTCGAAGATCCTGCACCACTGACGGCCCACCCCCTCTCCACGGCGGCCGGGGCGTCCGCCACCGGTGGCCCTCCTCACGGGCCCCGGGCCCGCATCTCTTCACCACGCAAAGGATGTTCACCATGAAGCTCCGCAAGGTCACCGCCGCCTCGGCCGCCGTGCTCGCGCTCGCCGTCGCGGCGACCGCCTGTGGCTCGGGCGACAAGGACGACAGCGGCTCGGGCGGCGGCAAGAAGGTCACCGTCGGCATCAAGTTCGACCAGCCCGGTATCGGCCAGAAGACGCCGCAGGGTTACTCCGGTTTCGACGTCGACGTCGCCAAGTACGTGGCGAAGAAGCTCGGTTACAACGAGGACCAGATCGAGTGGAAGGAGTCCAAGAGCGCCGACCGCGAGACCATGCTGCAGCGCGGTGACGTGGACTTCATCGCCGCCTCGTACTCGATCACCCCGGAGCGCCAGCAGAAGGTCGACTTCGCCGGCCCCTACCTGCTCGCCCACCAGGACGTTCTGATCCGTGCCGACGACAGCGCGATCAAGGCGCCGGCGGACCTCAACAGCAAGAAGCTGTGCTCGGTGACCGGTTCGACCTCGGCCCAGAACGTCAAGGACAAGCTGGCGCCCAAGGCCGACCTGCAGCAGTACCCGACGTACTCGGCCTGCCTCACCGGTCTGCAGAACAAGGCCATCGACGCGCTGACCACGGACGACTCGATCCTGGCCGGCTACGCCTCCCAGGCCCAGTTCAAGGGCAAGTTCAAGCTCGGCGGCTTCAAGATGACCAACGAGAACTACGGCATCGGCGTCAAGAAGGGCAGCGACCTCAAGGACAAGATCAACAAGGCCCTCGAGGACATGGTCTCCGACGGTTCCTGGGACAAGGCCGTGCAGGCCAACTTCGGTCCCGCGAACTACAAGAACGAGCCCGCCCCGAAGATCGGCGACATCAAGAGCTGAGTCATCGCCCGGCCGGTGCGCCGCCCACGGGGGGCGGCGCACCGGGGCAACCCACACGCGGAAGCGCGGGAGATCGTGTTCGACTTTCTTGAAGGTTACGACCTGCTGGGGGCCTTCTGGGTGACGGTACAGCTCACCCTGCTCTCGGCCGTCGGCTCCCTGATATGGGGAACGCTGCTGGCCGCCATGCGCGTCGGTCCGGTGCCCCTGATGCGCGGATTCGGTACCGCGTACGTCAACATCGTGCGCAACATCCCGCTCACGGTGATCATTCTGTTCACCTCGCTCGGCCTCAACCAGACCCTCGGCATCAGCCTCGGTGCGCACAACTTCGACACCATCAACTTCCGGCTCGCCGTGCTCGGTCTGATCGCCTACACCTCGGCCTTCGTCTGCGAGGCGATCCGGGCCGGCATCAACACCGTGCCGGTCGGCCAGGCCGAGGCGGCCCGGGCCATCGGACTGAGCTTCACGCAGGTCCTGACACTGATCGTGCTGCCCCAGGCGTTCCGCTCGGTCGTCGGCCCGCTGACCAACGTGCTGATCGCCCTCACCAAGAACACCACGGTCGCCGCCGCGATCGGCGTGGCCGAGGCCGCCCTGTTGATGAAGAAGATGCTCGAGAACGAGGCCCAGCTGCTGTTGATCTCGGCGGTGTTCGCGTTCGGCTTCGTGTGCCTGACACTGCCGACCGGACTGATCCTCGGCTGGGTGGGCAAGAAGGTGGCGGTGAAGCGATGAGTTCCGTGCTGTACGACGCCCAGGGCCCCAGGGCCAAGCGGCGCAACATCCTCTACACGATCGTGTTTCTGCTCGTCCTCGCGGCGGTCGGCTGGTGGGTGTTCAAGAGCCTCGACGACAAGGGGCAGTTGGACTGGGAGAAGTGGAAGCCGTTCTTCGCCGGCACGGAGGCGTGGACCACGTACATCCTGCCCGGCCTGAAGAACACCCTGATCGCCGCGGCGCTGGCGATGATCATCGCGCTCCCGCTGGGCGCCGTCTTCGGCATCGCGCGACTGTCCGACCATGCCTGGATCCGGGTTCCGGCCGCCGTGGTGGTCGAGTTCTTCCGGGCCATCCCCGTGCTGATCCTGATGATCTTCGGTGTGGCACTGTTCTTCAAGTACACCAGCGTCAGTTCGGACGACCGCCCGCTCTATGCCGTCGTCACCGGCCTGGTGCTCTACAACGCCTCCGTGCTCGCGGAGATCGTCCGGGCCGGCATCCTCGCCCTGCCCAAGGGCCAGACGGAGGCCGCGCACGCCATCGGTCTGCGCAAGACCCAGACCATGACGTCCATCCTGCTGCCGCAGGCGGTCACCGCGATGCTGCCCGCCATCGTCAGTCAGCTCGTTGTGATCGTGAAGGACACCGCACTCGGCGGAGCCGTCCTCACCTTCTCCGAACTGCTGGCCTCGGCCAACACGATGAGCTCGTACTACGGCGCGAACACCATCGCCAGCTTCACGGTCGTCGCACTGATCTTCGTGTTGATCAACTTCAGCCTCACGACCTTCGCGGGCTGGCTGGAGCGCCGGCTGCGGCGCGGCAAGAAGTCCACCGGCGCGGTGCTGCCGCCTGCGGCGGTGGCGGGCGCCGAGTCGACGGGTGTGGCGGCCTGACAGGCTGTCAACCCGAGGGAAGGACACCGGAGCAGCGGCCCGGCCGCCGCTGCCTCGGTAGCTTGACGCAAGCACCGGCAATAGGTTGCATACGTTCTGTGATCGTGCACCCTGCTCCAACCTCCTGTTCACAGGCGTCCCACGGGACACCGCCACGAACAGGGGGCGCCACGCCGTGGACCCGGTGATCATCGTCGGCGCGGGGCCTGTGGGGCTTTCGCTCGCCCTTGCGCTGGCACGCCAGGAGGTGCCGTCCGTGGTCCTCGACGAGGGGCCCGGCAAGGACGAGCAGCGACCCGCGCGCACGGTCGTACTGCCCGAGGACACCGCCGCACTGATGGAACGGCTGACCGGGTTACCGCTCGGCGAGTACGGACTGCGCTGGACCGGATGGCGGTCGATGCGGCGCAAGCAGGTGATCCGTGAGGTCGCCTTCGAACCGCCCGGTGCCGAGCAGGACCGCCCGGGCGGCTACGGCTCCACGCTCGAACGGGCCCTCGACGACCGCACGGGGGCGGCCGAGGAGCCCCGGGCCGTCGAGGGTCCCGCCCCGTTGCACATCGCCCAGCACGTGCTCACCGGTGCCCTGCGCGAGGCCATCGCGGGCGAACGACTGGTCAAGGTCGCGGTGGAGAGCCGGCTTGACCTGCTGGAGCAGGAACCCTCAGGCGTGACGGCGCACACCCGAGGACCCAACGCCATATGGTGGCGCGGCAGCCATCTGGTCGGCTGCGACGGGCCGCGCTCGACCGTGCGCAAGCTCCTGGACATCCGCTTCCCGGGCCGAACGGCCGTGGAGCGCCACGCTGTCGCGGCACTGCGCACCGAACTGCCGTGGACCGGCGAGGCGTTACTGCACCGGATGCCGCCCTGGCGGACGTCGGGTCCTTCGGGCGGCGAGGTCACCGCACGCCCCCTGCCGGACGGCGTATGGCGCCTGGACTGGCTGCTGCCGGGCAAGGACCTGGTCACGCCCGAACTGCTGGTCGCCCGCATCCGGGAGACCCTGGCCGGCTGGAACGGGGGCACCACCCCCGCGTACGACCTGCTGGACACGGGGGTGCACACCGTCCACCACCGGCTCGCCCGCCGCTGGCGCTCCGGCCGGGTCTTCCTCGCCGGGGACTCCGCGCATCTGCTCGGCGCGCTCGGCACCCAGGGTCTGGACGAGGGCCTGCGGGACATCGACAACCTCGCCTGGAAGCTGGCGCTGGCCTGGCATCACGGACCGCACGAGGCCCTGCTCGACAGCTACCAGTCGGAGCGCCGGACCGCGGTCGCCGCCCGGCTGCGCGCCGCGGACCAGGCGCTGCCCCTGCTGCGCGGCGGCGGAGGGCTGCGCTCGTACGTGCCCGGCTCCGCCCGTGGGCAGGAGGCGCTGCTCGCGGACGGCCACCTCGGGCGCGGCCCGCTCGGGGCTCCCGGAACCTACGGCGCCTCGACGCTCGCGCCCGCCCCGACCGAGGCGGCGGTGCCGGTGGGCACCGAGCCCGGGGCGCCGGTCGTGGATGTGCGGGTCACCGCGGAGGACGGCTCGTTCGTACGGCTGCGGGACCGGCTGGGGCGTGGATCGCTGCTGGTGGTGCTGGTCGCTCCGGGCACGGGTGTGTGGGAGCGCAAGCACTGGGTGTCGGCCGGGATCATGCCCCGGCTGGCCGCCGCGGTGACGGCCCTGCCGCACCCCGCGGAACTGCTGGTCGCCGAGAGCTACCCGGGCGCCGCCGCCCACACGGTCCTCCTGATCCGCCCGGACGGCCATCTGGTCACGGCACTGGGCGGAGTGCGCCCGGCGGATCTGTACCAGGCGGCGGAGGCGACGCTGGGCGGTCGGGCAGCGGCGAAGGCGGCCGCGAGCGCGGGGTAACGGTGCGGCGGCGGGGCCTGCGATGACATGGGGTCAGGCGCAGGACCCGCCGCGTCGAACACCTGATGGCCATGGCGTCCACATGGTGACTGTCGGTTGACCGCACCGCACCGCCATGGTGTACTCCGGATCGTGAGCGACACCTGTGTGCACCTGTGGCGGAGGGTCCATATGGACCTTGTCCGCTATGCGGGCTGCGTGTGTCGCCCGTCCTGCTGATCTCGCTTCTTTCACCTGCGCGCGCCGTGCTCTGACGGATGCGCGCCTCGCGCGAACTCTCAGGACGGTACCCGTTGTCTGCATCCCCCACTGCTTCCGTTTCCGCCCCGCCGCAGGCACCCACCCAGGCCGATCTGCTCGCCTTCGTACGCCGAACGGCCGCCGACGCGGAGCTGATCGACTCCCTCCCGCTGGACCCCGAAGGGCGTACCTGGCTGCGCCTGGAGGGTCCCGGCGGCAGCGAGGCCTGGCTGATCGGCTGGCCGCCCGGCACCGGTACCGGCTGGCACGACCACGCCGACTCGTGCGGCGCCTTCGTCACCGCGTCGGGCGAACTCAAGGAGAACTCACTCGCGGCCCGGCTGCCCTCCGACGGCTGGAAGACCCTGGAACTGACCGAGGGGGTCGACCGGGAGCGGCGGCTGCCCGCCGGCACCGGACGTTCCTTCGGTCAGCACCATGTGCACGAGGTGCTCAACGAGTCCACCGACCGGCACGCGGTCTCGGTGCACGCCTACTACCCGCCCCTGCCGCAAATCCGCCGCTACAGCCGTACCGGCCAGGTGCTGCGGCTGGAGCAGGTCGAGCGACCGGAGGACTGGAGTTGAGCTCGGCATCCGAACGGCCCCTGGGCATCGACGAACTCCTGGAACGGGTCCGCGTGGACCTCGACAGGGTGGAGGCGGCGGACGCCTTCGAGGCCGCGCAGGCCGGTGAAGCCCTGCTCGTGGACATCCGGTACGCGGCGCTGCGCGACCGGGACGGGCTGATCCCCAGCGCTCTCGTCGTCGAACGCAACGAACTGGAATGGCGCCTCGACCCCCAGGGCAGCCACCGCGCCCCCGAGGCGACGAGCCACGACCTGCGCGTCGTCGTCATCTGCAACGAGGGCTACGCCTCCAGCCTGGCCGCCGTGTCCCTGCGCCAACTCGGCCTGCGGCGTGCCACGGACCTGGTGGGCGGCTTCCAGGCCTGGAGGGACGCCGGCCTGCCGGTCACGACGTAGCCACGTATCCGGGGCGGACCGGCCGCCGAGTTCTCCGCGGGCACTACCGAGCCGTGTCCGATGCCCGTCGCCACTGTGCTTCGGGCAGCCGGGAACCGGGGCGCCGAGCGGCGGGGTTCAGTGCCCCTCGTCCTCCAGGCCGTCTGTCTCCTCCCCCTCGGCCTCCAGTGCCTGGCGGACCACCCGCAGAGCCATACCCTCGGAGTAGCCCTTGCGGGCGAGCATGCCCGCAAGGCGGCGCAGGCGCTTGTCGCGGTCCAAGCCCCGTGTCGCGCGCAGCTTGCGCGCGACGAGTTCACGCGCGGTGGCCTCCTCCTGTTCGGAGTCGAGCTGCCCCACCGCTTCGTCGATGAGCGAGGTGTCCACGCCCTTCGTGCGCAGCTCCTGCGCGAGCGCCCGGCGGGCCAGTCCCCGTCCGTGGTGCCGGGACTCCACCCAGGCGTCCGCGAAGGCGCCGTCGTCGATCAGGCCCACTTCCACGAACCGTGACAGCACTTGGTCCGCCACGTCCTCGGGGATCTCCCGCTTGCGCAGGGCGTCCGCGAGTTGCTTCCGCGTGCGTGGGGTCCCGGTGAGCAGGCGCAGACAGATCGCCCGCGCCCGCTCGACCGGGTCCCCCGGGGGCTCCCCCTCCTCGGCCCTCGACGAGTGGAAGGAACCTCCGTCCTGTGGGCCCTCGGCCGGATCCCCGAATCCGCGCCGCCGCCCTCGCCCTCGTCGCCCGCGTGCCCGCCCGCCCCCGTACGGAGCGCCCTCGTCATGGGCGTCCGCCTCGCCGCGCACACCGTCCGGCCCCGCGTCACCGCCCCCGGCCGACCCCCCGTCGCCCCGGTTCCCCCTGCCCTGCGGGGCGACGGGGTGTGCGTACTCGGCCCAGTCGGTTCGTCGTGTCATGGGCTAGCTCTTGGCCGCCGGGGCCTTGGCCTTGGCACCCTTGGCCGCCGGGGCGGGCACCGACTTGGCGGCGTCCTCGCCCGCGGGTGCGGCACCCGCCGCGTCCACGGCCGGCTCGGCGGAGGGCTCCTCGGGACGGACGCCGACGCCCAGCTTCTCCTTGATCTTCTTCTCGATCTCGTTGGCCAGGTCGGGGTTGTCGCGCAGGAAGTTGCGCGCGTTCTCCTTGCCCTGGCCGAGCTGGTCGCCCTCGTACGTGTACCAGGCGCCGGCCTTGCGGACGAAGCCGTGCTCGACGCCCATGTCGATCAGGCCGCCCTCGCGGCTGATGCCCTGCCCGTAGAGGATGTCGAACTCGGCCTGCTTGAAGGGCGGGGCGACCTTGTTCTTCACGACCTTGCAGCGCGTGCGGTTGCCGACCGCCTCCGTGCCGTCCTTCAGGGTCTCGATGCGGCGGATGTCGATACGCACCGAGGCGTAGAACTTCAGCGCGCGGCCACCCGTCGTGGTCTCGGGGGAGCCGAACATCACGCCGATCTTCTCGCGCAGCTGGTTGATGAAGATCGCCGTGGTCTTGGACTGGTTGAGCGCGCTGGTGATCTTCCGCAGGGCCTGGCTCATCAGACGGGCCTGCAGACCCACGTGGCTGTCGCCCATCTCGCCCTCGATCTCCGCCCGCGGGACGAGCGCGGCGACGGAGTCGATGACGATGAGGTCGAGCGCACCGGAGCGGACGAGCATGTCCACGATCTCCAGCGCCTGTTCGCCGTTGTCCGGCTGGGAGAGGATCAGGTTGTCGATGTCGACGCCCAGCTTGCGCGCGTACTCGGGGTCGAGGGCGTGCTCGGCGTCCACGAAGGCGACCTGTCCGCCGGCCTTCTGAGCGTTCGCCACCGCGTGCAGGGTCAGGGTCGTCTTACCGGAGGACTCCGGTCCGTAGATCTCCACCACACGGCCACGCGGCAGCCCACCGACACCGAGGGCCACGTCGAGTGCGGTCGACCCGGTCGGGATGACCTCGATGGGCTCCCTCGACCGCTCGCCCATGCGCATGACCGCGCCCTTGCCGAATTGCCGTTCAATCTGTGCGAGCGCGGCCTCGAGAGCCTTCTCGCGGTCGGTTCCTGCCATGGGTTCCACCCGGTTTGCTTGAGTCGATCGCTTCACGTCAAAGACGCTAACGCCTGCCACTGACAATGCGCCCCGACGCCCGTCCGGCCTGTGGATAACTCGGGCACTTCTCCGTGAATCCATGCCGGAATCCCCGTCGAGAACCCCGCCGGAGCCTCCATAAGAATGGATGTTCGAATTTCGTGTCAAGCGCACAACCCGGCACCACCGAGACTACGTTCGGGGTCCGACGGCGACCCGGGTTCCGCGGTACTCCCCACGGCGTACGGCGGGTGCCTCCGGCCGGCGGACGACCGGCCGGGCCGCCCTCGCCAGGCTTGGCGCATGGAGAACGACAGGATTCCCCCGCACGGCCGCGGGAGCGCCCGTCCCGCCGCCGCGACCGCGGCACCGACCGCCCCGCCCCCGCCCGCCGCGTCGGCTCGGGGCCGGGGCGCCGGCGGCACCGGCCGTCCGATCGTGCCCGCCGGCCTTGCCATCCCGCTCGTGGCGGCCGGCCCGCCCGCCCGGGTCGCGAGCCGTCCGACGGCCGGACCCGCCCCCACCGCCGGTCCGCGCGTCGAGGTGGGCGCGGCCGGGGCCCGGGACACCGGCGGCCGTCTCCCCTCGGAAGCCGGCCTGCCCGTCGTCTCCACCGTCGCGGAGCGCATCGCCCGCCCCGGCCCCGCCCTCGCCGGGGGCGCGGCACTCCTCGCGAAGGGGGCCCGGGTCTGATGGCGGCATCCCTCGCACCGGAGTGGCGCTCGCTCATGCCGTACGGGGTGTCCGGCACGAGCCGGGCCGAGCGTCTGTGCGTCGCGACCGGCGTCCTCCTGTGCCTGTCCGGCCCGGTGCATCTGGTGGTGTTCCTCGTCGACGGCGGCCCCTGGTACGGACCCGTCTCCTGGCGCAAGCCCGTCACGTTCGGACTGTCCTTCGGTCTGACGCTGATCGCGGTCACCTGGGTGACGTCGTACCTGCGCATCGGCGCGCGGCGGCGCGCCGCCCTGCTGCTGGTGTTCGCCGCCGACTGCGTCGTGGAGGTCGCCGGGATCACCCTCCAGGCGTGGCGCCGCGTGCCGTCCCACCTCAACACCGGGACACCCTTCGACACCGCGGTCGCGATGACGCTCGCGGTCGGCGGCGGCGTCCTGGTCGTCGTCCTCTCGGCGTTCGCCGCCGCGGCGTTCCTGCGCCGTCCCGGCGGCCCCCCGGGCATGGCGCTCGCACTGCGCTCCGGGTTCGCGATCCTGATGGTCGCACTGCTCTCCGGCGCAGCGATGATCGCGCGCGGCGTGGCGCTGTCCCGCACCGGACATCAGCAGGCGGCATACGACTCCACGGCGCCGCTCAAGCCGCTGCACGGGGTGAGTCTGCACGCCGTGCTGGTGCTGCCCGCCCTGGTGCTGCTGCTCTCGCGCACCTCCTGGAGCGAGGTCACCAGGCAGCGGTTCCTGTACGCGGCGGTCGGTGCCTATACAGCCGCCGTGCTCGTGGCGGGGGTCCGGGCGGGGCTCACCTGGTGATCCCCGCCGGGCGACGACCTCGCGCCGTCAGCCGCGCAGCAGCTGCCTCACCCGCGCGGTGAGACCGGTCGAGGCCCGTGGCGTCCGGTGTCCCTGGACCCGGGGATCGTCCGTGACGGTGTACCGCTTCACGTACGCACCGAGGAACGCCTGCAGCGTGGCGACCGCGGGGATGGAGATCAGGGCGCCGACGGCACCGAGGAGGGCGGTGCCCGCGATGACCGACCCGAAGGCGACCGCGGGATGGATGTCCACGGACCTGGCGGTCAGCTTGGGCTGCAGCATGTAGTTCTCGAACTGCTGGTAGACCACCACGAAGATCAGCACCCACAGCGCGTACCAGGGATCCACGGTGAAGGCGATCAGCATCGGCAGGGCCCCGGCGAGATACGTGCCGATGGTGGGGATGAACTGCGAGACCAGGCCGACCCAGACGGCGAGCACGGGCGCGTACGGGATCCCCAGCGCCTCCAGTAGGACGTAGTGCGCGATTCCCGAGATCAGCGCCATCAGGCCGCGTGAGTAGAGGTAGCCGCCCGTCTTGTCGACGGCGATCTCCCACGCACGCAGCACCTCGGCCTGCCGGGCGGGCGGCAGCACGGAGCACAGGGCGCGCCGCAGCCGCGGTCCGTCGGCGGCGAAGTAGAACGAGAACAGTGTGATCGTCAGCAGCTGGAAGAGACCGCCCAGCACCTGCGCGGAGACGTCCAGGACACCGGTTGCGCTGTTCTGGACGTACTTCCTGAGCCAGTCGGAGTGGACCAGGCTGTCCTGCACGTCCACACGTCGGAGGTCGCTGTGGAAGGTGGAGTTGATCCAGTTGATGACCGAGTCGAGGTAGCCCGGGAAGCCCTCGACCATCTTGATGATCTGGCCCGCGAGAATCGAACCGAGCAGGGTGACGAACCCGGCCACCGCGATCGCCAGCGCGAGGAAAACGAGGAAGGTGGCCAGCCCCCGGCGCATGCCGTGCGCGGCCATCCAGCTCACCGCGGGCTCTATGGCGAGCGCCAGGAAGAAGGCGATCAGAATGTTGATCAGCAGGCCGGTGACCTGGTGGAACGCCCAGCTGCCGAGCTGGAACGCGGCGATGAGGGCGAGCGCCAGCACCATGGCGCGCGGCAGCCAGCGCGGCATGCGGCCGCTCGGCGCGGCTCCGTCCCCCGCCGGGGGGCGGGGCGGAGTCGTGCCGAGCGGTGAATCCTGCTGAGGGACCTGCGCGGTCTCGTCTGTGGGTGGCACGGGGCAAGTCTCGCCCACTCCGCCGTCGAACGGGGAATCGCTACGGATCGTCGTGCCCTTTCAGCGCTTCTCGTGGGGAATTTCCGCAGCCGCGCACACCGCGCGCCACACGTCCCTGGCCTCCCACCCGGCGTCCAGTGCCTGATGCACCGTGCGCCCCCCGAGCTCCGACATGACGTGATCGCGCGCGAAGGTGTCGGCGTACGTCTCACCGAAGTGATCCGCCATCCGCTGCCAGAAGACCGTCAACCGCATGCACTCAGTATCCAGCCCCTGAGAGTGGGCCCGGCCGGTGACCGCCTGCCGGGGCCGCTTTGCGCCCTACGGTCTGAGCCATGGCCGTAACCGGAGCATCCCCACTCCCCACGACGCCCTCGGCGCGCTCACCGCTGTCCCGCGCCGAGCACTTCGTCTGGCTCACCGCTCGCGTACTGGAGCAGCGGCGCTTCGAGTACCACTTCCTGGGCGGCGGCGCCGACCCGGTGGAGACCGCGCTGACCGCCTACCGCAACGAGGACGAGGGCTACGGTCACGGCCTCGAACCCGATCTGCGCGGACCGGTCAGCCAGCCCCTGCACACCGCGCACGCGCTGCGCGTCCTCGACTCGATCGGGCGCTGCGGCGGGCAGCGTGCGGAGCGGGTGTGCCGCTATCTGACCACGGTGGCGACCCCGGACGGCGCCCTGCCGGCGATCCACCCCGGCCAACGGGGCTATCCGGCGGCGCCCTTCCTGCCGATCGTCGACGATCCGGCGAGCGACCTCCTGGCCACCGCTCCCGTGGTGGGCCTGCTGCACCGCAACGAGGTGTGGCATGCGTGGCTGTTCCGGGCCACCGACTTCTGCTGGCAGGCGGTCGAGTCCCTGGAGAAGTCCCATCCCTACGAGATCGAGGCGGCCGTGGCCTTCCTGGACTCGGCGCCCGACCGCCTGCGCGCGCAGGCGGCGGCCGACCGGCTGGGCCGCCTGGTGCGGGCGCAGCGGCTCGCGGTGCTGGACCCGGCCCGCCTCGACGCCTACCCGGTCGCGTCCGGGTACGCGCCGGGCGAGCACCACTTCCCCCACGACTTCGCGCGCACCCCCGACTCCCTGGCGCGGGCCTGGTTCACCGACGAGGAGATGGCCCGCGCGCTCGACCTCCTCGCCGCCGAGCAGCAGGCGGACGGCGGCTGGCCGATCCGGTGGCGCGCCTGGGCCCCGGGTACCGCTCTGGAGTGCCGCCCCATGGTGACCGTCGAGGCCCTGCGCACCCTGCGGGCGTACGGGCGGCCCATCGACTGACGGCGCGCGGCCTTGGCACGCGCGCCCCCTTGAGGTCCCGTACTCCAGGTGCGTGCCGCCCCGGCCGCCCGTTCAGCCCGCCATCGCCCGCACTCCCGCCGTCACCACGACGGCCGCGGCGACGACGAGCAGGAAGGGGGCGCGCAGCAGCAGGGCCACGGCGGCGGCTGCAAGCCCCGCGGCCCGGGCGTCCAGCACCAGGGAACGGCCGTCGGCGAAGGTCTGCTGGGCCGTGAGGGCGGCCAGCAGGGCCACGGGCAGCAGCGCCGCCAGCCGCCGCACGAGCGGCTTCTCCAGGAAGCCCGCCGGCACGAGAAGGCCGGTGAGCTTGACGGCGTAGCAGCCGACCGCGGTGACACCGATCGCGATCCAGACGTTCAACGGTCCTCCCCCTGTCCGTGCGGTGTGTCGTCGGCGGCCCGGGTCGCGGGTCCCGCCCCGCGGCGGCGCCCCTCCGCCCAGAGGACGGCCGGGGTCGCCAGCGCCGCCACCAGGACCGGCACACCGGCGGGCAGCACCGGCAGCAGACCGAGCCCCAGGACCACGGCGGCACCGGCCACGGCACGCTCGGTGGTGGTCTTCAGCATCGGCGCGAGCAGCGCCAGGAACACGGCGGGCCCGGCGGCGTCCAGACCCCATGCGTCGGTGTCCCCGATGGCACGTGCGCCGACGGCCCCCAGGAGCGTGGTCAGGTTCCAGAGCACGTAGAGGGTGAGCCCGGTGACGGTGAAACCGATCCGCACGCTCCGCCGCGTCGGCTGGGCGAGGGCCACGGCGGTGGTCTCGTCGATGACCCATTGGGCGGCCAGCGGGCGCACGGCGCGCGGCAGGGCCAGCAACTGCGACAGACGCAGCCCGTAGAACGCGTTCCGCACCCCCAGGAAGAAGGCGCCCGCGGCCGCCGTGAACGGGTTGCCGCCGGCCGCGAGGGCACCCACCAGGGCGAACTGCGAGGCGCCGGTGAACACCAGGAGGCTGAGCGCACAGGTCTGCAGCAGCGAGAGGCCGCTGCCGGCCGAGGTCACTCCGAAGGCGAAGCCGGACAGTCCTACGGCGACCCCGACTCCGAGGGCGTCACGGACGACGGCGGCGTCCGGTTTTCCACCTTCTTGGCTGTGTATGTCCGCGCGTGCGGTTTGTTCTGCCACACCGCGGACGGTACGGCCGGTCCGAGCAGGACGTCTTGTACGTTCTTGCGCCCCGGGGGCCGTTGGCCGTCGCGCCTGCGCTCGCGCTGGTACGACCCTGGCGGCACCCCCACGATCCGGGTGAAGTGGCGGTTGAGGTGCGGCTGGTCGGTGAATCCGACGGCGACGGCCGCTGCGGCGGGGGCGACGCCGGAGTCCAGAAGGCGGCGGGCCCGGCGGACCCGGGCGTCGGTCAGCCAGGTGTGCGGCGGCATGCCGTAGGTGTCGCGGAAGGCGCGCAACAGCGCGAAGGGGCTGGTGCCGAGGTCGGCCGCCAGCCGCTCCAGGGTCGGGGGCTCGGTCATCCGCTCCTCGAGCACCGCACGCGCGCGTGCCGCCGCCCGGGCACCCGCACCGCGCGGGGTCCGCTGCGGCATCGACCCGCCGTTGAGGCGCAGCAGCCGGGTCACGGCGACCCGCAGCAGTGTGTCGGCGGCGAGCGCGTTGCCCTCGTCGGCGGCCCTGAGCACCTCGTGGACCAGACCGACCGCGTAGGGGTCCTCGAGCACAGGACTGGCGAAACCGGGGGTTCCGCGGATGACCGTGGTCTCTGCGGCGATCTCCGCCACCAGCCCCGGCAAGGGGTAGACGGCCCCGTACCGCCAGCCCTCGGGGCCGCCGGCCCGGCCCGTGTGCGCGGTGTCGGGGTTGACGAGTGCGAGGGCACCCGGGCCCGCGTACTGGTCGGAGCCGCCGTGGTGGAAGACCTCGACTCCGTCGGCGATGGCCGCGATCACGAAGTGCTCGTGGGTGTGCCGTACGAAGCTCTTGCGGATGTAGCGGGCTCGCAGCAGGTCGACACCGGGCAGCTCGTCGTACTGCCAGTGCCGCGCCCTCTCTCCGGAACCCGCCATGGCCCCATTCTGCGGCACGCCCGCTGCGGACCGGACCGGAACGCACTCCTCCAGCCCGACGTTTGCGCAGGTCGGAGTAGTTGTCAGCGGACGGGTGCAGGATGGACGCATGCCCAGTCCCGCGCATCCGGCCCTCGACGGCTTCTCCCCCGCGACCCGCGCCTGGTTCACGGGGGCGTTCTCCGCGCCCACCGCGGCCCAGGCCGGGGCGTGGCGCGCCATCGGCGAGGGTTCGGACGTGCTGGTGGTCGCCCCGACCGGCTCCGGCAAGACGCTGGCCGCGTTCCTCGCCGCGCTCGACCAGCTGGCGTCCACGCCGCCGCCCGCCGACCCCAGGAAGCGCTGCCGCGTGCTGTACGTGTCCCCGCTGAAGGCCCTCGCGGTCGACGTGGAGCGGAATCTGCGCAGTCCGCTCACGGGGATCCGCCAGGAGTCGGTGCGGCTCGGCCTGCCCGAGCCGGAGGTGAAGGTGGGGATCCGCTCGGGCGACACCCCGGCCGCCGACCGCCGGGCGCTGGCCACACGCCCGCCGGACATCCTGATCACCACCCCCGAGTCGCTCTTCCTGATGCTGACGTCCGCCGCACGCGACGCGCTGACCGGCGTGGAGACGGTGATTCTGGACGAGGTGCACGCCGTGGCGGGCACCAAGCGCGGTGCGCATCTGGCGCTCTCGCTGGAGCGGCTCGACGAGCTGCTGCCCCGGCCCGCCCGCCGCATCGGCCTGTCCGCCACCGTGCGCCCGGTGGACGAGGTGGCCCGTTTCCTCTCCCCCCGCCGCAGAGTGGAGATCGTCCAGCCCGCGTCCGGCAAGGAGTTCGACCTGTCGGTCGTCGTTCCCGTCGAGGACCTGGGCGAGCTGGGCGGCTCCCCCGTCAGCGACGGCGGCGAGGGCAAGGAGCGCCCCTCCATCTGGCCGCACGTCGAGGAACGGATCGCGGACCTCGTCCAGGCCCATCGCTCCACGATCGTGTTCGCCAACTCCCGCCGTCTCGCCGAGCGGCTGTGCAACAGGCTCAACGAGATCGCGTACGAGAGGGCGACCGGGGAGACGCTGGAGGAGCACCACGCGCCCGCGCAGCTGATGGGCGGCTCGGGTGCGGCCCAGGGCGCGCCCCCGGTGCTCGCGCGCGCCCACCACGGCTCGGTCTCCAAGGAGCAGCGGGCCCTCGTCGAGGAGGACCTGAAGGCGGGCCGGCTGCCCGCCGTCGTCGCCACCTCCAGCCTCGAGCTGGGCATCGACATGGGTGCGGTGGATCTGGTCGTCCAGGTCGAGTCACCGCCGTCGGTGGCCTCCGGTCTGCAGCGCGTGGGCCGCGCGGGACACCAGGTCGGCGCCGTGTCCACCGGCGTGGTCTTCCCCAAGTACCGCGGCGACCTCGTCCAGGCCGCCGTGGTGACCGAGCGGATGCGGTCCGGCTCCATCGAGTCGCTGAGGGTCCCGGCGAACCCGCTGGACGTGCTCGCGCAGCAGCTCGTCGCCATGACCTCCCTCGACACCTGGCAGTTCGACGACCTCCTTGCGACGGTCCGGCGGGCGGCCCCCTTCGCCTCGCTGCCCGAGTCGGCGTTCACGGCGGTGCTGGACATGCTCGCGGGCCGCTATCCCTCCGACGCCTTCGCGGAGCTGCGGCCGCGGGTGGTGTGGGACCGGGTCGCCGGCACGATCACCGGCCGCCCCGGCGCCCAGCGCCTCGCCGTCACCTCGGGCGGCACGATCCCGGACCGCGGCCTCTTCGGGGTCTTCCTGGCCGGGGCCGACCCGAAGAAGGGCGGCGGACGGGTCGGCGAGCTGGACGAGGAGATGGTGTACGAGTCCCGGGTCGGGGACGTGTTCACGCTGGGCACCAGCTCCTGGCGGATCGAGGACATCACCCGCGACCGGGTCCTCGTCTCCCCCGCTCCCGGTGTCCCCGGCCGGCTGCCGTTCTGGAAGGGCGACCAGCTCGGCCGGCCGCTGGAGCTGGGCCGAGCGGTGGGCGCGTTTCTGCGCGAGGTGGGCTCGCTGCCGAAGGAGGACGCGCGGCTGCGGCTGGTGTCCGCGGGCCTCGACGCCTGGGCCGCGGACAATGTGCTGGGCTACCTGGACGAGCAGCGCGAGGCCTGCGGCCACATCCCGGACGACCGCACGATCGTCGTCGAGCGGTTCCGTGACGAGCTGGGCGACTGGCGGGTCGTGGTGCACTCGCCGTTCGGCGCCCAGGTCCACGCGCCCTGGGCGCTCGCGCTGGGTGCCCGGCTCTCCGAGCGCTACGGCATGGACGCCCAGGTCATGCACGCCGACGACGGCATCGTGCTGCGTCTGCCGGACGCCGATCTGATGGGCCTGGACCTGCTCGACCAGCAGCCGATGAAGGCCGGCACGGAGTACGACGCCGAGCAGGCCCCCGTCGGGGCGGCGGACGTGGCCTTCGACAAGGGCGAGGTCGACCAGGTCGTCACCGACCAGGTGGGCGGCTCGGCGCTGTTCGCCTCCCGGTTCCGGGAGTGCGCGGCCCGCGCGCTGCTGCTGCCCCGCCGCAACCCGGGCCGGCGCACGCCGCTGTGGCAGCAGCGCCAGCGCGCGGCCCAACTGCTTCAGGTGGCGAGCGAGTTCGGTTCGTTCCCGATCGTCCTGGAAGCGGTCCGCGAATGCCTCCAGGACGTCTTCGACGTGCCGGGGCTGGTCGAGCTGATGGGCGACATCGAGTCCCGCAAGGTGCGGCTCGTCGAGGTCACCACCCCCGAACCGTCCCCGTTCGCCCGCTCACTGCTGTTCGGATACGTCGCACAGTTCCTCTACGAGGGGGACTCCCCGCTCGCCGAGCGCCGGGCCGCCGCGCTGTCGCTGGACTCCCGGCTGCTGGCCGAGCTGCTGGGCCAGGCGGAGCTGCGCGAGCTGCTCGACGCGGAGGTGCTGACCGAGCTGGAGCGCGAGCTGCAGTGGCTCACCGAGGACCGGCGCGTCAAGGACGTCGAGTCGGTGGCGGACGTGCTGCGGCTGCTGGGCCCGCTCACCGGGGCGGAGCTGGTGGAGCGCGGCGCCGACGCGCACTGGGCCGAGGATCTGGCCGCCGCCCGCCGTGCCATCAGGGTCCGGATCGCCGGCGCCGATCACTGGGCGGCCGTCGAGGACGCGGGCAGGTTGCGCGACGCTCTGGGCACGGCGCTGCCGGTGGGAGTCCCGGAAGCCTTCACGGAGCCGGTCAAGGATCCCCTCGGTGACCTCCTCGCGCGCTATGCCCGCACCCACGGGCCCTTCACCTCGGCCACGGCTGCCACGCGGTTCGGCCTCGGGGTGGCCGTGACCGAGGGCGCACTGCAGCGGCTGGCGGCGTCCGGGCGGATCGTCCAGGGAGAGTTCCACCCGGCGGGGATCGGCCAGGAGTGGTGCGACGCGACGGTGCTGCGCAGACTGCGGCGCCGCTCCCTGGCTGCGTTGCGGCACGAGTTGGAGCCCGTGTCCCCGGCCGCGCTCGCGCAGTTCCTGCCGCAGTGGCAGCACATGGGCAGCGGACACGGGCTGCGCGGCGTCGACGGACTGGTGCGCGCGATCGAACAGGTGCAGGGCGCATCCGTTCCCGCGTCCGCCCTGGAGAAGATCGTCCTGCCGTCCCGGGTCGCGAACTACACGCCCGCGATGCTGGACGAGCTCACGGCCGCCGGCGAGGTGGTGTGGGCAGGCGCGGGCGCACTGCCCGGCAAGGACGGCTGGGTCTCGCTGTATCTGGCGGATGCCGCGCCCCTGCTGCTGCCGCCCCCGCACCCTCTGGAGCTGACGGCGCTCCACCAGTCGGTCCTCGATGCCCTCTCCGGCGGTTACGGCCTGTTCTTCCGTCAGATCGCCGACCAGGTCCGCGCCACGACGCACCCGGACGCCACGGATCCTCAACTGGCCGACGTGATCTGGGACCTGGCCTGGTCGGGACGGCTCACGAACGACACGCTCGCGCCGATGCGCTCGTTGCTCGGCTCGGGCCGCACCGCGGGCTCCACGGCCCACCGCGCCAAGCGCACGGTGCCACGCGGACGGTACGGCTCGCTGACGGCCGCCGCCCGACCCCAGTCCCGCACCGGCCCTCCGACCGTGGCGGGCCGCTGGTCGCTACTGCCCGCCCGCGAGGCGGACGCCACCGTCCGTGCCCACGCCCTGGCCCGGACGTTGCTGGACCGGCACGGCGTGGTGACCCGCGGCGCGGTGGCGGCGGAGGGCGTGGAGGGCGGCTTCTCGGCCGTGTACCGCGTCCTGTCCGCCTTCGAGGAGAGCGGTCAGGCCCGGCGCGGTTATGTGGTCGAGGGGCTCGGTGCGGCGCAGTTCGCGATGGACGGCGCGGTGGACCGGCTGCGCGCCGTGGCGAACGCACGCGAGCGGGGTGAGCCGTTGCCCGGCGCTCCCGGGGCGTCCCCCGCCGTGGACGGCTTCGCCGACGGCTTCCCCGGGACGACCGCGCATCCGTACGGCTTCGATCCCGCCGGTGCTCCGGATCCCGACGGCCCCGGCACGGACGGCCTGGACGACCCGTTCGGCGATGTCTTCGACCCGGACGCGATCGGCCGGGACCCGTTGTCCGCCCCGGGCTTCGGCGGCCCCCGCTCGGGCTCCGGGCCCTCGGCCGCGGGCCCCGGCCCTCACGCTCCCTACGCGCCCTACGGGCCGGGTCTTCCGCCGCAGCGCGGCCGCCCCACGGCCCGGGCCCGGACCGTGGTCCTGGCGGCCGCCGACCCGGCGAACGCCTACGGAGCGGCACTGTCGTGGCCGGAGCCACCGGACGGCGCGGGACACAAGCCGGGGCGCAAGGCGGGTTCCCTGGTGGTGCTCGTCGACGGTGAGCTGGCGCTGTACATGGAGCGGGGCGGCAAGACCCTCCTGGTGTGGCCGTCCGAGCCGGAGGCCAAGGCGACGGAGGACCCCCGCGTGCGCGCCGCCGCCGAGGCCCTGGGCGCGGCAGCGAAGGCGGGCTCGCTCGGCACGGTCACGGTGGAACGCGTCAACGGTGCCGCCGCCCTTTCGTCCCCGTTCGGTGTGGTGCTGGAGGGAGTCGGCTTCATCGCGACGCCGAGAGGACTGCGGATCCGGGCGTGAGGCGTCGGCGCGGAGGCCGCGGCAGAGCGACGGGGGACCGCCCGGGCACCCTCCGCCCCATGTCCCCGGCGTGTCACCCTTGACCCATGCCCGAAGGCGACACCGTCCACCAAGCCGCGAAGCGTCTGCACGGTGCGCTCGCGGGAAAGGTGCTGACCCGTTCCGACCTCCGCGTGCCCAGATACGCCACCGCCGACCTGACCGGCCGTACCGTCCTGGACGTCACCGCACGCGGCAAGCACCTCCTGACCCGGGTCGAGGGCGGCCTCACACTGCACTCGCATCTGAGGATGGACGGCACGTGGAAGGTGTACGCACCCGGGCAGCGCTGGAGCGGCGGCCCCGCCCATCAGATCCGGGCGATCCTCGGCACCGGCGACCGCACGGCCGTCGGCTACCGGCTGCCCGTCCTCGAACTGCTGCGCACCGCGGACGAGCACCGCGCGGTGGGCCATCTGGGTCCCGATCTCCTCGGCCCCGACTGGGACCCCGAGAGGGCGCTGGAGAACCTGCTGGGCGACCCCGCTCGCCCGCTCGGTGAGGCCCTGCTCGACCAGCGCAACCTGGCCGGGATCGGCAATGTCTACAAGAGCGAGCTGTGCTTCCTGCTCCGGGTGACCCCGTGGCTCGCCGTCGGTGATCTCCCGGCCGAGTACGCGTCCCGCCTCCCCGATCTCGCCAAGCGGCTTCTGGAGGCCAACCGCGACCGCCCCGCACGCAACACCACGGGGCGGCGCGAGCAGAACCTCTTCGTGTACGGCCGCGCCCCCCGCCCCTGCGCCCGCTGCGGCACTCCGGTCCGGGTGGCCGACCAGGGCGACGGCTCCCGCGACCGTCCCACCTACTGGTGTCCGGTCTGCCAGCGCGGCCCGGCTCCGTCCCTGTCGCACGGACCTGCCGGCCGTCACAGCACCCCGCCCCACACAACTAATTGACGACCCGTCAGAAATGCTCGTACCGTCGCTGTCATGCCCGTCACGGCGTACGACCTCAGCGAACGCACCGCATTCGTCACCGGCGCCGCCGGCGGCATCGGCCGCGCCTCGGCCGTGCTGCTGGCGGAGGCGGGCGCCACCGTGCACTGTGCGGACCGGGACGCACCGGGCCTGCACGAGACCGCGACCCTGATCAAGGACCGAGGGGGCGCGGCGCACACCCACCACCTCGACGTGACCGACCGTGCGCACCTGAGGCGCGCGGTCGCATCCTGCGAGCGCCTCGACACCATGGCGGCCGTCGCCGGCATCATGCACAGCAGTCCCGTGCTGGAGACGCGGGACGAGGACCTCGACCGGGTCCTGGCCGTCAACTTCAAGGGAGTGCTGCACGCCTGCCAGGAGGCCGCACTCCGCATGATCGCGGACGGCACCCGCGGCAGCATCGTCACGATGGCATCGAGCGCCGTCGACACCGGCGGTCCCGGGCTGCTCTGCTACGGCGTGGCGAAGGCCGCCGTGGTGCAGATGACCAAGACGCTCGCGGCCGAGGTCGGGCGGCACGGCATCCGGGTCAACGCGGTGGCGCCCGGGTGGATCCGTACGCCGATGACCGCCCGTCACAGGGACGGACGGGCGCAGACGGAGGCGTTCATGACGCGCCTGTCGCCCCTCGGCCGGGTCGGGGAACCGGAGGACGTCGCCCACGCGGTCCTGTATCTGGCCTCCGACGCCGCATCGTTCACCACGGGCCAGATCCTAAGACCGAACGGCGGCGTCGCGATGCCCTGGTGACCCCCGCGTGGGCGGTGCGGCGCGGCCGGGTCGGCAGCCGACCCCTCCGGGGGTCCCCTGAACACCCCCGGGCACGATCCCACCGGTCCCGTCCGCGCCCCACCCTCTCAGCGGGACTGCGCACCCCTCCCGCGCCCCCGTGCGGTACGCCACCGACGCCAGGACCGTGCCCACTGGTCCGACCCGGCCGCCCCCTCGGCCCGGGACTTCGGCACACAGTGCACCGGCAGCAGGCTCAGTCCCCATCCCCCGGTCGCGACCGCCCCCTCCAGCACCCCCGCATCGGGTGCCAGCACGAGTCGGAGCACTCCCCACCACCACAGCGCGCCCAACGCCAGCGCAGCCCCCCAGCGCGCCGTGGGCCTCGCCATGGCCGTCACCTCCAACCCGAGGAACCAGACCTTAGACCGGCCTGTCTCGGCTGAGGAGGGCGCACCAGCGGCACACAGGCGCACCGGCACCAGCGCATGCCCCCGGCGTCTTCCGCACGGGGCGCACCCCGCGCACGCTCTCCCCCACCACCGGCCCCACCGGTGTGCGGAGCACCACGGTGCCCCGCGTTCACCCGTTCTCCGCCTGGAACATCCAGTGGTGCTTCTCGAGGTCCGCGGTGATCCCCAGGAGTATGTCCTGGCTCACCGGGTCCGCCTCGGCGGTGGCGACCACCCGCTCGCGCATGGCTCCGATCACCGCCCCGAGGGCGGCCACCAGCGTGCCCACCGCGTCCGTGTCCTTGACCCAGCCCTGGGGCACAGAGCCGATGCCACTTCCCTGGGCGACCGTCGGGGCCCGCCCGTCGGGCGGGACCCCCAGGGCCGAGGACCGTTCCGCGACCGTGTCGGAGTGCCGGCGTGCGCTGTCCACGACCTCGTCGAGTTGCAGGTGGATGGAGCGGAAGCGCGGTCCGATCACGTTCCAGTGCACCTGCTTCGCCACGAGGGAGAGGTCGACCAGGTCGACCAGGGCTCCCTGCAGCGCCTCCGAGACGATTTTGAGGTCCGTGTCGGACAGCGGGCTCTTCACGACGTACATCGGCATCCTCCGCATGCGTTCGTGTGACCCCGAGCCCCCGCCCTTCCACCATGGCCGCACCGTCCGGGCGCGGCAAACGGGGCCGGATGGCGCAGGGCCCTCACACGGGCGGCCGATGCACGGAACCGTCACGCGCGCCCCTCGCCGGAGGAACGCGCCGGGCGACGGCGCCCGAACGCGCGAGAGCCCCGGCCCGGCTTCTCCGGTCGCCCGGAGAAGCCCTGACCAGGGCTCTTTCACACGTTGCCGCCTCACCCACCCACGCGAGTGAGTATCAGGCGGCGACCACGTCCACTGCCTCGGCAGGTGCCTTGATCGTGACCCGTTCCGGTGGGACACCGGTGACGGACACCGAGTTGAGCATGGGACGACGTACCGGTGCGGGCACCGGTTCGGGTGCCGCTGCCGACTGTGCCAGCTCGGCGAGCGCGAGCTCGTCGCTCACTTCCCGCATGAGCTCGGACATCCGTACGTCCAGCGCGTCGCAGATCGCGGAGAGCAGCTCGGAGGACGCCTCCTTCTGCCCCCGCTCCACCTCGGAGAGATAGCCGAGCGAAACTCGGGCGGACGAGGAGACTTCGCGCAGAGTACGGCCCTGGCGCTGGCGCTGCCGACGCAGCACGTCACCCAGCAGGCGACGGAGCAGAATCATCGGTGGCTCCCTCCTCGGACCGCGAAACCGCATCCTTCACGCCCCACCGTACCGCCTCGCGCCGCGGCCGTGCGGGGAGCGCTGTTGTGTTCACTCAGGGCTGCAAACATCAAGTCCCCCCGTTCTGTTCCGTATCCTGTGCCCGCTCATTCCCAGTCTGTTCGCCCGCAAGCTCCCTGAGGAGCAGTGCGAGCACGCTCCGTACACTCTCCATACGGATTTCCGCACGGTCGCCGTTCAACCGCAGCGAGACCACTTTGCCGCCACCGAGTTCGTCGGAAACCTCTTCGAGAGGCCCGTGCACCGCCACGAAGACCGTGCCGACCGGCTGCCCGTCCTGGGGGTCGGGCCCGGCCACACCGGTCGTCGCAATCCCCCAGTCGGCACCGAGCACCTTGCGCACACCGGCCGCCATCTGCGCCGCGACCTGCGGATCCACCGCACCGCGTGCCTCCAGAAGGGTGGCGTCGACCCCGAGGACGTCCCGCTTCAGATCCGTGGCATAGGCGGTCACGGAACCCCGGAGGGCGCGGGAGGCCCCGGCCACCGCCGTGATCTCCGCGGCCACCAGGCCACCGGTCAGCGACTCGGCGACGGCGAGCGTCTCGCCTCTCACTGTCAGTAGTCGCACGATCTCGGCGGCCGGGTGGTTCACCCCTGGGCCTCCTCGGGCGCCGCCCGTCGCTCGGCGATCCCGCGCCTGCGCAGGACGATGGCCTGTCTCACATAGTCGAGTCCGGTGACGACGGTCAGGACGACCGCGGCGGCCATCACCCAGTACCGCAGCGTGGCGAGCCACCCTGTGAGCGCCAGCACATACATGCCGACGGCCACTCCCTGCGTGAGCGTCTTCAGCTTGCCGCCGCGGCTCGCGGGGATGACTCCGTAGCGGATCACGAGGAAGCGGAGCAGTGTGATGCCGAGCTCACGCCCCAGGATCACCACCGTCACCCACCACGGCAGGTCCCCGAGCCCGGACAGGCAGATCAGCGCCGCACCCATGATCGCCTTGTCGGCGATCGGGTCGGCGATCTTCCCGAAGTCCGTGACGAGGTTGTACGTGCGGGCCAGATGCCCGTCGAAGAGGTCGGTGATCATGGCGATCGCGAAGGCCGCCCAGGCGAGCGAGCGCCAGGCCGGGTCGTAACCGCCGTCCGCCAGCATCAGCGCGACGAAACCCGGCACGAGGAGCAGCCGGAGCATCGTCAGCAGATTGGCGACGTTCCAGACGCTGGCCTGGTTGACCGCCGCGGCCGTCAGCTTGCCGCCCCGCGCCTGGCGTGCGCCCTCCTGGTCGCCGGAGGTGTCCGCGTCGGTCCTGGGCGCCTGGTGGCCGGACGCGCCTTTGGCCGCCCTTGCGCCGGTCAGGCCGGGCGGTCCCGAGCCTCCCGGCCCGGATGCTCCACGCGCGGCAGAGGAGCCGCCCGCCGCGGATGCCGGGATCCCCGTCATCTGCCCGCCTCCTCAGGACCGAGCGAACCCGCGAGCGGCTCGGCCACCAGATCGACACCCTCCGTACCGACCACCTTCGCCTCGACCATACGGCCGACCCGGAGGCCCTCGCGCCCGGTGAACAGCACCTGGCCGTCCGTCTCGGGCGCCTGGTGCGCGGCGCGGCCGTAGGCGCCGTCCTCGTCGTCCACGGACTCGACAAGCACGTGCACGGTCTCACCGACGCGCTCCTCGGCGCGCTGGGACACCAGTTCCTCGGCCAGCCGGGAGATGTGGGCCAGCCGCTCGGCCACGACGTCCTCGTCGAGCTTGTTGTCGTAGGTCGCGGCCTCGGTGCCCTCCTCGTCGGAGTAGCCGAAGACGCCGATGGCGTCCAGCCGGGCACCGCTCAGGAAGCGCTCGAGTTCGGCGAAGTCGGCCTCGGACTCACCGGGGAAGCCCACGATGAAGTTGGACCGCACGCCCGCCTCGGGGGCCTTGCTCCTGATGGTGTGCAGCAGCTCGAGGAAGCGGTCGGTGTCGCCGAAGCGGCGCATGGCGCGCAGTACGTCGGGCGCCGAGTGCTGGAAGGACAGGTCGAAGTAGGGCGCGACCTTCGGGGTCGAGGTCAGCACATCGATGAGGCCGGGCCGCATCTCCGCCGGCTGGAGGTAGCTGACGCGGACACGCTCGATGCCGTCCACGTCCGCGAGCTCGGGCAGCAGGGACTCCAGGAGACGGATGTCACCCAGGTCCTTGCCGTAGGAGGTGTTGTTCTCGGAGACCAGCATGATCTCCTTCACGCCCTGCTCGGCCAGCCAGCGCGTTTCGTTCAGCACGTCACTCGGGCGGCGTGAGATGAAGGAGCCGCGGAAGGACGGGATGGCGCAGAAGGAGCAGCGCCGGTCGCAGCCGGAGGCGAGCTTCACCGAGGCGACCGGGGAGCCGTCCAGACGGCGGCGCAGGGGCGCACGGGGGCCCGAGGCCGGGGCGAGGCCTTCGGGGAGGTCCACGGGCCCGTGACCGGGCAGCGCGACCGCCGCGGCGGAATCCTGGCGCTCGGCCGGGCTGATCGGCAGCAGCTTGCGCCGGTCGCGGGGGGTGTGGGACGCGTGGATGCCGCCGTTCAGGATGGTCTGGAGGCGGTCGGAGATGTCCGCGTAGTCGTCGAAGCCGAGGACGCCGTCGGCCTCCGGGAGGGCCTCGGCGAGTTCCTTGCCGTACCGCTCGGCCATGCAGCCGACCGCCACGACGGCCTGCGTTCTCCCATGGCCCTTGAGGTCGTTGGCCTCCAGCAGGGCGTCCACGGAGTCCTTCTTCGCGGCTTCGACGAAGCCGCAGGTGTTCACGACCGCGACGTCGGCGGCCCCGGCGTCCTCCACGAGCTGCCAGCCGTCCGCCTCCAAACGGCCTGCGAGCTCCTCCGAGTCCACCTCGTTACGGGCGCAGCCAAGGGTGACAAGTGCGACGGTACGGCGTTCAGGCATGGGCTCAAGACTACTTCGTCCCGCTGACGGCCCACGTCGACGGGGTTGGCCGATCTTGGCCAACCCCGTGTGTTCCTGTCCGTTCGGTACCGCTCGGGCACCTCACAGGTGCCCGAGCGGGTCCGTCAGCCCGAGACGGGGTCGCCCTGCGTATAGGTCAGACGCTCGACCTGACCGGGCTCGAAGTCGTCCTGGATCTTCTTGCCGTTGACGTACAGCTCTATGGCCCCCGCGTCGCCGAGGACCAGGTCGATCTTCTCCTTGTCCTGGAAGGTCTGCGAGTCGCCCTTCTCCAGCAGCCCGTCGAACATCGTCCGGCCGTTGTGGTCCTTGGCGGAGATCCAGCTGCGACCGTCGGTGGCGCTCACCTGGACGGTCACCTTGTCGCGCGGTGCGGCCGCGATGGCACTGTCGGACGGTTCGGGCTTCTGCTCGGCCGGCTTGCTGGTCTTGGCCGTGGGCGAGGCGGACTTGCTGGTCGACGGCTTGGAGCCCTCGGCGACCTGCGTCTTGCCGCCGTCCCCGCCGTCGGAGCCCTTGACCACGGTGAAACCGACGAAGCCGATCACGGCGACGATCGCCGCGACCATGGCAGCGGTCCAGTTGGGCCCGCGCCGCTCGGGGCGGATGCGCTCCGCCTCGAAGAGCGGGGTGGCCGGGGTGGGAGTGCGACGTTCACCGTGCTCGGCGGCGAACTGCTCCAGCAGCGGTGCCGGGTCGAGATGCACCGCCTGCGCGAGCGTGCGAATGTGCCCCCTGGCGTACACCGCGCCGCCGCAGGGGGCGAAGTTGTCCTGTTCGATCGCCTGCACGATGGGGGCACGGACACGGGTGGCATTGCTGATGTCGTCGACGGTCAGCCCGGCCGCGATACGCGCCTGCTGCAGGGCTCGGCCGATCGAGATGTGCTCCGACGCCGTGGCGTCGTCGCGATCGATTTCGAACGGACGCTCGTCCTCGGGGGAGTTGCCGTCAGGGGAGTTGCCGATGGACACGGGGGCGCCTTTCGAGCGTTGAGCCACCTGTGCTGGAAGTTCAGTCTAGGGGGGTAACGAAAGGGTGGGGCAACCGGGCGGTATGACTTTGTACGCCATCAGAATGGCCGGTCATCCTGATGGTGGGACATGTACCTGTCCCCTCCCTCAACTTGACGTACGCGGGCGGGAAACGGTTGCTCACGGATCACTTACGAGTCGGTCACGGTCGGGCTTCCGGGCGCGTCGCCCGGCGCGGGCGGACGCACCCGATCGGCCCACTCGTACCGCCGACCGGAACCGCACACATCCCTCAGGAAGGAGACTCCCCACGGATCAGGGCGAGCACTCCGTCCAGTTCGTCAGGTTTCACAAGAACGTCACGCGCCTTGGAACCCTCGCTGGGACCGACGATGTTCCGCGACTCCATGAGGTCCATCAGCCGCCCCGCCTTGGCGAAGCCCACGCGCAGCTTGCGCTGGAGCATCGAGGTCGAGCCGAACTGGGTGGAGACGACCAGTTCCGCCGCCTGGCACAGCAGGTCGAGGTCGTCGCCGATGTCCTCGTCGATCTCCTTCTTCTGCTTCGTGCCGACCGTGACGTCCTCCCGGAAGACGGGCGCCATCTGGTCCTTGCAGTGCTGGACGACCGCCGCTACCTCGTCCTCGGTCACGAACGCGCCCTGCATACGGGTCGGCTTGTTCGCCCCCATCGGCAGGAAGAGACCGTCGCCCTTGCCGATCAGCTTCTCGGCGCCGGGCTGGTCGAGGATGACCCGCGAGTCGGCGAGGGAGGAGGTGGCGAAGG
The DNA here is from genome assembly GCF_051553595.1 of Streptomyces sp. HUAS TT11. Lineage (NCBI taxonomy): Bacteria > Bacillati > Actinomycetota > Actinomycetes > Kitasatosporales > Streptomycetaceae > Streptomyces > Streptomyces sp. HUAS TT11. The sequence goes on from NZ_CP196184.1 coordinate 2,771,032, forward strand.
CGAGCCGGGAGGGCACGTTCGCCTTGATCAGACCGGTCACGACGTCCACGGACGGCCGCTGGGTGGCGAGCACGAGGTGGATGCCGGCCGCCCGGGCGAGCTGGGTGATCCGCACGATCGCGTCCTCGACGTCGCGCGGCGCGACCATCATCAGGTCGGCCAGCTCGTCGACGATGACCAGCAGATACGGATAGGGCTGAAGTTCGCGTTCACTGCCCTCGGGCGCCTTGACCTTGCCGTCCCGGATGGCCGCGTTGAAGTCGTCGATGTGCCGGAAGCCGAACGCCGCGAGGTCGTCGTAGCGCAGGTCCATCTCGCGCACCACCCACTGGAGCGCCTCCGCGGCCCGCTTGGGGTTGGTGATGATCGGTGTGATCAGGTGCGGAATGCCCTCGTAGGCGGTCAGCTCGACCCGCTTGGGGTCGACCAGGACCATGCGTACGTCCTCCGGGGTGGCCCGCATCATGATCGAGGTGATCAGGCAGTTGATGCAGGAGGACTTGCCGGAACCGGTGGCACCGGCGACCAGCACGTGCGGCATCTTCGCGATGTTGGCCATCACGTAGCCGCCCTCGACGTCCTTGCCGAGCGCGACCAGCATCGGGTGGTCGTCCTCGGCGGCCGCCGCGAGGCGCAGCACATCGCCGAGATTGACCATCTCGCGGTCGGTGTTGGGGATCTCGATGCCCACCGCGGACTTGCCGGGGATCGGGCTGATGATCCGCACATCGGGGCTGGCGACGGCGTACGCGATGTTCTTGGCGAGCGCGGTGATCCGCTCGACCTTCACGGCGGGGCCCAGTTCGACCTCGTAGCGGGTGACCGTCGGGCCGCGGGTGAAGCCGGTGACGGCCGCGTCGACCTTGAACTCGGTGAAGACGTTCGTCAGCGAGGCGACGACGGCGTCGTTGGCGGCGCTGCGCGCCTTGCCGGGGCCGCCGCGCTCCAGGAGGTCCAGGGACGGCAGGGCGTAGGTGATGTCGCCGGAGAGCTGGAGCTGCTCGGCCCGCGGCGGGAGCCCGCGCGAATCCTCCGGCGCGGCCTTGGTCAGGTCCGGTACGGAGTCGGTCGGGAGCTTCTCCTGCTGGGGGCGCGCGGCGGGCACCGGCGTCGGCGTCGCCTCCGCCCGGTCGCCCACGCTCACGCCCTGGGTGAGGTCGGCGACGATCGGGGACGGCGGCATGCCGTGCAGGACGGCGCCGTCCAGGGCCGCGGCGGCCGCGGCGGCGACGTCGACGGCGTCCATCTCCCGGCCCATGGCCGGCTGCACCGAGGGGCGGCGGGGGCGGTTGCGGCGCTTGGAGAGCGCCTCCTGCTCGGCCCCGTCCGGGTCGTACGCCTCGGGGGCGGCGGATCCGTTGCGCCGTGAGCGCGGCAGCGCCTCGCGCCACTGTTCGTCGTAGCGCCGGTCGTCGTCTGCGACAGCGTCGTCCTGCGGGTCGTGCAGGATCCCGAGCTTCACGCCGAGCAGCCGCAGCCGCTGGGGGATGGCGGTCACCGGCGTGGCGGTGACGACGAGCAGACCGAAGAACGTGAGCAGGACGAGGATCGGTACGGCGAGGGCGTCCCCCATGGCGTACGACAGCGGGGTGGCCGCCCCCCAGCCGATGAGCCCGCCGGCGTCCCTTATCGCCTGCATGCCGTCGCTGCGCGCGGGCGCGCCGCACGCGATGTGCACCTGGCCGAGCACACCGATGACGAGGGCGGACAGGCCGATGACGATACGTCCGTTGGCCTCCGGACGTTCCGGATGCAGGATCAGCCGTACGGCCATACCGCCGAGCAGCAGCGGCACGAGCAGGTCGAGGCGGCCGAACGCGCCGGTCACCAGGATCTCCACGAGGTCGCCGACGGGACCGCGCAGGCTGGCCCAGGTCCCCGCGGCGACGACCATCGACAGGGCGAACAGCAGCAGCGCGAGGCCGTCCTTGCGGTGCGCAGGGTCGAGCCCCTTCGCGCCCCGCCCTATGCCGCGGAACGTGGCTCCCACGGCATGCGCGAGCCCCAGCCAGAGAGCGCGTACGAGTCGGTAGACCCCCGCGGTCGGGTTCGGCGCGGGCGCCGGGGCCGGCTTCTTGGCCGGTGCCTTGCGGGCGGGCGCCTTCTTCGCGACGGCCTTCTTCGCGGGGGCCTGCTTCGCCGGAGCCTTCCTCGGAGCGGCCGCCTTCTTGGCGGGCGACTTCTTGGCTGCGGGACGTGGGGCCATGAGTGTGAGGTTACCGGTGGAGGCGACAGGGGACACGCGTGCCCACTGCTTCACCCGTTCGTGTCGCTACGTGTGAGGCGTGAAACTGACGCGGGCTCAAAGGGCCGTCAAACACGGTCATCCGGGCCGCTCCGCGGGGAAAGCCCCGACCCGCGGAGCGGACCGGCTTGTCAGCTCTGGGACGGCACCGACGGCGCACCGCTGCCCGTGCCCGGCTCGAGGGCGTCCAGCGCCCTGCGAAGACCGGTGAGTTTGCGTTCGAGATGGGCTGCGGTCGCCACCGCCGCCGCGTCCGCCGCGTCGTCGTCGAGCTGCTTGGACAGCGCCTCGGCCTGCTCCTCGACCGCCGCGAGCCGTGCGGAGAGCTCGGCGAGGAGTCCGGCGGGCTCCTTGCTCTCGCCGACCGCGGACTTGCCGCCGCCCTCCAGCTGGAGGCGCAGCAGGGCCGCCTGCTCGCGCAGTTGGCAGTTCTTCATGTAGAGCTCGACGAACACCGAGACCTTGGCCCGCAGCACCCACGGATCGAACGGCTTGGAGATGTAGTCCACCGCTCCCGCCGCATACCCGCGGAAGGTGTGGTGCGGGCCGTGGTTGATGGCCGTCAGGAAGATGATCGGGATATCCCTGGTGCGCTCCCGGCGCTTGATGTGCGCTGCGGTCTCGAAACCGTCCATACCCGGCATCTGGACGTCCAGCAGAATGACCGCGAAGTCGTCCGTCAGCAGTGCCTTGAGCGCTTCCTCCCCGGACGATGCCCTGACCAGCGTCTGATCGAGCGCGGAGAGAATGGCCTCCAGCGCCAGCAGATTCTCCGGCCGGTCATCGACCAGGAGGATCTTGGCCTTCTGCACCATGGCCCGCCCTCCTCGCCCCGGCTTGGGGCCTCCCCTGTCCTCAGGACTCGGGGTGACGCCACCCGGCACCACCCCAGGGGACGACTCCCTTGCGCCGCCCGTCCTTGTGCCGGTCATCGTAGCCGCACCCCGCCCGTCGCCACACCCTGTCACCGCGATGTCACTGTGCACGTAGCAGAAACGCAGCAGGAGATCAGAAGGTTCCCCGTACACCGCACTTCTACACGGCGGCGGCCACACTCAGTCAGCAACTCCGTGTGAACTTTGCGGATCGCCTTCACTGGTCACGCATCCACTGTTCCATCACGGCCAGCAGGTGATCGGGGTCGACCGGCTTGGTCACGTAGTCAGAGGCGCCCGACTCGATGGCCTTCTCCCGGTCGCCCTTCATCGCCTTCGCCGTCAGCGCGACGATCGGCAGGCCCGCGAACTGCGGCATCCGCCGGATCGCCGTCGTCGTGGCGTAGCCGTCCATCTCGGGCATCATGATGTCCATCAGGACGACTGCTACGTCGTCGTGCTGCTCCAGGACCTCGATGCCCTCCCGGCCGTTCTCGGCGTACAGCACCGACAGGCCGTGCTGTTCCAGGACGCTGGTGAGGGCGAAGACGTTGCGGATGTCGTCGTCGACGATCAGCACCTTCTCGCTGTCGAACCGCACGGTCTGCCGCGGCACGACAGATTCCTGCTGGTCCCCGGCCCACTGCTCCTGCCCGGCGCTCGAACGCTGCGGGGCCGCGGAGACCGCCCTGCGCCGGCGCCGGAAGAGCGCCGCAGGGCCGTTCTGGGTCTCCCGGTACGACTTCACCTCGGCCGGGGTCTCGATCCCCGCCGCACCCGGCTCCGCCTCCGAGGCCAGCAGCTCGTCGGCCGCCATGGCGGGCGCGAGCTGCGCGTAGCCGTGCGGGGGCAGTTCGCTCGGGTGAAGCGGCAGGTACAGAGTGAACGTGGAGCCGCGTCCGGGTTCGCTCTGCGCGTGGATCTCCCCGCCGAGCAGCCGCGCGATCTCCCGGGAAATGGACAACCCGAGGCCCGTACCGCCGTACTTGCGGCTGGTGGTGCCGTCCGCCTGCTTGAACGCCTCGAAGATCACGCGCATCTTGCTGGCCGCGATCCCGATGCCGGTGTCGGCCACGGAGAACGCGATCAGATCCGCGCCCGCGTCCCGCAGCGAACCGGCCTCCAGGAGCTGCTCCCGGATGGCCACCGGGACGTCGTTGCCCGCAGGGCGGATCACCAGCTCCACGGCGCCGGTGTCGGTGAACTTCACCGCGTTGGAGAGCAGGTTGCGCAGCACCTGCAGGAGGCGCTGTTCGTCGGTGTGCAGCGTGGCCGGCAGTTCGGGCGAGACCCGTACGGAGAAGTCCAGGCCCTTCTCCGCGGTCAGCGGCCGGAAGGTGGCCTCCACGTAGTCGACGAGCTGGACGAGCGCGATACGCGTCGGGGAGACGTCCATCTTGCCCGCCTCGACCTTCGACAGGTCGAGGATGTCGTTGATGAGCTGGAGCAGGTCGGAACCGGCGCCGTGAATGGTCTCGGCGAACTCGACCTGCTTGGGCGAGAGGTTGCCCTCGGCGTTGTCGGCGAGCAACTTGGCCAGGATCAGCAGGGAGTTGAGCGGCGTTCGCAGCTCGTGCGACATGTTGGCCAGGAACTCGCTCTTGTAGCGCATGGAGACCGCGAGCTGCTCGGCGCGCTCCTCCAGGACCTGCCGCGCCTCCTCGATCTCGGTGTTCTTGACCTCGATGTCGCGGTTCTGCTGGGCCAGCAGCTCCGCCTTCTCCTCCAGTTCGGCGTTGGACGACTGCAGGGCCTTCTGCCGGTTCTCCAACTCGGCCGACCGCTCCCGCAGTTGCTCGGTCAACTCCTGCGACTGCTTGAGCAGCACCTCGGTCTTGGTGTTGACGGAGATGGTGTTGACGCTCGTCGCGATCATCTCGGCGATCTGGTTCAGGAAGTCCTTCTGGATCTGCGTGAACGGGGTGAAGGAGGCCAGCTCGATCACACCCAGCACCTTGCCCTCGAAGAGCACCGGAAGGACGATCACCTGCGCGGGCGGTGCCTCACCGAGCCCGGAGGAGATCTTCAGATAGCCGCTCGGCGCGTTCTCCACGAGGATCGTGCGCTTCTCCTTGGCCGCGGTCCCGATGAGCGCCTCGCCCGGCCGGAACGACGTCGGCATGGAGCCCATGGAGTAGCCGTAGGACCCCTGCATGCGCAGCTCGTACGCCTCGTCCGCCTCGGCGGCCAGGTCCTTGCCGTCGACCAGCGGCATCGCGAGGAAGAACGCGCCGTGCTGGGCGGACACCACCGGCGTCAGCTCGCTCATGATCAGCGACGCCACGTCCTCCAGGTCGCGGCGCCCCTGCATCAGGGCGGAGATCCGTGCCAGGTTGCCCTTCAGCCAGTCCTGCTCCTTGTTGGCGATCGTGGTGTCGCGCAGGTTGGCGATCATCTTGTTGATGTAGTCCTGAAGCTCCTGGATCTCGCCGGAGGCGTCCACGTCGATCTTCAGGTTGAGGTCGCCGCGGGTCACCGCGGTCGCCACGCGTGCGATGGCGCGCACCTGCCGGGTCAGGTTCCCGGCCATCTCGTTCACCGACTCGGTCAGGTCGCGCCAGGTGCCGTCGACGTCCCGGACGCGCGCCTGACCGCCGAGCTGTCCTTCCGTGCCCACCTCGCGGGCGACCCGGGTGACCTCCTCGGCGAAGGAGGAGAGCTGGTCGACCATGGTGTTGATGGTGGTCTTCAGCTCGAGGATCTCACCGCGGGCGTCGATGTCGATCTTCTTGGTCAGATCGCCCTTGGCGATGGCCGTGGTGACCATCGCGATGTTGCGCACCTGACCGGTGAGGTTGGACGCCATCTGGTTCACGGACTCGGTGAGGTCCTTCCACGTGCCGGCCACACCCGGGACGTGGGCCTGGCCGCCGAGGATGCCGTCCGTGCCCACCTCACGGGCCACCTTGGTGACCTGGTCGGCGAACGAACTCAGCGTCTTCACCATCGTGTTGAAGGTGTCGGCGAGCTGCGCGACCTCGCCACGCGCCTCGATCGTCACCGTCCGTGTCAGGTCGCCGTTGGCGACGGCCGCCGCGACCTGGGAGATGTTGCGCACCTGAGTGGTCAGGTTGTTGGCCATCAGATTGACGTTGTCGTTGAGGTCCTTCCAGATGCCCGTGACACCGGGGACGTGGGCCTGGCCGCCGAGGATGCCCTCGGTGCCCACCTCGCGGGCCACCCGCGTCACCTGCTCGGCGAAGGACGACAGCTGGTCCACCATCGTGTTGACGGTGGTGACGAGCTCGAGGATCTCGCCCTTGGCGTCGACGGTGATCTTCTTGGACAGGTCGCCCTTGGCGACCGCGGTCGTGACCTCGGCGATGTTGCGCACCTGGATGGTGAGGTTGTTCGCCATGAAGTTCACGGACTGGGTGAGGTCCTTCCAGGTGCCGGAGACCCCTTGGACCTCCGCCTGGCCGCCGAGGATGCCCTCGGTGCCCACCTCGCGGGCCACCCGCGTCACCTGCTCGGCGAAGTTGGACAGCTGGTCCACCATCGTGTTGAGGGTGTTCTTCAGCTCCAGGATCTCGCCGCGGGCGTCCACGTCGATCTTCTGCGACAGGTCACCGCGGGCCACCGCCGTCGCGACCTGCGCGATGTTGCGCACCTGAGTGGTGAGGTTGCCGGCCATGCCGTTCACGGAGTCGGTCAGGTCGCGCCACACGCCTGCCACACCCGGCACCTGCGCCTGACCGCCCAGCCGGCCCTCGGTGCCCACCTCACGGGCCACCCGCGTCACCTGCTCGGCGAAGGCGGAGAGCTGGTCCACCAGGTTGTTGATGGTGTTCTTCAGCTCCAGGATCTCGCCCCGGGCGTCCACGTCGATCTTCTGCGACAGGTCACCGCGGGCCACGGCCGTCGTCACCTGGGCGATCTGCCTCACCTGGGACGTGAGGTTGCCGGCCATGAAGTTGACGGAGTCGGTGAGCTCCTTCCAGGTGCCGCTGACGCCGGGCACCACGGCCTGGCCGCCCAGGCGGCCCTCCGTGCCCACGTCCCGCGCCATGCGTGTGACCTGGTCGGCGAAGGCGGACAGCTGGTCCACCATCGTGTTCACGGTGTTCTTCAGCTGGAGCATCTCGCCGGAGACGTCCACGGTGACCTTCTGCGACAGATCGCCGTTCGCCACCGCCGTCGTCACCTGGGCGATGTTGCGCACCTGGCCGGTGAGGTTGCGGAAAGCGGTGTTGACGGAGTCCGTGAGGTCCTTCCAGGTGCCCGCGGCACCCGTGACCTGGGCCTGGCCGCCCAGCTCACCTTCGTCGCCGATCTCCCGCGCCACGCGCGTGACCTCGGAACCGAAGGCCGACAGCTGGTCCACCATCCCGTTGACGGTGTTCTTCAGCTCCAGCATCTCGCCGGCGACGTCGACGGTGACCTTCTGCGACAGGTCACCACTGGCCACGGCCGTCGTCACGGCGGCGATGTCCCGCACCTGGGTGGTCAGGTTCCGGAAGACCGTGTTCACCGAATCGGTGAGGTCCTTCCACGTTCCCGCCGCACCCGGCACGTTCGCCTGCCCGCCGAGCTGGCCCTCGGCGCCGACCTCGTTGGCGACACGGGTGACCTCGTCCGCGAACGTCCGCAGCGTCTCGGTCATCTGGTTGATCGTCTCGGCGAGCTGCGCGACCTCGCCGCGCGCCGACACCGTCACCTTCTGCGACAGGTCGCCGTTGGCGACCGCGGTGGTCACCTGGGCGATCCCGCGCACCTGGGCGGTCAGGTTGCCGGCCATCAGGTTCACCGAATCGGTGAGGTCCTTCCACACGCCGGCCACACCGGGCACCTGTGCCTGGCCGCCCAGCTCACCCTCCGTGCCCACCTCGCGGGCCACCCGGGTCACCTCGGAGGAGAAGGAGGAGAGCTGGTCCACCATCGTGTTGACGGTTTCCTTCAGCTCCAGCATCTCGCCGGCCACGTGAACCGTGACCTTCCGGGACAGATCACCCTTGGCGACCGCCGTGGTCACCAGCGCGATGTCCCGCACCTGGGCGGTCAGCCGGTACGCCATCGTATTGACCGAATCCGTGAGATCCTTCCACGAACCGGACATACCGCGCACCCGGGCCTGCCCACCCAGCTTGCCCTCGGTACCGACCTCACTGGCCACTCGTGTGACCTCGTCGGTGAACGTCGACAGCTGGTCGACCAGATTGTTGACCGTACGGCCGACCTTCAGGAACTCACCGCGCAACGGGTGCCCGGTCCCCTCCGGACCCGGCGCCCGCAACTCCATCCGCGGCGACAGATCACCCTCGGCGACCGCGGACAGCACCCGGCTGACCTCGGAGACCGGGCGCGCGAGATCGTCGACGAGGGCGTTCGAGGCGTCGATGGCGGCCGCCCAGGAGCCTTCGCAGGCCCCCGTCTCCAGCCGCTCCGTGAGCTTTCCCTCACGCCCGACCATGCGCCGCACCCGCGACAGCTCACCGGTCAGATGCAGATTCCGGTCGGCGACCTCGTTGAAGACGGCCGCGATCTCGGCCATCACCCCGTCGCCGGTGACCGTCAGCCGCTTGCGGAAATTGCCGTCCCTCATGGACACCAGAGCCGCCAGCAGCCGGTTCAGGGCCGCCGTGTCCACCGAGGTGGTTCCATTGCGTTCTTTGCGCTGGTTGCTCAGGGACTGTCCGCCTTTTGCGCGCGTCTTCGTGCTCCGCGTCGCTGCGCCAGACTCCACTGTGTCCCTCCCGCAGGGGTCGACCATCACTGCTGTGCTCAGGTGTACTGCTCGCCGTACCGGTTACCGGTGCCTGGTGCCGCCCTGTGTACCAGGCACACGCGCGTGCTCCTGCCCGGCGTGGCAGAAGACACTCTGTCTGCTCGGACCATCTCCAGAAGCTTGCCCAGTGTTTCACCATGCCTGAACCAGGCCATAACAGTTCGGCAGCTTCGCACACGCTCCGCACACCCTCCGGAAGTAAACACAGCCAACCGGCATCCGCATGGACGGCGAAGGTAAGTAACCTTGCATCCGGCTGTCCAGCCGCACCGGTGCGACCGGCCTGGGCGGCGGCACGAGCACGAGCGGGCAGGCATCGGAGGGGCGCCTCACATGACCACCGGACTGCATCCCGGGGGACCACCCCAGGATCCCCGGCACGCGGGGAACCAGCAACTGCCTCGGCAGGAGCGGGTCGGCCCGGTAGCCCCGCACGTCGAGAACCGGACGAGGAGCTCTGTGATCACCGCGCGCGCGGCCGCCACCTTCGAACCCGTCGGACGGTCGGTCGCGACCGCCCGCTCCTTCGTACGCGACACCCTGCAGGGCTGGGGCTTCGCCGACATCGTCGACGACGCCGTCGTCCTGACCAGCGAGTTGGTCACGAACGCCGTCGTGCACGCGGGCACCGCCGCGGACGTCCTGTGCCTGCGCAGCGACGACGGAGTACGCATCGAGGTAGCCGACCGCTATCCGGAGCGCGAGGTCCCGCTCCAGTCGGCCGCCGTCAACATGGGCCACCCCGATCGCGAGGGCGGCCGCGGCCTCCAGCTCTGCGCCGCCCTGGCCGGACGCTGGGGCGTGGAGTACACCCCCACGCACAAGCAGGTCTGGTTCCAACTCGACCTCCCCGAGCGGCCGGTGGGCACCCGTGCGGCGGGACCCACCCTGCCCGCCGATCTTCTCCCGCTCGCCGACGCCCGGGTCCGCGTCGCCGTCGTCCAGATCGACCGCGGCGGCTCCATCACCGCCTGGAACGAGGACGCGGAGGAGCTCTTCGGTTACGCCGCCGAGCAGGTCACCGGAAAGCCGCTCACCGACCTCGCTGCCTGGCCGCACACCCCCGGCACCGGCACCGGCGTCGCCGAGGCCCTCCAGCTCTCGCGCTGGGAGGGCAGCTACGGAATCCGCGGCGCCGACGGCCGTGTCACCCCCGTCTACGCCTCGCATCTGCGTGTACGCGACACCGCAGGCGACCCCTCCACGGTCTGTCTGCTCGTCCGCGACCATGAGCGCGCGGTCCTCCAGACCCCTGTGCGCGGAGCGGCGCCCGACGCCGCCACCGTCCAGGACGGCCAGACCACGGATCCCTTCGAGGTCTTCATCGGCTCCCCCGCCCCGGACGACCTCGACGGCCTGCTGCAGCGCACGGTGGAACGCGCCCGCGACATGCTCGACGGCGACGCGGCCTTCCTGCTCCTCGCCACCGACGACGAGACGGAGCTCGAGGTACGCGCCTCCACGGGCCTGCCGTCCGCCCGTCAGCGCTTCGCCCGTGTCCCGGTCGAGGCGGGCCCCGGCCGCTACGGCTCGGCCCGCATGCCGGCCGTCCACGACGACCTGACGGCCGTCCCCGGCGCCGTGCCCCTGCTGTCCGGCACGGGCATGCGCTCGGTGGTGACGGTCCCGCTGAAGGTGGAGGGCAGGCTCACCGGCTCCCTCGGTGTGGCGGCCGAGGCGGCCTTGCGCTACTCCAACGAAGAGGCCCTGCGGCTCCAGTTCGCGGCCGACCGGATCGCCCTCGCCGTGGAGTCGGCCCGGCTCGGCGAGCTCGAGCGTCTGCGCCGCGGCTCGCTCAGCTTCCTGGTCGAGGCCTCGGATCTCCTCGCCGGCACCCTGGACCGCGACCAGACACTGGCGCTCATGGCGCAGATGACCATCCCGACCCTGGCCACCTGGTGTGCTGTGTACACGATCGCCGACCAGGCCTCGGAGCCCTATCTGTCCTACGTCCTGCACGAGGACGAGGAGCGCATCGACGGCGTCAAGGCGCTCCTGTCGAAGATCGCGCCGCCGGAGCCGATCCCCACGCCGGGCGCGAGGATCTGGACGGCCCCCGGGGAGGCGGCGCACCAGGCGGCGCTGCGCACCTCCATGCGGAGCCTGGGCCTCGGCGAAGCCCCCGCCCTCAGCTCCGGCATCGGCACGACGCTGGCAACCGCTTCGGCGGTCGGCGGCGAGACGGTCGTACTTCCCCTCGTGGCCCGCAACCGCGTCATCGGCATGCTGACCCTGGGCAAACCGACGGACGAGCACTTCCGCCAGGAAATCCTTGAACTGGCCGAGGACTTGAGCCGACGGGCCGCCCTAGCGCTGGACAACGCGCGGCTGTACTCGGAGCGCACGGCCATCAGCCAGTCCCTCCAGCGCAGCCTGCTCCCGCCCGAGCTTCCTCATGTCGACGGCGTCGAGGTGGAGGTCATCTACCGCGCCGCCGGCGAGGGCAACGAGGTCGGCGGCGACTTCTACGACCTGTTCCCGATCCGCGACGGCGCCTACGGCTTCGCCATCGGCGACGTCTGCGGTACGGGTCCGGAGGCGGCGGCCGTCACGGGCCTGGCCCGCCACGCGCTCCGCCTGCTCGCCAGGGAGGGCTTCGGCGGTCCCGCGGTACTGGAGCGCCTGAACTCGGCGATCCTCGACGAGGGCGCCCGCAGTCGCTTCCTGACGCTCCTCTACGGCGAGTTGTGGCCGCAGGAGGACGGCAGCGCACTGCTGAAGGTGGTCTGCGCCGGTCATCCCCTCCCGCTGCGCCTGCGCCAGGACGGGTCGGTGGAACCGGCGGCTGAGCCCCAGCCGCTCCTCGGCGTCATGGAAGACCTGGACCTGTACGAGCAGACCGTCACGCTCGACCCGGGCGACGTCCTGCTCTGCGTGACGGACGGTGTCACCGAACGCCGCGAGGGCACCCGCATGTTGGGCGACGACGGCCTCGCGGACGTCCTGACCACCTGCACGGGCCTCACGGCGGGCGCGGTGGCGGCTCGGATCATGCGCGCGGTGGAGCGCTTCGCGTCCGATGCCCCGTCCGACGACATGGCGATCCTCGCGATGCGCGTCCCGGGCCTTCCGAAGGACTGAGCAAGACCCGGCCGGAAAACGAAGAAGGCCTCGCCCTCATGGGCGAGGCCTTCTGATGGAGCCCCCAAACGGAATCGAACCGTTGACCTTCTCCTTACCATGGAGACGCTCTGCCGACTGAGCTATGGGGGCCGGTTACCTTTTTGAGGTTTCCCTCGCGGCAACGGGATAGATCATACCCCGAACTGGAGTCTGCTCCCAACCATGAGCAGCGGCTCAGAAGGCCGGCTGGAGCAATCCACCGAGGGCATTGCACGCGGACACGATCCGGTTCATCTCACGCTTCGTCAAGGAGGCTTCCACCGGCAGCGAAAGCGTTTCGTCCGAGGCGAGTTCGGTCTCGGGCAGGCACACGTCGCGACGGAACCCCGGCATCCGGTGGACCGGCGTCTTCACCGGCACCCGGCACTCGACGCCCCTGGCTCGAAGGGCCTGTGCGAAAGCGTCCCGGTCCGGCCGTCCATTGCCCGGAACCCGCACCACGTACTGCTGGTAGGTGTGCCCGCCGCCACTGTCGGGGGTACGCAGGCCCCGCAGCCGCCGGTCGAGGTAGGCGGCCCGCTCACGACGCTGCGCGACCTCGGCATAGGGGGTCTCCGACTCACCCTGCTCCAGCACCAGGAGCCCGTGACGCTGCCCGATCTCGTGCAGGCCGGCAACGTCGGCCATGTGCCCGAAGCGATGGACGACGACGATCGCGGCGGTCTGCGTGCCGACCACGGCCTCGACGGCTCTGGGGGCGAGGCAGTACGTCACCGGGTCGATGTCCGCGAAGACCGGCGTCGCGCCGGCCAGGGTCACGGCCTCGGCGACCTCGATGTTCCCGAAGGACGGCACGATGACCTCGTCACCGTGTCCAACTCCCGCGGCCCTGAGCATTCCTGCGGTACCCATGCTCCGGATGGTGGTGCGGCAAAGTGAACGAAAAGTGACGCCCAACGCAAAAAAGCTGGTCCCCGAACCGAAGTTCGGGGACCAGCTCTGAAGATTTGTTCGGCGGTGTCCTACTCTCCCACAGGGTCCCCCCTGCAGTACCATCGGCGCTGAAAGGCTTAGCTTCCGGGTTCGGAATGTAACCGGGCGTTTCCCTCACGCTATGACCACCGAAACACTACGAAACAGAACGCCACACCACCCGAAAAAATCCGGGCGGGGCTGTTCGTGGTTTCAGAACCAACACAGTGGACGCGAGCCTCTATGGACAAGCCCTCGGCCTATTAGTACCGGTCACCTCCACACGTTACCGTGCTTCCAGATCCGGCCTATCAACCCAGTCGTCTACTGGGAGCCTTACCCCATCAAGTGGGTGGGAGTCCTCATCTCGAAGCAGGCTTCCCGCTTAGATGCTTTCAGCGGTTATCCCTCCCGAACGTAGCCAACCAGCCATGCCCTTGGCAGAACAACTGGCACACCAGAGGTTCGTCCGTCCCGGTCCTCTCGTACTAGGGACAGCCCTTCTCAAGACTCCTACGCGCACAGCGGATAGGGACCGAACTGTCTCACGACGTTCTAAACCCAGCTCGCGTACCGCTTTAATGGGCGAACAGCCCAACCCTTGGGACCGACTCCAGCCCCAGGATGCGACGAGCCGACATCGAGGTGCCAAACCATCCCGTCGATATGGACTCTTGGGGAAGATCAGCCTGTTATCCCCGGGGTACCTTTTATCCGTTGAGCGACGGCGCTTCCACAAGCCACCGCCGGATCACTAGTCCCGACTTTCGTCCCTGCTCGACCCGTCGGTCTCACAGTCAAGCTCCCTTGTGCACTTACACTCAACACCTGATTGCCAACCAGGCTGAGGGAACCTTTGGGCGCCTCCGTTACCCTTTAGGAGGCAACCGCCCCAGTTAAACTACCCATCAGACACTGTCCCCGATCCGGATCACGGACCCGGGTTAGACATCCAGCACGACCAGACTGGTATTTCAACGACGACTCCACCTGAACTGGCGTCCAAGCTTCAAAGTCTCCCAGCTATCCTACACAAGCCGAACCGAACACCAATATCAAACTGTAGTAAAGGTCCCGGGGTCTTTCCGTCCTGCTGCGCGAAACGAGCATCTTTACTCGTAGTGCAATTTCACCGGGCCTATGGTTGAGACAGTCGAGAAGTCGTTACGCCATTCGTGCAGGTCGGAACTTACCCGACAAGGAATTTCGCTACCTTAGGATGGTTATAGTTACCACCGCCGTTTACTGGCGCTTAAGTTCTCAGCTTCGCCCACCCGAAAGTGAGCTAACCGGTCCCCTTAACGTTCCAGCACCGGGCAGGCGTCAGTCCGTATACATCGCCTTACGGCTTCGCACGGACCTGTGTTTTTAGTAAACAGTCGCTTCTCGCTGGTCTCTGCGGCCACCCCCAGCTCGAGCAGCAAATGCTCTCACCAAGCGTGGCCCCCCTTCTCCCGAAGTTACGGGGGCATTTTGCCGAGTTCCTTAACCATAGTTCACCCGAACGCCTCGGTATTCTCTACCAGACCACCTGAGTCGGTTTAGGGTACGGGCCGCCATGAAACTCGCTAGAGGCTTTTCTCGACAGCATAGGATCATCCACTTCACCACAATCGGCTCGGCATCAGGTCTCAGACTATTGCCAGGCGGATTTACCTACCTGACGTCCTACACCCTTACCCCGGGACAACCACCGCCCGGGATGGACTACCTTCCTGCGTCACCCCATCACTCACCTACTACCACCTTGGGCCGGCGGCTCCACCACTCCCCTTTGCCCGAAGGCTCCGGGGCGGCTTCACGGCCTTAGCATTAATGGGCTCGATGTTTGACGCTTCACAGCGGGTACCGGAATATCAACCGGTTATCCATCGACTACGCCTGTCGGCCTCGCCTTAGGTCCCGACTTACCCTGGGCAGATCAGCTTGACCCAGGAACCCTTAGTCAATCGGCGCACACGTTTCCCACGTGTGAATCGCTACTCATGCCTGCATTCTCACTCGTCAACCGTCCACAACTACCTTCCGGTGCTGCTTCACCCGGCAGACGACGCTCCCCTACCCATCACAACACCCGTTAGGGCTATATGCTGCAATGACACGACTTCGGCGGTACGCTTGAGCCCCGCTACATTGTCGGCGCGGAATCACTAGACCAGTGAGCTATTACGCACTCTTTCAAGGGTGGCTGCTTCTAAGCCAACCTCCTGGTTGTCTGTGCGACTCCACATCCTTTCCCACTTAGCGTACGCTTAGGGGCCTTAGTCGATGCTCTGGGCTGTTTCCCTCTCGACCATGGAGCTTATCCCCCACAGTCTCACTGCCGCGCTCTCACTTACCGGCATTCGGAGTTTGGCTAAGGTCAGTAACCCGGTAGGGCCCATCGCCTATCCAGTGCTCTACCTCCGGCAAGAAACACACGACGCTGCACCTAAATGCATTTCGGGGAGAACCAGCTATCACGGAGTTTGATTGGCCTTTCACCCCTAACCACAGGTCATCCCCCAGGTTTTCAACCCTGGTGGGTTCGGTCCTCCACGAAGTCTTACCTCCGCTTCAACCTGCCCATGGCTAGATCACTCCGCTTCGGGTCTTGAGCGTGCTACTCATACGCCCTATTCGGACTCGCTTTCGCTACGGCTACCCCACACGGGTTAACCTCGCAACACACCGCAAACTCGCAGGCTCATTCTTCAAAAGGCACGCAGTCACACCAAAGTGCTCCCACGGCTTGTAGGCACACGGTTTCAGGTACTATTTCACTCCCCTCCCGGGGTACTTTTCACCATTCCCTCACGGTACTATCCGCTATCGGTCACCAGGGAATATTTAGGCTTAGCGGGTGGTCCCGCCAGATTCACACGGGATTTCTCGGGCCCCGTGCTACTTGGGTATCTTCCAAACGAGCCGCTGACGTTTCGACTACGGGGGTCTTACCCTCTACGCCGGACCTTTCGCATGTCCTTCGTCTACATCAACGGTTTCTGACTCGCCCCACGGCCGGCAGACCGCAGAAGAAAGAACCCACAACCCCGCACACGCAACCCCTGCCGGGTCTCACACGTATACGGTTTGGCCTCATCCGGTTTCGCTCGCCACTACTCCCGGAATCACGGTTGTTTTCTCTTCCTGAGGGTACTGAGATGTTTCACTTCCCCTCGTTCCCTCCACACTGCCTATGAGTTCAGCAGCGGGTGACAGCCCATGACGACTGCCGGGTTTCCCCATTCGGAAACCCCCGGATCAAAGCCTGGTTGACGACTCCCCGGGGACTATCGCGGCCTCCCACGTCCTTCATCGGTTCCTGGTGCCAAGGCATCCACCGTGCGCCCTTAAAAACTTGGCCACAGATGCTCGCGTCCACTGTGCAGTTCTCAAACAACGACCAACCACCCATCACCCCGGACCAAAATCCGAGTTCACTGGGGTCGGCGCCGAAGGACGAGCAACGCTCGCACCCTCAGACACCCAACAGCGTGCCCGACCCGAACCCGTCCGAAGATCATGCGTTCCACGCTCCACAGAGCAGTACTAGCAGCCTCCGACCCGAGACCCAGACCGAATAGTCAACGTTCCACCCATGAGCAACCAGCATCGAACGTTCGCCGATGTACTGGCCTCTGACCAACCGAAGTCGGTGAGAAGTGCTCCTTAGAAAGGAGGTGATCCAGCCGCACCTTCCGGTACGGCTACCTTGTTACGACTTCGTCCCAATCGCCAGTCCCACCTTCGACAGCTCCCTCCCCGAGGGGTTGGGCCACCGGCTTCGGGTGTTACCGACTTTCGTGACGTGACGGGCGGTGTGTACAAGGCCCGGGAACGTATTCACCGCAGCAATGCTGATCTGCGATTACTAGCGACTCCGACTTCATGGGGTCGAGTTGCAGACCCCAATCCGAACTGAGACCGGCTTTTTGAGATTCGCTCCACCTCACGGTATCGCAGCTCATTGTACCGGCCATTGTAGCACGTGTGCAGCCCAAGACATAAGGGGCATGATGACTTGACGTCGTCCCCACCTTCCTCCGAGTTGACCCCGGCGGTCTCCCGTGAGTCCCCAGCACCACAAGGGCCTGCTGGCAACACGGGACAAGGGTTGCGCTCGTTGCGGGACTTAACCCAACATCTCACGACACGAGCTGACGACAGCCATGCACCACCTGTACACCGACCACAAGGGGGCACCCATCTCTGGATGTTTCCGGTGTATGTCAAGCCTTGGTAAGGTTCTTCGCGTTGCGTCGAATTAAGCCACATGCTCCGCCGCTTGTGCGGGCCCCCGTCAATTCCTTTGAGTTTTAGCCTTGCGGCCGTACTCCCCAGGCGGGGCACTTAATGCGTTAGCTGCGGCACCGACGACGTGGAATGTCGCCAACACCTAGTGCCCACCGTTTACGGCGTGGACTACCAGGGTATCTAATCCTGTTCGCTCCCCACGCTTTCGCTCCTCAGCGTCAGTAATGGCCCAGAGATCCGCCTTCGCCACCGGTGTTCCTCCTGATATCTGCGCATTTCACCGCTACACCAGGAATTCCGATCTCCCCTACCACACTCTAGCCTGCCCGTATCGACTGCAGACCCGGAGTTAAGCCCCGGGCTTTCACAATCGACGCGACAAGCCGCCTACGAGCTCTTTACGCCCAATAATTCCGGACAACGCTTGCGCCCTACGTATTACCGCGGCTGCTGGCACGTAGTTAGCCGGCGCTTCTTCTGCAGGTACCGTCACTCTCGCTTCTTCCCTGCTGAAAGAGGTTTACAACCCGAAGGCCGTCATCCCTCACGCGGCGTCGCTGCATCAGGCTTGCGCCCATTGTGCAATATTCCCCACTGCTGCCTCCCGTAGGAGTCTGGGCCGTGTCTCAGTCCCAGTGTGGCCGGTCGCCCTCTCAGGCCGGCTACCCGTCGTCGCCTTGGTGAGCCGTTACCTCACCAACAAGCTGATAGGCCGCGGGCTCATCCTGCACCGCCGGAGCTTTCCAACCTCCCAGATGCCCAGGAGGCTCGTATCCGGTATTAGACCCCGTTTCCAGGGCTTGTCCCAGAGTGCAGGGCAGATTGCCCACGTGTTACTCACCCGTTCGCCACTAATCCACCCCGAAGGGCTTCATCGTTCGACTTGCATGTGTTAAGCACGCCGCCAGCGTTCGTCCTGAGCCAGGATCAAACTCTCCGTGAATGTTTACCGGATATCCGGTCGAACACCACGAGAGCGGGACCAGGAGGAGGAATAATCCCCCCGGTCCACAGCGTCCTCGCTGTGTTATTTCAAAGGAACCTCGCCCCAGCAGACGCTGGAGACGGGGTATCAACATATCTGGCGTTGACTTTTGGCACGCTGTTGAGTTCTCAAGGAACGGACGCTTCCTTCGTACTCACCCTCTCGGGCTTTCCTCCGGGCGCTTCCCTTCGTGTTTCCGACTCTATCAGACCATTTCGCGATCCGATTTCCTCGGTGCTTTCCAGGTTTACGCTCTCGCGTTTCCCTTTCCGGCGGTTCCGACTTTATCAGAGGTTCTGAGTCGGGATTTCCACCCCCACCGGGTCGTCCCGGACGCTCGGTTGCGTCGGGTTCCCCTGCGGGCGGAGCCGTAAACGTACTGGAGCGGGGCGCCTCGATGCAAATCGAGGCGCCCCGCTCCGGCTGCACATGGGTGAGGTCTTGACGGAGCGTCAGACCTCGACGACCACAGGCAGGATCATCGGCCTGCGCCGATAGGTGTCCGAGACCCACTTGCCCAGGGTCCGCCGGACCAGTTGCTGCAGCTGGTGCGGCTCGACGATCCCGTCCTGGGCCGAGCGCTCCAGTGTCTCGGTGATCTTCGGGATGATCACGTCGAAGGCCGCGTCCTCGATGCCCGAGCCGCGTGCCTGGACATAGGGACCACCGGTGATCTTGCCCGTCGAGGAGTCCACGACCACGAAGACCGAGATGATGCCCTCGTCACCGAGGATCTTCCGGTCCTTCAGCGCCGGCTCGCCGACGTCACCGACCGAGAGGCCGTCGACGTACACGTATCCGGCCTGGACCTTGCCGGAGATTCTCGCCTTGCCCTCGATCAGGTCGACGGCGATGCCGTCCTCGGCGATGACGATCCGGTCGTGCGGCACGCCCGTCAGTGCGCCCAGTTCGGCGTTCGCCCGCAGATGACGCCACTCGCCGTGGACCGGCATCAGGTTCTTGGGGCGGCAGATGTTGTAGAAGTACAGCAGCTCGCCCGCGGACGCGTGGCCGGAGACGTGCACCTTGGCGTTGCCCTTGTGCACGACGTTGGCGCCCCAGCGGGTCAGGCCGTTGATCACGCGGTAGACCGCGTTCTCGTTCCCGGGGATCAGCGACGACGCGAGGATCACCGTGTCGCCGTCGACGATGCGGATCTGATGGTCCCGGTTGGCCATCCGCGACAGGGCCGCCATCGGCTCGCCCTGCGAACCCGTGCAGACCAGCACGACCTGTTCGTCCGGCAGATCGTCCAGGGTCTTCACGTCGACGACCAGGCCCGGTGGCACCTTCAGGTAGCCCAGGTCCCGAGCGATACCCATGTTGCGGACCATGGAGCGGCCCACGAAGGCGACCCGGCGGCCGTACTCGTGTGCCGCGTCCAGGATCTGCTGGATGCGATGGACGTGGCTGGCGAAGCTCGCCACGATGATCCGCTTACGGGCACCGGCGAAGACCTGGCGCAGAACGTTGGAGATGTCGCGCTCGTGCGGGGTGAACCCCGGGACCTCCGCGTTGGTGGAGTCGGCGAGCAGGAGGTCGATGCCTTCCTCGCTCAGCCGCGCGAACGCGTGGAGGTCGGTCAGACGGTTGTCCAGCGGCAGCTGGTCCATCTTGAAGTCGCCCGTGTGGACCACCATTCCGGCGGGCGTACGGATGGCGACCGCCAGCGCGTCCGGGATGGAGTGGTTGACCGCGACGAACTCGCAGTCGAAGGGGCCGACACGCTCGCGCCGGCCCTCGGCGACCTCGAGCGTGTAGGGACGGATGCGGTGCTCCTGGAGCTTGGCCTCGATGAGGGCGAGCGTCAGCTTGGAGCCGATCAGCGGGATGTCGGGCTTCTCGCGCAGCAGGAACGGGACACCGCCGATGTGGTCCTCGTGGCCGTGCGTGAGGACGATGCCCTCGACCTGGTCGAGGCGGTCCCTGATGGACGAGAAGTCCGGCAGGATCAGGTCGATTCCGGGCTGCTCCTCCTCCGGGAAGAGCACTCCGCAGTCGACGATCAGCAGACGGCCGCCGTACTCGAAGACCGTCATGTTTCGGCCGATCTCACCGAGTCCGCCGAGCGGGGTGACCCGCAGGCCACCTTCGGGCAGCGGCGGGGGCGGGCCGAGTTCAGGATGCGGATGACTCAAAAGACTCTCCTGACCACGCGCGCCACGTACCTGTAGGGCACGCGGCGCGCATGACGTTCGTGCAAAAGCAGTTGTGGATGTGGGGTGCAGGCACCTGTGTCCTGCCTATTCAGTTGTGAAGTCTTTGTCAGAGCTCTACCCCGCCGGCGGCAAGATCGATCTTGAGCTGGGCGGTCTCCTCGGACGAAAGCTCGACCATGGGCAGACGCAGCGGGCCGGCGGGCAGGCCCCGGAGGGCGAGCGCGGCCTTGGTCGTCATGACGCCCTGGGTGCGGAACATGCCGGTGAAGACGGGAAGCAGCTTCTGGTGGATCTCCAGTGCCTTCTGGACGTCGCCGCCCACGTAGGCCTCGACCATGGCACGCAGCTCCGGCGTGACGACGTGGCCCACCACCGAGACGAAGCCCACCGCGCCCACGGACAGCAGGGGCAGGTTGAGCATGTCGTCGCCCGAGTACCAGGCGAGGCCGGACCGGGCGATGGCCCAGCTGGCGCGGCCGAGATCGCCCTTGGCGTCCTTGTTGGCCACGATCCGCGGGTGCTCGGCCAGCCGGACGAGGGTCTCGGTGTTGATCGGGACTCCGCTGCGGCCCGGGATGTCGTAGAGCATGACCGGCAGGTCGGTCGCGTCGGCGACGGCCTTGAAGTGCCGGTACAGGCCGTCCTGCGGGGGCTTGTTGTAGTACGGCGTGACGGTCAGCAGACCGTGCGCGCCGACCGCCTGTGCCGCGCGGGCCAGCTCGATGCTGTGGTGGGTGTCGTTCGTGCCGACGCCGGCCACGACGTGGGCGCGGTCGCCGACCGCCTCCAGCACGGCCCGTACGAGGTCCGTTTTCTCCGCATCGCTCGTGGTGGGCGACTCACCGGTGGTGCCGTTGATGATCAGGCCGTCGTTGCCTGCGTCCACCAGGTGGGTGGCGAGCCGCTGTGCGCCGTCGAGGTCGAGTGCGCCGTCCGCCGTGAAGGGCGTGACCATGGCGGTGAGGATCCGCCCGAAGGGGATCTGCGGAGTGGAGGTCGGAGCCATGGGTAACACGCTACTCGCTGCCTCGGGCGCGGTCTGCCCTAGGGGGTCGGGAAAAGTCCTGACAAAGATGGAGCCCGGCACTGCCTGCTCGGGGGTTCAAGCAGTGCCGGGTCCGTTTGATCAGGCTAGATGAACTTCTCGAAATGCCGCAATACGGACACCTCGCTCGGCTGACCGCACATCTGTACCCGACCGGGAAAAAGATGCGTGTTACGGCGCCATACGCCCGTTGGCGTTGAACGCGGCGTGGGTGAGGGGCATGAGCCCGGCCCACGCCGCCTCCATCTTCTCGCCGACCATCTCGATCTCCCGCTGCGGGAAGGACGGCACCTTGGCGAGCTCGTGCTGGGTGCGCAGGCCGAGGAAGTGCATGAGCGAGCGGGCGTTGCACGTCGCGTACATCGAGGAGAAAAGTCCGACCGGCAGGACCGAGCGGGCGACCTCGCGCGCGACGCCCGCGGCCAGCATCTCCTGATACGCCTCGTACGCGTGCACGTACGTCTCCTCCATGACACGGCCCACCAGCTCCTGCTGGCCGGCGGTGCCCTCCACGAACCGGTACTTCCCGGGGCGGCCCTCCTGGACCAGCTTGCGGGACTCGGCGGGGACGTAGAACACCGGCTGGAGCTCGCGGTAGCGCCCGCTCTCCTCGTTGTACGACCAGCCCACGCGGTGCCGCATGAACTCGCGGAAGACGAAGATCGGGGCATTGATGAAGAAGGTCATCGAGTTGTGCTCGAACGGGCTGCCGTGGCGGTCCCGCATCAGGTAGTTGATCAGTCCCTTGGAACGCTCCGGGTCCTTCTTCAGCTCGTCGAGGGACTGCTCGCCCGCGGTGGAGACTCGGGCGGCCCACAGCACGTCGGAGTCGGCCGCGCTGTGCTTGACCAGCTCGACGGTGACGTCGCTGCGGAAGCTGGGCTTGAGGTCGTCGGCTGGGATGTCGGTCACGGTGTGGAGGGTCCTTCCCATCACGGGCTCGGGCGGCGCCCACTCTACGACCCGGCACCGACAGCGGGACCTTCGGTACCGGTCCGCGACATTCACCCGCGAACTTCGGCGAAATCAGCGAAACAGGGCACCATTCGCGCCATTCGCGCGTCTGTGTTGGTGACGACGATCCGTTCGTGTCGCCCTGAGTTCACCCACCCCGGCCCCAGGACCTCTTCGAGCCCGAAAAGGAGAAGCGCCCCCATGTTCCGTCGGCGCGAGTCCGTACCCTTCGCCTTCCTCGCCGAAGCCGACTCCTTCCGGAGCAACATCGCTCCCCCGCCCCGCCAGCGCGCCACGCGCGGGCAGATGGCCGGGCGCTGGCTGATGGGGCTCACCATCGTCGCGGGTCTGGTGGGCGCCCTGGTGATAGGCATGCCCGCCCTGCAGCAGCAGTCGCCCGCGCCCACGCAGCACTCCGAGGCGTCCGACGGGCGCTGACCCCCTCGCCCGGCCGGCGCGGAGGCGCCCTCCTCGGAACCCCGAGGGTGGTGGGAGGGCAGCCGGCTCGATAGCCTCACCGGGCACAGCCCCATGGACCGAGCGAGGATCAGCCGTGCCCCTGCCCTTTCTGACGGCCGACCGTACTTACGATCAAGCGGCGGACGATCTTCCGCTGCCCTACGACGACCGTGACCGCTGGCGACGCCCCTACCGTCCCGGCCCGTGGCGGGTGGGCGCGGCCGCTCTTCTGCTGCTGCTCGCCTCGTACGTGCTCTTCGCGGGTGTCGTCATCGGGCTCACCGGCACGCCGTCGAGCGCCGGTACGGCGCTCGTGATCGGGGTGCTCATCATCGCCGCGGCCCTGCGACTGCTGCGGGTCGGCGTATGGGTGAGTGCCCGCGGACTGCGCCGGGTGGCCTTCTTCCGCACCCGCACCGTCGCCTGGGAGCAGATCGGCTCCGTACGGACGGTGCAGCAGCCGGTGCGCTGGCTCGGACTGCCGCGCACGGTGCAGGGACAGGCGCTGGTCCTCTCGCCCAAGGGCCGCGCGTCCGAGGACCTGCCGCTGATGACCACGCACGGCGCGGACTTCCTGGCGCGTTCCCAGGCGTTCGACCGCGCGGCGGACACGGTGGAGGCCTGGGCCGGCGAGTATCGCGAAGGCTGACACACGACGACGGAGGGGCCGGTCTCGCACAGCGCGAGACCGGCCCCTCCGTCGTGCAGGTCGGGAGTCCTCTGCCCCGCGCAGGCCCCCGAAGGGCGCGTCAGGGGCCTGAGGTCAGGTCCCGACCGTTCTGCCTTCGTGCAAGGAGATCGCCCGCTGCATCGCCTTGCGGGCGCGGGGGGTGTCACGGGCGTCGTGATAGGCGACCGCCAGCCGGAACCAGCTGCGCCAGTCGTCGGGGGCCGCCTCCGTCTCCGCCTTTCGCCTGGCGAAGACCTCGTCGGCCGAGTCACGGTCGATCCGCCCGCTCGGCGTGCGCCTCAGCTCGTCGACCGGCAGACCTCCCTCGGCGTCCAGCTGGGCGGCGAGCCGGTTGGCCTTGTGTACGAACTGCGTGTTCTTCCACAGGAACCAGACCCCGATGACCGGCAGGATCAGCACCGCCACACCGAAGGCGACGGTGACCGGGGTGCCGTTCTGGATCAGGAGCAGACCGCGGCTGCCGACCAGGACGAAGTAGACGACCAGGACGGCGGCCGTGACGGTATAGGTGATCTTCGCGCGCATGGACGGCTGCTTCTACTTCAGGTCGAGGAAGTGCTCCAGGCCGAAGGTCAGGCCCGGAGCGGTCACGACGCGGCGGACGCCGAGCAGGATGCCCGGCATGAAGCTGCTGTGGTGCAGCGAGTCATGGCGGATGGTGAGGGTCTCGCCCTCGCCGCCGAG
The DNA here is from genome assembly GCF_051553595.1 of Streptomyces sp. HUAS TT11. Taxonomy (NCBI): domain Bacteria; kingdom Bacillati; phylum Actinomycetota; class Actinomycetes; order Kitasatosporales; family Streptomycetaceae; genus Streptomyces; species Streptomyces sp. HUAS TT11. The sequence continues at coordinate 2,795,125 of NZ_CP196184.1, forward strand.
CAGCACCTCCTGATGGGCGAGCAGTCCGCGCAGCCGGACCGCGTGCACCGGGACACCCTCGACGTCGGCTCCCCGCGCGCCGTCCAGAGCCGTCACCGTGGCGTCGGGCTGCGAGAGGCTGCCCGCCTTCCGGCGTGCGGCGGCGATGAGCTGGGCGGTGCGCGTGGCGGTGCCGCTCGGGGCGTCCACCTTGTTCGGGTGGTGCAGCTCGACCACCTCGACGGACTCGAAGTACGGGGCGGCCACCTCGGCGAACTTCATGGTCAGCACCGCGCCGATGGAGAAGTTCGGGGCGATGAGGACCCCCGTCTCCGGGGACTGGGCGAGCCAGCCCTTCAGCTGTGCGAGGCGCTCGTCGGTCCAGCCGGTGGTGCCGACCACTCCGTGGATGCCGTGCCGTACGCAGAAGTCGAGGTTGCCCATCACCGAGGCCGGGGTGGTCAGCTCCACCGCGACCTGGGCGCCGGCGACGACGAGGCTCTCCAGCTTGTCGCCGCTGCCGAGGGCGGCGACGAGTTCCATGTCCTCGGCGGCTTCGACGGCCCGTACCGCCTCCGAACCGATCCGGCCCCTGGCACCGAGGACCGCCACGCGCAGCTTGCTCATGTTCCTGATTCCTTGGTCGAACGTGTCGAGGACGGTCGGATGCGTCGAGAAGCTACGCGACCGCTTCGTGCAGGCGCGACGCCTGCTTGTCCTTGAGCGGACCGATGACCGACAGCGAGGGCCGCTGCCCCAGGATCTCCCGGGCCACCGACCGGACGTCGTCCGGGGTGACCGCGGCTATCCGGGCCAGCATGTCGTCCACCGACATCTGGTCGCCCCAGCACAGCTCGCTCTTGCCGATACGGTTCATCAGCGCGCCCGTGTCCTCGAGCCCGAGGACCGTGGAACCCCGCAGCTGGCCGATGGCGCGCTCGATCTCGTCGTCGGACAGGCCCTGCTCGGCGACGTGGTCCAGCTCGTCGCGGCAGATCTTCAGCACGTCGTGCACCTGGCTCGGCCGGCAGCCCGCGTACACGCCGAACAGGCCGCAGTCGGCGAAACCCGAGGTGTACGAGTAGACGCTGTAGGCGAGGCCGCGCTTCTCCCGGACCTCCTGGAACAGCCGCGAGGACATACCGCCGCCCAGAGCGGTGTTCAGCACGCCGAGAGCCCAGCGGCGGTCGTCGGTGCGGGCCAGCCCGGGCATGCCGAGAACGATGTGCGCCTGTTCGGTCTTGCGGCCCAGCAGCTCGACACGGCCGGTCGTACGGATGGCGCGGCGGCCGTCGCGCGGGGCGAGCGGTACGGCGTCCGTGCCCGTGAGGGCGCCGGCCTTCTCGAAGGCGGCACGCACCTGACGGACGACCTTGTTGTGGTCGATGTTGCCGGCGCAGGCGACGACGAGGTGCGTGGGGTCGTAGTGCTTCTTGTAGAAGCGGCGGATGCGGTCGGCGGTCAGGGCGTTGACGGTGTCCACCGTGCCGAGGACCGGTCGGCCGAGCGCGTTGTCGCCGAACATCGTGTGCGCGAACAGGTCGTGCACACAGTCGCCGGGGTCGTCCTCGGTCATCGCGATCTCCTCGAGGATCGCGCCCCGCTCGATGTTGACGTCCTCTTCGAGGATCCGAGAGCCGGTGAGCATGTCGCACACGACGTCGATGGCGAGCGGCAGATCGGTGTCGAGCACGCGTGCGTAGTAGCACGTGTACTCCTTCGCCGTGAACGCGTTCATCTCACCGCCGACCGCGTCGATCGCCGAGGAGATGTCGAGGGCACTCCTGCGCTGCGTGCCCTTGAAGAGCAGGTGTTCCAGGTAGTGCGTGGCGCCGTTCAGGGACGGCGTCTCGTCGCGCGAACCGACGTGCGCCCAGATGCCGAAGGTGGCGGAGCGCACCGAGGGCAGCGTCTCGGTGACGACACGCAGACCACCAGGGAGAGTGGTCTTGCGGACGGTACCGATGCCGTTCACACCCTTGATCAGAGTTTGGGTACGGGCAACGGCCCGCGCCTCCGAGGAGGAGCGGGCCGTCACCTTGAAGCCACGGGACGTCACTTGTCGGTGTCGTCCTTCGCCTCGTCGGCCTCGCCTTCGCCCTCGATCACCGGGATGAGGGAGAGCTTGCCGCGGGAGTCGATCTCGGCGATCTCGACCTGGACCTTGTGGCCCACGCCGAGGACGTCCTCGACGTTCTCCACGCGCTTGCCACCCGCGAGCTTGCGGATCTGCGAGATGTGGAGCAGGCCGTCCTTGCCCGGGAGCAGGGAGACGAACGCACCGAAGGTGGTCGTCTTCACGACCGTGCCCAGGTAGCGCTCGCCGACCTCCGGCATGGTCGGGTTGGCGATGCCGTTGATCGTGGCGCGGGCGGCCTCGGCGGAGGGGCCGTCGGCGGCACCGATGTAGATCGTGCCGTCGTCCTCGATCGTGATCTCGGCGCCGGTGTCCTCCTGGATCTGGTTGATCATCTTGCCCTTGGGGCCGATGACCTCACCGATCTTGTCGACCGGGATCTTGACGGTGATGATCCGCGGGGCGTTCGGGGACATCTCGTCGGGCCGGTCGATGGCCTCCATCATCACGTCGAGGATGTGGAGACGGGCGTCACGGGCCTGCTTCAGGGCCGCGGCCAGGACGGAGGCCGGGATGCCGTCCAGCTTGGTGTCGAGCTGGAGTGCGGTCACGAACTCCTTGGTGCCGGCCACCTTGAAGTCCATGTCGCCGAAGGCGTCCTCGGCACCGAGAATGTCGGTCAGCGTCACGTAGTGCGTCTCGCCGTCGATCTCCTGGGAGATCAGACCCATGGCGATACCGGCGACCGGGGCCTTCAGCGGCACACCCGCGTTCAGCAGCGACATGGTGGAGGCGCAGACCGAGCCCATGGACGTCGAGCCGTTGGAACCGAGGGCCTCGGAGACCTGGCGGATCGCGTAGGGGAAATCCTCGCGCGCGGGCAGCACCGGGACCAGGGCGCGCTCGGCGAGGGCGCCGTGGCCGATCTCGCGGCGCTTCGGGGAGCCCACGCGACCGGTCTCACCGGTGGAGTACGGCGGGAAGTTGTAGTTGTGCATGTAGCGCTTGCGGGTCACCGGCGAGAGGGTGTCCAGCTGCTGCTCCATGCGCAGCATGTTGAGGGTGGTGACGCCCAGGATCTGGGTCTCGCCACGCTCGAACAGGGCCGAACCGTGCACCCGCGGGATGGCCTCGACCTCGGCGGCGAGGGTGCGGATGTCCGTCACGCCACGGCCGTCGATGCGCTTCTTCTCCTTGATGACACGCTCACGGACCAGGGCCTTGGTCAGCGAACGGTACGCGGCGGAGATCTCCTTCTCGCGGCCCTCGAACTCCGGCAGGAGCTTCTCGGCGGCGAGCTGCTTGACGCGGTCCAGCTCGGACTCGCGCTCCTGCTTGCCGGCGATGGTGAGCGCCTGGGCCAGCTCGGGGCGGACGGCGGCGGTCAGCGCCTCGAAGACGTCGTTCTCGTAGTCGAGGAAGATCGGGAACTCGGCGGTCGGCTTGGCGGCCTTGGCGGCGAGGTCCGACTGCGCCTTGCACAGCACCTTGATGAAGGGCTTCGCGGCCTCGAGACCGGCGGCGACGACCTCCTCGGTCGGCGCCTCGGCACCACCCGCGACCAGCTGGATGGTCTTGTCGGTGGCCTCGGCCTCGACCATCATGATCGCGACGTCGCCGTCCTCCAGGGCGCGGCCGGCGACCACCATGTCGAAGACGGCGTCCTCGAGCTCGGTGTGCGTCGGGAAGGCGACCCACTGGCCGTTGATCAGCGCGACGCGGACGCCGCCGATCGGACCGGAGAAGGGCAGACCGGCCAGCTGCGTGGAGGCGGACGCGGCGTTGATCGCCACGACGTCGTACAGGTGGTCGGGGTTGAGCGCCATGATCGTGGCGACGACCTGGATCTCGTTGCGCAGGCCCTTCTTGAAGGAGGGGCGCAGCGGGCGGTCGATCAGTCGGCAGGTGAGGATGGCGTCCTCGGACGGACGGCCCTCACGGCGGAAGAAGGAACCGGGGATCTTCCCGGCCGCGTACATCCGCTCCTCGACGTCCACCGTCAGGGGGAAGAAGTCGAGCTGGTCCTTGGGGTTCTTGGACGCGGTGGTGGCCGACAGCACCATGGTGTCGTCGTCCAGGTACGCGACGGCGGAGCCGGCGGCCTGCTTGGCCAGGCGGCCCGTCTCGAAGCGGATCGTGCGGGTGCCGAAGGAGCCGTTGTCGATGACGGCCTCGGCGTAGTGGGTCTCGTTCTCCACTAGCGTTTTCTCCTCGTCTTCGTCCCGGGCTGCCCGTGTGACAGGGGGACGGTGGCGGAGAAGCGCTCCTTCTGGTGCGGGCCGGTCTTCGATCGAAGCACCCGGGTTTCCTTCCCCCGGGGGCCACTACCGAGGACCGGCGGCGGCGAGGTGCGCTTCCCCTCGTTCGGTGTGCGGGGCGGTGCCCGGTCCGTCCGGGCGTTCCTCGCACTGCTTCGTACATATGGCGTTGTGCTACCACACTACAAAGCGTGGGTGACAGTCCGCATGTACAGCAAAGGGAGCGGCCCCCTTCGTACGGGAACCGCCCCCTTCACGGCGTCTTACCTGGCGCCCGCCGCACCGCGGCGGATGCCGAGGCGGTCGACCAGCACACGGAAGCGCTGGATGTCCTTCTTGGCCAGGTACTGCAGCAGGCGGCGACGCTGACCGACCAGGATCAGCAGACCACGGCGGGAGTGGTGGTCGTGCTTGTGGGTCTTGAGGTGCTCGGTCAGGTCGGAGATGCGGCGGGACAGCAGCGCGACCTGGACCTCGGGGGAGCCGGTGTCACCCTCCTTGGTACCGAATTCGGCGGCAATCTGCTTCTTCGTTGCGGCGTCGAGCGACACGCGTACTCCTCGTAGTCTTCATGAGTGCCGCCGAGTGCCCCTGGTCTGCATCTCAGGGGAGCTTCTGTGACTCGGGCGGCGGGGATCCGCTGAGCGCGTCCTCCGGATCCCTGGAGACCCGCGAGGGGTCCTGGGCAGGGTCAGTGGGCGCGTACACGAACGGCCGTCACACAGCGTACCAGCCGACGACGACGCCCTTGACCGCGGTCCCGTGAACAGCCCGCGGGCCGGTGGGTGGCCACTAGGGTGAGCCCCGGATCATCCGCACGTCGGGAAGGGGTCGCTTCGCCATGGCGGAAGAGTCGGACGAGGACGTCAAGGCGCGCAAGGACCGGGAGCGGGACGAGCTGTACGCCCTCGACATCTCGGACGTCGAGTGGCAGAGCGCACCGGGCACGGAGGCGCACGAGGAGCGGGTCGAGATCGCCTACCTTCCCGGCGGAGCGGTGGCCATGCGGTCCTCGCTCGACCCCGACACGGTACTGCGGTACACGGAGGCGGAGTGGCGGGCCTTTGTGCTGGGGGCCCGGGACGGGGAGTTCGATCTCGCCGAGGGGTCGCGGACCGAGGGCGTCGCCTCCGAGTGAGCCCGGTGCGGTACGGCGCCCTCCGGGTCCGCGGCCGGGGACCGGCCGCGGACCCGGCTCCGGCGGTCGCCCGAGGAGTCCGCCCGCCGACCGGAGGCCCGGCCGGCACCGTGGACACGGAAATCGCCCATCGGTTCCCCGGCGTGGACCGGGGCACCGTGCATACGCCGAACACCGCAGGGGGCGACGGCGCCGGCGTCAGCAGGGCCACGTTCGGCGATCGCCGATACACGCTCCCGGAAACGATCTTCAGGAGGCGCCCCCGGAACGGGCGGACACCACGCCGGGGGTGAACCAGAGTGATGGCGGTGGCCGTCCAAGGACCGCCGCGGGTCGGACACCGCGGAAGTCGAGGGCTGTCGTCGAGCCCTGGAAGGCCTCGCGCCGGCACCCCTGCGGTGAGATGAGCGCGGACCCGGGACCCACCGGTTCGGCGATCGCCGCAACAGCGGCGTGGCGGCATCCGCGCGGCACGCGAGCCGCGGACCGCGAACGGGATGGAGAGGAGGCGCCGATCCGGCCGTGCGGCAGCACTTGACGCTCATACGGAGGACGACGTCCGCCCCGTCAGCCGTGCGCGCAGGGCGGACGCGTCCCGCGGGTGGGCGGGGCCAGGACGGGACCTCCCTGGCCGCCGTTGTGCACATCGAGGCCGACGCCTCGGCGTTGCGGGCCGAGCGGCCCCGGCAGTCGCTGCCCGCGCGTCTCGTGCGCGCCACAACCGAAGCCGGGCGGGTGGGACGGGATCGTGCCGAAGTCCGCTCCCTGGTCGTGCCGCACACCGCCCTCCCCCGCGCGCCACGGGCCGCAGCGGTCCGTCGTCGTCAGCAACTACGCACCGCTGCGGGCCGGGAGCAAAGCCCCGGTCGAAGTCACCCGGCCGACGGACTCCGAGACCGGATTGTTGGGTACACCACGGAGGATGGACCGCGTGACGGCCGTCCACGGCAGGTCGTGAACAACAGCGGTCCGCCATAAGCTGGTTGTGACCGGTTCGCCCCCCGCTTCGGTCCGGTTTGCCTGTCCGCGGCGTTCGCTTTGTGAACGGTCCTCACCTGCCCGTGCGTCACTTGCGAGCACGGTGTGACAACTCGGCCGCGCGCCGAGCCACGGGCGGGCCTGCCCCGGGAACGCTCGTGGTGATTAGGCTGGGAGTGGGCGCCGCACCGGAACCAGTGAGGCCGTCGACGCCCGGGGGACGTGCCGGGCGGAATCGGACGACGTCGGACGACTATGTACAACAAGAGCGGTCGCCCCAGCACGGCATGAGGGTGCTCGACCACACCAGGAGGAACTGTGAGCAGCGATCGGAACGGGATCCGCGGGGGCTGGGCTTCACCCGACGATGACCAGTCCGACGCCGAGTCCGCCCTCGACATGACGGGCGAGTTCACCATCGACTACGCGGCGCCCGCCTGGTACACGCAGAACGCGTCGGGCGGGTCGGCGGACCCGTCGTCGCAGCCGGCCGCGGAGCCTTCGGTTCCCGCTGCTGCCGTTCCGCCCGCGCCTCCGGTTCCCCCCGCTGACGGGGGCGCACCCGCGGGGCCCGCGTCCACGGCGCCGGCCGAGGTGCCGAACGCCGGGTCCGACGAGGGTTTCCCCGTGTGGACGCCACCGGTCGATGCGCCGGCGGCCCCGTCCCCGGCCGGGGACGCGCAGAACGCCGCCACGATGCGATTCTCCGCGGCCGCGCTCAAGCACGAGTTCGAGCAGGCGTCCGCCGCGAACCACGCGGCCGGGAACGACGCGGCGGGCCCGGACGACACGTCACAGGACGGTGAAGACGCCCGCGACGCCGGAGACTTCGAGCTGTCCGCGCCCTCGCCGCGCACCGGCGCCCAGGCCTCGGGCGACGACGCGGAGACCGCCGACACCGGTGCCGCCGGTGCCGCCGGTGCCGCCGCTCAGCAGGCTTCCGTCGCCGAGGACGCGGGCGACTCCGGATCCGGCCCGGACGGGACGGACGAGAACACGGCCGAGCCGTCCGGCGATTCCGCGTCCCCTGAAGTACCGGCGACGGAACCGGCGTCGGAGACCGCACCCCAGACCCCCGACACGACGGTCACCGTCGGCGACAGCGACTCCGCGGACGCCCAGGGCCGGAGCGACGCCGACGGGGCCGGGACGGCACCGGCCGCCCCCGCCGAGGGCGGGACGGCGCAGGGCGTCCGGCCGGACGCCGCCGGGAACGCGCAGTCGCCGCAGGGCTGGACACCGCCGCCGGCACCGCAGAACTCGGTCCCGCCCTTGCCGCCCGCCTACCAGCCGGCCGCGCCCGGCCCGGCGGCTCAGTGGCCCCCCACGCCCCAGCCGGCGCCCGCCGCACAGGGTCAGGCACCCGCACAGCCGACCGTCCCGCCTCAGCAGCAGCCGTCCCAGCCGCAGCCACCGCAGCCCGCGCCCGCCGCCTGGCAGCAGGCCCAGCCCGGGGCGCCCGTCCCCGGCCCGCAGGCCGGCTACGGCTTCCCGCAGCCCGGCGTCCCCACTCCCCCGGCGGCCGACGCCCCGCACCCGCAGGCCGGCTACGGTTTCCCGCAGCCGGGCGTCCCCGTACCACCGCAGAGCGGCTACGGCTTCCCCCGGTCGAACCCCCAGGCCCCGCAGGCACAGGCACCCGACGCCCAGGCCCCGCAGGCACAGCCCCCGGCCGCGGCCCCGTACCCGAACGCCTCCGTGCCGAACCAGCCGGCCCCCCAGCCCCCGGCCGCTCAGCCCGGCTATGGCTTCCCCCCGCAGTCCGACCCGAACTCGGCTGCGCAGCCCGGCGGTTACGGCTTCCCGCAGCCGCCCGCGCAGCCGCAGCCCGCGGTGGACCCGCGCGTCGGTGCCGCCTGGCCGCAGCCCGTCCAGCACGACCAGCGGCAGCCGACCAACCCCGGTGTGGCACCGCTCGGTTACACCGCCGCGGTGGAGCTGTCCTCCGACCGGCTGCTCAACAACAAGAGGCAGAAGGCGAAGAGCAGCCGTCCGGCGGGCGGCGGTGGCCGGTTCAAGCTCGGCGGCAAGAAGGAGGAGGCCGAGCGGCAGCGCAAGCTCGAACTGATCCGCACGCCGGTCCTGTCGTGCTACCGGATCGCCGTCATCAGCCTCAAGGGCGGTGTCGGCAAGACCACCACGACCACGGCGCTGGGCTCCACGCTCGCCACCGAGCGGCGGGACAAGATCCTGGCGATCGACGCCAACCCGGACGCGGGCACCCTCGGGCGCCGGGTGCGCCGCGAGACCGGGGCCACCATCCGCGACCTGGTCCAGGCGATCCCGTACCTGAACTCCTACATGGACATCCGGCGGTTCACCTCGCAGGCGCCCTCCGGTCTGGAGATCATCGCCAACGACGTCGACCCCGCCGTCTCCACGACGTTCAACGACGAGGACTACCGGCGCGCGATCGACGTGCTCGGCAAGCAGTACCCGATCATCCTGACCGACTCCGGGACGGGTCTGCTGTACAGCGCGATGCGCGGGGTCCTGGACCTCGCCGACCAGCTCATCATCATCTCGACGCCCTCGGTCGACGGCGCGAGCAGCGCCAGCACCACGCTGGACTGGCTGTCGGCCCACGGATACGCGGACCTGGTCGCGCGGTCGATCACCGTCATCTCCGGAGTCCGCGAGACCGGCAAGATGATCAAGGTGGAGGACATCGTCGCGCACTTCGAGACGCGCTGCCGCGGCGTCGTCGTCGTGCCGTTCGACGAGCACCTGGCGGCGGGTGCCGAGGTCGACCTGGACATGATGCGGCCGAAGGTGCGGGAGGCGTACTTCACGCTCGCCGCGATGGTCGCCGAGGACATCGCACGCCACCAGCAGTCGCACGGCCTGTGGACGTCGGACGGCAACCCGCCCCCGGTCGCGGCGCCGCCGATGCCCGGCCAGTACCCCGCCCAGATCCCCGCCCAGCAGGTCCCGGGGCAGCCCATGCCCGGGCAGCAGGTCCCGGGCCGGCCGTACATCCCGGGCCAGCAGGTCCCGGGGCAGTCCGCGCCCGGCCATGCCCCGATGCCGCCGCAGGCGCCCCACGGCTACGCACAGCCTCCGTACCCGCAGCCCGGCGCCCAGCAGGGTCCGCCGCACCAGCCGAGCGGATCGCCCCCGGCATCACCGCAGCCGGAGCAGCCGCATCCTCCGGCCCACCAGCCCTACCCGCCCCAGCAGCCCTATCCGCCGCAGCCGGGGCAGACACCGCCTGCGCCGCCCGAGCAGTAGTCGGAACGGCCCCGGCGACGCGGCCCACGGCGACAAGAGCGGGGCGGCCCGCGCCATCAGGCGCGGGCCGCCCCGCTCTTGTACGTGCTCTTCTCCACGAGGGACAGCCGGGGAACTCGGACCCGGCGGCCCCGGGCTCAGTCGGTGCCGTCCGCCGCGATCAGGTCGCGACAGCGCTTCACGTCCTGCGCCATCTGCTCCAGCAGCGCGTCCAGCGACTCGAACCGGGCCTGGCCGCGGACGAACGCCAGGAAGTCGACGGCGACATGCAGCCCGTACAGTTCGAGGCCCACCCGGTCGATGGCATAGGCCTCGACGGTCCGCTCGGTGCCGTCGAACTGAGGGTTCGTACCGACGGAGATCGCCGCCGGCATGGCCTCGCCCTGGACGTGCAGCCAGCCTGCGTACACGCCGTCGGCGGGGATCGCGGTGTGCGGGAGCGTCTCCACGTTGGCGGTCGGGAAGCCGAGCTCGCGGCCCCGCTGGGCGCCGCGCACCACCACGCCCTCGACCCGGTGCGGACGGCCGAGGATCTCGCGCGCCCCCTCGACGTCGCCGTCGGCGATCAGCCGCCGGGTCAGCGTGGAGGAGAAGGGCTCGCCGCCGCCCGCGTCTCCGCTCACATAGAGGTCGACGACCTCGACGTCGAAGTCGTAGGTCTTGCCCTGCTCGGCCAGGAACTGCACGTTTCCGGCGGCCTTGTGGCCGAAGCGGAAGTTCGGGCCCTCGACCACGGCCTTGGCGTGCAGCTTGTCCACCAGGACCTTGACCACGAAGTCGGCGGGCGAGAGCCGTGAGAACTCGGTGGTGAAGGGCAGGATGAGGACCGCGTCGACTCCCAGCTCCGCCATCAGCTCGGCGCGACGGTGGTGCGGGGCGAGCAGCGGAGGGTGGCTGCCGGGGCGCACGACCTCGCTCGGGTGCGGGTCGAAGGTCACGACCACCGAGGGGACGCCCAGCTCACGGGCACGATCCACGGCATGCCTGATGATCAGCTGGTGTCCGCGGTGGACTCCGTCGTAGGACCCGATGGTGACGACGCTGCGCCCCCAGTCCTGGGGGATGTCCTCCAAGCCACGCCAGCGCTGCACTGTGACCGCTCCTCGTCGAACCCATGTCCGTGTCTGCCTCGTACGCAGGTCTAAGGGTGCCATGCCGGATGGTCCCGGCCCGCATCGGCATGGGTGCTGTGACGGGCGGCACGTCGGGCGCCGCGGGTCTGCCGGGTCAGGCCGGGATCCGCAGGCCGCCCAGGTTCTCGATCATCCGGCGGGCGCTCGGGCCGACCAGGACGGCCCATTCCCCCGGCGCCTCGGTCAGCCAGCGGGCCAGGAGCCGGGCGAATCCGGGTACGTGCCGGGCGAGGTCGAACAGTCCGCGGTCGAAATGTGCGGCGCCCTCACCGGTGCGCGCCAGCAGCAGGCCGACCCGGTGGATCACATGGCGGGCGTGCTCCTCACCGCCCCGGTGCAGACCGTCGGCGGCGGCACGCAGCAGGCGCTCGAGGACCATGGGGTCCCGCTCCTGGGCGAGCAGCAGATCCAGCAGTTCCCACCGCAGCGGGCGCGACTCCGCGCTGCCGGGGGCGGCCAGCGCGGCGGCGAGCGCCGCGCGCAGCTCCGCCGGTCCACCGTCGAGCAGTCCGGTGACCAGCGGCAGCAGCACGGCGCGGTGGGCGCGCCCGTGCTCCAGGTATCTGCCCACATGGACGGCGATCTGCTCCCCGAGGCCCGTCGGCGGTCCGGCGTCGTGGGAAGGGACATTCGGCTCCGGGTGGAGCACCATGAGGTCGCGCAGAAGACGGGCGACCCGCCGGGCCAGGGCGGGCGTCGCGGCGTCCACGAGCGTGCTCAGGGTGTCGTCCGCGTCGGGTCCGCACTGGCGCAGCCGCGGGCGGAACGCGTCGAGCACCGGTTCCGGATGGGTGGCGAGCGCGGGGACCAGGGCGCCGACGGGCAGCTGCGGATCCCCGGCGGCGAACCGCGTCAGGGCCTGGGGGAGATAGCGGTCACGGGTCAGCGGATCGTGGACGAGGAGGGCGAGGGCGCCGCCGTGCGCGGTGCAGTCGGCGGGGCGGGCGAGCATGGCGAGGGCCGCATGGCGCAGCAGTTCCCGATCCGCCTCGATGCGGACGTGCGGGGCGGCGCGCAGCCCGTGGGCCACGGCCGCCGTCCGTCGCGCGGGCCGTTCGTCGTGCGCCCAGCGGTCCACGGCCCGACACACCGCGGACGGTTCCTCCTCGGCGAGCACGGCGAGCAGTTCTTCGCCGCGCCGGTGCGCGCTGTCCAGCAGCGCCTCGGTCAGGTGGTCGAGCTCCCGGTGCCGATGCGTGTACAGCAGTGCCTGTGCGGCGGTGGCCACCGTCGCATGCGGAGTGGCGGGCAGCGGGCGCTCGTCGTCGAACCAGCGGGTGAGCTCGCGTTGCACGGCGACGGCGTCGGCGGCGAGAAGCCGTGCCACGGCGTCCAGGTACCGGGGGACGCCCGGTGAAGCGGGGACAGGACCCGCGTCGTGTTCCGGGCCGATCCCGCCGGCCGTACGGGGCGCCTCGTCCGCCGCGACCAGCCTTCTGAGCAGGTCGAGCCGTTCCGCACCGGACACCGGGAGCGCCTCCCAGAACCACGGGCCGAGCTCGCCCGGCACGCCCAGTCCCCGGGCCCGGCGGCGAACCACGTGCTCGGCGAGGAGGCGCAGCGCGTGCAGATACGGCGTCGCGTCGGCCAGCCGCAGCACGGTCCCGGTGATCAGGTGGGTGGCCCACCAGACGGCGTCGTGCTGCGGGTCCTGGCGGGACGGCGGCAGGGTGTCCAGAGAGTGCACCAGTTCCTCGAGCCGCAGGGCGAGCTCGGCGTGTCCCTTGTGGCCGGGCAGCAGGAGCAGGGCCTGGACGACCGGGCCGATGCGATGGCGTGGAACCGGCAGGGTGCGGGAGGGGACGGTGCGCAGTACGGCACGGTCGCGGCGGCGGACGGCCGCCGATGCCGCCAGGGCCGACACCGGACGCTCCACCGCGCCCCGCACCCGGGCGTGCACCAGGGTGTGCAGGGCGGTGTCCAGGTCGAGGTGCATGCCCTGGAGCCGGTCGGCGAGGTCCTCGCGGGCGAAGCGGTATCCGCCGGGCACGGGCACGAACAGCCGTTCGGCGAGGACGGCGCAGTGCCAGCCCTCGATGCGGCCGAGCCACGGCGCCGGCGCGGGCCCACCGGGAAAGACGGCCTGGAAGGTCGCATGGTCCAGTGCGCCCTGCCCGGGGCCGAGGCAGTGGCGGGCGGCCTCGTGGACCTGTCCCGAGACCTTGGCCGCGAGACGGCGCACGGCGGTGCCGCGCAGCCCGTTCCAGGCGGCGAGCCGTCGCGCGATACGCAGGCACATCAGGTCCAGATGCGCGGAGAGGACATCGTCCCGGTTGATACGGGCTCGGCGTGCGGTGCTGCCACCGGGGCCGTCGACGGGCCCGGGAAGGGCCGCGCGCACCTCCGCGAAGAGGCGCAGCGTGAGGGGGTGCCGGGCGGCCGTGTCGTCGAGCAGACCGTCGGGGATGCCGTGGCGCGCGCGGGCCCGGTGGGCCTCCTCGGGGGTGAGGGTGGCGAGCCGGGCGCAGGGTGGCAGAGGGGCCGGGGACCGTGGCGCGACGCTCGGGCCCTCCCCGGTTCGCGTCGGTGTGCAAGCGGGAAGGAGGGCCGGGAGGTTCTCGGGCGGCTCGGGCGCCGGAGCGCACCTCCGGTGCAGCATCTCCCCCGGGAACTGTGCGCCCGCCGACTCCCAGTACTCCTCGCGGCAGGCCACCACGAGCCGTGATCCGGTCTCGCGCAGCCAGGCGGCCGTGGCCGCCGTCCACTCGGGGAGCCGAGGGGCGAGGGCGAGCGGCATCCACTCGGGGTCGTCCAGGAGCAGCAGCAGCGGACGTCCGGCGTTCCGCGCGACCCGGGCCAGGCTCTCGGGGCCGAGGTCGCACGGCCGGCCCGCGCGGGCGTCGGCCCCGTGGACGGTCCCGGCCCCGGGCGCCTCCATGATCCGGTACGCCCGCTCGAGCGCCCGTCTCGCCGCGTCGGCCAGAGAGGTGTCCGGGCCCTCGAGGTCCACCCCGCGCAGCCACAGCACGGGGGCCGGTCGGGGTCCGCATGTGCGCCGTGCGGCGAGAGAGGCGAGTTCCGTCGTACGACCGCTGCCTGGCGGCCCGACCAGTCCGAGGACGGCCGCCGAGCCCTTCTCGAAGGCCGCGAACTCCCTGAGGGCGGCGGCCCGTCGGACGGGCTCGGGGCCGAAGTGCGCATCGTACGGACCCGTCGTCGCCGGGGTCGCCGCTCCGGTGAGGGCGAGGACGCCCGCCAGGTTCAGGTCCGGCCCGTAGGCGGCCACGGTCTCCGCGTTGCGGGCCAGCACGGCCTCCAGCCGCTGTCCGAGCCCGCGCAGGGGGACCGCGAACCCTGTCGTGCGGTGTTCCGTGTGCAGTGCGGTGCCGAGCACGGCCAGCACGGCGCCGGTCCTGGCGTCGAGCACCGGGCCGCCGGCGGCACCGCCGGCCGTGCGCAACGCCTCGGTACCGGCGGTGCCGATCGCCAACTCCAGCGCGGCATCGAGGTGATGGGGCCGGTCCTGCGCGCGGTAGGTGACGGGCGTCGTACCGAGGACGCGTGCCTCGCGCCAGCCGCCTGCGGCGATCCGGACGTACGTACCCGCCTCGATACGGTCCCGCGCCGTGACGGGAAGCGGAGCGAGACCGAGCCCCTCGGTGCGGACGAGGGCGAGTCCGGCGTGGGGCAACGGCGTCACCGCCTCGGCGCCGACCACGCAGACCCGTTCGTCCGGACCCTGGAGCAGCAGCCCGTCGACGCCGTCGACGGCCTCGTGACCGGTGACGACCGTGCCGTCGTGGTCGACGGCGAACCCGGTGCCGCGCGGGCGTCCCGCCCGGTCATACAGGCGCACGAGCCCGGGCCCCGCGCCCGGCTCGTCCCGTCCGCCGTCCACTGTCAGAGAGCCTCGCCCCGCCATCCCCGAACCTCCCCGCCGTACCTGGATCCGACGGTAGGCCGACGATGATCAGCGGGACAGAGCGGACGGCGAACGCGCCCCCTTCCGCACCCTCGGTTCACTCCGAGCGCCTGCTCGATGGGGTGAATGACCGCAGAGGGATGGATACACCTCTGTGAGGGGGAACCGAGGGGGACCGTGGAGCGGCGGCCCGAACCCCGTGTTCGCCGCTCCACGGGCGGGGTTCAGCCGAAGACGGCCAGGCTCTTCGCCTTGCCCTTGAACTCCTCCACCAGCGCGACGAACACACCCTCGGGGTCGAAGACCGCCACGGGACCGGCGCCCGCGTACTCGTCGGGCATCTCCAGGCGCACCCCGTTCCTGAGCAGCCGGGTGCGGTGGGCGTCCACGTCCCAGCGCGGGAACGCGGCCGCGGCCGCCTCGGCGATCGGCATCACGGTCAGCTCCTGCTGGAGCTGTTCCAGGGTGCGGGCGGCGTCCAGCTTGTAGGGACCGACGCGGGTGCGCCGCAGCGCCGTGAGATGGCCGCCGACCCCGAGGTCGGCGCCCAGATCGCGGGCGAGGGCCCGGATGTAGGTGCCGGACGAGCAGACGACGGAGACCACCAGGTCGAGCACCGGGGTGCCGTCCTCGGCGACGGCCTCCCGGACGTCGTACAGCGAGAAGGAGGAGACGGTGACCGGCCGCGCCGGGATGTCGAAGTCCTCGCCCTCACGCGCCCGCTTGTAGGAGCGCACTCCGTCGATCTTGATGGCGCTGACCTTGGACGGCACCTGCATGATGTCGCCGGTCAGCTTGGCGATCCCGGCCTCGACGGCGTCGCGGGTGATCGCGGAGGCGTCGGTGGAGGAGGTGATCTCCCCCTCGGCGTCGTCCGTGACGGTGTTCTGGCCGAGCCGGACCGTCCCCAGGTACTCCTTCTCGGTCAGGGCGAGATGGCCGAGGAGCTTGGTGGCCTTCTCCACACCGAGGACGAGCACTCCGGTCGCCATCGGGTCGAGGGTCCCGGCGTGGCCGACACGCCGTGTCCTGGCGATGCCGCGCATCTTGGCGACGACGTCGTGCGAAGTGAAGCCCGACGGCTTGTCGACGATGACAAGGCCGTCGGGCGTGTTGTGCTGCTGGGTCATTCGGCGGTGTCGTCCGTCTCGTCGTCGGCGCCGGGCTTCCGGTACGGGTCGGCTTCACCGGCGTACGCGGCGCCCGTCGCCGTCTCGCGCACCTTGGCGTCGGAGGCCCGCGCCTTGTCGAGCAGGTCCTCGATGTTCTTCGCGGTGTCCGGGAGGGCGTCCGCGACGAAGCTGAGGGTCGGCGTGAACTTCACGCCCGCGGCCCGTCCGACCTCGGAGCGCAGGATGCCCTTGGCGCTCTCCAGACCGGCGGCGGCCGCCTGCCGCTCCTCCTCGTCCCCGTACACCGTGTAGAAGACGGTCGCCTCCCGCAGATCGCCCGTCACCCGGGTGTCCGTGATGGTGACGTGCGTGCCGAGCCGCGGGTCCTTGATCCCACGCTGCAGCTTCTGGGCCACCACCTCTCGGATGAGGTCCGCCAGCCTCTTCGCCCGCGCGTTGTCGGCCACTGGTCCGTCTCCCGTTCTTTCCTGTCTTTGTTCTCGGTTCAGTCGTCGTCGCCGTGGATACGCCGTCTCACGGACAGCAACTCCACCTCGGGGCGCCCGGCGACCAGCCGCTCGCACCGGTCCAGCACGTCGGTCAGATGCCCCGCGTCGCCGGAGACCACCGCGAGCCCGATGAGTGCCCGCCGATGAAGGTTCATATGGTCCACCTCGGCCGCGCTCACCACGAACTTCCGCTGGAGCTCGGCGACGATCGGACGGACGACGGAGCGTTTCTCCTTCAGCGACCGTACGTCGCCGAGGAGGAGGTCGAAGGACAGAGTCCCCACGTACATGTGCGTCCGGATGACCCGCCGGTACGGGATCGATGGCCCCGCCATCGGTATGGGCAGGGACACGAAAACCGTACAACGAACACCGGAGCGGCTCGACGGAGTTTTCGCCGGACAGCGCCCGGCCCGCCCGGCCGCGACCCGGCCCGTCCTCGCTCCAGGACGGACCGCCGGGGTCCGGGCGGTTGTGCGGGGAGCGACAGGCCCCCCACACGGCGCGCCGACCGACGGAACACGTCCCGTCGGCCGGCGCGAACCGGAGGCTGTTACACCCGCGGCTTCTCCCGCATCTCGTACGTCGCGATGGTGTCGTCGACCTTGATGTCGTTGAAGTTTCCGAGGTTGATACCGCCCTCGAAGCCTTCGCGGATCTCGGTGACGTCGTCCTTGAAGCGACGCAGACCTTCGATGGTGAGGTTCTCCGCGACCACCTTGCCGTCGCGGACGAGGCGGGCCTTGGTGTTCCGCTTGACCTCGCCGGAGCGGATGAGAACACCCGCGATGTTGCCCAGCTTGGACGACTTGAAGACCTCGCGGATCTCCGCCGTACCGAGCTCGACCTCCTCGAACTCCGGCTTCAGCATGCCCTTCAGGGCCGCCTCGATCTCTTCGATCGCCTGGTAGATGACCGAGTAGTACCGGACGTCCACACCCTCGCGCTCGGCCATCTGCGCCGCGCGGCCTGCCGCGCGGACGTTGAAGCCGATCACGATGGCGTCGGAGCCCATCGCCAGGTCGACGTCCGACTCCGTGACCGCACCGACACCGCGGTGCAGGACGCGGATGTCGACCTCTTCGCCGACGTCCAGCTGGAGCAGGGAGGACTCGAGTGCCTCGACGGAACCGGAAGCGTCACCCTTGATGATCAGGTTCAGCTGCTGGACCTCGCCGGCCTTCAGCACCTTGTCCAGGTCCTCGAGCGACACACGGCGCGTGCGCTTGGCGAACGCCGCGTTCCGCTCGCGGGCGGCACGCTTCTCCGCGATCTGGCGGGCCGTACGGTCCTCCTCGACCACGATGAAGTTGTCGCCGGCACCCGGGACGTTGGTCAGACCCAGGACCTGCACCGGCGTCGACGGGCCGGCCTCGGCCACGTTGTTGCCGTTGTCGTCGAGCATCGCCCGGACGCGGCCGTACGCGTCGCCGACCACCATCGTGTCGCCGACCCGCAGCGTGCCTCGCTGGACGAGAACCGTCGCCACGGCACCGCGGCCGCGGTCGAGACGGGACTCGATCGAGATGCCCTGCGCGTCCTGGTTCGGGTTGGCCCGAAGGTCCAGCGCCGCGTCGGCGGTCAGCACGACCGCCTCCAGGAGGCTGTCGATGTGCAGACCCTGCTTGGCGGAGATGTCGACGAACATCGTGTCGCCGCCGTACTCCTCGGCCACGAGGCCGTACTCGGTCAGCTGACCGCGCACCTTGGTCGGGTCCGCGCCCTCGACGTCGATCTTGTTGACCGCGACCACGATCGGCACCTCGGCCGCCTTGGCGTGGTTCAGGGCCTCGACCGTCTGCGGCATCACACCGTCGTTGGCCGCGACCACGAGGATCGCGATGTCGGTCGACTTCGCACCACGGGCACGCATGGCGGTGAACGCCTCGTGACCCGGGGTGTCGATGAAGGTGATGGCCCGGTCCTCGCCGTTGACCTCGGTCGCGACCTGGTAGGCACCGATGTGCTGGGTGATGCCACCGGCCTCGCCCGCGATGACGTTCGTCTTGCGGATGGCGTCGAGCAGACGGGTCTTACCGTGGTCGACGTGACCCATGACGGTGACGACCGGCGGGCGGACCACCAGGTCCTCCTCGTCGCCCTCGTCCTCGCCGAACTCCAGGTCGAAGGACTCGAGCAGCTCGCGGTCCTCCTCCTCGGGGCTGACGATCTGAACCGTGTAGTTCATCTCGCCGGCGAGGAGGTGCAGCGTCTCGTCGGAGACGGACTGCGTGGCCGTGACCATCTCGCCCAGGTTCATCATGACCGCGACGAGGGACGCCGGGTTGGCGTTGATCTTCTCCGCGAAGTCGGTGAGCGACGCACCGCGCGACAGGCGAATGCTCTCGCCGTTGCCGCGAGGCAGCATCACACCGCCGACCGACGGGGCCTGCATGGCCTCGTACTCCTGACGGCGCTGCCGCTTCGACTTGCGGCCACGACGCGCCGGACCGCCGGGACGGCCGAACGCACCCTGCGTGCCACCACGGCCGCCGGGACCACCGGGACGACCGCCGAAGCCGGGACGGCCACCGCCGCCACCGCCGAAGCCGCCACCGCCGCCACCGGGACCGCCGCCACCGGGACGACCGGCGAAACCGCCGCCACCGCCACCGGGACGACCGGCACCGCCGCCACCGCCGCCGGGACGACCGGCGAAACCGCCACCGGCACCGCCGGGACGGCCGCCGCCGGGACGACCGGCACCGGCCGGGCCACGGCCGCCGGGGCCGGGACGCGGACCGGCAGCGGGACGCTGCGGCATCATGCCGGGGTTCGGACGCGGTCCGGCGGGGCCGCCGCCGGGACGCGGACCGCCACCCTGCGGGCGGGGCATGCCGCCCGGGGTCGGACGGGAACCGCCCGGAGCCTGGGGACGCGGACCACCGCTCGCACCCTGCGGACGGGGACCGCCCTGGCCCGCACCCTGCGGACGCGGGGCACCGGGGGCACCGGGACCGCCGGGACGCGGGGCACCGCCCGGCCTGGGCGCCTGCGGGCGCGCCATGCCGGTGGAGCCACCGGATGTGAAGGGGTTGTTACCGGGACGGGGACCGGCCTGACGCCCACCGGGACGTGCGCCGGGAGCGCCCGGACGCGGGCCACCGGAACGAGCGGGCCGGTCTCCCTGGCCCTGGCCCTGGCCGGGCGCGGCCGGACGGGCGCCGGGCTTCGGGCCGCCGGGACCGGGACGGGCACCCGAACGCGGGGCCGAGGCGGCAGGAGCCGCCGGCGGCGCCGTGAACTCGGGCGCACCCGGGGCCGGAGCTGCCGGGGAAGCCGGGGCAGCCGAAGCTGCCGGAGCCGCCGCGGCGGGCCTCGGCGCGGGCTTCGGAGCCGGGGTGGGGCGCGGACCCGGGGCCGGGGCCGCGGGCCGCTCGGCGGCCGGGGGCTTGGGTGCCGCCGGACGCGGGGCAGCCGGACGTGCGGCCTGCGCCGGGGAGGGCGCGCCCGGCTTGCCCGGTGCGGCCTTGCGCGCGGCGGCGGGCTTCCCGCCACCGCCGTTGCCCTGCTGCAGGGCGTCGGTCAGCTTGCGTACTACGGGCGCTTCGATCGTGGAAGACGCCGAACGGACGAATTCACCGAGTTCCTGGAGCTTGGCCATGACGACCTTGCTCTCCACACCGAACTCCTTGGCGAGTTCGTAGACCCGGACCTTAGCCACTTCGCTCCTTTGAGGTCCGGGTTGCGGCCGGACCGTCGCTAGTTCATGGGCGTACTCATCGCGTACTCATCGAGTGCTCATCGCAATCTCGACCTGCTTTCGACTCGCGAGGTACCAGGCCGCACGGAGGTTTCCGCACGGCATGTCTTTCGGTGCTGTCTGCCTGCTCAGCAACTTTCTGCCTGCTCCACGTATTGGCGCAACGCCTTTGTGTCGAGCGGGCCCGGGACGCGCAGCGCCCGTGGAAACGCCCGACGGCGGACCGCCAGGTCGAGACAGGCCGACACGGGGTGCATATACGCACCCCGGCCGGGCAGCGTACCGCGAGGATCGGGGACGCAATCACCCTCGACCACCACGGTGCGCAACAGTTCGATCTTGGCCGCTCGCTCCCGGCACCCCACACAGGTGCGCTCAGGGCATGCGCGGGCATGCGTCCGGCCAGACACGGATAAGTCTACCTCCCCGCGGCGACCTCACCCCTTTGGGGCAAGAATCGAACACTTGCCGCGCATAAAACTGTCGTGATCTCGGCGACCCACGGCCTGGACGCGTCCCCTGCCGAGGTCGGATGGCTCAGTCGTGCCGCTCGTCCGGCTGCTCGGTGTCGGGGCGGATGTCGATCCGCCAGCCGGTGAGCCGGGCCGCAAGCCGGGCGTTCTGCCCTTCCTTGCCGATCGCCAGCGACAGCTGGTAGTCGGGGACCGTCACACGTGCCGAACGGGCCGCGAGGTCGACCACCTCGACCTTGGAGACACGGGCCGGCGAGAGGGCGTTCGCCACCATCTCGGCAGGGTCGTCCGACCAGTCGACGATGTCGATCTTCTCGCCGTTCAGCTCGCCCATGACGTTGCGCACCCGGCCGCCCATCGGTCCGATGCAGGCGCCCTTGGCGTTCAGGCCCGATCGGGTGGACCTCACGGCGATCTTCGTACGGTGGCCGGCCTCACGGGCGATCGCGGCGATCTCGACGGAACCGTCGGCGATCTCCGGAACCTCCAGCGCGAACAGCTTTTTCACCAGATTGGGGTGGGTCCGGGAGAGGGTCACGGACGGACCGCGCACACCCTTCGCCACCCGGACGACATAGGAACGGATCCGCTTCCCGTGTTCGTACGTCTCGCCCGGCGCCTGCTCCTGCACCGGCAGGATGGCCTCCAGCTTGCCGATGTCGACGAGCACGTTCTTCGGGTCGCGGCCCTGCTGGACCACGCCGGTGACGATGTCGCCCTCACGGCCCGCGTACTCACCGAGCGTCGCATCGTCCTCGGCGTCGCGCAGGCGCTGCAGAATGACCTGCTTGGCCGTGGTGGCGGCGATGCGGCCGAACCCCGACGGGGTGTCGTCGAACTCGCGCGCCTCCTGCCCCTCGTCCAGGTCCTCGGGGTCCTCCTTCGCCCACACGGTCACATGGCCGGTCTCCCGGTTGAGCTCCACGCGCGCGTGACGGCGGCTTCCCTCGGTGCGGTGGTAGGCGATGAGGAGGGCCGCCTCGATCGCCTCGACCAGCAGGTCGAAGGAGATCTCCTTCTCCCGAACCAAGCCCCTCAGGGCACTCATGTCGATGTCCACGGCTACGCCTCCTCCTCTTCCTTCATGTCCTTCTTGTCCTTGCGGGCGAACTCGACCTGGACGCGCGCCCTGGTGATCTCCGGGAACGCGAGCCTGCGGCTCGTGGCCTTGCGGCCCTTCACACCCGGCACTTCGAGGTCGAGGCCCTCGTCGTCGACCTCCAGGATTCTGGCGATCAGCTCGCCGCCCTCGGCCAGCTGGAACTTCACCATCCGGTCGATGGCCCGTACGTAGTGCCGGTGTTCCTTCAGGAGGCGCTCCGCGCCCGGCGTTCCGACCTCGAGGTCGTAGGTGCCCTCACCCATCGCGTCCGTCTCGTCGAGCTTCGCCGAGAGCGCACGGCTCACATCGGCGACCCGGTCCAGATCGGCACCGGTGTCGGAGTCGACGACGACCCGCAGTACACGCTTGCGCCCGACGGAGTCCACGGCGATCTCTTCGAGATCGAGTCCCTGGGAGTTGACGAGCGGTTCGAGCAGTTCTCGCAGCCTCTCGCTCTGGGTCGTGCTCATCCGGGTGACTCCTCGGCCGCGTGTGCTGTTGTGGGATGGTCGCGTGTCAGGTCAAAGGGTATCCGGTCCCGGGCGGTGTTGCCGTCCACCTGGGCCGACCGCCGGCTCGGGCGCGATCGGCCGAGCCGGTGGCGAATGCCGGGGCGGGGCACCGGTACGGTGATCACGGGCGAGTCGCCCATCCCTTCGTCTCCGGCCATTCGAGGACGTCTGCCGTGCCGTTCCCCCCGCACCCGCGCACCGCCCTGCGCAGACGGAGCCTGCTCGCCTCGGCAGCGGGCGCCGCGCTGCTCGCGGGCTGTTCCGGCACCCCCGACTCCGCCACCGCGGGCGGCAGTCTCTCGGCCGCCGACCGGGCCCGCGCACGTGCGGCCGGCGACAGCGAGGCGCTGGCCGACCGGTACGCGGCCGTGCTCGGGGCCCATCCGGCGCTCGCGACGCAACTGCGGCCGCTGCGCGTGGAGGTCGTCCGGCACGCACAGGCGTTCCGCGACGGTGCCGTCGCCTCGGCGTCCCCGTCCGTGTCGTCCTCGGCATCGGCCTCCTCATCGGCCTCGGCGCCCACCGCCCCCAGTGCCTCCCCCGTGCCCGGTGACCCCAAGTCGGCGCTCAAGGAGCTGGCCTCCGCCGAGCGCACCCTGGCCGACCGGCGCGCCAGGGCGCTGCTGGACGTCCCCGGCGAGCTCGCACGGCTGATGGCCTCGGTGGCCGCGGCCGGCGCCGCGCACGCGTACCTGCTGACGGAAGGCGCGAAGTGAGCACGACCACCGGCACCCCGGGACCCGGGACCGCCGAGCTCACGGCGCTGCAGGCGGCACTGCGCGCCGAGCACGCCGCGGTCTACGGCTACGGCGTCGTCGGAGGGCGGATCGAGCAGGCCAGGCGCGAGGATGCACGGGCGGCCTACGACGCCCATCGCGCCCGACGCGACGAACTGGCCCGGGCCGTGCGGGACCTGGGCGGCACGCCGGACCCCGCCGCGGCCGGGTACGCACTGCCCTTCCCGGTCACGGACTCCGCCGCCGCCGTGCGGCTCGCCGCCGAGCTGGAGGAGCGGCTGGCCGGGGTGTACTCCGACCTCGTGCGGGCGGCGACGGGCTCGAGGCGCGGCTCCGCCGCCGGTGCGCTGCGCGAGGCGGCGGTGCGTGCGGTGCGCTGGAGCGGCGAGAGCGTAGCCTTCCCTGGTCTCGCCGAGCGGGCCGCGGCCACCCCGTCCGCGTCGGCGACGACACCGCGGACGTGAGGAGTACGCGCACACCGCACGCGTGCGAAGCCGACCTGGAAGGGAACAACTCGCGCATGGCTTTCGAACCGCCGCAACGCCTTCTTCGGGCGCTCGGCGAGACGCAGCGGGACGGAGGCGCCGAGTGGCTCGACAAGCTTCCGGGGCTCGCCCGACAGGCCGTCGATCTACGCGAGTTGACCGTGGAGCGGGTACAGGCGCCGGGCGGCCGCAGCAGCCTGGTCGTACTGGTGCGGCAGCCCGGCGGAACACCCGCGGTGCTGAAGCTGGCGCCGCCGCGGGCACGCCCCGAGAGCGAGTGCGCCGCGCTGGCCCGGTGGGACGGGTTCGGAGCGGTACGGCTCCTGGACGCCGACCCCGAACACGGCGTGCTGCTGCTGGAGCGGCTGCACCCCGAGATGTCCGTGCGCTCACTGCCGGAGGCGAAGGCACTGCTGGAGGCGGCCGGCACGCTGCGGCGACTGTGGGTGGAGCCCTCCCCCGGTCACTCCTTCGAGACGGTGGCCGGGCGGACGGGACGGCAGGCCGAGGCGATGCGGGCTGGCGCCGGGGCCGACCCCGATGTGGCGCCCCTGGTGGACGCGGCGCTGGCGGCCCGTGAGGAGCTGCTCGCCGATCCGCCCGAGGAGCGGCTGCTGCACGGCACCTTCCGGCAGAGCAAGGTGCTCGCCGCGGAGCGGATGCCGTGGCTGGCCGTGGGCCCGGACCCGTTGGTCGGAGAGTGTGCCTTCGACCTGGCGCGGCTGGTGCGCGACCGGGTGGAGGACCTCATCGCCTCGCCCTCCGGCGCGTCGATCACGCGGCGCCGGGTGAAACGGCTCGCGGAGTCGCTCGACCTCGACCAGGAGCGGCTGCGCGGCTGGACGCTGTTCAGGGCGGTCGAGTCCGGGGTGCGGGCCCAGCGGGTCGGCCGGCCGCAGGATGCGGAACTGCTGCTGGAGTTCGCGGGCTGGCTGTGACGGGCCCGTCGGGCCGGCGGACGGCCGAAGGCCGCCGGCCCGTGGCCGGCGGCCTCTGCCGCGATGTGCTGCCGACCCGGCGGACGGGACGGCACGACCTGTGACGGGCCGCCCGCAGCGGCGGCCCCGTCGACGGGCGTCGGCCGGTCAGGCCGTGAGGCGGGCGATCGCCTCGTCCACCGTCAGCTCCTCGCGCTCGCCCGTCCTGCGGTCCTTCAGCTCCAGGACGCCCTCGGCGGAGCGGCGGCCCGCCACCAGGATCTGCGGCACTCCGATCAGCTCGGCGTCCGTGAACTTCACGCCCGGGGAGACACCGGCCCGGTCGTCGACGAGCACACGCACGCCGGCCGCGGCCAGCCGCTGGGACACGTCGAGGGCCAGCTCGGTCTGCAGGGCCTTGCCGGCCGCCACCACGTGCACATCGGCCGGGGCGACCTCCTTGGGCCAGCACAGGCCCTGCTGGTCGGCGGTCTGCTCGGCGAGTGCGGCCACCGCGCGGGACACGCCGACGCCGTAGGAGCCCATGGTCACCCGGACCGGCTTGCCGTTCTGGCCGAGGACGTCGAGCTTGAGGGCGTCGGCGTACTTGCGGCCCAGCTGGAAGATGTGGCCGATCTCGATGGCGCGGTCCAGCTTGAGGCCGGTGCCGCAGCGCGGGCAGGGGTCGCCCTCCTGCACCACGACGACGTCGACGTACGCCTCGACCTCGAAGTCGCGGCCGGCGACCACGTTCTTCGCGTGCATGCCCTCCTTGTTGGCACCGGTGATCCAGGAGGTGCCGGGGGCCACACGCGGGTCGGCGATGTACGTGACCTTCTCCAGGCCCTGCGGGCCGACATAACCGCGCACCAGGTCGGGGCGTCCGACGAAGTCATCGGCGGTGACCAGCTCGACCGCGGCGGGGGCGAAGTGCGCCTCGACCTTGCCCATGTCGACCTCGCGGTCGCCGGGGACACCAACGGCAACGATCTCGCCGTCGACCTTGACGAGAAGGTTCTTCAGGGTGGCGGACGCCGGGACGCCGAGGGAGGCGGCGAGTGTCTCGATGGTCGGGGTGTCGGGGGTGGGGATCTCCTCGAGCGCGGGCGTCCCGGAGGGGTCCTCCGGCGTCAGCGGGTAGGAGATCGCCTCGGTGTTCGCGGCGAAGTCGCAGTTCGGGCAGTCGGCGAAGGTGTCCTCGCCCGCCTCGGCCGGGGCGAGGAACTCCTCGGACTTGGAACCGCCCATCGCGCCGGCGGTGGCGGCGCAGATCCGGTAGTCCAGACCGAGGCGCTCGAAGATCCGCTGGTAGGCCTGGCGGTGCAGGGCGTACGACTGGGCGAGGCCCTCGTCCTCGAGGTCGAAGGAGTAGGAGTCCTTCATCAGGAACTCGCGGCCGCGCAGGATGCCTGCCCGGGGCCGGGCCTCGTCCCGGAACTTGGTCTGGATCTGGTAGAGGATCACCGGCAGGTCCTTGTACGAGGACGCCTGGTCCTTCACGAGCAGCGTGAAGATCTCCTCATGGGTCGGGCCGAGGAGGTAGTCACCGCCCTTGCGGTCATTGAGGCGGAACAGCTCCGCGCCGTACTCGTCCCACCGGCCGGTCGCCTCGTAGGGTTCCCGGGGCAGCAGGGCGGGTAGCAGCACCTCCTGGGCGCCGATCGCGTCCATCTCCTCGCGGACGATCCGCTCCACGTTGGCGAGGACCTTCTTGCCGAGCGGCAGCCAGGTCCAGATCCCGGCAGCGGTACGGCGGACGTAGCCCGCGCGGACCAGCAGCTTGTGGCTGAGGACCTCGGCGTCCGCCGGGTCGTCGCGCAGCGTCTTCGCCAACAACTGGGACATGCGCTGGACCGGTGCGTTCGCCATGATCTCTCGACTCCTGCTGCGTAAGGGTGATGGCTAGGAGGTTAGCCGGGCAGCCGGTGCGGGCGGAAATTCATCGGCGTGCGCGCAGCGGCAGCGGTGCGCCCATCACGGCGTACGGCTTGGGGGCGCTGGGGAAGGCCACCCGCCGCGCGAGGTCCTCGTAACCCAGGGAGCGGTACAGGCCGCGGGCCGGGCTGTCGATGTCGATCGCGGAGAGGATGGAGCGCGGCTGCGTCGCGCCCGCGGTGATGGTGGTGATCAGGGCTCGCCCGATGCCGCGGTTCTGGTAGCGCGGATGGACGTGCAGTTCGGTGATCACGAAGGAGTCGTCGAGCCATGCGTCGTGGCCCTGGGCCCGCAGATACGGTTCGACGACCGTGGACCACCAGTGCGTACGGTCGTTGGGCATGCCGTAGACGAATCCGACGAGGCGCCCGTCGGCGAGGGTGGCTCCGAACGCACGGGCCCCCGGATAGACCATGTGCCGCAGCACGATCTGGCGGCGCACGGCGATCTCGTCGGCCCCGAGCCCGAATGCGAGGGCCTGCACGGCGAGCGCCTCGTCGACGCGGGCGGACAGGTCCAGGGGGCCGATCACGACCTCGTCGGGCTCGCGGTGACCGCGACCGGGAAAGCGCAGCATGCCGGGGAGCCTACCGGGGCGCTTCACGGGTCGGCGCCGGGGACGAGGGTCGCCGTCGCCCCGGGGACCTGCTGCGGTGCCCGTGCCACCGGACCGCGGTGTCCCACTGCCCCGGGCCCGCGCCGCGGTTCCTCAGAACAGCACGCTCATGAACGCGCCGACCTCCTGGAAGCCCACCCTGAGATAGGTCCGCCGCGCCGCGGTGTTGAAGTCGTTGACGTACAGGCTCACCATCGGGGCCACATCCGCCAGCGCGTACCGCAGGACCGCCGCCATGCCGGGGGCCGCGAGACCCTGCCCGCGGTACTCGGGCGCGACCCAGACTCCCTGGATCTGGCAGGCCTGCGGGGTGGCCGCGCCGATCTCCGCCTTGAAGACGACGTTGCCGCTGTCGTCGAGTCGGGCGAACGAGCGGCCGGATCCCACGAGTTCGGCGACGCGGGCCTGGTAGAGCAGTCCGCCGTCGCCGGCCAGCGGTGAGACGCCGACCTCCTCGGTGAACATCGCCACGCAGGCGGGCATGATCGTCTCCATCTCGTCCTTGCGGATGCGGCGGACGTAGGGATCCGGAGCGATGTCGGCGGGCATGCGGTCGGTGACCATGAGGGGTTGGTGGGCACGGATCTCGCGGGCCGGGCCCCAGCCGGGCTCGAGCAGCCGCCACAGCCGGGCGGTGGGTTCGGCGGGACCGACGATGGACGAGCAGCGGCGGCCCGCGCGCCGGGCGCGATCGGCGAAGGCCCGTACCGCGCGGGGGCCGGCGCAGATCGGGACGAGGTTGGCGCCCGCGTAGCACAGCGACGTCAGCATGCCGTCCTCGTACCAGCCCCACATCTCGCCGCCGAGGCGCCAGGGGTCGAGGCCCGCGACCTGGACGCGGGACGCCACGAAGGCGTTCGTGACCGGCTCGCGGTCGAGAACGGCGAGCGCGGCGTCCAGGTCACTCGGTTCGAGCACCCTGGTGGTGGTCTGCGTCAACACGTGCGGGAGCCTCACCCTGGGGTCTGCTGATCTCCGCACTGTACCTGGCGAGCTGACCCCGCGCCGCCCGGTGTCCCGGCCCGTGGGCGGCACGCAGGGGCCACCGGGTCGGCCGCGGCCCACGGGGTGGCCGTACCCGACCTGGAGCTCCTCGATTCCCGACCGCTGGGGGAAGGCCGGAACGGCGACCGCGGACCGGATCGTCGCGGCGTCGGGCCTCGGGTACCCACCGGGTGCGCAGACGGTCGCCGAGGGCGACCGAGCCGATCCCTCCGGTGCCGTCCGGCTCACGGGACTTCACCTCACGCCACGTGTGCTTGCAGTGACCGACGGAGACGATGAACTCCTTGATCCGCGCGGAGTCCTCCTTCCGCCCGGACGTCTCCCGCTCGTACACGGGGGATCACTCGCGCCGGCCGGTGCCGAGGAAGGAGGCCCTGCGCACCCGGCCCAGGTCGAGGGCGCAACGCGTGGGCAGGACGCCCTTGTTGTCGCCGCGGGCGGTGAAGTCGCCGTCCGTGACGCCGGGTTCACTCGCCTTGACGGTGCGCGCGGCGAGGACGTCCTGGTTGCCGTTGTCACGGATGCGGACCTCGTCGCCCGTGCCGGGCTGCGCGGTGATGTGCACGCAAGCGGTGCCGCGGTGCATCCGCGCGAGGGTGGTGCGGCCGTACCCGTCGTCGCTCCGGGCGCCGCGTCGCATGCCGCCGCACCGGAAGCGGGAGCTGTCGAGGGAACACGGACGCCCCGTCACAGACCTCTGTGACGGGGCGTGGACGACGTGCGGAAGGGACGTGCGGCAGGAGGGGGTCAGCCGGCCACGGCGACCGACGGCTCGCCGGATGCGACGCCGTCCTTCTCCATCTGCTCGGCGAGCTTCATGGCCTCCTCGATCAGGGTCTCCACGATCTTCGACTCGGGCACCGTCTTGATGACCTCACCCTTCACAAAGATCTGACCCTTGCCGTTGCCGGACGCGACACCCAGATCCGCCTCACGCGCCTCACCCGGACCGTTGACCACACAGCCCATCACCGCGACCCGCAGCGGAACCTCCATCCCCTCCAGCCCCGCCGTGACCTCCTCGGCCAACTTGTACACATCCACCTGAGCACGACCGCACGACGGACACGACACGATCTCCAGACCACGCTCCCGAAGACCCAACGACTCCAGAATCTGCGCGCCCACCTTCACCTCCTCCACCGGAGGAGCCGACAACGACACACGAATCGTGTCACCGATGCCCTGCGACAACAGCGCACCGAACGCCACCGCGGACTTCACCGTGCCCTGGAACGCCGGACCCGCCTCCGTCACACCCAGATGCAACGGATACTCACACTGCGCCGCAAGCTGCCGATACGCCTCGACCATCACAACCGGATCGTTGTGCTTCACCGAGATCTTGATATCCCGGAAATCATGCTCCTCGAACAACGACGCCTCCCACAGCGCCGACTCCACCAGCGCCTCCGGCGTCGCCCGGCCGTACTTCTGCAGCAACCGCCGGTCCAACGACCCCGCGTTCACCCCGATCCGAATCGGCGTCCCATGATCCTTGGCCGCCTTCGCGATCTCCCGCACCTTGTCGTCGAACTGCTTGATATTGCCCGGATTCACCCGCACCGCAGCACAACCCGCCTCGATCGCCGCGAACACATACTTCGGCTGGAAGTGAATGTCCGCAATCACCGGGATCTGCGACTTCCGCGCAATCGTCGCCAACGCATCCGCATCATCCTGCGTCGGACACGCCACCCGCACGATCTGGCAACCCGACGCCGTCAACTCCGCGATCTGCTGCAACGTCGCACCGATGTCCGACGTACGCGTCGTCGTCATCGACTGCACCGACACCGGAGCGTCTCCGCCCACTGCCACGGATCCGACCTGGATCTGCCGGCTCTTCCGACGCTCGGCGAGCTTGAGCGGAACGGACGGCATGCCGAGTGAAATCGCAGTCATCTGCTGTGCAACCCCAAGTTATGGATCAAGGTCCAGCCCCGGAACGACGGGCTCCAGGCTTTGAGCCTACGGCACGGGTACGGACCCCAGCACATCACGGTGCGTAAACCCACCCAATGGGCGGCGGCCGGGGAAAAAGCCTCCCCGGCCGCCACCAACTCCGCGTGACTAGGAGATTTTCACCGGGTTAACCACGTCCGCGATCAGCACCAGCAGGGTGAAGCAGACAAAGATCCCGGCCACCACATAGGCAACCGGCATCAGCTTCGCCACATCGAACGGACCCGGGTCGGGGCGGCGCAGCACCCTGGCCACGGCACGCCGCAGCGACTCCCACAGGGCGCCCGCGATGTGCCCGCCGTCGAGCGGCAGCAGCGGAAGCATGTTGAACAGGAACAGGGACAGATTGAAGCCCGCGACCAGCAGCAGCATCATGGCGATCTGCTGGGACGGCGGGATGTCCAGGGTGAACACCTCGCCGCCCACACGGGCCGCGCCGACCACGCCCATCGGGGAGTCCGGCTCGCGCGGGGCGTTGCCGAAGGCCGCGTCCCACAGGGCGGGAATCTTGCCCGGCAGCGACAGCAGCGACTCGACGCCGTTCTCCATCATGTCGCCCATGCGCTGCACGGACTGGCCGAAGGACTGCTGGACGATGCCGCTGGCGGGGGTGAAGCCGAGGAAGCCGGCGTACACGTACTTGCCCTCGACATAACCGCCGTTGCCGTCCGTCTTGCTCACCTGGTTCTTGATCAGGTGAGCCTGGAGGTCGACGGTCCGCCCGTTGCGCTCGACGGTGATCGTGACGTCCTTGCCCGGGTTGGCACGGATGTCGGACTGGAGGACGGACCAGTCCTCCACCGGCTTCCCGCCGAACGAGACGATCTTGTCGCCCGCCCGGAGCCCCGCGGCCTGTGCGGGCGCGGCCGGGTCGCCCTTCGCGCACTTGGTGCGGTTCTCGCTCTGCTGGATGACGCAGTCGGAGACCTTGGAGACCGTGGTGGTCTGGGTCTGGACGCCGAACGTCATCATCACGCCGAGGAAGACCGCCACAGCGAGGATCAGGTTCATGAAGGGGCCCGCGAACATGACGATGACCCGCTTCCACGGCTTGCGCGTGTAGAAGAGGCGGTCCTCGTCACCGGGCTGCAGCTCCTCGAAGGACTGCGCCCGTGCGTCCTCGATCATCCCCCGCCACGGCGAGGTGGAACGGGCCTCGATCCGGCCGTCCGGCCCCGGCGGGAACATCCCGATCATGCGGATGTAGCCGCCGAGCGGGACCGCCTTGATGCCGTACTCGGTCTCGCCCTTCTTGCGCGACCAGACCGTCGGGCCGAACCCGACCATGTACTGCGGCACGCGAATGCCGAAGAGCTTGGCCGTCGACAGATGCCCCAGCTCGTGCCAGGCGATCGAGACCAGAAGTCCGACTGCGAAGACGACTATGCCGAGGATCATCATCAAGGTCGTCATGCACGAGCCTCCGCGCTTGCCGTCTGGGCCGTCAGTTCCCTGGCCCGGGCACGCGCCCAGGCCTCCGCTTCGAGGACGTCCGCGACGGTCAGGGAAGTTCCCGAGCGAGGGGTGCCATGCTCCTCCACCACCCGGATGACCGTCTCCATGATCCCGAGATACGGCAGAGCGCCGTTCAGGAACGCGTCGACACACTCCTCATTGGCGGCATTGAACACCGCCGGGGCCGTGCCCGCGAGCTGTCCCACATGCCGGGCGAGTCCCACCGAGGGGAACGCCTCGTTGTCCAGCGGGAAGAACTCCCAGGTCGAGGCCTTGCTCCAGTCGAAAGCGGGCGCCGCGTCGGGCACCCGTTCGGGCCAGCCGATACCGATGGCGATCGGCCCCCTCATGTCGGGGGGCGTCGCCTGCGCCACAGTCGATCCGTCCGTGAACTCCACCATCGAGTGGACATACGACTGCGGGTGCACGACGACCTCAATGCGATCGAAGGGAATGTCGTACAGCAGATGGGCCTCGATCACCTCGAGGCCCTTGTTGACCAGGGTCGCGGAATTGATGGTGATGACCGGGCCCATCGCCCAGGTGGGGTGGGCGAGCGCGTCCTCGGGCGTCACGTCGGCCAGCTGGTCCCGCGTCCGGCCGCGGAAGGGCCCTCCGGAGGCGGTGACGACGAGTCTGCGCACGTCGGCGCGGGTTCCGGAGGCGAGGGCCTGGAAGAGGGCGGCGTGCTCGGAATCGACCGGGATGATCTGACCGGGCTTGGCCAGCGCCTTCACCAGCGGGCCGCCGACGATGAGCGACTCCTTGTTGGCGAGCGCGAGCGTGCGGCCCGCCTCCAGGGCGGCGAGGGTGGGCGCGAGGCCGATCGAACCGGTGATGCCGTTCAGCACGGTGTGGCAGTCCGAGGCGGCGAGCGCGGTGGCCGCGTCGGGTCCGGCGAGGATCTCGGGGAGGGGCTCTCCTGACCCGTACTGCGCCGCGAGCGCCTCGCGCAGCGCCGGCACGACGTCCTCGCGCGCCACCGCGACCGTACGCACCCGCAGGCGGCGGGCCTGCTCGGCGAGCAGTCCGACCCGGCCGCCGTTGGCGGAGAGCCCGGTGACCTTGAACCGGTCGGGGTTGCGCAGCACGAGGTCGACGGCCTGGGTGCCGATCGAGCCGGTGGAGCCGAGGATCACGACGTCCCGCACTCCGTCCACGGGATCGAAGACGAGATGGGGGTCGGCAAGAGGGGCTGGACTGTCGCTCATTCCTCCATTGTGGCCGTAGCACGGCGCCCGGGGGGACAGGGTGCCCCACTCCTCACCGAAGGGTTCCCCGGCGGACCGGTCCGGACGTGCCGGTGCCGCCCCCGGACAGCATGGAGGTGCCGTCATGTCCGGGAATCCGATCCGCCCGGCCGCGGGGCGGCTCCGCGGACGCGGAGAGGGCGCCGCCGACGCGGAACGGCACCGCCCGGCGGGCGCGGCGGCCGACCTGCCGGCCGCCGCGCCCGCCGGGCTCCGGGACCTCGCCGCGCCGTACTCCGGCGCCGGGGCCGTCGCATCGGTGTCCGCCGGGCACGCGGTGGCCGGCCGTCAGCGAATCGGACGGTGCACGTTCTCCCGGCTGCTGGCGCCCGGAGTCGTGTCCGCGATCCACGGGCCGTCCCCGGACGGGTCGACAATCCCGTCCTCCAGCCATTCGTAGGTACCGGTCAGGACTCCCTTGACCACCTTGCGGTCGAGATCGTCCGTGTTGCTCCACAGCCGGCCGAACAACTCCTCGACGCGGATCCGGGACTGCCGGCAGAAGGAGTCGGCGAGCTGGTAGGCCTCCCGTCCGTGCTGCCCGGACCTGCGCAGATGCTCGGCTCGCACACAGGCCGCGCTCATCGCGAACAGCTCGGCGCCGATGTCCACGATCCGGCCGAGGAAGCCCTGCTTGGTCTCCATGCGGCCCTGCCAGCGGGACATCGCGTAGAAGGTGGAACGGGCGAGCTTGCGGGCGCTGCGTTCGACGTAGCGCAGATGATGGGAGAGGTCGACCTCCTGGCGGAACTCCCCGTACGTGCCCGGGACCTGTCCCTGTCCGGCGACCAGCTTCGGCAGCCACTTGGCGTAGAAGACGCCGGCGTTCGCGCCCGCCTTCGCCTTGTCGGCCAGGGACTTGTCGGGGTCGATCAGGTCGCCGGCCACCGACAGATGGGCGTCCACGGCCTCACGGGCGATCAGCAGGTGCATGATCTCCGTGGAGCCCTCGAAGATGCGGTTGATGCGCAGATCACGCAGCAGTTGTTCGGCGGGCACCGCCCGCTCGCCCCGCGCCTTGAGGGACTCGGCGGTCTCGAAGCCGCGGCCGCCGCGGATCTGGACCAGTTCGTCGGCCATCAGCCAGGCCATCTCCGAACCGTAGAGCTTGGCGAGGGCGGCCTCGATGCGGATGTCGTTGCGGTCCTCGTCGGCCATCTGCGAGGAAAGGTCCACGACCGCCTCGATGGCGAAGGTCGTCGCCGCGATGAAGGAGATCTTCGAACCGACCGCCTCGTGCAGTGCGACCGGCTTGCCCCACTGCTCGCGGGCTCCCGCCCACTCGCGGGCGATCTTCAGACACCATTTGCCGGCACCCACGCACATCGCGGGCAGCGAGAGCCGGCCGGTGTTCAGCGTGGTCAGCGCGATCTTCAGACCCGCGCCCTCGGGGCCGATGCGGTTGGCCGCGGGGACACGGACGCGGTGGAAGCGGGTGACGCCGTTCTCGAGGCCGCGCAGGCCCATGAAGGCGTTGCGGTTCTCGACCGTGATGCCCTCCGACGCCGCCTCGACGACGAACGCCGTGATGCCGCCGCCGTGGCCGTCGGACTTGGGGACGCGCGCCATGACGACGAGCAGGTCGGCGACCACGCCGTTGGTGGTCCACAGCTTCACGCCGTCGATCACGTAGTCGTCCCCGTCCGGGACGGCCGTGGTGGCGAGGCGGGCGGGGTCGGAGCCCACGTCAGGCTCGGTGAGGAGGAACGCGGAGATGTCGGTGCGGGCGCAGCGGGGCAGGAAGGTGTCCTTCTGCTCCTGCGTGCCGAAGATTTTCAGGGGCTGCGGTACGCCGATCGACTGATGCGCGGACAGCAGCGCCCCGACGGCGGGACTCGCGGAGCCGGCCAGAGAGAGCGCCTTGTTGTAGTACACCTGGGTGAGGCCGAGACCGCCGTACTTGGTGTCGATCTTCATGCCGAAGGCGCCGAGTTCCTTGAGCCCGTTGATCGTCTCGTCCGGGATCCGGGCCTCGCGCTCGATGCGCGCGGAGTCGATCTGCGTCTCGCAGAAGTCGCGCAGCTTGGCGAGGAACTCCTCACCGCGCTGCACGTGCTCGTCGGCGGGCAGCGGATGGGGGTGGATGAGGTCGAGCCGGAAGCGGCCGAGAAACAGCTCCTTGGCGAAGCTGGGCTTGCGCCAGTCCTGCTCGCGCGCGGCCTCGGCGACCTGACGCGCCTCACGCTCGGTGACAGTGGGCTTGGGAGTGGGGGCTGTTGGTGCGGACATGAGGCTCACCTCGCCGCGAATAGGGATCATTGTGGACATACGCCGATCAAGCTCCCGTACAGCGGTCAAGAGTGCCGTACGGCGACCCTGCGGGCGTACGTTACTGATCGGTGCTACTGGATCGTTCGTACCCGATTCGGGGCGAGGTCACCAGTCTTCGTGCAACCGACTACCCGGGATTGCGCGTCAACCGATCTCCGCCGACCGCGCCTTGCTGTCAAGCCGGCCCCTGTGGCACGACGACCTCCGCTTCGGCCCTGCCGGTACCGTGGCGGCCGCCCGCGGGCCGGGGTCCACGTAGTACGTTCCGAGCATCTCGGCGGCGCCTTCCCGACGACCGCCAAGAAGCCGCTCGCATACGTCCGTTCGGTGGTCACCGGACGCCCGGGCGATGCTCGCCGCTCGCGGGACAATCGAGTCGAAGCGCTTCGACAAACTATGGACACCACCCCCATGTGAAGCTACTGTCGAGCAACCCTCACACCTCCGTTCCGCACATGCGCCGCGTCGAAGCGCTTCAGTCCCCTTGGAGAGCTGGATGGTCACCCTCGCCGAGGTCGCCCAGCACGCCGGAGTGTCGGCGAGCACGGTGAGCTACGTCCTCAGCGGCAAGCGGACCATCTCCGCGGCCACCCGGCAGCGGGTCGAGCAGAGCATCCGGGAACTCGGTTACCACCCCAACGCCGGGGCCCGGGCCCTCGCCAGCAGCAGGTCGAACATCATCGCGCTGATGGTCCCGCTGCGTACGGACATGTACGTGCCGGTGATGATGGAGATCGCCATCGCCGTGGCGACCACGGCGCGCATGCACGGGTACGACGTCCTGCTGCTCACCGGCGAGGAGGGCCCCGACGCGGTGCGCAGGGTCACCGGCAGCGGTCTGGCCGACGCGATGATCCTGATGGACGTGGAACTCGACGACGAGCGGCTGCCGCTCCTGCGCGGAACGGACCAGCCGTCGGTGCTCATCGGGCTGCCCACCAGCACCTCGGGGCTGACCTGTGTCGACCTGGACTTCGCGGCCACGGGCGCGCTGTGCGCCGAGCACCTGGCGATGCTGGGACACCGCGACATCGCCGTCATCGGCGAGGCACCGGCCGTCTACGAGCGGCACACGGGCTTCGCGGAGCGCACGCTCGACGGTCTGAGGTCCCGCTCCCGCGAGCTGGGGCTGCGGGTGCTGCATCGCCCCTGCGAGGGCGGGTACGACGCGATGGCCCTGACACTCGCCCGGATCTTCGACGAACGGCCCGCCACCACGGGGTTCGTGGTGCAGAACGAGTCCGCGGTCGAGCCCCTGCTCGCACTGCTGCGCCAGCAGGGCCGGGCCGTGCCCGAGGACGTCTCCGTGCTCGCCGTGTGCCCGGACCAGGTCGCCGTGCAGGCGTCGGTCCGGCTGACGTCGGTCGCCATCCCCGCACAGGAGATGGGCAGGCGAGCCGTCGAACTCCTCGTGGCGAAGCTGGACGGCCGCGGCACGGAGGAAGTGGTGCTGCTCGCCCCCGAGTTGACGGTCAGGGCGAGCACGGGCCCCGCGCCGGCCGCGCCCTGAGGGCTCCCCTCCGGCCGGCCGCACCCGCCCGAAACACCGACCGCCGGGGCCGGTCAGTCGCCGTGCGCGGCCCGGGAGCCGTCGCGCAGGGCGCGTGCCTGGCGTGCCAGGGCGAGGAGTTGACCGGTGGTGGACCAGAGGGCACTGTCCTCGACGGCCCGCCCGCTGCCGGCGTACTCGGTGCGGATCCGGACCAGGGCCCAGCCCTCGACCGGCGCCGCGTCCAGGGCGTCGGTGAAGTGAACGGTCAGTTCCGCGGTCGGCACCGGGCGAGGGACGGTCCACAGGGCGAACAAGCCGGGCGGCAGCGCATCGGCGAGGACGACCGGTGTGCCCGCGTCCAACGGCCTGCGGTCGGTGAAGCGCAGCCAGGCGAGGAGTTCGGCCCGTGGGCCCCCGCCGAGCGGCCGGGCGTCGTTCGCCGGTCGGATCTCCAGATGGGCGGCGAAGGCCGCCAGGTCGCACGGGAGGGTCAGCGGTGGACATGCGTCGGGGGCCGGCACGGGCGGCGCGGACAGATCGGAGTGGGCCGGACCTGGGCCTCCCCACCCGAACACGGCCGAGCCCGCCAGCACCGGGGCGCCGCCCTGTATCGCGGTGAGGGTGGACATCGATGTGCGACGGCCCTCGCGCAGGGTTCGGGCCGTGAGGCGGAGCGGGCGATCGTCCACGGGGGCCAGGAAGTGCGCACCCAGGGTACGGACGGGAGCCGCTTCGCCGGTCCGCCGGTCCAGCTCCTCGCGCATGGCGTCGAGGGCGAGGGCGGCCACGTACCCGCCTTGGGCACCGTCCCAGGACCGCCACGAGGGGGCGATGCGGACCGTTCCGCGCTCGGGGGTCCAGGGTGTTCACGGTGTCCGGGGCTCCATCAGACACGCTGCCCCCTCACTGAGTGAGTTTGCATTCCAAACCCACGAGAGGCGGCATGCCGGGACATTCCAACCGCTGTCGGCTCGATGTCGAACAACAGGCCGGTGCGTCGTCGGCTCCGCGGTTCGACGGGCGGGTGCGTCGCCGGCTCCATCGCTCACCCGGACGGGACACACGCCACCACCGGTGCGCGCCACCCCGCGGGCCGCTCCAACGCCCGCAAGCGCTGGGTGACCTGTGCGGCGGCTCCCCGCACCGCGACCACGAGCTGGGATTCGCGCCGGGTGAAACGGCGCAGGGGGGCGCTGATGCTGAGTGAGGCGACGACCTCCCCTTGGGGACCTCGTACGCCCGCCGCGACACATCCGACGTCCTGGACGGTCTCGCCGTGGTCGAAGGACAGTCCGGTGCGTCGGATGTCCCCCAACCTCCGCACCAGGGCGTCGATGTCGACCGGCACGCGCGTGACCGGTTCGCGCAGAGGCCGCGCACGCAGTTGCCGTTCCGTCGCCGCGGCCGGCCGGTCGGCGAGCAGCAGCCTGCCGGACGCGAAGCCATGGGCCTCGTAACGGGCCCCCACGCGCGGCCCCAGCACCGACAAGGGGTCGTCGCCCACGACCTTGTCGATGAACAGCACGCACCCACGCAGGAAGACGCCCAGACAGACGGTCTCCCCGAGTCGGCGGACGAAATCGTCCATGACGGGGTGCGCCGCGGGAATCAGGGCCGAGGACGAGCGGTGCACCTCTCCGAGCTCGAATGCACGCCACCCCAGTTCGTACCGGCCGCGACGCCGAACCTGCAGCAGTCCGATCTCCGTGAGTCCGGTCAGCAGCGAGTGAGCGGTGGACCGCGGAATACCCAGAGAGACAGCCACTTCGCTCACTCCCCACACCGGCGCGCCGACGGTGAAGAGATCCAGCAATTGACCGGCTTTCGTGAGCGTCGACATCACCGCACTCCTTCGTGTCAGGCAGCGATGGCCGGCCGACGCGCCGCATCGCGGTCGGCGAAACGGTGCGCAGCTTTCTCCCTCTGAGCATCTCACGCGCCCGCCGAGCAGCCGGAATGCCGCAGGGCCGCACTCCGGGGTCCGGATTCCGCATATCCGGATCCGCCAGGTGATCTCGCACGGGTCGTTCGGAAATACGGACGTGGGTCCACACGAGCGGGCCACCCGGCCGAGAGTTCATTCATCGCCTCGGAAAAGGGACCGACGCCATGGCGTCTCCCTCCCTGTTCGCCCGGGACCGGTCCGTCCGGGGTGACCGAATTCCTCTACCGGCCCCTGCCCCCGGACAGCGGCCCGGCACACGGCGTGGCCGGGCACGAAAGGTGAACACGATGGAGCGTCTGACGGTTTCCACCCGTCGCACGGACGACTGCCCGGTCGTCGAGATCACGGGTGAGCTGGACATCGCGACCGCCGGCCTGCTGGACGGCCACCTCCATGACGTCATCACGAGCCATGGTCCCGCCAGGATCGTCCTGGACCTGTCCGGGCTCACCTTCTGCGACGCCAGTGGCCTGCGGGTGCTGGTGCGCGCCCACCACGCCGCACGTCGGTGCCACGGCCGGCTGCACCTGGTGTGCCCGCGCGGGTTGACCAGGTATCTCCTGCGGATCACCCGTCTGTCCGAGACGATCCCTGCCCACCGGACCCTCTCGGACGCCCTCGCACCGGCGGGCGGCGCCGGACCGGGCCGACCCGATGGAAGAGGACCGGCCGGGGCCCGGCATCGCGCATGAGCGACGGGTCCCGTGCGGTCGGTGATCGGCCGGCCCGGCGAGGC
Organism: Streptomyces sp. HUAS TT11; assembly: GCF_051553595.1. Classification (NCBI taxonomy): domain Bacteria; kingdom Bacillati; phylum Actinomycetota; class Actinomycetes; order Kitasatosporales; family Streptomycetaceae; genus Streptomyces; species Streptomyces sp. HUAS TT11. The sequence goes on from NZ_CP196184.1 coordinate 2,834,001, forward strand.
CGACGGCCGTAAGTCCTCTGCCGGATCCGCCACGGCCCTCGGGACCGCGAGGAGTGCTCCTGTGCCGCGACGGGAGCGGCACTTCTTGGGCACTTGTCCTCCTTACGGTCGTGCCGTACGGGCCGCCAGGCACCGTACGGATGGTGTCCGGTCCGGCATCAGCCACGTACAGCGAAAGACAGACACAATGAGTAGCCCATCCGTCACCGTCCGCGGGAATTCTCGGCACGCGGTCGTCATCGGCGGGAGCATCGCAGGACTCCTTGCCGCACGTGTCCTCCACGACAGGTTCGACAAGATCACGATCGTTGACCGTGACACCCTGCCCGACGCAGCGGCGCCGCGACGGGGCGTGCCGCAGAGCCGGCAGCTGCACGGCCTGCTGGCGAGTGGTACGGCGGCATTGGAGGAGCTCCTTCCGGGAATCACGGAAGAACTGGTCGATGAGGGCGCACCGCGGGGCGACCTGCAGAAGGACGCTCTCTGGTATCTCGACGGGCATCTCATGCGTCAAGCCGAGTCCGGACTCATCGGTATAGCACCGACGCGTCCCTTGCTCGAGCACGTGATCCGCCGACGCGTCGCAGCGTCTCTTCCCGGCGTCACCGTCATGGACGCCTGTGAAGTGACAGGTCTTGTCATGGACCGGAGGGGCGATCGGGTGGCCGGTGTCCGCCTCTGTCGACCCGGCGTGAACGCACAGGAGTACGAGATGTCCGCCGATCTCGTCGTCGACGCGTCGGGACGTGGATCGCGGGCCGGTGTTTGGCTGTCGGAACTCGGCTTCCGCACGGCGCCGGAATCCATGATCCGGGTGGACATGGTCTATGTGCACCGGCACTTTCGCAGTGAACCGGGCCTGTTGGACGGAAAGCTGGCGGTGAGTTTCACCGCCTCCCCCGGTCAGCCCCGATCGGCGAATGTCCTGCGCCAGGAAGGTGGGCGCTTCTCCCTGGCGCTGACAGGCATGTTGGGCGAGGAGCCTCCGACGGATCCCGACGGGATGCTCGCGTTCGCCGAGTCCCTGGGTGCTCCCCAGATCGTCGAACTCATGAAGACCGCGGAGCCGTTGAGCGAGCCGGCGAAGATGCGCTATCCCCGGAGCGTTCGACGGCACTACGAGAAGGTGGGCCGACACCCGGAGGGGCTGGTCGTCCTCGGTGACGCACTGTGCAGTTTCAATCCTGTCTACGGGCAGGGCATGAGCGTGGCAGCGATGGAGGCCGTCCTGCTGGGCGCTCTGCTGCGCGATGGGGTCGAGAACCTCCCTCGGCGTTTCTACCGGTCGGCCGCAAAGCTCCTCGACACGCCTTGGGCGCTTTCGGCGGGTGGCGACCTGCGCTTCCCCGAAGTGGAAGGCAAGCGGACGCCCATGGACAAACTCATGAACCGGTACCTCGACCGCTACCGACGAGCCGCCACCGTCGACGCCGGACTCGGGCGGACTCTGCTCGGTGTGATCAACCTGCTCGAGCCCCCCACACGCCTGCTTTCACCGTCGGTCGTCCTGCGCACTCTGCGTACGAAGCCTGCCTCCGCCCGGTAGAGCGTGGAACCGACCCTCCTGTACGTCATGCGCATCGCGTCCGATCACCCCCGGCCGGACAGCAGTTCACCGCCTTCGACGGGAATCACACCGGTGGACGTACACGAACGGGGCGGCGCACTCCGACGGGTTGTCGGGGTGCGCCGCCCTCGGGCTGGACGGGGCGCGGGAGGTGACCCGCGTTGTCACGGCGGTTACTTCGGGTCGTCGTCGAACTTCGAGGTCGACCAGAAATAGCCGAGCACCGCGAGGCCCAGGCACCAGACGACGGCGAGCCATCCGTTGTTGCCGATGCCGCTGCCGAGCAGCAGGCCGCGCAGGGTCTCGATGGCGGGCGTGAACGGCTGGTACTCGGCGATCGGCTGGAACCAGCCCGGCATCGCGTCGATGGGGACGAACGCACTGGACAGCAACGGCAGCAGAATCAGAGGCATCGCGTTGTTGCCGGCGGCCTCGGCGTTCGGGCTGACCAGACCCATGCCGACCGCGATCCAGGTGAGCGCCGTGGCGAAGAGCACCAGCAGTCCGAACGCCGCGAGCCACTCCAGGACGGTGGCGTCGGTGGAGCGGAAGCCGATCGCCACGGCGAGTGCACCGACGAGGACCACGCTGATGATCGACTGGAGCACACTGCCGATGACGTGTCCGACGATCACGGAACCGCGGTGGATCGCCATCGTGCGGAAGCGGGCGATGATGCCCTCGGTCATGTCGTTGGAGACGGAGACCGCGGTCCCGACCACGGTGCTGCCGACGGTCATCAGCAGCAGGCCCGGGACGATGTAGGCGATGTACTCGGTGCGGTCGGGACCGCCGCCGCCGATCCCGGCACTCATCGTGTCGCCGAAGATGTAGACGAAGAGCAGCAGCAGCATGACCGGCGTGAGCAGCAGGTTCAGGGTGAGCGACGGGTAGCGCCGGGCATGCAGCAGGTTGCGCCGCAGCATCGTGGAGCAGTCGCGTACGGCGAGGGAGAGGGAGCTCATCGGACGGCCTCCTTGGGCTGGTCGGGGACGCCGGTGCCGCCGGTCAGGGCGAAGAAGACGTCGTCGAGGTCGGGTGTGTGCACGGTGAGTTCGTCGGCCTCGATGCCGGCGGAGTCCAGCCGGTCGAGGATGGAACGCAGCTCACTCTGGCTTCCTCCGCTGGGGAGTTGCAGTGCGAGCGCCTCGTCGTCCCGGGAGGCCTCACGCAGTGCGGTGGCGGCGCTCCGGTAGGCGGCCGGATCGGTGAAGCGGAGCCGGACGTGACCGCCGGGGACGAGCCGCTTCAGCTCCTCGGCGGTGCCCTCGGCGGCGATCTTGCCGTTGTTGAGCACGGCGATGCGGTCTGCCAACTCGTCGGCCTCCTCGAGGTACTGGGTGGTGAGGAAGACGGTGACGCCGTCGGAGACGAGTTCGCGGACGATCTGCCACATGTTGTGGCGTGAGCGCGGGTCGAGGCCGGTGGTCGGCTCGTCGAGGAAGATGATCCGCGGGTTGCCGACCAGGGTCATGGCGATGTCGAGGCGGCGCTTCATGCCGCCGGAGTAGGTGGAAGCAGGTTTCTTCGCGGCCTCGGTGAGGTCGAAGCGCTCCAGCAGCCGGGCGGTGACCTGCCGCCCCTCACGCTTGGAGAGGTGGTGCAGATCCGCCATGAGGAGCATGTTCTCCTCGCCGGTGATCAGGCTGTCGACGGCGGAGAACTGCCCGGTGACACCGATCGCGGCGCGTACGGCCTGCGGTTCGGTGGCCAGGTCGTGACCGGCGACGCGGATCCGGCCGCCGGCGGGGGCGGGGGAGATGAGGGTGGACAGGATCTTCACGGCCGTGGTCTTGCCCGCGCCGTTCGGGCCGAGCAAGCAGAAGATCGTTCCTTCCGGGACGGCGAGGTCGACGCCGTCGAGGACGGTCTTGTCCCCGTAGGACTTGCGCAGCCCCTCGGCGGCGATGGCCAGTTCGGTCATGGTGGGTGCTCCTTCAGAGGCTGCGGGCGGTGATGTCGCCGTAGGCGGTGGTCGCGTGGATGGTCAGGCCTGCGGTGCCCTCGGTGTTCTTGAGCGCGTTGTGGATCCGGCCGTGGCCGGTGCCGGCGTCCAGGGAGGCGGAGACTCCGTGAGCGGCACCCACCGACACCTCGCCGTACTCGGTGCGCAGCGTGACCGTGCCGCGCACGGCCTCGGTGATGTGGATGTCGCCCTTCTGCGTGCTAATCTCCGCGGCGCCGCCGAGCCGGCCGACCGCGACGTCTCCGGCGAGGACGGTGAGACGGACGCTCGCGGCCTCGTCGAGCTTGACCGCACCTTGCGCGCCCTCGAAGGCGACGTCACCGAGCCGCCCGACGCCCCGGAACTCGGCGCCGGCCGCCTTCGCCTCGACGTGGGAGCCGGCGGGCAGTTGGACGGTGACCTCGATGGATCCGGAGTCGCCGAGGATCCGGCTCTTCGCCGTCGATGCCTCGATCCGCAGGACGCCGTCGGCGTATTCGACCGTGGTCTGCTCCGCCGCCTTCACATCGCGGCCCTTCGAGGCGTCCACGGGCAGGACCTCGACCACGGTGTCGGCCCGGTCGGCGGCGATGAGCTGGATGCGTCCCGCAGGGATGTCGAGGACGGCCGAGACCGGGGCGGGGGTGTCGAACCTCTGCATCGTGCGCTCCTTCTTCTGCGTCGTGCGCTCCTCAGAGCGTCTTTCCTGATGACGGAAACGCTACGTTGCATTCAAGGATCCGGCAATAAACTTGTTGCGCCAAAACCCCATCGCTGCAGGCAGATTGACAAGAATCGTTGCACTGGTTGGAAATCTAATGCAACGCACTCAACCGCAGTCGTTGCAATGAATGGAGGTGAACGCTATGCCGGAGGCCCACGGGCCGTGCGGGGGACCGCGGTACCGGGAGAGCGGCTGACCCCGCAGGAAGGCCGGCAGTTCGCGCGAGGAGTGGCCGATGATCCCGCCTGCGCCGCGGAGCAGGACCGAGCGATGCGAAAGAGCCCTCGAAACGGCGCGCCGAGCGAGCCGGTCAGCGCGTCATTGCCGTAGCTCGCGATCGAGTCGGCCATGCGGCGGCATGACACCGTGCAAGGACAGCAACGCGTGCGCCTGCGCCGTTTCCGCTGTCTCGGTGTGCGGACCAGGAGCCGATGAGTCGCGCCGATTCAGCTTGGTGCGGAGCGCGTTGGCCCACGGCGGATCCAATTCGATCATGATGGCCAGGGATGCCTGCCAGCTCCTGCGAGCGGCCTCCGCGTCGCCCGCGACGGAATGGACGTCTCCGAGGCGGCTCAATGCGCAGCCCTCGTTGTAGAGCACGCGGCACGAACGGAACAATTCAATGGATCTCTGTTCGTAGCCCACGGCCAGGCCGTACTGGCCCAGGTGCGCATGGGCGAAGGCCAACGTGTCCAGGGTCCGGGCCACGTTCATCGGCTCTGTGCTCTCGTCGAAGCACTCGAGTGCCGACTGCGCGTGGAGTACGGCCTCCTCGCTCCTGTCCAGCAGCACCAAGAACCAGGCGATGGCGTAGAGGCACCGTCCCGCCATGATCGTCTCGCCGTGGGAGCGATAGAGGACAAGGGCCTGCTCCGCCTGGTCGACCGCCTCCTGCGGGCGGCCGCCCTTGGCCATCACCCAGGCGAGCGTGCGGTGCGCATGGGCCAGGTCAAGAGGGAGGTCGAGCTCGGCGTAGAGGTCCCGTGCGCGCTCCAGGTGGCGTTGCGCCTCCTCGTACCCGTGGAGGAGCGAGGTGACACGGCCCAGACGTCGATGCGCGTGCGCATGCGCACGGTGGTCCGCCAGTCTCTGTGCCGAGTCGAACGCCATCCGTTGCACTGACGCCCACTCGTGGAACAGGCCCGACAGCTCGTAGAAGCCGCCCAGTGCGTAGCCCAGCCGCCAAGCGTGTTCGTGCAGGCCCGCCTCGGCGGCTCGCCGGATCGCCTCGGTGAGGACGCCCCGCTCGGAGGAAAACCACCCCAGAGCGCTTTCGGCGTGCGGGAAGACGGTCGACTCGGACGTGGCCTCGGGGTCGACGACGGCAGCGGCAGCCCGTGCGAGGTGCAGGTAGTGATCCAGGACGCGTCTGAGGACCGCCTGTTGTTCCTGTTCGGACGTCTCGGCCTCCACCAATTCGAGGGCGTAGGCCTGGAGGAGGTCGTGGAGGGCGAACCGACCCGGCACATGTTCGATCACCAGGTGCGTCTGGCTGAGTTCGGCCAACGATCGGCCGGTGGCGGTGACCGTCCTGTCGGCCAGGGCCGCGGCAGCCGGCGCGGTGATGTCCGGACCGGGCCGCAGGGCGAGCAGCCGGAAGAGCCGCGCGGCAGCGGGTGACAGCTTCTGACAGGACCACGAGAAGACGTTGCGCATGTCGAGCGCCGAATCGGGTCCCACGAATCCGCTCAACGGGCCGGTCTCCCGCATGTGCTGGGCGACAGCCGCCATCGTGAAGCCGCGATGGGTGGCCAGCCGCGCGGCGACAATGGCCAGAGCCAACGGCAACCGGCCGCAGAGGGCGGTGATTTCACGCACCGCCTCCGGCTCGGCGGCCGTTCGGGCGGAGCCGACTCGATCGGCCAGCAGCGCCCGTGCTTCCGCCTCGTCCAGGACGCCCAGGTCCACGGGGCGGGCACCGTCGTTCGCCACCAGTCCCAGGAGCTTGTTGCGGCTGGTGACCAGGACGAGGCTGTCCGACGTGCCGGGGAGCAGCGGTCTGACCTGGTCGGAGTCCAGCGCGTTGTCCAGGACGACGAGCACACGCCGGCCGGCCAGAACACTGCGGTAGAGCGCGGTCTGGCCGTCCGGGTCCCGGGGCATGTGCTGCGGCATGACACCCAGTCCGCACAGGAAGCCCCGAAGGACGTCCTGCGGACTCAGCGGCGGCCGGGAGGGATCAAAGCCGCGCAGGTCGGCGTAGAGCTGCCCGTCCGGAAACCGGTCGGACAGCCGGTGCGCCAGATGGAGGGCAAGAGCGGTCTTGCCCACTCCGGCCATGCCACCGATCGCGCCGATGACCAACGTTCGGCCGGCACCGGGCACGGCGGCGGCGCCGTCCACCTCCGCGACCAACCGGGCGACTTCCGCCCGCCTGCCGGTGAACGGCTCGGGGGCCGGCGGCAACTGGGCCGGCGGTACGGAAACGGATGCGGGGGGCATGTGCAGCGGCAGGCCGGACAGCACCCTCCGATGGGCTTCCTTGACTTCTGCGCCGGGGTCGATGCCCAACTCGTCCGCGAGGACGGAACGCACCGACCGGTAGTTGTCCAGGGCCTCCGACTGCCGTCCCGCGGCGGCGAGACACAAGATGAGCCGGGCCTGCAGAGGTTCGTCCAGCGGATCCGACCGTACGGCGACCTGCAGTGGAGCAACGACCGCCTCGGGTGCGCCGGTCTGCAGGGCCGCGTCGGCGGCCTCTGCCAGTGCGGCGGCGTACTCGCGCTGCAACCCGGTGAACATCGGATGCTGGGCCGCTTGCGGGGTGATTCCTCGGACGACGGGAGCGGTCCACAGGGACAGTGCCTGCACCCACAGGTCGAGCGGCCCGGGAGAGGCGGTGGTGGCACGGGCCTGGTGCACCAGTGAGCGGAACTCCTGGAGATCCAGACAGCCCGGTTCCGTCCGCAGTCGATACCCTTCGGCGCTGGGCAGCAGCCACTGGCCCGTGGCCCGCCTCTTCAGGCCGGGTTCCAGAAGTCGGCGAAGTTCACCGATGTGTCGGTGAACGACGTTCGCGGCATTCTCCGGGGGCTGTTGCCCCCACAGCACATCGATGAATTCCGCAAGGGTCACCGGCGATCCGCTGCGAACGAGCAGTGCGGCAAGAACGCTACGTCGTTGCGGTGGTCCCAGGACGAGGTTCTCCCCTGCGCGTCGGCCTGCCAGTGAGCCGAGCAACGTCCACCGTACGGGTTTCTGAGGCAAATCCAACGTAAAATCGTCCGAACTTAGACCGTCTTCAACGGTCTATAGTAACGAATGACGAATATGCCGAACGGTCCGGTTATGTTACGGGCGCGTTCTGCAACTCCATCAAGAGAAACCGGCTGCAACGACCATGCGACAGGCCCTCGGACGCGAATCGACTGCCGGTGGGCTCGCGCTGCGAGCACTGCGTCGGTACCCGAATCGCATCGCGTTCGCATGGGACGGCGGTTCGCTGACGTATGCGGCCGCCCTCGATGTGATCGGCAGGATGCAGGCGGTCTTCGCCGGTCACGGTCTCCGGCCCGGACAGTGCATGGCCCTGCTTTCCGGAAACCGTGCGGAAGCCTGGTGCGCAGGGGTCGCCGCACAGGCCTTCGGCCTCACGGTCACCTGGTTGCATCCCTCTGCCCCGGCCGAAGACCACGCTCATCAAGTGCACGACGCCTGTGCGGACGTTCTGCTGGTCGACGTGCGCCGTTTCGCCGAGTGCGGTGGGGCACTGGCGGCACACCCCGGCGGGTTCCAGGCGGTGTTCACCCTGGGCCCTGCCGATTACGGCACCGATCTGATGCGGGAGGCGGAACACGTCGGTTCGTGCGCGGCCCGCGACGTGGCCACCCCGGAGGGGATCGCGTCCTTGTACTACACCGGCGGTACCACCGGCTTCGCCAAGGGGGTGGCGGCCGCACATCCGTGGCTGGCGACACTGACGGCCACTGTGCTCAACGACTTCGAACTGCCTCCATGCCCTCGGTACTTGGCCGTAGGGCCGATCAGCCACGTGACGGGCTCGAAGATCGTGCCGGCCCTCGTGCGCGGTGGCACGGTGCATCTTCTCGACGGCTTCTCTCCCACGGAAGTTCTCGCGGCGATCGAGCGGGAGCACATCAACGTGACCCTTCTGGCGCCGCCGATGATCTATGCGCTGCTCGACGATCCCGCCCTGGGCAATGCCGATCTGGCCTCGTTGGAGCTTCTCCTGTACGGCGCTTCGGCCATCACGCCCGAGCGTCTCGCCGAAGGGCTCGACCGCGTCGGGGGCGTCTTCTCCCAGTTCTACGGCCAGACCGAGTGCTATCCCATTTCGCTGCTCCGCCGTACCGAGCACGACCCGGAAAGACCGGAACTGCTGACGTCCGCCGGAAGGCCCGTCACGGCATCCACCGTCGCCATTCTGGACGACGAGGGCAATGAGGTGAGCACGGGCGACACAGGTGAGATCTGCGTGCGAAGCCCGCTGGCCATGAACGGCTATCACCGCAGGCCCGCACTCACGGAGGAGGTCTTTGCTCACGGGTGGCTCCACACCGGAGACATCGGCAGGGTCGACGATCGCGGATATGTCTTCATCGTCGACCGAAAGAAGGACATGATCATCAGAAACGGTGTCAACGTCTTCTCTCGGGGCGTCGAAATCGCCCTGTCCGAGCACCCGGCCGTCTCGCAGGCAGCGGTCTTCGGTACACCCGACGCCGTCACGGGTGAGGCGGTCAACGCGGCCGTCGTGCTGCACCGGGGGGCGTACGCGGACGCCGATGCCCTGACCCGGTACGTTCGCGAGCGCAGGGGACACCTGCAGGCACCCCAGCGCATCTACTTCGTGGACGAGGTCCCCATGACCAACCTGGGCAAGGCCGACAAGCGGGCACTTCGGGAATCACTCACAGCCCGGTGACGCACACCGTCGTGCGCAGTACGGGCCCGCGCTGCGGGCAACCCCAAGCGGTCGGCCGGTGCCGTGGAAGCACGTATCACGTGCCCCAGCCGCTCTCACCGTCGGACGAGCCGCCGTCTCTTCGGTGCACACCCCATCTGTACATGAGGGCATCCCGCTCGGGCGCGGATCGCCACCGGCGCCAGCAGAACCAGATCGCACAGCCCACTGCGCGAAGTGCGAAAAGTATCGACCGAACAAAAAACTCTGCCATTCATCCTGCCGGGGAATCTGTCGGCTTTCGTTCGAAGCCGACCGGGCGAAAATCGGTCTCGCGGTCGCGGATCGACAAAAGAGCCGGGCCCGTCCCGCCGAGCAGGGCCGGCCCTACCGGAATGATCACGGCACGAAGACCGTCCAGCTTTCCGCAAGTCCGAACCCCATCGCCCGGTACAGCGGAACACCGGGCGGGCTGGCGTGCAGGAAGGCCGTGCGGGCCCCGTTCTTGTACGCATCGCTCAGCACGGCCGCCGTTGCCGCTGTGCCGTAGCCGCGCCGACGGTGCCGGGGCGGAACCGCGATATTGAATACTCCCACCAGATCGTCCACCAGAACTCCGAAGGAAGTCGCCACCGGTACGCCTTCCGCTTCGGTGACATACGCCCGCATCGAGACGTGCTCCATCAGGGAACGGCTCGCGAAGACGGAAAAGATCTCTTCCGGACCCTCGTACCCGGCGGCCATGGTCGTCCGGTACAGCTCGCTCTCGTCGCTCATGACCCTTCGGACGTTCACACCGCCGGCCGGGAATTCGCGCAGGTCACCCTCGCCGAGATCCTTCAGCATGAAGGGCATCTCCATCCGCGTCCGAAGTCCGTGCCCCGACGCCGTGGCCACGATCCGTTCATCGACCTCTTCACCGCGTACCTGCACACTCCACGGCACGGACCGCAGATGCGGTGAGGCGGCGAAAGCTGTGATCTCTTCGGCATCGGCCTCGCGCGCAGTGCTGATGACACCGTTCAGGAATGGCACGGGAGCGGTGGTGACGAGCTCGGAAGTGCCGCTGACACCCCTTCGAACATGTCCGCCCGGTTGCGCCTCTGCGAACAGGAAAAGTGCGTTCATCCACGCCCTGGCGGCCATGTCGATAACGTCAGGAACGTTTTCAGAATTCGTCACACGGGCAGTTTAGCTGCTCAATATCACTCGGCTGCACCGAGGGCCATGACCCTCGGTATCGAGCGGTTTTCCGGAGCGGCGAAATCAACCGTGTGCGTACCCCGGCGGACACCTCATCACCTGCCTCGACGGAAGTACTCGAGCCGCGCCACCGGTCGGGCCCCCGGCGAGCCGGGTGCCCTCGCCGCTCGTCTCCCGGACGCCACCCCTTGGAGAAGCCGAGCGCGGCGCGGCATGGGCCAGTCAACGGGACGTTTGTCAACGAAGCGTTGATGCCACGTTGACGCACGGCCCGGAAATCGCCGCCGCCCATGCGGCACTTGTTGGGCACTTGGCCCGGATAGCCTCGTGTGCCGGAATTCCGACTCGACTACCGGCGCGTTCCCTGGCGGGTCCAGGAGCCGCCGTTTCAAGCCCCACAGAGACACAGATCATGTTGACGAGAGAACTCCGCTTCAGCCTGCTGGGACCCATGCAGGGTTGGCGAGGCGGAACAGAACTGGACCTGGGCTCCCCACAGCAGCAGGCCACGCTCGCCGTGCTCCTCCTCAAGGCGGGCGCACAGACATCCAAAGCGCAACTCATCGACGCGATTTGGGGTTCCAGTCCGCCTCGTGCCGCCGACGGCACGATCCGTACGTACCTGTCGAGACTGCGCCGGGTACTGCGTGGCGGCGAACCGGTCGGCCCGATCAGGACGGTGGCAGGCGGGTACATGATTCCCACAGCGGCCGTCGACCTCGACACCACCCGCTTCGCCGATCTTGTCCACCGGGTGCACAGCCGGAGGCCGGAGGATCCTGCGGACAACGCCGTTTGCCTGAGAGACGCGCTGGCTCTCTGGCGCGGCACCGCGCTGGCCGGTGTGCCGGGACCGTTCGCCGACGCGCAGCGCGATCGGCTGTCCCAACTGCATGTGGCGGCCGGGGAGGAGGTCGTCGCGGCCGATGTCCGCATGGGGCGCTACGCCTCGGCGCTGGCCGATCTGACCTTGCTGATCGCGGCAAACCCTTTGCGTGAACGCCTTCGTGAGCTGCAGATGCTCGCCCTCTATCGCTCCGGTCGGCAGGCGGACGCCCTCGATGCCTACGACCGGGTACGCAGGCATCTCGCTCGGGAACTGGGCATCGATCCCAGCCGTGAGTTGCAGCAGCTTCACCAGCGCATCCTCACGCGTGTTCCCTGTCTTTAGCGCCTGAGCGGGACCCCGACGGGAGCGCCGGCAGGGGTGGCCCCGCAACGCAGGCGCACACGGTGGAACATGGGACACGAAGGGCCCCCGGACTCGCCACTCGGACGAGCCAGGGGGCCCTTCGTGCTGAGCAGACGTCAGCCCTGCGAGGCCCTACGACGCCGCAGCACCATGTAACCGCCCGCGGCCACCAGCGCCGCCGCGACGCCCGACAGCAGGCCCACCGGGGCGCTGCTACCGGTCTCGGCCAGATCACCGCCGCCCTGCGCGGACGGGGAGGCTGCGGCCGAGGGAGCCGCTCCGCCCTCACTGGAGGAGGCATTCGGCGCGGCAGTCGTACCGGCCGAACCCGAAGACGAGGACGACGTCGACGAAGAGGGCGCCGACGAGGACACGGGGGCGGACGGTGCAGCAGCGCCGCCACCGCCCTCGGAGCCCTTGCAGTCGGTCCAGAACACCTTGTGCTTGGCGGCCCCCTTCTCGCCGTCGAAGTTCCAGAACAGCTTGTAGTGCCCGTCGGGCAGCGACAGGTCCGCCGTACGGCCGTGGCCCTGGTGATCCAGGGTGATGGCCCCGGACTTCACGGTCTCGCCCTTGGTGGCGGCGGTCGGCGCCCAGGCTTCGATGTGCCAGTCGACCTTCTGGACCGCGTCGAAACCGAAGGCGTCGAGGTAGAACGTGCAGACGTGCGGCTCGTTGCGGCGCAGCTCTTCGCCCGTCTTGGCGTCGTGGATCTTGACCGTCCCGTTGTCACCGGGAGGAGTGGCGTGCGCGGCCGGCGCGAGGAGCAGCACGGTCGAAACACCGGCGGTCAGCGCGCCGGCGCGGATGAGGTTACGCATGGGGCAGGTCCATCTTCGAGATACGAATGGGAAGATGTGGAGGGGGCGGCTCAGCGTGCAGCCCGACCTGACCGAAGGTCAAGCACGATCGCAAAACGAAATGGACTCGGCCGTCGGCGAGTAGGCCAACGGGCCCGGCAACGGCTCCACCGGCCGAAGCGGTCCTCGAAGTCCCACTGCCACGCGCCGCGCGGCTCAATTGCGCTGAGGCCCGTGACCACTTGGGAACCGTCCGCGTCGTCAACGGCCGGCCCGAGTCCCCTCACCGAGGCGCGACCGCGGCATCAACGCGCGCACAGCCTTCCGCACGCGGTCTGCGTCGGCCTCGCCACCGATGGCACCGATAGGACCGATCGACCTGTCGGTGGGGAACTCTTCCCATCCGGCAGCACTCCACGCCTCTTGGCCTCGGCGACCGCCGCCGTCCACCGGCCGTGGAAGTAGCGCGCATCATCCCGGCAGCATCCGGCACACCGGGGCCCGCGCCCTGCGCCGCAGGGGCGAGCAGTGCCCGGAACCGGACTCGAACCGGATCCGTACAGGCATCTGACCTGCGGCGACGCGAGGACCTCCGCGGATCTCTGCGGATTCCCACGGATCTTCCCCCCGCCCTGCCCCTGCCGTCGAGAACCGGGAACGTCTGCAGCCCGTTGATGAGAGTGCCGGGTGGTCACGAGCAGTCGAACCAGTGCCCGATGGGGCGGTCGGGACAGGTACGGCACTCGAAGACGTAGACGCCTCCGGCGTCGCCGAGGCACAGCCCGGCGGGGTTGTGAACGTCGTCCTTCCAGCGCCGACCGCCCGATGCGTTCTCGTCGGCTCGGTCCTCCTCGGGAAGCCACGTGCGCCAGGACTCACCGTCGAATTCCCAGCTGGACACGGTCAGGAGGTGCTCCATCCGGTTGCCGCAGCCTTCGCAGTCGGGCCACACCGGTTCCTGCGTCCAGCCCGGGTAGCCGCCGAGCTTGATCCCTGGGGCTTCCGCCAGGTGGTACGAGTACCGCAGGCCGGTTTCGGCGAGCAGTTCGTCGAAGCGGCCTTTGAGGGTGCCGTGAACCTCGTCGGGAAGGTCCCGGCTCGGGTACTCGGTCACCTGCTCGGGGTGCACGACACAGCGAGCCGGGTACCAGTCCTCAGGAAGTTCATCGGCCGGCGCCGGAGTGGGCAGCACGTCGCCGACGGCTCCTGAGTCCCGCCAGTGGACCTGGGGCAGGGGGTAGCAGAATTCGCCGTGCCCGTAGGGGCACCACAGGACCTGCAACAGGTCCGTGCCCTCGGGGAAGGGTACGGACGGCGCGTCGGCACGGCGAACCTGCACGACGGGAACCATCGGTACCGAGGACATGGGCTGGTCCGTGCCGTCCGGGTCGTAGTGCTCCTCCCTGCAAACCGGCCAGGGCTCCGCGGCAGGCCAGAGCAAGGGCCCTCCGACGGAACTGTCCTCGCAGGTCGGAGAACCGGGACGGGGGTGCAGGCGGACGGACTCACGGCGGAAGGGCAGCAACTCGGGAAAGAGGCTTTCCACATCGACCGGACGGCTGGGTGTGTGACGCGACATGTGCAGGACTCTAGAACGCGGATACGACAGCCGGCAGTTGGTGAGCCTGACCCCGAGCGCCGACGGCAGGCCTTATCGGCGGTTCCGAAGCAGATCGGTGCCATCCGTACAGGACTCATGGAAGACCAACGCTCCCGCGGGGGCAGTCGATGAGGCTCTTGAACCGGTGCCCGACCGTGCGGATGGGCGGCTGCTCACTGACGGTGGTGACCAGGCCCGCTCCCCATCGGCGCTCAGGCGTTCTTCGGGGGCGGCCAGGAGCTGCCGCACGTGGTCTTCGATGTCGGGCCGCATCTGCTCGGGGGTCCGGCGGTCGAAGAGATTGCCGAGACTGCGGCGCCGGCACGTATGGATGGGGACGTTGAGCCGCGAGGGCGTGGCTCGTCTCCCGGGTGGCGGGGGCGTGCCGGTGTTCGGGATCGGGCCGGCATTCCTGCCGATTGATGTCGGGCACGAGCCAGGTCCTGCCGCACAGGACCTGGCTGCAGGCCTCGAAGCCGACGACGAAGTACCCGCCCCACCCGGAGCGGCGGGTTGCACAGAGCCCGGTGGACGGGGCCAGGCCGCCACTGCCGCTCCTCGACGGGACCGTCGAGCGCCGGGGGCAGCGCGTTGAGAACGGCCTCGAGCTGCCCCAGCACGCCCGCCGGACGGGCAGCCCGCCCGGGCTAGGCGGGTGCCAGCTCGACCGCGGCCGACGAGGCACGCAGCATGGGATGCTCGCCCATGAATCCTTCCAGGACAGCGAAGCCTTCGGTCAACTGCAGGCTGTACGGCACGAGTGCCTCGATCGCCGCTTCTTCCACGTCCGGTAGTTGCTGTACGTGGCTGGCTGTGAGGCGGCCGGCGGCAAGCAAGTCTCCGCTGTGTGCCTTCACCAGACGCAGCGCGAACAGGGTGTGCAGGTGCCCTAGAACGGCCCGGACCTGCGGGTCGGACACCCGGCCCGCGGCGGCGAGGAGGGCCTGTGCAGCACGGCGGTGCACGTGCGCTTCCACCAGGTTCAGCGCGGGCGTGACGGTCCCGTTCCAGCGCGCGAGGGGATCTCCGCGGCGGCCGCCGCGGAGTCGGCTGCGGGCTCGGCTGTGCCAGACCCGTTCGACATCGGCCAGCAGGTCCTGGAGATGGGCGGGGTCGTCCAGAGTGCGGCCGCCCGGCGGCGACTCGGAGAACGGTGTCGGAGTGAATCCGCCCATGAGCATCTCGCCCGCGGCCTTCACCCAGATGACGCGGTTGTCGCCCTCTGCCGTGATCGTCCCCTCGTTCGCGGCCAGTTGGAAGGCGATGCCGTTCGAGAGCAGCAGGCCCTGTGCGCCACACCGTTCCCGGCACTCCGTCATCACCGAACGGGCTTGCCAGGTGATCCACGCCTTGGTCACCGCCGCCAGGCGCTCGGTCTCCTCCTGCTCGGCCCCCACCCCGTCTGTCCACTGCCTCACGACATCGCGGTGCAGCAGCGTCGCGGCATAGGTGGTGGCGACAGCCGCCAGGAGGGGGGCGTGGTGACTGCGGTGCTCGATCAGCGAGACCTTGCGCCCCGTCGTCATCCCTGAGGTGAGCCGCCGATGGGAGTGCCGCATCGCGACGGCCAGGGCGTGCCGGGTCACGCCGAGGCTGTAGGCGGTCATGCAGAGCTTGCCCGCATGGACCCGGCGCACGGACCGAAGGAACCGTTTGCGAGGGTTGCCCAGAGAGCTGGTGAACGTGCCGTCCCGCGACAGGCGGCCGTGCTCGCCCTGCAACAGCGCTTCGAACGGCAACCGCACCTGATGGAAGTACGTGGCGCAGTGGTCGACGGGAGCGCTCGCCGTCTGCGGGAGGGGCCGTACCTCCACGCCCGGACAGTGGCGGCCCGCACTGTCGGTCAGCGGGGTGAGGAAGAGGAATACGCCGTGGTCGACGTCGTCCACCACCAGGCGTGCCGCCACGACGGCGTTCTTGGCGCCACCGGTTGAGGAGGTGTTCGGCATCCATTTGCAGGCGCCGGGCGTCGGCGTGTGCAGGACAAAACCGCTCGTGTCACGATCGAACGTCGCGGTTGTCTCCAGCGACGCGGCGTCGTTGCCGTGGTCCAGTTCGGTGCAGAGGAACGTGCCGATGCGGTCCATGCGGGCGTACGAGGACAGATCCCGTCCATCGGTGTCATGGTCCACCAGGCTGCCGATGTGGAGGTTCCAGTGGATGCTCGCGATCGTTGCCATGCCGGCGTCCACGACGCCGGCCCACTCGTGCATCGCAGTGAGGGATTCTATGTCGGAGGCGAGTCCGATCGGGTCAGCCACAGATTCGTTGACCAGGCGCAGTCGCTCGTACGACAGCGCCGTTCGTTCATGCGGGCTCAGCCCCTCCTGGAAGCTGAACCGCGGATCGCTGAACAGGGACTTCCAGGGCTCGTGGATCTGCTCTGCATGAGGCCCGAAGAGGATACGGGCAAGGTCCGCCGATATACCCCGGTTCCGGGGAAGTTGAGTGGCAGTCACGGCTTGAAAGTAACGGAGTTGAGCGCTCCGCACAGCGTGATGATCAACACGATTGGCTGTTCGAGAAACGTGGAAGATACCCAAAGTCGCCGCGTACTGAGCATCGTCGCCGGGGACGTCGAGTGGACCTTGATCGTGCCTGGCGCCGGCCGTCGACCTCATCGAGCTGATGCCGGGCACGAGCCAGGTCCTGCCGGGCAGGACCTGGCTGCGGGCCTCGTAGCCGGTACGAAGTACCCGCCCCGGGGGGGGCGGGGACGACGTCGGTCATGGCGCACAGTGCTTCCCGGAGCGGGTCGGGTTGTCCTGTGGGGAGCTCATGCGGCGGAGAACCGGGATGACGGCGCGCCACCGATGCCAACCGCTGCGGTCATGTGGAACTCCTCCACGGAGCCGAGCGGCACCCCACCGACGGAACCTGCTCTTCCGCTCCTCTGGCCCTACGCTGCAGGCAGTTGTTCCCGTCGCACGGCGACCTCTACACGCGGAAGATGTCGAGGAAGGTGCTCCAGAATCCCTTTCTCGCCTTCTTGGCCTCGGAGTGCGGCGAGGGCGTCACGGGAGTGTGGGACGGGGCAGTCGTGGTCCGCGGGGTCTCTGCGGGGGTGTGGAGTGCGGCCACCCGGGTTCCGGGGGTCGGTGTGAAGCGGACCGGGAGCGTCGCCAGGGCCCGGTGGAAGGGGCCGGGTCGCCACTGGAGCTCCTCGACCGGGACATCGAGCGCCAGGTCGGGCAGCGCGTTGAGGACGGCCTCGATCGCGGTCAGGGATATCACCGTCGCCGGGGACTTCGCCGGGCAGGCGTGCGGCCCGGCGCCCCAGGCGAGGTGGGCCCCCTTGCTGAGGGACTCGCGGGCAGCGCCGAGTGCGGGGTCGTTGTTGGCGCCCCCGAAACTGATCATGAGAGGCGTGCCGGCCTCCACTCGGACGCCGCCTAGGTCGACGTCACGCAGGGGGTAGTGCGTGGCGTAGTTGGCGATGGGCGAGTTGTTCCACAGGACGTGGTCGATCGCCTCTTCGGGCAGCATGCCCGCACCTCGGCTCGATGAGCCGGACAGCAGCAGGAGCAGGGCGTTGCCGATCAGGTTCCGCTCGGGCTCCACGCCGGCGCCCATCATCATGACGAGCTGATCCTTCAGTTCCTCGTCGGTCAGACCGGCGGGGTGCTGGATGAGCCAGGAGGTGACATCGTCGCCGGGCTCGCGCCGCTTGAGAGCGATCAGCTCCATGAGGCAGGCGGTGATGTTCTCGCTGGCCTTCAGGGCGTCCCTGCCGTCGAACATCGCCGACATGGAGGTGGTGAGGCGATCGCCGATCCCGGCGGGGCAGCCGAAAAGACGGTTGAACAACAGCAGCGGCAGCAGCTTCGCGTAGTCGTTCAGGAGATCGGCACGGCCTCGCTCGCTGAACTGATCGATGAGGAACGCGGCGATGGGCTCGGCGTCCCGGCGAATCCGGCCGATGTTGAGTCGGTCGAGGCTGTCCGTCACGGCCTTGCGCAGCCGGAGATGGACGGCACCGTCGGTGAACATGGCGTTGGGCCGGAACGCCATCATCGGCACCACCGGACTGTCCGGCGCTATGCGGCCCTCCATGAGGGCCTTCCAGTGCCGGGCGTCCTTGCTGAAATCGGTCGTGTTCTGCAGCACGCTGCGCGCCGTCTGGTAATCGACGACAAGAGTGGCATCCACCCCGGGGGCGAGTTCGACCGGAGCCGCCGGCCCCTCGGCGCGCATCTTGTCGTAGGCGGCATGCGGATCGGCGGCGAACTCCGCCGTGTGCATCGGGCACCGCGCGGGGGCGCCCGGCGCGGCTGGTTGCTGACTGTCCATGGGATCGGATCCTTAGTGGGCCCGGCGTCTTTGCGGTCCGGGCGGGTGGGGGAGCTGGGGGCGGCCGGCGGATCAGGCCGTGCGCACAAGGAGATGCTTCACGAGCGTGATCAACGACCTTGCCGACGAGGCGCGGTCGCGAGCATCGCAGTACGAGACAGGGGTGTCGGGCAGCAGGTCGAGGGCCTCACGGATCTCGGCCTCCCCGAACTGCGCATCGGTGAAGGAGTTGACCGCGATGGAGTACTCCAGGCCGTACTTCTCGACCAGCTCGATCACCGGGAAGGAGTCCGCCAGCCGCGCGGGGTCGACCAGGATCAGCGCTCCCAGCGCCCCGCGGGCCATGTCCTCCCACAGCTGGACGAACCGCTGCTGACCGGGCGTCCCGAAGAGGTACAGCACTACTTCGTCGCCCAGAGTGAGCCGCCCGAAGTCCAATGCGACCGTGGTGGTCACCTTGTCCGGTGCACCCGCCAGGTCGTCCACGTGCGTGGAGGCCTGGGTCATCCGCTCCTCGGTGCGCAGCGGGGGGATCTCGGAGAGCGAGCCGATCAAGGTGGTCTTGCCCACGGCGAAGTGCCCCACCACAAGGATCTTTGCGGCTGTCGTCACCGAGCCTGAGACGTAGCTCGGCTCAGGCATAGAGTTTTTGGAGTCCATGCAGCACCTTCTCGATGACGAGTCTCGATTCTGTCTTCGCGGGCGGCGGCGCCGAGCGGCGCAGCAGGTGGCCTTGGTCCGCTAAGTCCGTCAGCAGCAGACGGGCGACACCGACCGGTAGGCCCAGGTGTGCGGCCACTTCCGCTACGGCCAGGTATCCCCCTGAGCACAGCTCCCAGATGGCGCGTACTTCCGGGCTGGCACCCAACGGCAGTTCTCGGTCGGGCGCCAGGGTGACGAGCATGTGCAGTGAGAGGTCGTCGGCGGAGGGCAGGCGCCGGCCGCCCGTGATGACGTAGGAGCGGACGAGTTCGCTGGAGACCGGAGCTTCCTCGCCGGGCGCGCTCATGCCTCAGCACCAGCGCTCTGACGCGGTTGGGTGCTCAGTGCCCGGCCCAGCGCGGCTACCTGCTGCTGCATGCGGATCGACATGACCTCCATGTCGACGTCCAAGGCCGCGGAGACTGCCATGTAGGCTCCGCTGCCTGCAGCGATCAGGAAGATCCAGCCGCCGTCGTACTCCAGCAGGGTCTGCTTCCAGACGCCCTTACCGCCTGCCACGAACCCGGCGACGGCGCGGCTGAGGGACTGCATCGAGCTCATCGCCGCGGCGTTGGTCTCGGCCTCGTCTCGGGGGATCTCGCTGGAGCGCTCCAGGAGCAGGCCGTCCGCGGAGACGAGGATCGCATGACGGGCACCACGGACGCTGATGACGTCGTCCAGCACCCAGGACAGGTCGGGCTTCACTGGTCTTGAGATCCTTCCGTGATGGTCGTGTCCCGCCCGCGGACGGTTCCGCGCGCGAAGGCAGTGAGGCGTGACGCGGTCACCTCACTGTGCTCCGGCACCGGCACCGGGTCCGGCTCGGCTGCCAGCGAGGGGACGGTCGGTACCGCTGCGACCGCGCGGCGGCGCTTGGGCAGACCGCCTGCTGTCGTCCCGACGATCGCCACCGGCGCCGTGACGGGGCCGCTGCGCGGCGACTCATCACTCGCAGTGGTGGGGCTGTTCTCGGCTTCAGGTGCGGGGACATCGTGGGTCAAGAGGCTCTCCGGAAGGAGGATGACCGCGCGGACGCCGCCGTACGGCGAGACGGAATCGACGGAGACTTTGAACCCGTACCGAGCAGCGAGCACACCTGCGACGGCGAAGCCGACGCGCGGCGGGCTGCCGAGGCTGGTGATCGACACAGTGCCTTGCGTGTTCAGCAGGGCGGAAGCGCGGTCCTTCTCCTCTGCGTTGATGCCCAGACCGGCGTCGTCGACGATCAGGCACACACCGGTCGGAACAGCCTGGATGTTGATCTCGACGGGCGTGCCGGGCGCCGAGTAGTTGGTCGCGTTGTCCAGGAGCTCGGCCAGAACGACTGCGACCGGCTCCACGGCGGTGCTTGCGATGGCCACGTTGACCTGGCTGTGGATCCTCACCCGGTCGAAGTGCTTGATGCGGCCCTGAGCGCTGCGTGCCACGTCCAGGACGGGGGCTGCACTCTCGCGCCGGCCGAGCCAGCCGCCGCACAGGGCTGCGATGCCCTGGGCCCGACGGCCGAACTGGCTGTTGGAGTGGTCGATCGTCATGAAGTCGGCGAGGATCTCGCTGTCGTTGCCGTACTTCACTCGGGCCAGATCGCTGATGACGCCCTGCTGCTCATCGGCGAGCACCTGCAGGCTGCGCATCCATGTACGGAGAGCGGCCTTCGTCTCCTCTTCGGCGTCGCTGCGGACCTGCGCCAGGACGCGATCGTGCTCGGTACGAACGGTGACGTTCTCGTTGTGGAGCCGATGGAGCTCCGCGTCGAGTCGGCTCTTGCTTGCGTGCAGTTCGGTGGTCTGCTGCCGCAGCGCCAGATTGGTTCTCCGGGCGAGCATCACTGCGAGAACCGCAGCGATCAGTACTCCTAGCAAGATCCACAGTAGTGGATCCCTCATCAATGAGGTCATCAGACTCTCTTCACGTCGCATCGCGGGGGTAGATGTGGGACCGCGCGGCAGTGGCCGAAGGCGCGGAGCTCACGCCGCGCTGCGGGCTCACTCGCGGACCAACGGCTACTCCTTCGCGGTGGGCAGAAACTATCCCCCGTGACACGTGCATGACGCGGCGTCAGCCTACTGAAAGCCAGATGATCTTAACAGCGCGGCTGGTGCCAATCCCCGCTTCGCTGTGCTGACTTGGCGTAGACGATGCGAGGCTTCGCCGGGGAGGGATGCTAACGGAAGCCCCACTGAGGGCCGAACGCCCCCCGGGACTACCGATGCCGCGCGATGAACAGACGTTGAGCTTGCATTTCAGGAAGACACACATCACCAAGCGGTCTCTCCCCGCGCATCCGACTCAGACGGTTCCCGGCCCACGGCTCCGGAGCCGGTGTGCCGGCCTTCTGCCGCTTGGCTCATGGGCCCGGCGGTCTTACGGAGGCTCCGCGGGCGCTTTGTGCCTCCCCTCCACCAGGGGCGACGGGCTGGTCGCCGGGGACAGGATGCGGGCTGCTCCTCCTGGTCCTCGGTGTGCTCGGTCTTCTGCGGGGCCGTCGCGTTGCGCGAGGCCGCGCGCAGGGCGGTGAACAGGCCGCGCAGGATGCGCCGTACCAGGACGAGGGACCCGGAACGCACGTCGGTCAGGTGCCGTCCGGACTGCCGGACGTCGAGGACCTCGCCGACGGTCGAGTGACCGGCTACCAGGAGCGGTGGAGGGAGGGCGGGGCGGCGTCGGGAGACCGGCGGACCGAACGCTTCGACGACGAGGAGTCGGCCCGAGTCTTCGGGGACGCCGTCGACGAGGCCGGGCAGAACTGGCCGCCGGGCTGGGTCGAAGGCCGGGGTTGCATCGAGCCGGACTCCACCGACGCCGACGGCCGAAGCCCCCGCACAGCGGGCTTCGGCCGTCGGTGGGACCGTGGTCTCAGAGGGCGAGGCCCGTGAGGACCAGGACGCGCTCGTAGGTGTAGTCGTCCATCGCGAACTTCACGCCCTCGCGTCCCACACCGGACTGCTTGACGCCGCCGTACGGCATCTGGTCCGCGCGGTAGGAAGGCACGTCGCCGATGACGACACCGCCCACCTCCAGCGCACGGTGCGCACGGAAGGCGCTCTGCAGGTCGTGGGTGAACACGCCTGCCTGGAGGCCGTACTTGGAGTCGTTGACGGCGGCGAAGGCCTCGGCCTCGCCGTCCACCTTCCGCACGGTGAGAACCGGTCCGAAGACCTCCTCGCAGGAGATGGTCGCCTCGGCCGGCACGTCGGTCAGCACGGTCGGCGCATAGGAGGCGCCGTCACGCTTGCCGCCCGCCAGGAGCGTGGCGCCGGCGGCGACGGCCTCGTCGACCCAGGTCTCCACACGCTTCGCCGCGTCCTCGCTCACCAGCGGGCCGACGTCCGTCGCATCGTCCGAGGGGTCGCCGGTGACCTGCGCCTCGACGGCCGCGACGATGCGCGGCAGCAGCCGCTCGTAGATCGCCGCGTCGGCGATCACACGCTGCACGGAGATGCAGGACTGGCCGCCCTGGTAGTTGGAGAAGGTGGCGATGCGGCTCGCGGCCCAGTCCAGGTCCGCGTCGCTCGCGTAGTCACCGAGGACGACGGCCGCGCCGTTGCCGCCGAGCTCCAGGGTGAGGTGCTTGCGCGGTACCGAGTCCATGATCGCGTAGCCGACCCGGTCGGAGCCCGTGAAGGAGATGACGGGCAGCCGCTCGTCCTGGACCAGGGCGGGCATGCGGTCGTTGCCGACCGGCAGGATCGACCAGGACCCGGCGGGCAGGTCGGTCTCGGCGAGCAGGTCACCGATGATCAGGCCGGACAGCGGGGTGGCGGGCGCCGGCTTGAGGATGATCGGGGCGCCCGCGGCGATGGCGGGGGCGATCTTGTGGGCGCACAGGTTCAGCGGGAAGTTGAACGGCGCGATGCCGAGGACGACACCCTTCGGGAAGCGGCGGGTCAGCGCCAGCCGGCCCTGGCCGCCGGCGTCGGTGTCCAGGCGCTGGGCCTCGCCGCCGTTGAAGCGACGGGCCTCCTCGGCCGCGAACCGGAACACGGAGACGGCACGGCCGACCTCACCGCGGGCCCACTTGACGGGCTTGCCGTTCTCGGCGGAGATCAGCTGCGCGATCTCTTCGGTGCGCTCGGCGAGGCGCTTGGACACATGGTCGAGGGCGGCGGCGCGGACGTGGGCCGGCGTGGCGGCGAACTCGTCCCGTACGGCGTACGCGGCGGCCACCGCCTCCTCGACCTGGGCCTCGGTGGGAGCGCTGACCTTGCCGACGAGCCGGCCGTCCCACGGTGAGGTGACGTCGAAGGTGGTCTCACCGGTGGCCCGGCGGCCGGCGAGCCAGAAGGCGTGGGTGGAGGTCATGATCGGGTCCCGGCCCTTCCGAGGTTGGTGGTGCGTGGAGTTCGTGGTCCACGGTAGGCCCGGGGCGGCGATGGGTCGTTTGTCCGGGGAGTAGCAGTACAGGGCGGGTGTTCTACGCCTTGTACAGGCGCGGACGAGCGGCGATCACTCCCCCGCCGCAGCCGTCGCCTTCAGTGCCAGCCACAGCTCCATGCGTACGTCCGGATCGTCGAGCGAACGCCCGAGGATCTCCTCGACCCGCCGCATCCGGTAGCGCAGCGTGTGGCGGTGGACGCCGAGGTCGGCCGCCGCCGCGTCCCACTGGCCGTGGCGGGACAGCCAGGCCCGCAACGAGGCGACCAGGTCGCCCCGCCCCGTGGCGTCGTGTTCGCGCAGGGCGCGCAGCAGTCCGTCAGCGAAGGCGCGCACCGCGTCGTCCGCGAGCAGCGGCAGTACCGAGCCGGCCGCCAGTTCCTCGTGCTCGACCAGCGACCGACCGCGGCGCCGGGCCACCGACAGCGCCTGTTCGGCCTGCTTGTACGCGGCGGCCGCGGCGATCGGACCCGCGGGCGCGGACAGACCCACCACCAGCTCGTCCTCGTCGGCTGTCGCCTGTTCCAGCGTCGCGGCCCGTGCGGCCTGCACCGCGAGCGCGTACTCCTGGCAGGCGGCGACGGCGGCTCCCCCGTCGGTGGCGAGCACCACCAGCCGCTCCCCCTCGGGAACGACGAGCACCGCCTCGCCGGAGCGCGCCGCGGCGGACTCGACGATCTCGGCAAGACCGTTCAGCGGATCGCCGTTCATGTCGGCGGCGGCGAGCACCGCGGCGGCCGGTGCCGTGGGCGCCGTGCGCGCATGACCGTCGGCGTGCGCACGGGCCGCCGACGCGGACGCCGACTCGGCGAGGATCAGCCGGAAGGGCGCGTCGAGGAGGTCGCCGTACAGGTCTCCGGCCACCGCGCGGGCGTGGTCCGGCTCCCCGGCCAGCAGCATGCGCAGCACGGCGGCCCCGATCCGCTGCTCTGCGGCGTGCAGAGACCGGGACCGCTCGGTGGTGAGGGTCAGCAGGGCGATCGCGGAGTGGACGGCGTACCGCTCGGCGGTGCCCGGC
Organism: Streptomyces sp. HUAS TT11; assembly: GCF_051553595.1. Classification (NCBI taxonomy): domain Bacteria; kingdom Bacillati; phylum Actinomycetota; class Actinomycetes; order Kitasatosporales; family Streptomycetaceae; genus Streptomyces; species Streptomyces sp. HUAS TT11. The sequence continues at coordinate 2,858,280 of NZ_CP196184.1, forward strand.
GCGGCGGCCGTGCCCACGGCGAGCGCGGCGCGCGGGCGCCGCCCGGTCCCCAGGGAGTGCAGCTCGACCCGGTCCTCACCGCTCGGCCCTCCCACCACGGAACTGGCCGGCGCGGGCCGCTCCCGCAGCCGCTCCACGTCGGCGGTGAGCCGTGCGGCCCGCCGCCCCGCCCACTCGGGTGCGGCCGCGACGACGGCACCCGAGGCGTCGTAGAGCGCGGCCCAGCCGTCGACCTGCCCGGCGAGCGCTGCGAGCAGCCCCTCGGGACCGTCGGTCAGGGCCTGCTTGGTCAGCTCCCGCTGCGCGGCGAAGCCCGCGGTCACGGCCCGGTACTGGTCGGCCGCTATGGCGGCGGAGACGGCCTTGCTGATGGCGAGGAAGGGGGTGCGCCGCGGCACCTCCAGCAGCGGCAGCCCCTCCTCCCGCGCCGCGTCCACCAGGGCCTTCGGGATGTCGTCGTAGTTCACCCCGACGGCGAATCCGAGCCCGACCACTCCCGCGCCCACCAGCCGCCTCACATAGCGGCCCATGGCCTCGGGATCGTCGGCGTCCAGTTTCAGCGCCGTGATCAGCAGCAGTTCGCCGCCCTCCATGTAGGGCACGGGGTCGGCGAGTTCGCTGACGTGCGCCCAGCGGACGGGGACGTCCAGATGGTCCTCGCCCGCGCGCACGGTCAGCTTCAGCGCGGAGTGGTGGACGAGCGAGGCGAGCGTCGGGGGCATGAGGCCTTCAGGTCGGCGCGGACGGGGTTTCTTCACGGAATCCGCGATCCGTCACGGACTCTGTGATCTTTGTGATCCTTTGGCCGCCGCGTATGAACGGCCTATGCCGATTCTGCCTCACCGTACGGTCACCGTGGGCCCGGAAGCCCGGACATCCGACCGCCGTACTCAGCCCCGCAGGTCCACCAGCAGCGGAGGCGCGTGCTCACCCTTCACATTCGTCAGCGAGAGCACCGCGTGCCCGGGAGGGACCGCATGCGCCAGTTCGGAGGCGGACCACCGTTCGCGTTCGACCTGGCGGACGGTCACCGCGCGGGCGGTCGGCGCACGTCCGGTGATCACCCGGCGCAGCGCGTGCAGCGCCTTGCCCGCCGGGGTCTCGGCGATGATCTGCCGGTCGGTGACGTCCCGCGCCTCGATCCACTCCTTGCCCCACACCTCGGCGAAGTCCTGCCCGTCCCAGGGGGTGAGTCCGGACAGGGCCATCCGGCAGCCGGTGGCACCGAGGAGCGGGCCGCGCAGGGGCCGGGGCACGTCGTCGAGGGTGCGCAGGGTGAGCACGGTTCCGGCGTTCGCGGAGCGCAGCCGCTGGATACCCCGGACGGACTCGGGAGTCACCACGCCCGTCGCGTCGTCGAGCACCAGACATGCGAAGAGGGACCGGTCCTCGCGCGTCGCGACACTGGCCGTGAACTGGGCGAGCACCAGCCGCGCGAGGATGCGGGAGGCATCCGCGTGACCGCGCTCGGGCAGGTCGATCCGGACGCGCACCGGATGGTCCAGGGCCCGCAGCGAGAACGGCCGGGACTGCCCGGAGGTGTCGAAGAAGGGGGCGAAGGCGGGCCGGTCGAGCAGGGCGACCCGGTCGGCGAGGACACTTCCCACATCGCCCGGGTGTGCCGCCTGCCGCTCGCGCGCGTCGAGCTCCCGCAGCAGCGAGTCACGCCCGGTGTCCTGCAGGGCCTTGCGCAGCGCGGCGAGCGGACCGGACGCGCCGTCCAGGAGCTGCCGCAGTTCCGGCACGGACGGGAACCGGCCGTGCACGGCCCGGTACGGACCGAGGAGCTGGGCCAGCACGGTCGTGGAGCGGCGGCTGTCCCCGCCGGGATGGGGGTCGGCGAGATCGCCCACGAGCGCCTCGGCCAGCACCGCCGCCGCCTCGTCCGGGTCGGTGGTCCCGCCGTACAGGTCGAGGTCGTAGACGGATTCGGGATGGCCGATGCGGACGACGACGTCATAGGCGTCCGCGGGCCCCAGGCCCGCACCCGCCGCGCCGACGACGACCACGGCGGCCCGTCCGGCCAGCGCCTGCAGACACAGCGACTCCGCGAGGGGCCGGACCACCGAGCCGGTCTTGCCGGAACCCGCGGGCCCCACCGCGACCAGGGAGGTGCCCAGCAGATCGGGGCCGAGGGCGAGCCCGGACCCGCGGAAGGCGTAGGGGTTGCGGGGATCGTCGACGGTGGAACCGAGCCGTACCTGTCCGGTGATCAGATCGTGCACGGCGAGCCGGGCCGGCAGGTCGCGCTCCCCGGAGGGGTGCAGACAGGCGGCCGCGCCCTCCTTGAGGACCGCGCCGGTGAAGGCGGCGAGACTGTGCCGGCCGCTGTGCACGCCCTGCCAGGCGCGCGCGATACGGGCGTGGTCGACATCGCGCATACGTCCCGCGCGGGCGTCGGCGGCGAGCCGGTCGGCGGCGTCCTGCGCCCCCGCGGCGCGCAGCTGGTTCCACTGCGCGGGGTCCTCCTCGGGCGCCGGGGGCCGCTCGTTCACGGGCGGCTCGGCGGCGCGCCACGCGGGCGGCCCGAACCGCCGCCAGACCTCACCCCAGCGGCCCAGCTTGCCGACGGTGATCATGATCGCGAGGGCGATGAGCGTGTAGTAGCCGTACCAGAGGAAGGCGTTCCCGACGCGGTCGCCGCTGTGGCGCCAGGAGCCGGGGGTGAACAGCTCGAGGGGGACGACCCACCAGCCGCCGAGGTAGCCGTTCCACAGCAGCGACCAGATCAGCCAGCCCACCAGGAAGGCGATGAGTGCTCCGCCGAGCAGCTGCCGGGTCGGCGTCCGCTCGGGCTCCTGTGCGGGCCGCGGCCGGTGGCCGAAGCGCCACACGCCGGGCGCCGCCTGCGGCCGTGGCGCCCGCACCCAGGCCAGGAACGCGGGACCGTCCGGGGGCGGTGGTGTCCCGGGGGCGTGCGCCGGCCGGGGCGGCACCTGGGGCGGTCCCGCCGGACGCGGCACGGAACCGGCCCGCGCGACCCGTGCGTCCTGCGTCCCGTCGCTGTCCATCGTCCTGCCCCCTGACCAGCCGCTCCGTGCACCGTCCGCGAGTCAATCTAGCGCCCCCGCCAAGGGAGTTCGCCGCATATGCGGCCGGGACCGCGGGGGCGCGCCCCCGCACGCTATGTCCACCACGGACAAGCGGAGGCGGCCAAGGCGCCCACATGGAGCATGCCCACCTTCCGTTGCCCGCCTTAGCCTGCGAGAAAAGAAGGTAAGCGTCCGAAAAGCACCCCCGCCCGGAACATCCGGCCCACCGCAGCGCGGGTGCGCCGAGTCCCCGGGCCGGTTCGCACGATCATCAGGGAGCCCCCATGACCGCACTTCCCCAGGAGCGTCGCGTCGTCACCGCCATCCCCGGCCCGAAGTCGCAGGAGCTGCAGGCCCGCCGTACCGCCGCGGTCGCGCAGGGCGTGGGCTCCGTGCTGCCGGTCTTCACCACGCGTGCGGGCGGCGGGATCATCGAGGACGTCGACGGCAACCGTCTGATCGACTTCGGCTCCGGCATCGCGGTGACGTCCGTGGGCGCCTCCGCCGAGGCCGTCGTACGCCGTGCCTCCGCGCAGCTGCAGGACTTCACCCACACCTGTTTCATGGTCACGCCGTACGAGGGCTACGTCGCCGTCGCCGAGGCGCTGGCCGAGCTCACCCCGGGTGACCACGCCAAGAAGTCCGCGCTGTTCAACTCGGGCGCCGAGGCCGTCGAGAACGCGGTCAAGATCGCCCGCGCCTACACCAAGCGTCAGGCGGTCGTCGTCTTCGACCACGGCTACCACGGCCGGACCAACCTGACGATGGCGCTGACGTCCAAGAACATGCCGTACAAGCACGGCTTCGGCCCGTTCGCGCCCGAGGTCTACCGCATGCCGCTGGCGTACGCGTACCGCTGGCCGACCGGTCCGGACAACTGCGGCCCCGAGGCCGCCGCGCAGGCCATCGACCAGATCACCAAGCAGGTCGGCGCGGACAACGTGGCCGCGATCATCATCGAGCCGGTGCTCGGCGAGGGCGGCTTCATCGAGCCCGCGAAGGGCTTCCTGCCCGCGCTGCGCAAGTTCGCCACGGACAACGGCATCGTCTTCGTCGCCGACGAGATCCAGTCCGGCTTCTGCCGCACCGGCCAGTGGTTCGCCTGCGAGGACGAGGGCATCGTCCCGGACCTGATCACCACCGCCAAGGGCATCGCGGGCGGTCTGCCGCTCGCCGCCGTCACCGGCCGCGCCGAGATCATGGACGCCGCGCACTCGGGCGGCCTCGGTGGCACCTACGGCGGCAACCCGGTCGCCTGCGCGGGTGCGCTCGGCGCGATCGAGACGATGAAGGAGTTCGACCTCAACGCCCGGGCGAAGGAGATCGAGGAGACCATGAAGGCCCGCCTCACGGCGATGGCCGAGAAGTTCGACATCATCGGCGACATCCGCGGCCGCGGTGCGATGATCGCGATCGAGCTGGTCAAGGACCGCGCCACCAAGGAGCCGAACCCGGAGGCCACCGGCGCACTGGCCAAGGCCTGCCACCAGGAGGGTCTGCTCGTCCTGACCTGCGGCACCTACGGCAACGTGCTGCGCTTCCTGCCCCCGCTCGTCATCGGCCAGGACCTGCTGAACGAGGGCCTCGACATCATCGAGCAGGCCTTCTCGCGCATCTGAACCCTGACCTCCTCCGCCGCCACCGGGGCGGCGGAGGTCAGAGGGTGTGAAGAACGTGTGCGAGGTGGATGGCAAGACGCCCTTCCGGCTGTCGGAGCCGTTTTCCCTGCCGTAGGTTCTACCCAGATGAGAGAAACACCCCACCCACAGGGGACTGTGGGTGACATCGGGCCGAGGCCTCCCCAGCTTCGACCTGGTCGTGCCCTCGCGCACACACCCGGAGCTTCCGGCTCTGGATCTCCTCACCGATCGGACGGCCGCACGCCCCAAACCCCCCGGGGCGGGCGGCACCCCGATCCGGACGGCCGCCTCGGAACCACCCCCGTCGCACCCGCGCAAGCAGGTCACGGGACGTAGACGGGAGAGCTGTCCACCCGAAGGGCCGGCACACACCCCCCCCTTGTGCCGGCCCTTCGGCGTGTCCGGACCCGGGCGCGGCGCCGGCCGGCCCCACGCGCACGTCGTCGCACGGATCGCCCGCCGAGGACCCCACTCCACCCGGCCGCCCGACGAGCCGGGCGCCGGACGGCGATTCCCCGCACACCCGGGCGGATCCACCGAAGCGTCCACGGTCGCTACATTCGGACATATGGACGAGGCGCCCAGACGCATCGACCCCACGACGGACCGGGTGTCCGCCGCACTCGTGCTGGGCTGCTCCCCGGAACAGATCGGCCCCTGCGCCCGCTGCCAGGGACTGACCTGCCGGTACGGCCGCAATGCCCAACCGGTGTGCCCCCAGTGCCGTGCCGTCGGCGTGAGGACCGGGACCGGGCCGGGGTGACGGCCCGGACGCACCGCCCCGGCGACAACCGGACGCTGTGCCGTCCGGCCCACGGCCGGCCTGTCGCCCGGGCGGGACCGTAGCGCAGAGGTCGCCGCGCCCGGTCTCCGACATCGCGAGGACGCCGGTTCGCATCCGGCCGGTTCCGCTCTCCTGCCGCCTGCCTGGCAGGAGGGCCCCGCGTTGGGCCGCGCGGCGGGTGTCGTCGTACCGCTCAGGGATGCCGCACCCGCCACGCGCGGGCACCCGCGGGTACTGCCGGCCGGACTGCCTGCGAAGCTGTACACCGTGTCGCCCATCCCGGAGCCGGACCTCGAGGAAGCGCCCGCGGTGCACGGTGGAATGCCACCGCTCCCGGGGCGGCCGGCTCGCGTTCTGGTCCCACTGGGCCTTCTCTTCCTCCTGCTCTCCTGGCAGGTCGCCGTCCGCGGGCCGCTGGTGCGGGTGGACGAACGGCTGGGCAGGGCCCTGGTCCGTCCGAGCCGGGTCTCCGAACTCCTCGCCGACCTGGGCAGCGCCACCATCGCCGTTCCGCTGCTGGTCATCGTGCTGACCTGGGTCGCCCAGCGGGGCCGGGACGCGGGTGCGCAGCGATGGTGGCTGCCGCCCGCCGCCGCGGCCGGACTGACGGCGGTCTATCCCGTGCTGATCCTCGCCTTGAAGACGCTGTTCGCCCGGCCGGGCCCACCGCTCATGGGCCCGGTCACGGGCTTCTATCCGTCGGGGCACACGGCCACCGCGATGATCGCCTACGGCGCGGCGGCCCTGGTCCTGTCGCCCTGGCTGCACACGCCCCAGGCCCGCCTCCAGCTCCTGGCCGTCTGGCTCACCCTGAACGCGGGCGTCGCCTTCGGGCTGGTCCGCAGCGGTTACCACTGGCCCCTGGACGTGCTGGGCAGTTGGATCCTGTGCGCGATGCTGCTGTACTCGCTGTGGCTCTGCCTCAGCCGAAGTAGCCGTCGAACGTCCGCTGGAACTCCCAGCTCCCGAACCGGTCCCAGTTGATCGACCACGTCATCAGGCCGCGCAGGCCGGGCCAGGTCCCGTGGGTGGTGTACGAACCGCAGTTCGCCTTCCTGGTCAGGCAGTCCAGGGTCTTCGTCACCTCCGACGGGGCCACATAGCCGTTGCCCGCGTTGGTCGACGCCGGCATGCCGATCGCCACCTGGTCGGGCCGCAGCGCCGGGAAGACGTTGTTCGGGTCGCCCGCCACCGGGAAGCCGGTGAGGAGCATGTCGGTCATCGCGATGTGGAAGTCCGCCCCGCCCATGGAGTGGTACTGGTTGTCGAGGCCCATGATCGGGCCGGAGTTGTAGTCCTGGACGTGCAGCAGCGTGAGATCGTCGCGCAGGGCGTAAATCACCGGGAGGTACGCCCCGCACCGGGGATCCTGACCGCCCCACTTGCCCGTGCCGTAGTACTGGTAGCCCATCTGGACGAAGAACGTCTCCGGGGCCATCGTCAGCACGAACGCGGAGCCGTATCTGGCCTTCAGCGTCTTCAGGGCCGAGATCAGGTTGACGATCACCGGGGTCGTCGGGTTCCTGAAGTCCGTGTCGTTCGCGTTCAGGGACAGCGAGTGGCCCTCGAAGTCGATGTCCAGGCCGTCGAGGCCGTAGGTGTCGATGATCTTCGAGACCGAGGAGACGAACGCGTCCCGGGCCGCCGTGGTCGTCAGCTGCACCTGGCCGTTCTGGCCGCCGATCGATATCAGCACCTTCTTGCCGGCCGCCTGCTTGGCCTTGACGGCCGCCTTGAAGTCGGCGTCGCTCTCCACGCCGGCGCACTCGGTGACCGGGCACCGGGTGAAGCGGATGTCGCCCGAGGTGACGGAGGTGGGTTCGCCGAAGGCGAGGTCGATGACGTCCCAGCTGTCGGGGACGTCCGCGAGGCGCGTGTACCCGGAGCCGTTGGCGAAGCTCGCGTGGAGGTAGCCGACCAGGGCGTGCGCCGGGAGGCCGACGGAGCCCCCCGATCCCGTGGCGGTCGTCGCGGTCACCGCCGCCGACTTCGCGGACTCCCCCGCGTCGTTCACGGCCGCCACCTGGAAGGCGTACGCCGTGGCGGGCGCCAGGCCGGTCACGGTGGCCGATGTGCCGGCGACCGTCTGGACCCTCGCGCCGTCCCGGTAGACGGCATAGCTCGTGGCGCCCGTGACCGCCGACCAGGACAGGGCGACGCTCGACGAGGTGACGGTGCCGGTCCTCAGCCCGGACGGCGCGGCGGGCGGCTGGCCCGCGACCGCGCCCGGTCCGACCAGCGAGATGTCGTCGGCGTAGTAGGCGCCCGTGCCGTACCAGCCGTGCGTGTAGATCGTGACCTTGGTGGTGGTGGGGCCGGTGCGGAAGGTCGTCGTGAGCTGCTGCCAGTCCGTCGCCGACTGGGTCCAGGTGGACACGTCGGTGGTGCCGGTGCCGCTCGCGCCCAGGTAGACGTAGCTGCCGCGGACCTGGCCGGCGAGCGTGTACTGCGCGTTCGGTTGCACCGTCACCGTCTGGCTGCACTGGGCGTTGTCGCTGCCGGCCGGGGTCGCCCGCAGGGCCGCGGTGCCGCTGTGCACCGGGGAGCCGACGGTGGTGCCGGCGGTACAGCTCCAGCCGTCGAGGCCGGACTCGAAGCCGCCGTTGCGCGCGAGGTCCACGTCCGCCGCGCGGGCGGCCGGAGCGAGGGCCGCCAGGCCGGGCAGGGCCAGCGCCGTCGCCGTGCACACGGCCAGCAGCCGTCGCCGGACGAGGGGTCTGATGCGATCCACAAGTGCCTCCGGGCATGGGGGAATTGGAGGGTGGAGCGCGCCCAACTTGGTCCAGACCAATTCGGTTGTCAAGACCTCCGCCGGTAGCGGACCGCGGGCGGGGGGCCTGCCGGGAATTCCCGGCAGGCCCCCCGCCCGCGGTCCGGGTCAGCTGTCGAAGCCCAGGCCCAGCCGGTCCATCGTCTTCAGCCAGAGGTTGCGCCGACCGTCGTGCGCGTCGGCACGGGCCAGGGACCACTTGGTCAGTGCGATGCCGGTCCAGGCGAAGGGCTCCGGCGGGAACGGCAGGGGCTTCTTGCGGACCATCTCCAGCTCGGTCCGCTCCGTGCGCTCCCCCGCCAGCAGGTCGAGCATCACCTCGGCACCGAAGCGGGTGGCCCCGACACCGAGGCCCGTGTAGCCGGCCGCGTACGCCACCCTCTCCCGGTACGCCGTCCCGAAGAACGCCGAGAAGCGCGAGCAGGTGTCGATCGCGCCGCCCCACGCATGCGTGAAACGGACGCCCTCCAACTGCGGGAAGCAGCCGAAGAAGTGCTCGGCGAGCTTCGCGTACGTCTCCGGGCGGTCGTCGTACTCGGCCCGCACCCGGCCGCCGTACGAGTAGATCGCGTCGTAGCCGCCCCACAGGATGCGGTTGTCGGCGGAGAGCCGGAAGTAGTGGAACTGGTTGGCCGAGTCGCCGAGGCCCTGGCGCTTGCTCCAGCCGATGGACGCCAGCCGGTCGGGGCTCAGCGGCTCCGTCATCAGCGCGTAGTCGTAGACCGGCACGGTGTAGGAGCGGACCCGCCTGACCAGGTTCGGGAAGATGTTGGTGCCGAGTGCGACGCGGCGGGCGCGCACCCGGCCGTAGGGGGTGCGCACGGCCATGCCGGCCCCGTACGGCTTCAGGGTGAGCGCGGGCGTGCGCTCGTAGACCCGGACGCCCAGCCGGAGGCAGGCCCGCTTGAGCCCCCAGGCCAGCTTGGCCGGGTGGACCAACGCGACGCCCCGGCGGTCGTACAGACCGGCGACGAAGGTCGGCGAGTCGACCTGCTCCCGCACCGCCTCCCCGTCCAGGAACTCGGTGTCCTCGGCAAGCCCCCGGCGCACCGTCTCCTCGTACCAGTCGCGGAGTTCGAAGGCCTGGTACGTCTCGGTCGCCACATCGATCTCGCCGGTGCGCTCGAAGTCGCAGTCCAGAGAGTGGCGGGCGACCGCCTTCTCGATCTCGTCGAGATTGCGGGCGCCCAGCTCCTGCAGCTTGTGGATCTCGTCGGGCCAGCGGGCGACGCCGTTGGCCAGGCCGTGTGTGAGGGAGGCGGCGCAGAAGCCGCCGTTGCGGCCCGAGGCGGCCCAGCCCGCCTCGCGCCCCTCGAGCAGTACGACGTCCCGCTGCGGATCGCGCTCCTTGGCGATGAGCGCGGTCCACAGCCCGCTGTAGCCGCCGCCGACGACCAGCAGATCGCAGGTCTCGGCGCCGGTCAGGGCGGGTTCGGGGTGGGGCCTGCCCGGGTCCTCCAGCCAGTACGGGACCGGCTGGGCTTCGGAAAGAGATGTGGTCCAACGGGTCATGGCGCTCGGGGCCATGATGTCAACTCCCTACAGATGCGTTACGCCTTCTGGCGGTTCCGGCGGTTGCCCACGGCCATGGAGAGGAGGACGAACAGAACGGCGAGGACGAACATGGTCGTGCCGATGACATTGATCTGGACGGGCGTACCGCGCTGCGCAGAGCCCCAGACGAACATGGGGAAGGTGACGGTCGAGCCCGCGTTGAAGTTGGTGATGATGAAGTCGTCGAAGGAGAGCGCGAAGGCGAGCAGCGCGCCCGCGGCGATGCCGGGTGCCGCGATCGGCAGGGTGACCCGCAGGAAGGTCTGCAGCGGGCCCGCGTACAGGTCCTGCGCGGCCTGTTCCAGCCTCGGGTCCATCGACATGACACGTGCCTTGACCGCGGTCACGACGAAGCTGAGGCAGAACATGATGTGGGCGATGAGGATCGTCCAGAATCCCAGCTGGGCGCCCATGTTGAGGAACAGGGTCAGCAGCGAGGCCGCCATGACCACCTCGGGCATCGCCATCGGCAGGAAGATCAGCGAGTTCACCGCACCGCGGGCCCGGAAGCGGTAGCGGACCAGCGCGAAGGCGATCATCGTGCCGAGGACCGTGGCCCCGATCGTGGCCCAGACGGCGATCTGAAGGCTGACCGACAGCGAGCCGCACATGTCGGCGACACCGCACGGGTCCTTCCACGCGTCCAGCGAGAACTGCTGCCATTCGTAGTTGAAGCGCCCCTTCGGCTTGTTGAAGGAGAACACCGTCACGACGATGTTCGGCAGCAGGAGGTATCCGAGTGTCAGCAGTCCGGCGAGGACGACGAGATGGCGCTTGAACCAGTTGACGAATCCCATTTAGACCAGATCCTCCGTGCCGGACCTGCGGATGTAGACCGTGACCATGGCGAGGATCGCGGCCATGAGGATGAACGAGAGCGCCGCCGCCGTCGGATAGTCGAGGATCCGCAGGAACTGTGTCTGGATGACGTTGCCGACCATGCGGGTGTCGGTGGAACCCAGCAGGTCGGCGTTGACGTAGTCGCCCGCGGCCGGGATGAAGGTCAGCAGCGTGCCGGAGACCACGCCCGGCATCGACAGCGGGAAGGTGACCTTCCGGAAGGTCGTGAACGGGGTGGCGTACAGGTCCCCGGCCGCTTCGTGGAGGCGTCCGTCGATGCGCTCCAGCGAGGTGTACAGCGGCAGGATCATGAACGGCAGGAAGTTGTACGTCAGACCGCAGACCACCGCGAGCGGGGTGGCGAGGACGCGGTCCCCCGCGGTCCAGCCGAGCCAGTTGGTGACGTCCAGCACGTGCAGCGTGTTGAGGGCGCCGACGACCGGGCCGTTGTCCGCGAGGATCGTCTTCCAGGCGAGCGTACGGATCAGGAAGCTCGTGAAGAACGGCGCGATGACCAGGATCATCACCAGGTTCCGCCAGCGGCCGGCGCGGAACGCGATGAGGTACGCGAGCGGGTAGCCGAGGACCAGGCACAGCAGCGTCGCTGCGGCCGCGTAGAGGACCGAGCGCAGGAACTGCGGCCAGTACGTCGACAGCGAGTCCCAGTAGGTCGCGAAGTGCCAGGTGACCTTGTAGCCCTGCTCCAGAGAACCGGTCTGCACGGACGTGGAGCCCTGGTAGAGCATCGGCAGCGCGAAGAAGACCAGCAGCCACAGGATGCCGGGCAGCAGCAGCCAGTACGGCGTGAAGCGGCCCCGCCTGCGCGGGGGCTTCGCCGCGGACGTGGTGGGCGCCGGTGGCGCGGGCGCCTCGGTGACGGCGGCCATCAGGCGGCCACCCCTTCCTCGGGCTGTACCGTCTCGACACCCGCGTCGATGTCCTGGGCGGCGTCCAGTCCGAAGGTGTGCGCGGGATTCCAGTGCAGGACGACCTCGGCGCCGGGCACCAGCCGCGGGTCGCGGTCGATGTTCTGGGCGTAGACCTCGAACTCCGGGCAGACCGGGCTGTCGACGACGTATTGCGTGGACACCCCGATGAAGCTCGAGTCGGCGATGCGTCCGGAGATGCGGTTGCGGCCCTCGGGGACGTCGCCGGCGTCGTCGGCATGGGTGAGGGATATCTTCTCCGGCCGTACGCCGACCAGTACCTTTCCGCCCGCCGTCGCCGGCGCGGAACATCGTGCCTCGGGCAGGGTGAGCTTGTCTCCGCCCGCCTTCAGGATGATCCGGTCGCCGCTCCTGGAGTCCACCTCGGCCTCGATCAGGTTGGAGGTGCCGAGGAAGTTGGCGACAAAGGTGGTCTGCGGGTTCTCGTACAGATCGGTGGGCGAGCCGAGCTGTTCCACGCGGCCCGCGTTCATCACGGCGACGGTGTCGGCCATCGTCATGGCCTCCTCCTGGTCGTGCGTGACATGGATGAAGGTGATGCCCACCTCGGTCTGGATGCGCTTGAGCTCCAGCTGCATCTGGCGCCGCAGCTTCAGGTCGAGGGCACCGAGCGGCTCGTCGAGGAGCAGCACCTTCGGGTGGTTGATCAGTGCGCGGGCCACTGCGACGCGCTGCTGCTGGCCACCGGAGAGCTGGTGCGGCTTCTTGCGCGCCTGCTCGCCCAGCTGCACCAGGTCCAGCATGTCCTCGACCTGCTTCTTCACCGACTTGATGCCGCGGCGACGCAGACCGAAGGCCACGTTCTCGAAGATGTCGAGGTGCGGGAAGAGGGCGTAGGACTGGAAGACGGTGTTCACCGGCCGCTTGTACGGGGGCAGCCGGGTGACGTCCTGGTCGCCCAGGTGGACCGTCCCGGAGGAAGGCTCCTCCAGACCGGCGATCATGCGCAGGGTGGTGGTCTTGCCGCAGCCGGACGCGCCGAGCAGGGCGAAGAAGGACCCCTGCGGCACGGTCAGGTCGAGCGGGTGCACGGCGGTGAAGGAGCCGTAGGTCTTGCCGATCCCGGAGAGGCGGACATCGCCGCTGTTGTCCGTCGTCATCTTCGTCACGCCCCTGTCAGCTTTGCGAACTTCTCTTCGTAGGCCGTCTCTTCCTTCTGCGTCAGCGAGCGGAAGGCGTGGGACTTCGCGGCCATGGCCTTGTCCGGAAGGATCAGCGGATTGTTCGCCGCGTCCTTGTCGATCTTCTCGAGGTAGGGCTTCACACCGTCGACGGGGCTGACGTAGTTGACGTAGCCGGCGAGTGCGGCGGCCTGGTCGGGCTCGTAGTAGAAGTCGATGAGCCGTTCCGCGTTCGCCTTGTGACGGGCCTTGTTCGGGACCAGCATGTTGTCCGTCGAGGTCATGTAGCCGCTGTCCGGAATGATGTAGGCGACGTCCGGGCTGTCCGCCTGGAGCTGGACGATGTCACCGCCCCAGGCCACACAGGCGGCCAGATCGCCCTTGGTGAGGTCGGACGTGTAGTCGTTGCCGGTGAAGCGGCGGATCTGCCCGTTGTCGACGGCCTTCTGAAGGCGGGCGATGACCGCGTCGAAGTCGTCGTCGGTGAACTTCGCCGGGTCCTTGCCCATGTCGAGGAGGGTCATGCCGATGCTGTCGCGCATCTCCGACAGGAAGCCCACCCGGCCCTTGAGCTTGGGGTTGTCGAGAAGGTCGGAGACCGACTTCACCTCGATGCCGTCGAGCGCCTTCTTGTTGTACGCGATGACGGTCGATATGCCCTGCCAGGGGTAGGAGTAGGCACGCCCGGGGTCCCAGTCGGGGCTGCGGAACTGCCCCGAGAGGTTGGCGAAGGCGTGCGGGAGGTTCGCTGCGTCCAGCTTCTGCACCCAGCCCAGCCGGATCACCCGGGCGGCCAGCCAGTCGGTGAGGACGATCAGGTCCCGGCCGGTGTCCTGGCCCGCGGCGAGCTGCGGCTTGATCTTGCCGAAGAACTCGTTGTTGTCGTTGATGTCCTCGGTGTACTTGACCGTGATGCCGGTCCTCTTGCCGAACGCCTCGAGCGTCGGGTGGTGCTTCCCGCTGTCGTCGACGTCGATGTACTCGGGCCAGTTGGAGAAGTTGACCACCTTCTCCTCGGCGGAGTGGTCCTCGGCCGAGGTGCCGCCCTGTGTCTTGCCGGCCGCGGGAATCCCGCAGGCGCTCAGCGCCCCGAGGCCGCCCACCGCGAGCGCGCCGCCGGCGGAGGCGCGCAGCAGCGAACGTCGGGTGAGGGAGGCCCTGCCGTTGCGGAAGCTGCGCCGCATGGCGGCCACTTGGGCCGGGGTCAGGCGGTCGGGCTCGTTCTGCTCCATGCGCGTGGTGCCCTTTCGGGAGGTGTACGGCCGGGGGGTCGGGCGGCCGTTTCTGCTATCGGTCCCCGAAGATCGTGCGGTGCCAGTCCTTCCTGGCGGCCGCGGTGTTGTCGAACATGACATGCTTGATCTGGGTGTACTCCTCGAACGAGTACGAGGACATGTCTTTGCCGAAGCCGGAGGCCTTGTAGCCGCCGTGCGGCATCTCGCTGATGATCGGGATGTGGTCGTTGACCCACACACAACCCGCCTTGATCTCGCGGGTCGCCCGGTTCGCCCGATAGACGTCACGGCTCCAGGCGGAGGCGGCAAGGCCGTACGGAGTGTCGTTCGCGAGCCGGATCCCCTCGTCGTCGCCGTCGAAGGGCAGGACGACGAGCACGGGACCGAAGATCTCGCACTGGACGATCTCGCTGTCCTGCCGGGCGCCGGCGATGAGGGTGGGCCGGTAGTAGGCGCCGCCCTCGAGCTCCCCGCCGGGCGCCGCGCCACCGGTCACCACACGCGCGTACGCACGTGCCCGGTCGACGAAGCCTGCGACACGGTCCCGCTGCGCGTGCGAGATCAGTGGGCCGAGGTCGGTGCCGGGGGCGAAGGGGTCGCCGAGCCTGACGGTCTCCATGAGGGCGGCGGCCTCCCGGACGAACTCCTCGTAGAGAGGACGCTGCACATACGCGCGCGTGGCGGCCGTGCAGTCCTGGCCGGTGTTGATGAGCGCGCCCGCGACCGCGCCGTGGACCGCGGCCTCCAGGTCGGCGTCGTCGAAGACCACGAACGGCGCCTTGCCGCCGAGTTCCAGGTGGAGGCGTTTGACCGTGGAGGTGGCGATCTCGGCGACGCGCCTGCCGACGGCCGTGGAACCGGTGAAGGAGGTCATGGCCACGTCGGGGTGGCCGACGAGGTGCTCGCCCGCCTCCTTGCCGGTACCGGTGACGATGTTGACGACACCGTCCGGGATTCCCGCCTCGGTGGCGGCCTCGGCGAAGAGCAGCGAGGTGAGCGGGGTGAGTTCGGCGGGCTTCAGCACGACGGTGTTGCCCGCGGCGATCGCCGGGAGGATCTTCCAGGCGGCCATCTGGAGGGGATAGTTCCAGGGGGCGATGGAACCGACGACACCGATGGGCTCGCGGCGCACATAGGAGGTGTGGTCGCCGGAGTACTCACCCGCGGACTGCCCCTGGAGATGCCGGGCGGCACCCGCGAAGAAGGACGCGTTGTCGATCGTGCCCGGCACGTCGAACTCCCGCGTCAGCTTCAGGGGTTTGCCGCACTGGAGGGACTCGTAGCGGGCGAACTCCTCGGCGCGCTCGGCGAGGACGGCGGCGAAACGGTGCAGCGCCTCGGAACGCTCACCGGGGGTGGCCGTGGACCAGCCGGGAAAGGCCGCGCGGGCGGCGGCCACCGCACGGTCGACGTCCTCGGCGCCGGCCAGCTCGTACGCGTGGACCGCGGCACCCGTCGACGGGTCGACGACCGCGTGACTGCGCCCCGAGGTGCCCTTGGCCGGCCGGCCCGCGATGTACTGCGCACCGTTCGAGAACCGTTCGCCCACCTCGTCCCGGGAGGGGGTGTCGGTGTGGCCGGCGTTGCCCACGTTGTGCATGTCGCTCTCCTTCGCCCCCACCGGCGTCCACCGCGGGGACCGGCGTAGCTCCGGCTCGATTTGAGTGCCGATCCTGACAGAGGGAGTGGACTCCAACAAGTGATTCCGTTGTTGCCTTTTGGTTACGCGACGGAATCTGTCGACCAGCTGTCTACTCCTCCTGGAAAAGGAAGGACGGATTGTCAGTGGTGCGTGCCACACTCGCGTGCATGGGGAGCATCGATTCCCGGGAATCCCTGGTGGGGGCGGTCCGGGCCGGGGCGAGGGTGAAGTATCTGCACTTCTGGGGGCATCGGCCGCGCCGGGACGGACAGATAGGAGCGAGCTGTCTCAGCCAGTGGTGGCCGTCTCCGTTCACCGTGGACGGCGTCGAGTACGCGACGGCGGAGCACTGGATGATGGCGTCGAAGGCGAGGCTGTTCGGCGACGCGGGGGCCGAGCGCGAGGTGCTTCAGGCGTCGAGCCCGGCGCTGGCCAAGAAGGTGGGGCGGCTGGTGCGCGGCTTCGACGACGTCACATGGGCGCGCGAGCGGTTCGGGATCGTGGTCGAGGGCAGCGTCCACAAGTTCGCCGCGCACGAAGAACTGCGGGCCTACCTGATGGCCACCGGTGACCGGGTGCTCGTCGAGGCGAGCCCGGTGGACCGGGTCTGGGGCATAGGGATCGCGGCGGACGACGAGCGGGCGGCCGACCCGGAGCGCTGGCGGGGACCGAACCTGCTGGGGTTCGCACTGATGGCGGCGCGGGAGCGGCTGGCCGCCGCCTAGCGTTCCCGACGGCACCCCACCGCCCGTCCCCGCCGGCGGCACTTCCGTGCCCGGCCGCTGCGGACAAGCACAGGGACATGGGGTGCCGCCGTGTCACGTACCGGGACCCGCTCGCCGGGCTACGGCAGCCGAGGGACCACGAGCGACGTCGAGTAGCCGTCGTCCGTGCTCGTCCACGGGTCGTCGTCGCTGTCCGGGGCCAGGAAGATGGCGATGGTCAGGACGAGGCCGATGACGAAACCGACCGCGCCGCAGATGATGCCGGCCAGCGCCATGCCGCCGTTCGTGGCCTCGCCTCGGTTCGACTTGCGGCGGCCGACGATTCCGAAGATCACGGCCAGCGCGCCCACGAACATGGCCACCGGCCCGAGACAGAACGCGACGGCGGAGATGATCCCGAGCACCAGCGAGGCGGTGCCCATTCCATTGCTCGGCGCGAGCGGCATCCCGGGCCAGCCGTAGCCGGGGCCATGGCTCTGGTGGCCGTACGGTCCGCCGTAGCTCGGATATGCGGGGTACTGGGGATAGGCGTACGCCGTCGGCTGCCCGGGCCCTTCGGGTCCGATGGGCGGTGGCGGCACGGGCTGACCGGGGACGGGCGGCGCGTAGGGGTTGCCCGCGACAGCCGGGGAGGGCGGCGCGTAGGGGTTGCCCGCGGCAGCCGGGGAGGGCGGCGCGAACGGGTTGCCGGCCGGGGCCGCGGCGGTGGGGCCCGGCGGGGCGAAGGGTTGGCCCCAGGGACCCTGGGCCGGAGCGCCGTGCGTCCCGGGGCCGGGCAGGGCGGCGACCGTGGGCTGGTCGTGCGGGAACGGAGCGCCGCCGGGAATCCGGTCCTTCGGGCCGACGGGAGCTCCCGGGACCGGCGAGCCGGGACCCGTGCGGGGCGCGTCGTCGGCGGGCGGCGCCCAGGGATCGAACGCGGGGAGCGGACCGGCGGCCGGCTTGTCGAGCACTGCTCCGGGCCCGTGGCCCGCGGGCGCACCCGGTATCTCGGGGCCCTCGGCCCCCGGCGCCCGTTCCGTACCGTCGCCCGGCGCGGCCCCCGGGCCCACGGCGCCGTTCTGCGGCGTTCCCGGCGCGTGCGCGTCCTCGGACATGCCTGCGTCCCCCCTCCGTCGTACCTGCCGTCATGCTACGGCCCGGACGGGACCCCCGTGACCCTCGTCCTACGATGATCCCTGAACCACCGATCAGCCGATCACCCGCGTCCCGCCCGAACAGGGCGCCGGGCGCCGCTCCCGGGGAGGACCCCTTGACCGACCACCGTGACGCCCCCGCCGTGCGCGATCTGCACGCCTTCATCGCCGGACTGCCCAAGGCCGAACTGCACGTGCACCACGTGGGCTCCGCCTCCCCGCGCATCGTCTCGGAACTGGCCGCACGTCACCCCGACTCCAAGGTGCCCACCGACCCCGAGGCCCTTGTCGACTACTTCACGTTCACGGACTTCGCCCACTTCATCGAGGTCTATCTGTCCGTGGTCGACCTCATCCGGACCCCCGAGGACGTACGCCTGCTGACCTATGAGGTCGCGCGCGACATGGCCCGGCAGCAGGTGCGCTACGCCGAGCTGACGATCACCCCCTTCTCGTCCACCCGCCGCGGCATCGACGAGCGGGCGTTCATGGACGCGATCGAGGACGCCCGCAAGGCCGCCGAGGCCGAGTTCGGGACCGTACTGCGCTGGTGCTTCGACATCCCCGGCGAGGCCGGCCTCGAATCCGCCGAGGAGACCGCCCGGCTCGCCACCGACGACCGGCTGCGCCCCGAGGGGCTCGTCTCCTTCGGACTCGGCGGCCCCGAAATCGGGGTGCCGCGACCGCAGTTCAAGCCGTACTTCGACCGGGCGACAGCGGCGGGCCTGCGTTCCGTGCCGCACGCGGGCGAGACGACCGGTCCCGAGACGGTCTGGGACGCCCTGAACGAGCTGCGCGCCGAGCGCATCGGTCACGGCACGAGTTCCGCCCGGGACCCGAAGCTGCTCGCGCACCTCGCCGAGCACCGCATCCCGTTGGAGGTCTGCCCGACCTCCAACATCGCGACGCGCGCCGTCCGCACGCTCGACGAGCACCCCATCAAGGAGTTCGTGCGCGCCGGTGTGATCGTCACCGTCAACTCGGACGACCCGCCGATGTTCGGCACCGATCTCAACAACGAGTACGCGGTCGCCGCACGACTGCTGGACCTCGACGAACGGGGTCTGGCCTCTCTCGCCAGGAACGGGGTCGAGGCGTCCTTCCTCGACGACGCGGGCAAGGCGAAACTGGTCGCCGAGATCGACGCCTACACCGCGACGTGGCTCGCTCCCTGACCAGCACAATGGGCCCATGCGCACCGTGACTGCCGTCGCCCATCGCGGCGACCCCTACCTCCACCGCGAGAACACGCTCGCCTCGCTGCGTTCCGCGCTCCGCCGGGGCGCGGACGCCGTCGAGGTCGATGTACGGCTCACCCGGGACGGTGTCCCCGTGCTCCTGCACGACGGGACGCTGAAGCGCCTGTGGGAGCAGGACCGGCCGCTCGCCTCGCTCTCGTCCGACGAGGTGCAGGGGCTGACGGCCGGCGGTGTGCCGACGCTGGCGGACGCGCTGAGGGCGTCCGACGGGGGCCGGGTCATGATCGACCTGCCGGGCGAGCCCTCGGTCCGCGCCGTGCGCCGGGTCGTGGACGTCGTGCGGCAGTGCGGTGCGTCGGAGCGCGTCTACTACTGCGCCGGGGCGCAGACCATGCTGGCCGTCCGGGCCGCCGACCCCTCGGCGGAGATCGCCCTGACCTGGACGAGCCTCGCGCCGCCCCGGCCCGCGCTGCTCGATGCGGTGCGCCCGCGCTGGCTCAACTACCGGTTCAGCCTGGTCGACCGCGACCTCGCGGCACGTGTGCACCGGGGCGGCCATCTGCTGTCGGTGTGGACCCCGGACACGCGCCGCTCCATGCGGCGCCTGCTCGACCTGGGCGTGGACTCGATCACCACCAACCGCCTCGACGCGCTGCACGCGCTGCGCGGGCGCTGAGGCGGGCGGCGG
Organism: Streptomyces sp. HUAS TT11; assembly: GCF_051553595.1. Taxonomy (NCBI): domain Bacteria; kingdom Bacillati; phylum Actinomycetota; class Actinomycetes; order Kitasatosporales; family Streptomycetaceae; genus Streptomyces; species Streptomyces sp. HUAS TT11. The sequence goes on from NZ_CP196184.1 coordinate 2,877,593, forward strand.
GCCTTCGGCCGCCGGGGTCACACGACCGCGGGGGCCGGCCGTGTGACCCCGGCCGTCAGTTCCTCCAGCCGCTTGATCTTCTTCCGGACGACATACAGCGGGACGATCCCGATCACCCCGAACGACATGTCGATCACCGTCCACCAGAACGGGATCCCGCGGATCGGACCGCAGATCAGGGCGAGCGGGATGATGCCCGCGCAGGCGATCATCCCGAACTCGACGACCCAGATGTTGCGGACGGGGTCGCGGTAGGGCCCGTAGAAGGCCACCGCGATCACCAGGTGCGCGAACGCCAGCCAGTCCGTGCCGTAGAGGACGAAGGGCTGTTCGGCGTCGGTGGCGTCGAGACCGCGGCGCACCCGCTCGATCCGGTCCATGAGGGCGGGCAGATGCTCCGGCGCGGACAGGGACCGCAGCAGGTCCTCGGTCCAGCGCAGTTCGTGGACCAGGGGAAAGGCCGTGGCACCGCTGAGTACCAGGCAGACGACGAAGAAGACCGGCCACGCGCGGATGCCCCTCGACAGGGCCGCTCTGTCGCTCATGTCATGCGCGTGCCCCTCGAATTGAACATGTTCAAAAGTGGTGGGGTGCCGACGTCGCCGCCCGCGTGCGGGGGTTGGGACACGAGGACGTCCTAAGCGGCCACGGCGGCTCGTTCACGGGCGGTACGCACGGCCTGGGACAGTCCGGCGATGTCGTACGCGCCGTAGTGCCTGCGCCCGTTGACGAAGAACGTGGGCGTGCCCGCTACGCCGCCGAGATCCGCCGAATCGACGTCCTCGGCCACGCGCACGGCGCCCGCATGGGCGCGCATGTCCCGCTCGAAGCGCCGCAGATCGAGTCCCAGATCCACGGCATGACCCAGCAGGTCGTCGAAGGTCAGGGCACCCTGATGGCTGATCAGCAGATCGTGCATGTCCCAGAAGCGGCCCTGCAGCGCAGCCACCTCCGCGGCCTCCGCGGCGAGTTGGGCGTGCGGATGGACGTCGGTCAGCGGCAGATGGCGCCATACGTACCGCACGTCCCCGAAGTCCCCGAGGAGTTCCCGCACGACCGGCTCCGCCTGCCCGCAGAAGGGGCACTCGTAGTCGCCGTACTCCACCACCGTCACGGGGGCGTCGCGCGGTCCGCGCACATGGTCGCGGCCGGCGCCGACGGGCACCCCCAGATCGACGAGGGTCTCGGCCTTTCCGAACAGCGCCCGCAGCTGCCTGGGGCGCGACAGCATCCCGATCACGCCGGTGGCGAGCCGGCCGGCCACGAAGGAGCCGACCACGGCCGCCAGGATGCCGATCTTGGCCTCCTCCAGCCGGGCGCCGCTGAAGGCGAGCGTGGCGATGAGCAGGGAGACCGTGAAGCCGACTCCGGCCATGGTCCCGCCCGCGGCGACGGTTCCCCAGCCGACCGGGACCCGGAGCCGTCCGCGGCTCACCGCCTGGGCCAGGGCCGACGCCCCGACGATGCCGATCGGTTTGCCGAGGACGTACGCCAGCAGGATGCCCAGGGTCACCGGTGAGGTGAACGCCCGTCCCAACTGCTCGCCGCCGATCGGGATGCCGACGTTGGCCAGGGCGAAGAGGGGAACGATCACATAGCCGGCCCAGGGGTGGTACATGCGTTGCAGGCGCTCGTTCGGCGAGAGGGCCGTGGCGATGCCGACACGTACGGTGCGTTCGAGTTCGGGCGTCGGCTGCTCGCGGAACAACCGGAACAGGTTGCTGACGTGCTCCAGATCGGCTCGCGCCGCCGGATACGCGTAGGTGATCAGGCCCATGGCGAGCCCGATGACAACCGGGTCCACCCCCGATTCGAGCAGGGCGACCCACGCCACCAGTGCGAGCAGCGCGTACACGACGCCCCGGCGGACCCCGAGCCATCGGACCAGCAGGACGACGGCGAAGACACCGGTGGCCACGAACAGCGCCGGCACGTCGATGCGATCGCTGTAGGCGACGGCGATGACGGCGAGGGCCAGCAGGTCGTCGACCACGGTGATCGTGAGAACGAAGACCCGCAGTCCCGGTGGCATACGGCGTCCGACGACGGCCAGCACACCGAGTGCGAAAGCGGTGTCGGTGGACATCGCCGCGCCCCAGCCCTGCGTCGTCCCATGGCCCGCGTTGATCGCCAGGTAGATGCCGATCGGCACGAGCATGCCGCCGACGCCCGCGGCGAGCGACAGGGCCAGACGTGAGCGGTCGCGCAGTTCGCCCATGTCGAACTCGCGGCGCGCCTCCAGACCGACGACGAAGAAGAACAGCGCCATCAGTCCGCTGTTCACCCACTCGCGCAGCGGGAGCGACACACCGTACGAACCGATCCGTACGGACAGGTGGCTGTGCCAGAACGCCTCGTAGCCCGACGGCGCCGCGTTTGCCCACAGGAGCGCGACGACCGCCGCCGCCACCAGGACGGCCGCGCTGCCGGTCTCCGTCTGCAGGAAGTCGCGCAGCGGCGAGTGCGAGTTCTTGCCGCAGGCGGTCTGCCCCGTGTAGTCGTCGGCTTCGTTGGACATGCTCAGGTGCTCACTCGGCGATCGCCAGGTCGTTCGAACGCATCCGCCGCCTCCGGTTCCGGCAGACCGGACAACCAGGGCAACCCGCCCTGACGAGATCTGCTGTCACTCCCAACACCCGAAACCCGACCTTGCATTCCGCGGGGACGAAGGGGGTCCGTGCGCGCCGGACCGGCCGGGACCCGCCGTCACCCGTCCATGGTCAGCACCATGCGGAACCGTGCCGCGCCGGACAGCATGCGCGCGAAGGCGTCGTTGACCTCCTCCAGCGGCATCGTCTCGACCATGGGCCGGACGCCGGTTCGGGCGCTGAAGGCCATGGTCTCCTCGACCTCCCGCGCCGTGCCCGACGGATGCCCGCTCACCACCCGGCTGGTGCCGATCAGCTGCACCGGCGCGACCTTGAGCGACTGGTCCGTCACCCCGATGGCGACCAGCTGACCGCGCGGGGCGAGTCCGTCGATCGTCGCCGACATGGCGTCCGCGCTCGCCGCCGTGCCGAGGACCACCTTCGCTCCGCCCAGTTCCTTCAGCATCCTGGCCGGGTCCGAGGCGGAGCTGTCGATGTAGTGGTCCGCGCCCAGTTGCCGGGCCAGCGGCTCCTTGTCCCGGCCTCGGGCGATCGCCACGGTCTCGAAACCCATCCTGGCGGCGTACTGGACGCCGAGGTGTCCGAGGCCGCCGATGCCGAGGACCGCGACCAGGTCACCGGCGCGGGCCACGCTCGTGCGCAGCCCCATGAAGGAGGTCACACCCGCGCACCCGAGCGGTGCGGCGTCGACCGCGGACAGACCCTCCGGGACCCGGGCCAGGGCCTCGACGGGTGCGACCATGTGGCTGGCGTATCCGCCGTCGTACGCCAGCCCCGGCACCTTGAGGTTCTCGCAGCTGATGAAGTCGCCCTGGCGGCAGGGCCGGCAGTGGCCGCACTGACCCCCGAACCACCCCACCTCGACCCGGGTGCCCACCGCCCAGCCGACGACCCCCTCGCCCACCGAGTCGATCCGGCCGGCCACCTCGTGCCCGGTCACGAGCGGGAACCGCACGCCCGGGGAGGGTGTCTGCACGAAAACCGAGTCGGTGTGGCAGACACCGGACGCCTCCACGGCGATCCGCACATGTCCCGGCCCCGGCTCGGGCAGCTCCCGTTCGACGATCTCGAAACTCCCCCTGGGCTCGGCCACCTGGGCGACGCGCATCACGGACATGGCTCTTCCGCTCCTTGCTGTTGTCGGCACACCGGACATTCAGCTAGGAATCATCCCTTTCCCGGACCCGGCGGGGCGCCAGGACGCGCGGCACCCGGCACCGTCCGGTGCACGGGCCGGTGGACCGGCCCGCGGGCCGTCCGGCCGCCCGTACCGCTCAGCTCTCGCGCCAGCCGAGCTTGATGAGCAGGTTCTTCGCCTCTTCCGCGACGTCCGCCTCGGCGACCACGTCGTAGCGGGCGGCGACGATCTGGCTGCGGGACGCGAAGTCGCGGCGGCCCCCGGTGAACGCGTGGCCGGCGAAGCCGAAGAGCGCACCGAAGATCGCGCCGTAGAACAGGCCGCTGATCATCAGCACCAGGACGTGATGGTTGCCCGCGGCGAACAGTGACAGCAGCAGGCCGATGAGCAGCCCGAACCAGGCGCCCGAGCCCGCGCCTGCCAAGGCGGCCCGCCCGCGGGTGAGCCGGCCGAGCACCGTCTCCACCATCCGCAGGTCCGAGCCGATGATCGCGGTGCGCTCCACCGGGAACTTGCTGTCGGAGAGGAAGTCGACCGCACGCTGTGCGCCCTCGTAGGTCGGATACGAGCCGACCACCGGCCGGTCGAGCGGCGCCGTGGGCGGATGCCGGGTCATCACGCTGCTCCCTTCCTCACCACCCCCGTCAAGCAGCCTGCTGCGCGGCCCCGCCCCCCGCAAGGCGGGCACGACGGCGGGGAGGAGGGCGGGCGCGGCCCCGGCGGCTCCCCGCCGGCGGGAGCGTCAGCGGGAGGAGGGCGACGGCTCCCCCCGCACCGGGCTGGACGCCCCCCGCCGTTCCCGGGTGGGCGCTACCGAACCGCCCGGGACGTCGCTTCCCACGGCCGAGGACCGCACGGTCGGACGGCGGCCGACACGCTCGGGCGGCGCCGACGGCACGGGCGACGCGGACGGGGTGGGCACCACCGAGGGGGTGGGTGACCCCGCGTGCCCACTCGCGGGCGGCGGCGCGAGCGGCACCGCCGGGGATGCCGGCGCCCCGGGGCTCGCCAGATGAAGGGGCAGCGCGACGAGAACGGCGACCGCGCAGGACGCTCCGATCCCGGCCGCGGCACGCAGCAGTCTGCGGCGGGCCGCGGTGCGGCGGATGGCCTCGTACCGGCCGGGAGGCACGCCGAGATGCTCGGCGGGCGGCCGCAGGATCACCGTCAGAGGGTCGTCGGACCCGAACTCCGGGCCGTCGTCAAAGCGTGTGGTCAAGGCTTCTCCTCAGGTGGACGCGGAGCAGTTCTCGGGCCGCGTGGAGATCGGCCTTGACGGTTCCTTCCTTGCGCCCGGTCAGCGCGGACACCTCCCGGATCGGCATGTCGGCGTAGTAGTGCAGCAGGATCGGCACCCGGAATCGTTCGGGCAGCGACTGTACGAGCAGACGCACCGACGGGTCGGCCTGCTCGGCGTGCGGGCGGACGGCGGCCTCGGACGTGGCGCGGCGCACGGCTCTGCGCTCGCGCTCCAGTTTGCGCCAGTGGTCCCGGACGATGTTGGCCGCGGTGACGTAGAGGAAGCCGCGGGGCTCCTCCACGGTCGTCCAGCGGGCCCAGAGCCGGGTGAACGCCTCCGAGGCGATCTCGTGGGCCGTCTCGTCGTCGTCGACGAGACGGCGGCACCAGCCGGCGAGGCGCGGGTAGAGGACGGCGAACAGCTCGGACGCCGCCTTGTCACGGGACCGTTTCAACGCTCTCCATGGTCGTGGGGCACTCGTGGGGAAGGATGCCGGGCCGACGGCGTACGTTCCATGGGCCCGGCATCCGAGCAGGACCGGGTCAGGGGGCAGCGGAGCTCAGCGTGGCGAACACGATGACGTTGTCGAGATAGCCGTCACCGCTTCGGGGTCCGCCGCACGTGATCAGCCGCAGCTCCGGACGGTTCACATCCCCGTAGACGTCCTGTGCGGGGAAGTCGGCCTTGGCGACCGTCCGCACGGCGCCGACGGTGAACACCGCGGCCGTGCCGTTCTCCAGACGCACCTCGATCCGGTCGCCCCGGTGCAACCGTGCGAGGTGCCGGAACACCCCGTCCCCGTAGGCACCGACGGTGACGTGCCCGAGGAGGACCGACGGGCCGACCTGGCCCGGCGTCGGCGACTGCCGGTACCAGCCCGCCCGGTCGTCCGCCTGGATCGGGGGCACCTGCACGCTTCCGTCCGGCGCAAGCCCCAGCTGCATGACCGGGGTGTCGACGCCGATGGCCGGGATCCGGAGCCCGACCGGGATCGAGCGGCCGAGGGGGTGTACGGCCCTTGCGGCAGCCTGCGAGGGCGGCGGCTGACTCACGGCCGGTGCGGCCGCTGCCCGGTGGTTCGGGTGGCCGGCGCACCCCATGAGGACGCAGGCCAGTGCAGCCGTGGCGAAGGCGCGCCTGGAGAGCGGTGTCATGCCCCGGTCGCCCGGCGGCGACGCACGACGAAGACCGCCGCTCCGCCCGCGACGAGGACCGCGGCGGCGCCCCCGCCGATCAGCCCGCCCTCGGACCCGGACGGCGAGGACACCGCCGTCACTCCGGTGTCGGGCGCCCCCTTCGGCACGACGGAGACCTGGCCGCGACCGTTGGCCCGTGTCGGCGCCGCGCTCGGGACCGCCCTCGGGGCCGAGGACCGGGTGGCCGGGACGGGGCTCGGGGCGGCCGCGCCCGGGCGGGTGCTGGGGACCGGGCTCGGCCCGTCGGCGAACGCGGGCACGGTGCCGGCCAGCACGACGGTGCTCCCGAGTACCAGCGCGCTGAGGACAGTTCGGCGCATCGAATCGCTCTCTTTCGTCGGCCCGCCCCGTACGCGGCGGGCTGAGTTACGGATCGAGCGGAGAGACGAGGCAGCCAGGGAGCGGGTTGTAAAGAGACGGCAAAGCCGCCGGGCCGCCGTGCGGCGGCCCGGTTCGCGGCATACGACGAGGGGACGGCGGCTCCGTCCGAGTGGAACAGCGGCCCGCCCGGCCCGCTCCGCCGGCCCGTCGGGGCGGCGGAGCGGCGTGAGCCCCGGCGGGGTGTCGTCGCCTACTTGACCAGGAGCGCGGGCCGGGTGGACAGATGCAGCAGCTGCTCCAAGGGGCCGCGGCGGAAGTGGCGGGCCCATACGGTCGCCACCAGCGCGGCGGACACGATGAAGCCGAGCAGCACCGGCAGCGCGGCCATGGTCTCGTCCTCCACCAGGGGCACGTACCAGACATGGGTGAGGAACCACAGGGCGACGATGTGCAGGACGTAGACCGTCAGGGCCATCCTGCCGACCGATGCGACGGGCGTGGCCATGCGCGTGAGCCGCGGCAGCCTGGCGGCGACGGTCAGACACGCGGCCACCACCATGACGACGACGCCGGTGTTGCCGACGATGGAGAACGTCGTCTCGCTGTGCGGTGCGGCCACCAGCAACCACGCGAGCGGGGTTCGACCCTCGGGATCGCCGACCGTGTCGGACCACCACGCGGCCGACGCCGAACCGCCGTCCGTGGCGGCCGCGACGGCCGTCATGGCGTGCGGGACCAGATGCAGGGCCAGCCAGGACCCCCCGTAGCCGATCAGGGCGAGCCCCCCGCCGGTCAGGGCCATCCGGGACCGGATACCGGGGCGGGTGAGGTCGAGCCGGGCCAGCGCCATGCCCGCGACCAGGAACGGCACCCAGGTGAGCACCGGATACGACCCGGTGAACAACAGCTCGACGATGCCGTCCGTGCCGGTGACCCGGGCCAGCGGGTCATGGTCGATGACGGACTGCGCCCAGCTCCCGTTGTCGATCGAGGCGTTTATCGCGTGCAGCACCAGGGGCATGACCACCGCACCCGTGGCGGCGATGAACGCGAGCGCCCCCGCACGCAGCCGGTACAGCGGGAGAACGACCAGGAACAGCAGCGCGTAGAAGCTGAGTATCACGTCGATCGAGGTGCCCAGGGCCGTCAGCGCATAGCCGACCACCCCGAGGACGACGGTGCGGATCACGATCCTGGCCATCGCCTGCCGGCCGGAGCGGCCGGTACGGGGCTGCGGACGGCCCATGACGATGATCAGCGAGAAACCCGCGAGCACCGCGAAGAGGGCGGAGGACCGCCCGCGCGCCAGCTCCAGGAGGAAGCCCACCGGGCCGCCCACCGACACATCGGGGCCGACGTGGGCGGCGTACATGCCGAAGACCGCGAGCCCACGGGCCAGGTCGATACCGATCAGCCGCCCGGTCGACGGCGTGGCGGCGGACGCGCGGGTACGGTCCGCCTCGAGCGGGCGCGGCACCACCGGGGGCGCGGGCGCCAATACGTTCTGCGTCATGTCCTCAGCATTCGCCGCCCTCTCGCCCCAGCCAGCCCGGCGGCTTTCCGAAGGCACCCCGCCGACCGGCCGAAGCTTCCCCCGCCAACCGGCTGGAATCCGGCCGCGGGGCCGACGGCACCCGCTTCCCCCGCCACGGACGGCCCTGACGGGGTACGCATCCAAGAGAGGGGACGCGAGGAGCGGAGCGCACGTGATCCGGGTACTGGTGGTCGACGACGAGGCCCTCATCCGCACGGGCTTCACGCACATTCTCGACGCGGCGGACGACATCCAGGTCGTTGCAGCGGTCCCCGGCGGCGAGGCCGTCCGAGCCGTCCACGAGCTGCGCCCCGACCTCGTGCTGCTGGACATCCGGATGCCGGACGTGGACGGGCTCACGATTCTGGCCGAGGTCCGCCGCATGCAGGACCCGCCCGTGGTGGCCATGCTCACCACGTTCGACACCGACGAATACGTGGCGGCCGCACTCCGCTCGGGGGCCGCCGGATTCCTGCTCAAGGACACCGACCCCGAGCAGCTTCCGCACCTCGTGCGCACGCTGGCCCGGGGCGGGACCGTGCTGTCGTCCAAGGTCACCCGCGCCATGGTCGACGCCTATCTCGACAGGGGTGCGCCCGAGCCCTCCGCCGTCCGCCTCGTCGCCCGGTTGTCCGAGCGCGAGCGAGCCGTCCTTGTACTCATGGCCGAGGGTCTGGCCAACACCGACATCGGCGAGCGGCTGCACCTGAGCACCGGCACGGTCAAAGGGCACGTCAGCGCGGTACTGAGCAAACTGCAGGTCGGCAGCCGGGTCCAGGCGGTGCTGATCGCCGAGCGCGCGGGGCTGCTCACGCCGCCGCAGGACGAGAGCACCCCATGAACCCCGGCCGCCTGCCCGCGCCCGTCGTGGACGGCCTCCTGGTCGGAGCCGCCCTGGTCGACACATGGGTCAACGTCGACCTCACGGACCCGGCGGAGACGGCCTGCGCGCTGCTCGCCGCCTTCGCCCTCGCGCTGCGTCGCCGTCTGCCCCTGACGACCTTCGTGCTCACCCTCCCCACCACTCTGGTCACCGACGCGGTGTTCGCCACCATCGCCGCGCTGTACACGCTCTCCTCGCTCAGCCGGCGCCTGTGGCTGCCGGCGGTCTGCGCCCTGGCCTTCGCGGCGGCCGACTTCCTGCCCTGGCCGTGGTCGGCGGTGCGGCCCGCGGAACTCGCCCGGACGCCCAGTCTGATCCAGCTCATCTACACCCTGGCCACCGCGGCCGCTCCCGTCTTCCTGGGCCAGCTCGTGCAGGCCCACCGGGAACTGTCCCTGCGGCTCGCGGAGATCTCCGAGGCCCGTGAGCACGAACGGCTCCTGACCGACCAGAGCGTCCTGTCGGAGGAACGGGCCCAGCTGGCCCGGGAGATGCACGACGTGGTCTCGCACCAGGTCAGCCTTATCGCCGTGCAGGCCGGGGCGCTCCAGGTGGGCAGCCGGGACAACGAGACCAGGGCGGCGGCGGCCACGATCCGGCAGCTCAGCGTGCAGACCCTGGACGAGCTGCGGCACATGGTCAGCGTGCTGCGCGCCTCCGGCGGCCGGCGTACCGAGCTCACGCCCCAGCCCTCCCTCGCCGATCTGCGCCGGCTGGTCGCGGGCAGCGGCATCGAGGCGGAACTGGAGACGGACCTGCCCGACGACCTCCCGCCCACCGTCCAGCGCGCCGTGTACCGCACGGTCCAGGAGGCCCTGACCAACGTCCGCAAGCACGCCCCCGGCGCGAGGGCGACCGTACGGATCCATCACCGCGACGGAGCCCTCCACACCGTCGTCACGAACACCGCACCCACCCGGCCGGCACTCGCCCTGCCCAGCGCCCACCACGGCCTCGTCGGCCTGCGCCAACGCGCCGAACTCCTCGGCGGCACGGTCGAGGCGGGGCCGACGGCCGACGGCGGCTACCGGCTGCATCTGAAGCTGCCGGCCGAGGGCCGGCCGGACCACGAGTAGGCGGCGCGGCTCGGCACCACCGGGCGGACGCGACGCTCTACAGCCCCACGATCGTGTTCCACCGCTTGGCGAACTCCACCCGCTCCGAGGACGTGATGTCCCGTGCGATCACCAGGCGCCTGCGCATGGCCGGCGAGTGCGCCGGGGAGCGCGCCGCCGCCGAGGGCGCGCAGCAGGCGACGGCGGGTCGGGGCGGGCTTCTTCGGTGTCCGGTGCATCCGGGCAGCATGCCGCCGCCGCGCTCGGCCCGACAATCGACGCCCCGTCGGGCCGCTCCCCCGTGAATCCGGCATCTTGTCGATCGGGGCGGAACGCCGCCCCGGGCGTGCCGCCCACCGCACAACGCGCGGCCCCGGGCGGGAGTTGTCCCGCCCGGGGCCGCGCGCTTGTGTGGGTCGCTCACACGTCCAGCGACGTCATCACGTGCTTGATCCGGGTGTAGTCGTCGAAGCCGTACGCCGAGAGGTCCTTGCCGTAGCCGGACTTCTTGAAGCCGCCGTGCGGCATCTCCGCGACCAGCGGGATGTGCGTGTTGATCCACACGCAGCCGAAGTCGAGGGCCTTGGACAGACGCATCGCACGCGCGTGGTCCTTCGTCCACACCGAGGAGGCGAGGGCGTACTCGACACCGTTCGCGTACTCGAGGGCCTGCTGCTCGTCCGTGAAGGACTGGACGGTGATGACCGGGCCGAAGACCTCGTTCTGGATGATCTCGTCGTCCTGGAGGAGGCCCGCGACGACGGTCGGCGCGTAGAAGTAGCCCTTGTCGCCGACCTGGTGACCGCCGGCCACCACCTTGGCGTGTGCGGGCAGGCGCTCGATGAAGCCCGCGACCTGCTTGAGCTGGTTCGGGTTGTTGAGCGGACCGTAGAGCACGTCCTCGTCGTCCGGCTGACCGGTCCTGGTCTCCGACGCGGCCTTGGCGAGCGCGGCCACGAACTCGTCGTGGATGGACTCCTGGACGAGGACGCGGGTGGCGGCCGTGCAGTCCTGGCCGGCGTTGAAGAAGCCCGCCACCGAGATGTCCTCGACGGCCTTGGCGATGTCGGTGTCCTCGAAGACGACGACCGGCGCCTTGCCGCCCAGTTCCAGGTGGACGCGCTTGAGGTCCTTCGACGCGGACTCGGCGACCGACATGCCCGCGCGGACGGAGCCGGTGATGGACGCCATCGCCGGGGTGGGGTGCTCGACCATCATCCGGCCGGTGTCACGGTCGCCGCAGATGACGTTGAAGACGCCCTTGGGCAGGACCGAGCCGATGATGTCGGCGATCAGGACCGTGGACGCCGGGGTGGTGTCGGACGGCTTGAGGACGACCGTGTTGCCCGCCGCGATCGCCGGGGCGAACTTCCACACCGCCATCATCATCGGGTAGTTCCACGGCGCGACCTGGGCGCAGACGCCGACCGGTTCGCGACGGACGAACGAGGTCAGTCCGTCCATGTACTCGCCGGCCGAGCGGCCCTCGAGCATCCGGGCCGCGCCCGCGAAGAAGCGGATCTGGTCGACCATCGGCGGGATCTCCTCCGAGCGGGTCAGCCCGATCGGCTTGCCCGTGTTCTCGACCTCGGCGGCGATCAAGTCCTCGGCACGCTCCTCGAACGCGTCGGCGATCTTCAGGAGGGCTTTCTGGCGCTCGGCGGGCGTGGTGTCCCGCCAGGCCGGGAATGCCGCGGCGGCTGCGGCCATCGCGGCGTCGACGTCGGCCTGCCCGGACAGCGGGGCGGTCGCGTACGCCTCACCGGTCGCGGGGTTGACCACCTCGGTGGTCCGACCGTCGGCGGCGTCACGGAATTCGCCGTCGATGTAATTGCGCAGACGACGCAGCTCGGTGCTCACTGCCGGCCCTCCAAGTTCGGTGTCCAATCGCTGAGACACCCACCCTAATCCGTGGCCCCACGTTTTCAACAGTCCCGATCCCGCCATCGCTGCGAAATCCGCAGGCTTCCCTCACATAGACAACGAATTTCATCGATCCAGCCTTGCGAAACTGTCGAGACGTCGTGCACAGTGAGGTCGTGGCCAGTCGAAGCGCAGACCAGAGGGACTCCCGCGAGTTCAGGAACGGCAACGCCCAGCCGGACGCCGTGTCCCTCGCGATCATCGAGCAGCTCCAGGAGGACGGCCGTCGGCCGTACGCAGCGATCGGCAAGGCGGTCGGCCTCTCCGAGGCGGCCGTGCGCCAGCGCGTCCAGAAGCTGCTCGACCAAGGCGTGATGCAGATCGTCGCCGTCACGGACCCGCTCACCGTGGGCTTCCGCCGGCAGGCGATGGTCGGGATCAACGTCGAGGGCGACGTGGAGTCCGTCGCGGACGTGCTGACCGCTATGTCGGAATGCGAGTACGTGGTGATGACCGCAGGCTCGTTCGACCTGATGGTGGAGGTCGTCTGCGAGGACGACGACCACCTGCTGGATGTCATCAACAAACGCATCCGGGCCCTGCCCGGAGTGCGCTCCACCGAGAGCTTCGTCTACCTCAAGCTCAAGAAGCAGACCTACATGTGGGGAACCCGATAGCCGTGAGCACAAAGGACCTCAGCAAGACCGCGTACGACCACCTGTGGATGCACTTCACCCGCATGTCCTCGTACGAGAACGCGCCCGTCCCCACCATCGTCCGGGGCGAGGGCACCTACATCTACGACGACAAGGGCAAGCGTTACCTCGACGGTCTCGCCGGTCTGTTCGTGGTCCAGGCGGGCCACGGCCGCACCGAGTTGGCGGAGACGGCGTTCAAGCAGGCTCAGGAACTGGCGTTCTTCCCCGTGTGGTCGTACGCCCACCCGAAGGCCGTGGAGCTGGCGGAACGTCTCGCCGACCAGGCGCCCGGGGACCTGAACAAGGTCTTCTTCACCACCGGCGGCGGCGAGGCGGTCGAGACCGCCTGGAAGCTTGCCAAGCAGTACTTCAAGCTGGTCGGCAAGCCCACCAAGTACAAGGTCATCTCGCGAGCGGTCGCCTACCACGGCACCCCGCAGGGCGCCCTGTCCATCACCGGCCTGCCGGGCCTGAAGGCCCCCTTCGAGCCGCTGGTCCCCGGCGCGCACAAGGTGCCGAACACCAACATCTACCGCGCCCCGATATTCGGTGACGACCCCGAGGCCTTCGGCCGCTGGGCTGCCGACCAGATCGAGCAGCAGATCCTCTTCGAGGGCCCGGACACGGTCGCCGCGGTCTTCCTGGAGCCCGTGCAGAACGCCGGTGGCTGCTTCCCGCCGCCGCCCGGATACTTCCAGCGCGTCCGCGAGATCTGCGACCAGTACGACGTGCTGCTCGTGTCGGACGAGGTCATCTGCGCCTTCGGCCGCCTGGGCACGACGTTCGCCTGCGACAAGTTCGGCTACGTCCCGGACATGATCACCTGCGCCAAGGGCATGACCTCGGGCTACTCCCCGATCGGCGCGTGCATCGTCTCCGACCGCCTGGCCGAGCCGTTCTACAAGGGCGACAACACCTTCCTGCACGGCTACACCTTCGGCGGCCACCCGGTCTCCGCGGCCGTGGGCCTGGCCAACCTCGACCTGTTCGAGCGCGAGAAGCTCAACCAGCACGTGCTCGACAACGAAGCCGCCTTCCTGACGACCCTGCAGAAGCTGCACGACCTGCCGATCGTCGGAGACGTCCGCGGCAACGGCTTCTTCTACGGCATCGAACTCGTCAAGGACAAGGCGACCAAGGAGTCCTTCAACGAGGAGGAGACCGAGCGCGTCCTGTACGGCTTCCTGTCCAAGGCCCTGTTCGAGAACGGTCTGTACTGCCGGGCCGACGACCGCGGCGACCCGGTCGTGCAGCTCGCCCCGCCGCTGATCTCCGACCAGCGGACGTTCGACGAGATCGAGCAGATCCTGCGCGCGACGCTGACGGAGGCCTGGACCAAGCTCTGAGCCACCCGAGGCGCAGATCATCCTTCTGGATGATCAAAAACCGGCCCCGTGCCGCCCGTTGGAGTGAGAAACGGCGGTACGGGGCCGTCGCTGTCCACGGCTTCCGGCGCAGTCTGCCTAGCGTGCCATGTGACCGATCGCTTCTGCCTTCGTTCCCCCGAACGGGTCCCCCGGACGGGGATCGGCACGGGACTACGGATCTGAACCGAGGTGTACGCGATGGTGACCCCGCCGGACAACGACGTGCTCTGGGCACGCGCCCTGCACTTCCAGCACAACGGCTCACCCGCGCTCTGCGGTGTCTCGCTGGGTGTACGCGAGGGTGAGATCTTCGCCGTCACCGGGCCTCGCGGCAGCGGCAAGACGACCCTCCTGCAGTGTCTGGCCGGGTTACTGCCCGTCCAGCGCGGCGAGGTCTGGTTCAACAGCACACCGGTGCACACCATGGGCGCGATCACCCGAGAGCGGCTGCGCCGGGACCGGTTCGGCTGGATCGATCCTGCACCTCTGCTCCTGCCCGAACTGAACGCCTGGGAGAACGCCGCCCTGCCGCTGATGCTGCGCGGCACGAGCCGGCGCCGGGCCAAGACCAGCGCCCTCGAGTGGCTGGAACGCCTCGACGTGGGCGACCACGCCCGCAAGCGCCCGCACGAGCTCCCCCAGGCCGACCGGCAGCGGATCGCCGTCGCCCGGGCGCTCGCCGCGTGCCCGACCGTCCTCTTCGCGGACGAGCCGGCCGCCTCGCTGCACCGCGCCGACGCCGGCCAGGTGCTGCGCACACTCACCTCGGCGGCCCGCTCGCACGGCATCACCGTCGTACTGGCGACGCAACCGGCGGACGCCGCTGCCGTCGCCGACCGCACGATGTCCCTGCTGGACGGACGGCGCGTCAGGACCGTCCATCTGCCACCCGTCCCCGAGGAAGGCCGAGCGCCGTGCTCGCTCTCCGTCTAGCGCGTGGGGCCCACCCCCTGGTCCAGTTCCGTCGGCTCCTGGTCGCGGCGGCCTCGGCGGGCACGGGCTTCCTGCTGCTGTGCACGCTGGGATACGCGCTGGCGCATCCGGAGGCGTCGGCCGGTTCGGTGGTGCGGCTGGCCTGGTGCGCCGTGCCGACGGCCGCCACGGTGTACCTCGCGATCACCGTCGCCCGTACGGACCCGGGGACCCGCCCCCGGTCGGGTCTCGCGACGATCGGTCTCGGCCCGGCGCGGCTGATGGCCCTCTCGGCGGTGACCACGGCCCTGTCGACCGTGCTCGGCTCGCTGCTCGCGCTGCTGGCCTTCCTGCACCTGCGCGGTGATCTGCCCGTGCTGCAGCCGGACCGTACGGCCGCCGGGTTCCTCGCCGCGGACCAGTCCCTGCCGCTGCCCGCCGTGCTGACCCTCCTCGTTCTGGTGCCGCTCGCCGCGTCCCTGGGCAGCGCCCTGGCCCTGCGCCCGAGGGACGGACGGGCGCGTCGGCCCGGGCAGACCGGTGCCGACGCCCGGACCGCCGCCGAGTCCGGGGACATGCCGGACGACCGGACCCCGGACTCCGCCGACGAGGTGTCCGTGCCGGAACTGCCGCTCGCTCCCCGGCCCGCCCCGGGTGGCCTCCCCTGGGGTGTGGCCACGCTCGCCGCGGGCCTCGCCGTGGAGACGCATGCGAGCGGGGGCGGTCAGGAACAGGGTCTGCATCTGCCCGGCGGTCTCGCGGGCGGACCCGCCGGGGTGCTGGCGGGCTGGGCGCTGACCGCGCTGGGGCTGGCGCTGGCCGGGCCCGCGCTCGCCCATCTGTGCGGTTCGCTGCTGCAGTCGGCGAGTCCGGGGCCCGTGCGCCTGCTCGCCGGCCGCGGTCTGCAGCAGGAGGCGCGGCGGATCGGCCGTCCGCTCGGCGTGGTCTGCGCGGTGGCGTCGGCGGCCTACGCGGCGGCGGCGCTCCACGGCGGTGCGGGGCCGTCCCTGGGACCGCTCACCGTGCTCGGCGCCGTGCTCGTGGCGGGCTGCACGCTCGCGACGCTGGCGACGGCGGCGGTCGAGGCACGGCAGGCCCGCGCCGACACGATCGCCGCGCTCGTACGGCTGGGCGCGCCGGCCACCGTGCTGCGCACCGCGGCACTGCTGCGCGCGGGGGCGCTGGTGGTGGTGTTCGTGCCGGTGACATGGGTGGTCGCGGAGCTGGCGGCGATGCCGCTGGCCCGTTGAAAAAGCCGGGCGCGGGTCCACCGGGGAGCCGGTGCGCAATCAGCCGGGCCGGCGGCGATGAGTTTCACGCCGGTTCGCGGTCCATCACCGCGTAGGACCCGCACACCACTGGGAGAGAGCGCTCATGTACCAGCAAATGATCTTCGTGAACCTGCCCGTCGCCGACGTCGAGGCGTCGAAGAAGTTCTTCACTGAGCTGGGCTACACGATCAATCCGCAGTTCACGACGGACGACTGCGCCTGCGTCGTCATCAGCGACACCGTCATCGCGATGCTGCTGAGCAAGCAGCGCTACGCCGACTTCACGCAGAAGGAGATCGCGGACGCCACGAAGACCAGCGAGGTGCTGCTCTGTCTGAGCGCCGAAAGCCGGGCGAAGGTCGACGAGCTGGTCGACCGGGCGCTCGCGGCGGGCGGCTCCGGCACCCGTGAGGCGGTCGACCACGGCTCTATGTACGGCCGCGCGTTCGACGACCTGGACGGCCACACCTGGGAGGTCATGTGGATGGACCCGGCGGCCGTGCAGGGCTGAGCGGGCGTCGCCGAACGGGGCGCGACTGCGCGGGGCTTGAGGGCGTGTCGGCGGGGTTCAAACGCCGGATTGGTTAACGAGAGTGTAAAGGCGACGGTCATGCCGGACATCGGCGTTGACAGCACTTACCCGCCCCTTATAGACCTGTGAGTCTCTTGGGATTGCTGTTGTTGCAGCAACAGCCCCTCGAACCCCCCGCAGTTGCGCATCCCGCGAAGGGCAATCGTGTCCATATCCTCCCGCACCGCTCGAACGGTGCGCATCCTCGGCGTCGCTTCCGCCACCGCCGCGCTCGCTCTCGGCGCCGCCGGCAACGCGCTCGCCTGCAACATCCGTGACTTCTCGGCCGTCGCGTCCTGCGACGACAACGGGAAGGGCCTCATCACCGTCAAGGACATCGACTCCTCGGGCAAGACCGCGACCATCACGGTCTACCTGGAGTCGAACGGCGCGGACGCCAAGCAGATCGGTGAGAAGACCGTCAACGGCTCCAAGGAGGGCGCGACCATCACGTTCTCCGAGGACTGGGCGGCCGACTCCCAGTACCGCGTGCACGTGAAGGTCAACGGCCTCGTCGACGAGGACATCAAGCCGATCCTGACCACGCCGGGCAAGGCGTGCCAGACGGCCGAGACGACGCCGCCGGCGTCCGACACCCCGACCCCGTCGGCGCCCGCCTCTCCGTCCGATTCCGCCGCCCCTTCGGCGTCGGCGTCGGACAGCGCGGCTCCGGTTCCGGCCGGGGACAACTCTCCCTCGCCCGCGGCCGGTACCTCGAACCTGGCTGAGACCGGTGCCAGCTCCAGCACGCCCATGATCGCCGGTATCGCCGGTGGTCTGGTCGTCATCGGCGGTGGCGCGGTGTTCTTCGGCATGCGCCGTCGCAGCGCGTCGAAGGTCGGCTGACGCCTCCACGAGGCATGTACGCACAAAGGCCCGTCCCCTGCCGGGGGCGGGCCTTTGTACGTGCCCGGACGTGCGGTCCCCCGCTAGTCGCCGCAAGGCCCCCCGAGGACGACGACTTCGGCCGCGTCGAAGACGACACCGACCTCGTCCCCGGGCTCCGGTGCGATGCGCAGCGGGCATGCCGCCTCCAACTCCGGGGCCCGCTCGGGCCGGAGGCGCACCGCGACATGGGTTCCGCGGAAGGTGCGCGCGGCCACGGTGCAGCGCAGTCCGTCGGGGGCGTCGACGAGCCGTACCCCGGCGGGCCGGACGAGCAGCGTGCCCGGCCCCTGCGGTGAGCCCTCCGGGACGGGCAGCTTGCCCCACGGCGTGTCCGCGGCCCGGCCGGTGACGGTCGCCGCCACCACGTTGTCGAACCCGAGGAAGCGCGCGACGAACTCGTCCGCGGGCCGCTGCCACACCTCGAGCGGACTGCCGGACTGGGCGATCCGCCCGTCGCGCATCACGACGACCCGGTCGGCGAGTGCGAACGCCTCGCCCTGGTCATGGGTGACGGCGAGCACCGTCGTGCCCAAGCGCCCGAAGAGCTCCCGCAGTTCCACCACGAGGCGTTCGCGCAGCGACCGGTCGAGCTGTCCCAGCGGTTCGTCCAGCATCAGCAGCCGGGGCCGGGGCGCGAGGGCCCGGGCGAGCGCGACCCGCTGCTGCTCCCCTCCGGAGAGCGAGGCGACGGCCCTGCGCGCGGCCCCGGGCAGCCCGACGAGGTCGAGCAACTCCGCCACCCTGGCCTCCTGCTCGCCGCGCGGGGCGCCGTGCATACGAAGTCCGAAGGCGACGTTCCCGCCCACGTCCCGCTGGGGGAAGAGCTGATGGTCCTGGAACATCAGGCCGACTCCACGCCGGTGCACCGGCGTTCCGTCCAGATCACGGCCCTCGAGGAACACCCGCCCGGTGTCCAGGGGTTGCAGCCCGGCCACGGTCCGCAGCAGTGTCGACTTGCCGCCGCCGCTCGGTCCGAGAACGCAGACGATCTCGCGCTCGGCGACCTCGAGGCCGACCCGGTCGAGTGCGGCGCGCCCCGCGAATCGCACGGTCGCCTCCTCAAGCCTGAGCATCGTCAGAACTCCCCCGTCCGATCCGTCCGCAGCCTCTCCAGGACCAGCAGCGCCACCGCGCACACCACCATCAGAATCGTCGAAAGGGCCATGGCCTGGCCGTAGTTGAGATCACCGGGCCGTCCCAGCAGCCGGGCCACGGCGACGGGGAGCGTCGGGTTGTCGGGCCGCGCGATGAACACCGTCGCCCCGAACTCGCCCAAGGACACGGCGAACGCGAACCCGGCCGCGACCAGCAGCGCCCGCCGCACGATCGGCAGGTCGATCTCCCGCCACACCCGCCACGGCGACGCCCCGAGCACGGCGGCGGCCTCCCGCAGCCGATCGTCCACCGCCCGCAGGACGGGCAGCATCGTGCGTACGACGAAGGGGGCGCCCACCAGCGCCTGTGCGAGCGGCACCAGGATCCAGGAACCGCGCAGATCCAGCGGCGGCTTGTCGAGCGTGATCAGGAAACCGAAGCCCACGGTCACGGCGGACACGCCCAGCGGCAGCATGAGCAGCGCGTCGAACGCCCGCACGAGACGGCCCGCGTCCCGACGGGCCAGGGCCGCGGCGGCGAGCGAGCCGATCAGCACGGCGATCGCCGTGGCCACGGCGGCGTATCGGAGCGAGTTGCCGACGGCGTCGATCGGCGGGACCAGGAAGGTGCCGCCGTCGTCGCGTGCCAGCGCCCTGTAGTACGCGAACCGGGGCGCGTCGAGGGACCGTTGCACCAGGACGGCGAGCGGCAGCACGAGCAGGACGGCCACCGTGGCGAGAACCGCGCCGAGCAGCGTCCACTGCGCCGCCCCGCGCGGCCTGCGCGCCGTGAGGGAGGCGTCGACCAGCCGCAGCGCGCTCTCCCGGCGGCGCACGGTCCGGGCGTGCAGGACGAGGATCGCTCCCACCGCCGCGAACTGGAGCAGCGTGAGCACCGCGGCCGTGGACAGGTCGAAGATCTCCGAGGTCTGCCGGTAGATCTCCACCTCCAGCGTGGAGAAGGTGGGGCCGCCGAGGATCTGCACCACGCCGAACGAGGTGAAGGTGAACAGGAACACCATCAGGGCGGCGGCCGCCACGGCCGGGCCCAGCGCGGGCAGCGTCACCCTCCGCAAGGCCGCGAGCCGGGAGGCGCCGAGCATTCGGGCCGCCTCCTCCTGGCGCGGATCGAGCTGCGCCCACAGACCGCCCACCGTGCGTACGACGACCGCGTAGTTGAAGAAGACATGGGCCAGCAGGATGGCCCATACGGTCGTGTCGAGCCGTAGACCCCACAGGTCGTCGAGGAGCCCGCCGCGCCCGACGAGCGCCAGGAAGGCGGTGCCGACGACGACGGTCGGCAGCACGAACGGAACCGTGACGACGGCCCGCAGCACGTCCTTGCCGGGGAAGTCCAGGCGCGCGAAGACATAGGCGCCGGGGAGCGCGACCAGCAGTGTGAGGGCGGTGGAGGCGAGCGCCTGCCAGGTCGTGAACCACAGCACATGCCGGATGTCGGGCTGGGCGAGCACATCGGCGAGACGCCCGAACCGCCAGGCCCCTTCGACATGCAGGCCGCGCGCGACGATCGCGGCGACGGGGTAGGCGAAGAAGACCGCGAAGAACGCGACGGGCAGGGCCATGAGCCCGAGCCGCGCCGCGCTCCCGCGGGCTCCCGGGGCCGTCTCGGCGGCCTCGCTCACTTCAGTACGAGCGACGTCCACGACTTGACCCACTGGTCACGGTTGGCGGCGATCCGGTCCGGGGCCATGGTCTCGGGGTCCTGGGCCGCAGGACCGTACTCGGTGAACTCGGCCGGCACCTTCGCGCCCTGGACCACCGGGTACACGAACATGTTGAGCGGCATGTCCTCCTGGAACGTCCTGCCGATCAGAAAGTCGACGAACGCCTTGGCGCCCTTGGTGTTGCGGGCGTTGCTCAGCACGCCCGCGAACTCGATCTGGCGGAAGCAGGTGCCGGTCGCGACGCCGGTCGGCGCGGTCTTGGGCCGCGGCTGGGCGTAGACGACCTCGGCGGGCGGCGAGGACGCGTACGACACGACGAGCGGCCGGTCGCCGCCCGCCTTCCTGCCACCTGCCGAACCGGAGAACTCCTGGTCGTACGCCTGCTCCCAGCCGTCGACCACCTTGACGCCGTTGGCCTCGAGCTTCTTCCAGTAGTCCGGCCAGCCGGTGGCGCCGTACTCGGCGGCGGTGCCCAGCAGGAAGCCGAGGCCGGGCGAGGACGTGGAGGCGTTCTCGGTGACGAGGAGGTTCTTGTACGCGGGCTTCGTCAGGTCGTCGAAGGAGGCCGGCGGGGCCAGCTTGTGGTCGGCGAAGTACTTCTTGTCGTAGTTGACACAGATGTCGCCGTAGTCGATCGGGGTCACCCGGTGCTTGTCCTTGTCGAGCCGGAACCCGGCTCCCACCTGGTCGAGCCCCTTGGCCTCGTACGGCTGGAACAGCCCGTTGTCGAGCGCCCGCGACAGCAGGGTGTTGTCGACGCCGAAGAAGACGTCGCCCTGCGGATTGTCCTTGGTGAGGATCGCCTTGTTGACGGCCTGCCCGGCGTCGCCGTCCTTGAGGACCTTGACCTTGTATCCGGACTCCCGTTCGAAGGCCGCAATGACGCTCTTGGAGGCGGCCCACGAGTCGTGGCTGACGAGGGTCACGGTCCTGGAGTCGCCGCCGCTCCCGCTGTCGGAGCCGGACGACCCGCACGCGGACAGCGTGACCATGCCCAGCCCGACGACCGCGGCCGCGAACCGCTTACCGGTGATGCTCACTGAATTTTCCTCCTGGGGGTGTCCAGGAAGAGACGCGGCCCTGCCCGGGACCTTTCGGATCCGGGCAGGGCGCAACAGCTCGAGTGAAGACCGAACTTCCTACCCAGAATGACCTGGGCGAGGTTCAGAGGGTCTGCGGGCTCTCCCGCACTCTCAGCGCTGTGGCGCTCCCCTGTCGGAATATGAAGATGTACTGACCGGGGCCAGACTACCGCCCTAACGCTCGCCGGCCGCCAGCTGCCCGCAGGCTCCGTCGATCTCCTGGCCGCGGGTGTCCCGGACGGTCACGGGCACTCCGTGCGCGGCGATCGCCTCGACGAAGGCCTTCTCGTCCTCCGGACGTGACGCGGTCCACTTGGAGCCGGGTGTCGGGTTCAGCGGGATCAGGTTCACATGGACGGGCTTGCCCTTGAGCAGCCGGCCGAGGCGGTCGCCCCGCCATGCCTGGTCGTTGATGTCCCGGATCAGGGCGTACTCGATGGACAGCCGGCGACCGGACTTCTCGACGTAGTCGAAGCCGGCGTCGAGGACCTCGCGCACCTTCCACCGGGTGTTGACGGGCACGAGGGTGTCGCGCAGTTCGTCGTCCGGCGCGTGCAGGGAGATGGCGAGCCGGCACTTGAAGCCCTCGTCGGCGAAGCGGTGGATCGCCGGCACCAGTCCGACGGTCGACACGGTGATACCGCGCTGCGAGAGCCCGAGCCCGTCCGGGGCGGGGTCGGTGAGCGCGCGGATGGCGCCGACGACGCGCTTGTAGTTGGCGAGGGGCTCGCCCATGCCCATGAAGACGATGTTGGACAGCCTCGTCGGCCCGCCGGGGATCTCCCCGTCGCGCAGCGCCCGCATGCCGTCCACGATCTGGTGCACGATCTCCGCGGTGGACAGGTTGCGGTCCAGCCCTGCCTGGCCCGTCGCGCAGAACGGGCAGTTCATGCCGCAGCCCGCCTGGGAGCTGATGCACATGGTGACGCGGTCGGGATAGCGCATGAGCACGGACTCGACGAGGGTCCCGTCGAACAGCCGCCACAGCGTCTTGCGGGTCGTGTCGTCGTCGGTCGACAGATGCCGTACGACGGTCATCAGCTCGGGAAGCAGCGCCTCCTGCAACCCTGACCGGGAGGAGGCGGGGATGTCCGTCCAGTGGTCGGGGTCGTGCGTGTACCGGCCGAAGTAGTGCTGCGAGAGCTGTTTGGCGCGGAACGGCTTCTCACCGATCGCGGCGACCGCCTCCTTGCGCTCGGCGGGCGTGAGGTCGGCAAGGTGCCGCGGCGGCGTCTTGGCTCCGCGCGGCGCGGCGAAAGTGAGTTCTCCGGGCTTCGGCATAACCCTTCCAGTGTCGCAGATCAACTCCACCGGCCCAGGCCGGAGCGGGGTGGGGGCGATCACCCACGGGTGCCGTCTGTCAGCTTTGGTCGACCTCGCACGACCCAGGCACGGCCCAGGAGACTGCTCGCTCGTCGAGGACGTGATCGAGATCGCGCGACCTTCTGATCCGTAGCTCTCTGTGGATCGGTCAACAGCGGCCATAGCGGTCGCTCCGAGAGCTCTGGGAGACGTTGCTGGGTGCAGGCGGTTGCTGGGGTTGCCGTACTCCTTTGCTGTACCGGGCTCGGCAGCTACCCCGCTCGGTGGTTCACCCGCGTCCGTGTACGGCCGTCGCCTTGGAACTCGACTCGCCCTGGTACCCATGCAGACGGGGCAGTACGTGGGTGAATGAGACCAGAAGTGAGATCGTGCCCGATGCCGGCCGACGAAGGCGGCACGCCAGTGGCTCAGCGATCTGGGCGTGTGGAGCGCTGCCGCCGGGCGCCTGGAGCCCTGTCGCCGGCAGCTCAGTGGGCGGCGCGGGCGCGAGCCGCGGTGAATACAGGGTTCAGGACTCCAGCGCGCAGACGGCTGACGAGGGGAACAGCGACGCGTCCGAGGATGCGGCCGACGAGGTAGGCGACAGGCAGCGCGAGCACGGCCGCACCGAGCACGTCATGGGGGTAGTGGTCACCGAGGTAGACGCGGGTGAAGCCTTCGAAGAGGGCGAAGACGGCAGCGACGGCGGACAGACGGCGGTCGACCAGCCATAGGGCGGCGACGGTGGCGAAGGCGGTGGTGCTGTGGCCGCTGGGGAAGGCATAGTCGGTGCGAGCCGGGCAGGCGTCGACGAAGTAGTCGTGGGGCATCGAGTAGCAGGGCCGCACCTCCGCCACCATTTTCTTCGCGGCTTCGGCGACGACGAAGGCGGCTACGACGGCAACGGGTGCGGCCAGGGCAAGGGTCATGGCGTGGGTGTCGCGACGGCGGGCGTTCCACCAGCCCACCACCATGAGGACCGCGAAGACTCCCAGGCCTGCGTTGGTCCACAGGTCGAGCGGCGCATTGAGCCACTTCGTGTGGCGGGCGAGGCCGGTGACGGTGGTGAACAGCGAACCGTCGACGCCGGAGCCGTCGAATGCGAGGGGCATCATCGGGTGGAATCTCCCAATTGCTCAGGTCCAATAGGCCGGGCCCGTGCAACACCCCGCTCGCGAAGATCTACGTGCGTGTAGAAGCTCGGATGTTGATGGCGCGCCCTCCGGTGGCCGCCGCCGGGCGTGCTGTGCGCGGGTTCGAACAGGCTTGGCGATGAACTTCTACGTGATGTAGAACGTCTACGTGACTGTAGACGACAGCTGGGGAGGTAGCCAACTGATGAACAGAGGACGGCCTCCAGGCGACCGCCGAGCGGTCGGCGCACTGGAGTCGGAGATGCTCACCCTGCTTCAGTCCACGCAGCAAGCGCTGACCCCCGGTGAGGTCCTTCAGCGCATCGGCGACAGCCTGTCGTACAGCACGGTGGTTACAGTGCTGTCCCGCATGTTCGCCAGGGGACTGCTGATCCGCAGCAAGCAGGGCCGGGCATCTGGGCGGGGAGCAACCGGACAGACGACATCCGGGCCGGGCATCGGATCGGCCGCGGCCTTGGCCGGATGGCATCAGCTCATCGGGGCATGCAGGGTTCACCCATCACCGTGACGAGGTCGCGACGCCGGCCGCACCAGTGACCGCACCACGACACGCGATCCCATAGCCACCACCTCACCGGACGCAACCGAGGTGCCCGCGGTGCGCGGGTGACAGTTCCAGCGAGCGGAGCTACTGGCCGCACAGAACGACTCCTCGACCAAGGGCACGGGAGGGGCACGCCTCCATCAGCAGGTGTGGCGCCAAGGGCGCACACAGGGTGATGATCTCCTTGATCGGCTGCACGACCTCCGTCTGGCACATCGCGGTCAGGCGTCGGCTATGCGCAGTTCACGTCCTGCCGCGCCGTCCGACGCGAAGAGCAGGAGACGTTCCCCTTCCTCCGCGAGTTCGGCGCGCCGACGCTTGCTCACCGGGTGGAAGAGCTGGACGTCGAGAGTCGTCGCCCCGCGCGCACCGTCGATCCGCCACGCTCCGGCGACGAACCCGTCGACCAGAATCGTCCCGGGAATCACGGCATTCTTCGTCGCGATGGCCTTGCGGTGCTCGTCGCTGATGATCCGGGTGCGGTCCGCGTGGGAGAGGATCGCGTTGTCGTACGGGGCAAGGTAGCGCACCGGCGCGAGCGTGTCGGGGTCCGGACGCGGTGCGCCGGGCAGATCCCACAGCTCTCGGCCGTCCTCATCACGGAAGGAGACCAACTGCGGGCGCAGGCGCTCGGTCACTGCGCGCAGCCGGGTGAGCCCCGACCACGCCTGGATGTCCTTGACGGTGGCAGGGCCGAACGCCGCCAGATAGCGCAGGACCAAGGCGTCGACGTCGGGCTCCGGGTCCAGCGGGGCGCCGAGCCAGTCCTCCGCCGTGGCGTACGTCGTCTGTCCGCTCTGCCCCCAGACTCCGCGGGGCGGGATCTGGATGACCGGCAGCAGACTGCGTACGACGTTACCGAGCGCGGAGGCGGGGTGGTCGGGCCAGGTCCTCTGCAAGGAGGCGCTCAGGTCGCCGACGGTCAGAGGAGACTGTTCCAGGAGCTCCCGGCCGGCCGCCGCGACCTCGGCCGGATCCAGCCCGTTCAGGTCCTTGCCGAAGGTGGTGATCAGGCTTCGTTCCATGAACGGCTGCAGACAGGGTCGAAGCCTGCGGCAGTCGGCGGAGGTGACCAGATGGACGGTGCCCCGCATCAGTGCGATGCGCACGGCCCGCCGTTCGGTGAGCAGGCCGGCCAGTTCCGCGGGGCGGAATTCCTCCAGCCGGGTCCACAGGCCGTAGTACGGCGGAATGGGTGCCTGTGCCTGTAGACCCACGAGGTGCTCGAGCGCCTTCTCCGCCGGCATCGTTCGTCGTGTCAGCAGCAACTGGCGTGCCAGGAAGGCACGGTTGAGAGCCCGCCGCTCGAGTACGTCGGCGGGCTGGGACGAAGTGGTGGCCATCTGACCTCTCAGTATCGGCGATCACGGATTCGCGAATTCCCCGGCGTGTGCGGCAGGGAGCACAGTGCGTCGAAGAGGAGCCCGAGAGCTGCGGCTTTGATGCGCGACCGTCGGCCGTGCTCGACAAGATCGAGCAGGACAGGGGTGGCCGCGTAGGCGGCCGGGAACACCATGCCGGCATGGCTGCAGACGAAGCCGCCACCGGCGAGGAGGGATGCCGCGTCACCTGTCTCGTTGGCAGTGGTGGAAACCGCCAGCCGCCGCAACGCGTCGGCTACGCGCTCCGGATCATCGGACGGGTGGGCCGTCGGGTTCGGTATCGCGGACCAGTTCACGGCATCGACGGCGTCGAGGGACACACTCGCATTCTGCCGGATTGCGGTACGGCCGGGGGATGCGCAGCCGAGATGGCCGGCTCCCCCATACCCTGGATCGCGCCCCTCCCCGAGCCTGGGAAGCTCGGGTCTTCCGGCGGCGGAACTCCTTCTGAGCTGTGGTGGATCTGGACCCGGTCCCGCAGGGTTGCCGACTCGCTCTCCGCTGTTTCCCGTGGTTCTCTTCGAGATCTGGCACGCGTCTGGCACGTCCGCGCAGTGGCTCGCCCGCTGCCGGCCATGAGCGCGACTTCTCCTCGTCTCTACGATGCAGGCCATGGGGATTACTGATTCCGCACCGCTCATACGCGCTTGTTGGCTCTCGTGGCTCGCGGTTGAGTCCACCGATCAGGCGGAAGTGGTGAAGGTCCTCGGCTTGACGGATGTACGGGAGACCACCTGGGTCGATGGTGTGGAACTCATCGACGAGGTGGCGCACGACGAGGAGGAGCCGTTCTCCACCGTCGTCGTTACTCCACCCCTGCAGGGGTGGACTCTGGCCGTCGGACCGTACTTCGGCCTGCCCTCTCCACAGCAGACGGAGCACATCACCGACCTGTGTCGAGAGCTGAGCGCCCACTTCGGCAAAGCCCAACTCTTCTTCCACAGTGAGCAGAACGACGGGGAAGCGTGGCTGATCGCCGAAGGTGGGCGGATCCTCCGGCGTTGGATCAGCGAGTACCCGGCGCTTGCCCTGGGCGAACCGTTCGGCGTCGAGCGGCGGCTCCTCGACGCCTATGGCATCACGGGCAGGCCCGAGGATCTCGACCCCACCGGTGACCTGGCCGGCGACTGGGCAGCGACCTGGGGGGGGATTGCTGGGCTACGACGGTTGCAGACGAATGCGGCATCAACCCCACCACAGCCACCACGGTTACGGGCAGGCTGCTGGTCGCAGCCGCTCCGTCCTTCGACCAGCCACATCGTCCATCTCGAGGAGGTTGCCGCTGACACCGCTTCGGGAGTTCGGGTCCGAGCCCGCTCCGGGTGTTGCCGTCGACCGGGCGGAGACGGTGATGTACACCCCGAGGAGGGCGCGGTGGTCCTCGACCGGGGTGCACCGGCGGGTGCGGGGGTCGCGCCGTCCCGGTCGCTTGCTGCGCCGACCGGGACGGCGGTACACGTCAGCGCTGCGCCGTTCGGTGGCGTACGGCCCGCAGAGCCGCCTGGCCGAACAGGGCGGCGAGTGCCAGGACGAGCACGCTGGAGGCGATCTGGTAGCCCCAGTAGTCGCCCGGATCGAGGGAGTTGATCAGGTAGGAGTCCTCCGGCAGAGCATCGTAGAACTGCAGGCCGAGCAGGCCGCCGGGGTGCAGGCCGTGGACCTTGGAGAACAGCGGGAAGTCGAGCAGCAGCACCGCCCGGGAGCGGACCAGCACCGCGGCCGCCAGCCAGGCGAGCGCGGGCCCCGCGACCAGGGCGAGCCAGGTGCGGCGCAGCAGGGTGCCGGCCAGGGCGCCGGCCGCGACGCCGAGCACGACGTAGGCGACGGTGACGGGACCGATGGTGTAGTACGCGTTCTGCCGGTCGGCGCCGTAGGTGAGCAGGTCGAGACGGAGGGCGTGCACGGCGCTGATCCGGTACGCCACCACCGCGGGCACGGTCATCGCCGCGCTGACCACCGCCAACGTCGACCAGCGGGCGGTGAACCAGCGTCGGGGGGCGATCGACTGGGTCAGGGCGAGGACCACACGCCGGCTCTCCCACTCGCGGGCGGTGAGCACACCGGTCAGCAGCGCTGCGAGCAACGCGGGCTGGAAGGCGACGCTGGTGCCGTCGTTCAGCAGTTTCGCCGTCTTGTTGTGGGCGTCGTCGACGTAGCGCCCGAAGTGGTAGGCGCGGCTGCCGACGTGGTCGCGCAGCGCCACGGCGTCCGCCCAGCCGTCGTAGTGGTAGATGAGCACGGCCGCGGCGCGCCCGGTCACCAGCAGCAGGATCAGCAGGGGGATCCAGTACTGCCGCACGGCGATCCGCACCAGCGGCAGACGGCCCCCGGGCCGGGGCGACTTCGACACGGACGTTCCGGAGGCGATGGAGGCGGTGGCGCTCATGCGGCGGTTTCCTTGGTGTGCAGGCGGGACGGCGGGGTCGGGGAGAGGACCAGTCCGGGGGCCTCGGGCGCGGCGAGGTGGGCCAGGACCAGTTCCTCCAGGGAGGGCTGCCTGACCTCCCAGTCGTCTCCCGGAACTCCGGCGGGGCGGATCAGCGCGCTGGTGCCGCGGCCGGCCTGGCGGGCTTCGACGACCGTGTGCCCGGCCAGCCGGTCGGCGCCGCCGGGCAGGGTGACCACGGCGTGGGCGGCGACCAGTTCCTCGATGCCGCCGCACAGCCGGGTGGCGCCCCCGTCGAGCAGCAGCAGGTGATCGCAGGCGTCGGACAGCTCGGAGATGATGTGCGAGGACATCACCACCGTGGTGCCGGTGTCGGCGACATGGGCCATGAGCAGACCCATCAGCTCCTGACGGGCCAGCACGTCCAGATCCGCCATCGGCTCGTCGAGCAGCAGCAGGTCGGCGCGCTTGCCCAGAGCGAGGGCCAGCGCGATGCGGGTACGCTCGCCGCCGGACAGTTCGCCGATCCGGTCGTCCTTGTGGAACCGTTCCGGATCCGCGACCCGCGTCGCCAGCTCCGCGTCCCAGTTGCCGACGTTCAGGCGCGCGCCCAGCCGCAGCGTCTCGGCGACGGTGAACCGGTGGAACAGCGGGCGGTGCTGGGCGAGATAGGCGACACGGGGGTGCCCGGCCCACACCGGGCCGCCGAACACCTCCAGGGATCCGCGGCCGGTGCGCTGCACGCCGGCCGCCAGCTCCAGCAAGGTGGACTTGCCCGCGCCGTTGGGGCCGACGAGGGCACAGACCACCCCGGCGGGTATGTGGAAGGTGCAGCTGTCGAGTACGTCCGGACCCCTGCGCCGGTATCTCTTGCTGACGCCGTCGGCGACGAGCGCCGCGTCAGGACGGGGGGGATACGACATCGGGTTCCTTCGATGGATAGAGGTCTTCGAGCACGTCGGTGAAGAGGGCGGCGAGGTCGTCGCGTTCCAGCCCCGCTGCACGGGCCCGGGTGGCAACGTCGGCGAGTTCGGCACGCCAGGGTGAGTCGGCGGAGGATACGCCGAGCGTGCCGGTCACGAACGTCCCGTGCCTGCGCCGGGTCTCGACCAGGCCCTGGGATTCCAGCTCGCGATACGCCTTGAGCACGGTGTTGGGATTGAGCGCGGTTGCCTCGACGACCGCACGCGCCGTGGGCAGCCGGTCACCCGGCTGAAGCAGACCCAGCCGCAGGGCCTGTTGCACCTGCTGGACGATCTGCACGTAGCTGGGAACCCCGCTCCGCCGGTCGATCCGAAAGGAGAACGCCACCGACGCACCCCCATTCCACCAATGAACTAGTGGAATAGTGCATTGGAGTGAGTCCCCACGTCAAGCCCCGCCCGCGCCCCCCTCCCCGGAAGCCTGTCCATGACACTCCGAGTCGATCATCGGGAGCCGCCTGGGAGAAGGCCCGTCGGGGCAATGAGGTCCGTCCACGATTCAGACGGAGCCCTCGGACTCACGGTGCGCCCCCGAGGATCACCCCCGTCCGCCGACGACCAGCCGGTGCGGTCCTGCCGTGACGAGTTCGCCGATCACCGGGGCTCCCGGCACCTCGCCGGCGACCAGAAGGCCGCCGGAGGTCTGGGCGTCCGCGAGCAGGAGCCGGGTCAGCTCGTCGGTGCGGCCGAAGTCCGTGTGCGGGGCGACCCATGCGAGGTTGCGGCGGGTGCCGCCGCTGATGTGCCCGGCCCGGGCGGCGTCCCAGGCGCCGTCGAGGAAGGGCACCGCGGCAGGGTCGACGACGGCGGTCACCCCCGAGGCGCGCGCCAGTTTGTACAGGTGGCCCAGCAGGCCGAATCCGGTGACGTCGGTGGCGCAGACCGCGCCCGCGGCCAGCGCGGCCCGCGAGGCGTCGAGGTTGAGCGCCGCCATCGTCTCCACCGCCTGCGGGAAGACCTCGCCGGTCGTCTTGTGCCGGTTGTTGAGCACCCCCAGTCCCAGCGGCTTGGTCAGCGACAACGGCGTTCCCGGCCGCCCGGCGTCGTTGCGCAGCAGTCGCGCGGGGTCGGCGGTGCCGGTCACGGCCATGCCGTACTTGGGTTCCGGGTCGTCGACGCTGTGACCGCCCGCCACAGCGCACCCGGCCGCCGTGGCGACGTCCAGCCCGCCCCGCAGCACCTCGCGCGCCAGGTCGAACGGCAGCAGGTCGCGCGGCCAGCACAGCAGGTTGACCGCCACGAGCGGTGTGCCGCCCATCGCGTAGACGTCGGAGAGGGCGTTGGCTGCGGCAATGCGGCCCCAGTCGTACGGATCGTCCACCACCGGGGTGAAGAAGTCCGCAGTGGTGACGACGGCGGGCGCACCCGGGCCGCCCGGCATCCGGACGACGGCCGCGTCGTCGCCGGTGTCGAGGCCCACGAGCAGATCGCCCGCCCGTCCGACGCCCCCTCCGGCGGGCGTCAGCCCGGCCACGATCTCCTCCAGCTCCCCCGGAGGGATCTTGCAGGCGCAGCCGCCACCGTGCGCGTACTGCGTGAGGCGCACGGTCTCCTGCCGGACGCCGGTCTCGCTACCCGTCATGGCCGTCCTGGTCCTTTCACCTGGGAGGTCGCGCCGTGTGGCGCGTTGACACGCCCTGGGGGCGCGGGTTCGATGGGCGTGGCCGGGGCGAGCCCGCGACGACGGCCTGCGGGGAGACGTAAAGGTGCCTGGTGGCCCTCCCGGTCTTCAAAACCGAGGTGTCCGAGCAACTCGGGCAGGCGGGTTCGATTCCCGTCCGTCTCCGCCGTCCCGTCCGCGTCACCCGTCGCCCGAGCCGCCCATCGCGCGGCAACGGCGCAGCGCGCCGTCCACGCGGACGGTGCGACCGTGCTCGTCCAGGTACTCCAGCAGCGGGATCACGACCCGGCGCGTGGTGTCCAGCGCGCGGCGCGCCTGACTCGCGGTGAACGGCTGCGCCAGCCGCGCCAGCACGGCCGCGGCCCGTGTGTCCGCCCCCGGCAGCAGCACGATGCCCTCACCGATCCGCAGCAGTTCGCCCGCCGCCTCGGCGGCCGCCAGCAGCTTGGGCGTCAGACCGAGTTCGCGCAGCCGTTCGGCCTCCGGTGCCCGGAACGGCGCACGGGCGAGATCGGCGCGGACCGCCTCGACGGCGGCCTCGGCCCGGGCAGGCAGCGCGGGACGGGCACGGCTGCCGTAGAGGCGGCCGTCGCTGTGGCGCAGCCCCGGCGACCGCTCCAGCAGCGCCTCGACGAGCGCGCGTTCGGGCAGGCCGAGCGCCTGCCGTGCCGCCTCCAGCGGCATGCCGGGCTCGAGCGGGTTGCGGGCGGCGTGGTCCTCGACGACGCGAGCGAGCCGCTCGCGCAGCTCCTGCCAGTGCGCGGGGTCCACCAGCCATTCCCCGGCAACGGGATCGGCCGCCGGCGGCACCCCCATGGCGAGGAGCTCGGAGCGGCGGACCAGACCGCGGCGGCGCAGCTCCCCCGCCTCGTCGGCGGCCCCCTGCGCCGCCCGCAGCTCCCGGTCGCGGGCGGCCGCCGCGCCGCGCCGTGTCAGGCGCGGTGGACGGACGTCGAGCACGGTGATCCCCGCCGGAACGCGGTGCCGTCCGGGGTCGCGCAGCAGCGCGGCGTCGCCGACCCGCAGCGGCAGCGGCACGGCCGCCCGCAGCCGCGCGGTGTCCTCACCGAGCGGACGGACCGTCACCGGCACCGCGGCGGAACCCACGTGCAGGGTCAGTTCACGCGGCAGCTCGCGGGCCGGGTCGCCCCGCAGCCGTACGTCCAGGGTGTCGGTCGTCAGCCAGCGGTCCGAAGTGAGCAGTGCGTCCCCGCGGTGCAGGCCCCCGGCGCCGGGCCCGGTCACATTGACCGCCACCCGGGCGACCGCGCCGGCCTCCTCCCGCGGCTCCTTCAGGGACTCCAGGCCGCGCACCCGCAGCACCGCGCCGTCGCGGGCGAGTCGGAGCCGGTCGCCGACGCGCACGGTGCCCGCGCCGAGGGTGCCGGTGACGACGGTGCCGCGGCCCCGCACCGTGAACGCGCGATCCACCCAGAGGCGGACGTCCGCGTCGCGGTCGGGCTCGGGCAGCTCGCCGGCCAGCCGGCCCAGGGCCGTACGAAGTGCGTCGAGGCCCGCGCCGGTCACCGCGCTGACGGCCACGGCGGGCACCTTGCCGAGGGAGGACTCGGCGATCCGGGCCAGTGCCTGATCACGGGCCGCCTCCGGATCGGCGAGGTCGCTGCGGGACACGGCGAGCACGCCGTGCCGCACCCCGAGGGCGTCCAGGACGGCCAGGTGCTCCTCGGACTGCGGCTGCCAGCCCCGGTCGGCGGCGACGACGAAGAGGACGGCGGGGGCCGGGCCCACGCCCGCCAGCATGTTGCCCACCAGGCGCTCGTGGCCCGGTACGTCCACGAAGGCGAGGTCGCCCGCACCGGGCAGCCGCGTCCACACGAAGCCGAGGTCGAGCGTCATGCCCCGGCGCCGCTCCTCCTCCCAGCGGTCGGGCTCCATGCCGGTCAGTGCGCGCAGCAACGCCGACTTGCCGTGATCGACGTGGCCCGCGGTGGCGACGACGTGCACCGTCAGGCCCCCCTTCCCGGCACGACCGGCGCCTCCTGCGGGACCGCCGCCCGGCGCACCGCCACGGCGAGGGCCGCGTCGGCATCCTCCGGCACCGCCCGCAGGTCCAGCAGGCAGCGGCCCTCCTCGACGCGGGCCATGACGGCGGGGTCCGCGCCCCGCAGCGGGGCCGCGTACCCGGCGGGCAGCGACACTGCCGCGCTCGGCAGCGTCACCCCGGGTGCGCCGCCCCCGCCGACCACCGCGTCGGTGCCGACGGCACGGCTGTCGATGCCGTCCGCGCGCAACGCGGCGGCGAGGCGTTCGGCGCGCTGCCACAGCCCTGCGGGATCGGCGTGCAGCGCGGTCCGCGTCGGCGTGTCGGGGCCGCGCACGCTCGCCTCGAGGGCCGCGAGCGTCAGCTTGTCCACGCGCAGCGCGCGGGCCAGCGGGTGCCGGGCCAGCCTGCGCACCGACTCGGCGTCGCCCAGCACGAGTCCGCACTGCGGTCCGCCGAGCAGCTTGTCTCCGCTGGCGGTGACCAGGGACGCCCCGGCGCGCAGCCGGCTCGCCGCGTCGGGCTCCCCCGGCAGTACCGGATCCGGGGCGAGCAGTCCCGAGCCGATGTCCACCACCACGGGCACACCGAGCGCGGCCAGTTCGGCCACCGACGCCTCCCGGGTGAAGCCGGTGACGCGGAAGTTGGAGGGGTGCACCTTCAGGACGAAGCCGGTGTCGGGGCCGACGGCCGCGGCGTAGTCGGCGGGTGTGGTGCGGTTGGTCGTGCCGACCTCCCGCAACCGGGCGCCGGTGCAGACCAGCAGGTCCGGCAGGCGGAAGCCGTCCCCGATCTCCACCATCTCACCGCGGCTGACGATGATCTCGCGCCCCCGGGCGAGGGCGGTGGCGGCCAGTACCAGGGCGGCCGCGCCGTTGTTGACCACGTGAGCGGCCTCGGCGGCCGGCACGGCGCGCAGCAGGGCGTCCAGTGCGGAGCGGCCCCGTCGGGAGCGGGCGCCGGTGGCGAGATCGAGTTCGACGTCGGTGGTGCCCGAGGCGGCCAGCACCGCCTCCCGCGCCGCGGCGGAGAGGGCGGCCCGGCCCAGATTGGTGTGCAGCAGGACCCCGGTGGCGTTGATCACCGGACGCAGCGCGCACGCGGTCGCGGGCAGGGCGGCGACCGCGTGGTCGGCGACCTCGCCGACGGGCACCTCACCCGCCCGCGCCCGCGCCTGCACCCCGGTGACCACGTCCTTGACCAGCCCTCTCCCCAGTCGCTCCGCCGCCGCGGCGAGCCGGGGATCGGCCAGCAGCACATCGGTGCGCGGCAGCCGCCGCCGTTCGTCCACGTCCGGGACCGTGTGCGCGGCGGGGACCCGTCCGGCGGAGGCGTGGTCGCGGTCCATCTCGTGCACCCTCGCTCTGACCCTGCTGAAACCCCGTCAGATTACGGCCGCGGTGACCGGCGGGGTGTGCGCCACACCGGGTGACGGCCGTCCGGCGCGCGGGCGACGACGCGCGGTCCGTTCGGGACCTGGCGGGCGACGGGCCTTGACCGTGCCTCGTCCCGGCCCTCCCCGCGTGCCTGTCGGGACGGCGGGTCGAGCGCACGGGCACCGCCGTCCGCGTCGCTCCTCGCCGTGGCCTTCGTGGCGGACCGGCGCTCGCTCCCTTCCGGACCTCTCCGGCGACGGTCCGTGCCCGTGCCTCGCCCCGGACTCCGCCTGCCATGCCGACGGGACGGCCGGTCGAACGCGCGGCGCGGGTGCGCCCACGCCCGCGTCACTCCCCTCTCGGCCCTCGTAACAGACGTGGAGGCGGCGCCGCCGGTCCTTCCGGAGGTGGCGGGCCGCGGGCCGTGCCCGTGCCTCGCCCCGCCCGCATGCCCGACAGAGCAGGCGGTCGAATACGCGGGGCGCGGGCACCCGCACCGGCACCGCACCCGCGTCACTCCTCGTCCCGGCCCTCCTGGCGGGCCTGGAGACGACGGCGTTGCGGTTCCACCACGTACGACGGGTCCTTCGTGGAGGTCACCCCCGCCTCGAACGTGCCGAAGCGCTGCAGGACGCTGCCCGCCATCAGGGCCAGCCCGCCCACGGCGGCGGCGACGCGGCTGCGGCGGGCGAGGGTCAGCGCGGTGACCGCGCCGCCCAGGGTGAGGTACTCGGAGGCCTTGCGCAGGCGGTGCGGGTGGCCGGTGGTGTACGCCTCCGTCACCAGGCCCGGCCGCCGGTCGATGAGCCGCGACGCGACGATCTCGGCCGCCGCGCCGACGACACCGAGCCGCCGCGCCGGCCCGGCTTCGGCCACCGGTGCCGTCAGCATGCCGAGACCGGCGGCACTGGCGGCCGCGGAGCCGGTGAAGACGAACGGCAGTTCGCGACGGGCGTCGTGCCACGCGGGCACGGCCGTCTGCGACAGCAGGACCGCCGTGTACGAGGCGACCCCGGGGGCGAAGACGGCCGCGGACAGGCCCGCGGGGCGCGCGGCCCGTCGCAGCAGCCGCCCGGGCAGCGTGCCGCGCACGGCGGCGGGCAGCACCTCGGCGGTGGCCGCCAGTGCGCTGCCGGGCCCGTACGCGACGAGGATCCACGTGCCGACGGACATCGGCGAACTCGGCTTGGCGACCCGCAGCATGTGGTGGAAGCGCTCGGGCCTGCCGAGGTCCGCGACCAGCAGGTACATGCTCGCGAGCAGGGCGGCGAAACCGCCGACCCGTGCGGTCCTGCGCAGTTCGGGACGGCTCGTCAGGTCCGCGCCGGCCGCCAGCAGCGCGGCTCCGGCCGACAGCCCGCCGGTGAAGAGGTACGCGGGGATCTTCCACTCCCACACCGGCGGCTTGAGGACCGGACGCCCGTAGTAGGAGCGGAACGTCGCCCTCGGCACCATGGACCGCTCGCGGCTCCCGTCGTCGTCCCGGCCGCCGCGGCCCTGCCGCACGGCCCCGTCGCGGCTCACCGTCGTCCCCCGCGCACGAAGACCGCCGCCGAGACGGCCAGCAGCGCCGCCGCCGCCGCACCCGCGTGCTTCCACATCGACATCAGGTCGCGGGTCGGCACGACGGGGTCCGGCGGCAGCCCGTACACCTCCGGGTCGTCGAGCAGCAGGAAGAACGCGCCGTCGCCGCCCACGCCGTCCTCGGGGTCGCGGCCGTAGAGCTGGGCCTCGGCCACCCCGGCCTCGTGCAGGGCCGAAAGGCGCCGGTCCGCACTCCGGCGCAGCTCGTCCAGCGGGCCGAACTGGATGGAGTCGGTCGGGCAGGCCTTGGCGCAGGCCGGTTCCAGCCCGTCGCGCAACCGGTCGTAGCACATGGTGCACTTCCAGGCCCGGCCGTCGTCGGGGCGCCGGTCGATGACGCCGTAGGGGCAGCCCGACACGCAGTAGCCGCAGCCGTTGCAGATGTCGGGCTGCACCACGACCGTGCCGAACTCGGTGCGGAACAGGGCGCCGGTGGGACACACGTCCAGGCATCCGGCGTGCGTGCAGTGCTTGCACACGTCGGAGGACATCAGCCAGCGGAACTGGGTACGGGTCTCCGTGCCCGTGCCCGCACCGGGGAGATCGAAGGAGGGGAAGCCGAGTTCCACCGGTGCCGTGCCGAGGTCGCCGCCGCCTCGTCTCGCGACCTCCAGCGCGTCCGCGACCACCTCCTCCGCCTCCTCGGTGCTGGACGGCCCGACGGGCAGGTCGGCGAGACCCGCGTCCTGCCGGCCGAGCGGGCGCTCCTGCTCGATGAAGGCGACGTGCCGCCAGGAACTCGCGCCCAGCATGCCGGTGTTGTCGAAGGACATGCCCAGCAGGTCGATGCCGTCCTCGGGGATGCCGTTCCACTCCTTGCAGGCCACCTCGCACGCCTTGCAGCCGATGCACACGGAGGTGTCGGTGAAGAAGCCCATCCGGGGCGGATGCTCGCGGTGGCCGGCGTCCCCGGCGGGATCCGCGAGCGGCCCGTAGAAGCTGTTCTCGGCTGTCATGACGGCTCCTCGGGCCGGTCCGGTTCGATGTGCGCACGCTCGACGTGGCCGCCGGCCGTCGCTATGCGGGTGCCGGTCTCCGTCGTGATGCCCGCCCGGCGCCGGTAGTCCGCGACGTACTCGAGCAGGGCCGGTCCCCGCGGGCGCCGCCCGGGACGCACGTCGCAGGTCAGCACCTTGCTCTCCTGGATGAAGACGTTCGGGTCGGCCACCACGCCGATCAGGTCGTTGACCACGTCGCCCTTGGTGAGCCCGGTCTGGCCCCAGTGGTAGGGCATCCACACCTGGTGCACCACTCTGCCGTCGACGCGCAGTGGCGCCATCCGGTCCGTGACCA
This sequence comes from Streptomyces sp. HUAS TT11, assembly GCF_051553595.1. Lineage (NCBI taxonomy): Bacteria > Bacillati > Actinomycetota > Actinomycetes > Kitasatosporales > Streptomycetaceae > Streptomyces > Streptomyces sp. HUAS TT11. The sequence continues at coordinate 2,914,627 of NZ_CP196184.1, forward strand.
CGACGCGCGCGTCGACCGCGGTCCTGCTGGTGATCACATGGGCCCAGTCCAGATGCCGCAGTCCGCGCTCGACCGCCAGCTCCGGCGAGACCTCCACGAACAACTCCGGCTGGAGTTCCGCCAGGTAGGGCAGCTGCCGGCTCATCGCGCCCGCCGTGTGGTGCTCGGTCAGCCGCGCCGCGGTGAACACGAACGGGAACACCTCGAAGTGCGCCTCGGGCGGGGCGGGGTTGGAGGGGTTGTCGGGACGCCCGTAGACCTTGCGCACCGGGTTGCCCTGCTGTCCGTAGAGCCGGTTGCGCACCGGCGACTCGTGCGGCTCGTAGTGCGTGGGCAGCGGGCCGTCGGCGAGCCCGGCAGGGGCGAACAGCCAGCCCTTCCCGTCGCGCATCATGATGAACGCGTCGTCCCCGTCGAGCGCCTCGACGCCCGACGCCCCGTCCGGGGCCTTGTAGTCCGGCGGCTTGTTCTTCTCGAAGTCGGGGGTGTCGTGGCCGGTCCACTCACCGGCCTCCGCGTCCCACCAGACCAGCTTCTTCCGCTCGCTCCACGGCCGCCCCTGCGGGTCGGCGGAGGCGCGGTTGTACAGCACACGGCGGTTGAGGGGCCATGTCCAGCCCCACTCGGCGTCGTACGGGCCCGTCTCGAAGCGGGAGGTGCGCCGGCGGGACTGGTTGGTCTCGCCCGCGTACACGCCGCTGTAGATCCAGCAGCCGCAGGCGGTGGTGCCGTCGGCCTTGAGGTCGAGATAGCCGTCGACCGTCCGGCCGGTGCGCAGGTCGATGCCGTTGATGTGGCGCAGCACGTCCGACGGGGACGGCTCGTCGCCCTCCGTCTCGTAGCCCCAGGCCAGGTCCAGCACGGGGCGGTCGCGCTCGTCGGTCGAACCGGCCAGCCGCTCCTTCAGCCGCACCCCGAGCTGGTGGAAGAACCACAGCTCCGACCGCTGGTCCCCGGACGGTTCGACGGCCTGGTCACGCCACTGGAGCATGCGCTGCGTCTGTGTGAAGGTGCCGGCCTTCTCCACGTGCGAGGCCGCGGGGAAGAAGAAGACTTCGGTGCGGCACTTCTCGGTGACGATCTCCCCGGTCTCGATCTCCGGAGCGTCCTTCCAGAACGTGGCGCTCTCGATCATGGCGAGGTCGCGCACGACCAGCCAGTCGAGGTTCGCCATGCCCAGGCGTTGCAGTCGGCCGTGTGCCGAGCCGACGGCGGGATTCTGTCCGAGGAGGAAGTAGCCGAAGACCTTGCCGCCGTCGACCATGTCCATCACGGTGCGGTAGGTGCCGTGGTCGCCGTTGATCCGGGGCAGGTAGTCGAAGCAGTAGTCGTTCTCCGCCGTCGCGGCGTCGCCCCAGTACTCCTTGAGCAGCGAGACCATGTAGGCGTCGGCGGCGCCCCAGAACCCCTTCTGGCCCCGGCCGCGCACCCCGTCCAGATAGGTCGCCAGGTCCTCGTGCGTGGTGTCCGGCATCGGCAGGTAACCCGGCAGCAGATTGAACAGCGTGGGCACGTCCGTGGAGCCCTGGATGCTGGCGTGGCCGCGCAGCGCGAAGATCCCGCCGCCCGGGCGCCCGATGTTGCCCAGCAGCAGCTGGACGATCGAACCGGCCCGGATGAACTGGGCGCCCACCGAGTGCTGGGTCCAGCCCACGCTGTACACCAGTGCGGTGGTGCGCTCCCGGCCCGAGTTCTCCGTCCAGGCCCGGCACACCTCGAGGAACAGCTCCTGCGGAACACCGCAGATCCGCTCCACCATCTCGGGGGTGTAGCGGGAGAAGTGCCGCTTGAGCACCTGGAACACACAGCGCGGGTGCTCCAGCGCGGGGTCGGACTCGATGCCGCCCGCGGCCCCCTCTATGAACGGCCCGCCTGCGCCGTGCTGGTAGGGGGCGGACACCTCCTTGAGGTGATGGCCCGGCTGCTCCTCCATGGGGGTGCTCGCATAGGACCAGCTCGACGCGTCGTAGGACGCGGTCTGCGGGTCGTAGCCGCTGAACAGCCCGTCCAGATCCTCGGTGTCCTGGTACCGCTCGCTCAGCAGGAAGGGCGCGTTGGTGTACGCCCGCACGTACTCCCGGAAGTCCAGGTCGTGCGTGAGGATGTGGTTGATCACTCCACCGAGGAACGCGATGTCGGTGCCGGCCCGCAGCGTGACGTGCTGGTCGGCGTGCGCGCTCGTCCGGGTGAACCGCGGGTCGATGTGGATGACCTTGGCGCCGCGTGCCTTGGCCTCCATGACCCACTGGAACCCGACCGGGTGGGCCTCCGCCATGTTGGAGCCCATGATGATGATGCAGTCGGAGTTGATCAGGTCCTGCTGGTAGTCGGTGGCACCGCCACGTCCGAACGAGGCTCCCAGACCGGGAACCGTGGCGGAGTGTCAAATACGGGCCTGGTTCTCGATCTGCAGGGCGCCCAGGGCGGTGAACAACTTCTTGATGAGGTAGTTCTCCTCGTTGTCCAGCGTCGCCCCGCCGAGACTGGCCAGACCCATCGTGCGGCGCAGCGGCCTGCCGTCCGCGTCGGCGTCCTGCCAGCCCTTGCGCCGCGCGTCGAGCACCCGGTCGACCACCATGTCCATGGCCGCGTCCAGGTCCAGTTCCTGCCAGGCGGTGCCGTACGGCGGGCGGTAGAGCACGCGCTGCTCCCGCTGCGGACCGGTGACCAGCTGCTTGCTTGCCGAGCCCTTCGGGCACAGACGGCCGCGGGAGATGGGGCTGTCCGGGTTGCCCTCGATCTGGACGACCTTCCCGTCCTTGACGAAGACGCGCTGCGCGCAGCCCACGGCGCAGTACGGGCACACCGAGCCGGCCACCCGGTCGGCGCTCTCCGTACGCGAGGTGAGCCCGGCCGAGCGGGCAGACTGTGCGGCCTTGCCCCGGCCCAGCGGGTCCGTCCCGGTGAGCTGCCGGTAGACGGGCCAGGCCTCGATCCAGCGCTTCACGCCCATCCGCCTGCTCCTTCGTGCGGTGGCCCCCGCCTGCTGTCGACGCTACCGGCCGGACGGCCGCCCGCAAGTCCGGCACACCCCGGACCGGGCGGGCAGCTACGCCGACCAGCAAGCCGTCGGCGGTGGTCGGCGTGCCCTGACCACCGCCCTGGTCGGCATCGTGGCCGTCGGCACCGCTCGGCATCCCGGCCCGGCGACGCCGGTCACCACGCCTGACGCCCCGGGCGTCCGAGCAGGTCGAAGCGGCCGCCCTCCGGCAGACGGGCCGGGAGACGGATCCCGCTCAGGGGGCCCGTGGTACCGATGAGACAGAGAGCTAGAATCGAATACATGAGCGAATACTCACCGGCTCGCCCCACCCCACGGCACTTCGCACCTCGTGCAGTGATCCGGCAGGCGCCGGCGCTTCCGGCCCGGTCGAACCCGTGGGAGCGGCCGATCGAGCGGGGCCGGTGGGCGGCTGCCGGACCGTGACCGAGCGCGGCCGGTCCGTCGGCGGCCCGCCCGATCCGGCGCTCGACGCACCGCGGCGGCGAGCTCCGGCGGGCGCGCGCCGCGGACGGACACAGCGCTCGGATCCACGCTCGGATCCAGGAAAGGGGCCACGGTCACGCGGCTGCCGTGACACGGTGCCCGGATACATGTCAGGGAAGGGACGGATGATCCTGTGGGCATGTCCCCAAAGCGACCTGTGGTGGTGCATCCGCCGTCGCCGGACGGCGGACGCCGGGTGACGGTGGAGGCGGTGAACCTCGGTCTGGCCCAGGAGCCCCGGGACGTCGAGGAGTTCCTGAGACGGGCGGGACTCGAGGACGTCGACGCACGGACGTCGGATCTGATCGAGTGGCGCGGGGGCGGGCCGGACGTATGGCCGGAATGACCGAACCGACCGCGGGTGAACGTGAGAGGCCCGCCGTCCCGTGGACGGCGGGCCTCTCGACCGTGCAGCGTGGGTCAGCGGCGTGCGGAACGATCCGTCAGCCGTTGCCGACGAAGAGGACGAGCAGCAGCCACACCACGGGCGCCGTCGGCAGGAGCGAGTCGAGGCGGTCCATGATGCCGCCGTGTCCCGGCAGCAGCGTGCCCATGTCCTTGATGCCGAGATCACGCTTGATCATGGACTCGCCCAGATCGCCGAGTGTGGCGCTGGCCGCGACCGCGAGACCGAGCAGCAGGCCCTGCCACCAGGAGCCGCCGTCGATCAGGAACTGCATGCACAGCGCGCCCGCCACTATCGCGAAGGTGACCGCACCGATGAGTCCCTCGCGGGTCTTGCCGGGGCTGATGCGCGGCGCGAGCTTGTGCTTGCCGAAGCGCCAGCCGATCGCGTAGGCGCCGGTGTCGCTGACGACCGTCAGCACGAGGAAGGTCAAAACGCGCCGCGGGCCGTCGTCCGCCGTCAGCATCAAGGACACGAACGTGGCCAGGAAGGGCACGTAGAAGGCGGCGAAGAGGCCCGCCGTGACGTCCTTGAGATAGCCGTCCGGTGGCTCCGTCATGCGCCAGACGAGGATCGCGAGCGCCGTCAGCGCCATCGCCACCCAGGCGCCCTCGGCACCGCGCACATAGCCGGCGACGACCATCGCCGCACCGCCGACCGCAAGCGGTACGAGGGGCGCCTTGATGCCCTTGCGCTCCTCGAGCCGCTTCGTCAACTCCCACAGGCCAACCACCACGGCGACCGCCACGACGCCGACGAAAACAGCCTTGACGATGAACAGTGACGCCACGATCACGATGCCGAGCCCGACGCCGACCCCTATGGCCGCACCCAGGTCGCGGCCCGCGCTCTTCTTCTGCGGCGCGGGCGCCGGCTGTGGGGCGTCGGGCATGGGCTCCGGATTCTCAGGTACCGCCCAGTGGGACGGCGCCTGCAGCGTCTCGTCTCGGAACAAGGGGCCGCTCACCCGAGCGGCCCCCCGGCCGTCATCCTGGTCACCGGCGGGTGCGGGTACCTCGGGCACGATGGGCATGGGGCGAGTCTGCTGGGCGTCATGCGCATCGTACGCGGAACCCGCCGGGCCGGGACCGTGAGCCGGCCCCTGGTCGGCGGGTCCCCAGTACCCGGTCTGTGGCGGCGCCCCCCAGGAAGAGTCGTTCATCAGACCTCGAGAAGCTCCGCTTCCTTGTGCTTGAGCAGCTCGTCCACCTGCGCGACGTACTTCGCGGTGGTGTCGTCGAGCTCCTTCTCCGCACGGCGGCCCTCGTCCTCGCCGACCTCGCCGTCCTTGACGAGCTTGTCGATGGCGTCCTTGGCCTTGCGACGCACGGAGCGGATCGCGACCTTGGCGTCCTCGCCCTTGCCCTTGGCGACCTTGATGTACTCGCGGCGGCGCTCCTCGGTGAGCTCGGGGAACACCACACGGATGATATTGCCGTCATTGCTCGGGTTGACGCCCAGGTCGGAGTCGCGGATCGCCTGCTCGATGTTGCGCAGCGCACTCTTGTCGAAGGGCGTCACAACGGCCATGCGCGGCTCCGGCACGGAGAACGAGGCCAGCTGGTTGATCGGCGTCGGTGCGCCGTAGTAGTCGGCCACGATCTTGTTGAACATCGCCGGGTGCGCACGACCGGTGCGGATCGCGGCGAAGTCCTCCTTGGCGACCACGACGGCCTTCTCCATCTTCTCCTCGGCCTCGAGGAGGGTCTCTTCGATCACCACTTGCTCCTGCGTGTCTTGAGTAGGCCCGGCATCCGTGGGCGGCGGCCGGTTGCGTCGCGTCTTCTTCCTGCACGGTTCCGGACCGGTAGACCATTGTCCATCCCCCGGTCAGGGTCCGTCGTCCGGACGGGGTTCGCCCCGAACAGGTCTGCCCGCCGGTCAGTTCCGGCTGTCTTGCTCACCCACGAGTGTGCCGATCTTCTCACCCTTGACGGCCCGTGCGATATTGCCCTCCGCCCGGAGCTCGAAGACCAGGATGGGCAGCTTGTTGTCCCGGCACAGCGTGATCGCGGTCATGTCGGCGACCTTGAGGTCCCGGGTGATGACCTCGCCGTAGCTGAGCGAGTCGAACTTGACGGCCTCGGGGTTGGTCTTCGGGTCGGAGTCGTAGACCCCGTCCACCCCGTTCTTGCCCATGAGCAACGCCTCGGCGTCGATCTCCAGGGCACGCTGGGCGGCGGTCGTGTCGGTCGAGAAGTACGGCATGCCCATACCGGCGCCGAAGATGACCACGCGGCCCTTCTCCAGGTGGCGCACGGCACGCAGCGGAATGTACGGCTCGGCGACCTGGCCCATGGTGATGGCGGTCTGCACCCGCGAGTCGATGCCCTCCTTCTCCAGGAAGTCCTGGAGGGCCAGGCAGTTCATGACCGTGCCGAGCATGCCCATGTAGTCGGAACGGGCACGGTCCATGCCGCGCTGCTGAAGCTCGGCCCCGCGGAAGAAGTTGCCGCCGCCGATGACGACGGCGATCTGCGAACCGTCGCGCACCACGGCCGCGATCTCACGGGCGATGGCGTGCACCACGTCGGGGTCGACGCCGAGTCCGGTCCCGCCGGAGAACGCCTCCCCGGACAGCTTCAGCAGAAAACGGCCGCGTACTTTGCCGTCGTCGCTCTTCTCGGCCTTGGTGGTCATGAAGATCTCCTCGTGGTGCACATACGAAGAAGGCCATTGCCGGTGGGGTGTGGTTCGCATCCCATGCGCGGCAATGGCCTCCTCGTCAGATCTGCTGTCGTCCGTCACGCGTGCGTGCGGGACGGCATACGCGAACTGCACGGACGACTGCTTACGACCCTATCGGGGTCGCCCGTCGATCGCGGTACGGACTCAGATGCCGACCTTGATGCGCGTGAAGCGCTTCAGGGTGACACCCGCCTCGTCCAGAACCTTCTGGACGGACTTCTTGTTGTCCAGCGCGTACGGCTGGCCGAGCAGGGTGGCGTCCTTGAAGAAGCCGTTCAGACGACCCTCGACGATCTTGGCGATCGCGGCCTCGGGCTTGCCCTCGGCGCGGGTCGTCTCCTCGGCGATACGGCGCTCGGACTCGACGACCTCGGCCGGGATCTCCTCCTTGGAGAGGTACTTCGGCGCGAAGGCGGCGATGTGCTGGGCGACGCCCTTGGCGATCTCGGCGTTCGGCTTGTCGAGCTCGACAAGGACACCGATCTGCGGGGGCAGGTCGGGCATGGTGCGGTGCATGTACGCCGTCACGAAGCCGTCGGCGAACTGCGCGAAGCGGTCCAGGACGATCTTCTCGCCGAGGTTGGCGTTGGCCTCGTCGACGAACGCCTGGACGGTCTTGCCGGCCTCGATCTCGGAGGCGAGCAGGGCCTCGAGGTCGGCCGGGGAGCTCTTGGCGACGTGCTCGGCGATCGCCGTGGCGACGGCCTGGAACTTGTCACCCTTGGCGACGAAGTCGGTCTCGCACTTCAGCTCGACGAGGACACCGGAGGAGTTGTCGTCGGCGATGATGGAGACCACGGCGCCGTTCTCGGCGGAGCGGCCCTCGCGCTTGGCGACGCCCTTCTGGCCCTTGATGCGCAGCGCCTCGACGGCCTTCTCGACGTTGCCCTCGGCCTCGTCCAGCGCCTTCTTGCAGTCCATCATGCCGGCGCCGGTGAGCTCACGGAGCTTCTTGACGTCGGCGGCGGTGTAGTTCGCCATGATCTGTGAATCTCTTCTCGGAGTTCGAAGTCTCGAAGTCGGCGGCCGCTGCGGCTTGGGCGGGCGTCCGCCAAGGATCTACGGGCTACGAAGATCTACGGGCTGCGGGTGAACGGCGGGTGGCGCGGTCGGCGCCACCCGCCCTCACTTCAGCCGAACGGCCTGAGGTCAGGCCTGCTCGCCCTCGGCGGCCGGGGTCTCGGCGGCAGCCTCGGCGGCCGGCGTCTCGGCCGCAGCCTCGGGAGCCGGCGTCTCGGCCGCAGCCTCGGCGGCCGGCGTCTCGGCGGCGGCCTCGGGAGCCGCAGCCTCGGCGGCGGGGGCCTCCTCGGCCTTCTTCTCACCCTCGAGCAGGTCGCGCTCCCACTCGGCGAGCGGCTCGCCCGCGGCCTTCTCGCCCTTGCCCTCGGTGGCGACACCGGAACGGGCGATGAGGCCCTCGGCGACGGCGTCGGCGATCACACGGGTGAGCAGGGTGACGGAGCGGATGGCGTCGTCGTTGCCCGGGATCTTGTAGTCGACCTCGTCGGGGTCGCAGTTGGTGTCGAGGATGGCGACGACCGGGATGTTGAGCTTGCGGGCCTCGCCGACCGCGATGTGCTCCTTCTTGGTGTCCACGATCCAGACGGCGCTGGGCACCTTCTGCATCTCGCGGATACCACCGAGGGTCTTCTCCAGCTTGGCCTTCTCGCGGGAGAGGACCAGGAGCTCCTTCTTGGTCAGACCGGAGGCCGCGACGTCCTCGAAGTCGATCTGCTCGAGCTCCTTGAGGCGCTGCAGACGCTTGTAGACGGTCGAGAAGTTGGTGAGCATGCCGCCCAGCCAGCGCTGGTTGACGTAGGGCATGCCGACGCGGGTGGCCTGCTCGGCGATGGCCTCCTGCGCCTGCTTCTTCGTACCGACGAACATGACCGTGCCGCCGTGGGCGACGGTCTCCTTGACGAACTCGTAGGCGCGGTCGATGTACGACAGCGACTGGAGCAGGTCGATGATGTAGATGCCGTTGCGCTCGGTGAAGATGAAGCGCTTCATCTTCGGGTTCCAGCGACGGGTCTGGTGACCGAAGTGGACGCCGCTCTCCAGCAGCTCCCGCATCGTGACGACGGCCATGGCCGTTCTCCTTGAGTTTTCTCGGTTGTGCCGCGGGTGCCGGATGACACCCGCGCCTGACGCCCGCGATGCGCCGTGCCACTGGGGACCGAGGGGCGCTGACACCGGCTGCGTAAGGGCCCGGTGTCGGGGCGTGCGAAGTCGACCCGGTGGCCCGGGTCGCCATAAGAAGTGTACGGGACATGCGGAGCGGCGGATGACGCCGCTGTCCACAACCCGGCAGTTGTCCACAGATCCGGCCAAGATCACCCGTGATCCGGGACCGTTTCTCCCATGCGAGCGAAACGATGCGCACGGACGTGGTCCGCGGTACTGCTGGTGATGACGCTGTGCGTACTGACCCCGGTGGCCTGGGCGGGTACGTCGGCTTGGCGGCGTCCGGCCACGTCGCCCCCGCCGGCCGCCGGCGATCCCGTGCCCGCCGTCGCCCGGGGGTGGCCGGTGGGGCAGCGCCCCGCGATCCTCCGGGGCTGGGACCCGCCGCCGGGTCCGTACGGTCCCGGTCACCGGGGCGTGGACCTGGCGGCGCAGCCCGGCGATCCCGTGCGGGCGGTGGCCGCGGGCCGGGTCGTGTTCGCGGGGCGGGTGGCGGGACGAGGCGTGGTCTCGGTCGATCTGGCGGACACGGGCGATCCTCCGCTGCGTACGACGTACGAGCCCGTTCGCGCGTCGGTCGGCGAGGGCGACGAGGTGGTGGCCGGCGGAGAGCTGGGCGTGCTGGAACCGCCGGCCGCCCATTGCCCGCGCGCCTGCCTGCACTGGGGGTTGCGCAGAGGGGAGGCGTATCTGGATCCGCTGGCCCTGCTGCCGCCGTGGCTGCTGCGGGCCGGGCCCTCGCGATTGTTGCCGCTGAACGAGGTGCCGTTGCCCCGGAGACGGCCTTGAGGCGCTGTCCGCCGGTGCCGCACCCCGGGATGCGCTCAGCCCCTGACACCCCGCAGGACCATCGCGACCGCCGCTTCGGTGATGGCCTCCGGATCCTCCGCGGCACCCAGCTCGATACGCCGGACGGCCGCGTCGACCACACCCTGGAGCAGCATCGCCGCCAGGCGGGGCTCACGGTGTCCCGTACCGGCCAGCGCATCGACGATCATCGCCACGAGTCCGCCGTGCGCCGCCCGGATCCTCTCGCGCGCCCCGGCGTCGAGCTCGCTCGCGGAGATGGCCACCACGGCCCGGTGCCGACGGTCCCCCACCAGCGCCAGTTGCCGCCGTACGTACGCCTCGATCTTGGCCTCGGGCCCGTCCGCCACCGCCATGGCCGCCTCGACCTCCGCCGCCCATACGGGGAAGTCGACCGCGCACAGCTCCTCGACGACGGCCGCGCGGGAGCGGAAGTACTCGTACACGGAGGACCGCGCCAGACCCGTCCGTTCGGCGAGAGCCGGGAAGGTCAGCGCCTCCGTACCGCCCTCGGACAGAAGGGACCGTGCCGCGTCCAGCAGGGCGGCTCGCTGCATCGATCGGTGCTCGGCCACGGAGGCCGCTCGAATCCTTGGCACGTCAACCACTGTACGGACCGTCCGCCCCGGACGGGAGGCGCTCCCACCACATGCCGCGGACACGTGTCCCGTCCGCCGCGAGGACCTGCACGGATCGTCTCCGCAGGGCGCGCCCACCGCGCCGCTCTCCCTGTCCACAGAGCGCGCACCGCGCCGCCCGGTTCAGCGCCCGAAGCCGGCCAGCTTGGCTCTCAGCTGCAGCACGGACTTCGTGTGGATCTGGCTCACCCGGCTCTCGGTCACTCCCAGCACATTGCCGATCTCGGCGAGGGTGAGCCCTTCGTAGTAGTACAGGGTGACGACGGTCTTCTCCCGTTCGGGCAGCGTGTTGATCGCCCGGGCCAGGAACCGTCGCAGCTCACGGTCCTCGGCGACCTCCACCGGGTTGTCCGCGGCGGTGTCCTCGAGGGTGTCCATCAGGCTCAGCCGATCGCCCCCCTCACCCCCCACATGGAGGAGCTCCTCCAGCGCCACCACGTTCGCCAGCGACAACTGGCTGAAGACGGCATGGAGATCCTCGACTCCGATCCCCATCTCCTCGGCCACCTCGGCCTCGGACGGCGTCCGCCGCAACCGGGCCTCCAGGGTCGCGTACGCCCGCTCCACGCTGCGCGCCTTCTGCCGGACCGACCGCGGGATCCAGTCCAGCGCCCGCAGCTCGTCGATCATCGCGCCCCGGATCCGCGTGATCGCGTACGTCTCGAACTTGATCTCCCGGTCGATGTCGAACTTCTCGATCGCGTCGATCAGCCCGAAGACCCCCGACGACACGAAGTCCGCCTGCTCCACATTGGCCGGCAGCCCTACGCTCACCCGCCCGGCCACGTACTTCACCAGCGGCGAGTAGTGCAGGATCAGCTGCTCCCGTAACCGCTCGTCCCCCGTCTCCTTGTACGACCGCCACAATTCGTCGAGTGTCGAGGGAGCGGGCGGGCGCACGCTGCCGCCGTCACGGGCGGCTGGGGGAATCGCCGCCCGGTCGGACCCGGAGGTGTGCTGGGGCATTCGTCGCCTTGTGCCGTTCTGCTGTGAACCGGTGCTGCCTGGGCGAGCTGTCGGTCTGATGTCGAGTTGCCTGTCTGAGTCGGAATCCTCGTGAGCGTAGCGTGACTGCGGTGTCGCAGTGTGCGAAGGGGAAGGGATCACCCGTGCGCGAACAGGCTCGGCGGGCCCCGTCACGGAGACCCGGTCGTCGCCCTGTGTGATCGCCGGAAAGGGTCAACTACGGTAATAACCAAGGCTGTCGGGGGATCGCCCGGACGGCCGAACACGGTCGGTCAACACTGGCGGCGATCTTGCCGGGCCGCGGTCACGGCCTGGCGTGTCAACTTCCAGCCGTCGTCGTGTCGTTCGACAAAACCAAGTGATCGGAGTTCGTACAGCCTCGCGACCGCGTCCTCCTCGGTCGTCTGTGCGCCGCTCGCGATATCGGGCACCGTCGCCGCGGTGCCGCCCGGCAGCGCGGCCAGCACCCGCTGGGCGGCCGGTTCGAGCAGGTCACGGGGCAGTACGGGGCCGCGCCGGTCCGGGGCGAGTTCACCGATGCCGCCCACCAGCTCCACGACGTCCGCGGCGTCCGAGACGAGCACCGCCTCCCCCCGCAGCAGTTCGTGGACGCCCGCCGAGAGCCCGCTGGTGACCGGACCGGGCACACCCATGGTGAACCTGCCGAGCCGCTGCGCCGCCCGGGCGGTGACCAGGGCGCCGCTGCGGTACGCCGCCTCGACGACCACGGTGCCCCGGGTGAGGGCCGCGATCACCCGGTTCCTCAGCAGAAACCTGCTGGGCGTCGGATGATCACCGGGCGGCAGCTCGCCCACGACCAGTCCCTGCTGCGCGATCCTGGTGATGAGCTCGGTGTGCCCGCGGGGGTAGGCCCGGTCCACTCCGCAGGCCAGCACGGCCACGGTGGCCCCGCCCGCCGCCAGGCTCCCCCGGTGGGCGGCCCCGTCCACGCCGTACGCCCCACCCGAGACGACCACCCAGCCGCGCTCCGCGAGTCCCGCCCCGAGGGCGGCCGCCGCATGCGCCCCGTACTCGGTACAGGCGCGGGCGCCCACGACCGCGACGGACTTGAGGGCCCACATCCGCAGATTGGGTGAACCGCGTACCCAGAGGCCGACGGGCCGCGCGTCCCCCAGATCGTCGAGCTGAGCGGGCCACTCGGCCGCTCCCGGGCACACGAACCGCACCCCCGCCTCCCTGGCCGAGGTCCAGTCGCGCCGGAGCTCGGCCCGGGAGGCCCGCGCCCGCATCCCGGCCCACCGCTTCCCCGTGGCTCCGGGGAGCGGTCTCCCGCCCTCGCGCAGCCGCCGGACCAGTTCCTCCGGACCCCACTCCCGCAGCCAGCGGCCCGCCACCTCGTCGCCCGGTTCGACGACCCGGGTCAGCAGGGCCCGGGCGAGTCGCTCACCGTCCGGGAGGTCGCTCCCGTGCGCGGCGCCGTCCCCGCTCATGCCGGGGCCCCGATGGCCATCGGCACACCCCGGGGCACTCCGGTGCGCAGTTGCAGGGCGAGCGCCACGTCCGTCACGTCGGGGCGGTCGTGTCCCGCGAGGTCCGCGACGGTCCAGGCCACCCGCAGCACACGGTCGAGCCCCCGGGCCGTGAGCACACCGCGCTCCAGACTCCGCTCCGCCTCGTCCATGGCGCCGCTCGCCGCATGCCAGCGGCTGCGCAGCTCCCGTCCCGGCACTTCGCTGTTCGTCCCCCAGGGGGTGCCGGCCAGTCGCAGCGCCGCCCTGTGTCTGGCCTCCTGGACCCGGCCGGCGACCGTCGCGGTGGACTCGCCCCGTGTGTCGCGCTCGGTGAGCTCGGCACGGGTGACCGGGTCGACCTCGACGCGCAGGTCCACCCGGTCCAGCAGTGGGCCGGAGAGCCGGGCCTGGTAACGGCGGACGGCCGAGGGCGGGCACTCGCACAGGGTGTCGCGCTGGGAGAAGCGGCCGCACGGGCAGGGGTTGGCCGCGAGCACCATGAGGAATCTCGCCGGGAAGCGCACGACCCCCGCGCTGCGGGCGATCACCACGTGCCCGGACTCCAGGGGCTGGCGCAGGGCGTCCAGGGCCTGGCCGGTGAATTCCGGCGCTTCGTCCAGAAAGAGCACCCCGCGGTGGGACAGGGACACGGCCCCGGGGCGGGCGGTGCCGGGGCCTCCGCCCACCAGTGCCTGCATGGTGGCCGAGTGGTGCGGGGCGCAGTAGGGGGCGACGTCGATCAGGGGTTTGCCGGCGGGAAGCAGGCCGGCCACCGAGTGCACGGCGGTGACCTCCAGGGACTCCTGCCTGCTGAGTCGCGGCAGCAGGGCGGGCAGCCGCTCGGCGAGCATCGTCTTCCCGGCGCCCGGTGGTCCTTCCAGGAACAGGTGGTGCCCGCCGGCCGCGGCGACCTCCAGCGCCGTGCGGGCCGAGGTCTGGCCGACGACGTCGGAGAGATCGTGGCCCTGGTCGTGCTGCGCTGCGCCGAGGCTGTGCATCCCCGTGGCGGACCCGCTGCCCGGCACCCGCAGGCCCGCGAGGAGCGGATCGGGGCGGCCGCGCTCGTCCGGCTCCTCCTCGGGTACGGGCTCGTCGGCGAGCAGGGCGATCAGCTGGCGCAGACTGCGGACGCCGAGCACGGACACGCCGGGGACGAGCGAGGCCTCCGCGGCGGCGCACTCCGGCACGACCACCTGTTCGTATCCCGCGTCCACCGCGGCCAGTACCGCCGGGAGAATGCCCCGCACGGGCCGGACCCGCCCGTCCAGGCCCAGCTCGCCGATCATCACGATGTCGGCGAGCACCCGGGGATCGATCCGCTCGGCCGCTCCGAGCACCGCGCAGGCCACGGCGAGGTCGAAACCGCTGCCGCCCTTCGGCACGGACGCGGGGCTGAGGCCGACGGTGAGCTTCTTCTGCGGCCAGTCGGCGCCCGAGTTCACCACGGCCGCCCGTACGCGGTCCCGGCTCTCCGTGAGGCTCTTGTCCGGCAGGCCCACGAGGGTGAACGCGGCCACGCCCGGTTCGAGGTCGGCCTGGACCTCGACCACCACGCCTTCGACACCGACCAGTGCCACGGAGCAGGTGCGTGCGAACCCCATCACGCCACCCCCCGGACGTGTTCCACCACGGGGGCACCGCGCCCGGGCAGGACGACGCCGACGAGGTCGATGCGCACCCCTCCCGGGGGCGCCCCTCCGTGTGCCTGGACCCAGCGCTCGGCGAGACCGCGCAGCCGGTGGGCCTTCGCGGGGGTGACGGCGGCCATCGGGTGCTCGAAGCGGCCGCCCCGGCGTGTCTTGACCTCGCACACGACCAGGGCGTCGCCGTCCCTGGCCACGATGTCGATCTCGCCGCTCCTGCCGCAGCGCCAGTTGCGCTCCAGGACCGTCATCCCCGCGGCCGTCAGCCGTCGGGCCGCCACATCCTCGCCGTACCTGCCGAGTGCACCTCGTGCGTTCATGTCGGCACCACCTCCGGTGCCAACCGTCACGCATCCGCCTCCGCAGAGTGGATCTTGGTGGACAACCCGGAGGCTGTGGACAACTTCGTCACCCTCCCGGGGACGGCGTCGGCCGTCAGCCGCTCGGGAGCTCCAGGTCGCTCTTGTTCAGCTCCTCGATATTCACGTCCTTGAACGTGAGCACGCGCACCTGCTTCACGAAGCGGGCAGGCCGGTACATGTCCCAGACCCAGGCATCCGCCATGGACACCTCGAAGAACACCTCGCCCTGCACCGAGTGCACCTGCATCTCGTAGTCGTTGGTGAGGTAGAAGCGCCGTTCGGTCTCGATCACGTATTTGAACAGACCGACGACATCGCGGTACTCCCGGTAGAGCTTCAGCTCCATCTCGGTCTCGTACTTCTCGAGGTCCTCGGCGCTCATGGCATGTTCCCCTTCAGCCGTGCGATCCCACCATTGTGCGCCAGTCCCGTGCGCCTCTAGACGATTTCTGTGTCGAGGATTGCGGGGCCGGCCGGGGGACCTTCGTCGAGCAGCATGCGGAGCAGCTCGGCGAGTCTCTTCGGATACACCGTCTCATGCGCCTCGGCCAGTTCTCCGCACGACCACCACCGTGCTCCGGCGACACTGCGTTTTTCCAGCTCCGTCAGGCCCAGCGCGGCCGTGGCCCGGCCCGTCCCGGTCGTGCGGGCGAGGTAGTACCACTCGTCCTGATCCCAGCGGCGGCCTGCGAACGGGAACGAGCACCTGCGCTTCCACAGCACCGGTCCGAGCTCGACATCGGTGATGCCGGTCTCCTCCGCCAGCTCACGCAGGGCGGCCTGCTCACGTGTCTCGTCGCCCTCCACACCGCCACCGGGGGTGAACCACCAGTCGTCCGAGGGATCGTCCGGCTCGTGCCCATGGAGCAGCAGAATGCGGTCCTGCGCGTCGAGGAGCACCACTCTGGCCACCTTGCGCAGTCCCCCCGCGTACCCGTCGTGCGCGCCCGGCTCGGCGGCCGGAGGACCGGAGAGCGGTGTCGGCTCAGCGGACACCGGCCAGCTCCGTCCGCGGGGCGCTGCGCCTGCGGCCCGCGCGGTCGGCGATCGCCCCGAACGCCGCGCCCGCCATGACCAGCACCGCGCCGGCCACGATCACGCCGAAGATCAGCCGCAGGGGTCCGGGCGAGGAGATCGGGCCGAGCGCCTCGAAGCCCGTCTCTCTCTCTCTCTCTCTCTCTCTCTCTCTCTCTCTCTCTCTCTCTCTCTCTCTCTCTCTCTCTCTCTCTCTCTCTCTCTCTCTCTCTCTCTCTCTCTCTCTCTCTCTCTCTCTCTCTCTCTCTCTCTCTCTCTCTCTCTCTCTCTCTCTCTCTCTCTCTCTCTCTCTCTCTCTCTCTCTCTCTCTCTCTCTCTCTCTCTCTCTCTCTCTCTCTCTCTCTCTCTCTCTCTCTCTCTCTCTCTCTCTCTCTCTCTCTCTCTCTCTCTCTCTCTCTCTCTCTCTCTCTCTCTCTCTCTCTCTCTCTCTCTCTCTCTCTCTCTCTCTCTCTCTCTCTCTCTCTCTCTCTCTCTCTCTCTCTCTCTCTCTCTCTCTCTCTCTCTCTCTCTCTCTCTCTCTCTCTCTCTCTCTCTCTCTCTCTCTCTCTCTCTCTCTCTCTCTCTCTCTCTCTCTCTCTCTCTCTCTTTTTTTTTTTTTTTTTTTTTTTTTTTTTTTTTTTTTTTTTTTTTTTTTTTTTTTTTTTTTTTTTTTTTTTTTTTTTTTTTTTTTTTTTTTTTTTTTTTTTTTTTTTTTTTTTTTTTTTTTTTTTTTTTTTTTTTTTTTTTTTTTTTTTTTTTTTTTTTTTTTTTTTTTTTTTTTTTTTTTTTTTTTTTTTTTTTTTTTTTTTTTTTTTTTTTTTTTTTTTTTTTTTTTTTTTTTTTTTTTTTTTTTTTTTTTTTTTTTTTTTTTTTTTTTTTTTTTTTTTTTTTTTTTTTTTTTTTTTTTTTTTTTTTTTCTCTCTCTCTCTCTCTCTCTCTCTCTCTCTCTCTCTCTCTCTCTCTCTCTCTCTCTCTCTCTCTCTCTCTCTCTCTCTCTCTCTCTCTCTCTCTCTCTCTCTCTCTCTCTCTCTCTCTCTCTCTCTCTCTCTCTCTCTCTCTCTCTCTCTCTCTCTCTCTCTCTCTCTCTCTCTCTCTCTCTCTCTCTCTCTCTCTCTCTCTCTCTCTCTCTCTCTCTCTCTCTCTCTCTCTCTCTCTCTCTCTCTCTCTCTCTCTCTCTCTCTCTCTCTCTCTCTCTCTCTCTCTCTCTCTCTCTCTCTCTCTCTCTCTCTCTCTCTCTCTCTCTCTCTCTCTCTCTCTCTCTCTCTCTCTCTCTCTCTCTCTCTCTCTCTCTCTCTCTCTCTCTCTCTCTCTCTCTCTCTCTCTCTCTCTCTCTCTCTCTCTCTCTCTCTCTCTCTCTCTCTCTCTCTCTCTCTCTCTCTCTCTCTCTCTCTCTCTCTCTCTCTCTCTCTCTCTCTCTCTCTCTCTCTCTCTCTCTCTCTCTCTCTCTCTCTCTCTCTCTCTCTCTCTCTCTCTCTCTCTCTCTCTCTCTCTCTCTCTCTCTCTCTCTCTCTCTCTCTCTCTCTCTCTCTCTCTCTCTCTCTCTCTCTCTCTCTCTCTCTCTCTCTCTCTCTCTCTCTCTCTCTCTCTCTCTCTCTCTCTCTCTCTCTCTCTCTCTCTCTCTCTCTCTCTCTCTCTCTCTCTCTCTCTCTCTCTCTCTCTCTCTCTCTCTCTCTCTCTCTCTCTCTCTCTCTCTCTCTCTCTCTCTCTCTCTCTCTCTCTCTCTCTCTCTCTCTCTCTCTCTCTCTCTCTCTCTCTCTCTCTCTCTCTCTCTCTCTCTCTCTCTCTCTCTCTCTCTCTCTCTCTCTCTCTCTCTCTCTCTCTCTCTCTCTCTCTCTCTCTCTCTCTCTCTCTCTCTCTCTCTCTCTCTCTCTCTCTCTCTCTCTCTCTCTCTCTCTCTCTCTCTCTCTCTCTCTCTCTCTCTCTCTCTCTCTCTCTCTCTCTCTCTCTCTCTCTCTCTCTCGGGCGCTCCAGCATGCCGTTCATCGGCCACACCACCGAGTCCACACGGGCGTCCACCGCACTGCGGGGCACCGTGCCGCTGAAGGCCTCCGTGAGGTGCGCCGTGGAGTCCAGGGAACCGCTGCGCTCGTCGCCGAGGAGGAACAGCCGCCCCTTGGGGACGGTGATGGTCGGGATCGTCTTCAGCTCGGCGGGCCGGCCCTTGCCGAGGTACGACTCCTGGATCCGCTTGCCGTTGACGGTCAGTCTGCCCTCGGTGCAGCAGGCGATGGTGTCGCCGCCGACCGCCACGACCCGCTTGACGATGGGCATGTTGCCCCAGCTCTTCTGCTTGAAGACGACGACGTCGCCCCGTGTGATGTCGGCGCTGTCGACGCGCTGGGCCAGGACCCGGTCGCCTGCCTTGATGGTGGGAGTCATGGAGTCGGTCGGCACGGTGTAGGGGCGGTAGACGAACGCTCCCCACACGAACCCGCCCAGGAAGAGCACACAGCCGAGGGCCACGGCCAGTCCCGACAGGGTCCTGCCGAGGCGCCCGCGGCCCTCTTCCGTACGACCAGTCCTGCTCATCCCAGTGCTCCCCAGGTCGGAGACTCGCTTCCGTGGCCCGCGCACGGCCCACGGAAGATCGGCGATCTGGGACGGCACACTACCGGTCGGTACCTCCACCGGTAACCCTCGGGTTTCCGGCGGTAAGGCGTGCGGCGACACGCCGCCTGCGCCACAGCACCAGCGGCGCCGCGCCGGTCAGGCCGAGCGCTGCCGGAGCCGTCACGCTCAGGCCCTGGTCGAAGGTGTCCGGGATCGGCAGCGTGTTCCAGCGGGTGGGCGGCCAGGCGATCACGATGGCGCGGCCGACGACGTTCCCGACGGGCACGAAGCCCTGGTACCGGTCCTGCTGGTGGTAACGGGAGTCCAGCGAGTTCTGCCGGTGGTCACCCATGACCCAGATTTTGCCCGCCGGAACCGTGACCTTGAACTGACCACCCTGGTCGTCGACGCTGCACGGGGTGTTCCCGGGGTAGACGTAGGGCTCGTTCAGCGCCTTGCCGTTGACCATCAGCGGGCCGGTGCCCCGGCACTCGATGGTGTCGCCCGCGACGCCGACCACCCGCTTGATGAGGTCCTTCTCCTCCGCCGACGGCATGAGGCCGATCCAGCTCAGGGCCGTCTGCAGGGCGTTCGGCGTGGCGATGGGCTCGCCCGCCAGCCAGTTGTCCGGATCGTGGAAGACGACCACCTCGCCGCGCGAGGGCTCGGAGCCGAACCACGGGGTCAGCTTGTCCACCAGCACACGGTCGCCCTGCTGGAGGGTGTTCTGCATCGAGTCCGAGGGGATCGAGAACGCCTGCACCAGGAACGTCTTGATCAGCAGCGCGAGGACCAGCGCGATACCGATGAGGAGCGGGAGTTCCTTCCAGAAGGAACGCTGCTTCTGCGGCTGGGGGTTCTGACCGTCGCCCTGTGTACCGCCGCCGGGGGAGCTACCCCCCGAGCCGCCGTCGTGGTCCACGGCCGGGGCAGCCGTCTCGTCGGGTCGCTCTTCGGGACCTTCGTGTCCGGATCGTGCGCCGACCGCCAAATCCCCCACGTCCACTCCTCACTCCGTATCGCCGCCGGCGCCCCAGTCGACGCAGGCCCGCCACTCCCATAACGAGCGGGAGTTCCGCAGGGCTCGGGAGCGGGATCAATCCGTATCGATCCGCAGAGGCCACCCTATGCGACGGACCGAGTGCGGTGGCCGATCCGCCCGGCACCGACGCGTAAGTGTCCGGGTCCTTCAGACGTGTCCAGTGCCCGATGGGCCAGGCGATGACCACGGCGCGGCCGACGACGGATTTCTCGGAGACAGTACCGCCGAACGCCTCGGTGCGGTGGTAGCGCGAATCCGCCGAGTTGGCGCGGTGGTCGCCCATGACCCACAGCCGGCCGGGGGGAACGGTCACCGAGAACGCGAAGTCCGAAGGTTTGTTCCCCGGGTGAATGTATGGCTCATTCAGTGGAGTCCCGTTGACGATGACACGTCCTTGGGTGTCGCAGCACTTGACGGTGTCTCCACCGACGGCGACCACCCGCTTGATGAGGTCCTTGTCGTTGTCGGAGGGCAGCAGGCCGATCCAGGTGAGCCCTTCCTTGGCCTGCTTGATACCGACGGGATCGTTCGTCTTGGTCGTCTTCTCCCCGGCCAGCCAGTCGCCCGGGTCCCTGAAGACGACGACGTCCCCGCGCTGCGGCTTGGAGCCGAACCACGGGGTCAGCTTGTCGACGAGGACTCGGTCGCCGACCTGGATCGTGTTCTCCATGGAGCCCGACGGGATCACGAAGGCCTGCACGAGGAACGTCTTCAGGACGAGTGCTATGAGGACGGCGACGCCGGCCAGGAGGGGTATCTCCTTGACCGCGGAGCGCCTCCGTTTGCGCTTGACCTTGCGCTGGAGCCTGCGCCGCTCGGCGCGGCTGCGCCCGGTGGGGCCGGCAGACCCTCCGGCGCGCCGCGCGCCGGTGGGCAGGAGGTTCTGGGTGACGGTGTCGATCGGCACCCCGCGCGGCTTGCCCCGGTTACCCATGGGCACCGTCCGTGACGGGTACGCGCGCATAAACGCGGGGACGTGTGATGTGCCTGAGATCCGCGGAGGGCCAGAGCACCCAGTCGGCCCGGCCGATCACCGCGCCGAGCGGGATCATCCCGCCGCCCGGCGAACCCAGGTGGTCGCGGGAGTCGCTGGAGTCGCTGCGGTGGTCGCCGAGCACGAACAGCGTGCCGTCGGGCACGACGACGTCGAAGGCGACGTCGGACGGGCTGTTGCCGGGGTACAGAAACGACGACTCGTCGACCGGCCGGCCGTTCACCTCGAGTCTCCCCTCCCTGTCGCAGCAGACCACATGGTCTCCCCCCACGCCTACTACCCGCTTGACGTAGTCGGCGTTCCCGAAGTAGCCGGAGCCGTCGAACACGACGATGTCTCCCCGCTGCGGCTTCGATCCGAAACGGTACGCCAACTTATTTACGAGCACGCGGTCCCCAACCCTCAATCCGCGCTCCATGGAACCGCTGGGGATTTCGAAGGGCTGCATCACGAACGTGCTGAGTGCGAGGAGAAACAGCAGGCAGATCATCACGGTCAGGGTGATCCGTCCGCCGGGCACCCGGTCGACCGCCCCGGACACCAACGCGAAGCGCGACCGCCCCGCCGGACCCGGTGTGTCCGAGATCTCCTCGGACTCTGCGGGATCGCGGGAGCGGTCGCGCTCCATGTGCTGTGCTTCGGTGTCCATCGGGGCCAGATGCTATCCGGCCCCCCTGTGCACCCCCGGAGGCGCTCAGTTCTCGCGCTTCTCCTTGATCTTCGCCGCCTTGCCGCGCAGGTCGCGCAGGTAGTACAGCTTGGCGCGGCGCACGTCACCCTTGGTGACGAGCTCGATCTTCTCCACGATCGGGGTGTGCACCGGGAAGGTGCGCTCGACGCCGACGGAGAAGGAGACCTTGCGGACCGTGAAGGTCTCGCGCACGCCGGCGCCCTGGCGACGGATCACCACGCCCTTGAACTGCTGCACACGGGAGCGATTGCCCTCGATGACGCGGACGTGGACGTTGACGGTGTCACCCGGGCGGAAGGCCGGGATGTCGCTGCGCAGCGACGCGACGTCGACGGAGTCGAGCAGGTGAGACATTTCGTCTGCTTTCTTCACCGATGCCACAGGTCATCGGCGGGAGATCGTTTTCGATAAGAAGCGCCGACCGCGTCGGGGCGGACGTCGTGTCCCCCCGTGGCAGGGGCGCGCGCCGGAAGCGGACAACAGCCGCCTATTCTTCCATGCCCTCCGGCCTGCGCCAAAATCGGCCGTACGGTGCGCCGTCGGGGTCCGGTGCCCAGCCGAGGATGGAGAGCATCTCGCGGTCCTTCTTGTCGAAGGCCGCCGGGTCGCAGCGCTCGATCAGGTCGGGCCGGTTGGCCGTCGTGCGCTTCAGCGCCTCGTCCCGGCGCCAGCGGGCGATCCTGCCGTGGTGGCCGCTGAGCAGCACCTCGGGGATGTCCCGGCCGCGCCAGAGCGGCGGCTTGGTGTAGACGGGCCCCTCCAGGAGGTTCGCCATCGCGCCCGGCGCGAAGGAGTCGTCCCGGTGCGATTCGGCGTTGCCCAGCACCCCGGGCAGCAACCGGGCCACCGCCTCGGTGATGACGAGGACGGCCGCCTCGCCGCCGGCGAGGACGTAGTCCCCGATGGACACCTCGTAGACCGGTATCCGGGTCGCGTACTCGTCGACGACGCGGCGGTCGATGCCCTCGTAGCGGGCGGGGGTGAAGATCAGCCAGGGGCGCTCGGAGAGTTCGAGGGCGAGTTCCTGGGTGAAGGGACGGCCGCTGGGCGTGGGCACGAGGAGAGCGGGCGCCGCGGCGCCGGTCTCGTAGCCGTCGGCCAGGATCTCGTCCAGCGCCGCGCCCCAGGGATCGGTCTTCATGACCATGCCGGGGCCGCCGCCGTACGGGGTGTCGTCGACCGTGTTGTGGCGGTCGTACGTCCACGACCGCAGATCGTGCACATGGACGTTCAGCTGTCCACGCGCGCGGGCCTTGCCGACGAGGGAGACGTTCAGCGGTTCCAGGTACTCGGGGAAGATGGTGACGACGTCGAGCCGCATCACGCCTCTTCCTCCGGCTCGCGGGACGACGCGATCTCGGCACGGTCGTCGATCAGGCCCGGCGGCGGGTCGATGACCGCCCGCTGCTCCTCGAGGTCGATCTCGGTGACGATCTCCTCGACGAACGGGATCAGCGCCTCGGTACCGTCCGGGCGCTCCACCACGAACAGGTCCTGGTGGGGAAGATGCGAGATCTCGGTGATCCGGCCCACCTCCATGCCGTCGACGGTCACCACGTCCAGGTCCATGAGCTGGTGGTCGTAGTACTCGTCCTCGCCCTCGGGAAGCTCGTCCGGGTCGACCTCGGCGATCAGGAGGGTGTTGCGCAGCGCCTCGGCGCCGGTGCGGTCCCGGACACCGTCGAAGCGCAGGAGCAGCCGTCCGCTGTGCACCCGGCCCGTCGCGATGGTGAGCGGGCCCACGGCCGCGGGTTCGGTCGCCAGCACGGCGCCCGGGGCGAGCCTGAGTTCGGGCTCGTCCGTACGTACCTCCACGGTGACCTCGCCCTTGATGCCGTGGGCGCGGCCGATCCGTGCGACTACCAGCTGCACTTGTGAAGATCTCCTGTCGTAACGACCGCGGGCCGGGGACGGCCCAGTGGCCCTCCCCGGCCCGAGCCGGTTGCGATAAGCGTCAGCGGACGTGATCCACGTCGACGAGGTCGACACGGACACCACGGCCGCCGATGGCGCCCACGACGGTACGCAGAGCGCGCGCGGTACGGCCGTTGCGGCCGATCACCTTGCCGAGGTCGTCGGGGTGCACCCGGACCTCGAGCACACGTCCACGGCGCAGGTCGCGCGAGGCCACCTGCACATCGTCAGGGTTGTCGACGATGCCCTTCACGAGGTGCTCGAGAGCCTCCTCGAGCATGCTCAGGCCTCGGTCGACTCAGACGAAGACGACTCGGCCGCGGCCTCGTCCTTCTTCTCAGCCTTCTTCTTCTGGGTGATCGCCTCACCCTTGCCCTCGTCGTCACCGGCGAGCGACTCGAAGGACGGACGCGCGGCCTTGGGCGCGGCCACCAGCAGCGGAGCCGGGGCGGGCTCGCCCTTGAACTTCTGCCAGTCGCCGGTCTTCTTCAGAATGGCGAGCACGGGCTCGGTCGGCTGGGCGCCGACGCCGAGCCAGTACGCCACGCGGTCGGTGTCCACCTCGATGACCGACGGGTTGTAGGTCGGGTGGTACTTGCCGATCTCCTCGATCGCACGGCCGTCACGGCGGGTGCGGGAGTCGGCGACGACGATGCGGTAGTGAGGCGAACGGATCTTGCCCAGACGCTTCAGCTTGATCTTGACTGCCACGGGAGCGGGTTCTCCTGGTTTGACGTGGTTGGGCACGGCGGGTCGGCCGCGTGGGGTTGCGGTACCCGAGTGCCCGACGGACGCGTCAGCCGGAGGAGAGAGGGGTCCTGTGCGGCTGTCGAGTACAGCTTGCCATTCTGCCACACCCTGACGGAGGCTTTGCCCGCCAGGGGTGCGCCCGGACACGCCGACGGGGCATCCGGCGCCGGGCGATGGCCCCGGCGCTCACGGATGCCCGTCCACCGGGTCGGCCCCGGTGTACGTATGCACGGTGTGTGGGGGGGCGACTCACCGAGTACGGCTGCCACGAGCAGCCGTCGTCTCAGCCCGCCGCCGCACCCACCGGCTCCGGGATGCGGAACGGCTTTCCGCATCCGCCGCACACGATCGGCGCCTGGGCCAGCACCGACGGAACCACACGGACGTTGCGGCCGCAGTCGCAGACCGCCTTGACGCGGACGCCGCCTCCGGAGGAGCCGTGGCGGGCGGCCGGGCCCCGGAACGTGCGGGACGTGTCCGCGGCGGTCGCCGCCGAGTGCGCCTTCAGCGCCCGCTGCAGCCGCTCCATCGTCGGCCGGTAGCGCCGCTTGGCCTCGGGGTTGAGCGTGACGAGCGAGAAACCGCTGCTCGGGTGCGGCTCTTCGGGATGGTCCAGGCCCAGCTCCTCGGCGATCGCGAGGAATCTGCGGTTGTGGTAGCGGCCTGCACGGGAGGTGTCGCGTACGCCGCGGGCGGCGGCGATGCCGTGGACTGCCTCATGGAGCAGTCGCTCGAAGGAGAGTTCGTGCCCACAGGCGGACGACGACTCTCCGATCAGGGACTCGGGCGCGGCAAGATCGGGCAGCTCGGGGTGGTACCGCTGAATGTCGGCCCACGCCTGCGCCAGCTCTGCGGCGAGAACAGGTGGTGTCGTGCTCACGTAATGACAACGAGCCGGAGTGCCCCGGTGTTCCTATTCCGGGGCATCCCAAATAATTTGCACGTACCCGTCAGTTTGCCGCTGATGCGTCCGGAGGAGGGCGGGTGCGATGATCTGCGGAGAAGTCTCACAGCTCGTACCAAGCCGGTGCGTAGTGACCTCTACGCACCGGCGCGTAGGTGAACCGCGCACATCGGTGCACCTGTGGTCTGCCGATGTGCAAGAGGCGTTTCGGCCTCTTCTCGCCTTACCTCAATAAGCGCGCGCGACGACCGCGACGTTACCCGGTGTGTCGTCCGCGTCGGGAACCGCCCCGTCCTCGGTGACCAGACAGCGTACGGTCACGGCGTGCTCGGCCAGCTTGGCCTCGCCGTCCTCGCCGAGCACGGACCACGGGATGCGGGCCCAGCCGCCGGCGACCGCCGCCTCGACGGCCTCGTCGATCGTCGACACCTCCGCCGTACGGGACAGGCGGCGCTCGCGCGACTGCTTCAGGAGCAGGGCCTGGTCCTCCTCGAGGATCCCGGGAACCAGAGCCGGGAGCGCCTCGAGCGCCACCGGCTCCTTGCCCCCGGGGATGCGGCGGGCCAGCATCGCGGTGCCCTTCTCCAGGTCGCGGGGGCCCACCTCGATGCGTACGGGCACGCCCTTGAGCTCCCAGTCGACGGCTCGGCGGCCGAAGGGGGTGTCGGTGCGGTCGTCCACGTGGACGCGGACACCGGCCGCCCTGAGCCGGTCGCCGATCTCGTGGACCTTGGCCAGAACCGCCTCGTCGTCCTTGATCGCGAGGACGACGGCCTGGATCTGCGCCAGCCGCGGCGGAACCCGGAGTCCGTCGTCGTCGCCGTGCGTCATCACCAGGGCGCCGATCATGCGGGTGGTGGAGCCCCAGGAGGTCTGCCACACGTATTCCTGCGAGGCGTCCTTCGAGAGGTAGCGGGTGTTGAACGCCTTGGCGAAGTTCTGGCCCAGTTCGTGGCTGGTGACCATCTGGAGGGCCTTGCCGTCGCCCATCATGCTCTCCAGCGTCAGGGTGTTGACGGCGCCGGCGAAGCGTTCCTTGACCGTCTTGCGCCCGGACACGAAGTCCACCGCGAGGACGTTCTCGAGGAAGTCGCCGTAGACGTGCCGCTGGATGTGCGCGGCGAAGTCGCGCGCCTCCTCATAGGTGGCGTGCGCGGTGTGGCCCTCCTGCCACAGGAATTCGGAGGTGCGCAGGAAGAGACGGGGCCTCAGCTCCCAACGCACCACGTTCGCCCACTGGTTGATCAGCAGGGGCAGGTCGCGGTAGCTCTGGATCCACTTGGAGAAGTACTCGTTGACGATGGTCTCGGAGGTGGGCCGGACCACTGCCGGCTCTTCGAGGTCCTTGCCCCCGGCGTGCGTGACGACCGCGAGTTCGGGCGCGAAGCCCTCGACGTGGTCGGCCTCCCGGGTGAGGTACGACTGCGGGATCAGCAGCGGGAAGTACGCGTTCTGGGTGCCGGTCTCCTTGATGCGGGCGTCCATCTCGGCCTGCATCCGCTCCCACAGCCCGTACCCGTACGGTCGGATGACCATGGTGCCGCGCACCGGCCCGTTGTCGGCCAGTTCGGCCTTGTTGATCAGGTCCTGGTACCAGCGCGGGAAGTCGTCCGCCCGGGGTGTGAGAACGGGTGCCTTAGCCATGGCGCGATGGTACGGGGACAGCTCCTTGCACCGTGAATCATTTGTCACCCGGGGGTGGGCGGGGGCGCGCGGACGGCTCACATGGAGTGCGTCGCAACCCCTGGACGCCACGACGGGCGCGGAGTTACCTGGCATGCGGGGGGTTTCCGGGTGGAACGCACGTCACGGGGGCCAGGGAATCGAGCACAGCGACAACTCTCGGCTGATTGGGGCGCTTTCGATGACACCGACGCTCGCGCGACATCACCTCCCCCACGCGGGGGCGACGCCCCGCGTGGACCGGCGTGAACGCGCGCGTGACTGGGTCGAGATCCAGGAGCGGATGCTCGTGCCGCTCTACGAGGCCGTCTACGAGCGGCTCGAGGTGAACTCCGGGACCCGGCTGCTCGGGCTCGGATGCGGTGCGGGGCTCGCCCTGCTGATGGCCGCCTCCCGGGGCGCCTCGGTCACGGGTGTCGACCGCGGGGCGGACGAACGGCTGGCCGTCGCCCGCGACCGGCTGGAGCCGGGTCCGTGGGGCGCGCGGACGCGAGGGGACGTGCGGATCGTCGACGGGTCCGTCAGCGAGGCGGCGACCGCACCGGGAGCGCCGGCGTACAACCTCGTGACCGCCTTCGATCCGGTCGCAGGCGCCGCCGAGACCAAGATGGACCTCGAGGAGCAGCTCACGGCGGCCGCACCGCTCGCCGAGCACGGTGCGTTCGTGGTGCTCGCCGGCTGGGGCCCGCCCGAGCGGTGCAGTGCCTCGTCCGTGCTTCGGATCGCCGCGAAACTGGCCGACCCCCAGGCGGACGGCGGCCGTTGGCGCCCGGCCCGGCGCGACGACCTGGAGGAGACGGCGCAGCGCTGCGGACTGCGGCCGGACGGGTCGGGGCGGGTCGCGTGCCCCTTCGGGTACGCCGACCCGGGCAGCGCGGTACGCGGGATGCTGTCGACGGGGCTCTTCGACGCGGCGATCGGCGCCACGGAACAGGCACAGGTCGACAAGGAGCTGACGGAGGCACTGCACCCGTACCTGCGGCCGGACGGGACGGTGTGGATGCCGAACGTGTTCCGGTACCTGGTCACGCGCGTCCCGTAGGGCGGCGATCGGGAGCGGCTCGCTCAGTCGTCCTTCCTCAGGCGCAGGACGCCGGCGATGTGATACGCCTCCGCCTCGTCCAGGGTCTCGTCGACCAGGAGTGCCTCCGCCAGAGCGTCCAGTTGGCCCCGGTGGTCGGTGAGTTTGCGGCACGCCTCCTCGTAGCACTCGTCCACGATGCGGCGCATCTCGCTCTCGATCACGTCCAGTGTGTGCGGGGCGGCGGTGAGGCCGTAGGCCTGCTGCACGTCGCTCGGGAGAGCCGAGAAGCGGCCCACCCGCTCGCTCATGCCCCAGCGGGCGACCATGCCGCGGGCGATGTTGGTGACCTGTTCGAGGTCGTTCTCGGAGCCGGTGGTGACGACCCCGAAGACCACGTGTTCCGCGGCCATGCCGCCCAGGGCGCCGATGATGCGGCCGCGCAGATACTCCTCCGTGTACGCGTATCTGTCGGCCTCCGGGGTCGACAGCGTCACCCCGAGCGCCCGGCCGCGCGGCACGATGGTGACCTTGCGGACCGGGTCGGCACCGGGCTGCAGCATCCCCAGCAGTGCGTGTCCGCTCTCGTGGTAGGCGGTGCGCCGGCGCTCCTCCTCGGGCATCAGCAGCGAGCGTGCGGCACCCAGCTGGACCTTCTCCAGGGCCTCCAGGAAGTCGCGCTGCGCCACCTGCTGCTGTTGCCGCTTGACCGCGAGGAGCGCCGCCTCGTTGGCGAGGTTGGCCAGTTCCGCGCCGGTCATGCCCGGGGTCATCCGGGCCACCTGAGGCAGGTCCACGTCCGGGGCGAGGGGCATGTCGCGGGTGTGGATCCGCAGGATGGCCTGGCGGCCGTCCCGGTCCGGCGGCGAGACGGTGACCACCCGGTCGAAGCGGCCGGGGCGGGTCAGCGCCGGATCCAGGATGTCGGCGCGGTTCGTCGCCGCGATGACGATCACGCCCTCGGACCCCGAGAAGCCGTCCATCTCCGTGAGGATCTGGTTCAGGGTCTGCTCGCGCTCGTCGTGGCCGCCCAGCGAGGCTCCGCCGCCCCGGATCCGCCCGATCGTGTCGATCTCGTCGATGAAGATGATCGAGGGGGCGGCCTTGCGGGCCTCGGTGAACAGTTCGCGGACACGGGACGCGCCGACGCCCACGATCATCTCGATGAACTCGGAGGCGGACGCGGAGAAGAACGGCACACCCGCCTCGCCCGCCACCGCCCGGGCCAGCAATGTCTTGCCCGTGCCCGGCGGGCCCGTCAGCAGGACACCGCGCGGCATCTTCGCGCCCATGCTGCGGTACGCGTCCGGGTTCCTCAGGAAGTCGACGACGTCGTTCAGCTCGCCCTTGACCTCGTCGATCCCGGCGACGTCCGCGAACGTGGTGCGTCTGATGCCCGGATGCAGCTCGATCGGCCTGGGGGGCGCCCTGCGGCCCAGCAGGCCTCCCGGACCGCCGAGGCCCGTGCGCACCCGGCGGGCGATGAAGATCCACACCGCCGCCAGGATCAGCAGCGGCAGCAGCGAGATCAGCAGATTGGACAGGAAGCTGCGTTCCTGCACCACCGGCTGGGCCGTCACGGTGACGTGGTGCTGGGTCAGGTTCTGCCAGAGCTTGTCGTCCGCGAATGCCGGGCGCTGCGTCTTGAAAGTGGTGTACTCCCCGCCGCCCGGCCTCGGTTGCGGCCGCTTCAGCTGCCCCTGGATCGCGTCGCCCTTGGCGTACACCTTGGTGACGTTGCCGCCGGCGACCTGCTTGCTGAACTCCGTGTACGAGATGGTCGCTTCGTGGGCCGCGGTGAAGTAGGTCACCGCGGCGTAGACGATGAGGAAGACGATGACCGCGGCGGCGGCGAGACCCCACCACCCGCCCGGCGCCCTACGGCCGCCGATCCGCCGGGGCGGCTCGTCCGAGGTGCCCTCCGTGCGCCACGGTTTGTCCGGGGTTTTCCGTGGTGGCGCCGCATCGGTCATATATCGGACGGTACGGCACCGGAAAGACCCCGGCATGCGCTGAGGGCGCCCCTTCGGTGAGGGACGCCCTCGGCGTCGGACGGCGTGAACCGCCGTACGGGTCAGCCCATGAACTTCTTGAACTCGTCCGGCAGCTCGAACTCCTGACCGCTCTGCTGCGGCAGGCCGAAGGCGCCCGCCTCCTGGGCCGCGGCGCGCCGGTCGGCCTCCTCCTGCTCCTGCTGCTTGCGCTTCATCGGGTTGCCGGAGCGCTGCTTGCCCTTGGCCTTCTTCGGCTGCTTCTTCGTCCGGCCGGGGCCCCCGCCCATGCCCGGGATCCCCGGCATGCCCGGCATACCGCCGCCCTGGGCCATGCGGGACATCATCTTGCGGGCCTCGAAGAACCGCTCGACCAGGCTCTTGACCGCACTGACCTCGACACCCGAGCCCTTGGCGATACGGGCCCGGCGCGAGCCGTTGATGATCGTCGGCTCCTGGCGCTCTCCCGGGGTCATCGACTTGATGATCGCGGCCGTGCGGTCGACGTCCCGCTCGTCCAGGTTGTTGATCTGGTCCTTGATCTGGCCCATGCCCGGGAGCATGCCGAGCAGCTTGGAGATGGAGCCCATCTTCCTGACCTGCTCCATCTGGGCCAGGAAGTCGTCCAGGGTGAAGTCCTGGCCCTTCTTGGACGCCAGCTTGGAGGCCATCTTCTGGGCCTCTTCCTGGCTGAACGTCTTCTCCGCCTGCTCGATCAGGGTGAGCAGGTCACCCATGTCGAGGATGCGGGAGGCCATCCGGTCCGGGTGGAAGGCGTCGAAGTCCTCGAGCTTCTCGCCGTTCGACGCGAACATGATCGGCTTGCCGGTGATCTGCCGGATCGACAGCGCCGCACCACCACGGGCGTCACCGTCGAGCTTGGACAGGACCACGCCGTCGAAGCCGACGCCGTCGCGGAAGGACTCGG
Source organism: Streptomyces sp. HUAS TT11 (assembly GCF_051553595.1). Lineage (NCBI taxonomy): Bacteria > Bacillati > Actinomycetota > Actinomycetes > Kitasatosporales > Streptomycetaceae > Streptomyces > Streptomyces sp. HUAS TT11. The sequence continues at coordinate 2,944,762 of NZ_CP196184.1, forward strand.
CCGTGTTGACCGCGTCCTGACCGATCATCGCGTCGACGACAAACAGGATCTCGTCGGGCGAGACCGCATCCCGGATGTCCGCGGCCTGCTGCATCATCTCCTGGTCGATGCCGAGACGGCCGGCGGTGTCCACGATGACGATGTCGTGGACCTTCGTCCTGGCGAAGTCGATGGAGTCCTTCGCGACCTTGACCGGGTCGCCGACGCCGTTGCCCGGCTCGGGCGCGTAGACGGCGACACCCGCACGCTCGGCGACGACGCTGAGCTGGTTGACCGCGTTCGGGCGCTGGAGGTCGGCGGCGACCAGCAGCGGGGAGTGCCCCTGCTCCTTGAGCCACCTGCCGAGCTTGCCCGCGAGGGTGGTCTTACCGGCACCCTGCAGACCCGCGAGCATGATCACCGTCGGGGGCTGCTTGGCGAACCGGAGCCGGCGGGTCTCACCGCCGAGAATCGTCACCAGCTCGTCGTTGACGATCTTGAGGACCTGCTGGGCGGGATTCAGGGCCTTGGAGACCTCGCTCCCGAGGGACCTTTCCTTGATGCTCTTGATGAAGGAGCGGACGACCGGCAGGGCCACGTCGGCTTCGAGAAGCGCAATACGGATCTCGCGGGCCGTGGCGTCGATGTCCGCCTCGGAGAGCCGGCCTTTCCCGCGGAGGTTTTTGAAAGTCGCGCTGAGGCGGTCGGAGAGGGTATCGAACACGGCGGCGTCGGTCCTCGGGGTCGGGGTCGTTTTGGGTTGCCCTCCAGGGTATCCGGCCCGGCGAGCAAATCGTCCCCGGCCGCCCGTCCGGCATCGCACACCGGGCGCCGGGCGGCCGTGGCGTCATGCCCGCAACGTCTCCTCCAGCGCCCGTGCCACCGAGGCCGCCTCCTCCGCCGGCAGGGGCGCGCCTGTGGCGGTGGTCACATAGAAGGCGTCCACCGCGTTCGCTCCCAGGGTGCTGATGTGCGCGCTGCGCACGCGCACACCGCACTTCTCCAGGGCCCGTCCGATCCGGAACAGCAGCCCCGGGGCGTCCTGGGCCCGGACCTCGATCACGGTGGCGTGCCGCGAGGCCGCCGGGGCGACCGTCACCCGCGGCGGGGGCGCCTCCACTCCCCGACGGCGGGGATAGGCCGCGTCCCGCTCCGCCAGACGCGAGGCGACGTCCAGGGAGCCGTCCAGGGCCCGCACGAGATCAGCACGCAGCCGGGCGGCCTGCGGAAGCGAGCCGTACTCCGCCGCGACCCGCCAGTCGAGCAGCAGGATCGCGCCCTCGCAGACCGGCTCCGGCAGCTCCAGCGCCCGCAGCTCCGCCGTGCGGACGGTGAGGCGGTGCACGGCCAGCACGCCCGACACCGCGGGCAGTACTCCGGGCTGGTCCGGCACGGCGATGAGCAGTTCCACGCCGAGGGGCTCGGGCGCGACGGGCGGTTCCTCGGAGGGCGGCTCGGTCTGCGCGCGCAGACCGAGGACGGGCCCGCCCGTACGGAACGCCTCGATGGCGAGCCGCTCCTGCTCGACGGTGGGTGTGACGGCCTCCGGGTCGGCGGGCTCGTCCCCGGCCAGTACCGCCGCGACCCGCTTGACCAGGTCCGTCACCAGCGCCCCCCGCCAGGACGACCAGGCGGCGGGACCGGTGGCGAGCGCGTCCGCCTCGGTCAGGGCGTGCAGCAGCTCCAGGGTGCTCTGGGAACCGACGGCCTCGGCGACCGAGTGCACCGTCGAGGGGTCCTCCAGATCGCGCCGGGTGGCCGTCTCGACCAGCAGCAGATGGTGGCGCACAAGGCCGGCGAGGACGGCGACGTCGTCGCGGTCGAAGCCGATACGGCCCGCCACGTCCCGCGCGATGATCTCGCCCGCCACGGAGTGGTCGCCGGGCCAGCCCTTGCCGATGTCGTGCAGCAGCGCGGCGACCAGGAGGAGATCCGGCCGGCCCACCCGGCGGGTCAGCTCGGAGGCCTGCACGGCCGTCTCGATCAGATGCCGGTCGACGGTCCACAGATGCACGGCGTTGCGCTGCGGACGGCAGCGGACCCGCTCCCAGTCGGGCAGCAGACGGGTGATCAGCCCCTCGGCCTCGAGGGCCTCCCAGACCTCCACGGTCGGGCGCCCGGAGCCCAGCAGGGTCACGAGTTGTTCGCGGGCCTCGGCGGGCCAGGGCGTGGGCAGGGGGCGCGCGGTGGCGGCCATACGCCGTACGGCGTGCAGGGAGAGCGGAAGGCCGGCCTGGGCGGCGGCCGCCGCGGCGCGCAGGGGCAGTACGGGGTCGCGCTCCGGACGGGCGGTGCGGGCGAGCACCACCTCTCCGTCCTGTTCCACCACGCCTTCGGCCAGCGGGGACCGCTCGACGACCGGTTTGCCACCGCCGAGGATGGCCCGCAGCCGAGGCCGCACGGCCCGCGATTTGAGGACGCGTCCCACCTCGCGCCAGGTCACATCGCTCGCATACGAGATGACGCGCGCCGCCTCGTAGACCTGGCGCAGCAGCGTGTCGGCGTCCAGCAGGCCGAGCTCGGCCGCGACCTGGTCCTGCTCCTGCAGGGACAGCCGGTCCGTTGCGCGCCCGGTGGCCAGATGCAGCGCGTCCCGCACGTCGAGCAGTCTGCGCCGGGCGTCGGCCAGTCCCTCGCGCGGCGCGTCCGCGACCCAGGAGGCGGCCACCGCGCGCAGCGCCGTGGCGTCACGCAGTCCGCCCCGCGCCTCCTTGAGGTCGGGCTCCAGGAGGTACTGCAGTTCGCCCTGCCGCTCGGCCCGCTCGGCGCACAGCTCCCGCAGCTGGGGAAGGCGTTTCGGCGCCTGGTTGCGCCAGTCGGCGAGGACGGCGGTGCGCAGGCCCGCGGTCAGTCCGAGGTCGCCCGCCAGATGCCGCGCGTCCAGCAGGCCGAGCTGCACCTTGAGGTCCTCCCCCGCGGTCCTGCGGGCCTCCGCCTGAGTGCGCACGGAGTGGTCCAGGGCGATGCCGAGGTCCCAGACGGGGTACCAGAGGCGGTCGGCGAGCGCGGCGACCTCCTTGGAGTCGCCGCCGTCGTGCAGCAGAAGCAGATCGAGGTCGCTGCGCGGGGACAGCTCGCCGCGCCCGTAGCCACCGACCGCGACCAGGGCGACACCGCGCAGCCCTTCGGCCCCGGCGGTGAACAGCTGGGCGAGCCAGTCGTCCGTCAGCTTCGCCAGGGCCGCACGGCGCGGCGGCCCGGACTCCGCCCCCTCCTGGAGGAGACGCAGCCGGGCCGCCGCGTAGCCGCCGGGTTCCGAGCCCTCTGCTTCCGTACGTACGTCCGTACTCGTCACCCGGCGACTCCTGTTCCTTGGTGCCTTACAGCGCGTCCGGCCCACGCTCGCCGGTCCGGACCCGGACCGCCGTCTCCACCGGGAGGGACCAGACCTTGCCGTCTCCGATCTTGCCGGTGCGGGCCGCCTTGACGATGACGTCGATCAGCTGTTCGGCGTCGTCGTCCTCGGCCAACACCTCGATGCGGATCTTGGGGACCAGGTCGACCGTGTACTCGGCGCCCCGGTAGACCTCGGTGTGTCCCCGCTGACGACCGTAACCGCTCGCCTCGGTGACCGTCAGGCCGTGGACCCCGAAGGCCTGAAGGGCCTCCTTGATCTCGTCGAGCCGGTGGGGCTTCACGACGGCGGTGATGAGCTTCATGCGTCCACCTTCTTGCTCTGCGCGGCGGCCAGGACCGAGGCGGCGGAGCCGACGATCCCGCCGCCCGCGCCGCTGAAGTCGTATGCGGTCTCGGCGTGCTCGGCCTGGTCGATGCCGGACACTTCCTCGTCCTCGGTGACACGCATGCCCATGGTCTTGTCGAGGAGGAAGGCGAGAACCGCGGAGACCACCAGGGAGTAGGCCAGCACCGCGAAGACACCGGCGCACTGCTTCCAGAGCTGGTCGGGGCCGCCGCCGTAGAAGATGCCCTTGACGTCGGACTGTCCCTTGCCGCTCGCGAAGAAGCCGATGAGCAGGGAGCCGATGACACCACCGACCATGTGGACACCGACGACATCGAGCGAGTCGTCGAAGCCGAACCGGAACTTCAGGCCCACCGCCGCGGCGCAGGCGACACCGGCGATGGCGCCGACCGCGATCGCGCCGAGCGGGGAGACCGCACCGCCGGACGGGGTGATCGCGACCAGGCCGGCCACGGCACCGGAGGCGGCGCCCAGCGTGGTGAACGCACCGTGGCGGATCTTCTCGTAGGCGAGCCAGGCCAGCATGGCGGCCGCGGTGGCGATCTGGGTGTTGACGAACATCAGCGGGCCGACGCCGTCGTCGTTGCCGAGCCAGGAGCCGGCATTGAAGCCGAACCAGCCGAACCACAGGAGGCCGGCGCCGAGCATGACCAGCGGGAGGCTGTGCGGACGCATCGGGTCCTTCTTGAATCCGACGCGCTTGCCGATGACCAGGATGACGCCGAGCGCCGCGGCGCCCGCGTTGATGTGGACGGCCGTACCGCCGGCGAAGTCGATCACACCGAGCTCATAGGCCCAGCCGCCGGCTCCCCAGACCCAGTGGGCGACCGGGAAGTACACGATCGTGACCCACAGCACCAGGAACACAGCCCAGGCGGAGAACTTCACACGGTCCGCCAGGGCGCCGCTTATCAGGGCGGGCGTGATGATGGCGAACATCAGCTGGAAGACGGCGAAGACGAAGACCGGGATGGTGTAGCCGGGCCAGAGGTCCATCGTGCCGATGCCGCTGAAACCGACCCAGTCGGAGGTCCAGCCGACGATCGATCCCTTGTCGGTGCCGAAGGCCAGGGAGAAGCCGTAGAGCACCCACAGGATGGTGACGATCCCCAGGCTGATGAAGCTCATCATCAGCATGTTCAGGGTGCTTTTGACGCGGACCATGCCTCCGTAGAAGAAGGCGAGGCCCGGGGTCATGAGCATCACCAGGGCGGAGCAGATCAGCATGAATCCTGTGTTGGCGGACGACAGCTTGGGTGCGTCCGCCGCAAGCATGATGGCGGCTGGTGCCATCGGCGTCTCCTCGTCGGTTGGTACGGCCCCGTGCGGGCGAAGCCTGAGCGGTCCGGATCAGTGAGGGGTGGGCCGGTTATGCGCCATGAGACTGGCGCAGCGCCGTTTCCGTGGAAGCCCCTCGATGTTTCACCGCAGTGACGAAGGCGCCGAGCGTGTTACGCCTTGATGAACTACCGGCTGCCGACCGTGTCGGTCGTTCCCGTGACGCAATCCTCGACGAGGACGCGGCTTCGCGCCCTTCGGCGTGCGCCCGCTCCGGGCCGGCCGGGTGCCGTCGGGTGTGTCGTGCAGCGGTGGCGGAAAAGCAGGCCGACCGCGACGGCCATCCTATGACCTGGCATGGGGGAGCCGAGTCGGGCGGTTCGGGATGGCGGCCGCGGCCGGGGTCCCAGGGGGCCCTTGGACTGCGTGGGCCCGGGGGGTCAGACCGCGTCCGCGGTCTCCGGCAGATGGGTGGCGAGATGGTCGGTCAGTTCGACGACCTCCGAAAGATCACCGAAATCGCGTACAGCCGTGTCGACGGTCTTTCGGATACGCGTGTTGACGCGTTCGGAGCGCACCTTCTTCGCGATCTCCATGGACCGCCTGGCCAGCACCGCGCTCTCCTCGGGCTCGCGCTGAAGGAGATGCACGGTCGCCATGCCGATGAGATTGAGGGCGTACGACCGCTGGTGCTCGCTGTCGTCGGCGAAGCGCTCGACGGCCTGCCGCATCAAGGGCTCGGCGAGGGAGGCGTACGCGGGACTGCGGCCCGCGACATAGGCCAGATCACGGAACGAGTGGGAGTTCTCGGCGTAGAGCTCCGCCTCGGAGAAGAAGCGGATCCAGTCCGGCTCGGGCTCGTCGAACTCGAGCGCGTCGGCGAAGGTGTCCTCGGCCATCCGCACGGCCCGCTTGCACTTGCCCGGCTGGCCCATGTTCGCGTACGCGCGCGCCTCCATCGCATACAGCATCGACTGGGTGCGCGGGCTCGCACAGTCCCGGCTGCCGTACTGCGCCAGATGGATGAGCTCCAGGGCGTCGTCGGGCCGGCCGAGGTGGATCATCTGGCGGCTCATGCTGGAGAGGATGTACGAGCCGAGCGGCTTCTCGCCCGCCTCCTTGGCGGCGTGCAGGGCGAGGACGAAGTACTTCTGCGCGGTGGGCTGCAGTCCGACGTCGTAGCTCATCCAGCCCGCCAGTTCGGCGAGCTCCGCCGCGACCTTGAACAGCCGCCTGGCGGTGGCCTCGGTCTGCGGTTCCTGCAGGAGGTCGGTCACCTCGTGGAGCTGGCCGACGACGGCCTTGCGGCGCAGCCCGCCCCCGCACTGGGCATCCCATTTGCGGAACATCACGGTGGTGGTCTCGAGGAGGTCGAGCTCGGGCTTGGACAGCCGGCCGCGGCCGCGCCCGGGCCAGGCGGACTCGAGGTCCTCGCGCGGGGCGGCGGGGCCCGGCACGAGCCAGCGCTGCATGGGTTCGATGAGGGCCGGGCCCGCGGACAGGGCAAGCGAGCTGCCGAGGAAGCCGCGCCGGGCCAGCATCAGGTCGCTGCGCGAGAACTCGCTGATCAGCGCGACCGTCTGCGGTCCCGTCCACGGCAGGTCGATGCCGGACACGGAGGGTGACTGATGGGCGGTGCGCAGCCCGATGTCCTCGACGGCGACCACACAGCCGAAGCGCTCGGAGAACAGCTCCGAGAGGATCCGCGGGATCGGCTCGCGCGGGTTCTCCCCGTCGAGCCAGCGGCGCACCCTCGAGGTGTCGGTGGAGATGTGGCTGGCGCCCAACTGGCGGGCACGCCTGTTCACTTGGCGCGCAAGCTCGCCCTTGGACCAGCCGCTGCGCGCGAACCATGAGCCGAGCAGCTCATTGGGGCGCTTGTCAGCGTTCGTACCGCCTCCGCCGTTGTCGCCCACCGGAACGCCCCCATCCTTCACACCACTTGTGCGCTGTGTGCGCAAAGCCCTACCAGAATGCCGTTGAATACGGTCCCGCGTCCGCCAGTTCTCACTCGCCGGACGGGAACCTGCTTGCCCCCGGCATACCCACGAGTGCGTGCATCCCCAGGGTTTGTGCACTCAAAGTAATCCTACGATCACGCACCCAGCCATGGCGATTCCAGAAACGCCACCATTCGCCACCCCTTCGAATGAACTCACTGTGGCCTCCGCACGATTCACTTGACACATGACAGCCGGCAGCGGATGGAGCGGTGCACCCACCGGCGCACGCGACCGGACGCACCACCCGGCATGCACCTGGACGCCGTCCGGACCACACGGCGACCACAGGCGGATCGGGCACTCGGAGTCACGATCCCGTTCCGTCGCGTAACCACCAGCGCGCTGGACCCGTTGGAGGGGGCATGGGCTTCACGATCGGCGGCACGCGGGCGATCCGCGACATCAGGCCCGGCGCTCGGCGTCGGGGCCGCTCCTCGGAGTGCACGGTCGTGGCCGAGTACACCGGCCTGTGGGGCTGGGACGTGGTGCCCGGCGCACGGGCGGTCGCGGGTGCGTGCTCGTGCGGCAGGAGCGACTGTGCCAGGCCGGGTGCGCATCCACTGGACTTCGCGCCGGCCGTCGGCGCGGGCTCCACGCTCGACGAGGCGACCCGGGCCTGGGCGGAGGTCCCGGGCGCCGCGGTGATGCTGCCGGTCGGCCGGGCGTTCGACGTGATCGAGGTCGCCGAGGCGGCCGGCCGGCGCGCCCTCGTCCGGCTGGAGCGCATGGGCCTCCCCCTCGGCCCGGTGACGGCGACCCCGGAGGGCCGCGCCCACTTCTTCGTCGCCCCCGGCTCCGCTGCCGAACTGCCCGCGTTGCTGTACCGGATGGCGTGGGACGACACGGACCTCGACCTGCACGCGCTCGGCCCCGGCGCGCACATCACCGCCCCGCCCTCGGACCGCGCCGGCCTCGGCCCGGTCCGCTGGCTGCGCTCCCCCGCCCTCGACTCGGCGACGCGCCCACCGGCCGCGCGCCTGCTGATCGGCACACTCGCCTACGTGGCACACCGCTCACGCGCCTGAGCCGGCCGCGTCCCCGGCACGGCGGAGACAGAAGGGCCCCACTCCGTTCGCACCATGGAGTGGGGCCCTGATCGCTTACCGCGGTGAGGCGACCGTGCGCCTCGCGGGAGCCGTCAGTCGCCGATAAGCGCATCCACGAACGCCTCCGGCTCGAACGGCGCCAGGTCGTCGGCGCCCTCGCCGAGACCCACCAGCTTGACCGGCACGCCCAGCTCGCGCTGGACCGCGACCACGATGCCGCCCTTGGCCGTGCCGTCGAGCTTGGTGAGCACGATGCCGGTGATGTCGACGACCTCGGCGAAGACTCGCGCCTGGACGAGACCGTTCTGCCCGGTCGTGGCGTCGAGCACCAGCAGTACCTCGTCGAGCGGGGCGTGCTTCTCCACGACGCGCTTGACCTTGCCGAGCTCGTCCATGAGGCCGGTCTTGGTGTGCAGCCGGCCCGCGGTGTCGATGAGCACGACGTCGTAGCCCATCTCCTTGCACTCCTTGACCGCGTCGAAGGCGACGGAGGCGGGGTCGCCGCCCTCCGGCCCGCGCACGGTGTAGGCACCCACCCGCTCGCCCCAGGTCTGCAACTGATCGGCGGCGGCGGCGCGGAAGGTGTCGGCGGCACCGAGGACGACGGTGCGCCCGTCGGCCACGAGGACGCGGGCGAGCTTGCCGGTGGTGGTGGTCTTGCCGGTGCCGTTCACCCCGACGACCATCACGATGCCGGGCTTGGTGCTTTCGGGCTCGGTCCGGACGACGCGGTCCATGTCGGTGCCGACCAGCGTGAGCAGTTCCTCACGCAGCAGCCCGCGCAGCTCCGCGGGTGTGCGGGTGCCGAGCACCTTCACGCGCTCACGCAGCCGCTCGACCAGTTCCTGGGTGGGCTGCACGCCGACATCGGCGGTGAGCAGCGTGTCCTCGATCTCCTCCCAGGTCTCGTCGTCGAGGTGCTCGCGGGACAGCAGCGTGAGCAGCCCCTTGCCGAGCGCGTTCTGCGAGCGGGACAGCCGGGAGCGCAACCGGACCAGGCGGCCGGCGGTGGGCTCGGGGATCTCGATCGGGGGCGCCTCGACGGTGGGCGGCTCCTCGACGACGACGGGGGCGGAACCCCCTGGGAGGTCCACCTCCTCGATCGTCCGGCGCTCCTCGTCGCGCGGTGTCTCGGCCTCTTCGCCTACGTGCGGCTCGGCCGGAGGGGCGGTGATGTCGGGCGTCTTCGGGGGCGCCGGAGGCAGCGACTTCCGGCGCCGACTGCCGATGAGGAGCCCGCCGAGCGCGCCGATCACGACCACGGCGATGACTACAGCAAGGATGACGATTTCCATAACCCGTCCAGTATGGCGTGACCTACCGCTCGGCCGTTCGTTCTACGCGCGGGGTCTCACGGGCCCCGCCGGGCCGGTCCGGGTCCGGCCCCGGTTCGCCGGGAGCCCCCGGGTGCGCGATCACCAGCGACCGACGACCGCCCTTGCCGTCGCCGGCGGCAGCGGTCCGGGGCACGCATCCCTGGATGTCTGACGCATCGTCAGATAACGTCCCCCCGCACACCCTGCCCGGCCAAGGCTAAGGGGACCCGCCATGCCCGTCACGGTCGTACGTTTCAACCTCGTCGAGCCCGACGCCACACCGTCGTCGCTGAGCGCCCGCTACCGGGCCGCCCTGGAGATGGCCGCGTACGCCGACGAGCGGGGGGTCACCACCGTCCAGACGGAGGAGCACCACGGGGTGGCGAACAACTGGCTGCCCTCCCCGTTCACCTTCGCGGGAGCGGTCTTCGGCGCGACCAGCAGGCTCGCGGTGACCGTCTCAGCGGCGATCGGCCCGCTGCACGATCCGCTGCGCCTGGCCGAGGAGATCGCCGTACTGGACCTGCTCAGCGGCGGCAGGCTGGTCACCGTCGCCGGGATCGGCTACCGGCCCGAGGAGTACGCCCTCTTCGACGTCGACTGGAAGGCACGCGGCAGGCTTCAGGACGAGCTCCTCGAGACCCTGCTGAAGGCGTGGACCGGCGAGGAGTTCCCGTTCCGCGGCCGTACCGTGCGCGTCACCCCGCGTCCGTGCACCGAGCCTCATCCCCTGCTGCTGGTCGGCGGCTCCTCGAAGGCCGCGGCCCGCCGCGCCGCCCGCCTCGGCCTCCCGTTCTTCCCGAGCGCGCACCTGCCGGAACTGGAGTCGTACTACAAGGAACGGCTCGTCGAGTACGGCACCGAGGGCTGGACGATGATGCCCGCAGCCGAGACCCCGCTGCTGCACATCGCGGAGGACCCGGACCGGGCGTGGGCCCTCTACGGCCGGCATTTCCTGCACGAGGCGCGCACCTACGCCTCCTGGCAGTCCGGTGACATCCGCTCGGCCGTGAAGTCGGCGGCCACCACGGTGGAGGAGCTGCGGACGGAGGGCGTCTACCGCATCCTCACACCCGACGCGTGCGTTGCCCTCGGCCTGGACCACCACGTTCTGCACCCGCTGTCCGGCGGGATGCCGGTGGACGAGGGCTGGCGCAGCCTGCGGCTGTTCTGCGAAAACGTGCTCCCCCGGCTGGAGGACTGACCCTCGGGGGCGCCGAGCCCGGGGGCAGGCGTCGGAGCCGTCCGCGCGGAGGAACGCGCCGCCCGGCTCGGGCACGGGCCGAGCCGGGCGGCGACGGGTTCGAGGAGAGGGGCAGCGGGGACTTGGCCCTTCTCCTCGAGCTCGAAGTGACGGGTCAGCCCATCTCCTCCAGCGCCTTGCCCTTCGTCTCCTTCACGAACTTCAGGACGAACGGGACGGAGAGCGCGGCGAAGACCGCGTAGATCACGTAGGTCACGGAGAGGTTCCAGTCGGCCAGCGACGGGAAGCTCGCGGTGATGGCCCAGTTGGCGATCCACTGCGCGGCGGCGGCCACACCCAGGGCGGCGGCGCGGATCTTGTTCGGGAACATCTCGCCGAGCATGACCCAGACGACCACACCCCAGGACAGGGCGAAGAAGAGGACGAACACATGCGCGGCGACCAGGGCCACCCAGCCCTGGGTGCCCGGGAGCCTGCCGTCGACGAGGTGGGAGGAGAACGCCCAGGCCTCCAGGGCGAGGCCGACCACCATGCCGACCGAACCGATGATCGCGAGCGGCTTGCGGCCGACGCGGTCCACGAAGATCATCGCGATCACGGTGCCGACGATGTTGATGATCGACGTCGTGAACGAGTAGAAGAAGGAGTCCGCCGGGTCGACGCCGACCGACTGCCACAGCGTCGAGGAGTAGTAGAACGCGACGTTGATGCCGACGAACTGCTGGAAGACGGACAGGCCGATGCCGATCCAGACGATCGGCTTGAAGAAGAAGCCACCGCCCAGCAGGTCCTTGAAGGCCGACGTGTGCTCGCTCTTCATGGCGTGCTCGATCTCGGCGACACGGGCGTCCAGGTCGGCGTCCTCGCCCTCGACCTCGGCGAGGATCTCCCGGGCGCGCTCACGCCTGCCGACGGAGAGCAGGAATCGCGGGGACTCGGGGATGGCGAAGGAGAGCAGACCGTACAGGACGGCCGGGACGACCATGACGCCGAGCATGACCTGCCAGGCCTCCAGGCCCATCAGCTTGCCGCGCTGGTCGCCGCCCGCGGCGTTCAGCAGACCCCAGTTGACCAGCTGCGAGATGGCGATGCCGACGACGATCGCCGCCTGCTGGAAGGAGCCGAGCCGGCCGCGGTAGGCCGGTGGGGCGACCTCGGCGATGTAGGCGGGGCCGATCACGGAGGCCATGCCGATCGCGAAGCCGCCGACGATGCGCCACAGGGCGAGGTCCCACAGAGCGAAGGGCAGCGCGGAACCGACGGCGCTGATCGTGAAGAGGACGGCGGCGATCTGCATGCACCGGATGCGGCCGATGCGGTCGGCTATGCGGCCGGCGGTGGCGGCACCGATGGCGCAGCCGATCAGGGCGATGGCGATGACCTGGGCCAGCGCGGCGGACCCGATGTCGTACCGGGTCCGGATGGCCTCGACGGCGCCGTTGATCACGGAACTGTCGTAGCCGAAGAGGAAGCCGCCCATCGCGGCCGCCGCTGCGATGAAGATGACGTGCCCGAGATGATCGGGGTGAGCCGTCCCGGCTCCTGGCTGAGGTGCCTGCGCTGTGCTGGTCACGTGTGTAACTCCTCGGGCCACCGGCAACGCCGCCGGGGGTGGGGGGTGAGCCCTGTCAGGTAGCGAGACCTGAAGGTAAAAGCAACGTTGCCGAGACTATGCCTTCAAGTTTCGAAATCAACAGCCGGGCACTGTGACTTTGCACGCCATGATGGGGGGTTAGTGTTCAGTAGTTGAACGCAACGTGCGATGTGCGAGGGACCGTTGCAGGTCGCACCCGGTCAGCGCAGCCGCTGGGAGATGACCTTCGACACACCGTCGCCCTGCATGGAGACGCCGTACAGCGCGTCGGCCACCTCCATCGTGCGCTTCTGGTGCGTGATCACGATCAGCTGCGAGGCCTCCTGCAGCTCCTGCATGATGCGGATCAGCCTCTGCAGGTTGGTGTCGTCGAGGGCGGCCTCGACCTCGTCCATGACGTAGAACGGGCTGGGACGCGCCTTGAAGATGGACACGAGCAGTGCGACGGCGGTCAGCGACCGCTCGCCGCCGGAGAGCAGCGAGAGCCGCTTGACCTTCTTGCCCGGCGGTCGTGCCTCGACGTCGACGCCCGTGGTGAGCATGTTGTCCGGGTCGGTCAGCACGAGCCGCCCGTCGCCGCCGGGGAAGAGCCGGCTGAAGACGCCCTCGAACTCACGGGCGGTGTCCCGGTAGGCCTCGGTGAAGACCTGCTCGACGCGCTCGTCGACCTCCTTCACCACCTGAAGCAGGTCGGCACGCGTCTTCTTGAGGTCCTCGAGCTGCTCGCTGAGGAACTTGTGGCGCTCCTCCAGCGCCGCGAACTCCTCAAGCGCGAGCGGGTTGACCTTGCCGAGCTGCTGATACGCGCGCTCCGCGGCCTTGAGCCGCTTCTCCTGCTCGCCGCGGACGAAGCGGCGCGGCTGGTTGCGCGGGTGCTCGGGGTCCTCGGGCAGCTCCTCACCCTCGGCGGGCAGCGACGGCGGCACCGGCTGGTCGGGACCGTAGTCGGCGATCAGCCCCGCCGGCTCGACACCGAGTTCCTCCAGCGCCTTGGTCTCCAGCTGCTCTATGCGCAGCCGCTTCTCGGCGCCGAGCACCTCACCGCGGTGCACGGAGTCCGTGAGCTTGTCGAGCTCGGACTTCAGGTCGCGGCCCTCCGTGCGGGCGGTGGCGAGCTCCTGCTCACGGCGGGTCTTGGCGGCGTCCGCGGCGGTGCGCTCGGCCTCCGCCCGGCCCAAGGAGATCTCGACGTGCGAGAGGAGCTGCCGGGCGCCGGAGGCGACGGCCTCCGCGACGGCGGCCTCGTGGCGCAGCCGGGCCCGCCGCTGTTCGGCGCGGGCGCGGGCCTCCCGTTCGGCACGGGCGGCCCGGTCGAGGGAGTCGGCACGTCCGGCCAGCCCCTTGACCCGCTCCTCGTGCGTACGGACCTGGAGCCTGGCCTCCATCTCGGTCTGGCGCGCGTTGGCCCCGTCGGCGGCGAGCCGGTCCCGCACGGAGGTGTCGGGCTCCTCCTCCACCGGCATCTCCTCGGCGACGGCGAGCCGCTCGGCGAGTTCCTCGACCTCTCCCAGGGCCTTCTCCAGGGCCTCCTGCGCCCGGGCGGCGGCCGCGGTGGAGCGCTCGGCCTCCCCCGCGGCACCGCGCGCCTGGCCTGCCAGCCGCCCCAGCTGCTGGGCGACGGCGGACTTCTCGCGCTCGGCCGCACGCCGGCGCTCCCCCAGCTCGTCGACGAGCTGGGCACTCTCCTTGCGGCCCTCGCCCGCCTGCCGCTGCTCCTCGGTCAGCTCCTCGCATCTGACGGCGAGTTCTTCCAGCTCGGCGGCGGCCTCGTCGACGGAGGCCTGCACCTCGAGCAGGCTGGGCACACCGGCGGAGCCGCCGTGCGCGAAATGCGCTCCGAGGAGATCACCCTCGGCGGTGACGGCGGTCAGATCGGGCCGCCGGTGGACGAGTTCCTCGGCGTCCTCGAGGCCGCCCACCACGACGACGCCGCGCAGCAGCCGCCGCACGGCGGGCATCAGCTCGGCGGGACCGCGGACGAGGTCGGCCGCGTGCACGGCCCCGGGGGCCGGTGCCTGCTCGGGTACCGCGTCGGGGGCGCCGCTCAGCAGCAGGGCCGCCCGCCCTGCGTCCTGCTTGCGCAGCAGCCGGATCGCCTCGGCGGCGGCGCCGGGTGTGGTGACCGCGACGGCGTCCGCGGCCACCCCGAAGGCGGCCGCGAGGGGCACCTCATGGCCCGGGGTCACGGAGAGCAGTTCGGCCGCGGGACCGAGCAGACCGGTGAGACGGTCCCTCGCCTCGAGCAGGGCGCCCGTGCCGTCCTTGCGGCGCAGTCCCAGGGCGAGCGCCTCGTGGCGGGCCGCGACCGCGGCGCGCCGGCGTTCGGCGGTGGTGGCCGCCTCGCGGGCGGCCGACAGGGCGGCTTCCGCACCGGCGAAGGCCCGTTTCGCGGCCTCGTGCTGCTCGGCCAGGTCGGCGTCGCCCGCGTCGAGGCCGTCGACCTCGGCCTTCAGCGTCTCGTACTCCTCCTGGGCGACGGCGGCGCGTTCCTGTGCCTCGTCCCGGGCGGCGGCGAGGCGGTCGATCTCGGCCTGCGCGGAGGCGGCCCGCGAACGGGCCGCGTTGACCTGGCCGTTCAGCCGGGCCAAGCCCTCACGGCGGTCGGCGATGGCGCGGGCCGCGTCCTTCAGCCGCCGCTCCTCGATCGCAAGTTCGCGCTCCAGTTCGGACCGGTGCGCGACGGTGTCGTCCAGCGCGCGCTCGGCCGCCTCGAGGGCGGCCTCCAGTTCGGCCTCCTGCTCGCGAATGCGCTCGGCCTCGCGCTCCATGTCCTCGGGGTCGCGTCCACGCCGCTCCTCCGGGGGCGCCGAGGTGGCGCTCTTCACCCGGGCGTCGGCGAGCGAGATCGTGCCGCGCACCCGCTCCGCGAGCTGCGACAGCTCGTACCAGGTCTGCTGGGCGCGCTGCAGACGTGGCGTCAGCTGCCGGACCTCGTCCTCCAGAAGCGCCTCGCGCTGCAGTGCCTTCTTCAGTTCGGCCTCGGCGGCCTCTTTGCGCTCCTTGAGCGCCGCCTCGTCCGCGATCTCGGCCTTGAGTCCTTCCCGCAGCCGTACGAGGTCGTCGGCGAGCAGCCGCAGCCGGGCGTCCCGGAGATCGGCCTGGATCACCGCCGCCCGGCGGGCGACCGCCGCCTGCCGTCCCAGCGGTTTGAGCTGGCGGCGCAGTTCGTCGGTGAGGTCCTGGACGCGGGCGAGGTTCGCCTGCATGGCGTCCAGCTTCCGGAGGGCCTTCTCCTTACGCTTGCGGTGCTTGAGTACGCCCGCGGCCTCTTCGATGAAGGCGCGGCGGCCCATGGGGTCGGCGTGCAGGACGGAGTCGAGCTGGCCCTGGCCGACGATCACGTGCATCTCGCGGCCGATGCCGGAGTCGGAGAGGAGCTCCTGGATGTCGAGCAGCCGGCAGGTGTCGCCGTTGATCTGGTACTCGCTGCCGCCGTTGCGGAACATGATCCGCGTGATGGTGACCTCGGCGTACTCGATCGGGAGGGCCCCGTCGCTGTTGTCGATGGTCAGTGACACCTCGGCGCGGCCGAGCGGAGGGCGCCCGGTGGTACCGGCGAAGATGACGTCCTCCATCTTGCCGCCGCGCAGCGACTTCGCCCCCTGCTCGCCCATGACCCAGCTGAGCGCGTCCACGACATTGGACTTGCCCGAGCCGTTCGGACCGACCACACACGTGATCCCCGGCTCGAACCGGAGCGTGGTGGCCGAGGCGAACGACTTGAAGCCGCGAAGGGTCAGGGCCTTGAGGTGCACGCCGCTGGACTCTACCTTCCGCCCGGTATCTCACTCCATGAACCCGCGGTTTCACCCTTGAACGCGCAGGGCACACCATCCGTTAAGAAGACTGAAGGGGTGCGCGGGGGCAAGAAAGAAGGGACGCCGAGGCGTCCCTTGCAACTTCTGACAATTGAGCGGTTGATAGGGGCTGCCCAACCACTGCTGGTGCCTTTGTGGAGCGATGCAGTGATCAGGTGAGCGCAGGCTCCGCCTGGTGTGCGTCGACGCTCTCCATGATCCTGTCGTGAGAAGCGGCAGCCGTCAGCGCGTCGTTCTCCGCCTGGATTCGTCCGAGCTCGGACTCGAGCTCCTGGACGCGCTGCTGGAGCCGTCGCATCTCGGCGAGGAGTCGCGGGTCGGAGCCGCCGACGTAACCGAGAAGCGCCTTTGCCATGATGGATGGTCCTCCACACTGAGTGACCGACCGATGCGGTGTGGGTCGTGAGGGATTCGCACCCGCGATGCTTGGCACTGTTGAGTTCTGCGCCGTTCTTACATGCCAAACAGCTAAGGTGCGCGGGGCTTTCAGCGTCTCACCAAAAAGTTTGACGGTCAACACGATCACACCCTGCGTCGGGGGCGACCCGTGCGCGCGCTGCCCCGGGCGGGTGACGCTGCGGCTCCTGCGGGCCCCTGCGGGTGTGGAGATCATTCTTATCTGCGGAGCCTGCCACGCACGGCGTTTCTTGGCAACCACCAGGCCCTTTCTGCTTCGGGCAGGTGCCGGTGGCATGTCCGTGCGCTGGTGCGGGTCGGTCACCCGGTCATGGCTCAGCGGATCGCGAAGCCGTCGTATCCGCCGCGCGGGGTGTCCCAAATCTCCGTCACTCCGTCTACCCGCCCGGGTGTGTCGTCGCCCCGGAGCCAGCCCAGCAGGACCTCGCATCCGTGCCGGGACCCCTCCGCCACCACCTGGACCCGACCGTCGTCGAGATTGGAGGCGAAGCCCCTCAGGCCACCGATCTCCAGTGCCTTGGCCCGCGTGTACCAGCGGAAACCCACGCCCTGGACACGTCCGCGCACCCATGCCACAAGCCGTGCTTCGTCGTTCATGGGTGCACGCTAACCGGCCAATGTCACAGTGGGCACTTCCTCCCCTTGCGCCATGCGGTAGCGTCCCCACCCATATGAAGCTCATGTGAAACTCACTCGATCGAGTGAGTTGCGCTGACCGCAAGACCAGGAAGGCCAGCAGATGGGACGCCACCGACGCTCCGCCGCCGGACGCGCCGCCACGGGGGGCCGCGCCACCGAAGTCACGCAGAAGCACCAGATCTCCACGGAGGATTACGGGCCGGAGAACCTCTACGGCTTCGCCGCGGTGCTGGAAGCGGATCGGCTTGCGAACCGCTCGCACCGCAGGAAGAAGGCCGCGACCCCGGTACGCACGGGTCTGCTGGGAGTCTCCGCGGCCGTCGCGCTCGGCACCGTGGCGGTCGCCGCCGGGGTGCTGCCGGGCGCCAAGCACTTCACCGTGAGCGGTGACGCCGGTGGCCCGCAGGCGGGGGGCGCCGCACCGTCCGGCTTCGCGACCGAGCAGGGCGGCACGAGCGGCAGTGCCGACGACCGCGGATCCACCTCCACGAGCCGCGACGACGACCGCGCGGCCGCACCGAGCACGCCGCCTCCGTCCACCTCGGCCGCCCCCTCGGCGCCGGCGAAGGAGCCCTCGAAGGCACCGGCCCCGACCGCGACGAAGACGGCGACGGCCGCGCCTCCGGTGCAGCAGGAGACGACCGAGCCGCAGACCACGCCTCCGGCGAAGGTGACCGCCGAGGGCGCGGCCGCTGCCGCGGTCCTCAAGCTGGTCAACGACGAGCGCGCCGACGTGGGCTGCAGCCCCGTGACCCCGAACGGACCGCTGAAGAAGCTGGCGGAGGGGTTCAGCGAGGCCATGGCGGCGCAGGGCTTCTTCGACCACACCGACCCCAGCGGCCAGGACCCCTGGGACCGCGCCGCGGCGCTCGGCATAACGGACCTGGGCGGCGAGAACATAGCCCGCGGCCAGGCGACCGCACAGGACGTCATGGTCGCCTGGATGAACAGCCCCGGCCACCGCGCGAACATACTGAACTGCGACTTCCAGACGCTGGGCGTGGGAGTGCACTTCGGGGACGGCGGCCCCTGGTGGACGCAGGACTTCGGCTACTGATCACTCCGCGGGGCGGCGCCCTGTGAGGTCCCTCGGGCCGTCTCGGGGCCCTCACCCGTAGCCGGGGCGGCCCCCGCAGGACTCCGGCCTTGGCGGCCGCCCCTTTCCCTGTCACGATCATGCCGTGAGCAACTCGCCGAAGGCCGCGAGGCAAGTGGAGATCCTCCTTGACCTGGCAGGCGGAGTGGTCGGAACAATGCTGTTGGCGCTCGCCATCAAGACCTACGGCGAGGGCGGATCCGCGGGCTGGGTCGTCGCCGGAGCGGTGCTGTTCCTGATCGATCTCGGGGTGGTCCGGCGTCGATTTGCCCGGCGCGGAAAGCCCTGGCGGTGCACAGGCGAGCAGCCGTTGCCCCGCCGGCCCGGCCGTGCCCGCCGCGTGCCCGTCCCGACCGGAAGCAACGGGGAGCCACGGGGAACGGCGGTGGTTGGCGGGTGACTGGCCCCACGGTCCGCCCACAAGGATGGTTCGCGGGTCGACGTGGCACTCACCCCACCTCGCTCATCAAACGGTGCTCCACACCTGGCGGGTGAGATCATCCGCGGACGGCAGACGCACAGCTACCCGCGGGATGGTCCCTTCAGCAGATCCGTGGCATGTCCGGGGACCACGAGGCAGTCGCCCTGGATCCACAACGGGCGGTGAAATGGGTGGCCCGCCCCGGAGCCGCCGACAAGGTGCTGCACCCGGAGATCGTTCTTGGATTCCACGACCTGTGCCTTGTGAAGCCCGTCCATGACGACGACTGGTACATGGGCAGTTTGTACGACGACGGCAGCGTCTTCTGCTGGGCAGACTATGGCGATCTGTACGAGGCGCTGCGCGGTCTGTAGCGCCGAGACCCACGTCATCACAGCCAGTCGCCGTGACCCATGACCGGCCCGGGCCGTCGTCGGCGCCCCTCGCGTCAGCCGTGACGGCGGCGGCAGCGGCCCAAGGTCGGGTCGGCCCGCGTGCGGTCCGCGCCCGTGGAGGCACCGGGCACTCCCGAAGCACGCGCCGGGCACCTCTCCGCCGGCCGACAGGCGGGTTCACCCCTGCACGGCCGGACGGCGCCACCGGCCCGGGGCGCCCCGCTGCGCTGTCCCCCGGTTAGTGCAACCTGTCGGTTAGTGCCGAGGTCGCGTACGCTGCGGGCATGACCACGGCGCAGGAGCGGGACCTCCCGTACGACGTCTTCTCCAAGGCGTGCCCGTCACGGGGCACGCTGGAACACGTCACGGGCCGCTGGGGCGCACTCACTCTCGGAGCCCTGCACGAGGGTCCGTTCCGGTTCAACGAGCTGCGTCGGCGGGTCGACGGGGTCAGCGAGAAGATGCTGTCCCAGACCCTCCACGCGCTGGAGCGCGACGGTCTCGTGCACCGCGAGGCCCAGCCCACGAACCCGCCACGCGTCGACTACGAACTCACCCCGCTCGGCCACGAGGTCGCCGAGCGCCTGCTGGCCCTCATCCGCTCCCTGGAGGGGCACATGGACGAGGTGCTCGCCGCCCGTCACCGGTACGACGGGAAGCGGGACGGCTAGGCCCTCGGCGTCCGCTGGCAGGTGGGGCAGAAGTAGCTGGAGCGGTTCATCCAGGGGCGGCGGCGCATCGGTGTGGTGCAGCGCCGGCACGGCTCCCCCTCCCGGCCGTAGGCGTCCAGCGACCGGTCGAAGTAGCCCGACTCCCCGTTGACGTTGACATAGAGACTGTCGAAGCTCGTGCCGCCCACGGCGAGCGCGGCGTTCATCACGTCCCGTACGTGGCCGAGGAGTTCGGCGGTACGGGGCCGGGTGAAGTTCGCGGTGGGGCGCTCGTAGTGGACGCGGGCGCGCCACAGCGCCTCGTCCGCGTAGATGTTGCCGACGCCGCTGATCAGCGACTGGTCGAGCAGGGCCCGCTTGATCGTCGTGCGCTTGCGGCGCAGCGCCCCGTGGAAGGCCTCGTCGTCGAAGAGCGGGTCGAGGGGGTCGCAGGCGATGTGCGCGATGACGTCGGGCAGCCCGTCGGCGCCGGTGTCGTGCAGGGAGAGACCGCCGAACGTCCGCTGGTCGACGAAGCGCAGCTCGGTGCCGACGACGTCGTCGAACCGGAGGCGGATGCGGAGGTGCTTCTCCTGCGCGGCCTCGTGCGGCTGGACGAGGAGCTGACCGCTCATTCCGAGGTGGGCCAGGATCGCCGTGCCGGTGGTCTCCACCGGGATCCAGAGGTACTTGCCGCGCCGGCTCGGCGTGCCGAGGAGCTGTCCCTTCAGCCGGTGCGCGAAGTCCTCGCCGCCCGCGATGTGCCGGCGGACGGCGCGCGGGTGCAGCACCTCCACGTCGGCCACGGTCCGGTGGGCGACCCAGCGCTCCAGGCCGCGCCGCACGACCTCGACCTCGGGCAGCTCGGGCACGGGTACCTCCGGAAGGGTGAACAGGGACGACGTCCGCAGGGTACCTCGTGATCACGGGCCGCCGGCTGTCTCCGGCCGGCCGCACGGACAGCGGTGAACCCAGGGCCCTACGACGCGGACCCCGCCCGGCGGATGCGCCGGGCGGGGTCCGTGACGATGAAGGATTCAGGCCGTGGCCGGATCGCCCGCCGGGGCCGAAGCGGTGCCGGATCCCCCGTCGGGGGACTCCTTCGCCTCGGCCTCCGCCTTGGCGCGCTCGTCCGCGTCCGTACGGATGGAACGCCAGGCCGACTCCGCGGCCTGCTGCTCCGCCTCCTTCTTGCTGCGGCCGGTGCCGGTGCCGTACGAGACGCCTCCGACGCGGGCGGCAGCAGTAAAGGTCTTCTCGTGGTCCGGGCCGGTCTCCGTGACCAGGTACTCGGGTACGCCGAGCCCTTCGGTCGCGGTGAGCTCCTGGAGGCTGGTCTTCCAGTCCAGGCCGGCACCGAGATTCGAGGACTTCTCGATCAGCGGATCGAACAGGCGGTGCACCAGCTCCCCCGCCGAGTCCAGGCCCTGATCGAGATAGACAGCGCCGATCACCGCTTCAAGGGTGTCGGCCAGAATGGATGCCTTGTCCCTGCCGCCCGTGCCCTCTTCGCCCCGGCCGAGCCGGATGAAGGAGCCGAGGTCGAGTCCGCGGCTCACCTCCGCCAGCGCACGCGAGTTGACCACCGCGGCCCGCAGCTTGGCCAGCTGGCCCTCGGGCAGGTCCGGGTGGGTCCGGTACAGCGTGTCGGTGACGACGAGGCCGAGCACGGAGTCCCCGAGGAACTCCAGTCGCTCGTTCGTCGGCAGACCGCCGTTCTCGTACGCGTACGAACGATGAGTCAGGGCACGCACCAGAAGGGCGGACTCGACCTTGTAGCCGAGCCGCCCTTCCAGAAGCGTGTGGGACGAGGCTGTGTTCTCCGCCTTCTTCTTGGCGTTTGGGTCCGCCTTGGCGTCAGACATCACACCTCTCACCAGCCGCTCAGACCTCGAGGACCTGGCGCTTGTTGTAGGTGCCGCACGACGGGCACGCAATGTGCTGCTGCTTGGGCTCGTGGCAGCGCTCGCACGCAACCAGAGTGGGGACCGCAGCCTTCCACTGCGACCGGCGGTGGCGCGTGTTGCTGCGCGACATCTTCCGCTTCGGAACAGCCACGGCTACTTCTCCTGCTTCTCGTCGGCGTGCGCTGATGGAAGCGCGCCGCCGCTCATCTCGTCCTTCTCGCCGTCCGTCATGGTGCCGGCGAGTCCCTGCAGTGCCGCCCAACGGATGTCGACGGCGTCATGGTGGTGGTCCGGGTCGTCCGCGAGCCGCACTCCGCACTCGGAGCACAGGCCCGGGCAGTCTTCCCGGCACACCGGCTGCATCGGCAGTGCGAGCACCACCGCATCGCGCAGCAGAGGTTCGAGGTCGAAAAGTCCGTCCTCGAGGAAGAACCTGTCCTCGTCGTCCTCGGCGTCGTCGCCCGGCTCCGCGATCACACGGCCCCGGTCGTCGGCGTCAGGGTACGAGAACAGCTCCTGGAAGTCCGCTTCGAGCTCCAGCTCGAGCGGCTCCAGACACCTTACGCACTCCCCCTCGGCCGATGCACGGGCGGTGCCTGTGACGAGCACCCCTTCCATGACCGACTCGAGTCGGAGTTCGAGCTCCAGCGGCGCGCCTTCCGGTACTCCGACGACCCCTTGGATACCGAGGTCCTTCGGAGCCTCGATCGTCCTGGTCAGGCGCTGCAGCGCACCAGGACGCCGCCCCAGCTCGTGTGTGTCGAACACGAGGGGCTTGCGGTGGTCGAGGCGGGCGTTCAGGGCCGTTCCTGCTTTCGGTCTTCAGGTCCAGGGGATGCCGCTCCGTCAGCTGCGGGCAGCTTTGATCGCGGACGGTACGCGCGACCGAAGAGCCAGGATACTGGACCTTTCGCTCACGGCCCAATCCGGTGTTCGGGACACTCCCCGATTCCGCCCGCCGGGACGGTCAGTGACCGCCGCGCCCCTGTTCGTAGGCGCGCAGCTGCTCGGCACTGATCATGCTGGTGTCGAAGAGGCTGGTCTCGTCGAGGGCGTCGGGCTGCGCGTATCCCTGCGCCGGCTGCTGCTGGCCGTACATGGCCTGCTGGTCGTACCCCTGCATCTGCTGCTGCTGGTAGGCGGCGTACGGATCGGCCTGCTGGTAGCCGTAGGCGTCCTGCTGGGCGTAGGTCTGCTGGTAGCCGTACTGGTCCGTCTGCTGATAGCCGTACGGGTCCTGCTGCTGCGCGTAGGCCGGCTCGGCCTGCTGGGCGGGGATCTCGGGCGCCTGGGCGGGTGCGGCCGGGGTCCGGGCCGGGGCGTCCGCCAGGGCCGCGAGATCGGCCAGGTAGTCGGCGTCGCTGGAGTGCTGGACGGTCCTCGTGTCGTCGGAGAGCGCGCCGAGGTCGTCGGTGGCGATCCGGCCGTGCAGCTTCTGCCGGCCCTTGCCGACGGCATCCAGGGTCTTGGCGAGGACGGCCTCGAAGGCGCCGAGCTTGGCGTCCACATAGGCGTCGGCGTCACGGCGCAGGATCTCGGGGTCGTGGCTGCGCTCGGGGGCGTCCTCGTCCTCGTAGCCCTGCTCGTCGAGACCGGGACCGGTGCCGAGGAGCTTCTCCCGCCCGCGGCCGACCGAGCCGAGCGTCTTGGTGAGGACGACCTCGAAGTTGGCGAGCTTGGAGTCGACGTAGTCGTCGGCCTCGGCGCGGACCTCCTCGGCCTCCTGGCGGGCCTCGGTGACGATGCGCTCGGCCTCGTTCTGGGAGCGCCGGGCGACCTCGGTGTCGGAGATCAGCGAGCCGCGCTCGGCGTGCGCGCCCTCGATGATCCGCTCGGCCTCCTGCCGGGCCCGCTCGACCAGGTGCTCACGGTCGCCGATCAGCTCCTGGGCCTCGGCCAGGGAGTCGGGCAGCGCCGCGCGCACCTCCTCGAGCATGGAGAGCAGCTCGGCGCGGTTGACCACGCACGAGGCCGACATGGGCATCGACCGGGCGCCGGAGACCACCGAGACGATCTCGTCGAGCTTCTTCTGCACGTCCACCGTGTGCTCGCCACTCTCTACAGCTGTGATGAAGACGGACGGTTCGACTCTACGACCACTTCCGCCCCGACCGACACCGAGTGACGGACTGTCAGGTTCCGCAGCGGGCGCCGCGGCCTCGCTCAGTCCTTCCTGAGGCGCTTGCCCAGGGCTTCCAGAACGGCCGGGGGAACCAGGTGCGAGACGTCTCCGCCCCAGGCCGCCACCTCCTTGACCAGCGAGGAGGACAGGAAGCTGTAGGTGGGGTTGGTGGGGACGAAGAGGGTCTCCACGCCGGACAGGCCGTTGTTCATCTGGGCCATCTGGAGTTCGTAGTCGAAGTCGCTGACGGCGCGCAGGCCCTTGACGATGGCGGGGATGTCGCGCTGCTTGCAGAAGTCGACGAGAAGGCCGTGGTGGGACTCCACGACGACGTTCGCGTAGTCGGCGGTGACCTGGCGGATCAGCTCGATCCGCTCGTCGACCTCGAAGAGTCCCTTCTTGGACTGGTTCACCATCACCGCGACATAGACCTCGTCGTACAGCCTGGACGCACGGGCAATGATGTCGAGGTGTCCGTTGGTGATCGGGTCGAACGACCCGGGACAGACGGCGCGGCGCACTTGTGATCCCTCGCTCTCCGGTCCGGTCATCGTGCGTCTTCGCACGTAGAGGCGGCGCGACCGTACCAAAAGGTCCCCTCGCCGTAACGCCGGGACCGGACCGCTTCGAAGCCGTCCGGCCATCGGAATTCCCCGCCTCTGGTGCTGCGCTCCACGGTGACGACGACGTCGGCCGCGAGCCAGCCCCCGGTGCGGAGTGTGAGCAGAATCTCGCGAAGATCGTCGTCGGAGACCGCGTACGGCGGGTCGAGGAAGACGATGTCGTACGGCTGCGCGGGCGCCGGGGTGTGGATGATCTGTTCCGCTTTGCCCGCCCTGACCTCGGCGCCCGGCAGCCCGAGCGCCTTGACGTTCTCACGGACGGTGCGCACGGCCCGGGCGTCGGCCTCGACGAGCAGGCTGTGGCCCGCCCCGCGGGACAGCGCCTCCAGGCCGACGGCCCCCGACCCGGCGTACAGGTCCAGGACGCGCTCGCCGCCCAACGGGCCGCCGAGGAGGGACTGCCAGGTGGAGAAGAGGCCCTCGCGCGCCCGGTCGGACGTGGGACGGGTGCCGTTCCCCGGCGGGACGGCCAGACGGCGTCCGCCGGCCCGGCCGGCGATCACGCGGGTCATCTCTTCGGTCCTTGTCGGTATGGGGGTCGGTGCCCTGCGCCATGGGCGGGGTGTGTTCCTCCAGTCTCGCAGCCCGGGCGATGTCGCCGCTCGGTCACCCCTTGTCCAGATACTGCTCCCGGTCCTCGTCGAGCAGGGCGTCCAGCGCCGTGCGCAGACCGGGCAGGTGCTCCAGCTCCGGGTCGGCGGCGACCACCGCGGCGGCCTCCTCGCGGGCCTCGGCGATGATCTCCTCGTCGTCGATGACGGCGAGCACACGCAGCGAGGAACGGGCGCCCGACTGGGCCTGGCCGAGGACATCGCCCTCGCGCCGCTGCTCGAGGTCGATGCGGGAGAGCTCGAAGCCGTCGAGGGTGGCGGCCACGGCGTTCAGCCGCTGGCGTGCGGAGCTCGCCTCCGGCATGTCGGTGACCAGGAGGCAGAGTCCGGGCGCCGAGCCACGGCCGACCCGGCCGCGCAGCTGGTGGAGCTGGGACACCCCGAAGCGGTCGGCATCCATGATCACCATCGCGGTGGAGTTCGGGACGTTGACGCCGACCTCGATGACCGTCGTGGCGACCAGGACGTCGGTCCCGCCGGCGGCGAACCTGCGCATCACCGCGTCCTTGTCGTCGGGCGGCATCCGGCCGTGCAGCACCTCGACCCGCAGACCCTTCAGCGGGCCCTTCTCGAGCTGCTCGGCCACGTCGAGGACGGCGAGCGGGGGGCGCTTCTCCGCCTCGTCCTCCGGCGACTTCCGCGCCTTCTTCGATTCGTCCTCGTCGTCCCCGATACGGGGGCACACCACATACGCCTGGTGGCCGTTCCCGACCTCCTCGCGCACGCGTTCCCAGGCACGCGCGAGGAAGTGCGGCTTGTCGGCCGACGGGACCACATGGCTGGCGATCGGCGAGCGTCCGGCCGGAAGCTGGTCGAGGACGGAGGTCTCCAGGTCACCGAAGACCGTCATCGCGACGGTCCTCGGGATCGGCGTGGCCGTCATCACCAGCAGGTGCGGCGGTTGCTTGCCCTTGCCGCGCAGCGCGTCCCGCTGCTCGACGCCGAACCGGTGCTGTTCGTCCACCACGACCAGGCCCAGGTCGTGGAACTGCACCTTGTCCTCGATCAGCGCATGGGTGCCGATCACGATCCCGGCCTCCCCCGTGACGAGGTCGAGCAGCGCCTGCCGCCGTGCCGCCGCCCCCATCGAGCCCGTCAGCAGCACGACCTTGGTGGCCTGGTCGGAGCCGCCCAGCATCCCGCCCTCGGCCAGCTCTCCCATCATCTCGACGATCGACCGGTGGTGCTGCTGGGCGAGCACCTCGGTGGGCGCAAGCATGGCGGCCTGACCGCCCGCGTCGACGACGGCGAGCATGGCGCGCAGCGCCACCAGGGTCTTTCCCGAACCGACCTCCCCCTGGAGCAGCCGGTGCATGGGGTGTTCGGTCGCCAGGTCGTCGAAGATCTCCCGCGAGACCTTCTGCTGGCCGTCGGTCAGCGTGAAGGGGAGGTCGGCGTCGAAGGCCGTCAGCAGGCCGTCGGGCGCCGGCACCCGGGCCACCGCGGGCAGTTGTGCGTCCGCGTGGCGCCGGCGGGCGAGGGCGACCTGGAGGACGAAGGCCTCGTCCCACTTGAGGCGGTTGCGCGCGTCGGCGATGTCCGCCTTGGTGTGCGGCCGGTGGATCTTGAGCAGTGCCTCGGGCAGGGAGACCAGGGAGCGGCCCTCGCGGAGGGCGTCCGGCAGCGGATCGAGCGCCTCCCCGGCACTCGGCAGCACCGTCTGGATCGACTTGGCGATCTTCCATGACTCCAGCTTGGCGGTGGCCGGGTAGATCGGGATCAGCGCGCCCGCCCAGCTGTCCACCGTCTCGGACACATCCTCGCCGCGCAGCAACTCATAGGCCGGATGAGCCAGTTGCAGTCGGCGATTGAACACGGAGACCTTGCCCGCGAACAGCGCGCGGGTGCCCGGCAGGAGTTCCTTGTGGGGTTTGTGCACGCCGTTGCCGAAGAAGACCAGTTGGAGGCGGCCGCTGCCGTCGGTGATCGTCACCTCCAGGCGCTGGCCCTTGCCGCGGGGCGCCTTGGCCGAGGCGAAGGTGTGCAGCCGGGCGTCGGCGACCTGGGCCACCACCGTGACGTGCTCGTCCATGGGGAGGTCGGCGAGGTGGGTGAGCTGACCGCGCTCCTCGTACCTGCGCGGATAGTGGTGGAGCAGGTCTCCGACGGAGTGCAGGCCGAGGTGCTCGGCCATCACCTTCGCGGTGGCGGGGCCGAGCACCTTCTTCAGCGGTTCTTCCAGTGCGGGCACGAGATCCATTGCACACCACCTCACTGACATCGCCGTATACGTCTCGCAAATCTGCTGGTCAGCGGGGTGGCTCGCGGCCTAGGATGACCCATCTTCCGGCTCGCCCCGCGGTCGCCGCCCCACCGGGACCGCCCGACCCCGCGCCGTCTCCAGTCCCCCACCCTCGGCGCTGTGACGATGGACTCCCAGACCTCGCAGTCATCCCAGGCACCTCAGTCACCTCAATCACCTCATACGTTCCAGGTCGACCTGCGCGGTCTGGTGGACCTGCTCTCCCATCACCTCTACTCGAGTCCCAAGGTCTATCTGCGCGAGTTGCTGCAGAACGCCGTGGACGCCATCACCGCCCGCCGTGCCGTGCAGCCCGACGCACCGGCCAGGGTCCTGCTGCACACGGACGGCACCGGTCTGCGGATCGAGGACTCGGGCATCGGGCTCACCGAGTCGGACGTGCACGGTCTCCTCGCCACCATCGGACGCAGTTCCAAGCGGGCCGACGGCATCCAGGAGGTCCGCTCCGACTTCCTGGGGCAGTTCGGCATCGGGCTGCTGGCCTGCTTCGTCGTCGCCGAGCGCATCCGGGTGGTCAGCCGCAGCGCACGGACGCCGCAGGCCGCGCCCGTGGAGTGGACGGCCCGCGACGACGGTTCCTACGTCGTACGCACCCTGCCCGACGACGCCCGGCCCGAGCCCGGCACCACCGTGTACCTTCAGGCGCGCCCCGGGGCCGCCGACTGGCTCTCCCCGGACCGGGTGCGCACCCTGGCGCGGGACTTCGGTTCGCTGCTGCCGTACGACGTCCGGGTCGGCGACGAGGCGATCACCGACCTGCCGGCGCCGTGGGACCGCGGCTACCCGTCCCCGGCCACCCGGAGGGTGGCCCTGGCCCGCCACTGCCACGACCTGTTCGGTTTCACCCCGCTGGACTCGATCGACCTGGACGTGCCGCTCGCCGGGATCCGCGGCGTGGCGTACGTCCTGCCGACCGCCGTCAGCCCGGCCCAGCGGGCGAGCCATCGTGTGCATCTGAA
Organism: Streptomyces sp. HUAS TT11; assembly: GCF_051553595.1. NCBI lineage: Bacteria > Bacillati > Actinomycetota > Actinomycetes > Kitasatosporales > Streptomycetaceae > Streptomyces > Streptomyces sp. HUAS TT11. Next base: position 2,972,806 of record NZ_CP196184.1, read on the forward strand.
GGGCATGCTGCTCACCGAGCGGGCCGAACAGCTGCTGCCCGAATGGGCGTTCTTCGTCCGCTGTGTGCTCGACACGGACAGTCTGCGGCCCACGGCCTCGCGCGAGTCCCTGTACGAGGACGAGACGCTGGCGGCGGTGCGCGAGGCTCTCGGGGAGCGCATCCGGTCCTGGCTGACACGGCTCGCGGCCGGTGACCCGGAGCGTCTCGCGGCCTTTCTCTCCGTGCACTACCTGGGTGTGAAGTCGCTGGCGCGGCACGACAAGGAGATGCTGCGCACGATGCTGCCGTGGCTCCCCTTCGAGACGACGGACGGACGGCTGTCCCTGGAGGAGTTCGCACAGCGCCATCCGGTCGTGCACTTCACACGGACCGTCGAGGAGTACCGCCAGGTCGCCCCGATCGCCTCCGCGCAGGGCGTCGGCGTGGTCAACGGCGGTTACACGTACGACAGCGAGCTGGTGGAGGCGCTGCCGTCGGTACGCCCGGGGACGGTCGTCGCGGAGCTGGACGCAGACACCGTCACCGCTCACCTGGACGCGGTGGACCCCGGCGAGGAACTCGCCCTGTCGGCGTTCCTCGCGGCAGCTCGCGCCAAGCTCGACCCGCTCGGCTGCGACGTCGTGCTGCGCGCGTTCCATCCCCTCTCGGTGCCCGCGCTGCACCTCGACGACCGGGCGGCCCGGCACGAGCAGGCGCGCGCCGACGCCGAGGAGCAGGCCGACAACCTGTGGGCGGGCATCCTGGGGTCGCTGCGCGGCAGCGCGCCCCGGGCCCGACTGGTCCTCAACCACCTCAACCCGCTGATCCGCCGGATCGGTTCCCTCCAGGACCCGGAACTGATCGGCACCGCCACCGAGTCCCTCTACGGGCAGGCCCTGCTGATGGCCCAGCGCCCTCTGCGGCCCGCCGACTCCGCACTGCTGAACCGCGCCTTCATCGGCCTCCTCGAATGGGCCACCCACACCGACTTCCCGGAGGGCGGCTCCCGATGAGCCAGGTCATGGATTTCGACTCGCTGCGCCGGGCGATGGCGGACAACTACGAGCAGCCGGAGGGCCCGGCGCGCAACGCGCGCGCCGAGCACCTGCTCGTGGAGGCGGAGAAGCTGAACATCCCGCTGGCCGTGATCGAGGCGCTCGGGCACCAGCTGAAGGTCTACAACTACAGCTCCGAGAAGGACAAGATGTTCGTCCCGTTCGCGCGTCTGCTGCGCATGTGGGACGAGCGCCCGGAGGACTTCGACGCGTACGAGACCCACACGCTGCACTGGGTCTTCAAGTGGATGTCGGCGGGCATGCTGGGTCAGCCGCACATCCCGCTCGCCTCCATGGAGAAGTGGCTCGGCGAGATGGAGCACCGCTACCGGCTGGCCGGGCACTCCGAGCGCGCCGTGCGCAGCGCGGAGTTCAACATCGCCGCGCACGTCGGGGACACGGAGCGCGCCGATCGGGCGTACCGGGCCTGGCTGGCCGCCGACCGCGACGACATGGCCGACTGCCACGCGTGCGAACTGCACGACCAGGGGTGGTGGCAGGCCCACAAGGGCGACGACGAGCAGGCGCTTCGGCTGTGGCGGCCGGTCCTGGAGGGCGAGCACGTCTGCGCCCACGAACCGCACGCCGTGCTGGCCTCCTCCCTGGTTCCGCTGCTGCGGCTGGGCCTCCTGGACGAGGCCCGGGCGCACCATCTGCGCGGCTTCCGGCTCGTGCGGGCCATGGAGAGCATGCGCAGCGCCTACGCGGACCACGTGGAGTTCTGCGCGCTGAGCGGCAACGAGGCGCGCGGCCTGGAACTGCTCGCCGAGCGGCCCGCGTACTTCACGGACTCCGGGGAGCCGCGCAGCAGGCTGGACTTCATGGCCGTGACCGCCCTGCTGATGGACCGGCTGGTCGAGCGCGGGTTCGGCGACCGGGCGGTGCCTGGCCCCGTGGGCCGGGAGTGGACCGCTAGGCGTCTCGCCGCCCACGCGCGCGGGGAGGCGCTGGCCCTCGCCGGCCGCTTCGACGCGCGCAACGGGACGTCCTATGTCACCGGGCGCACCCGGGAGCGGATGGACCGGCGCCCGCTGGTGGAACGGCTGCCGCTGGGGGTGCGCACGGCCCGTCCGGCGCCCGTGCAGACCCGGCCGCCGGCCGCCCCTGACCGGGAGCGGGACCTTCCGGATCTGCTCGCCGAGGCCCGGCGCCTGTCGGAGGCACTGCACCCGGACGCCATGGACGCATGGGCGGAGGTGGCGCGAGCCGCCGAGGGCCGGGAGCTCGACGCCCGGGACCGTGCGGACCTCGTCGACCACGAGGCGATGAGCCTGGGTCCGGAGGGCGCCGAGGCGTTCGACCGGGCGGCCGAGCTGTTCGCCGAGGCCGGCGACCCCGGTGAGGCACTGGCGGCACGCACGCGCGCGGCGTACGTCCGCGCCCTGACGGGTCATGCCGACGAGGCACTGGAGACGATCACCGGACTGCGTGAGCAGGCACTCGCCCTCCACGAGGCCGGCGGCACGGGCGTACGGCAGGCGGCGTCCGTGCTCGTGGGGCGCGCCCGCGTCCTGATGCACCGGTTGCGCGAGGACGAGGGCTCCGCGTCGGCCGCCGAGGAGGCGGCGCGGGAGCTGCTGGAGTTCGCCGGGCCGCACACCGCGCAGGTGCGCCTCGCGTCCCGGGCCGCCGAGGCCAAGGCCATGCTCGGGGAGCTGGCGGTGCAGGCCGGTGACGCCGAGAGCGGTGCCCGGCTGCTGGCGCAGGCGGCCGGGGAGTACGTGGCGGCGGGCCTGCCCTGGTTCGCGGTGGACCACGAGGTGCGGTTGTCCCGGACGGCCCGGCAGCTCGGCGACGCGCAGACGGCGCAGGAAGCGGCCCGCGCGGCGCTCGAGCACGGGCAGGGCGTTCTGGAGCCCGTCGCGCAGGCCCGGCTCCATCTGGAACTGGCGGAGGCGGTCGGGACGTCCGGCGGGTTCGCGGAGGCCGCCGCGCACGCCCTGGAGGCGGCGCACTGGGCGGACGAGGCGGGTGAGGCCTCGACGCTGGGCGCGTGGGCACGGCATCTGCTGGGCGGTTTCCTGCTCCGCCAGGGGCGTTTCGCAGAGGCCGCCGAGGTGCTGGAGTCGGCGCTGCCCGACCTGACCGCCGAGACCCACGGCGACGGGGCGATCGTGCAGACGCAGTGGTGGCTCGGCGACTGCCTCACCGAGTTGGGCGAGCACCGTGCGGGGGCCGAGCAGTGGCTGCGGGCCGCGGAGATCGCCCGGCACTGGCCGGAGCAGCGGGACCACGCGATGCTGGCCCACCTGGCCGCCGAGGCGCTCGGGCGCGCCGGGCTGCCCGCGGAGGCGGACCGGGCGTACGCCCGCGCCGTCGACCTGTGGCGCGAACTGGGCAACACGCACGGCCTGGTGCGGGGTCTGCGGGCCCGCGCGTGGCTGGCCGCCGAGGGGGAGGCGGACCTGGACACGGCGCGCGAGCTGATGGCGGAGGCGGCACAGGAGTGCGCCTCGGCGGCGGCCGCCGCCGAGGACACCAGGGCGCGTGACCGTCTGACCGGTGAACTCGGGCACTCTCAGCGCCAGTTCGGCGAGTTGATCGCACGGTCGGTCGGTGACGGTGCCGGCGAGGAGGCGGTGCGCGCGGCCTTCACGGAGGCGCTGACGCACCTCACGGAGGCGATCGCGACCTTCACGTCCCTGGACGCGGCGGCCCTCGACGCCCGTACCGGCGCGGAGTTGGCCGCGGGCTGGCTGGAGGCCGACCTCGGCCGCCCCGACGCCGCGTCGGCACGCGCGCGTGCGGTGCTGTCCGCGTACGGGAGCGCCGACGGCGAGGAGACCGCACGGGCGCGGCGGGCGGAGGCCGAGCGGATGCTCGAGCTGATGGAGGAGCACCGGCAGCGATGAGGTGTGCCGGGCGCCCGCTGCCACGGGCGGGCGCCCGGCGTCACCCGGCCGGTGACCCGGGCACCCCCGGTTCCGGGAGGCGACCGGCTACTCCACACCGATCAGCAGCAGCGCCCCCTGGCGGCCGCCGTGGTGCACCACCGTGTCGACCGCCAGGTACGACTCGCGTACCCGGGACTCCAGATGCGCCACGATCGACTCCGGTGCGTCGTCGCCCAGCACCAGGGTGACCAGTTCGCCGCCCGCCGCGAGCATGCGGTCGAGAACGGTCTCCGCCGCGGCCGTCACGTCCGAGCCGATGACGGCCACATCGCCGTCGATCAGACCGAGGACGTCGCCGGCCTGACAGATGCCGGCCGTCGTCCACGACTGCCGTTCCGCCATGGTCACTTCGGCGTATCTGGTGGCCCCCGCCGCCGAGGTCATCGCGACGACGTCCTCGTCGAAGCGCCGCTCCGGCTCGTGCACGGCGAGCGCGGCTATGCCCTGCACCGCGGACCGGGTCGGGATCAGGGCCACGCGGACGCCTTCGGTGCGCACCTGTTCGGCCGCGGCGGCCGCGGTGTGGCGCAGATCCGCGTCGTTCGGCAGCAGCACCACCTCGCGTGCGTGTGCCCGCCGTACCCCCTCCACCAGTTCCCCGCTCGCGGGCGGTTCCCCGGCCCGGGCGAGCACGGTGGTCGCACCGGCCTCCTGGTACAGCGCGGCCAGACCCTCGCCCGGCACGACGGCCACCACCGCGCGCTGGACGGGCTCGCGCGGCGGCCGGCCGGCGCCCGCGGTGTGCACGTCGCCGGCCGCGAAGTGCGTGATCCTGATCCGGTGCGGGCGTCCTGCCTCGATCCCCGCCTCCACGGCGGCGCCCGCGTCGTCCACATGTACATGGACGTTCCACAGTCCGTCGCCACCGACCACGACGAGGGAGTTCCCCAAAGTGTCGAGCCGCTGCCGCAGCCGTGCCACGGCCGCGTCGTCGGCTTCCAGCAGGTAGATCACCTCGTAGGCGGGCCCGCCCTCCTCGTCGGGGGGCTCGGCGCACTCCCGGGTGACGCCCCGCGCGTCGTCGTCCGGGCGCGGGGCGACGACGCGGCCCGCCCCCTGCGGAACCCGCGGCGCCTCACCCGTGAACGTCTCCACGAGCGCAGCGAGCACCGCCACGAGCCCCCGGCCACCGGCGTCGACCACGCCTGCGCGCTCCAGGACCGCGAGTTGCCCGGGGGTCGCCGCGAGGGCCGCCCGCGCCCCCTCGTACGCGGCCCGGGCGACGCCGCCGCAGTCGTCCTCCACGCCGGTGACCGCGTCCGCGGCGGCAGAGGCGACGGTCAGGACCGTGCCCTCCACGGGGTGGGCGACGGCGTCCCGTGCGGAGTCGGCCGCACGCCGGAGCGCGAGCCGCAGCCCCTTCGCGTCGGCGTGTGCGGTCTCACCGTCGGCGGCGAGCACCTGCGCCATGCCCCGCAGCAACTGCGCCAGGATCGTCCCGGAGTTGCCGCGGGCCCCGATGAGCGCGCCGTGCGCCATGGCCCGCACCGCGTCGGCGAGCGTCGGGCGCTGCCCGCCGCCCGCCTCCTCGTACCCGGCGAAGACGGCCTCGACGGCGGCCGCGGCCGATTCCACGGTCAGATACAGATTGGTGCCGGTGTCCCCGTCCGCCACGGGATAGACGTTGATCGCGTCGATCTCCTCGCGGGCCCGCCCCAGCTCCCGGAGCGCGAGACCGCACCAGGTGCGCACCGCGAGAGCATCCAATGGCTGCGGCACCTGCGCCACCTGCGCCTCCTTGAGCTGCTGGACGTGGGACGCAGCGTAGACCCAGAGGGGTCCGGGGCCGGAAGAGGGCCGCACGGACTCCCTGCACCAGGCCTCGCGCCTGCGGGGGCGGGGGGTCCGCAGGCCCGGTATGCCCGGGGGCGGCCATGGTAGTTTCGCTGTACGGGTGCAGCCGTTGTATGCTGCTCCGGTTGCCCGATCCAGATCGGGCTTTCCCCCTGGCAGCGCCACTCAGATCGTACGATCTCGACCCCGGCATGCCGGGGTCAACCGTAAGTGCATCTGAAGTCTTTGGAGTGACCCGTGGCTGCCAACTGCGACGTCTGCGGCAAGGGGCCGGGCTTCGGCAACAACATCTCGCACTCGCACCGCCGTACGCCCCGTCGCTGGAACCCGAACATCCAGCGTGTGCGTACCGTGGTGGGCGGGACGCCGAAGCGCGTGAACGCTTGCACCTCGTGCATCAAGGCCGGCAAGGTCTCGCGCTGACGCCGACCCCCTTGACTCTCGGCTTCTCCCCACTCCCGGCCCCGGCCGAAGTGGGGGGACTCCTGGAGCAGGGGGACCAGTAGCGCGCGGCCACCGCTGGTTCGCTGCACGGAGCCGGTCCACCGAGTGGGCCGGCTTTTTGCCGTGCCCGCACGGTCACCTTCTGTCGCCCGGCGCATACGCACCGGCGTCCCCGGCCCCTCGGCGCCCGGGAAGGGGCGAGGGACGTCGAGCCGTCCGCCCGCACCGTCGGGGCTCGGGCCTCCGGGGAGGCCGGCGCCCCGACGGGCGACATGACGTTCCCGCGCGCGGTGCGCTAGGCCTCGATGTCCCCGAAGTGGTCCCAGCCGCCCTTGCTGGTCCACGGCGCCCCGTCCACCGTCACCTGGGGCAGCGCCGAGGGGTTGAGCACCTCACCGATCACCTTCCAGCGCGCGGGCAGCTTCACGTCCCGCGGGAAGGTCGCCACGATCGCGTGGTCCTCGCCGCCGGTGAGCACCCACTGGATGGGGTCGACGCCGACGGCCTGCCCGATGTCGTTCATCTGGGAGGGGATGTCGATGGCTCCGGAACGGATGTCGATACGCACCTTGCTCGCCTCCGCGATGTGCCCGAGGTCCGCGATCAGCCCGTCGCTGACGTCGCACATCGCGGTCGCGCCGAGCCCCGCCGCGGCAGGGCCCGCGTGGTACGGCGGTTCGGGGCGGCGGTGCGCCTCGACGAACGCGCGCGGCGAGCGGAATCCGCGGGAGAGCACCGCGTGTCCTGCCGCGGACCAGCCAAGCCAGCCGGTCACCGCGACCACGTCGCCGGGCTGGGCGCCCGCCCGGGTCACCGGCTCGTGGTTGCGCAGATCACCGAGCGCGGTGATCGAGATCATGATCGTGTCCCCGCGGACGACATCGCCCCCGACCACGGCCGCACCCGCCACCTGGCATTCGTCGCGCAGGCCGTCCATGAGCTCGGTGGGCCAGGTGACGGGGAGGTCCGCCGGCACCACGAGACCGAGCAGCAGCGCGGTCGGCACGGCGCCCATCGCGGCGATGTCCGCGAGGTTCTGCGCGGCCGCCTTGCGCCCGACGTCGTAGGCCGTCGACCAGTCGCGGCGGAAGTGCCGTCCCTCCAGGAGGATGTCGGTGCTCGCCACCACCCTGCGGTCCGGCGCGGCGACCACCGCGGCGTCGTCGCCGGGGCCGATCCGCACCGCCGGGGTGGTGGTGAGCCGGGAGGTGAGCTCCCTGATGAGCCCGAACTCCCCGAGCTCGCCCACGGTGCCCTTCATCGTCGTACGTCCCCTTCTGTTCCCTGCCGCGCCCGGTCGCGTGCCTGCATCGACCTCGGTACGGTCGAGTCGACCGTCAACTTGTGTCGCCGGTGTTCCCCGGCGCTCACGCCACAGCCCCCGCGGGTCTCCCCGCGACGAGCGGCGACGCGATACCGTGGCGTCCCTTCTCCCCACATGATCCTCGTGGCCGCCCTGGAGGTTCCGTGGTACAGGCGTACATCCTGATCCAGACGGAGGTCGGCAAGTCGTCGACCGTCGCCGAGACGATCAGCAAGATCCCTGGGGTCATCCAGGCCGAGGACGTCACGGGTCCTTATGACGTCATCGTGCGCGCCCAGGCCGACACCGTCGACGAACTCGGCCGCATGGTGGTCGCGAAAGTTCAACAAGTGGACGGCATCACCCGCACCCTGACCTGCCCGGTGGTGCACCTGTAGCCCCCGTCTACGCTTGGCCGGTGCGCTTCTTCCGTCACCGGCTCCCAGGTCTGCCCGCCCTCGCTCTGCTGATCGCGACGGCGGGCTGTTCCGCGAGCGACGACACACCTTCGGCCGCGGTTCCCAGTCCGAACACGAAGGTCACGAAGCTGTGCCGGAACCTGGACAACGTGCTGCCGCGGAAGGTGGACGGCCTCGACCGGAACGATCCCCAGCCCCGGTCCGCGCTGACGGCGGGCTGGGGAAGCCCGGCGATCATACTGCGCTGCGGGGTGGCGAGGCCCGCGGAGATGGACGACCTGGAGGCGGACGGCCTGGAGGCGAACGGCGTCGGCTGGCTGCTGCAGAAACTCAACGACGGCTCGTTCCGCTTCACCACGACGTTGCGCGCGGCGTATGTCGAGGTCAGCCTGCCCAAGGCGCATACCGGCGACGGTGTGGGGCCGCTCGTCGATCTGGCGCCCGCGGTCAAGAAGGCGATCCCCGAGGGGATCGCCTCCTGAGCACTGCCCGGACCGGCTAGCGCAGACCCGTCGTACGGCGCAGGGCCGCCTGGATCAGCCGGTCCACCAGTTCCTCGTAACCGACGCCGCTCGCCTGCCACATCTGCGGGTACATGGAGATCGGCGTGAAACCGGGCATCGTGTTGATCTCGTTGATCACGAACTCCCCGTCCTCGGCGAGGAAGAAGTCCGCACGGACCAGGCCCTCGCAGGAGGCCGCCTCGAACGCCTCCACCGCGAGCCGCCGCACCTCGGCGGTCTGCTCGTCGGTCAGCGGCGCGGGGACGATGCCGGGCGTCGAGTCGATGTACTTCGCCTCGAAGTCGTAGTAGGCGTGCGTCTGCGGCGGCGGGATCTCGGCCGGCACCGAGGCGCGCGGGCCGTCCTCGAACTCGAGGACACCGCACTCGATCTCGCGGCCGCGCACGGCCGCCTCCACGAGGATCTTGGGGTCGTGCCGCTGGGCCTCGGCGATCGCCTCGTCCAGTCCTCCGATGTCGTCGACCTTGGTGATGCCGATCGACGAGCCCGCGCGCGCGGGCTTCACGAACAGCGGCCAGCCGTGCTCCCCGGCGAAGTCGACGATCTTCTTGCGGGCGGCCGACTCGTCCTGCTCCCACTCGCGCGGCCGGATCACCGCATAGGGCCCGACCTTGAGCCCGAAGGAGGTGAACACCCGCTTCATGTACTCCTTGTCCTGGCCGACGGCCGAGGCGAGCACACCCGAACCCACGTACGGGACACCGGACAGCTCCAGCAGGCCCTGGAGGGTGCCGTCCTCGCCGTACGGGCCGTGCAGCACGGGGAAGACGACGTCGATCTCGCCGAGCGCCTTGGGCACCGAACCGGGCTCGCTGTAGACGACTTCGCGGTTCGCGGGGTCGACGGGCAGTACGACGCCGCCCTCGTGGGACTCGGCGAGCTCCTCGACGGTGGGCGTACGGCGGTCGGTGATCGCCATGCGCCCGGGTTCGTCGGCCGTGAGCGCCCAACGGCCGTCCCGGGTGATGCCGATCGGCAGGACGTCGTACTTCGTCCGGTCGATGGCGCGCAGCACGGCGCCGGCGGTGACCGTGGAGATCCCGTGTTCGGAGCTGCGGCCGCCGAAGACGACGGCGACACGCGGCTTGCGAGGCGGCTGCTCAGGGCTCTGGGGGAGGTTCTCGGTGCTCATATCGCGATGAGAGTACCTGTAGCCAATGCCCTGAGGCAGCGTCCGGCCGGCGCTGTCGCTCAGCGTCGTTCCGACTTCGCACTGCGCGACATCAGCTCCTTGAGCGCGACCACCGGCGGCTTGCCCTCGTGGACGATGCCGACGACCGTCTCCGTGATCGGCATGTCGACGCCGTGCCGACGGGCCAGATCGAGCACGGACTGACAGGACTTGACGCCCTCGGCGGTCTGCCTGGTGACCGCGATGGTCTCCTCGAGCGTCATGCCCTTGCCGAGGTTGGTGCCGAAGGTGTGGTTGCGCGACAGCGGTGAGGAGCAGGTGGCCACCAGGTCCCCGAGGCCCGCCAGTCCCGAGAAGGTCAGCGGGTCGGCGCCCATCACCAGGCCGAGGCGTGTGGTCTCCGCGAGCCCGCGGGTGATGAGCGAGCCCTTGGCGTTGTCGCCGAGGCCCATGCCGTCCGCAATGCCGACCGCCAGCCCGATGACGTTCTTGACCGCACCCCCGAGTTCGCACCCCACCACGTCGGTGTTGGTGTACGGCCGGAAGTACGGCGTGTGGCAGACGGACTGGAGCCGCTGCGCGACGGCCTCGTCGGTGCAGGCGACCACGGCCGCGGCCGGCATACGGGCGGCGATCTCCCGGGCCAGGTTGGGGCCGGTGACCACCGCTACGCGTTCGGGGACGACCTTGGCGACGTCCTCGATGACCTCGCTCATCCGCATGGCGGAACCGAGTTCGACGCCCTTCATCAGCGAGACGAGGACCGTGCGCGGCGCGAGCAGGGGTGCCCAGTCGGCGAGGTTCCCGCGCAGGGTCTGCGACGGGACCGCGAGTATCGCGAAGTCGGCGCCGTGCGCCGCCTCGGCGGGGTCCGTGGTGGCCCGCAGGTTCTCGGGGAGCTCGACGCCCGGCAGGTAGTCCGGGTTCGTACGGGTGGAGTTGACGGCCTCGACGAGCTCGGCGCGGCGCGCCAACAGGGTGACCTCGCACCCGGCGTCGGCGAGCACCATGCCGAAGGCCGTCCCCCATGATCCCGTTCCGAACACGGCCGCCTTGACCGGCTTGCTCACTGGCCCTGCCCCTCCTTCTCCCTGGCCTTCTCCCGCGCGGCGGCGCTCCGGCGGCGCTGTTCGATGCGCACCTCACGGGGGTCGTACGGCTTCTCGGGCCCCTTCTCGCCCCGGAGCTCCTCGAGCTGGCGGGTGATGGCGGCCATGATGACCTCCGTCGCCTCCTTCAGCAGCTCGGGGGACATCTCCTTGTCGTAGAAGCGCGTGAGGTCGACGGGCGGGCCGGCGAGCACATGGTGCGTCTTGCGCGGGAACAGGCTGGGCCTCTTGGCGTAGGCCGGCAGCAGCGCGTTGGCGCCCCACTGGGCGATCGGGACGACCGGGCACTTGGTCTGCAGGGCGACCCGGGCCGCACCGGTCTTGCCGGTCATGGGCCAGCCGTTCGGGTCGCGGGTGAGGGTGCCCTCGGGGTAAAAGGCGACACACTCGCCGCTCTCCACGGCGTCGATCGCGGCGCGGAAGGCGCTGAGCGCGTCCGTGCTCTCCCGGTAGACGGGGATCTGGCCGGTGCCACGCATCACGGCGCCGACGAAACCCTTCTTGAAAAGACCGCTCTTCGCGAGGAAACGGGGAACGCGCTTGGTGTTGTACTGATAGTGCGCGTAGGCGAAGGGGTCCACGTGTGAATTGTGGTTCACCGCGGTGATAAATCCGCCTTCAGCCGGAATGTTCTCCATTCCGCGCCAGTCCCGCTTGAGCAGAACCACCAGCGGCGGTTTGCAGAGGACCGCTGCGAAGCGGTACCAGAAGCCGATTCTGCGGCGGGGCACGCGGACACCTTCCTCTAAGGAGCGGGCACAAGGCCTGACACCGGGTTGTGGGCCGCACAAGTGTCACCCCCGGCCGCCCGTCTGTCGAGAACACCGTACGCCCGCCCGTCACCGACCACCGCCCTTGGATGGTGCTTCGCACACGTTGCCGACGGGCCGGGCGCCGGACGGCCGTCGCCCCCCATCGGCGGGCCAGGTGACAATGGGCGCGACAACACACGGACGGAGCGCTCGTGCAGTGGACTGTCGTCGTACCCCTGAAGGCCTTGGCACGGGCCAAGAGCAGGCTCTCGGACACCGCGGCGGAGGGAGTGCGTCCGGGGCTCGCCCTGGCCTTCGCGCAGGACACGGTGACCGCGACCCTCGCCTGTGCCGCGGTACGTGATGTGGCGGTCGTCACGGACGATCCGCTCGCCGGACGCGAGCTGGCGGCCCTCGGCGCCCGGATCGTCACGGACGAGCCGGCGGGCGGCCTGAACGCCGCGCTCGCGCACGCGGCGGCGGCCGTACGGCACTCACGCCCGGGCGCCGCGGTGGCGGCCCTGAACGCCGATCTCCCCGCCTTGCGCGCCCCGGAATTGGCCCGGGTGCTCGGCGCCGCCGCCGAATTCCCCCGCGCTTTTCTGCCCGACGCCGCAGGAATCGGCACGACCCTGCTGGCCGCGGCCCCGGGCCTGGAATTGCTGCCCGCGTTCGGCATGGATTCGCGAATGCGTCACCTGGCCTCGGGCGCCGTGGAACTCACGCTCGACGAGGTGGACTCCGTGCGCCAGGACGTGGACACCGGCGACGATCTGCGCGCGGCGCTGGCGCTCGGTACGGGACCGCACACGGCGGCGGTGGCTGCGCGGCTGCTCATCCCCGGCGGGCACGGCGGTTGACACGACGGAGCGCTCCCCCGGTTCTACCGGGCCGTCCCCGGTCCCGCACGGCCCGACGGCGTGGCCGCAGCGGTCGATAGGCTGCCGTCATGCAGGCGACCGCGTACACCTACGACCCCGAGACGCGCACCGGTCAGGTGCTGCTCGACGACGGCACCCCCGTCCCCTTCGACGCCCGGGCGTTCGACGCGGGCGGACTGAGGCTGCTGCGCCCCGGGCAGCGGGTGCGGATCGAGACGGAGGGCGAGGGTGAGGCCCGGCGCATCACGCTGGTGACCCTGCAGACGTTCTGAACCCCGGACACACCGCGGGCCGGGCTCCCCCTGGGAGCCCGGCCCGGCGCGTGTATGCCCGCCCGTCCCGGTCAGCTGCGGGCGGTGGCCTTCTTGGCGGTGGTCTTGCGGCCCGTCGACTTCTTGGCCGGAGCCTTCTTCGCCGGGGCCTTCTTGGCCGCCGCCTTCTTGGCGGTGGTCTTCTTCGCGGTGGCCTTCTTGGCCGCCGCGGTGGTCTTCTTCGCCGTGGTCTTCTTGGCCGTGGTCTTCTTCGCGGTGACCTTCTTCGCGGGGGCCGCCTTCTTGGCCGCCGCCTTCTTCGCGGGGGCCGCCTTCTTGGCCGCGACCTTCTTCGCCGCGGCCTTCTTGACCGTGGCCGCGGCGCCGACCTGCAGGCTGCCCTTGGGCGCCTTCTTGACGGCGACCTCGCCACCGCGCGGGAGCTTCTTCGTCCCGCTGACCAGGTCCTTGAAGCCCTGGCCCGCGCGGAAGCGCGGCACAGAGGTCTTCCTGACCCGAACCCGCTCGCCCGTCTGGGGGTTGCGGGCGTAACGGGCCGGACGCTCGACCTTCTCGAACGAACCGAAACCGGTGACCGAGACCCGGTCGCCTCCGACGACCGCGCGGACGATGGCGTCCAGGACCGCGTCGACAGCATCGGCGGCCTGCTGGCGGCCGCCCATCTTGTCGGCAATCGCTTCTACGAGCTGCGCCTTGTTCACGTCTTCCCCTTCGGAGACATCGCCAGAACGAAAGTGTTCAAGCTTTTTCGCACGTTAGGCAGATATATACCGCAAATCAAACACGAAACGGGCTTATCACCCTTGTGCCGCACCGATTCGGCCGCCTCAGAGTTCCTCTTCGGGGATTCGGTCCTCGTCGAGGTCGGTCATGAACCGCTCGAGACGCCTGGTCGCTTCGGCGGGATCGTGCTTGGCCGCGGCCGTAATGACCAGCAGCTTCCGGGTCAGCGCCATCCGTACGCCCTCCGGGACTTGCAGTGTGCGCACCCTTGCGTGCGCTTCCTTGAGTTGGGCCGCGACCGCCGTATAGAGCTCGAGTTGGCCGTCGTTGTCCATGCACAGATTGTGCCATCTGGGGCGAGTTGTCGCCCCCGCTGGGGGCAACTGCCGTCTCCCCGGGGCTTCCCGCGGGCCCCGGAACCTCACGGCGGCTCCACCCCGGGATCGCGGCAACCACCTTTGTAACCAGCAGAGTTGGCAGTGCGCGAGGCGGCGCGCCGGACGCGTTCGGCAGCGGAAACGGCTGTACCCCCAACCGTCCACGATTGGGGGTACAGGCGGTGTTGCGGTGGCCGAAACCAGCCCTTGCGGGCGGCGGCGTCAGTCCTGGAGGGTCCGCGGCTTGTACGAGGGGCGCTCCGCCTCGTACGCGGCGATGTCGGGCTCGTTCCGGAGGGTGATGGAGATGTCGTCGAGGCCGTTCAGCAGCCGCCAGCGCGAGTTCTCGTCCAGCTCGAAGGCGGCGGTGATGCCCTCGGCGCGCACCTCACGCGTCTCGAGGTCCACGGTGACCTCGGCCGTCGGGTCCTTCTCGGTGAGCTCCCACAGGGCGTCCACGATCTTCTGCTCCAGGACCACCGTGAGCAGGCCGTTCTTGAGGGAGTTGCCGCGGAAGATATCGGCGAACCGGGACGAGACGACCGCCTTGAAGCCGTAGTTCTGCAGCGCCCAGACGGCGTGCTCACGGGAGGAGCCGGTACCGAAGTCCGGGCCTGCGACCAGGACCGTGGCACCCTGCCGCTCGGGGCGGTTGAGCACGAACTCGGAGTCCTTGCGCCAGGCCTCGAAAAGCCCGTCCTCGAACCCGTCCCGGGTCACCTTCTTGAGCCAGTGGGCGGGGATGATCTGGTCGGTGTCGACGTTGCTGCGGCGCAGCGGGACGGCCCGGCCGGTGTGGGTGGTGAATGCTTCCATGACTTCTCAGACTCCAGCGGGCGTACGAGTGTCGGCGTCGGACAGGTCGGCGGGGGACGCCAGGTGCCCCAGGACCGCCGTCGCTGCGGCGACCTGCGGCGAGACCAGGTGCGTGCGCCCGCCCTTGCCCTGCCGGCCCTCGAAGTTGCGGTTGGAGGTGGAGGCGGAGCGCTCGCCCGGGGCCAGCTGGTCCGGGTTCATGCCGAGACACATGGAACAGCCCGCGTGCCGCCACTCCGCGCCGGCCTCCTTGAAGATCACGTCCAGACCCTCGGAGACGGCCTGCAGACCCACGCGCGCGGAGCCCGGGACGACCAGCATCCGTACACCGTCGGCGACTTTGCGGTTCTCGATGATCGCGGCCGCGGCACGCAGGTCCTCGATGCGCCCGTTGGTGCAGGAGCCTACGAAGACCGTGTCCACCTTGATGGAACGCAGCGGCTGCCCGGCGTCCAACCCCATGTACTCCAGGGCCTTTTCCGCGGCCAGGCGCTCCGAGGCGTCCTCGTACGAAGCGGGATCGGGGACGGACGTCGAAAGCGGCGCACCCTGGCCCGGGTTGGTGCCCCAGGTGACGAACGGCGAGAGCGCGGCGGCGTCGATACGTACCTCGGCGTCGAATTCCGCGTCGTCGTCGGTCCGCAGCGTCTTCCAGTACTCCACCGCGGCGTCCCACTCCGCGCCCTCGGGGGCGTGCGGACGGCCCTTGAGGTAGGCGAAGGTGGTCTCGTCCGGGGCGATCATGCCCGCCCGGGCACCGGCCTCGATCGACATGTTGCAGATGGTCATCCGGGCCTCCATCGAGAGCTTCTCGATGGCCGGGCCGCGGTATTCCAGGATGTAGCCCTGGCCGCCGCCGGTGCCGATCCTGGCGATGATGGCCAGGATCAGGTCCTTGGCCGTCACGCCCTCGGGCAGCTCGCCGTCGACCGTGATGGCCATGGTCTTCGGGCGGGCCAGAGGGAGCGTCTGGGTCGCGAGGACGTGCTCGACCTGGGAGGTGCCGATGCCGAACGCCAACGCGCCGAACGCGCCGTGCGTCGAGGTGTGCGAGTCACCGCAGACGACCGTCGTGCCGGGCTGGGTCAG
Source organism: Streptomyces sp. HUAS TT11 (assembly GCF_051553595.1). Taxonomy (NCBI): domain Bacteria; kingdom Bacillati; phylum Actinomycetota; class Actinomycetes; order Kitasatosporales; family Streptomycetaceae; genus Streptomyces; species Streptomyces sp. HUAS TT11. The sequence goes on from NZ_CP196184.1 coordinate 2,988,371, forward strand.
GCCCAGCTGCGGCCCGACGACGTGCACGACGCCCTGCTCGACGTCGCCCAGCGGGTGCAGGCGCACACCGAACTCGGCGCAGTTCTTGCGCAGCGTCTCCAGCTGGGCGCGGGAGACCGGGTCCGCGATGGGCTTGTCGATGTCGAGGGTGGGGGTGTTGTGGTCCTCGGTCGCGATGGTGAGGTCGAGCCTGCGCACCCGGCGTCCGCTCTTGCGCAGACCGTCGAAGGCCTGCGGGCTGGTCACCTCGTGCAGCAGGTGCAGATCGATGTAGAGGAGGTCGGGCTCGCCCTCGGCGCGCCGGACGACGTGGTCGTCCCAGACCTTCTCCGCGAGTGTCCTACCCATCGCTTTCCCTCCGGTCGGCGAAGCGTGCGCCGACCCAACTAGAGATCTTGAGGTGGCAGCGCCCGTACCCCCGGATCCCGGGCGTGTGCCGCCGGGCCCGTTGGTACGCGGGCCGCCGTGACTTCCAGGGTGGCGGGTTCCTCGGGAAATTGAACTTGCGTTTCACAGAGTGAGACGTGAGTATCGTTGCATGGACAACAGTAGCGGCGTCGGCGTTCTGGACAAGGCGGCCCTCGTCCTGAGCGCTCTGGAGTCCGGTCCGGCCACCCTCGCGGGCCTGGTCGGCGCCACCGGACTGGCACGACCCACGGCCCACCGCCTGGCCGTGGCGCTGGAACACCACCGTATGGTGGCCCGCGACATGCAGGGGCGTTTCATTCTCGGACCCCGGCTGTCCGAGCTGGCCGCGGCGGCGGGCGAGGACCGTCTGCTGGCGACGGCGGGCCCCGTGCTGACCCACCTCCGCGATGTCACGGGCGAGAGCGCACAGCTCTATCGCCGCCAGGGGGACATGCGTATCTGCGTCGCCGCCGCGGAGCGCCTCTCGGGCCTTCGGGACACGGTCCCGGTCGGCTCCACGCTCACGATGAAGGCGGGCTCCTCGGCGCAGATCCTGCTGGCCTGGGAGGAGCCCGAGCGGCTGCACCGCGGCCTGCAGGGCGCGCGCTTCACGGCGACGGCCCTGTCCGGCGTGCGGCGCCGCGGCTGGGCCCAGTCCATCGGGGAGCGCGAGCCGGGCGTCGCGTCCGTCTCCGCACCCGTACGCGGTCCCTCCAACCGCGTGGTCGCCGCGGTCTCCGTCTCCGGCCCCATCGAGCGCCTGACCCGCCACCCGGGGCGGATGCATGCACAGGCCGTCATCGACGCGGCCGCCCGGCTCTCCGAGGCACTGCGCCGCTCGGGCTGAGCGGCGAGCACGTCAGCGGGACGGGGCCGGCCTCGACGCCGCGGCGGGCCCTCTCCCGGGACACGGCGCCCCGGAGCCCTATGCCGAAGGCGGCTGCGCCCCCTGCCCGGCCTTCGCCGAACGGAACGCGAACCGGTCGCCTGCCCGACGCCCCCGCTTCTCGAGGGGCAGGACACCGTGCGCGGCGGCGAGCCCGAAGGCCGGCATGTCACCGTAGATCGACTCGTAGGCGCCCTCCGGCACCACATAGGTCTCGTGCCAGATCCCCACGTGCTGCCGCAGCTTCCCCGCCTTCTCCTTGCGGTTGATCGTCGCCCAGGCCCTGTGGTGGAACATGTCGGACGCCGACGCGTAGGCGTACAGCTTCTCCTTGGACTCCCAGTACTGCACGACGTAGTACGTCCGCGGGGACGCCGTCAGCAGGACGTGGCCGAGCAGACCGCGTCCCGGCCGCTTCTTGAGTTCGCTCAGCATGCGGGGCATCGCCAGGAGCGCCGGCAGCCAGTGGTGCACCGCCCAGAAGCGGTTGATCCGCATGCCGATGAGCAGGACGACCACATCCCCTTCGGCGGCTGCGGTCGTGCGGCTCACGGTCTTGGGCTTCCCGAACACGTCGTCCCCCTCGGCAGCCGTTGGCCAGCGGCGCTGTCCAACGCCACCCGTGCTTGGATAGTGACGCGACCCAAGGAAAGGCGCAAGGGATGCGGCTGGCGGAGTTGAGCGAGCGAAGCGGTGTGTCCACCGCGACGATCAAGTACTACCTGCGGGAAGGGCTGTTGGCGCCCGGCCGCCAGGTGAACGCGACGACCGCCGAGTACGACGAGGGCCATCTGCGCCGGCTGCGGCTCGTGCGGGCGCTGATCCAGGTGGGCCGGATGCCGGTCGCCACCGCCCGGGAGGTCCTGCGGCACGTCGACGACGAGTCGCTCGGCCGCACCATCCGCCTGGGCGCCGCCCTGTGGGCGATGCCGCAGGGGCCGGAGCCGGACGAGGAGGATCCCTCGGTGGTGGCCGCCCGGCGCGAGGTGGACGCGCTGCTGCGCATGCTGGGCTGGGAGACCGCAGCCGAACTCGCGTCCCTGTCGCCGGTGCACCGGTCACTGGTGGCGGCGGTGGCCGCCCTGATCCGGCTCGGGTATCCGTGCGACGTCCAACTCATGGCTCCATACGCGGAGTTGATGCACCAGGTGGCCCGGCGCGACCTCGACCTGCTGCAGACGCATGCCGCGGAGAGGGAGCAGGTCGAGACGGCGGTCGCGGCGGCCGTGCTCTTCGAGCCCGTGCTGCGCGCACTGCACCGGCTCGCACAGGAGGAGGAGTCGGCGCGGCGCTATGGACTGGAATGACCCGCACCGCAGCGGCCGGCCCCATCGCGATCCGGAAAAGCCGCAGGGCCCCCACCGAAGTGAGGGCCCTGCGATCGGTGTACCCCCGACCGGATTCGAACCGGCGCTACCGCCTTGAGAGGGCGGCGTGCTAGGCCGCTACACAACGGGGGCGAGGATCTAGCGTTTCCGCAGATCCGAGCTGGTCTACCTGGACTCGAACCAAGACTAACTGAACCAGAATCAGTCGTGCTGCCAATTACACCATAGACCAATGTGGTTTAGACCAGTTCGTACCCCCGACCGGATTCGAACCGGCGCTACCGCCTTGAGAGGGCGGCGTGCTAGGCCGCTACACAACGGGGGCCCTAGCGATCCTGCATCAACAACAGTGGGAGCGACCCGACTGTCGTCGCGGGAAGGATCTGTACCCCCGACCGGATTCGAACCGGCGCTACCGCCTTGAGAGGGCGGCGTGCTAGGCCGCTACACAACGGGGGCTCGCGGATCTGATCCGCAGGTGCAGATGAGCTCTGCGAGCTGGCCTACCTGGACTCGAACCAAGACTAACTGAACCAGAATCAGTCGTGCTGCCAATTACACCATAGGCCACTGGAACGCAAGCCCCTGTGGGGATCTTGTTCTAGCTTGCGCCTCCGGTTCCGGCCTCTCGGCCCGCTCCCCGGCGGCGCAGGAAGAACATTACCCGAAGGTGGACGGCGCTCCAAAACGGGTATCCGTGCCGAGGACCGAGGGGAGTTCGGCGAGGGAGGCGATCCGGTGCAGGCCGGCGGACCCTCCGGCGCCGGACCGGGTACGCCCGTCCGTGACGGCGCTCACGCCCGCGCGGTCGATCCACACGGACAGCAATCCGGCCTCGGCGGCCCCGCGCCCGTCGATCTCGGGATGGTCGCCGACGTACGCGACGTGGTGCGGAGCGAGCCCCAGAGCGTCGCAGGCCGCGCGGAAGGCCCGGGCGTCCGGTTTGGAGACGCCCAGCTCCGCGGCGCACAGAACCGTCTCGAAGCGCTCGCGCACACCGAGGGTGCGCAGTTTGTACTCCTGGACGTGCGCGCTGGAGTTGGACAGCACCGCGTGCCGGTGGCTCGCGGCGAGCGCGTCCAGGACGGGCAGCACGTCCGGGAAGAGGGCCCAGGCCGCCTCGTAGTGGTCCAGGTAGCGGCGGAACCAGGCGTCCGCCGCCTCGTCCGTCAGCTCCTCGCCCAGGAAGACCCGTACCCGGTCCCTGCGCTGCCCCTCGAAGGACGCCTCCCCCGCCGCGAACCGCGCCCACTGATCGTCGGTGACCGCCCGCCACCGCAGGAGGGCCTGCTCGACGGAGTCCCAGCCGCCGAGCAGCCCCTCCGCGGCCAGGTGCCCGCGCATGCCGGCCCGATCCGCGGTGGTGTAGTCGAAAAGGGTGTCGTCGACGTCCCAGACCACGGCGCTGATGCTCATGGTCCGACGGTAGCTCCGGACGGGTGACCGTGTCCGTCCGTTCACCCCGGTCGGCCGTACACGGCGCCGGGGAACACGCGAGGGGCGGCACCCCGGCGGGGTGCCGCCCCTCGTCCGCGAACGGGTCAGGCCGAGAGCTTCGCGAGCGCCGCGTCGATCCGCCGCAGCGTCTTCTCCTTGCCCAGGACCTCCAGGGACTCGAAGAGCGGCAGACCGACCGTGCGCCCGGTGACGGCGACACGGACCGGGGCCTGCGCCTTGCCGAGCTTGAGGCCGTGGGCCTCGCCGGCGGCCAGGACCGCCTCCTTCAGCGCCTCCGCGGAGGTCCAGTCGGCGCCCTCCAGGTTCTCCCGGGCCGTACGGAGAAGGGCGTCGCTGCCCTCCTTCATGGCCTTGGTCCAGGAGGCCTCGTCGACCACCGGCTCCGGCAGGAACAGGAAGTCGACGTTCTCGGTGATCTCCGACAGGACCTTGAGGCGGGTCTGCGCGTGCGGCGCCACCGCCTGCCACTTCGCCTCGTCGAAGTCCTCCGGGCCCCACGGCGCGAACGGGGCCTTCAGCCAGGGCCGGCAGCGCTCCGCGAAGTCCTTCACCTCGAGCAGGCGGATGTGGTCCGCGTTGATCGACTCGGCCTTCTTCAGGTCGAACCGCGCCGGGTTGGGGTTCACATCGGCCACGTCGAAGGCGGCGACCATCTCGTCGACGGCGAAGATGTCGCGGTCCGCCGCGAGCGACCAGCCCAGCAGGGACAGGTAGTTGAGCAGGCCCTCGGGCAGGAAGCCGCGCTCGCGGTAGAGGTTCAGCGACGACTCGGGGTCGCGCTTGGACAGCTTCTTGTTGCCCTCGCCCATCACGTACGGCAGGTGCCCGAACGCGGGCACGCCCTTCGCGACGCCGAGTTCGATCAGCGCCTTGTAGAGCGCGATCTGGCGGGGGGTGGAGGAGAGCAGGTCCTCTCCGCGCAGGACGTGGGTGATCTCCATCAGCGCGTCGTCGACCGGGTTGACGAGCGTGTAGAGGGGCGCGCCGTTCGCCCGCACGATCCCGTAGTCCGGCACGTTCTCCGGGGTGAAGGTCAGCTCGCCGCGGACCAGGTCCGTGAAGGTGATCGTCTCGTCGGGCATCCGGAAGCGCACGATCGGCGTGCGCCCCTCGGCCTCGTACGCGGCCACCTGCTCGGCGCTCAGCTCGCGGCAGTGCCCGTCGTAGCCCGACGGCCGGCCGGCGGCACGGGCCGCGTCACGGCGGGTGTCCAGCTCCTCCGTCGTGCAGTAGCAGTGGTAGGCGTACCCGCCGTCCAGGAGCTTGCGCGCGACGTCCTTGTAGATGTCCATCCGCTGCGACTGCCGGTACGGCGCGTGCGGGCCCCCGATCTCCGGACCCTCGTCCCAGTCGAAGCCCAGCCAGCGCAACGAGTCCAGAAGCTGGACGTAGGACTCCTCCGAGTCGCGGGCCACGTCCGTGTCCTCGATGCGGAAGACGAACGTGCCGCCGGTGTGACGGGCGTACGCCCAGTTGAACAGGGCGGTGCGGACCAGACCCACATGGGGGTTGCCGGTCGGGGACGGACAGAAACGTACGCGGACGGAGCCGTTAGCCACGCTTGATCACCTTGTTGGTGAGAGTGCCGATGCCTTCGATGGAGACGGCGACCTCGTCGCCGACGTTGAGGGGGCCGACCCCCGCGGGGGTGCCCGTGAGGATCACGTCGCCGGGGAGCAGCGTCATGGCCTCGGAGATGTTCACGATCAGATCCTCGATCGGGTGAATCATCTCGCTCGTCCGGCCGAGCTGGCGCTGCTGTCCGTTGACCGTGAGCTGGATGGTGAGGTCGCTCGGGTCGAGATCGGTCTCCACCCAGGGGCCGAGCGGACAGGCGGTGTCGAAGCCCTTGGCCCGGGCCCACTGCTTCTCGCGCCGCTGGACGTCGCGCGCGGTCACGTCGTTGGCGCAGGTGTAGCCGAGGATCACGTCCTTGACGCGCTCACGCGGGACCTCGCGGCACAGGCGGCCGATCACCACGGCCAGCTCCGCCTCGTAGTGCAGCTCCTGGGTGAAGGAGGGATAGGCGATCTCGTCGCCGGGACCGATCACCGAGGTGGACGGCTTGAAGAAGGCGAACGGGGCCTCCGGCACCTCGTTGCCCAGCTCCCTGGCGTGCTCCGCGTAGTTGCGGCCGAAGGCGACGACCTTGTTCGGGAGCACCGGGGGCAACAGCCTGACCTTGCTCAGCGGCACCTTCGTACCGGAGAGCTCGAAGTCCGCGAACGGGATGCCCTTGATGATGTCGAGAACGAGCTCGTCCGGCTTGTCGCCCTCGACCGCGCCGAAGGCGACATTCCCGTCGATGGAGAATCTGGCGATGCGCACGAGATCCCTGCGCCCCTCACTGAGCTGGCTGGAGTATGACGCTCCAGGCTAACGCGGCGGGGGGCCGGTGCCTCGCGCATTACGGCGGGCGCCGCCGGGACCGGACGCAGCCGCGCGCCCGGGGCGCGCCTGATCACCTCGCCCCGCGATCGCCGGGTCCCACCGTCGCAGGACGCCGGCCGGCACGGGGCCCGCGGATCACTCCGCGGCGAAGGCCTGCACCGGGATCTCGTTGAGCACGGTGCGCCGGGGATTGGCGGTCTGGCTGGGAAGGTCGACCGAACGTTCCGGCGTCGCCGGCGCCTGCAGCTCTTCGGCGTCGGCGAGGTGCGCCAGCGTCGTGCGCCGCGGGTTGGCTATCGTGCGGAACATCATCGTGGTCTTCACTGTTGTCGTTGACCTTGTCGTTGCGGGCGCCGGGCGGGACTCAAGGGCCGTCGCCGGGGCGCGGGTTGTCGGATTCGCCGTCCCTGTAAAGCGCCAGGCTAAACATGCAATTCCCGTCGGAAGCCATGAAGGGGGCATGATCCCCGTGTGAGTTTGCTCACTGACCGGCGATCAAAAAGGGCAATTCAGGCTGCCGTTGAGCCCCGATCAAACGGACATTCTTCCATTGAAGCTTGCATTCCGCCCCTGATCATGGCGACTGGGACACCGCTCACGACCCAATGGATCGTGCGCCTAAGTCCGTTATGTACAAGATAACTTTCTACGCCTCGTGACACGGCACTCACACCGCGTCACGATGGTCACGGGCTCGCCCGTTGGCCTTGTTGGAGATCCTGCACTGTGCTGGAATTCCACGGACCGCCGCGGGATCGCACCGGCGCGCAGGGGCGCAACGCAGCGCCGAGCAGCGGCGGGAAGGGGGAGCCTGCGCCGGTCACTCACGACCACCAGGGGGGCGTATTCAGGACGCCCCTCTACACGCCGACACCGTCCCGCCGCTCACGCGGAGGGGCGCCTGGTCCAGAGGTTGCGACGCTAGTGCAGGGACGTTTCAAGAGGGATGGCAGCGCTTCGGCGGAGCCGGAGTTGCACGGCGGGACCGACCGTGGTTCCTCGCCCCAGCACGCCCAGAACCCGGGACAGGCACCGTCCGGCGGTGGTCCCGAGCGTCCTGGGCGCACGGGCGCGACCGCGGCTCCCATACCGCCTGCCCCACCCAAGACGACTCCTCCGATCGACCCCGGTGCGCGCATAGCTCTGCGCAACTGGCGCATCTCCACGCGCCTGGTGTCGCTGCTCGCGCTCCCCGTGGTCGCCGCCACATCGCTCGGTGCCCTGCGCATCGGCGACAACGTGGACCAGATCCGGCAGCTCGAGAACATGAAGCTGCTGACGGACATGACCAAGTCGGCGACACAGCTGGCCGAGGCGCTCCAGGACGAGCGCGACCGGTCCGCCGGCCCACTGGCCCACGGCGCCTCGGCCACCGACGACTTCACGGTCAAGGGCGTCCGCGACAAGACGAACAAGGCCCGCACCGCGTTCCTCGAGGGCACCCAGGAGATCGGTGACGCCTCCGAGGACGGCCGGCTCTCCGGTGTGCGCGAGAGCGTCGTCGGTATCGCGAGCGAGCTCAACAACCTCAGCGCGATCCGCGCCGGCGCCTACAAGGAGTCGGAGAACTCCGCCCAGACGGTCGAGGCCTACCACCGGCTGATCAGCCAGCTGCTCAGCCTGTCCCAGGACATGGCCCAGGCCACCAGCAACCCGGAGATGATCCAGCGCACCCGCGCCCTGGCGGCCTTCTCGACCGCCAAGGAGTACGCGTCCGTACAGCGCGCGGTCATCGCGGCGGCCCTCCCGACGACCAATGACAGGTCCGGCCACCTCTCCGAGAACGACCGCCAGTACGCGCTCTCGGCCCTGGACAGCCAGGACTCCGAGCTGGACGTCTTCCGCAGCATCTACGGCGACGGCGCCGAGGATCTGACGAAGCCCATCGACCAGGGCAGCCCGACGATCGAGAACGCCGACCAGTACGCGAGCCGCGTCCTGAAGAGCGCGAACGGCCTGCAGACGCAGGACAAGCAGGGTTACCAGGACTGGATCGACAACGACTCGGCCAAGATCCAGCAGATGAAGAGCATCGAGGGCACGCTCCTCGAGCAGATGGAGCAGAAGGCCCGCGAGCTGAAGAACGCCTCCGAGCGCGAGGCGATCATCTCCGGTGCGCTGATCCTGCTCGTCCTGGGTGTGTCCCTCGTCGGCGCCTTCGTCGTGGCCCGGTCCATGATCCGCTCGCTGCGCCGTCTGCAGGAGACCGCCACCAAGGTCGCCCAGGACCGCCTGCCCGAGCTGGTCAAGCAGCTGTCCGAGTCCGACCCGCAGGACGTCGACACCTCCGTCGAGTCGGTCGGTGTGCACTCCCGGGACGAGATCGGCCAGGTGGCCGCGGCCTTCGACGACGTGCACCGCGAGGCGGTCCGCCTCGCCGCCGAGCAGGCCCTGCTGCGGGGCAACGTCAACGCGATGTTCACCAACCTCTCGCGCCGGTCCCAGGGCCTGATCCAGCGCCAGCTGTCGCTGATCTCGGAGCTGGAGTCCCGCGAGGCCGACCCGGACCAGCTGTCCTCGCTGTTCAAGCTCGACCACCTCGCGACGCGTATGCGCCGTAACGGTGAGAACCTCCTCGTCCTCGCGGGTGAAGAGCCCGGCCGCCGCTGGACCCGCCCGGTCCCGCTGGTCGACGTGCTCCGCGCCGCCGCGTCCGAGGTGGAGCAGTACGAGCGCATCGAGCTGGCCGCCGTGCCGACCACCGAGGTCGCCGGCCGCGTGGTCAACGACCTCGTGCACCTGCTCGCCGAGCTGCTCGAGAACGCGACCTCGTTCTCCTCGCCGCAGACCAAGGTCAAGGTCACCGGTCACGCGCTGCCCGACGGCCGTGTGCTCATCGAGATCCACGACACCGGCATCGGTCTGTCCCCCGAGGACCTCGCCCAGATCAACGAGCGGCTGGCCGCGCCGCCCACGGTGGACGTCTCCGTCTCCCGCCGCATGGGCCTCTTCGTGGTCGGTCGTCTGTCGCAGCGGCACGGCATCCGTATCCAGCTGCGCCCGTCCGACTCCGGTGGTACGACCGCGCTGGTCATGCTCCCGGTCGACGTGGCCCAGGGCGGCAAGAAGCCGGCCTCCGGCAAGCCGGGCCAGGGCGCCCCGCAGACCGGTGGCCCCGCCGCCGCGCAGGCCGCCGCCGGTGTGGCCGCGGCCCGTCGTCAGGCCCAGCAGAGCGGTTCGTCCTTCGGCACCGGCCAGACCGGTGGCCAGGGAATCGGCGCCGCACCTCAGCGCGGTCAGGTGGGCGCCGGTCAGGGCCCGCGTCCCGCGCTGCCCGGCAGCGCCCCCGGTGGACGGCCCGGTGGTCCGCAGGGTCCCGGCTCTCCGCAGCAGGGCCGGCCGGCCCCCGCGGGTACCGGTGCGGGTGCCTTCGGACAGGGTGGCCAGCAGGGCGCCCAGGGCTTCCAGGACACGGGCTCCCGCCAGGGCGGCTTCGGTGACGACGGTTCCGGCATGAACCCGGCGGCCGCCTTCGGCGACGCCACGCCGACGGCCGCACCGCAGCAGCCCCAGCAGAAGCAGCCCAAGGAGCGCGGCGGACGCCGCCGTCCGCAGCTGTCCGGCCGCGGCGGTGCGCGGGCCGAGCTGCCCGGTGGCAACGCGCAGCGCACGCCGAGCTGGAGCGACGAGAACGCGCAGCCGCCGGTTCCGCGTGCCTCGCTCGACGCTCCGCGTGGCCACGAGGAGCCGGACGCCCTGTCCACGACCTCGCCGATGCCGCGCATCGACGACCGCCAGGGTCCTGCTTCCACCTCCGAGTTCCCGCGGCCCGACTTCAACGGCCCGCGCCCCGGTACGGCGGACAACAGCGGCCCGTTCGTCCGCTCGGACGTCTTCGGCAACCAGGGCAGTACGACGGGCCAGCACCCCGTGCAGAACGGTGCGGCGGGCCAGTACCCGGCACAGGGCGGTGCGACGGGCCAGTACCCCGCACAGAACGCTCCGACCGGCCAGTACCCGGCGCAGAACGCTCCGACCGGCCAGTACCCCGCACAGAACGGTGCGACGGGCCAGTACCCCGCACAGAACGCTCCGACCGGCCAGTACCCCGCGCAGAACGCTCCGACCGGCCAGTACCCCGCACAGGGCGGTGCAACGGGCCAGTACCCCGCACAGAACGCTCCGACGGGTCAGTACCAGGCCCCCGGCCGCGGTCAGGACACCGGGCGGTTCCCGACGCCGGGCCGTCCGCAGGACCCTGCCTCCACCGGTCAGTTCGCTCCGCAGGGTTACGACGCCTCGAACACGGGACAGTTCGCGGCCCCGGGCTACGGAAACCGCCAGGACCCGTCGTCCACCGGCCAGTTCGAGCGGCCGCAGATGGGTGGCGAGGGCTACGGTGCCTCCCGGCCGTCGGCTCCGCAGCAGCAGCCGCGGCGGCAGGAGCCCGAGGCACTGCCGCCGGCGGGACCCGGCGACGGACGCACGCCGCTGTTCGACACGCTCGAGACCAACTGGTTCCGGGGCGACCGGCAGCCGCAGGGCAACGGCGCCGTCCCGCCGGCCCCGCAGCAGCCCCCCACCACCCCGGCACCCCAGCGTCCGGAGCGTCCGGCCGCCAACGCTGCCTGGCGCACCTCGCCGAACGACGAGATCGTCCGTCAGGCCGAACGCGTGCGGCAGCCTGCCGCGGGCGGTGTCACCACCTCCGGCCTGCCGCGCCGGGTCCCGCGCGCGAACCTCGTGCCGGGCACGGCTCAGCAGCAACAGCACCACACCGGTCCGCAGGTCTCGCGTGCGCCCGATGACGTACGCGGCCGGCTGACCAATCTCCGACGGGGCATCGCCCAGGGTCGCCAGGCCGGTACCGGCCCGACCGGCAGCTACCCCAGCCCCACTCACCAGCAGGAGCGTTAGTTGAGCCCGATGAGCCAGGCGGCACAGAACCTGAACTGGTTGATCACCAACTTCGTGGACAACACCCCCGGGGTGTCCCACACCGTCGTCGTGTCCGCCGACGGACTTCTTCTGGCGCTGTCGGAAGGTTTCCCGCGCGACCGCGCGGATCAACTCGCAGCCGTCGCCTCCGGGCTCACCTCGCTGACCGCGGGTGCCTCCCGGATCTTCGAAGGCGGCAGGGTGGCGCAGACGGTCGTCGAGATGGAACGGGGATTCCTCTTCCTCATGTCCATCTCCGACGGCTCCTCGCTCGCCGTCCTCTCCCACCCCGAGTGCGACATCGGCCTTGTCGGCTACGAAATGGCCCTTCTGGTCGACCGTGCAGGGGCGGTACTCACGCCCGACCTGCGCGCCGAACTCCAGGGCAGTCTGCTCCACTGATCGGCCCCGGCACCACCTGTCTCACCAAATCACCGTCCGGCCGCCACAATCCCCCCACCGGCCCCGTCAGACGGCACGACTGACCGACTTGCTGTCCCGCCCGGAGGATTCATGACCCCGCCCACCGCCTCTCACGATCCGTACGCCGAGCCGTACGGGGACGAGGGCGACCAGCCGCTGGTCCGTCCGTATGCGATGACGGGCGGCCGGACCCGGCCGCGCTATCAGCTCGCGATAGAGGCGCTGATCAGCACCACGGCCGACCCGGCACAACTGATGGGACTGCTGCCGGAGCATCAGCGGATCTGCCACCTGTGCCGCGAGGTGAAGTCGGTGGCAGAGGTGTCGGCACTCCTGTCCATGCCGCTCGGTGTGGCGCGGATTCTCGTCGCGGACCTCGCAGAGGCCGGACTCGTCGCCATCCACCAGCCGGGCGGCGACGAGAACAACGGCGGCGCGCCGGACGTGACACTGCTCGAAAGGGTGCTCAGTGGACTTCGCAAGCTCTGACGGAGGTCGGGCGACCACCTCCGCGAAGATCGTGGTGGCGGGGGGCTTCGGCGTCGGCAAGACCACGTTCGTCGGCGCCGTCTCGGAGATCAACCCGCTGCGCACCGAGGCCGTCATGACGTCCGCCTCGGCGGGCATCGACGACCTCACCCACACCGGGGACAAGACCACCACCACGGTGGCCATGGACTTCGGCCGCATCACCCTGGACCAGGACCTGATCCTGTACCTGTTCGGCACCCCCGGCCAGGACCGCTTCTGGTTCATGTGGGACGACCTCGTCCGCGGCGCCATCGGCGCCGTCGTCCTGGTCGACACCCGCCGCCTCGCCGACTGCTTCCCCGCGGTCGACTACTTCGAGAACTCCGGCCTGCCCTTCGTCATCGCCCTCAACGGCTTCGACGGGCACCAGCCGTACAACCCCGAAGAGGTCCGCGAGGCACTGCAGATCGGCCCGGACGCCCCGATCATCACGACCGACGCCCGTCACCGCGCGGACGCCAAGAGTGCCCTGATCACGCTGGTCGAACATGCCCTCATGGCGCGTCTGCGGTAGGGCAAGTCGTCGGCACCATACGGCAGTTGTCGTAGATGTGCGGGAGCCGGCTGTGGCGTTTGACACGGCCGGCCCCGCTGTTCATAACGTTTCGACAGAGATATCGGGTGGTACCACCACGCGTCGCGTTCAGTCGGTGCCGCTGCGCTCACAAAAGCCCCGCCTTTTGGCGGGGCTCGCTCTTTATGACCGTTTTATCTGGGGCCCTCAGTCTGTGGAACGTCCACTTCCGAGTGTTTGGAATCGCGCAGACTGACGTGCTGGAATGCCTGAACTGCCCGGTAGTCAAGGACGTACAGGTCCGTGACAGGGGTCTTGAGACACCGCGGCACGACGTAGGTGCCGTCGCCGAGAGGTTGTTGGTCGAGTGAGGCGAAGCAAGAACGGTCCCGAGCCGTCGGCGCGGGGCAACTTCACCCCGCCGCCGCGCGGAGCGGCACCCGCACACGTGCCCGGCCCGGAGCCATCGGCGCTCCCGACCAGCGGCAGCCGCTTCTCGCCGCGCAACTGGCGCGTGCCGACGAGACTGAACGCGATCCTGCTCATACCCGTGCTGGTGGGCCTGGTCATGGGCGGCTTCCAGGTGAAGAGCTCCATAGACACCTGGCAGCAGGCGCAGGACGCGGAGGCCACCGCACGACTGGTACAGGCGTCGCTGTCCTACGCGGACGCGCTCTACCAGGAGCGCGACATCTCCGCACAACCCCTGCTGGACAAGAACGCGTCCGGCAAGGACAAGGCCGCGAACGAGGCGACCGTGAAGAAGGTGCGGGACGCCACCGACGCGGCCGCCGCCACCTTCGACCGCGCCGCGCAGAACATGCCGCACAAGGCGGGCCTCGAGCGCCGCCTCGGCATCTTCCGGGACGCCGAAAAACTGCTCCCGGACCTGCGGAAGGGCGCCTACGGCGCCGCTTTCCCCGGAGTGAAGACCGAAGAGAGCTACGTAGCGGTCGCGCACCCGCTGATGGAGTTCGCCAACGAGCTCGGCCTCGGCACCGGCAACATCACCAGCTACGGCCGTACGGTCTACGCCATCTCCCTCACCAAGGCCGCGCTCTCCCTCGAGCGCTCGATCGGCATGCACCTGCTGGTCAGCCCGGGCCCGGACCCCGAGAACTTCGGCAAGCAGCGTGTCGCCCTCTCGTCGTACGCCTATCTGGAGGGCATCGCCGTCGAGGAGTACCAGGGGGGTGGCACCGCGGCGGACGCCAAGAAGCTGCAGGAGGCCACGGCCAAGCTGAAGGCCGACGGCACCGCCCTGGCGCAGCAGGCCGCCGAGAACGCGAAGAAGGCCGGCCAGACCTATGTGCCGCCGCCCGACGACATGATCCAGCAGCTCGCCACCCTGCAGGCCCCGACGTCTGCGGCTGTCGCGGCGCTCGCCCCGAAGGGAGTCACACCCGCCAACTGGTGGGCAGTGAACACCCTCAAGTACAACGCCTACCGCCAGATCGAGTCGGACCTGGCCGACAAGGCCGTGACGGACGCCTCGGGCATCGCCGACGACGCCAAGCAGTCCGCGTTCATCACCGGCGGCATCGTCATCGTCGCCCTGCTCGCCGCGTTCGTCCTGGCCGGTCTCATGGCCCGCCAGATGAGCCGCTCGATGCGCCAGCTGCGCAACGCCGCCTTCGGCGTCGCGGAGCAGCGCCTGCCGATGCTGGTCGACCAGCTCTCGCGCACCGACCCGGGTCGGGTCGACACCCGCGTCGCGCCCATCCCGATCTCCTCCACCGACGAGATCGGCGAGGTCGCGCGGGCCTTCGACCAGGTCCACCGCGAGGCCGTACGGCTCGCCGCCGAGCAGGCCCTGCTGCGGGGCAACATCAACGCGATCTTCACCAACCTCTCCCGCCGCAACCAGTCGCTGATCGAGGGCCAGCTGACCTTGATCACCGACCTGGAGAACAACGAGGCGGACCCGGACCAGCTGGAGAACCTCTTCCGGCTCGACCACCTCGCGACCCGTATGCGCCGCAACGGCGAGAACCTCCTCGTCCTCGCCGGCGAGGAGCCCGGCCGCCGCTGGGACCAGCCGGTCCCGCTGATCGACGTGCTGCGCGCCGCATCTTCCGAGGTGGAGCAGTACGAGCGCATCGAGCTGTCGGGCGTCCCGGAGGCCGAGATCCACGGCCGCGCCGTGACCGACCTCGTCCACCTGCTCGCCGAGCTGCTGGAGAACGCCACCACGTTCTCCTCGCCGCAGACCAAGGTCCGCGTCACCGCCACCCGTCTCCCGGACGGCCGGGTCATGGTCGAGATCCACGACAAGGGCATCGGCCTGACCGCCGAGGACTTCGCGGACATCAACCACAAGCTGGCCAACCCGCCGACCGTGGACGCCGCGATCTCGCAGCGCATGGGTCTGTTCGTGGTCGGCCGGCTGTCGGACCGGCACGGCATCCGGGTCCAGCTGCGGCCCTCCGGCGAGCAGGCGGGCACCACGTCGCTGGTCATGCTCCCGGACGCCATCACCCACGGCGGTGGCGGCGAGCAGTCGCTGGAGCGCGACGAGTTCACGGTCTCGCAGATCATCCCCGAGCAGCAGTTCCAGGGTGAGAACTTCGGCTCCCAGCTGCCGATGCGTACGGCCGCGGAGCTCGGCTTCGACGACAGCCAGTACGTGGAGGTCCCGGACGACATCCGCGACCTGGACCCCGTCGGCCGCTCGCTGATGCGCGAGGAGCGCCGTGCGGCCCTGGAGGCCCAGGCGCAGGGCCACAGCCGCCCGGAGGAGGCCGCCGAGTCCGGCCCCTCGTACCAGGACGGGTTCGAGGGACAGGAACCGTCCTTCGGCAACGGGCAGCACCCGTACGAGGAGCAGCAGGCGGCCTACGACCCGTCGGCGGCGTACGAGGAGCCCCGGCAGGCGACGTACGAGGAGCAGTACTACGCGCCGAACGGCGGCCTGCCGCAGGGTGACGGTTTCCCGTCCGGCGGCTACGCGGAGCCCGCTTTTGCGGAACCGGTCCAGGACAACCGGACGGCGAACCAGGGCACCGCGCCGGAGCAGTTCCCGGCCTTCGACGAGTCCCCCTACCAGGACGACTGGCCGAAGCAGGACGAGTACCGGAGCGCATACCGCGGTGGTTACGCTCCGGATACGGAATCCTTGCAGGCCGCTGACGTGAGCGAGCAGGACCGCGTAGGCTTCGACCGTCCCGGACCGGCACCGTCCGCCGTCCACGACCTGACCGATGCAGGACTGCCCCGCCGCGGCGCCGCCGCGAACGGCGGTACCGATCGGCCGCAGTCCGTGACGCCGGAGCCCTCGTCGGGCACGGAGCCGGCCGGCGACTGGCGCTCCGCCAACGATCAGCGGTGGCAGCAGGCGTCCCAGGTCCGGAAGCCGAAGGCGGGCGGGGTCACATCCTCCGGTCTGCCCCGGCGGGTGCCCAAGGCGAACCTGATCGAGGGCGCGGCGGAGACGACCCCGCAGGGAGGCCCACAGGTCTCCCGCGCCCCCGAGGACGTGCGGGGCAGGCTGAGCAACCTGCGCCGAGGCGTCCAGCGGGGACGCAACGCAGGTAGTGAAACGAACGGCCAGGGCTTCGGTCCTGACAGCACCTACAACCAGGAGCGTTAGTGTGAGCCCGATGAGCCAGGCGGCACAGAACCTGAACTGGTTGATCACCAACTTCGTGGACAACACCCCCGGGGTGTCCCACACGGTGGTGGTCTCCGCCGACGGACTCCTTCTGGCGATGTCCGAAGGTTTTCCCCGCGATCGCGCCGACCAGCTGGCGGCCGTCGCCTCCGGTCTGACCTCGCTGACCGCGGGTGCCTCCCGCATCTTCGAGGGCGGTAGCGTGAACCAGACGGTTGTGGAGATGGAGCGAGGATTCCTCTTCCTCATGTCCATCTCCGACGGTTCCTCGCTCGCGGTTCTCGCCCACCCGGAGGCGGACATCGGTCTCATTGGGTACGAGATGGCCCTTCTTGTGGACCGTGCAGGTACGGTCCTGACTCCGGACCTTCGTGCGGAGCTCCAGGGAAGCCTTCTCAACTAACAGACGGACGGTGCGTATTGGCGTCCCGGGGCCGTAAGGTTTCGGGACGCGGCTTCCACAAGGATGGGTGCCCGGCGCAGTCGGAGGAGGAGAGAACGTGGCAACACCCCCAGGCGGTTCGCCCTCGGGCAACTGGTCCTACGGCCCCGGCCAGGGCCAGGGACCGGGCGAGCAGAACCGGTACAACTTCCCCTCCACGCCGAGCCACCGGCGCCAGCCGTACGCGCCCCAGGGTCCGCAGGGCCCCGGTCCGTCGCCGTACGACCAGCCGCCCGCGCCGCGCATCCAGCCCGTGCAACCGCAGCGCCGTGCTCCCGAGCCGGCGCCCGCGGGCTCGTCGAACAACCCTCTGGTGCGCCCGTACGCCATGACGGGCGGCCGCACCAGGCCGCGGTACCAGCTCGCCATCGAGGCGCTGGTGCACACCACCGCGCAGCCGCACCAGATGCAGGGCCAGTTGCCCGAGCATCAGCGGATCTGCCACCTCTGCCGGGAGATCAAGTCGGTGGCCGAGATCTCGGCGCTCCTGACGATCCCTCTCGGCGTGGCCAGGATCCTCGTCGCCGACTTGGCGGAGGCGGGCCTGGTCGCCATCCATCAACCCGGCGGCGACGAGAACGCCGGCGGCCAGCCAGACGTGACACTGCTCGAAAGGGTGCTCAGTGGACTTCGCAAGCTCTAGCGGCGGTCCTTCCCGCTCCACCACCTCCGCGAAGATCGTGGTGGCGGGCGGCTTCGGCGTGGGCAAAACCACGTTCGTCGGCGCTGTCTCGGAGATCAACCCGCTGCGCACCGAGGCCGTCATGACGTCTGCTTCGGCGGGCATCGACGACCTCACCCACACCGGGGACAAGACCACCACCACGGTGGCCATGGACTTCGGCCGCATCACCCTGGACCAGGACCTGATCCTGTACCTGTTCGGCACCCCCGGCCAGGACCGCTTCTGGTTCATGTGGGACGACCTCGTCCGCGGCGCCATCGGCGCCGTCGTCCTGGTCGACACCCGCCGCCTCGCCGACTGCTTCCCCGCGGTCGACTACTTCGAGAACTCCGGCCTGCCCTTCGTCATCGCCCTCAACGGCTTCGACGGCAACCAGCCGTACAACCCCGAAGAGGTCCGCGAGGCACTGCAGATCGGCCCGGACGCCCCGATCATCACGACCGACGCGAGACATCGGGCCGATGCGAAGTCGACGCTGATCACCCTGGTCGAGCACGCGCTGATGGCCCGGTTGCGCTAGGCGGGTGACATCGCCGCCGAAGGTCCCGGTAATGCGCCGGCCGCGGCCCCGAGGTGGTTGATCACACGGTTCCCCGTGCCCCTTCCGGGGCACGGGGATTTTTCTTCGGGTCCCGGCCACGGGCAGGACCCCCACACCGAGAAGGGCCCCTCCGCGAGCGGAGGGGCCCTTCGGGAAACGGGCGCTGAGGGGCGGGCGCGGCCTAGCCGTGCCAGCTGTGCGGGGCCCGGAAGCCCGGCTCGCGCTCCAGACGGCGCCAGCCGGCCTTGGCCCGGCCGCGGTGGGTCTGGGCCGTCGTGGACGACTGGGCGGCCGCACGGGCGAGCAGGACGGCCGTTATGGCGGCCACTTCCTCGGGCTCGGCGTGGCCCTTCTCGACGCGGATATCAGGGATGTCCATGGGTGTCAGTCTCCGTGAGAGAGAGGTCCGCGGGGTTGCCGCGGCGGGTCCGCTCGGTTACTGCGGGGGGTTGCCGTGTTTGCGGGAGGGCAGGTCCGCGTGCTTGGACTGGAGCATCGCGAGGGACTTGATGAGGACCTCGCGGGTCTCGGTGGGATCGATGACGTCGTCCACGAGTCCGCGCTCGGCCGCGTAGTACGGGTGCATCAGCTCGGACTTGTACTCCTTGACCATGCGCGCCCGCATGGCCTCCGGGTCCTCGGCACCGGCGATCTGGCGGCGGAAGATGACGTTCGCCGCGCCCTCCGCGCCCATCACGGCGATCTCGTTCGTGGGCCAGGCGTAGGTGAGGTCCGCCCCGATGGACTGGCTGTCCATCACGATGTACGCACCGCCGTACGCCTTCCGCAGGATCAGCGAGATCCGCGGCACGGTCGCGTTGCAGTAGGCGTACAGCAGCTTCGCGCCGTGCCGGATGATCCCGCCGTGCTCCTGGTCGACACCGGGCAGGAACCCCGGAACGTCCAGGAAGGTCACCAGCGGAATATTGAAAGCGTCACACATCTGCACAAACCGCGCAGCTTTTTCCGACGCCTCGATGTCCAGCACACCGGCGAGGGTCTGGGGCTGGTTGGCGATGATCCCGACGACCTGGCCGTCCAGGCGGGCCAGCGCGCAGATGATGTTCCGCGCCCAGCGCTCGTGGACCTCCAGGTACTCGCCGTCGTCGACGATCTCCTCGATCACCTTGGCCATGTCGTAGGGCCGGTTGCCGTCCGCCGGGACCAGGTCCAGCAGCACCTCGCTGCGCCGGTCGACCGCGTCCGCGGACTCCACCCGCGGCGGGTTCTCCCGGTTGTTCTGCGGCAGCATCGACAACAGGTAGCGCACCTCTGCGATGCACGTCTCCTCGTCGTCGTAGGCGAAGTGGCACACCCCGCTGGTCTCGGCGTGCACATCCGCCCCGCCCAGACCGTTCTGGGTGATCTCCTCACCCGTCACCGCCTTGACCACGTCCGGGCCGGTGATGAACATCTGCGATGTCTCCCGGACCATGAACACGAAGTCGGTCAGCGCCGGGCTGTAGGCCGCACCACCCGCACACGGGCCCAGCATCACCGAGATCTGCGGGATCACACCCGAGGCCCGGGTGTTGCGCTGGAAGATGCCCCCGTACCCGGCGAGCGCGCTGACGCCCTCCTGGATCCGCGCACCCGCACCGTCGTTCAGCGACACCAGCGGCGCACCCGCCGCGATCGCCATGTCCATGATTTTGTGGATCTTCGTGGCGTGGGCCTCGCCCAGCGCACCGCCGAAGACCCGGAAGTCATGGGCGTACACGAAGACCGTCCGGCCCTCCACCGTGCCCCAGCCGGTGACCACACCGTCGGTGTACGGCTTCTTGGTCTCCAGCCCGAACCCGGTCGCCCGATGCCGCCGCAGCTGCTCGACCTCCTGGAAGGAACCCGCGTCCACAAGCAGTTCGATACGCTCCCGCGCCGTCAGCTTGCCCTTGGCATGCTGCGCCTCGGTCGCCTTCTCACTGGGCCCGGCCACAGCCTGCGCACGGATCTCGTGCAGCTCCGCCACCCGCCCGCGCGCATCCGTGGGCTCGCTTCCGGAATCTACAGCCTCGTCCAAAACGGTCATGTAGCGACCTTACGAAGTCCACCAAGCAAAGAGGGCCGTCGACTCCGTACAGTCTCAGGCCCGTTTTCCTGGTACCACTGAACAGAATCCGAGCCGGATGCAGTCCATCTGACTGCTTGGAGGGCCTGAGCGTTGTGGAGGTTTCACAAAGCGCTCACCCGAGAGCCGGCTCACATCGAGGGGTCGCACATGCCATCCCCGGGGTGACACGGAGCCCCGAACGGCGGCTCGTGCGGCACGGCTCGGACGGTCGGCCGGACATTCACGACGACCGTACCGGGGGTCCACCGACGATCTTCCCAGGCTCGCCCGAACGGGTGACTCACCCAGGGGGTCCGGCGTACTGTCGCGAATGAGCACACCCATACACGGCCCGTCCGGCCCGCACACCCTACCCGTCCGCCGGAACCGGGCGGCGGGCGGGTCCACGACTCATCCGGCCCGGACGGGATCCGCTCCGGGGGTGACCGCGGATCGGTGTACCTGTAATGTGCCGAACTCAGCGGCCCCGTACGGGATTTCGCCGTCGCGGGCCGCAGCCGGACTGCCGCCCGGCGGTCGTGCCGCCGGGGTCCGGGCGACGGACGCACCACAGGTCGACCGGGCCGGCACCCGCGGGCGGAGGCGCCGCGGGACGTGACGCCCGCGACACAGGCCGGATGATGTTGAAAGTTGAATGGAATAGGTCTACGGTCGTCCATGTTGACATCGTTGAAGGTTGAACATCTTCAGGATCGCTGACCTACCGTCCCCAAGGAGCACGTCATCATGGGCATCTTCGGCCGCAAGAACACCGACACCACCAGCACCTCCGCCGCGGTGAACCCCGACCTCGCCGCACTCACCGGCACGTACACGGTGGACCCGTCCCACAGCACGATCGGCTTCGTGGCCCGCCACGCCATGGTCACGAACGTCAAGGGCGGCTTCCAGGAGTTCGAGGGCACGCTGAACCTGGACGGCTCCGACCCGTCGAAGTCCACCGCCACGATCGACGTCAAGATGGACAGCATCGAGACGGGCTCCGCCGACCGCGACGGCCACCTCAAGAGCGCCGACTTCTTCAAGACCGACGAGCACCCCGAGATGACGTTCCGCTCCACCGAGGCCGAGGCCCTCGGTGGCGACGACTACCGGATCACCGGTGACCTCACGATTCTCGGTACGACCAAGCAGATCACCATCGACCTTGAGTTCAACGGCGCCGCCAAGGACCCGTTCGGCAACGAGCGCATCGGCTTCGAGGGCAAGTCGGAGATCCTGCGCTCCGAGTGGGGCCTGACCTGGAACGCCGCTCTCGAGACGGGCGGCGTGCTGGTCTCGGACAAGATCAAGCTGGTCTTCGACATCTCGGCGATCAAGCAGGCGTAACACCCGCCGGCCCAGCCGCGCCCCCCTTCCGGGCAGCCCGGCCATAAGCCCGTCCCCCGTCGCCCCGCGACCGGAGGGCGGGTCGTCGGCGTTCTCGGGTGACGGCCCTTGTGCCGCCCCGGCTACCGCGGTGCGAACCGGCGGTGTGCACCGGCCGTCGCGCGCCGGTTCGGCACGGGCAGCAACCACCAGGCCGCGGCAACCGACAACAGCGCACCGACGGCGATCGCCGCCATTCGACGCGGCGTCGTGCGGCTCGGCCGTCGTCTGCGGCAGGAGCGCGGTGAGGGGAGTCTCAGCCCCAACGAACTCGGGGTGCTCGGGCATCTCAGCCGCCACGGGCACGCGACGCCCGGCGAGATCGCCGCGACCGAGCGGCAGCGGCCGCAGTCGTCGACCCGGGTCTTCGCCGAACTCGAGGCCGAGGGGCTGATCGCACGCGAGGCCGGCACCGTCGATCGGCGTCAGTCCGTGCTGAGGCTCACCGAACACGGCCGCCGTGCGCCGGAGCGGGACATGGCCGGCCGGGACGCCCGGCTCGCCGCGGCCCTTGCTTCGCTCGGCGACACCGAACGCGGGGTGCTCACCCTGGCGAGCGCGCTCATGGAGCGGCTCGCGCACGAGGACCCGCCCGGCGACCGGCCGTGAGCCGCCGGCCGGTTCAGAAGTCTCCGCCGAAGTCCCCGCCGCCGAAGCCCCCCGCCCCTCCGTCGCCGAAGCCGCCGCCGAAGTCGCCGGGGTCGAAGTCGGCGCCCGAGACGTCTCCTCCCGTGTAGCCGCCGAAATCGCCGTACCCCGCGCCGTAGTCGGCGGCGTAGGACGGCGTGGCCATCATGCTGCCGAGCAGCGTGCCGACCAGCAGTCCGGGCAGGATGCCGCCGCCGAAGTAACCGCCCGCCCAGGGCCCGTAGGCGGGACCCGCGTCCCAGTACGGACGGCGGCCGTACTCCGTGTCCACCTCGCGGATCGCTGGATCACGGCCGTCGGCCAGCCGCGCCCGGTCCGCCGCGCAGACCGGGACCTCGCGCGCGGCACCGCCCGCCGGCGTCCAGGTGGCATCGGCGACGGACGGGCCGTGGCGCGGGTCGAAGAAGCAGGGAGGCCGGCGTTGGGGCAGTGCGCGGCCCTCGCGACGGGCGGCGAGCACCGCCAGCGAGAAGCGGCCGTCCTCCAGCGCCTGGGTGACGGCCTTCACGTCCTCCGGACGCTGGGCCGCGGCCATGGCGGACTTGGCCCGGTCGTAGGCGTTCAGCCCCCGTTCGTAGTCCTCGCGCATCGCGTCGTCCGCGCCCTGCTCGCCGGGATGGAAGTCGAGCCGGTCCAGTTCCTCGCCGAAGGCCGTGATGTCCTCGTCGACCACGACCCGCAGCTTCTCCAGTGCGGCCCGCTGCTCCTCGTCACGGCGGCGCCGGTTGCGCCGCACCAGCGCGTAGGCCCCCGTGGCACCGGCCACGAGCACCACGGCCACCGTGATCAGCGCGGTGGAGGAGACCCCGCCGTCGCGGGCAGAGCCGCCCCAGGTCGACGGGGCACGGCCGCCCACGTTGGCGAGCGCCCGGTCGGTGAAGTCGTCGAGTTGGGCCTTGACGGACTCGCCCTGCACGCTGGTGACCAGGTTCTGCACCGCGGTACGGGGCAGCACCGAGGAGTCGGCCCGGGCGTCGAAGCGGTCACCGAGGCGGATCGCGTACAGACCGGTGATGCCGGTGGCCGTACGGAGGTCGGCGAAGAGGTTCCGCGTGGGGTAGTCGGCGGGCAGGACGGCCACGAATACCGGCTTGCCGGCGTCCTTGATCTTCTTCGCGAGGGCGTCGGCGTCCCGGACGGACAGCTGTCCGGAGGCCGCCGGATCGACGTAGACCGGTCCCTTGCGCAGCGCCGTGGCGACGGTCGAGACGTCCGTCGCCGCCTGCGCGCGCGGCACACCCCCGTACAGCACCGTCAGGGCCGCCATGAGCAGGGCGACCAGCGGTATGGCGAGCCCTTTGACCAGTACGACCTTCATACTTCGACGCTACCCGAAGGCGGCGGAACGGGTCGTCCGGGAGGGGCGGTGCACTCCGGGCACCGCCCCTCCCGGGACGGGTCAGCCCGCCGCCCGGTACGCCTCGGTCAGCTTCGCCACCGCCGCCGCGTACTTCCCGGTCAGCAGCAGATGGTCCGCATCCGCGAACGGTGCGGCCACCGACGCGGTGAGTGCGGAACCCACCTTCTGCTGGACGAGCAGCCGGGCCCTGGTGACGATGTCGCGGCCCGCCTGCGCGGAGCCCGCCCGTTCGGCCACCGTCGCCGCGAGCGCCAGCGCCTTCAGGGTCACCACGTTCCCCTCGGGGACCCCGGTGAGCGTGGTCAGTCCCCAGCCGTACGGGAACTGCGGGTCGTAGGACGCGTCACCGACGTTGATCGGCAGCTGCGTCTCCGACTT
The DNA here is from genome assembly GCF_051553595.1 of Streptomyces sp. HUAS TT11. Lineage (NCBI taxonomy): Bacteria > Bacillati > Actinomycetota > Actinomycetes > Kitasatosporales > Streptomycetaceae > Streptomyces > Streptomyces sp. HUAS TT11. Next base: position 3,012,291 of record NZ_CP196184.1, read on the forward strand.
CGGCCAGGTCACGGGAAGCTGTCCGGTGAACGGGCGCTTGCCGTAGAGCACGTCCGCGACGCCGTCGCCCTCGGTGCCCGGCAGCCAGGAGGCGACCAGGGCGTCGATCTCGCCGAGCCGGTCGCCGATCAGCTGCGGACGTCCGGAGACGATCAGCACCGCGCACTTCATGGCGCCGCACACCTTGTCCACGGCAGCCCGGTCGGCGGCGGACAACTGCAGGGAATGCCCGTTGCCGACGTCGCCGACGCCTTCTGCGTAGGGGGTCTCCCCGACGACGACCACGCCGACGTCGTAACCGTTCAGGGGCGCCGAGGCGTCCTTGGAGTAGGTGACGTCTCCCCCGGCCCTGCGCATCGCCTGCAGGACGGTCGTTCCCTGGGTGTGGTCACCGGACGCGCCCTGCCAGGTGATGGTCCAGCCGCCGGTCTGGTTGCCGAGGTCGTCGGCGTTGGACCCGGCGACGTACACCTTCTGGCTCTTCTTCAGCGGCAGCACGCCGTTCGCGTTCTTGAGCAGCACCTGGGACTCGGCGGCCGCCCGCCGGGCCACGGCCCGGTGGGCGGTGGAGCCGATCTCGTCGGCACCGCTGGTGTCGGCGTACGGGTGCTCGAAGAGGCCGAGCTTGAACTTCTGTGTGAGGATGCGCGCGACCGCGTCGTCGATCCGCTTCCCGCTGACGCGCCCCGCCTTCACCTCGTCGATCAGGGTCGTGCTGAAGTCCTTGTACGTGTACGGCACCATCATCATGTCGACGCCGGCGTTGACCGCCGTGCCGACGTGGGACGCGTAGTCGCCGGGCAGCTGGTCGATGGCGTTCCAGTCGCTGATGACGAACCCGTCGAAGCCCATCCGCCCCTTCAGCACACCGTTGATCATGTCGGCCCTGGCGTGCATCTTCACCGGGCCCTGCCCGTCGCCGAGGACGTCGAGCGACGAGTACGACGGCATGACCGTGCCGATGCCCCGGTCCACCGCGGTCCGGTACGGGGCCAGATGGACGGCCTCGAGCTGCTGCCGGGTGACCTTGGTGACGCCCTGGTCGATGGTGTACGAGCCGGTCGTGGACGAGCCGTACTCCGTGCCGCCGTCGCCGACGAAGTGCTTGGCCGTGGCGAGGACCTTGTCGCCGCGGTCCAGGTCCCGGCCGTCCGCGCGTCCTTGCAGGCCCTGGATCACCGTCTCCATGGACTCGACGAGCGCCGGGTCCTCACCGAAGGACTCGTAGCTGCGGCCCCAGCGCTCGTCGCGCGTGACGCACAGGCAGGGCGCGAAGTCCCAGGGGATGCCGGTGGCGCGCACCTCGCTCGCCGTCACCGCCCCCGTCTTCTCGGCGAGTTGCGGATCTCTGGTGGCACCGATGCCGATGTTGTGCGGCATGATCGTCGCGCCCGCGAGGTTGTTGTGGCCGTGCACCGCGTCGACGCCGTAGATCAGCGGGATCTGGAACCGGGTCGCCTGCGCCCTGAGCTGGAAGGAGTCGATCATCTTCGCCCATGCCTCGGGGGTGTTGGGCGTAGGGGTCGAGCCGCCGCCGGACAGCAGCGAGCCGAGCGCGTATGTCGCGATGTCGCCCTGCGAGGTGAGGCCGGCGCGCTCGGCCTGGGTCATCTGACCGGCCTTCTCCTCCAGGGACATGCGGGAGAGCAGGTCGGCGACGCGCTTGCGCACCGGCAGCCTGCTGTCCAGGTACGGCAGCCCGTGGGCGTCGATGACGACCTCGGGGGTCTCGGCGGGCGCCTTGGCGCCGGTGACGGTCAGCTTGAGCGGCACCGTCTCCGCGGACTCGGCGGCCTTGTCCTTGCGGGTGGCGACCTGGACCGTCCGGCTGGTTCCGGAGGCCGTGCCGGCGGGGAAGGTGATCGTTCCCTTGACGGGGACGTAGTCCGATCCGGACGCGGCCGTGCCGCCGCCCGCCTCGTACGCGACGGTGACCGGCTCGTCGATGGGGGCGGAGCCGATCGTGGCGACGGAGACCTTCACCTGCGCCGTGCCGCCCTCGCGGACCGGGTAGACGACGGAGTCCGTGGTGACGGAGGCCCGCAGGGACTGGTCGGCCTTGCCGTACAACTCCAGGTCGTCCATGGCGAACTGCCCCTTGACCCCGACGGGGAGGGTGAGGGCGTATCCCCACATCTGTGTGAGGCCGAGGACATGGTCGATACCGCCGACCGGCTGGTAGTCCGTGCGATAAGTGAAGTCGGCGAACGGGATCTCGATCTGCTTCCAACCGGTGAAGTCGTCGGTGAACGAGGTGGTCCACAATTCGGACGCCTCGCCGTTCGCGCCGCCGTCCTTGATCTCGAAAGCGATCTTCTTGCCGTTGTCCTGGCCGTCCCACCAGAACCGGATGCCCTTGTGGGCGGACCAGTCGTGGGCCGGCTGGTCCGCGGCGAAGTCGTGGGTGAAGCCGCCGTAGCCGCTGATCTCGTAGGTGCCGGAGAGGACCTTGGCGCCCTCGGGGGCGTCGGCACGATCGGTGAGCTGCAGGGCGGGCGGGTCGTCGGTGTCCCCGCCCCAGGTGAAGATGCCGTCGGCGGGCTGGTTCGCGAACGGCACCTCGCCTTCGAAGCGGTCCACCGGGACGGGTGCCGGTTCGTCCGCGCCGGACGCGGAACCGGCGGCGGTGAGCGGGAGCAGGGCGGTGAGCAGGGTGGCGGAGGCGAGCAGGGCGGTTCTTCGCATGGACCTTCCCCTTGGCTCTTGTGGTCCCGAACGTGAACTTACGACTTAGATCACGGCGTGAGTTAACTGGTGCACCGGGAAGGCGTCAAGGCTTCACACCAGAACAGGTACAGACCTGAGTCCCGTGGGAATCAAGCGCGTTGTTCCTTCGGAAACTGAACGCGCACCCCCTTGACGGCACCCCTCCGCCGTCATTTACTCACGCCTCGCACGCCTCCCATCCCCCACACCCAGAAGGGCGGCGCACCATGAGAAGACCCCTGCGCGCGGTTCATGTGCTCCTCGCCGGGCTGCTGACCACGGCCGGACTCACCGTTGCGGGCACCGCGCCGGCACAGGCCGCCGGGGAGCAGGTCACGGCCTGGCTCACCACGACCGACGACGCCGGCGGGCGCCATGTCGTACGCGGGCTGCAGGCCCAGACCCCGTTCGCCTTCCAGTCGGGCACCGGAGGCGGCGGCGAGAACATCACGGTCGACGAGAACACCCGGTACCAGACGTTCACCGGCGGCGGGGCCTCCTTCACGGACACCGCGGCCTGGCTGATGAACAGCAGCGGAGCGCTGTCGCAGTCGACCCGGGACGCGACGATGCGGAAGCTGTTCTCCCCGTCGGACGGCATCGGCCTTTCGTTCCTGCGCAATCCGATGGGCGCCTCCGACCTGGCTCGTTTCGGATACACGTACGACGACGTCCCGGCCGGGCAGTCGGACCCGAATCTGACGAAGTTCTCCATCGCGCACGACCTGGCGGACGTGGTGCCGCTGACCCGGCAGGCGCTCCAGCTCAGCCCCTCGCTCACGGTGATGGCGAGCCCGTGGACGGCGCCCGCCTGGATGAAGGACAGCGGACAGCTCAACGGGGGCTGGCTGAAGGCGGAGGACTACGGCGCCTACGCCTCCTACTTCGTGAAGTACCTCCAGGGCTACCGCGACCAGGGCGTCCCCGTCTCCTACGTCACGGCCCAGAACGAGCCGACGTGCTGCTCGGGTTACCCGTCGATGAGCTGGAATGCGTCGGGGCTCGCCTACTTCACCAAGAACGAGCTGCTGCCCAAGCTCCAGGCGGCGGGCCTGACGACCAAGGTCCTGGCGCAGGACTGGAACTGGGACACCTACGACGCGTACGCGGCGCAGACGGTGGACGACGCGGCGATCCGCTCGCACCCGAACTTCGGCGGCATCGCCTGGCACGGGTACGGAGGTGACGTCACCAAGCAGACGACCGTGCACAACCAGTACCCGCAGCTGGACGCGTTCGGCACGGAGCACTCCGGCGGCACCTGGATCGCCAATCAGCAGCGCGAGGACATGCTCAACATCGTCGACTACACACGGAACTGGGCGAAGTCGGTGACCAAGTGGTCGCTGGCGGTGGATCAGAACATGGGGCCGCACAACGGAGGTTGCGGTACCTGCACGGGGCTGATCACGGTCCACAACGGGGACGGTGCGAGCGGGACGGTCGACTACACGGTCGAGTACTACACGATGGGCCATCTGACGAAGTTCGTCCGGCCGGGCGCGCAACGCGTCGCCTCCACGGCGAGTTCCGCGGTGCCGAACGTGGCGTGGCGGAACCCGGACGGTTCGAAGGCGCTGATCGCCTACAACGACGCGTCCTCGGCGAAGACCGTGACGATCAACTGGGGTTCGCAGCACGCGACGTACTCGCTGCCGGGCAAGACCTCGGCGACGTTCACCTGGTCGGGCACCCAGTCCGGTGGCGGTGACCGGTCCGGGGCGTTCGTGGGGCTCGCGGGCAAGTGCCTCGACGTGGCGGGCGCCTCGTCCGCGAACGGGACGGCGGTGCAGCTGTACGACTGCAACGGCACGGGCGCACAGAACTGGACGGTGCGGAGCGACGGTTCCGTACAGAGCCTGGGGAAGTGCCTGGACGTGATGGCGGCTTCGACGGCGAACGGCGCGAAGGTCCAGCTGTACGACTGCAACGGTACGGGCGCACAGCAGTGGTCGTACAACTCGGCGACGGGTGACGTGGTCAACGTCGCGGCGAACAAGTGCCTCGACGTGACCGACAACTCGTCGGCGAACGGGGCACGCGCGCAGATCTGGTCGTGCACGGGCGCGGCCAACCAGAAGTGGCATCTGCAGTGACCCACGCGGGGCCGAGGGGTGCCACCCGCACCCCTCGGTCCCGATCCGGTCCGTCCGGCTACTCGGCCGGCTCCACGCCCGCCCGCAGCAGGCCGTAGGTGTAGGCGTCCTCGAGCGCATGCCACGACGCGGCGATCACGTTGTCCGCCACACCGACCGTGGACCACTCGCCCGTGCCGTCCGATGTGGAGATCAGCACGCGGGTCGTGGAGTGGGTGCCGTGCTTGCCCTCCAGGATGCGGACCTTGTAGTCGACCAGGTCCAGGACGGCGAGCTCGGGATAGATCTTCTCCAGGGCGACCCGCATGGCGCGGTCCAGGGCGTTCACCGGGCCGTTGCCCTCCGCCGTCGCGACGATGCGCTCGCTCTTGGCCCAGAGCTTGACCGTGGCCTCGTTGGCGTGGGTGCCGTCGGGGCGGTCCTCCACGATGGCCCGCCAGGACTCCGTGCGGAAGTAGCGCAGGGGCCTGCCGGCCACCTCTTCGCGCAGAAGGAGTTCGAAGCTCGCGTCGGCCGCCTCGTACGTGTAGCCCTCGAGCTCGCGTTCCTTGACCCGCTCCACGACCCGGCCGACCAGCTCGCGGTCGCCCCCGAGGTCCACCCCCAGTTCCTTGCCCTTGAGCTCCACCGACGCACGACCCGCCATGTCGGAGACCAGCATCCGCATGGTGTTGCCGACCAGCTCGGGGGCGATGTGCTGGTACAGGTCGGGGTCCACCTTGATGGCGGAGGCGTGCAGGCCCGCCTTGTGCGCGAAGGCCGAGACGCCCACGTAGGGCTGATGCGTGGACGGCGTGAGGTTGACCACCTCCGCGATCGCGTGCGAGATGCGGGTCATCTCGCGCAGCCTGCCCTCGGGAAGCACCTTCCTGCCGTACTTCAGCTCCAGGGCCGCCACCACCGGGAACAGATTCGCGTTGCCCACCCGCTCGCCGTACCCGTTGGCCGTGCACTGCACATGCGTGGCGCCCGCGTCGACCGCTGCGAGGGTGTTCGCGACGGCGCACCCCGTGTCGTCCTGGGCGTGGATGCCGAGCCGGGCTCCGGTGTCCGCCAGGACCGTCGACACGACGGCCTGGACCTGTGCCGGCAGCATGCCGCCGTTGGTGTCGCAGAGGATGACCACGTCCGCGCCCGCCTCCGACGCCGCACGGACCACCGCCTTCGCGTACTCGGGGTTGGCCCGGTAGCCGTCGAAGAAGTGCTCGCAGTCGACGAAGACCCGGCGACCCTCGGCCCGCAGATGGGAGACCGTGTCCCGGATCATCTCGAGGTTCTCCTCGAGCGTGGTGCGCAGGGCCAGTTCGACGTGCCGGTCGTGCGACTTGGCGACCAGGGTGATCACCGGCGCGCCCGACTCCAGCAGCGCCCTGACCTGCGGGTCCTCCGCTGCCTTGCCGCCGGCCCGGCGGGTCGCGCCGAAGGCGACCAGCTGGGCGTGCCGGAACTCGATCTCTTGCCGGGCGCGGGCGAAGAACTCGGTGTCCCGCGGGTTGGCGCCGGGCCAGCCGCCCTCGATGAAGCCCACGCCGAAGTCGTCCAGGTGCCGTGCGATGGCCAGCTTGTCCGCGACGGTGAGGTTGATGCCCTCCCGCTGCGCGCCGTCGCGCAGCGTCGTGTCGAAGACGTGGAACGAGTCGTCGAGCTCGCTGGTTTCCGTCATGGTCTGAAGGCTCCTGTTTTGGATCTCGGTCTACCGGAATGACCGGTTCCACCGTCCCCCTATGGTCCCTCGCGCAGGGTTCCCGGCTGAAGGTGGGCCAGGAAAACGAAAAACCTCTCGCGGGTGCGAGAGGTCTGCGCGCGGGTCGAGGACGACGATGGCCGCCCGTACCTGGTCGTACGTGGCGGTCACTGCGGACCGGCGCGCCTGCTGCCAATAATCATGGCGAACGAGAGCACGAGGGAAGTCTGGCACATTCCACCCCCGCGCTCACCCGCCGTCTCAGGATGCGGTCGTCAGGGTGGACGTCTCGGAGGCCGTCATCCGCGTCAGATCGAGGTCCCGGGTCTCCCGCATGGTGAGGTAGACCACAAGGGACACAGCCGCGCAGCCCGCCACGTACCAGTAGAAGCCGGACTCGGCGCCCGCGTTCTTGAACCACAGCGCCACATACTCCGCCGTGCCGCCGAAGAGCGCGTTGGCGATGGCGTACGGCAGGGCGACCCCCAGGGCGCGGACACCCGTCGGGAACAGCTCGGCCTTCACACAGGCGTTGATCGAGGTGTACCCGGTGACCACGACCAGCGCCAGCAGGGACAGACCGAGCGCCGGCCAGAAGCTGCCCGCGTTCTTGAGCATCGTCATGATCGGCACGGTCAGGAACGTGCAGCCCACCGCGAAGGTGATCAGCAGGGGGCGGCGCCCGATGCGGTCGGAGAGCCGTCCGGCGAGCGGCTGGAGGCAGGCGAACACGATCAGCGCGGTGAAGGAGACGAGGGTCGCGGTCTCCTTGGACAGGCCCGCCGAGTTCGACAGGTACTTGGTGAGATAGGTCGTGTAGGTGTAGTACGCGACCGTGCCGCCCATGGTCAACGCGATCACCAGGAACGCCTCGCGCCTGTGCCGCCACAGCGCGCGCAGCGTGCCGCGCTCCTCACCACCGCTCTCGTCGGCCTCGTAGACCTCCGTCTCCAGCATGTTCCGCCGCAGATAGAAGACCACCGCGGCGCCGAGCGCGCCCACCACGAACGGGATGCGCCAGCCGTAGCTGTGCAGGGCGTCGTCGGACAGCGTGCGCTGCAGGACGATCTGGAGGCCCAGTCCGACGATCTGGCCCGCGGTCATCGACACGTACTGGAAGCTGGAGGCGAAACCGCGCCGCTTCGGGTCGGTCGCCTCGGTGAGGTAGGTCGCGCTGGCCGCGTACTCGCCGCCCACCGAGAGGCCCTGCAGCAGGCGGGCGACGAGCAGCACGAGAACGCCGCCGTATCCGGCGACGGCGTACGTCGGTGCGATCGCGATGAGGACCGCCGAGGCGGACATCAGCGTGACCGTGAGGGTCAGCGCGGCCTTGCGCCCTCTGCGGTCACCGACCCGCCCGAGCAGCCAGCCGCCGACCGGACGCATGAAGAAGCCGACGGCGAAGATGCCCGCCGTGTTCATGAGTTGGGCCGTGGGGTTTCCGTCCGGGAAGAACGCCCCGGCGAAGTAGGTGGCGAAGCTGGCGTAGACGAACCAGTCGTACCACTCCACCATGTTGCCCGCCGAGCCGATCCAGATCCTCTTCCAATGCTCTCGTCCCATGGGCCGTAACGTGCCGGGCGTTCGCGGATGCGACAAGAGCGCCTCGGGTTTCGTTCATTGCGTTCACGAGGACGGCGGTCCGGATCACCTCGGCCGACGTACGAAGACGTCCTCCGCGCCGTCGGCGTGGCCGGGGCCGGGATCGGCCGGTGGTCGAGCCGGACACCGCGGCACGGCCCCGGCGCACACCGCTCCTGCACCGCCTGGGAGCCGGCCGGGCCCATCGCGGCCGACCGGCCCGTGCGCCGGTCGAGCAGCCGCATTCCGGCCGCCCCGGACAGCGGCAAACCGCGGCGTCGCGGCCCGCGGCCACGGCGGGTGCGCCGCTCGCCGGCGTACGCCCCGGACGCCTGATCAGCCGTCCGCGGGCGCCGGATCCCCCAGTGTGTCGTCCAGGAACTCCCGTACATGCCGCAGGACCTGCTCCCGGTCCGTGCCGCGCAGGCCGATCGCCACATGGATGGAGAATCCGTCGAGGAGGGCCCGCAGCCGGGCCGCGAAGCGGTCCGCGTCGACGGGCCGGAACTCGCCCCTCGACACCCCCTCGGCCAGCAGCGCCACCAGATCGCGGTGCCAGGCGCCCTCGATGGCCGCCTGCCGGTCGCGGGCGTCGTCGTCCGCGTTCTGCGAGCGGTTCCAGACCTCCAGCCAGAGCGTCCAGTGCGGGTCGCGGTGGCCGCCGGGGACGTAGAGGTCGACATAGGCGTCCAGCCGCTCCCCGGCCGGGGCGTCGCGGCTGAGCAGCCGTCCACGCTCGGCGCCGAGCCGGCCCTCGCTCCATTCCAGGGTGCGCAACAGCAGTTCGTCCTTGGAGCGGAAGTAGTAGAGCAGATGGCCGCTGCTCATGCCGACCTCGCGTCCGAGCGCCGCCATGGTGAGCTTCTCCAGACCGCGCTCGGCGATCATCTCCATCGCGGCGGCGAGGACGTCCTCGCGGGGCGGGGCGGCCTGGCGGCTGCGGGTCATCCGGTCGCCTCCTCGTGCTGCACCGCGGCCGGGCGGACGGCGTCCGGGGCGGGCCGGGTCCTGGGTCCGCCGGTGCGACCGGGCGCCGCTACGGCGTCCTCGGACCCGCAGGAGCACGGGCGGCAGGCCGCGTGCCGGGCGCTCGCACCGCGGTGGCCGCCGAGGCCGAAGGCCTCCGGCCGGGGCTCGGAGCCGACGACACTCGCCGGTCCGCACCACCGGCCGCCCGCGCCGGGCTCGCCGTCCCGGACGGGAGCGCGGTGCACCGTGTCGAGCCGGCGGACCGCCTCGGCAGGCCGACCCGCACAGGTGGCGCTGAGCATCACGTTCACCCGTCCGTTCTACCCGAGGACCGTGCTGGGCTGCTGCTGGGTGATGCAGTGGATCCCGCCCCCGGCAGCGAAGATCGCCCGTGCGTCGACGAGCGTGACGGTGCGCCGCGGAAACAGGCGGCGGAAGATCCCGGCCGCGTTCTCGTCGCGCGGGTCGTCGAAACCGCACAGCACGACCCCGCCGTTGCAGAGGTAGTGGTTGATGTAGGAGTAGTCGGCCCAGTGGCCGTCGGCCTCCAGGACCGTCGGGGCCGCCACCTCGACGACCTCCAGGCGCCGGCCCCGGGCGTCGGTGGCGGATCTCAGGAGGCCGATGACCTCCTTCGTCACCTCGTGGTCGGGGTGCGCCGGGTCCGGCTGGTGGTGGGCGACCACCACGCCGGGACGGGCGAAGGCGGCGACGATGTCGACATGGCCGAGGGTGCCGTAACCGTACGGCGGGTAGTCGGCGGTGAGGCCGCGCGGCAGCCAGATCGCCTTGCGGGTACCGAGGTGGGCGTGGATCTCCGCCTCCACCTGCTCCCTCGTCCAGTGCGGATTGCGTTCGGAGCCGAGTTGCACGGTCTCGGTGAGCAGCACCGTGCCCTCTCCGTCCACATGGATCGCGCCGCCCTCGTTGACGAGCTCCGAGGCGTACGTCCGCGCGCCGGCGAGGTCCGACACGAACGCGCCGATCTTCGCGTCGTGCTCCCAGCGGGCCCAGCCCTGGGCCCCCCAGCCGTTGAACGTCCAGTCCACGGCCGCGAGTCGGCCCGTGCCGTCGGTGAGGAAGGTGGGGCCGATGTCACGCATCCAGGCGTCGTCGAGATCGCGTTCGACGGTGTCGATCCCCGGGCCCAGAAGCGCCCCGGCCTCCGCCGACCGGCCGGGTCCGCACACCACGGTGACCGGTTCGAAGCGGCGGACGGCGCGGGCGACCGACGCCCACGCCGCGCGGGAGGCGGCCAGGGCCTCGGGGTCGTCGAAGGTCGGGTTGGGTCCCGGCCACGCCATCCAGGTGCGCTCGTGCGGGGCCCACTCGGCGGGCATGCGGAAGCCGTCGGCGGCAGGGGTGCTCATGGCGGGGGTCCTCGTGAAGGTCACAGGAAGTAGAGGCGGTTGAGGGACACCGAGTCGGCGGGCTCGGAACGGACCAGCTCGCCGTCCAGGGTCACCAGACCGGAGCGCTGGTCGACGTCGACCGTCCCGGTACGGGAGTTGAGGCGCAGGTCGGCGGGGCCGATGCCGCGGGTGCCGTGGACGGCCACCCGGCGGCGCCGGGTCGGGACCCGGTCGTTGCCCTGGTCGGCGGCGGCCTGCGCGACGAAGGCCACCGAGAGGTCGGCCGCAGTGGCGCCGTGAGCACCGAACTGCGGTCCCAGCACGAGGGGTTCGCAGGTGTCGGTGGCCGCGTTCGGGTCGCCGACCACGCCGTACGCCGGGAAGCCTGCCTTGAGCACCAGTTGCGGCTTGGCACCGAAGTACTCCGGCCGCCACAGCACGATGTCGGCCAGCTTGCCGGGCTCGATGGAGCCCACCTCGTGCGAAAGACCGTGCGCGATGGCCGGGTTGATGGTCAGTTTCGCCATGTAGCGCAGGACACGGGCGTTGTCGTCGCCGGGTCCGTCCCCTTCCAGCGGGCCGAGTTCGGCCTTCATCTTCCCCGCCGTCGCGAAGGTGCGCCGCACGGTCTCGCCCGCGCGCCCCATGCCCTGTGCGTCGGACGAGGTGATGCCGATGGCGCCCAGGTCGTGCAGCACGTCCTCGGCCCCCATGGTTCCGGCGCGGATGCGGTCGCGGGCCATGGCGGCGTCACCGGGCAGGTCGGTCTTCAGGTCGTGGACGGAGACGATCATGCCGTAGTGCTCGGCGACGGCGTCCCGGCCGAAGGGCAGGGTCGGGTTGGTGGAGGACCCGATGACGTTCGCCACGCCCGCCATCTTCAGGACGTTCGGCACATGCCCGCCGCCGCAGCCCTCGATGTGGAAGGCGTGGATGGTGCGTCCGTCGAGGACCCGGAGTGTGTCCTCGACGGACAGGCACTCGTTCAGGCCGTCGCTGTGCAGGGCCACCTGGACGTCGTGCTCCTCGGCGACCCGCAGGGCCGTGTCGAGGGCCCGGGTGTGGGCGCCCATGTCCTCGTGCACCTTGAAGCCGGAGGCACCGCCCTCGGCCAGTGCCTCGATCAGGGGCGCGCTGTCGGACGACGAACCACGGCCCAGGAAGCCGATGTTGACGGGCCAGGCGTCGAACGCGTTGAACGCGTGCCGCAGCGCCCACGGCGAGTTGACGCCGACGCCCCATACGGGACCGAACTCCTGGCCGATGATCGTGGTCACGCCGGAGGCCAGCGAGGCCTCCATGATGCGCGGTGACAGCAGGTGCACATGCGTGTCGACGGCTCCGGCGGTGGCGATCAGCCCCTCGCCGGACACGATCGACGTCCCCGTGCCGACCACGACGTCGACCCCGTCGAGGGTGTCCGGGTTGCCGGCCCGGCCGATCGCGCAGATACGCCCTTCGCGGATGCCGATCGACACCTTGCGGATGCCCTGCACGGCGTCGATCACGACGACGTTGCTGATGACGACGTCGCAGGTCGCGCGGACGGCCGCTGCCTTGAGGTGCAGACCGTCGCGGGCGGTCTTGCCGAAGCCGGCGAGGAATTCGTCGCCGTACTTCTGCGCGTCGGACTCGACGCGGATCACCAGACCCGAGTCGCCGAGCCGGAGACGGTCGCCGGCACGGGGGCCGTGAGTGGCCGCGTACTCGTGGGGATTCACCGGTCGGCTCCCAGATATCCGCAGGCGGTGGCCCGGCGAAGGGCCTCTTCCTTGGCTCCCGGCGCATCGAGCGGCCCGTCGACCAGGCCCGCGAAACCGATCACCGTCCGGTCGCCGCCGATGGGCACGAGGCCGACCTCGACGCACTCCCCGGGTCCGAAGCGGACGGACGACCCGGCGGGCACGGCGAGGCGCATGCCGTAGGCGTCGGCGCGGGGGAAGTCGAGCCGCGGGTTGCTCTCGAAGAAGTGGAAGTGGGAGGTGACGGACACCGGGACCGTGGCCGTGTTGGTGACGCGAATGCGCACGACCGCCTCCGGCTCGGCGTGCACGGGCCCCGGAAGCAGGGCACCCGGCGCCTCGTCGCCCAGTCCTCCACCGATGGGGTCGGAGACCACGGCGAGTCGCGACCCGTCGTCGAAGACCGCCTCGACGTGCACCTCGGTGACGACGTCCGCGACACCCGGCAGCACATCGTCCGGACCGAGCACGGACCGTGCCGCCTCGATGGCCTCGGCGAGCCGCTTCCCGTCCCGGGCGGCCTCGCAGACGGTGTCCGCGATCAGCGCGGTGGCCTCCGGCACGTTCAACCTCAGTCCCCGGGCCCGGCGGGCACGGGCCAGCTCGGCCGCCCCGAACAACAGCAGCCGATCACGTTCCGTGGGGGTGAGTCTCACGAGGCGGCACCTCCTTGCTTCCCAGATTTAGAGTGCTGCTCTAAGTATCCCCTCACTCTAAATGCTGGGTTCAGGAAGCGGAACCCTCCTTGAGGGTCGGCGTCGGTCACACACTTCGAACATTGATCTAAATCACACGCGGCAAGAGGTGACGGCGTTCACCCAACGCCGAGAGCCCGCCCGGGATGCGGCATCCGGGCGGGCTCTCGGCGGATTCACGGGTCGCTCAGCCGAGCTGGTGCATCCAGCCGTGGGTGTCCTCACGAGTGCCGCGCTGGAGGTCCAGCAGTGCCTCGCGCAGCTTGACGGTGACCTCGCCCGGCTCGCCGCCGGACTGCTTCCACTCGGCGTCCGCACGCTTGACCGTGCCGACGGGGGTGATGACCGCCGCGGTGCCGCAGGCGAAGACCTCCGTGAGGGTGCCGTTCTCGGAGTCGGCCTGCCACTCGTCGATGGAGACGCGCCGCTCCTCCGCCTCGTAGCCGAGGTCACGGGCGACGGTGAGAAGGGAGTCGCGGGTGACCCCTTCCAGGATCGAGCCGGTGAGCGACGGGGTGACGATCTTGTTGCCGTAGACGAAGTAGAGGTTCATTCCGCCGAGTTCCTCGACCCAGGTGTGCTCCACGGCGTCGAGGTAGCAGACCTGGTCGCAGCCCTTGACCGCGGCCTCCGCCTGGGCGAGCAGCGAGGCGGCGTAGTTGCCCCCGGTCTTGGCGTCGCCCATGCCGCCGGGGACGGCGCGGACACGGTCCTCCGACACCCAGATGGAGACCGGCTTGACGCCGCCCGCGAAGTAGGCGCCCGCGGGAGAGGCGATCACCAGGAACAGGTACTCGTTGGCCGGCTTCACACCGAGGCCGACCTCGGTGGCGATCATGAACGGACGCAGATAGAGCGACTCCTCGCCACCGTGCGCCGGCACCCACGTCTTGTCCTGCTGGACGAGGACGTCGCACGCCTCGATGAAGGTCTCCACCGGCAGTTCGGGCATCGCCAGGCGCCGGGCGGAACGCTGGAACCGGCGGGCGTTCATCTCCGGGCGGAAGGTGGCGACCGAGCCGTCGGGCCGACGGTACGCCTTGAGGCCCTCGAAGATCTCCTGCGCGTAGTGCAGCACGTTGGTGGCGGGGTCGAGCGAGATCGGGGCGTAGGGAACGAGCTGACCGTCGTGCCAGCCCCGCCCCTCGGTCCACCGGATCGTCACCATGTGGTCGGTGAAGTGGCGGCCGAACCCGGGGTTGGCCAGGATGGCCTCCCGCTCCGCGTCGGAAAGCGGGCTGGCGGAGGGCTTCAGCTCGATCGTGGGCGTCGTCATGTGTGGTTGTCCTTCACCGGTTGTGTTGACGGGCCGCGCTCACATCCGTGCCACCCATGACAGGTGTTAGGACGTCCGAGCATTCCCTCATACCGCGGCTCTTCGTTCGATTATCGCAAGCGCGCAGTCGTGCCCGAAACGGTGTGAATGCGGCCCTTGGGGTAGCCCAGGGGTGGGTCGATGGTGACACCCGGCGAGGGCATGGAAAAGCCGCCGGGCGCTAGGGCGACCCGGCGGCTTTTCTCAGGAAGTGTGAGTGGCGCGGGTCAGCCGGCTACTCGTACGGCGAGCGCGTCGCCGATCTCGGCGGTGGTACGGGCGGGTGCGCCCACGCGCTCGGCGAGGTCGGCGGAGACGGCCTCCTCGATACGGGCGGCCTCGGCCTCGTAGCCGAGGTGACGCAGCAGGAGGGCGACCGAGAGGACGGTGGCCGACGGGTCGGCCTTGCCCTGGCCCGCGATGTCGGGCGCCGAGCCGTGCACGGGCTCGAACATCGACGGGAACCGCCCGGACGGGTTGATGTTGCCGGAGGCGGCGACCCCGATGCCGCCGGAGATGGCGGCGGCCAGGTCGGTGATGATGTCGCCGAAGAGGTTGTCGGTGACGATCACGTCGAACCGCTCGGGCTGCGTGACGAGGTAGATCGTCGCCGCGTCCACGTGCATGTACTCGGTGGTGACCTCGGGGAACTCCTCGCCCACCTTGTTGAAGATGTCCGTCCACAGGTGGCCGGCGTGCACCAGCACGTTGTTCTTGTGGACGAGGGCCAGCTTCTTGCGGGGACGGGCCTGCGCACGGGCGTAGGCGTCGCGCACGACGCGCTCGATCCCGAAGGCGGTGTTGAGCGAGACCTCGGTGGCGACCGCGTGCGGGGTGCCGCCGCGGATGGTGCCGCCGTTGCCCGTGTAGGGGCCTTCGGTGCCTTCGCGGACCACCACGAAGTCGATCTCGGGCTGACCCGCGAGCGGGGTCCCGACACCCGGCAGCAACTTGGAGGGCCGCAGGTTGACATGGTGGTCGAAGGCGAAGCGGAGCTTGAGCAGGAAGCCGCGCTCCAGGACACCGGAGGGCACCGACGGGTCGCCGATCGCACCGAGCAGGATCGCGTCGTGCTGCTTCAGCTGCTCCAGGTCGGCGTCGGTGAGCGTCTCACCCGTGGCGTGGTAGCGCCGGGCGCCGAAGTCGTACTCCTTGGTCTCCAGCTTCACGTCCTGCGGAAGGGCGGCGGAGAGGATCTTCAGCCCCTGGGCCACGACCTCCTGGCCGATGCCGTCACCGGGGATCACTGCGAGATTGATGCTGCGAGACATGACGGCACCGTACTCCGTGTCCCATGGAATGACACAGGGCGTCCAGGATGCGGACGGGGATCCTTGGGCGGTGCGGCACCTTCACCCGTACGGACGGCGGCCGTTGGAGGTGGGCCGGGACGCCACCCGCCCCCGGGGGGCCGGCGCCCCGCTTCACATACGTGTTCCCGGCATGGCGGGGCGGCTGTGCGCGCCGCACCGCGCGGATCCGCCGCTTCGGGGCGCGGCGGGGACAGGAGGTGTCCGGTCGCACGACGCCCCGTGCGGGTGCGGCTCTCGCCGGGGCGGTCACCCGGTCCGTGACGGCGGGTGATCCGTGGATTGTGGGTCGGCCGCGGCTCAGTGGCCGGTCTCGCCGCCGTTGTCCCGGCGGTCGAGTGCGCGCTGGAGCGCGGCGGCGGCCTTCTTGCGGTCGGACTCGCTCGTACGGGAAACGTGACGGACTCGGCGGCGGGCAGTCGTCTCAGCCATGGGGAATCGACTCCTTCGGGAACCCGGAGGGCGGAAAGGGTGACGAGACTCCCCCACTGCCTGATGGGCGTGGGCGGTGCCCCCAGAGGAGCGGGGAGCGGTGCCGCAGGGGTTGCCTGCACGGGGCCCGACTCACGACCGCCAGTCGCTCGATCAAGCGAGACGTTCGACTTCTACAAAGCTAAGCGAGGAGCGGGCATCTGTCTCCACAATTACTCGGACTTCCTACTATCTGAGACGGCCGATCGGGTCACACACCCCTGACCTGCGCGGACATCGGACACCCGGTTGCCGGTCCCCTTGATGGCGCAGGCCGACGGCTCGCACGGGCCGGGAACCGGGCGGACTTCACGCTCGGCGGCGACGAGGCGGCGGAGCGTGTCGCCGTCGCGCCGGTCGAGGACGATTCGGCGCCTCGGGCCGAGCAGTCCCTCGGCAGCCGGCCGGACCCAGGTGCCGTCCACCTCACGACGCGGGCGCACGACACCGTCCGGGCCACGGGCGCGGAGGGGTCCGGACCACGGCCGCCGGCCCCTCACCCCGTGCGGCGGCAGGGCCTCGTCACGCGCGAAGAGCGCGCCGCGGTCGTACGTCCCGTCGACGACCCGCTCCAGAGGTGGGTGCGGGCTCGCACGGCCACCGGATCGGTACGGCCCCCGCCACGATGCTCCTGCACGGCTGCCCGAGCCCCGCCGCGTCCTGGAACGGCTGCCGGCCCGCCTCGAGGAGACGCGTCTGCCCACCGGAGGCCCGGGCCGCCCGGCCGTCCCGGCGTGACGCTCCCCGACCACCGCCGGTTCGCCACGGGCACCACCACGCGCGCGACACCGACGCCCCGCGCGCCGGTGCGACCAGGCACGCAACGCCCACCGGCCGGGACACCGGCAGAGCGACCGCCGGACCGCCGGTTCGCCACGGGCACCACCACGCGCGCGACACCGACGCCCCGCGCGCCGGTGCGACCAGGCGCGGAACACCCACCGGCCGGGACACCGGCGGTGCGACCGTCGGGCCTGGCGCGCCCGCCGCGCACCCTCCGCGGCGGGGGCCGCTCCAGGTCCCGGTCCGGGCCGGCGGCGGCACCCCGGCCGCACGACCTGCGAAGGCCGGACATGAAGACCGCCCCCGTCCTCGGTGGTCAAAACCCAGGGCGGGGGCGGTGCTCAGGGGGGCCTCAGCCCATGTGCGGGTAGGTGTAGTCCGTCGGCGCGATCAGCGCCTCCTTGATCGCACGGGTCAGCGTCCAGCGCAGCAGGTTCTGCGGTGCGCCCGCCTTGTCGTTGGTACCGGAGGAACGACCGCCGCCGAAGGGCTGCTGGCCGACCACCGCGCCGGTCGACTTGTCGTTGATGTAGAAGTTGCCGGCCGCGTAACGCAGCTTCTCGGCCGTGTACGCCGCCGCGGCGCGGTCGTTGGCGACGACCGAACCCGTCAGCGCGTAGTCCGAGACCGACTCCATCTGAGCGAGCATCTCGTCGTACTTCTCGTCCTCGTAGACGTGCACCGCGAGGACCGGGCCGAAGTACTCCGTCCGGAAGACCTCGTTCTCCGGGTCGCTGCACACGATGACGGTCGGGCGCACGAAGTAGCCCACCGAGTCGTCGTAGGAGCCGCCCGCGACGATCGTGCAGGTCGGGTCCTCCTTGGCGCGGTCGATCGCTGCCTTGTTCTTGGCGAAGGCGCGCTCGTCGATGACGGCGCCGATGAAGTTCGACAGGTCGGTGACGTCACCCATGGCGAGGTGGTCGACCTCGGCCGCGAACTCCTCCTTGAAGCCGGAGTTCCAGATCGACGCCGGGATGTAGGCCCGGGAGGTCGCCGAGCACTTCTGGCCCTGGTACTCGAAGGAACCGCGGGTCAGCGCCGTCTTCAGGACCGCGCGGTCGGCGCTCGGGTGCGCGACCAGGAAGTCCTTGCCACCGGTCTCACCGACCAGCCGCGGGTAGGAGCGGTACTTCTCGATGTTGTTGCCGACCGTCTTCCACAGGTACTGGAAGGTCTTGGTCGAGCCGGTGAAGTGGATGCCGGCGAGGTCGCGGTGCTCGAGGGCGACCTTGGAGACCTCGATGCCGTCACCGGTGACGAGGTTGATGACGCCCTTGGGCAGACCCGCCTCCTCCAGCAGCTGCATGAGCAGCACGGCGGCGTGGGTCTGCGTCGGGGACGGCTTCCAGACTACGACGTTGCCCATCAGCGCGGGCGCGGTGGGCAGGTTGCCCGCGATCGCCGAGAAGTTGAACGGCGTGATCGCGTAGACGAAGCCCTCGAGCGGACGGTGGTCGAGGCGGTTCCAGACGCCCGGCGAGTTGGCCGGGGGCTGCTCGGCCAGGATCTGGCGGGCGTAGTGGACGTTGAAGCGCCAGAAGTCGACGAGTTCGCACGGGCTGTCGATCTCCGCCTGCTGGGCCGTCTTCGACTGGCCGAGCATGGTGGAGGCGGCGATCGTCTCGCGCCACGGCCCGGCGAGGAGCTCGGCGGCGCGCAGGATGATCGCCGCGCGGTCGTCGAAGGACAGCGCGCGCCAGGCGGGCGCGGCGGCGAGGGCCGCGTCGATGGCGTCCTGGGCGTCCTGCTGGGTGGCGTTGTGGAGCGTGCCGATGACGGCCTTGTGGTTGTGCGGCTGGACGACCTGGAAGGCCTCGCCGCCACCCATCCGCTTCTCGCCGCCGATGGTCATCGGCAGGTCGATCGGGTTCTCGGCCAGCTCCTTGAGCTTGGCCTCCAGACGAGCGCGCTCGGGCGAGCCGGGGGCATAGCCGTGCACCGGCTCGTTGACGGGGGTGGGGACCTGGGTCACAGCGTCCATGAGATCCGTAACTCCTTGATGTGAGCGGGTGTTTCGGGCTCAGCCCTTGCTGACCATCGAGCGGACGAAGAAGCGCAGGTTCGCCGGCTTCTCGGCGAGGCGGCGCATGAAGTAGCCGTACCAGTCGGTGCCGTAGGCGGTGTACACCCGCATCCGATGGCCCTCGGCCGCCAGCCGCAGGTGCTCGTCGCTGCGGATGCCGTACAGCATCTGGAACTCGTACTCGTCGAGCTTGCGTCCGGCGCGCCGGGCGAGCTCCTGCGCGATGGAGATCAGCCGCGGGTCGTGGGAACCGATCATCGGGTATCCCTCGCCCTCCATGAGGGTCCTCATGACGCGGACGTACGCCTTGTCGATCTCGGCCTTCTGCTGGTAGGCGACCGACGCGGGCTCCTTGTACGCCCCCTTCACGATACGCACCCGGCTGCCGCTCGCGGCGAGGCGGCGGGCGTCCTCCTCGGTGCGGTAGAGGTAGGCCTGGATCACGCAGCCGGTCTGCGGGAAGTCCTTCCGCAGCTCCTCGTGGATGGCGAACATCGAGTCGAGGGTGGTGTGGTCCTCGGCGTCCAGCGTGACCGTGGTACCGATCGCGGCGGCGGCCTCGACGACCGGGCGGACGTTGGCGAGGGCCAGCTCGTGGCCGTTCTCCAGGGCCTGGCCGAACATCGAGAGCTTGATGGACATCTCGGCCCGGGTGCCGAGTTCCAGGTCCTTGAGGCGCTGGATCAGCCGCAGGTACGCGTCCCGCGCGGCCGTGGCCTGCTCCGGGGTCGTGATGTCCTCGCCGACGACGTCCATCGTCAGCTCGAGTCCCCTGCCGGTGAGGTCCTCGATGATCGGGACGACCGCGTCGACGGTCTCGCCGGGGATGAAGCGGTCGACGACCTGCTTGGTCACCGGGGCCGCCGAGATCAGACGGCGCATCCGGTCGCTGCGCGACGCGGCGAGAATCACGGGACCCAGCACGGGGCACCTCCACAAGGGCAACAGGAGGCCGAATCCCGACCATTCGGGTACGGCACGGAGAACCACCGTGAAACCTAAGGATCCCTCCGATCGTCTGCCATCGACAGCTGTCACGCATCCGTGCCCTGGATCTCAGACATCTGTATGAGGCGGGTGCGAAAATGCGGGAGAATGCCCGTGTGGCGGATGTTTTCAAGGCAGGCCGCGGTGACTACCAGGAGCTCGTCGACGAGATCTCGGCGCTGCTCGGGGCTCCCGCGACCCTGGAGAACCGGGACTTCGAGCTGATCGCCTTCGCCGCGTACGACAGCGACGGCGAGTTCGACGAGGCGGACCTCGACCCGGTCCGCACCCGCTCGATCCTCACCCGGCGCTCCACGGCGGCGGTGCGCAGATGGTTCGAGGGGTTCGGCATCGCCCGTGCCACCGGTCCGGTGCGCATCCCCCCCACTCCGGAGGCGGGCGTCTACCGGGGAAGGATCTGCCTGCCGGTACGCCATCGGAGTGTCGTCCTCGGCTACGTGTGGCTGCTGGCCGACGAGCCGGGCCCGTCGGAGGCGCAGCTGTCCGCGGCGATGGAGGTCGCGGCGCGCATCGGCGACCTGCTCGCGGACGAGGCGCAGGCGGGCGCGGACCTGACGCGCGAACTGCGCGCGGTCCTGATCGCCGAGCGCGGCTGGCAGCAGGACATGGCGGTGGCGGAACTGCGCACGGCGCTCGGCGCACGGGCCGAGGGGCTGCACACGCTGGTCTGCGTCGCCCCCTGGCCCTCGGCCGACCCGGACGACGCCCCTTCGGTCCGTACGATCCCGGCGGCGACCGCGCTGTGCACGGTCCCCTGGCGCGACCGCGGCTCCCGCGCTCCCGCCGCGGGGCAGAGCCTGGCGCTGCTGGTGCGGCTGCGCTCGGCCGATGTGCTGACCCCGGCCCTGACGGCGGCCGCACGGCTGCTGCGCGAGGCGGAGGGGCCGCGTGGCGCCGGGCCGGCCGCGGCCGGCGTGGCCGACGTGCGCCACGGTCTCGCCGAACTGGGCACCGCATGGCAGGAGGCGTCCGGGGCGGCTCGGGCGGCGCTGGCCGAGCCGCGCCTCGGACCCGTGGCCCAGTGGCCGTCCATCGGCCCCTACCGGCTGCTGACGTCGCTCCCGCCGGAGGCGGCCCACGACGCCGCCGTGCGCGTGCTGCTGGCCCCCGCGCACCGCGAACTGGCCCGCACCGCCGAGGTGTTCCTGGACTGTGCGGGCCAGGCGGGCCGTACCGCGGCCGCCCTGGGCATCCACCGTCAGACCCTGTACTACCGGCTGTCGCGCGTCGAGCAGCTCACCGGCCTGGACCTGGACGACGGCGAGGACCGCCTGCTGCTGCACATGGCGCTGAAGGGCGCACGCCTCTAGGAGGCCTCCGGCGCCTTCCTGCTCGCCTCGATCACCCGCCGCAGGCCCTCGGTGAGCTGGTCCGCGTCGGTGGCCGATTCCGGATCGAAGACCCACTGCACCATGAGCCCCTGAAGAAGCGTCTGGTAGAGGCGGCCCTCCGTCTGCACGGTCTCCTCGTCCAGCTCGGCCTCCGGGACGTCGTTGAACAGGGGCACGAGTCCCGAGAGCGCCTGCTTCTGCGCGTCCCCGAGCATCCGGCGCACCTCGGACAGCCGGTCGCCCTGGAGGACGAGTTCGAAGCTCAGCAGCCAGATGGCCCGGGACTCGGGCAGGGCGCGGATGACGTTCGCCCACACCTCCCGGAAGCGCTCCAGGGACCCCGGTGGCGCGGTCGCCGCGGCCGCGGCCTCCTGCCTGCCGGGCTCGAAGCGGTCCCCCGTCTCCTCCACCAGGGCGACGTACGCCTGCACCAGCAGCGCGTCCTTCGAGCCGTAGTGGTAGCCGATGGACGCCAGGTTCGTCCCCGACTCCTTGACGATGTCGCGCGCCGTCGTGCGCAGGAAGCCCCTCTCCAGCAGGCAGCGCTTGGCGCCCTCGAGCAGATCCTCACGGTGTCCCATGTCGTCACCCTACCGCGGATCCATACAGCCGTCCTATACAGATGACTTACACAATCGTCCTAGACAAGCGTTTAAGACGCTCGTACAGTTCCTGGCATGACGAACCCGACGAGCACCACCAACGACCTCGGTGCGCCCGCCGCACCGACCCGGGCCGGCCGCCGCGAGTGGACCGCCCTGGGCGTCCTGATGCTTCCGCTGCTGCTGGTCTCGATGGACGTCTCGGTCCTCTACTTCGCGATCCCGTCGATCACCGCGGATCTGGAGCCGAGCGGCACCCAGCAGTTGTGGATCTTCGACATCTACGCCTTCGTCCTCGCCGGACTGCTGATGACGATGGGCGCGCTGGGCGACCGCATCGGCAGGCGCAGGCTGCTGCTGCTCGGGGCAGCCGCCTTCGGGACCGCCTCGCTGGTGGCGGCGTACGCGAACAGCGCCGAGACCCTGATCGCGGCCCGCGCGGTGCTCGGCATCGGGGGCGCGACGCTCATGCCGTCGACCATGGCCCTGGTCCGCACGATGTTCACCGACCCGGGACAGCGGGCGAAGGCGATCGGGCTGTGGTCCGGGGTGATGACGGCCGGGATCGCCCTCGGCTCGGTGATGAGCGGGATCCTCGTCGAGTACTTCTGGTGGGGCTCCGTCTTCCTGGTCAACCTGCCCGCCATGGCCCTGCTGCTGCTCCTCGGCCCCTTCCTGCTCCCGGAGTCGAAGAACCCCGAGCCCGGCCGCTTCGACCTGCTCAGCGTGCCGCTGTCGATGGCGGCGGTGCTGCCGGTGATCTACGGCCTGAAGGAGATCCCGGCGAACGGCTGGCACGTCCCGTACGTGCTGTCGCTGACGGTGGGCCTGCTGTTCGCCGCGCTGTTCGTGCACCGCCAGCGCACGACGGCGCACCCGCTCATCTCACCGGCCCTGTTCCGCGCCAGGGGCTTCGCTCCCGCCCTCACCCTCAACCTGCTCTCGTCCTTCGCCATGCTGGGCTCGGCGTACTTCACCACGCAGTACCTGCAGTCGGTCCTCGGCAAGAGCGCGCTGGAGGCCGCCCTGTGGGCCCTGCTCCCCTCGGTGCTGATCGGCGTCGCGGCGCCGGTGACCACCCAGCTGGTGCAGAAGGGCGTCGACCGCGCCTACGTCGTGACGGGCGGCTTCCTGGTCGCGGCGTGCGGCTACGGGATGCTCGCGCTCGCCGGGACCGATGCGCTGTGGCTGGTACTGGCCGGAGCGGGCGTGCTGGCCGCCGGGATCGTCACCGTGATCGCGCAGATGATGGATCTGGCCATGGGCGCCGCTCCGGCGGAGCGGGCGGGCGCCGCGTCCTCGCTGATGGAGACGGGCGCGGAGTTCGGCGGTGCGCTCGGCATGGCGGTCCTGGGCTCGATCGGCACGGCCGTCTACCGGCACGGCATCCCGGCCTCGGCCCCCTCACCGGCCCACGAGACGCTGGGCGGCGCGCTGGCGGTGGCCCAGGGGCTCCCCGGCCGTGCGGGTGCGGAGCTGCTGACCGTGGCGCGCGAGGCGTTCACGAACGGCATGCAGGCGGCTGCGATCGCCGGGGCCGCGCTGCTGCTCGCCGCGGCCGCGCTGGCCGCCGCCTCTTTGCGGGGCATCAGGGTGCGGGACGGTCAGGAGTAGCCGAAAAGGGACGCACAGCGGGGCCCGGCCACCTCACCACGGCCGGGCCCCGCTGCGTCGCGCTCGGACGTCAGACCAGGTTCACCGAGCGGGCGGACGTCGCACCGATCTCGTCGGCGACCTCCGCCATGACGTTCTGCGGAACCGTGTCGTCGACGGTCAGGACCGCAAGCGCCTCGCCGCCGGCGATGTCACGCGCCACCTGCATGCCGGCGATGTTGATGCCGGCCTCGCCGAGGATGCGGCCCAGTGTGCCGACCACGCCCGGACGGTCGGAGTAGCGCAGCACCACCATGTGGTCCGCGAGCGCCAGATCCACGTCGTAGTCGCCCACGGCCACGATCTTCTGGTGGTGCTTCGGGCCGGCCAGCGTGCCGGACACCGAGACCTCCTCGCCGTCGGCGAGCGTGCCGCGCACGGTGACCACGTTGCGGTGGTCCGTGGCCTCGGAGCTGGTGGTCAGGCGGACCTCGACACCGCGCTCCTGGGCGAACAGCGGCGCGTTGACGTAGGAGACCGTCTCGTCCACGACGTCCTCGAACACGCCCTTGAGCGCGGACAGTTCGAGCACCTTCACATCGTGCTGGGTGATCTCGCCGTACACCTCGACGTCGAGGCGGACCGCGACCTCGCCCGCGAGCGCGGTGAAGATACGGCCGAGCCTCTCGGCGAGCGGCAGACCGGGCTTGACGTCCTCGGCGATGACCCCGCCCTGGACGTTCACCGCGTCGGGCACCAGCTCACCGGCGAGCGCGAGGCGCACCGACTTGGCGACCGAGATGCCGGCCTTCTCCTGCGCCTCGTCGGTCGAGGCACCCAGGTGCGGGGTGCAGACGACCTGGTCGAGCTCGAACAGCGGCGAGTCCGTGCACGGCTCCTTGGCGTACACGTCCAGACCCGCGCCCGCGACCCGGCCCTCCTTGAGCGCCGAGTACAGCGCCTCCTCGTCCACGATGCCGCCGCGAGCGGCGTTGACGATGCGGACGGTCGGCTTGACCTTGTGCAGCGCCTCGTCACCGATGAGACCGAGCGTCTCGGGGGTCTTGGGCAGGTGGACGGTGATGAAGTCGGAGATCTCCAGCAGCTCGTCCAGCGACACCACCTTGACGCCCATCTGCGCGGCCCGGGCGGGCTGGACGAAGGGGTCGTAGGCGACGACCTTCATGCCGAAGGCGGACATGCGCTGGGCGACCAGCGCGCCGATGCGGCCGAGGCCGACGACGCCGAGGGTCTTCTCGGCGAGCTCGACGCCCGTGTACTTGTTGCGCTTCCACTCGCCGTTCTTCAGGGCGGAGTTCGCCTGCGGGATGTTGCGGGCGGAGGCGATGATCAGACCGCAGGCCAGCTCGGCGGCGGTCACGATGTTCGAGGTGGGGGCGTTGACCACCATCACGCCGGCCTTGGTGGCGGCGGAGACGTCCACGTTGTCGAGGCCGACGCCGGCTCGTGCGACGACCTTCAGCTTGCGTGCGGCGGCGACGGCCTCGGCATCGACCTTCGTCGCGGAGCGGATCAGGATGGCGTCGACATCGGCGATCGCCGGCAGCAGCTCGGCGCGGTCCGCGCCGTTGCAGTGACGGATCTCGAAGTCGGGGCCGAGGGCGTCGACGGTCGCGGGCGACAGCTCTTCAGCGATGAGTACGACGGGTTTCGAGCTCACGTGAGTCCTCACAAGTCCAATGCGGACGGCCGTCCCGACGGCCGCAGGCGGTGGAGGGGTGCTAGCCGCGTGGAAGACGCACGACGCTGTGGGCCTGACGCGCTTGTTGTCGAGAAGTGTAGTGGCGTGGCGTGCGTCGATCCGCGGCGCTGCGAAAGGATCACCCGTCCGTGGCCGGACGGGCGGGACGACGCCGCGTTCCGGACGTCACCCCCGGTTCGCCGAAGGGGCCGGAGCGCGCTGCTCCGACCCCTCGGCCGCAAGGCTTACGCTTCCTCGTCGACCCAGCTCATCAGCTTGCGCAGCTGCTTGCCGGTGGTCTCCAGCAGGTGCTCGGAGTCCTGCTTCTTGTACTCGTTGTACTTCTTCAGACCGCCGTGGTACTCGTCCATCCAGTTCTTCGCGAAGCTGCCGTCCTGGATCTCCGCGAGGACCTTCTTCATCTCGGCCTTGGTGGCGTCGGTGATGATCCGCGGACCGGTGACGTAGTCGCCCCACTCGGCGGTCTCGGAGATCGACCAGCGCATCTTCTCCAGACCGCCCTCGTACATGAGGTCGACGATCAGCTTCAGCTCGTGCAGGCACTCGAAGTAGGCGATCTCCGGCTGGTAGCCCGCCTCGGTCAGGGTCTCGAAACCCGCCTTGACCAGCGCGGTGGTGCCACCGCACAGCACGGCCTGCTCGCCGAAGAGGTCGGTCTCGGTCTCCTCGGTGAAGGTCGTCTTGATCACGCCGGCCCGGGTGCCGCCGATGCCCTTGGCGTACGACAGTGCCAGCGCGAAGCCGTCGCCCGAGGCGTCCTGCTCGACCGCGACGATGCAGGGAACACCGCGGCCCTCCTCGTACTGGCGGCGCACCAGGTGGCCCGGGCCCTTGGGGGCGACCATGCACACGTCCACGCCCGCCGGCGGCTTGATGAAGCCGAAGCGGATGTTGAAGCCGTGGCCGAAGAACAGCGCGTCGCCGTCCTTCAGGTTCGGGGCGATGGACTCCTCGTAGACCTGGGACTGGATCGGGTCCGGCACCAGGATCATGATGACGTCGGCCTCGGCCGCGGCCTCCGCCACGGTCACCACGCGCAGCCCCTGCTCCTCGGCCTTGACCTTGGAGCTGGAGCCTTCGTGCAGACCGACGCGCACGTCGACGCCGGAGTCACGCAGCGACAGCGCGTGGGCGTGGCCCTGGCTGCCGTAGCCGATGACCGCGACCTTGCGGCCCTGGATGATGGACAGGTCGGCGTCAGCGTCGTAGAACAGCTCGGCCACTTTCGGTTCTCTCCTTGGGATGCTGATGTTGCTTCCCACCGTATGACGGCGGGGGAAGGGAAAGTCTCGGGGTCTCGCAATGCGGGCGGCCGGCGGTCGGCCGGCCTCCCGTCACATGCGTAAGGATCCTCTCCGAGTCCTACGCGGACCTGTCGAGGGCGCGCAGGGAGCGGTCCGTGATCGACCGCGCCCCGCGGCCGATCGCGATCGTGCCGGACTGGACCAACTCCTTGATGCCGTACGGTTCCAGCATCTTGAGCATGGCCGAGAGCTTGTCGCTGCTGCCGGTGGCCTCGACGGTGACGGCCTCGGGGGAGACGTCGACGGTCTTGGCGCGGAACAGCTGGACGATCTCGACGATCTGGGAGCGCGTCTCGTTGTCGGCGCGCACCTTCACCAGAACGAGTTCCCGCTGAACGGCCTGCGACGGCTCCAGTTCGACGATCTTCAAAACGTTGACCAGCTTGTTGAGCTGCTTGGTGACCTGCTCGAGCGGCAGGTCCTCGACGTTCACCACGATGGTGATACGGGAGATGTCGGGGTGCTCGGTGACACCGACGGCCAGCGAGTCGATGTTGAAGCCCCGACGGGAGAACAGGGCGGCGATCCGGGCGAGGATGCCGGGGGTGTTCTCGACGAGGACCGAGAGGGTGTGCTTGGACATGGTTCTCACTCAGCTCTCTCAGTCGTCTTCGCTGTCGCCGAAGTCGGGACGGACGTCCCGGGCGGCCATGATCTCGTCGTTGGAGGTACCGGCCGCGACCATCGGCCACACCATCGCGTCCTCGTGGACGATGAAGTCCACGACGACGGGACGGTCGTTGACGGAGTTCGCCTCTGCGATGACCTTGTCGAGGTCCTCCGAGGACTCGCAGCGGATCGCGTAGCAGCCCATGGCCTCCGCCAGCTTCACGAAGTCGGGGACGCGGGTGCCCGCGCCGGACTGCTGGCCGCCCGGTCCCGCGGGGCCGGAGTGCAGCACGGTGTTGGAGTACCGCTGGTTGTAGAAGAGGGTCTGCCACTGGCGGACCATCCCGAGGGCGCCGTTGTTGATGATGGCGACCTTGATCGGGATGTTGTTCAGGGCGCAGGTGGTCAGCTCCTGGTTGGTCATCTGGAAGCAGCCGTCGCCGTCGACCGCCCAGACCGTGCGGTCCGGAGCGCCGGCCTTGGCACCCATCGCCGCCGGGACCGCGTAGCCCATGGTTCCGGCGCCGCCGGAGTTCAGCCAGGTGCGGGGCCTGTCGTACTCGATGAAGTGCGCGGCCCACATCTGGTGCTGCCCGACGCCCGCCGCGAAGATCGTGCCCTCCGGTGCGAGCTGCCCGATGCGCTCGATGACCTGCTGCGGGGAGAGCGAGCCGTCCTCGGGCAGGTCGTAGCCGAGCGGGTAGGTCTCGCGCCAGCGGTTGAGGTCGTTCCACCAGGCGGTGTAGTCGCCCCGGTGGCCCTCGCTGTGCTCCCGCTGCACGGCCTGGACCAGGTCGGCGATGACCTCGCGGGCGTCACCGACGATCGGCACGTCGGCGACGCGGTTCTTGCCGATCTCGGCCGGGTCGATGTCGGCGTGGACGATCTTGGCGTGCGGCGCGAAGCTGTCCAGCTTGCCGGTCACGCGGTCGTCGAAGCGGGCTCCGAGGGCGACGATCAGGTCGGCCTTCTGCAGCGCGGTGACGGCGGTGACCGCACCGTGCATGCCCGGCATCCCCACGTGCAGCGGGTGGCTGTCGGGGAATGCGCCGAGCGCCATCAGGGTGGTGGTGACGGGCGCTCCGGTGAGTTCGGCGAGGACCTTCAGCTCGGCGGTCGCCTGCGCCTTCAGGACGCCGCCGCCGACGTAGAGGACGGGCCGCCGCGCGGCCGCGATCAGCTTGGCGGCCTCGCGGATCTGCTTGGCGTGCGGCTTGGTCACCGGGCGGTAGCCGGGCAGGTCCGTGAAGGGCGGCCAGCTGAAGACGGTCTGTGCCTGGAGGGCGTCCTTGGCGATGTCGACGAGGACCGGGCCCGGGCGGCCGGTGGAGGCGATGTGGAAGGCCTCCGCGATCGTCCGGGGGATCTCCTCGGCCTTGGTCACGAGGAAGTTGTGCTTGGTGATCGGCATCGTGATGCCCACGATGTCCGCCTCCTGGAAGGCGTCCGTGCCGATCGCCTTGGAGGCGACCTGGCCGGTGATCGCGACCATCGGCACCGAGTCCATGTGGGCGTCCGCGATCGGGGTGACCAGGTTGGTGGCGCCCGGGCCCGAGGTCGCCATGCAGACGCCGACCCTGCCGGTGGCCTGCGCATAGCCGGTGGCCGCATGGCCCGCACCCTGCTCGTGCCGCACCAGCACGTGCCGCACCCGCTGGGAGTCCATCAGCGGGTCGTACGCCGGAAGGATCGCACCGCCGGGAATGCCGAATACCGTGTCGGCGCCGACCTCCTCGAGAGAACGGATGAGGGACTGCGCACCCGTGACGTGCTCGGGCGCGGAGTGGTGTCCTCCGGATCGGGGCCGCGGTTGCGGATGAGGGGCCCCGGTGGCCTGCTCGGTCATCGGCATTCTCTTCTCGATGCTGAGGGTTTTTGCGAGGTTTGTACGTTGTTCGAGTGGTGCTTGTGCAACAAAAAACCCCTCGTGCCGGTAGGCAAGCGAGGGGAGCGCGCCGGGTGTGGTCGCTGGAGTCTCCGGTTCATTTCCGGTGGATCCCAGCTCAGCCGACGCGCTGTCCAAGTACGAGAATTCGGGTGCGCATGGAACTGACCCTCCCCCCGGCACGCTGCCACTGTCAAGTGGGTGGGACAGGAGTCTCATTATGTGAGCGTAGGCCCGTCCCGCCTCCGAAAACGGCAGGAACACCACTGGTGTACGCGCGCCCGCCTCCCCCGGCGAACGCCGGTTCGACGGGCCCATGGGGTACCGGGTAGTGGCCGGAGGCCAGCGCCCGGCGCAGCCGGTATTCGTCCAGCGGACCGGCGAACGCCATGCCCTGCCCATGGGTGCAGCCCATCGCACTCAGAGCCACGACCTGCTCGGGCAGATCCACCCCGGAGGCGATCGACTGAAGGCCCAGATCGCCCGCGATACGCAGCAGCCCACTGGTGATCTTGTGCAGCCGTGCCGACTCGACGACCCCCTCGACCAGGCTCCGGTCGAGTTTCAGCACGTCGACCGGCAGCCGGCGCAGTGCCGTGATGGCTGCGTAGCCGTTGCCGAAACCGTCCAGGGCGACCCGGACGCCGATTCTGCGCAGGGCGCCGAGTCGGCGTTCCAGTTCGTCCAGGCAGGTACCCGGGTCGGTGTCGGACAGCTCGATCATCAGGGCACCCGAGGCCAGACCGTGCCGGGTGAGCAACGCCTCGACGGAGCCCAGCGGCAGGGAGCGGTCCAGGAGCCGGCGGGCGCTCATCCGGACGGCCACGGGCACGACGTGTCCGGTGGCGGTGCGCTCGGCGGCCTGCGCCACCGCCGCCTCGAGCACCCAGCGGTCGAGCTCGGCGGTTCTGTCGCTGTCCTCGGAGACGCGCAGGAACTCCCAGGGGGTGAAGAGCACACCCTGGGAGGAGCGCCAGCGCGGCAGGGCACTGACCGACGTGATCCGGCCGTCCTCGAGCGACACCACCGGCTGGTGCAGCAGGGTGAACTCTCCGCCGTGCAGCGCGGCCCGCAGCCGGGTGGCCAGTTCGGCCTTGCGTACGACGTCCTGCTGCATCTGCGGCGCGTACAGCTCCACGCGGCCCTTGCCCGCGGCCTTGGCGCGGTACATCGCGAGGTCGGCGTTGCGCAGCAGCTCGCCCGCGCCGAGACCCGGCTCGGCGAAGGCCACACCGATGGACGCGGCCACCCGGACATCGTTGCCGTCGATGTCGTACGGCTGCGAGAGGGTGCCCCTGAGCCGGTCCGCGAGCTCCAGGATGTGCCGCTCGCGCGCGGAACGGTCCCGGGTGCCGTCGCCGACGACAAGGGCCGCGAACTCGTCGCCGCCGAGGCGGGCGGCGGTGTCGCTCTGCCGGACCGCGTCATGGAGTCTGCGGGCCGCCTGGACGAGCAGTTCGTCCCCGGCCTGGTGCCCGATGGTGTCGTTGACGGCCTTGAATCCGTCGAGGTCGATGAAGAGGACGGCGGTGCCGCGGTCGGAGGAGCGGCGGCCGGACAGCGCCTGCTGGACGCGCCGGGTGAACAGGGCGCGGTTGGGCAGGTCGGTCAGCGGGTCGTGCTCGGCGTTGTGCTGCAGCTGCGCCTGCAGGCGCACCCGCTCGGTGATGTCCCGGCTGTTGAAGATCAGTCCGCCTTCGTGGCGGTTGACCGTGGACTCCACGTTGAGCCATCCGCCGGCACCGGACCTGAAGCGGCACTCGATGCGGGTGGTGGGCTCCTCGGTGTGGCCGGCGGTGAGGAAGCGGCGCACCTCGTGCACCACACGGCCCAGGTCCTCGGGGTGGATGAGCATGGCGAGTTCGGTCCCGACGAGCTCCTCGGCGGGCCGTCCGTAGACGCCGGCGGCGGCCGGGGAGACGTATCTGAGGATGCCGTTGGGTGCGGCGATCATGATGACGTCGCTGGAACCCTGCACCAGGGAGCGGAAGTGGTTCTCCTTCTGGGCGAGTTCCTGGGTGAGGGTGATGTTGTCGAGCAGCATGATGCCCTGGCGCACGACGAGCGCCAGGACGACGGCTCCGGCGGTGACGAGCACCACCCGGTCGACACGGTGGCCGTTGAGGACGTTGTAGAGGATCCCCAGCGTGCAGACGGCGGCGGCGAGATAGGGCGTGAGCGCGGCCAGCGAGCCCGAGATCGGGCGGGTGGCCGGATACCGGTCCTGGTCCTGCGGGAGCACGGCGGGGTGGCCGTCGCCGTCCGGACCCGGCGTGAGCCCGTGGCCGTGGTCCTCGGGGAGCGCGCGCGGCTGGTCCCCCGGCGGTTCGGTGCTCCGCGGGTCCGGCCGGCGCTGCTCCGGCACGTGTTCGCGCACGGGGCGGGCGTGCCCGTCGCCGTCGGGGTGTTCGGACCGGGCGCCGACCCAGGGGGCGTAGGCGAGCAGCAGCGAGCCGGAGAACCAGCCGGCGTCCAGCAACTGGCCCGAGTGATAGCTGTCGTGCAGCAGCGGCGAGGTGAACAGGGCGTCGCACATCACGGTCAGGGCGAGCCCGCCGATCGCGGTGTTCACCGCGGAGCGGTTCACCGCCGAGCGCCGGAAGTGGAGCGCCACCACCATGCTGATCAGGGCGATGTCCAGCAGCGGATAGGCGAGCGACAGCGCGGTGTGCGCGACGCTCGGCCCGTCGAACTTCGCCGCCTGGGCCAGCGCGAGGCTCCACGACAGCGTCAGCAGCGAGCCGCCGATCAGCCACGCATCGAGCGCGAGACACACCCAGCCCGCCTTGGTGACGGGCCTCTTGGCCAGCACGAGCAGCCCGACGATCGCGGGCGGGGCGAAGCAGAGGAAGAACAGATCGGCGCAGCTCGGCGAGGGGACCGGACGGTCCAGGACGACCTCGTACCAGCCCCAGATCCCGTTGCCCAGCGCCGCCATGGCGGAGGAGAGCGCGAACAGCAGCCAGGCGGGCCGGAAGGCGTCACGGCGACTGCGGGCGTACACGAGACAGGAGACCGACGCGGTGCCTGCCGCGACACTCAGCCCGAAATCCCCCATGACCAGCGCAAGGCCCCGGGAGCCCCAGCCGATCGCGGAACCGACGGCGTATCCCGCGCAGATCAGGGCCAGGACGAGTTGCGGAACCAGGCGCATACGGCCGTCCGGCACCGGACGGCGGGCCACCAGCGCCCCGGGGGAACTCACCGGGCCCTCCCGGTCCGGGGCGCCGCCGGGTCCCGCCGGTCGCGGCGCGCTGGGTGGGAGTGCCTCTTGCGGCCGCTGTGCCTGCGGTGGTGGTGATGATGGCCGCCGTGACCGCTGTGGCCGCGCCTGCGGGTCGCCGCTCGCCAGGGCCGCCGCCCGCGGCCCCGCCGCGTCGGATCGTTCGTCCATAGGCCGTGCATCGCCCGTCGCCCCCCTCGCATGTCTGAAAGTTCCGTCCCCGGCGCCGAGCGGTGCACGGCGCTGCCCCTGTCGGGACGATACACCAGCCTCGTCACTCAGGGACATAGTTCCTCTACGCTCAGTGACGATCGGCGAGAATTCGGGCACGTAACGCGCACGAAGGACTGCGGAGTGTGCCGGAAGCGGACGCGGAGCGAACGGCGAGCGATGTACGCGCCGGTCGTGCGACCGCGTACGGCCTGTGCGCGGTCGGCGGCTTTGGCCCGATTCCCGCACCGCCCGGACCGCGCGCACGGCCCGGAACTCCTTGGTGCCCGCGCTCCCGGCAGCGCTAGGCCCCGGTCCTCAACACGACGTTCTGCAACGGCTCCCCCTGCGCGAAACGGTTCAGCTGCAGGCCGAGGAGACGCTTGACGCGGGGCCAGAACGCCGAGGTGGGGCCGCCGACATGCGGACTGATGAGCACGCCGGGCGCATGCCACAGGGGGTGCCCCTTCGGCAGCGGTTCGGGATCCGTGACATCGAGGGCGGCCATCAGGCGGCCGGTCTCCGCCTCGGCCAGCAGCGCCCCGGTGTCGACCACCGCTCCGCGCGCCATGTTCACCAGCAGCGCCCCGTCCTTCATACGGGCCAGGAAGCCGGCGTCGACCATGCCCTTCGTCCCCTCCGTGAGCGGCGTGACGATCACCACCACATCGGCTTCGGGAAGAAGTTCGGACAATCGGGAGAGAGGATGCACGTGCCCGCGCTCCGTCTCGCGCTCGTGGCGCGCGACGCGCGCCACCCGCGCGACCTCGAACGGCACGAGCCGGTCCTCGACGGCGGCGCCCACCGCCCCGTAGCCGACGATGAGGACCGACCTGTCGGCGAGGGCGGGACGGAATCCGGCCCGCCACTCCTCCCGGTCCTGTCCCCGGACGAAGTCGGGGATCCCGCGCAGCGACGCCAGGATCAGGGCGAGGGCGAGTTCGGCGGTACTGGCGTCGTGCACCCCGCGGGCGTTGCACAGCAGTACGCCCTCGGGCAGCCGGGAGAGGCCCGGCTCGACGTGGTCGACGCCGGCGGAGAGCGTCTGCACGACACGGACGGACGTCATCGCGGCCATCGGACGCACCGCGACCTCACTCCCCTTCATGTAGGGGACGGCGTAGAACGCGCAGTCGGCCGGGTCCGCGGGATAATCCGGGCCGCCGTCCCAGTACCGGTACGTGAGGCCCTCCGGCAGCCCCTCGATCTCGTCGGTGCGGAACGGAAGCCAAACCTCGACAGTCATGCCCAGGAGGCTATGCGAAGCCTCCGCCGCCGCATTCGTTAGGTTGGGGTGCCAGGAAAGGGAGGGCACGGCCAGGTGGAGCGCAGGACGATCGGCGCGGCAACGCTCGAAGTGGGGGCGGTGGGACTCGGATGCATGCCGATGAGCTGGGCCTACTCCGGTTCTCGGCAGCGCGGCGACGAGTCCGCACGCACGGTGCACCGGGCGCTGGATCTGGGCAGCACGCTGCTCGACACGGCGGACATGTACGGGCCGTTCACCAATGAACTGCTCGTGGGCCGGGTTCTGAAGGAGCGGCGGGCCGAGGCCTTCGTGTCGACCAAGGTCGGCCTGCTGGTGGGCGAGCAGCACATCGTGGCCAACGGCCGCCCCGGTTATGTGAGACGTGCCTGCGACGCGTCGCTGCGCCGGTTGCAGACGGACGTCATCGACCTCTACCAACTGCACCGCGCGGACCCGGAGGTTCCCGTCGAGGAGACCTGGGGCGCCATGGCTGAGCTGGTACGCGCCGGCAAGGTCCGGGCGCTGGGGTTGTGCGCCATGGGTGTGCGCGGCGGACGGCGGTCCGGGGCCCGGTTGTACGACGACACGATCCGGCAGCTGGAGCGGGTGCAGCAGGTCTTCCCGGTGAGCGCGGTGGAGGCCGAACTGTCGGTGTGGTCGCCGGAGGCCCTGAACGCGCTGCTGCCGTGGTGCGCGGCGCGCGGGGTCGGCTTCCTGGCCGCGATGCCGCTCGGCAACGGGTTCCTGACCGGCACCCTGACCCCCGGCGAAGGCTTCGAGCCCGACGATCTGCGTGCCCGGCACCCGCGCTTCACGGCCGAGATGATGGCGGAGAACCAGCCGATCGTGGCCGGTCTCCGGGAGGTGGCGCGCCGGCACGGGGAGGACGTCACCCCCGCCCAGGTGGCGCTGGCCTGGGTCCTGGCACAGGGGCCTCATGTGGTGCCGGTACCGGGCGCCAAGCAGGAGTGCTGGGTCACGGAGAACGCGGCCGCGCCCGGACTGCGCCTGAGCCCGGAGGACCTTTCGGTTGTGGCGGACCTGCCGGCGGCCCAGGGCTCGTGGGACTGAGCCCTGGTCCCGCCCCAGGCGCGTGTGCGCCACGCGTCCGATCGGGGCGGCATGGAACCGTCCGGGGCCCGAGCGGTGTAGGAAAGGAAAAGGGCACCGCGTCGAAGGGACCGTGATCGTGCAACGTCGAGCTGTGACAACCGCGTTGGCCGCGTCCGCGCTGCTGCTGGCGGCGGGCTGCTCCTCCGGTGGCGGAGACACGCCGGTCGGTGGGAGCGTCTCCTCGAGCAGTACGGCACCGGGGCCCTCGGGCTCCCGGGAGGCGGTCGAGCACACCCCGCCGACGACCGGATCGGTCCGGGTGGTGCGCACCGTCGCGGCGGACCTCAAGACGCCCTGGGGCCTCGCACCGCTGCCGGGCGGCGGACTGCTGCTCGCCGACCGCGACGACGGCACGATCACGCGGATCGACGACAGGACGGGGAAGAAGACGCTCCTGGGCTCGGTGCCCGGTGTCTCCGCGGCCGGCGAGGGCGGACTGCTCGGCATCGCCCTCTCCCCCGACCATGCCTCGGACCACCTGGTCTACGCGTACCTCACCACGGACTCGGACAACCGCATCGTGCGCATGCTGTACGACACGAGGAAGCCGTCCGGTGAACAGCTCGGGGCTCCGGACACGGTCTTCAAGGGCATCCCGAAGGGAACGATCCACAACGGCGGCCGGATCGCGTTCGGCCCGGACGGGATGCTCTACGCCGGAACCGGCGAGTCGGGCGACCGGGGGCTGTCCCAGGACCGCGCCTCCCTGGGCGGCAAGATCCTGCGCATGACCCCCGAGGGCGAACCCGCGCCCGGTAACCCCTTCGGGGACTCGGTCGTCTACTCCTACGGCCACCGCAACGTCCAGGGGCTCGCCTGGGACGACAAACAGCGGCTGTTCGCCTCGGAGTTCGGGCAGGACACCTGGGACGAGCTGAACGCGATCAAGCCCGGCGACGACTACGGCTGGCCGATCGCCGAGGGGAAGTCCACCGATCCCGAGTTCCACAGCCCGATCGTCCAGTGGCACACCGACGAGGCATCCCCCAGCGGCATCGCCTACGCGGAGGGTTCCGTCTGGATGGCGGGCCTGCGCGGCGAGCGGCTGTGGCGCATCCCGCTCAAGGGCACGGAGTCCTCGGCACCGCCGCAGGCTTTCCTGAAGGGCATCTACGGCCGTCTCCGTACGGTGGTCCCGGCCGGCGGCAACAAGCTCTGGCTCACCACGAGCAACACGGACGGTCGTGGCACCCCGTCCAGGACCGACGACCGGATCCTGGAGGTCGAGGTGTCGTAGAACGGCACCCCGGGTCATCCCGCCGTCAGCCGGTCCCCGGGCTCCGCGGGGAACAGCCTCAGCCGGTGCGCCAGCGCGGCGGCCTCGCCACGGCCCGAGACGTTGAGCTTCGCCAGGATGTTCGAGACGTGGACGCTGGCGGTCTTCGGGGAGATGAACAGCTCCTCGGCTATCTGGCGGTTGCTGCGCCCGACGGCGACCAGCCGGAGCACGTCCCGCTCCCGGTTCGTGAGCCCCAGGGACTCAACGGGGTCCACCACCCGGGGCCGCGCCGCGGACGCCGGGGCGAGCCGGGCACGACGTCCCAGCAGGGCCACCGACTCGGCGAGCGGCCGGGCGCCGAGGTGGTCGGCCACCGCGGCGGCCAGCCGCAACAGCTCCGCGGCCCGTTCGCGCTCGTCCTCGCCGCTGCCCGAGGCCAGCAGCGACTCCGCGAGACGCAGACGGACACGGGCCAGGTCGTACGGGCGGTCAAGGGCCTCGAAGGCGGTGGCGACCTCCCACCAGTCGCGCGGCGCACCGCAGCCCTGGGCGCGCAGCACCTCGGTCCGGACCCAGCGTTCGTACGCCTGCCACACCGGGACGTTCGTGGTGAGCGTCTTGGCGGTGTCGCGGATCCGCTCCAGTACCTCGATGCGGCCCGGCTCGGCCGCGGGCAGGCCCAGGGAGTCGGCCTCCGCCGTGGCCGAGGCGAGCAGCAACGGCCAGGCGTAGCGCTGAGTACCCGGCGGGAAACCCGTCACCAGGGCGCCGTCGAGGGCGGCGCGGGCGTCGTCGAGGCGGCCCTGGGCGGCGGCGATCCCGACGGCGGCCCGCACCAGCGGCAGTTCGTGCTGCGCCATCGTGTCGTGGGTGCCGAAGTACTGGCGGGCTGCGGCCAGTTGGCGCTCCGCCTCGGGCAGGTCGCCGCGGGCCAGCGCGAGCATCGTGTGGATCGTGGCGCGGAAGCCGCGGGGCTTGGCGCTCTGGCCGACACGCTCGGAGGCCGTCGCGGCCTCGGCGGCCTCGTCCCAGCGGCCGAGGGAGGTGAGGGACTCCCCGAGATTGCCCCACACCCAGGCCTCGGAGTCCGTCAGACCCAGCCTCCGGGTCAGGTCCAGACCCTCGCGGAGCACTTCGACGGCCTCCTTGGACCGGCCGATGCTCTCCAGGTAGGACGGCAGGTTCACATGGAGGCGTCCCGCCACATAGGTGTTGCCGAGGGCCGCCGCCTCCTCCTTGACCTCGTGCATCTCCACGAGCCCGGCGTCGATGTCGCCCGCCTCGACGAGGAGGCCGCCCAGGGTGAGACGGGCGTTGAGCTCGATGTCGCGGGCGCCCACCATCCGCGCGTACTCCACGGCGCGCTCGGCGGCCGACAGCGCCTCGGGGCCGGGGACGTGCGCCATCGACCAGCTGGCGACCGCGGCGAGCACCTCGGCGTGCACCTCCGACGGAGGCAGTCCGCGCACCAGCTCCTGAGCGGTGGTGAGTTCCTTCCAGCCGTCGCCGCGGGCCGTGTGCTGGACCAGCCGGGAGCGCTGCACCCAGAACCAGGCGGCACGCAGCGGGTCGTCGTCCTCCTCGAGAAGGTGCAGGGCCCGTCTGGTGATCTTCAGGGCGCGCTCGCGCTCTCCGCTGAGCCGGCCCGCGACGGCCGCCTCGGCCATCAGATCGAGATACCGCAGAGGGGTGGTCGCCGGATCGCAGCCGCAGGCCGGATACGCCTCCGCGTAGTCGAGCGGGCGCAGCGCGGCCCGCACGTCGGCGGGGGCGACCTCCCACAGCTCCATCGCCCGTTCCAGCAGGCGCAGTTGCTCGGCGTGCGCGTGCCGGCGGCGGGCCTCGACTGCGGCGTCGAGGACCGCGGGCAGGGCCTTTGCGGCGTCGTGCGCGTGGTACCAGTAGCTCGCCAGCCGGGGGGCGCGCTGGTCGGCCGGGACGAGTGAGGGGTCGGCCTCCAGTGCCTCGGCGTACCGCCGGTTGAGGCGGGAGCGCTCGCCGGGGAGCAGGTCGTCGCTGACCGCCTCGCGCACCAGCGAGTGGCGGAAGCGGTAGCCGTCTCCGTCGGGCGTGGCGAGGAGGATGTTGGCGCCCACGGCGGCACGCAGGGCCTCGATGAGATCGTCCTCCGCGAGCCGGGCCACGGCCGCGAGGAGGGGGTACTCCACGGTGGAGCCCCCCTCGGCGACGATCCGGGCGACGCGCTGCGCAAAGTCCGGCAGCTTCTCGACGCGGACCAGGAGCAGGTCGCGCAGGGAGTCGGTCAGGCCGGTGCCGCAGCAGCCCTCGCAGCAGGCCACCGCCAGCTCCTCGACGAAGAAGGCGTTGCCGTCGGACCGGGCGAAGATGTCGTCGACCTGGGCGGGGTCGGGTTCGGCGGCGAGTATGCCGGCGATCTGGCGCTCCACCTCCGCCCGGTTGAACCGGCCGAGCTCGATGCGGCGGACCGTGCGGAGGCGGTCGAGTTCGGC
Source organism: Streptomyces sp. HUAS TT11 (assembly GCF_051553595.1). Lineage (NCBI taxonomy): Bacteria > Bacillati > Actinomycetota > Actinomycetes > Kitasatosporales > Streptomycetaceae > Streptomyces > Streptomyces sp. HUAS TT11. The sequence goes on from NZ_CP196184.1 coordinate 3,050,561, forward strand.
GAGGAGGGGGCGCAGGGGGTGGCGGCGGTGGATGTCGTCGGAGCGGTAGCTGGCGACGACGACCAGGCGGCCGCTGCGCAGGGTGCGGAGAAGATAGGCGAGCAGATGGCGGGTGGAGGCATCGGCCCAGTGCAGGTCCTCCAGGGCGAGGACGACGGTACGGCGGGCGGCGACCCGCTCGAGCAGCCGGGCGGTGAGCTCGAAGAGACGGGCCATGCCCTCCTCGTCGTTCCGCGGGCCGCGCCGCGCCTCACCCAACTCCGGCAGCAGCCGTGCCAGTTCCTCCTCCTGTCCGGCGGCGGCCGCGGCGAGCTCCTCGGGGAGCTGCCGGCGCAGCGCCCGCAAGGCGGTGGAGAACGGGGCGAAGGGCAGCCCGTCGGCGCCGATCTCGACGCAGCCGCCGAGCGCGACGACGGCGCCCGCGCGCGTCGCCGCGGCCGCGAACTCCTCGATCAGCCGCGTCTTCCCGACGCCGGCCTCGCCCCCGACGAGCAGCGCCTGCGGCTCTCCGCCGTCATCCGGCGCCCCGGAGCCGCCGGCGCGGACGAGGGCGTCCTGCAACGCCGTCAACTCCTCGGCGCGACCGACGAACACGGGACTCACGGACCTGGTCTCCACGCTCCCGAGGATGACACGGGCGTCCGACAGTCCGGCACCGAATATCGCCGCTTGCCCGTCCGGCACGGGGGACCGCGGGACCTGAAGGCGGGACCCGCTGCCCTGCGCCTGCGGATCGGAGGCGGGGGTGTGCGGCGTTGCACGCACCGCGGACGGTTCCCCCGGTTCGGCGCTCCGGCCGGCCCGGGCGCGGGCCGTCGGGGCGTCCGGCGCCGGGACCGCGGTGGACACGGCATCGCCGTCGGCCGGCTTCGGCGTCGCCGCATGCCCTTCGGGAACAGCCGCGGTCGTGGACCCGGAGCCGGTCGCGGCCGGGGGCGTCGGCTGCCGTGGTGCCCGGGCGGTCGAGCCGCTCGCCGACCGGGCACTGCCCGGGCCGGCCGCCCGGGTCCTCGCGGGCTTCTCGGGATACGGACGGCCGTCTCCCGTGCGGCCGTCCGCGGGGAGCGCGGCGCGCAGGTCGCCGCCCTCCCGCCGCGCGTTCACGCGGTGCGGGGCACACGCCGTGACCGATGCCGGTCGTGGCCGTGGTCCCGGCCCTCCCCTTCGGATTCCCGGGCGGCCCTGCGGGCGACGCGGCGCCCGCGCAGTGCCTCCCGGCCGAGCCGGTAACGCTCCGCCTCGCGGATCAGCTCGGCGGTACGGATGCGGTGCAGTTCGTACTCGAACACGGTTCTTCCCCCAGGACGAGTCGATGGGCGACCTCGCTCGTTGCGAGGCCTCAACCCTCGTCCCCCAGGGGGTTCCGCCGCATCGGGAGGGTTCCGCATCTTCCGCGGTGCGCCGGGGCCTTAGACACACGGAGGGGGTCCCAGGGCCTGCGTAAGGATGCGACGCAGGCCCTAGGACCCCTCAAGGTCCGTCCCGGCTCAGCCGGCGGACGGCAGTCCGAGCAGAACGTCGGTGTACTTGAGGACGGCCAGGAGCAGGCCGACGACGCCCAGGGCCACACCGGCCCAGGCAGCCGACTTGATCCACGGCGCCTGCGGCCGGCCCGGCGCGCCGAACGCCGGGCGGGCGAGCACCACGACACCCACCAGCAGCGCGGCCAGGGCGAACACGCCGCCCCACAGCGCGGTGGCCTGCCAGGCGTCGCCGTACACCGCCTGGATCTGCTTGGCGACGCTCGCCGAGGACGAGGTCTGCAGCTGGCCCACGAGCGTCTCGCGGGCGGCGGCCACGGTGCCCACCCAGCTGCCGGTCAGCGAGACGACGCCGAGGCCGGCGGACACCACCGCTCCGGCGCCCTGTCCCACCCCCGACGGCCCCTCGGAGGCGGTCTCCTCGGGAGCGGTCTCCTCGGAGGCGGTCTCCTCGGACACGACCTCGTTCCCGGGCTCCTCGCCCGTGTCGCCGGCGGTTTTCACGGCCTCGGTGGCGTTCACCTTGTCCTCGTCGTTCGTCGTCTCGGCGCCGGTCTCGATCCCGGCCTCGTCAACTGTCTTGGTTCCCATGCCTCGCACCGTACGGACGCTGTCTGAGAGGTCTCTTAATGATCGTCGCGGGCGTCCTGCGCGCGTGCCGCCCGCCACTCGGGCGCGAGCACCGACCACACTTCGGTGTCCTGGCGTACGCCGCGGTAGAGGTGTCTCTGCCGCAGCACGCCGTCACGGCTCATGCCCAGCCGCCGTGCCACGTTGATGCTCGGAATGTTGGCCGACGACGCGTACCACTCCACACGGTGGATGCCGCGCTCGTCAATCGCCCAGTCGATGAGCACCCGCATCGCGCGTGTCACCAGACCCCGTCCGGTCCCGGCGGGCTCCAGCCAGCAGCCGACCTCGCAGCTGCCGCCCGCCGCGTCGAAGACGCGGAAGAGCACGCCCCCGACCAGCTTCCCGTCCAGCCACAGCCCGTGCAGGCTGCCCCCGTCGGCGGCGCGCTTGTCGGCGTACGACTGGAGGATCTCCTTGGCGGAGCCCACGTCCGTGGCGCCCGACCCGAACGGGATGTGCTCGGTGACGAAGTCCCGCCCGCGGTCCAGGTGCGCCAGGAACTCCTCGGCGTGCCACGGCTCCAGCGGACGCAGTTCGGCCCCGTCGTCACCCAGGGATATCGCGTACATCCTCGCGCTGCTCCTTCGCCCCCACGCCCGCCGGCACGGTCTCGCCGGCGCGCTGCTCCGGAATCGTCGCACGGCACTCCGCCGGCTCGATACACAGCCGCGGCAGCCTGCGCTCCAGCCAGGTCGGCAGCCACCAGTTGGCGCCGCCGAGCAGATGCATCAGGGCGGGGACGAGAAGGGTGCGCAGTACGAAGGCGTCGAGGGCCACGGCCGAGGCGAGCCCGATGCCGAACATGGCGATCACACGGTCGCCGCTGAGCACGAAGGCGAGGAAGACGGAGATCATGATGACGGCCGCGGAGTTGATCACCCGGCCGGTCTCGGCGAGGCCCACCCGCACCGCGCGCCGGTTGTCGCCGGTCTCCAGCCACTCCTCGTACATGCGGCTGACCAGGAACACCTGGTAGTCCATGGAGAGCCCGAAGAGCACGGAGACCATGATCACGGGGAGGAAGGGCTCGATCGGCCCCGCCCGGCCGAGGCCGAGCAGCTCGCTCCCCCAGCCCCACTGGAAGATCGCGACGACCACGCCGAACGCGGCGGCGACGGCGGCCAGGTTCATCACGGCCGCCTTCAGCGGGATGGCGAGGGACCGGAAGGCGAGCAGCAGCAGCACACAGCCGAGGCCGATCACCACACCCACGAACAGCGGCAGCTTTCCGACGATCACATTCGCGAAGTCGTCGTAGACGGCCGTGATGCCGCCGACGTGCACATCGAGGTTCGTGCCCTGCTCGGCGCGCGGCAGCACCTCGGAGCGCAGCCGTTTCACCAGTTCACTGGTCTGCTGCGACTGCGGCGCGGAGTCCGGTACGACGGTGAGGTAGGCCGTGTCCCCGCCGCCGTTGTACGTCGCCGGGGTCACCGAGGCGACACCCGGGGTGGCCGCGAGGGTGCTGTCCAGATTGTCGAGCGCGAGCTTGTCCTCGGCGCCTCCCACCTGCGTGACCAGGGTGAGCGGGCCGTTGACGCCGGGCCCGAAGCCCTGCGCCATGAGGTCGTAGGCCTGCCGGGTGGTCGACGCCTTGGGGTCGTTGCCCTGGTCGGAGGTGCCGAGGTGGAGGGAGAGCGTGGGCAGCGCGAGCAGGGCCATCACGGCCAGGGCGACGACAGCGAGCTTCTTCGGGTGGCGTTCGACGAACGCGGACCAGCGGGCGGAGAGCCCGGTCGGCACCTCGGGCCCCGGCCCGTGCTCCTGCAGCCTGCGCCGCTCACGCCTGCTGAGGGCGCGCGGGCCGATGAAGGACAGCAGCGCGGGCAGCAGGGTCACCGAGGCGGCGACGGTGAGCAGGACGGTCAGGCTGGCGGCGATCGCGACGCCGTTGAGGAATCCGAGGCGCAGGATCAGCATGCCGAGGAGCGCGATGCACACGGTCGCACCCGCGAACACCACGGCCCGTCCGGTGGTGGCGACGGCGCCCGCCGCGGCCTCGTCCGCCGGGACACCGCGCTTCAGGCTGCGCCGGTGCCGGGTGACGATGAACAGCGCGTAGTCGATGCCGACGCCGAGCCCGATCAGCATGCCGAGCATGGGCGCGAAGTCGGCGACGGTCATCGCGTGCCCGAGCAGCCCGATCCCCGCGTACGCGGTGCCGACCCCGGTCAGGGCGGTGGCGATGGGCAGCAGGGAGGCGGCCGGTGAGCCGAAGGCGAGGAAGAGCACCAGGGCGGCGACGGCCACGCCGACGATCTCGGCGAGATGGCCGCCCTTGGCCTCGGTGGCCCCGACGGCGCTGCCGCCCAGCTCGACCTTGAGGCCGTCGGTCTCGGCGGACTCGGCCGCGTCGACGACGGCCTTGGCCTCGCCCTTGCCGATGTCCTCGGCCGACCGCTCGAAGGTGATGGTGGCGTACGCCGTGCGGCCGTCCCGGCTGATCTGGTCGGTGTGGCCGTCCTTGTAGGGGCTGGTGACGGCGGCGATGCCGGGAAGGTCCGCGATGTGGTCCAGGGTGCGGGTCATCGTCTGCTCGACGTCGGCGGCACGCACGCCCTCCGCACCGGTCTGCCAGACGACGGTGTCACTGTCGCCGCCGAGACCGGGGAAACCCCGCTCGAGCAGCCCGGCGGCACGATGGGACTCGGTGCCGGGGATGCCGTAGTCACTCGAGTACGCGGTGCCCGCGACGGTGGAGGCCGTGGTGACACCGGCGAAGGCGACCAGCCAGAGGAGAACGGTGCCGAGACGGTGGCGTACACACCAGCGTGCGAGCTCTGCCAACGGACGTGCTCCCTGGGAGTGGTTCGTGGATCTTTGTCCGGGAAAAGTCGTCGATGAACTGAACGACCCGGAAAGAACGCATGAGCAATCCCCATCACTCTGGCAGCCGGAGGAGATCGTTTGTCGCTTTCGTGGGCTTCGTCACAAGGCGGCAAACGATTCACGGGAACAATCTGCGCGGTTTCCTTGCTGTATAAGGTTTCGGTAAGCGCCACAGGGGCGGTCCATCTCAGAGATGGACCGCCCCTGTACGCTTCTGCGGTTGGTCTCAGCCCTCGCTGACACCCAGCTTCGCCAGGATCAGCTCCTTGACGCGCGCGGCGTCGGCCTGCCCCCGGGTGGCCTTCATGACGGCGCCGACCAGGGCACCGGCCGCCGCCACCTTGCCGCCGCGGATCTTGTCCGCGATCGCCGGGTTGCCTGCGATGGCCTCCTCGACGGCGGAGGTCAGGGCGCCCTCGTCGGAGACGACCTTCAGCCCGCGCTTGTCGACGACCTCGTCCGGCGTGCCCTCGCCCGCGAGCACGCCCTCGATGACCTGGCGGGCGAGCTTGTCGTTCAGATCACCGGAGGCCACCAGCTCGGAGACCCGGGCGACCTGCTCCGGCGTGATCGACAGCTCGTCCGGAGTCGTGCCGGCCTCGTTCGCGTGGCGGGCGAGCTCGCCCATCCACCACTTGCGGGCGGAGGCCGCGTCGGCGCCCGCCTCGATGGTGGCGACGATCGAGTCGAGCGCACCGGCGTTGAGGATCGCCTGCATCTCCGTGGCGGAGATGCCCCACTCCTCGAGCAGCCGCGTGCGGCGCACGAGGGGCAGCTCCGGCAGCGACCCGCGCAGCTCCTCCACCCACGCGCGCGGGGGCGCGACGGGCACCAGGTCCGGCTCCGGGAAGTACCGGTAGTCCTCGGCCTCCTCCTTGGTGCGGCCCGAGGTCGTCGTGCCCGTGTCCTCGTGGAAGTGGCGGGTCTCCTGGATCACCTTTCCGCCGCCGTCGAGCACCGCGGCGTGCCGCTGGACCTCGAAGCGGGCGGCGCGCTCGACGGAACGCAGCGAGTTGACGTTCTTCGTCTCGGAGCGGGTGCCGAACTTCTCGGAGCCCTTCGGCATCAGCGACAGGTTCACGTCGCAGCGCATCTGGCCCATCTCCATGCGGGCCTCGGAGACGCCGAGGGCCCGGATGAGCTCGCGCAGCTCGCGCACGTACGCCTTCGCCACCTCCGGCGCACGCTCACCCGCGCCGACGATCGGCTTGGTGACGATCTCGATCAGCGGGATGCCGGCGCGGTTGTAGTCCAGCAGGGAGTGGTCGGCGCCGTGGATGCGGCCGGTGGCACCGCCGACGTGCGTCGACTTGCCGGTGTCCTCCTCCATGTGGGCGCGTTCGATCTCCACACGGAAGGTCTCGCCGTCCTCCAGCTGCACGTCGAGGTAGCCGTTGAAGGCGATCGGCTCGTCGTACTGGGAGGTCTGGAAGTTCTTCGGCATGTCCGGATAGAAGTAGTTCTTCCGGGCGAAGCGGCACCACTCGGCGATCTCGCAGTGCAGCGCGAGACCGATCCGGATCGCGGACTCCACGCCGATCGTGTTCACGACGGGGAGCGCGCCGGGCATACCGAGGCAGGTGGGGCATGTCTGCGAGTTCGGCTCGGCGCCGAGCGTCGTGGAGCAGCCGCAGAACATCTTGGTCTTGGTGCCGAGTTCGACATGGACCTCGAGGCCCATGACAGGGTCGTACGAGGCCAGTGCGTCCTCGTACGACACCAGGTCGGTCATGGTGGTCACGGTGAAACTTCCCTCTCAGCCCAGCAGGACGTCGTCGTCGCCCAGCCGCTTCAGCTCGCGGTAGAGGATCGCGAGGCCGGTGACGATGGCGGCGGCGGACACGGCCGCGTCGATCAGGCGCAGCGTGTCGTGCTCGAGGCGGGCCTTCTTGGCCTGCTTCGCGACACCGAGCGCGCCGAACGCGGTGGTGGCCATGGACAGGTACATACCGGACTTGGACTTCTTGAAGCCCTTGGCCTTGGACAGTGCCGTACTCACAGCGACGGAGCCTCCTCGAGAAGCGGGTGCCCCCACCTTTCCACGAAGGCGGCCTCGACGGCGGCGCCGACCTTGTAGAGGCGTTCGTCCTTCGTCGCCGGAGCGATGATCTGCAGGCCCACCGGGAGGTTGTCCTCCGGTGCGAGACCGCAGGGCAGCGACATGGCGGCGTTGCCCGCCAGGTTGACCGGGATGGTGCACAGGTCCGCCAGGTACATCGCCATCGGGTCGTCGGCGCGCTCACCGATCGCGAAGGCGGTCGTCGGGGTCGTCGGCGAAACGATCACGTCGACCTGTTCGAAGGCCTTCTCGAAGTCCCGGGTGATGAGCGTACGGACCTTCTGCGCGGACCCGTAGTACGCGTCGTAGTAGCCGGAGCTCAGGGCGTACGTGCCGAGCATGACCCGGCGCTTGACCTCGGCGCCGAACCCTTCCGCACGCGTGATGGAGGTGACCTCCTCCGCGGAGCGCGTGCCGTCGTCGCCGACGCGCAGCCCGTAGCGCAGACCGTCGAAGCGCGCCAGGTTGCTGGAGCACTCGCTCGGTGCGATCAGGTAGTACGCGGCCAGCGCAAGGTCGAAGGACGGGCAGTCCAGCTCGACGATCTCGGCGCCCAGCTCCTTGAGGAGGGCCACCGACTCGTCGAACCGCTGGATGACACCGGCCTGGTAGCCCTCGCCGCGGAACTGCTTGACGACACCCACGCGCATGCCCTGAACGGTGCCGTTGCGCGCGGCCTCGACGACCGGCGGGACCGGGGCGTCGATGGAGGTGGAGTCGAGCGGGTCGTGTCCGCCGATGACCTCGTGCAGAAGGGCGGCGTCCAGGACCGTACGGGCGCAGGGTCCGCCCTGGTCGAGGCTGCTGCTGAAGGCGACCATCCCGTAGCGGGAGACCCCGCCGTACGTCGGCTTGACGCCGACCGTGCCGGTGACGGAGGCGGGCTGGCGGATGGAACCGCCGGTGTCCGTGCCGATGGCCAGGGGCGCCTGGAAGGAGGCGAGCGCGGCGCTGGAGCCGCCGCCGGAGCCACCGGGGATACGGGTGAGGTCCCAGGGGTTGCCGGTCGGGCCGTAGGCGCTGTTCTCCGTCGACGACCCCATGGCGAACTCGTCCATGTTGGTCTTGCCGAGGATGACGACGTCGGCGTCCTTCAGCTTCCTGGTGACGGTCGCGTCGTACGGCGGGATCCAGCCCTCGAGGATCTTGGACCCGACGGTCGTGGGCACGCCCTTGGTGGTGAAGATGTCCTTGAGCGCGAGCGGTACACCCGCGAGCGGGCCGAGCTTCTCGCCCCGCGCCCTCTTCTCGTCGACGGCGCGGGCCTGGGCCAGCGCGCCCTCGCGGTCCACGTGCAGGAAGGCGTGCACCTTCTCGTCGACGGCCTCGATCCGGGCGAGGTGGGCCTCGGTGACCTCGACGGCGGTCAGCTCGCCGGAGGCGACCTTCTCGGCGGTCTCGGCGGCGGTGAGCCGGATGATGCTGTTCTTGTCCGTCATGTCGGTCTACTCCTCCCCCAGGATCTGCGGCACCTTGAAACGCTGCTGCTCCTGGGCCGGGGCGCCGGACAGCGCCTGCTCGGGGGTGAGCGACGGACGGACCTCGTCCGGGCGCATGACGTTCGTCAGCGGCAGCGGGTGAGAGGTCGGCGGTACGTCTTGGTCGGCGACCTCGCTGACGCGGGCGACCGCGCCGATGATGTCGTCGAGCTGGCCTGCGAAGTGGTCGAGCTCTTCGGGCTTCAGCTCCAGACGCGCCAGCCGGGCGAGGTGGGCGACCTCCTCGCGCGTGATGCCAGGCATGCAGCGATCCTCTGGGGTGAGAGTGTGTGGTTTGGGGCCAATCCTATGGCGCCGGTCGCCGTGCCCGCGCCTGGGTTTGCCCGTGGCCCGCCGCGCCGAGGGTCCGGTTCCGCCCGGGGCGGGACCGGCTACTCGTCACCCGTCGCCGCGGGAAGGGCCGCACGGGGCCGCCGCCAGCCACGCGCGCCGCGCGCGAGCAGCCATGCCGTGGTCTCCTCGGCCGGCATCGCGGCGGCGACCAGCCAGCCCTGGACCGCGTCGCATCCCAGGTCACGCAGCCGCTCCCAGGTCTCGTCGTCCTCGACGCCCTCGGCGATGACGAGCAGGCCCAGCGAATGGGCGAGGTCGATCGTGCAGCGCACGATCTCCGCGTCCTCGGCGTCCACCGCCAGCCGTGCCACGAACGAGCGGTCGATCTTCAGTTCGCTGACGGGCAGTCGCCGCAGATGCACCAGCGACGAGTACCCGGTGCCGAAGTCGTCCAGCGACATCTTCACCCCGTGCCCGGCCAGCGCGGCCAGGGTGTCCGCGGCCCGCTGCGGGTCCTCCAGGAGCACGTGCTCCGTTATCTCCAGCTGCAGGGCCCCCGCGGGCACCCCGTGCCGCGCCAGCCGGGCGGCGACCGCGCCGGCGAAACCGGGGGTGTGGACGTCCCGCGGCGAGACGTTGACGGCGACCGGGACCTGGAGTCCCTGCGCACGCCACCGCGCCACCTGCCCGAGAGCCGTCTCCAGCACGTACTCCGTCAGATGGGGCATCAGCCCCGACGACTCCGCTATGGCGATGAACTCGTCCGGGGGCACCCTGCCCCGCTCGGGATGCACCCACCGCACGAGCGCCTCGAGCCCGGCGACATGTCCGTCGAAGCGCACCTTCGGCTGGTAGTGCAGCTGCACCTCGTGCGCGTCCAGCGCACGCCGCAGATCTCCGAGCAGCCCGAGCCGGTCCGGGGTGTTCGAGTCCCGCTTGGACTCGTACACCTCCACGCCCGTGCGGTCCCGCTTCGCCTGGTACATCGCCACGTCGGCACGGCGCAGCAGGCCCTCCGCGTCGAGCGCGTGGTCGGGGAACACGGCGACCCCGGCGCTGGCCTCCAGGACGAGCGTGAGCCCGTCGAGATCGAGCGGCGAGCTGAGGGCCGCGACCAGATTGCGGGCCGCCCGCGACGCCGACGTGGTGGAGTCCGCGACGGGCAGTAACACGGCGAACTCGTCTCCGCCGAGCCGCGCGGCCTCCGCCCCGCGCGGCAGCGCCAGCCGCAGCCGCTCCGCAATCTGCAGAAGCAGTCGGTCGCCGGCGAGATGCCCCAGTGTGTCGTTCACCGACCGGAAGCGGTCGAGGTCTATCAGCATCAGCGCGGCGCGGGCCCCGAGACGCTCGGCGTCGTCGAGCGCGGTCCAGGTGCGTGCCAGCAGCCACTGCCGGTTCGGCAGCCCGGTCAGGGGATCGCGCAACTGCTCCTCCGCACGGGCGCGGGCTATCCACAGGGTGGAGTCCAGGGCCACGAGCGGTATGGCGAACAGCGGCAGCAGCATCGGGAGCGCCACGGCCACCACGCAGATGAGCGGCGCGATGCCGAGCAGCGCGACGGCCACGAGGCCCTGGCGGACCAGCGCCGGGCGGGCGAAGGCGGGCAGCCCGTCGGTGTGCGGCGCGTGCAGGTACCGCAGCAGCAGCCGGGTCACCGCCAGGTACGCGGTAGCGGCGAGGAGGACCTCGGGCACGGCGTAGGCGGTCCAGTTCCGCGGGTCCCAGGGCGTCTCGACGGTCGGCACGCTGCCGAAAAGAGCCAGTACGAGTGCTCCGGCGCCCAGGCCGAGGATGTCGACCGCGCCCTGCAGGATGCCCTGGCGCCAGCGGCCGGGCCGGGCGATGCCGACCAGGACGACCACCGTGAGGCTCACCAGACCGGCGGGCACCCAGCCGTACAGCAGCAGGACGGCGAGCGTCAGGGCGGCGCCGGAGCCCGTGCCTCCCCACCAGCGGGCGCGTCCGAGCGCCACCAGGTGGCCCACGATGACGCCGGTGAGCACGGCGAGCGACCAGCCGACCGTGCCGGCGGGGAAGAGCGCGTGATGTCCGTCGAACGCGTGATAGAAGCCGGCCCCGAGGACGAGGCCGGCGGCGGCGATGATCACGACGGGCAGCGCGGGCCAGGACTTGTGCTCCTCGCCGTCCTGGTCGTGCAGTCCGTGCAGTCCGACCACGTGCGCCGCGATCGGCGGTACCGCTCCGGCGGGGGCCCCCGGCCCCAGTCCGGTGCCGGGGAGGATCCCGGGCACGACGCTCGACGGGTGCATGTCCGCGCGCCCCGACGGCCTCGCTGTCCGGCGACCGGCCCGCCAGGCGCCGGTTATCCGGCACAGGGGCAGCCGTGAGTCCGGAGCGGCGCTCTCGGTCGGTTCCATTCCCGTCCCTCTCACAGCCGGCGGTGCCCACGCCACGCGGTCCGAGGCCCGACAGACCGTCAGACCACCGCGTCCGAAAACCCACCACGCCCCCGGGCACGGCAGGCGCGCACCTCAACAGTAGGCCGCAGAAGGCTTCCACGGGCAGCGGTCGTCGACGGTTGCCCGAATGCGACCCGGCCACCCGTATGCATCTGGTATGCGCCGAACGGGTGACCTTGGACCGCTACTCCTCGGTCGGAAGCGCGACTTCTGCCGCCGCTTCCGGTCCCTGCTCCAACAGGACGCCGAAACCGGCCTCGTCGAGCACGGGGACCTTCACCTGCATGGCCTTGTCGTACTTCGAGCCGGGATTCTCGCCCACGACGACGAACGACGTCTTCTTGGAGACGGAACCGGTCACCTTCGCCCCCCGGCTCTGCAGGGCGTCCTTGGCCCCGTCTCGGGTGAAGTGCTCCAGGGTGCCGGTGACGACGACCGTGAGCCCCTCCAGGGGGCGCGGGCCCTCGTCCTCTCCGGAGCCCTCCTCCTCCGTGCGGACGCCGGCGGCCTTCCACTTGCGGAGGATTTCGCGGTGCCAGTCCTCGGTGAACCACTGCTTGAGGGAGGCGGCGATGATGGGCCCGACCCCGTCGGTACCGGCCAGCTCCTCCTCGCTCGCCTGCTCGATGCGCTCGATCGAACGGAATTCGCGGGCCAGCGCCTCGGCGGCCACCGGGCCGACGTGACGGATCGACAGCCCGGTGAGGACGCGGGCGAGCGGGCGCTCCTTGGCCGCGGCGATGTTCTCCAGCATGGCGACGGCGTTCTTCTTGGGCTCGCCCTGCTGGTTGGCGAAGACCGTGGCGACCTTCTCCTCGCCCGTCTTCGGGTCCCGCTTGGGCAGACCGCTGTCCTGGTCGAGGACGTAGGCCTTGATGGGCAGCAGCTGCTCGACGGTGAGGTCGAACAGGTCGCCCTCGTCCTTCAGTGGCGGCTCGGACGGCTCGAGCGGCTTGGTGAGGGCCGCGGCGGCCACGTACCCGAAGTGCTCGATGTCCAGCGCCTTGCGCCCCGCGAGGTAGAACAGGCGCTCGCGCAGCTGGGCCGGGCACGCACGTGCGTTCGGGCAGCGGAGGTCGACGTCGCCCTCCTTCATCGGCCGCAGCGGCGTGCCGCACTCGGGGCACTCGGACGGCATCACGAACTCCCGTTCCGTGCCGTCGCGCAGATCGACGACCGGACCGAGGATCTCCGGGATGACGTCACCGGCCTTGCGCAGCACCACCGTGTCCCCGATGAGCACGCCCTTGGCCTTGACGACGTCCTGGTTGTGCAGGGTGGCGAACTCGACCTCGGAGCCCGCGACGGTCACCGGCTCGACCTGCGCGTACGGCGTGACCCTGCCGGTGCGGCCCACACCCACGCGGATGTTGATGAGCTTGGTGTTGACCTCCTCGGGCGCGTACTTGTACGCGATCGCCCAGCGGGGGGCGCGAGAGGTGGAGCCGAGCCGGCCCTGGAGCGGGATCTCGTCGAGTTTGACCACCACTCCGTCGATCTCGTGCTCCACCGAGTGGCGGTTCTCGCCGAAGTAGGCGATGAACTCCCGTACGCCGTCGAGGTCGTCGACCACCTTGTTGTACTTGGCGGTGGGCAGGCCCCAGGAGTGCAGCAGGTCGTACGCCTCGGAGAGTCGGCCGAGGCCGTCCTGGAAGCCCTCCAGCGCGCCGATGCCGTGCACCACCATGTGCAGCGGGCGGGTGGCCGTGATGCGCGGGTCCTTCTGGCGCAGCGAACCCGCCGCCGCGTTGCGCGGGTTGGCGAAGGGCTTGTCACCGCCCTCCACGAGCCGGGCGTTCAGCTCCTCGAACTTCTCCATCGGGAAGTAGACCTCGCCCCGGATCTCCACGAGGTCGGGGACGCGGTCGCCGTCCAGGCGGTCCGGGATCTCCGTGATCGTACGGACATTGGGGGTGATGTCCTCGCCGGTGCGGCCGTCGCCGCGGGTCGCCGCCCGGGTCAGACGGCCGTGCTCGTAGGTGAGGTTGACCGCGAGGCCGTCGACCTTCAGCTCGCACAGGAAGTGGTACGCGGAGGTGCCGACCTCCTTGGCGACGCGATCCGCCCAGGCGGCCAGCTCCGCATCGTCGAACGCGTTGTCGAGGGAGAGCATGCGCTCGCGGTGCTGGACGGCCGTGAACTCGGTGGCGTACGCACCGGCGACCTTCTGGGTCGGCGAGTCGGGCGTGCGCAGATCGGGATACTCGTCCTCCAGCGCCTCCAGGGAGCGCAGGAGCCGGTCGAACTCCGCGTCGCTGACGACGGGAGCGTCCTTCACGTAGTACCGGAAGCGGTGCTCCTCGATCTGCTCAGCGAGCTGCGCGTGCTGCTCCCGCGCCTCGGCGGGCGCCGTGGTCTCCGCTTGCTTGTCGCCGGCCACCGTGTGTCCTCCCGTTACTCTGGGTTGTCCGCGAGGGATCTCGCCGCCCGGACGCAGTGGGCGAGCGCCTTGCGGGCGTAGTCCGGGGAAGCGCCCGCCAGACCGCACGTCGGCGTGACCGTGACCGCCTCCGCGAGAAGCCCCGGAGGAAGCCCCAGCCTGCGCCACAACGTCCTGACACCCATGACGCTACCGGCAGGGTCCGACAACGGGCCGTCCGTGCTCGCCACCACCCCGGCGAAGAGCCTGGTGCCCCCTTCCACCGCCTCTCCGATCGCGTCGTCGTCACGTTCGGTGAGCAACGAGAAGTCGAAGGAGACGGCCGCCGCGCCCGCCCTGCGCAGCAGCGCGAACGGAACGTCCGGCGCGCACGAGTGGACCACGACCTGGCCGTCCGCGTGAACCCCGACGACATCCCGCAGCGCGGCCTCGACGACCTGCCGGTCGACGGCCCGATGGGTGCGGTAGCCGCTGGCCGTCCGCACCTGCCCGCGCAGGACGGAGGTGAGCGAGGGCTCGTCCAGTTGCAGGACGATCCGTGCGCCGGGGATGCGCCGCCGCACCTCGTCGAGGTGCAGCCGCAGCCCCTCGCCGAGCGACCCGGCGAGATCGCGGCAGGCCCCGGCGTCGGAGAGCGCCGCCTCACCGTTCCTGAGCTCCAGCGCGGCGGCGAGCGTCCAGGGGCCGACCGCCTGCACCTTCAGCGGCCCCTCGTAGTCCTGGGTGAACTCCTCCAGCGCGTCGAGGTCCTCACCGAGCCAGGAGCGGGCCCGCCGGCTGTCCCGCCCCGGCCGGTCGGAGAAGCGCCAGCCGCTCGGTTCCACGCGCGCGTACAGGTCGACGAGCATCCCCGCGGTCCGTCCGATCATGTCGGCGCCGGGCCCACGGGCCGGAAGCTCGGGAAGGAACGGGAAGTCCTCGAAGCTACCGGTGACGGTCTTGGCCGCCTCCCGTGCGTCCTCTCCGGGCATGGACCCGACACCGGTGGCGGCGCCGAACCTGAACTCGCTGTTTTCACTCACCCCGGAAGACTACGGAACCCTCCGCAGCGGTCAGCGCCCCGGCCGTACCGTCAGGTCGTTGACCTCCGCGTCGCTCGGCAGATCCAGGCACATCAGGATCGTCGTCGCCACGGACTCGGGGTCGATCCACTGCGACGGGTCGTACTCCTTGCCCTCCTGCTGATGGACCTTGGCCTGCATCGGCCCCGTCGTGCGGCCGGGGTAGACCGAGGTGACCCGCACGCCATGCGCGTGCTCCTCCTCGCGCAGCGCGTCCGCGAGGGCCTTCAGGCCGTGCTTGGAGGCGGCGTACGCGGACCACTGCGCATGGGCGCTCAGGCCGGCTCCCGAGTTCACGAACACCACATGGCCGCGTGCGGCGCGCAGCTGCGGCAGGAAGTGGCGGGTCAGCTCGGCGGGTGCGACCAGGTTGACGTCGAGCTGGTGGTGCCAGGACTTCGGGGTCAGTTCGTCCACCCGGCCCAGGTCGACCACACCGGCGATGTGCAGCAGGGAGTCCACCCGGTCCGGCAGGGTCTGGTGGGAGAACGCCCAGGACAGCCTGTCCGGCTCCGCGAGGTCGCCCACCAGGGTCTTCGCCCCGGGGAGCTCCGCCGCCAGCTCCTTCGCGCGTCCCGCGTCGCGCACGTGCAGCACGAGGTCGTCCCCGCGCGCGTGCAGGCGGCGGGCCACGGCCGCGCCGATGCCGGAGCCCGCTCCGGTGATCACATGTGTAGCCATGCCCGCCATGCTCGCACCCCGGTGCTAGCGGATTCCGAGCGACTCCTCCAGATACGCCAGCGCCCCCACCGGCTCCTCCGCGAAGAACACGAGTTCCGTGAGCGGCCGCGGCAGGAAGCCCTCGTCCTCCATCCGGCGGAACTGCTCCTTGAGGCCGTCGTAGAAGCCGGCCGTGTTCAGCAGGACCACCGGCTTGTCCGTGTGCCCGTGCTTCTTCAGTTCCAGGATCTCGGTCGCCTCGTCGAGGGTCCCGGTCCCACCGACCATGATCACGACCGCGTCGGCCTTCTCCAGGAGCAGCCGCTTGCGTTCGGCGAGATCCTTCGCGATCACCATCTCGTCGGCGCCCGCCCTGGCCTTCGCAGCCAGGAATCCGACGGAGACGCCCACCAGCCGGCCGCCCGTCTCCTGCGCACCGTCCGCGACCACCTTCAT
This sequence comes from Streptomyces sp. HUAS TT11, assembly GCF_051553595.1. NCBI lineage: Bacteria > Bacillati > Actinomycetota > Actinomycetes > Kitasatosporales > Streptomycetaceae > Streptomyces > Streptomyces sp. HUAS TT11. The sequence continues at coordinate 3,066,312 of NZ_CP196184.1, forward strand.
GAGACCCGTGTCGGAGCCTCCCCACACCAGGGCGTGGCCGCCCTTGCCGAGCAGCTCCCCGAACTGGCGTGCGGGTCCCGTGTATCGGTCGGCGAGGTCGGCGGCGGAGAGGAAGACGCAGATGTTCATGCCGTAACCGTACGCGGGAAGAATCGGCGGCCGGCGGGCGCTGTTCGGATATGAGCGAAGGACACACGATCACCATCGAGCAAGGCGACCGGCATGTGCGCGCGGTGCACGGCGGGCAGGTGCTCGCGGAGAGCGACCGGGCCCTCGTACTGCACGAGACCGGCTGTCCCCCGCGGTACTACATTCCCGCCGAGGACGTACGCCTCGACCTGCTGACGCCTTCCGAGACGCACACCGTCTGCCCCTTCAAGGGCACGGCGTCTTACTGGTCACTGCCGGACGCGGCGGACCTGGTGTGGGCGTACCCCGACCCCAAGTCCGACGTCGCAAGGATCAAGGACCACCTCTGCTTCTACGAAGTAGAGGTGTCGTGAGCGCCTAACGCCGTCGTCTGCGGCAGTCTCACAGGTATGGACAAGCAGACGATCTCGCGCGACGGCACCCGCATCGCATACCGACGCACCGGGCAGGGCCCGGCGGTCGTCCTCGTGAGCGGCGCGATGTCCACGGGCGCCACGGTGGCGCCCCTGGCCGCGCATCTCTCGGACCGATTCGACGTCATCGTGTACGACCGCCGGGGCCGCGGTGACAGCGGCGACACGCGGCCGTACGAGGTGGCGCGCGAGGTCGAGGATCTCGCCGCGCTCATCGAGGCGGCGGGCGGCGAGACGGCGCTGTACGGCATCTCGTCGGGCGGCGCGCTGGTGCTCGAGGCCGCGGCGAGCGGTCTGCCGCTGCGCCGGGCGGCCGTGTACGAGACGCCCTTCGCCGACTACGGGGGCGGCGCGGAGGAGCGCGCGGAGTACACCGGGCATCTCACCGAGGCGCTCGAGCAGGATCGGCGCGGTGACGCGGTGGAGCTGTTCCTCCGGCTCACCGGTCTTGCCCCCGGGATGATCGCGAACGCCCGCCGGTCCCCGATGTGGGCCGACATGGAGGCGATCGCCCCGACCCTCGCCTACGACGACGCCGTGATGGGCGACGGGCTGGTGCCCCGGGACCGGCTGGCCGGGATCACCGTCCCCGTCCTTGCCGTGGCCGGCTCCGCGAGTCCCGAGTGGCTGCGCCGGGCGACGAAGTCGGTCGCGGACGCGGCCCCCGAGGGCACGTACCACGTGCTGGAGGACCAGAACCACATGGTGGAACCGCAGGTGCTCGCACCGGTGCTGGCCGAGTTCTTCTCCCGTTAGCGCCGAGCGCTCACGCCACCGCGCTCGGGGTGCGCGTGGTGGACGCGATCGTCGCCGAACCCACCACGCGTGTGCCGTCGTACAGGACGACGGCCTGGCCGGGGGCGACGCCCCGGACCGGCTCGGCGAAGTCGACCTTGAGTTCGCCGTCGACGACTTCCGCGACGACCTCGCTCTCGCCGCCGTGGGCGCGCAACTGGGCGGTGTAGGAGGCGGAGCCGACCGGTGCGGTGCCGCACCAGCGCGGCTTGATCGCCGTCAGGCCGTCGACGTCGAGGGAGGACGCCGGGCCGACCGTGACGGTGTTGTCCACCGGGGAGATGTCCAGGACATAGCGCGGCTTGCCGTCGGGGGCCGGGGTGCCGATCCGGAGGCCCTTGCGCTGGCCGATCGTGAAGCCGTAGGCGCCGTCGTGCGTACCCAGCCTGGCACCTGTCTCGTCGACGATGTCGCCCTCGGACCGGCCGAGCCGCCGGGCGAGGAACCCCTGGGTGTCGCCGTCCGCGATGAAGCAGATGTCGTGCGAGTCGGGCTTCTTGGCGACCGCGAGGCCGCGGCGCTCGGCCTCCGCGCGGATCTCGTCCTTGGTGGTGACGGTGTCCCCGAGCGGGAACATCGCGTGCGCCAGCTGCCGGTCGTCGAGGACTCCGAGGACGTAGGACTGGTCCTTCGCCATGTCCGAGGCCCGGTGCAACTCGCGTGTGCCGTCCTCGAGGGTGACGACCTTGGCGTAGTGACCCGTGCAGACCGCGTCGAAGCCGAGGGCGAGCGCCTTGTCGAGCAGCGCGGCGAACTTGATCTTCTCGTTGCAGCGCAGGCACGGGTTCGGGGTGCGCCCGGCCTCGTACTCGGCGATGAAGTCCTCGACCACGTCCTCGCGGAACCGGTCGGCGAGGTCCCAGACATAGAACGGGATGCCGATGACGTCCGCGGCACGCCGGGCGTCGCGCGAGTCCTCGATGGTGCAACAGCCGCGCGCACCCGTGCGGAAGGACTGCGGGTTCGCGGACAGCGCGAGGTGGACACCGGTGACGTCATGGCCCGCTTCGGCGGCGCGGGCAGCGGCGACGGCGGAGTCGACCCCGCCGGACATGGCGGCGAGGACGCGGAGGGGGCGCTGCGGAGTCTCAGTCATAGCCCTTCAAGAGTACGGGCCCGGAGGGAACCGGAGCGCGTGAGTATCCGTTGACGATCACATGGGGGACAACAGGACGGGGAAGGACGGCGACCGGCGGCCCGGGCGCCGGGCGCTCATCGTCGGAGGCGCCGCGGCCGCGGTGGGCACGGCGGCGCTGGCGCGGGAGGAGCTCGCGCACCTGTGGTGGCGGCTGCCCGGCGTCGAGAAGCCCCGTGTCGAGGGCGCGGTGGACTTCCGGGGGGCCCGGTGGGTGGCGGCCTCGCCGGCGAACCTGCGGCGTGCCGACCGGCCCGACGACTACGTCATAGACCGCGTGATCATCCACGTCACCCAGGGCGGTTACCGCAGCGCGGTACGGGCCTTCCAGGACGCGGGGCACGGCGCGGCGGCGCACTACATCGTGCGCAGGGACGGCGGCGTCACACAGATGATCCGCGAGCTGGACGTGGCGTTCCACGCGGGCAACCGGGCGTACAACGAGCGCAGTGTCGGCATCGAGCACGAGGGGTTCGTGGAGAACGCCTCCTCGTTCACGGACGCCATGTACGAGGCGTCCGCCCGGCTCACGGCGGCGATATGCGGGCGCTACGGCATGGCCGTGGACCGGGAGCACATCATCGGGCACGTGGAGGTGCCGGGCACGGACCACACGGATCCGGGCCCGCACTGGGACTGGGGCCGCTACATGAGGCTCGTACGGCGGGCCCGGACGGCCCGGGCGTAGCGGCGGAGCAGCCGGCCAAGGATGTGACACACATCACACCTCACAGATTACCGCGGGCGGCCTTCTCGAAACGTGGGGCCAACGCGTCCCACGCTTCACATATGACCTGGTGAACGTCGAATGGGCTTCATTTCAGCGGGAGTCGGGACGTGCAGCCGCGCACCCGCCGGTGCGGGCCTGCACGGCATCCGTCCGAGTCGACCCCACGCCTTGCACTGCCCCCGGGTCAAGCGCCGTGCACCGTGACCCGCGCCACAGCCTCCGCCCTCAGGTCAGCCCCGCGGTGCGGGCACGCTCCACCGCGGGTCCGATCGCCTTGGCGACCGCCTCCACATCGGCCTCCGTGGACGTGTGCCCCAGGGAGAAGCGCAGGGTGCCGCGGGCGAGGTCCGGAGCGGCGCCGGTGGCGAGCAGCACATGGCTCGGCTGGGCGACCCCGGCGGTGCAGGCGGAGCCGGTGGAGCACTCGATGCCCTGTGCGTCCAGCAGCAGGAGCAGGGAGTCGCCCTCGCAGCCGGGGAAGGTGAAGTGGGCGTTGGCCGGGAGCCGGTGCACCGGATCGCCTCCCAGGATCGCGTCGGGGACTGCCGAACGGACCGCCGCGATCAGGCCGTCGCGCAGGGCGCCGATCTCCCGGGCGAACCACTCACGCTGCTCGGCGGCGAGCCTCCCGGCCACGGCGAAGGAGGCGATGGCCGGTACATCGAGGGTGCCGGAGCGCACATGCCGCTCCTGTCCGCCGCCGTGCAGGACCGGGACGGGGCTGTACTGACGGCCGAGGATCAGCGCGCCGATCCCGTACGGACCGCCGATCTTGTGGCCCGAGACGGTCATCGCGGCGAGACCGGAGTCCTCGAAGTCCACCGGGACCTGGCCGAACGCCTGGACCGCGTCGGAGTGCACCGGGATGCCGAACTCCGCGGCGACCTCGACGAGTTCACGGACCGGCATGACCGTGCCGATCTCGTTGTTGGCCCACATGGCCGTGACGAGCGCGACGTCCTCGGGGTTGCGGGCGATGGCCTCGCGCAGCTCCTCCGGCCGGACACGGCCGTAGGAGTCGACGGGCAGGTATTCGACCGTTGCGCCCTCGTGCTCGCCGAGCCAGTGCACCGCGTCGAGGACGGCATGGTGTTCGACGGGGCTGGAGAGCACGCGTGTACGGGCCGGGTCGGCGTCGCGGCGGGACCAGTACAGGCCCTTCACCGCGAGGTTGTCGGCCTCGGTGCCGCCCGAGGTGAAGACGACCTCGCTCGGACGGGCGCCCAGCGCCTCGGCCAGGGTTTCGCGCGCCTCTTCGACGGTTCGTCTGGCACGGCGGCCGGATGCGTGCAGCGAGGAGGCGTTGCCGGTGATGCCGAGTTGCGCGGTCAGTGCCTCGACCGCCTCGGGAAGCATCGGAGTGGTCGCGGCGTGGTCGAGGTAAGCCATGGTGGGCCTGATTCTACGGGCCTGTCCTGCGCGGTCCGAGCCCCGGAGCCCCCTGCGCGGCTGCCGGCGGTCGGCCCGTCGTCCGCGGGTCCGGCCGTCGGCGTGCGGGCCGCTGCCTACAGGCTCCAGGACACGGTGTGGTCCAGCTGCATGGCGGTCACGAGGACCACCAGGTCCGCGACGCCCAGACCCAGACCCAGGAGCGCGCGGGCTCGGCGTCCGGTGCCGCGCCACAGGGCCACGGCGGCCAGGGTGATCGCGATGGGACCGAGGAGGATGTTCAGCACGAGGAGGCCGAGCAGGCCCAGGATGAAGGACGCGACGGCCATGCCGTCCGCGTCGCGGCTCCCCTCGGCGCGGGCCGGTGCGGCGCCGCCTTCGGCGTGTGCGGTTCGTACGGCGGTGAGATGCATGATGCGTCGGCTCCCGACGGTCGGTTCGTGTGCGCGGTTCAGTGGGCGGACGTCTGCCGCCTGCGCCCGTGCCGCTCGCGGATCGCGAAGACCACGAGCCACCCGGCGATCACGCCTGCGGCGACGAGGGTGACGGGGAGCGGGGTGTGGGCCACGGTTCCCATGACCATGCCCAGCAGTAGGAGTGCGGCGACGAGGAACAGCATCGGATCCCCTCCGGTATGCCTCTCAGGACGGTTCGGTGAACGATTGTGGTTACAGTTGTTCACTGACTATGGAGTCTAGCGCGTCCGACGGCTTTCCAATTCCGGAGAACAGTTGTTAACTGCATGGCATGAGTCACACCCTCGGCATCCGGCAGGCCCAGAAGCGGAAGACCCGGCAGGCGCTCCTGGACGCGGCCCTGGGGCTACTGGAGGAGCAGAGCCTGAGCAGCCTGGGCCTGCGCGAGGTCACCCGCGCCGTCGGTGTAGCCCCGACCGCCTTCTACCGGCACTTCCGGTCGACCGCGGACCTCGGCGTGGAACTGGTGGAGGAGGCGCTCGGCAGCCTCCACCCGATGATCGGGTCGACGGTGTCCGCTACCGGCGACAGCGACGAACGCATCACCCGCGCCGTCGATCTGATCGCCCGCCATGTCGACGCGTACCCCGCCCATGTGCGCTTCATCGCACGTGAGCGGCACGGTGGCGTCCAGCCGGTCCGGGAGGCGATCCGCCGTCAACTGGCGCGGTTCGCCGAAGAGGTGAAGGTGGCGCTGGCCGACCACCCCGAGTCCGCGGGGTGGAGCAACGAGGACCTGCTGATGCTCGCGGGCCTGTACGTCGACCAGATGCTGATGACCGCCTCCCAGTTCCTGGAGGCGATGGAGGGTCCCGCCGAGGAGCGTGAGCGGGTGGCCCGAACGGCGGCGCAGCGGCTGCGGCTCGTCGGCATCGGCCGCCACCACTGGCAGGACTGACCGGCGCGCACCCCGCGCCCCGACGGAGCGCGGCGCACGCTCCCGCCCGGCAGACCGGACGGACGTCAGGAACGCAAGCAGGACCACGCCGACCGCCACCACCCGCAGACAGGAACGACCGGCGCCCGCGGTCCGGACCACGCCGGCCGGCCACGCCCACGCACACGACGCACGACACAGCCGCACCCCGCGGAGCACCACGCACACTCCTGCCCGGCACACCGGACGGCCGTCAGGACGCCAGCCGGACCACGCCGACCGCCACCACCGACGGGACCGACCGGCACCCCGGGTCCGGCCCACACCGGGCCGCCCGCACACCACGCGACACAGCCGCACCCCGCGGAGCACCACGCACACTCCTGCCCGGCACACCGGACGGCCGTCAGGACGCCAGCCGGACCACGCCGACCGCCACCACCGACGGGACCGACCGGCACCCCGGGTCCGGCCCACACCGGGCCGCCCGCACACCACGCGACACAGCCGCACCCCGCGGAGCACCACGCACACTCCCGTCCGGCAGACCGGACGCACGTCAGGACGCCAGCAGGACCACGCCGACCGCCGCCACCCGCAGACAGGAACGACCGGCGCCCGCGGTCCGGACCACGCCGGCCGCCCAGGCCCACGCACACGACACAGCCGCACCCCGCGGAGCTCCGCGCACACTGCCGCCCGGCAGACCGGACGGATGTCAGGACGCCAGCCGGACCCGGGCCAGCTGCCGGGACTGCGCGACCAGACGGTCCGTGCTGTCCCAGACCTCGGCGTCCTCCTCCAGGAATCCGCCGGCGAGGTTGCGCGTGGTGATCGACACCCTGAGCGGACCCGGCGCCGGGCGGCACCGCACGTGCACGGTCAGCTCGACGGTCGGCACCCAGCCCGAGATCCCGAGCTCGAAGGCGGTGGGCGGCAGGGCGTCCACCGCGAGCAGCAGGGACAGCGGGTCCGCGTCGCGGCCGTCGGCCAGCCCGAACCACGCCCTCATCTCGCCCTTCCCGGACGGCGAGCCGAGCGCCCAGCCGAGTGTCGCGGGATCTAGCCGGAGCTTGAGCCGGTCGGTGATGGCCGAGCCGCCGGAGACCGGCGCCGGTCCGTCCTCGGGACCGAAGCACCGGTCCGGTGGCGGGATGGCGGGCGGCTTCGCGCTCGTACGGACGTCGTCGGGCAGGGAGTCCAGATCGCCGTACGAGGCGAGGACGCGGATCCGTTCGACCTCGTTGCCCTCGTCGTCGTACTGGAAGAGCGACGCCTGGCCGGTGGAGAGGGTGCGGCCGGCGCGGACCACGTCCGTGCGGATCACCGCGGGTCCCGGCCGGGAGGCGGTGAGGTAGTGCGCGGAGACGGTGAACGGGTCGCGGTGCGGCAGCGCGTCCCCGAGGGCGCGGCCCAGTACGGCCAGCAGATAGCCGCCGTTGACGGCGTTGACGATCGTCCAGCCGGCGGAGAGGTCGATCCCGTAGACGCCGGGCTCCCGGAGGGTGACCGCGGTGTCCCGGTCGAACTCGCTGTCGCCGATCGCGGCGCGCGCGGCCTGCGCGGTAGCTGCTTCTGCCATGCCTGAACGGTACAACAAGAAATTACTAAGCAGTAGCTTTTTTCGCTACGACTCCCTGACGGTTCCGCTGAATCCATACGGATCCGGACACCCATAGGTGAGATTTTGGCAATTTCTGAGTAAGTGTCCGCACTCGTCCGTGACCGATGCCCTCCTGTCTCCCTCTCAGAAGACGTACAGCGTGATCCGCACGTTCACAGGAAGAGACGGATACGCCGATGAGTCTGACCGGGACGCCGTTCCTCTTCACATCGATCGCCCTGGTGACGGTCGCCCTGCTCCTGCCGCTGCTCCTGTGGTCGCGGATCCGCGGCCCGATGGCGCTCCGGCACGTCGCCCGGGTCCTGATGCTGCTGTTCGCCCAGACGACGGCGATCACCCTGGTCTTCGTCATGGTCAACAACGCCAACAACCTGTACGACGACTGGGCGGACCTCCTCGGCACGGGCAACCATGTGCAGCGGGCCGCCGACCTCGGCAAGGACGGCACGGGCGGCATCCAGGTCAAGGCGCTGCCCAAGGTGCGCCAGACGTTCACGCCGGCCGACGGCGCCGGCACGCACGCGGCCGGCGGGGTGCGCGTCACCCAGCTCAGGGGCCGGGTGTCGGGCGTCGAGGCCGAGGTCTACGTCTGGCTGCCGCCGCAGTACGACGAGCCCTCCTACCGGAACAGAAAGTTCCCGGTGGTGGAACTGCTGTCCGGGTATCCCGGCTCGGCCAAGGCCTGGTTCGGATCACTGAGGGTGCACGAGCAACTGCTGCCGCTGATGCGCAGCGGGCAGGTGGCGCCGTTCATCCTCGTGGCCCCGCGCACCAACCTCATCGCGAAGGTCGACACCGGCTGCGCGAACATCCCGGGCGTCGTGAACGCCGACACCTGGCTCAGCATCGACGTGCCCAAGATGGTGACGGACAACTTCCGCGCCCGGTCCGCGCCGGACGGCTGGGCGGCCGCCGGATACTCCGCCGGTGCGCACTGCGCCGCCAAGCTCGTCGTGGCGCACCCCGACCGGTACCGGGCCGCGATCAGCCTGTCCGGCTACAACGACCCGATCGGCGAACGCCACTCGCTGGCCGCGCGGAGCCTGTCGCTCCGCCGGGAGAACAACCCGTTCCTGCTGCTGAGGGGCTACCGCACGCCGCCCCGGATCTCTCTGTACCTGTCCGGCCAGCTGGGCGACGGCTACCAGGCCGCGGTGGCGCTTCGGGCCCTCGCCGCGCCGCCGACGACGGTCCGCGCGGTGCTGATCCCGCGCAGTGCGGGGGGCCACAGCATGGCCCTGTGGCGGCCCCAGATCCCGTACGTCTTCACCTGGCTCACCCAGCAGATGACCGGCACGGCGGTCACCGGGACTACTCCTCGGCAACCGTGGAGCGACGATTCCAGGCCCGCGGCGCTCGCCAGTGGAACCTCATCGCCAGCAGCCGTAGTACGAAGGCGGTGACCACGGCGAGCCCGGACGTCAAGGGCGTCAGCACCTCGTAGCGGATGCATATCGCCACCATCGTGGCGCCGACGATCGCCGGTACCGCGTACAGGTCCCGGTCCCAGCGCAGCAGCGAGGGCACCTCGTTGGCGAGGACGTCGCGCAGCACCCCGCCGCCCACGGCCGTGGCCAGGCCCAGGGCGGCGGACGAGGTGAGTCCGAGCCCGTGGTCGTACGCCTTCGTCGTGCCGGCGACGCAGAACAGCCCGAGACCGGCCGCGTCGAAGACGTTGACGGCGACCTGGATGCGCTCCACCTGCGGGTGGAGGAAGAAGACCAGCAGGGCGGCGAGCAGCGGAGTCAGGAAGTACCCGAGGTCGGTGAAGGCGGCCGGCGGCACGGCGCCGATGACGATGTCACGGAACAGCCCTCCGCCCAGCGCGGTGACCTCGGCGAGCACGGCGATGCCGAAGACGTCGAAGTTCTTGCGGACGGCCAGCAGCGCGCCGGAGATCGCGAAGACGAAGATGCCGACGAGATCCAGTGTGTGCTGGACGGAGGGGCTGAACAATTGCTGGAGCACCCTTATATTCTCACCCACCGGCGAGGGTGCACCTTACAAACCAAGGTGAAAGAAGCGAAACGCCAGGGTTACAGGGCGGGCTTCCCCGTCGTGAAGAGCCACTTCTGGAACAGGTCGTCGAGCTGCTGTCCGGAGATCTTCTCCGCGAGCCGCATGAAGTCGTCCGTGTTGGCGTTGCCGTACCGGTGGAGCTTGGTCCAGGCCGGCAGCAGCTTGAAGAACGCGGTGTCGCCGATGCGCTCGCGCAGCGCCTGGAGCGTCATCGCGCCCCGCTGGTAGACCGCGGAGGCGAACATCGTGTCGCGCTGCGGGTCCGCCACCTCGACCTGCCAGAAGGAGCTGTCGGCCGGGCGGGCGTTGTATCCCGCGAGGAAGGAGTCGTGCGCGGAGGCGGTGCCCCTGTGCTCGCTCCACAGCCACTGGGCGTAGGTCGCGAAGCCCTCGTTGAGCCAGATGTCCTTCCAGTGCTCCACCGAGACCGAGTCGCCGAACCACTGATGGGCGAGCTCGTGCACGATGGTCGACTCCGAGCGGACGGCCGAGTACGCGGGCTTCGACTGGACCTCCAGCGAGAAGCCCGCCTCCGGCATGTCGTCGACGATGGCGCCGGTCTCCTCGAAGGGGTACGGCCCGAAGATCTTCGACCAGTAGTCGGTGGCCTCGGCGGTGACGCCGTACACGTCGACGCTGTTGCTGTCGGCCAGGACGGGGTCGATGGCGACGTAGATCGGGATGCCGGACGGGGTCCTGCCGGTCTTCACGTCGAACTTGCCGATGGTCGCCGTCGCCAGGTACGTCGCCATCGGCCTGGACTCGCGCCAGTGGGTGACGGTCCGGCCGCCCTCGCCGTGGGTGGATATCAGGCGGCCGTTGGAGACGGCGGTCAGGCCCTTGGGTGCCGTGATGCGGATGTCGTAGGTGGCCTTGTCCGACGGGTGGTCGCTGGAGGGGAACCAGGTGGAGGCGGCGTTGGGCTCGCAGGCGACGAAGACTCCGTCGGCCGTCTTCATCCACCCGTAGCTGGAGCCGAAGACGATGGGACCGCCCAGCGGTTCCGGGACGCCGCCGTAGGTGACGGCGACCGTGAAGTCCCGGCCCTTGGACAGGACGCCCTTCGGGGTGATGCGTATCTCGTCGCCCTCGCGCGTGAAATGGGCGCGTCTGCCGTTCACTTCGACCCCCGTGACCTGGAGCTTCTGCAGGTCGAGATCGAAGGAGGAGAGGTTCTGGGTGGCGCGGGCCGTCAGCGTCGTACGGCCGTCGAGCCGGTCGGTGTCCGGGTTGTACGCCACGTCGAGGGCGTAGTGGCGGGCGTCGAAGCCGCCGTTGCCCAGCTGCGGGAAGTAGGGGTCACCGATGCCGTCGGCTCCCGGGCGGGGAGCGGAGGAGGCGGCGATGGCGAGGAAGGAGGCCGCCGCGGTGACGAGGACCCCTAAGCGTGCCGAACGGGAGAGTGCCATGAGTCGTCCCTTCGAGCGTGCTGTCGATCAGACGGACACGCCAGACTCTGCGCTCTCCCGTTCGGGCATGTGCATGACTTTGCCAACTCGTCATGCGTTACTTCTCCGTTGACTCCTGTCCCGCCGAAGCCTCCGGCTTGCCGGACTCCGCGGAGGCGTCCGCGTCGGCGGCAGGCCCGGACTCGTCGGAGTCCTCGGAGGCACCGGACTCCTCCGGAGCGTCCTGTGACCCCTCGGTGTCGGACGCGGCCTCGGCAGCCCCGGCACCCTCGGCCTCGGCGACCGCGGGCCCCTCGGCGACCGCGGGCCCCTCGGCGGCGGCCTCGGCCGCCACCTCGGCGGCAACCGCCGCCGACGTCTGGGCCGACTCCTCCAGCACCTCCTCGGGCACCAGCTCCGCGGCCTCCTTGGCGTCGGACAGCAGCACCGTGTCCTGCGGGGCCTGGTCCTCGAAGTTCTCCGGGTGGTGGCAGGCCACCCGCTGCCCGGGCTTCAGCTCGAGAAGCTGCGGCTCGGTGGTGCGGCAGATCTCCGTCGCCTTCCAGCACCGAGTGTGGAAGCGGCAGCCGCTCGGCGGCGAGATCGGCGAGGGAACGTCACCCCTGAGCAGGATGCGCTCGCTCTTCTCGTTCTTGCGCTTCGGGTCCGGGATCGGCACGGCCGACATCAGCGCCTTGGTGTACGGGTGCATCGGCGCCTTGTACAGCGAGTCGCGGTCGGAGAGCTCCACGACCTTGCCGAGGTACATCACCGCGATCCGGTCCGAGACGTGCCGGACGACCGACAGGTCGTGCGCGATGATCACGTAGGTCAGCCCCAGCTCCTCCTGGAGGTCGTCCAGCAGGTTCACGACCTGCGCCTGGATCGACACGTCCAGTGCGGAGACCGGCTCGTCGGCCACGACCAGCTTCGGGCTGAGCGCGAGTGCGCGGGCGATGCCGATGCGCTGGCGCTGACCACCGGAGAACTCGTGCGGGTAGCGGTTGTAGTGCTCCGGGTTGAGACCCACGACCGACAGCAGCCGCTGCACCTCCTTCTTGATGCCGCCCTCGGGCTCGACGCCCTGGAGCTTGAAGGGGGCGCCCACGATGGTGCCGATGGTGTGACGCGGGTTCAGCGAGGAGTACGGGTCCTGGAAGATCATCTGCACATCGCGGCGCAGCGGACGCATCCCGCCGACGCCGAGGTGCGTGATGTCCTTGCCCTCGAACTCGACCGTGCCCGCGGTCGGTTCCAGCAGCCGCGTGATCAGCCGGCCCATGGTCGACTTGCCGCAGCCGGACTCGCCCACGACGCCCAGGGTCTCGCCCTTGCGCACCTCGAAGTCGATGCCGTCGACGGCGCGCACCGACCCCGTCTGCCGCTGGAGCAGGCCCTTGCGGATCGGGAAGTGCTTCTGGAGCCCCGTCACCTTCAGCAGGATCTCGCCGGACTGCGACCCCCCGGTGGGGGCGGCACTGTCACTCTGCGCAGGGATGTTCACTGCTTTTTCGTCGCTCACAGCTTCGGCGCAATCTCTTCGGTCCAGATACGCTCCCGCTGCTCCTGCGTCATGTGGCAGGCCGCCCAGTGCCGGCCGCCGACTTCGGCCAGCTCGGGGCGGACCGTGCGGGTGACGTTGTCCTTCGGGATGTCCGCGTACGGGCAGCGCGGGTTGAAGGCGCAGCCGGACGGGACGTTGATCAGGGAGGGCGGGGAGCCCTTGATCGGGATGAGGCGGTCCATGTCGTCGCGGTCGAGACGCGGCATCGAGCCGAGCAGGCCCCAGGTGTAGGGGTGGCGGGGCTCGGAGAACACCGACTCGGCGGGCCCGCGCTCCACGCAGCGGCCTCCGTACATGACCAGCAGGTCGTCGGCCATCTCGGCGACGACACCGAGGTCGTGCGTGATCATGATGACCGCGGAGCCGAACTCCTTCTGCAGATCCCGGATCAGGTCGAGGATCTGCGCCTGCACGGTGACGTCCAGGGCGGTGGTCGGCTCGTCGGCGATGAGCAGCTCGGGGTTGTTCACCAGCGCCATCGCGATCATCGCGCGCTGGCGCATACCGCCGGAGAACTCGTGCGGGTAGCCGTCCACCCGCTTGTCGGGCTCGGGAATGCCGACCCGGTCCAGCATCTCGATCGCGCGCTTCTTGGCGACCTTCTTGCTGACGCTGTGGTGGACCCGGTAGGCCTCCACGATCTGCGTCCCGACCGTGTAGTAAGGATGCATGGCCGACAGCGGGTCCTGGAAGATCATCGCCATCTTGCGGCCGCGCATGCGGCGCACCTCGTCGGGATCGGCCTCGATCAGTTCCTGACCGTCGAGCCACACCTCGCCGGAGACCTTGGCGTTGGCCGAGCGGTGCAGGCCCATCACGCCGAGCGAGGTGACGGACTTGCCGGAGCCGGACTCACCGACGATGCCCAGGGTCTTGCCCCGCCGCACGTCGAAGCTGACGCCGTCCACCGACTTGACCAGACCGTCGTCGGTCTGGAAGTGGATGCGCAGATCGCGAACGGAGAGGAACGCGTCGTCGGCGTCGGACGGGGCGACAGGGGCCGGCTCGCCCAGCGCCGCCTTTTCGAGCTTGCTCACGAGTACCTCACGCGGGGGTCGATGGCTGCGTACACCAGGTCGACGAGGAGATTGCAGAAAACGATGAAGAACGCGGCGACCAGGGTCACGGCCATCACGATGGGCAGGTCGTTGTCCCGGATGGCCTGGATCGAGTAGGCGCCGATCCCCTGGAGGGAGAAGACGGTCTCGGTGAGCACCGCGGTACCGACGAGCGTGCCGAAGTCCATGCCGAAGATGGTCACGATCGGGGTGAGCGTGGACCGCAGGCCGTGCTTGGCCACGACGGTGGACTCCTTGAGCCCCTTGGCCCGGGCCGTGCGGATGTAGTCCTCGCCCATCGTCTCGAGCATGCCCGCCCGGGTGAGCCGGGCATAGGTGGCCGAGAACAGGAACGCGAGGCTGATCCAGGGCAGCAGCAGGTGCCAGGCCCAGTCGGCCGGGTTCTGGGTGAACGGCACGTACTCCGTGCTGTCCCACACGGGCCATTGGTAGACGAACAGGGCGTTGATCACCTGGCCGGTGAAGAAGATCGGCAGCGAGACACCGGCGAGCGCGATGAACATCGCGAGGCGGTCCACCGGCTTGCCCTTGCGAAGGGCCGAGATGACACCGGTCGTCACACCGAAGATCAGCCAGATCACCGCCGCACCGACTGCCAGCGAGAAGGAGACCGGGATGCGCTGTGTGAGCTGAGGCCACACCTCGACGTGACTCTTGAAGGAGTACCCGAAGCAGGGGGCGCTGCAGTGCGTCGCATCGGGGCCGAACTTGTAGTCGGCGCCGACGAACAGGCCCTTGATGTAGTCCCAGTACTGGATGTAGATGGGCTGGTCGAATCCCAGGTTCTTCTTGATCGCCGCGATGGACTCGGGGTTGGCGTCCTTGCCGACGTACTGGGTGGCCAGCTGAGTGGCTGTCTGGCCGCCCAGGCGGGGGACCAGGAAGAAGATTGCGAAGGTGACTGCGCTGACCACCAGCAGCAGTACCACGGCGCCGAAGACGCGTCGGATGATGTACGCAGCCACAGCTGTGCGGCTCCGGGTGGCCGGGACGGAGTGTGTCCGTCCCGGCCACCCGGTGCCTTCACCTGCCTTTCGGGGGTATCCGGCCTGCTGTTACTTCGAGGAGCTCAGCAGCGTGTAGTCATACATGCCGAGGTACGCCTGCGTGACCGTGACGTTGGTCGCGGACGTAGGCCTGATCAGCAGGTTCTTGCGGTAGACGAGCGGGACGACGGAGCCGTTGTCCATGATCATCTTGTCGATGTCGCCCCAGGCCTTGGTGCGGGCCGTGGCGTCGGTGTTGGCGATGGCGTCGGCGAGGGCCTTGTTGATCGCCGGGTCGTTCAGCTCCATCAGGTTGTTGCCGCCCGAGGGCTTGATGGCCGAACCGTCGGTGATCTGGTCGAGGAAGCCGTAGCCGGTCGGCCAGTCGGCGCCCCACGCCATCATCATCATGCCGAGCTTGTGCTCGTGGACGTAGCTCGGGACACCGGCGAAGTTCGCGAAGTACTTGCCCGAGGGGAACTGCTTGATGTCGACCTTGATGCCGACGCCCTTGAGCGAGTTCTGGATCGCGGTGGCCGCGGCGACCTCGGAGGGACGGTCGGAGCGGGCCGTCAGCGTGGTGGAGAAGCCGTTCGGCTGACCGCACGCCTTCAGCTCGCCCTTGGCCTTGGCCGCGTCACCCTTGTTGCCCTGGGTCGGGTAGCTGTCGAACTTGGTGTAGCCGTTGACCGACGGCGGGAGCAGCGTGGTGGCCACGTCACCCTTGGGCGCGCCGCCCATGGCGTCGATCACCGACTGCTTGTCGAGGGCCCACTGGACGGCCTTGCGGCAGTGGACGTTGTCGAACGGGGCGACGTGCAGGTTCAGCGCCATGTAACTCGTCGCACCGGCGTACGAGTTGTCCGTCTGGGCGGAGTTCTTGCCCGCCAGCACCTTCGGCTGGGTCTGCGGCTGGACGCCCGCGCCGGTGATGTCGGCGGTGATCTTGTCAGCCAGCAGGTCGTTGTCGACGGTGACCGGGTTGACCTTGAACTTGACGTTGATCTTGTCCGGCAGCGCCTTGCGGATCGGGTCCGACTTCGGGTCCCAGTTCGGGTTGCGGACGAGGGAGGCGCTGGCGCCCTCCTCGTACGACTGGAACTTGTAGGGGCCCGAGGACACGATGTGCTGGACGTACTTGGCGCCGTCGTCCTTCGCCGCCGGCACGGGGGCCGTCTGGGAGAAGGTGGCCAGGTAGTCGAAGTCCGCGAACGGCTTCGCCAGGTGGAAGACGATCGTCTGGTCGTCCGGCGTCTCGATGGACTTCAGGCCATCGGGCGACTTGTCCTTGTAGGGACCCTTGTACTTGTCGCCGCCCTCGAGGTAGGCCTTGAAGTACGTCGGGCCGTTGGAGAGGGCCTCGGGCGCGAAGTTGGAGCGCTCGATCGCGTACTTGACGTCCTTGGACGTGATCGGCGTGCCGTCCTCGAACTTCAGGCCGGCACGCAGGTGGTACGTCCAGGTCTTGGCGTCGGCGCTGGCCTTGCCGAGGGACTCGGCGAGGTCCGGGACGACCGTGAGGCCGTCCTTGCCGGGGGCCGGCTTGAACGTGACGAGCGTACGCGCGTAGAGACGCGAGAAGTTCTGCACGAAGCCGTAGTACGTGTTGCCCGGGTCCAGGGAGTCCGGCACGTCCGAGTCCTCGAGGTTGACCGTCCCCCCCTTCTTGCTCGACGCGTTGACGATGGAGTCCAGCGCCGCGTCCTTCTTGGCGTTACCGCCGTTGCTGCTGTTGTTGCCGCCTCCGCCGCCGCCGCACGCGGCAGCGCCCAGCGAGAGCGCGATGACCGTCGCCACGGCGGCGGTTACCCTTCTCGTCTTCACGTGAGGAAAGCCCCCTCTATCGATGGATCACTTGCTGCGAGGATCGAGCGCATCACGCAGCCCGTCACCCAGCAGGTTGAATGCCAGGACGGTGATGAAGATCGCCATACCGGGCACGAACATGTACTGCGGATCTGCGGTGTAGAGATCCACGGCGTTGCTGAGCATGCCGCCCCAGGAGGCCTGCGGCGGAGCGATACCGACTCCGAGGAAGCTCAGCGCGGCCTCGAAGAGAATGTTCGTCGGAATGATCAGCGTCGAGTAGACGAGGATCGGTGCGACGAGGTTGGGGAGCAGCTCCCGGAACAGGATGTACGGGCCGCGGGCACCCAGGCTGTGGGCGGCCTCCACGAACTCCCTGCGCCGCAGCGTCATCGTCTGGGCGCGCACGATACGACCGATGTAGGGCCAGCTGAAGAAGCCGATCACGAAGATCAGCACGCAGATGCGCAGCGACAGGCCGTTCAGGCCGAAGAAGCCGTCCTGCACCGAGGCAGAGATGGCGATGGCGAAGAGCAGCAGCGGGAACGCCAGGAAGGTGTCCATGAGCCGGCTGATGATGCTGTCGATCCAGCCGCCGTAGTAGCCGGCGACGACGCCCAGCACGGTACCGATGACCACCGAAAGGAGCGTGGCACCGCCCGCGACCAGGAGCGAGACCCAGGAACCGTCGATGATGCGGGCGAGCATGTCGCGGCCGTACTGCGGGTCCACGCCCAGCGGGTGGGCCCAACTCATGCCGCCCCAGGCGCCCTTCGGCGCCAGCAGCGCAGGGTCGATGAGGTCCTGGTGGAACTTGTCGGGGTCGAGCCCGAAGATCCACTCGATCGGCTTGGCGAGCACCGCCATCAGCACCAGCAGGATGACGACGATGCCACCTGCCACCGCCACCTTGTCCCGCTTGAACCGGGTCCAGGCGATCTGGCTGAGGGAACGCCCCTCGATCTGGCTCTTCTTGGCCCCGGCGAGCACAGATTCGGGCGGCGCTCCGGCCTCCGCGCCGGTGGTCTCGATCGGTGCGGTCACAATGACCTGACCCCTCTGGCCGGTGGTCACCGGCCTTTGTCCGCCGCTGTGGGCGGCTTGATTCGCTTACGTGCTCCGCGGCGGCCGCACGATGGTGGCGGCTCAACTGTCCAACTGATCCAGTGATTGGTTCGATCGCAGGATCGATGGCCTCGCGTCTGAGAGGCGAGTCTTCAACGCGTTCACGATCACGCGCCAGGTCTGATGGAGAAAGTATGCGCAACCGTGATGACGACTGGGGGATTCTGTTATCCGGACAACGAGGAGCGCCTACCGGACGAGGGGCCGCCGAAACCTCGCCCGCGAAACATCCGACACTCCCGCACCGTTCGCACCTCGCGGTTGCAGCACTTGCAGGCCAGGAGGCCGGGAGTGCGCCGGCAGGGGTTTTCCCCCGTTGCGGGGCACTCCGATGCATCATGCACCGAAATTCCGGAGCCACCTCGCTTTCCTGCCAGCGAAGCTTTGCGATCCGGCGCGCGATCGCCACGGGCCCTCGGACGGCGGCCGCTGCCGGGTGCCGGGCAGGTCTTCACGGCCACGACGCCGGAGCGGGCGCCTCACCCCGGGTCGTGCTCGACGACATGCGTCGTCCGGGCCCGTCCCGCCGGCCGGAGACGAGCTGACACCCGGTCAGTATGACGCCGTACCTGCGGAACAGACCCTGTCTGTTGGGGAGAATCCGCACCGGGAACGATTCGCCTGTTGTGAGGGGGTCGCGGGTCCCCTGGCACCGAGTGCCTTCACGGAGGACGGGCGGCGCAGGCGGACACCGTTGACGGTCCTGTACGGGGCTGCGCCGCCGTCACCGCGCTTCGGGACCATGATCACGAGTTCGTCCGCCAGGCGGCCTTCCGCGGGCCGTCGAGCCCGGCACGCATCGTCGACCGGGGTGGACGGCGTACGGCGGCACCGCCGCCAGTGGTCATCGCGCAAGGGCATCCTGATGGGCAACTCGCCCGCAGCGCAGCACTGTTGAACGCGCCGAGCCGCGTGCGCGGCGAGGGGAGCTGCCCCGCGCGGCAGACGCGCATCCTCGGCCCTGGCTGCTGCCGCGCCGAACGCCGCGCCGCTGCGGCAGACACGTCGACGGCAGCGGCCGGCGCGGCGAGCGGTGCGGCGGGGAAGGAGAGGGAAAGGAAGAGGGAGGTCAGTAGCCCCCGCCGACCGGCGGATACCCGTAGCCTCCGGCCGCGGGAGCCTGGACCGGGGCCGCATGGGCCTCACGGTCGTAGAACGGGCGGGCGCCGGCGCGCAACCACAGCACGACGGGGTCGTAGTCGTCGGACATCACGACGGTCGAGACGGGCAGGCCGTCGGGCACGGCGCCGATCGACTGCTGCATCATCGCGCGTACCGAGTCGACGGCGGGCGGCGAGGTGTCGTACACATCCAGGCCGATCGCCAGGTACGGCGCGCCGAGGGCGGGCTGCACCCAGGCCCGGCGCAGCGAGCGGAGCGCGGGAGTGCGGTGCGCGTTCTGCGCGAGGAGGGCGTAGAACTGCGGGATCTCGATGGCCGGTTCGGACAGCCGCAGCGGTCCGGCGGGCTGGCGCTCGAGACCGGTGGCGATCCGTCGCAGATCCGGCCAGGGGATGCCGACACCGCCGCCCGGTGCGTGCGGGTTGAGCCACAGCCCGTAGTGGTCCGGGTAGAGGGTGCGGGCCACGTCGAGGCCGTCGACCACTTCGTACGAGCGGTTCCAGCCGCTGGCCGAGAGCTCCTGGGCGGAGGTGACACAGGGCGCGTAGCCGTGGCCGCCCACCTCCATGTTCCCGTACTGGGCGTCGGGGGAACCGGCCTGGCCGTGCCAGAGCAGCATCCAGACCTGGCCGGACGACGGGTTCGCGAGCGCGCGAAGAAGCGCCTCGTAGGCGTCGTAACGCCCGGGCGTCACCTGGCGCAGCATGTGCTCGACCTGCCCGGCCGCGGCCGTGCCCGACGCGCTCACCCTCTACCGCCCCTTCACCACGAACCTGACAACCCCGAAGGATGGCTCCGGAGCGTCGGCGCGAACCGAGCCGCACCGCCCCGACCGAGCCATTCTTCCTTGCCCGGGGACACCGCACCCCCATGTGGATCGCCGCGGGCCGGCCCCCGGCCGGTCGCGAGCTTCCCCCGCTCCGGCCATGAAACCAGGTTAAGGCGCCATCTTGACAGCAACTTGACGAGCGCCGCCCCACATCGTCCGGGCGTCGGGCGCCGCGCTCGCCGACGATTCAGTAACCGTACTGGTAGAAGGGGCGCACCCGCTCGCGCATCCAGTCCCCCACCGGGTCCTGCGCCACGTCCAGGAACACCATGTTCACGGGTGTCCTCACCGGAACCCGGCCGAGCGCCCGGCCGAGCGCGTCCAGCGCGGGGGTCCGCGCGTCCGGTCCCGAGGCGACGAGCTCGACGCCTATGAACATCACCGGGTCGGTGGTCTCGATGGCGGCCAGGCAGCGGCGCGCGCTCATCACCACCCCGGTCGCGGCGAACTCGGCGGAGGCGGCGGCCAGGAAGTCGACCGGTTCCTCCTGCCAGTCCGGTTCGAAGAGACGGACCCGGCCGCCGCTCACGAGGCCGTCCAGCGCGGTCGTCCCGGCACGGCACAACTCGGCCACCGCGTCCGGCGGCACCGGCACACCGACCACCCCGCCCGGGTTGACCGCGATCCCGACCTGCGCGGGCAGCCCGCGGGCGAACTCGACGGCGGGGGCGATCGTGAACGACATGTGGTTGCCGACGACCTGGCGGAACTGCTCCTCCGAGCTGAACACCGGGACGAACACCTGTCCCTCGATCTCCAGCGTGGGCAGGTCCAGCGGGCCGCTGTGCGGGCCGCCGTCACCGGGCAGCGGCACCCAGAGGAAGCTGCGACCGAGTACCTCGATGATCCGGCCGCCCGCCCCGGGCACGCCGAGGGAGGCGGAGAGCACCTCCTCCAGTTCGTTGCCGGGCCATCCGCCGTGCGGATGGGGCTGTGCCTGTGGGGGGAAGTCCGCGGGAAGGTCCGCCGGAAGATCCATCTGCTTACCGCCTGCTCAGAACCACTGCTGTGGCACAAAAGGCTAGCGGGTGCGCGCGGACGGTCATTCGGTCGCGAAGTCGATCCGGCGCAGGACGTCCGCCGCGTCCCGGTCGAGCAGCACCGCCGAGCCGCAGCCCTCGGGCAGCCGGCCCTGCTCGACGGAGCGCAGCAGACGGCGGGTGACCCTGCGGTGCCTGAGGAACGCGTACCGCGAGACGCCGCGGCCGCGCGCCTGCTGTCCGTCCAGGGCCGTGTCCGTGGAGACGTCGAGCACAAGAAGCCGGAGCGTGCCGCCGCGGCGCCGTGCCGAGCGGGCCAGCCAGCCGCGGACCCAGGGCTGGGTGCCGCAGTCGTGCACGACGACCCCGGTACCCGAGCGCAGGGCGCGGTGCAGACCCACGTAGTGCGCCAGACGGACGAGGGGGCGGTAGACCGCGTAGGGAAGGAAGCGGGCCAGACGGGTGTCCCAGCGGTCCCTGGTGTCCTGGGAGTCGACCCGGACACCTCGCACGGCGCGCCGCATCAGCGTGGACTTGCCGCTGCCGGGCAGACCCGTGACGACGACGATGTCGCCCGCGGGGAAGGTGAGCCCGTGCGGGCTGCGGCCCGCACGGTCGCGCAGATCGCGGACCACGCCCTTGCGCAGCTCTCCGCAGGCACCCCGCGCCGGGGCACCGGGCTGCCCGGACACCGCGAGGCCCGAGGTCGTGGCGTACACCGTCGTCCTGTTCACCGTCATCGCCCTCCCCATGGGTCAGGAAGTTGCCTGCCCGTCGAGTGTAAAGAGAAGGTAATGCGCTGGTCTCTCGTTTTCATGCTGGTGCCGCCACAAGCCGGTCACAGATGCCGCCCTGCCACCACGCGGCGAGGCGTGCAATGATGTGCGCGCCAACTGCATACCGGCCGCTTGAATCCGCGCGGGAGAGTTCCTGGCACACGTCTGTGTGCCGGACGCCGAAGGAGCAAGTCCCTCCCTTGAATCTCTCAGGCCCCCGATACCGCGCGGGCGAGGCACATCTGGAAAGCGAGCCGCCTCCGGTGGCTCCACCCAAGGTGCAAGCCCTGACGACCCGTCTCGGGAGTCATGGCGAACCTCTCAGGTTCCGATGACAGATGGGGAGGAACGACCTCGCCCTCCCCTGCGCCCGGCTCGCCCGTGCGAGGGACCCATCGCCCCGGGAGCACAACCGATGAGCAGCAACAGCCCCCTGCGCCGTACCGCGCTCGATGCCCTGCATCGTTCGCTGGGCGCGACGATGACCGACTTCGCCGGCTGGGACATGCCCCTGCGGTACCGCTCCGAGCGTGACGAGCACCTGGCCGTGCGTACGAAGGCAGGTCTGTTCGACCTCTCGCACATGGGTGAGATCACCGTCACCGGGCCCCAGGCGAACCAGCTCCTCGATCACGCCCTGGTCGGCAACATCTCCTCCGTCGGGGTCGGCCGCGCCCGCTACACCATGATCTGCCAGGAGGACGGCGGCATCCTGGACGACCTGATCGTGTACCGGCTCGGCGAGCAGGAGTACATGGTCGTCGCCAACGCCTCCAACGCCCGGATCGTGCTGGACGCGCTCACGGAACGGGCCGCCGGATTCGAGGCCGAGGTGCGCGACGACCGGGACGCCTACGCGCTGATCGCCGTACAGGGCCCCGAGTCCCCCGGCATCCTGAAGTCGCTGACCGACGCCGACCTCGACGGACTGAAGTACTACGCGGGGCTGCCCGGCACGGTCGCCGGCGTCCCGGCGCTCATCGCCCGCACCGGCTACACCGGGGAGGACGGCTTCGAGCTGTTCGTCGCTCCGGAGCACGCCGAGAAGCTGTGGCTCGCGCTGACGGAGGCGGGCTCGCCGGTGGGCCTCATCCCCTGCGGCCTCTCCTGCCGGGACACGCTGCGCCTCGAGGCGGGCATGCCGCTGTACGGCCACGAGCTCACCACGGCCCTGACCCCGTTCGACGCCGGACTGGGCCGGGTCGTGAAGTTCGACAAGGCGGGCGACTTCGTGGGGCGCGAGGCCCTGCTCCGGGCCGCCGAGCGCGCCGAGCAGAACCCGCCGCGCGTCCTGGTCGGCCTGGTCGCCGAGGGCCGTCGCGTCCCGCGCGCGGGTTACACGGTCGTATCGGGCGGCGAGGTGATCGGCGAGGTCACCTCGGGCGCGCCCTCCCCCACGCTGGGCAAGCCGATCGCGATGGCGTACGTCGACGCCGCGCACTGCGCGCCGGGCGCCCCCGGGGTCGGGGTGGACATCCGGGGCAGCCACGAGCCGTACGAGGTCGTGGCGCTGCCGTTCTACAAGCGCCAGAAGTAGAGACTGGGCCAGGGCGGACGGGACCGCGATCGCGTCCGTCCCCTGCTCACGAGCGTCTCCATCAGTCCCCCATCACCACACTCCTCCCACTTACAGGAGAATTCAGGCCATGAGCAACCCCCAGCAGCTGCGTTACAGCAAGGAGCACGAGTGGCTGTCGGCCGCCGAGGACGGCGTCGCGACGGTCGGTATCACCGAGCACGCGGCCAACGCCCTCGGCGATGTCGTGTTCGTCCAGCTCCCGGAGGTCGGTGACACGGTGGCCGCGGGCGAAACCTGCGGCGAGCTGGAGTCGACCAAGTCGGTGAGCGACCTCTACTCACCGGTCGGCGGCGAGGTCACGGCGGTCAACGAGGACGTGGTCGACGACCCGTCGCTGGTGAACTCCGCCCCCTTCGCGGGCGGCTGGCTGTTCAAGGTGCGCGTCACGGAGGAGCCCGCCGACCTGCTCACCGCCGACGAGTACGACGCTCACATCGCCGGCTGAGGAGTCACAGCACCACATGTCGCTTCTGAACACACCCCTGCACGAGCTCGACCCGGACGTCGCCGCGGCCGTCGACGCCGAGCTGGACCGCCAGCAGTCCACCCTCGAGATGATCGCCTCGGAGAACTTCGCCCCGGTCGCGGTCATGGAGGCGCAGGGCTCGGTCCTCACCAACAAGTACGCCGAGGGCTACCCCGGCCGCCGCTACTACGGCGGCTGCGAGCACGTCGACGTGGTCGAGCAGATCGCCATCGACCGCATCAAGGAACTCTTCGGCGCCGAGCACGCCAATGTGCAGCCGCACTCCGGCGCGCAGGCGAACGCGGCCGCGATGTTCGCTCTGCTGCAGCCCGGCGACACGATCATGGGTCTCAACCTCGCGCACGGCGGGCACCTGACCCACGGAATGAAGATCAACTTCTCCGGCAAGCTCTACAACGTGGTCGCCTACCACGTCGGCGACGGCGGTGTCGTCGACATGGACGAGGTCGAGCGCCTGGCCAAGGAGAACCGGCCGAAGCTGATCGTGGCCGGCTGGTCCGCCTATCCGCGGCAGCTGGACTTCGCCGCCTTCCGCCGGATCGCGGACAAGGTCGGCGCGTACCTCATGGTCGACATGGCGCACTTCGCCGGTCTCGTCGCGGCGGGCCTGCACCCGAACCCGGTGCCGCACGCCCATGTGGTCACCACCACGACCCACAAGACGCTGGGCGGCCCTCGCGGTGGTGTGATCCTGTCCACCGCCGAGCTGGCCAAGAAGATCAACTCCGCGGTCTTCCCCGGTCAGCAGGGCGGACCGCTGGAACACGTGATCGCCGCCAAGGCGGTCGCCTTCAAGATCGCCGGCACCGAGGAGTTCAGGGAGCGGCAGCGGCGGACCCTGGAGGGCGCCCGGATCCTCGCCGAGCGTCTGGTGAAGGACGACGTCAGGGCCGTGGGTGTGGACGTGCTGTCCGGGGGCACCGATGTGCACCTCGTCCTCGTCGACCTGCGCGACTCCGAGCTCGACGGACAGCAGGCCGAGGACCGGCTGCACGAGGTCGGCATCACGGTCAACCGCAACGCGATCCCGAACGACCCGCGCCCGCCGATGGTCACCTCGGGCCTGCGCATCGGCACGCCCGCCCTGGCGACCCGCGGCTTCACGGCCGCGGACTTCGCCGAGGTCGCCGACGTCATCGCGGAGACGCTCAAGCCGTCCTACGACGCGCAGGCGCTGAAGGCCCGGGTCACGGCCCTGGCCGGCAAGCACCCGCTGTACCCGGGCCTGCGGAAGTAAGACACCCCGGGGCATCGCGCACACTGGAAGCACATGCTCGTGCGCGGTGCCCCGCCCCCAGCACCACCCCCTGCACCTGAGGAGTCACCGTGGCCATCTCGGTCTTCGACCTGTTCTCGATCGGTATCGGCCCGTCCAGCTCCCACACGGTCGGCCCCATGCGCGCTGCGCGCATGTTCGCCCTGCGGCTGCGCAACGAGGGCCTGCTGGACTCGGCCGGGTCCATACGGGCGGAGCTGTACGGCTCGCTCGGCGCCACCGGCCACGGCCACGGCACGCCCAAGGCGGTGCTGCTCGGCCTGGAGGGCGACTCGCCGCGCACGGTGGATGTGGAGACCGCCGACCAGCGGGTGGAGGACATCAGGACCACCGGCCGGATCCGGCTGCTCGGCGAGCACGAGATCGCCTTCTCCTTCGACGACGACCTGGTCCTGCACCGGCGCGAGACGCTCCCCTACCACGCGAACGGCATGACGCTGTGGGCGTTCGACGCCTCCGGCGACGAGCTGCTGTCGAAGACGTACTACTCCGTGGGCGGCGGCTTCGTCGTCGACGAGGACGCGGTGGGCGCGGACCGCATCAAGCTGGACGACACGGTGCTCAAATACCCCTTCCGCACGGGCGACGAGCTGCTGCGCCTGACGAAGGAGACGGGCCTGTCGATCTCGTCGCTGATGCTGGAGAACGAGCGGGCCTGGCGCACGGAGGAGGAGATCCACGAGGGCCTGCTGGAGATCTGGCGGGTGATGCAGGCGTGCGTGGCGCGCGGCATGTCGCGTGAGGGCATCCTGCCGGGCGGCCTGCGGGTGCGTCGGCGTGCGGCCGTCACCGCCCGCCAGCTGCGCGCCGAGGGCGACCCGCTCTCCCGCGCCATGGAGTGGATCACGCTCTACGCGATGGCCGTGAACGAGGAGAACGCGGCGGGCGGCCGTGTGGTCACGGCCCCGACGAACGGCGCCGCGGGCATCATCCCCGCCGTACTGCACTACTACATCAACTTCGTGCCCGGTGCCGACGAGGAGGGGGTCGTGCGCTTCCTGCTCGCCGCCGGCGCGATCGGCATGCTCTTCAAGGAGAACGCGTCCATCTCCGGTGCGGAGGTCGGCTGCCAGGGCGAGGTCGGCTCGGCCTGCTCGATGGCGGCGGGCGCGCTCGCGGAGGTGCTGGGCGGCACGCCGGAGCAGGTCGAGAACGCGGCCGAGATCGGCATGGAGCACAACCTCGGCCTGACCTGCGACCCGGTCGGCGGTCTGGTGCAGATCCCGTGCATCGAGCGCAACGGCATGGCGGCGGTCAAGGCCGTCACGGCGGCCCGCATGGCGATGCGCGGCGACGGCAGCCACAAGGTCTCCCTCGACAAGGTCATCAAGACCATGAAGGAGACCGGTGCCGACATGAGCGTGAAGTACAAGGAGACGGCGCGCGGCGGTCTCGCCGTGAACATCATCGAGTGCTGACGGGCGCCGGCCGACCCGGCTTCCGCCAACTCGCTCTCGCCTGAGCGAAGTTGGCGAGTGCGAAGGCGAGGGCGGCCGCGGGACCCGAAGGCACCGACCGCGGCCTCGGCCCGATCCGCCCGCAGTCAGGCCGTCAACCAGGGCTGAACATCCAGCTTTTGGGGCATATCACCCGTGTCATGGTGACAAGGCAACCATCCCTGTCCCCCACCGGCACACTTCAGGGAGCCCCCATGCTGCGAGGCATCGACATCAGCGCCTACCAATCGTCCTCGTACGACACGGACGGCCTCTCCTTCGTCTTCATCAAGGCGACGGAGGGGCGTTCCTATGTGAATCCCAGACTCACCGCACAGACGAAGACCGCACGGGACGCCGGCTGCGTGGTCGGCTTCTACCACTTCCTGTGGCCCGGCAACATCTCCGCGCAGGCGGACTACTTCGTCGGCAACGCCCCGGAGAGGGCCGGCGATCTGCTGGCCGTTGACTGGGAGACGACCGGCGACGGCACGCACGCGAGCAACGCCGAGAAGGACCAGTTCATCCGCAGGATCAAACAACTCCGGCCGCACAACCGGGTTCTGCTCTATGCGAGCCGCAACTTCTGGCTGAACATCGACACCACCTCGTACGCCGGCGACGGTCTGTGGATCGCCGACTACGTGACGGCGGGCAAGCCCCGCATCAAGGCGAAGTGGCTCTTCCACCAGTACACCTCCGACCCCCTGGACCGGGACGTCGCCGACTTCACGAGCAGAGCCGCCCTGGGCACGTGGGCGGCCGGAGGGTGACCGCGCGCCGCGCGGGGCCCGGTGAGGAACGGCCGCCGACCGGGTCCACGTGCCCCAGGGGTGGCCCTAGCCGCGGAACTCCGGCGTGCGCTCGGGCGAGGCCTCGGCCAGCGCCTCGGTGACGGCTCCGGTGCCCGCCCGCAGCCCGTAGACCGGGGTGTTGGGCTGCTGGCGCCAGGAGTCGTCGATGCCGCCCGCGTCGACCGTGTCGAAGCCGAGGGCGTCGATGAGGTCCCGCACCCGGTGCTTGGCCGCCTCGTCGTCGCCCGCGACCGGCAGCGCCATGCGGTCGGGGTCGCCGGCCGGGCGCGGGCGCTCCAGGATGTCCTGGGCGAAGGTGCCGTTGAAGGCCTTGACGACCGGGTGGCCGATCTGCCGTTCGGTCCAGCGGCTCTCGGTGAGGCCGTCGTCCTCGATGCCCGCGATCCTGCCGTCCCGCTCCCGGGGGTAGTAGTTGCCGGTGTCGATCACGGCAACCCCCGGCGCCGCCCCGTCCAGCAGCCCGGACGGCAGGTTCGGGACCGCCTTCACCGGGACCGTGATCACGACCACCTCGGCGTCGCGGGCCGCCTCCGCGACGGTGACGGGGGTCGCACCCGTCTCCTCGGCCAGTGCGGTGAGGGTGTGCGGGCCACGGGAGTTGGCCACGGAGACGTCGTGCCCGAGGGCGGTGAGCCGCCGGGTGAGATTGCCGCCGATGTTGCCCGCGCCGATGATGCCGATCTTCATGACTCGCCTCGCCCTTCCGGGGGGTCGGTGTCCTTGCACAGCGTTGTGGGGAGCACCAACCTCCGGTTCCGTCGGACTATTCCGGACGTACGCCGTCGGGGTGACCCCGTTCGGGCGAGGCCGGGTGCGGCGCGGCTCCAAGGGCGGGTACGACGAGGGGGGTGTCCTTGACCCGGCCGGGTCAAGGACACCCCCCTCGTCATCGGTTCAGTTGCTCAGGTAGGTCCAGAACTCGTCGAACGACAGGACCTTGTCGCCGTTGAGGTCGCGGGTCCTGATGACCGCCTCCGCCACCGTGTCGGTGACGTTCCAGTCGCCCCCCTGGGCCAGGGCTGACTTGAACTCGGCGGCGGTGATGAATCCGTCACCGTCCGCATCGATCCGCTCGAACTGCTTGCGTGCTTCCTCGATGTCCGCCACCGATCCGCCCCTTCATGGTGCCTCTGCCGTCACGTCGTACGGCCGTCCTGCTGACGAGGTCAGATTAACGGCCCGTCCGCGCCCTCAGTACGGCGACCACCCAGGCGAACTCCTCCCTGTGCTGCGGTGCCGGCTGCCCGTTGACGACGCACAGCAGTTCCCGGTAGCGGGCGACCCGTCCGTCGAAGGCCGTCTCCATGCGGTCCTGTACGGCGGCCAGGTCGGCGTCCCCGAGCAGGTCGTGCAGCACCGGACCGGCTTCCGGGGCCTCCGGGGCGATCCCGCGCTCCCGTGCCGCCCCCACCAACTCCACCAGGCGCTTGACGAACCACAGGGATGCCCCGGCGGGAACGTCGGGTCCCCGGTCCGCGGCGTTGAACTCGGTGGCCTTCCGCATCGTGGCCCGGAACTCCGGGTCCTGGAGCATCTCGGCGAGTTCCACCCAGGCGTCGACCTGCTCGGGTGTCGGGTCCTCCGGCAGGTCCGCCGCGGAACGCCGCATCCGCTCCCGGATCGCCGGGTCCACGGTGTCGAGCCCGTGGAGCAGCTCCTCCACGAACTCCTCCATGATCCGTTTCCGCTCGGCCGCCGACAGCCTCGCCAGTTTGTTCATCAGGGTCATCTCCTCCGCACTCGAGCCACGTCGCGCCACGGTCGACAGCACCGCCCGGGTCACCTTCAGAGCGCCGATCTGCGCGTCCAGGGCCGCCACGTGCGCGGCCGCCACCTCGGCGACCGTCGCCTCGCCGCCCAGCACCCTGCGCACGTCCTCCAGGCCGAGACCCAGTTCGCGCAGGGTGCGGATCAGCTCGAGGCGGGCCACGGATGCGGCGTCGTACAACCGGTAGCCGCCCGAGGAGCGGGCCACCGGGGGCAGGGCGCCCTCGTCCGACCAGTAGCGGATGGTGCGGACGGTCAGTCCGGTAGCCCTGGCCAGTTCGCCGATGGTGAAAAGGCCGGTGCCGTTCTCGATCATGTCTGCGAGTGTGGGCCTTCCAGTGGGTGGAGACTCAAGCCGAGGAGACGCACTCATGGCCGACGGCCTGCGGGACATTCTGGACGCCGCCGCGCGGGACGTCTTCCCTCCGGCGGACGGCGGCACCACGGTCGTGCGCCAGCACTCCCCGCGTGACGCGGGGATCATCGCCTTCACCGCGCACTCCGTCGTGTTCACGGACGAGGATCCGGACTGGGTGCTCGGAACACTGCGGGGCATCGAGTGCGACGCGCTGGCCGCGACGATGAACGCCCGATTCCTCGCCGCCTTCATGGCACGCACCGGGCGCACGACCGACACGATCGACGTGCTCGTGGTCGGTTCCGCACAGGCAGGTGAACCGCCGTTGCCGCTGCGGCGGATCGACGACCCGGGTCATCCCCGGGTGGTCGCCTCGCGCAGGCGCCGGGACGACGTGCGGGTGTGGACCGCACAAGGCGGTCTGCTCGTCCTCGGGCGCGGGGTGGCCGGACGCCTGGAGGTCGCCGTCGAGGTGGCCCCGGAGGCACGGCAGCGGGGGCTGGGACGTGCGCTGGTCTCGGCGGCGCGGCGGTTGAGCGGGGGCGAACCGGTGTGGGCCCAGGTGTCGGCGGGCAACGCCCGCAGTCTGCGCGCGTTCCAGGCGGCCGGATACCGCCCGGTGGCGTCGGAGGCGCTCTTCCTCGCGCCCTGACGTGTACCGGGCCGACGCCACGACGGGCCGTGTGTCATCGGAAGACACCCGTGTGTCCCAGCGAGTAACGGCCGGGCTGCGGGTACACGGCGAGGCCGTGCGGACCGCTGCCCACCTTGATGCGGGCCAGTTGACGCCCGGTCCGGGTGTCGATCGCGTACACCTCGGAGTTGTAGCGCCCGGAGAGCCACAGCACCGTGCCGTCCGTCGAGACACCGCCCATGTCGGGGCTGCCGCCCTGGGGCAGACGCCATTTCTTGACCAGCCGGTGCGTCGCGAAGTCGAACACGGAGACGGTGCCCTCGCCGCGGTTGGAGATGTACATCTCGCGGGAGTCCCGGCTCACGTAGAGGCCGTGCGCACCCTTGCCGGTGCGCAGGAAGGAGGGCTGGCCGAAGCGGTCGCCGTCGAGGATCCACAGCCCGTCGGCCTCCATGTCGGCGATGTAGAACGTCGTGCCGTCCGGCGAGATCTTCACGTCCTGCGGCATGGCCCCGCGGAACGGCAGCTTCTGCCGGCCGATCACCTCCATCTTCTCGGTGTCGACCTTGAGGAGTTCGCCGCTGAACTCGCAGGAGACGATGAAGTAGCGGCCGTCGATGGAGAAGTCGGCGTGGTTGACGCCCAGGCAGTCGACCGGCAGGGACTTCGCCACCTTCATGGTGTGTGCGTCGCGGAAGACCAGCCTGCGGTCCTTGGACGCCATCACCACCGCGTACTTGCCGTTCGGCGTGAAGTACAGGTTGTAGGGGTCGTGGACGTCGACCGGGGCGCCCGCCTTTCCGGTCCTCGGGTCGATGGGCGTGAGGGAGTTGCCGAGGTCGTTGTTGACCCAGAGTGTCTTCAGGTCCCAGGACGGCACGACGTGCTGGGGCTGGCGGCCGACCCGGATCGTCTCGATGACCTTGTACGTCCCGGGGTCGATGACGGACACCGTGTTGGAGTTGGTGTTGGGGACGTAGACGCGGGCCGGGAAGTCCTTGACCACCTCGGAGAGCCGGTGGGGACGGTCCGCGGCGTAGAGGTCCTTCGGATCGAGCACCGGGGGCATGCCCGGCAGGGTCCGGACGGTCCGCTGCTGCTGGGTGGGCGCGACGGCACTGCCGGAGGGACGGGTCTCGTCCTTGTGGGACGAGCCGATGCCGCAGCCGGCCAGCGCGGTGAGTGCGGTGCCGGCGATCAGTACACGCATGGCGGTCGTGGTGTGCATCAGCTCAGCAGCTCCGTGGCGGTCACCGCGGAGATGCCGCGGTGGTCGAGTTCGTGCAGAAGGACGGGGAAGGCGGTGACCGTGTCCGGGTAGCCGAGGTGCAGGCTCACCACGGACCCGTTGCGGACCTCGTCGACGACCTTGCGGGTGACGGCGGAGGCGCCCGGCGAGGTGTAGTCGAGGGAGTCGACGTCGTACGACAGGACGTGCGGGTAGCCGACGCGGCGGGCAAGACGCACGACGGCGTCGGTCGCCCGGGGCGCGCGGGACGGGCGGAACCAGGTGCCGATGGATCCGGTGAGCCGCCGCAGTCGGTCGGCGCAGCCCTGGATCTCGGCGGTGGCGTCCGACTCGGACATCGTGTTGATACCGCCGTGGTGCAGTGTGTGGTTGCCGAGGTCGTGACCGCCGTCGACGATGCGCCGGGCGACGTCCGGATAGGCGTCGAGCCAGGTTCCGACCGCGAGCACGGTGATCTTCGCCCCGGCCTTTTCCGCCGTGTCGAGGATCGACCGGGTGAAGCCGGGGTCGCCCTGGCCGTGGAAGGTGAGCGCAACCCGGGGGTGGTCCCGTGGGCCGTGGGTGATCTGGTCCGGCTGGTGCGGATAGGAGCGGGGCGTCGGAGCCGCGGACGAGGTACGCGAGGTGCCGGCGGCGCGGGAGGGCAGGGGCCGGTGCACCACGCCGCCACCGGGGGCGCAGGCGGCGGCGAACGCACCGGCGGCGACTCCCGCGCCCGCGCGCAGCGCCGTGCGGCGGTCGGGCACCGTACGCTCGGGGCCCGTGTCGGGGTCCGGCGATGTGGGAGGGACGGGCGTGGTCACTCTTCCCATTTAAGGGCGCGAAGGTCGCAAAAGCGGCGATTGGCCCGACGAGTGCGGGGGCGGGTCGCTCGGCCCGCTCCGCGGACGGCGGGTGCCGCAGGGGATCAGCGGTCGGCGACCCGCATCTCGAACCAGGTCGTCTTGCCGCGCGGCAGCAGGTCGACGCCCCAGCGGTCGGAGAGCTTGTCGACGAGGAAAAGGCCCCTGCCGCTCACGTCCAGTTCCTGAACCGGCATCAGACAGGGCAGCCCACGGGAGGGATCACGGACCTCGACCCGGATCCAGCCCCGGCGCCGCCGCATGCGTAACCCGAAGACACGCGCCCCGGTGTGCCGCACCGCGTTGCCGACGAGTTCGGAGACGAGCAGGACCGCGTCCTCGGTCATCCTCGGAGTGAGCCCCCAGTGACGCAGAATCACGACCTGGGTGAGCCGTCGTGCGGTGGCCGCGGATTCGGGCCGCGACGGCAGCGGCACCTCCGCCTCCGTAGGGTTCCCGAACAACTCCAGCGCCTTGTGCGCCCGTTCGTCCTCGATCGCCGGCGACCAGCGTGCCGCGGTTGCACTCCCGTGCCGCCGCGGCTGTTCGATACCCTCCAGCCCCGCCATGGACTCATCATGGCCGCCGGGAGAGCCGTCCGGAGGTGTTACGACGGAAAACGACCCCCGGACACACACATTCCACACCATTCACCCGGCATATGCCAGATGCAATTCAGGGCCGCCCGCACCCCGACCGACCTGCGGAAACAGGCCAGTCGGGGGCAATCGCCAGGTGTGCGTACCGAGGCGCACTTAAGGTTGCCTTAAGGCTGCGATAAACCGCCCATCGAGGGACCCCGGGTGAGACACGGCGTCAACTGCAAGAGGTTCGGGGTGATTTACTGAATGATTCTCATCTCTGATGGTCAACTCGCCCGCCGTGCACGGACAGTGACGGCCCGATCAGAGGAACTTCGCCTTGCCCGGCCCCTCTTCCACGAAGCTGCGCATCCCCCGCTCACGGTCCTCGGTCGCGAACAGCCCCGCGAACCAGGTCCGTTCCACGGCAAGGCCCGTCTCGATGTCCGTCTCCAGGCCCGTGTCGACGGCCTCCTTTGCGGCGCGCAGCGCGATCGCCGGGCCCTGGGCCAGTCTGGCCGCCCAGGCGTGCGCCTCGGCGTACACGTCCTCGGCCGGCACCACCCGGTCGACCAGACCGAGCCTCAGCGCCTCGTCCGCCTTCACCATACGGCCCGTGAAGATCAGGTCCTTCGCCCTGGAGGGGCCGATCAGACGCGCAAGACGCTGGGTGCCGCCGGCACCGGGAATCAGGCCGAGCAGGATCTCGGGCTGCCCCAGCTTCGCGTTCTCGGCGGCGATGCGGTAGTCCGCGCACAGCGCCAACTCGCAGCCCCCGCCGAGGGCGTAGCCCGTGACGGCGGCGACGACCGGCTTGGGGATGCGGGCGATGGCGGTGAAGGATTCCTGCAGGGCGCGGGAGCGCAGGACCATCGCGGCATGGTCCATGCCCTGCATCTCCTTGATGTCCGCGCCCGCGGCGAACACCTTCTCCCCGCCATGGATGATCACGGCGCGCACGTCCTCGCGGCGCGTGAGCTCCTCGGCGAGTTCCCTGAGCCGGTCCTGGGTGGCGACGTCCAGCGCGTTCATGGGCGGGCGGTCCAGACGGAGGGTGCCCACGCCCTCGGCGACTTCGAGATGCACAGTCATGCAGGAAGGTTAACGGCCATTAACGGCGACGGGCCCGGTGTGCTCGCTCACAGCGGCACACCGGGCCCGGGTCACCGGATCGGAGCTACTTGATCCATTCGTCCCAGGGCATGTTCCAGCCGTTGAGTCCGTTGTCGGGCGCGACCGTCCTGTCGTTGGAGTTCTTCACGACGACGACGTCACCGATCATCGAGTTGTTGTAGAACCAGGAGGCCGGTACCGACTTGTCGTAGCCGCCGCGCACATCGCGCAGACCCACGCATCCGTGGCTCGCGTTGTAGTTGCCGAAGGCGCCGCCACCCCAGTAGTTGCCGTGGATGAAGGTGCCGGAGTCGGTCAGGCGCTGCGCGTGCGGCACGTCCTTGATGTCGTACTCGCCGCCGTAGCCGACGGTCTCGCCGTTCATCCGGGTCACGACCAGGCGTTCGCTGATGACCATCTGGCCGTTCCAGGTGTCGTAACCCGGCTTGCCGGTGGTCACCGGAAGGGTCTTGAGGACCTTGCCGTCGCGCTTGACGACCATCGTGTGGCTCTTGGCGTCGACGGTGGAGACCTGGCTGCGGCCGATGGTGAAGCTCACGGTCTTGGCCTGCTTGCCGTACACCCCGGGGCGGCCCTCGACGCCGTCGAGGTTCAGGCGGACGGTGACCTTGGTGCCGGCCTGCCAGTAGTTCTCGGGGCGGAAGTCGAGGCGGTCGTTGCCGAACCAGTGGCCGCGGACGTCGACGGCCGGTTCGGTCTTGATGCTGATGGCCTTCTCGACGTCGGCCGGGTGGGTGATGCCCCGGGTGAACCGGATCGAGAGCGGCATGCCCACACCGACGGTGGAACCGTCCTCAGGCCGGAAGTTGCCGATGAAGGTGTTCTTCGGGGTGAGCGTGGTGAACGAGGACTCCTCCGCGGAGGTGAGACCCGCGGAGTCCTTGGCGACCGCGTGGACCTTGTACGTGGTGGCGGCGGCGAGATGTGTGGCGGGCGTCCAGGTGGCGCCTTCCCCGGTTATCGACCCGGCGACCTCCGTGCCCTTGGCGTCCTCCACCTTGACCTCGGTCAACTTGCCCTTGGCGGCCGTCACTTTGAGGGCACCGCTGGTGTCCACCGCCTTGGCCCCGTTCTTCGGGGCTATGGTGACGACCGCCTGGGACTGCTTGCTGGCGGACTTGGTCGCGTCCCCCGCCTTGGCGTCCCCGGCTCCTGCGTCCGAGCCCCCTCCTCCGCCGCACGCGGTGGCGGCGAGCAGGAGGGCACCGCATATCAGCGCCACGACCCCCGTCCGTCCGCGCTTCCCCGCACCAACCGACGCCCCCGATATCGGTCGCCCGTTCACGTTGTTTCTCCCCTCGCACGGCCTGTTGAGGCCCGCACTCCTGCGCGACCCGCGCGCGCATTGCGCAAATTAATCACACCCCCTGCCCCGATGACTCCCCGCGATTGTCACTGTTCAGTCCCAATGCAACGCCGCGCGCAGGCGCATCGCGTCCAAGGGCCGCGCACCCCCGTGTGCCCCCCACGCGGCACTACCAGACCGCGCTGCCGGCCTTCCACTCGTCCCAGCTCATGTTCCAGCCGCTCAGCCCGTTGTCGGGTGCCACCTTCTTGTCGTCGCTGTGGACGACCTCGATCACGTCGCCGACGAGGCTGCGGTCGAAGAACCAGCCCGCGGGGGTGCCGGACCCGCCGCCCTTGACGTCCTTCAGACCGACGCACCCATGGCTGACGTTGACGCGCCCGGGGGCGTCGGGCGACCAGTAGTTGCCGTGGACGAAGGTGCCCGACTCGGTCAGGCGCATGGCGTGCGGCACGTCGGGGATGTCGTACTCGCCGCCGAAGCCGACGGTGCGGCTGTTCATACGGGTGACCGCGAGCATCTCCATGACGACCATCTTCCCGTTGTACGTGGTGGTCCTGGGGGCGCCCGCGGTGATCGGCACGGTGGCGACCACCTTGCCGTCACGGCGCACCTTCATGGTGTGCGCGGCCGCGTCCACGAGCGAGACCTGACTGCGTCCGACCGTGAACGAGACGTTCTTGTACTGCAGTCCGTACACCCCGGGCGCGCCCTCCACATCACGCAGCCGCAGCGCGACGGTCACCTTGGTGCCGGGCCTCCAGTACTGCCGGGGCCGGAAGTCGAGGCGCTTGTCGCCGAACCAGTGGGGGCGGATCTCGACGGCCGGCCTGGCCGTCACGCGGATCGCCCGCTCGACCGCGGCACGATTCGCGATCTGCCGGTTGAACTGGACGGACACGATCATTCCGGTGCCCACGGTCGTACGGTTCTCCGGCATGAGGTACCCGACGAAGCGCCGGTCGGGAACGAAGGTGGTGAAGGTGGCGTGGCGGGCCACCCGTCGGCCGTCACCGTCGAGGGCCACCGCGTCGATCGTGTACTCGGCGGCGAGGACCAACCGGGGATCGTCGGGCTTCCAGACCGTCTCGTCGGCGGAGAGGCGCCCGAGCACCGGGAACTCCCGGCCGTCCTGGGACCTGACGACGGTCACCGACTCGAGGCGGCCGCTCGGCACCCGGACCCGCAGCCGCCCCCCGGCGTGTACGCCCTTGCTGCCGTCGTCGGGGGAGACGCGGATGACGTCGTCGGGCGCGGCAGGCCTGCCGAACACGTCGCCGACCCCGCTCGAAGTGCAGCCGGCCAGGACGGCCACCCAGGTCAGTGCCGCGGCAAGGACGGCCCCTGCGCGCCACGCGCGCGTCTGTACGTGCATCACGACGATCCCAACGACCCAGCCCCTCCTGGGGAAACGTGAGTGCGAGCCAAGCTCTGGGCAGAACAGGGGGGAGGACGACGCGACGACGAGCCGCGCCCGTGAGCCGCAGGGGCGCGTCGAAGGCGGACAAGCCAGGAAAGGGCGGGACGCCGTGCGCCCTTTTCCGCGTCGTCCACCGAGCCGCGGGAGGCCTACAGGTGTCGAGCGCAGCCGAGCGGGAGGCAGTGCAGAGGGAGCGGGCGGACGGGGTGCGGTCCGTGCGCCCGGCCGCCGTGCTGAACGGCAGTCGGCGTCCGGTGCTGCCCGTGCCCGTGTGGCCGGGCGCGCCCACGCCGTTGGGGGCACGCTTCCGTGCGGGCCCGGACGGGGTCGTGGGCACCAACTTCGCGCTGTGGGCGGGCGGCGCCGAGGCGGTCGAACTGTGCCTGTTCGACGAGGCGGGCGCCGAGAGCCGCGAGACGCGGGTGCGGCTCACGGAGCTGACCCATGAGATCTGGCACGGCTTCGTACCGGGTGTGATGCCGGGCCAGCGCTACGGCTACCGGGTGCACGGCCGTTGGGACCCCTGGACCGGTGCGCGGTGGAACCCGGCCAAGCTCCTCCTCGACCCCTATGCACGCGCTGTGGACGGCGACTTCGGCCTGCCGCCGGAGGTGTACGGGCACGTGCGGGACTGGCCCGACCAGCGGGTGGCGGACACCGTGCGCGACGAACGCGACTCCGCACCCCATGTGCCCAAGGGCGTGGTCGTGCACGATGACGACGACTGGGCGGACGACCACCGTCCGAAAACGCCGTGGGCGGACTCGGTGATCTACGAACTGCACGTGCGCGGCTTCACCCGGCTGCACCCGGACATCCCGGAGGAACTGCGCGGCACCTACGCCGGTCTGGCGCACCCGGCCGCCGTCGAGCACCTGGTGAAGCTGGGCGTGACCGCCGTGGAGCTGCTGCCGGTGCACCAGTTCGCGCACGAGGATCACCTGCTGCGGCGCGGCCTGAGGAACTACTGGGGATACAACTCGATCGGCTACTTCGCCCCGCACGCGGGCTACGCGGCCTCCGGCACGACGGGCCAGCAGGTCGGCGAGTTCAAGCGGATGGTGCGGGCACTGCACGCGGCGGGGATCGAGGTGGTCCTCGACGTCGTCTACAACCACACGGCGGAGGCGGACCAGCTCGGCCCGATGCTGTCCCTCAAGGGCATCGACAACCGCGGCTACTACCGCCTTCAGTCGGACGCCCGTCAGTACGCGGACTACACGGGGTGCGGCAACACGCTGCACGTGGTGCAGCCGCACGTCCTGCGGCTGATCACCGACTCCCTGCGCTACTGGGTGACCGAGATGGGCGTGGACGGCTTCCGCTTCGACCTCGCCGCGGCGCTCGCCAGGTCGATGCACGACGTGGACATGCTCTCCCCGTTCCTGGCGGTGATCGCCCAGGATCCGGTGCTGCGCCGGGTGAAACTGATCGCGGAACCGTGGGACGTGGGGTCGGGCGGCTACCAGGTCGGCGCGTTTCCACCCCTGTGGACGGAGTGGAACGACCGCTACCGCAATGCGGTACGGGACTTCTGGCGGGGTGCGCTGCCGGACGTACGGGACCTGGGCTACCGCCTGTCCGGCTCCAGCGACCTGTACGCCTGGGGCGGCCGCCGGCCGTACGCGTCGGTCAACTTCGTGACGGCGCACGACGGTTTCACCCTGCGCGACCTGGTGTCGTTCGAACGCAAGCACAACGAGGCCAACGGCGAGGGCAACCGCGACGGCTCCGACGACAACCGCTCCTGGAACTGCGGCGCGGAGGGCGAGACCGACGACGAGCGGGTACGGGCCCTGCGGCGGCGGCAGTTGCGGAACCTGCTGACCACACTGCTGCTGTCGACGGGTGTGCCCATGCTGGTGGCAGGCGACGAGATGGGCCGCACCCAGCGCGGGAACAACAACGCCTACTGCCAGGACAACGAGATCGGCTGGGTGGACTGGAGCCTGCTTCAGGACCCGGGCTGGCGGGCGCTGTTCGACCTCACCTCGCGTCTGATCGAGCTGCGCCACCGCCATCCTGTGCTGCGCCGCCGTGCCTTCTTCTCCGGGCGGGCCCATTCGGCGGACGGCCTGCGGGACCTGGCGTGGTTCACCGCACGCGGCGCGGAGATGACCGAACGCGACTGGTACGCGCCCGCGGCCACCCTGGGCATGTACCTCTCCGGCCGCGACATCCCGGGCCGGGACTCCCGGGGCGCCCCGGTGGTGGACGACAGCTTCCTCGCGGTGCTGCACGCCGGGGACCGCCCGACGGCCTTCGTGCTGCCGGGACCGCCCTGGGCGCAAGGCTACGAACTGGTCGTGGACACCTCCCGCGAGGAGCAGACTCTGCCACCGGCGACGGTGCACCGGGCGGGTACGACGGTGACGGTGCCGGCACGGGCGGTGCTGCTGCTGCGGGTCTCGGAGTGAGGCCGTCCCGTGACACCGGGCGGACCGGAAGGACAGGCCCTAGCCCAGAATTCCGCGGTCGTAGGCGACCGCCACCGCCGCCGCCCGGTCCTTGACGCCCAGTTTGGCGTAGAGATGCGTCAGATGGGTCTTCACGGTGGCCTCGCTGATGAACAGCACCCGGGCTGTCTCGCGGTTGGAGGTGCCCTTGGCCACGAGGGCCAGCACTTCGCGCTCGCGGACGGAGAGCGGCTCGTTCCCGGGGGCGCGCACCGCCGAGACCAGTCGGGAGGCCACCGCCGGGGACAGCACCGTACGGCCCTCGGCCGCGGCCCGTACCGCGGTGAAGAGTTCGTCGCGCGGCGCGTCCTTGAGCAGATAGCCCGTCGCGCCCGCCTCGATGGCGGGCAGGGTGTCCGAGTCGGTGTCGTACGTCGTCAGGACCAGGATCTTCGCGCGGGCGCCCGAGCGGGTGAGGGTGGCTATGGCCTCCACCCCGCCGCCGCCCGGCATCCGCAGATCCATCAGGATGACGTCCGGGTCGAGTCCGGCGGCCAGCGCCACCGCCTCGACACCGCCCGACGCCTCGCCCAGGACGCGGAACCCGGGGGCGTTCTCGAACATGCCGCGCAGCCCGTCCCGAACGACGGGATGGTCGTCGACGATCAGCAGGGAGACGGTCGCGTCATCGGTCATCGCCCACCAACGGTACGCGAGCCGAGACCGCCGTGCCCTGTCCCGGCTCCGATTCCAGGACGAGGGACCCCGCGATGCGCTCGGCACGGGCCCGCATGCCGTCCAGTCCGTAACCCCTGGTGCCGGTGCGTTCCGGGAGCCGGTGCGGATCGAAACCGCGGCCGTCGTCGCGGATGTCGAGGCTCACCTCGTCGCCCATGAAGCTGAGCGTCACTCCGACGCGGGTGGCGCAGGCGTGACGGGAGGTGTTGGAGAGCGCCTCCTGCGCGATCCGCAGCAGCGTGGCGGACACCTCGTCGTGGAGTGGCACCGCGGTACCCGTGACCGTGAACCGGGCGCCCACACCGGTGCGTTCGCCCCACTGGGCGACCGTCTTCTCCAGCGCCTCCGGCAGCCCGGCGTGCTCCAGGTCGACGGGGGCGAGGTTGTGGACGGAGCGGCGGGCCTCGCCGAGACTGTGCCGGGCGAGCGCGGCGGCCCGGTCGAGATGGGTGCGGGCCACCGTGAGGTCGCAGGCGCCCGCGACCACCTGGAGCTGGGCGATGATGCCGGTCAGACCCTGAGCGATGGTGTCGTGGATCTCGGCGGCGAGGCGCCGGCGCTCGTCGGCGACCCCGGCTTCCCTGGCCTGGACGAGGAGTTGGGCATGAAGGGCCGCGTTCTCGTCGAGGGCCCGCTGGAGGGCCGCGTTGGTGCGCTCGAGTTCGGCGATGGTGTCGCTCTGCACACGGGCGCGTTCGTCCTCGTGCGCCGCGATGCGGGCGAAGACGGTGAGCAGACCGAGGTTGACGCCGAGCAGCACGCCGAAGCCGAGCCAGCCGACCCCGCCCTGCGGCGGCATGCCCCCGGCCTGCGAGCCGGACATCGTGACGGCGGTGGCGACAAGGCCGTATGCCACGAGGCGCTGCGGCAGCAGCCGGTTGGCGCCGAAGTAGCCCGTGACGGCGAAGAGGGCGAAGAACGGGTTGAGCCAGCTGAGGACGAAGCCGAGCACCCAGCGGACGGTGTAGTAGGCGACGCCGGCCCGGGAAGGTCCCGTGCGCCCACGGGACACCCGCCCCCACACCCACTGCAGGGCGAGGGCCGCCGCCACCAGCGCACCGGCCATGTACCTGGCTGTGGTGCTCATGCCCACGGCGTCCGCGGAGACGATCGAGGTCAGGGTCCCCCCGGCGAGGAGACCGTAGGGTCCCCACCGGTGCCAGGCCGCCCAGCGCTGCTCCACCGCGGCCGACCCGGGGGCCGACCAGGCGCCGACCGCGATGCCCGGCACCTGTTGCGTCTCGGCTGTCATACGACCAGTCTGCACAGCGGGAACCGCCCTCACTCCCAGCGGAACCATCGTGCGGCCAGGGCCGACAGAAGCACCGTCCACCCGGCGAGCACGCCGAGGTGGCCCCAGCCGGGCCAGTCGCCGGAGGCCGCCTGGCCGAGCGCGCGGGCGGCCGCCCCGAACGGGGTCAGCTCCACGACCCGGGCCAGCGTGTGCGGCATGGACTGCACCGGTAGCCACACCCCCGCGCAGAACATCATCGGGAAGTACACGGCGGACCCGATCGCACCCGCGATCTTCGTCGTCCGGGAGACGGCCGAGACCACCGAACCCAGCGCGAGGGCGGCGAGGACGGCCAGGACCAGGGCGAGGACGTAACCGGCGAGTTGCTGCGGAAGCCGCACGTCGAAGGCGAGCCGGCCCACGGCGAGCGCGAGCAGCGTGGAGACGAGGACGGCCAGTCCGTGCACCAGCATCTGCGCGGACAGCAGGGACGAGGGCCGCACCGGCGTGGTGGACATCCGGCGCAGGATGCCGCGCTCGCGGTAGCCGGTGAGGGCCTGCGGCATGGACTGCACCCCAGCGGTGATCATGGCGACGAGGACCACCACGGGGACGTACAGATCGACGAGCCTGAGGCCGCCGAGGGACTTGTCGCTCTCCCGGAAGGCCGGGATGGAGCCGAGGATCACCAGCAGCAGCGTGGGGAACATCAGGATCCAGAAGATGCCGCCGGGTTCGCGGCGGAAGAGCCGTACCTCCGTACGCAGGACGGTCGCCCGCGGACGCGCCGCGGAGAGGGTCGAGGTGCTCATGCCGAGGCCTCCGTCAGGTCCAGGAACGCGTCGTCCAGCGTGGCGTCGGTGACGCGGAGCTGATGGGCGGTGATGTGCTGCCGGGCGAGCAGGGAGATGACCGCGTTGACGGTCTCGTCGGTGCCGGCGAGCGTGATCCGGCCGTCCTTGTGGGCGACGGACGCGAGCGCCGGCAGCGCCTGCAGTTCGTCCTCGTCCAGCGGCGCCGACGGGGTGAAGCTGATGACCGTGGAACCGGACGCGCGTCGGATCAGTCCGGCGGGGGTGTCCAGGGCGGCGACCCGGCCCTTGTCGATGACCGCGATCCGGTCGCAGAGCCGCTGCGCCTCCTCCATGAAGTGCGTGACGAGCAGAACGGTGACGCCGTTCCCGCGTACGTCCTCGATGAGCCGCCAGGTGTCGCGGCGGGCTCGCGGGTCGAGTCCGGTGGTGAGCTCGTCGAGGACCACCACCCTCGGGTTGCCGATGAGGGCGAGCGCGATGAACAGGCGCTGTTTCTGGCCGCCGCTGAGTTTGCCGAACCGGGCGGTCAGCTGTCCGGTGATGTCGAGGCGCTCGGCGAGCGGGCGCCAGTCGGCGGGGTGCGGGTAGAAGGACGCGTACAGCTCCAGCGCCTCGCGCACGGTGAGCTTGGCCTGCAGTTCGCTCTGCTGGAGCTGGGCGCCGAGGACCCGGGAGACCTGCTCGTGGTCGGCGACGGGATCGAGCCCGGCGACCCGGACCCGTCCCTCGTCGGGAACCCTGAGGCCCTCGACGCACTCGACGGTGGTGGTCTTGCCCGCGCCGTTCGGGCCGAGGATTCCGAAGATCTCGCCCTCCTCCACGGTGAAGGTGACGCCGTCGACGACGGCCCTTCCCCCGTAGGACTTGCGCAGTCCGCTGACTTCGATGACGGGATGCGTGGTCATGGCTCGAGGGTCCCGGCCGAAGCCCCTCCGGCACATCGGCCGCCTCGCTCGAAGGTGCATCAGCCGATCGGTTGATGCGGGGGTACGACCCGGCGGCCGACGGACCGGGCGACCCCTCGTACACGCAGGTCGTAGGACCGCGGACGGATCCGGGTCCGGCCAAAACTCGGTGGGCACTGTCGGTGCCGGTCCGTAGGCTCCCCCTGATGCCCACACCACGTGTAACCCCCAAGGACCGCTCCGCCGTGCGCACCCTGCTGCGCCTGTGGCCGTATGTGCGGCCGGTGCGCCTGAGGTTGTTCACCGCCGCGTTCGTCGCGATCGTCGCCTCGTGCGTCGGCCTGGTGATCCCGCTGGTCCTCAAGTGGCTCGTGGACGGGCCGGTGGCCGACCGGGATCCGGCGGGGGTGTGGCTCGGCGCGCTGTACCTGCTGCTGCTCGGAATCGCCGAGGCGGTCCTGTTCGGCATACGGCGGTGGCTGGTGGCCCGCCCGCTGTCCCGGGTCGAGGCGGACATGCGGGCGGACCTGTACCGGCATCTGCAGCGGCTGCCGGTCGCCTTCCACGACCGCTGGGCGTCGGGCCAGCTGCTCTCGCGTGCCACGACCGATCTGATGCTGCTGCGTCAGTTCCTCGCCTTTCCCTTGACGTTCCTGCTGGTCAACGGTGTGACCATCCTTGTGGGCGTGATCATCATGCTGCTCCAGGACTGGACGCTGGGGCTGGTGATCCTCGTCCCGGGCATCCCGGTCGTGGTGATGTGCGCGCTCTTCGAGCGGCGGTACGCGGAGGTGGCGCGGCGGGCCCAGGACCAGGTGGGCGATCTGACCACCGTGGTCGAGGAGAGCGTCCTCGGCATCCGCATCATCGTCGGCGGGGACGCTGGTGGCCTTCCTGTCCACGGCCCTGGCGCTGCGCTGGCCGGTGGACTCGATCGGGTTCCTGCTGGCGATGAGCCAGGAGGCGGCGACCGCGACGGAGCGGTACTTCGAGGTGATGGGCGAGGAACCGGAGTCCTCCGGGCCGCGCGTCCCGGAGCCGTCACCGGCCGGGACCGGGCCGCGCGGCGCGGCGCCCGAAGGCGCCCGCCCCGAACCCGCCGGCGCGGTCCTCACGGCACAGGACGGACTCAGGTTCGACGACGTCCGGTTCCGCTACCCGGACGCCCCGCCCGGCTCCCCCGCGGTCCTCGACCGCATCGACCTCCACATCCGCCCGGGCGAGACCATGGCCCTCGTCGGGGCCACCGGCAGCGGCAAGACCACTCTCACCGCTCTCATCCCCCGCCTGCACGAGGTCACCTCCGGCAGGATCAC
Source organism: Streptomyces sp. HUAS TT11 (assembly GCF_051553595.1). NCBI lineage: Bacteria > Bacillati > Actinomycetota > Actinomycetes > Kitasatosporales > Streptomycetaceae > Streptomyces > Streptomyces sp. HUAS TT11. The sequence goes on from NZ_CP196184.1 coordinate 3,109,863, forward strand.
GCTGGACGGCCGGGACATCACTGCCATGCCCAGGGCCACCCTGCGCGAACTCGTCGCCGTCGCCTTCGAGGAACCGACCCTCTTCTCCGCCACCGTCGGCGACAACGTGCTGATGGGCGCCCCGGACACCGCCGGCGAGCAGGACCTCGAGCAGGCCCTCGGCATCGCACAGGCCGACTTCGCCCACGCACTCCCCCAGGGCACGCGGACCCAGGTGGGCGAGCAAGGACTCAGCCTCTCCGGCGGCCAGCGGCAGCGCCTCGCGCTGGCCCGCGCAGTCGTCGGCAGCCCCCGCTTCCTCGTCCTGGACGACCCCCTCTCCGCCCTGGACGTGCACACGGAGGCCGCGGTGGAAGCGGCCCTGCGCCGGGTGCTCGACGGGACCACCGCCCTGGTCGTGGCGCACCGCCCGTCCACGGTCCTGCTGGCCGACCGCGTCGCCCTGCTCTCCGGCGGCCGCATCACCGCCGTCGGCACCCACCATGAACTGCTGCGCACGAACGCCGAGTACGCCCATCTGATGTCCGGAGATTCCCAGGACGAGGAACGCGAGGAGGCCCGATGACCGCGCCCGCCCCCAAGCTCTCGACGTCGTCCGAGCAGGAAGGACCCCGATCGGACGCGCCGGAGGGCCAGGACCTGGATCGGCCGAAACCGGCGTCCGCCGCCTCCGACGACCCCTTCGACCACGACACCCTCCCGGCACCCCCGGGCGCCACGGCCCTGCTGCTGCGGTCGCTGCTCGCGCCGCTCAGGCCCCGGGTCGTGCTGACCTGTGTGCTGCTCCTGCTCCAGCAGGCCGCGGTGCAGGTGGGCCCGCTGCTGGTGGCGTACGCGATCGACCACGCCGTCCCGGCGCTGCGGGACCACGACCACGGGCCGCTGATCGCGGTGGCGGTCGCCTATCTGCTGGCCGCCGCGACCGCGGGCGGGCTCCAGTACGTGTTCATCGTCGTCTCCGCCCGTGTCAACCAGGACGTACTGCTCGATCTGCGCGGCCGGATCTTCCGCCACGCGCAGGCGCTCAGCATCGACTTCCACGACCGCTACACCTCCGGCCGGCTGATCTCGCGGTCCACCACGGACGTCGAGTCGCTGCGCGAACTGCTCGCCGAAGGACTGCAGGAACTGGTCACGGTCGTCCTGTCGTTCCTCTACATCTCGGCGCTGCTGCTGTGGCTGGACCTCGGCCTCGGTGCGGTGGCCGTGGCGTCGCTGGTGCCGCTCTACTGGCTCGTACGGCTCTACCAGCGTCGGGCCGGGCGGATCTTCCGCCGCCGGTCGACGGCCATCGCCGCGGTGATCGTGAAGTTCGCCGAGACGATGAACGGCATCAGGCCCGTGCGCGCGTTCCGGCGCGAGGCGGCCAACGACGCCGGCTTCCGCGTCCTCAACGAGCGGCATGCCCGGACCAACGGCGACGCGCTGTTGGAGATGGCCCGCTATGTCGTCGGCTCCCGGCTGATCGCCAACACGGCCGTCGCCGGAATCGTGCTGTGGGGCGCCTACCGGGTGGCGGAGGGCTCGCTGGAGCTCGGTGTGCTGGCGGCCGCGGTCCTCTATCTGCGGCGTCTGTACGACCCCATCGACCGGCTCGGCATGTTCCTCAACGCCTACCAGTCGGCGGCGGCCTCGCTGGAGAAGATCGCGGGGCTGCTGGCTCAGGTTCCCACGGTGCCCGAACCGTCGGCTCCCGCGCAGCTCCCACCGCTCGAGGGTGAGCAGCCCGGACGTGAAGTCGTGTTCGAGGACGTGCGCTTCGCGTACCGTACGGGGGCCGAGGTGCTCCCCCGCTTCTCGCTGGCCCTGCCCGCCGGCCAGACCGTCGCGGTCGTCGGCGCGACCGGTGCCGGGAAGTCCACGCTCGCCAAGCTGCTCGCCCGCTTCTACGACCCCTCGGACGGCCGGGTCCTGCTGGACGGCACGGACCTGCGCGACCTCGGCCCGGCCGAGCTTCGGCGCGGGGTGGTGATGGTGACCCAGGAGGCGTTCCTCTTCTCGGGCACGGTCGCCGAGAACATCGCGATCGGCCGCCCCGACGCGCCCCGGGAGGAGATCGAACAGGCGGCCAAGGCCATCGGCGCGCACGACTTCATCAGCGCACTGCCCGAGGGCTACGACACCGACGTCCGCAAACGCGGCGGCCGGATCTCGGCGGGGCAGCGGCAGCTCGTCGCCTTCGCCCGCGCGTTGCTCGCCGACCCGGCGGTCCTGATCCTCGACGAGGCGACCAGTTCCCTGGACATTCCCGGTGAACGGGCCGTCCAGCGGGCGATGGTGACGGTGCTGCGTGGGCGCACGGCCGTCGTGATCGCGCACCGGCTGTCGACGGTGGAGATCGCGGACCGTGTGCTGGTCATGGAGGACGGCCGTGTCGTCGAGGACGGCAGCCCGGCCGCGCTGATCGCGGGCACGGGCCGGTTCGCGGACCTGCACCGGGCCTGGCGGGACAGTCTCGCGTGAGGGGCGTCGACGCGTACGAGGATCCCGGGACGCCCGACCACCGCGGCGGCTGGTGGTACCTGTGGTGGCTGGTGAGCCGTCAGCCGGGCCGGTGCGCCGCCGGGGCGCTGCTGGGCAGCGCGTGGATGGTGCTGCTGGCCGCGACGCCGTACCTCATGGCCCGCGCGATCGACGACGGTCTGGAGCCGGGCGACATGGGCGCGCTGTGCGGGTGGACCCTGGCGCTGTTCGTGGTGGGGTCGTTCAACGCCTGGCTGAGCATCATGCGGCACCGCACGATGACCCGGGTGCGGATGGACGCCAACTTCCGGACGGTCAAGGTCGTGCTGGGGCAGGCCGTCCGGCTCGGCGCGGCGCTGCCCGGACGTGCCGGGGCCGGGGAGGTGGTCACGATCGGGGTGGGCGACGTGCAGACGATCAGCCAGTCCCTGACCTTCGTCGGACCGGGTGTCGGGGCGGTCGTCGCCTACGCGGTGATCGCGGGGCTGCTGCTGTCGGTGTCCCTGCAGCTCGCCGTCGTGGTCCTGCTCGGCGTCCCGCTGATCGCCCTGCTGGTGGGGCCGCTGACGGTGCGGCTGCAGGGGGCGGAGGGCCGGTACCGGGAGCGGCAGGGTGTGCTGACCGCGCGGATCGGCGATCTCGCGGGCGGTCTGCGTGTCCTCAACGGCCTGGGCGGCAAGGGTCTGTTCGCCGACGCCTTCCGCAGGGACTCGCAGCGACTGCGCGAGCAGGGCTACCGGGTGGGGGCGGTGACGAGCTGGATCCAGGCCCTGGGTGTGGGGTTGCCGACGCTGTTCCTCGCGGTGGTGACCTGGCTGGCGGCCCGGCTGGCCGCGCGCGGCGACATCACCGTGGGCGAGCTCGTGTCGGTGTACGGCTATGTCGCCGTCCTGGTGGGTCCGGTGGCGTTCTTCATCGAGTGCGGTTACCAGCTCAGCCGGGGCGTGGTGGCCGCCCGCCGCGTCGTGGGGCTGCTGCGCCTGGAACCCGTGGCGGACGACGGCACCGCGGACGCGCCCGCCGAACCCTCGGCCCTGCACGACCCGGAGTCCGGCGTGCGAGTGCCGCCGGGCCGGTTGACGGCGCTGGCCGCCGCCCGGTCCGCCGATGCGGCGGCCGTCGTCGACCGGCTGGGCCGCTACGTCCCGTCCGAGGCGACCTGGGGCGGGTCCCGGCTGGACGGGATCGCCCTGGCGCAGGTGCGCGAGCGGATCCTGGTCGCCGACCACGAGGCCGACCTGTTCGCCGGATCGCTGCGCGAGCTGGTGTGCGGACGCCGGGACCGCGACGAGAACGACATCGAGCGAGCGGTGCACGCGGCCGCCGCCGACGACATCGTGCTCGGTCTGCCCGAGGGTCTCGACACGCAGGTGGCCGCGCAGGGCCGCAGCCTGTCCGGCGGCCAGCGCCAGCGTGTACGGCTGGTGCGGGCGCTGCTGGCCGACCCCGAGGTGCTGCTCGCGGTGGAACCCACCTCGGCGCTCGACGCCCACACCGAGGCGACGGTGGCCGACCGGCTGCGTGCCGCCCGCAGCGGGCGCACCACCGTCGTCACCACCACCTCGCCGCTCGTCCTGGACCGTGCGGACACCGTGCACTTCCTGGTCGACGGAAAGGTCGCGGCCACGGGCAGCCATCGTGACCTCCTCGCGGCGGATCCCGGCTACCGGGCGCTGGTGGCACGGGACACGGACGCCGAGGAGGCCGTGCGTTGACCACGGACGGCATGGGCCGGCTGCCGATCGCGGAGCCGGCGGACGTGCGGCGCGCCGCCGCACGTCTGGTGCGGGCCGACGCCGGCGCCTTCGGCGCCGCACTGGCCCTGAACGCGGCGGCGGCCGGCGCCGGGCTCGTCGGGCCGTGGCTGGTCGGCCGCATCGTCGACGAGGTCAAGGCCGGGCGCGGTGTCGGCGCCGTGGACCGGATGGCACTCGTCATTCTGCTGTGCTCGCTGGCACAGCTGCTGCTGGCCCGCTGGGCCCGGTACGTGGGGCACCGCTTCGGGGAGCGGACGCTCGCACGAGTGCGCGAGGAGTTCGTCGACCGGGCCCTCGCGCTGCGCGCTTCCGTGGTGGAACGGGCCGGCACCGGCGATCTGACGGCCCGTGGCACCGCCGACGTGTCCGCCGTCGGCACCACCCTGCGCGACGCCGGTCCCGAGCTGCTGATCAACACCGTGCACGCGGCGTTCGTGCTCGGTGCGGTGTTCGTGCTCGATCCTCTGCTGGGCGCCGTCGGGATCCTCGGGATCGTGCCCGTCCGGTTCGCGCTGCGCTGGTATCTGCGCCGCGCGCGGGACGGCTATCTGGCCGAGGGCGCGGCGACCTCCGAGGTCGCGGAGATCCTCGCAGCCACCGCGTCCGGTGCCCGAGCGGTCGAGGCGTTCCGGCTCCAGGAGCGGCGGACCGCCGCGAGCCACGAGGCGCTGGAGACCTCACGGCGTACCCGGATGTACACGCTCCACCTGCGCACCGTGTTCTTCCCGGTGGTGGAGGTGTCGTACATCCTCCCGGTCGCGGGTGTGCTGCTGGTCGGCGGGGTGCTGCACGCGCACGGGGCCATGAGCCTCGGGGCGGTGGTGGCGGCCTCGCTCTATCTGCGGCAGTTCGCCGAACCGCTCGACCAGATCCTGGTGCGCGTGGAGCAGTTGCAGAGCAGCGGCGCCTCCTTCGCCCGGGTGGAGGGGCTGGCCCGTTCCCCGCGCTCCGCGCCGGACGGCGACGGTCCGGGCCCGGCGGACGACCGGATCGATGTGCGCGGGGTCCGCTACTCCTACGACCGCGGGGGCGAGGTGCTGCGCGGGGTGGACCTGACCGTGCGGCCGGGGGAGCGACTGGCGGTCGTCGGTCCCTCGGGTGCCGGGAAGACCACATTGAGCAGGCTGCTGGCCGGCGTCGAGGCGCCCGGAGCGGGCTCGGTGACCGTCGGCGGGGTGCCGATCGCGGGTCTCGGCCCCGAACGACTGCGCCGCCAGGTCGTCCTCGTCACCCAGGAGCACCATGTCTTCCTGGGCACCGTCCGGGACAACCTGCGGATCGCCGACCCGTCCGCCACGGACGAGGCCCTCTGGACCGCCCTGGCCGCCGTCGGCGCCGACGGCTGGGTGCGGGACCTGCCGGCGGGCCTGGACACCCCGCTGGAACCGGGCGGCCGCTCGCCGGTCTCCGGTGACGGCCGGCCGGGAGGGGCCCTCGCCACGGACGGCTCCCAGGCACAGCAACTCGCCCTGGCCCGGGTGGTCCTGGCGGATCCGCACACCCTGATCCTCGACGAGGCGACGGCGCTCCTGGATCCGACCACGGCACGCCACACCGAGCGCGCCCTGGCCGCGGTGCTCGAGGGCAGAACCGTCATCGCTGTCGCGCACCGGCTGCACACCGCGCACGACGCGGACCGCGTGGCCGTGATGGAGGACGGCCGGCTGGCCGAACTGGGCTCGCACGACGATCTGGTGGCGGCCGACGGAGCGTACGCCGCGCTGTGGCGCTCCTGGCACGGGGAGCGGCCGCCGCCTGCCTGAGGGGCCGGTCGGCCCAGCGGGTTCGGCCGAACAGTCCGTATACCGAACGTGACCTTTCACCCAACGAACCATTTCCGGACAAGTTCTTGACGCGCTCCTGACAGAAAGCGCGCTCCCCTGGCACGCTTCCCACGGCCGCTTCACAGCACCCCCACAGCTCCACGTCGTGCGGCGGCCCGTCACCTTCATGCACCTGGTTCCGCGTTCCGCCTGTTCTGCCCGGACGGCCGACCAGCCGTCCGGTCTCCCCTGGCCGCGCGACCCGCGGCCACGCAGAAGGAGTCAGTGTTGAGAAGCAGTTCCTCTCGCAGACGCACCTCCCACACCCCCGCCCGCAGCGCCGTCGCCTTCGCCCTCGTCGGCGTCTCCGCCCTGCTGGCCGCCGCCGTCCAGACGGGCGCCGCGAGCGCCGCGGCTCCGGCCGCCCCCGCCGCCGGGAAGATCAATCCCGCGCACACCGCGCTGAAGCTGTCCCCCTCGCAGCGCGCCGAGCTGATCCGCGACGCCGACACGGCGAAGGCGGACACCGCCCGGGCGATCGGCCTCGGCGCCCAGGAGAAGCTGGTCGTCCGTGACGTCGTCAAGGACGGCGACGGCACCCTCCACACCCGCTACGAGCGCACCTACGCAGGACTTCCGGTCCTCGGCGGCGACCTGGTGGTGGACACGGCCGCGTCCGGACAGACCGAGCAGGTCGTCAAGGCGACCCAGGCCACCGTCAAGGTCGCCTCGCTCACGCCGGCGGTCTCCGCCTCGACCGCGCAGAAGCAGGCGCTGTCCCTGGCCCGGGCGGCGGGCTCCCAGCAGACCGGCGCCGACAGCGCGCCCCGCAAGGTGATCTGGGCGGCCGACGGCAAGCCCACCCTCGCGTACGAGACGGTCATCGGCGGCTTCCAGGACGACGGGACGCCGAACCAGCTGCACGTCGTCAGCGACGCCGCCACCGGCAAGGAGCTGTTCCGCTATCAGGGTGTCAGGAACGGCATCGGCAACACCCAGTACAGCGGACAGGTCACTCTGACCACCACGCAGTCGGGCTCGACGTACACGCTGAACGACGGCTCGCGCGGCGGCCACAAGACGTACAACCTCAACCGCGGCACGTCCGGCACCGGCACGCTGTTCTCCCAGTCGAGCGACACGTGGGGCAACGGCACCACGTCGAACGCCGCGACCGCGGGCGCCGACGCCCACTACGGCGCCGCGACCACCTGGGACTTCTACAAGAGCACCTTCGGCCGCAGCGGCATCAGGAACGACGGCAAGGCCGCCTACTCCCGGGTGCACTACGGCAACTCGTACGTCAACGCCTTCTGGGACGACAGCTGCTTCTGCATGACCTACGGCGACGGCTCCGGCAACGCCGACCCGCTGACGGCCCTGGACGTGGCCGGTCACGAGATGAGCCACGGTGTCACCTCCAACACCGCCGGCCTCAACTACTCCGGCGAATCCGGCGGCCTGAACGAGGCCACCTCGGACATCTTCGGCACGGGCGTGGAGTTCTACGCGAACAACTCCTCCGACCCGGGCGACTACCTCATCGGCGAGAAGATCGACATCAACGGCGACGGCACCCCGCTGCGCTACATGGACAAGCCCAGCAAGGACGGCGCGTCCAAGGACAGCTGGTACTCGGGGATCGGGTCGGTCGACGTGCACTACTCGTCGGGCCCCGCGAACCACTTCTTCTACCTGCTGAGCGAGGGCAGCGGCGCCAAGGTCATCAACGGCGTGAGCTACAACTCGCCGACCGCGGACGGCCTTCCGGTCACCGGCATCGGCCGCGACAAGGCGCTGCAGATCTGGTACCGCGCGCTCACCACCAAGTTCACCTCGACCACCAACTACGCTGCGGCCCGCACCGGCACGCTCGCGGCGGCGGGTGAGCTGTACGGCACCACGAGCGCCGAGTACAAGGCGGTGCAGGACGCCTGGGCCGCGGTCGCGGTCGGGTCCCGCTCCGGCGGGGGCGGCGGTGGCGGCACCTCGTACGAGAACACCACCCCGGTGTCCATTCCGGACAACGGGCCGGCGGTCACCTCGTCGATCACCGTGTCCGGCAGGACCGGAAACGCGCCGAGCAACCTCCAGGTGACCGTCGACATCACCCACACATGGCGGGGCGACCTGGTCATCGACCTGGTGGGTCCCTCGGGCACCGCGTACCGCCTGAAGAACGCCAGCTCGTCCGACTCGGCGGACAACGTGCAGGCCACCTACACGGTCAACGCCTCGGCCCAGACGGCCAACGGGACGTGGAAGCTGAGGGTCCAGGACCAGGCGGCCCAGGACGTCGGCCGGATCAACAGCTGGAAGCTGACCTTCCCGTAAACCGCTCCCGGCAGCGGCGGGGACAGGGCGCCGTCCGGGGGTTCGACCCCTCCGGGCGGCGCCCGTTCGTCTTCCGGCAACGTTCATCACTCTGTCGAAATTGAGACAACCTCACGTTCGACACCTGACATGTACGCGTCTTTGGTGTCACTCTTCCACCGCACGGCTCACCCGCACCGCAACTTCATTCCGTCCGAACGGCACCCCACGCCGTCCGGGCGCCCCCACAGAAGGAGTTTGCGTGACTTCCCTCTACGCGCGTCACAAGCGCACCACTCTGGCCATCGCCACCGCCGTCGCATCAGGAGCCCTGCTCACCACCGGTCTGAGCACCGGTGTCGCCACCGCCCAGGCCGCGGCCCCGCTCGCCGCCTCCCCGGTCACCCTGTCCTCGACCGCGCGTGCCTCCCTCGTCGAGCAGGCACGGACCGCGGCGCCCGAGACGGCCCGGAAGATAGGCCTCGGCGTCAAGGAGCAGCTGGTCGTCAAGGACGTCGTCAAGGACGTCGACGGAACGGTCCACACCCGCTACGAGCGCACCTACGCGGGTCTTCCGGTCCTCGGCGGCGACCTGGTCGTCCACGAGTCGAAGTCCGGCAAGACCGAGGGCGTGACCAGAGCGACGCAGGCGACGATCAAGGTGGCCTCCCTCAAGCCGCAGGTCACCGCGGCGACGGCCGAGAAGCAGGCCGTCAGGGCCGCGCAGGCGGTGGGCTCGGACCGTTCCGCGGCCGACGGCGCGGCGCGCAAGGTGATCTGGGCCGGCTCGGGCACCCCGGTCCTCGCGTACGAGACGGTCGTCGGCGGGCTCCAGGACGACGGCACCCCGAACCAGCTGCACGTCGTCACCGACGCCGCCACCGGCAAGAAGCTCTACGAGTACCAGGGGATCGAGACCGGCACCGGCAAGAGCCTCTACTCGGGCACCGTCACCCTGAACACCACCAAGTCCGGGTCGACGTACCAGCTGTACGACACCACGCGCGGCGGCCACAAGACGTACAACCTGGCGCACAGGACCTCCGGCACCGGCACGCTGTTCACCGACGCGGACGACGTCTGGGGCACGGGCACGGCCTCCAGCTCCTCCACGGACCAGACCGCCGCCGCCGACGCCGCCTACGGCGCCCAGGCCACCTGGGACTTCTACAAGAGCACCTTCGGCCGCAGCGGCATCAAGAACGACGGCAAGGCCGCCTACTCCCGGGTGCACTACGGCAACTCGTACGTCAACGCCTTCTGGGACGACAGCTGCTTCTGCATGACCTACGGCGACGGCTCCGGCAACAACCACCCGCTGACCTCGCTGGACGTGGCCGGTCACGAGATGAGCCACGGTGTCACCTCCAACACCGCCGGCCTCAACTACTCCGGCGAGTCCGGCGGCCTGAACGAGGCCACCTCGGACATCTTCGGCACCGGCGTCGAGTTCGCTGCGAACAACTCCGCCGACCCGGGCGACTACCTCATCGGCGAGAAGATCAACATCAACGGCAACGGCACCCCGCTGCGCTACATGGACAAGCCCAGCAAGGACGGCGGCTCCGCCGACAACTGGTCCTCGAGCGTGGGCAACCTCGACGTGCACTACTCGTCGGGCGTGGCGAACCACTTCTTCTACCTGCTGTCCGAGGGTAGCGGCAGCAAGACGATCAACGGGGTCACCTACAACTCCCCCACGTCCAACGGCTCGACCCTCACCGGCATCGGCCGCGCCAAGGCGCTCCAGATCTGGTACAAGGCGCTCACGACGTACTTCACGTCGACCACCAACTACAAGTCGGCCCGCACGGGCACGCTCTCGGCCGCCGCCGCCCTCTACGGCTCCGGCAGCGCCGAGTACAACGCGGTGGCGTCGGCCTGGTCCGCCGTCAACGTGAACTAGTACGCAGATAGGACACGGCGGCCCCCGGCGCGACAACATCGCCGGGGGCCGTCCTACGCTGGGCACATGTCGTTCACGTACGAGGATGTGGGTGCGACCCGCAAGCCCGGCCACTGCCCAGAGGGCTTCCGTCCCCTGCACCTTCGCACCCGGATCGGCGAGGGCCACGAGGTGTTCCGCCGGGCGGCCGAGGCGGTCCTCACCTGGGAGATGCACCGGGCGGCGGGCCTCGGCGTCATCGCGGCCGAGGACCGAGCCGCCACCGGCGTCGATGTCACCGTCACCCTCGGCGGTGTGATCAAGGCCCCCTGCCGGGTGGTCTGGACGGTCGAGGAGCACCGCCGGGCGGGCTGGGCGTACGGGACGCTGCCCGGCCACCCGGAGTGCGGCGAGGAGTCCTTCGTCGTGGACCGTACCGGGGACGGCACGGTGTGGCTGACGATCACGGCCTTCAGCCGCCCGGCCAAGTGGTACACGAAGGCGGGCGGCCCGGCCGCGCGGGGCCTCCAGCACGCCTACGCACGACGGTGCGGCGCGGCGCTGCAGCGGCTGTGCGGGGAGGAGGGCTCCTAGGGGCCCGTCGTTCGGATCGTGCCGGCGTCGCGTCGGCCGAAAGGCGCAGTCCCTCCCCGCCGATCTGATCCGAACGACAGACCGTGGCCCACCGGCGACAGGACCGGCGCGACCCCGCACGCCCCGCTCAGCGCAGCAGCACCCCGGCTCCCTCCCCCGCCTCCTGGGACGGCACCGCCACCAGGCCCAGTTCCGCGCCGGAGGCCAGCAGGCGATGCGCCGGCAGGATCCGCACGGTGTAGCCGTACGGCCCGGTCCGGTCCAGCGCCAGCGGGCCCTCGTACACCCAGCGGCCGTCCGGCTCCGGTCCGCCCGCCGGTTTCAGCGCGGTCGCCGTCGCGTCCGCGAGGCGGTCGTCCGCGTCGACGCGGCCCGAGACCGCCTGCACCTCCACGTCGCCGGGCGCCAGTTCGCCGAGGCCGACGCGGACGCGGAGCGCAAGCGTCGTGCCCAGTTCGGCCGTCGCCGCCGCCGCCGGGGTCTCGACGTGGTCGACCGTGACGCCCGGCCAGGCCGCCCGTACCCGTGCCTTCCATGCCGCGAGCTCGCGCGCCGTGTCCGGCCTCATCGCCCGGTGCGCATGGGCCGCCGGGGTGTAGAGGCGCTCCACGTACTCGCGCACCATCCGCCCGGCCAGCACCTTCGGGCCCAGGTTCATCAGCGTCCGGCGGACCATCTCGATCCAGCGGTCGGGCAGTCCGCCCTGGCCCCGCTCGTAGAAGCGCGGGGCCACCCGCTGCCCCAGCAGCTCGTACAGCGCATGTGCCTCGAGGTCGTCGCGCCTGTCCTCGTCCGTCGCCGCGCCGTCGGCCGTGGGGATCGCCCAGCCGAAGTCCGGCTGGTACCACTCGTCCCACCAGCCGTCCCGGACCGAGAGGTTGAGGCCGCCGTTGAGCGCCGCCTTCATCCCGCTGGTGCCGCAGGCCTCCAGCGGGCGCAGCGGGTTGTTCAGCCAGACGTCGCAGCCCGGATAGAGCTTCTGCGCCATCGCCATGCCGTAGTCCGGGAGAAAGACGATCCGGTGGCGCACGCGGGGGTCGTCCGCGAACCGGACCAGCTCCTGGATCAGGCGCTTGCCGCCGTCGTCCGCCGGATGCGCCTTGCCGGCCACCACGATCTGGATCGGGCGCTCGGGATGCAGCAGCAGCTCCATCAGCCGGTCCCGGTCGCGCAGCATCAGCGTCAGACGCTTGTACGAGGGCACACGCCGGGCGAACCCGATCGTCAGCACGTCGGGATCCAGCACCCGGTCGATCCAGCCGAGTTCGGCCGTCCCCGCGCCGCGCTGCCGCCAGGACGCGTACAGCCGCTCCCGTACCTCCACCACCAGTTGTTCGCGCAGGTCCCGGCGCAGATCCCAGATCTCCTGGTCGGCGATCTCCTCGATCGCGTCCCAGCGTTCGGGGCCGCCCACCGTCAGGGCGTCCTCGGTGCGCTCGGCGCCGATCTGCCGCGCCCCGAGCCGGAACACCTCCGGCGCCACCCAGGTCGGCGCGTGCACCCCGTTGGTCACGGACGTGATCGGCACCTCGTCGGGGTCGAAGCCCGGCCACAGGCCCGAGAACATCTCCCGGCTGACGTTGCCGTGCAGCAGGGACACGCCGTTGGCGCGCTGGCCGAGCCTGAGGCCCATGACGGCCATGTTGAACAGATTGGGCTCACCGCCCGGGTACGACTCCATCCCGAGTCGCAGAATCCGCTCCACGGCGATCCCCGGCAGCTCCGCGTCCGGGCCGAAGTGCCGGGCCACCAGCTCCCGGTCGAAGCGGTCGATGCCCGCGGGGACGGGGGTGTGGGTGGTGAAGACCGTGCCCGCCCGGACCGCTTCCAGGGCGGAGTCGAAGTCGAGACCGCCGTCGCACAGCTCGGCGATCCGCTCCAGGCCGAGGAAACCGGCGTGGCCCTCGTTGGTGTGGAACACCTCGGGCTCGGCGTGCCCGGTCAGCCGGCAGTACGTGCGCACCGCGCGCACCCCGCCGATGCCGAGCAGCATCTCCTGCAGCAGCCGGTGCTCGCTGCCTCCGCCGTACAGCCGGTCGGTGACACCCCGTTCGCCGAGGTCGTTCTCCTCGACGTCCGAGTCGAGCATGAGCAGCGGCACCCGGCCCACCTGGGCGAGCCAGACGCGGGCCTGGAGCCGGCGGCCGCCGGGCAGCCCCAGGGACACCCGGGCGTGCGTGCCGTCGGGCTCGCGCAGGGGCACCACGGGCAGTTCGTTCGGGTCCAGCACCGGATAGTGCTCCTGCTGCCAGCCGTCCCGCGAGAGGGTCTGCCGGAAGTAGCCGTGGCGGTACAGCAGGCCGACGCCGATCAGAGGGACGCCGAGATCGCTGGCCGCCTTCAGATGGTCGCCGGCGAGGATGCCGAGGCCGCCGGAGTACTGGGGCAGCGCCGCCGTGATGCCGAACTCGGGTGAGAAGTAGGCGACGGCGGCGGGGAGGTCGGAGCCGGTCGAACGGGACTGGTACCAGCGGTCGCCGCTCACATAGTCGGCGAGGTCGTCGCCGACCGCGGCGAGGCGGCGCAGGAAGCGGCGGTCCTCGGCAAGCTCGGCGAGCCGGGCGGGAGGCACGCTTCCCAGCAGCCGCACCGGGTCGCCGTCGCAGGCGGCCCAGCACTCGGGGTCGACGGACTGGAAGAGGTCACGGGTCTCCGCATGCCACGACCAGCGCAGATTGCGCGCCAGGTCGCTCAGCGGGTGAAGGGCTTCGGGGAGGACGGGACGTACGGTGAACCTGCGGATGGCCTTCACGAATTCCACCTTCACGGAGGACGTGGGCGGCATGTCACACCCGACGGTACGCCGCTCGGTTCGCCTACCGTCGGGTTTGTACGCAGCCCGGGGCGCCGCCGCGGCGAGGTTCCGCCGTCCCCCGGACCCCCGCTCGTCGGCCGGACGCGGCGCCCTCGCGCGCCGGACGGGCCGGGTTAGCCGGTACCCGGACGCCCGAAAGACAACGCAACCTTTACCTACCGACCCCTGCCGATATGGCCGATTCCGCCCTCCTGGGCGACCTTGTGACGGTTCGCACCGCACGAGAGGCTGCCCATTGGCGCAGCGGCCGGCGTACCGCCCGGACACGGACGGACCCCGGCCGCGCCACGCCGAGTCGAGGAGGGGAACTCGAGTCATGACACGGACGGGAAACGCGCGTCTGCGCTGGGCAGGCAGCCTCACCGCGGTCACCACGGTCGCCGCGCTCTCGGCCCTCAGCCCGACCGCGCAGGCCGCCCCGGAGGGGGTCGTCCTGGGCGCCGGCGGCCCCGGCGCCGTCGGCGGAAGTTACATCGTCACGCTCAAGGGGGGAACGAAGGCCGCGTCGGCACTCGGGAAGGGCATCGCCGAGAAGTACGGGGCGAAAATAAGCCAGACCTACGGAACCGCCCTCAACGGGTACGCGGTGAGAGTCGACGAGCGGCAGGCCCGGCGCCTGGCGGCGGACTCCCATGTGGCATCGGTCGTCCAGGACACCAGAGTCACCCTGGACCACTACCAGAAGAACCCGCCCTCGTGGGGCCTGGACCGAATCGACCAGCCGAACCAGCCGCTCGACCGCGGCTACACCTGGCCCGAACCGGCGGGCGCGGGTGTCACGGTGTATGTCATCGACACCGGGATCCGCATCTCGCACAAGGACTTCGGCGGCCGGGCGAGTTACGGCTGGGACTTCGTGGACAACGACAGGACCGCGTCCGACGCCAACGGGCACGGCACACATGTCGCCGGAACCGCCGTGGGCACCGGGTACGGGGTCGCCAAGCGGGCGAAGGTCGTCGCGGTGCGCGTCCTGGACGCGCAGGGCGCGGGCACCACCGCGCAGGTGATCGCGGGCATCGACTGGGTCACCAGGCACGCGAGAAAGCCCGCGGTGGCCAACCTGAGCCTCGGCGGCTACGCGAGCGTCCAACTGGACGCGGCCGTACGCAACTCCATCGCCTCCGGCGTCAGCTACGCGGTCGCCGCCGGCAACGACGGGCTCGCGGCCGGTCTGTACTCCCCGGCCCGGGTCCCTCAGGCCATCACGGTGGGTGCCGACGACCGGAAGGACAGCCGGGCGAGCTTCTCCAACTGGGGTTCGAGTCTCGACCTGTTCGCCCCCGGCGTCGCCATCACCTCCGACTCGTCCGCGAGCGACACCGCCACGGCGACCCTCTCCGGTACGTCCATGGCGGCACCGCATGTCGCGGGGGCGGCGGCGCTCTATCTCGCCAAACATCCGAAGGCCACTCCGGCACAGGTGAGCCGGGCGCTGGTGCAGCAGGCGGTGCCCGGGAAGGTGAGGAACGCGGGGATCGGGTCACCGAACAGGCTGCTGCATGTGGCCAATCCCTGACCGACAGCCGAACGGACAGGCGTAAAGAAGAATTAACCGGACACGCGTAACCTTGCCGGCCTCGCCCCCTGAGGGCGGGGCCGGACCTTTTCGCTGTTCCGGATGCGGCCGGTCTTGAAGGTAGACATACGCGTGAGTAGTTAACAAAGTGCCGGAATGCCCACCCGCACCGGGTGGGAAGGCTCCTCCGGTAGCCCCGCTTGCCCCGCCTTCCGACACCCTCATCCGCCCACCCACGTCGACGCGGACAGGAGCGGTCATGCCCCCGACGCACCACTCGCCGGCACCCTCGACCAACAGCACGGTCACCTCCTCGAAGGAGCAGGCCGACGCCGTGCCCCCTGCCCCGCGGACACCCTCCGCGGGCCCGAGTCCCACTCCGTCCCCGGACACCGGTCCCACGATCGGGCGAATCCCCGTCCTCGACGTACGCCCCCTCGTCCTCCAGGGCCGGCGCCCGGCCAAGGCGGTGGTGGACGAGGAGTTCGAGATCTCCGCGACGGTCTTCCGCGAGGGCCACGACGCCGTCGCCGCCAATGTCGTCCTCGCAGACCCTGAAGGCCGGCCCGGGCCCTGGACCCCGATGCGCGAACTGGCCCCCGGCACCGACCGCTGGGGCGGCACCGTCCGCCTCCCGAGCGAGGGCCGGTGGACCTACGCCGTGGAGGCGTGGGGCGATCCGGTCACCACCTGGCGACACCACGCCGAGATCAAGATCCCTGCCGGTCTCGACACCGAACTGGTCCTGGAGGAAGGCGCACGGCTCTACGAACGTGCGGCCGCCGGCGTCCCGGAGGACGAGGACGGACGACAGATCCTCCTGGCCGCGGTCGACGCCCTGCGGGACACCGGCCGTCCTGCCGCCTCCCGTCTTGCGGGTGCGTTGACGCCTGAGGTGGGTGGGGTGTTGGGGCGGTTTCCGGTGCGTGAGGGGGTGTCGTGTTCGGATGTGCGGGGGGTGGTGGTGGAGCGGGAGCGGGCGTTGTTCGGTTCCTGGTACGAGTTCTTTCCGCGGTCGGAGGGGACGGTGGAGCGGCCGCACGGGACGTTTCGTTCGGCGGCGCGGCGGTTGCCGGTGATCGCGGGGATGGGTTTCGACGTGGTGTATCTGCCGCCGGTGCATCCGATCGGGTCGACGTTTCGCAAGGGGCGGAACAACAGTGTGTCGGCGGGTGCGGGGGATGTGGGGGTGCCGTGGGCGATCGGGTCGCCGGAGGGCGGTCACGATGCGGTGCATCCGGATCTGGGGTCGGTCGAGGATTTTGTGTGGTTCGTGGGGCGGGCGCGGTCGTTGGGGTTGGAGGTGGCGCTGGATTTCGCGTTGCAGTGTTCGCCGGATCATCCGTGGGTCGGGAAGCATCCGGAGTGGTTCCGGCATCGGGCGGACGGGTCGATCGCGTATGCGGAGAATCCGCCGAAGAGGTATCAGGACATCTATCCGGTGTTCTTCGATGGGGACATGGAGGGGCTGGTCGCGGAGACGTTGCGGGTCCTTCGGTTCTGGATGGGGCATGGGGTGCGGATTTTCCGGGTGGACAATCCGCATACCAAGCCGGTGGTGTTCTGGGAGCGGGTGCTGGGGGAGGTCAATCGGCGGGATCCGGATGTGATCTTCCTGGCGGAGGCGTTCACGCGGCCGGCGATGATGCGGACGCTGGCGCAGGTGGGGTTCCAGCAGTCGTACACGTATTTCACGTGGCGGAACACGAAGGGGGAGCTGACGGAGTATCTGTCGGAGTTGTCGGGGGATTCGGCGTCGTACATGCGGCCGAACTTCTTTGTGAACACGCCGGACATCCTGCATGCGTATCTGCAGGGTGGGGGGCGTGCGGCGTTCGAGGTGCGGGCGGTGCTGGCGGCGACGCTGTCGCCGGCGTGGGGGGTGTACTCGGGTTACGAGCTGTGTGAGAACGTGCCGCTGCGGGAGGGCAGTGAGGAGTATCTGGACTCCGAGAAGTACCAGTTGCGGCCCCGGGACTGGGAGGCGGCCGAACGTGAGGGACGCACCATCGCGCCGCTGATCACGCGCCTGAATGCGATCCGCCGGGCCAGTCCGGCGCTGCGGCAGTTGCGGGACCTGCACTTCCATCACGCGGACAACGACGAGGTGATCGTCTACTCCAAGCGTTCGGGTTCGAACACGGTTGTGGTGGTGGCGAACCTCGATCCGCACCACACCCAGGAGGCGACGGTGTCGTTGGACATGCCGCGGCTCGGCCTGGACTGGCACGAGTCGGTGCCGGTGCGTGATGAGCTCACCGGTGTCACCTACCACTGGGGCAGGACCAATTATGTGCGTCTGTCGCCGGGCGAGGCTCCCGCGCACGTGCTGACCGTCCTGCGACCGTCCTCACCGCAGACCGGAGGGTCACCCACACGATGATCGTCAACGAGCCCGTCCCGGACACCTTCGAGGACACTCCCGCCGCGGACCGTGATCCGCAGTGGTTCAGGCGTGCCGTCTTCTACGAGGTCCTGGTCCGGTCCTTCCAGGACAGCAACGGCGACGGTGTGGGTGATCTGAAGGGGCTGACCGCGAAGCTGGACTATCTGCAGTGGCTGGGGGTGGACTGCCTGTGGCTGCCGCCCTTCTTCAAGTCGCCGCTGCGCGACGGTGGTTACGACGTCTCCGACTACACGGCGGTACTGCCGGAGTTCGGTGACCTGGCGGACTTCGTGGAGTTCGTGGACGCCACCCACCAGCGCGGCATGCGGGTGATCATCGACTTCGTGATGAACCACACCAGCGACCAGCACCCGTGGTTCCAGGAATCCCGCGCCCACCCCGACGGCCCCTACGGGGACTACTACGTATGGGCCGACGACGACAAGCAGTTCCAGGACGCGCGGATCATCTTCGTCGACACCGAGGCCTCCAACTGGACCTTCGACCCGATCCGCAAGCAGTACTACTGGCACCGCTTCTTCTCCCACCAGCCGGACCTCAACTACGAGAACCCGGCCGTGCAGGAGGAGATCGTCTCCGCGCTGAGATTCTGGCTGGACCTGGGCATCGACGGATTCCGCCTCGACGCCGTCCCCTATCTCTACCAGCAGGAAGGCACCAACTGCGAGAATCTGCCGGCCACGCACGAGTTCCTCAAGCGGGTGCGCAAGGAGATCGACGCCCACTATCCGGACACGGTGCTGCTGGCGGAGGCCAATCAGTGGCCCGAGGACGTGGTCGACTACTTCGGTGACTTCGGCAGTGGTGGCGACGAGTGTCATATGGCCTTCCACTTCCCCGTGATGCCGCGCATCTTCATGGCGGTGCGGCGTGAGTCGCGCTATCCGGTCTCGGAGATCCTGGCCAAGACCCCGGCGATCCCCTCCAACTGCCAGTGGGGCATCTTCCTGCGCAACCACGACGAGCTGACCCTGGAGATGGTCACCGACGAGGAACGCGACTACATGTGGGCGGAGTACGCCAAGGATCCCCGCATGCGCGCCAACATCGGGATCCGTCGCCGGCTGGCCCCGCTGCTGGACAACGACCGCAACCAGATCGAGTTGTTCACCGCGCTGCTGCTGTCACTGCCCGGCTCGCCGATCCTGTACTACGGCGACGAGATCGGCATGGGCGACAACATCTGGCTCGGGGACCGGGACGCGGTCCGTACCCCGATGCAGTGGACCCCGGACCGCAACGCGGGCTTCTCCTCCTGCGATCCGGGCCGGCTCTTCCTGCCCACGATCATGGATCCGGTCTACGGCTACCCGGTCGCCAACGTGGAGGCGTCGATGTCGTCGCCGTCCTCGCTGCTGCACTGGACCCGCCGCATGATCGAGATCCGTAAGCAGAACCCGGCGTTCGGCCTGGGCTCCTTCACCGAGTTGTCCTCGTCCAACCCGGCCGTCCTGGCCTTCCTGCGCGAGTACAAGGACGACCTGGTGATGTGCGTGCACAACTTCTCCCGGTTCGCCCAGCCCACCGAACTCGACCTCAGCCGCTTCAACGGCCGCCACCCGGTGGAACTCATCGGCGGAGTCCGCTTCCCCGCCATCGGCGAACTCCCCTACCTGCTCACCCTCGCAGGCCACGGCTTCTACTGGTTCCGACTGCGCAAGGACCTCGTGTAGCGGCCGGGCGGGGCGGTTTCCACCGCCCCGCCCGGGGCACGCAGCCAGTGACACCCCGACCGCCCCCCGGGGAAAGGACGCACGCCATGCCGGAAGCCGTCACCCACCCCGCCGCGACCCAGCCCGGTCTCCTCGTCTCCCTGGACCCGTTGCTCAGGGAATGGCTGCCGCGTCAGCGCTGGTTCGCGGGCAAAGGCCGCCCGGTCACCGGATTCTCCCTGGTGGCGGCCACCGAACTGCTGCCGCCCGGGGGCACGCTGAGCCTGCTCCACCTGCTCGTGCGGGCCCATCAACCCGACGTACCGACCCAGGGTGCCGTGCCGCACCCCGGCGACTGCTACCAGCTGCTGATCGGGGTGCGCGAGGCACTGCCGCCGCGGCTGGCTCCCGCGCTCATCGGGCACCCGGAGGACGGACCGCTCGCCGGGCGGACCGTCTACGAGGCGCTGC
This sequence comes from Streptomyces sp. HUAS TT11, assembly GCF_051553595.1. Classification (NCBI taxonomy): domain Bacteria; kingdom Bacillati; phylum Actinomycetota; class Actinomycetes; order Kitasatosporales; family Streptomycetaceae; genus Streptomyces; species Streptomyces sp. HUAS TT11. The sequence continues at coordinate 3,129,502 of NZ_CP196184.1, forward strand.
ACGACGCCCGGGCCACGTCCGTCCTCCTGGAGGCGATCCGCAGCCGGGCCCGGATCGGCCGGCTCCGCTTCGAGGGGGACGCCCGCCAGACGATAGGGGAAGGACTGACCCCACGCGTGGTGACCGCGGAGCAGTCCAACTCCTCGGTCGTATACGGAGATACGTTCATCCTCAAGCTTCTGCGGCGTCTCGTCCCGGGCACCAACCCGGACCTGGAGCTGCCGCTGATGCTCGCGCGCGAGCACAGCCCCTGGGTGCCGGCGCCGGCCGGCTGGCTGCTGGCCGACCTCGACGGGCTCGACGACTCCTACGTCCTCGGCGTGCTCCAGCCCTATCTGCGCGGTGCGACCGACGGCTGGGAACTCGCGCTGCGCGAACTGGCCAAGGGCGAGGACTTCACCGGTGAGGCACGGGCACTGGGACGGGCGACGGCCGAGGTGCATCTCGCGCTGGCCCGCGCCCTGCCGACGGTCACCCTGGGCCACGCCCGGATACGGCTGCTCGCCGACGGCATGACCGAACGGCTGGAGGCGGCGGCACAGGCGGTGCCCGCGCTGCGGCCCTACGCACCCGGGCTGCGCTCCGCGTTCGAGGCGCTGGCCGACCTCGCCGCCGAGGGACATGTCTGGACCGCCCAGCGCATCCACGGTGATCTGCACCTGGGCCAGTGCCTGCGCTCACCGTCCGGCTCCTGGTCACTGATCGACTTCGAGGGCGAGCCGTCCAAGCCGCTGGCCGAGCGGCGGATGCCGCAGCCGACGGTACGGGACATCGCGGGGATGCTCCGCTCGTTCGACTACGCCGCGCACTCGGCCGGGCCCCCGGCGGCGGACTGGGCCGCCGCCTGCCGGGCCGCCTACTGCTCCGGGTACGCGGACGTCGCCGAGCGCGATCCCCGCACCGAACCGGTCCTGCTGCGCGCGTACGAGACGGACAAGGCCGTCTACGAGGTCGTGTACGAGGCCCGGCACCGCCCGGACTGGCTGCCCGTGCCGATGGCCGCGATACACCGCCTGTCCGCCGGCGTCACACCGTGATCCACCAACCCCTGCCGAGGAGGCCCCGTCCGTGACCCCCCGTCCTCCGTCCGACGACAGTACGAAGAACAACGGCGACGGTCCGAAGAAGACCGGTGCGAAGAAGGCGACCGCCGAGAAGAAGGCGGCAGCCGCCGCCGGGAAGTCGACGGCCGGCAAGAAGAAGGCGGTGGCGAAGAAGGCGACGGCCGCGCTGAAGAAGGCCGCGGCCGAGCGGACCGGGGCCGCAGCGGCGCCTGCGAAGAAGGCGACCGCCAAGAAGGCGGCGGCAAAAAAGGCTTCCGCCGAGAAGGCGACCCCGGCCAGGACCACGGCGGGGACGGCTGCCGCCGCTCCGATCGCCGCCGCACGGACCGCCGAATCGGCTCCGGTGAAGAAGGCCGCGGCCAAGAAGGCGGGCGCCAGGAAGGCAGCGGACACCAGGACCTCGTCGTCGAGGGGTTCCGCCGGCGGTCCCGCCGGCCCGGCATCCCCCGTCGGGACCCGCACGGCCCGCCCGGCCACGGTGCCGATGGCACGCGCGGCGGTCGAGCAGGACACACCGGCGGCGCCCGTGGCGGGGGCGGACCCGGTACCGACCGGCGTGGCGGGGCAGGACGTGGTCCTCTCCCCCGCCGTCGGCGCTCAGGACCGCGAACGGCTGCTCGCCGGCACCCACCACGATCCGCACGGGGTGCTCGGCGCGCACCGGGTGCCCGGCGGGGTCGCTTTCCGGACGTTCAGGCCGTACGCGCTGTCCGTCACCGTCGTCACCGATTCCCTGCGGGCCGGGCTGCACGACGACGGTGACGGCTTCTTCTCCGGGCTGCTGCCGCTTCGGGACGTCCCGTCGTACCGGCTCCTCGTGGAGTACGAGGGCTCGGTCCAGGACACCGCGGACGCCTACGCCCTGCTGCCCACCTTCGGTGAGTTCGATCTGCACCTGCTCGGCGAGGGCCGGCACGAGGAGCTGTGGCGGGTACTCGGCTCCCACCCGATGACCCATCAGGGCGTGACCGGCACCCGCTTCTCGGTATGGGCGCCGAACGCCCGCGGCGTACGCGTGTCCGGCGATTTCAACTTCTGGGACGGCGCCGCCTTCCCGATGCGTTCGCTGGGCTCGAGCGGTGTGTGGGAGTTGTTCGTGCCCGGGGTCGGCGAGGGGGCGCTCTACAAGTACGACATCACCCGGCCCGACGGCACGCACACGGTGCGAGCGGACCCCATGGCCCGCTGTACGGAGATTCCGCCGAACACGTCCTCGATCGTGCACGCGTCGCACCACGAGTGGGGGGACGAGGAGTGGCTGGCGCATCGCGCGGACACCGCGGTGCACCGGGCGCCGTTCTCCGTGTACGAGGTGCATCTGCCGTCCTGGCGACCAGGTCTGACCTACCGTCAGCTCGCGGAGCAGTTGCCCGCGTATGTGAAGGAGCTGGGCTTCACGCATGTCGAGCTGATGCCGGTCGCCGAGCACCCCTTCGGCGGCTCCTGGGGCTACCAGGTCACCGGCTTCTACGCGCCCACCGCCCGGCTGGGCGGCCCCGACGACTTCAAGTACCTCGTCGACGCACTGCACCGGGCCGGTATCGGTGTGCTGATGGACTGGGTGCCCGCGCACTTCCCGCGCGACGACTGGGCGCTGGCCGAGTTCGACGGGCGTGCCCTGTACGAGCACCAGGACCCGCTGCGGGCCGCCCACCCGGACTGGGGCACCCTGGAGTTCGACTACGGCCGGCGTGAGGTGCGCAACTTCCTGGTCGCCAACGCCGTGTACTGGTGCGAGGAGTTCCACATCGACGGCCTGCGGGTGGACGCGGTCGCCTCGATGCTCTACCTGGACTACTCGCGCGAGCCCGGCCGGTGGAGCCCGAACGAGCACGGCGGCCGGGAGAACCTGGACGCGGTCGCCTTCCTGCAGGAGATGAACGCCACCGTCTACCGACGCTGCCCCGGCGTGGTCACCGTCGCCGAGGAGTCCACCGCCTGGGACGGCGTCACCCGCGCCACGCACCACAGGGGCCCGAGCGGCTTCGGCGGTCTGGGCTTCGGCCTGAAGTGGAACATGGGCTGGATGCACGACTCGCTGCAGTACATGAGTCACGAGCCGGTCCACCGCAGGTACCACCACCACGAGATGACGTTCTCGATGGTGTACGCGTACAGCGAGAACTATGTGCTGCCGATCTCCCACGACGAGGTCGTGCACGGGAAGCGCTCACTGGTGTCGAAGATGCCGGGCGACTGGTGGCAGCAACGCGCCAACCACCGCGCCTACCTCGGCTTCATGTGGGCCCACCCGGGCAAGCAACTCCTGTTCATGGGCCAGGAGTTCGCCCAGGGCGCGGAATGGTCCGAGGCCCACGGCCCCGACTGGTGGCTGCTGGACCCGGCCTACGGCGCGCAGGCCGACCACCGCGGCGTGCGCGACCTGGTACGCGACCTGAACGCCGTCTACCGGCGCACCCCCGCCCTGTGGCAGCGGGACACCGAACCCTCCGGATTCCGGTGGACGGTCGGGGACGCAGCCGAGGACAACGTGTTCGCGTTCCTGCGCTACGACGACGAGGACACACCCGTACTGGCCGTGTCCAACTTCTCCCCCGTCGTACGCCACGACTACCGCCTCGGCGTCCCCGACGACATCCCCGCCTGGCACGAACTGCTCAACACCGACCTGGCCAAGTACGGCGGCAGCGACATCCACAACCCGGACCCGCTGAAGCCGGAGCCCACGCCCTGGCACGGCCGCCCGGCGAGCCTGCGCCTGACCCTGCCCCCACTGGCGACACTCTGGCTCCGCCCGGCGTGACGTTCTGCCTCCCGGGTGTCCGGAAGCCGGGATCCGGCTTCCGGACACGGGGGCAGGCCGTTCAGGCGGAGGAGCCGGGCCGCTCGGACAGCGCGGCCGCCAGCGCCTTCGGCAGCCTCCCGGTGTGCAGCACGCCCAGCCGCTGCGTCGCCCGGGTCAGCGCCACGTACAGGTCACTCGTGCCGTAGCGTCCGGGCTCGACCACCAGGACCGCGTCGAACTCGAGCCCCTTGGCCTCGCGGGGGTCGAGCAGGACGACGGTCCGGGTCAGATCCGGTTCCTCGCCGGCCGTCACCCCTTCGAGGCGTACGGCCAGCGACCGGTGCAGATCGCGCGGGGCGATCACGGCGAGCCTGCCCGCGGGTGTGCCCTCCCGCTCCTGCGGTTCGTCCCGCTCCGGCGCCGGGCCCGTGAGGGACGCGGTCAGCTCCTCGACCGCCTTCTCCACCGCGGAGGGCAGGTCGTCGGTGGCCCGCGCCCAGGGCCGTACCCCCGTGGACCGCACCGAACTCGGCGGCTCGAAGCCGGGGTTCTCCGCGCGGACCACCGCAGCCGCCACATCCATGATCTCGGACGGTGTGCGGTAGTTGACCCCGAGACGCGTGTGCTCCCAGCGGTCCCCGACATACGGCTCGAGGATCTCCGACCACGATCCGACACCGCCGGCCTCGGCCGTCTGCGCCGGGTCCCCGACCAGGGTCATCGAGCGGGTCGGACTGCGCCGCATCAGCAGGCGCCACGCCATCGGCGACAGCTCCTGCGCCTCGTCGACGATGATGTGCCCGAACGCCCAGGTGCGGTCGGCCGCCGCGCGCTCGGCGGCACTGCGGTGGTCCGCCTCCTCCTGCCGCTCGGCGAACCGCTCGGCGTCGATGATGTCGTGCGCGGACAGCACCTCCGAGCCCTCGGGGTCGCCCTCCTCCTTGTCCTCGAACTCGTACGTCCGGGAGGCGTAGGAGACGTCCAGCACGCCCTGTGCGTACGCCACCTGCGTCTCGCGCTCGCGCTCCGCCTGCGCCCTCGCCACCCGGTCGTCCTCACCGAGCAGTTCGGCCGCCTCGTCGAGCAGCGGCACGTCGGCGGTGGTCCAGGCGCGGGTGACCGGGCGGCGGACGGCGGCCGCGTCCTCGTCGGACACATAGCCCTCCGGATCGGCGAGGAAGTCGGCGACCAGCCGCTGCGGCGTCAGCCGCGGCCACAGGGAGTCGATCGCGGACCACACCTCGGGGTTCTCGGCGAGTTCGTCGCGGATCTGGGTGAGGTCGCTCGGGTCGAGGAGGCTGGAACCGTCGTACGGGTCCGTGCCGATGCGTTCGGCGACCATGTCGGTGAGCGTGTTGAGGATGTGGCCCTCGAAGTGCTCGCGGGCCGCGTTGTGCGGCAGCCGGGCGGCACGGGTGCGCTCGCGGGCCACGTTCACCAGGCCGTCGTCGAGCATCAGGACCTCCCGGTCGTGCGCGATGGCGATCACCGGGTCGGGCAGCGCCTGCCGGTCGCGTACGACGGCCGCGAGCACGTCGGACATGTCGGCCCGCCCCTTCACGGCGGCCGCCTCGGGGGTGTCGGCCGACCTCGCCTTCACGCCGGGGAACAGCTCCCCCACCGTGGCCAGCAGTACGCCGGTCTCACCGAGCGAGGGCAGCACCTGGCCGATGTACCCGAGGAACGCCGGATTCGGGCCGACGACGAGGACCGCGCGGCGGGCGAGCAACTCCCGGTACTCGTACAGGAGGTATGCCGCCCGGTGCAGGGCGACGGCCGTCTTGCCGGTGCCGGGGCCGCCTTCCACCACGAGCACGCCCCGGTGCGGCGCGCGGATGATGCGGTCCTGGTCGGCCTGGATGGTCTGCACGATGTCGCTCATGCGGCCGGTGCGGGCCGAGTTCAGTGCGGCGAGCAGCACGGCGTCGCCCGTCGGGTCCTCGTGCCCGGTGCGCTCGCGGTCGCTGAGATCGAGGATCTCGTCGTGCAGGGACGTCACCCGGCGGCCCTCGGTGGCGATGTGCCGCCTCCTGCGCAGCCCCATCGGCGTGTGCCCGGTGGCCAGGTAGAAGGGACGCGCGACCTCGGCCCGCCAGTCGATCAGGACCGGTGTCCGGTCCGCGTCGTCGGCGCGCAGCCCGATGCGCCCGATGTGATGGCTCTGCCCGGCGGAGAGGTCGATACGGCCGAAGCAGAGCGCCCCGTCCACGGCGTTGAGCGCCGCGAGCAGTCCGGAGCGTTCGGCGACGAGGATGTCCCGCTCCAGCCGGGCCTGCATGGGCTTGTCGCCCTGCGCCAGCGCGTCCTCGACGGAGGACTCGGTGTCGCCGCGCAGCACGTCCACGCGCGCGTACAACGTGTCGATGAATTCCTGTTCCCGGCGCAAGTCGTCGTCTGGAAATTCGGTGTTTGACAATTCCGCTCCCGCCCGGATATACTCTGCGTATTGAACTTCTTCGCGACCGCACTCATTGAAGTCGCGAATCATTGAATATACGCAGAGAAATCCCCCGAGCGCAATTGCTCGGGGGATTTCTTCGTGCGGACGGCTCAGAGCACGTCGGACAGTTCCTCCCGCAGCCGCCGCTTGGGCCGCGCCCCCACCATCGCCTTCACGGGCTCACCGCCGCGGAACACCATGAACGTGGGCATCGACAGCACCTTATAGGCGTTCGTCGTCGCCGGATTGGTGTCCACGTCCAGCTGCACCACCTTGAGCCGGCCCTCCTCCTCGGCCGCCAGGTCGGTGAGCACCGGCCCCATCTGCCGGCACGGCGGACACCAGTCCGCGGTGAATTCCACCAGCACGGGAAGGTCCGCCCCGATCACCTCGGTCTCGAAGTCCGCGTCCGTCACCTCGGTCACGCCTGCCGCCCTGATCACTGCTTGCGTCCTCCCAGCTCGCACTCCGGTTCCGGACCACCCGGAACCGCCGCGTCGGCGGCCAGCGCCGCACGCGCCCGCTCGGCCCTCACCAGCTGCTCGCCGACCTGTGCCCGTACCGCCTGCAACTCGCCGATCAGCGTGTCGAGCTCGTCCAGCTTGCGCCGATAGACCGCGAGCGACGCCGGGCACGAGTCGCCCTCCGGATGCCCGGCCCGCAGACACTCCACGAAGGGCCGCGTCTCCTCCAGGTCGAACCCGAAGTCCTGCAGCGTGCGGATCTGCCGCAGCAGCTTCAGATCGCGCTCGTCGTAGGTGCGGTACCCGTTGCCGGTTCGTCGCGCGGACAGCAGCCCCCGCGACTCGTAGTACCGCAGGGCCCGTGTGGTGGTACCGGCCCGCGCCGCCAGCTCGCCGATTCGCATGCGATCGACCGTAATCCTTGACGCCGACGTCAGGGGAAGCACTCGAGCCGGGCGGCTGCCGGACACGGGGAAGGATCACGGCCTTTCGACGCGGGCGAGGACGACCGCATAGCGGCATTCGGCATCGCTGGTGTTGGCGAAGACGCACGGAACGGGTTCGTCGACTTCGATCGAGTCGCCCGGATTGAGTTCATGCACCGCATCGCCTTCGTGAAAGGTCAACCTGCCGTCGAGCACCCAGACGGCCTCCCGTTGGAAGGCCAGGGATGCCGCCGGATACGACACGCGGGCCCCGGGCGGCAGGCGGACCTCGGCGACGTCTGCGGGGAAACGCGGCCCGGTGATCTGGCGCCGGCGATATCCGGTGGCCGGATCGTGCCACTCCGCGGCGTCGGCCGTCCGGTGCACCCCGGTGGCCTCGTCCGGGGTGAGCAGGACGGAGATGGGGACCTGGAAGGCAGCGGCCAGTTTGCCGAGGACGACAGCGGTGGGACTGCTCTCCACGCGCTCGATCCGGTTGATCATCGCGCGGGACACACCGGAGGCGTCCGCGACCTGCGCCAGAGTCCATCGGCGTCGTTCCCGTTCACTGCGGATGCGGGCTGCGATCTGCACGACCAGCGGATCTACTATATTGGACACGTGCTCTAATATATAAGAAACAGGGCCTGCCCGAGCGCCTCGGCGCACCCGCGGACGCGGTCCGCGGCATCCGCACCGTCGCGCACACCTCCCCTGATCCCAGCAGTCCGCCGAGACGTTCGGCGACCCCTCATGCAGCCCCGCTGCCAGGAGCCCGGGTTGGCCACCGTGCCGGCAGGGCTGCCGGGCGGATCCCCGGCGGCGCACGGCCGCGGCGCATGACCGGCCGCGTCCTGGCATCGCTGATTCGTCAGGACTGCCGGTCTCCGACAACCGCTTCATGAATTCCACGTGCTGGAGGACCCATGGAACTCGGTCTCGCACTGCCCACCGCCGGACCGCAGACCTCGCCGGAGACGATCGTCAAGGTCGCCGAGGAAGCCGAACAACTGGGCTACACCGCCTTGTGGACGTTCGAACGCCTGCTCCGCCCCATCAACAAGGTCGTGCTGTGGACGGGTGGTGAACCCGAGATGCTGCCGGAGTTCTACGCCTCGGCGTACGAGCCCCTGGAGACACTGAGCCATGTCGCCGCCGTGACCGAGCGGATCAAGCTGGGCACTGCGGTCCTGGTGGCGCCACTGCACGTACCCGTGATGCTCGCCCGCCGGCTCGCCACCCTGGACCGGTTCAGCGGCGGCCGGGTCATCGCGGGCCTGGGGCAGGGCTGGCAGCACAACGAGTTCGAGACGGCGAACGTGTCGAGCAGCCGCAAGGGCGCCCGCACGGAGGAATTCATCACGGCGATGCGGGCCGCGTGGGGTCCGGACCCGGTCCGGCACGAAGGCGAGTTCTACCGGATCGCGCCGTCGCAGGTGAACCCCAAGCCGGTCCAGGCCCGCATTCCGGTGCTGCTGGCCGCGACGTCACCGGCCGCCGTCAAGCGCGCGGGCCGGATCGCGGACGGCCTGATCCCGATCACGTCCTCGGCGCAGGAACTGCGCGGCATCGTGTCCGCGTTCCATGACGCCGCCCGGGATGCGGGCCGCGACCCCGCGGACCTCATGGTGGTCAACCAGGTTCCCTGGCCGACCCCGGTCACCCGTGAGCCGATCGGGGAGGGGCGGCCCTTCCTCGGCGGATCGCCCCGGCAGATCGCCGAAGACCTCGTGGCCGCCCGCGAGACCGGCGTGACCCAGGTGTACCTCGCCGCCGGCCAGGGTCTCGGGCTCGACGTGGGCCTGCAGGCCGCCGACGTGGACCGGTGGCTCGGGCTGCTCGGTGAGGTGATCGAGACGGCCGACCGCCTGGGCGTCCTCGCGCCGTGAGGAGCAGCGGGCACCGGACCGGCGCACCGCACATCCCACAGAGCACCTGAACACCGGCAGTGCCCGAACGCTCCGCTCAGCCGACAACGAGCCGGGATCTCCTTCAGAACACCCCGATGGGTGCCGCAGGACCTCGCGCCGAACTCGGGAGGACCCCTGCATGCGAGCCGGTTCGGTGGACGCCCTTCCGGGAAGCGCCCGATCGGCCGGCCACGGACCGCGGCCGGCCGGGTGACCGCCGTCGAACGCGGTATCCGGGCACACCGATGATTTCCGCCCGCCCCGGCGGTCTCGTCTCCCAAAGCCCCCGACGAAGGCGGACGGACCGATGACCACGTTGCACCACCTCCTCCGGACGTATGTCGACAAGGGCTGGGCCCCGGGCGCGGTGGCGCTGATCGACCGCCACGGCAGCACGGAGACCGCGGCGGTCGGCTTCCTCGACGCCGCCGCGTCCGCCCCGATGCCTCCGGACGCCGTCTTCCGGCTGGCCTCGATCACCAAGCCCGTCGTCGCCGCCGCCGTCATGACCCTCGTCGACGACGGCACGCTCACCCTCGACGACCCGATCTCGGCATGGCTGCCCGAGCTGGCCGAGCCCGCGGTCGTCCGCACGCCGGCCGGCCCGCTCCAGGACGTGGTGCCCGCCGCCCGCCCGATCACCGTCGACGACCTGCTGACCTTCCGCGCCGGATACGGCTTCCCCGCCGACTTCTCCCTCCCGCAGGTCAAGGCGCTGCTCGCCGTGCACAAGGACGGCCGCACGCCGGCCGGCCTCCCCGACCCGGACACCTGGCTCGCCGGACTGGCCCGTCTGCCGCTGCTGCACCAGCCGGGCACCACCTGGCTCTACAACACCTGCTCGGACCTCCAGGGGATCCTGATCGCCCGCGCCATCGGCCGCCCGCTCCCCGAGGTCCTGGCCGAGCGGATCCTCGCACCGCTCGGGATGACCGACACGGGATTCGAGGTCCCGGCCGCCAGGCGGCACCGGTTCACCACCGCCTACCGACCGGACGGCAAGGGCGGCCTGGAACCGGCGGACACCCCCGACGGCGCCTGGAGCAGGCTGCCCGCGTTCCCCTCCGGAGGCGGTGGACTGGCCGGAACGGCCGCCGACTGGCTGGCCTTCGGCCGCATGCTGCTGAACGGCGGGACCGCGCCGGACGGACGCCGTGTCCTGACCGCCGAGTCGGTGCGCCGGATGACCACCGACCATCTCACCCCGGACCAGCGCGCCTCGAGCACCCTGTTCCTGGAGGGACAGGGCTGGGGGTACGGCGGCTCGGTCGACATCGCGGCCACCGACCCGTGGACCGTGCCGGGTCGCTACGGCTGGGTCGGCGGCACCGGCACCACCGCGCACATCGTCCCGGCCACCGGCACGGTCGCGATCCTGCTCACCCAGCGCGCGATGGAGAACCCGAGCCCCACTGCCCTGATGCGCGACTTCTGGCGGTACACGGCCGAGACCTCGTGAGCGGTTCGCGACGTCCGGGACCCTACCGTGCGCCCGCCAGCCCTGCCGACTCCTCGACCTCCAGCAGCGAGGCGCTCCGCCGCTCCTCGTCGAACGCCCTGCGTCCGCCGCGCAGCCCGAACAGCCGCTTGGCGATGGCGATGTAGAGGACCGCGAGGATGTTCAGCACCAGGGTGGCGATCTTCAACGCGCTGATGTGCTCCGTGAGCTCGTAGATCTCCAGCGGAAGGAAGGCCGCCGTGGCGACGACCGTCAGGTACTCCGCCCAGCGCTTGGCGTACCAGAGCCCGACCGCCTCGACGAGCTCGACCAGCGCGTACGCCAGCAGCAGCGCGGCGACCAGGAGGAGCGTGGAGTGCCGGTAGCCGAAGGTCTTCTGGATGGTGCCCACCACGGGCGAGTGGTCGAGGTCGTAGTGGAAGTGCCGGAAGACGGGGCGGAGGACGTTCAGGTACTCGTTGAAGAGCCGCCGTACCGCGTCCTGGCTGTTGCTGAACCTCCATACGGCGACCGCCACCAGGACGATGAACACACCGCGCACGGCCCGTTCGGCGGCGAGGAAGCGCAGGATGAACAGGTCACGCAGCACCTTGCCGCGCGGCACGAGCGGCGCCTCGGCCGCCGGCCCCGAGCCGTGCGGCGCACCGAGGACGAAGTCGCCGCAGCGCAGGCACCGCCACACCTCGCCCAGCGCGCTGTCGGCGCGCAGCCGCACCCGAAGCCGGGGGTCGTCCGGCGCGTAGGTCACATGCCCCCGGCGTGCGCAGGTCCGCCGGTCCCAGTCGATCTTCATACCCCCGTGCCTCCCGCGGAAGGTGCCGTGCCGGGTCCCTACGGCACGGCACGGTAGTGCATGCCCTACAAGACGTAGGAGCGGGGCACGAGGTTCCGCGGCAGGTCAGCGGGCTCCGCGGCAGCGCTCCCGGACCGCCCGCCCGGTCGCCCGCCGGACCACCGGGCGGGCGGTTCCGGGCAGGACCGAGCGGCCGCGCCCACGGGGGGAGGCTCGGCCGCTCGGTGGTCTTTCCGTGGTCCCGGGCGCCCGGCCCGGGTTCAGGCAGGGCCGGGCGCCCGGCGTACAGGGCGGGCAGGTGCGCATCGCACCGCCGGAGGGCGTCGGGCCGCGTGGCCCACCTCCGGCCAGGCGCCTACGCCTTGGCCAGCTCCCTCTCGCCGCCGTCCCCGGAGGGCTCGGCGGGCGTGGACGCCTCGTTCTCGTCGAGCAGCGTCCGCTCGTCGAAGGGCAGCCGTCCGGCGAGCACCTCCTGGACGCGCTCCTTGTCGATCTCCTTCGTCCACGTGCCGATCAGGACGGTGGCCACGGCGTTGCCCGCGAAGTTCGTGAGGGCGCGGGCCTCGCTCATGAAGCGGTCGATGCCGACGACCAGGCCGACGCCGTCGACCAGCGCGGGCTTGTGGGACTGCAGGCCACCGGCCAGCGTGGCGAGGCCGGCGCCGCTGACGCCCGCCGCGCCCTTGGAGGCGAGGAGCAGGAAGAGCAGCAGCGGGATCTGCTCGCCGACCGACAGCGGCGTGCCCAGGGCGTCGGCGATGTAGAGCGACGCCATGGTCATGTAGATCATGGTGCCGTCGAGGTTGAAGGAGTAGCCGGTCGGGACGGTGATGCCGACGACCGGCTTGCTGACGCCCAGGTGCTCCATCTTCGCGATGAGCCGCGGCAGCGCGGACTCGGAGGAGGACGTGGACAGGATCAGCAGGAATTCACGGCCCAGGTACTTCAGGAGCGTGAACACGTTCAGGCCCGCGACGATGCGCAGCAGCGCGCCGAGCACGACGAAGACGAACAGCACGCAGGTGATGTAGAAGCCGAGCATCAGCACCGCGAGGCTCTTGAGCGCGTCCAGGCCGGCCGAACCGACGACCGCGGCGATCGCGCCGAACGCACCGATCGGGGCGGCCCACATGACCATGGCGAGGATACGGAAGACGAGCCGCTGGATGTGCTCGATGCCGCGCAGCACCGGAGCGCCGGCCTGTCCCATCGCCTGAAGGGCGAATCCGGTGAGGAGCGCGATGAGGAGGGTCTGCAGGACCTGGCCCTCGGTGAAGGCGGAGACGAAGGTGACGGGGATGATCGAGAGCACGAAGTCGACCGGCGGCAGTGCGTCCGCCGACACCTGGGCGTGACCCGCGTCCTTGATCGCGTTCGTCAGGTGCAGACCCTCACCGGGGTGCAGGATGTTGCCGACGACCAGGCCGATGGCCAGTGCGACCAGGGACATCACCAGGAAGTAGCCGAGCGCGAAACCGCCGACGGCGCCGACCTTGGCGGCCTTGCGCACCGAGCCGATGCCCAGCACGATCGTGCAGAAGATGATCGGCGAGATCATCATCTTGATCAGGTTCACGAAGCCCGTACCGAGGGGCTTGAGCTCGACCGCGGCATCGGGCCAGATGAGGCCCACGGCTATGCCCAATGCCACCGCGACGATCACTGCGATGTAGAGATAGTGGGTGCGGTCCCGCTTGACCGCGGGCGCGGCGGATGCCGTTGGGGGTGTGCTGGCCACGGCTGCCCTCCTCGACGACGTCGTCGGATCTTCCGGCGTGCGGCTCACGTCCGGGGGGAAACGGGAGATGTGCTCCCGGCGGCCGGGAGGCGGCGTGCTCCCCGGCGATGCGGTGACTATCTCCCGCCCTGTGACGGCGGTCACCCTTCCGTTCATTTAGTTCACGCTTATATGGAGAGCCGGAGCCGCAAGGCAGACTGAACGCATGCGCGTCCCCACCCTCCCGAGCCCCCGCAGCCTCGCCGGCCAGCTCTTCGCGATGCAGGCCGTGCTGATCGCGGTCCTCGTCGCGGGGTACGCCACCTTCACCTACCTCAGCGACCGCGGCCAGGCCCAGGACGCGGCCGGCCGCCAGGCGATGGCAGTGGCCCGCTCGGTCGCGGACGCCCCCTCCGTCCGCGCGGCGATCCGCACCCCCGACCCGACGAGCACGCTCCAGCCGTACGCGACCGAGGTCCAGCAGCACACCGGCGTCGACTTCGTCACGATCATGAACCCGCGCGGGATCCGCTGGACGCACCGAGATCCCGCGAGGATCGGCGAGCACTTCCTCGGCCACACGGCCCGCGCACTCGCGGGCGAGTCGTTCACCGAGACCTACACCGGCACCCTGGGGCCTTCGGTGCGCGCCGTCACGCCCATCCACGACGACGGCCGGATCGTCGGCCTGGTGAGCGCCGGGATCAAGGTCGACACGGTCACGGCACGGGTCCAGGAACAGGTGACGACCCTGCTCGGTGTCGCGGGCGGCGCCCTTGCGCTGGGCGCGATCGGCACCTATGTGATCAACGCCCGGCTGCGGCGCTCCACCCACGGCATGAACGCGACCGAGTTGAGCCGGATGCACGACTACCACCAGGCGGCGCTGCACGCCGTGCGCGAGGGCCTGCTGATGCTGGACGGCCGGTTCCGGGTGGCACTGATCAACGACGGCGGCCGGGAACTGCTCGGAGTGAGCGGCGAGGTGGTGGGCCGCTCGGTGGCGGAGCTGGGTCTGCCGGCCCAGCTGACGGGCGCGCTGCTGTCCTCCGAGCCCCGGGTGGACGAGGTTCATCTGACCGCCACACGTGTCCTGGTCGTGAACACCTCCCCGGTCTCCGGCGGCGAACGGCGCGGCACGGTGGTCACCCTGCGCGATGTCACGGAGCTCCAGTCCCTGACGGGCGAGCTGGACTCGGAACGCGGCTTCACCCAGGCGTTGCGCTCCCAGGCGCACGAGGCGGCGAACCGGCTGCACGCCGTGGTCTCGCTGATCGAGCTGGGTCGCGCCGACGAGGCCGTCGACTTCGCCACGGCCGAGCTGGAACTGGCCCAGGCCCTGACGGACCAGGTCGTCGCAGCCGTGAACGAACCGGTCCTCGCGGCCCTGCTGCTGGGCAAGGCGGCGCAGGCCAACGAGCGGGGCGTGGAGCTGGTGGTGTCGGACGACAGCCGGATCGACGACGGCCTGCTGCCGCCGTCCCTGCCCGCCCGGGACCTGGTGACGATCCTCGGCAATCTGATCGACAACGCGATGGACGCCGCTCAGGGCACGACGGGCGCCCGGGTCACCGTGACGGCGCGCACCGACGACTCCGGCCTGGTCCTGCGCGTCTGCGACACGGGCGCGGGCGTGGATCCGTCGCACAAGGAGGCCGTGTTCGAGCGCGGCTGGTCGACCAAGCCCGCGACCGCCACCGGGGGCCGTGGGCTGGGCCTTGCCCTGGTCCGCCAGACCGTCCGCCGGCACGAGGGCACACTGACCGTGTCGCAGGCGGCCGCGGGCGGGGCCGAGTTCACGGTGCGGGTGCCCCTGCCCACGGTGAGGGTGCCCGCGCCGGCGGTACCGGAGGCCGGGGCCGCCCTGTCAGGAGGTGTCGCATGACCGAGCCGATCCGCGTCCTGGTCGTCGAGGACGACCCGGTGGCCGCCGACGCGCACATCATGTACGTCGGCCGGGTCCCGGGCTTCACGGCGGTCGGCACGGCGCACACGGGCGCGGAGGCACGGCGGCTGCTCGACCGTACGCGGGTGGATCTGCTGCTGCTCGACCTGCACCTGCCGGACGTGCACGGACTGCAGCTGGCGCGCTCGCTGCGGGCCGCCGGATACCAGGCGGACGTCATAGCCGTCACATCGGCACGCGATCTGGCCGTGGTGCGGGAAGGGGTCTCGCTCGGGGTGGTCCAGTACGTGCTGAAACCGTTCACTTTCGCAACACTGCGGGACCGTCTTGTGCGCTATGCGGAGTTCCGTGAGGCGGCGGGCGAGGCGAGCGGGCAGGACGAGGTGGACCGGGCCCTGGCGACGCTGCGGGCGCCGGGGCCGGCGGCGCTGCCGAAGGGACTGAGCGCACCGACGCTGGAGCGGGTGACGAGCGTGCTGCGGGAGCGTGCGGAGGGACTCACCGCCGCCGGGGTCGCCGAGAACGTGGGGATCTCACGGATCACCGCCCGGCGGTACCTCGAACACCTCGTGGAGGCGGGGCGTGCCGGACGCAGTCCGCTCTACGGTCAGGTGGGGCGACCCGAGTTGGTCTACCGCTGGGTGCGGGGGGCCGAGAAGTCCCGCTAGGCCAAGCGGAGTTCGGGGTGCGGCACGGGCGCCGCAGGGTGGCGCCGCAACCGGAGCGCAGGTCACGGGCGAAGTATCCCCCGCACACTCATTGACCTGACTAGACCACTCCTCTTACCTTCACACGGCAGTCGTCCCGGCCGACAACGATGTAGGCCAGTAGGAGGTCGTGCCCGTGCGCCCCACCGCCGCCCGCTTCCGTTCCACTTCCGTACTCACTGCACTCCTCGCCGTCTCCCTCGCCGCTCCCACGCTCACGGCGTGCGGCAGCGGGTCCGGCAGCGACCCGGACACGGTGAAGATCTCCTTCAAACAGTCGACGGACAACTCGATCCATGTCATGGACGACTATCTCGCCGGCATCAAGAAGCAGTTCGAGAAGGAGAATCCCGGCAAAAAGGTCGAGCTCGTCCCCATCAAGGCTCCGGACTCGGAGTACTACACCAAGCTCCAGCAGATGCTGCGCTCCCCGAAGACGGCTCCCGACCTCGTCTACGAGGACACCTTCCTCATCAACTCGGACATCACCAGCGGCTACCTCAAACCCCTCGACCCCTACCTCGCCAAGTGGAAGGACTGGGATCAGTTCATCGACACGGCGAAGGCCGCGGCCAAGGCCGAGGACGGCAAGACGTACGGAGTCCCGGACGGCACCGACACCCGTGGGCTCTGGTTCGACAAGGGCATCTTCGAGAAGGCGGGACTGCCCACCGACTGGCAGCCGAAGACCTGGGACGACGTCCTGGCCGCCGCCCGCACGGTCAAGGAGAAGGTCCCCGGCGTCACGCCCCTCAACGTCTACACCGGCAAGCCCGCCGGTGAGGCCGCCACGATGCAGGGCTTCGAGATGCTCCTGTACGGGACGGGCGACGGCACGGCGGATCCCCTGTACGACAAGGGGACCAAGAAGTGGATCGCCGGCGGCCAGGGCTTCAAGGACGCCCTCGGTTTCGTCCACACCGTGTACCAGGAGAAGCTGGGCACGGATGTCTCCCAGGCGCTCGACCCCAACATCCAGACGATCGTGCGCGGTGAGCTGCTTCCCAAGGGCAAGCTCGCCATCGACCTCGACGGCTCCTGGCTCCCGCAGGACTGGCTGCCGGGCAGCGGCCACGAATGGCCCGAGTGGTCGAAGGAGCTGGGGCTCGCGTACATGCCCACCCAGCACGGCCAGGCCCCCGGCAAGGTGAGCATGTCCGGCGGCTGGACCTGGTCGATCCCCGCCAAGGCGGGCAACCCGGACCTGGCCTTCAAGTTCATCCAGACGATGCAGACCAAGGCCAACGCGCAGAAGTGGTACATCGCCAACTCCGGCATCGCGGTCCGCAAGGACGTGGCGTCCGACCCCGCGTACGTGAAGGCGCAGCCGGGGATCAAGTTCTTCACGGACCTGGTGAGCAGCACCCACTACCGGCCTGCCTACCCGGCCTACCCGAAGGTGTCCACCGCGATCCAGGAGGCCATGGAGGGCGTGACGACGGGTGACGCCTCGGTGGACAAGGCGGCGAGCGACTACGACGACGCGCTCAAGGCGGCGACCGACAACCAAGTGGTACAGAAGTGACCGATCCGCGCCGCTCCCTGGCCCGTGCGCTGCCGGTGGCCCCCGCCGTGGTCCTGCTGCTGCTCTTCCTGGCGGGCCCGATCGCCTACTGCGCGTACATCGCCTTCACGGACCTGCAACTCACGGGCCAGGCGCACTCGTCCTTCGTCGGCTTCGCCAACTTCCGTACCGCGTTCGGGGACGAGGCCTTCCTCAACGCCGTCTGGCTGACGCTCGTCTTCACCGTGGTGTCCTCTCTGGTCGGCCAGAACACACTGGGGCTCGCCCTGGCGGCGCTCATGCAACGGGCCTCGAAGCCGGTGCGCACTCTGACGGGCGGGGTCGTGATCACGGCCTGGGTGCTGCCGGAGGTGGTGGCGGGCTTTCTGCTCTACGCCTTCTTCCGCAAGGAGGGCACCCTGAACGCGATCCTCGACGCGCTGCACCTCCCGTCCCAGAACTGGCTCTACACCCTGCCGATCCTGGCCGTCTCGTTCGCGAACGTCTGGCGGGGGACGGCGTTCTCCATGCTGGTCTACTCGGCGGCCCTGAACGAGATCCCGAAGGAGATCACGGAGGCGGCCGAGGTGGACGGCGCGGGCGGACCCCGCCGTCTGTGGCACATCACGCTGCCGATGATCCGCCGGTCCATCGGCACGAACCTGATGCTGAACACGCTCCAGACGCTCTCGGTCTTCGGGCTGATCTGGGTGATGACGAGGGGCGGCCCCGGCAACAAGAGCCAGACCCTCCCCCTCTTCATGTACGAACAGGCCTTCCAGAACAGCATGATCGGGTACGGGACGGCGGTGGCGCTGCTGCTGCTGCTCGTCGGTTCGGTGTTCTCGGTCATGTACATGCGACTGCTGCGAACGGAGGTGTGAGGTGGCGTCCACGCTCGCCTCCCGCCGCACGGGGCGCCGGCTGGCGGCCGACACCGGTCTGCTGGTGACGGCCGCCGCGTTCGCGCTGCCCCTCGTGTGGGTGATCCTCTCCTCGGTGGACCCGCAGGCGGACCTGCGGGTGAAGGCCCCCGACGGCATCACCCTGGACAACTTCGACGCCGTGCTCAAACCCGACATCACCTTCACACCGCTGCTCAACAGCCTGATCCTGTGCGGCGGGGGAACGCTGCTGACCGTGGTGTGCGCGGCCCTCGCCGCGTACCCGCTGTCGCGCTTCAGGTCCCGCCTGAACCGGCCTTTCCTGCTGACGATCCTGTTCGCGACCAGCCTGCCGATCACGGCGATCATGGTGCCGGTCTACGCGCTGTTCGTGCAGGTCGACCTGATCGACACGATGCAGGGCACGATCCTGTTCTTCGCCGCCTCCCAACTGCCGTTCGCCATCTGGCTGATGAAGAACTTCATGGACGGGGTGCCGAAGGAGCTGGAGGAGGCGGCGTGGACGGACGGCGCGTCGCCGATGCAGTCGCTCGTACGGATCGTGCTGCCGCTGATGGGTCCTGGAGTGGCGGTGGTGACGGTGTTCTCGTTCGTGATGATGTGGGGCAACTTCTTCGTGCCCTTCATGCTGTTGCTGACCCCGGACCAGATGCCGGCGTCGGTGAGCATCAACGAGTTCTTCGGCAACCGGGGAATGGTGGCGTACGGCCAACTGGCCGCGTTCTCCGTCATCTACTCGACGCCGGTGATCCTGTTGTACGTGCTCGTCGCACGGCGTCTCGGCGGCGGATTCGCGTTGGGCGGGGCCGTCAAGGGGTGAGCGCGAGGAGGCGGGCCGCCGCCCTGTGCACCGGCTCCACGCCGGGCGGGGCCGCCGCGGGCGAGGACACCCGCGCCGGCCCCGCCCGCATCGTGGAGAACCTCGGAGCGCGGTGGGGAGGACCGTTCGCCGGAGCGGCTCCGAGGGCTGCTTCAGGCGCTGTCGTCCCCGCCCTCGCCGACTGACGCGCCCGGGGGCGCGCTCAGTCGGTCCGTGATCTCCTCGGCGCTCAGCACGAGCGCGAACCCCTTGCGCAGGACCGCGAGTTCGGGCTCCTGCCGGGACTCGTCGTCGGTGGCCGTGACATCGGATCCGAAGACGACTCGGTAGCCGCGTTCGTATGCCTGCCGGGCGGTGGTGCCGCAGCAGTAGTTGGTGAGTGTTCCCGTCACGACGACGGTGTCCCGGCCGAGGTTGCGCAGCATAGTGTCGAGCGGGGTGTCGTAGAACGCGCCGTAGGAGGGCTTGCGGATCAGGGCCTCGTCGGGGCGGCGGTCCATCGGGGCCCATACCTCGGCGGGGCCCGGCCGGTGCCAGTCGGTGTCGGCGTGCGGGAGGAAGCGCAGGCCGTGGGGCCGGTCGAGCCCGAGATGCGTGTCGTCGAAGACGGTCCAGATCACCGGGACGGCTGCGGCCCGGCACACCTGCACCAACTGCCGCAGCCGGGGTGCCATCCGGGTCGCCGCGGGCACCCAGTAGGGGCTCCAGCCGGGCCGGACGAATTCGTCCTGCATGTCGATGACCAGCAGCGCCGTCCGCTCGGGCCGTATGCCGAACGACGCCCGGCCGTGCCGGTAGGCGTCCCGTGCCCGGGCGGTCACCCATTCCTCGGAGTACGTCACCCTCACCCCTACATCGATTCGATGTACCTCGGTTCGATGTGCGAGAGTAGCAGCATGCTCGAACTCGCGATCCTGGGATTCTTGGCCGAAGGGCCGCTGCACGGCTATCAGCTGCGCCGTCGAATCGCGTACTTGTCCGGCCATACCCGGCCGGTCAGCGACGGCAGCCTCTACCCCGCGATCAACCGGCTGGTCGATGCCGGGCTGCTGGAGCGCCGCACCGAACCGGGCGCCTCAGCCGCTCATCGGCACACCCTGCGCCTGACCGACGCCGGCCGGCGTGAGCTGCTGCACCGGCTGCGGGACGCCGACGGCCTGGACATCAGCGACGGCACCCGGTACTTCACGGTGCTGGCCTTCCTCTCCCAGCTGCCCGACACCGCCGACCAGCACGCGGTCCTGCGCCGCCGCCTGGACTTCCTGGAACAGCCCGCGAGCTTCTTCCACGACGGTGACCGCCCACTGACCGCCGCGGAGACCGACGACCCCTATCGCCGGGGCATGCTTGTCGTCGCCCGTGCCACCAGCCGCGCCGAACGCTCCTGGCTGCGGGAAGTCCTGGCGTGACGCGTCGCCGCACACCCCGGCGAGACGCAGGGGCCGCTCGGGGACGATGCCTACGGCGTACCGGGAAGCCGGACCGTGACGAGGAGACCGCCGGCGGGGCGCGCGGCGAGCTCGAGGGTCCCGTCATGGGCGCGGACGATGCTGTGCACGATGGCCAGGCCGAGGCCGACGCCGGCGTGTTCGTCGGTGCGTACGCGTTCCGTGCCGCGCTGGAAGGGTTCGACGAGGGTCGGTACCCGTTCCGGTGGGAGCCGGCGGCCCGTGTTCTCCACCCGCAGCACGCTCGTGCCGCCGTACGCCTCGGTGTGGACCGCCACGGTGCCGCCGGCGGGGAGGTTGTGGACGATGGCGTTCTGGACGAGGTTCGTCACCATCCGCAGCAGGAGCTCCGCCGAGCCCCTGGTCGGTGTCGCCCGGCCGGTGACGTCGAGGGTGATCCCGCGCTGTTCGGCGAGGTGGAGCAGGGTTTCGGCGGCCTCCTCGACGACGAGGGAGAGGTCGACGCTCTCGCGGACGAAGTTCCCGCGGTCACTGCGGCTGAGCAGCAGAAGGGCCTCGGTGAGGTCGATGGCGCGCGTATTGACGGTTTGCAGGCGTTCGATGAGTTCGCCCCGGTCCCGCGTGGGGTCCTTGCGGGCGACGTCGAGAAGTGTCTGCGAGATGGCCAGCGGGGTGCGCAGTTCGTGGGAGGCGTTCGCGGCGAACCTCTGCTGCTCGACCACGTGGGACTCCAGTTGTTCGAGCATCGAGTCGAACGCGTCGGAGAGTTCGCGGAATTCGTCCTGGCGGCCCTTCATGCGGATCCGGTGGGACAGCGATCCGTTCCCGGCCGTCCGTGCCGCGTCCGTGATCTGGGTGAGCGGTGCGAGCATCCGGCCGGCGAGGATCCATCCCCCGACCAGGCCGAACAGAAGCAGGAAGACCATCGCCACGGCCGCGGCGGGGGCGAAGGTGCGCACAAGGAGGTAGCGGTTGGGCGCGATCCCGAGAAGGCCCTTGGAGGTGTCGGGTACGTAGCGCAGCAGGAACGCCCACACCACGGCCAGCAGGAGAGCGCCGGCGACGGCGAGGAACCCGGCGTAGCTGACGGTGAGTTTCAGCCGGACGCTGAGCCCTGGGCGCCTAGGCACGCGTACTGCCGGGGCGGACGGTGCCGGGGCCGGTGTCGATGCGGTAGCCGACACCCGGCACCGTGGCGATGATCCATGGCTCGCCGAGCCGCTTGCGCAGTGCGGAGACGGTGATGCGGACGGCGTTGGTGAAGGGGTTGGCGTTCTCGTCCCAGGCTCGCCTCAGCAGCTCTTCGGCACTGATGACCCCGCCCTCGGCCGCGACGAGGACTTCGAGCACGGCGAACTGTTTGCGGGTGAGCGCGACGTGGCGTCCGTCGCGGAAGACCTCCCGGCGGAAGGGATCGAGCCGCAGGCCCGCGATCTCGCGGACCGGGGGCCGGGCGTACCCGCGTCTGCGGTCGAGCGCCCTCAGCCGCAGGACGAGCTCCCGCAGCTCGAACGGTTTGGTGAGGTAGTCGTCGGCGCCGAGCCCGAACCCGGAAGCCTTGTCGTCGATCCGGTCGGCGGCGGTGAGCATGAGGATCGGGATGCCGCTGCCGGAGGCGACGATGCGCCGGGCGACCTCGTCACCGGAGGGGCCGGGGATGTCGCGGTCGAGGACCGCGAGGTCGTAGGCGTTGACGCTGAGCAGTTCCAGGGCGGAGTCGCCGTCGCCGGCGATGTCGGCGGCGATCGCCTCCAGACGCAGACCGTCACGGACGGCTTCGGCCAGGTAGGGCTCGTCCTCCACGATCAGTACGCGCATGCCCGAAGCCTAGGCACCCCGACATATCGCCGCCGTATGCGAAGACGTGCGGACACCGCAGCCGCGGGTCAGCCGGCCGCTGCCGGTGCGGGCCGAGGCCGGTCCGACGGCGCTTGTGCCGCAGTGCGCCACCAGCGCCGTGACGCAAGCGCGGCCAGCAGGGCGCCTGTGGCGTTGACCAGCACGTCGTCCACCGAGGACACCCGGTCCAGCCACAGGACGTACTGTGCGGTCTCGACCAGGACCGAGCAGCCCGCCCCGATCGCCAGGACCCTCGGCACGGACGCCAGGGCCGCGAACCGCATCGGGGCGAAGAACCCCAGCGCCGCGAAGACCAGCAGGTTGCCGACGATCCCGAGCGGGCCCATCGTGACCAGGTCCCGCAGCGGTACCAGGCTCACCCGACGGGGAGCGACACCGGGACCGGCGCCCGGCATCATCGTCAGCCATACGAGCGGCACCGTCCCGTGGACCATGCCCACCTCGGCCAGCGACGTGCGCCACGCCCGCGCCGACGGGACCCCGGCGGCGCGCCGGACGCGCGCCAGAGCCCACACCACCAGCGCGGCCAACGGCAGCGCGACCAGCGTCATGAGCACCACACCGTTGAACGTGTCGAAGCAGCCGTGCCACCGCCCCGCCATGCACATCGGAGCCGACATCATGAGCGGCCGCCGCACGACGGACACGGCGCTCCCGATACCGAGGATCGCCAGGCCGAGGAGCACCGTCCGCCGTGTGCGGCCGGTCGGCGCCGACGGGGATGCGTTGTGGTTCATGCCCCCATCGCAGACGGAGGGCCGTTGCGGTGGCGTATGCGATTTTCGATACGCCCGCGATACACGCGGTCCCCGGCGCCGGGGAACCGGGGCGGACCGGCTGCGGGACGGTCCCGCCGCCGGTGATCGACAGCTGCAGCGGTCGCGGGACGACCCGTCGCGGGCGAACCCTCAGAAGACCGACTCCGCCTCGTCCATCCGGTCCTTCGGCACCGTCTTCAGCTCGGTGACCGCCTCCGCGAGCGGCACCATCAGCACGTCCGTGCCCCGCAGCGCCGTCATCCTGCCGAACTCCCCGCGGTGCGCCGCCTCGACCGCGTGCCAGCCGAAGCGGGTCGCGAGCACCCTGTCGTACGCGGTGGGCGTGCCACCGCGCTGGACGTGGCCGAGGATGACCGGCTTGGCCTCCTTGCCGAGCCGCCTCTCCAACTCGTAGGCGAGGGCCGTGCCGATGCCCTGGAAGCGCTCGTGTCCGTACTGGTCGATCTCGCCCTTGCCGTAGTCCATGGTGCCCTCGGCGGGGTGTGCGCCCTCGGCGACGCAGACCACCGCGAACTTCTTGCCGCGGGCGAAGCGCTCCTCGACCATCTTGACCAGGTCGGCGGGGTCGAAGGGGCGCTCGGGGAGGCAGATGCCGTGGGCGCCGGCCGCCATGCCCGACTCCAGCGCGATCCAGCCGGCGTGGCGGCCCATGACCTCCACGACCATCACGCGCTGGTGGGACTCGGCCGTGGTCTTCAGGCGGTCCATCGCCTCGGTGGCCACGGTCACCGCCGTGTCGAAGCCGAAGGTGCGGTCCGTCGAGGAGATGTCGTTGTCGATCGTCTTGGGCACGCCGACGACCGGCAGGCCCGCGTCCGAGAGCATGCGCGCCGCCGTCAGCGTGCCCTCGCCGCCGATCGGGATCAGGGCGTCGATGCCGAAGTCGCGGATCATGTCCGACGCGTTCTCGCAGGCCTCGCGCAGACGGTCGCGCTGCAGGCGCGAGGAGCCGAGGATGGTGCCGCCGAGCGCCAGGATGCCGCTGACCGCGTCGAGGTCCAAGGTGCGGTAGTGACCGTCGAGCAGACCGCGGTAGCCGTCGTCGAAACCGATCACCTCGTCGCCGTACTGCGCCACCGCCCGGTGCACGACCGACCGGATCACTGCGTTCAGGCCCGGGCAGTCGCCGCCTGCGGTGAGTACTCCGATGCGCATCGTGCTGTGTCTCCTGCTCGCTGTTGATTCCGGTGAGCCAATCCGATTGTTTCACGGCGCACAGACGGGTGCCGCGCCCGCACCCCGTCTTGCGCCGAGCCCTTGACCCCGGGATGCTGACGGGCGCCTTATCCAGCCCCAGGGGTATTGTCAAGAGGGTTCTGCCGACCCCCCATGGACGACAGTCGCGTGCCGCAGAACCCCACAAAAACATGCAGAACCGGTCAATGACGCCCGCCTCGGCTCCGGCCGCAGGGGGAGGGCGCGGAACGACCGGAGGGCCGCCCGCGCCCCTGCCCGCCACCCCGCACGAGAGACGAAACGGAGAGCACGCGTGACGCGCAGCGTGTACGTGACCGGGATCGACCGCGGCGACGGCCGCCAGGTCGTCGAACTGGGAGTCATGGAGCTCCTGACCCGGCAGGTCGACCGGGTGGGCGTGTTCCGCCCGCTCGTCCACGACGGCCCCGACCGCCTCTTCGAGCTGCTGCGCGCCCGCTACCGGCTGTCGCAGGACCCGACGACGGTGTACGGCATGGACTACCACGAGGCGTCCGCGCTCCAGGCCGAACAGGGGACGGACGAGCTGGTGTCCACCCTCGTCGACCGCTTCCACCTCGTGGCCCGCGACTACGACGTGGTCCTCGTCCTCGGCACCGACTTCGCGGACACCCAGCTCCCCGACGAGCTGTCCCTCAACGCCCGGCTCGCCAACGAGTTCGGGGCGTCCGTGATCCCGGTGGTGGGTGGGCGCAGCCAGACCACCGACTCGATACGGGCCGAGGTCCGCAACGCCTACCGGGCGTACGACGGACTGGGCTGCGACGTCCTCACCATGGTCGTCAACCGGGTGGCGGGCGAGGACCGGGAGGAGATCGCCCAGCGGCTCGACTCCCGGCTGCCCGTCCCCTGTTACGTGCTCCCCGACGACCCCGCCCTCTCCGCGCCCACGGTCGCGCAGATCACCCAGGCCCTCGATGCGCGGGTGGTTCTCGGCGACGACGCCGGCCTGGCGCGGGACGTCCTCGACTTCGTCTTCGGCGGCGCCATGCTGCCCAACCTCCTGGGCGCCCTGACTCCGGGCTGCCTGGTGGTGACGCCGGGCGACCGCGCCGACCTGGTCGTCGGCTCGCTCGCCGCCCACAGCGCGGGCAATCCGCCGATCGCCGGACTGCTGCTCACCCTGGACGAGGTGCCCGGCGAAGGGATCCTCTCCCTGGCCGACCGCCTCGCCCCGGGCACACCGGTGCTCTCCGTGTCCGGCAACAGCTTCCCCACCGCCGCCCGGCTGTTCTCCCTGGAGGGGAAGCTGAACGCGGCCACACCGCGCAAGGCGGAGCGCGCGCTCGGTCTGTTCGAGCGGTACGTCGACACCGCCGACCTGCTCCAGCGGGTGTCCGCCCCGAGCAGCGACCGGCTCACGCCGATGATGTTCGAGCACAAGCTGCTGGAGCGGGCCCGGGCCGACAAGCGCCGGGTGGTGCTCCCCGAGGGCACCGAGGAACGCGTGCTGCACGCCGCCGAGGTGCTGCTGCGCCGGGGCGTCTGCGACCTGACGCTGCTCGGACCGATCGACGGGATCCGCAAGAAGGCCGCCGACCTCGGCATCGACCTCGGCGACGCCCAGCTGATCGACCCCGCCACCTCCGCGATGCGCGACACCTTCGCCGAGCGGTACGCCCGGCTGCGTGCCCACCGGGGCGTCACGGTCGAGCTGGCGTACGACGTCGTCGCCGACGTGAACTACTTCGGCACGCTCATGGTCGAGGAAGGCCTCGCCGACGGCATGGTGTCCGGGGCGGTGCACTCCACGGCCGCCACCATCCGGCCCGCCTTCGAGATCATCAAGACCAGGCCGGACGCGAAGATCGTCAGCTCCGTCTTCTTCATGTGCCTCGCGGACAAGGTGCTCGTCTACGGCGACTGCGCGGTGAACCCCGACCCGAACGCCGAGCAGCTCGCCGACATCGCCGTCCAGTCGGCCGCCACGGCCCGGCAGTTCGGGGTGGAGCCGCGGATCGCGATGCTGTCGTACTCCACCGGGACCTCCGGCTCGGGCGCCGACGTCGACAAGGTGCGTGAGGCCACCGAGCTGGTGCGGCTGCGCGGCGGCGACCTGATGATCGAGGGCCCGATCCAGTACGACGCCGCGGTCGAGCCCAGTGTGGCGGCGACCAAGCTCCCGGGCTCGGACGTCGCCGGACAGGCGTCCGTGCTGATCTTCCCCGATCTCAACACCGGCAACAACACCTACAAGGCCGTGCAGCGCTCGGCCGGTGCGATCGCCGTCGGCCCCGTACTGCAGGGTCTGCGCAAGCCCGTCAACGACCTGTCCCGGGGCGCTCTCGTCCAGGACATCGTCAACACCGTCGCCATCACGGCGATCCAGGCCCAGAACCCCGTCGAGAAGGCAGACCGGTGAGCCCGACCCACGTACTCGTCCTCAACTCCGGCTCGTCGTCGGTGAAGTACCAGTTGCTGGACATGCGCGACAGCAGCCGGCTGGCCACGGGCCTCGTCGAGCGCATCGGCGAGCAGACCTCGCGGATCAAGCACACGGTGGCCGCCACCGGTGACACCCGTGAGCAGAACGGCCCGATCGCGGACCACCAGGCGGCGCTCAAGGCGGTCGCCGAGGAACTGGCCAGGGACGGGCTGGGGCTCGACTCGCCCGAGCTGGCCGCCATCGGCCACCGCGTGGTGCACGGCGGCATGTTCTTCAGCGAACCCACCGTCATCGACGACGCCGTGCTCACCGAGATCGAGCGGCTGATCCCCGTGGCACCGCTGCACAACCCGGCCAATCTCACCGGCATCCGCACGGCGATGGCGCTCCGTCCGGACCTGCCGCAGGTCGCCGTGTTCGACACGGCGTTCCACACCACCATGCCGGAGCACGCGGCACGCTATGCCATCGACACGAAGATCGCGGACCGGCACCGGATCCGCCGGTACGGGTTCCACGGAACCTCGCACGCGTACGTGTCCCGGAAGACCGCGGGGCTGCTGGGCAAGGCGCCGGAGGACGTCAACGTCATCGTGCTGCATCTGGGCAACGGTGCGTCCGCCTCTGCGGTCCGGGGCGGACGGTGCGTGGACACCTCCATGGGGCTCACACCCCTGGAGGGGCTCGTGATGGGGACGCGTTCCGGTGACCTGGATCCTGCCGTCATCTTCCATTTGGAGCGTGTTGGCGGAATGTCCATGGACGAGATCGACACTCTCCTCAACAAGAGGAGCGGTTTGTTCGGTCTGTGCGGCGACAACGACATGCGGGAAATTCAGCGCAGGATCGACGAGGGCGACGCACAGGCGCGGCTCGCTTTCGACATCTACATCCACCGGCTGAAGAAGTACATCGGCGCCTACTACGCGGTACTCGGCAGGGTGGACGCGATCGCCTTCACGGCGGGAGTGGGTGAGAACGCCGCCCCGGTGCGCGAGGCTGCCGTCGGGGGCCTCGAGGGGATGGGTCTCGCGGTGGACGGCGATCTGAACGCGGTACGCGGCGACGGGCCGCGGCTGATCTCGCCCGCCGGTGCGCGGGTGGCGGTCGCCGTGGTGCCCACCGACGAGGAACTGGAGATCGCCACACAGACCTACGCATTGGTCGGAAAGGGCAGCTGAACCTATTCGACGGCTCTCGCCTGAGCGCGAACCCGCCCATTTGTATCTTCCGCCAGACGGAATATTCCGTAGCGAAACAAACCGATAGGATCGCCCCCATGCGCCGTTCGAAAATCGTCTGTACCCTCGGCCCCGCGGTCGACTCCCATGAAATGCTCGTAGCGCTGATCGAGGCCGGCATGAACGTGGCCCGCTTCAACTTCAGCCACGGCACGCACGAAGAGCACGAGACCCGGTACGTCCGCGTCCGCTCCGCAGCCGCCGAAGCCGGCAAGGCCATCGGTGTCCTCGCCGATCTGCAGGGCCCGAAGATCCGCCTGGAGACCTTCGCGGAGGGTCCCGTCGAGCTGGTGCGCGGTGACGAGTTCACCATCACCGTCGAGGACGTCCCGGGCGACAAGCACATCTGCGGTACGACGTACAAGGGCCTGCCGGGCGACGTCTCCAAGGGCGACCCGATCCTGATCAACGACGGCAACGTCGAGCTGAAGGTCCTGGACGTCGTGGGCCCGCGGGTGAAGACGATGGTCATCGAGGGCGGCGTCATCTCCGACCACAAGGGCATCAACCTGCCCGGTGCGGCGGTGAACGTCCCGGCGCTGTCCGAGAAGGACATCGACGACCTGCGGTTCGCGCTGCGCATGGGCTGCGACATGGTCGCGCTGTCGTTCGTGCGCGACGCCAACGACGTCAAGGACGTCCACCGGATCATGGACGAGGAGGGCCGGCGCGTCCCGGTCATCGCCAAGGTGGAGAAGCCGCAGGCGGTGGCCAACATGGAGGACGTCGTGATGGCGTTCGACGGCGTGATGGTCGCCCGCGGCGACCTGGCCGTCGAGTACCCCCTGGAGAAGGTCCCGATGGTGCAGAAGCGGCTCATCGAGCTGTGCCGCCGCAACGCCAAGCCGGTGATCGTGGCGACCCAGATGATGGAGTCGATGATCACCAACTCCCGTCCGACCCGCGCCGAGGCCTCGGACGTCGCCAACGCCATCCTGGACGGCACCGACGCGGTCATGCTGTCCGCCGAGTCGAGCGTGGGCGCGTACCCGGTCGAGACCGTCAAGACGATGTCGAAGATCGTGCAGGCGGCCGAGGAGGAACTGCTCTCCAAGGGTCTGCAGCCGCTCGTGCCGGGCAAGAAGCCGCGCACGCAGGGCGGTTCGGTGGCGCGCGCCGCGGCCGAGATCGCCGACTTCCTGGGCGGCAAGGGCCTGGTGGCCTTCACCCAGTCCGGAGACACCGCCCGCCGGCTGTCCCGCTACCGGGCCTGCCAGCCGATCCTGGCGTTCACCACGGACGAGTCCACCCGCAATCAACTGGCACTGAGCTGGGGCGTGGAGTCGCACGTGGTGCCCTTCGTGAACAGCACCGACGAGATGGTGGAGCTGGTCGACCAGGAGCTGACGCGGCTCAAGCGGTTCGACGACGGAGACATCGTGGTCATCACCGCCGGCTCCCCGCCCGGTGTCGCCGGCACCACGAACATGGTCCGGGTGCACCACCTGGGCCGGGAGCACCGCGGCTGACGCTGCGCGCGCCGTCCCGCACAAAGAGCCGTGGCCCGGTCCCCCTTCGCGAAGGGGGACCGGGCCACGGCTCTTTGTGCGGCTCCCGGACAGGTCTTGGGGAGTGCTCAGCCACCGGTGACGTACTGGTGCATGCCGGGCACCGTCAGCGTGCCGCCGAACTGGCCGGCCTGCGTGACCTTCACGTTGGTGAAGTAGATGATCGGGATGTTCAGCGGCGGCGGGCTGTCCGGGCTGAACGTCACCGGGATCAGCCCCAGCAGGTTGCCGGAGATGCTCTCGGTGTACATCACCGTCTTGCCGTCGCGGATCGTCGAGGTCGATCCCTTGGCGGCCTGGACGTGGTACGTCTCGCCCTTCTGGCCGTCGACGAGCTGGTGCAGGTCGCCGATGTCGGTGCCGTTGGAGATGACGTACTTCAGGACCTTCTTGACGGTGCCGTTGGCCGTGCGCACCTTCACGACGCCCTGGTAGTCGGCGCCCTTGAGCAGCAGCGAGCTGGCCTGCAGGTGCCACGGGGCGTCCGGCAGGGCCGTGATCTTCTCGACGCCGCCCTCGTCGTCGGTGGCCGCGACACAGTCGTCCGGGAGCTCGCTGGAGCCCGGGGACGGGGTGCCGGCCGCGGACGCCACGGACTTCACCGCGTCGTCGGCCGACTTGGTGACCTCCGAGACCGCCTTGCCCGCCGTGTCCGTCGTGTCCTTCACCGTGTCGTTGACGGTGTCGGTCACCTTCTTGGTGGTGTCCTTCACGGCGCCGGACAGGGACGAGTCCTTCGTCGCGGAGGCCGAGGCGGACGGCGCGGGGCTCGTGCTCGACGACGCACTCGAACCGGAGTGGGAGCCGCCGAGGATGCCCGAGAGGGTGTCCCCGATGGTGCCCAGCAGGTCGCCGCCCTCGGAGGCCGACGGGGCCGGTGTGGTCGTACCGCCACCGGACGCGCCGGTGGAGGACGCGGACGGCTTGGGCGTGCCCTTGTCGTCGGAACCTGAATCCGACGAAGAGGTCTTGCCCGGCGTACCGTCCGACGGCTTGTCCGCGGAGGCCGACGACGTCGGATCCGGCGTGTCCGACTCGGACGCGCTCGCCGAGGCGGACGGCGACGGCGAGGCCGAAGCGTCCTTGGAGTCCTGGGGGTCCAGGGCCTCCACGCACTTCTGGTACTCGTCCACGGACATGCTCTTGGACGGCGAGTGGTCGTCGCCACGGGCGAACGCCGTGTTGATCCCCACCCCCATGAAAACCGCTGTCGGCATCGCCGCCAGGGCCATCGCCTTGCCCGCAGGCATGTGGAACCTGGTGAACAGCGGCTTCCTGGGGGCCGCGTGGCGCGGCCCGGTTCTCGCACGGGACGCGTCCACGTCAGTCCCGTCGGTCACCTCGTCAGCCGGCACTGTGCCTCCCGTTCGCCCCGTTGGCCGGGCTCGTTCCTGACAGATCGTTCGGCGCGATCATTCCGTCCACCGTCTTGCCGTGCCCGGTCTCCGGAGCGCCGCCCTGCGCCCCGTCGGCATCCTCGGCCGCCTGCGGCTCCGACGACTTCCCCGGCGCCCACGACACGGCCATCGCCCCGCCGATGAGCGCGAGCAGGAAGCCGACGATGAAACCGCCGAAGTTGGAGACGGGAAGGGACACCAGTCCCAGCAGAATCGCCGCGACACCGGCGAAAGTGCGGATGTGCTTCTGGAACCAGAGGCTGATGCCCAGGACGACGAGCAGCACACCGATGATCAGGGAGCCGGCGCCGGCGGTGGTGGCCATCGCCAGGGTCAGGTGTCCGACCTGCAAGTGCGCATACGGGAAGTACATGATCGGAAAGCCACCGAGCATGACGAACAAGCCGGCCCAGAACGGCCGGGTGCCCCGCCAGGCGCGGAACTGCAGCCTCCGGCGGGTGAACTGGCCGGATACGGCAGGAGTCTCGGCGCTCATGGAAAACAGCTCCCAGGTGCAGCGTTGCTGTGGTGAGGGTGTGGTGCGATGGAGATGTGGGGGGTGTGTGAATCGCGACCGGAGATTGGTACGGGCGGGAGGCGCCGTCGGCTCCCCCCGCCCGTCACCGAGCGCCTAGTAGCACTCGTGCGTGCCCGTCTGCAGCTTCATCTTCAGCCCGGGGAGGGTGAAGGTGCCGGCCGTGGTCGCCCACGCCGTCTGCTGCACGCCGTACAGGTCCGCCCCGGCGGCCTGCTGAGCGAAGCCGTAGGGGTTGGCCTGCTCCTTGCCGCCCTTCATGCCGGGGCCCTTGCCGCCCTTGTCGGCACCCGTGTCGCCCGCGGCAACACCGATGTCGATGCCATGGAAGACGGCGCCGCCCTTGGCCTCCAGGTCCGCGACATCGATGTACAGATTGTCGGCGGAGACCTGGTTCTTCTTGTCGTCGCTGTTGCCCGCCGTCAGCGTCAGGCTGACGGATCCCAGAATCGGGATGTTCGGGGTGACGACCGACTGGCACAGGTTCTTGATCGTCGCGTCCTTGAAGGACGAGACCGCCACCGGGTGAATCGTCTTCTCACCGGTGAGCGTGTAGCCGGAGTCGATCGCTCCGTACTGCGCGAAGCCGTTGCCGTGAAGCTCGTCGGCCGAAACCTTGAACGACTGTCCCGACACGCTGAACGACGCGGCCAGTGCGCCCTGCGCCAGGGCCACGCCTATCGCTGCCGTCGCGGCGACGCTGGGCACCATGACCACAGCGAACCGCTTCCATCTGGTCCCGCCACGCACCTGGGACTCCATATTTCCTCCTTCTCGGACGTACATCTCCTGACCCCGAATCACCACCGGTCGGCGGCTCTGCCGGGCAGGGATGGGAGAAGTGCTACGTCCTCGGGAAGGAGAGCGCCCGAGCTCGGAGGCGCGAATCGCGCCCCAATCACTGGCGATCACCCCCGAGCGACAACCACTGGTCGCGCCTGACACGCATCACGCACAACCTGCCGGACAGGCTCCGCTTCAGCGGAGACCCCCCTGTCCAGGAGCCGACGCCACTGCCGCCGGCTCCTGCTCGGTGGGGACCCACGGACACCCGTATCCCCGGCTGGTTGTCGGGTACGGCGATGGACCGAGCGTCGCCGATCGTGGTGCATTCTCGCCTCCCCCGCAAGGGGGTTCGTTACTCGGCAGTAACGGCCGGATAACCGAACCACGACGGGCGGGCGTCGGCCGGCAACTCTTCGTGGCGCAAAGGGAGATGACGAAACAGCCGAAGAAGGGACAGAACCCGACAGAACAACGGCCCCGACTTACTCCAAGTAACAGCGACCGCGATTACCAAGATTTGGTAAAGCGCGGCCGCCGTGCACTTCTGTCGGCAAATCTTTCACCTGGGCATCACAGGCCCTGGCGTTTAGCGACTGGTCAGAACAAGGCCCTCGCAAGCGCTCTGCGCGCCGCGGTGACCCGCGGGTCCTCGGCGCCGACGACTTCGAAGAGTTCCAGCAGCCGCAGCCGCGCGGCGTCCCGGTCCTCACCCGCCGTACGCCGCACGGTCTCGACGAGCCGTCCGAAGGCGTCCTCCACGTGCCCGCCGACCAGATCCAGGTCCGCCGCAGCGATCTGCGCCGCCACGTCGGCGGGCTTGTCCGCCGCTTCCGTGCGCACCTTCTGCGGGTCGAGGTCCTGCACCCGCTGCAGCAACTCGGCCTGCACGAGGCCCAGCTTGGCCTCGGTGTTGCCCGGATCCTCCGCCAGCACGTTCTTGTACGCCTGGATCGCCCCGCCCAAGTCGCCCGCGTCCAGCGCCTGCACGGCCGCCTCGAGCGTCGCGTCATAGGGGCCCTCGGGGGCCGGGGCGACCGTCCGGACGGCGCCCGGCTCCGCGTCGGGGTCGACGGTCAGGCCGGTCAGCCCGAAGCGCTGCTCGGCCACCTGGACGAGCTGGTCGAGGGTCTCGCGGATCTGCTGCTCCGGGGCGGCGCCCTGGAAGAGGGGCAGCGCCTGCCCGGCGACGACGGCGAAGACGGCCGGGATCCCCTGGACGCCGAACTGCTGCATCAGCATCTGGTTGGCGTCGACGTCGATCTTGGCGAGCACGAACCGGCCGCTGTACTCCAGGGCCAGCCGCTCGAGGATCGGGCTCAGCTGCTTGCAGGGCTGACACCACTCGGCCCAGAAGTCGATGACGACCGGCACCTCGGTCGACCGCTGCAGGACGTCGGTCTCGAACCCCGCCTCGTCTACGTCGACAACGAGGTCGGCCGGGGAGACCGCCCCTCCCCCGCCCTGCCGGGCCGCTTCGGCGCGCGCCTGCTCCGCCTTCGCCTTGGCCTCCTGGGCCGCCTTCACCGCGGCGAGGTCGACGACTCCGCTCATGGACATGTTCCGTGGCTGCATGAGTACATCCTCCCCCTTCCGTACGCTGCTGTGAAAAGCACTGTGAAAGCCGTGCCCCGGCCGGTGGCCGGTGCGCGCCGGGTCCCCACTCGGCGCCGGTGGTCGTCGCTCGGGCGGGCGCCGCACCGGAATGCACAGGCCCGCTTTCGCTACGAGTCGTAGCGTAACTGCACCCGGGGCCCGTCGTGACCGGTCCACCGGTGATCTCCCTCACCACTCCACATGACGTCCAGAAGTGGACTGCGGCACGGCCGGATATGGTCACCGACATGGAGAGCAGCACTTCCGCCGCCCGTACGGGGCGCCCGCGCAGCGCCGCCGCGGACGCTGCGATCCTGGCGGCCACCCGGGAGGTGCTCGTCGACCTCGGCTGGTCGGGACTCACGCTGGGGGACGTGGCGACCCGGGCGGGCGTCGCGAAGACCACGCTCTACCGCCGCTGGGCCGGCAAGAGCGAACTCGTGGTGGACGCGGTGGCGGAACTCTTCGACGAGCTCGAACTTCCCGACCGCGGCAGCCTCCAGGCCGACGTGGAGAGCGTGGTGCTGGAGTTCGCCGCCCTGCTGGAGCAGCCGGCCACCAAGACCGCACTGATGGCGGTGGTGGCCGAGGCCACCCACGACGAGCCGCTGCGCCGGCGGATCCGCGACGCGATCGTCGACCGGCAGAAGCGGCTGGTGGTCGAGGGCCGGCGGCGGGCCCAGCGACGCGGCGAGATCCCCGCCGACCAGGGCGACCCCGCCCCGCAGGTCGACCTGATCTTCGACGTGATCGCGGGCGCCGTCGTGCACCGCACCCTCGTCTCCTGCGAAGCCGTCGACGCCGACTGGGCTGCGCGCTTCACCGCGGTACTGCTCGGCGGGCTCACGGCGTACGGCGCCTGACGGCGCAGAACAGGCGTCCCCGGAACGTACGGCGAGTCTTCCGGCCCGCGCCTGCGGAAGTTCATCCAGTACGCGGCACGGGCCTCTTGCCCATGTGTCATGTCACCGCCATGCTTGTCCGCGGCGGGAATCTACCCGCATAGATCCGCGTCACGTGTTCCACCCGACAGTGAGCCATCGTCCACTCGCTTCCCGGAGGACCGATCCACGTGAGACCTCGTCCCCCCCGTCGGCGCGGCCTCGGCGCCGTCGCGGCGTCCCTGGTCGCCCTGTGTGCCGCCCAGAGCCTGGTCGCATTGCCGGCCACGGCGGCACCGAAGCCCCCCACCACCTCGTCCGTCGTGAGCACGGCGGAGGACCACGCCGCCCGTGCCATCGCCGGCTCGCTCACCGACTCCGCCTGGCGCGCTCGCGTCAAGGAGGCGGCACTCGGCTCCCGCGAGGTGGCCGTCACCGCCCTCGCCGACAAGGCCGGCGGCACCCTCGAGTCCGACCTGGCCGCCGCCGACCGCCGGATCGCCGCCGCCAAGGGCCTGGACGCCGGGGTCGGCTCGCTGCTCCGGCTGCGGCTGGGCGACGGGTCCATGCGCGCCGCGCTCGCGGCCGGGACCACGCCCTGGGTGGCCGCGGCCACCTCGGACGACGACGCCACCACGGTGACCGCCTACGACAGCAGGGGCCGGGCACACACGCTCGACGCCCGCACGGCACCGGCGCACCCGGTGTACGTCGTGGACATCGACGGCTCCAAGGCCCTGGCAGCCGGTCTGGGCGTCCTGAACGACGAACTGGCCCGCTACGGCATGGACTCTGCCGCGCCGGCCTCCCGGAAGGCTTCTGAGGCGCTCTCGCGGGCGTCGGCGGCCGCAGGCGGCTTCTGGACCACCCGCATCACCTCGGTCGAGCTCTCGGACGACGAGGAGCCCTGGATCAAGGGCGACGCCGAGATCTACACGCTCGTCACCGGCTTCGGCCAGGACGGCACGGTCCGGGTGGACCCCGTCGACATGCCGTACCTGGACAACGACGGCACGGTCTACCGGCCCAACCAGATCCTGGTGAACTGGTCGCTCTACAAGTACAACCTGGCCGACGCCGTGATGATGGAGGACGACGGCAGCACCAACTACCGCGACCTCGCCAAGGCGATCGCCACGGCGCTGCTCACCATCGCCGACCAGGGCACCTACATTCCGCTGGTGAACGCGGTCCTGGACGCCATCCCGGACGACTGGTGGACGGACGACCCCGACTACGTCGACTCTTGGTACACGCTGGCCCAGAGCGACAACGGCACCCGCTACGGCGCCCGGGGCAACGGCTGGATGACCGTGGAGCCCTACTTCGTGCAGGAGTTCTGAGGCACCGGGCCGATGACCGCACGCGAAGGGGCCGGCGGGAACATGGTTCCCGTCGGCCCCTTCGCGTGTCCGGTCTCAGAAGTGCACGGGCTCGGTGTAGACGCCCCACTCCTCGCGCAGCACCCCACAGATCTCCCCGAGCGTCGCCTCCGCGCGCACGGCCTCGAGCATCGGCTCGATCATGTTCGCCCCGGACCGCGCGGCGGCCAGCATGCGGTCGAGCGCCGAACGAACCATGGCGTCGTCCCGCCCGGTCCTGCGCTCGCCCAGCACCCGCACCTGCTCCCGCTCGACCTCGTGGCTGACCCGCAGGATCTCCAGATCCCCGGTGACCGACCCGGTGTTGACGTTCACACCGACGACGTTCTTCTCGCCCTTCTCCAGCGCCTGCTGGTACCGGAACGCGGACTCCGCGATCTCACCCGTGAACCAGCCGTCCTCGATGCCCCGCAGGATTCCGGAGGTCATCGGCCCGATCGGATGGCGGCCGTCCGGATGCGCCAGCAGACCGCGCTCCTTGATCTGCTCGAAGATCCGCTCGGCGTCCGCCTCGATCCGGTCCGTCAGCTGCTCGACGTACCACGAACCACCCAGCGGGTCCGCCACGTTGGCGACCCCGGTCTCCTCCATGAGCACCTGCTGGGTGCGCAGCGCGATCTCCGCGGCCTGCTCGCTCGGCAGTGCCAGGGTCTCGTCGAGGGCGTTGGTGTGCAGCGAGTTGGTCCCGCCCAGCACGGCCGCGAGCGCCTCCACCGCCGTACGCACCACGTTGTTGTACGGCTGCTGCGCGGTCAGCGAGACACCGGCCGTCTGGGTGTGGAAGCGCAGCCACTGCGCCTTCTCGCTCCTCGCCCCGTACACATCGCGCATCCACCGGGCCCAGATGCGGCGCGCCGCCCGGAACTTGGCGATCTCCTCGAAGAAGTCGACGTGCGCGTCGAAGAAGAAGGACAGTCCGGGGGCGAAGACGTCCACGTCCAGCCCCCGGCTCAGGCCGAGCTCCACGTATCCGAACCCGTCGGCCAGCGTGTAGGCGAGCTCCTGCGCGGCCGTCGCACCCGCCTCCCGGATGTGGTAGCCGGAGACGGAGAGCGGCTTGTACGCGGGGATGCCCGAGGCGCAGTACTCCATCAGGTCGCCGATCAGGCGCAGATGCGGCTCGGGCTGGAAGAGCCACTCCTTCTGGGCGATGTACTCCTTGAAGATGTCGGTCTGCAGCGTCCCGTTGAGCACGCCCGGGTCGACGCCCTGCCGTTCGGCCGCGACCAGGTACATGCAGAAGACGGGGACGGCCGGACCGCTGATCGTCATCGAGGTCGTGACGTCACCGAGCGGAATGTCCTTGAAGAGGACCTCCATGTCCGCCGCCGAGTCGATCGCCACACCGCAGTGGCCGACCTCGCCCAGGGAGCGCGGATCGTCGGAGTCACGGCCCATGAGGGTCGGCATGTCGAAGGCGACGCTCAGCCCTCCGCCGCCGGCGTCCAGGATCATCTTGTAGCGCTCGTTGGTCTGCTCGGCGTTGCCGAAGCCGGCGAACTGCCGGATCGTCCACGTGCGCCCCCGGTAGCCGGTCGGGTACAGACCGCGGGTGAAGGGGTACTCACCGGGCCAGCCGATCCGGTCGAATCCTTCGTACGTGTCACCCGCGCGCGGACCGTACGCAGGCTCCACGGGGTCGCCGGAGAGCGTGGTGAAGTCGGCCTCACGCTTGCGTGCGGCGTCGTAGCGGGCCTGCCAGCGTCGGCGGCCGTCCTCGATGGCGTCAGCGTCCATACCATCGAATTTACTAGGACGTCCAAGTAAATGTCGACCGCTCACAGAGGTGATCCGCGACAAAGACGCGTACGGCGGCAACGGACCGCCGCACACGGCCGTCGTACGGCGGCGGTGGGGCCTCAGGCCTTGACGACCGCGGGCGCGTCGTCCGTGAGCCTCGTCCCCAGCTCGCGGGTGACCTTGCGCTCCACGAAGAAGGCGGCCGTCGGGACGGTCCCCGCCAGCAGGACCCACAGCTGCTTGCCGACCGGCCACTTCGCCTTGGCGCCGAGGTCGAAAGCGAAGATCAGGTAGACGACGTACAGCCAGCCGTGCGCGATACCGACGACGCGGGTGAAGTCCGCGGCCCCGTCGACGTCCAGCAGGTACTTGGCGATCACACCGAGGGTCAGCAGGACCAGCAGCACGCCCGTGACGTAGGCCATCACGCGGTAGCGGGTCAGCACGCTCTTTTTCATGGGGACGAGCGTAACGGCCGGATTCGGGCGATCTTCGGGCGCCCCCGTGCCGTCGGGGCGCGCGCTACTCGGCCTCGAAGTCCCCCGCGGCGACCCGCAGCGGGCGCAGCATCGCGAAGATCTCGGCGCACTCCTCCGCGTCGTACGTCCCGAGCCCGAAGTCCATCGCCATCAGGTCGCGGGTGGCCGCGTCGCAGACCTCGCGGCCCTTGCCGGTGATGGAGGCGAGGGTGCCACGTCCGTCGTTGGGGTTGGGCCGCCTGGCGACGAGCCCGGACTTCACCAGGCGGTCGACGGTGTTGGTGACCGACGTGGGGTGCACCATCAGGCGCTCCCCGATCTTCGACATGGGCAGTTCGCCCGCCTTGGAGAAGGTGAGCAGCACCAGTGCCTCGTAGCGCGCGAAGGTCAGCCCGTACGGCTTCACGATCGCGTCCACCTCGGCCAGCAGGATCTGCTGGGCCCGCATGATCGAGGTGATCGCGGCCATGGACGGCACACTGCCCCATCGCTGCTTCCAGTGCTCGTCGGCACGGGCGATGGGGTCGAAGGTGAGGCTGAGCGGCTTCGGCACGTCCTCGACCTTACCGGCCGGTCACATGGTGGTCAGCCCTGTCTCGCCTTTCGGTCGGCGGACCGCCCGCGGGCGCACACTGGAAGCGGAAGGCATGCGTCATGAGCCGAACGCGGAGGTGGGCCATGAGCACCCTCGAAGAACACGTCGACGTGGGCGTCCCCGTCGACACGGCCTGGAACAGCCTGCACCGCGTGGAGAACTATCCGCGCTTCGTGGACGGGATACGCGCCGCCCGGACGGAGGAGGGCGGCCGGGCACATGTGGACATCGACGCGGGCGGCGGTACGACGGGCTTCGACGCCGAGATGTCCGACCGCGGCGGGGGCCACGTGATGGAGTGGCGCACCACGGGTGGCCCCGAGCTGACGGGCTCCTTCTCGCTGCACCCCGTCGGCCGCGACCGCACCCGGGTGCAGCTGCGCCTCGAGTACGACCCCGCGACCGTCCGCGAGGCGTTCGGCGGGCCGAAGGGGTTCGCCCAGGCGAACGCGATCGAGCGGCTCGTCCGCAGCGATCTGGAGCAGTTCAAGGAGTACCTGGAACGCGAACGGTGAGCGCGGTGCCGTGAGGCCGCCGCAACCGGGACGGCCCGTCGGCACCCGTCCGCACGTCCGCCGAGGACGGCGGCCCCGGCGGGCGCCGGCTAAGGCCGTGACGCCCTGCGCAGCGCGTGCCGGACCGCCCGCTGGGCCACCGGGCCCAGGTCGTCCAGCGCGGCCAGCAGGGACGCCAGCTGGTCCAGGGCGGCCAGGGCCGTGCCCGCCCCCTCGGCGTCCACTCCTTCGTACAGCTCGATCCCCACGAAGGAAGCGGACACGGCGCGCGCGAGCCCGCCGGCATCGGCGAACTCCCCGAGCGGTGTCGCCGCCAGCACCCGGGTGAGCACCCGCTCGATCTCCACGATCCACAGATCGAGCCCCGCCACCGTGGCGGGCGCCAGACGCGGATGGGTCTGGGCCCCGGCCAGCAGCTGGCCGAGCACGGCGACATACCCCGCCGCCTTCTCCTCCTCGTGCATCTCCCGTCCGAAGGCGAGGAGTTCACCGAGCGAGCCGATCCCGTCGAGCCGCTCCCGGTAGCGGGCCACCCGCTGCTCCGCCCCGTACCGGCACGCCGCCGCGAGCAGCTCCTCCACCGAGCCGAAGTAATAGAAGACCAGCGCCTGGTTGACCCCCGCGGTCGCCGCGACCGTCCGGGCCGAAGTCCCTGCGATGCCCTGCTCGGTGAGCGTTCGCAGCGCCCCCTCCAGCAGCTTGACCTTGGTCGTCCCGCTCATGTCCACGCCTGTCGCCGGGCCGGCCGCCGACCCGGCTGCGCGCCGCACATCCGCGCGTGCCCCGGCGCCGCACACGGGCGCCGTCCGCCCGCGCCCTGTGCCGATGCGCGCGGCACCGGGGCGGACAGGGGGTGTCGGGCACGGAGGACCGAGGTCATGACGGGTGCTCCAGGGTGGCGAGGAGCCGCGGCGCACACGCCCAGGTGGGCGGGGTGCGCAGACAGCGGCGGGCGGCGGGCGTGCCGGGAAGGGGCGGGGTGAACAGGGCGAAGGCGATCACGATGGCCAGCAGCAGCGGGCACAGATAGGCCATCGACGCCGCCACCGGACCGAAGAGGCGCAGGAAGGGGTCCAGGAAGAGCCCGGTACAGGCGGCGGTGACGACCAGGGCGCGGACGGCGAGTTCCACGAGCCAGTTCACCAGCGCGCGCTCCGGCGCGACGCCGCGCTCCAGCCAGAGCCGGAGCCGGTCGAAGGACCAGGCCGTCGCCCAGCCCACGAGGCGCCGCAGGACCAGGCGGTCGGCGAGCGCACCGAACGCGCCCCAGCGCGGCCGGTAGTCGTACCCCGTCAGGAAGCGGACACCGTCGCCGTCGGGCACGTACTGCCAGTAGCCGCCGCCCTCCGCGATCAGCGACAGCGGATGCGGGGCGGAGAACCGCAGCGCGGAGGCGCGCGTACCGTCCGGTCGCGTCTGCTCCCCCGCCGACACCCCGGTCCCGGAGAACGTCAGGAAGGGCAGGACGCGTATCGCGTACCCGAAGCGCCGCGGTCCCCCCTCCACACCGGGAAGGGGATCGATCTCGGTGAAGCGCAGATCCCAGCGGCGGTGCTGCCGGGGGTCCTGCGTCCGCGCCCACAGGTCGTCGAGGTCACCGCGTATGCACGCCTCCGCGTAGAGCCCCAATGCCAATCCCCCTGCCACGGCACCCTTTTGAGCGACTGCTCAAGCGACCGGCCCGACAGTACAACGGAGTTGAGCGAACGCTCAATCACCGGGCACAAGAGAACCCCGGCCCTCGGGGCCGGGGTTCTCCGTGGTCGGGGCGGGCTCACGCGCCGGACAGATACCGCTCCACCGTCTCCACCTTCGAGGTGAGGCCGTCGGTCACACTCGGGCGGATGTCCGCCTTCAGCACCACGGAGACCCGTGGCGCGCGCTCCTCGACCGCGGCGACGGCGCGCTTCACGACGTCCATGACCTCGTCCCACTCGCCCTCGATCGAGGTGAACATGGCGTCGGTGCGGTTCGGCAGACCCGATTCCCGCACGACCCGGACGGCGTCGGCGACGTACTCCCCGACGTCCTCGCCGACCCCGAGCGGTGTCACGGAGAAGGCGACGATCACGCGTTCACGACCCCTTCCTTGCGGGCGCGTGCGGCGATCACGGCGTTCTCGGCCTCACGGCGCAGCATCCGCTCGGCGAAGAAGCCGCCGGTCGGCAGCACGGAGAGCACGAAGTAGAGGGCGGCGGTCCGCAGCGGCCACTTGGTGCGGTTCCAGGCGTCCGCCCAGAAGATCACGTACAGGATGAAGAGGATCCCGTGGATCGAGCCCATGACGGGCACCGCGTTGAAGTCCGTGGTGCGCTTCAGCACCGAGCAGAGCAGCAGCAGCAGGAAGGAGACTGCTTCGGGGGCCGAGACAAGGCGGAGCCGGCGGAGGGCGGTGGCGGTCTTTATGTCCACGGGTCACCTTCGGTGGGAGATTCGCTGACGACGCAGTCGCTTTGTGAACGCACGCACAAGCGTCGGACCCATTGTGACATCAGGGACCCGGCGGGCCCGGAACGGGGTGCGGGGTGTCGGCCGTCCGCCCGTCGCCCGTCGCCGGCGGGACCACTGGTACGCCTGTTCCCTCAGGGACAGGTCAGGGACGGGATCCACCACACGGCTCTGTCCGCTGCCCCCGCCCGGCCGCTACCGTCGCCCCGTGGCGATGTTCCGACTCCAAGGCAGCAAGGTGCTGGCCGTCGACATGACCGGGGACGCCGTGAAGGCGAAGAACGGCTCCATGGTCGCCTACGACGGGCAGATGGCCTTCAAGAAGCTCACCGGCGGCGGTGAGGGACTCCGGGGGATGGTGACCCGGCGACTCACCGGCGAGCAGATGACCGTGATGGAGGTGCGGGGGCAGGGTACGTGCTGGTTCGCGGACCGGGCCTCCGAGATCAACCTCGTCGATCTCCAGGGGGACAAGCTGTACGTCGAGTCGAGCAACCTCCTCGCGACCGACGCCGGACTGCGCACGGGGACGACGTTCACCGGACTGCGCGGCGCCTCGCAGGGCAACGGCCTGTTCACGACGACCGTCGAGGGCCACGGCCAGGCGGCGATCATGTCGGACGGTCCGGCGGTGGTGCTGCGGGTGAGCGCGCAGTACCCGCTGACCGTCGACCCCGGCGCGTACGTGGCGCACCGGGGCAACCTGCGGCAGTCGTTCCAGTCCGGGGTGACCTTCCGCACGTTCCTCGGCGAGGGCGGCGGCG
Organism: Streptomyces sp. HUAS TT11; assembly: GCF_051553595.1. Classification (NCBI taxonomy): domain Bacteria; kingdom Bacillati; phylum Actinomycetota; class Actinomycetes; order Kitasatosporales; family Streptomycetaceae; genus Streptomyces; species Streptomyces sp. HUAS TT11. The sequence goes on from NZ_CP196184.1 coordinate 3,171,875, forward strand.
AGGCCTTCCAGATCCGCTTCGAGGGGGACGGACTGGTCTACGTCCAGCCCAGCGAGCGCAACACGATCGCGGGGGACGTCTGACATGGCCTTCCGTGAAGTCAACGCGAAGATGATCGAGGCGACGGTCGTCCCGGGGCAGCGGCTGTTCAGCCAGCGGGGAGCGATGCTCGCCTACAAGGGCGACGTCTCCTTCACGCCCAACATCCAGAGCGGCCAGGGCGGGGTCATGTCGATGATCGGCCGTCGCGTCGCGAACGAGGCGACCCCGCTGATGACCGTCGAGGGCAGCGGCACGGTGCTGTTCGGGCACGGCGGCCACCACGTCCAGGTGATCCACCTCACGGGCGACACCCTGTACGTCGAGGCGGACCGGCTGCTCGCCTTCGAGGGGACCCTCCAGCAGGGCACGATGTTCATGGGTTCACAGGGCGGGGTCATGGGCCTGGTGCGCGGCCAGGTCACGGGCCAGGGCCTGTTCACCACGACGCTCACGGGGCGCGGCGCGGTCGCCGTGATGGCGCACGGCGGGGTCTTCGAGGTGCCGATCACCCCGCAGCGCCCGGTCCACGTCGATCCCCAGGCGTACGTCGCCCACCACGGCGACGTGCGCAACAAGCTCTCGACGGCACTCGGCTGGCGCGACATGGTGGGCCGCGGCTCGGGCGAGGCGTTCCAGCTGGAGCTGAGCGGCAGCGGTGCGGTGTACGTACAGGCGTCGGAGGAGAAGCTGTGACCACCTACCCGGGCGCCGGCCCCGTCGTCCACGACCCGATGAGCCTCCCGGTCGACGAGAACGTCAACAAGTACACCTTCTGCGTGGAGCTCAAGGGGAGCCAGTGGTTCCTGCAGAAGGGCAAGATGATCGCCTACTACGGCTCGATCGAGTTCAACGGCGTCGGGCACGGACGGCTCGAGCGCGTCGTCCGCACGTCCTTTCATTCGCCACTGCACGCGGGCGACTGGGTGGTGGCCGACGGCTCGGGCAAGATGCTCCTCGCCGACCGGGCCTTCGACGTGAATTCGTACGACCTGGACGAGGGCAATCTGACCATTCGCTCGGGCAACCTGCTCGCTTTTCAGCCAACTCTCTCCCTCAAGCAGTCGATCATTCCGGGCTTCCTGACCCTGATCGGAACCGGCAAGTTCGTCGCCGCGTCCAACGGTCCGGTGGTGTTCATGGAACCCCCGATCCGGGTGGACCCGCAGGCCCTGGTCGGCTGGGCCGACTGCCCGTCGCCCTGCCACCACTACGACCACGGGTACCTGACCGGTGTATGGGGCGGTCTACGTGCGATGACGGGGCTCGGCGGCGCCTCCGGGGAGGAGCACCAGTTCGAGTTCGTCGGAGCGGGTACCGTCCTGCTCCAGTCCACGGAGACCCTGATGGCGGAGCAGGCCACGGGAGCGGTCCCGAACGAGCCCGGAGTACCGGGCGGTGGCGGGGTACCCGGTCACCAGGGGTCGCCGGGGGCACCGCGCCTTCCCGGACAGCTGGGGGACCTCCAGCGTCGCTTCGGGCTGTGAGCGGTAGTCTGCGGAGTGTGACATCGAACGCGTGCGCACCGTCACACCACCCTCACTAGTTCGCCTTTCAACCTTTTAGGTAGACTTGATTCATGGAGACCGAGACGGCCACGCGCTGGCTGACCGATGCGGAGCAGTGCGCCTGGCGCACCCACCTGGAGGTCAACAGGCTGTTGACGTACCAGCTCGAGCGGGACTTGCAGCCGTTCGGCCTGACGATGAACGACTACGAGATCCTCGTGAATCTCTCGGAGTCGGAGGGCATGCGGATGCGGATGAGCGACCTCGCGGCCGCCACCCTCCAGTCCAAGAGCCGCCTGTCGCACCAGATCACCCGTATGGAGAACGCGAATCTGGTACGCCGCGAGAACTGCGAGTCGGACCGCCGGGGCCTGTTCGCGGTCCTCACGGACCACGGCCTGGAGACGATGCAGAAGGTCGCACCGCACCACGTGGCGTCCGTGCGACGGCACTTCATGGACCTGCTGTCCCCCGACGACCTGGAGCAACTCCACAAGTCCCTGCGCCCGATCGCGGAACACCTGCGGGGGCAGCGGGGCAAGCCCTAGCGGCACCCCCGGGTCACCCTGAGCCGCGGGCGGCCGGCGGATGCGCCGGCGCCCCCGCTCGGGAGGCGGACGGCCGGGGACCCGACCCCGGCCTCCGCCGCGGCACCCGCGACCGGCCCCGCACGACGGTGACCGTCACCGGGCCTCCGACGCGACAGCCACGCGCAACGCACCGACGGATCGTTCCCGGTCCGCGCCGACGCCCGCGTCGCACGGGACGGACGGAACGGCCCCGGCCTCCGGCACGGCATCCGCACGTACGACGCCGACGGACCGCTCCCGCGCCGGCGGCCCCACGACCCTGACCGTCAACGCCGCCCACCACCCCGACGCCCCTGCCGCACACGCCGGGAGGACGGAACAGACGGCGACCCGACCCCCGCCCCCGGCACGACATCCGCACGTACGACGCCGACAGACCGCTCCCGCGACCGGCGCCCCACGACCCTGACCGTCAACGCCGCCCACCGCCCCGGCGCCCCTGCCGGGAGGACGGAACAGACGGCGATCCGACCCTCGCCCCCGGCACGGCATCCACCCTCCCGACGCCGACGGACCGCTCCCCGTCCGTCCCCTGCGGTCCGGGCCGGTACCGCCGCGCCCCGGGCACAAGGCCCCGACGACCGGCGAGAGCGGCGACGGCGGCGGTCAGCGTGACCGCGCCGGACACGGCGAAGCAGACGCCCAGCGGCAGACGGCCCAGCAGCGCGCCCACCGCCGCCGAGCCGGCCGAGCTGCCCGCGTTGACCGCCGTGTTCACCCAGGCTCCCGCCCGGGTGCGCAGGCCCGGCGGCGCCGACTCGTCCGCGATCAGGTACGCCGTCGTCAGGGCAGGGGCGATGAACAGGCCCGCACACGCCACGGCCGCCGTCAGAACCGCGACGCCGGGAGCGACGCCCGCCACGGCCAGGGTCAGCCCGAGCGCCGCCGCGAGCAGCGGCAGCCTGACCCGGGCGCTCGTGCGCCAGTCGACCGCGCCGTTCAGCAGCCCGCCGACGGCACTGCCCGCGGACAGCGCCGCCAGCACCCACGCCGCGACCCCGTCGCCGTAGTGCCGCTCCTCGGCGAAGGCCAGGACCAGCAGGTCCAGCGCGCCGATCCCCAGCCCGACCCCGGCGGCCACCGTCACCGGCTGGGCGAGCCCCCGCGCGACCCGCGGGCGCCCCGTGGACCGGGCCCGCCGCGCCGTGCCCGGTCGCGTACGGGCCACCGGCGGGGACACGACGAAGACGGCGGTGCCGACGGCCACCAGCAGCGCGCTGAGGGCCACCCCCGTCGCGGGCGGCGCCCACCGCACGAGTGCGCCCACCAGCAGCGGCCCTGACACGAACAGCAGTTCCTCGACCACTCCGTCGAGCCCGAAGGCGCGCTGCAGCAGCCGCGGATCGTCGATCAGCCCGCTCCACACGGCCCGCATCGTGGGCCCCAGAGGGGGCGGAAAGGCACCGGCGGCCAGGGCGAGGCCGGCGAGCAGCGGTGCCGGCGCACCGGGCCGCCAGCTCGCCACGGAGAGCGCCGCGAGCAGTCCGGCGTAGATCAGTGCCATGGGTGGCAGCGCCCGGCCGGGCCCGTACCGGTCGACGAGCGCCGCCCGAAACGGCGAGAGGAGGACCGTGGTGGCGCCGAAGAGCGCCATGACCGTACCGGCCACGGCGTAGGACCCGGTGGCCCTGGTCACGGACAGCAGGACGGCGATGGACACCGTCCCGTACGACAGCCGGCCGACCAGTGCGGCGGCGAAGGTGCGGCGGGCGTGGGGAACACGCAGGACGGCGGCATACGAGGGCCGCCCGTAAGCAGGCGTGGGCATGTGGAGGTTCCTCGACGGGAGGCATGGAAGGGGACGCCTGAGTCCCGCGACGACCACGGCCGGACGCCGTGTGCCGATCGCGGACCTGGGCGGGCCCTATGCCAAGAGGAGGAACATGCGGATCAACGTAGCAGCGGGTGCCGGGGCCCGCCACGGGCTTTCCCGGCACCCGGCGGCCGTTCAGCCGTTCGTGAGCCCCGCCACGAGTTCGTCCGCGGCCCGGTAGGGATCAAGCTCCCCCGCCACGATCCGCTCGGCCAGCGCACCCAGACGGCGGTCGCCGTGCAGATCGCCGATCCGCTCCCGCAGCGCCGTCACCGCGATCGTCTCGACCTCGTGACCGGCGCGCTTGCGCCGGCGCTCCGCGAGCACCCCGCGCTCCTCCATCCACGCCCGGTGCTTCTCCAGCGCCTCGACGACCTCGTCGACACCCTCGCCGCGCGACGCGACGGTCTTCACGATGGGCGGACGCCAGTCGCCCGGGGCGCGCGACTCACCGAGCCCCAGCATGTGGTTCAGCTCGCGCGCGGTCGCGTCCGCACCGTCGCGATCGGCCTTGTTGACGACGTACACGTCGCCGATCTCCAGGATGCCCGCCTTCGCGGCCTGGATGCCGTCGCCCATGCCGGGCGCCAGCAGCACGACCGAGGTGTCGGCCTGCGAGGCGATCTCCACCTCCGACTGGCCCACTCCGACGGTCTCCACCAGGATCACGTCGCAGCCGGCCGCGTCCAGCACCCGGATCGCCTGCGGAGCGGCCCAGGCGAGGCCGCCCAGATGCCCGCGCGTCGCCATCGAACGGATGTACACGCCGGGGTCCGACGCATGCTCCGACATCCGGACGCGGTCGCCCAGCAGCGCACCGCCCGAGAAGGGCGAGGAGGGGTCGACGGCCAGGACGCCGACCCGCTTGCCCTGCTTGCGGTACGCGGTCACGAGCGCCGACGTGGAGGTGGACTTCCCCACCCCGGGTGAGCCGGTCAGGCCCACCACATAGGCCCCGCCGGTGAGCGGGGCGAGGGCCGCCATCACCTCCCTGAGCTGCGGGGACGCCCCCTCGACCAAGGAGATCAGCCGGGCCACGGCCCGCGGCCGGCCTTCCCTGGCCTGGGCGACCAGCGAGGAGACGTCCTGCATCACAGCTCCGTTCCGATTCATGACGACGTGACGAGGTACGGGACGGTCAGGCCTTGGGCACCCGCACGATCAGGGCGTCACCCTGGCCGCCGCCGCCGCACAGGGCGGCCGCGCCGACCCCTCCGCCCCGCCGCTTCAGCTCCAGGGCGAGGTGGAGGACCAGCCGCGCCCCGGACATCCCGATCGGGTGCCCCAGGGCAATGGCGCCGCCATGGACATTCACCATTTCGGAGGAAACCCCGAGATCCTTCATCGACTGCACGGCAACCGCCGCGAACGCCTCGTTGATCTCGATCAGGTCGAGGTCCGAGACCTCGAGGCCCTCCTTCTTCAGCGCGTGCCGGATCGCGTTCGACGGCTGCGACTGCAGGGAGTTGTCCGGGCCCGCCACGTTCCCGTGGGCGCCGATCTCGGCGATCCACTCCAGGCCCAGCTCCTGCGCCTTGGCCTTGCTCATCACGACCACGGCCGCCGCACCGTCGGAGATCTGCGAGGAGGAGCCGGCCGTGATCGTGCCGTCCTTGCTGAACGCCGGACGCAGCTTCGCGAGCGTCTCCACCGTCGTCTCGCCGCGGATGCCCTCGTCCTCGCTGACGAGGACCGGCTCGCCCTTGCGCTGCGGCACCTCCACCGGAGCGATCTCGGCCTCGAAGACGCCGTTCTTCCGGGCGGCGGCCGCGCGCTGGTGGGACAGCGCGGCGATCTCGTCCTGCTCCGCCCGGCCGAGGCCCAGGCGGACGTTGTGCTTCTCGGTCGACTCGCCCATGGCGATGCCCTCGAAGGAGTCGGTCAGACCGTCGTGGGCCATCGCGTCGAGCATCTGCACCGCGCCGTACTTGAAGCCCTCGCGGGACTTCGGCAGCAGGTGCGGAGCGTTGGTCATGGATTCCTGGCCGCCCGCGACGATCACGTCGAATTCACCCGCACGGATCAGCTGGTCGGCGAGCGCGATCGCGTCGAGACCCGACAGGCACACCTTGTTGATCGTCAACGCCGGGACGCTCATCGGAATGCCCGCCTTGACCGCGGCCTGACGTGCGGGGATCTGCCCCGCACCGGCCTGCAGCACCTGGCCCATGATCACGTACTGCACCTGGTCGCCGCCGATCCCCGCACGGTCCAGGGCGGCCTTGATCGCGAAGCCGCCGAGGTCGGCTCCGGAGAAGGTTTTCAGCGAGCCGAGCAGCCGTCCCATCGGGGTGCGGGCGCCCGCCACGATGACGGAGGTCGTGCTGTTCGTTCCAGACATGAGCTGCGATCCCCTTCCGGCCTGCACAGCCGAGGAGTGAACGAGGGTTTACTTCGAATGTACTGAGCGGTAGTCCGCCGCGTCATCAAGCCGTCGGTGTGATCGCGCGCACGTTGCGTAACCACTTCAGGAGCGCTGCACTAACAACATGCTGACGCGAATCGACCACATCGGGATCGCCTGTTTCGACCTCGAGAAGACCGTCGAGTTCTACACCTCGACGTACGGCTTCTCCGTGTTCCACACCGAGGTCAACGAGGAACAGGGCGTGCGCGAGGCCATGTTGAAGATCAACAACACCGACGACGGCGGCGCCTCCTACCTCCAGCTCCTCGAACCCGTCCGCGAGGACTCCACCGTCGCCAAGTGGCTGGCGAAGAACGGCGAGGGTGTGCACCACATCGCCTTCGGTACGGCGGATGTCGACGGGGACTCCGCCGACATCCGCGACAAGGGCGTACGCGTTCTGTACGAGGAGCCACGAGTCGGCTCCATGGGGTCGCGGATCACCTTCCTGCACCCGAAGGATTGCCACGGAGTTCTGACAGAACTGGTCACATCCGCGGCTGTTGAGTCACCTGAGCACTGACTCCCGTACATATGGGCCGGTAGGGTTGGGGGCGGTCGCCGCTCCACCAGGGCGACCGGGTCCCGCCTGACCGGTGGGACACGAGGCCGGGGTCCGGGTTTCGGGGGACGAGCGTCGGGGCAGCAGCCCGTGCTCCGCCGTTGATCTGACACCATTCCCCGGGGGCACCGTTCGGCGGATGGACGGAGCTCGTTTGGAGAGACTTGCGACCAGGGGACGGATGGGACCGCGCAGTGCGGGGCTACGAACGCCAGGAGCGAGAGCCGGCGGCTGACGTCGATCACCTCTCTCGGTTCGAGGCCGAGATGGAGCGGCTGAAGACCGAGCGGGAAAAGGCGATCCAGCACGCCGAGGACCTCGGCTACCAGGTCGAGGTGCTGCGCGCCAAGCTGCACGAGGCGCGCCGCACCCTGATGACCCGTCCTGCCTACGACGGGACCGACATCGGCTACCAGGCCGAGCAGATGCTCCGTACTGCCCAGATGCAGGCGGACCAGTTGCGGGCCGACGCCGAGCGCGAGCTGAGCCAGGTCCGCGCGCAGACGCAGCACATCCTCCAGGAGCACGCCGAGCAGGTCGCGCGCCTCCAGGCGGAGCTGCACGCGGAGGCCGTCACCCGTCGGCAGCAGCTCGACCAGGAGCTGGCCGAGCGCCGGCAGACCGTCGAGTCGCACGTCAACGAGAACGTGGCGTGGGCCGAGCAGCTGCGCGCCCGCTCCGAGTCCCAGGCACGCCGTCTGGTCGAGGAGTCGCGCACCGAGGCCGACCAGGCGCTCGCCGCCGCCCGCGCCGAGGCCGAGCGGGTCACCGCCGAGGCCCGGCAGCGGCTGCAGAGCGACGCGGAGGCCGCCCGCGCCGAGGCCGACCAGATCCTGCGCCGCGCCCGCACGGACGCCGAGCGCCTGCTGAACGCCGCTTCCTCCCAGGCCCAGGAGGCCACCGACCACGCCGAGCAGCTGCGCTCGTCCTCGGCCACCGAGTCGGACACCGCCCGCCGGCAGTCCGCCGAGCTGAGCCGTGCCGCCGAGCAGCGGATGACCGAGGCCGAGGCGGCGCTGCGCGAGGCGCGTGCCGAGGCGGACAAGGTGGTCGCCGAGGCGAAGGAGGCCGCCGCCAAGGCCCTGGCCGGCGCCGAGTCGACCAACGAGCAGCGCACCCGCACCGCCAAGGAGCAGGTCGCCCGGCTCGTCAGCGAGGCCACCAAGGATGCCGAGACCACCAAGGCCGAGGCCGAGCAGGTCGTCGCCGACGCCAAGGCGGAGGCCGAGAAGGTCCTCGCGGAGGCCTCGGAGAAGGCCCGCAGCATCACGGCCGAGGAGACCGCCTCCCAGCTCGCCAAGACGGCCCGCACCGCCGAGGACGTCCTGACCAAGGCGGCCGACGACGCCAAGGCGACCACCAAGGCCGCCGGCGAGGAGGCCGAGCGGATCCGCCGCGAGGCCGAGACCGAGGCGGACCGGCTGCGCGCCGAGGCGCACGACATCGCCGAGCAGCTCAAGGGCGCGGCGAAGGACGACACCAAGGAGTACCGCGCCAAGACGGTCGAGCTGCAGGAGGAGGCGCGCAGGCTGCGCGGCGAGGCCGAGCAGCTGCGTGCCGAGGCGGTGGCCGAGGGCGAGGGGATCCGGGCCGAGGCCCGTCGCGAGGCCGTCCAGCAGATCGAGGAGGCGGCCAAGACCGCCGAGGAGCTGCTCGCCAAGGCGAAGGCCGACGCGGACGAGTCGCGCGCGACCGCGGCCACCGACAGCGAGAAGGTGCGCACCGAGGCCATCGAACGCGCCTCGACGCTGCGCCGTCAGGCCGAGGAGACCCTCGAGCGCACCCGCGGCGAAGCCGAGACGCAGCGCGCCGAGGCCGTCGAGCTGTCGGAGGCGATCAAGGAAGAGGCCGAGCGGGTCGCCCGCGAGCTGCGCGAGGAGACCGAGCGCGGGGTCGAGGCGCGCCGGGCGGACGCGGCCGCGGAGCTGACCCGTCTGCAGACCGAGGCCGAACAGCGGTTCACCTCCGCCGAGGAGGCCCTCAGCGACGCACGCGGCGAGGCCGAGCGGATCCGCCGCGAGGCCGTCGAGGAGGGCGAGCGGCTGCGCTCCGAGGCAGCCGAGCGCATCCGGACGCTCCAGGCGCAGGCAGAGACCGAGGCCGACCGGCTGCGCACGGAGGCCGCCGCCGACGCGTCCGCCTCCCGTGCCGAGGGCGAGGCAGTGGCCGTGCGTCTGCGCACGGACGCCGCGACCGAGGCCGAGCGGCTCAAGTCGGAGGCGCAGGACACCGCCGACCGGGTACGCGCCGAGGCGCAGGCCGCCGCCGAGCGGCTGGGCACCGAGGCCACGGAGACGCTCGCCGCCGCGCAGGAGGAGGCGGCCCGGCGCCGCCGCGAGGCCGAGGAACTGCTCGGTTCGGCGCGCCAGGATGCCGACCAGGAGCGCGAGCGGGCCCGCGAGCAGAGCGAGGAACTGCTCGCCGTGGCGCGCGCCCGGGTCGAGGAGGCCCAGACCGAGGCCGTACGGCTCGTCGAGGAGGCCGACCGGCGGGCCACCGAGATGGTCTCGGCCGCCGAGCAGCACGCCCAGCAGGTGCGGGACTCCGTGACCGGGCTGCACGAGCAGGCACAGGAGGAGATCACCGGCCTGCGCTCGGCCGCCGAGCACGCGGCGGAGCGCACGCGCACCGAGGCGCAGGAGGAGGCCGACCGGGTCCGCGCCGACGCCTACGCGGAGCGCGAGCGGGCCGGCGGCGACGCGGCACGCCTGCGGCGGGAGGCCGCCGACGAGACGGAGGCCGCCAAGTCCCTGGCGGAGCGGACGGTCTCGGAGGCGATCGCCGAGGCCGAGCGGATCCGTTCGGACGCCGCGGAGCACGCGCAGCGCGTGCGCACGGAGGTGTCGGACGCGATCGCCACCGCCGACCAGGACGCGGCGCGCACCCGAGCGGAGGCGCGCGAGGACGCGAACCGGATGCGGTCGGACGCCGCCGCCCAGGTGGACACCCTCATCACCGAGGCGACGGCGGAGGCCGAGCGGCTCACCGCGGAGACCGCCGCCGAGTCGGAGCGGCTGCGTGCCGAGGCCGCCGAGACGGTCGGTTCCGCGCAGGCGCACGCCGAGCGCATCCGCTCCGAGTCGGGGCGGGTCAGGGCCGAGGCGGCGGCCGAGGCCGAGCGGATCACCTCGGCCGCCCGCGAGGAGGCCGAGCGGACCCTGGACGAGGCCCGCAAGGACGCCAACAAGCGGCGTTCCGAGGCGGCCGAGCAGGTCGACACGCTCATCACGGAGACCACCTCCGAGGCCGACAAGCTGCTCACGGAGGCCCAGCAGACCGCGCGCAGGACGACCGCGGACGCCGAGTCGCAGGCCGACACCATGGTGGGCGCCGCCCGCCAGGAGGCCGAGCGCCTGGTCTCCGAGGCCACGGTCGAGGGCAACTCGCTGGTGGAGCGTTCCCGGTCGGACGCGGACGGGCTGCTCATCGGCGCGCGCCGGGACGCGACCGCGATCCGGGAGCGGGCCGAGGAGCTGCGCGACCGCATCACGAGCGAGATCGAGGAGCTGCACGAGCGGGCGCGGCGCGAGTCGGCCGAGGCGATGAAGTCGGCGGGCGAGCGGTGCGACGCGCTGATCAAGGCGGCCGAGGAGCAGCTGGAGAAGGCCAAGGGACAGGCGAAGGAGATCGTCTCCGAGGCCAACTCCGAGGCGGGCAAGGTCCGTATCGCCGCGGTCAAGAAGGCCGAGGGGCTGCTGAAGGAGGCCGAGCAGAAGAAGGCCAGCCTGGTCGCCGAGGCGGAGAAGATCAAGGCCGAGGCGATCCACGAGGCCCGTACGGCCGTCGAGGAGGGCAAGCGGGAGCTGGAGATCCTGGTGCGCCGCCGGGAGGACATCAATGCGGAGATCTCCCGTGTCCAGGACGTCCTGGAGGCGTTGGAGTCCTTCGAGGCCCCGTCGGGCGGCGGCAAGGACGGAGGCGTCAAGGCGGGAGCCACCGTGGGGGCGCCCCGTTCGGGTGGCAAGGCGTCAGAAGGCTAGTCAGGAGAGCGGATTCTGTGCTCGCCGAGACGTTTCACACAGCTTCTGGCAAGGCTTCGGACAGCCAGCCACCCAAAAGGAGGGTCATTCTCCAGATCAAACACGCATCCGCTCGATGACACGCCGCTTTGGCCCCTAGGATTCCCCTATCACCTCACCGGTCTCATTCGACAGGAACCCCATGAGCGACACTTCCCCCTACGGCTTCGAGCTTGTGCGGCGTGGGTACGACCGCGCTCAGGTGGACGAACGGATCTCCAAGCTCGTCTCCGACCGTGACAGTGCTCTCGGCCGTATCACCGCCCTGGAGAAGCGCATCGAGGAGCTCCACCTCGAGACGCAGAACGCCCAGGCCGCCGTCACCGACGCGGAGCCGTCGTACGCGGGTCTCGGCGCGCGCGTCGAGAAGATCCTCCGCCTCGCCGAGGAGGAGGCCAAGGACCTGCGCGAGGAGGCCCGTCGCGCCGCCGAGCAGCACCGTGAGCTGGCCGAGTCGGCCGCTCAGCAGGTGCGCAACGACGCCGAGTCGTTCGCCTCGGAGCGCAAGTCCAAGGCCGAGGACGAAGGCGTCCGGATCGTCGAGAAGGCCAAGAGCGACGCCTCGCAGCTGCGTGCCGACGCCCAGAAGGACGCGCAGTCCAAGCGCGAGGAGGCGGACGCCCTCTTCGAGGAGACCCGCGCCAAGGCCGCGCAGGCCGCCGCCGACTTCGAGACGAACCTCGCCAAGCGGCGCGAGCAGTCCGAGCGCGACCTGGCCTCCCGTCAGGCCAAGGCCGAGAAGCGCCTCGCCGAGATCGAGCACCGTGCCGAGCAGCTCCGCCTGGAGGCCGAGAAGCTGCGCACGGACGCCGAGCGCCGCGCCCGCCAGACGGTGGAGACGGCCCAGCGTCAGGCCGAGGACATCGTGGCCGACGCCAACGCCAAGGCCGACCGCATCCGCTCGGAATCCGAGCGCGAGCTGGCGGCGCTGACGAACCGTCGCGACTCCATCAACGCCCAGCTCACGAACGTCCGCGAGATGCTCGCGACGCTCACGGGCGCCGCTGTCGCCGCCGCGGGCTCGCCGGCCGAGGACGAGCCGATCTCCCGCGGAGTCCCCGCGCAGCAGTCCCGGTAACACGGGGCGTACGGCATCCGAACATCCGAGAAGCCCTCCGCCACTGCAGTGGCGGAGGGCTTCTCGGCGTTCTAGCGTGACCGCATGATCGAGCTCGAGGGGCTGACCAAGCGGTACGACGAGAAGCCGGCGGTCAACAACCTCACCTTCACCGTGAGACCGGGTGTCGTCACCGGTTTCCTCGGGCCGAACGGAGCCGGCAAGTCCACCACGATGCGGATGGTGCTCGGGCTCGACCACCCCACCTCCGGTGACGTCCGTATCGACGGCAAGCACTACGACCAGATCGAGGACCCGCTCAGGTACATCGGCGCCCTCCTCGACGCCAAGGCCGTGCACGGCGGCCGCAGCGCCTTCAACCATCTGCTGTGCCTGGCGCAGAGCAACGGCATCCCCTCCGCCCGAGTCCACGAGGTCCTCGACACGGTCGGTCTGACCGGCGTCGCGCGGAAGAAGGCCAAGGGATTCTCGCTCGGCATGGGCCAGCGCCTCGGCATCGCCGCCGCGCTGCTCGGCGACCCGCGGATCCTGATGTTCGACGAGCCGGTCAACGGGCTCGACCCGGAGGGCATCCACTGGATCCGCACCCTGATGAAGTCCCTCGCGGCGCAGGGCCGGACCGTGTTCGTCTCCAGTCACCTCATGAGCGAGATGGCGCTCACCGCGGACCATCTCGTCGTCATCGGCCAGGGGCGGCTGCTCGCGGACACCTCCATGGCCGACTTCATCGCGAAGAACTCCAGGTCGTACGTCCGTGTCCGCTCACCACAGCGCGAACGGCTGCTCGATGCGCTGCACGAGGCGGGCATCACCGTCGTCGAGGCCGGCGGCGGGGCGCTGGAGGTGGACGGCGGCAAGGCCGAACCGATCGGCGAGCTGGCCGCCCGCCACCAGATCGTGCTGCACGAGCTCAGCCTGCAACAGGCCTCCTTGGAGGAGGCGTTCATGCGGCTGACGGCACAGTCGGTGGAGTACCACGCGCACTCCGAAGCCGCCGGCGGCACCTGGGCACAGCCCGTTCCGCGCGGGGAATGGGGCGCGGACTGGAAGAAGGGAGCCTGAGCCATGGCGATGGCCCATGTCATCAGGTCGGAGTGGACCAAGATCCGGTCGGTGGCGTCCACGGTGTGGACGCTGTCGGCCGCGCTGGTCGTCACCGTGGCCCTCGGCATGCTGATCTCGGCCCTGACCAGGCGGGAGTTCGACACCATGAGCCCGCGGGACCGGCTCGCCCTCGACCCGACCTTCGTCAGCTTCGCCGGAATGAGCCTCGGCCAGCTCGCGATGATCGTGTTCGGGGTGCTCGTCGTGTCGAACGAGTACAGCACCGGCATGATCCGCACCTCGCTCGCCGCGGTCCCCCGCCGCGCCACCTTCCTGTTCGGGAAGATCGCGGTCGCGACCGCGCTCGCCCTCGTCGTCGGCATGGCCACCAGCTTCCTGGCCTTCTTCCTCGGGCAGGCGGTCCTCGGGCCGCACGGCGCACGGCTCGGCGACCCCGGCGTACTGCGCGCGGTCTTCGGCGGCGGGCTCTACATGACGCTCATCGCGATGTTCTCGATGGGCATCGCCGCGATGCTGCGCTCGCCGATGCTCTCCCTCGGCGTCCTGATGCCGTTCTTCTTCCTGATCTCCAACATCCTGGGCAACGTCTCGGCCACGAAGAAGATCGGCCGTTTTCTGCCCGACCAGGCCGGCAGCAGGATCCTGCAGGTCGTGCCCGGGGCGGGCGACAACACGCCCTACGGTCCCTGGGGCGGGCTGGGGATCATGGTCCTGTGGGTGGCCGCGGCTCTGACCGGCGGATACGCCCTGCTGAAGAAGCGCGACGCCTGAGCGCTCCTGACCAGGCAGGACCCGCAGGGAGCCCGGTCGGGGCCCGTTGACGCCGGTGACCTGCGGGCTTTTACAGTCTCTTGAGTGGAACCGCCGGAGCCCGGATATCCTCCTAAGCCTTACGGGGGCAGTGTGGGTGCCCCGACGTCCTGAACCTTTCGATGGGTGCGGAGCATGATCGAGGCAGTCGGCCTGACGAAGCGCTATGGCGACAAGACGGCCGTGTACAACCTTTCCTTCCAGGTGCGACCGGGTACCGTCACCGGCTTCCTCGGGCCCAACGGCTCCGGGAAGTCGACGACCATGCGGATGATCCTCGGCCTGGACAACCCCACGTCGGGGCAGGTGACGATCGGCGGCTTCCCGTACCGCAAGCTGCCCAACGCCCCCCGCCAGGTCGGTGCACTGCTCGACGCCAAGGCCGTGCACGGCGGCCGGGCGGCCCGCAATCACCTGCTCTGCCTGGCCCAGCTGTCCGGGATCCCGGCCCGCCGCGTCGACGAGGTGCTCGGCGTCGTCGGCCTCCAGGACGTGGCCAGGAGGCGTTCCAAGGGCTTCTCGCTCGGCATGGGCCAGCGGCTCGGCATCGCCGCCGCGCTCCTCGGCGACCCCCAGGTGCTGCTCTTCGACGAGCCGGTCAACGGGCTCGACCCCGAGGGCATCCTCTGGGTGCGCAATCTGATGAAGTCGCTCGCGGCGGAGGGCCGCACCGTCTTCGTCTCCTCCCACCTCATGAGCGAGATGGCACTCACCGCCGATCACCTGATCGTGATCGGTCGCGGTCAGCTGCTCGCCGACATGAGCGTCCGGGACTTCATCTCCGCCAACTCCGCGGACTTCGCCCGTGTCCGCACCCCCGACACCGAGCCCCAGCAGCGGGAGAAGCTGTCCTCGGCGCTCACCGAGGCGGGCGGCCATGTGCTGCCCGAGCAGGACGGTGCCCTGCGCGTCACCGGTCTGCCGCTGCCCCGCATCAGCGACATCGCGCACGGGTCCGACGTACGGCTGTGGGAGCTGTCTCCGCACCAGGCCTCGCTGGAGGAGGCGTACATGCGGATGACGCAGGGCGCGGTGGACTACCGCTCCACCATCGACCAGCGGGCGGGGCTGATGCAGCCGCTGCCGCCCGGCTTCCAGCCGCCGATGCCGGTGCCGGGTCAGGGCCAGCCGGGCTGGTACGCCCCGCCGCCGCCCCAGCTGGGCGGGCAGCCCTTCGCGATGCCGGGACAGCCCGGGCAGGTCCCCGCGGGCCCGTACGGCGCTCCTGTGGCGCCCGCAGCACCGGGCGCGGCCGGACCGAACCCGTACGCCCGGCCGGCCCCCGAGGACCGGGCACCGGCCGGGCCCGCCGCGCCCGCACCCGCGCAGCCACCCGCCTCCCCCACTCCCGCCGCCGACCTGACCAAGCCCGAGGACGCCCGATGAGCACGCCCCAGCCCCCGCTGCCGCAGGCCCCGCCCGCCTGGCAGCCCGCGCCCGGTTCCGGGACGCCCGGTTACACCTCGCCGATCCCGGTGGTGCGGACCCATCTCGGACACGCCATCGCCTCGGAGTGGACGAAGATCAGGTCGGTGCGCTCCACGATGTGGACGCTCGGGGTGTTCGTCCTGCTGGTGATCGGCATCGGCCTGGGCACGGGCGCGCTGGTCGCGAGCTCCTCCTCGGAGCTCGGGGGCGAGAGCCCGCTCGCCCTCGGCTTCTTCGGACTGCTCCTCGGCAGCATGTGCGTGATAACACTCGGCGTGCTGACCACCGCGTCGGAGTACGGCACCGGCATGATCCGCACCACCATGACCGCGTGCCCCAGCCGCGGGCGGGTGCTGGCGGCGAAGGCGATCGTCTTCTTCCTCGTCGCCTTCGTGGTCACCCTGGTCGCCGCCTCCGCCGTCGCCCTCGCCCAGACGTCCATGCTGGAGAACCACGGGGCCCGGGTCCCCACCGGCAGCGAGTGGTTCAAGGGAACGGTCGGCGTCTCCCTCTTCGTCGCCCTGCTCGGGCTGCTCTCGCTGGTCATCGGGTCGATCGTCCGGCACTCCGCGGGCGCCATCACGATCATGATCGGGCTGCTGCTCGCCCCGCTGGTCATCGCGCTCTTCATGTTCGCGGAGTCGCTCGCGAAGGTGCGCACGGGCCTGCTGGAGTACTCGATCCCCAACCAGCTCAGCGTCTTCTACTCCAACTCGCTGACCTCTTCGGGCCCGTCCGGCTGGGACCCGCTGTGGATCGCGCTGGGCGTGACGGCCGTCGCGTTCGCAGGCGCCTTCGTGCTGCTGGAGAAGCGGGACGTGTAGCCCGGACTCAGTGTCTCGGTGTGTTACGGGACCGCTGCACCCGCGAGGTGCGGCGGTCCTTGGCGTTCCAGCAGGCCTTGTGCCAGTGCCGGCGGTCGTCCACGCCCGCGTGCTGGGGCCAGGCCACCACGTGCGGGACGCCGGAGGGGATCATCTGGTCGCAGCCGGGGCAGCGGTAGGTCTTGCCCTCGGCACCGGCGCCCGCCACATGGCGCACGCTCCAGTCCTCGCCCTGCCAGCTCTCGGTGGACTGCCAGCCTCCGTAGCGGGACCTGTCGTCGTCGTCCCCGTTCCGGCCGGACGAGCCGGATCCCTGCGGTCGGTTGCGACGCGGCGACACAGAACACCTCACGGGGCCTTACGGGGGCTCGGGCACCGTCCAGCCTACGCGGCGCGAACAGGGGTACGCGTTCGTCGCCGTCTTCCGCGGAACCCGCCCATCAGCCCATTCTGCAGACAATCCGCAAATCCCTCCGTCCAGCCGTGACTTGGGCACATGTCAGGCAGTTATGCCGGGTGGGGGAGCTCCGCGTCGGAGCCAGGAAAGCAGGAAGTGCGATGCGCGTAGGAAGTTTTGTACTGGCCGCCCAGTTTCCGGGACAGGGCCAGGGGGAGGCGCTGCACCGCGCGGTGCGGTCAGCCGAGGCCGCCGAGGAAGCGGGCCTGGACACGGTGTGGCTGGCCGAGCACCACTTCGTGCCCTACGGGACATGCCCGTCGGCGATCACGCTGGCGGCCCACCTCCTGGGCCGCACCAGCCGGATCAGGGTCGGCACGGCGGTGAGCGTCCTGCCCACCGCCCACCCGGTGGCGCTCGGCGAGCAGGCGGCGCTGCTGCACGTGGTCTCGGGCGGACGGCTCTCGCTCGGGGTCGGGCGCGGCGGGCCCTGGGTGGACCTGGAGGTGTTCGGCTCGGGCCTCGCGGCCTACGAGACCGGGTTCCCGGAATCACTCGATCTGCTGGTGCGCTGGCTGCGCGAACCGTCCGTCGCCGCCACGGGTGAACGATTCAGCTTCCGCGAGGTCCCCGTGGTCCCGCGTCCGTCGGAGTCGCTCGGCGAGGCCCAGGGCCCCGAGGTCGTGGTCGCCTGCACCTCCCCCTCGAGCGTACGGCTGGCCGCCGAGCGGGGACTGCCGATGCTCCTCGGTATGCACGTCGGGGACGAGGAGAAGGCGGAAATGGTGGCGCTGTGGCGGAAGTTCGCGCGCACGGCCGGGGTCGACGGCGATGTGATCACCGGTGCGGGCCATGTCTCGGCCGGCGTCTGCCAGATCGCCGACCGGCGCACGGACGCGGTGGAGGCGCTGACGAAGGCGATGCCGGGTTGGCTGAAACAGGGACTCGACGCCCATGTGACGGTGGACGGCCGGGCCCGCTCGATGCGGGACCCGCTGGCCTACACCGAACTGCTGAGCGCGCTGCATCCGGTGGGCACCCCGCGGTTGTGCGTCGACCGGCTGACGGCGACCGCGGAGCGAACCGGCA
The DNA here is from genome assembly GCF_051553595.1 of Streptomyces sp. HUAS TT11. NCBI lineage: Bacteria > Bacillati > Actinomycetota > Actinomycetes > Kitasatosporales > Streptomycetaceae > Streptomyces > Streptomyces sp. HUAS TT11. The sequence continues at coordinate 3,189,504 of NZ_CP196184.1, forward strand.
TCGCGCGCTTCGCCCTGCTCGTCGAGGGCTCGGGCGACCTCGCCGCGACGGAGGAGAACGTGCGCAGGCTGGGTGCCGAGGTACTCCCCCGGCTCCGGTGAACCGCCGGACCGGGCCCGTCACCCGGCCTGGCGGGAGCTTGCCGCTCCGGTACAGATGCACCTCCCGTGTACGGAGCGGCAAGCGTGGCGGTCGCGCGCGCGTCAGCAGTCGCGTAGTTCGGGCGACTGGTTGAGGAGCTGATTGCGGACCGAGGTGAAGCGCGCCAGTGTGTCGTCCACCGAGGAGTCCAGCGGGAACACCGCCACCCGGTGGCAGTTCTGGAAGGCCAGGCGCACTCCGAAGTGCCGCTGCAGGGCGCCGCGTATCGCGTCACTCGCGAGCGCACGCAGCAGTTGTCCACGTGCCTGCTCGTCCGGCGGGGGCGTCTGGTTGTCGGCGAACTCTCCGCCGTCCACCTTCAGCTGGGCCACCAGGGAGCTGATCATCTCCCACGCATAGGGCAGGGAGGTCCGGACGCAGTCGACGAAATCGGCTTCGTCGACCTCGCCTCGCTCGGCCTGTTCGAGTAGGGCCGGTGAGACGTCGAGCGACATGGGTACTCCTCTCGCACCCCAAGACAACAGGGGTTGACGGACAGGGAAGGAAGGCCGGTGGTGCCGAACACGCTGAGTACACACCGCGCGACCTCCCGTTCACTACGGTAAGCAACGGACCGTGACGGCACCAGGCGAATGCACATACCGCGAACTCCCACCAGGCACACAACCAGCCACTGACGAACAGGGGCATCCCGGAAGAAAGGGAGGGGCCCCCGGGGCCGCGCCGAGAAGCCCCCGAAGGCCGTCTGAGAGGGCCGTGAGGCGGGCCCGGAGGCATGGCCGTGCCGCCCGAACGCAACGCACGGGAAACGGCCGAGAGATCACGGGGAACGGGCCGGCGGCGCGGACGGCGCCGACGGCTCACGAGGGCGAATCGCGTCGGGGCCACGGCGTCGAGTAGCGTTGCCGACCATGCGTCTCGTCATTGCCCGGTGTTCCGTCGACTACGCGGGCCGTCTCACCGCTCACCTTCCGTCCGCACCCCGTCTGATCCTCGTGAAGGCGGACGGCAGCGTCTCCATCCACGCGGACGACCGGGCCTACAAGCCCCTCAACTGGATGTCGCCGCCCTGCACCCTGAAGGAGGGCGAGGGCGACGAGGCGGGCGTCTGGACCGTCGTCAACAAGGCGGGCGAGAAACTGATCATCACGATGGAGGAGGTCCTCCACGACTCCTCGCACGAACTGGGCGTGGATCCGGGCCTGATCAAGGACGGTGTGGAAGCACACCTGCAGGAGCTGCTCGCCGACCGCATCGAGACGCTCGGCGACGGCTACACGCTCATCCGGCGCGAGTACATGACGGCGATCGGGCCGGTGGACATCCTGTGCCGGGACGCCGAGGGCGGGACCGTGGCCGTGGAGATCAAGCGTCGGGGCGAGATCGACGGTGTGGAACAGCTCACCCGCTACCTGGAGCTGCTGAACCGGGATCCCCATCTCGCCCCGGTCCGCGGCATCTTCGCGGCCCAGGAGATCAAACCGCAGGCCCGCGTGCTCGCCACGGACCGCGGCATCGGCTGCGCGGTCCTGGACTACGACGCGCTGCGGGGCATCGAGGACGACAAGCTGCGGCTGTTCTGACCCCAGCACAACGCTGAAGGCCGGATCCGCGGTGCGGACCCGGCCTTCGCCGTGCGGACGGCGCCCTCAGATCACCGTGCCCGTACCCGACGGCGCACCCGGGTCGGTGCCCTCCGGGGCGCTCGCCGAGCTCGTGACGGTGGCGGGGGCGCTGGAGGAGGCGGGACCGCCGGCCGAGTTGGAGGCGGGCGGGGTGGTGGTCTCGGTCGGCGGATCCGACGGAGTCACTGGGTCCGAGGGCGTGGTCGGCGGGTCCGTCGGATCCGAGGGATCCGAGGGCGTGGTCGGCGGCTTCGTCGTCTTCGTCGGCTTCGAGGTGGGCGACTTGGACGGCGACTTCGTGGGCTTCGACCCCTTCGTCCCCGTCGGTTCGTCGACCGGCAACCCGCTCGTGCTGGTCGGCGTCGGGTCGTCCGATGTGCCGTACGTCCCGTCCGGGCCGGGGTCGGTCGGCGTCGGCGGTTCGGCGGTGCCGGAGGCGTCTCCGTCGTCGCCCTTGTCCACCTTGGCCGCTCCGAGGCCGTCGTCGTCCGCGCCCTGGCTCGCGGAGGGGCCCACACGGACGTTGTCGGACGGGGCGTTCGGGTCGTTGTTCGATGTCATGCCGAGCGTCACGACCGTGCCGAGCAGAGCCGCCAGCGCCGCGCCCGCGCCCGCGGCCACGAGGTTGCGCCGGGTGCCCTTCACCACGCCGCGCAGGCCCTTGGGCGCTGTTCCGCCCGCGGTGCCGCCCCCGGGCTCGTTCGCGGCCCGGTGCGTGACGAGCGTGCCCGTGTCCCCGGTCGGGGCGGGCAGCATGAAGCCGGCCGGTACGCCGCCGGGCGGCGACGCCGACTCCTCGTGCCGCGCGTCCGACACCTCCTCGGCCGCCGCGGTCTGCCCGCCGACCGGGGTCGTCCCGGAACGGTCGGCCACCAGCGCGAGGGCGCGCCGTCCGGCGACCGCGCCCCGCTTGTCGGAGAGGGTGCCGCGCAGCCCTATGGATGCCTCGAGCTCGGCGCGGGCCCGGTCCAGCTGTCCGCCGCAGAGCGCGAGTATGCCCAACTCATGGTGGAAGTAGGCCTGTTCGCCGATCTCTTCGGACAGCTGGGACGCCTCGGCCCCGGCCCGCAGCGCCCGCTCCCAGGCGCCCCACTGCAGCCCCGCGGCGAACGCGGGGGCCGCCTGCCGGGCCAGCCCGACGGCGGGGGCCTCCTCGTCGCCCTCCGGCGGCGTGGTGTTCGGCACCAGGGCGGTCAGTGCGGCCAGTACGGCGTCGGCCTCCGCCGCGACCCGCTCCGGAGTGACGGAGGGGTGTCCGGCCCACCAGGCGTAGTGCCGGCCGGCCTTGAGCGCGTACTCCTCGGCGCCGGTGGTGTACCCGGCGGCCTCCAGCTGGGCGAGCACCCCGGCCGCGAGCCGGTAGTGGGAGCCGACCGGCGAGACCAGGGCGCAGCCGACGAGTTCGGCGAGCGCCGCGTCCGCGTGGGTGTCGTCGACGAGGGCCGGCAGATGCGTCTGATGGGGCACCTCGCCGCCGAGTGCGACCGCGAACTTCAGGGTCTCGCGGGCCGACGCGCTCAGCCGGGAGGCGAGCAGCGGGGCGGCCGCGGCGGCCTCGGCGAGCGAGGGCAGCGGGACGTCGTTGCCGTCTCCGGCGTCGAAGGGCGCGTCCACCGGGACGTCCTCGAAGACTCCGAACTCGTCCACGGCGCTCTCGTCGGCCTGCTGCCGGTCACGCTGCCGCAGCAGAGCCCCCGCCTGCACGAAGCGCAGGGGCAGCCCTTCGGACTCGAACCACAGGTCGCCCGCCCAGTTGGCCTCCTCCTCGCTGAGCTCGCGGCCGACGGCCTGCTCGAGCAGTTCCACACCGCCCGCACGGTCGAGGCCGCCGAGGAAGACCTCCTCCACGTGCGAGTCGGTCGAGGGCGCGGGCACGTCGGGCGTGGCGGACAGCAGGAACGCGCACTCGGGCGTCGCGTCGAGCAGCTCGTCGAGCGCGCCGCCGCCGATCTCCAGGTCGTCGAGGACGACGACGGCGCCGATCTCGTGGACGTACTGGAGCAGCTCCTGAAGCCCCGGGCGGTACAGGGGTGCCCGGTAGACGGCGGCGAACAGGTCGTACAGGAGGTCGCTCGCGGTGCGGCGGTTGCCGGACAGGCGCACGACGCCGTCGGGCGCGAGGTCCGAGCAGTCCTCGGCGACGACGTCCAGAAGGGCGCTGCGCCCGGAGCCGGCGGGTCCGGTGAGACGGACCGAGCGTCCACGGGCGAGGAGCCTCACCAGTCGCTCGCTTTCATCCTGGCGCTCCAGCAGCGCCGGCGGCCGCTGGACGGGCCCCGCGGGCGCCGGCGGCCGGGCGGCGGCGGCGCGCGCGGCCCGTTCCGCCGTGGTGTACTTCACCGGCCGCTCGGGCCCTGAGGCCGCCTCCGGCGGACGGACCTCTATCTCGCTGCCGTCGACCGGGTTGACGGTCAGCAGGAGATCGCCGGACACGAGTTCGACGGTGCGCACGGGCGTGGGTACCGGCTGTCCGAAGTCCAGGGTCATGGGATCCCGCGGCGGGCGCTGACGCGGCGCGTCACCGGCGCCGTCGTGGCCGTACTCCTCGGGTCCCGTGTTGTTCGGGTCCATAGGTCCTAGCCCCCCAAAAGCGTCATGTGCCTGAGCCCCTCCCGGCCTCGCTGCACACTGCGCTGTCGCTTCTGGTCCGGTGCCCGCTCTAGGGTGTCGGGCGGCGGGCAGCCGAACCCTAAACCTTCGCACAGTATCTCTGACAAGCCGGGGTACCGTGCCGTCCGGGACATCACAGTCTCGTGAGGATTGCGCGCGACGTGCGTTTCGTCAGCGTTCACTCCCGCGACGCGACGTGCTCCTCGCTCACACCCGGGGGAGGGACTCCACCCCGATGCCGCCCTCGATGGCCAGGATCCGGTGCAGCCGGGTGGCCACCAGCAGACGCTGCATCTGGGCCGGCACACCGCGCAGCACCAGCCGCCGTCCGCACCGTCCGGCCCGCCGATGGACCCCCATGATCACCCCGAGTCCGGTGGCGTCCCAGGAGTCCAGTTCGGACAGGTCGAGGATCAGATCGCCCACTCCGTCGTCGACGGCCGCGTGCAGGACCGTACGGGCGTCCGCCGCGCTGTGGACGTCGAGGCGGCCCCCGACGACCACCCCGGCGTGGTCGCCCCTGATGTGCATATGCGCTCCCCGAGAGTGCGTCGTTCCTGCTCCGCGTTGTGGTTGTGCAACTTCTGACTGCCCGAAGGACGATCTGGTTGCCGTCTGTAAGCGAACCGATACCGAATTCACCCCACGGGGTGAGGCCCCAGAGGTGCGTGCGGATTCAGTACGTGTAGAACCCCTGCCCGCTCTTGCGCCCGAAGTCACCGGCGTCAACCATCCGGCGCATCAGCTCCGGCGGAGCGAACTTCTCGTCCTGGGACTCGGTGTAGATGTTGCTCGTGGCGTGCAGCAGGATGTCGACGCCCGTGAGGTCGGCGGTGGCCAGCGGACCCATGGCATGGCCGAACCCCAGCTTGCAGGCGAGATCGATGTCCTCGGCCGTGGCCACGCCCGACTCGTAGAGCTTGGTCGCCTCGACGACGAGCGCCGAGATGAGACGGGTCGTCACGAATCCGGCCACGTCGCGGTTGACCACGATGCAGGTCTTGCCCACGGACTCGGCGAACTCGCGGGCGGTGGCGAGGGTCGCGTCGCTCGTCTTGTACCCCCGGACCAGCTCGACGAGCTGCATCATCGGCACCGGCGAGAAGAAGTGCACACCGACGACCCGCTCCGGGTGCTCGGTGGCCGCCGCGATCTTGGTGATCGGGATCGCGGAGGTGTTGGAGGCGAGCACGGCGTCCTCGCGGACGAGCTTGTCCAGGGTCCGGAAGATCTCGTGCTTGACCTCGAGCTTCTCGAAGACCGCTTCGACGACGACGTCCGCGTCGGCCGCGGCGTCGAGGTCGGTGGTCGGGGTGATGCGGGCGAGCGCCGCGTCGGCGTCGTGCGCCTCCAGCCTGCCCTTGCTCACGAACTTGTCGTACGAGGCCTTGATGGCGTCCGTGCCACGCGTCAGCGCCTCCTGGGTGACGTCGCGCAGGACGACGTCCCAACCGGCCTGAGCCGATACCTGGGCGATACCGGAACCCATGAGTCCGGCTCCGATGACGGCAAGCTTCCGTGCCACTGTGCGACTCCCCTGACGCGCTACGTATGCCTCTCGGCCGGACCCTAGCGCTCGTGGGGGGCTGTGTGAGCAGTTAGTAATGCGCGTCACGTCTCACATGACGGACATCACACCGGCACGGGTCATTCCTGGGCCCGGACGGCGTAGTTGAGCACCTTGTCGCCCAACAGCACCTCGATGCCGTCGAGAAGCACACGGCCCTCGCGGGACACTTCGTCCGGATCGCGGCCGGCCGTCATCTCCCGGTCCATGACGGCCGTCGCCGTCCGGTGCGCCCGGTCGATCCGACCTGCTGCTCACCGGCCTGCCGCCGGCCTCACGGGGCTCCCGGCAGATGCCGGTACCGGACCCGCTGCTCCAACTCGTGTTCTTCGGCGCCGCGTTCGCCGGCCTCTCGACCGTCTTCGCGAAGAGCCCGGACGTCGCGGAGCGGAGGCGGGTCGCACCCGTCGGCCGCCCGGCGCTGCCGCTCGGCCGGGTACTGCGCGACGCCGTGGTCCTCGTCCCCCAGGCGGGGCGGCCGGCCGTCCCCCTCGTCTCCCCGCCGTACGCATTGGCCATGGAGGCGGGCACCCCGCGGGAGTTCGCACCCGTCGTCAACACGACCACGGGTGCCCCGCATGCTGCTCCCCGGGACGGTCCTGTTGATGTCCCCTGCCCCGGGCCGGCCGGACGGGCCGGCTGTCCCACCCGGTGCCGTTCCGCCGTCCGGTGGACGCGGTCCCGGACGCGTACGTCGGCTCCTGCGCGACGGCGCACATGCGGTACGGGGCCCTGATCGCCACCGGCCTCGCGACACTCGCCGTGACGGCGGGCACACGGGTGTTCCGGACAGCCGAAGCGTAACTACGCTGGTCACATGGTCAATCTGACGCGCATCTACACGCGGACCGGCGACAGCGGGACGACGCACCTCGGCGACATGAGCCGGGTACCGAAGACCGACCTGCGGATCGCCGCGTACGCGGACGCCAACGAGGCGAACGCGGTCATCGGCACCGCGATCGCCCTGGGGGGACTCGACGAGGGGGTCGTCAAGGTCCTCACCCGCGTGCAGAACGATCTGTTCGACGTGGGTGCGGACCTGTCGACGCCCGTGGTCGAGAACCCCGAGTTCCCGCCGCTGCGGGTCGAGCAGTTCTACGTCGACCGGCTGGAGGAGGACTGTGACCGGTTCCTCGAGCAGCTGGAGAAGCTGCGCTCGTTCATCCTGCCCGGCGGCACGCCGGGAGCCGCCCTGCTGCACCAGGCCTGCACGGTCGTGCGGCGTGCCGAGCGCTCCACCTGGGCCGCTCTGGAGGCCCACGGCGAGGTGATGAACCCCCTGACCGCGACCTATCTCAACCGGCTCTCCGATCTGCTGTTCATCCTCGCCCGGTACGCGAACAAGGAGACCGGCGACGTGCTGTGGGTGCCGGGCGGGGAGCGCTGAACGACGCTCCCCGGCCCGTCAGCGGTCGCTGCCGTCCTGCGCGGCGTCCCGGTCGGCCCGCGCGAGCGCGGACTCGGCGGCGGACACCGCCTTCTGCGCCTCGGCGAGACCGGAGGGTCGTGCCGAGGGGACCGCGGACGAGGACGGCGTGGCCGCCGCGCCGTGGTTCCCGGCACAGCCCGCGGTGAGCCCCACCAGGAGGACCACCGCGGGCACCGCCCGGCACAGCGCCCGGCGCGCCCGCATCAGCTCGCCGCCTTGCCGTTGCCGTGGGCGGCGCACCAGCTCTTGACGCCCTCCAGGTCCTTCTGACGCTGCTGGAGCGTGGGCACCAGTGACCTGCGGAAGGTGAGCCGGTCCTGGAGGACCGTGGCGATCCCGTCGTGGTCCGCCTTCTTCGCGTTGTCCACACGCCGCTGGAGCCGCGCGACGGATCCACGCACGCCCACTCCCCCGTCGAGCCGCTTCAGCGCCCGCTCGAGCCGCCGGTCGATCTTCGGCACCCGCTTGCACAACGCGTGCGCCCCGTCACCCGTGGGTCCGGGCGCGGGTGAGCTGTCGGCCGCGGCCGCCCCGGTCCCGGTCGCCAGCAGCGCCGCGGCCGCCAGTCCCGCGAGCAGGGTGCGGCGCCCTCGTCGTGCGTCCATCTCCGCCTCCGTTCCGGACGGCCCGTCGTCCGTCCTCCGCCGCGGAGGCTAGGAACCCACTTTGTGGGAACTCTGTGACCGGTTTGCCCCGGCTGCTGCGATCAGCCAGTCCCGCCGGCCGGGCAGCTCTCCGCCGACCCGGGGCAGCCGCACCTCGAAGCGCGCCCCGACGCCGTCCGGACCGTCCCCGACCGTGACGCTCCCCCGGTGCAGCGCCGCCTGCTGCGCGACCAGGGTCAGGCCGAGACCCGACCCGGCGCTCTCCGGCCCGCGCAGGAACCGCTCGAAGATCCGCTCGCGCGCCTCGGGCGGCACACCGGGACCGCGGTCGTCCACCGTGATCACGACCTCCGTGCCGGTGCCCCGCATGCCGACCGCCACCCACGCGTCGCCCCGTACGTCCCGTCCGTGCGCCAGCGCATTGGCGAGCAGATTGTCCAGCAGCAGCCGAAGTCCGGGCTCCCAGCCGTGCACCGTCAGCCCGGGTTCGGACCGCAGCGCGATCCGGGCGTGCGGAGCGCGCCGCCCGGCCTCGGCGACCGCCGCGTCCGCGCTCTCCGCGACGTCCACCGTGCGGAACGCCTCCGCCTCCACCAGATCGCCGCGCCCCAGATCCCGCAGCATCACCAGCAGGCCCAGGAGGCGGGCGTGCTCGTCGCGCAGATCGCCGAGGACCTCCGCGCGGTCCGGTTCGGGCAGGCCCGGGTGGCCCGTGAGGATGTCGAGGTTGGTGCCCATGCTCATCAGCGGCGTGCGCAGTTCGTGCGAGGCCGCGGCGGAGAAGGAGCGCGCCGTCTCCAGCGCCTCACCGGTGCGGGCGGCCTGTTCGTCGTAGCGGGCCAGGACCGTCCGGAGGGTGTCCGCGAGGTCGTCCACCTCTCTCACCCCGGTGTGCTCGTGATGCAGCCGGGTGGTGCTCGTGCGCGGGTCGAGGCCCGCGGTGCGGCGGCCGAGCCGGCGCAGTGGACCCGTGGCCCCGGTGGCGACGCCCCAGGCGAGCAGACCGGACAGGGGGGCCGCGAGCAGAGCCGTCATGACCACGCGTCGTCGTACGAGCCGGAGCTGGGTCCGGTCGGCGGTGTCGGCCTGGAACACCCAGAGGGTGCCGTGGGCACGGGCGATCTCGACCGGCACGGACAGCGCCCGCCAGCTGTGCCCGGCCCGGCGCACGGTCACCGGTGCGGCGGCCCGCGCCGGCAGCGCCACCGAGGCGCCTGGCTGCGGTCCGCCGGTGAAGGTAGCGGTGGGTCCGACGACGCGTATGCCGACGTCGAGCGCCGCGCTGTAGAGCCGCCGTTCCCTGGTGTCGGCCGCCTGGGAACGGCCCGCGGCCGTGGCACGCAGCAGGGCGCGGGCGTCCGGGAGCACGGCCGCGGCCCGCTCGCGCAGCCGGCGGTCCTCCTCCCGGTGCAGATCCTGGGCGACCAGGCGGAGCAGCAGCCAGCCGGAGGCGAGCACGAGCAGCGGGACGGTGAGTCCGACGGCGATTCCGATGCGGGTGGACAACCTCATGTCGACTCCTCCGCCGGCCCTGACGGCGTGCGCCGGGCGGCTCGATCGGTCATGGTTCCTCCCGCAGCACGAAGCCGACTCCGCGCACGGTGTGCACGAGCCGTCTGCCGCCGTGCGCCTCGAGCTTGCGCCGCAGATAGCTGACGAAGGTGTCGACCGCGTCGGTGCGCACATCGAAGTCGTATCCCCACACCCGGTCCAGGAGCTGGTCGCGGGTGAGGACGAGACCGGCGTTGCGGGCGAGGACTTCGAGGAGTTCGAACTCCCGCCGGGTCAGTTCCAGCGGCCGGCCGCCCCGGTGCGCCGTACGGGCCGCCGGGTCGATCACGAGGTCCGCCACCCGGAGCGTGTCGCGGTCCACCGGCGGCCTGCGGCGCAGCAGGGCGTGCAGCCGCAGCACGAGTTCCTGCAGGGCGAACGGTTTGACGAGGTAGTCGTCGCCGCCCGCCTGGAGGCCGGCGATACGGTCGGCGGTCTCGTCGAGCGCGGAGAGCATGAGGACGGGCAGGTCCTGGCCGTCGGCGCGGAGCCGGGTGCACACCTCGATGCCGCTCATACCGGGCATCGACACGTCGAGGACGAGCACGTCCGGCGGTGTGTCCCGGATCGCCGCGAGCGCCTCGGGGCCGCTGCCCGCGGTGCGGACCCGGAAGCCGCCGAGCCGAAGTCCGCGCTCCAGCGAACGGCGGATGGCCGCGTCGTCGTCCACGACGAGCACCGCACCCGGGCGTATGCCCTGACTCATCCGCCCCTCCCGGATCACCTTGCAGTCCGGTCAGCGTACGGCCCTGCTGCGCGTCGGCGGCGGCCGGACGCGAGCGGGGAATTCGGCGTTCCCGCCCACCAACTCCCCGATGGTCCAGACCTATTGACCGATGGTCCAGACCTTTCTATTCTCGCGGCACTTGGGCGTGAAGGCTCAGTCATGCCCCTGACACCCCCTGGCGCACAACGACCGAAGGAGGCGCGGAATGCGCTTCAGACACAGAGCCGCGGCAGGGCTCGCCACCCTGCTGCTTCCGCTCGCCGGCCTGGTGGGACTCGCCGGTCCCGCCCACGCCGCCACATCGGCCACCGCCACCTACGCCAAGACCCAGGACTGGGGCAGCGGCTTCGAAGGCAAGTGGACCGTGAAGAACACCGGCACCACCAGCATCAGCTCCTGGACGATCACCTGGGACTTCCCCTCCGGTACGTCCGTCACCTCGGCGTGGGACGCGGACGTGACGAACTCCGGCACCCACTGGACCGCCAAGAACAAGTCCTACAACGGCACCCTCGCCCCCGGCGCCTCCGTCTCCTTCGGCTTCAACGGCGCCGGTTCGGGGGCACCGAGCAACTGTTCCCTCAACGGCGCGGGTTGTGACGGCGGCACCACCGTTCCCGGCGACAACCCGCCGTCCGCGCCGGGCGCTCCGACCGCCTCCGGCATCACGGACACCTCGGTGAAGCTGTCCTGGAGCGCGGCGACCGACGACAAGGGCGTCAACAACTACGACGTGCTGCGTGGCGGCACCAAGGTCGCCACCGTGACCACGACGTCGTACACGGACACCGGTCTGAGCGCCGGCACCGACTACTCGTACACGATCCAGGCCCGTGACACCGCCGACCAGACCGGCCCGGTCAGCGGCGCGGTCGCGGTACACACCACGGGCGGCACCACGACCCCGCCGACCACCGGGGACAAGGTCAAGCTCGGCTACTTCACCGAGTGGGGCATCTACGGCCGCAACTACAACGTGAAGAACCTGGTGACGTCCGGCTCCGCCGCGAAGATCACGCACATCAACTACGCCTTCGGCAACGTGACCGGCGGCAAGTGCGCGATCGGCGACTCCTACGCCGACTACGACAAGGCGTTCACCGCCGACCAGTCCGTCAGCGGCGCCGCCGACACCTGGGACCAGCCGCTGCGCGGCAACTTCAACCAGCTGCGCCAGCTGAAGGCCAAGTACCCGAACATCAAGGTGCTGTGGTCGTTCGGCGGATGGACCTGGTCCGGCGGCTTCGGCGAGGCGGCGAAGAACCCGGCCGCCTTCGCCCAGTCCTGCTACGACCTGGTGAAGGACCCCCGCTGGGCCGATGTCTTCGACGGCATCGACCTCGACTGGGAGTACCCGAACGCCTGCGGTCTGTCCTGCGACACCAGCGGGCCCGCGGCCCTGAAGAACGTGATGGCCGCGATGCGCGCCAAGTTCGGCCCCTCCGCCCTGGTCACCGCGGCCGTCACGGCCGACGGCTCCTCCGGTGGCAAGATCGACGCGGCCGACTACGCGGGCGCCGCGAGCTACGTCAACTGGTACAACGTGATGACGTACGACTTCTTCGGCGCGTTCGACGCACAGGGCCCCACCGCCCCGCACTCGCCGCTGACCTCGTACAGCGGCATTCCGCGGGCCGGCTACACCACGGCCGACGCGATCGCCAAGTACAAGGCGGCGGGCGTACCCGCCGCCAAGCTGCTGATCGGCATCGGCTTCTACGGCCGCGGCTGGACCGGCGTCACCCAGGACGCCCCCGGCGGCACGGCCACCGGCGCGGCGCCCGGCACCTACGAGCCGGGCATCGAGGACTACAAGGTGCTCAAGACGTCCTGCCCGGTCACCGGCACCATCGCGGGCACGGCGTACGCGCACTGCGGCAGCAACTGGTGGTCGTACGACACTCCGGCCACCATCGGCACCAAGATGGCGTGGGCCAAGACCCAGGGTCTGGGCGGCGCGTTCTTCTGGGAGTTCAGTGGTGACACCGGCAACGGCGAACTGGTGAGCGCCATCAACAGCAACCTGTCGTAGGACGTCCTCCCCACCAGGGCCGCGGTCGCTCCTACCGGCTTCGTCCGGGGGAAGCGGCTGCGGCTACGCCACGTTCACCCGCTGCCCGGGCGGGGCCGCCTCCAGCCAGGCGAGGAAGCCGGTCAGCGCGTCGTCGCTCATCGCAAGCTCCAGGCGGGTGCCCCGGTGCCGGCAGGCGAGGATCACGGCGTCGGAGAGCAGGGCCAGTTCCTCCTCGCCCTCCGGGCTGCGCCGGCCCGCCACCTCGATCGCCGAACGTTCGAGGACGCGGCGCGGGCGCGGGGCGTAGGAGAACACGCGGTACCACTCGACGCGGTCGCCGTTGTAGCGGGCGACGCCGTAGCTCCAGCCCTTGCCGTTGGTGTCGGGTTTTTCCGGGACGTCCCAGCGCAGGCTGCAGTCGAAGGTGCCGCCCGACCGCTGGATGAGCCTGCGGCGCAGACCGAAGACGAACAGCCCCACCACCACGAGGGCGACCACGATTCCGCACACAGTCAGAGCGAGGACCATCGGCACCGACCTCCTCGTCTCCTAGGTAACGGAACGGAAAAAACACCCCGATTTGCCTCAGCCGCGGCTGGGACCGGATTGCTCCGGTCCCAGCCGCGGCTGAGTGTCACGTCATTGCGTACGCGCTGTGGTCAGCTCGACGCCGCCGCACGCAGTCGGACGTCCGCTCGGCGTTCCGCGGAGGCGTCGGCCTCCGACTTCGCGCGCTCGAGCGCCCGCTCCGCGCGCTGGACGTCGATCTCGTCCGACAGTTCGGCGATCTCGGCCAGCAGCGACAGCTTGTTGTCCGCGAACGAGATGAAACCGCCGTGCACCGCGGCGACGACCGTTCCACCATCACTCGTACGGATGGTCACCGGGCCCGACTCCAGCACACCGAGCAGCGGCTGGTGACCGGGCATGACGCCGATGTCGCCGGACGTGGTACGCGCGACGACCAGGGTGGCCTCGCCGGACCAGACCTTGCGGTCGGCCGCGACCAGCTCGACGTGCAGCTCAGCAGCCAAGGGTGGCTCCTCGGGTCACCACCCGGCGGTCGCCGGGTGTTGGTCTGAATTCTAGTAGGCGTGGGGAGAGGGGCGGACCGCACCCCGCGGGAACGCGCCCACGAGGTGCTTCTCCACCCCTCTCGCCAAGAGGCAGTCCTGTCGCGGGCCCGGAAAGGGCCCGCCACAGGCGGCCGTCAGGAGACGCCCAGCTCCTTCGCGTTCTTCTTCAGGTCCTCGATACCACCGCACATGAAGAACGCCTGCTCCGGGAAGTGGTCGTACTCGCCGTCGATGATCGCGTTGAAGGCCGTGATCGACTCCTCCAGCGGGACGTCCGAACCGTCGACGCCGGTGAACTGCTTGGCGACGTGGGTGTTCTGGGACAGGAAGCGCTCCACACGGCGGGCCCGGTGGACGACGAGCTTGTCCTCCTCGCCGAGCTCGTCGATACCGAGGATCGCGATGATGTCCTGGAGGTCCTTGTACTTCTGCAGGATCGTCTTGACGCGCATGGCGGCGTTGTAGTGATCCTGCGCGATGTACCGCGGGTCCAGGATGCGGGACGTGGAGTCCAGCGGGTCCACGGCCGGGTAGATGCCCTTCTCGGAGATCGGACGGGACAGCACCGTCGTCGCGTCGAGGTGGGCGAACGTGGTGGCCGGAGCCGGGTCGGTCAGGTCGTCGGCGGGGACGTAGATCGCCTGCATCGAGGTGATCGAGTGACCGCGGGTCGAGGTGATGCGCTCCTGGAGGAGGCCCATCTCGTCGGCGAGGTTCGGCTGGTAGCCCACCGCGGACGGCATACGGCCGAGCAGGGTGGAGACCTCGGAACCGGCCTGCGTGAAGCGGAAGATGTTGTCGATGAAGAACAGCACGTCCTGCTTCTGCACGTCGCGGAAGTACTCCGCCATCGTCAGACCCGCGAGGGCCACACGCAGACGGGTGCCCGGCGGCTCGTCCATCTGACCGAAGACCAGCGCGGTCTTGTCGATGACGCCCGAGTCGCTCATTTCCTCGATGAGGTCGTTGCCCTCACGGGTGCGCTCACCGACACCGGCGAACACGGAGACACCGTCGTGGTTGTTGGCGACACGGTAGATCATCTCCTGGATGAGCACCGTCTTGCCGACGCCGGCACCGCCGAACAGGCCGATCTTGCCACCCTTGACGTACGGGGTCAGCAGGTCGATGACCTTGACGCCGGTCTCGAACATCTCGGTCTTCGACTCGAGCTCGTCGAAGTTCGGGGCCTTGCGGTGGATGGACCACCGCTCGCCCTCGTACGTCTCGTCGACGTTCAGCACCTCACCGAGGGTGTTGAAGACCTTGCCCTTGGTGAAGTCGCCGACCGGGACGGTGATGCCGTCGCCGGTGTCGACCACCGGGGCCTGGCGGACCAGACCGTCGGTGGGCTGCATGGAGATGGTGCGCACCAGGCCGTCGCCCAGGTGCTGCGCGACCTCGAGGGTCAGCGTCCGCTTCTCCCCCTCGTTCGCCGGGTCCTGGACCTCGACATGGAGGGCGTTGTAGATGTCCGGGATCGCGTCGACGGGGAACTCCACGTCGACGACCGGGCCGATGACCCGCGCGACGCGGCCCGTCGCCGTGGCCGTCTCAACAGTGGTGGTCATTAGTAGTCACTCCCCGCGGTCGCGTCGGCCAGGGCGCTGGCGCCTCCGACGATCTCGCTGATTTCCTGGGTGATTTCGGCCTGGCGGGCCGCGTTGGCAAGCCGGGTGAGGCTCTCGATGAGCTCCCCGGCGTTGTCGGTGGCCGACTTCATCGCGCGCCGTGTGGCGGCGTGCTTCGAAGCGGCCGACTGGAGCAGCGCGTTGTAGATACGGCTCTCCACGTAGCGCGGCAGCAGGGCGTCGAGGACGTCCTCCGCCGAGGGCTCGAAGTCGTACAGCGGAAGGATCTCGCCCTTGCCGTGCGACTCCTCCGCCACCTCCTCGAGGCTGAGCGGCAGTAGCCGGGCGCCGAGCGCCGACTGCGTCATCATCGAGACGAACTCGGTGTAGACGATGTGGAGTTCGTCCACGCCGCCGTCCGCCGTCTCCTTCTCGATGGCCTCGATCAACGGAGCCGCGACATTCTTGGCGTCCGCGTACGTCGGGTCGTCGGTGAAACCCGTCCACGACTCCGTGATCTTGCGCTCACGGAAGTTGTAGTGCGCGACACCACGACGGCCGACGATGTAGGTGTCGACCTGCTTGCCCTCGCGCTCCAGCCGCTCGGTCAGCTGCTCCGCCGCCTTGATCGCGTTGGAGTTGAAGGCGCCGGCCAGACCGCGGTCGCTCGTCAGGAGCAGTACCGCGGACCGCGTCACCGTCTCGGCCTGCGTGGTCAGCGGGTGCTTGGTGTTCGAGCCGGTGCCGACCGCCGTGACCGCGCGAGTGAGCTCGGTCGCGTACGGCGTGGAGGCCGCCACCTTGCGCTGCGCCTTGACGACGCGCGAGGCGGCGATCATCTCCATCGCCTTCGTGATCTTCTTGGTCGCGCTGACGGATCGGATGCGACGCTTGTAGACCCGGAGCTGGGCTCCCATGAGTCAGGTCCCTTCCTTACGTCACTTGGCGGCTGCGGCCGGGGTGTCCTCGCCGAGCAGCTTGCCGTCCGAGGTCTCGAACTGCCGCTTGAACTCCGCGACGGCGTCGTCGATCGCCTGGATCGTGTCGTCCGACATCTTGGCGCCCTCCTTGATGGAGGTCATGAGGCCCTGGTGCTTGCGGTGCAGGAAGTCCAGGAGCTCACGCTCGAAGCGGCGGATGTCGGCGACCGGTACGTCGTCCATCCGGCCGTTGGTGCCGGCCCAGACCGAAACGACCTGGTCCTCGGTGGCCATCGGCTCGTACTGGTTCTGCTTCAGCAGCTCGACCATCCGCTGACCGCGCTCCAGCTGCGCCTTCGACGCGGCGTCCAGGTCGGAACCGAAGGCGGCGAACGCCTCCAGCTCGCGGAACTGGGCGAGGTCCACGCGCAGACGGCCGGACACCTGGCGCATGGCCTTGTGCTGGGCGGAGCCACCGACGCGGGAGACCGAGATACCGACGTTCAGGGCCGGGCGCTGGCCGGCGTTGAACAGGTCGGACTCCAGGAAGCACTGGCCGTCGGTGATGGAGATGACGTTGGTCGGGATGAAGGCCGAGACGTCGTTGGCCTTGGTCTCGACGATCGGCAGACCGGTCATCGAACCGGCGCCCATGTCGTCGGAGAGCTTGGCGCAGCGCTCCAGCAGACGGGAGTGCAGGTAGAAGACGTCACCCGGGTAGGCCTCACGGCCCGGCGGGCGGCGCAGCAGCAGGGACACGGCGCGGTAGGCGTCGGCCTGCTTCGAGAGGTCGTCGAAGATGATCAGGACGTGCTTGCCCGCGTACATCCAGTGCTGGCCGATGGCCGATCCGGTGTACGGCGCCAGGTACTTGAAGCCGGCCGGGTCGGACGCCGGGGCGGCGACGATGGTCGTGTACTCCAGCGCGCCGTTCTCCTCCAGCGCGCGGCGGACCGACGCGATGGTCGAGCCCTTCTGGCCGATGGCGACGTAGATGCAGCGGACCTGCTTCTTCGGGTCGCCGGAACGCCAGTTGTCACGCTGGTTGATGATCGTGTCGACGGCCAGGGCGGTCTTGCCGGTCTGCCGGTCACCGATGATCAGCTGACGCTGGCCGCGGCCGATCGGGGTCATGGCGTCGACGGCCTTGTAGCCGGTCTCCATCGGCTCGTGCACCGACTTGCGCTGCATGACCGTGGGGGCCTGCAGCTCGAGGGCGCGGCGGCCCTCGGTCTCGATCTCGCCGAGACCGTCGATGGGGTTGCCGAGCGGGTCGACGACGCGGCCGAGGTAGCCCTCGCCCACCGCGACCGAGAGCACCTCACCGGTGCGCTGCACCGGCTGGCCCTCCTCGATGCCGCTGAACTCACCGAGGACGATGGCACCGATCTCGCGCTCCTCGAGGTTGAGGGCGAGGCCGAGGGTGCCGTCCTCGAACTTCAGCAGTTCGTTGGCCATGGCCGAGGGCAGACCCTCGACCTTCGCGATGCCGTCGCCGGCAAGGGTGACCGTACCGACCTCCTCGCGCGAGGCCGCGTCCGGCTTGTACGACTGGACAAAGTTCTCCAGCGCGTCCCGGATCTCCTCCGGCCGGATCGTGAGCTCCGCCATCTGGGTTCCCTGCTCTCCTTGTTGGGCCCGAAGTTTCTGTGGGGGTCTGGGGGCGACCCCCAGGAATCCTCTGCACGGCCCAACTCGGGCCGTAGTACTGCGTATGGAGTTGCTGCTAGCTCGCCATGCGGCGGCGGGCGTCCTCGAGCCGGTCCTCGATCGAACCGTTGATGACCTCGTCGCCGACCTGCACCCTGATCCCGCCGAGGACCTCGGGGTCCACGTCCAGGTTGAGGTGCATCTGGCGGCCGTAGAGCTTGGCCAGTGCGGCACCGAGGCGCTGCTTCTGGGTGTCGCTCAGCGGCGCCGCCGAGGTGACGACGGCGACCATGCGGTCACGGCGCGCGGCAGCGAGCTTGGACAGGGACTCGAGTCCCGCTTCCAGGCTACGTCCCCGCGGCGCGGTCACAAGGCGCGTCACCAGACGCTCGGTCGTCACGTTGGCGCGACCACCGATCAGCCGCCGCAGCAGCTCGATCTTGGCCGAGGCGCTCGCGGCCCGGTCGGTCAGCGCGGCACGCAGCCCGGTGTTCGAGGAGACGATCCGGCTGAACCGGAACAGCTCGTCCTCCACGTCGTCGAGCGCGTCCGCCTTCTCGGCGGCGGTGAGGTCGGCGAGGTTCGCCAGCTCCTCGAGCGCGTCCACCAGGTCGCGCGGCTGCGACCACCGGGTACGCACCACGCCGGACACCAGGTCCGCGGTCGGCCCGCCGACCTGTGCGCCGAGCAGGCGCTGCACCAGTTCGGCCTTGGCCTCGCCGGGCTGCGCCGGGTCGGTGAGGACCCGACGCAGCGACGCCTCGCGGTCGAGCAGCGCGGTGACGGCGGCCAGCTCGTCGGCGAGCTGCGCCGCGTCCACGGACGTCGAGTCCGTCAGCGCGTCGAGACGCTCGCGTGCGGCAGCCAGGGCCTCGCGGCTCGCTCCGTTCATCGCGCGGCCTCGGCCTTCTCCTCGAGCTCGTCGAGGAAGCGGTCGATGACGCGGCTCTGCCGGGCGTGGTCCTCGAGGGACTCACCGACGAGCTTGCCGGCCAGTTCGGTGGCCAGCGTGCCGACGTCCTGTCGCAGCGCCTGAGCGGCGGCCTTGCGGTCGGCCTCGATCTGCGTGTGGCCGGCGGCGACGATCTCCTCGCGCTGCCGCTGGCCTTCCGCCCGCATCTCGGCGATGAGGGTGGCACCCTGCTCCTGCGCCTCCTGGCGCAGACGCGCGGCCTCGTGCCGGGCCTCGGCGAGCTGGGCCTTGTACTGCTCAAGGACGCTCTGGGCCTCGACCTTCATGGCGTCGGCCTCTTCGATACCGCCTTCGATCGCCGCGCGACGCTCCTCCAGAACCTTGTTGATGTTCGGAAGCAGCTTCTTCCAGAAGAAGAAGAACACGATGGCGAAGGCGATGGTGCCGACGAGCAGCTCCGGGCCCGGGGGGACGAGCGGGTTCTGCTCCGTCTCCTCGGCCGCCAGCTGTACCAGGTTGGCGATCACATCAGTGCCTTTCGTCGATTCGTGTCGGGTAAGAGCTGATTACTTACCGAACACGAACGGCATAACGATGCCGATGAGGGCGAGCGCCTCACAGAAGGCGAAGCCCAGGATCTGGTTGGCACGGATCAGACCGGCGGCCTCGGGCTGGCGGGCCAGGGCCTGCGTGCCGTTACCGAAGATGATGCCGACGCCGATGCCGGGGCCGATCGCAGCGAGGCCGTAGCCGATCGAGCCGACGGAGCCGTGGACACCAGCGGTGGCGGCGAGGGTCTCAAGAGCGGACATGCCGGTTCTTCCTTCTCTTTCATGGACCGGTGGGGGTTGGCCACCGGACGTCTCGGGGTGGGCGAAGGTGGTACGGATCAGTGGTGCTCGGAGAGAGCGCCCTGAACGTAGGAGCAGGCGAGGAGCACGAAGACGTACGCCTGGACGGCCTGGACGAAGAGCTCGAAGCAGATCATGGCCATCGTCATCACGAAGGAGACGCCGGCACCCACGACCAGCCAGCTGTTCAGCAGGTACCAGGAGGCCACGGTGAACATGACCAGCATCAGGTGACCGGCGAACATGTTGGCGAAGAGTCGCACCGCGTGCGTGAACGGGCGGACCAGCAGGTTCGAGAAGAACTCGATGACCATCACGAGCGGCAGCACCGCGCCGAGCGACTTGTCGTAGCCGGTGACGTTCTTGAAGAAGCCGACGAAGCCGTGCTTCTTGAAGGTCAGCACCACCCAGGTGATGTAGACGATCGCGGCGAGCACCGCCGGGTAGGCGATGACCGACGACACCGGGAACTGGGCCAGCGGAATCACGGACCAGACGTTCATGATCCAGATGAAGAAGAACAGCGAGACCATGAGCGGGACGTACTTCTCGCCCTCGCGCTTGCCCAGCGTCTCGTACACGATGCCGCGGCGCACGAAGTCGTAGCCGGCCTCGCCGATCATCTGCACCTTGCCCGGGACGACCTTGGCCTTGCCGAAGGCGGCCCAGAAGAAGGCGACGATGACGAGGGTGGCAAGGAGGGCGAGCAGCATCACCTTGTTGAACTCGAAGCCCCCCACCGTGGCGAGCGGCTTGAACATGAAGGACTGCAGGCCCGGGGCCGGGAAACCGCACCCGTTGTCGGACAGGACCCGACAACTCCAGTCAAAGGCGAGCTGGGTCTGGTCAGCACTCACCGCGGGCTCCTTCGGCGTGACGCATGGGTACGGCAACCTCGTTGTGTCGGCGCGGCGCGCAGCCGCGGGTCGGCACCGGACTGGTGTTACGGATGTGGGGGCGGCTTGGGGCCCTCGAGCCTCGCGATTGAGCAGGCGTCAGCTCAAGTGCCCGCGCCCGCGATGCCGCAGTTGGCACCGGACGATAGCAGGATCTCTCACACGTCTTTATCCCGGCCCTACCCCTCACGTCGCGGAGCCCGCTTTCTGGGACTTCTCGCGCTCCTGGGAGTCCGGGTCGACGTAGAACAGCTTGGCCTTCATGTGCGCACGAGCCTGCGCGGCCATCCAGACGACGGTCGCGACGACGAGCGAGAGGGCGAACGCCTTCGCGTTGAAGAGGGTCGTGTCCCTGAAGAGGCCCACGAAGATCAGAAGCAGCAGCAGCTGTGCGACATAGAGCATCAGGCCCATGGCCTGGAACAGATGCGGGAGCGTTTTTGCGGTCCACTGCAGGACGTACAGTCCGATCCCCATGAAGACGATGGCCAGCACCACGCCGACACCCGCGCCGAGCGCCCCCTTGCCACCCGCGACCACACCACCGGCGGCCACGGCGATCACGCCGACGGCCGCTGTGGGCACAGCGGTCTGCAGTAGGTTCCGGGCGTCATTGGACGGCATGGCGGCAACTCCGCTTTCACAGGGGGGCAGGGTGTCGTCATGGACGAGCGTAGTCCCGGGCCGAGTGGGGTCCTCACACCGAGGGTCCCTCTCACTGGGCCCATCGGCTCTGTCCCGGGGGTTCTCGTGAACCGTATCACAAACTATTTGATGCGGTCTTTACCTAGACGGTGTGCTCGCCGTCACACATGAGGGTGAACCTGCGCGTCTGCGCGGGCGGCGGGGCGAGTTGTCTGGTATTGCAACCGTTTGCACCCTCACGGGTAGGCAATGCGTTAGTCAGATTCTTACCTTGTAGGTCAACGCGACGACTCGGCCTTGTGCCGGGCCGGCCGGAGCCGGGTGCTCATGGCCGTGGCCCCGTTGACACCCGCGGTGATCGGCGCGAGGTGCTCGGACTCCGGCTCCGGTTCCTCCTCCGCCTCGCATGCGGCGGATGCCTCCGGCTCCGGGAGCTCGCCGTCGCGGCGGCGCCGGTAGCGCGGCGGGACGAAGCTCTCGGCCCAGCGCGGGGCACGCGGTGTGAACCTCGGCAGCAGAAGCAGCACGAGGCCGACCGCGCTCAGCGCGACGATGCCGAGCACGATCCACAGGGACGCCGAGTTCACGGAGTACGCCAGGGCGCCGAAGGCGATCAGCGCCGACCAGAAGTACATGATCAGCACGGCCCGGCTGTGCGAGTGGCCGATCTCCAGGAGCCGGTGGTGCAGATGACCGCGGTCGGCGGCGAACGGCGACTGTCCGCGCCAGGTGCGGCGCACGATCGCGAGCACCAGGTCGGCGGCCGGGATCGCGATGATCGTCAGCGGCAGCAGCAGCGGGATGTAGACCGGGACGGTCTGGTGGACCGTCTCGCGCTCGGAACCGGAGAACAGGTTCATCGCGTCCGGGTCCACCTGCCCGGTGATCGAGATGGCGCCCGCGGCGAGCACGAGTCCGATCAGCATCGACCCCGAGTCGCCCATGAAGATCCGAGCCGGGTGCATGTTGTGCGGAAGGAAGCCCAGGCACATGCCCATCAGGATCGCCGCGAACAGGGTCGCCGGGGCCGCGGCCTCCAGGCCGTAGCCGTACCAGATCCGGTACGCGTACATGAAGAACGCGGCCGACGCGATGCACACCACACCGGCGGCGAGTCCGTCGAGGCCGTCGACGAAGTTCACCGCGTTGATCGTGATGACGACCAGCGCCACGGTCAGCAGGGTGCCCTGCCACGGGGTGAGCGAGACCGTGCCGACGCCGGGGACGGGCAGCCACAGGATCGTCAGACCCTGCATGACCATCACGCCCGCGGCGATCATCTGGGCGCCGAGCTTGATCAGGGCGTCGATCTCGAACTTGTCGTCCAGCACGCCGATCAGCCAGATCAGCGCGGCACCCGACAGCAGTGCCCGGGGCTCGTTCGACTTGGCGAAGACCTCGTTGAGGTTCTCCAGGTGGTCGGCGACCAGCAGGCCCGCGCACAGGCCGAAGAACATGGCGATACCGCCGAGCCGGGGGGTCGGTTCCCGATGCACGTCACGGGCCCGGATCTCCGGCATGGCTCCGGCCACGATCGCGAATTTGCGTACCGGCCCAGTCAGCAGATACGTCACCGCGGCCGTGATGCAGAGCGTCAGCAGGTATTCACGCACTGGCTTCCCCACAGGTCTCGCTGAACGTCCTCAGCACCACACCCTAGCTTCGCGTGCATATGGTTGAGGACAATCGGGTAGCGACGATGGTTGCACGTTCGGCTGTGCACTCCGCTGCGCCTACCCTCTACCAGCCCGGATACGGCGGAAATCCACCGGCCAGCTCCCGCACTTCTTCACGCGCCTTCCTCCCGTCCACCTCGTCGCGCAGCACGGACACGAAGAGCGCGGCGATGTACGACATCTCGGCCTCGCCCATGCCCTGCGTGGTCAGCGCGGCGGTGCCGAGGCGCAGGCCGCGTGCGTCGCCGTGCGGCAGCGCACATGTGTCCAGGATCATGCCGGCCGCCGTGAGCCGCCCCCGAGCGGTGCGGCCGTCCACCCCGAGCGGGGCGGGGTCCACGGTCAGCAGATGGGTGTCGGTGCCCCCGGTGGTGATCGCCAGCCCCGCGGCGCCCAGGTCCGACGCGAGCCGCCGGGCGTTGGCCACCACCTGGTGGGCGTATGCGCCGAAGCCCTCCGTCGCGGCCTCCCCGAAGGCGACGGCCTTGGCCGCGATGCTGTGCATCTGCGCGCCGCCCTGGGTGAACGGGAAGACCGCCCGGTCCACGCGCTCCGCCAATTCGCTCCCGCACAGGATCATGCCGCCGCGTGGCCCGCGCAGCACCTTGTGCGTGGTGGCGCAGACGACATCGGCGTACGGCACCGGATTGGGCGCCGCTCCCCCGGCGACCAGCCCGATCGGATGGGCGGCGTCCGCGATGAGATACGCGCCCACCTCGTCGGCGACCTGCCGGAAGAAGGCGTAGTCGATGTGGCGCGGATAGGCGATGGACCCGCACACGATGGCCTTGGGGCGGTGTGTACGGGCGAGGGAGCGCACCTGCTCGTGGTCGATGAGCCCGGAGTCCGCCTCGACCCCGTAGCCGACGAAGTCGAACCAGCGGCCGGAGAAGTTGGCGGGCGACCCGTGTGTGAGATGCCCGCCGTGCGGCAGCCCCAGGGCGAGCACGGTGTCACCGGGCCTGAGCAGCGCGGCGTACGCGGCCAGCACCGCCGACGATCCCGAGTGCGACTGCACATTGGCGTGCTCCGCTCCGAAGAGCGCCTTCGCCCGGTCCACCGCGACGCGCTCGGCGACGTCGACGATCTCGCAGCCCCCGTGGTAGCGGGCGCCGGGATAGCCCTCGGCGTACTTGTTGGCGAGCGGCGAGCCGAGGGCGGCGAGCACGGCCGGCGAGGTGAAGTTCTCGGCGGCGATGAGCTGCAGCGTCGTGGACTGCCGGTGGAGCTCTCCGAGGATGATGTCGGCGAGTTCGGGGTCCTGCCGACGCAGGACGTCTGCCTCGAGGGTGTGCGTGACCGCCATGGTGGGCTCCGGGGCTCCGGGCATCGGAAACGTACGTCCAATGTAGGCCCGGGTTCCCCGGGGCGCCGGGTGGTTACCGCCGTGCAGGTGCAACGCTCCCGTTCGGAGCCGGCCCGCGTCACCCGGTCAGGCCCGGGTGGGCACTCCCGTCAGCGCCGTCACGACCGGTTCCAGCGCCTGGTGGATCTCGTCCCCGACCGACCGGAAGAACGTCAGCGGGGCCCCGTACGGGTCGTAGACCTCGTCCGCACCCGCCGTGGGGGCGAGCAGCCAGCCGCGCAGCGCCGCCGCGGCCCGGACCAGGGCACGGGCGCGGGCGACCACGCCGTCCTCCAGCGGAGGCAGCGTGGCCGGGTCTATCGCCCGCACGAGCCGGGTGAACTCCTTCAGCGTGAAGGTGCGCAGTCCCGCCGAATGGCCCATGGAGATCACCTGGGCCCGGTGGTCTCGCGTCGCGGTCAGCACCAGGTCGGCCCGGATGACGTGTTCGTCCAGGAGTTCCCGGCCGACGAAGCCGGAGGCGTCCGCGCCGAAGTCGGCGAGGACCGCCGCCGCGTTCGCCTCCATGGGCGCGCCCTCGTGACCCCAGGTGCCGGCACTCTCCACGATCAGCCCGCCCCACAGGGGGTCGCCGAGCCGGTCCGCGAGGAAATGCCGGGTCAGCCGCTCGGTGATCGGCGAGCGGCACACGTTGCCGGTGCTGACGTGGAGGATGCGGAAAGTGTCGCGGGGAAGCCCGAAGGTCCCCGTCTCGTCCCCGTTGCCTATGCCACGCCCCGCGTCAGGGGCTGTCAATTCGCCACCTCGAGGTCGGGTACGACCTTTCGCAGCTCGTCCGCGGACAGGGCACCGGCCCGCAGCAGGACGGGCACCTTGCCGGTGACGTCGACGATCGAGGAGGGGATGTTCCCGGGGGTGGGACCGCCGTCCAGGTAGACGGAGACGGAGTCGCCGAGCATCTCCTGGGCGTCGTCGCAGTTCTCCGGTGCCGGGTGGCCGGTCAGGTTGGCGGAGGAGACGGCCATCGGGCCGACCTCGGTCAGCAGTTCGATGGCGACCGGGTGCAGCGGCATGCGCACGGCAACGGTTCCACGGGTGTCCCCGAGGTCCCACTGCAGCGACGGCTGGTGCCGCGCGACGAGCGTGAGGGCGCCCGGCCAGAACGCGTCGACCAGTTCCCAGGCCATCTCGGAGAAGTCCGTGACGAGGCCGTGCAGGGTGTTCGGGGAGCCGATGAGGACGGGCGTGGGCATGTTGCGGCCCCGGCCCTTGGCCTGGAGCAGGTCGGCCACGGCCTCCGAGGAGAACGCGTCGGCGCCGATGCCGTACACGGTGTCGGTCGGCAGCACCACGAGTTCGCCACGGCGGACGGCGGACGCGGCTTCGCGCAGACCGGTCGTGCGGTCGGTCGCGTCGTTGGTGTCGTATCGCCGTGCCATCTTCAGCTGGCCTCCTCGTACACGTACTGCTGCGGAAAGAGAGTCTTCGGGGTGCTCACGGCAGCGCCCTGCGGGCGGTCGCGAAGCGGGGGCGGTTGTTGAGGTCGGGGTGATCGGCCGCGTCGGCCCAGCCCCGCTCCTCGGTGAAGATCCACGGCACCTGGCCGCCCTGGGTGTCGGCGTGCTCGATGACGACGACGCCGCCGGGGCGCAGCAGCCGGTGCGCCGTGCGCTCCAGGCCGCGGATGAGCTCGAGGCCGTCCTCGCCGGAGAACAGGGCGAGCTCCGGATCGTAGTCCCGGGCCTCCGGCGCGACGTACTCCCATTCGGTGAGCGGGATGTACGGCGGGTTGGAGATCACGAGGTCGACCTGGCCGTCGAGGTCGTGGAAGGCGTCCAGGGCGTCGCCCTGGCGCAGGTCGACCCTGGAGCCCTCCATGTTCTTGCGGGTCCACTGGAGCGCCTCGTCGGACAGCTCCACGGCGTGCACACGGGAGCGCGGCACCTCCTGGGCCAGGGCGAGCGCGATGGCACCCGAACCCGTGCACAGGTCCACGATCAGCGGCTCGACCACGTCCATCGCCCGCACGGCGTCTATGGCCCAGCCGACCACCGACTCGGTCTCCGGGCGGGGTACGAACACCCCGGGCCCGACCTGGAGTTCCAGGTACCGGAAGTAGGCGCGCCCGGTGATGTGCTGGAGCGGTTCGCGGGCCTCGCGGCGGGCGATGACCTCCCAGTACCGGGCGTCGAAGTCCGAGTCCTTCACGGAGTGCAGCGCGCCCCGCTTGACGCCGTGCACGAAGGCGGCGAGCTCCTCCGCGTCGTTGCGCGGCGAGGGCACGCCGGCGTCGGCCAGCCGCTGGGTGGCCTGGGCCACCTCCGCGAGCAGCAGGTTCACGCTGGTCCTCCGGTTGTGTACGTGCCTTACGCGGCTGCGAGCTTGGCGGCCGAGTCCGCGTCGACGCAGGCCTGGATCACCGCGTCGAGGTCGCCGTCCAGGACCTGGTCGAGGTTGTAGGCCTTGAAGCCGACGCGGTGGTCCGAGATGCGGTTCTCCGGGAAGTTGTACGTACGGATCTTCTCGGAGCGGTCGACGGTGCGGACCTGGCTGCGGCGGGCGTCGGCGGCCTCCTTCTCCGCCTCCTCCTGCGCCATGGCGAGCAGCCTGGAGCGCAGGATACGCATCGCCTGCTGCTTGTTCTGCAGCTGGCTCTTCTCGTTCTGGCAGGAGGCGACGACTCCGGTCGGCAGGTGTGTGATGCGCACGGCGGAGTCGGTCGTGTTGACGGACTGGCCGCCGGGGCCCGAGGAGCGGTAGACGTCGATCCGAAGGTCGTTGGCGTTGATCTCGACGTCGACCTCCTCCGCCTCCGGCGTGACCAGCACACCGGCCGCGGAGGTGTGGATACGGCCCTGGGACTCCGTCGCGGGCACGCGCTGCACACGGTGCACCCCGCCCTCGTACTTCAGGCGGGCCCACACGCCCTGGCCGGGCTCCTGGCTGCCGCGGGCCTTCACGGCGACCTGGACGTCCTTGTAGCCGCCGAGCTCGGACTCGGTGGAGTCGATGATCTCAGTCTTCCAGCCGACGCGCTCGGCGTAGCGCAGATACATGCGCAGCAGGTCGCCGGCGAACAGGGCGGACTCGTCCCCGCCCGCGCCCGCCTTGACCTCGAGGATGACGTCCTTGTCGTCGCTGGGGTCGCGCGGGACGAGCAGGAGGCGCAGCTTCTCGGTCAGCTCCTCGCGCTGCCTCTCCAGGTCCTTGACCTCGGCCGCGAAGTCCGGGTCGTCGGCGGCCAGTTCGCGGGCGGTCTCGATGTCGTCACCGGTCTGCTTCCAGGAGCGGTACGTGGCGACGATGGGACTCAGCTCGGCATAACGCTTGTTGAGTGTGCGTGCGTTGGCCTGGTCGGCGTGGACCGACGGATCCGCCAGCTTCTTCTCCAGGTCGGCGTGTTCACCGACCAGCTCTTCGACCGCCTCGAACATCTCCGACTCCCTGGATTGCCCCCAGCCGGACCGGGCATGGGGACGTACGTACGACGAACTGTGGCTGCACCGCAAAGCGCCGGTCCCGGGCCCCCGCTTCCACACGTGAAGACGGGAACACCGGAGACCGGCGCTGTGGGCTCGCTACTTCTTGGCAGCGGCAGCCTTGCCGAAGCGGGCCTCGAAGCGGGCCACACGGCCACCGGTGTCGAGGATCTTCTGCTTGCCCGTGTAGAACGGGTGGCACTCGGAGCAGACCTCGGCCCGGATGGTGCCGGACCCGATCGTGCTGCGGGTGGTGAACGACGCGCCACAGGTGCAGCTGACCTGCGTCTCGACGTACTCGGGGTGGATGTCGCGCTTCAAGGTGTCTCCTAGGTTTCGGGAGGGCGCCGGGTCGCAGACGCGGGATGCGGGAGCGTGAACCGGAGCCGACGTACCAGTCTGCCAGGACTGGCCGCATCCCCCAAAACCGGGGGCACAAGTGATCTATTCCCCGCCCGGGACCGGGGCCCCGGGAGCGTCCCTGCTACCTCGGCGCGTCGCTGCCGCCGCCCGCGCCACCACCGCGCCCGGGGGTCCGCGCCGGTGGCCGCCGGGCTCAGGACGACGCCACGACGCCCTTGGCCTCGCCCGTCGCCGTGCCCTGTGTCGCCCTCGCCGGGATCGGCTTGTCGTTCTCCAGGGCGCTCCAGATCAGCCGGGCCTTGGATGTGTCGGTCAGCACCCGGTTGGGGTTCGCCGGGTCGTACTGGACCGGCATCGTCACCATGTTCATGTGGGAGGAGCTGATGCCCTTCAGCCCGTTGGCGAAGGACGCCAGGGCCTTGACCGAGGCCAGGTCGGAGTCGGTGGTGACCGCCTTGGTCGCGGTGTCGGCCAGGTCCACCAGCTTCGTCGGACTGGACAGGATGCCGATCTGCTTGACCTGGTCGACCAGTGCCTTGACGAAGGCCTGCTGGAGCTGGATGCGGCCCAGGTCGGACCCGTCGCCCACACCGTGCCGGGTGCGGACCAGGCCGAGCGCCTGCCGGCCGTCCAGGGTGTGCGTGCCGGCCGGGAGCGCGAGGTGACTCTCCCGGTCGTCGATGGCCCTGGTGGTGGTCACCTGGACGCCGCCGAGGTCGTCTATCAGCTTCTGGAAACCGGCGAAGTCCACCTCGACGTAGTGGTCCATGCGGATACCGGTGATCGACTCGACGGTCTTCACGGCGCACGTGGCGCCTCCGGTGGAGTACGCGGAGTTGAACATGACGCTCTCGGCCGCGGGCTGCGCGTTCCCCTTGCCGTCGGTGCACTCCGGGCGGTCCACGAGGGTGTCGCGCGGGATGGAGACCACGCTGGCCTTCTTGTGGCCCTTGTAGACGTGCACGATCATCGCGGTGTCGGAGCGGGCGCTGCCGTCGTCGGTCCCTCCGCCCAGCGTCTTATTGCTGCCTGAGCGGGAGTCCGAGCCCAGGACCAGGATGTTCTCGGAGCCGTTGTCGACCTTCGCGGGCCGGTCGGTGCCGAGGGCCTGGTTGATGTCGACGCTCTTGATGTTGCCGTTGAGCTTGAAGTACAGGTACCCGACACCGGTGCCGCCGAGGACGACGATGCCCGCGGCGGTCCAGGCCATGACGAGGAGGGCCCGGCGTCCCTTGCCCCGGGGCTTGCGGCGGCGGCCCTTGGCCCTGCGTCGCGGCTCGGGCGTCACGGTCTCGTCGGCTATGCCGGCGTCCGGCGTGCTCTCGGCAGGCATGTGCTCCTCAGTTCTCGTCCCGGTCGGGTACCCCTTGCGTTCAGGGTCACGCCTGGTCGGTGGCGAACCTCCCCGGAGCGTTCGGCTGCGTCGAGCCGGGGGACCGTGCGGGATCCCCGTCACTCCGACGGTCGCTCCGTCCGGTCAGACGGAGGAACCGGAGCCAGGGTTGCACGACGCACCGTGGCCATAGCGTGGACGCACCATCACGGACAGTGACCGGATCATGGTGACGAACGGTGCTCACCTGCGGTTTCACCCGATGAGGGCGTAGTACCGGAAAACGGTACCGACACTGATTCTTGTGGCGAACGTCTCGTTCGCGAGCACAGGGAAGCACCCGGGTCCGGACAACGCAGAGGGCCGCCCCCGTCGCATGGCGACGGGGGCGGCCCTCAGGCCTTCGGACGGGCTCAGTCGCCGTTCGGCGTGGGCGTCGTCTTCTGGATCTGCATCAGGAACTCGATGTTCGACTTCGTCTGCTTCATCTTGTCGAGGAGCAGCTCGATCGCCTGCTGCTGGTCGAGCGCGTGCAGCACCCGGCGCAGCTTCCACACGATGGCGAGCTCCTCGTTGCCGAGCAGGATCTCCTCCTTGCGGGTGCCGGACGCGTCGACGTCCACCGCCGGGAAGATGCGCTTGTCGGCGAGCTTCCGGTCGAGCTTGAGCTCCATGTTGCCGGTGCCCTTGAACTCCTCGAAGATCACCTCGTCCATGCGGGACCCGGTGTCCACCAGCGCGGTGGCGAGGATGGTCAGCGAACCGCCGTCCTCGATGTTCCGGGCCGCGCCGAAGAAGCGCTTCGGCGGGTAGAGGGCCGTGGAGTCGACACCACCGGACAGGATGCGGCCGGAGGCGGGAGCCGCCAGGTTGTACGCACGGCCCAGACGGGTGATCGAGTCGAGCAGCACGACGACGTCGTGGCCCAGCTCCACCAGGCGCTTGGCCCGCTCGATGGCCAGCTCGGCGACCGTGGTGTGGTCCTCGGCCGGACGGTCGAAGGTCGAGGAGATGACCTCGCCCTTCACCGACCGCTGCATGTCGGTGACCTCTTCCGGACGCTCGTCGACGAGGACGACCATCAGGTGGCACTCGGGGTTGTTGTGGGTGATCGCGTTGGCGATCGCCTGCATGATCATGGTCTTGCCGGTCTTCGGCGGGGCCACGATCAGACCGCGCTGGCCCTTGCCGATCGGCGACACCAGGTCGATGATCCGGGTGGTCAGCACGCCCGGGTCGGTCTCCAGACGGAGCCGGTCCTGCGGGTACAGCGGGGTGAGCTTGTTGAACTCCGGGCGGCCGCGGCCGTGTTCGGGCGCCATGCCGTTGACGGAGTCGAGCCGGACGAGCGCGTTGAACTTCTCGCGCCGCTCGCCTTCCTTCGGCTGCCGGACCGCGCCGGTGATGTGGTCGCCCTTGCGCAGACCGTTCTTGCGGACCTGGGCGAGGGAGACGTACACGTCGTTCGGACCCGGCAGATAGCCCGAGGTACGGATGAAGGCGTAGTTGTCGAGGATGTCCAGGATGCCCGCGACGGGGATCAGGACGCCGTCCTCGGCCAACTGCGGCTCGGGGGCGATGTCGTCGCGGCCACGGCGGCCACGGCGGTCGCGGTAGCGGCCACGACGGCCACGGCGGCCGCCCTCGAAGTCGTCGTCGTCCTGCTGCTGCGCCCGGTCCTGACGACCGCCGCCCTGCTGCTGGCTCTGCTGCTGACGCTGCTGGCCGCCCTGGCTCTGCTGCTGGTCGTCGCCCTTGCCGCGGCGGTCGCGGTCACGTCCGCGCTCGCGGCGGTCGCGGCGGCGGCCCTCGCCGTCGCCGCCGTCGGCCCTGCCGTCGCCCTGCGGCTGCGCCTGCGCGGACGTCTCGGCCTTCGACTCGCTCTTCGCCTCGGCGGCGACCGTCTCGGGGCTGCCCGCCTCGGCGGTGGCGCGACGCCGACGGCGCTCGCCCTGGGCCTCGTCACCGGCTCCCTGGCCGGGAATCTCGATCTGCTGCGCGGCCGCGGACTGCTCGGGGGCCTTCTCCGCCTGAGGTTCGGCTGCGGCCGCCTCGTCGCCGGTGCGGGTCCTGGAGGTGGACCGGCGCTTGGGCTTGGCCTCGGTGGCCGCCTCGGCCTTGGCCGGGGCGCCTCCGGACTGCGCCTCCTTGATGACCTCGATCAGCTGGCTCTTGCGCATGCGCGCCGTGCCCCTGATGCCGAGGCCGGATGCGACCTGCTGCAGCTCGGCCAGCACCATGCCCTCGAGGCCGGTACCGCGGCGCCGCCGGGAGCCGGCACCGGTGGCAGGCGCAGAGGCGTCCGTGGCGGGCGCGGCAGCGGTCTCGTCGACACGTGCGCCCATCAGATCGGTGGTGTCGCTCACGAAGGGTCCTTCCCTGGAGCGGACGTCGGCCTGTCTGGCTCGGCGACCGGTTGTGCTGTCCGGCTTCGATCCCGTCTGTGTGGACCGTGCCGGGGCGGTGGTCCGCCAAAACGGCGGAAGAGATATCTGGTGATTGGCGTTTCCCGAAGGCGTGGCACTCGGATTTGTGTCACTCGGCTCGGTGACGCCGATTCCGGAGCGTGCTCTGCAACCCGCTCAGTGTCCGCGTACGACGTACCGATCACGTACGCGGTACGAAACACAGTGCGGCTTGGGAGGCTCCCGGAAGAATGGTTGTCCCGGACGGGGACACGAAGCACCTTGCCATGGCGGGGTGGGGTGCAGACTTGAGGTTAACACTACCGGATCCAACAAACATTCCCCCTCTCCAAATCCGGCAACCGTGTGTCAGGACGCAAGCGGCAGCACGCTCGCTCCCTGGCTGTCCAGCTCCAGCCGGTTGGCGGCCCAGCCCTCGCCCGCCAGATCGGCCACCTTGTCGGCGCTCGCGCCGTCGGCCAGCGCAAGGACGGTGGGTCCCGCGCCGGAGATCACCGCGGGGATCCCGTCCGCCCGCAGCCGTTCCACCAGCGCCGCGCTCTCCGGCATCGCCGGGGCGCGGTACTCCTGATGGAGACGGTCCTCCGTGGCGGGCAGCAGCAACTCGGGGCGCCTGGTCAGCGCCTCGACGAGCAGTGCGGCGCGGCCCGAGTTGGCGGCTGCGTCGACGTGCGGCACGGTGCGCGGGAGCAGTCCGCGCGCCGTCTCCGTCAGTACCGGCTTTCCGGGCACAAAAACCACCGGAACGACGGAATCGACGGGGTCCATGCGGATCGCACGGGCGGCGCCGCGCTCCATCCAGGAAAGGGTGAATCCACCGAGGAGACAGGCCGCGACGTTGTCCGGGTGGCCCTCGATCTCGGTGGCGAGCTCCAGCAGTGCGACGTCGTCGAGCCGGCTGTCCGCGCCTATGGTCACGGCGCGGGCGGCGACGATGCCGGCGCAGATGGCGGCGGAGGAGGAGCCGAGGCCGCGGCCGTGCGGAATGCGGTTGGCGCAGACGATCTCCAGGCCGCGCGGCTGACCGCCCAGGACGTCGAAGGCGGCGCGCAGGGACCGTACAAGGAGATGTCCCTCGTCACGCGGAAGCGTCTCGCTGCCCTCGCCCGCGATGTCGATGTGCAGCCCGGAGTCGGCCACTCGGACGACCACGTCGTCGTACAGCCCCAGTGCAAGGCCGAGGGCGTCGAAGCCCGGGCCGAGGTTGGCGCTGGTGGCGGGGACGCGCACCCGGACGGCGGCGGCGCGGAACGCTGGACCGGCCATCGCTCGATGACTCTCCTTGAGCTGCGTGATGGTCGAGTGACTGTCGATACGTGCGGGAAACCCGGGGCCGGGCCGCAGGGACGACGCGGTACCGCGGCATATGCGGCGGGCGGGTTCGGTACAGCCTATCGAAGGAAGGTTCTGTGGCGACATAGGGCGCACGGGAGGCGCACGATGCGTGTCGTAAGCCCCCTGTGCCCCCTCTGCCGGACGCCATCAGGGTTATCCCCCGGCAGCGCCCGCGTTACGCAAGCCCGAGCCGCTCGGCCGCCGCCGCCGCGTCGACCGGGACCGTGACCGGCTGCGGGGCGCCCGCGACGGCCCAGTCGGGGTCCTTGAGGCCGTTCCCGGTGACGGTGCACACGATCCGCTGACCGGGGTCGACCTCACCCCGCTCGGCGGCCTTCAGCAGACCGGCGACGGACGCGGCGGAGGCGGGCTCCACGAAGACGCCCTCCCGTGCGGCCAACAGACGGTAGGCGCGCAGAATCTCACGGTCCGTCACCTCATCGATGATCCCGCCCGATTCATCCCTCGCCGCCAGGGCGTACTTCCAGGACGCCGGGTTGCCGATGCGGATCGCGGTGGCGATGGTCGAGGGGTCCTTCACGACCTCGCCGCGCACGATCGGGGCCGAGCCGGAGGCCTGGAAACCCCACATGCGCGGGGTCCGCCGGGCGATGCCGTCCGCGGCGTACTCCTTGTAGCCCTTCCAGTAGGCCGTGATGTTGCCCGCGTTGCCGACCGGCAGGACGTGGATGTCGGGTGCGTCGCCGAGCATGTCGACGATCTCGAAGGACGCCGTCTTCTGCCCCTCGATACGCACCGGGTTGACGGAATTGACGAGCGCGACCGGATAGTTGTCGGACAGCGCCCGGGCGAGGGTGAGGCAGTCGTCGAAGTTGCCGTCCACCTGGAGGATCTTCGCGCCGTGCACCAGGGCCTGACCCATCTTGCCCAGCGCGATCTTGCCCCGGGGCACGAGCACGGCCGACACCATCCGGGCGCGCACGGCGTAGGCCGCGGCCGAGGCGGAGGTGTTCCCGGTGGAGGCGCAGATGACCGCCTTGGCGCCCTCCTCCTTGGCCTTGCTGATGGCCATGGTCATACCGCGGTCCTTGAAGGACCCGGTCGGGTTCGCACCCTCCACCTTGAGGTGGACCTCGCAACCGGTGCGCTCGGAGAGCACCTGCGCGGGCACGAGCGGGGTGCCGCCCTCACGGAGCGTCACGACGGGCGTGCTGTCGGACACCGGCAGCCTGTCCCGGTACTCCTCGATGATTCCGCGCCACTGGTGGGTCATTGCTGACTACTCTCCTTCAACCCGCATGATGCTGGCGACACCCCGCACGGTGTCGAGGCTGCGCAGCGCCTCGACGGTCCCGGCCAGGGACGCGTCGGACGCACGGTGGGTGACGACGACGAGCGAGGCCTCCCCGCCCTCCCGTCGCTCGGATCCGCCCTGCTCGGCGGCGGCCGCGTCGCCGCCGCCCTGGCTCCTGGACTGCTGGCGAACCGTATCGATCGAGACGTCGTGCTCGGCGAAAACGGTCGCGACCTGAGCGAGAACACCCGGTTTGTCGGCGACGTCGAGGCTGATGTGATAGCGCGTGACGACATCGCCCATCGGGGACACGGGCAGCGCCGCGTAGGCGGACTCGCCGGGCCCGGTGGCGCCGCTGAGACGGTTGCGGCACACGGCGACGAGGTCACCGAGGACGGCGGAGGCCGTCGGCGCACCGCCGGCACCGGGGCCGTAGAACATCAGCCGGCCCGCGGCGTCCGACTCGACGAACACGGCGTTGTAGGCGCCGCGCACCGACGCGAGCGGATGGGCGAGCGGAATCATCGCGGGGTGCACACGCGCGGTGACCGAGCCCCCGTCGGCGGCGCGCTCGCAGATGGCGAGCAGCTTGATGGTGCAGCCCATCTTCTTCGCCGAGGCGAAGTCCGCGGCCGTGACCTCCGTCATTCCCTCGCGGTAGACGTCGTCGAGGCGCACGCGCGTGTGGAAGGCGATCCCGGCGAGGATGGCGGCCTTGGCGGCCGCGTCGAACCCCTCGACGTCGGCGGTCGGGTCGGCCTCCGCGTATCCGAGGGCGGTGGCCTCGTCGAGGGCCTCCTGGTACCCGGCCCCCGTCGAGTCCATCTTGTCGAGGATGAAGTTCGTGGTCCCGTTGACGATCCCCAGCACCCGGTTGACCTTGTCACCGGCGAGCGACTCCCGCAGCGGGCGGATCAGCGGGATGGCACCGGCGACGGCCGCCTCGTAGTACAGGTCGCGTCCGTGCTCCTCCGCCGCGGCGTGCAGGGCGGCACCGTCCTGGGCGACGAGCGCCTTGTTGGCCGAGACGACCGACGCGCCGTGCTCGAAGGCGGTCGTGATCAGCGTGCGCGCGGGCTCGATCCCCCCGATGACCTCCACCACCACGTCGATGTCCCCGCGTTTGACCAGCGCGGTGGCATCGGTGGTGACGAGTTCGGCGGGAATGCCCTGCCGCACTTTGGACGGCCGGCGGACGGCGACCCCCGCCAGTTCCACGGGGGCCCCGATCCTCGCGGCGAGATCGTCGGCGTGCGTCGTCATGATGCGCGCCACCTCTGAGCCGACAACCCCACAGCCCAGCAGCGCCACCTTCAGCGGACGCGTACGCATCATGCGACCTCGTTTCCTCATGCGGTCTACGGTTGACCCAGTCTCACTCACCGGACGGCGCTTTCCGCCCTTTGTCCGAATCATGAGACGTCTATTTCATTTTTCGGCGGCGGGCGACCGGAAGATCTTCCGCCGCGACAGCGGTCCCCGGGAGGGTGTCCGGGCGGTCACCCGACATCGAGCCGCAGCAGGTCCTCCTCCGTCTCACGACGGACGATCACCCGGGCCTCGCCGTCTCCCACGGCGACGACGGGCGGGCGGAGCACGTGGTTGTAGTTGCTGGCCATCGACCGGCAGTACGCGCCGGTGGCGGGCACGGCGACAAGGTCGCCGGGCGCGAGGTCGGCGGGCAGGAAGGCGTCCCGCACCACGATGTCCCCGCTCTCGCAGTGCTTGCCGACCACACGCACCAGCATCGGCGCGGCATCGGACGTACGGGAGACGAGAGCGACGCTGTACTCGGCGTCGTACAGCGCGGTGCGGATGTTGTCCGACATGCCGCCGTCGACGGAGACATAGGTGCGCAGCCCGTCGAGGGGCTTGATGGTGCCGACCTCGTACAGCGTGAACGCGGTGGGCCCGACGATGGCGCGCCCCGGCTCCACGGAGATACGGGGGGTCCGCAGACGGGCGGACTCGCACTCGCGGGAGACGATCTCGGTGAGCGCCTTGGCGATCTCGTGCGGCTCACGCGGATCGTCGTCGCTCGTGTACGCGATCCCGAGCCCTCCGCCGAGGTCGATCTCGGGCAGCTCGATGCCGTGCTCGTCGCGGATGTCCTTCAGGAGCCCCACCACACGGTGGGCCGCGACCTCGAAGCCCGACATGTCGAAGATCTGCGACCCGATGTGACTGTGGATGCCGATGACCTCCAGCCCGTCGAGCTGGAGAGCGCGGCGCACGGCCTCCGCCGCCTGCCCGTCGGCGAGCGGGATGCCGAACTTCTGGTCCTCGTGCGCGGTGGCGATGAACTCGTGGGTGTGCGCCTCGACGCCCACGGTGACCCGGATCTGGACGCGCTGCCGCCTGCCGAGCGAGGAGGCGATGTGCGCCACCCGCACGATCTCCTGGAACGAGTCGAGCACGATCCGCCCGACACCGGCCTCGACGGCCCTGGTGATCTCCTCGGTGGACTTGTTGTTGCCGTGGAAGGCGATGCGGTCGGCGGGCATCCCGCCCGAGAGGGCGGTGGCGAGCTCCCCGCCCGAGCAGACGTCGAGGTTCAGCCCCTCCTCGTGCAGCCAGCGCACCACGGCCCGGGACAGGAACGCCTTGCCCGCGTAGAAGACGTCGGCGTCGGGCCCGAAGGCGGTGCGCC
This sequence comes from Streptomyces sp. HUAS TT11, assembly GCF_051553595.1. Lineage (NCBI taxonomy): Bacteria > Bacillati > Actinomycetota > Actinomycetes > Kitasatosporales > Streptomycetaceae > Streptomyces > Streptomyces sp. HUAS TT11. The sequence continues at coordinate 3,226,082 of NZ_CP196184.1, forward strand.
AGGCCCGGGCCCGGGCCCGGAAGTCCGCCTCGTCGATGAAGTAGGCGGGGGTCCCGAACTGTTCGGCGAGCGCCTTGACGTCGATCCCGCCGACCGCGACCACCCCGTCGGCGGTGCGTCCGACGGTCTGCGCCCACACCTTGGGGTCGAGGGCGTTGAGGTCGGCGGGCGGCGCGGAGTAGTGGCCCTCGGGCAGGACGTCGGCGTGGCGGGGCCCGGCGGGATGTGCGGAACGGCTCATGACAGGTCTGGGCTCTCTCAGAGATAGTCGGGTGCGCTGATGCCGAGCAGGGACAGGCCGCCGGCCAGCACCGTCCCGGCGGCTACGGCGAGAGCCAGCCGGGCCCGGTGGGCGGCCGAGGGTTTCTCGTCGCCGAGCGGGAGCACGGTGTGCTGAAAGGCGAGCAGGGCATCGGCGACGGCCACGAGATGCCGGGCGAGCCGGTCGGGCGCGCGGTGGGCGGCCGCCTGGGTGAGGGCGTTCGGATACTCCGCGAGGGCCCGCACGAGCGGATCGGCGGCGGTCACGTCCGCCAGGTCACCGGGAACGGCGTCGAACCCGAGCCGCCCGGCGTTGCGACCGAGCGCACGGGCCCGGGCATGGGCGTACCGGACGCGGAAGAGAGGGTTGCTCTCACGCTGCAGCAGATGATCGGCGGTGATCCGGGGCCGGTCGTGCGGCGCCGGATACAACAGGGCCCAGCGAGCGGCGTCGGCACCGAGCGGGGCGGGATCCTCCGGCGCCGGCACGGGCCGCAGATCAACCCGCTCCCCGGCCCGCACATGATCGACTTCGGCCCGCCCGCCCTGGGTGGCGATGATCCGCACCAGGCTGTCGGCGACGACTTCGGCCCGGATCTCGTAGGGCACACGCAGCGGAATGACACGGCCTTGGAGAGTGGGGGCGTGGCCGTAGGGGTGGCTGTTGCGGCGGGGGGCTGTGCCGAGGTCTGCGTCGCTGTCGACGTCTGCGTCGCGGTCGACGCGGGCGTTGCTGTCGACGTCTGCGTCGCGGTCGATGTCCGTGTTGCCGTGTGCATCGGTGTCGCGGTCGGCATCTGTGCTGCCGTCGGGATCGGTGCAGCGGTCGACATCTCTGCTGCTGTCGACGTCTCTGTGGCTGTCGACATCTCTCTGGCTGTCGACGTCTCTGTGGCTGTCAACAGCGGGGCCACTGTTGATGCCGTTGATGCCCTTGATGCCGGTCCGGAGGATGCCCTGCCTGGCCGCGGCGTCCCCGCCACCGCACTGGAGGATCTCCCGCACGAGGGAGGCGGTGGCGCCGGAGCCCTCGAGGTGGATGTTGAGGAAGCCGGGCCCGGTGATCTCGACGTCGGCCACTCCGGCGGTGTCACGGAGGTGGGACCGCAGGATCTCGGCGACCTGGAGTGCCGGCCGGCCCGCGGGGCGGGCGAGCTGGAGGGCGATGTTGGTGGCGTAGTCGCCACTGCCCCCGGGCCCCGGCGGAGTGACGACGGCACGTGCAGGCACGGCCACGCTCAGTTCCCCGTCGTCCACAGCGCGACGCACCGCGCACAGCACGGTACGGGAGAGCTCGACGGGGGTCACGGGACAAGGGTATGGGAGGAGGGGGGTGGGTCTGCGACCTGGTTTGGACGGAAGTCCGGGATGTGGACGGGGGCGGCGGGTCCGGGTCGGGAGGCGGCCGGCAGACCCGGCTGGGGGCGGTCAGGATGCCAGCGCCGGAGGCCTCGGGCAGGCGGCGCCGATGCGCTGCCCGTCACAGCGACGATCACTCACTGATCAGGCCCTCCGACAGGCTCCCCGCCGGCCGAACAGCCGTTCAGGCACCCGCGCGCCCGACGTGATCACCGCGCCCGGCCCGCTCGCCCTCCCCGGAGTCACACCCACTGCCGACCACGAGCCCGGCGCCGGCACCGGCACCGGCACCGCCGACGGTGCGGGAGGCATCAACGGTGCGGGAGGCGTCGACACGCCCTCGACGCTCCATCAGGTCCTTCACCAGGTCGACAAGTTCGGTGGGCTCGAACGGCTTGGCGAGGAACGCGTCGACACCCACGTCGAGGCCGCTCTCGACCTCGTACTGCGTGCACGCGCTGATGATGGCGAGGGGGAGCTCCCGAGTCCGCGGATCGGACCGCAGTCGCGCGGCGGTCCGCAGTCCGTCGAGCCGCGGCATGACGACATCGAGGGTGACGACGTCGGGCTGTACGTGATGAACGATGTCCAGACACTCGGCACCGTCGGCCGCGGTCACGACCTCGATACCCTCCAGCTCGAGGTTGACCCTGATCAGCTGCCGGATGACCTTGTTGTCGTCCACAACAAGCACCCGGCCGGACGCGCCTGGCACATGTCGAGAGTAGGTCGCCCCGAGGGGCCGCGTCCGGGTTTTCCCCACTTCCACCCCGTCCGGGGGAGGCACAACGGAGCCGGCGGACTTGCTCACGGGTCGAGACGGCCGGTGTACGCAAGGGAAGTTCCCGCGAGAGCAGGGGCTCGCCGGTGAGCTGATGCGCGAGAGGGCGACGCCACACACCCGGGCGTGTCCTAGTGAGCGGCTTTCGACACCGGGGGCGCCCGGTGGTCGACAGAGGGACCCCTGCCGAGGGACCGGTGGGCACCCGACGGCCCGGTAAACCTGTTCATGGCGACCCTTAAAGAGCTGGTAGGGTTCTACCCGTCGCCGCAGAGAACGCCCGACACGCCCCCGTAGCTCAGGGGATAGAGCAACGGCCTCCGGAGCCGTGTGCGCAGGTTCGAATCCTGCCGGGGGCACCCTGTATAAGGTGCCTAAAGACCCCGTCACCAGCGGAAACGCTGAGGCCGGGGTCTTCGTGTTTGTGCAGCCGTATGCGGCCCGGAGCGGCCCTATGACGCCGTCCGTGGACTATTCGTGGACAGGATCTTGAAGCATCCGCCCAGGTCAGCTTCGCAAAGTGGCGACGCTCGGGTACCTCCATCGGGTCCTGCGACTCTTCAACCGACACCGTACGTTGCAGGCAGGCGCCCTTGTCGCTGCCCTCCCACGGGCTCTACACACGCGGAGTCGTGTCGCGGTATCCGCCGACGGTCGGCCGCACTTGGGGTTCATCTCCAAAACCTGAGAGCGGCGCAACCCCACCACGTACGACGCCGGCGGATGAACCACAAGGCCGGGATGGGGGCGCCCAGGGCAGGAGGAAAACGATCAGGTAGCGTCCCGCCGACAGTGATCACTGGGGAGGGGTGCTTGTCATGAAGGTGAATGGCCGAAGACTGGTCGCCGTAAGTGCGGCGGTGGCTGTGAGCGGGGCGCTCCTGTCCGGATGCGCGCCGGGAACACTCGCGGGGCAAGCGCGAAATGCGCATTCCCCCAAGCCAGGGCCCCTCAGCGACGAGCTGGCCCAGGCCCTGTCGTTCCAGTACATCGGCGACTCCGGTGTCGACGAGACCATAAATCAGATATTGATGATCAAAAACGTCGCTCGCGACTCGCTGGCCCCAGTCCTCTCCTTCAAGGCGCTGGATAAAAATGATCACGTGCTGCCTCACGTCAAGGTGAGCACGGTGTTTGGAAGCGATCGAGGCGACCTGGTTGCACCGTACGGATCCAGCTCGGACATCCTGCGCTTCTCCGGTCCAGGGGAGCATGACGTGGCAGACGTCCGTGTGACAGTGCGGAGCACGACCAAGGCTCGGTTCCCCGCTGGTCCCCACGATGTGACCACTCAGGCACTGGACAGCCACGGACGCGAAATCGAGAGATTCGAGCGATTCTCGGCTGTCAGGCTGACCAACGAGGATGACATTCCCGTCTTCGTGCGGGTCGCCTACATCCTCTGGGACCAGCCCCCCAAGGGAGTCACACAGCAAGCCGTCGAGGTCACCCCCGTGGGCGACCTGACAATTGTGCCGGCCCACAGCACCGCAGTAGTGAAGGTGTCTGGGAGAGCCGCCGCTGCGGTGGCGCGCAACTCTTACGGCCCGGCAGTGAGCATCAAGGCCTACAACTCGCAGTAACGCCGAAAGCCTGCGGTGTCCTCCTGCTCATGAGGGCACCGCAGGCCTCAGCGGACCTCCGTAGCGGCAGTTGGCCGCGAGATCACGCTCGGTACTCGTACTCGCGCAACAACTCTTCGATCTTGCGGTTGGCGACCTTCTGTTGAGTGTCACTCAACCAAGCCACCGGCAGTCTGAGGCGGCCAAGGTGATCGCTGTCAGCCCGTCGTCGCCCCTCCCTTAGACGGCGCTCGGCGAGGCTCCGCACCGTCCAAGTGGACCACCACGGTGGTGTAGAAGCGATGTACCGCGTCGTCGACACTGCGGATGAATCCGGACTCTGCGCTGCCGCGGCTGCTTCCCATGCTCTTGAGGAGGGACAGGCGGAAGCCGACGATCTGGGTGCCGTTCTCCTTGGGCAGCATGTCTGCCGGCTCAGGGCGGAGCCGTTCGAGCGTTGCCCGTGGCCCACCCGTTTCCCCATCGGTGAGAGTTTCGATGTGGAGATCCGCCGGCGCATCGGCCAAGCGCCGGACGAGCCGTTTCGCCCACGTCAGGGGGTAGCCCTGCTCAGGCACCGGGATCTCGATCGAGCTGCGGAGCTTGCCCGTACGGAGGTCCGCGTTGATAGCCAGGACCCCAGGCGTGCCCTCGATGCGCAGCTCCGCTTGAACTTTCCCGTCCAGGCAGAGCTGATCAGCGAGACTGGCCCGGAGTGCCTTGGGATCCGTTCCGCGCTTTGCGCGGCGAATGGGCAGGACTTTCTGCCCGAGTTCGCCGCCCAGCCGGAGGCAGACCTGGCGGATGAGCCGCTCCCAGCTCTCGACGACCTCCAGCGCGCGAGGATCTCCCTGGCATAGGGTTTCGTCATCGATCCCGTTGCGCACTGGCACCCAGGCCGGACCCATATTCTGGAACCCATGGCAGCCGGAGTTCTCGTGCTGCAAGTAGTACAGCAGCTCATGCAGGAGCCAGGCGTGCGCCGCATTGCCAACGCCCTCGTGCCGGATCAGCATCTGGGCCTGATGCGCGACCTCCGCCCATGAGAGGTGCCAGAGAGCCACCTTGTGCTTACGCCGTCCGTCGATCTTCACATCGACCAGCGGACTACCCTCCAACGCGACATCATTCGACAGAGTGATCACGGCCTCATAGCCACGGCGGGCGGCGATATCCATATATGCCTGAACCTGATCGGCTTTGAGGCCATTGCCGTTGGTCTTCGTCTCAAGAAGCGCCGTCCACAGCTTGCCGGCCCGCTCAACACGGATCACGCCGTCGGGGCGTCGCGGGCTATCGCCGTGAGGAAGCGTGACCTCGGTGAAGGTCTCCATGCGACCGGCCGGCGCTCCAAACGCGGCGGTAAGCCTCCTGCCGAACTCGGGCACCTGCGCCATCACCGAGAGCAGTACTGAGGTCGCCCGCATTTCACGGTCCCGGTCGCTCTTGAGCGCCGTCACCGGGAAGAGCCTTGCCTCTTTCCACGCCTCGTTCTCCGCCAACGTCTTCTTGGCCGCCTTGGGCAGGGTGACCTTCTTCTTGGCGGTACGTGGTCGCGCGGTCGACTTCCTCGGCTCGGCCTCGTCGTCAGGCTGGCGCGGAGCGGGCACGGCCTCAAGCAGCCCTTGCGGCGCTGATTCGCCAGAGGACGCCGGCGCCGTGTCAGCGGGCTGATCATCGACGGCGGAGTTGACCTGCTCTTCCTCGGCTGCCGCGTCATCCTCGATATCGACGCCGAAGTCCATGGCCAGGCCGGCGAGGCCCGTGTCGTAGCCCTGGCCGACGGCGCGGAACTTCCACTCTTCTCCACGCCTGTACAACTCGCCAAAGATGATCGCGCTCACCGAGTCGGCGTCGTCGATGGCGAAGCGGAGAAGTTCCTCACCGCTCCCGTCCGCCAATGACAGCTTCACGTCCTCCAACTCACCGAAGCGCGCGCCCTCGTAGCGGCTGGCAGCCACAACGATGCGGTCGACCTCGGTCGGGACCGCGGTCAAGTCAAAGCTGATCCGGTCCTCGCTTCCCCCTGCTGTCGGCGTCTTACCGAGAACCTGCACGCTCCCATCAGCAGCAACCGGGTTGTTGTAGAAGTAGAAATCGGCATCGTTCCGAACCTTGCCGTTCGCGTCCAGCAACAAGACGGACACGTCGGCGTCCCCTTCGCCGGTCGAGCTCCCCCAGCCCAGACTTACGATCACCGAATCAATGTGCTCACTCAGGACTGCCAGAGATGCATTCGAGCCCTTGGTCATTTCATGCATAAATCCCCCCAGGACAACGCAAGCCGGGCGCTTGAGATCTCATCCCAGCCACCTGATCGCAGCTCCGTGTGACGAGCCGCACACAGATAACTGTAGAGCCCACTGAGAGCAGTTGTGGGGATCTCGTGGAACCTGTGAAACATCCGCGGAGGCAATTTTGAAGTATCCGCCCCGGTTAGCCCAGAAATGGGAAAGCCTCAGACGAGTCCAGAGGCTTGAGGCTAGCGCTGACGGAGTCACTCGTACTCGCGCAACAACTCTTCGATCTTGCGATTCACGATCTCCTGCCGCCCGTCGATGCACTTCGCGTAGCGGCTCAGCAACACCTCCACACTGTTGCCCGCTCGTGCAGCGACCTCGGTCGGGTCCACCCCGGCATTGAGCCAGGTCGACAGTGCCGAGTGACGCAGATCGTACGGCCGGGCAGCGAGCGGTGAGGCGACCGCGGCCGGCGGGAGCGCCAGCATCCGAGCCTCCTGCCAGACGCGGTAGTACGTGGACGAACCGACCACTCCCCCACGCTCGTTCGTGAACAATCGCCCGTCTTTCGCGGCGCCGAACGTTTCCAGGTGCTCCCGGAGCATCACAACGAGCTGAGGCGGAATCGGTACGGGACGGACCTCCTCCACGGGCCGATTCTTGAGCCCGCGGTCGTCGTGCGTCTCCCCGGAGTCGGTCCACTGCTTGCCGACGCTGGGGCGGGTGCGATTCAGCAGCGCTGTTCCCCAGCCGTTTCCGGGCAGCTTCAGATCTGCTTCCGTGAGGCCGACAACTTCGGCAGGACGTAAGGCGCCGTAGTACATGCAGGCGAACAACCCGACGAGTCGACGACCGCGAGCACGGCCATATCCACCCACGTAAGAGACCGCGGTCAGCAGTGTGCGAGCCTGCTCGGGATTGGCCACGACGCGTGGGTCGACCTCGTTGGCAACCTTCGGCTTTTTCCAGCGGACCGCCGTGATCGGGTTCTCCTTGAACTCGCCAAGGTCCACGGCGTAATGCAACGCATTGACGAGCGTGCGTCGCTTGCGCCGTACCGTCTCCGCTGCGGCCGCCGTACCATCTAGCTTGACCTTCAATGAGTCCAGGACCGCTCTGCCGATAGCTGCATCGGCAAGATCCGAAAGTGGTCGCGATGCCTTGGCCACCCAATGCAGGACGTCCGCCACGTCAGGCGGCAACTCGCGATCACCAGGGCTGGGCAGGACGAAGGCCCAGTTGCGAAGGGACTTCCTCAGCAGCTCGTCAGCCGGCCTCCCTGGACGCTCGTCGAGAAGCGCCACCGTCACGGCGGTCAATGCTTCGTTGATCCCGTTACGCGTGTTCGGCGCCGCATGCGGCCACTTCATTGCAAGGTATTTCAAGGCGAACGCGTACCAGGTCATCGAGGGCGCCCTCTCGACCAGCGAGTCTGGCAGGCCCGTTACAGTGTCGAACTCCTCGCCAGCGTGGGAAGCGCGAAGAAGCTTGGAACGGTGATGATCGGCCAGCCCCTTGGTACGGAACTGCTCTGAGAACACGTTCCCGGCGACGGTCCACCTGACGTCATAGGACGACTTCTTGGTGTTCCTCTTTCGAACACCCCAGACTTTCACGTCGAGAGACTTCACGCGGCTGTCTCGAGCTGTCGCAGCCACGTCCTGAAATCACTCCGCCAAACCCTCAGTTCACCGTTGGGGAGCTTGAACGCAGCGGGCCCGTGCCCCAGCTCGCGCCAGCGGTAGAAGGTACGCCGGGAAACTCCGCCAAGCTCTTCGAGGATTTGCGGGACGGTCATCAGCTCGTCTTTCACATCAGGCTCCTTCCAGCGCGGCAAGTTCTTGGCGAGCGGTTTCACGGTTGAGTTGGAGGTCTCGGGCGATGGTGGCGGCGAGGGCAGATTCGCCGGGGGTGTGGCCGTGTCCGGCGTATCGCCAGTCGGCCAGGACGGTGTCCGGCTCGATGTCCTCCAGGGCTTCGAGGCCGAGGGCTTCACGTTCCTGGGCGGCGCGATAGTCGGCGCGTTCCTGGCGGAGGGCGCCGAGGGTGGTGGAGTAGTGGCGTGACTTCGAGCTGAAGTGGCCGCGGAAGCCGAGCATGTGGGCCCAAGCCCAGAGGCGGCGGTCCGGGTACAGGGGGTCAAGAAGCTTGCAGGCCGCGATGAGGCGGCGCGCGTGGTCGGGGACGCCGTGGCGGTCGAGTTCGGCGAGTTCGCCGATGCGGCGGTCGAGGGTGCCGGTGGTCTCGGCGGCTTTGGTGGCGTACTTGGCGACGTAGGCGGCGACGGCTTGTTCGGTGATGTCGGAGCCGTCGCCGAAGGTATGCACGGGGCGGACGTCGAGCTGGGTGCCCCAGCGGAAGGTGCGGGCGGGCTGGTCGCCAGCGGCCGGCACCGAGACAGAGGTGTAGGAGTGCGCGGCGGCGGCGCGGATTGCGGCGGTGAGGAGTTCGACCGTTGCCCAGGCCGGGGGTGGGGTGTCTGGACCTTCGGGTCCGTCGAGGCGGATGACGGCGTGGAAGTGCACGGCGCCCCGCTTTTGGAACTCGGCGACCTTGCCGTACGACAGGCGGGCGTGCTCGGGGAGTTCACGGCGGGTGAGCCCGGCGCGGGCAGCGATCTCGCGGCGCAGGCGGGTAGTGAACCTCATCCACAGCTGCCCGGCGTGGTTGTTGAAGAGAACGGCGCCCGTGTAGTCGTACGTGGCCGGGTCCAGGGCCGTGCCGAGGGCGGGGTCGTCGGCGGTGTGGCGGGTGCCGCAGCGGCAGACGCCTCGGTCGGGCCGGTTGTGGACCGGGCCGAAGGAGGGTGCGGTGAGGGTGGCGAAGACGCGGGGATGGTCGCGGACGGTGGCGGGGATGTCGCGCCGGTCGTCTCCGGCCAGGCCGGCGCGGATGAGATGGTAAGTGTCGCCCGCGTAGGTGAAGGCGCAGGCCGGGCAGCGCGAGGCGCGACGGTTGCCGCACGCGATCCGGAGGCGTCCACCGGGCTCGTTCTCGGTGGAGTAGTGGTGCAGGGTTTCGCCGGTGGCCTTGTCCTTGTGGAGGGTCCAGCCGGTCAGGTGGATGGGGTCGGCGCAGCCGCCGGTACGACGGACCTGCTCTTCCCAGCGGTGGAAGTCGTCGGCCGAGGCCACCCTCAGCAGGTTGCCGAGGGTGACCGGGTCGATCAGCGTCTCAGGCACGGGCACCCTCCCGGTTGCGGCGGGTGGGGGCAATGCCGGTGCCGTGGCAGGCTGGGCAGTGCGCGGTGATGGTGCGCAGCTGTCCGCGAGCGCTGCGGCCACCGAGGGTGACGGCGGCGGAGGCGAAGCCGTCGCAGTTCGGGCAGATGCGGGCCGAGGGCGTGGTGCGGTCGGTCATGCTGGAGGTTCCTTCCGGTTCCACGGGATCGGTTGGGGGCGTGGCTCCCGGGCGGTGGATGCCTGGCGGTATCTGGGCCGCCCGGGGGCTGGTCAGCGCCGCTGGGCGTCGGCGGTGATCAGGGAGCGGATGACCAGTGCGCAGATGGCGAGCGAGGCGCCGGTGATGGCGACTGCGAGGAGCATGGACACCAGTACGGCACCGACGACTAGGACCACGGCCGTCCCACCGCCCACGAGCGCGACCACAGCGCCCGGAGTGAGCTGGACGGTCGGCCGGGCAGGGGCCGGGGCGACCGGAGCGGGGGCAGCCGGGTGCCGGATGACGGTGGTCGGCTCGATGACGGCAGGCGGGGTGACGACGCCGGTCGGCATCGGGTTGGTGGGGATCTTGGGGCGGAGCATGGTCGATCTCCTTTCGGCGGGGTTACTTGAGGAAGGTGTCGATGGCGGGGGCGAGGACGCTGTCGGCGAGGAGGAAGCCGCCGAGGAGGAGTACGGCGACGAGCCAGGCGGGTGGGCGGATGAGCTTGACGCCGAGGTAGCCGACGACGATGAGGGCGAGCCAGAGCGGAACCTGCACGGCGGCGGTCTCCTTAGCGGGCGTGGCAGCGGTGGGTGCGTGCGGCGAGCTGGGCGGCGGAGGAGCTGGAGTAGTCGGCGGACCAGCCGCACCGGTCGTTGGTGCACACGGCGGCGTGTTTGGTCTGGCCGTTGCGGTCGCGGTGGGTGCCGATCTGCACCGGGCCGATCCGCATCACGGAGTGGAAGTGATCACGAGCAGGCATGACGGGCGTTCTCCTTTCGAGGTCAGGTGAGTTGGGCGGCGATGGCGTCGGCCAACTGGGGCGGGACGCCGAGGCGGGCACGGAGGGTGTCGGTGTCGATTCGGGTGCCGGTGCGGGCCTGGTGGTCGTCGGCGACCTTGCGGGCGTGCTCGATGAGCACGGCCGGAACCGCGGGCGCCGGATCGGCGGCCGGAAGAGCCGGGGCCTGCTCGACCGATACGGGCTCGGGCTGTGGAGCGCTGACGGGCTGGGGTTCGGGGGCGGGCTCGATGTGGGGTGCGGGGTCCGGGACCACAGGTGTCGGCGGAACCGGCTCCCGGTGTCCACCGGAGTGGGCGAGGAGGGTGCCGCCGAGGAAGGCGAGTGCGGGCCATCCGGCGATGCCGAGTCGGAGCAGGGCGGGCGGGTTGGCCAGGTCGAGGAATCCGGCGGTGGCGATGTTGGCGCCGAGTGAGGCGAACAGGGCGATCACGAACCAGCACCAGGCCAGCCGCGACGGCCCATCGGAGCGCAGACGTCGCCAGGCGGCGACCATGAGGAGGTCAACGCTGACCGGGTAGGCCCACGCCTTCCACCCGGCTTGTCCGGCAGCGGCAGCCAGGTCGTGCAGGTGGGCGAAGGACAGCGCCCCGGCGATGACGGCCTGGACGAGCACGGCGTCGATGCGGAGAGCGGGGCGGCTCATCGTTGGCTCCTTCCTGTTTCAGGCATGGAGGGGGTAGGGACTCGGCGCGAAGACGGTCACGCCAACCGGAGAACGGGGAGGGTCAGGCCGTCGCTGGGGCGGCCTTGGACAGCGTCACCGGAGCGGCAGGAGTGCCGGGCAGGGCGGGCCGGAAGGGGGCCAGTTCGGGCAGGTCCGGGGTCCGGTCGGCGTGCCGGTTGCAGACGTTGACGGCCTGACGCAGCGTGGTGTGCGGGGCGCGGATGCGGTGCCAGCCCCCGGTGGAATCTCCGGCAACGGCGATCCCGCGCATCTCGGCGGGGATCTGAATGGCGGCGAGGACGGCGTCCGGGTTGATGTCGCCGAAGGCCATGTTGGCGCTGGTTTCGTCGTTGACACGGTGGGCGGTGCGGCCGTGAGCTGGGCGCGGAGCATGGTGATGCCCTTGCCGAGTTCGGAGCCGAAGCGCTGCCCGCAGATCTCCAGGTAGATGCCGGCCGCACGGCCGAGCTGGGCGAGACGGACCAGGGCTGTGATGATCCGGTCCCGCCGCTTCTCCTCCTCCTTCGAGGCGAACAGGGCGAGTTCGGCAACCTCATCCACTAGCACCACGACCGGGGTCGGGCGCAGGCTCTCGGGCAGGTCCCAGATGTCGGCGGCGATCTCCGCGTCCGGAACATCAGCAGTGATCCGCTGTTCGGCACGGATGAGCTGGTACACCTCCCCCATGCGGGCCACGAGGGCGTCGAGGAGTTCGGCGGCGGTGTCGGGGTTGTCGGCGAGCGCGGAGAACCGGCGGGCCAGCGGGAAGAGTTCGACCCCTTGCTTGCAGTCGATCCCCACCAGGGCAACATCCTGTGCGGCGAGTCCGGCGACGAGGTTGCGTTGGTAGACGGACTTGCCGGACTCGGTGGCGCCGAGGGTGAGGGCGTGGGGTATCGCCCGGTAGTCGCGGTAGTGGACCGAGCCGTCCTCCCGCAAAGCGACCGCAACCCGCATGGGGCGGGTTTCAGTGGTGGCGGGCATCTGCACCCGCTTGAGGACGTCGTAGCCGGTCATCCGCACCTCCACCACGCCCGAGCGGATCTCCCGCGAGGTGACGCCGTACATGGAGAAGGAGTGTCGGAGCCGGTCGGATGCGGCGGCGACGTCGAAGGCGTCCTGCCCGGGCCGCAGCTTCAACCTCAGGACCAGGCCGGTGCGGGTCGGGCGCAGCAGCAGGATGCGCGGCGGGCGGGAATCGGGTGCGGGGCGGTTGGTGGACCGGGCTAACGCCAACCGCCACCGCGACGGAGGAACGGTCAGCCCGCAGGCGTCCATCACGGTGCCGTAGCGGACCAGGACCCGCAGGCTGGCGAGGGTGACTCCGAAGGTTATCCAGTACCAGGCGGGGCGCCGCCACCGCAGGAGACCCGCAGCAGCAGCGACCAGCACCAGCGCGACCGTGAACCCGGTCATGATCAGGCCGCCTTCGACGCCGAACCGGTGGCGGCCAAGGAGGTGACCGCGACCGCGCGGAACGCGATCCCGTGGCGCTTCTGGCCGTTGAAGTCGTTCTCCCACGGCCGGGCGATCAACCCCGTCAGCGCCACGGGGGTCCCCATGGCCAGCTCACCGGAGATACCCGGCTCCGGCACGGTGACGGACAAGATCTCGACCTCGTCGTTCGCCGCGAACATCACGTCCACGGTCATCAACTTCGCCCCGGTCTCGGCATCCGTGGCGATCTCACCGGTTCGGCGGTCCTTGACCTTCGGCTGCGGGGTCTTGGCGACCATTACGGTCGCGGCGGAGGTGTCGACGGGAATCTGACGCACAGCAGTTCACTCCTCTATAGAGGCTGGACTCCGTCACTCATGTACATGAGTGACATGAAGAAGAGTGCCTGACTCCTATACATGAGTCAACCCGCCGCGAAGAAGAACTCGCGACGGGCTGCGGAGAGTTGAGGCCGCGTCAGTCGGCCGCAGGGATCCGATACTCGAAGATGAACTGGTCAGCGGCCATGAGCGTGTCACAGACCTCCACCACACGACCCTCGGTCGTACGCGCTTCGCGGATCAGGTGAACCACCGGCGCACCGGGGCTGAGCGCCAACTCCGACGCCTCCGCCTTGGAGGCCGTACGCGCCTGCAGCGTCTCCACGAACTCGGCGAACTCGTGCCCGTGGTCTTCGAGTCGGGCGTAGATGCCTCCGCCACCAGGGTTCTCGGCGAACAGCTCGGGGATGTCCTTCACGACATCCCACGGGAGATACGACGTCGCGGTCTCGACGGGGGTGCCATTGCGGAAGTAGAGGCGACGCCGGGCGAGCACCTGGGTGCCGGCGGAGACGCCCAGCCGCTCGGCGGCATCCTCGGAAGCCTCCATGGGGCCGATGTAGAGGACGCTCACCTTGGCCGTGGCACCAGACTGCGCGGACTCCGCCAGATACGCGGCCTTGCCGCCCTGCCGGTGCGAACGCCGGAAGCGGTCCGAGGAGCGATGCCGTACCGGCGGGCGATCCTTCACGATCGAGCCCTTGCCGTGCCGCGTCTCGACCAGCCCGCTCGCACGCACCTCCACCATGGCCTTACGAATCGTGCCGCCCGAGACCCCGTAGCGGTCCACCAGCTCCGACTCACTCGGCACCATCTCACCCGGCTTGAGGACACCAACCCGGATCTGCTGCACGATCTCCTCGGCGATCTGGACGTACCGAGGTACGGCCCTCTCACCTCCTACCGCTGTTCCCATAGTCCTTCTCTTCCTCCTATGCTCCTGTACATGAGTAACAGTGCCCAGGAAGGCCAGTCAACGCCGCTGCACTCCGTGTCCGTGGCCGGAGTAGTAGTGCGCGAGGACGGGCGCCTCCTGGCGATCCGCCGTGCCGACAACGGCACTTGGGAGCTCCCCGGCGGCGTACTCGAACTCAACGAGACCCCCGAGACCGGCGTCGCCCGCGAGGTCCTGGAAGAGACCGGCATCCACGTCGAAGTCGACGAACTCACCGGGGTCTACAAGAACACGACGCGGGGCATCGTGGCCCTCGTCTTCCGCTGCAAGCCCTCGGGCGGTACCGAGCGCACGTCCACCGAGTCCACCGCGGTCGAATGGCTCACGCCCGACGAGGTCAGCGAGCGCATGGCCGAAGTCTTCGCGATCCGACTCCTGGACGCCTTGGACGGCAACGGCCCACACGTCCGAAGCCACGATGGCAAACAGCTGGCCCCGGCCCAATGACCATCGAACATGGCCAGAAAATGAGCCGCGACCAGGCGATAGCCCTCGTGCAGCGCCTCCTGAACGGTGACACAGCCGACGACGCAGAGGACTCCGACATCCTCGAAGCCCTAGAGCGTGGACTCGGCTGTCCGCACATCTCGGACTACATCTTCTGGGACTACGACCCCGCGTTCTCTGCCGAGAAAGTCGTCGACCGCGCCATGGCATACAAGCCCATCGCGCTTTAACGGATCTCTGCCACTCCAGGCCTATCGGTACCTACCCTGCCGCCCACAGCGGTCGAGTCAGCTCGCGGCACCACGGTCAGCGCCGTCCTGATGGCCCCTCCGGCGGGCAACGAGCAACGCTCACAAGGCAGCAAGTGGAGCAGCAACGTCAGGCATCAACCGAGACAAGACAGCGGCATGCCATCCCTGCCTAGTCCCACCACATGCTTGACGAATCCCTCCCAGCACATGCACGACAGTCGGCCTTGGTTCCTCGGTCGTCCTGGTTACAGTCGGTGACATCTGAGTGGCTGCGGGCACACTCAGGCTCAGGCAGAGAACGAACCAACGCTGCCAAGTCGCCATGCACGAGGGGAAGGCCGCCCAGCTCGCTGATCCCGACCCATGCGATGTCGTCATGCTCGTCAGGTGCACGGTTGGTGGGAGAGCCAACCCAGTCTCCAATTTGCCAGACACCCACGTGAACGGCGTCATCACCACTGCCGGCATGCAAGGCGCCCAACCGTGAAGAGGACTCCGCCACAATGTGAACACCGAGCTCCTCGCGCATCTCACGTGCGAGGGCTTGTAGTTCCGACTCACCTGCTTCGACATGCCCCCCGGGCAGATCCCAGAGATCTGGGTATGCCCGACGGGTCGGGCTGCGGTGTACTAGCAGGACCGCGCCGTTTTCAATGAGTGCGCCTGTGACGACGACATGCATGACGGGATTAGAGCACAGGGATAGGACAAGCTCGCTCCAGCCAAAGGGGACGTCCGGATCTGCCGCGATGCGATCGCTACGGGGCGTGGCAGCCCATCGCCAGCGGTTCGGCCATGCCGCGATGCGCGCCCGTGTCGCGGACCGTGAAGGCTTCCGCGGCGCCCTTTGAGGATCATGTCGGGCATCAGCTGGGATCGAACTGTCAAGCATCTACCGGGATCGGACAGCGGCATGCCATCCCAGCGGGATAGAACTTTCCCTACTCCATCAAGCCCCGGCTGCGCTCCGCTCCGCCGGGCGCGCTCCCGGCTCCGCTGCGCGCTGCGCTCCTGCCTTCGGCCCGCTCCGCCCGCGCTGCGCCGACGCGCGCCCACGAGGCTGGCCGGGCCATGAGTCGATCACCGTAGAGAGCGGCCACCGGTCACAGCCAGCCTCCGGCGGGGGCGCTCAGGCTCCGAGATGGCGGGGGACCGTACGCGACCACCGGCCCGTAAATGGCGTGCGTGGGGTGCTCTCATCCCGTCTGCCGTCGACCCAGGCAGAGCCGAGCAGGCGCGGCCCAGGGCGTCAAGGTCGTTCGTACAGTAGCGCGCTCCACCTTGACGCCCTGAACCACGCCCGCTCCACGGTGTGTGGGTCGACGGCAGACGGGATGGGAGCTGGGGAAGGTCTGGGGTTGCTGCGGGAGGGGAAAGTACGGTGTTGTTCAGGCCCCCGAACGAGCAGGAGCCGCCCGTGATCCCGGTTATCGACCTTGACGTCGATCCTTCGCTTCCAACGGATTTGATACTTGGACTGCCAGTCGAGGGCGCGTTTGATGAAGAAGGGTATGGCTTCTTCCGGGACGTTTGGGCCGTGGGTCATGTGAGTCACGAGGAAGCTGTCGCCATGCTCAAAGAGGAAGGGCACCTCCTGAGCCTCGCGGACCAGGCAAGCACGAACCATGCCGAGTTCGAGGCCGTTGCCAAGGCTCTTGAGACGAGGGAAGCGGAGTACTTGCCGTCTGGCTTCGCTGCACAGCATCCGGACAGCGAGATCATGGAGGTAGTTGCCGCGGGTGATGAGGACGGAACGAGCCTCGGAGCGCTCGAACTTGGCGTCGCTGGTCTGACTTACGCTCTCACGTCAATTGGGTGCTTCACTGCTGCGAGCTGCCGAAGTCACTGTTCTGACTCTTCATGGTCGGATCGACCAGTCATCTTCTTCGCGGCTGAGCGCTCCACCGTTCAGTGGCTGGCACCGTTGGTACAGCAGACAGGGTGTGGCTTCGACGACGGCAGTGAGCGAGGTGAGTGCCTCCTAGTGGTGGAAGCACCATCGATCGCGAACTTCATGGACTTGGCTGACAGAATCGTGAGGCAGGTAGATCAGCAAACCCCGTCAATCCTCCGGTCGGTGTCTGACATCAATGGCGGTTCCGTCGATGTAACCCGATCAGGTCACCGCATGGGCGAGATTTGGCCAAGCTCGTAGAGGGCTATGACGGCCGTGGACGCCCCCTCCGTGCTTGCAGGGAGCCGGGGCATGTAGGTCTTACTGTGGTCGCGATAGAAGCCCGGGGCGAGGAGCTTCGAGGACGAGTGGCCCGCTACTACTCGGTCCTCGCTGCACGCCATCCCGCGCGCATACCTCCTCAGGAACCTGATCTGGTGGCCTTCATCCGCGCGGTACCGGACGACTGGGTAGAGGAATGAGGGGAGCCATCGGTGCCGAGCCCCCACGCGCTCACGTGAGGGCCGAGGAGTCTGGCGCCGGGCCGGTAGGGGCAAACTCTCAGAGAGCAGCAGAGAGCTTCATGTGCCCCCTAAGTGCCCAGCCCAAGGGCGCGAGACGGAGGACAGCGGGAAGTCACGGCGCCCGGACCAGATAGCTACAGGTCAACACCTTGCCAGGTCCAGCAGCGTCGACACACGCGATCTTCCAAACTAATGCGGCAGGACTGCGAGACAACGTACGGCGACTGACTCCGACAAGCACCAACAGCACGGGTCGGCGCCGGACTTCAATGGACGATCGACCAAGGCGCAGGACGCCTGGTAGGCATTGACAGACCTCGCGATGGATCTACACGACCTGCTGTCCTCTTACCGTTTGACCCGAACCCCTCGTGCACGCCAGCATGTACTGCAGTTCTTGCCGGGGGATGGGGATACCGCGTGGGGGATGAAGAATCGCCGTTCGTCCGTCGCTATGGAGCGTGGCTCGCGGGACCGTACGCGCTCGACGACGCGGGACGAAAAGATTACTTTACGTCTGCGATAGTAGTGCTCGACACAAATGTCCTTTTTAATCTGTACGAGTTCACTGCACTCGCGCGCGCTCAAGTCGCTACAGCTCTGGAGAAGGTCGCACCGCGCCTGTGGATGCCCCATCAAGTTGGCCTTGAGTTTGTTAGCGGTAGGCATCGCGTCATCAACGCCCGCATAAAAGCACTAACAGAAGCCTCGGCGACCGTCAACAAGAAGTTCGGCGAGGCTAGGAGCGCTATCGCTGCAGCAAAACGCCACGTTCAGAACATGCTTACGAGGTACGGCAACGACCCCGACGCCCTCACCGAACTAGATGAGCTGCTGGGCGACGCCGCTGTCTCGGCAGCTCAGCAGGAGTGGGCCGACGCACTCCTCACCCGGATCAGTGCGCTCAAAAATGACCAAGACATCATGCCGAGCAGCGTCGATGGCGCCGACCCCGTGATCGATCTCGTCGCACACCTGTATGGGGACCGCATTGGCGCCCAGCCCAGCGACGAGGTCGCACGGATACGAACGGAACACGCGCTCACACACCGGTTCCCAAACCACATCCCGCCAGGGTTCGCGGACTCCAACAAGCCCACTCCCATGGCTTCGGCCGGCGACTACCTCCTGTGGGAAGAAATCCTCGACCATGTGCGGACACTGCCAGATCCGCGGCGGGTCCTCCTCGTTTCTGCCGACACGAAGGATGACTGGTATCAGCCGCCCGAACACGGTCGCCGCGAGCGTCCCTGGCCACTGCTCGTCAACGAGATGCAGAGGAGCGCAGGAGCGAGTCTGCGGATTGAGACGCCTCAAGACTTCTTCGAAGGGATCAGTCGATTCCTCGACGTAGAGATTGCAGTCGCTACGACCGAGGAGATTGCCCGGGCAGCAGTACAGCCGGTCCCTGAGCTTGAAGAACCCGCCGCGGACGAGAGAAACCTCATCCATGAGGCCAACGCCAGTGCGGTGGAACCGCCGCCAAGGCTTCTGAGCGCCGCCTGTTACGGAGCCCGCCTGTCGACCCAAGCGATTCGCAGCACTCGGAGCAAGCCTCCCCACTGGCCCTTCTGGTGGTGGCTGATCGACGCTACCGCTGAACTAGGCCTCCGGGAAGCTGAGACTGAGGAACCTCTGATCGATCTGGCTGCAGCCCACCTGGGAGAGCTACCACCTGCTCCGTACTGGGAGCCTGGGAGCCTACTCCAACAGGGCGAGTGGCCCTATCGGACGAGTTCGTGGATCGCGCCATGGATGTTCCACGTCATCTCCCGGACCCCCGAAGCCGACAGGGTCACTCTGCTCCGTATAGCAGCACGGCAGCTCGATGCAACCTCTGCTCCTCAGAAGCCGGACGGCTATATAGAGCGCCACTCTGATGAGCGCAAGGATAAGTAGTCTTTGGGTCAACTAACCAGAACGGAGCAGGCACGTTGACCAACTCGCACAAACTGCTTGATATCTCGCCGACTACGCAGGTGCTCGTCGCTCTCACTAGGACGCCAATCACCCCGCTTGACGCCATAAGTGAGTTGATCGACAACGCGATTGACTCGTTTCGCGCTGCCGAATCAGATGGGCGACCCATCGCTGTTCGCCAGATCATCCTCGAGATTCCCGGACCAGCCGAGATCAACCGCGGCGAGGGCCAGATCCGTATCAGAGACACTGGTCCGGGCCTCACCGAGGAGCACATCGCCAACGCCATGCGGGCCGGCTACTCAGATAAGAACCACTTTGACACTCTGGGTCTCTTCGGCATGGGCTTCAACATCGCCACCGGCAAACTCGGCCGAACAACCAAGGTCATTTCGGCGCGGGCGGAGAACGACTACGCCATCGAAGTGATACTGGACCTGCCGAAGTTGCTTAGTACGGGCACATTTGAGGTCGAGGCTCGACAGATCCCAAAGCCCCCTGAGCTGCAGCACGGTACTGTCATTGAAATCCGAGGCTGGTGGCCTTCCGGAGATGCGAACAGCGGTTTCATCCTTGACCTAGCGAAGATCCCAAAGAAGGCTCTGCGCGAGCGCATCGGCCGCCGCTACGCAACCCTGCTGCGCTCCGACTCGCCGCGCCAACTCGCAATCACCGTCAATAAGGATCGGTGTGAATCATTTGAGCACTGCGTTTGGTCCGAAGAACGGTTCGTCGAGCACCGTGATCACGGACGCATCCCTGCAAAGATCACCTTCGACCAAGTCGTAGACCGTTCGCGCCGCTGCCTTCACGATGGGGCAGAGTTCGGTGATGCATCAAAGTGTCCCCGCTGCGAGCGCAGCGAAAGCAGGGAGATCGTCCAGCGAATCCGTGGCTGGGTGGGCATTCAGCGCTTCGACAGTAAAGACTCCTTCGGCATCGACCTGATCCGCAATGGTAGGTGCATCCGCACCGGCGAGCGGGCTGCTTTCTTCTACCACACCGACGAACTCTCCGGAAGATCCGAGTTGGAATATCCGGTGGACGCACAATACGGGCGGATTGTTGGCGAGGTGCATCTCGACCAGGTTCCCGTAGATTTCCAGAAGCAAAACTTCCAGCAGGCAACCACCGAGTGGGAAACTGCGATGCAATTCCTGCGCGGTGGTTCGCTCTTGCCATCTAAGTGGAAAGACGAAGAGATCAATCTTACGCCCGTCTCTCGGCTATTCCAGGGCTACCGGCGAGTCCGCAACATCGGGCGCGGCGACATGTACATGGGAACGTTCAATCGGACTAAGGGGAAAGCGGATCGCATCTCCCGCGAAGTCGAGCAGGAATACTACCGCGAGTTCCTGCGCAAAACCCCGGGCTACTACGATGACGCTAAATGGTGGGAACTGGTGGAGACCGCCAACCAGCCGCCGCTGGAGCAACTCCCCGAGTGCCGCACGTGTGGCTTCCAGAATCCCAATGGGGCCGAGTCGTGTACTGGGTGCGGTGAGATCCTCGACGGCAAGCAGTGCGTCGCTGATGGGTGTGGTGCTGTTCTAGCGAAATCAGCAACAACCTGTCCTACCTGCGGCAAGTCGCAACTCCCGAAGATCACAATGCCCTGGTCATGCCGGTTCTGCGACCAGGCTAACGGCGCCGATGACGCAGCTTGTACGACCTGCGGCAGCGTCAAGGGAGCACCGCACCCGGCGAGTCCAGAGTCGCTTGCGGCTGCGGCAGAGGATCGACCAGAACTCTCTGCAGAGAGTCTGTCGATTCGCCTCGCAGACGGCACCTTCAGCGCTCCACTGAAGGTCGTTGTGCGTGCCGTCCATCGCAAGATCATTCCATCCCCGGGGGCCGATCCGGTACCGCTAGTGGTGGATAACACGATTACGCGAATCACCGTATTCGTCGATCTGGACCATACGGCATTCACTGGGCTGGGTTTGCGCTCAGAATTCCTCATCGCGGCCGAGGTTGCACAGTTCCTTCACGCTCTGCACAGTAACCTTCGGGGAAGGCCTGGCCATACCATCGCCACCATAACAGCGTTGGTACTCCGAGAAGGCTGGGGAGATAGCGTCGCCGAGGATGCAGACGCGGTTCGCGGCGACATCAAGCGGCTCTTCGCGGACATTACCGAGAAGGTACTCCATGTGCCAGGTGCTGCTGATTTCTATTCTGAACTCGATGAATCTCAGCAGCGGGCGATGGCAGAATCACTGATCGAATCGGGAGTAGACCTTACGGAGCTAAACGCCTTGCGCGAGACAGGCGGCTACCTAGCGTACTGCGATCGGGAGACGCTTGCAGGCTTCTTCGCCCGCCACCCGCAGGGCTGGTTCGATAAACGAGTGTGGGGCCAGCCTTGGCCGCGGGAAGAATTCGGCGAAGTCGTCGCTGCCAAATTGCGGGAAAATCTCCGCCTCACCTATCTTCGATGTATGGAAGACGCCGCCTCCTACCTGCGCTACGAGCAGCCCGAAGCACTCATTGTCACCCGTGCTCGAGCAGCCGTCGAATTCCTCAGCGACAAGCTCGCATGAGCCGCCAGCGCATTGTCACCGACCTGAACCTCTCTGGAACCGGATGGCAGGCATTCGAGCGCACTGTTCAACGCCTGCTCATCGCCCGGGGCTACCAGGGTGTCCAGCTCGCAGGCGCCTCTGGGGATGGGGGCGCGGACGTAACCGGCACGCTCAACGGCAAGCGCTGGCTGTTCCAGGCCAAACGGTGGCGTCGTGCCGTAGGGCCATCGGTCATAGCAGAAACGGTAGCCGCATGTCGCCGTTACGACGCCCAGATTCCCGTAGTCGTCAGCCTTTCCGGGTTCGACCAGGCTGCCCGGACTCAGCAGCGTGACCTTCAAGCCCGTGGCATACCGCTGCAGTTGTGGGACCGGGCAGCCCTTGAGCGGCAAGCTTCCCTCCTGCCGGCGCAACCGCTGTCCCAGCGCGACCTAGATCGCTTTGCGCTCCGCTCATACCAGGTCCAAGCAGTGGACCAGATGATGGGCGAACTCCTTAACGGTGCCCGCAGCAGCTTGGTGGTACTCGCCACCGGCCTGGGGAAAACCTTCGTCGCAGCCGAGTTTTATCGCCGCTTCACCGCTACCCGCCCGCGGGCTAAAACCCTCGTCCTCGCACACCGCAATGAGCTGGTCTACCAGTTGGAGCGGTCCTTCTGGCCGATGCTCCCCCCTGAAATTGCGACTGGTGTATGGAATGGCAACGAGCGTCCTGACCACGAAGCTTTGGCTGACCTTGATGTGGTCTTCGCTTGCGTTGACTCCGTCGCCTCTGCTGTCAACTCTGGCCGGGAGTTGCCGCATTTTAGTCTTGTGATCGTCGACGAATGTCACCACCTCGGCACCGGCAACTATGCCGCGGTGTTGGGCGAGCTTTCTGCGGCTGACGGCGGTGCGTTCCTAGTCGGGATGACTGCTACTCCGTGGCGGCCTGATGGTCAAGGCCTACATAGGTGGTTCGACTACCCTGTAGTTGACCTCGACATGGTGCGTGGTCTTCGCGAGGGATACCTTGCGAATGTCGACTACCGGATGTTCACCGACAATATCGACTGGGACGCCCTAGCCCACGGACTTGCAGCAGCCACTCCCGGCAGTACGACAGATCGCAGCCTCACCCCCCGCGGTATCAACCGCACCCTATTTATCGAAGAGTGGGACGATGCCGTCGTCGAGCGCCTGGCGGAGGTGTGGCGGGAACAGGCGCGCCCTCGCGGGATCGTATTTTGTGGCACCGTCGATCACGCCGAACGGATGAGCGCGCGCATCAATGCTCTCGGTTTTACGCGCGCAGGAGCCATAGCCTCCAAGACATCCAACGGAAAGGCCGTCGACGCTGCAACTCGAGCACGAACCCTCTGGGATTTCGCAGACGGTCGGACTGGTGTGCTATGCGCCGTCGATATCCTAAACGAGGGTGTTGACGTACCGGATGTCAATATCGTTGTCTTTCAGCGCGTTACTCACAGTCGGCGCATCTTTGTGCAGCAGCTGGGCCGTGGCCTGCGCCTGGCGCCAGGAAAAGACCGCGTCATCGTGTTGGACTTCGTCTCTGATATCCGCCGTTTCGCTGCCGGACTCGAACTACAGGACTCGCTTACCTCACGCTCAAACAAGCAGCACGAACCACGCGTGCAGATGGGCAACAAGGTCACGTTCATGCGCGCCAATGCCGAAGACAAGCAAGGGGCCACATTCCTCCGGGAATGGCTAGGGGATCTGAGAGAAGTTCAGGACGCTGACGAGGATGTCCAAATCCTCCGCTATCCACCTACACCCGACATCCGCCGCACCATCAAGGGAGACTCCTAATGCCAGCCACGATAGATTCGCATTCTGACTGGCATCGCCTGCGCCCCGCCACAACTCATGCCGTACATGTACTTCTTGAGCAGCTTGAGAATTCCGAGGCTACCGAACAGGGCATACTTGACGCCTACCTCTACGCTAAGAGACTCCTCGCCGAGTCCACTCAGGCGCTGCTTCGCGCCGGCCTGCCGGAAAGATACGAGCCTTTTCATGAAATGAGATCTAATCTGGAAGAGGAGCTCAGGCGTCGCTACGGGGACCGCATCGACTCAAGGTACCTGACGGTGCCATATGGGTCACGAGTCCACGAACAGTTGTTCACTGTCTTGGTCCAACACCTTGGGGAACCGGTCACGGCAGACTATTTGCGCGTCGTCACTGCTGACTCGGTACACGCGGAACGACGTACCCGCGAACTCCGCGAGCTCGGCTTGCGAGTGGAAAGCAAGAAGGTCAATTCCGGAGACGTGTACATCCTGGCCAGTCTGGAGTTGGATTTCAACCTCATTCCAGCCGTCATCAAAAATAACATCCGCGCTAAGGGCCCCGGGCCAGGAACTGCGGAGCTCCTCGCCGAACTTGGCTACTGACCTCTGAAATCCGGATCGGCTCCCTCAGAGCTGAGAGGCGCACACGAGGGAACCAGCATCGTGCGAGCCTGGCCTCGTTGCCCCGCTCCAAGCAACTGCGGTCGACCGTGGACTATCCGAGGACGCGGGAAGGTGGTGGCCGTCTCTGAATAGCTCTGACCAGGTCAGATGCTGAGGAATCAAGCGGCCTCCGGAACCGTGTGCGCAGGTTCGAATCCCGCCCGGGGCACCCGTTGTGAGGTATCCAAAGACCCGTCACCAGCGGAAACGCCGAAGCCGGGGTCTTCGTCTTTGCGCGGCAGTCCCTGGACGGGGTCTTGGAGCCTGCCTTCCTGCACGTGAGCACCGGGCCCCTTGCCCAGGGAGCGGTCCCGCTCTCGGGCAGGGTTGACCAGTCGCACCGGCAGAGACAGTCCTCACCCTGCGCGCCCGCCCCTCGAGCTGGTTCTGCCGGGATACGGAAGCGCAAACCCTTCCGCGAACCCCTCACAGGCTGCCGTGCAACCTTGGTCTCTGGCTGATGGACGTTGGGGTCGAGGGGGCGGGCGATGACGACAGCAAGAGCGAGGGCTCATAGCGCGGGCAGACCGCCGAGCAAGGAAGATGCCGGCCTTCGACCGCCGGGGCGGGCGCGGTTCATGGGCGTGCTGCTGATTCTGTCGTCCCTGATACCGGCGGTGCTCAGCTACCTCGTGTTCGCTACGTGGTTGCCCTCTGACAGGGAGCGGTACCGGGACTACCAGGCAGCCGAGCCATGTCCTGCTCATGCAACGGCTCAGGCAGCGAGAGGCTGCCTGAGCACCTGGCATTTCACCGTCGTGACGAC
This sequence comes from Streptomyces sp. HUAS TT11, assembly GCF_051553595.1. NCBI lineage: Bacteria > Bacillati > Actinomycetota > Actinomycetes > Kitasatosporales > Streptomycetaceae > Streptomyces > Streptomyces sp. HUAS TT11. The sequence continues at coordinate 3,250,656 of NZ_CP196184.1, forward strand.
GGTCGACAAGTCCGGGAAGCCTTCCAAGTACGAAGCGACCCTGAAGGGTGCGGACTCCTGGCGTGGAGTCGTTCGGTTCGGTAACCCTGGACCGCTCCTCGAGCGGCTGAAGCCGGGTGACCGGGTCACGGCCACCGTCTGGCACCGCGACATCGTGGTGCTCAGCAAGGACGGGGTACGGCAGAACAGTTCCGAGGCGCCCCGTGACGAGCTTCAGATGAACGCCGCCGTCGGCATGCTCGCCGCGCTCGTCGCAGTTGAGGCATTTGTGTTCGGCTCGGTCCGCCTTGTCAGACCCCGCGACTATGAGCCCTTCACCTGGAATCCGTACGGCGCGCAACTGCTCATCATCTCTGCCGTTGCCTGCTTCGGGGTGGGGCTGCCGGCCGTGTGGATCGGTATCCCGTGGTGGACCGTACCTCTCCTCGTGCTGTGCGCGGCGGGGCTGATGCATCACCGCCTACGGCGCCGAGCCGCAGGCGGCGCGTGACGGCCCTGGCGAATGCCAAGTGTGCTCGTGTGAGGGGCGGGTGAGCCGGACAAGATCAAGCGGCCCGTACACCTCCCCCGCAGGTCAAAGCGGCAGCTCCCGGGCGGCCTCTCCAGCGGATGCCCCTCTCCTGACCCACGCGTGACGTCGCGCACCGGAACTGACGGCGGCGAGCGAGCGCAGCACCGCCCTCAACGATCCCGCGCTCGGGCTCGCTCGCCCGGCGTTTCTTCACTCGGCCGCGACCTGGCTGGTTCCGCAAGTACTCAAGGGCTATCGGGCAGAGGCTCCAGCGGTACGGTTCGAATTGCGTCAGGCGGCAGGCCACGAGACTCTTGAGGTGTTACAAGACCAACACGCTGACGTCGCGGCAACCGGTCCTCGCCCTGTCCGGCCGAATTCTCGTGGCACATTCTTGCGCGTGAGCAGCTCTGCCTGGCCGTCCCGCGGACCCGTGCGCCGGCCAGTCGCCGGAGCCTGGCGTGGGGAGAGGCGAAAGCCGAGCCCTTTGTCGCTGTGCAGCCCGGGTTCGGGTTGTGCCGGCTGATGGATGAACCGTGCCGCGCGGCGGATGGGCAACCTTGGATTGTGTTCGAGAGCACAGAGATCGTCTCGGTGGAAAGTCTGGCGGCCACCGACTTCGGCGTTGCGATCGTGCCGTCACCACTCCCGAACCGTGCTGACCCCGAGGTCGCCCGCATCCCGCTTCGGGACGGTCGTGCACACCGCGTCATCGGCTCGACCTGGCTGAAGGCCGGCCCGCTGCGCCGATGTCCGCGAGGTTCGCCGAGTTCGTCATCTCCGGCCGATGGGACCGACGCCGCCCGCAGCCTTATGTGTCGGATGCATGAGCCGAGCGCAAAACGCTCATCGGACGCATGAAGCCGGGCGTTCCACGATGGCTACCAGGAACGAGGAGATAGCCATGGGACTCCCCGACACGACCGAACCGGCGCCCGACGACGAGGCGACGGTCAGCTGGACGGGCCGCTATTTCGAGGACTTCAAAGTGGGTGACGTCTACCGCCATCCGTTGGGGCGAACGGTTCTCTCCACCGACAACAGCTGGCTGACCATGTTGACGCAGAACACCGCGCCACTCCACTTCGACCATCACTATGCGGCGCAGACGCCGTTCGGCAAGCCGCTCGTCGACTCGACCTTCACCTTGGCGCTCGTCACGGGCCAGAGCGTCGTGGACGTGTCCCAGCACGTGATGGCCAACTTGGGTTGGGACAGGGTGCGGATGCCCAATCCGCTCTTCGAGGGCGAAACGGTGTATTCCCAGTCGAAGGTCCTGGCGATCCGGGATTCAGCGTCTCACCCCGAGATAGGCATTGTGACCGTGCGCACGGTCGGTTATACGGAGAGCGGCAAGATCGTCATCACCTTCGAGCGCACTCTGATGGTGTACCGACGTGGTCATGGCCCGAGATTTGTTGCCGCCGAGCCCGTTTGGGACGACCGTTCGCGGCGCGCTGCCGGACTGGAGGAGGGGGCATGAGCGCTCTTCCGCACAGCACCACATCCGCTCATGAACGGGGAGTGCTCTCCCGGTCGTGGTTGTTCGTGCCGGGAGACCGGCCGGAGCGGTTCGCGAACGCCCTGAACAGCGATGCTGATGCCGTCATCGTCGACCTGGAGGACGCGGTCGCTCCCCAGCACAAGACAGCGGCACGCGACAACGTCGTCGAACTTGCAGCCTCCTCCGCGATATTCGTGCGGGTGAACGGCGCCGACGCCCCTTGGTACAAGGACGATCTGGCAGCCCTGCGAGACTGCCGCCCACCTCTGGGCGTGATCCTGCCGAAGACCGGCTCGGCCGATGACGTGGCCGCTGCAGCCGCGCTCCTCGGCCCGCAGATCCCGATCGTCGCCCTGGTGGAGACCGCGTCGGGAGTGCAGAACGCCGGCGAGATCGCTGCTGCGGAGTGCTCCATCCGGCTGGCTTTCGGCAACCTCGACTTCGGCCTCGACATCGATGCGGAAACAGACGACACCACTCTCCTGTACGCCCGCTCCGCGCTTGTGATCGCCTCGCGCGCCGCGGGGCTGCCCGGCCCGATCGACGGTGTCACCACCGAATTGGACGATCCGGCGGCGGCCGGTCGTGACGCAGGGCGGGCCCGCCGACTCGGCTTCGCGGGCAAAATGTGCATCCACCCCCGCCAGACCACCCCCGTGAATGAGGCCTTCGGTTACTCCCCGGAGACAGTGGCCTGGGCCCGGCGCGCCGTGGAGGCCGCCGGGAAAGCTGACGGGGCCGCTGTGCGCGTGGACGGCGAGATGGTCGACAAGCCCCGTCTTCAACTCGCCGAGAGGGTCTTGGCATTCTCGGCCGAGGGGGACAAGCCATGACCGGGGACGCATGGGCAAGCGTGGAGCGGCCCGGAACCGCTGACGACGTCCTCAGCTTGGTCGACGACGGAGCGGACCTGATCGTCCCCATCCACCACGGCGAGCCCCACACGGTCATCGACGCACTGGAACGGCACGCCGAACAGTTCAAGGACGTGCGGATTCACCAGATGGATCCGTCGGTGGAACGTCCCTACATCGTGGGCAAGTTTCCTGGCCGTCTGACGCATGTCAGCTACTTCCTGGGCCCGGGCGACAGGCACGCCTACTGGAACGGCCTGTGCGAGCTCGTGCCGGCGCACTTCAGCGAGGTGCCGAGGCTGCTGAGGAAGCACACCCGGCACAGCTTGGTGTTGGCCGCGTCCAGCCTCCCTGACAAACACGGGTACTTCAGCCTGGGCACGAATGCCGACTACGTTTCGTCGTTCATCGGCGAGGTGCCGTTCTTCCTCGAGGCGAGCCCGCGCATGCCGCGCACGTTCGGGCAGAACCAGGTCCACATCAGCCAGGTCGCAGGCTGGTGCCGTGCCGACTACGCGCTCGAGGAGACGGTACCGGCGGTACCCGACGAGCGCGACCGGCGCATCGCGGAACTCGTCGCTGAACGCATACGTGACGGGTCGTGCCTGCAGGTCGGCGTCGGCCGGATCCCCAATGCCCTGCTGGCTGCGCTGGCAGATCACCGTCATCTCGGCGTCCATACCGAAGCGATGTCGGACGGGGTGATGAACCTGGTGGAACAGGGCGTCATCACCGGCACGCGCAAGAAGCAGCATCGCAACAAGCACGTCGCCAGCTTCTGCATCGGGACGCGCCGCTTCTTCGACTGGCTCGACAGCAACGCCTCGGTGTCCATGATGCCCGTGGACTGGGTCAACGACCCGCGTGTCGTGGGCAACGAAGCCAACATGGTTGCGATCAATGCCACGAGCGAGGTCGACCTCATGGGTCAGGCCGCGAGCGAGACCATCGCGGGTCGCTACTGGTCCGGCTCGGGGGGCCAGGCGGACTTCTCGCGTGGAGCGCTGTACTCCTCAGGGGGGCAGGCATTCCTGGTCACCCATGCCGCCACCAGCGACGGCACCAGTCGCATCAACGTCGAACTCGGCGACGCGAGCCCGGTCACCACCTTGAAGAACACCGTCGACCATGTCGTCACCGAGTACGGCGTGGCCGAGCTGAGCGGACGCAGCATCTCCCAGCGGGCCTCCGCCCTGATCGCGATCGCACACCCGGATCACCGCGACAGGCTCGCCTTCCAGGCACGTCGCGCCAGGATTCTGCACTGATCCGGGGAGGTCGCCCACCGGTGAACAGGGGCTGCTCCCAAACCGTGCACAGAGAATACGTCCAGGAGCATCGATGAGTGAGACCTCGATTCCCGTGAAAGACATCGCCGTCAAGGACAACGAAAGGGCGCACGAGGAACTGCGCACGCAAGTCCGCAAGCTGTGCCAGACCTTCGACGACGAGTACTGGCGTCGTTACGACCGGGAGCGCGCCTACCCCGAGGAATTCGTCCAGGCCCTCACGGAAGCCGGCTACCTGTCGGCACTCATCCCCACTGAGTACGGCGGGTTGGGGCTAGGGATCACCGAAGCAAGCATCATCATGCAGGAGATCAATCGATCCGGCGGGCACTCAGCGGCCTGCCACGCGCAGATGTACACCATGGGGGCTCTGCTGCGGCACGGCAGCCTTGCGCAGAAGCACCGTTACCTCCCGGAGATCGCGAGCGGTCGACTGCGGCTGCAGGCGTTCTCCATCACCGAGCCGGAGGCCGGATCCAACACCCCGCAGATCCGGACTGCCGCGGTACGTGACGGGGACGAGTACGTTGTCACGGGCCACAAGAACTGGACCAGCCGCATCGCGCAGTCCGACCTTCTGATGCTTCTGGCGCGCACCGAGCCGCTGCCGGATGATCCTGCGGAACGGACCAAGGGCATCAGCCTGTTCCTCGTCGACCTGCGCCGCATCCGCGCCGAACAGCCCGAGACACTGGTTGTCGAGCCGGTCCGGACGATGTTCAACTACGCAACGAACCAGGTCTGGTACAAGGAGATGCGTATCCCCGCCGACAGCCTCATCGGCGAGGAGGGCAAGGGGTTCCGCTACGTCATCGACGGTTGGAACGCCGAGCGGATCCTGCTGGCCTCGGAAGCCATCGGTGACGGCTACTGGTTCCTCGACCGGGCGATCGCCTACGCCAAGGAGCGCAATATCTTCGGCCACCCGACGGGAGCCGACCAAGGAGTGCAGTTTCCTCTTGCCCGCGCGTACACGCAGGTCGCGGCGGCTGACCAGATGCGTACGCGTGCCGCTGCTCTCTTCGACGCCGGTGAGAAATGCGGGGCCGAGTCCAATATGGCGAAGTTCCTTGCAAGCGAGGCGAGTTGGCAGGCCGCCAATGTCTGCCTCGACACCCATGGCGGCTACGGCTTCGTCGACACCTGGGACGTCGAGCGCAAGTTCCGCGAGACGCGCGTCTATCAGGTGGCGCCCGTCAACAACAACATGATCCTGGCGTTCCTGGGCCAGCACGTGCTGGGACTCCCGCGTTCCTACTGAGCACAAGCCCCGCTCGGTACTGTTCCAGTACCCGAGGGTACCCAAAGGCCCCGTCACCAGCGGAAACATTGAGGCCGACGTGCATGCATGCGTACGTCGCCCCGAGCGACCGTATGTCCAGATCCGCAGCCGGGCCTCGACGCGGCCTTGACGCATCGTCGCAGGTGAGCCTCTGCAAAGCGTCGGCTCCCGGACGGCCGGTCCACGACATCGGACAGCAACTGGACGACCGTGGAGGGCCCGCCCCCGACAGCGCAGGCTCTCACGACGTCGTCAGGTCCCCGACGTCCCCGTCTTCGGAGAAGACAGCGCCGAGCGAAGGTGTCTGCGGGAGGTCACGCCGAGCTTGGCGAAGACGTTGCCGAGGTGCCATTCCACCGTGCGTGGGCTGATGAACAGCTGGGCCGCGATCTCGGAGTTGGTGTGGTCTCCGGCCAGCCCGGCGATCTGGGCTTCCTGACCGGTGAGTTCGGTGTCGGCGCCTGCCGTTCGCTTGCGTACCGTCTCTCCCGTGGCCAGCAGCTCCCTGCGGGCGCGCTCGGCGAAGCCATCCGCTCCGAACCGGCTGAACGCCTCGTAGGCGGGGCGTAGTTGGGCACGGCTTTCCTGACGGCGGTTCCGGCGGCGCAGCCACTCGCCGTACAGCAGGCGCGCGCGGGCCAGTTGGACGGCGATGCGGCAGTGGCCGAGACGCTCGATCGCCTCCCGGTAGTGCGCATCGGCGGCCTGGTCGTCGCTCAGCAACGCGCGTGAGCAGGCCGCCGTGCCCAGGGCCCATTCGGTGCCGGTCGCGCGCGTACGCTCGGTGAGGTCGTCCAGTGCCGCCTCACCGACCTCCGGCTGCCCGCTGCGGGCGGCCGCCTCGATGAGTTCGGCGAGCGACCAGCCGAAGAAGCCCAGGTCCTCGTACTGGCATGCGCGCGTCGCGGCTGCCAGCGCGGCGTCGTAGCGGCCGAGTCCGTTGTGGAGCAGCGCGGTCGCGTACTCGGCCAGGCTGAGGACGCGTCCCTCACCCCTGGCACGCACTTCTTCGATGGTGGCCTCTATGAGGTCCAGTGCCGGGGACTCCTGTCCTCGCCAGGCGGCGAGAACCAGGGACGTGTACATCATCGGTACGCCGCCCACCGCCTCCGAGATCGCCGTGGCCTCGTCGATCAGGGCGTCCGCGGTGTCGAATTCGCCGGCGTGGACGTGGGAGCACGCCTGGTAGGTCAGCGCCATCGGAAGGACGGTGAGCGCCCCCGCCTCGCGGGCGAGGCCGACAGCGCCCAGCGCCATCTCGTGCCACGCGTCGTCGTCCCACAGCTCCGGTGCGAGAGGCTCGGGTGCCACGCGGAACGCCAGCCACAGCCAGTGCCTCTCCGCCTCCGTCGCACCGGCCTTCTGCTCCTGCCGGACGACGTGCATCGCATGCCTGAGGGCGGCGACTCCGGCGACGTGGCCGTCGAGGATCCGACCGACGACGCCGTCCAGAAGAACGTCCACCGTCCGCGGCGGCGTCTTCGGCGGCGGGCCGGCGCGAGCAGCCTCGGCCACCTCCCGCAGCCCGGGTCCGTCGCCCAGACGGCCGGCGAAGCTCGCCGCGCCGAGCGTTTCCAGGAGGGTGTCACGGGCAAGGGCCGCGTCGAGAGGTGCCAGCCGGTGTGCGGCATCAAGCAGGAGCCGAGGCGCTGTGCCGCCCCGCACCTGGGAGAAGACCAGCCGGGCCCGCAGTCGCTCGAGTCGGGCGCGCTGGAGGTCGTCGAGGGGGCCGGCCCCCGCGATGGCCAGCAGGGAGTGGGCCTGGTCGGCCCCGCCGGCCTCGATGTGGGCCTGAGCGGCAGCCAGTGCACGGCTGACTCTCCGTGCGGCGTCGGGGGTCAGTTCCGTCGCCTGCTGCAGGAACGAGGCCGCTGCGGCGATTCCTCCCCTGCCCTGGGCCCGGCCCGCCGAGCACTCCAGGTCGACGGCGATGCCCTCGTCGGGCCGGTCGGTGGCGTGAGCGCGGTGCCACGCTCTGCGATCGGGGTCGAGGTGGGGATCGGTGGCCTCCGCCAGCGCCCGGTGCGCCGCCCGGCGGCCCGGCGCGGACGCCCCCCGGTAGACGGCCGAGCGCACCAGGGGGTGGTGAAATCGCACCCTGGTACCGAACTCGACCAGTCCCGCCGCCTCGGCCGACGCTGCGGCATCGACCGGTATCCCCTGCAGGGCGGCTGCGCGCCGCAACAGATCCGCGTCTCCGGTCGGCTCGGCCGCGGCGGTCAGCAGAAGACGCAGGCTGTCCGCCGGAAGGGTTCGGAACCGCTGGTGGAAGGCGCTTTCGATGCGGCTAGCCAAGGGACGCCTGCCGGGCAGCCAGAACCCGCCCGCCAGCTCGGCGGGCGTCAGCGCGTGTGGCAGGTGCAGCAGGGCCATCGGGTTGCCGTGCGTCTCGGCGACGATCCGGTCCCGTACCAGCGGGTCGAGTGGCACGCGGACCGCCGAGGCCAGCAGGGCGCGCGCCTCGTGCTCGCTCAAGCCTTCGACGATCAGCTCCGGCAGGCCGGCCAGCTCATGACAGTCATCGGAATCCCTCAAGGCGAAGATCAAGGCGACCGATTCGGCCACCAGCCGCCTGGCCACGAATGCCAGCGCCTGCACGGACTCCTCGTCCAGCCACTGCGCATCATCGACGAGGCAGGCCAGCGGCCCGTCCTCGGCCGCGCCGGCCAGCAGACCGAGCACAGCCAGACCCACCAGGAACCGATTCGGCGCCTCACCCTTCCGTAGTCCGAACGCGACGGACAGTGCATCACGCTGTGGATCGGGCAACTGGTGGAGCCTGCCCAGCAGGGGTGCGCACAGTTGATGCAGGCCCGCGAAGGGAAGCTCCATCTCCCACTCGATGCCCGCGATGCCAAGGGTGCGGAACCCGACGGCCCGGCCGGCCGTGTGGTCCAGCAACGCGGTCTTGCCGATCCCGGCTTCGCCACGCAGGACCAGGACCGCACTGGTGCCCGCCCGCGCTGTGGCCAGTAGCCGCTCCAGCGCCGCCAGCTCGTGGTCCCGGCCGCGGAGCGCGAGCCGGGATTCCATGGACTGTGCACCCATAGGTCGATCTTCCTGGAGCACGGTTCTGATGCGCTTCGACGCCCTGTTTTGACCGTATTCCCTTTTGGGCGCTTTCAGTAGTTGTACGGGGGTCGGCCCGCCCCGGGGTTCGGCAGTGGTACGGGGGTCGGCCCGCCCCGGGGTTCGGCCACGGGGACACCCCGGGGGTTTCCCTGGGGCGACGCACGCGGACCTGGACGACTGTGGACGGGCCGGCGACAGAGGGTCGCCGACATCGCAAGGAGTACCCCCCACATGTCTGACACTTCCGCATCGACGGCTGTCCGCCCGTTCACGTTCGAGTTCCCCGAGGCGCAGCTCCAGGACCTGCGTGCGCGCATCGAGGCGACGCGCTTCCCCGAGAAGGAGACCGTCGACGATCAGTCCCAGGGCACCCAGCTCGCCACCGTCAGGGAGCTGGCCCGCTACTGGGCGACCGAGTACGACTGGCGCAAGGTCGAGGCGCGGCTGAACTCCTACCCGCAGTTCATCACCGAGATCGACGGCCTGGACATCCATTTCATCCACGTCCGCTCGAAGCACGAGAACGCGCTGCCGGTGATCGTCACGCACGGCTGGCCGGGTTCGATCATCGAGCAGCTGAAGATCATCGAGCCGCTCACGAACCCGACGGCCCACGGTGGTGACGCCTCGGACGCCTTCCATGTGGTGATCCCGTCGATGCCCGGCTACGGCTTCTCCGGCAAGCCGACCGCGTCCGGCTGGGGCCCCGAGCGCATCGCCCGCGCCTGGGGCGAGCTGATGAAGCGCCTCGGATACACCGAGTACGTCGCGCAGGGCGGCGACTGGGGCGCGGTCGTCACCGACCTCATGGGCGTGCAGGAGCCCGAGGGCCTGGTCGGCATCCACACCAACATGCCCAAGGTGATTCCGCCCGCCATCGAGCAGGCCGTCATCGCCGGCAACCCGCTGCCGTCCGACGTCGTCCTCGCCGACGACGAGCAAAAGCGCGCCGTCGAGCAGCTGGACTTCGTCTACCGGCACGTCTACTACGCCTACATGATGGCGTCGCGTCCGCAGTCCCTCACGGCGCTCGCGGACTCCCCCGTCGGCCTGGCCGCCTTCCTGCTCGACCACGACAAGGCCAGCCTGGAGCTGATCACCCGGTCCTTCAACGGAGTGAGCGAGGGCCTGACGCGGGACGACGTCCTGGACAACATCACGCTCTTCTGGCTGACGAACACGGCGATCTCCGCGGCCCGCCTCTACGCGGAGAACACGACTCCGTTCTTCGGTTCGAAGGGCGTCAAGCTCCCGGTAGCCGTGAGTGTCTTCCCCGACGAGCTCTACCAGGCCCCCAGGAGCTGGTCGGAGCAGGCGTACCCGAACCTCGTCCACTACAACAGGCTGCCCAAGGGCGGGCACTTCGCCGCCTGGGAGCAGCCGGAGCTCCTCGTCGGGGAACTCCGCGCGGGCTTCCGGTCGCTTCGATAGTCGACCGTGTCCCGGCCGCCTGCACAGCTGAAGGCCGGAGGGGCGGCCGAGGGTACTCGACCCCGAGTCACTCGGCCGCCCCGCTCAAGGCCCCGTCACCGGCGTTTTCGCCAGTGACGGGGCCTTGAAGCCCGTGCAGCGCCATGCCCCCCGGAAGCGGCCCTGTGCCGAGGTCCGTGACGAGCCGTTGACGGGATCCTGGTCCATCGCCGCGGGTCGCCGACCTCTTCGCACGGTCGGTCCCGGGCCACCACAGAGACAGGGTTCCCGCTCGTCCCCCGGCCGGCCGATCTCATGCGGCCGCCGACTGCTCGGATCACTGGAACGACGAACCGGTCCGAGCGGCCGCGGCCGCCGGCAGACCCCTTGCTACCCACCGTCGTTGTCGCGGCCGTCTTCGAAGACGAAGAGAGGCTTGGCGCCACGTGCGGGTGTTTCGGCGAGCGCGATGGCCTCGGTGAAGCGTTCGAGCGGGAACGGCCGGCCCTGGGGGATGCTCAGCACGCCGTCAGCGACGAGACTGCGGACCTCGGACAGCGCGCGCAGCGCATCCCCGGATGAGGCAGTGCCGAACCAGCGGTTCAGCCAGAAGCCGCGGACCGCCTTGGTCTCGTAGATGACCGAGCGTGCCTGCAGCGGGATCGTCAGCGCCGCCGGGTCGGTCTGCCGATGGGTGGAGAGCGCGCCGTAGACCACGACCTCCCCTCCTGGAGCCAATGCCTGGGACACCTGGGCACCCACATGTCCCGCGACACAGTCGACGGCCTTGCGCACGCCGGCCCGTCCTGCGATCTCAGCCACGCGCCGCACCAGGTCCTCGTCCTCGGTGCAAATGACCTCGTCACCACCGAGCTCTTTGATCTCCTCGACGGCATCGCGTCGCCGCACGACATTGATCGTGCGAATACCCAGATGCCCGGACAGCTGGATGACGAGCCGGCCGACGGTGGAGCCCGCGGCCGTCTGCACCAACCATTCGCCCGGCTCTACGTCGAGTTCGCGCGTCACGAGGAGCAGCGCGGTCAACGGGTTCACGGCGAGTTGGCAGGCGCTGGAGTCGCTCAGATGGTCGGGGACCGGCAGAAGCCTTCGTGTATCGGCTGCAAGGTATTCCTGCCAAGTGCCGGCAACAGGGGGCCCGGGTACCGCCGGGACCGCAACGGCCACCACACGCTCGCCGATCTTCAGCCCCTCCGTATCCGGGCCCAGGGCCTCGATACGACCCACGCACTCCATGTGACCACCCACGGTGGGGAACTCGGGGGCGAAGCCGTAGCGGCCACGCAGCACATGCAGATCGCTGGCATGAATCGGAGTCGCCTTCACCCGGATCAGCGCCTGACCGGCTTCCGGCGTGGGAACGGGCCGGGACTCCAGCCGCAGGACATCGATCGGCTCGCCGACCTTTCCGGCTACGAGCGCGCGCATGGATCGAGGCATGAGAGACCTTTCATCTCCCGGCGCCCGACAAATTCGACGGGCGTTCCGGACAAGAACGATGGTGGGGCCGGATCCACGTCGGCGCTCAGGCTCCGGACCCTTCCTTCTCGATGGAACCGGGCCGTGTATTGAGGGTCATCGACATCGGGCACCCGCCAGCCCTTTACCGACTCACTCGATACGTGAAGCGGTGGGTCAGTGCGGCTCATGGGCAGGACCCGTCAGTCGCGGTCGGCATCCGACGGATCGGCGCAGTACTTCGCGTACTCGGTCCCGGCGAAGTGCTCGCCCAGCTTCCTGGAGAAGTACTGAAGCATCGGCAGCGGACGGTGGTTCATCACAAGGTGCTGCGTCTTGCCCTCTTCGTTCTTGTAGACGACAGCGATATTGGCGATCGGCCTGCCGTCCACAGTCGCCGCGTAGTCCTCGACGAAGCCGTTCTCTCCGTACTTGCCGATGTAGATGAAGTCCTGGAATTCATACAGAGTGCGCGCGTAGGAAAGTATCGCGCGAACGTCCTCGGCCCCGTGAACGGTCCCGTTGAAGACCCCGGCCTCCAGCGTCACATCGTCGGCGAGATTGTCCAGCCAAGGGGGGTAATAGTCCTTGCGCTGCCGTACCGGGTCACCGCTGCCCAGATATGTCGGTGGCGTTCTGTAGGTCATTTTCGGCCTCCTGTATCGGTTGAACTTCCAACAGAATCACTGGACGGAACGGGCACTGTCCAACAGAAGTCATAGACCGCCGCCATCTCGCTGAGAGATACCTCGAGGGATACTCGGAGAGTGGAACTGCGCCAGCTCGAGTACTTCGTGGCCGTCGCGGAGGAAGCGAACTTCACCCGTGCCGCCGCACGGGTGCACGTCGTCCAGTCCGCGGTCTCCACCACGATCAAGAACCTCGAACGAGAACTCGGCACGCCGCTGCTGGAACGCACCCCCAAACGCGTACTGCTCACCGATGCCGGTGCCGCCCTGCTCCCGCGCGCCCACGCCGCACTCGACGCCGCCCGCGACGCCGCAGACGCGGTGGCCGAGGTCCGCGGCGGACTGCGCGGCACACTGCGGCTGGGCGCGATCACCACGATCGGGCTCATCGACCTTCCCGTGTTCCTGGGTGAATTCCACCGGCGTCATCCCGGTGTGTTCCTGCAGACCAGCGCCGCCCCCTCCGGTTCCCGGGGCCTGATCGAAGCCCTCCTCGAACGGCGGCTCGACCTCGCCTTCGTCTCGGGGCCCGGACCGTGCCCGGCCGGCATCACACTGACCGACCTCGCCGCCTCGGTGCTCGACCTCGTCGTGCCCGCCGACCATCCGCTCGCGAAACGCCGCACCGTGTCGATCACCGAACTGGCCGGCCTGGACTTCGTCGACTTCCCCCTGGGCTACAGCAACCGGACCGTTGCCGACCGGGCCTTCGACGCCGCCTCCGTCCCCCATCGCGTCGCCATCGAGATCACCGATCTCACCTCCGGGGTGGCCTGCGTCCGCAACGGACTGGGTGTGGCACTGCTGCCACGGGTCGCCCTCGGCGAAGGGCAGGGCGTCGCCACGCTGGCCGTCGACGACGCCGACCTGGACTGGCAGTTCTCCCTGGCCTCCCCGTCCGACCGCATGCCCGGTGCCGCGGCCCGCACCGTGATCGCGATGGCCCACGAGATGCTCCGGCGAGGGTGAGCGTTCCCTCGAAGATCGCGGCCCTCGTCACGCACCACGGCGGACGACGGCGACCGGGCAGTGTGCGTGGTGCAACAGCGCCTGGCTCACCGAGCCCAGGAGCAGCCCGGCGAAGCCGCCGTGCCCTCTGGCGCCGACGGCCATCAGCTGGGCGCCGCTGCTCGCCTTGATCAGGACCTCGCGGGTTTCGCCGCTCAGCACCTCCTGTGCGACCGTGACGTCCGGATATCTCTCCCGGCGACCGACGACTGCCTGGGCCAGCAACCGCTCCGCGCTCTCGACGCCCATACCGGCCGGCGCGTAATCAGGCAGCCACGCATGCACGGCCCTGATCTCGGCCCCCCGCAACGCCGCCTCGGCGAAGGCGAATTCGACCGCGTTCTCACCTTCGGGGGAGCCGTCGACGGCCAGCACGATCGGCCCGGCGTCATCGGGTTCCTCGCTGACCACGATCACCGGACACCGGCTGTGAGTGGCCAGGGAGACCGCCGTCGAACCCAGCAGCATGCCGACGAAGCCCCCGATGCCCCGCCGGCCGACGACCATGAGGTCCGCGTCTCGCGACTCCGCCGTCAGCACCGCTACCGCACCGCCGGTCATCACGGCATCGGTGACCTCCACCTCCGGCGCGACACTCCGGGCAAGCTCCGCGGAGTCGTGTGCCAGGCGATTGAGCGGCGACGGGTCCAGCGGTGTGTACATGGGCCCGACAGGCCAGCTGAAGCCGTGCACCACACGAAGCGTCGCACGACGCCGCTGTGCTTCCCGTGCGGCCTGCACCACCGCCGCGTCACTCGACGACGAGCCATCCACTCCGACGACGACCAGGCTGCCCACGGCTCCTCCACAGTCACATCAGCGTTCGCTTCCCCCTTGACCACCTCGGTCTCCAAAGCTTTACCGCCGCCGGACGTCGCCGCCAGCCGACCGGGCAACCGGCGGCGGTCGCACCTCTCCGGCCCGGGGCACATCGGCATCGGCGGCTGCGTAGGGTGTCGGGACGGATTCCTTTTGTGCCTTTTGTGGCCAGAGGCGACCGGCTGGTTGCCCAGCCCTCGAGCTATCGGTCGTTCTCGCAGGTCATGAGGCCCTTAAAGGGTCTCCTCATGCCGGCCGGCGGTTCCGGCCCGCTCGGCCGGGCGCGTTGTGCGGGCGGGGATCGTCCGGTCGCGAGGACGACCCCGAGGCGTTGTCCGCCTGCCGGCACCTCACCCGGCATCTGAAACAGGTACTGCACCGCAGTGCCGACTCGTCGGTCGGCCACGGATGACGCGGCGCTGCTGGACGCGCTCCTCCAGCGGCCTCGCCGCGTGGCTCCCGCCGACCCCTGACGCTGTGCCGGCGGTCCTGGGGTCCGTCCGGGGGCGGTCCCGCGGTCCGCCGCCCGGACCACGGGTTGGATCGGCGGCGGCTGGATGCCCCGGACGCACGGCTTCCCCGTGTCGGAGTCTGCGCTTCCCGTCGAGGACGCTCGCCGCCGACCACGTCCCCGCGGCCTCGAACGCTGTCGGTCCGAGGCAGCCACGGACTCCCTTCCCCGCCCTGCGAGCCACCGATCCCTCAACCACCCACCAGCGCAATCAACTTGATGAAGACCAGGTCGGGATCGACGGCCAGATCCACGACTTCGTCCAGGTCCTCGACCTGGCGGTCGCCGGCCAGTACGAAGAAGCCGTTGGCCAGGAAGGCGCGTTCGGCGGTGTCGGCCTGGCGCTGCCGGTCGATGCGGCGCGGCTCGCGAAGTCGGTAGCCGTTCAGTTCGACCTCGGCGTCGTCGGGGCGGACGAGGCCGTTGAAGTGGGTGCTCGGGCGGCTGTTGTGCCGGGCGACCTCCTCGCGGACCCTCAACCGGATCAGCTCCCGTACGGTCATCCGCTCCGGCAGCCCGGCGATCTCCCATGCGGCGACCGGCTTGCCCGTCGCGGTCTCGTCCCGGAACGTCACAGTGGCCATCAGGCACCTCGCTCGATCTGGCGGAGGATCGTCTCGTCGGTGATCTCGGTGTCGGCGGCGAGCAGGAACGCCTTGCTGAGGATCAGGCTCAACCGCTCGTCCTCGAACGGCAGGAACACGTTGCCCGTGCTCTTGCCGCGCGACGGCACGATGCACAGGTAGGAATCGTCCGGTTCCATCAGGATGTTCGCCGAGCCCAGATGGATCCGGTACGAGCGCAAGTCCCCCCGCACGACCAGGAAACGGCCGTCCAACGCGCACCGGGCAGCGATCTTCAAGCGCGGCAGGATCCGCTCCAGCGCCTCCCGGCGCACCTCGGCGCTCGCCGTCAACGCACCGAACGTCGCCGTCCGCCAGTACGCGGCGTAACGGTCCTCGCCCCGGTCGGTCCAGTCGGGATCGGCGGCGATCGACGTCACCCCCACGAACAGATCCACGTCCCGCATCGCCTCGCTGAACACCAACGGGGGTACCTCCGTCAGCGGAACCTCCCGCCATGCGCCCTCCACCCGACGATCGAAGCGCACCTGGTCGGTGGAGGCCAGTTCGTTCTCGCCCGCCCAGTCCGCCCAGCTGTGGAAGAAGCGGACCCGCCACTCCCCCGCCGCGAAGGTGCGCTCGGCCTCGTCGTTGTCGCCGCCGTCCCAGGGTCCCAGCAGGTCGCTGCGCCATCCCCGGGCCCGGAACAGCGCGAACATCCTGCGGTAGTGGACGAGGTGCGCGGCGAATCGGTTGGAGTAGACACGGGTCTGCTCCTCGGCCGGGGTGAGCAGATAGATCTCCCGGAACGCCTGCTTGAACGGCTGCCGAATGTGCCGCTCGCTGAGCAGGTCCCGCCAGGCCCGCACGGCTCGGGTGTCGGAGCGGAGCGGGTGCCACAGCCGTACGGAGGCGTCGTCGGGCGCATCGGGAAGGTGCTCGTCCGTCTCGGGCAGCACGGCCCGCCACTCGCCAGGGGCGACCTCGATCTCCCAGATCAGCCTGCGTACGAGGGTCCGGGCGAGCGGGTGCCCGGCCAGCTCGCTGCGCCACCAGCCGTACGGGTGGACGGCATCGACGGCGAGACCACCCTCCAGCGCTCGGACGAGGGTGACGAGTTGGGCGTTCACCCGCTTCACCAGGTCGCGCAGCTCCTTGACCAGGGCCGCGTGGTCGCGGCGGACCGGAGCCGGGACGCTGCGCAGCGGGCGGCCGTCCTTCTCCCAGGCCAGCGTGGCGGTATCGGTGACCGTGACGACGGCCTGGTAGTCCCCGGCCGTCCGGCGCAGGACGCCGACCGCGGCCGAACCCCCGGGGGAAGCAGTGTCGAACTCCAGCCTCGGCAGCCGCAGTGCCACCTCGGTGCGCTCGGCCAGGGCCGCGTCGACCTTCTTGAGCATCTTGTCGAGTTGCTTGGGCACCCCGGCGTGCCGGACGGTCCGGCGTACGGTGCGGATGGCGGTCACCAGTTCTGGCGTCGGGAAGTCCTGTGCCGCCCGGACGATTTCGTACAGCAGGGCCTGGGACGGAAGTGTCCGTGCCGCCGTCGGGGCGAGGGCGATGCCCGGCAGCAGCCGGTCGAACAGCGCCGGCAGCCAGGGCTCGTCACGCAGCAGCGCCACCCGCAGGACCTGTCCGAGGGAAGCTATTTCCCGGTCCGTGAACGCCTTGTCCGCACGGTACGGGATCTCGCCCGCCCGGATCGCGTCGGTCCGGTCGGCCGCCGCTTCCAGCGCACGGCGGGCAAACGCCACGTAGGCGGGGTTGTCGGCCGACCCGCGCCAGGTGTGCGCGAGCGGCGGGACGAACCTGTGGTCCAGGTCTCTCTCGGACAGCAGCATCCGGTCGGCCGGGGAGAGGCCGGCGATGACGGCCATCTCGTCGGCGACGATGGGGCCCGCATCTCGGGAGAGGCGCTCCACCGCCGCGCACAGTGTCCCCTCACCGGCGAGCCCCGCGACCGCGAGCAGCGCGTACGGCTGACGCACGGTGTCCTTCTTGAGCCAGAACTCGACCAGGGTGCGGGCCGGTCGGGACACGTCGGGCAGGGGACCTGCACAGTGCTCCAGCGCGCCCAGGCCGAGGGCGAGGTCCGCCCAGCCGTGCACCTGGCACTTCTGGACGAGTGCCTCGAACATCGTGCGGCACGCGTCGGGCGTATAACGCGGCTGCCGTTCCCGGGCGGTGCGCTCGACCACGAAGCGGACCATCGTCATGGCGGGCGTGGCCGAGGCGTCCAGCCTGTAGGCCGCCACGAGCAGGCTGCCGAGGTCCTCGTCGGACACCTGCGACAGGTCCGGGTGCCTGTCCTCGTCCTCAAGGATGTGGTCCGGGTCGGTCAGCACGCGCATCAGCCGGGCTGCGAGGTTCATCGGGCGCCCCTCTTGATCTGGCGGAGGATCGTCTCGTCGGTGATCTCGGTGTCGGCGGCGAGCAGGAACGCCTTGCCGAGGATCAGGCTCGACCGCTCGTCCTCGAACGGCAGGAACACGTTGCCCGCGCCCTTGGTGGCGCGGAGCAGCATCACGGCGACCTCGTCGGGCGTCCAGCCCCGCACCCGTGAGATCAGCGACCCGATTTCGGCCTCGTACTGCCACAGGCTCGTGTCGTCGAAGCAGGCGGCCAGCATGAGGCACAGGACCGCGGCCCTGCCCTCCTCGTCCGTGCAGGCCGCGAGTCGTCCGTCGATCTCGGTCCGGGTCGCCGCGCCCTGCGCCCCGGACCGCCGGTACTCGTGACCCATGGAGCGCCGGAACTCGGTCCGTTGATGTTCCAGGAGGTCGACGAGCGAGCGGTCGAGCGCGGCCGACCGCACTGCGTCCAGCCCGTCGTTCCTGCGGGATTCGGCCACCAAGGCGTCGTACAGCATGGCGGGATGATGGCAGGGGGGACTGACAACGCGATCAACTCAGTGAGGCTCCCTGTCCGTTGGCACGTGGTGCTCGGAGCGCGGAGAGGTGTGTGCCGTCGGGCGCGGCCGTATGCCGGGGGTCGTGGACGGGATTCCGGGACATCACCGCCGGTCAGGGCAAGCAAAGATCCTTTGCCGCACCCCGGTTCAGCCGGCCTCGGCCGCGTTGCAGCACCGCGGGTAGGCGGCCGGCTGTGGCACGTCGGCGTCGCCCCGGTGGGTGAACCGCTGCTCGAAGGACGCGCGGCGCCGGCGGTCGGCGCCCTTCACTCGCGCAAGGCCCTTGTCGGACGCCTTCAGGATCTGCTTCCCGGGTCTAGGGGGCGATCGCCAGCTCCAGATACGCCGCGAACACCACCAGGTGGACACCTCCCTGAAGTGGTGTGGCCCGGCCGGGTACCACCGTCAGCGAGCCCAGGACCACGGTCAGGGCGAGCAGCACCATGTGGACGGGGCCGAGGCCCAGCACGAGCGGTCCGGAGAGCCACAACGACGCCAGGGCGACGGCGGGGATGGTCAGGCCGATACTGGCCATCGCGGAGCCGAGCGCAAGGTTGAGACTCGTCTGGACCCGGTCGCGGCGCGCCGACCGCAGGGCGGCGATGGTCTCGGGCAGCAGCACGAGCAGCGCGATGACCACGCCGACGACGTCCTGCGGCATGCCTGCCGCCGCCACGCCGGACTCGATGGTGGGTGACACGCCCTTGGCCAGTCCGACGACGCCGACGAGGGCGAGGCCGAGCAGGGCGAGGCTGAAGGCCGTGGCGCGGACGGAGGGCGGGTTGGCGTGGTCCTCCGCGGTGATCACCTCTCCGTGCCGGGTGATCGGGAGGAAGTAGTCGCGATGGCGCACGGTCTGGGTCGCCACGAACAGCAGATACATGACCAGTGAGGACAGCGCGGCGAAGGTGAGCTGCGTCGGGGAGAACTCGGGGCCGGGCCTGCTGGTGGTGAAGGTCGGCAGGACCAGGCTGAGGGTGGCCAGGGTCGCCACGGTGGCGAGGGCGGCTCCGGTGCCCTCCGCGTTGAACACCGCGATGCCGTGCCGCAGCGAGGCGACGAGAAGGCTCAGACCCACTACCCCGTTGCAGGTGATCATCACCGCCGCGAACACGGTGTCGCGGGCCAGGGTCGCGCTCTTGGCACCACCGTCCGCCATCAGTGTGACGATGAGCGCCACCTCGATGACGGTGACCGCGACGGCGAGCACGAGTGAGCCGAAGGGTTCGCCGACCCGGTGCGCGACGACTTCGGCGTGATGGACCGCGGCCAGTACGGATCCGGCCAGCACCAGCGTCACCAGGGCGACGACCCCGCCCGGCAGGTCGCGCCCCCAGGTGAAGGCCAGCAGGACCACCGCGATCACCGGCACGGCGGCCGTCCACCCCAACGCGAGTGACCGGATCCCGACGATCATGCAGCGATCCTCGCAGACCCGCCCGGGGCCCGCATTCCATCGGTGCGCGGTGGGGGCGTGCGCCTCGGCACCGGGCAGGACCGCCTTCGAGCGGACCGTGTGCGGCTGCCCGCGCGCTCGCCGGTGCGCCCTCGGACGCCTGTTCGCCCGGTTGCACTCCGCCGGCCAGGGGCCTCGGCGATGTGGGCTGCGTCACTGCCATGGAACGCACTGTCCCAGGATCGGCCTCTCCGGGTCATTCAACAAAAAAGGCACATCAGCCCAAAGGCCCATGTCGTCGACTTCCCCGAAGGTGGGGAGCGCGATCGACGTCGGACGGCAAGGTCGTCCGGGCCGAACAGGACCTCCCGCGTGTACCGGGCCCCGGTCGGTGCGCGCCCGAGGCGGGCCCGCCGGCTTCCGGAGCGCGGGCGCGTCTTCGGCACGCCCCTTGACGGACGTCACCCCGGTCGGCCCGCCACAGGCCGGGCTGTGGTCCCTGCCGGCACGGCGGCCCGTCCGGTGGCCGGGCACGTCGTCCGCGCGAAAGCGTCGGTACGCCCGCACCCGTCGGCGCGGCGCGTCCGACGGCGGCGGCCGGCGAAGGCGGGTGCGGGCGCCGCACCGGAACAAGGCGAAGGCGGGGCGGGCGCCGCACCGGAACAAAGGGCGGGCCGTACGGATCGGACGGCGACCCGCCGTGCTGCCGACCCCGGCCGGGGTCGGCCCCGAGCGGGTCCCGGCGTGGCGCTGTTCGTCCGCCACACCGGGCCCCGGGGTGCGACGTCGGACGGACACGGGGGGGCGGCCGTGCCGGGGTCCGGCCGACCCCTGGCGGAGGGACTCGAAGGCCCGGAGTCCGCCCCTGTCCTCTGCCGGACCTGCGGTCAGGCCAGCAGCTTCGCCCGCAGGGCGTCGATGGTGGCGTCGTCCAGCATCAGGCCCTTGTGCAGGTAGGTGTTGATGTCGCCGTAGATGTGGATGCCGAGGGGCCAACGGGGGCGTGTGCCGCGCTCATCCACTCACGCCCACTTGTCGTCGGCGGGGCAACCGGGCCACCGCCGGGTGAAGTTCAGGGCCCGGGCACCGACGGCGGCTCGGCTCCCGGGGAAACCCCGGTATGACGGGCCACCGCCGGTACGGCGTTCAGCTCTTCTGCGCAGTCCGGCTGGTGAGGGCCTGCTCGACGGCGGTCCGTACGCGCTCGTCCTCCCGCAGCTTGCGGCGCTTGCGGTTGCGGCGGGTGAGGACGACGGCTGCGACGACCGCCGCGATCACCACGACGAGCAGCAGCAACAGCGTCCACGGCACGGCCCACCCGTGGGTCGTCGCCCGGACGGGCTCCAGTGAGGTGGTGGATCCGGAGGCGTCGGTGAGGCGGGGGGTGAGGGTGGCCGTGGCGGTCAGGCTCACTCCGGGTGCCACGCCGTGGACGGGCACCGTCACCTTCCAGGTCTCGCCGGGCAGCAGCTCCGGGGACGGGGCGACACGGCCGGCCTCGGTCCGCAGCCGGCCGAAGGGGCCCTCCAGGGACACCTGCTGATGGGCGGACAGGATGGCGTTGCCGGTGTTGTGGATCGTGTAGGTGACGGTGGCGTCGCCCTTGGCGAACGGATCGAAGGAGCCCGCGTATCCCACATGGAGGTTTTCGATCGTGAGGCGTGGGCTGAGCTTGCCGCTGACCCGCAGCTTGATGCGGATGCCGAGGCGCCGGTCCACGTTGACGCCCTCGGCGTCGTCGGCCTGCCGCAGGGAGGTGAGGATGCCGCCCACGTAGTCGCCGGGCACGGCATGGTCCGGAACGGTGACCGTGAAGGGGATCTGGGCCGACTTGCCCGCCGGGATCACGACACGGTCGCGGTCGGCGCGGACCCAGGCGCCGATACCGACGGACTTCTTGTCCTTGGTGAGCAGGTCGAGCCGGCCCGTGTCGGTGGTGAACCCGTCGGCGGCGTAGACCGCCAGGCTGAGCGGGGTCTTGCTGTGGTTGGCGACGACCATGACGTCCTTGACGTCGCCACCGGGGTTGAGGTCGTAGGCGAAGCTGGACCGGTCGTCGCCGTACCCGTTCGCGGCCGTCCTGACCGTCCAGGTGACGTCGCCGTCCGCGGCGCGAGCGGGTCCGACGCTCAGTCCGGTGATCGCGCATGCGACGAGCAGGGCGAGGACGGCGGTGCGGACGAGGGAGACGACGGTGGTCTTCCGGCGTGGTGCGAGCGCGTACATCTGAGGGTTCTCCTGGCACGGGAGGCGGGGCAGGCCGGCCCGAAGGGGCCTGCCCCGCCGGTGGAACGGGCTGGATCAGCTGCTCAGTGCGGTGATCGTCAGAGTGGCCCGGTAACCGCCCTTGGTGACGGTGTCCGGGATCTTCAGGTCCAGGTCGGCGCCGAGCTTGGCGGTGCCACGGGCGTGGCCCTGGTCCGCCGAACCGATGCCGCGCGAGATGGACAGACCCAGACCGTGGTCGTCGTAGCCGGAGGCCACGGGGTCGCCGGCCTTGGCGCCCGCGCCACCGTCGAGGACGTACGGCGTCCAACCGAGGTAGGAGCCCGAGAACGTCTTGTCGGCGTCACGGAAGTCGCTCACGTTGGCCGAGACCGACCACGGGGCGAGCGAACGGCGGGTGTCCGACACCAGGATCGGGTTGATCTTGCCGCCGGCCTCGAAGTGGTCGCCGTTCTTCTCCGCCGCGGTGCCGAGGTCGACCAGGCCGTTGTAGCCGTCGATCGTCCAGCCGAACTCACCCGGAGCCGGGTTGGGGACGTTGACCTGGAGGTCCTGCTTGTCACCGTGGTACGGGTGCACCGTCACCTTGTCGACGACCGAGCCCACGGGCTGGTCGGCGGAGCACGGCGCGGCATCCGAGTTCGGGGCCGCGCAGGTGCCGCTGCGGAGGTTCTCGACGACGAGCTTGTCGTTCCGCACCTGGACCTTCACGTAGGAGCGGACGTGCTCCTGGTTCTGGACCGAGTTGTACCAGTAGTTCTTCGGGTTGAGCGGGTCGGCGCCGTTGCCGGCACCGCTCGTCCCGCTGTTGTCCGGCGTGGTGATGTCGTAGTACTTCGAGCCCGAGGCCGAGTTGCCCGTCACGTAGAGGACACCACCGGGACCGGGGTAGACATCGGCGGCGCCCGGCTGCTCGGCCGGGTTCGCCTTCTCGCCGTTCTTGATCAGGTAGCTACGGGAGTAGCTGTGGTCGTGACCCTGGAGGACCATGTCGACGCCGAGCTTGGAAAACGTTGTCGGGAAGTCGACACGACGCGTCTTGTTGTCGCCGTCCTTGGCGTGACTGGCCGGCGAGTAGATCGCGTGGTGGTAGACGAGGACCTTCCACTTGGCCTCGTTGCCGTGCTTGTTGATGACGTCGGTGACGTAGTTGATGTGCGCCGCGTCGCCGCCGCCGTTGGCGGAGTTGTAGCTGTTGCTGTTCAGGTCGATGAACAGGACATCCTTGTAGATGTACCAGTAGTCACCGCCGGACTTGGTGCCCGCCGGGTTCCCGTTGTCGTAGTACGGGGCCGAGCGGTCGGTGTTCGGGGTGGTGAAGTGCTGCTCGTAGGCCTTGCCGCCGACGTCGTGGTTGCCGATGGTGGCGGCCCACGGGTACTGGCGCAGCTGGTCCGGGGCGAGGAAGGCGTTCCACTGGGACTCGGTGTTGGCGCTCTCGACCTGGTCACCACCCGACACCAGGAGCTCGGCGTCGGGGTTGGCCTTCAGCGAGACGTCGACCGTGTCCTGCCAGCCGGCCTGGTCCTGGGCGAGGTCGCCGGAGGAACCGATCTGCGGGTCGCCGTAGAACAGGAAGTCGTAGTCGCCTTCGAAGTCCTGCGTCTTGAAGGAGTACGCCGAGGACCAGTTGCCCTCGGTGCCGACACGGTAGGAGTACGCCGTGTGCTCCTTCAGGCCGGTGATCGTCGCGTGGCGGTTGAAGCCGCCGCTGGTGGCGATGTTCGCCGCGCCGGAGGCGTCGAAGACGGCCGCGCCGGCGGGGAACTCGCCGTTGACCACCTGGGCGGTCGGCGCGACCTGGACGACCTGGGTGGTGTCCGCCGACGAGTACCAGGTCACGGTGCGCTGGGTCTCGTTGGCGCCCACCCCGAGGACGATGCCGCTGAGGGTGGCGGTGTCGGCGGCGCTGGCGGGAGCCGCCAGGGTGCCGCCCAGGGCTACGGCCAAGCCCAGGAATGCCGCTGCGGCTCCGGTGGCCGCGCGGTGCCGCGCAGACCTGGAGGCCTGCGTGGAGGGTCTGGATCTCATCACTTTCGTTCCTTATGAGGCACAGAAGTGCGTGATTGGAGGTCAAAAAGCTCTCTTGGGCCGGTAAACCAGATGTAAATGAGATCTTGGGGATTATTGAACTTCGAACGAGAGCTGCACTCTCGTCTCAGATGCCGAACACCCGTTGCGTGAACCACACGAGACCCATCACCGCCACTCCCGCCGACAGCGCACCGGTCACCCAGAGGCCGGCCGTCGGCGCCCGGTGGCGCAGCACGGCCAGCAGCGGGAACACCAGGGCGATGATGGCCAGCTGCACGGCCTCGATGCCGACGTTGAACACCAGCAGCGACCACAGCAGGGTCCACGACCAGGCCGTCTCGATCCCCAACGCGCCCGCGAAGCCGAGGCCGTGGACCAGACCGAAGCAGAACACCACACCGAGGCGGGTCCAGCCCGCGCGGTCGAGGCTGAAGTGGCCTCCGCCGGCCTCCAGGTCGCCGGCGTGACCGCCGCGCCGCCGGATCCGCCACAGGTGCCAGCCCGCGACGACGGCGATTGACAGGGCGATGACGGGCTCCACGACCCGGCCCGGCACATCGACCAGACCGAGCGCGGCGAGCAGGAACGTCACGGAGTGGGCGAGGGTGAAGCTCGTGGCCGCGAGCACGATCTCCCGCAGCCGGCGCGATCCCGCGATGAGCGCGAGCAGGAACAGGATGTGGTCGATGCCGGTCAGCAGATGCTCGGCGCCCAGCCGGAAGAACTCCCAGAACCGCTCGTACCAGGGCTGTTCGAGGGAGAAGGCGGGATGCGCGGCGTCGAGCGCGGCGCTGCCCGAAAGGCCGTCCAGCTGATAGGTGGCGATCGTCTTGACGCCCTTGACGTAACCCTCGGAGTCCGGGAACAGCGCACTGCGCACCTGGCGTTCCCCGCCTCCCCCGGGACAGGTCCAGTCGAGGTGCAGAACGGCGTAGGGCACGCCCTCCCGCCGGCCCATCGTGAAGCCGCCCACCTGCGTCGGTGTGCAGTTCTCGGCGCCCGAGACGACCGAGAAGCGCTCGGTCGCATACGCGACCGCCGACCGTGCGTGGGCGTTGAGCGCCGCGGCCTGCCCTGCGGTGTCACCGGCGTCGAACGCGGCGTCGCCGGTCCGGAAGAGGGCGTCGTCCTTCTCGTAGTCGGCGGCGGAGACGACGAACAGGTCGTACTCGAGCTCCAGCTTCGTGCGGATGCGGTTGTCCTCGCCCGCGGTGACATGGACATACACCGTCGAGGTGAACCCGTGGGCGGACGCCGGCCCGGCCAGGCTCAGGAAGGTGATCACCGCGAGGGCGATCCCGATGACGGCGCGACGGAAGTGTCGTGACATGTGGCTCCTTAGAGTTGCCAGGGCACCGTCCATGTCACGGGTGAACTCGACTCGGCTCGTCGACGAACCGTACGAAAACAGGTTCGACGAAACGCCCTTTCAGGGGCGACTTGCGGGAGTGGGCATCGCAGGATGGGGACGCACCACTCACACCACTCGGAGGACGAACACCTTGCGCCCCCCGCTCAGGACCCTTGCCGCGCTCCTCGCGTCCGCCGCCCTGGTCACCGGATGCAGTTCCGCCGACGACTGGTCACGGCCGCACCCCGAGCCCACCGCCGTCGGCGCCCTCGGCGCCGGGTTCGTCGACGCCTCCTCCTCGCCCGTTCCGGAGTCGACGACCACACCCCGGCCGGGGTCGTGGAGCGGCGTCCATCCGCCGAAGGACTACCGGGTCGTCCTCCTCACCACGGGTGGCGACCGGCCGACCAAGGCCCTTGTGAAGGCCGTCGAGGACTGGGCCGACGCCGAGCACGTCGACCTCAGGACGGTGCGGGCGAAGGGCACCTCCGACCTTCTTCCCGCCGTCACCGAGGCCCTCGACATGGGCCCGGACCTCGTCGTCGGCGCGGGCAACGACCTCATCGACCCACTGGCGACGGTCACCCCCAACCACCTGTCGCAACGGTTCCTCGTCGTCGGCGCGGAACTGGCCGAACCCACCTACAACGTCACGGCCGTCGACTGGCCGGGAGCCTCGTTCCGCGGTGAAGGCCTCGGCATGTCGTCCACCTACGACCCGGCCTCGTTCACCGCGGCGCGCTGTGCGGCCGCCATCAGGGCGGGTGTCGCGGCGGTACTCCACGACCTGACCGGAATCGTGGTCTGGCTCGACGACACGGACACACCCGACGCGTAAGGAGTTGTGCGGCCTCCCGGCGGGCCGCATGCCCGAGTACGACGGCACGTCGGCCGGGGGCGAACCGGAGCTACGGCTTTCTCGGCTCCTCGGTGCGTGCGGGGCCCGAGGCCGCGGGACTTGCCCGGCGCCGCCGGCCCGCCCGGCCGGTACAGGATCCGCTCCGCCCGCCGGGGCGCCGGGACGACATGCTCACGACCCGCGCAGCGGCGCCGGGAGCACGGGGACACCGCCGCCGACGGCGGCCCGATCGAACGACCGGACCTCAACCGCGTTCGGCTGGACGAGATCCTGGCCGATGCGGCCGGCCGCAGCCGCGAACCGAGGCCGGCAGCCGGGCCGACACGCATCGTGTGCGCGGACCCCGGGGCCGAGTGGATCAACGGCGCCGCCGGCCGGGGCAACCCGCCGCCTGCGTCCCGGGTGTCACGGGCCGCTCGGACCCTCGCCGGCACCGCCCGTGTTCTTGACGATCACCGTGTCGCCGACCCGGCTGAATTCGTAGAAGCGCTGGGCGTCCGGCGTGTTCAGATGGATGCAGCCGTGGGAGATGTCGGCCCGGCCGACGGCGTGGTTCCAGGGCGCCGCGTGGACGTACACGCCGCCGCCGGTCAGACGCACCGCCCAATGGACCGTGAGGTCGTAGTAGTTGGGGCTGGCCGGATCACATGTGATGTGCGCGCTGCACGAGGTCATGTCGACGACCGCCTCCTTGCCCAGCACGTGGAACGTCCCGGACGGCGTGCGGAAGCCGGGCTTTCCGAAGCTCACGGGGAAGGTCATCACCGTTCGGCCGTCCTCCCTGACGGTCATCCGGTGTGTCGCCGCGTCGATCGTCGTGACACGGCCCGCGGAGGCCGCCCGGGCGGGACCGGCGACCAGCGTCAGGACGGCCACCAGGGCGCCGACCAGGGCGAGCAGTCCGGTGTCACGAAGGCGCGGGCGTGGGGCTTGGCGGTGGTGGGCCATGTCTGATCACCGTCGCTCTCCTGTGCGCAGCAGAACACTCCGAGGCCCCTCGCATACCGAGGCAACTTTGCCCTATATCTGATGGTTTCCGCCATTCGAGGAGCTTGACCACAGGCCGGCGCCGGAAGGCCGGCGCCTGCCCTCGCCCTAAAAATCGAACACATGATTGAATTCAAGGCATGGCGCACAGGACGTTCCCACCCGAGTTGATGCAGACCCAGCGCGACTGGAACCGCACCTACGAGGCGCTCGCCCGGCGGCCTCGGCAGACCGCGGCGCTGCGCAGGCGCCTGCGGGAACTCTCCGGCCGGCTCGCCGCCCATCCGTACTGGAACACCCGGGCCGGCCGATCACCGGCGGCCAAGGTGGAACTGCGCCTGCAGGTCCGGTCGCAGGAGGAAGCGGAATCCTCGTGAAGGACCACCTGACCGAGCGCCAGGAACGCATCCTGAAGTGCATCAGGGACTGGATCGCCGAGCACGGGGAGGCCCCCTCGGTACGGGAGATCGGCCGTGCCGTGGGCCTGTCGAGCAAGTCCTCCGTGGCCTACCAGCTCGACAGAATGGAGCAGCTCGGGGTGATCGACCGGAGTGTGCGCCGCGGCCGGGGCCGGGGGATCTCGTTGCCGCGATAGCCGGCGCGGCGGGCATCCGCGGAGGCGGTCCGCGGGCGCACCTCGGACCAACTCCGCGCATGCCCGGACCGCAGCACCGACCGGGCGCGCCGGGCCGTCCGGCCGTCACTCAGGCGGACGGAGGCCGCCACGGCGGGCTGTGGCTGTCGACGTACCAGTCGAAGCCCTCCGCCACCAGCGCGGTGATCTGCCCCATGTCGATCTCCTCGCCTGCGGGGCCGGGCTCACGCAGATGGAACGGCGGTGGGTAGAAGCAGTCATCACCCCGGAGTCGGGGACGGCCACAACCGTGGAGTCCGGTGCGTGGCGGCCGCCCACATGCCGGACCTCGATCCCGCCCGGGAGCACCAGCCGGTCGGCGAAGGTGCGGGTCGGAGGCCGCACGGCGAAGTCGGCCCAGCTGCCCATGGCCCGTGCGCGGGCCGTGAAGCTCGGCCCCAGGCCGGGTTCGGCGGCCACCTGCTCCTTCAGATACGCATGGCTCCACGGGCGGCGCGCCTCGGCGGACAGCAGTGCCGCACCCGATTCATGACCGACGATCTCCTCGGCCTCCCAGGCGCAGGCGCCCCAGGTGTGGTCCCAATGGTGGTGCGTGTACACCAGCCGGCGGGCGGCGGGCAGTCCTGCCTCCGCCATGGCCGCCTGCACCGATCGGGCGTGCGCCGGACTCCGACCGGCATCGACCACCGTGCTGCCCGCGTCGTCGGCGACCACGGCGACACAGGGCTTGACCGCCTCGGGATCCGGATCGCCGGGGTGGATCCACACCCGGCCGGACAACCGCCTCAACGGAGTTGTCATCCCCGCAGCGGTCAGTTCGTACTCCACACGCGGCGGCACCTCGGGGTGGACGATGCGGCGCACCACCCCGTCGGCCTCCAGGGCGCGCAGCTGCTGGATCAGCATTTTCTGGGTCACCTGGGGAACGGCACGTTCGAGGCCGGAGAAGCGGCGCGGCTGGTGCACCGCGAGGTGGTGAATGATCAGCACTTTCCATCGGCCCCGGATGATGCCCATCGCGTGCTCGACCCGGTCGATGGAGCAGTCCGGGCCGGGCGCGTCGGCGGAGTTCACGGCGCGCTCCCTCGCTACCGAGGTGTGCCGTCGGTGTCGCGGGCGCCATCCGGACGTCCGGCCGTGAGCGCCGACACCAGCCGGCGGTTGGCCTCCTGCGCCGTCATGCCCCAGTCCCATTCGTCCTTGTGCAGACGCAGCGAGACGACGCCGTGCCAGACCGACCACAGCAGGAGGGCGGCGGGGAAGGGGGCGTCCGGGTCGACCCTGCGGGCGAGTTCCACGATCCGCCGCTGCAGCCTGGGGCCGTACTCCGCCCTGCCGGCCGGGAGTTCGTCGCCGCTCTCGAAGAGCAGCTGGTAGGCGCCCGGGTGCTCGAGCGCCCACGAGATATAGGCGTCACCCGCGACCACCAGCGCGTCGGCGCCCAATCCCGCCGAGTCCAACGCCGTTTCGACGGCGTCGATCAAAGAGGTGTACTCGGCGTCGAGCACGTCGGACCGGAGGTCGGCTTCCGAGGGGAAATGCCAGTAGACCGCCGACGGAGCGACCCCGCAGGCCTTCGCGATCGACCGCAGCGACGGGACGGCGACGGGCTGCGGCTGCGCGAGCATCGCCACCGCGGCGGCGACGAGCTCCGCCCGGAGGTCCCGGCTGCCCTTGGCTTCGCTTGTAGTACCCACCGGCCCATTGAACACCTGTTCATTGTAAAATCCAATGAACAGGTGTTCAGGAATGAGGACAGCGATGTTGACGCTCATGACGGTGATCCGTAAGCGGCCCGAGATCTCGACGGAGAACTTCCGGCACTTCATGGAACACGAGTACGGCCCGACCTATGCGGCCCTGCCCCAGGTGCGTGAGTACGTGCAGTACTACCTGTCGGACTCCGGTGGAGACGGCGCTGAGGAACCGATCGACGCCATCGTGCGGATCAGTTTCGATTCGGAGGCGGCGATGCGGAAGGCTCTCGCGACGGAGGAGTACCGCAGGGCGCACGGCCTGCGGCAGGCGTACCTGCGCGACACGTCGGCCGGCATCCACTCGGCCGTGCTCGATCGGCAGGTGCGGCTGGTCTAGGAACAGGTGCGGCTGGTCCAGGAGCACGGCGCCGAGCGGACGCCGTCCCGAGGACTTCGGACGGTTCAGCCGGCGTGGGCGAGCAGTTCCCGCGACAGAGCCCACAGGCGACGGCCGTTGTCCGGGTCGACGGCGTAGCGGGCGACGCCGTCGAGGGTGCCGGAGCGGCGGTCCACGACCTCGCTCTCGTTGCAGTCGGCGAAGTACCGGCCGCCCACGCCCTCGAGAAGGGGCGAGGTGGCGAGCAGGACGGAGGTGGCGGCGCCCTGTTCGACGGTCTTGATCAGATGGGCGGGGACCCTTCCGCTGCCGCGGCCGCCGGTGTGGCGCTGGAGATGGGTGTAGACGGCCCCGGGCATCAGGGCGTTGGCCGTGATGTTGTCGTCGGCCCAGCGGCGGGTCGCCTCCACCGCGAAGAGGACGTTGGCGGTCTTGGACTGGCCGTAGGCGAGCCAGGGATCATAGCGGCGGAAGGCGAAGTCGACGTCGTCCCACACGATCGGTGACTGCTGGTGGCCGGTGGAGCTGACGACGACGATGCGGGCGGAGCCGTCGGCGGCCAGCGCCTTGTGCAGGCCGGTGGCGAGGGCGAAGTGGCCCAGGTGGTTGGTGGCGAACTGCCACTCCCGGCCCTGGTCGGTGTACCGCTCGGGGCAGGCCATGACGCCGGCGTTGTTCACCAGGACGTGCAGTGGTCCCCGCCAGACAGCGGCGAAGGCCGCGGCGGACGCCGGATCCGTCAGGTCCAGATGCGTGACACGCACCTCCTGATTGCCGGTCGTCGCGGTGATCTCCTTGGCGACCCGCTCGCCCGCCGCCGTGTCCCGCACGGCGAGGGTGACCTCCGCCCCCGTGCCGGCCAGGGCGCGGGCCGTCTCCGCCCCGATACCGGAGGAGGCGCCGGTCACCACGGCCCGGCGTCCCGTGAGGTCGATCCCCTCCGCGACCTCGGCGGCGGTGCTGGAGAAACCGAACGGGGTGGTGATGGCACTCATACGTGAACTCCTTGCTGTGTGCGGAAACCTGCCTGCCGACCCGTGCTCAAGGCGTGACCAGCCCGTCCTGCTCGACGAGGGGTGTGCCGTCGTGCCACGGCAGGACCTTGCCGAAGCGGACCAGCTCGCCGTGGAGGGCGGGATCGACATGCTCGGCGAGGGCGAGGTCCAGCACGGCGCGTGCGGCCTCGGAGGGGGACTGCGCCTGGCTGAAGTCGCTGAACCAGGGGCGCGAGGTGGCGGTATCGACCATGCCGGGGCAGACCGAGGCGATCAGGATGCCGGCGGCGAGGTCGTGTTCGCGGCGAGCGGCGGCGACCGCGCGGACGGCGGCGACCTGGGCCACCTTGGAAGGCACGTTCAGCCAGACCGGCCAACCCGCGTCCGCTGCGGTGCCGTTGTGGACGGCGCTGCGCCAGGACTCGACGGCGTACTCGACCTGGTCGAGGTCGGCGCCGTCGAACAGGTGGTGCAACCGCGGATCGAGGTGCCCGAGGGTGCCCAGGCTGCTGGCCACGACGAGCAGCCGACCGCCGGGGCGCAGGACGGGGCCGAAGGAGCGCAGGATCGCGTGGGTGGCCGTGTTGGAGACGTTGATGAACTCGTCGGCCCGATCGGCCTGTGATTCCCCGGGCAGCAGGCGGGCGACCGCGTTGGAGACGACGATGTCGACCCCTCCGTACCGCGCCCCCATTTCGTCCGCGAGGCGGGCGACGGCCTCGGTGTCGGTGACGTCCAGGACCCGGCCCTCCACGCGGGCGCGGGTGCCGGACAGCCCGGTGACCTCGTCCGCGGCGTCCGCCACACGCCGTTCGTGGCGTCCGGTGAGCAGGACCAGGTCGTCCGGGTCCATCCGGGCGGCCAGTCCTTCGACGAGGGCACGGCCGAGCCCCTGGTTGGCGCCGGTGACGAGGGCGATGCGTGAAGCGTTCATGCATGCCACGCTAGGAACGCCCGGGACCATGAGTCCAACGAAAGTTGCGCACGGCTGGTATGCGAGATCGTCATGGACTTCACCGATGTGTCGCTGACCGCGCTGCGGGTCTTCCGCGCGGTGGCCGAACAGGGGACCTTCACCGCGGCCGCGGCGTCGCTCGGCTACACCCAGTCGGCGGTCTCCCGGCAGATCGCCGCGATCGAGCGGGCGGCGGGCTCGGAGTTGCTGGAGCGGCGGCGCGACGGGGTACGGCTCACCGCGGCCGGCCGTGTGGTGCTGCGTCGCGCGACGACCGTGCTCGACGAGATCGAGGCCACCGCGCGGGAGCTGTCCGGACTGCCCGAAGGGGCCGGGACGGTACGTCTGGGCTGGTTCCCCAGCGCCGGTGCCGTCCTGGTGCCCCGGGCCCTGACCTCGCTCCGCGCGTCGGACCCCGGCCTGGACGTCGTCGGACGGGAGGGCAGTACACCCGCGCTGGTACGCGCCCTGCGGGCCGGCAGCCTGGACCTGGCCCTGCTCGCGTCGGCGCCGCCTTTCAGGCCGCCGGACACCGAGTCTCCCCCGCTCGCGCTGCAGACGCTCACCGAACGGGCGCTGTGCCTCGCCGTACCCGCCGTCCACCCTCTTGCCCGCGGCGACTTCGTCGATGTGGCCGACCTGCGCGGGCAGCGCTGGATCGCGGGCTCCTCCTCCGGGGAGGACCGGCTGATGGGTGTGTGGCCGGGACTGGACGAGCGTCCCGAGATCGCCCACACCGCGCGCGACTGGCTGGCCAAGCTCCATCTGGTGGCCGCCGGCCTCGGGTTGACCACCGCGCCCGCGACCCTCGCCGCCGCCGCGCCGCCCGGCGTCCGCATCCTCCCGGTCCGCGGCGGCCCCCAGGAACAGCGGCGACTGCTCCTGGCCCGGCTCCCCCAGCCGCCGACCGAGCCGGTCATCCGGGTCGCGGCGGCCCTCCGCGCCGCGGCGCTCGACACCGACACCCGCTGACCCCCCGGATGCCGGCGCGCCTGTCGGCGTGACGGGATCCGGACCGGCGAGCGCTCGGCCGCGGCGCGCAGATGACCGTTCCGCGGGCCGACGGGCGCACGGTCCCAAGACCCCCGCGGCTCAGCGCCGCGCCGGCGGCCAGCCGCCCGGGCAGGGCACCCGCAGCGACGCCACCCGGACCGGCGTGTACTCAGCCGCCGCACACACGCGGCCGTCCCGCAGGACGACGGCACCGCTGACCGCCACCACCTCCGTCCAACCCGACGGCATACGACCCAAAACCCCCGCGGCTCAGCGCCACGTCGGCGGCCAGTCGCACGGGCAGGGCACCCGCAGCGACGCCGCCCGAACCGGCGTGTACTCGACCGCCGCACACACGCGACCGACCCGCAGAACAACCGCACCACTGACCGCCACCACCTCCGTCAACCCGACGGCATACGACCCAAAACCGCCACGGCTCAGCGCCACGTCGGCGGCCAGTCGCACGGGCGGTGCACCCGCAGCGACGCCGCCCGAACCGGCGTGTACTCAGCCGCCGCACACACGCGACCGACCCGCAGGACGACGGCACCGCTGTCCGGCATCGCGTCGATCGGCTCGGCGGCGAGCGTCCCCGGCGTACGGCCCAGAAGCCGTGCGGCGTCGCGCAGCCAGGCCCGTGCGTACAGGTAGGTCTCGGCCCGGTCGGCCGGGATCCCGTCACGGATCGTCAGGGCGAACGTGAAGATCCGCCGGGCGCCGTACCAGACCCCTCCCTCCGGGTCGTCCACGAACCGCTGGGCGCGTCGCAGCGCGGCGGCGAACGCCGCATCGGGATCCGCCGTGGTGGCGCCGGCATGGAAGTAGCCGTGCTGCTGGGTCACTTCGGGCCGGCTCGGGAGCACGATGTGCACGCGGCCCGGCGCGATGTGTGCAATCCGCGCACCGAGGTGGCTCATACGGCGGTGGGACGGGTCTCTCGGCCGGCCGGGCCTTCCACCGGTGGGAGACCGCCGTCGGCGATCATCGTGGCACCGGAGACGCCGGGGGACCACCCGGCCCTGGAGGAGCGGGAATTGAGCAGGGTGGGTCGCACCCACCGTGGGCTGCGGCGCGGGGACGATCGGCGGGCATCGGGGTCATACGGAAACCGCCCGGTTCGTCCCGAAAACGGCCGATGACGCGAAGACCCCGAGGGCAGGGACTGCCCGCCGAGCCCGTGGGACGCGGCCCGGCGCAGGCATTTGGCCCCCGCGCGGCCCGCCGTCCCGGTACCGGCGGGCCGGCGCCTCGGAAAGCGCCGTCGCGGGGTATGCGGAACGTACGCCTCCGCCGGCCGGAACGGAAGACCCCTGCGGTATCGGCCCATCCCTTGAGACGGGAGCACTCAGCCTGCGGCCGTCACCGGGCGGTCCGCATCCGGTCGCCTCGCCCAGGCCGGTGTCCAGGTCCCGGTGCCTGAGCGGTCGAACCGCCCGGAGCCGAGGTGGGCACGGAGCGCGGCGAGCGCCGGATGCGGATTGCCCCGGCGCCACAGCAGCGAATGCGGATAGACCGGTGTCGGACCGTGCACGGCGATCCGCCGCAGACCGTGGTCGGCGGGCCAGACGAGCCGTGTCCGCTCGCCGACGAAGGTCGCCGTCGACCGGGAGTCGGCGATGGTGTCCAGCAGGGGTTCGGTGCCGAAGTCCGGGCCGGTGATCTCGATGGTCAGCTCGAACTCGGCGGCGAGGGCGTCGTAGTAGGCGGCCCACTCGGTTCCGGGAACGAGGCCGGGCATCCAGATGCGGTGTCCGGCGAGCTCGGCCGGCCCGACGGTACGGGCGGCGGCGAGCGCGTGGGCGGGGCCGGTGAGGAGCTGGACGGGCTCGTCGAACGCCGGGACGGCCCCGATGTCGTCGGGGAGCCGCCGGCCCGGCATGGTCACGGCGCGGAAGGACGTGTCGATCGTGCCGGACCGGATGGCGTCGACGGCCGCGTCGGCGTCGAAGAGGGTCACGACGTCGAGCTCGACCTCGGGGTGCGCGCGATGGAAGTCGCCCAGCACGGCGGCCGGGGCGAGCCGCCGGCCGATCACGTCGACGCGCAGCGCCCGGCGTCCGGGGCGCACCGAGGCGACCGCCCGCTCCTCGGCCCGCAGGAGATCCCGGGCATGGGGCAGGAACGCCTGACCGTCGATGGTGAGCTGCGCTCCTCGCACGGTACGGGTGAACAGCCGCACACCGAGGATCTTCTCCAGCGTGGCGATGCGTTTGGAGACGGCCTGCTGGGTGATCGACAGCTCGGCGGCGGCGTCCTGGAACCGCCCCGCGTCCGCGGCGGCCACAAAGGTGCGTACGGCGGCGAGATCCACCCGGCCACGGTATCGACACAACGCATGGTTGTGCTTCCCTGGCTCTCCGGTTGTTTGATCAGGCGGCCTGCCGCTCGCTTTGATACCGGTGGTCAGCATGTGGTTGTCGAGATCGGGCGAGAGGTGCGGTGGGGATGCCGGGCAGGCGGGCGCTGGGGCGGCAGTTCGGCTGGCTGTGGGCGGCCTTCGCCGTCAGCTCGTACGGCACATGGCTGGGGTTCGGCGCGTTTCCGCTGATCGCGATCGTCGTACTGCACTCCGGGCCGACCCAGGTGGCGGTACTGGCCGCCGCGGGTCGGGCGGTGGGGGCCGTGGTCGCGGTACCGCTCGGACCGTGGGTGGAGTTCCGCCGCAAGCGGCCGGTCATGATCACGATGGACCTGGCCCGGTGCGCGGCGATGGTGAGCGTGCCCGCCGCGTTCGCGTTCGGTGTGCTCGGCTTCGCCCAACTGCTCCTCGTCTCCGTCGTCGTGGCCGCGGCCAACATCGCCTTCAACGCGGCCGGCGGCGCCTTTGTGAAAACGCTCGTGGCGCGGGAGGACCTGCTCATCGCCAACGGACGGTTCGAATCCACGATGTGGACGGCGTCCATGGTCGGGCCGCCGCTGGGAGGCGCGGCGATCGGGATCTTCGGCCCGATGACGACCGTGGTGGCCGACGCGGTCAGCTATCTGCTCTCGGCGCTGGGCATCCGCGCCATCGGCGGGACGGAACCACGTCCGGAGCGGACCGGTACACCCCGGCTGCGCGCCGGCGACCTGCTCGAAGGCTGGCGTCACATCCTGGCCCACCCCACACTGCGTCCACTGCTCCTCAACGCGATCGCGGTCAACGGCCTGATCATGGCCTCCGAGCCGCTGCTCGCCGTCCTGCTGCTGGGCCGTCTCGGGTTCGCACCCTGGCAGTACGGTCTCGTGTTCGCGGCCCCCTGCGCCGGTGGCCTCATCGGCTCTCGTCTGGCGCACCGGTTCGTGACGCGGTTCGGGCAGCAGAAGGTGATCCGCACCGCCGGTGCGCTGCGGGCGTGCTGGCCCGTCGGGCTGGCCTTCGTGCGGCCCGGTGTCCCCGGGATCGTGCTCATCATCGCCGTCCAGTTCGGACTGGTGACCTGCTGCGCCCTGTACAACACGGTGCTGTCCACCCACCGGCTCGAACACACCGCACCCGACCGGGTCGCCCGCACCCTGTCCGCGTGGTCGGTCAGCACCAGCGCCTCCATCGCGGCCATGACCGCCGTGTGGGGTCTGCTGGCCGCGGTCACCGGCCCCCGCACCGCGATCGCGATCGCGGGTGTCCTCCTCCTGGCCACTCCGCTGCTGCTCCCGCGCCGCGAGAAGACCACCGGGGACAGCAGGGAACAGGCCGCGAGCCTCACATGACGAGCCGGGCCCCGACCCGACCCGACCGCACTGCTTCTCCCGGTCCGTCGGGGTGTCCTGACGGTTCGCCCGTCATGTGCCGCACATACCGGAATGTCCGTACAGGGCCGTCAGGACGGCGGGTCCGGTGCACGAACGGGCCGGATCGCCGCCGGATCCCAGCGGTACATCCGCTTGAACGCGACCCACGCCCCCCACCCGGGCTCGTACAGCGAGGTCATCACCAAGGCCACCGCCCGGTTGCGCGGCCCGCGGTAGATGCAGCGCAGCCGGCCGGGGCGCCAGAGCCCGCCGACGCGCACCTCGACCTCGCGGTGCGGCCAGTACGTCGTGTGATCACCCGTGAAGCAGTCGAGCATCTGGCCGGTGCCGATCGCATGGGCGTCGCCCTCGCGCGGCTGCGCCTCCGCCGTCGCGAGCACCTCCCTCGAGGTGTATTCGAGGCTCATCCGGTCCGGATCCCATGCGACCCACACCATGGGGATCGACGGCGACGGCCAGTCGACGATCGTGAGGATCGCCCGGGTTCCGTCCGGCAGATCGCGGTACTGGATGACCTGGGTCCGCTGCCGTCGCCCATCGCGGCTGAGCGTGAGCCAGAGGCCGGTGCGGTTGAACTCCACCTCCTCCCTCGCCGGCACGCGGACCGGTATCGGCAGCGGGACCTCTTCCGCATCACGCCATTCGCTCATGTGTTCGAAAATAGCGCCGAGTCTCGGTTCTGACGAGGCGGCAGCGCGAGATTCACCCGAAGGTGGCACCGGGCGGCCGGAGAGCCCCCCGCGGTCCGGCGGCGGGCGGGCCCGGACCGGGCGGGCAGCGCCGCCCGGCGAACGGACCGCCGTGTCCGGTGAGCCTCTCACCAGGCGGAACGCGGTGCAGCCGGTCGCCGGTCGCCGGTCGCCGGTCGCCGGTCGCCGGTCGCCGGTCGCCGGTCGCCGGTACACGATCAGGAGATGGGCGCGTGGTGGTAGTCGGAGGTGGAGAACGCCCTGCCCAACTGGACGAGGGACTCCGGCGCGTCCAGGCGCTCCATGAACGCCTCGACGAACACGAGCCGGTCGCGGTTGGCGCCCGCCGTTTCGAACGCGGCCGCGAGTTCGTCCTCGGTGGTCGCCTTGACGGTGACGGCCAGGCCCAGCGGGTCGAAGGCCTCGACCAGCCGGTCGTACCGCCAGGTGGCGATGTTGTTGTAACCCGCGTTCGCGCCCAGGATGCAGCGCTCGACCGTGTAGCCGTCGTTGTTGATCAGGATGACGACGGGGTTGAGGCCGTGCCGCAGCACCGTGGACAGTTCCTGCGCGGTCAGCTGGAAGGAGCCGTCGCCGATCAGCAGGATGTGACGGCGCTCGGGTGCGGCGAGCATGCATCCCAGCAGCGCCGGGAGCGTGTAGCCGATCGAGCCCCACAGGGGCTGACCCACGAAGGTGCAGCCGTGCGGGAAGGGCAGTTCGGCGCATCCGAAGTACGAGGTGCCCTGGTCGGCGATCACCACGTCACCCGGTTCGAGGAACTCCTGGAACTGCTCCCAGAAGCGCTCCTGGACGAGCCGGGCCGAGCGGGCGGGCTCGTGGGGCGTCGCTCCGCCGACGCACCGCCGGAACTGCGAGGTGATGTCGGAGGGTTTGCGGATGCCGGCGCCGACGAGAGCCTGGATCGCGTCCTTCATGGACACATGGGCGTGCTGGATGGAGCCCACGACGGCGGCCGTCGGGTGGAGTGCGATCAGCCGGGAGGGGTCGATGTTCTGGGAGAACCCCCCGGTGACCGAGTCGGTGAACTGAGTTCCGACGGCCACAAGGCAGGCCGCGTTCTCGATGGTCTCCCTGACGTAGGAGTCGCTGAGCTTTCCCGCGTACCCGCCGATGAACTGGTCGTGGTCCTCCGGGAAGACGCCCTTGGCGTTGCTGAGGCAGGCCACGGGGCAGCCGATGGCCTCGACCAGTCGGACCAGTTGCGGGGCGAGACGGTACCGGTCGACCTCGGGGCCGAGCAGCACGGCCACCGAGTCCGCCGAGCGCAGCAGGTCCCGTGCCTGGTCGGTGAACTTCGCGAGCCTGCGGGGGTCGCTGGACGGCTCGGCGAGGACCAGCGGCTCGCCCGGCGGCTCGATCGCCTCGTACGCCAGGTCCGAGGGCAGCATGATGTACACGGGACGTTTGAGCAGCCAGCAGAAGCGCAGCACCCGGTCGATCTCCGAGGCGGCGTTGTCGCGGGTCAGCATCGCCTGGGCGACCGTGTACTCCTCGGCGCACCTCGCCGCGCGCCGGAAGTCGCCGTCACCGGCCGTGTGATGGACCTTCTGCTTGTCCTCCATGACGAAGGTCGCCGGCGTTCCCACCACGGACACGACGGGCACGGACTCGGCGTACGCGCCGGCGACGCCGTTCAGGGCGCTCAGCTCCCCCACGCCGAAGGTGGTGACCAGCGCCGCGATCCCGTTGAGCCGGCCGTAACCGTCCGCGGCGTAGGCGGCGTTGAGCTCGTTGCAGTTCCCGATCCATTCGATGCCGTCCATCGCCTCGAGCTGGTCGAGGAATTCCAGCTGATAGTCGCCGGGTACTCCGAAGACGTGCCCGACCCCGATCTCCCGCAGACGGCGCAGCAGGTAGTCGCCAACGGTGCAGGTGCCCATGTCATGGCCTTTCTCGTGCCGGGTTTCGGATCCGGGAGCCGTCGGACCGCGGGGCTCGTCGGGGGGATCCGGTGGTGCGCGGTGGAAGCGCCTACTCGAGGACCCCTTCGTGGAGTTGGGCGAAGAGTTCGGTGTTCCGCGTGTAGTCCACGAGGACGTCGATGATCGTGATGCCCGGCTGGACCCGGGCTTCGCGCGAGAGGGCCTCGCCGAGGACCTTGGCGAACTGCTCCTCGGTCTCGACGCGGTAGCCGTGGGCGCCGAAGGCTCCGGCGTACTGGGCGATGTCGTAGTCGCCGAGCTGTACTCCCGAGGTGCGCCCGTACTTCAGCTCCTCCTGGAAGCGCACCATGTCGTAGGTGTTGTCGCGCAGGATCACATGGGTGAAGTGCAGGCCGAGGCGGGTTGCCGTCTCCAGTTCCTGGGCACTGAACAGGAATCCCCCGTCGCCCGACACGGACACGACCTGCTTGCCGGGCCGTACCAGGCAGGCCGCCATGGCCCAGGGCAGGGCCACGCCGAGCGTCTGCTGGCCGTCCGAGAACAGCAGGTGCCGGGGCTCGTAGGCGCGGAAGTGCCGGGCCGTGTAGATGTAGTGCGAGCCCACGTCGCAGGTGACGGTGGCGTCGTCGTCGATCAGGTCGCGCAGCGTGAGCAGGACCGACACCGGATTGAGGCCGGCCCGCGTGTGGCTCGCCGTGCGCGCGGTGTCGTCGGCCTCCTTCAGCGCCTTCCGCTGCTCGGCGAGTTCACCGAGGACCTCGGGGTCGAGACGGAGCCCCGGCAGGTGTCCGGCCAGGGCCCGGACCGTGGCGGCGACATCACCCTGCAACTCGATGGCCGGCTGGTAGTGGTTGTCGATGTTCGCGGGCACCACGTCGATGTGGACGACGGTGCGGGACGGGTCGGTGTTCCACAGCTTCGGGTCGTACTCGACGGCGTCGAATCCGATGGTCACCAGCACGTCCGCGTGCGAGATGACGATGTCGCCCGGCTGGTTGCGGAACAGGCCGACCCGGCCGAGGTAGTGCTCGTCCAGCGTCCGGGAGACGACCCCCGCGGCCTGGAACGTCTCCACCACCGGCAGGTCGGTGTCCTCGAGGAGGGTGCGCAGGGCGGCGCAGGCCTCCGGATCGGCGCCCCGCACACCGGCGAGGATCACCGGCCGCCTGGCGTCACGGATGAGGCGGGCCGCCTGCTCGATGTCCTCGGCCGGTGCGGGCCCCAGGCGGGGTACGGGGCACGCCCTGGTGATGCCGGCGGCGATGGGCGTGGTCAGTACGTCGGAGGGCAGGATCACGGCCGCCGCCCCCCGGGGCTGGGTGACGGCGGCACGCAGGGCGTTGGCGACCGCTTCCGGGACGTTGTCGGCGTCGTTCACCTCGCCGGTGTACTTGGTGAAGGCCGTGAGGGCGGCGGTGGCGTCCATGGACTGGTGACTGCGCTTGAGGCGGTCCGCGCGAGGTACGGCCCCGCACAGCGCGACGACCGGGTCCTGCTCGGTGTTGGCGGTGAGAAGGCCGGTCGCGGTGTTGGACGTGCCCGGTCCCGAGGTGACGACGACGGCTCCCGGTGTTCCGGTGAGCCGTCCGACCGCCGCGGCCATGAAGACCGCGTTCTGTTCGTGGCGGCACACCACCAGTTGAGGGCCACTGTCCACCAGGGCGTCGTAGATCGAGTCGATCTTCGCGCCGGGCACTCCGAAAACATGGCTGACGCCGTACGCCGACAGCACCTCGACCGCGCGCTGGGCGGCACGCGCTTCAGACTCGGACATGGAATGCAGCCTCTCGTTGTGGTGGGAGAGAGCTCCTCGGCCACCGAAGTCCGAAGCCCGCCGGGCCCGTTGCCGAGCTGCGGGGCCGGTGGCGGAAGCGCACGCCCGCCGGTCGCGGGCAGCGGTTCCCGCGCGCCGGGTTCCGCAGGCCGCCGCTCAGCCGCCCTCGGCCCGGCGGATCTGATCCGTCAGGTTGCCGGGGGTCAGATCGGAGCTGAGGAACTGCTGTGTCGTCGGCAGACTGAGGTGGAGTTCGGAGCGCTCGCCGAGCGCGACGGTGCCGTGCTCGACGCGGAAGTCCAGGCAGTGACCGCCGTGTTCATGGGATGCGTCGATGAAGTGCAGGTGGTAGCCGGCCACCGAGATGCCCTGTTCGTAATCGGGTGTGCGGTAACCCGCCAAGGTCCCTTCCAGATCGGTGAAGTCGGTCTCCGCCTGTCCCTCGGCGGCCTCGGTCAGCGGGGGATACGGCGGCTCCTGCCTCCGCACCGTCCGGGTGCGGATCTCGCCGAAGCGTCCGGTGATCCGGATCGCGTAGATCAGGTTGGGGCTGCGGGCCAGGTCGTCCACGAGCGCGATCACCTCGGCACGGGTCATGGGCGCCGTGATCTCCTCGGTGA
This sequence comes from Streptomyces sp. HUAS TT11, assembly GCF_051553595.1. Taxonomy (NCBI): domain Bacteria; kingdom Bacillati; phylum Actinomycetota; class Actinomycetes; order Kitasatosporales; family Streptomycetaceae; genus Streptomyces; species Streptomyces sp. HUAS TT11. The sequence continues at coordinate 3,291,768 of NZ_CP196184.1, forward strand.
TCTCCGGTGTGAACCACGTCATGGCCGCGAAGGGCGACAGATCGCCTCTGCCGGCGGTCTCCACGGAGCCGTCGGCGCGCAGGTGGTAGCAGACGCCGTCCAGGACGAGCATCTCGCCGTCGAGGTGGTTGAACGTGCCGAGCCCGAAGTCCCCGTGCTCGAGCAGGTGCCCCACGGAGACGTCGCCGTCGTAGACGCCGTCTATCAGCGCACCCATGGTCGAGCTCTGGTACACCTCGCGCGCTCGCCCCGCGTCGTGACGCACGCCGCCCCCGCCGTTGCGGTGCGCCAGGACCGTGCGGACGAACTTCCGGAGGCGGTCCGCGGGGGCCTCCTCGCTACCCATCCCTCGTGCCTCCCATCGCCCTGGGCGAGAGCAGGATCACCCGGGGGCGGACAAACCCGCTCCGGGGCGCCGTCCCGCCGCCGCCGGTGCGCTGGGCGTCGCGCAACGTCACCACCGCCGCCCGGATGCACAGGGCGCGGCGAACGTACCTCCCACAACATGCTGCCTGCATCCGGGCCGCACGCAACCGGAGGACCGCGCCCGGCCCGGCACTCGTCGGCGGCCCGCTTCTCCCGCGGGGCCGCCGTCCCGAATCCGCGCCGAGCGTCGGACAGGGGCCGCCGTTCACCCCCGGTACCGAGGGACCCCGGGGCCGTTCGAGGCCGCGTTCACGGGCGCTTGGCAAGTGCTGTACCTGCCGGCCAACTTCCCGTCACTCGAACTCCGGCTTTCGTCAAGTCCCGCTTGTCATGCCGGACATGTAGCGGAAAGAGGCTCGCCAGTCGTGCGCCCGCGAGGAGACGCACGGACTAGGAGGGGAACTCATGTCTCGTCTGAGGATCGCGACCGCCGCAGCCACCGCTGTGGTGCTGTCGCTGGCCGGCAGCAGCCTGGCCACTGCCGCACCGACGGCTCACGGCGGTCGGGGTCCGGTACTCAAGGCACGCTCCGACCGTTTCACGGCCCACGCAGGCCGGACGTTGACCGTCCGCGGCAAGGGCTTCCTGTCCAACGACAGCGGCAGACCGGCCACGCTCGTCTCGCACACCGAGACCGCACACGGCTCTCTGACGGTGCGCCAGGACGGTTCGTTCGACTACACCCCGAACCCGGGCTTCAAGGGCACCGACGGCTTCGACTACACGGTCAGCGATGCCGTCAAGCTCTACCGAACCCATCTGCCGGCGCTCACCACGATCGACGGGGTGAAGATCTCGGGCGGGGCGTACGGTTCGTCGCTCTACCCCGTGCCCGGCTCGAAGGACGAGTTCTACGGGATCACCGACCGCGGCCCGAACGTCGACACCCCTGACGGCCGCAAGGCGCTGCCCCTGCCGGACTTCCACCCGGCGATCGCCAAGATCCGCCTCGTCGGCACCAAGGCGGAGGTCCTGAAGACGATCCCGCTGCGCGCCGCCGACGGCACCCTGTACAACGGGCATGTGAACACCCAGGCGAACACGGGTGAGTCGCTGATCGACCTGGCCGGGAACGCGCTGCCGGCCTCACCGAACGGCTACGACCCCGAGGGCCTGGTCGCCCTGCCGGACGGCTCCTTCTGGGTGTCCGACGAATACGGCCCGTTCATCACCCACTTCTCCCGCGACGGCCGGGCGCTCCAGCGCCTGTCCCCCTTCAACGGCTCGCTCCCGGCCGAACTGGCCAACCGGGTGCCGAACAAGGGAATGGAGGGGCTGGCACTCACGCCCGACGGCAGCACGCTCGTCGGCATGATGCAGTCCGCGCTCCAGCAGCCCGACCTGCCGGCCGGCGTCAAGACCAAGAACGTCACCGTGCTGCGCATCGCGACGTACAACCTGCGTACCCGCGCGACGCACGAGTACGTCTACCTCCTCGACGACCCCAAGGTGACCAGCGGCGCGGTCAGCGAGATCACCGCGCTCAGCAACACCACGTTCGTCGTGGACGAGCGGGACGGCAACATGGAGCCCGGCGCGTTCAAGAAGCTCTTCAAGATCGACATCAGCCGGGCGACCGATGTCGGCCCCGCAGCCAGGGTGCAGGGCGCCACGTACGACGGGGCCGAGGGCGGGCTGCTCATCGGCCCGAAGCACCAGACCATCGACGCCTACGTGGGCGAGGACGACACCGCAACGGCCCGGGCCGCGCTGAAGACGGCCGGGATCACCCCGGTCGCCAAGAGCCCGTACCTGGACCTGGGCGCCCTGGTCACCCGCCTCGACCCGACCGGCGCGTTCTTCGGCCACGACAAGGTCGAGGGTGTCGCCACCACCGACCACGGCCGCACCTTGCTCATCAGCAACGACAGCGATTTCGGCATCGACGGCGTCACCAACGGGGCGGCGCCCTACACCCTGCACTCCAAGATCCTCCCGGGCGGACAGCAGGACGACGGCGAGTACCTGGCCGTCGACACCACCAAGCTGCCCGCCGCGACCAGCACCGCGCACGTCACCTTCACGGTGCGCTGACGGCGCCTCGCACCGACCTGCACAAGTGCACGACGGCGGGCTGTCGCCGCGGACCGATCCAGCGGTCCGCGGCGGCGGCGCGCCGGCACACGCGCGGGTTTGCGCCGAAGAACCGCCCCCTCACGCGGTCCGCTTGCGCGCCGCGGTCTTCTTGGCCGCGGTCTTCCCGGCCCCGGCCTTCTTCGCCGCCGTCTTCTTCGCAGGCGTCTTTGTGGCGGGAGTCTTCTCGGCCGCGGTCTTCTTCGCGGGCGTCTTCGCCGCCGCCGTCTTCTTCGCCGCCGCCGTCTTCTTCGCCGCCGCCGTCTTCTTCGCCGCCGCCGTCCCGCCCCCGGACTCCTTGCGCGCCTTGCCGCCCGGCAGACGTGTCACCTCCGCCCCTCCGCCCGCGCCCCGCGACTCCTTCGCCGCCCGCACGCTTTTCTCCAGGGCCGCCATCAGGTCCAGAACCTTGCCGCCCTCGGGCTCGGGTGCCTGCGGAAGCTCCCTGCCCTCCGCCTTCGCCGCGATCAGCGCCTCCAGCGCCTCGCGGTACTCGTCGTGCAGGTCGTCCAGGTCTACGTCCCCCAAGGTGTCCATCAACGCGTCCGCCAGGTCCAGTTCCTTGTCCCTGACGGTCACACTCGCGTCGGGCGCCACGCCGTCCGCCTCCCGGATCTCGTCCGGCCACAGCAGCGCGTGCATGCCGATGACGTCGCCGACCACGCGCAGCATTCCGAGCCGCTCCCGCCCCCGCAGGGCGTACTTCGCGACGGCCACCTTCCCGCTGCGTCTCAGTGCCTCCCGCAGCAGCGCGTACGGCTTGGCGGCCGGGGCCCCGTTCACGGAGAGGTAGTACGCCGTGTCCAGCTGGAGCGGGTCGATGCGGTCCTCCGGCAGGAAGGCCAGGATCTCGATCGTCCTGCTGGTCGGCAGCGGAAGCTTCGCCAGGTCCTCGTCCGTGATCGGGATGACCGTGCCGTCCGCGTCCTCGTAGCCCTTGCCGATCTCCGACGAGTCGACCTCGCGGTCCTCCAGCTCGCAGAACTTGCGGTAGCGGATCCGGCCGGCGTCCTCCAGATGGATCTGGCGGAAGGAGATCGAGTGGCTCTCGGTGGCGTTCATCAACTTGACCGGGATGCTGACCAGGCCGAACGAGATGGCGCCGTTCCAGATCGATCGCACGCTCCGCCCCTTTTGCTGATAGATCGGGTGATTTCATGGGATTCTCATCGTATGACGCCGATCACAGAGGTGGAGGGGCGGCGGCTCGCGCTCAGCAACCTGGAGAAGGTGGTCCATCCGGCGACCGGATTCACCAAGGGCGAGCTGCTGCACTACTACGCGACCACCGCGGAGGCCCTGCTGCCGCACCTGCGTGATCGCCCGGTGTCGTTCCTGCGCTATCCGGACGGACCGGACGGCCAGGTCTTCTTCACCAAGAACGTGCCGCCCGGTACGCCCGACTGGGTCGTCACGGCCCAGGTGCCACGCTCGGAGGGCCCGGCCCGCATGGTGCTGATCCAGGACCTGCCCAGCCTGATGTGGGCGGCCAACCTCGTCACCGAGCTCCACACCCCCCAGTGGCGGATCGGGGCCCCCGACGAGGCGGACCGGCTGGTCTTCGACCTCGACCCGGGCCCACCCGCCACCGTCGTCGAGTGCTGCGAGGTCGCGCTGTGGCTGCGGGACAGGCTCGCGGCGGACGGAGTCGGCGCCTGTGCGAAGACGTCCGGCTCGAAGGGGCTGCATCTGCTGGCGGCGGTGGAGCCGACGCCGTCGCGGGCCACGACGGACTACGCCAAACGGCTCGCCGTGGCGGCGGAGAAGGCGATGCCCCACCTGGTCGTCCACCGCATGACCCGCAGCCTGCGGCCGGGGAAGGTGTTCGTGGACTGGAGCCAGAACGCGGCCCGCAAGACGACGGCGGCGCCCTACACCCTGCGCGCCCGGGCGGAGCCGACCGTGTCGGCGCCGGTGACCTGGCAGGAGGTCGCGGACTGCGCGTCCCCGGACAGCCTGGTCTTCCGGGCGCCGGACATCGCCCCCCGCCTCCGGGCGCACGGCGACCTGCTGGCCCCGCTCCTCGACCCCGCCGGTGCCGCCCCGCTGCCCTGACCGGTCACACCCTGGACCAGATGTGCCGGTCCCGCGCCATCGCGTGCAGCGCCTCCACGTCCGCGGGCTTGAGCAGACCGCCGAGCCGGGCGAGGCCGGGAAGATCCGTGTCCTCGAGGATCCGGATCTCCCGCGGCGGTGCGGTCGTCTCCAGACGGGCGGGCTCCACCAGGACCAGGACCGGACGGACCTCGGCGGTCAGCGCGTACGACGCCCGGGCCGCGTCGGCGCGCACCCGGCGCAGCAGCGGCCGCGCGTCGTGGCGGCCCACCGTCACCATCGGGTCGGCGACGAGGACCCGCTGCCTGCGTGCGTCGAGCGAGCGCACCGCGAAGAGGCCGCCCGGGCCGATCACCAGATGGTGGATGCGGTCCCCGCCGGGCAGCGGTACCGAGTGCAGCGTGCGCCAGCCCCCGCCTTCCAGCTGGTCGAGGGCCTCACCGGTCCGCTGTTCGACCAGCAGCGCCCTGCGCCGTGGATCGGTGCGCAGCCGGTGCGCCGACTTCGGGTCCCGGTCCAGGTCGATGAGCAGTGCCTCGCCGGGCCGGTTCGGGGCCAGGTCGTCGTCCGGGTGCAGTGTGAGCCGGGCCAGCTCCGCAGGGGTGGGGACGGGTGGCGGCCCGACCGCCACCGGACCGGTCAGGAACGGGCCGAGCACGGCGAGCACGTCCTGCCGCAGATCCACGCTGAGCAGGTTGACCCGGCCCGCCTCCCGGTCGTACCAGGCGACGCTCCTGCCGTCGGTGGCGCACACGTACAGGCGTTCCTGCCCATGCCGCCAGGTCGGTATGACGCGCAGTCCACTCATGCACCATCACCCCTCGACCATGGGACCAGGCGGGGTGCTCCAGGGGCAAGAACCCGGTTACCTTTGTGAGCAGTTGGGGAGTCGGTGGGAGGCGCCGTTGCGGATCCGCGGAAAGCAGCCCGATGTTCCCGCTCCGGACAGCCCGTGGAGCGAGATCGTGCCCGGCCTGTGGATGGGCGGCCACGAGTTCGCGGGGCGCTCCGAAGGGCTGGAACTCGCCGTCGTGCGCGATGAGTTCGATCTCGTGCTGACCCTCTTGCGGCTGCCGGGGTACGGCCCGGACGCCGGTGTCGAGCACCGTGTGTGGCCGATACCGGACGGTCCGCTCGACGGGACCCAGATCGCCGGGGTGCTGCGGCTCGCCCGGGCGGCCGACGACGCGCTGGAGGACGGCCGCCGGGTCCTCGTCCGCTGTTACCACGGGTACAACCGCTCGGGCCTGGTCGTCGCCCACACACTGATCAGGGCCGGGCACCCCGCCGACGAGGCGATCCGCATGATCCGCGCCCGCCGCGGACCCTGGGCCCTGCACAACCAGCTGTTCGTGGAGTACCTGCGGGCGGGACTGGACACGGTCCGCCTGCTGGAGGAACTCGCCGAGTGACCCGCCGTCCGGTCATAGAGTGAGCAACCGGCCAGCAGGTGACCAAAAGGACGTGCCCCCGTGTTCCCCAGCCGCCGTGTCCGCGCAGCCCTCGGTCTCGCCGCGACCGCCCTGCTCCTGGCGGGGTGCGGCAACGCCGGCGCCCTGCGCTCGGCGGGCCCGACCGCCACCGCCGTCGGACCGGTCGAGCTGTGGCCGCAGCTGCCGCCCGCCTCCACGCCCGCCCTGGACTACGGCGTGGCGGACACCGAGACCATGGACGGCATCACCGTTCCGGGTGACAACGTCCACCGGGTGCCGCCGCTGGACGTCTTCCGCGCCGAGGTCGCCGCCCACGCGGACGCGTACTCCGGGCCGAGCGCGCTGTACGCGCTGACCCGCAAGCAGCTCGCGGACTGCGGCAAGAAGGGCGCGAAGGGCCGAAGGTGCCCGCTCCTCAACGCCTACTACCGCGATCTCACCGGGGACGGGCGGGACGACATGGTGCTCGGCGTCCGCTTCCCGGGCGATCAGCTGGCGGTGCGCGTCTACACCGTCGCGCACCACCGGCTGGTCCAGGTCATGGGCACCTCGGACAGTGTGATCAGCGTGGAGCTCGCGGGTCGCGACGTGCTCATCCGCTCCCCCTCGACGCTGCCCGGGTACGAGTTCCGCACCGTGTGGACCTGGGACCCGCACCAGCACGCGATGCTGGCGAGCCGGGACGAGATCCTGCGGACGGGCGCCGCGCCGCCGCACCGGCGGGTGCCGCCGGTTCCGTCGAAGAGCGCGTGATGACCGCCATGGCCAGAACCCTGGGCCGGCTGCCCGACTGGACCGCCACCCTCACCTGGAAGGCGGCCGCGTTCATCGCGGTGATGTGCTGCGGTCTCGCCGCCCTGCTCGGCGTGCTCGTCCATGTCCAGGTCACCGACCGGACCGTCGGCGAGGCCCGGGGCCGGGCGCTCGACCGGCTGACCGAGGCCGCGCGTGCGTACGAGGCGGGCGACCGGCTGCCGCTCGGTGCGGGCGTCGGCCTTCCGGGACTGCCGGCCCGGCTGCGGCACCTGGCGGCGGGCGGGCGTCGCGGCACCATGGTCGGCACCGGCGACACCCAGCCCACGATGTGGGCGGCGGGCCCGGCCGACGGCGGACGGGTGCTCGCCGTACAGGTCGACTACCGGCAGGGAGCGCGCATCATCGCCGCCCTCGACCGGGCGATCCTGTGGTCCTCGGCCCTGGCGATCAGCGTGACGCTGCTGGTGGGGGCCTTCGCCGTGACCCGGGTGACCCGGCGGCTGCAGACCACCGCGCAGGTGGCCCGGCGGATCAGCGCGGGCGACCTGGACGCACGCGTGGACGACCCGCGCACGAAGGACCCGTCACGCCCGCAGGACGAGGTGGCCGCGGTCGCCGGTGCGCTGGACACGATGGCGGCCACGCTGCACGGCAAGCTGCTGAGCGAGCAGCGGTTCACCGCCGATGTGGCGCACGAACTGCGCACCCCGCTGACGGGGCTGCACGCGGCGGCCGAACTGCTGCCGCCCGGACGGCCGACCGAGCTGGTGCGCGACCGGGTGGCCACACTGCGCACGCTCACCGAGGACCTGCTCGAGATCTCCCGTCTCGACACGAAGAGCGAGCGTCTGGACCTGGACACCGAGCACCTCGCGCCCCTGGCCGAACGGGTGGTGCGGGCCTCGGGAACCGGGACGCGGGTGCGGGTGGTGCGGGACGCGCGCGTCGAGACCGACCGGCGCCGACTGGAGCGTGTGCTCGGCAATCTGGTGGCGAACGCGCACCGGCACGGGCGGGGTCCGGTGGTGCTGACCGTCGACGGCCGGCGGGTCACCGTGCGGGACCACGGGGACGGCTATCCCGAGTACCTCCTGGCCCACGGACCGCAGCGCTTCCGGACCGAGAGCGGCGGCAAGGGCCACGGCCTCGGGCTGACGATCGCGCTCGGGCAGGCGCGGGTGCTGGGCGCCGCGCTGGAGTTCGCCAACGCACCGGACGGCGGGGCGGTGGCCACGCTGAGACTGCCGGGGCCGACGCCCCCAGGTGTACCGGAACGGGCTGATTGAGACGACATAACAGGACATCACTGTCGCCGCTTGCTACGTTCCGCACATGATCGAGCCCGGAACGCCAGGACTGCCGGGGACGAGGACGGAGACGGCCGACGCCCCCGCTCCCGCCCTGCGGCTGCCCCGGCGCCGCGGCGTCGAGTTCGCCCTCATCGTCCTCGCCGTTCTGATCTCCATGTACGGCTACTGCGCCGTCGGGCTCGCCACCCAGGGCACCGTCCCGCCCGGAGCCGCACGCTACGGCGCCGGGCTCGGCGTGCTCGCCCTGCTCGCGCACTGCGCGGTGCGCCTGCGCGCCCCGTACGCCGATCCCCTGCTCCTGCCGATCGCCGTCCTGCTCAACGGCGTGGGTCTGGTCCTGATCTACCGGCTCGACCTGGAGACGCCGGGCGACCGGGCCGCCCCCACCCAGTTGTACTGGTCCACGGTCGGCGTGGCGCTCTTCATCGCGGTGGTGCTGCTGCTGCGGCACCACCGGGTGCTCCAGCGCTACTCGTACGTCTGCGTGGTCGCCGCTCTGGCGCTGCTCATCCTGCCGATCTTCTTCCCCGCGGTGAACGGCGCCCGGATCTGGCTCAGGATCGCCGGGTTCTCCATCCAGCCGGGTGAGTTCGCGAAGGTGCTGCTCGCGGTCTTCTTCGCCGGATACCTGGCCGCCAACCGCCATGCACTCGCCTACACCGGCCGGCGGGTGTGGCGGCTGCAACTGCCGACCGGGCGGGTCCTGGGCCCGGTCGTGGCGATCTGGCTGCTGAGCGTCGGGGTGCTGGTGCTGGAGCGCGACCTCGGCACCTCGCTGCTGTTCTTCGGACTGTTCGTGGTGCTGCTGTACGTCGCCACGGGCCGCACGGGCTGGATCGCCGTGGGCCTGCTGCTCGCGGTCGCCGGTGCGCTGGCGGTGGGCCGGCTGGAACCGCACGTGCATGCGCGGGTCACGGACTGGCTGCACCCCTTCGCCTCGATCGACGCGGGCATCGGACCCAACCAGCTCGCCCAGTCCCTGTTCGCGTTCGCCGCCGGGGGCGCCCTCGGCACCGGGCTCGGCCTCGGCCATTCGATCCTCATCGGCTTCGCCACCAAATCGGACTTCATCCTGGCGACGGCGGGCGAGGAACTCGGCCTCGCGGGTCTGTCCGCCCTCTTCCTGGTCTACGCCCTGCTGGTGGAGCGCGGTTACCGGGCGGGCCTGGCGCTGCGCGACCCCTTCGGGCGGCTGCTCGCCATCGGGCTCGCGTCGATCGTCGCGCTCCAGGTGTTCGTGATCGCGGGCGGGGTGACGGGGCTGATCCCGCTCACCGGCATGGCGATGCCCTTCCTCGCCCAGGGCGGCTCGTCCGTCGTCACCAACTGGATCATCGTGGCGCTGCTCATCCGGATCAGCGACTCCGCCCGCAGCCAGTACGACGGGACGGCCGTGCCGTGAACCTGCCCCGGGGCCTCGACTCCGCCCGGCCCGGCGGAACCCCCACCATCCAGCGGGCGGCCGCCCTGTGCGCGCTGCTCCTGGTCGCCCTGCTGGTGAACGCCACCCGGGTGCAGATCTTCGAGGCCTCGCGCTACGACGACAACCCGGCCAACCGCCGGCAGATGATCGCCCGGTACGGCGCGCCGCGCGGCGACATCATGGTCGACGGACACCCGGTGACCGGCTCGCGGGACGCGGGCGGGATGTTCCGCTACGAACGCACCTACACGGACGGTCCCCTGTTCGCACCGGTCACCGGCTTCGCCTCGCAGGTCTACGGGACGACCATGCTGGAAAACACCCAGGACGCCACTCTCGCGGGCACCGACCCCGATCTGGCGCCGTTCCCCCTGTGGAACGACGTCACCCGGACACGCAGCTCCGGCGGCAATGTCGTCACCACCCTCAACGGGGCGGCGCAACGCGCGGCGTACCGGGCACTGGGCGGGCGCAGCGGCGCCGTGGCCGCCGTCGAGCCGTCGACCGGGCGGATCCTGGCGCTGGTCTCCGCGCCGTCGTACGACCCGGGTGAGCTGTCCGGTTCGAGGGACTCCGTCGCGCGGGCCTGGGAACGGCTGAACGCGGACGCGGGCAAGCCGATGCTCAACCGGGCGATCCGGCAGACGTATCCGCCCGGTTCGACGTTCAAGGTGGTGACGGCCGCGGCCGCACTGGACGCGGGGGTGGTGCGGGACCTCGACGAGTCGACGGACTCCCCGGACCCCTACCTCCTGCCCGGCACGACGACCCAGTTGACGAACGAGGCGAGGGGCTGCGCCGACGCGTCCTTGCGCTACGCCTTCGAGTGGTCGTGCAACACGGTGTTCGCCAAGCTGGGCTTCGAGGTCGGGCTGCGGAACATGACGCAGACCGCGGAGCGGTTCGGCTTCAACGACCAGAAGCTGAGGATCCCGTTCTCGGTGGCGCAGAGCACCTTCGACCGGAAGCTGGACGGTCCGCAGCTGGCGCTGTCCTCGATCGGGCAGTTCGACACACGGGCGACACCGCTCCAGATGGCCATGATCGCGGGCGCGGTCGCGGGTGACGGCTCGGTGAGCGCGCCGTACCTGGTGGACAGGACGACGACGAAGGCGGGCGACACGGTCTCCGCCGCCGAACCGCGCACCCCGCGCCGGGCGATGAGCCCGGCGACCGCGGCGGCGCTGCGCGAGATGATGGTGAACGCCGTGCAGGAGGGCACGGGCAGGAACGCGATGATCCCCGGCGCCACGGTGGGCGGCAAGACGGGCACGGCCCAGCACGGAGTCGGCAACTCGGGCACGCCGTATGCCTGGTTCATCTCCTGGGCGCAGGCGGACGACGCGATGGAGCCGGGAGTGGCGGTCGCCGTGGTGGTGGAGGACGCCGCGGGTGAACGGGGGGAGATCAGCGGCGGCGGGGATGCGGCGCCGATCGCCCGGGCGGTGATGCAGGCGGTGCTGGAGTCGCAGCGGAACACAGGCCGTTGACCGGTCCGTCAGCCGAGACGGGGCTGTCGCATCCCCTCGGGACCGACCTACCGTCCGGTCCATGACGGACACCGAGCAGCCCGCATCCGTGTACGAACTCGCCCAGGTGAACATCGCCCGTCTCAAGGCCCCGCTGGACTCACCGCAGTTGAAGGACTTCGTCGACGCCCTGGACCCCGTCAACGCGGTGGCCGACACCTCGGACGGGTTCGTCTGGCGCCTGCAGGAGGCGTCCGGGAACGCGACGGACGTGCCCGTCCTCGGCGACGACTGGCTGATCGTCAACCTGTCGACCTGGCGTGACGCCGACGCACTGACCTCCTTCATGTACCGCGGACAGCACCGGGAGTTGCTGTCGCGGCGCCGCGAGTTCTTCGAGCGTCTGCAGGAGGCGGTCACGGCCCTGTGGTGGGTGCCGACGGGCCACCGCCCGACGGTGGCGGAGGCGGAGGAACACCTGCTGCACCTCCGCTCCCACGGACCGACGGGGTACGCGTTCACTCTGCAGAGGTCGTTCCCCCCGGGGGAGGTGCGACCGGGGACCGGCGCCTGACGGCGGCAGCAGGGCGGTCCCGGTGATCAGCCCGTGAGGCGCCGGCCCTCCTCGACGGCCTCCCGCACCTCCGTGACCCGTTCCCGCTCCTCCACCGCAAAACGCTCCGCGTCCAGTTTCTCGGCGATCTCCTCGTCCTGGGCCATCAGCAGGTCGAGACTGGAGTCGCCCATCTCGAAGACGCCCATGTCCACGTAGGCCTGCTGGAGGCGCTTGCCCCACAGGCCGATGTCCTTGACGCAGGGAACGATGCGGCTGAAGAGCAACTGGCGGAACAGGCGGAGGAATTCGGAGTTCTCGCTGAACTCCTCCGCCTCCGCCTTCGGGATGCCGAAGTTCTCCAGTACCTCCACCCCGCGCAACCGGTCGCGCATCAGGTAGCAGCCCTCGATGACGAACTCCTCGCGTTCGCGCAGTTCGGCGTCGGTGAGCTGCTTGTAGTAGTCGCGCAGCGCCATGCGGCCGAACGCCACGTGCCGGGCCTCGTCCTGCATGACGTACGCCAGGATCTGCTTCGGCAGCGGCTTGTCCGTGGTGTCGCGGATCATGCCGAAGGCCGCCAGCGCCAGGCCCTCGATGAGCACCTGCATACCCAGGTACGGCATGTCCCAGCGGCTGTCCCTGAGGGTGTCGCCGAGCAGGGACTGGAGGTTGTCGTTGATCGGGTAGAGCATCCCGATCTTCTCGTGCAGGAAGCGGCCGTAGATCTCCGCGTGCCGCGCCTCGTCCATCGTCTGGGTCGCGGAGTAGAACTTCGCGTCCAGGTCGGGGACGGACTCCACGATCCGCGCCGCGCAGACCATCGCGCCCTGCTCGCCGTGCAGGAACTGGCTGAACTGCCAGGAGGCGTAGTGCTTGCGCAGCTCGCCCTTGTCGCTGTCGGTCATCCTCGCCCAGTACGGCGTGCCGTACAGGGTCACCGCCTCGTCAGGGGTGCCGAGCGGGTCGTACGGATCGACCTCCAGATCCCAGTCGATCCGCTTCTGCCCGTCCCACTGCTTGTCCTTGCCCTTCTGGTACAGGGCGAGCAGCCGATCGCGCCCCTCGTCGTACTCCCAGCTGAACCGCGCCGCACCGCTCGCGGGCACCTGCCAGAGGGTTTCTCCCGGTTCCTTGGCGTACAGCTCATGCGTCGACATACAGTTCACGCTCACACGTGGTAGACGGTCCGTCAACAAGTGGCGCACAGGGGATTGACGTCCTTGCTGACAAGCAGTCTCATAAGACGTGACCGCCGGTAACAGCGGCCCGTGCGACAAGGTGGTGGGGACAGCGATGACGACCGTGACCGAGGCCGAGGTGCTGCGCGACGCGCTCGGACTGCTCAAGGACCGGGAGCAGGTGGCCGAGCGGCTGCTCGCCTCCTCCGCCAAGCACTCCTTCGATCCCGACAAGGAACTGGACTGGGACGCGCCCTTCGAGGACGGCAAGTGGTTCTGGCCGCCGGAGCTGGTGTCGCTGTACGGCACACCGCTGTGGAAGCGGATGAGCGAGGAGCAGCGGATCCTGCTCTCCCAGCACGAGGCGGCGTCGCTCGCCTCGCTCGGCATCTGGTTCGAGCTCATCCTGATGCAGCTGCTGGTCCGGCACATCTACGACAAGGCGGCGACCAGTTCGCATGTGCGCTACGCACTGACGGAGATCGAGGACGAGTGCCGGCACTCGAAGATGTTCGCCCGGCTGATCGCGCACGGCGGGACACCCTGGTATCCGGTGAGCCGGGTGCACCAGAACCTCGGCCGCCTCTTCAAGACGATCTCGACGACACCCGGCTCCTTCACGGCGACCCTCCTGGGCGAGGAGGTCCTCGACTGGATGCAGCGGCTGACCTTCCCCGACGAGCGGGTGCAGCCGCTGATCCGCGGGGTGACCCGCATCCACGTGGTCGAGGAGGCCCGGCACGTCCGGTACGCGCGCGAGGAACTGCGCCGCCAGATGCTGACCGCCCCGCGGTGGTCGCAGGAGTTCACCCGGATCACCTCCGGTGAGTTCGCACGCGTCTTCTCGGTGGCGTTCGTGAACCCCGAGGTGTACACGAACGTCGGCCTGGACAAGCAGGAGGCGGCCGCCCAGGTCAGGGCGAGCGGCCACCGCCGGGAGGTCATGCAGACGGGTGCGAAGAGGCTGACGGACTTCCTCGACGACATCGGCGTGCTGCGGGGCGTCGGGCGGCGGCTGTGGCGGTCGTCGGGGCTGCTGGCCTGAGGACGGACCCGTGGGACCCCGGGGACCGGCCGCGGAGGCCGCCCCGGCCTCGCCCCGCCGGTCTGTACGACGACACGGTTACGCTGCCCACATGACCTCCGAGGCCCCCACCCGCGCGTACCGTCGGCTCAGCGTCGAGGAGCGGCGGAGCCAGCTGCTCGGCGCCGCGCTGTCCCTGTTCGCGCAGCGCGCGCCCGAGGAGGTCTCGCTGGACGACGTGGCGGAGGCGGCCGGGGTCTCGCGCCCGCTCGTGTACCGCTACTTCCCAGGCGGCAAGCAGCAGCTGTACGAGGCGGCGCTCCGCTCCGCCGCCGACGAACTCGAGCAGTGCTTCGCCGAGCCCCCGGAGGGACCGCTGACCCGGCGCCTGGGCCGCGCCCTCGACCGCTACCTCGCCTTCGTCGACCAGCACGACGCCGGGTTCAGCGCGCTCCTCCAGGGCGGCAGCGTGGTCGAGACGTCCCGCACCACCGCCATCGTCGACGGGGTGCGGCGGGCCGCCGCCGAGCACATCCTCAGCCATCTCGACGTGGCGGAGCCCGGGAGACGGCTGCGGATGACCGTACGGACCTGGATCACCGCCGTGGAGGCCGCCTCCCTGATCTGGCTCGACGAGGACAAGCAGCCGCCCGTGGACGAACTGCGGGACTGGCTCGTGGAGCAGTTCGTGGCGTGCCTCGTGGCCGGCGCGGGACGCGATCCGCAGACCGCCGCCGTGGTGCGCGGCGCACTCGCCCTGGAGAGTGCCGACGGACCGATCGGCGCCCTGCTCAGACACGTCCTGTCCGTGGTCGGCGACGCGGGCCACCTGCTGTGACACGGCGTCCCGCACCGGGACCCGCACCTGCGCAGGCCCGCCCGAAGAGGACACTGGTGTCGTGAAGAGCCAAGACACCCCGTTCGTGGGCGGCCCCCTGGACGGGCGCGTCCTGCCGGTCCTGCTCGGCCCGACCGGCCACCCGCCGAAGTGGTACCGCGTCCCGGTCCCGGACGCGGCCGGCGGCCCGCCGACCGTGCTCGTCTACCGGCGCGTCGAAGCGGGCCGGAGCAGCAGACTCGGCCTTCACCAGGGCTGGAAGTACGAGTACCGGCCCGAGGGCCGAAGCCGGGACGGCCTTCGGTGGCCGTGGTCCAAGCCGCGCCGGACGCCAGGCGCCACGCCGGACGGCGGCCCGGACACCGCCGACGAGTGACCTCCCTGCGCCGAACCGACCACCCGGCGGGCGGCCGGGTTGCGGGCACCCGATCCTGCCGGTGCGAGGTGGAAGGACCACCCCCGCACCGGAGGTGATGAGATGCCGGAAAGGTTGCTGCGCCTGGCGTGTACGGCGGCGGTGACCGTCTCGGCCGTGCTCGCCCCCGCACCCTCGGTGGCCGCCCCCGACCCCGGCACCACTCCGGCGGCGCAGCCGGACCCCCGCCCGGTCTCCGAGCTGCTGACGGATCTTCAGAAGCGCTACCGGGAGACCGAGCAGGCCACCGAGGTCTACAACGCCACGACCGAGAAGCTGGAGAAGCAGCAGGACGAGGTCGAGCGGCTGGACGAGGCACTCGCCAGGACCCGGCTCGCCCTGCAGACCAGTCGCGGCGACGTCGGCCGCCTCGCCCGGCAGCAGTACCAGAGCAGCACACACATCTCCGCGTACGTACGCCTGCTGCTCGCCCGCGATCCGCAGCACGCGCTGGACGAGGGGCATGTGATCGGGCAGTTGGCGCGGGAGCGGGCCGAGAGCGTGCAGAAGCTGGTCGGCACCGAGCAGCAGGCCGACGCGCAGGCCCGTCGGGCACGCAAGGCCCTCGACGACCAGCTCACCCTCGCCGACCAGCAGAAGAAGGCGCGGGACGACGTCGAGCGGCAGCTGAGGAACGTCGAGAAACTGCTGTCCGCCCTCACCCCCGAACAACTGGCCGCACTGTCCGCGTTCGAGCAGAGCCAGACCGCCGCGCAGGACACGTTCGTGTCCTCCGGGGCCCTCGGCGCGCCCGGAATCGCCGCGCAGCCGTCGGCGGCGGGCGACCCGGCTCCGAGCTACGCCCTGGATCAGATCGGCGAGCCCTAGCAGCGGGGCGCCGTGGGTCCGGCGTGCGTGGACTGCTCGGGGCCGACCTCACCGGCTTGGCAGCGGGCCGGCCGGCCCGTCCCCCGGACGAGCCGGGAGCAGTGGGCCGAACTGCCGCACGTGCCGCCGAACCGGCTGCGGCCCGGGGATCCGGTGGTCCACTTCCCCGAGGCCACGCAGGTGGCGATGTACCTCGGCAACGGCAGGGTGGCGCAGGCACCGCGACGCGGCGCCACGACCAGGGCGTGCCCGATCGCGGTCGAGCCGTGCTCGGGGCGGTGCACCCGGATCCGACGGCAGGGTCCCGAGCGCCTCCGCGTCCCCGCAGCTCCTCCGGAGCGCCACGGACGGCTCCGACACCGGCTGTCCGACCGCGGGCCCTCCGACCGCCGCGGGGCAGCCCTCCCGGCCGCCGGTGCGCGACGGCCGCGTCGGGCCGTGTGGCGCCCCCGCACCCCGGACGACACGGCTGATCGGGGCGGCTGGCAGTATGCGACGGCGGCAGGGGCATCCAGGACGTCCTGCAGGGGGAGAAGACATGACGACGCACGCCACGGAGCCTCGCCACGACCGACGGCCCGACTCCGGACAGGCGCGGGGGCGCGGCACCGGATCCCGGGTGCTGCTGGTCTCGGTGACCGCACTCGTCGCCTGTGCCACGGGGGTGGCCGGCACGCTGCTCCTCCAGCGGACCACCGCCCCGGACACCTCCGCCGTCGACGCCCAGGCAGCCGGGCTCGCCGAGGACCTGCGCAAGGAGCTGAACGCCGGCTTCTACTCCGGGGGCGGCACCTACGGGGGGCAGTTCACCGAGGGCACGCTCGTCGCCCGGGTCGAGACGCACGGCGGAGCGCTGCTGAGCGCCGGCACGGCGCAGGACGGGCCCGGCGGCACCGTCCACACGGCAGAGGTGATGCTGGGACTGGTTCCACCGGGCACCGGGACCGTCGCCGCGAACGCCTATCCGGTCCGCTGCTACCGCTACACCTTCGGAGTCGGCACGTACAGCGTGAAGCAGTCGGCCACGCCCTGCCCGGCCACACGGACCGACGGCAGACCCGGCAGCCTGGCGGCGCAGATGGGCGTACTCCTCACCCGGCACCCCACCGGCCCCAACGCGTACCGGCAGACCGCGACCTCGGGATATGCGCACACCCCGCAGGGCGCCCTGGGCTTCCTGAAGGACAAGCACCTGGTCACCGCCGGGGACACCGTGAACGCGGTCTCCGGCACGGCCGACGGCGACGGCGTCTACGTGCTCGCCCTCCGGATCAACGGTGCCTGCCAGTACCTGCGCATGGACTCCGCGCCCACGTCGTCCCGCCTGGTACCACTGTGGACGGCCCCGGCCGACGAACAGGAGCCATGCACGGTGAAGCGGGCCGTCGCCGCCGCGGGGCTGTACGGGATCGATCCGGCGAAGGCGGGCTGACCCCCGGACAGCGCGCCAGGCCTTGTCGTCAACGCGAAACCCTGGGCTCGCCGAAGCAGTGCATGGATGGATCCGGCCGGTGGCGAGTGCCGCCACGCCCGATCCCACCAGCCCCGGAGCGCAGGCCATGACGGCCCACAGGACCACATGGATCATCACGCCTCCGGACGAAGGGACTCACCGGGAACAACGGCGCCGAGCGCCCTGCGGCCCGGGTCGGCCGCCTACCGGTACCGGTCGCCGTCGCCCGCGAGGGAACGGTGCAGGTAGTCCTCCAGTTCGCGTGCAGCCCACAGCCGACTGTCGTCCTCGTGCTCCCAGACGAAGATGTCCGGACGCGCGGGCGTCAGCACAAAGGCGAACTGGTCGCCCCCGCCGTTGTCGCCGAAGAACAGCAGCGGGTCGAAGGGCATGTACAGGCCCGGGAACGTGTCGGGGGACCAGAACAGCAGGTTCTGCTCCACCATCCGATCCAGGGACCACACGACGTCGGTCCCGTACTCGCCGACCACCCCGTCGGTCTCCATCAGCAGAGCGGTCAGCTGCGCCGGCAAGCGTCGGCCGAGGCGTCGCTCCGCCTCGGCCGGAGCAGCCGCGTCGACCGGTGCGCGGAACTCGACCTCGGGCAAGGCTTCCGCAGCGGCTTCCTTCCACATGGGCACAGCGTAAGCCGAGGGTCCGACAGCCCCGACTGCGCACGCCGTGCAGCAGCGCGGTACTGCGGCCACCGCGCCCGTGACGGACCTCGGGCGGCCCGACCGGCCGTCTCCGGTGAGACGCCGACGGCCCCGGCAGACAGAGCCGGGGCCGTCCGAAGCGACCGGCAGCGAACAACGACCGCAGGCCAGAAGCCCGTCAGGCTCCCGCGACCGAGGCCAGGTACGCCCCCGTCTTCTCCGGGTCGTAGAAGTAGTTCTCGAAGTCGGCCGGGTTGTTGAAGCCGTTCGCGAAGCGGTCGGCGACCGGCTGCAGGGTGCCCGCGGCGCCGATCAGGTTGAGGACGTGCTCCGGCGGCACGCCGAGCATCGCGTTGGTCCACTTGGTCACGTGCTGGGCCGTGTCCCAGTAGCGGTCGAAGGTCTGCTGCATCCAGGACTCGTCGAACTCCTTGTCCCCGTGCTCGAAGACGGAGGCGAGGTAGGCGGCGGCGCACTTGGACGCCGAGTTGGAGCCCTGGCCCGTGATGGGGTCGTTCGCCACGACGACGTCGGCCACGCCCAGGACCAGCCCGCCGCCGGGCAGCCGGCCGATCGGGTTGCGCACGGTGGGTGCATAGCGGCCCGACAGTGTGCCGTTCGCGTCGGTCAGTTCCACCTTGGTGGCCCGCGCGTACTCCCACGGCGTGAAGCGTTCCATCAGCTCCAGCGTCAGGGACAGGTGCTCCGACGGGTCCTTGACGCCGTTGAAGACGTCCAGCGGGCCACCGGGGATGCCCTCCCAGAAGAGGATGTCCGCACGACCGGAGTTCGTCAGGGTCGGCATGACGAAGAGCTCGCCCACGCCCGGCACGAGGTTGCAGCGGACCGCGTCGTAGTCCGGGTGCTCGGGGCGGGGGCCGAGCCCGTGCACATACGCGACCGCGAGGGCCCGCTGCGGCTCGCTGTACGGTGAACGGGAGGCGTCACGGCCGAACATCGACACCAGCTCGCCCTTGCCGGCCGACACCAGCACCAGGTCGTAGGTGCGCGAGAAGTAGTCGAGGTCGGAGACCGCCGCACCGTGGATGACCAGCTGACCGCCGCGCTGCGCGAAGATCTCCATCCAGCCGGCCATCTTCACACGCTGGTCGACGGACTGGGCGTACCCGTCGAGCCTGCCGACCCAGTCGATCACGCGCTGCGACTCCGGCCCGGCCACGGACACGCCGAGCCCCTCGATCTTCGGGGCCTGGTTCTCCCAGAAGTTCAGCTGCAGGTCGCGCTCGTGCTGCAGGGCCGTGTGGAACATGCACTGCGTCGACATGACCCGGCCGGAGCGGATCTCGTCCGCGGTCCGGTTGGACATCAGAGTGACCTCGTACCCGTGCGACTGGAGGCCGAGGGCAAGCTGGAGTCCGGACTGGCCGGCTCCGACGACGAGTATCTTCCGCATGCGGGTGGTGCTCCTATCGGGGCTGCTCGGGGGTGACGTCGAGCGCGTGGCCGACGAGGGCCAGGAGGGTCTCGATCACCGAGATCCGGCGGCGCGCGTCCATGATCATGACAGGTATGCGATCGGGGATCGTCAGCGCCTCACGGACGTCCTCCGGCTCGAACCGCTCGCTGCCGTCGAAGTGGTTGACCGCCACCATGTAGGGCAGGCCGCTGCTCTCGAAGTAGTCCAGAGCCGGGAAGCAGTCGGCGAGCCGCCGGGTGTCCGCCAGGACCACCGCACCGATCGCACCGCGCACCAGGTCGTCCCACATGAACCAGAACCGCTGCTGGCCCGGCGTGCCGAAGAGGTAGAGCACCAGGTCGTCGTCGAGCGTGATGCGGCCGAAGTCCATCGCCACCGTGGTGGTGAGCTTCTCGGGCGTGTCGGTGAGGTCGTCGGTCTCCTCACTCGCCTCGGTCATCAGCGCCTCCGTCTGCAGAGGTGTGATCTCCGAGACGGTGCTCACCAGCGTGGTCTTGCCGACGCCGAAGCCGCCGGCCACCACGATCTTCGTGGCGATCGGAGCGCGGGTGCGGTCCGTCTGCCAGGCCTGAAGTTGCTCCTCGCCGTCGAGGAGCGGGGAGACGCCCGGGGAGGCGTCAGAGACGACGGAGTCCACTCAGCACCCTTTCCAGCAGAGCGCGGTCAGGCTGTCCGGGGCCGTGACCGGTTCCGTACACACGGATCTTTCCCTGGTCCGCGAGATCGCTGAGGAGCACGCGGACCACCCCCAGCGGCATCCTCAGCAGCGCCGCGATCTCCGCCACCGTACGCATGCGGCGGCAGAGTTCGACGATGGCCCGCATCTCGGGCATCACGCGGGTGGCCAGTGAACCATTGGTCAGTTCACGTCGTTCCTCGGGGGCGTCCAACGCGGCGACGAAGGTCTCGACGAGCAGGACGTGTCCGAAGCGGGTGCGTCCGCCGGTGAGCGAATAGGGCCGCACCCGGGCCGGTTTGCGGTCGCCGCCGCGCACGGGAAGCTTCTTCGGTGTGCTGCTCATCGGGCGCTCCCTGCCGACTCGGCCTCGAAGGACTTGCGCAGCTCGCTGCGGAGTTCGGGGGTCAGGACGTGTCCGGCACGGCCCACGAAGAGCGCCATGTGGTAGGCCACCACGCTCATGTCGCAGTCCGCGGAGCCGTGCACGCCGAGCAGCGAACCGTCGCTGATGGACATCACGAACAGGCTGCCCTCGTCCATCGCGACCATCGTGTGCTTGACGCTGCCGAAGTCCATCAGCTTCGCGGCACCGATGGTGAGGCTGCCGACGCCGGAGACGACGGTGGCGAGGTCGGCCGAGGACCCCTTGGGGCCGGCGGGTTTCCCCTCCCGCGCCGCGCGGGCCTGCTCGTTCCGGCCGGGGTCGGAGGAGAGCAGGAGCAGTCCGTCGGAGGAGACCACCGCGACCGACAGCAGCCCCGGCACCTCCTCGACGAGGTTCGTCAGCAGCCAGTGCAGGTTGCGTGCCTCACTGCTCAGTCCGAAGGTACTGGGCGCGGTCAACTGCTTGCCTCCTCGACGGTGCCCCCCGATGCTTCTACGTCCTGTGCCGTGCCGGGTTCAGCCGTGTGCGTGGGCCGTTGCACCGGCCCCCTCGTCTCGCCGGTCCTCTCGGAGGCCTCCGCCTCGCTGTGGCGGTAGCCCTCCTTGGCGCCGCGGTGGAAACCGCCGAGCCTGCGGCGCAGGGCCTCGGCGTCCACACCGCCGGCACGCTGCCGCTCGGCCGGGGCGGGCGCGGAGATCTTCGGGGTGCGCTTGGGAAGGCCCTTGGCCGTGACCCGGGGAGTCTCGGGATCCTCCCGGGGCTCCTGCGGCGCCGGACCGTGCCGAGGCGCTCCCTCGTCGGTGGCGCGGGCGTGGGCGTCGGGCCCTATGGCGTACGGGTCGGCCGTGGCCTGGGCCGGGATGCCGGCGGTGGGGCCGGAAACCGGTTCGTCCCCCCGGGGCGAGGGGAGCAGCAGCTCCATCGTGGTCTCGGGGCCGGTCTCCGCGAACGGCTCGGGGGCGCTCGAGGCGGGCTTCCACGCGGGCTCGGCCTCCGGTACGGATCCGGCCTTCCGCGCGGGCTCTTCCGCCGCCTCGGCGCCATGCCGCGGCAGGGCCTGCTCGTCCCGTGGGGACTCCGGCGCGAGGGGGCTCTCCGCACGCGCGCGTACGGCCTGTTCCGCCGCGGCGATCAGCGGATCCTCGTCCCCTTCGGGATCCCGGACCGTCATCCGCGTACGGCTGCTGAGGACGTTCGAGTTGGCTTCGGCATCGGCGCCGGGCAGGGACGGGTGGTGCGCGCCCCCCGTCGCGGGGCCCGCGACGGGCACTGCGGCCGCAGGGGTCGCGGCCAGCAGGGGCTTGGGCAGGACGACGACCGCCGCGACACCGCCCTGCTTCTGCTCGCGCAGCCGGACGCGGACGCCGTGCCGGTGGGCGAGACGGGCCACCACGTACAGGCCGAGCCCGAGGCCGCCCTCCCCGCTCTCCTGGTCGTAGGCGTCGTCCGGCTCGAAGTCTGCGAGCCGCTCGTTGAGCCGGCCCATCCGCTCGCCGCTCATGCCGATGCCCTCGTCCTGGACGGAGAGCATCACCTCGCCGCTCTCCAGGAGCCAGCCGGAGACCTCGACGGGGACGTCGGGCGGCGAGAACGAGGTGGCGTTCTCCAGGAGTTCGGCGACCAGGTGCGAGAGGTCGTCGGCGGCGAACCCCGCGATGTGCGCGTGCGGCGGGAGCGCGGCGATCCGGACCCGCTCGTACCGCTCGATCTCGCTGACGGCGGCGCGTACGACGTCGACGAGCGGCACGGGTCCGGCGTGCTGCTGGACGTGCTCGGTGCCGGCCAGGACGAGGAGGTTCTCGCTGTGGCGGCGCATCACCGTGGCGAAGTGGTCGAGCTTGAAGAGCGTGGAGAGCCGCTCGGGGTCCTGCTCGCGCTCCTCCAGCCCCTCGATGACCGTGAGCTGCCGCTCGACCAGGCCGAGGGTGCGCAGGGCGAGATTGACGAAGGTGCCGTGGATGCTGTGCCGGACCTGCTCGAGGTACGCGGAGGCCTCGGTGAGCTCGGTGCGCAGCTTGGAGCGTTCGTCGGCCATGCTCTGGCGCTGGCCGACCAGGTGCTTGCGGTCGGACTCCAGGGTGGTCAGGCGCTCCTGGAGGGCGACGGCGTGCGCGTGCAGGGCGTTGACCGAGCGGACGACCTGGGCGAACTCGTCGTTGCGCCCGGTGAACTTCACCGGTTCCTCGGCCGCCGGGTCTGCGGCCACCCTGGCCGAGCCGATGCGGAGGACCGCCAGGGGCCGGGTGAGGCTGCGGGCCATGGCCGTGGCGACACCGACGGCGACGAGCATGAGCGCGCCGAGCAGCGCGATACGGATCTCCAGCGCGGTGACGGCGTCGTCGCGCAGCTGGGCGAGGTCCTTGCTGCGGTTCTCGTACAGCGAGGACTCGATGCCGCGCATCAGGTCGACTCGGGCGGACAGGGCCGCCTCGACCTTCTTGGCGCTGAGGCCGAGGTCGTCGTCGGAGAGGGTGGGCTGGTCGGTGAGCGCCTTGAGGTACTTCTCGGCGGAGGTGACCTCGGGGCCGGTGACCGTGGAGTCGTAGGAGTTCCGGGCCTTCTCGGTCCCGTTGTCGTGGAAGTCGGCGACGGCCGCGTCGGAGCGGACGGCGGCCTGCTGGGCGGCGGCCGTGAGTGCGTCCCGCTGTTTTATGTCGGCGTCCGAGGAACTCGTCCTGGTGATCGGCAGACCCGTGATCGGGTCGATGACCGTCTCAGTGGTGCGCGGGATGTTCAGGGCCGCGACCAGCAGGCCCCGGGCCGCGGCCGACTGCTGCACGGCGCCGTCGAGCTGGGCGAGCGCGTAGGCGCCGGAGCCTCCGTGGGACGACGTCTTCTCGGCCAGCTGTTCGGCGAGGGTGTGCAGTTCCGTGATGGCTGCGGAGTACGCCCGGTGCGCGTCGAGCGCGCCGCTCTTCCCGACGAGCGCGGCCCGGCGCACGGCGCCCACGTCGTCGAGGTCCTTGCGGAGCGCCGCCGGGATGTCCGGGTCGGCCCGCAGATCCTCGATCTCCCGGTCGACCCGGGTGCTCTGCTGTTCCGCGGGCGCCCCGGACTTGGGACGTCCGGCGGCCACCCACGTGGTGACCCCGTCGCGCTCGTCGGCCAGCGCATGGGCCAGCGTGAGGGCGTCCTGCGTCTGCTCGGCGAGCGTCACCAGATTCTGGGCGTCGTTGAGCCGGCCGGACGCGCCGATGACGCTCGGCGCCCCGGCCGCCGCGATGGCGGCGGCCACCACGGCCACCGCGACGATGAGCCGATTGCGCACATGGGCGGGACGGCCGCTGCCCGTGGAGTCGGACGAAGTGTCCCGTTCGGGGGTCGTCTGCCTGCCTGTGCGCCGAGGCCGCTTCTTCTGCACCGGTGCTCGCATTCCTGACTCGTTTACCCATGGGCTCGGGTGACGGCCCGTCAGCTGGGGCGTCGACCCGGTACGACGGCTTCCGACCCTCCCAGTGCCGGTGGACAGAGGTCCTGCTTCGCCTGACCCGCCACCCGAAGGAGTGAACATCGGCGACGAGTTGGCGGGCAAGTTCCTCACGCCCGTGCACAGGATCTGCCCGGCGGGCCGGTTGGACGTCGGCGGCTCACTTTGGCAATATTCGCCACCGCGCTTCACCGGAGTCGATCATTACATGCCAAACCAGGCGCCTGACCTGGTCGGTCGCACCGATTCGGCAACCGTTGCCAGCCTCTTGTGGACCATGTGAAGGGCTCGTGCAGACTGGCCGAATGCGTACCGACCTCATTTCCGAGCCCGGCGATCCGGCCCGCTCCAACGAGGACTTCGCCGCACTCGCGCTACCGGCTTCCGGTCAGGGCGGTGCACTGGTCGTACTCGACGGGGTCACTCCTCCACAGGGTGACGACGGCTGTCTTCATTCCGTCCCCTGGTTCTGCTCACGACTCGGCGGAGCACTGACCGAACTGTCCGTTTCCCGCCGGGATCTGACGCTGACCGAGATCCTTTCGCAGGCGATCCTGCGCACCGCCGACGCCCACGCGGCCACCTGTGACCTTTCTCACCCGCGCACCCCTCAGGCAACCGTGGTCCTCGCCCGCTGGTCCGCGTCCGCGGTGGAGTATCTGGTCCTCTCCGACTCGGCGCTTCTGGCCGAGACGACCGACGGCACGGTCACCGCCCTTCTGGACGACCGGCTGGCCCGGGTCCCGCGCGGCAGTCTGGCGACGGAGGCAATCGCGGACGCCACGGTCCGCAACAAGGAGGGGGGCTTCTTCACCGCGGCGGCGGACCCGTCGGTGGCGGTCCGCGCGGTCACCGGCGAACTGCCGCGCGCGGCGGTGCGCACGCTCACGGCCCTCACCGACGGAGCGACCCGCTGGACGGAGAAGTTCCGCCGGGGCGACTGGCCGGATCTGCTGGCACTGGTGCGCAAGGAGGGGGCCGCGGCGCTCGTGGAGGGGGTACGCGCGCTGGAGGCCGGCGATCGCGAGGAGCGGGCGTATCTGGGCCGCAGCAAGACGCACGACGACGCGACGGTGGTGCACGTGGAGCTGTGAGGGCCGCCGGCCCGCGGCCTACTTCTCCATGCTCCGGTTCAACTGGTTGAGCAGACGGGCCAGTTCCGCCACCTCGCGCCGGTCCCAGTGGGACAGCTCCCGAACGTAGCGCGCGCGGCGGGCGTCGCGCACGTTGCCGACCCGGCCGCGTCCCTCCTCGGTGAGGTGGACCAGCCACGCCCGGCCGTCCGCCGGGTCCGGCTCGCGGGCGACCAGGCCCAGTTCCTCCAGGGCCCGCAGCTGTCGGGACATGGTGGCCTTGCCCACGCCGATATAGGCCGCGAGCTCCGTCGCGCGCTGCCGGCCGTACTCCTCCAGGCGGACCAGGAGGCCGTACGCCGCGGGCTCGAGGTCCGGGTGCACCTCGCGGGCCATCTCGCCCTGGTTGGCCCGGGCCCGCCGCAGGAACACCGTGAGTTCGCGCTCCAGTGAGAGGAACTCCCGGTCCGCTCCGGTGTGGTCCACACCGCTTCCCGACGCGCCGGGTTCGACCGGACGTCCCTCGCCGTTTCCGCGCTCGTGCACGTCAGCTCCCCTGCCCCGGTTTCCCGTTCCTGAAAGTTTCTGCCAAACGTCGCCATTGCCGCAGCTCCGCCAGTATTTCGCAGGCGTAGACCAACGGCGTCCTCCGCCCCCCTTCCCAGCCCGGTGCCCGCATGCGTAGCTTCCTTACCAGATCCTTCCTGGCATGCCCACGCCATCACCGACGGGCCGACGACGCCCCGCGGCCCCGCACTCCCCGGCACGGCGCATGTCCGAGCGCATCCCCCACCGAGCTCCACCGAGCCTTTCGGAGGCACGTCATGCTCGTGCACAGATCCGGATCGGTCCGGCGCCCGCGCCGCCTGTTCGCGGCCGGACTCCTGCTCGCCGCGTTCTCCCTGATGTTCACCCAGCCGGCCGAGGCCGGCACACCCGCCCGTGGCACCGCGCACATGGGTATGGGCGTCCTGGCGCACGACGGCGGGGGCAGCGCCTCCCGCAGCGCCGCCGCCGTCCAGACCGAAGGCGTGGACGTCTCCGGCTACCAGGGCAATGTCGCCTGGTCGACGCTGTGGAGCAGCGGCGTCCGCTGGGCCTATACGAAGGCGACGGAAGGGACGTACTACACGAACCCCTACTTCGCCCAGCAGTACAACGGTTCGTACGGCGTCGGCATGATCCGCGGCGCCTACCACTTCGCCACTCCGGACACCACGAGCGGCGCCACCCAGGCCAACTACTTCGTCGACCACGGCGGCGGCTGGTCACGGGACGGCAAGACGCTGCCGGGCACGCTCGACATCGAGTGGAACCCGTACGGCGACGCCTGCTACGGCAAGTCGGCGAGCGCCATGGTCGGCTGGATCGCCGACTTCCTGAACACCTACAAGGCGCGCACCGGCCGGGACGCCGTCATCTACACGGCCACCAGCTGGTGGACGCAGTGCACCGGCAACTACGGCGGCTTCGCCGCCGCCAACCCGCTGTGGATCGCGCGGTACGCCTCCGCCCCGGGCACGCTCCCGGCCGGCTGGGGCTACTACACGATGTGGCAGTACACCTCGACCGGCCCGACGGTCGGGGACCACGACAGGTTCAACGGGGCCCTGGACCGGGTGCAGGCGCTCGCCAACGGCTGAGTTCACCTGCGGCACGGCGAAGGCCCGGACTCCCTCACGGGACCCGGGCCTTCGCGTCGTCCGGTGGCGTCCGTCACGCCGCCACCGGAGTCCGCGGCGTCACGCCGCCACCGGTACCTCCGGCGCCGCGCTGCTGGTGGCCGGCGCGAGCGCCAGCTCCAGCACCTGGCGGACGTCGGTGACGGCATGGACGTCCAGCTTCTCCAGCACCTCGGCCGGGACGTCGTCCAGGTCGGGCTCGTTGCGCTTGGGGATGACGACGGTGCTCACCCCGGCCCGGTGTGCGGCGAGCAGCTTCTGCTTCACCCCGCCGATGGGCAGCACACGGCCGGTAAGCGAGACCTCGCCCGTCATCGCCACGTCCGTACGCACCAGGCGGCCGGACAGCAGCGAGGCGAGTGCGGTCGTCATCGTGACGCCCGCGCTCGGGCCGTCCTTGGGGACCGCGCCCGCCGGGAAGTGAATGTGCACGCCCCGGTCCTTCAGATCGCCGACCGGCAGTTCCAGTTCGGCGCCGTGGGAGCGCAGGAAGCTCAGCGCGATCTGCGCCGACTCCTTCATCACGTCGCCGAGCTGACCGGTCAGGGTCAGGCCCGCCGCGCCCGTCTCCGGGTCGGCCAGCGACGCCTCCACGTACAGGACGTCGCCGCCGGCGCCGGTGACCGCGAGTCCGGTCGCCACACCGGGGACGGCAGTCCGCCGCTCGGCCGGGTCCTGGGCGGACTCGGGCACGTGGTGCGGACGCCCGATCAGGGCGCGCAGGTCCTCGTCCCGGACGGTGAGCGGAAGTTCCGTCTCGTCCAGTTCGTGCTGGGCCGCGACCTTGCGCAGCAGACGGGCGATCGAGCGCTCCAGGTTCCGGACGCCCGCCTCCCTGGTGTACTCGCCGGCGAGCTTGCGCAGGGCGCCCTCGTCGAGCGTGACCTCGTCCCTGTGCAGACCCGCACGCTCCAGCTGGCGCGGGAGCAGGTGGTCGCGGGCGATGACGACCTTCTCGTCCTCGGTGTAGCCGTCGAGGCGGACCAGCTCCATACGGTCGAGCAGGGCCTCCGGGATGGCTTCCAGGACATTGGCCGTCGCGAGGAACACCACGTCGGACAGGTCGAGTTCGACCTCGAGGTAGTGGTCGCGGAAGGTGTGGTTCTGCGCCGGGTCCAGGACCTCGAGCAGGGCTGCGGCCGGGTCGCCCCGGAAGTCCGAGCCCACCTTGTCGATCTCGTCGAGCAGGACGACCGGGTTCATCGAACCGGCCTCCTTGACGGCGCGGACGATCCGGCCCGGCAGGGCGCCCACGTACGTGCGCCGGTGACCGCGGATCTCCGCCTCGTCACGCACGCCGCCGAGCGCGACCCGCACGAACTTGCGCCCCATGGCGTGCGCCACCGACTCGCCGAGGCTCGTCTTGCCCACACCCGGCGGGCCGACGAGGGCGAGAACGGCACCTCCGCGCCGTCCGCCGACGACTCCCAGACCCCGGTCGGCGCGCCGCTTGCGCACCGCCAGGTACTCGGTGATGCGCTCCTTCACGTCCTCCAGGCCCGCGTGCTCGGCGTCCAGGACGGCCTTGGCGCCGCGGATGTCGTACTCGTCCTCGGTGCGCTCGTTCCACGGCAGTTCGAGCACGGTGTCCAGCCAGGTCCGGATCCACGACCCCTCGGGCGACTGGTCGCTCGACCGCTCCAGCTTGTCGACCTCCTTCAGAGCGGCCTCACGGACCTTCTCCGGCAGGTCGGCGGCCTCGACACGGGCCCGGTAGTCGTCGGTCTCCTCGCCTTCCCCGGCCTCCCCGTTGAGCTCGCGCAGCTCCTTGCGCACGGCCTCCAGCTGGCGGCGCAGCAGGAACTCGCGCTGCTGCTTGTCGACGCCCTCCTGGACGTCCTTGGCGATGGACTCCGCGACATCCTGTTCGGCGAGGTGGTCGCGCAGTTGCTGCACGGCGAGCTTCAGCCGGGCGACCGGGTCGACGGTCTCCAGCAGCTCCACCTTCTGTTCGACGGTCAGGAAGGGCGAGTAGCCCGAGTTGTCGGCGAGCGCGGAGACGTCGTCGATCGCCTCGACACGGTCCACGACCTGCCAGGCGCCCCGCTTCTTCAGCCAGGTCGTGGCGAGAGCCTTGTATTCCTTGATCAGTTCGGTCGCGTGTCCCGGCAGCGGGTCGGGCGCGTTCTCGTCGATCCGCGTCCCCTCGACCCACAGCGCCCCACCCGGGCCGGTGGTTCCGGCGCCGATCCGCACGCGGCCGCGGCCGCGGATCAGTGCGCCCGGGTCACCGTCGGCCAGCCGGCCCACCTGCTCGACGGTGCCGAGCACACCGGTGTTCGCGTACGTCCCGTCGATGCGCGGCACCAGCAGAACCGTGGGCTTCCCGGGCTCGGACCGGGCGGCGGCCTGCGCGGCCTCCACGGCCGCGCGTACCTCGGAATCGCTCAGGTCCAGCGGAACCACCATCCCGGGCAGCACGACCTCACCGTCGAGCGGCAACACGGGCAGGGTGAGCGGTGTGGACGTCGAAGCCATGATCTCCCCTTCGGCAGTCAAGTTGAGCTATGCGGACTCAATGCTCCGGAGGATTCGATTGTTCCCACGGCGGCGTTCGCTGTGAGCGATCACGTCTGCCGACTCCGTGAACGGCACGTCAGAGCGGTGCCGCGCACCGCTCACGGCTCCGGTCGTGCGCTGTCCGCGGCGGGGTCCCTCCCCTGCAACGCCCGGGGGGCGGCGGGGCTTCCCGGCCCACGGGACCCGCACGGCCGGGCCGCCCGGTCCACCGCGGACGGTCGCGAGGCGGAAAGCAGTTGCCCCGGCACCGGCGGCCGGCCTTACGGTCTCCCCGTGACGGACACGGAGATGCTGCTCGCCAAGTACGACGACCAGATGCGCGGCGCCCCGCCCACCCTCGCGGCGGGCGTCGTCCACGAGCACGACGGACCGCTGCTGCGGATCGTCGGTCAGCATCGGGGCCTGGTCACCGGGCCGCGCGACCTCGGGGTGCGCGGGACGGAGCTGGACCGGCTGATCGCCCGGCAACGCGACTACTTCGCCGGACGCGGCGAGGCGCTGGAGTGGAAGACGCGCGGGCACGACACCCCGGCCGACGTCGTCGACCGGCTGCGCGCCGCGGGATTCGTGCCCGAGGACCGGGAGACGGTGCTCATCGGACGCACCGAGGAGCTGGCGGTACGGCAGCCCGCCCTCCCGCGGGGCGTCGCACTGCGGCGGGTCACGGCCGATGCGGACATGCGGCGCATCGCCGCGATGGAGTCGGCCGTCTGGGGCGGGGACTGGAGCTGGCTCGCGGACGATCTGATCGGGCGGGTCGCCGCCGACCCCGGTGAGATCGCGATCCACGTGGCGGAGGCGGACGGGGAGGTCGTCTCGGCGGCCTGGCTCGTGTTCCGCGGCGGAACGGAGTTCGCCGGCCTGTGGGGCGGCTCGACGCTGGCCGACTGGCGGGGCCAGGGCATCTACCGGTCCCTCGTCGCGGTCCGCGCCCGCCTCGCCGCCGACCGGGGCGTGCGCTACCTCCATGTGGACGCGTCCGACGACAGCGCCCCCATCCTGCTCCGTCTGGGCTTCCGCGCGGTGACCACGACGACGCCCTACGTGTGGACGCCGCCCGGATCCTGACCGCCTACGCCGGGGACGACGACGGTGCCCACCCGACCGCCGCCTCCGGGAGACCGGTCCCGGTCCCGTCGGCGTACGGCCGGCCAGGTCGCGATGCCGACGGCCAGCGCCAGCAGATGACCCCAGTCGCTCAGCGGGTCCGCATACGCGGCCAGATCGTGGAGCACCACCGTGATGGACATGACCAGCACCGTCCGTCGCGGCCACGGCCCGAGCAGTCCCGCCAGCGCGCCGAGGCTCGCGGCGACACCGAAGCTGATGCCGTAGTCGAGCCGGTGCAGGGAGCTGTCGGGCAGGCCGCCCGCGAGTACCGACAGACCGACCGGGATCTCGGTCGCGAGCGTGGCGAGCACATGGCCGAGCAGAAAGACGGCCGCCGTGCACATTCCGCCGATGCGCCGCTCCAGTGCCGTCAGCACCACGAGGAAGACGAGCGCGTACGACGACGTCAGCCCGCCCGCGATCCACAGCGCGCTGGCCACGAGCACCGGCACCGGCGCCCGCATCAGATGGGCGACGTCGGTGCTGGAGTGCTGATAAAGGGAGTGGACGAGCGACGGGTCGGCGTACTCGGCGAACAGCGACGTCCCCAGCAGGACGGCGGCGTATCCGAAGGTGAACGGCGTGCCCGTCGGCGTCGGCAGGAGCAGCCGGGGGCGCGGGCCCGCGGTGGGCACGGCACCCGGCGCGGGCGTGGTCACGGCGCCGCGCGGCCGCGCCGTGCGCTGGCGCGGCATGCCCTCCAGAAGCGGCGCGCCCGCCCCCGGGGCCGTGACCGGGCCGTCGGCCGGCGAGACCGTGGGTTCCAAGGTGCGGACTCCTTCCGTCACACACCACCCTTGGCGCCCCACGGGTCACTGTCCATGACCGACGCCGCCCGCGACGCGATTCACAGCGACTTCCCAGGCGATTCGCGCATCCGGGGCGACCGCGCAGAGGGCCGTTCGGCCGCGGCGGAGTCGCGTCCGGTCCCCCGCGACGACCCGCCGGTCCACCGCTTCCGGCGTGCCGCTCCCCGAAAATCCGTCGTCCGCGCCGCCTCCCGTCACCAGAATGTGGCTCATGCCTCATTCGTACGACACCCACGACATCCCGGAAGTCCTGGACCGGCGCGAGGGCCCCCACGGCGAGGTCGTGCTGCGGCGCCACGGCGAGCTGCTGCAGATCATCGCCAACGGCTGCTTCCTCATGGACACCTCCGACGGGCGCTCGGAACGGCTGCTCGTCGACGCCGCGTACGGCGCGCTCGACGGCCGCACCGAACCGAGCATGCTGATCGGAGGGCTCGGCGTCGGCTTCTCGCTCGCACACGCCGCGGCGGACCCGCGCTGGGGAGCGATCACCGTCGTCGAACGGGAGCGCGCCGTCATCGACTGGCATCTCGACGGCCCGCTGTCCGCGCTGACCGAGAAGGCGCTCGCCGACCCGCGCACCCGCATCGTCGAGGCCGACCTGCTTGCTTACGTCAATGAGACATCGGACACGTACGACGCCCTGTGCCTCGACATCGACAACGGCCCCGACTGGACGGTCACGGAGGACAATCACGGCCTGTACTCGTCCGCCGGACTGGCAGGCTGCGCACGGCTGTTGAGGCCCGGCGGGGTGCTCGCGGTATGGTCGGCGCAACCCTCACCGGAATTTGAAGGATCCCTCTGGAATGCCGGGTTCCAGCGGGTGCGTACCGAAGAGGTCCAGGTTGCCCGGGGCGTTCCCGACGCCGTGCATCTCGCTGTCAGACCTGGATAGCCGACCGGCGGTAACTCCCCGTACGCTGCATCCCTGACGCGGATCATTCAAGCGTCAAACGCAGTCATGGGATCACCCCACGGATTCCGGAAAGCAACCCCAGGGGCGGGCGATGGAGCAAACACACACCTCGCACAACGGCACGACGGCGAACCCGGGCGCTCAGCGGCGGGTTCTGGTGGTCGAGGACGACCCTACGATCGTCGACGCCATCGCCGTCCGCTTGCGCGCCGAGGGATTCCTCGTGCAAACGGCCGGCGACGGCCCGTCGGCGGTCGACACGGCCGAGGCATGGCAGCCCGACCTGCTGATCCTCGACATCATGCTGCCGGGCTTCGACGGCCTGGAGGTCTGCCGTCGGGTGCAGGCGCAGCGCCCGGTCCCGGTCCTGATGCTCACCGCGCGCGACGACGAGACGGACATGCTGGTCGGGCTCGGCGTCGGCGCCGACGACTACATGACCAAGCCGTTCTCGATGCGTGAGCTGGCGGCGCGCGTGCACGTGCTGCTGCGCCGGGTCGAGCGGGCCGCGCTGGCGGCCACCACACCGCGCAGCGGCATCCTGCGCCTCGGCGAACTGGAGATCGACCACGCCCAGCGGCGGGTCCGGGTGCGCAGCGAGGACGTCCACCTCACGCCCACCGAGTTCGACCTGCTCGTGTGCCTGGCGAACACGCCGCGCGCCGTCCTCTCGCGCGAGCAGCTGCTCGCCGAGGTGTGGGACTGGGCCGACGCGTCCGGCACCCGCACCGTGGACAGCCACATCAAGGCCCTGCGCCGGAAGATCGGCGCGGAGCGCATCCGTACCGTCCACGGTGTCGGCTACGCGCTGGAGACCCCCACGCCATGAGCGGCGGGCCGGCGTCACGGAGAGGCCCCGGGGAGCCCTGGGGCGGCGTACGTCCGTTCTCGATCAAGACCAAGCTGGGCGCGCTGGTCGTGATCTCGGTACTGATCACCACGGGTCTGCTGATGATCGCGGTGCGCACCGAGACCGAACTGCGTTTCATCACGGTGTTCTCGATGATCGCCACACTGCTGATCACCCAGTTCGTGGCCCATTCGCTCACCGCCCCGCTGGACGAGATGAACACCGTGGCCCGGTCCATCTCCCACGGGGACTACACCCGCCGGGTGCGCGACACCCGCCGGGACGAGCTCGGTGACCTGGCCCACACGATCAACCTGATGGCCGACGAGCTGGACTCCCAGGACCGTCAGCGCAAGGAACTCGTGGCGAATGTCTCGCACGAGCTGCGCACGCCCATCGCGGGTCTGCGCGCGGTCCTGGAGAACATCGTGGACGGCATATCGGCCGCCGATCCGGAGACGATGCGCACGGCGCTGAGGCAGACGGAGCGGCTCGGGCGCCTGGTGGAGACGCTGCTGGACCTCTCCCGTCTGGACAACGGCGTGGTCCCGCTGAAGAAGCGCCGCTTCGAGGTCTGGCCGTATCTGTCCGGCGTCCTCAAGGAGGCCCAGATGCTCTCCTCCGCGCGCGCCGGCATCGGCTCGGGCTCCGGCAGCCACACCAGGACGGACGTCCATCTGCACCTCGACGTCTCCCCGCCGGAGCTGACCGCGCACGCCGACCCGGAGCGCATCCACCAGGTCGTCGCCAACCTGATCGACAACGCGGTCAAGCACAGCCCGCCGCACGGCCGGGTCACGGTGAAGGCCCGGCGCGGACCGCAGCCCGAGTCGCTCGAGCTCGAGGTCCTGGACGAAGGCCCCGGCATACCGCGGTCGGAGTGGCACCGGGTCTTCGAGCGCTTCAACCGGGGCGCGGTGAGCCGGCCGCACGGGCCGGGCAGCGACGGCGGGACGGGCCTGGGCCTGGCCATCGCGCGCTGGGCGGTGGATCTGCACGGCGGCCGGATCGGCGTGGCCGAATCCTCTCGGGGCTGCCGGATCCAGATCACCCTTCCGGGAGAGACCCCTTCCCCAAGTTGACGTAAAGTTCGAGACGGAGCGCCAAGATCCATGTCCGTCTCCGTTGATGGACACGTGTGATCAGGCACAGGCCCGCGCAGGTCCCGCGCCGGGCCCCGGTCGTCGCACCCCTTTCTCACCGGAACCCCGCTTGTTTCCCGCCAATTGCAGCGCCGAAACACGCTTTCCGATGTGACTTACGCGACGATGAACCGGCTCGACCTGACCTTCACGGCCGGGGAGGCGTAGCCTTTATTCCCGCTGTCCAATCACCTTGTGAAGCGGAAGAGGGCGGTTGCCGCCGTGTCGCCACAGTCCCCCAGTAACTCGAGCATCTCGACCGACGACCAAGCCGGGAAGAACCCCGCTGCTGCGTTCGGTCCCAACGAGTGGCTCGTCGACGAGATCTATCAGCAGTACCTCCAGGACCCGAATTCGGTAGACCGTGCCTGGTGGGACTTCTTCGCCGACTACAAGCCGGGGGCGGCCGCCTCCACGGCTACGGCGGGTACCGCGGCCGCGGGGGCCGCGGGCACCACCACGGCCCCCCAGGCCGCGCCTGCCGCCCCGGCTGCCGCGCCCGCCGCGCCGCAGGCCCCGGCAGCTCCGGCCGCCGCGCCCGCGCAGCCGGCCGTTGCGCCCGCCCCGGCGAAGCCGGCGGCTCCCGCCGCCGCGAAGCCCGCCCCGGCGGCGGCCGTCGCGCCGAAGAAGGCCGAGCCCGTGGCCCAGGCGCCCGAGGGTCCCGAGCTGGTGACCCTGCGCGGCCCCTCCGCCGCCGTCGCGAAGAACATGAACGCCTCGCTGGAGATGCCCACGGCCACGTCCGTGCGCGCGGTCCCGGTGAAGCTGCTCTTCGACAACCGCATCGTCATCAACAACCACCTCAAGCGCGCCCGGGGCGGGAAGATCTCCTTCACGCACCTGATCGGCTACGCGATGGTGCAGGCCATCAAGGCCATGCCGGCGATGAACTGGTCCTTCGCGGAGAAGGACGGCAAGCCGACCCTCGTCAAGCCGGAGCACGTCAACCTCGGCCTCGCCATCGACCTGGTCAAGCCGAACGGCGACCGCCAGCTCGTCGTCGCGGCGATCAAGAAGGCCGAGACGCTGAACTTCTTCGAGTTCTGGCAGGCCTACGAGGACATCGTCCGCCGCGCCCGCGACGGCAAGCTGACGATGGAGGACTTCTCCGGCGTCACGGTCTCGCTCACCAACCCCGGCGGCCTCGGCACGGTCCACTCCGTGCCGCGTCTGATGCCCGGCCAGTCGGTGATCATGGGCGTCGGGTCCATGGACTACCCGGCGGAGTTCCAGGGCACCTCCCAGGACACCCTGAACAAGCTCGGCGTCTCCAAGGTCATGACGCTCACGTCGACCTACGACCACCGGGTGATCCAGGGCGCCGCCTCCGGCGAGTTCCTGCGCGTCGTCGCCAACCTGCTGCTGGGCGAGAACGGCTTCTTCGACGAGATCTTCGAGGCCCTGCGCATCCCCTACGAGCCGGTCCGCTGGCTCAAGGACATCGACGCCTCGCACGACGACGACGTCACCAAGGCCGCCCGCGTCTTCGAGCTGATCCACTCCTACCGGGTCCGCGGCCACGTCATGGCCGACACCGACCCGCTGGAGTACCGCCAGCGCAAGCACCCCGACCTGGACATCGTCGAGCACGGCCTCACCCTGTGGGACCTGGAGCGCGAGTTCGCCGTCGGCGGCTTCGCCGGCAAGTCGATGATGAAGCTGCGCGACATCCTCGGCGTGCTGCGCGACTCGTACTGCCGCACCACCGGCATCGAGTACATGCACATCCAGGACCCCAAGCAGCGCAAGTGGATCCAGGACCGTGTGGAGCGCCCGCACACCAAGCCGGAGCGCGAGGAGCAGCTGCGCATCCTGCGCCGTCTGAACGCTGCGGAGGCCTTCGAGACCTTCCTGCAGACCAAGTACGTCGGCCAGAAGCGCTTCTCCCTGGAGGGTGGCGAATCGGTCATCCCGCTGCTCGACGCGGTGATCGACAGCGCGGCCGAGTCCCGTCTGGACGAGGTCGTCATCGGCATGGCCCACCGCGGCCGCCTGAACGTCCTCGCGAACATCGTCGGCAAGTCCTACGCCCAGATCTTCCGCGAGTTCGAGGGCAACCTCGACCCGAAGTCGATGCACGGCTCCGGCGACGTGAAGTACCACCTGGGCGCCCACGGCACCTTCACCGGCCTGGACGGCGAGCAGATCAAGGTCTCCCTCGCCGCCAACCCGTCCCACCTGGAGACGGTCGACCCGGTCATCGAGGGCATCACCCGGGCCAAGCAGGACATCATCAACAAGGGCGGCACGGACTTCACGGTCCTGCCGGTGGCCATCCACGGCGACGCGGCCTTCGCGGGCCAGGGCGTGGTGGCCGAGACCCTGAACATGTCGCAGCTGCGCGGCTACCGCACCGGCGGCACGGTCCACATCGTCATCAACAACCAGGTCGGCTTCACCGCGGCCCCCGAGTCCTCGCGCTCCTCCATGTACGCGACGGACGTGGCCCGCATGATCGAGGCCCCGATCTTCCACGTGAACGGCGACGACCCGGAGGCCGTCGTGCGCGTCGCGCGTCTGGCCTTCGAGTTCCGCCAGGCGTTCAACAAGGACGTGGTGATCGACCTCATCTGCTACCGCCGCCGCGGGCACAACGAGTCGGACAACCCGGCCTTCACCCAGCCGCTGATGTACGACCTGATCGACAAGAAGCGCTCGGTGCGCAAGCTGTACACCGAGTCTCTGATCGGCCGGGGCGACATCACGCTGGAAGAGGCCGAGCAGGCGCTGCAGGACTACCAGGGCCAGCTGGAGAAGGTCTTCACCGAGGTCCGCGAGGCCACCTCGCAGCCGGCCGCGGCCCCGTCGCAGGAGCCGCAGGACGGTTTCCCGGTGCAGGTCGACACGGCCGTGTCCGCCGAGGTCGTCAAGCGCATCGCCGAGTCCCAGGTCAACATCCCCGACCACTTCACCGTCCACCCGCGTCTGCTGCCGCAGCTGCAGCGCCGGGCGGCCATGGTCGAGGACGGCACGATCGACTGGGGCATGGGCGAGACCCTGGCCATCGGCTCGCTGCTCCTCGAGGGCACCCCGGTCCGCCTCTCCGGCCAGGACTCCCGCCGCGGCACCTTCGGCCAGCGCCACGCGGTGCTGATCGACCGCGCGACGGGCGAGGACTACACCCCGCTGCAGTACCTGTCGGAGGACCAGGCGCGCTACAACGTCTACGACTCCCTCCTGTCCGAGTACGCGGTCATGGGCTTCGAGTACGGCTACTCGCTCGCCCGCCCGAACGCGCTCGTGATGTGGGAGGCGCAGTTCGGCGACTTCGTCAACGGCGCGCAGAGCGTCGTCGACGAGTACATCTCGGCCGCGGAGCAGAAGTGGGGCCAGACGTCGGGCGTCACGCTCCTGCTCCCCCACGGCTACGAAGGCCAGGGCCCGGACCACTCCTCGGCCCGTCCGGAGCGGTTCCTGCAGCTCTGCGCCCAGAACAACATGACGGTCGCGATGCCGACCCTGCCGTCGAACTACTTCCACCTCCTGCGGTGGCAGGTGCACAACCCGCACCACAAGCCGCTGGTGGTCTTCACCCCGAAGTCGATGCTGCGTCTCAAGGCCGCCGCGTCGAAGGCGGAGGAGTTCACGTCGGGCCACTTCCGCCCGGTCATCGGCGACAGCTCGGTCGACCCGGCCGCGGTCCGCAAGGTCGTCTTCACCTCCGGCAAGGTCTACTACGACCTCGAGGCGGAGCGTAAGAAGCGCGGTGTGACGGACACGGCGATCATCCGCCTCGAGCGCCTGTACCCGCTGCCGGGTGCCGAGCTCCAGGCCGAGATCAAGAAGTACCCGAACACCGAGAAGTACCTGTGGGTCCAGGAGGAGCCGGCGAACCAGGGCGCCTGGCCGTTCATCGCCCTGAACCTCATCGACCACCTCGACCTGGCGGTCGGCGCGGACATCCCGGCCGGCGAGCGCCTGCGCCGCATCTCGCGCCCGCACAGCTCGTCTCCCGCCGTGGGCTCGGCCAAGCGCCACCAGGCCGAGCAGGAGCAGCTGGTGAGCGAGGTCTTCGAGGCGTGAGCCACTGAGCGCGCCGCGGCATGACGAAGGGCCCGGTCCCGGGGATCACTCCCCGGGACCGGGCCCTTCGTCATGCCGCACCGGATGCGGGCCTCAGGTAGTCCAGGGCTCGAAGTCCAGGTGGCCCTGGAGGACCGGGCTCTTCCCCGGCACACGGGATCGTGCGTACCGGAGGGTGCACCGGATTCAGGTGATCTGCGGTTCGAAATCCCAGAACGGGCGGTTGCGCCTACGGGCCGAGACGGTGTGGACGTGCTGCGGGCCGAGCGTCGCGACCAGGTCCGACAACGCTTCCTGCTCCAGCTTCTCGGCCTGCTGGCGGTCGCGCAGCGAACGGAGATCGGCCGCCTGGGCGATACGGGCGGAGAGGGTCAGCGGATGTGTCCGGCCGAGCACCTCCGTGGCCCGGGCGGCGGTCGCCTTGCTCAGTTCGGCCGCCGCCTCGGGGTCCCCGACAAGGCTGCGCAGGGCCGAGGCGTTGATGGCGCAGCCAAGGGTCCAGGGATGGCTCTCCCCCACGGCCGCGGTCATGTCCGTCCACGCCTGCTCGCCGAGGGTGTAGGCGTGGTCCCGCTCCCCCACACTGCGCAGGACGAGAGCGTGGTTGGCGCGGGCTCCCACGACGAAGGGATGGCCTTCGGCGAGCATCACCTCGTAGCGGGCGACGGTGGTCTCGCTGAGTTCGCGGGCCTGGTCGATGTCGCCGTGTTCGCGGATGAAGCAGCTCTGACTCGTGGCGTAGCGGAGCGTGTCCGGGTTCGTCTCGCCCAGCACGCGCTCCGACCGCTCCAGCACATCGGCGAAGAGCCTCCCCGCCGGCTCGTGGTCCCCACTGCGGTAGTGGCAGAAGGCGAGGTTGTGCCGGCCCTTCAACGTGTAGGGGTTGTTCTCGCCCAGCACCAGGAGCAGCTCACGCACGTTCTTCGCCTGCACCGACTCGGCGTCCGCGTAGCGGCCCAGGAGGCGAAGGTCGAGGGCGTAGGACGTCTCCGAATAGAGGGTCCACGGATGCCGGGCCCTCAGCAGCGCCCGCCGTGCTTCCATCGTCCGGCGGTCCACCTCCAGGGCCTCTTCGAAACGACCGAGCAGGACGAGTGTGACAGCGACGTTGTTCTGAGCGTTGAGGGTGCGGGAGTCCTGCTCGCCCAGCAGCTCGCGGTACGCGGTCAGAAGCCACTGGGACAGTTCGAGTGCCTCGTCGTAGCGCCCCAGGCCGCGCAGGTCGGCGCCGAGGCCGCCCGCCGCACGGAGGTGGTCCAGGTCCTGCGGCCCGCGCTCCTCGCGCAGATGCTCGACCGCGATGCGCTCGATCGCTTCCGTGCGACCGTATTCACCGACGCTGCGCAGCAGGTTGGCGTAGTGATAGGTCAGTTCCCAGATCCGTGGGTGCGTCTCCCCCAGCAGGGAGCGCCAGGCCTCCAGGGCCCGCTCCCCGAGTTTGATGCCCGCGGCGTACTCGCCCGAGAAGAACATGTAGCGAAGGCAGTTGAAGACCAGACGCTGAATGTTGGGGTCGGTGCTGTTGAGCACGTCCGCGTACTTCAGGTGCGGGACGATCTCCGCGTACACCGGCCACAGCTCCGGGTCCGTCGGCCGGCGGGGATCCGCTGAAGCCAGCGCCTGGCGTACCACCTCGATGAACTCCTTGTGGTCCTCCGCCGGCATGTCCTTGCCGACGATCTGGTGCACCATGCGGTGCAGATACAGCGACTCACCGGAAGCCGCCGCGTCGTCGGAGGTCGTGTCGTGGGACTCCAGGCGGACCACAGAGTACTGGCGCAGTTGGTTGATTGCCTTGTTCCACAGGAGCGGGTCGTTGAGCAGCCCGGCCACCTGTTCGGGGAGTTCGTCGTGCGGCATCTCCTTGAGGAGACGTACGGGGATGAAGCCGGGTGCGAAGAACGTGCACAGGCGGAGCAGATCCACGGACTCCGGGACCGTCTCCCGCAGCTTGTTCAGCAGTATCGACCACGCCGTCTGGAAGGCGAGCGGGAAGTCCGCGGACACCTTGACCACGTCCTGGTCGATGCCGCCCTCCAAGAGGGCGATGTAGTCGTCGACCGACAGATCGGAGTCGTTGAGCCAGCCGGCCGTCTGGTCCAGCAGGAGCGGGAGGTCCTCCAGCGCCTCGGCGAGCTGGTCTGCATCGGCCTCGCTGAGTCGCGGCGCGCGACGGCGGATGAACGCCACGGACTCGTAGCGCTCGTACACGGGCACCTCCAGCAGCCTGCTGTTGTGCTCGGTCCACTCCGGGTTGCGTGTAGTGATCAGCACATGTCCCGGGCCGGTCGGCACGAGGTCCCAGATCTGGTCCGGCTCGTCCGCGCCGTCCAGGACCAGCAACCAGCGGGCGTACGGATCGCCTCGCCGCAACGAGTCGCGGACGGCCCGCAGACGCTCGCCGTACTCCTGACCCGTGGCGAGGCCCAGCTTCGGGGCCAGTTCGGCGAGATAGCGGCGGTAGCTGACTCTCTTCTCCGCGTTGACCCACCACACCACGTCGTACTCGGAGCCGAACCGGTACACGTACTCGGCGGCGAGCTGGGTCTTCCCCACGCCCGACATGCCGTGCAGCGCCACCACACCCGCGCCGGCATCGGCGCTCTGCAACAGGTGGTAGGCGTCGTTGAGCAGCGACTCCCGGCCGGTGAAGCGCGTGTTGCGCCGGGGGACACCACCCCAGATCTCGGGCATGGCCGCGGGGAAGCGCGGCCCGCGCCGGGCGCCGTTCGCCGAGTCGGGCAGCGGATCGGCAGAGACGTCCAGACGGTCCAGCAGGCGACGCTCCGCCTCGTCGGGACCCATGTTGGTCAGGTCGGCTGCGGCGAGTACGGCGGCGGCCGTGGGCACGGGGCTCGTGGTGACCGAGACGGCCGCGAACCGGGAAGGGTCGGGGGCCACCACGGTCCGGAGGGCCGCGTTCCACTCCTCGTAGGTGCGTGGGCCCAGCTGGAAGTACCACTCGCTGACGACGACGAGGATGCGGCCCTCGGCGAGCTTCAGGTCGCGCAGGCAGTCCTCGAGGGGGATCTCGGCCGGGGAGTCCCAGCGCAGATAGACGACGCGGAAACCGCGACGCTCGAGTCGGTCACCGATCCAGGCCGCCCAGGCCCGGTTGAACCCGGCGAAGCTGATCGTGACCGTACGAGCTCCAGACATGCAGCGGCCTCCCCGTGCGTCATAGTAGGACCTGGGTGCGGCGCCGCATAGGCACAAACGGATTCACGTCGTACTCGCGCTCCGCGGTGGGCATCCCTTCCCGCAAGCGCAGCGATCATCACCCCTTCCGGCAACGTAATTCATGCGTCCGGCGCATCAGATCCATCCCGTGCGACGCGTTCGTGCCTCTGCTGCCACAGCGTGCGTGCAGCTCGCACATAGGCGGCCGCTCGTGCCGCATGACCGCGCGGAGCGGGGCACTCGGACAGGCGCTCGTACGCCACGACCATCTCGTCCACGAACCGCCGCCCGCAGCGGGTGAGATGAGGCGACGCGACCAGTGACGGAAGGGCCGCGGCCACCTGTTCCCGGTAACGCGCGTACAGGCCCCACGACGTCTCCCTGTCGACCCTTCCGGGAGCGCTCTCTGCACAACGCCGGAAGTAGTCGGCGAGCGCCAAGTGGGAGTAAGTGCCCTGAAGCAGACCGTCGTACGGGCGGGCGTCCGGTCGCCAGGGCGCAAAATACCGCTCGTCCGGACCCGCGTGATGCAAGGTCACCATCTCGCTCACGGCGGCGAGTTTGGCGTGCTGCAACTCATGGACCAGGGTGGCGGCAAAGGTCGACGGAGTCGGCGGGATGCTGCTCAGCACGGCCCCGAACGCCTCACGTCTGGTGGCACTGCAACTTCCCTGGTCGCTGCCGGGGGGCGACGCCGGTGGCATCGCCAGTGGGACGAGGCACCGCAGCAGCACGACGGCTTCCGCGACCCGCTGATCTCCTCCGAGCCGCAGGGCCTCGGCCGTTCCCGCCCACGCCTGCACCCACTGCTTGCGCTCGGCGTCGGTCAGTGTCGTCGGACCGCTCAGCTCCTGGTGGCGCGGTCCGTTCTGCACCGCGCGGTACAGGTCGAGATCATCCAACGGCATGACCCCGGCACCCTCCACCAGCCCCGGCAACGCATACGCAGGCGTCCACGCGCGTGACCCCGACCACGCGCCGACCCCCGTCTCGGGGTACACCACGATGTCCGTGGCACCGGACTGACGTACGGTCAGGCGTCCGTCCCTGCACAGGACGTCCACCACCGTGTCGCCCCCTTCCACCGTGTGCAGCGCCCCGAGCGACGGCAGCGTGAGGACCCCGTTCCGGGCCGTCAGCCGTACGGCGAAGGAGAGACCGGCGCGCGCCGCGGCCGCGGCGGCGACGGTGCTGAAGTGGGCCAGGTCCCGCGCCAGCTCCCACGCGCGCTCCTGGGCCGAGGCACCGCTCTGCGCGTTCAGACCGCTCAGGCAGCGCTTGGCCCAGGGGCCGAGGAGCGGGTACAGAAGCCGGTCCCGGGCCGGCGAGCGGGGAAGGCCGGCCGAGTCGTGCGGAGGTCTCGCCGGGCCCGGGGGATGTTTCACTCCGCTCCCGGCGGCCGTCCGCTGCCCGTTTCCTGCCTGACCCACCCGGTCCGACTCCACCAGCAGTGCCCAGTCTGCACGCACCCGTGCCCGCATCGCGGTCGGGCAGACCGCCTCGTCGGCGCCGTCCACGGCGTCGAGCACCGCACGCAGCACCAGCAGTCGCCGGGTGTCCTGGTCGCGGACCAGATGTGCGAGCGTGTCGGGGCCGCCCTCGGTGCGGCCGAGTTCGGCAAGGGCCTGGTCGGAGACCTCCGGGAGGATCACGGGGTGCTCCCTTCGCATGGGACGGCGGGGACGGACGCCCGGGGTGCCGGTGCCGTGTCGAGGAGCCGCCCCGCCACATGGCGAATGAATCGCTGCAGGTCGGCGCAGTACACGGACGGGTTGGCGAAGCCGTTGCCGGCTCGGTAGCGGTGGGCGTAGTGGCCGCCGCCGCAGACGGTGAGCAGGGGGCAGGCCCGGCACTGCGCCGCGAGTGCGGCCGCGCCCGCCTGCCGGGCCGCCACGCCGGGATGGCGCAGCGCCTCCTCGAAATCGTGGCGGAAGACGTCCAGACCGGTTCGCGCCGCGCCCTCGTACGCCGACTTCAGCGAGTCCACCTGCTCGATGGATCCGTCCGTCTCCACCACCACCGCATCGAACGGTGCGAGGCCGAGGGACTCCGTGGCGGCCGGCAGCCCCAGCAGCAGTGCCAGGCACTCCTCGAAGAGCCGCACCCGGGTCTCCCGTCGCCCGGCGCCCCACCAGCGGTCGAAGACGGTGCACAGCCAGTCCCCGTAGGGCGCGCGTGAGCCATCCGGGTACGGCGGCGGGGTGGACCAGTTGCCGTGCGGCAGCAGCAGGTCCAGGGCCGGCGGGCGCAGGGCGAGCAGGGACTCGTACGTCTGGACCGGGTCCAGCGCCGGGTCCACCACCGTGAGGATGCCGGCGTACGCGTGCGGGAACCGGTCGGCGACCAGGCGGGCGCCGCGCGAGGCGGCGGGCCACGAAGGGCGGCCCGAGTGGTCGACACGCAGCGCGTTGTGGGCCGCGAGGCCCCCGTCGAGGCTGATACCGATGCGGATGCCGCTCCGGGCGAGGGCGGCCGCCCGTCGCTCGGTCAGGAGGGTGGCGTTGGTCTGCACGACGGGGTGGACGGTGCAGCCGGCCGGGACGCGGCTTCGTACGAGGTCGGTGAAGCGGACCAGGGTCTCGGCACCCGCGAGCAGCGGTTCACCGCCGTGCAGGACCAGTGAGACCGCCGTCAGGCCGTGGGCGCGGGCGTGCTCGGCGATGCGGTGCGCGGTGCGGTCCAGGACCTCGGGTGCCGCGGCGGCCGGGCGGTCGCGCCAGGTGCGGTCGGGTCCCTCGTACAGGTAGCAGTAGCGGCAGGCGAGGTTGCAGCGGCCGTGGACCTTCACGATGAACTGCCGGAAGGGCACACGTGCCCGAAGAGTTCCGGCATCCGGCGACACACCAGCACCCCCATGCCGTACGGCTCGCGCTCCGGCGGTACCTCCACCGCGGCACGGCCCCCTACCCGTGTCGGAGCACATGCCTGTACGCGGGTGGGGTCAAACACCTGGCGCCGGGAGTTGAC
This sequence comes from Streptomyces sp. HUAS TT11, assembly GCF_051553595.1. Lineage (NCBI taxonomy): Bacteria > Bacillati > Actinomycetota > Actinomycetes > Kitasatosporales > Streptomycetaceae > Streptomyces > Streptomyces sp. HUAS TT11. The sequence continues at coordinate 3,335,865 of NZ_CP196184.1, forward strand.
CGATCAGCAATGGAACTCGACCGAAACTGATGGGTCATGGCCGTATTTGACAAACGCTTCTGATGGTTGCCACGGTTCCGCCCCTCAAAACGCGTTGTTGAACCCCCACAGCATCTCGCTGGGCTGCGCCCCCCGCTCCCGCAGTTCGTCCAGCACCTCGCTCAGCACCGGATGGCGAAGCGTCCTCAGCTCGTCCAGGTCCAGCTCCAGCAGATCCGGCAGCGGCTCCGGCACCGGTGCCGTCGGCGCTCCCGCTCCCGGCACCTCGGCTGCCGCCTCGTCCCTCGCCTCCATGGCCCGTCCCTCTCCGCTCGTCCCGCTCACTCCAACTCCGCCAGACGCTGGGCGGTCTGCCGTGCCGTCGGTTCGCCCGAACCCACGTGGTCCTCCGGCAGCCTCGACCACTCCGCCCGAGCGGCCCGGTACGCCTCACGGGCCGCGCGCGGACGAGCGGCCGCCTCGTAGGACATACCCCGCCAGTGCCGTGCCTGCGCCCCCAGTTCGACGGCCTCATGACGCCGGCGGTCCGTTTCCGCGTCCCCCTCCGCCGCCCTGGCCGCGTCCGAGGCCGCCCGGAACGCGTCGACGGCCTCGTCCAGCCGCGCGGGACGCCCAAGGCTCAGGTACGCCTCGAACTGCACCTGACCCGCCTCCAGCCAGCAGCGGGCGGCCAGCAGCGGATCGTCCGCCTCCGCCGCCGCGAGCCCGAAGAGGTGCTCGGCCTCGCGCAGATCGACCCGATCACCGCGGGCCCGGTAGCGGAGCATCAGCGCCCGGCCCAGCAGCAGCAGGCGGTGCCCGAGCTGCGGACTGCCCGCCGGGGTCTCCGCGCGGCAGTCCCGCAGCACCCGGATCGCCCGGGACAGCGGCTCCAGGGACCGGGAACCGGTCTCCAGCGCCGCCCGGCGCAACAGGACCTCGCCCCACTCGGCGAGCACGTCGGCATGCGTGGGCGCGTCCCGCGGCATGCGCTGGGCCGCCTGGGCGAAGTGGTCCGCGGCCCGCAGGAGTTCACGCGGGTCGCCGGTCTCGGCGTAGCGGGCGTCCCTGATGCGTCCGCCGCGCACCAGGAGGGAGGCGCGCAGGCCCTGCTCCCGGGTGAGGCCCAGCGCCTCGTCGACGCGTGCCTGGGCGTCGTCCAGGTCGCCGCCCGACCTGAGCAGTGCGTCCACCAGGTCGAGCAGGACGCGGACCCGGTCACGCGGGCTCTGCGCGGACCCGCCGTCGGCCTCGGGAACGTTGTCCAGTGCGCTGCGCAGCGACTGCGCGCCCTGTTCGGCGTAGAGGCGGGCCTGCTCGGGGTCGGTGGTGGCACCCGACAGGTGCAGCAGGACCCGGCCGTGGGCGAGCGGCAGTTCGGGCGGCCGGCGGCGGCGGTCGGGCCAGGCGTCCGCGAACGCCTCGAGCATGCCCACCGCACCCTGCAGCAGAGCGCTGTCACCGCCGAGCCGCCACTGCGACTCCAGTCCGCCGACGCGCTCCAGGGTGAGCCTGAGCGCCTCCTTCTCGTCCAGCTCGGGCGCCGCGCAGGCCACGGCGTACTCCCGGTCCGCGCGGCGCAGGAGTTCGACTGCGCCGTGCGCGTCACCGCGGCGCCTGCGGTCGGTGGCGGCGGCCCGCAGCACCCGGGCGAGCACGGCCCGTTCACGCAGGGCGCGGGGATGGCTCACCGCTCGCTCCGCGGCCGTCTCCGCCTCGCGCAGCAGTTCGGCCCCGCCCAGCACCTCCCACAGTCGCAGCGCGCAGTGTGCGTACTCGGCCCACAGTTCGGGGTCGGTGCCGATGCTCGGCTCGTGCTCCGTGGCCCCTCTCAGCAGCTGCACGGCGTCGATGAGGTCCTGCACCATGCCCTCCTGGTCGAACTGCCCGACCAGCGCCCGGGCGCGGACGACCGCCGAGTGCGTCGGACGTTCCGCGGCCTGGCCCGGGCCGCCCCGCCTGCCGTAGAGGGCCAGATCGCTCGGCAGCGGCATGAAGCGCTCCAGGACACGGGCGGCCACCTCGGCGAAGGGCTGGGGCACGAGGGTCGCGCCGCCGTTGTCCCCGTTCTCCTCCGGGTAGGCGGTACCGGCCGCGTAGGGGCGGCCCGTGCCGCCGTCGCCCAGTTGCGCGAGGGCGAGGGCCGGGAAGTTGGGACCGCCCTTGCCGAAGCGCTGCTCGATGTACTCGGAGCAGTGCTTGAGCACCAGCATGGCCTCGTCCCGGCCGAGCGGCGACAGCAGCGACTCCTGCACTCCGGGCGCGAACTCGTACCACTGGGCGCCGTCGCCGCCGTAGTCCTCCTTGGCACGCGAGAGCAGCCCGCTGAGCAGGACCTCGGCCAGTTCGGACGGCCCGGAGTCGGGCAGCATGGTCCGCTGCACCAACTGCATCACCGGCAGGCACAGCGGTGCCGCGGCGAGGTAGACGGCGAGCCGGCCCGCGGCCGGGGACGCGGTGGAGCGGAAGCGGCTGACCAGTTCCAGCGCGGAGGGACGGCGGCCCGGGCGGGCCGCGGGTGCCGCGGGCTGATCGGCGCGCACCCAGCCGACGGCGCCGGCCACCGGACCCGCGCCCGCCCCGGACAGCAGTCTCGCCCAGGCGCCGAGTGCCACCGGCTCGGGCGGCAGCACCGGCACCGGGAGGGCACCCCGCCGGGCCTCGGGCGACAGGCCCGCGGGGGTGCGGACGCGCAGCGCGGTGGCGCCGCCCAGTGTCTCGCCGCGGGTCAACTCGCCGTAGGTGACGGGCAGCCGGGTGCGGTTCCACATGCGTTGCGGCAGCGGCTGGAGCACCGCGACCGGGGCCTGCCGGGACAGCTGGTGCAGCAGCCGGTGGGCGTGGCCGCTGCGCCACAGCGGTCCCGCGCAGTCGCTGACCAGCAGTGTGATGCGGCGTCCCGTCGGATCGCTCAGCCGGTCGGCCGAGTGCAGCGGCGCGGCGTGCGGATCGGGACTGCGGCTCACCGCGGGCTCGCCGTCGGGGCCCTCGTGCAGATGGCTGACCTGGATGTCCCAGAAGGCCCCCAGCCGGCCGAAGACCTGCTCCAGTTCGGCGAACATCCGGTCCCAGACCCGCATCGACGACGAGGCGTCCATCACCAGCTGGAGTCGTGCGTCGGCCCGGGTCACCGCCCGGAAGACCGGGAGCACCAGACCACCGGCCCGGGCGCTCCGCTCCGCCGTGGCCGTCTCGTCGAGCACGGACCGCCGGGGCGGGGCGGCACTGCGGTAGCCCTGCAACGGGCGCAATGCGCGCTGGAGTTCGAGCGGGGCGGGAAACACGGGCGCCACGGGAACGCCCACGGGCAGCGCCGCGGCCCGCCCTCGTCCCCGTAAGCGCTCCCCGCCGTGCTGGGGAACCGTGTACAGCGCGACGCGCCGGTCGCCCTCCGGCTCGTGCGGCAACGGCCCGGGAGGTGCCGGGTCCGCGGAGGCCGCGTCGGTGACCGGCACGGCGCCCGGCTGCCGCTCGCCGCGCCCGGCCTCTCGCGGCCCGGAGCGGTCCGGCGGCGGGGACACGGCCTCACCGGACCCCGCCGGGCGCGCCCAGCGCGCCAGCCACAGGACATCGCACAGTTGCTCGCCGTCGGGATCAAGTCCCGCGTCCCGCAGCCCGGCCACGAGTTCGGCGATCGGATCACGGGCGGGCGTGACGGGGCCCCCGCCGCCGGGACCTTCGCCGGGGCGGACGGGACCGTGGCGCGCCGTCGCGTCGGGCATCGGCGTCACCTCGGCCGGTCGAGTCGCTGGATGAGCAGGTCGGCCAGGCGGTCACGGCTCGGCGGGGCGGCCGCGTCGGTGAGGTAGATCGCGTTCAGCAACTGGTCGGCCGCGACGAGTTCGCTGCGCGACCGCTCCAGGAAACGGGTGATCAGGTCGTCGCCCGCGCGGGCCGCCTCGTCGCCCAGATGGGCGCGTACGAACGTCGCGAGCCTTTTGTGGTCGGGCCGGCCGAGCTGCAGATGGATGCACCGGCGCATCAGCGGAGCCGGGAAGTCGCGCTCCCCGTTGCTGGTCAGGACCACGAAGGGGAACGCACGGCAGCGGACCCTTCCGTCGCGCACCCGCACCTTGGTGCCGTCGGCGGTGAGCACCTCGGCCTCACCGCCGGGCAACCGGTCCGCGATGCGCTCCAGTTCGGGGATGGCGAACTCCCCTTCCTCCAGCACGTTGAGCAGGTCGTTGGGCAGATCGATGTCGCTCTTGTCCAGCTCGTCGATCAGCAGCACACGCGGCACGTCGGAGGGCAGCAGGGCGGTGCCGAGCGGCCCGAGACGGACATAGCTGCCGATGCTCTCCACGGCCCCGGGCGAACCCGCCGCGGAACCGAATCCGCCCTGTGCCGCGATCTGCACGTCCTGGAGCCGGGCGATGGCGTCGTAGTGGTAGAGGCCGTCCTGGAGCGTGGAGCGGCTGACGATGGACCAGCGCAGGACGTTGCCGAGGCCCAGCTCGTAGGCGACGGAGTGCGCCAGGGTGCTCTTGCCCGCCCCCGGGCTGCCGGTGACGAGCAGAGGGCGGCGCAGATACAGCGCCGCATTGATCATCTCCAGTTCCTCGGCACCGGGCCGGTGCAGTTCTGCCAGGTGCCGGTGCGCCCCGAGCCTGCGGTCCTCGGACCCGTCGCCGCCGTTCTCCGAAGCCGCCTCGCGGCCCGTGAAGTCCCGCCACGGCGGAGGTGCGGGCAGCCTCTCGATCCCGTCGTGCGGTTCTCCGGCACCCCGGTAGATGAGCCACTCACTGGATTCGGTCATGATCCGGTCCTCGTCGTCACTCGTCCACGGCAGCCGTCGAACCTGATTCACCGTATCGATCCGCAGGAGCCCTGGTAAGGGCGCGGTACGGCCTTCGGCGCGGGCGCTTCACGGTGCCTCCAGCAGGTCGTCGCTTCCCGGCAGCGGCCGATGCGGATCGTCGTAGAGCAGCGCGATGCCGTCGGCCCAGTACGTCTCCGCACGGCCCGCACGCAGCCCCGCCCGCAACTCGTGCACCAGCTCCGGAAGCCGTTCCGCGCCGCCGGCGCCTGCCACCGTGTCACCCGCCCCTCGATGGAACTCGCCGCACACGGCGTCCCGTTGGCCCCGCCAGCGCCGCCACAGGGCCACACCGAAGCCGCCGTGCACGATGCGTGCGAGCGCCACCCCGTCGTCCTCGAACCGCTGGTCGCCGTAGCGGCACAGGATCGGCACCGCGCCGTGCGGCAGGCCCCGGAGCCGGCTCAGCGCCGGTACGGGTATCCGCAATCCGTCGTCGCAGTCCAGCAGTTCGGGCCGGGCGTCGTGCGCGTGGATCCACCGCCAGCGGGCCTCCCGCTCCCGACGCTCCTCCTCGGCATCGGCCGGATCCTTCTCGGGCGGCCCGTAGTCGTCGAGCAGCCGGTCGCGGTCGGCGCAGCGCACCACGACGGGGCGTTCGGCGCCGAGCGGCGCGTCCGCCGCCCTCAGCTGCCAGGTGTCCACGGCCAGTCCGAGCAGCGTGCGGGGCAGCGCCACCTGGAGCACGGCAGGCCGACCGGGCTGGTCGCACTGGCGGAACGCCTCCGCGAGGGGGTGCGCGAGAGGGCCCGGCAACGCCTCCAGGGACACCCGCTCGGCCTCGTCGAGGCGTACCACCTCGCCGTCGGGCCGGGCCACCGAGATCCGCCAGTCGCAGCGGTCCGGCTCCCAGCCCCGCTGGACGAGTTCCAGCAGGGCGCACGGGCGGGGGACACGGCCGAAGCCGTGCGCCTCCTCGAGTCCTCCGCGCGACGGGTCGTGGTACGGGGACGGGTCGGGCCCGGTCGGCAGGGGGTCCCGGGCCCCGGGCACGAGCTCCGGCGGGTCGTGCCGGCGGCGGGACGGGGGCAGCGGGGCCGGGCCCGTGCGGCGCCGCGGACGGAGGAGTTCGATGCGCCGCTGCGCCAGGCTGCGGCGGTACCGCAGGCCGAGGCCCTCGGAACTCTGCCGCACCCACTCCCACAGGGCCTGCTCCGCCTCCCCGGTACCGGGCGACTCGAAGGGGCGGTCGGCGGCCATGACCTGCATCGCGTAGTCGAGCACGAGTTCCAGCGCGCCGTCCTGGCGTGCCCCCTCGTAAAGGGCGCCGAGGCCGTCGCGCCAGCCGCGCGGAGCCGGCTGGGGGATCGCTCCCGGCAGGTCGGGCAGCGACTCGAGGATGTCGAGCAGACTGCGGGTGCTGGTCGGGGGCGGCAGATCCGCGAGCCGGCCCAGCAACTGGATCCGCTCGTCGGGGCTGAGCGCGCGCCCGGGCCGCGCCTGGAGCTCGCTCTGCACATCGGCCCAGGTGAGGTGGTCGGAGTCGGGGTGCCGCTGCCGGTCCCTGTGGTAACGGTCGTGGGCGTGGAAGACGGCCTGGTAGAGGTCGCCGTGCTCGCTGCGTATCCCGTCCCTGGGGACGGACAGCGCCCGTAACTGCTCGACGCCGGTGGACGTGCCGCCGCTTCCGCGGTCCGATCGCGACTTCAGGACCCCGATGACCTCGCCGCGTACCGGGTCGATGACCGGCCCGCCGGAGACACCCGGCGGAAGATCGTTCTGGCCGAGCCGCATCTGCACGCCGGAGGACCACCCGCCCAAGGTGCCCTGCACCGACAGCGGGCCGTCCAGGGCCTGGAGTCGACCGTCCATCACGGTCCATCCCGCATAGAGCACCCGGCCCTCGCCGTAGTACGCGGCGGGCCGCTCGGAGACATAGACGCAGTCGTGGTCGACCGGCTCGCGCAGTTGGACGAGCGCGAGGTCCGGGGCAGGCCAGTTGCCGCGCGGCGCGCCCTCCGCGTGCTCCGGGATCGTGGCCGCGACGGTCCCGGCGACCGCGGCGCCGCCGCGCCCCGGACCCGTCTCATAGACCACGGTCACCTCGTCCCCCTCCCCGGCCCGTGCCACGTGCGCGCAGGTCAGAACCCAGTTCGGCGCGACGAAGAAGCCGCTGCCGAGGAACGTGCCCGGCTCGTCGATGTCATACCCGACCCCCGCACGATGGATGCGCACGGTCGCGGCCATGACGAGTTCACGCAGCGCACGGCGGGCCGCATCGAGGCCGCTCGATGCGCCCCGGGCGTGCTCGTCCGTCATGCCCCGCCCCCGGCACCGGCGGCCGCGGGACCGCCGTGCGCCCGGGCGCCGCCGGACGCATCCGTGCGCGGGCCGGCGGCCGGGGAGGGCGGTGCGTTCCCCGGCGTGCCGGTCCCCGGGCCGGAGGCGCCGTCGGGCGGATCGGCGGCCGGGGGCCCGCCCTGCCAGGTGAGGGTGACCGTGATGCCCGCCTTGGCCTCGCCGTCGGCCAGCAGTCCGACCACCTTGCCCGCCTTCGCGGTCAGCTCGATCCCGAACTCGACACTGACCTCGTCGGGCCGTACCGCGCGCAGGGGTCCGGCAAGCGAACGCGCCACGCTGGTCACGACGGAATGCAGACTCTCGACCTGCGCCTCCACGCGGTCGGCGAATCCCGTGTCCGTGTACGACAGCTCGCCGGGCGGCACCGCGAGCTCCTCGGCCCCCGATATCCGGGCCCACACCGGCGTTCCGTCCGGCATCTCGATGCGCGCTATCCGCGTCGACTCGTCCGCCATGGCATCCCCCGTTCCCCCGGGCCCCCGTGATCCCGCCTGCCGGTGCGCAGGCTAGCGACACGGCGGTCGTCGCGCGAGAGCCCGGCTCGCCCCGCAGGGCCGCCGCACTCCCGCCTATCCTTTTCTTGTCCTCTCCTACCCCTCTACCGAACCGACGGAGCACCACCGATGTACTTCACCGACCGCGGCATCGAAGAACTCGAGAAACGGCGCGGCGAGGAAGAGATCACCTTCGAGTGGCTCGCCGAGCAGCTTCGTACGTTCGTCGATCTCAACCCTGACTTCGAGGTGCCGGTGGAACGGCTGGCGACCTGGCTCGCACGCCTGGACGACGAGGAAGACGAGTAGCGTCCGCCGACCGGGGGCACCGACCGGTGCCGACACCGCGGCCCGTTCCGGGCCGACCCGTCCGCCGGCCGCCCCGCTCCGAGGACGGCCCGTCCCGCGCCCGGCCCGCTCGGGGGCCCGCCGTCCGGATCCGGGCGGCGCGTCGCCCGCGCCTTCCTGCGCGACGACCTCGCCGATCGCCGGCGTCACGCGGGTCTCCGGCTCGCTGTCGCCGGACTCACCGCCGCCGGACGCGCCGTCGCGGGCTCGCGCCGCCCAGACCTCGATGAGCAGAGGCCCGTCGGCCACGGGCCTCTGCTCATCGGCCGCTCCCGCGCCGCCCTCGCCCCGTTCCCGCGCGGACGTGTCCCGTTCCCGCGCGGACGTGTCCGGTGGAGTTCGGTCATGCCTCGGTGGAGCTCGGCCCTGCCCCGGTGGATGGGAGTGCCCGTCCTCGGGTGGGTGCCGCCCTTGAAGGCGTGCCCGCCCTTGGATACGTGCCGTCCGTGGAGGTGCGCCCGCCCCCGGAGGAGGACCCGCCGTCGGAGGTGTGCCCCCGCACGGGACGGGAGCACCGCCTGAACACGCGCCCGAGTCGGGCCGTTTCGCCGGTTTCCCCCAGGGATTCCCCAGAACGGGTGTCTTGACTTTCCCGGTCCGCGATATATCGTGAATGACACAAGACGCGATATGGCGTGTCGTTCGCCGCGTGCGCCGTGCCCGCACGGCCGAGGAGGTCTGCACCATGTCCGAGTGGTCCGTCGCAGAGCCGAGGAAGCTCACCTTCGACGCCCCCGTGACGGCACTCCATGTGCGCATCGTCAACGGAACGGTGAACGTGGTGGGCACCGACGAAGGTTCCGCCCGCCTGGAGGTCTCGGAGATCGAGGGCCCCCCGCTGACGGTGACGCACAAGGACGGCGCCCTCACCGTGGCGTACGACGACCTTCCCTGGAAGGGCTTCCTCAAGTGGCTGGACTCCAAGGGCTGGCGCCGCAGCGCGGTGGTCTCCCTGACCGTTCCGGCGTCCACCCGCGTGGAGGTGGGCGTCGTCGGGGCCAACGCCATGGTCTCGGGCGTCGACGGCGGCACGGACGTCAAGGGAGTCACGGGCGACACGACACTCGTCGGCATGTCCGGAGCGGTCCGGGCCTCGACGGTGTCGGGAAGCGTGGAGGCCCAGGGGGTCGCCGGGGAGCTGCGGCTGAACTCGGTCTCCGGCGACCTGACCGTCATCGAGGGTGCCTGCCCGCTCGTCAAGGCCGACTCCGTGAGCGGCTCGATCATCCTGGACCTCGACCCCACGAGCGGCCCCACCGACGCCCGTCTGACGAATGTCTCGGGTGAGATCGCCGTCCGGCTCCCCCACCCGGCGGACGCCGAGGTCGAGGCGAACACCGCGAGCGGCACGGTCTCCAACGCCTTCGAGGACCTGCGCGTGACCGGTCAGTGGGGCGCCAAGAAGATCACGGGCCGTCTCGGCGGGGGAAGCGGCCGCCTGAAGGCGACCACGGTCTCCGGCTCCATCGCCCTGCTCCGCCGCCCGCCCTCGACGGACGGACCATGGGACGCCCCCGGCCCACGGGGCGCGTCCGCCGGCAGCGACACCGCCGCCCCGTCCGATCGCTCCCCCCAGGGCACGACCGGCGCACCGACCGAGCAGAAGGGGCTCTGACATGCCTCCCGTCTTCGCCCATGGACGACTGCGCCTCTACCTGCTGAAGCTCCTCGACGAGGCCCCGCGCCACGGATACGAGGTGATAAGGCTGCTGGAGGAGCGCTTCCAGGGGCTCTACGCACCCTCCGCCGGCACCGTCTATCCGCGGCTGGCCAAACTGGAGGCCGAGGGCCTGGTCACGCACACCACCGAAGGCGGCCGAAAGGTGTACGCCATCACGGACGCGGGCCGCGCCGAACTGGCCGACCGCAGCGATGAACTGGCCGACCTGGAGCTGGAGATCCGCGAGTCGGTCGCGGAGCTGGCGGCCGAGATCCGCGCCGACGTGCGGGGGGCGGCGGGCGATCTGCGCCGCGAAATGCGGGCCGCGGTCTCCGAGGCCCGGCGGGGGACCAAGGAGCACACGGGGGCACACCAGGACGGCAGCCCGTCCGAGACGGAGGCATGGCGCGTCGCCAAGGAGGAGATGCGCCGCGTCAAGCAGGAGTGGAAGGAACAGGCCCGGCGCGCCAAGGACGAGAGCCGGCGGGCCCGCGAGGACGCCCAGCAGGCCCGCCGCCAGGCCAAGGAGGCACAGGAGCGGGCGCGCGCCCAGGCCCAGGAGGAAGTGCAGCGCATCGCCCGCCGGGTCCAGGAGCAGGTGCAGGACCACTTCACGCGCGGCGACTGGCCGACCGGCGTCCGGGAAGGACTGACCGAACTGGCCAAGGAGTTCGGCGAGTTCGGCAAGGAGTACGGATTCGGACGCCCGGGTGGGACAGCGGACGCGCCGAAGACAGCGAGCCGGCCGGAGTACTCCAAGACCCCCGAGGACTTCCCCGGCACCTACGAACCCTCCTGGGCGCACGAGGACTTCACGGGCGATCCGGCCCGCGCCCTCGACCGCCTGCTGGACCGCTTCCGCGACGACATCCGTGACGCGGCCCGCGACAACGGAGTGACGGAGGAACAGCTCCGCGACGCGCGCCACCATCTGTCGACGGCCGCGGCCCATATAGGGGCGACGCTGCGGTCACGGAAGAGCTGACGGCGGTCGGCGCGGCGATCCGGCCGCGCCGACCGGGTCACCCGTCCCGCTACGACTCCACGGGGCGGGCGCTGACGTCAAGGGGCTCACCCGGCCTTGGTCTCCCCCCTCCCCCACAGCACGCGCTCGACGGACTCATGCGTCACCCCGTGGTCGGCGAGGACCTCGGCGGGGACGCCGGGGCGAGCGGTGAGGGCGAGGAGCAGATGCTCGTCGCCGATGTGCCGGTCGTCGTGGGCGAGGGCGGTGCGCAGAGACATGGTCAGCAGATCCTTGGCACCGCGGGTGAACGGACGCCGCCCGGACCGCCGGCCGCCACCCTGGCGCCCCGCCGCCAGCACGCCCTCACCGTGCGCCTCCTCGATCCGGGAGACGATCTCCGCCACGTCGACGCCCAGCCCGGCGAGGGCGTCCGTGTCGGCGCGGGACAGTCCGCCACGACGGCGCGCCTCGGCAAGGTCCCGTACCACTGCGTCGCGCCGCCCGGTGAGCCCGAGTGCGGCCAGGGCGAACGCGGCCCGGCTGCCCTCGCGATCGAGAAGGGCGAGCAGCACATGCGGCTCGTCGACCCGTTCCTCACCCGCCCGTTCAGCGTGCTCGATCGCCCCGATCACCACCGCACGAGCATCCTTGGTGAACCGCTCGAACATCACTGCCTCCCGTACTTCTTGTGCACGGCCTGCCTGCTGACTCCGAGTTCCGCGGCGATCTCCTGCCACGACCACCCCTGGTTGCGCGCGCTGCGCACCTGCACCGCCTCCAACTGCTCGAGCAGCCTGCGCAGCGCGGACACGGCCCGCAGTCCGATCCGCGGATCGCGGTCACCCGCGCGCTCGGCGAGATCCGTTGCTTCGGTCATGATGTCAACTTAGATTGACACCACCCCGCATGTCAACCCCGGTTGACATGCGGGGTGGTGTGGCCTCGTCGCGGGGCGCACACACGAACGGCGGGCCCGGAAGATTCCGGGCCCGCCGCGGACGGAAGGGTGGGTGTCGGTCAGTTCGCGGTCAGCACGATCTTTCCGAACTGGTTGCCGGACTCCAGCCGTTCGAAGCCCTCACGGGCCCGGTCCAGGGGAAGCACCTCGTCGATGACGGGGCGCACCCCGGTGGCGGCGCAGAAGGAGAGCAGGTCCTCCAGTTCGTCCTTGGAGCCCATGGTGGAGCCGACGACCTTCAGCTCCAGGAAGAAGATGCGGGTGAGTTCCGCGTGGGAGGGGCGGTCACCGCTGGTGGCACCCGAGATGACGACGGTGCCCCCGGGACGCAGGGACTTGACGGAGTGGGACCAGGTGGCGGCGCCGACGGTCTCGATGACGGCGTCCACCCGCTGCGGCAGCCGCGCCCCGGACTCCAGCGCCTCCACGGCGCCCAGTTCCAGAGCCCGCTTGCGCTTGGCCTCGTCACGGCTGGTGGCGAACATCCGCAGACCGGCCGCCTTGCCCAGCACGATCGCCGCGGTGGCGACTCCCCCGCCCGCACCCTGGACGAGGACGGAGTCGCCGGGGCGGACCCCCGCGTTGGTGAACAGCATGCGGTACGCCGTCAGCCACGCGGTGGGCAGGCAGGCGGCCTCCTCGAAGGAGAGCTCCCTGGGCTTCGGCAGCAGGTTCCACGTGGGGACGGAGACCTGCTCGGCGAAGGTGCCCTGGTAGCGCTCGGTGAGGATCGAGCGGGGCTCGTCCGGGCCGACACCGTGGCCCGTCTGGCCGATGACGGAGTGCAGGACGACCTCGTTGCCGTTCTCGTCCACACCGGCCGCGTCGCAGCCGAGGATCATCGGGAGCTTGTCCTCGGAGAGGCCGACGCCCCGCAGGGACCAGAGGTCGTGGTGGTTGAGGGAGGCGGCCTTGACGTTCACGGTCGTCCAGCCGGGCGTGCGCCCGGGGGCCGGGCGCTCCCCCAACTCGAGGCCCGTGAGGGGGTGGTCGCGGTCGATGCGGGCGGCGTAGGCAGCGAACATGACCTTGACGATAGGCTCCGGGATGGGCCTACGGAACCGGGGCTCGCTGTGACGCGTGTCCCGCTCGGCGGGTGCCGGAAGCGGCCCGCAGTGCGGCCGGCCCGGAGGACCGTGTCCACGGGGTGGGCGGGTCCTGGTGCACCCGCCCACCCCGTGGAGCTATCGGCGCGCGACTCCCTCGGCCCGCGCCGCGGCCGCGACCGCCGCCGTCACCGCCGGGGCCACGCGCTCGTCGAAGGGCGACGGGATCACATAGTCGGCCCTCACGTCGTCACCGACGACCGCCGCCAGCGCCTCGGCCGCGGCGATCTTCATCCCCTCCGTGATGCGGGACGCCCGCACCTGGAGGGCTCCGGCGAAGATGCCGGGGAACGCCAGCACGTTGTTGATCTGGTTCGGGAAGTCGGACCGCCCCGTCGCCACGACGGACGCGTACTTGTGCGCCACGTCCGGGTGCACCTCGGGGTTCGGGTTGGCCATCGCGAACACGAAGGCACCCTCGGCCATCGAGGCCACGGCCTCCTCCGGGACCGTGCCGCCGGAGACGCCGATGAAGACGTCGGCGCCCTCGAGGGCCCGCTCCAGCGAACCGGTCAGTCCGGCCTTGTTCGTGAATCCGGCGAGCTCCCGCTTGACCGGGGTCAGATCGTCCCGGTCCGGGGACACCACGCCCTTGCGGTCGGCGACCGCCACATCCCCGATCCCCGCCTCGATCAGCATCTTCGCGATGGCCACACCGGCCGCGCCCGCGCCCGAGATGACGGCGCGCAGCTCGCCTACGGAGCGCCCGGTCAGCTTCGCCGCGTTCCGCAGGGCCGCGAGCGTCACCACGGCCGTGCCGTGCTGGTCGTCGTGGAAGACCGGGATGTCCAGCCGCTCCTGGAGCTTGCGCTCGATCTCGAAGCAGCGCGGCGCCGAGATGTCCTCCAGGTTCACGCCCCCGAAGGAGGGCGCCAGCCGCGCCACGGTCTCGACGATCTCGTCCACGCCCGTGCAGTCGAGGGCGATCGGGACCGCGTCCACACCGCCGAACTGCTTGAACAGGATCGCCTTGCCCTCCATCACGGGGAGGGAGGCCTCGGGGCCGATGTCGCCGAGGCCGAGGACCGCCGTGCCGTCGGTCACCACGGCGACGACGGACGACTTCCATGTGTAGTCGTGGACCAGCTCCGGCTGCTCCGCGATGGCGGTGCACACCCGGGCCACGCCGGGCGTGTACGCGAGGGACAGGTCGTCCTTGTCGCGGACCGGGACGGTGGCCTGCACGGCCATCTTGCCCCCGCGGTGCAGCGCGAAAGCCGGATCGAACGAATCGTGGGGCTCGGCCCCGCCGTCCTGGTCCGTATTGCCGTCGCTGCGCGAATTGACGATCTCCGCTGCCACTGTGTCGTACCCCTTAGATGTTCATGGTGTGAGGGTGACCACTCCTGATTGAGGGGTGGGCGGGACCGCGTGCGACCCAGGTGGACTGATGCGTACAGGTACACACGCGACGGGCGCGCCGCACACGCGCCCTGAGCCCCGGATGAGGGGTGTAGGGAACCTTCTTACCGGACGCACGGTGTCCCGGACGAGTCCGTACCACCAAGGTCACACGCCGGTGAGATGACTCATGCCGGAATTTGTGGACAAGTTCATAAAACGCCTCCTCAAGATCGCACACGCAGAGGTGCGATCAACCGCAACCCGGGTCGCGCCGAAGATCTTCCGGCCGGAAGGAGGGATTCCCGGACGAGGTCCGGCCGTGATCGGCCGTTCCGGACGGTCGGGGGTTCACCCGTTATCCGATTTTGACATGGCGAGTCGCCTGAATACGCGAGACCGAATGGCAAGATGCCTCAATCACGCGAGGTCGCGACACCCAAAGGTGTGTGTTCTCGTCGACCCATCGGCACAACCCATCTCGCCGGAGGAAGCCACCATGACCGCAAGCTCGACCCGTCGTACGACCGCCACGCGCTCGCGGATAGCCGCGGTCGGCGCCCTCGCGGTCGCGGGCACCCTGCTGGTCGCCGGCTGCGGTGACCAGACGGACAAGAAGAGCGACAGCAGCTCCAGCACGGGCACGTCCTCGGCGCCGCTCGCGGCCAAGCTCCCGAAGGACATCAAGGACGCCGGCGTCATCAAGGTGGGCTCCGACATCGCGTATCCGCCGGTCGAGTACATGGAGGGCGGCAAGGCCGTCGGTATCGACCCCGACGTCGCGGACGCGCTCGGCAAGCAGCTGGGCGTGAAGTTCGAGTTCCAGAACGGCAAGTTCGCCCAGCTCATCGTGGGCCTGCAGGCCAAGCGGTTCAACGTGGTGATGTCCGCGATGAACGACACCAAGGACCGCCAGAACGGCATCGACTCGGACACCGGCAAGAAGGTCGGCAACGGCATCGACTTCGTCGACTACTTCACCGCGGGCACCTCGATCCTGGTCCAGAAGGGCAACCCGAAGGGCATCAAGTCCCTCGACGACCTGTGCGGCAAGGTCGTGGCCCTCCAGCAGGGCACCACGTCGGAGGGCATCGCCAAGGCGCAGAGCACGAAGTGTACGAAGGACGGCAAGCCGGCCATCAAGCTCCAGACCTTCGACACCGACCCCGAGGCGCTGCTCCGCCTCAAGCAGGGTGCGTCCGTCGCCGACCTGAACGACTTCCCCGTCGCGGCGTACAACGCGAAGACCTCCGGCGGCGGCAACGACTTCGAGGTTGTCGGCGAGCAGATCGAGGCCGGCCCCTACGGCATCGGCGTCAGCAAGGAGAACACCCAGCTGCGCGACGCGCTCCAGGCGGCCATGGCCGCGATCATCAAGGACGGCGAGTACCAGAAGATCCTCGAGAAGTGGAACGTCACGGACGGTGCGGTGACCGAGGCAAAGATCAACGGCGGCTCCTGAGCGTCACGCAACACTGAAGGGCAGTCACCGTGACTGACACTGTCGACAAGACTCCGGCGCCGACGGTGCCGCCGGAGCAGATCAAGGCCATTCCGGTGCGCCACTACGGGCGCTGGGTGGCGGGTGCGGCGGTCATCGCCATCCTGGTACTGATCGGGATGGCCTTCTCCAACGCCAAGATCAACTATGGCGTGATCCCGGACTACCTCACCGACGGCACGATCCTGTCCGGCGTGTGGCACACGCTGTACATCTCCGTGCTCGCCATGGTGCTGGGTCTCGTCCTGGGCGTGGTCCTCGCGGTGATGCGGATGTCGTCGAACCCGGTCACCAGTACCGTGGCCTGGTTCTACGTGTGGTTCTTCCGCGGCACTCCGGTCCTGGTCCAGCTGCTGCTCTGGTACAACATCTCGCTCGTGTTCCCCATCCTCAACCTGGGGTTCTACAAGGACGAGATGAACCAGGTGATGACCCCGTTCCTGGCGGCCCTGCTGGGCCTCGGCCTGAACGAGGCCGCTTATATGTCCGAGATCGTCCGGGCCGGCATCCAGTCGGTCGACGAGGGGCAGACGGAGGCGTCGCACGCTCTGGGCATGACCCAGGGCAGGACGCTGCGGCGTGTGGTCCTCCCGCAGGCCATGCGGGTGATCGTGCCGCCGACGGGCAACGAGTTCATCAACATGCTGAAGACATCGTCGCTGGCCTACGCGGTCCAGTTCAACGAACTCATCAAGCGGGCGCAGGACATCTCCAGTACCTCGCTCGCGGTCGTGGAGATGTTCTTCGTGGCCTCGATCTGGTACCTGATCCTCACCACGGTCTTCAGCATCGCCCAGTACTACATCGAACGCCGATACGCCCGCGGTTCGTCGCGCAACCTGCCGCCGACACCGCTCCAGCGCCTGCGGAAGAACCTCCGCCTGTTCGGTTCGTTCCGCCGCCCGGAGGTGGCCCGATGAGCAGTCTCGGCAAGGACATCGCCCCGGGCACGAGCGGCCACCCGATGGTCAGGGCCGAGGGGGTGCACAAGTCCTTCGGTCTTGCGCACATCCTCAAGGGCATCGACCTGGAGGTGAACCCGCGTGAGGTGTTCTGCCTGATCGGCCCGTCCGGCTCCGGCAAGTCCACTTTCCTGCGGTGCATCAACCACCTGGAGAAGATCAGCGCGGGCCGGCTGTACGTCGACAATGAACTGGTCGGCTACCGGCAGCGGGGCGACAAGCTCTACGAGCTCAAGGAGAGCGAGGTCGCGGCCCAGCGGCGGAACATCGGCATGGTGTTCCAGCGCTTCAACCTGTTCCCGCACATGACGGCGCTGGAGAACGTGATGGAAGCGCCGGTCCAGGTCAGGCGCGAGGCCAAGGCCGTGGCGCGGGAGCGCGCGGAACGGCTGCTGGACCGGGTGGGCCTCGGGGACCGGAAGGGGCACTACCCCGCCCAGCTCTCCGGCGGCCAGCAGCAGCGCGTCGCCATCGCCCGCGCGCTGGCGATGGAGCCGAAGCTGATGCTCTTCGACGAGCCGACCTCGGCCCTCGACCCGGAGCTCGTCGGCGAGGTGCTCGATGTGATGCGGGACCTCGCCGAGGACGGGATGACGATGATCGTCGTCACGCACGAGATGGGCTTCGCCCGCGAGGTGGGCGACTCGCTGGTCTTCATGGACGACGGTGTGGTGGTCGAGGCGGGCCATCCCCGCGAGGTGCTGACGAACCCGCAGCACGACCGGACCAAGTCCTTCCTGTCGAAGGTCCTGTAGAGCAACGGCAATGGGCCCCACGTCCGTCGGGACGTGGGGCCCACTCGTGTTGCGCGGCGGGGACCGACGGGACCGGGTCCCTCGGCGGTCGGGGAACTGCACGCTCTCGCCGCCGAGTCGCCCGCCCTGCGCCTGCCTCCGCGCGAGCAACGCCGGGCCTACTTCAGCGCGAGCAGCAGGGTGTCCGACGGCGAGCGCCACACCGGGCGGGCCTCGGCGAACCCCTTCTCGCGCAGCACGCGCGCGTGCCAGGCGGCGGATGGCGTCTCTCCGTCGGCGTGGGCACCGTAGATCTCGAAGCGGCGCGCGGTCGGCGCGGCCAGGGCGGGGTCCTTCGCTGCCAGTTGCCACCACTCCGCCCAGTCGAGGGCCCCCTCCCGCATGGCCCGGTCCATGCGGGCGTGCCGCTGGGTCCGCTCCGCCGCGTTGATACGGGGGGTGGTGTCGTCGATCATGTGGTCGGCGTTCATGAAGACACCGCCGTAGCGGACGAGTTCCGCCACCCGACCGTAGAGGGTCTCGAGGGGGCCGGTGCGCAGCCAGTGGAGGGCCGTGGCGGTGAGGACCGCGTCGTACGCGCCGTACGGCAGCAGCGCGGGCCAGGCGGGGTCCTTGAGGTCGGCCTCGACGAAGGTGACGCGGCCGTCTCCCTCGAAGGTGCCGCGGGCGATGGCGAGCAACGCGGGGTCGAGGTCGACGCCGGTGCTGGTGGCCCCGGGGAACCGGGCGAGCAGCCGGGCGGTGATGGTGCCCGTGCCGCACGCGAGGTCGAGCACGCGGGGCTCGGTGCCGACGAACGCCTCCACCATGTCGAGCATGATCCGGAAGCGCTCCTCACGGTCGGGCATGTACCACTCCTGCTGGCGGTCCCAGCTCTGCTGCCAGGCCTGCCAGTCGGTCGCCGTCGTCCCCGTGTCCGCCATCGTCGCCCTCCACCACGTCCGCCACGTAATACCCTGGAAACACGATCATCTGTTACCCGACCGCCCCACGACCATAGAGCGCCTCCGTAAGGACTACAAGTGGAACTGGCCTATTACTCGGACTACGCCGTACGTCTCGTGAACAGCGAGGAGCCGGCCCGGGGCAAGGACGCGCTCACCTCGGTGGATGCCGTTCGCGACCTCTTCGGGGTCAACCAGTCGGCGGCCCGCCGCGCCACCGACGCGGACGTGACCCGGTTCCGCTCGGTCAGGGCCCGGCTCCGCGCGGTCTTCGAGGCGGCGGACTCCGGCGACGAGACACTCGCGGTGGACCTGCTGAACTCGCTGCTCCTGGAGTTCCCGGTGAGCCCGCAGATCTCCGGGCACGACTACCGGGACGACGACGGCCGCCCGCTGTGGCACATGCACCTGGCGGACCACCCGTCGAACGCCACCGCGGGCTATGCGGCGATCGCCGCGATGGGGCTCGCCTTCCACCTCACCGCGTACGGCGTGGACCGCCTGGGCCTGTGCGAGGCGGCCCCCTGCCGCAACGCGTACCTCGACACCTCGACGAACCGCTCCCGGCGGTACTGCTCGGACCGCTGTGCCACGCGCGCGAACGTGGCCGCCTACCGCGCCCGGAAGCGCCTGGAGGCCGACCGGTCCGAGAGCACCGGCCGGGCCGCGGAGAGCGCCCAGCGCGCCAGCGCGAAGGGCGAGCGCTGACCCGCCTTGAGCGGCCGGTACCGCAGCCGCACCCTCCCGAGGACGAGCTCCTCGGGAACGGCGCCGTAGTCGGTGCTGTCCCCGCCCGCGTACGGATTGTCCCCGAGCACCCACCAGCCGCCCTCGCGAAGCTGCGCGGCGCGCTTGACGACCAACAGGTCCTGCTGGAAGGGGTGCCGCAGGACGATCACGTCACCTGGCCGGACACGTGCTCCGTACTGGACGAGGAGCCGGTCCCCGTGATGCAGCGTGGGCACCATGGACGGTCCCGTCACCTCGGCCACCCCGAACGGCAGCAAGGTCCTCGTGCGTTCGATCTCCTGCGACAGCTCCGGCATCACCGGCACCTCCCCGGTCCGATCCTCCACCAGTCCCAGTCTGACCCCGGACTTTTGACGTAAGCCCACGGGGGCACTCGCGAAAACCCGTCCCCTACGGAGTAATGTCCCACCTGAGAAGACGATCACGAGGAAGGACAGCTTCATGCTCTCCCGCCTGTTTGCCCCCAAGGTCAAGGTCAGCGCCCACTGCGACCTGCCCTGTGGCGTCTACGACCCGGCCCAGGCTCGCATCGAGGCGGAGTCGGTGAAGGCCGTACAGGAGAAAATGGCCGCCAACGACGACCCGCACTTCCAGGCTCGCGCCACCGTCATCAAGGAGCAGCGCGCCGAGCTCGCCAAGCACCACGTCTCGGTGCTGTGGAGCGACTACTTCAAGGCCCCGCACTTCGAGAAGTACCCGGAGCTGCACCAGCTGGTCAACGACACCCTGAAGGCCCTCTCGGCCGCCAAGGCGTCGAAGGACCCGGCGACCGGCCAGAAGGCGCTGGACTACATCGCCCAGATCGACAAGATCTTCTGGGAGACCAAGAAGGCCTGATCACCGGTCCTTCTGACCGAAGACCGGCGGGCGGTGCACCCTCGCAGGTCCGCGGTGCGTTCGAGGGCCCGGCCGATTCGTCGGCCGGGCCTTTCGCGTTCTCGCCGGGCCGGGCTCAGTCCCGCTTCTCCCCGCCGTGCCACGTCCGGTGGTACCCCTCCCGCAAGGGCCCGCCCACCAGAGCGAGGACCTCGAACGCCGCCTCCGCCAGGGGGGCCGGGTCCGCGTGTTCGGCGACGGTGAGCCGGGCCTCGACCAGGGCACGGCCGAGCACGGGATCGGCGGCCGTCAGACGGCGCGGGAGCCACTTCCCGCCGCCCCTCCAGGCGCGGCGACGGTCCGCAAGCAGTCCGGCCGCAGAGCTCAGCACCTGCTCGGCGACGGCCAGTTGCTCGTGGCGGTTGTCGAGATCGGCCAGATCGTCCAGCAGGTCGGTGAGCCGGTAGCGCGCGTCGTCGCGTTCCTCCGCGGTCAGCGGATCGGGCCCCGCTGCCAGCTGGGCACACGCCTCGGCCCGCAGTGCAGCGGCGTGGCCGTGCGGATCGTGCAGCAGGACGGACTCCGCGTAGACGAACTGCATCGTCCCCCGGCGGCTCGCCCGGTCCGCCGCGAAGATCTCCGCGAGGCCCGCGCGCGTGTGGGCGAACACCTCCGCGAGGCGCCCCTCGTGGCGGAGTGTCTCGCGGTGTGAGACGTCCCCGTCCGCGAGCAGCACGGCGATGTCGAGGTCGCTCGTCGCACTCGCCCGGCCGCCGGCCGTCGAGCCACCGAGCACGGCGGCGACGGCCTGCGGCCGGCGTTCCAGGACCAGGCGGCGCGCCCCCTCGACGGCCGCCGTGAGCATGTGCGCAGGGTGCGGATCCATGGCCGCATCGTCCCAGGGCCGGGAACCCGTACGCCCCCGGTTTCCTCATGGAACGGCCGTTTCCGGCCCGCGGAACCGCCGTGAAACCACGCCGAAGGCGGCCGCCCGCACGCTCTGCTCCACGGCCGCGACACCCCACGCGATCACCGCGACCGGAGTGCGGAAGGCCTACGGCGAGCACGTCGTCCCCGGCGGGCCCGGTCCGGGCGCAGAGCGGGGTCACGGGGCAGTTCGCGGCCGTCGACATGAAGCTCCCCGGTGGATCTTGCCTGGCTCCTGGCGCGTCCGGTGCCGGTGCCTGCGGAGCCCGGTTGTCAGTGCCGCGTGCCATGCTGAGGCAGTGGACATCGACGACCTGGTCCGGCTGCGACGGGCGCGCGACCGGATGGACCGTGAGTACGCGCAACCGCTGGACGTGCCCGCGCTCGCGCGCACCGCGCTGATGTCACCGGGGCACTTCCAGCGCAGCTTCCGCGCGGCCTACGGGGAGACCCCGTACAGCTATCTCATGACCCGGCGCATCGAGCGCGCCAAAGCGCTGCTGCGGCGCGGCGATCTGACCGTCACGGAGGTGTGCCTCGCCGTGGGATGCACCTCGCTGGGATCGTTCAGCACGCGGTTCACGGAGCTGGTGGGCGAGTCGCCCAGCGCCTACCGGTCGCGGTCGCACGAGCAGCTCGCGGCGATACCGCCCTGTGTGGCCAAGGGGCTGACGCGTCCCCGCCGCAGCCGCCCGAGTGCGGCGCCGGCCGTCGCCGCGGGCGCCGCTCCGGCCTGACGCCCCGGGACTTTCCGCGCCCCGATCGCCCGGCGGCCGCACCGCGCGCCGCCCCCGGCCGCGCTCAGGCCTCCCTCGTCTCCCCGTTGCCCCAGGCCTCCACGTCCACCACGGCGGACACCGGTATCGGCCCGTACACATGCGGGAACTCCTCGCCGCCGGGCCGCATCGACTCGTAGCGCACGGGGGCGGTCAGACGCTGCGGATCGATGACGAGAAGGACCAGTTCGCCGGACGCGGCGTGCTCCCCGTAGAGCCGGTGCGCCACCTGCGGGACCTGGTGGCGCAGTGAGCAGTGGATGAACCCCTCCTCCTGGAGGGTGCGGCCGCGGGTCGACATCTCGTAGCTGCCGCTCGCGCGGGCGGCCTCCCACAAGGAGCGCTCGGTGAGGTGCAGAAGTGGTTCGTGCATGGCGCCGACCCTAGGCGACGCCCGGTACGGCGCGTCGGCCCGAGGCGGCACGTACGCCGCGCACTGCGGGTTCCGGCAGGGACCGGGGCGCCAGACGGGGACGAACGCGCCGAGCGTCTTGTGCCGCCGTACCACCGTGGCGACGTGCTGCCCGCACGCGGGGCAGACCTTGTCCTCGCTGCCCATGCCCTCAGGGTAGGGCCGCCACCGCGCCTGTGCTCCCCGCGCTCGGGATCAGCGCGGATCGCGCCACATCGGCCACATCCGGAGGCCGTCCGGAAGGTCCAGGGTGGGCCCCTCGAAGGCGAACCCGAGCCGTTCGTACAGCCTGGTGCTGCGAACGCTGCTCGCCTCCAGATAGGCCGGCAGTCCGTCGCGGTCGCAGCGGTCGAGGACGTGCCGGATGAGCTCGGTGCCCAGGCCCTCGCCCTGGCTCCCCGGTGCCACGCCGATCATCCACAGGT
This sequence comes from Streptomyces sp. HUAS TT11, assembly GCF_051553595.1. Lineage (NCBI taxonomy): Bacteria > Bacillati > Actinomycetota > Actinomycetes > Kitasatosporales > Streptomycetaceae > Streptomyces > Streptomyces sp. HUAS TT11. The sequence goes on from NZ_CP196184.1 coordinate 3,358,103, forward strand.
ACTCGTGGCCGCGGTCCGCGGGGTGCGACTCGGCCATGAGCCGCGCTATGAGTTCGACCCGCTCGTTCTCCGGGTCGACCGCCTCGCGCAACCGCACGGCGTCGTCCCCGTCCTCCTCGCCGGAGTGGTCACCGGCGGGCACGGACAGCCACAGCGCGCACGCCGTGCCGTCCTCGGTCACGTCGATGTGCCCCTCGGCGAGCACGATGTCGGTGAACGCGGCCATCAGCCTGTGGTGCGTCGTACGCCGGTGCTCCTCGTCCGGAAAGACCCAGCTGCTGACCGGATCGTCCCGGAACGCCTCGTCCAGCAGCCGGACGACCAGTTCCCTGTCGTCCTGGCCCGCCGCCCGGATCGCCACACCCATCTGCCTGCCCCTTGTATCAACCAGCGGTGAGCTTACGGGAGTTGAGGATATCGAGCGCCGCGGGGCGGCACCGTCGAGGGGCACGCCGACGACGGGGAGGAGCTCCGGGAAAGAGGCCCGGGCCCCGCACAACTTGGGGATGTGCGGGGCCCGTCCCGTCCGGAGCCACCGGTGCCGCGCGGGGTCAGGAGCCGCGCGGCACCAGGGCTCCGGGGTCCTGCGGCCGGTGGTCAGGTGCTGCGCCGGGTCACGAACTCGGCCAGTGCCAGCAGACCGCCCGCGGCCTCGGGATCGGGAACCGCACGGGACAGCTCGTGCATCGCCCGGCCCATCCGGTCGGCCGCCTGCTGCTGCGCCCAGTCACGGCCGCCCGCCTGCTCGACGGCGAGGACCGTGCGCTCCAACTCCCCCTCCCGGTAAGGCCCCCGGTACAGCTCGGCCAGGTCGGCCGCCGCCGGGGTGCCGGAGGCGAGCGCGGCGACCACGGGCAGCGATTTCTTGCGGGCCATGAGGTCCGCCCCGGCCGGCTTGCCGGTGCGGCCCGGGTCGCCCCAGATCCCGATCACGTCGTCGATGAGCTGGAAGGCGAGCCCCGCCTCCCGGCCGAAGGCGTCCAGCGCCTCGACGTCCTCGTCGTCCGCCCCGGCGTACAGCGCGCCGACCGCGCACGCGCAGCCGAGCAGGGCGCCCGTCTTCGCCTCGGCCATGTCGAGCACCTCGTCGAGGGTGACCTCGTCGGGGTCGCTGCGCTCCATGGCCGTGTCGGCGTGCTGGCCCGCGCACAGCTCCACCACACAGGCCGCGAGCCGGGCGGCCGCGGCCGCCGCCGCGGGATGCCGGTCCTCGGCCAGCACCCGCAGGGCCAGCGCCTGCAGCGCGTCCCCGGCCAAAATGGCGTCGGCGTCGCCGAACACCGTCCAGACGGTGGGGCGGTGTCTGCGGGTGGCGTCCCTGTCCATCACGTCGTCGTGCAGCAGCGTGAAGTTGTGGACGAGTTCGACGGCTGCGGCGGCCCCCACGGCCACGGCCTCACGACCGCCGAGGGCGCGGACCGCGGTGAGCACGAGCGCGGGCCGTATCGCCTTGCCCGCATTGCCGTTGGCAGGTGTGCCGTCCGCGTGCTCCCAGCCGAAGTGGTAGCGCGCGATGCGGCGCATCGCACCGGGCAGCGAGTCGACGGCCCGGCGCACCTCCGGGTCGACCACGTCGCGTGCGCGCTCCAGGATCGCCGCGGCCTCGTGCCCCTCGGACGGTGCCGCCTGGCGCGGGACCGGGCGGGACGTGCCCGGCGGTCCCGCCGGGCCGCGCCGTCCGAGGGTCGGGGTCTGCTTCGGTTCCGTCAGGAACTCGCCCATGGAACCTCCCCCGTCAGGACCTCAGCCATGGAACCGCCTCGTAGTGTCTGCGGACGTGACGCCTCCGCTGCCGCCCGGCCGGTGGTACCCCGAGGGTGTACCCGCCCCGACGGGCGGGAACACGGACTGCCGGGTGTGGGTGGCGTCACCTCCAGCGGCCGATCTCGACGTTCTCCAGGACGCCCAGGGCGTCGGGTACGAGAACGGCGGCCGAGTAGTAGCCCGTCACCAGATAGCTGATGATCGCCTGCTCGTTGATGCCCATGAAACGCACCGACAGGCTCGGCTCGATCTCGTCGGGGATTCCCGACTGCCTGAGGCCGACCACTCCTTGGTCCTCCTCACCGGTGCGCATGGCGATGATCGAGGTCGTACGGGCGTCGCTCACCGGGATCTTGTTGCACGGGAAGATCGGTACTCCCCGCCAGGTGGGGATGCGGTTGCCCCCGAGGTCGACGGTCTCGGGCACGAGCCCCCGCTTGTTGAGCTCCCTGCCGAACGCGGAGATCGCACGCGGGTGGGCGAGGAGCAGCTTGGTGCCGCGCCGCCTGCTGAGCAGCTCGTCCAGGTCGTCGGGGCTCGGCACGCCGTCGTGCGGCTGCAGCCGCTGGTCGTACTCGCAGTTGTGGAGCAGACCGAAGTCGCGGTTGTTGATCAGCTCGTGCTCCTGGCGCTCCTTGAGCGCCTCGACCGTGAGCCGCAACTGGTGCTCGGTCTGGTTCATGGGCTGGTTGTAGAGGTCCGCCACGCGGGTGTGGATGCGCAGGACGGTCTGGGCGATGCTCAGTTCGTACTCGCGGGGTGCGGCCTCGTAGTCGACGAAGGTGTGCGGGATGTCCGGTTCGCCGCTGTGGCCCGCGGCGAGGTCGATCTCCTTCTCGCCGTACTTGTTGGTGCGCTGCTCGGGGATCGAACGCTGCTGCCGGAGGTGTTCGCGCAGCGATCCGGTGCGCTCGGCGATCTGCTCGACGTCCCGGCGTGGCAGCGCGAGCACCGTGCAGGCGGTGACCGCGCGAGCCGTGTACTCCCAGATGGCGTCCGGGTCGAGCAGTGCCTGCTCGCCGAAGTACGCGCCGTCGGCGAGCACCCCGAGCACGGCGTCGTCCCCGTAGGGTCCCGTACCGAGCTTCTCGACCCTGCCGTGCGCGAGGAGGAACACCTCGTCCGCCTGACTGCCGAACTCGGCGAGCACGTCCCCCGGCGCGAACCTCCGCTGCTGGCACCGCCGGGCGAGTTCACCGAGCACCTCCAGGTCCTCGTACTCGCGCAGCGCGGGCAGTTCGCCCAGCTCGGCCGGGATGACCGCGACCTGGTCGCCGGTCTTCACGAACGTCACGCGGCCGTCGCCCACCGAGTAGGCCAGACGGCGGTTCACACGGTACGCACCACCCTGCACGTCCACCCACGGCAGCATGCGCAGCAGCCATCGTGAGCTGATCTCCTGCATCTGTGGTGCGGACTTGGTGGTGGTGGCCAGGTTCCGCGCGGCCGTGGTGCCGAGACTCTGCTGCGGCTTGCCGCCCTCAGCGCGGACCTCTTCGCCTACCGACATAGAGAATGCCCCTCCCGATCATGCCGTGATCTGCGGGAACAAGCCTTCAGCACGGAGCGTGTCCGTACCATTACCCAAACGAGCGGGAATGGATCATCATCGGCCTGGGCACACTGGGGAACCGCTGCGCGGCAGGTCCCGCGCCGGTGCGGGTCCGGGTGCGAACTCCCTGGTCGGGCGGCCCTGTCGCCGTCCTGCCGGGTGCTGACCGGATCGGCTCGCACACCGTGCGAACGGCTGGCGCGAGCAGGGCCGCCGCCGGTACAAGCGGCACTACGAGGCGGACGCGTCCGGCGCCCGTCACGCAGCGCGAAGGAGGCGGCCATGGCCCCACCCATGACCGCGGGCACGCTCCTCGACCGGCTCAGGGCGGCGGGCGTCACCGTCGTCGAGGTCGGCGACTGGGAGCACCACAACCGCAATCTCCAAGGCCCCTGGGGCCCGGTCCACGGGGTCGTGATCCACCACACCGCGATCCCGGACGCCGGACGGGCCGTGTCCGTCTGCCGCGACGGGAGGGCCGGGCTGCCGGGACCGCTGTGCCACGGTGTGATCACCAAGGACGGTGCGGTGCACCTGGTGGGCCACGGCCGCGCCAATCACGCCGGGCTCGGCGACGACGACGTACTGCGCGCGGTCGTCGCCGAGAAGGCGCTGCCCCGGGCGAACGAGGCGAACACCGACGGCAACCGCCACTTCTACGGCTTCGAGTGCGAGAACCTCGGCGACGGCAAGGACCCCTGGCCCACGGCGCAGCTCGACGCGATCGAGAAGGCGGCCGCGGCGATCTGCCGCCACCACGGCTGGTCGGAACGCTCCGTGATCGGCCATCTGGAGTGGCAGCCGGGCAAGGTCGACCCGAGGGGCTTTTCGATGACCTGGCTCAGGGGCCGGATCCGCGACCGCCTGAAGTGACCCGGGCCGGCGCACACCGGGCGGCGCCACCTGCGTCAGGTGTCCGACAATGGCGGGGTGACCAGCCCCGATGTGCCGCATCCCGAAGCGCTCGAGGCGGCGGCTCTGCGCCCGTCGCTGCCGTCGCCCCTCCAGGAGGTCGCGGACGAGCGCTTCGCGCGGCACGGTGTCCGCCTGCTGCTGAAGCGGGACGACCTGATCCATCCGGATCTCGTGGGCAACAAGTGGCGCAAGCTCGCTCCGAACCTCCGGGCGGCGGCCGGCCGGGACCTGCTCACCTTCGGCGGCGCCTACTCCAACCATCTGCGGGCGACGGCCGCCGCGGGCCGCCTGCTGGGGACGGACACCATCGGGGTGGTCCGCGGCCAGGAACTGGCCGACCGCCCGCTGAACCCCTCCCTCGCCCGGTGCGTGGCCGACGGCATGCGGCTGCACTTCGTCGACAGGTCGACGTACCGCCGCAAGGCGGAGCCGGAGACCCTGGCGGGCATCCTGCGGGAGACGGGTGCGCAGGACGCCTACGTGGTGCCGGAGGGCGGCAGCAACCACCTCGCCGTCCACGGCTGCGTGGCACTCGGCGGGGAACTGCGCGGCCGGGCCGACGTGGTCGCGGTCGCCTGCGGCACCGGCGGCACACTGGCCGGTCTGGCCGCCGGTCTCGCCCCCGGCCAGCGGGCCCTGGGGATACCGGTGCTCAAGGGCGACTTCCTGGCCGCGGACGTAGAGGCTCTGCAGAGGAGCGCCTTCGGCGCCCGCCGCGGCACCTGGACCCTGGACACCCGCTTCCATTTCGGCGGGTACGCCCGCGTACCCGCCGAACTCGAGACCTTTGCCGACGACTTCGGGACCCGCCACGGCCTGCCGGTGGAACGTCTCTATGTCGCCAAGCTGCTGTACGGACTTGTCGCTCTGGCCGAGGGGGGCGCGTTCACGCGCGGGACGACGCTGGCCGCCGTGATCACGGGCAGGCCCTTCGCCTAGACGCGGTGGCCGGCGCACCGGCTCACGTGGTCTCCCGGTAGGCCGCCGCCTCCTCCAGGTCCAGCCGTCGCAGCAGCGTGCGGAGCATCTCGTCGTCGATGTAGCGGTGGTTGCGGAGCCGCACGAAGACCTCCCGCTCCGCGCCGATCATCTGACGCGACAGCCGGCGATAGGTGTCGTCGTGTGTTTCGCCGGTGACCGGGTTCACCGAACCGAGCCGCTCCCAGACGGCGTTGCGCCGGCGTTCCAGGACCATGCGCAGCCGGTCCGCGAGCGGCGGCGGCAGGGCGTTGCGCTCGTCGTCGAGAAGGGCCTCGAGATGGGTCTCGGCCGCCCGGGAGGCCTGCGCCTGGGCATTGGCCTCCGCGAGGGTCTCCGCCTGCACGTCACGCCCCGGCAGGCGCAGCCACCGGATCAGCGGGGGCAGGCTCAGCCCCTGCACCACCAGTGTGCCGATCACCGTGGTGAAGGTCAGGAAGAGGATCAGATTGCGCGAGGGGAAGGCGCTGCCGTCGTGCATCGTCCGGGGGATCGAGAAGGCGATGGCGAGCGAGACCACCCCCCGCATCCCGGCCCAGCCGATGACGAACGACCCCTTCCACGTCTGGCCCTCCTCGCGCTCCCGGATGCGTCTGAACAGCGCGCGCGGCACATGGGTCACCGGGTACACCCACACGAACCGCGACAGGACGACCACCAGGAACACGGCCACCGCGTACCAGGCCGCGCGCAGGCCCTCGTACGCGCCGAGACCTCTCAGCACGACCGGCAGTTGCAGTCCGATGAGCGCGAACACCGCCGACTCGAGGACGAACGCGACCATCTTCCACACCGCCTCCTCCTGGAGCCGGGTCGCGAAGTCGACCTGCCAGTTGTGGTAACCGAGGTAGAGGGCGACGACGACCACGGCGAGCACCCCGGACGCATGGACCCACTCCGCGGCGCCGTAGGCGACGAACGGGATCAGCAAGGAGAGGGTGTTCTGCAGCAGCGCCTCCTTCAGATGGGTGCGCAGCCAGTGGATCGGCATCATCAGCAGCAGACCGACCGCCACACCTCCGAACGCCGCCACCAGGAACTCCCGCGTCCCGTCCGCCCAGGTCGCGCCCTCGCCGACCGCGGCGGCGAGGGCCACCTTGTACGCGGTGATCGCGGTGGCGTCGTTCACCAGCGACTCGCCCTGCAGGATCGTGGTGATCCGCGACGGCAGCCCCACCCGCCGCGCGACCGCCGTCGCCGCGACCGCGTCCGGCGGCGCGATCACGGCGCCCAGCACCAGTGCGGCGGTCAGCGGCATGCCCGGCACGATCAGATACACCGCCCAGCCCACCGCGAGCGTCGCGAACAGCACGTAGCCGACGGACAGCAGCGCCACGGGCCGCATCTGCGCCCTCAGGTCCAGATACGAGCTGTCGGTGGCCGCCGTGTACAGCAGCGGGGGAAGCACCAGCGGCAGCACGATCTCGGGATCGAGGGTGTAACCGGGCACGCCCGGCAGGTACGAGACCACGAGACCCGCCGCGACGAGCAGCAGCGGCGCGGGCACCGGGGTGCGCCGCGCCAATCCGGCCACAGTGGCGCTCCCCGCCACCAACAACAGCAACGGCAACACGTTCATCGTCCTCGCCCGCCCTCGTCGTCCCCACGGTTTCCCGGCCCTGCCTGCCCGGATCTCCGCGCGGCTTCGCGCGGACCCGTCGTAACCTGGCCATCATGAAACAGTGCACGCACGCCAACGCGCTGCCGCACCCCGAGCCCGAGCCCCGGAGCGCGACATGCCTGGAGTGCCTCGCCGCCGGTACGCACCCGGTGCAGCTGCGGCTGTGCCTTCAGTGCGGGCACGTCGGCTGCTGCGACTCCTCGCCCCTGCGGCACGCGACGTCGCACCACAGCGAGAGCGGCCATCCCGTGATGCGCACCTTCGAGCCGGGCGAGGACTGGCGCTGGTGCTTCGTCGACCATGTACTCGTCTGACCGGAGGATCCCTGCTCGTGTGACTCTGGATCAGGACGGTTCGGCGGTCTGACGTCTGGGTACGTCAAACCGGCGCACGCTCTTCCCGATTGGGCCCGCAGACCTCTAGCCACTGTGCGTATTCATGTGTTTACTATGAGTGACAGCTGGGGTCGGGGTCCCGAGGACAGGAAAGCCGGTGGCGCGATAGCGTCACCGCTGAACCACATAGGGCGTTACCCCGAGGGGCGACCCTCGGCCCCCGAAAATGCTTGTACCACCTTGGAGGTGAGGGTGTCCCAGATCGCAGGCGACCCCGCGACCCAGGACTTCGTGGAAGTCCGGCTTCCGGCAGCGGGTGCCTACCTGTCGGTGCTGCGCACGGCCACGGCCGGTCTCGCGGCCCGTTTGGACTTCACCCTCGACGAGATCGAGGACCTGCGCATCGCCGTCGACGAGGCCTGCGCGATCCTGCTGCAGCAGGCCGTGCCGGGCTCGGTGCTCAGCTGCGTCTTCCGGCTCATCGACGATTCGCTCGAGGTGACCGTCTCGGCTCCCACGACGGACGGTCACGCCCCCTCGCGGGACACCTTCGCCTGGACCGTTCTGTCGGCCCTGGCCGGCAAGGTCTCCTCCGCGGTCGCCGACGACAAGACCGTGTCCATCAGCCTCTACAAACAGCGCGGCGCGGGACCCGGGCCGGCGTGACGAACGGGGACGGGCCGGTGCGGGACGAAGAGCGCGGCACACGAGAGCTCTCCGCCGGGAACGACGTCGGCCCGAGCGGGTCGCGGCGCATGGCGGAAGGCGTGGACGGCATCCCCGAGCAGGCCCGTCCGCACCCGGAGGACGAGGCTTCGGCGCTCGCGGCACCCCAGGCGGGTTCGGCCGCGGCGGACGAGGCGCTCCCCGTCCGGGGCGGCGGCCGGCGGGCGAGCGGCGGCGCCACGCGGAGCACGTCGTCCGGAGTGAGCGGGGCCTCCCCGGCTCATGAAGGCCCCTCCGCTCGAGCCGAGTCGGGACCGGGGGAGGAGCCGACGGCTTGGGGAAGGGTGACGGGCGGGACGATGAGCGAGCACGAGCGAAACGCCGAGCAGAGCGTGCCGGGTGGCGCCCAGCACGACCCACAGGACCGCACCGGAGCGCGGGCCATGTTCGTCGAGCTGCGCAAGCTGAAGGAGGGCAGCGCCGAGTACGCGGAGCTGCGCAATCAGCTGGTCCGGATGCATCTGCCGCTCGTCGAGCACCTCGCGCGCCGCTTCCGCAACCGGGGCGAGCCCCTGGACGACCTCACCCAGGTCGCCACGATCGGGCTGATCAAGTCGGTCGACCGCTTCGACCCGGACCGCGGAGTCGAGTTCTCCACCTACGCGACCCCGACGGTCGTCGGCGAGATCAAGCGCCACTTCCGCGACAAGGGGTGGGCGGTGCGGGTGCCGAGGCGCCTGCAGGAGCTGCGCCTGGCCCTGACGACGGCCACGGCCGAACTCTCCCAGCAGCACGGCCGCTCCCCCACCGTGCACGAGCTGGCCCAGAAGCTGGCCATCTCGGAGGAGGAGGTCCTGGAGGGCCTCGAGTCCGCCAACGCGTACTCGACGCTGTCCCTGGACGTCCCGGACACCGACGACGAGTCCCCCGCGGTCGCGGACACGCTCGGCGCGGAGGACGAGGCACTGGAGGGTGTCGAGTACCGGGAGTCGCTGAAGCCGCTGCTCGAGGATCTTCCGCCGCGGGAGAAGCGCATCCTGCTGCTCCGCTTCTTCGGGAACATGACGCAGTCGCAGATCGCGCAGGAGGTGGGCATCTCGCAGATGCATGTCTCGCGCCTGCTGGCCCGGACGCTGGCGCAGCTGCGGGAGAAGTTGCTGGTCGAGGAGTGACGTGGGGCGACCGGGTTCCGGTCGCCCCACGTGCCCGAACCGGCCGGGCCGGCTACTTGGGGTTCTCCGCGTTCCCGGGTCCCCGGATGCCCAGCGCCCGGGTCGTCGCCGGGTTCACGAGAAGGACCAGTGCCGCGACCGCGACGACCGCGAGCGCGATGCCGCCCGGGATCGCCATGCTGTCGGCCTGGAGCAGGTTGTAGGCCACGGGCAGCGCCATGATCTGCGTGATGACGGCGGGTCCCCGGCTCCAGCTGCGCCGCAGCAGCAGACCGCGCGCGGCCAGCAGGGGCAGCAGCGCGAGCACGATCAGGGTGACACCGCCGGTGACGGCCTGCTCGCGGTCGTCCGGCGAGCCCGTCAGGCCCAGCACGAGAATCCAGGCCCCGGCGACGACCAGGGCGAGGCCCTCCAGTCCCGCCAGCGCCGCCGCGGCGATCAGCCGCCCGGCACGGGGCTCGGCTTCGGGGGTCTCACGGGTGGGGTTCTGCTCAGCGCTCACCCCTGAAGGGTATCGGCCGGGCGGACACCCGCCGCCGGCCCCTTCGCCCCGACTGTGCCCAAGGCCACGGCCCTGCCTCTTACCGGATCCCTACCTCGGTCTGGGCCGAGTACCGCCCAGTAGGTACCCTGCAGTCCATGCGTGCACTTCTCGTGGTCAATCCGGCAGCCACCACCACAAGTGCGCGCACACGTGACGTTCTGATCCACGCGCTGGCGAGCGAGATGAAGCTCGAGGCGGTCACCACGGAGTACCGCGGGCACGGACGCGACCTCGGCCGCCTCGCCGCGGAGAGCGAGGACATCGAGCTGGTGGTCGCCCTCGGCGGCGACGGCACGGTCAACGAGGTCGTGAACGGACTGCTGCACCATGGGCCCGACCCCGACCGGCTTCCGCTCCTCGCCGTGGTCCCCGGCGGCTCGACCAATGTCTTCGCCCGCGCCCTGGGTCTGCCCAACGACGCGGTGGAGGCCACCGGCGCGATCCTCGACGCCCTGCGCGAGAAGCGCGAGCGCACGGTCGGTCTCGGCCTCGCCGCCGGCACGCCGGGCACTCCGGACGAGGCGGTGCCCTCCCGCTGGTTCACCTTCAACGCCGGCCTCGGCTTCGACGCGGGCGTGGTCGGCCGGGTCGAGCAGCAGCGGGAGCGGGGCAAGCGTTCGACCCATGCGCTGTATCTACGCCAGATGGTGCGTCAGTTTCTGGACGAACCGAACCGCAGGCACGGAACGATCACTCTGGAGCGGGACGGGGAGGAGCCGGTCACCGATCTCGTCCTGTCCATAATCTGCAACACGGCGCCCTGGACGTTTCTCGGCAATCGTCCGGTGTACGCGTCGCCTAAGGCCTCGTTCGATACCGGGCTCGACGTGCTCGGCCTCAGTCGCGTGTCCACGGTCTCGGTTGCCCGATATGCGACCCAGTTGCTCACTTCGTCCCCCGAACAGGGGCCCCGCGGCAAGCATGTGGTCTCACTGCACGACCTGAGTGACTTCACCTTGCATTCGAAGGTCCCCTTGCCCCTTCAGATGGACGGCGACCATCTAGGACTGCGTACGAGCGTGACGTTCACAGGCGTACGCCGTGCACTGCGTGTGATTGTGTGAGCAGAAGGGGCTAAAGTCCTTTCACTCGAACGTTTAGGCCAGGATCCACCCCTTGGAAGTACGGCTGTGACCGAGTCGACACCAAGGAATCAAAAAAAACTTTCCGGAAGGGGTTGTATCCGCCGCTGAGGTTTGCGAGTCTCTACGTGGCGCTCGGGACGGCCCGCTTCATCGGCCCCACAGAGAGCCCGAACCCCTCCTCAATCCACAGGACCACGTCAGTGAGTCTGACGGCCCTTCACTTGTTGAGGGATTCGTGAAAGCGTTCACATTCACAAGCAATCTGCACGTAATACCACGGAGAGGTAGCAGCCATGGACTGGCGTCACAACGCCGTTTGCCGCGAGGAAGACCCCGAGCTCTTCTTCCCCATCGGCAACACCGGTCCTGCGCTGCTGCAGATCGAGGAAGCCAAGGCCGTCTGCCGTCGCTGCCCGGTTATGGAGCAGTGCCTGCAGTGGGCGCTCGAGTCCGGTCAGGACTCCGGCGTCTGGGGTGGTCTCAGCGAGGACGAGCGCCGCGCCATGAAGCGCCGCGCCGCCCGCAACCGGGCTCGTCAGGCCTCCGCCTGACGCACCCGCCCCGTACGAGCCTGGGCTTGGCGGCGCGTACAGCGAGTACGCATCTCCCGCTCCCGAGCCGCAGCGCGCAGTACCCACGATGCGCAGCAAATAGCTGACAACTGAGCTTTAGCCCCGGGCCACTTGTGGTCCGGGGCTCATTGCTGTCCGGTGTGGGCCGCGCCGCCCTCACTTCTGCGAGCGGACCGGGATGTCCAGGATCACCCGTGTACCGCGTTCCGGGGCCGGGACCATGTCGAAGGTGCCGCCCAACTCGCCTTCCACCAGCGTCCGTACGATCTGCAGGCCGAGATTGCCCGCCGTGTGCGGGTCGAAGCCCTCGGGCAGGCCGACCCCATCGTCCTGGACGGTGACCAGCAGGCGGGCCTCCTTGGTGGTGCCGCCACGGACCGCCGAGACCTCGACGGTGCCGGTGTCGCCCTGCCGGAAGCCGTGTTCGAGGGCGTTCTGCAGGACCTCGGTCAGCACCATGGAGAGCGGGGTCGCGACCTCCGCGTCCAGGATCCCGAAGCGTCCGCTGCGCCGGCCGGTCACCGAGCCGGGCGAGATCTCGGCGACCATCGCGAGCACCCGGTCGGCGATCTCGTCGAACTCCACCCGCTCGTCCAGGTTCTGGGACAGCGTCTCATGCACGATCGCGATGGAGCCCACACGCCTGACGGCCTCCTCGAGCGCCTCACGCCCCCGCGCGGACTCGATGCGACGGGCCTGGAGGCGGAGCAGGGCGGCGACCGTCTGGAGGTTGTTCTTCACCCGGTGGTGGATCTCCCGGATGGTCGCGTCCTTGGTCATCAACTCGCGTTCGCGGCGCCGCAGTTCGGTGACGTCCCGGAGCAGGACGAGCGAACCTATCCGCGTGCCCTTGGGCTTGAGCGGGATCGCGCGGAACTGGATCACCCCGTCGTGCGCCTCGATCTCGAACTCGCGCGGCGCCCAGCCGCTGGCCACCTTGACGAGCGCCTCGTCCACCGGACCCCGGGTCGGGGCGAGTTCCGCGGTGGTCTTCCCGAGGTGATGGCCGACGAGGTCCGACGCGAGGCCCATGCGGTGGTAGGCCGACAGCGCGTTCGGGGACGCGTACTGGACGATTCCGTCGGCGTCCAGCCTGATCAGCCCGTCGCCGACACGCGGCGAGGCGTCCATGTCGACCTGCTGGCCGGGGAAGGGGAAGGAGCCCGCCGCGATCATCTGGGCGAGGTCGGAGGCGCTCTGGAGATAGGTCAGCTCCAGGCGGCTCGGGGTCCGCACGGTCAGCAGATTGGTGTTGCGCGCGATGACGCCGAGGACCCGGCCCTCGCGCCGCACGGGGATGGACTCGACCCGCACCGGGACCTCCTCGCGCCACTCGGGATCCCCCTCGCGCACGATCCGGCCCTCGTCCAGGGCCGCGTCCAGCATGGGGCGGCGGCCGCGCGGGACGAGATGGCCGACCATGTCGTCCTGGTACGAGGTGGGGCCGGTGTTGGGGCGCATCTGGGCGACCGAGACGTACCGCGTGCCGTCGCGGGTGGGCACCCACAGGACCAGATCGGCGAAGGAGAGATCGGAAAGCAGCTGCCACTCCGACACCAGCAGGTGCAGCCACTCCAGGTCGGAGGCGCTGAGGGCGGTGTGCTGGCGGACCAGCTCGTTCATGGAGGGCACGTGAGCGAGGGTACCTGGGGCACCGAGCGGCGATCGAAACCGGCCGAACGGACGGTCGGCGGGTGACGGCGCGCAGACGCCCCGGAAACACCCGCGGGCCGCGGCGCCTGGGAGGGACCCTCAACCCTCCCGGCACCGCAGCCCGGAGCAGCAACGGCCGTGGGGTGTGCGGTCCCGGTCGGCCGAAGGTCGAGGAGCCGGAGCAGTCAGGGCAGAGAGCGCCGGATCCTCGGTCCGCCTTCCTGTGCGGGGAAGACGGAGGTCTGTGTGTCTCGTCCGCTCGCCCGCGCGACGAGGGACTCACCGTGTCTGGACCTGGTGGACTAGACCACGTCCAGGACCATGGTGCTGCGTCGGAGGGCGTGTGTCCATGAGTTGGTGGATGTTTGTTGTTGTCTCTTTATCGGACATCCCCCGACGACGCACCGGCAGAGTAGCCGTCTTCGGCCCGCACCCGGGGCCAGTTCGCCATCGCCATGTCGGCAAGTGCTTCCAGCTCCCCCCGGCTCGCGCCGTCGCGCGCCTGCTGGGACATGCCCTGGATGATCGCGCGGGCGTACCGGGCGAGCGCGCGGGCATCGGTGCCGGAGGGCAGTTCACCGGCGGCGACACCGGCCTTGACCCGGCTCTCGAAGACGGCGACGTCCTCGTTCCGCCGCACCCGGAGCATTTCCTTCACCTCGGGGGTCGTGCAGTTGGTGGCGGCGTGGATGACGAGGCAGCCGTGCGGGTGCCCGGCGGCCGTGTAGAGATCGGCCGCCTCGCCGAGCATGCGCCGCAAAGCCCCGCGGACCGTCGGCTCCTCGGCGAGGGCGCGCTCGCCGAAGGACCCGTACCGGTCGCAGTAGACGCCGACCGCCTCCTCGAACAGCGACCGCTTGTCGCCGAACGCGGCATACAGACTGGGTGCGCCGATCCCCATGACCTGGGTGAGGTCGGCCACGGAGGTGGCCTCGTAGCCGCGCTCCCAGAACGCGAGCACGGCCTTGTCGAGCGCGGCTTCCCGGTCGAAGGAGCGGGGGCGGCCGCGCGGCCGCCCGACGGGGTGTCCCCGACCGGCGGCCGGAGCGGGCCCGGACCGCGGTTCCTTCTCCCGGCTGTTCACCATGAAGGTGGATTTTATAGCGGGTGCTAGAGAAAAGAACCCTCGCTACGGGCACGAAGGCCCGGCATCGCGCCGCCCATCACGGCCGGCTTCCGGACCCACCGGCTCCGGAGGCCGGCCGTGACCCCGAAAGCCGGAAGCGGCGAAGGTCCGGGAGCCGCGAAAGTCCGGGAGCCGCGACGGCGGGACAGCCCGTCTCCCGCGTCGCCTCAGTGTGTCTCCGTCACCTTGGCCAGGGCGCGCGGGGCGTCCGGGTCCTGACCGCGCGCGATGGTGACCTCGTACGCCAGGAGCTGGAGCGGAATGATCTCCAGGATCGGCTGGACCTCCTCGGCCACTCCGCCGGTCGGCAGGACGAAGCCCGCCGAGGCCTGCTCGACCGCACCGGCGGGCCCGATGACGACGAGGTCGGCACCGCGGCCGCGCAGCCGGTCGAGCACCGGCTGGAGTGCGGCGCCGCCCTTGCCGTCCGTCACCACGGCGATGACCGGTGAGACGTTGTCGACCATGGCGAGCGGGCCGTGCAGCAGATCGGCGCCGGAGTAGGACAGGGCAGGGATGTAGCTGGTCTCCATCAGCTTCAGAGCGGCTTCCTTGGCGGTCGGATAGCCGTAGCCGCGCGAGGTGATGACCATGCGCTCGGCGAAGCGGTAGCGGGAGGCGAGGGTGCGGACCTCGTCCCGGCGTGCGAGCAGTTGCTCGGCGAGGTCGGGCAGGGCCTTCGCGGCGGCGCCGTCACCGCCGCGCAGGCCCTCGACGAAGAGGTACAGGGCGAGCAGGGAGGCGGTGTAGGTCTTGGTCGCCGGGAGGGCCTTCTCCGGTCCGGCCATGATGTCGATGTGGTACTCGGACACGGCCGCCAGCGGTGAGTCGGGGTTGTTGGTCACGGCGAGCGTGAGGGCACCGGCCTCCCGCGCGGCCTTCGTCGAGGCGACCAGGTCCGGGGAGCCGCCGGACTGGCTGACGGTGACGACGAGGACATCGGTGAGATCGGGGCGGGCGCCGTACGCGGTGGTCGTGGACATCGAGGTGAGACCGCAGGGCAGACCGAGGCGGATCTCCAGCAGGTACTTGGCGTAGAGCGCGGCGTTGTCGGAGGTGCCGCGGGCGGTGAGCAGCACGAACCGGGGCCTGCGCGCGGCGATCTCCCGTGCCACCTCCTGGATGCGCGGTGCGCCCGTGTCCAGGATCCGGCGCAGCACGGCGGGCTGCTCGGCCATCTCCCGGGCCATGATCCGCCCGGGCGGATCGTCACTGCGCGGGTTCACGGCGGGAGCGGTCATGGGGCCTCCTCGGATGGTTCACCGGTACGGCGGGGCGCCGGCCGACTCCATTCCACTCCCCCGCCCCGCGTCCGGAGCATCCGGGGTGCGAACCGGGCATGACGGGCACGGGAACCCCGCTTGCGCGGGCCGTTCCCCGGAGCGAGTGTCTGCTAGATTGGTCTATACCACATATGCTCCTTCGGTTCCCGGCGAGCCCTCTGAAGATCGGCAGGCCCAGCGTGGAAGTTGTCATCGTCCCGGACGCCAAGGCAGGTGGCGAGCTCATCGCCGAGGCCATGGCGCAGCTGCTCCGGCGCAAGCCCGACGCCCTGCTCGGGGTGGCGACCGGCTCCACCCCGCTGCCCGTGTACGAGGCGCTGGCCGCCAAGGCGGCCACCGGCGGCGTGGACACGTCGCGGGCCCGGATCGCCCAGCTCGACGAATATGTGGGACTGCCGGCCGAGCACCCCGAGTCGTACCGCTCGGTTCTGCGGCGCGAGGTGCTGGAGCCGCTCGGGATCGGCATGGACGCGTTCATGGGACCGGACGGCACCGCCGAGGACGTGCAGGCGGCCTGCGAGGCGTACGACCGCGCGCTGGCCACGGCCGGCGGCGTGGACGTGCAGCTGCTCGGCATCGGGACCGACGGTCACATCGGGTTCAACGAACCGTGCTCCTCGCTCGCGTCGCGCACGCGGATCAAGACGCTGACCGAGCAGACCCGGATCGACAACGCACGCTTCTTCGACGGCGACATCGACCAGGTGCCGCAGCACGTCATCACGCAGGGCATCGGCACCATCCTGGAGGCGCGGCACCTTGTGCTCCTCGCCACCGGGGAGGGCAAGGCCGACGCGGTCGCCGCCACGGTGGAGGGCCCGCTCGCGGCGGTCTGCCCGGCCTCCGCGCTCCAGCTCCACCGCCACGCCACGGTCGTGGTGGACGAGGCGGCCGCCTCCAAGCTGAAGCTCGCCGGCTACTTCCGGCACACCTACGCCAACAAGCCCCGGTGGCAGGGCATCTAGGCACGCAGGGATCGCACGCGGGCGCCGGCCGTCCCCGAGGGGACGGCCGGCGCCCGCGTCGTTGCGGCTAGGCGCCCGCGATGACCTCCGCCGCCGCCCGGCCGCACACCCGCGCCGCGCCGTACGTGGCGATGTGCAGGGCGCCGCGTGGCGCGGCCTGCGGAACACCCATCTCGACCACGATCGTCCCGGGGCGCTGCGCAAGCAGCATGTCGAGGACACCGGCCATCCACGGGTGACGGTGCTCGTCCCGGACCACGGCCACGATCCGCCGCTCCCCGGCGGCCTCCAGCGCGGCCCGCCCGGCTTCCTCCCCCGCGAAGCTGCCGGTCTCCGTGCCCGGAAGCAGCCGGGACAGTTCCGCCGCCACCCCCCATGGCGTCTCCGTTCCCACCGCGATGTTCGCGACCGGGGTGAGGGCGGCGACGAAGGGCGGCTCGGTGAGCGGGGTGAAGCCCTCCGCGCCGGTGACCCTGAGTGCGCGCCGGGCCGCCACCAGGCCGATGCCGTCGTCGCCGGACGCCCCCGCCGAGGCGTCGGCGGCCGTGGCCGACGCCGTCCACCGGGCCAGGTCCCGGACCCGTTCGGCCGCCTCGGCGAGCCGTTCCTCGGCCAGCTCACCCTCGCGCACGGCCGTGACCAGCGCGTCCCGCAGACGGCGTACCGTCTCGTCGTCCGCGAGACCACCGCCCACGCAGATGGCGTCCGCCCCGGCCGCGACGGCGAGGACGCTGCCGCGCTCGATGCCGTAGGTCGCGGCGATGGCCTGCATCTCCATACCGTCGGTGACGATCAGGCCGTCGTAGCCGAGCTCGCCGCGCAGCAGTTCGGTCAGGACGCGCCGGGACAGCGTGGCCGGACGGTCCGGGTCCAGGGCCGGGACCAGGATGTGCGCGCTCATCACGGCCCGTGTGCCGGCGGCGATGGCCGCGCGGAACGGAGCGAGTTCGCGCTCCTGGAGCACCGAGGGACCCGCGTCGATACGCGGCAGCGCGTGATGGGAGTCGACCGCGGTGTCGCCGTGGCCGGGGAAGTGCTTGGTGCAGGCCGCCACACCGGCCGCCTGCAGGCCGGTGACGTACGCGGCGGTGTGCCTGGCCACCAGCTCCGTGTCCGCGCCGAAGGAGCGCACCCCGATGACCGGGTTCGCCGGGTTGGAGTTCACGTCGGCCGACGGGGCCCAGTCGAGGTTGACCCCGCACTCGGCGAGCCGGCGCCCGAGTTCGTGTGCCACCCGGCGGGTCAGGTCCACGTCGTCCACCGCGCCCAGGGCGTGGTTGCCGGGGAAGGAGGATCCCGCTCTCACCTCCAGGCGGGTGACGTCGCCTCCCTCCTCGTCGACGGCGACGAGTACGTCGTCGCGTTCGGCGCGCAACTGGGCGGTCAGCGCGGCGAGCTGCTCCCGCGAGGCGATGTTGCGGCCGAACAGCCCCACCGACGCCAGGCCCTCGCCGAGGCGCCGCAGCAGCCATTCGGGGGCGGTGGTACCGGTGAAGCCGGGCTGGAGGACCGTCAGCGCGTCGCGCGTGAGGGTGTCGGTGCCGCTGGCGAATGTCGTCATCGGGTCGGGGTTATCCCTTCACGGCGCCCGCGGTGAGGCCCGCGGCCATCTTGCGCTGGACGAGGAGGAAGAGAACGACGATCGGCACCGCCATCATCGTGGAGCCCGCCATCATCGGGGCGTACTCGGTGCCGTGCTTGGTGGTGAAGTTGCCGAGCCAGACGGTCGCTGTCTGGTTCTCCTGGCTCATCAGCATCAGGGCGTACAGGTACTCGTTCCAGGCCTGGATGAAGCCGTAGACCGAGGTGGCGACCAGACCCGGGGCGAGCAGGGGGAAGACCACCCGCAGGAACGCGCCGGTGCGCGAGCAGCCGTCGACCATCGCGGCCTCCTCCAGCTCGCGCGGGATGTTGACCACGAATCCGCGCAGCGTCCACACCGTGAACGGGAGGATGAAGGTGAGGTAGGTGATGATCAGACCGGTCAACTTGTCGTACTGACCGAGGTCGTTGAGCAGCAGGAAGACCGGGATGATCATGGAGACCGCCGGGACCATCTGGACCGCCAGAATGCCCACGATCACGATCTTCCGGCCGCGGAAGGCGAAGCGGGAGATGGCGAGCGCGGCCAGCAGGCCGACGACGATGCCGATGGCGACGACCGACAGCGACACGATCAGGCTGCGCCCGACCGGTCCCCAGAAGTCGGCGATGTCCAGCGCCCGGCGGAAGTTGTCCAGGGTGAGGCCCGTCGGCAGCAGGCTCGGGTCGGGATCGATGGCGTCCTTGGCCGGCTTGAAGGCCGTGTCGACCATCCAGTAGACGGGGAAGCCCGCGGTGACGAAGACGAGCAGGCCGAGAAGGTTCCAGCCGAGCCGGGACGTTCCGCGGCGGCGCCCCCCGGTGGCGATGGCGCTCATTCGACCTCTCCGATCTTCAGCATCTGACGCATGTACACGGCGACCACACCGAGCAGCAGCAGCACGGTCAGCAGGGCGATCGCCGAACCCTGCGCGTAGTCGTTGACGACGAACGCGCGGTCGTAGGAATAGGTCTGGAGCAACTGGAACTCCTGCTCCGGATGGCCGTTGCGCATCACGAAGACCTGCGGGAAGACGCCCATGTCCCAGATCACCGAGAGGGTCGTGAGCATCACGATGATCGGCTTGAGGATCGGCAGGGTGACGTGCCGGAAGACGCCCCACCCGGTCGCACCGTCCAGGCGGGCCGCTTCCTCCAGCTCCTTGGGCACCTGGGTCAGGCCGGCCGAGAGTGTGATGACGACGAACGGCACCGCGCCCCACACCACGAGAAGCATGATCACGGCGAGGCCCTGGGGTCCGCTCGCGAACCAGTTGTGCCCGATCAGCTCCACTCCGGGCAGCCTGCTGAGCAGTGCGTTGAGGATGCCGTAGTCCGAGTCGAAGAGCCACTTGAAGACGGTGGTGGCCACGATGACCGGCATGCCCCAGCTGGCCACCAGCACGATGTTGATCAGTGTTTTCAGCCAGCCGGAGACCCGCTGGAGCAGCAGTGCGATCAGCATGCCGACGACCATGGTGAAGATCACGCAGCCGGCCGCGAAGACGATCGTGCGCACTACGACGGCCCAGAACTCGCCGTCCCCCAGCACCGTCGTGAAGTTGGCGAACCCGACCGACTCGGCGGGCTGGAACCCCCAGAGCTGGGACTGTCCGAACTTCTGGAAGGACAGGGTGACCAGGCGGACCAGCGGATAGCCCATGACCAGGACGAGGATCAGCAGGCAGGGCGCCAGCAGCAGCCATGGGACCGGGGCCCCGTTCGCCGTGCGTCCTCTGCGTGGCCCGTCCGGGAGGGCCCGTTGTGGCGCCGGCCGCGGAGGCGGCACCTTGGCGGGGGTGGTCGTGTCTGCGGCACTCATCGCGCGCTCCTCAGGAGTCCCTCAGGTCGTACAAGGGCGAAGCCCCGCACGGTCGTACGAAGGCGGAACCCCGCACGGCGCACGGGATCAACGCCCGCAGCGGCCGTACGGGAGGCAGGGCCCCGCCCCGGATCCCCCGGGGTCACGGGGCCCTGCGCTCAGGTCACTTGGTGTTGATGACCTTGTCGATCGCGGCGTCCGCGTCCTTCGCGGCGTCTTCGACCGACTTCTTGCCGGTGCCGATGTTCTGCAGCATGGTCTGCAGGATCTGCGCCTTCTCGACCTGGCCCCAGCCCGGTGCCATCGGGACGAACCAGTTGGACTCGGCCGCCGTCGCCGGAACCACAGTCGCCGGGTCGTTCTTCAGCGTGGCGAGGTCGGTCTTGTTGTTGGGCAGGTTGCCCTTGGCCATCAGGCCCTTCTGGCCCTCGGAGCCGGTGAACGCGTTGATCCACTCGGCGGCCAGCCCCTGCGCCTTGGACTTCACCGGGATCGCGAGGTCCGAACCGCCGAGGAACACCGGGATGTTCTTGCCGGACGGGCCGGGCATCACGAAGTTCTCGAGGTTGTCCTTGAGCTTGCCCGTCTTGTCGTTCTTCGGGTCGGCCGCGGTCGCGCCCTCCCACGCGGCGCCGAAGATCATGGCGGACTTGCCCTGGCCGTAGACGATGTAACGGTCCGACTCGTCCTTGGTCTTGTCCCCGTGCATGTACTTGTCGACGATCGACTTGAAGTCGTTCAGCCCCTTGAGGGACTCCGGCGAGGAGAGGTTGGCCTTCCACTGGCCGCCCTCCTCCTTGGCGATCGAGCCGCCCGCGTCGTAGACGAAGGACATCGCCGCGTACCAGTCGCGCGTCGGCTGGTACCAGGCGTTGAACTTGGCGCCCTCCTTCTTCTGGATCTTGTCCAGGTCGGCGGTCAGCTCCTGGTACGTCTTCGGCGGTGTCTTGATGCCGACGGAAGCGGCGACGTCCTTGCGCCAGTTGGCGACGCGGCCGCCGGCGTAGTAGGGGACGCCGTACGTCTTGTCCTCGTACGTCACCGAGGCCTTGAGGCCGTCCAGCCACTGCCCGGAGTTGTCGAACGTGGACGGGTCGACGGGGGCGAAGGCGCCCTTGACCATGTAGCCGAGCATCTCGGTGTTGCCCATCTCGACCACGTCGGGCGCCTTGTCGGTGGCGAGGACCGCGTCGAGCTTCGTGTTCTTGTCCGGCCAGCCGTAGTACTCGTGCTTGATCTTGAGGCCGGGGTGCTTCTTCGTCACGGCGTCGTCGGCGGCCTTCACCAGCGCGGGCCAGTTGTTCTGGGCGTCGACCGTCAGCCAGACGGTGAGTTGCTTGGCGTCCGTTCCCTTGTCCGACCCCCCGGACTTGCTGTCACTGTCCCCGCACGCCGCGATGGAGACCATCATGCCCGCGATTCCGATCGCCGCTATCAGCTTGCGCTTCACGCCATCCTCCTCAGGGATGCCACCAACCCCCCTTGTCCCCGCGGCGACTGACGACGAGTACCGCCCGTGGGGCCGGGAACTGGACCAATGGTGTAGACCAGTGCGGGAAGCTTGGCCCAGACCAATAGGAGTGTCAAGGGTGTTTACCGCGCTCAGGGCCTCCGTTATGCGACCTACATATGCAAGAACCTTTAAGTAGGGTCCCAGCGAAAATAAGTAGCAACCCTGCGAAATCGGGTGGACCACTTCGGGCGTGCCCGACTGGACCACTTCAGGCCTGGTGGACTAGACCAGCGGGAGTGCCGAAGGTATACAGAGGAGATCCCCGGCCACTTGACGGGGATCGCGGAGCATGCGGGACGTCCCCCCATGGAGCCGTGCCACGATGTGAGCCGAGGCCGACGGCGTGTCGGTCGCTTCGGCATCCGGAGCCGGGAAGGCAGAGCATGAGCACCGACGTCAGCAGTGCGGAGAGCGAGGGCGGTCCGACCGTCCGCACCGCGCGCGTGCCCAAGTACTACCGTCTGAAGAAGCATTTGCTCGACATGACGGAGACACTGCCGCCGGGGACGCCGGTGCCGCCGGAGCGCACGCTGGCCGCGGAGTTCGACACCTCGCGGACGACGGTGCGCCAGGCCCTGCAGGAACTGGTCGTCGAGGGACGGCTCGAGCGCATCCAGGGCAAGGGCACGTTCGTCGCCAAGCCCAAGGTCTCCCAGGCGCTCCAACTCACCTCGTACACCGAGGACATGCGCGCCCAGGGTCTGGAACCGACCTCCCAGCTGCTGGACATCGGGTACATCACCGCCGACGACACGCTCGCCGGACTGCTCGACATCTCGGCCGGCGGCCGGGTGCTGCGCATCGAGCGGCTGCGGCTGGCGAGCGGCGAGCCGATGGCGATCGAGACGACGCACCTGTCCGCGAAGCGCTTCCCGGCGCTGCGGCGCTCGCTGGTGAAGTACACCTCCCTCTACACGGCGCTCGCGGAGGTGTACGACGTCCATCTCGCCGAGGCCGAGGAGACCATCGAGACATCGCTGGCCACCCCGCGCGAGGCCGGTCTGCTCGGCACGGACGTGGGCCTGCCGATGCTGATGCTCTCCCGGCACTCGCTGGACCGGGAGGGCAAACCGGTGGAATGGGTGCGGTCCGTGTACCGCGGGGACCGGTACAAGTTCGTGGCCAGGCTCAAGCGACCGCAGGAATGAGCCAACCGCGCCCGGTCGCGGAGCGTGACGGCTTCATTCCCGGGCTCCCCGGAGCCGTACCGGGCCCTGCGCGGTCGCCGCGCCGGGCCGCTCCCGGGCCCGCGCCGGGCCGCACTCCGGCGCGCCCGGACGCCCGTGCGTGCGCGCCCCGACCCTGACCTGCTGCTCCCGTTTCACGAAGATCGGCACGCCCTCGCCGCGGAGTTTCCATTGCTGTTGGAAACCGATGTACGGACGGGGGCTTCCGCTTTCCTTACACGTCACCTACATTGCCTGCGCGTTACATCGGTGATCAGTGAGGGGACGGAACCGCTCGATGTCGAATCAGCCAAATACGAGCAGAGCACCGGTGGTGACGCCCATGCGCGTCGTCATCGCCCTCTGCCTCGTCGCACCCTTCGTAGCCATGCTGTGGGTCGGCTCCTACGCGAAGATCGACCCCACCTTCATCGGTATCCCGTTCTTCTACTGGTACCAGATGCTCTGGGTGCTGATCTCCACGGCACTCACGATGATCGCTTACAAACTGTGGCAGCGTGACCAGCGCGCCCGTGCCGACCACAAGGGAGGTGCGGCGGAATGAAGGACGGCGTGAACGGCGTCGCGCTCGGCGTCTGCATCTTCTTCTTCCTGGCGGTCACCGTCCTGGGCTTCATGGCGGCGCGGTGGCGCAGGGCCGAGAACGAGCACAGCCTCGACGAGTGGGGCCTCGGCGGCCGCTCGTTCGGCACCTGGATCACCTGGTTCCTGCTCGGTGGTGACCTGTACACCGCGTACACCTTCGTGGCGGTACCGGCGGCGATCTACGCGGCGGGCGCGGCGGGCTTCTTCGCGGTGCCCTACACGATCATCGTCTACCCGCTGATCTTCACGTTCCTGCCCCGGCTGTGGTCGGTGTCGCACCGGCACGGATACGTGACGACCTCGGACTTCGTGCGCGGCCGCTTCGGGTCCAAGGGCCTGTCGCTGGCGGTGGCGGTCACCGGCATCCTGGCGACGATGCCCTACATCGCGCTCCAGCTGGTCGGCATACAGGCCGTGCTGGACGTGATGGGCGTGGGCGGCGGCGAGAACACGAACTGGTTCGTGAAGGACCTGCCGCTGCTCATCGCCTTCGGTGTCCTGGCGGCGTACACGTACTCCTCGGGTCTGCGGGCGCCCGCGCTGATCGCATTCGTGAAGGACACGCTGATCTACATCGTCATCGCGGTGGCGATCATCTACATCCCGATCAAGCTGGGCGGCTTCGACGACATCTTCGCGAAGGCGGGCCAGGCGTTCAGCCAGGTCAACCCGGCGACCGGCAAGCCGCGCGGCGCCCTCGCACCGCCCGAGGCGGGCCAGTGGACCTACGCGACGCTCGCCCTGGGATCGGCGCTCGCGCTGTTCATGTACCCGCACTCGATCACGGCGACGCTTTCCTCGCGCAACCGCGAGGTGATCCGGCGCAACACCGCGATCCTGCCGCTGTACTCGCTGATGCTGGGCCTGCTGGCGCTGCTCGGCTTCATGGCGATCGCGGCCGGTGTGAAGGTCCAGAACGGGCAGCTGGCGATTCCGCAGCTGTTCGAGAACATGTTCCCCGACTGGTTCGCCGGCGTGGCCTTCGCGGCGATCGCCATCGGCGCGCTGGTCCCGGCGGCCATCATGTCGATTGCGGCCGCGAACCTCTTCACGCGGAACATCTACAAGGACTTCATCAAGCCCGACGCCACACCCGCCGAGGAGACCCGGGTCTCCAAGATCGTGTCGCTGCTGGTGAAGGTGGGCGCCCTGGTCTTCGTGCTGACCATGGACAAGACGGTGGCGATCAACTTCCAGCTGCTCGGCGGGATCTGGATCCTGCAGACCTTCCCGGCCCTGGTCGGCGGCCTGTTCACCCGCTGGTTCCACCGCTGGGCGCTGATCGCGGGCTGGGCCGTCGGCATGATCTACGGCACGGCCGCGGCCTACGGAGTCGCCTCGCCCACCCAGAAGCACTTCGGCGGCTCGGCCAAGGAGATCCCCGGCATCGGCGAGATCGGCTACATCGGCATGACGGCGTTCGTGCTGAACGTCGTGGTCACGGTGGTGCTGACCTTCGTCCTGAAGGCGGTCAAGGCCCCCGAGGGCACCGACGAGACCGTGCCGGGGGACTACACGGCGGACGCGGGCGACCCGGGCGTCGAGTCGGAGCTGCCGCCGGCGACCGCGGGGACGACCCACTGACCGGCACACGGGAGACCTCCCGGGGGCGGGGCCACGGCCCCGTGCGGTTCCGCCCCTGAGGCACCTCCGGTCATGTACGACCCGCGACGGGCCGCCGACAGCAGAAATGCGGCGGCCCGTCGTCGTGCCCGTCGGGCACACTCGGCCCATGGACATCCTGATCCGGCAGGCCACCCCCGACGAGTACGGCGTCCTCGGCGAGATCACCGCCCAGGCCTATCTCCAGGACGGCCTCCTCGACTTCGGCGAGAGCGACTCCTACCTCGGGGAGCTCAGGGACGTCGCGAAGCGGGCGGCCGCCGCCGAGGTGCTGGTGGCCGTGGCGGACGGGGAGGTGCTGGGCGGGGTCACCTTCGTGCCGGCCGGCGGCACCATGGCCGACATCTCCCGGCCCGGGGAGGCCGAGATACGGATGCTCGCGGTCGCCCGCGCGGCGCGCGGGCTCGGCGCCGGCGAGTCCCTGGTCCGCGCGTGCGTCGACCGCGCCCGCGCCGCGGAGGGCTGCGACCGGATCGTTCTGTCCACCCAAGCCGTGATGCACGCCGCCCACCGCATCTACGAACGTCTGGGCTTCGTTCGCACGCCCGAGCGGGACTGGAATCCCTTCCCCCACCTCGACGACATCACTCTTCTCGCCTACGAGTTGACGCTCTGAAACGAGCGCGACACAACATCTGGGGGTGACACCCCCGTCCGGCACAAGATGTATGCTCATGCTCGCTGTCGCCGCAGGGGAATCCGGTGCGAATCCGGAACTGTCCCGCAACGGTGTACTTGTGCATGTCCGTCCTCCCGACGGGCGCGTACAAGCGTCAGTCCGAGGACCTGCCGACAGTGCGCCCGACCGATCCGGCCCGGGCGCCTGACGTCCGGGCCTCGTGGAATGGGCCGGTGGACGCGACGCCCCGTGCGCTCGTGAGCTGCCCCCTGCCCTCCGCCAGGCCCCCGTGCCGAGCGAGGGAGAGCCCCACGTGACCATCGCGCCAGCCGATCCGGCTTCAGCGACACCGTCCACGCCCCCGGTGGTGACCGACGGTCCCGGTGCCGCGCTGCTGCGGACCCTGACCGAGCTGACCGCCGACCTCCCCGACGCCGACCCCGGACGGGTGGCCGCCGCCGCGCTGCGCGGCCGGTCCGCCCGCAAGGACGCCGAGATCGTCGCGGAGCTTCGCGAGTTGGCCACGGAGGCGGCCGCCGGCCTGATCTCCGAGGACCCCGCCTACTCCAGACTGGCCGCCCGGCTGCTGACGATCGGCATCCGTGCCGAGGCCGCGTCCCAGGGCGTCACGTCCTTCACCGGATCCATCGCGGTGGGGCACCGGGAAGGGCTCGTCGCCGACCGCACCGCCGAGTTCGTGCTGCTGCACGCCGAACGCCTCGACGCGCTCGTCGACCCGGGCGCCGACGACCGCTTCGGCTACTTCGGCCTGCGCACCCTGCACAGCCGCTACCTCCTGCGGCACCCGATCACCCGCAAGGTCATCGAGACCCCCCAGCACTTCATGCTCCGTGTCGCCTCCGGTCTCGCCGAGGACGTCACGACCCGCTCGGCGGACGAGGTCGCCGCGCTCTACGCGCTCATGAGCCGCCTCGACTACCTGCCCTCCTCCCCCACGCTCTTCAACTCCGGCACGCGACACCCGCAGATGTCGTCCTGCTACCTCCTCGACTCGCCGAAGGACGAGCTGGACTCCCTCTACGACCGCTACCACCAGGTCGCCCGCCTGTCGAAGCACGCCGGCGGCATCGGCCTGTCGTACTCGCGCATCCGCTCCCGCGGTTCCCTCATCCGGGGCACCAACGGGCACTCCAACGGAATCGTCCCGTTCCTGAAGACCCTCGACGCCTCCGTCGCCGCCGTGAACCAGGGGGGCCGTCGCAAGGGCGCCGCCGCCGTCTACCTGGAGACCTGGCACTCCGACATCGAGGAGTTCCTGGAGCTGCGCGACAACACCGGCGAGGACGCCCGCCGCACGCACAACCTCAACCTCGCGCACTGGGTCCCCGACGAGTTCATGCGCCGGGTCGACGCCGACGGGCAGTGGTCGCTGTTCTCCCCGTCGGACGTGCCGGAGCTGGTGGACCTGTGGGGCGCGGAGTTCGACGCCGCCTACCGCAGGGCCGAGGCCGCCGGCCTCGCGAAGAAGACCATGCCCGCCCGGGACCTGTACGGCCGCATGATGCGCACCCTCGCGCAGACCGGCAACGGCTGGATGACCTTCAAGGACGCCGCCAACCGCACCGCCAACCAGACGGCCGAGCCGGGCCACGTCGTCCACTCCTCCAACCTCTGCACGGAGATCCTGGAGGTCACGGACGACGGGGAGACGGCGGTCTGCAACCTGGGCTCCGTCAACCTCGGCGCCTTCGTCGACCGGGCGAACGGCGATCTGGACTGGGAGCGGCTGGACGCCACCGTCCGCACCGCCGTCACCTTCCTCGACCGGGTCGTCGACATCAACTTCTACCCGACCGAGCAGGCCGGCCGCTCCAACGCCAAGTGGCGTCCCGTCGGCCTCGGTGTCATGGGTCTGCAGGACGTCTTCTTCCAGCTGCGCCTGCCCTTCGACTCCCCGGAGGCCAGGGCCCTCTCCACCCGGATCGCCGAGCGCATCATGCTCGCCGCCTACGAGGCCTCCGCCGACCTCGCCGAGCGCAGCGGCCCGCTGCCCGCGTGGGAGAAGACCCGCACCGCGCGCGGCGTGCTGCACCCCGACCACTTCGGCGTCGAGCCGACCTGGCCGGAGCGCTGGGCGGCCCTGCGGGAGCGCATCGCCGCCGTCGGCATGCGCAACTCCCTGCTCCTGGCCATCGCGCCGACCGCCACCATCGCCTCCATCGCGGGCGTGTACGAGTGCATCGAGCCGCAGGTCTCCAATCTCTTCAAGCGCGAGACGCTGTCCGGCGAGTTCCTCCAGGTCAACTCGTACCTGGTGAAGGACCTCAAGGAGCTGGGCGTCTGGGACGCCCGCACCCGTGAGGCGCTGCGCGACTCGAACGGCTCGGTGCAGGACTTCGCCTGGATTCCCGAGGACGTGCGCGGGCTGTACCGCACGGCGTGGGAGATCCCGCAGCGCGGCCTGATCGACATGGCCGCCGCCCGGACCCCGTTCCTCGACCAGGCCCAGTCCCTGAACCTCTTCATGGAGACGCCGACCATCGGCAAGCTCTCCTCGATGTACGCGTATGCGTGGAAGCAGGGCCTGAAGACGACGTACTACCTGCGCTCGCGTCCCGCGACCCGCATCGCCCGTGCCGCCCAGGCGCGCCTGGCCATCCCCGTCCAGCAGGTCGCCGACCTCGACGCCGTCGCCTGCTCCCTCGAAAACCCCGAGTCCTGCGAGGCCTGCCAGTAATGCCGACCCGATTCCAGAACCTGCTCGACCCCGGCTTCGAGCTGACTCTGCGCCCGATGCGCTACCCCGACTTCTACGAGCGGTACCGCGACGCCATCAAGAACACCTGGACCGTGGAGGAGGTCGACCTCCATTCGGACGTCGCGGACCTCGCGAAGCTCACACCGGCCGAGCAGCACCTGATCGGCCGTCTGGTCGCCTTCTTCGCGACGGGCGACTCGATCGTGGCGAACAACCTGGTGCTGACGCTCTACAAGCACATCAACTCCCCCGAGGCGCGCCTGTATCTGAGCAGGCAGCTCTTCGAGGAGGCGGTGCACGTCCAGTTCTATCTGACGCTGCTGGACACCTATCTGCCCGATCCGGAGGACCGGAACGCGGCGTTCGCGGCGGTCGAGAACATCCCCTCCATCCGCGAGAAGGCCGGGTTCTGCTTCAAGTGGATGGACTCGGTCGAGCAGATCGACCGGCTGGAGAGCAAGGCGGACCGCCGGCGCTTCCTGCTCAACCTGATCTGCTTCGCCGCGTGCATCGAGGGGCTGTTCTTCTACGGCGCCTTCGCCTACGTCTACTGGTTCAGAAGCCGCGGCCTGCTGCACGGCCTGGCCACGGGCACCAACTGGGTGTTCCGCGACGAGACGATGCACATGTCCTTCGCCTTCGACGTCGTGGACACCGTCCGCAAGGAGGAGCCGGACCTCTTCGACGGCGAGCTCGAGCGGCAGGTCACCGACATGCTGCGGGAGGCCGTCGAGGCCGAGCTGCAGTTCGCGCGCGACCTGTGCGGTGACGGCCTCCCCGGCATGAACACCGACTCGATGCGGCAGTACCTGGAGTGCGTCGCCGATCAGCGCCTCACGCGCCTCGGCTTCGCCCCCGTGTACGGCTCCGAGAACCCCTTCTCCTTCATGGAGCTCCAGGGGGTTCAGGAGCTGACCAACTTCTTCGAGCGGCGTCCCTCGGCGTACCAGGTGGCGGTCGAGGGCACCGTCGACCTCGACGAGGACTTCTGAGTCCGCTCCCTCTCCTGTCGCTCCCCGGCCTCCTGGGCCTCCCTGATCTGCCGGTCGACGCGCCGGTCGTGCGCGGCGCCGATCAGTGACGGGAGGACCAGGAGGACCAGGGCCGAGAGGACGACGACCATGCCGGTCAGTGCTTGCGTCTGGTTCGTGTTCATGTACAACACTGTCCCGCCATACGGTACTTACCGTCAGTGGCAGGCCTGCCGTACACCCTCGAATTACTGCCACTTCCGAGGCACACTGGTCGCATGCTGAAGAACGTGGCCGCCGTCCTGCTCGACGGCGTGCACCCCTTCGAACTGGGCGTCGTGTGCGAGGTGTTCGGCATCGACCGCAGCGACGAGGGGCTCCCGGTGTACGACTTCGCCGTGGTCTCGGCGGAGGGCCCATCACTCGGCACCCACGTGGGCGGTCTCACGGTCTCGACGCCGTACGGACTCGACCGGCTGGAGGAGGCCGACCTGATCGCGGTGCCGGCCGGCAGCGAGTACGTCACACGCGACTATCCGCCCGAGTTGCTCGACTCCCTCGTCCGGGCGGTCGAACGGGGCGCACGCGTGCTGAGCGTGTGCTCGGGGGTCTTCGCGCTGGGCGCCGCGGGGCTGCTGGACGGGCGTCGGTGCAGCGTGCACTGGCGGCAGGCCCGGGAGCTGGCCCTGCGTTGTCCGCGGGCGGTCATCGAACCGGACGTCCTCTATGTCGACGAGGACCCGGTGATCACCTCCGCCGGCACGGCGGCCGGGATCGACGCCTGTCTGCACATCGTGCGCAAGGAGCAGGGTCCCGAGGTCGCCAACAAGATCGCCCGGCGCATGGTGGTCCCGCCGCACCGCGACGGCGGCCAGGCCCAGTACATCGAGAGGCCGCTGCCCCGGTCGCAGTGCGACACGGTCGGCGGGGTGCTGGCATGGATGGCGCGCAATCTCGACAAGGAGGTGACCGTGGAGCAGCTGGCCGTTCGCGCCCATATGTCACCGCGGACCTTCGCCCGCCGCTTCCAGCAGGAGACAGGAACCACCCCGTACCGCTGGATTCTGCGCCAACGGGTTTTGCTGGCACAGGAGTTGCTGGAGGGGACCGACGAGACGATGGACACGATCGCCGACCGCACCGGCTTCGGCACGGCGGCGGCGCTGCGCCATCAGTTCGTCCGCGCCCTCGGCACCACACCGAACGCCTACCGGCGCACGTTCAGGGGCCCGCAGGCCGCCTGACCGTGCGCCGGTACGGTCACCTCGGCAGGGCCTTCAGCAACAGCCTGCGAGGGCGCAGCGTGATGCCGATGCGAGGCCGGTCGTCGGACCCGGGCGCCTGCTCGAAGCGGTAGGCGGACGCGATGGCCGCCGTGATCAGCGTGAGCTCCGCCATCGAGAAGTGGTCGCCCGGGCACTTCCGGTTGCCCACCCCGAACGGGGTCATCGCGTACTTGGGAACGTCCTTGGCCCGTTCCGGAAGCCAGCGATCGGGGTCGAACGCGTTGTGCTCCGCGTACGACCGGGGGTCGCGCTGTATGGCGTACGGGCTGTAGACGACGTCGGCCCCCGCCGGAATGCGATACCCGCCGAGCACGGTGTCGGTCACCGCCCGCCGCGTCAATATCCATACGGCGGGACGCAAACGCATTGTCTCGACGATGACATTCGCGGTGTGCGGCAAGTTTCGGACATCGTCGAAAGAGACCGGCCGCTCGCCCACGACCGTTTTCACCTCTTCGTGGATCTTGTCCGTCTGATCCGGATGATCCGCGAGGACCTGGAGCAGCGACATGACCATGGAGCCGACCGTTTCGCTGCCGGCCGTGACTATGGCGACGACCTGGTCATGGATCTCCTGCTCCCCAATGGGCTCGCCATTCTCGTCCTTCGCCCTCAGCAAAGCCGACAGCAAATCGTCCGGCTTTTGACTGGATGCGCGGCGGGCGGCGATGATCTCGTCGACCAGGAGATGCAAATCGGCCAATGCCCGGTTGAATTCGCGGTTGGCCGGGACCGGCAGTCGATACAGCGGTCCGAGCGGTATCACCATGCGCTGGTACATGCCGCTGAACAGCGTGGCGAGCGCCGCGCATATCCGCTCGGAGCGCTCGTCCATGTAGCTGCCGCGCATGAGGCACCTGGCGGCGACCCGGACGGCCACCCGGAACGACTCCTCCATCACGTCGACGGTCGCGCCGGACCGCCAGCGCGCCACGAGGTCATGCGCCTCCTGAGCCATGATCGGCCCGTAGGCGGGGATGGCGTCGAGCCGGAAGGCGGGCTGGATCGCCCGCCGCTGGCGCTGGTGCAGCGGCCCGTTGGTGGTGGCCACCCCCTGCTTGCCGAGCAGGCTTTCGAGCGACTCCCACAGCGGGCCGCCGATCTTGAAGTCGGTGCTGAGGGCGAGGGCACCGGTGAGGGCCGGGCTGGTGATGGCGTACACCGTCTTCGGCCCGAGCCTCAGCCGGACGACCTCCCCGTCGTCCCGCAGCCCGGACAGGAAGCCCAGCGGGTCGCGGGCCAGTTTCCACCCGTGACCGAGGCCGGGCACACCGCCCGCGGCGACCGGCGGGACGCGAGGCTCCGCCGACCTCGGAGGTGCCCCCTTCTCGGGCGCGGCCGAGAGATCGGGGGACGATTCCAGGGTCATTTCTCACCTACCGCTTCGTTGTTGACGTACGGGGGTGTCGAGCGGTCGTCCCAGTTGTCGACCATGTACCGGCCGGACTCGTGATGGAACCAGTACACGGTGCTGAACCAGTTCCGCATATTCGCGACGATCGCCTTCACAGCGACGCTCAATTCCCGGCCGCGCACGGTACCGTCCGCGAGGGAGTCGGCGAATCGCATCGCCTCCTTCTCGGCGACAAGGAATTCCGAAACGCATTCCTCGACCCGCCGGCGTACTTCCTTGATCGCCTCTTCGAGCGTCAACCCCTCATGATGGATGAGACTGATTCCGAGATTGTGGACCTCATCTCCCGCGATTTCCTTGGGGAGTGAGCACAGGTCGTTGTACCACGCCGCGAATTCCTGGCTCAGCAGCGCCGCCCGCCGGTATCCGGGGTGTTTCCGTACGGCGTCCGGCAGCTCCGTCCGCGCGCTCGGCTCCAGCAGATCGGTCCAGATCCAGTGCGCGAAGGTGAGCCGGCGGAGTTCGAGGTACGCGTCGACCGTCGGGACGATTCCGGAGGTGCGGTTGCGGAACTCCCGGTCGTACGCCTCGATCACCGTGTGGAAGTGCCGGGCGAAGCGCGCGTTCCACTTCTCGCTCAGGAACGAGTACAGCCGCACCATGCTGTCCGCGAACCCCGCGACCAGCGGATCCGGGTGGTGCAGATGGTCCCCGGGTGAGTCCAGCGCCGCGTGCAGTTGGAACCTGAGGCGCCGCCAGGCGGCGGGCCGTCGGTGGACGATGTCACGGTCGTGGCGGTCGTCCCAGACGAAGAACCACGCGCTGTAGTCGGCGATCGCCTGCAGGACCTCGTCGGGGGCACCGATGTAGTAGCCCGCCATGAGGTCTGTGTAGCACAGCCCGTCGGCGTACTCTTCGACCTTGTCCGCAGGCATCAGCCGCTTTTCCAGCAGCCAGGAACGCGTCTTCTCCTGCAGGCTGGGCCAATACGGGTGGAGTCGACGTGGAAACTCGGCCTCGACCACCGGTAAGGAGAGCGCCGGTGGAACCGCGGCCACGATCGCCGTCGATGAAGTGCTGTGTGGGAAAGCTGGCACGAACAAACCCCTCTCAGCCGCCGGTTGGCAGCACGCCCCTCCCGCCGTGCCGGGCGCGCGCCGTTGCGTATCCCCGCGCTTTCCATTGAGCACTACAACTGACCGTTCTGGGAACGGATTTGCTCCACTCACCACCCCACAGTGCCGAGAATCTCCCCCGCGTGACTGAATATGGATCGGTTCAGGTGTACAAGGGGGCGAATGTACGACGCACACGTGAACGGCGCCCGGTCGGGAGGGGTCCCCGACCGGGCGCCGTCGCACGAGTCGTCAGTCGTTGGCCACCACGGGGTAGCGGGGCTCGTTCTCGGCCATCTGCCGCAGGGCGTCCTTGCGCTCGCGCTTGGAGAGCCGGTCGATGTAGAGGTACCCGTACAGATGGTCCGTCTCGTGCTGCAAACAGCGAGCGAAGTAGCCGGTGCCGCGGACCTTGATCGGGTTGCCCTTCTCGTCCTGACCGGTGACTTCCGCGTAGTCGGGGCGGGCGAGCGGAGCGTACGCGGTCGGCACGGACAGGCAGCCCTCGTTGCTGTCGTCCAGGCGGCGCCTGTCCGCCGGCAGGTCCACCAGCTTCGGGTTGCAGACCACCCCGACGTGCCGCACTCCTTCGTCGTCCGGGCAGTCGTAGACGAAGACCTTCAGGTCGACGCCGATCTGGTTGGCGGCCAGACCCACTCCCTCGGCGGTGCGCTGGCTGGCGAACATGTCCGCGACCAGTTGCTGCAGTTCCTCGCCGAAGTCGGTGACGTCCTTGCACTCCTTGTGCAGCACCGGGTTCCCGACGACGGTGATGGGCTGCGAGGTGCCCCGCTCGCGCCAGGCGGTCTCACGCTCCTCCACGTCCTCGGTGTCGATGACGAAGCCTTCGTCGTCCACGGGGAGCACGCCCGCGTGCTGCTGATCGGTGTCCTGCTGCGCCATGACCGACGTACGCCTTCCTGCAACCTGTGAAAATTCCTGCGCCTACCAGCCTACGGGGCGCTCACTGCCGCTCTCCCCGTGATCCGCGGGCCCGGAGTCCGCCTCAGCAGACCTCTTCGAGGTCCCGCCAGTCCCGGGAGTCCGGACTGTCCGCGACCCAGCCGTCGAGCAGCCCGCGCACCAGCGAGGCGGGCGCCGCGATGCCGCACTCGCGCTCGGGCACCCACAGCTGTCCGTCCGTGCGGTGCCCCAACGGCCCCGGGTGCCCCGGCTCGCTGTGGTCGTGCGGGTCGAGGTGCTCACCGTCGCCCTCGTCGGCCGGCATCCGTGACTCGGAGCACATCCGGCACAGCAGTCGCACGGACGACGACCAGTCCTCGGCGGCGAAACCGGCGTCGGCGGCCAGCTGTTCCAGCGCGTCCCGGTCGTCCTCGGTCGCGGCCTCCAGCAGCACGACCCAGGTGGGCACCGGCGAGGGCGCCCACAGCTCGATCTCGTCGAAGACCGGATAGGTGTGGCCGGCGGCCGTCGTGCGCTCACCGTGCGGTACGCCGTCGTGCAGCACGACCTCGCCCCAGCGGCGCCCCGAGGACGGCAGCGGGATCGACAGCACCTCGATGCGCGCGGGATCCAGCCTGCGCCCCCAGACGACCTCGGCCTCGCCCTCCGGGGACAGCCGAACGGCGGCGCTGCCCAGGTCCATCTCGGCGGGCTCGTCGGGGACGGCTGCACCTCCCGGCACCTTCAGGCCGTACGCCTGCCAGGCGCGGCGGGCCAGCGGCCAGTCCTGCAGGGCGGTGGCCGCGATCCCCACGTTCCACCAGTCGGGCGCCCCGGTCTCCTTCTCGAGCAGGGCCACGGCGCGCAGCCCGGTGGTGCGGGCCTGCTCCCAGTCGTGGCGGAACTTGTGCAGGAGGGCGAGGTTGAACCAGGACTCCGACAGCCAGGGCTCCAGATCGGCGGCCCGGGTCAGCAGCGCTCCCGCGTCCTCGTACCGGCCGTCGCCGATCAGCGTGAACGCGCGGTCGGTGGCCTGCCGCCAGGAGGCGGAGGGCCGGTGCCGTCCCTTCCCGAAGATCCTCACGATTCCCGCCTGCCAGTCCCTTGCGATTCCCGCCTGCCGGTTCCTTGCCGTCTGCGGGGGCCACGGGCCGAGCTGTGCCCCCGAACACCCTCTCCTCGCATCCAACCACGTACCGCCGGACGGGCGCTCATTACCCATGGGTTACCCCGTGACGGCCAAGGTCAGACCGTCCCTCTGCAACACCCTGGCGAGTGACTCCACGATCTCCGGCTGGTAGTCGCGGGCGCAGGCGAGCCGCAGTCGCTCCAGCGCGCTGAGCGGTCCTCCGGGACCGGCCTCCTCCCGCGCCATCTCCTCGTAGGCGTTCACCGTCCGGACGATTCTCGCGCTGACCGGTTGCTCCCGATAGGGGTCCGCCTGCCGTTCCACCACGACCGCGACCTCCGCGTGCACTCCGGTCTGGCGGACGACGGCCCCGCCCAGGAGCGCGATGCGCCGCTGCTCCTCGGCGGGCAGCGAGGCGGTGGCTCCGGCGGGCACGGGATCGACGAGGCTGAGCTGCCCGATGTCGTGCATGAGGGCCGCGTACTCCAGGACGGTCAGTTCCGGCCCGGACAGCCCCAGCTCCCGGCCCACGGCCCTGCTGAGGGCGGCGACGCGGCGGGCGTGCCCGGCGGGCGTGTACCCGGCGATCTCGGTGGCGCGCGCGAGCGAGGTGATCGTCTGCCGGTAGGTCGTCCGCACGGCCGCGTACCGCCGGTAGGAGAGCTGGGTCAGCAGCAGGGGCAGGGAGAACACGGGCAGCGCCCACAGGCCCACGACCCCGACCGCCAGCGACATGACGGCGCCGGTCGCGCAGACGGCCGAGCCGATGCCGAGCGTGGCCCGCAGTTCGTCGCGCAGCAGCGGCCCGAACGGCCAGCGGGTCCGGGAGTGCGCCAGGGCGGCGGCGAGCACGGCGTCGCACAGCGTGGTGAGCACGAGCAGCGCGACGACGAGCAGGGCGTAGGTGGAGCCGCCCCAGCCGTGCAACCTGCCGTGTTCGTGGATGGGTTGGAAGCAGACGGCGGCGAAGGCGACGGTGAGCAACCGCCGGGTGAGATGGTCCGCGGTCGATCCGCGGCCACGGGCGGCATGCGGGACGCAGCCGGCCA
This sequence comes from Streptomyces sp. HUAS TT11, assembly GCF_051553595.1. NCBI lineage: Bacteria > Bacillati > Actinomycetota > Actinomycetes > Kitasatosporales > Streptomycetaceae > Streptomyces > Streptomyces sp. HUAS TT11. The sequence goes on from NZ_CP196184.1 coordinate 3,393,790, forward strand.
GGGTGGCCGCGAGCACGACGGTGACGACCTGCTGCACCCCGTGGTGGTCGGGCTGCCCGGCGTTCTGCCCGAGCAGCGCGTAGGAGAGCGCCCCGGCCGCGCCGAGGGGAGCGGGCTCCCGCTCACCGCCGTCGCTCCACCGGGCGAGCTCCCCCACGGTGACGAGCGTCCCGAAGGCCAGGGCGACGACGGGGTGGTCGAGGCCGCGCCAGAGGATGAGGACAAGAGAACCGGCGGCCAGGATCGCGGCCGCCCCATGGGCGAGAACGAGGGTGATACGGCCCGCGGTCACGCGCCGCCCCCGCCGCGGCGGTGCACCGCCGGTTCACCGGGGACGGGCGGGGCCGGGGCCGGCACGGTGCCGTGCTGCTCGTCCGCCGTCACCGCCGGATGCCAGCCGTGCCGATCCAGCGCGTGGACCAGCGCCCGCACCATCGCCGGGTCGAACTGCGCCCCCGCGCACCGCTGGAGTTCCTCCAGCGCCGCCGGGACGGGGCGGGCGCGCCGGTAGGAGCGGGTCGAGGTCATCGCGTCGAAGGCGTCGGCGACCGCCACCAACCGGGCGAACTCCGGGATCTGGGTGCCCACGAGGCCGTAGGGGTAGCCGCTGCCGTCGAGCCGCTCGTGGTGGTGCAGGATCGCGGACCGCGCCTCGCCGAGGAACCCGATCCCGCGCACCATCTCGTGGCCGTACTCGGGGTGCAGCTCGATGATCCGCCGCTCCTCGGGGGTCAGCGGCCCGTCCTTGCGCAACAACCGGGTGGGGACGCCGAGTTTGCCCACGTCGTGCAGGATGCCGGCGAACCGGAGCACCTCGGCGCGCTCGTCGTCCATGCCGAGTTCACGCGCGATCATCATCGAGGCCTGCCCGACCCGCTCGCTGTGCCCGCGGGTGTACCCGTCCTTGATGTCGACCGCCTGCACGAGCGCGCGGATCGTCGCCCGGTGGGCCGCCCGCTCCCGGTGGTACTGGGCGAAGACCCAGCAGGACACGTACATGGGCAGCAGCACGAGCAGGGCGGCGACCGGTCCGTAGGGGCTGAGCCACAGCACCGCCATCATCAGCCCGGCGAGCCCGTGCACGGCGACCGGCGCGAGGGAGCGCAGGAAGAGTCCGCTCCAGGAGGCGCGGGCCGGCACCCCCTCGGCCAGTGCCAGGATTCCCGCGTCGAGCGCGGTCAGCGTCAGACAGAACGCGAGGACGGCTGCCCCGGCGGTCAGGAGCGCGTACGGGAAGTGGGGGCCGGCCACGGCGTCCCGGCCGCCGAGCGCCCCGTGCACATGGGAGGCCGCCCACACGGCGAGGGCCAGCTGGGCCGCCCGCCAGCTGCGGCGCAGCCACGAGGGCCGTCCGGCGCCCGGGACGAGCAGCGCCCCGGGCAGCGGTACGAGCACGGCGGCCGCGGGCGGCAGCAGAAAGGCCCCGGCGAGCAGCACGGGGAAGAAGGTGCCGACGCCCTCGCCGGCCCCGGGGCCGGCCAGCCGCTCACCCGCCCGGGCGCGGTCGAGCACCCGGGGCAACGGGATCTGCTCGCTCCCGGCGTAGAGAGCGGCGAGCAGAACGACGGCCCACAAGGGGGCCGCCGGGAGGTCGAGGGCGGGAGCCGCGCACAGCAGGGCGGCAAGGACGGCACATCCGACATACACACGTGCCCACGGCCGAACCGGCCCCATGACGCACCTCCCCCGTAGCCCGCACCCGTCCGCACCGGGCGGGCCCGGTCGTGCCCCTTTCAGGCTCCGGAGCCTAGAGGCGAGGCAGTCCGTGTGGGCCGCATTGAGCGAATCCGCGGGTCGAAGACCCGCGGATTAGCACATTCGGGTGATGGTTCACCGGGGATTGACACACATTCCCGAACTGGCGTTCAGGATTCCTGCGGCGTCGCGCTGACGTCGTGCTCGGGCACCGTCTGCCCCGAACGGATCAGATCGAGACGGCCCATGACCTTCGCCCGGAGGTCGCTCGGCACGTCGTCGTGCCCGCAGCAGCGCTTGACCAGCTTCTTCACGGCCTGCTCGAGGCCGTACTTCTCGAGGCACGGCGAGCACTCCTCGAAGTGCTGCTGGAACTTGGAGCGGTCGACGTCCGGCATCTCACTGTCGAGGAACTCGTAGAGATGGTCGAGGACCTCACTGCAGTCCGTCTCGTGCGGCTCTCCGCAGCTCATGAGCCCGAGCCTTTCGCTTGGTCCGACTCTCCGGCGCCGGCCGGGACGAGCCCGCGCTCTCGGGCGTAGTCCTCGAGCATGCCGCGCAGTTGACGGCGGCCCCGGTGCAGCCGGGACATCACCGTGCCGATGGGTGTCCCCATGATGTCCGCGATCTCCTTGTACGCAAAGCCCTCTACGTCCGCGAGATACACGGCGATACGGAATTCCTCGGGAATCGCCTGCAGCGCTTCCTTCACGTCCGAGTCGGGCAGGTGGTCGAGCGCCTGCGACTCCGCGGAGCGCAGACCGGTCGACATGTGCGACTCGGCACGGGCGAGCTGCCAGTCCTCGATCTCCTCGGCCGCGCTGCGCTGGGGCTCGCGCTGCTTCTTGCGGTACGAGTTGATGAAGGTGTTGGTGAGGATCCGGTACAGCCAGGCCTTGAGGTTGGTGCCCTCACGGAACTGGTGGAAGGACGCGTAGGCCTTCGCGTACGTCTCCTGGACCAGGTCCTCGGCGTCGGCCGGGTTGCGCGTCATCCGCAGCGCGGCCGAATACATCTGATCGAGGAATTCGAGCGCGTCCCGCTCGAAGCGCGCGCTGCGCTCGCCGGACGACTCCGCGCCCGTGCCCCGGCCCTCGGGCTGCTCCGCCTGGCCGTGTTCGGTCCCTGCGTCGGTCCCAGGTACCGGACCCACCTCCTCCAGCAGTGTGGCAGGACCGAAACCGGTCCCACTGGAATCGGAGGATAGACGAACATCCTTACCCGCCGCCGCCCGAATAGGCGCGGCCTTGGCCGAGTGCAGCACCGTCCAGTCCAGGTCAGCGCTGCTGCTGCGGCTCGGGCAGATGGTCGAACCCATGCGGCGGACTCCCTCTCGTACCTACGGTGCAGCACCTTTCGGGTGCCGTCTGATCCGCACAACAGTGGTCCGGCTCCGGGCATTCCCGGGCGTCACTCGAGTGACGCGATCCACATCACCACGGCGTCGGCGGCGGTCTCCAGCGCCTCTTCCCGGGTGATACCGGCGCGCTTGGGGACCGCGAAACCGTGATCGCCGTACGGCACCTCGACGAGGTCGTACGCCCCCTTCGGAAACTCCTCCGGCTTCCCGAAGGGATCGTTGCCGCCCTGGACGACAAGCGTGGGCACGCCCGCGCCGAGCAGTTCGCTCGCCCGGGACCTCTCGGGCCTGCCGGGCGGGTGCAGGGGGAAGCTCAGCGCGAGCACGGCGGCGGCGCCGAGCTCGCCCGCCGTCCGGCAGGCGACCCGGGCCCCGGCGCTGCGGCCACCGGCGACCACGGGCAGCCCGGTCCCCTCCAGGACGGGCCACACCCCGCGCCAGCCCACGTCCAGCGTCTTCGGCGCGGGTGCCAGCTTCTTGCCGGCGACGCGCCAGGGCTGCTCCACCAGGGCGACGCTCACGGCGTGGGCGGGCAGCGCCCGGGCCAGGACCTGGAGGTCGGGTGCCTCGACGCCCCCGCCGGCACCGTGGCTCAGCGCGAGCACGAGCCGCGGCCGCGTCGCCCGGTACCAGGTGACACGGGCCGTGCCGGCATCGGTCGCGACGCTCTCTGTCACATCCGTCACGTCAGAAGAGTGTGCCCTCTTCGGGACCGGCGAGCTCCTTCATCAGCTCCGGGCCGTTGTTGCGCACGTTGCTGACCGCGGTGGAGACCGGGTAGGCGCGCATCAGTCCGGGCGGCGGCGCATCCAGCAGCGGGCGCAGGTCCTCGGGGTCGGTGCGGGCGGGGTCGAGCCAGGCGTCCCAGCGGTCCGGGGTGAGCATCACCGGCATGCGCGGGTGGATCTCGGACAGGGAGTGGGGGCCCTCGGCCGGGGCCACGGCCAGCGGTGTCGCCTCCGCCTCCGTGGTGATCACCGAACAGGTCGTCCACCAGGCCAGGGGGTGGTCGTCGGGCAGGGTCCGATCCCGCCAGAACTCGTACAGGCCGGCCATGGCGAAGACCGACCCGTCGGCGGGCAGCACGAAGTAGGGCTGCTTGCGCGGCCTCTTCTTCCTGCCCTCCACCTCCAGGTCGCGCTCGTCCTTGCCGGTGACCCATTCGTAGTAGCCGTCGGCGGGCAGGATGCACCGGCGGGTCGCGAAGGCGCGCCGGTACGCGGGCTTCTCGTGCACTGTCTCGGCGCGCGCGTTGATCATCCGGGCGCCGCCCTCGGGCGACTTCGCCCAGGACGGCACGAGACCCCACTTGAGCCTGCGCAGCTGGCGAACCGGCCGGTGGTCGTCGGCGTCCTTCACAGGACGGTCCAGGACCGCGTAGACCTCCTTGGTCGGGGCCACGTTGAAGTCGGGGGCCAGGGTCTCCTCCGGCTCCCACTTCTCGATCTCGAAGATTCCTGCGAGATCCTCGGGCCTGCGACTCGCTGAATACCGTCCGCACATACGTGCAACACTGCCAGATCCGACGAGAGCCCAGGAGCCACCACCCCCCATGGACACCCTCGCCTCGACAACGCTGAGTGCGCTGCCCGACCTCTGGGACCGGATCTTCGGAAGCCAGCCCGATCCCGATCTGTGGGTGGTGATCGCCACCCTGGTCGCCGCGCTCGCCGTGGTCGTCCCGCACGGCGTATGGCGGATATCGCGCAACACCATCACCATCGCGCACGAGGGCGGCCACGGACTGGTCGCGCTGCTCACCGGGCGGACCCTGACCGGAATCCGGCTCCACTCCGACACCAGCGGCCTCACCGTCAGCCGCGGCAAGCCGTACGGCCTCGGCATGATCCTCACGGCGGCGGCCGGCTACACCGCTCCCCCGCTCCTCGGACTGGGCGGGGCGGCGCTGCTCGCCGCCGGCCACATCACGCTGCTGTTGTGGCTGGCCACGGCACTGCTCCTGGTGATGCTGGTGATGATCCGCAACGCCTACGGGGTGCTGACCGTGTTCCTCACCGGGGGCACGTTCCTGCTGGTGTCGTGGCTGGCCGGTCCGCAGGTGCAGGCGGCCTTCGCCTATGCGGTGGTGTGGTTCCTGCTGGTCGGCGGCGTGCGGCCGGCGTTCGAACTCCAGGCGAAGCGGTCGCGCGGAGGGGCCGGGGACTCGGACGCGGACCAGCTCTCCCGGCTCACCCACGTCCCGGCGGGGCTGTGGCTCTTCCTCTTCCATGTGGTGTCGCTGTGCTCGCTGATGGGCGGAGGCCGTTGGCTGCTGCGGCTCTGACCGGGCCCGGCGCGCCGGCGGCCACAGCGGCCGTGACCGCCGGCGTTCCGCGCATATATGCACGGCAGATACGGCCCGACATATCAGACAACGGTTTCGCTCAGATTTCGCCGCTTTTGATCAAGATCTACGGACTGAACCAGCCACTACAGTGGGCCCCATGACCGTGAATCCCGCGCAGACCGCCCCTTGGACCGCCCCGCACGCGAGCGGAGCCGTCGACGCGACGGTCCATGTGCCCGGGTCCAAGTCGGTCACCAACCGTGCCCTCGTCCTCGCGGCCCTCGCCTCCGAGCCCGGCTGGCTGCGCCGGCCCCTGCGCTCCCGCGACACCCTGCTGATGGCGTCGGCGCTGCGCGCGATGGGCGTGGGCATCGAGGAAGGGGTCGGCCCCGACGGCTCGGGCGAGACCTGGCGGGTGATCCCCGCCGCGCTGCACGGCCCCGCCACGGTCGACGTCGGCAACGCCGGCACCGTGATGCGCTTCCTGCCCCCCGTCGCCGCCCTCGCCGACGGGCCCATCCGCTTCGACGGGGATCCGCGTTCCTACGAGCGCCCGCTGAACGGCGTGATCGACGCGCTGCGGGTCCTCGGCGCCCGGATCGACGACGACGGCCGCGGGGCGCTGCCGCTGACCGTGCACGGCGGCGGCGCGCTGGACGGCGGCCCGGTGTCGATCGACGCCTCCTCGTCCTCCCAGTTCGTCAGCGCGCTGCTGCTGTCCGCGCCGCGCTTCAACCAGGGCGTCGAGGTCCGCCACACCGGCTCGACGCTGCCCTCCATGCCGCACATCCGTATGACCGTCGACATGCTGCGCGCGGTCGGCGCCCAGGTGGACACCCCGGAGTCCGGTGGCGAACCCGACGTCTGGCGGGTCACACCGGGCGCCCTGCTCGGCCGGGACCTGACCGTCGAGCCGGACCTGTCCAACGCCCAGCCGTTCCTCGCGGCCGCGCTGGTGACCGGCGGCAAGGTGGTCGTCCCCGACTGGCCGGCCCGCACGACCCAGCCCGGGGACCGGCTGCGCCAGATCTTCACCGAGATGGGCGGCACCTGCACCCTGACCGAGCGCGGCCTGGAGTTCACCGGATCGGGTGCCGTCCACGGCATCGATGTGGACCTCGGTGAGGTCGGCGAGCTGACACCCGGCATCGCGGCGGTCGCCGCCCTCGCGGACTCGCCGTCGACCCTGCGCGGCGTGGCCCATCTGCGTCTGCACGAGACGGACCGGCTGGCCGCGCTCACCAAGGAGATCAACGAACTCGGCGGCGACGTCACCGAGACCGCAGACGGTCTGCACATCCGCCCGCGCCCCCTGCACGGCGGGGTCTTCCACACCTACGACGACCACCGCATGGCCACGGCGGGCGCGATCATCGGACTCGCCGTCGAGGGGGTGCGGGTCGAGAACGTGGCGACGACGGCCAAGACGCTGCCGGACTTCCCCGACCTGTGGACCGGGATGCTCGGGGACTGACGGGCGGACCTGAGATCATGCGGCGCTACGGCAAGCACACCGACGAGGACGACATCCGCACCCGTCCGAACCGCAAGGGCAACCGGCCACGCACCAACATCCGGCCCAAGCACGAGGACGCGGCCGAGGGCATGGTGCTCACCGTCGACCGGGGCCGGCTCACCTGCCTCGTCGACGGCCGTGCGATCGTCGCGATGAAGGCCCGCGAGCTGGGCCGCAAGGCCGCGGTGGTGGGTGACCGCGTCGCCCTGGTCGGCGATCTGTCCGGTGCCAAGGACACCCTCGCCCGCATCGTCCGGATCGAGGAGCGCGCATCCGTCCTGCGCCGGACCGCCGACGACGACGATCCCTTCGAGCGCGTGGTCGTCGCCAATGCCGACCAGTTGGCCATCGTCACCGCGCTCGCCGACCCCGAACCGCGCCCGCGTCTGATCGACCGCTGCCTGGTGGCCGCGTACGACGGGGGCCTGGAGCCCCTGCTCGTGATGACGAAGTCGGACCTCGCCCCGCCGGACGAGCTGCTGGAGCTCTACGGGGCGCTGGACATCCCCCATGTCGTCACCAGCCGCGAGGAACTGGAGAACGGCGACGCCGCGGACCGGGTGCGCGCACACCTGGCCGGCAAGATCACGGCCTTCGTCGGCCATTCCGGGGTGGGCAAGACCACGCTGGTCAACGCTCTGGTACCGGAGGAACGGCGGCGCACGACCGGTCATGTCAACGCGGTGACCGGGCGCGGCCGGCACACCACGACGTCGGCCCTCGCGCTGCCGCTGGACGCGACCGCGGGCTCCCCGCTGCCCGGCCCGGACGAGGCAGGGGAGGGCTGGGTCATCGACACCCCGGGCGTACGGTCCTTCGGCCTGGCGCACATCGATCCCTCCCGCGTGATCCACGCCTTCCCGGACCTCGAACCGGGAACCGAGGGCTGCCCCCGGGCGTGCAGCCACGACGAACCGGACTGCGCGCTCGACGCATGGGTGGCGGAGGGGCACACGGACCCGGCGCGGCTGTACTCGCTGCGCAGACTGCTCGCCACGCGTGAGCGGAAGGAAGGGGACTGACCTCCGCGGTGTTTGGGTGCGTCGCGGGCAGGTAAATGCTTACCTCGCGCCGGGCCTGTTGCGACCGGACGGGGCAGTCGAGCGGGGATGCGGGAGGACAGGACAATGGCGTGGCTGCTGGTCATCGTGGCGGGGCTTCTCGAGACCGGTTTCGCCGTCTGTCTCAAGCTCTCGCACGGCTTCACGAGGCTCTGGCCGACCGTCGCCTTCTGCGCCTTCGCACTCGGCAGCTTCGGTCTCCTCACCATGTCCCTGAAGAAGCTGGACGTGGGCCCGGCGTACGCGGTGTGGACCGGCATCGGCGCGGCCGGTACGGCGATCTACGGAATGATCTTTCTGGGTGACCTCGTCTCGACCCTGAAGATCGTCTCGATCACCCTGGTGATCGTCGGAGTGATAGGCCTGCAGTTGTCCGGATCGGCGCACTGAGGGACGCTTCGCCGGCTGCGCCCCGGCGGGGGCGCCCGTGCACGCCGTCGTACTGCCCTGCGCGCCGGGCGCAATCGATCTGCGACGGTTCCCGCATCCCACGGGCGCGCGCCTCACCGCACCTGCCGCGGCCAGGTGAACCGCATCAGCTCCGCCACCCCGCCCTCTGCGGGCGGAGCCGTCACGCACGACAGGGCGAGCCGGACGGCCAGCTCACAGGACCGGGTGAGCTCCGCGACGTCCCCCTTGACCGCACCGGGGCCGGCGATCGCCGCGACGGCCCGGTCGCGGACCAGCGCCACGAAGTCCGACGGCGACGGCAGCGGGCCGTCGGCCCGCCGCTGCGCGGGCACCGCCGAACTCGACGGCACGGCGGACAGCGGCGGCGAGGGCAGCCGCTCGCTCCAGCAGCCGGTGAGCATGGCGCGCACGAGAGCGTTGCCACGGGCGGCCGACGTGGTCCACTCGGCGAGCGCGAGCAGCCGTTCACGGGGATCGGCGGGGGCGGCGAGCACACGCTCGGCACCGGCCAGGTAACCGTCGGCCTCCCGGCGCACCAGCGCCCGGGCGAGCCCGTCCTTGCTGCCGAACTCGTTGTACAGCGTCTGGCGGGAGACACCGGCCACGGCGGCGACGTCCACCATGCGCACCGTCGACCAGGGGCGGCGCCGGAGCGCCAGATAGGCGGCGTCCAACAGGGATTCCCGCGCTGCAGGCATCATCGCCTCCCTCGGGGCCGGCGCGGCGGCTCTGACGGACAGGTTTGACGCGCACTCATGCACTGTCAAGGGTTCGCGTGGGCGCCGGGGGGCGTGCACGGGCCGTCGCGCTCCCCGATCGCCCCGTCGCCATGCGCACCGCCGTGCCGGAACGGCGGACACACCGGAAGATCCCCCTCGGGGTGTGTGGCCGCCCGGCTCACTGGGCAGATACCGTTCGGTCATGCCCGACTATCTCGATGACCTGCGGCTCGCCCATGTCCTCGCGGACGCCGCGGACGCCGCGACCATGGACCGGTTCAAGGCCCTCGACCTCAAGGTCGAGACCAAACCGGACATGACGCCGGTGAGCGAGGCCGACAAGGCCGCCGAGGAGCTGATCCGGGGTCAGCTCCAGCGCGCCCGGCCGCGTGACGCGGTCCTCGGCGAGGAGTACGGCATCGAGGGCACCGGCCCGCGCCGCTGGGTCGTCGACCCGATCGACGGCACCAAGAACTACGTGCGCGGCGTGCCGGTGTGGGCCACGCTGATCTCTCTCATGGAGGCGGGCGAGGGCGGGTTCCAGCCCGTCGTCGGCCTCGTCTCCGCGCCCGCGCTGAACCGCCGCTGGTGGGCCGCGAAGGGCCACGGCGCGTTCACCGGCCGCAGCCTGTCCTCGGCGTCCCGGCTGCGCGTCTCCCAGGTCTCCCGGCTGTCGGACGCGTCCTTCGCCTACTCCTCGCTGTCCGGCTGGGAGGAGCAGGGCCGGCTGAACGGCTTCCTGGACCTGACGCGCGCTGTGTGGCGCACCCGCGGATACGGTGACTTCTGGCCGTACATGATGGTCGCCGAGGGCTCGATCGACATCTGCGCGGAGCCCGAGCTGTCCCTGTGGGACATGGCGGCGAACGCGATCGTCGTCACGGAGGCCGGCGGCTCCTTCACGGGCCTCGACGGCCGCCCCGGACCGCACAGCGGCAATGCGGCGGCGTCCAACGGCATCCTCCACGACACCCTGCTCGACCATCTGAACGACCGGTACTAGGGCCTGTTGCACGGATCGGGTCGGCTGGAGAGGGACCGCGCCTCCCCGTCGGCCCGAGCGGTGGGTGGTGCGTGCGGCCGCACGGCGGAGGAGGGCGGCGACGCGGAGCGTCGGCAACCGACGGCGACACGGCGGCCGCACGCACCACGCCCCACGACATCGACATGATCCGAACAACGGGCCCTGGCTGCCTGCGGTGCCCCCGTGCGCCGCAGGCGCCCCTGAACTCACATCGCGCGCCCCCTTGTTGACCCGCCCTTTGCCTGCGACTCTGAGAGTCCCCCCACTTGTGAATTTGTGAAACTTTGCACAGGTTCCCCGGCGGGACCGAACCCCGGCGGCTCCGGAACCCTGCACCCCTGTGTTTCCCCCGCGTTCCAAGGAGGTGGCTCCGCCCCATGCTCGTCCGCGACGCCATGAGCACGGTGGTCCTCACCGTCGGCCCCGCACACACCCTCCGCCAGGCGGCATCCCTGATGTCCGCCCGCCGCATCGGCGCGGCCGTGGTCCTCGACCCGGACGCCGGCGGCATCGGCATCATCACCGAGCGTGACGTCCTCAACTCCGTCGGCATGGGCCAGAGCCCGGACGCCGAGCGGGTGCACGCCCACACCACGACGGACGTCGTGTTCGCCACGCCGTCCTGGACCCTCGAGGACGCCGCGAGCGCGATGGCCCACGGCGGCTTCCGGCATCTGGTCGTCCTCGAGAGCGGTGAACCGGTCGGGGTCGTCTCGGTCCGCGACATCATCCGCTGCTGGGCACCGGCCCCGGAGCGGGTCGGCGCCACCGCCTGCTAGCCCCGCACACGCGAGCGGGCCGGAACCCCCACAGGGATTCCGGCCCGTCCCCTACGACAAGCGGTCCAACCCGGGTCAGCCGCGCAGGGCCTGGACAGCGGCCTCCAGGCGCTTGCCGAAGTCTCCGTCGGCCCGACGGAAGTTCTCGATCGCGCGCTCGGCGATGTCGTCGCGCGAGACCTTGGCGATGAAGCCCGCCAGGTTGCCGATCAGGCGGTCCTTCTCGTCCTGCGACATCAGGCGGTAGAGGTTGCCCGCCTGCACGAAGTCGTTGTCCTCGGCGTGCACCGGGGCCTCGTGGTTGCCGGTGCCGGCCGTGAAGCCGTCGAACGACTGCCACAGCGGACGGTCCGTCTGGAAGGGGCCGCCGAAGCTGTTCGGCTCGTAGTTCTTCGCGCCCTTGTGGCGGCCGTCGTACAGGTGGCCGTCACGGGAGTTGGTGCGCGCCTCGGTGGCGTGCGGGCGGTTCACCGGCAGGTGGTCGGCGTTGATGCCGACGCGGTAGCGGTGGGCGTCGCCGTAGGCGAAGAGGCGGCCCTGGAGCATCTTGTCCGGCGAAGGCCCGATACCGGGCACGAAGTGGGCGGGGCTGAAGATCGACTGCTCGACCTCGGCGAAGATGTTCTCCGGGTTGCGGTTGAGCTCCAGCGTGCCGATCTCGATCGGCGGGTAGTCCTCGTGCGGCCACACCTTGGTGAGGTCGAACGGGTTGAAGCGGTAGGCCGCCGCGTCGGCCGCGGGCATGATCTGGACCTGCACGGTCCAGCTCGGGAACTCGCCGCGCTCGATGGCCTCGCGCAGGTCGCGCTGGTGGGAGTCGGGGTCCTCACCGGCGATCCTGTTGGCCTCGTCCTGGGTGAGGTTCTTGATCCCCTGGTCGGTCTTGAAGTGGTACTTGACCCAGAAGTCCTCGCCGGCCTCGTTGTTCCACTGGTAGGTGTGCGAGCCGTAGCCGTTCATGTGGCGGTACGAGGCGGGGATGCCGCGGTCGCCGAACAGCCAGGTCACCTGGTGCGTGGACTCGGGCGACAGACCCCAGAAGTCCCAGACGTTGTCCGCCTCCTGCGAGCCGGTGTACGGGTCGCGCTTCTGGGTGTGGATGAAGTCGGGGAACTTGATGGCGTCCTTGATGAAGAACACCGGGGTGTTGTTGCCGACGAGGTCGTAGTTGCCCTCTTCGGTGTAGAACTTCAGCGCCCAGCCGCGGGGGTCGCGGACGGCGTCCGCCGCGCCGAGGTTGCCGGCCACGGTGGAGAAGCGCAGGAACGTCTCGGTCTGCTTGCCGACCTCGGAGAGGAACGTGGCGCGCGTGTACCGGGTGACGTCGGCGGTGACGGTGAAGGTGCCGTAGGCACCCGCGCCACGGGCGTGCACCACACGCTCCGGAATGCGCTCGCGGTTGAAGTGCGCGAGCTTCTCCAGGAGGAGCTGGTCCTGAACGAGAACCGGGCCGCCGACGCCCGCGGTCTCGCTGTTCTGGTTGTCGGCGACCGGGGCACCGGCCTCCGTCGTGAGCGGTCCCTGCGTCACGTACGCCTCCTGCGTCTTTCTGTGCACGTTCTGTCCCTTGGCCAAAGCCGCTCTCGATCCTACAATGGACATTGTCTAAGTCAAGCGGCCCTCCAAAGTCACACCTGTTCGGAATCTGGGCCTCTAGCTGTTAGGCTGGTTGTCATGAGTGACCTGTTGGAACGGCTGCGTGGCCGCGGATGGCGGATGACCGCGCAGCGACGTGTCGTGGCCGAGGTCCTCGACGGCGAGCACGTCCATCTGACGGCCGACGAAGTGCACGCACGAGCGGTTGCCAAGCTGCCCGAGATCTCCCGTGCGACCGTGTACAACACGCTGGGTGAGCTGGTCACGCTCGGCGAGGTGCTCGAGGTCGCCACGGACCAGCGTGCGAAGCGGTACGACCCGAACGCGCACCGGCCGCACCATCACCTGGTGTGTGCCCGCTGCGGCTCGATCCGGGACGTCCATCCGACCGGCAATCCGCTCGCCGACCTCCCCGAGTCGGAGCGCTTCGGCTTCATGGTCTCGAACGTCGAGGTGACGTACCGCGGCCTGTGCCCGGACTGCGCGGCGGCGTAGGCAAGGCCCTTCGAAGGGCCCCGGCACCGATCGAGGTGCCGGGGCCCTTTGTCGTTCCAGGGCTTTTCGGGGGTCGCGCGGCGACCTGCTCCGCGAACCGTCCGCAAACACCAGGGCCGGAACCCTTGATGGGTTCCGGCCCTGGATCTTCAGTAGCGGGGACAGGATTTGAACCTGCGACCTCTGGGTTATGAGCCCAGCGAGCTACCGAGCTGCTCCACCCCGCGTCGGTGAATGGAACATTACGTCAAGGACGCGTACAGAGGCAAATCACTTACTCGAGTGCGCCGGGCGCACGGCGCGGATCACGCCGTGAGCTCCTGGCGCAACGCATCCCGCAACCGTGCCGCACGCTCCGACACCTCGTCCGGCCCGAGGGACACCGCACGGTCCGCCCAGCGCTGTCCCTCGGCCAGCTCACCCTGACGCGCGTAGACGAGGGCGAGCCGCAGAGCCGCCCGGCCGTGCCCCGCGTTCGCCGCCCGGGTCCACCACAGCGCGGCCTCCGGCTCGCTTCCCTCGCGGGCCAGCAGCAGCCCCAGATTGAACGCGCCGTTGCGGGAGCCGCCCTCCGCCGCCTCCCGGTACCAGCGGGCCGCCTCCACGACGTCGCCGCGCGCGGCCGCCAGCATCCCGACCCGCACCTGAGCCCGCCGGTGCCCCTGCGTCGCCGCCCGTTCGTACCACTCCTCGCACTCGGTCTTGACGTGCGACGGCTCGCCCAGCTCGTGGGCGGGCGCGGGCGGCCGGCGGGCGTCCAGCACGGTCGCCAGCCGGTAGGCCGCCTCCGCGCTGCCGCCGCCCGCGGCGCACCGCAAGTGCCGCTCGGCCGCCTGCTCGTCCCCCTCGCGCAGACGCGCCATGCCGACCTGGAGCGCGGCCTCGGCGTGCCCGGCGGCCGCCGCCCGCTCGTACCACCCGAGCGCGCTCTCCTCGTCGTCACGTCCCGCGAACAGGATCCCGAGGTTGAAGGCGGCATCGACGCTTCCCGCCTCCGCGGCCTTGGAGAACCACGGTTCGGCGCCCGCCGCGTCCCCGCCCTGGAGCAGCAGGATCGCCAGCGCGTTGGCGGCCTCGCGGTGGCCCGCGTACGCCGCACGCCGGTACCACTGGTCGGCCTGCGCGGTGCGCCCCTGCTCGGCGCAGAGCAGTCCGAGGTTGTAGGCGCCGTTGACGTCACCGGCGTCCAGCGCCGCCCGGTACCACCGCTCGGCCGTCTGCGTCTCGCCGCGCTCGGCGTGCAGCGCGCCCAGGGCGTTCGCCGCGTTGCCGTCGCCCTCCTGCGCGGCGCGCAGCCACCACACGGCGGCGCTCTCGGTGTCGCCCGCGTCCCGCAGCAGGAAGCCGAGCGCGCAGGCCGCCCTCGCCTCCCCGTCCTTGGCGCTCGTCAGATACCAGCGCCCGGCCTCCTTCAGCTCGCCCCGCTTCTCCAGGATCGCGCCCAGGTGCAGCGCGGCGCGCCGGTGCCCGCGCGCCGCGGCCTGCCGGTACCACTGCTCGGCCTCCTCGGGTGCGGGCGGCTCCACACCGTTGCCGGCGCCGGCTTCCTGCTCCTGCTGGGCCGTGCGGTCCAGTGCGCGCGCCAGCCGGTAGGCGGCCTCGCGGTGCCCGCGCTCGGCGGCGGCGCGCATCCAGTGCCCGGCGCCGTCGTCACCGCGGTGCTCGAGGAGATCGGCGAGCGCGTACGCACCGAGGGTGTGGCCCTGTTCGGCGGACTGGCGCAGCCAGTACTCGGCCGCCGGCTCGTCACCCCGCTCACGGTGGTGGCGGCCGAGCGCGTGTGCGGCCGCGGAGGACCCGGCGACGGCGGCGATCCGCCACCAGCCGGCCGCCTCGTCGGCGTAGCCGCGCTGATGCAGAAGGACACCCAGGTTGTTGGCGGCGGCACGGTCACCCGCGGCGGTGGCGGCACGCAGCTGGGGCTCGGCTCCGTCGAGATCGCCGCGGCGCAGCAGCATGGCCCCGAGAACGCTCATCGCCTCGACGTCGCCGGCCTCGGCGGCGAGCCGTTGGCGCGCCTCCTCGGCGGCCTCGCCGGTCTCGTCCTGACCGGCGGACTGCGCATTTCGCCCCGTCCCGAACAGAGCTGCCTTCTCCCCCATAACGTCCATCGTCGCACCACCTGCAACCCGGGTACACCTGGTATACCGCAGCCAGTGAGGTCACTTCAGCGTTTTGTCGACATGCCCACAGAGAGACAAGTCAAACACAGAATGGTCCAACTCCCCCCGTAGGCGGTCGCACTTCACGAGAGTCGGCAGGTCACGCCGTACTCCCCGTCGTGTCGCGCACACGTGGAGGGCCCGGATCCTTGATCAGGATCCGGGCCCTCGACTTCAGTAGCGGGGACAGGATTTGAACCTGCGACCTCTGGGTTATGAGCCCAGCGAGCTACCGAGCTGCTCCACCCCGCGCCGTTGTGGTGCAACCGTATCACGACGCGGGGCGGGCTCCTGGTTCACCCTCAGCCGGAACCGCTCGGACTGCCGCTCGGCGAACTGCCCGGCGAGGCGCTCGGACCGGCGGACGGTTTGCCGCCGCCGGTCCCGCCGGCCTTGGACTGCGCCTCCTCGGCCCGCTTCAGCGCGTCCTGGAGGGCCTTCTGGGCATCGCCGTACGCCTTCCAGTCGCCCTTCTTGAGGGCCTCCTGTCCCGCGTCGAAGGCCTTCTGGGCGTCGCCCAGCGCCTGTTGGACCGTCGGATCACCGGACGGCGGCGGGTTGGTGGTGCCGGTCCCGGGCGGTGTGGGCGTCGAACCCTCCGCGCCGAAGACCTTGTTGAGGGCCTGGTCGAGCGTGTCCTCGAAGGCGGTGCTGCCGCCGTAGGTCACCAACACCTTGCGCAGGAGCGGGTACTTCAGTTCACCACCGCGTACGTAGACCGGCTCCACGTAGAGCAGGCCTCCGTCGAGCGGGACGGTGAGCAGGTTTCCGTACTCGATCTCGGAGTCGCCGCCTCTGATGAGCCGGACGAACTCGGCGATGTTCTGCTGCGAGTTGGAGTTGAACTGACTCTGCACCTGTTTGGGGCCGCCGACGGTCTTGCTCGTCGGCAGTTTGAGGACTCTGATCTTGCCGTAGTCGCTCGTGCCCGCCTCGGAGTCGACCGCCATGAAGGCGCTCAGATTGTCCCGGCCGTTGGGGGTGAAGGTCGTCGTCAGGGAGAACGCCTGCGCCTGCTGGTCGGGCATCTTCATGCTCAAGTAGTACGGCGGCACCGCGTTGCCCGACTTGTTGGTCGGGTCGTCGGGCACCTGCCAGACCTCGCTGCCGCTGAGGAAGGTCTGGGCGTCCTTGACGTGGTAGCGGGTGAGCAGCTCGCGCTGGACCTTGAACAGGTCCTGCGGGTACCGCAGATGGGACATGAGCGACGGCGAGATGTCGGCCCTCGGCTTCACGGTGCCCGGGAACGCCTTCATCCAGGTCTTCAGGACCGGGTCCACGGTGTCCCACTGGTAGAGCTTGACCTGGCCGGTGTACGCGTCGACGGTCGCCTTCACCGAGTTGCGGATGTAGTTGACCTGGTTCTGCTGGGCCACCACCGCGCGCTGGGTGTTGCCCGCGGTCAGCGAGTCCGCCGTCGTGTCGCCGAGGGTCGTACGGGACGCGTACGGGTAGCCGTTCGTCGTGGTGTAGGCGTCGACGATCCACTGGATGCGGCCGTCGACGACCGCCGGGTAGGCGTCGCCGTCGATCGTCAGCCAGGGCGCCACCGCCTCGACGCGTTCCTTGGGCGTGCGGTTGTACAGGATGCGCGAACCGTCTCCGATGGCGCCCGAGTACAGGATCTGCGGCTCGCTGAACGCGACGGCGTAGGCGGCCCGGTTGATCGGGCTGGAAAGGCTGACCCCGCTCTTGGCCCGGTAACTCGTGGTCTTCTCGCCGCTGTCGTCGGAGTAGTCGATCTCCTTCTGGGGGCCGCCGACGATCGAGTACGTGGTGGTCTTCTCGCCGTAGTAGATCCGCTGCTCGTAGGAGGGCAGGTCGCCGCTGGACGGCAGATCGGACTCGGTGAAGACGGGCTGGCCGTTGGAGTCGGCGGTGGTGCCCTTGGCGGCGACCACGCCGAAGCCGTGGGTGTAGCGGAAGTGGTCGTTGATCCAGTTCTGCTTCGGGATGCCCCGGAGGTTCAGCTCGCGCAGACCGATGACCGTGTCCTGGTCCTTGCCGTCCTTGTTGTAACGGTCGACGTCGAGGTTGGTCGGGAACGCGTAGTAGTTCTTCATCTGCTGGAGCTGCTGGAACGTCGGGGAGACGATGTTCGGGTCCAGCAGTCGGATGCTCGCCGCCGTGTCCACGTCGTCGCGCAGCGTGCTCTTGTCCTTGGTGTCGCTCTCGCCCGCGTACTCGGTGACCTGGGTGCTGTCGATGCCGTAGGCATCGCGGGTCGCCTTGATGTTCTTGTCGACGTACGGGGCTTCCTTGGCCTGCTCGTTCGGCTGGACCTGGAACTTCTGGACTATCGCCGGGTACAGACCGCCGATGAGGATCGCGGAGAGCACCATCAGGCCGAAGCCGATGACGGGCAGCTGCCAGGTGCGCCGCCACAGGGTGGCGAAGAAGAGCAGCGCGCAGATGACGGCGATGCAGAACAGGATGGTCTTCGCCGGCAGATAGGCGTTGGCGTCGACGTACCTCAGGCCCGTCCAGTTGCCGGTCGCCTTGAAGTCGCTGGATTTCACGGCGAGGCCGTAGCGGTCGAGCCAGTAGGCGACCGCCTTCAGGGCGACGAAGGCGCCCAGCAGCACCGACAGATGGCCGGTCGCGGCGGCCGTGGCGCGCGCTCCGGGTGACGTGATCCGCAGACCGCCGTACAGGTAGTGCGTGAGCGCGGCGGCGATCAGCGAGAGCACGGCGGCGGCGAAGCCGAATCCGAGCAGGAAGCGGTACCAGGGCAGGTCGAAGGCGTAGAAGGCGACATCCAGGTGGAACTGGGGATCCTTCTGCTGGAAGGGCACGCCGTTGACCCACATCAGCCAGGTCCGCCACTGGCTGGACGCGGACGCGCCCGCGATCAGGCCCACCAGGGCGGTGATCCCGAGCAGCAGCCACTTCTTGTAGGGCGCGATCCCCATGCGGTAGCGGTCGAGGCTCTGCTGCTCCACGGACATGGCGCTCAGCGGCGGACGCAGCCGGTGCGCGAGCCAGATGTTGAAGCCGACCGCGGCCGCCATCAGCAGGCCGAAGACGAAGAAGAGCCCGATCTTGGTCCACAGCGTGGTCGTGAACACGGACGAGTAGTTCACCGACCGGTACCAGAGCCACTGCGTCCAGAAGCCGGCGAACATGACGAACGCCATGCCGAGGACGGCGAGGACCCCCAGCGTCATGAGCAGGGTCCGGGCTCGCCGGGACGGGCGGCCCACTCTGATCCGCGGCCCTGTGGGGCCTCCGCCGCGGTCCGGCATCTGGAAAGCCAAGGTGCGCACCTCGAAGTTAGCTGTTGATTCCTGCAGGCCCCCGTGAACGCGGACCATGATCGGGGCTCCACGACAGCGGAGCCCCACCTATGCAACTTACTGGCGCTTTACTCGGTTCCCGGATCCGGGTGAGAACGAGGCAGGATTGTGACCATGTCCAACACTCCCATGGCAGCGAACCCCCTCACCCGGACCGTGCTCGAGATCGACGAGTACGCCTCCGGCCTCGGCTGGGACCAGCCCGCTCGCCTCTTCGCCCTCGTCGACACCACACGGCTGCGGGCCCAGGAACCCCTGCTCGCGGCCCAGCTCGGTCTGGAGGAGGAGTCCGGGGACACCGGTCTGACCCCGGTCGAGCAGGACGAGATCCCCGCCGACCGTCCCCTGGACGAGTTCCTCGGCACCATTGCCTGGCCCGACGCGGTGGCCGGCTGCGCGCTCACGGTGGAGCGGCTGATGCTGCCGCCGTCCGCCGAGGACGCGGTCCCCGACGGCCTGAGCGAGAGGGAGCTGGCGAAGTGGGTCGCCGGGCACCCGGACCGCCAGGAGGTGCGGATGACGGTGGCAGTACTGCGGGACGGCACGCGGGAGTCGGCGCTGCGGCTGCGCGAGAAGGACTCCCCGACGGAGGTGCTGACGGGTCCGGACCTGGTGCCGGGGCTGGCTGAGGCGTTGTCGGCGACGTTCGAGGAGTGAGCGCCGCCGGCATGCGACGAGGGGGCGCCCCGGGGTTTCGGGGCGCCCCCTCGTCGCATCGGGCGGAAGGCGTCAGCCCTTGGCCGAGCACTTCGGCAGGGCGGCGGTGTCGCCGGTGCGGATGTCCTTGAGGGCGTTCAGCGCGTCGTCGATGGTGTCGACCTTGACGAGCGTGAGCCCTCCGGGGGTGTCCTTGGCCGCGGCCGCGCAGTTGTCCTTGGGCGTCAGGAAGTACTGGGCGCCCATGCTGCGCGCGCCGACCGTCTTCATCTCGATGCCGCCGATCGGACCGACCTTGCCGGCGTCGTCGATGGTGCCGGTGCCGGCCACGAACTTGCCGCCGGTGAGGCTGCCCGGGGTGAGCTTGTCGTAGATGCCGAGCGCGAACATCAGACCGGCGCTCGGTCCGCCGACGTCGGCGAGCTTGATGTCGATGGTGAACGGGAACGTGTGATCGGTCCCGGCGGAGATCCCCACGATGGCCCGCTGCTGGCCGCTGTCGTGGGACTTCGCCGTGGTGATCGTCACATCCTGGGTCCTGGTGGCCGTCGTGTGTGCCTTCTCGGCGGCTGCCTGTTCCTTCGCGGGGACGATCGTGAAGACCACGTTCTCGCCGGGCTTGTGCTTGGTGACCAGCTCGGCCACGTCGTCGGGCGCCTTCACGGCCGACCCGTCGACGGCCTTGATCACATCGCCGGCGTGCAGCCTGCCCTCGGCGGGCGATCCCTTGAGCACCGTGGCGACGATCACCCAGGACTTCACGGGGACGTCGAGCTCCTTCAGGGCGGCGACCTTCGCGCTCTCCTGAGACTGGCTGAACTCCTCGGCGTTCTCCTGGGTGGACTGCTCCTCGGTCTTGCCGTCCGGGTAGAGCGTGTCGTGCGGGACGACCTTGCTGTCGTGCGCGAGCCATCCGTAGACGGCCTCGACCAGGTTCATGTTGTAGTCGGCGCTGGTGACCCGGACCGTGGTCATGTTCAGGTGCCCGGTCGTCGGATAGGTCTTGCGCCCGGAGATCTGCAGCACCGGCTCGCCGTCGTGCTCGTCGAGCGTGTTCACCGTCGGACCCGGGGACATCTCCGAGTACGGCACTTTGATGAACACCCCCGCGCACAGGAGCGCGATCAGCATCAGGGTCGAGGCGAGCATCGTCGCGGTGCGGCGTGGCATGGAACGACAGTACGGGACGGTGCGGTAAGCGCACCGTCGGGGCCGTCCGTCCGGGCGGCCCCGGGTCGGTCAGCCGCCCGAGTGGGACTTCTCCATGGCCTCGCGGAAACGTGCGTATCCGGCGAGTTCGGATCCGTCGCCCGAGACTTTCCCGTTGCGACTGGCCCAGGTACCCCACAGTCCGGCACCGACAGCGGCCAAAAGCGGAATCAGCAACCAGGCGAGCGCCGCCATGCCGACCTCCCATCCCCATGAGCGACCGCAACTGACTGATCAGCAGATTAATCGTCTGCCATGTCAACGCTCACGCCCGGGGTACGGTTACGCAACCGGAATCCGGGTGCGGGGTCCACGACCCGATGGGTGGTACCGCCGTGGTCCGACTGGAGCCATGGGAGTCGGCCGCCCGGGTCAGCAGGCGCCGACCCACTCCTCGGTGCCGTCGGAGAACGTCTGGTGCTTCCAGATGGGCACCTCGTGCTTGAGGTCGTCGATCAGCTTGCGGCACGCGTCGAAGGCTTCGCCGCGGTGCGGGCAGGACACGGCCACCACGACGGCCAGGTCTCCGACACGCAGGTCCCCCACGCGGTGCACGGCCGCGAGCGCCCGCACGGGAAACTCGGCGACGACCTTCTCGGCGACCCGCCGCAGCTCCGCCTCGGCGCCCGGGTGGGACGAATACGCCAGTTTGTCCACGTCGGCCCCGCCGTCATGATTGCGCACGGTCCCGACGAACAGCGCGGTCCCTCCGGCCGCGTCGTCCCCGACCGCCCTGAAGACCTCGTCGAGGGAGAGCGGGGTGTCACGGACGGCGAGCAGCGTGATGGGGTCGTGCGCCGCCTGCTCACCGGGGTGATCGCTGTGGGAAGCCATGCCTCCATCGTGCCGTACACCGGGGACGGTGAGGAACGGTCAGTTCACCCGCCACGCGCGCGTGGCCTTCGGAGCCCACTACAGACAGCCGGGCGTGCAAGGCGCGCGGCCACCGTGAAGAAGGGCGGCAGGGGCCCGCCCGGTCGCACCACCGCGGCCTTGCCCCGGCGTACCCGCGGGTCTCAGACGCGCCGGCGGGCCTTCCGCGCCCGCCGCACCACCGCGGCCGCGCCGAGCAGCGCGACCGTCGCACCCGCGGCTCCCGCCGCCGTCGCGTCCTTGCGTCCGAGCCGCCGGCCCGCCACGGTGTGCCGCCCGGACACCTCCTCCAGCAGCTCCGCGAGGACCTCCTCGTTCGTCCACTGCGGGCGCCAGCCCGCGTCGTGCAGCCGGCTCCCGCTCACCACCCAGGGGTACATCGTGTAGGCGAGGTCCCCCGCGGGCGAGGGCGTGAGGCCGATCCGGTGCAGCCGGGCAGCCGCACCCAGGGCGACCGCGGACGGCAGTTCCATCCGCCGGATCCCGCTGAGCTCCTCGACCTCCTCCTGCTCCAGCCATCCGTCGCACCCGACGGCCAGTTCCCCCTCCACCTTCTCCAGGACGGCGTACTCGAGGGCGCTGCACAGGTCCTCGACGTGGCAGAACTGCCAGGCGGGCCTCGACCCCGCCACCACCAGCAGCCGGGGCGACTCGAAGTACCTGGTCAGTGCGGTGTCGGTGCCCCCGACCAGGACGGCGGGCCGGACGACGGTGACATTGAGCCCCGGGTGGGCCCGCGGCGCCCGGCGGGCGAGCCGCTCGATCTCCAGCAGGTCCCCGACGCCGGTCGCCTCCGCGGTCGCCCGCAGCTCGGCGTCCTCGGCGAGCGGCAGCTCGTTCTCCGGCAGCGCCCCGTACACCATCGCGGACGTGCACAGCACCACCCGGTGCACCCCGGCCGCCGCGGCGGCCGTCAGCACGGTCTGCGTCCCCCGGACGTTGTACGCCGTACGCGCCGCGGTGTCCGTCTCCAGATCGAGGTCGAGGGCCAGGTGCACCACCACGTCGGCGCCCCGCAGCTTCTCCGCGATCGCCGGGTCCCGCACGTCCAGGATGTGCCACTGGGCCGCCGCGCACTCCCCGCGCCGCTCGTCGATGGCCACGACCTGCTTGATCTCCTCGGAGGCGGCGAGCTGCTCGGTGAGCAGCGCGCCGACGCCGGACGCCGCGCCGGTGACGGCGACAACGGGTCCGCGGGCGCCGGCGGACTCGCCGGTGCGCTGCGGTGCCGCATCCGGACGGTCGCCGGGCGACGAGCGGGTCGAATGGTTTCGCGCTGCGCGAACCTGCGGATCTGGGGAACTCACCGGGCGTCTCCAGCGGTTGTCTTCAGTACGAACGCGAAGCACGCGTGCAAACCAGTTGGCATCCATCCTGCCGCAGGCCAGGTCTCGGCGAAGCACCCAGGCTCGATCGGGCCGGGGTGTCTACGCTGGGTGGTGTTGTCGGGCAGCCAGCCGCCGGAAGGAACCGGTGGCCTTACCAGCCGAGGAATCCCGTGAGTGACACCCCATTCGGATTCGGCCTTCCGCCGGAGGAGCCGGAGAACGGCGACGAGGGCAAGAAGAAGGACCAGGAGAGCGGTGGTGGTCAGGGTCCGGCCAACCCGTTCGGATTCGGGTCGCCCGGAGCCGGTGGTGCCGGCGCCGACAACCCGCTCGCCGCGATGTTCGGATCCCTGAACCCCACCGACCTGGGCGCGGCCTTCCAGCAGCTCGGCCAGATGCTCTCCTACGAGGGCGGCCCGGTGAACTGGGACATGGCCAAGCAGATCGCCCGCCAGACGGTCTCCCAGGGCACCCAGGACGGCACGAAGGACGCGAGTGTGACCCCCGGCGAGCGCTCCTCCGTGCAGGATGCCGTCCGCCTGGCCGACCTGTGGCTCGACGACGCGACGTCGCTGCCGTCCGGCGCCGCCTCCGCTGTGGCCTGGAGCCGCGCGGAGTGGGTCGAGGCGACCCTTCCGGTGTGGAAGGACCTCGTCGACCCGGTCGCCGAGCGCGTCGGCGCGGCCATGGGCGACGTCCTGCCGGAGGAGATGCAGGCCATGGCGGGCCCGCTGATCGGCATGATGCGCTCCATGGGCGGCGCCATGTTCGGTACGCAGATCGGGCAGGCCGTCGGCGTGCTCGCGGGCGAGGTCGTCGGCTCGACCGACATCGGCCTGCCGCTCGGGCCGGCCGGCAAGGCCGCGCTGCTGCCGCTGAACATCGAGGCGTTCGGCAAGGACCTGGGCATCCCGAAGGACGAGGTGCGGCTGTATCTGGCCCTGCGCGAGGCCGCCCACCAGCGCCTGTTCGCGCACGTGCCGTGGCTGCGCTCCCACCTGTTCGGGGCGGTCGAGGGCTACGCGCGCGGCATCAAGGTCGACACGGCGAAGCTGGAGGACGTGGTCGGCCAGTTCGACCCGCAGAACCCCGAAGAGCTGCAGCAGGCACTCCAGCAGGGCATGTTCCAGCCGGAGGACACCCCGGAGCAGAAGGCGGCCCTGGCCCGTCTGGAGACGGCGCTCGCGCTCGTCGAGGGCTGGGTGGACGCGGTGGTGCACGCGGCGGCGAAGCCGCGGCTGTCGTCCGCGGACGCGCTGCGCGAGACCCTGCGCCGCCGCCGCGCCACGGGCGGCCCGGCCGAGCAGACGTTCGCGACGCTGATCGGTCTGGAGCTGCGCCCGCGCCGACTGCGGGACGCCTCCCGGCTGTGGGCGTCGCTCACGGACGCGCGCGGTGTCGACGGCCGGGACGGCCTGTGGGCCCACCCGGACATGCTGCCGACCGCCTCCGATCTGGACGACCCCGACGGCTTCGTGCACCGGGAGCAGCTGGACTTCTCCGAGCTGGACAAGATGCTCGGCGAGGCCGCGGGCGGCTTTGCCGGAAAGCCCGACCTGACGAAGAAGGACGACGCCGAGGACGGCGAGGCCAAGGACGACGACGCCGAGTGAGCCTCCGCGACGACGCGGTCCTCGTCCTGAAGGGGTACGAGGACCAGGAAGAGCTGAGCCGTATCTACCTGGAGCATCTTCAGACGCACCCGGACGGCATGTGGAAGGCCTGCGAGGACGGGCACATCACGGCGAGCGCCTTGGTGATCGATCCCGAGGGGGGCCGCGTGCTGCTGACCCTCCACAAGAAGCTGCGGATGTGGCTGCAGATGGGCGGTCACTGCGAGCCGGAGGACCGGGATCTCGCCTCCGCGGCACTGCGGGAGGCCACCGAGGAGTCCGGCATCAAGGCTCTGACCCTGGTGCCGGGCGGTCCGGTGCGCCTGGACCGCCATCGCACGCCGTGTGCCTGGCATCTCGATGTGCAGTACGCCGCGCTCGCCCCGGCCGGGGCCCTCGAGGCGATCAGCGACGAATCGCTGGACCTGCGCTGGTTCCCCTACGGCGAGGTGGCGGACGTGGCGGACAAATCGGTCGTACGGCTCATGGAGGCGACCCGGCGCAGGCTCGGCGTCTGAGCCCGGCGACGGATGGGGCGACCACACCGGCGGTCGCCCCCGCTCCGTCCTCGGCCGTCAGCTCCAGACGTTGCCCTGGTTCTGGCCGTGCGCCCCCTGCTGGCCCATGCCGTACTGGGCGCGCAGTCCCTGCCCGATCACCGCGTTCTGCGGCGGCAGCAGCTCGCTGGGCTGGACGAGCGCGAAGCCGCTGCCCATGAAGCTGAGCTCCCAGCCCTCACCGGTGCTGCCGCGCCGCCGCCACACTCCCGAGGAGTGCGTCTGGGCCTGCATCTGCACCCGCAGGCCGGTCGACCAGGCGACGATCGCGTCGGCGTCGCAGTTGACGTACTTGTCCGGCGTGACCCGCATCAGCAGGGGAGCGCCCGACGTCATCAGCGCGACCTTGCCGTGGCCGGTGATGTTGAGCTGGTACTTGCCCGAGCCGGAGATGCCGTACTGGCTGTCCACGGCGATGACCTCGTGGTGCAGCGAGGAGTCCATCGCCAGGACGTAACTGCTGTCGACGGTCAGCCCGTCCTGCTCGACGTCCATGATGTGCACGTGCTGGGCGAGATTGGCGAGGTAGACGGTGCCCTGCCCGTGACAGCGCATCAGGTCCAGGCCCTCGCCCGTGTACGCCCGGGCACGGTACTGGCCGCCGCTCTGGTACTCGGCGTCGAACTCGACGAGCCCCTGGTAGGCGACCATCGTGCCCTTGCGGGCCAGGACGTCGTCGTGACCCTCCAGCAGGACGCGCAGCATCTGCGCGTTCTGCAGGCTGTAGCGCTCCTGGGTCTGCTGCTCGTTGTAGCCGAAAAGCGTGCTCTGCATGATGTGCGACTTCCCCCTCAGCCCCGGAACCGGAGGCGGTCGGTGCTGTCCTCGCTGGGCTGGACGACCACGATGCCCTGACCGGAGAACGCCATCTGGTACGCCTCTCCGCTGCCGCGCCCGATGAGCGACTGCGCCTTGAAGCTGCGCTTGCCCTTCACCTTCAGGTTCGGGGACCAGGCCACGAGGGCGTCCGGATCGACGTAGGTCTCGTCCTCGCCGCCGCCGCAGTCGACGACGATCGGTTCGCCCCGGGAGGTCAGCGCGACCCAGCCCTGACCGGAGATCTTGGTGTTCCACAGGCCCTGCCCGGCGAACTTGGCGAGCCCCTTGACGCGTTCGACACCCCACTGCAGGTTCGCGTCGAAGGCGAGCAGATTGGTGGCGTTGACGGATATCGCCTCTCCGGCCAGGTTGATGACGACGACGTTCGCCCCGTAGTCGGCGAGGTAGAGCAGTCCGTCGCCGGAGCACTTCATGAGGGGCGCGCCCTCGCCGGTGATCCAGTCCCGGGCGATCTGGCGTACCGCGGGCGGGTTGGGCTCGTACTGGATGAACCCTTCGTAGGCGATCATCGACCCCACGCGCGCGAGGAGGTCGTTTCCGGTCTGCATGGCGACCTTCAGCATGTGGCTGCCGTGGTTCTCCATGCGGGCGCCGACGGGTGCGGGAGCGAAGCCCGCGAGCGGCTGGTACATGACGGGCTCCCTCAGACCTCGTAGGGCTGGACGACGACGAAGCTGCCGGGCGCCGCCCGGAACTGGAGGTTGACGCTCTCCCCGGTGTCGCCGGGGTAGGCGTTGCGGCGCATCCGCACCTGGCTGGAGACGACCACCTGGGCGGCCGCCGACCAGGCGACGACGGCGTTGCAGTCGGCGAACGTCGTCGGGGTGACGGGCAGCACCACGGGCGCCCCGTGCGTCTTCACCACGATCGTGCCCGTGCCCTGGAACTGCATCGTGAACAGGGCTCCACCGGGGATGCCGTGTCCTTCGACGCGCCGGACCTCGTACTGGAGGGACTCGTCGAAGGCGAGGACGTTCTCCGCGGACACGCAGATCGCGTCGCCCTGGAGCTCGATCGGGTGCAGATGGGTGGCGTTCTCCGCGAGGAACACCTGGCCGTGTCCCGTGCAGCGCATCAGCTGCATCTCCTGGCCGGTCGCGTTGCCCACGATCCGCCCGGCGAAGCCCGCGCCCTTGTAGCCGAAGCCGACCTTGCCCTGGTAGAGCACCATGCTGCCCTGCCGTGCCAGCACGGGCTGACCGCCGATACCGAGGTCGACGCGGACCAGCTTCTTGTTCTGCTGGGTCCACCGCTGCCCGGTCGGCGTCTCCTTGAAGGCCTGCAATGCGCCGGCCACCCCGGCGGCCTGCGGGGCCTGCTGGGGAACTCCGTACGCGGAGGGTGCCGCCGGCACACCGGGGTGCTGTCCCGGAACCTGTCCGTACGGCGGCTGCTGACCGTAGCCGGGGGGCGCCGACGGGGCCTGCTGACCGTAACCGGGCGGCAGCGGCGCGGACGGCTGCCCGCCGTAACCGGGCGGCGGGCCGGGCTGCCCCGGCGGCTGGGCGTAGGGCGCCGGACCCGGCGGCGGGACCGCCCCGCCGGGCGGCGTGTTCAGAGGCGCGATGATCGTCGGCGCGGCATGCACGGAGGGCGCAGGAGCGGGGGCCGGCGGCGCGGGCGCCGGAGGCGGCACGAAGCCCTGCGGCGCGGGCTGCGGCTGCTGCGGGGCCGGGACGGGCGCGGACGGGGCGGCGAACCCGGGAGGCGCGGCGGCCTGGGCGGGCGGGGCGAACCCCGGGGCGGCACCGGACTGCGGCTGCTGCGGCGCCGGGGTCTCCTCCTCGAGGACCTCGCCGCCGAAGTTGTTCAGCAGCGCATCGAGGCCGCCGTCGAAGCCCTGGCCGACCGCGGCGAACCGCCAGACGTCCTTCAGATAGAAGTCGCCCAGCATGACAGCGCGTTCGGTGGAGAACTCCGAGCCGTTGAAGGAGTACCGGGCGACCTCCTCGCCACCGGCGACGATCCGCAGGTATCCGGGAGCGACCTGCGACATCTGCCCGGCACCGTCGATCGTCGCCGTGAACGACAACTTCTGGATCTGCGACGGGATCCTGTCGAGCGTGACCCGGAAGGACTCCGTGTCGCCCGCCTGGGCACCGAGGAGCTGAATGGACTCCTCCGGCGTCTTCGGCTGGTTGAAGAAGACGAAGTAGCGGTCGTCCGAGAGCCGTTCGTCCGTGTCCAGACCGAAGCAGCTGATGTCGAAGCTCAGTCCGGGTCCGGTGATCTGCACACCTACGTACAGATCCGTGCCCGCGGTGAGGTCACTGATCCTGGCCTTGTGGCCGCGTTGGAATTCCCTGGCCATGCGTAACGACCGTCCCCCATCCCGAATGTGAGTGCGTCGCGTCAGGCTAACCGGAAACGCCCGGAACGGACGTGGCCGGTACAGACCCGGTACACAACCGCTTCCCCGGCGGCACCGGGCACCTCCGAGCGGCCTCCGCGGGGTTCCCGGCTACTCCTCGGCGGGCGCGGGCTGGTGCGGCAGCCGGTCGGCGGCGACCACTCCCTCGAGGTAACCGCGGGCGCGCTCCGTGCGCGGATACGCCTCAAGGAGCCTCCAGAAGCGCGGCCCGTGACCCGGCACAAGCAGATGTGCGAGCTCGTGCAGCAGCACATAGTCGACGACGTACTCGGGCATGCCCTGCAACCGGTGCGACAGACGGATGCTGCCCTCGGCCGGCGTGCACGAGCCCCAGCGTGTGTTCTGGTTGGTGACCCAGCGCACCGAGTTCGGTCGCGCCCGCCCGCCGAAGTACTGCTCGGAGAGCCGCTCGGCGCGCGACGCCAGCTCCGTGTCGCCGATCACCCGCTTGCTCTCCTGGGCGGCCAGCTTGGCGAGCATGACCGTCACCCAGCGCTGCTCCTCCGCCTCGGACATACGGGCGGGGATGAGCACAACGGTGCGATCTCCCTCGCGGTACGCGGACACCGTCCGACGGCGTCGTGCGCTCCTGCGTACCTCGATCGCGCTCGCCCCCGAACCGCTCGGCGGCAGGCTCGTCGTGCTGCGCTGTGGCGTTCCGGCGCGGTGCAGTGGGTCGGCGGACACGCCCCGACGTTACCTGCTCAGCCCCGGGGAAGTCCCGCCCCCGGTACGGATCCCTGCCGATCCGCGACCCGCGCGCTTGACTTGTACGACCGATCCACCCGCCTGTGGACAACTTTCCGCACACCCCCGGCCCCCCAGGCATGCTGTCCCACATCGACAGACCGCAACATCCACCACCCAACACCTACACATCAGTACAAACTGACACATCACTACAAAGGGGGCCGTCATGCATCCGATGGTGAAGCCCGCGCTGCGGCGCGGCTGGCGCGATCTGAACACCGTGCAGTTCGGGATGGCACCCGCGCACGCCATGGTCCTCGGCCCCATGGACACCCAGACAGGCAGCTTCCTCGACCTGCTCGACGGCACCCGCGGGCTGCCACTGCTGCGCGAGGAGGCCCACCGCGCAGGCCTGCCCGAGGGCCACCTCGAGACACTCGTTGACAACCTCAGCACCGCGGGACTGCTCGACGACGCCACCGGCGGCGGCCCCCAGGCGCAGGCCCTGCGCGCCAGGGCCGGAGTCCTCGACCGCCTCCGTCCCGATCTGGCCTCCCTCTCACTGACCACCCGCACACCGGGCGAACCCGCCCGGCGCCTGGCCGCGCGCCGCTGCCTGCGAATCCAGGTGCGAGGCGCAGGCCGCGTCGGAGCCGTCGTCGCCGCACTGCTCGCGGGCGCGGGCGTCGGCGAGGTCGACGTCCGCGACACCGGCCACGTCGAGCCGTGGGACGTCGCACCGGGCGGACTGCCCGCCGACTCCGTCGGCGAACGGCGGGAGGACGCGGCCCGCCGCGCGGTGCGCGCCGCCGCCCCCGGCCGGCCACCGCGCCGGCAGAAACCCTCCCGGCGCTCCCCCCACGACGAACAGGCCCCGGCCCACTCCCTCGTGATCATCACCCCGCGCAACGGCGTCGACATCCACGCACCCGACCCCTTCACCGCCGAACCGCTCATCACCTCCGGAACGCCCCATCTGTACGCCGGCGTCGTCGAGGGCACCGGAGTCGTCGGCCCGTTCGTCCTCCCGGGCGAGACAAGCTGCGCGGAGTGCCTCCACCAGGGCCGCGCCGACCGGGACGAGACCTGGCCGCGCCTGGTCGCGCAATGGCGCTCCGGACGCGCACCGCAGGTCCAGCCGTGCGATCTCGCGCTGGCCACCGCCGTCGCAGGCGTCGCCGCCTGCCATGCGCTCACCTTCCTGGACGGCGGAATGCCCTCCAGCGCGAGTGCCCGCTGGGAGGCCTCCGTGCCCCGTCTCGACTGGCATGCGCGACCCGTCTGGCCCCACCCTGCATGCCCGTGCGGCGCGGCGGAGAGAGGTAAAGGGGAACGCACCTCAAAGGACGCGGAGCCGCACGAGACAATGGCAGGGCAACGGCTGCCGAGAAGTCTGTCCCGCAAGGCACACGCGGCACGGCTGTCTGGGACTTGGAGGGCGCATGTCTGATCTTCCCCGGAAGGCGGTCACCCGGACCGCCAAGCTCGCCGCGCTCCCGCTCGGCTTCGCCGGCCGGGCGACCTGGGGACTCGGCAAACGGATCGTGGGCGAATCCGCGGAGCTCGTCGGCCGGGAACTCCAACAGCGCACCGCCGAGCAGCTGTTCAAGGTGCTCGGTGAGCTGAAGGGCGGCGCGATGAAGTTCGGGCAGGCCCTGTCCGTCTTCGAGTCGGCGCTCCCCGAGGAGGTCGCAGGACCCTACCGCGCCGCCCTGACCAAACTTCAGGAAGCGGCCCCGCCGATGCCCACGCGCACCGTGCACGGCGTACTGAAGGAACGCCTCGGCGACGACTGGCGCGAGCTGTTCCTGGAATTCGAGGACAAGCCCGCGGCGGCGGCCTCGATCGGCCAGGTGCACCGCGCGGTGTGGCACGACGGGCGCGAGGTCGCGGTCAAGGTGCAGTACCCCGGCGCGGGCGACGCCCTGCTCTCCGACCTGAGCCAGCTCAGCCGCTTCGCCCGTCTCCTCGGCCCCCTGATCCCCGGCATGGACATCAAGCCGCTGATCGCGGAGCTGCGCGACCGGGTCTCCGAAGAACTGGACTACGGCCTGGAGGCCCAGGCCCAGCAGGCCCACGCGGAGGAGTTCGCGGGCGACCCGGACGTGATGGTCCCGGCCGTGGTCCACCAGTGCGACCAGGTCCTGGTGACGGAGTGGGTCGAGGGCATACCGCTGTCCGAGGTGATCTCCGACGGCACCCAGGAGCAGCGGGACCGCGCGGGTCAGCTGCTGGCCCGTTTCCTCTTCTCGGGCCCGGCCCGCACAGGCCTGCTGCACGCCGATCCGCACCCGGGCAACTTCCGCCTGCTGCCGGGGTCCGGCGACAGCACCCGGAAGGAGCAGTGGCGGCTGGGTGTCCTGGACTTCGGCACGGTCGACCGGCTGCCGGGCGGCCTGCCCGCCCCCATCGGCGACTCCCTGCGCATGACCCTGCAGGGCGACGCACAATCGGTCTATGAACTCCTGTGCGAAGAGGGCTTTGTGAAGGAGTCCATCGAACTCGATCCCGACGCGGTGCTCGACTATCTCCTCCCGATCATCGAACCGGCCCAGGCCGACGAGTTCACCTTCACCCGAGGCTGGATGCGCAGCCAGGCGGCCCGGATCGCCGACCCGCGCTCCCCCGCCCACCAACTGGGCAAGCGGCTGAACCTGCCCCCGGCGTACCTCCTCATACACCGGGTGACACTGAGCACGATCGGCGTGCTGTGCCAACTCGGCGCGACCGTCCGCCTGCGGGACGAGCTGGAGAAATGGCTGCCGGGCTTCCTGCCCGAGGAGGAGCAGGCCGCGGAGGCGTGACTTGGGCTGCTCGTGGTTGTGGGGGGGGGAGGGGTGGGGGTGGGGCGGGGGGGGAGGCCCCCACAAGAAGCTCCCTACCACCAGGCCGAGTCCAGCCGCCCCTCGATCGCCCTGATGTTGGCTCGGGCGCAGTTGTCGCAGAAGTACTGACGGACGCCGTTCTCCACGGAGCAGGTCCAGGTGGGCCGGGGGCCGTCGGCCCGGGTGCCGCATCGGGCGCACACGGGGTACTGGGTCCGTGCGGTGTCCGGCTGCCGTGCGGAGCCGCTGTTGTCACTGTCCCCGGGAAGACTCATCACCTTTGTGACGATATCTCCGCCGGCCCGTTCGGCGCAGACAACGCACCGCGGGGGCCGGTCCCTTCGGACCGGCCCCCGCGAGACTTTCCGGGTGCCGACGATGAACGTCGGGTCTACTGCATACCGACGGTGAACGTCGGGTCTACTGCATGACGGCCATGGCGAGCGCACGGCGGGCGCGCATGGAGGCGCGCTCGGCCCGGCGCTGCATCCGGCGGGCCATCGCCAGGCGCATGGCCTGGCGTTCCCGCTCGGCCTCTTGCAGTCGCTCGTGCATATGCGCACGAGCCAGGGCTTCTGGAATGAGTTGCATCTCTCGGGTCCTGTTCTGGCGCGATGCGTTGTCCGCACCGCTGGTGGTGAAGTCTGGAATCGCGGAGCCGGTGGGCTCGCTGACGGACTGCTTCATCGGGGCCTGCTTCTTGGGGTCGTGCGTGAGGGGGCGATCGATCGTTCCGGTGGTGTTCATGCCGTGACCGGGTTCTTCCGCGGGCGGCCACGCGGCCGCTTCCGGGCGACGACGACACCCTGGACGAACAGCTCGCCACCCCAGACGCCCCAGGGCTCACGCCGCTCCTTGGCGCCGGCGAGGCAGGCCTCGATCAGCGGGCAGGTGCGGCAGAGGGACTTGGCGTACTCGACGTCGGCCGGCGACTCGGCGAAGAAGACCTCCGGGTCGTAGGAGCGGCAGGGGACGGGTACGCCGAGGTTCTCGATGGCGTCGTCGAGCGCGGTGAGCGCAGTGAGCGGGATCAAGGTGGAGTCCTCCGTGAGGCCGGGCGGGGGGATCGTTTCCGAAGGCGGTACGGACGGGGCGTGCGCTTCGAGTTGCACGGCTGGTTTTCCTCGTCTGGTCGTTCCGGCCCTGTTGGGCCGGGTGTCGGCTTGGTACCGGGTTCTTTTCTTGTCCCGAGGCCCCTTCGCTCTGCCGTCCCCGTTCGGGGAAAACAGAAGGGCCGCGGATCCCGGGTGGGGTTCCGCGGCCCTGAAGGCGCCGGCCTGATCGGCGATCAGGCTGGATCACTCCAGGGTTCTGGCCCACGGAAGGCCCACATCAGGTGGTGCTGCGTCTGCTTCCGGAATCCGGCACCGGCCGCCGCGAAGGCATAGGCCTGTGCCTGTGCCGCTACTGCTTCCAGTGCCTTGGTCGGTCGCTCATTGCGCTCTCGGACGGGCAGACCCGCGAGAGACGGGGCGGACGCCGGGCGCACGGCAGGAATGCCGGACAGACCGGTGCCCAGGTCGAAGGCGCCGAGCATGCACGTGGAGACGACCGAGGGATCGGTCACTTTGGCAGTGCGGACAGAACTGGTCTGGATGCTGATCACTTCAATCGCCTCCTCTCGGCGCCTCGGGGGGCCGGCATCTGCCGGTCCGACGGATAGATAGGTAAGTAGAACACGGAATCAGGGCCTCCGAGAAGGCCGCCGCTCCCGTGGTCTAGAACCTATGGGGATTGCTGGGGCATGCGCAAACTATTTTTTCGACGAGTTCGTCTCAGCCGTCGTTGTCCTCTTCCGCGAGGTCGCGGCCCGCGCAGAGAGCCAGGACATCTGCCCCATAACGGTTGAGCTTGCGGGCTCCGACCCCTGGGACGCGCGCCAGTTCACCGGGGTCGCCGGGGACGGTTTCGGCGATGGCGACGAGGGTCCGGTCGGTGAAGACGCAGAACGCGGGCTGACCGCTGCGCTGTGCCTGTACCGCCCGCCATGCGCGCAGCCGCTCGTAGAGGCCCTCGTCCATGTCGGAGGGGCAGTCGTCGCACCGCATCAGTTTCATCTCGCCGGCGTCGGACAGGGTGCGTCCGCAGACCCGGCAGCGGGCCGGGGTGCGGTTGGTGCGGCGCAGGGCGGGGGTGGTGCCGGCGGTGCTGAAGCCGCGTTCGACGCCTCCGACGCCGCCGGCGGCCGCGCGTGCGGCGGCGCCTGAGGAGCCGGGGCGCAGTCCGTCGAGGAATCGGCTGGGCCGTCGGTTGGGCCGGCCGCCGGGTGATCGGGACAGGGCCCAGGAGAGGTGGAGGTGTTCTCTGGCGCGGGTGACGCCGACGTAGAGGAGGCGGCGTTCCTCTTCGACCTGTTCGTCCGTACGGGCGTAGGTGATCGGCATCATGCCTTCGGCGACGCCGACGACGAAGACGGCGTCCCATTCCAGGCCCTTGGCCGAGTGCAGGGAGGCGAGGGTGACGCCCTGCACGGTCGGGGCGTGCTGGGCGCCTGCCCGCTCGTCCAGTTCGGCCACGAGGTCGGCGAGGGTGGCGCCGGGTTTGGCGGTGGCGAAGTCCTGGGCGAGGTTCACGAGTGCGGCCAGGGATTCCCATCGTTCCCTGACGGCTCCCGAGCCCGCGGGGGGTGTGGGTGTCCAGCCTTCTCCGGAGAGGACGGCGCGCACTTGGGAGGGGAGGTCCACGGCGTCGTCGAGGAGGGTGTCGTTGGTGCCGAAGCGGGCGGCGCCGCGCAGGGCGATGCCTGCCTTGCGTACCTCGGGGCGGTCGAAGAACCGTTCGGCGCCGCGGAGCTGGTAGGGGATTCCGGCGTCCGCGAGGGCTTGTTCGTAGGTCTCGGACTGGGAGTTGGTGCGGAACAGGATCGCGATCTCGGCCGGTGGTACGCCGGTGGCGAGCAGGTCGCGGATGCGGCGGGCGGCGCCTTCGGCTTCGGCGGGCTCGTCGACGTATTCGGTGTAGGCGGGTTCGGGACCTGCGGCGCGCTGGGAGATCAGTTCGAGTCGGTGGTCGGCCGCGCGGCCTCGGGCCTGGGCGAGGAGGCCGTTGGCGAGGTGGACGACCTGGGGTGAGGAGCGGTAGTCGCGGACGAGCTTGACGACGGTGGCTCCGGGGTGGCGGATGCGGAAGTCGAGGAGGTGGTCGGGGGTGGCTCCGGTGAAGGAGTAGATGGTCTGGCTGGCGTCGCCGACGACGCACAGGCTGTCGCGGTCGCCGAGCCAGAGTTCCAGCAGGCGCTGCTGGAGCGGGCTGACGTCCTGGTATTCGTCGACGACGAAGTGCTGGTACTGGGCGCGGACCTCGTCGGCGATGTCGTGCCGGTCCTGGAGGATGCCGACGGTGAGCAGGAGGACGTCCTCGAAGTCGATGACGGCGCGGTCGCGCTTGAGGTCTTCGTACGCGGCGTAGAGCTGGGCGATCTCGGCGGGGTCGCGGGGGGCTTCGCGGCCGGTCTTCGCGGCAGCGGCGGCGTAGTCGGCGGGGACGGTCTGGGTGACCTTGGCCCATTCGATTTCGGCGGCGGCGTCGCGCAGTTCGTTGCGGTCGAGGCGGATGCGGCAGGCGGCGGCCGCGTCGGCGACGATCTGGATCTTGCGGTCGATGATCTTGGGGATGCCGCCGCCGACGGCTTTCGGCCAGAAGTACTGGAGTTGGCGCAGGGCGGCGGAGTGGAAGGTGCGGGCCTGGACGCCGGCGGCGCCGAGCTGGCGCAGGCGGCCGCGCATCTCGCCCGCGGCGCGGTTGGTGAAGGTGACGGCGAGCACGCTGGAGGGCTGGAGGATGCCGGAGCGGACCCCGTAGGCGATGCGGTGGGTAATGGCCCGGGTCTTGCCGGTGCCTGCGCCTGCCAGTACGCACACCGGACCGCGCAGGGCGGTCGCCACTTCGCGCTGCTCGGGGTCGAGCCCGTCGAGCACCGCGTCGGCCGAGTCCGGAACCTGCGGGAAGAGGGTGGAGTGCGTTGCTGCTGTCACCCCGCCATGCTGCCAGGTCGGTGGAGACGGGTGCGGCGGTTGTCCACAGGCAGGCGCATTCAGTCGTATGAGTGCGGCAGCGGTGCTGCTCGTTCATGCGGGTGGCGGGGCCGCTCGCCGCAGCTGATGTCGACGCCGGCCGCGGTGGGCGGCGCCGCCCACCGCGGCCGCTCCGCCGCTCGTTTCGCCGGGTGTCGCTGCTCACCACGGCGAACGTCACCGGTCACCGCGGCGGCGGTTTTCGTCACCGAGGGGACGGGCGTGTGCGCGCCGGGTCGCGGGAATGGTGGAAGGTTCACATACGTTGCCTTCACAGCGACCATGAATACCGAGCCGTAAAGGAGCGCGACCGACATGCCGGGCACTGTGACGATGTACAGCACTTCGTGGTGTGGCTACTGCCGTCGGCTGAAGAGCCAGATGGACCGTGAGGGCATCACGTACAACGAGATCAACATCGAGCAGGACCCGGAGTCCGCGGCGTTCGTGGAGAAGGCGAACGGCGGAAACCAGACGGTCCCGACCGTGCTGTTCGCCGACGGTTCGACCCTCACGAACCCGTCGCTCGCGCAGGTCAAGCAGAAGATCGGCGCCTGACCGCTGCGCGGTTGCGGCTTGGCAGGAGGCGGTCCCCGAGATCCTCAGGGGCCGCCTCTTCGCGGTTTGTCCCACACCAGCGTGTAGCGCCACAGGAGCCGGCGGCGGAAGCTGCATCCCGGCAGCAGGTGGGACGCGGCCTGGCGGATCTGGGTCCAGTGCATGTTCGGGTCCTCGAGGGGCATGCCGGCCGGGCCGCGCTTTCCTCCCCTGAGCAGCGCGCCGAGCCTGCTCGCGGGCACACCGCACCCGCTGATCACCCGGTCCGTGAACGTCCGGTTGTACGCCAGGCCGACGATCATCAGTCGTCCGCCGGGGGTCAGCAGCCGTTTCAGGGCCGTCACGGCGTCCTCGAAGACGGTGTGGTGGACGACGGCGACCGCGCTGACGAAGTCGTACGCGCCGGCCGGCAGGGCGGCCGGGTCGAGGTAGTCCCCCTCCACGAATGTGACGTTCGGGGGCGTCTCCTGCCGGGCGAGGCGCATCATGCCGGGCGAGCGGTCAACGCCGGTCACGGATGCGGCCCGGTCCGCGAGCTTGCGGGCGAGCAGCCCGTCTCCGCAGCCGACGTCCAGTGCCGCCCGGCAGCCGTCCGGCACGGCGGTGAGCACGGCGCGGTGGTAGTGGACGTTGTGGTTCCAGTACGGGTCGCTCACGGCGTGCGCACCGAGGTCAGACGCTCCTCGTCGGCAGGGGCTTGCCGTACCACAGTTCGATCAGGCGTGCGGCGATGGAGATGCCGTACGGGGGCAGGACCTCGCCGGACTCGAAGGCGGCGCGCAGTTCCTCGCGGGAGAACCAGCGTGCTTCGTGGATCTCGTCGCCGTCGACCTCGATGTCGGTGGAGGTGGCGCGGGCGAGGAAGCCGAGCATCAGGCTGGACGGGAAGGGCCAGGGCTGGCTGGCGACGTACTCGACCTGGCCGACGGAGATGGCCGCCTCTTCGAAGACCTCGCGGCGCACGGACTGCTCGATGGACTCGCCGGGCTCGACGAAGCCGGCCAGGGTGGAGAAGCGGCCCTCGGGCCAGTGGACCTGGCGGCCGAGCAGGATCCGGTCCTCGTCGTCGATGACGGCCATGATCACCGCGGGGTCGGTGCGGGGGTAGTGCTCGGCGCCGCAGGCCGGGCAGCGTCGGATGTGACCGGAGGCCGCGATGACGGTGCGTTCGCCGCAGCGCGAGCAGAAGCGGTGCATGCGCTGCCAGTTCTCCAGGGCGACCGCGTGCACCATCAGCCCGGCGTCGCGCGGGGACAGCAGCAGGCCGGCCTCGCGCAGGCCCGCCGGACGCGCGGACTGGTCCATACGGCCGGGCAGGGCGTCCTTCTGGAGCGCGAAGTAGCTGACGCCGTCCTCGTCGGTGCCCAGGAAGTAGCGGTGGGCCTCGGTGAGGGGGGCCTCGAAGGAGGGGGTCATGACGAGTTCGGTCCGGCCGTCGGACGTCTCGTCGATGAGGACCTGGCCGCCGGAGACGACGAAGCAGCGCGTCGTGGGGTGGCTCCACGCCGCGGCGAGCCACGCCTCGTCGAGCCGGTGGTGGGCGGCACGGTCGATGCCGCTCGGGGCGGTGAGCGAAATGGGTCGGTCGGCGGTGTGGTCGGTCCAGGTGGTCACGGGTACTTCCAACTCCCCCGGTGCAGCGGTGGTTTCGGCAGGCGGTTCAGCGGGGCGTACGGCTGGAGGGGACCGGGTCCGGTGGGCCTTGTGCCTGCGGGGCGGCCCTTCCAGTGTGCCGCGCCCCGCGGGACGGTCGGCCGACCGTCCGGCCCGCGAGATCGTCAGTCCGCACGGCGCCGCCTCTCCCCCAGCTCGCCCCACAGATATGCGGAGGTTTCCACCCCTTTGAGAAGCAGATCGAGTTCGACCTTCTCGTTCGGGGCGTGCCAGCCGTCGGAGGGGACGGAGATGCCGAGGAACAGCACGGGCGCGCCGAGCACCTCCTGGAGGTCGGCGGCCGGTCCTGAGCCGCCCTCGCGGGTGAAGCGGACGGGCTGCTGGAAGGCGCGCCCCATGGCCCGCACGACGGACTGCAGGGCGGGGTGGTCCAGGGGCGTCAGGCAGGGGCGGGTGGCGGCGCCGAAGGTGATCTCGTACCGGATCCCGGCGGGCACCCGGTCGGCGGCCCAGGCCCGGACGGCCTTCTCGATGTGGTCGGGGTCCTGTCCCGCGACCAGCCGGAAGGAGAGCTTGACCATCGCCGAGGAGGGGATGATCGTCTTGCTGCCGGGGCCTTGGTAGCCGCCGCCGATGCCGTTGACCTCGGCCGTGGGGCGGGCCCAGACGCGCTCCAGGGTGGTGTGCCCGGCCTCGCCGTGGATCGCGGTCGACTTCGCGGTCCGCAGCCATTGGTCCTCGTCGAAGGGGAGCTCGGCGAAGAGTTCGCGTTCGCGGTCGGTGAGCTCGGTGATGCCGTCGTAGAAGCCGGGTATCGCCACGCGCGCGTGCTCGTCGTGCAGGGCGGCGACCAGCCGGGCGACCTCGGTGGCCGGGTTGGGCACCGCGCCGCCGAAGGAGCCGGAGTGGATGTCCTGCTCGGGCCCGTGCAGGGTGATCTCGCATTCGGCCAGGCCCCGCATGCCCGTGCACACGGTGGGGGTGTCCGCGGACCACATACCGGTGTCGGAGACGATCACGGCGTCGGCCTCGAGCCGGTCCGCGTGCCGCTCGACGAGGGCACGGAAGTTCGGGGAGCCGGACTCCTCCTCGCCCTCGATCAGCAGCTTGAGGTGGACCGCCGGGGACTTTCGGCCGGTGGCGGCGAGATGGGCGCGGACGCCGAGCGTGTGGAAGAACACCTGCCCCTTGTCGTCGGCCGCCCCGCGCGCGTGGAGGCGTCCCTCGCGGATCTCCGGCTCGAAGGGGTCGCCGGTCCAGCCGTCCTCGCGGGCGGCGGGCTGCACGTCGTGGTGGCCGTACACGAGGACGGTGGGGGCCTGCGGATCCTCGGCGGGCCAGTGCGCAAAGACCGCGGGGGCACCGGCGGTCGGCCACACCTCGGCGGTGGGGAATCCGGTCTGAAGCAGCTTGGCGGCGAGCCACTCGGCGCTGCGGCGCACATCCGCCGCGTGCTCGGGCCGGGCGGACACCGACGGGATGCGCAGCCACTCCACGAGGTCGTCGAGGAAGGCGGCACGGTGGTCGTCGATGTACGTGCGGACGGCACTGTCCGGGGTCTCGCTCATGGTCACGAGCCTATCCGCCCGCGCCGGCATCCTCGTCCGCCGGTTCCTCGGCGAAGGGCTCACCGAGCAGCAGCCGCTCCAGCGCGGCCCGGTCCGGGAGGTCCTCGGGGTGTACGACCTCCCCGGTGCGGACGTACAGGAACGCGGCCTTGACGGCTTCCGGACGCACTCCCTGCTGCTCGGCCCAGGCCAGCCGGTACAGGGCGAGCTGGAGCGGGTCGCCGGTGCGGTCGCGGCCGGTCTTCCAGTCGACGATCTCGTACGTCGCCGTGTCGCCGTCGTCCGTGCGGTAGACGGCGTCGATGCGGCCCCGCACCACGCGGCCGGCGATGGCGAGCTGGAACGGGGACTCGACGCGGTACGGGGTGCGGTGCGCGTAGGGGGTGCGTTCGAAGGCGTCCTTGAGGGCCTCCAGATCGCGTTCGTCGGCGATCTCGGCGTCCGCGCCGGGCAGATCCTCGGGCTCCAGCATGGGCAGTCGCAGTTCCTCGAAGCGCGCCTCGACCCAGGCATGGAATCGGGTGCCCCGGCGCGCGGCGGGTTGCGGGAGGCGCGGCATGGGGCGCGCCAGTTCCTGCGCGAGCCCGTCGGGGTCGGCGGCCAGGCGCAGCACCTGCGACGCGGTCAGGGACGGCGGGAGGGTGACGTCGGTCACGGCCGCGCGGGCGCGCAGCAGCTCTCCGGTGAGGGCGTCCAGGTCGCGGTCCCAGGAGGCGACGGTGCGGGTCTCCTCCGGGGTGGGACCGCTGTCGTCCTCGACGGGGTGCCGGCGGGGATGCGGGACGGTCGGGGCGGTCCCGTCGTGCGGCACGCGCGCGTGGGGTGCTGCCGGCCGGTGTGCGCGGTGGTCCGCTGTCCGGGAATCCACGTCGGCGGGGTCCGCTTCCCGGGGATCGTCGGGAAAGCCGTCGTCGAGTCCGCTGTCCGGGAACCCCTCATGGGGGTCGCCGTCGGGGAACCCGTCGTAGGGGCCTTCGCCGGGAAAGCCGTCGACGGGCCCGTCTTCGGGACGACGGTCGTGGTCGCCGTCGGCGGAACCGGTGTCGAAGCCTTCGCCGGGAAATCCCGTGTGGGGGCCGCCGTCGGGCACCTGCTCGTAGGGGTCCGGCTCCTCGCCCAGGACGTCGCCGTAGTCGTGTGCGTCCTCGT
Organism: Streptomyces sp. HUAS TT11; assembly: GCF_051553595.1. Classification (NCBI taxonomy): domain Bacteria; kingdom Bacillati; phylum Actinomycetota; class Actinomycetes; order Kitasatosporales; family Streptomycetaceae; genus Streptomyces; species Streptomyces sp. HUAS TT11. Next base: position 3,434,056 of record NZ_CP196184.1, read on the forward strand.
GGGAGGGTCCGCCGTGGAGATCGTCGTCGTCGGGCGGGGGCGGCCATTCGGGGTCGTCGTACGCGGCGGGGTCGCCGCCTGCCGCGGGGTGGCCTGCGTCGTGCGAGGCGATCGCGTCGAGGTGGCCGAGCACCGTCTCGGCGGCGGCGCGGCGGCGGGCGAGTGCGGCCTCGTCCAGCGGCAGCGGCCAGGCGTGGTCGGCGGACGCCCGGTGCAGCGCCGGGTTCTCCTCGTCCTCGGCGGGCTCCTCGCTCCAGACCTCGATCTCGCCGTACCCGGCGGCGCAGTGCTCGTAGAGGGCCTGGAGGAAGTCCGAGGGCCCGCGGGGGCGCTTCTGGGCGGGCCCCCACCAGTGACCGGAGCCGAGCAGCAGGGAGCGGGGGCGGGTGAGGGCGACGTAGCCGAGACGCAGCTCCTCGGTGTGCTGGTGCTCCTTCATGGCCTCGTGGAAGGCCTTCAGTCCCCGGGAGTCCCAGGTTCCGACGTCGGGCAGGGTGTCGGCGTCCCCGCGCAGGGCGTGCGGCAGCACCTTGCCCTGGGAGGTCCACTTCTCGCGTCCCTGGGTGCTGGGGAAGGTGCCGGTGACCAGCCCGGGAACGGCGACGACATCCCACTCCAGGCCCTTGGACCTGTGGGCGGTGAGCACCTTGACGGTGTTCTCGCCGCCGGGCAGGGCGTTGTCGAGGCCCTTCTCGTACTGGGCTGCGGTGCGCAGGAAGCCGAGGAAGGCCAGAAGGGAGGCGTCGGGGTCGTTGGCGGCGAACGAGGCGGCGACGTCCAGGAAGTTCGACAGGGTTTCCCGGCGGCGGGCGGCCAGCGCGTGCGGGGAGGCGGACAGCTCCACCTCGAGGCCGGTGACGGTGAGGATCCGGTGCAGGACGTCCATCAGCGGGTCGGCGAGGGAGCGGCGCAGCTCGCGCAGTTCGGCGGCGAGGCGCGCGAACCGCACGCGCGCGTCGGGCGAGAAGGGGAGGCCGTCGTCCTCCCGCTCGGCCTCGATCGGCAGTTCGAGGAAGGTGTCGAGGGCGTCCGCGAGCGAGGTCACCTCGGAGGGGTCCACGCCCTCGACGGCCGCGGCCAGCCGGCGGTCCATGTCGTCGTCGGCGTCCACGCGTGCGTGCGACACGAGCAGCCGGGCGCGCCGGCCCAGGAGGGCGAGGTCGCGGGCGCCGATGCGCCAGCGCGGCCCGGTGAGCAGGCGGACCAGGGAGGCGTTGGCGCCGGGGTCCTGCAGGACCTCGCAGACGGCGACGAGATCGGCCACCTCGGGCAGGTGCAGCAGCCCGGAAAGACCCACGACCTCCACGGGGACGTCGCGGGCGACGAGGGCGCCCTGGATCTCCGCGAAGTCGGTCGCCGTGCGGCACAGCACCGCGATCTCCCCGGGCGCCGTGCCGGTCCGCACCAGGTGGGCGAGGGAGTCGGCGACCCAGTCGATCTCCTCGGCATGGGTGCGCAGCAGGGCGCAGCGGACCTGTCCGTCGTGTTCGGCGCCGGGGGCCGGGCGCAGTGCCTCCACACCCGCGTGCATCGCGCGCAGCGGCTCGGCGAGCCCGTTGGCCAGGTCGAGGAGCCGGCCGCCGCTGCGGCGGTTCTCGCTGAGCGCCTGGCGGGTCGCGGGGCGGCCGTCCGGGTGCGGAAAGTGCTCGGGGAAGTCGTCGAGGTTGGCGACGGACGCGCCGCGCCAGCCGTAGATGGCCTGGCAGGGGTCGCCCACGGCGGTCACCGGATGTCCGGTGCCGCCGCCGAACAGCCCGGCGAGCAGCACGCGCTGGGCCACCGACGTGTCCTGGTACTCGTCGAGCAGCACGACGCGGAACTCCTCGCGCAGGATGCGGCCGACCTCGGGGATGCGGCCGAGTGCCGCCGAGAGGGCGATCTGGTCGCCGAAGTCGAGAAGGTCGCGCTCGCGCTTGGCCGCGCGGTAGCGGCTCACCAGCCCGGCCAGTTCACGGCGGGCTGCCGCCGTCTCGGGAACCTTGCGCAGATCGGCGTTGGTGAGCCGGAGGCGCTCCAGGGCGCGCAGCAGTTCGGCGTCGTGGGCGCGCACCTGTGTGGGCTCCACGAGGTGCTCGGACAGTTCGGAGTCGAGGGTGAGGAGGTCGCTGACGAGGTCGGGGAAGGAGCGGGTCAGCGCCGGGTAGGGGCCGGGCGCCTCGCGCAGCACACGCGCGGCGAGCTGGTAGCGGGTGGCGTCCGCCAGCAGGCGCGAGGTGGGCTCGAGCCCGATGCGCAGGCCGTGGTCGGTCAGCAGCCGGCCCGCGAAGGCGTGGTACGTGGAGATCAGCGGCTCGCCCGGCGGGTGGTCGGGGTCGATCACGTCCGGGTCGGTGACGCCCGCCTTCACGAGCGCCGTGCGCACACGCTCGGCGAGCTCACCGGCGGCCTTGTTGGTGAACGTCAGGCCGAGGACCTGCTCCGGGGCGACCTGACCCGTGCCCACCAGCCACACCACGCGGGCCGCCATCACCGTGGTCTTGCCGGAGCCGGCACCGGCCACGATCACCTGCGGGGCGGGCGGCGCGGTGATGCAGACCGTCTGCTCCGGGGTGAACGGGATCCCGAGGAGCTCCTTGAGCTGATCGGGGTCGGTGATACGGGCGGGCACGACGCAGAGGCTATCGGCGGCCACCGACAGCGGATGCCACCTCGCCTGCCGTGCCGGAAGAAGCGCTGGTCAGCACATGTGGTGCGGTGCATCACAGGGATGGCTCACAGGCACGGCCCCCAGGGACGGCTCACCAGGTGCCCTCATTCCACGACGTTGCGGCCCTCCGGGCGCGCGCTGCACGAGGCGCGGAACGCGCAGTGCGTGCAGTGCTGCCCGGTGGTCGGCGAGAAGCGTTCGTCGAGGACCTTGCCGGCCGCGGTGGCCAGCAGTTCACCGACCCACTCCCCCGCCGGCGGCTCCTGGGTCTGCACCTTGGGCACCGTGTCGCCGCCGTCCTTCCGTGCGGCGCCCTGCCGCAGCTGGACGAGTTCGGCCCCGCCCGGTTCCGGGCGCAGGCCGCCGAACGCCTCGTCGACGGCGCCCTCGCGCACGGCGAGCTGGTAGACGGCGAGCTGCGGATGGCGGGCCACCTCGGCCGCGCTGGGCGCCTGCTTGCCGGTCTTGAAGTCGACCACGTAGGCGCGGCCCTCGCTGTCCGCCTCGACACGGTCCATGGAGCCGCGGATACGCACCTGGTAGTCGCCCTCTTCGAGCGTGATGTCGAAGTCGTGCTCGCTCGCCACGGGTGTGCGTCCGGCGCGGTCCATGACGTGCCATTGAAGGAAGCGTTCGAGCGCCACGCGCGCGTTGGCCTTCTCCTGGTCGGACTTCCACGGTGCGTCGAAGGCGAGCGCGTTCCACACCGAGTCGAGCCGTTCCAGGAGGACGTTCAGGTCGGCGGGGGTGCGTCCGGACGCCACCTCGTCGGCGAGCACGTGCACCACGTTGCCGAACCCCTGGGCGGCGGTCGCCGGCGCGTCGGCCTTCACCTCGCGCCCGAGGAACCACTGCAGGGCACAGGTGTTGGCGAGCTGGTCCAGGGCGCTCCCGGAGAGCACGACGGGCTGGTCGCGGTCGCGCAGCGGCACCTTGCTCCGTGTCGGGTCCCACATGCCCCACCAGCGGTAGGGGTGCGCGGACGGCACCAGGGGACGGCCGTCGTCGTCGGTGAGCGCGGCGAGCCGGGCGAGCCTGCGGGCGGCGGCCTCCCTGAGGGTGTCGGAGGCCCGCGGGTCGACGGTCGTGGCCCGCAGTTCGGCGACGAGCGCGGCGACGGACAGCGGACGGCGGGGGCGCCCGGTGACGTTCTTGGGCTCGACGCCGAGTTCGGTGAGGAAACGGGAAGGCTGGTCGCCGTCGTCGGCCGGGGCCTTGACGGCGGTGACGACGAGACGTTCACGCGCGCGTGTGCAGGCGACGTAGAACAGGCGCCGCTCCTCGGCCAGCAGCGCGCCGGGGGTGAGCGGCTCGGCGAGTCCGTCCCGGCCGATGCGGTCGGCCTCCAGCAGGGAGCCGCGGCGGCGCAGATCGGGCCAGAGTCCCTCCTGAACGCCCGCGACGACGACCAGGCGCCACTGCAGTCCCTTGGAGCGGTGCGCCGTCATCAGGCGTACGGCGTCGGGGCGCACGGCGCGCCGGGTGAGCGTGTCGGCGGCGATGTCCTGGGCCTCGATCTCCTCCAGGAAGTTCAGGGCGCCCCGGCCGCCGATGCGTTCCTCCGCGCGTGCGGCGGTCGCAAACAGGGCGCACACGGCGTCGAGGTCGCGGTCGGCGTTGCGGCCCGCCGCACCGCCGCGGCGCGAGGAGCTCTCCAGCCGCCTGGGCCAGGGGGTGCCGTCCCACAGCTCCCACAGGGCCTCCTCGGCCGTGCCGCCGCCCGCGAGCCGCTCGCGTGCCTTCCTGAGGAGCCCGCCGAGGCGCTGGGCGCCGCGCGCGTACGCCGGGTCGTGCGCGACCAGCCGCTCGGGCTCGGCCAGTGCGCGTGCGAGCAGCGCGTCGGAGGGCGGGGGCACGGGGTTGCCGGCGGCTCGCTCCTCCTCGCGCAGCGCACGGCCCAGGCGGCGCAGGTCGGCGGCGTCCATGCCGGCCAGCGGGGAGGCGAGGAGGGTGAGGGCGGTCTCGGTGTCGAGCCAGGGCTCCGGCTGCGCCCCTTCGGGCCCGGCGTCCTCCTGCCCGGGCTCCCCGGGGAGCGCGGGCGCGGCCTCCGCCCGTGCCACCGCGCGCAGTGCCGTCAGCAGCGGGGTCACGGCCGGTTCGTGGCGCAGCGGCAGGTCGTCGCCGTCGATGTCGAGGGGGACCCCGGCGGACGTCAGGGCGCGGCGGACCATCGGGATCGTGCGCGCTCCGGCCCGGACCAGGACGGCCATCTCGCCCCACGCGACGCCGTCCTCCAGGTGTGCCCGGCGCAGGATGTCGGCGATGTTGTCCAGTTCCGTACCGGGTGTGGGGAAGGTGAGGACCTCGGTCCGGCCGCCGTCGTGCACCGCCCCGAGCTCGCGGTGGGCGCGCACCTTCTCCGCCGGAAGCCGGGTCAGGGGCATGCGCCGGGTCAGCAGCCGGGTCGCGGCCAGGAGGGCGGCGCCGGAGCGGCGGGACGTCCTGAGGACCTCGACGGGAGCCGGGGTGCCGTCCCTGCGGGGGAAGGCGTGCGGGAAGTCCAGGATGCCGCCCACGTCGGCGCCGCGGAACGCGTAGATCGACTGGTCGGGGTCCCCGAAGGCCACCAGGGTCCGGCCGCGGCCCGCGAGCGCCTTCAGGAGGCGGACCTGCGCCGCGTCGGTGTCCTGGTACTCGTCGACGTAGACCGCGTCGTACCGGGCGGCCAGCCGCTCGGCGATCTCGGGGCGGCGGGCCAGCAGCACCGCACGGTGGACCAGTTCGGCGTAGTCGATGACTCCCTGGAGGTCCAGGACGTCCAGGTACTCCGCGAGGAAGGCGGAGGCGGCCTGCCAGTCCGGGCGGCCGATGCGCTCGGCGAAGCTGCGCAGGGCGTGGGGGCCGAGGCCCAGTTCGCGGGTGCGGGCCAGTACGGCGCGCACCTCGTCGGCGAAGCCCCGTGTGGTCAGGCAGGCGCGCAGTTCGTCCGGCCAGCGGACGTGCGCGAGGCCGAGGCGCTCCAGGTCGGGCTGGCCGGCCAGCAGCTCCCGCACGGCCACGTCCTGCTCGGGTCCCGACAGCAGCCGCAGGGGCTCGACGAAGAGGTCGCTGTCCTGGTGGGCGCGGAGCAGGGCGTAGCAGAAGGAGTGGAACGTGGTGGCCTGCGGGGCGTGCGCCGCCCCTGTGCGCTGCGCCATCCGGTCGCGCAGGTCGACGGCGGCCCTGCGGCTGAACGTCAGGACCAGGATGCGTTCCGGGTCGCCGCCGCGGGCGATCCGGGCGGCGACGGACTCGACCAGTGTGGTCGTCTTGCCGGTGCCCGGGCCTGCGAGGACGAGCAGCGGACCGGCACCGTGGTCAACCACCGTCCGCTGTGCTGCGTCCAGCAGAGGGGGATCCACCCGGACAGGCGGGGTACGCACCAGTCGGTAAGCGCCACGGCTCCCCTGCCGCACCCCGGGGTGCGGCAGGCGCCTGGTGGAGGAAGAGGAGCTCACGTGGTTCGCCGGTCCTGGTTGTCGTGCTCGTGCTGGTCACTGCTAGCGCGGAACGCCGTCGTCGGTGTGTGGTCGCCGGGCGACAGTCCGAGGGGCTGCCGGGCGGTGACCGGGGGATGAGGCTCGCGCGCGTCGTCGACGCTACGCCCGTGCGAACGGCGGAAGCAGGCCTTCCCCTTGGTCCGGCACGCCCCACGGGCCACCGGTGTCCCCCGCGGCACGAACGTACGCCATGCCACAGACGTGCCCCGGTTACCCCGAACGGGCGACAGGCCGCCTCGGGCCCCTTGCGGTGCCGGAGGCCGTCAGGGGTGCCCCTGCAAACGCTCCTCGCCGTCCCAGCGCGCCCGTCTCACGTCGATCCGGGGCAGATGGCCCTCGGCGGCGCGGCTCGCCTCGCGCAGTGCGGTCCCCTCCTCGCGGTAATGGCCGAGCGCCTCCAGTTCATGGCCGGGCAGCAGCACACCGTCCGCGCGGATGACGCGCCACCAGGGGACCGCGCCTCCGTAGAGGGCCATCACCCGGCCCACCTGACGCGGTCCGCCCTCCTCCAGCCACTCCGCCACGTCCCCGTACGTCATCACGCGTCCCGGCGGAATACGGTCCGCCACGTCAAGGACACGTTCCGCGTATTCCGGCAGGGCGTCCGGCAGGCTCTCCTCGCTCATCCGCCCCATCCTGCCCCACGCGACCGACAATGTGACATGAGAGCCTGCGGGCGTATGCCTCGCCCCGGAGCGGCGCTTCAGGCAGACTGTGCGCCCCCGCATTTGCACCCTGATGCCCCCGTGTGTCGGGGTGCCATGCCACCATCATGCGGGCGGTGACTGGTGATACGAGATCAAGAAGAGACGATGGAACAGCAGGGTGTGCACCCCGACGGCGCGGAGGGCACCTCTGAGACTTCGTCGCGCCCCGACACCGCCGCAGCCGGACGGACCCGCAGCGAAGACGCCGACGACAAGAAGCCGCAGAACGGCGAAAACGCGCACAATAAGGCACATGACGCGAAGGGGCCGCCGGAGGCCTCGAAGGCCGGCCCGCGTCACCAGTCCGAGGAGGACCGCGTCGACGCCCACAACGACGAGGTCGAGGGCGACGAACCGCTGCTCCCCGCGCGCGTGCACCGTCCCTCCGATCTCATGCGCCTCCTGGTGGGCGTCCTCGCGATCGCGGTGCTCCTTGCGATCGCCGCGTTCGCACACGGCACCACGTCGGGGCTCGAACAGGACATCAACAAGGGGACGGGACAGGCACCCGACCTCCTGATCAAGATCGCGGGTCTGGCGTCGAGCATCGCGATCCTCCTGGTGCCGGTCGCCTTCGCGATCGAGCGGCTGATCAAGCGGGACGGGTTGCGGATCGCCGACGGCGTCCTCGCGGCGGTCCTCGCCCACGGAGTGACGCTCGCCACCGACCTGTGGGTCGCCCGGGCGGCCCCGCCCTCCATCCAGGACGCGCTCACCCAGCCCTCCCCCGGTGACATCCACGCCCTGACCGACCCGGTGCACGGCTACCTCGCACCGGTCATCGCCTACATGACGGCCGTCGGCATGTCACGCCGACCGCGCTGGCGCGCCGTGCTGTGGGTGGTGCTGCTGCTCGACGCCTTCTCGATGCTGGTCACCGGCTACACCACCCCGTTCTCGATCGTCCTGACGGTGCTGATCGGCTGGACCGTGGCGGCCGGGACGCTGTACGCGGTCGGCTCGCCGAACGTACGGCCCACCGGGCGGACCCTGATGGCGGGTCTGCGCACCGTCGGCTTCCGTCCCGTGACCGCGGCGCGCGAGGACATGCCCGACACGACGGACAGCGGCGACCGCGGCCGGCGCTACTTCGTCACCCTGGAGGACGGCCCGCCCCTGGACGTCACCGTCGTCGACCGCGAGCAGCAGGCCCAGGCCTTCTTCTACCGCGTGTGGCGGCAGCTGACCCTGCGCGGCATCACCACCCGCCGCAGCCTGCAGTCGCTGCGCCAGGCGCTCGAACAGGAGGCGCTCCTCGCGTACGCCGCCATCGCGGCCGGGGCGAACGCCCCCAAGCTGATCGCGACCTCGGAGCTCGGCCCGGACGCCGTGATGCTCGTCTACGAGCACACCGGCGGCCGCACCCTGGACCAGCTGGCCGACGAGGAGATCACCGACGAGCTGATGCGCGACACCTGGCAGCAGGTGCGCGCCCTTCAGTCACGGCGTATCGCGCACCGCCGGCTGGCCGGCGACGCCGTCGTGGTGGACGGCTCCGGCGCGGTGATCCTGACCGATCTGCGCAACGGCGAGATCGCGGCCGGTGACCTGGTGCTGCGGATGGACATCGCGCAACTGCTGACCACGCTCGGGCTGCGCGTCGGTGCCGAGCGCTCGGTGGCGTCCGCGGTCGGTGTGCTCGGCCCGGACGCGGTCGCCGACTGTCTGCCCATGCTCCAGCCCATCGCCCTGACGCGCTCCACGCGCGCGACGCTCAGGAAACTCGCCCGCGAACGGGCACACCGTGAGCGGGAGGCGGTCCTCGAGGCGTCCCGGCAGGCCAAGGCGGCCCGCCTGGAGGAAGGCCACGAGGGCACGGGAGTCGTCCTCGACAAGCCCGACAAGAAGGCGGCCCGCGCGGAGCAGCGGGCCGAGAAGCGGGCACTCGACGAGGCGCTCGACGAAGCACGCGAGGAGGATCTGCTCACCCAGATCCGTCACCAGGTGCTGCGGATCCGCCCGCAGGCGCCGGTCGAGCCGGCCCGCCTGGAGCGAGTGCGGCCCCGTACGCTGATCAGCTTCATCGCGGGTGCCATCGGCGCGTACTTCCTGCTCACGCAGCTCACACACATCGAGTTCGGCACGCTCTTCTCCAGCGCCGAATGGGGCTGGGTGGCGGCGGCCGTGCTCTTCTCCGCCCTGAGTTATGTCGCGGCCGCGATGGCGCTGCTGGGCTTCGTGCCCGAGCGGGTGCCGTTCTGGCGGACCGTGGCGGCGCAGGTCGCCGGCTCGTTCGTGAAGATCGTGGCGCCCGCGGCGGTGGGCGGAGTGGCGCTCAACACGCGCTTCCTGCAACGCGCCGGCGTACGGCCGGGTCTCGCGGTCGCCAGTGTCGGCGCCTCGCAGCTGTTCGGACTGGGCTGCCATGTGCTGATGCTGCTCTCGTTCGGCTATCTCACGGGCACCGAGAAGACGCCGTCGCTGTCCCCGTCCCGTACGGTCATCGCGGGCCTGCTGACGGTCGCGGTGCTCGTCCTGGTGGTCACGTCGGTGCCGTTCCTGCGGAAGTTCGTCGTCACGCGCGTCAGGTCGCTCTTCGCGGGCGTCGTGCCGCGCATGCTGGACGTGCTGCAGCGCCCCCAGAAGCTGGTCACCGGTATCGGCGGCATGCTGCTGCTGACCGCGTCGTTCGTGATGTGCCTGGACGCATCGATCCGGGCGTTCGGTCACGAGGAGCCGACCACACTGACCCTGGCCAGCGTCGCGGTCGTCTTCCTCGCGGGCAACGCGCTCGGATCGGCCGCGCCGACCCCGGGCGGCGTGGGCGCGGTGGAGGCGACCCTGACCGTCGGCCTCATCGCCGTCGGCCTCCCCAAGGAGGTGGCCGCGCCGGCGGTGCTGCTGTACCGGCTGCTGACGCTGTGGCTGCCCGTACTGCCGGGGTGGCTGTTCTTCAACCATCTGACGCGCAAGGGGTCGCTCTAGGACCGGGGCCGCGGACGTGCGCCGGCCGCCGTCACGCAAAGCGACACGCTGCTCCCGGCACCCGAACTCACCCGCACGGCCCGCATTGTGAGCGCTTCACGCCGTGCGCCCGCACGATGGGATCATGTCGAACCCTCACAGGATCCGCGCCGTCTCACTGGCCGCCACCGCTGTCCTCGCAACCCCCCTGCTGACGGGCTGGACCACCGGCCCCGCAACCGGGGCGCCATCGGACCCGACCGCGAACACGGCAGGTCAGAAGCTGAACTGGAAGGACTGCCCCGCGCCCTCCGCCGCGCAGGGCGGCGGCAGCGCCCCCGCGCCGCTGCCCGACGGCAGCCGATGGCAGTGCGCCACCATGAAAGCGCCCCTGAACTGGGACAACCCCAAGAGCGGCACCATCGACATAGCCTTGATCCGGGTGAAGGCCAGCGGCCCCCCGAGCAAGCGCATCGGCTCCCTCGTCTTCAACTTCGGGGGCCCGGGTGGCTCCGGCGTCAGCACGCTGCCCGCGTTCGCGCAGGACTACGCGGCCCTGCGCACCCGGTTCGACCTGGTGAGCTTCGACCCGCGCGGCGTCGGCCGCAGTTCGCCCGTGCTCTGCGAGAACGACCAGCAACTCGACGCGTTCTTCCAGCAGGACGCGACGCCCGACACCCCGGCCGAGAAGAAGACGCTCCTCTACAACACCGAACGGTTCAACAGGGCCTGCAAGCTGAACTCCGGCAAGGTGCTGCCGTACGTAAGCACCACCGACGCCGCCCGGGACATGGACCTGATGCGCCAGGTGCTCGGCGACGCCAAACTGCACTACTTCGGCATCTCCTACGGCACCGAACTCGGCGGCGTCTACGCCCACCTGTTCCCCGGAAAGCTCGGGCGGGCCGTGCTCGACGCGGTCGTCGACCCGACACAGGACTCGAAACAGAGCGCGCTCGGACAGGCCAAGGGCTTCCAGCTCGCGTTCGACAACTTCGCCCGGAACTGCACCCAGCAGAGCACGGGATGCCCGATCGGCAAGACACCGCAGGACGTCAAGAACCGCGTCCTCGCACTGGTCAAGAGGCTCGACAGCAAGCCGATCCCCGGCATCGCGCCCCGGCAGCTCACCGAGACCGCCGCGATCAACGGCATCGCCGAGGCCCTGTACTCCAAGGACTTCTGGCCGTACCTCACCGAGGGCCTCCAGCAGGCGTACGCCGGCGACGGCAAGGTGCTGATGCTGCTGTCCGACGCGATGAACGGACGCGGCGACAACGGCCAGTACAGCAATCTGATCCCCGCGAACATCGCCATCAACTGCGCGGACCAGAAGGCGCGGTACACCACCGCGGACGTGAAGGCGAGCCTGCCGCAGTTCCGCGCCGCGTCCCCGCTGTTCGGCGCGTTCCTGGCCTGGGGAATGATCAGCTGCACCGACTGGTCGGTCGCGGGAGCCGCCACCCATCCGAACGTGAGCGCGCCCGGTGCCCCACCGATCCTGGTCGTCGGCAACACCGGTGACCCCGCCACCCCGTACGAGGGCGCGCGGAGGATGGCGCAGGCGCTGGGCAAGGGTGTCGGCGTCCAGCTCACCTACCGCGGCCAGGGGCACGGCTCCTACGACAGCGGCAACAAGTGCGTGCAGAACGCCGTGAACAACTATCTGCTGAACGGACGGATCCCGCCGGCCGGTACCGTCTGCTACTGATCCCGCCGGCTCCCGGTGGCGACCAGTCCTCGACCGGCGCACAATCACAGGAAAAGCGCAGGTCAGTGAGTTATCCACAGGCGGGCATGGTCCCGGCCGGGCCCGCCTACTATGGCCTGACTGCTCCTCGCGGCTCCGTGCGAGGGGCTCGTCAGGGGGGTGCACATGTCACGATTCGCATGGTGGACGGCCGCGGTCACCGCGGCGGCACTGCTGACAGGCTGCGGCGGCGGTTCGTCCGGCACGTCCGACGACGACGCGAAGCGCGGGTCCGACGACGCGTTCTCGGCGTCCGCTCCCGCGACGTCCTCCGGCCTGCCCTCCTCCCTCACCTCCCAGAAGCTCGACTGGGGCCGCTGCAAGGGCGCCGCCGCGCCGTCCGGCGACTGGCAGTGCGCGACGGTGAAGGTGCCGCTGGACTGGTCGAAGCCCGGCGGTGAGACCATCGGCGTGGCACTGATCCGCTCCAAGGCCACCGGAGGCAGCCGCATAGGCTCGCTCCTGTTCAACTTCGGTGGTCCCGGAGGGTCCGGCGTCTCGATAATGCCGTCGTACGCGAACGCGGTCTCCAAACTCCACGAGCGCTACGACCTGGTGAGCTGGGATCCGCGCGGGGTCGGCGCCAGCGAAGGCATCCGCTGCCGCAGCGACAAGGCGATCCAGGCCGCCGAGACCGTCGACACCACTCCGGACAACGCCGCGGAGGAGACGGCGTATCTCCGCGACGCCGCCGACTTCGGCAAGGGCTGCGCCAAGGCCGCCGGAAAGCTGCTCGCGCATGTGTCGACCGCCGACACGGCACGCGACATGGACCTCATCCGCGAGGTGCTCGGCGACCGCAGGATGCACTACTTCGGCATCTCCTACGGCACCGAACTCGGCGGTGTGTACGCCCATCTGTTCCCGACCCACATCGGACGGTCCGTGCTCGACGCGGTCGTGGACCCGACGGCCGACAGCGTGGGCCACGCCAAGAACCAGACCCTCGGCTTCCAGCGGGCCCTGGACGACTACCTCAAGTCGACGGGCCAGGACCCGAAGCAGGGCTCCCGCGAGATAGCGGACCTGCTGAAGCGGATCGACGCCAAGCCGCTGCCGACGTCCTCCGGCCGCAAGCTCACCCAGACCCTGGCGCTCACCGGCATCGTCCTGCCGCTCTACAGCAAGGAGAGCTGGCCCGCCCTCACCATCGCCCTGCAGTCGGCCCGGTCGGGCGACGGCTCGGAGCTGCTGAGGCTCGCCGACTCCTACAACGAGCGGGACGCCTCGGGCCACTACGGCACGACGACGCACTCCCAGCGGGTCATATCGTGCCTCGACGACAAGCAGCGGCCGACGGCGCAGCAGATGAAGAAGCTGCTGCCGGAGTTCGAGAAGATCTCCCCCGTGTTCGGCGACTTCCTGGGCTGGGACACGGCCGGCTGGTGTCATGACTGGCCGGTGGCCGGGGAGTTCGACCATCCCGAGGTCAGCGCCCCGGGAGCGGCACCCGTCCTGGTGGTGGGCAACACCGGAGATCCCGCGACACCGTACGAGGGCGCGCAGAAGATGGCCGACGAGCTCGGCAAGGGCGTCGGGGTCCTGCTCACCTGGAAGGGCGAGGGACACGGGGCGTACGGGAGCGGAAGCGACTGCGTCGACTCGGCCGTGAACGCCTATCTGCTGAACGGCACCGTCCCGACGGACGGCAAGGTCTGCTCTTGACGATCGCGAGGGCTTCGGGCACCGCGGCGCCCGAGGCCCTCGGGCAGGGTGTCGGCACCCGCCCGGTGACGGCCTGTCTGATGAACCCGGCGAGGATGGGCCCATGGACCGTGCGACAGACGATGTGAACCAGGCCATCGCGGGCGAGTTGCTGCTCATGGATCCGGATGTGCGTGCCTCGCGCGAACGTGCCGGGCGGCTTCTCGACCCGGAGTTCGTCGAGGTCGGCGGGTCGGGGCGGCGGTGGACATACGAGTCCATGCTCACCGAACTGGCCGGGCTCGCCGGCAGCGCGGAGGACGGTCCGCGCTACGAGCCCTCGGAGATCTCGGGGGTGCTGCTCGCACCGGGGCTGGTGCATCTGACGTTCGAGACCATGCTCGGCGAGCGCAGGACCAGGCACAGTTCGATCTGGCGCAAGGGGGAGGGAGCCGCGGGCTGGCGGATGTACTACCACCAGGCCACACGCGTGCCGGCCGGTGTGGGCTGAGCGCCGGGGCGTTTCCCGCCCTGCGCGGCGGCCGAGGGCGATCCGGTCATGACACAGGCCCACGGCTGCCGAACTGGTCGGAGCCGTGGGCCTGTTGCGTCTCGCCGGTACGCCGCGGGGGTCAGTACACGGGCTTCTCGGGCTCGATCTGGTTGACCCAGCCGATCACGCCGCCGCCCACGTGGACCGCGTCCGCGAAGCCCGCCGACTTCAGCACGGCGAGGACTTCCGCACTGCGGACACCCGTCTTGCAGTGCAGGACGATCTTCTTGTCCTGGGGGAGGCTCTCCAGGGCGGTGCCCATGAGGAACTCGTTCTTCGGGATCAGCCGGGCGCCCGGGATGGAGACGATCTCGTACTCGTTCGGCTCACGGACGTCGATGATCTCGATGTTCTCGCCGTCGTCGATCCACTCCTTGAGCTGCTTGGGAGTGATCGTCGAGTCGGCGGCGGCCGCCTGGGCCTCCTCGGAGACGACGCCGCAGAAGGCCTCGTAGTCGATGAGCTCGGTGACGGTCGGGTTCTCGCCGCAGACCGCGCAGTTCGGGTCCTTGCGGACCTTGACCTGGCGGTACTGCATCTCCAGGGCGTCGTAGATCATCAGCCGGCCGACGAGCGGCTCGCCCGTGCCGGTGAGGACCTTGATCGCCTCGGTCACCTGGATGGAGCCGATGGATGCGCACAGCACGCCGAGGACACCGCCCTCGGCGCAGGACGGGACCATGCCCGGCGGCGGGGGCTCCGGGTACAGGCAGCGGTAGCAGGGGCCGTGCTCGGACCAGAAGACGGAGGCCTGGCCGTCGAAGCGGTAGATCGAACCCCACACGTACGGCTTGTTCAGCAGCACGCACGCGTCGTTGACCAGGTAGCGGGTGGCGAAGTTGTCCGTGCCGTCCACGATCAGGTCGTACTGGCTGAAGATGTCCATCACGTTGTCGGCCTCGAGCCGCTCCTCGTGAAGGATCACGTTCACGTACGGGTTGATGCCCTGGACCGAGTCACGCGCGGACTCGGCCTTGGAGCGGCCGATGTCGGCCTGGCTGTGGATGATCTGCCGCTGCAGGTTCGACTCGTCGACCTCGTCGAACTCCACGATCCCCAGCGTTCCCACGCCGGCCGCGGCCAGGTACATCAGCGCGGGCGAGCCCAGACCGCCCGCGCCCACACAGAGCACCTTCGCGTTCTTCAGCCGCTTCTGCCCGTCCATCCCGACATCGGGGATGATCAGGTGGCGGGAGTACCTGCGGACCTCGTCTACGGTGAGCTCGGCAGCCGGCTCAACCAGGGGTGGCAGCGACACGGGGACTCCGTTGGTCGGTCAATCACTACGGTTGTTCACCCGTAACACTGCCACGCCCTTCTTCATTCCGAGACACCCGGTCCGATGCGCGAGACGATTTCGTCCCAGTAGCCGGGCAGGGACTCCCAGGGCTCGGTTCGGCCACCCCTGCCGAAGCGGTCGGTGAACCAGATCGTCCCGGCCCCCTGCCAGCGCGCGATGCGTAATGCCTCCTCGAGATGGCGGCGGGGCACACCGTGCACGAAGTGGCAGAACCGCTCGGGCGGATAGTCGGCGGTCCACTCGGCCACCTGCGACCAGCGGTACTCGCTCCAGGGGCCGGAGTACGTGACCAACTGGTCGCCGTTCTCGGCGTATCCGGGATACGGGTGCGCGCCGTGCCCCAGCACGATGTGGCCCGGAGCGAGGAGCGCGCGCAGCGTGGTGATGATGCGGCGGATCTCGGGGAGTGCCGCGCGCTCGGTCGGGCAGCGGTCCATGAAGAATCCGTCGACCCGGTACCAGTCGAGATAGCGGTGGGCCTCGGAGATCAATTCGCCGTAGGACCGCGCGCCGTAGGTGACGTCGAGGTGACCAAGAACACGGACGCCCGCATTGGTCAGCCGCCCCGCCGCCTCCAGGCAGTGCGGATCGGGCCGGATGCCCGGGCCTCCGCCCACGTTCAGGACCGCCCAGTGCACCGGGGTGCCGGGGCGTGTGAGCTCCCCCCACTCCAGCGGGGCGACGAGCGGGTGCGCATAGCCGGGGATGCCGAGGCCCATGTCCAGGCCGGTGCTTGTGGTACCCGCTGTGGTGCTGGTCAGATGCGGCATGCCGCCTCCATCCAGATGTCGGCGAGGGACTCTTCGAGGTTGATCCGGGGGCGCCAGCCGAGCCGGTCGCGGGCGGTGCGCACATCGGCCTGCTGCCAGCTGCCGCAGCCGTCGGGGTAGGGATGGGCGACCGGAGCCGCGTGCTCCGGGTCGTTGCGCGGATGGCCGATGGCCGACCGCATCGGGCCGGGAGGTCCGTCCAGTTCGTGCAGGTTGCCGCCGTAGCCGGCCACACGGGCGAGGACGGCGACCGCGTCGCGGAGCCGGACCGCGCGGCCGGAGCCGATGTTGATCACACCCTGCGCAGCGGAGAGAGAGGCGGCATGGACGGCCCGGGCGACGTCGCGGACGTCGACGAAGTCACGCTGGACGCCGAGACCGCCCAGCTTCAGTTCGCCGTCGCCGGACTGCATGGCACGGCGGAGCGCTTCGGCCAGGCGGCCCAGCGGGGATCCGGCCGGGGTGCCGGGTCCCGCGGGTGAGAAGACGCGGAGCACGACGGCGTCCAGGCCCGAGCCGAGGACCAGTTCGGTCGCGGCGAGCTTGCTGACGCCGTACGGGCCGCCGGGGCGCGGGATGGCGTCCTCGGCCGTGGAGGAGCCGGGCTGACTCGGTCCGTACTCGGCCCCGCAGCCGATCTGCACCAGTCGGGCCCCGCAGCCGCTGCGGCGCAGGGCCTCGCACACGGTGGCGACGGCGACGGTGTTGTGCCGGGTGAGTTCGCGTGCGCCGCCTCTGATGGCTCCCGCGCAGTTGATGACGACCCCGGGGTGGACGGCGTCCAGGAAGCGGGTGAGCGCGCCTGGGCTGCCGGACGCGAGGTCGAACCGTACGTCGGCGTCGTCGCCGCGGCCGAGCGCGGTGAGCTGCACGGCCGGGTCGGCGAGCAGCCGGTCGGCGACGAAGCGTCCGAGATATCCGTTGGCTCCGATCAGCAGGACCCTCATCGGGCGGCTCCCGGGGCGGATTCTCCGGTTCGGGAGGTGATCATCTGGCGTTCTCCTTCGGGGTCGTGCCGTGGGATGAGAGGGCCCGCGGTGTCGGCCCCGCGGGAGACGGGTACCGGGGACCGGGTCCCCGGCTGCGATTGCGGTTCACGACGTCGGAGGCGGGACGCCATGGACCGGGCTCAGGGGGATCCGGGCGGCCTGGCGTGGGCGGACGCCCGGGTCAGGGTCCGCAGCGCGTGGGCCAGCAGGGCCAGGGCGGCCAGCGCACACAGCAGGGCCGGGACGGCGTCCGCTCCCGCGGTGTCGGTCAGGCTCCGCACCGGAGCGGCCAGGAACGAGCAGCCGGGGAGCCGGCCGGCGAAGACCGAGGCCAGGGCGGCGGCCTCGGCTGCGGCGACGGTGCCGAGGACGACCGCCGGGGCATGGCCGAAACCGTGTGCGTGGAGCAGTCGGGCGAGCAGGAGGAGCGCTCCCACCGCGACGGCTCCGGCGTATGCCGTGGGCTCGCCCAGCAGCCCCCCGCACAGGGCGAGCAGCGCGCCCAGGGCGCAGAGCCAGAGTCCGAACGTGCCGAGCAGGAGCGGCTTCGCCGAGGACGTGAAGTCCCCCAGGCCGCGGCTGACGACGAGTTTGCGGCGGGCGCGCAGCGCGAAGAGGTGGGCGCACCAGACGGCGGGAGCGACGGCCAGGGAGAGGGCGAGGACCGGAGCTGCGGCCGGGGTCCAGGTCCCGTGGGGGCCTCCGTTGAGCGCGGCCTCCAGCAGCCCGTCGCCGAGGAGGGCGTAGGCGAGCAGCCAGCAGGTCCATACGCGGGTCGCGGTGGACTCGGCTCGGGCGGGGGCGCGGAGCGGGCCGCGCCGGAGCGCCGTGCGCAGGCCGAACGCGACGGCGAGGACGCCGAGCGCGGCGACGCCGAGCCGGACCCTGCCCTCGGTGGCCCGCAGCCCGATGACGGCGGCCGTGCACAGCAAGCCGGGGAGCAGCGCGAGCAGCGCCCACCCCCGGTGCCCGCGGGTGGCCGGCGCGGGCTCGGACCGTGCCGGGGGCGCGTCGCCGTCGCGCGGCACGCGCGCGTACATCTCTTCGGCCAGCGAGAACACGTCCCGGTGCCGGAAGCGGGCGGCGGTCCGGTCGGTCAGGCCGTGTGCCTCCAGACCGGCCGCGATCTCCAGCGGGTCGATGGCGCGCTCGCACAGCTCGCGGTGCCGGTGGAGAAGGGTCTTGACCGGGTCGACGGCACCGCGACGGGCAGTGGCTCTGCGACCCGGGTCGCCGCTGTCGGCCGCGTGGGCGGTGGCTCGCGCGGCGGGGGGCGTGTGCTGCGGCGCGCCGGCATCCGTGCGCGGCTCGGCGTCCGGTGCAGGGACCGCCTCCCGGCCCGAGTCCGCCCCGTCTGCCGTGCTCTGCGTCCCGCCGGGCGTTGCACCGCCCTGGGTTCGGGCCTCGCGGTCGGCGTCCGGGACGGCCTCGTCCGCGCGCCCTTCCCACACCCCGGCAAGCCATTCCTCCGACCGGGTGTCCCAGGGGCCGCGGTTGCCCGGCGTGCCGGGACGGTCCAGTTCTCCGAGGTCGCTCATCGCGCCCCCTCCACGGCCGGGACGGATCCCTTGCGCTGTCGTGCGGAACGCTCGGAAGCCGTCGGCTCGCCCGGCGCCCACGCCCAGCGCGGTCGGCCGCCCGGCGTCCGCACCTCGGTCCAGCGGCCCGGCAGATGGGACTCCGCCGGTGCTCCGAAGGGCAGCGGCTCGCCCGATGCGTTCACCAGCACCCGCCGCACCGGGGCGTGCGAGACGATCTCCAGGTAAATGCCGTGAAATGCCGCCACGTTCTGCTCGACGGTGAACAGCTCCAGGGCCCGCGCGCGGGCGGCCGCACCGAGGCGCTCACGGCGCTCGGGGTCGCTCAGCAACGCCAGGCACGCCTCCGCGAGCGCCCGCGGATTGCGCGGCGGGACCACGAGTCCCGTGCCGCCGATGACCTCCACCACCGCGCCCACGTCCGTGGAGACCGTCACCCGGCCGCAGAACATGGCCTCCACCAGGCTGATCGGAAACCCTTCGACGACGCTGGACAGGACGACGACCGCGCCGGCCGCGTACGCCGCCGCCACATCGGGCACCTCCGGACCGCCGATCTCCTCGAAGGACACCGGGTTGTCGCCGATGGCGTGCACGCCTTCGGCCTCGTCGGGGAAGAGCTGCGCGGCCAGCGCCTTGCAGTGACCCAGATAGGCCGTGCCGTCGGCGTCGGCGGCGGCGCCCACGATCCGCAGGCGCGCCTTCGGCTCCTCCCGGTGGATCTCCGCGAAGGCGTGCAGCAGGGAGATCAGGTCCTTGGCGGGTTCGACACGGCCGACCCAGACCAGGGTGTGCGGGTCCGCGCCGTCGGCCGACTCGCCCACCTCCGTGAAGTGGGACGCCTCCATGCCGGGGTAGACCGTGCGCAGCCTCTCCCGGTCGGCGCCGCACCGTTCCTGCCAGCGGCGGGCATGGGTGTTGCCGGGCGTGATGCAGGCCGCCCTGCGGTAGACCTCGGCGGCAAGCCGCCGGTGGAAGGAGGCGAGCAGCGCGCGTACCGGGGACGCCTCCTCCTGCGCCCCCAGATAGTGCGCTCGCAGGTGGACGCCGTACTCCGTGACCAGGAGCGGAACTCCGGTGAAGTGTCCGGCGAGCAGCCCGGTGAGGGCCGGGGCACCGCCCGTGGTGGCATGGCAGAGGTCGACGGCGCCGAGGCCGTCGTCCTCGTACCAGTGGAGCGAGAGGGGGCGCAGGGCGCGTTCGACCCGGGCGGCGACTTCGAGCAGTTCGGGAACGCGCGCCGCGCGCGCCGTACGCAGGGCGTGGGGCGTGCGGCAGGCGTGTTCGAGGGCGCGCAAGGCGGTCTCGGAGCGCAGGGCACCGGTCAGCCCGCCCTCGTCTCGGGCGAGTTCGGCGAGCGCGTACAGCGCTGCGCCGAAACGGTCCGCCTCGGGGCCGGCACCCTCGACGTCCTGCTGCGTCGGCCCCGGCTCCGGCGCCGTGCAGAGCACGGCGGCCAGTTCCGCGTACGCCTCGGTGAACCGCCGCCGCGCACGGCGCCCGTGCACCGCCCCGTCGTCCTGCGGTCTCCACAGAGGCGCCGTCCGCACCCTGCCGACCTGCGGCGGCAGCGGGATCCGGCCCTCGGCCTCCTGCCGTTCCGTGCGGCTGAGCGCGTAGACGTCGAACTCATGCTGCCCGAGTCCGTGCACCAGCCGGTCGCACCAGAGCCCGGCGTCACCATTCACATACGGATAGCCACCCTCCGTAAGCAGTCCGATGCGCACGAGTGCACCCCCGATCTCCCGTATGGGAACCGCCGTTGGCCCCGGCGGCTCGCAGCGGGACGAACGTATGCGGACAAGGCGGTGGCGCGATGGACGGTTGTCCATCGCGCCACCAAAAGGGGTGAACGGTCGTAACTTTCCCGGACGGAGCGCGTTCGGTCGCGCTATGAGTTCAAAGGATCACACTCCGTCGCCCGTCGCCGAGCCTGCCCCGCGGGGCGTCACGCCGCGGTCAGCTCCTTGCGCGCGCTGCGCCGCCGGGCGGCCACCGCGGGGTCGAGGGCCGGTACGGCGGCCAGGAGCTGCTGGGTGTAGGGGTCCTTCGGCGCCCCGTACACCTCGTCGGCCGGCCCGTACTCGACGATCCGTCCGCCGCGCATCACGGCCACCCGGTCGCTGACCTGGCGCACGACCGCGAGGTCGTGCGCCACGAAGACGAGCGCGAGCCCGAGTTCGCGCTGCAGCTCGCCGAGCAGGGCGACCACCTGGGCCTGGGTGGTGACGTCGAGGGCGGAGACCGGTTCGTCGCACACGATGACGCGTGGATCGGCGGCGAGGGCGCGCGCGATACCGACGCGCTGGCGCTGCCCACCGCTGAACTCGTGCGGGTAGCGGCCGTAGTGCTCCGCTTCGAGCCCGACGCGTGCGAGGAGTTCGCCGACGCGGTGCCGGATGAGCCGCTCGTCGCGTTCTCCGCGGGCCCGCAACGGATCGGCGATCGACTCGCCCACACTGCGCCGGGGGTTGAGGGAGGAGACGGGGTCCTGGAAGACCATCTGGACGGCCGGGCTCACCCCCGACCGCACGCCTCCCTCGTAGCGGACCTCCCCGGCCGTGGGCTCGAGCAGGCCGACCAGCATGCGCCCGAGCGTGGTCTTCCCGCTGCCGCTCTCGCCCACGACTCCGAGGGTCTCCCCGCGCCGGACCGTCAGCGACACATCGTCCACGGCGGCGAACCTGCCCCTGCCGCGGCCGAATTCGCGCCGCAGTCCCACCGCCTCGATCACGACCTCCTCCGAGGGGGCGGCCGGGGAGACCCGGGAGACGTCCACGCGCGGGACCGCGCTCAGCAGGTCCCTGGTGTACTCCTCGCGGGGCGCCCCGAGCACGGTGGTGACCGAGCCGTGCTCGACGGCCCTCCCGTGCCGCATGACGAGCACCTCGTCGACGCTCTCGGCGGCGACGCCCACGTCGTGCGTGACCAGCAGCAGCCCCATCCCGGTCTCCTGCCGCAGGGTGTGCAGCAGATCGAGGATCTGGGCCTGGACGGTCACGTCCAGCGCGGTGGTCGGTTCGTCGGCGATCAGCAGTTCGGGCTCGCAGGCCAGCGCCATGGCGATCAGGGCGCGCTGGCGCATGCCCCCGCTGAACTCGTGCGGGCGCGAGCGGGACCGCCGGACCGCGTCCGGGATCCCCACCCTGTCCAGCACTTCGACGGCACGCGCGCGTGCGGCACGCCGGGAGGCACGTGTGTGCACCCGGTACACCTCGGCGATCTGGTCGCCGATCGCGTAGTAGGGGTCCAGGGACGACAAGGGGTCCTGGAAGACCATCGCGGCCCTTCCGCCGCGCAGCCGGCGCAGTTCCTCGTCGGACGCGCGTCCCACGTCGGTCCCGGCGACCAGCACCGAACCGCCGACCCGGGCGCCCGTGTCGCGGTGCAGCCCCAGCAGGGCGGACGCGACGGTGGACTTGC
The DNA here is from genome assembly GCF_051553595.1 of Streptomyces sp. HUAS TT11. Classification (NCBI taxonomy): domain Bacteria; kingdom Bacillati; phylum Actinomycetota; class Actinomycetes; order Kitasatosporales; family Streptomycetaceae; genus Streptomyces; species Streptomyces sp. HUAS TT11. The sequence continues at coordinate 3,455,760 of NZ_CP196184.1, forward strand.
CCGAGCCGGACTCACCGACCAGGCCGAGGGCGCCTCCCCCGGCCAGCCTGAAGGAGAGTCCGTCGACGGCACGCAGCCCGCCGAACTCGACGGTGAGGTCCGTGACGTCCACCAGCGGAGTCGTCACAGGGGATTCGCTCATGCCAGTACCACCCGTCGGTCGGCCACCGCGTACAGCAGGTCCGCGACGGCGTTGGCGATGACCACGAAGAAGCCGATGACCAGGACCATGCCGACGACCACCGGCAGGTCGACGACCGCCACCGCGTGCACCAGTTCCTGACCGATGCCCGGGAGTCCGAACAGCGTCTCGGTGAGCACGGCGCCGCCGACGGCCGAACCGAAGTTGTTCGCGTTCAGCGCGATGACCGGGGCGAGCGCGCCGCGCAGTGCGTGCCGCCCGATGACCGAGCGCTCGCCGACGCCGTACGCCCGGAAGGTGCGTATGTGGTCCTCGGCCAGGGTCTCCAGCATCGACGCCCTGGTCAGGCGCGCGAACGTGGCGGCCTCGATCAGGGCGAGCGAGAGCCACGGCAGCAGCAGGTTCCAGGCCCACTGTTCGGGATCGTCGGTGAAGGCGACGTACTGCGGGAAGGGCAGCAGGTGCAGTTCGCCGCAGACCACGATCATCAGGACCAGGCCGATCACGAACACGGGCGTCGCCGTGCCCGCCAGGGTGATGCCGGTCAGCACGCGCTCGCTCAGCCGGCCGCGCCGCCATGCGGAGAGCATGCCGGTCCCGACGCCCAGGACGAGCCACAGGACCATCGCCCCGAGCACCAGGGACAGGCTGACCGGGAGCTTGGCCAGGATCAGCTCGGTGACCTGCTGGTCGCTCTGGTACGACAGACCGAGGCACGGCGCGGAGCAGTGCTGCACGGCCGTGCCGGTGGAGTAGTCCTGGCCGACGAGGATGCCTTCCAGGAAGTGCCAGTAGCGCAGGTACAGGGGGTCGTCGAGCCTGAGCTGCTGGGCCACCTGGTGCACCTGCTCCGGCGAGCAGCGCGGGCCGCAGGTGATCTGCGCGACGTTGCCGGGAGTGGCGTAGAAGACGACGTAGATGATCACCGAGATGGCGAACAGGGTGATCACGGCCCCGACGCCGCGGCGCAGCACGAATCCGCCGAAGCCGCTCATGCGTCCGCTCCCTTCGTGGAGCCGGCCCCGCGCCTGCGGCCCGCGCCGACGCGCAGCCGGGAGGCCGCGCGCGGGTCGAGCGCGGTGCGCACCCCGTCGCCGAGGACGGTGAGCGCGAGGACGGTCACGAACAGCGCGCCGGCGGGGAACAGCAGGTACTGGGGGGCCGCCTGGTACCAGACGTCGGCGGCGGTGAGCATCTGCCCCCAGGACGGAGTCGGCGGTTTCACGCCCACGCCGAGGAAGGACAGGGCGGCCTCGACCGAGATGTTGAGGGGGACGAGCAGGGCCGCGTAGGTGATGACGGGCGCGGCGAGGCCGGGCAGGAGCTCGCGGCGGGCGATGCGCCATGTCCCCCAGCCGCTGAGCCGGGCCGCGGAGACGTAGTCGAGTCCCTTGAGGGTGAGTGTCTGCGCGCGCACGATCTTGGCGATGTTGCCCCAGGCGATCAGTCCGATGACAAGGGTGACCAGGACGGGCCGCGGAAAGCTCGACGGCACGACGGCGAGCAGCGCCAGGGACATGATCATGAGCGGCATGGCGACGATGATGTCGGTGACGCGGCTCAGGATCTGGTCGACCCATCGGCTGCCGAGCGCCGAAGCGATCCCTATCGTGATCCCGATGACGACCTGCACCACGGTCGCCGCGAGGGCCACGCCCAGCGACACCCGGGCCCCGTACACCAGACGCGCGAACAGGTCGCGGCCGGTCTGGGGTTCGACGCCGAGCCAGTGGTGGGCGCTCATGCCGCCGAACGATCCGACGGGCACCCCGCCCCGGGCCGAGTCGATGAGCGAGGGGTGGTAGGTGGTCGGGTCCTGGCCCTCGAGCGCGGTGAGCAGGGGCGCGACGAGCGCGACCAGGACCAGCAGCGCGACGACGACCGCCGCGACGAGGGCGGCGCGCTGCGCCCGCAGCCGCCGCCGGAACAGACGAGCCCCCGAGGCCCCCGGGACGGGCGTGTCCGTCCCGGGGGCCTGAGAGGCGACAAGTGCCTCACTCACGGCGTCACTTCACCGCGACCTGCGAGATGTCCAGCACACCGGTCCAGTCGCTGATCACGATGTTCTTGACGTCCTTGCCGTACAGGCGCTTGTAGACCGGGTGGAACAGCGGCACGGTCAGGGCCTGCTCACCGATCTTCCGGTCCAGTGCGCCCCAGCGCTCGGCCGCCGCGTCGAGGTCGGTCAGCTTGTTGATCGCGTCGATCTCGGTGTTGACGGACGGGTCGTTGAGCAGACCGTTGTTGAAGTTGGAGCCGTCCTTGACGATCTGCCGGCCGTCGAAGATCGGAGCGAGGAACGGGCCGCCGGACGGCCAGTCGGCGCCCCAGTGGGCCAGGAAGAAGCCCGGCTCGGTCTTCACACTGTGGATCTTGTCCCTGTAGTCGTTGTCCTCCAGCCCCTGGAGCCTGACCGTGATGCCGGCCTTCTTGAGCGCGTCCTGGATCGCGGTGGCGATCTCCGGGCTGGTCTCGAAGTCCTTGCTGTTGGAGTGGGTCAGGGTGACCGTGAGTCCGTTCGGGTAGCCGGCCTCCTTCAGCAGTTCCCTGGCCTTGGCCGCGTCGCCCGTCCTGCCCGCCGGGAAGAGGTCGTACGGTGTGTAGCCGAAGGACTTCTGGTTCGGCAGGAAGGTGGTCGCGGGCTCCGCCAGCGCGGATCCGCCCGCCGCGTTGACGACCGACGACCGGTCGATGGCGTACGAGACCGCCTGTCGCACCTTGGCGTTGTCGAACGGCTTGACCGTCGGATTGAACGCGATGTAGTTCGTGTAGCCGAAGTGGCCGGTGCCGACGCGCGACGCCAGTTCCTTGTCACCGGTCACCTTGGCGAGCTCGGCCGGGCCGAGGTTGGTGTCCGTGGTGACCGCGGCGGAGTCCGTGCCCTGGGACGCCGACAGCCTCTGGTTGATCACGGAGGAGTCGAGCCCCGAGCGCACGTCGATCTTGTCCGGGTAGGCCTTGCGCTGGTCGTCCTCCGACCAGTGTGTGTTGCGCTCCAGGACGAGCCGCTCACCGTCGTTCTGGTTCTCGACGACCTTGTACGGGCCGGACGAGACCGGGTGCTCCTCGTACTTGGTGCCGGTGTCCTTGGCCTTCGGCACCGGCGTGAACTGCGTCTGGGTGGCCAGGTAGGGGAACTCGCCCTCGGGCTTGTTCAGGTGGAAGACGATGGTCGAGTCGTCCGGCGTCTCGATCGCCGTGAGGCCCTTCTTGTCCTTGTACGGGCCCTGGTAGTCGGCGGCACCGGCCAGCCAGTCGCGCAGGTAGGGGGCACCGCCGGAGAGTTCCGGCGCGAAGGAGCGCTCGATGCCGTACTTGATGTCGGCCGAGGTGATCGGGGTGCCGTCCTCGTACTTCAGGCCCTTCTTGAGGGTGTACGTCCACACGGTCGCGTTCTCGCTCGGGCGCCCGGTGTCCGTCGCGAGGTCCGGGACGACCTTGGCACCGGCCGCGCCGTTCGCACGGTTGCGCGTGGTGAGGGTGCGGAAGACCAGGGAGGGGACGTTGCCGCCGCCGGAGGTGTACAGGCGGGCCGGGTCGAAGTCCTCCTGGGGGACGGAGTTCAGGACGGTCAGCGTGCCGCCCTTGTGGGGCGTGGAGTCGCCACCGGCGCCCTTGGCATCGTTGTCCTTCGGCCCGCAGGCGGCGGCGCCCGCTGCCACGACCAGGCCGACGGATGCCGCTGCCAGGCGGCGCGCTATGACGGACGATTGACGCATCGAAATGACGACCTCTCGAAGGCGCGTCTCGAATGACGAGACAGATGAACGACGGGTGAGACGGATGGAAGCAGACGTCTGCCCGGGCGCCGGGTCGTGGGAAACCGTGAACGGCTCAGCGACGCGGAGGGGTCACGGAGGAGATGAGGATCGCGACGCGAACGCCAGGGGCGGGCGTCAGCGACAGAGGATGTCGGCCACGCAGAGCGGGGTCACGCCGATGAGCGCCAGCTCGATGGCGGCGCGGCTGAAGGCGGGACGGGGCGACATGCCTAGAAATATGAACGAACTCTCTGGGCATGTCAATGTGACGAAAGCGTCACCCGTCAACTCCGGGGATACGGCCAGGGGTTGGGCAGACAGTGGATCCCGTCGTGGTCGAGGAACTTCGTCTGCTGCTGCATGACCGGCGCCAACTCGCCGTCCTTGTCACAGGTGACATGGCCGTAGCCGAGGCGGTGGCCGACCTCGTGGTTGATCAGCATCTGGCGGTAGGAGTGAATCTCGTCACCGTACGTCGTTGATCCCTGGGCCCATCGATAGGCGTTGATCATCACGCGCTCGGTGGCGGCCGAGTCGCACGAGACGTTGTCCTCCGAGGTGTCGAGGCCCGATTTGGCGCACCAGACGGCGGTGGTGCCGGGGCTGGCGAGCGTGATCACGAAGTCGGGTTTGCCGGAGCTGATGCGCTCGAAGGTCCGGGCACCGCTGTGGGCCCAGCTGCGGCCGTCGTTGAGGGTCTTCTGCACGGCCTGCGCGAACAGCTCCCCGTCGAGGCCGAGCCCCTTCTCCACGTCCACGCGATAGGTGTACTTCCGGCCCGTGCCCGGCGCCTTGGCGAAACCGGGGACGGCGGCGAACTTCCCCGAGCCCTTCAGCGTGGCGCCGAGCGGGTACCTCCTGCTCATGGCCTGCTCGTACGTCAGCGGTGTCGCGCGGGGTGCGGTGGAGGGGGTCGGGCGGCCGTCGCCGCGGGTGGCGGAGCCGTGGATGTCGCGGGCCCGGTCGGTGCCGACCGCGGACCGTGCGGCGGTGTCGCCCTGCCCGTCGGTGACCTGGCCGGCGACGACGACCGCGAGCACGGTGGTGACGGCGGCGGCCGCGATCCCGGCGAGCGTGCGTCCCCTGCCGTTCCCGGTGCGCGGTGCCTCCTCGGCTCCGGCCTCCGGGGTGTCACCGCTCCCGGCGCCCGTCCCGGCGGCACGGACGCCGGTGCCGGGGACGGTGACGCCCGTGCGGCGGGGCGTGAAGACGTCGTCGTCCTCGTCGAAGGCGTCGAGGTAGTCCTGACGGGGGCCGTCCGCCCGCGACCGCTGAGCGGGGACACGGGGCCCGCGACGACCGGGGGGTGCGGCCTGCGGCGTCTCCGTGGAGACCGCCCCGGACCCGAACTCGCCCCAGCCGCCGCCGGTTTCACGCTGCTGAGGGTGGCCGCCACGGACCTGGGGAACACCGTGGGCGGGGGTGCCGTCGGCGAACCGCGGCATTCCGTGGGCCGGAGTCGCGTCGGCCGGAAGCGGTGCTCGCCGTGCCGCAGCCCCACCGGGGAATCGGGGCACTCCGTGTGCAGGCGTGCCGTCCGGGAACCGCGGGACGCCTCGCGCCGGCGTGCCGTCCCCGAACCGCGGGACACCCCGGGCCGGCGTGCCGTCGGCCTCGCGGGACGCGTCCTGCGCGCCGCGGCCCGGGCCGTCCGGCGCCGGTATGCCGGGGCCCGCGTCCGTGTCCGTCCGGGTCCTGTCGCCCCGCCCCTTGCGGCTGTGCCGTCCCACGCCGCGCCTCAGCTCCCCGCGCCGGCCGTGCCGGACTCGTCGATCTTCCTGGAACCACCGTTGTCGGGCACGTCGCCGTCACCGGCTCCGCGGCCCTTGTGCGTGCCCTCGGGCCCGTCCGCCGTCCCGGGCAACTCGCCGGTGTCCGCGAGCAGTTCACGGAACGCCGCGGAGACCACCTCGGGGTACTCCATCATCGCCACGTGCCCCGCCTCCGGCAGGGTCAGCAGCCGGGAGTCCCGGAAGGCGCGCGACGCCCGCTGGGCCATGCGGTACGAGACCAGTTGGTCCCGGCCTCCGTACACCAGCAGCGTAGGGGAGAGGACGCGCTCCGCCTGACGCCACAGGCCGTGCTGCCCGCCCAGCGTGTAGGCGTTCACGATCCCGCGCGCCGAGCGCGCCATCGCGTCCCAGAAGTACGGCAGCCGCAGCCGCCGCTCCATCTCCTCGACGGCGTTGCGGAAGCCCTCCGGCGTGACGCGCCCGGGATCGCCGTAGCACAGCGCCATGACCCCGCGGACCCGCTGCTCGGCCGTCCAGCCCTGGGTGTAGCGGGTGAACAGTGCGGCGACACCGGGGAGCGCGAGCAGTCCCGTCGGAACGGCACCGCGCTGAATGAAGATCTCCGGGAGTGCGGGCGACACGAGGGTGAGCGTACGCACCAGATCGGGGCGCACGGCAGCCACCCGGGTGGCCACGGCACCGCCCATGGAATTGCCGAACAGGTGCACGGGACCGCGCCCCGACGCGTCGAGATACCGGATGACCGCTCGCGCGTGCCCGGTGACCGAGTAGTCGCCGTCGTCCGGCGGCGGCGAGTCGCCGAAGCCCGGCAGGTCCAGGGCCTCGCCGTCGACGAGTCCGTCGACCTCCGCCATCAGGGCCGACCAGTTCTGGGACGAACCACCGAGCCCGTGGATGTAGAGCGCGGGTGCCAGCCCGTCGCGCTCCGGCGGTCTCGACCGAACGGTCAGCGTGATGCCCGGGAGTCCGACCGACCGGAGCCGCTCCCCCTCCTCGACCCTGACGGGCGCCACCTTCGGGAGCACATTGGCGGCCGCGACGGACGGGAGCTCGGTCGAAGACATGCGGCAATGTTACGAGACGATCACGCAGTGATTCGTGTGTTCGCCGTCACAGCAGGCGAGGTCGGCCCCGTGGGAAGAACCCCGAAACGGCCTTTCACCACACATAGCGTCCCGATCGGGTGTCTCCTAGGCTCATAGCAGGGCACCCGCATGTGGATCCCCCCTCTTTCGGGGACACTCCAGGAGTTCTAGGAAGGGAGCCCACCATGGCCGTAGACCCCACTGATCCCGAGACGTTCGAGGAGGACGAGGCCGAGGCCGCCGAACCCGACGTGGAGGCCCCGGAGAACGACGCCGCCGAACAGCACACGGAACTCGACCCGGAGGGCGACGAGCCCCTGACCGAGGAGGAGATCCTGCGCGCCAACGAGGCGGACCTCGTGGAGCAGAAACGCGTCGTGCGGCTCGACGAGGACGACTACCGCTGAGTGGTGAGCGGTCATGGGGTACAAGATCGGTGAGGTACGAGGGTGATCGCCCCGGGCGGTAGGGCCGTCCCCGGACGTGATCGCGTCGGGAGACGACGGCGCCGGGAGAGACGGTCGGCCGGGACAGGACGATCCGCCCGGACCGGCGCGCGGGCGGTGGACGGGACACGAGGGCACATGCCCGTGACCGGCACCGAGCGGCCTTTCGCCCGACCTGTCCCGTTGCGGGAGCTCCGCACGGCTTTCGCCACCGTCCGGTCCGTGAAATTCTGCGTTCGCACCGCGCACAGCACGGTTACCGAAAAGTACGATGGCGGCGCGGCGCACACCGCAAGTGGACGATTTTGGGAGGCGGCGTGACAGCCATCGAGCAGACAGAGGCAGCACGCCCGCGAGGCACGCGCCTGCCGCGCCGTGCCCGACGGAACCAGCTGCTGGGCGCCGCCCAGGAAGTCTTCGTGGCCCAGGGCTACCACTCGGCCGCGATGGACGACATCGCCGAGCGTGCCGGTGTCAGCAAGCCGGTGCTCTACCAGCACTTCCCCGGCAAGCTCGACCTCTATCTGGCCCTGCTGGACCAGCACTGCGAGGCCCTGCTGGAGGCCGTGCGGAACGCGCTCGCGTCGACGACGGACAACAAGCAGCGCGTGCGGGCCACGATGGACGCGTACTTCGCCTACGTCGAGGACGACGGCGGCGCCTTCCGGCTGGTCTTCGAGTCGGACCTGACGAACGAGCCCGCGGTACGCGAGCGCGTCGACAAGGTCACGTTCGAGTGCGCCGAGGCGATCTGCGACGTCATCGCCGAGGACACGGGTCTGTCCCGGGCCGAATCGATGCTGCTGGCCTCGGGCCTCGGCGGCCTCGCCCAGGTCGTGGCGCGCTCCTGGCTGCACAGCGACCGCAGCGTGCCGCGCGACGAGGCGGTCCAGTTGCTGACCTCGCTGGCCTGGCGGGGCATCGCGGGGTTCCCGCTCCACGGCAGCGAACAGCACCACTGAGCCGTTCTCGCAAGGATGTACTGCGGTTTTGTTCCCGCAGGCTGTTCGCTCATGGCGTGCCGGAGCGGAGCGTGCACGTCCCCTCACCGGGCTAATGTGTGCTGGTACGGCGCGGACGGCCGCGCACATCACTGACCGTCGGAGGGACAAAGCCGTGGAGGTCAAGATCGGCGTGCAGCACGCGCCCCGCGAGATCGTTCTGGAGAGCGGTCAGACCGCCGAGGAGGTCGAGCGCCTCGTGGCGGAGGCACTGGGAGGCAAGTCGCCGCTGCTCAGCCTCGTGGACGAGCACGGCCGCAAGCTCCTCGTCCCGGCCGACCGCCTCGCGTACGTGGAGATCGGCGAGCAGGCCCCGCGCAAGGTGGGCTTCGGCACGCTGTAGTTCCGAACGGAGCAGGGGCCCGGTGGCGAGTGCCGACGGGCCCCTTTTCGTTGCCCCGTCCCGGCCGTCCGGGCGGAACATGCACACAGACGGAGCACATCCCCCGCACAGAGGAGGATTGTGTTCCGCACGCCGCGGGTAGGACCGGCTACGACCGATTTGCCCAGGCAGCAGCCGTGCGGGAGGGAACCTCGTCATGTTCTTGGAAGCGCTCGGCTCCGCCGTCCTCGGGCTCGCCCTGGCATGGTTCGCGACACACCGGCTGCCCCACCGGCTGCCGCCTCGTCTTCTCGTGGTACCGACGGGCGTCGCGGGGGCCCTCTTCGGAGCGTTCGTCACCCACAGCGCGGTCGGCGCGGGGAGCCTGCTCGTGATCCTTCTCGGGGCCCTGGTCGTCTCAGCGGCCTCACTGTCGCTGTTGCTGCGTCCCGCGGAAAGATTCGGCCGCCGGTCGGCGACGGCCTGAAGCCGCTCGCCGGACCCGGCGGCACCCGGAGTTCCCCCGACAGGACACCCCCGGCACCCCTGAGGCAGTGGCCGCGCCCGCCCGCCGCCTCGGGGCCGGGCCGGCGGCCGCTGTGACCCGTGGGCGGGCGCGGCGGTGATCAGGCGGCCAGCCCGAGGGCCGCCATCCGCTTGGTGTGCGCCTCGGTGATCCGGGAGAACATCCGGCCCACCTCGGCGAGGTCGAAGCCGTCCGCGACGCCGCCCACGAGCATCGTCGACAGCGCGTCCCGCTCCGCGACGACCCGCTGCGACTGCGACAGGGCCTCGCCCATCAGCCGCCGCGCCCACAGTGCGAGCCGCCCGCCCACACGCGGCTCGGCGTCGATCGCGGCACGGACCTTCTCGACGGCGAAGCCGGCGTGCCCGGTGTCGTCCAGCACGGCCAGGACCAGCTCACGCGTGTCGGAGTCGAGGCGGGCCGCGACCTCCCGGTAGAAGTCGCTGGCGATCGAGTCGCCGACGTACGCCTTGACGAGCCCTTCGAGCCAGTCCGAGGGCGCCGTCTGCTTGTGGAAGCTGTCGTACGCCGCGACGAACGGCTCCATCGCCTCGGTGGGCTCCGAGCCGATCTCCGTGAGCCGGCCCCTGATCCGCTCGAAGTGGTGGAACTCGGCGGACGCCATCTTCGCCAGTTCCGCCTTGTCCGTCAGCGTGGGAGCGAGTTTGGCGTCCTCCGCGAGCCGTTCGAACGCCGCCAGCTCGCCGTACGCGAGCGCCCCGAGCAGGTCCACGACCGCGGCACGGTACTGGGGGTCTACGGAGGCCGTGCCCCAGTCCTGGGCGGCGACCGAGGTGGGTTCGGCGGAAGCGTCGGAGGCGTTGTCAGACGTCGTCATGAAGCGCACAATAGCCCGCTCGCCGCCCTGTGGAAGTCCCTGGTCAATCACTGTGACGACGGCTACGTGACCGAATCGGCCATCACATGTGCGCGATTCCGGGGTATGGTGGTAATGCGCCTGCCGAGTATTCGACGGGCTGCATGTATGAGGATGCCCGGTCGGTGGCCCGATCGGCTCCGACTGACAGCTCTCATGGTCCGTACGGCACTGTGCGTACGGCATCCGGAGAGACCCTCAGCGGTACGAGCGCTGGAGCGTCGGCGTGGTCCCGTGCCACAGGCCCGTCCCCCAAGCAGGCCGACGTCATCCGCACGGTCACGACCCCCCGCGCTCGCCTCGCACCGCGTTCACAGAAGAGGCAGCACCCTGACTACCACTTTCCGCGAACTCGGGATCCTTCCCGAGACGGCCGAGGCCCTGGAAGCCGTCGGCATCATCAACCCCTTCCCGATCCAGGAGATGACACTCCCCGTCGCCCTCTCGGGCACGGACGTCATCGGCCAGGCCAAGACCGGCACCGGCAAGACGCTCGGTTTCGGCCTCCCGCTCCTCGAGCGCGTCACCGTCCCCGCGGACGTCGAAGCGGGCCGCGCCAGGCCCGAGGCGCTCACCGAGTCCCCCCAGGCGCTCGTCGTCGTCCCCACCCGTGAGCTGTGCACCCAGGTCACCAACGACCTGCTCACCGCGGGCAAGGTGCGCAACGTCCGGGTCACGGCGATCTACGGCGGCCGGGCCTACGAGCCCCAGGTGGAGGCCCTGAAGAAGGGCGTCGACGTGGTCGTCGGCACCCCGGGCCGGCTGCTGGACCTCGCGGGCCAGAAGAAGCTGAACCTGAAGCACGTGAAGTGCCTCGTGCTCGACGAGGCCGACGAGATGCTCGACCTGGGCTTCCTGCCCGACGTCGAGAAGATCATCAACATGCTGCCGGCGAAGCGACAGACCATGCTGTTCTCGGCGACCATGCCGGGAGCGGTCATCGGCCTCGCCCGCCGCTACATGTCTCAGCCGACGCACATCCGGGCCACCGCGCCGGACGACGAGGGCGCCACCGTCGCGAACATCGCGCAGCACGTCTTCCGCGCGCACTCGATGGACAAGCCGGAGATGGTCTCGCGCATACTGCAGGCCGAGGGCCGTGCGCTGGCGATGATCTTCTGCCGGACGAAGCGGACGGCGGCCGACATCGCGGAACAGCTCCAGCGGCGCGGCTTCGCGGCCGGCGCGGTCCACGGCGACCTGGGCCAGGGCGCGCGCGAGCAGGCCCTGCGGGCCTTCCGGAACGGCAAGGTGGACGTACTCGTCTGCACCGACGTGGCCGCGCGCGGCATCGACGTCGAGGGCGTCACCCACGTCATCAACTACCAGTCCCCCGAGGACGAGAAGACGTACCTGCACCGCATCGGCCGTACGGGCCGCGCCGGCGCCTCGGGTACGGCGATCACGCTCGTCGACTGGGACGACATCCCGCGCTGGCAGCTGATCAACAAGGCGCTGGAGCTGGACTTCAACGACCCGGTGGAGACGTACTCCACCTCCCCGCACCTCTTCGCCGTCCTCGGGATTCCCGAGGGCACGAAGGGTGTCCTGCCGCGCGCCGAGCGCACCCGTGCCGGGCTCGCGGCGGAGGAGCTGGAGGACCTCGGCGAGACGGGCGGCCGCGGGCCCCGCGGCCGCCGTTCCCCGGCCCCGCCCACGCAGAGCGAGCGTCCGGCGCGTGCGCCGCGCAGCCGCCGTCGCACCCGGAACGGGGCGCCCGTCGAGGCGCCGGCCGCCCCGGACGCGGCGGAAACCCCGCAGCCGGCCGAGGACCTGGAGGCGCGCACGCCGCGCCGCCGTCGCCGTATGCGCGGCGGGGTGCCGGCGGAGTCGGCCGCCGCGGTGACGGAGACGGCGGAGCCGACCGTGTCCGAGGCGGCGGAGACCGTCGTCGACACGGCCGAGCCGGTGAAGCCGCGCCGTCGCCGGACCCGCAGGGCCGCCGAGACGGCCCCGGCTGCGGCCGAGGCCGCCGTGGACGCGGTGGTGGCGGCGCCTGCCGCCGAGGCAGCCGTCGACACGGCGGAGGCCGCGCCGCGTCGGCGCGCCCGCAAGGCGGCGGCCACGGAAGCCGCCGCCGAGACGGCCGTCGACACCGCCGAGGCCACCGAGGCCAAGCCCCGCCGGCGCACCCGCAAGACGGCGGAGGCCGCACCCGAGGCGACCGAGGGCGAGGCACCCGCCAAGCCGCGACGCACCCGCAAGACGGCCGAGGCAGCCGTCGAGACCGTGGACGGCGCGGAGGCCACGCCGCGCCGTCGCACCCGCAAGGCAGCGGCCACCGAGGCCGCCGCCGAGACGGCCGTCGACACCGCCGAGGCCACCGAGGCCAAGCCCCGCCGCACCCGCAAGGCGGTGGCGGCGGAGCCCGCGATCCCGGCGCAGTCCGTCGAGGAGCCCGAGGTGAAGCCCCGGCGCCGCACGCGCAAGGCGGCGGCCGCCGAGGCGGAGATCCCGGCCCAGACGGACGAGGCCCCCGCGAAGCCCCGTCGGCGGACGCGCAAGGCCGCCGAGCCCGCCGAGGGCTGATGCGACACCCGCTCGACGGCCCGTCACCCCATCCGGTGGTGACGGGCCGTCGGCGTTCCCGCTCCTCGTCCGTACACCGCGATGTCACCCGGCTCCGGCCGCGCCCGGCGTCCGCCGCCCGGTAACCTCGCCCCATGAGCCGTCCCCCCGCCTTCGTACCGCCCCCTGGTGTCCGGTCCCGTCGACTCGCCACGGAACGCGGGGAGTTCGCAGTCCTGGAGGCGGACGCGACGGCGTCACCGGTGAAGGGAACCGTCCTCCTGCTGCCCGGATACACCGGAAGCAAGGAGGACTTCATCGTTCTGCAGCCGCTCCTCGCGGCTGCCGGGTACCGGACCGTCGCCGTCGACGGACGCGGCCAGTACGAGTCCCCAGGACCCCGGGACGACGAGGCCCCTTACGCGCAGGACGAGCTGGCGCGGGACGTGCTCGCACAGGCGCACGCGGTCGGCACGCCGCTGCATCTTCTCGGCCATTCCCTCGGCGGTCAGATCGCCCGCGCGGCCGTCCTGCTCGACGCGTCCCCGTTTGTCTCGCTCACCCTGATGGCCTCCGGACCGGCCCAGATCTCCGTCCCGCAGCAGCAGCGCGTGAAGCTGCTGCGCGACGCCCTCGCCGTGATGGACATGGCCGAGGTGTGGGAGGCCATCCAGGCCATGGAGCCTCCGGAGGACGTCGACGCCGGGGACATCGACGAAGGGCTCGCCGACGGGGAGGACCTGCGCCGCCGCTGGCTCCGCAACAGCCCCGCCCAGCTCCTCGCCACCGGTCGGCAGCTGTGTCTGGAGCCCGACCGCGTGGCGGAGCTGGACGCCGTCGGTCTGCCGGTGCATGTGCTCTCGGGCGGCCGCGACGACACCTGGCCCGTACCGCTCCTGGACGAGATGGCGACCCGGCTGGGTGCCGAGCGCACCGTCGTCGCGCAGGCGGAGCACTCCCCCAACACGGAGCAGCCCGAGCAGACGGCCCGCGCACTGACCGCCTTCTGGGAGCGGTTCGCGCAGGCGGTCTAGTACTGCCCCTGCAGGTGGTCCCAGAAACCGTCCCGCAGGGCGCGCCGCAGGTCCGACTGGCCGCGCAGCGAGTACTGCAACAGGCCCTCCGCCTCCACCAGCAGGTCCTGGTCGACGGAGCCGGGCAGATACGGATGGCCGGGCAGCAGGTCCGCCAGCGTCTCCCGGCCGCGCGCCACCAGCCACTTCGCCGCGATCTGCGCGCCCACGAAGCGGACGTCCTCACGCGTGGGCCGGGCCGCGGACGCGGCCTCGTACGTCGCGGCGGTCCGCCGGCTGACATACGGCTTGAAGAAGTCGAGTTCGAGGGTGCGCTGGCTGTCCACCTCCCACAGCAGCGGCTCCGCCTGGTTGCGGCCCTCGGGCGCCTCGATGCCCCACAGGTGCACCCGCGCCCCGTACCCCTGTGCCGCCTCGACCGCCGACACCAGGTCCTCGTCGCCGCCGATGAGCGCCGCGTCGCTGATGGCGCGGTGCCGGGCGAGTGACTCGAGGTCGGACCTGATGAGGGAGTCGACGCCCTTCTGCTGGTTGTTGGCGTTGAGGTTGCCGAGCCGCACCTTCACGTCGGGGAGTTCGGCGATGGACTGCTGTTCGGCGGTGTGGATGCGGCGCCTCGCGCCGTCGTACCAGTACACGCGCAGCAGCCTGCTGTCCGCGAAGATCGTGCGCGCCTTGTCGATGAGCGCCTCGATCAGCCCCTCGGCATCGAGGTCGAAGGCCCGGCGGTCCTCGGTCCCGGCGATGAGGCGCCCGGCGGCCGCGTAGAGATAGCCGGCGTCGACGAAGATCGCATGGGTCGAGGGGGTCTTCGCCACCTCGGCGAGCATGCGCTGAAGCAACTCGTTCGTGCGGTCGATGCGGGCGCCGAGCGCCGCCAGGTCGTCGTTCATACTGACCCCATTGTCCCGGCGGTCACGCTGCGAACACAACCGGTCCCCATCAGTGCACCGTGAACACAACGCGCTCGGACCCCATCCGCCTTACCGGTGAGTAATTAGAGACTCGAAAAATTTCCTTAGCGTAGGGAATGTTTGTAACAAGCATCCCGTTGAATCCCTACGGGAACGGGGACACCGACGCTCTTCGCTCCGCACGCCAGTAGTTCTCCTCAGGAGGATGACCAGACGAAGGGAGAAGCCCTATGCGCTTCGAAATCATGCGACTCGACGACGTCGACGGAACCCCCGTGGACACCACCGTCGTGGACGCCGCCTCCGTCAAGCAGATCGTTCAGCAGGCCGCAGCCATAGGGCAGCGACTCTGGATCCGCCCGGCCGACTCGTCCGCATCGTAAGACCCGACGCGGGCCCATGTGATGCTTCGGAGCCCCGTACGGCAACCGCCGTACGGGGCTCCGCGCGTCGCGGTACCGCCGGGCGGTCAGCCGGCCCGGACGACCTGGGTGACCCCGTTGATGATCTGCTGCACGGCGATCGCGGAGAGCATCATGCCCGCCAGCCGGGTCACGAGCACGACGCCGCCGTCCTTGATCACACGGATGATCACCAGCGAGTAGCGCATGACGAGCCACAGCACGACATGGATCGCGAGTATCGCCGCCCATACCGACACCTGGGAGCTCACGCTGTCGGCCTTCTGGACCGCCAGGATCACGGAGACGATCGCGCCGGGTCCGGCGAGCAGCGGCATGCCGAGCGGAACGAGCGCGACATTGACGTCCTTGGTCTGCTTCGGCTCGTCGGTCTTGCCGGTCAGCAGGTCGAGGGCGATCAGCAGCAGGAGCAGCCCGCCCGCGATCATCAGCGCGGGCACGGAGACGTGCAGGTAGTCGAGGATCTGATGACCGAGCACGCCGAACACCCCGATGACACCGCCGGCCACACAGACGGCCTGGAAGGCCATCCGCTTCTGCATCTTGGCGGGGCGCCCGGCGGTGAGGGCCAGGAAGATCGGGGTGATCCCCGGGGGATCCATGATCACGAAGAGGGTGAAGAAGAGGGACGCGAAGAGGGCGACGTCGAACATGGGGACCTTGAACGTAAGTACGGACGAGCACGCGGCGGTCGGCCGCGGCCGCAGGGGGACAGGGGTGTTGGGAAACGTGGGCGCGCCGGACGGCGCGAGGCAGTGAGGGGGCGGGGCAGGGCTCCCCGGACAGCGGGCGAGGGGACTACGGGCCGACCAGGCTCCGGTTGTGTCCACCGGCGCCCGGCACCGGGAACGCCCCGGTGGCCCGTCGGGTGATCTCCCCGTACACCTCCGGATCGGTGGTGTACTCCCCGAGCACGCACGTCTTGCGACTGCCGTGGTAGTCGGACGAGCCCGTGGCCAGCAGGTCCAGTTCGCCGGCGAGCGCACGCAGCCGCTCCCGGGTCTCCGGGTCGTGGTCCATGTGGTCGACCTCGATGCCGTCGAGCCCCGCGGCGGCGAGATCCGCGATGACGGAGTCCGGCACGATCCGCCCGCGCCGTGACGCGGCCGGGTGCGCGAAGACGGTCACCCCGCCGGCCGCCTTGACCAGCCTGATCGCCTCGAACGGATCGGTCGCGTGCTTCTCGACGTAGGCGCGCCCGCCGTCGGCCAGCCACTCGGGCGTGAACGCGTCCGAGACGGTCTCCACCACGCCGAGTTCGACCATCGCGGAGGCGATGTGCGGCCGCCCGACGGAGCCCTCGCCGGCGATGCGCGCCACCCGCTCCCAGCCGATCGGCACCCCCAGCTCCCGCAGCCTGTCGATCATGGCGTGGGCTCGGGGGACACGGTCGTCCCGCACCAGCTCGCGCTCGGCGAGCAGTTCCGGCTCCTCGGGGTCGAAGAGGTAGGCCAGCATGTGCAGGCTGATGCCGCCCATCCGGCAGGAGAGCTCGGCACCCGTGACAAGCGTCAGCCCCTCGGGCAGCGCACGGATCGCCTCCGCATGGCCGCGGGTGGTGTCGTGGTCGGTGAGCGCGACGACGTCGAGTCCGGCGGCAGCGGCGCCCAGCACCAGCTCGGCGGGGGTGTCCGTACCGTCGGAGGCGGTGGAGTGGGTGTGCAGGTCGATGCGCACGACACGGACTCCAGACGGCGACGGAACGAGGGGACGCTCAAGGATAACGGACCCCCCTGTCACACCCGCAGCGGGCATGCGCCCCCTACGCCCGGCAGGACTCGCATGCGCCCCTGGGCCCGCCGGGACTCCCGCGTCACGGCTCGATCAGTCGCGGGGAGAGTGCACCGATGGGCAGCAGGTCCACCTCGGCCCCCGCGTCCCGCAGATCGGTCAGCACCAGTTCGTCGTACATCAGCATGCCCGTCTGCTCGGGCCAGACCACCGCCCACAACCACAGCCCGCGCGCCTCGCCCGCGAAGACCGCGCGGTCGTCGGGCGTGCCCGTGACGTGCCACAGCGGGGTGGGGCGACCGGCGGCGAGCACCTTGGCCTGGGGCGGCTTCTCGACGTTCAGGTACGGGCCCGGGTCAGGACCCGTGATGCCCGCGTACCGCGCACCCAGCCCCACGCCGAGCTCCTCGGCCACGAGGATCAACTCCCCCATGCCGCCGAGCGGTCCGGGGCCCGAGCAGGCCACGGCCGTCGCGCGTCCCCCACTGCGGTCGTCACCCGCGCAGGCCACACCCGTGAACAGCCAGCCCACGGGCAGCGGCCACGGCATCCACACCGGCACCCGGGCACGGTGCACCACGACACCGAGGGCCTCGACACTGGGCGGGATCACGGGCTGCAGCGGATGCACGTTGCCGTGCACATCGCACTGCCAGGAGTCGGCAAAGAGTCCGGGAGCCCTGACCCGGCCACCACACTTCGGGCAACTGGGTTCGCCCCTCATAGGGCCCCACGGTCCTCCCCGTCCCGCGCCGCGTCAAGGACGATCACCCGTCCGGCGTGTGCCCCGCACACCCGCTTCACCGCAGTGATGTAGATGTAGGTTGCATTAATTAGCCCACCTAACTTAATGTATGTATAAAGCAACCATCTCGCACTGCAAGGATGCCCATGAGCAGCAGGAACACCGCAGGGCCCGACCCGGCCGAAGATCCGTTCGACGCGGGAGCCGGAAGCCTTCTGCGCCAGCCGAAGTCCGTCTGGGCGACCGCCGGAGCGTCCGTCGTCGCGTTCATGGGCATCGGACTCGTCGACCCGATCCTGCCGTCCATCGCCAAGGGCCTGCAGGCGACACCCAGTCAGGTCTCGCTGCTCTTCACCTCCTACTTCCTGATCACCGCCATCGCGATGCTGGTCACGGGATTCGTGTCCAGCCGTATCGGCGGCCGCAGGACGCTGCTGCTCGGGCTGGCCTTCGTGGTGGTCTTCGCGGCCCTCGCGGGCACCTCGGGCTCGGTGGGCCAACTCGTCGGCTACCGGGCAGGCTGGGGCCTCGGCAACGCGCTCTTCGTCTCCACGGCCCTCGCCGTCATCGTCGGCGCGGCGGCCGGGGGCAGCTCCGCGGCGATCCTGCTGTACGAGTCGGCGCTCGGCCTCGGGATGGCGTGCGGCCCGCTGCTGGGCGCGGTGCTCGGGAACGTCAGCTGGCGCTACCCGTTCTTCGGCACGGCCACGCTCATGGCGGTGGGCTTCCTGTGCATCACGGGGTTCCTGAAGGAGCAACCGCGGCCGGCACGCAAGACCTCACTGCTCGACCCGATCAGGGCGCTCGGCCACGGCGGACTGGCCTCGGCGGCCGTCTCCGCCTTCTTCTACAACTACACGTTCTTCACCGTGCTGGCCTTCACACCGTTCGTGCTGAACATGACGCCGTACACATCGGGTGCGGTCTTCTTCGCCTGGGGTGTGCTGCTGGCCGTCTTCTCCGTGATCGTGGCCCCTCGCCTGCAGAAGCGCCTCGGTTCGCTGAAGGTGCTCGGCGGCTCTCTCGTGCTGCTGGCGATCGACGTCGCCGTGCTCGGCTACGGGGACCACACCACCGCCGTCGTCTGCACGATCATGTCCGGCGCGTTCATCGGCGTGAACAACACGGTCTTCACCGAACTGGCCCTCGGGGTCTCGAACGCACCGCGCCCGGTGGCCAGCGCGGGCTACAACTTCGTGCGCTGGTTCGCCGCGGCGGCCGCGCCCTACCTGGCGCCGAAGATCGAGGAGTGGAGCGACCTCCACGTGCCGTTCCTGGTCGCGGCGCTCACCGCGGTCATGGGCGCCGTCGTGGTGCTGGTACGGCGCCGGGCCCTCACCCGGACGGCGGAGGGGCCGGAGCGACGGCACGCGAGCGAGGACAGCGTCACCGCATTCGCCAACTGACGGCCGGTGGCGTCATGTTGGTGAGTTTGCTCACCCCGGTTCAGTCCAGCCGAACGGACCTGCGGGACGGATCGCGCAGATCCGTCCCACTCGTCAGCCAGCGCTCCTGGAGCGCCTGGGCGCCGTGCACCCGCTTCCAGGCGGCCTCGTTCGGGGTCATCGGCAGCAGCGGCAGGAACCGCACGGGATCCAGGGGCTCGTCCAGGTCCAGATCCTCGACCAGGCCACCCGGTTCGGCGACCAGCACCGAGGTGAAGGGGGCGCCCGGCCACAGGGGCTCACCCACGTCCAGCGAGGCACCGGGGGCCACGACCACGCCCTCGACCTGCGGGGACGCGGCGAGCACCGCCAGCGGGCGCAGCAGCTCGTCGGTGTCCGCGGTGCCGCCGCGCACCGAGAGGACGAGCTCGGCGCGGGGTCCCTCGACGGGGTCGGCGAGCATCGCGCCGGGGTCCGTCATGGGCCGTGCGGACATACCGAGCGTGGCGTAGCGGAGGATGTCCGCCTCATGGAAGCGCAGCACCTCGACGCGGTCGGTACCCAGGAAGGTGACGGCCGCGCGGGCGTCCGGTTCGCCGAGCGCGGTACGCAGCCGGGCCTCGACCAGAGCGAGAACATCAACCATGCGGCGAGCATAGAACTCGTCAGCGGCGGGCAAAGCGGCGCCTTGACACTTCGGTCGGCTGATACTCTGACTCGGTGGTTCCGGGCAGCACGCAGCAGCGTCGCGATCGAGTCCCGACACCGTGAGACTCCCCTACGGGGGATGGATCGTCCCTCACCAGGGACCGGCCGGAGGAGGTGGGGCTGTAATGGATCGAAGTCGACCGTGCAGTACCACCCGCTCTTCCGGCCACTGATGCAGCTGTTCCGGCTGACCGCCACCTCTCACCTGCGCGCCGCGTCCATGCGGACCTCCCCCGGGGGACCCGCTCCGGATCCCCGGTGCACCGCGGAAGAGCACTTCGTTTCGTTTTGCCTGATCTGACTGATCTGAATCAGTAGCGAAGTCCGCCACCGCGATGGTGCGGTGCTCCCCGCTTTGTGGACGTGCCAAACATCAGTACTCAGGACGTCCCCATTCCGGGCAGTTCCACCCCTCGTGAGCGCCTTTGCTGCTCGTTGCGAAGGAGCCTGCCATGTCGATGATCCGTGACCTGCGCGCCGCGGTCCGCCCGTCCCGCCCCTCCCTGCGCAAGGACACCGGCACGTACGACACCACGCGCGACCCGGCCACGCCGTCCTGCGTCGTGGACTGCGCCGTCTACCGCGACGGCGTGCGCATCGAGACCCAGAAGCCGCTGTCCCCGCACGAGGCGATGCGGCAGGTGCGCCGTGACGGAGGCTTCGTGTGGATCGGTCTGCACGAGCCGACCGAAGCCGAATTCTCCGGTATCGCAAGCGAGTTCGGGCTGCACCCCCTGGCGGTGGAGGATGCGGTGCAGGCACACCAGCGCCCCAAGCTGGAGCGGTACGACGACTCCCTCTTCGCGGTCTTCAAGACCATCCACTACGTCGACCACGACGAGCTGACCGCCAACAGCGAGGTCGTCGAGACCGGTGAGGTCATGTGCTTCACCGGACGGGACTTCTTCATCACCGTCCGGCACGGCGGCCAGGGCTCGCTGCGGACGCTGCGGCACCGGCTGCAGGACGACCCGGAGCTGCTCGCCAAGGGCCCCTCGGCCGTGCTGCACGCGATCGCCGACCACGTCGTCGACGGCTACATCGCCGTGGCCGACGCCATGCAGGTCGACATCGACGAGGTGGAGACGGAGGTGTTCTCGCCGAGCAGGAAGGGCGGCACACCCCGGGGCACCGACGCCGGCCGCATCTATCAACTCAAGCGCGAGGTCCTGGAGTTCAAGCGGGCGGTGGCGCCGCTCATGCGGCCGATGCTGCTGCTGAGCGAGCGGCCGATGCGGCTGGTCGACCCGGACATCCAGAAGTACTTCCGTGATGTCGCCGACCACCTCGCCCGGGTCCACGAGCAGGTGGTGGGCTTCGACGAACTGCTGAACTCGATCCTCCAGGCCAACCTGGCGCAGGCCTCCGTCGCGCAGAACGAGGACATGCGCAAGATCACGGCGTGGGCGGCGATCATCGCCGTGCCGACGATGGTCTGCGGCGTCTACGGCATGAACTTCAAGTACATGCCGGAACTGCACTGGAAGTACGGCTACCCGGTGATCATGAGCATCACGGTGGTCATCTGTCTGGGCATCCACCGCACGCTGAAGCGGAACGGCTGGCTGTGACCCTGCCCCACTAGGCTGGGCACATGACAAGCGAGCTGCTCGACCGGGCCCTCGTCGAGGAGGCCACGAAGAAGTCCGGGCTGATCTGGGTCCAGGGCGCGATGCCCGCGCCCGCCCGGGCGCTGTGGCACGTGTGGCACGACGGCGCGGCCTGCGTGGTGGGCGACGGCCCCGGCGAGCAGCCGCTGCCCGGTCTGGTCGACGGCCAGGACGCGGTCGTCACGGTGCGCAGCAAGGACAAGGGGGGCCGTATCGTCACCTGGCCCGCGCATGTGGTCGAGCTGGCGGCGGGGTCGCCGGAGTGGGAGAGCACCGTCGCCGAGCTGAAGGGCAAGCGGCTGAACGCCCCCGACGGCGAGGAGATGCCGCAGCGGTGGCGCCGCGAATGCCGGGTGCTGCGCCTGGAGCCCCACGGCACCACGGTGCCGCTGCCCAGCGATGCACAGGCAGCTCCCCCGCCCTCGACGCCGGCGACGACCCGCCGTCCGATCCCGGCCGCGCTGCCCCGGCTGCTGCGCCGCAAGCGGCGGTAGCCACCGCGGTCCCCTCCCCCGCCCCTCGGCACCCGGCCACCGCGCCGGCGGGTCCCGCCCGTCAGGACGCCGGCAGCTGCTTCCCGTAGTCCACCGTCTCCTTCTTCGGCGGCTCGGCCAGGGAGAAGTCCTTGCCCCAGTCCGACATCCGGAGGGTCCCGGCGTTGCCGGCGCGCACCAGGCTCAGCGGATACGGAGTGCCCTCCAGGGAGACGTCCAGCGTGCCGCCGGAGCCCTTGTCGCCGGTGATGCGGATCGTGCGGATCCCGTCCTGCTCGTGGTGGCCGTCCGTGCCCAGCGACCCGTGCAGCGTGAGAAGACTGTCCAGCAGCACGTCCTTGTCGGTGAACCCGCTGAAGCGCTTGTAGGCCGGGTCCCCCGTCGGCACCTTCACGTACTTTCCCTCGAGCTTGTTCGCCGCGGCCGCCGAATCGCCGCCGCCTCCGTCGGCCCCCTCCTGGTTCCAGAAGTCGGCACCGGCCTTCAGGAACAGGTGCGGGCCCACCCTGAGCACCTTGAACGAGCCGCTCTTGGAGGTGACCGACCCGGTGCCCCCGTCGCTCTTCAGCCGCATGTCCAGGGTGTAGCTGCCGCCGTTGCCGACCACAGTGCCCGACAGCCGCAGCGCCGAGGCCGACTTCGCCGCCGCACGCGTACGGGACTCGATGGTGCCGGCCGGCAGCTTGCCCACCCCGTTCGTCCCGGCGTCGGGGTCGCCGCTGCCGCACGCCGTGAGCCCCGTCCCCGTCACCACCAGTGCACAGATCGCGCTCACCAGTGCAGCCCTGCGCCTACGGCCCTGGGGGATTGCAGTCACGGATGAGGCTGCCTCTCGTGCGGGAGTCGTCGTCGGCGTACGGCAGCGTACCGGTGCCCGTGGAGCCCTCCGGAGCCAGTCCGTCCGCCCCTCTCGCCAGGGCGTATCGCATCGGGACGGGCTAGCCTGAAGCCCACGCGAGCGGACAAAACGGCTGGAACAGGAGGCGCGGGAATGGCGGCAGGCGCCCCTCGCATCTTCGTTTCGCACCTGGCCGGTGTCGCCGTCTTCGACCCCAACGGCGACCAGGTGGGACGCCTGCGCGACCTCGTCGTCATGCTGCGCGTCGGCCGGCGTCCCCCGCGCCTGCTCGGCCTGGTGGTCGAACTCACCACCCGTCGCCGCATCTTCCTGCCCATGACCCGGGTCACCGGTATCGAGTCGGGCCAGATCATCACCACCGGCGTGCTGAACGTGCGCCGCTTCGAACAGCGGCCCACCGAGCGGCTCGTCTTCGGGGAACTGCTCGACCGCCGCGTCCGGCTCACCGAGACCGACGAGGACGTGACCGTCCTCGACCTGGCCGTGCACCAACTGCCGGCCCGCCGGGAATGGCAGGTCGACAAGGTCTTCGTCCGCAAGGGCCGGGCAGGAACGTTCCGGCGCAGCAAGGGCGAGGCGCTCACGGTCGAGTGGTCCGCCGTCAGCGGGTTCTCCCTGGAGGAACAGGGACAGGGCGCCGAGAGCCTGCTGGCCACCTTCGAGCAGTTGCGGCCCGCAGACCTCGCCAACGTGCTGCACCACCTCTCGGCGAAACGGCGCGCGGAGGTGGCCGCCGCCCTGGACGACGACCGGCTCGCCGATGTGCTCGAGCAGCTGCCGGAGGACGACCAGATCGAGATCCTCGGCAAGCTCAAGGAGGAACGCGCCGCGGACGTCCTGGAGGCGATGGACCCGGACGACGCGGCCGACCTGCTCGCCGAGCTGCCGGAGGACGAGAAGGAGCGGCTGCTGAGCCTGATGCAGCCGGACGACGCGGCCGACATGCGCCGTCTGATGGCGTACGAGGAGCGGACCGCGGGCGGCCTGATGACCACGGAGCCGATCGTGCTCCGGCCCGACGCCACCATCGCCGACGCCCTGGCCCGGGTCCGCAACCCCGACCTGTCCCCCGCACTCGCCGCCCAGGTGTACGTCTGCCGCCCGCCGGACGAGACACCGACCGGCAAATACCTGGGCACCGTCCACTTCCAGCGGCTGTTGCGCGATCCGCCCTACACCCTCGTCAGCTCCATCCTGGACGACGCCCTCCAGGCGCTGGCGCCCGGCGCACCCCTGCCTGTGGTGGCCGGGTTCTTCGCGACCTACGACATGGTGGCGGCGCCCGTCGTCGACGAGGCCGGCGCACTGCTCGGCGTGGTGACCGTGGACGACGTGCTGGACCACATGCTTCCCGACGACTGGCGCGAGACGGAGTTCCACCTGGTCGACGAGGGGACCTCCGATGGTGCCTGACCGCGAGAAGACGCCCTCCGGCGCGACCGCCGCCACCCGCTCCCGCATCCGGCTCGATCAGCCGCAGCGCAGGCGCACCCGCATCCTGCCCGAGTGGGACCCCGAGGCGTTCGGCCGCCTCTCGGAGCGCATCGCCCGCTTCCTGGGCACCGGGCGGTTCATCGTCTGGATGACGGTCGTCATCATCGTCTGGCTGGTCTGGAACGTCACCGCCCCGCACTATCTCCGCTTCGACCCCTATCCCTTCATCTTCCTGACGCTGATGCTGTCCCTGCAGGCCTCCTACGCGGCCCCGCTGATCCTGCTGGCGCAGAACCGCCAGGACGACCGCGACCGGGTCAACCTGGAGCAGGACCGCAAGCAGAACGAGCGGTCTATCGCGGACACCGAGTACCTGACCCGGGAGGTCGCCGCGCTGCGCACGGGTCTCGGCGAGGTCGCCACCCGTGACTGGATCCGCTCCGAGCTCCAGGACCTCGCCAGGGATCTGGACGGCGGGCGGCCCGACGGCCACCGCGTGTTCCCGGCCGAACGAGGCCGCGGACGTGACGTAGACGACCGCTGACGGGGCGTTCCGGGCCCCCGTCGGGCGCCGTACCATCGTGGTTATGGCTACGGAAGACGCGGTGCGCGAGGCACTGGCGACGGTGAACGACCCCGAGATCCAGCGACCCATCACCGAACTGGGGATGGTCAAATCGGTGGAGATCGGCGCGGACGGAGCGGTCGCGGTCACCGTCTACCTGACGGTTTCCGGCTGCCCCATGCGCGACACGATCACGCAGCGCGTCACGGACGCGGTCTCCCGTGTGGAGGGCGTCACCCGGGTGGACGTCACGCTCGACGTGATGAGCGACGAGCAGCGCCGCGAATTGGCGACCGCGTTGCGCGGCGGCCAGGCCGAGCGGGAGATCCCCTTCGCCAAGCCGGGCTCGCTCACCCGTGTGTACGCGGTGGCGTCCGGCAAGGGCGGTGTCGGCAAGTCCTCGGTGACGGTGAACCTGGCTGCCGCGATGGCGGCCGACGGCCTGAAGGTCGGCGTTGTGGACGCCGACATCTACGGCCACAGCGTGCCGCGCATGCTGGGCGCCGACGGCCGTCCGACCCAGGTCGAGAACATGATCATGCCGCCGCAGGCGAACGGCGTGAAGGTCATCTCGATCGGGATGTTCACCCCCGGCAACGCGCCGGTCGTCTGGCGCGGCCCCATGCTGCACCGGGCGCTCCAGCAGTTCCTCGCGGACGTCTTCTGGGGTGACCTGGACGTGCTGCTGCTCGACCTCCCGCCGGGCACCGGCGACATCGCGATCTCGGTGGCGCAGCTGGTCCCGAACGCGGAGATCCTGGTGGTCACCACCCCGCAGCAGGCGGCGGCCGAGGTGGCGGAGCGGGCGGGCTCCATCGCCGTCCAAACCCATCAGAAGATCGTCGGTGTGGTCGAGAACATGGCAGGCCTGCCCTGCCCGCACTGCGGCGAGATGGTGGACGTCTTCGGCACGGGCGGCGGCCAGGTGGTCGCCGACGGCCTCACCCGCACCACGGGTGCCACGGTCCCGGTGCTCGGCTCCATCCCCATCGACGTCCGTCTCCGCGAGGGCGGCGACGACGGCAGGCCGGTGGTGCTGACCGATCCGGACTCGCCGGCCGGCTCGGCCCTGCTCGCGATCGCTGGCAAGCTGGGCGGGCGTCAGCGGGGCCTCGCGGGCATGTCGCTGGGGATCACCCCGAGGAACAAGTTCTAGGGCCGATCGGCCGATCGGGTCGTTCCACGCGCCGTACACCGATGGGGGCGCCGTCCGAGCGGGACGGCGCCCCCATCGGCGTCGTCCCGGCTATGCGTAGGCGGCGATGTCCTTGACCACGGAGAAGCCGAGACCGTACGCGCTCATCCCCTTGCCGTAGGCGCCCACGTGCACCCCGGCCTGCGTCGAACCGGCCAGCACCCAGCCGAACTCGGACTCTCGGTAGTGGAAGGACGTCGGGACGCCGTCCACGGGCAGCGACAGGGTGGACCACGCGGGGCCGGACAGGTCGTCGGCGAGGGCCCATGCCGTCTCGGTCTGCTGGTCGAGCCAGTCGTCCCGCAGGCCGTGGTCCATCTGCCCGGGCCAGGTGACCGACAGCAGCCCCACTCCCGCGAGCCAGGCCGCGGAGGAGACCGACGTGGCCTCCAGCAGGCCGGTGCCGTCCGGGCTGTGCCGTACCGGGTTGGCGGCCACGGTGACCACGACCGCGAACCGCTCCTTGTCCTCGGTGGCCTCGTTGCGTACGGAGGGCTCTTCGCCGTGTCCGATCGATCCGTGCTCCACGACGCCGTCGGCCCCGGTGCCCACCTGCATCAGCCAGCGCGGGCCCGTGAACGCCTCGTCGAGGCCGTACCAGGGGAAGGACGCCCGGAGATACCCGTCGACCGCACGCCGGGCGAAGGGAAGCTGATGTCCGCCCTCCGCGGCCGGCGGCTGAGTGCCCACCCGACTCGTCGTCTCCATCTGCCCGGACGCCTCCTCGTTCTCGTCGGACCCGAGCGGCCCGCCCCCCACGGGCGTCCTGGCTCCGAAATCGGTCCGCACAACAACTGGGCAGCATAGCCACACCAGTCCGAACAGCAGGAAAACGCCCGGCACGTACGGCCTTTTGAGCGTCGTGATATCACCGCACGCCCACCGATCGCCGTATGACCTGTGTCACATCACGACGGGTGCCACGCCCCGTCGCGGCGGGCGCGAACGGCTCAGGTGGCGTCCGCGTCGAAGGGCGGGCGCTCGTCGGGGTCGGTCTTCTCCGGCTTCTTCGTCATGTCGACGGAACCCGAAGAGGACGACGAGGACGACGAGGACGACGAGGACGGGGACTCCGACTCCCGGCCGTGGACCGCGTCCGTGACCTCGGCCATCTCCTTCTTGAGGTCGAAGCCGTTGCGGATCTCCTTCAGCCCCAGTTCGTCGTTCTCCAGCTGCTTGCGGATGAACGTCTTGGGGTTGAGGTCCTCGAACTCGAAGTCCTTGAACTCGGGGCCCAGCTCGTTCCGGATATCGTCCTTGGCGTTCTCGGAGAACTCCCGGATCTTGCGAATGGTCCGCGTGACGTCCTGGATCATCTTCGGGAGCTTGTCCGGACCGAAGACGAGCACGGCGAGGACAACGAGCGTCAGCAGCTCGAGCGGTCCTATGTCATTGAACACCTGAAGCTCCTTGCGATGTCCTCGGTCCTCGGCACTCGGTGGTCTGTGCGGGTCTTCCGTGGTCCGGGCCGGATCCACGGTACCCGGCGTTCCCGTCGTACCGGTACCGTCCCGGCACCCGGACCGCGTGTACACGACGGGTTTTCCGGGATGTTTGCCTTAAGGGTCGGGTTTCGGACGCGTCTTCGTGAGGTTCGTGTCAATTGCCGCCCGCGGAGCCGAGGACGAGCGAGATCGTCCGTTTCCTGCCGTCGCGGACGACGGTGAGTGTCAGCCGGTCGCCGGGGCGGTGGGCGCGGGTCTTGACGATGAGTTCCTCGCCGGAGTGGATGCGCACGCCGTCCACCCCGGTGATGACGTCGCCGGGTTCGATACCGGCCTTGTCCCCGGCACCTCCCTTGGTGACGGCGGGGCCGTGGTTCGCGCCCCCACTGCCTACACGCGCGCCGTCCCCCGCGTAGTTCATGTCGAGCGTGACACCGATGACGGGGTGGGTGGCCCGCCCGGTGTTGATCAGCTCCTCGGCGACACGCTTGGCCTGGTTGACCGGGATGGCGAAGCCGAGCCCGATGGAGCCGGCCTGACCGCCGCTCTGTGCGGAGCCGTTGCCCGCCGACTGGATGGCGGAGTTGATGCCGACGACCCGGCCCCTGGTGTCGAGGAGCGGTCCACCGGAGTTGCCGGGGTTGATGGGGGCGTCGGTCTGCAGTGCGTCGACGTACGACACATCGCTCCCGTCGCCCTTCTCGCCGCCGGCGGTGATGGGCCGCTCCTTGGCGCTGATGATCCCGGAGGTGACGGTGCCCGCGAGGTCGAAGGGCGCCCCGATGGCGACGACCGGATCACCGACCTGGACGTTGTCGGAGTTGCCGAGGGGCATGGGCCTCAGTCCGCGCACGCCTTTGACCTCGACGACGGCGAGGTCGTAGCCGGCGTCCCGGCCGACGACGGTCGCTGGGGCCGTCTCGCCCCCGTTGAACGTCACGCTTATCCGGCCGCCCGTGCCGGCGGGTTCGACGACGTGGTTGTTGGTGAGGATGTGTCCGCGCCCGTCGAGGACGAACCCGGTGCCGGTGCCCTCGGCGTCGGTGCCCTTGACGTGCAGGGTCACGACGCCGGGCAGCGCCTGCGCGGCGATCCCGGCGACGCTGTCCGCGGCACGCCCCGTGGGCTCGGGACCGGCCTGCGGCAACCGGATGTCCCCCGCACCGCCGTCACGCTCGAGCGCGGCACCGACAACACCGCCGGCCACGCCGGCCACGAGTGCGATCAGCACGGCGCCGAGCGCCAGCGTGCGCCGGCGCCGCCCGCGCCGCTGCTCGTCGCCGGGGGCCGGGATGCCGTTCAGCTGGAAGGGCGACCGGGACGCCCAGGGGTCGTAGTTCTGCCAGGCCGTTGGGTAGGGGGCAGGGTTCGCCGGGAGGGCGGCGCCGGAGGCGGTCCCGGCCGGGACCGGCGCGGGCGCGTCGGGCATCGGTTCCGCGCCCTGGGGCGCGTCCGCCGGGGGCATCGCCCCCGGCGCCACGGTCTCCGCCGGGCGCGCAGGGTGCTGGACCGGCGGGGCGGGCGCCCAGGGGCCCGGTTCGCCGTAGGGCGGGGTGCCGTAGGGGTCACGGGCGTGCAGGGGCTCGGGGCGGTCGGGGGAGGCCGCTTCGGGAGCGGACCGCCCCGCGGCACCGGCGCTCCCGGCGTCGGCGCTCGTGGAGCCGGGGGACCCGGGCCGCGTCCCGGGGAGAGCGTCCCCGTCCTCGGGCGGTGCGGGGGCGGCGGGGCGTTGCAGCTCGAAGTCCCCGTCGGGGCGGGCGCCGGCACCCACCCGCGCAGCGAGGGGACGGCTCAGTTCGTAGTCACCGTCGTCGCTCTTGTCCGTCGGCCGGTCGGCGCCCGCCGGGGCCGCCGCTTCCGCGGACGGCTCGCGCCCGGCCACGTCTGGGGCCGCCGCGGCGCCGTCGGGCGCCTCGGGCAGCCGTGCCTCGGAATCCCCTGGGGGGACCGGCTTCCCCTCGTCCATGCTCTCCCCACACCCGGGCCGCGGCACTGCGGCACCGGCGGTCGCGGCTCGATCGTCGATTCCGCGCCCGGAAGATCGGCTGAGCGCGGCTCACTCCGGATTCAACCAGGTTCCCGGGCGAGCCGCGCAGATGCCGCGTTCAGCGGGCGATGCGCGAGGTGGGTGTGGGGGACGAGGAGGCGGACGAGGTCGGCACCGGGGTGGACTGCGACCCCGGGGCCATGATCGCGGGGGCGGTCGACCACGAGGTCAGCGTGGCCGGTGCGGTCGCGGTCAGCGGACGTATGAGCGGGGACATCGCGGCGGCCGCGGCGACCACGGGGGCGGTCAGGGCACGGATCTCCGAGGCGTCCTGGATTCCCGGCGTGGAGACTCCGGGCAGCAACGGGGCCGAGGCCTCCGTGGATGCGGGCGTCCGGTCGAGCGTGCGCTGACCGAGCAGCGGGGCACCGGAGCGCCGGCGCTGGGTCTCGGGCGCCGTGGCCCCGCCCGTGCCCGGCGAACGCATCGGGGTCACATTGCTTCCGCTGCCGGAGCCCCCGCGTGCCTCCACGCCCGAGTCGGTCGTGATGCCCGTGGAGACCCCGCCGAGTGCGATGGCGGCCAGCGAGACGGCGCCGGCGGCGACGAACGCGAACCGCAGCCCGCGGGAGGCGGACCGCTCGGCGTCGGGGCGGCCCACCTGATGGATGCGGAAGCCGCCCTCTGCGGACAGGGCGCTGTCGTCGGAGGGGGAGAGCGCCGCGGCGGCGTGCGGTCCGGCGGGGACGTAGGCGAAGGGTTCCGGCGTCACTCCGAAGACGCCCGGGGCCGTGGGCAGCCCGGTGGCGGTCGGGAGCCGTCGTCCGAATCCTCCCCCGCCGAGCGGCGTACCACCGCCGTCGACGTCACCCCCCGCGGGCAGGCCCTGCAGGCGGGCCAGGAAGCTCTCGGACGGAGGCGGGGGCGCCGCTTCGGCGAAGACGTTCTTCAGCCGGCGCTGCGCGTCCGCCTCGGCCTTGCACTTCGCGCAGGTGGCCAGGTGGGCCAGCACACGCTCACGCGTGTCATGACCGAGCTCCCCGTCGATGAGGGCGGAGAGACGGTCCCCCAGGTGCTGTTCTGCCGGTGTCGGGCGTCGGGATCCACTCACGCGCTCGCGCCCCCTCCCCCCAGCGCGGGAACGCGGGGCACGAAGGAACGGCGCTCGGCGCGGGCCTCGGGCGAGCGGTGCGCCAGGGCCTTGCGCAGCTGCGAGCGGCCGCGGTGGATACGGGAGCGGACCGTGCCGAGCTTGACGCCCAGGGTCGCGGCGATCTCCTCGTACGACAGTCCTTCGATGTCGCACAGGACGACGGCCGCGCGGAACTCCGGGGCGAGCGTGTCCAGCGCCTGCTGGACGTCCGCGTCGAAGTGCGCGTCGTGGAAGACCTGCTGCGGGGTGGGCTCACGGCTGGCCAGCCGCTCGGCGGCGTCCTCGCCCAGCGCGTCGAAGCGGATGCGCTGCTTGCGGCGGACCATGTCCAGGAAGAGATTCGTCGTGATGCGGTGCAGCCAGCCCTCGAAGGTGCCGGGCGTATACGTCGACAGGGAGCGGAAGACCCGGACGAAGACCTCCTGCGTGAGGTCCTCGGCGTCGTGCTGGTTTCCGGTCAGGCGGTACGCCAGCCGGTAGACCCGGCCGCTGTGCGTGCTGACGATCTCCTCCCAGGTGGGCGGAGTCCACGCCTGCGAGTCCGCGTCGGTGGCGAAGGTCGCGGTCTGCGCGGTGTCGGAAGCGTGGTCGTTGTCAGCGATGTCGGTCACGGATTTCGGCTCACCCGACGACCTGAGGAGGCGCCGTAGCACCCCTCCCCGATCCACGGGCGCAGCCGCACCTCCCCTGTCGGCTCTGGTGGTGTCCAGTGGAGCCCCTACCATAGCCACCTCGTCCGTTAGCTCCGGATAAGCGGTTTTGCGAGAGATTGATGTGAGCTGATGCGGCTGCGTGATCACTTGCCTGGCGTCCGGTTCCATCCGTTTGCCCCCGTCTTTCCCCCGTCGCTCTTCCCACCCTTGTAAACGCCTGGTCCCATCTGCGGGTTCCCGGTGGCAACGGATACAGTCACGCCCAGGCAATCACGGGGACAGGAGAGGGTCATTACCGGCAACCGGCAGACGAGCTGGGCGTTCGCCGACGCCTATGTCGCCGAGGACGACGCGCTGCACTGGGCCCGCGAGCGGGCCCGTGAAGCGGGGTTGCGCTCGGTGTCGCCCGGCACGGGCGCCGCGCTGCGGGTGCTCGCCGCCACCGTGGACGCGAAGGCGGTGGCGGAGATCGGGACCGGCTGCGGAGTCTCCGGGATCCATCTGCTGCACGGCATGCGGCCGGACGGGGTGCTGACCACGGTGGACCCGGAGCCGGAGCACCAGCAGTTCGCGCGCCAGGCCTTCCGCGCCTGCGGTTTCGCCAGCAACCGCGCCCGGATCATTCCGGGGCGCGCGCTGGACGTGCTGCCCCGGCTCGCGGACGCCGGCTACGACCTCGTCTTCTGCGACGGCGACCGGCTCGAGGTCCTGGACTATCTCGCCGAATCGTTGCGTCTGCTGCGCCCGGGCGGGCTCGTCGTCTTCGAGGGCGTTTTCGCCAACGGGCGCACGGTGGGCTCCGGGCCCCAGCCCACCGAGGTCCTGCGCCTGCGGGAACTGCTGCGTGCGGTGCGCGAGAGTGCGGACCTGGTGCCCTCACTGCTGCCGGTGGGCGACGGGCTGCTCTGCGCGGTCAAGCGCTGAGCGCACGGACCGCGGAAGGCGTCCGGGGCGCCGGCCGGCCCGGCGAACGGGCCCTGTCCCCTGGAAGGACGGGGATACCACCTCTTGAAAACAGCGGCCCCGGCACCGCGTACGGTGCCGGGGCGGCTGAAAACCGGGGTCGCTGGCGCGTCGTCAGCCGACAACCTTCTTGAGGGCGTCGCCGAGCGCGTCGGCCTCGTCGGGGGTCAACTCGACGACGAGCCGACCGCCGCCTTCGAGCGGAACGCGCATGACGATGCCCCGCCCCTCCTTGGTCACCTCGAGCGGGCCGTCGCCCGTCCGCGGCTTCATGGCCGCCATGCTCGTTCCCCTTCCTGAAACCAGCTCATCGTCAGCCGACGGCCCACCGAAGGGCGGGCGGCCCTTCACAGGACACGCGACACCGGCATCGAACACATTGCTTCCAGGCCATTATCCCGCATCGCAGGACCCGATGACCAACATCAGTCGGCATCGCTTGGGCAACACGCGCGAGCAAAACCACTCAATTCGGCGATGTGGCTGTAATACTTCGCTCCCGCACGGACATCTGCGTCCCGGACCCGCACCGGAATTCTTTGACGCAGGTCACACGACCGTTCCATTCCCCGAGCGATGATCTCCGCCATGCTGTCCTTCGACGCAGGGCGTACCGACCGGTACGACGGAGCCGCGACACCGGAGGGGACCACCATGGCCGACACCGTGCTCTACGAGGTGAGCGACGGACTCGCGACGATCACGCTGAACCGCCCCGAGGCGATGAACGCCCTGAACATCGCGACCAAGGTCGCCCTCAGGGACGCGGCGCGGGAGGCGGCGGCCGACGACGCCGTGCGCGCGATCCTGCTCACCGCCGCCGGGGACCGCGCCTTCTGCGTGGGGCAGGACCTGAAGGAGCACATCGGACTGCTCCAGGCCCAGGACTCCGGCTCCGACGGCGGGGTGATGAGCACCGTGCGGGAGCACTACAACCCCATCGTGCGGGCGCTGGCCGGAGCGCCGAAGCCGGTGGTCGCCGCCGTGAACGGGGTGGCGGCCGGGGCCGGCTTCGGATTCGCCCTCGCCGCGGACTACCGGATCGTCGCGGACACGGCGGCCTTCAACACCTCGTTCGCCGGGGTCGCACTCACCGCGGATTCCGGGATCTCGTGGACCCTGCCGCGGGTCGTCGGCCCCTCCCGCGCCGCGGACCTGCTGCTCTTCCCGCGCAGCGTCAGCGCCCAGCAGGCCTACGAGTGGGGCATCGCGAACCGGCTGGTGCCCGCGGCCGAGCTGCGTGCGGAGGCCGAGCAAGTGGCCCGTTCGCTGGCCGAGGGACCGACGCTCGCCTATGCCGCTCTGAAGGAGTCCCTCTCCTTCGGCCTCGCCCACTCCCTCGACGAGACCCTCGAGAAGGAGGACGAGTTGCAGAGCCGCGCGGGAGCCTCGCAGGACCACACCATCGCGGTGCGGGCGTTCGTCGGCAAGGAGAAGCCGAAGTACGTGGGCCGCTGAGGACGTCCGCACGCCGCCCGGGGTCAGCTGCTCCGGGCGGCGCAGTCGGCCAGGTGGTCGTCCACCAGCCCGCAGGCCTGCATCAGCGCGTACGCCGTGGTCGGGCCGACGAAGCGGATGCCGCGCCCCTTCAGCGCCTTGGACAGAGCGGTCGACTCGGCGGTGACCGCCGGTACGTCGGAGAGCGTCTTCGGTGCGGGGCGTGAGGCCCGGTCCGGCGCGAACGACCAGATCAGCTCGTCGAGCTCGCCGGGTGCCCAGCCGGCCAGCACCCGCGCGTTGGCGAGCGTCGCCGAGATCTTGGCGCGATTGCGGATGATGCCCGGGTCGGTCAGCAGGCGCTCCTGGTCGGCCTCCGTGAAGGCGGCCACCTTGGCGATCCGGAAATCCGCGAAGGCGGCGCGGAACCCCTCGCGGCGGCGCAGGATCGTGATCCACGACAGACCGGACTGGAAGGCCTCCAGGCTCAGCCGCTCGTACAGCGCGTCGTCACCGCGGACCGGGCGTCCCCACTCCTCGTCGTGGTACGCCACGTAGTCCTCGGTGGACAGGGCCCAGGGGCAGCGCAGTACACCGTCGGGCCCCGGGACGGCCGCGCCGCTCATCGCTGCTCCCCGTCGGCCGGCTTGTCCATGGTGACGCCGTGCCCGCGGGGACCGGCGAGCGCGGCCTCCAGATCGGCGATGCGGGAGTCCCGCTCGGCGATCTCGGCGCCGAGGCGGCCGAGCGCGTCGTCCACGTCCGCCATGCGGTAGCCGCGGACGGCCAGCGGGAAGCGCAGGGCCTCCACGTCCGCGCGGCCGACCGGGCGGTCGGGCGGCAGCGGGTCGTCGTAGCGCTCGGGCGCCGCCTCCGGCAGGGGTGCGCTCTCGCCGCCGCCCACCACGGCCAGAGTCACCGCGGCGACCACGACGGCGAGCGCGACGACCAGGAACAAGAACATGTACATCGGTGAGGTCCCCACGCTCGGTGCCGGCGCGCTGCGCGCCGACGCGGAATTGCCGACGTCGAATCCGTCTGGGTCAGATCGTGCCATGCGGCACCGACGATTAAGGTCGCAGGCGGCGAAGGAACGGGACGCACGGAAGAGGTCACAGGGGATGCTCAGGCTGGGCAGGCGGGAATTCGGCGAGCACGAGCCGGTGATCATGGCGATCGTGAACCGGACCCCGGACTCCTTCTACGACCAGGGGGCCACGTTCCGCGACGAGCCCGCCCTCGCGCGTGTGGAGCAGGCGGTGGCGGACGGCGCCGCGATCATCGACATCGGCGGGGTCAAGGCGGGACCGGGCGAAGAGGTCACGGCTCAGGAGGAGGCACGGCGGACGGTCGGCTTCGTCGCGGAGGTACGGCGGCGCTTCCCCGACGTCGTGATCAGCGTGGACACCTGGCGGCACGAGGTCGGCGAGGCGGTGTGCGAGGCGGGTGCGGACCTGCTCAACGACGCGTGGGGCGGGGTCGACCCGCGGCTCGCCGAGGTCGCGGCGCGGTACCGGGTGGGGCTGGTGTGCACCCACGCGGGGGGCGCGCAGCCGCGGACCCGTCCGCACCGGGTGGCCTACGACGACGTGATGGCCGACATCCTCCGGGTGACCCTGGGGCTGGCCGAGCGGGCGGTCGCCCTCGGTGTGCCGCGTGAGTCGGTGCTGATCGATCCGGGCCACGACTTCGGGAAGAACACCCGGCACAGCCTGGAGGCGACGCGGCGGCTGGAGGAGATGACCGCCACCGGGTGGCCCGTGCTGGTGTCGCTGTCCAACAAGGACTTCGTGGGCGAGACGCTGGACAGGCCGGTCAAGGAGCGCGTGCTGGGGACCCTGGCGACCACGGCGGTCTCGGCGTGGCTGGGGGCGCAGGTGTACCGGGTGCACGAGGTGGCCGAGACACGGCAGGTCCTGGACATGGTGGCGTCCATCGCGGGCCACCGCCCGCCCGCCGTCGCCCGCCGCGGGCTGGCGTAGCCGGCCGGGCGGGCGCCCGGACCGGGTCCGGACGCGGAAGGCCTCCGGCAGGGCCCGGGGTGCGCGCGGACGCGGCGCACCCCGGGGTGCCGGCCGGACGTCCGGTGGGCCGGCTAGCGCGCGGCCTCCTTGGAGACGAGCGCCACCGCCTCGTCCACGTCGTCCGTCAGGTGGAACAGCAGGAGGTCCTTCTCCGCCGCCTTCCCCTGGGCCACCAGGGTGTGCTTGAGCCAGTCCACCAGGCCGCCCCAGTACGACGTGCCGTACAGCACGATCGGGAAGCGGGTCACCTTCTGGGTCTGGACCAGGGTCAGGGCTTCGAAGAGCTCGTCCAGCGTGCCGAGGCCGCCCGGCAGGACCACGAATCCCTGCGCGTACTTCACGAACATCATCTTGCGCACGAAGAAGTAGCGGAAGTTCAGCCCGATGTCGACGTACGGGTTCAGCCCCTGCTCGAAGGGGAGCTCGATGCCGAGGCCGACAGAGATCCCCTTGGCCTCGCAGGCGCCCCTGTTCGCCGCCTCCATCGCCCCGGGGCCACCGCCGGTGATCACCGCCCAGCCGGCCTCCACGAGGCCGCGCCCGAGTCGCACACCCGCCTCGTACTCGGGCGAGTCCACCGATGTCCGCGCCGAGCCGAACACGCTGATCGCGGGCGGGAGTTCGGCCAGCGTGCCGAATCCCTCGATGAACTCCGACTGGATGCGAAGGACACGCCACGGATCCGTGTGGACCCAGTCCGAGGGTCCCCCCGCGTCCAGCAGCCGCTGGTCGGTGGTGCTCCTCGTCACCTGGCCGCGCCTGCGCAGCACCGGTCCGAGCCGCTGCTCGTCCGGCGGTACCTTCTTGCCCTCGGGGTTGCCGGTAGGCATGTGCGCTCCCTCCGCTCGGGCGTCGTTCCACCCCAGCGTAGATCCACGCGGGTTAAGGACGGGGTACGCCCGCATGACCGCCATGAAGCGACGTTCCCCACAACCGGCGGCAGGTCAGGACGTCAGCCAGGCCCTCAGGCGCTCCTCCCCGGCGAGGATCTCGGCCGTGTCGACGCGCTCGTCCCGCCTGTGCGCCAAATGCGGGTTCCCGGGTCCGTAGTTGACCGCCGGAACGCCGAGCCCGCTGAAGCGCGACACGTCCGTCCACCCGTATTTGGGCTGCGGGGTGCCGCCGACCGCCTCGATGAACGCCGCCGCGGCGGGGTGCGACAGCCCGGGCAGGGCGCCGCCGCTGTGGTCGACGACCGTGAACTCCTCCACCCCGCAGTCCGCGAACACGTCCCGGACGTGCGCGATCGCCTCCTCCTCGGTGCGGTCCGGGGCGTAGCGGAAGTTGACCGTGACCACGCACTCGTCGGGGATCACGTTTCCGGCGACCCCGCCCGAGATACGGACCGCGTTCAGGCCCTCCCGGTACTCCAGGCCGTCGATCACCGGGTGGCGCGGTTCGTAGGCGGCCAGTCGGGCGAGGACGGGGGACGCCGCGTGGATCGCGTTGGAGCCCATCCAGCTGCGCGCCGAGTGGGCCCGCTCGCCCCTGGTCCTCAACTCGACCCGGAGCGTGCCCTGGCAGCCGCCCTCGACCTGGCCGTCAGACGGCTCGAGAAGCACCGCGAAGTCGCCCTCCAGCCAGTCGGGACGGGCGTCCGCCACATGCCCGAGACCGTTCAGGTGCGCCTCGACCTCCTCGTTGTCGTAGAAGACGAAGGTGAGGTCGCGGTTGGGTGCGGGGACGGTCGCGGCGATACGGAGCTGGACCGCGACGCCCGACTTCATGTCGCAGGTGCCGCAGCCCCACAGCACGCCGTCCGCGTCGAGGCGGGAGGGCACGTTGTCGGCGATGGGGACCGTGTCGATGTGGCCCGCCAGAATGACGCGTTCCTGCCGTCCGAGACGGGTCCGGGCCACGACGTTGTTGCCGTGCCGATCGACCGTCAGATGGGGCAGATCGCGCAGGGCGGCCTCGATCGCGTCCGCGAGGGACTTCTCCTTGCCGCTCTCGGAGGGGAAGTCGACGAGCCGCGCGGTCAGCCGCGCCGCGTCCAGCGTGAGGTCAAGAGGGGTGTCCGCCATGCCGTCGACCCTAGCGCGCCCGGCCGCACACACCCGCACCACGAGTTGTCCACAACCCCGGCATACCCATGGGTCTGCTCCAGTACCTTGTACGGGTGCCAGAGCCGTCCCCCAAGCCCAAACGCCGCGGCCGCCTCCTCCGATCCGGGGCGGCCGTCGTGGTCCTGCTCGCCGTGGCGGGCTACCTCACCGTCCAGTACCTCACCGGCTCGGCCGCGCCGAAATGCCGGGTCGTATCGGCCAAGGGCGGCCAGGCGCCGTACGAGTTCACCCCCGAGCAGGCGGTCAACGCGGCGACGATCACCGCCGTGGGCACCACACGGGGGATGTCGGAGCGCGCCGTGACCATCGCCCTGGCGACCGCGATCCAGGAGTCCGGACTGCGCAACATCGAGCACGGCGACCGGGACTCGCTCGGCCTGTTCCAGCAGCGCCCCTCGCAGGGCTGGGGCACCAGCAGGCAGATCATGGACCCCACGTACGCGGCAGGCGTGTTCTACGACCATCTGGCCAAGGTCCCCGACTACTCCCGGCTGCCGCTGACCGTGGCCGCGCAGCGCGTGCAGCGCAGCGGCTATCCGGAGGCGTACGCCAAGCACGAGCCCGACGCCGTACTGCTCGCCGCCGCACTGACCGGGCACGCGGCCGCCACACTGACCTGCCAGGGACGCCCCACGCCGACGCCGGCCGGCGGCCCCGACGCCGTACGGGCCGCGCTCGTCAGGGACTTCGGGCGCGACGTGCTGCAGACGGCCGGCGCGGAGGTGGGCAAGGGGAAGTCGACGTCCTCCCCCATGGCCGCGGTCACGTCCGCCGCCGACGCCGTGACGGTCCCGGTGCCCCGGAAGTCCACGGCCTCGGGCACCGTCCGTGAGCGCGGCTGGGAGCTGGCGCACTGGGCCGTCGCCAACTCCTCGGCACTGCACATCGCGCACGTCTCCTACGCGGGCCGCGAGTGGTCGCGCGGGGGCTTCGCGGAGGAGTGGCGTGCGGTCGGCGGCTCCGGCGCGAAGGCGTCGGAATCGGAAGTCCGTATCGTCACCGGCGAATAACCCGGGCAGCAGTACGGCACCTCACCCTTCCGGGTGCCGCGCGGCGCGCCTCGTCGACGAGGCGCGCCGATTTTCGCGCGGCCGTCGCGCTATCCGCCGAAACCCTTGGGGGCAAAGGGCTGTAAGGATTCGGCGGCCTTTCCGGCGGGACGCCGTTTGCCCGATTTCCTCCCCACCCGATAATGCGACACATTACCAACTCTTTACATCCGGGCACCGCAACCTTCGAGGGCTTCGAGCGGTAGTCACTGCGTCCGATCCCGGAACGATCAACCTCTGGGTGGTGACGGACATTTCACCGTTCTCTCCCGTCAAAGGAGCATCATGTCCCTCCCCCTGACCCGCCGGATCGCCCGTGTCGCGCTGCTCATCGCAGCGGGAGCGGCGCCCGTGGTCGGTGCGGCCGGCTCCGCCTGCGCGGCGACGACCGACCTGCCGGCCAACCCGGAGCTCGCCGGGCTGACCGCCCTGGACAACGCACAGCTGGGCACCGGCGTCGACGGCGCGGCCCAGAAGGTCGACGGTGCGGCCCAGAAGGTCACCGGGCTCGCGGGCGACGCCGGCAGCCGGACGGTCAAGGCCGGCGGCCGGACGGTCAAGAAGGTGGCGCCGACCGCGAACACCACCGGCGGGAACGTCGTCAGGAAGGCCGCACCGGTCGCGCAGAAGGTGGCGGCGGACGCCACGGGCCAGGCCGGTGGTCTGCTCGGCGGGACCGCGAGGACCGGGCTGCCGGGACAGCTGCCGGTGCAGGGCCTGCCGCTGGGCGGCTGAGCGGAGCACGCCGTACACCGGCAGGGGGTCCGGGGTGGCGGCGCCCCGGGCCCCCTCCGGACAGGCGGCCGCCGGTCTAGAGCCGCTCCACCGCCGCCGCGACGCGTTCGTCCGTGGCCGTCAGGGCCACCCGGACGAATCGCTCGCCCGCGGGACCGTAGAAGTCACCGGGAGCGACCAGGATGCCCAGGTCGGCGAGGTGCGAGACCGTCTGCCAGCACGACTCGTCGCGGGTCGCCCACAGATACAGGCTCGCCTCGCTGTGCTCGATGCGGAAACCGTGCTTCAGCAGGGCCTCGCGCAGCATCGTCCGGCGGGCGGCGTAGCGCTCGCGCTGCTCACGCACGTGCGCGTCGTCGCCCAGCGCGGCGACCACGGCCGCCTGCGTCGGTGCCGACGTCATCATGCCGCCGTGCTTGCGGATCTCCAGAAGGGGGCCGAGGACCGCCGGATCGCCCGCCAGGAACGCCGCCCGGTAGCCCGCGAGGTTCGACCGCTTGGACAGCGAGTGCACCGCGACGATCCCGTCGTACGAACCGCCGCACACGTCCGGGTGCAGGACGGAGACCGGGTCGGCCTCCCAGCCCAGTTCGAGGTAGCACTCGTCGGAGACGACCAGCACGCCGTGCTCCCGGGCCCAGGACACGATCCGGGCCAGTTCCTCCTCGGCCAGCACCCTGCCCGTCGGGTTCGACGGCGAGTTGAGCCACAGCAGCCTCAGGCTCCCCGGGTCCAGCTCGGTCGGGTCGTCGTAGGCCACGTGGTCCGCGCGGGCCAGGCGCGCTCCGACCTCGTACGTCGGATAGGCCAGGCGCGGGTACGCGACCGTGTCGCCCGGGCCCAGACCCAGCTGGGTCGGGAGCCAGGCGACGAGTTCCTTGGAGCCGACGACGGGCAGCACATGGCGGTGGGTGACGTTCCGGGCGCCCAGGCGGCGCTCCACCCAGCCCGTGATCGCGTCGCGCAGCTCGGGCGTGCCCCAGACGGTCGGATAGCCCGGGGAGTCCGCGGCCGCCACGAGCGCCTTCTGGATCAGCTCGGGAACCGGGTCGACCGGAGTGCCGACGGACAGGTCGACGATCCCGCCAGGGTGCGCGGCGGCCGTCTTCTTGTAGGGCTCCAGCTTGTCCCAGGGGAAGGTCGGAAGCCGGTCGGATACTGCTGACACGGGGATCGGGCTCACTTTCTGCTACGACGGGCGCCCTTTTTCGAGGCTGTGGGCGCCGAACGCCTCGGTCCCGTGCGGCGCGGCGGGCACCGTGAGGGACCGAGGCGGCGTCGGCTCATCCGGCTTCGGGGCGCGTCGGCCGGTGCCGGGGCCCGCCCGTGCTCAGCCCGTCGGGCCTGTGTGCACACGGACGCCCGGCACCGGTGCGCCCCGTCGCTTACTGGTTCATCGGGGGCAGCGCCGCGATGAAGGGGTGGTCGCGCTCGATCAGCCCCAGCTTGCTGGCGCCACCGGGCGAGCCGAGCTCGTCGAAGAACTCGACGTTCGCCTTGTAGTAGTCCTTCCACTCCTCGGGAGTGTCATCCTCGTAGAAGATGGCCTCGACCGGGCAGACCGGCTCGCAGGCTCCACAGTCGACGCATTCGTCCGGGTGGATGTACAAGGACCGCTGGCCCTCGTAGATGCAGTCGACCGGGCACTCCTCGATGCACGCCTTGTCCTTGACGTCGACACAAGGCTCTGCGATGACGTAGGTCACGCTGTCGTTCCTCCTCGGTAGGGCGTGGCGGGCCTCTTCAGGCTCCGCCGCCTGGCGCGCGGGAGCGCGGCGTCGTCGATGCCCGCACCTAGTATCTCCGTTCCTGGGCATGATCCGAACAGGAGGGGTGAACAGACCTGTGGAAATCTCTGCGGGCGGACGGCTCGAGGTCCGAATCACCGCTGCTGACGTGGGAAAACGCGTCTCAGTACGGCGGTGGAGCGAACATGCCGCCGAGGGTGAGAGGTTCACCGATACGGTCGGTGTTCTCACATCATGGGACGACGGGGTGCTCATGATCACGCGGCGGGACGGACAGAGCGTCAGGATCGCCGAATCATCACTGGTCGCGGGCAAGGTCGTACCCGCCGCGCCCCCGGCCGCCCGACCCCGCGCGGACGCGTCGCGACGGACCGCGGCCGCCTCGGCGCGCCGCAGGGGGCCCGTGGCCTTCTACGAGGAGCTGGCGCGGGTCTCCGCCCGGGCGTGGCAGCCGGTGGAGCGGGAGCGGATCGGCGACTGGGAGCTGCGTGCCGCGTCCGGATTCACCCGCCGGGCCAATTCGGTGCTGCCGCTCGGCGATCCCGGGATACCGCTGGACGAGGCGCTGGCGGCCGTACGGCGCTGGTACGCGGCGCGCGGCCTGCCGGCCCGGATACAGCTCGCGACCGGGGCGCAGGGCACCCAGGAACCGTTGCGCGCGGAGCTGGAGGCTCGCGGCTGGACGCGGGAGGTCACCGCGGAGCTGTGGACCGGTGCGCTGGCACCCCTGGCGGACCGCGATGCGCCCGCAGTCGTGCTGTCGCGCACCGCGGACGAGCTGTGGCTCGCCCGCTACCAGCGCAGGGGGCTGGACGAGGTGGCCCTGGAGGTGCTGGGCAGGGGGCCCTCGGTGTGGTTCGCGGCGGTGCCCGCCGCCGAAGGCACCCCGCCGGCGGCGATCGGGCGGTGTGTGGTGGACGGACGGTGGGCCGGTTTCGCGGCGGTGGAGGTCGACCCGGAGCAGCGCCGGCGTGGCCTCGCCACGGCCGTGATGGCCGCACTGGCCCGGCAGGCCCTCCAGGAGGGCGCCTCGGCGGCCTGGCTCCAGGTGGAGGCCGGCAACGAGGGCGCACGGGCGCTCTACACGGGACTCGGCTTCGAGGCGCATCATGCGTATCACCACTACCGGGAGCCGGAGGGCTCCCGCGGACCGGACGCCGGCGGCCGGGTGGTCACGGGCCCGGGACCGGTGGTGTGAGAGGTTTCGGGACCGCCATGCACGCCCCCTACCCCCCGGAGCCGGAACGGGCCGCCGAGGTGCGGCGCCGTTTCGGCGAGGAGGCCCGCTCCGCGCGGCCCGATCTCGCGGCCCTGTGCCTGCTCGTGTCTGCGGCGGCGGACGGAACACTGGACGAGCCCGGGACGGACGCCGCACAGATCGAGCTCGACCGGCTGGCCGGACAGCTGCCGTTCGCACCGGGCGGGCCACGGTCCTGGGCGAGCGCCCTCGCCGGACTGCTCGGCGAGCGGTACGGGTTCCACGGCGCCCCCGCCGACTACGAGCGGCTGCAGTCGTCACTGCTGCACGAGGTGCTGCGCCGGCGGCGCGGGCTGCCGATCCTGCTGTCGGTGGTGTGGATCGAGGTGGCGCGGCGGGCGGGCGCACCGGTGTACGGGGTCGCACTGCCCGGCCACTTCGTCGTCGGGTTCGGCCCGGTGGCGGACCAGGTCCTGGCCGACCCCTTCGACGGGGGCCGTGTGCTGTCGGACGACGATGCCGGGATGCTGGTCGCCGGGGCCACGGGAGCGCCGCTGGAACCGTCGATGCTCACGCCCGCGGATCCGCTCCAGGTCGTGCTGCGGGTGCTCAACAACGTACGCGCATGGGCCGCAGCCCGGCCCGAGCGGTCGGATGTCGCCCTGTGGGCCGTCGAGTTGTCGTTGCTGCTGCCGTCCCACCCGGCGCGGCTGCGCTACGAGCGCGCTCAACTGCTCGTGCAGCGGGGGGATTTCCTGCAAGGGGCCGCGGAGCTCGACGCGTATGCCGACGTGCTGTCCGCCGTCGACGAGCCGGCCGCCGACCGGATGCGGGGGCAGGCCCAGGCGGCCCGGGCGATGCTCAACTGAGGACTCGGCCGGACACCGCGGTGGTGGTGCCGTGACACGCGTGCGGCCGAGTGGGGTACGGCGGCGGAGCCCCGTTCGGGCGCTACAGCCATCCTTTCTCGCGCGCGATCCGGACCGCCTCCGCCCGGTTGCGCACCGCGAGTTTCTGGATCGCCGTCGACAGGTAGTTGCGGACCGTGCCCTGGGACAGGTGCAGGGCCGCGGCCAGTTCCGCGTTGGTGGCGCCGCCCGCCGCCGCACGCAGCACCTCGCGCTCGCGGTCGGTCAGCGGATTGGCGCCGTCGGCGAGGGCGGCCGCCGCCAGTGTCGGGTCGATGACCCGCTCACCGGCGAGCACCTTCCGCACCGCCTCGGCGAGTTGGGCCGCGGGCGCGTCCTTCACCAGGAAGGCGTCGGCGCCCGCCTCCATCGCGGAGCGCAGATAGCCGGGCCGCCCGAAGGTGGTGAGGACGACCACCTTCAGGGCCGGGAACTCACGCCGGAGTTCGGCCGCCGCCTCGATGCCGGTGGCACCGGGCATCTCGATGTCGAGCAGCGCCACATCCACCCCGTGGGCGCGCGCCGCCGTCAGCACCTCGTCGCCGCGGGCGACCTGGGCGACGACCTCGATGTCCTCCTCCAGCCCCAGCAGCGCTGCCAGCGCCTCCCGGACCATCGACTGGTCCTCGGCGAGCAGGACCTTGATCGTGCGGCTCATGCCCCGGATCCTACGTCCGCCGCGCTGTCGGCCGGCACACGGGCGACCAGCCGGAATCCGTGCCTGACGCGGCCCGCCTCCAGCGTCCCGCCGACCTTCTCCAGCCGCTCGGTCAGACCCGTCAGCCCGTTTCCGGGACCCTTGCCCGAGCCGCCCGAGCCGTTGTCCTCCACGGAGAGCTCCAGCACCGGGCCGTCCAGGGTCTGCCGTCGGAGCACCTCCACCGTGCAGCGCTCCGCGCCGCTGTGCCGTACGACGTTGGTGACCGCCTCGCGCAGCGCCCAGGCCAGGGCGGACCCGTTGTCCTCCGGGACGCCGGCGAGGTCGGGTTCCGTCGGGATCTGCGCCGTGACCCCGGCGGCCGTCAGGGCGACCTGGGCCCCCGCGAGTTCGGCTGCCAGGCGGCGGCGCCGGTACCCGGTGACCGCCTCACGCACGTCGACGAGGGCCTGGCGGCTGACCTGTTCGATGTCGGCCACCTGCTGGGCCGCTTTGTCCGGATGGCCCGGGAGCATGCGCCCGGCGAGCTCGCTCTTCAGCGTGATCAGCGAGAGCGAGTGGCCGAGCAGGTCGTGCAGATCACGGGCCAGCCGCAACCGTTCCTCATTGGCGGCGAGCTGGGCGACGGTGGCCCGGGCCTTGCGCAACTCGATCGTCGTCCGGATCAGTTGGCCGACGCCTGTCATCGCGTACCCGATGAGCAGCACCAGGACGACCAGGCTCCACAGGTCGTTCTCGCCCAGACGCAGTGCGATGAGGAGCATCGCGGCGGCCGTGACGGGAATCGTCCAGTAGGCCGTCCGCAGCGGCAGGGTCGCCCCGCAGGCGACGGAGACGTAGACGAAGAGACCGAGCCACGACGAGCCGAGGGAGAGGGACAGCACGGCGGCCAGAACGGCGAGGACGACGATGAGGGCACCGGCGTACGGACGGGAGCTCGGACGGCCCATGTTCCGGAAGACG
The DNA here is from genome assembly GCF_051553595.1 of Streptomyces sp. HUAS TT11. Taxonomy (NCBI): domain Bacteria; kingdom Bacillati; phylum Actinomycetota; class Actinomycetes; order Kitasatosporales; family Streptomycetaceae; genus Streptomyces; species Streptomyces sp. HUAS TT11. The sequence goes on from NZ_CP196184.1 coordinate 3,500,265, forward strand.
AGCATGAGATAGACCCCGACGAAGGCCACGAGGCCCAGCCAGCCGGCAACGGTGCCAGGGGTGGCGTGGTTCCCGGCGGCGAGGTCGTGGACCGGCGAGCTGAGGAAGACCAGCCACACGCCGATCCACAGCGACTTGCGCAGCAGCTCGGGACGGTTGCGGGGCGACTGCCCGACACGCAGCAGCCGCTCCGCCCGGGCTTCACGGGTCCGCCGGTCCTCTGTCATCGCGCTCACGCCTTCAGCGTGTCCTTCCGGTACAGCCAGGCCGCCCCTCCTGCGAAGAGCACGAAGAACGCGACGAGGACGGCTATGTCCTCGGCGTGCGGGGCCCGGCTCTGTTCGATGGCCTGTCCGAGGGCAGCGTACGCATGGGTGGGCAGCCATTTCGCGATGTCCTGCAGCCAGCCCGGGAAGACCGCCGACGGCCACCACAGGCCGCCGAGGATCGACAGACCGAAGTAGGTGATCATGGTGATCGGGCGGACGGCGTCACCGCTGGCGAGGTAGCCGATGGCCACACCGAGCGCGGCGAAGACCAGGCTGCCGGCCCAGATGGCCCCGGTGAGGGCGAGCCACTGCCAGGCGTCCAGGCGGACGTCCTTCAGGGCGGCCGCGACCACGAAGACGACGACGATGGACGGCAGGCTGACCACGGCCGCGCTGGCGGTCTTGGCGAGGACGTAGCCGCGCCCGGGCAGGGTGGTCAGCCGCAGCTGCCGCACCCAGCCGTTCTCGCGCTCCTTGGCGATGCGCTCGCTGTTGCCCATCAGCACGGCGGTCAGGGCACCGAAGGACGCCATGGAGACCATCATGTACGTCGATACGGTCAGATCGCTCCCGGTGACCTTGGTGGTCGGGCTGCCGGAGGTGCTCGAGATCAGCAGGAACAGGGCCGAGGGGTAGATCACCGAGAAGAACAGGAACTTGCGGTTGCGCAGTGCGCGGGCGAGTTCCAGCTTGATGAGGCTGTTCATGACTGCCGGGCCTCCTCGGCCTCCGTGATGGCGACGAAGGCCTGCTCGAGCCCGAGCCCGGCGACTTCGAGGTTGCGGGGGTAGACACCGAGGCCGTACAGCGCGTGGACGGTGGCGTCGGCGTCGGTGGACTGGATGCGGACCGTCTGCCCGGAGACGTCTATCGAGGTCAGGAAGGGCAGCGCGCGCAGCGGCGCCTCGTCGATCGTGCCCTCCAGATCGAAGGAGACCCGGCGGGCACCCGCCTTCGCCTTGATCTCGGCAGCGGTGCCGTCGGCGAGGAGCCGCCCGCGGTGCAGGACCAGGACCCGGTCGGCGATCGCATCGGCCTCTTCGAGGTAGTGCGTGGCGAACAGCACCGTGCGCCCCTGGTCCGCCTGCTCGCGCATGGTGGCCCAGAATGCCTGGCGGGCCGCGACGTCCATGCCGGTGGTCGGCTCGTCGAGGACGATCAGATCGCTGTCGCCCGCGGTGGCCAGGGCGAAGCGGACACGCTGCGCCTGGCCTCCGGAGAGCTTGTTCACCTTGCGGTCGGCGATCTGTGTGATGCCCGCGCGGGCGAGCACGTCGGTGGGCTTGTACGGCTTCGGGTGCAGATCGCAGGCGAGCCTGACCAGCTCGGCGACCGTGACCTCGTCCATCAGGCCGCCGCTCTGCAGCATGGCGCCCACACGCCCCGCGACGATGGCCTCGCGCGGGCCGGTCCCGAAGACCCGGACGGTGCCGTCGTCGGCGTGCTTGAGGCCAAGCAGCAGGTCGAGGGTGGTCGACTTGCCTGCCCCGTTGGGCCCGAGGAGGGCCACCGTCTCGCCCGGGTGCAGCTCGAGTGACAGCCCGTCGACGGCCCGGACGTCCCCGTAGGCCTTGGTCACCCGGTCGAACCCGACCACCGGTCCGGTGGTCGTACGTGTCGTCGTCATGGCCCCATCGTGGCGGTGCGGGGGCCCCGCGGGGCAGTGCCGGGTGTCGTCACTCCGGCATGACAGATGTCATGCCGCACACGACGGCGAAAGGGCGCCCGGTCAGGACCGGGCGCCCTTCTGTGCCGCTTCGGTCAGCTCGGGTTCGTCTCGATCGTGGCGATCCGGGCCGCCGGGGTCTTCGCCAGCAGCGCCGGCCGGAGCGCCCCGATCACGTCCTCCACCGTGACCGCCGTCTTCTTGCCGGTGCCACGGTTGATGAGCACGCCGTCGAAGGTGTTGCCGTACAGCTCCTGCAGCGACGCCCTGTCATAGGTGTCGACGAGCTTGCCGTTGACGGCCTTCGCACCGAGGAACTTCCACAGGGAGTTCTGGGGACTGAAGGAGATGGTGTGCACCGCGTCCGTGCGCACCGTCACATTGCCGGACATCGCGGGCTCGGCGAACGCCTTCATCATCCGGTCGACCTCGGCGTTCGAGACCGTCGGCTTGCGGGTGGTCGTGGGGACCTTCACGGGCGCGGCACTGTTGGTCTCCACCTGGGTGCGGTACGCCTGCTCGACGGCCGCGGCCGAGGCGCCGACGTCGATGCCCTTGCCCTCCTTGCCGTACACGGCGACCGCCTTGCCGGACTCGAACTTGATCCCGCCCTCGGTCATCGAACCGCTGCCGCCGGCCACGCCCTCGAGGGCGGCCTGCAGCTTCTCCTCGTCGACCGGCATCACCGGATCGATCACGCGCTCCTGTCCGAAGAGGGAGCCGATCACCGACATCGGGTTGTAGTCGCTCCCCGCGGCGGCGGCGACGGTGGCCTTGCTGTCGAGCTGGAGGCCCGCCTGGTCCGGCTTGAGGGCGGTCGTCCTGCCGTCCACCGACAGCTGGAGCGGCTTGGCCGTGCGGCTCCCGAGCCCGGCGTCGAGCTTCTGGATCGCCTCGTCGCGCGTGCCGCCGCCGATGTCGATGCCGAGCACCGTGGTGCCCTTGGGCACGTCGGAGTGGTTCATCAGCAGCCCGGCGCCGTAGGCCACACCGGCCACGACGACCAGCGCGCCGACCAGGAGCACCGTCTTGCTGCGCCCCTTCTTCCTGGCCGGCCTGGAGCCCGCGGACGTCTGCCCCTTGGCCGGGTCGGGCAGCTTCGGCGGCGTGTGCGGCGCCGGCGCCTCGGGCTGGGTGCCCGCGAACGGGCCGTTCTGGGCGCCCGGCGGGACGACCGGGATACCGCTGGTGACGGTGTGCCCGGAGATGTGGTCGCCGGGGCCGCCGAAGCCCTGGCCGCCCGGGTCGGGCGCGGGCCTTTGCGGGGTGAGGATCGCCGTGTCGTCGCTCAGGCCGCCGGAGCGTCCCTGCCCCGCGCCGGCACCGTGGGCGCCCGGCCGACCGGGACCGAAGGGCCCGCCGGGCGTCATCGGACCCGGCCTGCCGGGGACCGTGCCGGGGCCGCCGACGGGCGGTACGACGGGTCCGGCGCCCGTGACCGGGCCGCCGGTGGGTCCCGACGGATGCGGCGAGCCCGGCTCCGAGAAGTAGGGCAGACCGTCACGGCCGGGGTCGGTGCCGTCGTCGGGGCGGATGACCGGCATCGACGCGGTGGTGGCGGCCACCGCCTCGGAGACGTCGAAGGAGCCGGTGCCACCGCCGTGCCCCGGCGCGACGGGTCCGGCGCCCGTGGCGCCCGGAAGCCCCTTGCCGTTGGTGCCGCCCGGGCGTGCGCCGAGCGGACCCGTGCCGCCCGTGTTCGCTCCCGGGCGTGCGCCGGGGGCTCCCGGCCCGCCCGGCGCGGGCCGGGCCGCGTCCGGGTTCTGTATACCGCCGCCGGCGGGCATGCCGGCGCCATCGGTCGACCCGGCGCCCTGGGGGCCCTTGGCCGCCGAGGGCTTGCGGGGCGCGAACCAGTCGCTGGCCTTCTCCTCGGCCGGGGCCGGGGCCGGTGCCGGGGCCGGTGCCGGGGGCTGGGCGGGGGTGTCGTTGCCGGGCGGGCCCACGGGGCTCGCCGGCGCGGTGTCGGCGCTCGGCTCGTCCGCGGTGTCGCCGCCCGCGACGGGCGTGCGCACGACGACCGGCGGGATCGGCCGCGACCCGGGGATGTTGATCCGGATCCGGGTCGTCAGTGTGGTCTCGGTCTTGCGTTCTTCCGGCTGCGTGGCCGGACGGCCCGGGGCGAGACCGTCCTCGGAAGCCATGGGGGTCCCGTACGGCGGCGTCCCGGACGGGTACGCGGCTCCGCCGCGCCCGTTGGGTCCGGCGGACGAACTGTCAGTTTCACGACTCAAGGCAGGTTCTCCCGGTTGGCTCCACCGCCTGTTTCGACCTCAACAGGTGGGATCCCCCTGCTCGGGCGAAGCCGAGGGCTCGGGGAAGGCGCGGCGGCGCGCACCACCATACTGGCCGCGCGTCGCCCGCATACCGCGCCCGCTGGGGAAACCCGCACGGGACCCCCACGCGCACCCACCGTTTTCCCGGGGGACATCCCGCGCCCCGGACGACGAACCGGTACGTCACTTGCCAAGTCGGGCGCCCGGTCCGCCCGTTTGCCGCCCCTGGGCCAGGGTGGCGCAGATCACAGCGACGGCCATTCCGCCGAGCAGGAAGAGATACGATCCGATGCCTGCACCGAACAGGAAGTCCCCCTCGGGACGGCTGGCGGTGAGCAGGATGACGGCGACCACCCAGCCCGCGGCGGGCGCGACGGCCCCCGCACGCGTTCCGATGGCCTTCCCGCCGCCGACGAAGACTCCGGCCGCGCCCACGAGCGCGAGCAGCAGCCCGCCGGGGAACCATCCGGACTGCACGAGCGCGCCCGCCACTCCGGACAGCGCACCGAGCAGGAACAGGCCCAGGCAGGCGGCGGTCCGGCCGATCGAGGGCGGCCTCAGCGGCTGGGCGAGCGCACTCGTCTGTTTGCCGTCGGACATCATGCGGTCACTCCCTGGAACAGGTCCGTCTCGCGGGCCCCGGCACTTCCCCGGCTCCCGGCCGATGGAAGCACCGTTTCATGCCGCCGGCCGCGCGCCAACTCGTAGTACTCGGTCGTGAACAAGGGCTGTGCGAGGGCGTTGGAGAGGGCGAACCACGGCTCGGCGACCTCGATCTGGGTGGCGTGCGCCCGCATCGCCGCGGCCTTCGCGGCCGCGAAGGCCGCGCCGTCGATCTCCGTGGTGACCATCGTGTCGTCGACCACGCCGGGGATGTCCTCGACGGCCCCCGCCGCGGCGAAGGGCGTCTTGCCGAGTGCCTCGCCGAGCCGGGCGAAGGCGGCCTCCGCGATCGGCCGGGGCACACGGTTCCAGTAGATCCTGGCGATGTCCCAGGGGGCGCCGAGGTCCGGCCGGAAGCCGGGGTCGGCGGCCAGTTCCGCGGCGCGCATGGCGACCCGGTGGGCCTGGATGTGGTCCGGGTGGCCGTAGCCGCCGTTCGGGTCGTAGGTGACGAGGACCTGGGGCCGCACCTCCCGGACGACCGCCACCAGGTGACCGGCCGCCTCGTCGGGGTCGGCGGCCCAGAAGGCGGCGGGCCGGTGGTTCTGCGGGGCGCCCATCATCCCGGAGTCGCGGTAGCGGCCGGGACCGCCGAGGAAGCGGTGGTCGGTGACGCCGAGCTCGGCCATGGCGGCGGCCAGTTCGCCGGCGCGGTGCGGGCCCAGCGCATCGTCCCGGTCGGGCGCGAGCCGCGCGAGCGAGGGCGGGATGACCTCACCCTCCTCACCGAGGGTGCAGGTCACCAGCGTCACCCGGGCGCCCTCGGCCGCATACCTGGCCATGGTCGCGCCGTTGTTGATCGACTCGTCGTCCGGGTGCGCGTGCACCAGCAGCAGACGCCGGTCGGGCAGATCCGTCATGGCCTCAACCCTACGAGGCGGCCGGCCGCGCACGTGCCCCGGCCGAGGTCAGCGGGTCAGCGGGTCAGAACTTGATGCTCCCGATCATCCCTGCGATGTTCGTCGTCAACTCGCTGATCGTCGGGGCGACGGTCGAGGAGGCGAGGTAGAACCCGAGCAGCATGCACACGATCGCGTGCCCTGCTTTCAGCCCCGACTTCTTGATCAGAAGGAAGACGACGATCGCCAGCAGCACCACCGCCGAAATCGAGAGTGCCACGGCGGCTCACCTCCAAAGATCCACAAGGGCGCGGGAGTCGGACTGTCGGGGCAGTGAACCGTACGGACAAATCCACGCAGACAAATCCGCCTGGATGCCAGCGGGTTCATACCCACTATGCGGTAGTGATCATAACTATCCGTACGTGCGCATCGATCGGCGCACGGCCGCACAAGGGGGCGCATGGCCAATATGGTCGGGGCATGACGACCGAGCCTGCTTCCTTCCCCCGACGGCACGCGCGGACCCAGCGGTTCACGCTCGGCGCGCCGCGTGCTTTCACCGTCGCACCCGACGGTTCCCGCGTCGTGTTCCTGCGCTCCGCGTCCGGCACGGACCGCACGCACCAGCTGTGGGTCCTCGACCTCGCGAGCGGCACGGAACGCCCGGCAGCCGATCCCGGCGCGCTCCTCAGGGGCGCCGAGGAGGAGTTGCCGCCAGAGGAGCGAGCCCGCCGGGAGCGCAGCCGCGAGGGTGGTGCCGGCGTCGTCGACTACGCCACCGACAACGCCGTCGAGTTGGCGTCTTTCGCCTTGTCAGGGCGGCTTTTCACGGCGGAACTCCGGGCCGGCACGGCCCGCGAACTGTCCGTGCCCGGACCGGTGGTCGACCCGCGTCCGGCACCCGACGGGAGGCACGTCGCATACGTCGCCCGGGGCGCCCTGCGCGTCGTCGGCGCCGAGGGCGAGGGCGACCGGGCGCTGGCCGAGCCGGAGTCGGAGTCGGTCACCTACGGACTGGCCGAGTTCATCGCGGCCGAGGAGATGGGGCGTTCACGGGGCTTTTGGTGGTCGCCCGCGTCCGATCGGCTGCTCGTCGCGCGCGCGGACGACACACCGGTGCGCCGGTGGTGGATCTCCGATCCGGCCCATCCGGAGCGGGAGCCGCAACGGGTCGCGTATCCGGCTGCGGGCACCGACAACGCCGACGTGCGCCTGTTCGTCGTGGGCCTCGACGGAGCACGCACGGAGGTCGTCTGGGACCGGGCGGGCTACCCGTATCTGGCGCGAGTGCACTGGTCAGCGGCCGGTGCACCGCTGATCCTGGTGCAGGCGCGGGACCAGCACAGCCAGGTGTTCCTGGCGGTCGACCCGGACACCGGGGCGACCCGGATGGTGCACGCGGATGAAGATCCACATTGGCTGGAACTGTTCCCCGGCGTCCCGTGCTGGAGCCCCTCGGGACAGCTGGTGCGCATCGCCGACGAAGGCGGCGCCCGGGTGCTGACGGTCGGCGAACGACCGCTCACGGGAGGCCAGTTGCATGTTCGGGCCGTGCTCGACGTGACCGCCGACGACGTGCTGGTGGCTGCGTCGGCCGGCGAGGCGGCGGCCGATCCGGAGATCGGCGAGATCCATGTGTACCGGGTCAACGAGCTCGGCATGGAACGCGTCTCGCAGGAGCCCGGTGTGCACACGGCGGTGCGGTCGGGCGGCGTGACCGTGCTCGTCTCCTCGATGCTCGACCGTGCGGGCGCCCAGGCGCAGGTGCTGCACGACGGCAAGAGGGCGGCGATCCTGACGTCGCATGCGGAACATCCCGGTCTGTCCCCGCGCGTGACGCTCACGCAGGGGGGCGCACGCCGAATCCCATGCGCCGTGCTTATGCCTACGGACTACTCCGGTGACACCCCCCTCCCGGTCCTCCTGGACCCGTACGGGGGCCCGCACGGGCAGCGCGTCGTCGCCGCACACAATCCGCACCTCACCTCGCAGTGGTTCGCCGACCAGGGCTTCGCGGTGATCGTGGCGGACGGGCGGGGCACCCCGGGCCACTCCCCCGCCTGGGAGAAGTCGGTGCACGAAGAGCTGGCGGCGACCGTGCTCGAGGACCAGGTCGACGCGCTGCACGCCCTCGCCGGCGACTTCCCCCTCGATCTGAACCGGGTCGCGATCCGCGGCTGGTCCTTCGGCGGCTATCTGGCGGCGCTCGCGGCCCTGCGCCGACCCGATGTGTTCCACGCGGCGGTGGTCGGCGCGCCGGTCACCGATCTGCGGCTGTACGACACCCACTACCAGGAGCGCTATCTGGGACACCCGGCGCGGCAGCCCGAGGTCTACCGCCGCAACTCCCTGATCGACGACGCGGGACTGGTGGACGCCGCGGAGCCGGTGCGCCCGATGATGATCATCCATGGTCTGGCGGACGACAACGTGGTGGTGGCCCACTCCCTGCGACTGTCCTCCGCCCTGCTGGCCGCGGGCCGCCCGCACGAGGTGCTGCCGCTGTCCGGGGTGACCCACATGACCCCGCAGGAGACGGTCGCCGAGAACCTGCTGCTGCTCCAACTGGACTTCCTGCGCCGCGCACTGGGACTCGTGCCGGACGACGGGAACGCCCGGGAGCACGGGGACCGCTGACCGGACATCGCGACGCGAAACCACCGGCGCCAGTTCAGCGGCGCCGGCCCGGCGCGCAGGGACCGGCCGCCGCAGAACGGGCCGGGGTGACATGTACACCCCGGCCCGTTGACGGCACCCGCACGGCCGTACGTCGTTCACTGTCCTGTGTCCGTATATCGGAACGACGTCGATGAAGTTGCCTGCTTGTTAACGACTTTTGTGCGCATTTGCCCACTTATGCTGGCTCCACGTGTGCCTCGTTCCCGGATGGCTCCGGTCCCTCGGGCGGTACCACCCGCTTCTCCTCCGCGAAGTGGCACGCCGAGTCGTGTGCGGCCGGCCCCGGCGTCACCCGGAACGCCTCGGGGACCGCGAGCGCCGGCACCTCCAGCGTGCAGCGCTCCCGGGCCTTCCAGCAGCGGGTGCGGAAGCGGCAGCCTGAGGGGATGTCCGTCGGGGACGGCACGTCACCGCTCAGGATGATCCGCTCCCGGTGCTCCCGTGCCCCGGGGTCGGGCACCGGGACGGCGGACAGCAGGGCCTGTGTGTAGGGGTGCGTCGGATGGTCGTAGATCTCCGCGTCGCTGCCGGTCTCCACGATCCGCCCGAGATACATCACCCCGACCCGGTCGGAGATGTGCCGCACGATCGACAGGTCGTGCGCGATGAAGACGTACGACAGCCCGAACTCGGCCTGGAGCGTCGCCAGCAGGTTGATCACCTGCGCCTGTACGGACACGTCGAGCGCGGAGACCGGCTCGTCGGCGACGATGATCTCCGGACGCAGCGCCAGCCCTCGCGCGATGCCGATGCGCTGGCGCTGGCCGCCGGAGAACTGGTGCGGGTAGCGGTTGATGTACTCGGGATTGAGCCCCACCACGTCGAGCAGTTCCCGCACCCGCCGACGCCGGTCCCCCTTGGGTGCGGCCTCGGGGTGGATCTCGTACGGCTCCCCGATGATGTCCCCCACGGTCATCCGGGGGTTGAGGGAGGTGTACGGGTCCTGGAAGACCATCTGGATGTTGCGCCGCACGGCCTTCAGGGCCCGCCCGGACAGCCTGGTGATCTCCTCGCCCCTGTACCGGATCGAACCGGCGGTCGGCGGCTCCAGGTTGACCAGCAGCCTCGCGAGCGTCGACTTCCCGCAGCCGGACTCGCCGACGATGCCCAGGGTCTCTCCCCCGCCGAGAGCGAAGTCGACCCCGTCGACCGCCTTGACGGCCCCCACCTGCTTCTTGAACAGGATTCCGCGGGTGAGCGGGTAGTGCTTCAGCAGCCCGCTCACCTCGAGGATCGGCTCAGGACCGGTCATGCAGGCACTCCCTCCAGAAGTGGCAGGCGCTGACCCGCTCGCCCCCGTGGTCGCCGGCCACCTCGTAGAGCGGCGGCACATCGGTGCGGCACACGTCCTGGGCCATGGGGCAGCGGGGGTTGAAGGCGCAGCCGGGCGGGACGGCCATCAGGTTCGGCGGCAGGCCCTTGATCGCGTAGAGCTGTCCGCCCTTCTGGTCGAGCCTCGGGATGGAGTCGAGCAGTCCCCGGGTATAGGGGTGGGCCGGGGCCTTGTAGATGTCGTGCACGGGAGCCGACTCCACGATCCGGCCCGCGTACATGACGGCGATCCGGTCGGCGACGTCCGCGACGACACCGAGGTCGTGGGTGATGAGGATCAGACCCATGCGGTACTCGCGCTGCAACTCGGCGAGCAGATCCATGACCTGGGCCTGAACGGTGACGTCCAGGGCGGTGGTGGGCTCGTCGGCGATGATCAGCGCGGGCTCCAGCGCCAGCGCCATGGCGATCATGATGCGCTGGCGCATACCGCCGGAGAACTGGTGGGGGTAGTCGCGCACACGCTGCGCGGCGGCCGGGATCCGCACCCGGTCCATCAGCTCCACGGCCCTGGCCCGGGCGTCCTTCGCCGACATCCCCCGGTGCACGACGAACATCTCGCCGAGCTGGGCGCCCACGGTGAGCACGGGGTTGAGGGCGGACAGCGCATCCTGGAAGATCATGGCCATCCGGGCGCCGCGGATCCTGCGCCGCTCGTCCTCCCTCAGGGTGAGCAGATCCTGCCCCTGGAAGAGGACCTCGCCGCCGGTGATCCGGCCCGGCGGGGAGTCGAGGATGCCCATGACGGCCTGTGCGGTGACGGACTTCCCAGAGCCTGACTCGCCGAGCACGGCCAGCGTCTCGCCGGCGTCCACGGCGTAGCTGACGCCGTTGACCGCCTTGGCGATCCCGTCCCTGGTCCGGAACTCCACGTGCAGATCGCGCACTTCGAGCAGCACGACGCTCACCTCAGCTTCGGGTCGAGGGCGTCGCGCACGGCGTCGCCGAGCATGATGAAGGCGAGCACGGTGACGGCGAGGGCCCCGGACGGCCACAGCAGCGCGTGCGGGGCGTTGCGGATGTAGGGCGAGGCGGCGGAGATGTCGATCCCCCACGACACGCTCGGCGGTTTCAGTCCGACGCCCAGGTACGACAAGGTCGCCTCGAGCGCGATGTAGGTGCCGAGCGCGATGGTCGCCACGACGATCACGGGCGCGACCGCGTTGGGCGCGATGTGGCGCAGGAGGATGCGGGAGTTGGAGGCGCCGAGGGCGCGCGCCGCCTGGACGTAGTCGTTCTGCTTGGCGGTGATGACCGAACCGCGGGCGATGCGGGAGATCTGCGGCCAGCCGAGCAGCACCATGAACCCGACGACCGGCCAGACCGTGTTGCTGGTCACCACGGAGAGGAGGACCAGACCGCCGAGGACGACCGGGATGGCGAAGAAGACGTCGGTGGTCCGGGACAGGATCGCGTCCCATGCGCCGCCGAAGAAGCCGGCGAGCCCGCCCAGGACGGAGCCCAGCAGCGCCACGCCGAGCGTGGCGCAGACCCCGACGGTGACCGACGCGCGGGCGCCGTACACGGTGCGGGTGTAGACGTCGCACCCCTGCCCGTCGAAGCCGAACGGGTGCCCGGACCGGGCGCCCTCCTGGGAGCGGGCGAGTTCGCACTGGAGCGGGTTGCCCGAGGTGACCAGGGACGGCCGGATCGAGATGACGAAGAGAAAGAGGATCACCAGGGCCGAGGCGATGAAGACCGGATTGCGGCGCAGGTCGCGCCAGGCGTCGGACCACAGGCTGCGCGGCTTGGCCGCCGGGCCTGTGCCCCGGGGACCTCCCGGTGTCTTCTCCAAGGTGGTCGCCTCGCTCGTGGCGAGGTCCATCCCGCCGCCCATACCGGTCCCGGCGATGGCTCCCTCGGGCTCGTGGGACTGTTCAGGCATAGCGGATCCTCGGGTCGAGTACGGCGTACAGGAGGTCGACGAGCAGATTGGCGATCAGGAAGACGAGCACGAGGACGGTCACGAAGCCGACCACCGTCTGTGTGTTCTGCCGGAGGATCCCCTGGTAGAGCTGGTAGCCCACCCCGTGGATGTTGAAGATCCGCTCGGTGACGATGGCGCCGCCCATGAGGGCGCCGATGTCGGTTCCGATGAAGGTGACGACGGGGATGAGCGAGTTGCGCAGCAGATGCCGGGTGATCACCCGATGGCGCGGCAGCCCCTTGGCCACGGCCGTACGGACGTAGTCGGAGCGCTTGTTCTCGGCGATGGAGGTCCGGGTCAGCCGGGTGACGTAGGCGAGGGAGACGGACGCCAGCACCAGACCGGGCACGATCAGCTCGCCGAAGGCGGCCTGCGGGGAGACGGAGGGCCGGATCCAGCCCCATGTGACGCCCAGCAGCAACTGGAGCAGCAGACCGGTGACGAACGTCGGCACCGAGATCACGACGAGCGTCAGCAGCAGCACCGTCGTGTCGACGGGCCGCCCGCGGCGCAGCCCGGTGACCACCCCGAGCACGATCCCGACGACGATCTCGAAGAGGATCGCCACGACGGTGAGCCGGATGGTGACGGGGAAGGCGGTCGCCATGAGCTCGGTGACCCGCTGCCCGTTGAAGGCCGTGCCGAAGTCACCGGTGAACACGTTCCCCATGTAGGTCGCGTATTGCTGCCACACGGGTCTGTCGAGACCGAACTCGTGCCGCAGCCGGGCCGCCGTGGCGGGGTCGCACTGGCGCTCGCCGCACAGGCCCGCGATGGGGTCTCCCATCACGTTCACCATCAGGAAGATCAGCAGTGTGGCGCCGACGAAGACCGGAATCATCTGCAGCAGACGCCGGACGACGTACCGTCCCATGGGGGCCTCCGGAGGTAGCGGGCAGCCGCGTGGCTCAGCCGACCTTGATCTCGTTGTAGACGGGCACGCTGAACGGGTTGAGCGCCACATGGGACAGGCGCGGCGAATAGCCCGCGCTGCCGTTCTGGTACCAGAGCGGGATGGCGGCCATGTTGTCCCGTACGACCCCCTCGGCCTGCTGGAACAGCTTCACGGCCGCGGCCCGGTCGCCCTCCGCGTTCGCCCGGTCGACGAGCTTGTCGAAGTCCTTGTTCGACCACGCGCCGTCGTTGGAGGAGGCGTTGGTGTAGTACAGCGGCTGCAGGAAGTTCTGGATCAGCGGGTAGTCCATCTGCCAGCCCGCCCGGAACGGCCCCGGCATCCTGTGCCGGCCGATCTGGTTGCGGAAGTCGGCGAAGGTACCGACCGGGTTGCCGACACAGGCCTTGTCGTTGCCGAGGGCGTTGTTGATGGAGTTGCACACGGCGTCCACCCACTCCTTGTGCGAGCCGCTGTCCGCGTTGTAGGTGATCTTGACTTGGCCCCCGGGCAGCCCGCCGCCCTCCCGGACCAGCTTCCTGGCCCGGACCGGGTCGTACCGGCAGGCGTCACCGCACAGTCCGTCCTGGAAGCCGCCTTCCGCACCGAGCACCGGGGAGGTCCAGTCGGTGGCGGGTGTGCGGGTCTTCTGGAAGATCGTGTCCGTGATCTGGTCCCGGTTGATCGCCATGGACAGCCCCGTACGGACCTTCGCCGTCCGGGGCTTGTTCCACCGGGGGTCGTAGTACGGGAAGGCGAGGGTCTGGATGATGCCGGCCGGGGCGTTGATGTACCGGCCGTCCAGATCGTTTCTGATGAACTTCAGCTGCGGGGCGGGCACGTCGTCGACGAGGTCGAGGTTCCCGGCCAGCAGGTCCGTGTAGGCGGTGTTGCTGTCGGTGTAGACCTGCAGGTCCACCCCGTTGTTCTGCGCCTTGTCGCGGCCGGGGTATCCGTTCCACTTCCTGAGCGACATCATGAAGCCCCTGGTGTAGGACTTGATCAGATACGGGCCGTTGCCGACCGGTCTCTTCACCCAGGCCGCATGGTCGTCGAAGAACGCCCTGGGCAGCGGGGCGAAGGCCGCGTAGCCCAGAGTGTCCGGGAATGTGGAGAACTTCTGGTTGAGTCTGACCGTGAAGGTGCGCGGGCCGGTCACCTTGAGTCCGGAGAGGGTGCCGGCCGTGGGGGTGCCGGTCTCCGGGTGCACCTTGTCGTACCCCTCGATGTATCCGAAGAAATAGGCGTTCTTCTGGTTGTTCTTCAGATCGGCGCCGTAGTTCCAGGCATCCACGAAGGACCTGGCCGTGACGGGCTCCCCGTTGCTGAACGTCCAGCCGTCCTTGACGGTGATGGTGAAGTTCTGCGAGTCCGAGGTCGCGATCCGTTCCGCGAGCATGTTCTCGGCCGCCCCGGTCCTCGGGTTGTAGCGCATCAGCCCGCGGAAGAGCATGTCGAGGACCTTGCCGCCCTGGACCTCGTTGGTGTTGGCGGGCTCCAGCGGGTTCTGCGGATCCCCCCAGGAGGCGCTGAACACCCCGGGGCCACCGGCGCCGCTCCCGCCGCCCCCGCAGCCGGCCGCCGGGAGGACCGCAACGGCCGCACACGCCGCCCACAGCGCGTGCCTGGTTCCACGCATGGGGTGCCTCCTCGGAGTGGGCCGTACCTCCAGCGCCGCAGCGCTGCCCGTCATCGGTCCATATCAGCATTCAGCCGACATATCACTCCTGCACGCCACCCCTGAGGACCGGACGTCATCCGGATGGCAGGCACGCCCCGGTGGACACCTGGGCGACCCCGACGTGTCGGTGTCACCGCACCCCGGCCCGCCGTGCCAGTCCCCCCGGGGACCGCGCCGGCGAGCGCGGCACATCGGTGCCGAACCGCCGGTTGCCCGGGAGACGTACCCGCGGGCCGCGCCAGGGCTCGCCGTCCGCCACCCCGTCCGCCGGGCCCGGGGAACCGGAAGCATGTGTGCGCCTGGTTGACACCGCGAACGAACAAGTGCCCACGCTCGATAAAGATCGCGTACAGTACGCCCGAACCCGGGCCGTACCTGAGAAGCTGTCAGAATGGCCGACCGCGCGTTCTCCGATGCCGCCCTCGCCGGACTGTACGACGCCCTCCATCCGTGGGGCCCAAGTCATGACTTCTACCTGGGACTTGTGATGTCCGCGCGGCGCGTTCTGGACGTCGGCTGCGGGACCGGCACCCTGCTCGCGCGGGCCCGGGAGAACGGGCACGACGGACAGCTGTGCGGGCTCGATCCCGCCGCCGCGATGCTCGTCCAGGCACGCCGGCGGGTCTCCGAAGTCGACTGGGTGCTCGGCGACTTCCGCTCGCACCGGTGGCGGAACGCCTTCGATCTGGTGGTGATGACCGGACACGCCTTCCAGGAGCTCGTCGCCGACGGGGAGTTGGAGAGTTGCCTCGACGGGGTGCGCGAAGCCCTCACCCCTGACGGGCGGTTCGCCTTCGAGACCCGCAACCCCGGGGCCCGCGCCTGGGAGTCGTGGACCTCGGACCACGTCCAGGAGGCGGCGTTCGGCGACAGGGGTGTCGTACGCGTCCGGCACGACGTGGAGACACCGGTGCGCGGAGACCGGGTGACGTACACCTCGACCTTCGACGGCAGCGCGTGGAGAGGCCCGCGGGTCAGCCGGGGCACGCTGCGCTTCCTCGAGCAGGGCACCCTGTCCCGATTCCTGAGCGGGGCCGGGCTCATCGTGCTCGAGCAGTACGGGGACTGGGAGCGGGGTCCCCTCACCCCGACCAGTCCCGAGATCATCACCGTCGCACGGCCCGGCGGTCGGTAGCACTCCGCCGGACTGCCCTCCGAGGCCGGGTCCGCGGCTCGGCCGATCCGCGCGCCCGCTGTCCCGGCAACTGCGCCGGGCGGTCCGCACGATCGTTTCGCCAGGCTCCCACCAGGGGAGCATCACAGGTATAAACCAATGACTCCCGGCGGGCCGTCAACACGGCATTTCCGCAGGCCACGCGCTATTCACGTGCCGTTGACGCGCGCAGACCGCCCCTGATAGACACGGCTTCACTCTGCCGCCTCCACCCCCCGATCCGACCCGATCGGACCAGTCCAACGAGCTGTACCCGTGCACCACATGACGCGAGGTCACGACCATGAGCACGCACAACGAGCACGGCACCGGGCGCCGACGCCCTGACAGATCACCCCGTACCTATCGGTTCCTGGCCGCCGCCCTGACACTCTCGGCCGCCGTCGCGACATCGCTCGCCCCCGCCCCCCAGCAGGCCGTGGCGAAGGACAAGACGGTCCTGACCGTGGCGGTCGCCCAGAGCGTCGACTCACTCAGTCCGTTCCTCGCGAGCCGTCTGGTCAGTACCAGCATCCACCGGCTGACGTACGAGTACCTGACCAACTACGACCCCAAGGACGCCCACGTCATCCCCGGTCTGGCCACCAAGTGGGAGTCGTCGCCGGACAAGTTGACCTGGACGTACACCATCCGGTCCAACTCCAAGTGGTCGGACGGGAAGCAGGTCACCGCCGAGGACGCGGCCTGGACGTTCAACAAGATGATGTCCGACGAGGGCGCCGCCACCGCCAACGGAAGCTTCGTCACCAACTTCGAGAAGGTGACGGCGCCCAGCGCCACCAAGCTGGTCGTCGAGCTGAAGAAGCCGCAGGCCACGATGACCGCGCTCGACGTGCCGATCGTGCCCAAGCACGTCTGGGAGAGCGTCAAGGACTTCTCGAAGTTCAACAACGACAAGAGCTTTCCCATCGTCGGCGACGGGCCGTTCGTGCTCACCGACTACAAGCCCGACAGCTATGTGCGTCTGAAGCCCAACAAGAGCTTCTGGCGCGGGGCACCCAAGTTCGACGAGCTCGTCTTCCGGTACTACAAGGACCAGGACGCGGCGGTGGCCGCCCTGCGCAAGGGCGAGGTCTCCTTCGTCGCCGGTTCGCCCTCGTTGACGCCCGCCCAGGCGGCCTCCCTCAAGGGTGACAAGAACATCCACGTCAACGAGGGTCCGGGCCGCCGCTTCTACGCCATCGCCACCAATCCGGGCGCACAGGCGAAGGACGGCAGCAAGTTCGGTGACGGCGACCCGTCCCTGCTGGACGAGCGGGTACGCCATGCGCTGTTCATGGCGGTCGACCGCAAGGCCGTGATCGACAAGGTGTTCCAGGGCCATGCCGTCGAGGGCAAGGGCTACATCCCGCCGCGCTTCTCGACGTACTTCTGGCAGCCGACGGCCGGCCAGGAGCTCGCCTACGATCCCGCCGAGGCGGGCAGGCTCCTCGATCAGGCGGGCTACAAGAAGAACGCCGACGGCAAGCGCGTCGGCAAGAACGGCAAGCCGCTGAACTACCGCGTCCTGTGCCATGCCACCGACCCCAACGACAAGGCGGTCGGCAAGTACCTCCAGGAATGGTGGGGCAAGCTCGGCATCGGCGTCACGCTCAACTGCCTGGACAACGTGACCGATCCCTGGCTCGCGGGCACCTACGACCTCGCGTTCGACGGCTGGTCGGTCAATCCCGACCCCGACTTCGTGCTCTCCATCCACACCTGTGGTGCGCTCCCGGCGACTCCCAAGGACACCGGCGCCACCGACAACTTCATCTGCGACAAGAAGTACGACGACCTCTACGCCCGGCAGCTCGCGGAGTACGACCCGGCCAAACGGGCGGACCTCGTGAAGCAGCTGGAGTCGCGGCTGTACGACCTGGGGTACATGAACGTCATGGCCTACCCGAACGCGGTCGAGGCCTACCGCACGGACCAGATCAAGTCGATCACGACCATGCCGTCCGCGGCAGGCAACATCTACGGCCAGGACGGCTACTGGAGCTGGTGGTCAGCCGTTCCGGCGAACTCCGGTGACTCCTCGGGCGATTCCACGTCCTCGGGCGTCATCATCGGAATCGTCGCGGGCGTCGTCGTCCTCGTCGGCCTCGCGGTGGTCTTTGCGATGCGCCGCCGGGTCACCGCCGAAGACCGCGAATAGTCCGGCCGGCCACCGACCGAGTGAGTGCTCATGACCGCTGAAGCGACACCCGCGCTGGTCGAGGGGCCCGCCGCAGACCCGGGAGACACCGGGTCCGCGGCGGGCCGCGGGCCACGCGCGCGTACCACCACCGCGTATCTGCGTTATGTGGCGGGCAAGCTGACCGGCGCCGCCGTCTCCCTGCTCGCCGTCCTCGTCACCAGCTTCTTCCTCTTCCGGCTGATCCCCGGCGACCCGGTGAAGTTCATGACCGGAGGACGCCCGGTCTCGGCCCAGCAGATCGCCGCCTACCGCCGGGAGTTCGGGCTCGACCTGCCGCTGTGGCAGCAGTTCACGGACTACTGCGGCAAGGCGCTGACCGGCGATCTCGGGACCTCGTACCAGTTCCGGGCGCCCGTCCTCGACAAGATCACCGAAGCCCTGCCCAACACCCTGCTGCTCACCGGAACGGCCTTCGTCCTGTACACGGCACTCGGTGTGTACCTCGGCACCCGCTCGGCGTGGCGGCACGGCGGACCGGGCGACCGTCTCCACACCGGTCTGGCCCTGACCCTCTACTCGATCCCGTCGTTCTGGCTGGGACTGCTCCTGATCATCGTGCTGTCGGTCGGGGTGGGCCCTGTCCCGGGGCTGTTCCCGACCGGTGGCATGGAATCGGGCGGCGAGGAGGGCTTCGCCTACGTCCTGGACGTCGCCCACCACCTCGTCCTGCCGGTCGTCACCCTGGTGGCGGTGGAGTACGGGCAGACGCTGCTCGTCACCCGCTCGGCGCTGCTCGACGAAATGGGCAGCGACTATCTGACGACCGCGCGCGCCAAGGGCCTCAGGGACGATCTCGTACGGCGCCGGCACGCCGTCCCGAACGCGCTGCTGCCCACCGTGACACTGGTCTTCGTCAATCTGGGCCGAACCGTCGCCGGCGTCATCCTGGTGGAGACCGTCTTCTCCTGGCCGGGTCTCGGCGGGCTGTTCTACCAGGCGCTGAGCGTGCCCGACCTGCCGCTCGTGCAGGGCCTGTTCTTCGTCTTCGCGGCCGCGGTGATCGTGATGAACACCCTCGCCGACCTGCTCTATCCGCTGCTCGACCCCAGGGTGGGCCGATGACCGCCGAAACCGCCACGACCTCCGCCCCCCGCGCCCTCGCCCGGCAGCGGCGCCGCGCCGCTGCCGCCCGCTTCTGGCGGGAGTACCGCACCCATCGCGCGGGCCTCTTCGGGCTCGCCGCACTCGTGCTGTTCGCGTTGGTCGCCCTGACCGCGCCGCTGACGGTCGGCTCCGACGTGCAGAGCGTGACGGACGCACCCGGTGAGCCGCTGGAGAGTCCGAGCCTCCATTTCCCCCTCGGCACGGACCAGTTCGGGCGCAACCTGCTCGGTCTGGTCGTCTGGGGGTCGCGCGTCTCACTGCTCGTCGGGCTGCTCGCGGCCGTTCTGTCGGTGGCCATCGGGGCGCTCATCGGTGTCACCGCCGGGCACTTCCGCGGCTGGTACGCCACCGTGATCATGCGGATCACGGACTGGTTCCTGGTGATGCCGACACTGGTGCTCGCCATCGCGCTCGCCACCGTGATGTCGCGCTCGCTGGGCACGATCATCCTGGCGATCGGGGTCACGACGTGGCCCACGACCGCGAGACTGGTGCGGGCGCAGACGCTGGCGGTGGAGTCACGGCCGTACATCGAGCGCGCGAAGGCGCTGGGCGGCGGCCACTGGCACATCATGTCGCGCCATGTGGCGCCCAACGTCATGCCGCTGGTGCTCGCCCAGACGACGCTGATCATCTCGACCGCGATCCTCGCCGAGGCGACACTCGCGTTCCTCGGACTCGGTGACCCCACGATCGTCTCGTGGGGCGGGCTGCTGCAGGACGCGAGGGAGGCGGGGGCGGTCAGCTCGGGCGACTGGTGGTATCTCGTGCCGCCGGGCATCGCCATCGCGATCGTCGCCCTGGCGTTCACGCTGTGCGGGCGTGCGGTCGAGTCCGTCCTCAACCCCAGGCTGGGGGTGTCCCGTTGAGTCTGCTCGATGTCAGGAACCTCGAGGTGACCTACCCGGGCGGCGCGGCCGCCGTACGGGGCGTCGACCTCTCCCTCGCCGCGGGCGAGAAGCTCGGTGTCGCGGGCGAGTCGGGTTGCGGCAAGTCCACGCTGGCGCTCGCGCTGCTGCGGCTGCTGCCGCCGGGGACGCGGACCGGCGGCGAGATCCTGCTCGACGGCGAGGACGTGCTCACGATGAAGTGGGGCCGGCTGCGCGCGGTGCGCTGGGCCGGCGCCTCCATCGTGTTCCAGGGTGCGATGCACTCACTGAACGCCGTCCATCGCATCGGCGACCAGATCGCCGAGCCCATCCTGCTGCACCGCAAGGCGACCGCTGCGGGCGCGAAGAGGAAGACCGGCGAGCTCCTGGAGCACGTGGGCCTGCCCGCAGCGCGTGCGAACGCCTACCCGCACGAGCTCTCCGGCGGTCAGCGGCAGCGCGTGATGATCGCCATGGCGCTGGCCTGCGACCCGCGCCTGATCGTCGCCGACGAGCCGACCACCGCGCTGGACGTGATGATCCAGGCCCAGATCCTCCGTCTGATCGAGCGTCTGGTCAGCGATCAGGACCTGGGCCTCATCATGATCAGCCACGATCTCGCGGTACTCGCCGACACCTGCGACCGCCTGGCCGTGATGTACGCGGGCCGGGTGGTCGAGGAGGGGCCCGCACGGCAGGTCTACGACGACGCCCGCCACCCCTACGGCAGGGCGCTGTCGGAGGCGTTCCCGAGGATCGGCGACCCGGCGTCGCGGTTCGCGCCCCGCGGGCTGCCGGGCGATCCGCCGGACCCGGCGGCGCTGTCGCCCGGATGCGCCTTCCATCCCCGCTGTCCGGTCGTGCTGGACGTCTGCGCCACTCAGGACCAGGCCCTGCGGGAGGCGGGAGAGCGGCGGCGGGCGGCCTGCGTACACGTGGCGCCGGGCGTCGCGGTGACCGAGGAGGAAGCAGACGTGAGGAGCAGCACCTCATGACGACCGCCCCACTGATCAGTGTCGAGGGCCTGCACGTCACCTTTCCCGGCCGGCACGGCACGCCGCCCGCCCGGGCGGTGGACGGCGTGGACCTGCACATCCGGCCCGGCGAGATCGTGGCGCTGGTCGGCGAGTCGGGGTGCGGCAAGACGACGCTGGCCCGTTCTCTGCTCGGCCTCGTCCCCCCGACCGCGGGACGCGTCACGTTCGACGGAACCCCGCTCGACTACTCCTCCCGTGCCCTGAAGGCGTACCGGAAGCGGGTCCAGCTGGTGCTCCAGGACCCGAGCGGCTCGCTGAACCCTCGGCACACGGTCTATGACGCGGTGGCCGAGGGGCTGCGCATCCACGGTCACGGCGGTGACGAGCGGGCCGCCGTCACCGAGGCGCTGAACCGGGCCGGGCTCCGGCCGCCCGAGCGGTTCTTCCTGCGCTACCCGCACGAGCTCTCCGGCGGCCAGCGTCAGCGGGTCGTCATCGCGGGCGCGATGGTCCTCGAGCCCGAACTCATCGTCGCCGACGAGCCGGTGGCCTCGCTGGACGCCTCGGTGCGCGGTGAGATCCTCGCGCTGCTGCTGCGGCTGCGGGCCGAACTGGGCCTGTCCGCGCTGGTCGTGACCCACGACCTGGGTCTCGCCTGGAACATCGCCGACCGGGTCGCGGTCATGTACCTGGGCCGCATCGTGGAGACGGGCGACGTGGAGCAGGTGCTCACAGCCCCCCGTCACCCCTACACCCAGGCTCTGCTGTCGGTGCTCCCGGAGGCACCGGGCGCCCCGGTGGTCCTGACCGGCGAGCCCCCGGACCCGGCCCGCATCCCGTCCGGCTGCCGCTTCCACGCCCGCTGCCAGATTCTGGCGGGCGGGGAGGCGGAGGCGGCCGGCGTCGCGGACGCGTGCCGCACCACGGATCTGGAGGTGCTGGACGGCGGGGCGGGGGCCCAGGTCGCCTGCCACTGGGCGCGGGCGGGCGTGACCGCGTAGACACGCCCCGCCGGCGTTTCGCCGGGGCCCGACGATGTCGTACGGGCCCCGGAACGCCGGTTCCCGGCACACCTCGGACGAGGTGTGCCGGGAACCGTGGTCGACCAGGGATCAGGCGGCGTGGACGACGTCCTTCTCCTCGGCGAAGTGACAGGCCGACTCGTGGGCCGCCGGCGAGTCCGCTGCTCCCTTGAAACGCTCGGGAATCGCCAGGAGCGGAGCCTCCGAGGCGCACCTCTCCTGAGCCTTCCAGCAGCGGGTGCGGAAGCTGCAACCGGACGGCGGGTTGGCCGGCGACGGCACGTCACCGGTGAGGATGATCCGGTCGCGGTCCTCGCGGGCCTCCGGGTCCGGCACGGGAACCGCCGAGAGCAGCGCCTGTGTGTAGGGGTGCGTCGGGTGCTCGTAGATCTGCTCGTCCGAGCCGATCTCGGCGATCTTGCCGAGGTACATCACGCCCACACGGTCCGAGATGTGCCGGACGATCGACAGGTCGTGCGCGATGAAGATGTAGGAGAGGTTGAACTCGTCCTGCAGTCGCTCCATCAGGTTGATGACCTGAGCCTGGACGGACACGTCCAGTGCGGAGACCGGCTCGTCGCAGATGATGATCTCCGGGTTGAGCGCGAGGCCGCGGGCGATGCCGATGCGCTGGCGCTGACCGCCGGAGAACTGGTGCGGGTAGCGGTTGATGTACTCGGGGTTGAGGCCGACGACGTCCAGGAGTTCCTGGACCCTGCGCCGCCGGTCACCCTTCGGCGCCACCTCGGGGTGGATGTCGAAGGGCTCGCCGATGATGTCGCCCACCGTCATACGGGGGTTGAGCGAGGTGTACGGGTCCTGGAACACCATCTGGATGTTCCGGCGCACGGCCTTCAGGGCGCGTCCGGACAGCTTGGTGATGTCCTGGCCCTTGTAGAAGATCTCGCCCGCCGTGGCCCGCTCCAGGTTCATCAGGAGCTTGGCCACCGTGGACTTGCCGCAGCCGGACTCGCCCACGATGCCCAGGGTCTCGCCCTGGTGCAGGTCGAAGGACACACCGTCGACCGCCTTGACGGCACCGATCTGCCGCTTGAACAGGATCCCCTGGGTGAGCGGGAAGTGCTTCTTCAGGTTGCGCACCTGCAGGATCGGCTCGCCGCGCTCGACGGGGGCCTCGATCGCGTGGACCGCTTCCTCCTCGGTCCGCGCGTCGACGACGTCCACCTCGGAGACGTTCGGCGTGGCGTCCTGCGGCTCGTCGGTCTTGCTGAGCTCAGCCATGGATCGTCTCCTTCCAGAAGTGGCATGCCGAGGCGCGGCCCACCAGCTCGGTGCCGTCCTGCTCGGTGACCGGCAGCAGGTCGGGGACCTGGGTACGGCACACGTCCTGGGCCTTGGGGCAGCGCGGGTTGAAGGCGCAGCCGCTCGGGACGTGCAGCAGGTTGGGCGGCAGACCCTTGATCGCGTACAGCTCCTGGCCCTTCTGGTCCAGGCGCGGGATCGAGTCCAGCAGACCCCGCGTGTACGGGTGCGCGGGACGCTTGTACAGCTCGTGGACCGGGGCACGCTCCACGATCCGGCCCGCGTACATCACCGCGATCTTGTCGGCGACGTCGGCGACGACGCCGAGGTCGTGGGTGATCAGGATCAGGCCCATGTTGTACTCGCGCTGGAGTTCCGCGAGCAGGTCCATGACCTGCGCCTGGACCGTCACGTCGAGAGCCGTGGTGGGCTCGTCGGCGATGATCAGGTCCGGCTCCAGGGCCAGAGCCATCGCGATCATGATGCGCTGACGCATACCGCCCGAGAACTGGTGCGGGTAGTCGTTCACGCGGGCGGCCGCGGCCGGGATCTTCACCCGGTCCATCAGCTCGATCGCCTTGGCCTTGGCTTCCTTCTTGGACAGGCCCTGGTGGACCCGGAACATCTCGCCGAGCTGGTACCCGACGCTCAGCACCGGGTTCAGCGAGCTGAGCGCGTCCTGGAAGATCATGGCGATCCGCTGTCCGCGGATCTTGCGGCGGTCCTCACCGGACATGGTCAGCATGTCCTGGCCGCGGAAGCGGATCTCCCCCTGGGGGATCTTCGCCGGCGGCATGTCGAGGATGCCCATGATCGCCTGGGCGGTGACGGACTTGCCGGAGCCCGACTCACCGAGCACCGCGAGCGTCTCACCGGCGTTCACGCTGTAGTTGACGCCGTTGACGGCCTTGACCACGCCCTCACGGGTGTGGAACTCGACGTGCAGGTCACGCACTTCGAGCAGTGGGGTGCCGTCCGTCCCGCCGTCGCGCGGCGAGGGAACGGGAACGACTTCTTCGATGGTGGTCACGTACGCCTCCCTCAGCGCATCTTCGGGTCGAGGGCGTTGCGGACCGCCTCACCGAGCATGATGAACGCCAGCACAGTGATGATGAGCATGATTGACGGATAGAGCATGATCCACTGCGCCACGCGGATCTGGTTGCCGCCGTCCGAGATGTCGTTGCCCCACGAAACGCCGTTCAGGCCGAGGCCCAGGTACGACAGGGTCGCCTCGGCGGAGATGTAGATGCCGAGCGAGATGGTGGCGACGACGATCACCGGAGCCAGCGTGTTCGGCAGGATGTGCCGGAACATGATGCGCGGGGTGCTCGCGCCCAGCGCCTGGGCGGCGTGCACATAGTCGGCCTGCTTGGTGGTGATCACCGCACCGCGCATCACACGGGCGATCTGCGTCCAGCCGAAGAAGCTCAGCGCGCCGATGACGACCCAGGTCGTGCGGTCCTGGAAGGAGTTGAGCACGACCATGGTGCCGAGCAGGAACGGGATACCGAAGAACACGTCGGTCAGTCGCGACAGGACCGAGTCGACGATGCCGCCGAAGTAACCGGCGATCATGCCGACCAGGCCGCCCACGAGCGTCACCGCGATGGTGGTGCCGAAGCCGACGGCGATCGAGGCCCGGGTGCCGTAGATGACTCGGGCGAAGACGCTGCGGCCCTGCTGGTCGTAGCCCAGCCAGTCCGGCGAGCCGATGTTGCCCAGCCTGGGCTTCTGCAGGAAGTGCTTGGCCAGGTCGCCCGAGGTCGGGTCGACTCCGGTGAACCACCCCGGGAAGAAGGTGATCAGCAGGAGTATGACGATCAGCACCGACGAGACGATGAAGATCCAGCTCCGGCGCAGGTCCCCCCAGGCGTCGCCCCACAGGCTGCGGGTCTTCTCCGGCTTGGGCTCGGGCAGGTCCAGCGCCGCCTGGGGACCGGACGCCACAGCGTTCTTGAGGTCGGTCTTGGTCACGTCAGGCATAGCGAATCCTCGGGTCAAGGACCGCGTAGAGCAGGTCGACCAGCAGGTTGGCGAGGAGGTACACGATGACGAGGATGGTCACCAGGCCGACGAGCGTGGTGCCCTCGCGGCGCACGATCGACTGGGCGATGGTGCCACCCACACCCTGGATGTTGAACAGCCCCTCGGTGACGACGGCGCCGCCCATCAGCGCGCCGATGTCGGTACCCAGGTAGGTGATCACCGGGATCAGCGAGTTGCGCATGAGGTGGACACCCACCACACGGCGCTTCGGCAGACCCTTGGCGATGGCCGTGCGGATGTAGTCGGCGCGAAGGTTCTCGGCGATCGACGTACGGGTGAGCCGGGTCACATACGCCAGTGACGCGGTCGCCAGCACAATGGCCGGCATCAACAACTCATTGATGTTCGTCGAGTCATTGACGTTCGGTGGCAACCAGTTCAGGTTGAACGCGAAGACGACCTTGAGGATGTAGCCGAGGACGAACACCGGCACCGAGATCAGCAGCAGGGTGACCAGCAGGATCGCGTTGTCCGCGACGCGTCCGGCGCGCAGGCCGGCCGTGATGCCGAGGGCGATGCCCAGGACGAACTCGATCACGAACGCCAGCGCACCGAGCCGCAGGGTGACGGGGAACGCGTCACCGAGCACGTCCGTGACGGGCCTGCCACTGGCGATCTGCGTGCCGAAGTCGCCGTGCAGGATCATGTTCTTCATGTAGTGCCAGTACTGGACCAGGATCGGCTGGTCCAGACCGTACTGATGCCTCAGTTGCGCAATCACCTGCGGGCTGCCGCCCTTGTCACCGAACAGCCCTCGTACGGGGTCACCGGGCAGCGCGTAGACCATGAGGAAGATCAGCAAGGTTGTCCCGATGAACACCGGGATCATCTGGAGCAGTCGTCGTGCGACGTAGCGCCCCATCGTGCCTCCATGTCAGTCACGGCGGCAGCCGTCGGGCCCTTTCCCCGCGCACCGTAGGACGATGCGTGCGGAAAGGGCCCCCCGGCCACTGCCGTCCCCCGGGGCGCGGTGCCACCGCGCCCCGGGACAAACGGTCGATTGCGGTTACTTCTTGACCTGAACGCCGGTCAGGATCGGGTCGCCGTCCTGGGCGTACGCGACGCCGGTGACCTTGTCCGAGTAGCCCGCGTTGACCTTGTAGTACCAGAGCGGAATGCTCGGCATGTAGTCGGGCAGCTGCTTCTCGATCTCCTGGTACTTCTTCTCCGACTCGTCGAGCGAGCTCGCGCTGTCGGCAGCGGCGATCTCGTCGTCGATCTTCTTGTTGGAGAAGCCACCCTGGTTGCCGTCCGACTTGGTGCCGAACAGGTCGCGGATGAAGTTGGAGTTGAACGGGTAGTCCAGCACCCAGCCCGAGCGGTACAGCGACTTGACCTGGTGCGCGTCACGCGCGTTCAGGTCGGCCTGGAAGTCGGCCTTGGAGTCGCCGGTGCACTTGACGCCGGTGGCCTTGGTGATGGAGTTGCAGACCGCCTCCACCCACTCCTTGTGGCCGCCGTCGGCGTTGTACTGGATGGAGATGGCGTTGCCCGGGACGCCGCCGCCGGCCTGGATGAGCTCCTTGGCCTTGGCGGGGTTGTACGTGGTGACGTCACCGGCCGCGTTCGGCTGGTAGCCGAGGACGCCCTTGGCGACCCAGCCGGTGGCGGGCTCACGGGTGCCCTGGAGCACGGTCTTCGTGATGGTGTCGCGGTCGATCGCCATCGACAGGCCCTGGAGGACCTTCGGGTCGATGTCCTTCCACTGCTTGGTGTAGAAGGCGACGGCGATGGTCTGGATCGCCGAGTACGCCTTGTCCACCGCGCGGTCGCCGAGGTCCGTCTTGTAGACGGGCAGGTCCTTCGGCGCGATCTGGCGCAGGACGTCGACGTTGCCGGACTTCAGGTCCTCGTACGCCGTCTCGAGGCTGGTGTAGTTCTTGAAGAGCACACCGCCGTTCTTCGCGGCGTTCGGGCCCTTGTAGTCGGCGAACTTGGCAACTTCGATCTGCTTCTTGTGCTGCCAGCTGACGAACTTGTAGGGGCCGTTGCCGATCGGGTGCTCGCCCGCGGCCTTCGGGTCCTTGTAGAAGGACTCCGGCAGCGGGTCGAAGACCTCGTAGCCGAGCTTGTAGACGAAGTACGGGATCGGCTTCGACAGCGTGATCGTGAAGGTGCTGTCGTCGACGACCTTCAGACCGGACAGCTTGTCGGCCTTCGGCGCACCCTTGGCCGGGGCGACGTCGTCGTAGCCCTGGATGTCGGAGAACCAGAAGCTGTTGGTCTGCTTGTTCGCCGGGTTGGCCGCCCAGTTCCACGCCTTGACGTAGGAGTCGGCCGTCACCGGGGTGCCGTCGTGGAACTTCCAGCCCGACTTCAGCTTGACGGTGAAGGTCTTGTTGTCCTTGGAGTCGATGGACTCCGCGTTGACGTTGACGATCTTGCCGCTCTCGTCGTAGTCGACGAGACCCGAGAAGAGCGACTTGATGACGATGCTGCCGTTGGACTCCATCGTGTTGGCCGGCTGCAGAGGGTTCTGCGGCTCGCCCACCTCGACCGAGAACTTGCCGTTCGGATCGATCGCGGCCTTGCTGTCGCTGCCCTTGTCTCCGCCGCCACCACCACAGGCGGTCACGCCCAGCGCCACAACCGCGGCTATCGCGACCCATTTGGCGCTCTTCGCACCGCGCATGGGTTCCTCCTCATGAGTCCAATGGTTCACCACATGGAGAGGCATATGACACGCCACCGCCATCGGCTTTGTGGATAGTCAAGTGCCCCGCGCTCGTGAGTCGGCGCCGCCAGCAGCGCATGACCCATTGATCCGAGCTCTACGCGCCTAACTATCTGGCAGAAATCGTGGCCGAACCACATTCCTAAGGTCTCGGTTCGATCACACCTGGCGTGTACTTCTTCCAAAATCCGGACAAAGCGTTACCCGAAAGATCCATGCGAAACGGACTTGTTACACATCTACCGGTGTGAGGTGTCCGCATTCCGGACAGTCGGGGCCCATAATCCGGTTGCTTTTAGAATGAGTGTCCGGGAGGGGCGTCGAAGCGTGCCCCGACCCCGGCACGCAGAGTGCACACGCCGTCCCGTTCCGCTGGACGGACCCGTGTCGAGTTCGTCACTCCGGCAGCCCGAGCGGCGCCGACCGGGCGCATGTCGCCAAGCAGAGTAGACGCATCGAGCCCTTCACACAGGTGCCTCACCGGAATGCAGGGTTTTCCCTATCCCCTGCCCGAAAACGACGGCCGGGCCCCACGAGGGACCCGGCCGTTCGGGGAACTCGTCAGCCGTGCTTGGCGCGGCTGGCGGCCCGGGCGCGGTCACGCTGGTCGAGGACGACCTTGCGGATGCGGACGGACTCCGGAGTCACCTCGACGCACTCGTCGTCGCGGCAGAACTCCAGGGACTGCTCCAGCGACAGCTTGCGCGGCGGCACGATCGACTCGGCGATGTCCGACGTGGCCGACCGGATGTTGGTGAGCTTCTTCTCCTTGGTGATGTTGACGTCCATGTCGTCGGAGCGGGAGTTCTCGCCGACGATCATGCCCTCGTACACCTCGGTGCCGGGCTCGATGAAGAGCGTGCCGCGCTCCTGGAGGTTGGTCATCGCGAAGGCGGTGACGCTGCCGGAGCGGTCGGCGACCAGCGAGCCGTTGTTACGGGTCTGGAGGGGACCGAACCAGGGCTCGTGGCCCTCGTGGATGGAGTGGGCGATACCCGTGCCGCGCGTGCCGGTCAGGAACTCCGTACGGAAGCCGATCAGACCGCGTGAGGGCACCACGAACTCCATGCGCACCCAGCCGGAGCCGTGGTTGGACATGTTGTCCATACGGCCCTTGCGGACGCCCATGAGCTGCGTGACCGCGCCCATGTGCTCCTCGGGCACGTCGATCGTCAGACGCTCGACGGGCTCGTGGACCTTGCCGTCGACGTCCTTGGTGACGACCTGCGGCTTGCCGACGGTCAGCTCGTAGCCCTCCCGGCGCATGGTCTCCACCAGGATGGCGAGCGCCAGCTCACCGCGGCCCTGCACCTCCCAGGCGTCCGGACGCTCGGTGTCCAGGACCCGCAGCGAGACGTTACCGATCAGCTCGCGGTCGAGGCGGTCCTTGACCTGGCGCGCGGTGACCTTGCGGTCCTTGACCGTGGCCTTGACGTTGGCGCCCTTGCCGGTGCCGCCCCGGCCGACGAGCGGCGAGGTGTTGGTACCGATGACCATCGAGATCGCGGGCTCGTCGACCGTGATCAGCGGCAGCGCGACGGGGTTCTCCGGGTCGGCGAGGGTCTCGCCGATCATGATGTCGGGGATACCGGCGACGGCGCAGATGTCACCGGGGCCGGCCTTCTCCGCGGGCTTGCGGGTGAGGGCCTCGGTCATCATCAGCTCGCTGATGCGGACGTTGCTGACCGAACCGTCGCGCTTGATCCAGGCGACGGTCTGGCCCTTGCGCAGCTCGCCCTGCTCCACGCGGAGCAGCGCGATACGGCCGAGGAAGTTGTCGGCGTCGAGGTTGGTGACGTGGGCCTGGAGCGGCGCGTCCTCCTCGTACGTCGGGGCCGGGATGTGGTCGAGGATCGTGGAGAAGAACGGCTCCAGGCTGTCGCTGTCGGCCGGGACCGTGCCGTTCTCCGGCTTGGTCAGGGACGCGATACCGTCACGGCCGCAGGCGTAGACGATCGGGAACTCGATCTGGTCCTCGTCCGCGTCCACGTCCAGGAACAGGTCGTACGTCTCGTTGACGACCTCGTCGATACGGGCGTCGGGGCGGTCCGTCTTGTTGATGCACAGGATGACGGGCAGCCGGGCCTGGAGCGCCTTGCGCAGCACGAAGCGGGTCTGCGGCAGCGGGCCCTCGGAGGCGTCCACGAGCAGGACGACTCCGTCCACCATCGACAGACCGCGCTCGACCTCGCCGCCGAAGTCGGCGTGGCCGGGGGTGTCGATGATGTTGATCGTGATCGGGTCCCCGCCGTCCTTGGGGTGGTAACTCACCGCCGTGTTCTTGGCGAGGATCGTGATGCCCTTCTCACGCTCCAGGTCGTTCGAGTCCATGACGCGGTCGTCGACCTGCTCGAGCTGGTGAGCGGCGAAGGCACCGGCCTGCTTCAGCATGCCGTCGACGATGGTCGTCTTGCCGTGGTCTACGTGGGCGACGATGGCGACGTTGCGGATGTCGTGGCGCGTGGCCATGATGTGGCGTACTCCCGGGTGTGAGGACGGCCTGCGCGATCGTTAGCGCCGGCCTGCCGGGCTGAACAGCGCCTCGGCCATGTCCCATGGTAAAGGGAGGCCGCCGTCCGGGCTTGCCGGGTACAGGTCAGGCCCTGCGACCAGGCACGCTGCACCACCCGCCCCCATGGTCACGACGAGGGGCTCGCCGACGGCTTCGCCCCCTTCTTCAGGAAGCCCATGTCCTCGTAGATCGGGGTCTGGAAACCGAACGCACCGGCGTTGGCCAGGTTCGCGCGGGTCGCCATGAGCTGGGGGCGCTGGTAGAGGGGAATCGACCCGGCGACGGCCCAGATGCGGGCGTCCGCCTTGCGCACCAGGCTCCGCTCGTCCGACTCGTCCAGCGTGACCATCGCCTCGTTGAAGAGCTGGTCCACCTGGTCGGTGCCCACCCTCGTGTAGTTCTGCTCGATGGTCAGCGAGCCGTCCGCCGCGGGTACCGGCTTGGCGTAGATCGGCCGGGCGTCGGTCGCGGGGAACGCGGACGCGGGCCACGAGTACAGCGCCATGTCGTAGTCCCCGGACGCGATGTGGTCCTTGAAGTAGCTGTCGTCCGGGACCTTGGTGATCGTCACACGGATGCCGACCTTCTCCAGCATGCTCGCGATACGGTCGCCGACCGTCCGCAGGCTCTGGGAGCCGGCCCCGGACGGCAGCACGAACCGCAGCTCCAGCGCCTTGCCGTCCTTGGCGAACGTCTTGACCGGGCCACCTGCCGGTGCGGCCGTGCCTTCGGGCGCGTACGCCCCCGGCATTCCGCCCTGCTTCTTCGGGTGGTCCCCGGGGTCCTTGCCCGGGTACCCCTTGCCGTCGTCCTCGGCGGTCCCGGCCGGACGGTCCGCGTTCTTGTTCTGGCTCGCCCCGGCGGTCTTGGTGGGCGCCGCCGAGCCGGCCGTCTTCGTGGGCTCGGCCGAGGTCTGCGGCTTCTTGGCCTCGGTTCCCGCCGTCTTCTTCTCCTTGACGGGCCCGCCGGACACCCAGCCCGCCTCGCTCAGCAGCGCCTTCGCCTGCTTGGTGTCCTGGTCCCCCAGGGCTCCGCTGTTGTCGGCGTACGCGTCCTGCCCCGCGAGGGCGAGGTGGCTGCCGACCGGCACGGCGGGCAGCCCGAGCGGTTTGAGGACCAGTCCGGCCAGCTCGGTGCGGTCGATGGCGCGGGCCACGGCCCGGCGCACGCGCTCGTCGGAGAGCGGCCCCCGGGATCCGTTCAGGGCGAGCTGGGTGTAAGCGGGCTCGAGGGACTTGCGCACCACATAGCGCTGGTCGTCCGCGGCGGAGCCCTGCGCGGAGCTGCCGGCGGCCTTGATCCGGCCGGCCTCCTCCGGGTCGACGTCGGCGATGTCGACCTTGCCGGCGGCGACCGCGTCGGCCCGCTTGTCGCGCGGGACGGCCACGAGCACGATCCCGGACAGCTTGGCGGGGTTGCCCCACCACCGCGGATTGCGGCTGAGGGTGATCTCGCCCGCCTTCTGGTCGACCTTCTGGAGGGCGAACGGGCCGGCGGTGACCTTCAGCGTCCTCCTCGCCCCGTCGTTGAAGCCGCCCGGGGTGCCCATGACGTCCTTCGGGTACAGCGGCGAGAACAGGGACTTCCAGTCGGCGTAGGCCTTGCTGAAGGTGACCTTGACCTCGAGGTTGTTCGCACCCCGCTCGACCTTCTCGATGCGGTCGTAGCCCGCGTTGCGGGCGGTCCAGTAGGCGCTGTCCTTCCCCGAGAGGGCACGCCACTGGGCGGCGAAGTCATCGGCGCCGATCTCCCGGCCGTCGCTCCAGACGGCCTGCTGCTTGAGGCGGTAGACGACCACCTGCTTGGGCTCGGTGGACACCACCTTGGCGGACTCCAGGAAGTCCGGGTTGAGCTGGGCGCGGCCGTTCGCGTCGAGGCGGAACATCGAGGGCAGCACGGCCCCGGCGACACGGGCGGTCGCGGGGCCGGCGTCCGCCTGGAAGCTGTTGAGCGTGGCGGGTACCGAGTCGACGGCCCAGCGCAGCACTCCGCCGTCCGAGACCAGCGAGCGGGAAGCCGGGGCGATGTCCTGCGCGGCGACCGGCTTGCTCTTCTCCTCGTCCGAGCTGCACCCGGCGAGCACGGACACCGCGAGGGCCCCCGCGGTGAGGAATGCGGCCGAGCGCAGCACCGCGCGCGGTCCGACGACGTCGTGGGACATCACGTCCACCTCCGGGAGCCGCTCGCCCGATGAGCGGGGTTATGATCCGGTTTGGGGTATTTGGATCTGATCAGATGTTATGGGCCCACTGAAGAGGACGGAGTTGAGGACCGTGCGGCGACACGACGACGTGGGCCGGGAAGGTCACCCGACTGGCTCACACACTCACGGCGGCCGGATCCCCGGACCCGGGCCGCGCGCCTTCCCCGGAGGGCCGCACCCCTTCCGGCCCCCGCCGGGCCGGCCATTCGAATTTGCACTCGTACACGGCGACACGCCGGTGCCAATCACTGCACGTCCCTTCACACCGGCCGGTGTGACGCGCAACACTCGCAGGCGCACGCGCGTTGCCACCCTGGTCCCGAGGACCCGTGGAAGCGAGGTCACGTCATGTCCGTGCACGACGAACTGACATCTGTCCAGCGCTGCCTCGACGAGCTCTGCCGGTCGGTGGGGCGGCTGGAGCAGCAGATCGGCGGTGGTGGGCTCGACATACGCCGTGTCCGCTCCGACGTCGACCATCTGCGCGAGAGCGTGGCACTGCTGCGCGAGACGGCCTCCACCGCTGCCTCGACCCGGCGGCCCGATCTCGTCACCATCCCCGACACCCCGTACGACAGCACGCTGTGGACGGACTCCGACGACGAGGGTCTCGGCGCCCGTGACCGGCACGCCCCCTGAGCCGGTGCGGAACCCGGTCCCGACGGAGTAGGCGAGCCGAGCCCCCGACAGAGGAGAAGGTGCGTTGGCCACTGATACGGAACCCCCCGGCACGGAAGACCATCCACTCGGCGGCGTGCGCACCGGGACGCGCGCCGCGATCACCGCCCCGCATCTGCGCACCGACCGCTGGTGGCTGGCACCGGCCGCCACCGCGGCCGGGCTGCTGGCCTTCGTCGTGTACTCGACCTGGCGCGCCTTCGCCGATGCGGACTACTACGCGGCGCCGTACGTCTCGCCGTTCTACTCCCCGTGTCTGGCGGAGCGGTGCCGGACCATGCACGCGGGCCCCAACGCCGACCTCTTCGGCAGCTGGTGGGGCATCTCGCCGGCGATCATCATCCTGATCTTCCCGCTCGGCTTCCGGCTGACCTGCTACTACTACCGCAAGGCCTACTACCGCGGCTTCTGGCTGTCGCCGCCGGCCTGCGCGGTGGCGGAACCGCATCGCACATACAGCGGTGAGACCCGCTTCCCGCTGATCCTGCAGAACATCCACCGGTACTTCTTCTACGCGGCACTCCTCGTGGCGGGTGTGCTCACGTACGACACCGTGCTCGCCTTCCGCGACGAGCACTACCGCTGGGGCCACATGGGGCTCGGCACCCTGGTCTTCCTGGTGAACATCGTGCTGATCTGGGCCTACACCCTGTCCTGCCACTCCTGCCGGCACATCGTCGGCGGCAAGCTCAAGCACTTCTCCAAGCATCCGGTGCGCTACGGGGCCTGGCAGTTCGTCAGCCGGCTGAACGCCCGGCACATGCTCCTCGCGTGGGCGTCCCTGGTCAGCGTGGCGCTCGCCGACTTCTACGTGTACCTGGTGGCGTCCGGCGCCTTCGACGATCCGAGGTTCTTCTGATGTCCGTGGTCGACCGGCAGGAGTGGGACGTGATCGTGGTCGGCGCGGGCGGCGCCGGCCTCAGGGCCGCCATCGAGGCCCGGGAGCGGGGTGCCCGTACGGCCGTGATCTGCAAGTCGCTGTTCGGCAAGGCGCACACGGTGATGGCGGAGGGCGGCATCGCGGCGTCGATGGGCAACGCCAACCCGCACGACAACTGGCAGGTGCACTTCCGCGACACCATGCGCGGCGGGAAGTTCCTCAACCAGTGGCGGATGGCCGAACTGCACGCGCGGGAGGCACCCGACCGGGTCTGGGAGCTGGAGACCTGGGGCGCCCTCTTCGACCGCACGAAGGACGGGCGCATCTCGCAGCGCAACTTCGGTGGCCACGAGTACCCGCGTCTCGCGCACGTCGGCGACCGCACGGGCCTGGAGCTCATCCGCACCCTCCAGCAGAAGATCGTGGCGCTCCAGCAGGAGGACGAGAAGGAGACCGGGGACTACGAGTCCCGGCTGAAGGTCTTCCAGGAGTCCACGGTCACCAGGATCCTCAAGGACGGGGACCGGGTGTCGGGCGTCTTCGCGTACGAGCGCGAGTCGGGCCGCTTCTTCGTCCTGGAGGCGCCCGCCGTCGTCATCGCGACGGGCGGCATCGGCAAGTCCTTCAAGGTGACGTCGAACTCGTGGGAGTACACCGGGGACGGGCACGCGCTGGCGCTGCTCGCCGGGGCCCCGCTGCTGAACATGGAGTTCGTGCAGTTCCATCCCACGGGCATGGTCTGGCCGCCCTCGGTGAAGGGGATCCTCGTCACCGAGTCGGTGCGCGGCGACGGCGGAGTCCTGAGGAACTCCGAGGGCAAACGGTTCATGTTCGACTACATCCCCGACGTCTTCAAGGAGAAGTACGCGGAGACGGAGGAGGAGGGCGACCGCTGGTACGAGGACCCGGACAACAACCGGCGTCCACCCGAGCTGCTCCCCCGTGACGAGGTCGCACGCGCCATCAACGCCGAGGTGAAGGCGGGGCGCGGCTCCCCGCACGGCGGAGTCTTCCTCGACGTCTCGACCCGCATGCCCGCCGAGGTCATCCGGCGCCGGCTGCCGTCCATGCACCACCAGTTCAAGGAGCTGGCCGACGTCGACATCACCGCCGAGGCGATGGAGGTCGGCCCGACCTGCCACTACGTGATGGGCGGCGTCGCCGTCGACTCGGACACGGCGGCGGCCCGCGGGGTCCCGGGCCTGTACGCCGCCGGAGAGGTGGCCGGCGGCATGCACGGCTCCAACCGGCTGGGCGGCAACTCGCTCTCCGACCTCCTGGTCTTCGGGCGGCGCGCGGGCCTGCACGCGGCCCGGTACGCGACAGGGCTGGCGGCGCGTCCCACGGTGGACGACGTCCAGGTGGACACGGCGGCGGCGGAGGCCCTGCGCCCGTTCTCGGCCGAGGGACCGGTGCCCGGCGAGGACGCCGAGGAGCGGAGCCGCCCGCCGGAGAACCCGTACACCCTCCACCAGGAGCTCCAGCAGACCATGAACGACCTGGTGGGCATCATCCGCCGCGAGTCGGAGATGCAGCAGGCGTTGAAGAAGCTGGCGGAGTTGCGGGTGCGGGCGCGCAGGGCGGGCGTCGAGGGGCACCGGCAGTTCAATCCGGGCTGGCACCTCGCCCTGGACCTGCGGAACATGCTGCTGGTCAGCGAGTGCGTGGCGCGGGCCGCTCTGGAGCGCACCGAATCGCGCGGCGGCCACACGCGTGAGGACTACCCGGCGATGGAGCGCGCCTGGCGCCGCCTCAATCTGCTGTGCGCCCTCACCGACCCCACCGGCGGGCTGGCGGCGACCGACCCGGTCCGCGGCCAGATCACCCTCGCCTCGGAGACCACCGAACCCATCCGCCCCGATCTGCTCGCCCTCTTCGAGAAGGAGGAGCTGGTCAAGTACCTCGCCGAAGAGGAGCTGTACGAGTGAGCAGCTACAAGGCCCGTTTCAAGGTGTGGCGGGGCGATGTGCAGGGCGGCGGCCTGGAGGACTTCAAGGTCGAGGTCAACGACGGCGAGGTGGTGCTGGACATCATCCACCGCCTCCAGGCCACCGAGGCACCGGACCTCGCCGTGCGCTGGAACTGCAAGGCCGGCAAGTGCGGTTCGTGTTCGGCGGAGATCAACGGACGGCCGCGGCTGATGTGCATGACGCGGATGTCGGTGTTCGACCGGGACGAGACGATCACGGTGACGCCGCTGCGGGCCTTCCCGGTGATCCGCGACCTGGTGACGGACGTGGGCTTCAACTACCGCAAGGCGCGCGAGATCCCGTCCTTCGTGCCGCCCGCCGACCTCGGTCCGGGCGAGTACCGCATGATGCAGGAGGACGTGGAGCGCTCCCAGGAGTTCCGCAAGTGCATCGAGTGCTTCCTGTGCCAGGACACCTGCCATGTGGTGCGCGACCACGAGGAGAACAAGCAGGTCTTCGCGGGCCCCCGGTTCCTGATGCGGATGGCCGAACTGGACATGCACCCGCTCGACGCGGCCGACGACACGGGCCTGGACCGCAAGCGCGCCGCCCAGGACGCACACGGCCTCGGCTACTGCAACATCACCAAGTGCTGCACGGAGGTGTGCCCCGAGGGCATCCACATCACGGACAACGCCCTGATCCCGCTGAAGGAACGTGCGGTGGACCGCAAGTACGACCCGCTGGTGTGGCTGGGGTCGAAGATCAGGAGGCGGTCCTCGTAGCGGACGCCGGACCGTGCGGCCCCGCGACCTCGACGGCCGCGCGGGCCGTCATGGACCCGACGGCCGGGCCCGGCGGAGGCCGATGCCCGGCGGTCGG
Source organism: Streptomyces sp. HUAS TT11 (assembly GCF_051553595.1). NCBI lineage: Bacteria > Bacillati > Actinomycetota > Actinomycetes > Kitasatosporales > Streptomycetaceae > Streptomyces > Streptomyces sp. HUAS TT11. The sequence goes on from NZ_CP196184.1 coordinate 3,536,871, forward strand.
TCCTCCGGACCGTCCAGCACCCGCCGGAGGTTGTACTCGGCGATCGCCCGCATCGGCCCCCGGTCCTCGAAGTCGCCCTCCAGAAGGCGCAGCGGCCCCGCCACGAGCGACAGGTGCATGGCCAGCCGGTACAGCCGCAGTCGCTCCCCGTCCAGGTCCCGGGGCTTCAGGTCGGCGTGGCGCGGGCCGAGGCGAAGCTCCAGGAACACGTGCTCCCACTCGACGTCGAAGTACATGAGGCCTTCGATGTCGATCAGCACCGGACGGCCTTCGCCGTCCACCAGGACGTGGTCCGGACCGAGTTCGCCGTGGACGAGGCAGTGGCGGGTGCGCGGGGGGACGGCCGCGGCGAGCGCGTGCACGCGGTCCCTGAGCCGTTCCCGTACGGCCGCGACACGGGGCTCACGGTCCGCGGCCTCCTCGATGTGCCGTAGCGCGCGGTCCCGTACGACCGCCTCGCACGAGCCGCCGTACGCGCTGCCGCCGCGGTCGACGACGGCGACCTTGCCGAAGGCGGGGGCGGTGTGGCCGCGCATCGCGTCCAGCGCGCCGGCGAGCTCCGCCAGCGTGGCCGCCGCCGCGTACGGGTCGCGCTCCAGCAGTGCCTCCAGGCTGCCGCCGGGGACGTCCTCGACGACCGCCGCGTCGGCCGGGAGGTGCGTACCGGTGGGGTCGGCGAGCAGCAGGCGGGGCGTGCGGACGCCCACGGCCGCCAGGCGCTCGTACGCCGCGCTGAACAGGCCGAGGCCCGAGGCGTGCGAGAAGGGGTCACGGGGGTCGGCGGCCTGCTCGTCCCAGTAGTCCTCGTCCGGTGACCAGACATAGGCGACCGCGGTGGAGCCGTCGTCGAGGGCCAGGCGGTAGACGCCCTTCCTGCTGCCGCCGCGCAGCCGGCGCACCTCGGTGAGGACACGGCTGCGGCCGAGTGCCGCGCGGGCGAGGGGCGCCAGGTCGTCGCGGCCGAGGGCGGTCCGGGCGGGCTTCATGCGCACGCGCCGGCGCCGTGGCGGACCGGGACCGCCGGGACGGCGCCCGGCGAGATGATGTGCGGCATCACGCCCCCTCGACGTTCTCTCCCGATCATGGCACCGACGTCACGGAGGACCACATGCGTTTCCCGGAGGTTCGGGCATGCCGCATCGGGCGCACCCCGCTCGCGGTGCGGCGCCATCGGCCCTACGCTCCGAACTGTGACGCCGACCCACCGTCGACGCCGGCCGCGCCGGGCCGCCGTGTACCGCGCCGTGCGGAGGGTGCCGGTCGTGTGCGCCATGGTGCTGGTGCCGGCGGTCGTGGTCGCGGTGACCGGGACCGTACGGAACCCCACCTCCGACGCCGACCTGGTGCTCCCGCTGGTCGCCGTGGTCGCCGCCGTCGCCGTGGCGGGGTACGCATCCGTGCGGCGCATACGCCGTACGGCGACCCGCACGACACCGGGTGCGGCCGCCGTCGTTCCGCTGGACGAACTCGACCGCCGGGCACAGCGGTTGCTCGTCCGGACCGACGACTGCGTACGCACGAGCCGGGAGGAACTCGGGGCGGCCGAGGCCCTGTCGGGGAGCGAGGCGGTGCGTATGCCCGCCGAGGCACTGGAGTTCGCCGCAGCGGAACTGGCCCAGGCGTTCCTGGTACGCCGGCGGCTCGACGACGGGGAGGGCCGGGGGCGGGTGCTGCTCGAGGAGATCCTCGCGCGGTGCGAGGAGGCCGGGCTGCGGCTGGACACCGCGGCCGCCGGATTCGACCAGATACGCGCGCTGGAGCGCACCGCGCCCGAGACGCTGGAGCACACCGAGACACGGTTCCGGGAGCTGACGGCGCGGGTCGCAGAGGCGGACGGCACGCTCGCCGGGCTGCGCGAGCGCCGTGCTCTCTCCGCGTATCTGCCGGTGACGGGCCACGACGAGGAGGCGAAGGACCGGCTCGTCTTCGCCACGGCGTGCCTCAACCGGACCCGGCAGGCGCTGGACCGGGGCGGAACGGAGGAGGCGGTGGCCGCCCTGCGGGCGGCCGAGGCGGCCGTCGACCAGGCGGCGCTGCTCCTCGACGGTGTCGCCCGGCTCGCCTCGGACCTGAGCGCCGCGGCGGGGGAACTGCCCTCCGCCCTGGCGGACGCGGAGGCGGATCTGGCGGACGCCCGGACAGGGCTGGGCCAGGGGACGGCCCGAGCGGATCTGCGCGGCCGGATCTCGCACGGGGAGTCGGTGGTGGCGGCGGTGCGGGAGGAGAGGGGCGGCGGGAGTCCCGGCCCGAAGGGCGCGCCGGGCGCCCGTGCGCAGGACGACCCGGTCGACGCCTTGCGCCGGATCGAACAGGTGGCGACGGGGCTGGACCGGGCGCTGCACCGGGTGCCGGACGGGTCGCGCGCGCTTGCGCGGCTCCAGCGGGCCCTGCTCGTCGCCCGCGGCAGCGTGAGGGCCGCGTCGGACCAGGTGACGACCCATCGCGGTGCCGTCCACTGCGAGGCACGGACGTGCCTCGCCGAGGCGGAGCTGCGGCTGCGCGCGGCCGGGAACACCGGGACACCGCCCGTCCCGTCACCCGCCGACGCCCTCGCCGACGCCCGCGAGGCCGATACGCTCGCCCGGCGGGCCCGGCAGCTCGCGGAGCGGGACGTGCGGGCGTACGGGACCCCCTACGCAGAGGGCCTGTGGACGGGCGGCGCCGCACTCGGCGGCATCCTGCTCGACGCCCCTCACCGGACCGCCGACCGGCCCGGCCACCCGGGGGACGGTGGTCCCGCGAGCTACGGCGGACCGGGCACACGGGGGCGGCGTGACGGGGGTGAACTGTTCCGGCCGACACCACCGCAGAGCCCGCCCCCGGACAAGGCGAAAGCGTCCTAGTCGCACGGCACGGCGCGGCAGCCGCCCATGATCCCGAACGTGGCGGAGAGTTGCTGTTTCGGTTCGCCAATCCAGGGAATCACCAAGCGACTTGTGTGATGATGGGCGTTCCGACCGGGTTGGACGAAGTCCCCTGGGACAGCTGCGGGTCGACTGCCCGCGCAGCGCGTTCACAGGGGATGCACGGGGCGATACGGGGGTGCAGTCGGCGTGATCGATCCTGGGCAGATTCCGCAGTTCACGGGTGATCTGGCGCAGTTGGAGAAGGATTACGGTGATCTGAGGTCTGATGCGTCGCATGTGCGGTCGACGGGCCGGGATGTGCATGCGGGGTTTCAGGGGTTGTCGGCGTATTACACGGCTCCGGAGGCGGAGCGGTTGTTCGCGACGACGAAGCCGGTGGCGGAGCGGGCGGAGGGGTTCGCGGGCGATCTGGAGACGGTGTCGTCCGCGTTGTCGTCGTATGCGACGGAGATCCGGCCTTTGGTGGCGAAGCTGGCGCAGTTGAAGGTGGATGCGACGGCGTTCGTGGATTCGGTGGGGGGTGATGACGACTGGGAGTACGACGGGGACAAGGTCGATCGTCACAATCGGATCCGTGATGATGTGACGGCGGCGGTGGCGGCGTTCTGGGCTGCGGAGCGTACGTGTCACAACAAGATCACTGCGTTGTTCGGTGGGACGCAGATGGTGGCGGGGGACGGTTCGGAGCGTAAGGACCAGTACGGGTTCGATGCCGAGGACATGAAGAACGCGAAGCTTCCCTGGGGTGACCCGGTGGAGGAGAGACATCACTGGTACGAGGTCGGCCACTGGGTGAAGTCCTTTGTGTGGGACGGGCTGATCGTGGACGGTGTGTGGGGGACGATCAAGGGTCTGGGCACGCTGGTGGGTTTTGGTGGCTGGGAGGCGATGGGTCAGGCGTGGAAGGGTCTGGCGCAGTTGGCGACCGGTCTGGTGATTTCTTCGATGCCGGGTGCGGGGGTGTTGTTCTGGGCGTTGCCGGATGACAAGTTGCCGTCGTGGTTGCGTGATTCGCGTACGGCGATGAAGGAGACGGGCAAGGCGTTGGTGGCGTGGGACGAGTGGGGGAAGAATCCTGCTCGTGCTGCGGGTGCGGTGACGTTCAATGTGCTGACGACGGTGTTCACCGGTGGTGCGGGTGGTGCGGCGTCGGGTGCGGGCAAGGCGGGTGCGGTCGCGAAGGCGTTGTCGCTGGCGGGCAAGGCGGGCCGGGTCATCGATCCGATGACGTACATCGCCAAGGGTGCCGGTGCGGGTCTGTCGAAGATCGGTGACATCAGCAAGGCGCTGAAGGGCGTCGGCGCCATCGAGATCCCCAAACTCCCCGACAACGCGATCACGCTGCCCGAGGGTGCGCTGAAGCTGCCGGACGGCACCGTGCACCTGCCCGAGGGATCGGTGATCCCATCCGGCGCGGTCGAACTCCCCGACGGCACCTTCCAGTTGCCGCACGATGGGCCGGTACTGCCGGAGGGCAGCATGAAGCTGCCGACCGAGCACGGGGCGCCGGCGCAGTACATGGACCCGCACGGCAACATCCTCGACGAGCACGGCGACGTGCTGCACAGGGCCGACGACGGTCCGGGCGACATCGTGGACCAGCCCGACCTCGGCGACCCGCACGCCGGCTCGGACGTCCCGCACACACCGTCCCCGGTCAAGGAACCGGCCCTGGTCGGCGCCGGCACGCACACCGCGGAACAGGCCGGGCAGCACATCCGCCTGGGCGACAACGCAGGTCATGACCTCGGCGACGTGGGCCGCACCGGCGACCACGCCGCCGTCCACGCCGGCAACGACATCCCCACCGTCCACGCCGGCGGCGAGAACATCCCGACCACACACACCACAGACCACCTCCCCACCGGCCACACACCCGACAACCTCCCCGGAGGACACGCACCCGACAACCTGCCGACCAACAGCCTCGACACCCACACCCCGGCACACACCTCGGACCACGCGACACCCACCACCGCGCACGACCACCTGCCGGGCGGGCACGGCCACGAACCCGGCACCGGTGGCACCGGACACGACCTGCCGGGCGGCGGCACCGACACCCTGCCGGGTCACACCCCGGAAGTGCCGGGTGGCGGCCCCCACGAGCCTCCGTCACCGCACGGTGCGCACCCGGGCGCTGACGACGCGGCACATCGTGCGGAGTACGAGTCCGCCCGCGAGAAGCCCGCCGCCGAGCGGACTCCGGCCGAGCGGGCGGCCATCACCCATGAGCACGTCCGGCTCGCGAACGAGGATCCGGCCTGGCGCGCCGAGCACTACGACAAGTGGGGGTCGGGCAAGCGCAACAACGCGGAAGAACTGGTCGACGGCCAACTCCTGCCCAAGCTCGTCGAGAAGCCGGGCGGAGGCTGGATGGCCGCCCACGATCTGCCGTACGCGAACCCTGAGAAGTTCCGCCTCGACCCCTTGGAGAGGGGCAGGGACACGGTCGCTCCGCATGACCTCCATCACCTCGACGACGTCTCGGCCAAGCGAGTGGCGGGCATGGATCTGGCCAATGCCGAGAGGGCCTATCACGCCAACCCGACGGACGAGGCCGCACATGCGCTTGCCCAGGCGCAGGAGCACTTCGACCATACGGTCGGCGAGGGCGTCTCCAACAACAGCAAGCTGGGTGAAGCCCTCGGCGAGGAGTCCGCACGTCGCCACATGCTCCTGCAGCAGGAGTTCGACGGGTCGCACGAGATAACCGACCTCCCCGAGACGCCCAACGGCTCGAAGAGGTTCGACCAGCTCTGGCGTGACAAGGACGGCCACCTCGTCATCGTCGAGGCGAAGGGCCCCAACGCGCGACTCGACTGGCGCCAGGGCAACGGTGCACAGGACAGCGGCACCATGGTGAAACAGGGAACCATCGAATACGTCCGCACGATCCTTGCCGACATGGACGAGCGAGCCGCCTTCTCTCCGAACGACGCCAAGTACGCCAAGGAGATACGAACGGCCATCAAGAACAAGACGCTGCAGTACGTCCTCGTCCAGGCGACGGAGAACACCGGAAACTATGCTGGGGCCGAGCTCAGGCATTTCAAGATCTTCTAAGGAGAAGCGCGTTGGTCTCGATCATCAGCCGCCCCCCCTTGCCCACGGGGAACGCGGAAGAAGGCCTCGCAGTGCTCCAGGAGAACGCACAGGAGCTGATCGACGGTCTGGAGGAGGACTCCACCGATCTGGGTGACGCCCAGCGCATCACGCTCACCCTGGCGCAGTCGCGCTGCCTGGTGGATCCGCGGGCGGCGAACTACCCCACCTGGGATGCCTGGGTCAACGCGATGCAGGTCGGCTCCGCCGTGTTCGCCGCCGCGACCACGACCGAGGATCATGTGCAGTGCCGTATCGCGCACAAGGACCGCAGTCTTCGGGCCACCGGCCCGCAGTGGTACGTGAACCCGGGCTCCTGGCTCACGGCCTTCTACCTGGCCGTGGTGTGCCGGGAGCGGGACCGGATCACTGCTCTGTGCAACGTGCCCCTCTCCCTGCTGCGGGAGAACGGTTCGCGCTTCCAGGACTACCACTACGCGTGGATCGACACCCTCCAGACCTACTGGCTCGGCGGTCCCGACCTCGGCCCGAAGCTGGTGGCCGCAGTCGACGGCACCGACCCGGAAGCCGTCGCCGATCCGGAGACGGTGGGCAAGCTGCTGTACCCGCCGATGGAGATGTTCCACCGTTTCATCCGCAAGGACCACGCGGGGTTCAACCGGGCCCTCACCAACGCCCTCCAGTGGCACAAGGAGTACTGGAGCGAGGAGAGCCGAGCCCTCCAGGCCTCGGGTCTCGTCGCGCTCGCACCGCTCGCCATCGTCTGCTTCGCCCACGACGCGGGCGTCCCCGTCGAGGTCGAGTCCGAGTACCTGCCCGCCGTCCTCGTCGGACGCAACTGGTGCGGAGAGTTCCCCACGTAAGGCATGACCTCTCGTCTGCTCGGTCCGCCATGAGTTCGGCGCGGACACCGCGACCGCACTCATGGCGCCGATCGTCGAGAGCACCCGAGGGGTACCGGACCGCGAACGGGGCCCGCTCCCCCGGCGGCGGGCAACCGGTCGCCCTCGGCCCGACGCGTCTCGACCGGACGGCGTACGACGTGGGCGTGCCCGTCGAGGTCGGGTCCACGTACCTGTTCCGCGATCGTTCCCGGCCCCGAACCGCGACGGCGGTGCGGGAGAGGTGACGTGCCCTCCCACAACCGGACCGGTACCGCGCGCCGCGACGGACCCGCTCAGAACAGGCTCAGCAACGCCTCCGCGGGATCCGTGAGCCCGTTCTCGCCGTCCGGCAGCGGGAGTTCGAACCACACCGTCTTGCCGCGCGGCGTGCGGCGGGAGCCCCAGGCCGCGGAGAGCAGCCCGACGAGTTGGAGCCCCCGGCCGCCCTCGTCGGTGTCCCGGGCGCGGCGGCGGCGCGGCTGGACCAGTCCCGAGTCCCACACCTCGCACACCAGCGTCCGGTCGAGCAGCAACCGCAGTCTGATCTCCCCCTCGCCGTACCGCAGCGCATTGGTGACCAGCTCGCTGACGAGCAGCTCCGTCGTGTCCACCAGCGGCTCCAGGTCCCAGGCGAGCAGCTGGCCGCGCGCGTACTCCCGGGCCCGCCCCACACTGCGCGGCTCGCGCGGCAGTGTCCAGTCGCCGACCGACTCGGCCGGCAGCCCCTGGACACGTGCCATCAGCAACGCGATGTCGTCCTCGCCGTGGTGGGTGTCGAGGGTGTTGAGGACGTGGTCGCAGACGTCCTCCAGCGGCTGCGAGGGGTCGGTGAGTGCTCCCACGAACGCCTGCAGGCCCTCGTCCAGCGGATGGTCACGGGATTCGACCAGGCCGTCCGTGTAGAGCGCGAGCAGGGCGCCCTCCGGCAGTTCGACCTCCACCTCTTCGAACGGCTCGCCTCCCACGCCCAGCGGCATACCGGGCGGCACGTCCAGCATCAGCGCCGCCTCGCCGGGTTCGACGAGCACCGGAGGCAGATGACCCGCGTTGGCGAAGGTGCAGCGGCGGGTGACGGAGTCGTAGACCGCGTAGACACAGGTGGCCAGGTACACCTCGGACAGGTCAGCCTCGCGGGGCCGGCGGGCGGCGCGGGTGGCCTGCTGGACACCGCCGGGTGCGCCGAGGCCGCGTGCGATCTCGTCCAGCTGGGCGAGGACCTCCGCGGGTTCGAGGTCGAGCTGCGCCAAGGTCCGTACAGCTGTGCGGAGTTCGCCCATGGCGACGGCGGCGCGCAGCCCCCTGCCCATGACGTCGCCCACGACCAGCGCCGTGCGGTGGCCGGGCAGTTCGATGACGTCGAACCAGTCGCCGCCCACCTCGCTGGGGCGCCCGGTCGCCGCGTTGCCCGGCAGATAGCGGCAGGCGATGTCGAGACCGGAGGCCTCCGGGTCGCCCGGTGGCAGCAGGGACCGCTGGAGTATCAACGCCCTTTCGTGCTCGCGCCGGTAGAGCCGGGCGTTGTCGATGCAGACGGCCGCGCGCGCCGCGAGTTCCACCGCGAGCGCCCGGTCGCGTTCCCCGAACGGCTCGCTCCCCTTCGCACGGGAGAACTGGGCGAGGCCCACCACCGTGTCGTGCGCGACCATCGGGACCGCGAGCGTGGACTGGATCAGACCGCCGTCCTCGGCGGGGACGTGCCGGGGGCGCGCCGTGCGCAGGGCGTCCGCACAGGGCGAGTTGAAGGCGTAGTGGAACACGGCCCCGACGGACACGGGCGCGGTCCCGCTGCCGAAGGGGGCGTCCGAGACCGCGCTGGCGAACGCCACGCGGCGCAACTCGGCGCTGCCGTCGGCCAGTCCGGCGGGGGTCTCGTCGCCGACCAGGAGGCCCTGGTACAGGTCGACGGTGGCGAGGTCGCAGAAGCCGGGGACGACCACGTCGAGGAGTTCCCGCGCGGTGGTCTCCAGGTCGAGGGAGTTCCCTATGCGCGCACCGGCCTCGTTCAGCAGGGCGAGGTTGCGGCGGGCCGCGGCGGCCTCACGCGCGGCGGCACGACGGGCGGTGATGTCGGTCCCGAGCCAGGCGACGCCGATGGGGCGGCCGCTGCCGCTGTGCACGCGGTAGAGGTTGACGGACCAGTGCTTGCGCTCGTCGGAGCCCGGGACGAAGCCGGTGATGTGCATGTCCGTGATCGAATCGCCGGTCTTCAGGACCCTTCGCAGGGTCGCGGCGACACGCTCGGCCTCCGGGGACTGCAGATAGTCGTGGACGGAACGGCCTCGGTGGTCGTCCGGGGTGCCGCCGAAGGTGGACGCGAACCGCTGGTTGGCGCGCCGTACCCGCAGGTCGGGGTCGATCAGCAGGAATCCGAAAGGAGATTGACCGAAAATCGACTGCGAGGCGGCAAGGTCGGTCTCGATGCTGCGCAACGTGCGGACGTCGACGATGATGCACACGGCGGCCCGTTCGCCGTGCTCCGTTGTGGTGGGCATCACATAGACCTCGGCCAGGCCCTCGGTCCCCCGCCCGCCGGGCGTGCGGAACGGGATGACGCCGGTCCACTCGCGGCCGTCGAGGATCTCGGCCATCTTGCGCTGCCCGCGCTCGCGCAGCTGCGGCGTGATGAACGCCTCGATGGGGTCCAGTCCGACGGCCCGCTCGGCCGGGATGCCGAAGATGTTCTCCGCCCGCAGACTCCACTGCTCCACGTGCCCGTCGGGGCCGATGGAGAACGAGGCGACCTTGATGTAGTCGTAGATGGAGCCGGGCGGACTGCTCTGCCACATCGCGCCGCCCGCGGCGTCACGCGCCTCGGCGGCCGCGGCCGCATCGACCGCGGCCCCGTCCGTCGCGCCGCCCGACGGGTCCTCGGACTCCGTGGCCTTCGCTGGTATCTCGCTCACGCGAACCGTCCCCTCCAGCTCACCGCGCCCGGCACCGGTCACCGGGGGCGGCTGCCCGCAGTATCCAGCACTACGGTGCCGCACAACACGGTGTTCACGATCACAGGCCGGTCCCGATGCTTTTTGGACCGGCCGGGTCATACTCCCAGTCTTCTAACCAGGTGGTGCCCCCTCGAACCACAGAGATCCCTCACCGTCGGTGGCGCGATCCTGTCGGTCCGTCCGCGCACCGGGCCGCCCCGCCCGCAGCGCACCACCGGAGGAAGCCGCGGTCAACCGGGAACGGCGAGCTCGAACCAGACCGTCTTGCCGGAATTCGCCGGCCGGGTGCCCCAGCGACGCGAGGAGTGCGCGACCAACTGCAGCCCGCGGCCGTCCTCGTCGTCGTGGGCGGCGTCACGCTTCCGGGGCGGATCGGGGAGCGGGTCGGAGACCTCGACGAGCAGACTGGGGGCCGAACCGTCGTTGCGCACCATGCGCACACCTATGGGACCCGCGGCATGCCGCAGGGAGTTGGTCACCAGCTCGCTGACCAGCAGCGCGGCGACGTCCCCGAGCTCGTCGAGCCCCCAGGTGCGCAGCTGGCCCCGGACAACGGCGCGGGCGGTCCGTACCGCACCGGGGTCAGCGGGGAACGTCCACTCGGCGCTGTCGCCTTGAGTGTCGAGCACGCCGATCACTTCCCAGGCCCAAAAGCCCACCCATGTCCGGTTTCGTGGGGTTAATGGGCACATACCCGATATCACTGGCGCCTTACCGCGCACCAGGGCGCACTGTGGCACGATCGGCGTATGGGGCGCCAGCCCCTGGAACACCGCACGCCCCAGCCGCACCGGGACGGCCGGACGGCGGACCGGGATCCCGGTCGCGACCTTCCCGCACGTCGGACGCATGAAATCGGACCTGCGCGCCATCCGGTCCCGTGCACAACAACGGCACAGGCTTTACGGATTCCATACATACGTGCGGACCGCCGCACCGGGATCGAGCGCCCGTCCGGGGCTCGGGCACCCGGACGGGGTCAGTGCCGCTTCCAGACGGCGAGCACGGCGTGGACGGCCGCCACGTCCTGATCGAGCCAGTCCACGTCCCAGACCTCGCCGGGGGTCAGCCAGCGCAGTTCGTCGTGGTCCTCGAGCGGCTCGGGGTCACCCGTGAGGAGATGGGCGAGCCAGACCCGCAGCACGTACCCCGGCTTCAGCGGCCACTCCCCCGGCACCCGCTCGACGGGCTCCGCCGCCACACCCAGTTCCTCGCGCAGCTCACGCACCAGGGCCTGCTCCGGGCTCTCGCCGGGTTCGACCTTGCCGCCGGGCAGTTCCCAGCGTCCGGCGAGCTCGACCGGAGCGCTGCGGCGGGCGGCCAGAAGGCGGCCATCGTCCACCAGGGCGGCTCCGACCACCACGATCGGTTGCGTCATGCGCCGGAGCCTACGGGAGCGAACGGCGCACCGGGCTCCCGGGACGGACCCGCCTCACTTGGTCGCGTTCGGCCCGATGCGCTCGACCCAGTAGAGCTGTTTGTGACCGCGGTCCTCGAGGCTGTCCACGATCTTCTGGGCCTCGGCACGGGTGGCGTACCTGCCCACGCGGTAGCGGTTTCCGTTGTCGTCCTGCCGTATGACGAGCCAGGGAAGAGCGACCGTGCTGTCGTTCATGCCGGCCCTCCACTTCCCGTCCCCGGCGCTCGCCACGCCCCGACCACCAAGGAAACCGCACTGCGCATATGCCCGACCCTACGCCTAACCTTTACTCAGCGAATACGCCTTTTCACAAAGAGGTACGCAACCAGCCACGTCCGAAGCGGCGCGCGCCGTCGAATGCGCCGCCCCATACGCCCTGCGTGCGCGTATGGCGGGTCCCGGTCACGGCAGGGAGAACGGCTGGATTGCAACCGCCGTGAAGACCGGGCGTGTTGGCGGGAGAGGCGACCCGACCGGATGCGGCCGGGCGGGGCTCGAGGGGGTGGGCCCGCTACTTCACGGGCAGGTGGTACGCCACCCGGTAGCGGTCCGCCGGCACGACCACGTCCGCCGTCTCCACCGGGCGGCCCGAGGCGTAGTACGTCCGCTGGACGACGAGCACCACATGGCCGGGGACTCCGCCGAGCGCCAGCAACTCCTCGGCGAGCCCGGGGCGGGCGCCGACCTCCTCGGTGACGTTGTCCACGATCACGTCGATGGCCGCCATGCGCTCGACGACGCCCATACCGCCGAGCGGCCCCTCCTCGGGGAGCATCACGGGGGTGCGGCCGGTGACGGCGAGGGGCTCCCACGACGTGGAGAGCATCATCACCTCGCCCGCGTCCCGGTACACGTACTTGGTGCACATCACGCGGTCGCCCGGGTGGACGGCCAGCCGCTCGGCGATGGCGCCGCTCGCCTCCGTCCGTTCGCTGCGGGACTCCCAGGTGCCGCGCGCGGAGACCTCCGCCTGCTCCTGGCGGAACGGTGTGGCACCGCTCTCCGGCCGGAACCCCGAACGGGCCACCCGGCGGGGCACCGGCCGCTCCCGTACATAGGTGCCCGACCCGGAGCGGCCCTCGACCAGCCCCTCGGCCATCAGCACCTTGCGCGCCTCCAGGGCGACCGTGTCCGAGACGCCGTACTCCTCACGGATACGGGCCTGGGAGGGGAGACGGGTGTGCGGTGGCAGCAGACCGTCGACGATCTTCTTGCGGAGATCACCCGCGACACGCAGATACGCCGGCTGCTCACCGAAAGTCACTGGCCGCTCCCATCAGTTTGTACAGACAGCAACAGCGTGGCAACCGTGGGTTGTGCAGTGCAAGCACAGGCCAAAGAATCACTCGATGTGATTACTTGGGCGCGTCGGCGCCCTGCGCAGGCACTTTCTCCCCCCTTTCGTCGCCGTCACACCTTCTTTCCACCGTCCGAACCGGCGTCACCCCCCTCGGCGCCGTCGCCGGAGCGCGACGGAGGAGTCGTGGCGAGGCCCAGAGCTATGCGGGCGGTGACTGCCGCACGGCCTTCCAGAAGTGCGCTGCCCCGGTCGTAATGGGTGACGAATGTATCGGAATCGGTCGCCGTCGCCGCCTTCCCCCATTCCTCGTGGGCCCGGTCCAGAGCCGCGGTCCGGCCGGCGACGGCCCGCTGGGCGTCGCCCTGCCAGGCATGGGCACGCAGTGCCCGGGTCTGTTCGGCCAGCGCCGCGGTCACCCGGCCCGCCCACTTCGTGTGACCCGGCAGGTCGTCCTCCACGTACTCGGTGTCGGGAGCGCTGTCGAGTGCGTCGTACAGGACGGCGTCGGCCCGCAGATAGGCGAGCTGATCGACGGACAGGGTCGTGGCGTCGCTGCGCAGGGTGCCGGTGAGGGTGGCCTTCTCGTCGACGTTGCCGAACATGCAGACGACCTCGCGGTCACCGGAGGCCCAGGTCTCGCGGCTGGGCGTGACGTAGTAGACGTCGACGTCGTCCGGGACGGCCCAGGTGTCCATCGCGTACGAGCCCTCCAGCGCATAGCACTTGTCGCCGGCCGTCTCGTCGACCCGGGCGTCGCCCGGGTAATCACCCTCCGGCAGCCCGAAGTTCGCGAAGATCTCGGCCTGGTGCACGCCGCCGCAGGGCACCTTGCCCCAGTCGTAGGTGTCGCTGCCGAGCGAGCCGTTCGGCGCGTTGTAGCACTCGCCCTTCACCATGGAGAAGGTCACGCCGGCGCCGGGCGTCCCCCGCGCCCCCTTCTCCAGCCCCTCCCGGAAGTCGCGTACACCGCCCGTCGCGAAGGCCAGGACGATCAGGGCGAGTCCCAGCGAGGACATCACGATGCCGCCGACCGCGAGCCCTCTGCCGCGCTCGGCGCGCCGCTTGATCTGTGCGAGCGCGACCAGGCCGAGGACCAGGCCGACGCCGGGCAGGAAGCACAGGAAGCCGAGCACGAGCGCGGCGATCGCCGGCCCGTTGACCGGCGCCGGACGGTTGTACGGGGAGTATCCCTGCCCCCAGGGGCGGTACGGAGACCCGGGTCCGTAGGGCTGCTGGTAGGGACCCTGCGGATGTTGGCCCCCGGGCTGCGGTGGCCCGGGCGGCGGCGGTATGGACACGGGTACCGTGCTCCTCGTCGGAGTGCGCAGAACAGATGTACGGGCGCATGCTAGGGGCGATGGGGCCGGGGGGCGGCATGCGGGTCACCAGGGCGACGGTCGAGGCGGTCGCCGGACTGACGGCCCGGTGGTTCGGGGCGGTCGAGGACGGCACCGTCCTGTCGGCCGTCGGTGTCTGGCCGCTGCTCGCCTTCCTCGCGGACGGCGCCGGGGGCGCAGCCCGGGCCGAACTGGCCGAAGCGATCGGGCTGCCCGCCGATCGGGCGGCGCCCGCGGCCCGGGAGCTGCTCGAAGCCCTGCGCGCCATGCGCGGGTTGGACGCGGCACTCGGGCTGTGGACCGACCGGACCCTGGAACTGCGCGCCGCGTGGGAGTCGGGACTGCCCACGGACACGCACGGGGTGCTCACGGGCGACCTGGACACCGACCGGGGTGCGCTGGACGCCTGGGCCCGGAAACGGACCGGAGGCCTGCTGGACCGTATGCCGGTCGCCTTGACGCAGGACACCGAACTCGTCCTGGCGAGCGCGCTCGCCCTGCGGACCGAGTGGTTGCGCCCCTTCGAGGAGTGGCCCGTCACGCCGGAGCAGGGGCCGTGGCGGGACCGGACCCTGCTGGGACTGAGACGCGAGACCTCCCTTCTGGACCGGGTCGCCGTGGCGGACACACCCGAGGGGTCCGTCACCGAGCTGAGGGTGCTGGGCACCGGCGGCCTCGACGTCCGTCTGCTGCTCGGCGAGGAGCGGATGACGCCCGCCGCGGTGCTGAGGGCCGGAGTGGACGTCCTCCTCGGACGGCTGCCGTCCGTGAACGGCACCCGGCTGCCGTTCGGGGACGTGGGGCCGGGTCTGCGCGTACGGCGGGAGCGCTGTGTGAACCCGCGGCCGCCGACGCTCGAAGTGACCACCGCGGCCTACGACATGACCGCACATCACGATCTGCTGGCCCGGCACCGGCTGTTCGGCCTCACCGCGGCACGGGACTCCGCCCGCGGGCACTTCCCCGGCATCAGCGGCTCCCCGCTGGCGATCGGCTCCGCCGAGCAGTCGGCGACGGCACGCTTCGGCGCGCTGGGCTTCCGCGCCGCGGCGGTCACCGCGGTCGCCGCCATGCCGGGGGGGATGCCCGAGCGCCGGTATCTGACGACCACCGTCGAGGCCGACTTCGACCGCCCCTTCGGCTTCCTCGCCGTGCACCGCACCTCCCGCCTCGTCCTGGCGGCGGGCTGGGTCACCGACCCCGTGCCGCATCCCGAGTACGAGGACGAGCACGAGGAGGAGTGGGCGCACATCGCGGACGCCACGCACACCTAGCGCGATGTCCTGGTCAGGGCCATCTACGCTGCTCATATGACACCCTTGCCGGACTGTTACTGCCCGGTGGACGGCACACGTGTCGCCGCCGAATCCCTGGCCTGGTGCTGCCCCGTCTGCCGGGGCCCGCTGGACCTGGACTTCGCGCCGACCCCCGCTCCGCTCAAGTCCCTCGGCGGGCGGGTGAACTCGCTGTGGCGGTACGCGGAGGTGCTGCCGCTGCCCGCACCGTCGATCAGCCTCGGCGAGGGCCGTACGCCGCTCGTGGAACTGGAGGACGGCGTCTCGGCCAAGCTCGACTACCTGATGCCGACACTGTCCTTCAAGGACCGGGGCGCGGTGCTGCTGACCGAGCTGGCCCTGCGACTGGGGCCGCGGGAGGTGGTCGCCGACAGCAGTGGGAACGCGGGCACGGCGATCGCCGCGTACTGCGCCCGGGCCGGACTGCCCTGCACCGTGTACGTCCCCGCGGGCACGTCCGCCAAGAAGCTGGAGCAGATCGGGGCGCACGGGGCACGGGTGCACGTGGTGGACGGCGATCGCGAGGCGGCGGCGCGTGCGGCGCGCGAACGGGCCGACGAGCCGGAGGTGTTCTACGCCTCTCACGTCTTCAACCCGTTCTTCCTGCACGGCACGAAGACGTATGTCCATGAGCTGTGGGAGGACCTGGGCGGGCGGCTCCCGGAGGTACTCGTGCTGCCCGTCGGCAACGGCACGCTGCTGCTGGGCGCCGCCCTCGCCGTCGCCGAGCTGTACACGTCCGGCCTGATCGAGCGGCGGCCCGCGCTGTACGCGGTGCAGGCGCAGGCGGTCGCCCCGCTGGCCCACGCATGGCAGGAGGGCGCCGACGACCTGGTGGACGCCACCGCCACGGCCCCCACGTTCGCGGAGGGCATCGCGATCCCCCGGCCGCCCCGGGCCCGGCAGATCCTGCGCGCGGTCCGTGACTCGGGCGGCAGATTCCTCACGGTGACGGAGGATCAGATCCGTGCGGCCCAGCTGGATCTGGCGTCCCGTGGGCTCTATGTCGAATCGACCGGAGTGGTGTCCTGGGCGGCGGTGCGGGAGGCAGAACCCGGGGGGCGCGGCGCGGTGGTTCCGCTGTGCGGAGCGGGCCTGAAGACGGGACTGGCCGCGGGCACCGGTCCGTCCGGCGGCTGAGCCCGGTGCGCGCTACGGGCCCGCGCCCCGGCATCCGTGACACGGCCGAGCGGCGGTGCGGCGCGCCCGGCAGTCACACCGGCTCGCCCGCCAGCCTGAGCTGCTCCTCCTCGACGATACGGCGGGCCAGGGCCGCGTCCGAGACGTCCACCGCGTCGGGGGTGGCCTCCGCGACGTCGCTGCGCCGGGCGTAGGCGTCGAACAGGCGGTCCTTGTTCTTCAGAATGCCCAGCAGCTGTTCGTCCACGCTGTCCTGCGCCAGCAGCCGGTGCACCCGGACCGTGCGTACCTGCCCCATGCGATGCGCACGGGCCACGGCCTGGTGCTCCAGCGTCGGCTTGACCTGCGGCTCGCACAGGACGACCACGGAGGCCGACTGGAGGTTGAGCCCGGTGCCGCCCGCCTCGATCTGGGCGAGCAGCACCGCGTGTCCGTCGACGGCCGTGAACTCGTCGACCAGACGCTGTCTGCGGGCAGCGGGGACACCACCGCAGACCGTCCCGACCACCTCCTCCCCGAGGGCGGCCCGCACGGCGGAGAGCACCTCACGGAAGTACGAGAACACCACCACCTTCAGCCCGGTCTCGGCGGCCTCCGCCACCAGTTCGCGCAGCCGGTGCAGCTTGGCGGAGTGATCGGGGTCGGCGTACGCGGCCCGGCGTATCGCCATGAAGTTCCCCTCGGCCACCGCCCCGCGATAGGCGTCCAGATCGGCGGCGCTCAGCTCCTCCCACTCGTCGGTCTGCACCAGGGCGGGCAGTTCGGTGAGGACGTCCTCCTGGTTGCGGCGCAGATAGGCCGGGGCGACGGAGGCACGGAACGCCTGCGGTCCGGCCGCTCCCGTGCCCTGGCCGATCTCCGGCAGCAGTTCCGGGCGGAGGTGGCCGACCAGTGCGCGGAACTCGTCGACGCGGTTCTCCATCGGTGTGCCGGTGAGGAACAGCACACGCTCGCAGGCCCGCGTCCACACCGTGACGGCCTTGGCGCGGCGGGTGCCGGGGTTCTTCACGTAGTGCGCCTCGTCCACGACGAGCATGGCCGGCGGCGCGCCGTCCGGGGCGGGCAGGGTGTGCAGCGTGTCGAACGTGGTCACGGCGACGCCCCCGCGTTCGTGCCACTGCGCGTACGCGTCCAGCCGGTCGGGGCCGTGCACGGGCAGGGCGCGCAGGGCGCTGCGGACGCCGATCTCCCGGGTCCAGTTGATCAGGACGCTCGCCGGGCAGACCACCAGGAAGCGGCTGTGCCCCTCGGCGGCGAGATGGGCGAGGGCCGCGATGGCCTGGACCGTCTTGCCGAGCCCCATCTCGTCGCCGAGCACGACACGGCGCTGGGCGAGCGCGAAACGGGCGCCGAAGGACTGGTATCCGCGCAGCGAGACCCGGCGATGGGTGTCGTCCAACGGCTGGGCGCGCACCCGCTCGGCGACCTCGGCGGGCAGGAAGCCCTCCCCGGCCGCGGTGTCGGGGCGCTGCGCCGAGACCTCGGCGAGCAGGCCGTAGTACTCCGCCGGACGCAGCTCGAAGTCGACCCGGGCCTCGATGTCGGAGGCGGGACGGCGCAGCAGGTCGGCGGAGGCCTGGGCGAGCAGCAGCGGTACACCGCGGGCGAGGGCGTCGGCGACGAGGTCCCCGATCGCGGCCACCGCGCAGAGCGCGGCCTCCCTTTTGCCTCGTCCGGCGAGCGCCATCCGCAGCCGGCTCGCGGCGGGCCGGGCCGTCGGCAGCAGCGCTGCGAGCCGCTCCTCGAGCCGGGTGGCGGCGTCCAGCGCGCGGTGCAGCTCGGGACCCGCCTCGACGAGGGTGTGCAGGGCGACGAGCAGCGCGGTGGTGGGCGGGTCGGGCCGATCGACGTCGACGCGCACGGTGACGGTCTCCTCGACGGCCGCCGCGATCTGCCGGGCGGCGGCGAGCGCCCGGTCCGCGGTCTGCTCGCCCACTCCGGGCAGCTGCCGCAACTCGTACCGACTCGCCCGGTGGACGTCCTCGACGGAGGTGAATCCGGCCGCCTCGATCGCCGCGATCCTGAGCCGGCCCTCGGTGACGTCCTTCAGCCGGCCGACGGGTATCTCCGCCAGCTCCCGGGCGACGAGTTCCGCCCGCAGCGGCGCGAGAGCCGCGCGCACCGCGTCCAGCGCTCGGCGGTGATCGCCGAGCAGGGCGTGCGCGCCGTCGTGCAGCCGCGCGCCCTCGGCACACAGCGCCCGCGCCCTTCGCCCGGCCGACGCGGCCCCGTTCCCCACCGTCCCCACGCCGTCCCCCCTCGCGTACGCGTCCCGCCCCCGGAGTGCGCACATCCTTCCACGCGCGACCGACAGTGGCGGTCGCCCCGAAGGCGGCCCGGCCGTCCTCCCGAGGCGAGCCGGCCGCTAGGGCGCCCGCCAGACCGTCACGTCCGCGGTCACGAAGCTGCTCCCGCTGTCCGGCATCGCGGTCGACTTCTGCTGGATCACGACCAGCGCGACGTCTCCCGAGCGGTTCTCGACGCAGATCTGGCTGCCGACCGCCACCGCGTACATGGAGAGGCTGTGCCGTTTGATGCCCTTGACCATGGTGCGGCACTCGTCGAGGGAACCGGGCGTCCTGCCGTACAGGACGTTCATCCTGCCGGTGTCGCTCTCCAGCGAGCAGTCGGTCCGGGTGCAGTCCAGGCGGAGGTCGCCCTTGCGGTCCTTGCGGCTGATCGGGTCCTCCCCGAGGCTCAGCGAGCCCTTCTCGTCCAGAAACTGGATCGGATACGGATCGGGCCGCGGCGAGGTGGGCGTGCTCGGCGAGGGATCCGAGGCCGCCCCCTCCCGGTCGTCGCCCCCTGCGGCCGCCACGGAGCCCGGGGAGGACGCCGAGGACCGTGCGGATCCCGACGACCCCGCGGATGTGGTCGGACCGGACGTCGAGGACGTGGCGGCGACGCCGTGGCGAAGCCCGGCCGTGCCGTCCATGACCGCCCAGGCCAGAGCCGTCAGCAGCAGCACGGCCGCCGTCATGACCGCGCCCGTGATCACCGCGGTGCGGCGCGGGCGCACCCGCTGCGCGTCCGGCGCCGCCTGCTGCCCTCGCGCGGGCAACGGCGGCGTGTAGAGCGAGGTGGGGACGGGCAGGGGCGGCGGAACCGTCACCTCCGGCCCGGTGACCTCCCGCCAGACCGCAGGCCCCGCCCCCGCGTCGGCGTCCGGGCCCAGCTGCTGCCGGCATCGGTCGACGACCTCCGCCGGGGTGGCGCGCTCCGTCGGATCGGCGGCGAGGCACCGTGCGATCAGCGGACGGAGTTCGGCGGGCAGAGGGGACAGGTCGGGTTTCGAGTGCACGATCCGGTACAGCACGCCGGCGGAGGGGCCGTCCCCGTACAGGGGTTCGCCCAGTGCCGCGAACGCCGCCGTCTGGCCGAGCGCGAAGATGTCGGTCGCCGCCGTGACCTCACCCGCGGACGCCTGCTCGGGGGCCATGAACTGGGGGGTGCCGATGGCGTAGCCCGAGGCCGTGTGGGAGGTGGCGTCGGAGGCCTGCGAGATGCCGAAGTCGATCACCCGCGGGCCGTCGGCGGCCAGCAGCACGTTCGACGGCTTCAGGTCCCGGTGCACGATTCCCCCACCGTGGATGGCCTGCAGCGCCTCGGCCACCCCGGCCATCAGCCACAGCACCGCCGGCACCGGCAGCGGTCCGCGCCGGGCGACGGCCTCCGCCAGCGAGGGCCCGGGCACGTAGAGCGTGGCCAGCCAGGGTGGTACGCCGTCCGCGTCCGCGTCGATCAGCTCGGCGGTGTAGGCGCCCCGGACCCGCTGGGCCGCCTTGATCTCCCGGCGGAACCGCCGCAGGAAGTCCGGGTCGTCGGCCAGTTCGGGCCGCACCACCTTGATCGCCACCGGTCGGCCGCCCGGCGTGTGCGACAGATAGACCCGGCCCATTCCACCCGCGCCCAGCCGGGCGGCGAGGCGGTAACCGGCCACCAGGGGTGGATCGTCCGCCTGCAGCGGCTGGAACACCTCGGTCGCGTTGTTCATCGGCCCCCCGTCCCTTGGTCCCCCGAGTCGACCAACACCCCGTAGCGTAAAACGCGCCCCGGCAAACCCCGTTGGCAGCCCCGGCGCACCGTGCACAGCCCGGCGGCTGCCCGGAGCCGGGACGCCCGCACCCGTACCGGAGAGCCGGCCCGACCCGCACGATCCGCTGCCGGCGAACCGTTCCCGCCCGCGCCCCTAGCCCTTGACGACGCCGAGCGGGACCAGGCGGGCCACCGGCCGGGCGAGCCCCGCACCCTCGGCGGCGCGCACGACCAGGTCGACGTCCTTGTAGGCGTCGGGCGCCTCTTCGGCCAGGCCGCGCCAGGAGGACGGCCTGACGGAGATTCCCCGGGCCGCCAGCTCGTCGCGCAGTTGCTCGCCGCGGACCCGGTGCAGTGCCTGGTGGCGGCTCCAGACGCGCCCCGCGCCGTGGGCGGCGGACGCGAACGCTTCGTTTCCGGCGACACCGGCCATCACGTACGACGCCGTTCCCATCGTGCCGGGAACCAGCACGGGATGCCCGAACGCGGCGAGATCCGCGGGCAGGTCGGGGTGACCGGGCGGGAGCGCCAGGGTGGCGCCCTTGCGGTGGACGCACAGCCGGCGTGCCGCCCCGTCCACCTCATGGGTCTCGATCTTGGCGATGTTGTGGGAGACGTCGTAAACCAGATCGAGCCCCACCTGCGCGGCGGTGGCGAAGGCGCGCCGCGCCGCCTCGGTCAGCAACTGCCGGTTGGCCCGCCCGTAGTTGGCGGCGGCCGCCATCGCACCGAGGTAGGCGCGGCCCGGCGTGGAGACGGCGGGGGCACAGGCCAGCTGCCGGTCGGGGACACGGATGCCGAAGGCGCGCAGGGACTGGTCCATGACCCGGACATGGTCGCTGCACACCTGGTGGCCCAGACCGCGCGAGCCGCAGTGGATCATGACGCACACCTGGCCGGTGTGCAGGCCGAAGGCGCGCGCGGCCTCGGCGTCGTAGACGCGGTCCACCGCCTGCACCTCCAGGAAGTGGTTGCCCGAGCCCAGGCTGCCCACCTGCTGCAGCCCCCGGTCCACGGCACGCTGTCCGACCTGCGAGGGGTCCGCGTCCGCCAGCGCTCCGCCGTCCTCGCACCGCTCCAGGTCGCGCGCGACCCCGTGCCCCTGTTCGACCGCGTACCCGGCACCCGCCACCAGAAGCTTCTCCATCTGCGCCCGTCCGGACAGCTTCCACAACCCCCCGCGTCCCGCTCCGCGCGGGATCGTGTCGCCGAGCAGGTCCATCAGCCTGCGCATGCTCGGCGCCAGCGGCTCGCGGTCGATGCCGGCGCAGAGCAGGCGGACACCGCAGGAGATGTCGAACCCCACCCCGCCGGGCGAGACCACTCCCCCGGCGTCGATGTCCGTGGCGGCGACGCCGCCGATCGGGAAGCCGTACCCCCAGTGCATGTCGGGCATGGCGAACGACGCGCGCACCACACCGGGCAGCGTCGCCACGTTCGCCACCTGCTCCAGCGTTCTGTCCCCGGCCGACCGGGGCAGCAGGTCCGGCGTCGCGAAAACCACCCCGGGCACCCGCATGGCGCCGCACCGGTCCATGCGGAACCGGTACGGGCCCTCCGGCACCAGCGACATGTCCATCGCCGTCACCGTCCGTCGGGCGGCGGCCGTACCGGTGCCGGATCGGCCGCCCGCCGCCGTACGGTCAGCGGGCCGTCAGGCGGCCGGCTGGAGGAGGACGTCCCGGATGTCGTGCGGGACCTGTTCCAGCGCCGACTCCAGCGTCCCGGGCGAGACGTGCTCGCGTACGACCAGGGTGACCGCGGCCGCGATGCGGGGGACCTCCTCGGTGGAGATCCTGGCCTCGTGCGAGAAGCGGTTCAGATAGCCCGCGCGGTCGTACTTGATCGGCACGATGCTGGGGTCCCAGCCGTCGTAGTAGGCGCCTCGCAGCAACTCGGGGAGCTGCGCGGCGAAGTGCGCGGCCACATCCACGGTGAGCCGGTCCCGGAGTGTGTGCATCCAGGTGCGCAGCACCCGGTGGGCGAGGTGGCGGTCCTCGGTCCCCAGCCCCTCGCACACCGATTTCAGCCAGATGTTCGCCGTGTGGATGGTGCGCTCGAAGTCGGGCGGGTGTGTGACGGACATGAATCTTCCCTTCCGGTCTGTCGGCGGCGTCTCCGCGCCGGAAAGGAACCCGGCGCGGTGGCCGGGGCGGTGCGGTGTCCCACACCGCGACGACCAGGTGATGGAGAAGTCGACAGGTGTGCCTGCGTCTGCCGGGGACGGCCCGTGACCGTTGTCCCGGGGGGCGGTGGCGCGGCTGCTTGTCTTCGTCCCTGTCCTCTCACTCCATCGTAGGGCGGCGGAATCCGGTCGGCAGCCGCGCCGCAGGACGGCCGGCCGCCGGACGTACGGCGGCCGGCGCTCACACGTCGATCGTCACCGCGCAGGTCCAGCCCCGCGGCCCGTGGGCGACGGCCAGACCGTGCAGGGTGACCGCCTTGGGGGCGGCGCCCGTCACCGGGAGCGCGGCGGCGTCGGCCATGCGCAGACGGGCGCGCAGACCACCGGCGACGGGGGCCAGTTCCACCTCGACCGGGACCTCGTCCTCGGTGTCGAGCCAGTACACGACCTCCTCCAGCAGGGCCACGAGCACGTCCTCGTCGCGGTCGGCGCGCAACAGCACCTCCCGGGTGCGCCCGGCGACCGCTCCCGTCAGGTCCAGGAAGGACTCGCACACCCCCCGGACGGCCTGTGCCAGGCATTCCGCACGGGTCGGGCCCCACGCCTCGACGCGCAGATCCGCGGTGTGCGGAACGCCGCGGTGCCCACCGGGCCGCATCACGGGCCTCCGGCACCGGGCCCGAAGGTGCCGCCGACGGCGATCAGACCGGCCCACCCTCCGCCTGGTGCTGCGGGACGCAGGCACCGCCGCCGGCCCGCACGGCTTCCACCACTTCCTGATGCAGGTGCCGGCTCTCCTCCTCGGAGGGACAGGGCACCGGGCTTCCGGCGAGGGTGAACCACTGCGAACCGCCGCTGTACTGGACCGCCACATCGGCCTGCCGGCCGTCCCAGGTGGTGTGCACGGTCAGGTCGCCGGTCATGATCCCGTCCTCGTCGGTGCGGGCGCCCCCGCGCCCTGCGAACACCCCCGTCGTCGTCCACGATGCCCAGAGCATGACCATCAGCCCTTCCTCATGACCGCGGGCGCACTCTTCCGCTGCTGCACCCGCTACTCGGTATGGTCCGCCCGCCGCACCCGGAAGGACAGCGGGGACCGCGGTGGGGGGGCGGTGCCGCCCCTCCGGGCGGGCAGGCGCACGACGGCAGGCGGCCCGAAGTACCACGCAAAAAGCGCACTTGTTGTTAATCCGGGATGTACGGGGCAGGGTAGTGGCAGTGCTCCGCACCCGACTCGTCCCGCATTCCGGATCACGCAGGAGGGACCATGCCCGACGCACGCACGCGTGACCGGACCCGCCGGGACCAGGCCGTCGCGGCCATGTGCGGCGACCGGCCGGCGACGGACGCCGCACCGGACGTCCGCCTCCCCGGCCGCCCCGTGATGTTGCGGACGGGCGAGGCCGCGCGTTGAAATCAGGCGTGAGGCTCTTCGGCGGCGCCGCGTCCGCCGGCCGCCCCGCCCCCGGGTCCGGGGCCGGCCGGAAGGGGCTCAAGAACGGCGCCCTCGGGATGTTCTCCTCGGTGGTCATCGGGCTTGCCTCCACGGCCCCCGCCTACAGCCTCGCCGCCACGCTGGGCATCGTCGTGACGGCGGTCGGACTGCAGGCCCCGATCGTCACCATGCTGGCGTTCGTCCCGATGCTGCTGATCGCGTACGCCTACCGCGAGCTCAACGCGAGCAACGCCGACTGCGGGACGACCTTCACCTGGGCGACCCGCGCCTTCGGCCCGCGCACCGGCTGGATGGGCGGCTGGGGCATCATCGTCGCCGACATCCTCGTCATGGCGAACCTCGCCGAGATCGCCGGCATCTACGGCTTCCGGCTGGTGGGCTACGACGCACTGGCGGCGGACCGGCTGTGGACCACCGTGGCCGGCATCGTGTGGATCGCCGTGATGACCGCGGTCTGCTACGTCGGCATCGAGTTGTCCGCCGCGCTCCAGCGCTGCCTGCTGTGCGTGGAGGTGGGGGTGCTGCTCCTCTTCGCCGTCACCGCCCTGGTCAGGGTGTACACGGCCGGACCCGCGGAGTCGCTGCGTGTCTCCGCCTCCTGGTTCAACCCCTTCGAGGTGCCTTCGACGACGGCGCTGACCTCGGGCGTCCTCGCGGCGGTCTTCCTCTACTGGGGCTGGGACACCGCCGTGACGGTCAACGAGGAGACCGTCGACAGCCGGCGCATCCCCGGGCGGGCCGCGCTCGTCTCCATCGTGCTGCTGCTCTTCACCTACGGGCTGGTCTCCACCTCGGCGCAGTCGTTCGCGGGCGTCGGCACCTCGGGCACCGGGCTGGGCAACGCCGGCAACTCCGGCGACGTGCTCTCCGGTCTGGGCAACGCCGTGTTCGGGAGCAGCGACCTCGGGGTGTTCCTGTCCAGACTGCTGATCCTGATGGTGCTGACCTCGGCGCTGGCCTCCACCCAGACCACCATCCTGCCGCTGGCCCGGACCGTCTTCTCCATGGCGGTCCACAAGGCCGTACCCGCCCGGTTCGCCCGGGTCCACCGCAGGTTCCTCACCCCGACCTGGTCGACCGTCGGCATGGGGGCGGTCTCGATCGGCGTCCTGATCCTGCTGACCTCGTTCAGCCGGGACGTCCTGGCCGACTCGCTCAACTCGGTCGGTCTCGCCATCACGTTCTACTACGGGCTGACCGGCTTCGCCTGCCTCTGGTACCACCGCAAGGTGCTCACGCGCAGCGCCGGGGACATGGTGTTCAAAGGCATTCTGCCGGGGCTGGGCGGGCTGACGATGCTCTCCCTGTTCCTCTACGCGGCCTTCGACGTCTACGCGAACCCCCGGCACGGTGTGACCACCGTCGATCTGCCCCTGGTCGGACCGACGGGCGGCGCCACGGTCATCGGCCTGGGGGCCCTGCTGCTCGGCTTCGTCCTGATGCTGGTGATCACCCGAGGGCACTCGGCCGCCCTCAAACTCCAGCGGAGTCTGCTTCCGCACAACCTGCCGCCGCACACCGCCGTCGACACGGCGAGCCGCTATCTTCCCGCCGACAGCGGGACCGGTGTGGGCGGCGACTGGTTCGACGTGATCCCGCTGTCCGGCGCCCGGGTCGGACTGGTCGTCGGCGACGTGCTCGGCCACGGCCTGCGCGCCGCCGCCACCATGGGGCGCCTGCGCACGGGCGTGCGGGTCCTGGCCCGGCTGGACCTGGCCCCGGACGAGGTGCTCTCGCGCCTGGACGACCTGGTCGAGCAGACCGCGGACGAGAACGGATCCGGCCACCCCTCGGGCCCCGGTCGATCGCACGGTGACGAGGCCAGGGGGGTGACCTGCCTGTACGCGGTCTACGACCCCGTCTCCGGACGCTGCAGCCTCGCCCGGGCCGGGGAGTCGCCGCTGGTCGTCGTCGATCCGGACACGGACGCCGTCGACTGTCCGGAACTGCCGCCCGGCCCGCCGCTGGGAGTCGGCGGCCCGCCCTACGAGAGCACCGAACTCGAACTCCGGCCGGGCAGTCTCCTGGCCGCCTTCACACACGGCCTCCTCCAGGCCGTCGACAGCTACGACGCCGGACTGCACCGACTGGCCGACGCCCTCGCCGACCACCGGCAGCCCCTGGAAAAGCTGTGCGACCGTGCCGTGGCCGGCCTGCTGCCGGGGCCCGTGGACGAGGACGCGACACTGCTCCTGGCCCGCACCCGTCTGCTCGACCGCAACCAGGTCGCCCGCTGGGAACTGCCCGCGGACCCCGCGACGGTGGCCACGCTCCGCACCACGATCAGCAAGCAACTGGCCGACTGGGACCTGGACGACCTGGTGTTCACCACCGAACTGATCGTCAGCGAACTGGTCACCAACGCCATCCGCTATGTCGGCGGCACGATCCAGGTACGTCTGATCCGCGACCGGACGCTGATCTGCGAGGTCTCCGACACCGGGCACACGGCGCCCAACCTGCGCCACGCGGCGAGCGACGACGAAGGGGGCCGGGGCCTGTTCATCATCGCCCAGATGACCCAGCACTGGGGCACGCGCTACACCCCCGACGGAAAGATCATCTGGGCGGAGCAGGTCCTGCCGGGGTTCTCCGTCTAGGACGTGCGCCCACGAGGGCCCCGCGCGCGATGTCCGCGGCCGCGTGCGTGCGGGACCGGTTGGACAACGGCCGACTCGAACGACCCCAGCACCTGGATTGCATTTTTAAATCCAAGCCTCTAGGGTCCGAAGCCATGAGCAACGAAACCCAGTTCCGGACAGACGTGGTGTCGCCGTCCTACTGGAAGGTGACTTTCACGAACGGGCCGGTCAATCTCATCGATGCGGACACGATCGAGCAGCTCGCCGAACTGCTGACCCGCATCGAGCAGGATCCCGATCTGACCGTCGTCGTCTTCCGGAGCGAGAATCCCGACTTCTTCATGGCGCACTGGGACTTCCTGGCCGACACGGCCCGCGTGGCCGCCATGGAACCGGGCCCCGGCGGCCTCCACCCGTACGCGGACAACCTCCTCCGCCTCGGCAGGGTGCCGGCCGTCACGATCTCGGCGATCGACGGCCGCGTGCGGGGGGCGGGCAGCGAGTTCGTCCTGTCCACCGACATCCGCTTCGCCGGACCGAACGCCGTCCTCGGGCAGTTCGAGGTGGGCGTGGGCGCCGTGCCCGGGGGCAATCCGATGGGGCGCCTCGCCAGGCTGGTCGGGCGGGGCCGCGCGATGGAGATCCTGCTGGGGGGCGACGACTTCCCCGCGCAGCTCGCCGCCGACTACGGCTATGTGAACCGCGTCCTGCCCGAGGGCGAACTGGACGACTTCGTCGACACTTTCGCACGCCGTATCGCCGGCTTCGACAAGGTCGCGGTGACCGGTACGAAGCACCTCACCGACTCGGCCGCGCCGATACCGGCCGAGGAGTTCGGAACGGCCCTGACCACCTATTTCGCCACGGCGGGACGCCCCGAGAACGCGCATCGCGCGCAGCGCCTGTTCGAACGCGGCCTCCAGCAACCGAACGGCGCGGAGCTCGACCTCGGCAGGCAGATCGCCGACCTCGGCTGAGTCCCCAGGCGGATCCCGGCGGCGCCCCGCCCCCGGCGGAGGCGGAGGACCCGGCACCCGCCCCGCGGAACCGGCCGCGGGGCCGGCGCGCGTCCGGTACGGGCGGCCGCCGGGGAACGGCGGTCGATCAGCACGACTTCGCCGGTGACGACGGCACCGCCCAGCACCTCGTGGGTGCGGGGACCCTCGGACGGCCACCCGAACAAGACGACGACGGGCCACCGGCGGCACCGGACACGCTCAACGGCGGCCGGGCCACGGCGTGGTCCGAGACGACGAACCCCACGGCGGAGGGCGGAAGACCGGGATGCGCACCGCCCTCGGCCCCGTGGCCCGCACCCGTCCGCACCGTCAGCCGCAGCATCGACCGCGCGCGTTCGACGACCGGAACCTTCCCCACGAGCCCGAGGACCCCATGCCGTGCGCCCCGAGCCCCCTGCTCCGCACGGCGGGGCGCTCGGGGCGCACGGCATGCAAAGCAGAAGTAAAATGAGCCCACTATCCCGCCGACGGCAGTGGGGCGGCGAAAGAGATGGAACGGTACAGGCCCATCCCGCCGAGTTCGACACATGTGCCCCTCGCCGCGCAGGACCGGGAGCAGCTCCTGGTCACCGTGGCCGAGAGTCTCGTCGTCGACATGGGCGCGGCGGCGGCGGCCGTCTTCCTGAAGGTGCCGGGCGCCCCCGATCTGCGTGCCGCCGTCGTGGCGGTGACCACCACGGGAGTGGGATCGCTCGAGCACATCCCCCTGGGCGACATGAGCCTTCCGTCGTCACGGGCATGGCGGTCGGGCCGTGTGGAGACCGCACGGCATGTGGACATCGTGCCGGGCCATCCCAACCTGACGGTCCTGGCCCCCTTCCCGCTGGAGGCCGCGGCGGCGCCGCTCTTCTCGCCGACCCGCCGCTTCGGCACGCTCACGGCCTTCTGGCTGAGTGTGTGCGACGAGTCCGGTGAACGGGAGCGGGGACGACTGGCCGCCGCGGCCTCGGCGCTGGCCCGCGACCTGGACCGGCTGGCCGATCAGGGGGCGTCGATGGCTCCGCCCCGGATACCGCACGTCTTCGCGGTGGACGGCCGGGGCGCGGGAACCGAGAGCCTCACCCCCTCGACCACCCCGCTGATCTACCACCTGCACAAGCTCGCCACGTACCTGGCGACGACGGTGCACACCCGGGACGTCGTGGACCTCTCCATGGAACGCGTCATGGACGGATTCCAGGCCGGGGCCGCCGTCTTCGGCCTGATCGACGGGGACCGGCTCCGCGTGGCGAGCGCCTCGGGTTGCGCCAGGGAATTCGTACGCGCCGTGGACGGCTCGCTGCTCACCCGGCCGACGCCCGAGACGGAGGCGATCGACCGGCGGCACCTGCTCCTGTACGGCCCCGGGGACGCGGGACCGGCGGGCCGACTTCCCGAACCGCTGTGCGACCAGCAGTACTTCTGGGTGGTCCTGCCGCTGCTGGCCGAAGAGGGAGCGGTGGGCACCCTGTCGATGGCGTTCGATGTGCAGCGCGCTGACATCGCCTCCGAGCAGGGCACCCTCACGGCACTGGCCACCGCGGTCGGTCAGGCGGTGGAACGGACCCGGATGCACGAAGTCCAGCATGCGCTGGCCGACGACCTGCAGCACGCCCTGCTGCCACCCGTACTGCCCCAGCCGGCCGGCGTGGTGAGCACCAGCAGATACACGTCGGCGACCAGCGGGATCGAGCTCGGCGGGGACTGGTACGACCTCATCAGGCTGCCCGAGGGCCGGCTGGTGATGGTGATCGGGGACGTCCAGGGCCACAACACGGCCGCCGCCGTCGTGATGGGCGAACTGCGCAGCGGGGTACGTGCCTACGCGACCGAGGGGCACGACCCCGGTGTCGTGCTCGCCCGGGCGAACCAGTTGCTGATCGGCCTGGACACCGACCTCTTCGCCACCTGCTGCTGCGCCTGGCTCGATCCGGACACCGGCAGGGCCCAGATGGCCACCGCCGGGCATCCACCGCCGCTGCTGCGCACGGCCGACGGCCGTATGCCACCGTTGCGTCTCGACGCCGGAATGCCCCTCGGCATCGACCCCGGGACGACGTTCCAGGTGACGGATCTGCAACTCGAGCCGGGCACGCTGCTCGCCTTCTACACGGACGGGCTGGCGGGGCTCGGAGGCGACGTCGACCCGAGGACGGTGGGCGCGGCCTTCCACGACCCCGGGAACCTGGAGACCGTGGGTGACCTGCTCATCGGAGGCTTCGGCGAGTCACCCCAGCGGTGTCCGGACGACGCCGCCCTGCTCCTGGTGGCGTACGAAGGCCCCTCGGCCGAAGCCCAGCGCAACGTGCGTCAGTTGAGGATCCAGAGACGCGATCTTCAAGGAGCGCGGCGCACCCGCAGACTTCTGCGCGAGTGGCTGGCGGGGTGGGATCTGTCCTCCATGGCCGACGACGAGGAACTGCTTCTGTCGGAGATCGTCACCAACGGCCTGGTCCACGGTGACAGCGACGTGTACGTCTACGTCCGGAAGTATCCCGAGCGTCTGCGCGTGGAGGTCCGTGACAGCGATCCGCACCCCGCGAGGGCCGTGACCGTTCCGCGTGAGGAGGACCAGGCCGAGGGCGGACGCGGGCTGGTCATCGTGTCCGCGCTGGCCTCGGCCTGGGGCAACTCGCCGAGCGGGCGCGGGAAGACCGTGTGGTTCGAACTGCCGACGCCGAGCCCCCACTGACCGGGCGCCGGGGCACCGTCCCCGATCGGGGCCCGCGCCGCGCCGCCCGGAGCGCCCGGGAGCCGTGTCAGGTCTGACCGACCATGGCGGCCGGTCTGACGATGCGGTCGAAGTCCTCGGCGGTGATGTAGCCGGAGGCCAGTGCGGCCTCGCGCAGGGTGGTGTCCTCGTCGTCGGCCTTGTGGGCGATCGCGGACGCCCTGTCGTAGCCGATCACGGGCGAGAGCGCGGTGACCAGCATCAGGGACCGGTCGACGTACTCCTCGATCCGGTCGCGGTGGAGTCGGGTGCCCTCGATGCAGAACTCGCGCAGCTTGGTGCAGGCGTCCCCGAGGATCGTCGCCGAGTGCAGGAAGTTGTTGATGATGACCGGGCGCATGGCGTTGAGCTCGAAGTTGCCCTGGGTACCGGCGAAGGCGATGGCCTCGTCCTCGGACAGCACCTGGATGCAGACCATGACCATCGCTTCGCACTGGGTCGGGTTGACCTTGCCCGGCATGATCGACGAGCCCGGCTCGTTCGCCGGGAGGATGAGTTCGTCGAGGCCGCAACGGGGTCCGGACGCCAGCCAGCGGATGTCATTGGCGATCTTCATCAACGGCACGGCCAGGGCGCGCAGTCCGGCGGAGGCACCGACCATGGCGTCCAGGCCCCCCTGGGCGGCGAACTTGTTCCGCGCGGTGGTGAACGGACGGCCGGTCGCGGTGGCGATCTCGGCGGCGACCTGTTCGCCGAAGCCGGGCGGGGCGTTGAGGCCGGTGCCCACCGCGGTGCCGCCCATGGCGAGTTCGTACAGGCCCTCGGCGGATCTGGTGACCCGGTCGACGGCCTGCCCCAGTTGGTGGGCGTATCCGGACCACTCCTGTCCGACGGTGAGCGGGACGGCGTCCTCCAGGTGGGTACGGCCGATCTTCACCACGTCGTGCCACTGCTGCGCCTTCGTCTCGATGGCCCGCCGCAGTGCCTGCACGCTGGGCAGCAGATGCTCGTGGATCTCCTTGACCGCGGCGATGTGCATCGCCGTGGGGAAGGTGTCGTTGGAGGACTGCCCCATGTTGACGTGGTCGTTGGGGTGGATCGGCGACTTGCTGCCCAGTTCCCCGCCGACCAGCTGGATGGCGCGGTTGCTGATCACCTCGTTGGTGTTCATGTTGGACTGCGTCCCGGACCCCGTCTGCCACACGTACAGCGGGAAGTTGTCGTCCAGCCTGCCCTCGATGACCTCGTCGGCCACCCGCCGGATCAGGTCGGCCTTCCAGGCCGGGAGCCGCCCGGCACGCCCGTTGACGGAGGCGGCGGCCTTCTTGACGTGGCCGTAGGCGTGGTAGACGGCCTTGGGCATACGGTCGTCCCCGATCGAGAAGTGGATCAGCGACCGTTGGGTCTGGGCGCCCCAGTAGCGGTCCGCGGGGACGTCGACGGCGCCCATCGAGTCGGTCTCCCGCCGTGTGCCGACCGCGTGCAGTCCCACAGGGATGTCGAGGATCCTCGGGGCCCGGTCGTCGTCGGGCGGACCGGCCCGGTCCGCGGCGGAGTGCTGTCTGGCCATCATGTCGCTCCATCGGTGTAGACCGGCTGCCACATGGCCTCCCGGACGGCCTCCCCGATGTCCGTCGGTTTGCAGGTGGCCACGCCGTCCTCGAGCGCCGCCTCGACCACCGCGGTCGCCGTGATCGCCGAGGACTCCCGGAGGTTCTCCACGGACGGCAGCAGCGAGGCGCCCTCCCCCGACACGTCGACCTGGTCCGCGACCGCCCGCGCGGCCGCGAGCAGCATGCCGGCGGTCACCTGGGACGCCCCGGAGACGATCGTGCCCAGCCCCAGTCCCGGGTACAGCAGCGCGTTGTTGGCCTGCCCGATCCGGTAGGTCACTCCGCCGTAGTCCACGGGCGGGACGGGGATACCGGTCGCGACGAGCGCCTTCCCCTCGGACCAGGCGATGACATCGGCGGGCATGGCCTCGATCCGTGAGGTGGGGTTGGAGATCGGGAAGATGATCGGCCGGTCGGTCCCCTCGGCCATGGCCCGGACGACCTCGCGCGTGAAGGCGCCGTGCACGGTGGACGTGCCCAGCAGGATCGTCGGCTCGGCCCGCCGGACCGTCTCCAGCAGCGGGATCGCACCGCCGTCCCTCGCCCAGCCGGCGACCTCGGCCGGATCGCGTGCGTAGGTCCGCTGGAAGTCCCGCAGATCGGTCATGTCCCGGGTGAGCAGCCCCTGTTTGTCGATGAGCCACACCTGGGAGACGGCCTGCTCCGGCTCCGCACCGTCGCGGATCATCGCGTCGCGCAGTTGGTCGGCGATGCCCACACCCGCCGTCCCGGCGCCGAAGACGACCAGCCTCTGGTCCCGCATCCGCACACCGGCGACCTTGACGGCGGCCAGCGCGGCGGCGAGCGTGATGGCGCCGGTTCCCTGCATGTCGTCGTTGAAGATCCGGTAGCGGCCGCCGTACTGCTCCAGGATCCGGCGCGCGTTGCTGGGCCCGAAGTCCTCGAAGTGCAGAAGGGCGTCGGGGAACGTGGACGACGCCGTCTCCAGGTACTTCTCGATGAACGCGTCGTACTCGGCGCCGCGCGTGCGGGGATGCCGGTTGCCCAGGTACAGCGGGTCCTCCAGCAGCGACGTGCGGTCCGTGCCCACGTCCAGCGACACGGCGACGACACGGCTCGGGTCGATGCCCGCGGCCGCCGTGTACACCGCGAGTTTGCCGACCGAGATCTGGATACCGCCCACACCCCAGTCGCCGATGCCGAGGATCTCCTCCGCGTCCGTGCACACGATCAGGTCCACGTCCTCCGGCCCGAGTTGGAGCGTGGCGAAGGCCTTCTCCATGTCGTCGGGCCGGTCGATGGACAGGAAGACGCCGCGCGGGCGGCGGTACTCGTGGGAGTACTTCTCGATCGCCTCGCCCACGGTGGGGTCGTAGACGATCGGCAGCAACTCGGCCAGATGCTCGGTGAGAACCTTGAAGTACAGGGTTTCGTTGCGGTCGTGCAGCTGTTCCAGATAAACGTTCTTGGCCAGGTCGGTGCCCTGCATCTCCATCTGGTCGTAGGCACGCCGAGCCTGCTGGTCCAGGGTGAGCACCCCGGCGGGCAGGCGCCCGGTGAGACCGAGGGTCTCGCGTTCCTCCGGTACGAAGGCCACTCCGCGGTTGCGCAGCGGGTCCAGCAGGACGCCGGGGGTGGCCGGGGTCCGCGCGTGCCTCTCGGTCATCGGATTCTCCCTCTGTGAATGCCGTCCCGGTCCCGGCCGGGGCGACCACACGGGCCCGCTCCCTGCCACGGCCGCCGGCGGATCGAAGGGGCGGGGTGTGCTGCTCCGTGCCCGTCACGCAATTGCGCGGCTACGGACATCGCCGTACGGGTCGGCGCCGTCCTCGTCGGGCCGGAACCGGAACCATGCACCGGCCGGCCGCGAAGCGGGCTCTCGACCGCAGGGTGTGAAGGTCGCCACGGGGCCCCGGGGCCCGGCGGAGTATGAAGGTGTGACGCCGTCATCCCGATGGGGCCGGCCGTCGCTCGTGAACAGGGCCCACCCGCCGCCCCGTCGCCGGGGGCGCCGCATCGGTGCCACAGCGTGAATTTCAGGCTACCCACTGGCCGACGGGCCGCGCGACTTCACCCGTCACCGCGTCGGACCGTGCGCACCGGACCGGTCGTGTGTGCGCCGTTGCCCGCCGCCGGGCGACGGCGGGCACCCCGCGCGTCTCACACCCGCACCGGCTCCGCCGGACGCGGAAGGAGGATCTCCCCTCGGTGGCCGCCGAACCGGCGGGAAGCCGTCCCCGGACGCCGGTGTCCTGGACCTTCCGGCCGCCGGGAGGCCCCTGGGACGCCTCGACCCTCCAGGACTGCCGGAGCTTTCGGGAGGCCCCGCAGGACGGGGTTCGGCAGGCGGCCTTCGCCGCCTCGCCGTCCGCGGTGGCCGCGGGCAGCGCGCCGTCGACGTCCGTGCCGGCCACGGCGGCGACCCGGGCGGCGAGGCCGGCCGAAGGCGATCGCACGCGGGACGTACCGGCGGTGGGCGTCGACGCCGGAGTGCGCGGTCAGGTCTCAAGCCGATCCGGGCGCAGCGGCTCCCCAGCGAGCGGACAAGGCGCCGGGCTCACCGGAACCCGGCCCCTTCCGACCGGCTTCGGCCGGGAACCGGCACCGTGGAAGGGACGACCGGTCCTCAGTAGGCCGGCATGTTCGGGATTGCCTTCTCCGCGAGCTCGATGAGCGCCTCCACCTTGGACACGTCGGCTGCAACCTCCTCCGGGGTCACCGCGGGAGCCTCGGACGATCGGTACTCCACCTCATTGCGCCGCGCACGCATGCGGTTGAAAGGGCGCAGAACAGTTCCCAGCGGCGGATCGAGTTGTGCAAGGACGGCCTCATAGACCGTGGTGTGCCCGCCACGGCTCGTGGCACGCAGGCCCTGGTTCTGCAACACGGCCGCCAAGGCCCTGCGCGCGGCGTCGTACGCCAGTGTGTACGCGCCTTCCGGGTCCGTTGCCGTCAACCGCCGCGCAGAGCCCACATGCGTACGCGAGCGGACCAACTCCGCCTCGGCGGCCTGCCGGGAAGCGGGCACTCGCTCGAGCGCACCACCGCTGAGGAGCGCGTCGATCGTCGCCCGCCCTTGATTCCAGCGCGCCATCACGCCTCCCGCTCGAGGTTCAACCGGATCAGCGGACGCTCGCGAACGCTGGTGAGGAACGGATCGTCGGTGCGGGCGGACCACGCCTCGACCGAGACCCGGTGGATGTTGACCTCGCGACGTAGCCGCCGGGACGCCTCCTCGGCGAGATCAAAAAGAGTGTCGGGATCAGGGTCGCCCACGACGAGGACGTCGACGTCGGCGGGAGGTGGACCTGACTCGCCGTTGTACCGCGCGGCCCAAGAGCCGTAGATGAAGGCCTGCCGCACCCCTGCGACATCCGCCAACGTCTCGGAGAGCAAGGGCAAAGGCCCGAACGAGACGGACATGAGGTCACTCAGCGGGCGATACAGCGCGGTGTCCGTCCGCGCCCTGACGAGGCGGCTCCGCCCCACCCGCCGGTCCGTCAGAATGCCGCCGCCGATCAACCGGTCGACCTCGCGCAGGACGGTCGTGGGCGTCACACCGAAGTCTGCCGCGAGCTCGGTGATGTTGTACTCGCGTTCCGGATGCAGGAGGAGGAGGGCGAGGAGCTCGCCCTGCAGCCGGGAGCGCAGGACGGGAAGCAGACTCGGCGAAGCTTTCATTGGGCGCAGGATATCCTGCGCCCAATGAAAGTAACAACGGGCGACCGTTCGGTCACACGGGCGGCCGGCACGCCAGGGACAGGACACCCCGGCAGCCGGCACCGTCGTCGGCACGGGACGGCGAAGGGGTCGGATTCACCAGAACCCGACCCCTTGACCTGCGCACCCGACGAGCCGTCCGCCGCAAGGCGACGCCACGGTCACACGTTGAAGCGGAACTCCACCACGTCCCCGTCCTGCATCACATAGTCCTTGCCCTCCATGCGGGCCTTGCCGGCGGCGCGGGCGTCGGCGACCGAGCCGGTGGCGACCAGGTCGTGGAAGGAGATGACCTCCGCCTTGATGAAGCCCTTCTGGAAGTCGGTGTGGATGACACCGGCCGCCTCGGGCGCGGTCGCGCCCCGCTTGATCGTCCAGGCGCGGGACTCCTTCGGACCCGCCGTCAGGTAGGTCTGCAGGCCCAGGGTGTTGAAGCCGACCCGTGCCAGGGTCGCGAGACCCGGCTCGTCCTGGCCGACCGACTGGAGGAGCTCGAGTGCCTCGTCCTCGTCGAGTTCGGCGAGGTCCGCCTCCAGCTTGGCGTTGAGGAAGATCGCCTCGGCGGGGGCGACCAGTGCGCGCTGCTCGTCCTTGAAGGCGTCGTCCATCAGCTCGTCCTCGTCGACGTTGAAGACGTAGAGGAAGGGCTTGGTGGTGAGCAGGTGCAGGTCGTGGAGCAGCTCGGCGCGCTCGCTGCCCTGGACGATGCCGTGGGCGAAGAGCGTGTCGCCCTTCTCCAGGATCTCCTTCGCCTCCTCGACGGCCTTGACCTTCGGGCCGACGTCCTTCTTGATCCGCGATTCCTTCTGCAGCCTCGGGAGGACCTTCTCGATCGTCTGGAGGTCCGCGAGGATCAGCTCGGTGTTGATCGTCTCGATGTCGTCCTTCGGCGAGACCTTGCCGTCCACGTGCACCACGTTCTCGTCCTTGAACGCACGGATGACCTGGCAGATCGCGTCCGACTCACGGATGTTCGCGAGGAACTTGTTGCCCAGGCCCTCGCCCTCGCTCGCGCCCCGCACGATGCCCGCGATGTCGACGAAGTCCACCGTCGCCGGGAGGATCCGCTCCGACTTGAAGATCGCGGCCAGCTCGCCGAGACGGGCGTCGGGGACGCCCACGACGCCGACGTTCGGCTCGATCGTGGCGAACGGGTAGTTGGCCGCGAGCACGTCGTTCTTGGTCAGGGCGTTGAACAGGGTCGACTTGCCGACATTGGGCAGACCGACGATTCCGATCGTGAGCGACACGTTGCGACTTCCCGTACGTGAGGTGGAGGACCGGACCGGGGCGGTAGAAACCCGGGTCCGTCAGAAGCGGGTGTGGGACGATCCCCCAGTCTACGGCGTACCGGGCCCCACCCCGGCGGCGTATCGAACGCTTGGCCAAGGTCTCGCCATCGGCGTGTCTGAACGGTCATTCCACACATAAACCGACCTAAGTTGGTCCAGTGGAGCAACACAGGACGCGACCCCCTCACGACGGACCGCGACGCGGTGCGCCCCTTCCCCCGCAGGGCCGACGGGACGCGGCCGCGCCCGCGCGGTCCGGTCCCCCCGCCCGGGCCGGCGGCCCCGCATCGGGGGCCGGCCCCTCCGTGGCGCGTCAGGCCGACCACGGCGACATGCAGCGGCGGCAGGCGCCCGCGCGCCGGAACGCCCCCCCGCTCGTCCCGCCGGTACGGCGCCTGCCCGGCCCCCGGCTCACCGGTCTGGGCGGCGGGCTGTTCTGCGCCGCCGTGATGCCGGTGATCGGCGCTGTCGACCGGCTGCTGTTCGACTCGTCGCTCACGCTCTACGGC
The DNA here is from genome assembly GCF_051553595.1 of Streptomyces sp. HUAS TT11. Taxonomy (NCBI): domain Bacteria; kingdom Bacillati; phylum Actinomycetota; class Actinomycetes; order Kitasatosporales; family Streptomycetaceae; genus Streptomyces; species Streptomyces sp. HUAS TT11. Next base: position 3,574,087 of record NZ_CP196184.1, read on the forward strand.
GTGCTGTTCCTGCCGGTGGCCGCGCTGACCGCGCTGTGGGTGCGGGCCGGCGACCTGGTGGCCGCGCCCGTGTCGGCGCCGATCGCCTTCGCCGTCGGACTGCTGACCGTGGCCGACGGGGGCGACGGGTTCAGCGGTCATCTGGTCGGGCTGGTGACCGGGCTCGCCACGCAGGCCGGCTGGCTGTACGGCGGGACGCTCGTCGCCGGTGTGATCGCGACCGTACGCAGGATGCGGATGCTGCGCCGCCGGGCGGCACAGCGCCGCCGGACGGCGTGACCGCCCCGGCTCCGCACCGCCGGACCGTCCGAGCACCCCGCCGCGGCGCTCACTCCTGCTTGGCCGCCCGCATCGCCGCGCCCACGATTCCCGCGTTGTTCTGGAGCTGGGCCGGGACGATCTCCGCCTTGATGTCCTCGATCAGCGGCAGGAACTTCTCGGACTTGCGGCTGACGCCCCCGCCGATGACGAACAGCTCGGGCGAGAACAGCATCTCCACGTGCGCCAGGTACTTCTGCACCCGGCGGGCCCAGTGCTCCCACGTGAGCTCGTGGTCCTCCTTGGCCTTCGTGGACGCGCGCTTCTCGGCGTCGTGGCCGTTCAGCTCCAGATGGCCGAGCTCCGTGTTCGGTACGAGCGCGCCGTCCACGAACAGCGCGCTGCCGATGCCCGTGCCCAGCGTCAGCACGATGACGGTGCCCCGGCGGTCGCGGCCCGCGCCGAACTCCATCTCGGCCACGCCCGCCGCGTCCGCGTCGTTGAGCACGGTCACCGCGAGCCCGCCCAGCCGCTCGCTGAACAGGGCGCGTGCGTCCGTGTCGATCCAGCTGCTGTCGACGTTCGCCGCCGTACGGATCGTGGAGCCGCCGGTGACGACTCCGGGGAATGTCACGCCGATCGGTCCCGTCCAACCGAAGTGGCCGACGACCTCCTTCACCCCGTCGGCCACGAGGTCGGGCGTCGCCGGGTGCGGGGTGAGCACTTTGCAGCGCTCCTCCACCAGGACGCCCCGCTCCAGGTCCACGGGAGCGCCCTTGATTCCGGATCCACCGATGTCCACGCCGAAGATCTGCATGGGCACCACGGTACGGCGTACGGGCTAAGCGTTCTTCCCGATCTTCCCGACCGTCAGTTGTCGCCGGTGGCGTCCGAGCCCAGCTCGGCGGCCTCCGCACGCAGGTCCCGCCGGAGTTCCTTGGGCAGCGAGAAGGTGATCGACTCCTCCGCCGCCTTGACGATCTCGACGTCCTCGAAGCCGTGCCCGGACAGCCACTCGAGGACCTGCTCGACCAGGATCTCCGGGACGGAGGCGCCCGAGGTCACCCCGACCGTGGACACGCCCTCCAGCCACGCCTCGTCGATCTCGTCGGCGAAGTCCACGAGGTACGCCTCCCGCGCGCCCGCGAGCTTGGCGACCTCGACCAGGCGCTTGGAGTTCGAGGAGTTCCGGGAACCCACCACGATCACCAGGTCCGCCTCGGCACCCATCTGCTTCACCGCGAGCTGGCGGTTCTGGGTGGCGTAGCAGATGTCGTCGCTGGGCGGGGAGATCAGCTGAGGGAAGCGCTCCTTGAGGGCGTCGACCGTCTCCATGGTCTCGTCGACGGAGAGGGTGGTCTGGGAGAGCCAGACGATCCTCGACGGGTCGCGCACCTCGACCTTGGCGACGTCCGCCGGGCCGTCCACGAGCTGGATGTGGTCGGGGGCCTCGCCGGAGGTGCCGATGACCTCCTCATGGCCCTCGTGCCCGATCAGGAGGATGTCGAAGTCGTCCTTGGCGAAGCGGACGGCTTCCTTGTGGACCTTGGTGACCAGCGGGCAGGTCGCGTCGATGGTGGCGAGCCGGCCCCGCTGCGCCTCTTCGTGGACCGTGGGCGCGACGCCGTGCGCGGAGAACATGACGATGTTGCCCGGCGGCACCTCCTCCGTCCGTTCGACGAAGATCGCGCCCTTCTTCTCCAGGGTCTGCACGACGTATTTGTTGTGGACGATCTCGTGGCGGACGTACACGGGGGCCCCGTACTGCTCCAGGGCCTTCTCGACGGCGATCACGGCACGGTCGACACCCGCGCAGTAGCCCCTGGGGGCGGCGAGCAGAACACGGCGGCCAGGCGAAGCGGTCATGCGCACCATCGTAAGGCCGTGTCCGGGCCCGCAGACCGCCTCCCCGGGGAGAGGTTGTGCCGACCGGCGATGTCGGTCCGGGCCGTTACCCTCGGCGCATGGCTGTCAACACGTCCGCGGAGTCACCCCTGCCCGTCGGTGAGGTGTCGCGGCTCATCGGCGGATGGATCGACCGGCTCGGAGCCGTGTGGGTCGAAGGACAGATCACGCAGCTGTCGCGGCGGCCCGGTGCAGGTGTCGTCTTTCTGACCCTGCGCGATCCGTCGTACGACATCTCCGTCGGTGTCACCTGCTACCGCCAGGTGTTCGACGCCGTCGCCGATGTCGTGAGCGAGGGCGCCCGTGTGCTCGTCCACGCCAAGCCCGAGTGGTATGCCCCGCGCGGACAGCTCTCGCTGCGCGCCGCGGAGATTCGGCCCGTGGGCGTCGGTGAGCTGCTGGCGCGGCTGGAGCAGCTGAAGAAGTCGCTGACCGCCGAGGGGCTGTTCGCCGCCGAGCGCAAGAAGCCGCTGCCCTTCCTGCCGCAGCTCGTCGGGCTCGTCTGCGGCCGGGCCTCGGCGGCCGAGCGGGACGTGCTGGAGAACGCCCGGCACCGCTGGCCCGCCGTCCGCTTCGAGGTGCGCAACGTCGCCGTGCAGGGGGTGCACGCCGTGCCCCAGGTCGTCCAGGCCGTGAAGGAGCTGGACGCGCTGGACGAGGTCGACGTGATCATCGTGGCCCGCGGTGGCGGCAGCGTGGAGGACCTGCTGCCGTTCTCCGACGAGCAGCTCGTACGGGCGGTGGCGGCCTGCCGCACCCCTGTGGTGTCGGCCATCGGGCACGAGCCGGACAATCCGCTGCTCGACCATGTCGCCGATCTGCGCGCCTCCACACCGACCGACGCCGCCAAGAAGGTGGTGCCCGACGTCGGCGAGGAGCTGCAGCGTGTGCACGCGCTGCGGGACCGGGCGCGGCGGTGCGTGCTGGCGTTCGTCGAGCGCGAGGAGCGGGGACTCGCCCATGCGCTGGCGCGGCCCTGCATAGAGGATCCGCACCGCATGGTCGACGAGCGGGCCGAGCAGGTGACCTCGCTGGCCGACCGCAGCCGGCGCACGCTGAGGCATCTGCTGGACCGGGCCGAGTCGGAGCTCACGCACACCCACGCACGTGTGGTGGCGCTCTCGCCGGCCGCGACGCTTCAGCGGGGCTACGCGGTGCTGCAGAGGGCCGACGGGCACGTGGTCCGGGCGCCGGAGGAGGTGTCGGCGGGCGAGGCGCTGCGGGCGCGGGTCGCCGAGGGCGATTTCACGGTACGGGCAGAGATCTAGGGTGGGCGCATGACCGGCAAGACGGACGAGGCACTCGGGTACGAGCAGGCACGGGACGAGCTGATCGAGGTCGTACGGCGGCTGGAGGCCGGGGGCACGACGCTCGAGGAGTCCCTGGCTCTGTGGGAGCGGGGCGAGGAACTGGCCAAGGTGTGCCGGACGTGGCTGGAGGGAGCCCGGAAGCGGCTGGACGCCGCCCTCGCCGAGGAGCGGGAGGACACGGACGGCGACGGGGGCACCGAGGGCTCCGGGTGACCGGGCCGGCGGTTTGTGCCGTCGGCCGTGGCCGGTGCCCTGCGAGCGGTGTGATGTGCCGCATCACACGCCCGTTGATTGAAGTTTGAACTTAATAGGGTTAGCGTTCATCTCGCAGGGGCTCACCGCCGAGCCGATGACCCGTCCGGACATCGAGGTCCGGAGATCGACCGGGGCGTCGGAACGGCCGAGCCGGCTGCGCACACATGAGGAGGGCCCCCGCCGATGACGCCGGGGGCCCTCCTCATGCGCGGGTCCGCGCGGGGCCGCCGCGGAGCGCGGCCCCACGGCCTCACTCGGTCTTCAGCGACTGCGCCATCTTCGCCAGCTGGGCGAACGACGCCGTCCCGGCCACCACGGTCGTGGAGCCCTTGTCCTTGAACACGAGCGCGTCGTAGCGGCCGCCCGTGTAGCGCTGCCAGGTACGGCCGCCGATGTTCTGGGTCACCTCGGTCCCGTGTCCGCCCTGGCTGGCCTCGTCGATGAATGCGGACGGCTTCTGAGTGGACTGCTCGATCGTCACGTACTGACCGGTCGGGTCCTGGAAGCCCAGGTGCCAGGCGTCGAAGGGTTCGCCCTGGAAGCGCACCGAGGTGGCCTTCCAGGTGCCCGGCAGGCCTTCGGGCGCCGCCACCGGGTAGGCCGCCGCGCGGCGAGCCGTGAGCAGCTCGACCCGGTAGTCGACCCGCTGGAGATCGGGAGCATGGTCGTCGTGCGGGAGGAAGAGGTAGACGACCCCCGCCATCAGCCCGACCACGCCCAGGGAGAGAAGCATGCCCCGGACCGTCTTCTGCTTGCCATTCGTACCTGCCACTCCCCTATCGTCGCAGGTACGACGGTCCGCTCATCCGTGGGCCCCCCTGCTCATTTTGTCTGCCCGGCGATAGAGTCGTGGGCACACCCTCATCCGGCCGTCGTCGTATCAGAAAGGTGCGCTCCGATGACCGAGAATCATCATCTGCCCTCCGAACTCGAAGTTCCCTCCGAGGCACCCGACCGCAACCTCGCCCTCGAACTGGTCCGCGTCACCGAGGCCGCCGCGATGGCCGCCGGCCGCTGGGTCGGCCGCGGGGACAAGAACGGGGCCGACGGCGCCGCGGTGCGTGCCATGCGCAACCTCGTCCACACCGTGTCGATGAACGGCATCGTCGTCATCGGCGAAGGGGAGAAGGACGAGGCCCCGATGCTCTTCAACGGGGAGCGGATCGGCGACGGGACCGGCGCGGAGTGCGACATCGCCGTCGACCCGATCGACGGCACCACGCTCACCGCGAAGGGCATGCCGAACGCGATCGCGGTGCTGGCCGCCGCCGACCGCGGCACGATGTTCGACCCGTCCGCCGTCTTCTACATGGACAAGCTCGTCACCGGCCCGGAGGCGGCCGACTTCGTCGACATCGACGCCCCGGTCTCGGTGAACATCCGCCGCGTCGCCAAGGCCAAGCGGTCCGCGCCCGAGGACGTCACCGTCGTCATCCTCGACCGGCCGCGCCACGAGAGCCTCATCCAGGATGTCCGGGAGACCGGCGCACGCATCAAGCTGATCTCGGACGGCGATGTGGCCGGCTCGATCCTGGCGCTGCGCGAGGGCACCGGCATCGACCTGCTGCTCGGCGTCGGCGGCACACCCGAGGGCATCATCTCGGCCTGTGCGGTCAAGTGCCTGGGCGGGACCATCCAGGGCAAGCTGTGGCCCAAGGACGACGAGGAACGACAGCGGGCCGTCGACGCCGGGCACGACCTCGACCGGGTGCTGACCACGGACGACCTGGTCTCCGGCGAGAACGTCTTCTTCGTCGCCACCGGCATCACGGACGGCGAACTGCTGCGCGGAGTGCGGTACCGCTCCGAGACCGCCACGACCGACTCGATCGTGATGCGCTCGAAGTCCGGCACCGTCCGCCGGATCGACTCCGTGCACAAACTGAGCAAGCTGCGTGCGTACAGCACGGTCGACTTCGACCGCGCGCAGTGATCGCGGCCCGGCTCGCCGGGCAGATCGGCTCGGGGCGCCCTCGGTGCGGAGAGGGCGCCCTCCGCCGTTTCCGGGGGCGGTGCGCGGGTGGTGGAAGCCGGGCGCGGAGGGCGTGGTGAGAGCCCGACCGTGCTCGGGCCTGCGTCGTCGGGCCCCGCACCGCGCGCTCTCACCCCGGGCCTGCCCTCGGCTCGTCGGCCGGCCGGTGGGCCACTGCTGGCGCGGGCTCCTAGCCGGCCGCGGCTATCGTCCCTCGTGCGGCCTTCTTCAGCTCCATGTCCCGGCGCCGGCGCCGGGCGAGGACCACACGGCGCTCGGCGGCCGTGAGGCCGCCCCAGACCCCGTACGGCTCGGGCTGGACCAGCGCGTGTTCCCGGCACTCCACCATCACCGGACAGCGCGCGCAGACCCGCTTGGCCGCCTCCTCGCGGGACAACCGGGCCGCGGTGGGTTCCTTGGAGGGGGCGAAGAACAGGCCGGCCTCGTCCCGCCTGCACACCGCCTCCGTGTGCCACGGGGCGTCCTGGTTCCTGTCACGCACCGGCACTCGCTGGTGCGGGATGCCAGCGACCTGCAGGGACGAATGCGGCGGTTGCAGCACGGTCTACTCCTGACGACGGCTTCGCGAGCGAGAGACGATGCAGCAAGGCCTACCCGCTGTGCGCACGCCTATGCACTGTGTCCCCGACGGCTGCTGTTGCAGGGGGTGTTCACGACTTGGGGATGCGTCCGGCCGGCCGGGGACGCGAGCGGGACCCGGGAGTCAGCGGTCGAGGTGCCTGCGCAGAGCCCTGTCGACCTTGTCCGACACACGATCGAGGATGTCGGCGACCAGCTTGCCCCGCTTGGGCCGCGCCTCCACGTTCCCGAGCACGGCGAGTCCGTCCACATGGACGACGGGTGCGTTCTGCTCACCGGAATCGAGTGGACTCACCTCGAAGTTGCCGAGGACGGCGCCGCCGGTGCCGCGCAGCGTGATGTTCTCAGGGACACGGATCGTCACGTCACCGAAGACCGAGATCGCCTTGATCACGACCTGCTGGTACTCGAAGATCGCCTCGCTGAGGTCGATCTCGACGCTGCCGAAGATCGCGTAGGCGTGCAGACGGCGGCCGGGGCGCCAGCGGCCCTTGCGGATGGCGCTGCTGAAGACCGCCACCACGTTCGCGTCGGGCTCGGTGGGCACCGTGCCCGGGGCGGGGCGACCCGGCGGGGCGTAGGCCGTGCCGGTGCGGCGCGCGTGCGCCGCGGGCAGGTCGCGGACGAACAGGTCCAGCTCCCCGACCGTCTTGGCGTTCAGCACGCCCTCGACGCGCTCGGCGTGCTCCTCCGCCGTGAGGCGCCCCTCGGCGAGGGCGTCGCGCAGGATGTCGGCGATGCGGTCACGGTCGGCGTCGGAACAGCGCAGCTCGGTCGCGGGCACGGGCCCGCGGGCCGTCGGGGCGGGGCTCTTGTGAAGGTCCACGGCAGCAGCGTACCCAAACGCGATAGATCGCGACTACCCCCCGGCACGGCCTGTGGAGAACCCGCCGGCCGGACCGGCCCCTTCCGCCCGGCCGACTGAGCCTTACCTCACAGGTTCACCGCGAGTGCCAGGTCCTACGCTGGTGAACGCTGCCAACGGAGGCCAGCCACGGCGAGTGAGCCGAGGGGCGCGCCTGCGCTGGGAGACCGAGGGTCCCCTGCTCGAGCAACCGAGAGCCCGGGGAAGCGCGCCGAGGCCCGACACGGAAGAGCCGGGTGCGGCCGGTCGCCCGGCACGGGTCCACCGCGCCCCGGAGGTGCATCACGCCACGAAAACCCGGCCTGTCTAGTGAGGAATGGGCGAGATGCCTGAGTTCGCGTACACCGATCTGCTCCCGACGGGAGAGGACACCACGCCGTACCGGCTGGTCACCTCCGAGGGCGTCTCCACCTTCGAGGCCGACGGGCGTACGTTCCTCAAGGTCGAGCCGGAGGCGCTGCGCAAGCTCGCCGAAGAGGCGATCCACGACATCCAGCACTACCTGCGGCCCGCGCACCTCGCCCAGCTGCGGCGCATCATCGACGACCCGGAGGCGTCCTCGAACGACAAGTTCGTGGCGCTGGACCTGCTGAAGAACGCGAACATCGCCGCGGCCGGCGTGCTCCCGATGTGCCAGGACACCGGCACGGCGATCGTGATGGGCAAGCGCGGTCAGCAGGTCCTCACCGGGGGCGAGGACGAGAAGGCCCTCTCCCGCGGCATCTACGACGCGTACACCCGGCTGAACCTGCGGTACTCGCAGATGGCTCCGCTCACCATGTGGGAGGAGAAGAACACCGGCTCCAACCTGCCGGCGCAGATCGAGCTCTACGCCACGGACGGCGGCGCGTACAAGTTCCTGTTCATGGCGAAGGGCGGCGGAAGCGCCAACAAGTCGTTCCTCTACCAGGAGACGAAGGCCGTCCTGAACGAGGCCTCCATGATGAAGTTCCTCGAGCAGAAGATCCGCTCGCTCGGGACCGCCGCCTGCCCCCCGTACCACCTGGCGATCGTCGTCGGCGGCACCAGCGCCGAGTACGCGCTGAAGACCGCCAAGTACGCCTCCGCGCACTACCTGGACGAGCTGCCGAGCGAGGGCTCCGAGCTGGGCCACGGTTTCCGGGACAAGGATCTGGAGGAGAAGGTCTTCGAGCTCACGCAGAGGATCGGGATCGGGGCGCAGTTCGGCGGCAAGTACTTCTGCCACGACGTGCGCGTGGTGCGCCTGCCGAGGCACGGCGCGTCCTGCCCGGTCGCGATCGCGGTCTCCTGCTCCGCCGACCGGCAGGCCGTCGCGAAGATCACGGCCGAGGGCGTGTTCCTGGAGCAGCTCGAGACGGACCCGGCGCGGTTCCTGCCGGAGATGACGGACGAGCACCTGGAGCAGGACGGGGACGTCGTCCGCATCGACCTGAACCAGCCGATGGACGACATCCTCGCCGAGCTGACCAGGTACCCGGTGAAGACGCGCCTTTCGCTGTCCGGACCGCTGGTCGTGGCGCGCGACATCGCGCACGCCAAGATCAAGGAGCGGCTGGACGCCGGCGAGGAACTGCCGCAGTACCTGAAGGACCACCCGGTCTACTACGCCGGCCCCGCCAAGACCCCCGAGGGGTACGCGTCGGGTTCCTTCGGTCCGACGACGGCCGGACGCATGGACTCGTACGTGGAGCAGTTCCAGGCGGCGGGCGGCTCCAAGGTGATGCTGGCGAAGGGCAACCGGAGCAAGCAGGTCACGGACGCATGCGCGTCGCACGGCGGCTTCTACCTCGGCTCCATCGGCGGCCCGGCCGCCCGTCTCGCCCAGGACTGCATCAAGAAGGTCGAGGTCGTCGAGTACGAGGAGCTCGGGATGGAGGCCGTCTGGAAGATCGAGGTCGAGGACTTCCCCGCGTTCGTCGTCGTGGACGACAAGGGCAACGACTTCTTCCAGGCACCCGCCGAGCCGCCCACCTTCACCTCGATCCCGGTCCGCGGCCCCGGGCTCGCGTAGTACGCCGGAGCGGGGGCGGTTCCGCCCCCGCCGCCGCGTCCTTCCCCGGGCCGGCGGTCCGTCCGGCGCATCGCGGGGACGGCTGCCCGCCCCCGCGGGACCCCGGCTCCCGCCCCTTCCGAACAACGCTCCCGGAAGGGGCGGCGCCGCCCGGCCGCGAGCGCTCCGGATCACCCGCGCGTTCGGCTCCACCACGGAACACGTTCGGCTCCACCAAGGAACAAGCGCACCCGGTGCCCGCGCTGTACCGGACATGAGCGAATACCGCATCGAGCACGACTCCATGGGCGAGGTAAAGGTCCCCGTCGACGCCAAGTGGCGGGCGCAGACCCAGCGCGCCGTGGAGAACTTCCCCGTGTCCGGACAACGGATCGAGCGCGCGCACATCGAGGCGCTCGCACGGATCAAGGGCGCTGCCGCCAAGGTGAACGCGGAGCTCGGCGTGCTCGACAAGGACATCGCCGAGGCGATCCGGGAGGCCGCCGCCGAGGTCGCCGAGGGCCGGTGGGACGAGCACTTCCCCGTCGACGTCTTCCAGACCGGGTCGGGGACCTCGTCCAACATGAACACCAACGAGGTGATCGCGACTCTGGCCACCGAGCGGCTCGGCAGGGACGTGCACCCCAACGACCATGTGAACGCCTCCCAGTCGTCCAACGACGTCTTCCCCTCCTCCCTCCACATCGCCGCCACCGCCGCCGTCGTCCGCGACCTCGTCCCCGCCCTCGAACACCTGGCGGCCTCCCTGGAACGGAAGGCCGGCGAGTTCGCCGACGTCGTGAAGGCCGGGCGCACCCACCTCATGGACGCCACACCGGTCACACTCGGACAGGAGTTCGGCGGATACGCCGCCCAGGTGCGCTACGGCGTCGAACGGCTGAACGCCTCGTTGCCGCGGCTCGCCGAGCTGCCGCTGGGCGGTACCGCGGTCGGCACCGGCATCAACACCCCGCCCGGCTTCTCCGCCGCCGTCATCGCCGAGGTCGCCCGGGCCACGGGGCTGCCGCTCACCGAGGCCCGCAACCACTTCGAGGCCCAGGGCGCCCGGGACGGCGTCGTCGAGACCAGCGGGCAGCTCAAAACCATCGCGGTCGGACTGACGAAGATCGCCAACGATCTGCGGTGGATGTCCTCCGGGCCGAGGACCGGACTCGCCGAGATCGCCCTTCCCGACCTGCAGCCGGGGTCGTCGATCATGCCCGGCAAGGTCAACCCGGTCGTCCCCGAGGCCGTCCTCATGGTTGCCGCGCAGGTCATCGGCAACGACGCGACCATCACCGCGGCGGGCGCCTCCGGCAACTTCGAGCTCAACGTCATGCTGCCGGTCATCGCGAAGAACGTGCTGGAGTCGATCCGCCTGCTGGCGAACGTCTCACGGCTGCTCGCCGACCGCACCGTCGACGGGGTCGTCGCCCACCGGGAACGCGCCCGTGAGTACGCCGAGTCGTCGCCCTCCGTCGTCACCCCGCTCAACAAGTACATCGGGTACGAGGAGGCCGCGAAGGTCGCCAAGAAGGCGCTCGCCGAGCGCAGGACGATCCGTCAGGTCGTCCTGGAATCCGGGTACGTGGAGCGCGGGGACCTGACGCTGGAGCAGCTCGACGAGGCGCTCGACGTCCTGCGCATGACGCACCCGTAGCCGTCCGTCGTTTCATCCGCCCGTGACGCGAACCGTGACCGGGACCGCAGCGTCGTATGCCCGAGGCACCTAATATCTGTGCATGGCAGACGGCGGAGCGGTGGGACGGACGGAAGCGGGCGGGCCGGCGACGCACTGGGCCCCGGGGGATCAGGTCCTCTGGCGGTACCGGGAGAACGCCGGCGAGCGCTTCCACATCGCTCGCCCCGTCACGGTCGTCAGGGACGACGAGGAACTGCTCGCGGTGTGGATGGCTCCCGGCACCGAGTGCGTCAAGCCCGTCTTCACCGACGGCACGCCACTGCACGCCGAACCGCTGGAGTCCCGCTACACCAGGCGGCGGACCGTGCAGCTCGACCGCTGGTTCGGCACCGGTGTGCTCAAGCTGGCGCGTCCCGGCCGCCCCTGGTCGGTCTGGCTGTTCTGGGATCCCGGCTGGCGGTTCAAGAACTGGTACGTGAACCTGGAGCAGCCGCTGGTCCGGTGGGCCGGCGGCGTGGACTCCGAGGATCACTTCCTCGACATCTGCGTCTACCCGGATCGCAGTTGGGGCTGGCAGGACGAGGACGAGTTCGCGCAGGCCCAGCGGGACGGGCTGATGGACCCCCGGCTCGCCGAGCGCGTACGGGCCGCGGGGCGGTCCGCGGTGGAGGTGATCGAGGCCTGGGGGGCGCCGTTCTCGGACGGCTGGCAGCACTGGCGGCCCGATCCGTCCTGGCCGGTGCCGCCCCTGCCGCGGGACTGGGACCGTACTCCCGCGTACATGACGTCATGAGACCCTTGTTGCGCCCCCGCGGTACAACCGTAGGATCGTCCTCCGCAAGGGCACACAACAGCAACTCCCGCAGAATGCGCTGGGCTTGACCGAACGTCACCGAGGGGCGGCAGGACGTGAGCGAGGGGTACGAGGGCCACACCGGGACGGCGCGCCCGACCCGTGGATCATGTACGGCGGGTGACCGCAGGGGAATTTCGTTCCTGGGACACGTATTCCGGGTATCGGCTTCTCGGCGGGACGAACTGCACGCACGGCGCGCAGCCCCGGACGGATGGACTCGACACGCGTGACGGAGCACCCGACCTCCCACAAGAGCCCGCAGCAGGGCGTCGGCCCTGCGGACCCCCGCGGGGCGCTCCTGCGTACCCCGGAACCGCTGCCCACCCCACCCGCCACGGCTTTACCGGCACAGACCCGGGCGGGTGACGAGGCGCCGTCGTCCGGCCCGCTGTCCTGCGCGAAGCAAGGTCCGTCGGGCAACCCGGGCGGCACCTCCTCCTCGTCGCCCGCGACGGGTGGCTCCGAACACTCCCAGCCGGCCGCCGAGGAGCCGGGCACGCACCGGCCGCGCCCGGCTCCGGAGGGCATCCCGGCGCAGCCCGGCGGTGAGCAGGACCGGGTGTCCGCGCCGCCCGGCGGCAAGGACCGGCGCACCGGCCAGAGCCCGCCGCCGCACGGCCCCATGCCCATGCGGCGTGACGGGGACCGGCTGCGTTTCGTGGGCGCCGCCACCCGGCGGATCGCCCGCGGCATCGACCTCGACGAGATCGTGATGGGCCTGTGCCGGGCCACCGTGCCCACCTTCTCGGACGCGATACTCGTCTATCTGCGCGATCCGCTGCCCGTGGGCGACGAGCGGCCCACCGGACCGCTCGTACTGCGGCTGCGGCGCACCGACCGGATTCCGCAGGAGCGGGACCTGGAGGACGGCATCCTCCCGGTGCCGGTACCGGAGAGCTCCGGCCTTCTGGCCCTGAGCAGCGAGCTGTGCGAGGTGCGACCCGGAGGTGCGCTCGCCGAGGTGCTGCGGGGGGTCCGTCCGGTCTTCGCGGACGCGCCCGCCGCCCGCGCCGCGCTGCCCGAGCTGCTCGGCGACGACACCATGGTCCCCGCGGGCCAGCGGGCGATCCTCGCACCGCTGCGCGGCCGCCGCAGGGTCATCGGCGCCGTGCTGTTCCTGCGCCGCCCGGACCGGCTGCCGTTCGAGGCGGACGATCTGCTGGTCGCCGCGCAGCTCGCCACGCACAGCGCGCTCGGCATCGACAAGGCGGTGCTGTACGGCCGCGAGGCGTACATCGCGGACGAACTGCAGCGGACGATGCTGCCCGAGACCCTGCCGAACCCGACGGGTGTCCGGCTGGCGTCGCGCTATCTGCCGGCCGCCGAGACCGCCCGTGTCGGCGGTGACTGGTACGACGCGATCCCGTTGCCGGGCAGCCGCGTGGCGCTCGTGGTCGGCGACGTCATGGGCCACTCCATGACATCCGCGGCGATCATGGGTCAGCTCCGGACGACGGCCCAGACGCTCGCCGGGCTCGATCTGCCGCCGCAGGAGGTGCTGCACCACCTCGACGAGCAGGCCCAGCGGCTCGGCACCGACCGCATGGCCACCTGCCTGTACGCGGTGTACGACCCGGTCGCGCACCGGATCACCATCGCCAACGCCGGCCATCCTCCGCCGGTCCTGCTGCACCTCGGCGGCCGGGCGGAGGTGCTGCGGGTCCCGGCGGGCGCTCCCATCGGGGTGGGCGGGGTGGACTTCGAGGCCGTGGAGCTGGACGCACCGGCCGGCGCGACCCTCCTGCTGTACACCGACGGGCTCGTCGAGTCGCGGCTGCGGGACGTGTGGACCGGTATAGAACAGCTGCGGGAGAAGCTCGCCGCGACCGCCCAGCTCACCGGCGCCGATCACCCGCCGCCGCTCGAGGCGCTGTGCGACGAGGTGCTCGACATGCTCGGCCCGGGCGACCGCGACGACGACATCGCGCTGCTCGCCGCCCGCTTCGACGGGATCGCGCCGAGCGACGTCGCGTACTGGGTCCTCGATCCCGAGGACGCGGCGCCGAGCCGGGCCCGGCGGCTGGCCCGCCGTGCGCTCGCCCACTGGGGCATGGAGGAGCTGACGGACTCGGTGGAGCTGCTGGTCAGTGAGGTCGTGACCAATGCGGTGCGCTATGCGTCACGTCCCGTCACGCTGCGGCTGCTGCGCACCGATGTGCTGCGCTGCGAGGTGGGCGACGACGTTCCGCAGCTGCCGCGGTTGCGGCAGGCCCGGGCGACGGACGAGGGCGGCCGCGGCCTGTACCTGGTCAACCGCCTGGCCCGGCGCTGGGGTGCGACCCGGCTGAGCACCGGGAAGGTGGTCTGGTTCGAGCTGAACAGGGGCTGAGCGGCGGGGACGGCCCGAGCGGCAGTAGAACGATGCCGGTCTTGGACTCAGTCCAAAAGTTGCCAACCTCCCGTCGTAGGAGTTGACTGCTGGGGTGAGCGAAGCGACCTGACCGACCCCTTTTGCACGACGGGAGGACGCTCGTGACGCAGGCACCCCAGTCGGTTCCTTACACCACCAGCAATGCGGGTATCCCGGTGGAGAGCGACGAGCACTCGCTCACCGTCGGCCCCGACGGACCGATCCTGCTCCAGGACCATTACCTCATCGAGAAGATGGCCCAGTTCAACCGGGAGCGGGTACCGGAGCGGGTGGTACACGCCAAGGGCAGTGGCGCGTACGGAACCTTCGAAGTCACCAACGATGTCAGCCAGTTCACCAAGGCCGACCTGTTCCAGCCGGGGAAGCGCACCGAGATGCTCGCACGCTTCTCCACCGTCGCCGGTGAACTCGGCTCCCCGGACACCTGGCGCGACCCGCGCGGATTCGCGCTGAAGTTCTACACCCAGCACGGCAACTACGACCTGGTCGGCAACAACACACCGGTCTTCTTCGTCCGTGACTCGCAGAAGTTCCAGGACTTCATCCGCTCCCAGAAGCGCCACCCGGTGACCGGGCTGCGCAACAACGACATGCAGTGGGACTTCTGGACCCTGTCCCCCGAGTCCGCGCACATGGTCACGTGGCTCATGGGCGACCGGGGCATCCCGAAGACGTACCGCAACATGAACGGGTACTCCTCGCACACCTACATGTGGGTCAACGGCGGCGGCGAGAGGTTCTGGGTCAAGTACCACATGAAGACCGACCAGGGCATCGACTTCCTCACCCAGGAGGCGGCCGACGAGCTGGCCGGCAAGGACGCCGATGTGCACCGCCGCGATCTGTACGAGGCGATCGAGCGCGGCGACCACCCGTCCTGGACGATGTACGTCCAGGTGATGCCCTTCGACGACGCGCCGGACTACCGGTTCAACCCGTTCGACCTCACCAAGGTGTGGCCGCACGGCGACTACCCGCTGATCGAGGTCGGCCGGATGACGCTCGACAAGAATCCGGAGGACTACTTCATCCATATCGAGCAGGCCGCGTTCGAGCCGTCCAACATGGTGCCGGGCATCGGCCCGTCCCCGGACAAGATGCTGCTCGGCCGGCTCTTCTCGTACCCGGACACGCACCGCTACCGCATCGGCCCCAACTACGCCCAGCTGCCGCCCAACCGCCCGCGTGTGGACGTGCGCTCCTACGCCAAGGACGGCCCGATGCGCTACGAGCCCGCGCGCACCGCGCGGCCGTACGCACCGAACTCCTACGGCGGACCGGCCGCGGACGTCCAGCAGTTCGGCGATCCCGCCGGCTGGCACACGGCGGGCGAGATGGTGCGGGAGGCCTATCGGCTGCACCGTGAGGACGACGACTTCGGCCAGGCGCACACGATGGTCCGCCAGGTCCTGGACGAGGCGGCCCGCGACCGGCTGGTCTCCAACGTCACCGGGCATCTGCTGCAGGGCGTGAGCCGCCCGGTCCTGGACCGTGCGCTGCAGTACTGGCGCAACATCGACAAGGAGATCGGCGACCGCATCGCCCACAACGTCAACGGCGACTGACGCACCGCACACGAAGGGAGCCCGGTGGCCTGTCCACCGGGCTCCCTCGTGCTACTGGCCCGCGTTGGGATCGAGCGGGTTCTTCGGGGTGCTCGGAGGCGTGGTCCCCGGAGGTGCCGGCGGGGTCGTCGTCGGCGGCTCGGACGTCGGCGGCTGGGTGGCCGGCGTCGTGGTGGGCGGAGTCGTCGGCGGCGCGGACGTCGCCGGCGCGGTGGTCGGCGTCGACGGCGGGCTCGTGGTCGGCGACTGCGAGAGGGTCGGCGACAGGGTCGGCTGGACCGCGGCGCCCTGCGTGGTGTCCAGGTCGAACTTGGCGACCTCGCCCATCGCCTCGAAGGTGTAGGCCGCCCATATCTGTGCCGGGTAGCCACCGCCGTTGATGCGGCCGGGGGCAGGGAGCAGGCCCGTGGCGCCCTGGAGGGTGACCTGGGCATGACTCTTGGCGTCCTCACCGAAGAGGCCGACCGAGGTGACCAGGTTCGGCGTGAAGCCGGTGAACCAGGCCGACTTGTTGTTGTCGGAGGTACCCGTCTTGCCCGCCACCTGCTGGCCGTCGCGTGAGGGGTTGTCCCGCACCGACACCTTGGCCGTACCGTCGTCGACCACGCCGGTGAGCACCGAGGTCACCGTGTCGGCGGCCTCGCGGCTGATCACCTGGTCGCCGATCGGGTCGGGCATGGTGACCGTGCGGTCCTTGTGCTCCGCCGACTTGATGATCGCCGGGGTGACCTTCCTGCCGTGGTTGTCGAGGGTCGCGTAGATGCCGGCCATCTCCAGCGGGCTCGCGCCCATACTGCCCAGGGTCTGCGCGGGCACGGCCTGCATGCCCTTGGTGTCCATGCCCAGGTCCTTGGCGGCCTTCATCACGTTGTCCATACCGACGTCCACGCCCATCTGCGCGAAGACCGAGTTCACGGACTGGTTCATCGCCTTCTGCACCGTGATGTCGCCGTAGTCCTGGTCGTCCTCGTTCGGCGGGGCGAAGGCGATCGCGCTGCCCTTGACCGGACGGCCGCTGGTTCCGTCGTAGATCGTGTTGGCGGTGATCGCCCGGTCGTCCTGGGTCTTGGCCTGCTCGTCCACGGCGGCGGCGAGTATCAGCGGCTTGAAGGTGGAGGCGGGCTGGTAGTCGCGGCGCGTGGCGTTGTTGGTGAAGTGCTTGAGGTAGTCCACGCCGCCGTACATGGCGAGCACGCGGCCCGTCTTCGGGTCCACGGACACGGCACCGGGCTGGACGTCGCCGTCGACCGGCCGCTTCTTCGGGTTCAGCTTGCTGGTCAGCCTGTCCTTGACGGCCTGCTCCAGCTGGGCCTGCTTCTTCTTGTCGACGTTCACGGTGATGGTCCAGCCGCCCGACTTCACGAGCGCCTCGGCGTCACCGATCGAGGCCGCGGTGCCCTGGGAGACGAGCTGCCGCTCCAGGGACGCGTTGGCCGCGTCCACCAGATAGCCGGTCTGCCCCTCCATGCCCGGCGCCCCCTTGGGCGCCTTCGGCACCGGGAACTTCATGGCCGCGCGCTTGCCCGCGTCCAGCCAGTGCTGGCCCACCATGTTGTCGAGCACGTAGTTCCAGCGATTCTGCACCAGCTTCTTGCCGGTGTCGGTGGCGACGGCCCAGTCGTACTGGCTCGGCGCCTGGAGCAGCGCCGCCAGATACGCGCCCTCCCCCACCGTGAGGTCCTTGGCGTCCTTACGGTAGTAGGCCTGCGCGGCGGCCTGGATGCCGTAGGCGCCACGACCGTAGTAGCTGGTGTTGATGTAGCCCGCCAGGATGTACTCCTTGGACTTCTGGCGGTCCAGCTTCAGCGCGATGACCAGTTCCTTCAGCTTGCGCGTGGCGGTCTGGTTCTGGTTCAGGTAGTAGTTCTTGACGTACTGCTGGGTGATCGTCGAACCACCCTGCGCGCCCTTGCCCGAGACGGTGTTGAGCAGACCGCGGGCCGTGCCCTTCAGGTCGACGCCCGCGTCCTGGTAGAAGGTCTTGTTCTCGGCGGCGACGAAGGTGTGCTGGACCTCCTTGGGCACCTGGGCGAGGTCGACGTTCTCGCGGTTGACCTCACCGGTGCGGGCCAGAATGCTGCCGTCGCTGTACTTGTAGACGTTGGACTGCAGCTTGGCGGCGGCGTTTCCCGCGGGGATCGGGGTCGTCACGTACATCAGGACGAACGCGCCCATGACCAGCAGCACGAAGCCGAACAGCGTGCCGAGCATCGACTTCCAGGTGAAGAACCTGCGTATGCCGCCCTTCTTGCTCTTGGCGGCGCTCGCACGCGCGGCGGCCCTGCCGCCGACCGACGGGGAGCCCGCCGTCCGCTCGGCTCCGGACGAGCGCTTGGGCGCCGCGCGGCGGCCACCGCGCTGCCGCGCTCGTCTCTCTTCCGCTCGTCCCATGGGTCGATCCGCTCCGCTTCGTTCTCGTGTGTCACACAGGGGCGTGGCTCGGGTCAGCTCAGAAAACTAACACCACGCGATATGACAAAGGCCCGCCGATCACGCCTTTTGCGGACGTGACAATCAGCACCTGCCCCATCCGAACCGACGATCGAACGGCATGGAAGGTTGTCATGACGGGTAATGTGATATCACTTAGCTAGAGCCGTGCTAGAGGATGAAACGGGGGATATCGCCCATGTCCACACAAGATGCTTCCACTGCCGGTGACATACCGGAGATGCCCGCGCCCCGGGTCCGCGAGTTCGCCGCGCACAGCATCGGCGGCGGGGCGTCGCTGCTTCTCGGACTCGTCGGACTGGTGCTGGGCGCGTGCCTGATCGTGCTGGGGGCGAACCTCGGCTCCGGCTCCGGGGCCGCACTGATCGTGGTCGGCGTCCTGCTCGCCCTGTCGGCGCTCGTCGCGATGGCCGGCCTGAACACGGTGGCACCCGGTGAGGCCAGGGTCGTCCAGCTCTTCGGCCGCTACCGCGGCACGATCCGCCAGGACGGACTGCGCTGGGTGAATCCGTTCACCTCGCGCACGAAGATCTCGACCCGGGTGCGCAACAACGAGACGACCGTCCTCAAGGTCAACGACGCCTACGGCAACCCGATCGAGCTGGCCGCCGTGGTGGTCTGGAAGGTCGAGGACACCGCGCAGGCCGTCTTCGAGGTCGACGACTACCTGGAGTTCGTCTCCACACAGACCGAGACCGCCGTGCGGCACATCGCCATCGAGTACCCGTACGACGCCCACGAGGAGGACGGGCTCTCACTGCGGGGCAACGCGGAGGAGATCACCGAGAAGCTCGCCGCGGAGCTGCAGGCGCGCGTGGAGGCCGCCGGAGTGCGGATCGTCGAGTCGCGCTTCACACATCTCGCCTACGCGCCGGAGATCGCCTCCGCGATGCTCCAGCGGCAGCAGGCCGGAGCGGTGGTCGCCGCGCGCCGGCAGATCGTCGACGGCGCGGTCGGCATGGTCGAGGCGGCACTCACCCGGATCGCCGAGCAGGACATCGTGGAGCTCGACGAGGAACGGAAGGCGGCGATGGTGTCGAACCTGATGGTGGTGCTCTGCGGGGACCGGGCACCGCAGCCCGTGCTCAACACCGGATCGCTCTACCAGTGACGGACCCCTCCGAAGGTCCGGCCCCCCGTAGTCGGCCGCAGCAGCGCAAGCAGGTGCTGCTGCGGCTGGATCCGTCGGTCTACGAGGCACTCGCCCGGTGGGCGTCGGACGATCTGCGCTCGGCCAACGCCCAGATCGAGTTCCTGCTCCGGCGCGCCCTCGCGGAGGCGGGCCGGCTCCCCCGCGGGACCACACCGATCCCCCGCCGCGGACGTCCGCCGGCCGCCGACGGCCCGGAGACCTAGACGGGCGCCCGAACCATGTAGCCGAACCGTGACAAACGGCTCCCACCTGGGAAGACGCGGTCCGGACCAAGATCTATACGCAGTATGTATACGTGGGGTGTATACGCCATGTGTACAGTGCTTGCCATGTCCATCGGTCACACTCTTCTCGGACTCCTGGAGTCCGGACCACGTCACGGCTACGACCTGAAGCGGGCCTTCGACGAGAAATTCGGTCACGACCGGCCGCTGCACTACGGCCAGGTCTACTCGACGATGTCCCGGCTGCTGAAGAACGGCCTCGTCGAGGTCGACGGCATCGAGCCGGGCGGCGGGCCCGAACGGAAGCGCTATGCCATCACCGACGCCGGGGTCACCGACGTTCAGCAGTGGCTCGCGACCCCGGAGAAGCCCGAGCCGTATCTGCAGTCGACCCTCTACACCAAGGTCGTCCTCGCACTGCTCACGCACCGCGACGCGGCCGACATACTCGACACGCAGCGTGCCGAGCACCTGCGCATGATGCGGATCCTGACCGACCGCAAGCGCAAGGGCGACCTGGCCGACCAGCTGATCTGCGACCACGCCCTGTTCCACCTCGAGGCCGATCTGCGCTGGCTGGAACTGACCGCCGCACGCCTCGACAGGCTCGCGGAGGCGGTGGCCAGGTGACTCCTCCCCCCGGTTCCCTGCTGACCGCCCAGGACCTGCGCAAGGCGTACGGTCCGACCGTGGCCCTCGACGGCGCCGAGTTCTCCATCCACCCGGGTGAGATCGTCGCCGTGATGGGTCCGTCCGGTTCGGGGAAGTCGACCCTGCTGCACTGTCTCGCCGGGATCGTGCCTCCCGACTCGGGCTCGATCCTCTACAACGGCCGCGAGATGGCCGGCATGAGCGACGCAGAGCGCAGCCTGCTCAGACGTTCGGAGTTCGGCTTCGTGTTCCAGTTCGGTCAGCTCGTGCCCGAACTGACCTGCGTCGAGAACGTGGCCCTCCCGATGCGTCTGAGCGGCACCTCGCGCAAGGAGGCCGAGCGGACCGCCCTGTCCTGGATGGAGCGGCTCGAGGTCGACGACCTCGCCGGCAAGCGCCCCGGTGAGATATCCGGAGGCCAGGGGCAGCGTGTGGCCGTCGCCCGCGCCCTGGTCACCAACCCGCGCGTGCTCTTCGCCGACGAGCCCACCGGCGCGCTGGACTCCCTGAACGGCGAGCGGGTGATGGAGCTGCTCACCGAGGCCGCCCGGTCCACCAACGCGGCCGTCGTGCTGGTCACGCACGAGGCGCGGGTGGCCGCGTACTCCGACCGCGAGATCGTCGTACGGGACGGCAAGTCGCGGGACATGGAGCGCGCCGTATGAGCACGCGATCGGAGCGGCTCCCGGCGCACGAGGGTACCCCCGCTCGAGCCGGGGCGGGAACCCTGGGGAGCTTCCGGGATCTGGCCATGGGGGTCCGGTTCGCCGTCACCGGCGGGCGGGAAGGGTGGGTCAGGCTCCTGCTGACGGCCGTCGGCGTCGGACTGGGGGTGGCTCTGCTGCTCCTCACCACCGCGCTGCCGAACGCGCTCACGGTGCGGCGCGAGCGCGAGGAGGCGCGTCTGGACTACACCTACAGCCGCACGGTCATGCCCAAGGCCGACGACACCCTCGTGATCGCGGACATCGACACCACGTACCGCGAGAAGGACGTGCGCGGGCGGCTGACGGAGCCCGAGGGTGCACGGGCACCGCTTCCACCGGGGGTGGACGGGTTCCCGGCGGTGGGCGAGATGGTCGTCTCCCCCGCGCTGAAGGAACTCCTCGCATCCGACGGCGGGAAGCTGCTGCGGGAGCGGCTGCCGTACCGGATCGTCGGGACCATCGGGGAGAGCGGGCTCATCGGCTCGGCCGAACTCGCCTACTACGCAGGGGCGGACGGCCTCGCCAAGAGGATCGACGGCTCGTCGGTTGCCCGGATCGACCGCTTCGGCAATCCGAACCCGACGACCGAGCGGTCGGACCCGGTGCTGGTCCTGCTGTCCCTCGTCGTCTTCGTGGTGCTGCTGACCCCGGTGGCCGTGTTCATCGCCGCGGCCGTGCGGTTCGGCGGTGAGCGGCGCGACCGCAGGCTCGCCGCACTGCGGCTGATCGGCTCCGACGGCGGGATGACCCGGCGGATCGCCGCGGGCGAGGCTCTCGCGGGTGCCCTGCTCGGGCTGGTCCTCGGAGCCGGGTTCTTCCTGGTGGGGCGTCAGGCGGCGGGATCGGCGGTGGTCCTCGACGTCAGCGTGTTCCCCAGCTATCTGAACCCTTCGCCGCTCCTCGCCGTGCTCGTCGCGGTCGCGGTCCCGGCGGCCGCGGTGCTGGTGACGCTGTTCGCGCTGCGCGGTGTCGTCATCGAGCCGCTCGGTGTGGTGCGCACGGCGCGGCCCGCGCGACGCCGGCTGTGGTGGCGGCTGCTGCTGCCGCTGGCCGGACTCGCGATGCTCTACCCGATGATCGGCAAGGGCCGGACCCACGGCGACTTCAACCAGTACCTGGTCACCGGTGGCGTCGTCCTGCTGCTGGTGGGCATCACCGCGCTGCTTCCCTGGGTCGTCGAGACCGTCGTCGCCCGGCTCGGCCGGGGCGGTGTCGCCTGGCAACTCGCCGTGCGCCGACTCCAGCTGAGCAGCGGCACGGCGGCCCGCATGGTCAACGGCATCGCGGTGGCGGTGGCCGGGGCGATCGCGCTGCAGATGCTGTTCGCCGGGGTCGAGAGCGACTACACCAGGCAGACGCAGAACGATCTCTCACGGGCGCAGATGCAGGTGAGCCTGCCGAGCGGAGTGGCGGTCGGCGCGGCTGCCGCGAAGCTCGACGCCACGCCGGGCGTACGGAAGGCCACCTCGCTGTCCGGCACCGGCATCGGCGAACGCCGCAAGGACCCCGAGGTCTCCAGCGACCTCAGCATCGGCGACTGCGCCGCCCTGCGCGAGCTGGCCACGCTGCCCTCGTGCCACGACGGTGACGTGTTCGTGCTGCGGGGCGCCGAGTACGACCTGGCCACGCCGAAGCTCGTCACACCGGGACGGACGCTCTACCTCGATCCCTCCTACGGAAGCGAGCACAGCGGCGAGGTGGCCTGGACCGTGCCGGCGGGACTGAAGCAGGCCCGGTCGATCGAGGACCCGACGGGAGTGCGGCGCGGCGGCGTCCTGATGACGCCGAGCGCGCTGCCCGAGCGGGCCGCGCGGATCGTCACCGGGGTGGTCTACCTGTCGCTCGACGAGTCCGTGCCGGATGTGCGCGAGTACGTACGGAACACGGCGGCGAAGATCGACGTGCAGGCGAATCCCATGGTCTGGGCGGCGTCCGAGCGGTCCCACCGGTTCACCTCCATCCGCACGGGGCTGTTCGTCGGCGCCACCTGCGTGCTGGCGCTGATCGGGGCGAGCCTGCTGGTGTCGCAGCTGGAGCAGCTGCGGGAGCGCAAGAAGCTGCTGTCGGCGCTGGTCGCCTTCGGCACCCGGCGCCGCACACTGAGCCTGTCGGTGCTGTGGCAGACGGCCGTCCCGATCGCGCTCGGGCTGGTGCTGGCCTCGGCGGTCGGCCTGGCCCTCGGGGCGGTCCTGCTGAAGATGACCGCCCAGAGCATCCGCGTGGACTGGGCCGGCGTGCTGTCGATGACGGGCATCGGCGCCGCGGTCGTCCTCGTCGTGACGCTGCTCAGCCTGCCGCCGCTGCTGCGGCTGATGCGGCCGGACGGACTGCGTACGGAGTGACCGACACCCTGCCGTGCGGGCCCCTCCCCCTGACCGGGAGGGGCCCGCACGCGTTCTCAGGGCGTACTCCGGGACGTTGAATGCTCGCGCCGTTCCCGGTGCGTCATCGGACCCATGAAGGACCGAGTACGTGTGCGGACCTGTCCGGGGATTCTCAGTCGTCGGGCCCCAACACCCTTACGGGCAGCGGGAGCAGCGCCTCGCGGAGCGCCCCGGCCAGCTCCTCGTACTCGGTCCCCCGCGCGGCACCCGCGCGCATCGCGAAGGCGACGCGCCGGGACGGCGCCGGATCGGCGAAGCGGCCGGTGAGGAGCCGGCTGTTGCGGGAGGTCTCCACCTTGAGGGCGGTGCGCGGCAACAGGGTCACCCCGAGCCCGCCGGCGACGAGCTGGACGAGGGTGGACAGCCCGGCGGCGGTCGTGGTCACCGGCGCGCCCCCCGCAGGACCTCGCCCCGCCCCGCTGATGCCGCGTCCGGCCTCCCGGCAGATGTCGAGGGCCTGGTCGCGCAGGCAGTGCCCCTCGTCGAGCAGCAGCAGGTTCAGCTCGCGCAGGGCCTGCCGGGGGATGCCCTCCCGGCCGCCGAGCCGGTGGTCGTGCGGGGTGACGAGCACGAAGTCCTCGTCGTAGAGCGGGAGTTCGACGACGCCCGGCACACCGAGCGGGACGGCGAGCAGGAGCAGGTCCAGACGGCCGCCGGTGAGTCCGTCGAGCAGGCCGGCCGTCTGCTCCTCGTGGACCTGCAGGTCGAGGTGCGGATAGCGGTCGTGGACGAGGTTGAGGACGGCCGGCAGCAGATACGGCGCGACGGTCGGGATCACCCCGAGCCGCAGCACCCCGGTGAAGGGCGCCCGGACGGCCTCGGCCTCCTCCATGAGCGCGCCGACCTCCGCAAGCACCGCCTTGGCCCGCACGGCGAGCCGCTCACCGGCCGGTGACAGGAGGACCTTGCGGGTGGTGCGCTCCAGCAGGGTGAGGCCGAGGACCTCCTCCAGGGCGGAGACCGCGCCGGACAGGGCGGGCTGGCTCATGCCGATCGCGGCGGCGGCGTCCCGGAAGTGGAGGTGCTCGGCGACGGCGGCGAAGGCGCGCAGCTGGGCGAGAGTGGGCTGGCGGCGCCCGTTCGTCCTGGTCCCACTCATTCCCCTGAACCCCCTACCGATAGTGACTGATAGCAGACATCGATCAACTGACCCGAGTGTAGCTATTTCTTGAATCAATGCACCCTGTGCCAGGATCGCAGACGTCCAACCCATGAGAAGCACTGTGTGTGCGTCGTGCTTCTGTGCTGCAAGGAGAGCGTGTGCTCACTGTCGGTGACAAGTTCCCCGAGTTCGAACTGACCGCCTGCGTCTCGCTGGAGAAGGGCAGGGAGTTCGAGGAGATCAACCACAAGACCTACGAGGGTCAGTGGAAGATCGTCTTCGCGTGGCCCAAGGACTTCACCTTCGTGTGCCCCACCGAGATCGCGGCCTTCGGCAAGCTGAACGACGAGTTCGCCGACCGTGACGCCCAGATCCTCGGCTTCTCCGGCGACTCCGAGTACGTCCACCACGCCTGGCGCAAGGACCACCCGGACCTGCGCGACCTGCCGTTCCCGATGATGGCCGACTCGAAGCACGAGCTGATGCGTGCCCTGGGCATCGAGGGCGAGGACGGCTTCGCGCAGCGCGCCGTCTTCATCGTCGACCAGAACAACGAGATCCAGTTCACCATGGTGACCGCGGGCTCCGTCGGCCGTAACCCCAAGGAGGTCCTGCGGGTCCTGGACGCCCTGCAGACCGACGAGCTGTGCCCCTGCAACTGGAACAAGGGCGAGAACACCCTCGACCCGGTCGAACTGCTGGCCGGTGAGTGAGCGATGTCCCTCGACTCCCTGAAGTCCGCCCTGCCGGACTACGCCAAGGACCTGAAGCTCAACCTGGGTTCGGTCATCGGCAACTCCGACCTGCCGACGCAGCAGCTGTGGGGCACGGTGCTGGTCACGGCGATCGCGTCCCGCTCGCCGATCGTGCTGCGCGAGCTGGCGCCGGAGGCGAAGGCGAACCTCTCGCCGCAGGCGTACACCGCTGCGAAGTCCGCGGCCGCCGTGATGGCGATGAACAACGTCTTCTACCGCACCCGCCACCTGCTCTCGGACCACGAGTACGGCACGCTGCGCGCGGGTCTGCGGATGAACGTCATCGGCAACCCCGGGGTCGAGAAGGTCGACTTCGAGCTGTGGTCGTTCGCGGTGTCGGCGATCAACGGCTGCGGGATGTGCCTGGACTCGCACGAGCAGGTGCTCCGCAAGGCCGGGGTCGACCGTGAGGTCGTCCAGGAGGCCTTCAAGATCGCGTCGGTGATCCAGGCCGTCGGTGTGACGCTGGACGCGGAGGCGATCCTCGCCGAGTAGCGCGCGAGGCCGTTCGGCTTCCGGGGCCCCGGTCACCTCCACGGTGGGCGGGGCCCCGAGCCCGTTCGCCCGGCCTTCGTGCTTCGGCCCGAACGGCCTCGCCCTTCCCCGCAGGACCGACGCTCACACGGTCGTCGGGCTGTCCTGCGGTGGCGGTGTCTCCGACTCCGGTACGGACGCGGGCTGGGGAACCGGGCGCGGCGCTCCGGAGGCCGCGTACGACCGCAGATAGCCCACCACCGTGTTCGTCACCGCCACCAGCGGTACGGCCACCACCGCGCCGCCGATGCCCGCCACCATGCCGCCGGCCGTCACGGAGAGCACCACCGCGAGCGGATGCACCCTCACGGCCCGGCCCAGGATGAACGGTTGCAGGATGTGGCCCTCGATCTGCTGGACGGCCAGGACCACGACAAGAGTCATGATCGCGGTGAAGACGCCCTGGGTCACCAGCGCCACCACCACCGCCAGCGCGCCGGACGCCACGGCGCCCACCAGGGGGATGAACGAGAAGAGGAAGATGAAGACGGCGAGCGGCACGGCCATGGGCACGTTCAGGAAGTAGATGCCGAGGCCGATGAAGGTGGCGTCGATCAGGGCGACGATCACCGTGCCGCGGACGTAGGCCGTCAGCGTGCGCCAGGCCCGGGGGCCCGCGCCGGCCACTCCCGGCCGCGCCGCCGCGGGCACCAGCTTCAGCGTCCACTCCCAGATGCGCCGGCCGTCGTACAGCAGGAACAGGGTGGAGAAGACCGTCAGGAGGATTCCGGTCAGTGCCTCGACGATGACCTGGACGCCCTCCAGGCCCGTCGAGGTGATCTGGTCGGCGTTCGCGCCGATCGCCTCGCGCAGGTTCTTGGCGATCTGGTTGATCTGCTTGTCCGTGACGTGGAACGGGCTGTTGAGCAGCCACTTGCGCAACTCGTCGATGCCGTCTTGGATCTGGTTGGACAGCGAGTCGATGTTCTCCATGACCTGCCAGGTCACGAACCAGCCGATGAGGCCCATGATGACGAAGCCCAGGATCGCGGTCAGCGCGGTCGCCGGACCGCGCGGCACACCGTGACGGGTCAGCCGCGCCACGGTCGGCTGCAGGAGCGCCGTGATGAGCAGTGCGCACACGAACGCCAGCACCACCAACTGGACGGCGCTGATGACCCGCATCAGCACCCAGAGCGTGCCCGCGAGCACGAGTACCCGCCAGCCGGCCTCGGCCGCCACCCGCACGCCCCATGGCACCGCTTCGACGGGATGCGGACGGGGCTGTGCGGGTACTGCGGGAGGATGCGCCGGGGGCGGCGGAACTCCGTCATGCACCGGGGCGGGCGCCGACTCGGTGTGGTGGTCCTTCTCGACCTCGGCACGGCGTTCGTCCAGCCGCTCCCCCACCTGGCTGAGTCCGGCGCCGAGCCGTGAGAGCCACCCTGGCAGTTGCGACATGATCCGTCCTCTTCCCCCGCGTCCCTGAGTGCTCCCCACCACTCCCCCCTGGAGTCGTCCCTTGCGACCGTACACGGCGGGGCCCCGCGGGCGTAAACGGCCGAAGCCCCTCACCGATAGACGGTGAGGGGCTTCGTGAGGTTGAGCGTCCGCCCGAAGCGGGGCCGCGGCTCAGTACCAGCTGTTGGCCTGCCAGAACGACCAGGCCTGGCACGGGCTGCCGTAGCGGCCGTTCATGTAGTTGAGGCCCCACTTGATCTGCGTGGCCGGGTTCGTCTGCCAGTCGGAGCCGACGGACGACATCTTGGAGCCGGGCAGGGCCTGGAAGAGACCGTAGGCACCGGAAGACGCGTTGACCGCACGGTAGTTCCAGCTGGACTCGTGGTCCACGATGTTGCTGAAGCACTGGAACTGGTCGGCCGCGACCATCTGACGCGCCATCGCCTGGATCTGCGCAACGGTGTAAGAGCTCTGGACCGCGAAGCTGGACGCGCTGCGGCTGGCCTTGGCCTGCTCCTCCTTGCGCGCCTTCGCAGCCTCTTCGGCCTTCTGCGCGGCCTTCTGCTTGGCGACCGCATCCGCGGCCGCCTGCTTGCGGGCCGACTCCTCGGCGTCCTTCTTCGCGCTCGCGTCCGCGGCGATGGCCTGTGCGTCGGCCTGCTGCGTCAGCGACGCGGTCTGGACCTGGGCCTGCTGACCCGTCGGTATGTCAGCGAGGAGCATCGAGTCGCTTGCCGTTGCCTCGGCGTCGCTCGAGGGCTGCCCGGTGCTGCCCGAGGCAACACCAGTGACGGCGCCGACAGCGGTGACCGCCGTGGCCGAGGCCACTGCGAATCCCCGGACCGAAATCCGGCTCACACGGTTTCCTTCCAGCATCGTCCGCTTGGGTGACCCTGGCGGACGCAATCGTGCCCCCTGACGCTGGCCTCCCAACTGCGGGGTCACGGGAGGCACGGGCCCGGTGGGCAACCCCCTGCCGGGGGCGACCGCGTGGTGCTCGGGCGGCATACGACGGCGCTATGAAGTTGGCCGTGGTGCTTTTGAGGTGCCGTACCGCTGGGGGTACAGGTGTGTCGTATGCGGGGCCTGACAGGAGTGAGACTCTGCCGTAACCGGACGCCGGGTGGCAATTCTGCGTTGAGTGTGAAAGCTCACATCCCGTTTGGCCCAGTGGATTCACGGAAACTCCCGCATGCGAAGGCGCCGCCCGGCTAGGCTCTAGGCCCTTTGCCGGACGGCGCCAACCCGCGAGTAACAACCTCGCGTTGAATGCCCGGGTCAGATCTGCCCGTCTTCGAGCATTTCGGTCACAAGGGCGGCGATCTGGGACCTCTCGGACCGCGTCAGTGTGACGTGGGCGAAGAGCGGATGCCCCTTCAGTTTCTCCACGACGGCGACCACGCCGTCGTACCTGCCCACCCGCAGGTTGTCCCGCTGGGCGACGTCATGGGTGAGGACCACCCGCGAATTGGCGCCGATCCGGGACAGAACGGTCAGCAGTACGTTCCGTTCGAGCGACTGCGCCTCGTCCACGATGACAAAGGCGTCGTGGAGCGAACGGCCGCGGATGTGGGTGAGCGGGAGGACCTCCAGCATCCCGCGTGCGGTGACCTCCTCGATGACCTCGCGGGAGGTGACCGCCGACAGCGTGTCGAAGACGGCCTGGGCCCAGGGGCTCATCTTCTCGGCCTCGGTGCCGGGCAGATAACCGAGCTCCTGGCCGCCGACCGCGTACAGCGGCCGGAAGACCATCACCTTCTGGTGCTGCCTGCGCTCCAGCACCGCCTCGAGGCCCGCGCACAACGCCAGCGCCGACTTGCCGGTGCCGGCCCGGCCGCCCATCGACATGATCCCCACGTCCGGGTCGAGCAGCAGGTCGAGCGCGATCCGCTGCTCCGCGCTGCGCCCCTTGATGCCGAACGCCTCCCGGTCGCCGCGCACCACGCGGACGTTGCCCTCGGCCGTGACGCGACCCAGCGCCTTGCCCCGCTCCGACTGGATCGTCAGGCCGGTGTGCACGGGCAGCTCGGCGGCCTCCGGAACGTATACGTGTCCCTCTTCGAAGAGGATGTCCACCTGTTCGCCGGACAGCGTCAGTTCGGACATTCCGGTCCAGCCGGTGGAGTCCGTGATGGCCAGTTCCGCGCGGTACTCCTCGGCCTGGAGCCCGACGGACGACGCCTTGATCCGCAGCGGCAGGTCCTTCGACACGACGGTGACGTCGAATCCCTCGGCCTGCAGATTGCGGGCGACCGCGAGGATGCGGGAGTCGTTGTCCCCCAGGCGGTAGCCGGTGGGCAGCACGCTGGGGTCCGAGTGGTTGAGCTCGACACGGAGGGTCCCGCCGAGGTCCCCGGTCGGGATGGGGGCGTCGAGTCGGCCGTACCGCACCCGGTAGTCGTCGAGCAGGCGCAGGGCCTGCCGGGCGAAGTAGCCGAGTTCGGGATGGTGCCGCTTGGCCTCCAGCTCGGTGACCACGACCACCGGGAGCACGACCTCGTGCTCGTCGAAGCGGGTCATGGCGTTCGGGTCGGCCAATAGGACGCTGGTGTCGAGAACATAGGTGCGCCGGTCTGGCTTGTGGCGCTTTGTGCTGGTCACCACGGAAGGACGTACCCCCTCGGATGAGGTCGGGGAGCGACGGAGTGGACCTGGACCGGTCGTCGGCCGCCATGCACGGGCCGAGAACCGGCCCTCCACTGCTTCCTCCGTGCCGAGACCGCACGGTGGCGCTGGTGCAAAGGGCCTCCCGGGCGGACGACCCCGAGCCGTCCGCTGAGATACGACACCCGTGGTTCGGGTGTCGACCTGTCTGGTCTTATGCCCTCGAACATGCGCCGCCATGCCAGGGCATATGACGGCGCCCCGATGAACTCCTTGTAACTTTTGCACCCGAGCGGGTGAATGCGTACCTCCGTACGACGGACGCCCGGCCGCCGCGGCGGGTGGTCTCTCAGCCGCCGTAGCGTCGGTGTCGCGCCGCGTAGTCACGCAGGGCGCGCAGGAAGTCGACCTTGCGGAAGGCCGGCCAGAAGACCTCGCAGAAGTAGTACTCCGAATGCGCGGTCTGCCAGAGCATGAAGCCGGACAGCCGTTGTTCGCCACTCGTGCGAATCACCAGATCGGGGTCGGGCTGGTCACTCGTATAGAGGTGTCTGCCGATCAGATCGACGTCGACGGACTCGGCCAGGTCCTCCACCGACGCACCCTTCTCATGGGCGTCGAGGAGCATCGAGCGGACGGCGTCGGCGATCTCCTGGCGGCCGCCGTAGCCGATCGCGACGTTGACGAGTATCCCGTCGATGTGCGCGGTGGCCTCCTCGGCCTCCTTGAGGACGCCCTGCATCTGCGAGGGCAGCAGATCGCGGGCCCCCACGTGGTGCACCCGCCAGCGGCCGTCGGCGGCGAGGGAACGGACCACGTCCTCGATGATGCCGAGGAGCGGGACCAGCTCCTCCTTCGGCCGGTCGAAGTTGTCCGTCGACAGCAGCCAGAGCGTCACGACCTCGACGTCCGTCTCGGCGCACCAGCCGAGGAACTCCTCGATCTTGTCGGCCCCGGCCCGGTGGCCCTGCGCGGTGGTCGAACCCGCGGCCTTCGCCCAGCGTCGGTTGCCGTCCATGATGACGCCGATGTGCTTGGGCACCTGAGCGTGGTCCAGGTGGCCCTCCACCCGGCGCGCGTACAGCCTGACGAGCAGGCCCCGCAGCTTGTCGCGCAGGTTCACGTGATGGTCAGCCCCTCCGTACGGATCAGACAGGTGCGGGCGTGCGCGATCCCCGTCAGATGTCGGTCCCCGGAGGCGAAGCCTACTCCCGGGAAACCCGGGCCCCGCCAAGGGGTGTCAGTGGTCTGTATCGGCTGCGTACCCGTGAACGGGGGCCGCATGACCCGGGGTTCCGGGTTCTGTGTCGGGTGCGGGAGACGCCCCCGCACGGGCGGCGGGCTCGGCGGGCGAGCCGGATCGGACCGCGGGACTCGGCCGCGGGGAAAGGAAAAACGGGCCGGTCCGTGGGGGGGGAGACGGACCGGCCCGAGGGGGGGTTTCCACCATAACCCTTCGTAAGTGATGCTGCGTGCATCGGCGTGCCACAACTACTCTCCGCAGTCGTGCGGCGACGCCACGATGACCCCGGAGGCGTTCATTCAGGGTGCATCCATGGCCGAAACACAGCGGATTCAAAGGGAATCCGGCTGAATCCTGAGGTATCCAAGGGGTTTGCGCGACCTTGCGGGACGCGCGGAGGGATGCCCCTATGTACTCCGGGCGGGTGATGGGCGCCGGGAGCGGCAGCTTGACGCCATCGCTAACGTCGCAGCCATGGCCATGCTCACCACGACGGGGATGCCCGCCCCGGTGCCACTGGAGATCGCCCGCTCGGCGGGAGCCCGGCGGCGTGGACTGCTCGGACGCACGGGGATCGAGGGCGCACTGCTGCTGAGCCCGGCAAGCGCCGTGCACACGCTGGGCATGCGCTTCGCGATCGACGTCGCCTATCTGGACACGGCATTGCGGGTGGTCGCGGTGCGGACGATGCGGCCGGGACGGTTCGGCCTGCCCCGGCTCCGTGCGCGCCACGTCCTGGAGGCCGAGGCCGGCGCCATGGAGCGGTGGGGGATACGGCGGGGGGTGCGGGTGCAGGTGCGGGACGCCTGACGGTGCGTCCGGTCGGCACCGGCGCCGCGCAGCCCCCTCCACTGCGCGATGCCGTCCGCGCAGCTTTGCTCACGCGATTTACCTTGGTCTGAACTTACGTGACACAAACATCCGGATCGAGCCGCTCTCGATAACGATGTGGAAACCTTGAGCCAACGTCTCGGAACACGGACGCCGGTCTCACATTTCGAGCACGGCGATGCGGTGCACGGTCAGCCGCGCGGCTTGCGCGCCTCGATCAGGAAGCGCGTGCTGTGGGCGACGAACGGCCCCTCGGACTCGATCCGCTCGTGCAGGGAACGGAGCCGGGACTCGTACCGCTCCACGGTGAAGTCGGGAACCATCCAGATCACCTTGCGCAGGAAGTGGACGACGGCGCCGATGTCGTGGAACTCCATGCGCAGCCGGGCCTCCTGAAGACCGGTCACCTCCAGGCCCGCCGCCTCGGCCTCGGCCCGCGCCCGCCCGGGGTCACGGGCCGAGCGGACCCCGGCCGGCTGCGGTCCGAGGAAGTACTCGACCACCTCGAAAGCGCTCGCCGGGCCGACCTGCTGGGAGAAGTACGTGCCGCCGGGGCGCAGGACACGGGCGATCTCACGCCAGTAGGTGCGCACCGGGTGCCGGCTGGTGACGAGGTCGAAGGCGGCGTCCCCGAAGGGCAGCGGCGCCTCCTCCGGCGAGGCGACGACCACGGCGCCGCGCGGATGGAGCAGGGTGGTGGCCCTCGCGACGTTCGGCGGCCAGCCCTCGGTGGCGACGGTGAGCGGCGGCAGCGTCGGCGCCGAGGCCAGGACCTCGCCTCCGCCGGTCTGGATGTCGAGCGCGGCCGACGCGTGCGCGAGACGCTCGGCCATCGAACGCGCGTACCCCCAGGAGGGCCGTTCCTCCGTGGCCCGGCCGTCGAACCAGGAGAAGTCCCAGCCGTCGACGGAGGCGTCGACAGCTTCCTTGACAAGCTCTTCGAAGGGGCGGCCGAGGGTCATGCGGCGATCGTCCCAATGCCGGAGAGGGATCGCGAACGAATTTTCTACGGGGCCGTTCGCCCGCACGAACATGCGGACGAACGGCCTCGTCACGGCCTGTCCGGCGCTACGGCAGCAGGGGCCGTACCTCGTGCGCCGCGAACCGCAGGAACGCCTCCGGGTCCGGCTCGTCCGCGGTCGGCTCGAGGACCACCGTGTCCGCGCCGGCGTCGGCGAGGCTCCGGACGGCCTTGGCGACCGTGCCCGCGTCGCCGGCCACCCCGTGCTCCGCCCTCGGGTCCTTCCCGCCCGCCGCCATGTCCGCGCTCAGCCGTGCGACGGCGTCCGGACCGGTGGCGGTGCGCAGATAGACGACGACGTGATGGGGGTCGGTGCGGCCGGTCGTCTCCCGTCCCGCGTCGATGAGCTGACGGGCCCTCCGTACGCCTTCGGGCGTCGTGGACGAGGTGAGGATGGTCCCGTCGGCCGCCTCGCCGGACAGCCTCAGCGTGCGCGGTCCGGTGGCCCCGGAGAGGATGCGGACCGCCTGCGCGGGCGGCCAGTCCAGCGCGACACCGTCCAGCCTCACGTACCGCCCGTCCGTGGTGACCCGCTCACCGCGCAACAGGGCGCGCAGGGCCTCGAGATGCTCGCGCAGCAGGGTCAGCGGCGAGTCGGCGCGGGCCCCGACCTGGGCCATCCAGCTCTGCACACCGTGCCCGACGCCGAGGATCGCCCGCCCCGGGAACAACCGATCGAGCGTCGTGGCCTCCATCGCGGTGACCGCGACGTTCCGCAGGGGCACCGGAAGCAGTCCGACGCCGATCCGCAGCCGCTCGGTCCAGGCGAGCGCGGCGGACGCGGCGGAGATCCCTCCTTCCAGGAAGCAGTCCTCCCACAGCCACAGTTCCTCCAGGCCCGAGTCGTCCGCGAGCCGCGCCATCGCACGCAGTCGCTCGGGAGGCAGTTGGGGCCGGAACACAGCACCGAGTCCAGTCATGCGGTCTTCCTACCGAGCGGACCGGGCCCGGACAACACCTTTACCGGTCGGCCGCTCCGGGGCGCTCGTAGTGCAGCAGCACAACGCCGTTGCCGAACCGGCGGAAATCGATCAGGCGAAGCGCGGTCAGGGCGTCGCTGTCGGGGAAGAGCCGCTGTCCCCGGCCGACGAGGATCGGGTGGACGTACACCCGCAGTTCGTCGACGAGGTCGAGCCGCAGGAACTCGGCCGCCAGGGTCGCTCCGCCGAGTGCCAGGTCGCCGCCGTCCTGGGCCTTGAGGGCGAGGATGTCGTCGACGACGACGTCCCGGACGACGGTGGTGTGCCAGTCGGCGTGCTCCAGGGTGCGGGAGAACACCACCTTGGGCATGTTCCGCCAGATCCGCGCGTACTCGATCACGGGACCCGAGCGATGGGGATCGGCGTCGGCGGTGGGCCAGAAGCCGGCCATCAGCTCGTAGGTCACGCGTCCGTTGAGGAAGGCGCCCATCTCCCCCAGCACGTCGTTGAAGTGCTGGTGCAGTTCGTCGTCCACGAGGTGCCAGTCGATCTCGCGGTCGGGGCCCTCGATGTAGCCGTCCAGGGACATGGACATCATCAGGACGATCTTTCTCATGGCAGCTCCCGGTTCCGACACCGACCGACTGGACGGCACGAGCATCGCGCAGCCGTGCCGCACGGGGGTGGAGGCGGCTCCGTCGAATGCGCGCACTCCTACGAAGACGAGTCTCCTCTGGGGAACGACACCTCCACGCGGCGGTTCTTGCGCCGGCCCTCCTCCGTGGAGTTGTCGGCGATCGGATAGTCCTCGCTGTAGCCCCGCACCTCGAAGGTGACGTTCCCGCCGAGGGTCGAGGCCAGCCGGTCGTGCACCGCCTCGGCGCGCTTCTTGGAGAGGACCAGGCCGTGGGCGTAGCTGCCGAGGTCGTCGGTGAAGCCGAAGACGCGGACGCTGCTCGTGTTCTGCTTCTTGATCTCCTCCGCGATGGCGTCGATACGGGAGCGGGCCTGCGGGTTCAGCTTGGAGCTGTCCTTGGGGAACAGCACCTCCGCCTGGAGTGCGAAGGTGACGCTCTCGTTGGTGTCCTCACGGCGCTCCTCGCCGCCGAGGTCCTCCACCACGGACTTGATGTCGAGCACCTTGGCGGGCGCGAGCGTGGCACCGTCGGCGAGCTTGAGCCCGGGACTGGTGGGGTCGACGGACGGCGGCGGCGAGGTGGCCACACTCCCGGGCGGCGCGCCGGGTCCGTCGTCGGCGAGGGCCTGGGGCATGGCGGTCAGGGTGAGAAGGGCGAGGGCGGAGACGAGGGTGACGCGGGGGGTGGGTGCCATGGTGGGTCACCCCTGGGAGATCTGGATCGGAGTGGGGGGCAGACCACCGACCTGGAAGTTCACCTGGGTCGTGGCGTCGGGCGGGGCGGGGAACTGGGCGAACCAGCTCGCCGAGTCGCCCGGCCGCAACCGGGAGAACTTGGTGCACAGACAGCGGCCCGTGGTGTCCCGCAGGACGAGGTACTTCTTCTTACCCTTCTCGTCGACCAGGTTCGCACCGGAGAGCGACCCGCCGTTGGCGGCCAACTCGGTCTCGTCGCTCTGCCAGTCGGCACCGAGCCAGGAGCCGTTGCCACCGTTCGTCACCTGACCCGCCACCGTGACGAAACCACCCGGGTCCCGTTGTGCGGAAGTGACCGTGACCGTGATGTCGCCGTCCCTGGCCGTGGCGAGCACCTTGTCCGCGGAATCCGTCGGCGATTCCTGCCCGCCGGCTCCGTCGTCCTTGTCCGGCGAGTGCGACGACGAGGAACTCGCCTTGGACTCACCCTGGTCTCCTCCCCCGCCACAGCCGGCCCCCGTGAGAAGCAGACCGGCCACGATCGCTGCAGCAGTCAGCACTCTGCGGCCCTTCATGGCGCACCGGAGATTCATCGGCACGGCTTCCTTTCACTCGGCCAGACGCACAGAGAACAGCACGGACGCGTCCGGAAGTTCGTCCGGACGGAAATCTCCGGGATCGATGTCTACGATCTCGCCGGCGCAGTCCAGTTCTACGGGCTTCTTCGCGTCGGCGTCCTCGGGAATGTGACAGCGGGGTTCGATGACGGCGGTGGCCTGAGCCCTGGCATGCTGCGTCTCGGTGCCCGGGATGATCGACTTCCCCACGGTGTAACGCGTTTCGACCGCCACTCGGTATCCGGGGAGCCCGTTCACGGTGGTGGGTACGGCTCCGCCCTGTACGCTCGCGTCGTTCTCGTCGGCGAGACGTTCCGCCGCAGCGGTCGCCCCCGTGCCCTTGAAGAGATCGCCCCTGAGCCAGTCCAGCCAGTCGTCGTCATGGCCGACCGCCCCCTCCAAGCCCGTCAGCAACTCCTCACGGGAGTCCTGGGCGGCCGCCAACGCAGCGGCGTCCGCCGCGGATTGAGCTCCATTCCGCGCGGACGCCGCTTGAGCGAAGACGAAGAACGCCAGGGCGACGAAGAGAAGAATCCCCGTCAGCCAGATGTACAG
This sequence comes from Streptomyces sp. HUAS TT11, assembly GCF_051553595.1. NCBI lineage: Bacteria > Bacillati > Actinomycetota > Actinomycetes > Kitasatosporales > Streptomycetaceae > Streptomyces > Streptomyces sp. HUAS TT11. Next base: position 3,610,144 of record NZ_CP196184.1, read on the forward strand.
GGGGAGAATCTGTCCCCGGTCGCAGTATGGACGCCGGGCAATCAGCCACCGCCACCGATCACCCGGTCGACGGCATCGCCGATCGCTCCCGAAATCAGGCCGTCCAGGCCCAGTTGGTCGATCAGCGTGAAGATCCCGGCGATGATGATCATCAGGCCCGCGTACTCCACGAACCCGGCCCCCGCGTCCCGGCCCTTGCCCCTCATGCGGGAGACGAGGGTCTGCCTCCACCTGTCGAACCCGGTCATGGCGTCCGCCCTCCCGTCCGATCACACTGCCGACCTCAGCACGGTAGGCGAGAACGTGCGTACTCCGAGTGGGCCCAGGGGCCCAACTTCCCCCCGCCGCGGCCGTCACCCGCTCCACCCCTCTCGTGCCGTACCGAGCCAGTGGGCGATCGCTTCGCTGCGCGAGGAACTGTGCAGCTTCGCGAAGATGCGATTGATGTGGTTCTTGACCGTCTTCTCACTGATGAAGCAGGCGGCGGCGATCTGCCGGTTGTTCATCCCGGACGCGATGAGATCCATGACCTCCACCTCCCTCGAGCTGAGACCGAAGTCCAGCCACCCCGCGGCACGTCGCCGCAGGCTCCCCGTGCGGGCGGCCCCAGCCGTCGACGACTCTGACACAACTGGTTGCAGCTGCGAAGTGGTTTCATTCGGTTCGTAGGAAACGCCGAGCGAGGACAGGACAGGCCCGGACTGCGACGCGACCGCCGGGGAGACCGTCGGCCGTCCCCGTCTCAGCTCCCTTACCGCCGTGATCAGTTCGGCCGCCGTGAACTCGCCGTGCACCAGATAGCCGGAGGCCCCGCGACGCAGCGCCTCGGCCACGACGTCGGGTTCCCTGCTGTACGTCAGCATCATCACGAGGGACCGGCGGGCCAGTTCGGGCAGTGCGGTCAGTCCGTCCGTGCCCGGCATCCGCACGTCCAGGAGGACGACGTCGGGACGGTGCCGGGTGCTGAGGGCGAGCGCCTGCCCGCCGTCCGCCGCCTCGGCGACCACGTCGATGCCGGGGCGGGCGGACAGCAGGGCGGCGAGTCCCGCCCGCACGACCGGATTGTCGTCGGCCACGAGCACGCGCAGGGGCGGGTCGGGAAGCGCCTGGTCAGGCATGTGCGGCCTCCTCTTGGGGGGTGCGCGGAGCGGCCTGCGCGAGGGGCACGTGCAGATGGATCTCGGCGCCGCCGAGCGGGGAACGGCCCGGTCGGAGGCGGCCGCCCAGGCTCGCGGCGCGTTCCGTCATGCCCAGCAGCCCGAAGTGGCCGGTTTTCGCCAGGTCTCCGGGTGCGGTGCCCGGTGGCAGACCGACGCCGTCGTCCCCGATCCACAGATCGAGGGCGGTGTCCCCGGCGGTGTCGAGCGTGATGCGGATGCGGGTCGCCCGGGCGTGGCGGTGCGTGTTCTCCAGCGCCTCCGAGACGACCGCCAGGACGTGGTGCGCCGTCGCGTACGGCAGGAGCAGCGGCGCTTCCGGCTTGGCCAGCTCGACCTCGAGGCCCGCACGTCCGGCGAACTCGCGCCCTCGGAGCGCGAGTTCCGCCGAGACGTCCACCCGGGCCGCCCCGAAGTCCGTGCGGCGCCGCAGGCCCGACAGCAGGTCCCGGGACTCCGCCGCCGCCCTGCGTGCCGCGCCGGCCACCTGGTTCGCCTGGCGCTTGAGCGTCCCGGGGTCGGCGGCGTGGTCCGCCGACACCGCGAGCGCCTCCGCGGCCAGGGCGAGGCCGTGCAGGGTCTTGGCCACCGAGTCGTGCATCTCCCTGGCGAGGAACGCCCGTTCGGACTCGACGGCCTCCGCCGCGGCCAGGCGTGCGTTCGCCTCGGACAGCGCCTCCCCGGCGGCCCCGAAGCGGAACAGCAGGTTGCGCAGGGTCACCCCGATGATGCCGGCGGCGACGCAGAAGCCCGCGATCAGAAGGGTGCTGATGCCGGCTCCCGGGCGCTGCTCCCAGGCCCGGAACACCGCGACGATGACGACCAGTTGCAGGCCGGTGATGGCGCCCGCCCCCCGCCAGCCGTAGAGCAGGCCGGACAGCAGTGGAGTGCAGACGGTGGCGTACGCGAGGGGGGAGGCGGGGGACGCGGTGAGCAGCAGCGTGGCGACGAAGAGGAGGTCGAGCGCCATCAGGGAGGGATGGGCGAGCAGACGCGGTCCTACCCGGTCCCAGTCACGCAGCAGGGCGTACGACGTCATGACACCGAGGACGGCGGCCGCGAGGACGGCGTAGCGCGGCGCGCCGTCGGCGGTGTTGGCCAACGCGAAGGGCGCCCCGATCAGGACCAGGGCGAGTCGTACGGCGACGGTCTGACGGCACAGGGCCTGGAGCGCGCCGAGCTGGAGGCGGACGCTCGCCGGCGGCGGGGCGTCGTCCTCCAGATACCCGGGTGTGGGGCGCGGGGCACGGCTGCTCATCATCGGCCCAGGATCGATCCGAAGTCCGTCCCCGACCCGAGGAACATGCCCGTCGCGATGAGGATCATCGTGGCCGGGAGCATGAAGACCAGGGTGACCAGCGTGGCCTTGGGGATCGTCTTCGCCGCACGGCGGCGGGCGTTCTGCGCGTCGGTGCGCCGCATGTCCGTGGCCAGCTGGATCAGCGTCTCGGCGATGGGGGAACCGAGCTCCTCGCCCTGCTGCAGGGCCGAGACGAACTGGGCCACCTGCTCGGACGAGTTGCGCCGGCGCAGTTCGTCGAAGGCCTGGCGGCGGCTGACCCCCATGTCCATCTGGCGCAGGGTGATGCGCAGTTCGTCCGCCCAGGGTCCCTCGTACTTCTCCGCGACCCGGTCGAGCGCCTGGCGGAAGCCCAGCCCGGCGGAGACGACGACCGCGAGCACGTCCAGGAAGTCCGGCAGGGTGCGGTCGATGACCTCCTTGCGCTCGCGGATGGCCTGCCAGATCAGCGCGTCGGCCGCCAGCAGACCGAAGGCGAACGTGCCCACCGCGAGCAGCGGATGGCCGCCCGAGAGGAAGATCAGGCCCATCAGGCCGCCGAAGAGGCCGTACACCGCACGGCGTGCGGCGTAGCGGTCGAGGGTGAGGCCGTTCGGGTTGCCGGCCATGTCGATGCGGCGGCGCTTGTCGTCCACCCGGCGCGGACCCATCAGACGCAGGACGACGGGTGCGAAGCGGATGCCGAAGCGGTCGACCGCCGATCCGGTCCTGGACACACGGCCGGCCCCGACCTCCAGGGCGAGCTGCAGGTCGCTCGGCAGTTTGGCGTCCGCGCGGATCATGCGCACGCCGAGCAGGATCCCGGCGACCGCGACCGCCATCAGCAGGGCGAGGAGCAGTGACGTCATCGCGGCCCCCTCACACTTCGATCTTGCCGAGGCGGCGGATGACGAAGAAGCCGACCGTGTAGAGCCCGAGGGCGAGCAGTACCAGCCCCTGGCCGAGTGGTGAGCCGGTGACGCGGGCCAGGGCGCCTTCGTTCGAGGAGTTGACCAGGACGAGGGAGCCGAGGCCCAGCAGCGGGACCGTGAAGGCCGTCGCGTTGACCTCGGAGAGCATCGTGCGGACCTCGCGCCGGGTCTCCTTGCGGTCCTCCAGGGTCTGGGTGAGGTTGCGCAGCGAGTTCACCACCGAACCGCCCGCCTTGTTGGCCAGGACGAGCGTGGTGACGAGAACGATCAGTTCACGGGACGGGAGTCGTTCGGCCAGCTCGTCGAGGGCGTCGTCGACCGAGCGGCCCAGCGTCAGCTGATCGGCGACCCGGGCCAGTTCCTCCCCGGCCGGGGCCTCCAGTTCCTCCGCCGCCATGGCGAGGGCGGTGCGCAGGGCGAGGCCGGCGGCCGTGGCGTTGGCCAGGAGGCGGGCCACGTCCGGCAGCTGGTTGATGAAGGCCTCGATGCGCTTCTGCCGCTGCCAGTTGAGGAAGATCGCCGCACTCCACACCCCGATCAGCGCGGCGAGGGGCCCGAAGAAGGGGGCGAGGGTGGTCGCGGCGATCAGCCAGAGCGCCGCGACGACGGCGGTGACGTAGGTGAAGAACTCCCCTGCCGTCAGATCGAGTCCGGTCGCCGACAGGCGCAGCCGGATGGTGCGCCCGAGGCGGGTGCGGCGCAGCCGGCGGTCGATGCCCGTGAAACGACGTACCCGGCCGCTCGCGGTGCGGACCGGGCCCGTCGCCGTGCCGGACAGCCGGTCGACGACGGCCTGGCGCTGGGCGCGGCCCGAGGCGTACGTGTGCACGCCGGCCACGGTGAGCGTGCCGGTGAGGACGGTGGCGCCGAGGGCGAGGAGGGCGGGGTCGTTCATGGCGCGCTCCTTACATGGACGGGGGTCATCCGATGGCCTGCCTCGTGTGGAGGGCGTCCATGGCCTCGGCGACACCGAAGGCGGGCGGCAGCGGCTCGTTGGCGACATAGAGCTTCTCGGCGACGCTCCGGGGCAGCGGGAGGTGCTCGAAGCGGCCGCGGGCGATCCGGTCGGCGGCCAGCGGCTGGGGGACGAAGCGGGACACGGTGGCGACACGGAACTGTTCGCGTCCGCGCGACACCACGAGCGCGATCTCCACGACCTTGCGGGAGCCGTCGGCGTACCGGGCGAGCTGCACGACGACGTCCACCGCCGAGTTGATCTGGTCCTTGAGCGCCTCGAAGGGGATCAGCACCTCGGACATCGACCCGAGGGTCTGCAACCGCATCAGTGCGTCCTCGGCGGAGTTGGCGTGCACGGTGGCGAGGGAGCCGTCGTGCCCCGTGGACATCGCCTGGAGCATGTCGAGCGTCTCGCCGCCGCGGACCTCTCCGACGATGATGCGGTCGGGGCGCATCCTCAGGCTGTTGCGGACCAGGTCGCGGATGGTGATCTGGCCCTTCCCCTCGACGTTCGGCGGGCGGGACTCCAGGCGGATCACATGCTCCTGCTGGAGCTGGAGTTCGGCGGAGTCCTCGATCGTGATGATGCGTTCGCGGGCGGGGATCAGCCCGGACAGGGCGTTGAGCAGGGTGGTCTTGCCGGTGCCCGTACCGCCGCTGACGATGAGGTTGAAGCGGGCCCGGACGAAGGCGGCGAGCAGCATCAGCATCTGCTCGTCGAGGGACCCGAGCCCGATCAGCTCGGGCAGGGTGTACGCGCGCGGGAAGCGGCGGATGGTGAGGGTGGGGCCGGTCAGGGCGAGCGGCGGAATGATGACGTTGACGCGTTCGCCGGTGGGCAGGCGGGCGTCGACCATCGGGTTGGACTCGTCGACGCGGCGGTTGACCGTCGAGACGATCCGCTCGATCGTCTGCATCAGCTGCTCGGTGGAGGCGAAGCGGAGCGGAAGCTGTTCCACACGGCCGGCGCGCTCCACGAAGACCGAGTCCGGGCCGTTCACCATGATTTCGGTGATCGACGCGTCGGCCAGCAGCGGTTCGAGGACGCCGAGCCCGAGGGCCTCGTCGACGACTCTCCGGATCAGCTGGGAGCGTTCGGACGAGGAGAGGACCGGCCCCTCCCGGCTGATGATGTGTCCGAGGACGCGCTCCAGCCGGGCCCGGCGTTCGGCGGCCGCGAGGCCGGACATCTCGGCGAGGTCGATCTCTTCGAGGAGCTTGGCGCGGTAGACCGCGACGAGGTGTCCGTCCTCTCGGGCGGCTCCCCCGTCGTCGGGGGCGGCGATACGGGAGCGCAGGCTCATGTCGGTCGTCAACTCCTCTCCGTCGTACGGCTGGTTCAGTTGTCGTCGGGCATGGTGGCGTGGCGGGTGACGTCCCAGCCGTCGAACAGGGGGATCACGGCGGGGACGTGGACGGTGACGGTGGCGGTGGTGGTGCCGGCGCCCTTCGCCGGCGGCGGCACGTCGGGGGAGAGCCAGCCGCTGACGGCGGCCGCGCCCGCCGCCGAGCCGTCGCCGTCCTGGGAGGCGACCCGGGCGGCCGCGCGGGCGGCGGTGCCGGCCTGGTTGATGCCGTAGCCCACGAGACCCAGCTGGACGGCGGCCATGCCGATCACGAGCAGGACGGGGAGGTAGCCGGCGAACTCGAGCATGGAGACACCGCGGTCGTCCCGGCGGCGAGCCCGCCGTCTCGACGGGGCCGCCGCCCTGCTGCGCGCGGACGACCTCATCGGTCGTCCCCCTCCAGTGCCGCGCCCGCGCTCCCGTCGACCCGCCAGCCCGGGTTGACCCCGGGGAAGAACAGCGGGACCCGTGCGCGCACCGTCGCCCTCATCACCGGGCCGTCCGGGGCGCAGCTGATCTCCGCGCCGCTCCACGACCCCGTCAGATGCCGGGCTCCCGCCGACCGGCAGGCCCCCGACCAGTCCCCCTGCACGGCGTACGCCGCCGTCGCCGCCCGTGCCGCCTCGTCCGCCGCGTTGCCCGCCAGCGAGTACGTGTAGCCGAACAGGGCGCACTCCCACAGCAACGCCATCACGACCAGGACGAGCGGGAACATCCCGGCGAACTCGACGGTCACCGAGCCCCGGTCGCCCTTGCGCCACAGGCTCAGTGCTCCCCGGTCCGCGGATGCCTTGCGGCGCCGCCCGCCGCCTCCCTCCTGCGCCCGCACGAGGTCGAGCTCCCCGGCCAGCGACCACAGCGCCTGCTTCACGGTGGAGCGCGCGTCGAGGTCCTGGAGGCGTCCGGCGTCGACGACCGCCTGGAGTTCCTTGAAAGCGGCCGGGACGACGGCGCGGGCCACCCGGGTACCGGTGACGCGTTCGACGAGGGCGGGCTGGATCTCCGTACCGCGCGCGTGGCGGTTGACGACCGTCAGGGTCTCCTCGGCCTTGCGGATCTGGAGCCGGTCCCACAGGCGCACCATCCGTTTGGCCGCGCGGACCGCGACCACGTCCGGGGTGACCAGCAGCAGCGCGTGGTCGGCGACCTCGATCGCGGCGGCGGTGGCCGAGTTCATCTGGGAGCCGCAGTCGACGACCACGACGTCGTGGCGGGCCCGGAGCGCACCCAGGACCTGGCGGGCCACGCGGTCCGTGACCTCCTCGCCGCGTTCGCCGTCCGCCGGGGCGAGAAGCAGTCCGACGCCGCTGTCGTGGGTGTAGACGGCGTCCTGGAGGACACGGGGGTTGATGTCCGTGATCCCGGCGAGGTCGGCCACGGAACGCCGGAACTGCACGTCCAGGTAGGAGGCGACGTCCCCGGACTGCAGGTCGAGGTCGACCAGCGCGACGGTACGGCCCGACGCCCGGGCCGCGAGCGCCAGTTGGACGGCTGTGACCGTGGCGCCGACACCGCCCTTGGCCCCGGTCACCGTGACCACCGTCCCGCCGGCTCCGGAGTACAGCTCGGGGGTGGTGCTGCCCAGGTGGCGTCGCATGCCGACGGACCAGGCGGCCGCCGCCTGGACACGTTCGGCGAGGGCGTCGTAGCCGAGGGGCAGGGTGACGATGCCCCGGGCACCGGAGTCCATCGCCGCGGTCAGGACGCCCGTGCTCGTGTCGGCGGTGATGAGCACGACGCCGACGGCCGGGAACCGCAGCACCAGGTCGCGGACCAGCTCGAGCGCGGGGACCGGTCCGATCCGCTCGTGCACGAGGACGACCTCGGGCAGTTCGTCGAGGGACTCGCCGGCCAGCCGGGCGAGGGCGTCGAGCAGGGCCGTGGAGTCGTGGACGGGCGGGGCGGGCTCGGCGTCGGCGACCTGGCTCAGCAGGGTGGTGAGCGAGCGTGCCGCGTCGAGGTCGCCGACGGCGGGGAGGATACGGATGGTCATCGGCAGAACCTCGTGGGGACAGGCCCGCTGGGGACCGGGACGGACCTCATGGGGCCTCCTACTTGTCCTGGTCGAGGGTGTAGGTGCGGTCACCCGGCGCGACCGAGGTCGCGGAGCCGCCCGCGACCAGGGCGAGCCGGACGTGTTCGGCGAACGACTCGGCGTACGCCACGCGCTGTGCGTCGGCGGTGTCGAGGGCGAAGGTGATGGGCACGGCCTCGGTGGCGTTGCGCCGCCGGTCGTCACTGGACTGGCCCGGGTCCAGGGCGGTGAGCCTGCCGACGTCGAGGACGCGGGCGTCGGTCACGATGACCTTGGACTCGTCCCTGCTCTTTTCGTTGGCGGCCTTGAAGGTGGCGTAGATGTTGACCCGGGAGCCGGGGTCGATCTTGCCGGCGACTCCGGTCGACGCATCGATCATGATGGCGATCTCCTGCTGTCCCGACGCGAGTGCCGGCCGGTCGACGATCATGTCGGTCTGGAGCAGCGATCCCTTCTCCAGCCGGGTCACGGCGATCTTTCCGCGGATCTGTGAGAGGTCCGTGACGGCGGTCGCGGACAGCCAGCGCCGCGGCATGGAGATCCGCTGGAACTGATCGGCCGTGAGTTCCCTGTAGGGGGCGATGTCGGCCTTGAGCCGATACGCCGTGGCCTCCGGGCCCACCTTCGAGTTCACGTCGCGGATCACCGACAGCACTCCGGCGAAGGCGCCGACTGCGGCGAGGGCCGAGAGGACCAGCAGGATGACGCCGCGGCGCTGGCGTGAGTTCATGACGCGGACAACCTCGATCAGAAGGTGGGGACGACGGGTCGAGCGGTCGTGCGGTCGTGCTGTGGAGTTGTGGGTACGGGGTTACGTGCCCCCTCGTGGAAGCGCCCGGACGACGGCGGGCGGCGGCTGTCCGGAGGGCGACGGCAGGGGCGCCGCGCAGAACCCGCAGCGGTCCCCGATGAGTTCGAGGCCGCACCAGTGGCAGAGCTCGCGCCGCACGGACGAGACGAGTTGGTAGAGCACGGACACGTCGTGCAGTCCCGCCGCGAACTCGACGAGCCGGCCGGTCCCCCACCAGCGCACCGACTCCTCCGGCAGCGGCACGGTCGAGACCCCCTGGACACGCCAGGCGGGCGCCAGCTGCGCGGTCACCCAGTCCGACGGCGGCTGTCCGGCGGCGACAAGCATCCGGGTGCCGAAATCGGGGCCCGGCAGCTCCTCCTGCCCGATCCGCACGAGCTGCGGCCGCGGATTGGCGAGTACGCCGAACTGGGCCCCCGGCATCCAGGACTTGGCGTGGGAGGCGAGCGGGACGGGGACCTGGTCGAGTTTCGCGACCGAGCCGAGGACGGCGCCCGCGTAGATGTAGTGGGCCAGCAGCCGTGCGGAGGAGGCCAGCACTCCCGGGCTGAAGTCGCAGACGGACAGCTGCCGCAACTGCTGGGCGAGCAGGGCGAGTCCGAGCGGGGGCAGGGGGACGCCGAGCACCGCGATGCGGTCGCTCTCCAGGACGGAGCGCACGGTGCGCAGCCGCTGGACCGCCGGGCCGGCGCCGGAGGCGGCGTGGAGGGCGATGACATAGCCGTGCTGTTCGACGAGCGTGTGCATGGCGTTCAGGGACTGCTCGAGCGTGGGCCCGGGCTGGACGATGGCGGGCGGCGTCTGCCGGTCGAGCGGAGGGAGCACCAGATCGGGACTGGTGACTGCTATCGCGGTCGGCACGGCTGCACACCACCCCGTTCACTGCGGCAGGGTGGTCGACCCCCGCCTCAGTTGGCCCCTGTGACATCCAATTGCATCGTCCTGCAACAGCACCATATCCACGGCATGCCCCGCTCAACACAGAATCCGGAAGATCATCTCACGGAAGGTGCGGGCATGATCCACACAGAGTAGGCGCATATGCCTCAACTCGAGGATGCAGCAAGGGCGTTGATGCCTCCAGAGGTATTGACAACGCAATTGGTCTGGACCAAATTCTTTCGTCAGGCGGTGGCCACCGTTCCGCAATGCCCTCCAGCCCTTCCTCTCCCCCCATCGGAGGCCCCAGTGGACCGCGTACCAGGTTTGCTCCGCCCCAGACGGACACTCGCCGCGGCCGGCGTCGCCGCGCTCGCCCTCTCCTTCCTGGCCGCCGGCAACGCGGCGGCCGCGGACGTGAACAACGCCAGGAACGCCGGCTTCGAGTCGGGCCTCGGCAACTGGACCTGTTCGGGCGGCAGCGGCACCACGGTGTCGTCGCCGGTGCACGGCGGCACGGCCGCGCTCAAGGCGTCACCGGCCGGCCAGGACTACGCGCAGTGCGCACAGACGGTCAAGGTGAAACCCAACTCGACGTACACGCTCGGCGCCTGGGTGCAGGGCGGGTACACGTATCTGGGCGCGACGGGTACGGGCACCACCGACGTGTCGACCTGGACACCGGACTCGACGAGCTGGAAGCAGCTGACGACGACCTTCACCACGGGCGCCTCCACGACGTCGGTGACGGTGTACCTCCACGGCTGGTACGGGCAGGCGGCGTACTACGCGGACGACGTGTCGGTGTTCGGGCCGGACGGCGGCGGTGGCGGCGACCCGGCCCCGACCGTGCCCGCGGCCCCCTCGGGTCTCGCGGTGTCCTCCACCACGTCCTCCTCCGTCTCCCTGGCCTGGAGCGCCGTGTCGGGCGCCACGGGCTACAACGTGTACCGGGGCGGCACCAAGGTCGCCGCCGTGACCGGGGCATCGGCGACGGTGACGGGCCTGTCGCCCTCGACGTCGTACTCCTTCCAGGTGACGGCCACGAACGCCGCGGGCGAGTCGACGAAGTCCGCGACCGTGACGGCGACCACCGCCGCGACCGGCGGGGGCGGGACCGGAGGACTCCCCCGGCACGCGGTGACGGGGTACTGGCAGAACTTCAACAACGGGGCGACGGTCCAGCGGATCTCGGACGTCCCGTCGCAGTACGACATCATCGCGGTGGCGTTCGCGGACGCGACGGGCACACCGGGCGCGGTGACCTTCAACCTGGACTCGTCCGGTCTCGGCGGTTACACCGTGGACCAGTTCAAGGCGGACATCCGGGCCAAGCAGTCGGCCGGGAAGAAGGTCGTCGTCTCGGTGGGCGGCCAGAACGGCACGGTGGCGGTGAACGACTCCACCTCGGCGGCGAACTTCGCCAACTCCCTCTACTCGCTGATGCAGACCTACGGCTTCGACGGTGTGGACATCGATCTGGAGAACGGCCTGAACTCGACGTACATGTCGCAGGCGCTGAGGCAGCTGTCGACCAGGGCCGGCTCGTCGCTGATCATCACGATGGCCCCGCAGACGATCGACATGCAGTCGACGTCGAACGGGTACTTCCAGACGGCGCTGAACGTCAAGGACATCCTGACCGTCGTCAACACGCAGTACTACAACAGCGGTTCGATGCTGGGCTGCGACGGCAAGGTCTACAGCCAGGGTTCGGTGGACTTCCTGACGGCCCTCGCCTGCATCCAGCTCCAGGGCGGTCTGTCCCCGTCCCAGGTCGGCCTGGGCGTCCCGGCCTCACCCAGCGGCGCGGGCAGCGGCTATGTGTCGCCGACGGTGGTGAACAACGCGCTGGACTGCCTGGCCAAGGGCACCGGTTGCGGCACCTTCAAGCCGTCGAGGACGTACCCGGACCTGCGCGGCGCGATGACGTGGTCGACCAACTGGGACGCGGCGTCGGGCAACGCCTGGTCGAACGCGGTGGGCCCGCACGTGCACGCACTGCCGTGACGGCGCACTGAGGTGTCATCACGGGGACGGACGGTGCCCACCGTCCGTCCCCGTCCGCGTCCGCCGCGCCCTCAGCCCATCGGGCGGTAGTGCCCCAGCACGGTCGCCAGGTGGCCGAACCACTCCTGCAACTCCCCGCGTCTCGCGGCCACCACACACTCGAACACCCTGCCGTCCACCTGCACCACGGCCACCGTCAGCGACCTGCCGTCGGAGCTCGCGCGGTAGTGGACGCTGCGGACGACCTGCCACGGGAAGTCCGCCGACAGCCCGTGCGTCTCGAAGGCGACACCCGCCGCGTCCACCACCACCGAGTTGTGCCGGTCGGCGGCCAGGAAGTCGGGCCCCGGGGGAAGTCGGGGAGCCGCGGGCGGGTAGGACGGCGGGTACGCCGGTGGCGGCGGACCGAAGCCCTGCGGGCCCGCCGGCGGCGGCTGGTGGCCGTACCCGGGCTGATGCATCCTTGTCTCCCCCCTCGCCCGACGCTTGTCGGCGATCAGTATCCCGGTCCGCCCAACCCGGTTGAAACATTTCCGGGGGCCCACCGCATCAATGAGGTGAGGGCGTCATGGGACGGCACCGGGGCAGGGGGAGCACATGCGGCAGAGCCGGACCGAGGGATATCCCGAGTTCGCGGCGGCGCGCGCCGGGCATCTCTACCGCTCCGCCTGTCTGCTCACCGGCGGCGACACCCATCTCGCCGAGGACCTCGTCCAGGAGACCCTCGGCCGGGTGTACCTCCGCTGGGGCAGGATCTCGCGGCTCGACAACCCCGCCGGGTACGTCCAGACCGTTCTCACCCGTACCTTCCTCGCCCACCAGCGGCGGCACAGCAGCCGCAGGGAGCGCGCGACCGACGTGCTCCCCGAACTGCCCGCACCGGACCCGGCCGGTGACGCGCCGCTGCGGCTCACCCTCCTCGAGGCGCTCGGGCGGTTGTCCGCCAAGGACCGGGCCGTGGTCGTCCTGCGCTACTGGGAGGACCGCAGCATCGAGGAGACGGCCGCCGCCCTGAACACCAGCTCGGCCGCCGTCCGCACCCGCAGCGTCCGCGCCCTCGCGCGACTGCGCCTGCTCCTCGGCGACACCGTCGGCGAGTACGCGGCGCCCTGACCGACCCACCCGACCCATCTCTTTTCCGCAGAAAAGGCGGTTTGCCATGCCCCCGGAAGACCACGACCACTTCGAGGACCAGCTCGCCGCCGCGCTACGGCACACCGGCGGGGCCTTCGAGGCCGACCGGCACACTCTTGTCATCGGTGGCGAGGCACACGGCCGGCGGATCCGCCGTCGCCGAGCCGCCGTCGCGGGATGCGCGGCCGGTGTCGCGCTCGTGGGGCTCGGCGCGGCCCTGCTCCCGGGAGGCGCCGGTGGGGAGCAGCGGTCCGTCGCCGCCCCTCCCGTCACCTCCTCGCCCGCACTCTCGCACTCCCCCAGGCAACGACCCGTCGTGACGGGTGACGACCTCGTGCGCACCCTCAAGAAGCTGCTGCCCGGGGGGCGGTTCAGCCACGAGGAGGGACGCGGCACGGACAGTCGAATGCCGCTCGCCCAGGTCGTGTACGACGACGGTGGGGGCAAGGCCGCCGTCGCCGTCTCGCTCAGCCGTGTGCCGGCCGGCGGTCAGCAGGCGGCACAGGTCACCGAGTGCCCGGACAGGGTGTACGTCCCGTACGACGCCTGCACCCGTTCCACACTGTCCGACGGCTCCCGGCTCATGGTCCTGCAGGGGTACGAGTATCCCGACCGCCGTGTCGACACGAAGCTGTGGACGGCGGACCTCGTCACGCGCAGCGGGCAGCACATCAGTGTGCAGGAGTGGAATGCCGCCGCCGAGAAGGGCGCGCCCATCACCCGGGACCGGCCGCCCCTCTCCCCCTCCCGGTTGAAGGCGCTCGTCGGGGCCCGCGAATGGCGCGCCGCCGTGGACGCCATCCCGGTGGATCCTTCGAAGGCTGCGGTCGAGCCGGGCGGCACGCCGCTCGCATCCGGCCGTCCCGTCTCCGGCACACTCGTCTCGCTGCTGCCCAAGGGGCTCCACGTCGTCTCGAAGAGCGCTGCGGATCCGGGGTTCGGCTACCTCGTCCTCGACGACGGCCTGGGCGCGAGCCTGGTCCAGGTCAACGTCCAGACGTCCGTGCCGGGCGGCGAGGGCGGCGCCCTTGGCCCGGTCACCCGGACCCTGCCCGACGGCACCACGGTCGACATGCGTCAAAGCGGCGGTGACAAGGGCGTCGAGGGAACCGTCGTACGGACCGTCGACGTCCGGCGGCCCGACGGCTCCCGGGTGGTGATCAGCGCCTTCAACTCCGGCACCCAGCACACCTCCCCGACCCGCCCGCTACCCCCGCTCACCATGAGGCAGCTGGAAGCCATCGCCACGAGCCCGAAGTGGCACCCGATCGGCTGACCCGGAGCCGGCCGAACGGGCCCCGGCGGCCGGGGCCCTCGGCGTCACGTACGGGGCGAGGGGGCGCGTCCGGCACGCACCGGACCGCGATGGCGGACGGACCGCGTCAGTCGGCGACCTTCTCGAGGGCGTCCGGTGCCTCCGCGCCGTCCTCGAAGTAGGCGTCGAGGACCGCGTCGAGCCGGGTCTCCCACTCCTGGAAGCGCGAACGGGAGTCGGCCTCGATCTCTATGGGGTACCACCGGCGTTCGGGCGTGTGCACGGTGACCGTGAACCGCTTCCCGAAGCGGGCGGTCTCCGTCTCCACGGCGCCGATCTCGTCCCAGCGGAACTCGCACGCCTGGTCGTCCAGGCGGAGGCGGACGCCGCTGTGGTCCGCGACGATCCGGGCACGGCGGTCGGACGCCTCGAAGACGGGGCCGTCGGAGGCGGACTCCTCCTCGGGCTCCGCCTCCGGCTCGTCCTCGGCGTCCGGCTCGTCGTCCGCGTCCGCCGCGGCGGGTTCCTCTTCGGAGACCCGGTCCTCGACCGGACTCGTCTCCTCGGGCACGGTGTCGTCCTGCCTGTCCTCCGACTCGGCGGTGGACGCTGGGGAGGTGAGCCCGGGGATGAAGGCCGGGTCGACTCCGGCGCCGTCCAGGGGCTGGCTGCTCGAACCAATGCGCTGCTCCACAGCGGGCAGTATGGTCCAAGATCCTGTGTCCGGCACAGCCGACCCCTGCATCGTTATGGGAAACTGCGCTAAACGAAGACACTCACCACGGCGGCGACCGCGAAGCCGGCCACCGACAGGACCGACTCGAGCACGGTCCAGGTCCGCAGTGTGTCCCGCTCACTGATACCGAAGTATTTGGCCACCATCCAGAAGCCCCCGTCGTTGACGTGGGAGGCGAAGATGGAACCGGCCGAGATCGCCATGATGACCAGGGCCACGAAGGCCTGGGAGTGGTGACCCTCCGTCAGCAGCGGCGCGACGATGCCCGCGGTCGTGACGATCGCGACCGTCGCCGAGCCCTGGGCCACCCGCAGGACGAGCGAGATCAGGTACGACAGGACGATCACCGGCAGGCCGACGTTGTTGAAGGTGTCGGAGAGGGCCTGCGCGACACCGCTGCCCTTGAGGACCGCACCGAAGATCCCGCCCGCGCCGACCACCAGCAGGATGTTGCCGACCGGCTTGAGCGAGGCGGTGGAGACCGTCTCCAGGGACTTGCGGGACCAGCCGCGGCGGATGCCGAGCAGGTAGTACGCGAGCAGCAGCGCGATCGTCAGCGCCACGAACGGGTGACCGAAGAACTCGATCACCGACCGTCCGGTCGAGGGGTCGAAGGCGATCGAGGAGAAGGTGGCCAGCAGGATCAGGATCAGTGGTGTGCCGATGATCAGGAAGACCGTGGTGAGCGGCACCGGCTTCTCCGTCGGGGTCACTCCGGCCGCGCGCTGTTCCGCCGCGAGCGCCTCCTTGGCCTCCTGGGCGGCCTCGACCATGTCCTGCGGTACGGGCACGAAGATCCGCTTGCCGATCCAGGCCGACCACGCCCACGCGGCCAGCACCGCCGGGATGCCGCAGACGATGCCCATCAGGATGACCATGCCGAGGTCGACCTTCAGCAGTCCGGCGGCGGCCACCGGGCCCGGGTGGGGCGGCAGGAACGCGTGGGTCATCGACAGGCCCGCGAGCAGCGGGAGGCAGTACAGCAGGATCGACTTGCCACCGCGTTTGGCGGCCGCGTACACGATCGGCGCGAGCACGAAGATGCCGACGTCGAAGAAGACCGGGATACCGAAGATCAGACCGGTCAGGCCCATGGCCAGCGGGGCGCGCTTCTCCCCGAACAGGTTCAGGAGCCGGGACGCCAGCACCTCGGCGCCGCCGCTGACCTCGAGGACCGCGCCGAGCATCGTGCCCAGCCCGATGATGATGGCCACATGGCCGAGGGTGCCGCCCATGCCGGACTCGATGAGGGAGACGGCGTCCGAGCGCTGGACCGTGCCGAACAGTTCGGTGACCGACAGGCCCGCGCCGAGGCCGACGGCTATGGAGACGGCGAGCAGCGCCACGAAGGGCTGGAGCCGCACCTTGATGATCAGGACGAGCAGCAGCACGATACCGAGCGCCGCGACGGTGAGCAGGCCGGCGGTGCCGTGGACGAAGGCCAGCAGGCCTCCGGTGTGGGGTGGGGCGGGTGGGGTGCCGGCGGCCGCGAGGAAGGGCATGGACATGACAGGGGGACCTCTGGCTTCTCGTAGTGCCATAAAGCTTCGGGGTGAGGGGATCGCGGCACGACGCCCCGGGGGTGGGGGACGCCGTACCGCGACGGACTGCGCGGGTGGGTGAGCGGCCGCCGCGTCAGCCGAGGACGGCCAGCGCGTCGATCTCGATGAGGAGCCCGGCCGGGAGACCCACGTAGACCGTGGTCCGGGCGGCGGGCGGCTGGGTGAGGCCCTGCTCCTCGAAGTAGGCGTTGTAGATCTCGTTCATCTCCGCGAAGTGGTCCACGTCCGTCAGATAGACGCGGATCATCATCACGTCGTCCCAGGAGGAGCCGCCCTCCTCGAGGATCGCCTTGACGTTGGCGAGGGTCTGGAGGGTCTGTTCGCGCAGGGCCGGGCCCGCGGGCGTCGGGGGCCTGCCCTCCTCGGCGGGCAGGAAGCCGACCTGCCCCGCGACCTGGAGGATGTTGCCCTTCCGCACGCCGTGGGAGAACCTGGCCGGCGGCGTGGTGTGGGTCTTCGGGGTGAGGGCGATCTTGTCCGTCATACGGCGTCCTTTGCTGGGGTGTTGCCGGAGTACTCCCGGCTGATGGCGTCCGCGGTACGGCGCACCAGGGGGAGCAGCGTGAGGAGTTCGTCCGCGGTGACGACCACGTTGGGCGCGGAGACCGACATGGCGGCGACGGCCCTGCCGTCGGCGCCGCGGACGGGAGCGGCGACGCAGTTGATCGACTCCTCGTGGCCGCCGAGGTCGGTGGCCCAGCCCTGCTCGCGCACGATCGCCAGTTCCTTCAGGAAGGCGGCGGCGTTCGGCGTCGAACGGGCCGTGTACAGCGGGTAGTCGAGTTTGTCCACGACGGCGCGGCGCTCGGGGTCGGGCAGGTCGGCGAGGAGGAGCTTGGCGACGGCCGCGACGGTGATGGCCACCGGCTTCCCGATCCGGGAGTACATCCGCACCGGGTAGCGGCTCTCCACCTTGTCGATGTAGAGGACCTCGTTCTCCTCGTAGACCGCGAGATGGACCGTGTGCCCGCACTCCTCGTTCAGGCGCACGAGGTGCGGATGGGCGATCTCGCGGATGTCGAGGTTCTCGACCGCCTGCTGGGCGAGGGCGAAGAGCCGGGCCCCGAGGCGGTAGCGCTGGTCGGACTGCCGGTAGACCAGGCCGTGTTCGTGCAGGGTGCGCAGCAGGCGCAGGGCGGTGGACTTGTGCACACCGAGCCGGTCGGCGACCTGTCCGAGATCGGCGGGCCCCTCGGCGAGCAGCGGCAGGATGCTCAGCGCCCGGTCGACGGTCTGGCTCATGGCGTACGTACCTCCTCCTCGGCCCGTGTGTCGGCTTCGGTCCAGCCGGGGCCGAGTCGAAGTGTCCCCCACGCGGTGTCGTCGAGTGCGGCGAGGCGGTCGGCGTGGTCGCGCGCGGGAGGAGTGGCGAGATCACCGGGGGCGGTGAGCGCCGCGGCGGCCATGAGGTGGCCGTGGCGCAGGCGGTCGCGGACGGGGAGCCGGCGCAGGGTGGCGGAGAGGAAGCCGGCGGCGAAGGCGTCCCCGGCACCGACGGCCGCCACGACGTCGACGTTCAGGGCGGGTTCGAAGGTGGCGGCCTCCGTGGCGTCCCGACGGGCGCCGCCGGTGTCCCTGCCGAGCACCGTCGCCCCGTGGCCGCCCTGCTTGACGACCACGATCCCCGGCTCGGGCAGCGCCTGACGGATCGCGCGGGCGCCGTGCAGCCCCCACGCCTCGCGGGCCTCGTCGTCCCCGACGAACACGATGTCGGCCCCGCGCGCCAGCTCCAGCAGCACCCGGGGCCCCTCGGCGTCGCGCCACAGCCCGGGGCGGTGATTGACGTCGAAGGAGACGAGCGGTCGTCCGGCGCCGGGCGCCGTCAGCTCCCGCACGAGGTCGAGACAGTCCTCGGACAGCGCCGCGGTGATCCCGGACAGATGCAGGACCCGGCCGGCCCGCACCGCGTCCAGATCCGTGTTCCCCACCGCCATCGCCGAGGCGGCCGACCCCGCCCGGTAGTACGCCACCTCGTGGGCGTCGGTGGCGCGGTCCCCCGCCGTGCGGAAGTAGATCCCCGTGGGGCGCCCCGGGTCGCGCCGCACGGACCCGACGTCGACCCCGTACGCCCCGATCGACTCGACCAGATGGTCGCCGAAGCCGTCCGCCCCGACCCGGCCGACCCAGCGCGTGGAGTGGCCGGCGGCCGCCAGCATGCACACCACGTTGGACTCCGCGCCACCGATGGCGCGGTCGAAGGAGGGGACGTCGGCGAGGCGCCCGGGACGGGAGGGCAGAAACGTGACCATGGACTCGCCGAGCGCGACGACGTCCACGACGTCCGGGGCGATGGGCAGGCCGATGGCGGTCACGATGGTGATGGCTCCTCGTCGAGGGGAAGGGTCACGGCGATCCGTTGACCTCGCGTTGGCCGGGATGTTAGACAGCATCAAGCGAGATACGCAACGGTCGTTGCATATATTGCAACGCACTCCGCCAGGGAGGACCCATGGACGCCGCCACCTCCGCAGAACGCCTCGCCGCCCTCATGGCGGAGAGGGTCGACCACCGTTTCAAGGGCCTCCCGCCGGACGCGGCGGGCCTGACCCTCGCCGAGCTGGCGGGCGAGCGCCGCAACCTCTTCACGGACGGCTTCACCACCCCGCTGCTCTCCCTCTCCGCCGAGCGGCTCCGGCACAACCTCGACCTGATGGAGACCTACACGGCCCGCCACGGACTCGCCTTCGCCCCGCACGGCAAGACCTCCATGGCACCCCAGCTCTTCCACCGCCAGATCGAGCACGGCGCCTGGGGCATCACCCTCGCGGTCCCCCACCAGGTGTGGGTCGCGCGGCACTTCGGCATCCGGCGCATCTTCCTGGCGAACGAACTGGTCGATGCCGCGGCCCTGCGCCGGCTCGCGGCCGAACTCGCCGCGGACGAGGACTTCCGCTTCATCTGCTACGTCGACTCGGTGCGCGGGGTCGAGCTCATGGACGCGGCGCTGACGGGTGCCCCGCGCCCCGTGGACGTCGTGGTGGAGCTGGCGGCCGGTGAGGGCGCGCGCACCGGTGTCCGTACGGAGGAGGAGTGCGCGGCGATCGCGGACGCGGTGGCCGGCACACGGACGCTGCGACTGGTGGGCGTCGCCGGGTACGAGGGCGAGGTGCCGCAGGCGGACCCGGACCGCGTGCACGCCTGGCTGCGCCGGCTGACCGCGCTCGCGGCGGACTTCGACAAGGCGGGCCGCTTCACGGGCCTGGACGAGATCGTGGTGAGCGCGGGCGGCAGCGCCTGGTTCGACGCGGTGGCCGACGTCTTCGCGGAGATCCCCGAACTGTCCTCGCCAGTACTGAAGTTGCTGCGCTCGGGCGCCTACGTCTCGCACGACGACGGCCACTACCGCAAGCTGACCCCCTTCGGACGCGTCCCCGAGGAGGGCGCGCTGGAGCCCGCCTTCCGGCTGTGGGCCCAGGTGGTGTCCCGGCCCTCTCCCGAGCAGGCCTTCGCCAACGCCGGCAAGCGGGACGCGGCGTACGACCTGGATCTGCCCCTCGCCCAGGTGGTACGCAGGGACGGCCGGGAGCGGCCGGCCACCGGTGTCTCGGTGACCGCGCTGTCCGACCAGCACGCCTGGCTCCGTACGGCCCCCGAGGCGGACGTCGAGGTCGGCGACTGGCTCGGCCTGGGCCTGTCCCACCCGTGCACGTCCTTCGACAAGTGGCAGCTGATCCCGGTGGCCGAGGCGGACGGCACGGTCGTCGACTACATCCGCACGTTCTTCTAGGAGGCCTGGCGTGGAAGAGCTCGTCATCCGGGACGCGGACGTCGTGGACGGCAGCGGGGAGCCGTCCTACCGCGCCGACGTGGTCGTCGACGGCGGCAGGATCGTCTCCGTCGTCAAGGAGGCAGCGGCGGCCGGCTGCCAGCGGCCCGAGGCGCGCCGCGAGCTGGACGCGGAGGGTCTGGTCCTCTCCCCCGGCTTCATCGACATGCACGCCCACAGCGATCTCGCCCTGCTGCGGGACCCGGACCACAGTGCCAAGGCCGCGCAGGGCGTCACCCTCGAGGTCATCGGGCAGGACGGGCTGTCCTACGCCCCGGTCGACGACCGCACGCTCGCCGAGGTGCGCCGCGCGATCACCGGGTGGAACGGGTACGGCGACGACATCGACTTCACCTGGCGGTCCGTGGGCGAGTACCTGGACCGGCTGGACCAGGGCATCGCCGTCAACGCCGCCTACCTGATCCCGCAGGGCACGGTGCGGATGCTCGCCGTCGGCTGGGAGGACCGGGAGGCGACACCCGCGGAACTCGACCGGATGCGGCGGCTGGTCGCGGAGGGGATGGAGCAGGGCGCGGTCGGCATGTCGTCCGGCCTCACCTACACCCCGGGCATGTATGCCAAGGACGCCGAGCTCACCGAGCTGTGCCGGGTGGTGGCCTCGTACGGCGGCTACTACTGCCCGCACCACCGCAGCTACGGGGCGGGCGCGCTGGAGGCGTACGAGGAGATGGTGGCGCTGGCCCGGGAGTCCGGCTGCCCGCTGCATCTCGCGCACGCCACCATGAACTTCGGCGTCAACAAGGGACGAGCCCCCGAACTGCTGTCCCTGCTCGACGCGGCGCTGGCGGCGGGTGCGGACATCAGCCTGGACACCTACCCCTACACACCGGGCTCGACGACGCTGGCCGCGATGCTGCCGAGCTGGGCGAGCGAGGGCGGTCCGGAGAAGATCCTCGAACGGCTCCACGACGGTGCGGTGGCCGAGCGGATCCGGCACGGCATGGAGGTCCTCGGCTCCGACGGCTGCCACGGCGTGCCCATCGAGTGGCACACGATCGAGATCTCGGGGGTGAGCGACCCGGGGCTCGCGTCGTACGTCGGCAGAACCGTCCAGGAGTCGGCGGACCTGCGCCGCGAGGACCCGTGGACGACGGCCCGCCGCCTGCTGGTCGAGGACCGGCTCGGCTCCACGATCCTGCAGCATGTGGGCCACGAGGAGAACGTGCGGGCGATCATGCAGCACCGGGTCCACACCGGCGGCTCGGACGGCATCCTCCAGGGCACAAAACCGCACCCGCGCGCGTACGGCACCTTCCCGCACTATCTCGGCCGGTACGTACGGGAGTTGGGGGTGCTGTCGCTGGAGGAGTGCGTGGCGCACCTCACCGGGCGCGCCGCGGCCCGGCTGCGACTGCCGGACCGCGGTCTGGTCCGTGAGGGCTACCGTGCCGACCTGGTGCTCTTCGACCCGGCGACGGTCGCCGCGGGGGCCACGTTCGAGCGGCCGCGCGCGCTTCCCACGGGCATCCCGCACGTCCTGGTGGACGGCCGTTTCGTGATCGAGGACGGGCGCAGGACGGACGTGCTCGCCGGACGGGCGGTCCGCCGGACCGCGGTGTGACCGCCCGCCCGGCGCGCCCTACGGCTTGGGCAGGGTGCACCCGCTCGCGCTCAGGTCGAGCTGGTTGCCGGTGCCGAAGCACGCCGGGATCAGGTACGTCTGCTCGGCGTAGTTGATGCCCTGGCGGACGGTCACCTTGCCGTTCGCGTCCACCTCGCAGGGGTTGTTCACGGTGCAGGTCCCGCCGTCCTCATTACCGGTGTTGTTGACGGCGACGACCTTGCCGGTGGCGTTGTCGATCACGGGGGACCCCGACGTGCCACCGATGGTGTTGCAGGCGGAGGTGTAGCGGACCGAGTCCTTCCAGGTCCAGTCGCCCTCCTTCAGCCGGTACACGAACCCGTCGACGGCGCAGCTGTAGATCCGCTTCCAGTAGCCGGAGACGACCTTGACGGCGGTGCCGGCGACCGGGTGCGTGTCGGCGAGGGTGAGCGCGTTGATCCCGTACGAGCTCCTGATCTGCGCGTAGGTGCGGGTGAGCTGGTAGATCGTGACGTCCGTGTCGGTCATGGTCGAGTAGGCGACCTTGCTCGCGCGGAGCGTCGCGACCCGGGTGCCGGCCGAGTCGAGCAGGCCGAAGGAGCGGCTGGAGGCCTGTCCGACGACGACCTCGCCGGGCTCCGGGAAGCCGGTCTCCAGGCAGTGGCCGTTGGTGAGCACCAGCGCGGGATCGCCGTCCGCGGAACGCGGGAAGCGGACGACGGAGCCGGAGCAGTTGCTGAGCGAGACGGTGCCGGCGAAGTCGACGGCCTGGACGGTCGTCGTGCCGGAGGCGCTGGCCACCGTGTCGGCGCCGGTCGCGGACCGGGTCTCCGCGACCGCCGGTGCCGCACCGGCCCCGGCGATCACCAGAGCGAGAAGCGCGGCGGCGAGAGGCTTTCTCATGTGGGGGGTCCCCTCTCGATGAGGTTGCGATGACACGGCCGGCCGAAGATCCTCCGACCGGCCGTGTTTGTCATGCGCATTGTCAGCGGAGGGACATGTGCGGGCAAGGAGCTGTTTTCGGCCGGGCCGAGGCGGCTCGAGCGTGCGGCCGCCGGCCCCCCGGATCCCGGGTCCGCCACGCCCGATGCACTCCGACGGCGGTACGGACACCCATGGCGTCGCTCGCGGTGCCCGCACCGTGCGCCCCCGCCGCCGGACCGCCGGCGCCCGCCATGGCCTCGCGTTTCAGGGGTGGGGGCGATTCGGGTCGTGATCACCGGCGCCGGCCCGTCGCCCTCCCGCCGTCCCACGTGGCGGACAACACGGGGCGCGAGGCGTTACGCGGCCGTAAGCTCACGGACATGCAGGTGATCCAGTCCACGAAGCTCGCCAACGTCTGCTACGAGATCCGGGGTCCGGTTCTCGAGGAGGCGATGCGGCTCGAGGCGGCGGGGCACCGCATCCTCAAGCTGAACACCGGCAACCCGGCCGCCTTCGGCTTCGAGTGCCCGCCCGAGATCCTCGAGGACATACTCCGCAACGTCTCGTCGGCGCACGGCTACGGCGACGCCAAGGGGCTGCTCGCGGCCCGCCGGGCGGTCGTCATGCACAACCAGACCCTCGGCATCGAGACGGACGTCGAGCACGTCTTCATCGGCAACGGCGTCTCCGAGCTGATCGTGATGGCCATGCAGGGCCTCCTGGACGACGGCGACGAGGTGCTCGTACCGGCGCCCGACTATCCCCTGTGGACGGCCGCGGTGTCGCTCTCGGGCGGCACGGCCGTGCACTACCTCTGCGACGAGCAGTCGGACTGGATGCCGGACCTGGCGGACGTGGAGCGCAAGATCACGGACCGCACCAAGGCGATCGTGATCATCAACCCCAACAACCCCACAGGCGCCGTCTACGACGAGGCGATGCTCCGCGGCCTGACGGACATCGCACGCCGGCACAACCTCCTCGTCTGCTCCGACGAGATCTACGACAAGATCCTGTACGACGGCGCGCGGCACGTGCCGACGGCGGCGGTGGCCCCGGACCTGCTGACCCTCACCTTCAACGGCATGTCGAAGGCGTACCGGGTGGCGGGCTACCGGGTGGGCTGGATGTCGATCTCGGGCCCCCGGGCGCACGCGGCCTCGTACATCGAGGGCCTGACGATCCTCGCGAACATGCGGCTGTGCGCCAACATGCCGGGCCAGCACGGTGTGGTGGCGGCGCTCAGCGGTCGCCAGACGATCAACGACCTGGTACTGCCGGGCGGGCGACTGAAGGAGCAGCGGGACGCGGCGTTCGACCTGCTGACGCAGATCCCCGGTGTGACGTGCGTGAAGCCGAAGGGCGCGCTGTACCTCTTCCCCCGCCTCGACCCCAAGGTCTTCAAGATCAAGGACGACCGGCAGATGGTCCTCGACCTGCTGCGCCGCGAGAAGATCATGGTCGTCCAGGGGACGGGCTTCAACTGGCCCGAGCCGGACCACTTCCGCGTGGTGACACTGCCGAGCGTGGGTGACCTCACATCGGCGATCACCCGGATCGGCAGCTTCCTGGACGGTTACGGCCAGCCCTGACGCCCGGGTGAGCTCGCGGGGCAGTTTTGCGATCCGGCTCAACTTTTAGACGAAATCCAAGCTAAGATGGCTTCCTGTCAGAGCACAGGAGGCCGTCCCATGTACGAACCGATCCGCACCAAGTCGGTCCACACGACGGCCGGCACCACCCCCGACTTCCCGCACCGCTCACGCGAGGAGGAGCTGGACATCCAGCTCGCGGGCCATCTGGCCGCCCTGCTCGCGGTGACGGACGAGCTGCGCGCGCTGGAACCCTCGGCGGACCTGGACAGGGCCGCCGAGCGGCTCGCCGCGCAGGTGGCGCGGCTGAGGGGGGTGCCGCCGGTCCGTGCGGCGCGCACCGCGCCCATCGACGAACCCTGCATCGCAGCGCTCCACCGGCGCGCCCACACGCTGGCCGGCCGCGCCCTGGTCGTGGCGGCGTCCCGCGCCGACACGGCGGCGGCGATCCTCACCGCACAACGCATGGACGCGCACACCGCCGCGCTGGGCGAGCCGCGGGAACCCATCGCCGCCGGCTGAGCCCCGCGAGCCGGTCCACGCGGCTCCCGCAGTTCGGCCCCGGTCCGCGTGCACCGCAGCGACGCGCGGACCGGGCGCCATGGAAGCGCGCCCACCCGAACCGGGGTTCGGTGCGACTCCGTCCCGTCCGAGGGATTTCGTTCCGAACGAAATCCATTCGAGTGGTCCGCCGTGCCGAAGTGCCCGCCGAACGCCGGCGCTCCCGTGACTCCTCGTAACGTCTGCGGGAACGACGGCCCGTTCGACGAGATGTGACGCTATGAAGCGCAGGCTGTGGCGGGCGGCGCTCGCCGGTGCGGCGGCGGTCGCCGTCGGGGTGACGGTCTGGTCCGTGCAGTCCCAGCCGGTCACCCGGCAGTCCCGGGCCGACACGGCGGAGTCGAGGACCCGCACGGCGGACGCGCTTCTGATGGGCGCACTTGGCCGGCAGCAGGACCCGAGGAGTGCGGCCCGCACCTACCGGCACGTGCTGGAGCTCGACCCGCGGAACAAGCTCGCCTGGTACCACCTGGGGGTCATCGCGCAGCGCGACGGCAGGACCGCCGACGCACGCGCGGCCTTCGACGCGGCACTGAACATCGATGCGTCGTACGGGCCGGCCCTCTTCAACGAGGCGATGCTGCTGAGGTCGAGCGAACCCGACCGGGCCATCGGGCTCCTGAGACGCGCCGTCACCGCCGGGCCGAAGAACGCGGCGGCCCGTCTCCAACTCGGGCTGCTCCTCGCACAGAAGCACCGTGACGACGAGGCCGAGATCCAGTTCCGCCGCGCCGTCGCGGACGATCCTTCGCTGGGTTCGCAGGTGCCCGGGCCGTTCCGCAGGTCCCTGGGCCGCGTGCGCAGGTGAAGCGGCCGTGGCGGCGCCGCGGCCCGAAGCCCGAGCGCCGCGGCAGGTCGCGAACGGAACGACGCTCACCGGACCGTCCCTCGCCACACGGTCCGGGGCCCCCGTGGCAGCGGACGTGGACATGGTGCCGGCGACATGCACCGCACCACGGTCGACACGACGGGCATGGGGCCCGCACCCGTACGCCGTTGTACGGGGCGGGCCCCACGTCCCCTCGTACTGCCGTCGCCGCGGCCGGTCTTGACGACGTCGCAGGTCAGGGCAAAGCCGGACCGGCCGCGGAGTTCATGCGGAGGGGGACGTCAGCCGAGGCGCTGCACCAGCGCGCGGTACTCGTCCCACAGCTCCTTCGGCGTGTGGTCGCCGAAGGTGTTGAGGTGCTCGGGGACCAGGGCCGCCTCCTCGCGCCACACGTCCTTGTCGACGCTGAGCAGGAAGTCGAGGTCGGACTCCGACAGTTCCAGGCCCTTCGTGTCCAGCGCGTCCCTCGTCGGCAGGATGCCGATCGGCGTCTCGACGCCCTCGGCCCGGCCCGCCAGACGCTCCACGATCCACTTCAGGACCCGGCTGTTCTCGCCGAAGCCCGGCCAGACGAACGCGCCTTCGTCGTTCTTGCGGAACCAGTTGACGTAGTAGATCTTCGGCAGCTTGGACTGGTCCTTGTCCTTGGCGACGTCGATCCAGTGGGCCATGTAGTCGCCCATGTTGTAGCCGCAGAACGGCAGCATGGCGAAGGGGTCGCGGCGCAGCTCGCCGACCCGGCCCTCGGCCGCCGCGGTCTTCTCGGAGGCGACGTTGGCACCGAGGAACACACCGTGGTTCCAGTCGAAGGACTCCGTCACCAGCGGCACGGCGCTGGCGCGGCGGCCGCCGAAGAGGATCGCCGAGATCGGCACGCCCTTCGGGTCCTCCCACTCGGGCGCGATGATCGGGCACTGCGCGGCGGGGACCGTGAACCGGGCGTTCGGGTGGGCGGCCGGGGTCCCGGACGCCGGCGTCCAGTCGTTGCCCTTCCAGTCGGTGAGGTGGGCCGGGGTCTCCTCCGTCATGCCCTCCCACCAGATGTCGTTGTCGTCGGTGAGGGCGACGTTCGTGAAGACGGAGTTGCCCCACAGCGTCTTCATCGCGTTGGCGTTGGTGTGCTCACCGGTGCCGGGGGCGACACCGAAGAAACCGGCCTCGGGGTTGATCGCGTACAGACGGCCGTCCCGGCCGAACCGCATCCAGGCGATGTCGTCGCCGATCGTCTCGACCGTCCAGCCGGAGATCGTCGGCTCCAGCATGGCGAGGTTCGTCTTGCCGCAGGCGCTCGGGAAGGCCGCGGCCACGTACTTCGACTCGCCCTGCGGGGGCGTGAGCTTGAGGATCAGCATGTGCTCGGCCAGCCAGCCCTCGTCGCGCGCCATGACGGAGGCGATACGCAGGGCGTAGCACTTCTTGCCGAGCAGTGCGTTGCCGCCGTAGCCGGAGCCGTAGGACCAGATCTCGCGCGACTCGGGGAAGTGCGAGATGTACTTGGTCCGGTTGCAGGGCCAGGCGACGTCCTTCCGGCCGGACTCCAGCGGGGCGCCGAGCGAGTGGACGGCCTTGACGAAGAAGCCGTCGGGGCCGAGTTCGTCCAGGACCGGCCGGCCCATGCGCGTCATGGTGCGCATCGACACGGCGACGTACGCGGAGTCGGTGATCTCCACACCGATCGCGGAGAGCGGGGAGCCGAGCGGGCCCATGCAGAACGGCACCACGTACATCGTGCGCCCGCGCATGGAGCCGCGGAACAGGCCGTCCTTGCCCTGGAATATCTCCCGCATCTCGGCGGGCGCCTTCCAGTGGTTGGTCGGGCCGGCGTCCTTCTCCTCCTCGGAGCAGATGAACGTCCGGTCCTCGACCCGGGCGACATCCGTCGGATCGGATGCGGCGTAGTAGGAGTTCGGGCGCTTGATCGGGTCGAGCTTCCTGAACGTGCCCTTGCGTACGAGCTCCTCGCTGAGGCGCTCGTACTCGGCCTCGGATCCGTCACACCAGACCACGCTGTCCGGCTGGGTCAGTTCGGCGATCTCGTTGACCCACGAGATCAGTTCCTTGTGCTGGGTGGGGACGGTTGAGGGAGCCGCGTTCTCGCGCGCCACGATCGCTCCTAGATGAGGGGTTTTTTGTTGAGTGCCCCGTGGGGGCTGCGACCCGGATGCTTCGTAGCCGCTCATCCGGTGCCGACCGCACTCATTTGATCATCCGACGAGATTGCCCATCTGTCCAGAGGACGTCACACCTGAGCGGAGTGAGGATCGCCACCCGTGCCCGCACTCCTTTGCGTGCACGTAGAGTTCAGCTGAAGGATTTTTTGCGTGGCACACGTTTCGGCACAGGCCGGACAGCACGGGTGATACCGATCGCACTTTGATACGTAACTTACGGTTCCGTAGGTACGATGCAGCCCATGACTGCGTCCGTCCCCGACGCGCCCACGGACTCGCCGGCAGCCGGCCGCGGTCCCGTCGCGCTCTCCTTGCCCCACCCGGTCAAGCCGAAGCTCCGCGGCTGGCTGCACCTCGGGATGTTCCCGACGGTCATCGTCGCGGGCCTGATCCTCACCGCCCTCGCGAACTCGGCCCGGGGCCGAGTCGCCTGCGGCATCTACGTCCTGACGGCATGTCTGCTCTTCGGCGTCAGCGCGCTCTACCACCGCGGCAACTGGGGTCCGCGCATGGACGGGGTCCTGCGCCGCCTCGACCACGCGAACATCTTCCTGATCATCGCCGGCACGTACACGCCGCTGACCCTGCTGCTCCTGCCGGGCACCAAGGGCAGGTGGCTGCTGTGGGGCATCTGGGGTGCGGCGGCGGCCGGCATCGTCTTCCGCGTCTTCTGGGTCGGCGCCCCGCGCTGGCTCTACACCCCCTGCTACATCGCGATGGGCTGGGCGGCCGTCTTCTTCCTCCCCGACTTCATGCGCACCGGAGGCATCGCCGTTCTGGTCCTCGTCATCGTCGGCGGACTGCTCTACAGCGCCGGCGGCGTGATCTACGGGATCAAGCGACCGAACCCGTCACCACGCTGGTTCGGCTTCCACGAGGTCTTCCACTCCTTCACGCTCGCGGCGTTCGTCGTCCACTACGTGGGGATCTCGCTGGTGGCGTACCAGCACGGGTGACACCCGGCGACCAGCCTGTTCACCAGGGCCGCGGCTTTCGAGCCGCGGCCCTTTCGTGCGCCCGGAGCCGATTCGGCGGCCACGGGTCAGCCGCCCCGACACATCACGACAGTGACTCACCATTGACAGACGAATGCTTTTGAGAGTTACTCTCATTTCATGGCTGCTGTCATTCAAGACGCGGAGACACGGCGCGACCCGCGCCGCTGGTGGGCCCTGGGTGCCCTGGTCGCGAGCATGCTCGTGCTCGGTTTCGACATGACGATCCTCAACGTGGCGCTCCCGACGATGGCCCGGGATCTCGGCGCGTCCACCGGCGGGCAACAGTGGATGGCGGACGCGTACATCGTCGTCTTCGCCGCACTGATGCTCCCGGCGGGCCTGCTGGGCGACCGGTTCGGGCGGCGCCGGATGCTGATCGCGGGACTGGCGGTGTTCCTGGCCGGCTCGCTGGCCGGCGCGCTCGTCGACGACGTGACATCCGTGGTCGCCGCCCGTGCGGTCATGGGGATCGGCGGTGCGCTGGTGATGCCGCTCGCCCTGGCCGTCCTGCCCTCGCTGTTCGGGCCCGACGAGCGGACCAAGGCGGTCGGCGCCGTCTCCGCCGCGTCCGCGCTGGGCCTGCCGCTCGGACCGATCATCGGCGGCTGGCTGCTCGACCACTTCTGGTGGGGTTCGGTGTTCCTGATCAACGTCCCGATGGCGGCGATCGGCATCACCGCCTGCGTCCTGCTGCTGCCCGAGACCCGCGATCCCTCCGCCCCGAAGGTGGACGCCGTCTCCACCGCGCTCACCGCCGCCGGACTCGGCGTCCTCATCTACGCGATCATCGAGGCGCCCGACCGGGGCTGGGGCGACCCGCTGATCCTCGCCTTCTTCGCCGCCGCAGCGGTGCTGATCACCCTGCTCGTCGTGCGCGAGCGGCGCAGCGCCCGCCCGATGCTGGACCTGTCCCTGCTCGCCCGCCGGGGCTTCCTGGCCAACACGCTGGCCGCGACCCTGGTGATGTTCGTGCTGTCCGGACTGATGTTCGTGCTGCCGCAGTACCTCCAGGCGGTCCTGGGCCACGACGCCCTCGCCACCGGTGTGCGGATGCTGCCGATGATGGGCGGACTGCTCGTCGCCGCGCGGGGCTCGGCCCCGGTCGTCGCGCGGTTCGGTCCGCGCGCGGTGATCAGCTCGGGGCTGGTCGTGCTCGCCTTCGCCGCGTTCCTCGGCAGCCGGACGACGGTCCACGACGGGTACGGCTTCACCGCGCTGTGGCTGTCGATCGCGGGCCTCGGTTTCGGCTTCGCCGTGGTCCCGGCGATGGACGCGGCGCTCGGCGCACTGCCCCGCGACCGGGCCGGCAGCGGCTCCGGGCTGCTGATGACGGTCCGCCAGGTGGGCGGCGCCATCGGCATCGCCCTGCTCGGCTCGCTCCTGGCGAGCACCTACGCCGACCGGCTCGACACCTCCGCTCTCCCGCACCCGGTCGCACGCACCGCCGCCGACTCCGTGGTCGGCGCCCATGTGGTCGCCGGCCGGCTCGGTGACCGGGCCCTGGCCGCGTCCGCCGACGCCGCCTATGTCCACGGCATGGGGCTGGTGCTGCTCGTCAGTGGTATCGCCGCGCTGGTCACGGCGCTGCTCGCGGCGGCCCTGGTGCCGAACCCGAAGCCGGAGGCGGCCCTCCCGAATGACGTCCCCGACATGGTCACCGAGCCGGAGAATGCCCGACAATGACGACCATGGCCGCCACCGCACACAGCTCGCCCACCAGCCCCGAACCCCGGCTGGGGCTCCGCGAGCGGAAGAAGATCAAGACTCGTATGGCGATCCGCAAGGCGACGTACCGGCTGGTACAGGAGCAGGGGTACGACGCCACGACCATCGAGCAGATCGCGGAGGCGGCCGAGGTCTCCCCCTCGACGGTGTTCCGGTACTTCCCCACCAAGGAGGACATCGTCGTCACGGACGAGTACGACCCGATCCTGGAGGAGGAACTGCGGTCGCGCCCGGCCGACGAGCCGCTGTCCCGGTCCCTGCGGCATGTGATGCGCTCAGCGGTCGAGCGGAGCCTGTCGGGCGAGTACGAGACGCGCGAGGAGATGGCACTGCGCGGGCGCCTCATGGTCGAGGTGCCCGCGGTCCGCGCACGGATGAGCGAGAGCATGTCCGTCACCGGTCAGATGATGTGCCGGGTGGTCGCCGAGCGCACCGGGCGCGCCCCCGGCGACCTGGAGGTGCGCGTGTACTGCATGGGTCTTGTCGGCGCGTTGATGGAGGCCTCGCGCTACTGGGCCGAGCACGGGCAGCAGGGCGACATCGCGGAGTACGCCGAGCGCACCCTGGACGTGCTGGAGCACGGACTCACGCCGCGGAATTCGGAGGCCTCCTGAGCCGCCTACGTGCCATCCTGACCAGGTGAACGGACCCGAGATCCACATCGCGTTCGCCCCCGAGCTGGGCCTCTTCGTCCCGCACGGGCGGCGTGGGCCTGCCACCGAGGTCGTCACCGACGGCTCCTCGACGCTCGGGCATGTCGTCGAGTCGCTGGGCGTGCCGCTCACCGAGGTCGGGGCGCTCGTCGTGGACGGACGCGCCGCGGCCCCCTCGCATGTTCCGGCCGCCGGCGAGTCCATCGAGGTGAGGCCGGTCGAGCGGCCGCAGCAGGTGCCCGGCGCGCCGCTGCGCTTCCTGCTGGATGTGCATCTCGGCACCCTGGCGCGCCGGCTGCGGCTGCTGGGCGTGGACGCGGCCTACGAGTCCACCGACATCGGCGACCCGGCGCTCGCGGCCCGCTCGGCGGCGGAGCGGCGCGTCATGCTCAGCCGCGACCGTGGGCTGCTGCGCCGCCGCGAACTGTGGGCGGGCGCGTTCGTCTACAGCACCCGGCCCGAGGAACAACTCCGCGACGTGCTGCACCGGTTCGCACCGCAGCTGCGGCCCTGGACACGGTGCACCGCCTGCAACGGGCAACTCCGCGACGCCACCAAGGAGGAGGTCTCCGACCAGCTCGAACACGGCACCCGGCGGTCGTACGACGTCTTCGCGCAGTGCGGTGCGTGCGGGCGCGCCTACTGGAAGGGCGCGCACCACGAACAGCTGGAGGCCATCGTGGAGCGCGCCCTCACCGAGTTCCCGAGCCGGACCTAGCGCTTCGCCCTCACGTCACCCTTCGCACAGGCCACCCCGTCCTTGCTCGGGTCGAGGCCGAGGGGATCGTCCTTTCCGTTGACCTTCAGTCGTCCGTAGTCGTTCGCCGCGAGCCAGGCACAGCGTGCCGCCGTCGTCTTCCCCACCTGGGGCGGGAACACGGTCGGCACGCACACGTTGGCCGAGCCGTAGTGCCGGTCGCAGCCGGAGAGCGTCGTGCTGACCTTCTGCGACGTGCGCCTCTTCGCCGGGGCCGCGGTGCCGCCCGCCGGGGAGTCGGCGAAGGAGTGGACGTGCGCCGAGGCCGTGTCCGCGCTCAGCGCGGCCGGGCCCTGGAGGTGGACCCACTTCGCCACCGACGGGACGCCGTGGGCGTCGACCGCGAAGAGCATGTACCAGCCGGGCGGGGCCAGGTCGGGATTGCTCGTCACGTTCAGGTCGACGTTGTCCCCGTCCACCGACAACGGCAGGTCCACGAACCGCTGGTTGGGGTCCGAGGAGTGGGTGACCGCCGCGGGGCGGATCAGCTCCGCCTTCGCGATGGGCCGGTCGACGGTGATGCGCTGCGTGGTGCCGTACGTCCACTCGTCGTCGATCACGGAGGTGATCGTCGGTCGTGAGCCCTTGAACAGGTACGGCGGCGAGTAGATCGACACGTTGTGGTTCCACGTGCCGTTGCCGGGGTTGTCGCCGGTGGCCATGATGCGCCCGTCCGGCAGCAGGAAGGCGGAGGAGTGGTAGCCGCGTGACTCCGGGTCGGCGGCCACCGGGTCGAAGGCGGAGGTGTCCGGGTCGAAGATCGACGCCTCGTGGACGGGATCGGCGCGGTTGTGCAGGCCCCCGCCCGTCTCCAGGACCTTGCCGTCGGGCATGAGCACCGCGGAGACGTACATCTTTCCCTGGTCGCCGGTCTCGGCGACGGGGCCGGCGCCGAGGTCGACGGTGCCCTGCGGCAGCGGCGGCCCGGCGACGTACCGCGGGTCGGCCTGCTTGAGGTCGATGATGTCCGTCAGGCGGTTGGCGTCCGGGTTGGAGTCGATGTTGCCGCCGCCGATGGTCAGGACCCTCTGGTCCTGCGCCGGGGGCAGCAGCACGCTCGCCGACTGGTCCCGCTCGTCCTTGTTCTGCAGGCCCGGGATCTGCGTGACGGTGTTGGCGCCGTAGTCGTAGATCGCCGAGCCGGTGCCCGGGATGTTGTTGCCGAAGACGTGGCTGCCCGAGTAGAACAGGCGGCCGTCCTGCATCAGGATCATCGACGGGTACAGGCCCCAGTAGGACCAGGTCTGGTTGACCTTCCACAACGGCAGCCACTGCTGTTCGGCGTCCGACCAGTACTCGGCCGTCACCGAGCCCGTGGAGTCCTCGCGCAGCCCGCCGAAGGAGATCACGTCACCGCTGCCGAGTTCCGTCGCCGACGGGTACCAGTGCCCGTCGTTGAGGTCGTTGGTCCTGGTGTACGTCTCGGTCTTCGGGTCGAAGATGTACGAGTCCTTGAAGCCCTCGTAGCCGTGACCGCCCACCACCGGGTAGGCCTTGTTGCCGCTCATGACGAGCACACGCCCGTCCTGGAGCTGCACATGCCCGGCGCAGAACATGTCCTTCGGGGTCGGGATCACCTTGTACGAGCCGTTCGACGGGTCGTAGACCGCGCTGGTGAAGGTACCCGCGGCGAAGTTCTCCTCGCTGTTGCCGGAACCCGCGATCAGCAGGACCTTGCCGTTGTTGAGGACGACCGAGTGCATCGAGCGGACCGGGTTCTGCGTGGGCAGCACCGACCAGCTGCCGTTCGCGCACTGGTCCGGCGTCCCCGTGCACTGCGCGGGCGGCGGCACATCGGCCACCTGTTCCATCGAGTAGTCGTCCGTGGTCACGGACCCGGTGCCGTACACCGAGACACCCCAGGTGATCATGTCGGTCCCGGACGGCACCTCGGGTGTGCGGACGCTCGCCTGTGCCCAGCCCGCGCTGATGTCCAGCGTCTTGAGATCGGTCCAGTACTGCCAGCCCTCGCTCGCGTCGTGCCGGAACAGGGTGACCGCGGTGTCGGGGGTCGTCGATCTGTACCAGAGCGAGAGGTCGTACTGCTTGCCCGGCGTCACGACGGGCGCACAGCTCGCGGACTCGGTGATGAGCGCCTTGCGGTCGCCGTCGACACGCCGGGTCAGCTCGACCTTCATGGCCTTGCCGCCCGAGTGGGCGTCACCGGTGGTGGTGAAGGTGAAGTCGTTGTCCCCCCAGCCGGACTTCTCCCAGCAGTACGGCATCCCGTCGCTGCCGGCCGTCTCGAAGCCCGGGTTCTTGACGAGGTTCGCGGCCGACGCGGGCTGCGGCGAGGTCAGGATCAGGCCCATGGTCAGTCCGGTCACGGCCATCAGGGCGGTTCTGCGTCTGCGGAGAACACGGAGTCTTCCTGCGGTCTTCACCTGGACCTCCTGGCGCTGCGGCCCGCACCGACGGGCGCGGTTCGGCTGTGGGCCTTCGCGGCGCCCCGGCGCTTGCTGCCGCCCCGGCGCGGCAGATAGACGAGCGCTTCGGTCCCCACGAAACGCAGGACGAACGTCATCACCAGCGCGAGCGCGGTGGCGGACAGCGCTCCGATCCCCAACTCGTGCACCAGCAGCGCGATCAGCGGGATGCGCAGCAACAGGTCGGCGTTGGCGATGAGCGCGAATCGGCCCACCCGGTCCCACCAGCGGCGGTGCCTGCGGCGCTCGCGGAACAGCAGGTGCTCGATGAGCAGGAAGTTCCAGGCGAGGCCCAGCTGGTTGGCAAGGATCTCGGCCGGCACGTAGTGCAGACCGAGCTCGGTCAGCGCCCACAGGCCGAACAGGTTCGGTACGAAGCCGGTCGCACCGATCAGCCCGAAGGCCACCATGCGCGCCGCGGGCGAGGCGGTGCGCAGCCCGAGCAGATGGCGCAGGAAGCGGAAGCCCTCCTGTGCGGTCGACTTGGACTCGCCGGCGAACCGGTCCTGGAAGACGAACGGCACCTCGGTGACGCGGCGCGGTCTGCTGCGCACGGCCAGCTCGAACAGGATCTTGTACCCGAGCGGCTGAAGGATCTCCGCGGTGACCGCGCTGCGGCGGATGGCGAAGAAACCGCTCATCGGGTCGCTGATGCCGCGCAGCTTGCGTGGGAACAGCGACTTGGCCAGCCAGGTCGCACCGCGCGAGACAGCGATCCGGTAGCCGCCCGCGAGTCCGGCACGGCTGCCGCCCTTGATGTAACGGGAGGCCACCACGAGCCCGGCGTTCGCGCGCTCGCCGGTGCCGACCAACTCCGGTACCAGGGACGGCGGATGCTGAAGGTCCCCGTCCATGACCACGATCCAGTCGGAACCGGCCGCCTTGAAGCCCTCGACCACCGCCCCGCCGAGCCCGCCGGCCGGCTCCTCCCGGTGCAGCACGGTGACCGGGAACGGGCAGTCCTGCGCCTCTCGGAAGATCACGTCGGGGGTGTCGTCGGTGGAGTCGTCGACGAAGACGACCTCGCAGGGAAGCCTGCCGGGCACCGACTCGTTGATCCGCCGGAGCAGCTCCCGGATGTTCGCCGACTCGTTGAAGGTGGGCACGACGATGGTGACGGCGCCCGGCTCGGGCACCTCGGCGGCCCGTACGGCCGGATCGCCGAGCTCCCCGGGAACGGTGGATTCGTGCGTCATCGGTCGCCTCCCGCGGCCTGGTCGATCCTGCGGATCTCGATCCGGTCGTCCCCGGTGCCGAAGGTGGCGACCGGCGTGGAGTGCTCGATCGCGGCCTTGACGTTCGGCAGGTCGACCGCGTCGCGCCGTACCGTCGGGGAGGCGACGACGTAGTCCAGGGCGCGCCAGCCGCCCGGCATGGTCTTGGTGACCGCCGGGTCGAGGTCGGCCTTGTAGAACCAGATGACACCCAGCCCGGGGCGGTATCCGGCGTGGACGAGGTCGAGCCAGAGCGCGTCGTCGACCAGGACCCTGGTGTGCTCCGGGTCCGGCACCTTGTGGGTGAGCCAGCGGGAGGCACCCCGGTAGGGGGCGTTGGCGTCGGCGGTGACGGCGGTGCGGTCACCGTCGTACCAGCGCGGCACCACGTAGGCCCCGGCGGCGGCCACCAGCAGCGCCACCAGGGTGTACCGCAGCCAGGTGACGGAGCGCGACCCGGTCCGCCACCTGTTCAGCACCAGGTGGACGACGCTCGCGGCGCTGCCCGCCAGGACCAGCGCCAGGAACGGCAGGGCCTGGATGACGTACATCGCGGGCAGATAGCCGCTCGGCCGCATCGCGACCAGGGTGAGGATCGCGACCGCGAGCGCCGGCCCGGCCAGCGCGCGCGCCGTGACCGACCAGCGCCAGGCCAGCAGGATCAGCAGCGCACCGGCCAGCCCGCCGAGCGGCAGCACACGGTCGTAGTAGAGCCAGGAGTGCAGCACTCCGTACGAGCCGGAGCGGGGGTCGAGGATGAACCCGGACCCGGCCCTGCTCATCTGGTAGATGATGCCGTCCCACAGCGAGACATGGCCCGCACCCGGCAGCAACTCCCCCTTGAGCAGGGCGAAGAGGGGGTACGACAGGCCGATCAGGGCGCAGGCGGTGACCGCGCCGGTGAGCGCGAACTTCCGCGTGTCCCGGTGGCTGTGGCGCCACATGGTCAGGAAGACGGCGGGCAGGACGACGAGCATCGTCTCCTTGGTCAGGACGCCCGCCGCCGCGGCGAGGCCGGCACCGAAGTGGTGCCACAGATGGCGGCTCGGGGAGGCGGCCAGGGTGAACGCGAGGAGCATCCACACCACCGCGATGTTGTCGAGGAAGATCTCGCGCTGGAGCACCACCGACAGCGGGGAGAGCCCGAAGAGGACCATGGCGAGCCCGGCGGCCCACAGCGGCAGCAGCAGACGTCGGGCGAGGACATGGACAAGGACCGCGCTCACTGCGCTGACCAGCAGCATCGCGAACCGCATCGAGCCCACGGTCATGAGTTCGGGAGCGATGCGGGCGGGAATCCAGGTCAGCAGGGCGATCTGCACCCAGCCGAACGGCGGGTGGTCGTACCAGTACGTGTAATGGGCGAGCCCGTGGCCGTTCTGCACGGCCCACGCCTGGGCGAGATAGGTGCCCTCGTCGTCGCTGAGCGTCGGATAGGCGGAGATGTTCCAGCCCTGCACCGCGAGGATCGCCGCGAGCAGCAGTCCGCACACGATCAGATCGGGACGGGAGCTGCGGAAACGGAACGCGGGACGCGGCGCCGGGACGGTGACGGGGACACGTGTGTCCTGCGCGGGGACCTCGGTGCCGGTCGCCGCGGGAAGAGTGGAGGTCACGCAGCAACGTCCTCTCGGGACGGGCGGATCACGTCGGCCGCGGTCAGATGCGCGCCCACGTGGCTGGTCAGCTCCCAGTCGTTGCGGCCGCGCTGTTCGCGCCAGACAGCACGGACGGCCGCGCCTGCAAGGAGCACCTGGTAGAAGGGGCCGCCCACGATGAGCTTCACATAGTGGATGAAGCGGACACGCAGCCCGTACTGCTTGCCGAAGTCATGGAGCCCCACGACCTCGAAGACGAAGGTCACGGCGGCCGTGACGAGAGGAAGGAAGGTGAGGAAGGCGATGCCGACCGGAACGTCCAGGAAGAGGGCGATCGCGGCGTTGAGCGGAATGACGACACCCGAGAACGCCTGCAGGAACGGGGTCATCAGCGTGTAGCGGGCGAGCAGGCGCTGCCCGAAGCCGGAGAGCTGCTTCCAGTCCTTCTTGCGGTAGACCTGCAGAAAGCCCTGGTTCCAGCGGGTGCGCTGCTTGAGCAGCGACATCAGCGAGCCCGGGGTCTCCTCGCGGGTCACCATGTCGGAGTCGTAGGCGACGACCACCTTCTTCCCGACGCTGGACAGCCGCACTCCGAGGTCGCAGTCCTCAGCCAGGCAGTCGGGATCCCAGCCGTCGGCTTCCCGCAGGACGCCGGTCCGCACGAAGACGGTGTTGCCGCCGAGCGGGATGAACCCCTTCTGCGCATGCAGGTGCAGCCGGGAGCGGAACCAGAAGAAGTACTCCAGGCAGTTACGCAGGCTGTACCAGCTGGAATGGAAGTTGATGAGCTGCACCCCGCCCTGGACGACGTCCGCGCCCGTGGTGCGGAACGCGTGGTCGACGTGGGCGAGCAGTTCGGGATGCACCTGGTCCTCGGCGTCGAAGACCCCGACGACATCGCCGCGGCAGTGCGGCAGCGCCGTGTTCATGGCCTTCGGCTTGTTCTTCTTCTCGTGGTGGTCGACGACGACACACACGCGCCCGTCGCGGGCCGCGGCCTTCCGGGCGACCTCGGCGGTATCCGGGTCGTCGTGCCCCACGATGACGATGATCTCGAAGTCGGCGTGCGTGGACTCGAGCAGCCGCTGGATCGTGTGGTCGAGCACGGCCTGCTCGTGTCTCGCAGGCAGCAGCAGCGAGAAGGACAGGTGCTCACCGCCGTCCGGGCTGCCGAACCGGGTGGAGGCCAGCACTTCGGGCGTACGCCACGCGTGCATCTGCCACCACAGGGTGAAAGCCGCCATCCAGAACAAGGCCAGCGAAACAGCGGCTATGAAGACAGACGTCAGCAACAGATCCCCCCAGATCCCCAAAACCCCCTGCCGCGACAACGTGGCACGCCTGTCGCGGAACGATGGAGAGACTAGGTGGGAACTGTGAAGTCCTGGAGCTCTTCAGATAAATAGTGTGTTTCGGGATGGACGCCCTTCTGGTGCGATCTGCCCCGGAGCAGGACCGCTCGCGTCGGCGGAACCGGATCCTCCCTTATGCCTCTGCGCCGCTCAGAGCCCCGCGCAGCCGCTCCGGATCGGTGGTCGGGGCGTCGCAGGTGAAGTTGCGGCATACGTACGCGGCCGGTTCGTCGCCGACCAGGACCCGGTCGGCGAGGAGCGGCAGTTCCTCGCTCCCCGGAGTCCCCACCGCCACCACCGCGCCCGGGGCGGTACCCAGAAGTGCCGTGCGATGCAAGGTCCTTGTGGCCGGATCGTCGAGAGCCGGACCGACGACCGCGACCTCGCGGGGACCGTCGAGGAACGCCTCGGCGACGGCGAGCCCCCAGCCGACGAAGCGGGGCACACGCGGCCCGAGCGCCTTGACGACGCCCAACGCCCGCTCCGCCGCGGTGCGATGGGGTTCGGAACCGGTCTGCGCCGCGTAGGACAGCAGGGCACCGGCGGCGGCGGTCCAGCCGGACGGGGTGGCGTTGTCGGTGGGGTCCTGGGGACGGCGGATCAGCTTCTCCGCGTCGGCAGCCGTGTCGTACAGCGCACCGCTGTCGTCGGTGAAGCGGATCAGCACATGGTCCAGCAGGAACCCGGCGAACTCCAGCCAGACGCCCTCGCCGGTGACGGAGGCAAGCGCCAGGAAGCCCTCGGCGACGTCGGCGTAGTCCTCCAACACCCCTGTGTGGGAACCGACCTGACCGTCCCTCGACGTACGGGCCAGACGCGCGCGCTCGTCCATGTGCAGCCGCACGAGGAGGTCGGCGGCGCCGATCGCGGCCTCCACGAGGTCCGGGCGGTCGAAGTACGCGCCGGTCTCGGCGAGTGCCGCGACGGCCAGACCGTTCCAGGCCGCGACCACCTTGTCGTCCCGCCCCGGTGCAGGACGTTCCGCCCGGCTCGCGAGCAGACGACTCCGGATCGACGCGATCCGCCCGGCATCGACCACGCCTTCCTGCTGGGGCAGTTGGAGAACGGAGCTGCCGTGCTCGAAGGTGCCCTCGTCGGTGACGCCGAAGTAGCGGGCGGCGAGTTCGGCGTCCTCGGGACCGAGCACCTCCTCGAGCTGTGCAGGGGTCCACACATAGGCGGCGCCCTCGACGTGGCGGCCGCTTCCGTCGTCGCTGTCGGCGTCGAGTGCGGAGGCGAACCCGCCCTCCTTCGTGCGCAGTTCGCGCACCATGAAGTCGGCGGTCTCGACCGCGACCCGCCGGGCGAGCCCGGAGCCGGTGGCCCGCCACAGATGGGCGTACACGCGGCACAGCAGGGCGTTGTCGTACAGCATCTTCTCGAAGTGGGGCACGACCCAGTCGCGGTCCACGGAGTAGCGGGCGAAGCCGCCGCCGAGCTGGTCGTAGATCCCACCGCGTGCCATGCGCTCGCAGGTGTCCTGCGCCATCTGGAGGGCGCCCTCGGAGCCGGTGCGGGCGTGATGGCGCAGCAGGAACTCCAGCACCATGGACGGCGGGAACTTGGGAGCGCCGCCGAAACCGCCGCGCTGCGGGTCGTACTCGCGGGTCAGGCCGAGGAGCGCCTGAGCGAGCTCGTCCGCGGCGGGGGGCCGCGTGTCGCCGTACTCCAGCTCCCGGCCGGCGAGATCCCGGACGATCTTCCCGGCGACCTCCGCCACCTCCTCCTGCCGGTCGGCCCACGCCTGCCGGACGCCTTCGAGGACCTGGCGGAAGGCGGGCATGCCGTGCCGGGGGGCGGGCGGGAAGTACGTGCCGAAGTAGAAGGGCGCGGCCTCGGGGGTGAGAAAGACGGTCATCGGCCAGCCGCCCTGCCCGGTGGCGGCCTGGACGGCCTCCATGTACACGGCGTCGACGTCCGGTCGCTCCTCGCGGTCGACCTTGACGCTCACGAAGTGCTCGTTCAGATATGCCGCCGTCGCCCCGTCCTCGAACGACTCGTGCGCCATGACGTGGCACCAGTGGCAGCTGGAGTAGCCGACGCTCAGCAGTACGGGCACATCGCGCCGCCGCGCCTCCTCGAATGCCTCTTCCGACCAGGGCCACCAGTCGACCGGGTTGTCGGCGTGCTGGAGGAGGTAGGGGGACGTTTCATGAGCCAGTCGGTTCGGCATACCTCCATCCTGCCCGACACGGCCCGTTCGATCGCACCACGACGTGACCGTCTTCGAAGCGGCCGCACCCAGGAGTTCCACCGCGCGCCGAGATCCCCCACGAGGTGGCCCCCGGGACCGGCGGGACGGCCGCGCACACCACACGGGTGATGGGGCAACCGGACCCGAATCCTGATCGTCGGCACCCTCGCGCCGACGCCGTCCTCGAAGGACACTGAAAAACAATGGAGTTGACGCCGGAGGGGGACGTGACATGCGGGACAGCCATCGGGCTGAAGCCGAGCGGCTGTTGGCACGGGCCGTTGAGGAGGAGGTGCGGCGCTCGGGCGGCCGCACGGAGGGGACCGTCCTGCTGTCGCGGGCGCGCGGAGCCCTCGACGCGATGGCGCAGACGGCCTCGGAAGAGTACGAGGTGTACACGCGGGCCCTCGACGAGGCGGAGGCCGGCCGGCTGACGTTCGGGCAGCGGTACGCGAAGGAGGGTGCGGGAACGGCGCTCCTGGTGGCGGCCGTCGCCGCGGTCGCGGCCTGTGTCGCGGACCTCGCGCTGGGCACGGACGGCGGCACCGCGCTGGGCACCGGGGCGACCGTCGCGGTCGTGGGCGCCGCGGCCACGGTGGCCAAGGTGACGGCGTCCCATCTGCCGGCGGCCAGCCGGCGGGCCGGTGAGCTCGGTCGGCCGGGCGGCGCCGAGCAGCTGCGCCTGCAGTGGCTGACCGCCCTGGAGGTGCGCGGCATCCGCCCCTTCCTCGACCAGCAGAAGGTGCTCACCTCGACCACCCAGGCCAAGGCCTCGCCCCGGCTGCGCCGCACCGACAAGAGCGCTGCGGCGCTCAGGCGCACGGTGCTCGAGCAGTCCTTCGGTCAGCTTCCCGACCCCGTCGCCTCGTTCGCGGGCCGGCGCACGGAGCTGGCCAGGATCCGGCAGTGGGTACGGTCGGCCCGTGCGGGCACCGAGACCAAGCCGTCGGTGGTCGTGCTGCACGGCCCACCGGGCTCGGGACGCACATCACTCGCGATCCACGCCGCACACGACCTCAAGGACCACTTCCGCGGTGCCTGCGTGGTGGACCTGCGCGGGGACAGCACCGAGGAGCAGCCGCTGTCCACCCGCGACGCCCTGCTCCATCTGCTCAACCGGCTCGGCGCGCCCCGCGAGCAGCTCCTGTTCCGTGAGCGCTCCGCCCCCGACCACCAGGTCAAGCGACTGAGCGAGCTGTACCACCAGCATCTGACGGAGCTGCCCGTCACGATCGTGCTGGACGACGCCTTCGACCCGGAGCAGGTACGCACCCTCCTGCCCGAACGGTCCGAGAGTCTGGTGCTGGTCACCACCCGGGAGCCCCTGGACCTGCCGGAGGACCTGCCGGCCTACGTCCACCAGCTCCCGGTCGGGGGGCTGGACGCCGCGGGCGCCGAGGATCTGCTGAACGCGGCGGCCCAGGACGGCTCGGAACCGTACGACGCCGAGGCCGCCGACCGCACCAGGGAGCTGTGCGGCGGGCTGCCGCTGGCCCTGCGCATCGCCGGTTCGTCGCTCGGCCCGCGTTCCCCCCGCCGACTGGCCGCGGACCTCGCCGCCTACGGACCGGTGGGGCCGGTGGAGCGCGCCCTGTGGTTGCGCTACACCGACCAGCCGGAGGCGGCCCGGCGGCTGCTGCGACGGCTGGCGCTGGCGGGCCGTGCCTCCCTCGGCGCGGCCGCGGCGGCGGCCCTGCTGGCCACGGACGATCAGGACGCGGCCCGGTATCTGCAGACGCTGGCCGGCGCGGGCCTGATCGACCACGTGCGCGGCAACCGCTACCGCCTGCACGACCTGGTGCGGGGCTTCGCACAGGCACGGCTCCTCGACGAGGAGGAGCCGGCCGAGCGCACGGCCGCACAGGAACGCCTGATCGTGAACTACGCGGAGCTGGCGGACTCCGTGCTGCGACTGGTGGACGGCAATATGTCGACCCGCTCGGACCGCTTCGGACCGCACGGCTTCACCTCCCTGGACGCCGCGCTGCGCTGGCTCGACGACGAGTCGAGCTTCATCACCGCCACCCTGCGGCACGCGGAGGGCGTCGACCAGGCGGCGGTGCTGAACCTCCTGGGCGCCCTGTGCGACTACTGCCTGCTGCGCGGCGACCTCTACCGCCTGGGCGAGATCAGCGAGCTGACGCAGGCCGTCGACCAGGGCCTTCTGGTGCGCTCGGTGCAGTGGCGCACGGGTATCGCGGCACGCCAGCTGGGCGAGCTGGACAAGGCGCGGACGACACTGGCCGCGGTGGTGGACCTCTACTTCGAGGCACACCACGACGCCGGTGCCGCCAGGGCGCTGTGCTCCCTCGGCATCACCCTCCACCACCAGGGCAACCTCACCGAGGCGGCGGCGAAGCTCCAGGAGGCGATGGACCTCCAGGCCGCCCCCGAACTGGCGGCGGACCGGGCCTGGACGATGCACGCGCTCGCAGCGGTGGAGCGCGACCGGGCTCGGCTGAACCAGGCGCTGGAGCTGCTCACCGGGGCCCTGGTCCTGCACCGGGAGAACGAGTCGGTGCACGGCGAGGCCTGGGCGCACTTCCAGCTGGGCCAGCTCGCCCTGCGCATGGGGGACGTGCCGCGCGCGGAGAGCGAGCTGCGCACCGCGCTGGATCTGTACACCCGCACCCATGACGCCCGCGGCGAGGCCTGGGCACTGACCCAGCTGGCCCGCGCCCGCCTGTTCGCCGGAGACACGTCCGCGGCGGCCGAGGACCTGCGGCGGGCCGCCACGCGCCACCGGGAGAACGAGGACGCCCGCGGCGAGGCCTGGACGGTCTACTACCTCGGCCAGGCCCTCGAGGAAGCCGGCGACCTCGACCAGGCGGTCCGTGATCTGGAGCGCGCACGCACGATGTTCTCGCGGATGCGGGACGTCTACGGCCTGGCCTGCGCCCGGCATCACTCGGCTCGGGTGACCCGGGATCAGCGGGCGGCCAGGACCGGCTCGCTGCGCAACTCCGGCTTCGCCCGCCAGTTGCTGGTGGACGCGAAGGCGGACTTCCAGCGCATCGGCGTGGCCCACGGCGAGGCCTGGACGTGCCTGGAGCTGGCGGTCGTGGACGCCGGGAACGCCCGTACGCAGCAGGCGCTGGCC
Organism: Streptomyces sp. HUAS TT11; assembly: GCF_051553595.1. Classification (NCBI taxonomy): domain Bacteria; kingdom Bacillati; phylum Actinomycetota; class Actinomycetes; order Kitasatosporales; family Streptomycetaceae; genus Streptomyces; species Streptomyces sp. HUAS TT11. The sequence goes on from NZ_CP196184.1 coordinate 3,653,661, forward strand.
CTGTGCGACGAGGCGGTGGACCTCTTCACCTCCTACGGCGACCGCAGGGGCGAGGACTGGGCCCGTTTTCTGCGCTGCACCCTTCTGCCCTACGCCTCACCGGGTGGGGCCGAGGTGGGCACGGCCGTCGCCCAGGAGGAACTGGCCCAGCTCGCACGCGCGTACCACCCGGCGAGGGACGACAAGCTGGACGACTACCTGGCGGCGTACGGGCTGCTGCTGGAGCGGGGTGTGAGCCTGGAGGGCGGCTGGCAGGCGTGGCGCCTGGGGATGGTGCCGGGTCGGCATGCGCGCGAGGTCATGGGGGTGCCGATGACCGCCGGGCGCTGACGCACCACCCCCAACGGGGGCTGCGCCCGGCGTCCGCCGTGCACAGCCCCTGGGATACCCTGGTGGGCCCTCAGCCCCGCTGGGTCTTGGGCGCCCCGACCGAGCCGGGGTCCTTCCGGCCGGCCTTCTCGGCGCCGCCGGAGGTGTCGTCCTCGGCGTTCACCTGGAAGTCCACCTTGCCCATGTGCTTGTTCATGGACTTCATCAGGCGCCACACGGCCAGTGCCATCGCCGCGAAGACGATGAAGCCGAGGACACCGGGAGTGACCTTGTTCTGGTCCACCTCGGCGAAGGTGACGAGGTGCGTCATTGCCAGGCTTGCGCTTGCGCTCATGTCAGGCATTGTCCCTCAGGGCTAGCGGATGCCTGCAAAGAGGTCGTCCTCCGGGAGGGAGGTGTCCACGAGGGACTTCGCGAGCTCGTACTCCTCCGTGGGCCAGACCTCCTTCTGGAGGTCCATCGGGACCCGGAACCAGCCCCCGTCGGGGTCGATCTGAGTGGCGTGCGCGATCAGCGCCTTGTCACGGATCTCGAAGAAGTCCGCGCACGGGATGTGGGTGGTCAGCGTGCGCTCGACGCGCTCCATCTCGCTCCACCGCTCCAGCCACTCCCCGTACGGCGACTCGAGACCGCGGTCGAGCATCGCGTGGTGCAGCGCCTCGGTGCGCGGCCGGTTGAAGCCCTGGTTGTAGTACAGCTTCAGCGGCTGCCACGCCGGGCCGAACTCCGCCTCCGGGTACTTCTCGGTGTCCGCGGCACCCTCGAACGCCACCATCGAGATCTTGTGGGTCATGATGTGGTCGGGGTGCGGGTAACCGCCGTTCTCGTCGTAGGTGGTGATCGCCTGCGGACGGAACGCGCGGATCTTGCGCACCAGCTCCCCGGCCGCCTTGTCGATGTCCTCCAGGGCGAAACAGCCCTCGGGAAGCGGGGGCAGCGGGTCGCCCTCGGGCAGGCCGGAGTCGACGAAGCCGAGCCACTCCTGCTTGACGCCGAGAATCTCCCGGGCCTCGTCCATCTCCTTCTTGCGTACCTCGTGGATGTGCTCCTCGATGTACTTGTCGCCCTGGAGCTTCGGGTTGAGGATGGAGCCGCGCTCCCCGCCCGTGCAGGTCACCACCAGCACGTCCACCCCCTCGGACACGTACTTCGCCATGGTGGCCGCGCCCTTGCTCGACTCGTCGTCGGGGTGGGCGTGCACAGCCATCAGTCGCAGTTGGTCAGTCAAGACTCGATCCTCAGTAAGTCGTCAAGTGCGCGCCCTGGGTGATTCGGCGCGATGAGCGGCTTCTATAGTGACCGAATCGGAGGGTGAAAAATTCCGGGACCGGTCCCGGAACGCCCCGTCCGGGGCGTCTGTCCCGGCCCCTGCCGAGAGGACGATCATGAGTACGGCGAGCACGGAGCTGCCCCAAGGGCGCTACGGCCGCTCCGCGGACGAGCGCGCCGACCGCACACTCAAGATCGTCGGCAGTGTGCTGGGCGTGGTGCTGCTGCTGGTCGTCGGCCTGTTCGCGTACCACTACGTCTTCCAGAACAAGATCAGCGGCGAAGTGATCACCTTCCAGGCCTCGCAGGACGCGGTCGAGGTGCACCTGGAGGTCCGCAAGGACGCGGACGCCACCGGCTACTGCACCCTGCGCTCCCAGTCCGCGGACGGCACCGAGGTCGGCCGCGCGGATTTCCGGTTCGACGGACACGGCACACGCATCGACAAGGTCGTCACCCTGCGCACCACGTCCCGGGGAAGCACGGCGGAGCTGCTCGGCTGCCACACGGGCTGACGTCACCCGCCCCACGTACGCGCTGACCTGCGTTGACGTAATTCTGATGGCTTATGTCCTCCCCCTTTGGCCGTTGAATTGTTAGGCTCGTGGTTTCGCCCACTCGTGAAGGACCGTTCTTCTGGGTAGGGCGATGCTTTGTATTCCCAGTACCGACGAGGAGCACCTGTGACCCAGACCAGCGAGAACGTCACCTGGCTGACCCAGGAGGCGTACAACAAGCTCAAGGACGAGCTTGAGCACCTTACTGGTCCTGCGCGCACGGAGATCGCCGCCAAGATCGCGGCTGCGCGCGAGGAGGGCGACCTGCGCGAGAACGGCGGGTACCACGCGGCCAAGGAGGAGCAGGGCAAGCAGGAGCTCCGTGTGCGCCAGCTGACCCAGCTCCTGGAGAATGCCCAGGTCGGCGAGGCTCCGACCTCGACCGATGGCGCCGTGGCCCCCGGCATGGTCGTGACGATCGCCTTCGACGGTGACGAGGACGACACGCTGACGTTCCTGCTCGCCTCGCGCGAGTACGCGAGCGCCGACATCGAGACGTACTCGCCGCAGTCCCCGCTCGGCGCGGGCGTGCTCGGCCACAAGGTCGGTGAGGACGCGCAGTACGAGCTGCCCAACGGCAAGAAGGCCTCGGTGAAGATCCTGAAGGCCGAGCCCTACCAGGGCTGAGCCTTCCACACCTCGGCGATGCCCCCGGCGCCCGCGCGGCACCGGGGGCATCGCCGTCCCCGGGGCGGCGCCCCGGGGACGCGGTCGCGTCAGGCTGTCGCGGAGCGGTACTTGCGCACCGCCAGCGTCCGGAAGATCACGACGATCACGACCGAGTAGATCAGGGACGCCCAGACGGGATGGGCCATGGGCCAGGCGTCCGACGGCGAGACGCCGGGGTTGCCGAACAGCGTGCGGCAGGCCTGGACCGTCGCGCTGAACGGATTCCACTCGGCGACGTGCCGCAACCAGGGCGTCATATGGGTGGTGTCCACAAACGCGTTCGAGATGAACGTGACCGGGAAGAGCCAGATCAGTCCACCCGAGGTGGCCGCCTCCGGCGTACGCACCGACAGACCGATCAGCGCGCCGATCCAGGTGAACGCGTACCCCGTCAGCAGCAGCAGACCGAACGCGGCCAGCACCTTGCCGGCGTTGGTGTCGCCGTTGGAGCCCACACGCCAGCCGACCAGCAGGGCGACGATCGCGAGGACGAAGACGGTCAGCGCGGTCTGCACGAGGTCCGCGAGCGTCCGCCCGGTGAGCACCGCGCCCCGCGCCATGGGCAGGGAGCGGAAGCGGTCGATGAGTCCCTTGTGCATGTCGTCGGCGATGCCCGCGCCGGCGCCCGCCGTGGCGAACGTGACGGTCTGGGCGAAGATGCCGGCCATCAGGAAGTTGCGGTAGGCCTCGGGGCTGGTGCTGCCACCGATCTGCATCGATCCGCCGAAGACATAGCTGAACAGCACCACGAACATGATCGGCTGGATCAGCCCGAAGATCACCATCTCCGGAATGCGGGTCATCCGGATCAGATTCCGCTTCGCGACCACCAGCGAGTCCCGGACGGACTGGCTGATCGGGTTCGCCGGCGCCGCGGCGGTCACGGTGTCGGTGACTGCACTCACTTGGCGCTCTCCTTCGTGCGCTTGCGGGCCTTGGGGTTCTCGGCCTCGCCGCTGTCCTCGGACTTCTGCTCGGCCATGTGACCGGTCAGCGACAGGAAGACGTCGTCCAGGGTGGGACGGCGCAGCCCTATGTCGTCGATCTCGATTCCGTGGGTGTCCAGCTCCCGGATGACCTCGGCGAGGAGCTTGGCGCCGCCGGTGACGGGGACGGTGAGCTTGCGCATGTGCTCCTCGACCGTGGTCTCACCCTTGCCGAAGCCGCGCAGGACGTCGGTGGCGGTCGGGATGTCCTCGCGCTGGTGCACGACGACCTCGACGCGCTCGCCGCCGGTGCGTGCCTTGAGCTGGTCGGAGGTGCCGCGGGCGATGACGCGGCCGTGGTCGACCACGCAGATCTCGTGCGCCAGATGGTCGGCCTCTTCGAGGTACTGGGTGGTCAGCAGGAGCGTCGTACCGCCGGAGACGAGCTGCTTGATGACCTCCCACAGCTGCTGGCGGTTGCGCGGGTCGAGACCGGTCGTCGGCTCGTCCATGAACATCACGGGCGGACGGACCACGAGCGCGGCCGCGAGGTCGAGGCGGCGGCGCATACCGCCGGAGTAGGTCTTCGTGGGGCGGTCGGCGGCCTCCGTGAGGTTGAACTGCTCCAGCAGCTCCGCCGCCCGCTGCTTGGCCGCCTTCGCCTTCATCTGGTAGAGCTGGCCCACCATCTGAAGGTTCTCCCGGCCGGTCAGATACTCGTCGACCGCGGCGAACTGGCCGGACAGGCCGACCGAGCGGCGCACCGCGTCGGGATGCTTGAGCACGTCGATCCCCGCGACGGTCGCGGTGCCGCTGTCGGGGCGCAGCAGGGTCGTGAGGCAGCGGACCGTGGTGGTCTTGCCCGCGCCGTTCGGCCCCAGGAGGCCCAGCACGGTGCCCTCCGGGACATCTAGGTCGACGCCGTCCAGAGCCCTTACGTCACCGAAGGTCTTCACCAGACCTTCGGCATAGATGGCGCCTGGCATATCAGTTCTCCACGTCGTTGGAAATTCGGGCAATGAGGGTACGATTCGGGCTTCGTCCGCTCGATGGGTTTTCCGCCCGCGCGGCCGCGAACGGCCGCGCGTGGGCACGGACCGGCGAGACGCTCACACCATAACGCGATGTATCGCGTCTCTCAATGCATTTTTCCACCGGGTCACGACAACGCCCCCCGACCTCAGTCGATGACGGTGTAACCCGCCTCCCGCAGTGCCCGGCCCACCTCGGCGCAGTGCTCCGGGCCCATCGTCTCCAGGTGCAGCTCGACCTCCGCCTCCGTGAGCCCGAGCCGCGGGTCGGTCCGTACGTGACTCACATCGAGGACGTTAGCGTCGGCCACTGACAACACCCCGAGAAGCGTCGCGAGTGCCCCCGGACGGTCGGTCACCCGCAGCCGGACGGCGAGGTAGCGGCCCTGCGCGGCCATGCCGTGGCGCAGGATGCGCTGGAGCAGCACCGGGTCCACGTTGCCGCCGGACAGCAGCGCCACCACCGGCCCCTCGAAGGTGCCGGGACCACTCAGCAGCGCCGCCACGGGACTCGCGCCGGCCGGCTCCACGACCAGCTTGATCCGCTCCAGGCACAGCAGGACCGCGGCGGACAGGGCGTCCTCCGACACCGTGCGGACCTCGTCGACCAGGTCCTCGACGATACGGAACGGCACCTCGCCGGGCCGGCCCACCCTGATCCCGTCGGCCATCGTCGCCGGGTTCTTCACCGGCACCGGGCGTCCGGCCGCCAGCGAGGGCGGGTACGCCGCCGCGCCCTCCGCCTGCACGCCCACCACCCGCACATCCGGACGCAGCGCCTTCACCGCGGTCGCGACTCCCGCCGCAAGCCCGCCGCCCCCCATGCCCACGACGATGGTGCGCACCTCGGGGCACTGCTCCAGGATCTCCAGACCCACCGTCCCTTGACCCGCGACGACGTCGGGATGGTCGAACGGATGGATGAGGACCGCGCCCATCTCGGCCGCGTACTCCTGCGCGGCGGCCAGCGTGTCGTCCACCACCTGTCCGTGCAGCCGTACGTCGGCGCCGTACTCGCGGGTCGCGCTGATCTTCGGCAGAGGCGCGCCCTTGGGCATGAAGACGGTGGAGTGCACCCCCAGCAGCGAGGACGCGAGGGCCACTCCCTGCGCGTGGTTGCCCGCGCTCGCGGCGACGACGCCCGCCGCCCGCTCCTCGGGCAGCAGCCCGGCGATGCGCACATACGCGCCACGCAGCTTGAACGAACCGGTCCGCTGGAGGTTCTCGCACTTCAGGTGCACCGGTGTACCGACCAGCTGCGACAGGTACCTGCTGCCCTCCATCGCGGTGACGCGCGCGACGCCCGAGAGCATCTTCTGGGCGCCCCGGACGTCGTCCAGCGTCACCGCGGGCAGGGAGTCGGCCGTGCTGTAGTTCATGACCACAAGTCTCGCAGTTCACGCCCGTCCGCAGCGGGTGTGACCAAGCTGTGAAACGGGTTTGCGCAGCGCCGGTACGCCCCGCGTCCCGGCCGCGTACCCTGTCCCCCAACCCAGCTTCCACGCATGAATTGAGCCCCCGGCCATGCCCACAACACCTGAAATGTCGATGGACATGTCGACCGTCGGTGACCCCGGTCTTCTGGACACGCTGCAGCACGAGGTCGCAGTGTTCGCACGCCGCGCCGAACAGACGCGGCTCGGCGGGGTCGGGCAGGTGCGCAACTCGATGGACCGCGCCGCGTACCTCCTGCTCAACCGCCTCGACAAGGAAGGCCCGATGGGCGTCAAGGCGCTTGCGGCGAGCATGGGCATCGACTCGTCGACGGTCACCCGGCAGGTGGCCCCGCTGGTCGACACCGGTCTCGTCAAGCGGACCTCCCACCCGGAGGACGGGCGCGCGGTGGTGCTGCAGCTCTCCCCGCGCGGACTGTCGCGCCTGGAAGAGGTGCGCTCCTCCCGGCGGCAGCTCATGGCCGAACTGACGCACGACTGGACCCCCGCGGAGCGCCAGGAGTTCTGCTCGCTCCTCACGCGCTTCAACGTGGCCCTCTCGGCCCGCCAGACGGCACAGGTCCTTCCGGGGAACGAGTCCCAGCAGCCGTCCTGAGTCCCGGGCGCTCCGTCCGTAGTCTCCCGGCACGCACGCGTGCGAGCGCTCCCCGGCTCTTGACCCCGGGGGCGCCACCGGTCTCATATGAGACCGGGTCCCTGTCGTACGCGCTCCGGCATCCCGCACCCGCGCCGTGCGGGCCCGGCCGCCTCCGCACGGCGCGGTCCCGACCCTTCATGGTCGCCCTCAGTCGGGAGGCGTGGTGCGAGAACGGCATGCGTCCCAGGAGGCCCGCCGGGCCCGGGACTTCGAGGCCTTCGTCGCGGGCGCGGCCGGACGGCTGCTGCACGCGGCCACCCTGCTCACCGCGGAGACCCAGGACGACAACCCGCGCGCCCGGCGCCTGCTGACGCTGGCACTCGCCGAGACGTACGCCTCCTGGGACCGGCTGCGCGGCGACGACCCCTACGACCGGACGCGCCAGCGGCTCGCCACCCGCTTCGCACGCGAGGCCTGGCACCGGCACGGGACCTTCGGCCGGCAGCGCAGGGAGCGGGGCGGCATCCTCGCGGGGCTGTCCCCGCGGGAGCGGCTGATGCTCGTACTGAGGCTGTACGAAGGTGTGACCGAGGAACAGACCGGGGCGCTGCTGGGACTGCCCGCCGAGCGGGTACGCGCGATCTGCGCACGGGCGGTGGCGACGCTGCTGCACCCGCAGGCCCGGCCGGCGCCCACGCTGCCCGTGGCGAAGGTGGCCCCGTCGTGACCGGCCCGGGCCGGAGAACGGGCGACGGGCCGGCCGGCCGCCCCGCACACGGGAACCGAGGTGACCGATGAATCTGCGCGAGCGTGACGCCGCCGTACGGCGGATGCTGGAGCGGACACCGCCCCCGGTGCCGCCCGACCTGTACCCGGAGGTGCTGCGGCGCGGCACCCGGATGCTGCGCCGCCGGACGGCGGCGCGCCGCCTGCTGTGGCTCACGCTGCTGGCCGCGGCACTCGCCTTCACGATCTGGGCGTCCGTGGCCCGGCCCTGGGCGGAGCCGCCGTCCACGACGACTCCGCCCATCAGCGGCTGGTGAGAACCGTCGGCTAGCCGAGGGCCTGCTGCAGGTCCTCGAGGAGGTCGTCGACGTTCTCGATGCCCACCGAGAGACGGACCAGGTCGGAGGGGACCTCCAGGGCCGAGCCGGCCGCGGACGCGTGCGTCATCCGCCCCGGGTGCTCGATGAGCGACTCGACACCGCCCAGGGACTCGCCGAGCGTGAACACCTTGGCGCGGTTGCAGACCTCGACCGCCGCCTCCTCGCCGCCCTCGACCTGGAAGGAGACCATGCCGCCGAACGCCTTCATCTGCTTCGCGGCGATCTCGTGACCGGGGTGCTCCGGCAGGCCCGGGTACAGAACGCGCGTCACACGCGCGTGCCGGGTGAGCATGTCGGCGATCCTGGCGGCGTTCTCGCTGTGCCGGTCCATTCGGACCGCGAGCGTCTTGGTGCCGCGCAGCACCAGCCACGAGTCGAACGGACCGGCGACCGCGCCCATCGCGTTCTGGTGGTACGCCAGCTGCTCGCCGAGCTCCTGGTCGTTCACGATCAGCGCACCGCCGACGACGTCGGAGTGGCCGCCCATGTACTTGGTCAGGGAGTGCACGACGACGTCCGCGCCGAGCGCGAGGGGCTGCTGCAGGTAGGGCGTCGCGAACGTGTTGTCGACGACGAGCCTGGCGCCCGCGTCACGCGCGATCTGGGCGACGACGGCGATGTCGGTGATGCCGAGCAGCGGGTTGGAGGGGGTCTCCACCCAGACGACCTTGGTCTTCGGGGTGAGTGCGGCTCGTACCGCCGACGGATCCGAGGTGTCGGCGACGGACCATTCCACGCCCCACCTCGAGACGACCTTCGCGAACAGACGGAACGTGCCGCCGTACGCGTCGTTCGGGATGACCACGTGGTCGCCGGGGCTGAGCAGCGTACGCAACAGGCAGTCCTCGGCCGCCAGTCCGGACGCGAACGCGAGACCACGGCGGCCGCCCTCCAGGGCCGCGAGGTTCTCCTCGAGCGCGGTCCTGGTCGGGTTGGCGCTGCGGCTGTACTCGTAGCCGCCGCGCAGCCCGCCGACGCCGTCCTGCTTGTAGGTCGACACCTGGTAGATCGGTGGGACGACCGCGCCCGTGAGGGGGTCGGCGGTGTTCCCCGCGTGAATCGCGAGGGTCTCGAAGTGCTGACTGATGTGCCTGTCGCTCATGTGCACCGAGGGTAGTGCTCCGGCGGCGGGGATGACGGACCTCGGGGACCCGGGCGCCGGGCGGGCGAGCCGGACCCGGAGAGCACGGCCCCGGAGCACCAGGACCTGGAGTGCGCGGCCCCGAAGCGCCTGGACCCGCAGAGCCGGACCCGGAGAGCACGGGCGGGACCAACCGGAGCCGGAGAGCCAGAGAGCCGGATCCGGGGAGCCGGAGCCGGGCAACAGGGGTGCGAGGCGCTGGGCGCGGCGACCGCACCCGATGCCCGTACCGGGCGGTGCGTCAGTGGTTTTCCACAGGCCCGGCGACCGGGTTGGCCAAGTGTCCGACCCGTCTGGTTCGCTGGAGGCATGGCGATTCTCTGGGTCCTGATGGCGGCGGCCATGTTCTGCGTGGTCCTGCTGCCCGTTCTCATGCGCAGGCGCGCGCGCATCCAGCAGGTGGCGCCCGGCCACCCGGACGCGGCGGACCCCGCGAACTACGGCTTCGTCCGCCAGGAGGAGCTGGACGTCCGCATGCCCGGCCCCGACAAGGACCTGCTGGACGTCCTGGACGTGGTGCAGCACACGCAGGACTACCGCGCCGCCGCGCAGCTCCTGGCCGGCACGGAGGCGGAGGGCGAGACGCGCTGGCAGCGTGTGCAGGCCTTCGCGGGCTCCGCGTCCCTGGAGCTGCAGATGCGGCCCGGAGGAGTGAGCGAGATCCCGGGCGGCCAGTGGCTGCGGGTGTGGCGGACCGAGGCCCCGAAGGACGCGGGCGGCGCTGCCGTTCAGGCGGAGTTCCTGGTGCAGCAGGCCTGGCGCACGTCGACGCCGGGCACGGAGGAGTTCCGGATCATCATGGAGGAGGCGCAGTCGGCCTGCGCGGAGGCGGCACTGCTGGCCCCCGGTGACCCGGTCCCCTACATCATCGAGCTCTCGGTGGCCCGTGGCCTCGGCTACCCGCGGCCGGAGTTCGAGCAGCTGTGGCTGAAGATCCTGGACCGCGCCCCGGCCCACATGGGGGCGCATCTGGCGGCACTGCACTACTGGTGCGAGAAGTGGCACGGCTCGCGCGAGCTGGCGTACTCCTTCGCGGAGGCGGCGGCCGCCCGCGCCCCGCAGGGCTCGCTCCTGGCGGCGATGCCCCTGTTCGCGGTCTTCGAGCACCTCCCCGAGGTGAACCTGGTCAGCAGCTTCTACCGGAGCGAGGTCGTGACCAAGGCGATCCACGGCGCGCTCTTCGCGGTGCAGTCGGCCCGGTCCGACGACCCCATGCTGGCGCACGTCCGCCACCTCCTGATCTTCTTCCTGGTCCGCAGCGAGCGCTGGCCGGAGGCGATGGCCCAGCTGGTCCATGTCGACGGTCATGTGGGTGCGCTGCCCTGGACCCTGAGCGCCGACCCGGCCGCGGACTACGCGATGTACCGGGCCCTGGCGGTGGCGGGGTTCGAGGCGAACGGCGGCAGCCCGGCGGCCCTGCCGCACTGAGTCCGCCGCCCGCGCCGCACGGCGGCCTGTCCTTGCCGCGACCCCGGGTGTCCGCCCCGGAATTCCGGGGCGGACACGCACGTTGCGCGTCAGGCCCCACCCGTTCCGTGCCCTTGTGGAGACCACATGTTCCCGTACAGCCGCACGCCCCAGCTGCCCACGCCGGAGCAGGCCCTGAGCGGCCGCCCGAAGCCGATCTTCACGGTCCCCGAGCGGCACACGGTGCTCGGCACCCCCCTCCTCGGCCCCTACCCGGAGGGCCTGGAGATCGCGGACTTCGCCCTCGGCTGCTTCTGGGGCGCCGAGCGCACGTTCTGGCGGCTCCCGACGGGCATCCACACGACGCTCGTCGGCTATCAGGGCGGCTGGACCGAGAACCCCACGTACGAAGAGGTCTGTTCGGGCCTGACGGGCCACACCGAGGCGGTCCGTGTGGTCTACGACCCGCGGAAGATCTCCTACGAGCGCCTGCTGAAGGTCTTCTGGGAGTCCCACGACCCCACGCAGGGCTTCCGCCAGGGCAACGACGTCGGAACCCAGTACCGCTCGGCGATCCACACCCACTCCCCCGCCCAGACGACCGCGGCCCAGGCGTCCCGCGAGGCCTACCAGAAGGTCCTCACCTACTCGGGCCACGGCAGGATCACCACGGAACTGCTGCCCGCGGCGGACCGCGAGTTCTATCCGGCGGAGGGGTACCACCAGCAGTATCTGGACAAGAACCCGGGCGGGTACTGCGGGCTCGGCGGCACCGGGGTGTCCTGCCCGATCGGCGTGGCGCCGGCTGAGGGATGAGCAGCGACCTCGACACGGACCGCCTGTCCGCACTATGGCAGCACCAGTATCCGAAAGGGCCTCCCATCGCCCACGAACTGCGCACTGCCTACGGCGACCGTTGGGTGCGCTTCCACAGCCTGCCGGGCTCGAAGCGCTATCCGGAGACCGAGGACGAGTACACCGTCGTCCTCCACCGGTACAACACGGTCCTGGACGAACTCTTCAAGGGCACTGACGTCTACGTCATCACCGTGGCCTGGTCCTGGGAACCGGGCGGACCGGAACTCCCGCCAGAGCGGCACGAGGTGCACCCGCAAGGCGCCCGATGGACGACGCTCGCGTACGACGACGATCCCGACCCCGAACTCCACAGCTACACGCACCTCTACGCCGACCGCCGCCCCTGGCGACCAGGCACGGTCGACGACATCCTCCGCGGAGTGGCAGACGACGTACTCAGTGGAGTGATCATCACCGACAGCGGACTGAGCCGCATCCACCATCCATACGACGGCGGCGCAGACGTCATCGCAACGAGCTCCGCGGAACGCGACCGAATGCGTGACAGCCACCAAGACTGGCTGCCTCGAAACCCCGCCGGCCTTTGAAACGGCGATCGAGAGCTGGCACCAGCGGTACCCGTACAAGAACCCGGCGGGGTAGTGCGGGCTGGGCGGGACGGGGGGCTGAGTGACCCGTTCGAGTCGAACTGGGGCGTTGTGCCCGACGGGCATCGCGCCGGTGCCCGAGGCATCGGAGGAGTAGCCGAACCCGCCTGAGTCCCGTCCGACCGGCCGTGGCATCGGTCGCCGTTCGCGTCGCGCCACGGCCGCGTGGGCTGCGGCGTACGTGCTTTGCGCCTGGCGAGATCCGAGGACGCTGCCCGTTGCAGAGTCGAAAATCGATGGCCGACGGGCATCGGTCGGCCTGACCCTGTAGGCCATGGAAGAACCGCAACGCGGAATCCGTGCGCTCCACACGGCATCCACGATCACCGTCTATCAGGCGTACTCACCGGAGATCGGCATGCCTGCGGTTCGCCAGGGCCGTTTCCCCGCTGCATGGAAGCGGGACCGCATGACCTGGATCAAGCCGTCGTTCCTGTGGATGATGTACCGCTGTGGCTGGGGCACAAAGCCGGGACAGGAGACCGTACTTGCCGTCGAGATCACTCGCGAGGGCTTCGAGTGGGCACTGCGCAACGCGTGCCTGTCGAGTTACGTCCGTGGGCTGCACTCCGATCGCAGCACCTGGCAACGCCGGCTGAAGCGTGCATCCGCTCGCGTCCAGTGGGACCCCGAGCGCGATCTGCATCTGCAGCCCCTGCCGTATCGCTCGCTGCAACTCGGGCTCTCCGGCGAGGCCGTACGACGTTACGCGGACGAGTGGACGGTCTCCATCAACGACGTGACTCCGCTCGCCCGCGAGATCCACGCACTCGTCAGCAGCGGCGACCCGGCCTCCGCGACCCGACTGCTGCCCAAGGAGCGGCCGTACCCCGCCGAGGACGAACTGATGGCCCGCCTGAACTCATGACCGGGCACGCTCGTCCGGGGGCCGACTGCCGTCCACGCGGCACAGGGCAGCAAGGCTCGGCGGGACGGGGGTGTCGTGCCCTACGGGTATCGCTCCGACGCCGGAAGCCGGGGACAAGTAAGCCCGTGCCGTGCGCAAAGGTGCCTGAAGCCGGCCGTCGCGGCACCGGCAGCCCGCACGGTGCCGCGCCCGGCGCTCTCCTCCGCGGCGAACGGCAGTCGTAAATCAGTGGCTCCCCGAGGCGGCCACCCGGGCTGGTCGCCAGGAAAGAACCGCAACGCGGGATTCGTGCGGTCCACGCGGAATCCACGGCTGTCCCTGTGAGCCGGCTCATCTGCTGTTCGAGGGGATGTGAGGGAGGGCGGATCCAGGGTCGAAGCCTGCGAAGGCCAAACCGATGACAAAACCCGCCACCTCCTCCACCTGGCGCGCGCGATCCAGCGTCCCCAGGGTCGCCGGGACTCCGCCGACGTCACGGACCAGTTCGCCGACGACGTCCAGTGCCGTCGCGTCATCGCCGCACATCGCCACCGTCACACGGGACGCACCACCACCGGGCGCGCTCGTCCACTGGCCGGCGGGAAAGAGATGGAACGCCTTCACGACCCGGGCCCCCGGAGCCAGCCCGGTGATCCGCTCGGCCATCGACTCGCCGCGCTCGGTGAGCAGAGCGCCGACGCCATGGCTGACGGCGTTCGTGGGATCGATCAACGGAATCCCTTCGAACACGCCGTCGGACGCACCCACCGACTCCAGCATGTCCTCGACGCCGTCCCAGGACACGGCGAGCAGCACCGCGTCGCGCCCGGTGGCCGCCTCCCGTGGCGTGACAGCGAGCACCCCGAGACCCAGCCGCTCGGCGAGCTTCTCCGCTGTGACCTGCGACCGCCCGCCGATCGCCACCTCATGTCGCGCACGTGCCCAGCCCTCGCCCAGAGCCGCCGCCAGTGTCCCTGTTCCCAGGATTCCGATACGCATCTGTCTGTTCCTCTCCCACAGTGGTCGGTCGGGTGGCTACGGTAGGGAAGGCGTTACGCACCATTCGGTGCGTGGTCGACGCGCGATGATGGGCTGCGAGATGACTGATCACGACGCCCACTGCTACGAGTTGGTCGCCGATTGCCGTTTGCGCGCGGCCACCGATCTCTTCGCCCATACCTGGGACCCCGTTGTGCTGGCGGCGCTTCGCGGGGGACCGCGCCGACGCCGGGACCTGCGGGCCGCGATCGGCGGCATCAGCGACAAGGTTCTGAGCGACTCCTTGCACCGTCTGCTCGCGGGCGTACTGGTCGAGCGGCACGCACATGCCGAGGCGCCGCCGCGTATCGACTACGCCCTGACCGGCTTGGGGCAGAGCCTGGTCGAGGGCCCGATGATGGCGCTCGGACGCTGGGCGGTCGAACACGGTGACGAACTTCTCGAGGCCCAGGAGACAGAGCGGGGAAAAGGGCTGTGAGCGAGGCTCGACGTGAGTCATCAAGCCGCGTTTCCCAGCCTCCTTCGTGTTGCGGGCAGCCACCGGTCCAGGCTGCGCTGCTCCGCGTCGACGCCTTCTCGCGGCAGACGTGGGCAGGGCCGCGTGCCCGGGCCGGCTGTCGCCGTTCGGACCACCCGGGGCGGCCCTTCAGGTGATTGCCGGACGCCTCATGAGCCGGGCAGCCCTCGCAGGGGTACGACGTCTCAGCAGTGGACGGACCAGAACGCCGTGAGGAGCTTGGCGATGTACGCAGTAGTCCGGCGGTACGAAGGGGTGACCGATTCGGCCGAGGCCGCACGTCTCGTGAACGAGGGGTTCGTGCCGCTCATGCGCCAGGTCTCCGGCTTCGTGGCCTACTACTGGATCGATACCGGGGACGGAGTGATGGTCTCGACCAGCGTCTTCCAGGACCAGGCCGGTGCCGACGAATCGATCTCGAGGGCCGCGGACTTCGTACGGGACAATCTTGCGTCTCTGCTCCCCAACCCTCCCCGGGTCATGGCCGGCGACGTGGTGGCTTCCGCGTGACGGCGTCCGGTCCAGCCGTATGAGACGGCCCCCAGCGCCGTACCGGCCTGCAGTGCGCACGTGGTCGCCCTTCACAGCCGTTGATCCCGTCAGGTGCGTCGGCCGCGAAGGGGGGTGTGAACACGACTTGACATGGATCACCGTTGCCCTTCTCCATGTGTCGCCCGCCCGGGAAGGCCCACGCTGAGGGGGGACCGCTGTCTCCCGGCCTCCCCTCACCTCTCGACGAAGTAGGCGTATGGCGCCACCGAGACTCCTTCCGAGACCGTGCGTTCGTCGTGCTCATCGGCTTCGGGGTCGAGGTCAGGGGCCCACAGTGAGCGCATGGACCACACGGAGAATCCGGCATGAAAGTCATGGCCGATGTCTGAGGGCGTGCTCGTGTACCCCCGGGCGTGAAGGTCCGCGACGACGTCATCGAGGAAACGATGGGTCAATTGAACCCCGTCGTAGTGCGCTTCCGTATCGCCGCCTTCACCGCTGTAGTGGATCTCTACGAGTTCGACCGTCTCGTCTTCCGCGTAGGTGATCACCAGCATGGGTGCGGTGGTGTAGACGGCCCGCAGTCCGCCGGGGCCGTGATATGGCGGGCCGGTGCGCTCTTCGACCTGCGATCGCGGGTCACCGATCTTGACCACGTCGACGCCGAGTCCCGGAATGATCTCCATATCGGCCATCCTGCCAGGGAGGGCGAACACCCCCGTCGGCTGCTTGCCCGGAAAAGGTCCCTGGACCTGGCTTGACGTGGATCGAGCCGTCGTTCCTGTGGATGATGTACCGCTGCGGCCGGCCTGCGAAGGCGGGGCAGGAGACCGTCCTGGCGGTCGAGATCAGCCGAGACGGCTTCGAGAGGGCGCTGCGCCACGCGTGCCTGTCGCATTACGTCTGCGGAATGCATCCCGAACAAGTTCCCTGGCGGCGGCAGTTGAAGCGTGCGCCTGCTCGCGTGCAGTGGGACCCCGAGCGGCACCTGCAATCCAGCCCCTGCCGTACCGGTCCTTGCAGCTGGGTGTCCCGGTGCGGCCGTGCGACGCCACGGCGACGAATGGACGGTCGGCATCCGCGACGTGACCCCGGCCGCCCATGAGATCCACACCCTTGTCAGCGGTGGTGACGCGGACTCCGCCGCCCGACTGCTGCCCCAGGAGCGCCCCTGTCCCGTCGGAGGCGAACTCCTGGCCCGCCTACAGGCATGACGGGCCGGTTCACCCGACAGCCGGCCGCGGCCCACTGTGTTCGGGGAGATCCACCTGCTCCGGTGCCACCGGAGAGGTCCGGGCGCACCGAACGCAACCGTGGTCCGGTGCGTCGTAGGAGCGGTACACCGCGAGGCCTGTGCCGTCATCGTCGGACCCAGGGGGACCCATGCCCACACGCACCGCGCAACTGTTCCTCGCCCTCACCCTGCTTGCCGCGGCGGGTGGGGCCGTCGTCGGCTGCGACAGCGGTCGTGGCGCTCAGTCCCGCACCCCCGGCCACAACCCGAAGGCGGAGGCCCGCGCGCGTCAGGTGGCCGATGCCTGGGACGGCTCCGAGGCCGCCCGGGCTTGGCGCACGGGCTACTACCCGATCGGTGAGGCGGTCCAGGTGCCCGAGGACGCCTTCCACGACGAAGCCGACAAGCAGGCCTACGAGAGCGGGAACTTCGTCCTGCGCGGCCGGCTCCCCGCCGCGCCGCGGAAGAACGGCCTGGTGAAGTGGGATGGCGGGGGCTCGCTCACGCTGCCGCTGATGGAGGCACGGCAGGCGTACGAGGCAGTGGCCCGCGGCGGCACCAACGGACCGCAGTTGCCCGTGGTCGGGGCGAAGCTGGGTGAGATGACCCTGGCCACCAGCCGCGGCCCGGCCACCGTCCCGGCCTGGCTTTTCACCCTGGACGGCTACGACACTCCGCTCAAGTGGGCCGCCGTCCGTGCCTCGAAGCCTCCCACGCTGCCGATCGAGCCGGTCGCGGAGGGGCCCAGCGCCGCGCTGCAGCCGCTCCGGCGACTGGTCGGGACGGCGGGGGACGGCCGGTCCGTCACCGTTACGGCCGGCCACGGTGCCTGCGACGACGGTCCTGCCGTGGACGTGCTCGAGACGGACGGGAGCGTGGTGCTGTCCACGTCCGTCGTCGGGACGAAGGACGGTCCCTGCACCGCCCAGCTGCTCAGCAAGAGGATGACGGTGCGACTGGACCGGCCGCTCGGCGACCGCGTGCTCCTGGACGCGTTCACCGGTCGGCCGGTGCCGTACGGACGGCCGTAGGGAGCTCACCGAGTTGCAGCCGGGCGGGGGAGGTGACGGTGCCCGGGGCGGGCAGGTCGTGGTCCCCGGCGACCGGAGCCACGACCTGACCACCGCCGCAGGGGAACGCTCGCCCCGGTCCGGGAAATTCGATTGCCTCCGACCGGCCGATACGCACTAATACGGCACATGGCCGATATCCGGGGCACGTACGACGATCTGTTCACCGCGGTGCCGAATGCGCTGGCCGGGTTGCTGGACGAGGGGGACGCGGGTGCCTCGGTCGCGGTCTTCGTGGACGGCGAGTCGGTGGTGGACGTCTGGGGCGGATTCGCCGACGCGGACCGCACGACCCCGTGGCAGCAGGACACGATCACCAATGTCTGGTCCGTCACCAAGACGATGACGGCACTGTGCGCGCTGGTCCTGGCCGACCGCGGCGACCTCGATCCGGCCGCACCGGTCGCCCGGTACTGGCCCGAGTTCGCCGCGGCGGGCAAGGACAAGGTGCTGGTACGGCATCTGCTCGCGCACACCGCGGGCCTGCCCGACTGGGACGGGCCGATCGAGGAGCTCTACGACTGGCCTGCCGCCACGGCACGGCTGGCCGCGTCGGCCCCGCAATGGGAACCGGGAAGCGCGGCCGGATACCACTCGCTCACCCAGGGGTTTCTCGTGGGCGAGGTCGTACGCCGGATCACCGGCCGGAGCCCGGGCGAGTTCTTCGCGGAGGAGGTGGCCGGGCCGCTGGGTGCCGACTTCCACATCGGGCTGCCCGCCGAGGACGACCACCGGGTGGCGCTCGCCGTCCCGCCGTCGTCGCACGGCGAGGACTACGCCGCGAGCGCGCCCGGCCGCAGCGCGTCCCCGGCCACCGGCACCGCCGTACGGGTCCGTGACGGGAACAGCGTGGCGTGGCGTCGCGCGCAGATCCCCGCGGCGAGCGGCTTCGGCAACGCCCGCTCGGTCGCCCTGGTGCAGTCGGTGATGGCCTGCGGGGGAACGGTGCGTGGGGTGCGGCTGCTGTCGCAGGCGGGCTGCGACCGTGCGAGGGAGGAGCAGTTCAGCGGCGAGGACCGCCTCCTGGGCATGCCGGTCCGTTACGGGCTCGGCTATGGGCTGTTCGGCAACACCTTCGGGTGGGGCGGCTGGGGCGGTTCGCTCGTCATGATCGATCCCGAGGCCCGTATGGCGGTGGCTTACGTGACCCATCAGATGCGCGAACCCGCGGACGACAACCGGGGGCTGGAGCTGGTGATGGCCGCGTACGACGGGCTCATGGGGCTGCGGACGTGATCCGACGGCTGCGTCGTTCGGCGCAGTGGCATCACGACTCCACGTCCTCGGTCTACTCGACGTCGATACCGAAATCCTGAACGAGTTCCTCCAGGCCGCCCGGGTAGCCCTTGCCGCCCAGGACGAAGTCCCAGTCGCCACTCGATCTGCGGCGGAACGAGCCGAGCACCAAGGCGGTTTCGCGCGGGCGGCCGTCGGAGACCTCCAGACGTCCCAGCTCTGCCATCGTCGGGTCGAGCAGGCGGATACAGGCGTCCGTGAAGCCGGAGAGGTCGGCGTCTGGGTTGATCTCCGGGTCGATGGCGGCCACCAGTACGAACCGGTCCGCCTCGTCCGGCAACCCGTCGAAGGAGACGCACATCGCGGTCTTGTCGGGCGCAGTGGCGGGAAGAGTCCGCACGGAGCCGTCCGGTGTCTGTGGGTTGTTGAAGAAGACGAAGTGATCGTCACTGAGGACCCGACTGCCTCGGCAGACGAGAGCGCACACGTCCAGGGCGACACTTCCGGTCCACTGCATGCCCAAGACGTTGTAATCGTCGGGGAGTCGGGTGTCGGGAACCGACGGGGTGGCCGGTGCCGCACCTCGAGGGGCGCCGTCACCCAGGCGCCCGCGGAGTCCGTGCCGGTGGAGCAGGTCCACGAGTTCGGTACCCGAGATCAGTTCCAGCGGTTTGCCGTTGGCGAAGGTGTGGGAGCCGGGGCCGAACCCCGACGTCGTCACGAGGACACCCTTGTTGGCCCCGGCGTCCTGCACGGTTCCGTACAAGTCGCGTACAGCGGTGGGCGGCACCGTGTTGCGGTAGCGCTTCACCTGCACGACGATCTTGCCGCCTCGGATCGGTGTCGGATCCAGTGCGTCGACGTCCACGCCGCCGTCGTTCGAGCGCTGGGTGGTGACGGCCTGCATCCCCATGGCGCGAAACAGATCGGCAACGAGGTTCTCGAAGGCGATCGGATCCATCTCGTACAGGTCGGGGTCGTCGTCGCTGCCATGCGTGACCACACGGTTTCCGACGTCCTGTGGCCGGCGACCCGGTCGCACCGCCGTGAGTTGGTCGGGGCGGGCCGAGAGTTGCCCACGCAGTGCCTCGGCCAGGCAGCTTCCCGCGTCCACCTGGGCCAGGTGGAGTTCGCGGAACGTCGAGTGGGCGGCCATGACGGTTGCCAGGCATATACGTCCGGGTCGGCCCGTCGTAGGGTCGTGCCCGTCGACGAATCCGTTCAAGGTCACCGACTCGAGGGCGCCCTGCTCGTCCGCCGCGAAGAGTTCATGCAGGACCAGCAGCATGCACTGCGCCAGAACCTCCCGATACAGGGCCCGACGTTGGCCTGCCGGTCGTGGAGTCTCCTTGTCCTGGTCCACTCCGGGCATGTACCGGACGGACTTGGCCTCAGGGACGACGCTGTAGGCGGGCAGCTCCCAGTCCAGCACCAGCTGTCCGGCTGCCGAGTCGTAGGCCGCCGCCACCTGGCGCGGGAATCCCTCCGGCCACGCGGTCGAGGCGTAGAGAGCGGCGGAGAAGTACTCGACCACGGAATCCGGATCGCGGCGTCCGACTCCTTCGGTCAGATCCATGACGCCGGCGTTGTGCCGCCGCAGGTCGGTCAGCTGGGCATCGGCCCACTGCTGGTACTCCCGGTGGTACGACGCCAGTTGCTGCTGCCGCTGGACCTCCGCAGCCTGGGCCGCCTGCCGGTCCCGCTCGAAACGCGCCTGGGCTTCGGCCTGCGCCTGAGCCCGGCGGCCGGCAGTCCACCCGCTCTGCGTTCGGTAGTGATCGAAGTTCGGCATGGTTACGGGCTGTGCCAACGGTCCTGGGGCGAAGGGCTGGATCTCTTCGGACCGCATGAGAGAGGAAGCCCGGAAAGCCGGTACCCGACAACCCGAGGCGAGAAGCCCTTGCAGCGACGAAACCTGCGCGTCCAATTCCTCGGTGCGACGCAGCGCCTCTGCCTGCCTGTACTCGCGGTGACTCTGCGCAGCCCGCCGTTGATAGGCACGTGCCTGCTGCGCTTCCTGTCTCCGTCGTCGGGCTTCTGCCTCGATCTGGCGCTGCTGCTGCCTCTGCATCTCAGCCCAGACGCCGACCGAGCCACTGGAACGACGACTCATGTGCTGCAGGCCCTCCCCAAGGCGCTCTGGTTGTCCCCACAACCAGTTGTGACGGGACGACTCTAGTCAGCGATGACCGTCTCGCACATCCACTCGGCAAGAACAATTCCTTCAGCCGTCTCCGCAGGTCAACATGACTGGAAACAACTACGGCCGGGCTGGTCGGAATCCTCGACATCGCATGCAGCCGCGCTGCCGGTGCCTCGTGTGCCGCGTACCGCCGGGTCTGTGACCACGGCCTGGCATGAGTCATCGAGTCGCACGGCACCGCTCCTGCTCCGTGGCTGCCGAGCGGGTCTGCTGTCGCCGCGCCCGCCGCCGGAAGTCACGGACGGACGGTCGTCTCCGCGGTCGTGTCGTCGCCTGCCGGGAGGCCCCGCGGCCCGCCCCCGGCGTCCGCGAGCGGCAGCGGACGGCCCGCCCGGCCGGTGACGACGAGATCCGCGACGTCAGTCCTGGTCCTCGAGAACCGCCAGGTCGCGCTCGGCGTACATGCGGTGCCACCACTCCCCGTTGATGACGGCCAGCAGGCATTCGCGGAGCGGGAAGGTCTCACCCTCGTCCGGCCGGCCGGGGCCCACGAGCGGCTCGGTCCGGCTGTCGAGCTGCTCGTCGGTCAGGCCGTCGGCCACGCGTCGCATCATGGCCGTCGCCTCCCGCCGCAGGGCGAGCGCCTCTTCGAGCGGAGGACGCGCGTCCCGGTCGTGCGGCACCCCTGGCCGCGCCTCATCCGGTCCCACGGCAGGGACAGCGGGTGCCAAGGGCTGGGATCGCCCAGGATGCAGCGGCCGACCCATGACTCGGTTGCGAACGCCAGGTGACGCACGGTCCGGATGAACGACCACGCGCCGTCGACCGACTCGTGCAGCAGTTCCTCGTGCAGTCTGCGCGCCCGCGCGACGGTCGACTCCCCCAGCCGTTCGTCGAGGGGTCCCAGGTCTCCCGGAACCCCTCGGGGGTGGTCGGCCGGAACGTGCGGCGGTCGGGGTGCCTGCGGTCCAGCTCGGCCTCCACCAGCGGCACGACGTCGACCCCGTTGACCACGAGATTCCGGATCTCCCGTCGATGGTGGTGTTGATCATCTCGACGCCGCGCATGACGACCCCGTTGAGCTCACCTGCCCGGAACGTCGCCGCGTCCAGGTACACCGTGGTGAACCGCGCCCCCGTCATGTCCGCGCGCGCGAACTCCGCACCGCGCAAGCCGGGGAAGTCGCTGTCGCCCATGGCGCTCGGACCAGGCCCGGAGAGTTGCCCACCGGGGCCGCGAGGTGAGGGTCTTTCGCCGCCGCGGCCCCGGGCTGCGCGCGGACGTACAGGAGTCGGACCGCCTGCTCGTCCGCGAAGGAAGGAGGCAATACCCCAGGTCCACGGCAACGGCACGCGCCGCCCGCAGGCAGGCCGCCCGTCGGCGCCCGGCGCGGTACCGGACGACCACAACACGGCTCTCCTCGCGGGGACTTGCCCGGCACCCGTGCCGGGTACGGCGGCCCTTCGCAGCCGTGCCGTGGCCGGCTCCGCTCATGCCCTCGCGCCGGCCGTCCCCCTGTCGTCGTGGTAGACCACCAGCGTCAGTTCCGGCCGCTCTGCCAGGTGGAACGCGGTGTACGCGTACTCGATCGCTCCGTGTGCCGGGTGCCGCAGGCGTTTGCGTCCGCTGTGCCGCGGCTGCACCTCGTACTGGGGCCACCAGGCCCGCGCCTGCGGGCTGTTCGCGTTCAGATCGTCGATCAGCCGGGCGTAGCGCGGGTCGGCGGGATGGCGTGCGGCCTGTGTCCGCAGCCGGGCGAGCAGGCCGCGTGCCTCGGGTTCCCAGTCGACCAGGACGTCCCTGGCCACCGGCTCGAGGAACACCCAGCGGACGAGGTTGGCCGGCCGGTCCGCCCCGGTGATGAGCTTCGGGAACAGCTCCTCGGCCGCCCGGTTGTGGCTGAGCACGTCGTAGGTGCCGTCGATGATGTACGCCGGGTTCGGCTGGAGCAGCAGGGGGACGGACGCCACCTCGCCGGCGAGCGGGCGGTGCTCCTCGGCTTCGGCCGCGGGCGCGTGACCGGCGAGCCGGAAGAGGTGCTCCTGCTCGTGCCTGTCGAGCCGGAGCGCCTGGGCAAGGGCGGTCAGGACCTGCTCGGAGGCGCGGATCTCCCGCCCCTGCTCCAGGTACGTGTACCAGGTGGCACTGATCCCGGCCAGCAGCGCCAGCTCCTCCCGGCGCAGTCCCGGAGTCCGCCGTCGGCCGGTGCGGGGCAGGCCGACCTCGTCAGGGGTGAGGCGCTCCCTTCTGCTGCGCAGGAAGGCACCCAGGTCACTCCGTCGGTCCTGTCGCGTGGGCATGAGGGACACCTCTGATTCCAGAATAAGTGCATTCTGGATACCAGGCTAAGTCCGCCGCAGACTGATGTGCGAGCACCGGTCGCGGCGCCGCCGACGGCCTTGCACGGTCGTACCGGCCCGCGGCCGCCCGGTGCACGGCGGCTTCCCGGCACCCATGCGGAAGCCGCGCCACTCGGTACACGGCCATGACGCCGACGACGGGAGAGGACTGCCTTCATGCACGGGATCAGAGGCAAAGTGGTGGCGATCACGGGAGCCGGCAGCGGCATCGGTGAGGCGACCGCGCTGCTGCTCGCGGAACGCGGCGCGCGACTCGTGCTGGGCGCTCGCCGCTCCGAGCGCCTGGCGGCGGTGGTGGCGCGGATCGAGAAAGCGGGTGGCGAGGCCGTGCAGCTGCGCACCGATGTGACCCGGCGGGACGATCTGCGGGCCCTGGTCGCACTGGCCGGCGACCGCTTCGGCCGGCTCGACGTCCTCGTGAGCAACGCCGGGGTCGGTACGATCTCGCCGCTGGACGATCTGCGCGTCGACGAGTGGGACCGGATGGTCGACGTCAACGTGAAGGGCGTGCTGCACGGGATCGGCGCCGCCCTTCCGGTCTTCCGGGCGCAGGGCTCGGGTCATTTCGTCACCACCGCGTCCACGGCCGCGTTCCGCGTCGTGCCGAACATGGCGGTCTACGCCGGTACCAAGCTGGCGGTCCGGGCCATCTGCGAGGGGCTGCGCCAGGAAGCCGGCGACTCCCTGCGGGTGACCACCGTGTCACCCGGCGTGACGGCCACCGACTTTGCCGAGGCGTCGACCAACAGCCGGGTCAGAGCGGAGATCACGACGATGCGTGACCGCATCGCGATCCCGCCCGACGCGATCGCGCGGGCCATCGCGTTCGCCGTCGAACAGCCCCCCACCGTCGACGTGAACGAGATCGTCGTACGGCCCACCGCCCAGAGCTGAACTCCCCCGGCAGGGGTGCGCCTCCACGTCCACGCACTGCCCGCGGAAGCGCCCGGCAGATCGCCGCGGCGGGGACGGCCCTCGTCACCCCGGCCGCTCGTCACCCCCGGCCACTCGTCACCCCGGCCGCTCTCGGGCCACGGCTCCGGCACCCCGGGTTCCCGAGGCCGTACCGCTCCGGCGGCGGCCGGCGGGGCGCCGGGTGACAATGGAACACCCCGCACCTGCGAGGTGGTGGCGATGTCCGCATGGCATCTGCGCGACTACCACGATGACGATCTCGACCAGGCGATCCAGATCTGGGACCAGAGCCGGCCGGCCGACGAGCGCCCCGCCTTCCCGGTCTCCGAGGTGATGGCCGCGGTCGAGAGCGGTCAGACCGCGGTGGTCGCGGTCGTCGGTGACGAACTGGTCGGCATGGCCGTGGCGCAGGCGCACGGCAAGCGCGCCTGGATCCTGCTGGTCGCGCTCGCCGCCCGGTGGCGCGAACGCGGGATCGGCAGCGCCCTCCTGGCCGAACTGGAACGAAGGCTGCGGGCGCACGGCGTGCGCCGCATCAGCGCCCTGCTGCCCGCCGACGCCGCCGGGACGAAGGCGCTCGACCACTCCGGCTTCCTGTCCCGCGACGATCTGACCTACTACGAGAAGCTCGAGCCACGGGAATCGGCCGACATCGACGTGCTCCGGGCGCTGGGCGGCCGCATGCTGGCCGAGGGCCTGTGGAACCGGATGGCCGGGATGGAGCGGGAGAAGCAGGTCGTCGAACGGCGGATCGTGCTCCCGCTGACGGAGCCCGCGCTGGCCGACCGCTACGGTGTCGTCCCGCCGAAGGCGGTCATCCTGTTCGGTCCGCCCGGCACCGGGAAGACCAGCTTCGCCAAGGCCGTGGCCTCACGGGTCACCTGGCCGTTCGTGGAGCTCTTCCCGTCCCGGCTCGCGGCCGACGGTGAGGGGCTGGCCGCGGCTCTGCGGGAGGTCTTCGCCGACCTGGTGGAACTGGACTCGGTCCTGCTCTTCATCGACGAGGTCGAGGAGATCGCGGGGGTGCGGTCGGGGCGGGCCGTCGACCCCGGTCACGGGGTGACCAACGAGCTGCTCAAGCTCATCCCCAACTTCCGTGAGCACGATGCCCGGTTGCTGGTCTGCGCCACCAACTCGGTGCGTTCTCTGGACCCGGCGTTCCTACGGCCGGGCCGGTTCGACTACGTCATTCCGATCGGGCCGCCGGACCCCACGGCCCGCGCCGCCATCTGGGCCCGCTATCTCAGGGCCGCCATCGACTCCGTGGACCTCTCTCGACTGGTGGAGGCCAGCGAGCTGTTCACCCCGGCCGACATCGAGTTCGCCGCGCGCAAGGGGGCCCAGGCTGCCTTCGAGCGTGAGGTGACACACCGGCAGGGCGAACCGGCCACCACCGAGGACTACTTGGCCGCCATCGCCGACACACGGCCGACGCTCACCGCGCGGGCGATCGAGGAGTTCACCGAGGACATCGAGAAGTACAGCCGGCTTTGAAGGCGGTCAACTGCGTTGCCGGGCAGGCCTCGTGGACGGAGGAGGACTTTTCCGGGGCACATGAACCCGCGCCCTGGTCCAAGGCCTCGTGCCGGCCGACCTGGCGGGCGGCTCGATCCACCAGCAGGACCGAGTCCGTCAACAAGGCCCCCCAAACGGCGCGGAACCACCGGCAGGACCGAGCCCGCCGGCACGGCGGAGCCCGCCGACAGCCCACCGCCACGGCGGACGCGACCGGCGGGGAAGTGGCAACCGGCAGCAAGAAGGCACCCGCCGGCACGAGACTGCCGTCGGCGCGTGGCTGCCCGCCGCCACGAAGACTCCCGCCCGTGCACGGTCGCGGCGCCGCTCGCGACGGCCTCCTCAACCCTGGCCGAGAAGCGCCGTCGAAAGCCCCGTCAAGGAGTCCGGCCGACTCCGCTGCGACCCGCATGTCGCGTGCCCGGGCCCCCGCGCACGCGACGCCCCTCCGCGCTTCAGCCCTCCCACCGGGCTCACCTGGGACCCTCGCGGAGAGTGAAATGCTATTCACCGAAAGGTGATTGCACGCATTTTCTGAATTTCGCCGCCAGGGTACGGTCATCACATCGCAGGAACGATTCTTCAGCGATAGATTCCCCCGAATGCCGGATAGCTTCCTCCGTATGGCGCTCGTTAGGTGATCGTGACTTGGAACGAACCGGAAGATCAGATCCCTGTCGGACGTGGAGCCGCTTGGCAGGATCCGACGGGCGGTGAGGCACTCGCCAAGGGCTGCTCGGACCTTCTTGAAGACTTCCTCAAGGAGATCGGCGACATGGAAAGCGAATACCTGCGCGCCATGGACGGAGCGTCCTGAACGAGGGCGCGGAGGAGCTGGGAATGGACAGGCTTCAAGGCGAGCCAAGCCTCTACGACATTCAGTTCGACCTGAGAACGGATTACGACACGCCGGGGCGTCATCCTTACACCGTCGATCCTCTCGAGGTGCATCACGCCTGGGGCTCACCCGCCCCCGACATGGCGCCGAGCGGCTGGGATCCGGACGAGGAACTGGCCCAGATGCTGTCCACGGCGACCAGGGCGGACCCCGCTCCGCCCCCGATCGACGGGCATCACCGCCACCGGGTCGACCGCCGGCGCCCCCGGCCGGGTGCCCACATCCTCGACAACGGCCAGAAAGTCACCCCTGCCACGATCCTGGTCGCCACCATCGCCGCCTGCGCGGTGGCCATGCTCGGCTGGTCCGTCGCCTACTCGTACGCCCAGCTGCGCGCCATCGCCTCGACGGTGCTTCCGGCACCTCTGGCGCAATGGTGGCCCCTGACGGTGTACGGGCCGTGGTTCGTGGCGGCCCTCTCCGTCCTGCGGGCCGCCTTCCAGCACCGGACCGCCCGGCGGTCGTGGGTGGTCGTCCTCGTCGCCTCCGCCACGGCCGTGGCGCTGTGCATCGGCAACTCGGAACACAGCCTGCTGGCGATGGTGATCGTGGGAATCCCGCCGGTCACCGCGCTGGTCTGCTTCCGGGAGCTGGTCGGCCAGGTGTCGTACAAATACCGCCCCCGGCATGCGGCACCGAGCAAGGAGCAGTCGCCCGGCGGCTGACACGAGGACACGGCTTCCCCGCACCGCGGTGGCACGACACATGGAACGGCACCCGCACACGCGGCGGGTGCCGTTCCATGTGTCCGCGCCCTCGTCGGGCCCGTCCCGCGGGCCGTCAACCGGCCAGGGACGGGACGAACGGCGACAGGGCCGGAGCGAGCTGTACCCCTGGGGCCAGTCCGAGGGCGACGAGGGCGTCGGGCAGACCGCGTCCGACACGCGCCGCCTCCATCGTGCCGGGGGCGGCCAGACCGCGGCAGCTCGCGGCGATGATCTCGAACAGGTGCTGCACCCGCCCGGGACCACGCGGCAGCAGCTGGCCGTGGAAGTCCTCGTGGTGGGCGAGGACGAGGGCGGCGAGGCCCGCGACATGGGCCGAGGCCGTGCCGGTGCCGTCGAGGGCCGCGTATCCGCCTCCCGGCGCGCACGACAGGACCGCGACGCCCGGGGCGGCGGCGTCGACCCCGGGGCCGTAGCCGCTGAACGGCGCGGCGAACAGTCCTTCCGGTGTCAACGGCGGCCCCGTGTGGGTCGCTTGGGAGGTGTCCGGGGGGAACGAGCCGTAGACCCCCAGTGCACCCACCGCGAACACGGTGGGCAGCGAGCCGGGGAAGGCGACCGGCCCGCCCGTGTCACCCGCGGGGGCGACGCAGGCGATGCCCGCCGCGTTGGCGTCGGCCAGCTTGTGGGAGACCAGTGACGAGGGGTACGGCGTCGCCACGGCGATGTGGGCGATGTCGACGTCGCGATCGATGCAGTGGTCCAGGGCGGCGATCAGGTCGCTGAAGTGCCCGCCGGGCATCACCTCGCACACCTCGATCTCGGCGTCGACGGCGACGCCGATGACGCCCTTGCCGGTGTCGGCCCCGGCGATGATGCCCGCGGCGTGCGTGCCGCTGCCCATCTCGTCGTGGGCCCAGCCGTCCGCCGTACCGTGCACGAGATCGACTCCGGAACGCACCCGCTGCTTCAGGTCGGGATGGTCGGCACTGACGCCCGAACCGATGACCGCGATCCTGACGCCGAAGGCGCGGAAGGTGGGAGGCAGCCGGTCCAGGCGCATGGCCTGCTGGCCCCAGCCGTACTGCTGCCGCGCCTCCAGCTCCGGATACGCCTTGACCAGCGGCGCCAGCATGACCAGGTTCTCCTGGGTCTGCGACAGGTCGGGGCGGTGGATCCAGCGGTCGTTGTAACCGCCCGCGGGCCGTACGTACAGCGACCGAACGGACTCGACGGTGTCCGTCGCCAACGTCACGGTGGCCGTGCCGTCGGTCCCGGTGATGCCCTGGCCCGGCCAGGTCGCCCCGATCAGGAACACCGCGGCACCGGAGAGCGGTTCGCCGTCCGGGCCGCAGACGCGCAACGTGATCTCCACGGGGCGTCCCAGGGACAGGACCAGTCCCGGATCACGCAGCGGCAGGGTCCCCGCGGTGGGCATGGCGGCGGGACCGGTCCCGGACAGCGGCAGGTCCGGTTCGATGTGCACGTGCAGCGACCGCATCGCCGGCACCTGCGCCTCGGACGCCTCGACGACCGCGATCTCCGGGCAGGAGGGGTGCACCCCGGCCGACTGCAGCCTCTCCGCGGGCCGGAGTCTGCGGATCACCCTCACCTCGGGCATCCGCTCCAGCCGGTCGCACACCGCGTCCATGCCGAGTTCGGCCACCCCCGGCGGGAGCAGATGCTGCGGCAGCGGCGTCACCATGTACCGCTCCCGGCGCGGGTGCACCGCGATCGGTGACTGCGCGCCCTTCTTGCGCGGCGCCGCCTCCTTCCCCTCGGGCACCGACCCACCCGCTGCTGCCCCCTCGGACCCGCCCTCGCGGCTGTGTCCGGGCTTTTCCTTGACCATCACGTCCACCTTCACCACGGAAATGTCGTCCTTGCTCCTGATCCGGCGACGGGCGGCTCGCGCTTCCACGGTGATGCGGTGTGCCCGGGAACCGGTCCCTGGGCACACCGCATCGCGCGCCGCCGAGGGTCAGCCGATACCGAAGGGCTGACCCATCTGGCCGTAGCCGAAGCCGGGCTGCTGGTACTGCGGGAACGACTGGCCGAACGACTGCTGGCCGCCCCACTGCTGCATGCCCTGCTGGCTCTGCTGCAGCAGGGCCACGATGGCGGTGGGCAGCGCCTGCTGCACGGACTGCTCCACGGCCTGCCGGATGCCCGCGTGCAGCGTGTGGTGCAGCGCAAGAGCGAGGTAGGGATGCGCCTGCTGGGCCATACCCTGCTGCTGGAGCTGCTGCTGGACCTGCTGGATCTGCTGCAGCTGCTGCTGCATGCGCTGGGCGATCTGCTGGCTCGCCTGCTGACAGGCCTGCTGGATCGACTGCTGGACGATCTGCGTGATCTGCTGCTGCGAGCCGATCTGCTGCGTGGGCTGTGTTCCGGTCATCACCGACATGAATGCTCCATTCGCGGCATCATGGGGGAAGCCAACATACGAATCTATGTGGGCTTTGTCGGGAGAAGTCCGACGCCCTGAAGCTAAGTTGGCGCCGCCCCGACCGCAATCCGATGGGCACCCGGCGGGGGACACGCCGATCGAGGGCCACGGGCGAGCACGCCACACGGTTTCCCTGGCCCGGGCCGTTCCCGCGGTCCGCGGTCGCCCATGCGGGTGACTCCCGGAAGGTCGGGTGTGTCGCTCCTGGACCGCCCGCCAGCCGGGTGACGGCCACCCTCGCAAGGCGGGCTCGCCCGGTACGACGGCTCCGCGCGGCGGGCGGTGGCAGTCCGCGTCGGCGCCGCGTCCGCGTCGCACCGGCCGGGGTGCCGCGGCCTGTGCGTCGCCGGGCACCTCGAGTCACCCACGTCAGCCCGGCGGAGTACCTCGCGCCGGACAACTTCCGCTTCCCGCAGCGGAGTTCGCGGACAGCTCGCCGGGATTCCCGACCGCCGACGGGCATGACCGACGCCGTCGGGGAGGTGCCGCCGCACAGCGGCCGGACATCGCACCCGCGCTCCCGGACATCCGCGCCGAGGGTTGTCCGATACGCCCGGCAGTCGCGCGGCTTCCGCTCCGGGACCGCGATCGGGGATCAGCCCTCGCCGCTCCCGTAGGGCCTGGTGAGGATCTCCAGGTTGTGTCCGTTCGGGTCGTCGAAGTACGCCCCGCGGCCGCCGTCGTTGTGGTTGATCTCTCCCGGACGGTTGTGGTGCGGATCCGCCCAGTAGGTCAGGCCCGCGTCGCGGACACGGCCGAAGATCGCGTCGAAGTCGTCCTCGGAGACCAGGAACGCGTAGTGCTGCGGAGTGATCGAATCGTCGGAGTCCATGAAGTCCAGCGTCACGCCGTTCGGCATCTGCACCGGCATGAACGGGCCGTACTGCTGTTCCACCCGCAGACCCAGCAGATCCGCGAGGAACCGTGCGGATGCCGTCTTGTCGTGGGCGGCGACGATCGTGTGGTTGAGTTCTACTGCCATGGTCGGGCCTCCTTCCCCCTCGGTGCCGGGACCATTTCTCACGCTAGGCCGCCGCACGGCCGAAAACATCGGTCTCTGGTCCCGTCCCGCTCCGACCCGCGACCGAGGCCCGGACCACCGGACTCCGGTCGGGCATGCCCATGACGGTGGCCGGACACAGATGTGCGGCGCGAGGCGGCCGCGGGGCCGCCTCACGCCGTGATCACCGGTTTCTCAGATGGTGGCTGTGTCGATCACGAACCGGTACCGGACATCGCTGCTCAGCACCCGCTCGTACGCGTCGTTGATCTCGGACGCGCCGATCAGCTCGATCTCTGCGCCGATGCCGTGCTCGGCGCAGAAGTCCAGCATCTCCTGGGTCTCGCGGATGCCGCCGATGGCGGAACCGGCGAGGGTCTTGCGGCCCGAGATCAGCGAGAACAGGTTGAACGAGATCGGCTCCTCGGGCGCACCCACGTTCACCAGCGCGCCGTCCGGCTTCAGCAGCGAGAGGAAGGCACCGAAGTCCAGCGGCGCCGACACGGTCGAGACGATCAGGTCGAACGAGCCGCGCAGCTGCTCGAAGGTCGTCGGGTCGCTGGTGGCGTAGTAGTGGTCGGCACCCAGCTTCAGCCCGTCGTCCTTCTTGCGCAGGGACTGGGAGAGCACGGTCACCTCGGCGCCCATGGCGTGGGCGATCTTGACGGCCATGTGCCCCAGGCCGCCCATGCCGAGAACGGCGACCTTCTTGCCGGGGCCCGCGTTCCAGTGCCGGAGCGGGGAGTATGTGGTGATGCCGGCGCACAGCAGCGGGGCGGCCACGTCGAGGGAGAGGCCGTCGGGGATGCGGACGGTGAAGTTCTCGTCGACGACGATCTGCTCGGAGTAGCCGCCGTAGGTGGGCTCGCCGTTCCTGTCGAGGGCGTTGTACGTGCCGACATTGCCCTTCAGGCAGTACTGCTCGAGGCCGGCCCGGCAGTTCTCGCACTCACGGCAGGAGTCGACCATGCAGCCGACGCCCACCCGGTCCCCGACCTTGAACTTGGTCACGCCGGAACCGACCGCGGAGACGACGCCCGCGATCTCGTGCCCCGGAACCATCGGGAAGATCGCGTCGCCCCAGCCCTCACGGGCCTGGTGGATGTCCGAGTGGCAGATGCCGGCGAACTTGATGTCGATCAGTACGTCGAACTCGCCGACCTCGCGACGCTCGATCGTGGTGCGCTCGAGCGGGGCCTTGGCGGCGGGTGCGGCGTACGCAGCAACGGTGGTCATGCCGGATTTCTCCTTGAGGGTCGCGTGCCCGGCTGCCTTCCACCGGGCACGGCGTTCAGCCTGCCGGAGGGAACCGGCCTCACCCAGGCCACGGCTTTGTGTACGTCGGCCGTTCGTACCACTGAGGGGGTCAGGCTCATGGGCGTACGACCAGGAATACTGGACGTATGGACGTGACGCCCGGCTCCGTGCAGGGGCCCACCGCGGGGGCCGGACAGGCCCTGGACCGGCGTGTGGAGCTCAGCGAGTTCCTGCGCACCCGGCGGGCCCGGCTCAAGCCCGAGGACGTGGGCCTGCCGGACTTCGGCCGGCACCGGCGGGTGCCGGGGCTGCGGCGCGAGGAGCTGGCACAGCTGGCCGGGGTGTCCTTGGCGTACTACACGCGCCTGGAGCAGGGCAACGGACGGAACGTGTCGGCGGAGGTGCTCGACGCCATCGCCCGCGCACTGCGGCTGAGCGACGCGGAGCACGCGCATCTGACGCACCTCGCCAAACCCAAGGCGCACAAGAAGAAGCCCTCGGCTCGATCGCAGCAGGTGCGCTCCTCACTGCGTCAGCTGCTGGACACCTTCGACGCCGTCCCCGCCTACATCGTCGGGCGCCGCGCGGAGGTCCTGGCGTGGAACCGGATGGCCGCGGCCGTCTTCGGGGACTGGTCCCGGCTGCCCCAGCAGGAGCGGAACTGGGCGCGCATGGTGTTCCTCCAGCCGGAGTACCACGACCTGTTCGTGGACTGGGAGCAGAAGGCGATCGACATCGTGTGCCAGCTGCGGTACGAGGCGGGGTGCTACCCCGACGATCCGCGGCTGTCGGCGCTCGTCGGGGAGCTCTCGGTGAAGAGCGCGGAGTTCCGGCGGCTGTGGGCGACGCACGACGTCAAGGAGAAGAGCCACGGACTCAAGCAGCTGAGGCATCCGCTGGTGGGCGATCTCGATTTGCAGTTCGAGTCGTTCCGGCCGCCGAGCGACGGTGAGCTGTCGATGGTGACCTATCACGCCGAGCCGGGGTCGGCGTCGGCGGAGGCGCTGCGGCTGCTGGCGAGCTGGGGGACGGACGCGACCCGGGCGGCCACGACCGCGCCCGGCCACTGACCCGCGGCGGTACCGGCCCCCGCCCGTCTGCACGTCGACCCCCCGGAGCACGCGATGCGCCGGGGGGTCGCTCACTGCCTCGGAACCGCGGGGTACGACGCGCCGGGGTCCGTGCGGTCTACCGTGCGGCGTTCTCCTTGACCGTGATCCGCCCCTTGCGGATGGTCACGAGGCGCGGGGCCTTCTTCGCGATGGAGGAGTCGTGGGTGACCATGATGAACGTCAGCCCGTGCTCCTTCCACATGCGCTCGAGCACGTCCATGATCTCGTCCCGCATCGACTCGTCGAGGTTTCCCGTGGGTTCGTCGGCGAGCAGCACCTTCGGCTGCTTCACCAGCGCGCGGGCGATGGCCACACGCTGCTGCTGACCGCCCGACATCTCGCTCGGCAGATGTCCGAGCCGCTCGCCGAGACCGACGGACCGCAGCGCCTCGGCGGCCCGTTCGCGCCGCTCCCCGGCCTTCACCCCGAGCGGCACGAGGGCGGTCTCCACGTTCTCCTGGGCGGTGAGCGTCGGGATCAGATTGAAGGACTGGAAGACGAAGCCGATGTTCTCGCTGCGCACCTTGGTGAGCCGGGACTCGGACAGCTTCGCGAGGTCGACGCCGTCGAGCTCGACACTGCCGGCGGACGGCTTGTCCAGCGCGCCGAGCATCTGCAGCAGCGTGGACTTGCCGCCTCCGGTGGGGCCCTGGATGACCAGGCGGTCGCCGTCGCCGATGGCCAGGTCGACGCCGTCCAGGGCGAGGATGGTCTCCTTGCCCCGCGTGTAGCGCTTGGTGACGCCTCTGAGTTCGTACATGGGTGCAACTCCTGGGGTGGGATGGGGCCGGGGCCTGCCGTGCGGGCGGGCCCGGGGCCGCGCGAGGTGTGCGGTTCGGGTGCTACTCGACGCGGCGCAGGGCGTCCGCCGGACGCAGCCGTGAGGCGCGCCAGCCGCCGAAGGCGCCGGCGATC
Source organism: Streptomyces sp. HUAS TT11 (assembly GCF_051553595.1). Lineage (NCBI taxonomy): Bacteria > Bacillati > Actinomycetota > Actinomycetes > Kitasatosporales > Streptomycetaceae > Streptomyces > Streptomyces sp. HUAS TT11. Next base: position 3,687,218 of record NZ_CP196184.1, read on the forward strand.
AGACCGCCGGCCACCGCCAGGGCGACCGCGAGGACGATGGTGGTGGCGCTGACCGGTGCCGTGAGAGCGACTTCCAGGCTCTTGGCGCTCTGCCGGCCGGGACCGCCGCCGAAGCCGCCGCCGCCTCCACCGAAGCCGCCGCCACCACCGCCACCACCGAAACCGCCACCACCACCGCTACCGCCACCGCCGAGCTGGGCCTGCAGCGTCGGGCTGATGGCGCTGACGACGTATGCGCCCGCCAGGCCGAGCGCGATACCGAGGGCACCGCCGACCAGGCCGTTGACGACGGCCTCGCCGACCACCTGCCGGGTCACCCGGCCCGACTTCCAGCCCAGCGCCTTGAGCGTGCCGAACTCGCGCACCCGGCGGGAGACCGCGGAGGAGGTGAGGAGACCGGCGACCAGGAACGCGGCCACGAGCACCGCGATGGAGAGCCACTTGCCCACGCTCGTGGCGAGGCTGGATGCGGTGGACAGCGAGCCGGAGACCGTGGAGGCGAGGTCCGAGGAGGTCGTGACGGTCGTCCCGGAGATGTTCTGCTGGATGGTCTTCTTGACGGCCGCGATCTGCTGGGAGTCGGTCGCCTTGACGTAGATCGTGGTGACCTTGTTCTTCGCGTCGGCCAGTGTCTGGGCCTGCTCCAAGGGGATGTAGAGGTTGGCCGCCGCGTCACCGCTGTCGGCCGTGGCGATGCCGATCACCTGGTACTTGACGTCCTTGACGGTGACGGTGCCGCCGACCTTGAGCTTCTTCTCCTTGGCGTACGCCGAGTCCGCGACGACGACCTTGGCGTCCGTCTCGGTGGTCTTGAACGTACGACCGCTGGTGATCTTGGACGAGGTCAGCGGGCCCAGGGCGGGCTTGGTGACGTCGGTGCCGTAGACGGAGTAGTTGTTGACGTCGAAGTTGGCGCCGCCGCCCTCGACGCGGCCCTCGGGCCCTTCGGTGGCACCGCCCCGGCCGCGCTGCCCGCCGCCGTTCCGGAACTGCCGGAACTGGCCTTGGGTGAACTGGCCGCTGATCTTGATGACACGCAGGCTCAGTCCGCCCACGGCGTCCGAGACCCCGCTCTGCGAGCCGACCTTGGCGACCGTGCCGTCGGCCAGGGTCTGGAATCCCTGGACCATCACACGGTCGCTGCTCTGCGTCTTGCCGGAGTCGTCACTGCCGGCGTCGAAGTTGAAACGCGGCCCCTGCGAGCCGCCCGACGGTGCGGCCGCGGCCTTCGTCACGGTCATGTCGGTGCCGAGACCGTACAGCGACTGCAGGACCTTGTCCTGTGCCTTCCCCATGCCGGAGGACACGGAGTTGACCACGATGACCAGAGCGATGCCCAGCGCAAGCCCGGAGGCGACGACGAGGGCCGCCTTTCTGCGGCGGCGCAGTTCGCGCCTCAGGTAGGTGAAGAACATGGCCGCAAGCTAGGGACGCACCCTGATGAACCCATAAGCCGGACATAAGAGAACCATGAGAAGCCCGCGCCGTCCCGGCCGCGGTTCCGCGGCCGGGCGATCTGTGGCGGTCCGTGAGACGACCGAGGCGCCCGCCGCCCCCGTGCGGGGGGCGGCGGGCGCCTCGGTGAAGTGGTGGTGCCGGCCGGGCCGTTCGGGGTCAGGCCGCCGAACCCGCCGTCCACTGGGACCAGCTCATGTTCCAGCCGTTGAGGCCGTTGTCGGGGGACACGGTCCTGTCGCCGGTGTTGCTCACGACCACGACGTCGCCGATCATCGAGTGCTCGTAGAACCACGCGGCCGGGGTGCCCGGGTCCTTCGCGCCCTTCTTGTCCTGGAGGCCCACACAGCCGTGGCTGGTGTTGACGCTGCCGAAGACGGAGGGCGCACCCCAGTAGTTGCCGTGGATGAAGGTGCCCGACGTGGTCAGGCGCATGGCGTGCGGCACGTCCTTGATGTCGTACTCGCCCTTGCCGTCCGAGTCCTTGAAGCCGACCGTCGCGCCGTTCATCCGGGTCTGGGTGAACTTCTCAGAGATCACCATCTGACCCTGGTAGGTGGTGTGGTCGGGCGCACCGGCGGAGATCGGGATGGTCTTCACGACCTTGCCGTTCTGGGTGATCTTCATCTGCTTGGTCTTCGCGTCGACGTACGAGACCTGGTTGCGGCCGATCTTGAAGGTGACCGTCTTCTGCTGCACGCCGTACACGCCGCTCGCGCCCTCGACGCCGTCGAGGTTGAGCTTCAGGGTGACGGTGGAGCCTTCCTTCCAGTACTGCTCGGGGCGGAAGTCGAGCCGGTTGGCGTTGAACCAGTGCCCGACGACCTGCTGCCCGCTGCTGGAGGTGACGGTGATCCCCTTCTGCACGGCGGCCTTGTTCGAGATCGCCTTGTCGAAGTTGATCGAGACCGGCATGCCGACGCCGACGGTCGATCCGTTCTCCGGCGTGAAATTGCCTATGAAGGAGTGGTCCGGGGCGACGGTCGTGAACGAGGCGTTCTCGTGCGCGCCACGGCCCTGGGAGTCCTCGGCGGTCGCGGTGACCTTGTAGGTGGTCGCCCGCTCCAGCTGGCCGCTGGGCGCCCAGCTCTTCTTGTCCGCGGATATCTGCCCGGAGACGGCGGTGCCCGACTCCGTGGTCATCGTGACGTTCGAGAGGGTTCCCTTGGCGACCGTCACCTTGGCCGCGTTGTTGATGGAGGCGTTGTCGGAACCGTCCGACGGTGTGATCGTGATCTCCGCCTCGGAGGCCTTCTGGGCGGCTGCCTCGTCGACCTTGGCCTGCGAGGTGGAGTCGCCACCCTTGTCGCCGGCCGCCTCGCTGCCCCCGCTGCACGCGGTGAGCACGAGCATTCCACCGAGCAGTGCGGAGGCGGCCACAAGACCCTTCCGCTTACTGTTCGTCATCACACGCTTCTCCATCGTTGCCGTAATTCCCAAAACCCCTTGAGTTCCCGTAAGAATCATCAACGGTACGACCGGCCGCCCCCGTTCCACATCCGGCGGATGTGTGGGCCACGCCACGTCGGTGCCACGGTACGAGGGGGGTGTCCGCGTCGTGCGGGACGCCTGGGAACGTCTCTGAAGACGACGGAACCCCGGGCGCCGGTTGCCGCCCGGGGTCACGATTTCCCCAAGACACGTCAGCGGAGTCCGACCTCCTCGTCGTCCTCTTCGCCATCCGTTTCATCATCCTCGCCGAGGACCCAGTCCGGCGAGTCCGCGTCGTAGTCGATTTCCTCACTGCTCCAGGAGGCCTGGGCGAGTTCCACCCCGGGCACGTCGCTGACCAGGGCGGACGGATCGACCAGGAAGGCGAGGGCCTCGGCTGTGTCCTCCGTCACTGCGCTCTCGGTGTAGGCGCGCTCACCGTCGGGCATATCCGCGTCATCCTCGATCCGGCGCAGGGCGGCCTTGGTGAGGGTGTCGGCGTCCTCGACCTCGAGGATCAGGTCCACACGAAGGCGCACAAAGCGTGATGTCTCAGAAGTGCTCATGGCGGGCAGCGTACGGCCCTGAGGGGGCGCGGCTTTCCCGCGACCCGCGCCTTTCACTAGCATCGCCCTGCACGGCCAATTCGCAAGCGCCACAGGGGGATCGGTATTTCGTGTCCGCCGCACGTCGATCGACGTCCACCACTCGCCGGACGTTGCTGACCGCCACCGCCGCGGGGACCCTGCTGGGGGCCCTGTGGTTCGTCCCGTCCGCCAACGCGACTCAGGACACACCGAGAGGGCAGACCTCGGTGTCCCTGCACACCTCCACCCGGACGGACACGGCCGAGGACGCCATGGGGGCCGACACCCAACTGGCCGACACGGGAGCCGTGAACACCACGCCCTACGTGATCGGCGGCACCCTTTTCCTGTGCCTGGGCGCGGGCTTCGTCGCCTACTCGGTGCGCCGGGAGCGGCTGGACCTCTAGTCGCTCGGCGGGCCCCTGCCGAACGACGTCCGGCACCAACGACTTAAGGAGCCGCGGATCCCGTTGCGGGCCCGCTCGGGCCGGTCGGTCGCATGCGTGGGGGGCCCTACCGGGCGGTAGGGCCCCCCACGCATGCGACCGACCGGCTCCCGCCCTACTGCAGCGCCCCGGTGACCGCCTCCACCGAGGCGACCAGCCGCCCGTCCCGCACGAAGGCGTCCGCGGCCGCCAGGTCGGGGGCCAGGAAGCGGTCAGGACCGGGACCCTCGGCGCCCGCCTCGCGCAGGGCGGTGATCGCCGCCCGGGTGGCGGGGGCCGGGGTCAGCCCCTCGCGCAGCTCGACGGCCCGTGTCGCCGCGTACAGCTCGATGGCCAGGACCCGGGTCAGGTTGTCCACCGCGGTGCGCAGCTTGCGCGCCGCCGACCAGCCCATGGAGACGTGATCCTCCTGCATCGCGGAGGACGGGATCGAGTCGGCCGAGGCCGGTACGGCCAGCCGTTTCATCTCGCTCACCAGCGCCGCCTGCGTGTACTGAGCGATCATCAGACCGGAGTCGACGCCCGGGTCGTCCGCGAGGAACGGCGGAAGGCCGTGCGAACGGTTCTTGTCGAGCAGGCGGTCGGTGCGGCGCTCGGCGATCGAGGCCAGGTCCGCCGCCGCGATCGCCAGGAAGTCCAGGACGTAGGCCACCGGGGCCCCGTGGAAGTTGCCGTTCGACTCGACGCGGCCGTCCGCGAGCACCACCGGATTGTCGACCGCGGAGGCCAGTTCACGCTCGGCGACCAGGCGGGCGTGCGCCAGTGTGTCCCGGCCGGCGCCCGCCACCTGGGGGGCGCACCGCACCGAATAGGCGTCCTGGACGCGCGGCGCGTCGTCCTGGTGATGGCCCGTCAGGCCCGAACCCTCCAGCACCGCGAGCATGTTGGCCGCCGACGCCCCCTGACCGGGGTGCGGACGGATGGCGTGCAGCTCCGGCGCGAGCACCTTGTCCGTGCCGAGGAGCGCCTCCATCGACAGTGCGGCCGTGACGTCGGCCGATTTGTACAGCTTGTCGAGGTCCGCGAGGGCCATGATCAGCATGCCGAGCATGCCGTCGGTGCCGTTGAGGAGGGCGAGGCCCTCCTTCTCGTGCAGTTCGACGGGGGCGATGCCGTGCTCGGCGAGGAGGTCGGCGGCCGGCCGTACGACACCGTCGGGGCCCTCCGCCTCGCCCTCGCCGAGGAGTGTCAGCGCACAGTGGGACAGCGGTGCCAGGTCGCCGGAGCAGCCGAGCGAGCCGTACTCGTGCACGACCGGGGTGATCCCGGCGTTGAGCACGTCGGCCATGGTCTGCGCCACCTCGGGGCGGACGCCGGTGTGCCCGGAGCAGACGGTCTTCAGCCGCAGGAACATCAGGGCGCGCACGACCTCGCGCTCCACCCGCGGCCCGATGCCGGCCGCGTGCGAGCGGACGATGTTGCGCTGCAGCTGCACGCGCAGTTCCTCGCTGATGTGCCGGGTGGCCAGCGCACCGAACCCGGTGCTGACCCCGTACACGGGTTCCGGCTTCGCCGCCAGCGCGTCCACGATCTCGCGGGCCGCCGTGAGGGCCGCCACGGCCTCCTGGGAGAGCTCGATCCGGGCGTCCGCGCGCGCCACGGCGAGAACGTCGGACACGGTGACCCCGCCCGTCCCGACCACCACTGTGTGCATATCCATATTCAGGAGCGTACGCAGTGAATTCTATGATGTCACTACTGGATGGCCGGTTGACCCCTTACCGTCGCCCGGCGCTCTCAGTGGCGTCCGCGGAACCGGCGGCGCTCGCCGCTCGGGGGCGGCGGCGCGTCCGCCAGGCGTACGACCGGGTCGTCCGGGCCCTCCCGCCCCGCGACCACGGGTTTGGCCGCGCGCACGGCCTTGGCGCGGTACTGGGCAGCGTCCGCGAGCCGGAAGAGCCGGCGGGCCGAGCGGACGGCACCGATCGGGTCCTGGGTCGAGGCGACCCCGCAGGCGACGCCGTCCCCGAGCTCCAGCCGGGCGGCACGGCGGCAGACCTCGTCGGCGACCCGGACCACCTCGTCGGCCGTCGGGCCGACCGCGAGGAGGCAGAACTCGTCGCCGCCGAGACGGGCGACGAGGGCACCCGGCAGCATCGCGCCGCACAGGGACAGGACGGAGCCGAAGCGTTCCAGCAGCCGGTCGCCGACGGCGTGCCCACGGGTGTCGTTGACCCGCTTGAGGCCGTTCAGATCGCAGACGACCAGCGAGACCACGACCCCGTCCTCGCGATACCGCTCGATCGCCTCCTCGAGGCGGACGTCGACGGCGCGGCGGTTGGCGAGACCGGTGAGGGCGTCGGTGAAGGCGAGGCGGCGGACCTCCTCCAGCCGCTCGGTCTGCGCGATACCGGCCGCGACCACCGAGGCGAGGACGGTGGCGAAGTCCGCGTCGGCGCCGTCGAAGACGGGAGCGCCCGCCTTGCGGGCGACATACAGCTCACCCCAGGCACGGCCGTGCAGCAGCACGGGAGCGACGACGCAGCAGCCGCGGCCGCGCCGGCGCAGGGCGGCGACCCGCTGATGGCAGTAGCCGGCGTGCCCCGCCGCCGGGCCCTGCGCGGTCTCCACCCAGGCGGTCGGCCCACCACCACCCGCCCAGCGCTCGTGCAGGAACTCCGTGATCTCCGGGAACTGGTGAACGGGATAGGTCTCCTGCTCCGGGAACTCCTCCTCCTCGACCGCCCGTTCCCCTACATTGACAAGGACACGCAGCCGCCCGCGCTCACGCTCCCAGACGGAGAGCGCGGCGAAGCTCCCGGCGAGCGCCCGGCACGCGCCGAGCGCGGCGGCCCGCCAGGACTCCCGCGGGTTGTGCGCCGCCGCCATCCCCTGCGCCAGCGCCACCACGGCTGTCAGCCGACTGTCCTCAGCCACGCCTCCAGGCTAGGGACGATCAGGACAATGTGAGACATCGGTGCGGCGATAGAGGTGCCCGCGCCGACGTGCGTCGGCACGGACGCCGCCGGTGTCCGGCGGCTACTCCCCCGGCCACTGCGGGCTGCGCTTCTCGTTGAAGGCCGCCACCCCTTCGGCACGGTCCCCCGAGAACGCCACGGACCGCCACGCCGCGTCCTCCACCTCGAGCCCGGCCCGCAGGTCGAGGCCGTGCCCGAGGCGCAGGGCACGCTTCGCGGCACGCAGGCCCACCGGGGAGTTCGCCGCGATACGGGCGGCGAAGGCAAGCGCCTCCTCCCGGTCCCGGCCCTCGGCCACGAGCTCGTCGACCAGACCCAGGTCCCGCGCCTCGGCCGCCTCCAGGCGCCGCGCCGTGAAGATCAGCTCAGCGGCGCGTGCCGCGCCCACCCGGCGGGGCAGCAGCTGGGTCCCGCCGCCGCCCGGGATCACCCCGACGGACACCTCGGGCAGTCCGACCACCGCGGTGGTGTCCGCCACGATCAGATCGCAGGACAGCGCCAGCTCGAAGCCGCCGCCCAGCGCGAAGCCGTGCACGGCGGCGACCGTCGGCATCGGCAGTTCGAGGACGCCGGTGTAGGCGCCGCGTGCGACCGGACGCTGGCGGACCAGGTCGGCGTCCGTGAAGGAGTTGCGCTCCTTGAGGTCGGCGCCCACGCAGAACGCCCGCTCGTGCGTCGACGTCAGCACCGTCACCCGGGCGTCCCGGTCGGCGGCGAGATGGGCGCACGCCGCCGTGATCGAACGCGCCATCTCGGTGGACACCGCGTTCATCGCCTTCGGCCGGTCGAGCGCCAGCTCCGCGACATACCCGTGCCGCCGCACGACCACGTACTCGCCGAACCGCCGCTCGTCCCCCTGCTCCGTCATGACACCCTCCCGGTTAACGCGGGTTAACTACGACGGCTCCGATCATCGCAGTCGAAGCGGCCCTGCGAAAGCCGCCGCGGAACCCCACCCGGCGCGGCCCAATCATCGCCTCCCCTCCCCGTTCGGGTGACATCCGGGCCGTCTCCCCATCACCCACCCCCAATCGCCACATAATCTGCCCACCGCTCGGGCGCATCGGGGGGCGTGCGGCCACACCGGGGAGGGATGAGCATGACGACCGACACAGCCACCACCACCGAGGCCACGACGACGACCCACGACGAAGCGGGCCGCTTCCGGCTCCGTCCCGCCGGCCGCCACCGCAAGCCGAGCCGGCGGCGGGTGGTCCTCGCCGTCGGCGGGTTCGCGCTCGCCGCCGGGGCCCTGAGCCTGGTCCGGCTCGCACCCGAGTCGGTCACGGGCGGAGGCGGGACCGCGGAGGCCGAACCCAGGATCGCCGCCACCGACACGGCGGCCACGGTCGAGACCGGGCCGGCCACGGACGGCGGGCACCCCTCCGGGACGACCCGCGCGGAAACCACGACCGCGGTCTCGTCCGCGACGGCGATGGGCGCCACGAGCACGTCCGCGGGCCCTTCCGCGCAGCAGTCCTCGGCAGCCGCACGGGGCACCGACCCCGCCACCGGCATCCCCGAAGCGCCGTCGGCCCCGACGCCGTCCCGTACGGCCTGGCCCCCGACGGACACGACTCCGGCCGCGCCCGGGCCCACCCCGTCCGCGACCGCCACCACGCAGGTGCCGGTACCGGAGCAGGACCCGCCCGGCCTGTGCGTTCCGATCGTCGGACTGTGTGTCAGGGGCCTGCCGATCCTCGGCCCTTGATCCGATCCTCATCGGCCGTCGGCGGGCCGCGCGGCCGGACGCCCGCGCAGGGACTACGCCGAGCCGCCCCGCCGGGCCAGCAGCCAGGGCTCGATGACGCCGAGGCCGCGCACGGGGCGCTGCCACATCGGCTGGAGCGCGAAGCGGTAGGAAGGCGGCTCCTCGCCCTCCTTCTCCGCGGCGGCCGCGGCCTCGGAGGCCTCGGCCTCGGAGGCGGGCGCCTCGCCCGTGCGGATCAGCTCCTCCGCGAAGGCACCGTCGACCAGGACCGAGTCCCGGGGGGCTATCGAGGTGAGGCGGCTCGCCAGGTTCACCGTCGTGCCGAACACATCGCCCATCCGGGTGGTCACCGTGCCGAAGGCGATGCCCACGCGCAGTTCCGGCATGGTCTCGTCGTTCGCCATCGTCTCGATGAGGCGCAGGGCGATCTCCGCGGCCGTGCCGGCGTCGTCCGCCGCGTACAGCACCTCGTCGCCCAGCGTCTTGATGAGCCGCCCGCCGTGCGCGGCCACCAGGTCGGCCGCGGTCGTCTCGAACGCCTCGACGAGTTCGCCGAGTTCCTCCTCCTCCATGCGGCGGGTGAGGCGGGTGAAGCCGACGAGGTCGGCGAAACCGACCGCGAGACGGCGGTCCACCATCTCGTCGTCGTCCCCGGCCTGGACGACCCGGCCGGTCGCGGCGGCGAGCTGGCGCCGCCACACGTACACGAGGAACTCCTCCAGCTCCGGCAGGAGCAGCTCCACCAGGGGGTAGGTCACCTCGGTACGGGTCATCCCGGGCTCGGGGGGCTCGGTGAGGCCCTCGAGGAAGGAGTCGATCTGCCACTCGGCCAGGCGGGCGGTGGTCTGCCCGGTCGACCGGGCCACCTGCACCGCCATGGCCTCGCTCAGCAGGCCCGCCTCCACCAGTCCGGCGAGCCGCCGCAGGGCCAGCACATCGGCCTCGGTGAGCGCCTTGGCCTGCCCTATGTCCGCGAAGCCCATCGCCCGCCAGAAGCGGGACGCGAGCTCCATGGACACGCCTGCGCTGCGCGCCGCCTGGAAGGGGGTATAACGACGCTCCGCCCCGAGGATCAGCTGCTCGAGCCGGAGTGCCAGGGGGTTCTCGTCGGACTCGGCCTGTGCGTCCCGCCCGGGTTCACCGTCGGCGGCGGGGTGTACGCCCGTGCCCGAGCCCGTGTCGTCGACGGTCACGCGTGCTGCCCTTCCGATCTGCCGCGGTCAGGTATCGACCGCGGTCAACTCTACGGCAGGTGTGCGGTAGCTCACTCCTCAGCGGCATCGTCGACCCCACGGCACCCGGGCGGCCGCCCCGGCCGCGCCCACCCGCCCTCGCATCCGCCGGCGCTCAGGCCGGCCGCAGGTGCACGATGTCTCCCGCTCCCACCGGCTCCTGCATCCCGTTCTCCGTCGCCAGGACGAGGCGGCCGTCGCCGTCGATCGCCACGGCCTCTCCGGTGACGGACCGGTCGCCGGGCAGCTCGGCCCGTACGAACCGGCCCAGCGTCGCGCAGCCGGCCGCGTAGGTCTCCTGAAGGCCGCTCGCCACCGGGTCGCCCTCCGCGGCGCGCCACCGGCCGTACTGGTCCTCCAGGGAGCGCAGCACGGCACGCAGCAGGGGGTCGCGGTCCGTGCCGCGGGCTCCGGCGAGGACCAGGGACCCCGCCGAGGGAACCGGCAGCTCGTTCTCACGGAGCGTGACGTTGATGCCGATGCCGACGACCACGCCGTCGTCCCCGGCGCGCTCGGCGAGGATCCCGCCGGTCTTGCGCTCCTCGTCGCCCACGGTGACCAGGAGGTCGTTGGGCCATTTGAGTGCCGTGTCCACACCCGCGGCCCGCGCGAGCCCCGTCGCCACGGCCACGCCGGCCAGCAGCGGCAGCCAGCCCCAGCGGGCGACCGGCACCTCGCGGGGCCTCAGCAGGACGGAGAAGAACAGTCCGGACCGGGCCGGGGCGGACCAGGTGCGGTCCAGTCGCCCGCGCCCGGCGTTCTGCTCCTCGGCCACCAGCACGGTGCCCTCGGCGGCCTTGCCGGACGCGGCGAGTGCGACAAGATCGGTGTTGGTGGACCCGGTGCGCTGCACCACCTCGAGCCGCGTCCACAGCGCGCCCTCGCGCACCAGCGCCCGGCGCAGCGCGTCGGCGTTCAGGGGCGGGCGCTCCAGGTCCGACCAGCGGCTGCCGCCGCCGGAGGAGCCGCTCGACCGGTCGTTCGCGTCTGAGGCATCTCGGGGCATCATGCAAGCCACCCTAGGTGTGGTCAACGCCGCACTGCCGATCGGTAGGCACACCACTACGCTACGGATGAGTAACCGTTCGTTCTTCTGAGCATTCTCGTACCACTCACTCTCACGTCCCCACTGAGCAGGCAGGGAGCCGCATCCCGATGTCCGAGCCGGAAGAGATCGACATTCACACGACTGCGGGCAAGCTCGCGGATCTGCAGCGCCGTGTGCAGGAGGCGACGCATGCCGGCTCGGAGCGTGCCGTGGAGAAGCAGCACGCCAAGGGCAAGCTGACCGCCCGTGAACGGATCCTGCTGCTGCTGGACGAGGACTCCTTCGTCGAACTCGACGAGTTCGCCCGCCACCGCTCGACCAACTTCGGCCTGGAACACAACCGCCCCTACGGAGACGGCGTCGTCACCGGCTACGGCACCCTCGACGGCCGCCCCGTCGCCGTGTTCTCCCAGGACTTCACCGTCTTCGGCGGCGCCCTCGGCGAGGTCTACGGACAGAAGATCGTCAAGGTCATGGACTTCGCCCTCAAGACAGGCTGCCCCGTCATCGGCATCAACGACTCCGGCGGCGCCCGCATCCAGGAAGGCGTCGCCTCCCTGGGCGCCTACGGCGAGATCTTCCGCCGCAACACCCACGCCTCCGGCGTCATCCCCCAGATCAGCCTGGTCGTCGGCCCCTGCGCAGGCGGCGCCGTCTACTCCCCCGCCATCACCGACTTCACCGTCATGGTCGACCAGACCTCCCACATGTTCATCACCGGCCCCGACGTCATCAAGACCGTCACCGGCGAAGACGTCGGCTTCGAGGAACTCGGCGGCGCCCGCACCCACAACACCGCCTCCGGCGTCGCCCACCACATGGCCGGCGACGAGAAGGACGCCATCGACTACGTCAAACAACTGCTGTCCTACCTGCCCTCCAACAACCTCTCCGAGCCCCCCGTCTACACCGAGCACGCCGACCTCACCGTCACCGACGACGACCGCGAACTCGACACCCTCGTCCCCGACAGCGCCAACCAGCCCTACGACATGCACACGGTGATCGAACACATCCTGGACGACACCGAATTCTTCGAGACCCAACCCCTGTTCGCCCCGAACATCCTCACCGGCTTCGGCCGCGTCGAAGGCCACCCCGTCGGCATCGTCGCCAACCAGCCCATGCAATACGCCGGCTGCCTCGACATCAACGCCTCCGAAAAAGCCGCCCGCTTCGTACGCACCTGCGACGCCTTCAACGTCCCCGTCATCACCTTCGTCGACGTCCCCGGCTTCCTCCCCGGCGTCGACCAGGAACACACCGGCATCATCCGCCGCGGCGCCAAACTCATCTACGCCTACGCCGAAGCCACCGTCCCCCTCATCACCGTCATCACCCGCAAAGCCTTCGGCGGCGCCTACGACGTCATGGGCTCCAAACACCTCGGCGCCGACCTCAACCTCGCCTGGCCCACCGCCCAGATCGCCGTCATGGGCGCCCAGGGCGCCGTCAACATCCTCCACCGCCGCACCATCGCCGAAGCCGACGACCCCGACACCACCCGCACCCACCTCATCCAGGAATACGAGGACACCCTCCTCAACCCCTACATCGCCGCCGAACGCGGCTACATCGACGCCGTCATCACCCCCTCCGACACCCGCCGCCACATCACCCGCGGCCTGCGCCAGCTCCGCACCAAACGCGAAACCCTGCCCCCCAAGAAACACGGCAACATCCCCCTCTGAAAACCACCCCACCCCACCCCACCCCAGGGACACGACATGACCATCAAAGTCGTACGGGGCAACCCCACCCCCGAGGAGCTCGCCGCCGCACTCGCGGTCGTCCGAGCCCGCGCCGCGGCGGCAACCACACCACCGCCCGGCGCGGCACGGCAGCGTGACTCCTGGGCGGACCCGTCCCGCATCGCCGCCCATCGGCTGCCCCAGCCGGGGCCGACGGCGTGGAGCCGCACGTACTGGCCCGGCTAGGCCACGCCTCGTCGCTTTCACGGGCCGGTCACGCAGCGCCGGACCGGCCCGCCGGGGGCGAGCGGCTCCCCGGCCGAGTTGAGTACGCGTACTCAGGCGCCGCGGCGGGTCACCGGCGCACGATCGAGGGCATGCTGTGGTCCGACCCCGAGAACGAACCGCCGGAAGAACTCCGCGACACGCAGGCGATGTTGCGGCGGCTGGGGGTCCTCATGGCGTTGGCGACGGTGCTCGCGATGATCGTCATCGGCATCGGGTGAGCTGCGCCGATACGCTGAAGCCATGACCGATCAGCCGCGTCGCCGCCTTGTGCTCGCATCCCAGTCCCCCGCCCGGCTCGGACTGCTCCGGCAGGCCGGGCTCGATCCCGAAGTCGTCGTCAGCGGGGTCGACGAGGATGCCGTCAGCGCCCCCACCCCCGCGGAACTCGCGCTCGCCCTCGCCGAGGCGAAGGCCTCCGTCGTGGCGGCCAAGCCCGAGATCAAGGGCGCTCTGGTGATCGGCTGCGACTCGGTGCTCGACCTGGACGGCCAGGCCCTCGGCAAGCCCGCGGACGCCGAGGAGGCGACGGCCCGCTGGAAGGCGATGCGCGGCCGGGCCGGCACGCTCCAGACCGGTCACTGCGTCTACGACACGATCACCGGCCGGTACGCCTCCGCCACCGCGTCCACCGTGGTCCGGTTCGGGGAGCCCACGGACGAGGAGGTCGCCGCGTACGTCGCCTCCGGCGAACCCCTCTACGTCGCCGGGGCATTCACCCTCGACGGCCGTTCGGCGCCCTTCATCGACGGCATCGACGGCGACCACGGCAACGTCATCGGCATCTCGCTGCCGCTGGTCCGCCGGCTGCTGGCCGAACTGAACGTCCGCATCACGGACTTGTGGGCGCCCCCGACGGCCTGAGGGCCGACCGGGACGAGGCCGTCAGGGGGTGACGGGTGCGGGGCCGCCGTTCTCCGGGGTCCCGCCCTGCTCCGCGGTCCCCTCGTCCCCGCCCGGGGCACCGTCCTCGGGCGGGGCGCCGACCGGCCTCTCCGCACGGTCGTACGTCATGAGGGTGAGCAGGATGAGCCCGAACACCACCATCATGAACGCGAACGCGCCCCAGCCCACCAGACCGACCGTGAAGGCGCCGAGCAGACCGTGCACCACGGCCGCGGTGATCAGGATGATGCGCCAGAAGCCGGCGGGTGAGCGGTCACGCAGGGCGACGAGCAGTGCGGCGACCCCGCACAGCGCGAAGTACAGCCCGAAGACGACACCCCCCGCCTTCGACGAGACCGACATCGTGTCGGGGTCGAGACCGGCGAGGGACATGTCCTGCCGATCCACGACGACCCCGAGGAACCAGTTCAGCAGTGCGATGCCTATCGCCTCCACGAAGAGAACGATCGCAACGAGCCATGCCACCGGTCTGCGGACCACCGGTCCCCACCCACCTTCGCGCGTGCTTGCGTGTTACTCGGAGTACGTTCGAGACATCGTGAACGCTACTAACGGGTAAACCTCGGGACAAGAGGTCCGGCAGGGGCAAAGATTCGTTGGGCCATTAGTAGGGACTCCACAAAGAAACACGACCCGTGGCAGGACTACTTCATAGAGACCTTGACCACATCTGAGGGCTAGGGTTTTCCGGTGGATTCCCATGTGCGGCGGTGCGACAAGGGTTTTCGCAGGTTGAGTGAGCCTGGCTTCACGCTCCGTGTGGGCAAGCTCACCACTGGGGACGGGTCGAAACGTCGTGTCGGCAGTCCCTAAACTCGGCTTGTTTCAAGGAGAGGGAGCCATCGTGCGCAAGGTGTTGATCGCCAACCGTGGCGAAATCGCTGTCCGTGTCGCCCGGGCCTGCCGTGACGCCGGGATCGCGAGCGTGGCCGTGTACGCCGACCCGGACCGGGACGCCCTGCACGTCCGTGCGGCGGACGAGGCGTTCGCCCTGGGCGGCGACACCCCCGCCACCAGCTACCTGGACATCGACAAGGTCCTCCAGGCCGCCAAGGACTCCGGCGCGGACGCCGTCCACCCCGGCTACGGGTTCCTCTCCGAGAACGCGCACTTCGCCCAGGCCGTGCTGGACGCCGGCCTGGTCTGGATCGGCCCGCCGCCGCAGGCCATCCGCGACCTGGGTGACAAGGTCGCCGCCCGGCACATCGCCCAGCGCGCCGGCGCCCCCCTGGTCGCCGGTACCCCCGACCCGGTGTCCGGCGCCGACGAGGTCGTGGCCTTCGCCAAGGAGCACGGCCTGCCGATCGCCATCAAGGCCGCCTTCGGCGGTGGCGGGCGCGGCCTGAAGGTCGCCCGCACCCTCAACGAGGTCCCCGAGCTGTACGAGTCCGCGGTCCGCGAGGCGGTCGCCGCCTTCGGTCGCGGCGAATGCTTCGTCGAGCGCTACCTGGACAAGCCCCGCCACGTCGAGACCCAGTGCCTGGCCGACAGCCACGGCAACGTGGTCGTGGTCTCGACCCGTGACTGCTCGCTCCAGCGCCGCCACCAGAAGCTGGTCGAGGAGGCCCCGGCGCCGTTCCTGAACGAGCAGCAGATGGCCCAGCTGTACTCCGCGTCGAAGGCCATCCTCAAGGAGGCCGGCTACGTCGGCGCGGGCACCGTGGAGTTCCTGGTCGGCAACGACGGCACGATCTCCTTCCTCGAGGTCAACACCCGCCTCCAGGTCGAGCACCCGGTCACCGAGGAGGTCGCCGGCATCGACCTGGTCCGTGAGATGTTCCGCATCGCCGACGGCGAGGAGCTCGGCTACGGCGACCCCGAACTGCGCGGCCACTCCTTCGAGTTCCGCATCAACGGCGAGGACCCCGGCCGCAACTTCCTGCCCGCCCCCGGCACGGTCACCACCTTCGCCCCGCCGTCCGGACCCGGTGTGCGCCTGGACGCCGGCGTGGAGTCCGGCTCCGTGATCGGCCCGGCCTGGGACTCTCTGCTGGCCAAGCTGATCATCACCGGCCGGACCCGCAAGGAGGCCCTGGAGCGGGCCTCCCGCGCCCTCAACGAGTTCCAGGTCGAGGGCATGGCCACCGCCATCCCCTTCCACCGCGCGGTCGTCACCGACCCGGCCTTCGCCCCCGAACTGACCGGCTCCGGCGACCCGTTCACCGTGCACACCCGGTGGATCGAGACCGAGTTCGTCAACGAGATCAAGCCGTTCGCCTCCCCCGCCGACACCGAGGCCGAGGAGGAGGCTGACCGCGAGACCGTCATCGTCGAGGTCGGCGGCAAGCGTCTCGAGGTCTCGCTGCCCGCTTCCCTCGGCATGTCGCTGGCCCGCACCGGGCTCGCCGCCGGGGCCAAGCCGAAGCGGCGCGCGGCCAAGAAGTCCGGCCCGGTCGCCTCGGGCGACACCCTTGCCTCCCCCATGCAGGGCACCATCGTCAAGGTCGCCGTCGAGGAGGGCCAGGAGGTCAAGGAGGGCGACCTGGTCGTCGTCCTGGAGGCCATGAAGATGGAGCAGCCCCTCAACGCGCACAAGGCCGGCACCATCAAGGGCCTCAGCGCCGAGGTCGGCGCCTCCATCACCTCCGGCGCCGCCATCTGCGAGATCAAGGACTGACGCACACCGACGTCGACGAGGCGCCCCGCGGACCGCAGCAGCCGGCCGGCGGGGCGCCTCGGTGTTGTTCCGGGTCGCTGCCGCCGACGGGCGCACAGGGTGTGGCGGCGGGCCACGGCCGTTCGTTCGAGGTGCCACGAACCGTCTCGGCTGCCTGTGCGCCGTTCGGACCGGTGCACGGGGGGGGCGGAGGCGGGTCGTGGGGACCGTCCGGGAGATGCCGGACCGGCTGTCACCGGGTGCCCGCGGGGCCGGGCACCGGTATCGCACCGCCTGCGAGGATGATCGACGGGCCGGGACGAGGACCGTCCTCGACCCGCGCGGCGGGCCCGATGCCCGCCGGGTCGCTATCGGCGGCGCAGGTCCGCCACGCGTGCGCGCTCTCCCGTGGGCGGCTCACCGAGCACCGTCGCGGCACGCAGCTGCGGGCCGGCCGGGATCTGGCTGCGCCGCGGGCCCGGCAGGGGCACGTCCCGCCGGGGCGGGCGCCCCGGGACCGCATCACCCCCGGCCGAACCTCCGCCCGACGCCCCCGCGATCGCGACCTGCACCCCCTGATCGGCCAGGGCCTGCAGTTCGGTGGCCGCGCGGTCGTCGTGTGCGGGCGGCTCGTCCGTCACCAGCCGGGTGATCACGTCCGTCGGCACCGTCTGGAACATCGTGTCCGTGCCGAGCTTGGTGTGGTCGGCGAGGACCACCACCTCCGCCGCCGCCTGCACCAGCGCGCGGTCGACGGACGCGGACAGCATGTTGGACGTGGACAGCCCGCGCTCGGCGGTGAGTCCGCTCCCCGACAGGAAGGCTCTGGAGACCCGGAGCCCCTGGAGCGACTGCTCGGCGCCACTGCCCACGAGGGCGTAGTTGGAGCCGCGCAGCGTGCCGCCGGTCATCACGACCTCGACGCGGTTGGCGTGGGCCAGCGCCTGGGCCACCAGCAGGGAGTTGGTGACGACGGTCAGCCCGGGCACCCGTGCGAGCCGGCGGGCCAGCTCCTGGGTGGTGGTTCCCGCCCCGACCACGATGGCTTCGCCCTCTTCGACGAGGCCCGCGGCGAGATCGGCGATGGCCGTCTTCTCGGCGGTCGCGAGATGTGACTTCTGCGGAAAGCCGGACTCCCGCGTGAACCCGCCCGGCAAGACCGCACCGCCGTGCCGGCGGTCGAGGAGTCCTTCTGCCTCCAGTGCGCGCACGTCCCGCCGTACGGTCACTTCGGAGGTCTGGACGACGCGGGCGAGCTCACGGAGCGACACGGCCCCGTTCGCTCGCACCATTTCGAGGATCAATTGACGACGTTCTGCAGCGAACACGAAACTGACAGTAACCCCAACGACCGTCTGCTTTCAGCAGTTTGCGCCGAATAACAGAAGTTGTTCGCACGGCAGGGCGGAAGGTGGTATACGTGCCTACTCTTTCCGCCTATGCCGCACGCATCGTCGGACACGCCCCGTGACCGGCGGTGGGGCGGGCTCCGGACGGCAGGCGCCCGGGTGCGGCCGTCAGGCCTCGACGCCCGCCTTGCGGGTGTGCAACTGCCGTGCCACCTCGGCGATCGAGCCCGACAGCGACGGGTACACGGTGAAGGCGTTGGCGATCTGCTCGACCGTCAGGTTGTTGTCGACGGCGATCGAGATGGGATGGATCAGCTCGGAGGCGCGCGGTGCGACGACCACTCCGCCGACGACGATCTCGGTGCCCGGACGGCAGAAGATCTTGACGAACCCGTCGCGGATGCCCTGCATCTTGGCGCGGGGGTTGCGCAGCAGCGGCAGCTTGACGACCTTGGCGTCGATCTTCCCGGCGTCCACGTCGGCCTGGGTGTACCCGACGGTGGCGATCTCGGGGTCCGTGAAGACGTTCGAGGAGACCGTCTTCAGGTTGAGCGGGGTCACCGCGTCGCCCAGGAAGTGGTACATGGCGATGCGTCCCTGCATGGCGGCGACGGACGCGAGGGCGAAGACGCCGGTCACGTCACCGGCGGCGTAGACACCGGGGGCGGTGGTGCGGGAGACCTTGTCGGTCCAGATGTGCCCGGACTCGCGCAGCTTGACCCCGGCCTCCTCCAGGCCCATCCCGCTGCTGTTGGGGACGGCGCCCACGGCCATGAGGCAGTGCGAGCCGGTGATCACGCGCCCGTCGGCGAGGGTGACCTCCACCCGGTCGCCGACGCGCTTGGCGGACTGCGCGCGCGAGCGGGCCATGACGTTCATCCCGCGGCGGCGGAAGACGTCCTCGAGGACGGCGGCGGCGTCCGGGTCCTCGCCGGGCAGCACCCGGTCGCGCGACGAGACGAGGGTGACCTTCGACCCGAGGGCCTGGTAGGCGCCGGCGAACTCGGCACCGGTGACACCGGATCCGACGACGATGAGCTCCTCGGGCAGCTCGTCGAGGTCGTAGACCTGGGTCCAGTTGAGGATCCGCTCGCCGTCGGGCTGTGCGTCGGGCAGCTCGCGCGGGTGACCGCCGGTGGCGATGAGCACCGCGTCGGCGGTGAGGGTCTCCTCGCTGCCGTCCGCGGCCCGTACGACGACCTTGCGCGAGCCGTCCAGGGCCTGCATGCCCTCCAGCCGGCCGCGCCCCCGCAGGACCCGGGCACCGGCGCGTGTGACGGATGCGGTGATGTCGTGGGACTGGGCGAGCGCGAGCCGCTTCACCCGTCGGTTGACCTTCCCGAGGTCGACCCCGACGACCCGCGCGGCCCGCTCCAGGGGCGGGGTGTCGTCGGCGACGATGATGCCGAGCTCCTCGTACGACGAATCGAAGGTGGTCATCACCTCGGCCGTCGCGATGAGGGTCTTCGACGGCACGCAGTCGGTGAGCACCGACGCCCCGCCCAGACCGTCGCAGTCGACGACGGTCACCTCCGCGCCGAGCTGCGCGGCCACCAGCGCCGCTTCATATCCGCCGGGTCCGCCACCGATGATCACGATCCGAGTCACGTACTCCATTGTCCCGCACCGTTCGGATGCCGCTCCCCCGGGGGCCGTACGGTGCTCCGGCCGTTACGGAAGAGGCGGGCGGGGTGCTGCCGTACCCTCGACAGCATGTCGCTCTACGCCGCGTACGCCGGCAACCTCGATGCGCGGCTGATGACCCGCCGCGCACCCCACTCGCCGCTGCGCGCCACAGGTTGGCTCAACGGCTGGCGGCTGACCTTCGGGGGCGAGCACATGGGCTGGGAGGGCGCTCTCGCGACGATCGTCGAGGACCCGCTCACACAGGTCTTCGTCGCGCTGTACGACGTCGCGCCCATGGACGAGGAGTCCATGGACCGCTGGGAGAGCGTGGGCCTGGACGTCTACCGCCGGCTGCGTGTGCGCGTCCACACGCTGGACGGCGAGGAGATGGCCTGGACCTACGTCCTCAACGGCTACGAAGGGGGTCTGCCGTCCGCCCGCTACCTGGGCGAGATCGCGGACGCCGCGGAGTCGGCCGGGGCACCGCACGATTACGTGATGGAGCTGCGCAAGAGGCCCTGCTGACCGGATCCGGGCCGTAAAATCGGTCGATCGACGCGCGAACGGAAGAACGTGCCATGGCCCCCATCGCCACCTACGACGTCTATTACACCGAGCAGGCCGCGGCGGCCCGCGACCGGCTCGACGACCAGCAGCGCCCCGCGTTCGACAAGGGCATCGCCCTCCTGGCCCGCGACCCCTTCCTTTCCGTGTCCCGCCCCATAAGTTCCACCGGGGACGACCGCACCATCCGCCTCACGCAGAACATCCTGGTGGAGTACACGGTCAGCCGGGGCCGGCTGCTGATCTTCATCGTCGAGGTCTTCAACGACAAGGACGTCCTCGTCACGGACTGAGGACCCGCCGGCCGTGGGCCGATCCCACCGAGCCGCCCGAACAACGCCTCGTCGGAAACGACAAGACAACGATCGCATTGCCGTGACCTCCGTCATCTACGCGCGTAGGCCCGGACCGGCTACCCTCTTGCGCGTGAACGCATCTCTTCTTCCGGACGACATCCAGGGCGACCCCTACGCCGCCGCCGACGCCGCCGCCGCACGGCTGCGTGAGCTGACGGGTGCCGAGACCCATGACGTCGCCCTCGTGATGGGCTCCGGGTGGGCCCCGGCCGTCGACGCCCTCGGCGAGGCCGACGCGGAGTTCCACGTCACCGAGCTGCCCGGCTTCCCGCCCCCGGCCGTCGAGGGCCACGGCGGCAAGATCCGTTCGTACCGGATCGGCGAAAAGCGCGCCCTGGTCTTCCTCGGCCGCACGCACTACTACGAGGGGCGCGGTGTCGCCGCCGTCGCGCACGGTGTCCGCACCGCCGTCGCCGCCGGCGCCAAGACCATCGTGCTCACCAACGGCTGCGGAGGCCTGCGCGAGACCATGCGTCCCGGGCAGCCGGTCCTGATCAGCGACCACATCAACCTGACCGCGACCTCCCCGATCGTCGGCGCCAACTTCGTCGACCTGACGGACCTGTACTCCCCGCGCCTGCGCACGCTGTGCAAGGAGATCGACCCCTCCCTCGAGGAAGGCGTCTACGCGCAGTTCACCGGCCCGCACTACGAGACCCCGGCGGAGATCCGCATGGCCCGCGCCATCGGCGCGGACCTCGTCGGCATGTCCACGGTCCTCGAGGCGATCGCCGCGCGCGAGGCGGGCGCCGAGGTCCTCGGAATCTCCCTGGTCACCAATCTCGCCGCCGGGATGACGGGCGAACCCCTGAACCACGAAGAGGTGCTCCAGGCGGGCCGCGACAGCGCCACGCGCATGGGAGCGCTGCTGGCCCAGGTGCTGAACCGGCTGTAGGGCGCGCCCCGAACCCGACGGGCGCCGGCGGTCGCGCCCGGCCCGGACCGGGCTGTGCCGGACCGGTGCCGACCGCGCCGAGCGGTGCTGGACTGGACGCGGACACGCGACGCCCGCACGGCCCCGGCGCCCTGACCACCGGACGACTCTTCCGGACGGGGGAAGGACAGCTTCGAGGGGGCCGCACGAGGGCCGGGCGGCGCGCGGCCACCGCACGAACACACAACGAGAGGTTGATCCGACGTGCACGACGAACTCATCGCACGGGCCACGGCGTGGCTGGCCGAGGACCCCGACGCGGAGACCCGTGAGGAGCTCGCCAAGCTCATCGACGCCGAGGATCACGTCGAGCTCGCCGCGCGCTTCAGCGGCACCCTCCAGTTCGGCACCGCCGGTCTCCGCGGCGAACTCGGCGCCGGCCCCATGCGCATGAACCGTGCCGTGGTCATCCGCGCGGCCGCCGGTCTCGCCGCGTACCTCACGGCCGAGGGGCAGTCGGGCGGGCTCGTCGTCATCGGCTACGACGCCCGCCACAAGTCCGCCGACTTCGCCCGGGACACCGCGGCCGTCGTGACCGGCGCGGGCCTGCGCGCGGCCCTCCTTCCGCGCCCCCTGCCCACGCCCGTCCTCGCGTTCGCCGTCAGGCACCTCGGCGCGGTCGCCGGCGTGGAGGTCACGGCCAGCCACAACCCGCCCCGCGACAACGGCTACAAGGTCTACCTCGGCGACGGTTCCCAGATCGTGCCGCCCGCCGACGCCGGGATCGCGGCCGGGATCGACGCGGTCGACAGCCTCGCCGAGGTGCCCCGCCCGGACAGCGGCTGGAAGGTCCTCGACGACGGCGTCCTCGAGGCCTACCTCGCCCGCACGGACGCCGTCCTCGCCGAGGGCTCCCCGCGGACCGCGCGGACCGTCTACACCGCGATGCACGGCGTCGGCAAGGACGTCCTGCTCGCCGCCTTCGCCCGGGCCGGTTTCCCCGCCCCGGCCCTCGTCGCCGAGCAGGCCGAACCGGATCCGGACTTCCCGACCGTCGCCTTCCCGAACCCGGAAGAGCCCGGCGCCATGGACCTCGCCTTCGCGAAGGCCCGCGAGACGGACCCCGACCTCGTCATCGCCAACGACCCCGACGCCGACCGCTGCGCCGTGGCGGTCAAGGACGGCGGGGACTGGCGCATGCTCCGGGGCGACGAGGTGGGCGCCCTCCTCGGTGCGCACCTCGTGCGCGGTGGGGCCACCGGCACTCTCGCGGAGTCGATCGTGTCCTCCTCGCTCCTGCGCCGTATCGCGGAGAAGGCGGGCCTTCCGTTCGTGGAGACCCTCACCGGCTTCAAGTGGATCGCCCGCGCCGAGGGCCTGCGCTACGGCTACGAGGAGGCGCTCGGCTACTGCGTCGACCCCGCGGGCGTGCGCGACAAGGACGGCATCACCGCCGCGCTCCTGGTCACCGAGCTGGCCTCGGTGCTGAAGGAGGAGGGCCGCACGCTCCTCGACCTCCTCGACGACCTTGCCGTGGAGCACGGCGTGCACGCCACGGACCAGCTCTCGGCCCGGGTCGAGGACCTGTCGGTCATCGCGGACGCGATGCGGCGCCTGCGCGAGCAGCCGCCGGTGCGGCTCGGCGGTCTGCCGGTGACGGCGGCCGAGGACCTGACGCGGGGCACGGCGACGCTCCCGCCGACCGACGGGTTGCGGTACACCCTCGACGGTGCCCGGGTCGTCGTCCGGCCGAGCGGCACCGAGCCGAAGCTCAAGTGCTATCTGGAGGTCGTCGTGCCGGTCGGCTCCCGTGCGGAGCTCGGCGCGGCGCGCGCCAGGGCCGTGGAACTCCTCGGTGCCGTCAAGCGGGATCTCGCGGCGGCCGCGGGGATCTGAAACCGCGGACGTGAGGCGCCCGCCACCGACGGCCTCCGGTCCCCCGGGCGGGCGCCTGCCGCACGGCACGCGGTGCAGGGGGGCGCGCACCCCAGTCCGCCGCACTGCGGCGGCTCCGTGCTCCCGATGCGCTCCGGCGCACCCCCGGGCGGACGAACCACCCCAGTTCACCGGGAGTTGGCGCGGCGAAGGCACCTCGGTCGCCCTGCACGACGTGTCCTGCCCCACCATGAGAACGGCGTCGGCACTTCCCCGAACCCCCCAGTGGGAGCCGTCGACGCCGTGTGCCCCGCTACCCCCCCTGCGTGGGCACCCGGACCGGACACGGTTCGCCCGACGGGGCGCTCCGTGTCCGGCCCTCAGCCTGCCCCGTGCCGCTCAGCCGGCCGGTGTGGCGGTGGTCCCGTCCGCCGGCGTCTCCTCGGGAGCCGGGCACTCGGTGCCGGACGGGGTGGCCTCAGGGGTCTCGGTGGGCGTGGGCGAGGCCGTCGCGCCGGGGCACGCCGGGTCGTCGGCCGACGGCTCCGGGTCCGGGTCCGGGGTGGTCGCCGGGTCGCCGGGGGTGGTTCCCCCGTCGGTGGGAGTTGCGGCCGGGGTCTCGACAGGGGTCGCGGTGGGGCTTTCGGTGGGCGTGGGCCCGGGGGTCGGTTCCGCGGTCGCCGAGGGGCTTGCGCTCACGGACGGTGACGGGGAGGGCGACCGGGTGGGCCCGGCCGGCGACGGCGTGGCACCGGCGTCGTGCGCGGGGCCGCCGGCAGAGCCGTTCTCGCCACCCGCTCCCGCGCTCCCCCGTGCCGCTCCGCCCACCGGCCGGGTGGCCGGGGTGTCGCTGCCCGCACCGGGGCTGCGCGGAACGACGCCCCTGCCGTCGGGGACGGTGTGCACGCCGCGGAGGTAGAACTCCATCCAGCCGAGGACCAGGTTGAGGTAGTCGCGCGAGTAGTTGTAGCTGAGGATCCCGCGCTCCAGGCCCGCCGCGGTGCCGAGGTCGCGCTCGCCGGCGCACAGGTAGTGGCCCGCGGCCAGGGCGGCATCGTAGATGTTGTTGGGGTTCGCGGTGCCGTCGCCGTTGCCGTCCGCGCCCCAGGTCTTCCAGGTGGACGGCAGGAACTGCATGGGGCCCACAGCGCGGTCGTAGACCGGGTCGCCGTCCCACACGCCGCCCTCGCTGTCGAGGATCAGGGCGAAGCCGTTGCCGTCGAGTGCGGGCCCCGTGATCCGGGTGAGGGTGTCCCCGTCGGCGTCGACGGCACCGCCGCCGGCCTGTCCCGACTCGACCTTGCCGATCGCGGCGAGCAGTTGCCAGCGCAGACGGCAGCGCGGATCACTGCGCCCGATCGACGTCTCGGCGTTCCGGTAGGCGGCGTAGACGCTCGCCGGCAGCCCGGACTCGGCCGCGACCCGCTGCGTGGAGGGGTGGGCGGCCGCGTCGTCCCAGAGCTTCCCGCCCGCCGATGCGCGCTGTAGAGGCGGCAGTTCGACGTGGTACGAGTCGTCGCCCTGCGAGGGGACCTCCGGGAGCGGGGTGTCGGCGGGGACGAATCCGCCGGGGACGCTCATGCCGTCGTCGTGCCGGGACGCGTCGACGAATCCCGGGGCCTGGGAGCCGGTGAGCAGGACCGTCGTGACCGTGGCCACCGCGACGGCGGCGGTACCGCGCAGGCCGCGGCGGGAACGCAGCCGTGCGCTCACGGTATGGAACGGTCTTGTGAGCGGACGGGACATGAGGACTCTCCTGACAGTCGGCCGGTACGGGACATCAGTGCCGGTGGGGCAGCGGCTGCTCGGGGGGCAGGGCGGTGCCGGGCGGGGCGTCGGGGGCGCACGGGGTTCGAGGGATCAGCTCCGGTTGCGGCCGACGCTAGCCAGCGGGCGCCGGGGCCGGGGCGCCTGGCCGACTCCGCGGGGCGAAGCGGAGGTGAACATCGCGGTTGCCCGTCGGCCGTGTCACTCCCGCACGAGGTAGCTGAAGCCCGTGTCGGAGCCGACGCAGGACTGGAGGGTGAGGTCGCCCCAGTACAGGCCGTGGGACGGGGTGCCGCGGCCGGGCGCGACGTGGCGGGCGTACACGCGGTACGTGAACGTGCCGCGCGGCGTCGTGGCGGTGACGGTCGTGCCCACCGGCAGCCTGGCGAACTGCGCGAATCCGCAGTAGTCGTGACCGACGATCACGGCGGTACGCAGCGCGTAGCCGTCCTCGGTCCCGAGCTCGGGCCCCTCCCACTGCACCGCGTCGCGGCAGGCGTCCACCGTCTGCTGCCCGCCCCGTACGACCCGGGCCGACCAGGAGCCGACGTGCAGGGTGGTCGAACCGTCGCGGCTGCGCAGGCCGTACGGGGTTGCGCGGGAGGCCTCCGACGGCTCCGGCGGCGGCTCGGCGGGCGTGGTGAGGGGGCGCGGCGAGCCGGACGGGGGTGCCGTACGCGTCGGGGCCGGGAGCTTCGCCTTCGGTGACGCGGTGGGCTTGCCCGAGGTCGGTGCGGTCTCAGGGGCGGGGCCGCCGGCGGGTGCCGTCGCTGTGGGTTCGGGGCGGGCCGCCTGCGCTCCGCCGGGTGCCGTCTGGGCCTGGGCCGTGGCCGGGATCCGCGGGCCGGCAGCGCCCTCGGCCTCCTGCTCGGGGCGTGAGACCGGGGTGGGCGCAGACGGGCTCGCCAAGGGCTTCCCGGCCGTCCCGGGGACGGCGCATCCCACCAGGGCGACGGACGCGACGACCCCCAGGAGGGCCACGCCCGCCGCCCGGCGACACGGCTGTCCGCGTGCCGCGGCACGAGCCTGCGCACCGACGGACCGGGCCGGGTGGGTACGGAGGTTGCCGGTCATCGGACACATCCCTTCATGGACCGGTGGGAGGGGTTGTTCCGATCGATCGGCCCGAAGGACGGGTGCGGGACGGACACGGGCCGCGCATCGGGGCCGGGCACCCGCCGATGCCCGGCCCCGATGCGGGCGTTCTAGATCCGCGGGGCGAACGCCGTCATCCGAACCGGCCGTTCACGTAGTCCGTCGTGCGCTGGTCCTGCGGACTGTTGAACATCGCGTCCGTGGGCCCGTGTTCGACGATCACGCCCGGGGTGCCCTGCTCCGCGAGGAAGAACGCGCACTGGTCGGAGACCCGGGCCGCCTGCTGCATGTTGTGGGTGACGATCACGATGGTGACCTCTTCGGACAGCTCGTGGATCGTCTCCTCGATGCGCCGGGTCGAGGTCGGGTCGAGGGCCGAGCAGGGCTCGTCCATGAGCAGGACCCTGGGCCGTACGGCCAGCGAACGCGCGATGCACAGGCGCTGCTGCTGGCCGCCGGAGAGCGCGCCGCCGGGCTGCCGGAGGCGGTCGCGGACCTCCTTCCACAGGCCCGCCTTGGTCAGGCACTCCTCGACCAGTCGGTCCTTCTGGTCACGTCCGGCCTTGACACCACTCATCTTCAGTCCGGCGGTGACGTTGTCGTAGATCGACATCGCCGGGAAGGGGTTGGGCTTCTGGAAGACCATGCCGATCTGGCGGCGGGCGTGGGTGATGCGGCGGCCCCGGTCGTAGATGTCGTCGCCGTCGAGCAGCACCCGGCCCGCGAGGGATGCGGAGCCGACCAGTTCGTGCATGCGGTTGAGGATCCGCAGGAAGGTGGACTTGCCGCAGCCGGACGGACCGATGAGCGCGGTCACCCTGCGGGCGGGCATGGTGAGCGAGACGGCCTCGAGGACCTTGTGGTCACCGAACCAGGCGGAGATGGAGTCGGCCTCCAGCGTGGCCGGGTCGCCGCCCGCGACGGCTCCGCCGGGCCGTTCGGCCCGTATCGCCTTCACCTTCCGTGTCGGGTCGAGGATTTCGTCGACGAGTGTGTCGGTCGTGTCGGTGGTGTCGGACATGATGGCTGGACTCCTCGTCGGTCAGAGCAGGTTGGGCAGCAGTCGGGCGGCGGCCCCGGAGACGGCGAGGCCGAAGGCGGCCAGGACGGGTGCGCCGACGATCCAGGTCTGCCATCGGCCCCACGCGCGGTACGCGGCCATGGAGAGCAGGGCGGCCAGGAGCAGTCCCTGGGACCAGAGGAACACCGACAGCCAGGCCGCGTCCTCGGTGCCCAGGGCCTGCTCGGAGTCGTCGATCCAGCCGAGAGCGAGCGGGCGCGGCGGGGCGGGCTGTACGTCACCGGTCAGGGTCGCGTCGACGCGCAGGGTGCCGGAGGGGGTGTAGGGGCTGCCCTCGGCGGTGATGAGCGTGAGCCGGCCCTCGTTCTCCTTCAGGGCGGGAGGCAGCGGGTCGCCCTTGTGGCGAATGGCGGTGACCTTGTACGTGGCCGTGCCCTGACCGGTCGTCAGCCGGATCTCCGTACCGACGGGCATCTTGTGCAGGGCGTTGAACGGGCTGCCGTACCCCCACTGGCGGCCCATGATCACGCTGGTGCCGGCCTGCCCGGGCAGCGGGGTGTCCCGGCGGTGGCCCGGACCGGACATCAGCACACCCGAGGTCGTGCCCTCCCCGACGACCTCCTTCAGGCCCAGGGCCGGGATGCGCAGCAGGGCGACGGGCGCGCCCGGCTCCAGCATCTTGCCGTCGTACGTCTGCTGGCCCACCGGCGCGATACCGAGGGCGAGTTGGCGGCGGAACTCGTCGTACGCGGTCTGCTGGTCGCGGGAGTGCTGGAGGTGGCCGACGATCGTGAGGTTGGCGGCGAAGCCGAGCATCAGCGCAGCCAGCAGGCACAGCGCGGCTCCGGTGAACGCGAAACCGGCGCGTTCCGCCCGCGGCGCCCTCGAGCTGGACTCGGGCTGGGGCTCGGGTGAGGGCTCCGGCGCCGGCGGCGCCACGGCCGGCGGGGGCGGGGTCAGCACGGTCACGGGAAGCGCTCCTGTGGAGAGGTGTCGAGTGGAGAAACGGAAGGCGCGGACGGCGGGGTGGGGGCCCGCCGCCCGTGCTCCGTCTGCCGTTACGAGCGGGGCTCGCCGAAGGTCAGCAGCCCGTTGCGCCGGCCGTACCGCACGAGGGCGATGCCCGCCCCGGTCAGGACGACGGCGCCGATGCCGGAGAACAGCGCGATCTGGCCACCGGTGGAGGCGAGGCCGCCGGAGGTCGAGGCGCCGCCGGAGGTCGACGTGCCGCCGGAGGTCGACGTGCCGCCGGAGGTGGACGTGCCGCCGGAGGTGGAGTCACCGCCGGTGGTGGAATCGCCGCCGGTCGACCCGGATGTGGTGCCGGACGTGTCGCCCGAGGGATCGTCGCTCGGCTCGCCGCCGGGGTCGTCCGACGGGTCGCCGGAGGGATCGTCCGACGGGTCGCCGCTCGGGGACTCGGAGGGCGGAGCGGGCACCGTGAACGGCACTGCGTCCAGGTTGCTCTCGGCAGCGCCTGGGCACACCGGGCTGATCTTCCACGCGCTGATGCCTTCGACCGCGTCGTCCGGAACGGTGAGTTCAGGCCAGGTCGCGGTTCCGTCCGCGTCGGACGTGGCGCCGGGGAAGGTGCCGTCGTTCCGATCCATGGCGAGGGTGAACGCCGTGTTCGGCTCGCACCTGCGGATGATGAGCTTCACCGTCTGGCCGCGCTGCAGTTCGGGGGTGCCGGGCAGTCGCTTGCCCGAGTCGTCCAGCATCTCGAACTGCGCCGGCCGCACCCGCACCGTGAAAGGTTCGGATGCAGAGGGCACGAACTTGGTGGCGTCCGTCGGGGTGAACCGAGCGACGACGTCGTGGACCCCCAGGGGCAGCGTCGTCGTCTTGAACTCGGCCTTCCCCTCGGCGACGGGGGCCTCGCCCAGCCTTGTCTCGCCGTCCAGGAACGTCACGGTGCCGGCCGCCTCCGCCGGCGTGATCGTCGCGGTGAGCGTCACCTCCTGGTCCTGCTCGACATTGGGGGGAGAGGCGATCAGTGCGGCGTTCGTGGCCTTCGCACCCTCCCCGACCACCCAGTCGTCGCCGGTGACGGTGATCTTCTGGGACCAGTAGGGATCGCCCGGCGCGACCGTCTCCGGAGCAGGACTCCAGGAGAAATTGTCCACGCACCGTACGCGCAACTCGTACGTTCCGTTGCCCGTGATGACGCTCGACAGACTCTGGAACACCACATCCGGGTTGTCCGCCGCGGCCAGCGACACCGTCGAGGTCGCTTCGGTGTAGGGCGCCTGGTTGGTGATGCCTTCCTGCACCCTCGCCTCGGTGCCGTCGGCCCTCACCACGATCATGGTGAGAACGCTGTTCCAGTTGAGATCGGGTTCGCCGCCGTCAGGGCACTTGCCCGGGATCTCCAGGGAGCCCGAGAAGGGCTGCGGGTCGGTCAGCTTGCCGCTGCCGGGCGTCAGGGTGAACTCACCGACTGAAGCCGCCCGGGCGGGCTGGGACTGCGACGCCACCAGGGCGACGACGCTCAGGGCGAGCACGGCGCAGGCCGCCACTATGGCGGCCGCTCTTCGGAACGGGTGTAGCACTCTCATTGCGATGGCCCCCGGGGGACTTCGATGGATGGATACGGAGACAGCACGTGGGGCCGGGCACCTGGAAGGTGCCCGGCCGTCACGCGGGATCAGTCGACGATCACGAGTTCAGGCCGCCCGTGAGCGTGCGCGCGTTGCAGTTGGAGATCGTGCCGAACCCGTAGGTCTTGATGGTGTTGCTCGCCGCGCAGATGTCCGAGAGCGCCTCGGAGATCGCGGCCTCGTTCAGCCGGGACGTCTGGACGACGTTGTAGACGTCCCGGGAGAAGATGAAGGTCGGGTTGAGGGCGAGCGAGGAGCCCGAGCCGGCGGTGGGGGACTGGCCTTCGATCTTGCGCAGGAAGGACTCACCGCGACGGTTCGGGACCTCCGCGATGCCCTTGCCCTGGGCGATCCACTGCGCGACCGAGTACGGCATCAGCTGGTTGGCGGCGGTGATCGCCGTGCCGTCGTGCTCCTGGACGGTGTCGTTGACGCACGCGCCCGGCGCGGTGACACCGATGGAGTCCAGCCAGTACTGCCGGGTGCCCGAGCCGGCCTGCGGCAGCAGCGGCGCCACCGTGTGCGTACCCGTGGCGTCCGTGTAGGTGCAGTTCGTGTAGATGCTGGCCAGCTGCGCCTTCGTCAGGTTCGCCGGCACGGTGCTGTTCAGGTCGGTGGCGTAGGTCACCGCGTCCCGGGCGAACGGGACGTAGGTGAGGTCGGTGCCGGGCACGGAGGCCTTCGGACCGCGCGAGGAGCGGGCGAAGTCGATGCAGGTGGTGCCGCCGTTGGTGATGTCCTCGGACAGCCGGGCGATGCCGTTGCTGGAGCCGTTGGTGTTGGCGCGGGTGTACTGGCACTCCGTCGACGTCGCGGGCGTGGGCTTGGTCTTGTACGGGTCACCGAGGCCACCGACGGCGTTCCACGACGCGACGATCTTGTTGCCGCCGGTGCCGACGACGACGTCGGTGCCGTTGGCCAGGCCGTTCATGACGTACTGCGTGGTGTCCGAGCCGACCGCGGCCAGGGTGCGGTAGTCGGTCAGCGAGGACGGGTCGGCCGAAGCCGGGGTGGTCAGGATGCCGAGACCGAGAACCGCGGCGCCGACAGCGGCACCGACCTTGGCGTAAGACTTGACGTTCACTTCTGAACCCCTTGGTTTCTGGATTTTCGAAGACTGGACGTTCAAGCTGAATCCGGATTTTCGCACTGCCGACCCGTCGGCCGGCCACCGCTTACATTTCCAGAATTACGTACGGTAGCCAACCAATTCCCTGCGATGGAAAGGTTACGGGGAGGCTTCTTAGGTGTCTCCTAGGGAGTCCGGCGTTGCGCATAGTGAAGCATTGCCGGACCTGCGAGTCCTGCCGCTCCAGCCACAAAAAGCACGCCGAGCAGGACCCATCGAATGATGCCGAGAACCTCTCCCTGCGTGATTCCCTGCCTGGCTTGGGCGATATTCTGCTGCGGCCCCGACGAAGGAGAGGCCGAGCCGTTCGGAGCGGCTGCCTCCGACGCCGGCGCGCTGGTTTCGCCGCCGCCACTCCCGCCTGCGGCCGCTCCACCCGCCGCCCCTCCCCCACTGCTCGCGCCGGACGAGGTCCCACCGATGCCCGCTCCTGCGGCGGCTCCCCCCGAGCCCTGCGCGTTCGGGCCGTCGGACGACGGATCGCTCCCGGAGCCGCCCTTCTCGAGATCGTCGGCCGCGACTTCGGCCTGCATGCGCAGCCTTTCCGGCAACGGTGCATAACCGGGGGGAAGTTGGCCCGCCGCCCGGCCCTGCGTCTGGCCCGGTCCAGCGGCGTACCTCATGAAGTCCGCGTACGCCTTGCGATCCTTCGGGGCCTGGTCCACCGAGGCCGCGGCGTAGCTCACCACGGTCAGCGGGTACGCCTGGCCCTTGGCCCGTCCCGGATCGGGCTTGAGCACGGCGGAGTCGTCCGCCCACGGCCGCATGTCGTCGACACCCGCCCGAAGTGTGTCGACCGAGGGCTTCACGAACTTTCCGTCCGCGTTGCGCAGGGCCGCGACCTGGAGGCCGTAACGCTCCGCCGACGCGGTGTCGGTGATCGCGATCACCGTACGGTCGCCCGGCGAGGGAGCTCTGTTGACGAGCCTGGCCGGAGCTGTGCCGTCCGCGAGCTGGTACCAGGGGGTCTGCCCGTCGTTGCCCCTGCGGGTCTTCAGGGCCCCGTCATGCAGATCGGCCGTGTACGGGTCCAGGTCAAGGATCGTGTAATCGAGTGGATTCTTGAAATCCACTTGCCAGCCGGGCGCTGTCGTCGGGTCCGGCTTGGAGAATTCGTTCAGGTCGGTGTTCCCCACCGGATCCACGTCCTGGAAATAACGATTGACCCGCATTCCATAGGGGTCCGGCGTCCCGGACAGAAAGTCCCTGGCCTCCTTGTCG
Source organism: Streptomyces sp. HUAS TT11 (assembly GCF_051553595.1). Classification (NCBI taxonomy): domain Bacteria; kingdom Bacillati; phylum Actinomycetota; class Actinomycetes; order Kitasatosporales; family Streptomycetaceae; genus Streptomyces; species Streptomyces sp. HUAS TT11. Next base: position 3,719,001 of record NZ_CP196184.1, read on the forward strand.
GACCGAAGCCAGTTCCAGAGCACCCGCGAGGTGTCGGAATTTCCCTGCGGGACCATGAGACTCATCGGCCTACGTTGTTCGTCGCGGCCGATGTCGGTGAATTCCGGATTGAGCTTCAAGAACTCCGGATCCTGGGTGTAGTACAGCGGATTTCCCCTGAGATGCTCGGGTGGGGCCGGCTCACCGGGCGAGCACGGAGGAGGGTCGCACTTGTCCGCCCAGGGAACGTCTCGCACATAGGAATGGGTGAGCATCTTGGCCACGAGCCTCGGCGTCAGTTTCATGTCGTGCAGCTCACCGCTCGCTCCTTCGACGAAGAACCCGATCGCGAGCCCCGACACGGCCACCGGCGCATGGACCACACGTGGCCCGTCTCCCGGCTGAGCCACCGGATCGACGGTGACGCCCATCGCGGGCGTGTCCTCCGTCGCGCTCAACACCTCGTTCCTGGCGGAGTCCTCCGGACCGCGCACGAAGCTGAAGTTGTTCCCGGTGGACGTGCACAGCTTCGGCGCCCACAACGAGACGGCGTCGTCCGCGAGTTCGGAGCCGGGTACGGCCCGCTCGGGCTGGCCCTGCGGGCAGAAACTGTCGACCAGCTGGAAGTCCAGCCGAAAGACGATCCGCTGGGCCCAGTTCGTCGTGGACAGCGGCGAGGTCCGGAGCGGATCGCTGTCGGGGTTGGTGTCCTTCGTGCCGTTCGCGTAGTGGTCGCCGCGCGGCACGACGACCAGCCAGCACGAACGCGCGACCGGGGTCCGGCCGGCCGGCGCCGTGTTCAGCCCGCAGCCGAGATGGTCCGCCTGGATCCCGTCCTGCACCTCGAACTCGGTTTCACCCGTGCCGCCTGCGAAGGTCCGCACGGCTTTCTGCTCGTTGGTGTCCAGAGGACCGAAGTAGGTGTAGTCGACGGAGGACGTGGTGGACGGCTCACCGTTGGCGGGCCGGAACGGGATGAATGTCGCCCCGGGGTCCTCCGCCGGGTCCACCGCCGCCGGGTTGCCGGAGTCGGCCGGCCCGTACACAACGGTCCGGCCGCTGCCGGCGCCATCGGTGGTCCCCGCTCCAAAAGCACACTGCTCCCGGTCGGGACCGGACGGATCGTCTCCCCAGCACTGCATGATCTGGAGGTAGTTGACGTTGAACGCGGTGCTCGGCAGGGTCGGCGCCCCGCCCTCCCAGCTCACTCGCACACCCTGCGAGTGCAGGTTCTTCGTCTGGTGGACGGTCACCTTCAGCCTGGAGAAGTCGTCGTACGGCCCCTTCGTCCCCGACTTCGTCACCGCCGAGTCCTCGGCCCCGCTGTCCGCCGCCACGGCGGGCGTCGTGGCCGGCGGCACCGGCAGCAGCGCCACCACGAGCGCGGCCAGCAGACAACTCATGGCGATGAGAATCCGCGGTCGGGGACGCCTCAGTGCCTGTGTCATGCCGCACCGCCCTTGCGACGCGTCCGGCCCGCCATCACACGCGCGACGACCGGTGGTCCGACAACAACGCCGACCAGCAGCGCGGCCGACAGCGCCATCAAGGCGGTGCGCAGGCCGAGGGAGTCGTCCGCGCCCAGGGAGACCGGGCCGGCGGCGACGGAGGTGTCACCGGCGGCCTGGTCGCCGCTGATCACCTCGCCGGTGTCGGGGTCGACGACGCTTCCGCCGCCGGTCCCGCCCGCCCCGCCGGTTCCCGCCGTACCGCTGCCGGAGCCGCTCGTCGCGCCGCCCGACGCCCCCGCACCGGAACCGCCCGAGCCGGAGCCGCCGGACGCCCCCGTACCCGAGCCGCCGCCCGAACCGGAGCCGCCCTTCGAGCCGGAACCGCCGTTCGAGCCGGAACCGCCGGAGCTGCCGTTGCTGACCGGCGTGGTGTTCTTGTTGCCGCCCGTGCCGGTCGCGCACTGGTCCGGGCCCTTCTTGTCGCACGCCTGCGGGTAGGGGGCGTTCTGGATCAGCGGGTTCCGTCCGCCGGAGAACGTCGGGTTGTTGCACTTGTTGACATCGATCCTGGTCGCGTCGGCACCGGGGATCTTCCGCGTCTGCGCCATCGCGGCTTCCACCAGGTTCTTCGGCAGCGGCGAGTAGCCGAGCCGGTCGGCCTGCTGCTGGCCGTCGCAGAGGAAGTAGTTGTTGAACGCGCTCAGCGTCTTCCCCTTGGCCTTGGTGAAGCCGTTCTCCTCCTTGGTGGGGATGATCATGTAGCTGTAGCTGGAGAGGGGATAGGTGCGCCGGTCCCCGAAGGTGTAGACGTTGTCAAGGTTCTGGGTCAGGTAGTTCGCGGAGAGCGGGTTGTTGTTGATCTGGGCCTTGGTGAGGGCGACCGCCACGCTGGAGGCGGTGGGCTCGACGTAGTAGCCGGCCTGGTTGAGGACCTTGGCCACCGGGAAGCCCGCGTTCCTGGCGTACGAGTACTCGACGTAGGTGATGGCGCCCTCGGCCTGGGACTGCTTCGTGTAGCCCGCGACGCCGAGGGAGCTGGACTGGGCGACGAAGCCCGCGCCGGGGATCACGGGGAAGTACGACGTGAGGCCGCACGGCGTCTGCTTGCCGGCCCGGCGGCAGTAGTCGTTCCACAGGGAGCCGTACCGCTTGGACATCCACAGCGTGAACTGTGCGGTCGTACCGGAGCCGTCGGAGCGGACGACCGGGACGATCCGGCGGGCCGGCAGGGCCAGCTTGGGGTTGTCCGCCTTGATCTCCGGCGCGTTCCACATCGTCAGCTTGCCGGTGAAGATCCTGGTGAGGACGTCACCGGACAACCGGAGGTTGGTGACCTGCCTGCCGCCGATCTTCAGGTTGTACATGAACGACGTACCGCCGGCCACGATCGGCATGTAGGCGTACTTCCGGGTGGGCGGAGGATCCTGCTGACCGAGGTCGTTGAGGCCGTAGGGGATCTCGGACACACCGAAGTCGGAGGTGCCGTTCTTGAACTGCTGACGGCCTACCGAGGAGCCGACCGACGCGTAGTTCACGGTCATGCCCTGCTGGCGGACGTTGCGCCGCCACTGCTCGATGGCGTTGGCGCTCCAGGTCGAGCCGGAGCCGCTGATCTTCGTGTAGCTCTCCGCGAAGGCGTTCGGCGGGTGGACGGCCAGCAGCGCGCAGACCGCGGCGACGAACAGCGCCAGCGCCTGGTACACGCGCGTGGCGCGCGGACGTCGGACAGGTGCGGGTATCACGGGGTGCTCCTCGTCGGTGCGGGTCTTTCTGACGACTGGTCGGCGGAGGCGTACGCCTCGAAGCGCTTGGCGTCATGGCGGGAGGCCCGGACCCGGCGGTGTTCCTGACGCCTGGTCAGCTGACCCGGTCCGCGGCCGCCGAGGACGCGGGCCATCACGAACAGGACGAGCACCAGCACGAGAAGCACCGCCGCGGTGCCGAAGCCGCGTGCGATGTAGGTGGGTTCGGGGGACTTGACGAGTTCGAAGGCCGCCAGCGGCAGCGACACCATCGGGTCGTGCAGCGGATCGGCGTTGAGCTCCGCCGTGTAACCGGCGGTCAGCAGGACCGGCGAGGTCTCGCCGACACCGCGGGCCGTGCCCAGGATGATCGCCGTCGTGAGACCGGAACGGGAGGTGGGCAGCACCACGTGCCACACCGTGCGCCATCGAGAGGTGCCGAGCGCGTACGACGCCTCGCGCAGGGTGCCGGGGACCAGCCGGATCACCACGTCCGACGCGCGGATGATGATCGGCAGCATCATCACGGAGATCGCGAGCGCGGCGGCGAGCCCGGAGCGCTCGAAGCCCAGCGCCAGGATGAAGGTCGCGTAGATGAACAGGCCGGCCACGATGGACGGCAGCGCCGTCATCGCCTCCACGATGGTGCGGACGAACCGGCTGAAGGCGCCCGGGACTTCGTTCAGGAAGACCGCGCAGACCAGCCCGGCCGGGATGCAGATCACCAGGGCGATGGAGATCTGCCACAGCGTGCCGACGATCGCGTGCAGGATGCCACCGACGCTGAGCGGCTCGATCGGGCCGGCGTCGGCCATCGATTCGGTGTAGAAGTTCAGGTGCGGCAGCGCGTCGCGGCCCTCGTAGAGCGTGTAGACGACCACGAACGCCAGCACGGCCAGCATCACCAGGCCGAGGCTCTGGACGACGGCGGCGGCCACCCGGTCTCGTACCGCCGGCCCGTCCTCGTCGAAGGAGACCAGCAGCGCGTACAGGCCGAGGAAGAGGACGTAGGCGATGACGACGAAGCCCAGCGCGCCGTTGAAGGGCAGCATCCGGTCGAACAGCAGCCAGGTGATGCAGAGCGACGCGGCGGCGGCGCCGAGCATCGCGTAGACGTCGGTGGCGCGCAGCGTGGCCAGGTTGCGGCGTGATTCGGTGCGCGGCCGGCTGCGGCCGGGCAGGGTCGTGGCCGGTACTGGCGGTTTCGCCGACGCCGCGGGACTCGTCTGCGGCCCCTGGTCGCCGGGCGGGCTCTGTGCGGTGGTGACGGTCATCCGGCTCGGTCTCCTCAGGAGTCACTCGCCGCGCCGGAACGGCTGCGGGCGACGATCGACGACGCGACGAAGTTGACGACGAGGGTCATCAGGAACAGCGCGAGGCCCGCGGCCATCAGCGCCGACATGCCCATCTCGCTCGCCTCGCCGTAGCGCAGGGCGATCAGCGAGGAGACCGAGCTGGTGCCGTTCTGCAGGATGTGCGGCTGGATCACGAAGACCGGCGAGATGATCAGGTACACGGCGATGGTCTCGCCCAGCGCCCGGCCCAGGCCCAGCATGGTGCCGCCGATCACGCCGCCCTTGCCGAAGGGCAGAACGACGCTGCGGATCATGCCCCAGCGGTTCGCGCCGAGCGCGTAGGCGCCCTCCCGCTCGCCGACCGGAGCCTGGGAGAACACCTCCCGCACCACCGAGCAGATGATCGGCGCGACCATCAGGGACACGACCATGCCGGCGATGAAGGTGGAGGAGGTGAAGACGGTGGCGGTGGCGAGCGGGTCCCGTGGATCGGCGCCGTCGACCTCGAAGATCGGTATCCAGCCGAAGTACGTGGAGATCCAGCGTGACAGCGTGACCACGTGCCCCTGGAAGAAGAACAGGCCCCACAGGCCGTAGACCACCGACGGCACGGCGGCCATCAGGTCCACGACGCTGATGAGGGTCTGGCGGATCGTCGGGGGGGCGTACTCGGATATGTAGAGCGCGGCGCCGAGCGCCATCGGCACCGCGAAGACGATGGCGACGAGCGCGATGAGGATCGTGCCGACGAGTACGGCCGCGATACCGAACCTGCCCCCGTCGGGCTCCCAGGTCTCGGTGGTGATGAAGCCCCACTTCGCGACCGACAGCGCCTGCCAGGCCCGGTACGTCAGAAAGCCGCCGACGAGCAGCATGATCGCGAGCACGAAGGCACCGCCGCCGCGCAGCACGCCCCGGAACGCGCGGTCGGTCAGGCCCGGGTCCGGGTACAGACGTCTCGGAGGCTCGGCCGCCGGCGCCTCCGGCCGCTCAGATATTCGCATCGTCACGTGCCACGAGGCTTCTGGGGCGGGTTGGACACCACCGCACACGAATGTGAACGAGATGCCCCCTAGGGGCAACTTCCGGTGACGTACACGTAGTGATCCCGCGTCACTCTGCGTCGTCCCACAGGGTCGTCCGTCCCGATCCCACTTCGGCGAGGAGCAACCGGAACCGGTCGTACGCCGTCTGGCACGTCGAGTGCCGCTCATAGGGCCGCGGGGACACGGCCACGACCCCGCCACTGCGGTCGCGGAGCCGCCAGGCCCAGCCGGCGCCGTCGGACGAGTGGTGCAGCTCCCCCTGTAACTCCTCTATGTCAGCGCACAGTTGCTCTAATCCGGCACGACACTCGCCGTGGTCCGCGTACGGCCTGGCGGACACGGCGATCACCCGCCCGTTCGACGCGGTGAGCCGCCAGGAGCAGGACCCGTCGGTGTCGGTGTCCATGTGGCAGCGCGTGCCACGTACGGCCGCGCCCCCCTTCGGTGCTGCCATCCCCACCCCTGTTGCCTCATATCGGGAAACGTTGCATGTGTTGTTCGCAGTTGCGCGCTTACGCAGCACACGCAGGGTAAAGAGGCGAGAGTGATGCGTGGTCACTCCGGTTGGGTGTGCAGGGCATGGTTCGCGCGGAAGTTGCCCCGCGTTCACTCAGCGGGCGCATGCGCGGCTCGGTGAACCCACACCTCTTGCCGGCCGGCCGGACGGGCCGGGCTCACTACGGTCCCGGACGCCCGGGCTGGACCGACGGAGGGGCTCCCCGGACACACACCGGGCACGCGGTCTCGGCCGCACGGACGCGGGGCGCGGCGCCCTCGGGCGCGGTACGGGTCCGTGGCCGCCGAGTCGACTGAAATTCGGATCGAATTTCTCCTTCGGTTTCCCGAAAAATCGAAACACCGGATATTCGGCATTGTTTCCTTGGAGGGTGAATCCGCAGCTCACTCCATTCTCTTGAAGAAAGCGTTCCGAAATCTCCACAGAATGACTACGCTGCACACGTCATTCGGGCCCGCCGCGGGGAGATCGGCGGGCCGTGGCACTCACCTTGGGGAATTCGCATGCGTATCAGTTCAGCCGTCGCCGCTGCGTCCGGCGTCCTGGCCCTGTCCGCCCTCGCCGTCCCAGCCGCTCACGCGGACGAGAGGTTCGGCGACACCGACATCACCAGCGTGGTCGTCAACGACGGGCGGCCCGTCGTCGTCGGCACGACCGAAAGAGTCGTCACCGTCGAGGTCACCGCGACGGACCCGGCCGGCCTCCAGCAGATCGACGCCACCCTGTACCACGGCTCGTACGCCGACCAGGACGCCACGGTGCCCTCGTCGGCGGCCTGCGGGCCCACCACCGACACCACCACCACCTGCACCCTGACGTTCACTCTCAAGCCCGGGATCGCCCCGGCCGACGACTCGCTGGCCGGCACCTGGAGCCTCAGCGCCTACGCGATCTCTCTCGACAACGACGGGGTGGGCCTGGACAACGCGGCCACCTTCCCCGTGCAGCGCGACACCCAGGTGACCGTCGACGCCACCCCCGAGCCGGTGAAGCGGGGCAAGACCCTCACCGTCAAGGGCGGCGTGCAGCACGCCGACTGGGCGACCGGCGCGTACACCGCCGCCGAGGCGGGCCGGCCCGTCCAGCTGCAGTTCCGCGCCGAGGGCTGCCACAACTACACCACCGTCAAGACCGTCCGCACCACCACGAACGGCACCGTCTCCACCACCGTCCGCGCTGCGTCCGACGGCTCCTACCGCTGGGTCTACGCCGGCACGGCCGACACCGCGGCCGCGGTCTCCGCGGCCGACTTCGTCGACGTGCGCTGAGTCCCGAACAAGCGGCGCCGGGCACCCGCGCGGGCTGTCCGGCGCCGCACCCGCACGGGGTCACCCGAAGGGGCGAGTAAGAGGTTCCCGGCGAGCGAATTCGCGATGAATCCGCTCTGCGGAAGAACACGTCCCGGGATACATGCGCGGGTGACGATTATCGTGGGCACGCCGCACCGAATTCTGCTGCGGCGTGCCGTTCGCGTTTTCCGGGCACGGTTCTCACGGCGATGCCACGGCCTTTCCGGGACCCGGTCACGCAAAAAGCCGGCGGGCCCGGTCGCATGCCGACCCGACTCGCCGCGAAAAAGCCGCCCATATTCCGTGCGGGCGAGGATCCCTCGTGTGCCCCGGCCGTGCACGACGGGGAGGGCGCCGAAGGTCCACCCGGGGCCGCCGCAGCGCAGCGCCGCCTCCACCGAGCGGTCCGGAGGACCGGGGTCGGCGGGCAGCGGCGCGTCCCTTTATGGTTTACGTGGGCATGCCAACCAATTCGCCCGGACCACGCTCAGGTCTCCCCCCATAACTCCGGCCCGACCGCGGCCAGTTCGGGAACCATCGCCCGGAAGCGCTCGTACGAGGAACGGCATGTGGCATGACGTTCGTACATGCGAGCCGAGCGGGCCAGATGACGGCCCGAGGCCTCCCAGAGCACCCACACCCAGCCCCCGCCCTCGGCGCTGTGCTGGATCCCCCCGGCGATGCCGGCATGCCGTTCACACAGCCGGACGAAGGCGGCGCGACAGCGCGCATGCGTGTCGTACGATCCCGCCGAGACGGCGACCGGGCGACCGTTGGACGCCACCAGCCGCCAGCCGTACCGGCCCTCCTCGTCGAGGTCCGTCAGGCATCTCATTCCCAGTACGGGCGCGGCGGATCGCGCCGCTCCCCCGGACTGCCCCATGTCCCCACCCCCGCCGCCCATCGAAGAGTAAAAAACGCAGGTACGGCCTTGCGGGGCGGCACCAGCAATCTACTGAGCCGCAGGTGAGCCCTGACAGGGGAATCCGTCCGCAAGCAGCGCACTTCACACCAAAGTGGTCCCTAGGAAACCCCTAGGAAAGGCAAAGAGAAAGCGCTCGCTGCACTTGGCCGGACAACGTTGCCAAATGAGGGCGGACCCGGCCTCATGCCGCGGGAAGGACATGACGACCGCATCGTGCCCTGGGACGAGGGACGATCGCGTACCGGATCCCCGTGCACACGAGGTGTCATGAGCGGTGCCGCGGCGGCTCGCCGCCTCTCACTCCCGAGCGGCCCCGCTTCGTGACACGTCCGGCGGGAGAGCGGCAACTCGGCTGCTCTCGGGCGCGGTCGGGCCGTTCGGCCGACCGACGGCGGCCGTGCCCGCGGTGCGGCCGGCACGGACACCCGTACAGGATCCCCGAGTTGCCGCGATCGAAGGCCGCGCGCCGTTGACGCGCACCGGCTCCGCCGTTCCTGACGCCGCATCACCTTGCTGTCAGGCCCGGCGAACGTGTCCGGAGACCGGCCGCCCGCCGCAGCTCCACAGCCAGGGTTCATGACGCGCTCGTGACGGTGTCATCCACATTCTTTGGTCGATCCCTGTAATCGGGCGGGCGCCCGTGAGAAGCGGGCGCAGCGGAGGCGTTGTCTCCGGCTTCCTCCTCCTGATCCGAGGTTGCAATGAAGTTGATGGTCGTGAACCATCTGCGCGCGAGACCCCTGTTGGTGGTGCTCGCCACGGCGACCGCACTGGCGGCCGCACCCGCCGTCGCATACGCGGACGGCGGTCGACCCGCGCCGGTCACCGGCGGAATTCCCCTGGTCAACACGGACGAGAAGATCGGTCCGGGGATCGACCTCCAGCATGTGAAGGCGCTCGACCAGAAGGGCTGGTACGACGCGCAGTATCTGACCGTGGACCTGTCCGACCGCGCGGTCGGCACGGATCTGCTGACCTCCGGACCGGTCGCATCCGGCGGGCCGCTCAGCGAGGCCGCCGGCACGGCCGGCGCCGTCGCGGGCGTCAACGGCGAGTTCTTCGACATCGGCAACTCCAACGCGGCGCTCGGCGGTGAGGTCCAGGACGGCAAGCTGGTCAAGTCCGCCGACATCGGCGGCCGCCAGCACGTCGGTGTCAGCAAGAACGGCATCGCCCAGCTCGTGGACCTCACGGTCGACGCGACCGCCCACTTCCCGGTCGCGGACCACAAGGTGCTGTCCATCAACGCCGCGAACGGCGGCGGGGTCCCCGCGGACGGCCTGATCGCGTTCACGTCCGCGTGGGGCGACTACAGCCGCAACCGCGGCCTGACGGGTGTGGCCGACGACCAGATCGCCGAGGTCCTCGTCCGGAACGGCTCGGTCGTGTCGGTCACGCCGACCGGTCCCGCGGGGTCGGGGACGATCCCGGACGACGGCTTCGTGCTCGTCGGGCGCGGCGCCGCGGCGACCGCGATCCGCGCGCTGCAGCCCGGCGACCCGGTGAAGCTCGACTACCAGCTCGCCGACAACGCGGCCAGGACCATGAAGTTCGCACTCGGCCACGGCGGCACCATCGTCACCGGCGGGCAGGTCGTCAAGGGGCTCGACACCTCGATCGCCCCGCGCACCGCACTCGGCTTCAAGAACGGCGGCAAGACGCTCGTGCTCGCCACCTGGGACGGTCCGGGTGGCACCGGCAAGGGCGGCGTCGGGATCGACAAGGAGGCGCGCGACCTCGCCGCGATGGGCGTGGAGACCGCGGTCAACCTCGACGGCGGCGGCTCGACCACCATGGTCGCCCGCGCGCTCGGCGAGGACACCGCGACCGTCCGCAATGTGCCCTCCGACGGCCACGAGCGCAACGACCCGAACGGCGTGGGTGTGTTCGTCGCCAAGGGGGACGGCCGACTGCACCGTCTCCTCGTCAAGCCCGCACCGGGTGCGGCGGCGGCCGACGGGAGTGTGAAGGTCTTCCCCGGGATGCACCGCGCGCTCGTCGCGCAGGGCGTCGACAACCACGAGACGCCGGTGACGGTCGACCCGAGGTCCGTACGGTGGTCCGCGCACGGCGCGCCGGTCGAGGCCGGCACCCTCAGGGCCCCGGCCGAGGCCGACGGCACGATCACGGTCGACGCACACGTGGGTCCGAAGAAGGCGCACGAGAAGGTCACCGTCCTCGGTCCGGTCGACGGCGTGGAGCTGTCGTCGCAGCGGCTGTCGATCGCCGACGCGACACCCGACAACGCTGTCACCGTCTCCGTGACCGGCCGCGACGCCGAGGGCTACACGGCTCCGCTCGACCCGCGGGACCTCTCGCTCGACTACGACCACGGCGTCGTCGACATCAAGTCCGTGAACGGCAAGCTGAAGATCACTCCCCTCACCGCCGCGGGCACGATCCTCACGGTCTCGGCCGGCGGCAGGTCGGTGAAGCTGCCCATCACGGTCGGCGTGCAGACCAGGACCGTCTACGACTTCGACGACGACGTGCTCGCCCGCTGGCGCAACAACAGCACCGCGGCCACGCAGTTCTCGGCGGACCCCGACGGCCTGCGGATCGACTTCGACGCGATGCGCAACGTGGGCATCGCGGCGGCGTCGTCGGCCCAGCGCGTCCCGGTGCCCGGCCAGCCGCTGCGCGTACGGGTGCGGATCAAGTCGAGCATCAGCGTGCCCAGCGGTCTGACCTACCTGGGCTATGTCGACGCGGCCGGCAAGAGCGGCGGCGTCTACGGCACCGCCCTGACGGCGGGCAGCGACTGGCAGTACGCGACGTTCGCACTGCCGGCGAACACGGCCTTCCCGATCTCGATCTCGGGCTTCCAGGGCATCAACACCAACGTCGCCCAGCAGAAGGCGGGTACGTTCGTCCTCGACCGCATCGAGGCCGACGTCCCGACGTCGATCGACCTGCCCGCCCGTCCCGACCTGCGGCCCGACCCGCTCGTCTCCGACGACGGCTCGCTGCCCGACGGCCGCGGCACATGGCGGTTCGCCACCCTGTCGGACGTACAGTTCACGGCCGACAACCCGGCGCTCACCCAGGTCGCGACGGCCGCCGTCCAGCGGATCCGCACGACCCGTCCGGACCTGATCGTCCTGAACGGCGACATCACCGACCGCGGTCTGCCGCAGGACCTCACGCTGGCCCGCAAGGTGCTCACCGACGCCGGGTGCGACCTCATCGGTGTCGGCCAGGAACCGGCGGAGGACAGCACTCCGGACCCGAAGGCCGGCTCCGTCCCGTGCTACTACGTGCCGGGCAACCACGAGTCCTACGGCCTCGACAACGTCCAGTCGGACCTGACGAACTTCACCAACGAGTTCGGCAGGCCGTACCGGACGTTCGACCACAAGGGCACCCGGTTCATCCTGCTCGCCAGCTCCCTCGGGTCGCTGCGCGGCACGGCATGGGACCAGCTCCCGATGCTGCAGCAGGCCCTCGCCGACGCCGAGAAGGACCGGTCCGTCAGCAATGTCATGGTGTTCGCCCACCACCCGGTGGACGACCCCGGCGACGCGAAGTCCAGCCGGCTCGGCGACCGCGACGAGGCCGCGCTCGTGGAGCACATGCTCACGGACTTCCGTAACTCCACGGGCAAGGGCGCCGCGATGGTCGGCTCCCACGCCCAGATCGCCGACGTGCACCGGCTCGAGGGCGTGCCGTACATGGTGCTGCCGTCGTCGGGCAAGGACCCGTACGGCACGCCCGACCGCGGCGGTTTCACCGGGTGGGTCGACTGGTCGGTCGACTCCCGGCGGACCGCGAAGCAGCAGTGGGTCGAGGCCGATGTGCACGCCTTCGCGCAGTCCATCACGCTCAACACCCCGGACTCCCTCGAGATCGGCGGGACGGCGCAGCTCTCGGGCAGCATCGTGCAGCCGCAGGGGGTGTCGGCGGGCACGCGTACGGTGCCGCTGCGGTACCCGATGTCGGTCGACTGGAGCGGCTCGTCCGACCTGGCGATCGGCAGCGGGAAGGAGGCCGTCGAAGCGGCCCGCCACAAGGGCAAGGTCGCGATCTTCGACCCGCGGACCCGGACGCTGACGGGCCTGCGCCGCGGCTCGGTGACCATAACGGTGACGAACGACTCGATGCGTCCCTACACCGACGAGAGCTCGCTCGCGCCGATCACGACCTCGAAAACCGTCCAGGTCGTGCCGGGCTCGCACCACTGACCGTCGTGCGACCGCTGTGAATCGGCTCCCGCGCCGTCCGGCGCGGGAGCCCCTCCGACCGAGGGCCGGCACCCGGGTGCCGGCCCTCGGCATGTCCCGCCGCGACGGGGGGCACCCCGTGAACGCGACCCGGGGCGCGAAAAACCCACGGCCACCCAGCCATGAGTTCGCCGGACCGCCGCCCGACCACCACCCGCGGCGGCCACGGCCCCGCCCACCGCCGTCCGGCACCGGCCCCCGGCACATCCCGCCCACACCGGCGGCGAAGCCACGCCGATCCTCACACCGGAGCGCCCGGCCGGGCACGGGCACCCCGTGGACACGACCCGGAACGCGAAAAACCCACGGCCACCCAGCCATGGGCTCCCCGGACCGCAGCCCGACCACCACCCGCGGCACCCACGACCCCGCCCACCGCCGAGCAGCACCGCGGCGCCGGCCCTCGGCACATCCCGCCCACACCGGCGGCGAAGCCACGCCGATCCTCACACCGGAGCGCCCGGCCGGGCACGGCCAGCCCGTGAACGCGACCCGGAACGCGGAGATCCCACGGCCACCCAGCCATGGGCTCCCCGGACCGCAGCCCGACCACCACCCGCGGCGCCCACGGCCCCGCCCACCGCCGAGCAGCACCGCGGCGCCGGCCCTCGGCACATCCCGCCCGCACCGGCGGCGACCGTCATCCGTCGCCCGCCCGGCGCGGGAGCCCTTCCGGCCCGGGCCCGCCGCGCAGGTGCCGGCCCTCGGCCGTTGCTCGTACCGGAGCACCCGGACGGCCATGGCCACCTCATGAACACGGCCCGGAACGCGAAAAACCCACGGCCACCCGACCGTGGGTTCCCCGTGGACCACCACCCATCGGCGCCCCCCCGGGCGCCCGCGGCCTCGCCGTCCGGGCCCGGACACGCACCCGGCAGCGGACGCCGTCAGCCGATCGCCAGCAGGACCGCCAGCAGGACCGCACCGGCCACCGCCGGGCCGATGATCTCGTACGCCCAGCGGACGCTCGGTTCCCCCTGGGCACGCTCGGACGCCCCATGGGTATCGAGCAGTTCCCTCAGTTCGTCCATGACCTGGTCGGTCTGGGCGCGGGTGGGCTTGTCCGGGACGGCGGACCGCCCGCGCGAACGGCCGCCCGATGCCGCGGCGGCCGCACGCGCGGCGGCCATGCTCTGCTGCCGCGCCGCCTTCTTGCGGGCGCGCAGTGAGACGGGAATCGCCCACAGCTGGAACTTGGTACCGGACGTGTCGACGACCTCGTTCGAGTAGCCGGACTGGAGCGACGCCACCGAGCCCCAGGGCAGCACGATCACCCGGAGCGGGTTGCGGATGCGCAGCCGCTCGTCGTTCGCGAAGACGGCCGGGCGCACGGTGAAGGCGGCGAACGTCGGCAGCACCAGGATCAACGCGGCCAGTGCCAGCCAGGGTGTGCGGCCGTGGGCCGAGACCAGTGCGTCGATGCCGAGCCAGAGCGCGATGGCGAGCAGCAGCACACCGGCCGCGATGCCGGCAGGCGACCGGTAGACGCGGTCCCGGGACTCGGGTGCCGAGTGGTCCGGCGCGGGCGGTTGGTGTTCCGGGGTCGTCATGAAACCGATTCTGCCCGACGGTCCCCCCGTACCCCCCAGCCGGTCCTGGGCGCGGCACGACATGATGCGGGCCCGTGTCCGGTCCGTATCCGGGACCTCCGGGGGCTGTACAGCCGCTACGCGCGTAGATATGCTCGGCTGGTGACCATGCCCACCTCTGCACCCTCCCCCAAGCTCTCGGCCCCGCGCGAGCAGGGTGGTACCCCCACCGCTCCGGCGGACGTCACCGCGTCCGACAGCACGCTGCGCCGGTTCCTGCACGGGCTGCCCGGCGTCGACGCGGTCGGCCTGGAGGCGCGCGCCGCCTCGCTCGGCACCCGTTCCATCAAGACCACCGCGAAGGCGTACGCCATCGACCTCGCCATCTCGATGGTCGACCTGACGACGCTGGAAGGCGCGGACACCCCGGGCAAGGTCCGGGCGCTCGGCGCCAAGGCGGTCCACCCCGATCCGACGGACCGCACGGCCCCCACGACCGCGGCCGTCTGCGTCTACCCCGACATGGTGGCCGTCGCGAAGGAGGCCGTCGCGGGGTCCGGCGTGAAGGTCGCGTCCGTCGCCACCGCCTTCCCGGCCGGCCGCGCCGCGCTCGAGGTGAAACTGGCCGACGTGCGCGAGGCCGTGGCGGCGGGTGCGGACGAGATCGACATGGTCATCGATCGCGGGGCGTTCCTCGCGGGCAGGTACCTGAAGGTGTACGACGAGATCGTCGCCGTGAAGGAGGCCTGCGGGACCTCCGCCCGGCTGAAGGTCATCTTCGAGACCGGCGAGCTGTCGACGTACGACAACATCCGTCGGGCGAGCTGGCTCGGCATGCTGGCCGGGGCCGACTTCATCAAGACCTCGACGGGCAAGGTGGCGGTGAACGCCACGCCCGCGAACACCCTCCTGATGCTGGAGGCCGTCCGCGACTTCCGCGCGCAGACCGGCGTGCAGGTCGGCGTGAAGCCGGCCGGCGGCATCCGCACCTCGAAGGACGCCGTCAAGTTCCTGGTCCTGGTCAACGAGACGGCCGGCGAGGACTGGCTGGACAACCACTGGTTCCGCTTCGGCGCCTCCTCCCTCCTGAACGACCTGCTGATGCAGCGCCAGAAGCTGGCCACCGGCCGCTACTCCGGTCCCGACTACGTGACGGTGGACTGATCCTCCATGGCTTTCGAATACGCACCCGCACCCGAGTCCCGCGCGGTCGTCGACATCGCGCCCTCGTACGGCCTGTTCATCGACGGCGAGTTCACGGAGGCGGCCGACGGCAAGGTCTTCAAGACCGTCAGCCCGTCCACCGAGGAGGTCCTCTCCGAGGTCGCCCAGGCGGGCGAGGCGGACGTGGACCGCGCGGTCAGGGCCGCCCGCAAGGCCTTCGAGAAGTGGTCGGCGCTGCCCGGCTCCGAGCGCGCCAAGTACCTCTTCCGTATCGCCCGCATCATCCAGGAGCGCAGCCGTGAGCTCGCGGTCCTCGAGACGCTGGACAACGGCAAGCCGATCAAGGAGACGCGCGACGCGGACCTGCCCCTGGTCGCCGCGCACTTCTTCTACTACGCCGGATGGGCCGACAAGCTCGGCCACGCGGGCTTCGGCTCCGATCCGCGGCCGCTGGGCGTCGCCGGGCAGGTCATCCCCTGGAACTTCCCCCTGCTGATGCTGGCGTGGAAGATCGCCCCGGCGCTGGCGACGGGCAACACGGTCGTGCTGAAGCCCGCGGAGACCACCCCCCTGTCGGCCCTGTTCTTCGCGGACATCTGCCGCCAGGCGGGCCTGCCCAAGGGCGTCGTCAACATCCTTCCGGGATACGGCGACGCGGGCGCCGCGCTCGTCGCGCACCCCGACGTGAACAAGGTCGCCTTCACCGGATCCACGGCCGTCGGCAAGGAGATCGCGCGTACGGTCGCGGGCACCCGCAAGAAGCTCACCCTCGAACTGGGCGGCAAGGGTGCCAACATCGTCTTCGACGACGCACCCGTGGACCAGGCCGTCGAGGGCATCGTGACGGGCATCTTCTTCAACCAGGGCCAGGTCTGCTGCGCGGGCTCCCGCCTTCTGGTCCAGGAGTCGATCCAGGACGAGCTGCTGGAGTCCCTGAAGCGCCGGCTGTCGACCCTGCGGCTCGGCGACCCGCTGGACAAGAACACCGACATCGGCGCGATCAACTCCGCCGAGCAGCTGGCCCGGATCACCGCGCTCGCCGAGCAGGGTGAGGCGGAGGGCGCCGAGCGCTGGTCCCCCGCGTGCGCACTCCCCTCCTCCGGCTACTGGTTCGCTCCGACGCTCTTCACGAACGTCACCCAGGCGCACACCATCGCCCGCGACGAGATCTTCGGCCCGGTGCTGTCCGTCCTCACCTTCCGCACGCCGGAAGAGGCCGTGGCCAAGGCCAACAACACCCAGTACGGCCTCTCCGCCGGTATCTGGACGGAGAAGGGCTCCCGGATCCTGGCCGTCGCGAACAAGCTGCGCGCCGGTGTCGTCTGGTCCAACACGTTCAACAAGTTCGACCCGACATCGCCGTTCGGCGGTTACAAGGAGTCGGGCTTCGGCCGCGAGGGCGGTCGCCACGGCCTGGAGGCGTACCTCGATGTCTGAGAAGTCCGAGAAGAGCGAGAAGTCCGAGAAGTTCGAGCGGCTCTCGGTCTTCAAGACCTACAAGCTGTACGTCGGCGGGAAGTTCCCGCGTTCCGAGAGCGGCCGGGTGTACGAGGTGGCGGACTCCAAGGGCAACTGGCTGGCGAACGCACCGCAGTCCTCCCGCAAGGACGCCCGTGACGCGGTGGTCGCCGCACGCAAGGCGTTCGGCGGCTGGTCGGGCGCGACGGCGTACAACCGCGGCCAGATCCTGTACCGCGTCGCGGAGATGCTGGAGGGCCGCAAGGACCAGTTCGTACGCGAGGTCGCCGACGCCGAGGGCCTGTCGAAGGCCAAGGCCGCCGCGGTCGTCGACGCGGCGATCGACCGCTGGGTCTGGTACGCGGGCTGGACCGACAAGATCGCCCAGGTGGTCGGCGGCGGCAACCCGGTGGCGGGCCCGTTCTTCAACCTCTCCTCCCCCGAGCCCACGGGGGTGGTCGTGGTCCTCGCCCCGCAGGACTCCTCGTTCCTGGGACTGGTCTCGGTGATCGCCCCCGTGATCGCGACCGGCAACACGGCGGTGGTGATCGCGAGCGAGAAGTCCCCGCTCCCGGCTCTCTCCCTCGGGGAGGTCCTGGCCACCTCCGACCTGCCGGGCGGAGTCGTCAACGTCCTCTCCGGCCGTACGGCGGAGATCGCGGCCCCGCTCGCCGCCCACCAGGACGTCAACGCGATCGATCTGGCCGGCGCCGACGAGGTGCTGGCGAAGGAGCTGGAGATCGCCGCGGCGGACAACCTGAAGCGCGTTCTTCGTCCACAGCCTGTGGATTACTCGGCGACCCCGGGCACCGAGCGGCTGACGGCCTTCCTGGAGACGAAGACGGTCTGGCACCCCACGGGGTCGCTGGGCGCGTCCGGTTCGTCGTACTGACGCCCGACAACCGCAGAGCCGCGCTTCCCCGCCGCCTCGGGGAAACGCGGCTCTGCGTCGTCCGGACCGCGCACGACCGCTCAGTGCACCGCGCCGAGCACCTGCCCGAGCAGCGGCACACCGCCCAGCGACGGCGCCTGCGCCACCGGCCGGGTCAGAGCCTGTGAGGACAGCGGCGCGAAATCGGCGACCTGGGTGGCGACTCCGTTGTCGAGCGGGTCGACTCCCGTACCCGCCAGCGGGTTGGGCTTGAGGCCCGCGACCGGACCCGTCGCGTGCCCCACGGTCCCGGTCAGCGCCGACAGCGCCGCCTGCGGGTCGGTGTGCCCGAGCGACGCGGGCCGCGCGGCCACCCCGCCCAGGACCGGAGCGGAGTCCGCCGACGCCGTGGCCGCACCCGCCGCCAGTGCGGCGCCCGTGGTCGCCAGGGCGACGAGAGTCCGCCGGACGGTGGGGTTCCTGGGGGAAGCGTGTCGTGCCATGGCTGCTGCCACCTTCTCCGTGCTCAAGGTAATCATGTCGGCACACAGGGTAGTTGAGGTGTGATCTGTGCTCCAAACGTCGACCCGCGGGGTCGGCCAGGTGGACGCAATGCGTCAGACTGGTGTCTCGTGAGTCCTCATCCCCCGGCCCCCGCCCGCGTCGTGCTGCTCTGCGGCCCCTCCGGTTCCGGCAAGTCCCTCGTCGCCGCCCTCTCCGGGCTCCCCGTGCTGCGGCTCGACGACTTCTACAAGGAGGGCGACGACCCGACGCTGCCCCTGGTGGAGGGGAGTTCGGACATCGACTGGGACCACCCCCGCTCCTGGGACGCGGACGTCGCGATCGCGGCCATCGCCGAACTGTGCGCCACGGGCCGTACGACGATCCCGGTGTACGACATCGCGCTCAGCGCGCGCACGGGCGAGGAGACACTGCACATCGACCGCACGCCGGTCTTCGTCGCCGAGGGAGTCTTCGCCGCCGAGGTCGTGGAGCGGTGCAGGGAACTCGGCCTCCTCGCCGACGCGCTGTGCCTGACCCGCGGATCCGTCACCACGTTCCGCCGCCGCTTCGTGCGCGACCTCAAGGAGGGCCGCAAGTCGGTCCCGTTCCTGCTGCGTCGCGGCTGGCGGCTCATGCGGGCGGAACGGTCGATCGTCGCCCGCCAGACCGACCTCGGCGCCCACGCCTGCGGCCGGGACGAGGCACTGAGCCGGCTGGCCGCCGCGGCCGCGGGACGCCGCGCATCGCTGCGCACGGCCGCCTGACGCGCCGTAAAGAAAAACGGGACTGGACGGACCCCCCGGCCCTCCAGTCCCGCTCCCCCCCCGTGCTTCCCCCGTGGTGGAACTTCCCCCGTGGTCCCCCGTGACCCCGTTGTTCCCCCCAGCGGTCCCCCGGCACCGCTCCCCCGTGTTCCCCCCTGCGGGGCTCCCCCGAGCCCCTGATCCCTCAGGCGACTAGCTCCCCGAAGGACTCCTCCTCGTCACGGCCGAAGCTGAGGACCTCGTCCTCGCGCAGCCGGCGGAGCGACCGCCAGATGCTCGACTTCACCGTGCCGACACTGATGTCGAGGATCTCCGCGATCTCCGGGTCCGTGCGGCCCTCGTAGTAGCGCAGGACCAGCATGGTGCGCTGGAGTTCGGGCAGTCGGGCCAGCGCCTGCCACAGGACGGCGCGCAGTTCGGTGCCGCGCATCGCGTCCGTGTCACCGGCGGTCTCCGGCAACTCCTCGGTCGGGTACTCGTTCAGCTTGCGGCGGCGCCACGCGCTGATGTGCAGGTTGGTCATCGTCCGCCGCAGATAGCCCCCCACTGCGGCCTTGTCGCTGATCCGGTCCCAGGCCCGGTATGTCGAGAACAGCGCGCTCTGCAGCAGGTCCTCGGCCTCGAAGCGGTCACCGGTCAGGTGGTAGGCGGTTGCGTACAGGGAGGCGCGGCGCTCCTCGACATAGGCGGTGAACTCCGCTTCCGTCGCCGAACGACCCTCCCCCGAGGCCTCCCCGTACGCGGTTCCCCCGTGCGCTTCCCCCGTGCGTGCGTCAACCACCGTGATGTAACCGGTGTGCTGACGCCCGGTGCCGCGAGCGCACCCCCGCCCGCTCACGGCACCGGACTTCTCGGTGTTCCGGATGACATCGTGCAGACGCGTGACAACTGCGCCCGTGCTGGTGCTGTGCAGCGTGTCCATCTCGCGCCCCCCCGTCGTGGAGTCCCCGGTCATCCGTGCGGCCTTGCTTGTGTCGAAAAGCCTGCCCGGCCCACTTCATCGCCGTGTCCGCCGACTGTCACAGACCTGTCACAGGGGCGGTGCGCAGCGACACCTCGGCACGAACACGGAGGAGAGTCGCGCGGCTACGCAACCGCGCCGCGGTCGGCGCCCCGGGGTACAAGACGAGCGGGAGCGCTCCAACGGTCGAAAGACGGCCACGGCATGGGCCAGAATGGCCCCCGTGCCTTCCCTGTTGCTGATCGAGGACGACGACGCCATCCGAACGGCCCTGGAGCTCTCTTTGACGCGCCAGGGACACCGTGTGGCCACCGCTGCCACCGGAGAGGACGGTCTCAAACTGCTGCGCGAACAGCGGCCGGACCTGATCGTGCTGGACGTGATGCTGCCCGGCATCGACGGGTTCGAGGTGTGCCGGCGCATCCGGCGCACCGATCAGCTGCCGATCATCCTGCTGACCGCGCGCAGCGACGACATCGACGTCGTGGTGGGCCTCGAGTCCGGCGCGGACGACTACGTCGTCAAGCCCGTGCAGGGCCGGGTGCTCGACGCCCGGATCCGGGCCGTGCTGCGCCGCGGCGAGCGCGAGTCCAGCGACTCGGCGACGTTCGGCAATGTCGTCATCGACCGGTCGGCGATGACGGTCACCAAGAACGGCGAGGACCTCCAGCTGACCCCGACCGAGCTGCGGCTGCTGCTGGAGCTGAGCCGTCGGCCCGGCCAGGCGCTGTCCCGCCAGCAGTTGCTCCGGCTGGTGTGGGAGCACGACTACCTGGGCGACTCCCGGCTCGTCGACGCCTGCGTGCAGCGGCTGCGTGCCAAGGTCGAGGACGTCCCGTCGTCCCCCACGCTGATCCGTACGGTCCGTGGCGTCGGCTACCGGCTGGACGCCCCTCAGTGACGGATCCACAGGGGGGACGCCGCGGCTGGTCCGCGGCACGCAGGACCGTACAGTCACGCATCCGCTTCACGAGCCTCAGGCTGCGGCTGGTCGTCGTCTTCGGGCTTGTGGCGCTGACCGCCGCCGTGTCGGCGTCCGCCATCGCGTACTGGCTCAACCGCGAGGCCGTCCTCACCCGCACCCAGGACGCGGTGCTGCGCGACTTCCAGCAGGAGATGCAGAACCGGGCGAGTTCACTGCCGGTGCATCCGACACAGGACGAACTGCAGCACACCGCCGGACAGATGGCGAACAGCAGCCAGCGCTTCAGCGTGCTCCTGGTCGCGACCGACGAGCAGGGCAGGACCGTCGTCGGCAACTCCGACCTGGACACCTTCACGCTGGAGGACGTGCCGAAGTCCCTGCAGAAGGCGGTGAACAAGCAGCAGACGGTGTCGTCGCCGGGCCATCACGCCTACCACCTCTACTGGCAGCGGATCGTCGACGGCGGCAAACCGTACCTGGTGGGCGGCGCGAAGGTGATCGGCGGCGGCCCGACCGGCTACATGCTCAAGTCCCTGGAGCCGGAGGCCAAGGACCTCAACTCCCTCGCCTGGTCGCTCGGCATCGCCACCGGGCTCGCGCTCATCGGCTCGGCCCTGCTCGCGCAGGCGGCCGCCACGACGGTGCTCAAGCCGGTGCACCGCCTCGGCATCGCGGCCCGGCGCCTCGGCGAGGGCCAGCTGGACACCCGGCTGCGCGTCTCGGGCACCGACGAACTGGCGGAGCTGTCCCGGACGTTCAACAGCGCCGCGGAGTCGCTGGAGAAGAAGGTCGCGGACATGAGCTCCCGCGAGGAGGCCTCCCGCCGCTTCGTCGCCGACATGTCCCACGAACTGCGCACGCCCCTCACCGCGATCACGGCCGTCACCGAGGTCCTGGAGGAGGAACTGGACGCCGGGACGGGCGGTCTCGACCCGATGATCGAGCCGGCCGTACGACTGGTGGTCAGCGAGACCCGCCGGCTGAACGACCTCGTCGAGAACCTGATGGAGGTCACCCGCTTCGACGCGGGCACGGCGCGGCTGGTGCTCGACTACGTGGACATCGCCGACCAGATCACCGCGTGCATCGACGCCCGCGCGTGGCTGGACGCCGTCGAACTGGACGCCGAGCGCGGCATCATGGCCCGCCTCGACCCGCGCCGCCTCGACGTGATCCTGGCGAACCTGATCGGCAACGCGCTCAAGCACGGCGGTTCGCCGGTGCGGGTCGCGGTGCGCGAGGAGGGCGAAGAACTCGTCATCGAGGTGCGCGACCACGGTCCCGGCATCCCCGAGGACGTCCTGCCGCACGTCTTCGACCGCTTCTACAAGGCCAGCGCCTCACGGCCGCGCTCCGAGGGCAGCGGCCTCGGCCTGTCCATCGCCATGGAGAACGCGCACATCCACGGCGGCGAGATCACGGCCGCCAACTCCCCCGAGGGCGGGGCGGTGTTCACACTGCGCCTGCCGCGCGACGCGTCGCCGCTGGTCGAGGAGGAGAAGCGGAACGGGAACGGCACAAAGGGGAACGCCCGATGAGAAGACGTGGCGTGCGCCCCTGGCTCGCCGTTCCGCTGCTGGCCGCGCTGCTGGCCGGCTGCGGCATCCGCTCCACCCAGGTGCCGACGGACTTCGGCCCCGCGCCGTCCCGGATGCCGTGCGCGCTGTCCGGCGAGGATCTGTCCAACCGGACGGGCCACGGCATCCCGGTCCAGGTCTTTCTGCTGTGCGCCTCGCAACTGGTGACGGTGGACCGTTCGGTACGCATCCCGGACGGCACGGCCGAGGCCGAGCGGCGGGTCCTGGTGGCCCAGGGACTGCTCGACCAGCTCGCCGCGAAGCCGTCCGCCGCGGAGAAGCAGGCGGGATACACGACGGACGTCTCGGAGGGCGTCAAGGTGAGCGGGCCGCGCGGCAGGGACCCGGAGGACACCTTCCGGCTGAGCACCCGTGTGCAGGACCTCACCCCCTTCGCCCTGGCTCAGATCGTGTGCACGTTCGCCGACTCCGAGGCCACCGCCGCCGACGACGGGACGGTCGTGCTCGGCGGATCCGACGCCCAGCCGCTGCGCCGCTACGAGTGCACGGCCGACGTGCGTTCCCACCCGGGCGAGAAGCAGCCGCCGTCCACCGAGGTCACCGCCCCCTGAGCGACCGCGCCGGCGTCCTCCCTCCGCTTCCTCGCACGGGGATCGTGTGAGGAACCGTTCATATGCCCGGCGGCGTGACGCGGAACCGGAGGCACCGGAGGTGGCGTCTTGGGGGGCGTGCAGCGTCAAGGCTCGATCGGCGGCAGCGCCGTGATCCGCATCCGTGTGGCAGGGGGTGTCCTCCTCGTCGCACATCTCGTGCTCGTCGCCTGGATCACACTGCGCCCGCTGGACGTGCCCTGGGTGAGGCCCGCCAACCTCCATCCGTTCGCCGGCATTCGAGCCGACCTCGTGCTGGGCTGGCCGGAGGCCGCCCGGCGCATCGGGAAGGGGCTCGCGCTGCTCGCGCCGCTCGGGGTACTGCTGCCCATGGCGGGCGGCCGGCTCCACGTCTCGCCGTTCGCCTCGCTGGCCCGGACGGTCGCCGCGGGCAGTCTGATCTCCCTGGGCATCGAGCTGGTGCAGACCGGGGTCCCCGGCCAGGTCGTGGACATCGACACGATCCTGCTCGGCACGGTCGGGGTGGCGCTCGCCCACCTGCTGGTCGTCCCCGCGGCGCGGTACCGGCTCCGTCGTCTGGCCGAGCACCGGCGCCGGTCCGCCCACCCGAGGGAGGAGCCGTCCCAGGGGCGGACCCCGACGATTCCCAGGGTCGGGATAGCTCCGTAGAGTGACGCTTCGCCCCCGTTCGTCCCCGTAGCGTGAAGGACATCGAAAGCGACGAGGAAGCCTCACCGCCGAAAGCACGGACGGCGTCGGGGACCCGGACGCGATCGGCCGACCCGGCAGCCGCCGGGACCGGATTCCCGGCTATGGTTCGCGAAGGAGCCACCATGACCGCCCTGGCCCGCCCCACTCACGGACGGATGATCGGCGGAGTGTGCGCAGCGCTGGCACGGCGCTTCGGCACCTCCGCCACCACGATGCGCGTGATCTTCGTGCTGTCGTGCCTGCTGCCCGGCCCCCAGTTCGTGCTCTACATAGCCCTGTGGATCCTGTTCCCCTCGGAGGAGAAGGCGGGCGCACACACGGCCTGGTGACGGCCGGTGCCCCGGCACCGCATGCACGCGAAGGGGCGCCCCTGGTCGGGGTGCCCCTTCGCGTGCGTCGAACCCGTCGTCTCAGCCCAGCGGGATGCCGTTCAGCGGCAGGCCGTGGGTGGGCAGTCCCTTGACCGGCAGGCCACCGAGCAGCCCGGTGACCGGGGCCGCCGGACCGCCGGAGACGGCCTGGTGGGCGGCCGGCTGCGCGGCGCTCACCGCCCGGCCGAGCGCGCTCCGCCCCTGTCCGAGGGCCTCACCCGCGCCGGGCACCATCCCGACGACACCGCCCACCGGCAGCGCCTGGGAGACGGTGTCGGGCCCGGTGACATCGGGCGTGGCCGGGGCGGCGCTCGCCACACCGGCGCCCGCGGCGGCGAAGGCGGCACCGAGAGCGGCGACACCGAGGGTCTTGGCAGCAGACTGCTTCATGATGAACGCGTCCTTGGTCCGTTGACGGAGATGTGAGCGGTCCAGAACCGTAAACACGTGAATCGGCGATCCGCAAACATCGGAAAGCGGCCGGGAAAATGACTCCCGACCGCCCCGAAAACGAGCCCGTCAGTCCTCGGACTCCGCAGAACCGCTGGTGGAAGCGGTCTGCTGGAACAGCCATTCGGACTTCAATTCGGCGTATCCCGGCTTGATGACGTCATTGATCATCGCCAGCCGTTCATCGAAAGGAATGAATGCTGACTTCATAGCATTGACAGAGAACCATTGAAGATCCTCGAGCGTGTAACCGAATGCCTCGACCAGATGGTCGAATTCGCGGCTCATGCTCGTCCCCGACATCAGACGGTTGTCCGTGTTCACGGTGGCACGGAAGTGCAGCCGCCGCAGCAGCCCGATGGGGTGGTCGGTGTACGAGTCGGCCGCACCGGTCTGCAGATTGGAGCTGGGGCACAGTTCGAGCGGGATGCGCTTGTCGCGCACGTACGAGGCGAGGCGCCCGAGCTTCACCGAACCGTCGTCGAGGACCTGGATGTCGTCGATGATGCGCACTCCGTGCCCGAGCCGGTCGGCACCGCACCACTGAAGCGCCTGCCAGATGGACGGCAGCCCGAAGGCCTCTCCGGCATGGATGGTGAAGTGGTTGTTCTCGCGCTTGAGGTACTCGAAGGCGTCCAGGTGCCGGGTGGGCGGGTAACCGGCCTCGGCACCGGCGATGTCGAAGCCGACCACACCGAGATCCCGGTAGCGGTTCGCCAGTTCGGCGATCTCCAGGGCACGGGCCGCGTGCCGCATGGCGGTGAGCAGGGCGCCGATCCGGATGCGGTGCCCGTTGTCCCTGGCCCGCCGCTCGCCCTGGCGGAAGCCCTCGTTGACGGCCTCGACGACCTCCTCGAGGCTGAGCCCGCCCTCCAGATGCTGCTCGGGCGCATAGCGCACCTCCGCATAGACGACGCCGTCCTCGGCGAGGTCCTCGGCGCACTCGGCGGCCACCCGCACCAGCGCCTCGCGGGTCTGCATCACCCCGACGGTGTGCGAGAAGGTCTCCAGGTACCGCTCCAGCGAACCCGAGTCGGCGGCCTCGCGGAACCACACGCCGAGCTTGTCCGGATCCGTCTCGGGGAGGTGCGCATAGCCCGTGTCCCGGGCGAGTTCGACGATCGTCCCGGGGCGCAGGCCCCCGTCGAGATGGTCGTGCAGCAGGACCTTGGGAGCCCGGCGGATCTGATCCCAGCTCGGGGTGTTCTGGTGCTGGCTCGTCATTGCCGCACCATAGCGCCTACGCGCGTAGAGCACGAAGAACGGCGATACGTCGATACCCAAAGGTGACCACCGGGACGGGTTTCGTACACCGCTGCTTCTGACACTGTTCTGTCATGGCAGATCAAGCGACGCCGGTTCGCGCGGCCCGGCTGGGGAGACCGCTCGGCCCGGAACCGGCGACGGTGAACGGAGCGGTGCTGCTCCTCCCGGGAGGCGACGAGATCTCCGCCCGCAGGCCCTCCCCCCTGATGGCCGCCGCCTCGGTCCGCGCCCTCGGCCGCCGGCTGGCACGCGCGGGCCGCGGCGAGGGACTGGTCATCCATGTGGTGCACTACCGCTACCGGGGCTGGAACGGCAGCGAGGCACATCTGTCGCAGGACGCCGGCTGGGCCGCGGACGAGATCGTACGACGCCACGGAGACGTGCCCGTCTGCCTCGCCGGCGTGGGCATGGGCGGCCGGGCGGCGCTGCACGCCGCCGGGCACACCGCCGTCGGCTCCGTGCTCGCGCTGGCCCCTTGGCTGCCCGAGGACGACATGGCCGCGTCGCCCGAACCGGTGAAGCAGCTCGCCGGGCGGCAGGTGCTGATCGTGCACGGCACCAACGACGAACGCACCGATCCGGAGCTGTCGTTCAGGCTGGCGGAGCGGGCCAAGAAGGCCAATCGCGACGTCTGTCGCTTCGAAGTGCACGCGGACGGCCACGGGTTGCACCAGTACCGGTCCGAAGTGCAGGCGCTGGCCGAGGACTTCGTGATGGGCACGCTGTTCGGGCTGCCCTTCTCCCGCCCGGTGCAGGATGCGCTGGCGGCTCCGCCTCCCCTGGGTCTGAGGATGCCGCTGGCGGCCGGGTTCGGGCGGTCGCTGCGCCGGTGAGGGGCGCCGTGCGCGGCCGTGTGCCGCTCACGGGCCGGCCCGGCCGGCTCGCCCGGTCAGTCGGGCAGGAGCTGTCCTCTCCGTGACAGCAGGAAGCTCTTGAACGCGGCCACCGGCGGTGTGTCGACATGCCCCTCGAGCCAGGCGACACCGATCTCCCGTACCGCGCGCGGTGCCGTGACGGTGAGTTCGACGACCCCGGGCCGGGGCACGGCGGGCGGCGGCAGCAGCGCGACGCCGAGCCCCGCCGCCACCAGGCCGCGCAGCGTCTCGGCCTCCTCGCCCTCGAAGGAGACCCGCGGAGTGAACCCGGCCTCGCGGCACAGGTCGTCGGTCATGCGGCGCAGCCCGTAACCGGGTTCGAGGGTCACGAAGGTCTCCTCGGCGGCCTCGGCGAGCCGGATGCGCCGGCGGCCCGCGAGCCGGTGGTCGGCGGGGACGACCAGCCGCAGCTTCTGCTCGTCGAGGCGGCGCGCGACGAGGTCGGGGGCGTCCGGCACCGGCGAGGTGAGACAGAGGTCGAGTTCCCCCGCGCGCAGCTTCTCGAGCATCGCCTCGCCGTAGTTCTGGACGAGGCTGAAGCGGACGCGCGGATGGCCGGCGCGGAAGGCGTGGATCAGGCCGGGCACGGTCTCGGCGCCCATCGTGTGCAGAAAGCCGAAGGCGACCTTGCCGGTCGCGGGGTCGGCGTCCGCGCGCACCTCCTCGGCGCCCCGCTCGATCTCCACGAGGGCGCGCTCCACGGATGCGAGGAACGTACGTCCGGCCGGGGAGAGCGAGACCGTGCGACCGCGCCGGGCGAACAGCTCGACACCCAGGTCGTGTTCGAGCCGGACCAGCGCGCGGGACAGGGTGGACTGCGGGACCTGCATCTCCTGCGCGGCCCGTGTGACGTGCTCGGTCCGCGCGACACCCGCGAAGTACGCGAGGCGCGGCGCGAGCAGGGTGACGATGTCTGCTGCGTCACTTGTGTCACCGGATGATGACAGGCCCGTCGCTGACCTCTGCTGATGCACCATGGGAACGATTATGGGGTTTCTGTGCATTGGACGCATGAAGACCCGGGTCCGTACGTTCGAGGCATGCCTGCTGCCGATACCGGGGCGTCCACCGTCGTGGGCGCCGACGCCGTCACCGCCGACTCCCGTATGCGCCCGGGCGGGCCGGGCTACCGCCGGGTGAGTCTCGCCCTCTTCCTCGCCGGCGTGGCGACCTTCGCCCTCCTCTACTCCACGCAGGCCCTGCTGCCGCTCGTCTCCCGCGACTTCGGGGTGACGGCGAGCGCGGCGAGCTGGACCGTGTCGGGCGCGACGGGCGGACTGGCGCTGTTCGTCCTGCCCATGAGCGCGCTCTCCGAGCGGTTCGGACGGCGCACACTGATGACGGCGTCACTGGCGGTCGCGGTGACGGTCGGCCTGCTGGTGCCCTTCGCCCCGTCGCTCGGCACGCTGATCGCACTGCGCGCGGTGCAGGGTGCGGCGCTGGCCGGGCTGCCGGCCTCGGCAACCGCGTACCTGGCCGAGGAGGTCACCCCCAAGGCCCTGATCACGGCGATCGGCCTGTTCGTCGCCGGCAACAGCGTCGGGGGCATGAGCGGCCGGGTGATCACCGGCTGGGTCGCGCAGGAGTGGGGCTGGCGGGTCGCCGTCGGCACGATCGGTGTGATCGCGGTCGCCTGCGCGCTGGCCTTCCGGCTGCTGCTGCCGGAGCCGAAGCACTTCAAGGCCGGCTCACTGCACCCGCGCGTCCTGGCCGGCACCGTCCGCGACCACCTCGCCGATCCGCTGCTGCGTCGGCTCTACGCCATCGGCGCGCTGTTCATGACGGTGTTCGGCGGGGTCTACACGGTGATCGGCTACCGCCTGACGGACCGGCCGTTCGGCCTGCCCCAGGGCGTCATCGGGTCGATCTTCCTGGTGTACCTGGTCGGTACGGTGACGGCCTCGACGGCCGGCCGGCTGGTGGGCCGGCTGGGCCGCCGCGGGGCGCTGTACCTGGCGGCCGGCACCACGACGGCGGGACTGCTGCTGTCCCTGGCGACCACCCTGCCCCTGGTGCTGCTGGGCCTGGTCCTGATCACCGCGGGCTTCTTCACGGGCCACGCTGTGGCGTCCTCGGCTGTCAGCCACACCGCGAAGCGGGGCCGGGCCCAGGCCTCCGCCCTCTACCAGTCGGCCTACTACATCGGCTCCAGCACGGGCAGCACGCTGGGCGCGACGGCCTTCCACACGGGCGGCTGGGCCGGAACCGCGGGTATGGGCGTGCTGGCGGTGCTCGGCGTCGTGACCATCACCGTGTTCGGTTCGAGGGCGGCCCGTCCGGCGGTCCGGGTGGCGTAGCGCGCGGTGCGGCGGCGGTCGTACGCAAGATCGCAGAAGCCGTCCTCACCTGCCCTTTTCCCCACTCCGGGGGTCGTTGTCAGTGGGCTGCGGTAGCTTCCGCAGTGCTGGGGCGCGACGACGCGCGACGGGAACGGCCGCTGAGTGGGTGGACCATGGGTGACGGCACGGCGACGGCGGAGGACCTCGACGTCCTGCTGGAGAAGCACCGGGTCGAGCTGACCGGTTACTGCTACCGGATGCTCGGCTCCTCCTTCGAGGCGGAGGACGCGGTGCAGGACACGATGGTCCGCGCCTGGCGGAGCCACGCGAAGTTCGAGGGCCGCTCCTCACTGCGCTCCTGGCTGTACCGGATCGCGACCAACGTCTGCCTGGACATGCTGAGCGCGGGCAACAAGCGCGCCCGCCCCATGGACCTGACCGAGTCCACACCGCTCGCCCGGGCCGCCCTCGCCCCGCGTCCGGACCACACCTGGCTGGAGCCGGTGCCGGACACCCGCGTACTGCCCGCGGTGACCGATCCGGAGGAGGCCGCGGTGGCGAAGGAGTCGGTACGGCTCGCATTCATGGCCGCCCTGCAGCAACTGCCGTCCAAGCAGCGCGCGGTGCTCATCCTGCGCGAGGTGCTGGCCTGGAAGGCGAGCGAGGTCGCCGAGCTGCTCGGCACCTCGGTCCCCTCGGTGAACAGCGCGCTGCAGCGGGCCCGCGCCACGCTGGCGGAGAGAGGCGGCGAGGGTGCCGACGCCGCCGTCTCCGATCCTCTGGATCCCGAGCAGCAAAAGCTCCTCGAGCGCTATGTGGCCGCATTCGAGGGGTACGACATGGAGGCGCTGACGGCCCTGCTGCACGAGGACGCGGTGATGACGATGCCGCCGTTCGACCTGTGGCTGCGCGGCCCCTCCGACATCACCGGCTTCATGACGACGCTCGGCTCCGCCTGCGAGGGCTCCCGGTTGGTGCCGGTCGCGGTCAACGGCCTGCCGGGCTTCGCCCAGTACAAGCCTGACCCGGACACCGGCGGCTTCACGGCCTGGTCCGTCCAGGTGCTGGAGATCTCAGACGGCCGGCTCACCGGGTTCCACTTCTTCCTCGACACGAAGCGCTGGTTCCCGCTGTTCGACGTCCCCCTCCGTCTCGAAGGGGAGGCCGACGAGGGCGAGTAGGGCACGCAGCGCGGGGGCCGGGTCGCGCAACCGGATGCGGCCTCCGGCGCGGCGGGCGGCCAGCTGAAGCCTGGCCAGTACGTCCACCGAGGCCAGTGTGACGGGCCTGAGCGCCGCGACGTCGCACACGACGACTGCGGCTCCGGTGTCCTTCATCAGCGCCCTCATCTCCTCGCCGAGCCGCGCCACGTCGTCCCGTGTGACGGGCCCGGTCACCACGAACAGGGCGGGTGTCTCGGCATCCACGGTCGGTAGACCGGCCGGGCGCCCGGTACTCATCGGCGCCGGATCCGCGCGGGGCGGCTGCGCCGACGGCGCCTGTTGTCGTTCGGATCAGGTCGGCTCAGCAAGGCTGCGCCTTTCGGTCGACGCCGGCACGGTCCCCACGACAGGCTTCGGTCGACGGGGACTCGCCGGCGTTGATGACGGCGTGGAAAGGCGCGGGAAGCGTGACGGCCCACCGAACCCGGCGTGCTCAACGGGCGGTGGACCTCGCCCTCGGATTGTCCGTGGAGCGCGGCGGCCGGACCGTTCGGAGCCCGGCGGGTCGACCGGGAGACATGGTGAACGGGACCGGCGACGGTCCGCCGATCCCGTTCACCCGAAAAGGAGAACGCCTGGTCAGGCGATACGTTCCAGCACGACCGGCCCGGCCGCGAACTCCGTGCCCGGCGCCGCGACGTCGTACGCGCCCTCGATCGCCTCCAGCGCGTACGCGAAGCGCTCGGGGGTGTCCGTGTGCAGGGTCAGCAGCGGCTGGCCCTCCGTCACCGTGTCGCCCGGCTTGGCGTGCATCTCGACGCCCGCCGCCGCCTGCACCGGGTCCTCCTTGCGGGCGCGGCCGGCGCCGAGGCGCCAGGCGGCGACACCGATGCCGTAGGCGTCCAGACGGCTGAGGACTCCCGAGGACGGGGCCGTGATCACGTGCTGCTCGCGGGAGCTGGGCAGCGGGGCGTCCGGGTCGCCGCCCTGGGCCGCGATCATGCGGCGCCAGACATCCATCGCGGAGCCGTCGGCCAGGGCCTTCGCCGGGTCCGCGTCCTTCAGGCCCGCCGCGTCCAGCATCTCCCGCGCCAGGGCGATCGTCAGGTCCACGACGTCCGCGGGACCGCCGCCCGCGAGGACCTCGACCGACTCGCGGACCTCCAGCGCGTTCCCCGCCGTCAGGCCCAGCGGGGTCGACATGTCCGTGAGCAGGGCGACCGTCTTCACCCCGTGGTCCGTGCCCAGGCCCACCATCGTGGAGGCGAGCTCGCGGGCGTCCTCGAGGGTCTTCATGAAGGCGCCGGAGCCGACCTTCACGTCCAGGACCAGCGATCCGGTGCCCTCGGCGATCTTCTTCGACATGATGGAGGAGGCGATCAGGGGGATCGCCTCCACCGTGCCGGTCACGTCCCGCAGCGCGTAGAGCTTCTTGTCCGCCGGTGCCAGGCCGTCGCCCGCCGCGCAGATCACCGCGCCCGTGGTGTCGAGGACGTGCAGCATCTCCTCGTTCGACAGCAGCGCGCGCCAGCCGGGGATCGACTCCAGCTTGTCCAGCGTGCCGCCGGTGTGGCCGAGCCCACGGCCCGACAGCTGGGGGACCGCCGCGCCGCAGGCGGCGACCAGCGGGGCCAGCGGGAGCGTGATCTTGTCGCCGACGCCGCCCGTCGAGTGCTTGTCGGCCGTCGGGCGGGACAACGACGAGAAGTCCATGCGCTCGCCCGAGGCGATCATCGCGGCGGTCCAGCGGGCGATCTCCCGCCGGTTCATGCCGTTGAGCAGGACAGCCATCGCGAGGGAGGACATCTGCTCGTCGGCGACCTCGCCCCGCGTGTAGGCGTCGATGACCCAGTCGATCTGCTCGTCGCTGAGCTCATCGCGGTCCCGCTTGGTGCGGATGACGGAGATGGCGTCCATGGCCATGGCTTCCTTCCGAGGTTCGAAGGTGTGCGGCCCCCGCGCACCACAGGCGTGGCACGCAGGGGCCGCACGGGAGTCACTTGGTGAGATGGTCCGGCCCGAAGGCCTGCGGCAGCATCTCGGAGAGCGGCAGGATCCCGGCCGGGGTCTCGAGCAGCAGGCCGGGGCCGCCGAACTCGTAGAGCAACTGCCGGCAGCGCCCGCAGGGGACGAGGATCTCGCCGTCGCCGTCCACACAGGTGAAGTGCGTCAGCCTCCCGCCCCCGGTGTTCTGCAACTGCGAGACCAGCCCGCACTCGGCACACAGGCCGAGGCCGTACGAGGCGTTCTCGACGTTACAGCCCGTGACGACCCGCCCGTCGTCGACGAGGGCGGCCGCGCCGACCGGGTAGCCCGAGTAGGGGGCGTAGGCGCGGGCCATCGTGGTGCGCGCCTCCTCCCGCAGGGCCGCCCAGTCGACCGTCGCGGGCGGGGTCACTTGCCCTGCCCCTTCCGGTACGGCAGACCGTCCGCCTTCGGCATCCTCAGGCTCTGCGCGGACAGCGAGAGCACCAGCAGGGTGACGATGTACGGGGTGGCGGTCACCAGCTGCTTGGGGACCTCGTTGGTGCTGACGTACCAGACGAACATCAGGGCCGAGACGACGGCCGTGATCAGCGCGGGGAGGTACCGCCTACGCCAGGCCAGGTACGCGGCGCCGAACACCAGCAGGATCGCGAGCAGCAGGATCAGCGCGTGGACGTTGGTGGTACCGCCGCGCAGGTTGAGGCTGTCGGTGTAGCCGAACAGGCCCGCGCCGAGCGCGAGACCGCCCGGCATCCAGTTGCCGAAGATCATCGCGGCCAGACCGATGTAACCACGGCCGGCCGTCTGGCCGTCCAGGTACACGTTGGACGCCACGATCGACAGGAACGCACCGCCGAGGCCCGCGAAACCACCGGAGATGATCACGGCGATGTACTTGTACTTGTAGACGTTGACGCCGAGCGACTCGGCCGCCACCGGGTTCTCGCCGCAGGAGCGCAGCCGCAGACCGAAGGCGGTGCGCCACAACACCCACCAGGTGACCGGGACGAGGGCCACCGCGATCACGGTGAGCGGCGACAGGTCGGTGAACAGGCCGCCGACCAGGCCCGCGATGTCCGACACCAGGAACCAGTGTTTCTGGTTCAGCGTGTCCAGCCAGCTGGACAGGCCGGGGATGTCGAAGGTGCCCAGTGAGTCGATCGGCGGGGACTGCTTGGAGGAGCCCTGCGGCTGGTCCTCGAAGGTGAACTTCGACAGATAGCGCGTGACACCGAGGGCCAGGATGTTGATGGCCACACCGGAGACGATGTGGTTCACGTTGAAGGTGACGGTGGCGATGGCGTGCAGGACGGCGCCGAGGGCGCCTCCGATGATGCCGAAGACGACACCCGTCCACGGGCCCCACTGGTAGCCGGCCCAGGCACCGAACCAGGTGCCGAGGATCATCATGCCCTCGAGGCCGATGTTGACGACGCCGGACCGCTCGGACCACAGGCCGCCGAGGCCCGCGAGGCCGATCGGGACGGCCAGGCGCAGGGCGGTGGACATCTGCCCGGTCGAGGTGATCCCCTCCGCGCCGCTGATCAGGCGGACGATCGAGGTGAGCACCAGCACACCCGCGATGACGAGCAGGAGCACGGGGAGAGAGACACGGCGGCTGCCCTTGCCGGGCTGCTGCGCCTTCGGCTTCGCGACGGTCGCGGTGGTCATCAGGCAGCCACCTCCTTCTTGTGGTTGTTGTTGCCGGCGGCCGCGGCGGCCAGCTCCGCGCCGACCCGCTTCTGCTGGCGGCGCAGGCCCCACTGGCGCACGGCCTCGTAGGAGATGACGACCGCGAAGACGATCAGACCCTGCATGATCGTGGCGATCTCCTTCTCGTACGCCACCGGGGTCGCGTAGTCGAGAGCCGGGGACGCCTTGTCCAGGAAGGCCCACAGCAGCGCGGCGAGCGCGATACCGCCGGGGTTGTTGCGGCCCAGCAGGGCGATGCCGATGGCGGTGAAGCCGAGACCGGCCGGGAAGGTCAGGGCGTAGGTGTGGGAGTCGCCGAGCAGCAGCGGCAGGCCGGACAGACCGGCGACCCCACCGGAGATCAGCATCGCCGTGAAGACCATCTTCTTGGCGTCGACGCCGGAGGCCGCGGCGGCGGTCTCGGAGGCGCCGGTGGCCCGCAGGTCGAAGCCGAAACGCGTGCGGTTCAGGACGAGCCAGTAGCCGATGCCCAGGAGGATGGCGAGGAAGACCAGGCCGTAGATCTCGCCGACGTCCGCGCCGAGGTTGATGCCGGGCACCCAGCCGGACTTCTTCATCACACCGGTGGTGATGTTGTCACCGACCAGCACACCGAAGTTGTCCGTGAGGGTGAGATAGCCGATCACGCTGGTGGCGATGGCGTTGAGCATGATCGTCGAGACGACCTCGCTGACACCCCGGGTGACCTTCAGGAGGCCCGCGATGCCGGCCCAGAAGGCACCGGTGAGCAGACCGACCAGCAGGAGCATCGGGACCTGCAGGACGGACGGCAGGGCCACGTGCGCGCCGACGACGGCGGTCATCATGGCGGCCAGCCGGTACTGCCCGTCGACACCGATGTTGAACAGGTTCATACGGAAGCCGAGGGCCACCGCGAGAGCGGCGATGTAGTACAGCGACGCCTGGTTGATGATCAGAACCTGGATGTCGGAGTACCCCACCTGCTCCAGCATCAGCCGGTAGGGCTCGAACGGGTTCTTGCCCGAGGCGATCAGCACGATCGAGGTCAGCACGATCGCCGCGACGAGCGCGAGGACCGGACCGGCCACCGCGAGGAGCGCGCGCTCCTTGTCGAACTTCTTCATCGGGCCTCGTCCTCCGGGGCGGCTGCTTCCTCGACGTGTTCCAGATGACCGGACGCGGCGCCGGTCATGGCCGTACCCAGTTCCTCCGGAGTGATGGTGGCGGGGTCGGCGTCGGCGACCAGCCTGCCGTTGTAGATCACCCGCAGGGTGTCGGACAGGCCGATGAGCTCGTCCAGGTCGGCGGAGATCAGCAGTACGGCCAGGCCCTCGCGGCGGGCCGCGCGGATGTGGTCCCAGATCGCGGCCTGCGCGCCGACGTCCACACCGCGGGTGGGGTGAGCGGCGATCAGGAACTTCGGCGCGTGGCTCATCTCCCGGCCGACGATCAGCTTCTGCTGGTTGCCGCCGGAGAGGGAGGCCGCGGTGACGTCGATGCCGGGGGTGCGGACGTCGTAGTCCTTCACGATCCGCCGGGTGTCCTCCTGGGCGCCCTTCGGATCGATCCAGAAGCCCTTGGCGTTGGGGCGCTCGGTGACGTGTCCGAGGATCCGGTTCTCCCAGAGCGGGGCCTCCAGCAGCAGGCCCTGGCGGTGCCGGTCCTCGGGGATGTACCCGATGCCCTTCTCCCGGCGCCTGCGGGTGGCCCAGGAGGTGATCTCCTCGCCGAGGAACGCGATGGTCCCGGAGTCGGCGTTCTTCAGGCCGATCAGCGCCTCGATGAGCTCGCTCTGGCCGTTGCCCTCGACGCCGGCGACGCCCATGACCTCGCCCGCGTGGATGGTGAAGGTGATGTCGTCCAGGACGCGGCGCACACCGTCGGCCTCCGACACCTCCTCCGTCAGCAGACCGGTGCCCGCGGGCTCGGCGAGCTCTCCCAGGGAGGCGCCCCCGCTCGCGTAGACCGTGAGGCCCTTGACCTCGACGACGGGCTTGTCGGTGACCGTGGACTCGGCGGTCTCCGGGGTGGGCAGTTCGCTGCCGACCATCAGCTCGGCGAGCTGGCGGGGGGTGGTCTCGGCGGGGACGGCGGTGCCGACCGTCGTGCCGCGCCTGATGACGGTGATCTCGTCGGCGACCGAGAGGACCTCGCCCAGCTTGTGGGAGATGAAGATGACGGACAGGCCCTCGGACTTCAGCTCGCGCAGGTTGGCGAAGAGCGCGTCGACCTCCTGCGGGACGAGCACGGCGGTCGGCTCGTCCAGGATCAGCGTCGTGGCGCCGCGGAAGAGGACCTTGAGGATCTCCACGCGCTGGCGGTCGGCGACACCGAGGTCCTCGATGAGGACGTCGGGTCGGACGTTCAGCCCGTACCGGTCGGAGATCTCCTTGATCTTCTTGCGTGCGGTCGCGCCGATGCCGTACAGCTTCTCGCTGCCGAGGACCACGTTCTCCAGGACCGTGAGGTTGTCGGCGAGCATGAAGTGCTGATGGACCATGCCGATGCCGCGCGCGATGGCGTCGGCCGGGCTGTGGAAGGCGACCTGCTCACCGGCGACGGTGATGGTGCCCTCGTCCGGCTTCTGCATGCCGTAGAGGATCTTCATCAGCGTCGACTTGCCGGCCCCGTTCTCGCCGACCAGGGCGTGCACGGTGCCCTTGCGGACCGTGAGGTGGATGTCATGGTTGGCAACGACACCCGGGAATCGTTTGGTGATTCCCGCCAGCTCGACCGCGATCGTCGACGGTGCGGTGAGCGGAGGGCTGCTGGACGCGTCGATGGCGCACTCCTCTTGGAAAAGGGGCCCCTCTACGCGCGTAGCGCCCCTGCCTTAAATAGTGCTCGGACCTGACCGGTTCCGATCGTTCCGAGCATTGTGCCGCGCGAACGGGGTGCGGGTCGGACTTCCTTCCCACACCCCGTTCCCTGGCCTCAACGCTGCCATTACGACGACGCCTTGACCATGGCCTGTTATGGCCTCTTGTCCTGGACGTCCCGGCACCGTGACGTCGGTGCCGGGACCCGGGGGTTGTACGTCAGCGCAGGCGGACGGTCAGGACGTCTTGACGGTGATCGAGCCGTCCTTGATGCCCTGCTCGGCCTTCTTCAGCGCGGCCTGCAGGTCGGCGTTGTTCTTGAACGCCGGGTTGGAGTCGGCGAGGCCGACGCCGCCGTTGTCGAGGCTGCCGCGGATGTCGCCGGACAGCGGCTTGTGGTCCTTGATGACCGACTTGGCGAGGTCGTAGACCGCACCGGAGACGTTCTTCAGGGCCGAGGTGAGGATGGAGTCCTTGTACGCCGCCAGAGCACCCTGGCTGTACTGGTCGGAGTCCACGCCGATCGCCCACACCTTGTGCGCGGCGGCGGCCTTGATGACACCCTGGCCGGACAGGCCGGCGGCGTGGTAGACGACGTCCGCACCGGCGTCGATCTGACCGTTCGCGGCGTTCTCACCCTTGTCGGGGCTGGAGAAGCCGCCCTCCTGGGCCGTCTGCGTCAGGTACTGCGACTCGATCTTGATGCTCGGGTTGACCGACTTGGCGCCCTGGTCGAAGCCCGCCTCGAACTTGTGGATGAGCGGAACGTCCACACCGCCGATGAAGCCGATGTGGTTCTTCTTGGTGGCCTTGGCGGCGGCGACACCGGCCAGGTAGGAGGACTGCTCCTCGTGGAAGACCAGGTCGGCGACGTTCTTCGCCTGGATCGTGTTGTCGTCGATGATGCCGAAGCTGATCTTCGGGTACTTGGCCGCGGCCTCCTTGACGGCGGGCGCGTAGGCGAAGCCGACACCGATGACCGGGTTGTAGCCCGCCTTGGCCAGCGTCTCCAGGCGCTGCACCTTGTCCGCGTCGGACTCGCCGTCCTGCGGCTCGATGTCCCGGCCACTGACGCCGAAGTCCTTCTCGGCCTTCTGGAAACCGGCGTACGCTGCGTCGTTGAAGGACTGGTCGCCCTTGCCGCCGACGTCGTAGGCCAGGCCTATGCCCTTGCTGGCGCCGCTCCCGGCGGACCCTGTGGACGAGCTTCCGCAGGCGGAAACGGTGACGGCAAGTGCTGCGGCTGCAGCACCGGCAACGGCGAAGCGGGACACCCGGCGCATGGAACGTGACTCCTTTGTGCGTGCGCCCGTACCAGGCGCTGGTTCCGCGGCAGCGTAACGCGCGTAGACCAGACGGAAAACCCCTTCTGTCCGGTCCGTTATCGAGATGTGGCCACAGACACAGGACAGGTCACGGAGAGCGGTGCGCCGCTTGCGGGAGGCGAGGACCGGGGTGCCACGAGGGCCGTGGGAAGACCGTCGGCACCCAGGGGGCCCATGAGGAAGCCGGGGGTCGCCCCCTGCCGTCGGTACACGCGCAGGACGGTGACACGCACGCGTCGCGGCCACCCCACGACGGGGGCGTGTGGCCGGCCCGGACCGCCCGGCGGCAGGGAGCGGCTCGGGCGCCGGACGTGAGGGCGCCCCCGGCCGATGTGTTCCGGCCGGGGGCGCCCTCACGTCGGGGAACGACCCGCGCGCCTACTTCGTGTTGACGGTGATCTTGCCGTCGATGATGTCCTGCTTGGCCTTGTCGACCGCGGCCACCACGTCCTTCATCGCCTGGTACTTCGGGTTGGAGTCCGCGAAGCCGACACCGCCGGACTTGAGGTCGCCGCGCTGCTCACCGCTCAGCGGCTTGCCGTCGACGACCGACTTGGTCAGGTCGTAGACCGCACCGCCGACGTTCTTCAGCGCCGAGCCGAGGATGTAGTCCTTGTACTTGGCCAGCGCGCTCTGCTCGTACTGGTCGGAGTCGACACCGATCGCCCACACCTTGTGGGCGGCAGCGGCCTGGATCACGCCCTGGCCGGACAGACCCGCCGCCTGGTAGATGACGTCCGCGCCCGCCTCGATCTGGCCGTTCGCCGCGTCCTTGCCCTTGTCGGGGCTGGAGAAGCCACCCTCCTGCGGCGTCTGGGTCAGGTACTGCGACTCGATCTTCAGGTTCGGGTTGACCGACTTGGCGCCCTGGACGAAGCCCGCCTCGAACTTGTGGATGAGCGGGATGTCCACGCCGCCGATGAAGCCGATGTGGTTCTTCTTGGTCGTCTTCGCCGCCGCGACACCCGCGAGGTAGGAGGACTGCTCCTCGTGGAAGACCATGTCGGCGACGTTCTTCGCCTGGATCGTGTTGTCGTCGATGATGCCGAAGGTGACCTTGGGGTACTTGACCGAGACCTCCTTGACGGCGGGCGCGTAGGCGAAGCCCACCCCGATCACCGGGTTGTAGCCGGACTTGGCCAGCGTCTCCAGACGCTGCACCTTGTCCGCGTCGGACTCGCCGTCCTGCGGCTCGATGTCCCGGCCACCGAGCTTGAATTCGCTCTCGGCCTTCTGGAAGCCGGCGTACGCGGCGTCGTTGAAGGACTGGTCGCCCTTGCCACCGATGTCGTACGCCAGGCCGATGCCCTTGCCCGAGTAGCCGGAGGAGTTCTTGTCCGAGCTGCTGCTCGACTCCGAGCTGGACTTGCCGCACCCGGCGGCCGCGAGGGCGATGACCGCGACGGCCACCGCAGCGTGGGAGAACCTCGTCCTCCGTGAGATCAGACGCACAGCAAGCACCCCTTTTTCCCCACGGCACCGTCACCGGTCCGCATTCCCCAATGCGCCGCCACCGCGGCGATTTCGGCGCACAGTAACGCGCGTAGAAGGGGAGAGGAACGGGGTTCCACGTGGCCGTTACCGATTCGTGCCGACACCGGGTTACGTTTGCGTGCCGGCCGTGACGCACACGTGACGCGAACGGATGAAGGGGTGCCAATCGGGCACCCCTTCCGACCACATGGAGAGCACCTTCCGGCCAACTCGCCGGGGTGCGCGCGCCTACCGCTCCGCGTCCAGCAGCGCCGCCGCCGTGAACAGTTCCACGCCGACCGTGATGGCGTGCTCGTCGACGTCGAAGTCGCCCTGGTGGAGGTCGCGGACGAGGCGCTCGCCGGGACGGCGGACCCCGAGGCGGGCCATCGCTCCGGGCACGTGCTCCAGATACCAGGAGAAGTCCTCGCCGCCGAGGCTCTGTTCGGTGTCCTCGACGGAATGGCTGCCGCGGCGCGCGGTCATGGCCTCGCGCAGCAGCTCGGTGACCACCGGATCGTTGACGACGGGCGGCACCCCGCGGATGTAGTTGATCTCCGACTTCGCCTTGTACAGGTTGGCGATCTCGTCGATCGCGGCGTGCACGAGGTCGGGAGCCTGCCGCCAGGCGTCGAGGTCCAGACAGCGCACGGTCCCGGAGAGCTCGGCGTGCTGCGGGATGACGTTGGGGGCGTGCCCCGACTCGATGCGGCCCCAGGTGACCCCGAGTCCGCTGCGGGCGTCCACACGGCGCGCGACCAGTACCGGCACCTCGGTGGCGACGCGTGCGACGGCCGTGACGAGGTCGGTGGTGAGGTGAGGGCGCGCGGTATGGCCGCCCGGGCCGTCGAGACCCACCTCGAGCCGGTCGCAGGCGGAGGTGATGGGGCCGTGCCGCAGCCCGATCCGCCCGGCGTCGACCTTCGGGTCGCAGTGCACGGCGATGATCCGCCCGACGCCGTCGAGGACACCCGACACGATGGCGTCGGCGGCGCCGCCGGGCAGAACCTCCTCGGCGGGCTGGAAGAGAAGCCGCACGGGCTGTGGCAGCCGGCCCTCGCGGTGCAGCTCGGCGAGGACGAGCCCGGCGCCGAGGACGACCGTGGTGTGCACGTCGTGACCGCAGGCGTGGGCGCGGTCGGGCACCGTCGAGCGGTAGGCGCAGTCGGTCTTGGTGTCGGGGATGGGGAGCGCGTCGATGTCGGCGCGCAGGGCGAGCATGGGCCGTACGCCGTCCACGTCGCCGATGTCACAGACGAGCCCGGTGCCGCCGTCGAGGACGCGCGGGACGAGTCCGGCCTGCTCCAGGCGGGCCTTGATCGCGGCGGTGGTGCGGAACTCCTGGTTGCCGAGTTCCGGATGCATGTGCAGGTCGCGGCGGAAGGCCACGAGTTCGGCGCGCAGCGCCTCGGGCAGCGCGCCCGGGAGCACGGCGTTCCCCGGGTTCTCGGCCTCGGACTCTCTGGACATCACGTGGTTCACCCTTTGAAGGGTAGGGCGATCGGGCGGCCGACCTCCCCGCGATCACAAAACTTCAGCCCGTCAGGCGAAGAAAAGTCGGCCGCACGCCGCATGGTCGGCGGGCGTAATGGGTATGCTCACCCGTCTTTCGGGCGTCGGGACCTCGACGGTGTCCTGGCCGGGTCCGCCGGGGTGACCGCGGAGCCGTCCG
Source organism: Streptomyces sp. HUAS TT11 (assembly GCF_051553595.1). Classification (NCBI taxonomy): domain Bacteria; kingdom Bacillati; phylum Actinomycetota; class Actinomycetes; order Kitasatosporales; family Streptomycetaceae; genus Streptomyces; species Streptomyces sp. HUAS TT11. Next base: position 3,759,854 of record NZ_CP196184.1, read on the forward strand.
GCGCCACGGGGGCGTCCGGTGATCCCTGCACGGGTCCACTCCCCTGTCCGAGCGACCCGTGACGGCAACGCCCGGAGCACCCGAGCCATTCCCGTACCCCACGGATACCACGTCATGGCCCGGTTCCTCTCCCGTAAGCGCCGGTCCACGCGCTGGTTCGCCCCGCGGCACCGACGGCCGACGTTCACATGGCGGGACGATGAACCCTGGAAAGCAGCCGCCGGGGCCGCACCTCCGGCGAGTAGCGTGCGCCGACGTGAACCACCAGGAACCCGACTACATCCGTACCGCACGACTCGCGTACGACGCCATGGCCCCGGACTACCACGCACACCACCCCGACACCCCGGGGAATCGCCCGCTGGACCTGGCCCTGGTCGGAGCCCTCGCGGATCTCGTACGGGGGAACGGTCCCGCCCCACTGGCCGACCTCGGCTGCGGCCCCGGGCACGTCACGGCCCGCCTGCAGGACCTCGGCGTCCCCGTCTTCGGGGTGGACGTCTCCCCCCGGACGGTGGACCTGGCCCGCCGCACACACCCCGGTGTCCGGTTCCACGTGGGCACGATGACGGCCCTGGACCTGCCGCCGGACACCCTGGGCGGCATCGCGGCGCTCTACGCGGTCGACCATGTGCCCGGGGAGCATCTGGCGACGGCGTTCGACGAGTTCCACCGGGTGCTGACCCCCGGCGGCCACGTCCTCGTGGCGTTCCGTACGGGTGACGACGAGCACACGCGGACCACGGTGGGCTCCGGGCAGGGGACGGCGCTCGACCAGCACTGGCACGCGCCGCAGACGGTCGCGGACCACCTCGCGAAAGCGGGCCTGCCCCTCCGGGCGCGCACGCTTCTGGAACCGGACCCCGGCGAGCACCGGCCGCGCGCGTTCCTGCTGGCCCGCAAGCCGGGCCGCCCGGGCTGAGGGCGCCGGCCGCTCCCCCGGAAACCGCCGGCCGGCCCTTCCGCCATTCGGGGGCCCCGCGACCCGGCGGCGCGGGACGCCCGCCGGGCCCGTCAGCCGAACCGCCCTGCCACGTAGTCCGCCGTGCGCTGGTCCTTCGGGGTGCCGAAGATGTCCTGCGTGGGCCCGTGCTCGACGATCCCGCCGGGGGTTCCCTGTTCGGCGAGGAAGAACGCGCACTGCTGGGAGACCCGGGCGGCCTGCTGCATGTTGTGGGTGACGATCACGACGGTCACCTGATCGGCGAGTTCGTGGATCGTCTCCTCGACGCGGCGGGTGGAGGTGGGGTCGAGCGCCGAGCACGGTTCGTCCATGAGCAGCACCCGGGGCCGCACGGCCAACGCGCGTGCGATGCACAGGCGTTGCTGCTGGCCACCGGAGAGTGCGCCACCCGGCTGGCGCAGTCGGTCCCTGACCTCCTTCCACAGGCCGGCGCGGGTCAGGGACTCCTCGACGAGTTCGTCCTTCGTGCGGCGGTTCGCGCGCGTTCCCGTCAGTCGCAGGCCCGCCACCACGTTGTCGTAGATCGACATGGCGGGGAACGGGTTGGGTTTCTGGAAGACCATGCCGATACGGCGCCGGGCGTCGGTCAGGCGTCGCTCGGGGGCGTAGATGTCCTCGCCCTCGAAGAGCACCTCACCCGCCAGCTGCGCGGCCGGAATCAGTTCGTGCATCCGGTTCAGGGTGCGCAGGAAGGTGGACTTGCCGCAGCCGGAGGGGCCGATGAGCGCGGTGACCCGGCCGGCCGGCATCGTCAGGGAGACCCGGCTGAGCACCTGGTGGCTGCCGAACCAGGCGGACACCGAGCGGGCTTCGAGGGTGGCGGGAGCGGGGACCGCGACCGTGGGCAGGGGCGGCATTGCTTCGGTGTCGATCAGGGTGTCGGTCACGTCGGGTACCTCGGTTCGGGGCGGGGCCGGTGCGGCGGTCACAGCAGGTTGGGCAGCAGTTCGGTGGTGCGTGTGGCGACCTGGAGGCCCAGCACCGCGACCAGGGGGGCGAAGACGATCCACGTCTGGTGGCGGCCCCAGCGGTGCCATGCCCACACCGCCGCGACGGACACGAGCAGCAGCGCCTGCAGCCACATCACCAGCGGCCACGGCACTCCGGCGGGGCGGGCGAGGGGCTCTTCGGACTGCGGCAGCGTGCCGGAACGGATGACGGCCGCCGGGGTCTGGAAGGGCGCGGAGACCAGGTCGGCGTCCACACGCAGGACGCCCCCCGGCATGTAGTCCGGGCCGGTCGCCGTGACCAGCACGAGCCGGCCCTTGCCCGCCGACAGGGGCGCGGGTGCCGGGTCGCCGGCCCGGCGCACGCCGAGGACCTGGTACGTCGCCCTGCCCTGGCCGGTGACGACCGTGAACCTGGTGCCCTCCTGGAGCCGGGCCAGTCCGGCGAACGGGCCGCCGTACGCGGCCGCCCGGCCCATCAGCACGCTCGTGCCCGTCTGGCCGGGCATCGGGGTGTCCCGGCGGTGTCCGGGGCCGTCCGTCATGACCGAGGAGTCGGTGCCCTCGAGGACGACCTGGGTCATGCCGAGCGCGGGGACGTCGATCAGCGCGACCGGGGTGCCGGGGGCCAGCAGCCGGCCCTCCTGGTCGGTCTGAGCCACCGGAGCGGTGCCCAGGGCGAGTTGGTTGCGCAGCTCGTCGAACGCGGTGTGCTGTGCGGAGTGTTCCTGGATGCCGCTGACCACCAGCAGCTGGGCGGTGATGCCGAGCAGCAGGGCGGCCAGGCTGAGCAGGGCGCCGCGGGCGAGGTGGCGGACGGCGGTGACGCTGCGGGCACGCGCCCGCAGCGCGGCCGGAGCGAACGTGGTCGGTACGGCGACGGTCACGGCGGTCCGCCTCCTTCGATGGTGATGAGGGTGTTCGGATACGGCCGGGGAGACCGCGGCGGCCGCGGTCTCCCCGGCAGAGGGCGTCAGGTGGACTTGATGGTGAAGTTGACGCCGTTCCTGGAGTTCACGGTCGAGGAGCCCGTGTAGTACGCGTGCATGGTGTGGTTGCCGCGGCTGAGCTTCGGCAGGGTGAGGGTCACCTTGCCGCTCTTCAGCGTGCCGGTGGCGATGACGTGCGAACCCGCGTAGATGCGCACGGTGCCGGTCGGGGTGGTGCCGGTCGCGGTGACCTTCACGGTGACCTTGGCACGGGAGGTGTGGCTGACCGACTTGGGCGCGGAGGTGCTCACCGACGGGGTCGCCTTGGTGATCGTCAGCTTGACGGTCGTGGAGGACGTGTTGAGCTTGCTGCTGCCGCCGTAGGAGACGGTCAGGGTGTGTGTGGCGACCTTGAGGTGGTTCGACAGGCCGATGGTGACCTTGCCGGAGCGGTCCAGGGTGCCGGTGCCGACGGTGGTGCTGCCGTCCTTCAGCGTCACCTTGCCGGACGCGACGGTGCCGTGCGTGCCGGTGACGGTGACGGCGACCTTCGGCGTCCTGCCGTACGCGGTCTTGGCGGCGGTCGCCTTGGTGGTGCTCGAGTACTTCACAGCGCCGGTCCACGTCGCGAGGACGCCGGAGCCGTTGAGGTTCGCGGCGCCGACCGAGGCGGTGTAGGTGCCGAGTGCCAGACCGCTGAAGGTGTACGACGTGGCGGTGGCCGGGACGTCCTTGACGGCCACGACGGCGCCGTCCGCACCGGTCAGCGTCACGCGGTAGTCGGTGACGGGCAGGCCGGTGGGGGCCGGAGCGGTCCAGCTCAGCTTGACGGACGCGTCACCGGGGGTGGCCTTCAGCGCGGGCTTGCCGGGCGTCTTGGCGTCGAAGGTCGACCCCTCGAGGCCGCCGAACTTCGCGTGCTTGCTCGGGTTGATCGAGCCGTTGTACGACTCGTTCACGAAGCCGAAGGCGGCGATGGTCTTCTCGGCGTCGTCGGACGCCAGCGCGGCGGTGTGGCTGCCGTTCGTGACAAAGACGTCGTAGAGGTCCTTGTCGAAGAAGATGCTGGTCGGGTCGATCGCCCGGCTGGGCACGACGTTGTAGACGTCGCGGCCGAAGGTGGCGTTCTCGTAGTAGCTGTTGAGGGGGACGAGGTGGCCGTTGGACGTGCTCACCGGCTCGGTCTCGCCGGTGTCGCCGGGCAGCTGCACCGCGGCCAGGTAGGCGCCGGCCGCGGCGGCGGCCTTGCTGTGGTCCGGGGCCACGCCGTTGTTCTGGGCGATCCAGCTGCCCACGGAGAACGGGACGAGGGCGCCGTCCTCGGTGACGGCGTCGTCGGCCTGGTTCTCCTGGACGGTCGGGATGGTCGGCGCGATCGTCGAGTCGCTGAGGCCGATCGCCGACAGGAAGAACTTGCGGGTGCCGGAGCCGCTCTGCGGGATCTTCGGGTGCACGGTCTGGCCGTCCACCACCGTGAGCGTACCGGCGTAGATGTCGTGCAGCTGATCGACCGACAGCTTGTGCAGGGCCGAGCCCTTGACTGCGACGCCGACCGCGTCCCGGGCGAACGGGATGTAGGTGAGTGCGGTACCCGAGGTGCTGGGGCCGCCGGAGGAGCGGGCGAAGTCGACCTGGCCCTTGATGGTGGTGCCGGTGCTGTTGGGCCACTTGTCGCCGGTCAGCGCCATCGTCAGCGCGATGCGGCCGTTGCCGGAGCCGTTGGGCCGCAGGAAGGACGGGCCGCCGGACCGGGTCCGGATCGAGGACGTGATGGAGCCGGTGCCGGGCTCGACCGCGTCGTAGGAGGCGATGCCGGCACCGCTCGGCGCCTTCACCGGGGCGTAGCCGACGGCGTCACCGGCGAGGGCGTTCAGCACGTCCTGCGTGGTGTCGGAGCCCACGCCGACGAGCTTGCGGAAGGTACCTGCGGGAGCGGGGTCGGCGGACGCCGGGGCGGCGAGGGCCAGGCCGCCGGCCACCACGGCCGCGGCTACAAGCGCCGCCGTAGAGCGCGTTCTGCGCATCGAGAGTCTCCTGACAGTTGTGCGCGGGATGCGTCGAATGGATGTGGCAGGGTGGAGCGAGCCGTCCGCCCCGACTGCCTTTCGGGGCGGGCGGCCGTCTGTGGGGAGCGCCCGGCGGGCGCTCCGGTGGGTCAGTCCCGGCCCGGTGGCAGCAGCTTCCGCAGCCGTTCGGGCAGGGTGACCGCGGGCACGACGGTCACGGTGCGGCCGCCGGGGAGCCGCACCCGCAGCGGCAGGCGCAGCCTGCTTCCGCCGGCGAAGGGGGCACCGACGGCCGCGACCGCACCGAGCGCGGCGCCCACCGGGACGGCGTAGCGCAGCGCGTTCGCCGGGTCGGCGGGAGTGGTGCCGAGGGCCGTGGTCTGCAGGGCCTTGCCGCCGCCGTACGAGGGCGCGCCGCTGGGCGTGGCGCTCGCGCCGGTGCCGGCCGGGGCCGCGGTGGCCTCCCCGGTGCCGCCGGTGGTGGCGCCGTCGCCCGTCGTTTCGTCCGAGCCGCCCACGTCACCGGTGCCGCCGGACGCTCCGCCGTCCGGGCCGCCCTCGTGCGAGGAGGACCCGGTGTAGTGGACCAGGGCGTCGGCCGCCTGGTCGGTCCGGGCGCGCAGCCGCTGTGACAGCGGGGCGTAGCCGGCGGGCAGCCGGCCCGGGTCGGCGCCGCTGATCTGCCCGGCGCCGGCCGCGTACCGCAGCAGGGCCGCGTAGTCCTTGCGGGCGGACGCGTCGATCTCGCCGGGGCGCACCGCGGCGTAGACCAGCTGCGCGAGCGGGTAGGCGCCCTTCTGGGCGACCTTGTCCGGGTTGATCTCCGCTACCCCGGAGCCGGAGGCGCCGGCGGCGGCCGCGGACAGCGACGCGGTGGTGGGGGCGACGAACGCGCCGGCCGCGTTGCGCAGCTTGGCGGTCTGCAGCCCGAAGCGGGTGGCGGAGGCCGCGTCGGTGACCGTGATCAGGAACCGGGAGCCGACGGTCTGCGGCCCCGGGCTCTTGTAGGTGGGCGGGTCGGCCAGGGCGTCCCAGGTGGACTTCCACAGCGTGTCGGTACGCCGGGTGCGCAACGCGGCGTCGTGCATGTCCGTCACGTACGGGTGGAAGTCCGTCATGCACTGCAGGGCGTCCTTGGGTGCCCCCGTGCCCGGGGGCACCGTGCACCAGCGGTCGTTCTTCGGGTAGTTGTCGGTGCGGGCCGGGTCGAAGGCGGCGCCGCTCGGGTTCAGATCCACGTTGGTGCTGTAGAACGGGTTGACGCGCATGCCCCAGTCGTCGGAGACACCCGCGAGGAACTGGCGGGCGTCCTTGTCGGACAGGACCCACTGCCACAGCGCACGGGCCGAGTCCGAGTGGCCGGCCGCGGTGAGCAGATCGGTGTCGGTGGCCGGGGTCTCGGCGACCGACAGTTCGGCGAACTCCGGGTTGAGCGCGATGAACTCGGGGTCGCTCGCCAGACCCGCCGGGTTGTTCTTCGCCCAGCCGTAGCCCGCGGCCGTCTTGTCGCCGAGCACCGCTCCCCAGGGGGAGTTGCGGTAGGACTCGGTCAGCAGTTTGGCGACCAGGCGGGGTGTGAGGTCGATGGAGTCGACCATGGTGCCGGCGAGCTTGCGCACGCTGTCCGGCGCCCCCGCCTTGGGCCTGCGTTCGATGGTGAAGCCGATGACGGCCCCGGAGAGCGCGACCGGCGCGTAGGTCGTCGTGCCGGGCGGCGCGGCCGTGCCTTCGTCCGACCCGAGGGCCCTGGTGGTGAACGCGAGACCGTCGGTCCCGTCCGTGCCGATCCGCTGACGGGCGTCGGGCTCACCGAGCTGGGTGTAGCCGTAGACCCGGCCGGCCGGGCACAGGGCCGTCTGCCAGCTGGTCATGGCGTCGGCGGCGAGCTCGCTGCCGATGGTCGGGCGCTCCTCGGAGCCGAGGGCGCAGTTGGAGCCGACCGCGTTGAAGCGGAGGGGGATCGCGATGCGGTTCCGCCAGTTGGTGGAGGAGACCGGGGAGCCCGCGTTCACCTGGCTCTGGTCGGCGTACGGCTTGCCGTCGAGGTCCAGGTGGCCCTGCGGGACGATCACCAGCCAGCAGGGGCGCGGCTCGGTGACGCCGTTGTGGCTGACCGGGATGCCGCAGCCCAGGTGCGGGGCCTCGTTGGCGGTCTGCACCTCGACGTACTCGTGTCCGTTGCCGTCGGCGCCGGTGCGGGCGAAGTCGACCTCGTTGGTGGTGTTGCGGTTGAAGAACTGGTTGTTCTGGGTGTCGCCGGTGATGACGGTGCCGTCGACGGACTTGAAGGGCACCTCGCCCTGGCCGAAGGGGTTGCCCGCCCCGTACCGGTCGTCGTCGCCGTAGTTGGTGGGGTCGGCGTTGTAGGTGATCTTGCGCGTGTCGTCGCGGTCGTTGCCCGGCCAGTTGTCCCGGCCGGTGACCGGGGAGCCGCCGAACTGGCACTGGGTGCGCGGTGGACCGGGGTTGGCCGGGACGGTGCCGTCGTCGTCGCCCCAGCACTGCATGATCTGCACGAAGTCGGTGTTGAACCGGGTGCCCGCGAAGGTGGTCGGGGTACCGCCGGACCAGGAGACGGTGATCGCCTGGCTGGTGAGGTGGGTGGTCTGGTCGACCGTGAACCTCATGTCCTTGAACTCACCGCGCCCGGAGACGGTGACGGCGGAGCCGTGGGAGGCCGCGGCGGTGGCGGGCGGGGCCGCCTGCGCCACGGCGAATCCGGCGAGGGCGCCGACGGCCGCTCCGGCGACCAGGCGCACGAGCGCGTTGCGCAGTCGTCTCATCGTCCGTCCCCGTCCGTGAGGCGGCCGTCCCGGGTGCCGGTGCGCGAGGCGATCGCGCGGGAGACCACGGAGGGCAGCAGAACCAGTCCGAGCAGCAGGAACGCGGCGAGCAGCATCAGGGTCTGGGTGCCGGTCCAGCCGTGCCTCCCGGCCACCGAGACCGGCTGGGCGAGGGCGACGGTGCCGCCCGCGACCGTGCTGCCGCCGGCGACCGCCGACGTTCCGTCCGGCGCGATGGTCTGCCCCGTGTCGGGGTCGACGGACGGTTGTGCGCCGCCACCGGAGCCGCCGGACGCACCACCGCCCGTGGCGGTGGTGCCGCCCGAGGTGTCGCCGCCCGTGGCCGAGCCGCCGTTCGAGCCGCCGCCGTTCGAGCCGCCCGAACCGGCGGACCCGCCGGCGTCCTTGGCGCCACCGCTGCCCGTGGTGCAGGGCGGGGCGCCCTTCTTGTCACAGGCGGCCGGGTAGGGCGCCGTCTCGGCCAGCTTGTTGCGGCCGTTCGTGGTGAACGTCGGGTTGTTGCAGCCGCGGATGTTGATGTTCTGCGCCTGCACCCCGGGGATGCGGCGGATCTGGTCGAAGCCCGCCTGGACCAGGTTGATCGGGAGCGGGGAGTAGCCGAGCTTGGGCGCCTGCTGCTGGCCCTGGCACATGAAGTAGTACGAGAAGGCGCCGAGCGTCCTGCCCTTGGCCTTGGTGAAGATGCCCTGCTCCTTGAGCGGCAGGATCATGTACGAGTAGCTGGACAGCGGGTAGTTGCGCTTGTCGGTGTCGTTGTAGACGCCCTCGAGCTGCTGGGTGAGGTAGTCCGGTGAGCTCTTGTTCGTGTTGATCCTGGCCTTGAGCAGCGACACCGCGACGTTCTGCGGGGTCGGCTCGGTGTAGTAGCCCGCGTGGTTGAGGACCTTCGCGACCGGATAGTGCTCGTTGAGCGCGTAGGAGTAGTTGACGTACCCGATCGCGCCCTCGCCGTAGTTCTGCGCCACGTAGCCGGCCACACCGAGGTCGCCGGACTGGGCGATCATTCCGGAGACGGTCGGGTAGTTCGAGGTCTGCCCGCAGGCGCCGGCGCGGCCGACCCGCCGGCAGTAGTCCTGCCACAGGCCCTTGTGCTGGTTGGCCATCCACATCGTGAACTGGGCCGTCGAGCCCGAGCCGTCGGAGCGGACCACGGGGACGATGGCGCGGTGCGGCAGTTGCAGGCCCGGGTTGTCGGCCTTGATCACCGGATCGTCCCAGGTCTTGACGACCCCGGTGAAGATCTTGGTGACCACGTCGCCGGAGAGCCGCAGGTTGGTGATCCGCTTGCCGCCCGCGGTCAGGTGGTACATGAAGACGGTGCCACCGGCCACGATCGGCATGTAGGCGTAGGAGCCGTCGCCCGGCCGTTCGGCCGCCGAGCCGTCGGTCGGATGGGTCTGGAACGGGATGTCCGAGACCGCGAAGTCGACCGTGCCGCTGAGGAACTGACGCCGGCCGTCGGAGGAGCCGTTGCCGGCGTAACTGATCCGCATGCCGTACTGGTTGACGGCGCGGCGCCATTCGTCGATGGCGTTCTCGGCCCAGGTGGAGCCGGCTCCGGCGATCGGGGTGTAGCCCCCGCCTGCGGCGGCCGCCGGCGGGGTCAGCGGGCCGCCCAGCAGCCCGACGATCATGGCGAGCAGTGCACCGAGGATCCCCGGCGCGCGCAGGCGGCGCAGAAGAAGAGGCAGGTGACGGCGCATCAGTGGGTGTCTCCGGGCTTCTGTCCGGGGTCCTCGTCGGTGGTGGACCCGGTAGGTCGGTCGAACGGGGCGGCTTGCGGATCGGTCTCGAACAACGTGAGGCCGGGGGCGTGCAGTTCGGCGAACCGGGCGGTGTCGCGGCGGGAGGCGCGGGCCGTGCGCCGCGCCTGCCGGCGGGTCTGGTGCCCGGGGCCGCGCCCGCCGATCACCCGGGCGATCGCGAAGAGCACCAGGACCAGCGCCATCAGGACGGCCGCCGCACCGAAGCCGCGGGCGATCATGGCGGGCTGCGGCGACTTGACGAAGTTGAAGACGGCGAGCGGCAGCGAGATCATCGGCCCGCTCGTCGGATCGGCGTTGAGTGCCGCGGTGAAGCCTGCGGTGAGCAGCACGGGCGAGGTCTCGCCGATGCCGCGCGCGGTGCCGAGGATGACGGCGGTGGCGAGTCCGGAGCGCGCCGTCGGCAGGACGACGTGCCACACGGTCCGCCAGCGCGGCGCCCCGAGCGCCTCCGCGGCCTCGGTCAGGTTGCCCGGGACCAGCCGGAGCACCACGTCCGCGGCGCGGATCACGATCGGCAGCATCATCACGCTGATCGCGAAGGAGGCCGCGAGGCCCGACTTCTGCATGCCGAGGATGAGGATCCAGGTGGCGTACACCATCAGGCCGGCCACGATCGACGGCAGCGCGGTCATCGCCTCGACGATGGTCCGTACGAACCGGGAGAAGCGGCCCGGGATCTGGTTGAGGTAGACCGCGCAGGTCAGGCCGAGCGGGACCGTGATCGCCAGGGCGATGGTGATCATGATGAGGCTGCCGAGCATCGCATGGAGGATGCCGCCGTGGGTGAGCGGGTCGAGCGGACCCGACGCCTGCATGTCCTCGGTGAAGAAGTTGCCGTGCGGCAGCGCCTCGCGCCCGCGCCAGGCGGTGAAGCCGACGACCAGGGCGAGCCCCGAGAACAGCAGCGTGGCCGCCGTCCACAGCACCACGGTCATCACCCGGTCGCGGACCGCCTGGCCGTTCTCCTCCAGGCCGGTGAGCACGGCGTAGACGGCGAGGAAGGCGAGGTACGCGGTGACCGTGAAGCCCAACACGCCCGAAAAGGGAGCGAGTTCGCCGAACAGCAGCACCGTGAGGCAGAACCCCGAGACGGCGGCGCCCGTCAGCGACAGCACACCCGAGCGGGTCGGGCCGCCGATGCGCCGGGGACGGTCGGGCAGTTCGGCGGCATCCGGGGCGGCCGGGGCCTCGACGGGTGCGGTCGTGGTCTCTTCTACGACGGTCATCTCATGCCTCGCTCTGCGCGCCGGACCGGGAGCGGGCCACGATGGAGGAGGCGGTGAAGTTGACCGCCAGCGTGAGCAGGAACAGCGCCAGGCCCGCCGCCATCAGCGCCGACATGCCGAAGGTGGAGGCGTCGCCGTAGTGCAGGGCGATCAGCGAGGACACCGAGTTGGAGCCGGTCTGCAGGATGTGCGGCTGGATCACGAAGACCGGGGAGATGATCAGGTAGACCGCGATCGTCTCGCCCAGCGCCCGGCCGAGCCCCAGCATCGTGCCGCCGATGATGCCGCCCTTGCCGTACGGCAGGACGACCGAGCGGATCATCCCCCAGCGTGTGGCGCCCAGTGCGTACGCGCCCTCGCGCTCGCCCGCCGGCGCCTGGGCGAACACCTCCCGCATCACCGAGCACTGGATCGGCGCCACCATCAGCGCGACGACGATCCCGGCGACGAAGGTGGAGGCGGTGTAGACGCTCTCGGAGGCCAGCGGTTCGCCCGGCTGGGTACCGTCCACCGTGAACAGGGGGATCCAGCCGAACCAGTCGGACAGCCAGCGCGACAGCCCGATCACGTGCTGCTGCAGGAAGAACAGCCCCCACAGTCCGTACACCACCGACGGGACGGCGGCCATCAGGTCGACCATCGTGACGAGGGTGCGGCGCAGCGGGCGCGGCGCCACGTCCGAGATGAACAGCGCGGTCCCGATGGCCAGCGGCACGGACAGCGCCACCGCGACGACCGCGATCAGCACGGTGCCGGTGAGCACGGCCGCGATGCCGAAGTGGTGGACGTCGGGCTGCCATTCGGCGGTGGTGAGGAAGGAGAATCCCGTGGCGCGCAGCGCCTGGGCGGCCCTGATGAGCAGGAAGAGGCCGACCGCCGCCATGATCGCCAGGACGACGACTCCCGTGGCCGTCAGCTGAAGGCGGAAGATCCGGTCACCCAGTCCCCGGGCCGCTCGCGGCCGGCGGGGCGCCGGTCTGTCGGACTCCGATCCGTCGGACTCCGGTCTGTCCGAATCCGTTCGGTCGGACTCATGGTGCGTGGCCGCCACGTGTGGTCCCCCCACTGTGGAAACAAATCTCCCCGCGCGTAGCCGGATGGCACCGCGCGGGGAGATTCAATGGCCGGATCGTGTCGGACCAACGCGTGGCACGTGGACAACCTGTGAATGCCGCATGTCTGTTCCGTACGCGAGTTGTGCGTATTTCGAGGTGATGGCCGCCCTAACCCGCCGCCACGTCCTGCCCGGCCGCCACGTCCTGGTCCGCCGGCCCCGGGTCCAGCCGGTCCACGTCCCGCGCCGTCCCCGAAACACCCGACAGAAAGCCCTGTGCGCGCGGTGACGCGTTCTGCGTCAGCCACGCCGGATCGATGTCGCACACCGACACCCGCACCTCCGTGCCGACCAGCGCCAGCGGCAGGGTGTGGACGACCGTGGAGGGGAAGCTGAGGACCGTCCGGCCGATGGGCCCGCGGCGGGCGATCAGTTCCAGGGGGAGGTCCGGGCGCACCACCTCCAGACCGGTCTCGACCGCCAGGGTGTGGAGTTTCTCCGTGCTCTCCCGGCGGTGGGCGAAGTAGCGCCGGGCGCCGTGCGCCTTGGCCAGGGCCTGGACCGCGTCGAGGTAGCGCCGGCTGTCCACCACGCCCGTCTCGACGAGGGAGGTGCCGACCAGGTCCGCACCCTTGGTGATGCGGGGCGGGCCGAACCGCGCCCGGGTCCAGGAGAAGTCGTTCGCCGTGACGGTGACCCCGGCCGGGGTCTCCTCGATCGGCATCGATGAGAAGACCTCCACCGTGCGCCGCCCGCTCGGCGTCAGACGGCGGCGCGCCGACGACGACACCGGCACGAGCATCAGCTCACGGACCCCCCGCCTGCCGCCCTTGCGGTGCCAGCGCACCAGGCGCTCGCCGCGGGCGAGTTGGGTGACGAACTCCATCGTCGCCGTGCCGTCGTCCACGACCACCAGGTCACGCGCCCGGCTCATCGTCAGCAGGAGCTGGACGTAACGGGAGAAGGGGTCCCCCATCACCACCCGGTGCGCGCGGCGCAGCAGCGGGAGGAGGCCGCCGATCGTCTGGAAGGGCGCGGCCGCACCGCCCCGCGCCTCCTCCCAGCGCACCTCGTAGCCCTCGTCGCGGGCCAGATCCGCCATACGGCGCAACTGTCCGCGCGTCATCGGGTCGTTCGGGGACAGCACCACGAGGGTGAGCACGTCACCCTCGGTGGTACCCGCCGCCCCCGGGCCGTCCGCCGGCGCACGCCCCGCTATGGACCGCCGGCCCCCCTGCGTGGGGATCGCCGCCGCCTGTCCGGGCACACCGCTCCCCGTGCTGCGGAGTGCGTGCGCATGGGCCCACTCCAGCACGTTGAGGAGCTGTACGGGGCTCTCGACAAAGGCGAGCGTGCGGTGGCCGGCGGTTCCGGCGCGAGGGCTCATCGGCGTACGACCGTCCCCTTATGTGGTCAGACCTGGACCGGCTCACCGGCGGCCGCGGCGATCTCCGCCTCCGCGACCGCACCCGCGACACGGCGCAGCTTCTTCATCGGGCCGAGCTCGGAGTCGTAGACCTTCTTCACACCGTCGCCCAGCGACGACTCGATGATGCGGATGTCGCGGACCAGGCGCTGCAGGCCCTGCGGCTCGACGGAAGCGGCCTGGTCGGAGCCCCACATGGCGCGGTCGAGGGTGATGTGACGCTCGACGAAGGTCGCCCCGAGCGCGACCGCGGCGAGGGTGGTCTGCAGACCCGTCTCGTGGCCGGAGTAGCCGATCGGGACGTTCGGGTACTCGCTCTGCAGCGTGTTGATCACGCGCAGGTTCAGCTCCTCGGCCTTCGCCGGGTAGGTGGACGTGGCGTGGCAGAGCAGGATGTTGTCCGAGCCGAGGACCTCGACCGCGTGGCGGATCTGCTTCGGGGTCGACATGCCGGTGGACAGGATGACGGTGCGGCCGGTGGCGCGCAGGGCGCGGAGCAGCTCGTCGTCGGTCAGGGAGGCGGAGGCCACCTTGTGCGCCGGGACGTCGAACTTCTCCAGGAAGGCGACGGCCTCGGTGTCCCACGGGGACGCGAACCAGGCGATGCCCTTCTCCTTGCAGTACTCGTCGATCTGACGGTACTCGTCCTCACCGAACTCCACGCGGTGGCGGTAGTCGATGTACGTCATCCGGCCCCAGGGGGTGTCGCGCTCGATGTCCCACTGGTCGCGCGGGGTGCAGATCTCCGGGGTGCGCTTCTGGAACTTGACGGCGTCGCAGCCGGCCTCGGCGGCCACGTCGATCAGCTTGAAGGCGTTCTCCAGCTCACCGTTGTGGTTGATGCCGATCTCGCCGCAGATGTACACGGGGTGACCGGGACCGGCGGTACGCGTACCGAACTGACGCAGACGGGAGTTGGTGCTCATGGCAGGGAGATTCCTTACTTGTCGAGGGAGTCGAGAGAGGGGCCGAGGATCCAGCTGGCGATCTCTCGGATCGCGCCGTCGCCGCCGGGTACGGTGGTGACCGCGCGTGCGGCGCCGCGCACGACGTCGTGGGCGCTCGCGACCGCCACGGGCCAGCCGACGAGGCCGAAGCACGGGAGGTCGTTGACGTCGTTGCCGACGTAGAGCACGCGCTCAGGCGCGATGCCCTGCTCCTCGCACCACTGCTTCAGCGCGAGGTCCTTCCGGTCGATGCCGTGCAGGACCGGGATCTGCAGCTTCCGGGCCCTGGCGGCGACGACCGGGTTCTGCTCCGTGGACAGGATGAGCATCGTCAGACCGCTCTTGCGCAGTGCGGCGATGCCGAGCCCGTCCCCGCGGTGCACGGAGACGAACTCGCGTCCGTCGGAGTCGATCAGCACCCTGTCGTCGGTCTGGGTGCCGTCGAAGTCGAGTACGACCGCGTCGATGTCGGCGCGGGTCGGAAGGGCGCCGGGCCGGGACGCGTCGAACAGCGGCGCGAGGGCCCGGGCGCGGGCCAGCTCGTGCGGGTCGTCGATCTCCAGCACGCGGGCCGGGTCGGTGCGCACGAGGTCGGTGCGGCCGAAGAAGCGGTGCCGGTGCTCACGCAGCCCGGCCGCGTCCATGGCGTAGGCGGCGCCGGTCTCCAGCAGGTCCTGCGGGCGGTCCTGGCGGCGCGGCCGGAAGGACTTGTCGTGGTTGATGCCGTAGCCGCCGCGGGTGACCCGGGAGTCGGCGACCTTGGTGCCGCCGCCCATCTCACCGGTGCGCTGCGCGCCGATGACCGGCACGGGCTCGTCCTCCGCGTCGCGCCAGACGAAGCCGTGGAACGGGGCCACGGTCAGGGCCGTGTCCGCACCGTTCTCGACCACCGCGGCGGCCACCCCGTCGACGTCCTCGCGGAGCAGGAACGGGCTCGTGCACTGGACCAGCAGCACCACGTCGACCGGCGAGCCGTGCAGCGCCTCGTGCACGTCCATGGCGTGCAGGACGGCGTCCTCGGAGGTGGCGGTGTCACCGGCGATCGCGGCCGGGCGCAGCACGATCTCGGCGCCGGCCTCACGGGCGGCGGTGGCGATCGCCTCGTCGTCGGTGGAGACCACGACATCGGTCACGAGACGGGCGGCCAGGCACTCGCGTACCGCGCGGGCCACCAGCGGCACGCCGCCGACCGGGGCCAGGTTCTTCGCGGGCACACCCTTGGAGCCGCCGCGCGCGGGGATCACCGCGAGCACACGGCGCACCGACGCCGTCTGTCCCGCTTCCGGGTTGGACATGGGCTGTACTCCTTGAGGTCCTTGGCGTGGGATGCGCTCGCTCACAGCTCACCCATTCGCCGGATCACGGGGGCCACGCGCTGGACTCCGTGGCGGTAGGCACCGCGGGCCGCGCGGCGGACGATCTGGCGCACCGGGCCGGCCGGCTTGTCGGCGGCGGGTGCGCCGGGCAGCGGGCTGCCGTCCGGGGCGAGGTGGTGGCGGGCGAGGACGCCGGGCAGATAGCCGGGCGCGGTGACGGGGGTGTAGTAGGGCCGCAGCGGCGGGAGTTCATCGGCGGCGAGCAGCGAGCCGATGCGCAGCCGCGCCTCGTCGAAGGCGGTGGCGTACGACCCTGCCCCGGAGGCGGCATCCCCGGCAGCCACGCCCTGCCGGGCGACCCACTCCGGGTCCGGCGCCGGCTCGTGCCCGGCGTCGAGCTGATCCCAGGAGGCGAGGCACCCGGAGCCCACGAAGTGGTGGTTGCCGAGCCCCTCGCGCACCCCGAGGTCGGTGAGGACGACGGTGGGGATCCGGCGGTGCAGGGACTCCAGGGCGGCCGTCGAGCTGATGGTGACCAGCAGGTCCGTGTGGTCGAGGACCTCGCCCATGTTCCCGTACACCAGACGGAAGTTGGCCGGCAGGTCCTGCCGCTGGGCCAGCTTCTGGTAGGGCAGTTCCTCGATGTGCGTGGTGTGTTCACCCGGCTTGGAGCGCAGTTTGAGCAGCACCTCGCGCTCGGGGTGCCGACGCGCATGCTCCACGAGCCGGTCCAGCAGGTACGTACGGTCCCTGCGGCTCTCGGGCACGGAGGGCTGCGCCGCGAAGACGACCGTGTAGGGGTCCTTCTTCTCGTACGGCGCCCCGCCCAGGAAGGGCAGCGCGACCTCGGTCACCGACGAGGCGTCGGCGCCCACTCCCTCGTACACCGCGCGGAAGCGCTCCGCGTCCTGCCGGGAGTTGGCGAGGACGAGGTCCGCGCCGTGCCGCAGCAGCAGACCGTCGGCGAGCTTCTCGTAGACGACACCGACATAGCCGGTGACGACGACGGGCCGCCGTGCGCGTCCCTGCCAGGCGTGGGCGAGACCGTGCAGCATCGCCTGGACGCCGCCGCCGACGAGGGAGAGCACAAGGACGTCGTAGGTCTCCTTCGCCATCTCGCGCAGGAACTCGACACCGGTGACCTCGCGCAGGGAGTCCGCCCGGACGCCGACCTCGCGGAGCTGGCGGACGGTGGGAGTGGCGCGTCCGCGCAGCAGAAAACCGTCCAGGACCGGCGCGGCTTGCGCGTCGGCATGCTGCCCCGCTTCCATGGACGGACCCGCAGTGAGGCGGCTCGCGGTCAGCGCACCCCATTTCCACCGGGTGTCCGAGTCCGCGAGTACGGCAATCCGCGGGAGCTTCGTAGTACTTGCTGGCACGCTCCAGACGCTAGGAAGCAATTCCTAGGTACACCCCAACCGCGATTCAACAAAAGGTTAACAGCACCTCACCGAGAGCCAAACTGGCTCGTCAAAGCCCGGAAAGCGCGCGGCATGCACCGTTCCGACACATGGAGTTCACCCCCTGTACCCGCACCGGAAAGTTCACCAGACGGGCCGCACCCTACGCTTTCGCAGGTGCCAAAGCTTTCCGTGATCGTGCCGTTCTACAACGTGCAGCAATACGCCCCGGACACCCTCAGAAGCCTGCGCCGCAACGCCAGGCCCGAATTCGAGTTCGTCCTCGTCGACGACCATTCGAGAGACGACACGCCACGCATTCTCGAACGGGCGGTCGAAGAGCTCTCGGACGTCGCAAGCGTGCGTTTCATCCGTCGAGAGGAGAACGGCGGTCTCGCCACCGCCCGCAACACCGGCCTGGATGCGGCGCAGGGCGAATACCTGACGTTCCTGGACGGTGACGACTGGCTCGCTCCGGGCTACCTCGGCGACCTCGTCACGGCCGTCGAGGAGCTGGGCTGCGACTTCGTCCGCACGGACCACGTCCAGGCCACGGCCCGCGCGCGGGCCGTGTTCCGGGCGCCGCACGGGCGGCGCTGGGAAGTGATGAACCCGCGGGACGCGATCCTGCCCGCCGACCGCTCGACCTCGGTCGACTACCCCTACGCCTGGGCCGGCGCCTACCACCGCCGGCTGCTCGACAAGGGCCTGCTGCACTTCACCGACGGACTGCGCACGGCCGAGGACCGGCCGTGGATCTGGAAGCTGCACCGTGAGGCGGAGTCGTTCGCCGTGGTGAGCCTGATGGGCGTCTTCTACCGCCGGGGAGTGGCCGGCTCGCTCACCCAGATCGGTGACGTACGCCAGCTCGACTTCATCCGCGCCTTCGACCAGGTGATCGAGGAGACCGCGGCCGACCCCCAGGCCGACCGGCTGCTGCCGAAGGCAGTGCGCACCTACTGCGCGATCATCGCCCATCATCTGTCGGAGATCGACAAGTTCGAACCGACCGTGGCGAAGCAGTTGCGGACGATGAGCGCCGCGGCGATCAAGCGCATGCCCCAGGAACTGCTCACCGACGTCCTCGACACCATGGACCTGCACCGCTCCTCCCGGCTGCGGCGACTGCGCCGGCGGGTCACCACAGCGAAGGCGGCCGCCTGATGTCCCGAACCACCCAGATCTTCTGCGCGTCGACGCTGTACGGCGCCGCCACGCTGGCCGCGGCCATCGAGTCGGACTGCTTCCCGGAGGCGGACCGCCGCCTGCTGCTGGTGTGCAACAACTCCGCCATGCCGGAGACCACGCCCGCCGTCGACGAGATGCCGGGCTTCGAGCCGCTGCGCGAGCACTTCGACGCGGTGCTGTCCTGGAACGACGCCATCCGCCCCTTCCACCCGGGGGCCTGGGCGCCGCGTCCCGACGACATCCCGCTGTTCGAGCGCTACCTGCGGATGCTGTGGGACCTGGGCGACGACCACGTGGCGCTGGTACTGGAGTCCATCCAGGTCAACCCGGCCCTGACCATCGCCCAGATGTTCACGGACGCACCCGTCGACGTCTACGCCGACGGACTGATGAGCTACGGCCCCACCCGGAACAAGATCGACCCGCTGGTCGGCACCCGGGTACGGCGGCTGCTCCATCTGGACCTGGTCCCCGGCCTCACACCGCTGCTGCTCACCGAGTTCGACGTGACCCCGCAGATCGTGCCGACCAGCGCCTTCCTCAAGGTGCTCGGCCGCCTCGGTGAGTCGGTCGCGGAGCTTGCGCCGCTGCCCGAGAACTCCGCCCTGCTGCTCGGCCAGTACCTGTCGGCCCTGGACATCCTCTCCCCGCAGGAGGAGGAGGACCTGCACGTGCGGATGATGCGGGGGGCGGTCGCCCGCGGCCACCGCTCGATCGTCTTCAAACCGCACCCGACCGCGCCCGCCCGCTTCAGCCGTGCGCTGGAGGCCGAGGCCGACAGACTCGAGGTGGACCTCACCGTCCTCGACGTGCCCGTCCTCGCCGAGACGCTGTTCGAGAAGGCCCGGCCCGCACTGGTGGTCGGGTGCTTCTCGACCGCGCTGTTCACCGCCTCGGCGTTCTACGACCTGCCGGTCGCCCGGGTCGGGACCGCACCGCTGCTGGACCGCCTCGCGCCCTACCAGAACAGCAACCGCATCCCCCTCACCTTGGCCGACGCGCTGCTGCCGGAACTGGACGGCGAGCAGCGGCGCGCGCCCCTCGACGCGGAGACGCTGACCGGTCTGGTCACCGCGGTCGGCTTCGTGATGCAGCCGCAGATCTACCCGGGCAAGCGCCCCGCGGCGGAACGCTTCCTTTCCCAGCACTTCGGCCCGGACACCCAGCGCTACTTCAAGCGCCGCCGGCTGACCTCACTGGGTCTGCCGGGCGGCATTCCCGAACGGTTGTCGTTCCTGCCGCGCAGTTCAACGGCGCGCCGGGTCGTACGGCGGGCGCGGGCACTAAAGAAGGCAGTGAAACGCTGAGCAGCGGATAGGTTAATTCTACGGGAAGGGCATGGAAAGAAAGGCAAATCGGCGAGTTACTCCATTGGTGCAATAGTCAAGCGGTGCCCGAATCCATAGGATCGCGGGGCACCGCCCAACCGAAGAATCCCGTGAGGCACTCATGACGAAGCTCGGCCACCTCTACTCCCTCTTCGACAGTGTGAAGCTGCCGAAGAACCTGCCTTACACCCAGTGCAGCACCTGGGAGCTCAAGTTTCTGTACCTTGTCGGCCGGCACCGCCTCACGGGCCAGGACCGTATCGTCGAACTGGGCTCCGGAGGTGGTGGATCGACGTACGCGCTCGCGCTCGGCCTGCACGAGAGCCCCGTGTTCGACGAAAAGGCGGGACGGCTGCACGCGTACGACTTCTTCCGCGTCGGCAAGGGCACGTACGCCACGGAAAAGTTCTTCGACTCCGGGCACAAGCCCGCGGACGACAACTCGTTCCTGGACGACTTCAAGAGACGCCTGGATCCGTTCCTTCCGTTCCTGGAGATCCACGCCGGTGACCTCTGGCAGACCTCGGACCCGAGCGACACCAGCCCCGTCGAGTTCCTGCACATCGACATAGCCAAGACCGCCGGGGTCTTCCAGTGCGTGTCGGAGCGGTTCCTCACGCGCATGCGGCCCGGGACGGTCGTGCTCCACCAGGACTTCGCCGGTCCGCGCCTGCCGTGGCTGCACCACAGCACGGGCGCCCTGCTGCCGTACATCGAGATCGCGGGCCCGCCGATCCGCTCCACGCTCGCGTTCGAGGTGACCGCGCCGATCCCCGACGACGTCATGAAGCGCATCACCGAGGACGACTACACCGTCGACGAGAAGCTCGCGCTGATCTCCGCCGTCCAGGACCGTGTCGATCGCGACCACACCGGCGGCATCCCCTTCAAGTCCGTGCTGGAGATGGGCAAGGCGTTCGTCTGCCACTACGACGGCCAGCACAAGCGCGCCTGGTCGATCGCCAAGCCGCTCCAGACGGACGAGTACTTGAGCCGGACCCGCGCCGATCACTTCGCGCAGCTGAAGAAGGCCTACGAGGCCGAGCCCAAGGTGACGACGATGGCCAGGCTCAAGAGGCTGGTGGGCAAGAAGTAGTCTTCCGCGACAGCCTACTGCCATGGCACAGACAGCCTCTCTGGCTCCCGGCGTGGCCGACGCCCTCACGGCGACCGGGCCACGCCGGCAACTCCGTTACCGGCGTCTGCTGTTCGCGCTCGCCGTCGTGGCCCTCCTCGCCCAGATGGCGGTGGCGATGGTCACGACGGCCGTGCAGCAGACCCCGACCGTCGACGAGCCGGTGTACGTCGGCACGGCCACGGTCTATCTCAAAGAGCGCAGCCTGCGGTACAACCCGGAGCATCCGCCGCTGGGCAAGCTGATCATCGCGACCGGCGTGGCGGTCGCCGACCCGCACCTCGAACGTGGCTTCCCCGGCGACCAGAGCAGGCTCGGCCGCCATCTGCTGTACGAGTCCGGCAACGACCCGTGGCGGCTGATGCTGTGGGCCCGGCTGCCGGTGATCACGCTGACGCTGCTGTTCGGGCTGGTCGTCTGCGCGTTCGCGTACGACCTCACCGGCCGCGTGGGCGCCCTGGTGGCGCTCGGGCTGTACGCCTTCTCCCCCGACGTCATCGCCCACGGCTCGCTGGCCACCCTGGACGTGCCCGCGGCGGGCTTCGTGCTGACGTCGGTGTGGCTGACGTGGCGGGCTCGCGGGCGCCCGGGTCTGTACCTGCCGTTGGCCGGCGTGGCGCTGGGCGCGGCACTGGCCACCAAGATGAACACGCTGGCGGCCGTGCCCGTGGTGCTCGGCCTGTGTGTGCTGGCCACGTGGCGGGGGCCACGAGCCCGGGCCCTCGCACGCGGCGCCGCCTGGGTCATCGGGGTCGCGCTGATCGCGGTGGCCGTCGTATGGGCGTCCTACCTCGTCGTCGACCCGCGGCTGCGCTGGACCCCGCCCGCCGACATGTCGTCGTTGCACGGGCTGCGGGCCCTGGTCACCGAGAGGCTGCCGTTCCCGCGCGAGTACCGGGACGGGATGCTGATCCAGTTCGGCAAGGAGGAGATCGTACGGGCGGGCTACCTCTACGGCCGGACGTACAGCGGCTCGCTCTGGTACTACCTGCCGGCCGCCCTCCTGGTGAAGACCCCGCTCGGCATGCTCGCCCTGTGGGCGGCGGGCGCCGTGGCGATGTGCGCGATCCGGCGCCTGCGGCCCGCCGCGCCGTACGTGCTCCTGCCCACGGCCGTCCTGCTCGCCGCGGCCATGACCGGCACCCGCGACTACGGCACCCGGTACGCGATCTTCGTGCCGCTCTTCCTCGCGGTCGCGGCGGCGGCAGTGACCGTCGTACGGCGGCGGTGGGTGTACGTCGTGACGGGCGCGCTCGTCGCGTTCGTCACCGTCAGCTCGCTCAGCGCCTACCCGTACTACCTGCCGTACGGCAACGAGGCGTTCGGCGGGCCCGCGAAGACCCATCGGTGGCTGCGCGACTCGAACGTCGACTGGGGCCAGGACCTCGGGCGGCTCGCCGACCGTCTGCGGGAGCGCTATCCGGACGAACGAGTCTGGCTGTTCTACAAGGGCAGCGGTGAGCCGTCGTACTACGGCATCCAGGCCTCCGACCCGCTGACGGTCCCCCCGGACGAAGTCCACGGGCTCCTCGTCGTGTCGGACACCGCGTCGGCCAAGGCCTCGCTGGCCGCGCTGATCGACAGCAGCAAGGAGATCGACGAGGTCGGGCACTCGATCACGATCTACCGCCGCTGAAAAAAATGCGGGCCCCCACCGTCCTCGGTGGGGGCCCGCCGCCGTCAACCGCCCAGGATCACTCGAAGGTCGGCCGCGTTCGCCTCGGTGACCTTCC
This sequence comes from Streptomyces sp. HUAS TT11, assembly GCF_051553595.1. NCBI lineage: Bacteria > Bacillati > Actinomycetota > Actinomycetes > Kitasatosporales > Streptomycetaceae > Streptomyces > Streptomyces sp. HUAS TT11. The sequence goes on from NZ_CP196184.1 coordinate 3,782,023, forward strand.
AGAGTTCCTGCTGGCGACCGTGCACGTCGGCCACGGTCGCCGCGTGGTCGGCGAGCAGGTCCCGGGCGCGCTCGACGAGCAACGCCCCGAGGTTGCGGTCGTGCACGGACACCCCCCACTCGGGCCGCTCGATGTCGCTCAGGAAGTACGCCATCTTCGGGTGCGAGATGAGACTGATGATGGGCGTGCCGCAGCCGAACGGGATCATGCCGGCGTGCCCACGCATACCGATCACCAGCTTGGTGCGGGCGTACAGCGCCCGGATCTCGTCGTTCTCGAAGTTGTACATCGGGATGACGGGCATCGAGATGCCGTGCTCGCGGCGCAGATCGAAAGCGATCTTCTCGTCGTCCAGCGAGTGTGCCACGCACTGCACCTCGGCGAGCTCGCCGAGGCCCTTGACCGCCTTGGCCATCTGCGCCAGGAAGTAGGCGTAGTCGTGGCCGAAGCGCAGCCCGGCACGGTCGTAGGCGGCGTTGATCAGGATGGTGTCGTCCCGCCCGGCCGGGTCCTGCCAGCCCGCGACGGTCTGCCGCGCGACCGTGGTGGGGCACGGCTGGAAGCGCACCTTGTCGTGCAGGTGCGCGGGGAGCATGGAGCGCACCTTCTCGATCGAGCCGTGGTTGCGCAGGCCGAAGAAGGCCGACCGCTCCACGAGCAGGCGCAGCGAGGTGCGGAACCGCTCGGCGCGGTAGGACTGGCCGTCGAAGGCGTTGAACCCTACGGCGAACACCGCGATGGGCACGTCGATGCGGTTCAGCAGCTCGTCCGGGACGTTCCACTGCCAGGCGCTGTTGCCGTTGGGCATGGTGTCCGGGATGAACAGCCCGCCACCGCCGATGACCAGGCCCTTGCGGGCGTTGACGCGCTCGAGGGCCGGCTCGTCGAACAACCGGTGGGCGTGGACCGAGTGCCAACGGCGGCCGGTGGTGTCGGGTCCGAAGGCGAGACGGACACTCTCCGGCAGCAGCTTGTCACCCGCGTTGCCCTGGCGGTCCATGTAGAAGGCGACGTGCGCCAGCTGGTCCTCGGGGCTGCTCTGCTGCTGGGCGGGGACGCCGGTGGTGCGCTGGTTCCAGATCCGGCTGGCGCGGTGGGTCGGGTCGACGGAGAGCCCCGACAGTGCGTACCGGCGTGCGGCGGCGTCGTCGCCGTGCACCCAGGCGATCTGGGCGAGCCGGGAGAAGGCGGTCGCGGCGCGGTTGGGCGCGGCGGTGGCCAGCAGCAGCTGGGTCCGGGCCTCCTCGTAGCGGGAGACGCTCATCAGCGCGTGGCCGTAGACCTCGTGCGGCCAGGCCTCGTCGACGGGGAGGTGCACCCCCTCCATGATGTCGACGGCGGCCTGGTAGTCGCCCGCGCCGATGTGGGCGAGGGCGACGCGGCGTGCGATGTCGAGGTCACCGGTGCGCTCCACGTGCGGCACACCGAAGTGCACGAGCAGGTCGTGGTGGAGGGACCCGTTCAGGGCGACGTAGGCGGCGTGCAGCTCGGCGTCGCTCATGTCGAACTCGAGCCAGCGCTCCTGCGCGAGGTCGTAGCCGACCTCGCTGCCCAGCCACGGCTTGTGCCGTCCGGTGAAGTGCAGGATGGCCGTGTCCTCGGGCACCGGGAGGTTCCCGGACAGCCGGCGCTTGACGAAGTTGTACTTCGGGTCGAGCCGGACGAAGTCGCCGTCGAGCACGGCGTTCAGGATGCCCTGGTCGTGCTTGTCCAGCTCGTAGGTGCCGGCACGGCCGACCTTGTCGATCTTCGCGCAGAACTCGTCGCTGAGGTATTCCTTCTGGATGACCAGCAGCCCGCTGTTGAGCTTGTGCTGGCCGTAGAAGAACTGCGGTACGGCCGCGAGCCCCTCGCGCAGCGAGAGGAGTTCCTTCAGCGATCCGAGGACCACCATGTCGGTGTCCAGGGTGATCACGGTGTCGTAGTCGCGGATGCGGAAGATGTCGAGGATGAAGTACGCCTTGCGCACCAGGTAGTTGTCCTGGTCGCCCTTGACGTACGAGTCGTAGTGGTCGGCGTCCACCCGGCGCAGCACGATCCGCGGGTGCAGGGCGCGTATCCGGGCTATGGACGAGGGGCGCAGGTCGTCGTGCAGGACGATGAAGTCCTCGCACACGTCCGGGTTGGACAGCGCGAGCGAGCGCAGCAGGGCGAGAAACCCGGGCAGGTAGTTCTCGTCCACGAAGCTGGCGAAGGCGATACGGCGCTTGCCGGTGAGCGCCCGGGCCGAGCCCGTGTCGGATGCCGAAGTCCGGGCCGTGGCCGCGGCAACGGAGCCGGAGGTGGGGATGGTGGTCATCGAAGAGAGATCCTCATGCCGGAGACGCTCTGGGCCCGTTCCATGACCCACGCCTTTTCACTGGTGTATTCGTGGACGGACGTGATGGGCATCTTCATCGCGGCGTCGATGCGATAGGCACCGCTCTCGTAGAAGTCGAAGCCGATCAGGTCCAAGGTGGGGCTGACGTCGAGGAAGTCGAGCAGCCAGAGCATGTTGAAGCCACTGGTGGGGATCCCGGACCATGCATCGGAGCCGATGTTGCCGATGTTGCGGACGGGCCAGCGCAGCGATTCGTCACCGAGGTACTTCTGCGCGCCCGGCACCAGCCGGTTGCGCAGGGAGTACTTCCAGTCCCCCGAGACCCCGCCGAAGACCAGGCGGGTGGTCACCGGCCGGTCCCAGTTGAAGCCGTGCTTGTGGATGGTGACGTGGACGTCGGTCCGCTTGCCGGTGTGGGTGGGGTCGATCTTGTACGAGTTGAAGCGTACGACGAGGTCGTAGCCGTCGATCTCGGCGCCCATGGAACTCTCGCCGACCTTGCCCGAGTTGGCGATCAGGCAGATGGACTTCCCGGTGATCTGGTTGCGGAACTCGCCCAGGGTGAGCCACTCCACACCGCCGAAAAGCGGGTCCTCCAGGGGGCCGCGCATCCGATTGCGGCGCTGCTCGGCGAAGAGGGCGACGGTCTCGATGAATTCGGGGGACGGACGGCCGTGTCCGGCGGTGGCCAGGTCGAGGTACTGGCTGAGCGCCTCCTGGACGTCCTGTTCGGGCGCCTGGATGCGGTCCATGGTCAGGAGCGCTCCCACGAGGCGGGCCTGCGCTCCGTCCCAGTCGCCGGCCGCGTGTGCCTGGAGGCCTTCGAACCACGCTTCGGTCGGGGGCCGCTCGGTGAAGGAGGCGGCGGCCGGAACGTCCCGGCGGAGCACGCCGAGCAGTTCCCCGCGCCGGTCCTGGGCCGTCCGAAGGCCCGTCACCCGGGTCCGGACGCCGAAACCGTCCTCGGTGGTGAGCTCCAGGTAGCGCTCGTACGCCCCGATCGCGGCGGCCGGCAGGCCCAGGGCCTCCAGCAGACGGCCGCGCAGCCGCCAGCCGGCCCGGGAGTTCTTGCGCTGGGTCAGCACCGTGTCGTTGATGAGCAGGGTGAGGTTCAGCTCGTCGTCGTAGCCGCAGTCGAGCGCCTTGTTGGCGACGGCGAGGAGCGCGTCGAGCATCTTGTTGCTCATGCTGCCGCCGACGGCCTTCGTCCCCCGGCGCAGCAGGCCGCCCGCACCCGAGGGCGCGGGCGGGGACTGGTCTTCACCCTCGGCGCACAGGGCGAGGAGCTGACGCAGCTGTTCGGCGAGGGCTATTCGGCGGGTGTCCAGGCTGCCGACCAGCTTGCCGCTGTGGACGGCGCAGGCGCGCAGGCAGTCCTCCAGCTCGGTCGGTCTCGGCTGAGCGGTCGGCGCCCCGGAGCCGGCTGGCTCCGACACAGGCCCCCCGGGCCGGGGACGTGTCCATCTACTGCCAACCCTCGTCATGATTCTCCTGCAAGGTGTGAAAAAGGCATGAAATCGCTAAGCCCTGGGGGGAAGGTTGGGGAACAGTAAGAAACCAATACGACGCGGAGATGAACCCCTCGGGTCTTGCGGGCAAATGCTGATCTCGTCGAACAGATTCCCTCTGGGTGAGGTCATAGAGTCTCGATAGACGACTTTCATTTGACCCGGGCGCATTCGGTCAGAAGTGAGCAGAACGGAGCCCGCGGCGGAACTTCAAGGGGTATCAGTGACCGAAACGGTCGTCAGCACAGCGAAAGAACCGTCCGCCGTGGCTGCCCGTCCCGAGGAGCGGCACGTCACGCCCGCACAGCCGAAGGCGAAGGCGTCCGGAGGCCGGCTGCGCGCCCTCGACGGGCTGCGGCTGGTGGCCGCGCTGATGGTGGCTCTCTACCACTACGGCGGACGGGGCGGTGAGATCTCCGCCGCCTGGGGCACGTCCCCGAAGACGCAGTTCCCGATGCTGCACTCGTGGTTCTCCTACGGCTGCCTCGGCGTCCAGGTCTTCTTCGTGATCAGCGGCTTCGTCATATGCATGAGCGGCTGGGGACGCCCGCTCCGCTCGTTCTTCGCCTCCCGGGCGTCACGGCTGCTGCCCGCCTACTGGGCGGCGGTCCTCCTCGTGACGGTGGTGTTCGCCCTGCCGACGGTCGCCTACAAGGCGCTCTCGCCCAGTGACGTGCTGGTGAACCTGACGATGCTCCAGATGCCGCTCGGCGTCGACCGGGTCCTCGGCGTGTGCTGGACGCTGTGGGCGGAGGTCCGCTTCTACGCCCTGTTCGCGCTGTGCATCGTGCTGCCCGGCGCCAACCGCCGGCGCGTGATCCTCTTCTGCGCCGGCTGGACCCTGGCCGCCGCGATCGCCCAGTCGTCGAAGGACGCACTGCTGAACGTGATCCTGATGCCCGAGTACGCGCCCTTCTTCATCGGCGGCGTCGGCCTGTACCTGGTGCACCGCAACCGCAAGGACGCCTACGCCTGGGGCATCGTGGCCGTGAACTTCCTGATCGGGCAGCACTACGCGGTGCGGGACCTGTGGAACGTCTCGGACCCGAACGCCTTCGCCCACCGCACCTCCCTCGGCATCACGCTGATCGTCGCCTTCGGTTTCGTGGCGGTCGCGGCGATCGCGCTGGGCTGGCTGGACTGGGCGAACTGGCGCTGGCTGACCGTCGCGGGAGCACTGACCTACCCCTTCTACCTGGTCCACGAGCACCTCGGCTGGGTCGTCGTCAAGACCCTGCACCGGAGCCTGCACGTCCCGTCGTACGCCACCTTCCTGCTGACGATCGCCTCGATGCTGCTGCTGGCCTGGCTGCTGAACCGGTACATCGAGAACTGGCTGACGCCGAAGCTGCGCGCCACATTGTCGAAGCCGCTGGCGTAGGCCGCCCGCCCGGCCCGATGTCACGGGGCACCCCGCCACGGGGTGCCCCCCATGTCGTTCAGCGGCCGGCGCCGTCCGCATCGCCGCGGAGGGTGAGCCCGATGCCCTCGATCACCGCCCTGAGTCCGGCCTCGAAGCCCCGGCCGTGCTCCTGGAACATCTCACGGCCCGCCTGCGCCGCCAGCGGGTAGGCCGCCAGCCGCTCGGCGCGGGCATCGAGGTCGTAGCCCGCCGCGGCGGAGGCCGGGTCGGGTCCCATGGCCTGTTCCTCGACGACGTAGCCGATCGTGTAGCTGTACGCGGTGAACCAGGCGCGCGCCGCGGCGCCCGGGGTGAATCCGGCCGCCGTGAGCAGGCGCAGATTCGCCTCCATCGGCTCGGCGTAGGACGTGTCCGTGAACCGCGTGCCCGCATAGACCTTGGCGCCGTCCCGATAGCGCAGCAGATGCTCGCGCAGAGCGCTCATCCGCTGGAAGAACACGTCCCGCCACGCCGGGTCCAGCGCGGCCGGCTGCGCGGCGAAACCGTCGGACATGCGCCGCAGCATCTCCGTCGCCATCTCGTCCAGCAGCGCCTGCTTGTTCTTGAAGTGCCAGTACAGGGCGGGCGCCTGCACGTTCAGCTGCTTGGCGATGGCGCGGAGCGTCAGGCCCTCGAGCCCCACCTCGTTGAGCAGCCCCAGAGCCGCCTCGGCGACCTGTCTCCTGTCCAGTTTCGGACCTCTCTGCGCAGCCACGCTTGACAGTTTAACGCCGTTAAGGAGACGCTTGCCGACAGTGCAACTTAACAACGTTAAGGAGGCGGTCATGGGTACCGAGAGCACCGAGGTCGCCGTCGTCGGCGCCGGGCCCACCGGGCTCGCGCTCGCGGTCGACCTCGCGCGGCGCGGCGTGGACGCCGTGGTCCTCGAGCGCGCCGGAGCACTTTTCCCCGGCTCCCGGGGCAAGGGCCTCCAGCCGCGCACGATGGAGGTCCTCGACGACCTCGGCGTGCTCGACACGATCCGTGCGGCGGGCGGCCCCTATCCGGTCGGGATGATCTGGCAGGGCGGCCGCCGGACCGGCGAGCACCGAATGTTCGAGCCGGCCGCGGCGAGCGAGGACGCGCCGTACAACGAGCCGTGGATGGTGCCGCAGTGGCGGACGCAGGAGATCCTGCACGCACGCCTGGAGGAGCTGGGCGGACGGGTCGCCTTCGGCCGGGAGGTCGTCGGCCTCGAACAGGACCCGGCCGGGGTGACCGCGCATCTCGCCTCCGGAGCCCCGGTGCGCGCCCGGTACGCCGTCGCGGCCGACGGCGGGCGGTCGGCCGTGCGCCGGGCGCTCGGCATCGGCATGACCGGCGAGACCGTCGACCCCGGCCCGACCCTTGTCGCGGACGTGCGCGTCGCCGGCCTCGACCGCGACAACTGGCACATCTTCCCGCCCGGTGCCGACGGCGAGGGGTTCCTCGCCCTGTGCCCGCTGGCCGGCACCGAGGACTTCCAACTCGTCGCGCGGTTCGCGCAGGACACGACGCCCGACCTGTCCCTCGACGGCATCCGCAAGGTCGTGGCCGCCCGTTCCCACCTCGCCCCCGAGGACGTGACCGAGGTGCGCTGGGCCTCGGACTTCCGGCCGCGGGCGGCCCTCGCGGACCGGTTCCGCGAGGGGCGGGTCTTCCTCGCCGGTGATGCGGCCCACATCCACTCGCCCGCAGGCGGCCAGGGCCTCAACACCAGTGTCCAGGACGCCTACAACCTGGGCTGGAAGCTGGGAGCGGTGCTGCGGGACGGTGCGGCACAGTCGCTCCTGGACAGCTACGCGGAGGAGCGGCGGCCGGTCGCGGCGGACGTCCTCGGTCTGTCCACCCGTGTGCACCGCGGCGAGACGCGGCGGGGCGAGGCGACCCGGCAGCTCGGGATCGGGTACCGGGATTCGTCGCTCACGGCGGAGACCCGGAGGGACCCGGGCCGGGTCCGGGCGGGCGACCGCGCACCGGACGCGACGGTGGACGGTGTACGGCTCTTCGACGCCTTCCGCGGCCCGCACTGGACGCTGCTGGCCCTCGGCACGCCGGCGCCCGCGACCCCGGGACGGGTGCGGGTGGTCCACGGGCCCGCCCACGGGTCCTACGGGACCGGCCTGTTCCTGGTCCGGCCCGACGGTCACGTCGGCTGGAGCGGCGACTCGGCGGACGGACTCGCGGACTACCTCACGCGGTTCGGCCTGCGGTAGCGGGCGGCTAGGCGCTCGCGAGCGACAGCTTCACCGCGAAGCCGAGGAAGAGGGCGCCCGCGGCGGAAGTGGCGCCCGCCGACAGGCGCTTGCGGCGGCGGAAGGCATCCGCGAGTCGCGTGCCGCTGAAGATCAGGGCGCTGAGGTAGAGGCAGCTGGCGAGCTGGGCAAAGGCGCCGAGCACCACGAAGGAGAGCGCCGGATAGGCGTACCCGGGGTCGACGAACTGCACGAAGAAGGCGACGAAGAACAGGATCGCCTTGGGGTTGAACAGGCTGACGACGAACGCCCGGCGGTAGGGCCGCTCCTCGGCGGCGGTGGCGGTCGCGGCCTCTTCCGCCACGTCCCTCTCGCGTCGCGTCCGCCACATGCCCCAGGCGGTCCGGAGCATTCCGAAGGCGAGCCATGTCAGATAGCCGGCGCCCGCGTACTTCACGATCCCGAACAGCACGGCGTTCGCCTGGAGCAGCGAGGCGACTCCGGCCGCGGACAGCGTCATCAGCACGGTGTCCCCGCACCACACGCCGGCCGCCGCGGTGTACCCGGCCCGCACACCGCGCCGGGCGGCGACGGAGAGCACGTACAGGGAGTTGGGCCCGGGGAGCAGGACGATGAGGACAAGTCCCGCCAGGTAGGTGGGGAGATCGATGACGCCGAACATGGAAGGAGTGTCGCACGGGGGTACGACACTCGGCTTTCGGATTTCGCAGGGCGAGACGGACGGGTCGGTCCTCACCGGCACGGCAGGACGCCTGCGCCGGGGGACGGACGCGCTCGGGCCGTCCGTCCCCCGGTCGCCGGTGCGGACCGGCCGCCCGGCTCAGAAGGCGTCCGAGGGTACGTACGTCCCCCACACCTCCCGCAGCGCGTTGCACACCTCGCCCACCGTGGCGCGGGCCTTGAGTGCCTCCTTCATCGGGTACAGGACGTTGTCCGTTCCCTCCGCCGCCTTCTTCAGGTCCGCCAGGGCCGTGTCCACCGCCGTCCGGTCGCGTTCCGCCCTGAGCCGGGCCAGGCGTTCGGCCTGCTGCGCCTCGATCGCGGGGTCGACGCGGAGCGGCTCGTACGGCTCCTCCTCGTCCAGCTGGAAGCGGTTGACGCCGACCACGACCCGCTCGCCCGCGTCCGTCTCCTGGGCGATGCGGTAGGCGCTGCGCTCGATCTCGTTCTTCTGGAAGCCGTGTTCGATGGCCGACACCGCACCGCCGAGGTCCTGGACCTTCTCCATCAGCTCCAGCGTCGCGGCCTCGACCTCGTCCGTCATCCTCTCGATGACATAGCTGCCCGCGAAGGGATCGACCGTCGCCGTCACGTCCGTCTCGTAGGCCAGCACCTGCTGTGTGCGCAGGGCCAGGCGCGCGCTCTTGTCGGTCGGCAGCGCGATCGCCTCGTCGAAGGAGTTCGTGTGCAGCGACTGGGTGCCGCCGAGCACGGCGGCCAGCCCCTGGACCGCGACCCGGACCAGGTTCACCTCCGGCTGCTGCGCCGTCAGCTGGACGCCCGCCGTCTGGGTGTGGAAGCGCAGCATCATCGACTTCGGGTTCTGCGCCCCGAACTCGTCCTTCATCACCCGCGCCCAGATCCGGCGGGCCGCACGGAACTTGGCGACCTCCTCCAGGATCGTGGTCCGCGCCACGAAGAAGAACGACAGCCGGGGGGCGAAGTCGTCCACGTCCATGCCCGCCGCGACGGCCGTACGCACGTACTCGATGCCGTCGGCCAGCGTGAACGCGATCTCCTGTGCGGGAGAGGCGCCGGCCTCGGCCATGTGGTAACCGGAGATCGAGATCGTGTTCCACTTGGGGATCTCGGCCCTGCAGTACTTGAAGATGTCGGCGATCAGGCGCAGGGACGGCTTGGGCGGGAAGATGTACGTCCCCCGGGCGATGTACTCCTTCAGGACGTCGTTCTGGATCGTGCCGGTCAGCTTGTCGGCCGGCACGCCCTGCTCCTCCGCCACCAGTTGGTACAGGAGCAGCAGCAGGGCGGCGGGCGCGTTGATCGTCATCGACGTGGACACCTTGTCCAGCGGGATCCCGCCGAACAGCACCCGCATGTCGTCGACGGAGTCGATGGCGACGCCCACCTTGCCGACCTCGCCGTGCGCGATCGGCGCGTCGGAGTCGTGACCCATCTGGGTGGGCAGGTCGAAGGCGACCGACAGGCCCATCGTGCCGTTCGCGATCAGCTGCTTGTAGCGCGCGTTGGACTCCGTCGCCGTACCGAAGCCGGCGTACTGGCGCATCGTCCACGGACGGCCCGTGTACATGCTCGGGTACACGCCGCGCGTGAACGGGTACGCCCCCGGCTCGCCCAGCTTCCCGGCGGGATCCCAGTCCTTCAGGGCATCCGGCCCGTACACCGGCTCGATGGGCAGTCCCGACTCCGACTCGCGCGCCATGGTGTGTGCCTCCGCGTTGCTACTTGTCCCGGGGTGTCGGCCAGGCCTCGTTACTCGCCGGTACGGCCGACCTCGCGACGGACTGTAGCGGCGGGCGTGCGACCGGTGGAGTACCGCACGCTGGGACCTTGCTCACAACCATGCCCCGTAGTTCGGCGACGGTCACGCGCGGGGAACATCTCAAGGGACACGACCGGCCCATGAGGACCGGTGAGACGACGGGGGTGCAGATGCGTACCAAGGGCATGGGCCGAACGTTGATCGCGGTCGCCACGGGCGTGGCGCTCGCCGCTCTCACCGGGTGCGTGGCACAGCCCGTGGACGCGAAGAACGGCGGCGGGCACCGCTCCCCGGTGCACATCGAGATCTCGCACACACCGTCGGGCACGGGCGCGACGAGCGCCCCGCCCGCCCCGAAGCCCGCCCCCGCGGTCCTGTGGGCGCCCGGCGCCGGCGGCCCCGGCGTGCGTGAACTCCAGGCGCGGCTGCGCCAGGTCGCCTGGCTGTTCGACGGTCCGACGGGGACCTACGACGACCTCACCGAGAACGCCGTCAAGGGTTTCCAGGGCAAGCGCGGACTGCCCCGCACGGGCCGGGTGGACTCGGTCACCTGGCAGCGGCTGCTGAAGATGACGCACGAGCCCGGCAAGTGGGAGCTGTACCTGATGGGCGGACAGCCGGCCGCCGCCCCGGACGCGCGCTGCATGACGGGCAGGGTGCTGTGCATCAGCAAGACGAGCCGGACGTTGCGCTGGATGGTCGACGGCCGCACGGTCTCGACCATGGCGGTGCGGTTCGGCGCGCAGTACACGCCGACCAGGGAGGGCGTGTTCCACATCTACTGGAAGTCGCGGTACCACGTGTCCACGCTCTACCACTCGCCCATGCCGTACGCGATGTTCTTCAGCGGTGGCCAGGCGGTGCACTATTCGGCCGACTTCGCGGCGCGCGGATACGCGGGAGGTTCGCACGGCTGTGTGAACGTACGGGACGAGGCGGCCGTCTCGGCGCTGTTCGCCGGAGCGAGGACCGGGGACAAGGTCGTCGTCTACTGGTGAGAACGGCGGTGCGGGGCGCGGGCGGGACCGGGGGAACGTGTCCCGCCCGCGCCGATGTGCACCGAGCCGTGGGTACGGGGGGAACCCCGGCTCTGTGCGACGGCCGATGACCAGTCGGCTCACTCAGTACTGCGCCGGGGCGGCCGAAAGTGTCACACCCGCCGTGGGAGGGTTCGGGAGGACGACCGGCCGCGCGTCGACAAGGGGAGCGGGGCGGCCGCACCCCGGACCGGGCGACGGGTCAGTGTGCCGCTTCGGTGGCCGGCGTGCTGAGCGTCGGGCTCGGCGACGGCGTCCCGTCCGCAGGAGCCGGAACGCGGGGTGTCGCCGGCGGGAAGGGTGCCAGACCGATGTCCGGGCCTATGTGTCCCTCGCCGTCACCGTCGTGGTCGTCGCCCTGGTCACCGTCGCCTTCGCCGTGGTGGCCGTGGCCGTCGCCGTCCCCGCCGGGGCCGCGGATGTCGCCGTCCCGACGGCTCCCGCCGAGGACGCCCTTGCAGAACGTCTTCACCCGGCCGCTGCCACCGGCCGCGTCCTCGAGACTGCGCATCCGCCGGGTGCCCAGTTCCCTGCCGTCGACCACGGCGCGGCAGGAGGAGCGCACGCCGATCCACCAGTCACCGCCCCGCCCCGCGGCTGCGTTGCCGGAAGAGCGCGGCCGGCCGGTCGCGGCGGCACCGGCACCCACCTCGTCCTGCGACGAAGTGCCCTGCGCGGGCGCGCCGTTCGTGTCCGTGGGTGTCGGTGAGGTGGAACCGCGGGTCCGCGTCCCCTCGGGCGTGGGGGTGAGCAGCGGCATCCGCGGGGTCGCGGCCGCCGACACGGACGCGGCCGGACGCGGTTCGTGGAACGGCGTGGGCAGCGCTCCGGTTCCGGCCGCCACCGCGGCCCCGCCGATCATCCCGGCGGCCACCACCCCGGCCAGCGCAAAGCGCACGGGGCGCCACCGCCGGGCCTGGCGCCCGTCCGCGACCGGCCGCCCGAGACGCACCAGCCCGGCGTCGCCGGACGGGACCGCGGAGTGTGCGGAGGCCGGCCCCCCGACGCCCGTGGGCTCGCCGTCGCGGGCCGTGCGCGCCGCCCTGAAAGCGGCCACGGCCGAGGCCTCCCCGGGCAGTTCGTCGCTGGTCGGCAGGGGTGGGGAGGCGAGTTCGGAGAGGGCCTCGGCCATCCTCGCCGCGTGTGCACGCGCAACGTCGCCGACGGCGTCCAGCGGCTCTCCGCGCAGCAGACGCTCCGCCGCGTCACCGTCCAGCCACCTGTACTGCTCGTCGGCCATCACATGTCCTTCTGCGTCCGCGAACGCATATGCGTCACACCGCCGGACGCCACCGTGCGCCGGTGCGCCTCTCGTGGGGGAGGCAGGGCGCCTTGTCCGCCCACCGATTCCGGATCCGTCTCCGCACCCTGACCGAGCAGTTCCGCAAGGCGTTTGAGGCCGCGGTGCGCTGCCGTACGGACGGCCCCGGGGCGTTTTCCGAGCGTCTCGGCTGCGCTCTTGGCGTCGAGGCCCACGACCACACGCAGTACGACGGCCTCCGCCTGGTCCTGCGGGAGCTGGGCTATGAGGGAGAGGGTGTGTCCGGTGGCCAGCGCCTCCATGGCCTCACCGGCCGTGTCCGACTCCGAGGGCTTCCCGGTCAGTTCCGTCTCGTCGCCGCCGATCGCGGGCCGGCGACCGCGCATGCGTATGTGGTCGAGCGCGCGGTTGCGGGCTATCCGGGCCGTCCAGCCGCGAAACCGGTCGGCGTCGCCGCTGAACCGGTCGAGGTCGCGTGCGATCTGGAGCCACGCCTCCGAGGTGACGTCCTCGGCGTCCGGATCGCCGACCAGTGTCCGCACGTATCCGAACAGGCGCGGATGCACGGCGCGGTACACGGTCCGGAACGCGGTCTCGTCCCCTGACTGTGCCGCAAGCACCGCGGCCGTCAGCTCCGCGTCGTCCCCCAGCACCTCGAACTGCCCCTCTGTCCGCCTGCGCCGACGCCGCATCCGCGGGCCGGGTCTCACCGTCGTGATTCCGTCGTCGAAAGCGGTTTGAGGCCGCTCGTGGTCTGCGGCGGTTGCATCACCCGTTTTGCTGATCGTCCGCGGTCGGCGCGATGGGCACGTTACGGCTTGAAACCGTTCTACGTCCACGTCCGTACAACGTGCAACCAACCCGTGACGCGGTGAGGTGTGACAGAAAACGCATCCACGGCGCTGTAGAAAGTACGGGTCGCCGCGCGGCCCGTGCCGCGCGACGGCCGGGGCCTCTCCTGTGGGGGGTGGCGGCCCCGGCCGTTGCCCGGGTGGTGCACTCGCGGGACCCAGGGGTCGACCGCACACCACGGGGACGCCCGGATGCCCGTACGTCCCGCGGGGTGAAAGGGGTTACCGGGTGCCGCGGGGCCGCGGCCCCGGACGACGCTACTCGTTCTTCCCGTTGCCCTGGTCGGCGTGCGCCCTGCCGTTGCCGGACGCGTTGCCCGAGCCGGCCGTCCCGCTGCCGGAGCCCTTGTTCCCCTTGCCCGCGCCGCCGGCGGACCCGCCGTTGCCGTTGCGGCCGGCGGCCGCCTTCGAACCCGCCAGTTGCCCGGCGCAGTAGGCGGCGACCTTCTCCTCGCCGCCCGCCGCCGTGACGAGCCGCTGCCAGGCGGTCGAGTCCAGTGCCTTGCCGCGGTCCTTCACCTGCGCGTAGGCACGGCAGTGTGCCGCGGTGTCCTTGGCGGTGTCCGGCCGGTCCGCCCGCCCGGGGCGGGCGGAGGACGCGGCCGACGGCTCCTTGCCCGGCAGGGCGGACGCGCCCGTCGACGGCGTGGCCCCCGCGCCCGAACCGGCGCCGTGCGAGGACGACCCGGCCGAGCCGATCGCGGCGACCGCCACACCGCCCAGGGTGAGGCTCGCGAGGATCACAGCGAACGTCGTCCTGAGCGGGCGTCCGACCCGGCGCTCCTCGCGGACCCGCCAGTCGTCCCGGCGCCGGGTCCTGGCCTTGTGGACACCAGCGTCCCGGGCGGCCCGGAACGCGGCGACAGCACGCTGCTCCGCCCCGGCATCGACGTCACCGCCGCGCACGGCCGCGGCCAGGGCCGTCTCCAGACCGGCGTCGTCTCCCCCGCGGCCGGCCACCATGCCGTCAGGGTGCACACGCCGACGACCGGGAAACCCGTCGCCGCCCAGCTGTTCACCCATGTCCGCTTCCGTTCCTGTCCGACCTGTCACATCCAACCGGCCCGCCGGGCCCGCACGGTCGTCCGTACGAACGCAGCGCCGTCGTCGTTCACTTCGACTCCCCCAGCGTCCGGGAAGCCTCATCCGTCACACCCTCGTCCGCGGCGCCCTCGACACCCAGCCGGCGGGCCAGGCGTTTCAGGCCCCGATGTGCTGCGGTGCGCACCGCACCCGGGCGTTTGCCGAGCACCCGCGCGGCGGTGGGGCCGTCCAGACCGACGACGACACGCAGCAGCACGGCCTCGGCCTGGTCCCGCGGCAGCTCGCCGACCAGTTGCAGGGCGCGCTCGGTGGAGAGGGACTCCAGGGCCTGCTCGTGCGTGCTGTTCGGGCCGGGCAGGTCCAGTACGTCCTGTTCGAGCGCCGTCGGACGCGGCCGCGTCCGCTGCCGGCGCAGATGGTCGAGCGCCCGGTGCCGGGCGATGGTCGCGGTCCAGCCGCGGAAGCCCGCTCCGTCCCCCTTGAACCGCCCGAGGTCCCGGGCTATCTCCAGCCAGGCGTCGGACGCCACGTCCTCGGCGTCGTCCCCCACAAGACCGCGCAGATAGCCGAGCAGCCCCGGCTGCACCAGCCGGTAGGCGACCGCGAAGGCCGCCTCGTCGCCGTCCTGGGCCCGCGCGACCGCCGCGCCCAATTCCCCGTCGTACGCCTGTACGCGCCGGGGTTGCCGTCCCTGACCCAAAACCGTCCTCGTTCGTACCGGGTCGTAGCAGCTCCGCTGCGTCCGGCACGATCCGGTGCCGGGCGCCCCCCTCACGAACTGCGTCGGACGCCTCGGAAGTGTCACAACGGGGCGAGTGCCCTTCACGCCGACGGCCGGGTTCTCCCGGCGGACCCGCCCCGGGCCCGAGGGGTCCCGCGGGGGCGCGGAACGGCCGAAAGCCATGCCGGCCGCCCTGCCGGATCGGGTGCCTGACGGGGGTTCTGCTTCCGGCGCCCCGGTGACACTTCGCCGTCCCCGTGCGCTCTGCAGGAGGCCCGGGTCCGCACGGCGGCCGGTCACCCTCGCACACCGGACGCCGGCGGCGTTTCCCTCTCCCCGGGCCCCCGCCCGCTCCCACTCCCCCGGGAGCGGCGCGGGGAGGGACCGATCGGGCGCGGCCCCGCCCACGGCCGCGGGCCCCGACCGAGCCGTGCCCGCACGGCGGCACGGGGACGGTCGGGGACTCGTGGAGCACCGGGGCCGGGATCACCCCACCCGGTGGGCGGATGCCCTCGCTGTGGCGTCCCGGCACAGCAGCCGCAGCGATCCGTGCCCGGCGAAGCAGCGACGGGCCTCGTCGATGGGATCCCACAGACCGCCGTCCGGGGTGCGGATCCAGTGGTCACCGCCGGTCGACCACCACTCGGCGCCCGTCTGCCGCACGATCACCTCGCCGGCATAGGCGCCGAAACCGCGCAGAACGTTCTGCACGGCGGCAGGGGGTGCCCCCTCGCGGCGCAGGTCGTCGATCATCCGGTCGATGCGCCACAGGCTCTGCGCCGAGTAGTCGAGGCGCAGCCGCGCCCCCTCCCGCATCGTCGCCACGGCGTCCGCCGCCCATCGCAGGGGCTTCGCTGCCGCTTGGGGTCTGGTCTCCTGCTGAGTCGTCACATACGGAAGAGCGAGGTCAGCGAGCGATACGTCACTCGATTCCGCGGGATTCCCGCAACCGGCGCAGGACCGCCCCAGCTCACCCGCACGACGGCCACAGGATCTTCCCGCCACGAGCGAGCCGGGCCGGCCCGTGATGCTTCCGTGCCCCGGCGCGCTCCTTCCATTGATGAGCACCTATCTGCATCTGCGCGCGGTACCCCCGCCGGCGCTGCGCAACAGCGTGAACTGGCTGCAACGACTGTTCGAGGACGACCGGAGCGGCGACCGCACGCGGGTCTGCCGTCACCGCGAGGAGGTGCTGGACGAGGACTACCGGGAACAGGAACTCCTCTACGCCGGCGCTCCCCCGCTCCGCACGGAGGACCCGCCGCGGACCGAGGTGGTGCTCGGCGGCCGGCCGGTGTTCCACCCGGACCGGGACAAGCCGCCGTTCCTGCTGCTGACGGCGGCCCAGGCCAAACGGGTCGCGCTGTTCCTGACCTCGGCCGACTTCGAGACACTGTGGCGCCCCGCCCGGAGCCGGCTGCTTGCGCGCCACGGCGGGATCACGGCCGAGCCCCGGACGCGAGGCGCGTTCGCGGCGGCGCACCGCGACCTCACGGCGTTCTACGTGCGCACGGCCGACTGCGGTGACGCGGTGGTGAAGTGGTTCCTCGACTGAGGTGCCCGGGCTCCCGGACGGCCCGGGCCCGGTGCATCCGTGACCGGATCCGGCACGGCGAGCCCCCGGCAGGGCGAGCCCTCCGCCCGCCGCCGCGCCCGGCCCCCGCTCACGCCCTGCCGCGGGCCCGCCGCGACACGACGGCCTGCAGCACCCGGCGCCCCTCGGTCGACACATCGCGGGCCTGCCGCAGTCCGGCGGCGCCGTGGCCCGTCACCAGCTCCAGGATGGTGATCTGGCGCCGCAGTTCGGCGGCGACGAGCGGCGGCATGCCGTCCGTGCGGCCCTCGCGGCGGCCCGCCACCGAGGTCCCGTCCTCGGCGGGATCGAGCAGTCGGTGGATCTGCAGCGCCGCGACCGAGCAGGCGTCGGCCCACCGGCGCAGCGCATCCGCCGAGGCTTCCGCGGGAACCGCCTCCAGCATGCGGCGCACGAGCCCTGCGGCCTCCGCTTCGAAGGTGCCCTCCGCGTCTGCCTCGGCCCCTGCCTCGGCGCCGAGTTCGGCCCGCACCTTGGCGAGCCGCTCCTCCCACTCGTGGCCCTCGACAAGGCTCGCCCACAACGGGCGCAGGATGTCGTCGTCGCCTCCCAGGAGCGGTACACAGCGATCCAAACAAGCCAACCCGCTCGCCGCGAGCGCACGTTCGTCGGCCTGTGCGATCTGGTCCACCAGGCTCATCACGCCTCCTAGACATGCGTCGTTGGGCGCCACATGCCTACGGAGCCCGCACTTCCCCCTACTGCGTGCAACCTACCGGGAGTGTCACAGCGGCACCACGCCCGTCGGTGGAGGAGTTCGTGGAAGTTGTTTTCGGCCAACTGCCCCGCGACCGGGCCCCGGTGCGGCACCCGTGTCAGCCCAGCCGATCGGCCAGTTGCCGGAAGTCCGCCCAGGACAGCGGGGGCGTGCCCGGGTACCACAGCTTCTGGACCGTCGCCCGCAGGGGCATCCGGATCCCGGTCGCCACCTGGTCCTGCGTCTGCGCGGCGGCGCGATCGCTCCAGACCGCGAACACGCCGCCGAGGATCTGCCCGTCGTACCCGGCCGGCACCTGAGCCGTCCCCCGCAGCACGCGCGGATTCCACTGCTCGTAGATCCGCTGACCGGTGGGGTAGACGAAGGTCTGCGGCTGCCCGAGCACGTAGTAGAGGAACTCGTCGTTGTAGTTGATGACCTTGCGGCCCGCCGCCAGGTACTCCGTCGGCTGCCTGGCGCCGCGCTCCTTGCCGGTCCAGTACGCGACCTCCAGGTCCTTGGCCGGCTGCACCACGTTCGTGCGGTAGAAGCCGTCGTTCCACGCGCGCATCGTCCGGCCGTGACCGCGCATCACGTCGGCGCGGTCGTTCAGCCAGCCGGTCGCGAGGTCGGCGACGCTCGCGTTCGCCCCGTACTTCGCCCGCGCCGCGGCGGCCAGCTGCGGATAGGAGGCGGCGGGGTTCGGCACCGTCAGAGCCTGGTACTCGTCGCCGCCCAGATGCCAGTAGCCGCCGGGGAACACCCCCGCGAACTCGTTGAGGAGGTCGTCCACGATCTTCGCGGCCTCCGGCTTCGAGATGTCGAGCGTGCCGCGCGGGGCGGCACCCGAGACGCCGCGCAGCTGCAGATCGGGGTGCGCGGCGATGACCGCGCCCAGGTGCCCCGGTGAGTCGATCTCGGGGACGACCGTGATGTGGCGGCTCGCGGCGAGGTCGACGATCCGCTTCACCTCCGCCTTGCTGAGGTGCTGGGGGGACACGATCTCCGGGTGCGAGCCGGACTCGATGCGGAAGCCCTGGTCGTCGGAGAAGTGCAGACCGAGCTCGTTGTACTTCAGGTCGCCGAGTTCCCGGACACGGTCCTCGATCCAGCCGGCCGTGTAGAACTTGCGGGCCATGTCGAGCATGAAACCGCGCCGCGGCTTGGCGGGTGCGTCCCGCACGACGCCCTCGGGAGCCGTACCGCCGCCGTGCACCTCCTGCTTGAGGGTGCGGGTGCCGTAGAAGACGCCCGCGTCGCCCGGGCCGGTGATCCGCACCCGTCCGTTCTGCACGGTCATCGTGTACGACTCCTGGTCGCCGCTGCCGGCCAGGCCGAGTTCCACGTCGCCGTCGCGGGCGGCGGTCCGCCCTCCGTACTCCATCCCCAGCTCTCCGGCCAGCAGCCGGCCCTCGTCGTCCAGGGAGGGGCTGTCGACGACCACCCGGGCACCGGACGCCGGCCGCCAGCCAGGACCGCGTGCGGGGACGTGCTCCCGGACGGCGGGGATGGTGCGGGGCGCCTGGGACAGGGCGTAGGTGGCGGTCGGTGACGCGAAAGGGGTCGACGGGCTCACCGAGCTCCGGGACGGCTCGCCACCGCCGGACGGCCACCACGCCACCGCCGCCGCGATCGCGCCCGCCACGACGATCCCCCCGCCCAGCAGCAACCCGTTGCGCCTCCGGTGCGTCTTGTTCTCGGGACCGTGCCGCACCGGGCCGGTCACCGCTCCACACCCCGCTCCACACTCGCGTACGGCCACGCCAGGCCCGTACGACTCCGCGGCACCGAAGACGCCGCACCCGCACGTATCCACCCGCCGTCCGATCGCATTCCCCTCACCTCTCCCTGCGCCTGCCCCTTCCGAACCTATGACCCCTGCCCGCCCCACCCGTCCACCGGACGCCAGAGAACTCTCCCATTCGGGTGAAATTCGGTCAGCCGATGGACGACCCCCCGATCACCGTGGATAACGTGACGGCGCATTTCCCGCACCCTCCCCTGCCGACCCCCTGTGACGCGCACGACGTCACGCCCGCCACTCGCCGAGGACCCACGCTGCCTGCGCACCGTCTCCCCGACCTCCCCGGCCCCGCCGCCCTGCCGGCGCAGCACCGCATCGAGGCCCCCACGGGTATCGAGCGGTTCAACTCCACGCCCGCCGCGAACGCCCGGCGCGCGCTTCTCACCTGCTGCCGGAGCCCGCGCTGGGCCGACCGTGTCGCAGACCACCGCCCCTATCCGGACCTGGACTCCCTGCTCGCCGCAGCCGACGAAGCCGCCTACGACCTGACACCCGCCGACCTGTCGGAGGCGCTGGCCGGGGAATCGCTCACCCTGCTCCCGGCGGGCGCGTACTCCGCCGCCCACACCGCCCTGAGCGCGGCACACGCCGCCTACGAGAGCCGATTCGGGCACGTGTTCGTCATCTGCCTGGACGACGTGGCCCCCGGCGAAGCGGCCGACCGGGTCCTGGCCGCCATCCGGTCACGATTGACACACGATCCGGAGGAGGAGCGTCCACTGGCCGCGGAGGAGCTGCGGCGTCTGACAAGGGGCAGGCTGATCCGCCTGGTCCGGCACTTCTCCGACACGCCCGTGGCGCAACGCGCCATGTAGAGGGGCGCAGTCGCGGCCCGCGGCCACCGGCCCCCTTCTGCGGCACCGCGGCCGCCGATAGCCCGTCCGTGCTCGATTGATTGCCAGTTTGATCACATCGGTAGGGCCGCCGTAAGCGTTCCGACCGCACGTCGCTACGATGCTGGGGGCCGGTGGACCGTACCCGGCCGGGCCCGACCGACACAGAAGCCGGCGCGGCCCTAGTCCCCGCTCCCGGAGGGTTCTTCCGTGCCGGCTGGAACGCTGTACCGCGGCCGGGAAGGAATGTGGTCCTGGGTGGCTCATCGAGTCACCGGCGTCCTCATCTTCTTCTTCCTGTTCGTACACGTGCTGGACACCGCACTCGTCCGTGTCTCCCCCGAGGCCTACGACAAGGTCGTGGCCACGTACAAGACGCCGATCGTCGCCGTGCTGGAGTACGGCCTGGTCGCCGCCATCCTCTTCCACGCGCTGAACGGTCTGCGGGTCATCGCCGTCGACTTCTGGTCGCAGGGCCCGCGCTATCAGAAGCAGATGCTCTGGACCGTCGTCGGCGTCTGGGTCGTGCTGATGCTCGGGGCCATCTACCCCGTCCTCGGCCACGCCGCTCGTGAAGTGTTCGGGAGCTGACGCGCATGTCCACGACTGAAACCACCGCCTCCGGCATCGGCCCCGTCGAGGGTGCCTCGCTGTACGACGTCGACAACCCGGCGCCGGTCATCGAGCCGCCGCGCAAGCGGACGAAGAAGACCCCGAAGTCGACCCGCGGCAACTTCGAGATGTACGGCTGGGTGTTCATGCGCCTGTCCGGCATCGTCCTGGTCGTCCTGGTCCTCGGGCACCTGCTGATCCAGCTGGTCCTCGACGGTGGCGTCTCCAAGATCGGCTTCGCCTTCGTGGCCGGCCGCTGGGCCTCCCCCTGGTGGCAGGTCTGGGACCTCGCCATGCTCTGGCTCGCCATGCTGCACGGCGCCAACGGTCTGCGTACCGTCATCAACGACTACGCGGAGCGGGCGAACACGCGGCTGTGGCTGAAGGGCCTGCTGTACACCGCCACGGTGTTCACCATCCTGCTGGGCACGCTGGTGATCTTCACCTTCGACCCGAACATCCGCTAGGCACGGGGCTGCGAGAAATATGAAGATCCACAAGTACGACACCGTCATCGTCGGCGCCGGCGGCGCCGGCATGCGCGCCGCCATCGAGGCCACGAAGCGCAGCCGCACCGCCGTGCTGACGAAGCTCTACCCGACCCGCTCCCACACGGGCGCCGCGCAGGGCGGCATGGCCGCCGCACTGGCCAACGTGGAGGAGGACAACTGGGAGTGGCACACCTTCGACACGGTCAAGGGCGGTGACTACCTGGTCGACCAGGACGCCGCCGAGATCCTGGCGAAGGAGGCCATCGACTCGGTCCTCGACCTGGAGAAGATGGGCCTGCCGTTCAACCGGACGCCCGAGGGGAGGATCGACCAGCGACGGTTCGGCGGTCACTCGCGCAACCACGGCGAGGCCCCGGTCCGTCGCTCGTGCTACGCGGCCGACCGCACCGGCCACATGATCCTCCAGACGCTCTACCAGAACTGCGTGAAGGAGGGCGTGGAGTTCTTCAACGAGTTCTACGTCCTCGACCAGCTGATCACCGAGGTCGACGGCGTCAAGAAGTCGGCCGGTGTGGTGGCCTACGAACTGGCGACCGGCGAGATCCACATCTTCCAGGCGAAGGCCGTGATCTACGCCTCCGGCGGCTGCGGCAAGTTCTTCAAGGTGACCTCGAACGCGCACACGCTGACCGGTGACGGCCAGGCCGCCGTCTACCGCCGGGGTCTGCCGCTGGAGGACATGGAGTTCTTCCAGTTCCACCCGACCGGCATCTGGCGCATGGGCATCCTCCTCACCGAGGGCGCGCGCGGCGAGGGCGGCATCCTTCGCAACAAGGACGGCGAGCGCTTCATGGAGAAGTACGCGCCGGTGATGAAGGACCTGGCGTCCCGCGACGTCGTGTCCCGCTCCATCTACACGGAGATCCGCGAGGGGCGGGGCTGCGGTCCCGAGGGCGACCACGTCTACCTGGACCTCACCCACCTGCCGCCGGAGCAGCTGGACGCCAAGCTGCCGGACATCACCGAGTTCGCCCGCACCTACCTCGGCATCGAGCCGTACACGGACCCGATCCCGATCCAGCCGACCGCGCACTACGCCATGGGCGGCATCCCGACGAACGTCGAGGGCGAGGTCCTCACGGACAACACCACGGTGGTCCCGGGCCTGTACGCGGCCGGCGAGGTCGCCTGCGTGTCCGTCCACGGCGCGAACCGCCTCGGCACCAACTCGCTGCTGGACATCAACGTCTTCGGGCGCCGGGCGGGTATCGCTGCGGCGGACTACTCGCGGACGGCGGACTTCGTCGAACTGCCGGAGAACCCCGCCGAACTGGTGGTCTCCCGGATCGAGGAGCTGCGTTCCTCCACCGGCAGCGAGCGCGTGGCCGACCTGCGCCGTGAGCTGCAGGAGACCATGGACGCGAACGTCATGGTGTTCCGCACCGAGCAGACGATCAAGACGGCCGTCGAGAAGATCGCCGAACTCCGGGAGCGCTACAAGAACGTGGCGATCCAGGACAAGGGCAAGCGGTTCAACACGGACCTGCTGGAGGCCATCGAGCTGGGCAACCTGCTGGACCTGGCCGAGGTCATGGCGGTGTCGGCCCTCGCCCGCAAGGAGTCCCGCGGCGGCCACTACCGCGAGGACTACCCGAACCGCGACGACGTCAACTTCATGCGCCACACCATGGCGTACCGCGAGGTGGGCGACGACGGCACCGAGTCCATCCGTCTCGACTACAAGCCGGTCGTCCAGACCCGCTACCAGCCGATGGAGCGTAAGTACTGATGGCAACCCCCGTTCTGGACAAGGTGGAGGCGGAGTCCGCCGCCTCCCCCTACATCACCGTCACCTTCCGGGTCCGCCGCTTCAACCCGGAGGTCTCGGCCGAGGCGACCTGGGAAGACTTCCAGCTGGAGATCGACCCGAAGGAGCGCGTGCTCGACGGCCTCCACAAGATCAAGTGGGACATCGACGGCACCCTCACCTTCCGCCGCTCCTGCGCCCACGGCATCTGCGGCTCGGACGCCATGCGGATCAACGGCAAGAACCGCCTTGCCTGCAAGACGCTGATCAAGGACATCAACCCCGAGAAGCCGATCACGGTCGAGCCCATCAAGGGCCTGACGGTCCTCAAGGACCTGGTCGTCGACATGGATCCGTTCTTCCAGGCCTACCGTGACGTGATGCCCTTCCTCGTCACGAAGGACACGAACGAGCCGACGCGCGAGCGCCTGCAGTCCGCCGAGGACCGTGCGCGCTTCGACGACACGACGAAGTGCATTCTGTGCGCCGCCTGCACCTCGTCGTGCCCGGTGTTCTGGAACGACGGCCAGTACTTCGGTCCGGCCGCCATCGTCAACGCGCACCGCTTCATCTTCGACTCGCGTGACGAGGCCGGTGAGCAGCGCCTGGAGATCCTGAACGACAAGGACGGCGTGTGGCGCTGCCGCACGACGTTCAACTGCACGGACGCCTGCCCGCGCGGTATCGAGGTGACGAAGGCGATCCAGGAGGTCAAGCGAGCGCTGATCACGCGCCGCTTCTGATCCTCCGGATCCGGTACCAGGGCCCTGTTTCCGCACCTTCGGAAACAGGGCCCCCGTGCATTTCTGGCCTGTTTGCACCTCTACTGAATAAGCAGCTCCGTCTGTCACACTCCGACCCCAATGCCCAGTAGGTGGGGGACGGTTCGTGGAGCAGAGCAAGGAACCGTACATAGGGCCGAGGGCCCCGCACTTCCTCGGTTATCCGGAAGCGTCCGCGGCGGCGCAGACGGTGGCCGCGCCCCTGCTGGCGGGCGCGTCCCTGTCCCTGGTCGGCGTGATCATCGTTGACGGCGGCGACTTCCGGTGGCCCGGCGTGACCCTGCTTCTCGTCGTCACGTCGGCCATCGCCTTGATCGCGACCATGCAGATCGGCGCCGATGCCCGCAAGTACCTGTACAACCGGCAGACGGTCGAAGCCTGGTACACACCGGAGGATCTGCAGCGCAACAGCGAACTCCTCGAACGGTGGAGCGCCCACTTCATCCAGTGGTCGGTGCGCAACCGCCGTGCCGTCATCACCTTCAACACCGGCACCATGCTGCTGATCATTGCCGTGGCCACGGCACTTGTTCCGCCCCACGACGATCAGGCCGCATGGCGTTGGACGGCCGCGGGCCTGGCTCTGGCCGGTGCTCTCGTCGAGTCCTGGTGGATCCACCACCTCTTCCACGAAGACCCGGGGGGACCCCGGGAGAAACCCAAGTCGCTGAACTGAGGAGCCGGCTGATGCTGTACGACGTGACGCTGCCGGGCAACGGGGTGGACCTGCACCAGTGCCCCTCCTGCATCCGGCCGTTCCGGGGCCACTACACGCGCGATCAGGTGGACGACTGGGAGAGGGCACTCGAGCAGGGGGAATCGCCTGCCCGGGCGCACCTCGAGCAGTCCGGCGCCTTCGAGGTGCTGCATGCGGCCACGTGTCCGTTGAGGTGTCTGCCGCCGGCCGTGCTCGCGCTCTGCCCGCAGAGCGAACTCCGCGCCCAGTACCACAAGGGCCGGGCCGTACTCGGGGACTGCTAGGGCCCGCCCTTTCGCTCCGCGACGCCGGCCCGATCCACACGACGGGCGCTATGCCTCCAGCGGGCCGTCGCGGTCGTCGGCGGGGGGACCATGTCGTCGCGTACGACCACGTGCCGCCGCATGGTCGTACGGCCTGCCCTGCCGCCGAATGCCGGCCAACCGGTCCGACAGTTCGGAGAACGTCGCCTCCTCGCTCGTGCGGTCCGAAGGCAGTGGGTGGTGCAGCGCGTCGAGGAGATCGAAGCGATGCAGGTCGTACACCACGTACATGAGGCCCGAGTAGGCCTGCGCCGCGGTCACGGCGCCCTTGTAGGCCACCGCCGCCACCACCGGGCCGGCGCCGCACAGCCACCAGGCCGACGGCTCGTCGTAGAGGGCCGCGCATCCGGCTCCGGTGAGCAGCAGGAAGGACCAGCAGAGATTCACCGCCGTGTCGAGTGCGTCACGAGTGGAACGGAGTACCTCGGCCATAGGGTCGGACACTTGGAGGTAGATGCGCGGCCACGAGGTCAGCGTCGTCAGCCCGTAGCGTTCCCCGGCGGTCAGCTCCCCGGCCCGCAGGGCGTTGCCCAGTGCCGTGGGCAGCAGGAGATCGACCGGCGGGTGGGCGGCGAGGCGGCGGCGCGCGTCGGCCCGCACGCGCCGCGCCCGGTCCCCGCCCGTCGCCGCCTCGGCCCGTCGCCGCAGCGCCTGCCACCGTCTGCGCTGGACCCGGGTCAGCATCCCCGCAAGTCCGGCCGTGAGCGGCCAGCGGTCCCAGTAGCCCTCCAGCACGCGTACCGCACGCACCTGGAACGGATGCAGCAACAGGCCGAGAACTGCTGCGCAGACGGTGATCGTCGCGATGGCCCCGAGCAGCGCCGTCGGCCGCGGCGGCCACACGGCGCTCCAGTCGCTGCGCCCCGAGAAGCTCCCCGCCCGTACGAGTGCGAGCACCCCGGCGACGAACAGCGCACACGGCACGAAGTGCACCGACAGCACCCGTCGCACGAAGCCCCGCCCTCCCCACACGCCCCTCGGCGCCCCTCAGTATGGGCGCTCGGGGATCACAGCCCATGGGCAGGTCGGGCGGGACCCCGGTGACCCGGCCGGCGTACGGCACGGCAACCGCGTTCCGTGTCGAGGTGCGAGGCGGAGGCGCGACCGTCACCTCACGCCGCGGTCGGACCGTGAGGCACACCTCTCCCGCTTGAGTTGAACACGTTCAAAAACAGGTCTACAGTCAACCCCGTCAGCGTTTTTGAACGCGTTCAAGAAGGGTGGGGACATGGACCTCACGGTCATCGCCTACGTCATCTATCTGCTGATCAGCGTCGCCCTGACGGTCTGGGTGGCGCGCACCCTCAGCCGCAACGGGCGCGTCTTCCTCGAGGACGTGCTGCACGGGAACGAGAAGCTCGCCGACGCCGTGAACCACCTCCTGGTGGTCGGCTTCTACCTCGTCAACCTCGGCTTCGTGGCGCTGTATCTGAACGGCCACAGCACCATCGAGGACGCGCGCGGCATCTTCGAGGCACTGTCGACCAAGCTCGGCGTGGTGCTGCTGGTGCTCGGTGTGATGCACCTGGGCAACGTGTACGTGCTCAACAGGATCCGGCGGCGCGGTGTGATGGAGCGGGAGCAGGTCCCGCCCGTCGGGCCGCAGGGCTGGGTCACGCCTTCGACGGGGGCCTGAGCCGTGCCGGCCCCGGAGGTCCGGGACGCCGCGCGCGTCCCGGTCCACGGGCTCACCGTCCTGTACGACGCCGATTGCTCCCTGTGCACCTTCCTGCGCGACTGGCTGGTACGGCAGCCCCAGCTGGTGCCGCTGGACCTGGTTCCGGCCGGCTCGCAGGAGGCACGCCGGCGCTTCCCCGGACTCGACCACCGTGCCACCCTCGACGAGATCACGGTCGTCGGCGACGCAGGCCAGCTCTACCGCGGGCCCGGCGCCTGGGTCCTGACGCTGTGGGCGCTGCGCGGCCGGCGTGCCCTCGCCCACCGGCTCAGCACGCCGACGGGCGCCAGGCTCGCCAGGGGCGCGGTGCTGGCGGCCGCCAAGTGGCGCGGGGCGCAGTGGGGCGGGCGCGCCTACCGGCAGGGGGACGGCTGGAGCTACGACCCGGCACAGGGGTGGACGCACACCGGGCCCGGGTGCGACGGCGGCGCCTGCGCCACTCGTTAGGCTCTCTGTTCGTGCCCTCGAAGAACGACCGAGCCGACGAGGCCGGTACGCCCACCAAGTCGGAGCAGACCCGTGCGCTCATCCTGGAGACGGCGATGCGCCTGTTCCAGGAGCGCGGCTACGACAAGACGACGATGCGGGCGATCGCCAAGGAGGCCGGTGTCTCCGTCGGGAACGCCTACTACTACTTCGAGGGCAAGGAACATCTGATCCAGGGCTTCTACGACCGGATCGCCGCCGAGCACCGGGTGGCGGTCCGGGAGGTCCTGGAGCGGGAGACCGGCCTCGAGGCACGGCTCGCCGGGGTCCTGGAGGCATGGCTGGACATCGCCACGCCGTACCACGAATTCGCGGTGCAGTTCTTCAAGAACGCCGCCGACCCGGACAGTCCGCTCAGCCCCTTCTCCCCCGAGTCGGAGCACGCGCGCCAGGAGGCCATCGCCGTCCACAAGGAGGTGCTGGCCGGCGCGAAGACCAAGGTCTCCGCCGATCTGCGGGACGTCCTGCCCGAGTTGATGTGGCTCTCCCAGATGGGCCTCGTGCTGTATTGGATCTTCGACAGGACCGAGGGGCGCGAGCGCAGCTACCGGCTGGCCGAGCGCGGCGCCCGGCTCACCGCACGGGGTGTCGCCCTGGCCCGCTTCCGCGTGCTGCGGCCCCTCGTCCTCGAAGTGCACGAACTGTTCACGGACTTCCTGCCGGGCATGACGAGGATGCTGCCGGACCCCGGGAGCAGGCAGCGGGCCGAGTGACCACCACCACCCGAACACCGCCGGATTCGAAGACCGGGGCCCCTGCTCCGAGGCTCGGGCACCGGTCCGCGACATCGCCGGCCGCGGGCACCGGCGCCTTCGCATGCGGCGATCCGACCGGGGATGTGTACGGGAAGAACCGCGTCCACGTCCCCGGCGAGATCGGCACGCCGCCCGCCGAGATCGGCCTCGGTACGGGCGCGAGCCTCAAGGCCGGGCAGAAGAGGGCCGGTTGACGGCGTCCCACTCGTCGCCCGTGAGCTCCACGTCGTGCACCAGCGGTTCCTCCCCGACGACCACGTGCCGGGCCTTCGATCCGTACGCGGCGGCCGTGATCGCCACGAGGTAGGTGCCCGGCGAGGGGACCGCGAGGATGTACGAGCCGTCCGCCAGTGACGTGACACGGTCCAGCTGACGGCCGCCCTTCGAGAGCAGCGTCACGGCCGCTCCCTGGACCGACTCGCCGTCCGCGTCCCGTACGAACCCGTACACCACCGTCGCGCCACCGGCCGTCGGCCTCGTCTCCTGGTGCGGCTCCTCGCCCGGCTCCACCGCCAGATGCGGCAGCCGCTTCTCCAGCCAGCCGGGCAGCCACCAGTTCGCCCCACCGAGCAGGTGCATCACCGCCGGCACCAGCGCCGTCCGCAGGACGAACGCGTCCAGCGCCACGGCCGCAGCGAGCCCGACACCCGCCATCGCCGCGCCCGAGTTGCCGCTGAGCACGAACGCCAGGAACACACAGACCATGATCAGCGCCGCGGAGTTGATGACCCGGCTGGTCTCCGCGAGACCGACCCGGACGGCGCGCGCGTTGTCCTTGGTGTGCACCCACTCCTCGTGCATCCGGCTCACCAGGAAGACCTGGTAGTCCATCGACAGACCGAACAGCAGGGACAGCATGATGATCGGCAGGAAGGCCTGGATCGGCCCCTCCTTGCCGAGGCCCAGCAGGTCCAGGCCCCAGCCCCACTGGAACACCGCCACCAGGACGCCGAAGGACGACGCCGCGGCGATCAGGTTCATCACCGCGGCCGTCAGGGGCACCACGAGCGAGCGGAACGCGATCAGCAGGAGCAGGAAACCGAGCCCGATGATGGTCCCGATGAAGTACGGCAGCCGGTCGCCCGTGACGGACGCGAAGTCCTTGGACACCGCCGTGACGCCGCCGACATGGGCCTGCGCGCCCGCCTTCGGGATCACCTCGTCGCGCAGGGTGTCGATGAGCCTGTCCGTCCGCTCGGACTGCGGCGAGGTGGTCGGGACGACCTGGATGACCGTGACGCCCTGTGCGGGCGGCAGCGCGGCCGCCCGGGCCACGCCGTCCGTCTCCCGGATGCCCCGGACCAGCACATCCGTATCACCGCTGACCGAGACCACCTGCAGCGGTCCGTTGAAGCCGGGTCCGAAGCCCTCGGCGAGCAGGTCGTACGCCTTGCGGGTCGTCGTCGACGCGTCGTCGTTGCCCTGGTCGGCGGCCCCGAGGCGAAGGGAGAGCACGGGCAGGGCGAGCACGGTCATGACCACCACCGCGAGCACGGCGATCGTCCGGGGGCGCTTCTGCACCGTGGCCGACCACTTCGCCGCGAGACCGCTCGCCCGCTCCGGCTCGGGTCCCTGGGCCGCGAGCCGCCGCCGCTGCCGGCGGCTGAGCACCCGCGGGCCGAGCAGACCGAGCAGCGCCGGCAGCAGGGTGACGGCCGCGAGCACGCTCAGCACGACGGTGAGCGAGGTGCCGATGACCACACCGTCCAGGAAGCGCAGATTGGTCACCAGCATCCCCGCGAGCGCGATGCACACCGTGCCGCCCGCGAACAGCACGGCTCGGCCGGAGGTGTTGAGGGCGGTGACCGCCGCCTCCTCCGGTTCCATGCCGCGCAGGATGCCGCGCCGGTGCCGGGTGACGATGAACAGGGCGTAGTCGATGCCGACCCCGAGGCCGATCAACGAGGCCAGCAGCGGTGCGATGTCGGGTACGTCCGTGACATGGCTGATCAGCTGCGTGGAGAACAGCCCGATGCCGACGCCGAACACCGCGACGGCGATCGGCAGCAGCATCGCGAAGAGCGAGCCGAAGGCCAGGAACAGCACGACCGCCGCCGCCACGATGCCGACCATCTCGGACAGTCCGGTCGGCGGCTGCTGGATCCGGGTGATCGCCTGACCGCCCAACTCGACCTCGAGACCGCCGCGCTCCGCGCCCTGCGCCGTGTCGACGACGTCCTGGACCAGCTCTTGGGGCACCTCGTTGGCCCGCTCGGTGAACGTGAGCTGCGCGTACGCGATCGTCCCGTCCCGGCTGATCTGCGCCGCGCCCTGGGGGCCCGCATACGGGCTGCCGACCGCGCCGATCCCCGGCATCCGCGCGATCTTCGCCAGTGCGGGCTGGATCCGCGCCCGCACCGCCTCGTCGCGCACCGATCCCCGCTCGACCTTCCAGACCACCGTGTCGGTGTCGCCCGAGGCCTTCGGGAAGGCCTTCGTCATCAGGTCGTACGCGGTCTTGGAGTCCGTGTTCGGCAGGGAGAAGACATTCGCGTAGTCGGGCCCCTTCACGGACGCCGTCGCGCCCATCCCGACCAGTGCTCCCACCCACAACAACAGGACCAGCAACCGGTGCCGATAGCACCACCGCGCCAGTGTCGTCACTCTCCACCCTCCTTCATCGGCGTCCCCCAGGTCCCGGAGCACCAGGATCGGCGGCGGCGGGCCCGAACGGGCTCACCGCCGCCCGACTCTCAAGGAACTCCAAAGCGCCCGCCGCCCCGGCCGCCGGTGCCGCCGCGGATACTGGTGGGCATGACGGCCAACGAGGCAACACACGAAGGGGCCACGGTTCTCGTCGTGGAGGACGAGGAGAGCATCGCGGACGTCCTCGCCATCGCCCTGCGCTACCACCGCTTCCAGGTGATGATCGCGGGCACCGTGCGCGAGGCGCTCACCCTCGCGGAACGGACACGGCCGGACGCGGCGCTGCTCGACGTGATGCTGCCGGACGGCGACGGACGTGCGCTCGGCCGGGAACTCCGCGCCCGCCGACCGGACCTGGCACTGGTCTTCGTCACCGCGCGCGACGCGCCCGCCGAGATCGTCGGGGCGCTCGGCTTCGGCGACGACTACATCACCAAGCCGTTCAACATAGACGAGGTGGTCGCGCGTCTGCGGGCCGTACTGCGGCGCACGCGCCCGGCGGACGTCCTGCCCCAGCGTCCGCCGCTGCGCTACGGCGATCTGGAACTGGACGAGACGACCTACTCGGTGCACCGTGCGGGCCGCACGGTAGAACTGACCCCCACGGAGTACGCGCTGCTGCGCTTCCTGGTGCGCAACGGAGGCCGGATCGTGCCCAAGGAACAGCTGCTGCGCCATGTGTGGCAGTACGAACACACGCCACCCGAGTCGACGGTCGTCGAGACGTACGTCAGTTATCTGCGCCGCAAGCTCGACACGCTCGGACCCCCGATGATCACCACCCGGCGGGGTGTCGGATACGGCCTGGCATGACGCTCCTCCGACTCCCCCCGCTCCCCCGGCCACGGGGCATCCACTCCCTGCGCGGCAAGTTGACGCTGGCGAACGTGGGGCTGCTGGCGCTCGGCATCGTGGCCGCGACGGCCATCAGCCTGATGGGCATGCGGCACTACGTGCTCGGGCAGATCGACACGGAGCTGACCAAATCCCGCGACTCGCTCGTGCGTTCGCAGCTGACCCTGCGGGAGATCGACTCGCTGAGCGCGCTGGCGGTCGTCCGTGACCGGCTGCTGCCGCACAGCGGCGGCGACTCGCCGAACCCGGACTCCGTGTTCGCGGCCGTCGACCGGCACGGCACGGTGCTCACCGTCGCCGGCCTGAAGCCGACCGACGCCCAGCAGGCGCTCGCCTCCGCCGTCCACGACCCCGCCGCACTCGTCGTGGCCCCCCAGCCGCGCGACATCCACCTGCGCGGCGACCCCTACCGGGTGACCGGTGCGCGGCTCGCGGACGGCACCTATGTACTGCTCGCCCGCTCGACCCGGGTGCTGCACACCGGCATGGCCAAGGCGCTCAGACTCGATCTCACCATCGGGACCCTGCTGCTGGCCCTGCTCGCGGCGCTGACGATGATCAGCGTGGGCCGGCGGATGCGGCCGCTGGAGGACATGGTGGAGACGTCGTCGGCGATCGCCGAGGGCGATCTGACCCGGCGCATGCCCTCCAGCAAGGAGACCTCCCTGGAGGTCGAGCAGCTGCGCACCGCGCTCAACTCGATGCTCCACCAGGTGGAGTCCGCTTACCGCACACGCGAGCGCAGTGCCGCCCAGCTCCGCCACTTCGTCGCGGACGCGTCGCACGAGTTGCGCACGCCGCTGTCGGCGATACGCGGCTACCTCCAGCTGTACGACAAGGGGATGCTCACCGATCCGGCCGAGCGCAAGCGGTCCTGGGAGCGGATGATGGCCGAGGCGGACCGGATGGGGCGCCTGGTCGACGAACTCCTCGTCCTCGCCCGCCTGGACCAGCGGCCCGAACTCCGTTTCCGGAACGTGGACCTGAGCCGGCTGGTGCGGGACGCGGCGGAGGACCTGCGGGCCCAGCAGCCGGGGCGACCGGTGACGGTGCACGCGGACGGGGCGCTGCTCGTACGGGCCGACGAGTCGGGTCTGCGTCAGGTGCTCGGCAACCTCGTGACGAACGTCCGGGTCCACACACCCGCCGGCACCCCGGTGCTGCTCGGTCTCGAACGCGAGGGCGAGGTCGTACGGCTGTGCGTCGCGGACGAGGGGCCGGGCCTCGCGGAGGAGGACGCGGCACGTGTCTTCGACCGCTTCTTCCGCGCGGGCCAGGGTGCGGGCAGCGGGCTCGGCATGGCGATCGTGCACGGGGTGGTGGCAGCGCACGGCGGCGACGTGGCGGTGCGCACGGCGCCCGGCGAAGGGCTGGCGGTGACGGTCACGCTGCCGGAGCGGGCGCACGACCGGGACCACCGGTGAGCGCCCGCCCGGCGACCGTCAGATCCAGGTCAGCCGCCAGAGCCGGAAGACGCCGGTACCGTCCGACAGGAACTGCCCTCCGCCGACGTCCTCGCTGCTGACCACGTACTCCTTGCGCTGCCACAGCGGGATCAGCGGAACGTCGTCCGCCACATGCTGCTGGATCTGCTCGAAGTCGTCGGCGCTCCGGGCGCGGTCCGAGTACAGCTGGCTCTTCAGGATCAGCCCGTCGACGGCCTTGCTGCCGTAGCCGTTCTTCATGCTGTTGCCGGTGCCGATGAGCGGGGCGGTGAAGGTGTCCGGGTCGGGGTAGTCGGCCACCCAGCCGACGGCGTACGCGTCGAGCTTGCCTTCCGCGTACCGCTTCTGGAAGGCGGTCCACTCGTAGCCCTGGAGGTCCACCTTGAACAACCCGGTCGCCTCGAGCTGCCGCTTCAGCTCGGTGGCCTCCTCCTCGGCGGCGCCGCGGCCCTTGCCGTAGCCGTAGGTGAAGTGGACGGGCACCTGCGCCCCCGCCTCGGTGAGCAGGGCGCGGGCCTTGGCGACACTGTGCGTGGGGTAGGTGTTGAAGAACGAGGTGGTGTGACCCGTGATACCCGCCGGGATGAGCGAGTAGAGCGGGTCGGTGGTCCCCTCGTACACCTTGTCGATCAGTTCCTCGCGGTTGATCGTCATCGCGATGGCCCGGCGGACCCGGGGGTCGTGCAGCGGCGAGGCGGAGGTGGTGTTCAGGACCAGATTGCGGATCTCGGCGCTGTCGGCCTCGCTGACGCGCTGGTCGGGGTCGCTCGGCGAGAGGTCCGCGAGCATGGCGGGCGGCAGCTGGCGCGTGGCGACGTCGACCTGCTTCGCCTTCCAGGCCTTCTCCAGCGCGGCGGGGTCGCCGTAGTAGCGCAGGTCGATGGGCCGGCCCGTGTCCTTGACGTTGCCCTTGTAGTGGGTGTTCGGGGCGAGGACGGCGTTCTTGTCCTTCGTGTACGACCTCAGGTTGTACGGGCCCGTCCCGTCGGCACCGGAGTCACCGCGCAGCGCGTTCTGCGGGTACTTGGTGTGGTCGACGATCACTCCGGCGCCGGTGGCCACCTTGAAGGGGAACGTCGCGTCGGGCGAGGACAAATGGAAGGTGACGGTGAGCCCGTCGGCGTCGACCGAGTCCAGCGTCTCGAGCAGGGACGCGGGGCCCACATCGGAGTTGATCTTCTTGACCCGGTCGAAGGAGTACTTGACGTCCTCGGCGGTCATGGTGCGCCCGCTCGGGAACGTCAGCCCGTCGCGCAGGGTGCAGCGGTACGTCTTCAGGTCCGACCCGACGAACCTGCAGCTCTTCGCCGCGTCCGGTACCGGTTCCACACCCTCGGGTTCGAAGGTCAGCAGCGACTGGAACACGCTGCTGAACAACGCCCAGGATCCCGCGTCATAGGCCCCCGCCGGGTCCAGGGACGTGACGGCGTCCGTCGTCCCCACCGTGATCGTCTTGTTGTTGTTCTCCGCGGCCGGCAGCAACTGCCACCCGCCCACTCCCACTCCTGCCAGGACCAGCACAGTCGCGAGAATCCGTATGCGAACCGAACGCATCGGCGCGCCCTCCCCAGGCACTCAGCGCATGCCACTCCCCTGTGGCGCGGATCACCTAATCACAGGAGTTTGACCCGAGGGAAGAGGGATTTGTTGAGATGAGAATGAACTTGTCCAAGCCTTGATCCATCGGGATTTCACGGACCGGGTGGCAGGCTCACGCCTGCTTCGACGCAAGGTGCACGATCGTGATGTCCGACGGAGCGCCGACCCGCGTCGGCGGCCCCCAGGCACCCGCTCCCCGGGAGACGTACAGCTGCGTGTCGCCGTAGCGGTCCAGGCCCGCGACGGTCGGGTTGGCGGCGGCCGCCACGAGGTTGCCGGGCCAGAGCTGGCCGCCGTGGGTGTGGCCGGAGAGCTGAAGGTCCACGTGATGGCGCACGGCCTCGTGGATCTGGAGCGGTTGATGGGCCAGCAGCACCACGGCGCGCGAGGTGTCCCGCTCGCCCAGCGCCTTCCCGAAGTCGGGGCCCTCGCCCTCGCTCTCGCCCGCGAGGTCGTTGACGCCGGCCAGGTCGAACGCGGGCAGTTCCGTGCGCGCGTTCTCCAACGGGTGCAGACCGAGCCGGCGTACCTCCTCGACCCACTGGTCCGCGCCGGAGAAGTACTCGTGGTTGCCGGTGACGAAGTAGCTGCCGTGGCGCGCCCTCAGCCGGGACAGCGGGGCCGCCGCCGGGCCCAGGTCCTTCACGCTGCCGTCGACCAGGTCGCCGACGACCGCGATCAGGTCCGGCTGGGTCGAGTTGATCGTGTCCACCACGCGCTGTGCGAAGCCACGGCCGAGTACCGGGCCCAGATGGATGTCGCTCACGACGGCGATGCGGAACCCGTGGGCCGAGCGCGGCAGCCTGGCCAGCGGGACCGTGACGCGTTTCACGGCGGGGCCGCGCAGAACGCCGTAAGTGCCGTACCCCACCGTGCCGGCCGTGGCGGCGGCCACCGCGCCGCCGACCGCCCGGGAGACGAAGAGCCGGCGCGAGGGGTCCGCGGGCGCGGGCGCCGGTTCCACGACAGGTTCCGCGTTCGACCCGGACGGCGCGGGTGCCGTCCCCGCCGGGACCGGTGCGGGACTCGGCGTCGGCTCCCTCGTCCGCGCCCCGCGCCGCACCAGCAGGTGGACCAGGGGACGTACGAGTTCACCCGCGACCAGCGCCAGCAGCAGGTAGAGCGACACCGCCATCCACAGGAACCCGGGCCATCCCACGGTGCGCTGGAGCCAGAAGGGGGCTCCGGCCCGCTCGGCGACCAGGGCCGCGACCATGAGCACCGGTCCGGCGACCAGCACCACGGCGCCGGCACGGCGGGCCGGGCCCGGACCCCGGGTCGTGTCGCGCACCAGCCGGCGCCACGCGAACCAGTGCAGCGCCGCCAGGGCGACCAGGGCGGTCAGCGCGATCAACAGGACGACAACGACCACCGTTCTCCAGCCCTCCGCTATGACGTTCGCCGCAACGCGCGCAGTCCGCGCAACCCCAGGGCGCCGATGACAGTCCCCAAGACAAAGGAGACGACGGCAAGCGTCAAGTGCACCCAGAAGTAAGCCGTCGGATTCCCCGCGTCGTCGAACGCGAGTCCACTGCCGTCCTTCCACAGGTTCTTGACGAAAGTGATCCAGATGACCCAGCTCCACACCCCGAAGGCGAGCAGGAACCAGGAGACGGGGCGGCTGAGCTTCATGAGGTCAGTATCGCGGTTCTCCGGGCGCCGCTCGGCGCGGGGTACCGAGCATCGGCCGGGATACGGCGGGACTTCCCGCTCCGCGCCCTGTACTTTCGCCACCGTGTCCGCCATGAAGAAGATCGCCGGGCGCCGTCTGGCGCTCGCCACCGCAGCCCTGTTGCCCCTCTCGCTCGCAGCTCCCGCGACCGCCTTCGCGGACACGCAGAGCCCGACCCTGTCCCATGCGGCCACTCCCCCGGCCCGGATGTCGACCGTAGGCGGCGCGCTGCTGGGCAAGCCCGGAACCCAGGCGAACCTCGGCAGCGGTGCCCCCGTGCTCCCGAAGGACCTGACCGCGCGCTCCTGGATCGTCGCCGACGCCGAGTCCGGTGACGTTCTGGCCGCCCACAACGCGCACTGGCGGCTTCCCCCGGCGAGCACGCTGAAGATGCTGTTCGCCGACACGGTGCTGCCCAAGTTCCCGAGGAGCGAGAAGCACAAGGTGGCTCCCTCCGACCTGGCCGGCATGGGCGCCGGGTCCAGCCTGGTCGGGATAAAGGAGGGCGAGACCTACACGGTCCACGACCTGTGGCTCGGTGTCTTCCTGCGCTCCGGGAACGACGCCGTGCATGTGCTGTCCGCGATGAACCACGGCGTGAAGCAGACCGTCGAGGACATGCAGGCGCACGCCGAGGAGCTCCAGGCCCTCGACACGCACGTGGTCAGCCCCGACGGCTACGACGCCGGCGGCCAGGTCTCCTCCGCCTACGACCTGACCCTGTTCGCCCGCTCGGGGCTGCAGAAGAAGGACTTCCGCGAGTACTGCTCGACGGTGCGGGCGAAATTCCCGGGCGAGAGCACGAAGAAGCACGGCAAGACGACCCGCGGGTCCTTCGAGATCCAGAACACCAACCGGCTGCTGGCCGGGGACTTCGACATGACCCCGTACCAGGGCATCGCGGGTGTGAAGAACGGCAACACCACCAACGCGGGCGCCACCTTCACGGGGGTCGCCGAGCGCGGCGGCCGGGTGCTGCTCGTC
The DNA here is from genome assembly GCF_051553595.1 of Streptomyces sp. HUAS TT11. NCBI lineage: Bacteria > Bacillati > Actinomycetota > Actinomycetes > Kitasatosporales > Streptomycetaceae > Streptomyces > Streptomyces sp. HUAS TT11. The sequence goes on from NZ_CP196184.1 coordinate 3,818,544, forward strand.
ACCGTGATGAACCCGGAGAAGAAGGACCACAACGAGGTCTACAAGGAGGCCGCCCGGCTGCTCGACTGGGGCTTCGGCGCGGCCGAGAAGGTGACTCCGGTGGGCGAACTCGTCGCGCCGCGGGGCGCACAGACGGGCGCACAGCCCAGCGCGCCCGCGACGGCCGCCGCGGGTGGGAAGCAGACCTCGGCCGGGCCGGTGGCCGCCTCGGTGCGGGAGAGCGGCTCCGGCGGGGTCGGCGTGGCGCTCGCCATCGCCGCCGGTGCGCTCGTGCTGCTCGCGGCGGGCGTCTTCCTGGTCAACCGCCGCTGGCCGCTGCCGGATCTGGTGCGCCGCCGGACGCGCCCCTGACACCGTCGGAATCGCTGCTCCGCGTCGCCGTCCAGGCGGCGCAGAACAGCACGAGTTTCGCGGTGAAGTTGATCCACAGCAGCAGGGCGACGGGTACCCCGAAGGCGCCGTACATGCTCTTCGAGGCGACGCCCTGGATGTATCCGCTGAGCAGCAGCTTGAGCAGTTCGAAGCCGACCGCGCCGATCAGGGCGGCGGTCAGCAGCCGGTGCCGTGGGGGTTCGACGCCGGGCAGCAGGGTGAGGACGTACAGCAGGACCAGGAAGTCGGCGACGACGGCGACGAGGAGGGCGGCGACCTGGAGCAGGACGCTGCCCCAGCCGTTTCGTTCCAGACCCAGTTGCCCGGCCACCCGGTCGATCAGCACCGAGGCGACGGTGGACACGGCGATGGTCACCAGGATCGCGCCGCCCAGGCCGACGAGCACCACCCCGTCCTTGGCCTTGGCCAGCACGGGGTTCTCACCCCTGTCGGGCAGCTCCCACACGGCACGCAGGCAGTCCCGCACCTGGGCCACCCAGCCGATGCCCACGAGGAACAGCGTGGCGCCGGCGATGAGACTGACGGTGCCCGCGTTCTGCACCAGCCCGTGGATGTCGAGCTGGCCGGAGATGCCGGGGAACTGCTCGGCGATCTTGTTCTGCAGCTCCTTCTGGCGGGACTCGCTGAGGGTCGCGGCGGCGATCGCGGCGGTGACGGTGAGCAGCGGGAAGAGCGCCACGAAGCTGATGAACGTCATCGCGGCGGCGAGCCGGGTCCACTTCACGCGGTCGAGGCGCTCGTAGGAGCGCCAGGCGTGCGTGGCCATGAGACGTACGACCAACGGCCCGATGACGGGGAGCTTCTTCAGCCAGTCCATGATCCGAATCTCCCCTCGTGTCCCTCGGTCACTCCTCGGGTACCCCCGTGGGCGCAGCATGCGGCATCGTCGGCCGCGTACGGCGACTCGCCCATTCCGGTGAGGAGCCGTACAGACCGAGGACATTGAGATGTTATGCCCGTTTCTCGGCGCTACGGTCACGGTCATGCCTGCCCTCAAGGACGCCTTCACCCCTCCGAAGTCCCTGCTGGTTCTCGGCGGCACGTCCGAGATCGCGCTGGCCACCGCGCGCCGCCTCGTCGCCCGCCGCGCCCGGACCGTATGGCTGGCAGGGCGCCCCTCCCCCGGCCTTCAGCGGGCAGCCGAGCACCTGAGCGAACTCGGGGCCGACACCCGCACGGTGGCCTTCGACGCGCTCGACCCGGAGGCCCACGAGAGCGTCCTCGGGAAGGTGTTCACGGAGGGCGAGATCGACGTGGTGATCCTCGCGTTCGGTGTGCTCGGCGATCAGGCGACCGACGAGCGCGACCCGATGGCCGCGGCACGTGTGGCGCAGACCAACTACACGGGCGCGGTCTCCGCGGGGCTGGTGTGCGCCCGTGCGCTCCAGGACCAGGGCCACGGCGCGCTGGTGGTGCTGTCGTCGGTCGCCGGTGAGCGCGCCCGCCGCGCGGACTTCATCTACGGCTCCAGCAAGGCGGGGCTCGACACGTTCGCGCAGGGCCTGGGCGACGCGCTGTACGGCACCGGCGTGCACGTCATGGTCGTACGCCCCGCCTCGGTCCGCAGACGCGGGACACCGGCCCGGGACGCGGCGCCTCTGGCCTCGACACCGGAGGAGATCGCCGCCGCGATCGAGATCGGCCTGCGCCGGCGGTCGGAGGTGGTGTGGGTGCCGGGAGCGCTGCGACTGGTGATGTCGGCGCTGCGGCACGTGCCCCGGGCGCTGTTCCGGCGGTTGCCCGTCCGGTGAGCGCTGTCCTCGGGCCGACGACAGGCCCTAGGACAGCGGGAGGGTGGCGTCCTCGGCCCGTGCGCACGCCTGCGGCGGCACGACCGCGCCACCGAACACGAACTCCCGCAGCTTGCGCCAGACGCCGTCCGCGCCCTGCTCGTACAGCGCGAACCCGGTGCAGGGCCATTCTGCGCGGTAGTCGGCGAGCTCCTCGTGGGCCCGGTCCATCGCCGCCTCGTCGATGCCGTGCGCGACCGTGACATGCGGGTGGTACGGGAAGAGCAGCTCGCGGGCCAACGGCCCGGAGGCGTCCCGGACCTGCTTCTGCAGCCGTGTGCACACCTCGGCGCCCTGGACGACCCTGACGTACACGACGGGCGACAGGGGCCGGAACGTGCCCGTCCCGGCGAGCCGCATCGGGAAGGGCCGGCCGGCCTCCGCGACCTCGACGAGGTGCGCCTCGATCACGGGCAGCTCGCGGGCGTCGACCTCCGTCGGAGGCAGCAGGGTGACGTGCGTGGGGATGCCGTGAGCCGCGGCGTCGCCGAAGCCCGCGCGCAGCTCCTGGAGCTGGCTGCCGTGAGGCTCCGGGACCGCGATCGACACACCGATCGTTACGGTCCCCACGTCGTCTCCTGTCGTCGTGTTGGTGTGCGTGGCCCGGGGCAGGACGAGCCGCCGCGGAGATGTTCGGCTTCCGACTGTACGGCCAGGTCCGTGCCCCCGGGCAGGCGCAGACGGAGTGGAGTGCAGCACTCCGCGGCGCGCCGGGGCCTGGTGGGGGTCAGTGCTTGGCAGGCAGGAAGCCGACCCGCGCGTATGCCTGCGAGAGGGTCTCCGCCGCGACCGCACGCGCCTTCTCCGCGCCCTTGGCCAGGATCGAGTCGAGTGACTCGGGGTCGTCCAGGTACTGCTGGGTGCGCTCCCGGAACGGCGTCACGAAGTCGACCATGACCTCGGCGAGGTCCGTCTTGAGCGCACCGTAGCCCTTGCCGGCGTACTTCTCCTCCAGCTCCGCGACACTCGCACCGCTGAGGGTCGAGTAGATGGTCAGCAGATTGCTGACGCCCGGCTTCTCCTCCGGGTCGTACCGGATGACGGTGTCGGTGTCCGTGACGGCGCTCTTGACCTTCTTGGCGGTGGTCTTCGGGTCGTCGAGCAGGTTGATCAGGCCCTTCGGCGTGGACGCCGACTTGCTCATCTTGATCGACGGCTCCTGAAGGTCGTAGATCTTCGCCGTCTCCTTCAGGATGTACGGCCGCGGGACCGTGAAGGTGTCCCCGAACCGGCCGTTGAAGCGCTCGGCGAGGTCGCGGGTCAGCTCGATGTGCTGGCGCTGGTCCTCACCGACCGGCACCTCGTTGGCCTGGTACAGCAGGATGTCCGCGACCTGGAGGATCGGGTACGTGAACAGGCCGACGCTCGCACGGTCGGCGCCCTGCTTGGCGGACTTGTCCTTGAACTGGGTCATACGGCTCGCCTCGCCGAAGCCGGTGAGGCAGTTCATGATCCAGGCGAGCTGGGCGTGCTCGGGGACGTGGCTCTGCACGAAGAGCGTGCACCGCTCCGGGTCGAGCCCGGCCGCGAGCAGCTGGGCGGCGGCGAGCCGGGTGTTGGCGCGCAGCTCAGCGGGGTCCTGCGGGATGGTGATCGCGTGCAGGTCGACGACCATGTAGAACGCGTCGTGGGTCTCCTGGAGGGCAACCCACTGGCGGACGGCGCCGAGGTAGTTGCCGAGGTGGAACGAGCCGGCGGTGGGCTGGATCCCGGAGAGCACGCGAAGAGAGGCCATGTCCGCCATTCTCTCAGGTCGAGGGGCCCCCTCCGGAACGTGCGGGAAACGGGTGCGGACCGAAGCGTCGTCGACGGTGTAACAAGGGGACATGACAAACAAGGGGGGCCTCGTGCGCGGGCCTGGCAGGCTGCTGGCGACCCTGGCGGTGACGGTCGCGGCGCTGACGGCGGCCACCGCTCCGTCGCAGGCCGTGAGCAAGGACATACCCGACGTGGCGCTCGTCGTGGCGGGCGGCAGCGGCCGCACGACGGCACTGCACTCGGGTGACCGCGACTTCGCGCTGCTGCTGCAACTGCTGTCCCCGATGGACAGTGGAACGGAGCAGGTGCCGGAGGACTGGACCCGGGGCCGGTATCCACGGGTACGGGCCACCGTCGTGTGGGCGCTGACCGGGATCGGGGGCTGGCCCTACACCCGCAGGGCACCCGGCGGCGACGTGGCCATCGAGCGGGAGGACCAGGTCTTCCTGGCGGGGGACGGGACGGCGTGGGTGCGCTCGGACCCGGCACCGGACGTGTCCGACGACGACATCCGGTGGCGGCGGGTGCCTCGGTCGGTCTTCGACCGGCTGGCCGAGGGCGGCCTCCTCGGGGAGCGCGTCGCCGCCGAGGACGGCTCCGCGGACGTACTGCGCTGGGGCGCCGGGGGACTCGGGGCGGGGCTGGTGCTGGGGGGCGGCGGCGTGTTCGTCGCGCTGCGGCGGGCGGCGGCCCGGCGGGAAGCCGGACCGCCGCGACAGGAGCTCATCGATCTCGGAGACCTCCGGTGACGGTCGCCGCGCGGGCCCCGGTCAGCTCAGGTCGATCTCCGGGTACAGCGGGAAGCCGGTCAGCAGGTCGGACGCCCGGCGGGCGACCTCGTCCGCGACCTTGAGGTCCAGCACGTGCTGGGCCTTCGAGGGGGTTCCCTTGCCCGTGGTGCCGGGGACGGCCTCGGTCAGCACACGGTCGATCAGGCCGGCGATCTCGTCCATCTCCACGACGCCGAGGCCGCGGGTGGTCAGCGCCGGCGTGCCGATGCGGATGCCCGAGGTGTACCAGGCTCCGTTCGGGTCGGCCGGGACGGCGTTGCGGTTGGTGACGATGCCCGACTCCAGCAGCGCCGCTTCCGCCTGACGGCCGGTGAGGCCGTAGGAGGAGGCCACGTCGATCAGGTTCAGGTGGTTGTCGGTGCCGCCGGTCACGAGGGTGGCGCCGCGGCGCACCAGGCCTTCGGCCAGGGCGCGGGAGTTGTCGACGATCCGCCGGGCGTAGTCGCGGAAGGACTCCCGCCGGGCCTCCGCAAGGGCGACCGCCTTGGCGGCCATCACATGCGGCAGCGGACCGCCCAGCACCATCGGGCAACCGCGGTCGACCTGGTCCTTGAGCGAGTCGTCGCACAGGACCATGCCGCCGCGCGGGCCGCGCAGCGACTTGTGGGTGGTCGTCGTCACGATCTGGGCGTGCGGGATCGGGTCGAAGTCGCCGGTCAGGACCTTGCCCGCGACGAGGCCGGCGAAGTGCGCCATGTCGACCATGAGCGTCGCGCCGACCTCGTCGGCGATCTCGCGCATGATCCGGAAATTCACCAGGCGGGGGTAGGCCGAGTAGCCCGCCACGATGATCAGCGGCCTGAACTCGCGGGCCGAGGCACGCAGGGCCTCGTAGTCGATCAGGCCCGTGACCGGGTCCGTGCCGTACGAGCGCTGCTCGAACATCTTGCCGGAGATGTTCGGGCGGAAGCCATGGGTGAGGTGACCGCCCGCGTCCAGGGACATACCGAGCATGCGCTGGTTGCCGAAGGACCGGCGCAACTCGGACCAGTCCTCCTCGGACAGGTCGTTGACCTGGCGGACACCGGCCTTCTCCAGGGCGGGGGCCTCGACCCGCTGGGCGAGGACGGCCCAGAAGGCGACCAGGTTGGCGTCGATGCCCGAGTGCGGCTGGACATAGGCGTGCCGGGCGCCGAACAGCTCCTTGGCGTGCTCGGCGGCGAGCGACTCGACGGTGTCGACGTTGCGGCAGCCGGCGTAGAAGCGGCGGCCGACGGTGCCCTCGGCGTACTTGTCGCTGAACCAGTTGCCCATCGCCAGCAGCGTGGCCGGGGAGGCGTAGTTCTCGGAGGCGATCAGCTTGAGCATCTCGCGCTGGTCGGCGATCTCCTGGCCGATGGCGTCGGCCACCCTCGGCTCCACGGCGCGGATCACGTCCAGGGCGGCTCGGAAGGCCGCGGACTCGGTGGAGAGTGGCTGCTCTGGCATGGGGACCTCCGGACGGCGGGCGTTCAGCGTTCACGGTCGGCCCAGGCGCACGGCACTCGATCGCTCGACTACGGGCCGCTCCCCGATGGTCGGTCCCATCCCAGCGCGCCAGTCACGGCCCGTCGCTCAGACTACCGGGCAGGCCCGTCGGCCAGGCTCCCGCGTCCACCATGCGAGCGACGATAGGAAGGGGGAAAACGTCCTCGCCCGGCCGGAAGGGGAGCCCCGTGAGCATCACCGACACCTTCGTCGCCGTGGCCGAGGCACACAGCGCGCCCACCTACCACCCCCTCCCCGTCGTCGTGGCCACCGCGGACGGGGCCTGGATGACGGATGTGGAGGGGCGCCGCTATCTGGATCTGCTCGCCGGGTACTCGGCGTTGAACTTCGGCCACTGCAACCGGCGGTTGATCGAAGCGGCCGAGGCGCAGCTGGAGCGGGTGACACTGACCTCCCGGGCGTTCCACCACGACCGGTTCGGGGCGTTCTGCGAGCAGCTCGCGGCGCTGTGCGGCATGGAGATGGTGCTGCCGATGAACACGGGCGCCGAGGCGGTGGAGAGCGCCGTCAAGACGGCCCGCAAGTGGGGCTACCGGGTCAAGGGCGTGCCCGCCGGAAGGGCGAAGATCGTGGTCGCGGGCAACAACTTCCACGGCCGTACGACGACGATCATCAGCTTCTCCACCGACCCCGCGGCACGCGCGGACTTCGGGCCCTACACGCCGGGCTTCGAGATCGTGCCCTACGGCGATCTGACCGCGATGCGCGCGGCGATGACCGAGAACACGGTGGCGGTGCTGCTCGAACCGATCCAGGGCGAGGCGGGCGTGCTGGTGCCGCCCGCCGGCTACCTGCCCGCGGTACGGGAGCTCACCCGTGAACGCGGCGTGCTCTTCGTCGCCGACGAGATCCAGTCGGGTCTCGGCCGGACGGGACGGACGTTCGCCTGCGAGCACGAGGGTGTCGTCCCGGACGTGTACGTGCTCGGCAAGGCGCTCGGCGGCGGGATCGTGCCGGTGTCGGCCGTGGTGTCGAGCGCCGAGGTGCTCGGGGTGTTCCGGCCGGGCGAGCACGGTTCGACCTTCGGCGGGAACCCGCTCGCCTGCGCGGTGGCGCTCGAGGTGATCGCGATGCTGCGGTCCGGGGAGTACCAGGCACGCGCCGCGGAGCTGGGCGACCGTCTGCACCGTGAGCTGGGCGCGTTGGCCCGCACCGGCCGGGTCACCGGGGTACGCGGGCGCGGTCTGTGGGCGGGGGTGGACATCCATCCCGGCTGCGGCACGGGCCGGGAGGTCGCCGAGAAGCTGATGGACCGGGGTGTCCTGGTGAAGGACACCCACGGGTCCACCGTCCGCATCGCCCCGCCGCTCGTCATCGGCGAGGAGGACCTGGACTGGGGGCTCGCCCGGTTGCGGGAGGTCCTTGGCCTCTAGAGGATCACGTGCGGCAGGAAGCGGGCGTACTCGTCGGTGATCAGGCCGGAGGACTCGCGGATGCCGAGCCCCGCCGACTCGTCCCCGACGACCCAGGCCCCGAGGACGACGCGGTTGCCGTCGAACGACGGCAGGGGCGCGAGTTCCTGGTAGCAGCACGCCTCGTCGCGCACGACGGGCTCGGGCCCCGGCTCGTGGACCGTCACCCCCTCGCCCTCGCGGCCGAGGAGCGGCTTGGCGACGTAGCCCGCGGTGCCGGCCAGATCGCGGGGGCCGTCCAGGTAGGCGGGGAGCAGGTTCGGATGACCCGGGTACAGCTCCCAGAGGATCGCCAGGAGCGCCTTGTTGCTGAGCAGCATCTTCCAGGCGGGCTCGATCCACAGGGTGCTGCCCGTACCGCCGCCGTTGTCGAGGGTGTCCAGGACGTGTCCGGCGAAGCGGTCCGTGGTCAGCCACTCCCAGGGGTAGAGCTTGAAGCAGCTGCGGACGAACCGGAGCCTGTTGTCGACGAAACGCCCGGAGAGCGGATCCCAGCCGATCTCCTCCATGGAGATCCAGTCGGTGTCGAGACCGGCCTGCTCGGCGGTCTCCTTCAGATAGGCGATCGTCATCAGGTCCTCACCGAGCTCGTCGGCCGAGGAGTGCGCGAAGTGGAGCGGGCTGCCGGGCGGAAGGAGGGCGGACTGCTTCTTCCAGGCCGCGACCAGGCGTTCGTGCAGGGAGTTCCACTGGTCGGCGTCCGGGAAGCGGTCCTCCATCCAGAACCACTGGGGACTGGCCGCCTCGACCAGGGACGTGGGCGTGTCGGCGTTGTACTCCAGCAGCTTCGCCGGTCCCGTGCCGTCGTAGCGCAGGTCGAATCTGCCGTACACGGAGGGGAGTTCGGCGCGGCGGTGCCAGGCCTCGGCGACGGCTGCCACGACGCGCGGTTCGGTGAGCCCGAGGTCGGCGAAGCGGTCCGCGGCGACGATGTGCCCGGCCGCGGCCAGGCACATCCCGTGCAGTTCCTCGACGGTCCCCTCCAGCGCCTCGACCTCGGGCAGCGTGAAGACGTAGTACGCGCTCTCGTCCCAGTACGGGCGCAGCGAGTCGTCCGGGTGGCGGGTCAGGGGGTAGACGAGGCCCTGCGCCTCGACGGTCCGCTGCCAGCCGGGACGCGGCTCGACGGTGCGGCGTTCCACGGCGGGCTCAGCCGCCGGACTTGCCGTGGCTGCCGAAGCCGCCCCGGTCGACGCTGTGGCTCCCGCCGCCGGACCCCTTGCCGGGCCGGGTGAAGGAACCGCCGTCGACGAAGCCGCTCTTCTTCTTGCCGCCGTAGTACCAGGAGCCGTGGGAGGATGTTTCGGCCGACGTGCAGTTCTTGTCGGCGACGACCCGGTAGCCCCGGCCGAGGGTGTAACTGTCGCGGTCGACACAGCGCTTGTCCGGGTCCGAGGAGCAGGCGGTGAGGGCGGCGGCGAGGAGTCCCATGCCACCGAGGACGACCGTGCCCGAGCGCAGTTGCCGGCGTGTGTCCGCCATGTTCGTGTTCCCCCGTCGAGTGAGACTTCGTTGAGTGGGACGTCGGTGAGACGTCGGTGAGTTTCCGCCCGACAGACTAGAGATCGTCACTCGGGTGTTCGAGTATGCCCCCGCCCCTCCGCCACCCCCTGGAGTCGCTTTGTGCTCTTTGGAATGATCTGCGCGCTGGGTGCGGCCGTCTGCTTCGGTACGGCGACCGTGTTGCAGGCGATGGCGGCACGCTCGGCGGGCGAAGGCCCGGGCGGGGACGCGGCGCTGCTGCTGCGGGCTCTTCGGCAGTGGCGGTTCCTGGCGGGACTCGCGCTGGACGGGCTCGGGTTCCTGTTGCAGATCGCGGCGCTGCGCTCGCTCCCGATCTACGCGGTGGCGGCGGCCCTCGCCTCCAGCCTGGCGGTCACGGCGGTGGTCGCGGCCCGGCTGCTGCGCGTGCGGCCGACCGGGAATGAGTGGGCGGCGGTCGCGGTGGTCTGCGCCGGGCTGGCGATGCTGGGCGTGGCCTCGGGGACGGAGGGCGGCCGCGCGGGGTCCACGGAACTGAAGTACGCGATGCCGGCGGCGGCCGTGGCCGTGCTGCTGCTCGGTCCGGCCGGGGGCCGATTGCGGGGGTGGCGCCGGGACCTGGTGCTGGGGCTCTGCGCCGGGTTCGGTTTCGGGGTCGTCGAGGTGTCGGTGCGGCTCATCGACTCACTGGCGCCCGGACCACTGCTCACCGATCCGGCGACGTACGCGCTCGTGCTGGGCGGCGGGGCGGCCTTTCTGCTGCTGACCACGGCGCTGGAGCGGGGATCGGTCACGGTGGCCACCGCGGGCATGGTGGTGGGCGAGACGGTGGGGCCGGCCGCGATCGGGGTGGTGTGGCTGGGCGACCGCACCCGTGAGGGGCTGGCCTGGCTCGCGGTCGTGGGCTTCGTCGTCGCGGTGGCGGGGGCGCTGGCGCTCGCACGGTTCGGGGAGGCGCCCGTCGCCGAGGGGTGAGGGTCCCGGCCGTCAGGGCAGCACCCTGCACAGGGCCTCGAGCGCTCCAGGCCATCCGTGGTCGGGCGGTGTTCCGTACCCCACGACCAGGGCGTCCACCGGCTCGACGGCCGCATCGGGGTGGCGGTAGCCGCCCAGCCCGTGTACCGCGAGGCCCTGCCACGCCGCCGCGCGCACCACACTCCGCTCGGTGCCCGGCGGGAGCCGCAGGACCGCGTGCAGTCCTGCGGCGATCCCGGTGACGCTGACACCGGGGGCGCGGACCGCCAGGGCCCGGACCAGGGCGTCGCGCCGGCGCCGGTAGCGCAGCCGGGCGGCGCGTACATGGCGGTCGTACGCGCCCGACGTGAGGAACTCCGCCAGGGTCAGCTGGTCGAGCACGCCGCATGTGTCGGTGACTCCCTTGGCCGCGACGGCCTCCTCGACGAGCGCCTCGGGCAGCACCATCCAGCCCAGGCGCAGCCCTGGGGCCAGGGACTTGCTGGCCGTGCCCAGATACACCACGTGGTCGGGGTCGAGTCCCTGCAACGCCCCGACCGGCTGCCGGTCGTAGCGGAACTCCCCGTCGTAGTCGTCCTCGAGGATCAGTCCGCCGCTGTTCCGCGCCCAGTCCACCACGGCCGCCCGCCGGCCGGGACTCAGCGGTACACCCATCGGGAACTGATGGGCCGGAGTCAGCAGTGCCGCTCCCGGCCCCGCCAGCTCCTCGGTACTCGTGCCCCGTACGTCGAACGGAAGGGGGTAGGTGCGCAGACCGGCCGCCTCCAGGAGCTCCCAGTGGGCCTCGAGCCCGTACGTCTCGACGGCGACCGAGGGGACTTTGCGTGCGCGCAGCACCCCGCCGAGGATCGTCAGCCCGTGCCCGAAACCCGCGCAGATCAGGACGCGCTCGGGGTCGGCTCGCACCCCCCGGGCGCGGGACAGGTACTCCGCGAGCGCGGTGCGCAGTGTCGCGAGGCCGCGCGGGTCGCCGTAGCCGAGGACCTCGTTCGGTGCCGCCGTCAGGGCGCGGCGGGCGGCCCTGAGCCAGGCGGCGCGGGGGAAGGAGGCGAGATCGGGGGTGCCGGGTTGCAGGTCGTGGACGGGTCGGCCGCGCTCTCGGGGACGGCGCGCGGCGGGGGTGACCGGCGGCTCGGGCGAGGTCCGTTCGGCCACCCGGGTGCCCGAGCCCTGGCGTGCGACGAGCCACCCCTCGGCCACGAGGTCGGCGTACGCGTCGGCGACCGTGTTGCGGGCGATGCCCAGGTCGGCGGCGAGCGAGCGGGAGGAGGGCAGCCGGGTCCCCTGCGCGAGCCGGCCGGTGCGCACCGCCTCGCGCAGCGCGCTGGTCAGCCCTTTGCGCACTCCCGGTCCGGTCGGCTCCAGATGAAGATCGACCCCGAAAGTGGCCCAGGATTTCGCCATGGAAATGAACCATACTCCTGGGCTGCTCCGCTCCTAGGGTCGGTGGCATGACGACGCATGAATTCGCTCCCGAGCACACCCCCCGTCTGCAGTGGGCCAAGCACGCCCCCCAGGTGTACAAGACGATGGTGCGACTGGACGCGGCCGCCGGGGAGGGACTCGACCCCAAGCTGCGCGAGCTGGTCAGGATCCGTGCTTCACAGCTCAACCACTGCGCCTTCTGCCTGGACATGCACAGCAAGGACGCGCTCGCGGCGGGCGAGAGCGTCGAGCGGATCATCCAACTGAGCGCCTGGGAGGAGTCGCGGCACTTCTACACCGAGAAGGAGGTCGCGGCGCTGGAGCTGACCGACGCGGTGACCGTGCTCACCGACGGGTTCGTGCCGGACGAGGTCTACGAGCAGGCCGCCGAGCACTTCGACGAGGCGGAGCTCGCCCAGCTGATCGCCGTGATCACGGTGATCAACGCGTGGAACCGGTTCGGCGTGACGACACGAGGGGTGCCGGGCCACTACCAGCCGGGCCAGTATTCGTGACGGCCCGGACCACCCGTCTCGACGCCGGGGTGCGCACGGCCCTGCAGGCCCTCGGCGCCGCCGCACGGCGGGGGCTCGACGACCCCGCGCTCGCCGAACTGGTCCAGATCCGCGCCTCCCAGCTCAACCACTGCGCCTTCTGCCTGGACATGCACCTCGCGGGCGCCCGGCGGATCGGGGTGAGCGAACGGCAGCTGGATCTCCTCAACGCCTGGGAGGAGGCGGGCGAGGCCTTCGACGAGCGTGAACGGGCCGCGCTCGCCCTGACCGAGGCGGTCACCGTGCTCACCGACGGCTTCGTGCCGGACGAGGTCTACGAGCAGGCCGCCGAGCACTTCGACGAGGTCCGGATCGCCCATCTGATCGCTCTGATCACCACCATCAACGGCTGGAACCGGCTCATGGTCGGCCGCCGGATCCCGCCGGGCAGCACCGAGTGGTGAGCCCGGCCGACACCTTCCGGACCCTGCACCACGAGCGCCCGCCGGGCGACCCCCTGGTGCTGCCCGGCCCCTGGGACGCGGTCAGCGCACGGGTGTTCGCGGATGCCGGGTTCCCGGCGCTCTCCACGCCCAGTGCGGGGATCGCCGCCTCGCTCGGGTACACCGACGGGGAGACGCCCGCCGACGAGATGTTCGCGGCGGTCGCCCGGATCGTGCGCGCGGTCGATGTCCCGGTGTCGGCCGACCTGGAGAACGGATACGGACTGGCCCCGCGCGAGCTGGTGGAGCGGCTGCTGGGGACCGGGGCGGTGGGCTGCAACATCGAGGACTCGACCGCGGGCGTCCTCGAGGACCCGCACCGGCACGCCGACCGGATCGCCGAAGTGCGGGCCGCGGCCGGGGACCGGCTGTTCGTCAACGCCCGCGTGGACACCTTCGCCCATGGGGACGGCGACCCCGGGCGGGCCGTCGAACGGGCCGCGTTGTACGTCGCCGCGGGCGCCGACTGCGTCTATCCGATCGGCGCCCCGGCCGACGTACTGCCGATACTGCGGGCTCAGGTCCCGGGACCGCTCAACGCGTTCGCCCGGCTGGACGGCGAGAGCCCCTCGCCCCGCGAACTCGGCGCGCTCGGGGCCACCCGCGTCACGTTCGGGCCGTGGCTGCAGCGCCGTGCGGCGGCACACCTCGGTGAACTCGCCGCACGACTGGGGCGGGACTGATCAGGACAGCCATGACTTCCATGTCGAGGCATGGCTGTCCACCCACTTCTTCGCGGCCTGCTCCGGGGTCAGCTTCCGGTCGGCGATCATCAGGGCGACCTGGTTCTGGTCCTCGGTGGTCCAGTGGAACTTCTTCAGGAATCGCGCCGCCTTGCCGCCGCTGCGGTCGAAGTCGGCGTTGAGGTACTTCTGCAGCGGCGTGTGCGGATACGCGCAGGCCACCTTCGCCGGGTCCGCGTCGCAGCCTTCCTTGTACGGCGGCAGCGCGACCTCGGTCATCGGGACCTTCTTGAACAGCCACTGCGGCGCGTACCAGTACGTGAGGAAGGGCTTGTGCTCCTTCGCGAACTGCCTGATCTGCGTGATCTGCGCCGCCTCCGAACCGGCGAAGACCACCTGGTAGTCCAGCTTCAGGTTCTCCACCAGCGCCTTGTCGTTGGTGACGTAGGACGGCGAGCCGTCCATCAGCTGGCCCTTGCCGCCGCTCTCCGCGGTGCGGAACAGGTCGGCGTACTTGTCGAGGTTCTTCCAGTCGGTGATGTCGGGGTGCTGCAGGACCAGATAGGTGGGGACGTACCAGCCGATGTGGCCGGTGACCCCGAGACCTCCCGCCCGCGCGATCGTCTTCTTGTCCTCGACGTAGCGCTTCTCCTGGTCCGGGTGGCCCCAGTCCTCGAGGATCGCGTCGACCCGGCCCTGGCTCAGCGCGTCCCAGGCGGGGATCTCGTCGACCTGGACCGTGTCGACGCGGTATCCGAGCTTGTGCTCGAGGAGGTACTGGGCCACCGCCACGTTCGCCTGCGCGCCGACCCACGACTGCACCGACAGGGTCACGGTCCTGGCGCCCTGCGCGTTCGCGAAGGGCGACGCCTGCTTGGTCATGTCGGCGGCGCCGCAGCCGGTCGTCAGACCGAGCACGGCCAGAGCGGTGATGATCTTCGTACGGGTACGAGGCATGTCACGCCCCCTTCTTCGCGCGCCGCTCGGTCGGCTGGGTCACCCGGTCGAGCATCAGTCCGAGGCAGACGATCGCCGCGCCGGCCACCAGACCGGTCGCCAGGTCGCCCTGCGCCAGCCCGAAGACGACGTCGTAGCCGAGCGCACCGCCACCGACCAGACCGCCGATGATCACGACGGCGAGGACCAGGACGACACCCTGGTTCACGGCGAGCAACAGCGCCGGGCGGGCCAGCGGAAGCTGGACCTGGCGCAGTTGCTGGACGCTCGAGGCGCCCAGCGAGCGCGCCGACTCCAGGGCGGCCGGGTCGACCTGGCGCAGGCCCTGGGCGGTGATGCGGACGACCGCCGGGAGCGCGTACACGACCGCCGCCACGGCGGCGGGCGCGCGCCCCACGCCGAAGAGGGCGACGACCGGAATCAGGTACACGAACTGCGGCATCGTCTGGAAGACGTCGAGGACCGGGCGGAGCAGCCGCTCGCAACGGTCGCTGCGCGCCGCGGCGATCCCGGTCGCGACCCCGAGGACGAGCGTGACGGCCACGGCCGCCAGCACCTGGGACAGCGTGTCCAGGGAGGGCTTCCACACGCCGAGCACACCGGTCGCGGCCATCGCCAGGACGGCCGTGAGCGCGGTGCGCCAGGTGCCGATCAGCCAGGCCAGCGCGGCGACCACGAGCAGGACCGACCACCAGGGCAGCCACTGGAGTCCGGCCCGCAGGGGGTCGAGGATCCAGGTGGTGAAGTGGCCCGCCCAGTCGGCGGTGCCTCCCACGTACGGGACACCCGAGTACAGATGGGCGGTCATCCAGTCGACGGTGCGGTTCACCGGCTCGGCGATCTGCACGGTCCAGGAGCCGGGCCAGTCCAGACCCCCCGCGAGGCGCGCGGCCACGGCGACGGCCGCCGTCGCGGCGGCGGCGTAGGCCCATCCCGCCCGGCCGCCGGACCGCAGGCCCTCACCGGCCGCGGCCGTGACCCGGTCGAGGACCACCGCGAGCAGGACGATCGGAAGGCCGGCGGCGAGCGCGGCGCCCACGTCGACCGAGGCGAGCGCCTGGTAGACGCGGTCACCGAGGCCGCCCGCGCCGATCACGGAGGCGATGACGGCCATGGACAGCGCCATCATGATCGTCTGGTTGAGCCCGAGAAGCAGTTCCCTGCGGGCCAGCGGGAGGCGTGCGGTGAACAGGCGCTGGCGCGCCGTGGTGCCGAGCGACTCGACCGCCTCGAGGACCTCGTGGTCGGCGCCGCGCAGGCCGAGTGCGGTGAGCCGGGCCATCGGCGGGGCCGCGTACACGACAGTGGCGAGGACGGCGGCCGGTACACCGATGCCGAAGACGAGGACCACGGGCAGGAGGTACGCGAACGCAGGAAGCACCTGCATCGTGTCGAGGACGGGGCGCAGGGCGCGGAACGTACGGTCGGACAGGCCCGCCGCGAGACCGAGCAGCACACCGAGCACGACCGAGACGAGTACCGCGACCACCATGAGCGCCAGCGTCTGCATGGTGGGGATCCACATGCCGAGCAGACCGCAGGCGAGAAGGGCGGCCGTCGTGCCGAGGGCCAGGCGGACCCCGGCTACCCGCCACGCCAGCAGTCCGGCGGCGGCCGTCGCACCGGCCCAGCCCACGGCGAGCAGCACGAGGTAGACGGCGCGTACGGACAGTACGACCGCGTTGCTGATGTAGCCGAAGAAGTAGAGGAACAGGGGGTGGCTGTCCCGGTTGTCGATGATCCAGTCGCTGACGCCGGTCAGCGGCTTCGACAGGTCGACGGTGAGCGCCTGCGGCCAACTGCCGCTCGCCCAGTGGGCGTCGGCAAGGGGGACGAGAACAGCGGCGGCGACGGCGAGCAGCGCGAGCTTGCCGACGGCACGGTGCCGCAGGAGGCCCGGCAGGCCGACACGGGCCGGGGTCGCGGTGAGGGTGGCCATCAAGCCGCCTCCTCGCCGCGCTCCGTTCCGGCCACGACGGCGAGCAGCCGTTCGTGGTCGACAACGCCGAGGCAGCGGCCGCCGTCCATGACGCGGGCCGGGGACCCGGTACGGGCCACGGCCTCGATCGCCTCCGAGACGGTCGCGTCCGGTGACAGTGCGGGGCCCTTCGCCGCCTCGTCGGCGGACGCGGTGCGCATGGCCGCACGGACCGTGATGACCTGCTCGCGGGGGACGTCCCGGACGAAATCCCGGACGTAGTCGTCGGCCGGGGAGCCCACGATCTCCTCGGGGGTGCCCAGTTGCACGATGCGGCCGTCGCGCATCAGGGCGATGCGGTCGCCCAGCCTGAGTGCCTCGCCGAGGTCGTGCGTGATGAAGACCATCGTGCGGCTCTCCTCGCGGTGCAGCCGGACGACCTCCTCCTGCATGTCGCGCCGGATCAGCGGGTCGAGCGCGCTGAACGGCTCGTCGAACAGCAGCACTTCGGGATCCACGGCGAGCGCACGGGCGAGCCCCACCCGCTGCCGCTGGCCGCCCGAGAGCTGTGCGGGGCGCCGCTGTTCCATGCCCTCCAGGCCGACCTTGGTCACGAACTCCCCGGCTCGAGCGCGGCGTTCGGCCTTCCCGACACCCTGGATCTCCAGGCCGTAGGCGACGTTGTCGAGGACCGTGCGGTGCGGCAGCAGGCCGAAGTGCTGGAAGACCATCGCGGCCCGGTGGCGGCGCAGTTCGCGCAGCCGCGCCTTGTCCATGGCGCGGACGTCCTCGCCGTCGATGGCGATAGTGCCCGCGGTCGGCTCGATCAGCCGGGTCAGACAGCGTACGAGCGTGGACTTGCCGGAGCCCGACAGGCCCATGACGACAAAGACCTCGCCCTTGCGGACATCAAAACCGACATCGCGGACGGCCGCCGTGCAGCCGGTGCGCTCACGCAGCTCGGCCGGGGTCAGGCTGCCGAGCTCGGGCTCGGCCGGGACGCGGTCGGCCTTGGCGCCGAAGACCTTCCACAGGCCCTCCACGCGGAAGACGGGAGTGCCGGCGGAGTCCCCGGTGGGGGGCTTGCGGGTGGGAACCGTGAGTGCCATCAGGCCTCACCTCCGAGCAGATCGGCGGCCTTCTCCCCGACCATGAGCACCCCGATCATCGGGTTCACGGCGGGAATGGTCGGGAAGACGGACGCGTCCGCGATGCGGATCGCGTCGAGGCCGCGGATCCTCAACTCGGGATCTACCACGGCGAGTTCGTCGGTCGCGGCGCCCATCCGGCAGGTGCCCGCCGGGTGGTACACGGTGTGGGCCGCCTTGCGGGCGTACTCACTCAGCTCCTCGTCCCCGGTGATGTCCGGACCGGGGCACACCTCCCGCTTCAGCCATCCGGCCAGCGGCTCCGTCCGCGCGATCCGGCGGGCGATCCTGATGCCGTCGACGAGGGTGCGGGCGTCGTGGTCCTCCTCGTCGGTGAAGTACCGGAAGTCCAGCGCGGGTTTCTCCTCCGGGTCGGCGCTCTTCAGGTAGAGGCGGCCCCGGCTCCGCGGCTTGGGGATGTTCGGGGTCATCGAGACGCCGAACTCCGGCCGCCGGTAGCCCAGTCGCTCCGGATTGTCCGTGAACGGCACCTGGTAGAAGTGGAACATCAGGTCGGGACCCGCGCGGTCGGGGTCGCGGCGCACGAAGAGCCCGGCGTCGCTGTCCATCGCGGAGTTCTCCGGGATCGGGCCGTGCGTCTCCCACACGATCACCGACTCCGGGTGGTCGAGCAGGTTCTCGCCGACACCCGGCAGGTCGTGCACGACCGGTACGCCGAGTTCCTCCAGGTCCGCCTTCGGCCCGATGCCGGAGTGCAGCAGCAGACGGGGCGAGTCGACGGCGCCCGCACACAGCACGACCTCGCGCCGGGCCCGTACGAGGACCTCCTCGCCGGCCGCGGTGCGCACATGCACGCCCTGTGCGCGTGTGCCCTCGAGCTCCAGCCGGTACGCCCAGGTCTCCAGCATGATCGTCAGATTGGGGCGCTCGTCCATCACGGGGTGCAGATAGGCCACGGACGCCGACGACCGCTTGTTGTCCTCGGGGTGGTAGGCGAGGTCGAAGAAGCCGACGCCCTCGGTGAACGGCTTCTTGTTGAAGCCCTCCACGTGCGGAACGCCCAGCGCGGCGCGGGCCGCGTCCACGAAGTCGCCGGCGATCGCGTTCCGGTCCTTCTCGTGGACCGGGACGATGTTGTTCAGGAGACGGGCGTAGTACGCCTCCATCGGAACGGCGCCCCAGCCCTCGGCACCGGCCGCCTCCCACTCGTCCCAGTCGGACGGCAGCGGCTTGAACGCGATCAGTGTGTTGTGCGAGGAGCAGCCGCCGAGCACGCGGGCCCGGCTGTGCCGGATGTGGGAGTTGCCCCGCGGCTGCTCGGTGGTCGGGTAGTCGTAGTCGAGTTCACCCCCGAGCAGGCCCATCCAGCGGCGCAGGGTGAGGACGTCGTCGCGGCCGACGTCGCTCGGGCCGCCCTCGATGACGGCGACGGTGACGTCCGGGTTCTCGGTGAGGCGGGCGGCGATCACGGAGCCCGCCGTGCCGCCGCCTATGACGACGTAGTCGTATACGTGCTGCTCGGACATGGAGTGCTGCTCCTCGGGGGACGTGCGAAGGTGCTGCGCGTCGCTGGGGGGGTGGGGGGACGGGGCGCGGGGACGGGGACGGGAGGGAGGGGGCGCGGTTCAGCCCGCGAACCAGCGCACCGGGCGCGGCGCGAGGTTCTGGTAGACGTGCTTGGTCTCGCGGTACTCGGCGAGGCCCGCGGGGCCGAGCTCACGACCGATGCCGCTCTTGCCGAATCCGCCCCACTCCGCCTGCGGGAGGTAGGGGTGGAAGTCGTTGATCCAGACGGTGCCGTGGCGCAGCCGGCCGGCGACCCGGCGGGCGCGGCCGGGGTCGGCGGTCCAGACGGCACCGGCCAGGCCGTACTCGGTGTCGTTGGCGAGCGCGACCGCCTCGTCCTCCGTGCGGAAGGTCTCCACGGTCAGGACGGGCCCGAAGACCTCTTCCCGCACGACCTTCATCTCCCGGTGGCACTGGTCGAGGACGGTCGGCTCGTAGAAGTAGCCGTCGGCGGGCCTGGTCCCGCTCGGCTCGGGGCGCCTGCCGCCGCACCGCAGCACCGCGCCCTCGGCGAGCGCGGAGGCGACGTACGCCTCCGTCCTGGCACGCTGCTGCTCCGAGACGAGCGGGCCGCACTCGACGCCCTTCTCGGTTCCGCGTCCGAGGCGGATCCGGCCGGCCCGGCGGGCCAGTTCGGCGACGAAGCGCTCCCGGACCGACTCCTCGACGATCAGGCGTGCGCCCGCCGAGCAGACCTGGCCGCTGTGGATGAAGGCGGCGTTGAGGGCCTGGTCGACGGCCGTGTCGAAGTCCTCCTCCGTGGCGCAGGCGTCGGCGAAGACGACGTTCGGGTTCTTGCCACCGAGTTCGAGGGCGATCTTCTTGACCCCCGCGACGGCGGCCTGCGCCACCTTGGTGCCGCTGACGAGGCCGCCGGTGAAGGACACGAGGTCGACTCCCGGGTGCTCGGCGAGCCGGGCGCCGGCCGAGTGACCGGGGCCGGTCACCATGTTGGCCACTCCGGCGGGCAGTCCGGCCTCCTCGAGCCGTTCGAGCAGCGCGATCGTGGTCATCGGGGTGATCTCACTCGGCTTGACCACAAAGGTGTTTCCGGCCGCGAGCGCGGGGGCGATCTTCCAGCTGGCCTGCAGCAGTGGATAGTTCCAGGGTGTGATCAGCGCACAGACACCGACGGGCTCGTGCACGACGACGCTGTGGACGTCGGGGGAGCCGGCGTCGACGACGCGGCCGGGGCCCTCCGCGGTGACGAGGTCCGCGAAGTAGCGGAAGGCGTCGGCGACGCAGTCGATGTCGACTCGTCCCTCCTCGACGGTCTTGCCGGCGTCCCGGCTCTCCAGCAGCCCGAGCTCTTCACGGTCGCGTATGAGGAGGTCGGCGACGCGGCGCAGCAGCGCGGCCCGTTCGGCGACCGGGGTGCGGGGCCAGGACCCCGCGTCGAAGGCGCGGCGGGCGGCGTCGACGGCGGCGTCGGCGTCCCGCTCGTCACCCTCGGCCACCCGGGCGAACGGCACGGCATCCGCGGGGTCGAGGATCTCGCGGGTGGCACCGGAGAGCGCCGGGCGCCACTCCCCCGCCACATGGATCGTCTGATCTGCCTGCTGTCCTGCCATGTTCGGTGTTGCCTTCCGTTCCTGGTCCATGCCCCTGCGTCACACACGTGTCACCCTCGGAGGCCGGGTGCACCTGCCCCCGACCCGCCGATACATGCGCGTTCAGTGGCGGAAAGTGCGGGGCGTCACTGAGAATGCGGTCGAAAAGCGATAAAAGTACGCTTTTGGGCAGATACTCATGGAGGTGATGCGATGTTCCCGACCCGTGGCTTCACAATCGCGACCTGTACGGCGACCGCGGCTGCGACGATGGGTCTGTTGTTCTCCCCCGGCATGGGCGGCGTCTCGTCGGCCCGGACCGGTGGCAACCCGGACCCGCAGCGGCTGGCCGCCCAGGCACAGGAAGGGCTGCGGAAGGCAACATCGGTACGCCTCGGCTATGTGGACCGGAGCCGGACGGCCTCGTCCAACAAGCGTCTGCCGACCGCGATGAACATCGCGCTCGACCGGCGCGGCAACTGTGCGGGCACCATGACGCTCGGCGGGCACGGCGGCTCGGTCGAGATCATCAAGCGCGGCACCGAGGTGTGGCTCAAGCCCGACCAGACGTTCTGGAAGGCGGAGCTCCCCGGCGAGCGGGGCGTCGCCGCGAGCCGGGAGTACGAGGACCGCTATATCCACGGCTCCACCTCCAACGCCCTCCTCAGCGGCATCGCGAGCACCTGCGACCTCGAATCGCTCCAGCGGGCGGCGATGGTCAAGGCGCCGAACACCCTGAAGGTGGGTCTCGCGAGGACCCTGGACGGAACACGGGTGGTCCCCCTGTCCTTCCAGGTGAACGGCCTGACCTCGACGCTGTACGTCACGGCGGGCAAGCCGCATCGCCTGTTCCGCGCAGCCCAGACCGGGCCGGGCACGGACCTGTCCCTCACCTTCACGGACTACAACAAGCTGGTCCTGGTGCGGACCCCGCTCGCGAGCGAATCGGTGGACATCTCCCAGGTGCCGAACCTGCCGGCGTCCTGACGTCCCGTCGGATCACCGCAGGGCCGGACACGGCCCACCCGGTCGGTCGTACCCGTCCCCCCGCCCGTGCGGCGGGGGGATTCGCCCGTTCGGGCGAGGGCCGGCCGGCGCCGGGTACGACGTCAGGCCGGCGCCGGGTCGCAGGTGGCGCCGGGCGGGCAGAACCAGTTCAGGGCAGTGGTGAGCAGCTGGAGTTCGTCGTCCCGGCCGTCCGCGTCGGGGCCGTACACGGCGATGGCGTATATGTTGCCGTCCGCCGCCACGAAGCGCTCGTCGTAGACGTGCCAGGGGCCCACGGCCGGTTCGCCCTTGATGGTGTCGGCCAGGTACTCCAGCCGCGAGCCGGTGAACTCGCCGTCGTCGAGGTTCTGCAGGGAGATCTCCTTGAAGCCGGCCGGCTTCGCGGTCGCGGCGGACAGGTACAGCTCGAACGACGCGTCCGGCGACGACTCCGCCACCTGGTACACCTGAATCCGGTGGGAGTGGTCCGCGCTGCGGTAGTTGACCACGCGTATGCCGTACGTGGACTTCACCGTCGAGCGCGTCCAGCCCTCGGGGACGGCGATCCGGAAGCCTTCGCCGTCGTCCCGCGACGCGTAGCCCGTCGGGAGTGCGCTCGGCGAGGTGGAGGGCGACGCCGGGCCGCCGGTGGGCGAGGGCGCCCCGGAGCTCTCCGTCGCCCCGGTGGGCCCCGGTGTCGTGGCGGCGCTCGCCGCGGACCGCTTGTCCCCCTTGTCGTCCCCGGGGCCGATGACCAGGCTCAGCACCAGGCTCACGCCGACCCCGACCACCGCCGCCCCGACCACCACGGACCACAGGACCCGGCGGTTGAGACCACCGGGCGCTGCGGGCGCCGGCGGCACCCGGTCCGGGTACGGCCGGCCGGCGTCGGCCGGCCACGCGGGGAACGGCTGCACCCCGCTCCCGTCCGTCGCGTCCGGCGCCACCGGCTCGACGACCCCGCCGTCACCGGCCTGTGTCTGCGTCTGCCACCAGGCGACGTCCGCCTCGGAAGGGCCTGTCTCCGAAGGGCCCGTCCCGCGGCCCTCGCCCGAGGCCTCCGCGTCGGGCGCGACCGGTCCCGGCGGCGCCGCGTCCGGGGCGTGCTGCGGGCGCGCCGGCGGTGGCGGCGTCGCCGGGGCCGGGTTCCGGACCGCCTCACCGTCCTCCCAGCGCTGGGTGTCCTCGTTCCAGTACCGCCGGCCCCCGCTCATCGTCTCCCTCTCACATTCCCAGCAGCCCGGCCACGGCCCCCGCGGACGCGAGTACGTTCAGCAGTGCCTGCGAGTCGCCGAGCAACTCCCGCAGCCGCTCCCGGCGCGACGGGGCCGCCTGGCCCGTACGGGTGATCTCGTCCTCCGTCCGGGCGAGCGCCTCGTCGAGAGCGGCCGTCCGCTCGTCGCCGCGCACCCGGGTCAGGTCGGCGCGCAGCTCGCGCACCGCCTTCAGCAGTTCCTCGGTCGCTTCGTCACGCTGCCCGGCCGTCCCGTGGTGGCTGACGGCCTGCGCGTGGCTGCCGACAGCGAAGGTGCTGTGCGACACGTCGCCGATGCTGACGTTCGGCTCATCCGTGGCCATCGGTCTCGGGTCCCTTCTGCGGCGCGGGGCCGCCGGTGGTGGCGGAGGCGCTGGCGTGCTCGCCGACTGCGAAGGTGCTGCCCTCCACCCTGCCGATGTGAACGCCGCCGTTGCTGATGTTCACGATGCGCTGCACGAACTCGCCCGTTCGGTAACCGGAATCGGCCAGGGCCGCCCGAACTCCGTGGGCGACGCGGTCCTGGATGCTCTTGAGATAGCGGTCGACGTCCATGTCCTGGAAGAGCGACCGGTCGGGCGTGGAGCCCAGCTCGCGTACCGACAGGGCCGGACCGTCGGGCAGTGCGTTCGCGTAGCCGCCGGTCAGCAGCCGCCATCCGTACACCGCGGTCCTGCCGAGCGTGATCAGGGCGCGCGCCGGGGAGCCCGGCACTCGGGCGAGCGCCCAGGCGGCCCGCCCGAGCGGGTTGTTGTGACGGAAGCGGTGGGCCGTACGGTCGGCGTCCTTGAAGTCCTCGCGCACGGGGGTGAGTACATGCGGGGAGATCTCCAGCATGAGCATGCGGCCCTGGGTGTGGACGCGCACGAACACGGTGACGACCAGTTCCTCCTCCCATCCGCCGACCCGGATGCGCAGGAAGTGCCGCCGTTTCTCGCCTCCCTCCTCGACCGCGCGCGCCCGGTGCTCCTCGAACGCCTGCGGGTGGTAGGGGGCGTCCTCGCGGCGGAGCAGCCCCTCGGCGGGCAGGAACACGCACTCGTCGATCTCCAGTCCGCGCAGCCGGTCGCGGACGCCGGGTCCGGCGTGCTCGGCGGGCACACGCAGCCGGGCGAGCAACGGGCGGACCTTCTCCAGCACGGCCCGGTTGCTGAGCGGCTGCTGCTTCTTCACCGGGTCGGGCACGAGTTCGACTGCGAGCACCCAGGTGTCGAAGGCCGCGCCCGCGCCGCAGAACGGCCGGGCCTCGTGATACATGATCAGCGGCGCGTGCTGTTCGAGCCGGATGCGCTGCCGCACCCGGTGCAGGCGCGCCCCCTGCTCCTGCTCCGCGGGGTCGCTCGCGGCGTCCGGGAAGCGCTGCGAGGACAGTTCGGCGGCCATGACACGGGCGAACTGACGGCGTTGCCCGGCGATGCACACGGCGATGAGCGCGAGAACGCCGAGGGCGAACCACGCCTGCCAGGGCTTGACGCTCTCGCTCGGCAGCACCAGGTCGGACACGCTCGGGGTGCCGGAGGAGCCTCCGCCGTAGGGGTCGTAGGACCCGTAGGACGAGCCGTCGTCGGAGCCGGCGAACGCGGCCAGGACCGTGATGACGAGGTACCCGGCGAAGGTGAGGCGGCCCCACCAGCGCACGAAGAAGGCCGGCACCCGCCGGTACAGCGGAGGGTCCCCGGCCCGGCCCCTGATCCAGGACGCGATCGCGAGCATCAGGCTGGGCACGAGGAAGCCGAGCAGCAGACCGCCGGAGAGCGCGGAGCCCACCAGCCACAGACCGATGATCGCCCCCGCCCACGCGAGTTCCAGACGCCGGGCCCGCAGGGCGTGGGCGAGCACCCGCGCCGCGTCGAGGCCGAGTGAGGGCGCCACGATCCGCTGTTCGTTGAGGTGCAGTTCCTCGATGACCCGGTCCCGGTAGACGGAATCCAGGTAGACACCCGCACACAGCAGTCGCGTGGCCTCACTGGCGTGCGGTGGGCCCTGCGGCTGCGCCGGCGGTGGGCCGACCTGCGTCGGCTGTGGTTGCTGCGGCACGTAGGCGGTGCTCACGCCACTCCCCCGATGACGGACCCCGACCCTCAAGAGACGTGGGTCACACACAAGTTGATGAGCCATCAGCATAGGGGGGCGCCCGTGTCCGGGAAAGCGGAAAGTTCACGCCCGTGACGGGTGACGACTGCGGTGGGTGACCGGCCGCGTCCATGGACGCCCACGAGTCCTTTGACTAAGGTCAAAGGAACATGGAGCCAGTGTCGACTGAGCATGTGACGGCCTTCCGCCGCTTCAACCGCTACCTCACCCGCCGGATCGGCGTTCTCGACGACCACTACCTGGGGCAGGACCGGCCACTGGGTCAGGCCCGGCTGCTGTACGAGATCGGGGACGGCGCCTCACTGCGTGAACTGCGCGTGCGGCTCGGCCTGGACGCCGGCTATCTCAGCCGGATGACACGGGCCCTGGAGGCCCAGGGACTGGTGCGGACGAGCGTCCATCACGGGGACAGCCGGCTGCGGCTCGCGGCACTGACGCCCGCCGGACGCGACGAGGTCGGGGAGCAGAACCGCCGCGCCGACGCCCTGGCCGAGCGCCTGCTCCGCGATCTCAGCGAGGACCAGCGCGGCGAACTGACCGCCGCGCTCGGCACCGCACGGCGCCTGCTGCGTCTCGCCGGCATCGTGATCGAGCGTGTCGACGGCGCCTGCGCGGACGCGCGGGCCTGCCTCGACGCCTACGCCGCCGACATCGACGCCCGCTTCCCCGAGGGTTTCGACCCCACCGCCCTGGTCCGCCCGGAAGAGGTGTCCGGGGACGCCGGGGCCTTCCTGGTCGCCTACGAGGAGAACCGGCCCGTCGGATGCGGGGCGCTGCGGACCCTGGAGCCCGGCGTCGGTGAGATCCGCCATGTGTGGGTCCACCCGGAGGCCCGCCGCCTGGGCCTCGCGCGCCGTCTGCTCGACGGCCTGGAGCGACAGGCGATCGAACACGGCCTCGGCCTGGTGCGCCTGGACACCCATGCCGTCCTGACGGAGGCTCAGGCCATGTACCGGGCCTGCGGATACACGCGGATCCCGCGCTACGACGACAACGTGTACGCGGCCCACTGGTTCGAGAAGCGGCTGACGGAGGGGGCCGTTCGCTGACCGCGGGCACCCGGGGGGGACGGCCGGAGCGGTGTCCGCACAGCCGCAGGCCCCGTTCCGGGCGGGACCGGAACGGGGCCTGTGCGGACCGAAGGCCCTGGGATCAGATGAGGCCGAGCGCGCGGACCGCCTCGCGCTCCTCCTCCAGCTCCTTGACGGAGGCGTCGATGCGGGCGCGGGAGAACTCGTTGACGTCCAGGCCCTGCACGATCTCGTACGTGCCGTCCTTCGTCGTGACCGGGAAGGAGGAGATCAGACCCTCCGGGACGCCGTAGGAGCCGTCCGACGGGATGGCCATGGAGGTCCAGTTGCCCTCGGCGGTGCCGTTGACCCAGGTGTGGACGTGGTCGATGGCGGCGTTGGCGGCGGAGGCGGCCGAGGAGGCGCCGCGGGCCTCGATGATCGCCGCACCGCGCTTGGCGACGGTCGGGATGAAGTCCTCGGCGAGCCACTTCTCGTCCGACACGACCTCGGCGGCGTTCTTGCCGGCGACCGTGGCGTGGAAGATGTCGGGGTACTGGGTGGCGGAGTGGTTGCCCCAGATCGTCAGACGCTTGATCTCGGAGACCGGGACGCCCGTCTTCTTCGACAGCTGGGTCAGCGCGCGGTTGTGGTCGAGGCGGGTCATCGCGGTGAAGCGGTCGGCCGGCACGTCCGGGGCGGCGGCCTGGGCGATCAGCGCGTTGGTGTTGGCCGGGTTGCCCACCACGAGGATCTTGACGTCGTCCGCGGCGTGGTCGTTGATGGCCTTGCCCTGCGGCTTGAAGATACCGCCGTTGGCCTCGAGGAGGTCACCGCGCTCCATGCCCTTGGTGCGCGGGCGGGCACCCACGAGGAGGGCGACGTTGGTGCCGTCGAAGGCGACGTTCGGGTCGTCGCTGATGTCGATGCCCTGCAGGAGCGGGAACGCGCAGTCGTCGAGCTCCATGGCCGTGCCTTCGGCGGCCTTGAGCGCCGGGGTGATCTCCAGCAGGCGCAGCTTGACCGGCACGTCCGCGCCGAGCAGCTGGCCGGAGGCGATGCGGAAGAGCAGTGCGTAACCGATCTGGCCGGCCGCGCCGGTGACGGTGACGTTCACGGGAGTGCGGGTCATGGCGTTCTCCGTATGACAGCTGGCGGTAGGGCTTCGTCGCCCGGGGTGCGGGATCCCGCCGCCGGCTCGTGACCGGCGCCCCGCCGCGATGATCGATCACGGGTACAGACGATCGATATCTTGGCGTCAAGAGAGATCCAGCCGTCAGGCTATCGCGCATCCCGGATCCCGGACGCCCGGGCCCCTGTGGCCCGCCCCACAGACGCGGCGGCCGCCGCGTGCCGGGAGAGGGGGACGCGAGGCGGCCGCCGTGCGGGGCGTCCAGCCGGAAGGGGTATGGGGGCCTCCCGGACTGCCGGACTCCCGTGGGGGTACGTTCCGCTTGCCCCGCGACGCGGGGGTCATGCGTGCCGTACGGCGATTGTTTTCAGGTGAGGGGCGCGCGGCAGAAACCCGCGCGCCCCTCCCCTGGTGGCCGCCCCCCGTCCCCGTGGGGGCCGCGCCCTCCTTACTTCGTGCACCCCTGCTGTCCTGACGTCAGCGTCACGCACGCCTTGGCAGCGGCCGCGTCCGTCACGGACACCATCGGGGTGTAGGCGTCCGTGTCCCCGGCAGCGGCGACCGAGCCGGTCTGCCGGGCGGCCCCGGCCGCCGACACCGTGACCGTGTCGCCCTGCGCCGCCCGGGTGACACGGGCCCACGCGGCCCCGCAGGTCTCGCTGTAGCGGACCTCAACAAGGGTCGTGCCGACGGTGACGCTGGTGGAGGTCTTCGCCAGCGTGCCGCCGCAGCCCATGCTCTCCGGGTCCTTGCCGGTGCAGCCCGCACCGGCGCACTTGACGCCGGCCGGCAGGTCGGGTGCGGGACTCGGCGCCGAGGCCGACGGCTTGGGCGCGCCCGCCGCCTTCGTGCCGTCGCCGCCGGTCAGGAAGAAGGCCACCGCGATCACCGCGAGCGCCCCGACCACGCCCGCGAGGAACATCAGCAGCGGCCGTCTGCGACGCGCCCCGTCGGACGCGTCCCGGCCGGACGGCCGGTCCTCGGGCGGCGGGCCGCCGGCCGCCGCCGGCCGTCGAGCGGCGGGCGTCCCCGCTGTGCCGGCGGCTGCCTCCGCCGACGTCACCGGTGGCTCGGGCGCGCGGGCCGCACGGCCGTTCTGCGATCGCCCCCGGGAGCCCTCGACGGAGGACCCGCCCCGCGGCGCTCCGGCGGCGACGCCGGCGTCCGGTGCCGTGGTGGACGTCGGCTGCGACGGCACCACCGGCGCCACACCGGCGGGTCCCGCGACGCCCGATGCCGCCGTGGCTCCGCGGCCCCCGGCCCCGGAAGGCGGCCCGAACTCCCCGAGCGCGGCACGCGCCTGGGAGATACGGATGGCCTCCATGGTCATGTCGTGGCGCATCTCCGAGCGGCTCCAGGCGCGCTCGGCCAGCTCCCACATGGTGGTCAGATGCACGGGATTGGTGCCGGTCACCTCGGCCAGGGCGATGACCGCGCCCTTGGGCGCGAGCAACCTGCCGTTGAGGTAACGGTCCCAGGACGTCTTGCTGTAGCCCGTGCGGTCGGCCACGGCGGAGACGCTCAGCCCGCTGCGGTCCACGAGCCGCCGCAGCTGTCCCGCGAACTCACCCACCTGCGGGTCGAGTTCATCGGGCAGGGCCTTCCAACGAGGCATTGCTTCCCCCCTCTTTCCCCCGGTACCTGCTGACGTTCCCCTTGCGTGCCGTGTGCTGTCGAATCCCCCCTCCCCGCTACCCACGGGGAGGCCCCCGGCCGTGATCCCGCCACCCGGACTGGGGGCGCACGGGAGCATTCGGTGGCAGGCATGCACCGTCGCACACCCGTCGGTCCGCGGCCCAGTGTCCCACCGCCCGTGCGAACGGATCCCCGGTTCGCCGTGCGGGACGCCCCGGACCGTCCCGGTTGGACACGTTAGCCACGGTCCGTCTGCGATTGGGCCGCCATCCCCGAACTTGTCAACACATCGACACAACGGGCACACAGCGGTGACCTCAGCAGGCGCAGAGGGACCAGCCCACCCGAGCGTGACGGCCCCGGCGACGACGAGCAGCGCCGGCGGAGCGAGGAGCGCGGACGTCGGCGCACAGTGTCCCGCGGGGCGCGGCTCGGACTCCCGGTCCGGCCGTTCCCGCCACCGAACCGTGCGATCGTCCTCGTACCGCCCGGGCGCGGGACCGCCCGCCGGGTCCGGCACCGGAGCCGACGGGCGGGGCCCGCTGTACGCGGCGCGAGCGCCGCGGGCGACGATACCGAGGCCCGTACGGTCCTTCAGGAGCCGCAGGTGCTCGGCGAAGTGCCGCGCCTCCGGCGGCGGATCGCCCGGCAGGGCCTGCCGGGACCGATCGCACACCCCTCCGCTTCGCTCCGTCCGCAAGCCTGTTCGGCCCGATGGACGGCGTCGGGGCCGCACCGGTTCCGTTGCGGCGGCCGGACACCGTAGCGGAATGGTCACTTCCGTGCCACAGCGGCCTGTCGGGTGTTGAACACCCCGAGCGAGTACATGAGGGTGTTTCCCGGGCGACTCGCCGCCCCGCGCGCCCGGCCTTCCACGGGGGAGAGGCCGGGCGCGCCCCCGTTCCCGGCCGAGGGCGACACGACGGCGGCGGGCGGCCCCTCACCGGAGGGGCCGCCCGCCGCCGTCGTGTCGCGTCCCCGGACGCCGTCAGGTGCGGACCGTGAAGTGCAGGGTGTCGTCGAGGAACGGTATCTCCAGCCACGGTCTCGGCTGCGCCATCAGCGCGAGCAGCACGATCGCCAGTCCGAGGACGCCGTACGTGACCATGTCCGTGAAGCGGGAGCGCACCGCGAGCATGCCGACGTCGGGCAGCGTCCAGCGCATCGCGGCGCCGCCGAGCAGCGCCACGCCGATCAGGATCGTGCCGAGACGGAACACGTCCAGCGCGGTCAGCAGGAGTCCGAGTCCGACGGCGGACAGCACGACCAGGATCGGCCACTGCCGTGCGGGCGCGGGTGCGTCGCCCGGCGCGGCCCTGCCGCCGCCCTCGGGCCGCGCGGTGTCCCGGGTGATCCGGGGGAACCGCCGGGTCGCGCGCCGGGGCCTGCCGTCGGCGTCGGGCGCGCTGACCGCATCCGTCACGACGGGCTCGGTGCCGTCCGGCCGCTGCTCTTCCACGGCATTCTTCGCGGCGGGCTCGGTCCCGCCGGTCCGCCGCTCTCCCGAGGTGCCCTCGGGCCTGTTCTCAGCCGACACTGCGCTCCGCCGCCTCGACCACGTTGACGAGCAGCTGGGCGCGGGTCATCGGACCCACGCCGCCGGGGTTCGGGGAGATCCACCCGGCCACCTCGGCCACCTCCGGGTGGACATCGCCGACGATCTTGCCTTCGGCGCTGCGCGAGACGCCGACGTCGAGGACGGCCGCGCCCGGCTTCACGTCCTCGGCCCGGATCAGGTGCGCGGAGCCCGCCGCCGCGACGATGATGTCGGCCCGCCTCAGATGGGCCGAGAGGTCGCGCGTGCCGGTGTGGCACTGGGTGACCGTGGCGTTCTCGCTGCGCCGCGTCAGCAGCAGCGGCATCGGGCGGCCGATGGTCACGCCCCGGCCGACCACCACGACCTCGGCGCCCTTGATCTCCACGCCGTAGCGGCGCAGGAGGGTCAGCACGCCGTTCGGGGTGCAGGGCAGCGGCGCCGGCTCGTTCAGGACGAGGCGCCCGAGATTCATCGGGTGCAGTCCGTCCGCGTCCTTCTCCGGGTCCATCAGCTCCAGGATCCGGTTCTCGTCGATGCCCTTGGGCAGCGGCAGCTGCACGATGTAGCCGGTGCAGGCCGGGTCCTCGTTCAGCTCGCGGACGACCGCCTCGATCTCCTCCTGGGTGGCCGTCGCGGGCAGTTCGCGCTGGATGGAGGCGATGCCGACCTCCGCACAGTCGCGGTGCTTGCCGGCGACGTACTTGCGGCTGCCGGGATCGTCCCCGACCAGGATGGTGCCGAGGCCGGGCGTGACGCCCTTCTCCTTCAGCGCCGCCACACGGGCGGTCAGCTCGGACTTGATCTCGGCTGCGGTGGCCTTGCCATCGAGAATCTGGGCGGTCATGGCTCCCATCCTCCCGGATGAACCGCCCGTGGTTCCAATCCGGGCTGCTTCCCGCCCGACCCGTCCGCCCTGTCCCAAGATCGGTGATGTTGCACTTGCACAACACCTGCGCAATGCCGCTGGACAAGGGCTCGTCTCCCGCACGACGATGTCTGGCGCAGTATCGCGGCCGTGTTGGGGGGCAAACCGCTCATCTGTTGACGATCCTCCGCGCCATTCCGCGTCGTCCCCGATCGTGCTACGGAGGAATCAGGCCATGAGTTTCGGCTCCCCCAACAACCCCTACGGTCAGCCGCAGAACCCGCAGAACCCGCAGCCCGGCTACGGACAGCCCCAGCCCGGCTACGGTCAGCCCCAGCAGGGCCAGCCGGGCTACGGCTACCCCCAGCAGGGCCAGCCGGGCATCCCCCCGCAGGGCTACCCGCAGCAGCCCGGCGGTTACCCGGGCTACCCGCAGCAGCCGGCCTACGGCGCCCAGCCGCCGTACGCCAACTGGGGCCAGCGGTTCCTCGGCACCCTCGTCGACGGCCTGGTGTTCCTGGTGCCCTACCTGCTGGTGATCCTCGGCAGGGACACCCCGGCCCTCGCGGTGATCGGCGGCCTCGCCATCTTCGCCGTCGCCATCTGGCAGCTGATCATGGAGGGGCGCACCGGGCAGACGCTCGGCAAGAAGGCGCTCGGCATACGTCTGGTGCGGGAGATCGACGGTCAGCCGCTCGGCATCGGCATGGCGTTCGTCCGCCGCCTGGCCCACTTCCTGGACAGCCTCCCCTGCTACCTGGGCTGGCTGTGGCCCGCGTGGGACGCCAAGAAGCAGACGTTCGCCGACAAGGTGTGCTCCTCCATCGTGATCCGCTCCAACTGACCGGAGTGACCCGGGCCGACCGGCCGGGGTCGGGAGGCGTCTTCTCGCCCATCACTGCTCGGGGCCGTGTCTCACCCGTCCGAGGGAGACACGGCCCCGGTGTGTTCCCCCGGCGAGCACCGGACCTTCGGACGGCCCGGGCCACCCGGCAACGACCTGACGATCCCGCACGAAGGGGTCTCGCGCCGGGCCGGAACGCCTGGACGCGCCGGTGCCGTTCGAGTTCTCGCGGATCGTGCTGCCCGCGGCCGGCGATCTGTTGCCGGCAGCGTGAACCACCGAGCGCCGGATCCCGTGCGGGACCCGGCGCTCGTCGACTGTGTGTCGCTCAGTGGAAGAAGTGCCGCGTGCCCGTGAAGTACATCGTCACCCCGGCCTTCGTCGCGGCCTCCACGACCTGTTCGTCGCGGACCGAACCGCCGGGCTGGACCACGGCCTTGACGCCGGCAGCGGTGAGGATCTCCAGTCCGTCCGGGAACGGGAAGAAGGCGTCCGAGGCGGCGTACGAGCCCTGCGCGCGCTCGGCGCCCGCCCGCTCGACGGCCAGCTTCGCCGAGTCGACCCGGTTGACCTGGCCCATGCCGACGCCGACCGAGGCCCCGTCCTTGGCGAGCAGGATGGCGTTGGACTTGACGGCGCGGCAGGCCTTCCACGCGAAGGCGAGTTCGCGCAGCTCGTCGGGACCGAGCGCGTCACCCGACGCGAGGGTCCAGTGGGCGGGGTCGTCGCCCTCGGCCTGCAGACGGTCGGTGACCTGCAGGAGCGCACCGCCGTCGATCTGCTTGATCTCGGCCGGGTTGTCCGGGCCGTCGGGCGCCCGCAGGACCCGGATGTTCTTCTTCTTGGTGAGGACCTCGAGCGCGCCCTCCTCATAGTCCGGCGCGACGATGACCTCGGTGAAGATCTCGGCGACCTGCTCGGCCATCTCCTTGCTCACCGGACGGTTGACGGCGATGACGCCGCCGAACGCGGACAGCGGGTCGCAGGCGTGCGCCTTGCGGTGCGCCTCGGCGACGTCCGCGCCGATCGCGATCCCGCAGGGGTTGGCGTGCTTGATGATGGCGACGCAGGGCTCGGCGTGGTCGTACGCGGCACGGCGCGCGGCGTCCGTGTCCGTGTAGTTGTTGTACGACATCTCCTTGCCGTGCAGCTGCTCCGCCTCCGCGAGGCCGCCACCGCTGCCGTCCACATAGAGCGCCGCGGGCTGGTGCGGGTTCTCGCCGTAGCGCAGGGTGTTCTTGCGTTCGTAGGTGGCGCCGAGGAAGTCCGGGAAGGCCGAGTCGTCGACGGGCGCGTAGGAGGACGCGAACCAGGAGGCGACGGCGACGTCGTAGGCGGCGGTGTGCTGGAAGGCCTCCGCGGCGAGCCGCTTGCGCGCCGTGAGGTCGAAGCCGCCGTCACGGACGGCGGCGAGCGCGTCGCCGTAACGGTCCGGGCTGGTGACCACGGCCACGGACGGGTGGTTCTTGGCGGCGGCGCGGACCATGGAGGGGCCGCCGATGTCGATCTGCTCCACGCACTCGTCGGGCGAGGCACCGGACGCGACGGTCTCGCGGAAGGGGTAGAGGTTGACCACGACGAGGTCGAAGGGCTCGACGCCCAGCTCGTCGAGCTGCCTGCGGTGGCTGTCGAGACGCAGGTCGGCGAGGATGCCCGCGTGGACCTTGGGGTGCAGGGTCTTGACCCGGCCGTCCAGGCACTCGGGGAAGCCGGTCAGCTCCTCGACCTTGGTGACGGGCAGGCCGGCGGCGGCGATCCTCGCAGCGGTGGACCCGGTGGAGACGAGTTCGACGCCTGCCTCGTGCAGCCCGCGGGCGAGGTCCTCGAGCCCGGTCTTGTCATAGACACTGACGAGCGCGCGCCGGATGGGCCGCTTGGTGCTCTCGGCGGTCACTGGATAACTACCTTTCGTCCCTCAATGCGATAGCCGTTGCGGGCGAGCCGCCCCACGACCTCGACGAGCAGCCTTCGCTCGACTTCCTTGATGCGCTCGTGCAGAGCGCCCTCGTCGTCCTCGTCCCGGACCTCCACCACTCCCTGAGCGATGATCGGCCCGGTGTCGACGCCGTCGTCGACGAAGTGGACGGTGCACCCGGTGACCTTGGCGCCGTACGCGAGCGCGTCGCGCACACCGTGGGCCCCGGGAAAACTGGGGAGCAGGGCGGGATGGGTGTTGACGAACCGTCCGCCGAACCGCGCGAGGAACTCCTTGCCCACGATCTTCATGAACCCGGCGGAGACGACGAGGTCGGGCTCGTACGCGGCGACCGCCTCGGTGAGGGCGCTGTCCCACGCCTCCCGGCTGTCGTGGTCCTTGACCCGGCACACGAAGGTGGGCAGCCCGGCGCGCTCGGCGCGGGCCAGGCCCTCGATGCCGTCGCGGTCGGCGCCGACGGCCACCACCTCGGCGCCGTACGCACGCACTCCGGTCTCGGCGATGACGTCGAGGAGCGCCTGGAGGTTGGTGCCGGACCCGGAGACCAGGACGACCAGGCGCTTGGCCGCGGACTCGGTGACGGTCTCGGCCACGGACTCGGCCACGGCGGGGCCCTTTCTCGGGAAGCGGTTGTGCGGTCGCTCGGCGGAGCGCTTGTATGTCGGCAGAGCGTTTGTATGGTCGTACGAATGCTTCGCGCCCCTGGATACGGGGAACTCTACGAAGCGGACGACCGCCAGCAACGATACCGGCACTCCGGACGGCCCCCACGGGACGGGGCCGTGGCCGGGAGGTAGCGTCTGGGGAGGAGCCGCCCGGGAAACGGGTGGTCGACGCGGGGAACGACGCACCTGCGTGGGACGTTGTCCGGGAACGGGTAGGCCCGCGGGGTACACCCCGCGGCGCGTTCCACGAACAAGCCGCACGCCGGAACCACCAAGGGGAAGACGCACACCTGATGCCGGATCGCAGTCTCCGACTCCCTCCGCTGCTGCTGCGCGAGCGGCGCCCTTCGCCCGTGCCGCCGCCGGAGGGCACGAAGACGCCCCGGAACGGCGACGACTCCGCACACGGCGGATCGGCGGGCGGTGGTCAGGACACGGAGACACCCCCGGACGACAACCCCTTCGCACCGCCGCCGGAGGGCACTCCGGACCGGCCCTGGCAGCCGCGGCGCCCGGCGCCCGGCCGGGACCAGGGGCAGGGGCAGGAGGGTTCCGGCGAGGGCGGACGCACCCCGTGGGGCAGCCAGTGGAGCGACCGGCAGCCGGGCCCGTCGACGGGCGGGCGGTTCGGCGATCGCCCGGGCAGCCCCGGCGGACAGGGCGGCCCCGAGGGCCCCACCGGTTCCGGCCGGCCCGGCACGGGCATGCGCTGGGACCCCACGGACCCGGTGCAGCGCCGCGCTCGCTACGCGCTGCTGGCCGGCATGTGGGCCTTCTTCTTCGCCCTCTTCAGCTGGCCGTACGTCGCCCTGCTGCTGGGCGCGCTCGCGTTGTACTGGGGCACGAGCGCGCTGCGCGCCAAGCCCCGCGGCCCCGAGCCGAAGGCCGCCGCCTCCTCCACGGCCCGCCCGCAGACGACGGCCGCGATCAGCGGCCTGGTCACGGCGTCCCTGGCGATCGCGATGGTGGCGGCCACGTTCACGGCCCATCTGGTCTACCGCGACTACTACACGTGCCTGGACGACGCCCTGACGACCACGGCGAAGCACTCCTGCAACGATCTGCTGCCCAAGGACCTGCGGAACGTGCTGGGGACACAGGGCTGAGCAGGGGCGGGGCGGTCTCGCGGCCCCGCCCGCCGCGACTCCGCCTCAGGCATCCGGTCCGGGTCTCTCGGGACGAGACGTCTTCGGACGCTGCGACAGCAGCGGGTCGTCCGCCGACAGCTCCTCGTACTGCTTGAGTTCGAGGTCCACCCACGCGGTGTTCGGCCCGAGCGCGGGGTCCTCCGCGGGCAGCGCCTCGTACGGCCTCAGATCGGGGTCCTCCCACGCGCCGCGCGACGCGGGCCCGGGGGCCCTCCGGGCCCTGTGCGACGCGGGCCCGAGGCGGTCCCACGCCTCACGTGGCACGGCGCCGGCGTTCCGGCCCCTGTGGCTGTCCGCCGGTTCCGCAGCCGTCGGGGACGGGACCGGAGCCGCCCCCGTGCGCGGCTCCTTCGGCCGCTTCGGCTTCTTCCGCTGCTTCCGCGCTTCGGAGCCCCGCAGCCGCCACGCCCGTACCGCCAGGGCCACCGGCACACCCAAGCCCGTCGTCCAGCCGGCCGCCGCCCCGCCCACCTGCCACCCCACGGGTCCGAAGCGCGCCAGGGCGGCGACCCCGAGCGGCCCGCCCGCCGCCTCCGCGAGACCTCCGAGCAGCAGCCCGCACAACACCCCGGCCACCACGACCGCTCCCACGGCGCGCCCCGCCGGCCACACCGCCTCACGTCCGCGTTCCCGCCCCTCGCACGCGGCCCGTGCCACGAACCAGCCGACCGTCGCCCCCGCCACGACCGGCACCGCCGCCACCGCCCACCACAGGGGTCCGCCCGCCGCCCGGGGCACGGCCGCCAGCAGCGGAAACGGCGGCAGCAGGGCGGGCGGCCGCGTCGACGACAGCGGCCCCGTCACATGCCCCACGCCCAGCACGAATCCGGGCCCCAGTCCGTACGCCGCACCCCACACGGCCGCGTTCGGCACCAGCGCCACCGCGAGGAGCAGCACCCCCCAGCGACCCGACCATCCGTCCGCCAGCTGGTGGAACGTCGACTGCGCCGCCTCGCCGTGCCACAGCAGCGACACCCCGACGAGCAGCGCGCCCCCGCCCACCAGCACGGCCGTTCCGGCCATGGCCGCCCGGAGGGAGTCCCCCAGCCGCACCCGCCCCTCGGCGTCGACGGCTCCGGCGGTCACCACCTGCCGTACGGCCGAGGGCAGCCGGTCCAACGCCCGGCGCACGCTCCGCGGCAGACGTCCGCACGGACGCCCGTAAGCCGTCCACACTCCGGCTCCCGCCGCCACGACCACGGTCAGCGGCAGATGCATCGCGGACCAGGTCCACGCCGGGCGCAGTGTTCCGTCCGTGGCGTACAGCGCGGCCACCGCGGCCACCGCGAGATAGCCCGCCACCACCCCCGCCCACGCCGTGCGGACGTCGACCAGCGGCGCCTCGGCCAACGCCGCCTCCTCGCCTTCTCCGTCCGTCACATCACGTGCGGCCCGGTGCAGCAGCCACACCGGCACCGCGGCCAGCAGCAGCGGAGTGACACCGACGGGCGCGGGCAGGCCGGAGAGTGTCTCGGTGCGGACGAGCACGACGCCGTGCGCCAGCAACCACAGTGCGGCCGCCACGCGCAGCGCACCGCCGGGCCCGTTGTCGGCATACGGGGAACTGATCCACAGCACCATCACCAGCAGGGCGAAGGAGCCGAGGCCCAGCACGGCCGCGACGGCGCCTGCGGCGAAGGTCTCGCCCAGATGGGGCCAGCGGTCCCGCAACCGGGTGCGCAGGGGCGACAACGGAAATCGGCGATCGGTCCATTGGGTCACCCCGCCATGCTGCCAACGACACGCGCTTTACCGGCGTAACAGGCAAAGCGCCGATGTGTCGCTCAATATACGTTTATGTACTTTTACGCATGGAGGGCAGCACAGTGATGCAGAGCACCGCCTCCCAGCTGCCGCGCCCCAAGGAATGCCGACGCCTCCGCAGGAGCCAGTCGCTGACGCAGACTCAAGCGGCGGCCGCGCTGGGCGTCTCCCTCGAAGAAGTACGCGACTGGGAGACCGGTCTGACGGAACCGCACGGCCGGAGGAGGCGGTCGTACGCCCGGTTGCTCGCCGAATGGGCGGCGCACGAGAGGACCGAGGGCAGTGCACGGGACTGGACCACCACCCGCCCCCTGACTCCGCATCAGGCGTTCGACGGGCTGTACGAGTTCTGCGCCCCGGCCCTCGTGCGGCAGGCGTATCTGCTCACCGGCCGTCCCGGCCTCGCCCGCGAGGCGGTCGAGCACGCCTTCCAACTGGCCTGGCAGCGCTGGCCCGAAGTCGCCCTGGACCGCGATCCGCCCAGCTGGGTGCGCGCGGCGGCACACGACTGGGCACTCTCCCCCCGGCACCGCTTCCGGCTGCGCCACCGCCGCTCCGATGCGCCCGCGGACCCCGCCGACCGGGCCCTGCTGGACGCCCTTCTGACGCTGCCTCCGATCCATCGGCGCACCCTGGTGCTCCACGACGGTGCCGGACTCGGCCTCCCGGAGACCGCGGCCGAGACGGAGGCGAGCACCGCGGCCGCGACCGCCCGGCTGCAGCGAGCCCGCGAGACGATGTCCGACCTCGTGCCGGACCAGGCGGCCCCCGAGGTACTGCCGGACAGGATGGCCGACTTGGCGATGTCAGTCCGGCTCCGCGCCGCCCGGCCGCCCGCGGTCCGCTCGGTCGGCGAGCGCAAAGCCCGTCGCGGGAACCGGATGGCCGTGCTCTTCACGGCCGCCCTGGTGGGTGCGACCGCCCTCACCCTGAACATGGCGACGGACCACTACGAGCGTCCGGTGCCCGAGGGAACGGCGGTCCTGGACCTCCCGCCCCGGGTCGCCATGGGCCCGCTGTCCGCCCAGCAACAGCGACTGCGGCTCCTGCTGAAGAAGCAGGCCCACAAGGGGCCGGCGCGCCTCGTCCCACAGGTGCGCTGAGCCGGCCCCGCACACGCCGGTGGGCCCGCCCCCGAAGGAGACGGGCCCACCGGCGTTCAGCCGGGAAGGACTCAGCCGGCCAGGATCTCGCGCGCCAGCTTGGCCGTCTCGGTCGGGGTCTTGCCGACCTTGACGCCCGCGGCCTCCAGCGCCTCCTTCTTCGCCTGGGCCGTGCCCGACGAACCGGAGACGATGGCGCCCGCGTGCCCCATGGTCTTGCCCTCGGGCGCGGTGAAACCCGCGACGTAGCCGACGACCGGCTTGGTCACGTTCTCCTTGATGAACGCCGCGGCCCGCTCCTCGGCGTCGCCGCCGATCTCGCCGATCATGACGATCAGGTCGGTGTCGGGGTCGTCCTGGAAGGCCTTGAGGGCGTCGATGTGCGTGGTGCCGATGATCGGGTCACCGCCGATGCCGACGCAGGTCGAGAAGCCGATGTCACGCAGCTCGTACATCATCTGGTACGTCAGCGTGCCGGACTTGGAGACCAGGCCGATGCGGCCCGGCTTGGTGATGTCGGCCGGGATGATGCCGGCGTTCGACTGACCGGGGGTGATCAGGCCGGGGCAGTTCGGGCCGATGATGCGGGTCTTGTTGCCCTTCTTGCCGGCGTACGCCCAGAAGGAGGCCGAGTCGTGCACCGCGATGCCCTCGGTGATGACCACCGCGAGCGGGATCTCGGCGTCGATGGCCTCGATGACCGCGTCCTTGGTGAACTTCTCCGGGACGAAGATGACCGTGACGTCGGCGCCGGTCTTCTCGACGGCGTCCTGGACGGAGCCGAAGACCGGGATCTCGGTGCCGTCGAAGTCCACGACCTGGCCCGCCTTGCGCGGGTTCACGCCACCGACGATGTTCGTGCCGGAGGCCAGCATGCGCTTGGTGTGCTTCTGGCCCTCGGAGCCGGTCATGCCCTGGACGATGACCTTGGATTCCTTGGTGAGGAAGATAGCCATGGTTGTCTGTGACCTCGTCCCTTACTTCGCGGCCGCAGCCAGCTCGGCGGCCTTGTCGGCCGCGCCGTCCATGGTGTCCACACGCTGTACCAGCGGGTGGTTGCGGTCGTCCAGGATCTGGCGACCGAGCTCGGCGTTGTTGCCGTCGAGACGCACGACGAGCGGCTTGTTGACCTCTTCGCCCTTGGACTCGAGGAGCTCCAGGGCCTGCACGATGCCGTTGGCCACCGCGTCGCAGGCGGTGATGCCGCCGAAGACGTTGACGAACACGGACTTGACGTCCGGGTCGCCGAGGATGATCTCCAGGCCGTTCGCCATGACCTCGGCGGAGGCGCCACCGCCGATGTCGAGGAAGTTGGCCGGCTTGACGCCCTTGTGGGCCTCACCCGCGTAGGCGACGACGTCCAGGGTCGACATGACCAGGCCGGCGCCGTTGCCGATGATGCCGACCTCGCCGTCGAGCTTGACGTAGTTGAGGTTCTTCTCCTTGGCCGCGGCCTCGAGCGGGTTGGCCGCCGCCTTGTCGTGGAGCTCCTCGAACTCGGGGTGACGGAACTCCGCGTTGTCGTCCAGGGAGACCTTGCCGTCCAGGGCGATGACGTCACCGGAGGCGACCTTGGCCAGCGGGTTGACCTCGACGAGGAGGGCGTCCGACTTGACGAAGGTGTCCCACAGCGTGACCAGGACGTGGGCCACCTTGTCGGCGACCTCGGCCGGGAACTTGGCCGCGGCCACGATCTCCTGGGCCTTGGCCTCGTCCACGCCGTCGATGGCGTCGATCGCGATCTTGGCGACGGCGTCGGGGCGGGTGGCCGCGACCTCCTCGATCTCCATGCCGCCCTCGACGGAGGCGATGGAGAGGAAGGTGCGGTTGGCGCGGTCGAGGAGGAAGGAGACGTAGTACTCCTCGACGATCTCGGGAGCCGTCTCGGCGATCATGACCTTGTGGACCGTGTGGCCCTTGATGTCCATGCCGAGGATGTCCGTGGCGCGGGCGACGGCCTCGTCCGGGGTGGCCGCCAGCTTCACGCCGCCGGCCTTTCCGCGGCCACCGACCTTCACCTGCGCCTTGACGACCGACTTGCCGCCCAGCCGCTCGGTGATCTCGCGCGCCGCCTCAGGCGTGTCGATGACTTCACCGGCCAGCACCGGTACACCGTGCTTGGCGAAGAGGTCCCTCGCCTGGTACTCGAACAGGTCCACGCGCTTCCGTCCCTATCAGTGATCTCGCGGTTCGTTGGATGCGTGGGCGTGCCGCGAAGGGCAACGTGACGTCCGCTCTGGGTCACAAGGGAGGCGCACACGGTGTCCGAGCGCGCGGCATGTCCGTCTCGCAGGTTATCGCCGCTTGAGGTGGGGCCCTAAATCGCAGATCACACCTGAGCGGTGATACCTGTCACACGTGCGGCCGAGCCGGCGCCGGACCGGTGCGGGGCCCTGAGGAGGCGGCGGAGCGGCAGGGTCCCACCGGGTTGGGGTTGGCCCGGTGGGACCCCTTGTGCCGCCCCTCAGGGCGCCGGGACGGATGGACCCCACCCCAATGGGGCCATCCGCCCGGCCCGCGGGGCTCTCGGTCGGGCCGGTCGACGGCTTTCGGCCGCCCGGGTCCTCGACCCCCGCGGAGTCCGGTGGATGCCGTGGGAGCGCGCCGCCGCGCTCCGTACGGCATCGCGGGGTCAGACGGAGTACGGGTCGCCGTGCTCCGGCCGCAGGTGCTGCGGGACGACGGCCCCGGCGACACCCCGGACACCGGTCACGGCGTGCTCGCCCAGTGCGGCGCCGGAGGCACGGACGTTCCCGGTGAGGCCGTCGGCGAACGGCGGGACCCCGCCCGCGACTCCCTCCGCGAGAGGGCCGGCCGCGTCCGCGACGCCGCCCGCGAACGGCGGCACGTCGCCCGCCACACCGTGGGCGAGGCCCGCGGCGCTGCCCGCCACGCCGTGCACGACGGGCCGCACGGTGTCGTGCACCGTCTGCACGACCGGCCGCACCGCGCCGTCCACGCCGTCCGCGAACGGCGGCACCTCCTCGCCCACGCCGTACGCCAGCGCGGTGGCGCTTGCGGCGACACCCCCGGCGAACGGCGGGACCTGGCCCGTGACACCCGCCGCGAAGGGGGGCACCTGGTCCGCCACGCCGTACACCGACTGCGCGGCGTCCCCGACGGCCCGCCCGGCGACGGGCACGGTCCCGTGCACGGCCGTACCGGCGGCCGGCGGCAGGACCGAGCCCGCCGCGTCGCCGGTCATCTCCCCGGTCACGTCGTACACGACCGGCCGCACATCGGCGCCGGCCCCGTACCCGAGCGCGGACGCCTGGCCGACGGCGTGCCGCGCGAGCGGCCGGACGTCCGCAACGACGCCGTCGGCCAGGCCGGTTGTGTGCCCCACCGCGTGCCCGGCCAGCGGCAGCACACCGCCGACGGCCGTGCCGGCGACCGGGGGAAGCACCGAGGCGGCCGTCTCGGCGGCCACCGGCGCGACGGTGCCGGGCACGCCGGTGACCGTGCCGACGACCTGCTGCCTCAGTCCCGTGACGACTCCGGTGACATGGCCGGGAACGGCGGAGACACATGCGCCCGCGGCGGCCCCCGCCTCATCCGCCTCGACGGCCGACTCGGCGACCGCCTGTGATGCGGCGCCGTGCACACCCTCGACGGTGCG
The DNA here is from genome assembly GCF_051553595.1 of Streptomyces sp. HUAS TT11. Classification (NCBI taxonomy): domain Bacteria; kingdom Bacillati; phylum Actinomycetota; class Actinomycetes; order Kitasatosporales; family Streptomycetaceae; genus Streptomyces; species Streptomyces sp. HUAS TT11. Next base: position 3,860,432 of record NZ_CP196184.1, read on the forward strand.
CCCCGCTCCCGCCACGGCGCTCTGCGCCCTTGTGCGCACCGGACCGCCGACGCCCCGCGCCTGGGCGCGCGCGGCGTTCTGCACGCCCTGGAGCTTGGTCTGCGCGGCGGCGAGTGCCTGCTCCACCTCGGGTGCGAAGGCGGAGAGGGGGCCGAACAGGTAATCGATCTCGTCCCGCGGCGCGGTCGCGTCGGACACGGCGACCGTGGCCGCGCCCGTGGCGTGGTCCGCCGTAGCCGCGGCCCGGGGCGCGACGGTGTGCGCGCGGCCCCGTGCCTGCGAGAGGTGCGACACGGCCGCCCCCGCGCCGGAATGCCGGGCCGCGTCGGCCGTCGCCTTCCCCACCTGGGTCTTGGCCCGGGCTGTGGCGGGGGCCCCGGGCCGGGCCGCGGTGTGTGCGGCACCGGCGGCGGTGGAGCGGGCCGTGGCCGCCGTGTGCCTGACGGTAGAGGCGGCGCCGTCCACCGCCGTGCCGTGCGTGACGCCGGAAACCGTGGTGTGCACACCGGCGACGACGCCGTCCAAGGTGTCGGTGACCGCCCCGACCGTGTCCACGGCGTTGATGCCCACGTCGGGGGTGGACGCGGAGGCCGCGGGAAGTTCGTCCGCGTCGGCGACGGTGGAGCCGAGCGCCCAGGCGCCGGTGACACCGGCGGCTATGACGATGGAACGTCGGATGTTCTTGTTCATACGTGCGTCAGATCCTTCGGAAATCCGGGAGTTCGGGACGTACCGGTTCCGAGTCCCGCGCCGGTGTCGGTGGGGTCGACGGGTCCATGGGGGTCATCGGGGACCTGCGGCCATGGAGGTGTTCCGGCTGCGGCGGCTCGGGGTCCGGTGGCTTCCGTCCGGGACCGGAGGGTCCGGACGGGGCAGACCGGTACCGCCCCCGCGCATCGGGTCGCGCGGGGCGGAGGTGCTGCCCTAGCCGGGGAACTCGGGGATGTCCCGGTGCCGGTCCCGGGTCCCGTCCGCGGTGACCACCGCGGTGCCGCCCATCAGCAACGGCAGCGGCGCCCGGACCCCGAACGCCACGGCGTGCGCGTCTCCGTGCCGCGGCACACCGCCGTCGGCGGCCGGCTGGTCGCCGTACGAACCCGGATCACCGCCGGGGGCCTGGTGCGCGGGCATCTGCGAGGGCCGGGCGGGGTGAGGGGCGTGGTGCGCGGGCGGCGCCGCCGGGACCTGGACGGCCACCGCCGGGAAACCGTGCGCTTCGCTCTTCCGCTGCTCGACGGCGCTCGGGTGCCGGCGCTCGCCATCCGGCTGCTGCGGTGCCGACGGCGCGGGCAGGGTGTGCACCGGCGGTGTCGGCAGCCCGGGAAGACCGGGCAGCCGGGGAAGTCCGGGAAGGTGCGGCAGCGGCGGCTGCACCGGTGCCTCCGGCAGCCCTTCGGACACCGTCTCGACAAGACCCCCGACCGGCCGAACGACCGTGTCGCCGACCGGCTGGAGAAGCGTGCCGACGACGGGCCGCACCACATGACGCAGGGTGTCGTCGATCGCGGGAACCGTCCGGACCACCGAGGCGAGGACGTCGGCCGACGCGGCGGGTACGGCCGGACGGGTGACCGGTGCGACGTCCGGACGGGCGGCGGACGTTCCGGCAACGCCGGTGGTGTGCCCGACGGCGAGCGGCGAAACGAGCGTGCCGCGCGCTGCGTGTCCGGCCGGTGCGGCCGTACGGGTCGAGTGAGCGGCCGGCCCGGCCGTACCGGAGTCCTTCACCGCTCGTCCGACCGTCCCGCCGACGGTCTTCCCGATCCCTCGCACCGCCCCCTCGATCGGGCGCACGGCGCCGGCCGGAGCACCGGACGCGACGGGAGCCGCAGAGGTCTGCGGCGTACCGTCGGCCGCTTGGGCGTGCCCGGCGCAGAGCAGCCCCAGCGCCAGCAACCCGCCCACCACCAGCACGAGATGGAGCGCACGCCGCCCGGCCGCCGTACGCATCGTGCGCAGTGCGGCACCGGCGAAGGGCAGTGCGGCCGGCAGGGTCACGACGGGGAGGGCCTCCGTGCGGCGGAACGAGGCGATACCGAGAACGGCGCATCGCCGAGGATGAAGCGTCGTCGATCCTTGCACGGAACTCCTGCGGTTGCGCAAGCCCTCCGTTACCGATGGGTAGTCATATCCGTTTTCTCACCTTCCCCACGGGTGCCCGCTTTGTGAACTGCCCGTTGTGTCCGGCATATCGCCGGATCGTCATGTCGACTCGGGTATCGGAAGAGGCCGTTTCTCGATGGCCGCCGCCATCACCTCCGGGAACAGGTCGGGCGTGCACGCGAACGCCGGTGCGCCCAGCGCCGCGAGCGCCGCCGCATGCTCGCGGTCGTAGGCGGGCGTCCCCTCGTCGGACAGCGCGAGCAGCGCCACGAACTGCACCCCCGACGCCTTCATCGCCGCCACCCGCTTCAGCATCTCGTCCCGGATCCCCCCTTCGTACAGGTCGCTGATGAGGACCACGACCGTCTCGGCGGGCCGCGTGATCCGGGACTGGCAGTACGCCAGCGCCCTGTTGATGTCCGTGCCGCCGCCGAGCTGCGTCCCGAAGAGGACGTCCACCGGGTCGTCGAGCCGGTCCGTGAGATCGGCGACGGCCGTGTCGAAGACGACCAGCCGGGTGGCGATGGACCGCATCGACGCGAGGACGGCCCCGAAGACGGACGCGTAGACCACCGAGGCCGCCATCGAGCCCGACTGGTCGACGCAGAGGACGACCTCCTTCTGCACGGAACGGGACGCCCTCCCGTACCCGATCAGCCGCTCGGGCACGACCGTTCGGTACTCCGGAAGGTAGTGCTTGAGGTTGGCCGCGATCGTGCGGTTCCAGTCGATGTCGTGGTGCCGGGGCCGGGTGACACGCGCGCTGCGGTCGAGTGCGCCCGTGAGCGTGGCCCGGGTGCGAGTGACGAGCCGGTCCTCCAGATCGTCGACGACCTTGCGGACCACCGCCCGGGCGGTCTCCCTGGTGGTCTCCGGCATCGCCTTGTTCAGCGACAGGAGCGTGCCCACCAGGTGCACGTCCGGCTCGACCGCCTCGAGCATCTCCGGCTCCAGGAGCAGCGCGGACAGGCCGAGCCGGTCGATGGCGTCACGCTGCATGACCTGGACGACGGTGGAGGGGAAGTAGCTCCGGATGTCTCCGAGCCAGCGCGCGACGGACGGCGCGGAGGCCCCGAGTCCCGCCGAACGGTCGCGTCCCTGCCGGGGCTTGTCCCCTTTTCCGTACAGCGCGGTCAGGGCGCCGTCCATCGCCGCGTCCCGCCCCGCGAGCCCGTACCCGGTGCCGTCCGCCGCGTCGCCGCCGAGCACCAGCCGCCAGCGCCGCAGCCGTTCGTCGGCTTCCGCCGTCCCGTTTCCCACGGTCGAGGTCTCCTCCCGGACGGTCGTGTGCGTGCTCATCGGCCCACCCCCACGAGGTCGTCGGCGCCGCCGTCGGCCGCGTCCGCTCCGAGCAGCAGACGCAGCACCGGGACCACGGCGTCCGCCCGCCCGGCGTCCCGCTCGACGGCGAACCCCGAGGGGCCCGAGCCACCGGCCACCGCGCCGCCCCGCGCCCCCGGACCCCGCCGCACCAGCTCACCCAGCGTGCGCCGCACTCCCGGCTCGTAGGCCGAGAACGTGCGCCTCAGCAGCGGCAGTACATCGGTGAACGCGTCCGCCGGCACCCCGGTCAGCCATGCGTCCACCAGGCCGAGCAGCCTCTCGTCGTGCACCAGCAGCATCCCGCCGCCGGAGCCGCCGCCGACGAACCCCTCGATCCACGCGGCCGCGTCCGCCGGTGCCGTCCCCGGCGACAGCACGAGCCCCATCAGCCGCGCCGACTCCGCCTGCGCCAGCTCCCCGTCGTCCAGCAGCAGCCGCACGGCACGCCCGCGGATCACCCCGGGCACGGTGTCCCGCCCGGAGAGCACCCGCAGGACGGAACACCACCGCACCCGCAGGCCGCCCCGCGCCGCCCCGGCCCCTTCCTCGAGCAGCCCGACCGCCCCGTGCACCGCGTCGAGATGACGCCGCATCTCCTCGGCCGCCTCCGCGTCCAGCGCCGCGCAGGCGGGCGGCAGCCCGACGAACACACGCTCCGCCAGGCCCGTCGCGACCTCCGCCAGCGCCCGGGTGTCCGTGCCGCGCACGTCCCCGTAGCGCAGCGCACGCACCAGCGCGGGCAGGGCCTGGGCCAGATGTCCGACGTCGGCGTCGAGTGCCGCGCGGTCGGCGAGGACCCGCATGACCACGGGCAGCGCGTCGGACAACTCCGCCCGCAGGCACCGCTCGGCGAGCGCCGTGACCTCGGCGAGAGCCTGTGCGGCGACCGCTTCCGCCTCGGCCTTCGCGGTCGCGGCGCCGAGCACGGTCGTCCCCCACACACCGGCCTCGGCGACCCGCACGGCCAGCTCCGGATCCCAGCGCAGCCGCCAGGTCTCCCGGAACGTCCCGGTGCTGCCGCGCGAGACCGCGGGCTCTCCCCACCCGATGCCCAGGAGCCGCAGCCGGTGAAGCAGCCGGCTGCGCCCCGCGTCGGTCTCCCTGCGCAGATCGAGCTCCAGCTCCCGCTCCTGCGGCTCGGGTTTGAGCCTGAGCCGCTTCTGGAGCCGGGTGAGGTCCCGCTGCAACGGCACCGCGGGTGCCGAGACCGGCACCTCCCCCAGCACGTCCCCGACGACCAGCCGGTCGTGTACCAGCGCGAGCGGCACATCGGATCCCTCGCACATCACCGCCCGCACCGCGTCGGTCGTCTCGGACAGCCCCGGCAGCGGCCGTCCGCGCAGCGCGGCGAGTGTCCCCGCGAGCCGCACCGCCTCGATGACATGCGCGGACGACACGATCCGGCCCTCCTCGCGGAGCAGCCCGGCCACCCTCGTCAACCACCGCTCCACCGGCCGGTCGGAGGCGGCGAACAGATGCCCGTACCAGCCGGGCGAGTCGATCCCCGCGCCGTAGCCACTGGCCCGGGACAGCCTCCGATGGGTCCAGGGCACCCAGGTCATGTCCGCTTTCACCCTGGGCAGTCCCTTCAACAGGGCCCGGTCGGCGGCGACGGGAGTCCTCCGGCGCAGCGCGGGCACGTGCCAGGCCCCGCACACCACGGCCACGTCCCGGCCGAACTCGCGCCGGGCGGCGCGCACCTGCAGCCGCATGTACGCCTCCCGCACGAGGTCCCGCTCGTGCCCCCCGGTGCCGTACGCCTCCCGCAGGGCTCCCATGGCCTCGTCGAGCACGGCGAACGGGGCGAGGGCGTCGGCCGTCCCCGCGCCCCGGTGCTCGACGACGTCCTCCCACCACCGCTCCGGATCGTCGTACCCGGCGGTCCTCGCCAGCACGGCGATCGGGTCGACGCGCACCGTGTCCTCCGGTTCGCCGTCCTCCGGTCCGCCGTCCTCCGGTCCGCCGTCCTCCGGTCCGCCGTCCGGGCCGGGCTCGGCCGCCCCGGTCGGCCCCGCTCCGTCCCCGCGCCCGTCCGCGGACGGCTCCGGCTCCGCCTCACCGGTCTCGCCCTGCCGGGACGCCGGTCCATCCCCCTCCCATGCCAGCGTGTGCGCGGCGGGCAGGTCGATGAACCGGGCCGGAACGCCGTGTTCCAGGGCCCAGCGGATCGCCACCCACTCCGGGGAGAACTCGGCAAGCGGCCAGAACGCGGACCGTCCTGGCTCGTCCACGGCATGGGCGAGCAGCGCCACCGGCGGCCGCATCTCCTCGTCGGCCGCGAGCGGGACGAGCGGGTCCGCCTCGGGCGGCCCCTCGATCAGCACGGCGCGCGGCCGCGCCGAGTCCAGCGCGGCCCGCACGGCGCGCGCGGAGCCCGGTCCGTGATGCCGCACCCCGAGCAGCAGCGGCCCCTCGTCGGCCGCCGCACCCGACGGCCCGTCAACGCCCGTCACACCGTCCCCCTCGCCTCCGGCCCCACCCCGGATCCCCGCGTCCGTTCACCCCCGCGCCGGCACTCCCGTCCCCGGCCGCCGTGCCGCCCGCCCCCCTCGAAGAGCCCCACCGGAGCTCGCCGGCCGGGCCCTTCATGCGGACACCTCCCGGCAGGCGCGATAGAAGTCCGTCCAGCCGTCACGCTCACGGACCACGGCCTCCAGGTACTCCTGCCAGATGACGCGGTCGGCCGCGGGGTCGCGGACGACCGCTCCGAGGATGCCCGCGGCGATGTCGCCCGCCCGCAGCACTCCGTCGCCGAAGTGGGCGGCCAGCGCGAGCCCGCCCGTGACGACGGAGATCGCCTCGGCGGTGGACAGCGTGCCGCTGGGGGACTTCAGCTTCGTCCGTCCGTCCGCGGTGACGCCGCTCCGCAGTTCCCGGAAGACCGTGACGACGCGCCGGATCTCGTCGATGCCGTCGGGCAGCGCCGGCAGGTCCAGCGAGCGTCCGATCTGCTCGACCCGGCGGGAGACGATGTCGACCTCCGCCTCGGCGCTCTCGGGCAGCGGCAGCACCACGGTGTTGAAACGGCGGCGCAGCGCGCTCGACAGCTCATTCACCCCGCGGTCGCGGTCGTTGGCCGTCGCGATCAGGTTGAAGCCGCGGACGGCGAGCACCTCCTGCCCCAACTCCGGTATCGGCAGGGTCTTCTCGGACAGGATGGTGATGAGCGTGTCCTGCACGTCGGCCGGGATGCGGGTCAGCTCCTCGACCCGGGCGACCGTCCCCTCGCGCATGGCCCGCATGACGGGGCCGGGCACCAGCGCGTCCGGGCTCGGGCCGTGCGCGAGCAGTTGCGCGTAGTTCCAGCCGTAGCGGATCGCCTCCTCCGGGGTCCCGGCCGTGCCCTGCACGAGCAGCGTCGAGTCGCCGCTCACGGCAGCCGCGAGATGCTCGGACACCCAGGTCTTGGCCGTGCCGGGCACGCCGAGCAGGAGCAGGGCGCGATCGGTGGCGAGTGTGGTGACGGCCACCTCGACGATGCGGCGCGGGCCGACGTACTTCGGTGTGATCACGGTGCCGTCCGGCAGTGTGCCGCCCAGCAGATAGGTGGCCACGGCCCACGGCGACAGCCGCCAGCGGGCCGGGCGCGGCCGGTCGTCCTGCGCGGCCAGCGCGGCGAGTTCGGCCGCGAAGGCGTCCTCGGCGTGCGGCCGCAGCACCTCGGACCCCGCCCGCCCTTGGGCCCTCTCCCCCTCGGGCGTGTGCACGGGCGCGGGCACCCGCCCGTCCGGGACTGCCGGCGCTCCCCCGCTCCCGGGCCCCGGCCCGCTCGGGCCTGGTGCGACGGACATCGGATCGACGGACACACGCATGGCCATGTCCCCCTCCAGCTCGGCCGGTTCGGATCTGCCACCAACCGTGCACCAGACCACTGACAATCCGCGGTGACCTGCGCGAAGACCCTGACGATCGGCGATTGTCAGTGCCGGGACCTACCGTCGACGACATGACTCAGCAGGGGGTGCGCTGGACCGCGGACCAGGTGCTGGCACTGGCACCTGACGCCGCGTCACGCAGGGCGGGAAGCGAACTCGGTGCGGCCGGCCCGTGGTCGCAGGCAGGCAGTTCCGACGAGGGGACGGTATGGGGACTGTGCAAGGGCAGCGGCAGTACGCCGTACCGGACGGTCGTCGACACCGCGGAGCCGAACGGCCCGGCGTACTCGTGCACCTGCCCGAGCCGCAAGTTCCCGTGCAAGCACGCCCTGGGGCTGCTGCTGCTCTGGGCCGGCGGGGACGGCACGGTGTCGCGGGGGCGGGCGCCGGACTGGGCGGAGCAGTGGATCGAGGGGCGCAGGCAGCACGCACGGATAAAGGGGACGGCGGCCGGTCGCGGCGGGGGGGCGACCGGCGATCCGGAGGCGGCCCGACGCCGGGCGGAGCGGCGGGCCGAGCGGATCACGGCCGGGGCGGAGGAGCTGGAGCAGCGGCTGGCCGACCTGCTGCGCGGCGGTCTGGCCTCGGCCGAACAGGCGGGATACGGGCTGTGGGAGGAGACGGCCGCCCGGATGGTGGACGCACAGGCCCCGGGACTGGCGGCTCGGGTGCGGGAGTTGGGGTCGCTCCCCGCGTCGGGGGCGGGCTGGCCGGCCCGGCTGCTGGAGGAGTGCGCGCTGCTGCATCTGCTGGACCGGGGCTGGCTGCGCCGTGAGCGGCTGCCGGCCGGCCTCGCGGCGACGGTCCGTTCACGGGTCGGCCTGCCGGGCTCGCCGGAGGGTCCGCCGGTCCTGGACCGCTGGCTGGTCCTGGCGCAGTACGACACCTCGGACGGCCGGCTCACCACACGGAGGATCTGGCTGTACGGATCGGAGACCGGGCGCACCGTACTGCTCCTCTCCTACGCGGCCGCCGGACGCGCTCCGGAGCAGTCGCTGCCGGTGGGCCTGGCCTTCGAGGCGGAGGTCTCCGGGTATCCGGGCGACGGGCAGCCGCGGGTGGCCCTGGGCGAGCGGTACACCCCGCCCGAGCCGGTCCCGGTGCGGCCGCCGGGCCTGACCACCGTCCGGGCGGCGGCCCGGTACGGGGAGGCGCTGCGCGCGGACCCCTGGCTGGAGTCGTACCCGGTGACGCTGGACCGGGTGATACCGACGCCGGCCGGGGACGCCTGGCAGCTGGCGGACGCGGACGGCGGCACGGCGCTCCCGGTCACCCCCTCGGCGGCCGCCCGTCCGGGCCTGTGGCGCCTGGTCGCCCTCTCGGGCGGCGGCCCGGTGACGGTCTTCGGCGAGTGCGGTCACCTCGGCTTCACCCCGCTCACCGCCTGGCCCGAGACAGCGGGAGAGGCGGTCCCGCTGTGCTGACGGCACCCCACCACCCACCGACCGGAGGACCGATATGACTGCGGCTCCTGCCCCACCGGACACAGCTCCCGACGTGCCCTGGGAGGAGCTCGTGACCGCGGCCCTGCTGGGCACCGGCCGGCGTACCCCGCCATGGCTGCCGCCCGGCCGCGAGGCGCCGACGGCGCTGCTGGACCTGGCCGCCGTGGCGACGGTGCGCCGCAGAGCCGGGCTGCGCCCCGCCCCGGCGGCGGCACGGCCCGTGCCCGCGGCACCGGACCCTCGCCCACCGCTGCCACCCGCGGCGGTCCGCAGGCTGGCGCTGCTCCTGGCGGAGCGCCCCGGCGCGGTCGGTGGCCGCAGGGGGGCGGCCCCCGACCTCATGGAACTGCTCCCGCAGTGGCTGTCCCTGGCCAACGCACGGGGCTTCGCGCCACCGCCGGAAGCGCTGCCCGCACTCCTGGACGCGGCCCGGGGGCGTACCGACCTGCGGCCGGCGGCGCTGGCCTTCGCCGGACCGCGCGCCCTGTGGCTGGCCCGGCTGAACCCGGACTGGCGTTTCGCGCTGCGCTCCACGCCCGGCGGCGGTTGCGAACTGCCGCCGTCCGAGGACGGGGACCGGATCCGGGCCCTGTGGCAGGAGGGCCTGTTCGCGGAACGGGTCGCACTGCTCGCCGCGCTCCGCACGCGACAGCCGTCCGCCGCCCGCGAACTGCTGGCCTCAACCTGGGCGGCCGAGCGGGCCGAGGACCGTCTGATGCTCCTCGACTCACTGCGCACGGGGCTCGAAGCCGCGGACGAGCCGTTCCTGGAGCAGGCGCTCTCCGACCGGAGCCGCAATGTAAGGGCGACGGCGGCGGAGTTGCTGTCGGCGCTTCCGGGTTCGGCCCTGGCCGGCCGCATGGCGGCGCGGGCGGCGGCCTGTGTGGCGATCGACCGCACCCGGCCGGATCCCGTGATCGTGGTCGAGGCGCCGCATCAGTGCGACCCGGGCATGGAGCGCGACGGAGTGGTGCCGAATCCCCCGGCGGGCCGCGGCGAACGGTCGTGGTGGCTCGGCCAGTTGGTGGAGGCCGCACCGCTCGGTGCATGGCCGGTCCGGCTGGGGCGGCGGGCGCCGGAGGAGATCGTCGCGCTGCCGGTGGCGGACGACTGGCGGGACGAGTTGCACGCGGCGTGGTGCCGTGCGGCGGTACGGCAGCGCGACCCCGGCTGGTCCCGGGCTCTGCTCGGCCGTCCTTCGGCCCCGGAGGCCGGGGGTCCGGGTGCGGTGTCCCTGGCCGAGCGGGCGAACCTGCTGTCGATCCTGGACGCAGCCGACCGGGCGGACTGGGTCGCGGGGTTCATCGCCACACACGGTCTGTCCGAGGCATTCCAGCTTCTCGGGGTGTGCGCGATCCCCTGGGCCGCGCCCCTCGGGCGGGCGGTCGTGGACGCGCTCGACATCGCCCGGGACGCGGGAAGTTATCCCTGGAGCTTCAGCGGGGTGATGGGCCTCGCGGAGCGCTGCCTCGACCCCGCGGAGGCAAGCCGGCTCGACGCGCTGACGGCGATACCCGACGAGACGGAGGACACGTCGCCCGGGGCCGGCGGCTACTGGGCAGAGGCGTTCCAGCGGCTGACCACGACGCTGCGCCTGCGCGCCACGATGCGGCAGGAGCTGGGTGAGCCCTGAGGCGGGGCAGCGCCGCGCTGCGGTGAAGGGCGCCGCCCACCCACCGGTGAACGGCACCCTCGTCGCGGGTGTTACGCCCCGGCCGGCTGGCGCACGTTCGCCCGCACCCAGTCCACGATCGACGACGTGGTCGCACCGGGTGTGAAGATCTCCGCGACGCCCTTCTCCTTCAGCGGGGGGATGTCCCCCTCGGGGATGATCCCGCCGCCGAAGACCAGGATGTCCTCCGCTTCGCGCTCCTTGAGCAGGTCGATCACCGCGGCGAACAGCGTGTTGTGCGCGCCGGACAGGATCGACAGGCCGATGGCGTCGGCGTCCTCCTGGATCGCCGTGTCCACGATCTGCTCGGGCGTCTGGTGGAGGCCGGTGTAGATGACCTCCATACCCGCGTCGCGCAGCGCCCGCGCGATCACCTTGGCCCCACGATCGTGGCCGTCGAGCCCCGGCTTGGCCACCACCACGCGGATCGGACCGGCTGCCACACCCATCACTGCCTCCATGAAGCGACTACTCCACCCTGTACCGATGTACCGCACCGCCGCCACGTCACCGCACCGGCGGACATGCGGACCGCACGTTCGGCGTATTTTCCCGTCGGCGGTGAACACAATCCGCTCCGCCCGCGCGACCCCGGCGGACGAGGCCCTCGCGCACCTCACGCCACAGGTGTCCCGCTCCGTATCGACCCGGGAAGTGAACGAACGTTATCGCCAGCATCCCGCAACCGGCAGTTTCGCGGTGCAGACCGAGGGGGAAATCACACAGTGGGACACATTCGCCGCGCAGGGTCTCCCCTCTCGGCGGCACAGGGGCCGTGACATCGGCGGCCCGGGTGCCGTGGACCGAGGTGATCGTGCGCACGGAGAGCCGCTGAGGGCGGCCGCACCACCGCATCGCCGGCGGGGCGCAGTGGTGGTGAGGTTTCCCGGCGAAATTGCACAGGGCACGCATGCGGGGACCCCACACCCGTACGAGGAGGACGGGAACCGCGACACGAGGACGGGCGTCGCGTCACAGCGACGAGAAGGACGTCCGCCGCGTCAGGGTCGCACACGCCGCGTCCGCGGCACGGCCGAACCCGCGGTCCTTGCCCCGCAGGCCATCGCCTGACGGCTTTCCACGAGGGCTCACGGGGGACAGAGGCGTCCTTGCGTGTGCCGACGGGAGGTCGGCCATGATGGTCACCAGGGCAGTGCAGCCCCTGCAGCCGCTGCTTCCGCTGTGCCAGCGTCTGTTCCCGAGCCGACTGGCCGGACTCTCCATAGGCCTCCTGAAGGCGACCGCGCTGGAGCTCGCGATCCTCGCCGGGCATGTGCTCCTGTACCCGTCGGGCATCATTCAGGAGCGTCGTTCGGCGCCCCTCCCGATCCCGCCGGACGCCGCCATGCTGCCGACCGAGGCCAAACCCCCGGTCATCCTGCTCCACGGGTTCATCGACAACCGCTCGGTCTTCGTCCTGCTGCGCCGCAACCTCACCCAGCACGGACGGCAGCACATCGAATCCCTCAACTACTCGCCGCTGACCTGCGACATCCGTACCGCCGCCGAGCTCCTCGGCCGTTATGTCGAAGAACTGTGCGAGCGTACGGGGCAGGAGCGGGTGGACGTCGTCGGGCACAGCCTGGGTGGGCTGATCGCGCGGTACTACGTGCAACGCCTCGGCGGCGACCTGCGTGTCCGCACCCTTGTCACGCTGGGCACCCCCCACTCGGGAACCCGTGTCGCGCCGCTCGCGAACGCGCACCCGATCGTGCGGCAGATGCGCCCCGGCTCGGAGCTCATCCAGGAACTGCGTGAGCCCGCACCCGGCTGCCGTACGCACTTCGTGAGCTTCTGGAGCGATCTGGATCCCCTGATGGATCCGCTGGAGACGGCCTGCGTCGACCACCCCGATCTGCTGGCGCAGAACATACGGGTCAGCGGCATCGGCCATCTCGCCCTGCCGGTGCACCCCACCGTCGCCGCCGGGATACGGCAGGCACTCGACCTCGTCGAGCCCGGAGCGGCCGCCGCCCACACCGGTGGTCTGACGGTGGCCTGACCCTCCGCTCCCCCGGCGCGCGACCACGGACGGCACAACCTTTGGCCACCGCTTGCGGAGGACAGCCCGACGCGACCCTCGCCACGGCCCCGGATCGCCCGTCCGACGACGTGCAGCCACCCTCTCGACCTCGAACATTCATCGAACGCAAAACCAAAGCCTCGCCGCGGGCCGCCGAATCACGGCTGAATGCCCGTTTCCTGCCGGAGGGAAACCAGCGGAAGATTGTCGCGCCCGCATACCGCCGGGTACAGTCACCGCACTGCTCTGCCAGCCCCTGTTGTCGAGGCGAAAGAGAAGTTGGTGAACGACCGTCACCCGTCGGGGACCGCTACTTCCCCGGCCCCGGCCCCCGATGCCGTCGCGGCGCACTACGCGTCGTACGGAGGACACGGTGGCCAGTACGGCGAGTTCACCACGTACACGGACACCTTCGGCACCGGCGGCACCACGACGGCGAACTTCGCGGCCGACCCCCTCTTCGGGGACCTCCCGGGCCACGGCTCGACCGGCACGTACGACGCCACGCAGTGGTCCACGGCCGGCCATGCGACATACGGCGACCACGCCCACCCGTCGCCGAACTACGACGCCTACGCCGCCCAGCACCAGGCCGCCTTCGACACCGGCGCCCATGACACGACCGCCTGGGCGACCGGTTATCAGCAGCTCGCCGGCATCCCCGCACAAGGCACCTCCCCCGACGCCACGGGCCAGTGGGACGCGCAGGCCTGGGCCGAGGCCGGGCAGTCGGCGGACCCGGCCCAGCAGTGGGAATGGGGTACGCAGACCTTCGACACGGGCGCCTATGACGCCACCCAGTGGAACTCGGCCGAAGCCGTCGAGCACGGGGTCCACGACCAGTACGCCGACGCGGCGGACCCGGCCACGGCGACCTTCGAGCAGGCGATCCCGCACCCCTTCGACCAGGCCGAGTCCTTCGACGGGACGGTGCCCTTCGACCAGCAGGCCACCGCCGGCTTCGACGCGGCGGAAGCCTTCGACCAGCCGCCGTACGACCACATCGCCTACGAAGAAGGCGAGTCGGGAGACGACGAGGCGTCCGGCGACGCCCCGCCGCTGCTCGAGGACGAGGAGGACATCGCCCCCGCCTCCCGTGTCGCGGCCCGCTCCTCGAACCGTGCCCGGCGCCGCGCCCCGGCGAAGCGATCGGCACTGCTCACCGTCGCGGTGCCGTCGGTGTGCGTCATGGGGGTAGCCGGTATCGCCGCCGCGTCCGTCGGCGTGAACGGGGAGGACGGCAGGACGACCAGCGCCTCGGCCGCCACCCCCGTGAAGCCGTCCGCCGCGAACAACAAGCTGGACTCCCAGCTCGAAAGCCTCTCCGCGGGCGCGAACGACTTCGCGGACCGGGCGAGCCGCACGCAGGAGCGCATCGATCTCAAGGCGGAGCAGGCGGCCGAGCAGCGGAAGGCCGCGGCGGAGGCGGCGCTCAAGGAGCGGATGCGGCCGAAGTTCGTCCTGCCGGTTCTGCAGAAGGGCCTGAGCGCCTACTTCGGACAGGCCGGCATCAACTGGATGTCCGTGCACACCGGGATCGACTTCCCGGTCTCCTACGGCACGACGGTGATGGCCGCGACGGACGGCACCGTCCGCACGCAGTGGAACAGCGCCTACGGCAACATGCTGATCCTGACCGCGAAGGACGGTACGGAGACGTGGTACTGCCACCTCTCCACCTACCGGGTCTCCTCCGGAACGACGGTCAAGGCCGGTCAGCCGATCGCGTATTCCGGCAACTCGGGCAACTCCACCGGCCCGCACCTGCACTTCGAAGTGCGGCCGGGCGGCGGCGCGGCGATAGATCCGCTGCCCTGGCTGCGCAGTCACGGGCTCGACCCGACCTGATCAACTCCCCGGCTGGGCCCCGCCGTTGGGCGCGGGCCCAGCCGTACGGGCTACAGCTTCTCCACCGGCGCGTACCGCAGCAGCAGCCGCTTCGGCTTGGTGTCACCGAAGTCGATCGTCGCCTCCGCGTTCCCACCTGTGCCCTTGACGCCGACGACCGTCCCCAGGCCGAACTGGTCGTGCGTGACACGGTCGCCCACCGCCAGGGAGATCACCGGTTTCTCCGCCGCACCGCCCCGGCGGGTGGCGAATCCGGACGCACCGACCGCCGAGGAGCGCGACCGGGAGGACGACAGCGAGGCCGCGACACCCGAGAGCGGACCGGAGGACACCGGGGCCGAGGAGGTGCCGGTGCGCTTCCACTCCACATGCTGGTCCGGGATCTCCTCCAGGAACCGTGAGGGCGGGTTGTACGAGGGCTGGCCCCAGGCGCTGCGCAGGGCCGACCGCGTGAGGTACAGCCGCTCCCGCGCCCGTGTGATGCCGACGTACGCCAGGCGCCGCTCCTCCTCCAGCTCCTTGGTCTGGCCGAGCGCGCGCATGTGCGGGAAGACGCCGTCCTCCATACCGGTCAGGAACACCACCGGGAACTCGAGGCCCTTCGCGGTGTGGAGGGTCATCAGCGTGATGACGCCGTCGCCGTCCTCCTCGTCCGGGATCTGGTCGGAGTCGGCGACCAGGGCGACCTGTTCGAGGAAGTCGGCGAGCGTGCCGCCCGCGGCGGCCGCCCCCGGCGCCGATGCCTCCTCGCCGCGCTCCTGCTCGAACTCCAGGGCCACGGCGGCGAGTTCCTGGAGGTTCTCGATACGGGTCTCGTCCTGGGGGTCGGTCGAGGCCTGCAACTCGGCCAGGTAGCCGGTGCGCTCCAGCACGGCCTCCAGGACCGTGGCCGGTCCGGCGCCGGACTCCACGATGGTCCGCAGGTCCTCCATCAGCGCGTTGAACCGCTTGACCGCGTTCGTCGAGCGGGCCGCCATGCCGTATGCCTCGTCCACGCGACGCAGCGCCTGCGGGAAGCTGACCTTCTCCCGCTGCGCGAGGGCGTCGATCATCGCCTCCGCGCGCTCGCCGATGCCCCGCTTCGGGACGTTCAGGATCCGCCGCAGCGGCACGGAGTCCTCCGGGTTCGCCAGCACCCGCAGATACGCGAGGACGTCCCGGACCTCCTTGCGCTCGTAGAAGCGGACGCCGCCGACCACCTTGTAGGGCAGGCCGACGCGGATGAAGATCTCTTCGAAGACACGGGACTGGGCGTTCGTGCGGTAGAAGACGGCGACGTCGCCGGCCTTCGCCTCGCCCGAGTCCGTCAGTCGGTCTATCTCCTCGGCGACGAACTGGGCCTCGTCGTGCTCGGTGTCGGCGACGTAGCCGATGATCCGTGCGCCCGCGCCCGCATTGGTCCACAGATTCTTGGGACGGCGCGACTCGTTGCGCTCGATGACCGCGTTGGCCGCACTCAGGATCGTCTGCGTGGAACGATAGTTCTGCTCCAGCAGGATCGTGGTGGCGTCCGGGTAGTCCTCCTCGAACTGGAGGATGTTGCGGATGGTGGCGCCACGGAAGGCGTAGATCGACTGGTCGGCGTCACCGACGACGCACAGCTCGGCCGGGGGCAGGTCGTGCTCGGCGGGCGGCACGTCCACGGGATGCTCGGCGGTGCCGACGAGTTCCCGTACGAGGGCGTACTGGGCGTGGTTGGTGTCCTGGTACTCGTCGACGAGGACGTGGCGGAAGCGGCGGCGGTAGTGCTCGGCGACATCGGGGAAGGCGCGCAGCAGGTTGACCGTCGTCATGATCAGGTCGTCGAAGTCGAGCGCGTTCGCCTCGCGGAGGCGGGACTGGTACAGCGTGTAGGCCTGGGCGAGGGTCTTCTCGAAGCCGTCGGCGGCCTGCGCGGCGAAGTCCTCCTCGTCGATCAGCTCGTTCTTCAGATTGGAGATCTTGGCGCTGAAGGACTTCGGCGGGAACCGCTTGGGGTCGAGGTCCAGATCGCGGCAGACGAGCGCCATCAGCCGCTTGCTGTCGGCGGCGTCGTAGATCGAGAAGGAGGACGTGAAGCCCAGCTTCTTGCTCTCCCGTCGCAGGATGCGGACGCACGCGCTGTGGAAGGTCATCACCCACATCGCGTTCGCGCGCGGGCCGACGAGCTGCTCGACGCGCTCCTTCATCTCGCCCGCGGCCTTGTTGGTGAAGGTGATCGCGAGGATCTGGCCCGGATGCACGCCCCGCTCGGCCAGCAGATGGGCGATGCGGTGGGTGAGCACGCGGGTCTTGCCGGAGCCGGCGCCGGCCACGATGAGCAGGGGGGAGCCGGCGTGCACGACGGCCGCGCGCTGGTTCTCGTTCAGGCCCTGGAGCAGCGCCTGGGGGTCGATGACGGGGCGGGGAGCGCCGTCGCGGTAGTAGGAGTCACGGTCCGCGGGCACGTCGAAGCGCCCGCCGAACAGATCGTCCGGAACCGGCTCCGGAGCGTGGTCGTCCTCGGGCGGCGGGGGCTCCTCCTCAGGGGCCGGTGTGGCCTTGAGGTCCGCCAGGAAGCTGTCGTCAAAGAGGCTGCTCATCGCTCTCCGAGTCTAGGCCGCCCCACCGACAGTCGGCCGCCGCCCCGAGAACTCCGTCGTCGGGAGTGGGCCGGACCGCCCGCGATCCTCCGGTGTCGACCGCAGTCGCGCCGCCACCTTCCGGGACCGTTCGATCGCTGACGGAAACCGACCGCACGGCGGCGCACCGCCCTGCGGTCCGGGACCGCCTCCCGACGGAACCAGGCGGAGTCCGTCACTCCGCCCGACTTCACGGGAAAACGCCCAACCCGTCGCAGATACCGCCACATTCCCCCAGGGCGGCCCGGCACATGGTCAAGGTCACGAAAATGTATCGGGCATATCGCACATCAACCTTCACACGGGCCACACGAGTTGGCTAGCGTTCCGGGCGGGTCGCACGACCCCCACCGGCGAAGATCGCCGGGCCGTGCGGCCTCCGCCGAGTCCGGTACGCCCCCGCGGCACCCGGAGCCGGGGACCCACCCGACCTTGGGGTGAATCGGCCAACGGCCCTACGGGGCCCGGGCCGTAGGGCATGCCTTCCGGAACCACCCGCCCGAACCCGACAGCTAACTCGGTAGGCGGAGTACGGAAGGAGTCGCCTCCCATGGCGCCGCACCGCAAGGCGCGTCCCTCGGGCACGCGCATCGCAGGCATACGGACCCCCGTTCTCGCGACGGCCGCCCTCACCTCCGTGGCCCTGCTGTCCCAGACGGCCAACGCCGCCCCCTCCCCCGACCGCAAGCCGAGCGTCGAGGAGGTCGAGAAGAAGGTCGACGACCTCTACCGCCAGGCGGAGTCGGCCACCGACAAGTACAACGCGGCCAAGGAGCAGTCGACCAAGCAGCGCAAGCGCGTCGACACGCTCCTCGACGACGTGGCCCAGCGCACCCAGAAGCTCAACGAGGCACGTGAACAGCTGGGGTCGTACGCCGCCGCGCAGTACCGCACCGGGGCGGCGGCCCCCGACACGGCCACCTTCCTGCTGGCCGACACCCCTCAGGACTACTTCGACCAGACCCAGCTGATGGACCGGCTCACCGGTCGCCAGAAGGAGACGGTCGACGACTACTTCACCGACCGGTCCGCGACGATGAAGAAGCGGCAGGAGGCCACCGAAAGCCTTCGGACGCTCACCGAGTCGCAGGAAACGCTGAAGTCGAGCAAGACGGAGATCCAGAAGAAGCTCGGCACCGCGCGGGAGATGCTCTCCAGACTCACCGCGGAGGAGAAGGCGCGCCTCGCCGCGATCGAGAAGAAGAAGCAGGAGGAGGCGCAGCGCCAGGCGGAGGAACTGGCCCGGCAGCAGGAGGCGGCCCGGCAGAAGCAGGCCGCGCAGGAGTCGTCCTCCACCACCACGAGCGGCTCGTCCGGCACCTCCACCACGGACTCCTCGAACGGGACGCAGGCGGAGAAGGCCCTCGCGTACGCCCGGGCCCAGGTGGGCAAGCCGTACGTGTGGGGCGCGACCGGCCCGGATTCGTACGACTGCTCGGGACTGACCCAGGCCGCCTGGAAGGCCGCCGGGGTGTCGCTCCCGCGCACCACGTACGACCAGGTCGACGCCGGCACGACGGTGCCGCTCGCCGACGCCCAGCCGGGTGACCTGATCTTCTTCTACGACGACATCAGCCACGTAGGCATCTACATCGGCGACGGCATGATGATCCACGCGCCGAAGCCGGGCGCCTATGTCCGCGAGGAGTCGATCTACTACGGCGGCTCCTCCATCATCCACAGCGTGGTGCGCCCCGCCTGAGGCCGGGCCTCCCGCTCGTCGTGCGGTACGCGCGCGTGGGGTTGTTTTCGGCATCCCCGCGCGCGTGCCCCGTACGCAACCCGGGTGCGCATCCCTAGCATCGGGCGCATGTCAGGCACCTCCGCGCTCCGCACCTGGTGGTCGCAGCGTCCACCCGCCACCGGGGCCGCCGTGATGGCGACGGGCATCCTGTCGGTCGGGCTTCACCTGGCCGGCCACCAGGTCCTCTCCCGCATCGCCGTCGCCCTCGCGGCCGCCGCCTGGCTGGGACTGGTCGCCGACGTCGCCGTACGGGCGCCGAGGTGGCGCGGGCGCGGGGCGGACGCGGCACTCCCCCCGGTCGTCCTCACCCCGGTCGCGGCGACCGCCGCGCTGGGCACGGCGACGGCCCTGCTGGGCGGGCGGTCGCTCGCGCAGGCCCTGCTCGCCCTGTCCGTCCTGCTGTGGGCGGTCCTGGTCCTCGTGGTCGCACGCCGCTGGATGCGCCGTATGGCCGGGACCGTCTTCCTCGGCTGCGTGGCGACGGAGGGGATCGCGCTGCTCGGTGCGGTCCTGGCGCTGGCCGAGGGTGTGCCGTGGCTCGCACACACGGCGCTCGTGTTCTTCTGGCTCGGGCTGGTGTTCTACGTGGTCGGACTGCGGTGCTTCGACCCGCGCCAGGTGACGAGGGGGGCGGGGGACCACTGGATCCTGGGCGGCGGACTCGCCATCGCCGCGGTGGCCGGGGCGCGGCTCGTCCTCGCCTCCCACCGGATGTACCTCTGGAACAACGACGACCGTGCCGCCCTGCGGGGCGTGACCATCGCGCTGCTCGTCCTCGCCCTTGTGTGCTACTGCCTGCTGGCGGTGGCCGAGGTACTCCGTCCACGGCTCGGCTACGACGTACGGCGCTGGGCGACCGTCTTCCCGATAGGTATGACGGCGGTGGCGTCCCTGTCCGTCGCCACCGCCCTCGGGGTGCCGTGGCTGCGCGACCTCGGCCGGGTGCTGCTGTGGATCGCGGTGGCCGCCTGGTGCGTGGTCCTCGCCGGCGCCGTCCTGTCGGCGTCGGAAGGCGTCAGGTCCAGAGCACCGCGATGAAGATGTTCGCGACGGTCAGCGCGCCGACGAGGCCGAAGAGCGGCTTCTCGACCCTCTCCTCGTCCCGCTTCACATAGACCAGGCCGAGGATCACGATCAGCAGGGCCAGCTTCACACCGATCTTGATCGTGTCGACGGAGTGGTGGTCCGCCTCGTTGAGACCGACCAGCACGACACCGGTGACCAGCATGGTCAGCGCGCCGTGCAGCATCCCGGGCACAAAACGGGCCGTGCCCCGGCCCATCGCCTTCATCTGGGTGAGGAAGCCGCCGAGGAGCGCGGCGATACCGATGATGTGCAGGCCGACGAAGAGATGGATGAGTACGTCCATGGGTCCGGAGCCTAGCCAGGGGTGCCCGGCCTCCCGGTCACCGCCCCTGCGTCGAGAACGGTGGCCGTGCCGGCCCGGTCACCGCATGGATGCCCCATAGCACTCCGCCGCCGCCCGCGCCCCGAAACCACCGCATCGGTCATCGCACAGCGTGAAGTCGGCGCTCCCGGAACGGGATCACGGCCACATACGGTCACCGGCAGTCCGGTCGCGACAGTTCCGCACATTGCATCACGGAGCGGTCACGGTGAGGTTTAGCGTCCTGCACCAGGTGGCCGGCTCCCCACCACCGCCCGGGCCAGGGGCGGCCGTCGGACACCACCGCCGAGAAGGTCCGGCGGCGGCGCGCTCCCCCTGTGCGGGCCGCCGCCGGACGCGCGACACCGCCCGGGACGACCGGCGGTCGTACGAAAGGACGGGACGGCCAGGTGGCAGCGCACCGCAAGCCCAGACAGCGTTCGATCGGCGGCAACACGGTCCGCACCGCCGCCACGATCGCCCTCGCGGGAGCGGCCACCGCGACCGCTCTCGAAGGAACGGGGCACGCCGAACCGCAGCTCTCCCCCGCCCAGGTCAAGGCCAAGGTCGACAAGCTGTACCAGCAGGCCGAGGTCGCGACCGAGAAGTACGACGGGGCGAAGGAGGAGGCGGCCGAGGCCCGGACACGGCTCAACTCCCTGCGCGACGAGGCGGCCCGCCGCACGGACCGGCTCAACACGGCGCGCGAGGCCCTCGGTTCGGCCGCGGCGGCGCAGTACCGCGGCGGCGGCATCGACCCCTCGGTGCAGCTCCTGCTCTCCTCGGACCCGGGCCGGTACCTCGACGACGCCGCGTTCGCCGAGCGGGCCGACAACCGGCAGGCGGCGGCCGTGAGCCGTGTGCGGGGGCAGCTGCGGGAGATCGAGCGGCTGCGTGGCGCGGCCCGGGTGGAGCTGGCCTCCCTGAAGTCACGGCAGACGGAGCTGCGCCGACAGAAGCAGACGATCACCGACAGGCTGGGCGAGGCGCGCCGGCTGCTGTCCCGCCTGACGGACGGCCAGCGGGCACACCTCACCGCGGACGGTGACACCGGGCGGGCGTCGCGCTCCGCACTACGGGGTCCGGCACCGATGTCGGCCGCCGCCGCGGCCGCCCAGGCGCCCAACACACGGGCGGCGGCCGCGCTGTCGTACGCGTACGGCAAGCTGGGCAGCCCGTATGTCTGGGGTGCCACCGGCCCCAACGCCTTCGACTGCTCCGGCCTGGTGCAGGCCGCCTACCGCTCGGCGGGCGTCTCGCTGCCGCGGACCACCTACGCCCAGATCGGTGCGGGACACCGGATCTCGCGCTCCGAACTGCTCCCCGGCGACCTGGTGTTCTTCTACTCCGGCGTCAGCCATGTGGGGATCTACGTGGGCAACGGTCAGATGATCCACGCGCCCAACCCCTCGGCGCCGGTACGGCTGGCGCCGATCGACCAGATGCCGTTCGCGGGGGCCACCCGGGTGGTGTGAGCGGCCCCCGGATCACCGAAGCGCCCGTGAACGCGAACGTCCGGTGAGGGTCCGTCAGACCAGCCGGCGTGCCGTCGCCCAGCGCGTCAGCTCGTGCCGGTTGGACAGCTGGAGCTTGCGCAGGACCGCCGAGACATGGGACTCGACCGTCTTCACCGAGATGAACAGCTGCTTGGCGATCTCCTTGTACGCGTAGCCGCGGGCGATGAGACGCAGCACCTCGCGCTCGCGCTGGGTGAGGCGGTCGAGGTCCTCGTCGACGGGCGGGGCGTCCGTCGACGCGAAGGCGTCGAGGACGAAGCCGGCCAGGCGCGGCGAGAACACCGCGTCGCCTTCCTGCACACGGAAGACGGAGTCGACCAGATCGGTTCCGGTGATCGTCTTGGTGACGTAGCCGCGGGCGCCGCCCCGGATGACGCCGATCACGTCTTCCGCCGCGTCCGAGACGGACAGCGCGAGGAAGCGGACCGGCCGCTCCGCGTCGGCCATCAGCGGCGCGCACCGGCGCAGCACCTCGACGCCACCGCCGCCGGGCAGATGGACGTCGAGGAGCACCACCTCGGGACGGGTGGCGGTGATGACGCTCACCGCCTGGTCGACGTCCGCGGCCTCGCCGACGACCTCGACCCCGGTCCGCTCGGTCTGCCCGATCTCGGCCTGGACGCCCGTGCGGAACATCCGGTGGTCGTCGACGAGCACGACCCGCACGCGCCGATCCTCGGCGCCGTTCCCGCTCGCACGCTCCGGCTCCACCGGGCCGGCCGGCTCGTTCGCGTCGCTCATGACGTCCTCTCCGCCCTCTCCATCTCCAGCTCGACCTCGGTACCGCCACCCGGCACGGAGCGCAGTCGTGCCGTACCGCCGTTGCGCTCCATGCGGCCGATGATCGATTCTCTGACACCCATGCGGTCGGTGGGAATCGTGTCGAGGTCGAAACCGGGACCGCGGTCGCGCACGGACACGAAGACGGTCCTTTCCTCGACCTCGGCGTAGACCTGGACGGCGCCGCCCTCGCCACCGTACTTGGCGGCGTTCACCATCGCTTCGCGCGCGGCCTGCATCTGCGCTCCGAGCCGCTCGTCGAGGGGGCAGTCGCCGACGACGACGACCTCGATGGGCACCCCGTGCTTGTCCTCCACCTCCGCCGCGTTGCGCCGGACCGCCTCCGCGAGGGTGTCGGGCTCCTCGTCCTCGTCCTTGCCGGTGCCCTCCGGTTTGTAGAGCCAGGCGCGCAGGTCGCGCTCCTGGGCGCGGGCGAGACGGCGTACCTCGCCGGCGTTCTCCGCGCTGCGCTGGATCAGGGTCAGCGTGTGCAGGACCGAGTCGTGGACATGGGCGGCGACCTCCGCGCGCTCCTGGGCGCGGATGCGCATCAGGCGCTCCTCGGACAGGTCCTGGGTGATCCGGACGAGATAGGGGCCCGCGAGCAGCGTGACGCCGACGAGGACCGCGAGCGCCGCCTGCAGGACCGAACCGAGATGGGCCGCCGAGCCCTGGAGCACGAAGATGCCGGAGACGCCCGCGGTCACCAGCAGGACCCCGGCCGCGGCGCGCAGCAGCGTGAGCGTGCGCCGCCGGCTGCCGACCTCCATCCAGCGGGCCCGCCGCGCGTTGTCCGCCTGGCGCCAGACCAGGGCGACACCCGCGGCGACGAGGACGGCCGGGATGAGGTAGGCCTTTGCCCCGCCGCCGAGGTTCACGCTGCCGACGAAGGTCAGCGCCACGACGACCATGAGCAGCAGGGCGACGATCTGGCCCCGGTCCGGCTTGCGGGCGACCAGTCGGCGGCGGCCGTCGGGTGAGGTCTCGGTGCCGACCAGGGACGGGGAGCGCCGGTCGTCGACGCCGCCGACACCGAGCGGGACGAAGAACCAGAACGCGGCGTACAGCAGCGCGCCGAGGCCGTCCGCCGTCATCAGGCCGATGAATACCAGACGCACCCAGATCACGGGCAGCCCCAGGTGCCCGGCGAGCCCCCGCGCCACGCCACCGAGCCAGCGTCCGTCGCTGCTGCGGTAGAGCTTGCGCGGCGGCCGCGGGTCGTCGGGGAGCACTGCTGCGGCGTCCGGCATGCCATCGATGGTCACACGACCGGCCCATCGGTACATCAGGGTCGGCCCCCTAGACACCCCTGATCTTCACCTTCCCCGGCGCCCGCCGAACCCGGGGGTCGCCTCCCCCGACGGCGGTCGGGGCAGATTTCAGGGTTCGGCCAGGGTCGTACGGACTGCCGCCGGGCCGCCGCGCCGGAGACCATGGACGTATGACGGATCAGCACCACGCGGCGGCGGGACGGAGCCCGGGCACGAAGCACGGCCCCACCGACGGGCACGGCCCCGCCGCGGACGAGGAGCCGCGTGCGCACGAGGGCTCGGACCCCGCCCGGGACCTCGGGCGCTTCCGGCGTGACCGGCGGCACAAGATGCTCGGAGGGGTCTGCGCAGGCCTCGGCCGGCAGTGCGACATGGACCCGGTGATCTTCCGGATCGTGCTCGCGGTGCTCTCCGCGACGGGCGGTCTGGGTCTGATCTTCTACGGCTTCGTATGGCTTCTCGTGCCCTACGACGACGAGGAGGAGAACGAGATCCGCAAGCTGCTGACCGGCCGCGTCGACGGACAGGGCCTGGCCGCGATCCTCTTCGCCCTGGTGGGCTGCGGGGTTTTCCTGTCGATGCTCAGGAACGGCGGGGTACTGACGTTCGCCGCCATCCTGTCGCTGCTCCTGGCCGGCGCGGGGTTCTGGTCGCGGCAGCGCGGCGCCCCCGATCCCGACCCGCTCGCCGCGCAGGCGGTGGCCGACGCGCCGCCGGAGGCGACGGCGCCCCCCGTCCCGGACGCCCGTCCGTCCTGGTGGCGCGATCCCATCGTCAAGGACGGCACCCACGTGGGCGGCACCGGCTATCTGTGGGGACCCAGCGACACCCCGGCCCACGCGGCCGCGGCCGTCGGCGCCGACCGCCCGTCGTACGCGCAGCAGGCCCGGGCCGCGGCCCCGCCCAGATCACGGGGGCCGCGCTGGATCGGCGGCTGGACGTTCCTGTTCGCCCTGCTCGCGGGCGCCCTCGGCACCGGACTGACCTGGGACGACCGGACGCTCGGCACCAGTCTGCAGACGGGTCTGGCCAGTGCGCTTCTCACCCTGGGTGCGGGCATCGCGCTCAGCTCGTTCCTGGGCCGTACGGGGGCCGGTTCCCTCTTCCTCGCCGTCCTCACGGCGGGGCTGCTCGCCGCCTCCGTGGCCCTGCCGAAGGACATCACCACGCACTGGACCCGCACGACCTGGGCACCGGCCTCGGCGGCGGCCGTCCGGGAGACCTACGATCTGGGCACCGGTGTCGGCACGTTGGACCTCAGCCGTCTGGACCTCGCACCGGGCCGGACCGTGACGACCCATGCCGAGGTGGGAGCGGGGCGCCTCGAGGTGGTGGTCCCGAAGGACGTCACGGTCAAGCTGAGGATCGACGCGGGTCTCGGGGACGTCCAGTTGCCCGGTGACTCCCAGAAGGACGTGGATGTGCAGCCCGACCGCCATGAACAGCTGACGCTCTCCCCCGCACCGGGCACGAGGAGCAAGGGCACGCTGGACCTCGGACTCGAGGTCGGCGTGGGACAGGTGGAGGTGACCCGTGCTGCGTCATGAGTTCCAGCCCGGCCGGCTGATCGCCGGCGCCGTCCTGACCGCCGCGGGTGTCGTCTACCTGGGCGACGCGAACGGCGCCTGGGCAGCGCCGTGGTTCGCGATCATTCCGATGGTCTGCGGCGGCCTCTGCCTCGCGGCCGTGACGGGCCTCGCGGCCCGGGCGATCCGCAGGGGACGCTCGGGCCGCACAAAACCGCTCACCGGGCAGGGCGGCGCCACGGCGCCGTAGACCGGGAGCGCTCGTTGCCCGCCTAGCGGTACTCGCCCGAGCGCTGCCGGCGCCGGGCGCGGACGGCGGCGTCCAGGGAGAGCACCGGGGCGCCGGCGAGGACCAGCGGGAGCCAGGCCATCAGATAGGCCAGGTCGTTGCCGTAGTAGTAGGGGGTGGACGCCCAGCTGACGGTCAGCCAGAGGCTCAGCGAGATGAGTGCGCCGCCGAACGCGGCGAGCCGGCTCAGCAGACCGATGAGCGTGCCGATGCCGACGGCGAGTTCGCCGAAGGCGATGGCGTAGCCGAAGCCCACGGGGTTCTTCAGCGCCATGTCGACCAGGGCCGGGATCGCCGACGAGTCCCGCACGCTGCGCATCAGGTCGCCGATCGAACCGGAGCCGGAGGCGTGCATGAAGGCGCTGTCGGTGAGCTTGTCGACACCCGCGTAGATGAAGGTGATGCCGAGAAAGATGCGCAAAGGGAGCAGTGCGTACCGCGTGGCGGTGTCCCGCCAGTCACGGCTGTCGTTGAGATAGGAGGTGTGGGAGTCCGTACGAATACCGTGAGCCATCCTGTGCGCCGCCTCTCGCCCGCCATGCCGTTGACCCCTCAACAGACCATACGTACGAAAGTCGGCTCGCGCTCAACCGCTACGCGTCTTTTTCGCCCCGTTGACGGGTACGCGTCGATGGCCGGATGCCCGGAGCGCGGGTCTCCCCGCGGCGGCCGGGGTCATTCCGTCACGTCGACGGCCACCCGGTTGGTCTCCACTCCCGCGGCCGTCACCACCTGTACCTCCACCCTCCCGGGCTCGACGTCCGCGGGTACGGGGACCGTGAGGAGCGAGTCCGTCGGATTGCTGAAGCCGCCGACGACCGGGACCAGGGGGACGTGGACGTGGACCGCCCCTATGCGGACCACCATCCGGGACAGGCGATCCGCCGACTGGGCGCCGGGCGGTACGAAACCGGCACCGCGGATCTCGATGTCGTCCCCGGTGCGGATCGGGGCGTCCAGGTCGCCCGCCTCCCGCGCCCGGACCACGGAGAGCACCACCGGACGGCCGCCCTCCGCGAACTTCCCCGCGAAGTAGGTGGCCGCGGAGACCAGGACCAGCAGGGCGAGGCCCCAGGGCAGGTCGGGGAGCTGGTCGGGGCGGCGGGCGAGCCGTACCGCCGCGAAGACCAGGGCGACCGCGCTGATCACGACGTACTGGGTGTCCGCGAAGTTGCCGCGTCCCGAATCGTCCGTCAGCAGGTCGGCCGCCCTCGGCCGGTCGGCATGCACCTTCTGCAGGCGCCGGCCGAGGACCCGCAGCCCGACCACCCGCCGCACCACGACCGCGATGCCGCACACGACCGCGACGACGGTCACCGCGCCCGCTCCGCGCGCGAGGTCGAGACCGGCGATCAGCGCGTCACGCCTGTCGTGCGCGGAGGCCATCGCCAGCTCGCCGGCCAGCATCAGCACCGCATACACCACGAACAGCACCCAACTCGCCGCCACCGCACGGGAGGTCGACAGCCGGTTGTCCTCTCCGACGACAGGGGCGAGCGCACCGCCGCGCGCCTGGTGCAGATAGCCGGCGGCGGTCAGCGCGGCACCCACCAGCACGGCCGCGATCAGTCCGGCCGTCCGCGCGGCGGTCCACCCCGCACCGATCGCCGTCAGTGCCTGGGCCAGCAGCAGGACGCCCGCGACGGCCCACACCCAGATCACCGTGCGCCGCCACAGCCGGCCCAGCCAGGCCTCGCCGTCGGCCCGGCTGCGTTCGGCGACAAGGTCCGCGGACTGGGTCAGTTCGTCGGACACCCACTGGCGGGACGCGGACGCGGAGTGCGCGACGGCCGAGGGCAGTCCCCGCCCGGACGCGAACTCCTCGCGCTTCGCCAGGAACTCGGCGACCGCGCGCCGGTGCCCCTCGCGCACGCCGTGCGGGCAGTCCCCGCAGGTGCAGCCACCCTCGTGGGCGCCCGGGCCGCTGCCGCGTCCCGCGCCCTGCCTCGCCTCCTGCACCGCCACGCCCACTGCCGCCTTCCCCGCTCCGGATCACCACGTCGCACCCGTGACAACTGACGTGCGACGACAGCGAATTGTGCCGTACGGAACACGCCCCGCGTCCGCCAGGTCCGGTCAGCCCGGGTGAAAGAACGAATCTCCGGGTTGACCGGGGCCGAAAACGCCGTCGACCCGGGTGCGAGTATTCCGCAGGACCCCGGTCCTCCGGCACGACGGGGGCCGGTCGTCGGCGTCCGCACGGTGCGGATCGCGCCGGGACGCGAGCGCCGGCGCGGCGCCGGACCCCGCACGGGCCGGGCGGTGTCCGGCCGGCGCGGCCGTCAGCTGAGCAGATCGGGTTCGCTCCGGCTGATGTCCTGCCACAGCGGCTGGTAGTTGATCCAGGCCACCAGATCCCCGCCGAGCTGCTCCCGGGTCGCGACCGCCTGCCGGTGCTCGATCAGCACGGGCCGCCCGGCCGCCCTCGCGGTCAGCTGCACCTGGCACGAGCGCTCCATCGACAGGAACCACCAGGCGGCCGCGTCCACCGAGTCCCCGACGGTCAGCAGCCCGTGGTTGCGCAGGACGAGCGCCTTGCGGGTGTCCAGGGCGGTCGCGATCCGGCGGCCCTCCTCGGCGTCCACGGCGACGCCCGTGTAGGCGTCGTACACGGCGTGGTCCTCGTAGAAGGCGCAGGACTCCTGGGTGATGGGGTCCAGCAGATCACCGAGCGCGGCGAGGGCCCGTCCGTGCACGGAGTGGCAGTGCGCGACCGCGACGACGTCCGGACGGGCGGCGTGGACCTGGGCGTGCACCGTGAACGCCGCCTGGTTCACGTGGTACCGGCCCTCGATCACCTGCCCGTCCTGGTTGGCGAGCACCAGATCGCTCACGGTGACGTGCCGGAAGGGCATCCCGAACGGGTTCACCCAGAAGCAGTCGGTGAACTCGGGATCCCGTGCGGTGATGTGCCCGGAGACGCCGTCCTCGAAGCCGAGCCGCCCGAAGAGCCGCAGCGCTCCGGCCAGCCGCTCCTTGCGGTGCTGCCGCTCGTCGTCCGACGACTCGTGCATCGGCGGCATGGCGAACTGCAACCGGTCGGTGGGCAGGGGCAGCGGGGGGGTGGGCCCGTGCATGTGTCCTCCAGCACTGGGTTCCTTTACGCAGCGGAAGTTACCGTCGGTCGTCGCAGGAGAACAGAGTCGTTCGGTGAAGAGAGTGCGCAACCGTTACGCGCGGTGGGGGCACGGCCCGCGCCGCGCGCCGGGTGGGCGACGAATTGTTTGTCATACCGGACGGAACCTGTCGGGTATGCGCGGCAGGCTCGGTCCCATGAGTACCGAGAGCCCGACACCCCCCGTGAACTGGTCCGCCTTCGTCACCGCCGCGCCGTCCCTCGCCAGGACCGTCGAGGACCGGTTCGGCGCGTTCACCCATCACGTCCTCGCGACCCTGCGCAAGGACGGCTCGCCGCGCACCACCGGTCTCGAGGTCCGCTTCCTGGACGGCGAGCTGTGGCTCGGCATGATGCCGGACTCCCTCAAGGCGCTCGACCTGCGCCGCGACCCGCGTTTCGCACTCCAGGCCAACCCGGGGCCGGGCACGGGGATGGGCGGCGGCGATGTGCGCATCGGCGGACGGGCGATCGAGGTGACGGACCCGGGCGCGAGGGCCGGATACGTGAAAGAGGCGGAACCGCCGGAGCCGTTCCACCTCTTTCGCACCGAGCTGACGGAGGTCGTACGGACCCACGTCGAGGACGACACCTACCTGGTCGTCGAGATCTGGAAGCCCGGAGAGCCGGTGCGCGCTCTCAGGCGGACATGACCCGGGAGGTCCCCCGGGTCACTCCCACTCGATGGTCCCCGGCGGCTTCGAGGTCACGTCCAGGACGACGCGGTTGACGTCGCGGACCTCGTTGGTGATCCGGGTCGAGATCTTCCCGAGCACGTCGTACGGAAGCCTCGACCAGTCGGCGGTCATGGCGTCCTCGGACGAGACCGGCCGCAGCACGATCGGGTGACCGTAGGTCCGGCCGTCGCCCTGGACACCGACGCTGCGCACATCGGCGAGCAGGACCACCGGGCACTGCCAGATCTCGCGGTCGAGGCCGGCCGCCGTCAGCTCCTCGCGGGCGATGGCGTCGGCCTCGCGCAGCAGGTCGAGACGCTCCTTGGTCACCTCGCCCACGATGCGGATCCCGAGGCCGGGGCCCGGGAAGGGCTGGCGCTGGACGATCTCGTCCGGCAGGCCGAGCTCCTGGCCGACCATGCGGACCTCGTCCTTGAACAGCTTGCGCAACGGCTCGATCAGCCGGAACTCGAGGTCCTCGGGGAGGCCGCCCACGTTGTGGTGGGACTTGATGTTGGCCGTGCCGGTGCCGCCGCCGGACTCGACCACGTCCGGGTACAGCGTGCCCTGGACGAGGAACTCGACCGGCTCCCCGCTCTCGCCGGCCACGGCGATGATCTCCGCCTGGGCCTGCTCGAAGACGCGGATGAACTCCCGGCCGATGATCTTGCGCTTCTCCTCGGGGTCGGAGACGCCCTTGAGCGCGGTGAGGAACCGCTCCTCGGCGTCGACCACCTTCAGCTGAACGCCGGTGGCGGCCACGAAGTCCTTCTCGACCTGCTCGGTCTCACCCTTGCGCATCAGGCCGTGGTCGACGTACACGCAGGTCAGCTGGGAGCCGATGGCCTTCTGCACCAGGGCGGCGGCGACGGCGGAGTCCACGCCGCCGGAGAGCCCGCAGATGGCGCGCTTGGTACCGACCTGCTCGCGGATCGCCTCGACCTGCTCCTCGATCACGTTGCCCGTGGTCCAGGTGGGGGTCAGGCCCGCGCCGCGGTAGAGGAAGTGCTCCAGCACCTGCTGGCCGTGCGTGGAGTGCATGACCTCCGGGTGGTACTGGACGCCGTACAGCTTCTTGTCGTCGTTCTCGAAGGCGGCGACCGGCACGACGTCCGTGGACGCCGAGACCGTGAAGCCCTCGGGGGCGGCGGAACAGGCGTCCCCGTGGGACATCCAGACGGACTGGTCGGCCGGAGTGCCCTCGAAGAGGGTCGAGGAAGGACGCGAGACGGCCAGAGCCGTGCGCCCGTACTCGCGCGCTCCGGTGTTGTCCACCGTGCCGCCGAGGGCCTGGGCCATCAGCTGGAAGCCGTAGCACATGCCGAAAACGGGGACACCCGCCTCGAACAGAGCGCGGTCGACGGTCGGGGCCCCCTCCTCGTAGACCGACGAGGGACCGCCGGAGAGGATGATCGCCGCCGGGTTCTTCGCGAGCATCTCCTCGACCGGCATGGTGCTCGGGACGATCTCGCTGTAGACCCGGGCCTCACGGACGCGACGGGCGATGAGCTGGGCGTACTGCGCGCCGAAGTCGACGACCAGGACGGTGTCGGGGGCGGCGGCAGCGGGGGTCGCTGATGACACGTGTTGCCTTCCGGCGGCTTGACAGGGGGCTGTGGTACCGATTCTAACGGGGTGGGCGCGGGTGACCCCCGTCTCACGATACGAGCCCGTTTGGACCCCGCCACCATCCCGGGCATACTGGGCGCATGCTCACGCACACGATCTTCGTCTTTACCTATGGCAACCGGCCCACCGGCTGCCATGGTCGTGCTGCTTGAGCCACTGACAAGCGACTTCCCAGGCGCCCCGGGCCGATACGGTCCGGGGCGCCTGGCGTTTGCGGACCGCGCCGATCCGGAGCACCTCATCCCGACCCCCCGTGAGGAGCCCCCGGCCATGACCGCCACCACGACCGATCAGACGACCACCGAGAAGACCGGCGCCCGCACCCCCGAGGCCGCCGAAGTGATCAACGGCGCCCGCGAACGCATCGACACGCTCGACGACCGCATCATCGGCCTCGTCCAGGAGCGCATGGCCGTCTCCGCCGTCGTCCAGGAGGCCCGTATCTCCTCCGGCGGCCGGCGTGTGAACCTCTCCCGCGAGATGGAGATCCTCGGCCGCTACCGGGAAGCTCTCGGCAAGCCCGGCACGGCCCTCGCCATGACCCTTCTCGAGCTGTGCCGGGGCCGCGTCTGACGGCCGGCGCGGATCCGCCTGCGACGGACGTCCGCTGCACCCACGTTCGTATGCCCTCTCACCCGTACGGCGCGTGACCGCTGACGCACGGAGTTCGTTGTTCCCGGTGTCCGTGCCAGCCAGGGGCGGGCCCGAAAGAACCACGCGTGGCTCCGCTGGGGTGATGAGACGTACGGATCGTGCCGTGCGTCGTGGGACCTCGCCCCAGGGATGTGACCGGACGGCAGGGGACAGCAGCCCGGTCACCCAGAGAACGGTCGGCTCCGGGGACGCCCGGAGCCGACCGGCGGAATCCCGTCAAGGTCGGTCGAAGCGGTTGCGGAGGCCGTGTTCCGACCAGCATCAGCCCGCCGGCCGACCGCCGGCGCACACGGACAAGCGGCGCAACCCCCCGGCGCCGCTCATGGCACCGACGCCGCCCTGACGTCGGTGCTGACGAACGAAGGGCCCCGCGGTCCTCCCCGCGTCTTCGCCGACGAGCAGGGGACCCCCTCGCCGCGGGGCCCTTCGTCTGCCGCCGGACGGCGCCTGCACCCCGCGCTCAGCCCCTGCGCGGTTTCGGCCACTCGTCGCCGATGTGACCCAGGCCACATAAAAACTGTGTGAACCCTGGGCAACCGTTCACCTGCCCCACGGGTCACACCTACCGAATAATCAAGGGCCACGACCCGCGCCCCACACGCGGAGGCCTCCCCCCAGTTTGTGTCGTGTCTCCCACGGCACACCTGACTTCTCGAGGTCTTCATGAAGCTTCGTCGCGTTCTGGTCGCCGCGGCGGCGACCACCGCCATAGCACCACTCGCGCTCGTGTCGGCGCCGGCCGTGTTCGCGGACGACGCGCCCAGCACGAACACGGACACCAGCATCGTCACGACCGCCCCGGAGACGACGCCCGAATCGACTCCCCCCACCTCGGAGCCCGAGTCGACCCCGCCGACCTCGGCGCCGGCGACCTCCGACACGGAGACCACGCCGGGGACGACGGCGCCCGCCTCCCAGACGGCGGGCAACCCGACGGACTCGGCCCCGACCCAGTCGGCACCCGCCTCCACCCCGCCGGCCTCCGCCACGCCCTCCACCGAGCCGTCCGAGCCCGCCGACCTCTGCACCGACGAGGACGGCAACGACACCACCCAGCTCAGCGCCGACCTGCGCAGCGGTCTGTCGGGCCTGCCCGAGACGATCGTCGCGGGCAGCGGCTGGAAGGCGTTCTCGTTCAACGTCTCCAACCACGGCGACAGCGAGATCAAGGACATCAAGCCGCTCATCGGTGTCGCCGCGGAAGGCTGGGACGGCAAGGACTACTCCGGCAAGATCGCCGTCGAGGTCTTCGACTCGGCGAGCGGCACGTGGCACACGGTCGCGGACGCCGCGGGCGAGGGTGGCACGTTCCCCGCGTTCTCGCTCGCCGCCGGTCAGTCGACCTCGTTCAAGCTGCGGCTGAGCGTCAGCGGCAAGGTGCCGGACGCCATCGGCGTGACCGGCGGCTTCGCGCAGTACTCGGACGCCGAGGGCTGCTGGATGGCCGACGACCCGAAGGGCTGGATCTACTTCTTCGACATCCTCGCCGCGGGCACCGACGCCGGTCACCCGAACGACGCCAAGCCGCAGACCGGCGGCTCCCTCACCGAGGTGAGCGAGGTCGACGCCACGGGCAGCCTCGCCGAGACCGGCTCCAGCTCCGCCCTGCCCATGATCGCCCTGGTCGGCGGTATCGCGGTCGTCGCCGGTGGCGGTGCCGTGTTCGCGGTGCGGCGCCGGAAGACGGGTGGTCAGGCCGCGTAAGGCCTGAAAGACCCGTCGCACAGACTGCGTCAGGCGTCCCGAGCGCCTCGCACACAAGAAGAAGGACCTGGGCTCGGAGGGGGGCCCAGGTCCTTCTTCCTTCTTTGATTCCGCTACTTCTTCGGCGGCACCGCCGGTATGCCGAGGAACGGCAGCCGCAGCGCCCCGAACGCCTCCACCGGCACCGCCGGACGCAGGGGTTCCACCGGCTTGAGGCGTTCGTACCCCGCACCCTGTGCCGGACGCGGGTCGGCCTCCCCCTTGTTCGGCCAGTACGACATCGCCCGCTCGGCCTGTGCCGTGATCGTCAGCGAGGGGTTGACGCCCAGGTTCGCGGACACCGCGGCCCCGTCGACCACCGAGACACCGGGGTGGCCGAACAACCGGTGGTACGGATCGATCACTCCCTCCTCGCGCGAGGCACCGATGGGACAGCCGCCGAGGAAGTGGGCGGTCAGCGGGGTGCCCATGAGCTCACCCACGTTGCTGCCCGGGAAGCCGTTGATCTCTTCGGCGATCGCGGACGCCGCCATCGAGGCGGTCCTGATCTGCTTCGGGTTCGGGGCGCCGTGCCCCTGCCGGGCGGTCAGCAGTCCCTTGCCGGCACCCTTCGGCTTCAGATAGGTCGTCAAGGAGTTGTCCAGCGACTGCATCACCAGGCCGATGATGGTCCGCTCCGACCAGCGGCGGTTGGACAGGGACCGGACCAGCAGCCACGGGTGGCGCGCCACGTTCGCGAGCCAGGCCAGAGCGCGCGAGGAGCCGTCCGCGTAGGGGACCTGGAGGATCGACAGCCCGCCCATCGCGTTCGATCCCTTGCCGTAGCGGACCGGCTCGATGTGCGTGTCCCCGTCCGGGTGGATGGAGGACGTGATCGCCACACCCTGCGTGAAGTCGGCCTTGGCCCCGCCGTGCGCCTTGCGGTAGCGGCGGTCGTCCGTCTGGGCGCCGACCAGCGCCTCGGAGTTGGTGCGGGTCAGCTCGCCCAGCCGGTCCGAGATCCGGGGCAGCTGGCCGTTGCTCTTCATGCGGTGCAGCAGGGTCTGCGTCCCGTAGGTACCCGCCGCGACGACGACCTGCCGTGCCTTGAAGAGCCGCCCCTCCCCCTTGCGCCTGTCGTCCGTCGGCAGGGTCGCGACGGCGTATCCGCCCTGCGAGTCGTCCGTGACCGACACGACGGTCGTCATGGGGTGGACGACCGCACCGGCCTTCTCGGCGAGGTAGAGGTAGTTCTCGTTCAGGGTGTTCTTCGCGCCGTGCCGGCAGCCCGTCATGCACTCGCCGCATTCGGTGCAGGCCCGGCGGGCGGGTCCGGCGCCGCCGAAGTACGGGTCCGGGACCTCCTCGCCGGGCGTGACCGTGACCGTGCCGTCCGCGTCCTCGCCGTCGCCGAAGAAGACGCCGACCGGTGCCATGTGGAAGGTGTCGCCCACGCCCATCCGCTCGGCGGCCGCCTTGAGGTGGACATCCGACGGCGTGAGCGTCGGATTGAGCCGCACGCCCAGCATGCGCCGCGCCTGGTCGTAGTACGGCTTCAACTCCTCCTGCCAGTCGGTGATCCCCTTCCACTGCGGGTCGTCGAAGAAGGCCTTGGGCGGCACGTAGAGGGTGTTGGCGTAGTTGAGGGAGCCGCCGCCCACCCCGGCGCCCGCGAGCACCATCACATTGCCCAGCAGGTGGATGCGCTGGATGCCGTACATACCCAGGGCCGGCGCCCACAGGTAGTTCCTGAGGTCCCAGGAGTTCTTCGGCAGCGACTCACGCGTGAAGCGGCGGCCTGCTTCCAGGACACCCACCCGATAGCCCTTCTCGGTCAGACGCAGCGCGGTGACCGAACCGCCGAAGCCTGAGCCGACGACGATGACGTCGTAGTCGTAGGCGTCGTCGCCCTGATCGCGGACGGAGTTCTCCTGTGACACGTGCTCTCCTCGTCGAGAGTTGGTGCTGTCTAGCGGAGGCGGAACGCCTTCATCACCCGAAGGCTGCGGCTCATGAACGCCGCGTACTTCTCGTCGTCCATGCCGAGCGACGGCGCCATCGGCAGCAGCCGCTGATGAGCCACGGTCTGGGCCTCGGTGTACTTGAGGATGCCCTCGGAGCCGTGGCGCCGGCCGAGCCCCGAGTCCTTCATGCCGCCCATCGGTGACTGGACGCTGCCGTACGCGGGCGCATAGCCCTCGTTGACGTTGACCGTGCCGGTGCGCAGCCGGGCGGCGACCGCACGGCCGCGCCGCCCGTCCTTCGTCCACACGGAGGAGTTCAGGCCGTACGCCGTGGAGTTGGCGCGCTCGACCGCCTCGTCCTCCGTCCTGAAACGGTAGATCGACACGACCGGGCCGAAGGTCTCCTCCGCGCAGACCGACATGGGCGCCTCGACCCCGTCGAGGATGGTGGGCTCGTAGAAGTAGGGACCGATGTCCGGGCGGGCGACCCCGCCGGCCAGCACCTTCGCACCCTTGGCCCGGGCTTCCTCGACATGCCGGGTCACGGTCTGCAACTGCCGCTCGCCGACCAGCGAGCCCATGTCCGCGCCGTACGCGAGGGACGTGCCGAGCCGCAGCGCCCTGGTGCGGGCCGCGAAACGCTCCAGGAAGGCGTCCGCGATCGACTCGTGGACGTACAACCGCTCGATGGAGATGCAGAGTTGGCCGGCCGAGGAGAAGCAGGCGCGTACGGCCCCGGCGGCCGCCTTCTCGATGTCCGCGTCCTCGAGGACCAGCATGGCGTTCTTGCCGCCGAGTTCGAGCGAGACGCCGACGAGACGGGCGGCGGCGCCCTGGGCGACCTGACGTCCGGTGCGGGTGGAACCGGTGAAGGAGACGTAGTCGGCGTGCCGGACGACCTCCGGGCCGACGACCGGGCCGTCGCCGATGACGATCTGGAACACCTCGGCGGGCAGCCCTGCCTCGATCAGCAGGTCCCGTGCCCACATCGCGGTCAGGCAGGTCTCCGTGTCGGGCTTCATCACAACGGCGTTGCCCGCGGCGAAGGCCGGGAGCGCGTCGCCGACCGACAGTTCCAGGGGGTAGTTCCAGGGTGCGATCTGGCCGACGACGCCCCGCGGATGGCGCAGTTCGGTGACGCGCGTCAGGGTGGGCACGGCGCCCGTGTGCCGCTTGGGACCCAGGTACGAGGGCGCCTTGCGGCCGTAGTGGCGGGCCGCGACGGCGACGGCCTGCACCTCCTCGTGGGCGTGGAGGCGCGCCTTGCCGGTCTCCAGCTGGATCAGGTCCAGGACCTCGGCCTGGCGCTCCAGCACCAGGTCGTGGAAGCGCAGCAGGACGGCGGCGCGCTGCCGCACGGTCGTCGCAACCCAGGCCGGCTGGGCCGTGCGGGCCCGCGCGAACGCCTCGGCCACGTCCTCGGGCGTGGACTCGGGCAGGTCCGCCAGCTTCTCGCCGGTGAACGGCGTGTGGTTGGCGGTGCGGCCGGAGCCGACCACTCCCTTGGTGAGCTGGGCCACCAGCTCGGGCGTGACCACGTCGGCGGCGGTGCGGGCGCCGGCGGGGGACGGCGCGAGAGGATTGGTGCCGGCCGTACCCGAACCGGTCGTGTCGGTGGCCTTCTCCGGGGCCTGCGAGTCCGTCATGACGCGCAGGGTATGACGGGCCGGAGCGTTTGGGTACCCGTCGGTAACGGGCTTTCACGGGGTGACCACACCGTGCCAGTGACCGCTGGCAGCAAATGCGCTGATCAGGGCGTTGTCGGGAGATCACCGCGCCGGGCGCGGCTTTCGGACGGGCTCTGGCACCGGGTACCGCCCCGCCCGTGGCAAGGACGGCCGACGGCCTTCGCCTACAGCCTGTCGACGTCCAGGTTCGCTATCGCCGTGCGCGCCACCTCGCGTCCGCGCTCAGTGAAGTCGCCGTCGCCGGGATAGCCGACGGTGACCTTGTACATGTCGCCGGCCGAGTTCTTGTAGTAGAAGATCTTCAGCTCGCGCGGAAGCGGGTTCTGGCTGTCGTTCGTCGTATAGGCGACCGTGTTCTGCGCGGCCTGCCGGTCGCGGTAGCGGATCGTCTCCGGGTGCGTCTTCTTCGGACCCGAGGCCATCTGCAGTTCGTAGGCGCCGCTGTCCTTGAACTCGCCGTTCTCGGCGTACATCTCGGCCGCCGAGGAGTCCTTGATCTGATGGGAGCTGTCCTCGGACCGCCGCGCCAGATGCAGCACGACCGAGATGCTGCCGCTCAGATCGGAGTACGTCACCCAGTTCTTGTCGGTGTC
Source organism: Streptomyces sp. HUAS TT11 (assembly GCF_051553595.1). Classification (NCBI taxonomy): domain Bacteria; kingdom Bacillati; phylum Actinomycetota; class Actinomycetes; order Kitasatosporales; family Streptomycetaceae; genus Streptomyces; species Streptomyces sp. HUAS TT11. The sequence continues at coordinate 3,897,838 of NZ_CP196184.1, forward strand.
GTCCTTCGCGGGCCGGTACACCCGGTAGTTCGCGGGCACCGCGAGCGTCGCGCCCAGCGCCTTCTCCCGGTGCTGCTTCCAGCCGTCCGGCAGCGGTCCCGCGAACGGGTCCGCGACGACCAGAGCGACCACGGCCGCGACGGCGACGACCGCGGCGCCGATCCCGAACAGCGCCTTGCGGCTCACGCCTCGGCCGCCGGGGACGGTGAGCGGCACGCCCTGCGTCGGCTGCGGCTCTCTCGCCGCCTCCTGGAGCAGCCGTCGGACCTCGGCCGCGTCGGGGCGTCGCTCGGGCTCCTTGGTCAGCAGACCGTTGATCACGTCGGCGAGCGGACCGCGGGCCGGGGCCGCCGGGGTGGCATGGAGGACGGACTGGAGGGTGGCGGGGGTGTTGGCGCGGCGGAACGGCGAGACGCCCTCCGTCGCCGCGTACAGCACCACACCGAGCGACCACAGGTCGGACGCCGGTCCGGGGCGCCGGCCCAGCACCCGCTCGGGCGCGATGTACTCGGGCGAGCCGACGAAGCCCCCCGTGTCCGTCAGATTCGTCTCGCCCTCGATCTGCGCGATGCCGAAGTCGGTGAGCACGACCCGGTCGTACCGGCCGAGCAGGACGTTGGCGGGCTTCACATCGCGGTGCAGGATGCCCGCGGCGTGCGCTGCCTCCAGTGCGCCGAGCACCTCGAGGCCGATCCTCGCCGCCTCGCGCACCCCGAGCGTGCCCTCCTGGAGTACGTCGCCCAGGGACCGGCCCTGCACCAGCTCCATCACGATCCAGGGCCTGCCGTCGACGACCGCCACGTCGTGCACGTTCACGACGGAGGGATGGTCGAGACGCGCGGCGGCCCGTGCCTCACGGCGCATCCGCTCGTAGACGTTGGCCTGTTCGCGCTCGGGGAGGTGGTCGGGGACCCTGGGTTCCTTGACGGCCACCTCACGGTCCACCGTCTCGTCCTTGGCCCGCCACACCGTGCCCATGCCCCCGTGGCCGAGCTTGGCGAGCAGCCGGTAGCGGCCGGCGACGAGCCGCCCGGCCCCCGGGTCCGGCGGCGCGTCCGGCGCGAGACGGGTGGGGGCGGCCTGGGGCTGGGAGGTCGCCTGCGGTTGCGGCTGTGCGTACGGGTTTCCCGGGTACGGCACACCGGGCCGCGGCGGTTGCAGTCCGAAACTCGTCGGCTCGTCGGGCCGTTGAGGCCCTCCCCCGTAGGTGCTCATGCGCTCATGCTTATCGTGCGGGCGCTCCTTCAGCCACCCCCGTCCCGCACCGGTCACAGACCCGTGACGCACCGCGCGAGATGTCTCCGGTTCAGGACGGGGCGAACGTGTCGACCGCGACGTCGAAGTACTCCTTCGCCTCCCGCGCTCTGCCGACCGGCGCCGACACCCATACGTCGTACATCCGGCCGTCCTGCTCCCAGCACAGGTCGTAGGTGTGCCGCGGGCCCTCGGCCGCGGAGAAGCCGTTCCAGGTGAACTCCCAGAGCGCCGCCGGATTGCCGCCGTGCGACGTGCCGACGACCCGTCCGTCCCGGTAACCCGGGTTGTTGCCCGGCCCGTCGGCGGCCGAGCGCCGCATCACCGCGAGCGGGCCGCCCTCTTCGGGGTCGGCCACCTTGATGCCGATGCGGAACGTCCGGCCGGGCGACATGTAGTAGATCCGCTCGCCCTGCGGGACACGCGTGAACCCCTCCGGCACGGCGAGCGAGAACCCTCCCGCGTCCCGTATCTGCCGATACCCCGAAGGCGCCTCGTGCACCGGGGCCGATGCCGAAGGGGACGAGGAGGGCGGGCGCGTCACCGTCACCGTGGGGGCGGGCGCGGGCCCGGAGGCGGACGGACCCGTGCCCACCGATGTACGCGGCGGCGACGAACTCGCGGGCGTGCCGCGGGCGTCGCCGCCGTCGCGCAGCAGCAGCGCGGCCGCAGAGACGCCCGCTCCGGCCATCGCGGCGACCAGCGCGGCCGCGACCAGGGCACCCCGGGCGGACGGCTTGCCCGCCGGCGACCCGGCTCCCGGCTGCCGTGCGGCCGCCTCGGGCCCGTCCCACAAGACCGGCGGCACGGCGCGCCGGGGCATGTCCGGCTGGGTCGGCGTGTACGCCACCGGCGCCCTCGGCGTCCGTCCGGTCTCCAGGAACTCCCGCAGCAGCCGCTCCGCCTCCGCCCCGTCCAGACGCCGGCCCGGATCGCGCTCCAGCAGCCCCCGTACCACGGGAAGGATCGGCTGTGCCTGCTCGGGAGGCCGGATCTCGTCGACGACCACCGCGTGCAGGATCCCGCCCAACGAGTCCCGCCGGAACGGCGACTCGCCGCTGAGCACGGCGCACAGCAGCGCACCCAGCGACCACAGGTCGGACTCGGGCCCGGTCCGCACCCCGGACATCCGCTCCGGCGCGGTGTACTCGGGCGAGCCGACGAATGAGCCGCTCTCGGTGAGCGTGGTGGCGCCCTCGACCTGCGCGATACCGAAGTCGGTGAGGACGACGCGGTCGGTTTCCGCCTCCATCAGCACGTTCGCGGGTTTGAGGTCGCGGTGCAGCACACCCGATTCGTGCGCGCGGCGCAGCGCGCCCAGCAGGGCGATGCCGATACGGGCGGCCTCGCGTGCGTCGACGGGTCCGCGGTCGGCCATGCGCTCGGCGAGCGAGCCTCCGTCGATCAGCTCCATCACGATGCAGGGACGCTCGTCGTGCTCGACGACGTCGTGCACGACGATGATGTGCGGGTGCCGCAACTGCGCGACCGCGCGCGCCTCCCGCAGGGTGCGCTCGCGCTGCAGCCGGGCCTCTTCGGTGGAGAGCGAGGTGTCGAGGACGAGTTCCTTGACCGCGACCTGCCGGCCGAGCAACTCGTCGGTCGCCCGCCAGACGACGCCCATGCCGCCCCGGCCGATCCGCTCCTGAAGCCGGTAGCGGCCCGCTATCACACGGACGTGTCCCCCCTCGGTCCCCATGAGCCCCATGATGCCGCACGGGACACGAACCCTCCCGGACGCTGTCGTCACGGTGGCCGACAAGCGACGCAAGAGGGCGTACGAACGGGGTGCGGTGGACGTTCGGGGGCGCACGAGGGGGCGTGCCGGCCCCGGCCGTCAGCCGGTCGGCTGACGCCAGGCCCGCAGCAGCACGTCGAACTGCTTGCGCGTCGTGTCCCAGTCCTCCGCCGGACCGGACATGTAGATGGCGTACTCGACTCCGTTGCGGCCGATGTACGTCTCCTCGATGTCGTGGCGCGGACCGGGGAACTGCGTGTCCTTGGTGAACGTGAACTCCCACTCGGAGCCCGGGCAGTCGCGGTAGATGTTCTTGTGCAGCGTCACCCGGTGGTAGTCGGTCAGCCCCTGGATCTGCTGTTCGAGGTCGACCTGGTGCTCGTACGCCTCGTCGAAGTCCGGCGAGGCGTCGATGGCTATGCGGATGAAGTGCCGGCCCCCGTCGGGCGTGTAGTCGGTCTGGAAGGCGTCGTACCTCTTGCGCTTCCACTGCTTGCCCGGAATGGCGATGGTGAAGCCCGCCGCCGGATCCTTCTTGCGCACCCAGCCCTCGGGGAGGCCGTTCCCGGGCTGCGGCGAGCCCTGCGCGGGCGAGGTCGGGTCCGAGGTGGAGGTGGAACCGACGGACACGCCGGTACCGGTGTCCCGGCCGGCGAATCTGTTCACGGCCACAGCCCCCGCCGCGCCGACGACCGCGGCCACCGCGAGGACCAGCGCGACCGTGCGGCCGCGGCGCCGCGCACGGGGCGCGGGCGGCGCAGCGGACTGGAGCCGGTCGTTCCCGACCGCCCGGGCCTCGTGCGCCTCCCGCCGCCCGGGGGCGTTCAGGGTGGTGTCCTCGCGGTGCGGCAGGTCGACGTACTGCGTCGATACGTACTCCTGCGCCGCCCTCGGCCGCCGGCCCTCGGCCGCCTCGGCCAGCATCTGCTCCAGCTGCGCCGCGCCGGGCCGGTGCACCGGCTCCTTGCTCAGCAGGGCCGCGATCACCGGCCCCAGCGCGCCCGCGAACTGCGGCGGCGCCGGGTTCTCGTCGACCACGGCCTGCATGGTGGTCAGCGGCGAGGTGCGGCGGAACGGCGACCTGCCCTCCACCGCCGTGTACAGGGTGGCACCGAGCGCCCAGAGGTCGGAGGCGGGGCCCGGGTCGTGGCCGCGGACCCGCTCGGGAGCGAGGTAGTCGACGGACCCGACGATCTCCCCCGTACGCGTGATGGTCGAGTCGCCCTCGACCTGCGCGATGCCGAAGTCGGTGAGCAGCACACGTCCGTCGGTGGCGAGCAGCACGTTGCCCGGCTTCACATCGCGGTGCAGGACGCCGGCCGCGTGCGCGGCGCCCAGCGCGCGCAGGACCCACAGCCCGATGCGCGCCGCCTCGGGTGCCTCGATCCGGCCGCGCTCCTTGACCGCGTCCGCCAGCGAGCCGCCCTCGACCAACTCCATGACGATCCAGGGCCGGTTGTCGTGCTCCAGGACGTCGTGGATGGTGACGACGGCGGAGTGGTTGATACGCGCGGCGGCCCTGGCTTCGGCGTGGGTCCGGGCGAGCAGTACCGCACGGTCACTCTCCGTGACGTACAGGGCGGCCGTCAGTTCCTTGATGGCGACAGCCCGGTGCAGCACCTCGTCGTGGGCGCGCCACACCCGGCCCATGCCGCCGCTGCCGATGGAATCGACGAGCCGGTAGCGGCCCGCGAGGAGCAGGCCCTGCATCTGATTCACGTTTCCCCGCAATGCTCTTGACGAGGTCACATTAAAGAGGGGCCCCCACCCAGGGAACCGGCGGGGGCGGAACGGAGACAGCACTGTGACGGTTCTCCCTTCCACGTACGGGACGGAACCACCGCACACTCAGCCCAATCGGACCCCGTTGCTTGTGTGTTGAACGGGCTCGGCGAGGTTCGTGGGGCACGCGGAACGGGGTGAGCGGTGACGCACCGTGCTCAGCCGGTCGCCTGATAGGTCTGCTCCGCCTGCTCGTACAGCCGGGTCACCTCGTCGCGTTCGGCCTCCGGGCCACGAACCTGCACCACGTGGTAGCGGCCGCCCACGGTGACGACCAGATTGCGCACGAACAGCTCGCGGCCGTCACCGTCCGTCCAGGTGAACTGCCCCTCGACCAGGGTCCGTCCGCCGACGTCGATGCGCCGCATCCCGCTGGAGGTGGCCCAGGTCGAATCGCGGAACGGCTGCAGTTCGGGCTCCGACTCGCGCTGGTACGACAGCGGATCCGCACCGTACGTGGCGGTGCTGTCGCGTCCGGGCACGACGATCAGCTCGAAGTCGCCCCGGGAGTAGACGACCTGGGAGCGCCCGTTCTTCGGCGTGCGGTCCCATCCCTCGGCCACCGCGACACGGAAGCCCTCCGGGTCCTCACGCACCGTGAAGCCCTGGGCGGCCTGGCCTCCGCTGGTCTGCGTCTCGGCCGAACCGGCCGTCGGCGAGGGGCTTGTGGAGCCCTCCCGGCCGGGCCGCCCGGCACCGCTCGTGTCGGACTGCCGCGGGGCGGGGCCCACGTCACCGGCGGCGCGGGTGCGCTCCCCCACCGTGCCGCCGCCGCGGCTGCCGGAGTCGGCCTTCGGCATGAACACCATGGCGTACGCGAGCGCCGCGGCCAGTGCGAGCAGGATCAGCACAAGCAGGGTGCGGCCGAGCCTCCGGGGCCGCGGCGGGCGGTCGTCCCTGGCCCGCTTGTGCCGGGCGTGCGGGGTCGCGGGGACCCCGGCGCGGCGCCTGCGGACCAGCTCACCGCGTCGGCGCACGATCGGCAGCCGCCCGGGGTCGACCGGCGGGGCCGCGATGACATGCGCGCCCGCATCCGGCTCCGGGGCGGATCTCACGAGGGAGCGCAGCCAGCCCCGCAGTTCCTCGAAGTCCGCTCGGTCGATGGGGTCCTGACGCAGCAGCGACTCCACGACCGGGCGCAGCGATCCGCACTCCTCGGCGAAGGCGGGCGGTTCGGCACAGACGAGCTGAACCAGCTCCGCGGTGTTCTCCTCGGGGTAGGGCGCGTGACCCTGGACCGCGCGGAACAGCAGCGCGCCCAGGGCCCACAGGTCGGTGGCGGGCCCGATCGGCGCGGCCAACTGCCAGTTCTCGTGCACCGGTCCGGCCTGCTCGGGCGCCCACCGCTCGGTGACGGGCCCGACGACGGCCATCCGCGCCTGCCGCGCGCGCTCGGCGGCCAGTGCGGTGGCGGGGCCGCGGTGGTTCCACCGGGTGCCGGGAGCGGTCGCGGTCCCGTACGGCCCGCCCGCACGGGAGCCGGGGGTGCCGTACGGGCCGCCCTCCTCCTGCGGCGCGGAGGCACCGCCCGGTGGCCCGGGGTGCCCCGGGCCGTCGGCCGCGGGCACCGCGGGACGTGGGACCGCGCCGTGCCAGGACGTCGTACGGCCCACTCCGTAGGGGTCGGCGATCTGCCCCGGCGGGGTGTCGGTGCGGTGCTCCACCACCTCCCCGGACGCCTGGGACGGTGCCGCGGAGCCGGTGCCGGCGGTACGCGGCCCGGGCAACGCCGTCCGGTCGCCGCGCTGTTCCTCCTGCACCCGGGCCGCGGCCCGCGCGCCCGCGCGGTACGCCGCGATCGCCCCGGCCCGGGCCGCGCGTACATCTCCGGCGGACTCGAGCGCAGGGCGTCCCGCGGCGGGCACAACACCACCGGGGATACCGGCGCCGGGCACCGTGCCGCCCGACCGTGCCTCGATCGCGGCCCGCCGCGCGGCCTCCGGGTCCATGCCCTGCGCGGCTCCGCCCACCGGACCGTGCGGGCCGCCGGCGGCCCGCCCGCCGAGCCCCCCGGCTGCGGGCCCGCCGTCCGCCGCGCCGGGCCGGGACCCGGGAGCGTCACCGGCCCCGGCCGGCGTTGCGTCGGCCGCTTCGAACTCCCGTGGTGGCACCGGGTCGTAGCCGCACAGCGCCTCCTCCGCGGCGCCGGCCGCCAGACCCGTCAGGACCACGCGCCCGTCGTCGCAGACCAGGACCGTGCGCGCGGTGATGTTGCGGTGCACCCAGCCGTGGGCGTGCAGCACGCGCAGCGCCATGAGGAGGTCGGAGGCGACCTCGGCGGCCCGGTACGGCGTCAGCGGGCTCTGCTCGAGCAGGTCCTCCAGCGGACGCGCCGCCACCAGTTCGCTCACTATCCACAGCGAACCGCCCTCGGCGAACACGTCGAAGACCTGGTCGAGCCGGGGATGGTCGGGTATCTGCGCGGCGGCCTGCGCCGCCTCGATCGCACGGCGCACCGCGGGTTCGGCGGGCCGTCGCGTGGCCGACGTGCGCGCGGAGCTGCCGCGGGACCGGCCCTCGCGCGCCACGAATCCCTCGGGCAGCCCGTCCGCGCCGAGCACCTCCGCCTCGACCACCTCGGGCAACGGCACCTGGCGTACCAGGACTTCCTGCCCGCTGTAGGTGTCGAAGGCACGCGTCTCGGCCGGTTCGTACTCGTCGGGGGGTGGCAGCGGCAGGCGATAGCGGTCGGCGAGGACCCGACCCGCATAGTCGTCCACGATGCCTCCCCCTGCCGCCCGGCTGGTCAATTCCGTTCGCCTTGCGTCCCGTTCTGGATGCGTACGGTCCGCAATCCCTCACGATACGTGCCGGAGGCACCCTGCAACCCGGGGATCTCCTATCTCCCCGCCACACAACCGCGTCGAACATCAGCGCGGTGCGCGGAACGTCACGACTTGGGGCGGAAGGTCTCCGTCAGCGCCTTCCAGGTGTCCTTGCGGGGATCGTCGTCCCAGCCCGACGCCTTCGCCGTGTACAGCAGTGCGTAACCCTGGTGCGCGTTGACGACGAACCCGCGGTCGATGACCCGGTAGGCGGTGCCTCCATCGGAGTACGAGAACTCCCAGTCGGCGGTGTTCCAGCCGCGGTAGTCCACCTTCTCGATCCGGATCCGCTTGTACTGGGAGCGCGTCATGTAGCGCTCCTGGCTCTTCCAGTCGGCCACCGGGTCGTCCTTGGGCGTGGACGTCCAGGCGACGAGCAGCCGCTGCCCGTCGGGGCCGGTGAAGCGGTCCCCGGCGGAGTCCGACGAGCTGTACTTCCAGCCGTCCGGCAGCCCGATCGAGTAGCCCTGACCGCCCTTGTACGGCGTCGTCGTCTCGTTGTCGTCCGACGGGGCGGACGGGGCGCTGCCGCCGGCACTGGCGCTCGCCTCCGGCGAACCGCCCGCGGTGTTCTGCTCGTCCGGGTCGTCGGTCGCGGTGCCGCTGTCCGTGTGCGAACCGTCGCCCTTGGTCGCGCCGCCGGCGGTCGCCTCCCCGGACACGGCGGACTTGGTGGTCCCCTTCTTGCTGTCCTGCGAACCGTCGTCGCCGCCGTGGAAGGCGATCGCGAGCACCGTCCCGAGCACGGCGAGGGCCACCACGACAGCGACGATCACCAGTGTCCGCCTCGGCACCACATCGGTGATGGGGGCCCGCGGCGGCTGTGCCGGGCGCGGCGGCCGGTCCGGGTCCGGTACGACGGGCCAGCCGGAACTCGGCTTCGCCGTACCGGAGTCCGATCCGACGACGGCGGTGGTGTCACGCACGCCGGACGAGGCGGCCGCCGGACGAGGCACACCGGGCGTCCCCGCCGCGGGTGCCGCAGGGCTCCCCGACGACGCGGCCTCGGACGGCTCCGCGGTCGTGGATCCCGAGGTCTTGGACCGGGCGGCCGTCGCGGCGGCGGCCGTGGCCGCGCCGGCCGACACCGCGGCCTTGCGCACGGACCTGAGCGCCCCGCGCAGCCGCTCGGCGGCCTCCTCGCCCCGCTTGGCCCCGGGCTCCCCGGCCCCCGCGCCCGACGACTCCTCGGGTGCCGGCGGCAGGGCCACGACCCGGGTCGCGTCGGCCGGCTGCGCCTCCTTGGGATCGGGCGCGTGGATGACCTCCGCGAGCATCGCCCGTGCGCCCCGGTCGTCCAGCCGCTGCTGGGGATCCTTGGCGAGCAGCCCGTAGATGACGTTCTTCAGCGGGCCCGCGTTCTTCGGCTCCTCGACCGGTTCGGTCATCACCGCCGTCAGCGTGGCGATGGCCGAGCCCTTGTCGTAGGGGGGCACGCCCTCGACCGCCGCGTACAGCAGCCCGCCGAGCGACCACAGGTCCGCCGCCGGGCCCGGCTTGTGGCCGCGCGCCCGCTCCGGCGAGATGTAGGAGGGCGCGCCGACGAGCATGCCCGTGGAGGTGATGGACGGGTCTCCCTCGACCTGCGCGATGCCGAAGTCCGTGAGAACGACGCGGCCGTCCTCGGCGATCAGCACGTTCGACGGCTTCACGTCGCGGTGCAGGATGCCCTCGCGGTGCGCGGCGCGCAGCACGTCGAGGACCGCGAGCCCGACCTCCGCGGCGCGCTTCGGCTCCAGCAGGCCGTCCTCGCGGATGACCTCGGCGAGGGACTTGCCCTCGATCAGCTCCATCACGATCCAGGGCCGGTCGTCCTCGTGGACCACGTCGAAGACGGTCACCGCGCCGTTGTTGCGGATCCGGGCGATCGCCTTGGCCTCCCGCAGCGTGCGCGTGATGAGCCGGCGCTTCTCGTCCTCGTCGATGCTCGAGGGGAACCGCAGCTCCTTCACGGCGACCGTGCGGCCCAGGGTCTCGTCCTCGGCGCGCCACACGGTGCCCATGCCGCCGCGGCCGAGTACGTCCCCCAGCCGGTAGCGCCCGGCGAGGAGACGTTCGCTCTTGTCCTGACGGGGTGTGCCCGCCCGCTCCGCCTCCGACATGCGTCCCCTCATGCAACCCGCCCTGACAGAGCCTCCATTGTCCCTCACGCACGGACCGTCCAGCGCCCAGGGTGCCCCTGATCCCGCGGCTCGCCCCGCGCCCGAGGGCGTCCCTCCGGACGGACACCGCGCCGTAGAGGCCTCGGGGTGCGCCACGGTGCCCGGCACGGGCCGCCGTCACGCCCCTGCGCCGCCGCCGGAGCCGGTGCCACGCGGGCCCTGCCCGACCCCGCCACAGGGTCGTCCTCCATGATGGGCCGCGACGAGGAAGGAATCCGATGCCGCTGCGCCGGACACCCCGGACCCGGACCCTATTGGGCGTACCGGTATGCCTGGCGCTGCTCGGAATCGCCCCGGGCGGCTCCCAGGCCCGCCTGCCCGCCGAGACGGACGTCGTCCTCCCCCGGCTCGCGGTGGCGGCCCGCGCGCCCGCGGCCTCGGCCGCGCTGCTGGCCCGGGAGGGGGCGGACGCGCACTTCGCGCACACCGGTCCCGCGATCGCCCGCGCCGATCACTTCCGCGCCGGCAGCGTCACCAAGACCTTCATCGCCACGGTGGTGCTGCAACTGGCCGCCGAGCACCGCCTGTCCCTGTCGGACTCGGTGGAGGACCATCTGCCGGGGCTGGTACGCGGTGCGGGCAACGACGGCCGCAGTCTGACCCTGCGCGCCCTGCTCACCCACACCAGCGGCCTGGCCGACTTCACGGCGGACACCAGGGGCGTCGTCCCCCTGACCCCGCTCCAGGCCGTGCGCATCGCGCTCGCCCACCCTCCGACCGCACGGGGCCGCTTCGCGTACTCCAACACCAACTACGTCGTGCTCGGCCTGATCGTCCAGCAGGTCACCGGTCACTCGTACGCCGCCGAGGCCGAGCGCCGCATCATCGCTCCCCTCGGGCTGACGGGCACGTCCTTCCCGGGCAGCCGCACCGCCCTTCCCGCGCCCCACGGCCGCGCCTACGCCGCCGACGGGTCCGACGTCACCGAACTCGACCCGCGCGTGGCCGGAGCGTCGGGCGAGCTGGTGACCACGCTGGACGATCTCGACCGCTTCTACGCGGCCCTGCTCGACGGCGCGCTGCTGCCCCGGCACCAGCTCGGCGAGATGCTCGACACCCGCGCCGCACAGGGCGTGTACGGCATGGGGCTCTATCCGGAGAAGCTTCCGTGCGGCACGACCGTGTGGGGGCACGACGGGCGGATCTCCGGCAGCTATGTGCGCAGCGCGGCGACCGTCGACGGCCGGCACGTCCTCACCTTCCGTGTCGACACGGACGGATTCGAAGACCCCGGACTGGAACGGGCGCTGCTCACTTCGGAGTTCTGCCCCCGCACCTTCTAGAGCGAGCCTGCTGCCCAGGGCCGTCCCGGACGGCATACACCCGTCCGGGCGATCCGGTCCGCGCACGGGGCCCGGTCCGCCGCGGCAGTGAGCGGCGCGGTGTCCGGTTCTACAGCGGCACGATGTCCGGTGCTCCCAGCCGTGCCGCGTCCGCCGTCAGGTCGTCCGGCTGCCGCTGCGACTCCCGCTCCGCCTCCACCCGCTTGTCGTAGTGCTCGACTTCCCGTTCTATCTGGTCCCGGTCCCAGCCGAGCACCGGCGCCATCAGTTCGGCCACCTCGCGGGCGCTGCGCGTGCCGCGGTCGAACGTCTCGATCGAGATGCGCGTCCGCCTGGTCAGCACGTCGTCGAGGTGCCGCGCGCCCTCGTGCGAGGCGGCGTAGACGATCTCCGCCCGCAGATAGTCGTCCGCCGCCTGAAGCGGTTCGCCCAGCGAAGGATCGGCCGCGACCAGGTCGAGCACCTCCTCGGCCAGCGACCCGTAGCGGTTCAGCAGATGCTCCACCCGCACCACATGCAGGCCGGTGCGCTCCGCTGTCCGCGCCCGCCCGTTCCACAGCGCCCGGTAGCCATCGGCGCCAAGCAGCGGGATGTCCTCGGTGACGCACTCGGCCACACGCCGGTCGAGGCCGCGTACCGCCTCGTCGACGGCGTCCTTGGCCATCACCCGGTAGGTGGTGTACTTGCCGCCCGCCACCACCACGAGACCCGGCACCGGATGGGCCACGGTGTGCTCGCGGGACAGCTTGCTGGTGGCGTCCGACTCCCCGGCGAGCAGGGGCCTCAGGCCCGCGTACACGCCCTCCACGTCGTCCCGGGTGAGCGGGACCGCGAGCACCGAGTTCACATGCTCCAGCAGATAGTCGATGTCCGCGCTGGAGGCCGCCGGATGCGCCTTGTCGAGGTTCCAGTCGGTGTCGGTCGTCCCGATGATCCAGTGCCTGCCCCACGGGATGACGAAGAGGACGGACTTCTCGGTGCGCAGGATCAGGCCGGTCGAGGAGCTGACCCGGTCCTTCGGTACGACCAGATGGATGCCCTTGGACGCCCGGACGTGGAACTGCCCCCGCTCGCCCACCATCGCCTGGGTGTCGTCCGTCCACACCCCCGTCGCGTTCACGATCTGGTGGGCGCGGATCTGGTACTCGCCGCCCCCTTCCACGTCCTGCACCGTGGCACCGACGACCCGCTCGCCCTCGCGCAGGAACCCCGTCACGCGCGCGCGATTGGCGACCTTCGCCCCGTACCAGGCGGCCGTGCGGACCAGGGTGGCGACATAGCGGGCGTCATCCATCTGCGCGTCGTAGTACTGCAGGGCGCCGACCAGCGCGTCCCTCTTCAAGCAGGGGGCGACGCGCAGCGCGTGACCGCGGGTCAGATGCCGGTGCAGCGGAAGGCCGCGGCCGTGGCCGCGGGCCATCGACATGGCGTCGTAGAGCGCGACGCCGGAACCCGCGTACAGCCGCTCCCAGCCCTTGTGCTGGAGCGGATACAGAAAGGGGACCGGCTTCACGAGGTGCGGGGCCAGACGCTCCAGCAGCAGCCCGCGCTCCTTCAGCGCCTCGCGCACCAGCGTGAAGTCGAGCATCTCCAGGTAGCGCAGGCCGCCGTGTATGAGTTTGCTGGACCGGCTGGAGGTGCCGGACGCCCAGTCACGCGCCTCCACCAGGCCTGTGGACAGTCCGCGTGTGACGGCGTCCAGCGCGGTGCCCGCGCCGACCACTCCCGCGCCCACCACCAGCACGTCCAGCTCGCGCTCGGCCATTGCCGCCAGTGACTCGGCACGTTGCGCCGGCCCCAGTGTCCCTGTCCTCACCGCTGCCTCCCGCTCAGTCGCGCTGGCCACACCCGTCCGGCGAAGCCCGGCTCATCTCCCCATGCCCAAAGTCTGACCGGGATGCCCGACTTCGGCCACCACGCACCCGCGGCCTGTGGACAACACTCACGGAAACGCGCCACGTCAATCCCGCAAATCGGTCATATTTACTCCTAGTGTGACATTGCGCTCCCTCATTGTGTCCACACGGCTTGCGCACCACATCCGACTCGGCTACTGAGAAGGACGGCCCACTCCATGCCCGCAGATCTCGCCGTCATCGGACTCGGCCATCTGGGCCTTCCCCTGGCCCAGGCCGCCGTCGCCGCCGGCATCTCCACGCTCGGGTACCGGACGGGGCCGGAAGCCGGTTCTCTCACCGCCGCCGAACTGCGCCGCATGCTCTCGCGGGGATTCCGTCCGACCACCAACCCGGCCGAACTCGGCCGCGTCCGCACCGCCGTCATCTGCGCGCCCGCCCAGCGCGGCGCCGACGGCACGATCGACCTCGGCCAGGTGGAGGCGGCCGCCCGTACCCTCGCCGGACAACTGCGCCCGCACACCACCGTGATCCTGGAGTCGCCGGTGCCGCCCGGCACCACGGAGCAGTTCCTGCGCCCGCTGCTGGAGGAGGGCTCCGGGCTGCGCGCCGGACGCGACTTCCACCTCGCCTGCTCGCCCAGCCGGGTCGATCCGGGCAACCGCGACTTCGGGGCCGCCAACACGCCCAAGGTGATCGGCGGTCTCACCCCCGCCTGCACCGAATCCGCCGCCACCTTCTACGGACGCCTCACCGACAAGGTGGTACGCGCGCGTGGACCCCGCGAGGCGGAGACCGTGCAGGTACTGGAGACGAACTACCGCCAGGTCAACATCGCCCTGGTCAACGAGATGGCCGTCCTCTGCCACGACCTGGGGGTCGACCTGTGGGACGTCATCCGCTGTGCGGAGACCAAGCCGTTCGGTTTCCAGGCCTTCCGCCCCGGCCCCGGCACCGGCGGCCACGCCGTCCCGCAGGACCTGGCGGGTCTGACCGGCCGGACCCTGCGCATGGTCGAACTGGCGCAGCAGGTCAACAACCACATGCCCCAGTACGTCGTCCAGCGGGCCGCCACCCTGCTCAACGAGCACGGCAAGTCGGCCCGCGGCGCCCGTGTCCTGCTGCTGGGCGTCACCTACAAGCCGGACCTCGCCGACCAGCAGGGCTCGCCCGCACCCGAGATCGCGCTGCGCCTGTTGCAGCTGGGTGCCTCCGTCAGCTACCACGACCCGCACGTGCCCGCCTGGAGCGTCCTTGACCGCCCGATCCCGCGCGCGGACTCCCTCTACGAGGCGGCGGCGGGCGCCGACCTGACGATCCTGCTCCAGCACCACCGCACGTACGACCTCCAGGGCCTGTCGGTGAAGGCGCAACTGCTGCTGGACACACGGGGCGCCACGCCCACCGGGGCGGCCCATCGGCTGTGAACCGGCCAGGCGCTCGGCGCCCGCCCCCGCACGCGACAGCGGGCACGCGAAGGGGCCCGTCCACCCCGACGGGTGGACCGGGCCCCTTCCGTGCTTCGCGCTCGGTGCGACGTCACCTCACCGCTTGTGCTGCGAGTCCGCCACCGTCACCTCGACCCGCTGGAACTCCTTCAGTTCGCTGTAGCCGGTGGTGGCCATGGCGCGGCGCAGGGCGCCGAAGAAGTTCATCGAGCCGTCCGGGGTGTGCGAGGGGCCGGTGAGGACCTCCTCGATCGTGCCGACCGTGCCGAGGTCGACCTTCTTGCCGCGCGGCAGTTCCTCGTTGACGGCCTCCATGCCCCAGTGGTGTCCCTTGCCGGGCGCGTCCGTGGCACGGGCGAGCGGCGAGCCCATCATGACGGAGTCGGCACCGCAGGCGATCGCCTTGGGCAGGTCGCCCGACCAGCCGACGCCGCCGTCCGCGATGACATGCACATACCGGCCGCCGGACTCGTCCATGTAGTCGCGCCGGGCCGCCGCCACGTCCGCGACCGCGGTGGCCATGGGGACCTGGATACCGAGCACGTTGCGCGTGGTGTGCGCGGCACCGCCGCCGAAGCCGACCAGCACACCGGCCGCCCCGGAGCGCATCAGGTGCAGGGCTGCGGTGTAGGTGGCGCAGCCGCCGACGATCACCGGGACGTCGAGCTCGTAGATGAACTGCTTCAGGTTCAGCGGTTCGTGCGAGTGGGAGACGTGCTCCGCCGACACCGTCGTACCGCGGATGACGAAGATGTCCACACCCGCGTCCACGACGGCCTTGGAGAACTGCGCCGTGCGCTGCGGGGAGAGCGCGGCCGCGGTCACCACCCCGGAGTCGCGCACCTCCTTGATCCGCTGCCCGATCAGCTCCTCCTTGATGGGAGCCGCGTAGATCTCCTGGATCCGGCGGGTCGCGGAGTCGGCCGGCAGCTCGGCGATCTCGTCGAGCAGCGGCTGCGGGTCCTCGTACCGCGTCCACAGGCCCTCGAGGTTCAGCACGCCGAGGCCGCCGAGCTCGCCGATGTGGATGGCGGTGGCCGGCGAGACGACCGAGTCCATGGGGGCGGCCAGGAAGGGCAGCTCGAAACGGTAGGCGTCGATCTGCCAGGCGATCGAGACCTCCTTCGGGTCCCGCGTACGGCGGCTGGGGACGACGGCGATGTCGTCGAAGGCGTACGCCCGGCGGCCGCGCTTGCCGCGCCCGATCTCGATCTCAGTCACGTCTGTGGCCTTTCCCTGATGCGTTTCAGCGTCTTCCAGTATCGCCGACGCCATTGCCGGAGGGCGCCCCGGACGTACGGCGAGGGCGGTCCCGGAAGCTCCGGGACCGCCCTCGGACGCGGTCTCGTCCGCGTGTCACACCCGCTCCACGCGGGCGTGGATCACTTCTTCCCGCTGTAGTTCGGCGCCTCGACCGTCATCTGGATGTCGTGCGGGTGGCTCTCCTTGAGGCCCGCGGAGGTGATCCGGACGAACCGCCCCTTCGTCTGGAGGTCCGGCACCGTCCTGCCGCCGACGTAGAACATCGACTGGCGCAGACCGCCGACCAGCTGGTGGACCACCGAGGACAGCGGGCCCCGGTAGGGCACCTGGCCCTCGATGCCCTCGGGGATCAGCTCGTCGTCGGAGGCGATGCGCTCCTGGAAGTAGCGGTCCTTGGAGAAGGACTTGCGGTCGCCGCGGGACTGCATGGCCCCGAGCGAGCCCATGCCGCGGTACGACTTGAACTGCTTGCCGTTGATGAAGAGCAGCTCTCCGGGTGACTCCTCGCAGCCGGCCAGCAGCGAGCCCAGCATCACCGTGTCGGCGCCGGCGACCAGGGCCTTCGCGATGTCGCCCGAGTACTGCAGCCCACCGTCGCCGATGACCGGGACACCGGCCTCCTTGGCGGCCAGCGCCGCCTCGTAGATGGCGGTGACCTGGGGGACGCCGATGCCGGCGACCACCCGGGTGGTGCAGATGGAGCCGGGGCCGACCCCGACCTTGATGCCGTCCACGCCGGCGTCGATCAGCGACTGGGCGCCCTCGCGGGTGGCGATGTTGCCGCCGATGACGTCGACGCCCGAGGAGTTCGACTTGATCTTGGCGACCATGTCGCCGACCAGTCGGGAGTGGCCGTGCGCGGTGTCGACGACGATGAAGTCGACGCCCGCCTCGATCAGGGCCTGGGCACGCTCGAAGGCGTCACCCGCGACACCTACGGCGGCGCCGACGATGAGGCGGCCCTCGGTGTCCTTCGACGCGTTCGGGTACTGCTCGGCCTTCACGAAGTCCTTGACCGTGATCAGGCCCTTGAGGACGTTCTCGTCGTCGACCAGCGGAAGCTTCTCGATCTTGTGGCGGCGCAGCAGCTGCATGGCCTCGTCGCCGGTGATGCCCACCTGACCGGTGACCAGCGGCATCGGAGTCATGACCTCGCTGACCCGGCGCGAGCGGTCGCTCTCGAAGGCCATGTCGCGGTTGGTGACGATGCCGAGCAGCTTGCCCGCGGGGTCGGTGACGGGGACACCGCTGATGCGGAACTTCGCGCACAGGGCGTCCGCCTCGCCGAGCGTGGCGTCCGGGTGGATGGTGATGGGGTTGGCCACCATGCCGGACTCGGAGCGCTTGACGAGGTCGACCTGGTTGGCCTGGTCCTCGATGGACAAGTTGCGGTGCAGGACCCCGACGCCGCCCTGGCGCGCCATCGCGATCGCCATCCGCGACTCGGTGACCTTGTCCATGGCGGCGGACAGGAGCGGGATGTTGACCCGGACGTTCTTGGAGACGTGCGAGGCGGTGTCGATCTCGTCGGGTGCCATGTCGGACGCGCCCGGCAACAGCAGCACGTCGTCGTAGGTCAGCCCGAGTGTCGCGAACTTCTCAGGCACTCCGTCGACGTATGCAGTCATGACACCTTCCCCAAATGGCCTTGATCGGTGCGGATGTCCATGCTAACGGGAAGCACGGCTCTCTCATTCCACGGTTCGATGTGACCCTCGGCTTCGTAGGTTCGTACGGAACCGAGGGAACGCCTGTTCCTATGGGGGCCGGGGCACGGATCGCCGTGCTCGGCCGGCACCGGCCCGGAGCCGGCGGATCATGACCACCGCGGGCGACCGCCGCCCCGCGGGCGATGCCGTGTCTACTGCTCCGCGAGCGCGCGCAGCCTGCTCAGGGCCCTGTGCTGGGCCACCCGCACCGCTCCCGGTGACATTCCCAACATCTGACCCGTCTCCTCGGCGGTCAAGCCCACCGCGATGCGCAGCAGGAGCAGCTCGCGCTGGTTCTCGGGCAGGTTGGCCAGGAGCTTCTTGGCCCACTCGGCGTCGCTGCTGAGCAGCGCGCGCTCCTCGGGCCCGAGGGAGTCGTCCGGGCGCTCCGGCATCTCGTCCGACGGAACCACCGTCGAGCCGGGATGGCGCATCGCCGCGCGCTGAAGGTCCGCGACCTTGTGCGCGGCGATCGCGAAGACGAACGCCTCGAAGGGGCGCCCGGTGTCCTTGTAACGCGGCAGCGCGAGGAGGACGGCGACGCAGACCTCCTGCGCCAGGTCCTCGACGAAGTGCCGGGCGTCTCCGGGCAGACGGGACAGCCGCGTACGGCAGTAGCGCAGCGCCAGTGGATGGACGTGCGCGAGCAGGTCATGGGTCGCCTGCTCGTCGCCGTCGACGGCACGATGGACGAGCGCACCGATCACCGTTGTCTCGTCGTCGCGCATCGGTCCATGGTGCCTTGGCGTGGTCCGGTCCGTGGCACCGCGTTCGTAGTTGTGCACCGAAGCGTTATGAGCAGGTGCGCCGGAACTCATCTCCTGCGCCCTCCCCTCCCGCTCGATCGACTCGTCCCCGAGGAACTCCACACCTCCAAGGATGCGGCATCCGCGGCGAAACGAGCAGCGGGCACCCGGCGGGCCGTGTTGCCAACCCCGCCCACCGTGCGGTAGGCGGGGATCCGCGTACCCCCGCGGTGATCCACTTAGCGGACCAGGCCCCAGCGGAAGCCGAGCGCCACGGCGTGCGCGCGGTCCGAGGCGCCGAGCTTCTTGAACAGCCGCCGGGCGTGCGTCTTCACCGTGTCCTCGGACAGGAAGAGCTCGCGACCGATCTCCGCGTTGGAGCGGCCGTGGCTCATGCCCTCGAGCACCTGGATCTCACGCGCGGTGAGTGTCGGCGCGGCGCCCATCTCGGCGGAGCGCAGCCGCCGCGGCGCGAGCCGCCAGGTCGGGTCGGCGAGGGCCTGCGTCACGGTCGCCCGCAGCTCGGCGCGCGAGGCGTCCTTGTGCAGATATCCGCGCGCGCCGGCGGCGACCGCGAGCGCCACACCGTCCAGGTCCTCGGCGACGGTGAGCATGATGATGCGCGCACCGGGGTCGGCGGACAGCAGACGCCGCACGGTCTCGACGCCGCCCAGACCGGGCATGCGTACGTCCATCAGAATCAGGTCCGAGCGGTCGGCCCCCCAGCGGCGGAGGACTTCCTCGCCGTTGGCTGCCGTCGTCACGCGCTCGACGCCGGGCACGGTCGCCACCGCGCGGCGGAGCGCCTCTCGGGCAAGCGGGGAGTCGTCGCAGACGAGGACGGATGTCATGACCGCCCTCCGCAGCTGATGCGCGTCACCTTGAGCCTCCAGGCTGGTACGAATCGTCACCTGTGCGGTCGACGCCCTCGGACGCCTGCCCGAGCGCTTGTTGTTTCAACCGCCTCCGCACTCTCAACGATGGTCACTCGAAAGAGTTACGGTGCAGCAAGCCATCTTCGGCACTGTACGTGAGGGCGCGGACACGGTGCAGACATGCGCGGCGGACCCTCGAACTTTCACCACAACCTATGCCCCATTTAGCCGCTTTTCTTCCCGTTTGCTGGTGTCTAGGGCTAGATTCGCAATGAGTCATATTTTCATCTCCTAAGATCGTCGTTGTACGGTCGGAGACACACATATCCGCCCAGAACGGCAACAAGGGGACACGCAATGGCAGATTTCTCCCGCCTTCCCGGTCCGAACGCGGATCTGTGGGACTGGCAGCTCCATGCGGCCTGCCGTGGAGTCGACAGTTCGCTCTTCTTCCATCCGGAGGGCGAACGAGGGGCGGCCCGGAGCGCTCGTGAGAACTCGGCCAAGGAGGTCTGTATGAGGTGCCCCGTACGCGCGGAGTGCGCGGCCCACGCACTGGCGGTGCGCGAGCCCTACGGCGTGTGGGGCGGGCTGACCGAGGACGAACGAGAAGAACTCATGGGACGGGCACGGAACCGGCTGGTACCGGCCTCCACGACCAGCGGGGGCAGTAGCTCCTCGAACAACTGAAGGAACGTTTCTCCATCACGGGCGCACATAGGTGTGCCCATTTTTGGCGTGGGCACCGCCCGGCAGGCGGTTCGGGGGCGACGAGGGGGACAGGGGGACTTCGAGGGGATGGAGCGCACAGGGCCGCTGCCCGGGGGACCGCTCCGCATCCGGAGGATCCGCTCCTCCCTATCGGCTCGCCGCCCGCGCCAGTTCGTCCAGCGTCGCCGCCACCGCGGGCACCTGTGCAAGATCCGGCAGGGTGAGCGCGACGACCTCCCGCCGCACCGCGGGTTCCAGCGTGACGGGCCGCGCACCCCTCGGCCGCACGGACTCGATCGCGAGCTGCGGCAGCACTGCCACACCGAGACCGGCGCCGACCAGGCCGACCACCGCCGGATAGTCGTCGGTCGCGAAGTCGATTCGGGGCGTGAAGCCCGCACTCTCGCATGCCTGCACCAGTTGACCGCGGCAGCGCGGGCAGCCCGCGATCCACGGTTCCCCGGCGAGCTCGCCGATGGCGACCGACTCCGCGCGCGCCAGCCGGTGCCCCTCGGGAACGAGCCCGACGAGACGGTCGACGAGCAGCGGGCGGACGACCAGGTCGTCCCACTCCTCGGCGTCGGCGGCCCCTTCGTAGCGGAACGCGAGCGCGATGTCGCAGTCGCCCGCACGCAGCGTCTCCACGGACTCGGGCGGTTCCGCCTCCTCCAGAAAGACGCGGGTGCCGGGATGCGCGGCGCGCAGGGCGGCGAGCGCGGTGGGCACGAGGGTGGAACTGCCGCTCGGGAAGGAGACGAGGCGGACGCGGCCGGCTCTCAGGCCCGCGATGGCGGCGACCTCCTCCTCGGCGGCGGTCAGCCCGGCGAGGATGCCCGCCGCGTGCCGCACCAGCGCCTCGCCGGCCTGGGTCAGGCGCATCTCGCGGCCGTTGCGGACGAGCAGGGGGGTACCGGCCGTCGCCTCGAGCGCCTTCATCTGCTGACTGACCGCGGGCTGGGTGCAGCCCAGCTCGCGCCCCGCCGCGGAGAAGGAACCGGTGGCGGCCACGGCACGCAGCACACGGAGATGTCGAGCCTCGATCACCCTGAAAGCATAAGGGATTCTTGGACAAGGCGGCAGATATTGCGTCGACGCTTTGACCTTTCGTCGCCTACGGTGCGGACATGAAGCTTCTGTCTCTGAATCTGGGCCGACCCGTGGCCGTCGACTACACCGACCAGCCGCTGGGCGTGACGGGCATCGACAAGCGGCCCGTGGACGGGCCGGTGCGCGTGACCGCCCCCGGACCCAAGGGAACCGGCGCGAGCGGGCTGGCCGGGGACGCGGTGTGCGACCTGCGCCACCACGGCGGCGACGACCAGGCGGTGTACGCGTTCGCCCGTGAGGATCTCGACGCGTGGGAGCGCGAGCTGGGCCGCCCGCTGCCGAACGGCTCGTTCGGCGAGAACCTCACCACCGAGGGACTCGACGTGTCCGGCGCCCGGATCGGCGAGCGCTGGCGTGTGGGCTCCGAGCTGGTGCTCGAGGTGACCTCCGGGCGGATCCCCTGCCGCACCTTCCAGGGACACCTGGGCGAGCGGGGCTGGGTCAGGCGGTTCACGCACCGGGGGGCGCCCGGAGCGTATCTGCGCGTGATCGAACCGGGTGAGACGCGGACGGGCGACCCCATCGAGATCGTGCACCGGCCCGGGCACGACATCACCGTCGCCCTTCAGTTCCGCGCGTCCACCACGGAACGGCATCTGCTGCCGGACCTGTTGGCGGCGGGCGAGGCGCTGCACCCGGAGACCGCCGCAGCGGCACGTCGATACCTGCAGATGCGCCCCGCCGGGAACTGACGTGCCCGGTAGGGACATTGGCGGTGGAGCCGGTCAAAGGCCCGGTCCGGCAGGCGGACTCGATCCGTCCGGGTCACTATCGTTGGCCCATGACAACGGCTCTGATTACGGGAGCGACCGCGGGCATCGGCGCCGCGTTCGCACGGCGGCTGGCCGCCGACGGCCATGACCTCGTCCTGGTGGCGCGCGACACCAAGCGGCTGCGCGAACACGCGACGGAGTTGCACGACCGGCATGGCATCGAGGCGGAGGTGCTGACCGCGGACCTCGCCACCGACGAGGGCATCGAGGCGGTGGCCGCGCGCCTGTCCGAGCCGAAGAACCCGGTCGACCTGCTCGTCAACAACGCGGGCTTCGGCAACAAGGGCCGCTATCTCGACGTACCCATGGCGGACGAGCTGCGCATGCTCAAGGTGCACTGCGAGGCGGTGCTGCGGCTGACGAGCGCGGCGGCGGAGCCGATGCGCGCCCGTGGCCGCGGCGGGATCGTCAACGTGGCCTCGGTGGCGGCGTTCGTCCCGCGCGGCACGTACGGCGCGTCCAAGGCGTGGGTCGTGCAGTTCACCCAGGGCGCGGCGCGGGAACTGGCCGGGACCGGCGTACGGCTGATGGTGCTGTGCCCCGGCTTCGTGCGCACGGAGTTCCACGACCGCGCCGGAATGGGGACGGAGAGCATCCCCGGCTGGATGTGGCTGGACGCCGACAAGCTGGTCGCCACCGCCCTCGCGGATCTGGGCCGGGGCAGGACGGTGTCCATTCCCGACCCTCGGTACAAGGCGCTGATGGGTGTGGTCAAGATGACGCCGCGTGCGCTGCTGGGCGGGATCACCACCCGGACGGGGCGCAGGTTCGGACCGCAGTAGCGACCGTGCGGTGCCGCAGGCGCGGGCCTCGGCGGGAGAGGTGACGCCGCCCCTCGGGTGGGAGGATGGGCGTATCTGCCGGACCCAGGGGGGCCGGAGGCGGCGTCATGACATTCGTGCAGCTCATCGATTGCAGGACCAGCCGGTTCGACGAGATGAACCGGCTCGTGGACACATGGCTCGAGCAGACCGGCGGCAGACGGAGCGCCACACACAGCCTGATCGGCAAGGACAGGTCGGACGCCTCGCACTTCATCGAGATCGTGGAGTTCCCCTCCTACGAGGAGGCGATGCGGACCTCGAACCTCCCGGAGACCGACCAGATCTTCCACGACATGATCGCCCTCTGCGACGAGATGCCCGTCTTCACGGACCTGGTGGTGGTGCGGGACGAGCAGTTGTACGTGGCGAACGTACGGCGGTACTTCGACGTCGTCGCCGCCCGGGGCGAGCTGTCGCCGCTCGACGGACTGCTCGCCGAGAACTACCACGACCACGATCCCGCCAACGAGCAGGACACCATCGGGATGGACGCGATGCGGCGCGAGATCCGGGAGTGGCGGGCGGGCTTCGACTTCGCGTTCACCGTCGAGGACCAGATCGCCGAGGGGGACAAGGTGTGCACCCGCTGGTCCTGGAAGGGCCGGCACACGGGTGAGTTCCTCGGCATCCCGCCCACGGGCAGGGAGGTCACCATGACCGGCACGACCGTCTTCCGGTGCGGAGCCGACGGGAAGATCGTCGAGGGCTGGTGGCAGTACGACCGGCTGGGCCTGATGGCACAACTGGGGGAACTGGACGTGCTGGAGGCCTAGAAGGCACCGGGCCGTCGGGCCGCGAACCCGCCCGGCCGGGTCCCGTTGCCATGGGTCGGGCGGATGCGGGGTGAAGCGTCCGGCGGAGCGCGCCATCGGCGGCCGGCGGGTCGGGGGCGGACAGCGCAAGGCCCGGCACCCCCGAGGGTGCCGGGCCTCAGTACCGCTTGTGGGCTCGCGTCAGTGGGAGTGACCGTGGCCGTGGCCGGCGGCGGCCGGCTCCTCCTCTTCCTTCTTCTCGACGACCAGGGTCTCGGTCGTCAGCAGCAGGGAGGCGATGGAGGCGGCGTTCTCCAGGGCGGAGCGGGTGACCTTGACCGGGTCGATGACACCGGCCTTGATCAGGTCGCCGTACTCGCCGGTGGCGGCGTTGTAGCCCTGGCCCTTCTCGAGCTCGGCGACCTTGGAGGCGATGACGTAGCCCTCGAGGCCGGCGTTCTCGGCGATCCAGCGCAGCGGCTCGACGACCGCGCGGCGGACGATGGCGACACCGGTCGCCTCGTCGCCCTGCTTGCCGAGGCCGCCGTCCAGCACCTTGGAGGCGTGGACCAGAGCGGAGCCACCACCGGAGACGATGCCCTCCTCGACCGCGGCGCGGGTCGCGGAGATGGCGTCCTCCAGACGGTGCTTCTTCTCCTTCAGCTCCACCTCGGTGGCGGCGCCGACCTTGATCACGCACACGCCGCCGGCCAGCTTGGCAAGACGCTCCTGGAGCTTCTCGCGGTCCCAGTCGGAGTCGGTGTTCTCGATCTCGGCCTTGATCTGGGCGATACGGCCGGTGACGTCACCGGACTTGCCACCGCCGTCGACGATGGTCGTGTCGTCCTTGGTGACCGTCACGCGGCGGGCGGAGCCCAGCACGTCCAGGCCGACCTGGTCGAGCTTGAGGCCGACCTCCTCGGAGATGACCGTGGCGCCGGTGAGGACGGCCATGTCCTCCAGCATCGCCTTGCGGCGGTCGCCGAAGCCGGGGGCCTTCACCGCGACGGCGTTGAAGGTGCCGCGGATCTTGTTCACGACGAGCGTGGACAGAGCCTCGCCCTCGACGTCCTCGGCGATGATCAGCAGCGGCTTGGAGGAGCCGGCCTGGATGACCTTCTCCAGCAGCGGCAGCAGGTCCGCGATCGAGGAGACCTTGCCCTGGTTGATGAGGATGTAGGGGTCGTCGAGGACGGCCTCCATGCGCTCCTGGTCCGTCACGAAGTACGGCGACAGGTAGCCCTTGTCGAACGCCATGCCCTCGGTGAAGTCCAGCTCGAGACCGAAGGTGTTGGACTCCTCGACGGTGATGACACCGTCCTTGCCGACCTTGTCCATCGCCTCGGCGATGAGCTCGCCGACCTGCTGGTCCTGGGCGGACAGCGCGGCGACGGCGGCGATGTCGGACTTCTCGTCGATCGGGCGGGCGGTGGCGAGGAGGTCCTCGGAGACCGCGGCGACGGCCGCGTCGATGCCCTTCTTCAGGGAGGCCGGGGAGGCACCCGCGGCGACGTTCTTCAGGCCCTCGCGCACCAGCGCCTGGGCGAGCACGGTGGCGGTGGTCGTACCGTCACCCGCGATGTCGTTGGTCTTGGTCGCCACCTCCTTCACCAGCTGGGCGCCGAGGTTCTCGTACGGGTCCTCGATCTCGACCTCACGGGCGATGGTGACACCGTCGTTGGTGATGGTGGGCGCGCCGAACTTCTTGTCGATCACGACGTTCCGGCCCTTGGGACCGATCGTCACCTTGACCGTGTCGGCAAGCTTGTTGACGCCGCGCTCGAGAGCGCGACGGGCGTCCTCGTCGAACTTCAGGATCTTCGCCATGGAGCGTTTCAGTCCTCTCGGATGCGATGCCCGGCAGCCCTCGGGGAACAGCCGTCATCACGGTGAAGAACGAACCGCGCCCCCGGCGCCCGGCTGATCGGTCGCGGGGGGCCAGGGGCGCAGTTCAGAGCAATCTGCTTCGGTGAATTACTTCTCGATGATCGCGAGCACGTCGCGAGCCGAGAGGACGAGGTACTCCTCGCCGTTGTACTTCACCTCGGTGCCGCCGTACTTGCTGTACAGCACGATGTCGCCGGTCTTCACGTCGAGCGGAAGACGCTCGCCGTTCTCGAAGCGGCCCGGGCCCACGGCCAGGACGACGCCCTCCTGGGGCTTCTCCTTGGCGGTGTCCGGAATGACCAGGCCAGAGGCGGTGGTTTGCTCAGCATCCAGCGGCTGGACCACGATGCGGTCCTCGAGCGGCTTGATGGCAACCTTGGAGCTGGTGGTCGTCACGATCCGACCTCCCCCTTCGGAGATCTCACGGGGTTAACTGTCTGAGGTGGCGACCAGGTGGATCCGTCGTCGCGGGTGCCGGACCTGCCCGTCGCTTTGTTGGCACTCGTCACTGCCGAGTGCCAGAGCCGAGACTATGACCGCGATTAGCACTCGGTCAAGCGGAGTGCCAGTCGGCCGCGGCGCGGCGCGGAATACGGGCTGACCCGGGGATCGTTCCGCACCCCGTTCCCCGGCCCGCGCTACAGGTAGTCCTCCAGGCGGGCCACCGTGAACCCGCTCGCCTGGATGCGGCGCAGGAGGCGGGCCGTCTCCGCGGTCGGGGAGGCGAGTGGGCGGCCGGTCCCACACGGGCGGACGATGTCGCCCGGGTGCAGGGGTGCGCCGACGCCGAACCGTTCCGGTACGGGGCGCCACAGGACCACCGCCGTGACGCCGCAGTCCGCCGCCGCGCGGAGGGTGGTGCGGTCGTAGACGCCGTGCGGTGGGCGGAGCAGCCGGGGGCCCGGGCCCGGGCGCGCCGTCAGCCGGTCCCGCTGTCCGCAGATCTCGGCGTGCTGTTCGCCGTAGGGGCGGCCGCGCAGCACGGCGTGGCCCAGGGCGTGGTTCTGGACGGCCGCACCGGCCGCCCGCAGGCGCGCGGCATCCGCACCCTTCGGCCCGGCGCCGTCGGCCGTGAGGAACACGCTGACCGGGAGCCGCAGTTCACGGACCATGTCCACGAACCGGGGGTCGGCCTCGACGTCCTCGTCGTACGTCAGGAAGACGACCCTGTCATGGGTGGGGACGCGATCGAGGACCGGTGGCAGCCCGCCTCCCGTTCGGACCGGGCCGCCCGCGGGCCGGGCCGGCCGGGGCGCGGGGGCGAGCGGAGCGCTCAGACCCCAGCGGCGGTACGCCCGATCCGAACGCTGCACCTTCTGCGCCGCCTTCTTGCCCAGCCGTTCGATCGGGTCGACGGACTGGGCGCAGCCGGACAGCAGCACGGCGGCGAGCGTCCCGGCGAGCAGGGCCCGCGGCCACGGCCGTGCCCTCACGGACGGACCTCCGCGCCCGCCCCCGCGAACCCCCCGTCCGTGGCCTTGCGCGGGAACCGTTGCGGCACGTGAACGCCCGCCGTACTCCTGCCCGCGCGCTTCACCGCCGGAACAGCACGCCGCAAGGGACACCTGGCCCACTTTTCGTCGTTTTGTCGTACGAGCCACATGGTGTCGGATCCTTCCAGCGACCGGCGCCCCCGTCCGGCCGACACCGCGGCCGGACGCACGCGGTCCACCGACTGGTCGACAATGACCGGGTGAACGACCTCTCCTTCGCCTCCCTGCTCACCCCCGAGGGCCGTGCTCTCCTGGACGAGGTGCGCGGCACCGCTCCGGCGCAGGAACTGGCCGTCGCCACCCGGTTGCGCCGCGCACACCCCGCCGACCTGGTCTCGGCGGCCCTCGCACAGGCGCGGCTGCGCGAACGGGCGGCGGCGAAGTTCGGCCCCGAGGACGCGGGGCGGATGTTCTTCACGGCGAACGGGGTCGAGCAGTCCACCAGGGCCGCCGTCGCGGCCCACCGCGCGGGCCGGCTGCGGGAACTCGGCGCGACCTCGGTCGCCGATCTGTGCTGCGGCATCGGCGGCGACGCGATCGCGTTCGCCCGGGCCGGCATCCGGGTCCTCGCCGTGGACCGGGACCCGCTGACGGCCGCGGCGGCGCGGGCGAACGCCGAGGCGCTGGGCCTGTCCGCACTGATCGAGGTGCGCGAGGCGGACGTCACGGACGTGGACGTGTCCGCCTACGACGCCGTCTTCGTCGATCCGGCGCGGCGCGGCGGGCGCGGCCGGATCTTCGATCCCGAGGCGTACTCGCCCCCGCTGTCCTGGGCCGTGGCGACGGCCCTGACGGCCCCGCACGCGGCCCTGAAGGTCGCACCGGGCATCCCGCACGAGGCGGTGCCCACCGCCGCGGAGGCCGAATGGATCTCGGACGGCGGCGATGTGAAGGAGGCCGTGCTCTGGTTCGGCACGCAGCCGGGGCTCGTACGCGCCACCCTGCTGCCCGGCCCGCGTGTGCTGCGCGGCCGCGCGCTGCCCGACCCGCCCGTGCGCGCGCCCGGCCGCTACCTCTACGAGCCGGACGGCGCCGCGATCCGCGCGCACCTGGTCGCGGAGGTGGCGGAGGAACTCGACGGCGGTCTGCTCGACGAGACGATCGCGTATGTGACGGCGGACGAGCACCGCGACTCGCCCTACGCCACCGCGTACGAGATCACCGACCGGCTCCCGTTCAACGTGAAGAGGCTGAAGGCGCTGCTGCGGGAGCGGGAGGTCGGGGTCCTGACCGTCAAGAAGCGCGGCTCGGCGGTCGAGCCGGAGGAGCTGCGGCGGAAGGTCCTGCCCAGACCGCACGGGCCGAACGCCGTGACCGTGTTCCTGACCCGGGTGGCCGGTGCGCCGACGATGCTGCTCGGGCACCCGGCCTAGGGTTCAGCGGCAGTCCTGCGCACGCGCCCGGAGCAGTTCCCGCTCCCGCTCGTTGCGGGCGAGCGAGGCGGCGCGCTCGAACTCCCCACGGGCCTGTGCCGTGCGCCCCAGCCGGGCCAGCAGATCGCCGCGGACACTCGGCAGCAGGTGGTAGCCGCGCAGGGCGGGTTCGCCCGCCAGACGGTCGACGATCTCCAGGGCCGGACCCGGCCCCTCGGCCATCGAGACGGCGACCGCACGGTTCAACTCGACGACGGGCGACGGCGACCGGGCGGCCAGCAGACCGTAGAGGGCGACGATGCGCGCCCAGTCCGTGTCCTCGTACCGGTGCGCATGGGCGTGGCACGCGGCGATCGCGGCCTGGAGGGCGTACGGGCCGGGGGCCCCGGTGGCGACCGCGTCGGCGCGGCCGAGCGCGGTCACACCGCGGGCGATGAGCAGGCGGTTCCAGCGGGTCCTGTTCTGGTCCCCGAGCAGCACCGGCTCGCCGTTCGGTCCGGTGCGGGCGGCCGAGCGGGACGCCTGGAACTCCAGCAGCGAGGCGAGCCCGTGCACTTCGGGCTCCTTGGGCATCAACTCGGCGAGCACACGGGCCAGCCGCAGCGCGTCCTCGCACAGGGCGGGGCGCAGCAGATCGTCACCCGCGGTGGCCGCATACCCCTCGTTGAAGATCAGATAGATGACCTCGAGCACCGATCCGAGCCGCGCGTCCCGCTCGGGCCCGTAGGGCACCTCGAAGGCGACGCCCTTCGCCGCGAGGGTGCGCTTGGCCCGCACGATGCGCTGGGCGACGGTGGTCTCCGGAACGAGGAACGCACGGGCGATCTCGGCCGTGGTCAGTCCGCCGAGCAGACGCAGGGTGAGCGCGATGCGGGACTCGGCGGACAGGACGGGGTGGCAGGCCGTGAAGACGAGCCGCAGCAGATCGTCGTCGATGTCGTCCGGATCGGCCGGCTCGTCGACGTGGTACGGCGTAGCCTCCAGGTCCCGGCCGACCTCCGCCAGCTTGCGCGCATACCGCTCCCGGCGGCGCACGAGGTCGATCGCGCGGTGCTTGGCCGTGGCCATCAGCCAGGCGCCGGGGTTGTCGGGCACGCCGTCGCGCGGCCACCGCTCCAGGGCGGCCACCAGTGCGTCCTGCGCCAGCTCCTCGGCGATGGCCACATCGCGCACGATCCGGGCGACACCGGCGATGACGCGCGGCGACTCCATCCGGAAGACGGTCTCGATCACGCGGGAGGGGTCGCCCGCGGCCGGGGAGCGGGTGGGCTGATGTTCCACAGCCCACCATGCAACACCCACCGGCGGACGAGCGCCAAGGGAGCTCAGCCCTGGACGATCTCCCGCACCTCACAGGTGACCGTCCAGAACTCCTCGTGGACCTTCACGAAGCGCTTGGCCCACTCGATCGCCTCGGCCATGTCCTTGCACTGCATGATCGCGTAGCCGCCGATGACCTCCTTGGACTCGGTGAAGGGACCGTCCGTGACGGAGAGCTCTCCCCCTTCCCAGCGCACCCGGGTGCCCTGGGCGGTCGGCGTCAGCCCGGCGGTGTCGAGCATCACCCCGGCCTTGGTGACCTCCTCGATCAGCTCCCCCATGCGTTCCATCAGCTCGGGGCTCGGGCCCTCCTGGGGCGCGGTGGTCTCGTCGATGCGCACGAGCGACATGTAACGCGGCATGGTGACTCCTCGATACGGCGACCGGGTCCTTCCCGGCCTCTCACCCCTGCGTCGAACGGGGACGGCGCGCATCGACACGAGCCGCGAACTTTTTCGCGGAATCTTTTTCCGCGGTCGTCGCCGCAGGTCCGGCGCTCAGGTCCGGCGCTCAGGTCCGGGCCGGAGGCGTCACCGGAGCGACTTCCACAGCGCGCTCGCCGATGGTTCCTCGGCCACCACTCGATCGTGATCGGACGCGGCCGGCACCACCGGCATCATCACCGTCTTCATGTTCTGCGACGTCAGTCCCCGCAGGCTCTGGGCGAAGCGCACCAGTTCCGGCAGCGAGTCCAGGCCGGTGTCCGTGGTCAGGCCGCCCGTGATCGCGTCCGCGACCCGGTAGAGGGCGGTGGGGTCGGTCAGCAGCTGCGTCGACGCGATCTGTTCCAGCAGTGCCTTCACCACCTTCTGCTGCAGGCCTATGCGGCCGAGGTCGCTGCCGTCGCCTATGCCGTGCCGTGTGCGGGCCAGCGCCAGGGCCTGCTCGCCGTCGAGCCGGTGGGTGCCCGCCTGAAGATGCAGATGGCTCTTGTCGTCGTCGATGTCCTGGTCGGTGGTGACCGTGATCCCGCCGAGCGTGTCCACCAGCTTCGCGAATCCCGAGAAGTCGATCTCAAGGTAGTGGTCCATGCGGATGCCCGTCATCGACTCGACCGTCTTCACCGCGCAGGCCGGGCCGCCCACCGAGTACGCGCTGTTGAACATCGAGCCGTACGCCACCGCCGTCGTACCGCCCGAGGGCAGTGGACACGACGGGCGGGTGACCAGGGTGTCGCGCGGAATGCTCACCACCGTCGCCCCGGTGCGGCCCGCGTCGACGTGCACCACCATCGCCGTGTCCGAGCGGGCCCCGGAGCTGTCGCCGCCGCCGAGTGCCGCGTTCGCCCGGCCGCTGCGCGAGTCGGAGCCGAGGACCAGGAGGTTCAGCACGCCGCTGGGCAGCGGAGAGGCGGAGGCCGAAGCCGAGGCCGAGGGCGCCGGGGTCGTCACCACGGGCGAGGGCCGATCGCTGCCCAGGGCCCCGTCGATGTCGACGCTCTTGATGTTCTGGTTGAGGTGCCAGTAGGCCCAACCCGCCCCGGCCACCGCCAGAACGAGGCCG
Organism: Streptomyces sp. HUAS TT11; assembly: GCF_051553595.1. Lineage (NCBI taxonomy): Bacteria > Bacillati > Actinomycetota > Actinomycetes > Kitasatosporales > Streptomycetaceae > Streptomyces > Streptomyces sp. HUAS TT11. The sequence goes on from NZ_CP196184.1 coordinate 3,928,522, forward strand.
CAGGCGACAAGGACTCCCGCGGCCCTGATCAGACGGGTCCGTCCACCGCCCCGCCGCGCTTCGCCACCCTTGCCGTCCCCGTGCGCGTCTTCTGAAGTCACGCGCAGGAACATAAGTCCGAATTATGGGGAGCAGGGACCCCAGTGCGTCATTCTTCGGAAAATCTCACGCTTCTTACCGCCCGCTCAGCCGTCCACCGGCATACGGTGCGGGCGCCCGGCACCTCGGGCCGCTCGGCCGAGGGCCCTGCCGCCTCAGTCCACGGCCACCGACTCGAAGCGCCAGCGGTGCACCGCCCGGGTGACCAACCGGCCGTCCGGTTCGGGGAGTTCGGGGAGATCCGCGGCGTGGTCCGCGTCCCACCAGGTGATGACGAGGACGCGGTCCTGGGGTGCACGAAGCGTCTCCCGGCGCAGGGGCGGGGGCGTCAGCTCCTGCGCCCGCGCCCAGGACACCAGTTCCTCGCCCCGGCCGGCGACCGCACGCGCCTCCCACATCAGCGCGACGGTCACGAGTACAGGTTCTCCTTGCTCACCTCGTGGACGTGGTCGTGGGAGTGCGCGTTGCCCGGCACATGAGGGTCCGTCACCGGCAGCGACGAGTCCGCAGACAGGTCCCAGTCGGACGCCGCCCGGCCCCGGGCGACCATCTCCGCGCCCAGCGAGGCGACCATCGCGCCGTTGTCCGTGCACAGCTTGGGGCGGGGCACCCTGAGCCGGATCCCGGCCGTCTCGCAGCGCTCCTGGGCCAGCACGCGCAGCCGCGAATTGGCCGCCACGCCACCGCCGATCATCAGATGGTCGACGCCCTCGTCCTTGCAGGCCCGGACGGCCTTGCGGGTCAGCACATCGACCACCGCCTCCTGGAAGGAGGCGGCCACATCGCGCACCGGCACCTCCTCGCCCGCCGCCCGCCTGGCCTCGATCCAGCGGGCCACGGCCGTCTTCAGGCCGGAGAAGGAGAAGTCGTACGCGGGGTCGCGCGGACCGGTCAGACCCCGCGGGAACGTGATCGCCTCCGGGTCGCCCTCCCGAGCGTACCGGTCGATGACCGGGCCGCCCGGGAAGCCGAGGTTCAGCACGCGTGCGATCTTGTCGAACGCCTCGCCCGCAGCGTCGTCGATGGTCGCGCCCATCGGCCGCACGTCGGAGGTGATGTCCGTGGACAGCAGGAGCGAGGAGTGCCCGCCGCTGACCAGCAGCGCCATCGTCGGCTCCGGCAGCGCGCCGTGCTCCAGCTGGTCCACGCAGATGTGCGAGGCGAGGTGGTTGACCCCGTAGAGCGGCTTGCCCAGCGCGTAGGCGTACGCCTTCGCCGCCGAGACACCGACCAGCAGCGCGCCCGCGAGCCCGGGTCCGGCGGTGACCGCGATGCCGTCCAGGTCCCTCGCACTCACCCCCGCTTCCTTCAGGGCGCGGTCGATCGTCGGCACCATGGCCTCCAGGTGCGCCCGGGAGGCCACCTCCGGCACGACGCCGCCGAAGCGCGCGTGCTCGTCGACGCTGGAGGCGATGGCGTCGGCGAGGAGGGTGCTCCCGCGGACGATGCCGACGCCGGTCTCGTCGCAGGAGGTCTCGATCCCCAGGACCAGGGGTTCGTCAGCCATTGTTCTCGGTTCCTTGTACTGAGGAGTTGCCCGCAGCGGAACCGCCGTCGGGCGCTGTGCTGAGCCGCATCACCAGGGCGTCCACGTTCCCCGGCTGGTAGTAGCCGCGGCGGAAGCCGATGGGTTCGAAGCCGTAGCGCTCGTAGAGCTTCTGGGCGCGCACGTTGTCGACCCGGCACTCGAGCATCACCTCGGCGCACTCGAACGCGGTCGCGGCCCGCAGCAGCTCGGTGAGGAGCCGGCCGCCGAGCCCCGTGGCCCAGCGCTCGCGGGCGACGGCGATGGTCTGGATGTCGCCCAGGTCGCCCTGGGCGGCCAGCCCCGCGTAGCCGACCACACGCTCGCCCACCACGGCCACGACATAGCGCCGGGTCGCCTCGGGGCCGCGCGAGTGCGCGAGCTCGGACCAGAACATGCCCCGCGACCAGGCGTCCTCGGGGAACAGGTCCTTCTCCAGCTCCAGCACGGCATCGATGTCCCACCAGCGCATCTCGCGCAGCGCGGGCGTCACGGGCACGGTCACTTGGGGGTGACCACCTTGTAGTTCTTGGGCACCTGCGCGTCGGGGCGGCGCAGATACAGCGGTCGGGGGGCAGGCAGTTCCTCACCCGCGGCCAGCTTCTCCACCGCCAGGGACGCGAGCGCGGCCGCCGTGACGTGCTCGGGCTCCCGCGCCTGCGGAAACGTGTCCGGATAGAGCAACGCCCCGGCCCCGATGGCCGGCAGGTCGGCGACCGCCTCCGCGATGTCCGCGGGCCGGTCGACGGCGGGTTCGGTGACGCGCGTGCGGGAGTCGTCGTAACGCGCCCAGTAGACCTCCTTGCGGCGCGCGTCCGTGGCCACCACGAACGGCACGGTGAGATCGGAGGCGTAGGCGAGGCCGTCGAGTGTGCACACACCGTGCACGGGCACGCCGAGCGCGAGCCCGAACGTGTCGGCGGTCATCAGGCCGACGCGCAGCCCGGTGTACGGACCGGGGCCGACACCGACGACGATGCCGGTGACGGAGTCGAGCCGCGTGCCCGCCTCGGCGAGGACCCGGTCGACGGCGGGCAGCAGGAGTTCCCCGTGCCGACGCGCGTCCACCTGGCTCGACGAGGCGACGACGGACGTTCCGTCGTGCAGGGCGACGGTCACGGCGGGGGTGGCGGTATCCAGAGCGAGCAAGAGCACGCAAACAGCCTACGGCGCCGACGCCCGGCGCACGGCCGGGCCGGTCCGCGCGGTGCCTGCTGCTACCGTCACAGCAGTGCAGTACGACGCGGTCGGTCCGGGACCGAATCGGTGAGTCGTACGAGACGGACACAGCTTGACGGAGACTTCCGCGTGCGGGGTCGAGAGGTGGGCACAGGTGGCTAGGGGCAGCTCGGGATTCGTGGCCGCGCTCACCGCGGCGGCGATCGCCGTGGTCGGTTTCCTCGCCTATCAGGCGTCGGCACACGTGCCCGACACGCTCGGCAAGCCCCAGGTGAAGAAGTCCCCCTCGGCCACGGCGTCGAAGCCGCCGCAGGACAAGAAGAACCCGGCGCCGCCGCCCGCCGGCTCCGGCACCGGTGAGCGGGTCGTGTACTCGACCGGCGACGACCGGGTGTGGCTGGTCGGCGCGGGCAACAAGGTGCGGCGCACCTTCACGGTGATGCCGGGGACGGTGGATCCGGCGCCCGGCACGTACGCGGTGACCTCGCGCGACCCGGCCGGCGCCGGATCCGATGGCAAGTCGGTCGAGCACATCGTGCGGTTCGCACTGATCGACGGTGTGGTGTTCGGCTTCAGCGCGGCGGTCGACGGCAGCACGCCCAAGCCCGACTCCTCGAAGAAGCTGGGCGGCATCCGCGAGTCCCGCGCCGACGGCACCGCGATGTGGACGTTCGCCACAGCCGGTCAGAAAGTCGTCGTCGTCAAGTAACCGAACGGCGGCACGCTCGGCGAGACCCGCCCTGCCGGCCTCCGGCTATGCGGCCCTGCGCGGTTCCGGGGGCTCGTGGGCCGTGCGCGGCGCCCGGGGCACGGGGTCGCACGGCGGTGTCGAGACCGCCTTCGCCGCGGCACACGCCGCCAGCAGGTCCCGCATCGACACCCCGGCCGCTCCGGCGGCAACGCGCGGCTGCGCCTCGTCACGTTCTGAAGCCGGCATGGACGCCTCCTGGTGTCGCGGGGGCGCATGGTTAGGTAGACCTAACCACGAACTGATTCCCATGGGACCATGCCCGGTACCTGCGGCGCAATATCTTGCCGACGAGTTGTCGGAACGCCGGGTACCGAAGGACACCGCACCGGGGGAGCCGCCGGACGCGACCGGGCGGATACATGTCGTGCGCGAGGACCGCCGCCGGCCGGGCGGCTCCGCCTCCGGGGAGCCGGGCGGAGCCCCGTGCCGGCGCTCAGGCCGACAGGGCCGTCAGATCCACGGTCGACCAGCGCCGGCCGAGGCCCATGAGGGTCACATGCCGCACCTCGTCGGTGGTGTCCCCGACGGCGCGGTGGATGACCACGTGCAGCCGGTCGTCCGTGAGGTCCTCGACCTTGCCCTCGCCCCACTCCACGACGACGACGGAGTCCGGCAGCGAGACGTCGAGGTCGAGGTCCTCCATCTCGTCCAGGCCGCCGCCCAGCCGGTAGGCGTCCACGTGGACCAGCGGGGGGCCGTCCCCGAGGGACGGGTGCACCCGGGCGATCACGAAGGTCGGCGAGGTCACCGCACCCCGCACACCGAGCCCCTCGCCGAGCCCGCGGGTCAGCGTGGTCTTGCCCGCTCCCAGCTCGCCGTTCAGCATCACGAGGTCGCCCGCGCGCAACAGCTCGGCCAGTCGGCGCCCCAGCTCCTGCATCTGTTCGGGGGAGGTGACGGTGAACTCTGTGCTGACGATCGGCATCGGGGCCTCAGCCGGGCTGTACGGTGCTGGTGCTTCCATAGCCACCCACGGTAGCCCCTGCCGGCACCGCCCCCGAGCGCGTCAGGAGGTCGGCGAGGCGGTCGGTGACCACCTCGGGGTGCTCCAGCATCACGAGATGACCCGCGTCCGGTACGAGCACCAGTTCGGCGTCCGGCAGCAGACCGGCGATCGCCTCGCTGTGCTCGCTGGGTGTGACCAGGTCCTGGATGCCCGCGAGGACGAGCACGGGCAGTTCGGCGAAGCGGGCCAGCGCCTTGGTCTTGTCGTGGTCGGTGAAGGCCGGATAGAACTCGGCGACCACATCGATCGGGGTGCCCTCGATCATCCGCTCCGCGAACCGCGCGACGGCCGGATCGACGTCGCGGGACGCGAACGAGTACCGCTTGATGATCCCGGCGAACAGGTCGGCCGTCGCCCGGCGGCCCCTCTCCACCAGCTCGGCCTGCTGGCCCAGCGCCTTCAGCACACCGGGGAGGATGCGGCGCACGGCGTTGACGCCCGCGACGGGCAGTCCGAAGTTGACCTCGCCGAGCCGTCCGGACGACGTACCGACGAGCGCGACGCCGACGACACGGTCGCGGATCAGTTCCGGGTACTGGTCGGCGAGCGCCATGACCGTCATGCCGCCCATGGAGTGGCCGACGAGCACCAGGGGGCCCTCGGGCGCGGCCGCGTCTATCACGGCCTTGAGATCGCGGCCGAGCTGGTCGATGGTGACCGGCGTGCCCTCGGCCTGGGCCATGCCGCGGGCGGAGCGGCCGTGGCTGCGCTGGTCCCAGTGCACGGTGCGGACGACACCGCGCAGCGCGGCCCGCTGGAAGTGCCAGGAATCCTGGTTGAGGCAGTAGCCGTGGCTGAAGACGACGGTGACCGGTGCCGGCGCCTTGCGCCCGAAGAGCCGGCGGCGGCGCGGGACCGCTGCGCCCTCCGGCTCGATGTCGTCGATCTCGTAGTACAGCGCGGTGCCGTCGTCCGCGGAGGCCTTGCCGGGGACACCGCGCAGGGTGCCGTACGGTCCCGTCGAGTCGAGGGCGAGCCGGGCCTTGCGGCGCATGCCGCGGCCGACCGTCATCCGCTCTATGGCGACGCCGGCGGCGGCGCCCGCGGCCACCACGCCTATCGCGGCGCCGGCGATACCGGCTATGCGCCAGCTCCCGCCGGCGGAGGCCGTGGCACCGGTGACGGCCTCCACAACCTCGGCACTGCTCTCGCTCACGACCTGCTTCCTCCCCGCCGGAGGCTGCTCCGCCCGTCCGGCCTTCCGCTACCCGCCCTCACCCGTGTGGGTTACCCATCTTGTTCCGCATTCACATTCACGTAGACGCGGGGAACTCGGGATCCGATCCGGGTCACGATTTCGTAAGCGATGGTTCCGGCCGCCTGCGCCCAGTCCTCGGCGGTGGGCTCGCCGTGCTCGCCGGAGCCGAAGAGGACCGCCTGCGTACCGGGCGCCGGTTCGTCGCCGCCCAGGTCCACCACGAACTGGTCCATGGCGATCCGGCCCGCGACCGTCCGCAGCTTGCCGTCGACCAGGACCGGGCCGCTGCCGGAGGCGTGTCGCGGGACGCCGTCCGCGTAGCCGACGGGGATCAGGCCGAGGGTCGTGGCGCCGGGGGTCGTGTACTGGTGCCCGTAACTGACGCCGTGACCGCCGGGGACCTGCTTCACCAGGGCGAGCGAGGCCTTCAGCGTCATCACCGGGTGCAGTCCGAGGTCCGCCGGGGTGCCGAGTTCCGGGCTGGGCGACAGGCCGTAGACGGCGATGCCGGTCCGGACGAGGTCGAAATGGGCCTCGGGCAGGGTCAGCGCGGCCGGCGAGTTGGCGATGTGGCGCACCTCGGGCCGTACGCCCTGCTCCTCGGCGTACGCCACCATCTCGCGGAAGCGGCCGAGTTGGGACGCGACCGAGGGATGTCCCGGCTCGTCGGCGCAGGCGAAGTGCGACCACAGGCCGACGACCCCGACCAGGCCGTCCTCCTGGGCCCGCAGGGCTTCGGCGACGAGTTCCGGCCAGTCCGCGGGCTGGCAGCCGGCCCGCCCGAGACCGGTGTCGGCCTTGAGGTGGACGCGGGCGGGCTTGCCGGCGGCGGCCGCGGCCTCGCGCACCTCCTCCAGGGCCCACAGATCGCTCACGGACACGTCGACGTCGGACTCGATCGCGCGGCGCCAGGGCCCGCCCGGGGTCCAGAGCCAGCACAGGACACGCCCGTGCAGGCCCGCCTCGCGCAGCGCGAACGCCTCCTCGGGCGTGGCCGTGCCGAGCCACTCGGCACCGGCTTCGAGGGCAGCGCGGGCGCACGGCACCGCTCCGTGGCCGTACGCGTCCGACTTCACCACGGCCATCAGGGCGGCGCGGGGAGCGAGGGCGCGCAGGGCACGGACGTTCGCCCGCAGAGCCGCCAGGTCGATCTCGGCACGGGCGCGCAGAGGTGCCGTCTCAGTACTTGTCATCGCGCCCCAGTCTCTCAGAGGGCTCCCCCGCCTCTTCGACGCCGGTGCGGCGCGTGCCGTCCGCCACGGCGGTGACGTCCCGCGGGCGGGGCGGTCGCCCGGGGCTGCTCGGGCGGCCGATCAGCCCCGTACGTCCCGCCAGGCCTCCGCGACGGCGTTCGCCACGTCGTGTGCCCCGGCAGGTGCGCCGTCCGCCGCGTACCGGCCCGCGAGACCGTGCAGATACGCCGCCACGCCGGCCGCGTCCCGGGCGGAAAGACCCGATGCGAGCAGTGAACCGGACAACCCGGACAGCACGTCCCCGCTCCCGGCGGTGGCGAGCCAGGGCGTGCCCGTGGCGTTCACCAGGACGGGCCCGCCCCCGGCGTCCGCCACCAGCGTGGTGGAACCCTTGAGCAGCACGGTCGCCCGGTAACGCGCCGCCAGTTCCCGTACCGCCGCGAGCCGGGCTCCCTCGACCTCCTCGCGCGACACCCCGAGCAGTGCGGCGGCCTCCCCCGCGTGCGGGGTCATCAGGGTGGGCGCGCCGCGCCCCCGGACGGTGTCCCGGTCGGCCAGCCGCAACCCGTCGGCGTCGACGAGCACGGGCACGTCCGCGGCCAGCACCTCCGCCACGGTCGCCGCGTCGTCCCCGACGCCCGGCCCCACGACCCACGCCTGCACCCGCCCCGCCTTCGCGGGCCCGGTGTCGGAGACCAGCGTCTCGGGGAAGCGAGCGATCACCGCTGCCCCGGCGGGCCCCACGTACCGCACGGCCCCCGCCCCGCCCCGCAGCGCGCCCGACACCGCGAGCACGGCCGCCCCGGGGTAGCGCGCGGATCCGGCGGCGATGCCGACCACCCCGCGCCGGTACTTGTCGCTCTCGGCCTGCGGCAGGGGCAGCAGCGCCGCCACGTCCGCGTGCTGCAGCGCCTCGAGTTCGGCCTGCCCGGGCAGGTCGAGCCCGATGTCCACGAGGCGTACGGAACCGGCGTACTCCCGGGCCGGGTCGATGAGCAGGGCCGGCTTGTGGGTGCCGAAGGTCACGGTCAGATCGGCCCGTACGGCCGGGCCGAGCACCTCGCCGGTGTCCGCCTCCACCCCGCTCGGCAGGTCGACGGCGACGACGGCCGCCCGCGACTGCCCGACGAACGCGGCGAGCCGCGCGGCGTCCGGCCGCAGGCCGCCCTTGCCGCCGATCCCGACGATTCCGTCGACCACGAGGTCGGCACGCCTGATCGGCTCCTCGGCCGCGTCCACGGACTCGGGGCCGCCCGGCACGACCGTGCCGCCCGCCGCCCGCAGGGCCGCGAGCCCGCCCTGATGGGTCCGTTCCGGCGCGAGCAGCACCGCCGTGACGCCCGCTCCGCGCCGGGCCAGCCGCGCCCCGGCGTACAGGGCGTCACCGCCGTTGTCCCCGCTGCCCACCAGCAGCACCACCCGGCTGCCGTACACCCGTCGCAGCAACTGGGCGCAGGCCGCGGCCAGTCCGGCGGCGGCACGCTGCATCAGCGCACCCTCCGCAAGCCGTGCCATGAGCGAACGCTCGGCCGCCCTCACCGTCTCCACGCTGTACGCAGTACGCATGCCGTCGAGTCTCCCTCACGACCGCCGGTCGGGGCCGGACCTACCCCTCCGCCACGACGACCGCCGACGCCACGCCCGCGTCATGACTGAGCGACACGTGCCAGGACTTCACGCCGAGTTCGGCGGCGCGGACCGCGACCGTGCCCGTCACCCGCAGCCTCGGCTGGCCGCTGTCCTCGACGTAGACCTCGGCGTCGGTCCAGTGCAGCCCGGCAGGCGCGCCCAGGGCCTTGGCCACCGCCTCCTTGGCCGCGAACCGTGCGGCCAGGGACGCGACACCGCGCCGCTCCCCGTTCGGCAGCAGCAACTCCTGGTGCAGGAAGAGGCGTTCGGCCAGACCCGGCGTGCGCCTCAACGACGCCGCGAACCGGTCGATCTCGGCCACGTCGATGCCGACCCCGATGATGCTCATACGGAGCACCCTACGGCGGCCCGCCTCCGCTCCCCGGTCTCCGACGACGCGTCCGTCACGACCGGCCGTCGGCCTGCGGCAACCGGTCGGCGCACGGCTGTTCGGAACGCCGGGGGTGCCGGCTCAGCAGGGCCCGGAACCTCCCGCCCCGGCGAACAGGCCGTCGGCCGGTACCGCTGGGCAGTCCGCCCCCCACCCCGTGCACAACTCGGACGCCCCGGCCGGGGCGTCCGAGTCGGGTTCACAGGCCCCGAGGGCTCATTCCACCGTCACCGACTTCGCCAGGTTCCGCGGCTGGTCCACCTCGTTGCCCCGGGCCGTCGCCAGTTCGCAGGCGAAGACCTGGAGGGGCACCGTCGCGACCAACGGCTGCAGCAGGGTCGGCGTCGCGGGGATGCGGATCAGATGGTCCGCGTACGGGGCCACCGTCTCGTCGCCCTCCTCCGCGATCACGATGGTGCGCGCACCCCTCGCGCGGATCTCCTGGATATTGGAGACGATCTTGTCGTGCAGAACCGAGCGCCCGCGGGGCGACGGCGCGACCACGACGACCGGCAGGTCCTCCTCGATCAGCGCGATCGGCCCGTGCTTCAACTCGCCCGCCGCGAAGCCCTCGGCGTGCATGTACGCCAACTCCTTGAGCTTGAGGGCGCCTTCCAGGGCCACCGGATAGCCGACGTGCCGGCCCAGGAAGAGCACGGTGTTCTTGTCGGCGAGCGAGCGCGCGAGCTTGCGTACCGGCTCCATGGTCTCGAGCACCCGCTCGACCTCGCGGGAGATCTGCGACAGGTCGCGGATGACGACATGGATCTCGTCGCCCCACTTGGTGCCGCGCACCTGCCCCAGGTAGAGGGCCACCAGATAGCAGGCGACGAGCTGGGTCAGGAACGCCTTGGTCGAGGCGACCGCGACCTCCGGGCCGGCATGCGTGTACAGCACGGCGTCCGACTCCCGGGGAATCGTCGACCCGTTGGTGTTGCAGATGGCCAGCACCTTGGAGCCCTGCTCACGGGCGTGCCGCAGGGCCATCAGCGTGTCCATGGTCTCGCCGGACTGGGAGATGGCGATGACCAGCGTGCGCGGGTCGAGGATGGGGTCCCGGTAGCGGAACTCGCTGGCCAGCTCGACCTCGCACGGAATGCGTGTCCAGTGCTCGATGGCGTACTTGGCGATCATCCCGGCGTGGAAGGCCGTGCCGCACGCCACGACCACGATCTTGTCGACCTCGCGCAGCTCGGCGGCCGAGATCCGCAGTTCGTCCAGGCGCAGCGAGCCGGCGGCGTCGATACGGCCGAGCAGGGTGTCGGCGACCGCCTTGGGCTGCTCGGCGATCTCCTTGAGCATGAAGTAGTCGTAGCCGCCCTTCTCGGCGGCCGAGGCGTCCCAATCCACGTGATAGGAGCGGACGTCGGCGGGGTGGCCGTCGAAGCCGGTGACCGTGACGCCGTTCCGGCGCAGTTCGACCACCTGGTCCTGGCCCAGCTCGATCGCCGACCGGGTGTGGGCGATGAACGCCGCCACGTCCGAGGCGAGGAACGCCTCGCCCTCACCGACGCCCACCACCAGCGGGGAGTTCCGCCGGGCGCCGACGACCACGTCCGGCTCGTCGGCGTGCACCGCCACCAGAGTGAACGCGCCGTCCAGCCGTCGGCACACCAGCCGCATCGCCTCCGCCAGGTCCGCCGTCACCGAGAACTCCTCGGCGAGCAGATGGGCGACGACCTCGGTGTCCGTGTCGGAGGCGAGCGCGTGGCCCCGCTCCGCCAGCTCGGCCCGCAGGAGCGCGAAGTTCTCGATGATCCCGTTGTGGACGACGGCGACGCGGCCCGCGTTGTCGAGATGCGGATGCGCGTTGGCGTCGGTCGGGGCGCCATGGGTGGCCCAACGGGTGTGCCCGAGGCCCGTGGTGCCGGCCGGCAGCGGCCGATCCACCAGCTCCTTCTCCAGGTTGACCAGCTTGCCGGCCTTCTTGGCGGCGGCCAGGCCCCCGTCCGCGAGCACGGCGACGCCCGCCGAGTCGTATCCCCGGTACTCCAGCCGCTTCAATCCCGCCACGACCACATCGAGCGCCGACTGCGGCCCCACGTATCCCACAATTCCGCACATGTGCCGCAGCCTACGGTCCGGAGGACGTCCCGACCTCTCGAAGCGTGCCCGAAATCGGAAATTCCCACTGGCGTACGAACGCCCGCGCACCGAAGCACACATGGTTCACCCGGTACTCGTGATCAACCAGTGATTGACAGCGGCAGCGGGCGCGTCGGAAAGTGCTCACTCGGACGACCGGGGTGGGGACGTGGAACGGCAGCAATATGTGCAGCGGTGCTCGGAGCTTTTCGCGGTGGGTGGCCATGCGGCGGTGAGATCGGCGGCGGAGGAAGGGCTCGAGGAGTGCGGGCCGGATCCGGTTCTCCTTCGCTGGCTCGGCCAAGCGCACGCCGCGGAGGACGACGACGACCACGACCGCGAGGCGGAAGCCGCGTACCGCAAGGGCCTTGCACTGGCACCGGACGACCTCGGACTCCTGGTGTCCTACCTGGAACTGTGCCTTCGCTCGGACTCCTTCGAGTTCCCCGAGCGGGCGCGTCGTGCGGTGGCCCTGCGGAAGAGGGTCGAGGAGCTGGCCCCGCCCGGGTCGGCCGCACGCGAACGCGTCGACGATGCGACCGGCTGGGCCGGACGCGGATACTGGGACGACCTGAACGCGGCCGCGGTTCGGGGGCAGGCGGAACAGGCCGCGCTCGCGGAGCAGAGCGTGCTCGTCACCGATGCATTGCGGCGGGCCGCCCGGGGCGAGTCCGACGGGGACGGCGGGGAGGACCTGCGGGCCGCAGAAGTGGCCGCGGCGGTCGAGTTGCTGCAGGGAGCCCGGAACGCGCCGCTGCGTTTCCTCCTCGCCCACCGGGTCGAAGCGTACGTACTGACGTTCGTCATGTCGTTCGGCCTGAACAAGGCCCTGGTGTGGAGCGGGGTGCAGGACTTCAGCCTGTGGGGCTGGTTGCTCTGGATCCCCCTGTTCGCCGCCGAGGCCACACTCCGCCGGGCCAGGAGGCTCGGACAGGAACGCGTCATCGCGCGCATCCGGGCGCGCCACGACGCGATGGACACCGCCGGTGGCCCGCCCGAGGGCAAGCGCCTGTGAGCACCTCGGCCGGCACGGCCCGTCGCGACACCGTCGACGGGCCCGCCATCCGGCCCCGGTGCGCGACGGGGCCATCCGGGTCACCCGGTCCGCGAAGGCACCGAGGACCGGATGGATCGGCCAACGGACGTGAGGGCGGGCGAAATCGGCGACCCCCTCGGCATGTCCGCGCCAGGCGGACGTGACGCACCCCACCCACCGTCCGGTTCGAACTCCGTTAACAATGGACTGTGATCTCTCCGGTCTCTTCGATGCCCCGGAGCGCCCACCGGCCCAAGCCGGAGGCGACTCCCTACGTCGACCTCACCCGTGCCGAGTGGAGCGCGCTGCGCGACAAGACGCCGCTGCCGCTGACCGCCGAGGAGGTCGAGAAGCTGCGCGGTCTCGGCGACGTGATCGACCTCGACGAGGTGCGGGACGTCTACCTCCCGCTGTCGCGGCTGCTCAACCTCTACGTCGGCGCCACCGACGGCCTGCGCGGGGCCCTGAACACCTTCCTCGGCGAGCAGGGCTCCCAGTCCGGCACGCCGTTCGTGATAGGTGTCGCCGGCTCCGTGGCGGTCGGCAAGTCGACCGTCGCCCGTCTGCTGCAGGCCCTGCTGTCCCGCTGGCCCGAGCACCCGCGGGTGGAGCGGGTGACCACCGACGGCTTCCTGCTGCCCACCGAGGAACTCAAGGCCCGCGGGCTGATGGCGCGCAAGGGCTTCCCCGAGTCGTACGACCGCCGTGCGCTGACCCGATTCGTCGCCGACATCAAGGCCGGCAAGGACGAGGTGACGGCCCCCGTCTACTCGCACCTGATCTACGACATCGTGCCCGGTCGCACGCTCACCGTCCGCCGTCCGGACATCCTCATCGTCGAGGGCCTCAACGTGCTCCAGCCGGCCCTGCCGGGCAAGGACGGCCGTACCCGGGTGGGCCTCGCCGACTACTTCGACTTCAGCGTGTACGTCGACGCCCGCACCGAGGACATCGAACGCTGGTACCTCAACCGCTTCCGCAAGCTCCGCCAGACCGCCTTCCAGGACCCCTCGTCGTACTTCCGCAAGTACACGCAGGTGGCCGAGGAGGAGGCCCTCGACTACGCCCGCACGATGTGGCGGACGATCAACAAGCCGAACCTCGTGGAGAACATCGCGCCGACCCGCGGCCGCGCCACCCTGGTGGTGCGCAAGGGCCCGGACCACAAGGTGCAGCGGCTGAGCCTGCGCAAGCTGTGACACACCCGCCGGTCCTTCGGGACCGCGCTCGCCCGCCGCTTCATGCCACCGGCCCGGAATCACTTCCGGGCCGGTGGCATGAACGTATCTCCTGGTCGGAGGGGTGTCAGCCGAGCGCCGACTTCACCGCGTCCGCGAGGCGGCCGGCCACGGACCGCGCCTGGTCGATGTCGGCGGCCTCCACCATGACCCGTACCAGCGGCTCGGTGCCCGACGGACGCAGCAGCACCCGCCCGGTCGCCCCCAGCTCCCGCTCGGCCTCGGTGACGGCGGTGGCGACGTCGGCGGACGTGCCGACACGGGACCTGTCGACGTCGGGGACGTTCACGAGGACCTGCGGCAGCCGCTCCATCACCGAGGCGAGGTCCTTGAGCGTGCGGCCGGTCTGCGCCACCCGCGCGGCCAGCAGCAGGCCGGTCAGCGTGCCGTCACCGGTGGTGGCGTGGTCGAGGATGATGACGTGCCCGGACTGCTCGCCGCCGAGCGCGTAGCCCTTCTCCTTCATCTCCTCCAGCACGTACCGGTCACCGACCGCGGTCTGCACCAGATGGATGCCCTCGCGCTCCATGGCCAGCTTGAAGCCCAGATTCGACATGACCGTCGCGACGACGGTGCCGGAGCGCAGTGCGGAACGCTCCCGCATCGCCAGCGCGAGTACGGCCAGGATCTGGTCGCCGTCCACCTCCTCGCCCGTGTGGTCAACGGCGAGGCAGCGGTCGGCGTCGCCGTCGTGCGCGATACCGAGATCGGCGCCGTGCTCGACGACGGCGGCCTTGAGCTTGTCCAGGTGGGTCGAGCCGCACCCGGCGTTGATGTTGAGGCCGTCGGGCTCCGCGCCGATCGTGACGATCTCGGCGCCCGCCCGGGTGAACGCCTCAGGGGAGACCCGGGCGGCGGCGCCGTGGGCCTCGTCAAGGATGATCTTGAGCCCTTCGATGCGGTTCGGCAGGACGTCGAGAAGGTGGCCCACGTACTGGTCGAGGCCCTCGCCGTAGGACGTCACACGTCCGACCCCGGCGCCCGTGGGCCGGTCCCAGGGAGCGCCGGTGCGGTGCTCCTCGTAGACGGTCTCGATCTTGTCCTCGAGGTCGTCGGCCAGCTTGTGGCCACCGCGGGCGAAGAACTTGATCCCGTTGTCGGGCATGGCGTTGTGGCTCGCGGAGAGCATCACGCCCAGGTCGGCGCCGAGCGCACCGGTCAGATACGCGACGGCCGGGGTGGGCAGCACTCCGACACGCAGCACGTCCACGCCCGCGCTGGCGAGCCCGGCGACCACGGCGGCTTCCAGGAACTCCCCGGACGCACGCGGATCCCGTCCGACCACCGCCTTCGGCTTGTGGCCCTCGAACGTACCCGCCTCGGCCAGTACGTGTGCCGCTGCCACGGACAGACCGAGCGCCATCTCGGCCGTCAAATCCGCGTTGGCGACACCGCGTACGCCGTCCGTACCGAAGAGTCGTCCCACTGTGTCGTCCTCCGAACGTTGCTGCGATTGTGCGGCTCATGCCGAGTGTCCAGACAGGGACGGGCTACGTACACTCCCCGGACCTGTCTTCAGGCTTATCACCCGCGCCCGTACCGAGACCGTCGGGATTGCTCCATAAGCTCCACAAGCCGAACTCCATAAGCCGGGGATAAGCACCACTCCCCGTAAACGAACCGCCCCGGCGGCACAGAGCGTGCTGCCGGGGCGATGCGTGCGCGCTGCAGGCGTAGACGCCTGCAGCGATCAGCGCTTGCTGTACTGCGGGGCCTTGCGGGCCTTCTTCAGACCGGCCTTCTTCCGCTCGACCGCGCGGTCGTCGCGGCGCAGGAAGCCGGCCTTCTTCAGCGGGCCGCGGTTGTTGTCGACGTCCGCCTCGTTCAGCGCACGGGCGACACCGAGACGGAGCGCACCGGCCTGACCGGAGACGCCGCCACCCGCGATGCGGGCGATGACGTCGTAGCGGCCGTCCAGCTCGAGCACCTTGAAGGGCTCGTTGACTTCCTGCTGGTGCACCTTGTTCGGGAAGTAGTCCTCGAGGGTGCGACCGTTGATCTTCCACTTTCCGGAGCCCGGAACGATCCGGACGCGGGCGATGGCGTTCTTGCGACGGCCCAGGCCGGCGGCCGGCTGGGGCTCGCCGAAGCGGGACGCGAGGGACTCGGAGGTGTACTCACCCTCCACCGGGACATCGGTCTCGGTGGTGTAGCTGTCGATGTCAAGCTCTTCGAGCGGCTGCTCGGCAGTGGTCTCGGCCACGATTCTCCTCAGATTCTCTTCAGTCTTAGGGGGTGGCCGGACTTACTGCGCGACCTGGGTGATCTCAAAAGGCACCGGCTGCTGGGCAGCGTGCGGGTGCTGGTCACCCTTGTAGACCTTCAGCTTCGAGAGCATCTGACGGCCCAGGGAGTTCTTGGGGAGCATGCCCTTGACGGCCTTCTCGACGGCCTTCTCGGGGTTGTTCGCCAGCAGGTCGTCGTAGCGGACGGAGCGCAGACCACCCGGGTAGCCGGAGTGGCGGTACGCCATCTTCTGGGTCCGCTTGTTACCGGACAGGTGCACCTTGTCCGCGTTGATGATGATGACGAAATCGCCGGTGTCCACGTGGGGCGCATAGATCGGCTTGTGCTTGCCGCGCAGCAGCGTGGCGGCGGTGGTGGCCAGACGGCCCAGGACGACGTCCTGAGCGTCGATGACGTGCCACTGGCGCGTCACATCGCCGGGCTTGGGGCTGTACGTACGCACGGTTCGTAGCCTTCGCTTCTTCAGTGAGGATCCTGACAAGGTCACCGAAGACGATCACGACAGCCCAGACCGCACTGCGGTGACGCAAGCCGCGTGCAGGTCGCTGGTCATCGGCCCGGTGGACCGGTGTAAGGGCCCCTCACGTGAGAATGAGCAAGCCAATACACATAACGAACAGCCAGGATAACGGGGGCGCCCACATGGGTCAAAACGAAGGGGCCCGCGCCTGTCCTGGCAGTTTCGCCGCCCGGCAGGACGGACCGCCCTCGCGACCGTGCCCCGGCCCGGGCGACCTCGCCCTCAAAGGTCGGACAGGCTGGTTTTGCCGGAGCTGCCACACAAAGCGGGAGGCTGTCCATTCTGCCTCCCGGTCCCGCCGTCCAGGGGGCCCGGGGAAGGGAACAGCACCCTCCGCGGCCCGTCTAAGATGCGCCGCATGAGTTATGGGCAGGGGGAGCCCCCGTGGGATCCCTGGAAACCGACTTCCCAGCAGTCCGAACGGGGTAGCCGCGGCGACACCCCCGACTGGGCCGCGCTCGCCGAAGCCTCCGAGGCGCGCAACAAGCGCCGTCGGCTGCTGCTGATCCTCGGCGGCGCCCTGGCCACGGTCGCCGTCGGCGCCGCCGTCGCGGTGGCCGTCATGTCCGCGAACGGCAGCCCCGAGGCATCGAGCAAGCCGTCCGGCTCCCTGCCGGGCACCGCGGACCTCCCCAGCGAGAGTGCCGCGACCGTTCCGACGTTCGCCCCGACCTCGGCCCCGCCCCCGCTGGACCCGATGGACTTCATATCCAGCGTGCAGAAGGACAAGGCACCGATCAGCGCGGACACGCTGTTCCCCGGCACCCAGCTGACCGTGGGCACGAACGTCTACAAGAAGGGGCCGACGGCCGACACCACGAAATGCGCCTCGGCCGCGCAGAACACGCTGCCCGCGGTGCTCACCAGGAACGGCTGCACCCGTGTCATCCGTGCCACCTACACCAAGGGCGGCGTCGCGGTGACGGTCGGCGTGGCGCTCTTCGACACCACCGACCAGGCGGCGAAGACCAAGCAGCAGGCGGACAAGAAGAGCTTCATCACCTCCCTGTTCGGCAAGGGCGTGCCCACGTTCTGCCGTAAGACGGTCTGCCGTTCCACCACCAATTCCTACGGTCGCTACGCCTACTTCACGCTCGCCGGCTTCACCGACGGCAAGGACGTGACGGCCAAGGACGCCAAGGTCTTCACGGCAGGCGACGACATGGCCGGGTTCGCCTTCCGGCAGATCCGCCGCCGCGGCGAGGTGCAGGCGGCCGCGGCCGCCGACCAGTGATACGCCGCGCGTCCGCAGATCACAGGCGTCCCGGGGAGCACCGGGCCGCCATGCGGTCGATCACGGGATCGGCCTGACGCCATGCGGATGCGAGGGCGCATCGGTCTGCTGGGAGCGATCGGTGCGGCGGTGACGGCGCCACTGGCGGTGTGGGCCTGGCCGGACAAGGGGCCGGTGACGGTCGCGACCGATCTGCGGGAGCGGGACCCCAGGGCCACCCCGGCCGCGCGCCGGGTGTACGCGTTGCTGGCCGGCCTGGAGAACAACGCACGGCTCGGCCGTCCGAGCCGCACGGTGATCGGCCAGCACGTGGAGCTGCAGAACGAGCGGTACAACCCCCAGTACGGCGATTATCACGGCACCAAGCAGCCGGGCTACTACTACCGCAAGGCCCGGGACATCACCGGACGGCTGCCCGGATTCGTGGAACTGGACCTGGGTCCCGGTTACGGACAGCCGGGCTGGGGGGTGGGCGAGTCCCGCTCCTACTCGCGCTCCTGGCCGAGCTGCCGCCCGATGTGGGGGTACGTCGACGACGCCGTGGATCTCGCCCTGGGCGTCTGGGCGGGCCTGCCGCGGCCGGACGACGGCTCGTACCATCCCTCCGGCAGCCACTGGGACTGCGCGTCCGGCACGGAGGTCTCGCTGCCGCACAACGGGGGCCGTCCGGCGGGCATCGTCGGTTTCTCCTTCCACCAGCCGTACCCCGGAAGCCCGGTCAAGGGATTCCCACAGACGCGGCACAGCAACTCGCCCGCCGCCCGCGACCCCGGCTGGTTCGCCCGGGTGATCACCCCGGGCACCTCGGAGCACCGGGACCTGCTGCACGACCTCGACTTCCTCGCCGACCACCTGGGCTATCTCGCCGACCACGGCGTCCCGGTGCTGCTGCGCCCGTACCACGAGATGAACACGAAGCCAGGGCACGGCTTCTGGTGGGCGGGCCAGGACCCGGACCACTTCCGGCAGTTGTGGCGCGTGACGTACGACCACCTCGTGGGGCGGCGCGGGCTCCACAACCTGATCTTCGTATGGGCGCCGAGCTCCTGGGACGACTCCCACGGGCGCGAGCCCCGGCCCTACTACCCCGGCGACCGTTACGTCGACGTGGTGGGTGTCGACGACTACAGCGACAGCCCCGCCGAGCCGTTCGGGGCGGGGAACTGGACGGAGGTCTGGTACCGCGGGCTGGAGCAGTACGGCAAGCCGCGGATCGTCGCCGAGTCCTTCCACGTGCCGCTCAACGCAGCCCGGCCGGACACCCTGACCAGGACGCCGTGGGTGATGTGGACGGTGTGGGGCCAGGCGCTGTCGTACGACAACGCCTCGTCGCCCCGGAAGAAGAACACCGGGGACGATGTGCAGCGGACCTACTGGTCTCCCAAAGTGATCAGCGGCGGCAACTGGGCACACACGGTCACGAATCGACAGTGAACGTCTACGAGTCGGTTAACTTTTGACTACAACATTCACATCCGCTTCTCTTACACGCCTAAAATGTGTAAGCATCATTCACCTGTTCGGCCGGTGATCTGGACGCCCGAGGGGGGGCATCTGAGGGGCAGCGGCCGAGACGCCGAAGAGGCGTTCGAGGACGTGTAACCCAGGACACAGGCACGCGACGCGCACAGTGCGTCATGCTCGCCTGCCCGCTTCCTCGAGACGCCCACCGATCTCACGGGAGTTCCGCAGTCGTCATGGCATCGACACTGGTCGACGGGGGCGTGCCGCATTCGCGGCACAATGCGAAACTGGCTAAGCGCACCTCTATCTGGAGGCCAGGAATCCTTCCGTTCCTGATTCCGCTGGTCCTCCTGACCCTGTTCAGCTTGTGGTCCTACACGCCCAGCCACTCGCCGCTGGCATGGCTGATCACCATTTGCTGGGCCCTCCCGGTGCCCGGTGTACTCGTGTCAATCCAGGGCTTCCTGCTCATCCGCCGCCGGCTGCGCAAGGCTCATCTGATGGTCCCGCCGGCCCCGGTCGACCAGGACTTCCTGATCGTGCTGGTGCCGACCATCGGGCGCCACGACACCTACCCGGCCCTGGAGCGCTCCGTTCTCTCGTATGTGGAGCACCTCCCCGAGTGGTTCCCGTACATGCGCGTGGACGTCCTCACCGAAGAGGGGTGCGAGGCCGCCGAGCGGATCGACGCCCTGGCGGCGACCAGCCCGCTGATCCGCGTGGTCACGGTCCCGAAGGCCTACGAGACCGCGAACGGCACCCGCTTCAAGGCCCGGGCCAACAACTACGCCCACGAGTTGCGCATCGACGAGGGTGAGGCCCTCGACTACGTGTGGGTCCTGCACATGGACGACGACACGGGCGTCGGCCCGGACACCGCGGCGTCCCTCTCCCAGTTCATCAACCGTCAGCGCCGTGCGACCCCGGAAGAGGTCAAGCACATGGCGCAGGGCATCCTGACCTATCCGCGCGAGAACGCGGTGAGCATGCTCACCTGGTTCGCGGACGCCATCCGCCCCGCCGACGACATCGCGCGGTTCCGTGCCTTCACGGGTCTCGGCACCCCGGCCGCCGGTGTGCACGGCGAACTACTCGTCATCCGCGCCTCCATCGAAGCCGAGATCGGCTGGGACTTCGGCCCCAAGGAGATCGTCGAGGACGCCCGGCTGGCCCTCACCTTCTGCCGCCTCTACCCGGGCCGCAGCGACTGGTTCAACGGCCGCTGCTACGGCGCCTCGCCGGTCAACACCAAGGACTTCATCAAGCAGCGCGAGCGCTGGGCCTGGGGCCTGGTCGCCCTCTGCTTCAACCGCAAGGTGCCGCTGCGCTACCGCTGGTTCCTGACCATCTGCGTGACCAGCTGGATCCTCGGCCCGCTGCAGCACGTCGGCACGATCGTGTTCGTGGCCTGGTTCATCGGTGACATGAACACCTCGCCCGTGACCCAGTCCGTCGTCATCCTGTGGTCGATCAGCTTCGCCTATGTGATCTGGGCGTACTGGGAAGGACTACGGCTCAACGCGATCGCCTCGATGAACGGCAAGCGCAAGTGGTGGGAACCCATGGCCGTCCTCGTTCTGCTGCCCTACTTCTCCCTCATCGAGGGGCTGGGCGGCATCAAGGGCCTGTGGAAGTTCATCCGCCGCGAGGAGAACAAGTTCGTCGTCATCGCCAAGCCCGCCTGACCGGAAGAGACCTCACCCCATGAAGCGCGCACGCCTGCCCATGCTCGCCGTGCTCCCCGTCACCGTCATCTCCTTCGTGGTCGCGGTCCCCTTCGTGATCGGCGACCACCCGCTGCAGTGGACCGCCGGCTCCGCCGTGCCCCACTTGGTGCTGGACGGCAAGGAACACGCCCAGCCCGCCGGCTCCAAGGGCGGGGACGGCAAGAAGTCCACAACGCCTTCGCGGACCGCCGAGGTCGCCAAGGTGGACAAGGAATGGAAGCAGGGCATGCCCCAGTGGGGCGCCCAGCTCTACTGGGAGGACAACCCCGAGCACTCCGTCGAGTACATCGAGAAGCAGGCCCGGCTGCACGCGAACTACCTGGTCGGCCTGCACGCCAACTCGGTCAGCGTGTCCTTCCCGTTTTTCACCGGGGACCGCTCCTCGACGAAGATCAGCCGTGGTGACAAGACACCGACGCCCGAGCATCTCGCCAGCGTGCTGCGGATCTTCCACGAGGCCGGGCTGCGCACCACCATCCGGCCCATCATGGACGAGCACTCCCTGACGGCCGAGGACGGCTGGCGCGGCAACATCAAGCCCACCGACCTCGACGCCTGGTTCGCTTCTTACGAGAAGTTCATCACTCCGTATCTGAAGGCCGCCGAGAGCGAGAAAGCAGCCACCTTCGTCATCGGAACCGAACTCAACTCCCTGGAGGGCAACCCCCACTGGGACACGGTCGTGAACGATGCCGAGAAGGTGTTCAGCGGCGAGGTCGCCTACGACGCGAACTGGGACGCCTATGTCCAGGGCCCGGTGACCATGCCGGTCACCCACCTGGGCATCGACGCCTACTTCCCGGTCAAGGTCGACGACGATGCCTCGGTGGACACCCTGGTCGACGGCTGGAACAAGTGGCTGGACAAGAAGGCCCCCGGCCCGCTGCCCAAGATCACCATCGCCGAAGCCGGCATCGGCGCCATGAACGGCGCCTACCACGCCCCAGGCGACTTCTACGTCAAGCGGGCCGTCAACACGAAGGTGCAGGCCAACTGGTACACCGCGGTCTGCAAGGTCGTCCAGGAACGCAAGATGTCCGGCGTCTACTGGTGGTCGATCTACTTCGACGACGACCCGAACACCAAGCCCGACGACAAGGTCGCCTCCCGGCTCGACTTCGCCGGACGCTCCCTCTCGGAGAAGGCCATCAAGTCCTGCTTCACCTCTGACTACGCGGGACCCGGTACCGCCACCACCAGCTGACCGAGCGGAGGCAATCATGCAAGAAGCCATCATCCTGGTGGGCGGCAAGGGAACTCGCCTGCGCCCGCTGACCAACCACACCCCGAAACCGCTGCTCAGCGTCGCGGGCTCGTCCTTCATCCGGCACCAGATCGCCAAGCTGATGGACGCAGGGGTCGAGCATGTGGTGTTCGCCACCTCGTACCTGGCCAGCCTCTTCGAGGAGGAGTTCAAGGACTTCTCCCGGGATCTGCAGATCTCCTACGCCGTCGAGGAAGTACCGCTCGGCACCGGCGGAGCCATCCGCAACGCCGCGCGCCTGCTGCGCGGCGGTCCTGCCGACGCACCGGTCCTCATCCTCAACGGCGACATCCTGTCCGGCGTGGACCTGCGCGCCGTCCTGGCGCGGCACGAGGACAGGGACGCGGACGTCACCCTGTACCTCACCCGGGTCGCCGACCCGCGCGCCTTCGGCCTCGTCCCCACCGACGAGGACGGCCGGGTGCTGTCCTTCCTCGAGAAGCCGAAGACGGCCGAGGAATGCGTCACCGACCAGATCAACGCCGGCTGCTACGTCTTCCGCCGGTCCGTCCTGGACACCATCCCCGCCGACCGCGAGGTATCGGTCGAGCAGGAGACCTTCCCGCAGCTCGTCGCCCAGGGGCGGCGCGTGTTCGGCCACACCACGGAGGACTACTGGCGCGACCTCGGTACGCCGCTGGCCTTCGTCCACGGCTCGGCCGACCTGGTCATCGGCAACGTGACCTCCCCCCTTGTGAAGCAGCCGACCGAGGCGCTGATCCATCCCACGGCCGTCGTCGATGCAACCGCCCGCGTCACCGGCGGCTCGACGATCGGCCCGCACGCCGTCATCGGTCCGCGGGTGGTCGTCGACCGCTCCATCGTCGGCGCGCGCGTGACCGTGTCCGAAGGCGCCCGCATCCACGAGTCCGTGGTGGACCACGACTCGTCCATCGGCGCCGACAGCCTCCTGCGCGAGGTCGTGGTCGGCTGCCACGCACACATCGGCGCGGAGAACGAGCTGCCCGCCCAGCTGCGGCTGGCGTGCGGCATCCGCATCCCCTCCCTGGGGATGCGGGTGAGCGGCACCGCCACCGCCTGCCTGACGGTCCACTGAGAGTTCCGGCCCGACCGGACAGCCACAGGAGAGACGTGACCACCCATCAAGCCACCGCGATAGGCGACCCGACGCGGCCGCCCGAGTACGGGTCGGAGCAGCACCGTCGAAAAGCCCCGAAGGAAGACCGGCTGCGCAAGTACCGGCCCGACCTTCAAGGCCTGCGCGCCGTAGCGATCGCGATGGTCGTCTTCGTGCACACGGGCATCCTCGGCATCCACGGCGGCGTCGACGTCAGCTTCACGCTCAGTGGCTTCCTCATCGGCAGCCAGCTCCTCGCGGAGATCGACAAGACCGGCAAGGTGTCGCTCGGCAAGTTCTGGGCCCGCCGGTTCCGTCGGCTGGCGCCGGGGGCCGCCCTCACCATCGTCGTGACGGGCGTGGTGGCCTGGATCTACGCCAGCCCGCTCAGGTTCCGCAGCTACATGCAGGACGGCTTCGCCGCCTCGCTGAGCTTCATCAACTGGCGCCAGGCCGAGAACGGCACGGACTACTTCGCCTCCGACGGCACCCAGTCGCCGTACCAGCACTTCTGGTCGCTGAGCATCGAGGAGCAGTTCTACGTCCTCGCGCCGATCGTGCTGGTCGTCGTCGCCTGGCTGAGCCGGGCCATCTTCCGCAACCGCTTCCTGGTCGGGCTGTTCCTGGTCGCCGTGATCGGCGGCTCGCTCTATCTGTCGATCACGACGACCCAGACGAACCAGCCGCTCGCCTACTTCGGCACCCCGACCCGCGTGTGGGAGCTGGCCGTCGGCGTCTTCGTCGCCCTCAATGCACGGATCCTGTCCCGCATGCATCAGGGCCTGGCGGCGGTCCTCAGCTGGGTCGGGCTCGCCACCATCCTGGTCACGGCGTCACTCATCACCGAGCAGACCCCGCTGCCCGGGTACGCCGTCGGTGGTCCCGTGCTCGGCGCCGCCCTGATCATGGCGGGCGGCTGCGCCAATCCCCGCCTCGGCGCCGAGCGGCTCCTCGACAACCCCGTCTTCAACTTCGTCGGCAACGCGAGCTACGGCTGGTACCTCTGGCACTGGCCGCTGCTGATCCTCTGGTCGGACATCGTCGGCCACGAGATCACCTACTCGGACCGTTTCCGCGTCGCCGCGGGCTCCTTCG
This sequence comes from Streptomyces sp. HUAS TT11, assembly GCF_051553595.1. Classification (NCBI taxonomy): domain Bacteria; kingdom Bacillati; phylum Actinomycetota; class Actinomycetes; order Kitasatosporales; family Streptomycetaceae; genus Streptomyces; species Streptomyces sp. HUAS TT11. Next base: position 3,952,481 of record NZ_CP196184.1, read on the forward strand.
TGCTGGCCGTCGCCGGGCACTATGTGATCGAACGGCGCATGAGGGCCAATGTCCGGCTGGTGCAGATCCCGTGGCGCGGCATCCTGACAGGACTGACCCTGACCGCCACCGCGGCCGTCGCCATGACCCTCGCCATTCGGGTGGTACCGCTCAACCTCGACACCGCCGCCGGCGCCGCGAAAAGTGGTTCCGTCGGATACGCCGACGAGAAGTCGGTGAAGCAGGCCGTGCTGCAGAAGGAGCTCTCCGCCACCGCGCAGGGCATCCTCCCAGGGGCTCCGAAGGACATGACCCACTACGGCTGCATCGACAACACCGACGTCAAGAAGTTCGTCATGCGCGAGAACTGCGTCGTCGGGGACAGACAGGGCAAGCGCTCGATCGTGGTCATCGGGGACTCCCACGCCTGGCAGTGGGGCGACGCCTTCGAGAGCCTCGGGAAGTCCCTGCACGTCAAGGTGGTGACCATGGCGAAGGGCGGCTGCTCCCCCGAGGTGTACGCCATCAAGAACCCCGAGCTGAACCGCGAGTACTCCGAGTGCGACAGCTGGCGGCAATCGGCGTTCAAGAGCATCGACGACCTCAAGCCCGACGTCATCGTCGTCACCAGCCGCATCCGGCAGGAGGTGACCGAGGCGGGCGCCGAGAAGGCCTTCAAGGCCCTCGAGGCTTCCGGCGCCAAGCTCGTCTACATCACGGACACCCCGCAGCCCGGCCGGAACGTACCGGACTGCCTTGCCACCCACATCCACGACGTCACCGCCTGCAACCCCGCCGAGGACAAGGCAGTCGAATTCCCTGACTTCCGTGCCATTGAGCAGAAGGTCGCCGAACGCCACGGTGCGCAGGTCCTCGACTCACTGCCCGCGTTCTGCGCCGACAACGTCTGCCCGACGGTGATCGCCGATCAGATCGTCTACTTCGACAACAGCCACATGACGGGGGCCTACGCGAAGTCGCTGGCGCCCTTCCTCAAGCCGACCCTCCAGAAGGCCCTGGCCGGCTGATCCCGTCGGCCCGATCCGACCCGGGGGCTCCGCGGCGACCGCCGCGGAGCCCCTTTTCAGTGCACCGCGCCCCGCACCCGCCGCGCCATCCGCTGCCGCTCGGCGAGTTGGTCGTCCGCCGGGTAGGCGACCTCCTCCAAGGTCAGCCCGAGCGGCCGGACGACATGGACGGCGCTGTCGCGGACGCCGGCGTCCAGTACCTTCCGCGGCCACTCCACACCCCGGTGCCCGTCGCCCACGAACAGCAACGCACCGACCATGGAGCGCACCTGGTTGTGGCAGAACGCGTCGGCGCGGACCTCGATCTCCACGATGCCGTCCGCACCCCGGCGCACCTCGAAGTCGAGGATCTCGCGGATCGTCGTCGCCCCCTCGCGCTTCTTCGCGTACGCCTCGAAATCGTGCTCCCCGACCAGGGTCTTGGCGGCTGCGTCCATCGCGGCGACGTCCAGGGGCCAGTCGTGCCACAGGACGTGGTTGCGCAGCAGCGGATCCGTGCCTCCGGGGTTGTCGGTGACGCGATAGACATAGCGACGCCAGATCGCGGCGAAACGGGCGTTGAAGCCGCTGGGCGCCTCTCTGAGCGCCCAGACCCGTACGTCCCTGGGCAGACGCCCGGCAAGCCGCTTCAGCAGCTTGCCGCTCTGCTCGGCCCAGATCTCTCGGGGCAGATCGACGTGGGCGACCTGTCCGCGCGCGTGCACCCCGGCATCGGTGCGCCCGGCCACGGTCAGCTCGTAGGTCTCCCGGGACCGGGTGACGGTACGCAGGGCGTCCTCGATCTCCCCCTGCACGGTCCGCCTGCCGCCGGCCTGCTTGGCCCAGCCGTGGAAGTCGGTGCCGTCGTACGACAGGTCCAGTCGCACCCGTACGAACCCGGGCTGCACTTCGTCACTCACGTAGAGATCCTCTCAGGAACGCGAAAGCGGGCCCGCCCGGACGGACGGACCCGCTTTCTGCGAGGTCAACCTCAGGCGTCCTTGGACTCCTCGGCAGCCTCGACGGCCTCGGCCGGCTTGGCGTCCTCGACGACCTCTTCGGCCTTGGTCTCCTCGGCCTTGGTCTCGGCCTCCTTGACGGCGCGCTTCGTCGCCGCCTCGGCCTCACCGGTCGCCTGCTGGGCCACCGTCAGCGCCTCGACCAGCTCGATGACAGCCATGGGCGCGTTGTCGCCACGACGGTTACCGATCTTGGTGATGCGCGTGTAGCCGCCCGGACGGTTCTCGTACCGCGGGCCGATCTCGGTGAAGAGCGTGTGGACGACGCTCTTGTCCGTGATGACCTGGAGCACCTGACGGCGGTTGTGAAGGTCGCCCTTCTTCGCCTTGGTGACCAGACGCTCGGCGTACGGCCGCAGGCGGCGGGCCTTCGCCTCGGTGGTGGTGATACGGCCGTGCTCGAAGAGCGACTTCGCGAGGTTCGCGAGAAGCAGCTTCTCGTGCGCGGCACTGCCGCCCAGACGGGCACCCTTGGTGGGCTTCGGCATGGTTCTTCTCCTGTGTGTCTGCCCCGGCCGTATCAGGTACCGGGGTCAGTATCCGAGCAGGCGGGCGCCTGTCGAAGACCCCGCGCCCCGAGGGGCGCGGGGAGCTGCTCGACCCGCCGAAGCCGGTCCGCAGCCGAAGACCGGTCAGTACTGCTCGGTCTCCACAAAACCCGCGTCCGCGTCGTCGTCGGCGCCGAAGGCGTCGGCGGCGGCGGTCGGGTCGAATCCGGGCGGGCTGTCCTTCAGGGCCAGGCCCATGCCGGCCAGCTTCGCCTTGACCTCGTCGATGGACTTCGCACCGAAGTTGCGGATGTCCAGCAGGTCCGCCTCGGAACGCGCCACGAGCTCACCCACGGAGTGGATGCCCTCGCGCTTGAGGCAGTTGTAGGAGCGGACCGTGAGCTCCAGCTCCTCGATCGGAAGCGCCAGGTCGGCGGCGAGCGCGGCGTCCGTCGGGGACGGACCCATGTCGATGCCCTCGGCGTCGATGTTCAGCTCACGCGCCAGGCCGAACAGCTCGACCAGGGTCTTGCCGGCCGACGCCATGGCGTCGCGCGGGCGCATGGCCTGCTTGGTCTCGACGTCGACGATCAGCTTGTCGAAGTCGGTGCGCTGCTCGACACGGGTCGCCTCGACCTTGTAGGTGACCTTGAGAACCGGCGAGTAGATGGAGTCGACCGGGATACGGCCGATCTCCTGGCCCACCTGCTTGTTCTGCACGGCGGAGACATAGCCGCGACCGCGCTCCACGGTCAGCTCCATCTCCAGCTTGCCCTTGCCGTTGAGCGTGGCGAGGACGAGGTCGGGGTTGTGCACCTCGACACCGGCCGGGGGCGCGATGTCGGCGGCGGTGACCAGACCCGGGCCCTGCTTGCGCAGGTACATCACGACCGGCTCGTCGTGCTCCGAGGAGACGACCAGCTGCTTGATGTTGAGGATCAGGTCGGTGACGTCCTGCTTGACGCCGGGCACGGTGGTGAACTCGTGCAGGACGCCGTCGATGCGGACGCTGGTGACAGCGGCACCGGGGATCGACGACAGCAGGGTACGGCGCAGGGAGTTGCCGAGGGTGTAGCCGAAGCCCGGCTCCAGCGGCTCGATCACGAACCGGGAGCGGAACTCGTCGACGACCTCTTCGGTCAACGAGGGACGCTGAGCGATCAGCATGTGTGGATCAGATCCTTCAGTCGTGGACGCCCGCTATATGACGCCCGACGGGGCCGCACCCGGGAAAGTGCGGGTACTGCAAGGGTACGGGCGGCACGACCCGAAAAGGCCGTACCGCCCGAAACCGCTGTCCTGCGAAGCGGCCGTGCGTCAGACGCGGCGGCGCTTCGGCGGGCGGCAGCCGTTGTGCGGGGTCGGGGTGACGTCCTGGATGGAGCCGACCTCGAGGCCCGTGGCCTGCAGGGAGCGGATCGCGGTCTCACGGCCGGAACCCGGGCCCTTGACGAACACGTCGACCTTGCGCATGCCGTGCTCCTGCGCGCGACGGGCGGCCGACTCGGCGGCCATCTGCGCGGCGAACGGCGTGGACTTCCGGGAACCCTTGAAGCCGACGTGGCCGGCGGAGGCCCAGGAGATCACGTTGCCCGACGGGTCGGTGATCGAAACGATGGTGTTGTTGAACGTGCTCTTGATGTGCGCGTGGCCGTGAGCGACGTTCTTCTTTTCCTTGCGGCGCACCTTCTTGGCAGCGCCCTGACGTCCCTTGGGGGGCATCTACTAACTCCTACGGGAGGTGGTCGGTCCTACAGCGAAGACCGTGGACAGGTGTCCGCTGCGGACTACTTCTTGCCCGGCTTCTTCTTGCCGGCGATGGCGCGACGCGGGCCCTTGCGGGTGCGGGCGTTGGTGCTGGTGCGCTGACCGCGGACGGGCAGACCCCGGCGGTGCCGCAGACCCTGGTAGCAGCCGATCTCGACCTTGCGGCGGATGTCGGCCTGGATCTCACGACGGAGGTCACCCTCGGTCCTGATGTTGCCGTCGACGTACTCGCGGATCGCGACCAGCTGCTCTTCGCTCAGGTCACGAACGCGGGTGTTCGGGTCGACGCCGGTCGCAGCCAGCGTCTCCTTCGAGAGGGTCCGGCCGATGCCGAACACGTAGGTCAGGGCGACCTCCACGCGCTTTTCGCGCGGGATGTCAACACCGGAAACGCGTGCCATTCAATGGCTCCAGTTGATCTTCGGAGGTCTTCCGCAGAACCGGCTCCCAGCCGCCGTACGAGGTACGAACTGGGTCCCCGGCCTCCGAACCGGGGGTGTCGGAACCGTGCGGTTCCGGGTCCTGCGTATGAACATATTCAGCTTGCGTCGCGCGAAGTTCTGCGGATGCAGAGGATGCGGTCCTGCGTCAGCCCTGGCGCTGCTTGTGGCGCGGGTTGTCGCAGATGACCATGACCCGACCGTGACGGCGGATCACCCTGCACTTGTCGCAGATCTTCTTGACGCTCGGCTTGACCTTCATGGATGTGAGGTTCTCCGGGTCAGTGCCACCACCCCGTGGAGACGGGGTACCGGCAAGATCTACTTGTAGCGGTAGACGATCCGGCCACGCGTCAGGTCGTACGGAGAAAGCTCCACCACGACCCGGTCGTCAGGGAGAATGCGGATGTAGTGCATACGCATCTTGCCGCTGATGTGTGCCAGGACCTGGTGGCCGTTCTGGAGCTCGACCTTGAACATGGCGTTCGGAAGAGACTCGACGACAGTGCCCTCGATCTCGATGGCACCTTGCTTCTTGGCCACGCTTCGCCCTTCGAATCGACTACCTTGATCGGCTCCGCGTCCCGCATGCGGACATGCGGATGCACGAGAGCCGACGAGTCAGTCTACGTCAGGCCCCTCGGAAAGACGAATCGCGGAAGTCTGCCCCATGTCCGAGATCATCATGCGGGAACGGGCCTGCTCGGCACCGGCTCTCAGGCGAGCGGGTCCGGAGCGGCCGTCACGCCGTACTCGGCGAGCTTGGCCCTGCCGCCGTCGGGGGACGTCAGCACCAGCGGGCCCTGCTCGGTCAGGGCGACGGAGTGCTCCCAGTGCGAGGACCACGTGCCGTCGGTGGTGATGACGGTCCAGTCGTCCTCGAGGACGTCCGTCTTCGGGGTGCCCAGGGACACCATCGGCTCGATGGCCAGGCAGAACCCGGGGACCAGCTTGGGGCCCTTGCCCCGGCGACGGTCCACGTAGTTCAGCAGATGCGGGTCCATGTGCATCTCGGTACCGATGCCGTGCCCGCCGTAGTCCTCGATGATCCCGTACTTGCCGCCGCCGGGCTTCGGCTGCCGGCGGATGTAGGTCTCGATGGCCCGGGAGACGTCCACGAGGCGGTTGCCCTGCTTCATGGCCGCGATCCCGGCCCACATGGACTCCTCGGTCACCCGGGAGAGCTCGATCAGCTCCGGAGCGTGGCCGGACCCGACGAACGCCGTGTAGGCGGCGTCGCCGTGCCAGCCGTCCACGATGGCGCCGGCGTCGATGGAGATGATGTCCCCGTCCTTGAGCACGACCTCCTCGGACGGGATGCCGTGGACGACGACCTCGTTCACCGAAGTGCAGATGGTGGCGGGGAAACCGCCGTACCCGAGGAAGTTCGGCTTGGCCCCGTGCTCCGCGAGCACCTTGCGGGCGACCTCGTCCAGGTCCTTCGTCGTGGCGCCCGGCACGGCCGCCTCGCGCGTGGCCGCGTGCACGGCGGCGACGACCAGCCCCGCCTCACGCATCCTGGCGATCTGCTCGGGGGTCTTGATCTGCACCATGACGACTGCGGCCTTTCTGGACCGGAGAGAATACGGACTTCTTCAACGATACGGGCGCGCCGGACCGCCCATCACCGCTCACAGCTCGGCCGCGGCTCCCGGAGGGAACCGCGGCCGTGTGTGCCGGGAGCGACTACTTGGCGCCGTCCTTCTGCTGGAGCGCCTCCATCGCGCGCTGGGTGACGTCCTCCACCTTGCCGAGCGCGGAGATCGTGACGACCAGGCCCTGCGACTTGTAGTAGTCGATGATCGGCTCGGTCTGCGTGTGGTAGACCTCCAGCCGCTTGCGGACGGTCTCCTCGGAGTCGTCGTCGCGCTGGTAGAGCTCGCCGCCGCAGACGTCGCAGACGCCTTCCTGCTTGGCCGGCTTGTACGACACGTGGAACACGTGCGCCGAGTCGTTGCGGCAGACGCGGCGTCCCGCGATGCGCTTGACGACCTCCTCCTCGGGCACCTCGAGGTCGAGGACCGCGTCCAGCTTCATGCCCTCGGTCCTGAGCATCTCGTCCAGCGCCTCGGCCTGCTTCACATTGCGCGGGAAGCCGTCCAGCAGGAAGCCGTTCTTCGCGTCGGGCTGCTCCATGCGGTCCTTGGCCATCGCGATGGTGACCTCGTCGGGAACCAGCTCACCGCGGTCCATGTAGGACTTCGCGAGTTTGCCCAGGTCCGTCTGCCGGCTGATGTTGGCGCGGAACAGGTCGCCCGTGGAGATGTGCGGGATCGACAGGTTCTTGGCCAGGAACGCGGCCTGCGTTCCCTTGCCGGCACCTGGCGGCCCGACGAGGACGATTCGCATCAGCGGAGGAACCCTTCGTAATTGCGCTGCTGGAGCTGGCTCTCGATCTGCTTCACCGTCTCGAGACCGACACCCACGATGATCAGGATGCTGGTTCCACCGAAGGGGAAGTTCTGGCTCGCCCCGAAGCCGACCAACGCCACTGTCGGTACGAGAGCAATCAGACCCAGGTACAGCGATCCCGGCCAGGTGATCCGGTTGAGCACGTACGAGAGGTACTCAGCAGTGGGCCGACCGGCCCGGATGCCCGGGATGAAGCCACCATACTTCTTCATGTTGTCCGCGACTTCCTCGGGGTTGAACGAGATGGCCACGTAGAAGAACGCGAAGAAAACAATCAGCAAGAAGTACATCGTGATGTAAATCGGGTGGTCGCCCTTGGTCAGGTTCTGCTGGATCCAGGCCTTCCACCCGGAATTGCCCCCGGAGAACTGCGCGATCAGGGCCGGGATGTACAGCAGCGACGACGCGAAGATGACGGGGATCACACCCGCCTGGTTCACCTTCAGCGGGATGTAGGTCGAGGTCCCGCCGTAGGAACGCCGGCCGATCATGCGCTTCGCGTACTGGACCGGGATGCGCCGCTGCGCCTGCTCGACGAAGACCACCAGGCCGACCATGACGAGGCCGACGAGGATGACGGTGCCGAACTCGATCCAGCCGCCGGCCAGGGTGCCCTGCTTCTTGATCGCCCACAGCGCGGACGGGAAGGTCGCGGCGATCGAGATGAACATCAGAATGGACATGCCGTTGCCGATGCCGCGGTCGGTGATCAGCTCACCGAGCCACATGACGACGGCGGTACCGGCGGTCATGACGACGACCATCGTGATGGTCGTGAAGATCGACTGATCCGGGACGATCGAGGTCGCCACGGGGCAGCCCGAGAACAGCGCGCCGCTGCGGGCGGTCGCCACCAGGCCGGTGCCCTGGAGGATCGCGAGGGCCACCGTCAGGTAACGGGTGTACTGCGTGATCTTCGTCGTGCCCGCCTGGCCCTCCTTCTTGAGGGCTTCCAGGCGGGGAATGACCACGGTCAGCAGCTGGAGAATGATGCTCGCCGTGATGTACGGCATGATGCCCAGTGCGAAGATCGTGATCTGCAGCAGCGCGCCACCGCTGAACATGTTGACCAGACCGAACAGGCCCTGGTTGCCCTTGGCGACGTCGATACACGTCTGGACGCTCTTGTAGTCGACGCCAGGGATCGGAATGTGGGTACCGACCCGGTACACCACGATGATGCCGAGCGTGAAGAGCAGCTTCTTGCGCAGGTCGGGCGTCCTGAACGCCCGGGCGAACGCGGTGAGCACGGTGCCTCCTGCGACCCCCGCGCGTCTGCGTCAAGGGTGACGGTCTTGAGAATCCGACTGAACAACGACTTGGGTAACGGCTGACTGCCGCCCTGAGTGCCCGAACCGCGGCACCCTGTGAAAGTTGGCAGTGCAGGCCACCTTACCGGCGAGAGTGCTCCCTTGGAACGACCAACCGGGGATACCCCATGTGGGATATCCCCGGTCGGGATCGTTCAGGTCATCAAGACGCCCGAAATTCTCAGACGAGCTCGGTGACGGTACCGCCGGCGGCGGTGATCTTCTCCTTGGCGGAGCCGGAGACGGCGTCGACCGTCACCTGCAGCGCCACGGAGATTTCGCCCTGGCCGAGGACCTTGACGAGCGCGTTCTTGCGAACAGCGCCCTTGGCCACCAGACCCTCGACGGTGACCTCGCCACCCTCGGGGTACAGCGCGGCCAGCTTGTCGAGGTTCACGACCTGGTACTCGGTCTTGAACGGGTTCTTGAAGCCCTTCAGCTTCGGAAGGCGCATGTGGAGCGGCATCTGGCCACCCTCGAAGCGCTCCGGAACCTGGTAACGGGCCTTCGTGCCCTTCGTACCACGACCGGCCGTCTTACCCTTCGACGCCTCACCACGACCGACACGGGTCTTTGCGGTCTTGGCGCCCGGGGCGGGACGGAGGTTGTGGATCTTGAGCGGGTTCTGCTCCGCCATGATCAGTCGACCTCCTCGACCGACACGAGGTGGCGGACGGTGTGCACCATGCCGCGGAACTCGGGACGGTCCTCCTTGACGACCACGTCACCCAGGCGCTTGAGGCCCAGGGAACGCAGGGTGTCGCGGTGGTTCTGCTTGCTGCCGATGTAGGACTTGACCTGCGTGATCTTGAGCTGCGCCATGATTACGCACCCGCCCCGGCACGCGCACGCAGCAGGGCCGCGGGGGCGACGTCCTCGAGCGGCAGACCACGGCGGGCCGCGATCTCCTCGGGGCGCTGCAGGCCCTTCAGGGCCTCCACGGTCGCGTGCACGATGTTGATCGCGTTGTCGGAGCCGAGCGACTTCGACAGCACGTCGTGGATACCGGCGCACTCGAGCACGGCACGCACCGGGCCACCGGCGATAACACCGGTACCGGGCGACGCGGGCTTGAGCAGCACGACGCCGGCAGCCTTCTCACCCTGGATCGGGTGCGGGATGGTGCCCTGGATGCGCGGGACCTTGAAGAAGTGCTTCTTGGCCTCCTCAACGCCCTTGGCGATGGCGGCCGGCACCTCCTTGGCCTTGCCGTATCCGACACCCACGGTGCCGTCACCGTCGCCCACCACGACCAGCGCGGTGAAGCTGAAGCGACGACCACCCTTCACAACCTTGGCGACGCGGTTGATCGCGACGACGCGCTCAACGTACGCGGTCTTCTCGGCGGCAGCTGCGCCGCCGTCACGGCCCTTCCGGTCCCGCCGCTCGCCGCCACCGGCACCGCCACCGCGGCGCTGGGGTCCAGCCATTGGATTTACCTCTCTCTTTTCCGCTAGCTACGGAACCGGCTCAGAACTTGAGCCCGGCTTCGCGGGCGGCGTCCGCCAGGGCAGCGATGCGCCCGGCGTACTGGTTGCCACCACGGTCGAACACGACAGCCTCGACACCGGCGGCCTTGGCACGCTCGGCGACCAGGGCGCCGACCTGCTTGGCCTGCGCGGACTTGTCGCCCTCGCCACCGCGGATCGAGGTGTCCAACGTGGACGCCGATGCCAGGGTGTGGCCCTTGAGGTCGTCGATCACCTGCGCCACGATGTGGCGGTTGGAGCGGGTCACGACCAGACGGGGACGCTCCGCCGTACCGGCGATCCGCTTGCGGATCCGGATGTGACGGCGCTTGATCGCGGCGCGCTTGTAGGCGTCGCCCTTGAGGATCTTCTGCCCGTATGCCATGGCTTACTTACCCGCCTTTCCGACCTTGCGGCGGATGACTTCGCCCTCGTACTTGACGCCCTTGGCCTTGTACGGGTCGGGCTTGCGCAGCTTGCGGATGTTGGCCGCAACCTCGCCGACCTTCTGCTTGTCGATGCCCTCGACCGAGAAACGGGTGGGGGCCTCCACCTTGAAGGTGATGCCCTCGGGGGCCTCGACGGTGATCGGGTGGCTGTAGCCGAGCGCGAACTCGAGGTTCGAGCCCTTGGCGGTCACGCGGTAACCGACACCGCTGATTTCGAGCTTCTTCACGTAACCCTGGGTCACGCCGGTGATCATGTTCGCCACCAGCGTGCGGGACAGGCCGTGCAGGGCCTTGTTCTGACGCTCGTCGTTGGGGCGGGTGACGTGCAGAACGCCGTCCTCACCCTTGGCGATCTCGATCGGCGCCACGACGGTGTGGGTCAGCGAGCCCTTGGGGCCCTTGACCGACACCGTGTTGCCGTCGATGGTGACGTCCACGCCGGCGGGAACCGCGATGGGGAGCTTGCCGATGCGCGACATAGCTGTTTCCTCCGTTCCCTTCCGTTACCAGACGTAGGCGAGGACTTCTCCGCCTACGCCCTTCTTGCCGGCCTGCTTGTCGGTGAGGAGCCCGTGGGACGTGGAGATGATCGCCACGCCGAGGCCGCCGAGCACCTTCGGCAGGTTGGTGGACTTCGCGTACACCCGGAGACCGGGCTTGGAGATCCGCTTGATGCCCGCGATGGAGCGCTCACGGTTCGGGCCGAACTTCAGCTCGAGAACGAGGCTCTTGCCGACCTCGGCGTCCTCGACCTTCCAGCCCGTGATGAAGCCCTCCTGCTGGAGGATCTCCGCGATGTGCGACTTGATCTTCGATGCCGGCATCGTCACGGAGTCGTGGTATGCCGAGTTCGCGTTCCGCAGACGCGTAAGCATGTCTGCGATCGGATCAGTCATGGTCATGAATTGGCCTTCGGCCTCTCTCGCCGGGGTTTCCTGGTGCGCCATCCCTCTCCCCGATCCGAGACGGGACGGGTGCGGCGCGGTGGACCTACGGCGTAGTAAGTCGTACGGGCGGCAGACGCCCAACCCCACAAGCTTAATGCATGTGAGTTGGGCCGCCTGCCGACCCAGATGCTTACCGAGAGCCCAGCATCAACCCAATAGGGCTGTTACCAGGAGCTCTTGGTCACGCCCGGCAGCTCGCCACGGTGAGCCATCTCACGAAGGCACACGCGGCACAGGCCGAACTTGCGGTACACGGAGTGCGGACGACCGCAGCGCTGGCAGCGGGTGTAGCTGCGCACACCGAACTTGGGCTTACGAGCAGCCTTCGCGATCAGAGCCTTCTTCGCCATCTCGCTCACGCCTCCTTGAACGGGAAGCCGAGGTGACGAAGGAGCGCGCGGCCCTCAGCGTCGTTGGTCGCCGTGGTGACCACGGTGATGTCCATACCCCGGACACGGTCGATCTTGTCCTGGTCGATCTCGTGGAACATGACCTGCTCCGTGAGACCGAAGGTGTAGTTGCCACGGCCGTCGAACTGCTTGGGGGACAGACCGCGGAAGTCGCGGATGCGCGGCAGCGCGAGCGACAGGGTGCGGTCCAGGAACTCCCACATGCGGTCGCCACGAAGCGTGACGTGGGCACCGATCGGCTGACCCTCACGCAGCTTGAACTGCGCGATGGACTTGCGGGCCTTGGTGACGGCCGGCTTCTGACCGGTGATCGTGGTGAGGTCGCGGATGGCGCCCTCGATCAGCTTGGAGTCGCGGGCGGCGTCGCCCACACCCATGTTGACCACGATCTTGACGAGGCCGGGGATCTGCATGACGTTCTCGTACTTGAACTCGTCACGCAGCTTGCCCGCGATCTCCTCGCGGTACTTCTGCTTCAGACGCGGAGTGGTGGTGGTAGCCATCAGATGTCCTCACCCGTCCGCTTGGCAACGCGGATCTTGTTGCCGTTCTCGTCGAAGCGGTAGCCGACACGCGTGACGACCTTGTTGCCGTCCTTCTCCACGACCAGCTGAACGTTGGACACGTGGATCGGGGCCTCGGTGGTCACGATGCCGCCGGCCTGCGAACCGCTGGCGGTCGGACCGGCCTTGGTGTGCTTCTTGACCCGGTTGACACCCTCGACCAGGACACGCTCGTCGCGCGGGTAAGCGGCAATGACCTTGCCCTGCTTGCCCTTGTCCTTGCCGGTGATGACCTGGACCAGGTCGCCCTTCTTGATCTTCATGCTTACAGCACCTCCGGCGCGAGCGAGATGATCTTCATGAACTTCTTCTCGCGCAGCTCACGGCCGACCGGGCCGAAGATGCGGGTGCCGCGAGGGTCGCCGTCGTTCTTCAGAATGACGGCGGCGTTCTCGTCGAAGCGGATGTACGAGCCGTCCGGACGGCGGCGCTCCTTGACGGTGCGAACGATGACCGCCTTGACGACGTCACCCTTCTTCACGTTGCCACCGGGGATCGCGTCCTTGACGGTGGCGACGATGACGTCACCGATGCCCGCGTAGCGGCGACCGGAACCACCGAGCACACGGATGCAAAGGATCTCCTTCGCACCAGTGTTGTCGGCGACGCGCAGTCGCGACTCCTGCTGGATCACGTCTATCTCCTGATCGTCTGCCGGTTCCCTCCGGGTGTTGGCCCGGAGAGCCTGGCGGAACTGTCCTGCGGGGGATGCCGCAGGAATTACTTACGCCTCTGTGGGCGGGAACCCACGCCGGGGGCCGGGCACCCTGAGGTGCGGCCCCCAGCGGGGGTCAGCCGGGGCCGTGCGGCCCCCGCTCGTTACTTCGCCTTCTCGAGGATCTCGACGATGCGCCAGTGCTTCGAGGCGGACAGCTTGCGCGTCTCCATCAGGAGGACGCGGTCACCGACGCCGGCAGCGTTCTGCTCGTCGTGCGCCTTGAGCTTGTTGGTACGGCGCAGGACCTTGCCGTACAGCGCGTGCTTCACACGGTCCTCGACGGCGACGACGACGGTCTTGTCCATCTTGTCGCTGACGACCAGGCCCTCACGGGTCTTGCGGGCGTTGCGCTCGGTCTGCTCAGTCACATTCTTCTCGCTCATCAGGCGTTCTCCACCGTTTCGATGCCCAGCTCACGCTCGCGCATCAGGGTGTAGATCCGCGCGATGTCCTTGCGGACCGCCTTCAGACGGCCGTGGTTCTCGAGCTGTCCCGTCGCCGCCTGGAAACGGAGGTTGAACAGCTCTTCCTTGGCCTCGCGGAGCTTGCCCAGAAGCTCCTCGTTGCCCAGCTCGCGCAGCTCGGACGCCTTGGTACCGGCCGACATCACGCTTCACCTGCCTCGCGCTTGACGATCCGGCACTTCATCGGCAGCTTGTGGGCCGCACGAAGGAGCGCCTCACGGGCGATCTTCTCGTTCGGGTAGGACAGCTCGAACATCACGCGACCAGGCTTGACGTTCGCGATCCACCACTCCGGCGAACCCTTACCGGAACCCATGCGGGTCTCGGCGGGCTTCTTGGTCAGCGGGCGGTCCGGGTAGATGTTGATCCAGACCTTGCCGCCACGCTTGATGTGACGGGTCATGGCGATACGAGCCGCTTCGATCTGGCGGTTCGTCACGTACGCCGGGGTCAGCGCCTGGATGCCGTACTCGCCGAACGCAACCTGCGTTCCACCCTTGGCCATTCCATCGCGCTTCGGGTGGTGCTGCTTGCGGTGCTTGACCCTACGGGGGATCAGCATGTCGGTCAGGCCTCCGTTCCGGTGCTCTCAGCCGGAGCGGACGCGGGAGCCTCGGCCTTGGGGGCCTCGGCGCCGGCAGCCTGCTGCGGCTTACGACCGCGCCGCTCGCCACCGCGGCCACCACGGGCCGGGCGGTCGGCGCCACCGCGGGCCGGGCGGTTACCCGCACGGGCGGCAGCGTTCTCGGCGCGGACCTCGGCGATGTTCTTGACATCGCCCTTGTAGATCCAGACCTTCACACCGATGCGGCCGAAGGTCGTCTTGGCCTCGAAGAAGCCGTAGTCCACGTTCGCGCGGAGCGTGTGCAGGGGCACACGGCCCTCGCGGTAGAACTCCGAGCGGGACATCTCGGCGCCGCCGAGGCGGCCACCGCACTGGATCTTGATGCCCTTGGCGCCCGCCTTCATCGCCGACTGCATGCTCTTGCGCATGGCGCGGCGGAAGGAGACGCGGGAGGAGAGCTGCTCGGCAACGGCCTGCGCCACCAGCTGAGCGTCGGTCTCGGGGTTCTTGACCTCGAGGATGTTCAGCTGGACCTGCTTGCCCGTGAGCTTCTCGAGGTCGCCGCGGATGCGGTCGGCCTCGGCGCCACGGCGGCCGATGACGATGCCCGGACGCGCGGTGTGGATGTCCACACGGACGCGGTCACGGGTGCGCTCGATCTCCACCTTGGAGATACCGGCGCGCTCCATGCCGGACGTCATCATCCGACGGATGGCGACGTCTTCCTTGACGTAGTCCTTGTACAGCTTGTCGGCGTACCAACGCGACTTGAAGTCGGTCGTGACACCGAGCCGGAACCCGTGCGGGTTTACCTTCTGGCCCATTACCGGGTTCCTTCCTTGCTGCTGACGACCACGGTGATGTGGCTGGTCCGCTTGCGGATCCGGTAGGCACGGCCCTGGGCGCGCGGCCGGAACCGCTTCAGGGTCGGGCCCTCGTCGACGTACGCCTCGGAGATGAAGAGGCTGTCGACATCGGTGTGGTCGTAGTTGTGCGCGGCGTTGGCGATGGCGCTGTCCAGCACCTTGCCGACCGGCACGCTCGCGGCCTGCGGGGCGAAACGCAGGACCGCCTGAGCCTCCGCGGCATCCATGCCACGGATGAGGTCCACCACGCGGCGGGCCTTCATGGGCGTGACGCGGATGTACCGCGCCTGGGCCCTGGCGTCCATGGTTGTCCTTCCAGTGTCTGTCATGGTCATTCCACCCCGCTACTAGCGGCGCTTCGACTTCCGGTCGTCCTTGACGTGACCCCGGAAGGTGCGCGTCGGCGAGAACTCGCCGAGCTTGTGGCCGACCATCGACTCGGTGACGAACACCGGAATGTGGGTCTTGCCGTTGTGCACCGCGATCGTGTGGCCGAGCATGGCCGGGATGATCATGGAGCGTCGGGACCAGGTCTTGATGACGTTCTTGGTGCCGGCTTCGTTCTGGGCGTCCACCTTCTTGCTCAGGTGGTCGTCGACGAAGGGCCCCTTCTTGAGACTGCGCGGCATCTAAACCCGCTCCTAGCGCTTCTTGTTCGTCTTGCGGCGGCGGACGATGTACTTGTTGCTCGCCTTCTTGGCGGAACGAGTACGCCCTTCCTTCTGGCCCCACGGGGACACCGGGTGGCGGCCACCGGAGGTACGACCCTCACCACCACCGTGCGGGTGGTCCACGGGGTTCATGACCACACCACGCACGGTCGGGCGGACGCCCTTCCAGCGCATACGGCCGGCCTTGCCCCAGTTGATGTTCGACTGCTCGGCGTTGCCGACCTCACCGACGGTGGCGCGGCAGCGCGCGTCCACCATGCGGATCTCGCCGGACGGCATACGGAGGGTCGCCATGGCGCCCTCACGAGCCAGCAGCTGCACGGAGGCACCCGCGGAACGGGCGAACTTGGCGCCGCCACCGGGACGGAGCTCGATCGCGTGGATCGTGGTACCGACCGGGATGTTGCGGAGTGCCAGGTTGTTGCCCGGCTTGATGTCGGCCCCGGGACCGTTCTCGACGCGGTCGCCCTGCGCAAGGCCGCGCGGCGCGAGGATGTAGCGCTTCTCGCCGTCGGCGTAGTGCAGCAGCGCGATGCGCGCGGTGCGGTTGGGGTCGTACTCGATGTGCGCGACCTTCGCCGGCACGCCGTCCTTGTCGTGACGACGGAAGTCGATCACACGGTAGGCGCGCTTGTGTCCGCCACCCTGGTGGCGAACGGTCACACGACCGGCGTTGTTACGGCCGCCCTTGCTGTGCAGCGGGCGGACCAGCGACTTCTCCGGCGTGGACCGCGTGACCTCGACGAAGTCGGCGACGCTGGCGCCACGACGGCCCGGCGTAGTCGGCTTGTACTTGCGGATTCCCATTTCTCAGTCCTCGTCCGATATCGGACGATCCGGACCGCCCTCAGGCGGTCGGACCGCCGAAGATGTCGATACGGTCGCCCTCGGCGAGGGTCACGATCGCGCGCTTGGTGGCGGCACGCTGGCCGAAACCCGTGCGGGTCCGCTTGCGCTTGCCCTGGCGGTTGATCGTGTTGACCCCGGTGACCTTGACCTCGAAGACCGCCTGGACGGCCTCCTTGATCTGAGTCTTGTTCGCACGCGGGTCGACGATGAACGTGTACTTGTTCTCGTCGATGAGCGCGTAGCTCTTCTCCGACACGACCGGCTTCAGCAGGACGTCACGGGGGTCCGTGTACGACTTGCTCGCCGGGGTGACGACGGTGTTCTTGCCCTCGGCCGCGTGGCGACGCGCCTTGGCGACGCGCGCGGCCTTGGCGGCCTTGGCGGCCTTCGAGGCAATGGCGGGGTGACGGATAGCCATCAGGCCTCGCTCCCTTCGGTGTCGTTGGCCTTCGGGCCGGACACGAAGGACTCGAAAGCGGCCTGGGTGAAGACCACGTCGTCGGAGACGATCACGTCGTACGTGTTCAGCTGGCCCGGCTCCAGGATGTGGACCTGGGGCAGGTTGCGGGCGGACAGCAGGGCCTTGTCGTTCTCACGCTCGATGACCAGGAGCACGTTCTTGCGCTCGCTGATCTTGCCGAGGAGAGCCTTGGCGGCCTTGGTGGAGATGTCCGACTCGACCACGTCGGTCACGACGTGGATGCGGTTGTTGCGGGCCCGGTCGGTGAGGGCGTGGCGCAGGGCCGCGGCCTTCATCTTCTTGGGGGTCCGCTGCGAGTAGTCGCGCGGCACGGGACCGTGCACGACGCCACCACCGGCGAACTGCGGGGCGCGGGTCGAACCCTGACGGGCGCGACCGGTGCCCTTCTGGCGGTACGGCTTCCTGCCGCCACCACGGACCTCGGCACGGGTCTTCGTCTTGTGCGTGCCCTGGCGGGCAGCGGCCAGCTGTGCGACGACGACCTGGTGGATCAGCGGAACGCTGACCTTCTCAACGCCGAAGATCTCCGCGGGGAGCTCGACGGAACCGGCCTTCTCGCCCACCGGCGAAAGGATGTCAACAGTGCTCATCGGTTACCTCAGGCCCCCTTGGCCGCGGTGCGGACCAGGACGAGGCCGCCGTTCGGACCAGGAACCGCGCCCTTGATGAGCAGCAGACCCTTCTCCGCGTCAACGGCGTGGACGGTCAGGTTCTGGGTGGTGACCCGCTCGTGGCCCATGCGACCCGCCATGCGGACGCCCTTGAACACACGGCCCGGGGTGGCGCAGCCACCGATCGAGCCGGGAGAGCGGTGCTTGCGCTGGACACCGTGTCCGGCGCCGAGGCCCTTGAAGTTGTGACGCTTCATGACACCGGCGAAGCCCTTGCCCTTGCTCTTGCCGGTGACGTCGACCTTCACGCCGGCCTCGAACACCTCGGCGGTGATCTCCTGGCCGAGGGTGTACTCGGCGGCGTCCGCCGTGCGGATCTCGACGAGGTGACGGCGCGGGGTGACGTCGGCCTTGGCGAAGTGGCCCTTGAGGGGCTTGTTCACCTTGCGGGGGTCGATCTCGCCGAAGGCGATCTGGACCGACTCGTAGCCGTCGGCGTCGTTCGTACGAACCTGGGTCACGACGTTGGGGCCGGCCTTGACGACGGTCACGGGGACGACACGGTTGTTCTCGTCCCAGACCTGCGTCATGCCGAGCTTCTCGCCCAGGATGCCCTTGATCTGCTTAGCCATTCTCAGATCACCGGCCTCAGAGCTTGATCTCGATGTCGACACCGGCCGGGAGGTCGAGTCGCATCAGAGAGTCAACGGTCTTGGGCGTCGGGTCGAGAATGTCGATCAGGCGCTTGTGGGTACGCATCTCGAAGTGCTCGCGCGAGTCCTTGTACTTGTGCGGCGACTTGATGACGCAGTACACGTTCTTCTCAGTGGGCAGCGGCACCGGGCCCGCGACCGACGCACCAGTACGGGTCACCGTCTCGACGATCTTCTTCGCCGAGGAGTCGATGACCTCGTGGTCGTAGGCCTTGAGCCGGATGCGGATCTTCTGTCCCGCCATGGCTACTCCGTAGTCCTGTCTCTCTTACGCTCCGGGACCCGGCGTTCCGAGCCTGCCTCCGACCCACGCGGTCGGGCGTGTCGCGCTCCCGCTGACACAGATGTCCCTTGTTCGAACATCCCTGCAGGGGGAACACGGCCCTTCCGGAACCGTGGGACCGGGAGCGAGGAGCCCACCGGGCGCCTGGTCGGTGTCGCGCCCACACTTCCCGGAAGATTCCCGTACGTCCGCCCCAGCGCTGCCGTGAGGCAGTTAGGGCGACGAGTACTGTGGGACTCGCTTCCGGTCCTCCCGACGGGAGGCGCGCAGCATCAACACTCGACCGAGCAACTCCGACAGTCTGCCATAGCAGGCGGGGGGCTGGCCAATCGAGCCGTAGAGAGTACCCCGGCGGAGTCGGATGCGAAACGCGGGCCTCGATGCCCGCCTCCGGCATCCGGACTTCGCGCCCGTCCACGGGCCGGGTGGCAACGGCCCACGCCGGGTGCACAGGAGACGGAGCCGGGGACACGGGGGCGTGAGCGGGGCGGGTCCCTACACCGTCCGCTGCAACCAGTCGAAGAGCACCTCGCAGTGCTGCTGCGGAGCCATCGGCGAGCAGTGCAGCTGGGCACCGGTCGCGGCGGTGAGCCGCACGTACTCCTTGGGAGCGGTCAGCGCCTCGAACATCTGACGTGCCTGCCCCGGGTAGAACTGCTCGAACTCGTAGTCCAGGACCAGGGTCGGCACCTTGATGCGGCCCACCACGTTGGTCATGGCCAGCGACTGGATCAGCTTGGCCGGGGTGTAGAAGTCGGTGAAGAGCTTGCCCTGGCGGGCGGCGAGCATCGCCGGTACGGAGAACGGCTCGAAGCGCTTCTTCAGGATCGCCGCGTCGGTGCGCGACAGCTTCGGAACCACCTCCTTGTTCCAGACGTTGTTGGTCTCGTCCTTGGTCGCGGCGAGGATCTCCCGGACCTGCTTGGGGAAGCCCAGCCATGGCTCCAGAAGCCCGGGCATGGCCACCAGGGCCGCGATGCGCCCCTCGAAGGCCGCGGCGCGGGCGGTCAGATTCCCCGCCATGCTGAGCCCGGCAAGGGCAATCTTGTTTCCGTTGACATCGGACCGGGCGAGCAGCCAGTCGAGGACGGGCGACACCACGCGCTCCCAGCTGGGGGTGAAGGGCACCCGGTTCACGAAGAGCAGCTGTCCCTGTCCGGGTCCGTCGTACACCAGGGCGTTCCACCCCCGGTCCAGGGCGGTACGGACCCCGTAGGTCCACATGTCCACGTTCTGCCCGTCGCTGCCGTTGGTGAGGATCACCGTGGGTCGGGCCCGCCCCGAGCTGTCCGGCCGGAACAACCACACGGGCAGCGGGGTGCTCTCGTAGGTGACGTTGTCCGTCACGGGAGCCGGGTCGCACAGCCTGCAGAACGCGTCCCAGGCGTCGCGGCCCGCCTGGTACAGCGCCTCCTCGCTGCCGGGCTCGTCGGAACCCAGCACGCAGGTCAGCGCCTGCGCGTAGTACTGCGCCCCCCTCAGGACCCGGAAGCGCATGGTCTCCGCGCCGGATCTGTCGTCGTCGGGCTCCTTCGTCAGACGGTCCCCGAGCCTTCGGAAGGTCTGCGTATAGGTCTGGGCGGAGAGACCGGCCTTGTTGATGGCGTTGACGGCGGTCAGCACCTCCCCTGCGTCGGCAGTGCCCTGCCCGGCTCCACCGAGCGCCCAGAGCCCGCTGAAGTTGAACCCCTCGTCGTCGAACAGCGTCATCACACCGGGGGCGGGGCCGGGCTTCGGAGCGGGTGCCGGGCTTGTACGCACGGTGGCCGGCCTGCGCGCGGGCCTCGGCTTCGGGGCCGTGCACCCGGCGGCCACCGCCGCCCCGGCGGCTCCGACGATCCCGGCGAGGGCGCCGCGCCGACTGGGACCGGGCGTCTGATCAGCCATTACGCTCTTCATGCCAACCGAACATATGAGTCGCGCCTGTTCCGCCGAGGTACGACACCCGCCGTTCCCTCGAACGGCACGGCCCGCGTAACTCCGGTGCCGGAACGGGCCGATCCGCCACGGGGGCGAGGACATCCGTGCGGGCGCCCCGTCGGCCGGGTCCGGCCCGGCAGAAAAGCGAAGAGGCCCGTACGACCGAAGTCGTACGGGCCTCTTCAGGTCAACCACCCCCGAGGGGGCAGACCCTCAAGCGAGTGGACTCACTTGTTGATCTTGATGACCTGGCCGGCGCCCACGGTGCGGCCACCCTCACGGATGGCGAACTTCAGGCCCTCTTCCATGGCGATGGGCTGGATGAGCTCCACCTTCATCTCGGTGTTGTCACCCGGCATGACCATCTCGGTGCCCTCGGGGAGGGTCACAACGCCGGTCACGTCCGTCGTACGGAAGTAGAACTGCGGACGGTAGTTGTTGAAGAACGGCGTGTGGCGGCCACCCTCGTCCTTGGACAGGATGTAGGCCTGCGCCTCGAACTCCGTGTGCGGGGTGACCGAGCCGGGCTTGATGATGACCTGGCCGCGCTCGACGTCCTCGCGCTTGATACCACGGAGCAGCAGACCGACGTTCTCACCGGCCTGGCCCTCGTCGAGCAGCTTGCGGAACATCTCGATGCCGGTGACCGTGGTGGTGGTCTTCTCGGTCTTGATGCCGATGATGTCGACGGTCTCGTTGACCTTGAGGACACCGCGCTCGATACGACCGGTGACGACGGTGCCACGACCGGTGATCGTGAAGACGTCCTCGATCGGCATCAGGAACGGCTTGTCGACGTCGCGCTCGGGCTCCGGGATCGACTCGTCGACGGCCTTCATCAGGTTGAGGACCGACTCGGTCCACTTCGCGTCGCCCTCGAGGGCCTTGAGCGCGGAGACCTGGACGACCGGAACGTCGTCGCCCGGGAACTCGTACTCGGAGAGGAGCTCACGGACCTCGAGCTCGACGAGCTCCAGGATCTCCTCGTCGTCCACCATGTCGGCCTTGTTCAGGGCGACGACGATGTAGGGAACGCCGACCTGGCGGGCCAGGAGCACGTGCTCCTTGGTCTGCGGCATCGGGCCGTCGGTGGCGGCGACAACGAGGATCGCGCCGTCCATCTGCGCGGCACCCGTGATCATGTTCTTGATGTAGTCCGCGTGACCCGGGCAGTCGACGTGCGCGTAGTGACGGGTCTCCGTCTGGTACTCGACGTGCGCGATAGAGATGGTGATACCGCGCTGACGCTCCTCGGGCGCCTTGTCGATGTTGTCGAACGCGGTCGCCTCGTTCAGGTCCGGGTACGCGTCGTGCAGCACCTTGGTAATGGCGGCCGTGAGGGTCGTCTTACCGTGGTCGATGTGACCGATGGTGCCGATGTTGACGTGCGGCTTAGTCCGCTCGAACTTCGCCTTCGCCACTGGGGTCCTCCTGTGGAGTGGTTCTGTACGCCTTACTCATCGGCGCCAGGTGATCTTTGCTGGGGTGCCGCCCGCCGGGGTCCTTCGGGGAGAAGAGCCCCCGGCGGTCGGTGTCAAGCCTAAAGCGTGTGAACGGGGTGCGTTACTCGCCCTTGGCCTTCGCGATGATCTCCTCGGCGACGTTCCGGGGAACCTCGGCGTAGGAGTCGAACTGCATCGAGTAGCTCGCGCGACCCGACGTCTTGCTGCGGAGGTCGCCGACGTAGCCGAACATCTCCGACAGCGGAACCAGGCCCTTCACGACACGGGCGCCGGCACGCTCCTCCATGGCCTGGATCTGGCCACGACGGGAGTTGATGTCACCGATGACGTCGCCCATGTAGTCCTCGGGCGTGGTGACCTCGACGGCCATCATCGGCTCGAGCAGCACGGGGCTGGCCTTGCGCGCGGCCTCCTTGAAGGCCTGCGAACCGGCGATCTTGAAGGCGAGCTCGGAGGAGTCGACCTCGTGGTAGCCACCGTCGATGAGCGTGACGCGGACGCCGGTCATCTCGTAGCCGGCGAGGATGCCGAACTGCATGGCCTCCTGCGCACCGGCGTCGACCGAAGGGATGTACTCCTTCGGGATACGACCACCGGTCACCTTGTTCACGAACTCGTACGAGGCGTCGCCGCCCTCGATGGGCTCGATCGCGATCTGGACCTTGGCGAACTGTCCGGTACCACCGGTCTGCTTCTTGTGGGTGTAGTCCACACGCTCGACGGCCTTGCGGATCGTCTCGCGGTAAGCGACCTGCGGCTTGCCGACGTTCGCCTCGACCTTGAACTCACGGCGCATACGGTCGACCAGCACCTCGAGGTGCAGCTCGCCCATACCACCGATGATGGTCTGGCCGGTCTCCTCGTCCGAGTGGACCTGGAAGGACGGGTCCTCCTCGGCCAGGCGCTGGATCGCGACGCCCAGCTTCTCCTGGTCGCCCTTCGACTTGGGCTCGATGGCGACCTGGATGACCGGCGCCGGGAAGTCCATGGACTCCAGGATGACCGGGTTCTTGTCGTCGGACAGCGTCTCACCGGTGGTGGTCTGCTTCAGGCCCATGACGGCGACGATGTCGCCGGCGCCCACCGACTCGATCTCCTCACGCTTGTTGGCGTGCATGCGGTAGATCTTGCCGATGCGCTCCTTCTTGCCCTTGACGGAGTTCAGCACCGCGGTGCCGGACTCCAGGCGGCCCGAGTAGACCCGGACGAAGGTGAGCTTGCCGAGGTGCGGGTCGCTCATGATCTTGAACGCCAGCGCCGACAGCGGCTCCTCGTCGGACGGCTTGCGCTTGACGACCTCCTCCGGGTCGTTGACGGCGTGGCCCTCGATGGCCTCGACGTCGAGCGGGGAGGGGAGGTAGCGCACGACCGCGTCGAGCAGGGGCTGGACGCCCTTGTTCTTGAACGCGGTACCGCAGAACACCGGGGTGACCGTGGTGTCCTTGGACTTGCCGGAGGCGATGGTGATACGACGGATCGCGGCGTACAGCTGCTCCTCGGAGGGCTCCTCGCCCTCCAGGTACAGCTCCATGATCTCTTCGTCGTTCTCCGCGACGGACTCGACGAGCTTGCCGCGCCACTCCTCGGCCGCCTCGGTGTGCGTGGCCGGGATGTCGACGATGTCGTACATCTCGCCCTTGGTGGCCTCGGCGGACCAGACGAGCGCCTTCATGCGGACCAGGTCCACGACGCCCTTGAAGTCGGCCTCGGCACCGATCGGCAGCTGCATGACCAGCGGCTGCGCACCCAGGCGGTCGGAGATCATGTCGACGCAGCGGTGGAACTCGGCACCGGTGCGGTCGAGCTTGTTGACGAAGCAGATACGCGGAACGCCGTAGCGGTCCGCCTGACGCCACACCGTCTCGGACTGCGGCTCCACCCCGGCGACGCCGTCGAACACCGTCACGGCACCGTCGAGCACGCGCAGCGAGCGCTCCACCTCGACCGTGAAGTCGACGTGGCCCGGGGTGTCGATGATGTTGATGGTGTGGTCGACGTCTTCCAGCGGCCAGTGACAGGTGGTGGCAGCAGAGGTGATCGTGATGCCACGCTCCTGCTCCTGCTCCATCCAGTCCATGGTGGCAGCGCCGTCGTGGACCTCACCGATCTTGTACGAAACGCCGGTGTAGAACAGGATCCGCTCGGTGGTGGTCGTCTTGCCCGCGTCGATGTGGGCCATGATCCCGATGTTGCGGACCTTGGCCAGGTCAAGTGAAGTGGTAGCCATAAGGCTTCAGTCTTCTCTCGGTCTCGATGTGGGTAGCGACTACCAGCGGTAGTGCGCGAAGGCCTTGTTGGACTCGGCCATCTTGTGCGTGTCCTCGCGCTTCTTCACAGCGGCACCGAGGCCGTTGGACGCGTCGAGGAGTTCGTTCAGCAGACGCTCGGTCATCGTCTTCTCGCGACGGGCGCGGGAGTAACCGACGAGCCAGCGCAGCGCGAGCGTGTTGGCGCGACCGGGCTTGACCTCGATCGGAACCTGGTACGTCGCACCACCGACACGGCGGGACTTGACCTCGAGGGTCGGCTTGATGTTCTCCAGCGCGCGCTTCAGCGTGATGACCGGGTCGTTGCTGGTCTTCTCGCGCAGGCCCTCCATGGCGCCGTACACGATGCGCTCGGCGGTGGAGCGCTTGCCGTTCAGCAGCACCTTGTTGATCAGGGAGGTCACCAGAGGAGAGCCGTAGACCGGGTCGATGATGACCGGACGCTTCGGGGCGGGGCCCTTACGAGGCATTCTTACTTCTCCTTCTTGGCGCCGTAACGGCTGCGGGCCTGCTTGCGGTTCTTGACACCCTGAGTGTCGAGGGAGCCACGGATGATCTTGTAGCGAACACCCGGCAGGTCCTTCACACGGCCGCCGCGCACGAGCACGATGGAGTGCTCCTGCAGGTTGTGTCCCTCACCCGGAATGTAGGCCGTGACCTCGATCCCGCTGGTCAGACGCACACGCGCGACCTTACGCAGGGCCGAGTTCGGCTTCTTCGGGGTGGTCGTGAACACACGCGTGCAGACGCCACGACGCTGAGGGGAACCCTCGAGTGCGGGCGTCTTGTTCTTTTCGACCTTGTCCTGCCGGCCCTTGCGGACCAGCTGCTGGATCGTAGGCACTACTTCTCCGGTTTCTGTGTGCCGATGGGTACAGCTAACCTGGAACTTCTCCGACCCACGCGGTCGGGTGTGTCGAATCCCGCAGACTCCCGCCGCAAGACGGAGAGGGCGCAGATCACGGTGGGCGGTGACGGCTCGCCATGCGGTTTCAAGGCACGCACGAGAGCCAGGGCACACCCCAGGCACAAGGTCTGAGCGTACCTACCTCATTCGCTGTGGTCAAAACAAATGGACCCGGCCTGCATCGACGCGCGGAACATGTCAACCCCATGCGCCGTATGTGATCTTCGAATCAACGGTGCGGGCACCTCGGGCCGGTGGCGGCCGACACCCGGGAACGGCACCCGGAACCTCACACCGACACGAGCGCCAGCGCCAGGAACAGCACCAGGACGAGCGCCCAGCCCGCCGTCGAGAGCCAGCCCAGGACGAGCCCGGTCAGCGCCAGCCCGTCGCCGGCCTCACCCCTGCGGCGGATCTCGGCGCGGGCCGCGTGTCCCAGGACGACCGCGGGGATACCCGTGAGACCCGCGGTGGGCAGGCAGAGCAGACCGCAGATCAGGGCACCGACGGCCTTCTCGTTGGTCTTCGGCGGGGGTGGCGGCAGAAACGTCTGCGGCACGGCGTCCGTGCGCAACGCGGGCCCCTGAGGCAGGTCGGCCACCAGCAGGGACAGTTCGCCGAGCGTACGGGCCGTGTACGCCCGTGCGACCCGGTCGTCGAACTCCGGCTGCCCGAGCCGCCCTTCGGCGTACCCCGCCCTGAGCACGTCCACGGCGCGCTCGCGGTCGGCGTGCGAGGCCAGCAGGGACGACGAGGCGGACGGGACGACAGCCTGCCCCGGCCACGGCTGGGGGAACCCACCCTGCACCCGGCCCTGTTGCCAGGGTTGCCACGACGGATTCGACACGGAGCACCTCCCCCGATTTCTCCCATCATGCGCCGTACGGCCCCTCCGGCACAGGTATTGGCGGGCAACGGTTGCGCCGAACGCCGAAGGGCGGTCACTCCGCAATGGAGTGACCGCCCCTCAACTCAGGCTGCTCGCTTACTGGTTGTACGGACCGTAGTCGTAGTCCTCCAGCGGCACGGCCTGGCCGGAGCCCGTGCCGAACGGCGAGTAGTCGATGTCGTCGTAGCCGACGGCCGAGTACATCGCGGCCTTGGCCTCCTCGGTCGGCTCCACCCGGATGTTGCGGTAGCGGGACAGACCCGTACCGGCCGGGATGAGCTTACCGATGATGACGTTCTCCTTGAGGCCGATCAGGGAGTCGGACTTGGCGTTGATCGCCGCGTCCGTGAGGACCCTGGTCGTCTCCTGGAAGGACGCCGCCGACAGCCAGGACTCGGTCGCCAGCGAGGCCTTGGTGATACCCATGAGCTGCGGACGACCGGAGGCCGGGTGACCGCCCTCCTGGACCACACGACGGTTCTCCTGCTCGAACTTCGAGCGCTCGACCAGCTCGCCGGGCAGCAGCTCGGCGTCGCCGGACTCGATGATCGTCACACGGCGGAGCATCTGCCGGATGATGATCTCGATGTGCTTGTCGTGGATCGACACGCCCTGCGAGTTGTACACCTTCTGGACCTCGCCGACCAGGTGGACCTGGACGGCGCGCTGACCCAGGATGCGCAGCACGTCGTGCGGGTTGGTGGCACCCACGGTGAGCTTCTGGCCCACCTCGACGTGCTCGCCCTCGCCGACCAGGAGTCGGGCGCGCTTCGAGATCGGGAACGCCGTCTCGTCGCTGCCGTCGTCCGGCGTGACGACGAGCTTCTTGGTCTTCTCGGTCTCCTCGATCCGAACACGGCCCTGGGCCTCGGAGATCGGGGCGACACCCTTCGGGGTACGGGCCTCGAAGAGCTCGACGACACGGGGCAGACCCTGGGTGATGTCGTCACCGGCCACACCACCGGTGTGGAAGGTACGCATCGTCAGCTGGGTACCGGGCTCACCGATGGACTGGGCGGCGATGATGCCGACCGCCTCACCGATGTCGACCAGCTTGCCGGTGGCCAGCGAGCGGCCGTAGCACATGGCGCAGGTGCCGACGGCGGACTCGCAGGTCAGGACCGAGCGGGTCTTGACCTCCTCGATGCCCTGCAGGATCAGCTCGTCGATGAGCACGTCGCCCAGGTCGGTACCGGCCGGGGCCAGCACCTTGCCGTCGACGACGATGTCCTCGGCGAGGCAGCGCGCGTACACGGACGTCTCGACGTTCTCCGCCTTGCGCAGGACGCCGTCGGCACCGCGCTCGGCGATGTGCAGCTTGAGGCCGCGGTCGGTGCCGCAGTCCTCCTCGCGGATGATGACGTCCTGCGAGACGTCCACCAGACGACGGGTCAGGTAACCCGAGTCGGCGGTACGCAGGGCGGTGTCCGCGAGACCCTTGCGCGCACCGTGCGTGGAGATGAAGTACTCCAGCACGGACAGACCCTCACGGAACGACGCCTTGATGGGCCGCGGGATCGTCTCGTTCTTCGCGTTCGACACAAGACCACGCATACCGGCGATCTGACGCATCTGCATCATGTTGCCTCGTGCACCCGAGTTCACCATCATGAAGATCGGGTTGGTCTTCGGGAAGTTCTCGTTCATCGCCTCGGCGACCTCGTTGGTCGCCTTGGTCCAGATCGCGATGAGCTCCTGTGTGCGCTCGTCCTTGGTGATCAGACCGCGCTCGTACTGCTTCTGGACCTTCTCGTCCTGCGCCTCGTAGCCCTTGACGATCTCCTTCTTCGCCTCGGGAACGACGACGTCGGAGATGGCGACGGTGACGCCGGAACGGGTCGCCCAGAAGAAGCCGGCCGCCTTCAGGTTGTCGAGCGTCGCCGCCACGATGACCTTCGGGTAGCGCTCGGCGAGGTCGTTGACGATCTCGGAGAGCTGCTTCTTGCCGACCTCGTAGTCGACGAACGGGTAGTCCTCGGGCAGCAGCTCGTTGAAGAGCGCACGGCCCAGCGTGGTCCTCAGACGGAAGCTGTCACCCTGCTGCCACTCCGGCTCGCCCTCCTCCTGGGCCGGCGGGGTCCAGCCGCGCGGCGGGATGGTGCCCACCGGGAAGCGGATGTCCACGCGCGACTGCAGCGAGAGCTCGCCGGCGTCGAACGCCATGATCGCTTCGGCCACGGACGCGAAGGAGCGGTCCTCGCCCTTCACGTTCCGCATCTCGCCGTCCGTGGTCAGGAAGAACAGACCGAGGACCATGTCCTGGGTCGGCATCGTGACCGGGCGGCCGTCGGCCGGCTTGAGGATGTTGTTCGAGGACAGCATCAGGATGCGGGCCTCGGCCTGCGCCTCCGCGGACAGCGGCAGGTGCACGGCCATCTGGTCGCCGTCGAAGTCCGCGTTGAACGCGGTGCAGACGAGCGGGTGGATCTGGATGGCCTTGCCCTCGACCAGCTGCGGCTCGAAGGCCTGGATGCCGAGGCGGTGCAGCGTGGGCGCACGGTTCAGCAGAACCGGGTGCTCCGCGATGACCTCTTCCAGCACGTCGTACACGACCGTGCGGCCGCGCTCGACCATGCGCTTGGCCGACTTGATGTTCTGCGCGTGGTTCAGGTCCACCAGGCGCTTCATCACGAACGGCTTGAACAGCTCCAGCGCCATCGCCTTCGGCAGACCGCACTGGTGCAGCTTCAGCTGCGGACCGACGACGATCACGGAACGCGCCGAGTAGTCGACACGCTTGCCGAGCAGGTTCTGACGGAAACGGCCCTGCTTGCCCTTCAGCATGTCGCTGAGGGACTTCAGCGGGCGGTTGCCGGGGCCCGTGACGGGGCGGCCGCGACGACCGTTGTCGAAGAGGGCGTCAACAGCCTCCTGAAGCATGCGCTTCTCGTTGTTGACGATGATCTCCGGGGCACCGAGGTCCAGGAGCCTCTTCAGACGGTTGTTGCGGTTGATCACACGGCGGTACAGGTCGTTCAGGTCGGAGGTCGCGAAGCGGCCACCGTCCAGCTGCACCATCGGACGCAGGTCCGGCGGGATGACCGGCACGCAGTCGAGGACCATGCCCTTGGGGCTGTTGGAGGTCTGCAGGAACGCGGACACGACCTTCAGCCGCTTCAGCGCACGGGTCTTCTTCTGGCCCTTGCCGGTGCGGATGATCTCGCGGAGACGCTCGGCCTCCTCGTCGAGGTCGAAGGACTCCAGGCGCTTCTGCAGCGCCGCGGCACCCATCGAACCGTCGAAGTACGTGCCGAAGCGGTCACGCAGCTCGCGGTAGAGCAGCTCGTCGCCCTCGAGGTCCTGGACCTTGAGGTTCTTGAAGCGGGTCCACACCTCGTCGAGACGGTCGATCTCGCGCTGCGCACGGTCGCGCAGCTGCTTCATCTCGCGCTCGGCACCCTCGCGCACCTTGCGGCGCACGTCGGCCTTGGCACCCTCGGCCTCCAGCTCGGCCAGGTCGGCCTCGAGCTTCTTGGCGCGGGCCTCCAGGTCGGCGTCGCGGCGGTTCTCGATCTGCTGCCGCTCGACGGAGACGTGCGCCTCCAGGGAGGGCAGGTCACGCGTACGGCGCTCCTCGTCGACGTACGTGATCATGTACGCCGCGAAGTAGATGACCTTCTCGAGGTCCTTCGGGGCAAGGTCGAGCAGGTAGCCCAGCCGCGACGGCACACCCTTGAAGTACCAGATGTGCGTGACGGGGGCGGCCAGTTCGATGTGGCCCATCCGCTCACGGCGCACCTTCGCACGCGTGACCTCGACGCCACAGCGCTCGCAGATGATGCCCTTGAAGCGGACGCGCTTGTACTTGCCGCAGTAGCACTCCCAGTCCCGGGTGGGGCCGAAGATCTTCTCGCAGAAGAGGCCGTCCTTCTCGGGCTTGAGGGTGCGGTAGTTGATGGTCTCGGGCTTCTTGACCTCGCCGTGGCTCCACTGACGGATGTCGTCAGCGGTGGCCAGGCCGATCCGGAGCTCGTCGAAGAAGTTGACGTCGAGCACTATGCGTCAATCCCTCTCAGGGTCGTAAGTCGTTCGGTCTGTACGGGGGCCTGGGGGTCGGCGGGTCTGGTGATCAGACCCGCCGGACTCCCGTCAGACCTCTTCGACGCTGCTCGGCTCACGCCGGGACAGGTCGATGCCGAGCTCCTCCGCAGCGCGGAAGACGTCCTCGTCGGTGTCACGCATCTCGATGGACATACCGTCGCTGGACAGCACCTCCACGTTCAGGCACAGGGACTGCATCTCCTTGATGAGCACCTTGAAGGACTCGGGGATGCCGGGCTCGGGGATGTTCTCGCCCTTGACGATGGCCTCGTAGACCTTCACGCGACCGGTGACGTCGTCGGACTTGATGGTCAGCAGCTCCTGGAGGGCGTAGGCGGCGCCGTAGGCCTCGAGGGCCCACACCTCCATCTCGCCGAAGCGCTGGCCACCGAACTGGGCCTTACCACCCAGCGGCTGCTGGGTGATCATCGAGTACGGACCGGTCGAACGGGCGTGCAGCTTGTCGTCGACCAGGTGGTGCAGCTTCAGGATGTACATGTAGCCGACCGAGATCGGGTCCGGGAACGGCTCACCGGAGCGGCCGTCGAACAGCCGCGCCTTACCGGTCGGGAGGACCAGGCGGTCCCCGTCGCGGTTCGGGATGGTGTGCTGCAGCAGACCCGCCAGCTCGTCCTCGCGGGCACCGTCGAAGACCGGGGTCGCGACGTTGGTGCGCGGGGCGACCTGGTCGGCGCCGATGGCCTGCAGGCGCTGGGCCCACTCCTCGGCCAGTCCGGACACGTCCCAGCCGCGGCTGGCGAGCCAGCCGAGGTGGATCTCCAGGACCTGTCCCGGGTTCATTCGGGACGGCACACCCAGCGGGTTCAGGATGATGTCGACCGGGGTGCCGTCCTCCAGGAACGGCATGTCCTCGATCGGCAGGATCTTGGAGATGACACCCTTGTTGCCGTGGCGGCCGGCGAGCTTGTCACCGTCGGTGATCTTGCGCTTCTGGGCCACGTAGACGCGGACCAGCTGGTTCACGCCCGGCGGCAGCTCGTCGCCCTCCTCGCGGTCGAAGACGCGCACGCCGATGACCTTGCCGGTCTCACCGTGCGGCACCTTCAGCGAGGTGTCACGGACCTCACGGGCCTTCTCACCGAAGATCGCGCGCAGCAGACGCTCCTCGGGGGTCAGCTCGGTCTCGCCCTTCGGGGTGACCTTGCCGACGAGGATGTCACCGGCGATGACCTCGGCACCGATACGGATGATGCCGCGCTCGTCCAGGTCCGCGAGGACCTCCTCGGAGACGTTCGGGATGTCCCGGGTGATCTCCTCGGGGCCGAGCTTGGTGTCACGGGCGTCGACCTCGTGCTCCTCGATGTGGATCGAGGAGAGGACGTCGTCCTGCACGAGGCGCTGCGACAGGATGATCGCGTCCTCGTAGTTGTGACCCTCCCACGGCATGAACGCCACGAGCAGGTTCTTGCCCAGGGCCATCTCACCGTTCTGGGTGGCCGGACCGTCGGCCAGCACCTGGCCGGTGATGATGCGGTCGCCCTCGTTGACGATGACCTTCTGGTTGACCGAGGTGCCCTGGTTGGACCGGGAGAACTTGGCCAGGCGGTACGTGATGTACGTGCCGTCGTCGTTGGCGGTGGTGATGTAGTCCGCGGAGACCTCCTGGACCACACCGTCCTTCTCGGCCTTGACCACGTCGCCGGCGTCGACCGCGGAGCGGTACTCCATGCCGGTGCCGACGAGCGGGGACTCGGACTTGATCAGCGGCACGGCCTGCCGCATCATGTTCGCGCCCATGAGGGCACGGTTGGCGTCGTCGTGCTCGAGGAACGGGATCATGGCGGTCGCGACCGACACCATCTGGCGCGGCGAGACGTCCATGTAGTCCACGTCCTCGGGGCTGACGTAGTCGACCTCACCGCCGCGGCGGCGGACCAGCACCCGGTTCTCGGCGAAGCGGAGCTCGTCCGTCAGCGTGGCGTTGGCCTGCGCGATGACGAACCGGTCCTCCTCGTCGGCGGTCAGGTAGTCGACCTCGTCGGTGACCTGGCCTTCGTTCACCTTGCGGTACGGGGTCTCGACGAAGCCGAACGCGTTGACCCGGCCGTAGGAGGCGAGCGAGCCGATCAGACCGATGTTCGGGCCTTCGGGCGTCTCGATCGGGCACATGCGGCCGTAGTGCGAGGGGTGCACGTCACGGACCTCGAAGCCGGCCCGCTCACGGGAGAGACCACCCGGGCCGAGCGCGGACAGACGACGCTTGTGCGTCAGCCCGGACAGCGGGTTGTTCTGGTCCATGAACTGGGACAGCTGGCTGGTGCCGAAGAACTCCTTGATGGAGGCGACGACCGGCCGGATGTTGATCAGGGTCTGCGGCGTGATCGCCTCGACGTCCTGCGTGGTCATGCGCTCGCGCACGACGCGCTCCATGCGGGCCAGACCCGTGCGGACCTGGTTCTGGATGAGCTCGCCGACGCTGCGCAGGCGGCGGTTGCCGAAGTGGTCGATGTCGTCCGTCTCGACGACGATCGTCCCGCCGGAGTCGCCGACCGTCTCGGTCTCGCCCGCGTGCAGCTTGACCAGGTACTTGATCGTCGAGATGACGTCCTCGACGGTCAGGATGCCCGCGTCGAGCGGAGCGTCCGCACCCAGCTTCTTGTTGACCTTGTAGCGGCCGACCTTGGCCAGGTCGTAGCGCTTGGGGTTGAAGTACAGGTTCTCCAGGAGCGTCTGCGCGGCCTCACGCGTGGGGGGCTCGCCCGGACGCAGCTTGCGGTAGATGTCGAGCAGCGCGTCGTCCTGGCCCTGGGTGTGGTCCTTCTCCAGGGTGGCGCGCATGGACTCGTACTCGCCGAACTCCTCGAGGATCTGCTCGGTGGTCCAGCCGAGCGCCTTCAGGAGAACGGTCACGGACTGCTTGCGCTTGCGGTCGATACGAACACCGACCATGTCGCGCTTGTCGATCTCCATCTCCAGCCAGGCACCCCGGGACGGGATGATCTTGGCCGAGAAGATGTCCTTGTCGGACGTCTTGTCGATGGTGGAGTCGAAGTAGACACCGGGCGAGCGGACCAGCTGCGACACCACGACACGCTCGGTGCCGTTGATGACGAAGGTGCCCTTGTTCGTCATGAGCGGGAAGTCGCCCATGAAGACCGTCTGGGACTTGATCTCACCGGTCTCGTTGTTGGTGAACTCGGCCGTGACGAAGAGGGGCGCGGCGAACGTGAAGTCGCGCTCCTTGCACTCGTCGATGGAGTTCTTCGGCGGCTCGAAACGGTGGTCGCGGAACGTCAGCGACATCGACCCGGAAAAGTCCTCGATCGGGGAGATCTCCTCGAAGATCTCCTCGAGACCGGACTTGGTGGGGACGTCCTGACCGGACTCCAGAGCCTCCTCGACGCGAGCCTTCCACACGTCGTTGCCGAGCAGCCAGTCGAAGCTCTCGGTTTGCAGCGCGAGAAGGTTCGGAACCTCGAGGGGCTCCTTGATCTTTGCAAAGGAGATGCGCAGCGGGGCGGTGCTGGCGCCGTTGTTCATATTCGCGGTCGAGGCAGTGCGCGAGGCGGCCAAGAGGGGGTCCTTCCGAGGGCTCGGACTCACTACGCGCGTCCCGGTCCCCGTCGGGCACAGAGATGGAAAGTCCCAGGTCAGAGACTTCTGATCGGTGTGCTCGGGCAAGGGGCGTGCTCCTGGTGACGGGCAGGAGACAGCTAACAGGCAGCGCAAAGGGTCAGTGTAGCCACTTGGCACACTGATGTCCAGTGCGAGTTTTCAGCGCTCACGATGGAGGCCCTCGTTGTCCCTCAACACCTGCGGGAAGCCACGCCCTCGATGCACATCGATACTGCCCTCTTCGTCGTCGATCCATGCCTCGGATTCGGATCGTTGTGACGACGCGTCCTGAGAATTGCGCGCTGCGTGCAGTTCGTCAAGGCCCCCCTTGCTCAAACCGGGTGCTGCCATCGTCACTTGCAACCTGTCACCGGGGCCCTCGGGAGGCACGACGAAGATCACCATACTCCCCGCGGCGGCGGTCGCAAGGCAGCCGCCGCCGGTCCCCCGGGAACGGCGAAGAGCGACCACCCGGATGGATGATCGCCCTTCGGTGCGTCCGCGTTACAGCCTCCCGGGTGAGCAGCGATCGGGCCCCGAGAGAGCCGTCTGCGCTGTTCGAGTGAACCGTGTCCCGCGTACGCGAAAGGGCCGTACGAAGCCGAAGCCTCGTACGGCCCAGTGAGCCCTGTGCGGGCCCGTGAGTCCGGTGCGGACCCGAGGAGGTGTTACTTGACCTCGACGGAGGCGCCGGCGCCCTTGAGGGACTCGGCGGCCTTCTCGGCGGCGTCCTTCGCGACCTTCTCCAGGACGGGCTTCGGGGCGCCGTCCACCAGGTCCTTGGCCTCCTTCAGGCCGAGGGAGGTCAGCTCGCGCACGACCTTGATGACCTGGATCTTCTTGTCGCCGGCACCGGTGAGGATGACGTCGAACTCGTCCTTCTCCTCCTCGGCCTCGACGGGGGCACCGGGGGCACCCGGGGCGGCGACGGCGACCGCGGCGGCGGCAGTGACGTCGAACTTCTCCTCGAACGCCTTCACGAACTCGGAGAGCTCGATGAGGGTCATCTCCTCGAACTGCGCGAGCAGGTCTTCCTGGCTGAGCTTCGCCATGATGGGCGATCCTTCCCTTGATTCGGCTGGTGCCGGATGTACATGTCTGGCGGGCGTACGTTCGGCCCGCTACGACCGTCGCCTCAGGCGGCGGTCATGTCGCGAGCCGAATTACTCGGCACCGCCCTGCTCGGCCTGCTTGGCGCGAAGAGCGTCCACGGTGCGGACGAGCTTCGACGGGAGCGCCTGGAAGACCTGAGCAGCCTGGGTCTGCTTGCCCTTGAAGGCACCCGCCAGCTTGGCGAGCAGAACCTCGCGGGACTCGAGGTCCGCGAGCTTCTTGATCTCGTCGGCGGACAGCGCCTTGCCGTCAAGGACACCGCCCTTGATGACGAGGTTCGGGTTGTCCTTGGCGAAGTCACGAAGACCCTTCGCCGACTCCACCGGGTCACCGGTGACGAAGGCGACCGCCGTCGGACCGTTGAACAGGTCGTCGAGCGTCGTGATCCCGGCCTCGTTGGCCGCAATCTTGGTCAGCGTGTTCTTCACCACGGCGTACTGGGCGTTCTCACCGAGCGACCGGCGCAGCGTCTTGAGCTGCGCCACGGTGAGACCCCGGTACTCGGTCAGCACGGCGGCGTTCGAGCTGCGGAACTGCTCCGCGAGCTCGGCCACCGCGGCAGCCTTGTCGGGCCTTGCCATAGAGCGTCGGCCTCCTTCCGGGTGATGGGACCGCTCGGAAGGGGCTGGACAAAACGAACGCCCCGGCGCAGGCGCACGGGGCGGACTCGACCGGCCGTACGCGCGATGCACGCACATACTCCGGGAGTTCTTCCTCTGTCACCTGCGCGGGCCGTCCGCAATCCAGCGGATCCTTCGGTCACCGCACCCTCTTGCGAGTGCACAGCGACGACCAGCGGTCTTTGGCTTCGGAAGGAAGCGTAAGGGAACGGATCGCTGTCAAGCAAATCCGTTCCCCCGCGGGCTCAGCCCTGCTGGGCGTCCTTCATCGCGTCGGCGAAGGAGAACGTGTCCTTGGCGGGCGGAGCCGTCACCGTCACCGGCTTGTTGAAGTCGAGGAAGGTGATGGTCGTGTCCAGAGGGCCCTTCTCGGTGTCGCTGCGCATCCGGAACTGCTTGGTGTGGTCGCTGCCGTCGATCCACATGTCCATGCTGATCGCGCCGGCGCCCATCTTCTCGTACGCGTCGATGCTCTTCTCGCGCCGGTCGAGGGTGGCCTTGTCCAGGTGCTGCTTCTTCAGGGCCGCACGCATCTCGGCGACCGAGATCTCGCCCTTGTAGTGCGTGGTCTTCACGCCGCCGACGGTCTCGGTGCCGACCTTCGTCACCCGCTTGGAGTCGGTGAGGAACGTGGACTCCTGGGCCGGGTTCCGGTCGGCCTGCCCGGCGCCGAGCTGGTCGGCGCCGAGCTCCTTGTCCATCCCCAGCGCGGACAGATCGAACTTGAGCCAGCTCTTGCCGTTCAGCTCCTTGGCGGCCTCGGCACCACCGCCGATGTACATCACCTGGTCGACAAGACGGATCTCGACCGGCCCGTCGGTGTCCTGGCCCGCGACCGTCATCTTCATGGACATGGCGAGCGGCTTCAGGCTCATCCGGGCCTCGCCGCTGACCTTGCCCTCACCCGGGACCGTGCCGGTCATCCGGTAGTGCATGGATGTGATCTGCTCGGCGTTCTTCGCGGCCTTGGCCACGGCGGCGGCGGGCGTCATCCGCGGGGACTCCTCCGCACCGCCCTTGGAACAGGCGACCGCTCCGCCGCCCAGAACCAGCGCCGCGAGCGCCGCACCCGCCGCGCCACGCCCCATCGCACCACGCACAGCAATCATCAAGAATTCCCCCAGGGAACATACTGTCGATCCATAGCAAGACCGCGAGCGTAACCCGGCCGGACGCCAGGGGCTCGCGATTTCCGTGTGCTGCGGGTGACCTTCACATGTCACGAACTCTGCTTGCTCAGCAGGTCCTTGAAGTCGGCGGTGTCCGCGGCGGGAGGCCTTTCGGCCACGACCCGCACCCCGTAGTCGCGGTAGTACGCGGTCGAGGACATCCGCCCCGTCGTCAGCTCCCCGCGCTCGGCCTTCTTCACCAGCAGGTCGTGCTCGTCGACCCAGATGTCCACGGTCTCCGTGGTGACCCCGGCCTGTTCCAGCCGCTCCTTGAGATCGGCGGTGGCGGCGCCGGTGAGGGTGGCGGTGATGATCGTGCCCGTGTAGCGGGTGGTACGCCGGCCGCGCACCGTCTCCTCGCCGACCCTGCGCAGGTTCCCCGAGGCGAGCAGGAGGCGGACCGGCTGGAGCGGGGCGGTGTTGCGCAGCTGGTCCGTCAGCTGCGTCCCGGTGCCTCCCGGGAGGGCCGCGAGGTCGTCGTAGGCGTATCTGATCCAGTGCCGGCCGTCCAGGCGCCGGGCGAACGACGTGCCGACCTTCGCGTAGTAGGCGTCCGGCAGCAGCCGGGCCTCCATGGAGGTGCTGTTCAGCTTGCGCATGGTGTCGGCGAGCGATCCACCGGTGTAGGTGATGCGAAGCGTGCCGACGGATCGGCCGGACCAGCCGAGGGCGCCGTCCGTGCGCAGCGAGAGCATCCCGCCCATGACCGTCGTGGACTCTATCCGTGCGGAGCCGGCTCTGACGGTGGCCCGCTCCACGGCACGCAGGGCCGGCGCCGAGCGGGGGTCCACGCCCCCGCCGGAGGGCACCGCGGCCGCCTTGGGGGCGTCGTCGCCGGAGGAGCTGCAGGCCGCGACGGCGGCCAGCGCGGCGGCCACCGCGATCGGCAGGATCCCGCGCCGCACGATCCGGTCCCTCATCCGTTCCCCCCTTGTGCGCTCCGTGATCATCACGCTAACTCCGAGCCGGGAGGAACGGCACGCATCTGCGGCGGAACGGCATGTGCCCCGTGTCGCACACGGGGTACGCAGAGGGGGCGCACCGGCCGCGCGAAGCCGTTGCGGGCGCCCGGGACACGGGCCGGAGAACACGGCCGGCCCCGCACCCGGGAGGGTGCGGGGCCGGCCGTCAGCTGCGCGTGCCCGCGGCTGCCGTCGGTGTCAGACGGCGGCCGGGTCCTCCTCGGTGAGGAGGTTGCGGGTGCGGTTCGGGTCGACCGGAACGCCGGGGCCCATCGTCGTGGCGATGGCGGCCTTCTTGATGTAGCGACCCTTGGCGGCGGACGGCTTCAGACGAAGGATCTCGTCCAGAGCCGCACCGTAGTTCTCCACCAGCTTGGAGTCGTCGAAGGACGCCTTGCCGATGATGAAGTGCAGGTTCGAGTGCTTGTCGACGCGGAACTCGATCTTGCCGCCCTTGATCTCCGTGACAGCCTTCGTCACGTCCGGGGTCACGGTGCCGGTCTTGGGGTTCGGCATCAGACCACGGGGACCGAGCACGCGGCCGAGGCGGCCGACCTTGCCCATGAGGTCCGGGGTGGCGACGACGGCGTCGAAGTCCAGACGCCCCTTCGCCACCTCGTCGATCAGCTCGTCGGCGCCGACGATGTCGGCGCCCGCGGCACGAGCGGCCTCGGCACGGTCACCGGTCGCGAAGACCAGGACCCGGGCGGTCTTACCGGTGCCGTGCGGGAGGTTCACGGTGCCACGGACCATCTGGTCGGCCTTGCGCGGGTCGACACCCAGACGGAAGGCGACCTCGACGGTGCCGTCGAACTTGGTCGTGGAGGTCTCCTTGGCGAGACGGACGGCCTCGAGCGGGGCGTAGAGCTTCTCCCGGTCGACCTTGGCGTCCGCAGCGCGGAGAGCCTTGCTGCGCTTGCTCACAACTGCTCCTGTGTGTTCTGAAAGGAGTCGTGGTACGGGCCGAGCAGGCCCTGCCACGTGCGGCCGTCAGCCGCATGGTTCTGCGAAGGTGGGGTTCAGCCCTCGACCGTGATGCCCATGGAACGCGCGGTGCCCGCGATGATCTTCGAGGCGGCGTCCAGGTCATTGGCGTTGAGGTCGGGCATCTTGGTCTGGGCGATCTCGCGGACCTGCGCCTGGGTGATCTTGGCGACCTTGGTCTTGTGCGGCTCGCCGGAGCCCTTGTCGACGCCCGCGGCCTTGAGGATCATCTTGGCGGCCGGCGGAGTCTTGGTGATGAAGGTGAAGGAACGGTCCTCGTAGACCGTGATCTCCACCGGGATGACCCAACCGCGCTGCGACTCGGTCGCGGCGTTGTAGGCCTTGCAGAACTCCATGATGTTGACGCCGTGCTGACCCAGCGCCGGGCCGACCGGCGGAGCCGGGTTGGCAGCGCCGGCCTGGATCTGGAGCTTGATGAGCCCCGTGACCTTCTTCTTCTTGGGAGGCATTCCGGGTCCTCTCCCGTTTTCTGTTTCGATTTCCAAGCGCCCAAGGGCAAGACAGCCCGAAGGCAACCGCACAACCCTAACGGGAATCCTTGTGCGGCCAAAAACCGAGCAGGTCAGACGGGCTGTGCAGCCGTCTGACCTGGCCGGTGGCTCATCCGCCGGAAGGTGGTCCTTCGGGCGGTGACACACAAGTCTCTCATGCGCGGTGGGCCGCTTCGGCCGCGCCCGGCACCGCCGCCCCGTCCGGCACCGGCCTCATCCGCCGGCGGCGGACACCAGACGGACGGCACCGACCGTCGTCCCGATCGCTCCGAGCACCCCCGCCGTGGCCCTCAGCACGGCCGGAGTGAGGACGGCGCCCACCCTCGGACGACCGGCCACACGGCGGTGAAGCCGCCGCGCGCTGTCGCCCACGTCGCATGCCACCGCCACCATGGCCGCACCGGTCAGGAGGTCGTACGCCGCCCTGCTCCAGGCATTCACCGTGGTCCCCTCCCGTGCCGCGCGGACCCGCGCAGGAGCCGAAGGCGTCCCGCGGTCCAGGACCCTCCCGAACACGACAGAGCCCCCGTCCAACGGGAAACCGCTGGTCGGGGGCTCTCTCGGATGAGCGTCTGCTCAGTTCTTCTGGATCTGGTCGAAGCTCAGCTCGACCGGGGTCTCGCGGCCGAAGATCTCCACGAGGCCCTTGACCTTCTTGGAGTCGGCGTTGATCTCGTTGATGGTCGCCTGCAGCGTGGCGAACGGGCCGTCGGTGACGGTGACCGAGTCGCCGACCTCGAAGTCCAGCACCTGAACCTCGACCTTGCGCTGCGGCGCCGGCTTGCCCTCGGCCTCGGCGGCCTCGCGGGCGGCCTTCTCCTCCGCCTCCGGGGCGAGCATCTTGACGATCTCGTCCAGGGTCAGCGGGTACGGGTCGTAGGCGTTGCCCACGAAGCCGGTGACGCCGGGGGTGTTGCGGACGACGCCCCAGGACTCGTTGGTCAGATCCATGCGCACCAGCACATAGCCGGGGAGCTTGTTCTGACGGATGGTCTTGCGGTCGCCGTTCTTGATCTGGACGACCTCTTCCTGCGGCACCTCGGCCTGGAAGATGTAGTCCTCGACGTTCAGCGACACGGCGCGCTGCTCGAGGTTGGTCTTCACACGGTTCTCGTAGCCGGCGTACGTGTGGATCACGTACCACTCGCCGGGCAGGCTGCGCAGCTCCTCGCGCAGGGCCTCGACGGGGTCGACGGGCGCGGCCTCCTCCTCGCCGGCGACCTCGTCCTCCTCCACGACGTGCACGGCGGCCGTCTCGGCCGGCTCGCCCGCCTCGGCTTCCGCAGCCTGGAACTCGTCCACCTCGTCCGCGCCCTCGACGATGTCGAGCTCGTCATCCACGGACTCGTCCGGCTCGATGGCGTCGTTCAGGTTCGGGTCAGACACGGTGGCTGCTTCTTCCTGGATACATAGGGGTAGAACATGCGAAAGGGGACGCCGGATACCTCGGCGCCCTTCGCTCGCGGCTCAGCCGAATACGTACTTGGCCGCGTGGTTGAGCCCATAGTCAATCACGGTCACCAGGGCGATCATGATGACGACGAACACGATCACCACGGTGGTGTACGTCGTCAGCTGGTTCCGCGTCGGCCAGACCACCTTGCGGAGTTCCGCAACGATCTGGCGGTAGAAGAGGGCAAGGCGCTTCAGCGGGCCCTTCTTGGCTCGCTTGCCGCCCTTGCGGGTCTTCTTCGGCTCCTGCACCTCATCCTGGGCGTCAGGCATGTCGATGGAGCCCACGGCGTCCGTCACTCGTCCTCACCTGAATCCCGGGTCGTGGCCGTGCCGCGCCCGGTGGAGCCGCACGGCGAGTGCAAAGGTACTCTGCGCACACTTCCTGATGGGAGTGTGTAGCAGGGCCGGAGGGACTTGAACCCCCAACCGCTGGTTTTGGAGACCAGTGCTCTACCAATTGAGCTACGACCCTTTGCTGTGTACCCCAACGTACCGCATCCGCGCGAGTGCTCGGTGTGCACCGACGCGATCACGGCCGCTGGAGGCCAACGAGGTGAGAGTGTACGTGGTCCGGGGCCGGTCGTCGAACAGAAAGTGCCCGTACGGGTTTTGCCGCCCGGAG
Organism: Streptomyces sp. HUAS TT11; assembly: GCF_051553595.1. Taxonomy (NCBI): domain Bacteria; kingdom Bacillati; phylum Actinomycetota; class Actinomycetes; order Kitasatosporales; family Streptomycetaceae; genus Streptomyces; species Streptomyces sp. HUAS TT11. The sequence goes on from NZ_CP196184.1 coordinate 3,993,462, forward strand.
GATCGCCCGGTCCGGCAGCCGGATCCGGACGTGTGTCCGGTCGTCGGCCCGGTCAGGTTCAGTCTGTGAAACCCGTGTGCCGGGCGCGTTTCCTGTCTGAAACCATGGGGCCCATGAGCGCTGCAACCCCTCCCACCGAGCGCCGGGTCTCCGCCCGAGTCGGCGCGATCTCCGAGTCCGCCACCCTCGCCGTGGACGCCAAGGCCAAGGCCCTCAAGGCTGCCGGGCGGCCGGTGATCGGCTTCGGCGCCGGTGAGCCCGACTTCCCGACGCCGGACTACATCGTCGAGGCGGCCGTCGAGGCCTGCAAGAACCCGAAGTTCCACCGCTACACGCCGGCGGGCGGTCTGCCCGAGCTGAAGAACGCGATCGCCGCCAAGACGCTGCGCGACTCCGGCTACGAGGTGGACGCCTCCCAGATCCTGGTCACCAACGGCGGCAAGCAGGCCATCTACGAGGCCTTCGCCGCCATCCTCGACCCGGGTGACGAGGTGATCGTCCCGGCTCCGTACTGGACCACGTACCCGGAGTCGATCCGGCTGGCCGGCGGTGTGCCGGTGGAGGTCGTCGCGGACGAGACCACCGGCTACCGCGTGTCCGTCGAGCAGCTCGAGGCCGCCCGCACGAAGAAGACGAAGGTCGTCCTCTTCGTGTCCCCGTCCAACCCGACGGGCGCGGTGTACTCCGAGTCGGAGACCGAGGCCATCGGCCGGTGGGCCGTGGAGCACGGGCTGTGGGTGCTGACGGACGAGATCTACGAGCACCTGGTCTACGGTGACGCCGCCTCCGTGTCGCTGCCGGCGCTGCTGCCCGAGCTGCGCGACAAGTGCATCGTGGTCAACGGCGTGGCGAAGACGTACGCGATGACGGGGTGGCGTGTCGGCTGGGTCATCGGCCCGAAGGACGTGGTGAAGGCCGCGACGAACCTCCAGTCGCACGCCACCTCGAACGTGTCGAATGTCGCTCAGGTGGCCGCCCTGGCCGCCGTCTCCGGCGACCTGGAGGCGGTCGCGACGATGCGCGAGGCCTTCGACCGGCGCCGCAAGACCATCGTGCGGATGCTGAACGAGATCGACGGCGTGGTCTGCCCCGAGCCCGAGGGCGCGTTCTACGCGTACCCGTCGGTGAAGGCGCTGATCGGCAAGGAGATCCGCGGCAGGCGCCCCGAGGACACGGTCGAGCTGGCCGCGCTGATCCTCGAGGAGGCCGAGGTCGCGGTCGTCCCGGGCGAGGCCTTCGGCACCCCGGGGTACCTGCGGCTGTCGTACGCCCTCGGTGACGAGGACCTGGTCGAGGGCGTGAGCCGGATCCAGAAGCTGCTGGCGGAGGCGCGGGACTGACGTCCCGCTCCGCGCTTCCGGGCGATCACCCGCCGGCCGGCGGGTGATCGCCCCGTTCTTTTGTGCGAGCAAGACCACTAAAGAGGAAAGCGCTACCGCAGCAGCGGGGACGTGCGGCAGGATCCTGGAATGGAGCATGTACGTGATGTCTCTGCGCTGCCGAAGGCCCATCTGCATCTGCACTTCACCGGATCCATGCGGCCCGCCACCCTCCTGGAGCTGGCCGACAAATACGGCGTCCGGCTGCCGGAGACTTTGACCGAGGCCCTGACCAGCGGGGAGCCGCCGAAACTGCGGGCGACGGACGAGCGGGGCTGGTTCCGGTTCCAGCGGATGTACGACGCGGCGCGCTCGTGTCTCAGAGAGCCGGAGGACATCCGGCGGCTGGTGCGGGAGGCCGCGGAGGAGGACGTCAAGGACGGCTCGGGCTGGCTGGAGATCCAGGTCGACCCGACGTCGTACGCGCCGCGCCTGGGCGGTCTGATCCCGGCGCTGGAGATCATCCTGGACGCGGTCGACGGCGCGATGCGGGAGACGGGTCTGGGGATGCGCGTCCTGGTCGCCGCGAACCGGATGAAGCACCCCTTGGACGCCCGCACCCTGGCCCGGCTGGCCGTGCGCTACCAGGACCGCGGCGTGGTGGGCTTCGGCCTCTCGAACGACGAGCGCCGCGGCATGGCCCGGGACTTCGACCGCGCCTTCGCCATCGCCCGTGACGGAGGCCTTCTCTCGGCCCCGCACGGCGGCGAACTGACCGGGCCCTCGTCGGTGCGCGACTGCCTGGACGACCTGCACGCGCACCGGGTGGGCCACGGGGTGCGGGCGGCGGAGGACCCGCGTCTGCTGAAGCGGCTGGCGGAGCGCGGGGTGACGTGCGAGGTGTGCCCCACGTCGAATGTCGCCCTGGGCGTCTACGCGAAGCCCGAGGACGTGCCCCTGCGCACCCTGTACGACGCGGGTGTCCCCATGGCGCTGGGCGCCGACGACCCGCTGCTGTTCGGCTCCCGCCTGGCGGCGCAGTACGAGCTCGCCCGCCACCACCACGGCTTCACCGACGAGGAACTGGCGGAACTGGCCCGGCAGTCGGTGCGCGGTTCGGCGGCACCGGCGACGACCAAGGCGGAGCTCCTCGCGGGGGTGGACGCCTGGCTGGGCGGCCCGGTGGCCCGATGAAGGGGTGACGGGCGGGCGCACGCACGGCGGGGGCCGCCCGCACCGTCGGTGGACCGGAGCGGGGCGTACCCGCTCCCTGCCGCACGGTCAGGAGGCGTCCTCGGCGGCCGGGACGCCGCCGAGCAGGGTGCGCGCCAGGCGGCGCGCGAAGTCCTCCACGGGGGGCGACTGCCCGTCTCCGTCGCGTCGTGGGCGAACGCGATGCCGGCGATGACCCACCACCCCGCGACGGTGAAGCAGGGGGTGGGGGTCGCCCACTGGGTCCGGCTGCGGCTCCCGTCGGGGCGTGGCCTAGAGGCTGACGCCCACCGTGACCGGCTCGTTGACCAGTGTGACCCCGAAGGCCTCGTGGACCCCGGCCACGACCTCGCGGGCCAGCGCGAGCAGGTCCTCGGTGGTCGCGCCGCCGCGGTTGGTCAGGGCCAGGGTGTGCTTGGTGGAGATGCGGGCGGGTCCGGTGCCGTACCCCTTGGTGAAGCCGGCCCTGTCGATGAGCCAGGCCGCGGACGTCTTGGTGTGGCCCTCGCCCGCCGCGTACGCGGGGGGTTCGGCCCCCTCGCCCAGCCGCTCGCTCACCCGCGCCCGGAACGCGGCGAACTCCTCGTCCGCGAGGATCGGATTGGTGAAGAACGAGCCCGCCGACCAGGTGTCGTGATCCTCCGGGTCCAGCACCATGCCCTTGCCCGCGCGCAGCTTCAGCACGGTCTCGCGGGCGGCGGCCAGCGGCACCCGGTCGCCGGGCTCGACACCGAGGGCGCGAGCCGTCTCGGCGTACTTGACCGGGCCCGAGAGCCCCTGCGCGTCCTCCAGCCGGAAGCGCACGCGCAGCACCACATAGCGTTCGGGATCGGCCTTGAAGCGGCTGTGCCGGTACGAGAACCCGCACTCGGCGTTCGAAAGAGTGACCGTTTCCTGCGTCCGGCGGTCGTAGGCGATCACTTCGCTGATCGTCGACGAGACTTCCTGGCCGTACGCCCCCACGTTCTGGATCGGGGTCGCGCCCGCGGAGCCGGGGATGCCCGCGAGGCACTCGACACCGGCGAGACCGGCCTCGGCGGTGCGGGCGACGGCATCGGTCCACACCTCTCCGGCGGCCAGCTCCAGCTCCGTACCGTCCAGGCGGAAGCCGTCGGTCGCGATCCGCAGGGCGGTGCCCTCGAAGCCCTTGTCGCCGATGACCAGGTTGGATCCGCCGCCGATCAGCAGCAGCGGCGTACCGGCTCCGTCGGCCTCGCGGACGGCGGCGATCACCTCCGCGTCGGTGGTGGCGGTGATCAGACGGGTCGCGGGGCCGCCCAGCCGGAAGGTGGTCAGCGGGGCGAGCGGGGCGTCGTGGAGTTCCTGCACGCGCCAAGACTACGAGACGGCCCCGGCGGCCCGGCATCGCACGGGTACGGCCCCGCCGGGGACCGGCGGGGCCGTCGAGGGGTGCCGCGTCCGCGGGATCCTGCTCAGGAAGCGGCCGTCTCCAGGGCCGGGGACGGCTGTGCGGTGGCCGCGGTCCGCGCCGTGCGCCGCCGGGTGGGGATCAGCAGGGCCGCGACGCCCGCCAGGGTCACCGCCGCGGAGCCCACCACGAGCGCCGGCCGCAGCCCGTCCACGAAGAGCTGTGCGCTGCCGTAGCCGCCCCGGGCCGTGAAGATCGAGGACATCACGGCGATACCGAGCGCGCCGCCGACCTCGCGCAGGGCGTTGTTGGCGCCGGAGGCGATGCCCTGTTCCCGGGGCAGCACGCTGGACATGACGAGGTTGGAGGCGGGTGCGAAGAACAGGGCCATGCCGATGCCGCTGATGATCAGGCCGGGCAGCTGAACGGAGTACGCGACGTCCGTCGTGACCACCCGGGCCAGGTAGCCGAGACCCGCGGCCTGCAGGAAGAGACCGGCGGCGACGACCGGGCGGCCGCCGATGCGGTCGGAGAGGATTCCGGCGATCGGCGCGACGAGCATGGGCATGCCCGTCCAGGGCAGCATCCGCAGACCGGCCTGGGTCGGGGAGTACCCGAGCACCCCCTGCATGTACTGGCTGAGCAGGAAGATCGAGCCGAACATCCCGAGGAACATCAGCAGGCTCGCGGCATTGATCCCGGAGAACGCCCGGGAGCGGAAGAGCCGCATGGGGAGCATGGGGTTGCGGCCCCGGACGCCGTGGAGGACGAAGCCGGCGAGCAGCGCGGCACCCCCGAACAGGCCGGTCAGCACGACGGGGTCGGCCCAGCCGTCGGCCGGACCGCGCACCAGCCCGTACACGATCCCGAAGAGACCGCCGCTGACGAGCAGGGTGCCCGGGACGTCGAGCGCAGCGCCGGTGCCGAAGGACTCGGCGAGGCGGAAGCGGGCCAGGGGCAGGAGAAGAAGGCCCAGCGGGACGTTCAGCCAGAAGATCCAGTGCCAGGACACGTGTTCGGTCAGACTGCCGCCGATGAGGGGTCCTGACGCCACGGCGAGTCCGTTGACGGCCCCCCAGATGCCGTACGCCATTCCGCGCCGTGCGGCGGGGACCGCGGCGGTCAGCAGGGTCAGGGTGAGCGGCATCATGATGGCCGCCCCGACACCCTGGACGGCACGGGCCGCGATCAGGGAGTCGATGCCGGGCGCGAGGGCCGCGGCGGCGGACGCGCCGGTGAAGACGGTCAGCCCGGCGAGGAAGAGCCGCCTGCGGCCGAACCGGTCGCCGAGCGCCGCGCCGAACATGAGCAGGACCGCGAAGGTGAGCGTGTACGCGCTCACGGTCCATTCCAGGTCGTCCAGCGCTCCCCCGAGGTCCTTGCGGATGGAGGGCAGGGCGGTGGTGACGACGAGGTTGTCGAGGGCCGCCATGAATCCGGCGACACTGGTGATGACGAGGGCCCAGACCGCTCCCCCGCGAGGTGCCTTCTCTTGTGACATCGCTCCCCCAGAGCATGATCGCTATGGTGATTAGTTATTGATTACTAACTTTTGCGGCCATGAAAAGGCGGACCCGCCCTCCCTGTCCGTTACCTCTTCTTCGGCCGGCCCTCACGGTCCTCGGCCGGGTAGAGCCCTTCCCAGATCCGGTGCCCGGGCGGAAAGCCCATGGACACCAGGCAGTTGATGAGCATCCCCTGCGCCATGAAGGTGGTGGTCTCGTCGACGTCGGCCCCGAGCGCCAGATGCACGACGTCCCACAGCCGCATCCAGCCGGCCCGCACCGCCTCCCCGAACTCGCGGTCACCCGCCTGCTCGGCCGCGGCCACCGCGATGTACATCTGCAGCTGCATCATCAGCCGTTCCGGCTGCTCTGCGATGACCTCGGTGTACGCCTTCCCCATGGAGTGCAGGGCGTCCTCCCCGTGGAGCCCTTCGGCAGCCTCCTCGAAGGTGCGGATGGTGTCCTCCACACACCGCTCGGCCGCCGCCAGGAAGATGGCCTTCTTGCCGGGGAAGAGCCGGAAGAGATACGGCTGCGACACACCGACACGCTTGGCGATCGCCTCGGTGGACGTGCCGTGGTAGCCGCCGCGGGCGAACTCGCTCGTCGCCGCACGGATGACGCTCTCGCGCCTCTCTTCTGCGCTCATCCTGACCATGCGGCTAAGTTAGTGGTTAATAACTAACTTAGTCAAGGGGCTTCCCGCGACGCGGTCGAGGGGCGCCGCACACGGCGCACGCCCCTCACCGGCCCCCTGGTCAGGCCAGCCTCACGACCGCCCGTGACATGCCCAGCACCTTCTGGCCGGCGCTGGTCGCCGTGAGGTCGACGCGGACCGTGCCGTCGTCGAGCTTGGCCGCCACCTTGCCGCTGACCTCGATGAGGGCGCCCTCTTCGTCGTTCGGGACGACGACCGGCTTGGTGAAACGGACGCCGTACTCGACGACCGCGCCCGGGTCGCCCACCCAGTCGGTCACCACGCGGACCGCCTCGGCCATGGTGAACATGCCGTGCGCGATGACGTCCGGCAGGCCCACCTCCTTGGCGAACCTCTCGTTCCAGTGGATGGGGTTGAAGTCCCCGGACGCGCCCGCGTACCGCACGAGCGTGGCGCGGGTGACGGGGAAGGACTGCGCCGGCAGTGCGGTGCCGACCTCGACGGCGTCGTACGCGATCTTCGCGGTCATCCTCGTCAGGCCTCCTCTTCCGGTGCCCGTGCCACGAGCTTCGTCCAGGCGGTCACCACGGGCTCGCCGGCCTCGTCGTGGACCTCACCCCGGATGTCCAGAATGTCGTTGCCGGCCAGCGACTTGATCGACTCGATGGTCGAGGTGACGCTCAGCCGGTCACCGGCACGGACCGGGCGGTTGTAGACGAACCGCTGGTCGCCATGGACCACCCGGCTGTAGTCCAGGCCGAGCTTGGGGTCCTCGACGACCTGGCTCGCGGCCTTGAAGGTGATCGCGAAGACGAAGGTCGGCGGGGCGATCACATCGGGGTGACCGAGCGCCGCGGCGGCCTTGCGGTCCGTGTAGGCCGGGTTGGTGTCCCCGATCGCCACCGCGAACTCGCGGATCTTCTCCCGGCCGACCTCGTACGGGTCGGTGGGCGGGTAGGACCGCCCCACGAAGGACTGATCGAGCGCCATGGGCTCGGCACCTCCTGATAGTTCATCGGGCCCGGCCTCACCGGAGGCCGCCGACCCCTTTGTGCGGCCGGCTCGGCGTTCGGCCCGTGTGACCGATTCTGGGACCGTCGACGCGGCCGGTTCTGCGGACGCTCCGGCCGATGTCCGAATCTGCGTGGCGGTGCGGTCGATCTGACCGATTCCGCCTTGCGTCCGGTCGGCTTCCGCGTGTCGTACCGGTCGGGGTGGCCGGATCCGGTCGGCCGGATCGGGCCATCCTGCTCCGGTCGCGGGAAACGACACCTGCGCCCCGCCGACGGCGGCGGTCGATGGACCGGTGCGGTCCACTTCCGTCAACGCCGCGAGGCCGCCCCCCTGCTACTGGGGACGGCCTCGCGTACGAGCCTTGGTTATCGCGTCTCGCGGTGCGCGGTGTGCGCGTTGCAACGCGGGCAGTGCTTCTTCATCTCAAGACGATCCGGGTTGTTGCGCCGGTTCTTCTTGGTGATGTAGTTCCGCTCCTTGCACTCCACGCAGGCCAGCGTGATCTTCGGGCGGACGTCGGTGGCAGCCACGTGAGTGCTCCTTGACGAACAGATGGATAAAAACAACGCAAGAAAGAGTAGCCGACCGAAGGACCGACCCCACAATCGGCTACTACGAGTAGCGGTGACCGGACTTGAACCGGTGACACAGCGATTATGAGCCGCTTGCTCTACCGACTGAGCTACACCGCTGCGATGCGATCGGACCCCGCCTGGCAGCGGGAACCTCTCACACCAGAGCCCCAAAACGGAATCGAACCGTTGACCTTCTCCTTACCATGGAGACGCTCTGCCGACTGAGCTATTGGGGCGAGCGATGAAGACATTACACGCTCGCCCGCCGTTCGCCCAAATCCGTTTCGCGGCTCCCGTCCGGCCTGTTCCCCGGCCTTCCCCGTGCGTTTCCCGCGGCTTCCGGCACACCGACTCGACCCCTGCCCCACCGGTCGCTCCCGCCGCAACGACGGCGGGCCCCCGCCCGACGGACCCGCCATCACGGTGACGGCCGTGGTGTCCACCCCGCACCGGAAGTCCGCCCACGCCCGGGGAACCACACCGGTACGACTATTGCGCTCCTCCCCGCCGCGGCCGGGTCACCGCCCTAGGCTCGAACTCACTCTGCGTGATCTTGCCCCGGGGTGCGCAGCCTCCCCCGAACCACAGGAGCGCGATGCCCGACAGCCGAGCGCAGTCGTCCCTCGTCCCGTCCTCACCGTCGGCGACGACCGACGCGAGCGCCCTGCTGCTGAGCGGGGCTCGGCTGACGGACGGCCGGACGGTGGACGTACGGCTGGGCGGCGGGCGCATCGAGGCGGTCGGCACCGCCGGCAGTCTGGCCACGGGAGCCGTCACCGCCCGTGTCGACCTGCGCGGCTATCTGCTCCTGCCGGCCCCCGCCGAGCCGCATGCGCACGGTGACACGGCCCTGACCGCGGACTGCGACGGGCCGGTGTCGAACGAGCCGGAGGAGGTCCAGCGCCGCACCACCGAGGCCGCGCTGCTGCAACTCGGCCACGGCGCGACGGCGCTGCGCTCGCATGTGCACATCGGTGACGCACAGGGCCTGGACGCGCTCACGGCCGTGCTGAGTGCGGGACGTTCGCTGTGCGGACTCGCCGAGCTGACGACGGTGGCGATGCCACGGGTGCTGACCGGCATCGCCGGGGCCGACGGGCTCGCCCTGCTGCGCGACGCGATGAAGATGGGCGCCACGGTGGTGGGCGGCTGCCCGGACGCGGATCCGGATCCGACCGGCTATGTGGAGGCCGTCCTCGAACTGGCCGCCGAGTTCGGCTGCCCGGTGGATCTGCACACCGACGCCGGCGATCCGGCGCGCCTCGCCCGGCTCGCGGCGATGGCCGGCGGCCTGCGCCCCGGGGTGACGCTCGGGCCGTGCGGCGGTCTGGGACGTCTGCCGGCGGGGGCCGCTGCCCGCTCGGCGGAACGGCTCGCCGCCGCCGGGGTGACCGTGGTCTGCCTGCCGCAGGGCCGCTGCGGCGCGGCCGAGCAGCGCGACACCGCCCCGGTGCGGCTGCTGCGGTCGGCCGGGGTGCGGGTCACGGCGGGGAGCGGAGCGCTCAGGGACGTGTCGAACCCGGTGGGGCGCGGGGACCCGCTGGAGTCGGCGTATCTGCTGGCGTCCCGTTACGGGCTGTCCCCCGAGGACGCGTACGACATGGTGAGCGCATCGGCGCGGGCCGCACTGGGGCTGCCCGCGGTGCGCGTGGAGGCGGGCTTTCCCGCGGAGCTCCTCGCCGTGCGGGGCGACCGGCTGTCGGGCGCGCTGTCGCTCGCGTACAGCCGGATCGTCGTGCACCGGGGGCGTGTGGTGGCACGCACGAGCGCGGTGCGCGAATACTGCAACTCGGCCGCGGGGGCGCTGGACCTGCCCCGGCAGGGGCGGGCGCAGCCGTGACGGTCCCCCGCCGGGTCTGCGGACGTGTGATGGCGTGGATCCGCCGGTGCACACGGACCTCGTGAAAAGTCGTGCGGCGGATGCGTCCGTCCGGGCGTACGGTCGGAGACATGCGCATTGTCATCGCTGGTGGTCATGGTCAGATCGCGCTGCGGCTCGAGCGGTTGCTCGCCGCGCGCGGCGAGGAGGCCGCGGGGATCATCCGCCGTGCGGAACAGGCCGACGATCTGCGCGCGGCGGGCGCCGAACCGATCGTCTGCGACCTGGAGTCGGCGTCGGCCGAGGAGGTGGCCTCGCATCTGGCGGGGGCCGGCGCGGCCGTCTTCGCGGCGGGCGCGGGCCCGGGCAGCGGGGCGGCCCGCAAGTACACCGTGGATCGGGACGCCGCCATCAAGTTCGCCGACGCGGCGGAGCGTGCGGGCGTACGCCGTTTCGTCGTCGTCTCCTCGATGGGTGCGGACCCGGAGCACCGGGGCGACGACGTCTTCGACGTGTATCAGCGCGCGAAGGGCGAGGCCGACGCGTATGTGCGGGCCCACAAGTCCCTGGACTGGACGATCCTGCGCCCCGGCCGGCTGACCGACGACGCGGGCACCGGCCTGGTGCGCCTCGAGGCGCACACCGGCCGTGGCGCGGTCACCCGCGAGGACGTGGCGGCGGTGCTCGCGGAGCTCGTCGACACGCCCGCGACGGCCGGTCTGACGCTGGAGCTCATCGGCGGTTCGACCCCGGTGTCCGTGGCCGTGAAGTCGGTGGCGGGGAACTGAGCGGGACGGGCTGCGCCGGCTGGGGTTCGCCCGGCTGACGCGCCGCCGCGGCTGTAGGGGGCACCGGACGCGTTGGTCCCGTACGTCCCGTCCCAGAGTCGTCGGCGGCAGGCGGCGCCCCGGCCCAGCCCCACCACGGACGCTCCGGTGAACCGCTCGGGCGTGCGGCGCTCCTGACGGTGCGTCGAAGATTCGGGCCTCGAAACGGCCCGGCCCGGCAGGGCTGTCGGCCGGCGCGGGACGACCAGCTCGTCCGCGGATCGCAGTCAACGACGAAGCGGCCGGTCATACACCGGCCGACGGGATCAGAAGAGCGGCATCTGACCGGGGAACTCCGGTACGGCGTACCCGTCGAGAGCGGGCTGCGCGGCGTCGGACTGCGCGAGACGGCGGGATCCCGGACAGGAGACGAGCGCCCCGCTGTTCCGCGCCCCCGGCGGGTCGTGCCGTGCGAACCGCCCGGCGACGACGGCGATGTCCCGTCGGCACTCGGGGCAGCTTCTGCGGCGGGACGACATGTCCTCAGCGTACGAGAACGGGCCGGGCGACGGCGGGAATCCCGCGTCCGCGCACAGACGCGGACGGGAACAGCGGGCCGGTGCGAGGACTTCGAGGTGGGGAATCAGCCGATGTAGGGCGTGGCGCGCCCCTCGTCCATGGCGTGATCGATCCGCAGCCGCATGGTGGGGTGCACGTCCAGACCTCCCAGGTCCGCCGGGTCGACCCAGCGGACCTGGGTCGTCTCGGAGCTGGTGCGGAGCACCCCGCCGATCGGGCGCGCCCGAAAGCACAGGCTGAACTGCTGGCGGACCTCCCCGTCGTCGTACCGCATGACGTGTCCGGGGTCGGTGTAGATCCCGGACAGATCGGCGACCCGCACCTCGATGCCGGTCTCCTCCCGCACCTCACGGACGACGGTGTCGGCGATGGACTCGCCGAGATCGTGGCCGCCGCCCGGAAGGGCCCACCGTCCGTTGTCCGAGCGCTGCACCATCAGCACGCGCCCGGCACCGTCCCGGACGAAGGCCACGACGGAGGGGACGACGGAGTTGGCGGGCGGGGCGTCGGGATCGTGCAGGTAGTCGATACGGCCCATGGAACGGACTCCCGGGGTGCTACGGCGCTCGAACGGTGGGCGGCAGCGGTCCCGCCGGCACAAGTCTGCTCCTGTGCGGCCCTCGGTGGGCGACGCGATCCGTTCGGGAGGTCGAAGGCCCGCTGGATCAAGCGGGGTGAGCCGGGTCGATCGACGCATGGCCCGCGGGATGTGCGCATCCGCCCGATGCACCGCAAGCTCTTTCTGTATCGATCACTTCAGAATTATGCCGTCATGGAGCTGCATCTCAGGGGTGAGACCGTCACCGACGCCGACGGCGACATCGGGCTCGCCGTCGCCCAGGCCTTCGCCCGTGAAGGCGCCCATGTGGTGGCCGGGGCCAGGCCATCCCGGCGACCCTCGAGGAGCCCGCGGCCGACCGGTTCACCGGGGACGAGCGCCGGGCCACCGGCGCGGGCGCACCCCGGGTTTCCCGGTGCCGGCCCGATCCGGGCGCGGACACGCCGCGAAGGCCCGCACCGTTGTACGCGGGGGGCACCGGAGTGGTCCCGGCCCCAGGGCCACTAGGGCGACGCAGGTCACCTTCGCGCATGTCACGGATCGGGGGAACCGATCCGTCGAAGGGGTGTCATCCTCCGACGACACCACAGGAGCGCACCATGGAAGCTCGGCTGGATCTCTTCGCCCGCCCGGTCGCGGTCCGGTTCGGAAAGCACCTAGTCGCCGCGGGCAAGGTGCTCGAGGAATCGACCCTGCCTGCCGCGACACAGGAACTGGTGAAGCTCCGCGCCAGCCAGGTCAACGGCTGCGGCTTCTGCACGGACATGCACACCAAGGACGCCCTGCACGCAGGGGAGTCCGCGACGCGCCTCCACCTGGTCGCGGCCTGGCGGGAGGCCACGGTGTTCACCGAGGCCGAACGCGCCGCCCTGGAGCTGACGGAGCAGGGCACCCGCATCGCGGATGCGGCGGGCGGCGTCACCGACGAGGCCTGGGAGGACGCCGCCAAGCACTACGACGAGGAACAGCTCGCCGCCCTGGTGTGCGCCATCGCCCTCATCAACGCCTACAACCGCGGGAACGTCATCGTCCGGCAGCCCGCCGGCGACTACCGGCCCGGCAGGTTCGCGTAAGCGGGAGCGCTGCACTCCACGGACGAACCCGCCCGGTCCCCGCAGTGGGGGTCCTCGTCCACCGGCCCCGGGCCCGACCGGGTCAGCGCACGAACAGGGAGGCCCCGGCGGTCGCCGTGGTGCAGCAGGCGATCAGGAGGCACGCGCCGACGGCGTGCCTCCTGAGCAAGGCGTGCCGCAAGGTGGCGTAGCGGGCCTCGTACTCCCCGCGCAGACGCTTGGCCCGGTCCGCGGTGGCCTGCAGGGCCTGCCGGGTCAGACCGAGGCGCTGCTCGGTGTAATGGCGGGCCAGGTCTTCGGCCTGCCCGCTCGTGAGCCAGGGCAGGCGCGCGCAGAGTGCCTCGGCCTCGCGCTGCGCCTGCTCCCGCTCCGCCTGCAGGAGGAGGTAGCCCTCGACCTCGTTGGCGAGTGCGCCGCCGTGCGGGTCCAGCGGGGTCCCGTGACAGCCCGGCGACGTCAAGGCCGGCCTCTTTCGCGTCCCGGTGCATCCACCGCGGCGCGCCGGCCGGGGCCACCCTCGTAGTCGAGTTGGGCCATCTCGGGGTGGTGCAGGTCGAACGCCGGGGATTCGGTGCGGATCCGGGGCAGGGTGTGGAAGTTGTGCCGCGGCGGCGGGCAGGAGGTCGCCCACTCGAGCGAACGACCGTAGCCCCAGGGGTCGTCGACGCCGACCGGCTTGCCGTACTTGGCGGTCCTCCACACGTTGTAGAGGAACGGCAGCATCGACAGACCGAGCAGGAACGACCCGATCGTGGAGATGGTGTTCAGCCAGGTGAAGCCGTCGGTCGCGAGGTAGTCGGCGTAACGCCGGGGCATGCCCTCGGTACCCAGCCAGTGCTGGACCAGGAAGGTGGTGTGGAAGCCGATGAACAGCGCCCAGAAGGTGATCTTGCCGAGGCGTTCGTCGAGCATCTTGCCCGTCATCTTCGGCCACCAGAAGTGGAAGCCGGCGAACATCGCGAAGACGACCGTGCCGAACACCACGTAGTGGAAGTGGGCCACGACGAAGTACGAGTCGGAGACGTGGAAGTCCATCGGCGGCGAGGCCAGGATGACGCCGGAGAGGCCGCCGAAGAGGAATGTCACCAGAAAGCCGGTGGCCCACAGCATCGGTGTCTCGAAGGACAGCGAGCCGCGCCACATGGTGCCGATCCAGTTGAAGAACTTCACCCCGGTCGGCACCGCGATCAGGAAGCTCATGAAGGAGAAGAACGGCAGCAGCACACCGCCGGTGACGAACATGTGGTGCGCCCACACCGTGATCGACAGTCCCGTGATCGAGATGGTGGCTCCCACCAGGCCCATGTAGCCGAAGATCGGCTTGCGGGCGAACACCGGGATGACCTCGGTGACGATGCCGAAGAACGGCAGGGCGATGATGTACACCTCCGGATGCCCGAAGAACCAGAACAGGTGTTGCCACAGCAGGGCACCGCCGTTGGCCGCTTCGTAGACATGGGCGCCGAACTTGCGGTCCGCCTCCAGGGCGAACAGCGCGGCTGCGAGGACCGGGAAGGCGAACAGGACCAGGACGCTGGTCAGCAGCACGTTCCAGGTGAAGATCGGCATGCGGAACATGGTCATGCCCGGTGCGCGCATGCATACGGCCGTGGTGATGAAGTTGACCGCACCCAGGATCGTGCCGAAGCCGGAGAAGGCCAGGCCCATGATCCACATATCGGCGCCGATACCGGGCGACCGGATCGCGTCCGAGAGCGGGCTGTAGGCGAACCAGCCGAAGTCGGCCGCGCCCTGGGGGGTGAGGAAGCCGCCGACCGCGATGGTCGAGCCGAGCAGGTAGAACCAGTAGGCGAGCATGTTCAGCCGCGGGAACGCCACGTCGGGCGCGCCGATCTGCAGCGGCATGATCCAGTTCGTGAAGCCGGCGAACAGGGGCGTCGCGAACATCAGCAGCATGATCGTGCCGTGCATCGTGAAGGCCTGGTTGAACTGCTCGTTCGACACGATCTGCAGACCCGGGCGGGCCAGCTCGGCGCGCATGAGCAGGGCCATGACGCCACCGATGAGGAAGAACGCGAAGGACGTCGTCAGATACAGCGTGCCGATGGTCTTGTGGTCGGTGGTCGTCAGCCACTTCACCACGACATTGCCGGGCCGCCGGTGCCGGAGGGGCAACTCGTCCGAGTACGACTCCTCAGCTGCCGCGGCATCGTGGGGTTCGTTGAGGATGCTCACAGGTGGATCTCTCCGATGCTCGCGGTTCGCGTCGTCAGTCAGCCGCCATCCTGGCCGCGCCGGGGGTGGGGCCGCCGTCCTGATGGACCCGAATACGGCCACTGGTATGACGGTCGGACTCCAATGGAGCAGCCGGGGCGTGTCCTCGTCGTCGGGCCGCCGTCCCGGGGCGTGTCCGCGCATTGCGGCGGTCCCGTGGCCCGTCCAGGACGCCGCCGACCGGGGCCGCCGACCGGGCGGCGCGGCCCCGGTGCCGGCTCTCACCGGGCGCCGGGACCCGGCCCGTCAGCCCGGGGGGACCGTCTCCGCCAGGAACCGGATCATCAGTTCGGTGACCACCGCGGGGCGTTCCAGGCCGGGGAAGTGGCCCGCCCAGGGCAGTTCGAGGTGACGGGCGGCGGAGAGCCGCCGCGGCAGAGAGGCGGCGATCTCCCGGAAGTCCCCGAGGTCGTGCGCGCCCGACACGGCCAGGCAGGGAGCCGTGATCCGCGCCAGGTCCACCGCCTCGCCCGCCGAGGAGTACGCCGCTCCCGCCTGTACCTCGAACGCATGCCGCTGCATCCGGCGGACCTGTGCCCGGACCTCCTCGCCGGCCTCGGGACCCAGCCATGTCACGACGTTCAACTCGACCGCTCCGGTGATGTCGCCCGCCGCCAGCAGTGCGTTCTTGCGCGCGGTGAACGACCGCAGCTCGGGACCCGGCACATGGCCGGGCATCGCCGAGCACAGCAGCATCAGGGCCGTGACGGCCTCGGGCCTGGTCGCCGCCACCTCCAGGGCGACCTCCCCGCCGTGGGAGGACCCGACCAGGGCGACGCGTTCGAGACCCGGACGGTCGAGCAGGGCGGCGACGTCCGCGGCATCGCCGTACGGACGGTCCGCCACCGGGGTGTCCCCGAATCCCCGGAAGTCGCATCGGACGACCCGGTACCCCGCGTCGCACATGACCGGCCACTGTGGGTCCCACATGTGCCGGTCGCACACCGCGGAGTGCAGCAGCACCAGGGCGGGACCGTCCCCGCAGACGTCATGACGGAGAGTCACCTGCCGGACGGTAGCCGAACCGGACCCGGGCGAACGCCGACACACCGGCACGGCCGGCTCGTCGCCGCCGGCCGTTCATCGGTGTCGGCCGGCGCCGCTCCTGGAGCGGCGACCGGCGCGGCCGCCCGGGCCGACGGCTCCCGGCTCCCGGCGTGCGGCGCGGAGGTGCGCCGACCTGGCCCGGTGCGGCGTCATGGGGCTGTTACTCACTTTCGGGTGACACCCGGGACTCGGGTGGGGTGGCGGACCCTGGCGTACACATGCCACAAGCCGGTGATTGCAAGGGCGAACAACCCGACACGACGTCAACCCACCGCATTCCGCCGATAAATGGACCATACAGACGAGAGTCATGGAGACATAGGCATCCCGTAACACGATTCACGTTTCACACACATCACCCCCACCCGGACGGCACCGTATGAGGGCGCGGCCGACCCGGCCCCGCACCCGCACACCGCACCACCCCGCACCACACACGGGACGGTGCCCGCACCAAGCAGGGGGAACCTGTGTCCACTTCCACCACCGCACGCCGCCTGGCCGCCGCCACCCTCACCGCCGCCGCCCTGGCCGGCGCCGCCACCGTCCCGGCCACCGCCGCCGACCACCGCCCCCACCGGCCGGACGTCCAGATCACCCGCGTGCAATACGACTCCCCGGGCCGCGAAGACCGCTCCAACCGCTCCCTGAACGCCGAATGGGTGCAGATCACCAACACCACCCGCCGCCCCGTCAACCTCAGCGGATGGACCCTCACCGGCCGCGACCACCGCACCTACACCTTCCACCACTACCGCCTCGCCGGCCGCGCCACCGTCCGCGTCCACACCGGCATCGGCCACGACACCCGCACCGACCTCTACCAGGACCGCCGCAACTACGCCTGGGACAACCACACCGACACCGCCACCCTGCGCAACGACCGCGGCCGCATCATCGACACCACCTCCTGGGGCTACCGCCACCACCGCTGACCCCACCCACCGGTGACCGACCCCACCACGGGCCGGTCACCGGCACCCACCACCCCGCGCCGGGCCCCCACAGGCACGGCGCACCACTCATGTGTGCCCCTCGGCCCGATCGTCCGAAGCACCACGTTCGTCCGTTGAACCGCCGGACCGGACGCCACGTATGAGTCACCGTGGGTGGCGCCGCGTCACCCGCTGTACCGCCAGGCAGTGCAGGGGTCGGCGGGCGCGGGCGCCTCTGGGACCGCACCGCGTGGCGACCACAGGGGTGGCGGCCGCGTGGTGCGCATGCGGCACCGCCGGGAGAGAGGGCCGAACGATCTCAAGCGATGCGAGCCGTGCCGCCGGCAGCGTTCTCGACCTACCCGCCACCGTGGAGCGGGGGGACGCGGCGCGCGGGGCGGACGTTCGGCAGCAGGTACCGGGCCTGGACGGACTTCGCGGCTTGGCGGCGCTGTACGTGCTCCTGTTCCACTGCTGGCTGTACACCTTCCCCGGGTATCCCGACAGTTCGGCTCCCCGGTGGCTGGACGGGCTGATGTTCGGCCGTATCGCCGTGGTCTTCTTCCTGGTGCTGTCCGGCTTCTCCCTGGCCGTCTCTCCGGCGCGCAACGGCTGGCGCCCGGGCGGCGTTTCGCGTTTTCTGCGCCGGCGGGCCTGGCGCATCCTGCCCCCCTACTGGGCGGCGCTCGCGTTCAGCCTGGTGATCTCCTGGCTCGTGGTGCCTGCTTCGCACACCGGGCCACCGACCGGCCGATCGGTTCTGGTGTACGGCCTGGTCGCCCAGGACATGTTCACCGCGCCGACACCGAACGGCGCGTTCTGGTCGATCGGCGTGGAGGCGGAGCTCTATCTCCTCTTTCCGCTCCTCCTGTTCGTCCGGCGGCGGCTGGGTGCCGTGGTGCTGATGACCGCCGTGACCCTCCTCGTGGCCGCCGGCGGCCTGACGGCGGCCGGGGCGACGCCGGTGGAGGGCGACAACTGGCTCACTCCGCATCTCGCCCCCGTCTTCGTGGCGGGTCTGATCGGCGCGGGAATCGTCGTCGCGTCGGACAGGATCCGTCGTCTGCCCTGGCCTCGGCTCGCCGCCGTGGCCGCCACACCGGTCCTGGCTCTTGTCGCCGTCAAGGGATCGGTGTGGACGGTGAACCACTACTTCTGGGTGGATCTGGCGGTCGCCCCCGCCATGACGATGCTCCTGGCGGCGGTCGCCACGGGAAGGCCCGCCCGTCTCGTACGGCTTCTGACCACGCGCCCCGTCCGAGGTCTCGGCGACTGCTCGTACAGCCTCTACCTGATCCATCTGCCGATCGTCATGACCGTCGTCAGGAGGATCGCCCCGGAGTTCGTCTCCCCCGGCCTGCCCACGTTCTGGTTCACCCTCGCCGTGGCACTGCCCGCTTCGCTGTCGGGGGCGTGGCTGTTCGCCAGGATCTTCGAGATGCCCTTCAAGCGGAACCGGTCCTGGAAGTCCCTGCTCGCGCCGGTGCGTTCACAGCCGAGCGGGGGCGAGGAGCGGCTCGGATCACGTTCCGGCCGGCCGTCCCCCGAGCCGTCGGGCAGCGCGGCCGGGCGCACGGACCCGTAATCCGGCGGACCGGGCCACGAGCGGCCGTGCCACCGGGCCCCGTCGATGTCCGGGGGCCATAAGGCGTGCTCCCAGGAACGGGGACCGCAGGCGGCCGGCGGGGACCGCAGACCGCGGTCCGCCGGGAGGTCCCGGTGCGGGTGCCCCCGGTGCGGGACCTCCCGGCCGAGCCGTCCTCAGGGGCGTCCGTCCGGGGTCAGAGCAGCGATGCGGTGACCTCGGCAAGCCTCCGCCGGTACTCCGGGTCGTACGCCTCGGCCGCCGCCCGGCCCTCCTTCTCGCCGTCGAAGTACCGCCCCGTGACGCCCGCCAGTTCGGGCGCGTCCACCAGGCGCCGGGTGGCCGCGACTCCCTGTTCGAGGGTGTCGACGATGTCCATGCCGGAACGCCGGGACATCGTTGTGGGCATGAAGGACGCGGGGTGGAGGCTGTTGACGGTGATGCCGCTGTCGGACAGTTCCCCGGCAAGGTCGAACCCGTGGCAGATGAGCGCCAGCTTGGAGCGGCAGTAGGCGGCCGCTTCGGTGTACTCGCGGGTGTGTCCGGGATCGTCGAAGTCGAAGGGCTGCTGGCCGACGGACGCCACGTTCACGATGCGGGAGGGAGCGGCGCGGCGCAGCAGCGGGAGCAGTTCCCGGGTGAGCACGACGGGCGCCAGGTAGTTGACGGCCAGACGCAGTTCGTGCCCGTCGGCGGACGTCTGCCGGCGGGTGCCCTCCGCGTGGAAGCCGACGCCGGCGTTGTTGACGAGTACGTCCAGTCGTTCGTGCCGGGCGGCGACGTCCGCGGCGAGGCGCCGGACCCCGGCGAGCGAGGCGAGGTCGGCCCGGTAGGGCTCACCGCCGGTGGCCGCGGCCACTTCCCGGAGGCGGTCCGGATCACGGCCGTGCAGGAGCAGGGTGTGCCTGCCGTCGGCGGCCAGATCCTCCGCGAGAGCGCGGCCGAGTCCGTCGGAGGCGCCGGTGATGAGGATCGTTGCCATGTCGTACACCTTTCTGGTCCGGGGGCACCACGGGTGCCGTCCGGCGGAGGACGGGAGCAGTGCGGCGGGCCGAGGAGCGGACCGGTACGCCACGCACCCGGTGCGAGCCGGTGCGTCCCCTGCCATGTCCGGGTGCTTCCTGTCCCCTGTCCGCGCCGTTGCCCCGGGCGGGTGAGGGCCGCCGCGGTTGACCGGCGGCGGAACACTCCCGACCATAGGCAGCACAGCCATCAGCAAACCAATAGGATTCTCGACATGTCTCATCAGAATGCCGATGCGAGCGGTGCCTGGCGGGACGACGGCGGGTCGGTCGCACCGCAGGTCCGCCCCCCGTCCGCCGCCGCGGCTCCCGACGGACCCTTGGACCTCGGCCTGCTGCGCACCTTCCTCGCCGTGCACCGGGCCCGGTCCCTCACCACGGCGGCCCGGGTGCTGGGCATCTCCCAGCCCACCGTGACCGCGCAGGTGCGCACCCTGGAGCAGCAGCTCGACCGGCAGCTCTTCGAACGGCTTCCGCGCGGTGTGGCGCCGACCGGCGTGGCCGACGAACTGGCCGGGCGGATCGCCGGACCGCTGGACGCGCTGGCTGAGGTCGCCGACCGCGGCCGCAGGGGCCTGGAGGCGCCGACCGAACCGGTGCATCTGGCGGGCCCGGCCGAGATGCTGTCCGTCCGGGCGCTGCCCGTGCTGGCACCGCTGGCGGCCCGTGGCATCCCGCTGCGCATCACCACCGGACTCGCGGAGGAACTTCTCGAGGGCCTGCACGGCGGTCGCTTCGACCTCGTGCTGTCGGCGGTGCGGCCGCGCGGTCGCACCCTGGCAGCGGTCCCGCTCATGGACGAGGAGTTCGTGCTCGTGACGACACCGCGGCATGCCGCCGGGATCGGGCCGCTCAGCTGCGAGGACCCCGGCCCGCTGAGCGACGTCCCGCTGGTGGCGTACGCCGAGGACCTGCCGATCCTGCGCCGGTACTGGCGCCATGTCTTCCGCACCCGCCTGACGGCCCGGCCCGCCGTCGTCGTCCCGGATCTGCGCGGTGTGCTCGCCGCCGTCGTCGCGGGCGCGGGAGCGACGGTGCTGCCTCGCTACCTGTGCGAGGCGGAGCTGGCGTCCGGCGCGTTGGTGGAGTTGCTGACGCCGGAGGATCCGCCCATCAACACCGGCTTCCTGGTGGCACGGGCGGGCGCACCCTCCCGCCCGCCGGTCGAGGCGGTGCGCGAGCGACTCCTCGAGGCGGCCCGCTCCTGGTGACCCGCGCACACCCCGACACCCGTGCAGCACAGAGCGGCGGGCCGGATCGCGGCCGTCCGCGGCCCTTTCGGGGACGGTGTCCTTTCCGCACCTGCTTCAGGGCCTCAGGGACGACGCCCTCTCCGGGATGTCCGGGACCTGCCGCCCGGGCGAGAGTCCTTGAGCACCCGGCGGGCCGTGAGCCGGCCGGACGTGGCGTTGGTGCCCGCGCCGGGCCATGTCGCGGCGCCGGTCAGATACAGGCCCGGGATCGCCGTGCGGTAGCCGCTGTGGCCGGGCATCGGCCTGAAGAGGAAGTTCTGGGAGGCGTGGTGGCTGCCGGCGGTACTGTCACCGCCGACAAGGTTCGGATCGGCCGCTTCGAGGTCCTGAGGGGTGTACGCCGTGACGCAGGCGATCCGTGACGTGCTGCCAGGGGCATAGCGCTCCAGCTTGGCCAGCACCCTGTCGGTCATCGGTTCGACCGCGTCGGGCCAGCGCGTCTGCCGGATGGTGCCTGCCGCGTCGCCCGAGATGACCGAGGGCACGGTGCGCACCTGGATCCACACGACATGGCGGCCCGCCGGGGCCCGGCTCGGGTCCACCGCAGAGGTCTGCCCCACGACGAGCAGCGGTTCCGCGGGCAGCAGGCCCGACAGGGACTCGGCATAGGTACGCGCCAGATCGTCGACGTACGGTGCCACGTGCACGTACCCGAAGCCGGCCAGCTCCTCCCCCGCGGCCCAGGGCAACGGCCCGTCCAGTGCGAGGTGCACCATCATCGTGCCGGGGCCGTACCGGTAACGGCCTGCCGCGCGGCGTACCCGCGCGGGCACCTGCCCGGGTTCCAGCAGTCGCCGGTAGAGGGCGGCGGGCCCCACGTCCGCGATCACGGCGCGACGCGCCGCCGACGTGCTGCCGTCGGCGCAGCGCACCCCCACGGCTCGGCCGTTCCGGCACAGCACACGGTCCACCTCGGTACCCGTGCGGACCTCGCCACCGTGCTCGGCCAGCAGGGCACCCAGAGCCTGCGGCAGCCGCTGGGCGCCTCCCTCGACCACGGACATGCCGTTCTCCATGTCGGCGAACAGCTCCAGCAGCGGGAACATCGCGCCGCCGGCCACGTCGGGGCCGAAGTCCAGGTGCATGCCCCAGCAGGCGGCCATGGCACGCGCCTCCCGGGTGATGAACCAGGTCTCGCCCAGCTCCCGGGTACTCATGAGCAGAGTGCGGGTGAGTTCCGCCGCGCCCCGCAGGCCCCGGTGGCGCAGCAGGCTCAGCACCTGCCGGACGGCCGCTCCCGAGGGCACGGCACTTCCGTAGAGGCCGAACAGGTACGGGGCGAACCGCTTGTACTGCCGATAGAGGCCGGCGAAGCCGTCGGCGTCCCCGGCACTGTGCGCCGCCAGATGCCCGAGGGTGCGTTCGTAGTCGGAGTGGACGCGCAGGCTCAGCCCGTCGGGGAAGGCGTTGGCATACGGACGGTCGGTGGTGCGGAACCGCAGCCCGTGGCGGGCCAGACCGGAAGCGAAGTCGGCGTACGCCCGGGATCCGAGGAACAGGTTCTGGTTGGTGGAGTACAGGTCGTGCACGAACCCGGGGAGCGTGGCCTCACCTCCGGCGATGGCGCCGCCCACGGCCGCGTTGCGCTCCAGCACGGCCACCGACCACCCCGCCCGGGCCAGGTACAGGGCCGCCACAAGCCCGTTGTGACCACCGCCGACGACGATCGCGTCGTAGGAGCCTGCCGGGGTCATCGCCCGGGCCCCCTGCCACGGCCTCTCGTGGGGGCCGGGGCGGCAGCGGCACCGAAGGACGACCGGGCGCCGGCCGTGGCCCGTGCGTCCGCGTCGGCCCGGGCCCTGCCCGCACATGTCTCGGCGTCTTCCCTGGTGCTCATGAGCAAGTCCGCGATCGAAAGCGCCGCTGCTCCTCTCCGTCCGCCCTGATTGCAGTGTTCCTCGCGGCCCGGCGGCCCGCGACATCACCGGGGCCCGGCTGAGCCCCCGTCCGGCCGGGGTGGGTCTTCCCGCACGCGTGCCCGGGACCGCTGGACACCGGGCGACTGCGGTCGGTCGAAGCGGGCCGCCACTCGGCCGCGGGTCAAGAGGCCGCAGCGGACCTCACCCGAGCGGTCCGGGAGGCGGTCCTGCACCAGGGAACCCCGCCGACTCCGTCTTGAACCACCCGGGTACCCGCCCGGCGTCCGGCACGACGCGGGCAACAGCGGGACGACGTCGTTCTTCGTCCGTGCTACCGGGCTCGGCGGGCGGTGCTGAAGCGGCGCTGGTACGCAGCGGGGCTGATGGACAACTCCCGTACGAAGACCCGTCGGAGACTCTCGTAACTCGGGAACCCGGCCAGGGACGCCGCCTGTGTCGCGGTGTGCCCCTGGTCGAGCAGAGCCTTCGCGATGTCGAACCGGATGGACTCGACGTAGCGGGCCGGTGTGGTGGCCAGCTCCTCCCGGAACAGCCGCGTGAGATGGCGGGGACTGAGGTGGAGATGCCCGGCGAGCTCAGCCAGGGAGTGGTTCCCCGCAGGATCCGCCATCACCAGGTCGACCACCGTGCGCAGGGCCGGGGACCGGGGTGGCGGGCCCTGCAGAGGCGCGGAGAACTGTGACTGGCCGCCCGCGCGTTGCAGGTACACGACCAGGGCCCGGGCGACGTCCCGGCTCAGGTCGGGGCCGTGGTCCTCCTCGACAAGAGCCAGTGCCAGGTCGATGCCGGCGCTGACGCCCGCCGACGTGTACGTGGTGCCGTCGCGAACGTAGATGGCATCGGGCTCCACGCGGATCTTCGGGTGCCGGTCGGCCAGTTCGCGTGTGATCTTCCAGTGGGTGGTCGCACGCTTGCCGTCCAGGAGGCCGGCGGCGGCGAGGACGAACGCTCCGGAGCAGACGGACGTGACCCGGCCGGATCGGACCGCCAGCTCCCTCGTGGCCTCGATCAGATCCCGGGTGACGGGAGTTCTGGGATGGACGACTCCGCCCGGCATCACGAACGTGTCGGGGTCCGGCTCGGCGGCGGGGCTGCCGTCGACGGCGATCCGGATACCGACGGACGAGGCGACGTCGGCACCGGTCGCCGACAGCAGGGCGATCCGGTAGTCGGCGCCGAGTCGGTTCGCCTCCCCGAACACCTCTGCGGGACCGGCGACGTCGAGCAACGCGACCCCGTCGTAGACGAGGATCGCGACCCGATGCGTTGCGGAGTTCACAGTCCTGTTCCTCAGGTGTCCGGCTTCTCAGGCGTCCGGTTTATCAGGTGTCCGGATTCGGGTGGTTCATGGCCGGACCGAGGCGGCGGCGAAGGCCATGCGGTCGGCATCGTGGAGAACAGAGGCACTACCCGCTGTTCACCGCCACTTCGAAAGCGCCACCATCATGACCGACATCATCGCAGCAGTGGAAATACCCGAGACCGCGGCAGTGGCGGAGGCCACCCGTTTTCTCCGTGAAACGACCAACCCGCTCATCTTCCATCACTCCCGACGTGTTTTCCTCTTCGGTTCTCTTCACGCACGCGAGCTCGGCCTGAAGCCCGATCCGGAGCTGCTCTACATATCCGCGATGTTCCACGACACGGGGCTTTCCGTCCCGTTCTCCGACATGGAGCAGCGCTTCGAGCTGGACAGTGCCGACCACGCGCGCACGTTCCTGCTCGACCGCGGGTTCCCGAAGAGCGCCGCCGACGTCGTCTGGACAGCGATCGCACTGCACACGACACCGGAGATTCCCGGCCGGATGGGCCCGGAGACGGCTGCCACGAACTACGGCGTGCTGACCGACGTGCTCGGCTGGGGGCTGGACGGACTGGATGGCGGCCAGGTGGCCGACATCATGACCGCCCATCCGCGCGAACAGTTCAAGAAGGGATTCCTGCAGGCATTCGTCGACGGGCTCAAGAATCGTCCGGACACCACTTACGGGACCGTCAACGCGGATGTGCTGGAACACTTCGTTCCGGGTTTCCGCAGCAAGACCATGGTCGAGCGCGTCATGGACGCGCCCTGGCCGAATTGATGTCGAAGAAGCCGGAGGCAATACGATGGCGCCGGTGGCTTCCGGCCGCACCCGTCGTCGTCTTGGACGATCCGCCACCTTCACCGTGCTGACGCTCGCCACCGTGGTGACGATGGCGCCTTCGGAAGATCGGACAGAGCAACACTCATGCAAGCCATCACCGCCTCGGACCGCGACGCCGGCGTCAGCGGGCTGACCCTCACCGACCTGCCGTATCCCCATGCCGCCGAGAACGACGTCATCGTGCGGGTGCATGCCGCGGGATTCACCCGTGGTGAACTCGACTGGCCCGGAACGTGGTCCGACCGCGCCGGCCGCGACCGCACTCCGAGCGTGCCCGGGCACGAGGTCTCGGGTGTCGTGGCGGAGCTCGGATACGGAACCACCGGTCTCACCGTCGGACAACGGGTCTTCGGGCTGACCGACTGGGCCCGCGACGGCTCGCTGGCCGAGTATGTCGCCGTGGAAGCCCGCAACCTCGCCCCGCTTCCCGCGGATGTCGACCACACGGTGGCGGCCGCGCTGCCGATCTCCGGACTGACCGCCTGGCAGGGCCTGTTCGACCACGCGCGGATCACGGCCGGTCAGAGCGTCCTGGTCCACGGCGCCGCGGGTGGCGTCGGATCCCTCGCCGTGCAACTCGCGCTGGAGGCGGGGGCCCGGGTCGTGGGCACCGGCCGGTCCGCCGACCGGGACACCGTCCTTGCTCTGGGCGCGCATACGTTCCTGGACCTCGAGGCCGACCGGTTGGCGGACGCCGGCGAGGTCGACGTGGTCTTCGACGTGATCGGCGGCGACATCCTCGACCGCTCGGCCGCACTCGTCCGCGCCGGCGGCACACTCGTCACGATCGCCCGGCCGCCCACCGTCCGGCCCGAGGACGGACGGGCGGTGTTCTTCGTCGTGGAACCCGACCGCGCAGGCCTCGGGGACCTGGTGCAACGACTCCGGGACGGACGGCTCGACGTACGCGTCGGCGCTGTCCGCCCGCTGGCCGAGGCGGCCGCCGCCTTCGCCCCTCAGCGGCGTGTCACCGGTAGGACGATCATCCGGGTCACCGAGGACTGAAGCCACGGAGGTCTTGCGCCGGCCGGCGCAAGACCTCGCACCACGCGGCCCGCGCCCGCCGGGAATCCGGGCCAGCGGTGATCCTGCGGCCGGGGTCGCGGCACCGGAGCGTGTCCGACGGGTCGCGTCATGCAGACCGTCGCCACCCCCAGAGCCGCCATCGCTCCGCCGTCCCTCCGGCCTTCCCAGTCGGCCGTGAAGGCCTTGGGCATGCCGGGGCAGCGGCCCCGCTCCCGACAGCAATGTCACCCGAATGGCGCAGCATGACGTGCCGCCCACATGGGTGAAGATCAAGCTGGCTAGTGCCCCGACCGAGGCAATCCGTGAAAGGGGAACCACATGCGCATTCGACGAATCGTCGCCGCCGTCGTCGCCACGGCAGCCCTCGCCGGACTCGGCCTCACAAGCGCCGCCACCGCCACCGCCGCCAGCCCCACCCCGGGTGAGTGCGAGCAGGGCGGCGGAACGGTCGATTGGGCGACCAACACCTGCAGGGGCGGTTCGTACGACGGGCAGATGGTCGACTGAGCCCCACCGGGCGCCCCGCAGCCACGCGCTGCGGGGCGCTCCCGCGCGAGCGTAGCCGGGAGAGTCGCAGGGACCGTGCCGACCCGTCCGCCACGCTGGGTCCGAGTCGGCCCGGAAGCACGGCGGGTGGGAACTCCTCATCTCGGCTGCCGGCTCGCGGCTCGCGGCTCGCGGCTCGCGGCTCGCGGCTCGCGGCTCGCGGCTCGCGGCTCGTCATGATGAGCGAAGGGACGGCCTGGCGTCGCAGTCCTCATGCAGTCCGGGGTGGTTCGCGACAGGGCGGACGACCTTCGCTTCACAAGTTCACCCCACGGGTCCCCGGACGAGGCTCTCGGAGCCCCGTCCGGGTCTACGAGGTGCACGGCTGTTTCTCGCGACACGGCGATGTGTGCCTCTGTTGCCGTCAACGACTGCCGTCAGATGACGACCTGACGATACGTCGGGTCGGCCTTCGTACCAGCGCACGGTGACCTGCGAAGCGACCGACCGGAGCAGTCAGGTTGCCAGCCGGCCGGCGCCACAGCGTCTCCGCACCGGGCAGGCATCCATCACGGTGCGGACGCACTACATCGGCACCGACGACGCGAGGGAGATCGCCGCACGCGCCCGCGCGCTGCGGGACGGTGTACCGACGCTGCATGTCATCGAGCGGGGCGAGGAGCGTGACCCGCTCGCCGACATCGCCGCCGCCCTCGACGACAGCCAGCGGGTGCCGACCACCGACGTCCTCAAGCGGCTCGCCGCCCTCAACGGCGACGCCTACGGCACGTGGACCAACGGCGACCTCAAGCGCGTCCTGGACGCCCACGGCGCCGAACCCTACAAGTCCGACGGCCGCATGGTCGTCGCCCGCGAACGCGTTCACCGGGCGCTCGCCAACCGCGACAGCGACGGTTCCGTTTCCGCCGCCGCGTAGAGGGAGGCGCACCCCTGCCCCCGACCTGCACAAATGATCACTCAGGGAGCCAGGGAGGCACCTCGGCTCACAGGCCCGAAACCCCCTCCACACGCCACCCCCAAGGAGGTGCCTCAGCCTCCCTGACCAACGGTCGGAAGAGATTCCGCATGTACCCCGAACACCCTGTCCACACGCCCGCGGTACTGGCCGTGGACGTCCACCACCCCGCTCCCATCACACCCACCGTCGCCGTGCCGGCGCCGCTCGTTCCCGTCCAACCGGGGGCGCTGCCGAGCGTGGCGAGCATCGTCCTGCTCGACGGTCGCGTCGTCACCGGCTACGCCATCAACCCCGTCCGACTAGAACCCGTCACCGCCCAACCGGCCGTCTCCCGTGCCGCGGTGAACGTCGCCCTCGCAGGCGTCGGGTTCCTCGCCGTCTGCGACGGACTGCTCCTGTTGACCACGTTCATCGCCGCACTCACGGCGCTGATCACCCAGCTCATCATCCTCGCCGTCGTGATCTTCGGCGGATGGACCGCCGCGCAGATCCTCGGCGCGAGCGGCCACAAGGGCGTGACCACGGTCAACATCCGCAAAGCCGTCTTCAAGCGCAACCACTTCCACGGCTGAGCGGCCTGGCGAAAGTACGGTGCTGATCCTCGTACTTTCGCGGCTGGTGCCTTGGACCCTGGTGGCCCGGAGTGCGGGCATCTGACCTGGCCCGACCCGTCAGGAATACGGTTGGGGCTGCGGCAGGATCTGCGTCTGGCGCGCGGTCGCCTTGCCGAGTTGCATGCGGGTCAGCTTCCGTACGAAGAGGATCGCGAAGACTGCCGCCATCGCGTCGAGGACGTCGGAAAAGATCATCATTCCCGCGGCGTGCTTCAACTCCGTCGCGTTGGCGCCGTCTGCGTATTCCGAGCTTGAGAACCGGCCGATCAACGAGGACGCCACGAACAGCACCCACCAGAGGTTCAGCGAGGTCTGGGACGTGCCGCGCGGCTCGGAGTCCCAGTCGGTGCTGGCGTTCCACACGTCGCCCGCGATCTTGCGTGGCAGCCATAGGTTGCCGATCGGAATGAACCAGGCGCCGATGGCCCAGCCGCTTTTCGTCTCGCAGGCGTCGAGCGCGAAGAAGTCGGCGTTCCTGCGCACCCGGTAGAACCAGATGATGAAGACCACAGCCGTCGCCACTAGGAGCAACGCTTGCAGTGCGCCGCTCAAAGCCTGGAGGCCGTCGGCTCGCGTCAGGTCGGCATCCTCGACGGACCCACCGCCCAGCAGCCCGTCCAAGAGCTGCCATACATAGACGTCGAAGGCAGCGGCGAGCAGGTCCACCCCGACAGTGAGGCTGAAGAGTACGGTGAGCGCCGTCGCGAGCCCCGTCGGCGGCCGGAACAGCGGGACGTACGGCGGAAGGTATCCGGTGGCCGCAGGAGGCGGACCGAACGTGTTCTGCGAAGTGTCGGACATAGCTGAGCAAGCCCCCCCCATGGGCAGAAAACGGCCGCCGACCGGCGGGCCGGACAGGACGATAGCCAGGCTGTTCGCCGCCGTCCAAGCAGTTCACAGGCCCCGCAACGCAGCTGACCCGACCCATCGGCCCCTTGGCAGACCCTGGGATCAGCACGTGACTTCGGTCAACCTGCTTTGGACGTGCCGTCGCTCTGTCGATCACGGCCCGTGTGCTGGCTGACCCCCATCACGATGACGCCGGCCAGCAGAAGCACGCCGCCGGACAGGATCACCCACTGCCGGGTGCCGGGGTCGTTGATCACCAGCCTGAACACCACCTGCCAGCACAGGCCGAGGGCAAGAACCAACTGCCCCCAACCGTAGAGGCGAACGCGCCGAACCCGAGGCCGGGTCAGAGGGAACACCCAGCCACGGGTAAGCGCCGCGACGCCCGAGGCGGCGACAAGCAACGCCAGCAGACCATAAAAACCCGAGAAATAGAGCTCCATGGACCGGTCCCCACACGCCGGCCCCACACCGACGCCGCCGTGACCATGACACACACCGCACGCCGCGTCCACGCGCTTCCGTAGCCCACGACCCTCCCGATCAACCGGACAGTCCCAGCTACGCCGGAGGGCGGCCCCCCACCTCTCGCCGAAGAACGCGGCGCCGCCCTTGCCCAGCCAGTCACCCATCCGGATCGACGCAGCCCTTCGGGAGTGGAACGAGCCGGAGTGATCTACCTCTTCCCCGGGGGACGCCTGGGGGACACGCACTGATCAACAGCGGGATATGGGCGGTACGAGGTGAGGCACGCCCCGTCCACAACGAATGGAACAGCGTGAGACAACAAGAAACCCCCTTTGACCAGGTAAGCAACCTGATCAAAGGGGGTTTCCCTCAGCGTGGCGGCGCCAGGATTCGAACCTGGGAAGGCGAAGCCGGCAGATTTACAGACCGCGCGCACAGTACGCCGTTACCAGCGCTTACGTGTGGACCCGTCACTCGCGCCCCACCTTTGCCCCACAGGGTCATCCGGAGGGCATGACACCTCGATGATCAATCAGACTTGGTCTCGGAGGCATTTAGTTGACCTCCTGGTTATCGGCGTTGACCTTCAGCTCCTCTCGCACCTTTCGGATTGCACGAATGACGCGGACCAAGTCAGAACAAATGTTGATCAACTGACCGCAAACGTGCCGGAGGACTAGACAGACGGTGCTTAAGAAGGCGCAAACCGCCGCGGCCCAGCCCACGTTCTCCATGGAGGCTCACTCTCACCCCCGGTGACTGCCGGCCGATGGCCGACGCTCAAGTCACCCTGAGACTCCGATACGGAGCTCACCCTTTACAGGGATATGACACGCAAAGGGGGGCAGAGCAGGAGAGACTTACCGAAATGGCGGAGCTGATACACAGCGCCCCCTCGTCAACACGTGAGGTTGGAATTCACTCTTGTGAGTGACCATCGGTCAGGTTAGACGTGACGCGTTCTGGTGTCCAATTGACCTTTGCAGTAGATGAGTTGGCGCAGGTCAGACTGCAGGAGGGCACCCTCACCGAAGCACCCAGCAAGGTGATTTTTATGGAACACGGTCAGTACGTAGCGTGACGAACGCGTTTGCCCGCCGATGAGCACGCGCCGCGAGGCGTGGCAGACCGCTGCGCCTCACGATCGCTGTCGAGTTGGCCCCACCCCGGTCGCCTCGGCTGAGACCCCTGGGAGAAGATCCTCTCCCAGATTTCTCCCAACAGTCGCAACGGCTGCCTCCCGTGGCCGACGTCGCCTACTGGTAGGGCCGCGCAGGTACCAGTGGGGGGGCGGACGCGAGGCGTACGGGCGATACGTTGACCACACGCCTCGGCGCCCGCTACCCGACTGATCAAGAAGACGGTAAGAGCCACGCACCACGTGCGCCCCTCCCTACAACTTTCCATCCCGGCAGGTCGTCCAATTCGCCTGGTGCTGATCACTGTGCCGGGGTCTCTTCTGTCCCATCTGGGGGATGTCATGAGTTCTGTCTCCGTCGGGCGTGTGCTGCGTCGCGGCTCCGACACGTCCTCCACCTTCGACCCGAACAGCAAGAACAACTCGGCCAAGGTGGTCGTCAACCCGTCCGCCTGACAGCGGTGAGGGGGGCGAGCCCCCGGCTCGCCCCAGTAAACGGCAGCTCTAGCTAGACCCTTGATCGTGGTGGGTCGAAAACGGATCGTCAACGGGAGCTGAGCCCCCTACTGTTTCGCCATGCAGATCGTCGTGACACTGGACTGTCTTGACATCGAGGCGCAGGCAGAGTTCTGGCTTGCTGCGCTCGCGCCACTGGACTACCGGCGCGGCTTCGATGGACCGCCCTATCTGAGCTTGGTTGGTCCCGCACCGGCACCGACGCTTCTCCTGCAGCAAGTCCCGGAGCCAAAGCAAGGCAAGAACCGGATGCATCTTGACCTCGACTTCGACATCAAAGACCTGGACGCCGAGGTCGATCGCCTCAAACAGCTTGGCGCCCAGAAGATCTCTGAAGAACAGAGCGAACACGGATTTCGGTGGGTCGTGGTTGCCGACCCGGAGGGTAACGAGTTCTGCGCATTCGTTCCGTCACCGATCCTTGGCTCCGCGTAGTGGTGACGTCGGTCTGGCTCGTCGGGTGAGGTAGGCCCTGCTCACGGGCCGCCGACCAGAGGACGTCACCCACTACCCAACCCCAGCTCCCATCCCGTCCGCCGTCGACTGGCCCCATTTCCGCTGGGTCGGCCGGATCGATGACAGCGAGGGGGGGAACAACACGCAGATCGAGAGGCTCAAGGAGCGGGACGCCGACATTCGGTGATCCATCCTCGGAAGCAGGAGCTACAGTCCCGAGTCATGCGAAAAATAGGAAGGCGCATAGCGCCCTTCATACTCTTGGCCATGGTGGCCGGTTGCGGCACAAAGAGCACGACAACGAAAGTCGGCGACGTCACGACCACAGTTGTGCAGGACAGTCAGTGGGTAACGGCGCTGATATCTGCCGGAGCCGTCTTGGTTAGTTCGGCACTGGCCGCATGGACGGCCCACTACTTCACGGCTCGTACGGAGAAGGCGAGGCAAGGCCACGCTGACAGGCAGAAGGATGCCGAGCGCCGCCACGAGTCGCGACTCGCCGAAGAGCAACGAGTTCGGGAGCAGGTTGTCGCCACAGCCACGGCTATCTCGAAGATGCTGCGTGATTTCCGCCAGAAGGCCCGGGAAGCGTCTGAGGCACAGGCTGTCCAAGAGGCAGAGTTGTACGACGAGTGCGCGGCCCTCGTGCGTAAGCACCACGATGAGGCGCTCCCGGTCATCGAGGTCATGCCCGACTTCGACCTTCGAGAGAGGGCCAATAAGGTCTTCAACGTTCATGGGGTCTGGTCCAGCGGGACGGCGGAAGCCATTGTGAACAGCACCGCCCGGCCTGACCCCACGGAGTTGGACGACAGCCGGGAGCGGTTCTATAGACACGCTCGGATCGTGATCAAGAACACTGCGGTTTAATCCACACTCCTCTCACACAGTTCAGCACGGGAGTGGGTGTCGTGATCGGCGAACACGGTGTCTACGCAGCACAACAGCAACTGGAACTAGTGGCGCAGCAATCGCTCATCGACAGGACTGGTCGCGCCACACACTCCGAGCTTGACTTTCATGACGCTGTGGTTGCCGGCCACAGCACGGACTCCCAGGAGTACGTCAACGCTTGGCGAGCCGCCCGCCATACTCGGACAGCGTTAATCGAAGAGATGCGGAAGGCTTTGCGGACCTGAGGTGTCAGGCGGTCGCCAAGAGTTTCACTCCGGGTGAATCTTGATATCTGTCACATGCGACCAGACTTCTTCGAGAATCTCATTCTCCCACAGACCCGTTAGTCGGGAATGTAGGCGAATTGTCGCCATGGTGAGTGCATCTTGGACAAGGCATACGCCAAAGAGCATGTCCACGTCGTCCCCGATAGGAGGGAACTCCTTTTTGTAGTCTTCATGGAAGATGAGTGAGGCTGGCACTCCCCACGCAGTCTTGAAGTACTTCCTCCAGGCGAAGTCAGCAACTGCTGTTTCGAATTTAAGCCGTTGTAAGGGCGGGTCCTCGATGGCGAAGGATCCTACCATGCCTACTGCGGCCATAGCGCCTACGAGAAACTGGCAGTGCACAAGCATCCAGGGCAATGGATCTTCGCAAAGCTGATCGATCCATTCATTTGTTAATTGTTCGTATTCTTCTTTTTGGCATGTGATCCGAGCCGAGAGGCGGCGATAGGTGAGAGTGGCTTCCTCGCTGGGTAGCGCCGTGTCTTCCGGCACAAAATTCACAGGGGCAAGCTCCTGTGCCCTCCGCTCGACCGCTCCAAACTCAGGGAGCATCAGGTCAATGCGCGCAAATATAAGGAACTGCTGAGTGAGATCGTAGCGGCTCCAGACTGCGACTCTAAGGCCTGAGTGGCGCTCCTCGAATTCCTGAGCAATTGCCAGCAACGAGGGGTGCACTCCGGGATAGTTAACTACAAAGGTCCACTGCTTCGCCTGTTTTGGAATCTCCCAACATTCTTCGAAGCGAGCAAAGTCCGACCGCATCTTATTGCGAGCTTCAGTGAGCTTGAAATAAGGACTCGGCGAGTAGACGGCAAAAAGAACACTTCGCGACTTAAGGAATCCGTCACACCCGAGGTCACCTTCGTTTCCGTACGCGGCAGTGGCAGAGTAGTCGTCACCATGGATCGATCGCATGATCCGATCGAATAAGAGTTGAAATGAAGTGCCGTGCGTCCGACGGTACTCAACCTCTAATTTGAGCTTGTAGGCGTTCTTTATCCAGTCTGGTCTATCTTCCAGCCACTCAAAATCGCTTCTCTTTGGCATGGCGGTTCTCCAATGGTCCAATGGTCCGGCCCGGAACACCTTCCATGCTGCCCAATCTGCCGGAAGAACACACGGTCGACGGGGGGTTACAATGCGCGAGTCACTTTAGCGATCTTGCAAACCGTCGTGGCGCGATTCATCCTGGGCTCAAACCCCACCCCCGAGCCCTTAGGGCAGATCGTCAGGCTCCTCAGGCTCCTCGGCTCGGAGCTCCTCGTACTCTCGTCGCATCTCCTCGTAACGGAGGCGCTCCGACTCGCGAGCGGCCTCGACTGATCGGCGAGCTGCGGCGACGTCCTCATGAGGAAGGGGCAGCTTGGCGTCTCGGATATAGGCTGACAGAACGTTGATCATGTCTTGTGACACCTTCTGCACGTGATGCAGGTAGTGGAAATGCCGGGGGCCTGCGTAGCGGTACTGCTTCGCCAGCGCGAGTGTCGGAGCGAGTCTCTCGTGTACTGCGTCACTGGGTATGCGCAACAGGGCGAGATTGATGTCCCGGAAGTGCATGCGTGCTGTCCGCTCCCAGGGCTCTCGATCATCTCGCGAAGCGCCTGAAGATGCCGCTGATGCTTCGACTAGGTCTTGCAGCTCGATCAGCTTCGAGAGTGCCGTATCAGTTGCCAAACGCCCGACCTCGTGAAGGCGAGCCTCCTTCGCAGTACGACGTTGATGGCGAAAGCTCAGCCACGTTGTGATCGATGTTGCGCCCGCACCCAGCACTGCGCCGCCAAGCCCTATGAGCGCTGTTGCTACTTCCTGATTCATGCCGTCATCCTGCTGGAATCTGACTGCCTGTATCCACCACTCTCCCCAGCTCACCACGATGTGGCCGCGGCCGGGAACGGCGCCCCCTCCATCACCTCGCGCTCCTGGCCGGATGCGCGGTCTGCGGCGACACCTGCCTGAGCGTCTGGGTGGTCGACATGGGGAGCGGGCCCCGGTGGGTCGGTCTCTGCCGAGGCCACACGCCCGGCATCCTGTCCGAACTGACCGTGCCGACCGTGCTCGGCAGAACAGGTGCCGATCATGGATGACGCCGGCCGCTACCGCCTCACCCTGGTTCTGGACGACCGCCGGGTGATGGACGGCTGGTGGGGGCGCGAGGCCACGGGCCGCAAGAAGTTCGCCGCGACAGTCGGCGACTGCGGGCACGACGGCGCGCGCATCACCCTCGTGGACACCGAGACAGACGAGGAACTGGCCGCCTGGCCGAAGCCCGCAGCCAGCTCCACGCCGTAGATCAAGCCGAGGCCATCTCCGGATGCCTGGCTGCCTTCT
This sequence comes from Streptomyces sp. HUAS TT11, assembly GCF_051553595.1. Lineage (NCBI taxonomy): Bacteria > Bacillati > Actinomycetota > Actinomycetes > Kitasatosporales > Streptomycetaceae > Streptomyces > Streptomyces sp. HUAS TT11. Next base: position 4,028,056 of record NZ_CP196184.1, read on the forward strand.
TCACATCCGCCTCAACGTCGTTGCGGGCCTGGCCCTCATCCTTGGCGTACTTCGTGATCGCCGCTTGGACGTCGGCCGCGCGATCACGCCAGGCGTGCCACGCCTCCTCGTACGCCTCGGTCTGCTGCTCGGTCCAAGGCTTCACGCTCGGGGGCCCATACGAGTCCCGGAGCTGCGCGACCTGCGCTTGTGCCTGATCGGCGACGCGTTCCATCTCCACAAGATCGTCAAAGGTGTGTGCCACGCATGGACCCTACGTCCGGGGTATGACAACGCCCCGCCTCGCAGGAGACGGGGCAGGGCAGGTACGCCAGTTGGCCTTACCGCGCATTCGACGGAGGTACGGAGCTCCGATTGGATCCCCAGTCGCAGCCCTGCATCACCGCCGTAGTGACCTTGCCCTCGAAGCCTGCTGCCGGCGTCAGCCGGTCCTTACACCAGCGATAGACGTCGTCCGCCATGCCGGATCCCGAGCCCTCCCCACGCCTGGCGAGAGCCGCCGCAAAGTCGTAGCCGCGCTCGTATTGGGCGTACGCAACCGAGCCGGGCTCGTACGGGTTCCCAGGGTCAGGGCGGGTGACCTGATAAGACGTACGGCGCGGGTGCCGAGCCGGCAGGGCCGGCCGCACGACGGTTTTCGAGACCGAGACACGACCTCGACGACCCGTAGATGCTCTGGCTTCCCCGCATGAACGCCGCCGAGTGGCGGAAGGTCACGTTCGGGTGACACTCCGGGTGTGACCGCTGTGACTTGCCTTCCATCGATGCAGGTCATCCGCTGCACGTCCACAGTCCGCCCATTCTCGAAGTGCGTAACTGTGGCAACGTGATGTACCTGACCTCTAGACTTTCAGTCATCGATCCTTCGAACAGTGATCTTTGAGTAGAAGGAGATAGAGATGATCGATGAAGCACGGATGCGCTTGTTAGCGCTTTGCTCACTCCGCATAGAGGGTAAGAGCGTCGATTGGTCACTGCTCGCCCGGTGTGCGTTGAAGGGGCACCTCGACAGCCTGTGTGAGGGGTTCATCCCCGAAGAATCTACCGCCGCCCGGAAGGCCCTTCCGGTACTCCGTGAAGGCCTAAGGGAGCGTGCTCTGAGCGAGCACTTCAGCCGCGTTGAGGGCGAGTTGGAGCTGGCCAGGGGCGTTGGAGCCAGTCTAGTCACGGTACTAGATCCCGAGTACCCCGAGAATCTGCGAACCGTAACTGATTTGCCTCCATTCTTGTTCTACCGCGGGAAGCTCGATCATGAAGCTGACGCGCACTCAGTCGCAGTCGTTGGTACGCGTGATGCAACAGACCTGGGCCTTTCACGAGCCCGCATGGTGGCGCGTGAACTCAGTGAAGCCGGGTACACGATCTCGTCAGGTCTGGCTCGCGGTGTCGATTCGGCCGCGCACCGCACAGCACTCCATTTCGAGCGTCGGACCATCGCGGTAATCGGCACAGGCATCACAAGGTGCTACCCAAAAGAGAATGTTGATCTCGCGGAGGAAATCGCCGAGCGAGGCCTAATTGCCTCTCAGTTCTGGCCCTCCCGCTCACCTGGTCGAGATACGTTCCCGCGACGAAACCACGTCACGTCTGGGATCAGCCTGGGTAGCGTCGTGATTGAGGCGTCGGGGACATCTGGCGCCAAGATGCAGGCTCGCGTGGCAGCCGAGCAGGGCCGGCACGTGTTGCTGCTCCAGTCCCTCGTGGATCAGCAGCCTTGGGCGCAGAAGATGGTTGAGGCTCAGCGAGCCACCCTCGTGTCGAGTATCGAACAGATGCTCGAAATCTTGGGGCGTCCCGTTCGCATGGAGCAGACGCAAGCTCCGACGCAGCTTCTGTTTGACGCTAGGTGATTGCCTGCTGTCGGACGGTACGATTAGCCTTGGTGTGGGGTGGAGCCACATGCAGGGGGTCGAGGTTGTCCTACCGCCGTTTTCTGCGTCCTAACGATCGTGACTGGAGTACCAGGAACTGGGTGCAGTGGCTGCGTGAGCAACATGCCGCCCCCTCAGTGTTGCCTGAGGATGCTGGCACATGCTCCTTATGCCGAACCCCGACGCGGGTTGGCCCCCAGGGAACGCCTTACGAGCGCTGTTACGACTGCCGACACACGCTGTCATCGGTACTAGACGGATTTGTTCCGATTTGCTATTCCCTCAATGCTGGCTTTGAGGGAATTCTGGCCCGCGCCAAAAATGAGCCTTCTGATGCATGGTTAAGACTGCCATTAGGGTCACTCCTGTGGACGTTCATGGCGCAGCATCTCCAGTGCGTGGAGGGTTTTTACGGCGGGAAATTCAATCTGCGCGTTGCGATGCCATCGCATTATTCTACACGTGGAGGACTTCAGCATTTGGATGCCGTGATCGATTCCGTACGGGACTTCTCCTCCGAATGGACCAGCGGCGTCCTACTTAAGAATGAGACTTCGAAGGCGGAAACGCGGCGAGCGCAGATAGTGCCGGGATTGTTTACTGCAAACCCTGCCGTCAAGGGGCAACGAATATTGTTGTTCGATGACACCTTCACGACCGGTGGCACTATGGCCAGTGCCGCTTATGCACTCAAGCAGGCCGGCGCATCGTCGGTCGTTGGCCTTTCTTTCGGGCGTCAACTTAGGGCCGGTTGGAAGGACTCTAGGGAGTTCGTGGCTTCTCTGACCGACAGAGGGTTAGAAATCGACAAATGCGTCGTGCATGGCGGCCGACAGGAAGATCCCTTCTCCTTCGTCTTCCATCAGCCGGGCTGACGTGCGGTTCCCAGGTCTGAAGTCGGAAGGTTGACTTAGATGAGCTTCGAGCAGATCACATCGTTCGAGCAAGCCCTCGACAGGGAAATGACAGGTCGGGAGATTTTCAAGATGCCCGCACCTTCTGTCCTTATCGATGTGTTCGGGGCTATATCGATGGCCGACTCTCGACCAGAGATGAACGGTTTGGCCAACATGCTCAAGAGGGGCCTTGACGTCGCGCTGCCTTTGCTCGTAAAGAGCACCGCATCAACCAGAGAACTCGACATTGGGACAGTATTCCAAGATCTAGAATTCCTGTCGCACTACTACCTCATCAGGGAGTACCTGTACTACAGCTACAACTCGCCAGAATCCTTCTCGTGGCAATTCGAGGAAGGCCGCGTATCCATTGGATTCTCTGACCCTTCTATACCTCGACAGTTCTCCCAGGGGTGGAATGCCGCAATCCTGGACAGCATTGAGATGCACCGCCAGGGTGTGAATAGCCCTGAGATCGAAGAATTGCTGCGCGGTAAAGAAGAATACGGCAGTGGCAAGCACATCATAGAGGCTTTTGAGTCCACACTAGCCGAGGCTAAGGTGCGCGCGCGCCTGAAGTTTGATCTACTGGACGTCGCCTCCGCCAAAATTTCCCTTAAGGGATACGGCTACGAGAGCTTCCGCCGCGTGTACGAGTATCTCCTCGCCAAGGCGCTCTATCATAGATACTACGCTAGGGCTAATTCTACTTGGGCATCATTCCGGTTCCCGAAGGATCAGATTGTAGAGGAGCTCGCAGTTGGCACCGGATTGGCCGACTCGGAAATCTGCTCCATTCTTGGCGATCTGACGTACTCACCAGACAAGAAGCTCCAGCCAATGTATTACAACATCGTCGACCATCCTGCGCTCCCGGACCTTCTTATGACCGCAGGGAGCATGATTGACGATGACATACCGGCACACCTGCTGAGAGTCCAGGCCAGTCGAGACCCGAACTGGTTCCTTTCTGAAGTTAGCAACACACTTGGGGACCAATTTGTCGATCGCCTTGCATCGATGTTCGAAGGAGCTGGCTTCCTGGTGCAGCGGAATGTTCAACTCACCTCGATCAATCCGAAGGCTCCCGATATCGATCTGTTGGTAGTTTCGCGCGAGGAGACGCTTGGATATTTTGTTTACGCCGTTGAGGCTAAAGCGACCCTTCCAGCCTACTGGGCGAAAGACTACCTTCGGTCCCTGAACAAAGGTGGCCTCTCGAAAGCATTTGACCAGGTGGCTAGTGTGCTCGAAACCTTAGGGTCGGAGGCTGGAATCAACTTGCTGGCCGAGCGCGTCCTTTCCCTGGATCCAACTCCTCTCAGCGACGGCCATATAGTACTTAAGTCCCTGATTGTGACTTCGCAGAACTCGGGGATGTTTTTCGAAAAGGAGAGTTCCGGCTGCACAATAGTTGACTATCGAACCCTCGGGCAGATGCTTAAGGCCAGCGATGGCGACGTTGTTTACATTAACGGAATGCTCAAGGCGATCCGTGAAGCTCCGCTCCCGGAAATAGCTAAGATGAACGTGGATGTGGAGGGCATCTCCGTGACATATGATGTCGTCGCAGGATCAGATCCTGTATTTTTCCCGCCCCATGAGTGGAAATCCACTGGTTTGGATGTCCAGGTTGCAAGAGACTTCTTCGATCATGGCGGCTCACGACAAAACCCCCTGGGATAGGGCGTGCCTCCCGGGTGCGCCACGCGGCGCGTCCAGTCGGGCGAAGTCGGGAGGCTGGTCGCGCCGTAGAAGCAGCGCACGACCGCGCCGTGCGCGAGCCTTCCGGCACCGTGTTGACGACCTGGCTAGCCGAGTCGTAGCAGCCTCTGTGCGTGCTGACGGCATATCCGGCCGGGGCCTCGACAGCGCGTCCTCGCGTAGCGTCGCCTTGTGCTGGCACTCTTCGACCTGGACAACACCCTGATCGATCGCAGCGCGGGCCTTGAGGGCTGGGCTCGCAGCTTCGTGCGCTCGCGCCGGTTGCCGCGGACTGCGGAGTCCGTCATATGCGATCGGCTCAGGGAGCGCGCCTACCCAGCGGACTTCATACGCCTGCGGACGGTGCTGGGGCTCGACGATGATCCGAGCAGCCTCTGGCGTGAGTACGTCGCTGGTGTGGCTCGCACGGTGCGCCCGTTCCCTGGGGTTCAGGAAGGGCTCGAAGGGCTACGCCGCTCGGGGTGGACGCTCGGCATCGCAACGAACGGGGCGGGCGACATTCAGCGAGCCAAGCTCGACACGACTCGGCTCGCACCGCTCTTCGACGGCATCTGCGTCTCGGCGGAGGTAGGGGTACGGAAGCCGGAGCGTCGCCTCTTCGAGGCCGCGGCTAGGGCATGTGGCGTCGAGCTGAGCGCTGGCGGGTGGATAATCGGCGACGACCCGGACACCGACATAGATGGAGGAAGGGCAGCGGGCCTAGGGACGGTCTGGGTGGCCAACGGCCGTAAATGGCCTAATGGCCTCCAGAAGCCGGTCGCTGCGGTGCACCGAGTCACAGAGGCCATCGAGCTGCTGCGAGAGAAAAGGAACTAGCTCGAATCGCCGCGCGGGCGTGTATGCAGCTCCTCCATCACGAGCGCTAGATCCGGCGACGCATCCTTGAGGCCCGACCACCGTTCCATAACGGCCGCTGCGGCGTTAGCCAGGTTCGATGGAAGTCCGGCCTCTTCGAGGGCGTGCGCCGCTTCCCTCATCTCGGGACCCCAACGCCACGACCGAGCGGCGACCTTCGGGAAGTACGTGGTCTCTGCCAGATAGCTGGTTGTACGCCCTGCGGCGATGTCGAGTAGTTCCGCCTCCACCCCGTGGTCACTGGCGAGGGCATAGGCGACGGCGGCCAGAGCGCGGCTCGCCTTCTGGTAGCTGCTGTACGACAGCTTGAGCGCGGACGCCTGACCGACCCCGCCTGACAAGGCACGTGCTTGGACGGCGCTTCCGTCGAAGAGCCGGGCGACTGCCGGCAAAGCTTCGGCCGGACCCGAGAGGTAGAAGCGAGGGCTCTTAGAGTCCGACGGCGGGGACCCGATCACGGAGCCGTCGACCACGGCCGCCCCAGAGCAGAGCAGGATGGCGCTGATATTGGCCATCGTCGCTGGAGAGACAGCGTTCCCATCGACGTAAATTCGGGCGTACGAGCACGCCGCGACGTCTCGCGCCACGTCCTCGGCGGCGGCCGGCGGGCAAAGGCTCAGGATAATGTCGGCGCGCTCAGCCATTTCGCTCAGTGCCCGTACGGGTGTGAGCCCGTATCTCTCCGCCCGTGCCCGGCTGGTCGCGCTGCGTCCGATCGGGCACCACAGAACCTCAGCTCCGGAGCGTCGTGCCTCAGCGGCGATGGCTGCTCCCATGCTGCCGGGGTGCAGGATGCCGAGCGTCGTCATGCGACAAGCTCCCGGATGTCCCGGCTCTCGGCTGAGGCAGAGCCCGCGAGGGCGTCGATGATGGCGACGGCCGATTCGCCAGGGCTGAGCTGGTCGGTCCGGAGGGTGAGGGTCCAGGGGTCGGCCTCGTGAGTCAACAGATCCTCTCGGGTTTCGTGCCACACCTTCGTACGCGCCTTCACGTCCCTGTCTCCGCGGCCGACGGAACGCGACTCCGTGACGTCTAGGGGGCACCACAGCAGCACGCGAATCCAGTTCACGGGAAAGCCAGCCACCGCTCTGACGCCAGCGACTTGCCCCATGTGTAGAACGGGGATGCGGCCACCGTCGACCAGAGCCGCGACGCCCTGCCGGTCGATGGCGTACTCAGCTTCGTAGCGGGCGTTGCGGTACAGGAGTTCTCCCGCGCGCGACAACGCTTCGATGTGGTCACCGGTCGTAAGCCGGTATCCGGTCGTGCGTCCGGGACCAGCCTTAAGCCGCTCGAAGAGCGCGAAGTCCGGCCGAAGTCGACACAGTTCACGGGTGATGGTGTCCTTACCGGAGCCCGGAGGGCCGTACAGGATCACGCCGGACGGCGTCACAGCCCACCGCCACTCAGCACGTCGCGCGCTTCATCGACCAGGGCAACGGCCGCGCCAAGACGGTTGTCAACGACGAAGTGCGGACCCTGGGGACGCAACTCCAGATTGAGCGACGACAGGTATTCGTCCCACGCCTCCATCTTCCATGCGTCGCGGGCGGCGCCACGAAACTCGATGTACTCGCGCATGGACTCTGGATCACATTCGACCCAGATGGTCGCGACAGAGACCCGCTTTGAGCGGCAGCGATTCTGGAATCGCAGCATCCAATCGGATTGCGAAAACTCCGAGACGAACGGGGCGTCAAGGATGGTGGAAATTCCGCAATCCACGTTGTCCCAAGCCGCTTCCATGAGGCAGCGGTATTCGAGAGGACGCACTTTTTCGCGATAGAGGTCGGAACTTCGGTCGTGCGCTTCACCGCCAAGCGCAATCAAGAGCTGGTCGACCAGTGGGCGCGTCAGGGAGTCCTTGTCGAGGATCGGCCACCCTGTCAGACCACCGAGGAACTTGGCGAACTCGGACTTCCCGGAACCGGCGAACCCGCCGACCAGCACAACCGTGGGGCCGTCGGTGGCGGCGCCGCTCGTACGGCGCCGCCACGCGTCAACTACGCGGTTGCGGAATGCCTCACTGTCGACGTCATCCGTACCCTCTCGAATGCTGCTGAGCGCCTGCCGTACGGCTTGCGGCTGTTCGTCGTGTGTCTGTACTCGCGGGGCAGGAAGCTGTACGGCGGCGGACTCCACAGGGGCATCCTCTCCGGGCAAGGCTCGACGGAAGCCAAGTTGCGCTTCATTGCGTCGATAGAGTCGGCAGTAGGCCCGCCGGTAATGCGGCCCGGGGTATACCGACCCTTTCTCGTGGCCCCAGATGGTCTGGAAGTTCGCGGCAATGTTGAAGCCGTGCCGCTCCGCGATTTCGCGGAGCTTCTCCCCCGTATCTTCCAGGGTGAGCCCGATCTGTTCGCGATGCTTGCGAAGGAGTTCGGGGTTCCAATCCGGGTGCTGCCGAGCCATCTGCCCCTCCTAGATAGCTACTCAGAGCCGCGAGTGTAGCGGTTCGAGTAGGCCCATGGAACGTCGTGATAGAGCATGTATAAGCGGATGTGTAAAAGAGCCGAGAATTTCTCAGGTAGTGATACGTGATACAGGTTTTCGCGCCGCAGCTGTGAACTAGTGCACACACCGAACGAGGAGGTGCACATGCCACACACCACGGCCGCTCAGGCACTACCCCGGCTTGCTCACTCAGCTTCCTTCGAGCGTCGCGACGCGCTGGCGCAGCTCCCCGACTTCGGTGCGCAGCTTCTCGACTTCCTCGCGCAGCTCGGTCACGATCGCGACCGGATCGGCGAGTGTTGCGGCCCGACCGGCGTCGGGCGTCAGGAACGCGCCCTTGCCCTGGTGGCTGACCGCGAGGCCATCCGTCGTCAGTTGACGGATGGCTGCGCGGGCAACGGTCACCGTGACTTCGTAGCGCTTCTGGATCTGCGCAAGCGAGGGAAGCTGTCCGGTCTCGGTGAACTCGCCATCCGCGATGCGTCGCCGCAGGTCATCGGCCACCTGCTGATAGGCGAATTTGCCGGTCCACTCGACCATCTGCACCCCAAGCCTCTTCTCGGTCTCTGCCTCATAGTGCCCTTGCCTCAGAGGTAGAGCCAGTGCCCACTGCCCTCATTTCGGGCAGGCACTTGACTCACTCTGTCTCACAGTGCACTCTGAGGCAGAGTTTGATTGACCCCCCCAGAGAGGGTGGAGCGCTCGATCGACTCGCCTGACGTGCACAAACAGCGCCCGGAGGCTAGGCCCGGAGCCAGCGCTGCGAAGAACTCAACAGTGTGCCGGCCCAGCCACATGAACACGTGTGGTCGATGGGTGCGGGTCACCATCCCGACCGCCCATGTCGAGCCGGGTGACCTGCCCGGATCCGCCTTTCACGGCGGTGACTGGCATTGGGTGATTGACATCCGCAGAACCTTCGCGGGGCGTTCGCGCCCTGCCTGAGCACCAGTGCTCACGGTCCCCGGCATCTCTGCCGTATGCGGCGTGAGGTGCCGGGGAGCCGCGGTCGCTCGTGCTTCGCGAGAGGACCTGTCCCCGTACGGCGGGCGGCTCCCGGGGTGCCTCCCGGGAGCCGCTGTTCGGGCCGTACCTACTGCTAGGGAGACACGACCCATGAAGCTCATCGTTGCTGTTCAGGAGCCCGTTACCGATGGTCTGCCCGACGCGGAACCGTCCTGGCGGGACCTCCACGCCATCGAGTTGGAGCGTCCGCTGATCGATGCGGAGATGGACTTGCTGGACGTCCAGATCAGCCTGTTGGACCGGCCGGCGTCGGAGCTGGATCAGCGTCGTCTGCGCCGGGCCGCGAACAAGGTCTTGGTCGCCCGCCGCACGGTCGCCAACCGGCTCGGGACGGGGGAAGCCGCATGACCGGCACTGCCGTCACGGCGTCGCCGCGCAAGCTGACCCGCGGCCAAGCGGTCGTGTTGACTGCGGCGTTCGTGCCGATGGTCGCGACCGGTGGTTTCGGTGCGATCGGCACGTTCTCCAACATCAGTCACATGTACGGCAAGGGCACCGCGACCGGTGCGGTCGCGGCCGGTGAGGGCGCCACCGCGGTGCTCGCGCTGGTCCTGCTCGGTCTGACGATGCTGGGCCAGGCGTCCCCGTGGCCGGTGCGCGCCGGACTGTGGGCCCTGCCCGCGGCAGGGTCGGCGATGTCGGCGATGGCTGCCCCGGATGCGGGCCGCGTGGTCATCTACGCGCTGACCCCGATGGGCATGTCCGTGTCCGCCGAGGGCGCTGCGTTCCTCGCGCGTCGCATCGTCGTGCACCGCGATGGCCGCGATCCGGAGGCCGAGCGCAAAACGGCTGAGCTTGTTCAGGCTCTCGCCTATCACCGGGCCCGTGCCGCCAACCACCCGGACGCCAAGGTTCAGGCGCAGTCGGAGCGGGAGTCGTGGAAGCTCGCGGAGAAGGTCGGCGTCGGTGACGTCACGCTCGGGGCGCGGCTGGTGGATGTGCAGCGCGAGCGCGTCACCGAGGGCGCGGATGCCGCGCTGGCCGCCATGTTCGGCACGCCCGTGACGCCGACCGTCACGCCCCTGGAATCCACCTCCGCGACTGCACCGGCCCTGCCCCCCTCGGGCACCGCCCGGGACGCGGAAGACACGCAGGTCAACGCCCTGCCTCCCGGCCCGCACAGTGAGTGTGACGACGGGCGTGACGCCGCCGTGACGCCGGACATCGATCCGCCCGCCGAGGACACCGAGCCGTCACGGGATGAGGAGATTCGCCTCCCGGCCGTGACGCTCGCGGACGTGGCGATGGTCGCGGGTGTGACGGTCCCCGAGCAGGGGGCCACGCTCTCGGATGCTCAGCTGGTCGTGGTGTTGCGGTTCCTGCGTCACTCGCAGAACCCGCCGCTGTCGTATCGGCAGGCCGCGACGGAGTTCCGCGGGCAGGGCTTCAAGGGCGCTGAGGACCGGGTGCGTGAGGCGTGGACCACGCTCATGGCCGCCGAGAGCACGTCGTGAGCCTGCCCGTCTACCGCTGGCGCCTGGCCCCGGACGGCTACGCGACCTACCGGCAACTGCGCGCCCTGGGTCTGCGGCCCGGCGGGCAGGACGTCGCCGCCCAGCTCGAACGCCCGCGGCGCCGGCGTGGCCCGCTGGTCGCCTACCTGTACCGCATCGACCAGGCCAAGCCGGTGCGTCCGATGACCCCGGGCCGGTGGGCGGCGCTGGCCAAGGCCAACGCCGCGCGCCGCGTCTGCCCCGAGTGCCGGCGCGACGTCGGCTACGTCATCCCGCCCTCGCTGGGCATGTGCGGCTCCTGTGCCGCCCCCGAGGAACAGTGCGCCGCCTGAAATCCCCTGACTGAACAGCGCATCCCCCATACAGGCGCAGGACCCGAACGCACCTTCTCACCAGCTCGTTCGGGTCCTGCTTTTCACTCCGGAAGGAGTGCCTTCAGCATGACCGACATCAGTACGGAAGCGGTAGTGGCCCCCGCCACCACCGACACCCCGCCCGCCCCGGCCCTCGCACAGGCTGTGGACAAGGCGGATGAGCAGAAGAACAGCCAGGTAGAGGACGCTCCGGGTGGTTGGCCGGTCGCGCCGCTGGCCCTGTCCGGGGTCAACGCCACGGTCTCCACGATCGCGGGGGCAGGGCTGGTCGGCGGGCCGGTCGCCGCGGCGGTCGCCGCGACCGGCGTGGTCGTGTTCGGCACCCTCGCTTCCTACCGCAGCCGCAACCCGCGCCCGAAGCAGGCCGCGCGCCGGGCCGCCGCGCGTACCGCGGCCCGCCAACACGCCGCCCGACACCGCTCCGGCGGCCTCAACACCGCCGGTCGCAAGACCGGTTCAGGTGGCGGTCGCACGGCTGGCGGGTCGGGCAAGGTCCCCGGTCAGCAGCGGCGCGGACCGAGTGCCGGTCTGGGACGTCGTGGGGCCAGTCAAGGACGGTCCGGGGCGGCCAAGCACAGTGCTCCGGTCTCCCTGAACAAGCCCGCCGGGCTCAAGAGCGGCAGTCGCGGCGGTGCGGCGGGAGCACTGTCGAAGGTGGGGCAGGTCAAGGCGCTACGGAAGGCACAGAAGCAGGCCGGAGCGTCCCGCGCGCAGAAGCGGGAGCAGACATCCGCGGCCCGGCGCGCGGTGGCCGACGCTCGCCGCAACGCCCCCAAGCCCCACAAGAGGCGGGCACAGTCGGGTGGTCTGGCGGGCCGGATGCTGGGCGGTGCAGGCCGTAAGGCGCGTGCGATGAAGCAGGCGGCCATCGCCAAGCAGCGGGCGCGCCGGGACGCGGCCACCGCGCGGAAGGTGGCCGACGGGCGGTCCAGCGTGCGCAAGGCGCCCGCCCGGCAGGCCGCGAGGAAGGCCCTGCGCCGCTCTGCAGCGCGCTTCCACGGGCGTCGCGCCCTGGCCGCACTGCTCGCGCTCCCGATCGGTCTCCTCGGGTTCCTGGCCAGCCCGTTGGGTCGGAAGTTGGGCCTGCCCTGGCTGGTCCACCCCGGTCGGCGCCTGTACCGACAGCTGACCGGCGCGGCCCGCGAGCAGCGCGCCGAGCGCGATGCGGCGATCCGTGAGGAGCAGGCCGCCGCGGAGGACGCGGCAGAGCAGGAGGCCGCCAAGGACGTCACCGACGGGCTCAGGGAACGGGTGGAGCGCCCGGCCGGGCCCGTCCCGAACAACACCGACCGCACGTCGACCAGTAGCGAAGGAGAGCACGTGTCCGGGTTCCAGTTCGAAGAGCACGCTGCCGAGATGGAGCAGGCCGCCCAGGCCTACGACCCCGAGGACGCCATGGAGATCCTGGCCATGGTCGAAAGCCTCCCCGCCGCGCTCACGTCGGTGGCGAACGTGATGAAGATCCTCGCGGAGCGGGCCGACAGTGAGTTCCCGCTGGAGAAGGAGGTCGCGGACGGCTTCAACGACATCTTCGGCGCCCTGATGAGCGCGGTCGCGGTCGCGGAGGACATGGGGCCGCTGTTCCGGCAGGCCCACGAGCAGGACATCGCCCGCCATGAGGACCCCCGCAACGGCCCGGAGGCCGAGAAGGGTTGGAACGTCTGACATGAGTGCCACCACTGCCGCGAACAAGAAGAAGCAGGCGGACAGTGGCCCGGTGCTGGACTGGAGTGCCGGTCACGGACCCGTGACCGGCGCCCTGTCCGCAACCACCGGAGCCCTGGCCATCGCCACTACCGGTGCCGCGACCGGCATGCCGCCCCTGTGGGCGCTCGCTGTCGGGGGTGCTGGCGCCCTCGGTCACACCGTGGCGGGGCTGAAGGTCCGCAACGCGGGCCGCACCCTCGCGTTCAAGGCCGCGTCCTGGCTGGTCGGCGCCGGGTGGACCACCTGGGCCATGGCCACCGGCGCCCTGTCGTGGGCCGCCCTCGGCTCCCTCGCCACGATCGGCGTTGGGATGGGCGCCGGGGCCCGCTCCGTCGCCCTGTATGAAGAGGCTCGCGAGGAAGAGGCCCTGGCCGCGGAGCGTCGCCAGATCGCGCAGGAGATGAGTGCGGAGCGACGCCAGATCGCCGCGGAATGGGTGGAGCGGATCCGCCGGATCTGCAACATCACCGTGCGCGTGCTGGCCGTGGAGATGTGGGAGACCGGCAACGGCTACTCCCTCGATCTCGAACCGCAGGGCGGCACCACCTACGACCGCATCGCCCAGTACGCCGCGGCCCTGTCGGCGGACGCGAAGCTGCCGCACGGCTGCACCGCCGCGGTCGGCCCCGGCGTCCACCAGGGCCGGGCGATCGTGGACGTCACCACCCGCAACGTTCTTGCCGAAGCCCGCACCTACCCCGAGGACTACACGCCGCTGTCGATCCTGACCGGCATCCCCTGGGGTTTCCGCACCAACGGTGACGACGTGCTCGCCTACCTGCGCGAGCAGTGCGCGCTGGTCGTCGGGCCGACCGGGTCGGGCAAGACGAACATGCTCCACACGATCCTGGCCGGACTCGCCCGCGCAGAAGACGTCCTGACCTGGGTGATCGACCTGAACGCCGGATCCGCCGGCCTGCCCTGGGTGCGCCCCGCCCTGAGCGGCGAACTCAAGCAGGCGGACGGGAATCCGGTGCGGCCCGGCGTCGACTGGCTCGCCGGCACCTACGAGGAAGCCTTGAGGCTGCTGGACGCAGCGATCGCGGTCGGACTGCACCGCAAGCGCGCGTATCAGGAGCTGATGGCCAAGCACGACACCGACCTCCTGCCGGTGAGCGCGAAGATTCCCCAGATCATGCTGGTCATCGACGAAGGCGCGGAGATCCTGGTCAGCACCGACCGGCGGATGAAGGAACTCGCCAAGCGGATCTATGAGTTCATCCGCATGCACCGCTCCATGGGCGGACGCACGATCATCACCGCACTGGGGGCGACCGGCAGCGTGCTGGGCAACCTCCTCATCCGCCGTGAGGCCAAGGTCCGCGTCGCCCTGACCGGTGGCGAGACCGAGGGCATGGATCTCTCCAAGATGTTCCCCGGTCGGCGCGGGCTGCGTGTGGATCAGGCGCCCTTCAAGGGTGCTGGCTTCATGGGCACCCCCGAGTCGCCGGGCGCACTGTTCAAGGCGTGGCGGATCAAGCCCTCCCAGATCCGGGACATCACCGTCGCCACCAGCGACCGGCACCCGCGTCTGGACGCGGTGTCCGCAAATGCCGCGGGCGCCGACTACGCGCGGCGGTGGGATGGGGAGCGCACGGCCTGGATGCGCGACCTCACCCCGGAAGCGGCCGGCACCGAGCAGTCCGCACCCGGCGCCGCGGGCGGGCTGAACCTGTCCGCCCACCGCACCGACCGCGCCGCGGCACCGGGCGGGGACGACGACTTGTTGCGCCGGTTCCGCGAGGAGATCGACGCCCAGTTCGCCACCGCCCCCGGCCCCGACACCCCTCCGCCCGCGACAGGGCTGAACCTGTCCGCACTGCGCAAGGAGCGGGAGCAAAACAGTCCCGCGCATCAGGCCGCGCTCGCCGCGCTCCTCGCCGCGGGCCCGGAAGGAACGGGCGCGTCCGCAATCGCTCGTGCGCTGGCGGACCAGTACGGCACGACGCGGCAGACCGTCGTGGGCTGGCTCAAGACGTGGGCCGATGAGGGCACTGCGGTGCGGGTCGGGGAAGGGACCAAAGCCCGCTACGTCCACCGCGACCACGCCCCCGAGCCGCCCTCGGGCGACTAGTGCTTGTCGCTTGTCACCCGTCCCGCAGGCACACCCCTTCTCGGGGTGTCGTGGGGGTCTCAAACGGCTTGTGACCTGCAAGGCGACAAGCGACAAGACAAGCAAGGCGACAAGACAAGCGACAAGCCGCACGACAAGCCATCGGCGGGCAGCACCCGGATTCGGATGCTGCCCGCCGGCCGTTGCCCAAGGGGGCTCCTCATGATCGTCACCCTGTCCGCCGTCGCCCTCTTCGGGCTCCTCACGTTCGTCCTCATCCGCACCCGCTACGTCGGCCCGGCCGCCGCGCTCGCGGTGTTCCTGTTCGGATTCTTCACCGCCGATACCGGTGCTTCCACCGCCATCCGCGCCGCCATACAGGCCCTCATCAACGCCGCATCCACCATCGCCTGACCCACTGGAAGGAGGCACCTGCCGTGAGCGAGACCAACACCCCGGCCGACTGGTGGCCGCGCATGAGCGACGAGGCGGCCAACGCCGAAGCCCGCCGCATCATCGACGACGTCTACCGGCCCACCCCGCCCCCGACGCCGATCCTGACGTCCTACCGCGACAACACCGAGCCCCCGAGCGTCGGGGACGCGCCGCCGGCCTGGCAGGACGACCGTCGGATCGTGCCCGCCTGGGCCGCCGGAACCGCGGTCGCCTCCATCGGCCTCGGCGCCGGCACCACCGGGATCGGCTGCGGCATCTGGCTCGTGCTGAAGGGATTCGCCTCCATGAGCGTCACCGGCGTCGTCTGCATGGGCGTCCTCTTCTCCGGCATCGCGTTCGCCGCACTCTCGATCGGCGCCGCCTTCTCCCGCGCCAGGCGCTCCGTGTCCAAGCACGTCTACACCGGGCCGGTCACCAAGAACACCCACGTGACCACCCACACCCGGGGCGCGTTCGCCCGCTCCCACACCCACCTGCACAACTGACCAGGAGGCAGCATGACGACCACCACCGTCGAACCCGCCAAGCTCACCCACGAGGCGGCCGAAGCCATCCGCGAGTTCAACCACCGCACCTTTCCCCGCCCCGGGACTCCGGGGCTGACGTACCCGGGAGAGGCCTACGACGCCATCGCGGCGCTGAAGAGCCTGGCCCAGCGGCTCCCGCAGGCCATCGAGCAAATCGGCACCGCGCTCGATGTCCTGACCACCATCGGCCACCTGGGATCCGCCGACGGCCAGGACCCCGCCCAGCACGTCGCCGCCACCCAGAACTTCCTGATCACTGCCATGGAAAACGCCGGCGGCCTCGCCCAATGCCTGGATCTCGCGCACAGCGCCATCAGCCCCCTCACCTACAGCGGTCCCGAAAACGGGCCTGAGGAGGAGCCGTGCGGGGAGGGCATGTGCCAGTGCTACTGCATCGGCGCCGGTCACCCCTGCGGCTGCGACTGCCCCTACGACGACGACTGCGACTGCGACTTCTGCGACGCCCGCAACCAGTACTAGCTACGCCAAGGGCGGCCCCCACCGTCTCGCCAAAGCCGCGGGGCCGCCCTTGTCCACCTGCCCACAACAGAGCTGTGGAGGACCCCCAGCATGACCCAACCCACCGACATTCGGCGAGAGGACCAGCGGCCCTTACTGCTGGATCTGTTCTCGTGCGACGGCGGCGCCGCCGTGGGCTACGCCCGCGCCGGATTCCGTGTCCACGACTGCGACATCGCAGACCGCCCCAACTACCCGTTCACCTGGCACCGGGGCGACGCGCTCGAATACCTCGCCCATCTGATCGTCACAGGGGAGATCGAGCGGTACGCGTTCGTGCACGTCTCCCCGCCCTGCCAGGCGAAGAACGCCCTGACCGTCGGTACCAACCGCTCCCGCGGATGGGGCGGCACCCACGTCGATCTGGTGGCGCCGACCCGGGTACTGCTCGACCGGACCGGTCTGCCGTACGTGATCGAGCAGCCCAACGGGCAGGCCGAGATCCGTAAGGACCTGACCCTGTGCGGCGAGATGTTCGGTCTCGGGGTCATCCGTCACCGCAACTTCGAGGTGAGCGGCTGCACGATCGAGCAGCCCGCCCACGTGCCGCACCGGGGCCGCGTACGCGGCTACCGCCACGGCCGCTTCTACGACGGTCCCTACGTCGCCGCGTACGGCAACGGCGGCGGCAAGCCCACTGTCCCGGAGCTGCAAGCGGCGATGGGCATCACGTGGACGAACGTGCGCGAGGAGCTGACCGAGGCCATCCCGCCCGCCTACAGCGAGCACATCGGCCGCGCGTTCCTCGCCTCTCGTGCTCTGGGGATGGCGGCATGAGCGAGCACCTGCGCACCGCGCTCGAACTCGCGGCCTCACAGATTCCGGTCCTGCCACTGCGGGCGGGCAAGGTCCCGTTCGGCAACTGCCCCCGATGCGCGGACAACGCCTGTGGTGGGCGGCCGAACATGAAGATGCCGGGGCCGTGCGCTTGCCCCGGCCCCTGCCACGCGTGGGCCGCCGCGACCACCGACCCCGACGTCGTCACTTCCGGCCCGTGGCGCCGCGCATGGATGCGCGCGAGCGCGGTCGCCTACCATCCGGGCGGCGCCGGGCTGACGGTCGTGGACCTCGACAACGCCGACGCAATCGCGTGGGCCCGCGAGAATCTGCCCACCACGCAGACCGTGCCCACCACCCGGGGTGAACACTGGCTCTACCTCGGGGCCATGCAGTCCGCGAACGCGGTCAGGCCTGGCGTGGACATCAAGTCGACGATGGCCTACGCCCGCTGGCTCGGGTTCGGCACCGGCACCATGGCCTACCTGCCGGACGCCGTGCGCGCGCTCGCTGCAAGCAAGCCCGCCCCGATCGGGCCCGCGCTCCCGACCGCCACGGTGCCCGCGCCAGCCGGAAGTGGTGAGTGCCGTCACCGCACGCCCGCCTTCCTTGAGCGGGGTATCGCGATGGCGGAGCAGCGCATCACCGGGGCGAGCGAAGGGGTGCACACGACCGTCTACCGCACCTTCCTGGCCGTGCTGTCCACGCACGGCCGTTGCGGCTGCCTCACCGACGCCCACGTTGCGCGGCTGTTCACCGCCGCCCAGGCCAAGGGCGAGACCGCCCGGCACTGCACGGATGCGTGGACCAACGCCCGCACCAGGTTGGGACTGTGACCATGGCAGACGACGAGAAGAACCCCGCCCGCGAGGTCATCACCGACTACGCACGGGCCCACTTCCGGTACTTCCGCACCGCCGACGGCACCGTGTACGCGCAGAGGAAAGGCCACCCCGTGGCCCGCCCGATCCGCTCCCAGGGCACGACAGGCAGCCACCGCCAGGAACTCATGGTCGGCCTGTTCAAGGACGGGCACGGCGTCTTCAACGGAACCGCCCTGAAGGAGGCCTTGGATTTGATCGAAGCGCTGGCCCTCAGTGAGGACGTGCAGGCTGTCCACATCCGCGTTGCCCCAGGCTTTGACGGAGCAACGTGGCTGGACCTGGGCCGCAACGACGGACAGTCCGTCCGCATCCACCCCACCGGCTGGGACATCGCCGTCCCCGACCCGCGGGAGGTGTGCTGGCGGCGCACCCAGCTCACCGGGGAACTGCCCCTGCCGGCCAAGGACACCGACGACAAGGGCATCGACCTGTTGATGAGGCTCTGCAACTTCGCCACCGCGGAAACTGAGTGCCTGGCCATCGCCTGGCTCCTCGGCTGCCTGGAACCCTCCGTGCCCGTCCCCGCCCCCTTCCTCACCGGGCCTCAAGGCGCGGGCAAATCCACCGGCGGGCGGATGCTCGTGCGGATCATCGAGGGCATGAGCGGGGACCTGCGCCGCGCCCCGAAGGATGAGGAGAACCTGATCGCGGCGGTGGCGGCCGGCTGGGTCACCGCCCTGGACAACCTCTCCCACATGACGCCGGACCTGTCCGACGCGATGTGCTGCATCGTCACCGGAGTCGAGAACGTCAAGCGTGCCCTGTTCACCGACGGGGACGTGTTCCGCGTCGGCTACCGCCGCCCTCTGCTCCTGACCGGCATCGACGTCGGCGTCATCCGGCCCGACCTCGCGGAACGGCTCCTGCCGCTGCGGTTGGAACGCCCCCGTGTCCGGCGCACCGAAGCCGAACTCTGGGCGGAGTACGCGGAAGTCCTGCCCGTGGTTCTCGGCTCGCTCCTGGACCTCGCGGTCAAGGTCCGCGCGGTCAAGGCGGAGACCCCCACCGATCTGCGGATGGCGGACTTCGCCCGCCTATGTGCGCAGCTCGATGCGGCCACCGGGCTCGGGGCGCTGACCGCGTACCGGGCCAGTCTGGACGACCTGAACGACGACGTGATCGAGGGCGACCTCCTGGCCCAGACCGTCCTCAGGCACGCGGCAAACATCGACGCGGGCGACGCGCAGCGGATGACGTCCACCGAGTGGCTGCACTGCCTCAGCCGCCTCTACAGCGGCGAGGAACTACGTTCCCTGCCCAAGGGGTGGCCTACCACGGGAAAGGTTCTCTCCGACCGGCTCAAGCGGCTCCAGCCGACGCTTGCCGCGCGCGGTGTCCTCGTCGACACAGGCCGCACCAAAGCAGGCCGCTACCTCGAAATGACCCGCACGGCCGCCCCACCCACACACGAGCAGGAGCAGGCGTTCTGACCCGTGCCACCTGCGCTCGCCCGGACAAGCAAGAAGAGCACCAGGCCGCGCGTGCTCCTCTTGCTGTTCGGCGGACGCCGCCCAAAGGTCGCGCCGCGCAGCGGCTCCTTCTTCACGCTGCAAGGCGCACCGAACTACAAGACACCCCCTCTTTTGTCCTAAGAGGGAAGACGCTGCGTCACCCGCGTCACCCAAGCCGAAAAACGGCATCTGACCTGCGCATACAGCGGTGACGCAGACGACGGACTCTGCGTCACCGTGCGTCACCTGCGTCACCGATGACGGACAGCCTGCGTCACCGATGACGCACCCCCAAGCCCCTGCGTCACCCCAAAACAGCAGGTCAGAAGCACCGGGTGACGCAGATGACGCGGTGACGCAGAAATCCGAACCTCGGACACACACCCCGGCCCAAGGCCAGCCCAAGCGAGGAGTAGCAACGATGGCCCGCCCCCAGATGCTCAAGCTCCCCGAAGTCCTCACCGAAATCGGCATGAGCCGCGCCGCCTTCTACCGCATGCGCGCCCGCGGGCAGGCGCCCCGACTCGTGAAGCTGCCCAACGGTCACCTGCGGGTCCGCCGCAACGACCTGGACGACTGGCTCAACAACTTGGACACCCCCGCCTACTGATCGCACCGACTGACCAACCCACCCACGGGGCCCGGCTCATACCGGGCCCCGTTCGTAGGAAGGCCCCCGATGGGGAAGACGTACGACGTTCGAATCTGGTCCGTCCGGCAGCGGAAGGACCGTGGGCAGACCTCCGCGGAACTGCGCTGGAAGACGGGTGAGACTCCGCACTCTCAGACGTTCCGCACCAAGACGCTGGCCGAGGGCCGACGTGCTGAGTTGCTGCGGGCGGCACACGCCGGTGAGCCGTTCGACGAGTCCACCGGGGTACCGCTCTCCGAGCTGCGGCAGCGCAACGATGTGAGTTGGTACCAGCACGCCCGCGAGTACATCGAGATGAAGTGGCAGCACTCCCCCGGCTCGACTCGCCGGACGCTCGCGGAAGCCATGGCCACCGTGACGCCGGCTCTCGTCAAGGACACCAAAGGCATGGCCGACGCCACGATGGTTCGGACGGCTCTCTATAGCTGGGCATTCAACGTGAGCCGCCGCGACCAGGACCCGCCCAACGAGGTGGCCGCCGTGCTGGCGTGGTTCGAGCGGAAGTCCTTGCCCACGTCCGCGCTGGCTGACCGTATGCAGGTACGCGCCGCCCTGGACGCCCTGACAAGGAAGCTGGACGGCACCACGGCGGCGGCATCGACCATCCGCCGGAAGCGGGCGATCTTCCACAACGCACTCGGCTACGCCGTTGACGCCGGACGCCTGACGGACAACCCCCTGCCACAGGTGCAGTGGAAGGCTCCGGAGCAGGTCGCTGAGGAACTGGACCCCGCTTCAGTGCCAGAGCCCCGGCAGGCTCTCGCCCTGCTCGATGCCGTGCGTACGCAGAGCCCTCGCGGGCGGCGCTTGGTCGCGTTCTTCGGCTGCATGTACTACGCAGCGGCGCGACCGGCGGAAGTCATCGGGCTCCGTCTCCAGGATTGCGACCTGCCCCGCCGGGGATGGGGCACTTTGCGGCTGCGGGAGACCCGTCCGCGCTCGGGGTCGGCCTGGACGGACAGCGGTGAGGCTCACGACCGGCGAGGGCTCAAGCATCGGCCCCGGAAGGCGGTCCGCACCGTGCCGATCCCTCCCGATCTCGTGAACCTGCTGCGGTGGCACGTCATGGCGTATGGCGTCGCCCCCGACGGGCGGCTGTTCCGGACGCAGCGGGGCGGGCTCATCCAGGACACCGGATACGGCGAGGTGTGGGCGGAAGCCCGTGCGCGTGCTCTCCCGCCCGCTCAGTACGCGTCGCTGCTGGCGAAGCGTCCATATGATCTTCGCCATGCCGCCGTGTCCACGTGGCTCAGCTCCGGGGTGGAACCGCAGGAGGTGGCCGCACGCGCCGGCCACAGCGTGGCCGTGCTGTTCCGGGTGTACGCGAAGTGCCTGGACGGCGGCGCCGCCACGGCGAACGCCCGAATCGAGCGGGCGCTGAAAAACGGCAGCTAAGGGGCCGAAAGCTGCCCCACGCCTGCCCCACACGGGCTGGTCAGCACCCGAATCAGGGTGAGACACACTGGGAAAAAGCGCCTATAGCGACCAGGCCGCGCCCGAGAACGACGAAAGGGTCTGTGATCAGCATTGCTGCTGGTCACAGACCCTTTCGACTATGTGGCGGCGCCAGGATTCGAACCTGGGAAGGCGAAGCCGGCAGATTTACAGTCTGCTCCCTTTGGCCGCTCGGGCACACCGCCGGGGTTTGCTGCCGTAGGCCCGCTTTTCTGCGGTGCCCCTTGGCAACGACGTAAACGATACCTGATGCGGGGGGGTGCTTCGCCACCGGATAGATCGGCGTCCTGAGGGGCGAGGTGGCTAGGCTTAGCCGGATGCGGCCCGGGATCGACGCCGGGCCGGGCGGCCGCGCTCCCGCACGCCGATACGCACCGATCCATCCCGATACAAGGAGCCACAGGACATGGCCGACTCCAGTTTCGACATCGTCTCGAAGGTCGAGCAGCAGGAGGTCGACAACGCCCTCAACCAGGCCGCCAAGGAGATCTCGCAGCGCTACGACTTCAAGAACGTCGGCGCCTCGATCGCCTGGTCCGGCGACAAGATCCTGATGCAGGCCAACTCCGAGGACCGGGTGAACGCCATCCTCGACGTCTTCCAGTCGAAGCTGGTCAAGCGAGGGGTCTCCCTGAAGTCGCTGGACGCCGGTGAGCCCCAGCTCTCCGGCAAGGAGTACAAGATCTTCGCGTCGATCGAGGAGGGCATCTCCCAGGAGAACGCGAAGAAGGTGGCGAAGATCATCCGTGATGAGGGTCCGAAGGGCGTCAAGGCTCAGGTCCAGGGCGACGAGCTGCGTGTCAGCTCCAAGAGCCGCGACGACCTGCAGGCCGTGATCGCTCTGCTGAAGGGCCAGGACTTCGACTTCGCGCTGCAGTTCGTCAACTACCGGTAGACGACCCGGCAGTACGAGGAAGGGTGGGCACCCCGGCCGGGGTGCCCACCCTTCTGTACCGCTGGCTGCGGCTCGGGGGTGCTCAGCGCCGTGAGTCACCGAACAGGACGCGGTAGATGATCAGCAGCACCAGCGACCCGCCGATCGCGGCCGCCCAGGTGGGGCCGTCGTAGAAGTGCTTGCTGATCGGGTGGTGCAGCCAGCGCGACGAGATCCAGCCGCCGATGAAGGCACCCGCGATGCCGATGAGGGTCGTACCGATGAAACCGCCGGGGTCCTTGCCCGGCAGCAGGAACTTGGCGATGGCGCCCGCCAACAGCCCCAGAACGATCCAGCCGACGATGCCCATGCCGTGAACCTGCCTCTCCGCGCTGTGCCTGTGCTGTGCTCCTGCTCCGGCCAGGCCGTGTTCATTCCTGGACCCTGCCCGTCATGACGGTCGCACTCGCCCCTGCTTTCCGTGTGCGGGCCGTCGTCGGAGAGGACGCCTCCGCCGCAGTGGCCGGTTGCAGCGGGTGGCCGACGGTCCTCGCTTCCGTCGTCGTGGTGTGTCTCGGATCCGGGGCGGCCGACACCGCGCACCTGGACATCGGCGCCTCCGGTGGTGCCGGCGGGGTACTGCAGGCAGCCGTGCTGCTCTTGTTCGCCTTCCCTGGGTGTCCGCGGATCGCCGCCCTCGGCGAAGAGGTCCGGGATCCGGCGCGCACCATCCCGCAGGCGATCCCGCTCGCGCTCGGGGTCACGCTGGCCGTGTGCGCGGCAGTGGCCGTCTCCCTCCTTTCCGTGATGGGTGCCGATGGGTTGAGGCGCGCGGCTGCTCCGCCGGCCGGCGCGGTGCGGGCGGAGGTGCCCGGTCTGGCCCCGGTGGTGCGTGTGGGAGCCGTTTCGGCGGCACTGGGCTCGCTGTCGGTACTGATCCTGGACGCCTCGCGGACCACGCCGGCCATGGCCCGCGACCGCCGTCTGGTGCCGCACCGGGCCGAGCCGGCCGTGGGCGTCGGGGTGGCCGTCCTAGCCTCGACCGTGGGCGTGTGCGGCCTGATCCATTTCGCCTCCTTCGGGGTGCCGGCGTACTGCGCCGTCGCCCATTCCGCTGCCTGGACGCTGCATGCGATGCCGGCATCGCGCGTCGTACCGGCGGGCGGGCTGCTCGGGTGGTGTCGTGTCGGCGTTCGCGCTGCCATGCGCGTCGGTAGGTGTCGAGGCAGCCGTACTGGGCCTGGGTGCGGCGGCCTACGGCACCCGAGGGATGTGCCTGTCACGAGGCGCGCGCCGTGCCCGTGCGTATCGGGAAGTCCGGCCACGGCGGCAGGTCCATGCCGTCGTTGGACTCCTCGTACCAGCCGGTCCCGTCGAGCCAGGTGTGCAGCCAGTCCACCAGGCCGGGGGCGTCCACGTACCAGGCGTGTCCGTCGTTGTCGGCGTTCGGCTCGTAGAGCAGGACGGTGCCCTGCGGGGTACGGCAGTCCACACACGCATACATGCCGCAGCCCCAGTGGGATATCGGCAGGACGCCCTCGGGCCACGGCCGGTCGGGGTCCTTGCGGCCGCTCGCGCGGTTCGCGAGGTACTGCGGGACGGCAGCGGGCTCGCCGGACGGCGGGCCGTCGAGCAGGGGCAACAGACCGTACGACGGGCCGAATCCACCGTCTCCTATCCGCAGATACAGCGTCGCGAGCAGCGGGGGCAGGGAGAAGCCCAGGGCCGCCTCGGCGCGGGTGCGCGGCCTCCTCCACGGGCTCGGGAAGCGAAGCCCAGCCCCACGGCCGGATGGCGCGGGCCTGTTGCGCCACCCTGCCCAGCAACTGCTCGTACTCGGTCATGGCTTCATGATGCAGGCAGCCACCGACAATCGGGCGGCCTGTGGACAACCCGCCCGCTTCACACGGGACGGACATCGATACGTCGTTCGGTGAAGTGGTCCGGCGGTTCCGGGGAAGGCTGCGGCAGGGGCGCGGACGAGGCTGTCGGCAGCCCACCCTTCGCCGTGCTGGCGAGGACGTCGTACGTGCCACGTGCGGGAGCGGGCGGCTCGTCAGCGCGTGGCGAACGGCTCGTCCGTGGACACGATTTCGCGCCCCAGAGGGAGCAGCGAGACCGGGATGAGTTTGAAGTTGGCGATACCGAACGGGATGCCGATGATCGTGACGCACAGGGCGATGCCGGTCACGATGTGGGCGAGGGCCAGCCACCAGCCGGCCAGGATCAGCCACAGGACGTTGCCGATACAGGAGGGCGCACCCGCGTCACGGCGCTCGACCGTCGTATAGCCGAAGGGCCACAACGCGTACACGCCGATGCGGAAGGCCGCGATGCCGAACGGGATGCCGATGATCGTGAGGCACAGCAGCACGCCGGCGAGCAGGTACCCGAGAAACAGCCAGAAGCCGCTCAGGACCAGCCAAATGACGTTCAGGATTGTCTTCACCGGTGACGACCTGCCATCTGTTCGAGCCGGGCGATGCGCTCCGCCATCGGCGGGTGCGTGGAGAACATCTTTGCGAGTCCCTGGCCGGCGCGGAAGGGGTTCGCGATCATCATGTGGCTCGCCGTCTCGAGGCGCGGCTCGGGCGGCAGGGGCAACTGCTGCGTGCCCACTTCCAGCTTGCGCAGGGCGCTCGCGAGTGCCAGCGGATCGCCGGTGAGCTGGGCGCCGGAGGCGTCGGCCTCGTACTCCCTGGAGCGGCTGATGGCGAGCTGGATGAGGGTGGCCGCGAGCGGGCCCAGAAGCATGATCAACAGCAGCCCGAAGATGCCGGGGCCCTCGTCGTCGTCCGAGCGGCCGACCGGGATCAGCCACGCGAAGTTCACCAGGAACATGATCACCGAGGCGAGCGCACCGGCCACGGAGGAGATCAGGATGTCGCGGTTGTAGACGTGGCTCAGCTCATGCCCGATGACACCCCGCAGTTCACGCTCGTCCAGGAGGCGGAGGATGCCATCGGTGCAGCACACGGCGGCGTTGCGCGGATTGCGGCCGGTCGCGAAGGCGTTCGGCGCCTCTGTCGGCGAGATGTACAGGCGGGGCATGGGCTGACGGGCCTCGGTCGAGAGCTCACGGACCATGCGGTACAGAGCGGGGGCCTCGAACTCGCTCACCGGGCGCGCGCGCATCGCGCGTAGAGCCAGTTTGTCGCTGTTCCAGTACGCGTACGCGTTCGTGCCGATCGCTACGAGGACCGCGACGATCAGGCCCGTACGCCCGAAGAGGCTGCCGATGACGATGATGAGTGCGGACAGTCCCCCGAGGAGTACTGCGGTCCTGAGCCCGTTGTGCCGGCGGTGCACGGTACGCCCTCCAAGTGGTGCGGCAGGGGAACCCTTTGTCTGCGAATGCTGTTGACTCCACTTCTCAGTGGACCCTCCCGCACTGGTCAACGCCAGGCGGGGAGCTCAAGTTCCCTTGTGCGTGCATCGGAGCGTGTGAGCCGTCCGGGTGAACGGCGACGCCCTGCACGCGCGTGTGCAGGGCGTCGCGTACAGGGCATCCGTCACAAAAGGCCGGTGGCCGCATCCGTCAGAAAAGTCCGGCGGCCGAGAAGCGCAGCACGAGCTGGGGCGCTCCGGACAGGGCGACGCCCAGCACGGCGGTCAGGGCGATGGCGGCCGTGAGCGGGGCGGGCACCCGGTGCTTCTCGGGCTCACCGTCGGGAGCGCGGAAGAGCAGGGCCGTCCACTGCAGGTAGTAGAAGAGCGCGATCACCACGTTGACGGCCATCACCACGGCGAGCCACCCCAGGCCCGCGTCGACGGCCGCGGAGAAGACGGTGACCTTGGCGAAGAGGCCGATGATGCCGGGCGGGAGGCCGGCCAGACAGAGCAGGAAGAACGCCAGGAAGAGGGCGGCGAGCGGGTTGGAGGCGTACAGGCCGCGGTAGTCGGTGATGCGGTTCAGAGTCCTCGTACGGCCCACGAGCGCGGCCACCGCGAAGGCGCCGAGGTTCACCGCCGCGTACATCAGGGCGTACGCCACCGTGGAGCCGATCGCCTTCTGGGCGTCCTTGGAGTAGCCGGCCGCCGCGATCGGCACCAGGAGGTAGCCGGCCTGGCCGACGGAGGACCAGGCCAGCAGGCGTACGGCGCTGTACGCGCGCGTGGCCTGCTGCCGCAGCGCGCCGACGTTGCCGACGGTCATGGTGAGGCAGGCCAGCGCGGCGAGTGCCGGGCCCCAGACGGCGGAGTAGGACGGCAGGGCGACGACGGTGACGAGGATGAGGCCGGAGAAGCCGACCGCCTTCCCCACCACCGACAGATAGGCCGCGACCGGCAGGGGCGCGCCGACGTAGGTGTCGGGGACCCAGAAGTGGAACGGGACGGCGGCGGTCTTGAAGGCGAAGCCCACGAGGGTGAGGACCACACCCGTCTGGGCGAGAACGTGCAGCTGGCCGTCCACGTGCTGGATCCGGTCGGCGATCTGCGTGAGGTAGAGCGAGCCCGTGGACGCGTAGACGAAGCTGATGCCCATGAGGCTGACCGCGGTGGCTGTGACGGACGACAGGAAGAACTTCAGGGCCGCCTCGGAGGACCTCTTGTCGCCGTATCGCAGGCCGACGAGGGCGAAGGCGGGCAGGGAGGCGACCTCGAGGGCGACGACGAGCGTCGCCAGGTCGCGGGAGGCGGGCAGCAGGGCGGCGCCGGCCGCGGAGGACAGCAGCAGGAACCAGAACTCCCCCTCGGGGATCCGCCTCTCGGCGTCCTCGAGGGCGGTGACGGACAGAAGGGCCGCGAGAAGGGCGCCGCCGAGCACGAGGAACTGGATGACGAGGGTGAAACGGTCCGCCGTGTAACTGCACAGGTGCGGGTCGCCGGACATGCAGAAGGTGGCCCGGTCGCCGTCAAGGAGCGGCAGCAGCATGAGCGCCGCGACCGCGAGGCCCGCCACGGAGACCCAGCCGAGGAGGGCCTTCCTCCGTGCATCGAGGAAGAGGTCCGCGACAAGGACGACGAGCCCGACGACGGCCGCGATGGTGGGCGGCGCGACGGCCAGCCAGTCGACGGACTGGACGAGGGAGCTCATCGGGTGCCTCCTGCGAGGAGTTGCTGCACGGCCGGGTCGGTCAGTCCGAGGAGGGCCCTGGGCCACAGGCCGGCGGCGACGGTGAGGGCGACGAGCGGCGTCCAGGCCGCGAGTTCGTACGTGTGTACGTCGGCGAGCTGCGGGGCGTCCTGCGGGGTGGCGCCCATGCACACCCTCCGCACCACGATGAGCATGTACGCGGCGGTCAGCAGGGTGCCGAACGCGGCGATCGACATGAATGTCAGGAACGCCGGGCGGCTGAGGTCCGCGGCGGGCTTGAACGCGCCGAACATCGCGAGCATCTCGCCCCAGAAGCCGGCCAGCCCCGGCAGGCCCAGCGACGCGACCGCGCCGAAGGCGAGCAGACCGCCGAGGCGGGGCGCCTTGCCGTAGAGGGCGGCGCCGGACTTCTCGGCGAGGGTGTCGAGGTCGGTGGTGCCGGTGCGGTCCTTCAGCGCGCCGACCAGGAAGAACAGCAGACCGGTGATGAGGCCGTGGGCGATGTTGGCGAAGAGCGCGCCGTTCACGCCGGTCGGGGTCGTCGACGCGATCCCGAGCAGTACGAAGCCCATGTGGCCGACGGAGGAGTAGGCGATGAGCCGCTTGAGGTCGCCCTTCGCTCCGCGCTTGGCCAGGGCCAGGCAGGCCAGGGACCCGTACACGATCCCGACGACGGCGAACGCGGCGAGGTACGGCGCGAAGGTGTGGAATCCGTCGGGCGCGATCGGCAGGAGGATTCGGACGAACCCATACGTACCCATCTTCAGCAGGACACCGGCCAGCAGCACCGAACCGACGGTCGGCGCGGAGGTGTGGGCGTCCGGCAGCCAGCTGTGCAGCGGCCACATAGGCGTCTTGACCGCGAGCCCGATCCCGATCGCCAGAACGGCGATGACCTGCACGGATACGGTGAGTGACCGGCCGTTGTCAGTGGCGAGTGCCACCATGTCGAACGTGCCCGCCTTGAGCCCGATCAGGAGCAGGCCGAGCAGCATGACGACGGAGCCGAGCAGCGTGAAGAGGATGAACCTCCAGGCCGCCCGGGTCCGCCCCTCGCCGCCCCAGCGGGCGATGAGGAAGTACATCGGGATGAGCACCATCTCGAACGCGAGGAAGAACAGCAGCAGATCGAGGACGGCGAAGGTCGCGAGGGTGCCGGACTCGAGGACGAGCACCAAGGCGACGAAGGCCTTCGGGGACGGACCCGCAGGCATCTTGA
Organism: Streptomyces sp. HUAS TT11; assembly: GCF_051553595.1. Classification (NCBI taxonomy): domain Bacteria; kingdom Bacillati; phylum Actinomycetota; class Actinomycetes; order Kitasatosporales; family Streptomycetaceae; genus Streptomyces; species Streptomyces sp. HUAS TT11. The sequence goes on from NZ_CP196184.1 coordinate 4,056,323, forward strand.
AGTACGAGTAGAGCGCGCAGAGGAAGGTCAGCAGCGCGGTCAGGACCAGAAGGGGGAGGGAGATGCCGTCGATGCCGAGGTGGATCCGCACATCGAGTGCGGGGATCCAGCTGATGTCGGTGGTGGCCTGCATCTTCGACGGCTGGTCGTGGTCGAAGCCGAGCGCCAGGACGATCGCCGCGATGAGCACGACACCGGTGACGGTCACGCCGTGCCGCAGCACGGCCTGCTCGGGCGACTTCCCCTTCAGCCCCGGCGGGGCCGGCAGAAGGGCGGCGAGCGCGCCGATGAGCGGCACGCCGACGATGAATGCCAGAAGGAACTGCATCACGGACTCGCTGATATCGATCACGCCTGCTCACGCTCCCGTGGCGACGAGGAGGGCGGCCACCGCCAGGACGACGGTGCCGGCGAGCAGCGCGCTCACATAGGTCTGCACATTGCCGGTCTGGGCGCGCCGTACCGCGGCCCCCAGCAGGCGGGGTAGGGCGCCGGCGCCGCGTACGTAGGTCTCGACGACCTCACGGTCGAGGAACCGGACGAGGCTGGCCCCCGCCCTGACCGGACGGACGAAGAGCGCGTCGTACACGGCGTCCAGGTGGAAACCGACGGCGGCATGGCGGTGCAGCGGGCCGAGCAGGAGACGGCCCGGGTCCGCGGGGTCGTGTGCGTAGGCGACCGCTCCGTACGCGGGCTCGTGGCTCGCGATGGCCTCGGCCTCGACCAGACCCGCGTCCGCCTCGGGGTGGGCCGCGACCGCTCCCAGGGGAACGCGGCCGGCGAGCGCGGTGGTGTGGCGCCAGGCTCCGTAGGTCACGAGTCCGCCGACCAGGGCGAGGCCCGTGCCGAGGACGGAGGTGATCAGCGTCGGCGTCAGGTCACGGCTGTCGAACCAGTCGGGGAGTACGCCGTAGGTCAGTCCGAAGGCCAGCGACGGAACGGCGAGCACCCACAGCACGGCGTTCATGACGAAAGGCTGCCTGCCGTGGTCCGGCGCCTCGGCACCGTGGCCCCGGAAGGCGAGCAGCCACAAGCGGGTCGCGTACGAGGCGGTGAGCAGCGCCGTGAACAGGCCGACCAGAAGGACGATCCAACCCGCGGCACCGGGGGCGTGCTCGGTGTGCCCCGTGGCGACGTGCTCGGCGGCACCGAGCACGGACTCCTTGGAGAAGAAGCCGGCGAAAGGCGGGATCGCGGCGAGAGCGAGCAGTGCCACGGTCATCGTCCAGTAGGCGTCGGGGACGCGGGCGCGCAGGTCCTTCATGCGGGACATGGCGGCCAGCGAGTTGGTGCCGGCGGCGTGGATGATCACGCCGGCCGCGAGGAAGAGCAGCGCCTTGAAGGCGCCGTGGGACAGGAGGTGGAAGACGGCGGCCCCGCGCTCGCCGACGGCGAGGGCACCGGTCATGTAGCCGAGCTGGCCGATCGTCGAGTAGGCGAGCACGCGCTTGATGTCGTCCTGGGCGAGCGCGGCGAACCCCGAGCCGGCCATCGTCACCGCGGCCATGACGGCGAGGACGACCATCGCGGCCGAGGATGCCTGGAACACCGGAAGGAGGCGGGCGATGAAGTAGATACCCGCCGCGACCATGGTCGCGGCGTGGATCAGCGCGGAGACGGGTGTCGGGCCGGCCATCGCGTCGGGGAGCCAGGTGTGCAGCGGGAACTGCGCCGACTTGCCCGCCACACCGGCCAGGAGCAGCAGCGCGATCAGGGTCGGGTGGTGCAGGCCGCCGCCGGCGACGGTGTCCAGGATCTTCGTGATGCGGAAGGAGCCGGCGTCGGTCCCGAGCGCGAACAGACCGATGAGGAAGGGGACGTCGCCGAGCTTGGTGACCAGGAAGGCCTTGATGGAGGCAGCACGTGCCTCCGGGGTCTCCCAGTAGTGACCGACCAGGAAGTAGGAGCAGATGCCCATGACTTCCCAGCCCACCAGCAGCACGATCAGGTCGCCCGAGTAGACGACCAGGAGCATCGCGGAGGTGAACAGGGAGACGAGAGCGGCGTACGAGGGGTAGCGCGGGTCGTCGCGCAGATAGCCCGTCGAGTAGATCTGCACGCACGAGGCGACGAGGCCCACCAGGACGGCGACGAGTGCGGCGAATCCGTCGATGTGCAGCGCGAGCTCGATCGGGACGGAGCCGGTGGGCGTGAGTTCGGTGGCGGAGTCGACGGCCCGGCCGCCGCCCTGACGTGCCGCGACCAGCACGGCCAGTACGAACGCCGCGAGGGTCGGCAGGACGGCGACCGGGCGGACGAAGCCGGGGGCGGTGCGGCCGAGCAGCAGCCCGGCTGCGGCACCGAGGAAGGGAAGGAGAGGGACGAGGACGGCGAGGGTGGTCGTGGTCACGCGGTGGCCTCAGCCTTCTCAGCCTCGGGGGCGTCGCTTTCGTGGCCCTCGGCGGTGTCGCGGAGTCTGTCGATGTCCGAGGTGCCGCGGTTGCGGTGGACGGCGAGGACGATCGCCAGGCCGATGCCGATCTCGGCGGCGGCGATGGCGATGGTGAACAGGGTCAGCGCCTGGCCGGAGTGCAGCGTCTCGCGGGCGGTCCTGTTCAGCCAGACGTCGAAGGCGACGAGGTTGAGATTGACGGCGTTGAGCATCAGCTCGACCGACATCAGGACGAGGATCGCGTTGCGGCGGGCGAGCACGCCGTACAGGCCCGTCGAGAAGAGGAGGACGGAGAGGACGGCGGGATAGACGAGGTGCATCAGCGGACGTCCTCCTTCTCGCTCCGGCTGCCCGGGACGGCCGGGGCGCCCGTGGTGGAGGCCGCCGCGTCCGCCTTCGCCTTGCGGGAGAGGACGATCGCGCCGACCAGGGCGGCGAGGAGGAGAACGGAGAGGGCCTCGAAGGGGAGTACCCAGTTCTGGAACAGGCTGGCGCCCGTCACCTTGGTGGAACCCGAGGGTGCGCCGCCGAGGTCGATCCAGGTCGTGCGGAACGCGTCGACGACCACCCAGACGAGGGCGGCCGCGGCCGCGACGGCGACGGCGAGCGCGGCCCAGCGGTTGCCGGAGTCGGCGTCCGGTGAGCGGCCGATGGGTGCCTTGGTGAGCATCAGCCCGAACAGAAGGAGGACGACCACGGAACCGACGTAGATGAGGACCTGCATCCACGCGATGAACTCGGCGGTGAGCAGCAGGTACTCGACGGCGAGGCCGCCGAGGGTCACCACGAGCCACAGGGCGGCGTGCACCAGCTGCCTGGTGGTGACGGTGACGAGTGCGGCGCCGAAGGTCACCAGCCCGACGAGGAGGAAGGCGATCTCGGCGCCGGTCGGGGAGAGGAAGCCGTGCGGTGCGGCGGCCGTGGTCGCCAGTGCGGCGGCGGGGCTCACGACGGTCCCTCCTGGGGGTCGGTGGGCTCGGTCGGCTCGGCCTGCGCGGCGGCCAGCTTCTCGGCGGTCTTGCGAGCGGCGGCGATCTCCTTGGGCTCCTCGGCACCGGGGTCGAGGGCGGGCGGGGCCGGCACGGTCCACATCCACTCGCGGAGCTTGTCGCGCTCGTGGGTGAGGTCACGGATGTCGGTCTCGGCGTACTCGAACTCCGGGGACCAGAAGAGGGCGTCGAAGGGGCACACCTCGATGCAGATACCGCAGTACATGCAGAGGGAGAAGTCGATGGCGAAGCGGTCGAGCACGTTGCGGCTGCGCTCCCGGCCACCCGGGGCCGCCGCCGGGACCGTCTCCTTGTGGGAGTCGATGTAGATGCACCAGTCCGGGCACTCGCGGGCGCACAGCATGCAGACCGTGCAGTTCTCCTCGAACAGGCCGATGACGCCGCGGCTGCGCGGCGGAAGGGCGGGCTGCGTGTCCGGGTACTGCTCGGTGACGGACTTCTTCGTCATCGTGCGCAGGGTGACGGCCAGGCCCTTGGCGAGACCGGAGCCCGGGACGGACCGGCGGGGCCGCTCGGAGGGCGTCGTCGCGGAGTGGTCGGGCGACGGGCGGGACACTAGGAGATCACCACCTTGACGATGCCGGTGAGGGCGATCTGAGCGAGGGAGAGGGGGACGAGGAGGGTCCAGGAGAGCTTCTGGAGCTGGTCCTCCCGCAGGCGGGGGTAGGTGACGCGCAGCCAGATGACCACGAACGCGAGGACCGCGGTCTTCAGCAGGGTCCAGACCCAGCCGAGGCCGTCCGCGCCCCAGGGGCCGTGCCAGCCGCCCAGGAAGAGAACGGTGGTCAGGCCGCACAGGACGATGATTCCGGCGTACTCCGCGAGCAGGAACAGGGCAAATCGGAGCCCCGTGTACTCGGTGTACGCGCCGAAGATGATCTCCGAGTCGGCGACGGGCATGTCGAAGGGCGGGCGCTGCAGTTCCGCGAGACCGGCGACGAAGAAGACGATCGCGCCGACGATCTGCCAGGGCAGCCACCACCAATGGAAGGCGTCGACGATGCCGGGGAGGGAGACGGTGCCCGCCGCCATCGCCACCGAGGCGGCGGCGAGCAGCATCGGGAGTTCGTAGGCCAGGAGCTGCGCGGCGGTGCGCAGACCGCCCAGGAGGGAGAACTTGTTGGCGGAGGCCCAGCCGGCCATGAGCGAGCCGAGGACGCCCACACCCATGACGGCGAGGACGAAGAAGATGCCCGCGTCGACCACCTGCCCGACCGCGCCCTCGCCCGGGCCGATCGGGATGGCGAGGAGGACGAGGAGGTACGGCAGGAGGGCGACGGCGGGGGCCAGTTGGAAGACGCGTCGGTCCGCGCCCGCCGGGACGACGTCCTCCTTCTGCGCGAACTTCACTCCGTCGGCGACGAGTTGCGCCCACCCGTGGAAACCGCCCGCGTACATCGGGCCGAGTCGGCCCTGCATATGGGCCATGACCTTGTGCTCGGTCTGGCCGACGATCAGGGGGAAGGTGAGAAAGACGACGAACACGACCAGGAGTCGCAGGCCGACGTCGAGAGCGCCGTTCACCGCGTGCCTCCGGTGGGGTCGTCGGGAGTGGGGGGTTCGTCGGAGTTCGGTGACGGGGACGGGGACGGCGATTCGGAGGGCGGATCGTCCGGGCGACGGGTTTCGCCACCGGCCGCCTCGGTCCCGGCCCCCGCTTCGGGCGTGGCCTCGGTTTTCGGCTCGGTCGCACCTTCGGCCTTCGCGTCGACCTCGGCCTTCGGCCTGGTCGCATCATGGGCCTCGGGGACGGCATCGTCCCCAGGCCCTGCCTTGGCCTCGGCTTCGGCGTCGCCCCTCGGCCCTGCCTTGGCTTCGGGTGCGGACTCCTGTTTCGGCGCGGCCTCGCCTTGCGGCGCGCGCGTGCCGTCCGATGCGGTCCGGGCCTCGGCCTGCTGCCCGGTCCGGGCCTCGGCTTCCCGCCCGGCCGCAGCCACGTCCTCGGCCTTCTGCCAGGCCGCGCCCTCCGCCTTCGGCTCGGCGTCAGTCTCCGGCTCGGCCCCCGCTCCGGCCTCGGCCGCGGTCCCTGCCGAGGCCGTGCCCTCGGCCGCCTCCCCCAGGTCCGCCGTGTCCGTGGTGTCGGCCCTGTCCGCCGCATCCGCCGTATCCGTGGCGTCCGCCGTATCCGTGGCGTCCGCCGTATCCGTGGCGTCCGCGCTGTCCTCCCCGGCGGGCCGTTCCGGCGCGGAGGTGGGCTGCGAAGGCTCGTCGAACGCCGGACGGGCGTGGTGCCAGGGGGCGTCCGAGCTGCGCGCCGCGGTGGACGGTTCGGGGGTCGCGCCTGTGTCCGGGGCTTCGGAGGCGCCCGCACGCTGCGAGGCCGATCCTCCGGATGCACTGCGATTACGCCGGGCACCGGCCGCCGGTCCGGCAGCGGCACCCTCCGTCCCGGCCGCCTGCGCACGCTGTGAAGCCGAGCCCTCCGACGCGCTCCGCGCCCGACGCGGACCAGCCGCAGGACTCGGGGAACCGGCACCCGCCTCAGCCTCACGCTGCGAAGCCGAACCCTCCGACGCACTCCGCGCCCGACGGGGCTGGGGCGCGGGCTGCGTGGGCTCGCTCGCGGCGGGGGCCTGGGTCGCGGAGCCCTCCGCTGCCGTGCGAGTGCGGCGGGCGGGGCGGTCGCCGGTCGTACGTCCGGCGGCACGGGCCGTACGGGCGGGGGCCGGGGGAAGCTGTCCCTTGAGCGGTCCCCACTCGTTCGGGTCGGGCACCCCGGGGGGCAGCATCTGGCGGCGCCTGGGGCCGCCGTGGTCGGACTCGCCCGGTTCCTTCGCGCCGGGCCAGGCCTTGGCGACCCGGGCCGCCAGGACGAAGTCCTTGCGCAGCGGGTGCCCCTCGAAACCCTCGGGCAGGAGGAGGTGGTCCAGCCCCGGGTGGCCTTCGAAGGCGACGCCGAACATCTCGTGGGTCTCGCGTTCGTGCCAGGCGGCGCCCGCATAGACGTCGACGGCGGAGGGGAGGACCGGGGCGTCGTGCGGGACCGTCGTGCGGACGAGCAGACGGCGGACCGGTGTCAGGGCCACGACGTGGGCCGAGACGCGCATGCCCGTGCCGGGGTCGTCGACCGCGCTCAGCCAGTCGAAGAACGTGCAGCCCAGGTCGTCGCGGGCCACCCGCAGCGCCGAGATCCAGTCTGCGGCGGGTACGTCGACCGTCAGGACCTCGTACGACTCCTCGACCGTGGCCTCCGCGCCGAAGAGGTCCTCCACGGGCGCGGGCAGCCAGCCGCCCCCGGTCATCGTGCCACCCCCGGGCCGGCCCCCTCGTCCGCGGCCGGCCCGCCCGCGGACGTCGCCGCGGCCGGTGGCTCGACCAGGCCGCTCTGCAGGGCCGCGGCGGACGGCCGCGTCGAGCCGTACCGCTCCCCCAGCGACTCGCGCGCGATCTTCTCCTGGAGTTTGAGGATGCCCTGGAGCAGCGCCTCGGGCCGCGGCGGGCAGCCGGGGACGTAGACGTCCACCGGGATGATCTGGTCGACGCCCTTGGTGACGGAGTACGAGTCCCAGTAGGGGCCGCCGCAGTTCGAGCAGGCGCCGAAGGAGATGACGTACTTCGGCTCGGGCATCTGCTCGTACAGTCGTTTGACGGCCGGGGCCATCTTGTCCGTGACCGTGCCGGACACCACCATCAGGTCCGCCTGGCGGGGGCCGGGCGCGAACGGGATCACTCCCAGGCGGATGAAGTCGTGACGGGCCATCGAGGCGGCGATGAACTCGATCGCGCAGCAGGCGAGACCGAAGTTGAAGACCCACAGCGAGTAGCGGCGACCCCAGTTCAGGATCACCTTCATCGGCTCCGGAGCGAGCCGGGAGAGCACGCCGAGCCTGCCCCTGCCTTCGGCTGAAAGGACCTCGGGCTCCGGCAGCAGCACCGGCTCCGCGGCCGACGGGGTCGAGGGGTTCACGTCCATGTGAGGACGCCCTTCTTGTATGCGTAGAGCAGTCCCACGGCCAGGAAGCCGAGGAAGATGAACATCTCCACGAGCGTCGTCGCGCCGTAGCCGGGGGCGGCGAAGACCGTCGCCCAGGGGAACAGGAAGATCGAGTCGACCGCGAAGATCACGTACAGGAACGCGTAGACGTAGTAGCGGACCTGGGTGTGCGCCCAGCCCTCGCCGACGGGGTCGACGCCGCACTCGTACGTCAGGAGTTTCTCGGGTGTGGGCACGACGGGCCGCAGCAGGCGGCCCGCGCCGAAGGCGACGGCGACGAACAGCACGCCGACGACGGCGAGCAGCCCGACGACGGAGTAGGACTGGAAGTAGTCCGCCGCGACGACGTTCCCGGTGTGCACGGCACTCGCCGTGCTTCCGCTCCCCACGTTCCCGGTCTCCGCCATGACAGCGACGGCGGTCGGATCCGGCACGTCAGCCCCTCACTCCCTGGCCCCGTGACTCTGATGAACCGTGTGTTCGACGATCTGTACGCACGGGAGTCTAGGCCCTGCTAAAGAAAGGGTAAGCAGCCCGTCGCACCCCGAGAAGCGCGGTGCTCCGCTCGCGGCTTGGATCCCGTGCCCCGGGCAGGGCTCCGCTCTCTCCGCCGCGGAAGCCGTGGGGGTGGGGTTTGCCCCACTAGGCCTCGGCGGTCCGCCTCATGGCGTTCCCGGGGGCCGGGTTGGCAGGCTGGCGGACATGACCGAACGAGGCCGGAAGACATGACCGAACGCATCACGAGCTCCGGCGCCCCGCACGGCAGGCGCCCGCCGCCCCTTTCCACCGATTCGGACGGGGAGCGGCCGCCACCTGCGCGCATGGCCCTGGGCGGGCACACCTGGCGGGAGATCGCGCATCTGCTGGCCAATCTGCCGGTGTCACTGGTGGGCTTCACCTACGTGGTGACGGTGCTGTCCACAGGTGTGGGGATGACGGCCACCGTGATCGGCCTGCCGCTCCTGGCCCTCGGACTGCTGGGCGCACGGCAGCTGGGCAAGCTGGAGCGGGCGCGGGCCAGGGCGCTGCTCGGGGTGCGGGTGGAGGAGCCGAGCCCCCTGCCGTTGCGCAGGGGCGGCGGGACGCTCCAGCGGATGTGGCTGGCGTTGAAGGACCCGGTGGGCTGGCGGACGGTCCTGTACGAATTCATCCGGCTGCCCTGGGGGATCGCGACCTTCACGGTGACGTTGGTGTCGCTGTTCGTCCTGTGGCCGGTGCTGCCGTTCATCACCCGCGGGCTGACGAACGTGGACCGCGCCATGGTGCGCGCACTGCTGTCCCCCTCGGACGAACTGGAGCGGCGGATCGCGGAACTGGAGTCCGACCGCGGGGTGGTCGTCGACACCGCGGCGGCGGATCTGCGGCGCATCGAGCGCGATCTCCACGACGGGGCACAGGCCCGCCTCGTGAACCTGGCGATGGGGCTCGGCCTGGCCAAGGAGAAGCTGCTGGAGGACCCGGACTCCGCGGCGGCGATGGTCGCGGAGGCGCACGGCGAGGTGAAGCTCGCGCTGCAGGAGCTGCGGGACCTCGCGCGCGGCATCCATCCTGCGGTGCTCACCGACCGCGGTCTGGACGCGGCGCTGTCGGCGGTCGCCACGCGCTGCACCGTGCCCGTGAAGGTGACCGTCGATCTGGAGGCGAGACCGGCCGCGGCGATCGAGGGCATCGCCTACTTCACGGTCTCGGAGCTGCTGCAGAACATCAGCAAGCACAGCGGGGCGAAGGCCGCCTCGGTCGACGTCTGGCGGACCGACGAACGGCTGCTCATCCAGGTGCACGACGACGGCCGGGGCGGCGCAAGCCTCGACGCCGGCAGCGGTATGGCGGGGCTCGCGGAGCGGCTCGGCGCGGTCGACGGCCTGTTCGTCGTCGACTCCCCGGTGGGCGGCCCGACGACCGTCACGGCGGAGCTGCCGTGGCGGGGCCGGGAGCACGAGGGGCGGCGCGGCTGAGAGGCCGGTGCACGGGGACGGCGGGGCGGTCGTGCGCGGGAGCGTACGGCCGCCCCGGCGTATCGGGGTCCTGGGAGGACCGGATGTGCGGGGTGGGGAAAACCCCCGGTCCAAGACGCCGACGCGCTCCATGGCCGGGCGGGCACCGGGACACCAGGGTGGAGGTACGAACCTGCGGCGGGCCGAGCGGGCCCGCCGCGCAGGGGTGGATGACGAGGAGAACGGACGACGCCGATGGCCACGCAGTACGGGCAGGGGTACGGAGAATGGGACGGCCCCGGATCGGGCGCTGCAGAGGGGCGGAAGTACCGGCTTCCCCTGGCGCTGCGGGCGCCGATCGAGGGACGCAGCTGGGGCGAGTTCTGCTACCTGCTGCTGAGCCTGCCGATCGGCATCATGATGTTCACCTACAGCGTCACGATGTTCTCGCTCGGAGCGGGGCTGCTGGTGACGTTCCTCGGGATCCCGGTGCTCGCGGCGGCGCTCGCGGGAGCCCGTGGGTTCGGTGCGCTGGAGCGGGCCCGGGCGCGAGGGCTGCTGGGGCTCGAGGTGGCCGACCCCGAGCCGCTGCGGCTGAAGCGACGCGGCGCGATGGCCTGGGTCGGGGCGATGCTCAGGAGCGGGACGTCGTGGCGGCACATGCTCTACACGGTGCTCCAGTTCCCGTGGGCGGTGTTCTCGTTCACTGTCGGGGTCACCTTCTGGGTCTGCGGATGGTCCCTGCTGACGTATCCGCTGTGGTTCTGGGTGTTCCCGCTGTACCTCGGGCAGAACGGCATACAGCTCTACGGCGACGAGACGCACCACGTCTATGTGGACAACCCGTTCGAGATCACGGTGACCGCGCTGCTGGGGCTGCTGATCACGCTGGCCACGCCGTGGATCGTGCGGGGGCTGACGACCGTGGACCGGGTGCTGGTGCACGGGCTGCTCGGGCCCTCGCGGCTGGCGGCGCGGATGGTGGAGCTGGAGTCGGACCGCGGGGTCGTGGTCGACACGGCGGCGGCGGACCTGCGGCGCATCGAGCGGGATCTGCACGACGGGGCCCAGGCCCGCCTGGTGGCGCTGGCCATGGACCTGGGACTGGCGAAGGAGAAGCTGACCGAGGATCCGCAGGCGGCGGCGCGGATGGTGGACGAGGCGCACGGAGAGGTGAAGACGGCGCTGCAGGAGCTGCGGGACCTCGCCCGCGGCATCCATCCGGCGGTGCTCACGGACCGGGGGCTGGACGCGGCGCTGTCGGCGGTGGCCTCGCGGTGCACCGTACCGGTTCAGGTGGACGTGGACCTCGCGTCACGGCCGGCGCCGGCGATCGAGGGCATCGCCTACTTCACCGTGTCGGAGCTGCTGCAGAACGTCAGCAAGCACTCCCGGGCGACACGGGCGACGGTGGACGTGTGGCGGGTGGAGGACCGGCTGCTGTTGCAGGTCGCCGACGACGGGATCGGGGGTGCGGACACCTCCGCGGGGTCGGGGCTGGCCGGGCTGGCCGGCCGCCTCGATGCCGTGGACGGGGTGCTGGTGGTGGATTCCCCGGCCGGGGGGCCGACCCGGATCACCGCCGAACTGCCGTGGCGGTCGGCCTGACGGCGGCCGGGCGTCGCCCCTGACGCGCCGCCCCCGTCCGTGCGGCGGGGGCGGCGCGGCGCGGCTCGTCACCCGGACGGCTCATCGGGCCTTCGGACGGCCGCCGCCCGTGATGTACGGGACGCCCGGCGCCCCTGCCGCACGGAACCGACCCAGCCGCGCCCCGTCCCGACCGCGCAGGACGTCGGCACGACCGTCCCGCGCACCCCGCCGGCGCCTTGCCCGCCGGCCCGGGCGGAACCCCGCCCCCATGGGACCCGGTCCCTCCCCGTTCCTCCCCCGGTGCAGACTCCCCAGGCCCGCCGGGCGGAACACGGCCGGTTCAGTTGTCCACAGGCCCCGGTGAGAATGCGTGGACGGCGCAATACTGAGGTGCCGAGGGGCGGCCTCACGACGCGGGCCGCCCAGGACACCGCCGGTACACACGGCTGGAGACGAAGGGCACGGGGGCCGAGGATCGTGGAGGACAGGGTGCGGGTGGTCATCGCCGAGGATTCAGTGCTGCTCAGAGAGGGCCTGACGCGGCTGCTGACCGATCGCGGGCATGAGGTCGTCGCCGGTGTCGGTGACGGCGAGGCGCTGATCAAGACCATCACCGAGCTGGCGGACCGCGGCGAGCTGCCCGATGTCGTGGTCGCCGATGTGCGGATGCCGCCGACCCATACGGACGAGGGGGTCAGGGCGGCGGTCCAGCTCCGCAAGGCGCACACGGGGCTCGGCGTGCTGGTGCTGTCCCAGTACGTCGAGGAGCGGTACGCCACCGAGCTGCTGGCCGGTTCCAGTCGCGGGGTCGGTTATCTGCTCAAGGACCGGGTCGCGGAGGTGCGCGAGTTCGTGGACGCCGTGGTGCGGGTGGCCCAGGGGGGTACGGCGCTGGACCCGGAGGTGGTCGCACAACTGCTCGGACGCAGCCGCAAGCAGGACGTGCTGGCCGCGCTCACACCGCGGGAGCGTGAGGTCCTAGGACTGATGGCCGAGGGCAGGACGAACTCCGCGATCGCCCGGCAGCTCGTCGTGAGCGACGGAGCCGTCGAGAAGCACGTCAGCAACATCTTCCTGAAGCTCGGTCTGTCACAGAGTGACGGGGATCACCGGCGTGTTCTGGCCGTCCTCACCTACCTCAACTCCTGATCGACTGACACTGTGTCACGAAGCCGGAACCGGCAGTGCCGGGTACTCCGGAAGCACCAGTACCAAAGGATGAACAAGGAGCGTCTTCAAAAGCATCGCCGGGGGGCTGGAAAATCATGACAAGTCAGGGCGTCGGATCGTCTCGCCATGATGTCCATCATGCGAGAGACCGAGGGAAGGCGACCCTTACCGACGTAGGGTTGATCCTGGGAAGGCCGGTGGGCCGGCCCCTCCCGGTCAGCCGCCTCGAGGGAGGTCCAGTTCAGTGACCAGCCAGGTCAGCAGTCCAGCGGAGCAGGCAGACGGAGCCGTCGTAGGGGAACAGCGCAAACCGGCGGGCGCGAAGGATGTGCAGAGGCTCGACCGGGTGATCATCCGTTTCGCGGGGGATTCCGGTGACGGGATGCAGTTGACGGGTGACCGTTTCACGTCGGAGACGGCGTCGTTCGGGAACGACCTGTCGACGCTGCCGAACTTTCCCGCCGAGATCCGTGCTCCGGCAGGCACGTTGCCGGGTGTCTCCTCGTTCCAGCTGCACTTCGCCGACCATGACATCCTCACGCCGGGCGACGCACCGAACGTGCTGGTGGCGATGAACCCGGCCGCGTTGAAGGCGAACGTGGGCGATCTGCCGCGGGGCGCGGAGATCATCGTCAACACGGACGAGTTCACCAAGCGGGCGATGCTGAAGGTCGGCTACGACACCAGCCCCCTGCAGGACGGTTCACTGGAGGGCTACCAGGTCCATCCGGTGCCGCTGACCACGCTGACCGTGGAGGCGCTCAAGGAGTTCGACCTCAGCCGCAAGGAGGCCGAGCGCAGCAAGAACATGTTCGCGTTGGGTCTGCTGTCGTGGATGTATCACCGGCCCACCGAGGGCACGGAGAGCTTCCTGCGGGCGAAGTTCGCGAAGAAGCCGGACATCGCGGCGGCCAACATCGCCGCGTTCCGGGCGGGCTGGAACTTCGGTGAGACCACGGAGGACTTCGCGGTCTCCTACGAGGTCGCCCCGGCCACGGCGGCGTTCCCGGTGGGCACCTACCGCAACATCTCGGGGAACCTGGCGCTGGCCTACGGGCTGATCGCGGCGTCCCGGCAGGCGGACCTGCCGCTGTTCCTGGGCTCGTATCCGATCACACCCGCCTCGGACATCCTGCACGAGTTGTCCCGGCACAAGAATTTCGGGGTGCGTACCTTCCAGGCGGAGGACGAGATCGCCGGGATCGGGGCCGCGCTGGGCGCGGCGTTCGGCGGGTCGCTGGCGGTGACCACGACGTCAGGTCCGGGGGTGGCGCTCAAGAGCGAGACGATCGGTCTGGCCGTCTCCCTGGAGTTGCCGCTGCTGGTGGTGGACATCCAGCGCGGTGGCCCCTCGACGGGGCTGCCGACCAAGACCGAGCAGGCCGACCTGCTGCAGGCGATGTACGGCCGCAACGGCGAGGCCCCCGTCGCGGTGATCGCCCCGTGCACCCCGGGGGACTGCTTCGACGCGGCGCTGGAGGCGGCCCGGATCGCGCTGGCCTACCGCACCCCCGTCTTCCTGCTGTCCGACGGCTACCTGGCCAACGGCTCCGAGCCCTGGCGCATCCCCGACCTGGAGGAACTGCCGGACCTGCGGGTGCAGTTCGCGCAGGGCCCCAACCACACCCTGGCCGATGGCACCGAGGTGTTCTGGCCCTACCGGCGCGACCCGCAGACCCTGGCCCGCCCCTGGGCGATCCCCGGAACCCCCGGCCTGGAACACCGCATCGGCGGGATCGAGAAGCAGGACGGCACCGGCAACATCTCCTACGACCCCGCCAACCACGACTTCATGGTGCGCACCCGCCAAGCCAAGATCGACGGCATCACCGTGCCCGACCTCGACGTCGACGACCCCCACCACGCCCGCACCCTGGTCCTGGGCTGGGGCTCCACCTACGGCCCCATCACCGCCGCCGTCCGCCGGCTGCGCACCGGCGGCCAGTCCATCGCCCAGGCCCACCTGCGCCACCTCAACCCCTTCCCCGCCAACCTCGGTGACGTCCTGCACCACTACGACACCGTCGTCGTCCCCGAGATGAACCTCGGCCAGCTCGCCACCCTCATCCGGGCCACCTACCTCGTCGACGCCCGCTCCTACACCCAGGTCAACGGCATGCCCTTCAAAGCCGAACAACTCGCCACGGCTCTCAAGGAGGCCATCGATGGCTGAGACGTCCACGGAAGGCACCGGCACGATCGAGGCGCTCTCCCTCGTCCCCAAGGCCGTGGCCCGGCAGACCATGAAGGACTTCAAGTCCGACCAGGAAGTACGGTGGTGCCCCGGCTGCGGCGACTACGCCGTCCTGGCCGCCGTCCAGGGCTTCATGCCCGAACTCGGCCTGGCCAAAGAGAACATCGTGTTCATCTCCGGCATCGGATGCTCCTCCCGATTCCCGTACTACATGAACACCTACGGCATGCACTCCATCCACGGGCGCGCACCCGCCATCGCCACCGGCCTGGCCACCTCCCGCCGCGACCTGTCCGTCTGGGTCGTCACCGGCGACGGCGACGCCCTGTCCATCGGCGGCAACCACCTCATCCACGCCCTGCGCCGCAACGTCAACCTCAAAATCCTGCTCTTCAACAACCGCATCTACGGCCTCACCAAGGGCCAGTACTCCCCCACCTCCGAGACCGGCAAAATCACCAAATCCACCCCCATGGGCTCCCTCGACGCCCCCTTCAACCCCATCTCACTCGCCCTCGGAGCCGAAGCCACCTTCGTCGCCCGCACCATCGACTCCGACCGCAGACACCTCACCGACGTGCTGCGCCAAGCCGCCGCCCACCCCGGCACCGCCCTCGTCGAGATCTACCAGAACTGCAACATCTTCAACGACGGCGCCTTCGACACCCTCAAGGACAAGCAGACCGCCGACGAAGCCGTCATCCGCCTCGAACACGGCCGGCCCATCCGCTTCGGGCCCGACCACAGCCACGGCGTCGTGCGCGACCCCCACACCGGCGACCTCAAAACCGTCACCGTCACCCCCGACAACGAAGCCGACATCCTCATCCACGACGCCCACGCCACCACCCCCACCACCGCTTTCGCCCTCTCCCGCCTCGCCGACCCCAACACCCTCCACCACACCCCCATCGGTGTCCTGCGCTCCATCCACCGCCCCGTCTACGACACGCAGATGGCCGACCAGCTCGACACCGCCATCGAGCACAACGGCAAGGGCGACCTCACCACCCTCCTCCACGGCAGCGACACCTGGACCGTGGTCGGCTAGGACGTCACGGGATCAGGCGGGACATCAGGCAACTCACGAGGCCCGGGCTTTCAGTGCCCGGGCCTCGTCGTACGCCCGGCGGGCCTCCTCGACGTCGGACATGCGTTCCTGCGTCCACAGCGACAGGGCCCGCACCTGCTCGGCGGCCTCACGTCCCAGGTCGGTGAGGGAGTAGTCGACCCTCGGCGGGATCACCGGCTTGGCGTCGCGGTGGACCAGGCCGTCGCGTTCCAGGATCTGGAGCGTCTGCGTGAGCATCTTCTCGCTGACGCGGGCCACCTTCCCGATCGCCCGCCGCAGCTCGCTGAAGCGGTGCGGCCGGTCGAGGAGCTCGATCAGCACCAGGACGCCCCAGCGGCTGGTGACATGTTCGAGCACAAGTCGATAGGGGCACCGCGCTGCATCGGTGTCGCCTGCGCCGGCGACCTCACTACTTACTGCCATGCCAGTACCTTACTTGAAGGTGGGTACTTTCCAATGGTTAGTACCCCTCCTAGGGTGAGTGCTACACGCACCCCACAAGGAGATCCGAACCATGAGCATCGTCGTCACCGGAGCCACCGGGCATCTCGGCCGTCATGTCGTCGAGCAGTTGCTGGAGAAGGTTCCGGCCGACCAGATCACCGCGGTCGTCCGTACCCCCGAGAAGGCCGCCGACTTCGCGGCGCGCGGCGTACGGATCGCGGTCGCCGACTACAACTCCCCCGAGACCTTCGACGGCCTCTTCTCCGCGGCGGACAAAGTGCTGCTCATCTCCAGCAGCGAGGTCGACAAGGACCGTGTCGCCCAGCACAAGGTCGTTCTCGGGGCGGCCCAGGCGGCCGGCGTGGCGCTCCTCGCCTACACCAGCGCGCCGGGCACCCTGACATCCGCCCTCGCCGACGACCACCGCGCCACCGAGGAGGCAGTCCTCGCCTCCGGTGTGCCGTATGTGCTGCTGCGCAACGGCTGGTACCACGAGAACTACACCGAGCAGCTCGCCCCCGTGCTGGAGCACGGTGCCGTCGTGCACGCCGCGGGCGAGGGCCGGCTCACCTCCGCCGGCCGCGCCGACTACGCAGCGGCCGCCGTCGCGGTGCTGACCGGCGAGGGGCACGAGAACAAGACGTACGAGCTGAGCGGCGACGAGGCATGGGGCTTCGCCGAGTTCGCGGCCGAGGTGGCACGGCACTCCGGCAAGGAGATCGCCTACACCCCCGTCTCCGTCGAGGCCTACACCGGCATCCTCACCGGGGCCGGGCTTCCGGAATTCGCCGCCGCGATCTTCGCGGGTGTGGACGTGTCCATCGAGAAGGGCGAGCTGGCCGTCCTCACCGGCGACCTTTCGCGGCTGACCGGCCGCCCGGCCATCACCATCGCCGAGTCGATCGCCGCCGCCCTCAAGGGCTGATTCAGCGGCCCCGGGCACACGGTCCTCGCCTGTCATGACCGTATGGCGATACGGGCATGACAGGCGGGGGCGCTCGCGCTACCTTCGTGGATGCTGCACGGGAGCAGTCGCGCGAGAAGGAGGGGCCCGTGGCCGAGAAGTCGAAGATCGAACAGCGGGCAGGTCTGCTGAACGGCTTCGCGGCGTATGGGATGTGGGGGCTCGTCCCCCTCTTCTGGCCGCTGCTGAAGCCCGCCGGAGCGATGGAGATCCTCGCCCACCGGATGGTCTGGTCCCTGGTCATCGTGATCGCCACGCTGCTGGTCATGCGGCGCTGGGCCTGGGCGGGCGAGCTGCTGCGCCGGCCGCGCAGGCTGGGGCTGGTGACGATAGCCGCGGCGGTCATCACCGTGAACTGGGGCGTCTACATCTGGGCCGTCAACAGCGGCCACGTCGTGGAGGCCTCGCTCGGCTACTTCATCAACCCGCTCGTCACCATCGCGATGGGCGTACTGATCCTGAAGGAGCGGCTTCGGCCCGTCCAGTGGGCGGCGGTCGGGGTCGGCTTCGCCGCCGTGGTGGTCCTGGCGGTCGGTTACGGTCAGCCGCCGTGGATCTCGTTGTGCCTTGCCTTCTCCTTCGCCACATACGGCCTGGTGAAGAAGAAGGTCAGCCTGGGCGGCATCGAGTCGCTGGCGGCGGAGACCGCCGTGCAGTTCGTGCCCGCGCTGGTGTATCTGCTGTGGCTCTCGTCGCACGGATCGACCTTCACCGCCCACGGCTCCGGGCACGCGGCGCTGCTCGCCGCGACCGGCGTGGTCACCGCGCTGCCCCTCGTCTGCTTCGGCGCCGCCGCGATCCGCGTGCCGCTGTCCACGCTGGGACTGCTCCAGTACCTGGCACCGGTCTTCCAGTTCCTGCTGGGCATCCTCTACTTCCACGAGGCGATGCCGCCCGAGCGCTGGGCCGGCTTCGCGCTGGTCTGGATCGCGCTGGTGCTGCTGACCTGGGACGCGCTGCGCACGGCGCACCGGACGGCCCGCACGCTCAGGGCGGGGCTCGAGACATCCGGTGCGGTCGTGGCCACCGGAACGGTGGGCGCCACGCCCGGGGCGGACGACGTGGTGGCGGGTTCCGACCAGCCGGTTCAGGCCCGGCCGTAGACCGGGACCGTCCCGTCGTCTGCCTGCCGATGTGCGGGGGCCAGGGCCGTCAGCGGCTCAGGCCCCCTTCGGTTCACCGGGGGTGGGGCGGTTCGCCGCCGGCGGCGACGCGGGCCCGATCGGCGAGTCGGCCCATCCGGTTGCGGGCCTGTTCGAGCTGGTCGAGGTCGTCGGCGGCGGGCCCCTCGGAGGCGGCGAGTTCGCTCCAGACGGCGATCAGGTCACGGCCGAGATGCAGCCCCTGGATCGGGTCGCGGACGGCACGCCAGGCGGCGGCCGCGCTCTGCACGTTCCCGTACGCGCCCCGCGAGTCGCCCAGCCGGTGGCGGAGCCGGGCCAGCTCCAGCGAGAGATGGAAGGAACGCAGGACGTCGGTGGCCAGGTAGGCGATGTAGGCGGTGAGTTCGCGCAGGCGCAGAACGTCGGGATGGTCGTCGCCGAGACTCGCGGACGCCTCGGCGACGGTCCGCTCGGCCAGGGCGGCGGCCTCCTCGATACGGCCCTGCTTGACCGCGGCGTTGATCCGGGCCATGGGCTCCGCGATCGGCCCGCCCGCACCGTCGGGCGGCACGGCACCGGAGTCGGGGGCGAGCACCGCCTCGGCCATCGAGTCGAACTCCCGCACGGGGGGCTCCTTGGCCTCCTCCTCGACCTCGGCGACCGGAACGGTTTTCGGGGGCGCGGTGGGTTTCCAGTCGGGAGCGGAGTAGCGGTCCGGTTCGGAATCCGCGTCCGTGGCGGGAGGCGCGAGCACCTCAGGGGTCTCCACGGACGAGGGAGCGGCGGCGGGCCAGGCGGGCGGGGGCGCGGCGGCGGACGGCGAGGGCGCGCCCGTCGTTGCGCGCCGGGAGAGCGGCGGCGGAGCCGGGGTGGCCTGCGACGAGGACGGCGCGAGGGGCCCGGCGGGGATCACCGGCGGCGGGCCGAACGTCCCCGTGGGCGCGGAGACGGTGCCGGGGGCCTGCGCCGCGGGTGCCGGTTCCGGGCCGGTCGACGTCGGCCGGCCCCGGTCGGCGACTCCCGCCGGCAGCGCCTGAGCGGGCCCGGACTCGGCACTGATCAGCGCGGCGTCCTCGGGAACGGCCCGCAGGACGAAGGTGGAGACGGTCCCTCCGGGACGCGCCTGCGCGACGTCCCGGCCGGCCTCGCGGGATTCCGGCCGAGGAGCGGGGCCCTGGCCGGACGAGGGTGCGGCGGCCGGCGGCCGGGGGGCGGAGGACGACGAGCGGACCGACGACGCGGCCGCCGCGGACGCGGGCCGGCCGGGCGGGACGGGACCGGTGGCCTGCGCGACGTCCCGGCCGGCCTCGCGGGATTCCGGCCGAGGAGCGGGGCCCTGGCCGGACGAGGGTGCGGCGGCCGGCGGCCGGAGGGCGGAGGACGACGAGCGGACCGACGACGCGGCCGCCGCGGACGCGGGCCGGCCGGGCGGGACGGGACCGGTGGCCTGCGCCGTCGCCGGCGCGGCCGGGGCGGCCGGGGCGGCCGGGGCGGGCTGAGGACCGGGCGCGGGCACCGACGGCACAGCCGGCGGCAGCACCGGCCGATCGGGCGAGACGGGCGCCGAGGCCCAGACCACCGCCGGGGGAGCCTGGGCGGGCTGCGGAGCCGTGGATGCCGACGCCCCGGTCCCCGCGGGCGCCACGGGCGGCGCCGTCGGCGTGGTCGGACGCATCGCGGGGACGGGCGGTGGCACCGACGGCGAGCCGGAGCTGGAAGTGGCGGGGCGTACGGGACGGGAGCCTGCCGACTCCGGTCCGGCGCCCGGAGCGGACGTACCGGCCCCGCCACCCGACGACCGCACACCCGCCACACCCACCGGAGGCACAGGACCCGATCCCGTCGACTCCGAAGCAACACCCGGAACGGACGTACCGGCCCCGCCACCCGACGACCGCACACCCGCCACACCCACCGGAGGCACAGGACCCGATCCCGTCGACTCCGAAGCAACACCCGGAACGGACGTACCGGCCCCGCCACCCGACGACCGCACACCCGGCGCGCCCACCGGAGGCACAGGACCCGATCCCGTCGACTCCGAAGCAACACCCGGAACGGACGTACCGGCCCCGCCACCCGACGACCGCACACCCGCCACACCCACCGGAGGCACAGGACCCGATCCCGTCGGAGGATGCGGTGCCGACGGTCCGCTCGGCTCACGTACCGCCGTCAGTGGGAACGTCGGGGCCGAGGCGCCCGGCGCCGGCTGCTCGGCGTCCACCGGCCGCCGGTCGTGCGTGGGCTCGTCACGGCGCGGGGCCTGCGGCGCATCCGCCGTCCCGGTCGTACCCATCTGCACCGGCTCCGCCGCGTACTCGCTCGACCCGTCCACGTAGACCCGGATCACGACGACGTAGCCGATCCGTTCGTCGTGGACCGTCGCGACGACGGGGCGGCCCGTGGCGAGGGCACGCCGATGGAGGTGGTCCAGGACGACCTCCTGGGCCTCCTCGCCCGGCCGCACGGACACCGGAGCCCCGCCCACGGTCGTCTCCGCGCCGGGCGCCATCGGCACCCGGACCTCGATCGGCGCCGTCCCGGTCTCGGCACCGCCCTCGGACACGGCCCCCGAAGCGGAGCGCCCCCGCTTCTGATCGCGGCTGAGTCGAGTCATCATTCCCTCACTCGGGTCGGTCGGTGGAGGAAAGGGTGGCGGAGGCGGAGGAAGCAGTCGTCGCTGCGTCCCCCACAAGGCGCTCACAGGCGCCCAGCGTACGCGGACCGGCCGTCGTAGGGGCGACGCCGTGCCCGGCCGCCCGCACGGTTCCGGCATCCCGCTGCTCCGCCGCGTCCCGGTCGGCGCTCGCGCGCGCCCGTCCCCCCGGCGTCCCGTCAACGGCCGTGCCCGCACCACCGGTTCGGCCCGGCCCGGCCTTCTTCACCGCGATCCTGGCCCCGTTCGACATCGGCCCCCCAGGCCTCCGGCTCCGGACATGCGTACGGAGACGTACCTACGCACCAGAGTCTGCCGTTCCCGTCCCCCCGCGCGCGTCACCGCAGCGTCACAAGCTCGTCCCAGGTACCGCCGGCCCGTTACCCGATGCGCGTACCGACGTGAAGATCGGGGTGCGGCGAGCGAACGAGGAGCGTGGCGATGCACGGGATCGCACAACAGGGGCCCTCCGGGCCCGGGATCTGGCTTCGCGGGCCGGTGGCCGACACCGGGCCCTGGCCGGAGGGCGCCCAAGGCATCGCAGGCCCACGGACGTTCGCGTGGATGGCCACCCACGGCGGCGCCGGGGCGTCCACCCTCGCCACCGTGTTCGGCGGCTTCGACGCGGGCCGCGACTGGCCACGCCCGGCGCAGGGCGAACCGTCCTCGGTGCTCCTGGTCGCCCGCACCCATGCGACGGGCCTGCGGGCCGCACTCGGGTTCCTCGACGCCTTCCGGCGCGGCGAGGCGCCGCCCGGCCTCGATCTCGACGCCGTCGTGCTGGTCGCGGACGCACCCGGCCGGCTGCCCCGCCCGCTCGGCCGGCACGTCACGCTGCTGGAGTCGCTGATCGACGTCTACCGCGTGCCGTGGGTACCGGCCTGGCGCACCGGCGACCCGGCCGGCGGACCTCCTCGCGGGTGCGAGCAACTGGCCCGGCTGACAGGAGTGTTCGCACGCACCGGTGCCCGACGGGAGCGATGAGCGTGCAGTGGGCCGTGCACGGGGAGCGCGCGCTGTACGACACGCCCTGGGTGCGCTTGCGCGCCCTGGAGGTGGAACAGCCCGACGGGGAACGCTGCGAGTACCACGTCGTCCGGTTGCGCGACGTCGCCGTCACCGCGGCCGTCGACGAGGGTCAGCGCGTGCTGATGATGTGGCGCCACCGCTTCGTCACCGGCACCTGGGCCTGGGAGTTGCCCATGGGGCTCGTCGAGGACGGCGAGGAGCCCGTCGCCGCGGCCGCGCGCGAGCTGGAGGAGGAGACGGGCCTGCGCGCCGGTTCGCTCAGGCCGCTCGTCCGCGCGGAGCCCGCGGCCGGGATCACCGACTCCCGCCACTTCGTCTTCCGCACGGACGACGCCGTGCACGTCGGCGAACCGGTCGAGCGCAACGAGTCGGACCGCCTGGAGTGGATCGCGTTGCCTCGGGTGCGCGCCATGATCCAGCGAGGGGAGATCGTCAGCAGCGCGACATTGGTCGCGGTGATGGCCCTCCTGCTCGACGTCACGATGGACAGCTAGTGCGCATGCATTTAATGTATGTGCATGTAATGGCCCGTCAGGGCTCGGGTGTGCATCCAGGGGGGTCTCATGAGCCGGCGTTTCCTCTTCGTCCTCGGCAGCTCACGCGGCGGCGGCAACACGGAGCTGCTGGCCCGCCGCGCCGCCGAGCACCTGCCCGCCGACGTCCCGCAGGAGTGGATCGGGCTCGCGGAGCACCCCCTCCCCGACTTCGAGGACCTGCGGCACGCCGACGACCACCGCCGCCCCACCGAGGGCACCGTCGCCCTGCTGCTCGACGCCACGCTCGCGGCGACGGACATCGTGATCGCGTCGCCGCTGTACTGGTACTCGGTGTCCGCGCACACCAAGCGCTACCTGGACCACTGGTCGGGCTGGCTGCGGACCCCCGGCCTCGAGTTCAGGAAGGAGATGGCGGGGCGCACTCTTTGGGGCGTCACCGCGCTCGCCCACGAGGAACGGGAGGTCGCCGATCCCCTCGTCGGCGCACTCGGCAACACGGCCGCCTATATGCGCATGCGGTTCGGCGGCGTACTGCTCGGAAACGGCAGCAGGCCCGGGGACGTGCTGAGGGACACCGACGCCCTGGACCGTGCCGGGACGTTCTTCGCGCAGGACACGCCACTCGCCCGCTTCCCGTACGAGACGGCGCTCGTGTGAGCCCTACGCGGTGATGTCCTTGGCGGTGAAGCGCGCCCACGCAGCCGAGCCGAAGACGGCCGCGTAGAGGGCCTGCAGGCCCAGGTTGCGGGTCAGGTCGTGCCAGTAGACCGGCTCGCGCATCAGGTCGGCGAAGGACAGCCAGTAGTGCGAGAAGAAGTACGGCTGCAGGGCGTGCAACTGCGGTATCTGGTCGAGGATCTGGACCGTGATCAGCAGGCCGACCGTCGTCGCCATCGCCGCGATGCCGCTGTTGGTGAGGGTCGAGACGAACAGACCCAGGGCCGCCACGCCCATCAGCGACACGGCGACGACCAGCGCGATCAGCAGGGCCCGGGCCAGACCGTCGGCGAAGCTGATGCGGGTGCCCGAGATCGTCGTCAGATCGCCCAGCGGAAAGAGCAAGGCGCCCATCGCGAGCGCCGAGAGCGCGACGACCAGGGTGGCGACGACGCAGAAGGCCATCGTGGTCGCGTATTTGGTGAGCAGCAGCCGGGTGCGGCCGGCGGGCGCGACGAGGAGGTAGCGCAGCGTCCCGGAGTTCGCCTCGCCGGCGATCGCATCCCCCGCGACCACTCCGACCGCCATCGGCAGGAAGAACGGCAGGGTGGCGGCGAGCGCCGTGAAGACCAGGAACAGCCCGTTGTTGGTGATCTGCGTGATGAACGCCGGGCCGCCCCCACCGCCCTGTCCGCCGGCACCGGAGCCGTCACTCGTCTCGATCTTGACGGCGATCCCGACGAGGATCGGCACACCGGCCAGCACGGCGAGCAGGGCGAGCGTGCGCCAGCGCCGGAAGGTCGTCACCAGCTCACTGCGCAGCAGGCCGAAGGTCCACAGCGGACTCGGCCGCCGGAAGTCCGCGGCCCGCGCCACCGCGACCCGCTCACCCTGCGACATCGAAGCCCTCTCCCGTCAGCGCCACGAACGCGTCCTCCAACGAGGCCCGCTCCACTCCGAAGCCGCGGACACGGACCCCGGCGGCGACCAACGCGGCGTTCACCTCGCCCAGTTCATGGTCCGGAGGCTCGCCCGTCACTCTGCCCTCCTCGACCGCCACGTCGGCCACACCCTGCTCCTTCAGGGCACGGGCGGCGTCCGTCACGTCCGGAGTCGTCACGACCAGCCGTCCGCGCGCTCCGGCGGCCAGGTCCGCCACCGCGCCCTGCGTGATCAACCGTCCCTGGGCCATCACCGCGGCGTGCGTGCAGACCTGCTCGATCTCGTCGAGCAGGTGGGAGGAGAGGAAGACGGTCGTACCGTCGGACGCCAGTTCGCGCACCAGGGAGCGGATCTCGCGCATGCCCTGGGGGTCGAGGCCGTTGGTCGGCTCGTCCAGGACGAGGAGTCTGCGGGGCTGGAGCAGCGCGGCCGCCAGTCCCAGGCGCTGCTTCATGCCCAAGGAGTACGCCTTGGCCTTCTTGCCGCCCGCCGCCGTGAGGCCCACCCGGTCCAGCGCGGCCGCGACCCGTGCACGCCTGGTGCGCGGGTCGGCGGTGGGGTCGGCGGCGTCAAGGCGCAGGAGGTTGTCGCGGCCGGAGAGGAAGCCGTACAGGGCCGGGCCCTCGATGAGGGCGCCGACCTGCGGGAGCACGGTGCGCGAGGCCCGCGGCATGGGCCGCCCCAGCACGCGCGCCGTGCCCGAGGTGGGTGCGATCAGGCCCATCAGCATGCGGATGGTGGTGGTCTTGCCGGAGCCGTTCGGTCCGAGGAAGCCGAAGACGCTCCCGGCCGGAACGGTCAGATCGAGCCCGTCGACGGCGAGCTGCCCGCCGCGGTAGCGCTTGGTGAGGGCGCGGGTGGCGATGACCGGGGCGTCCGGGTCGCCCGGCGCCGTCCCCGGCGCCGTTTCCGCCCCCGCTTCCGCGGTGGACAGCTCCTCCATGGGCTCTCCTGTCCGTACCGTCCGTGCGGAACTACTTGCCGGCGTCCGCCGCCTTCACCAGCGCGTCCTTGGTCACCGCGCCGACGTAGACCTTGCCGTCGTCCGTCATCAGTGCGTTGACCAGACGGGTCGAGAAGACCGTGCCCGAGCCGAACTTGCCCTTCACCTGGTCGCCGAGGGAGCCCAGGAACCCGGCGGCCGCGCCGCCGTCGGACGCGGCACCCGAGGGCACCCCGCCCTTGCTGCCCGTGTCGAACACGGCGATCGCGTTCCAGCCCTCGCCGATGGTCTTCGGCCCGGTGCCCTCGGCGCCCTTCTCCATCCCCTTGGGCAGGGCCTTCTCCATGCCCTTGGGCTGGACCTTCCCCTCGTGCGCCTTCATCTCGTCGCCCTGGGTGACCTTCGTGCCCCTGGGAGGCGTGAAGTCGAAGGTCGAAGCGGCCGGCCTGGCGAACGAGACCTCCGTGAAGCCCACGTCCACGACGGCCGCGCCGCCCGACGCCGGGGTCAGCGTGAACTTCAGCGGCATCCCGGTCTTGGCGTCCACCGCGATGCTGATCGCGCCGACCGTGGTGCCCGACTGCTTGGGCCTGATCAGCAGCTTGTAGGCGTCCCGGCCCGCGACCTGGGCCGTGCCGTCGACCGTCACCGAGGTGGTCTTGTCGCCCGCCTTCAGTGCCTCTTCCGCGAAGTCCTTCGGCGTGGCGGGCACCTCCTCGGGTGCCGCCGTCGATCCGTGGCGGTCGCCCGCACCGGTCGCGTGGTACGCCTGGTTGGAGGCGCTGTCGTAGGCCCAGACGTCGTCGCCGTTGCGGATGACGCTGTACTCGGCGGCCTTCTCGATGAGCGAGAGCTTCTGCTTGTTGTCGCCGTCGGCCGCGACGCGCAGCGTGTGCGTGCCGGAGGCCAGTTCGAGCAGCTTGGAGCTCGGATCTGCGGCCGAGCCGTCCTTGTCGCCCGCGCCCTGGGAGAGTGCACCCGAGGCAAGGCTGTCCTGGAGGCCGCCCAGGTTCGGCAGGCCGAGGTCCGTGCTGATCTTCACCGTGCCGGACATCTGCTGGACGTCCGACTCGGCGATCTTCTTGACGAGCTGCTGGGCGCTGATCTTGGGCAGGTCGGGGTCGCCGGAGCCGGCGAACGCCGGGACGAGCCCGATGGTCGCCGCCGCCACTCCCACCACCGCTGCGGGGACCACGTACCGTGCGGCCGTGCGCCGCCCGTCGCGTACGTCCTCGGCCTCCCCTGCGGGTGCGCTGTCGTCGGATTCGTACGGTGCCATGTCTGCCTAACCTCCGTCGTCGGCGGCCATCAACCGTCCGAGCACTCTCCACCCGAGTTCTCGACTTCCCTCGAGCGGGGAGGTGCCACCACCCCTGTGCCGCCATTCTCACCCGAACTCCTGTGAGGTGGTGTCTCCCATCTGACCAAATCGAACGGGGAGAAGCGTCAGCCCGCGGACTCAAGTCCGCGTAATCCTGGGGTATGACATGCCGGGGCGGCGTCTCGTCCGACCCGTAGGGGTCGGACGAGACGCCGCGTTCCGGGAGTCCCGGGTTGCCGGATCCGCGGATCAGTGCTGTACGAAGACGTAGTCCGCCCGGTAGCGGACGCCCACGACCGTCCCCGGGGTGCGGGAGCCCGTCGGTGCCGCACCGCCGACCGTGTTCGGCCGCAGGATCTCGGCGGTGTCCGCGAGCAGTCCGTGGCGCCGGCCGGACCGGGCGGCCTTCAGGTCGAGTGCGGGGGTGTTCCCGTCGCCGTTCGGGGTCTTGGTCAGGACCGTGCCGGTGACGGCGCTGCGGTCGGGCGCGACCCGCTGCGGCGTACCGGAGCCGGGCTTCACGAAGGAGTGCAGGATGCGGCCGCCGAGCAGGGCGGCCACATCGCGCTGCGCGAAGGCGTGGCCACCGCCGGCGGCCGGCTTGCACTCGTGGAGCGCGTGATCGGACATCTCCCCGTATCCGGGCCGGCGCCCCTGCGCCGGCTTCCGGGCAGGGATGCGGACCGGTTCCGAGCCCGGACTCCATCCAGGCTTGTGACCTGAATCACACTTTTGGAACGCCTGACAGGGCGATCACGAATGTGCCAGGCGTATCACAGAAGGCCGGAACGACTCCGGCCCGGCCCGTCAGCCGGCGCGGTGCACCACCGCGTCGCACAGCTCGGTCAGCGCCGCCTTCGCGCCGCACTCCGGCAGCGGGGCCAAGGCCGAGCGGGCGTCCTCCGCGTAGCGGATCGTGTCACGCCGGGCCTGCTCCAGGGCCGGGTGGACACGGAGGCGGGCGAGGGCCTCCGCGTGACGGGCGTCGTCGGTGAGGTCCGAGTCCAGCAACTCGCACAGGGCGATGTCCTCGGGCAGGCCCAGGCGCTCCACACGCTCACGCAGGCGCAGGACCGGAAGGGTGGGGACACCCTCGCGCAGGTCCGTCCCGGGCGTCTTCCCGGACTCGTGCGAGTCGGAGGCGATGTCCAGCACGTCGTCGGCCAGCTGGAACGCCACGCCGAGCCGCTCGCCGTACTGGGTCAGCACGTCCACGACCGTCTCGTCGGCGCCCGACATCATCGCCCCGAACCGGCAGGCCACCGCCACCAGTGAGCCCGTCTTGCCGCCGAGGACGTCGAGGTAGTGCTCCACCGGGTCGCGGCCGTCCCGGGGGCCGGCCGTCTCCAGGATCTGACCGGTGACCAGCCGCTCGAAGGCCTCCGCCTGGATGCGGACCGCCTCCGGGCCGAGATCGGCCAGGATGTGCGACGCCCTCGCGAAGAGGAAGTCACCGGTGAGGACCGCGACGGAGTTGCCCCAGCGGCTGTTGGCGCTGTCCACGCCGCGCCGCACCTCGGCCTCGTCCATCACGTCGTCGTGGTACAGCGTCGCGAGATGGGTCAGTTCCACGACCACGGCCGAGGGCACGATCCCGGGTGCGTACGGATCGCCGAACTGCGCCGAGAGGGTCACGAGCAGCGGCCTGAAACGCTTCCCACCCGCATGGACGAGATGCTGCGCCGCCTTCGTGATGAAGGGCACCTCGCTCTTGGTGGCCTCGAGCAACCCCTCCTCGACAGCCGCCAATCCGGCCTGGACATCGGCTTCCAGAGCCTGGTCCCGCACGCTCAGCCCGAACGGCCCGACGACGGTCACGTGGGGTCTCCTGTCTGCTGACGTCTGCTGACGATCACACGGTTGGTCTCAAGGACGGTCACTTCGTCGATGACGTTGTCTGCCGACCCGACTCATCGAGTTTGTCGATCTGTCGTTGCCATCACTCAAGTCAGCGTATCCGGTCACGTTTCGATCACTGCGAGCGCCCACAGTTCCAGGCCGGGCGGTATCGGATCACGAGCGGTATGTTCGTGATCAGGCGATACGAACATCCATTCATCCACAAACCGGAAAAGCACCTCCCGCAGCAGGTACCGGCCCCTCATCTCCTCTCGTGTACCCCGGCGGACGCGTCCCATCGGACTCGACGACCCGGGTCGCGGGGCACCGGCCGCCGTCACCCGGGCGGGCGCAGACACGCGGGTGCCCTCCTCACGTCCCCGTAACCGCAACACGGACCGGTCCGCTGCGGACGTCGTCGAGGAGTTCGAGGCCATGCGCATGCACATCCGTACCTCCTTCCCTCACGAAACGACTCACGACGACTTCTGGATCCCACTCCGGGACGGCACCCGTCTGTATGCGCGCGCATGGCGACCGCGGACCGAGGAGCCCGTCCCCGCCCTGCTCGAGTACGTCCCCTGCCGGCTCACCGACTCGACGGCCGCCCGCGACTGGCAGCGGCACCCGTGGTACGCGGGCCACGGCTATGCCTCCGTGCGCGTGGACGCGCGCGGGCACGGCAACTCGGACGGCGCGCCGACCGCCGCGCATGCGGCGATCGCCCTGTCGGACGGGGTCGAGGTGCTCGACTG
This sequence comes from Streptomyces sp. HUAS TT11, assembly GCF_051553595.1. NCBI lineage: Bacteria > Bacillati > Actinomycetota > Actinomycetes > Kitasatosporales > Streptomycetaceae > Streptomyces > Streptomyces sp. HUAS TT11. The sequence continues at coordinate 4,084,772 of NZ_CP196184.1, forward strand.
GCTGGCCGCACAGCCCTGGTGCGACGGCAGCGTGGGCCTGTTCGGCATCGGGCGGGGCGGCTTCACCTCGCTGCGGCTCGCCGCCCTCGCACCGGCCCCGCTCGGGGCGGTCGTCGCGGTCTGCCCCACCGACGACCGCCCCGGCAACGACGTGTACGACGTGGGTCGTTCCGTCCTGGCGGCGGGCCTGCCCGCCCGGTCGGCGGCACTGCTCGCCCTCGCGGCCCGTCCGCCCGACCCGGCGTACGTGGGCACGGTGTGGCGGGACGTCTGGACCCGGCGCCTTCAAGGGCTGGACCCGCTCGTGGACTCCTGGCCGGTACAGCCGGAGCGCGGGGAGGCCCGGCAGCCCGACGGCGCTCCCGCCGACCATGACGGGCTGCGGGCGCCGGTGCTCGCCGTGAGCGGCTGGTTCGACCCGTACCGGGACACCGTGCTCGGGATCCTGGAGCATCTCCCCGCCGATCGCGTCCGCGGCCTGATCGGGCCCTGGTCGCACCACTATCCGGACCACGGGCTGCCCGGACCGGCGATCGGCTTCCTCCAGGAGACGCTCCGCTGGTGGGACCACTGGCTCAAGGGCGAGGACACGGGGATCATGACGGAGCCGCTGCTGCGGGCCTACATCACGGATCCGCACCCCCCGGCGACGAGCTACGACGTACTGCCGGGCCGATGGGTCGGCGAGCCGTCCTGGCCGTCGCCGAACGTCAGCCGTGTCCCGTACGCGCTCCAGGGCGCTCCGGTGCTCGTACGGTCCCCGATGCACACCGGTCTCGACGCGGGCCGCTTCGTCCCGCGGGGGGACGACGCGGACCTGCCGCCCGACCAGCGCGAGGAGGACGCGAGATCGGCATGCTTCGAGTTCGCGGCGACCGAGGAGACCTGGGTGCTGGGGCGACCCCGGGTGCGGCTGCGGATCGCCTGCCCGGTGGAGCACGGCCAGGTGGCCGTCCGGCTGTGCGACGTGGCGCCCGACGGGTCGTCGACGCTGGTCACCCGGGGCACCCTCAATCTGTCGGCGCGCCGGGGTCCCGGTCGGGCGGTCCCCTGGATCCCCGGGGCGGCCGAGGACGTGGAGTTCGAACTGAGCGGCATCGGCCACGCCTTCGGTCCCGGCCACCGCATCCGCCTCGCCGTCTCCTCCGCGTACTGGCCCTGGCTGTGGCCGCAGCCGGAGTCGGCGGCCGGCTTCGCGCTGCACCCGACCGGCAGCGCGCTGGAACTTCCGGTTCGTGTACGGGAGTCGGGAGCGGGCATCACCTTCGAGGAGCCCGAGCAGTCCGCGCCGCTCGGCGTCAGCGCCGCAACCGTGCTCGACGAACCGCGTCCGGAGCGCCTGTCGGTGCGGGACATGGCCAAGGGCGAATGGCTCCTGGTGGTCGACCCGCGCCGCAACGGCACCCAGGTGTATCCGGACGGCTTCGAAGTGACCGAGGACGCGCTGGAGGCGTACACCGTCGAGGACGCGGATCCGTCGACCGCCCGCATCCGCTGCGACTGGTCGATCCGGCTGCACCGCCCGGAGCGGGGATGGGACGCGAGGGTGGAGGCCCACTCCGAGATCACCTGCACCGCCGCCGACTTCGTCACCTCGAACGAGATCGTCTGCAAGGACGGCTACGACATGGTGTTCCACCGGACATGGCAGAGGCGGATCCCTCGCACGACGGACTAGCCGTCGCTCGACATCGCTCCCCACATTCACCCTTTGTGTAGTGAAATGCCCGAATTGCCCAAGCGTGAGCTTCGGGCAAGCAGGCAGGGCAGGCATTTCCTTAAATCGGGACATATAGCGCAAAACAACCCGTCACCCCTTGAGGCGGTCAGGGTGAAATGGGTCACTTGCCCGCTGTTGTGACCCTTCGAGGCGCCTCCATCAACGGGCCATTCGCAACAAGCGAGTTGAGCCCGCTCCAGCAAAGTGGATCAAACCGCCTATTCCCGATCACCAGGGTCAATTCGGTCAGGAAGTGATTTCCAGGCTTGTTCCTGACATGTGCGTTCGCATACCTTCCATTCGACCCGAGCGGAACGCCGAATCCTGCCACCGCTCGAGAAGCCTTCGACCCCATAACGGCAGGAGCGGGGGACCCAGGTAGGCCGCCGAACCGGACATCGCACCGGAACGGCTCGGGGTAAAGCCGTGCCTCGGCAGCGAGGACACGGCCGGGCACCTCCCCGCCCGAACCCGACAGCTCACCTCGCAGGCGACGGAGAGGAATGCAACGTGTCCGCTTTCGCCCTGCCCACACGCCGTCGAAACCGCAACTCCAAGGCCTCCCGCCTCACCCGCACTCTCGCAGTCGCGGGTACCGGAGCAGCCGTTCTCGCCCTCCCCATCCTGGGTGCGACCTGCGCCTCCGCCGCCCCCTCGGCGGCTCCGGCCAAGGTCACCAGCGCTGCGTCCCGCGCCGGTTCCCTGGACAGCTGGATCCGCCAGTCCCTGGCGATCATGGCCGAGCGCGGAATCCCCGGCAGCTACAACGGCATCTACCGCAACGTGATGCGCGAGTCGTCCGGCAACCCGCGCGCCATCAACCTCTGGGACTCCAACGCCCGCAAGGGCATCCCGTCCAAGGGACTCCTGCAGGTCATCGACCCGACCTTCCGGACCTACCACGTGCCGGGTACCGCGTTCGACCCGTACGACCCGGTCGCGAACATCACGGCCGCGTGCAACTACGCCGCCCACCGCTACGGCTCGATCGACAACGTCTACAGCGCCTACTGAGATCGGCCTTCAGGGAACAGTCGCTCGAGGACGACGGCGATGCCGTCGTCCTCGTTCGACATCGTGATCTCGTCGGCTACCGCCTTCAGTTCGGGGTGGGCGTTGGCCATCGCGACGCCGTACGCCGCCCACTCGAACATCGGGATGTCGTTCGGCATGTCACCGAAGGCGACGGTGTCCGAAGGACTCAGGTCCAGGAAGCCGGCGGCCAGCGCGAGCCCCGTCGCCTTGGTGACGCCGCACGGCTGGAGTTCGACGGTGCCCGGCCCCGACATGGTGACCGTCGCCAGGGACCCCACGGCTCCCCGGGCCACCGTCGCCAACTCGTCGTCCGACAGGGCGTGATGACGCAGCAGCACCTTGCTGATGGGCGCGCACCACAGGTCGTCGCGGCGATCGACCCGCACCGCGGGAAGTGTGGGGTGCGGCATCAGATAGCCGGGCTCGATGAGTGTGAGCCCGTCCACTCCGTCCTGGTCGACGGCCGCGTACACCTGCCCCACCTCGGCCTCGATCTTGCCCAGCGCGGTCTCGGCCAACTCCCGGTCCAGGGTGACCGAGAACAGCAGCCGGTCCGCGCCGGCGTCGTACACCTGCGCGCCCTGTCCGCACACCGCGAGCCCCTTGCTGCCGAGGTCCTCGAGCAGCGGCCGCACCCTGGGCGCCGGGCGGCCCGTCACCACCAGGTGCTGGGCGCCGCCCGCGGCGGCCCGCCGCAGAGCGTCCCTTGACCGGTCGGAGAGCGTGTCGTCACCACGGAGCAGCGTTCCGTCCAGATCAGTGGCGATGAGTGAGTACGTGAGGGGTGCGGCCATGATCAGAGAATACGGATGGAAACGCACCCGCGGTTCAGCGTGAACCGGACCACGACCGGTATCCCGTGCACGGCGTGCCGCACTCAAAAGCCGCCCCGCACCACCGGCGTCCGGCATCTCCCCACGTGGGCCCGACTCCGGTGCGCCGGGCGGCACTTCGCCGAAGCGGGCCCTCGTGCCGCATGCGGTCCGGGCCGCGGTACACCGTCCGGATCGGCGGGGACGCGACGGTGTCGCGCCCCCGCACTCCGGTCAGGCGTGGGCCGCCGCCAGATGCTTCGCCAGCCGCGGGGACGCGAACTCCGTCCCGCACACGAAGCGCATCACCGGGCCGTACGAGGCCGCAGCCGGGAGGCCCGTGAAGTACAGGCCGGGGACGGAGGACACATATCCCGCGCCGAGCCTCGGAGCGCCCCGGCTCACCGCGAGCCGGGTGCGCAACTCGTGCCCCAGGAAGTCCATCGCGGCGATGTCCACGCGGTAGCCGGTGGCGGCGATGACATGGTCGGCGGTCAGTTCCTCCGTACCGCCCGCATGGGTCCGGACCGTCAGGGCCGGGCTGCCGTCGGACGCGGAAGCGCCGACGACGCCGGCGACCTCACACACCTCGACCTTGCCGTCGAAGCGGTCCTTCAACCACCAGGCGCCGAGCGGACCGAGAACGCGGCGGACCAGGTAGTGGCGGGTCGGTTCGGGCAGGAAGCGGTACGGGTGCGGGTAATAGGTCAGCGCCCACAGCGACCAGGCGCGGCCGAAGGGTGATTCGGGTCGCAGCCTGGGCTGGTTCCACGGAGGGGCGCCGAAGGCGACCCTGCCGTGACCGCGTGAGACCACACGCACCCGCGCACCAGCCTCCGCCGCCAGCGCCGCCGTTTCCAGCGCGGACTGCCCCGCCCCGATGACCGTCAGCTCCTTGCCGGAGAACCGGGTCAGATCGTGGTGCTGGGAACTGTGGGAGAACGGGCCCGTGGGCGTGGGCCCGTCCGCCGTGGCCCCCGCCAGCTCCGGCGGCAGATGCGCGAGCCCCGACAGGCCCGTCGCCACCACGACCGCCCGGGCGGCGAACGTCTCGCCCGAGTCGAGCTTCAACTCGAAGCCGCCGCCCGGCCGCCGGTCCACGGAGACCACCCGGACCTGCTCGAGTTCGGGCACCAGCTTCTCCTGGAACCACCGCCCGTACGCGATGAACGTCTCGACGGGGACGATGTCCTCGTCCGTCACCAGCCGTGGGATGCCGGCGGCGTCGCAGTAGTCGACCAGGTTGTGCCCGCGCTGGGGGGCGTCGAGGTTCGAGGCGGCCGGGGTGGACTTGAGGAGCATGCCCTCCGGCATGTGGTCGCGCCAGCTCACCATGGGGTCGCCGAAGACGCGTACCGGGATTCCGCGCGCCCGCAGATGGGCGGCGGTGGACAAACCGAACGGCCCGGCGCCGATGATTGCTACCGGTTGAATCACGAAGTCCCTCCCCAGGACGCTACGTGCCTACTTCGTGGTGGAGACGGCCGAGCGGGGCTAACCGCCCGGACTCGTGGTGCTGCCGCGGCGATGGGTCCGCCACAGCTGATACAGGTGCTTCGCGCCCGGCCGCACGAAGCGAGCGAGCATCGTGAAGAACGGCCGCACGTCGTCACGCGCCAGCCAGGCGAGCTCCGTACCGCTCGCACGGGCCGGTGCGTGCGGCGTCGTATAACCGCTGCGGCGGTACGCGAGCAGAGCGGGCAGGTCGATGTTCTCCACGATGTAGCGGTGACCGGCGCGCTGTTCCCCCTCCGGTACGGCGCGGCCGGTCAGGTCCAGGTGCATGGCGCGGACGACGTCCACCCCCGACTCGTTCTCGAAGAGCCGGAACTGCGCGCCCATGCGCGGGTTGAAGTCGAGCAGTTTGTACCGGCCGTCGCGGCGGTCGAAGCGCAGGTCGAGGTCGATGATGCCGGTGAAGCCGATCTGCTTGATGAAACGCGCGGCGAGGTCGGCGAGTTCGGGATTGTCGACGACGTACGCATTGGCCGTCATGCCCGCGTGCGGCGGCCACGAGCGGACCTTGACCCCGGTGAACAGGGCGAGCGGCGTCGAGTCCTGGTCGAAGTACGCGTGCACGATCCAGTCCTCGGCCTCCTCTCGCGGCAGGTATTCCTGGAGGATCACTCCGGGGTGCTCGCCCCAGTCGCGGGCGAGCGTCAGCAGGCCCTCACGGGTGGCGATCCTGGTCGTCCCGTTCACGGCGGGCTGCGAGCGGCGCACGAACGCCTCGCGGTTCTTGGCCACGAGCGGGAAGCGCGCCTTCTCGGCGAAGGCGACGATGTCGTCGTAGGACTGCGGGAAGGCGGCCGCGGGACTCGGGATGCCGTGTTCCACGCACAGTTCGTGCAGCCCCTGCTTGCTGGCCAGACGGCGCGGGAGTTTGGCATCCACCTTCGGGAAGAGGAAGGGGCCGCCCAGGACGTCCTGGTGCTCCGCGATCAGGACCGCGGCCTCCTCGTCGGTGGGGACGAGCACCGTCGGCCGGCCGATGCTGCGGCCGATCCGCAGCAGGCCCTCCACCAGCCGCTCGGGTTCCTCCGTGCCGGTGGTCGGCCACACGAAGGAACGCCGCAGATAGCGCGAGAGGGCGGCCGGTGTGTAGCGGTCCTCGGTGATCGCGTACATCGGTATGCCGAGCCGGCCCAGGCTGCGGATGGCACCCACCCCGCCGTGGTGCAGCGGATAGTCGCCGAACTTCACGATGAGCCCAGGTACGTCGCGGTCCGCGTCGAACGGCACGCCGGCGGTACTCCTGGCCACGGGTCCCCCCACGTGTCCCCCCTATGGACCGGACCCACCCCGTCCGTGTCCCCCAAAGGACGCTAAGCCGGAATTGGCCCCTCCGACAAGGCTTATCCGGACATTGCGAACTCTTTAGACATCGCCCGGACAGGCTTCTCACCCGTAACGTGTGCGGCGACCACATGGATCACACCCCCATGCACGGCACACCCTGAAGTGCACGAAAGCGAGGCAGCATCCGATGCCCCCCTTCGACGTTCCCGAGGGCGACCCCTTCGGCCCGCACAACCTTCCCTATGGCGTGTTCTCACCGTCCGGCTCCGACGAGCGGAGCGTCGGCGTCCGGCTGGGCGACCACGTGCTCGACGCGGGCGCGGCGGCGCACGCTCTCGGCTCCCCGTACGCCTCGCTGCTGGCCCGGCCGTCGCTGGGCCCGCTGCTGGCCGCCGGTCGTACCGCCTGGTCCGACGTGCGCCGGGCGCTGACCGCTTGGGTGACGGTGCCCGCGCACCGGGAGACCGTCGAGCCCCTTCTGCACCCGCTCTCCGAGGTGACGCTGCATCTGCCCTTCGAGGTCGCGGACTACGTCGACTTCTACTCCTCCGAGAACCACTCCCGTAACGTCGGGCAGATCTTCCGTCCGGACGCGGCGGACTCCCTGACCCCCAACTGGAAGCACCTGCCCATCGGTTACCACGGCCGGGCGGGGACGGTGGTGGTGTCGGGCACGGACGTCGTACGTCCGCGGGGCCAGCGCAAGGCCCCCACCGACCCGGCGCCGGTCTTCGGGCCCTCGGTCCGCCTGGACATCGAGGCCGAGGTGGGATTCGTGGTGGGCGTGCCCTCGCAGCTGGGCGAGTCCGTGCCGTTGTCGGCCTTCCGCGACCACGTGTTCGGGCTGTGCCTGCTCAACGACTGGTCGGCTCGGGACATCCAGGCATGGGAGTACGTGCCGCTCGGGCCGTTCCTCGGAAAGTCGTTCGCCACGTCCGTCTCGGCCTGGATCACCCCGCTGGACGCGCTGGAGGAGGCGCGGACGGCGCCGCCGGAGCGCACACACCCGCTGCTGCCGTACCTGGACGACGCACAGGAGGAACCGGCCGGCTACGACCTGCGCATCTCCGTCGCGATCAACGGCCATGTGGTCTCCGAGCCGCCCTTCTCCACGATGTACTGGACGGCGGCCCAGCAGCTGGCGCACATGACCGTGAACGGTGCCTCCCTGCGGACGGGCGACCTCTACGGCTCGGGCACCGTGAGCGGGCCGACGGAGGGTGAGCGGGGCTCGCTCCTCGAACTGACCTGGAACGGACGCGACCCGCTCGAGCTCCCGGACGGCAAGCGGGCGTTTCTGGAGGACGGGGACGTGGTGACGCTGACGGCCTGGGCGCCGGGACCGGACGGGACCCGGGTGGGGCTCGGGGAGGTCACCGGCCGGGTGGTACCGAGTCCCTGAACGAGCCTTTGAGTCACACCGGCCGCCCATGAGTCGCGGTGCTCCTCGTGGGCGGCCGGACCCGGGGGAACCGCTGCCTGCGTCGCGCTTCTAGGCCCAGTCCTCCGGCTCGGGCTCGTCCTCAGGCTCCGGCCACTCGGGATCCGGAGCCGCGTCCGGTACCGGGCCGCCGTCCCCGGCGCCTGAGCCGGGACCGGCGAGCACCGCGAGCACCCCCTCGCCGTACGTGACGAGTTTCTTCTCCCCCACCCCGCTGATCGTGCCGAGCTCCGCCACCGACTTCGGACGGACGGCGGCGATCTCGCGGAGCGTCGCGTCGTGGAAGATCACGTATGCCGGGACGCCCTGTTCCCTGGCCTGAGCGGCGCGCCAGGAACGCAGGGCCTCGAAGACGGGCAGCAGCTCCGGTGCCAGCTCGACCGCGGCCTTCGGGGACCGCTCCCCCTTCGATGCGGCGGACCGCGCGACCGTGGGCTTCGGCGGCTCCTTGCGCAGCGGCACCTCGCGCTCCCGCCCCAGCACCGCCCCGCTCGCCTCGGTCAGCACCAGCGTCCCGTACTCGCCCTCGACCGCGAGCAGGCTCTGCGCCAGCAACTGCCGGATCACGCCCCGCCATTCGCCCTCGGTCAGCTCCTCACCGATGCCGAACACCGACAACTGGTCGTGGTCGAACTGGATCACCTTCGCCGTGCGCCGCCCCAGCAGGATGTCGACGATCTGCAGCGCGCCGAACTTCTGGCGTCGCTCCCGGTCCAGCCGCCACACCGTGGACAGCACCTTCTGCGCCGCGACGGTCCCGTCCCAGGTCTCGGGCGGCGTCAGGCACGTGTCGCAGTTGCCGCAGCCGCCCGGCTCCGGATCCTGGCCGAAGTAGGAGAGCAGCCCGCCGCGGCGGCACTCGGCCGTCTCGCACAGTGCCAGCATCGCGTCCAGGTGCGCCTGGGCCCGGCGGCGGAACGCCTCGTCGCCCTCACCGGACTGGATCAGCTTGCGCTGCTGTACGACGTCGTTCAGCCCGTAGGCCATCCAGGCCGTCGACGGCAGTCCGTCGCGACCCGCCCGGCCAGTCTCCTGGTAGTAGCCCTCGATCGACTTCGGCAGGTCCAGATGGGCGACGAACCGCACGTCCGGCTTGTCGATGCCCATCCCGAACGCGATCGTCGCGACCACCACCAGGCCGTCCTCGCGGAGGAAACGGGCCTGGTGCGCCGCGCGGGTGCCCGCGTCCAGGCCCGCGTGGTACGGCACCGCCTCGACGCCGTTGCGGGTCAGGAACTCCGCGGTCTTCTCCACCGAGTTCCGCGAGAGGCAGTACACGATGCCCGCGTCACCCGGGTGCTCCTCACGCAGGAACGCCAGCAGCTGCTTCCTGGGGTCGGCCTTGGGGACGATCCGGTACTGGATGTTGGGCCGGTCGAAGCTCGCCACGAAGTGGCGGGCCCCGGGCATGTCCAGCCGCTGGGTGATCTCCTGGTGGGTGGAGTGCGTCGCGGTCGCCGTGAGAGCGATGCGCGGGACGTCCGGCCAGCGCTCGCCGAGCACGGACAACGCGAGGTAGTCGGGCCGGAAGTCGTGGCCCCACTGGGACACGCAGTGCGCCTCGTCGATCGCGAACACCGAGATCTTGCCGCGCGAGAGCAGATCGAGGCTGGACTCCAGACGCAGCCGCTCCGGCGCCAGGTAGAGCAGGTCGAGCTCACCGGCCAGGAACTCCGCCTCCACCACACGCCGCTCGTCGAAGTCCTGGGTGGAGTTGACGAAGCCGGCACGCACACCCAGCGCCCGCAGCGCGTCCACCTGGTCCTGCATCAGCGCGATCAGCGGGGACACCACCACGCCCGTACCCGGTCTGACCAGGGCCGGGATCTGGTAGCACAGCGACTTGCCGCCGCCGGTCGGCATGAGCACAACGGCGTCACCGCCGGCCACCACATGCTCGATGATCACTCCCTGATCACCGCGGAAGGTCTCGTAGCCGAAGACCCGGTGCAGCGCGGCCTGCGCCTCGCTTCCGCCACCCGGCGCCGGAATCACGCCCGCCTCGGTCATCACACCTGTCCCGTCCATCGCCCGTCCCCCGTGCGTCGTCCCTCGACCACGACGTCCACCATAGGGGGCCGCGCCGACAGGCTCCGGAGTTGTCCACAGGTTCCCCGTCCACCCGGGTCGACGGCTCCTTGATCGTTCACTGGGGACGCAGCGGCCCGGCCGTCACAGCACGACGACCCGGCACCCCCCGAGCGGGCACCGGGCCGTCCTGTGCGGCGGGGCTCGTCAGCGGACGAACACGCCCGCCTGGTTCGCCAGATCCAGGAAGTACTGGGGCGCCACACCCAGGACCAGCGTGACCGCCACGCCCACCGCGATCGCCGTCGTCGTCAGCGCCGAGGGCACCGCAACGGTCGGGCCCTCGGGATGCGGCTCGCTGAAGAACATCAGCACGATCACACGGATGTAGAAGAACGCGGCGATCGCCGACGAGATCACGCCGATCACCACGAGCGGCATCGCCCCGCCCTCGGCCGCCGCCTTGAACACGGCGAACTTCCCCGCGAACCCTGAGGTCAGCGGGATGCCCGCGAAGGCCAGCAGGAACACCGCGAACACGGCCGCGACCAGCGGCGACCTGCGCCCGAGCCCCGCCCACTTGGACAGGTGCGTCGCCTCGCCGCCCGCGTCGCGGACGAGCGTCACGACGGCGAAGGCGCCGATCGTCACGAACGAGTACGCGGCCAGGTAGAAGAGAACCGAGGACACTCCGTCCCGTGACGTCGCGATGACACCGGCGAGGATGAAGCCCGCATGCGCGATGGACGAGTAGGCCAGCAGCCGCTTGATGTCGGTCTGCGTGATCGCGACGATCGCACCGCCCAGCATGGTGACGATCGCGACCGCCCACATCACCGGCCGCCAGTCCCAGCGCATGCCCGGCAGGACCACGTACAGCAGCCGCAGCAGGGCGCCGAACGCCGCCACCTTGGTCGCCGCGGCCATGAAGCCGGTCACCGGGGTGGGCGCGCCCTGGTACACGTCCGGCGTCCACATGTGGAACGGAACCGCGCCCACCTTGAACAGCAGCCCCATCACGACCATCGCGGCGCCGATCAGCAGCAGGGCGTCGTTGCCCATGGTGCCCGCGAGTGCCGGGTCGACATTGGTGACCGTGCCGTCGACGACCTGCGCGATCCTCGCGTAGGACACCGAGCCCGCGTACCCGTAGAGCAGTGCGATGCCGAACAGGGTGAACGCGGAGGCGAAGGCCCCGAGCAGGAAGTACTTGACCGCGGCCTCCTGTGACATCAGCCGCTTGCGGCGGGCCAGGGCGCACAGCAGGTACAGCGGCAGCGAGAAGACCTCCAGGGCGACGAACAGCGTCAGCAGGTCGTTCGCCGAGGGGAAGACGAGCATGCCGCTGACCGCGAACAGCAGCAGCGGGAACGCCTCCGTCGTGGTGAACCCCGCCTTCACGGCGGCCTTTTCGCTGTCGCTGCCCGGCACGGAGGCCGCCTGCGCGGCGAAGGAGTCGACCCTGTTGCCGTGCGCCAGCGGGTCCAGATGCCGTTCGGCGAAGGTGAACACCCCGAGCAGGCCGGCCAGCAGGATCGTCCCCTGAAGGAAGAGGGACGGCCCGTCGACCGCGATCGCGCCCATGGCCGCGATGTGTGCCTTCGTGGTGCCGTAGCCACCGGCCGCGAGCGCCACCACCGCGGCGAACGCGGCGGCGAGCGTGACGGCCGAGAGGAACGCCTGCGCGTAGTAGCGGGACTTGCGCGGGACGAACGCCTCGATCAGCACACCGATGAGCGCTCCACCGATGACGATCAGGGTCGGGGACAACTGTCCGTATTCGATCTTCGGCGTCTCGATCTTCGAGATCGGATCGGCCGCGGTTGTCCACAGGCTGTGGACGGCTGCTGCGCTCACTTGGCCGCCTCCACCTCGGGCTTGGGATCGGTCTGGTGTACGTCGGACATGGTCTGCTTGACCGCCGGGTTCACGATGTCGGCGACCGGCTTCGGGTAGACACCCAGGAAGATCAACAGCACGATCAGCGGGGCGACCACCAGGACCTCACGCACGCGCAGGTCCGGCATCTCGGCGACCTCCGGCTTCACCGGGCCCGTCATCGTCCGCTGGTAGAGGACGAGGGTGTAGAGCGCGGCGAGCACGATGCCGAAGGTGGCGATGATGCCGATCACCGGATGGCGGCTGAAGGTGCCGACCAGGACCAGGAACTCACTGACGAACGGTGCGAGTCCGGGCAGGGACAGCGTCGCCAGACCACCGATCAGGAAGGTGCCGGCGAGCACGGGGGCCACCTTCTGCACGCCTCCGTAGTCCGCGATCAGGCGCGAGCCGCGACGCGAGATCAGGAAGCCCGCCACCAGCATCAGGGCGGCGGTCGAGATCCCGTGGTTGACCATGTAGAGGGTCGCGCCCGACTGGCCCTGGCTGGTCATCGCGAAGATGCCCATGATGATGAAGCCGAAGTGCGAGATGGACGCGTAGGCCACCAGCCGCTTGATGTCACGCTGGCCGACGGCGAGCAGAGCGCCGTAGACGATGCTGATGAGCGCCAGGACGAGGATGACGGGCGTCGCCCACTTGCTGGCCTCCGGGAACAGCTGGAGGCAGAAGCGGAGCATCGCGAAGGTGCCCACCTTGTCGACGACCGCCGTGATCAGCACGGCGACCGGGGCGGTGGCCTCCCCCATCGCGTTGGGCAGCCAGGTGTGCACCGGCCACAGCGGCGCCTTCACCGCGAAGGCGAAGAAGAAGCCGAGGAACAGCCAGCGCTCGGTGCTCGTCGCCATGTGGAGCGAGCCGTTGGCCCGGGCCTGCACGATCTCCTGCAGTGAGAAGGTCCCCGCCTGCGCATAGAGGCCGATCACGGCGGCCAGCATGATCAGACCGCCGACCAGGTTGTACAGAAGGAACTTCACGGCGGCGTACGACCGCTGGGTGGACGCCACCTTCTCGCCGTGCTCGTGGGCACGGTCCCCGAAGCCGCCGATGAGGAAGTACATCGGGATGAGCATGGCTTCGAAGAAGATGTAGAAGAGGAAGACGTCGGTGGCCTCGAAGGAGAGGATCACCATCGCCTCGACCGCCAGGATCAGGGCGAAGAAGCCCTGAGTCGGCCGCCAGCGGCGACTGCCGGTCTCCAGCGTGTCGGCGTCGTGCCAGCCCGCCAGGATCACGAACGGGATCAGCAGGGCGGTCAGCGCGAGGAGCGCCACCGCGATGCCGTCCACGCCGAGTTCGTACCGCACCCCGAAGTCCTTGATCCAGGCGTGGGACTCGGTGAGCTGGTAACGGGAGCCGCCCGGTTCGAAGCGCACCACGACCAGGGCGGCGAGCACGAGCGTGGCGAGCGAGACGACGAGCGCCAGCCACTTCGCGGCGGTGCGCTGCGCGGCCGGTACCGCGGCCGTGGCGATCGCCCCCGCGGCCGGGAGCACCACCGTCGCTGTCAGGAGAGGAAAGGACATCGCTATCAGACCGCCCTCATCAGCAGGGTCAGGGCGACGAGCACCGCCGCACCGCCGAACATCGAGACCGCGTACGACCGTGCGTAGCCGTTCTGCAGTCGGCGCAACCGACCGGACAGGCCGCCCACGGAGGCCGCTGTGCCGTTGACGACGCCGTCGACCACCGTGTGGTCCATGTACACCAGGGAACGCGTGAGGTGCTCACCGCCGCGGACGAGGACGACGTGGTTGAAGTCGTCCTGGAGCAGGTCGCGCCGGGCGGCCCGGGTGAGCAGCGAACCGCGCGGGGCGGCGACCGGGACGGGACGGCGGCCGTACTGGACGTAGGCGATGCCGGCGCCCACGAGCAGCACCACCAGGGTCGCCCCCGTGACCACTGCGGCACTGACGGGCGGGTGGCCCTCCTGGTGTCCGGTGACGGGCTCCAGCCAGTGCAGGAAGCGGTCCCCGAAGGAGAAGATCCCGCCCGCGAAGACCGACCCGAAGGCCAGCACGATCATCGGGATCGTCATGGACCTGGGCGACTCGTGCGGATGCGGCTCGTGGCCGTGCTCGTCCGGCTGCCAGCGCTTCTCACCGAAGAAGGTCATGATCATCACGCGTGTCATGTAGTACGCGGTGATGGCCGCGCCCAGCAGGGCCGCGCCACCGAGGATCCAGCCCTCGGCACCGCCCTTGGCGAAGGCCGCCTCAATGATCTTGTCCTTGGAGAAGAAGCCGGAAAGGCCGGGGAAGCCGATGATGGCGAGGTAGCCGAGGCCGAAGGTGACGAACGTGACCGGCATGTACTTCCGCAGGCCGCCGTACTTGCGCATGTCGACCTCGTCGTTCATGCCGTGCATGACCGAACCGGCGCCGAGGAACAGCCCGGCCTTGAAGAAGCCGTGCGTCACCAGGTGCATGATCGCGAAGACGTAACCGATCGGGCCGAGGCCCGCGGCGAGCACCATGTAACCGATCTGCGACATGGTCGAGCCGGCCAGCGCCTTCTTGATGTCGTCCTTCGCACAACCGACGATCGCACCGAAGAGGAGCGTGACGGCACCGACCACGGTGACGACCAGTTGGGCGTCGGGCGCTGCGTTGAAGACGGCGCCGGAGCGGACGATCAGATACACGCCCGCGGTCACCATCGTGGCGGCGTGGATGAGGGCGGAGACCGGGGTCGGGCCCTCCATCGCGTCCCCGAGCCAGGACTGCAGCGGCACCTGCGCCGACTTTCCGCACGCGGCGAGCAGCAGCATCAGGGCGATGGCGGTGAGCTTGCCCTCGCCGGCCCCGCTCACGTCCGCGAAGACCGGCCCGAAGGCGAAGGTCCCGAAGGTCGTGAACATCAGCATGATGGCGATCGACAGGCCCATGTCGCCGACGCGGTTGACGAGGAACGCCTTCTTCGCGGCGGTCGCCGCGCTGGGCTTGTGCTGCCAGAAGCCGATCAGCAGGTACGAGGCGAGACCGACGCCCTCCCAGCCGACGTACAGCAGCAGGTAGTTGTCGGCAAGGACGAGCAGCAGCATCGCTGCGAGGAACAGGTTCAGATAGCCGAAGAAGCGGCGCCGGCGCTCGTCGTGCTCCATGTACCCGACCGAGTACAGATGGATGAGCGAGCCGACACCGGTGATCAGCAGGACGAACGTCATCGACAGCTGGTCGAGCCGGAAGGTGACGTCTGCCTGGAAGCCGGACACCGGGATCCAGCTGAACAGGTGCTGCGTCACGGTCCGGTGGTCGGCGGCCTTCCCCAGCATGTCGGCGAAGAGGAGGGCGCCGAACACGAAGGAGAGGCCCGCGAGCAGCGTGCCGATCCAGTGGCCGACCGCGTCCAGCCTTCTGCCGCCGCACAGCAGGACGGCCGCTCCGAGCAGAGGCGCCGCGATCAGCAGCGCAATCAGGTTCTCCACGATTCAGCGACCCCTTACAGCTTCATCAGGCTGGCGTCGTCGACCGAGGCCGAGTGGCGGGTACGGAACAGCGACACGATGATCGCCAGCCCGACCACGACCTCCGCGGCGGCGACGACCATCGTGAAGAAGGCGATGATCTGGCCGTCGAGATTGCCGTGCATCCGGGAGAAGGTGACGAACGCGAGGTTGCAGGCGTTGAGCATCAGCTCGACGCACATGAACACCACGATCGCGTTCCGCCGGATCAGCACGCCGGTGGCGCCGATCGTGAACAGCAGGGCGGCGAGATAGAGGTAGTTGACCGGGTTCACTTCGACGCCTCCTCGGTCCTCTTCAGGGCCGGTCCCTCGTCCTCGGCCCGTTCCAGGCGCTCCGCGGCACGCTGCTCCAGGGCCTTCAGATCGGCGATCGCCTGGTCGGACACGTCACGGATCTGACCGCGGTCGCGCAGCGTCTTGTTGACGGTCAGCTCGGACGGAGTGCCGTCCGGCAGGAGACCGGCGATGTCCACCGCGTTGTGCCGGGCGTAGACGCCGGGGGCGGGCAGCGGGGGAAGGTGCTTGCCCTCGCGTACGCGCTGCTCGGCCAGCTCACGCTGGGTCTTGGCGCGCTCGGTGCGCTCGCGGTGCGTGAGCACCATGGCGCCGACCGCGGCCGTGATGAGGAGGACGCCGGTGATCTCGAAGGCGAACACGTACTTGGTGAAGATGAGGGCCGCCAGGCCCTCGACATTGCCGTTCGCGTTCGCCTTGCCGAGGCCGTTGAAGTCCTGCAGGGAGGCGTTGGCGATGCCGGCGAGCAGCAGCACGCCGAAGCCGAGCCCGCAGACAAGGGCCAGCCAGCGCTGTCCCTTGATGGTCTCCTTCAGGGAGTCCGCCGCGGTGACACCGACGAGCATCACCACGAACAGGAACAGCATCATGATCGCGCCGGTGTAGACGACGATCTGCACGATGCCCAGGAAGTAGGCGCCGTTGGCGAGATAGAACACCGCCAGCACGATCATGGTGCCGGCGAGGCACAGCGCGCTGTGCACGGCCTTCTTCATGAACACGGTGCACAGGGCGCCGATCACCGCGACCGTACCGAGGACCCAGAACTGGAAGGCCTCACCGGTGGAGGTGGTGTAGGCGGCGAGCTGCGGGCTCATGCCTCAGCCCCCTTTTCTCCCTTGGACACGGCCACTTGGCGCTCCGTGCCGGGAGCGGCCTCCGTGACCAGGCCCCGGTAGTAGTCCTGCTCGTCCATCCCGGGGTGGATCGCGTGCGGCGAGTCGACCATGCCCTCTTCGAGACCGGCGAGCAGCTGCTCCTTGGTGTAGATGAGGTTCGCGCGGCTGGAGTCCGCCAGCTCGAACTCGTTCGTCATCGTGAGCGCGCGTGTGGGGCACGCCTCGATGCACAGGCCGCACAGAATGCAGCGGGCGTAGTTGATCTGGTAGACCCGCCCGTACCGCTCACCGGGCGAGTAACGCTCCTCGTCGGTGTTGTCCGCGCCCTCCACGTAGATCGCGTCGGCGGGGCAGGCCCACGCGCACAGCTCACAGCCGACGCACTTCTCCAGGCCGTCCGGATGGCGGTTGAGCTGGTGCCGTCCGTGGAACCGCGGAGCCGTGGTCTTCTTCTGCTCCGGGTACTGCTCGGTCAGCCGCTTCTTGAACATGGCCTTGAAGGTCACGCCGAAGCCGGCCACGGGGTTCTGGAAACCGGGCTTGGTCTCCTTGGGTTCCTCAGCCATCGGACGCCTCCTTTCCATCCGTAGATCCGTCACTGACAGTGTCCGACCCGCCACTGACAATCAGCTCCCGCTCCCTGCGCGGGCGGCGGCGGGGAACGGGCGGAAGGGTCTGCCCCGGCAGCGGCGGTACGGGGAATCCGCCCGCCATGGGATCGAAGGCGGCGGGCTCCTCGGCGGGCTGCGCCGGTTCCTTCGCCTTCTCGCGGAACATGTCGATCACGAACGACAGCAGCAGCAGCGCGAGGACGCCGCCTGCCACGTACAGGGCGATGTCGCTGAAGGCGTAGTGCTCGTTGCGCAGCACCCGCACGGTCGCGACGAGCATCAGCCAGACCACGGAGACCGGGATGAGGACCTTCCACCCGAGCTTCATCAGCTGGTCGTAGCGGACGCGCGGGAGCGTGCCGCGCAGCCAGATGAAGAAGAACAGCAGCAGCTGCACCTTGATCACGAACCACAGCAGCGGCCACCAGCCGTGGTTCGCACCGGCCCAGAAGGTGCTGATCGGCCAGGGCGCCCGCCAGCCCCCGAGGAAGAGCGTGGTCGACACGGCGGAGACCGTCACCATGTTCACGTACTCGGCGAGCATGAACATCGCGAACTTGATCGACGAGTACTCGGTGTTGAAGCCACCGACCAGGTCGCCCTCGGACTCCGGCATGTCGAAGGGGGCGCGGTTGGTCTCACCGACCATCGTGACGATGTAGATGATGAACGAGACCGGCAGCAGCAGGATGAACCAGCGGTCGTGCTGCTGCTCGACGATCCTCGACGTCGACATCGATCCCGAGTAGAGGAACACGGAGGCGAAGGCGGCACCCATGGCGATCTCGTAGGAGATCATCTGGGCGCAGGAGCGCAGCCCGCCGAGGAGCGGGTAGGTGGATCCGGAACTCCAGCCCGCAAGCACGATGCCGTAGATGCCGACCGAGGCGACCGCGAGGATGTAGAGCATCGCGATCGGCAGGTCGGTCAGCTGCATCGCGGTGCGATGGCCGAAGATCGAGATCTCGTTGCCCGAGGGCCCGAAGGGGATCACCGCGATCGCCATGAAGGCCGGGATGGCCGCGACGATCGGCGCGAGGACGTAGACCACCTTGTCCGCGCGTTTGACGATGACGTCTTCCTTCAGCATCAGCTTCACGCCGTCGGCGAGCGACTGGAGCATGCCCCAGGGGCCGTGCCGGTTGGGGCCGATGCGCAGCTGCATCCAGGCGACGACCTTGCGCTCCCAGACGATGGAGAACAGCACGGTCACCATCAGGAAGGCGAAGCAGAAGACCGCCTTGATGACGACCAGCCACCACGGGTCGTGGCCGAACATGGAGAGGTCTTCAGCGGCGAGGTACGGGCTCATGCCTCCACCTCCTTGGGAGCGTCGGCGGAAACCGTCGCCGGGCCGATGTGGACGAGGGTGCCGGGCAGCGCCCCGGTGTCGGAGCCGACGCCGCCGCCCGTGGAGTTCAGCGGAAGCCAGACGACCCGGTCGGGCATCTCGGTGATCTGCAGCGGGAGTTCCACGGTCCCTGCGGGGCCGGTCACGGCCAGGAGGTCGCCGTCCTTGATGCCCGCCTCGGCGGCCGTGGCCGCGGACACACGCGCGCGTGCCGCGTGCCGTGTGCCGGCGAGGGCGTCGTCGCCTTCCTGAAGGCGGCCCTGGTCGAGCAGCAGCCGGTGGCCGGCGAGCACGGCCTCCCCGGCGGCGGGTCGCGCCAATTGCCCGCCGATCTCCAGGGGGTTGTCCGCGCGGGGGCCGTCCCACGCCCCGAGCCGGTCCAGCTCCGTACGCAGCGTGTGCAGATCCGGAAGCCCCAGGTGGACGTCCATGGCGTCGGAGAGCATCTGGAGCACACGCACATCGGTGGGTGCCAGGCGGCGGGACATCTGGTCGGGCTTGAGCGCGGCGTCGAACAAGCGGGCGCGGCCCTCCCAGTTGAGGAAGGTCCCCGCCTTCTCGGCGACCGCCGCGACGGGCAGCACCACGTCCGCGCGCTCGGTGACCTCACCGGGGCGCAGTTCGAGCGAGACCAGGAAGTCCACCGCGGAGAGCGCCTCACGCGCGCGTGCCGGGTCGGGCAGGTCGGCGACCTCGACACCGGCGACCACGAGGGCCCCCAGCTCGCCGGTGGCCGCGGCCTCGATGATCCGGCCCGTGTCCCGGCCGTAGCGGTGCGGGAGTTCGGCGACGCCCCAGGCGGCCGCGACCTCCTCCCGCGCACGCGGGTCGGTGGCCGGGCGTCCGCCCGGCAGCAGCGACGGAAGCGCGCCCACCTCGACGGCGCCGCGCTCCCCGGCCCGGCGCGGGATCCACACCAGGTCGGCTCCGGTCGCGGCCGCGGTGCGGACGGCGGCGGTCAGTCCGCCCGCCACACCGGCGAGGCGCTCGCCGACGACGATCACCGCGCCCTCGGTGCGCAGGGCCTCGGCGGCGCGTACGCCGTCCTCCTCCAGACCGACCTTGCCGGCCAGCGCGTCCAGCCACTCGGTCTCGGTACCGGGCGCGGCGGGCAGCAGCGTGCCGCCCGCCTTCTCCAGGCCCCTGGTGGCGTGCGTGGCGAGCGAGAAGACCTGCTGCCCGTGCCCGCGCCAGGCCTTGCGCAGCCGCAGGAAGACGCCGGGCGCCTCCTCCTCCGACTCGAACCCGACGAGCAGGACGGCGGGCGCCTTCTCGAGGGAGGTGTACGTGACCCCCGTGCCGTCCAGGTCGCGACCGCGTCCGGCGATCCGGGCGGCCAGGAAGTCGGCCTCCTCGGCGCTGTGCACCCGCGCGCGGAAGTCGATGTCGTTCGTCTCGAGGGCCACCCGCGCGAACTTGCTGTACGCGTAGGCGTCCTCGACGGTGAGCCGGCCGCCGGTCAGCACTCCGGCCCGGCCCCGCGCGGCCAGCAGACCCCGGGCCGCCGCCTCCAGCGCCTCGGGCCAGGACGAAGGCTCCAGTTCACCCGACTCGCCCCGCACCAGCGGCGTCTGCAGCCGGTCCCTCATCTGCGCGTACCGGAAGCCGAACCGCCCCTTGTCGCAGATCCACTCCTCGTTGACCTCGGGGTCGTTCGCCGCGAGGCGCCGCATGACCTTGCCGCGGCGGTGGTCCGTCCGGGTCGCGCAGCCGCCGGAGCAGTGCTCGCACACGGACGGCGACGAGACCAGGTCGAAGGGCCGGGAGCGGAACCGGTACGCCGCCGACGTGAGCGCGCCCACCGGGCAGATCTGGATGGTGTTCCCGGAGAAGTACGACTCGAAGGGGTCGCCCTCGCCGGTGCCGACCTGCTGGAGCGCGCCCCGTTCGAGCAGCTCGATCATCGGGTCGCCCGCGATCTGGTTGGAGAACCGGGTGCAGCGGGCGCACAGAACGCACCGCTCCCGGTCCAGCAGCACCTGGGTGGAGATCGGGACGGGCTTCTCGTAGGTGCGCTTCCTGCCCTCGAAGCGGGACTCGGCGCTGCCGTGCGACATCGCCTGGTTCTGCAGCGGGCACTCGCCGCCCTTGTCGCAGACCGGGCAGTCCAGGGGGTGGTTGATGAGCAGGAGCTCCATCACACCCTTCTGGGCCTTCTCGGCGACCGGCGACGTGAGATGGGTCTTCACGACCATCCCGTCCGTGCAGGTGATCGTGCAGGAGGCCATGGGCTTGCGCTGGCCCTCGACCTCGACGATGCACTGGCGGCAGGCGCCGACCGGGTCGAGGAGGGGATGGTCGCAGAAGCGGGGCACCTCGATGCCGAGCTGCTCGGCGGCGCGGATGACCAGGGTGCCCTTAGGCACGCTGATCTCGATGCCGTCGATCGTCAGCGTCACGAGGTCCTCCGGCGGGACCGCCGCTTCTCCCCCTCCCGAGGGAGCGCTGGTGGTCACGGTCATGCGGTCACCTCCGTGGGCTTGTCAGCCCAGGCCGTGGACTTGGCCGGGTCGAAGGGGCAGCCCCGGCCCGTGATGTGCTCCTCGTACTCCTCGCGGAAGTACTTGAGGGAGGAGAAGATCGGCGAGGCGGCGCCGTCGCCGAGGGCGCAGAAGGACTTGCCGTTGATGTTGTCGGCGATGTCGGCGAGCTTGTCGAGGTCGGACATGCTCCCCTTGCCCGCCTCGATGTCGCGCAGCAACTGGACGAGCCAGTAGGTGCCTTCGCGGCAGGGTGTGCACTTGCCGCAGGACTCGTGGGCGTAGAACTCGGTCCAGCGGGTGACGGCGCGGACCACGCAGGTCGTCTCGTCGAAGCACTGCAGGGCCTTGGTGCCGAGCATGGAACCGGCGGCGCCGACGCCCTCGTAGTCGAGCGGGACGTCGAGGTGCTCGTCGGTGAACATGGGGGTCGAGGAACCGCCCGGTGTCCAGAACTTGAGGCGGTGGCCGGCCCGCATCCCGCCGCTCATGTCGAGCAGCTGGCGCAGGGTGACGCCGAGCGGGGCCTCGTACTGGCCCGGGTTCGTGACATGGCCGCTGAGCGAGTAGAGCGTGAAGCCCGGGGACTTCTCGCTGCCCATCGAGCGGAACCACTCCTTGCCCCGGTGCAGGATCGCGGGAACGGATGCGATCGACTCGACGTTGTTCACCACGGTCGGGCACGCGTAGAGGCCCGCGACCGCGGGGAAGGGAGGACGCAGTCGTGGCTGGCCCCTGCGGCCTTCGAGCGAGTCGAGCAGTGCGGTCTCCTCACCGCAGATGTACGCGCCGGCGCCCGCGTGCACGGTGAGTTCGAGGTCGAGTCCGCTGCCCTGGATGTCCTTGCCGAGGTAGCCCGCCGCGTAGGCCTCCGCCACGGCAGCGTGCAACCGCCGCAGCACGGGGACGACTTCGCCGCGCAGATAGATGAAGGCGTGCGACGACCGGATCGCGTAGCACGCGATGACGATGCCCTCGATGAGACTGTGCGGGTTGGCGAACAGGAGCGGGATGTCCTTGCAGGTCCCGGGCTCCGATTCGTCGGCGTTGACGACCAGGTAGTGGGGCTTGCCGTCTCCCTGGGGGATGAACTGCCACTTCATCCCCGTCGGGAAGCCTGCGCCGCCGCGCCCGCGCAGCCCCGAGTCCTTGACGTACGCGATCACGTCGTCCGGCGACATGGCGAGGGCCTTGCGCAGCCCTTCGTACCCTTCGTGCCTCCGGTAGACGTCCAGCGTCCAGGGCTTCTCCTCGTCCCAGAAGGCGGACAGAACGGGCGACAGCAGCTTCTCGGGGCTGACCTCTCCCCCGCCCTCGAACTTGCCCGGGCGGGCGGTCCCCCCGTCCTCGGTGGTCACTGTCATCACTCCCCCTCCTCCGTGACGGGACCCGCCGGGTGGGCCGGGTCGGAGGCCGATGTGTCCTGCGGCGCGTCGTGCGAGCCGAGGTGCTCGGCCGGAGACGGCTCGTGCACGGACCCCGGTCGCGGCTCGTCGTGCGGTCCGCCGTCGCGCGGGTGCACCACGCGCGCGGTGGGGGTCTCGCCCTTGGACAGCCGGAGCCCGACCAGCGAGGCGGGGCCCGCGCCGCCGCTCGCGTCGACGGCACCCTGCCGTTCGTCGGGGAAACCGGCCAGCATCCGGGCGGTCTCCTTGAAGGTGCACAGGGGCGCGCCGCGGGTGGGTTCGACCTGCCGTCCCGCCCGCAGGTCGTCGACGAGGCTCCTGGCGCTCTCGGGGGTCTGGTTGTCGAAGAACTCCCAGTTGACCATCACGACCGGCGCGTAGTCGCAGGCCGCGTTGCACTCGATGTGCTCCAGGGTGACCTTGCCGTCGCCGGTGGTCTCGCCGTTGCCGACGCCCAGGTGCTCCTGGAGGGCGGAGAAGATCGCGTCACCGCCCATCACGGCGCACAGCGTGTTGGTGCAGACACCCACCTGGTAGTCCCCGGAGGGCCTGCGCCGGTACATGGTGTAGAAGGTCGCGACCGCGGTGACCTCGGCCGTGGTCAGGCCGAGCATGTCCGCGCAGAACTGCATTCCGGTGCGTGTGACATGCCCCTCCTCCGACTGCACGAGGTGCAGCATCGGCAGCAGGGCGGAGCGCGAGTCCGGGTAGCGCTCGACGATGTCGCGCGCGTCCCGCTCGAGCCGGGCCCGCACGTCGTCCGGGTAGTCGGGCGCGGGCAGCTCGGGCATCCCGAGGCTGATGCCGCGCTCCGAGGAACTGGTGGTCACCGGTCGACGCCTCCCATCACGGGGTCGATGGACGCGACGGCGACGATCACGTCGGCGACCTGGCCGCCCTCGCACATCGCCGCCATGGCCTGCAGGTTGGTGAAGGACGGGTCCCGGAAGTGGACCCGGTAGGGGCGGGTGCCGCCGTCGGACACGACGTGCACCCCGAGTTCGCCCTTGGGCGACTCGACCGCCGCGTACGCCTGTCCCGGCGGGACCCGGAATCCCTCGGTCACCAGCTTGAAGTGGTGGATCAGGGCCTCCATGGAGGTGCCCATGATCTTCTTGATGTGGTCGAGGGAGTTGCCGAGCCCGTCCGGCCCGAGGGCCAGCTGCGCGGGCCAGGCGATCTTCTTGTCGGCGACCATGACCGGTCCGGGCTGCAGCCGGTCAAGGCACTGCTCGACGATCGCGAGCGACTGGCGCATCTCCTCGAGACGGACGAGGAAACGGCCGTAGGCGTCGCTGGTGTCCGCGGTCGGGATCTCGAAGTCGTAGGTCTCGTAACCGCAGTAGGGCTGGGCCTTGCGCAGGTCGTGCGGCAGCCCGGCGGAGCGCAGGATCGGGCCGGTGGCGCCGAGGGCCATGCAGCCGGCCAGATCGAGATAGCCGATGTCCTGCATACGCGCCTTGAAGATGGGGTTCCCGGTGGCGAGTTTGTCGTACTCCGGGAGGTTCTTCTTCATCTTCTTCACGAACTCGCGGATCTGGTCCACCGCGCCCGGCGGCAGGTCCTGGGCGAGTCCGCCCGGGCGGATATAGGCGTGGTTCATCCGCAGACCGGTGATCAGCTCGTAGATGTCGAGGATCAGTTCCCGGTCACGGAAGCCGTAGATCATGATCGTGGTGGCGCCGAGCTCCATGCCCCCGGTGGCGATGCACACCAGGTGGGAGGACAACCGGTTGAGCTCCATCAGGAGCACTCGGATGATCGTGGCGCGGTCCGGTACCTCGTCCTCGATGCCGAGGAGCTTCTCGACCGCGAGACAGTACGCCGTCTCGTTGAAGAACGGCGTGAGGTAGTCCATGCGCGTCACGAACGTGGTGCCCTGCGTCCACGTGCGGTACTCGAGGTTCTTCTCGATACCGGTGTGGAGATAGCCGATGCCGCAGCGGGCCTCGGTGACGGTCTCGCCCTCGATCTCCAGGATGAGCCGGAGCACGCCGTGCGTGGACGGGTGCTGCGGGCCCATGTTGACGATGAGGCGTTCGTCGTCGGCGCGGGCCGCGGACTGGACGACCTCGTCCCAGTCGCCGCCGGTGACCGTGTAGACGGTGCCTTCGGTCGTCTCGCGCGCGGAGGCGGAGGACGGAGTCTGCGTGCTCATGAGTACGACCTCCGCTGGTCCGGAGCCGGGATCTGGGCGCCCTTGTACTCGACGGGGATTCCGCCGAGGGGATAGTCCTTGCGCTGCGGGAACCCCTGCCAGTCGTCGGGCATCATGATCCGCGTCAGCGCCGGGTGGCCGTCGAAGATCAGGCCGAAGAAGTCGTACGTCTCGCGCTCGTGCCAGTCGTTCGTGGGATAGACGGGGACGAGCGACGGGACGTGCGGGTCGGCGTCGGGCGCGCTGACCTCCAGGCGGATCAGCCGGTTGTGGGTGATCGAGCGCAGGTGGTAGACGGCGTGCAGTTCGCGGCCCTTGTCGCCGGGATAGTGCACTCCGCTCACGCCCGTGCACAGTTCGAAGCGGAGCGCCGGGTCGTCACGCAGGGTCTGGGCGACGGCGACCAGGTACTCGCGTTCGATGTGGAAGGTCACCTCGCCCCGGTCGACGACGGTCTTCTCGATGGCGTTGCCGGGGACGAGGCCCTGCTCCTCGAGTGCGCCCTCGAGTTCGTCGGCGACCTCGTCGAACCAGCCTCCGTAGGGCCGCGTCGCGGCGCCGGGGAGACGGACGGAGCGGACCAGGCCACCGTATCCGGAGGTGTCTCCGCCGTTGTTGGCGCCGAACATGCCCCGCTGGACGCGGATCTCCTCGCCGTGGTCGCCGCGCATCCCCGGCAGGTTCGCGGCGCCGAGGTCCTTCTCGGGGTTGACGCCGTTGCCGTTCGCGCCGTCGCCCGGCGTGTTCGCGCCGTTGCTCTTCGCATCGCTCATCGCAGCAGCCCCTTCATCTCGATCGTCGGGAGTGCCTTGAGCGCCGCTTCCTCCGCCTCACGGGCCGCCTCCTCGGCGTTGACGCCGAGCTTCGAGGTCTGGATCTTGTGGTGGAGCTTGAGGATCGCGTCCATCAGCATCTCGGGCCGCGGCGGACAGCCCGGCAGATAGATGTCGACGGGGACGATGTGATCCACGCCCTGGACGATCGCGTAGTTGTTGAACATGCCGCCCGAGGAGGCGCAGACCCCCATGGAGATCACCCACTTGGGGCTCGGCATCTGGTCGTAGACCTGCCGGAGGACCGGCGCCATCTTCTGGCTGACACGGCCCGCGACGATCATCAGGTCCGCCTGCCGGGGCGAGCCGCGGAAGACCTCCATGCCGAAGCGCGCCAGGTCGTAGCGGCCCGCGCCGGTGGTCATCATCTCGATGGCACAGCAGGCGAGGCCGAAGGTGGCGGGGAAGACCGACGCCTTGCGCACCCAGCCCGCGGCCTGCTCGACGGTGGTGAGAAGGAAACCGCTCGGCAGCTTTTCTTCGAGTCCCATGACTAATGGCCCCTCAGTCCCATTCCAGGCCGCCGCGCCGCCATACGTACGCGTACGCGACGAAGACGGTGAGCACGAAGAGCAGCATCTCCACGAGCCCGAAAACGCCGAGGGCGTCGAAGGTGACGGCCCACGGATAGAGGAAGACGATCTCGATGTCGAAGACGATGAAGAGCATCGCCGTCAGGTAGTACTTGATCGGGAAGCGCCCGCCACCGGCCGGCGTGGGGGTCGGTTCGATACCGCACTCGTACGCCTCGAGCTTGGCGCGGTTGTACCGCTTCGGACCGATCAGCGTGGCCATGACCACGGAGAAGATCGCAAAGCCTGCCCCGAGGGCTCCCAGTACGAGGATGGGCGCATACGCGTTCACCGCTCCTCGCTCCTCTCAGTCGGCACTGACTGCTGGCGGTTGTGCCGGGTTCACGGCCACCCCACCTGTCCCACGAACCCCACTCGCCCCAGCGAAGATCGCGTACATGTGAAGCAGGTCACAAGCCCAACTGCCCCGCATCTTATGCCCGCCGGTATGTGATCTGCGACACGGGGGTCATCACGTACTTTGTGATCTCCACCACCAGGCGAAGGATCATGAAGTCGGATGAGCGGTGATCTTCGTACGCGAAGCAGTCGAGCGATCACCAAGAGGTGACATTTTCGCTCGTCGTCGCTGGTCGGAGCCGTCTCGCACTATCAAACGGGAGTCGCTCGAAGCAAATTCGCCCTGGGCACGATCCCTTGATAGTGGACTCCGTTCACACGTCAGTGGGAGGCGTGTGGACGGATGTGGACGTGTGCACGCGTTCACGAGCCGGGGGCAGACCTCGAGGGGAACGGGGTGGTGCGCATGTGGATGGACGCGGAGGGCACCCCTCGCGCACGGGACGCCGCCGCAGCGGTGACCGTTCCGTGACCTGCACCACATCGGCAGATGATCCGATAAGCGGGGCTTGGCCACCCGGGCCGACCGATGGTAGGCGCAGAGCAATCCGGACGTAACGACGAAAGGCCGTGATCACAGGCTTGATCACCACTGTCCACAATGTCCGTTACGGCGTCAATAAGGATTGACGCGAAGGATATTTGAGGTGTCGATTGAACAACTGTGGCGCACCACACGTTTCTTGAAGGTATGGAGGAGCCCCTGATACCGCTTGTACTCATGTCCCACACCGCTCACATACGCAGCCACCGGAAGTCCCGCAACCGCAGCGCGTCGACGATCGCGATGCGGGCCGGGGTTGCCGGGGGCGTCCTCGGTCTGGCCGCCGCCGGAGCTTCGGCCACGGCGAACGCCGCCGAGCCGGTGACGCAGACGCTCGAACTGCCCACCCTGACCAGCGACCTGGCCCAGCAGGTCGCGCAGTCCGCGGCCGCCACCCAGCAGGCCGCGGCCAACTACCAGTTGCAGGCCGAGCGTGATGCGGCCGCCGCAAAGGCCGCAAAGCAGGCAAAGGCGGACCTCGCCGAGGCCAAGAAGAAGGCCGCGGAGGCCAAGCGCAAGGCCGAGGCCGCGCGCAAGTCCGCGGCGGCCGCCGCCTCGCGCAGCGCCGAGCGCACCGTCCTCACCGCCGCGTCGAACAGCACCGCGACGAGCACCTCCACGGCGACCGGTTCGGCCGCCGCGGTCATCGCCTTCGTCAAGGCGCAGATCGGCGACTCGTACGTCATGGGCGGCACCGGCCCCAACTCGTGGGACTGCTCCGGTCTCGTGCAGGCCGCGTTCAAGCAGGTCGGCGTCAGCCTCCCGCGCGTCTCCCAGGGCCAGTCGACCGCCGGCACCCAGGTCTCGCTCAGCAATCTGCAGCCGGGCGACATCCTCTACTGGGGCGGTGCGGGCAGCGCGTACCACGTCGGCGTGTACGTCGGCGACGGCATGTTCGTCGGCGCGCAGAACCCCTCCACCGGTGTGGTGGAGAAGCCGCTGTCGTACGACCCGCCGTCCGGCGCGGTCCGGGTGCTCTGAACGAGCTGCCGGGAAGTCGTGGGGAGTGAAGGGCCGCAGCCGCTCGGGGGCAGCGGCCCTCCTCCTCATCCGAGGTCGAAGGTGTTCGGCAGGCCGAGCCGGTAGCGCACCTCGTCGACGCGCTTGAGGGGCTCCATCTCCGGCGGTCGGTACAGCTCCCAGATCCGGCACCGTTCCGCCTCGGAACCGTCCCGGTCGAGCAGCGCGTTGACGGCGCGGCGCGCCGACTCGTTGGCGCCTTCCATCGTCGCCAGGTCCACATCGGTGCGGACGTAGTCGCCGGCGAGGAAGAAGTTCGGCACGGCGGTCCTCGCCGACGGGCGGTTGTAGAGCGTGCCCGTGGGATGGATCAGGAGTGGCTCGCGGTTCTGCGGATCGGGGCCGCCGAGCCCCGTCACGGCCGGATCCATGAACCAGCCGAGCCGGTCGGCGTCCGTCAGCACCGTCTTGCCCGAGTCGTTCAGCGCGTCCTTCAGCTGCGCCCAGCACTCCTCGACGATCTCCTCGCGTGTGCACTCACGGGCCTTCTTGCCGTACAGGATGCCCGGCTTGTCCCACTCCGAGACGATCACGGACAGGCAGTCGTGGGCGCGCCCGTCGCCGTAGTCCTCCGAGAAGTTCCGGACGTCCCAGAACTGCGCCTGCCCGATCCCCGTCACCGACCAGGGTGAGTCGAGGCAGTTGATGTGCCCATGGACGACGGGCGTCGGCGTGCGCAGGTAGAACTGCACACCGGTCATCCAGTCCGTCTGCAGCGCGTCGCACCGGGCGAGCTGCGGGTCGGCCGCGCGCAGGGCGGCACCCCAGGTGCGCCGGGCGTGCTCCACGGGCATGGCCGAGACGTAGCGGTCGGCCGTGACGGTGCGTTCGCCGCCGCCGTCACGGGCCGCGACCCTGACACCGCTGACCTGCCCGCCCTCGTACAGCACCTCCCGCACCTCCGTGCCGAGCACGAACCCGACGCCCAGCGAGCGCAGGTGCGCGGACCAGGGGTCGATCCACGCCTCGCTCGTCGGGGCGTCGAGCACCCGGTCGATGTCCGCGTCGCCGTCCATGCCCCGGCCGAGCAGACCCCACAGCAGCAGCGCCTCGATGATGACGCGGCCGACGGTACGGGTGGAGGCGATCTCGGCACGGGTGGCGACGAGGTTGCGCGTCTGTCCGACGCCGAGGAGGGTGCCGTACTCCTCGCTCATCCGCTCGGCGCGGATGAAGTCCCACCAGGTGGTCTTCTCCCACTGGTCCTCCCGGCGCGCGTCACAGCTGGTGAGGTGGACGAGGACGCGGTCGGCGAAGTAGGCGGCCTCGTCCGCGGGCAGCCGGCTGCCCAGGTCGAGGACGGAGAGGATCTGGTCGCGGAGCCACGACGGCGTGATGTCGCCCGGCGCGGGCGGCGTGGTGACCCGCCGCAGCGGGAAGTGGAGATCCGGACGGCCCGCCTCGCGGGCGAAGAGCGCCTCGGTGCCGCCGCGGAGGTTGTCGTGGACACCGTTCGCGTTGCCGGGGAAGGGGATGCGGCGCAGGGTGTCCGGCAGGTTCCGGTAGAAGCCCGGGAAGAAGCGGAAGCCGTGTTCGCCGGGCAGCGGTCTGCGACCGCCCGTGCCCGTTCCGGGGACGTCCATCGAGCGGGCCTTGCCGCCGAGCACGTCGTAGTACTCGTAGACGGTCACGGTGTAGCCGCGTTCGGCGAGTTCCTGGGCGGCGCTGAGTCCGGAGACGCCGCCGCCGAGGACGGCGACCTGCCGGCCGGTGGAGGCGGCGGCGGTGTCCGGCCATAACGCGAAGGCCCCCACCGCACTCCCGGCGCCCGCCAGGAACCGTCTGCGGGTCGTTCCCTGGTGTTCTGTTGTCATGGATACGGGAGGGTAGGGAGGGCGGGCACCACGACGACAGGGCCCGGTCGGGTCACCCACCGCATCCTCACAACCGTGCAGGATTCACCCGAAAGGGAACACAGGCGTGACGACGGGTGCCGGACCGGTTCCCATGGCCGTCCGGCACCCCCCGTACCGCGGGGTCAGGCCTTCGGAGCCACCTTCGACAGACCGTTGATGACCCGGTCCATCGCGTCGCCGCCGGTCGGGTCGGTCAGGTTGGCGAGGAGCTTCAGCGTGAACTTCATCAGCAGCGGATGGGTCAGGCCCCGCTGTGCCGCGACCTTCATCACCTTCGGGTTGCCGATCAGCTTCACAAAGGCGCGGCCCAGCGTGTAGTAACCGCCGTAGGTGTCCTTGAGGATCTTCGGGTAGTTCTGCAGGGCCATCTCGCGCTGGGCGGGGGTCGCGCGGGCCAGGGCCTGGACGATGACGTCCGCCGCGATCTGGCCCGACTCCATGGCGTACGCGATGCCCTCGCCGTTGAAGGGGTTCACCAGGCCGCCCGCGTCGCCGACGAGCAACAGGCCCTTGGTGTAGTGCGGCTGGCGGTTGAAGGCCATGGGGAGGGCCGCGCCGCGGATCGGGCCCGTCATGTTCTCGGGGGTGTAGCCCCAGTCCTCGGGCATCGAGGCGCACCAGGCCTTCAGCACCTCGCGCCAGTCCAGCTCCTTGAAGGCGGCGGAGGTGTTCAGGACGCCCAGGCCGACGTTCGAGGTGCCGTCGCCCATGCCGAAGATCCAGCCGTAGCCCGGCAGGAGCCGCTCCTGGCCGCCGCGCCGGTCCCAGAGCTCAAGCCAGGACTCCAGGTAGTCGTCGTCGTGGCGGGGGGAGGTGAAGTAGGTGCGCACCGCGACGCCCATGGGGCGGTCCTCACGGCGGTGCAGGCCCATCGCCAGCGACAGGCGCGTGGAGTTGCCGTCGGCGGCCACCACCAGCGGGGCGTGGAAGGTCACCTCGCGCTTGTCCTCGCCCAGCTTGGCATGCACGCCGGTGATACGGCCGGTGCGGTCGTCGACGACGGGCGCGCCCACGTTGCACCGCTCGTACAAGCGCGCGCCGGCCTTCTGCGCCTGTCGCGCCAGTTGCTCGTCGAAATCGTCGCGCTTGCGGACCAGACCGTAGTTCGGGTACGAGGCGAGGTCGGGCCAGTCCAGCTGGAGCCGCACCCCGCCGCCGATGATGCGCAGGCCCTTGTTGCGCAGCCAGCCGGCCTCCTCGGAGATGTCGATGCCCATCGCCACGAGCTGCTTGGTGGCACGGGGCGTGAGGCCGTCGCCGCACACCTTCTCGCGCGGGAACGCGGTCTTCTCCAGCAGCAGGACGTCGAGCCCGGCCTTCGCCAGGTAGTAGGCGGTGGTGGAACCGGCTGGTCCGGCCCCGACGACGATCACATCGGCGGTGTGTTCGGTAAGGGGCTGGGGCTCGGTCACGGCGGGTCTCCCCAAGGCTCGACGACGGCAACGGCGACTCGCGCACCGGCAGCGGCGAATGCGCCGACATCATCGGCGAAAACGGTGTGCTGACGGGCACGGGACATGGGCAGTCTATTCAGCGGTATCGATCCCCCGGCTGAAGGGCTGCCCTCCGTGAACCGAGCTCTCCCCGACGTGCTGCTCCGCGTTCCCAGCGACGAGGACGCCTTCGCCTGGCACAGGGTCTTCGACGACCCCGAGGTCATGAAGTTCCACGGCGGCCGGGCCGCCGAGCTGTCCGTGTACGAGGAGCTGACCGCACGCCAGCGCAGACACGACGCCGAGCGCGGCTTCTGCCTGTGGACCATGCTCGACGACTCGGGCGAGGTCATCGGTTTCACGGGCGCGCAGCCGTGGCCCGGCGGGTGGGGCCCGGAGGGCGAGATCGAGATCGGCTGGCGGCTCGGGCGGGCCCACTGGGGCAGGGGCTATGCCACCGCGGCGGCGCACGCCACGCTGGAGCGCCTGCGGGCGGCGGGCGTGCCCCGGGTCGTGGCGATGGTCCTGCCCGCCAACGAGCGGTCCGTCGCGGTGACCCGGCGCCTGGGCATGGAGCTGGCCGAGGTGTTCACGCACCCCACCCTGGGCGGACCGGCGCACTGCTACCGACTCGATCTGTGACGTTCGGTAGTCGACTGTTGCAGAAAGGCACGTGGCGCTTCCGGGTGGCACCCTCGGCCGGTTACCCTTCCAGTACCGCTGGGGGTGACATCTGTGCGCATAACACCCAAACCACACGAAACGCCCGAAGTGCGTGTGCCGCGGCTGGTCGGCCTGATGGCGATGGACGCGCGCGAGGCCGCCGCGAAGCAGGGCGTGCTGCTGGCCGCACCCGATCGGCCGGAATTCCATCTCATCGTCGTCGACTACGTCGTCCGTCAGTACCCCTTGCCCGGTGCCGAGGTTCCGCGCGGTGCGGTGGTCACCGTGTGGTTCGACCTCGGCGAGGGTGAGGGCGGCGGGGGCGCCGGGGTCCGCGAGCCACGGCTGCCCATTCCGCCACCGGGCGGACTGCGCCGTGAACTCGACGAGCCGGGCAGTGCCTTCGAGGTGCTCAGGTGACCTGACGCCGCCCTGCGCGAGGTCGGATCCGGGGTTCTCGGCGCGGGGAGTCTCAGATCTCCTTGAAGCCGCGGTGCAGCGCCACGATCCCGCCCGTGAGGTTCCGCCACGCCACCGACGACCAGCCCGCCGTGCGCAGCCGCTCGGCCAGGGCTGGCTGGTCGGGCCAGGCGCGGATGGACTCGGCGAGGTAGACGTACGCATCGGGGTTGGACGACACCGCCCGGGCCACCGGCGGAAGCGCGCGCATCAGGTACTCGGTGTAGACCGTGCGGAAGGGGGCCCAGGTCGGGTGTGAGAACTCGCAGATCACGACCCGCCCGCCGGGCTTGGTCACCCGGTGGAGCTCGCGCAGCGCCGCTTCCGTGTCCTGCACGTTCCGCAGTCCGAAGGAGATCGTCACCGCGTCGAAGACGTCGTCCTTGAACGGCAGCCGTGTCGCGTCGCCGGCCGTGAACGGCATCCAGGGAAGCCGCTTCTTGCCGACCTGGAGCATCCCGAGCGAGAAGTCGCAGGGGACGACGTACGCTCCCGTGCGCGTGAAGGGAAGGGACGACGTCGCCGTACCGGCGGCGAGGTCCAGGACCTTCTGCGCGGGGCGCGCGTCCACGGCCCTCGCGACCTCCTTGCGCCAGACCCGGTCCTGTCCGAGCGACAGCAGGTCGTTCGTCAGGTCGTACCGTTCCGCCACGTCGTCGAACATCGAGGCGACTTCGTGCGGCTGCTTGTCCAGGGATGCGCGGGTCACGGTCTCCATTGTGGCAGTACGGGGTGGCCGGGCCCGAGGCACCCGGCCCGTACACCGGGCATCCCGGTCCGGTGGCATGACCGAACCCGTCGAAGAGGGCGCCGGGGGACGTGCACGGCACCACGTGCTGCACCTGTCCCGGCCCGTGCAGGAGGTCCGGCCCGCTCCGGCGACTGCGTCGCGCCCGCGGGGCGGCGGCCGGCGAGCCGTTCGAACCGCGGCTCGGCGGTCAACGGCACGGGGGCGAAGCGGGGTTCGGACACCTCGCCCGGCGCCGCTGACGGGCCGGCCCGTCAGCGGCGCCGGTACACGAGCCGCCCTGCGAGGACCGTCGCCACACAGGTCCCCGCTCCGCGCCCGGCCAGCGCGGCCTCGTCCGGGACGTCGAACACGGCGAACGTCGCGTCCCGGTCCGCCACGCCCTCGGGCGGAAGCGGCGAGGCCATCGCCTCCGCCGGGCTCCGTCCGGCCAGCGGGTCGAGGGACGGCGGGCCCGCGGGACGCTCCGAGCGCTCCTGCCGCCGCAGCCCCGCGCGGTCCACGGCGTCCACCACGGCGGGCCGCGACAGCCGGCCGGCCACGGCGACGGTTCCGTGCGCCAGCATCCGCTGCACCCCGCGCCGCGCGCTCGCGCCCCAGCGTGTGTCGCCGACCGCCAGAGCCGCGAGGGCCCCACCCGTGATCGGCTCGGTGCCCAGCTCGTCGGCCTCGCGCGGATCGGGGTGGTATGCGGCCTCCAGCAGCTCGGGCCCGCACGGATTCAGCAGCCCGGGCGTGAGGAGTCCCGGCCAGCGCCGCACCCGGGCCGTCGGGTGTGCCGCCGCCAGTTCCTCGTACGCGCCGACGCCCGCGCAGCGTCTGCCGTCGACGAGCACCGCGCCACCGGGCACGGGAGGCCGCCGGTCCCCCGTGATCAGGAGGCCGGCGGCATGGATCGTCAGCACGCGCGGGCTAGTTGGAGGCGAGAAGCTTCAGTTCGGGATGGGCGGTTCCGCCCTCGATCGCCGTCGACGAGATATGGGACATGACGCGCTCGTCGACCGGGTCGTCCGCCGGGTCGTCGTGGACGGCGAGGTGCTCGTACGTCGTCGAACGCTGGGCCGGGACGCGCCCTGCCCGGCGGATCAGGTCGATGATCTCGAGCCGGTTGGACCGGTGCTTGGCCCCCGCGGACGAGACCACGTTCTCCTCGAGCATGATCGAGCCGAGGTCGTCCGCGCCGTAGTGCAGGGACAGCTGACCGACCTCCTTGCCGGTGGTCAGCCACGAACCCTGGATGTGCTGGACGTTGTCGAGGAACACGCGGGCGATCGCGATCATCCGCAGGTACTCGAAGAGGGTGGCCTGGGTGCGGCCCTTCAGATGGTTGTTCTCGGGCTGGTAGGTGTACGGGATGAAGGCCCGGAAACCGCCCGTGCGGTCCTGCACGTCACGGATCATCCGCAGGTGCTCGATGCGCTCGGCGTTGGTCTCGCCGGTGCCCATGAGCATGGTGGACGTGGACTCGACGCCCAGGTTGTGCGCGGTCTCCATGATCTCCAGCCAGCGCTCGCCGCTCTCCTTGAGCGGGGCGATCGCCTTGCGCGGCCGCTCGGGGAGGAGTTCGGCACCGGCACCGGCGAAGGAGTCCAGCCCGGCGGCGTGGATGCGCGTGATGGCCTCCTCCACCGAGACGCCGGAGATCCGCGCCATGTGCTCGACCTCGGAGGCCCCCAGGCTGTGGATGACCAGCTGCGGGAAGGCGTCCTTGATGGCGCGGAAGTGCTTCTCGTAGTACTCGACGCCGTAGTCCGGGTGGTGTCCGCCCTGGAACATGATCTGCGTGCCGCCCAGCTCGACGGTCTCCGCGCAGCGGCGCAGGATGTCGTCGAGGTCGCGGCTCCAGCCCTTGGCGGTGTCCTTGGGAGCCGCGTAGAAGGCGCAGAACCTGCACGCCGTCACACAGACGTTCGTGTAGTTGATGTTGCGCTCGATGATGTACGTCGCGATGTGCTCGATACCGGCGTACTTGCGGCGGCGCACGGCGTCCGCCGCGGCACCCAGCGCATGCAGCGGGGCGTCGCGGTAGAGGGCGAACGCTTCTTCGGGAGTGATCCGCCCACCGGCGGCGGCGCGGTCGAGGACGGACTGAAGGTCGGCCTTCTCGGTCACCGGGCGTCCCTTTCGTAAGGGTGAGGAAATCGGGCGCGAGGCCCATTCGAAGCAAGGGGGTGGTGGGAGACGGGTGGGCGGACCGAACCAGCCTACGCCAGCGGTTTCGCGGGCCCCGCGTCAGGCCGCGTACGCCCCGATCAGCAGCCCGACGAAGGTACCGGCGATGAGGAACGGCCCGAACGGGATCGCTGTCCGGCGCCCGGCCCGGCGGGCGAGGACGAGCCCGAGGCCGTACAGCCCGCCGAAGAGGAATCCGGCGAACGTCCCGAGCACCACGGTGGGCAGGCCGTACCAGCCGAGCACCGCCCCGAGCCCCGGCGCGAGTTTGACGTCGCCGAACCCCATGCCGTTCGGGTTGACGAGGAAGAGCAGGAAGTACGCGACGCCGAGCACGAGCGCGCCGAGGAGCGCTGAGGGCCACCTCCCCGCGTGCTCGGGCAGGGCCGCGGCGGCACCGAGCAGAAGCGGGGCGAGTCCGGCCAGCGGCAGGGTGAGGACGTCCGGCAGCCGCTGCACCCGGAAGTCCACGATCGTCAGCAGGACGCCGACGGGGGCGATCAGCAGCCAGACGAGCAGTTCGGGACGCGTACCCGTGGCGAGCGCGAGCACCGCGCAGACCAGCGCGGTGGCCCCGCACACGAGCGCGGTCCCGGGGCCGTACGGCCGTCCGTCCGCGCACCGCGCCGGGCCGACCCAGCCGCCGATCGGATGCCCGTCGGGACACCGGTCCCGCCAGGGCTGCTCGGGCTCGACGGAGAGCCGGTAGGCGACCCGGGGCACCAGGACCCCGGCCGCCGCACCCCACAGCACGGCGCCGACGGTCACCCAGAGGTCCAGATCCACGCCGACAGGGTAAGCGCCGGAGCCCGCCCGACTCCGGCGAACCGTGGGTCAGCCGACCTTCGCCAGGCGCGAGGTCGGGTTGCCGGCGTCCGGGTTGTCCGTCTCGTACTGGAGGTCGGCGCCGGCCGGCGTCAGCCGCACCTCGTGCCGTCCGGTGGTGCACGTCGGCGGGTTGGAGGACTCCTTGGCCACGCTCGTGGCGACGAGCTGACGGTCTGTGACCCGCTTGAGGAGGAGTACGTCGTCGCAGGTGCCGCCGAGTTGGTCGGTGGACCGGAAGAGCCCGATCTCCTCACCCACCCCGGCCTGTTCGATGGTGACGCGGAAGGTGCCCGCGGGCAGGGTGCCCCCGAGGGCCGTCGCGGCGCCCTCCCATGAACCGAGGTAGGCGGCGGGCACACCGGAACCGCCGGTGCCCGGGGTGGCCGAACCATGGGTGGGCGCGCCCCCGGCCGCGGTGTCCTTGTCCGTGTCGTCCTTGTCGAACATCCCGAGGAGAAACGCCGAACCGACCGTCACCGCGGCCAGCGCGCCCGCGACCGCCAGCGCGATGGTGCAGCTCATGCGCCGGCCGCGACCGCCGGTTCCCGGCACGGAGGTGGTGGCGAGGCTGACGGAGAGTCTCCCGGGGCCGTCGGCGGCGGAGGGCACGGCGTCCTGCGGCTCCTGCCGTACGCCCGGCCGTGGCACGTGGGTGGAGGGCGCGCCGGAAGCGGTCATCACGGGCGGCGGGCCGAAGACCCCCGCGGGCACGGGCGCTTCGGACCCGGCCGGGGCCACGTCCATGCGTGCACCGGCCGCCGACGGCACGGCCGTCGGTGCCCCACCGGATCGGGCCGGCCCCGAAGGAGCCGCCTCCGCCTCCAGGTTCAGCAACTGCACGGCCTTGCGGCTGACCTGTTCCACCAGCGGGCCGGGCAGCCAGCCCCCGGACACCAGGCGTGCCGCGCCCTGCGGGGCGAGGTGTCGGGCCACCTCCGCAGGAGCGGGACGCTCCGCCGGGTCCTTGGCGAGGCACACGGCCACCAGTTCGCGCAACTCGTCGTCGAGGCCGTCGAGTTGCGGCTCCTCGTGGACGACCTTGTACAGCAGTGCCGCGGACGAGTCACCGGGGAAGGGCGGCCGCCCCGTCGCCGCGTAGGCCAGTACCGCGCCCAGTGAGAAGACGTCCGCCGCTCCCGCGACGCCCTTGCCGAGGATCTGCTCGGGCGACATGTAGCCGGGCGAGCCGATGGAGACGCCCGTGGAAGTGATGGACGCCGTGCCGTCGATGGCGCGCGCGATGCCGAAGTCGATGAGGACCGGGCCGTCCAGGGTCAGCAGGACGTTCGAAGGCTTCACGTCCCGGTGGACCAGGCCGAGCGCGTGCACCGCCACGAGGGCCTCCGCGAGCCCCGCGCCCAGCGCCCGCACCCCCGGGAGCGGCAGCGGGCCGGCGTCCGTCACCGCCGAGGTCAGGGAGGGACCCGCCGCGTACCCGGTGGCCACCCACGGCACCGGCGCGTCCGGGTCCGCGTCCAGGACCGGTGCCGTCCAGGCACCGCCGACCCGCCGCGCGGCGTCCACCTCGCGGCGGAACCGGGCACGGAACTCCTCGTCCAGCGCGAAGTGCGGATGCACGACCTTGACCGCGACCGTGCGCCCGCCGGCGCTGCGCCCCAGGTAGACGCGGCCCATTCCGCCCGAGCCGAGTCTGCCGAGCAGCCGGTAGGGCCCCACGACGGCGGGTTCCCCGGCCTCCAGAGGCTGCATGCCCTCCACCCCTCCCCCGTACGACTCCCAGCAGCGTAGACCCCGGGGGCGTACGGACGGTGTCCTGCGTCCCGGGAGCCAGGAACAACTTCCCTACGGCTGGAGGAGCTTCACCTTCACGTCCGGCGGGAAGCCGGTCGTCGGCCCGACCCGCCGCGCGAACTCGGCGACGGCGGCCAGCTGGGCGTCGCCGAAGCGGAAGTCGAGCGTCGTGAAGTACTGCTCCAGGACCCGCTCGTCGAAGGACTCCCAGCGGGCCGCCTGCTCCGCGACCTTGCCGACCTCGTCCAGCGAGAGGTTGCGGGAGGCGAGGAAGGCCTCGTGGACCTGGCGGGTGATGAGGGGCTCCCGGTCCAGGTAGTCGCGCCGTGCGGCCCACACCGCGAAGACGAACGGCAGCCCCGTCCACTCCTTCCACAGCGTGCCGAGGTCGTGCACGGCGAGGCCGTAGCGCGGCCCGTCGTGGAGGTTCGCGCGCAGTGCGGCGTCGCCGATCAGCACCGCCGCTTCGGCCTCCTGCATCATCAGGCTGAGGTCGGGCGGGCAGGTGTAGTAGTCCGGCGTCACCCCGTACCGCTCGGCGAGCAGGAGCTGGGCGAGGCGTACGGAGGTCCGCGAGGTGGAGCCGAGGGCGACCCTGGCGCCGTCCAGCTGCTCCAGGGGCACCTGGGAGACGATCACGCAGGACATCACCGGTCCGTCGCAGCCGACCGCGATGTCGGGGAAGGCGACCAGGTCGTCTGCGTTCTTGAGGAACTCGACGAGGGTGACGGGCCCGATGTCGAGGTCACCCCGCACCAGCTGCTCGCTGAGCTTCTCGGGGGTGTCCTTGGTCAGCTCGAAGTCCAGAAGGGTGCCGGTTCTCGCGAGCCCCCAGTAGAGGGGCAGGCAGTTCAGGAACTGGATGTGGCCGACGCGCGGCCGGGTGCGAGAATTGTCCACATCGCGAGACTAGACCCCATGCGGTACCGTGACGGCCCCAGGGTCCCCGAAGGGCCTCGTGAACCGCCTGGACCGCTGTTGTCCACCTTTGGGACTACCATGTGATGCGGCGACGTCAATCCGCCCTCCACCCCGCTGGAACGTTCGGGTGAAGCGATCTTGACCTCTGTTGCTTTCGGCTGCCCCCGTGCTAGGCTCGCCGCAAGTTGCAGTTTGGTTTCCTTGCAGTACAGAGCCTGCGGAGCATGTGACCGCGGGCTCTCGTCGTTTTCAGAGACGTGCAGTTGTGCGGCGCTTAGTTTTCACACTTGCAGGTTCTGGAGCAGGGCAACCCTTTGGGCCCAAGGAGGGCTTATGGCTACCGGAACCGTGAAGTGGTTCAACGCCGAAAAGGGCTTTGGCTTCATCGCCCAAGAAGGCGGCGGCCCCGACGTCTTCGTCCACTACTCCGCGATCAACGCGAACGGCTTCCGCTCGCTTGAGGAGAACCAGCAGGTGAGCTTCGACGTGACCCAGGGCCCGAAGGGCCCGCAGGCGGAGAACGTCACCGCCATCTGAGTCACCGGTCTCGGAGATTCGGTCTTCGGTTCCAGGCCTTCGGCTCATCGAGTCCGATCGCTTCGATCCGGAACGGACAGCAGTACCCAAGGAGCCCCGTGCGCCGCTCGGCGCAAGGGGCTCCTGCTTTTTCGGTCGGTAGCCCTGGGCAGCACGTGATAGGGCCGTGCCGCGCAGTCACCAGGTCACGGGCAGCTCGAGCGGGAAGCGGCGGATCGTCTCCGTGTCCCAGCGCACGTCCTCCGGCGGCACCGCGAGCCGGAGGTTCGGGAACCGTTCCACCAGCCGCCCGACGGCCACCTCCAGTTCCGCCATGGCGAGCGGGACAGCGATGCACCGGTGCCCGCCCCAGCCGAAGGTCATGTGCGGCGCGGACGGACGCTCCGGATCGATCACGTCCGGATCCAGGTAGCGCTCGGAGTCCCGGTTCGCGGTCAGGTACGACACATGGACGAAGTCACCCGCCCGGATGAGCACGCCGTCGAACTCCACGTCCTCGAGGGCCACCCGGGGAATGCCGACCCCCTTGCGGAACGGGATGATGCGGAGCATCTCGTTCAGGACGTCCGTCAGGGTCTCGGGCCGGCTTCTGAGGTGCTTCATCAGCTCGGGCCGGGTCAGCAGGAGGTAGGAGATGTTGCTGATCTGGCAGGTGGCGGTGTCCTGACCGCTGAGCACGAGCGTCAGCGCCATGACCGCCAGCTCCTGGTCGTCGAACACGTCCTCGCCGTCCTTGGCCGCGGCCAGCGCGCTGATCAGGTCCTTGCCCGGGGTGCGCCGCCGCTCCTGGATCAGTTCGCCGAAGTACTCCCGCAACCGGGCCTTGGCGTTCGCGGCCGTCTCGCGCCCGTCCTGGCCCGTGGCGAGCAGCTGGTGGGCGTACTCCTGCATCCGGGGCCAGTCCTCCCGGGGGATCCCGAGGACGTCGTAGATCGTCTGCTGGGGAAGCCGGTTCGACAGGTGCTGGACCAGATCCGCCGGCGGCCCCTGTTCGGCCATCTCGTCGAGCAGCGTGTCCGCGAGCCGGACGATCTTCCGGCGCATCAGCTCCACATGCCGCTTGGCGAAGGCCTGCGACGCCAGTCGGCGCAGCCGGGTACTGTGCGGCGGGTCCATCACATTGATCGACTCCGGGGAGACGATGGGCTCCGGCGTCAGCCGCGGATAGTCGAACCCCATGATCCCCGCGCGGCTGAAGCGCTGGTCGGTGGTCACCTGCCGCACTCCCTCGAATCCGGTGACCAGCCAGGCGTCGGCGTCGCCGTACGGCAGCCGGATGCGGGTGATGGATTCGCGAGCCATGAGCGCCGCGAGCGTGGGATCGAACTCCAGTGCCGTGCTGAAGTCGAACGGACAGGTGATTGCTTCGCCGCTTGAGGTCATGGCGCAGTACTCCCTTTCCAGCCGCTTTCGCCGCTGTTCCATGCATACGCCCTTTCGTGCGACGCGGCTGTCGGGATACCTCCACATGTGCGATCCGGGCCTGCCGCTCACGGCACCGCAGGCGAGGAGGTCGGCAGGGCCGGTCGACGGCGCCGGACACGGCACCGCCCCGATGGCGTGCACGGCGACGCGCGGGCTCCGGGCGGGTGCGTCCACCTCGGCCACGGCCCGGCTTCGACGTCACTCGGGGTACTGCGGAAGCCGGTCGCCGCCCGCCGTGCGGCCCCCCGGCCGGACGCAGACGCAACGGACCGCCGGAACTACGGCCGAGCGGGTGAATCGGCCGTCGGCCGATACCGCCGCGCGGCGCGGGCCGTGCGGCCGGGACCGCTACCTGTACAGCTCGTCCACCTGCGCGGCGAAGTCCCGCATGATCACCGCGCGGCGCAGTTTCATCGACGGGGTCAGGTGGCCGGCCCGTTCGGTGAAGTCCACGGGGAGGACGGCGAAGCGGCGGATGGACTCGGGGCGGGAGACCATCTTGTTGGCCTCGTCGACCGCCCGCTGCAGCACCGCGAGCAACTCCGGGTCGTCCACCAGCAGTTCCGCCGGCACCGGGTGCTTGCCGTTCATCTGGCGCCAGTGGACGATGCCCTCCGGGTCCAGGGTGAGCAGGGCGCTGACGAAGGGGCGGCGGTCGCCGAGAACCAGGCACTGGGAGATGAGCGGGTGGGACCGCAGCCAGTTCTCCAGGGGCGCCGGAGCCACGTTCTTCCCCCCGGCGGTGATCAGGATCTCCTTCTTCCGCCCGGTGATCGTCAGATAGCCGTCGTCGTCCAGGCGCCCGATGTCGCCCGTCGGGAGCCAGCCGTCCGGCGTGGAGGGAACCACCCCGCCCGCATGGGGATCCCAGTAGCCCCGGAACACCTGGCCGCCGAGGACCAGCACCTCACCGTCCGCGGCGATCCGCACCTTTGTGCCGGGCAGTGGCCAACCGACCGTGCCCAGACGGGGTTTGAGCGGAGGGGTCACCGTGGCCGCACCGGTCGTCTCCGTCAGGCCGTACCCCTCGTAGATCTCTATGCCCGCGCCCGCGTAGAACGCCGCCAGGTCCCGGCCCAAGGGGGAGCCGCCGCAGATGACATGGCGGACCCGGCCGCCCAGGGCATTGCGGATGCGGCGGTAGACGAGCGGGTCGTGGAAGGCGCGGGCCGCCTTCAGGGCCGCGCTCGGGCCGCGACCCGTGCCGTGCTGCCGGGCCTCCTGTGCCTCGCCGTAGCGACGGGCCACGCTCGCCGCGCGGTCGAACAGCGACGCGCGGCCGCCTCGTTCGGCCGTCGCCCGCGCGTTGTTGAAGACCTTCTCCAGCATGTACGGGATCGCCAGCAGGAAGGTCGGCCTGAAGCTCGCCATGTCGGCGATCAGATCCTGCGCCTGCAGGCTCGGCGCATGGCCGAGACGCACCCGCGCACGGATGCAGGCGACCGCCACCATACGACCGAAGACGTGCGACAACGGCAGGAACAACAGCGTGGACGGAACACCGTTGATCTTCGCCTTGAACACCGGGTGGAGCAGTTCGATCGCGTTGTCGACCTCCGCCAGGAAGTTGCCGTGCGACAGGGTGCAGCCCTTGGGCCGGCCCGTGGTGCCCGAGGTGTAGATGAGCGTGGCCAGCGTGTCCGGGCCGAGCATGCCCCGGCGTACGGAGACCTCCTGGTCCGGTACCGCGTCACCCAGTTCGGCCAGGCGCTCGACATGACCCTTCTCCATCACCCACAGGTGACGCAGATCGGGCAGCAGGCTGCGTTCCGGACCGATGGACGCCGCCTGTCCGGCCGTCTCCGTCACCAGGGCCACC
Organism: Streptomyces sp. HUAS TT11; assembly: GCF_051553595.1. Lineage (NCBI taxonomy): Bacteria > Bacillati > Actinomycetota > Actinomycetes > Kitasatosporales > Streptomycetaceae > Streptomyces > Streptomyces sp. HUAS TT11. The sequence continues at coordinate 4,127,055 of NZ_CP196184.1, forward strand.
GCGCCGGAGTCCTGGAGGATCCAGCGGGTCTGGAAGACCGAGGAGGTGGGGTAGACGGGAACCGTGACCAGGCCGGCCGCCCAGGCCGCGAAGTCGAGCAGCGTCCACTCGTACGTGGTGCGGGCCATGATCGCGATCCGGTCGCCCGGCATCAGGCCCTCGGCGATCAGGCCCTTCGCCAGGGCCAGTACCTGGTCGGCGAACTGAACCGCCGTCACGTCCGTCCAGCCGCCGTCCGGGTCGCGGCGGCTGAGCACCGGGTGGCCGGGCACCGCGCTCGCGTTCTCGAACGGCACGTCGGCGAGCGAGCCGTGCGTGACCGGCGGCACCAGCGGGGGTACGTACGCCTCCCGCACCTCGCCGTTCAGCCGCCGTGTCTCCGGCGCCACGAGCACGGGCCCGCCGTCGTGGTCGAGATCGGCCGGGGCGGTGGGAACGGGCGTGGTCGAGTACGAGATGGGCATGGGGCAGCTCCTCGGGACCGCAGCTGTGCACTGCTCTGCTGCATGAGTACGCAACATGCGCATGCAGACGTTCAGCGGTCGGTGCGACTCGCTGTTACCGCCGGTTGGAACCGCGATCGTACGTCCCCCTCGTGGGGAGTCTGTGCGGGTTCCGGGATGGAACGGCGCCGGGGCTGTGCAGCCTCCTCCCCCACGGCCGTCAGGCGCGTTCGAGGATGGCGGTGACCCCCTGTCCCCCGGCCGCACAGATCGAGATCAGGCCGCGGCCCGTAACGTCGCGTTCGGCGAGAAGTGCCGCGAGCGTCGCGACGATCCGTGCGCCCGTCGCGGCGAAGGGGTGGCCGGTGGCCAGGGACGATCCCGCGACGTTCAGCCGCGCGCGGTCCACCGGGGCGAGTCCCCGCTTCTCCCAGGCGGCCAGCGTCGCCAGCACCTGGGAGGCGAACGCCTCGTGGATCTCGACGAAGTCGAAGTCCTCGATGCCGTGCCCGGTCCTCTCCAGCATGCGCGGGACCGCGTACGCCGGCGCCATCAGCAGTCCGTCCTCGCCTCCCGCCACGTCCCCGCCGACGAAGTCGACGGCCGCGGTCTCGTACGCCGTCAGATACGCCAGAGGCTCGAGTCCGCGCCGGCGTGCCCAGTCCTCGCTCGCGAGCAGCACGAGAGCGGCGCCGTCCGTGAGCGGGGTCGAATTGCCCGCGGTCATCGTCGGGCCGGGTCCGCCGGTGCCGAACACCGGCTTGAGACGGGCCAGTTTCTCCGGTGTCGAGTCGGGGCGCAGGTTCTGGTCGCATTCGAGACCGCGGAAGGGGACCATCAGATCGGCGAGGAGGCCCCGCTCGTACGCCGCCGCCAGCCGCCGGTGGCTCGTGGCCGCCAACTCGTCCTGCGCCTCGCGTGTCACTCCCCAGGCGCGGGCGGTCACCGCCGCGTGCTCGCCCATGGACAGGCCGGTGCGCGGCTCGGCGTTGCGCGGGATGTCGGGAACCAGGTGGCCCGGACGGATCCTCGCCAGCGCCCTGAGCCGGGCGGCGGTCGAGGTGGCCCGTCGGACCTCCAGCAGGATGCGGCGCAGCGCGTCGTTCACGCCGAGGGGCACATCGCTCGCCGTGTCCGCGCCGCCCGCGATCGCGGACTCCGTCTGCCCCAGAGCGATCTTGTTGGCGGCCGCGATCACCGCCTGCAGCCCGGTGCCACAGGCCTGCTGGACGTCGTACGCGGGCGTACGCGCGTCCAGCCCGGAGCCCAGCACCGTCTCCCGGGCGAGGTTGAAGTCGCGGCTGTGTTTGAGTACGGCTCCGGCGACCAACTCGCCGACCGCGCCGGGACCGTCCAGACCGTACCGCGCGACGAGCCCGTCCACCGCCGCCGTCAGCATCTCCCGGTCGGAGGCGGTGGCGTAAGGGCCGTCCGAGCGCGCGAAGGGGATGCGGCTGCCGCCCACGACGGCGACGCGCCGCACCTGCGTGCTGGTGGGGGGACTGCTCATCTCGACCTGCTCCTCATGCCCGACGGGACTTACCCTGGGTAACCTTACTCCAGAGTAAGAGACCGGAAACGGACGAGCGAGCTGGGAGCTGGACCATGGCCGACCGCTATCTGCGCTTCACGAGGACCGCGCCAGGTAGCTTCCTCACCCGGCGGCTGGGCCTTCCGCAACCGGTGGTGCTGCACCGATGGTCCGTCGAACGCCCCACCCTGGGCGGCCCGTTGCTGCACCTCACCGCGGGCGGGTCCACGCTGGACCTGGCGCCGGTACTGGCCCGCACCGGGCTGGCCGCCGGTGCCGAGCGGCCCGCCGCGATCGTCCTCGACGCCACCGGCGTACGGGACGTCGACACGCTCGCCGAGGTGCACACGGCGCTCCACCCCGTCGTACGGTCGGTCGCCGAGAGCGGCCGCGTGGTGGTGCTGGGTTCACCGCCGGACCCCACCGACCACCACCAGGCGGCGGTGCAGCAGGGCCTGGAGGGGTTCACCCGGTCGCTCGGCAAGGAGTTGGGGCGAGGGCGGACCGTCACGCTCGTCCGGCTGGCCGACGCCGAGGCCGCCGAGTCGACGCTGCGCTTCCTGCTCTCACCGAAGTCCGCGTACGTGAGCGGGCAGGTCGTCGAGGTGGGGAGCGGGGACGTCATCGCCCCCGAGGACTGGGCGCGGCCGCTCGCCGGGCGGATCGCGCTGGTCACCGGGGCGGCGCGCGGAATCGGCGAGGCGGTCGCCGGGACGCTGGCGCGGGACGGCGCACACGTGGTGTGCCTGGACGTGCCGGCGGCCGAGGCGGATGCGCGACGGGTGGCCGAGTCGATCGGCGGCACCGCGCTGACGCTCGACATCACGGCTGCCGACGCGGGCGCGCGCATCGCCGACGCGCTGCCCGAAGGGCTGGACGTCCTCGTCCACAACGCGGGGATCACCCGTGACCGCACGCTCGCCAACATGGCGGCGGAGCGCTGGGGTTCGGTGCTCGACGTGAACCTCGCGAGTGTGCTGCGCACGACCGACGTCCTGCTGGCGCGCGGGGTGCTGCGCGGACCCGGTTCGCCCGAGGAGGGGCGGGGCGGCGGGCCCGGAGGCGGGCGGATCGTGGTCACCTCGTCGATCGCCGGGATCGCCGGGAACGTCGGGCAGACGAACTACGCCGCGAGCAAGGCTGGGGTGATCGGGCTCGTGCGGGCGCTGGCACGCGCGCAGGCCGAGCACGGGGTGACGGTGAACGCGGTCGCACCCGGGTTCATCGAGACGCGGATGACCGCGGCGGTCCCGCTGTTCGTCCGGGAGGCGGGGCGCCGGATGAACTCGCTCGGGCAGGGAGGCCTGCCGGTGGACGTGGCCGAGACGGTGGCATGGCTGTCCGGTCCCGGGTCGGGCGCGGTGAACGGGCAGGTCGTACGGGTCTGCGGACAGAGCCTGCTCGGGGCGTGATCCCCCGCCGCGAGCACCTGCGCCCCTTCCTTCCCACATCCCGGAGACCACCCATGCTGCTTCCCGTCCTCCTGCGCGGCGCCCTCCTCTCCCCCTTCAAGCGCCCCGGACCCGATGCCGGCTTCCCCCGCGGCCGACTCTCGCTGCCCGGGTTCCGGGTCGACCCCGCCCGTCTCGCCGCGTACGAGCGCGTCTGCGGATTCCCCGTCGACGCAGGCGCGTTGCCGGTCACCTATCCGCATGTCCTCGGCTTTCCGCTCGCCATGCGGATCATGGCGAGCCGGGAGTTCCCCCTCCCCCTGCTCGGGCTGGTGCACACCTCCGTCGAGGTCACCCGGCGGGAGGACCTCGTCCCGGACGGCACGTACGACATCGGCGTATCGATCAGGGAACTCGTGCCCCATCGGCGCGGCACCGAGGCCGTCGTGGTCACCGAGGTCCGCGCCGGGAACCGGACGGTGTGGGAGTCGACCAGCACCTATCTCGCCCGGCACCGCACCGACGCCCCCGCCGGGGCACGGCCCGTGGACCCACGCCCCCTCCCCGTGTCGGCCGAGTGGCGGCCGGCCGGGGACGTCGGGCGGCGGTACGCGGCGGTCTCCGGGGACCGCAACCCCATTCACCTCCACGCCCTGACCGCCCGCGCCTTCGGCTTCCCGCGCGCCATCGCCCACGGCATGTGGACCCTCGCCCGGTGCCTGGCCGAGCAGCCGGCCCCCGTCGCGGTACGGGTGCGGGCACGGTTCAGGGCGCCGGTCCTGCTGCCGGGCACCGTGACGTACGGGGCCGAGGGCGGACTGTTCGAACTGCGCAGCGGGGAGCGGCTGCATCTGACCGGTGAGACACGTCCACTCGACCGCTGAACGCCCCGCGGGCACCACGCGGGACGTCTCACCGTCGGGGTCGTTCGCCGCGGACTCCGGCCGGGCCTAGGGCCGGTCGGGCTCCGGGGGCGACCAGGACCGGCCCTCCATGAGGTCGCCGAGACCTGCCCACGCGAAGTTCATCAACGTCGTGGCCGCCTGGCGGGCGGAGACACCGGGTGTGGCGTTGGCCCAGGCCGCGAGTGACTCGGCGGCACCGACCAGGGCCTCCGCGAGTCCGGCGGCCTCGCGCTCGGGCAGGTCGGGGTCCCGACGGTCGCCCGGCGTGCCCCCTTCGTTCGAGCAGGGGCTCCCCCTGTCGCGTGCGGCGACCGCGATGAGCCGGGTCACCAACGTGACGATCTCCTTCCGCATCGCCGCGACCTCGACCGCGAACGTCTCGCCGTGCGTACGCGCCTGGAGATGCAGGATCGACCAGCCGTCCGGGTTCTGCGCCGTGTGCGTGAAGAACGCGCGCAGCCCTTCCCAGAGTTGGCGGTCCGCGCCGAGCCCGGGGCGGACGCCCGCGCGCACGGCCTCGGTGAGCGCCGCTGCCTCGCGCCGGATGCAGGCGGTGAAGAGTTCGTCCTTGGAGTTCAGGTAGAGATACACCAACGGCTTGGACACGCCCGCCAGTTCGGCGATCTCGTCCATGGACGCGGCCGTGTAGCCGCGCTGCCCGAAGGTCTGCACGGCGGCGTCGAGCATCTGCCGTTCACGGACCGCCCGCGGCATCCGCCTGGTCTTCACGGAACCCATGTGGGCAAGGGTACGTTCAGCCCGCGAAAACCGGGTCCGGCCTTCAGGAGGCCTGGCTCTGCTTCCTGGCGACGTCGTCGGCCACGTCCTCCTGGGCACGGTTGGCATCGAGGTTGGCCTTCATGCGGTCCACCCGTCCGACGATCTGCACGGAGGCCCGTTCGCGCTCCCCCCGCAGCAGGACGAAGCTGATCGGCGCCGAGACCACCAGGGCGAGCAGCACGATCCAGATGCCGTTGGAGTCGCCGAGGCCGCGCGGGACGAGACCGGAGTAGACGAGGCCCCAGACGACCACGAGGCAGCCCGCGAGGATACCGAGGCGCATCAGTGTGTAGCGGAACATCTCAATCCACTCTTCCGTTCCGTGGAGGTCCTGCCGGCCGGGCGATGCCGACGACGCCACGGGACCTCTCCAAGTGCATCCTCCAGTGAAGCACGCCGGGCACCCGATCTTGCACGGGGGTGCGGCGGCTCAGCCCAGGGGCAGCAGCATGATGATGTCGTCGCGGTCGTCATGGGGTGCCACCCGGATCGCCCCGGGCACGCGGCCGACCTCCTTGTAGCCGCACGAGCCGTAGAAGTGCTCCAGACCGTGACCGCCCCGGCAGGTCAGCCGTATGGCCTCGATCCCCTCGAGGCCGCGGACCGCCTCCGCGGCGGCGGCCAGCAGATCACGCCCGTACCCCTTGCCCTGGTGACGCGGGTGCACCATCACCGTGTAGAGCCACACCCAGTGCTTCATCAGCCGGTGCGTGTTGAAGGTGACGAACGCGGTCGCCGCCACCTGCCCGTCCTCGTCGTGCCCCACCAGCAGCCGGGTACGCCCCTCGGTCATCGCCGCCAGGTGCTTCACCAGCTCCGGGCGTATGTCCTCGCGTGCGACCGGCGGCACGAAACCCACGGATCCGCCGGCGTTGGACACGTCCGTCCACAGGTCGAGGACGCCGTCGCGAAGAGCGGGGGTCATGGCCGGATCGAGCGTGAACGTAAGGGGCATAGGTGGAGAGTAGTTATTACCGGCGCCTGGACTCAAGGCCTTTCGATGTCCTCTGCGCCACACCGGCGAGCCCCGGCCGTGGCCGGGGCTCGGTCGGGTTCGTGAGGGCGGGTCAGACGCGCATGGGCTGCGGCTCGTCGCGCCGGGCCGGGTCCGGGCCGTCGTACTCGCGGATGATCTCGTAGCGCGTGTTCCGCTCGACCGGCCGGAAGCCCGCGTCGCGGATCAGGTCGAGCAGGTCCTCGCGGGTCAGCTTGTTCGGCGTGCCGTAGTTGTCGGCGTCGTGCGTGATCTTGTACTCGACGACCGAGCCGTCCATGTCGTCCGCACCGTGCTGGAGGGCCAGCTGCGCGGTCTGGACGCCGTGCATGACCCAGAACACCTTCACGTGCGGGACGTTGTCGAACAGCAGGCGGGAGACAGCGAAGGTCTTGAGCGCCTCCGCGCCCGTCGCCATCTGCGTCCGCGCCTGAAGCCGGTTGCGGATCTTGCCGTCCTTCATGTCCACGAAGTCGTGCTGGTAGCGCAGGGGGATGAAGACCTGGAACCCGCCGGTCTCGTCCTGGAGTTCACGCAGCCGCAGGACGTGGTCCACGCGGTGCCGCGGCTCCTCGATGTGGCCGTACAGCATCGTGCACGGGGTCTTCAGACCCTTCTCGTGCGCCAGACGGTGGATCCGCGACCAGTCCTCCCAGTGGGTCCTGTGGTCGACGATGTGCTGCCGGACCTCCCAGTCGAAGATCTCGGCGCCACCGCCGGTCAGCGACTCCAGGCCGGCGTCGATCAGCTCGTCCAGGATCTCGGAGGCCGAGAGACCGGAGATCGTCTCGAAGTGGTGGATCTCCGTCGCCGTGAACGCCTTCAGCGAGACGTCCGGCAGCGCGGCCTTCAGCTCGCGCAGCGACCGCGGGTAGTAGCGCCACGGCAGGTTCGGGTGCAGGCCGTTGACGATGTGCAGTTCGGTGAGGTTGTCCGACTCCATCGCCTTGGCGAGGCGGACGGCCTCCTCGATGCGCATCGTGTACGCGTCCTTCTCACCGGGCTTGCGCTGGAAGGAGCAGTACGCGCAGGACGCGGTGCACACGTTCGTCATGTTGAGATGACGATTGACGTTGAAGTGGACCACGTCGCCGTTCTTGCGGGTCCGCACCTCGTGCGCGAGACCGCCGAGCCAGGCGAGGTCGTCCGACTCGTACAGCGCGATGCCGTCCTCGCGGGTCAGCCGCTCACCGGCCCGGACCTTGTCCTCCAGCTCCCGCTTGAGCCCGACATCCATGCTTCTGCCTCTCCCTCGACAAACCCCCCCAACGGTACCCCCGGCCTCCGGGCGGCCGACGCCCCCGTCCGGTACCGCGCGCCTACTGCTGTTCGGGCAGCTCGCCCACCCGGTTCTCCCACTTCGTGGACAGCACGATGGTCGTGCGCGTACGGGAGACGCCCTTGGTGCCGGACAGCCGGCGGATCGTCTTCTCCAGGCCGTCCACGTCCGACGCGCGCACCTTGAGCATGAACGAGTCGTCGCCGGCGATGAACCAGCAGTCCTCGATCTCCTGAAGGTCCTTCAGCCGGTGCGCCACGTCCTCGTGGTCGGCTGCGTCGGAGAGCGAGATGCCGATCAGGGCGGTGACGCCGAGGCCGAGGGAGGCGGCGTCGACCGTGGCGCGGTAGCCGGTGATGACGCCGGCCGCCTCCAGGCGGTTGATCCGGTCGGTGACACTGGGCCCGGAGAGGCCCACGAGCCGGCCGAGCTCGGCATAGGAGGCCCTGCCGTTCTCGCGCAGGGCCTGGATGAGCTGCCTGTCAACGGCATCCATAGATCCGCAGCCTTTCATTGTTCGGCGTTACCGCAAGTTTACGTATGGAACCAAGGCGCGCAGGATCCGACCCCTGAGAATCTCTCACAGGATGCGCGACGGGCCGACGCCCCGGCGCGCCACCGGGAAACGCGCCCCCACCGCTCGGGCGCCTACTCGTCGGGGCGGGAGCCACCCCCGAGCTCACCCTGCCAGCGGCGGTACAGCCGGTGCGGCACCCCCGCCGCGTCCAGCACCCGCCCCGCGACGAAGTCGACGAGGTCCTGGATGTGCGTGGCGCCCGCGTAGAACGCCGGCGACGCGGGCACCACGACCGCGCCCGCCTCGTCCAGCGCCACGAGTTGCTTGAGGGTCTGTCCGCTGAGCGGAGTCTCCCGCACGGCGACGACGAGCGGCCGCCGTTCCTTGAGCGTGACGCTCGCGGACCGCTGCAGAAGGTCCTTGGAGAGCCCGAGTGCCACACCCGCCACACAGGCCGTGGACGCGGGCACGATCAGCATCCCTTTCGCCGGGTACGAACCGGAGGACGGCCCGGCGGCCAGATCACCGGCGCTCCAGTACCGCACACGGTCGCCCTCGACGCCCACCGCGAACGTCCCCGGTTTGCCGTCGGCACCCCGGCCCAGCCACTCCCGCAGGTCGTCCCGCCAGTGCGCGTCCCGGAAGGCGATGCCCGTCTCGTCGAGCAGCGTGAGCCGCGAGGCGCGGGAGACGACCAGATCGACGCTCTCGCCCGCGGCGAGGAGAGCACGCAGCACGGCCGCGGCATACGGAGTGCCGGAGGCGCCGGAAACCCCTACGATCCAAGGCGTACGCGGCGTCTCTCCTGGCTTGACTGGGTTCACGACACCGAGCCTATCCGGCGCCGCGGGGCGGGATCCGGTCAAGGGGGCCGAGGCCGATCCCGAGGGGGCGGACGAAGGGTGGGGTGCCATGTCGAGCACGGAGCCGCAGTGGTCGCAGGCTGACCGCGCGAAGGCGGCGGCCAAGCTGATGGCGGGCTGGGTGGCGCTGCTGTGGCTGCTCGAAGTGATCGACGTGACCACCGGCCATGCTCTGGACGACTTCGGCATCGTTCCCCGCAGGGCCTCCGAACTGGTCGACGTCGTTCCGGCCGCCTTCGTCCACTTCGGCTTCGCCCATGTCGCGTCGAACAGCGTGCCGCTGCTGGTGCTCGGCTTCCTCGCGGCCCTGGGCGGTCTGCGCCGGTTCGCCGCGATCTGCGCGCTGATCACCGTGGCGGACGGTCTGGGTGTCTGGCTCGTGTCCCCGGCGCACACCAATACGGCGGGCGCCTCCGGCCTGGTCTTCGGGCTGTTCGGCTTTCTGGTGGCCACCGGCATCGTCGAGCGCCGCCCGCTCGGCATCCTGGTCGGTCTGCTGGTCGCCGCGATCTGGGGAGGCTCGATCCTGCTGGGTCTCTCCCCCGCGCAGACGCACATCAGCTGGCAGGGCCATCTCATCGGCCTGGCGGCGGGCGTCGCGGCGGCGTTCCTGTTCCGCCGCCGTACGGCGACGCCGTAGCGGGGCGGCAGGGTGCGGGATGCCCACCCGGGCCGCCCGCACCGGCCTCACACGCTCAGGCCGCGCACCAGGAGATCCAGCAGCGCGCACACGAACAGGGCGATCCCGATGAACCCGTTGACGCTGAAGAAGGCGCGGTTCACACGGCTCAGGTCGTGCGGCCGGACGATCGTGTGCTCGTAGACGAAGGCGCCCGCCACGATCACCAGGCCGAGCCAGAAGAAGGCACCGGCACCGGTGACGACGGCGTACCAGACGAACAGCGCCGTGGTCACCGTGTGGCAGGCGCGGGCCCCCCAGATCGCCGCCGGGACGCCGAAACGGGCCGGCACCGACATGACGCCGATCTCCCGGTCCGTCGCCACGTCCTGGCAGGCGTAGATCAGGTCGAAGCCGCCGATCCAGACGCCGACGGCGAGGCCGAGGATCACCGCGTCCCAGTCCCAGGTGCCGCTGATCGCCAGCCAGCCGCCGACCGGACCCATCGCCTGCGCCAGGCCCAGGATGGCCTGCGGGAAGTTGGTGAACCTCTTGCCGTAGGGGTACACCACCATCGGGATCACCGCGATGGGGGCGAGCGCCAGGCACAGGGGGTTGAGCAGGGCCGCGGCGCCCAGGAAGAAGACCAGCGCGACCAGCGCGCCCGTCCAGGCGTGCCGCACCGACATCGCACCGGTGACCAGCTCGCGGTGGGCCGTGCGCGGATTGCGTGCGTCGATCTCGCGGTCGATGACCCGGTTCGCCGCCATGGCGAAGGTGCGCAACCCCACCATGGCCACGGTGACGAGGAACAACCGTCCCCAGTGGATGTTCCTGTCCCACTGGAACATCGCGGTCAGCGCGGCGATGTACGCGAAGGGCAGGGCGAACACGGAGTGCTCGATCATCACCAGGCGCAGGAACGCCTTGGTGCGTCCCGGCTGCGGGATCGCGGCGGAGGCGCTGCTCACAGGCCGTACTCCTTCCAGCGGCTCGTCACCTTCGCCGCCGTCTCCGGGTCGGACAGGACCATCTCGGGCCAGCCGCCGTCCCTCGTGTAGCCCTCCTCGGGCCATTTCCTCGTTGCGTCGATGCCCGCCTTGCCGCCCCAGAACTGCTGGTAGGAGGCATGGTCGAGATGGTCGACCGGGCCTTCGACGACCGTGAGGTCGCGGGAGTAGTCGGTGTTGCCGAGCGCCCGCCAGGCGACCTCGTGCAGATCGTGCACGTCGCAGTCGGAGTCCACGACGACGATCAGCTTGGTCAGGGACATCATGTGCGCCCCCCAGACGGCGTGCATCACCTTCTGGGCGTGCTTCGGGTACTTCTTGTCGATCGAGACGATCGCGCAGTTGTGGAAGCCGCCCGCCTCCGGCAGGTGGTAGTCCACGATGTCCGGCACGATGATCTTGAGCAGGGGCAGGAAGAACCGTTCGGTGGCACGGCCGAGGGGCCCGTCCTCCGTCGGGGGGCGGCCCACCACGATCGACTGGAGCAGCGGCCGGCGGCGCATGGTCACGCAGTCGATCCGCAGGGCGGGGAAGGGCTCCTGCGGCGTGTAGAAGCCGGTGTGGTCGCCGAACGGGCCCTCGGGGAGCGTCTCGCCGGGCTCCAGCCAGCCCTCCAGGACGACCTCGGCGTTCGCCGGCACCTGGAGCGGGACCGTCTTGCAGTCCACCATCTCGATCCGCCTGCCCGCGACGAACCCGGCGAAGAGGTACTCGTCGATGTCCCCGGGGAGCGGCGCGGTGGAGGCGTACGTCACGGCGGGCGGGCACCCGAAGGCGATCGCGACCGGCAGCTTCTCACCGCGCCTCGCCGCCACCTGGTAGTGGTTGCGGCTGTCCTTGTGGATCTGCCAGTGCATCCCGATGGTGCGCCGGTCGTGTCGCTGGAGGCGGTACAGGCCGAGGTTGCGGACCCCGGTCTCCGGGTCCTTGGTGTGGGTCAGCCCGAGGTTGAAGAAGGAGCCCCCGTCGTCGGGCCAGGTGAACAGGGCCGGCAGGGCGTCGAGGTCGACGTCGTCGCCGCGCAGAACGACCTCCTGCACCGGCGCGTTGTCGGATTTGACCTTCTTCGGCGGTACGTGGGCCATCGCTCCGAGCTTGCCGAAGGCCTCGCGCACACCGACGAACCCGTGCGGCAGTTCGGGCTTGAGCAGTCCGCCGATCCTGTCGGAGATGTCGCCGTACGACTTCAGGCCGAGGGCCTTCAACAGCCGCCGGTCGGTGCCGAACACGTTCATGGCGAGCGGCATGCTCGAGCCGCGCACGTTCTCGAAGAGGAGCGCGGGCCCACCGGACTTCTGCACCCGGTCGACGATCTCCCCGACCTCCAGATACGGGTCGACCTCGGCTTTGATGCGCTTGAGGTCTCCCTCGCGCTCCAGCGCCCGGAGCAGGGACCGAAGATCGTCGTAAGCCATGCGATCCAGTATCCGGCACCCGCTAACCTTGCCCCGTCACCGGGGCCCTCTCACGCTCCGTCGCCGACTCCTGGGGGATCGCACCACCATGTTCAGGTATCTGCCCTACCTGCTGGTCCTGGCGCTGTGGATATACGCCTTCATCGACTGCCTGAACACACCCGAGGAAGAGATCCGGGGGCTGCCCAAGGTGGTCTGGGTCATCATCATCCTGCTCTTCGGCGAAGTACTGGTGGGCCCGATCGCCTGGCTCGTCGCCGGCAAGGTGCGCCACTCCCCGGTGAACGGCTCCACCCCCTCCGAGTGGCACCGCAACCATCGCATGGACTGGGTCGCGCCCGACGACAACCCGGCGTTCCTCACGTCCTTGAAGGAGGAGAACAAGAAGGACGAGGCGCTCCTGAAGGACTGGGAGGCCGACCTGCGCCGCCGCGAGGAGGAACTGCGGCGTCGTGAGCACGGCGAGGGCTCCAAGGACTGAGCCCGGGGGACCGGGCGCCGGAGACCGGCAACTCCCCCGCGCGCAGGTGACGTACCGCGGCTGACGGGCCCGGTGCAGCCGAGGCGGCGGACGTCCGCCTTCCCCACGTTGCCCGGACGATACGGCGGGCGGAGAGTGAAGGCATGGACCGGGCACAGGCACACGAGTGGCTCGCCACCGCCGTCGCGGAGGCCCGCACCGGCCTGGCCGAGGGCGGCATCCCCATCGGTGCCGCGCTGTACGGCGCGGACGGCGTGCTCCTCGGCCGCGGCCGCAACCGCCGTGTCCAGGACGGCGACCCGTCCCTGCACGCGGAGACGTCCGCCTTCCGTGCGGCGGGCCGCCGGCCCTCCTACCGGGGCACGACGATGGTGACCACTCTGTCCCCCTGCTGGTACTGCAGCGGCCTGGTCCGCCAGTTCGGCATCTCCCGGATCGTCGTCGGCGAGGCGACCACGTTCGTCGGCGGTCACGACTGGCTGGCGGAACACGGGGTGGAGGTGGTCCTCCTCGACGACCCCGGGTGCAGGGCGTTGCTGCATGCGTTCATCGACAGGAACCCGGCGCTGTGGAACGAGGACATCGGACGCGGCTGAGCCCCGTGTCGCCACCACCGGTCCGTCCGTGGCGGAAGCGGCCTCGGCGCGCGCATCGGCGCCCGGGGCGTCGGTGTGCCGGAGCCCGGTCGGTTGCGCATCGGCCCGCACCGGGCTCCGGCAGCGTCACCGTCCTCGGCCCACGCGCGGGCAGGGGCGGTCCCCTGTCCTCATGGACGAATACGTCCGGCAGGACGCGCCGTCCGACCTGGCGGCGCTCCGCGTCAACGCCGGTGATCCGACGGCCGATCGGCCCCGTCGCCCTCCACCTGGGCGAGCAGGCGCTCGAAGCGCTGCCGCCAGCCAGGGTCCCGGTCGTCGCCGGTCTCGTGGGTGAATCGCACCGTCGTGCCCTGCGGCCTGCCCGGTTCCAGATGGAAGCGGATGCGGCCGCGGTCCTCCACCGTGTATTCGGCGACCCGTTCCACGTCCCATGCCGTGATTCGGCCCCGGGCCGTGCCGTCGGGCAGCCGGAGTCCCACCGCGCCGCCGAGCCGCGGTTCGAACGGCTCGGCGGCGGCCAGCCACTGCCGCAGACCGGCGGCAGTGGCCAGAGCGCGCCAGACCTCCTCCACGGGCCGGGACAGGTGCAGCACGTAGTGCCGTACGTGCAGGTCCCCCCGGTGCTCGGCGGTGCCCTCTTCGATGGGATCGGTCATGACACCAGCCTGGCGCGCGACCGGGGGATCCGCACGTGTTACGGGCGCTCGCCCGCCTTGTCGACGACCGTCCGCTCCAGAATGGCGCTGCCGCCCGTGACCTGGTCCTTCGCATCGAGCTGCCGTTCCCCGAGGAAGGCGTAGGTCTTCGGATCGAAGATCAGCCGGTCGCTCCCGTCGCCGCTCCCCCGGGTGACCGCGACGCCCTCCCGGCCCGCCGAGTCCTTGACGTGCCGGACCAGCGTGACGCCGGGGATCCTGGCCGCGGCCCGGTACAGCGCGGCGCTCACCTCCGGCGGCATCAGGGACTCACGGATCAGATCACCGAGCAGGACGAAGGCGGCGTAGTCCTGGTCCGGGCGCTCCTTGTCCACCTCGCCCGCGCCGACCTCGTAGAGCCGGTCACGCATCTCGTCGGGGTCGGTCGGCAGCTTCGACAGCGCACGGTGGTCGGCGGCTCTCCCGCCGCCCGGAGAGGTGGGCTCCGGCGTCACGTGCTCGTTCCCCTGCCGGTCCTCCTTCAGCAGCCCCGGGTGGCGGCCGTCCACCGACAGCCGGATCTCACGGTCGTGCACGGGGTCGAGCCCGGCGGGCCCGGCGCCGGCGCGGATCGGACCGTGCGTACGCGTCGAAGAGCTCTCCGAACGCGCCGGGATCGCCCGCACGGATGCGTGGCCTCAGGTGCGTGTCCACGTCTCTCGCCTGTCCGTACGACGAAGGCCGGTTCCGGTGACGTGGGTCACCGGAACCGGCCTCCGTGGCAGGGAGCTCACGCGGCAGGGGCTTACACGCCCGCGTACGAGTGCTTGCCGCTCACGAAGATGTTCACGCCGTAGTAGTTGAACAGCCAGCACCCGAAGGCGATGAGCGCGATGTAGGCCGCCTTGCGGCCCTTCCAGCCGGCCGTGGAACGGGCGTGCAGGTAACAGGCGTACGCGACCCAGGTGATGAAGGCCCAGGTCTCCTTCGGGTCCCAGCCCCAGTAGCGGCCCCAGGCGGACTCGGCCCAGATGGCACCCGCGATGATCGTGAACGTCCACAGGGGGAAGACCGCCGCGTTCACGCGGTAGGCGAACTTGTCGAGGGACGACGAGGCGGGCAGCCGCTCCAGCACCGAGGTGGCGAAGGTGCCGGGCTTGCCGCCGGCGGCGAGCTTGCTCTCGTAGGAGTCCTTGAACAGGTAGAGGATCGTGCCGACCGCGCCGACGTAGAAGACCGCGCCGCAGAGGATCGCGGTGGACACGTGGATGTACAGCCAGTACGAGTGCAGGGCCGGGACGAGCTGGTCGCTGGCGGTGTACAGGACGGTGACGGCGAGACCGAGGTCGAGCAGGACGGTGGTGACCAGGAACAGGCCCAGCCACCGCACGTTCTTCTTCAGGGCCAGCAGCACCAGATACACACCCACGGCGACCGTGGAGAAGGTGATGTTGAACTCGTACATGTTGCCCCACGGAGCCCGCTGCACGGAGGCCGCGCGGGCGACGACGCCGGCGAGTTCGACGACGAAGGCCAGCACGGTGAGCGACACGGCGACGCGGCCGAAGAGGTCGCCCTGCTCGTCACCTCCGTGGGCGCCGGGGCCGTCCGGTACGTCACGGGCACCGGCCGCGGAGCGGGTGACGACCTTGGGCCGCTCGAGCACCGCGGTGCCCCCGGCCTTCCTGACCGTGACGGCGGGCGCCTGCGCCCTCTTCACGCCGTCGGTGGTGAGCGCGTTGGCCGTACGGGCGACCCTGCTGCGGCTGCCGAAGAGCCATTCGGCGATGTACGCGAAGAAGGCCAGGGTGTAGACGGCCATCGCGGAGTAGATCAGCGTATTGCTGAGCTGCGCGAGGTGTTCGTTGGTGGCGGTGGCGAAGGTCACTTCTTCTGGGCCCCTTCAGCGGCAGGTACGGGGGTTGTGGCGCCCGGCTCCTGATCGGGGTCGGCGTCTTTCTCGTCGGTCCTCGTGGGTGCCCGGTCGTGCACGAGCGCGGCCAGATCGCCCAGTTCCTCGGGCAGTTTCGCGGACTCGCTGCGGCCGAGGCCCGCCATCTCGACGACGGTCACACCGTCGGCGCCCGTGGTGGCGCGCACCCAGACGCGGCGGCGGTGGATGAACAGGGAGCCGGCCAGTCCGAAGATCGCGGCGATCGCACCGCCGAGCGCCCAGCCGTTGCCCGGCTGCTGCACGACCTGGAAGCCGGCCCACTCCTTGATGTCCTTGTCGAACGTGATGGAGCCGTTGCCCCCGGGCAGCGTCATGGTCTCGCCGGGCAGCAGCCGGACCGCGAGGATGTTGCCCTTGGCGTCCTTGAACTGCTTCAGGTTCTTGGTGTTCAGCTGGTACACGTTCTGCGGGATGCCCGCATTGACGCCCAGGTCCCCGTGGTACGCGTTGAGCATGAGCACCGGGTAGTCGAGTGCCGGGAACTGCGAGAACATCGTGCCCTTGCCGACGCCCGCGAAGGTCGGCACGAAGACCGCCTTGAAGCCGAGCTGGTCGTGCACCCCCTGGGCGTTGCGGTAGCCGTCGTAGACCTTGACGGCGCCCTGCGAGGTCGCGTTCGAGTCGAGGGGCAGCAGTGGCACGGCGCCCTGGAAGACGACGTTGCCCTTGCCGTCCCGGACGGTGACGGTCGGGGCGTACCCGTGGCTGACGAGATACACCTTCGCGTCGCCGATGTTCAGCGGCTCGTTGACCCTGATGGTGGTCTTCTTGTCCTTGCCGTAGGCGCCCACGCTGTACGTGATGCCCGCCTCGTACGTACGCGGGGTGCCCCTGTTCGGGCCGTTGCGCTCGTACGTGCCGGTGAACTCGTTCAGTCTGAAGCTGAACGGCACCAGGTCGTCGTCGGTGAACAGGCTGCCGGACTTGAAGTCGTCGTACTGCGTGAGCGTGTTGGAGAACCCGTCGCCCTCGACGACCAGCTTGTTGCCCTCGGACTTGTAGAGCTGTCCCCAGGCGAAGGCGATCAGCAGCACGATGAGGGCGACGTGGAAGGCGAGATTTCCGGCTTCGCGCAGATAGCCCTTCTCGGCGGCGACCGCGTCCCCGGCCATGTGCGCGCGGAAGCGGCGTCGCTTGAGGACCTTCAGTGCGGCCTCGCGTACCTGCTCGGGGTCGGCGTCGGTGCGCCAGGTCGCATAGGCGGGCAGCCGGGTCAGCCGCTTGGGCGCGCCCGGCGGGCGGCCCTTCAGCTGGCCCACGAACTGCCAGGTGCGCGGCACGATGCAGCCGATGAGCGAGATGAACAGCAGGATGTAGATCGCCGAGAACCACACCGAGCTGTACACGTGGAACAGCCCGAGCTTCTCGTAGACCGGCCCCAGTGTCGTGTGGCTGTCCATGAAGTCCTGCACCTTGAGCGCGTCGGTGCCGGACTGCGGGATCAGCGAACCGGGGATCGCCCCGAGCGAGAGCAGGAACAGCAGGAGCAGCGCGACCCGCATGGAGGTCAACTGCCGCCAGAACCACCGGCCCCAGCCGATGATCTCGCGTGCGGTCCAGCTGACCCAGCCCTGGAGTCCGGGGGCGCGGGAGCCGCCGAACGAGCCGGGCACGGCCGTCTCGGTGGGCGCGGTGGACAGTTGCGAGCCGGCCTCGCCGAGGTCGGCCTCGGAGCCGTTCGCGGGGCTCTCGTCGCTGTGCACGTCGGTGCTCCGTGTGTCGCTCATGGATCAGATCCCCACCGTGAAGCCGTTGGACCAGCTCTGCATCTGCTGGACGATGCCGTCCCAGGCGCCCGTCAGCAGCAACAGGCCGGTCACGATCATCATGGTGCCGCCGATCCGCATCACCCAGACGTAGTGGCGCTTGACCCATCCGAAGGCGCCGAGCGCCTTGCGGAAGGCCACGGCGGCGAGGACGAAGGGCACGCCCAGACCGAGGCAGTAGGCGACGGTCAGTATGGCCCCGCGTCCGGCGCTCGCCTGGTCGGAGGAGAGCGCCAGCACGGAGGCGAGGGTGGGACCGATGCACGGAGTCCAGCCGATGCCGAACAACGCGCCGAGGAGGGGTGCGCCCACCAGGCCGGTGGTCGGCCGCCTGTGGAAGCGGAACTCGCGCTGGGTGAGCCAGGGCATCAGCCCCATGAAGAACACGCCCAGCAGGATCATCAGGGCGCCGAGCACCTTGGACAGGGTGCCGTTGTGCTCCTGAAGGGTCTGGCCGAAGTAGCCGAACAGTGCGCCGCTGGAGACGAACACGGCCGTGAAGCCGAGCACGAACAGGGAGGCACCCGCGACCATCCGGCCGCGCCGGGCCTCGGCGAGGTCGGTGCCCGTGACACCGGTCACGTAGGAGAGGTAGCCCGGGACGAGCGGCAGGACACACGGGGAGAAGAAAGAGACGAGGCCGCCGAGGAGGGCGACGGGCAGCGCGACCAGAAGCGCCCCGTTGAGGACGGTCTGGTTCGGGTCGGTGGCCGCGGCGAGCGTGGACACTGCGCTCACGTCACTTCTCCGCGACGACCGGGGCGAGCATCCCGCGCAGTTTGTCCTCGCTGAGGGCCTGGAGCGTGCGCGCGGCGACCTTCCCCTCGCGGTCGATGACCAGTGTGGAGGGGATCGCCTGCGGGTTGAGCGTGCCCTTCGCGAAGCGGAGCATCAGCTTGCCGGTCGGGTCGTACAGGCTCGGATAGGTGACCCCGTACTGTTTCTCGAAGGCACGGGCCGGCTGTGTGCTGGTGTCACGGGTGTTGATGCCGACGAACTGGACGCCCTTGCCCTCCATGTCCTTGGCGACCTTGACGAAGTTCGACGCCTCGGCGCGGCACGGCGGGCACCAGGAGCCCCAGACGTTGATGACGACGACCTTGCCCTTGTAGTCGGCGACGTCGAGCTGCTTGCCGTCGATCGTGGTGCCGGACAGATCCGGGGCGGCGGCCCGCTCGCCCTGCTTGACGGTCGCGATGCCGTCCTTGCCGGTGATGAAGTTGGTGTTGCCGGAGCCCCCGGACGTGCCGCCGGATCCACAGGCCGACAGGACGAGCGCGGCGACGGCGGCTCCGGCGGTGGCCAGGGCGGCGCGTCGACGGCTGCGGCCACGCGTGTGGTTCAGGCGCTGGGGGGTGCGGCGGGCGGCACTCATGTGAAAAGTTTCGCATGTCCGATCCGGGGATCTTGCGCACCCCCCTTGCGGGTGGAAAACCGCATTTCAGGCGGCGTTCGACGGGGTACTCGAGGCATCCGCCCCGGCGTCCGGGAGGAACGCCTTCCAGCCACCCGCCGGCTGCTGTCCCACGTCCAGGGCCTGCAGCTTGCGCACGGTCTCGGGCTTCTGGACGTCGAGCCAGTCCGTGAACTGCCGGAAGGACACGAGCCGTACGTCGCCGCCCTTCTCCTTCTCGCGCGCGATGTACTTGAACGCCTCTTCGACGGCGTCCATGTATATGCCGCCGTTCCAGTGCTCGAAGTGGTTGCCTATGAAGTAGGGCGCGCGGTTCGTCTCATATGCCCGCTTGAATCCGTTTATGTAGGCGTTCGCCGCCTGAGTGCGCCAGCCCGGGTAATTGTACGAGGGCGCCTGTGTCGTCCTGATCGACTGGTTGGCGAGCATGTTGTAGTCCATCGACAGGACTTCGAAGGTGTGTCCGGGGAACGGGATCAGCTGGAGCGGGAAGTCCCACAGTCCCTGCCGCTTCACCGGCCAGCGCTGCCGGCCGCCGGGCGAGGAGGCGTCGTAGCGCCAGCCCAGCTCGCGGGCCGTCGGCAGCAGGTTGTCCTGGCCGAGGAGGCAGGGCGTGCGACCGCCGATCAGTTCCTTGTCGTAGTCGAAGGGCAGCGCCGGCAGGTCCGTGAAGCCGGTGTTGGTGCGCCACTCCTTGACGAAGGACTTGGCCTGGTCGATCTCGCTGCGCCACTGCTTGGGCGTCCAGTTCCCGACCGTGCCGAAGCCGGAGCAGAAGTGGCCGTTGAAGTGGGTGCCTATCTCATGGCCCTCGAGCCAGGCACGGTGGACGTTCTCCAGGGTGGCGCGCACGTGCGCGTCCGTCAGATAACCGATGTCGGAGGCGCCCGGCGCGTTGTTCGGAGGCAGGTACAGACGCTTCTTCGACTCGGGCAGCAGATAGAGCCCGGAGAGGAAGAAGGTCATGTGGGCGCCGTGCTCCTTGGCGAGGTCCAGGAAGCGCGGGAAAAGACCGTTGCCGACCTCGCCGGCGCCGTCCCAGGAGAAGACGACGAACTGCGGCGGCGCCTCACCCGGTTCCAGGGGCCGCGGCTCGTCCGGCTGGTTCGGCTGGTTGCCGGTGTCGGAGGTGGAACCGTCGCCGAGGGGACGCGCGGTGGCGGTGGGCCTGGGGCTCGGGCGGGAACTCCCGGCGTCGACGGAGCCCCCCTTGCCGGAACCGCGCCCCGGGCCGGAACCGTCACGCGATGGGGAGCCGCACGCGGCCAGTCCCATGGCGGCCGCCGCACCGGCACCGAGTCCCATCAATCCCCGGCGGCTTATCTCCCGCATCCCGTCCTCGTCTCATAGCGCGCTCTCAGCGGTCACACAGTGAGAGGGTGCGACGGAGACGAAGGTTCCGCTCAAGCCGCTGGTGTGTCGCAGATTTTACGAAGATACGACTGGATGACGGACTTGGGTACGACTTGTGACGAAACGTACGTCCTGGTGTAGAGCGTGCGCCCGACGGCGCACGCCTCCACCACCCGGCCCCGGTCGGGGCCGCCGTACGGCTCAGGCCCCGAAGGCCTTGTCCTTGCCCTTCACGGGCTTGGCCCCGGCCAGCAGATGGGCGGGAACCAGGTCCCGGGCCGGCTCGGTGTAGCCGACCGACACGATCTTGTCGCCCTGGTACGTGAACGTGGTCAGCGAGGCGAGCGTGCACTGCCGTTTGCGCGGATCGTGCCACAGGCGCCGCTTCTCCACGAAACTGCGCACGATCCAGATCGGCAGCTGATGGCTGACGCAGACGGCCTCGTGCCCGCGCGCCGCGTCCTTGGCGGCGTCCAGCGCCCCGATCATCCGCACGACCTGCTCCACATAAGGCTCGCCCCAGGACGGCTTGAACGGGTTGACGAGGTGCTTCCAGTTCTCCGGCCGCCGCAGCGCGCCGTCCCCGACACCGAAGGTCTTGCCCTGGAAGACGTTCTCGGCCTCGATGAGCCGCTCGTCGGCGGCGAGGTCGAGCCCGTGCGCCTTGGCGATCGGGGTGGCCGTCTCCTGCGCCCGCTCCAGCGGGGAGGCGACGACATGGGTGATGTCACGGGAGGACAGGTGCTCGGCGACCCGCTCCGCCATCTGCCGCCCCAGCTCGGACAGGTGGTAGCCGGGGAGCCGCCCGTACAGGACGCCGTCCGGGTTGGCGACCTCCCCGTGACGCATCAGGTGGACGACGGTGATGTCACTCATGCTGCCGTGGCCTCCGCTGTTGCACGGGCCGCCGCGGGAAGGGCGTCGGCGATCCGCTGGATCGCGCGCTCGTCGTGGGCGGTGGAGACGAACCAGGATTCGAAGGACGAGGGTGGCAGATAGACACCCTGCGAGAGAAGGGAGTGGAAGAAGGCCGTGAACCGGAACGACTCCTGGCTCTTGGCGTCCTCGTAGTTGTGCACCGGGCGATCGGTGAAGAACACGGAGAACATGTTGGACGCGCTCTGGAGCCGGTGCTCCACGCCTTCCTTGGTCAGCGCGTCGGTGACGAGCGTACGGATCTCGGCGGAGACCGCGTCGACGGTGTCGTACGCGGCGTCGTCGAGCAGCCGCAGCTGGGCGAGGCCGGCGGCGGTGGCGACCGGATTCCCGGAGAGGGTGCCCGCCTGGTAGACGGGTCCGGCCGGGGCGAGGTGCGCCATGACGTCCGCACGTCCGCCGAAGGCCGCGGCGGGGAACCCTCCGCCCATGACCTTGCCGAAGGTCATGAGGTCGGGCTCGACCCCGTCGATGCCGTACCAGCCGGCCCTGCTGGTGCGGAATCCGGTCATGACCTCGTCGGAGATGTACAGGGCGCCGTTCTCCCGGCAGAGGTCCTTCAGCCCCTGGTTGAACCCGGGCAGCGGCGGCACGACGCCCATGTTCCCGGGAGAGGCCTCGGTGATCACGCAGGCGATCTCTCCGGGGTGCGCGGAGAAGGCGGCGCGGACGGCCTCGAGGTCGTTGTACGGGAGAACGACGGTGTCCCCGGCCTGGGCGCCGGTGACTCCGGGGGTGTCGGGCAGGGCGAACGTGGCCACTCCGGACCCGGCGGCCGCCAGCAGCGAATCGACGTGCCCGTGATAACACCCGGCGAATTTGATCACCTTGGCGCGGCGGGTGAATCCGCGGGCCAGCCGGATCGCCGACATCGTGGCTTCCGTCCCGCTGGAGACGAGCCGTACCTGTGCCACGGGCGCCACCCGGGCGACGATCTCCTCGGCGAGCGCGACCTCGCCCTCACCGGGCGTGCCGAAGGAGGTACCGCGCAAGACCGCCTCCTGCACGGCGGCGATCACCTCCGGGTGGGAATGCCCGAGAATCATGGGCCCCCAGGAACAAACAAGATCAACATATTCGCGCCCGTCGGCATCGGTCAGATAGGGACCACTACCGGACACCATGAACCGGGGCGTACCGCCCACGGCGCGGAAGGCGCGCACCGGAGAGTTCACGCCGCCGGGCGTGACGGCCGACGCGCGCTCGAAAAGAGTCTGCGAAACTGGGGCTTCGTACGGATAGCTCACACAAGCCATGGTGTCAGAGCCCGCAAAGATCCCGCGGAGAGGTGTTTGAACGCACGTTTCGGCGAGCGGCCGTGGGGGAGGTCACTGACACGATGATCGGGTTGCGCGGCGGGGGCCACGCGTCCTAGAAAAGCACTCGGGTGGAGATATGCATCGCGGTGGCGGACTGGGCGAGGGGACCGATGACCTCGGTCCTCGGCGTGCCCGGCAGGGAAGGCACCGGCGCGACGCGGAAGAGACGAGCGAGAGACGCCAGGCGCAGAGCGCGCAGGGCGGACCTGAGCGGATCGACCGGCTGTCACGTATGGATGACATGGACCATGCGAACCGTAGGGTTGATCGACTCGGGTCTGGGAGCGGGAATGGTGGCCGGGTGGGGGTGACGTACAAATACTTCGGTGCGCCGGACGGCGCCACCGCGGCCCGGGTCCCGATCTCGATGCGTCCCGAGGAGCTCGGCGGCGACGAGCTCGGCATGGGCGGCATGTTCACCAAGATCAAGCCGGAGACCATGGCGGCGATGGTCCTCACGGGCATCGAGGGCGTCCCGCTGCACAAGGTCCCGCCGCTGGAACTGGTGGTCCTGCACCCCGATTACGCGGTGGTCAAGCTCCCCATGACGGTCGTGGACCCCCTGCGCGGCATAGGCGAGGAGGCGGTGGGCGCCGCGGCGTTCATCTGGTCGACGGTCCCCGACCGGGGCGGGCCGCGGGACGCGTTCAACGTCTACCAACTGCTGCACGAGTGGCAGGATTTCAGCCATCGCCTGCACGAGGCGGGGCATCAGCCGTACTGCCTGGTGTGGCCCTGATCCGGGGCTCCTGAACATCCCGCCCCGACGCCGGGCCTGACGGTGCCGGTCCACGGAGGAGGGGCGCCCCGATGACGGGACGCCCCTCGACCTCGTGGCGTCACTTCACGGTGACGAACACCGTGCCGTGTGGCGTCACTTCACGCTGACGATCACCGTCGGCGAAACCGTCGTGCCATGGCTCACCCGGAACCTCTCCGAGCCCCTGGTGGTGAGCTTCGTGGCCATGAAGGTGTAGTTGTTGGCCTGGTCGACCTTGACGGTCTTGACGGTCACCCACCTGGTGCCGTCGTACCGCTGGAGCGACAGGGCGTCACCTATCTTCAGACCCGTCGCGGCGCCCGTGAACGTCACCGACTCACCGGACTGGAGTTCGGTCCTGGAGGCGTTGACGCTGATCGAGACCATCGTCGCGGCCTTCACCGTGGTCACGCTGTGCTGTGTCGCCGGGGCGGCGAAAGCGCCGGCAGCACCGGTGGCCAGCAGCGCGACGGACAGCGCACCAACGGGGAGCAGACGGGCGGAACGGGTGCGAAGTGAGGACTTCACGGTTGTCTCCTGTACTGTGACGGATCCCCCACTGACGGATTCCCCCACCTTGCGCGCACCACTGAGGCTTCCACGGAGCCGAGCGGGCGGCGACCCGTCTGTCACTGGATTGCAGTAACGAGACCGGCCCGAAGATCGCCACTTTAAGTGATTTCTCCAGGTCGTTCGGGTAATCGTGACGCCCGACTTTCTTACGTCGGTTTCACTTCACAGCGGCCGCCGACGCCCTCGGCGCGAGCGTGCGGGCCGCCTTCTGCACCTCGACGGATCCATACGCCGCAGGTCGGCGCCGGTGCTCGCCCGCCACGGAGGCCAACTGGGCCGCACCCGAGGGCGGTTGTCGCCGCCACGGAACACGCCTCGGGTCACGGCGGCCGGCGGGGCGCATGCCGCCGGTCCCGGCCCACCGCACCTCGGATGACGCCATCCGGGCGCTGTCCGCAGGCCCCCGGATCGGACTCTGCCTACGCTGGAATTCGGTCTCTTCGTCGGCCGGAACCGTACGCCAGGAGAGCGCGCCGATGGCCACCACCGATCACCCACCGCCCGCGAGCCGGCTGCGGGCGTGGATGCTGGAGGGGCTGTCCGACATGGGCAGGGGCTCCGCGCAGCAGCCGCCCACCGAACCCGAACCCCCGCACAAGGGCCAGCCCTGGTGGCGGGTGATGTGCCTGACCGGCGTCGACTACTTCTCGACCCTCGGCTACCAGCCCGGCATCGCCGCCCTCGCCGCCGGACTCCTCTCCCCCATCGCCACCGTCGTCCTCGTGATCGTCACCCTCGCCGGCGCCCTCCCGGTCTACCGCCGCGTCGCCAAGGAAAGCCCCCACGGCCAGGGCTCGATCGCCATGCTCGAACGACTGCTCTCCTTCTGGAAGGGCAAGCTCTTCGTCCTGACCCTGCTCGGCTTCGCCGCCACCGACTTCCTGATCACCATCACCCTCTCGGCCGCCGACGCCTCCACCCACCTCATCGAGAACCCCCACCTCACCAGCACCCTCCACGGCCACCAGATGGTCATCACCCTGCTCCTGATCGCCCTGCTGGGCGGGGTGTTCCTCAAAGGCTTCCTCGAAGCCATCGGCGTCGCCTTCACCCTGGTCGGCATCTACCTCGCACTCAACGCCGTGGTCGTCGTCGTCGGCCTGTGGCACGTCGCCACCGCCGGCCACGTCGTCACCGACTGGACCGGCGCACTGACCACCGAACACGGCAACGTCTTCGTCATGGTCGGCCTGGCACTGATCGTCTTCCCCAAACTCGCCCTCGGCCTGTCCGGCTTCGAGACCGGCGTCGCCGTCATGCCCCACGTCCAGGGCGACCCCGACGACACCGAGGAAAAACCCACCGGCCGCATCCGCGACACCCGGAAGCTGTTGACCACGGCGGCCGTCATCATGAGCGGTTTCCTCATCACGACCAGCTTCATCACCACCCTGCTGATCCCGGAGAGGGAGTTCCGGTCGGGGGGCGCCGCCAACGGCCGTGCGCTGGCCTATCTGGCGCACGAGTACCTGGGCAACGCCTTCGGCACCGTCTACGACGTCTCGACCATCGCGATCCTGTGGTTCGCGGGCGCCTCCGCGATGGCCGGACTGCTCAACCTGATGCCCCGCTATCTGCCCCGCTACGGCATGGCCCCGCACTGGGCGCGCGCCGTGCGGCCCATGGTCATCGTCTTCATCCTGGTCGCGTTCCTGGTCACCTGGATCTTCGACGCCGACGTGGACGCGCAGGGCGGCGCCTACGCCACCGGCGTGCTGGTGCTGATCAGCTCCGCCGCGATCGCGGTGACCATCGCCGCCCGCAAGGCCGGCCAGCGCAACTGGACCGTCGTCTTCGCGGTGATCTCGGCCGTCTTCCTCTACACCACCGTCGTGAACGTCATCGAGCGCCCGGACGGTGTGAAGATCGGCGCCTGTTTCATCGCCGGCATCATGCTCCTCTCCCTGCTGTCCCGGCTGGCCCGTGCCTTCGAGCTGCGGGTGACCAGCGTGACCCTGGACACCATGGCGGAACGGTTCGTCCGCGACATCGCCAGCCGCAAGATCCGGTTCATCGCCAACGAGCCCGGCAGCAGGGACGCCGCCGAGTACCGCGACAAGATCGAGCAGATCCGGGCCGACCACGACCTCCCTCAGCAGGAGGACTTCGTCTTCCTCGAGGTGACGGTCGGCGACCCCTCCGAGTTCGAGACGTGCCTGACCGTGCGCGGCGAGGTGCTGCACGGCCGCTATCGCGTACTGACCCTCGAGTCGTCCTCGATCCCGAACGCCCTCGCCGCGCTGCTGCTGCACGTCCGCGAGACCACCGGCTGCACCCCGCACATCTACTTCGAGTGGACCGAGGGCGACCCCTTCCGCAACTTCCTCCGCTTCTTCCTCTTCGGCCAGGGCGAGGTGGCACCGGTGACCCGCGAGGTGCTGCGCGAGGCCGAACCCGAGCGCCGGCGCCGGCCCCGGGTGCACGTCGGCTGAGCGGGCTCAGGCGGTCGCGGCCGCCGCCACGAACAGCCGCTTCGCCATGCCGATGTGCTCATGGACGGCGACGGCGGGGGTGTTGTCGGCGTCCACCATGAGGACGGCGCGGCCGTGCCGCCGCACCCCGCCCGGCCCCCTGGGCGGCCCGGACGAGATGGGTGCCCGGATCGGCCGGCCGCCCTGTCACCGGCCCCGGGCCCGCCCGCAGCCGACCGTGAACCCGATGATCGAACCGCCGCCCTCGCGCCGGCACGCGAACGCCCCTCCCCCGTGCGACGTGGCCACCTCCTGCACGATCGACAGGCCGAGGCCCGAGCCGGGCAGGCTTCTCGCATCCGCGGCGCGGTAGAAGCGGTCGAAGATGCGCATCAGGTCGCCGTCCTGGATTCCCGGCCCGCGGTCGAGGACCTCCACGCGCACGCTGCCCGGCGGCGCCCCGGTGTCCGGCTCGTCGGAGTCCTCCAGCTGGGGCGGGTGCTGGGTGCCCGTGACGACGATCTCGATGGGCGCCTCGCCGCCCCGGTCGAACTTCGCGGCGTTCTCCAGCAGATTGGACACCGCCCGCTGCAGAGCCGTGAGCCGTCCGTCGACCGTCGTGTCACCGCTGACCCGGACGCGGATCTCGCGGCCCGTGCGGCGGCGCACGATCGTCGCCGCGTCCTCGGCGACGTCGGCGAGCATGAGCCGCTGCACCGGCTCCGTGTCCGACTGGCCGGCCGCCAGGTCGACCAGTTCGTTGACCAGGTCGGTCAGCTCGCGTGACTCCTGGGCGAGGTCCGCGACGAGTTCCTCGCGCGCGGCGGACGGCAGCTCGTCGATCCGGCGCAGCAGCGAGATGTTCGTCCGCAGGGAGGTCAGCGGGGTACGCAGTTCGTGGCCCGCGTCCTGCACCAGGCGCCGCTGGTCGTCCTCGGACTGGGCCAGGCGCCCCAGCATGCGGTCGAACGAGCGGCCGAGCCGGGCCACCTCGTCGTTCCCGGTGACCGGCACCTGGATGCCGAGCTGCCGGGTGCGCGCCACGTCCTCGGCCGCACCGGCCAGCCGCACAAGACGCCCGGTGATCCGCCGGGCCAGCCACCAGCCGAACAGCCCGGCGGCGATCACCACCGCGCCCATCAGCAGGGCGGTGCGCTGCTGAAGGCTGCGCAGCAGGTCCTCGGTGCTGCTCAGTTCCTGGGCGACCTGCACCGCGCCCTGGCCGCGGCCCAGCGCGACGGTGGCGACGCGGTAGACATCGCCGTCGACGTCGACACTCTTGTGTTCCACCAGCCTGGCCGCGGTGGCGGCCCTGGCGATCCGCTGGTCCTCGGTGCCGACGGGCAGCGCCGGGTTGGAGTGGTCCACGACCACTCCGCCGGGCCCGAGCACCTGCACGACCGTGCGGCTGGGCCGGATGATGTCGTCGCGCGGGGTGTCGTGGTCCTTGTCGGACATGGCGAAGTCGTCCGGCATCAGCTGCTTCTGGCGGACCTGGCCCTGCAGATCGGCGACGACCTGGGCGAAGACGGTCTGCTGGTCGACCCGTACGAGGCGGGCGGCGGCGTCGTAGCTCAGGAAGCCGACGAGGACGGTGACTCCGGCGGCCACGGCCGCGAACGACACGGTGAAGGTGGTCCGCAGCGAGGACACCTGCCGCAGTCTGGACCGCAGTCGGAGCCTGCGGCGCAGCCCGCGCGGCAGGCGCTGCCACAGGCCTGTCCCGGCACCGGTGTCGACGTCCTGGCGGGATGGTGGAGGCACTAGTCCTCCCTCAGCACATACCCCACGCCACGCACCGTGTGGATGAGCGCCGGGGCCCCCGGCTCGTCGAGCTTGCGCCGCAGATAACCCACGTAGACGGCGAGGTTCTTGGATCCGGGCCCGAAGTCGTAGCCCCAGATGCGGTCGTAGATGGTGGCGTGGTCGAGCACGATCCCGGCGTTGCGCGCGAGCAGCTCCAGCAGGTCGAACTCGGTCCTGGTGAGCTCGAGCTCGCGCTCGCCCCGCCAGGCGCGGCGGGCCTGCACGTCCATCCGCAGCCCCGCGACGGACAGCTGACCGGTGGGGATCCTCTTCTCCTCCTCCTTGGGCACCTCGAAGGAGGTTCCGTTGGTGCGGCGGAGCAGGGCGCGCAGCCGGGCGAAGACCTCCTCGACGTCGAACGGCTTGACGACGTAGTCGTCGGCGCCCGCGTCCAGGCCCGCGATCCGGTCGGCGGTCTCCACCAGCGCGGTGAGCATCAGGATCGGGGTGCGGTCGCCCTCGGCGCGCAGCACCCGGCACACCTGGAGTCCGTCGATGCCGGGCATCATCACATCGAGAACGAGCACGTCGGGCTGGGTCCGGTGGGCCTGAGCGAGAGCCTCGACCCCGTCGGCCACCGCGGTCACCTCGTAACCCTCGAGCGTCAGTGCGCGTTCCAGGGCGTGTCGGATGGCGCGGTCGTCCTCGGCGAGCAGCACTGTCTGGGTCACCCCACCAGTCTGCCAAGGCCAGAGCGGTGCTCTGCCGGTCAGCCGGGGAGCGAGCGTCCTTCTTACCCGCCTCTCACCGCTGCGTGCGTGGCGATTTACCTGCCGGGGCCACTGTGTCGGCCAGGTCACGTCGCACACACCGCGACGTCGGCCGACGTACGCAGCGGAAGTCTCGGCGCGGCGCCGTCCAGGACGCCGGCCCGGAGCCCACCCGGCCCGCCGTCCCAGGGCACGGCCGGGTGATGGGACCGCGCGGCCGGCCCGGAAACCCCCCGGTCCGGTAGCAGGCCGACGCGGAAGGGGTGGGCCGGAAACGGTAGACGGTGGCGGCCCACCCCTCACCCACCCGGGGAGCGGGCGTACGGACCCGCCCCGGTCCGCCCGGCTCAGCGGTGCAGTGCGGCCAGCTGGTCCTCGAAGGGGATCACCTGGAAGCCGTGCGAGCGGGTGACGGCGGCGCCCGGGGCGGGCGCGCCGTCCGCCCGGGCCTCGCGGTCCGGCCCGGCGGGCTTCGGCGGGGAACCGTCCGGTTCGCGGACGGCCGCGGTCAGCGGCGCGGTATCCGCGCCCATCAGCCGCACCAGTTCGCCCGCCCCGCGGTCGATCCGCTCGGCCAGCCCCTCGGCGCCCCAGTCCTCGGAGGCCGCGTACACACCGGTGGGGACTACCACGGCCCGCAGGTACGAGAAGAGCGGACGCAGGGCGTGGTCGAGGACCAGCGAGTGCCGGGCGCTGCCTCCGGTCGCCGCGATCAGGACCGGCTTGCCGGCCAGCGCGTCCTTGTCGAGCACGTCGAAGAACGACTTGAACAGTCCGCTGTACGACGCCGAGAACACCGGTGTGACGACGATGAGCCCGTCGGCCTCCGTCACCGCGTCCAGCGCCTCGGCGAGCGCACGCCCCGGGAAGCCGTTGGTGAAGTTGTGCGCGATCTCCACGGCGAGGTCGCGCAGCTCCACGACCCGGATGTCGACGGGGGTGTGCCGGTCCACGGCGGCGGCCAGCCGGTCGGCGAGCAGCCGCGTGGACGACGGGACGCTCAGCCCCGCCGAGACGACCACGAGTTTCATGCGACGTCCACCTCCTGGGAAACGTCCTCGGCGCCCTTGCGGGCCTCCTCGGCGGCGAGCAGCGACTGGTGCGTGGGGGCGTCCGGGACGTTCGCCGGGCGATTCTTCGCGAACTCCTCGCGCAGCACCGGGACGACCTGTTCGCCCAGCATGTCGAGCTGTTCCAGCACGGTCTTCAGGGGGAGACCCGCGTGGTCCATCAGGAACAGCTGGCGCTGGTAGTCGCCGGCGTACTCGCGGAAGGCCAGGGTCTTCTCGATCACCTGCTGCGGCGAGCCGACGGTCAACGGGGTCTGGTCGGTGAAGTCCTCCAGGGACGGCCCGTGCCCGTAGACCGGCGCGTTGTCGAAGTACGGCCGGAACTCGCGCACGGCGTCCTGCGAGTTCTTCCGCATGAACACCTGTCCGCCGAGACCGACGATGGCCTGCTCCGCCGTGCCGTGCCCGTAGTGGGCGTAGCGCTCCCGGTAGAGCTCGACCATGCGCTTGGTGTGGTCGGCCGGCCAGAAGATGTTGTTGTGGAAGAACCCGTCGCCGTAGTACGCGGCCTGCTCGGCGATCTCCGGGGAGCGGATGGAGCCGTGCCAGACGAACGGCGGCACACCGTCCAGCGGGCGGGGCGTGGAGGTGAAGCCCTGCAGCGGGGTGCGGAAGCGGCCCTCCCAGTTCACCACGTCCTCGCGCCACAGCCGGTGCAGCAGCGCGTAGTTCTCGATGGCGAGGTTGATGCCCTGACGGATGTCCTGCCCGAACCACGGGTAGACCGGGCCGGTGTTGCCGCGCCCCATGATCAGGTCCACCCGGCCGTCCGCGAGCTGCTGGAGCATCGCGAAGTCCTCGGCGATCTTCACCGGGTCGTTGGTGGTGATGAGCGTGGTGGAGGTGGACAGGAGCAGCCTCTCCGTCCTCGCGGCTATGTAGCCGAGCATCGTCGTCGGCGAGGACGGCACGAACGGCGGGTTGTGGTGCTCGCCGGTCGCGAAGACGTCGAGTCCGACCTCCTCGGCCTTGAGCGCGATGGCGACCATGGCCTTGATCCGCTCGCGCTCGGTCGGCGTCCGTCCCGTGGTCGGGTCCATGGTGACGTCGCCCACGCTGAAGATCCCGAACTGCATACCCGCTCACACCCTCCAAGTTTGTTGATGCTTCAACTATACCTTGGGAACGGCGTGGCCCCCGCAGCTATTCCGCCCGCTGTCGGTCTGCGCTTCTACGATCCCTGTATGGCCGCCCCACGCCGTGACACACGAGGCATCGTCGACGCCGCGGAACTCTTCTCCCGGGTCACCTTCCGCCGCCACGAGCCGGCCGCACCCCTGCGCCCGTATCTCGAGCACTACTGGCTGATCGACTGGGACCTCCCGGAGCCGTACGCCTCCCACGTCGTCCCGCACCCCTCCGTGAACGTCGTCTTCCAGCAGCACGGCGACGAGGCGCCCTGGGGCGAGGTGGCGGGCATCGGCCTGGCGCTGTTCACACAGAAGCTCCGGGGCAGGGGCCGGGTGTGCGGGATCCAGTTCCGCCCGGGCGGCTTCCGCCCCTTCGCGCCCGACCACCCGGTGGCGCACTGGACCGGCCGCCGCGTCCCGCTGCCCGAGGTGTTCCCCGACCCGGATCCCGCGGCCGTCCTCGCCCCGGACGAGGACCACGGCCGCATGGCCGCCCTGGACGCCTTCCTGCTGGGCCTCTGCCCGCACCCCGACCCGCAGGCCGATCTCGCCATGACCCTCGTCGACCGCATCCGCACGGACCGCACGATCCGGCGCGTCGCCGACTTCGCACGGTCGGAGGGCCTGTCCGTGCGGCTTCTGCAGCGCCTGTTCGCGGCCTACGTGGGCGTGGGCCCGAAGTGGGTCGTCCTGCGCTACCGCATCCACGAGGCCCTGGAGCGCGCGGAGACCGAGCACGCGGTGGACTGGGCGGGCCTGGCCGCGGATCTGGGCTACGCGGACCAGGCCCACCTGGTCCGGGACTTCACGGCGACAGTGGGGGTGCCGCCGACGGCGTACGTCCACCATCGCACCCCGTGAGAGGCACAGGGCCGGGTCCTGATCGCCGACGCGGCGCGGGTGAGCCCGTGCGGGAGAGGAACGAGGCCTCTTCCACGGCCGTCAGAAGGTGTACCGGTCCCCGGTGGCGAGGACCAGGACCTGCTGGCGGCGCTTGCCCGGATCGCGGACCATCTCGTCGTCGCCCCACACCGAGTCGATCTCCAGGCGCACCTCGTCGGTCGCCGTGTCGGCGAGGCGCAGGCGCAGATGGATCTCCCGCCCCTTGCCGTGCGCGGTGAGCTCGCCCGTGCTGCACACCACCGTGCTCACGTCGTGGCGGGCACAGCCCGCCGGCAGCTGCTGCACCTTCGCCAGCGGCTTGGACCAGTGCAGCCGGACCGTGGCCTCCTCGATGCCCGGACCGAGGTTCGTCGGGGTGAGCCGGACGTTCACCTCACCGCGCCCCATGGCCACGTACCCGTGGTAGGCGACGTCCACCTCGGAGCCCAGAGCCGTCGCGGGCATGGCCGCGCCCACCACCACGGCCGCACCCAGTGCGCCCGACATCCACTTCCTCATCGCCACTTCCTCCGCATCGGCCCGGACATCACGGCATGTATCCCACCTGGACGGCACGGCAGACACCGCCGGGCAGGTGACCGGCGCCGCGCGGTGCCGCCCGCGGCTCCCGTACGGCGTACCCGGGGCGTCGTGCGAGGGTGACGGCATGCTGATTCTGCGATCCGCCGCTCTCTTCGTCGTCGCCGCGCTCTTCGAGATCGGCGGCGCGTGGCTGGTGTGGCAGGGCGTGCGTGAACATCGCGGCTGGATGTGGATCGGCTCGGGCGTGATGGCCCTCGGTGTCTACGGCTTCGTCGCCACGCTCCAGCCGGACGCGCACTTCGGCCGCATCCTCGCCGCGTACGGAGGTGTCTTCGTGGCCGGCTCGCTGGCCTGGGGAATGGTCGCCGACGGCTACCGACCGGACCGCTGGGACGTGACGGGCGCGCTGATCTGCCTCGCCGGAATGGCCGTGATCATGTGGGCCCCACGGGGCCACCACTGACCGCCGGTCGGGCACCGGGGCGGCCGCCTCCAGGGCGCCCCGCCGGGCCTGTGCCCCGGCCACCTATCCTGGGCAGAGGTCGCCCGTACGCCCGTACACGGACCGCAGGACCGAGCCCGCCGCCCGAGGAGCCGCCCCATGACCGCCGCCGTACCCCCCGCCGCCTCCCGCATCGCCGTGGTCACCGGGGCGAGCAGCGGCATCGGCGCCGCAACGGCCCGGCAGCTCGCCGGGGCGGGCTACCGCGTTGTCCTCACCGCCCGCCGCAAGGACCGGATCGAGGCGCTGGCGGAGGAGCTCACGGCGGCCGGCCACTCGGTGACGGCGTACGCGCTGGACGTGACGGACCGCGCCGCGGTCGACGAGTTCGCGTCGGCGTTCAGGACGATCGGCGTCCTGGTGAACAACGCCGGCGGCGCGCTCGGCGCCGACCCGGTCGCGACCGGTGACCCCGAGCAGTGGCGCCGGATGTACGAGACGAACGTCCTCGGCACGCTGAACGTCACCCAGGCCCTGCTCCCCGCCCTGACGGCGAGCGGGGACGGCACGGTGGTGGTCGTCTCCTCCACTGCCGGTCACGGCACGTACGAGGGCGGCGCGGGCTATGTCGCCGCCAAGCACGCCGAGCACGTCCTGGCCGAGACCCTGCGCCTGGAGATCGTGGGCACGCCGGTGCGGGTGATCGAGGTCGCCCCCGGCATGGTGCGGACGGAGGAGTTCGCGCTGACCCGCTTCGACGGGGACGCCGAGAAGGCGGCGAAGGTCTACGAGGGGGTCGCCGAGCCCCTGACGGCCGACGACGTGGCGGACACGATCACCTGGGCGGTCACCCGCCCCAGCCACGTCAACATCGACCTGCTGGTGGTACGCCCGCGGGCTCAGGCATCGAACACGAAGGTGCACCGGGAGCGATGACAGCGATGACAGAGGAATCGACGCCGGCCCCGGCCGACGAGCCGGATCACGCCGGGGAGCGGGAACGCCTCTCCCTGGAGAAGAAGCGCGAGCGCTTCGTCTGGTACTACCTCGCGTACTTCCTCTTCGGCATCCATCTCGTGGCCTTCGTGATGATCTACGCGGTGCGGCACGCGAAGTGAACCACCGAAGGCCCCCGGCGACCGGGGGCCTTCGCGACGTCAGCCCTTCACGCAGACGACCTGCTTGAGCTTGGCCACGACCTCCACGAGGTCGCTCTGCTGCTCGATGACCTGCTCGATGGGCTTGTAGGCACCGGGGATCTCGTCCACGACGCCGGAGTCCTTGCGGCACTCCACGCCCTGGGTCTGGTCCTGAAGGTCCTTCGTGGTGAAGCGGCGCTTGGCCGCGCTGCGGCTCATGCGCCGACCCGCGCCGTGCGACGCCGAGTTGAAGGACTTCTCGTTGCCGAAGCCCTTCACGATGTACGAGCCGGTGCCCATCGAGCCCGGGATGATCCCGAACTCTCCGGAGCCCGCGCGGATCGCACCCTTGCGGGTCACCAGCAGGTCCATGCCCTCGTACCGCTCCTCCGCCACGTAGTTGTGGTGACAGGAGATCTCCGGCTCGAACGTCGGCTTCGCCTTCTTGAACTCCTTGCGGATCACGTCCTTCAGCAGCGCCATCATCAGCGTGCGGTTGTACTTCGCGTACTCCTGCGCCCAGTACAGGTCGTTGCGGTACGCCGCCATCTGCGGGGTGTCCGCGACGAACACGGCGAGATCGCGGTCGACGAGGCCCTGGTTGTGCGGGAGCCTCTGGGCCACGCCGATGTGGTGCTCGGCCAGTTCCTTGCCGATGTTGCGGGAACCGGAGTGCAGCATCAGCCACACGGCACCGGTCGTGTCCGTGCACACCTCGACGAAGTGGTTGCCGCCGCCGAGCGTGCCCATCTGCTTGGTGGCGCGCTCCGCGCGGAACCTCACCGCCTCGGCCACTGCGTCGAACCGCCCCCAGAAGTGGTCCCATCCGGAGGTGGGCACCCCGTGGAAGCTGCCGGGGTCGACGGGCTCGTCGTGCATCCCCCGGCCGACCGGGATCGCCTGCTCGATCTTCGACCGCAGACGGGACAGGTCACCCGGAAGGTCGTTCACCGTCAGCGACGTGCGCACCGCCGACATGCCGCAGCCGATGTCCACCCCGACCGCAGCCGGACACACCGCGTCCCGCATGGCGATGACGGAGCCGACCGTCGCCCCCTTGCCGTAGTGGACGTCCGGCATGACCGCCAGTCCCTTGATCCACGGCAGAGTCGCGACGTTCTGCAACTGCTGCATCGCGGCGCCCTCGACCGACGCCGGGTCCGTCCACATACGGATCGGGACCTTCGCGCCCGGTACCTCTACATACGACATCGCTTACTCAACCCCCCGAAAGGCACCACAAGTCTTTTAACGCAAAAACCGTCACCAAGGTCGACGTATAGGACAACGGACCGGCGTTCACGGCAGTGCGTGCGATACACATTGTCTCCAGGGGTCCGCCCCACGCGGCAACCGATTAACCAGCGGACACACACCGCAGGACCGTCGAGAGGAGCCTCACCGTGCAGCGGAAGGCGTACGCACCGGGCGCCGTCGTGCTGCTCGCGGCCCTGCTGGCCGCCTGCACCGGCAGTTCCGGCAACGGCGATGCGGCGGAGGACTCCAAGGCGGGCGGCGTCACCGCGAGCGCGACGGCCGCGCAGCCCGGCAAGTACCGCACCCTCTCCGACGCCTGCG
This sequence comes from Streptomyces sp. HUAS TT11, assembly GCF_051553595.1. Taxonomy (NCBI): domain Bacteria; kingdom Bacillati; phylum Actinomycetota; class Actinomycetes; order Kitasatosporales; family Streptomycetaceae; genus Streptomyces; species Streptomyces sp. HUAS TT11. The sequence goes on from NZ_CP196184.1 coordinate 4,162,303, forward strand.
GCACGGTGGACCACGACATCCTCGACTCGCTCCTGCCGGGCATCAAGCAGACGGCGGACCAGGAGCAGCGGGACAAGTCGTACCAGGGCGAGGCCGTCCCCACGTACAACAACGACCGCCGCTCCGGCTGCCGCTGGAAGGCCGAGTCGACCGGCGCCACGGACCGTCTGTACGTCGACCTCGAGCGCGTGGTGTCGTACGACAACGCGGTCTCCGACGACAATCGCGCCCACGACGTCTACTTCATGAAGGAAGAGGCCGCGAACCTCCCGGAGCCGATCTCGGGGGCGGCCGGCGGTTCCGCGAACGACGGACCGGCGCCGACCACGAGTGCCCCGCCGAGCGCCGGCGTCACGCCCTCCGGGACGGCCACGGCCTCGCCCCCGGCGTCCGCGTCCGCCCCCGCCTCCGGGAGCCCGTCGGCCACCGGGACCGCGGCCGACCTGCGGCCCCGCACACTCGACGACCTCGGGGACGAGGCGTTCCTCGACGACCGGCTGAGCACCGCCGAGCAGCGCACCGTGACTGTGGTGTTCCGCACGTCCAACGTGATCGTGACCATCGAGTACGACGAGCAGCCGAGCGGCACCGCTCAGGCGCCGGACAGCAAGGACATGCAGGACAGGGCCCGGAAACTGGCTCGTCAGCTGGCCGGTTCGCTCGGCTGACGAGGGCTCCGGAGCAGCCCGGGCAAAGGAACCGATCCCGAACCGCATGCGTCCCCACCGCGTACCGTGGCCCCTCGGACCCGATCCGACCGCACGATCCACGAGCGTCATGAGTGAAGGAACCATGCACCGACCTGCACAGCGAGACCATCGAGATCAGCACGATCAGGGGGAGCGTCAGCCGGGCCGCCGGAACGCCCGCCTCGGCCGACTCCTCGTCTGCGCGGCCGCCGTTCCGGCGGTGCTCGTCGTCGCCGGCTGCTCCTCCTCGGACTCCGGCTCCGCCGCGGGCGAAGACGCCGCGCAGCAGCAGACCCCGGCCGCGAAGCCGTCACAGAGCGCCTCGGCCAATGCCGTACAGCCGGCCGCGTACTCGACGCTGCCCGAAGCCTGTGCCGTCCTGTCCGGCGCGACATTGGGCGATTTGGTGCCGAAGGGGACGAAGTCCGGCAAGGAGGGCACTACGGACGACACCGCGACGCGTGCCAGCTGCTCCTGGAGCAGCCTTCAGAACAACGGCGTCAAGGGCTCCCAGTTCCGCTGGCTCAACGTCTCCATGCTGCGCTTCGAGTCGAACGCCACGCGCGGCGCGGGCGACAAGCTCGCCAAGGACTACTACGGCCGGCAGGTGCAGGACGCCCAGTCCGTCGACGGCTCGAAGAACACCAAGCCCGAGCAGCTCACCGGGGTGGGCGACCAGGGGACCGCAATACGCTACGACCTGAAGAAGAAGGAAGGCACCTTCAAGCAGCAGACGGTCGTGGCACGCGTGGAGAACGTCGTCATCACCGTCGACTACAACGGCGCGGGCCTGGCCGGCGACACGACACCGAGCGCCGACGACCTGACCAAGGCCGCGGAGAAGGCCGCCAAGGAGGCCGTGTCCGCGGTGACGGCGGCGAACCACGACGGCGGAGCCTCGCCTTCGAAGCCGGCGTCCGAAAGCCCTTCCGGGAGCGCGTCGAAGGGCGCGTCCCCCTCCGCGTCCGCGTCCAAGAAGAACTGAGCGGATCCCGGAAAATCGGCCGGGCCGTCGAACACATGGTGCCACCAGGGAAGTTACCGAAATCCGGTCCCGTCGGGACCGGGCTCTCGACGGACCGGCCACCCATGCGCCGCACGCGTATGCCACCCTGTTGCGCGCAACAACACGCATGGGGAGGGGAGTAGAGGTGGCCGCGCCACTGCAGCTGACACGGATGCACCGGATTCTCATCGGTGTGGTCGTGTCAGGGGCCGTCATCATCGCCGGGATCGGCTTCGCGGGCTCCTACGCGGCCGTACGCGAGCTGGCCATCAAGAAGGGCTTCGGGAACTTCGCCTACGTCTTCCCGATCGGTATCGACGCGGGCATCTGCGTCCTGCTGGCCCTGGACCTGCTGCTGACCTGGATCCGCATCCCCTTCCCGCTCCTGCGCCAGACGGCGTGGCTGCTGACGGCGGCGACGATCGCGTTCAACGGCGCGGCGGCCTGGCCGGACCCGCTGGGTGTGGGTATGCACGCGGTGATCCCCGTGCTGTTCGTGGTCGCCGTCGAGGCGGCCCGCCACGCGATCGGCCGGATCGCGGACATCACGGCGGACAAGCACATGGAGGGCGTCCGCCTGACCCGCTGGCTGCTCTCCCCCATACCCACGTTCCTGCTCTGGCGCCGGATGAAGCTGTGGGAGCTCCGCTCCTACGACCAGGTCATCAAGCTGGAACAGGAACGTCTCGTCTACCAGGCCCGCCTGCGCTCCCGCTTCGGCCGCGCCTGGCGCCGCAAGGCGCCGGTGGAGTCGCTCATGCCTCTGCGGCTGGCGAAGTACGGCGTCCCGCTGATGAACACCGCCCCCGCGGGCCTGGCGGCGGCCGGGATAGAACCGGCCCTCATACCCCCGTCGCCGGAGCCGGCCGCGGCTCCCGCGAGTCGAGCCGTGGAGACCGGGCCCGTCCCCCAGCAGGCGGCGCCTCCCGGCGAGCCGCGCCCCGAGCTCGAGGGCCGGCAGCACCCCGAACAGTCCGTCCGGGCGGAGGACCCCGAGCAGAGCCCCTGGTTCAACGCCCAGCAGCAGCCGCCGGACTACCACGGCGGATACGACCCGGGCTACGAGCCGGAACCTCCCTACGCCGGCGAGGAAGAGCACTGGCAGTTCTACGAGGGGCAGCAGCCGGCGGAGCAGTACCAGAACCCCGCCCAGGAGATCCCGGAGCAGTACCGGAACCAGATCCCCGAGCAGTACCCGAGCCCGTTTCCGGACCAGTACCAGAACCCCGTCCCGGAGCAGCCCCGGGAACCCTCTCCGGAGGACACCGGGAGCTTCCCCATCCCCGTCACCGGCAACCGCGTGCGCGAGCTCGGCGAGGGCGGCGGCACGCCGGAGCCCGACGAGGAGTCGTACTACCAGGTCTTCAAGCAGTCGATCAACGGCAGCTATCCGACACCGCGCGAGTTCATCGACAACGTCGAGGCGGAGTTCCGCAAGAGCCTCACCTCGGACGAGGCCAAGCGCCTGGTCAGCCGCTTCACGAACCGCCATACCGCGGAACTCGAAGAGGACCACATCGCCTGACGCCCCGGCGCGTACGACGACGGGGGCGCCCGGTGCCATCACCGAGCGCCCCCGTCGTCGTACGGCAGGTCCTACTCCCCGAGCAGCGTGCGCACCCGGTCCTGTCCCACCGCGAGCAGCAGGGTGGGCAGCCGCGGGCCGGTGTCACGGCTCACGAGCAGGTGGTACAGCAGCGCGAAGAACGATCGCTGCGCGGTCTTGATCTCCGGCGGCAGCTCCTTGGGCGTCGCGTCGGCGGAGAACCCTGCCTGCACCTTGGGCACGCCGTACACGAGGTGGGTGAGCCCGTCCAGGGACCAGTGCTCCGCGAGGCCCTCGAGCAGCAGCCGCAGCGACTGCTGCCCCTGCTCGTCGAGGGACTTCAGCAGTTCGACGTCGGGCTCGGCGCGGACGATGGTGCGCTGGTCGGCCGGCACCTGGGTGTTGATCCAGGCCTCGGCCCTGTCGTACCGCGGCCGGACCTCGTCGACCGAGGTGAGCGGGTTGGCCGGGTCGAGGTCGGACAGGATGCGCAGTACCTGGTCCTGCTGACCGGCGGTGATGTCGGCGACGGACGCCAGCGTGCGGTAGGGCAGCGGGCGCGGGGTGGCGGGCAGCGGGCCTGCTGCCGTGCCGGTGGCCCGGGTGTATCCGGCCACGTCGCCCGGCAGCGCGGAGTCGTCGGCGACCTTGAGCGCCAGCTTGTCCCACTCGTCGTAGAGCCGCTGGATCTCCTGGTCGAAGGCGATCTTGAAGGACTGGTTGGGCCTGCGCCGGGCGTAGAGCCAGCGCAGCAGCTGGGGCTCCATGATCCGCAGCGCGTCGGCCGGCGTCGGCACCCCGCCCTTGCTGCTGGACATCTTGGCCATGCCGCTGATGCCCACGAAGGCGTACATGGGGCCGATGGGCCGCTCGCCGCCGAAGATCCCGACGATCTGCCCGCCGACCTGGAAGCTGGACCCCGGGGAGGAGTGGTCGACGCCCGAGGGCTCGAACACGACGCCCTCGTAGGCCCACCGCATGGGCCAGTCGACCTTCCAGACCAGCTTGCCGCGGTTGAACTCGCTCAGCCGCACCGTCTCGGTGAACCCGCAGTCCGAGCACGAGTACGTCAGCTCGGTGGTGTCGTCGTCGTACGCCGTCACGGTGGTGAAGTCCTTGCCGCACCGGCCGCAGTAGGGCTTGTACGGGAAGTACCCGGCGGAACCGGAGCTGCCGTCGTCCTCGCCGGCCGCACCGGAGCCCTCGGCGGCCTCGAGCTCGGCCTCGTCGACGGGCTTCTGCTGCTGCTTGGCGGCGGCCTTGGGCTTGGTGCGGTACTGCGCGAGGACGGCGTCGATCTCGCCGCGGTGCTTCATCGCGAAGAGGACCTGCTCGCGATAGGCGCCGGAGGTGTACTGCGCCGTCTGGCTGATGCCTTCGTGCTCCACGCCCAGTTCGGCCAGCGACTCGATCATCGCGGCCTTGAAGTGCTCGGCCCAGTTCGGATGGGCCGAGCCCTTGGGGGCGGGCACGGACGTCAGCGGCTTGCCGATGTGCTCGGCCCAGGACTCGTCGACGCCCGGCACCCCGAAGGGCACCTTGCGGTAGCGGTCGTAGTCGTCCCACGACAGGACGTGGCGCACCGTGTACCCGCGCCGCCGGATCTCGTCGGCGACGAGATGGGGCGTCATGACCTCCCGCAGGTTCCCCAGGTGGATGGGGCCCGACGGGGAGAGTCCGGACGCGACGACGACCGGTTTGCCCGGGGCCCGACGCTCCGACTCCTCGATGACCTCATCCGCGAAACGGGAGACCCAGTCGGTGGTCTCGGTGCTCTGAGCCACGATCGGCACGTCCTTCTTTCTCCATGGGCAGCCGGTACGGTCGCACGGCTGACCGCTCCATTGTCCCAGGCGGGGCCGCCACGACGAAAACGGCTTTTCACGGCCCCGCCACACCCTCGGTGACGCCCGGACGCAGGCGGGCGTGCGGCCCGCGAACGGAAAAATCGCTTTGCCCCGCATGGGATACTGGCCGTGTCCATCTATACGCACGAGGAGAACGGCACCCACTCCTATGGCCTCGGTCACGTCCCTCACCGACTCCGTCCAGCAGCGCCTCGCGAACGCCCTCTCGGCCGCCCTGCCCGAGGCCGCCGACGCGGACCCGCTGCTGCGACGAAGCGATCGGGCGGACTACCAGGCCAACGGGATCCTGGCACTGGCGAAGAAGGCGAAGGCGAACCCGCGCGAGCTGGCGACCCAGGTCGTGGACAAGGTCGTCACGGGTGACCTGATCAAGGACGTCGAGGTCTCCGGGCCCGGCTTCCTCAACATCACGGTCACCGACAAGGCGATCACCGAGAACCTCGCCGCCCGGGCCGCCGACCCCGACGGCCGCCTCGGCGTGCCTCCCGCCGAGAACGCGGGCACCACGGTCATCGACTACGCCCAGCCGAACGTGGCCAAGGAGATGCACGTCGGCCACCTGCGTTCCGCGGTGATCGGCGACTCCGTGGTCAAGCTCCTGGAGTTCACCGGCGAGACGGTCGTCAGGCGCCACCACATCGGCGACTGGGGCACCCAGTTCGGCATGCTCATCCAGTACCTGGACGAGCACCCGCACGAGCTGGACCACAGGGCCGCCGAGGTCACCGGCGAAGAGGCGATGTCGAACCTCGACCGGCTCTACAAGGCGGCCCGCAGGCTCTTCGACTCGGACGAGGAGTTCAAGACGCGGGCCCGGCGCCGGGTGGTCGATCTCCAGGCCGGCGACGCGCGCACGCTCGCCATGTGGCAGAAGTTCGTCGACGAGTCGAAGATCTACTTCTTCTCGGTCTTCGACAAGCTGGACATGGAGATCCGCGACCCCGACATCGTCGGCGAGTCCGGCTACAACGACATGCTCGAGGAGACGTGCCGCCTGCTGGAGGAGTCCGGTGTGGCGGTCCGCTCCGAGGGCGCCCTGTGCGTCTTCTTCGACGACGTCAAGGGCCCGGACGGCAAGCCGGTGCCACTGATCGTGCGGAAGTCGGACGGCGGCTACGGCTACGCGGCCACGGACCTCTCCGCGATCCGCGACCGCGTCTTCAACCTCAAGGCGAACTCGATCATCTACGTCGTGGACGCCCGCCAGTCGCTGCACTTCAAGATGGTCTTCGAGACCGCGCGGCGGGCCGGCTGGCTGAACGACGACGTGAAGGCGTACCAGCTCGCCTTCGGCACGGTCCTCGGCAAGGACGGCAAGCCGTTCAAGACCCGTGAGGGCGAGACGGTCCGCCTGGTCGACCTTCTCGACGAGGCGATCGAGCGCGCCTCCGCCGTCGTGCGGGAGAAGGCGCAGGACCTGTCCGAGGAGGAGATCGCCGAGCGCGGGTCCCAGGTGGGCATCGGCGCGGTGAAGTACGCGGACCTGTCGACGTCGGCGAGCCGGGACTACAAGTTCGACCTCGACCAGATGGTGTCGCTGAACGGCGACACGTCCGTCTACCTCCAGTACGCCTACGCCCGTATCCAGTCGATCCTGCGGAAGGCCGGCGAGGTGCGCCCGGCCGCGCACCCCGAGCTGGAACTGGCCGACGCCGAGCGCGAACTGGGCCTGCACGTGGACCAGTTCGCGGAGACGGTGGCGGAGGCCGCCCGCGAGTACGCGCCGCACAAGCTGGCGGCGTATCTGTACCAGTTGGCCTCGCTCTTCACGTCCTTCTACGACAAGTGCCCCGTCATCAAGCCAGCGCCGCCGAAGGACATCGCGGAGAACCGCCTGTTCCTGTCCGACGTCACGGCCCGCACCCTGCACGAGGGCATGGCGCTGCTGGGCATCAGGACGCCCGAGCGGCTCTGACACCGCGCCGCCGTCAGGAAGAGCCCCGCACCCCGGGCCGGTGCCCGGGATGCGGGGCTCTCCTGCGTCAGCCGCCCTGCCGGGTGATCCACCCAGCGCCGCCGAGCGGGAAGTCGTAGCCCGGCCGTCCCGTGTCCCCGCTCGTCCGGAACGGCTTGCCGTGGTCGTCGATCCGGACGGTGCCGTGCCGTGCACCGCTGGACCACTCCAGTTCCAGATACCAGCGCACATCGTGCGCGGCGCTGCGGGCCAGGACGTGGAAGACCTCGGGATCGGACTCGCTCACCTTGAACGGGAAGTCGCGCCGGCCCTGCGCGGGCACCGCGGACGGACGGCCCGCGTCCAGGTCCACGCCGAACGCCTGCGTTCCCACACCGCCGCCGCAACCGACGGCCATGGAGTAGTCGTTCCAGGCCAGGGGCGCGTCCGACGAGACCACCCGGACCCTCAGGTCCTCCAGCACCACGGTCCGGCTGCCGGTGCCCTGGACCGTGAGGGAGACGTACTGCTCCCCGGACGACACCGCGCCGAGGGCGGACACCCAGCCCGGGGCGTCCTGTTCGGTGGGCGGTGGCGGCACCTGCTGCGCCGAACGGTCGATCAGATAGTGCTGGCTGCACTGGTCTTCCCAGGCGTACGGGCGGGTGTTGACCGTCAGCGGGACGGCCGGGGCCGCGTCTGCCCGGCCGGTCGCCGGGGGGCTCGAGTCCGGCGAGCCGGCAGCCGGTTCGGGGCTCCGGCCCGCGTCGGCCGCCGCGTTCGCTCGGTCGCCGGACCGCGACGGCGCGGGAGCCGTCGGGCCCGCGGTGCCGAGGCCGACCGCCGTGCCGCGCCCGCCCACGGTCGACGACGCGCCCGGCGGACTCGGGACGCCGCTCCCCGCGGTGCCGGAGAAGGGGTTCCACGCGAGCGTGGCGGCGCCCAGGACCGCGAGGGCACCGACCGGGACGAGCACCGCGGAGCGGATGCGCCGACGGGTGCCGGAACGCGCGCCCGTGACCGGCTCCTCGTGGACGACCCCTTGATCGTCCTGCGGCGCCGGCTCCATGGCGGCGCCGGACCCGGCTGCTCCGGCACCCCCGGCCCCCGGTTCCGCGTTGTTTCCCGCCGAGTCCTCGCCCGCCCGCTCCTGCCCCGGCCCGGCGTCCGCGCCCGGCTCGGCGGGGCGCGCGGCCTGTACGGCGGCCGTCCTGCCCTTCCTCTCCCGCACGGCGTCGGCCAGCACCCATCGGCGGTGCAACTCGACCAGTTCTTCGGGTGACGCCTTGCACAACCGGGCCAGCCGCTCCACGGGCGCGTAGTCGGTCGGCACGACATCCCCGTTGCAGTAGCGGTGCAGCGTCGACGTGCTCATGTGGAGCCGCTTGGCCAGCAGCCCGTAACTCAGTCCGGAACGCTCCTTCAACTCCCGCAGCGACTGCCCGAACGCGTCTGCCGCATCCACCCCCGACACCGTTCCTCCGCTTCCCACGTCCCGTCCCTGCATCCCAGAGACACCTCGTTCCCCCAGCTCAGAGCTACTGCGGGCGTTCCAGTGTCCCTGATGGTCAGCCGGTCGTAGCGGCTGGGACACATCGCCCCGCAGGCTTCAGGCCATCCAAGCACGCCGCTCCCGCCGACCGGCCCGGCGGCGTGCGTCATCCCGGAACCGCGAACGAGGTATCCAGCCATGCGCACCTTCCGCACCGCCCGCCCCCGCACCGCACTGCTCGCCACCACCACGGCCGCGCTCGCCGTTCTGGCCCTGACGGCGTGCCAGAGCGGCATGGGCACGCAGGACGAGGGCAAGGCGCCGTCGACGCCGACCGTGTCCTCCGCCGCGCACAGCCCCGCCGCACAGAACACCGGGTACTCGCAGGCCGGTTCGGGCTCCGGGTCGTCGACCGCGCAGGGGTCGGACGCGGCGTCCCACACGGGCACGGGGACCGGCACGGGCAAGGAGGCCGGCGCGGGTTCCGCGGGCGGCGGCTCCGGCTCCGGCAAGGGCAGCGGGACGACGAGCACGTCCCCTGTCCTGTGCAACGGCGCCAACACCCGTGTCACCGCCCAGGAGGTGTCCCGTCCTGTCGACCACATGCTGATCACCGCCACGAACACCGGCTCGCGGCCGTGCGCCCTGACGTACTACCCCTTCCTGCGGTTCGACGAGATGCAGTGGGCGCCCGGGGCGTTCGAGGAGAGCCGACCGCAGGCCGTCACCACACTCGCCCCCGGTGAGTCCGGCTACGCGGGTGTCCGTCTCTCCGCCGCCGACGGCAGCGGGGAGAACGGCACCACGGGGCACAAGCTGACCGTCCTCTTCCAGGGGCGCACCCCGCGCAGCGACGCCGGACCCACGGCCGAGGTGAAGCTGCCCGCCAAGGGCGTCCACTACGACAGCCGGCTGACCGCCACGTACTGGCAGACGACCGCGGCCGACGCCCTCACCTGGTGAGGTCCCCGGGTGGTGGGGAGGCGAACTCGCACCACACCACCTTGCCGAGTTCCCGCTCGCCGACACCCCACTTGTCGGCGAGCGCGGCGACCAGCAGCAGCCCGCGGCCGCCCTCGCCGGCCTCGTCGAGGACACGGGGGACGCCTGGCCCGCTGTCGTGCACCTCCACCCGCAGCAAGGCACCGTCGTACCGCAGGAAGAGACGGAAGTGACGGCCGGGCGGTACCCCGTGCAGCAGCGCGTTGGTCGCCAGTTCGCTCACACACAGCAGGATGTCGTCGCTGCGCCCGGCCTCGGCGAGGCTCCAGCCGGTCAGTGTCTCCTGGGCGAACCGCCGGGCGGCGGGAACGGATCGGCGTTCGCGCCGGAAGAACCGCTCGCGCAGGGGCGGGAGTTGGATCGTCTCGTTCACGGGACGAGTGTTGCGGAGGGTGACTACCTTTGATCACAGGGTGAGCCCGTACGGATTTTTTGTACGGGTTCGTTCGGGGTCGCGTACGGGCAGGCGTGGGGAGTTGGTCCAGCATGAACTCCAGGAAGCTTCCGCGGAAGAAGAACTTCTCGGCGATGAAGATGCTGGGTGTGCAGCTCGGCACGGCACGGCGGGCGGCGGGCCTGACCCAACGGGCCCTCGGGGAACGGCTGATGCTCGACGAGGAGACCATCGCGTCGATCGAGCAGGGCCGACGTCCGCTGAAGCCCGACCTGGCCGCGTCGCTGGACGAACTCCTGGGGACCAAAGGCATGTTGTCGGCCGGGGTGGCGAACCTTCCGGAGATTGACCAGTTCCCGATGTGGGCGGAGCTCTATGTGCAGCACGAGCGTGAGGCCATCTCATTGTCCTGGTACGACGCTCTGGTCGTCCCCGGCCTGCTCCAGACCGAGGCTTACGCCCGGGCGCTGCTGGCCGGTCGTGTCCCGCCTTACGAGGACGATGAGTTGGAGACAAAACTCGCCGCACGCATCGGCCGCCAGGAGCTCCTGCATCGCAAGGTGCCGCCGACGCTCAGCTTTGTCGTCTGGGAGCCCGCGCTGCGCACGCCCACGGGCGGGCGCGAGACGCATCACGAGCAGCTGCGGCACCTGGGCGAGCAATCCCGCCTACCCGGTCTGTCGCTCCAGGTCCTGCCGCTGGACCGTACGTCGCACGCCGGCGATGCAGGCTCGTTCACCCTGCTCGAGACAGCGGATCACCAGCACCTCGCCTACGCCGAATCTCAACGCGGCAGCCAATGGGTCTCCGATCCGAACGAGGTGTCCATCCTGGCGCGCAAGTATGCGATGCTGCGGACGCAGGCCCTCACCATCGAGGACTCAAGAAGCTTGCTGGGCCGTCTGCTAGGAGAACAATGAACACCGCACTTAAGTGGTTCAAGTCGACCTACAGCAGCAGCGAAGGCGGCCAGTGCCTCGAAGTCGCGTTCGCAGGCGATGAGTTCGGTCCCGCCCGCACGGTCCACGTCCGCGACTCCAAGAACCCCACCGGGCCCGTCTTCACCGCCTCTCCGGAGGCCTGGGCCGCGTTCACGGACTACGCGACCCGCTAGAGCCGTTGTCAGTGGCTGCCCCTACAGTCACCGGCATGGCGACACTTCCCAATCCGCTGCCCCGGTTGGCGGCCGATCCGAGCGGGCGCGCGCTCGGGCTTGAACTCCCGCCCGGGAGTCTGATCGACGCGACCGACGACGGGCCGTGGCACGAGCCGCTGCTGTGGCATGCCGGGCGCACCGCGTCCTCCGGCAACTGGGCGCGGCTGGGTTCGCCCGGGGCGCGGGCGGGCCTCCTCCCGGTGCTCGTCGACGTCGGCGGCACCCAGGGCGGGCCCGAGGAATGGGAGTTGATGCCGGGCGAGATGTCGTACCCCGGCGATCACGACGCCGAGGAGGTGCTGGCCGAGTTCTGGGGCGACGAGGACGCCGACGACGAACTCGTCGAGATGCTCGCTCCCTTCGGCCCGCAGTGGCCGGGACTCGCCGCCGCCCCCCGGCTGACGGCCGACCCCGACGCGCGCGCCGCCGAGGTCGCCGACTCCCTGCTGGAGGAGGGCTCCTGGTTCAAGGAGCCGCGCCTCGCCCTGGTCCCGGCCCGTCGTTCCGCCGACATACCCGCGGCCATCGGCTGGGGCGGGCCCCTGAACCACGAGAACGACACGGCCCGTCTGTGTGCCGTGCTCCGCTCCTGGGAGGACCGCTTCGGCATACGGGTCGTCGCGCTCACCTTCGACCAGCTCGTGCTGTCGGTCGCAGCGGCGCCGACCACCGCCGCCGAGGCGGAGGAGGTGGCCGCCGAACACTTCGCCTTCTGCCCGGACAACATCACCCAGGGGCACCGCAACACACTGCGGGAGTACGCCGAACACGACGTCCTGGGCCGGCGGATCTGGTCCTTCTGGTGGGACTGACCCGCTCGCCCTAGCGCAGTGCCCTCCCCAGGCGCCGCAGTCCCTCGGCGATCTCCTCCGGGGTGTGCGTGACGAAGCACAGCCGCATCGTCGACCGATCCGGTGCGCCCGCGTAGAAGGGCGCACCGGGGACGTACGCCACGTCCCGTTCGACCACGCGAGGCAGCAGGGCCGTCGTGTCGTACGCCTCGGGAAGACGGGCCCACAGGAACATGCCGCCCTCGGGACGGTTCCAGACCGATCCCTCCGGCAGCGCATCCGGAAGTCCGGCGAGCATGGCGTCCCGTCGCTCGCGGTAGGCGGCGGCCACCCGGACCACATGCCCGTCCAGATCACGGTCGCCCAGGTAGCGGGCCGCGGCCAACTGGTTGACGGTCGGCGTGTGCAGGTCGGCGGCCTGTTTCGCGACCGCGCACGCCCGCCGCAGGGCCGCCGGTGCCCGCAGCCAGCCGAGCCGCAGACCCGGCGCCATGACCTTGGAGAAGGAACCGAGCAGCACACTGCGGTCGCCCGCGTCCTCGTAGGAGGAGATCCAGGGCACGCGCTCGCCCTCGAAACGGAGTTCGCCGTACGGGTCGTCCTCGACGATCCACAACCCGTGCCGGGCGGCGACCCGCGCGACCGCGGCACGGCGGTCGGCCGGCAGGGTGCGGCCGGTGGGGTTCTGGAAGGTGGGGACCGTGTAGAGCAGCTTGGGGCGCTCCCCCACCACCAGTTCCTCCAGAGCGCCCGGATCGATCCCGTCCGCGTCGCCGGGCACGGGGACGATCCGGGCACCGGCGAAACCGAACACCTGAAGGGCCGCGAGATAGCAGGGGCTTTCGACGAGGACCGTGTCACCGGGGTCCAGCAGGGCCGTCGCGAGCAGGGACAGCGCCTGCTGCGAGCCGGTCGTGACGAGCAGGTCGTCGGCGGCCGTGGCCAGGCCGCGCACGGAGGTGCGGTCCGCGAGCGCGGCCCTGAGCCCGGGCTCGCCCTCCGTCGTGGAGTACTGCAGCGCCTGCCGCGCGGCCCCGGTGAGCACGGCGTGGAAGGCGGCGGCCACGCCCTCCGAGTCGAAGAGACCGGGAGCGGGCAGTCCACCCGCGAAGTTGACGACGTCGGGACGAGCGGTGACGGCGAGGATGTCCCGTACGGGAGAGCCGCCGACGGAGGCGACCCGGGCGGCGAACGCGGGCGGCGGCGAACTGGTGATCGCACTGTTGATGAAGGTCACGGCGGCGGCTCCTTGTGTGACACCGGCGCCCGCACGGCGAGGAACCCCCGTCGGCACACCGCTCGAACCCGTCTCGCTTCGCGCGCCCGGGGGCATGGCTGCCCCATGCAACAACCTCGTATCGTCATGCGGACGACCGTTCTTGGGCTCTAGCATGCGGCCCATGCTGCCCAGCGTGGACACGATCGACGAGTTGGAAGCGATGGTCTCGGACGAGTCGGTGCTGCGCCCGGCCGCACTCGACGTCTGCGACCGTCTCGGGCTCGTCGGGCTGCCGTTGCGGCGCTTCGACGACGGTTCGCTCCCCGTGTACGCGGTCGGCGGCGATCTGGTACTGAAGCTGTATCCACGGTTCGAGACGGCGGAAGCGATCAGGGAAGCGCGGGTGCTGGCCCACCTCTGGGGTCACCTTCCGCTGCCCACCCCGCGGTTGCACGCCACGGACGAGTACGCCAACGGCTGGCGGTTCGTACTGATGTCCCGGCTGCCCGGCCTGAGCCTCGCCGAGGCCTGGCCCCGTCTCACAGCGGCCGAACGGGACCGGATCGTCACGGAGTCGGCCGAGACGCTCGCCGCCCTGCACGCGATGAACCATGCGCCGCTGACGGACGTCCTGGGCCCTACGGACTGGGGTGCGTTCCTGGACCGGCAGCGCGCCCGGGCCACGGAGCACCACACGGTCAACGGCGTGAGAGAACCCTGGCTGAGCCTGATCCCCGAGTTCCTGGACTCGGTTCCGCTGCCCGCGTCGACCGACCTGGTCCTGCTCCACACCGAGTTCATGCCGGAGCACCTGACCATCGACATGCGCGACGGCCGCCGGCTGACCGGACTCTTCGACTTCGAGCCCGCGATGATCGGCGACCCCGCGTACGACTTCGTGAACGCGGGCCTGTTCGTCACGCGCGGCGACCCGCGCCAGTTCCGTCGCTTCTACGAGGCCTACGGGCGCTCACCGCACGACCCGTACCAACTGCTCGCGTACACGCTGCTGCACGTGTACAGCGACCTCCCCTTCTGTCTGCAGGAGCTTCCGTCCCCTTCCGAACCGCGCATCGACGCGCTCGCCGAGCTGTGGTTCGGCACGAAGGGATGACCGGCGCCGGGTGATCCGGTCCGGGTGCGGACTCCTCGCCCCGCCCGCGAAGGACGCCACACCGCGTGCCTCCCCGGTGCTCTCCCCCACGCGCGCCCCCGACGGCCCCCGCGACCGAGCCGAGGGCGGGTGGGGCTAGCGCAGTTGCCGTGCGACCTCGGTGGCCCAGTACGTGAGGATGGAACGCGCCCCGGCCCGCTTGATGCCGGTCAGGGTCTCGAGGATCGCGCGGTCGCGATCGACCCAGCCCTTCTCCGCGGCGGCCTCGATCATCGCGTACTCACCGGAGATCTGATAGGCGGCGACGGGCACGTCGACCGCGTCCGCCACCTTCGCCAGGATGTCGAGGTAGGGGCCGGCCGGCTTGACCATCACCATGTCGGCGCCCTCCTCCAGGTCGAGGGCGAGTTCCCGCAGGGACTCCCGCCAGTTCGCGGGGTCCTGCTGGTAGGTCTTGCGGTCGCCCCTCAGGGACGAGGCGACGGCCTCGCGGAACGGGCCGTAGAAGGCGGAGGAGTACTTGACGGTGTAGGCGAGGATCGCGACGTCCTCGCGCCCGATCTGGTCCAGCGCGTCCCGGACGACCCCGATCTGGCCGTCCATCATGCCGCTGGGTCCGACGACATGCGCACCGGCGTCGGCCTGCACCTGTGCCATCTCGGCGTACCGCTCGAGGGTGGCGTCGTTGTCGACCCGCCCCTGGGCGTCGAGCACACCGCAGTGGCCGTGGTCGGTGACCTCGTCCAGGCACAGGTCGGACATGACGAGGAGGTCGTCCCCGACCTCGGCACGCACATCGGCGATGGCGACCTGGAGGATCCCTTCCGGGTCGGTCCCCGGCGTGCCCACGGCGTCCTTCTTCGAGTCCTCAGGCACACCGAAGAGCATGATCCCGGAGATCCCCGCCTCCGCCGCCTCCACGGCCGCCTTCTTGAGGCTGTCCCGCGTGTGCTGCACGACGCCGGGCATCGTCGAGACCGGCACGGGCTCGGTGATGCCCTCCCGCACGAACGCCGGGAGGATGAAGTCGGCCGGGTGCAGCCGGGTCTCGGCGACCATGCGGCGCATGACGGGGGTGGTGCGCATACGGCGGGGACGCGTACCGGGGAAGGATCCGTACTTCGTCATGCCGTCTACGCTACGCCCGGCCGGGGCGAGCCTTTGCCGACGCTATGTCGGGCTATGGGCCCCCGCCCGACGCCGACACACCTCAGGGGTGCTCCGCGAACCGGAGCACCCCTGAGGCGCAAGAACCGACCGGCCGGATCAGGTGGTCGACCTGCGCCGCCGCGCCCCCGGGCGCCGCTCGCTGGGACGCGTCACCGGGTCCCCGGCCTCCAGGGCGGCCGCACGCCGCTTCAGGCCGAAGTCCGCCAGCGCCTGGGCCAGCTTGTGGACGGACGGCTCCGGAGCCATGACGTCCACCCGCAGCCCGTGCTCCTCCGCCGTCTTCGCCGTGGCGGGACCGATACAGGCGATGACCGTCACATTGTGGGGCTTGCCCGCGATACCGACCAGGTTCCGGACCGTGGAGGACGACGTGAACAGGACCGCGTCGAAGCCACCGCCCTTGATCGCCTCCCGGGTCTCGGCCGGCGGGGGCGAGGCGCGGACCGTGCGGTACGCGGTGACGTCGTCCACCTCCCAGCCGAGCTCGATCAGACCGGCCACCAGCGTCTCCGTGGCGATGTCGGCACGCGGCAGGAACACCCGGTCGATCGGGTCGAACACCGGGTCGTAGGGCGGCCAGTCCTCCAGCAGGCCGGCGGCGGACTGCTCCCCGCTCGGCACCAGGTCCGGCTTCACGCCGAAGGCCACCAGCGCGTTCGCCGTCTGCTCGCCGACCGCGGCCACCTTGATGCCCGCGAAGGCGCGCGCGTCGAGCCCGTACTCCTCGAACTTCTCCCGGACGGCCTTCACCGCGTTGACCGACGTGAACGCGATCCACTCGTACCGGCCCGTCACCAGGCCCTTGACCGCCCGCTCCATCTGCTGGGGCGTGCGCGGGGGCTCGACCGCGATCGTCGGCACCTCGTGCGGCACAGCGCCGTACGACCGCAGTTGGTCGGAGAGCGTCACCGCCTGCTCCTTCGTACGCGGGACGAGGACCTTCCAGCCGAACAGCGGCTTGGACTCGAACCACGACAACTGGTCGCGCTGGGCGGCGGCGGAACGCTCACCGACCACGGCTATCACCGGACGGCCGCCCTCGGGAGACGGCAGCACCTTCGCCTGCTTCAGCGTCTGCGCGATGGAGCCGAGCGTCGCGGTCCAGGTGCGCTGCCGGGTGGTCGTACCGGCGACGGTCACGGTCAGCGGCGTGTCCGGCTTGCGGCCCGCGGCCACCAGCTCGCCGGCGGCGGCCGCCACCGAGTCCAGGGTCGTGGAGACCACGACAGTGCCGTCGGAGGCACCGACCTCGGTCCAGCAGCGGTCCGAGGCGGTCCTGGCGTCCACGAACCGTACGTCCGTGCCCTGTGCGTCCCGCAGCGGCACACCCGCGTACGCAGGCACACCCACGGCGGTGGCGATACCCGGCACGACCTCGAACGGAACGCCGCCCGCGGCGCACGCCAGCATCTCGCCGGTCGCGTAGACGTCCAGGCCGGGGTCCCCCGTCACCGCACGGACGACCCGCCTGCCGCCCCTCGCGGCCTCCATGACAAGATGTGCGGCATCCCTCGACGCAGGGACACCAGCGGCTGTCGACTCAGCGTCAACGACCGCTAGTTGAGGCGTGCTCGTGCCCGGATGCGTACCCCTGGCGGGGTCCGGGCCCGTGGTGACGACGGCGACGCCCGATCTGGCATGCGCGCGCACAACGGCGAGCACGTCCTGCTCGCCGACGATGACGTCCGCGTTCGCCAGCGCCTCGACGGCGCGCAGTGTGAGAAGTCCCGGATCTCCGGGTCCGGCACCGAGGAAGGTGACGTATCCGGGTTCAGGGCCGGCGGGAAGGGTGGTGGGGCTCAATGTGCTCGCTCCCCCATCAGACCGGCCGCGCCCTGGGCAAGCATCTCGGCAGCGAGTTCGCGACCGAGCGTCATCGCCTGGTCGTGCGTCTCGGGCACGGGACCGGTGGTGGACAGCTGCACCAGCGACCGGCCGTCGGGGGTCCCGACGACGCCGCGCAGGCGCATTTCCTTGACAATCTGCCCGTCGGCCAGCAGGTCGGCCAGTGCGCCCACCGGGGCGCTGCAGCCGGCCTCCAGGGCGGCGAGCAGGGACCGCTCGGCGGTCACGGCGACCCGGGTGAAGGGGTCGTCGAGCCGGGCGAGCGTGGCGATCAGGGCCGCGTTGTCGGCGGCACATTCGATCGCCAGTGCCCCCTGGCCGGGGGCGGGCAGAACCGTGTCGACCGACAGGAAGTCGGTCGCCTCGTCTATCCGGCCGATGCGGGTCAGTCCGGCGGCGGCGAGGACCACGGCGTCCAGCTCGCCGTCACGGACGTATCCGATCCGGGTGTCGACATTGCCGCGGATCGGCACGGTCTCGATGTCGAGGCCGTGGCTGCGCGCGTAGGCGTTCAGCTGCGCCATGCGGCGCGGCGAACCGGTGCCGATGCGCGCACCGCGGGGCAGGTCGGTGAACTTCAGGGCGTCACGCGCGACCATCACGTCGCGCGGGTCCTCCCGCACGGGGACGGCCGCCAGCACCAGCTCCTCGGGGTGCGCGGTCGGCAGGTCCTTGAGCGAGTGCACCGCGAAGTCCACCTCGCCCCTGTGCAGCGCGTCGCGCAGCGCCGTCACGAACACACCCGTGCCGCCGATCTGGGCGAGGTGCTCGCGGGAGGTGTCGCCGTACGTCGTGATCTCCACGAGCTCCACGGGCCGTCCGGTCATGCGGCTCACGGCGTCCGCTACCTGCCCGGACTGGGCCATGGCCAGCTTGCTGCGCCTGGTCCCGAGCCTCAATGGCTCGCGTGGCTCACTCATGCTCGCCCTCGGTTCTTGGCGTTCTCGGTGTTCTCGGTGTCCGCGGCCCGGGAGACGGAGGCGACCGTCTCGGGGTCGAGGTCGAAGAGGGTGCGCAGCGCGTCCGCGTACCCGGCGCCGCCGGGCTCGGCGGCCAGCTGCTTGACCCGTACGGTCGGCGCGTGCAGGAGCTTGTCCACCACGCGCCGCACGGTCTGGGTGATCTCGGCCCGGTGCTTGTCGTCGAGCTCCGGGAGCCGCCCTTCCAGGCGCGCGATCTCGTTCGCCACCACGTCGGCGGCCATCGTGCGGAGCGCGACGACGGTCGGCGTGATGTGCGCCGCGCGCTGGGCGGCGTCGAACGCGGTGACCTCGTCGGAGACGATCCGCCGCACCTGATCGACGTCGGCGGCCATGGGCGCGTCGGCGGAGGCCTCGGCGAGCGACTCGATGTCGACCAGGCGCATCCCGGGCAGGCGGTGCACGGCCGCGTCGACGTCCCGCGGCATCGCGAGGTCGAGGATCGACAGCACGGGTGCCGGCCGGGGGGCCGGCAGGACGGGCTCGGGACGCCGGCGCTCGGGGATCCGGCCGGCCGTCGCCGCGGTGGCGGCGAGTGCGGTGATGAGTTCGGCCTCGGCCTCGGGGTCGACTCCGCCGGCCGGACGGCCGCTGCGCTCCTTGTCGCCCTTGTCGACCCAGGCCGCGTGCTGCTCGAGCTCGGCGGCGCCCATCCCGGCGACGGCCGCCTCGCCCAGCACGGAGAACCCGGCGGTGCCCTGCACGGCCGACAGGTCGAGCGGGCAGCCGTCCTCGGCGCCGAGGCTCGTGGGAGGAAGTTCGTCGCCCGCCCCGGCCGAATCCGCCGGTGCCTCGGCGGCACCGACCGACCCGGCGCCCGCGAGGGGAGCCGGGATCACGGGTGCGAGGGGGGCGGAAGAGCCGTCCACGCGCCCCTCCAGCGCCTTTGCGACCGCCTGGGCCGTGAGGACCAGCCCGGTCGCGCCCGTGCAGGAGACCACGACGTCGGCACGTGTCAGCTCGTCCGGCACCGTGTCCATCGGTACCGCACGTGCCGGCACGTCCGTGCCGTCGTCCTCCGTCAGGATCTGCGCGAGTCGCCGGGCACGCTCGAGCGTCCGGTTGGCGATGACGACCTCGCTCACCCCGGCGCGGGCGAGGGTCGCGGCGGCCAGGGAGGACATCGAGCCGGCGCCGATCACGAGGGCGCGCTTGCCCGACGCCCAGGTCTCCACCGGCCTACCGTCAGCCAACTGCTCGAGGCCGAAGGTCACCAGCGACTGGCCCGCCCGGTCGATGCCCGTCTCGGAGTGGGCGCGCTTCCCGACCCGCAGCGACTGCTGGAACAGGTCGTTCAGCAGCCGTCCGGCCGTGTGCTGCTCCTGCGAGACGGCCAGGGAGTCCTTGATCTGGCCGAGGATCTGGCCCTCGCCGACGACCATCGAGTCCAGACCGCAGGCCACCGAGAACAGATGGTGGACGGCCCGGTCCTCGTAGTGCACGTAGAGGTGCGGGGTGAGCTCGTCGAGGCCGACCCCGCTGTGCTGGGCGAGCAGGGTGGACAGCTCGGCGACACCGGCGTGGAACTTGTCCACGTCGGCGTACAGCTCGATGCGGTTGCAGGTGGCGAGTACCGCGGCCTCGGCGGCCGGCTCGGCGGCGACCGTGTCCTGGAGCAGCTTGGACTGGGCGTCCGCGCTCAGCGCGGCCCGCTCCAGGACGCTGACGGGAGCGCTCCGGTGGCTCAGCCCTACGACGAGGAGACTCATGCCGGCATCACGGCGGGGACGTCCCCGTCGGGTCCCTGGTCGGCGGAGTCGGTGGCCGCCGCGGCGGTCGGCAGGCCGTCGGGCAGGGCCTCCTCGCCCGCCTTGCGCTGCTCGTGGAAGGCGAGGATCTGCAGCTCGATGGAGAGGTCCACCTTGCGCACGTCGACACCGTCCGGGACGGACAGCACAGTCGGCGCGAAGTTCAGGATGGAGGTCACACCCGCCGCCACGAGCCGGTCGCAGACCTGCTGGGCGGCGCCCGCGGGGGTGGCGATGACACCGATGGACACGCCGTTGTCCTCGATGATCTTTTCCAGGTCGTCCGTGTGCTGCACGGGAATGCCGGCGACGGGCTTTCCGGCCATCGCCGGGTCGGCGTCGATGAGCGCCGCGACCCGGAAACCGCGCGAGGCGAACCCGCCGTAGTTGGCCAGCGCCGCGCCGAGGTTACCGATACCGACGATCACAACCGGCCAGTCCTGGGTCAGGCCCAGCTCACGGGAGATCTGGTACACGAGATACTCGACGTCGTAGCCCACGCCCCGGGTCCCGTAGGAGCCGAGGTAGGAGAAGTCCTTGCGCAGCTTCGCGGAGTTGACGCCCGCGGCGGCGGCCAGCTCCTCGGAGGAGACCGTGGGTACCGAGCGCTCCGACAGTGCGGTCAGGGCTCGGAGGTACAGCGGAAGCCTGGCGACGGTGGCCTCGGGAATCCCTCGGCTGCGGGTCGCCGGTCGGTGAGTTCGGCCAGTTGCCACGGTGCTCCTGCGGGTAGCGCGGGGCTGCAGGCGGTCATGCGTCCCCGGACCGCCCCGTCGAATGCAGGCTATGTCTTTGTGAACGCGTGCACAAAGATGGTGTCCGATTTGCCCGGCCAACGTGACCGGGGTCACGCACACCCGGCGCATGGGTACGGAACCGGCACACAGACCCCGCCGTTCCTTGCGATCTGGGGGCAAAACCGCACACTCTCCTCAACGATCCACGCCCCCGAGACCATTCGCCATCGATCCTAAGCGACTTTCCGGATCAGTTGGACTACTCAGTCAGGTCACGCGGGCGCCGGGTCCTAGGCCAGGGCCTTGCGCAGGCGCTCCTCGTTCACACGCCAGAACGTGTGCTGCTCGCCGTCGACCAGTACGACGGGGATCTGCTCCCAGTACCGGCGATTGAGCTCCTCGTCCTCGGTGATGTCCTTCCGCTCCCAGGACACGCCGAGCTCTCCGCAGACCTTCTCGACGACGATCTGTGCGTCGTCGCACAGATGGCAGCCGGGCTTGCGGATGAGGGTCACGATCCGGTCGCGGGGGTCCTGGCCGGTGCTGCGTCGAAAGATGGGACTCATGTCGGCCATTCTCGCCCCGCAGGGCGGGAGGCGGAGCCCCAGCGCCATAACCCGGCACCCCGGGCCGCCGGCCCGCCGCCACGCCGACGGCAGCACTTCTTTAACGACACGGTCGCGGAGAGTTCACAGCCTCCAAACCTCTCGACTCCGGAACCACCGAACAGACTGGCTATGCTCACGACATGGCCGCTCTCGGATGGCTCACTCCCCGTAGGCGCTCCGCCACGGCGCGGAGCGTTTTGGCAGGCGAGGCCTCGGCGGAGGCCGCGCGCAAGTCCTCGCAGGACACCGCGCCGCAGGACGTCTCCGACCAGGAGCCGGACTTTCCGGTGCTCGGGGACGACAAGGCCGCGGCGTTCTTCGACCTGGACAACACCGTGATGCAGGGCGCCGCCCTGTTCCACTTCGGCCGGGGCCTGTACAAGCGGAAGTTCTTCGAGACGCGCGACCTGGCCAAGTTCGCCTGGCAGCAGGCGTGGTTCCGGCTGGCCGGGGTGGAGGACCCCGAGCACATGCAGGACGCCCGCGACTCGGCGCTCTCGATCGTCAAGGGCCACCGCGTCTCCGAGCTGATGTCGATCGGCGAGGAGATCTACGACGAGTACATGGCGGAGCGGATCTGGCCGGGGACCCGGGCGCTGGCACAGGCGCACCTGGACGCGGGCCAGAGGGTGTGGCTGGTCACCGCCGCACCCGTGGAGATCGCCACGGTCATCGCGCGCCGCCTGGGCCTGACCGGGGCGCTCGGCACGGTGGCGGAGTCGGTCGAGGGCGTGTACACGGGCAAGCTGGTGGGCGAGCCGCTGCACGGACCGGCGAAGGCGGAGGCGGTACGCGCGCTGGCGACGGCGGAGGGCCTGGACCTCTCACGCTGCGCGGCGTACAGCGACTCCCACAACGACATCCCGATGCTCTCGCTGGTGGGCCACCCCTACGCGATCAACCCGGACACGAAGCTGCGCAAACACGCCCGCGCCCAGGACTGGCGCCTGCGCGACTACCGCACCGCCCGCAAGGCGGCGAAGGTCGGCCTTCCCGCGGCGGCCGGCGTGGGCGCGGTGGCGGGCGGCACGGCGGCGGCCATCGCACTGCACCGCCGCCGCCGCTGAACGACGCACCCCGCGGAACCGCACCGCACCGCCGCGCAGGCACCGGACAGGTGCGCGCCGGGCGACCACTCCACCCCCGGCACGGGACACGTGTGCACCGGGCGACCACGCCTCCGACTGCACCGAACGAGTGTGCAGCGGGGGACCACTCCTCCTGCGGGGGCGGATCGGGCGGGCGCCCACGACAGCGACCCGTACACCCTTCCCCGCCGGCCCGGGCGGGCAGCGGTGCCGACGGTGCCGGGCGCCTCGGCGCGCCCATGTGACTGTGCGTGACGGCGGACCGGTCGGACGGACCGGCGCGATCCCGTCCGTACCTGGCGGCAGTTGTCCACTCACGCGCCTCGCCCGGGCCGCGGGCACAGTTCCGGGGTCATACCCCCGCACCCTCCCCACCACACCGCCTTCGCTCATCCGGCCACAACACGCCCCGCACCGAGACGGAAGACGGACTCATCCGATCAACAAGTGGTCACTCTGCGGCACTTGAGTGGGCGTCAATCGGTTACAGAAGCGACGTAATCGATTGTTTGAGCAACTGGGTGTAGCGCCGCCTGTACTAAGCGTTATTCTCCTCAGACGCAATCCGGCACCTCTCCGTCGCTACGACGGGTGAACGGTTCCGTACTGCACGTGATGGAAGCTCTGCCTCTGGGAGTCTCGTGTACCCACACGTCGGGGTTGACGCCTCGGGCCTGGCTACGCTGCGCGCAACGGTCCTCGACCTGTTGCGCGGCTTCGTCCCCACCGCGTACGCCGCGCCCGCTTTCGCCACCGCCGCACCGATCGGCCCGTGCTACGCACTGGCCGACGGCAGCGCTGCGGTCGGTGGCCGACGGGGCCGCTCCGGCTCGGCCGCCACCACCACACGCCGCCCCGCTGCGGACAGTGACAGCGCCCGCATGATGGACCTCGTGGAGCGCGCCCAGGCCGGCGAGGCCGATGCGTTCGGGCGCCTGTACGACCAGTACAGCGACACCGTGTACCGGTACATCTACTACCGGGTGGGCGGCAGGGCGACCGCCGAGGACCTCACCAGCGAGACCTTCCTGCGCGCCCTGCGCCGGATCGGCACCTTCACCTGGCAGGGCCGCGACTTCGGCGCCTGGCTCGTCACGATCGCGCGCAACCTCGTCGCCGACCACTTCAAGTCGAGCCGCTTCCGGCTCGAAGTCACCACCGGGGAGATGCTCGACGCCAACGAGGTCGAGCGGTCCCCCGAGGACTCCGTCCTCGAGTCCCTCTCGAACGCCGCGCTGCTCGACGCCGTGCGCCGGCTCAACCCCCAGCAGCAGGAGTGCGTGACGCTCCGCTTCCTCCAGGGCCTCTCCGTCGCCGAGACCGCCCGGGTGATGGGGAAGAACGAGGGCGCGATCAAGACCCTCCAGTACCGGGCCGTCCGCACCCTGGCCCGGCTGCTGCCCGAAGACGCCCGCTGAACCCGCACGCTCCGCACACGCTCGGCAACGCTCAACTCACCCTGCGTACACGGCCTTTGAGTTCGCGGTCCGATCATCCGCCGTCCGTAACCCAAGTGCCGAGCCGCTCGTTGTGCGGGATACAGGCTCCCTGTAGTCACCCCTGACCGTCCCCCGGCCACCCGATCGTGTGGATGTGGTCAGTGCGTGCAACCCTCAGGATCCCCTGGGGAGTCGACCGTCATGATGAGAGGAGGTGCCGCCAGTGATCGCGAACGTATCGGCGCACCGGCGGGCGAACGCCTTCGCCCAGGCCTTGGAGGACCAGTCCGACGACCGGGGCACGGCGGCAGAGCCGCCCGGAGGTTCGGCTCCGGCCCCGGCTGCTGCGGAACGGACCGAGCAGGCCTGCCTGTTGGCCCTCGCGACCCGACTCGACGAGCTGCCGAGGCCGGAGCTCGACCCCGAGGTGAAGGTCGTCCAGCGCGCGCGGTTGGTCGCCGCGATGGAGGCCATGCTTCAGGAGGGCACGGCCCTGGGGGGCGAAGCGGCGGACCCTTCGGTGCCCGGCCAGAAGGGCAGCGTGGCGACGGGGCCGCGGTCCCACCGGGCTCGCGGCGCCCACCGGGCAAGCCCGTTGGGGAAGTTCCGCCCGCGCACACGGCTCACCAAGGGCCTCGCCGCCGGCGGGCTGGGTGTCGGAGTGGCCGCCGCGTCCTTCGGCGGAGTGGCCGCTGCCAGTTCCGACGCGCTGCCGGGTGACTCGCTCTACGGCCTCAAACGCGGCATCGAGGACGTCAAACTCGGCATGGCCGAAGGGGACAACAACCGCGGACGGCTCTATCTCGACCAGGCCTCCACCCGGTTGAACGAGGCCCGTCGGCTGATGGAGCGCGGCCGTACCGGGCAGCTCGACCACGAGTCCGTGGGCGAGATCCGGCGCACCCTGTCCGGCATGCAGCACGACGCCTCCGAAGGTCACCGTCTGCTGCACGAGGCGTACGAGCGGGACGGTTCCCTCGCCCCGATCCAGACCCTCTCCACCTTCTCCCAGTCGCACCGCGAGGCGTGGGGCGCTCTGCGCGACCGGCTTCCGGTCCAACTCGGCGACGTCAGTCAGCAGGTGACGTCGGTCTTCGACGCCATAGACCAGGAGGTCGCCCCGCTGCAGTCACTGCTGCCGCAGGCGCCGTCCCAGGGCGGCTCCGGCCGGCCCCGCAGCTCCGCTCCGGGCGCCACCGACTCCGCCGGCACGGACGCACCCGCGCCCAGCGCCACCGGCGGCTCCGCCTCCGGCAGCCGCAGTGGCGACACGCCCGAGCCGTCCGCCTCCCAGAGCGGCAGTGACGGCCTGCTCGGCGGCAACACGGGCGGTCTGCTGGACCCGCCGAAGGACACCGGCAGCAGCTCCCCGTCGTCGAGCAAGAGCCCCTCGTCGGGGACGAACGTGACGCTGCCGCCGCTGCTCCCCGGTCTTCTGCCCGGCCTGGGGATCGACAGCGAGGAGAACAGGTAGGGCCCGTAGCGACACACACGACGGGGCGCCCCTGATAACAGGGGCGCCCCGTCGTCGTATCCGGCACACCGGCAGGATCAGAAGAACACCGAGCGGCGCTGCACGAGCAGCTTGTACAGCGTGTGCTGGATCTGCTCCCTGACCTGGTCCGTCAGGTTGAACATGAGCATCGGGTCCTCGGCGGCCTCCGGCGGATAGCCGTCCGTGAGGATCGGCTCGCCGAACTGGATCGTCCACTTCGTCGGCAGCGGGATCGCACCCAGCGGACCCAGCCACGGGAAGGTCGGAGTGATCGGGAAATACGGGAAGCCCAGCAGCCGGGCCAGGGTCTTCGCGTTCCCGATCATCGGGTAGATCTCCTCGGCCCCGACGATCGAGCACGGGATGATCGGGGTGCCTGCGCGCAGGGCGGTGGAGACGAAACCACCGCGGCCGAAGCGCTGCAGCTTGTAGCGCTCGCTGAACGGCTTGCCGATGCCTTTGAAGCCCTCCGGCATCACACCGACCAGCTCCCCGCGCTCGAGCAGGCGCTCGGCGTCCTCCGCGCACGCGAGGGTGTGCCCCGCCTTGCGGGCCAGTTCGTTGATCACCGGGAGGACAAAGACCAAGTCGGCCGCGAGAAGCCTGAGATGGCGGCCCGCCGGGTGGTTGTCGTGCACGGCGACCTGCATCATCAGGCCGTCCAGCGGAAGCGTGCCGGAGTGATTGGCGACGATCAGCGCCCCGCCCTTGGCGGGGATGTTCTCGACGCCCTTCACCTCGACGCGGAAGTACTTCTCGTACACCGGCCGCAGCAGCGACATCAGGACCTGGTCGGTGAGCTCCTCGTCGTAGCCGAAGTCGTCGACCTCGTACTCGCCCGTGAGACGGCGGCGCAGGAAGGCCAGCCCCCCGGCGATACGTCGCTCCAGCCCGCCCTCCCTGGGGGCGGCCTGCGGCTTTTCCTCAGGCGTCACAGGAACATCATCCTGCGGAATCTCCCTGCCGGGCAGAGGCTGCACCTCGCGGACCGACGCGGGTTCGCCCTTGCGCCGGTTCCCCGCGCTCCGGCGGCGCTGCGGCCGCTGCGCGGCAGCCCCGCGGGACCGGTCGTCGTCGAACGGAATGACCTTGGCGTCCGCCATTGTTGATGCGCTCCTCAGTTGGCGCTCTGCGTCGGGAGGTGGCCACCGCCCAGGACGGGCAGTGCGGCGATCCGGTCCATGGCCCCCGCGAGGGCCTGCGGCGGCAGCAGTCCGGGGCCACGGCTGTGGACGAAGTCCGCGAACGTCTCCGCAGTGGTGTACTTGGGCTCGTACCCCAGTGTCCCGCGCATCTGCTCCGTCTCCACCACCCGCCCGTGGGTGAGCAGCCGGATCTGTTCGGGGGAGAAGTCCGTCATGCCCAGGGTGCGCATCGCCGAGCCGACCCAGGTGACCGCCGGCAGCAGCAGGGGGACCGTCGGCCGTCCGAGGCGCCGGGCGCACTGCGACAGCAGCAGCACCCCCTCGCCGGCCACGTTGAACGTGCCGCTGTTGAGCGTGCCGCGCTGCGGCTCGTGCGAACCGATACGCAGCACCTCGATCACGTCGTCCTCGTGCACGAACTGCAACCGCGGGTCGTAACCGAGGACGGTGGGCAGCACAGGCAGCGAGAAGTACGAGGCGAGCGGCGAGTCGGCCATCGGGCCGAGGATGTTGGCGAAGCGCAGGACGCAGACCGCCACATCGGGCCGGCGCCGCGCGAAGCCGCGCACATACCCCTCGACCTCGACGGTGTCCTTGGCGAAGCCCCCGCTGGGCAGGGACTTGGGCGGGGTCGTCTCGGTGAAGACGGCCGGATCGCGGGGTGCGGACCCGTACACGTTCGTGCTGGACTTCACGACCAGCCGCTTGACCGTCGGGGACTTCTGGCAGGCGCCGAGCAACTGCATCGTGCCGATGACGTTGGTCTCCTTGACCGTGGTCCGGCTGCCGCTGCCCAGCGGGGTGCCGGTCACGTCCATGTGGACGACCGTGTCGACGGAGTGCTCCGCGAGCACCCGGGCGATGGTGGGCTGGCGGATGTCGGCCCGGATGAATTCGGCGGCGCCCAAATGGTGCTCGGGCGGGACCGCGTCCACCGCGATGACGCGGTCGACCTCCGGGTCACGCTGGATCCGTCGTACGAACCGGCCGCCGAGTCGGCGGGCCACCCCGGTCACGAGCACGACCTTGCCCAAGATCAGCGCCTCTCTTCCCTCGCGTCCAGTCGTGGACGTCGCTCTGCCCGTCAGCCTGCCGCTTTCCCCGTATGCGGCCAACTTAGCGGTTCGATGTTGCGCTGTGATGGCCACCCGATGCACGAAGTGACGACACCTGCGAACGTACAACCGGGACCGAGCCATGTGATCCACGGACATACGCACAGCCGGACCCGGCCACCGGATGGCATGCCGGGACTCCAGCGGCGCGTCGCCCGAAGACGACAAGAGCCCCCCACCGATGGTGGGGGGCCAAGGCGCAGACGTATGCGCGGAGCAAGGGCGCCCCTTTCGGGGCCGCGCCTTACTTCTTGTTGCGACGCTGAACGCGCGTCCGCTTGAGCAGCTTGCGGTGCTTCTTCTTGGCCATCCGCTTGCGCCGCTTCTTGATAACAGAGCCCACGACTACCCTCGCTCACTTCTCATCACTCGGTGCTGGGCGCCATGGGCCCATACGACCTACGAGGGGCTAGCCTACCCGCCCGAGCGCTGAGGTCGTAATCGAGGTGACCCGGGAGGCCCCAGGGGACCTCGCCGGGCCGCCGTCAGGCCGTCTCCACCCCCACGTAGCTCTCGCGGAGGTACTCGTGAACCGCTTGCTCCGGCACCCGGAAGGACCTCCCCACCCGGATCGCCGGCAGGTGACCGCTGTGCACCAGCCGGTACACGGTCATCTTCGACACTCGCATCACCGAGGCGACTTCCGCCACGGTCAGGAACTGAACCTCGTTCAGAGGCCTCTCGCCAGCTGCAGCCATGACACACCTGAACCTTCCGCACTCGACGGCCACCGGCTTCCCCTTCCGGTGACTCTTCGTCGCTGCGTGCTCACTCCCCAATGTAGGTGCGTGTGGTGCGAGTGGGGAAGAGGGGATGGCATCGGCGGCCTACTGTGACAGACACGCTCGATTGAGTACATAGCGAGTAAGCGGTCGGTAGTAATCAGACCGCACAGCGTCATCAAGTGGAACGACGACGGACACACGCCCCTCTGCCTCCCCGACGAAGAGCGCAGGATCGTCCGTATCCGCCAGACCGATGGCCTCGAACCCCAGCTGACCTGCCCCGCAGACCCAGCCGTGGTCTCCGATCACCAACTCCGGCAACGGCCCGCCGGACTCCGCGGCCGCGGCGAGGGCGGTGCGAACCGGCAGCGGCGAGTGCGAGTGCGCGCCGGGCTCACAACCGGCGCCTTCGGCCCCCGGTTTCCGTACGAGGGCGACTCCCCGTACGTAATCAAGGTTGTACGTGCGTAGACCGAACCGGGTCGTTATGTCGACACGGCGACCCTGCGCAGGGGTGAGGACAGTACATCCCGCCGCCGACAGCGCGTCCGCGATCGCGGCGTAGAAGTCGAGCAGTCGGTGCGGATGACCGGTGCCGAGAAGGACCGTGCCCCTGTGCCGCGCCGCCTCTTTGATCCGCTGGGCGAAGGCGTCCAGACCCTCCAGCGTGCGTTCCGGGTCGATCACATCATGCCCGGAGGTGCACCGGGGATCGGCCGAGACACCGCACTTGTCCGCCATCAGTTCGACCAGATCCCGTTGCCCCCACGACCATTCGGGATCGAGTCCGATCAGTAAACGGGGATCGCGGGCCGCGAAGAGCCGGTAACTGCGCAGGCTCTCCTCACGCGACGTGGCCACGGGGCCGGCGAGCCGGGCGGCCAGCAGATGTGCACGCAGTGCTCCGGTGCTCAACACGTCAGCGATGCTGGCCCATCACCGCCCCTCGCGCGTACAGAACGGGGGAAACACCCCACAGTCGGCGTAATCGTGCGACCCTTCCCCTCGCCTGCGCTCCGCGCCCCGTGGGAGAGGCCAACCGCTAGGCGAGCAGCCCCCGCAACGGGAACGCCGCCTTGCGCGCCGCGATCACCGCCTGGTCGAGACGGTCGGCGGGGTCGTATCCCGACGCCCAGTCCGCGTAGGCCACCGGCCACCGGCCGTCCGTCATCCGCCCCGGCGCCAACTGGCGGGTGCGGGCGAAGACTTCCTGCCGCCAGCTGTCGGGGATCACGGTCTCCGGCTCGATCGGCCGCCCGGCCGCGATGGCCACCAGATGCGTCCACGACCGCGGCACGACGTCCACCACCGCGTATCCGCCGCCGCCCAGCGCGATCCAGCGTCCGTCCGCGTACTCGTGTGCCAGGTCGTGGCATGCGACCTGCACGGCACGCTGCGCGTCCAGCGACACGGCGAGGTGGGCGAGCGGGTCCTCGAAGTGGGTGTCCGCGCCGTGCTGGGTCACCAGCACCTGCGGCCGGAAGTCCGCGACCAGTTCGGGCACGACGGCGTGGAAGGCCCGCACCCACCCGGCGTCTCCCGTCCCGGCGGGCAGCGCCAGATTCACCGCACTGCCCTCCGCGGTCGGGGAACCGGTCTCCTCGGGCCACCCGGTCTGCGGGAAAAGGGTCCGCGGATGCTCGTGCAGCGAGATGGTCAGAACCCGCGGATCGTCCCAGAACGCCGCCTGCACCCCGTCCCCGTGGTGCACGTCCACGTCCACATAGGCGATCCGCTCGGCTCCCAGTTCGAGCAGCCGGGCGATGGCGAGCGAGGCGTCGTTGTAGATGCAGAACCCGGAGGCACCGCCCGGCATCGCGTGGTGCAGGCCGCCCGCGAAGTTCACCGCGTGCAGCGCGTCCCCCCGCCACACGGACTCGGCGGCCCCGACCGACTGACCCGCGATCAGTGCGGACACCTCGTGCATCCCGGCGAATGCGGGATCGTCCAGGGTGCCGAGACCGTAGGCGCCGTCGGCCGACGCCGGGTCCGCCGACGCCGCCTTGACGGCGTCCACGTAGTCCTCGCGGTGCACGAGTCGCAGCGTCGAGTCGCCGGCGGGCTTCGCCGCGACCACCTCGATGTCCCTGTCCAGCCCGAAGGCGTCGACGAGTTTCCTGGTCAGCGCGAGTCTGACCGGATCCATCGGATGCTCGGGTCCGAAGTCATAGCCCGTTACCGCCTCGTCCCACATCAGCTGTGCTCGGCCGCTCATGCCCGTCACCGTATCGGTCCGGACCCGTCCCGAACGAGCGGGCGTACACCAGCGTCACCAGGACCAACACCATCGGCACGAGCATGGCGCCCCGATAGCTCCACGCATCCCCGAGCGCGCCCACAAGGGGCGAACCGACAAGGAAGCCCACATAGTTGAAGATGTTCAGGCGTGCGATCGCCGTGTCCGAAGCCCCGGGGAACAGCCGGCCGGCGGCCGCGAACGTCTGCGGCACGAGGACGCACAGTCCAAGACCCAGCAGGGTGAATCCCAGCATCCCGACCCACGCCCCGGGTGCCCCCGCCACCACGGCGAACCCGGCCGCCGCCACCAGCGCACCCAGCCGGACCACCGCCACGGCGCCGAACCGGCGCACCCCGAAGTCCCCGATGGACCGCCCGAGCAGCGTGGTCACCATGTAGACGTTGTACGGAACCGTCGCCAGCTGCTCCGAGCTGCCCAGCGTGTCCTGCAGGTACTTGGCGCTCCAGTTGGAGACGGTCGAGTCGCCGATGTACGCGAAGGTCATCACCAGGCACAGCGGAAGCAGCAGCCGGAAGACCACCGGGCCGGCCTCGGCCTCCGGAACGTCCCCATCGGGACCGTCCCCGTCGACGTACCACCGGCTGACCAGGAACGTCGCGGGCAGCAGCACAGCCACCACCGGCAGATACGACACCCACAAGGCCAGATGCCAGTGCGCGCCCGCCCAGGCGAGCGAGGCGCCGATGATCCCGCCGAGGCTGTAGGCGGCGTGGAAGCCGAGCATGATGCTGCGCCCGTACGTCCGTTGAAGGCTCACCCCGAGCATGTTCATCGAGGCGTCCAGGGCACCCACGGCCAGTCCGAAGGCGGCCAGCGAGACGGCCAGTTCGGCCACATGGCCCCCGGACCCCACGCCCAGCAGAGCGAGCAGCACCACGGGCTGCGACCAGCGCAGCAGCCGGCTCGGCCGTATGCGCTTGACGAGCTGCTCGGTCGTGACACTGCCGACACCCGCGAGGATCGGCACCGCGGCGAGGAAGACGGGAAGCAGGGCGTCGGAGACCCCGTACCGGTCCTGGATGGCAGGGATCCGCGTCACCAGCAGGGCGAAGGTCGCGCCCTGCGCGAAGAAACTGAACGCCAGCGAGGCCCTACCGCGCCGCA
This sequence comes from Streptomyces sp. HUAS TT11, assembly GCF_051553595.1. Classification (NCBI taxonomy): domain Bacteria; kingdom Bacillati; phylum Actinomycetota; class Actinomycetes; order Kitasatosporales; family Streptomycetaceae; genus Streptomyces; species Streptomyces sp. HUAS TT11. The sequence goes on from NZ_CP196184.1 coordinate 4,193,933, forward strand.
GCACATCGGTCATGGCGGCGAGCGTAGGGCCCCGGTTTACCGGTGGGTAGATCCAGTGAAAGATGATTTTTGTTCAGCTTCACCTGGCGGCAGCGAGTGCCAGGGGACGCTCCGCGGCGTTCTGGGCCTTCACCTCGGCGACGAGCATGTGCGCCATCGGCCCGGCGGCGAGAGCACCGCTGACCACGAACCCGATCACCATCGCGACGGCCGGGACGACCGACCCCAGCCACACCATCGTGTCCACCGGCAGTGTGTAGACGCCGACCACCCGCACCACGCACTCGACGAGCAGCACCACACCCCACACGACCGAGAACACCCGCTCGGCCCGGCGGAACGCCGGGGACCCGCTCTGCAGCCGGCCCCAGGCTGCCTCCCTGTCCGCGGCGCCCTTCACCAGCCAGGGCTTCATGCCCGCCGTCATCATCGGCTTGCCCATGGCCACGGAGACCAGGATCCCGATTCCGATGGCGCTGCTCACCCCGCTGTCCTTGGCGAGCATCAGTCGCGGGTCGCCCGCGACGAAGCTCAGCAGCAGTCCGACGACGTTCACGAAGAGGATGAGCGCGGCGAACGCGTTGATGGTGCGCTCTTCGACCACGCCCCACACCGTGCGTACGGCCGGGACGACGCTGCTGAGGCCGAGGGCCATCAGCGTGCTCGTCCCGAACGCGTCCTTGAACAGGTAGTACGAACCGATCGGCACCGCCACGTCCATGATCAGCGGAATGAAGTTCTGCTTCTTGCTCCGGCCCTGGGAAACCGAGTTCGTCGTCATGCCCTCAGCTTCGCGGCCGGGGCGGGTCCGCCGGTAGAAACGATCGTCCGGAGCCCGGCGTGACAAATGTCAGTGCCGCCCGGTGGCCGGAATCACGGCGGCTCTCATCGGAGCAGGTCAGCCAACTCCGCCATGGTGGAGAACAGTTGTGTGGCACCCACGAGCCTGTCGGCAGGCGTCATGGCGGTGAACCCGTACACGTCCATCCCGGCGGCGACCGCGGCCCGGACACCGAGGGGGCTGTCCTCCACGACGAGGCAGTCGCCCGGCGCGGCCCCCATCCGTTCCGCGGCGTGGAGGAACAGATCGGGTGCCGGCTTCCCTCGCCCGACGTCCTGGGAACTGAAGATCCGCCCGTCGTCGAACCAGCGGTCCAGCCCCGTAGTACGGTGCCCCACTCGGATCCGCTCGTGGCTCCCGGAGGAGGCCACACAGTACGGCACCCCGTCGGCGGACAGTTTCTCCAGCACGTCCACCACTCCGGGCACGGGCTTCAACTCCTGCTCGAACGCGGCGAAGACACGTGCGTGGAAGACATCGTCGAAGTCGGACGGCAGCCGTTCGCCCGTCCGCTCCTGTATCAGGTCGTGAACCCGGTGCATCGCGGATCCCATGAAGTCCCGGATGGAGTCCTCGTACGACGTCGGATGCCCGATCTCGGTCAGATAGCCGGCCAGGAGCCGATTGGAGATGGGCTCACTGTCGACGAGGACACCGTCGTTGTCGAAGATGACGAGGTCATAGCGCATGGGTACGAGCCTAAACGGTCCGGAAATGCGGAAAACCCCGTACCAACGGTACGGGGTTTCCCTCACAATTTGTTCGGCGGTGTCCTACTCTCCCACAGGGTCCCCCCTGCAGTACCATCGGCGCTGAAAGGCTTAGCTTCCGGGTTCGGAATGTAACCGGGCGTTTCCCTCACGCTATGACCACCGAAACACTACGAAACAGAACGCCACACCACCCGAAAAAATCCGGGCGGGGCTGTTCGTGGTTTCAGAACCAACACAGTGGACGCGAGCCTCTATGGACAAGCCCTCGGCCTATTAGTACCGGTCACCTCCACACGTTACCGTGCTTCCAGATCCGGCCTATCAACCCAGTCGTCTACTGGGAGCCTTACCCCATCAAGTGGGTGGGAGTCCTCATCTCGAAGCAGGCTTCCCGCTTAGATGCTTTCAGCGGTTATCCCTCCCGAACGTAGCCAACCAGCCATGCCCTTGGCAGAACAACTGGCACACCAGAGGTTCGTCCGTCCCGGTCCTCTCGTACTAGGGACAGCCCTTCTCAAGACTCCTACGCGCACAGCGGATAGGGACCGAACTGTCTCACGACGTTCTAAACCCAGCTCGCGTACCGCTTTAATGGGCGAACAGCCCAACCCTTGGGACCGACTCCAGCCCCAGGATGCGACGAGCCGACATCGAGGTGCCAAACCATCCCGTCGATATGGACTCTTGGGGAAGATCAGCCTGTTATCCCCGGGGTACCTTTTATCCGTTGAGCGACGGCGCTTCCACAAGCCACCGCCGGATCACTAGTCCCGACTTTCGTCCCTGCTCGACCCGTCGGTCTCACAGTCAAGCTCCCTTGTGCACTTACACTCAACACCTGATTGCCAACCAGGCTGAGGGAACCTTTGGGCGCCTCCGTTACCCTTTAGGAGGCAACCGCCCCAGTTAAACTACCCATCAGACACTGTCCCCGATCCGGATCACGGACCCGGGTTAGACATCCAGCACGACCAGACTGGTATTTCAACGACGACTCCACCTGAACTGGCGTCCAAGCTTCAAAGTCTCCCAGCTATCCTACACAAGCCGAACCGAACACCAATATCAAACTGTAGTAAAGGTCCCGGGGTCTTTCCGTCCTGCTGCGCGAAACGAGCATCTTTACTCGTAGTGCAATTTCACCGGGCCTATGGTTGAGACAGTCGAGAAGTCGTTACGCCATTCGTGCAGGTCGGAACTTACCCGACAAGGAATTTCGCTACCTTAGGATGGTTATAGTTACCACCGCCGTTTACTGGCGCTTAAGTTCTCAGCTTCGCCCACCCGAAAGTGAGCTAACCGGTCCCCTTAACGTTCCAGCACCGGGCAGGCGTCAGTCCGTATACATCGCCTTACGGCTTCGCACGGACCTGTGTTTTTAGTAAACAGTCGCTTCTCGCTGGTCTCTGCGGCCACCCCCAGCTCGAGCAGCAAGTGCTCTCACCAAGCGTGGCCCCCCTTCTCCCGAAGTTACGGGGGCATTTTGCCGAGTTCCTTAACCATAGTTCACCCGAACGCCTCGGTATTCTCTACCAGACCACCTGAGTCGGTTTAGGGTACGGGCCGCCATGAAACTCGCTAGAGGCTTTTCTCGACAGCATAGGATCATCCACTTCACCACAATCGGCTCGGCATCAGGTCTCAGACTATTGCCAGGCGGATTTACCTACCTGACGTCCTACACCCTTACCCCGGGACAACCACCGCCCGGGATGGACTACCTTCCTGCGTCACCCCATCACTCACCTACTACCACCTTGGGCCGGCGGCTCCACCACTCCCCTTTGCCCGAAGGCTCCGGGGCGGCTTCACGGCCTTAGCATTAATGGGCTCGATGTTTGACGCTTCACAGCGGGTACCGGAATATCAACCGGTTATCCATCGACTACGCCTGTCGGCCTCGCCTTAGGTCCCGACTTACCCTGGGCAGATCAGCTTGACCCAGGAACCCTTAGTCAATCGGCGCACACGTTTCCCACGTGTGAATCGCTACTCATGCCTGCATTCTCACTCGTCAACCGTCCACAACTACCTTCCGGTGCTGCTTCACCCGGCAGACGACGCTCCCCTACCCATCACAACACCCGTTAGGGCTATATGCTGCAATGACACGACTTCGGCGGTACGCTTGAGCCCCGCTACATTGTCGGCGCGGAATCACTAGACCAGTGAGCTATTACGCACTCTTTCAAGGGTGGCTGCTTCTAAGCCAACCTCCTGGTTGTCTGTGCGACTCCACATCCTTTCCCACTTAGCGTACGCTTAGGGGCCTTAGTCGATGCTCTGGGCTGTTTCCCTCTCGACCATGGAGCTTATCCCCCACAGTCTCACTGCCGCGCTCTCACTTACCGGCATTCGGAGTTTGGCTAAGGTCAGTAACCCGGTAGGGCCCATCGCCTATCCAGTGCTCTACCTCCGGCAAGAAACACACGACGCTGCACCTAAATGCATTTCGGGGAGAACCAGCTATCACGGAGTTTGATTGGCCTTTCACCCCTAACCACAGGTCATCCCCCAGGTTTTCAACCCTGGTGGGTTCGGTCCTCCACGAAGTCTTACCTCCGCTTCAACCTGCCCATGGCTAGATCACTCCGCTTCGGGTCTTGAGCGTGCTACTCATACGCCCTATTCGGACTCGCTTTCGCTACGGCTACCCCACACGGGTTAACCTCGCAACACACCGCAAACTCGCAGGCTCATTCTTCAAAAGGCACGCAGTCACACCAAAGTGCTCCCACGGCTTGTAGGCACACGGTTTCAGGTACTATTTCACTCCCCTCCCGGGGTACTTTTCACCATTCCCTCACGGTACTATCCGCTATCGGTCACCAGGGAATATTTAGGCTTAGCGGGTGGTCCCGCCAGATTCACACGGGATTTCTCGGGCCCCGTGCTACTTGGGTATCTTCCAAACGAGCCGCTGACGTTTCGACTACGGGGGTCTTACCCTCTACGCCGGACCTTTCGCATGTCCTTCGTCTACATCAACGGTTTCTGACTCGCCCCACGGCCGGCAGACCGCAGAAGAAAGAACCCACAACCCCGCACACGCAACCCCTGCCGGGTCTCACACGTATACGGTTTGGCCTCATCCGGTTTCGCTCGCCACTACTCCCGGAATCACGGTTGTTTTCTCTTCCTGAGGGTACTGAGATGTTTCACTTCCCCTCGTTCCCTCCACACTGCCTATGAGTTCAGCAGCGGGTGACAGCCCATGACGACTGCCGGGTTTCCCCATTCGGAAACCCCCGGATCAAAGCCTGGTTGACGACTCCCCGGGGACTATCGCGGCCTCCCACGTCCTTCATCGGTTCCTGGTGCCAAGGCATCCACCGTGCGCCCTTAAAAACTTGGCCACAGATGCTCGCGTCCACTGTGCAGTTCTCAAACAACGACCAACCACCCATCACCCCGGACCAAAATCCGAGTTCACTGGGGCCGGCGCCGAAGGACGACCAAACGGCCGCACCCTCAGACACCCAACAGCGTGCCCGACACACTCGCCGACAAGATCCGCGTTCCACGCCGAAGCAGTACTAACGCCCTCATCCATCCGAAGTGTGCCGAATAGTCAACGTTCCACCCATGAGCAACCAGCATCGAACGTTCGCCGATGTACTGGCCTCTGACCAACCGAAGTCGGTGAGAAGTGCTCCTTAGAAAGGAGGTGATCCAGCCGCACCTTCCGGTACGGCTACCTTGTTACGACTTCGTCCCAATCGCCAGTCCCACCTTCGACAGCTCCCTCCCCGAGGGGTTGGGCCACCGGCTTCGGGTGTTACCGACTTTCGTGACGTGACGGGCGGTGTGTACAAGGCCCGGGAACGTATTCACCGCAGCAATGCTGATCTGCGATTACTAGCGACTCCGACTTCATGGGGTCGAGTTGCAGACCCCAATCCGAACTGAGACCGGCTTTTTGAGATTCGCTCCACCTCACGGTATCGCAGCTCATTGTACCGGCCATTGTAGCACGTGTGCAGCCCAAGACATAAGGGGCATGATGACTTGACGTCGTCCCCACCTTCCTCCGAGTTGACCCCGGCGGTCTCCCGTGAGTCCCCAGCACCACAAGGGCCTGCTGGCAACACGGGACAAGGGTTGCGCTCGTTGCGGGACTTAACCCAACATCTCACGACACGAGCTGACGACAGCCATGCACCACCTGTACACCGACCACAAGGGGGCACCCATCTCTGGATGTTTCCGGTGTATGTCAAGCCTTGGTAAGGTTCTTCGCGTTGCGTCGAATTAAGCCACATGCTCCGCCGCTTGTGCGGGCCCCCGTCAATTCCTTTGAGTTTTAGCCTTGCGGCCGTACTCCCCAGGCGGGGCACTTAATGCGTTAGCTGCGGCACCGACGACGTGGAATGTCGCCAACACCTAGTGCCCACCGTTTACGGCGTGGACTACCAGGGTATCTAATCCTGTTCGCTCCCCACGCTTTCGCTCCTCAGCGTCAGTAATGGCCCAGAGATCCGCCTTCGCCACCGGTGTTCCTCCTGATATCTGCGCATTTCACCGCTACACCAGGAATTCCGATCTCCCCTACCACACTCTAGCCTGCCCGTATCGACTGCAGACCCGGAGTTAAGCCCCGGGCTTTCACAATCGACGCGACAAGCCGCCTACGAGCTCTTTACGCCCAATAATTCCGGACAACGCTTGCGCCCTACGTATTACCGCGGCTGCTGGCACGTAGTTAGCCGGCGCTTCTTCTGCAGGTACCGTCACTCTCGCTTCTTCCCTGCTGAAAGAGGTTTACAACCCGAAGGCCGTCATCCCTCACGCGGCGTCGCTGCATCAGGCTTGCGCCCATTGTGCAATATTCCCCACTGCTGCCTCCCGTAGGAGTCTGGGCCGTGTCTCAGTCCCAGTGTGGCCGGTCGCCCTCTCAGGCCGGCTACCCGTCGTCGCCTTGGTGAGCCGTTACCTCACCAACAAGCTGATAGGCCGCGGGCTCATCCTGCACCGCCGGAGCTTTCCAACCTCCCAGATGCCCGGGAGGCTCGTATCCGGTATTAGACCCCGTTTCCAGGGCTTGTCCCAGAGTGCAGGGCAGATTGCCCACGTGTTACTCACCCGTTCGCCACTAATCCACCCCGAAGGGCTTCATCGTTCGACTTGCATGTGTTAAGCACGCCGCCAGCGTTCGTCCTGAGCCAGGATCAAACTCTCCGTGAATGTTTACCGGATATCCGGTCGAACACCACGAGAGCGGGACCAGGAGGAGGAATAATCCCCCCGGTCCACAGCATCCTCGCTGTGTTATTTCAAAGGAACCTCGCCCCAGCACATGCTGGAGACGGGGTATCAACATATCTGGCGTTGACTTTTGGCACGCTGTTGAGTTCTCAAGGAACGGACGCTTCCTTCGTACTCACCCTCTCGGGCTTTCCTCCGGGCGCTTCCCTTCGTGTTTCCGACTCTATCAGACCATTTCGCGATCCGATTTCCTCGGTGCTTTCCGGCCTTTCGGCCTTCCGGCGTTGTCGACTCTATCAGATCCCTCAGTTCCCTTCGGGGCCTGACTCCCAGTCAACCGGGATTGTCTTCCCTGCCTCTCGGCCGTTCCGACGAGTGAGACTTTAGCGGATTCCTGCCGTCCGAGCTAATCGGGGGCTGCGCCCTCACCTGAGCTCGAACGCGGATTCCTCATTCCGAAAATACACATGCCAATACACACGACGACGTATCGCCGATAATCGGTGGGTACCTGCGGAGTGGCTGTCCGGGGACCGACCTTGATCGGCGCTCACGTCGGACAACCCGAAGAACTTTACGGATCGGGCTGGCGCGTGTCAACCCCCGGCATCCCTGCCCCGTAGGGCGTACTCTCTGACCCATGACTTCGCGTACGTGCAACCAGCAGTGGTGGGCCGCCTGACGGCGGCCGAACTCACGTATGCGTTCAACGGCCGCCGCCTCGGCGGCCGTTCTCGTATCTCCCTCCGGAGGATCGGCCGGCCGGTCGAGGCGGCCCCTACCAGGAGGTGAAGAGATGACACGGGTCTTCAGCGGGATCAAGCCGACCGGACATCTGACGCTGGGGAACTACCTCGGCGCCATGCGCCGGTGGGCCGAGGTGGACCAGCACCAGGCCGACGCGCTCTTCTGCGTCGTGGATCTGCACGCCCTGACCGTGGACCACGATCCGGCACGGGTGCGCAGGCTCAGTCGGCAGGCCGCGACGCTGCTGCTCGCCGCCGGACTCGATCCGCAGCGGTGCACCGTGTTCGTCCAGAGCCACGTGGACGAGCACGCCCGGCTGTCGTATCTGCTCGAGTGCGTGGCCACCGACGGCGAGATGCGGCGGATGATCCAGTACAAGGAGAAGGCCGCGCGCGAGCGGGAGCGGGGTGGCAGCGTCCGGCTGTCGTTGCTGACGTATCCCGTGCTGATGGCGGCGGACATCCTGGCGTACGGGACCGACGAGGTGCCCGTGGGTGACGACCAGGCCCAGCATGTGGAGCTGGCCCGGGACCTGGCGGTGCGGTTCAACCAGCGCTACGGGCACACGTTCGTGGTGCCCAGGGCCACCCATCCGAAGGTCGCGGCGCGGGTGATGAACCTGCAGGACCCGACGTCCAAGATGGGCAAGTCCGAGGACTCGGGACCGGGGATCGTCTATCTGCTCGACGAACCCGATGTGGTGCGCAAGAAAGTCATGCGAGCCGTCACCGACAGCGCTTCGGACGTCGTCTACGACCGGGAGGCCCGGCCGGGCCCGGCGAACCTGCTGGAGATCCTGGCGGCGTGCGAAGGCCGCAGCCCGGAGGAGCTGAGCGGTGCCTACACGTCCTACGGCGCTTTGAAGAAGGACACCGCGGAGGCCGTGGTCGAGGTGCTGCGGCCGGTTCAGGAACGGCACCGGGCCCTGTGCGCGGACCCGGGACACGTGGACCAGGTGCTGCGGACCGGGGCGGAACGGGCCAGAGGGATGGCCCGGCCGCTGGTGGACACGGCCTACCGGGCGATCGGACTGCTGCCGGCGGTCTGAAGGTCGGGTGCCCACCACCGGGTCCCCGGCGGTGGGCATGCGACGTCAGTTGTTGCCGGAGGCCAGTTCGCGGCTGCGGTCGCGGGCGGCTTCGAGCGCGGCGATGAGTGCGGCCCGCACCCCGTGGTTCTCCAGTTCGCGGATCGCGTTGATCGTCGTGCCCGCGGGGGAGGTGACGTTCTCACGGAGCTTGACGGGGTGCTCGCCGCTGTCGCGCAGCATCACCGCCGCACCGATCGCGGACTGGACGATCAGTTCGTGGGCCTTGTCGCGGGGCAGACCGAGCAGGATGCCGGCGTCCGTCATGGCCTCGACCAGATAGAAGAAGTACGCCGGACCCGAGCCGGACAGCGCGGTGCAGGCGTCCTGCTGGGTCTCCGGGACGCGGAGCGTCTTGCCGACGGCGCCGAAGATCTCCTCGGTGTGGGCGAGATGCGCCTCGGTGGCGTGGCTTCCGGCCGAGATGACGGACATGGCCTCGTCGACGAGGGCGGGCGTGTTCGTCATGACGCGCACGACCGGGGTGCCGGCGGCCAGCCGTGCCTCGAAGAAGGAGGTGGGGATGCCGGCGGCACCGCTGATGACCAGACGGTCGGTGGGGACGTGCGGGGCGAGTTCGTCGAGGAGCGTGCCCATGTCCTGGGGCTTGACCGTGAGGATGAGCGTGTCGGCACTCTTCGCGGCCTCGGCGTTGGTGACCGGGGTGACGCCGTAGCGGCTGCGGAGTTCCCCGGCCCGTTCCTTGCGGCGGGCCGTGACGAGGAGGTCGGCGGGCGTCCAGCCGCCCCGGATCATGCCGCTGAGCAGCGCTTCGCCGATCTTTCCGGTGCCGAGGACTGCGACTTTCTGGGTCATGGTGCGAGTGCCCTCCGGGGGTTGCGTCGTCCGGGTTCATCCTCGCACCGGGTGCGGCGGCCCGGCTCGATCGTCCGGTGGGCGGACTGCCGTGCCGGGCCGCCGTCGCGGCCCCCGCTCACTGCGACCGTCGCCGCAGCGTCGCCGCCCCCAGCCCCAGGACCAGCAGCGCGCACCCCGCCACCACCAGTGCGTCGCGGACGAACGTCGCCGTCATGTCCGTGTGCCCGAGGACCTCGTTCATGCCGTCCACCGCGTACGACATGGGCAGGACGTCGGAGACGGCCTCCAGGACCGGGTGCATGGCGGAACGGGGTGTGAACAGTCCGCAGAGCAGCAGCTGAGGGAAGATCACCGCGGGCATGAACTGGACCGCCTGGAACTCCGAGGCCGCGAAGGCGGAGACGAACAGGCCCAGCGCCGTGCCCAGGAGGGCGTCCAGGAGGGCCACCAGGAGCAGGAGCCAGGGGGAACCGGTGACGTCCAGGCCCAGGAACCAGACCGCGAGGCCCGTGGCCAGGGCGGACTGGACGACGGCCACGGTGCCGAAGGCGAGCGCGTAACCCGCGATCAGGTCGGCCTTGCCGAGCGGCATCGCGAGGAGCCGTTCCAGGGTGCCGGAGGTGCGTTCACGCAGGGTCGCGATCGAGGTCACCAGGAACATCGTGATGAGCGGGAAGATGCCGAGGAGCGAGGCGCCGATCGCGTCGAACGTGCGCGGGCTGCCGTCGAAGACGTAGCGCAGCAGCAACAGCATCAGGCACGGGATGACGATCATCAGTGCGATGGTGCGCGGATCGTGGCGCAGCTGGCGCAGGACCCGGACGGCCGTCGCCGTCGTACGCGAGAAGGTCAGGGCACTCACGTTCGGCCGCGGTGTCGTGGTGGTCATCGGACCGTTTCCTTTCCGGCGGCCGTCTTCGCCGCCGCCTCGTCGACCAGGTGGAGAAACGCCTCTTCGACCGTGTCCGTGCCGGTCCGGGTCCGCAGGGCGTCCGGGGTGCCCTGCGCGAGGATCTCGCCCTCGCGCATCAGCAGGAGTCGGTGGCAGCGTTCGGCCTCGTCCATGACATGGGACGAGACGAGGAGCGTGGCGCCGCGTTCGGCCGCGATGCTGTGGAAGAGGGCCCAGAGGTCGCGGCGCAGCACCGGGTCGAGGCCCACCGTCGGTTCGTCCAGGACCAGCAGCTCCGGGGTGCCCAGGAGCGCGACCGCGAGGGAGACGCGGCTGCGCTGGCCTCCGGAGAGGTTGCCGGCGAGGGCGTCGGCGTGCGAGCCGAGGTCCACGTCGGCGATGGCCCGGGTGACCTTCTCGTGGCGGCGGGCGGCGGCGGCGCGTCCGGGGTCGAGGATCGCGGCGAAGTACTCGAGGTTCTGCCGGACGGTCAGGTCGCCGTAGACCGAGGGGGCTTGGGTGACATAGCCGATACGGGACCGCAGAAGGGCGTCGCCGGCGGGGCGGTCGAGGACCTCCAGGGTGCCGGTCACCTTGGCCTGGGTTCCGACGACGGCGCGCATGAGCGTCGACTTGCCGCACCCGGAGGGGCCGAGCAGGCCGGTGATCCGGCCGCGGGGGACGGTGAAGCCGAGGCCGCGCAGGACCGTACGGGGGCCGCGTACGACGGTGAGGTGTTCGGCCCGGACGGCCGGGCCGGACTCGGGCTCCGGGTCGCCGGGCGGGCGCGGAGGACTGATATTCATCACTCGATGAATATTGCGCGCGGTGATGGTGACCGTCAAGCCCGTTGTGTGGGACGGCGCAAGCGCTCGGCGGGGTGATCGGAGCCGGTCATATGCCGCGCAGGTCCGTCGTGCCCTCCCCCGGCGCGGCACCCAGGCGCGACGCCGTCGGCCGGAGGTGCCGTCGTCATGCGCCGTGGCGTACCCAAGCCGATCCGTCCGCGTCCCTCGTCGTGTTCCTCGTGGCGCCCCCCATGTGCATCGGGGTCGCCGTGGCATCCGGAGTACCGGCCGAACCGGGACTGGTGACCGGAGTGGTCGGCGCACTGATGGCCGGCGCGTTGCCCGGCAGCAGCCTGCAGGTCAGCGGGCCCACGGCCGGGCTGACCGGCTCGTGTACAAGGCCGTTCAGTCGTACGGCCTTGATGTGCTCGGAGTACTCGTGCGCGGCTCCGGGCTGGTGCAACTGGCCCTCGGCGCAGGGCGGCTGGGACGGTGGTTCCGAGCGGTGTCCGCAGCCGTCGTCCAGGGGGTGCTCGCCGGGATCGGACTGGTGCTGGCCGCCGGGCAGGTGTACGCACTGGGTGACGTGCGCCCGCGAGCAGGCTCGCCACACTGACCGGACTGGTCGCCCTCCCACAGCACCTCGACCCGGCGGCGCTTGCGGTCGGTGCAGCGACCGTGCTCGTCCTGATGCTCTGGCCACGATGGCGGCGCGGAGCCCGTGCCGTGCCGGTGCCCTTGCTCGCGGTGGGGCCGGCGGCGACCGTGACCGCGGTCCTCGAACTCCGGTGCACCGCGTCGAGGTCCGTGCCTGCTGGCTGCCGTACGGCCGCCGCCGCCCGAAAGTCTCGGCCGGCTCACGGAAGTGGGCGTCCTCGGGGCGGTGGCCGCCTTCGCGCTCATCGCGTCCGCGGAATCGCCGTTCGGTGCGGCGGCGGTGGACCGGTTGCACCGCGGGAAACGGGCCGACCACGACCGGGAGTTGATGGCACGGGGGTGGGGATCGCGGTCCACGGCCTGCCGGGCACCCTGCCGATGACCGCCGTGATCGTCCACAGTGCCGCGAACGTGCGCGCCGACCCGCGGACCGAGGCGTCACGGGTGCTGCAAGGCGCGTGCTGCTCGTCTTCACCGCACTCCTGCCCCGGGCGCTCGGGGTGATCCCGGTGGCCGCGCTCGCGGACTGCGCGTGCACGCCGGATGCGCACTCGTGCCGCTGCGCGAGACGGGCGTGCTGTGGCGGGCGCACCGCGGGGAGGCGGTCGTCGTCCTCACCGTGACAGCGGTCGCGATCGTGGTCGGCAACCTCTTCGAAGGTGTGCCGATCGGGCCGGTGCCGGACGTCACCAAGACGGCGTGGGACATCAGCCATGTGCAGGCGGAGACCGAGGACCTGAGGGCCGAGGGGATCGTCGTACGGGTACGGGGGCACGCCGCATTCCCGCGGCTGCCGAAACCGTCGGACGCGCCGGGGACGCTGCCGCGGGACCGGGACGTACGGGTGGAACCGGACAGGCTCGGGCACCTGGACCACGCGTGTGCGGCGGCGCTCGAGGGATGGGCCGCCGCGCGCGGTCAGGACGCGTCGGCGACCACGAGGAACACGTCGTAGACCTCCTCGACGACGCCGTCCGGGAACGTCTCGAGGAGGCGTTCCCGCTCCTCGGTGAGAAACGCGTCCGCACGCTCCTTGCCGAGGACGAGGAAGATCGAGTGGCTGCCCACGTTGGCCAGATGGGTGTCGACGGACACCTTGCGGCTCCAGCGGACGACACGGTGGGTGTGGCGCGGGATCCCGGGGGCACCCTCGAAAGCGGCTTCCGTACGCGTGCCGCCCGCGCCGCTCTTGGAGGCGTGTTCGGCGCCGAAGTACCGCCTGATCCGGTCGGCCTGGGCGGCGATCCACGGCACGTCCTGCGCGTCCATGTTCCACCACAGCGCGAGGGCCCCGCCCGGCCGCAGCACCCGCAGGGCCTCGGGCACCGAGCGGGCCGGGTCGGTCCAGTGCCAGGCCTGGGCGTAGGTGAGGAAGTCGGCGGACGAAGTGGCGAGCGGGAGGGCGTTGCCGTCGCCGCGCAGGAGGGGGACGCCGGGGAGGCCGCGGCGGAACTCGGCCGCCATGCCGTCGCCGGGCTCCACGGCGACCACGTCCGCACCACGCGCATGCAGGAGACCGGTCGCGATACCGGTGCCCGCCCCGATGTCGACGACACGCGCGCCGGCGAGAGGACGGCCGGCGAGCTCTTCCAGGGTGTCGAAGAGGGCGGGCGGGTAGGACGGCCGGTTCGCGGCGTACTGGGCCGCCGCGGCGTCGAAGGAGCGGGCTCGGGTGGCGTGGGAGGAGACGGTCATACGTCCATCCTGACGGGCCATGGGGATCGGGACGGCGGGTTCGGCGGCGGGTTCCGGAGCAGGTGACGCCCGACGGGTCAGGAACGGCGCTTGCGCGACGGGTTGCCCGTGCGCCGGGACGACCGCTTCTCGTGCTCGGCGCGGGCCTTCTCGTACTCGTCCCGGTGCAGCTTCTCACCGGGGGCCTCGGTCAGGGAGCGGAGGAAGTACGCGAGCAGGGAGCCGACGAAACCGATGGCCAGCAGACCGCGGAGCGATGCCTGGCGCTCCGGGTCGGGACGCCGGCTGAAGGACCCCCAGGTGTGGTTGAAGGCCAGTGCGCTGCACGCCGCGAACATCAGCACGACCAGCACGGTCACCGCCGAGCCGATGTCGGCGATCTCCAGGCCCTGGTAGGCGAAGCGCAGCACGAGGCAGGACACGGCGGCGGCCACGAGCGAGCCGGCGGACACGGCCGCACGGCGGGCCGCGTAGCCGTCGTCGTGGTTCAGCCAGGTCGTGCCGAAGAAACGCAGGGACTCGGGGCGGGGGCCCTTGGGCGTGTCCGGGGTGCCGTTCTCGTCGCTCACGCGTCGATTATCACTCCGGGCGCGGGAGGGCCCCCACCCTTTGCAGTCAGCCGCAACGCACGGCGACGTATCCGTCGCTTCCTGTGTTCACGTAGGCGTCGGAGACGTACTGGCCGCTGTCGATGTTGTCCCAGATGTTCGACGTGCCGTAGTAACCCGACACCGTCGTACCCGGCGACTGGCAGAAGATCGCGACCTTGGCGCCCGCCGGCAACTGGCCCACGACGCTGTAGCCCGTACCCGGACCACTGCGGACATTGAGCTGGACGCCCGGGGCGACGGGGTAGTAGCGCAGTGCGTCGGCCGTGGCAGAAGCCGGAGACCCCAAGGCCATGAGGAAGGCTCCGGTGGCTCCGGCCAGGAGGAGGAACCTTCGTCTCCCAGATGTCATGCGTACCCTCTCGATTCCGGATTCAGGCGCAGCGCGAGGCTATGTAGCCGTCGCTGCCGGTGTGCACGTAGGTGTCCGAGACGTATTCGCCGTTGCTGACGTTGTCCCAGATGTTCGACGTGCCGTAGTAGCCCGACACCGTCGTACCCGGCGACTGGCAGTAGACCGGGACCTGCGCGCCCTCGGCCAGGACACGGACGATGGGGTAACCGGTACCCGGACCGCTGCGGACGTTGAGCCGAACACCCGGTGCCACCGCGTAGTAGCGCACGGCCGCGGCCTTCGTGACGGCCTCGGCCGAGTCGACGCCGCCCTCGGCCTCTTCAACACGGTCAACAGACATGGAAAACCTCCCCCGTTGGACCCCATGAATGCCATGGGGTCCCGTTGATTCCCTTGAATCACGCCGTGAAACACACGTATGCAATTCGCACGCGGAGGCTAGCAAGCCGCCTCTGTCTCGTACGAGTCATCGACTAGGCTCCGTGCGACGCGCGCGAAAGAACAGCACGGGGGTGGTCCATGTCGCCACAGCGCAACACCGGACCGGGCCCGGAAGCGGAACTTCCCGAGTACGCCGGGCACTACCGCCTGGAGTCCTGCCTGGGCTCCGGGGGCATGGGCGTGGTGCACCTGGCCCGGGGCACCACGGGGATGAAGCTCGCGGTGAAGGTCGTGCACGCCGACTTCGCCAAGGACCCCGAGTTCAGAGGCCGCTTCCGGCAGGAGGTGGCCGCGGCCCGCAGGGTGAGCGGTGCCTTCACCGCGCCGGTCGTCGACGCCGACCCGGAGGCCGAACGGCCGTGGATGGCCACGCTGTACATCCCCGGCCCGACCCTGTCGGATCATGTGAAGCGGAACGGCCCCATGCCCGCGGCGCAGTTGCGTCGGCTGATGGCGGGCCTCGCCGAGGCGCTGCGCGACATCCACCGTGTCGGAGTCGTGCACCGCGATCTCAAGCCGAGCAACGTCCTGCTCGCCGAGGACGGGCCGAAGGTCATCGACTTCGGCATCTCCCGGCCGAAGGACAGCGAGCTGCGGACCGAGACCGGCAAGTTGATCGGCACCCCTCCCTTCATGGCTCCCGAGCAGTTCCGGCGGCCCCGTGAAGTCGGGTCCGCAGCCGATGTTTTCGCCCTCGGGTCCGTGATCGTGCACGCGGCGACGGGCCGCGGCCCGTTCGACTCGGACAGCCCGTACGTCGTCGCGTACCAGGTCGTGCACGACGACCCGGACCTGACCGGTGTGCCGAAGGATCTCGCGCCACTGGTGCTGCGATGCCTCGCGAAGGAGCCCGAGGACCGACCCACCCCCGACGAGCTGATGCGGGAACTGAGGTCGACTGCGGCCTCGTACGACACGCAGGCGTTCATACCGGCACCACGGACCGTCGAGACGCCGGGTCCCGAGCCCGTGGCCGAGAAGCCGAAGCGGCGTTCCGCGTTCCGCAGGCGGACGGCCGTGGCGATGGGAGCGCTCGTCCTGCTCGCGGGCAGCACCTTCGCCGCCGCCCACATGCTCGACGACGGCCGCCCCACGGCTGCCCGGACCGGTCCTCGGACCACGACGTCCGACTTCACACCGTGGGAGGCGAAGCCGGTGTCCGACGGATCGGGGGCGCCTCGCTGTTCGTATGGAGAAAGGAAACTGCTCTGCGCGCAGGGCGACACGGTCTTCGCCCTCTCCCCCTCCGACGGCACCCTGCTGTGGCGGCGCTCCCTCAGCGAGGGCGGTCCGCAAGGACCTCCCGTCCTGTCGGGTGGGCTCGTGCATCTGACGAGAACCGACGACCGGCCCTCGGAGGCACTGGATCCCGGCTCGGGGCGGACCCGCTGGAAGCAGCGAGTGCCGGCGCAGAGCGCACTTGAGTACGTCGGCGGCATGTTGCTGCTCAGCCGAGCTGACGGAGCGGTAACCGGCGTGGACAGCGCCACGGGCGAGACGACGTGGACCCGGCACATCCGGAGCTACACCCTGCCGTCCCTCTCCTCGTTCGCCGGGGACCCACTGGCGTACGCCACCAGTACCTCCGACGACGGCACACACACGCAGGTCACCGCTCTGGATCCCGGCACGGGTGCCGTGCGCTGGGAGGCGCGGCTGAAGGGGAACCTGGAGCCCGTCGGAGCGCGGGACGGATCGGTCCTCCTCCTGTCCATCGGGAAGTTCCAGGACGCAGAGGCCGTCGTCCGCTACGCCCCGGACTCCGAGGTGACGCGTCGGGTGCCTCTGGCCGGCCGCCCCTTGGAGGTCCAGGCAACCGTGCAGGGGAACGTCGTCTATCTCCTGGCGTCAGGCGGTTCACTGGTGGCCGTCGACATCGAAGCGGGCAAGGAACTGTGGCGCCTCGAGACGAACGTGAGCCTCGGATCGGCGCCGGTCGCCGACGGCACCCATGTGTACCTGACCGCCGCCGACGGACGGCTGCTTGCCGTCGACGCTCACGACGGAAGACTCGTCGGGCAGACCCCGCCGAGGATGGGTACGGACTCGGACAAGGTCGCGGCGGACCTGACCCGGCCCGTGATCACCGACCGCCACGTCTACGCCTCCGCCCCCGACGGCACCGTCTTCGCCGTGGACGGACGCGATCCGTCGCGCTGGTGACATGGCGAAGGGCCGCCCCCGAGGGGGCGGCCCTTCGGCAGTGAGCCCTCAGCCCAGCTTGCTCACATCCCGCACAGCGCCCTTGTCCGCGCTCGTCGCCATCGCGGCGTAGGCGCGGAGCGCGGCCGAGACCTTGCGGTCGCGGTTCGCGGGGGCGTAGACGCCGTCCAGGGCGTCACGGCGGGTGGTCAGCTCCTCGTCGGACACGAGGAGTTCGATCGTGCGATTCGGGATGTCGATACGGATCCGGTCGCCGTCCCGGACCAGGGCGATGGTGCCGCCCGAGGCCGCCTCCGGGGACGCGTGGCCGATCGACAGACCCGACGTGCCGCCGGAGAAGCGGCCGTCGGTGATCAGCGCGCAGGCCTTCCCGAGGCCCCGGCCCTTCAGGTACGAGGTCGGGTACAGCATCTCCTGCATGCCCGGGCCGCCCTTCGGGCCCTCGTACCGGATGACGACGACGTCACCCTCCTTGACCTGCTGGGTCAGGATCTTCTGAACGGCCTCCTCCTGCGACTCGCAGACGACCGCGGGCCCCTCGAAGGTCCAGATCGACTCGTCGACACCCGCCGTCTTGACCACAGCGCCGTCGACCGCGAGGTTGCCCCTGAGGACCGCCAGACCGCCGTCCTTGGAGTAGGCGTGCTCGGCCGAGCGAATGCAGCCGCCCTCCGCGTCCTCGTCCAGGGACTCCCAGCGCTCCGACTGGGAGAACGCCTCGGCGGAACGCACACAGCCGGGCGCCGCGTGCCACAGCTCCACCGCCTCCTGGGAGGGGGAGCCGCCGCGGACGTCCCAGGTCTTGAGCCAGTCCGCGAGGGACGGGCTGTGGACCGCGTGGACGTCCTCGTTCAGCAGGCCCGCGCGGTGCAGCTCGCCGAGGAGGGCCGGGATGCCGCCGGCGCGGTGCACGTCCTCCATGTAGTACGTGCGGTCCTTGGCGACGTTCGGGGCCACCTTCGCCAGGCAGGGCACCCGGCGCGAGACCTCGTCGATCTCCGTCAGGCCGAACGTCACGCCGGCCTCCTGGGCCGCCGCCAGCAGGTGCAGGATCGTGTTGGTGGAACCGCCCATCGCGATGTCGAGCGCCATCGCGTTCTCGAAGGCGGAGAACGTGGCGATGTTGCGGGGCAGGACCGTCTCGTCGTCGTGCTCGTAGTAGCGGCGGGTGAGGTCCATCACGGTGCGGGCCGCGTCCTCGTACAGCGCCCGGCGGGCGGTGTGGGTGGCGAGGACCGAGCCGTTGCCCGGCAGGGACAGTCCGATGGCCTCGGTCAGGCAGTTCATCGAGTTGGCCGTGAACATGCCGGAACAGGAGCCGCACGTCGGACAGGCGTTCTCCTCGATACGGAGGATGTCCTCGTCGGAGATCTTGTCGTTGGCGGCGTCGGCGATCGCGTCGATCAGGTCGAGGGTGCGGACCGTGCCGTCGACCAGGGTGGCGCGGCCGGACTCCATCGGGCCGCCGGAGACGAAGACCGTCGGGATGTTCAGGCGCAGGGCCGCCATCAGCATGCCCGGGGTGATCTTGTCGCAGTTGGAGATGCAGACCAGGGCGTCGGCGCAGTGTGCCTCGACCATGTACTCCACGCTGTCCGCGATCAGGTCGCGCGAGGGGAGGGAGTAGAGCATGCCTCCGTGGCCCATGGCGATGCCGTCGTCGACCGCGATGGTGTTGAACTCGCGCGGGATGCCGCCCGCCTCCCTGATCGCCTCGCTGACGATCCGGCCGACCGGCTGGAGGTGGGTGTGGCCCGGCACGAACTCCGTGAAGGAGTTGGCGACGGCGATGATCGGCTTCCGTCCGATGTCCGCACCGGGTACACCGGAGGCCCGCATAAGGGCGCGGGCGCCCGCCATGTTGCGGCCGTGGGTGACTGTGCGGGACCTCAGCTCGGGCATCGTCGCTCGTTCCTTCGGAGAGTTCTGACTTCTGTCGAGCGTACGCCGGTGCTCCAAGGGCCGGACTGAAGTGTCCGGAATACGGGATGCGCGTCTCGGTCGACCGGGGCCCGGTGCACCCCCTGCGCCGGGGTGCGCCGAGCGCGCGTCAGGGGTTGGTCAGATGGCCCTGCACGACCGGAGCCACCCGCGCCACCAGTTGTTCCAGATCCGCGGACGCCAGCGGCTCCACCTTGATCACGTATCGCAGCATCGCGAGCCCCACCAGTTGCGCGGCCGCCAGTTCGGCGCGCAGCTCCGGGTCCGGGACGTCGAGCCGGCCCGCGATGCGCCTCAGCAGCTGTGCGGCGACCAGACGGCGGAAGACGGCGGCCGCCGTGTCGTTGTTCACGGCCGACCTGACGATCGCCAGCAGCGGCGTACGGGTCGTGGGGTTCTCCCAGATGCCGAGGATGAAGCGGGTCAGCCGTTCGCCGACGCCCTCCGGCGGCCCGTCCGCGAACGCCTCGGGCGCCTCCAGGGCGGGCGCGAAGGCGACCTCGATGGCGGCCTCGAAGACCTGTTCCTTGGTGCCGAAGTAGTGGTGCACCAGGGCGGAGTCCACCCCGGCCGCCTTGGCGATGCCGCGCACGGAGGTCTTCTCGTAGCCGCGCTCGGAGAACTCCTCGCGGGCCGACTCCAGGATGCGGTCACGGGTGGCGGGCGCCGCCGCCGTCTCCGTACGACTGGGCCGTCCCCTGCCGCGGCGCACGCGTCCCGCTCCGGTCGCCTCGGTCACCGGCCGAGCACCTCGCTCATCCTCGGGGCACCTTCACGGCCGACGCCAGGTGCAGACGCGTGAAGGCGAGGGCCTCGGCGAGGTCGGCCTCGCGCTCGGCGGCCGACATGGCCCGGCGGGTGTTGACCTCGATGACGACGTGCCCGTCGAAGCCGGTGAGCGCGAGGCGCTCGAGGACCTCCGCACACGGCTGGACACCGCGGCCGGGGACCAGGTGCTCGTCCTTGTTGGAACCGTTGCCGTCGGCGAGGTGGACGTGGCCGAGGCGCTCGCCCATGCGGTCGAGCATCTCCAGGGCGTCGGTGCGGGCCGTCGCGGTGTGGCTGAGATCGATGGTGAAGTGACGGTAGTCGTCCCTCGTCACGTCCCAGTCGGGGGCGTACGCGAGCATCTCGCGGTCGCGGTAGCGCCAGGGATACATGTTCTCGACGGCGAACCGCACATCGGTCTCGTTCGCCATGCGCCAGACGCCGTCGACGAAGTCGCGGGCGTACTGCCGCTGCCACCGGAAGGGCGGGTGGACGACGACCGTGCCGGCGCCGAGCCGCTCCGCGGCCGCGCGGGCCCGCTGCAGCTTGATCCACGGATCGGTGGACCACACACGTTGCGTGATCAGCAGACAGGGGGCGTGGACGGCGAGAACGGGGATCCGGTGGTAGTCGCTGAGCCGGCGCAGCGCATCGATGTCCTGGCTGACGGGATCGGTCCACACCATGATCTCGACCCCGTCGTACCCGAGGCGCGCCGCGATCTCGAAGGCCGTCGCGGTCGACTCCGGATAGACGGAGGCCGTCGACAGGGCGACCTTCGCATCCGGGATGCGCACCACTGGATCTGCCACGAGGGACAGGGTACGGGGCGGCGCATTGACATGGAGGGCCGCTCGGGGGCCGGGGGACTGTGGGAAGGCGCACAGCGGCCGGATGTCGCCGCTGCCCGTACCGTGCGCCCCTCGGGCGCTCCGGCCGGACCGCCCGAGGGCATCAAGAGCGGAGACGGCGGGAACCCTTCGCCGGCCCGAAGTCCTGCCGGCGGGCTCCCCTCGGCCGCCCCGGCTTCGGGCGGACAACGGGAGCCGGCCGACCGGTCCAGGCCGTCGGCACATGCTCGAAGCGGTCCACGCCGCCGGCACATGCTCGAAGCGGTCTACGCCGCCGGCATGTGGTCGAGCCGCCGCAGGATCACGCCCTCCCGGAGGGCCCACGGACAGATCTCGACGGTCTCCACCCCGAACAGGTCCATCGCGCCCTCGGCGACCAGCGCCCCGGCGAGGAGCTGGCCCGCACGGCCGTCGGAGACGCCCGGGAGGTCCGCGCGCTCCTCGGCCGTCATCCCGGCGAGCCGCGGTACCCACGCCTCCAGGGACTGCCGCTTCAGATCACGCTGCACATACAGGCCCTCGGCGGACCGGGCCGCCCCGGCGAGACGGGCGAGCTGCTTGAACGTCTTGGACGTGGCCACCACATGGTCGGGCGCACCGAAGCGGCTGAACTCGCCGACGGTCCGCGCGATCTCGGTCCGCACATGGCGGCGCAGCGCCTTCACATCGGCCGGGTCCGGCGGATCGCCCGGCAGCCAGCCCGCCGTGAGCCGCCCGGCCCCCAGCGGCAGCGACACCGCGGCGTCGGGCTCCTCGTCGATTCCGTAGGCGATCTCCAGCGAGCCGCCGCCGATGTCGAGGACCAGCAGCTTGCCCGCCGACCAGCCGAACCAGCGGCGGGCGGCGAGAAAGGTCAGCCGCGCCTCCTCCTCGCCCGTCAGCACCTGCAGCTCGACACCGGTGGCGTCCTTGACCCGGGCCAGGACCTCGTCCACGTTGCTGGCCTCGCGCACCGCGGAGGTCGCGAACGGCAGGATCTCCACGACACCTTTGTCCTCGGCCGCCTGGAGGGCGTCGAGGATCACCGCGATGAGCTTGTCCACACCGTCATGTCCGATGGCCCCGCCGCCGTCGAGGAGTTGGGCGAGCCGCAGATCGGCCTTGTGCGAGTGCGCGGGCAGCGGGCGCGCGCCCGGGTGGGCATCCACCACCAGCAGATGCACCGTGTTCGAACCCACGTCGAGGACACCGAGTCTCATGTACGGAACGCTACTGCCAGTGCGACGGTCCGCCGTCCCCGATGCGGGCCGGAGCCACTTACCCTGGATGCGTGCCAAAGACGAAAAAGGCGAAGTCCGACAAATCCTCCAAGGGCTCGAAGGATTCGCAGGCGAAGGCGTCCAGGAAGGTCCCGAAGGTGAGCGATGAGAAGGGACTCGACTTCGCACGCGCATGGGTGGAGTTTCCGGATCCGGCCGACAACGAGCAGGTCTTCCGGTGCGATCTGACATGGCTGACCTCTCGCTGGAACTGCATCTTCGGGAGCGGCTGCCAGGGCATCCAGGCGGGCCGCGCGGATGACGGGTGCTGCACGCTCGGCGCGCACTTCTCGGACGAGGACGACGAGAAGCGGGTGGCCGAGCACGTGGCACGACTCACGCCGGAGATCTGGCAGAACCATGACGTGGGCATGGAGACCGGCTGGGTCGCGGAGGACGACGAGGGCTCCCGGCAGACCCGGCCCTACCAGGGATCGTGCATCTTCCAGAACCGGCCCGGGTTCCCCGGCGGCGCCGGCTGCTCGCTGCACATCCTCGCGCTGCGGGAGGGCCGCGAACCGCTGGAGACCAAACCGGACGTCTGCTGGCAGCTGCCGGTCCGGCGGACGTACCAGTGGATCGAACGACCCGACGACACCCGGGTGCTCCAGGTGTCCATCGGCGAGTACGACCGCCGTGGCTGGGGTCCGGGCGGCCACGACCTGCACTGGTGGTGCACCTCGGCCACATCGGCGCACGGCGCGGGCGACCCGGTGTACGTCTCGTACCGGGCCGAGCTGACCGAGATGATGGGCAAGGCGGGGTACGACCGGCTGGCCGAACTGTGCGAACAGCGTCTGGCCTCGCAGTTGCCGCTGGTGGCGCCGCACCCCGCGGATCCGCTGGGCTGAGGCCGGCGGCCCGTCGCCCCGCTCACCCACGGTGACGGGCGTCTAGGAGGACGGGCTCGGCATGCCGCTGTCGGTGGGCGGCGGCGGGGTCGAGGCCGGAGGGTCGGTGGGCGTCGGATCCGTGGAGGACGGGGGATCCGACGGGGTCGGCTCGCTCGTCGTGGGGTCCGGGTCGCTCGACGGCGGATCGCTCGGCGGGGGGACGGACGGCCCCGGGGGATCCGGGGTGGGGCGGGGTCCGGGCGGGCCCGCGGTCCCGTACCCGTCGATCGTGACCACCGCGCCCGCGGGGGCCACGGCCACGCGGGCGTGCCAGGAGCCGGCGGGCTCGCGGAGATGGTCCACGTGCACTCGGACAGTGAACGATTCTCCTGGCGCGAGCGTGCCGGAAGACCGGTTCATGTAGAGCCAGGAGGCCTTCGTGGACACGGACCAGCGAACCGGCGCGTCGCCGGACGCCGTCAGCGTGATGAGGGTGGTGGTGCCGTCGCTGTGGGCGGCCACCTTCAGCTGTCCCTCGCCTGGCGCGCCCTTCCTCACCCCGATGACCTCGACCGAGACGTCCGGCGCACGGCCGTCCCTGCCGAAGGGCGCGCCGGGCCGCGCGCTGGCGTTGCCCGCGTTCTCGTAGCCGCCGTCGCCCTCGCCGCCGAGGGTGTCGGTGCCGTGCGCCTCCCGCGCGGTGGCCGGGCGTCCGTCGGCCCCCTCACCGGTGAGGGGGCCGCGGTAGGCGGCCCACAGGGCGATGACGGGGGCCGCGATCACGGTGGCGACCACGGTCGTCGTGACGGCACGCGCGCGCAGGCGGTCGCGGCGGGCCGCGTGGTCCTTGGGGTCCATGGGGAAGCCGCGCCGGTCGAAGCGGGGAGCGCCGCCCCGCGTGCGGGCAGTGTGTGCCACCGCGGCACGAAGGGCGGCGCGGGGCGCCTCGAGGACGGGGAGCGCCGCGGGCGTCACGCTCGTGCCGGGCCAACCGCCGGGCGCCGCGCGCTCTGCGGTACGGCGGCAGCGCGGGCAGTCGTCGACGTGCCGGACGAGTTCACGGCGCAGGGTGGCGCTGAGCACCAGGCGGTGGTCGCCGGTGAGGCGGGCGACGCTCGGACAGGTGCCGGTCTCGACGACGGCGAGGGCGGCGCGGGTGCGCTCGACCTCGCAGGCGGCGGAGGCGAGGAGTTCCCGGGCGACGGCGAGGTCCATGCCGAGGACGGCGGCGACCTCCGCAGCGGCGAGCCGATGGCGTACGGCGAGCTCCAGCGCCTCGCGCTGCTCCGGGGTGGTGCCTGCGGCCTCCGGCCAGGCGAGCCGGGCGAGCTCCCGGCGGCGCTCCTCCTCGGTCTCCTCGGAGACGGGCGCGGCGCCGATCGCCTCGGCGGCGCGCCGGTCGGCGGAGTCCTTGTGCCCGCGGGGTCCGCCGTCGCGCCCGACGGCATGGCCGGGCTGTCGGCGCCGCCGCGCCTCGGCGAGCCGGCGCAGACAGGACCAGCGGGCCAGGGCGTACAGCCAGGCCCGGCAGTCGTCGGAGGACTGCGGAGCGCGCGTGCCGCGGCGCTCGGCGAGCGCCAGCGCGTCCGCCAGGGCTGCGGTCGCCGCGTCGTGATCGCACAACACGGACAGGCAGTACGTGAACAAGCCGTCCAGGTGGGCGTCGTAAGGCCCGGGCGGCCGCTGTGCCGGGGTGCGCGTGTGCGCCCCGCGAGGCGCCCTGCCCCGCTTGCGCGAGTCCCTTCGCGCCGGGTGCGCGCCGCCGGCGTGTGTGGAGGTCTCCGGCCTGCTGCTCATCACCTGTGCGACCGTAGGCGCCCACAGGTGGCGCCTTCTTCCTCCTTGAGCACTTTTACTCCGTACGGGTGAAACGATCCCTCATACAGGGACCGGAATGGCCTATTCCGCGACGGCGGACCCGTCGGCGGACCGGTGCGCAGACATGCCGTGCGGCAGGCCCCTCGGGGACGACCTGCGTCACATCCGAGCCCGCCGCGCCCCTCGGCACGCCGTGACGTGCGACGCGCCGAGTACGGGTCGCGGTGGTCGGGTCGCGGTGGTCGGGTCGGCGCCTGCGGGTGCGGGATCCGTCGCCGTCCACCCGGCCCTGCCGAGGGGGGCGACCCGGCGGTGCCCGCGATGTCAGAGGGCCCCGCTACGGTTCCGTCCATGGCTGCCCGTACGAAGACCACCAAGGACCGGCCGTCCTATCGCTGCACCGAGTGCGGCTGGCAGACGGCCAAATGGCTCGGCCGCTGCCCCGAGTGCCAGGCCTGGGGCACGATCGAGGAGTACGGCACGCCCGCCGTGCGGACGACGGCGCCGGGCCGGGTGACGAGTTCCGCGCTGCCCATCGGCCAGGTCGACGGACGGCGGGCGACCGCCCGCAGCACCGGCGTGCCCGAACTGGACCGCGTCCTCGGCGGCGGACTCGTGCCCGGCGCGGTCGTGCTGCTCGCCGGCGAGCCCGGGGTCGGCAAGTCCACGCTCCTGCTCGACGTCGCGGCCAAGGCGGCGAGCGACGAGCACCGCACGCTGTATGTGACCGGCGAGGAGTCGGCGAGCCAGGTGCGCCTGCGCGCCGACCGCATCGGGGCCATCGACGACCACCTCTACCTCGCCGCGGAGACCGATCTCGCCGCGGTCCTCGGTCACTTGGACGCGGTCAAGCCCTCGCTGCTGATCCTCGACTCGGTACAGACCGTCGCCTCCCCCGAGATCGACGGTGCGCCCGGCGGCATGGCCCAGGTGCGCGAGGTGGCCGGAGCACTCATCCGCGCCTCCAAGGAACGCGGCATGTCCACCCTGCTCGTGGGCCATGTCACCAAGGACGGGGCGATCGCGGGCCCGCGACTGCTCGAGCACCTGGTGGACGTCGTGCTGCACTTCGAGGGAGACCGGCACGCGCGCCTGCGCCTCGTCCGCGGCGTCAAGAACCGCTACGGCGCGACGGACGAGGTCGGCTGCTTCGAGCTGCACGACGAGGGCATCACCGGCCTCGCCGACCCCAGCGGCCTCTTCCTGACCCGCCGGGACGAGCCGGTCCCCGGCACCTGCCTGACCGTCACGCTGGAGGGCCGCCGGCCCCTGGTGGCGGAGGTCCAGGCGCTGACCGTCGACTCGCAGATCCCCTCCCCGCGGCGCACGACGTCCGGCTTGGAGACCTCACGCGTCTCGATGATGCTGGCCGTCCTGGAGCAGCGGGGCCGCATCAGCGCCCTGGGCAAGCGGGACATCTACTCCGCGACCGTCGGCGGGGTGAAACTCTCCGAGCCGGCCGCCGACCTGGCGGTGGCCCTGGCCCTGGCGAGCGCCGCGAGCGACACCCCCCTGCCGAAGAACCTGGTGGCGATCGGCGAAGTGGGACTCGCGGGCGAGGTCAGACGGGTCACCGGGGTCCAGCGGCGACTGGCCGAAGCACACCGTCTGGGGTTCACGCACGCGCTCGTACCGGGCGATCCCGGAAAGGTCCCACCCGGCATGAAGGTGCTGGAAGTGGGGGACATAGGGGACGCCCTGCGGGTCCTTCCGCGCTCCCGTCGCCGAGAGGCCCCGCGGGAGGAGGAGGACCGCCGGTAGACTTTGCCCTGGTCTCGCCCGTCCGTACGAACCGAGTGTGCGACACGGGAGCGCCTGAAGAACCTGCGACCGGAGGAGTGCAGTGGCAGCCAACGACCGGGCGGCAGCTCCCGGAAAGTCCGGCGGGAGCTCCGGTACCGAGGGCCTGATGCGCGCTTCGCTGAGCGCCGTGGCGCCCGGCACGGCCCTGCGTGACGGCCTCGAGCGCGTCCTCCGGGGCAACACCGGCGGCCTCATCGTGCTCGGCTCGGACAGGACCGTCGAGACGATGTGCACGGGCGGTTTTGTCCTCGATGTCGAGTTCACGGCCACCCGGCTCCGGGAGCTCTGCAAGCTGGACGGGGCCCTCGTCCTCTCCTCGGACCTGTCGAAGATCCTGCGGGCCGGTGTGCAGCTGGTGCCGGACCCGACGATCCCCACGGAGGAGACCGGCACCCGCCACCGCACCGCGGACCGGGTGAGCAAGCAGGTCGGCTTCCCCGTGGTCTCCGTGTCCCAGTCGATGCGCCTGATCGCGCTGTACGTCGACGGGCAGCGCCGGGTCCTGGAGGACTCGGCGGCGATCCTGTCCCGCGCGAACCAGGCCCTGGCCACCCTGGAGCGGTACAAGCTCCGCCTGGACGAGGTGGCGGGCACGCTGTCCGCGCTGGAGATCGAGGACCTGGTGACGGTCCGGGACGTCTCGGCGGTGTCCCAGCGACTGGAAATGGTCCGCCGTATCGCCACCGAAATCGCCGAATACGTGGTCGAACTCGGCACGGACGGCCGCCTTCTCGCCCTGCAACTGGACGAGTTGATCGCCGGGGTGGAACCCGAGCGGGAGCTGGTGGTGCGCGACTACGTACCGGAGCCCACCGCGAAGCGCTCCCGCACGGTGGAGGAGGCGCTCTCCGAGCTGGACGCGCTGACCCACGCCGAGCTTCTCGAACTGCCCACGGTGGCCCGCGCCTTGGGGTACACCGGTTCCCCCGAGACCCTGGACTCTGCGGTGTCTCCCCGTGGTTTCCGTCTGCTGGCGAAGGTCCCGCGGCTGCCCGGCGCCATCATCGAGCGCCTGGTGGAGCACTTCGGCGGCCTGCAGAAGCTGCTCGCGGCGAGTGTGGACGACCTGCAGACGGTGGACGGCGTCGGCGAGGCCCGGGCCCGCAGTGTGCGCGAGGGGCTGTCGCGCCTCGCGGAGTCGTCCATCCTCGAGCGTTACGTCTAGCCTGCGGCCGCACGGCGCCCACCGGCAGCCCGCACGTTCCCGCGACGGCCCCGCCCCGAGGTTCGGCGGCCGGCCGGAAAACCCGGTGGAGACGCACCGCGCACCGCGTCTACGTTCGAGGGATGAGCACTCGCACCTTCCGTGTCACGGTCCGCGGCGTCTTCGACGGACTCGACGACGGACAACGAGCAGAACTCCTCGCACAAGCCGCGGAGCACGACGTGCTGCGCGCGGCCTTCACCCCGGAGGGCCACCTCAGCTACGACATGGCCGCCCGCCCCGCCTTCACCTTCCGGTTCCTGGACTCGGGTGAGGCCGAGGAGGACATCCTGACCGCGACGGAACGCGCCGAGAAGTCCGCCAGGGCCTGGCTCGACGAACACGGCTACGGCTACAAGAGCCTCCGCTCCAAGGCCGAGGACCTCTCCCAGGCACCGCTCGGCAAGCGCCGCCGCAGGGCGATGAACCGGTCGTCGTCCTGACCCGCGCTCAGTCCTTCGAGAGCACGAACGAGGTCTGGGCCTTCGGGAACCCGGAGGCCCGAGCCTCCACGAGGTAGGTGCCCGCCGAAGCCGAACCGGCCGGTGGCGTCGCACAGTTCGGGGCGCTGGACTTGCGGTCCCACTTCACCGTGTACGTCACCTCGTTGTTCGCGGGCACACGGAACAGCACGCTCCCGGATCCGCTCGGACAGTCGGCCGAGGACCAGACGCCGTCGTCGCTGCCGGTCTGGGTGATGGTCAACACCGCGTTCTTGGGGCCGAGATCGACCTTGCAGTCGCTTCCGGAGGAGTTCTTGGCGATCAGCTCGAACGTGGGGGTCTCGCCGGGGGCGTAGGAGTTGCGGGAGCTCTTCAGCGTCAACTGCACGGATCCCGGTGAACAGTTGGGCAGCGAGGAACCCGAACCGGCGGGCAGCTGACCACCGGTGGAACCGCCGCCGCCCGAGCCCCCGTCCGATCCGCCGGACCCGGCGCCCGCTCCACCGGAGTCCCCGGACCCCGAGCCACCGGACCCCGAGCCACCGGACGACTCGTCCGAACCCCCACCGCCGCTCGACTCGTCCCGCCCGCCCGGGTGTTGGCTGATCGCCGGCCCGCTGCCCGAAGGGCCCGGCGTGATGGAGGACGTGGGGTGCTTGCCGTTGGACCCGTCCGCGCCGTTCTTGCCGCCGCCACCGCCGGAGGTGACCACCCACGCGACGAGCAGCGCCAACAGGGCCAGCACGGACAGCAGTACGGCCCTCCGTCGCCAGTAGATGGAGGAGGGAAGCGGCCCGACCGGATTGCGCAGAGATCCCACGGCGCAAACTGTACGAGAGATCCGCCGCGGGCCTTGCGCCACCCGCCCCATAAACCCAACTTTCCCATGATCATTACGTGTCGTGGGACAGTGGGGCGTACGTCCGCACCGGGCCCGGGCACTCTCCGTGCGTCGGGAGCGGTGACGGCGTACCCGGCGACAGGCCGCCGGCCCGGAGCCCGTGCGCGACCACGAACAGCGGGCAGCGGGCAGCGGGCAGCGGGCAGCGGGACGGCACCTCCCGGCACGACGGCCGCACACGCAGTGGGAGAAACCCGGCTCGGGCACGGCACCCGCACCGGCCGGACAGCCCACAACCGCCACCCGCGCCACCGAACCTCCACCGCACCACGGCCGCACACGAGGACGAGGCGACCGCACGACGGCCCGGCCCCCGAACCTGCCGGCAGGCCCATCCCGCCCACCCCGCCGAACCGCCTCGCGCCGCCCGGACGACCCGGCCCCCGAACCGGCCCTCATCCCCGGACGGACCACGGCCACCGGGGTCATCTCCGAACACCCGTACCCAAGGGGTACAGGTGCGCTCCATCCCGCCATCACGGGGGCGCCCACCGACACAACCACTCCGACCCGGCCCGGTCGCCCACCGCGCCGCCCCTCCCGTGGCAGGATCGACAGCGTCATGACTGCACCCACCACCCCCACTCCCCCCCCCGCCCAGACCGACGACACCTCCGACGCCCCCACCGGCCGAGCCCCCGGCGGGGCACTGCACGGCCCGGTCATCGCCTGGTTCGACGAGCATGCCCGCGATCTCCCCTGGCGGCGCTCCGAGGCCGGACCGTGGGGCGTGATGGTCAGTGAGTTCATGCTGCAGCAGACGCCGGTCAACCGCGTGCTGCCCGTCTACGAGCAGTGGCTCATCCGCTGGCCGCGCCCGGCCGACCTGGCCAAGGAACCACCCGGCGAGGCCGTCCGCGCCTGGGGCCGCCTGGGCTATCCGCGTCGCGCCCTGCGCCTGCACGGCGCCGCCGTGGCCATAACGGAACGGCACGGCGGCGACGTACCGACCGAACACGCCCAGCTGCTGGCCCTGCCCGGCATCGGTGAGTACACGGCCGCGGCCGTGGCCTCCTTCGCCTATGGACAGCGCCATGCGGTCCTGGACACCAATGTGCGCCGCGTGCTCGCCCGCGCGGTCACCGGCATGCAGTACCCGCCCAACGCCACCACCGCCGCCGAGCGCAGGCTCGCCCGTGAGCTCCTGCCCGAGGACGAGCGCACGGCGTCCCGCTGGGCGGCCGCGTCCATGGAACTGGGCGCGCTGATCTGCACCGCGAAGAACGAGGCCTGCCACCGCTGCCCGATCGCCGCGCAGTGCGCCTGGCAGCTGGCCGGGAAGCCGGAGCACGACGGTCCCCCGCGCCGCGGCCAGACGTACGCGGGGACGGACCGTCAGGTGCGCGGACGGCTGCTGGCCGTGCTGCGCGAGGCCGTCACCCCGGTCCCTCAGTCGATCCTCGACCGGGTCTGGGACGAGCCGGTGCAGCGGGCCCGTGCCCTGGACGGCCTGGTGTCCGACGGACTGGTGGAGCCGCTGCCCGGCGGTCTCTACCGTCTTCCGCTCACCTGACCCCGTACCGTCCGGGCGCGCGCCTCATCCGCCGCGCCCGGACGGTCCACCCGCGTCCGGCACTCGACCGCTCCACCGCCGTCGGCGCGCCATGTCACGTCGCCCGCCTCGCCACATCACCGCTGTCTTACACCTCCAAGGTGGACAATTCACCCCATAACCTCCCCAACTGCCCGCCGGCCCAACGCTGTTCCCCCGTCCGTTACACAACCGACGGACAGCCGAGGGCTCTCCGCAGGCTGCCTCGCACAACCCCGTGACAACTCCTCCGTAGCTTCATAGACATGCCGCCGAAAGGGCGGCACACGGACGACACGGGTTGAGCAGAACCGGCACCCGGCTGTGGGACGCAGCCGATGGAGACGTCGGACACGGGGAACGGAGGCGGTTGGAATGGCGCAGGGCGAGGTGCTCGAGTTCGAGGAGTACGTCCGTACCCGGCAGGACGCGCTGCTGCGCAGCGCCCGCCGGCTGGTTCCCGACCCGACCGACGCGCAGGACCTGCTGCAGACGGCGCTGGTGCGCACCTACGGCCGCTGGGACGGCATCGCCGACAAGCGTCTGGCGGACGCCTATCTGCGCCGCGTCATGATCAACACACGTACCGAGTGGTGGCGCGCCCGCCGGCTCGAGGAGGTCCCCACCGAGCAGCTCCCGGACGCGTCCGTCGACGACTCCACCGAGCAGCACGCCGACCGGGCCCTGCTGATGGACGTCCTGAAGGTGCTCGCTCCGAAGCAGCGCAGTGTCGTCGTGCTGCGACACTGGGAGCAGATGTCCACGGAGGAGACGGCCGCCGCTCTCGGCATGTCGGCCGGTACCGTCAAGAGCACGCTGCACCGGGCGCTCGCCCGGCTCCGGGAGGAGCTGGAGGCGCGCGATCTGGACGCACGCGCACTGGAGCGTGAGGAGCGGGAGCGTTGCGCGGCCTAGACACGGGCGTCATGGAGCCCGGAAGAGCCCGGAGAGCGACGATCGCGGCAATGGCCGCGATCGCCGCCGTCGGGCTTTTCGTCTCCGGCTGCGCAACCGGCGGCACCGGAGCCCGGGACGAGGGTCCGGCGGGCAGCGACGCGGTGGTCCCGAGCGCCGCTCCCTCCCCCTCCGCCTCCCGCTCCCCGGCCGCCAAGGAGCCGACGCGGCTGGACGTCGTGCGGATGGTCAAGGCCGACCCCAAGGTCGCGAAGGCGGTCAAGGACGACCTGAAGCCGTGTGTGGCCGACGAGTACCCGATCGACGTGTCCTACGGCGACCTGACCCGCGGTACCGCGAACGACATCGTGGTCAACGTGATGACCTGCGGCGACGCCGTCGGCGTCGGCTCGTATGTGTACCGCATGGAGAACCGCGGGTACCAGAATGTGTTCAAGGCCGAGGAGCCGCCGGTCTACGCCGAGATAGACCGTGGAGACCTGGTGGTGACCCAGCAGATCTACGAGAAGAGCGACCCGGTGTCGTATCCCTCCAGCGAGGATGTGATCACGTACAGCTGGAGGGGCAACCACTTCGCCTTCGTGACCAGCACACGCAACGAGTACAGCAATGCGGTGGGCGACGGCGACACGCCGGCCCCCGCCGGGAACTGAGAGCAGCGGATGGCAGAGCAGACCCACGTCCTGTTCGTCGAGGACGACGACGTCATCCGCGAGGCCACCCAACTCGCCCTGGAACGGGACGGCTTCGCGGTCACCGCCATGCCCGACGGACTGTCCGGCCTGGAGGCCTTCCGCACCCGCCGCCCGGACATCGCCCTGCTGGACGTGATGGTCCCCGGTCTGGACGGCGTCAGCCTGTGCCGCCGCATCCGCGACGAGTCGACCGTGCCGGTGATCATGGTGTCCGCCCGCGCCGACTCGATCGACGTCGTGCTCGGGCTGGAGGCCGGAGCCGACGACTATGTGACCAAGCCGTTCGACGGCGCCGTGCTGGTCGCACGCATCCGCGCCGTGCTGCGCCGGTTCGGGCACGCGAGCGGCGCCGACCGCGGGTCCGACGGCACATCGGCACAGGACGGCGGGATGCTCAGCTTCGGTGAGCTGGAGATCGACACCGAGGGCATGGAGGTACGGCGCTCGGGGCAGCCGGTGGCACTCACGCCGACCGAGATGCGGTTGCTGCTGGAGTTCTCGTCGGCGCCCGGCACGGTGCTCTCGCGCGACAAGCTGCTGGAACGCGTCTGGGACTACGGCTGGGGCGGTGACACCCGGGTCGTCGACGTCCATGTGCAGCGGCTGCGCACAAAGATCGGCCAAGACCGGATCGAGACGGTCCGGGGCTTCGGCTACAAGCTGAAGGCCTGAGCAGGGGATGCGCGGTTCACTTCGACGCCTGATCCCGGACGACGCCATACGGACGGGCCTCAGATGGAAGCTCAGTGCGGCGATCGCCCTGGTCGGCGCGCTGGTGGCGATAGCGCTGAGCCTGGTCGTGCACAATGCGGCGCGCGTCTCGATGCTCGACAACTCGCGCGATCTCGCCGACGAACGCATCCAGGTGGCCCAGCGGATGTACGAATCCGGGCGCGCCCAGTCCTTCGGGGTCAAGGTCGACGACCCGGCCATCCCGCGGGACCTGCTGGAGAAGGTGGCCGAGGGCCGGCGTGCCACCTACGTCTCCGAGGGCCCTCACGGTGTGCCGGACATCTGGGCCGCGGTACCGCTCAAGGACGGGCGGGTGCTGTCCCTGCACACCCGCTTCACCGACCGCAGCGCCGATGTGATGAAGGACCTCGACCAGGCGCTGTTCATCGGATCCATCGCGGTCGTCCTCGGCGGCTCGGCGCTCGGTGTGCTCATCGGCGGGCAGTTGTCCGGGCGGCTGCGCAAGGCGGCGGCCGCGGCGAACCGGGTGGCCGCGGGGGAGACCGACGTCCGTGTCCGGGACGCCATCGGCGGAGTCGTACGTGACGAGACCGACGATCTGGCGCGCGCGGTGGACGCGATGGCGGACGCACTCCAGCAGCGTCTGGAGGCGGAGCGCCGGGTCACGGCGGACATCGCCCACGAGCTGCGTACGCCCGTCACGGGCCTGCTCACCGCGGCGGAGCTCCTTCCGCCGGGGCGCCCCACCGAGCTGGTGCTGGACCGCGCACAGGCGATGCGCACCCTGGTGGAGGACGTCCTGGAGGTGGCCCGGCTGGACGGGGCCTCCGAGCGGGCCGAACTGCACGACATCATGCTCGGCGAGTTCGTGGCCCGGCGGGTGGCGGCGAAGGACCCGGACGCCGAGGTCCGGGTGATCCACGAGTCGGAGGTCACCACGGACCCGCGCCGTCTGGAGCGTGTGCTGTTCAACCTGCTGGCGAACGCGGCCCGGCACGGCAAGCCGCCGATCGAGGTTTCGGTCGAGGGCCGGGTGATCCGGGTCCGGGACCACGGCACGGGCTTCCCTGAGGAACTGCTCTCGGACGGTCCGCAGCGCTTCCGCACGGGCCGCGCGGACCGCTCGGGCACCGGCTACGGCCTGGGGCTGACGATCGCGGCGGGCCAGGCGCGGGTGCTGGGCGCGCGCCTGACCTTCCGCAACATCCGGCCCACCGGAGCCCCGGAGCACATGGCGGCCGAGGGCGCGGTCGCCGTGCTCTGGCTGCCGGAGCACGCGCCGACGAACACCGGCAGCTTCCCGATGCTGCCGCTGTCCGGAGGCTGACACACCCACCGGGCTGCGGCGGACCTCGCGGGCGCCGTCAGGCCCAGTCCTTGTCCATGTCGAGGCCACCCTCCCGGCGCTGGGTGAAGGAGAACCAGTTGCCGGAGTCGTCCCGGAAGAGCGCCTCGGTGCCGTACGGCCGCTCCTGCGGTTCCTGGAGGAACTCCACGCCGCGGTCCTTGAGCCTCTTGTAGTCACCGTGGATGTCGTCGGTGGCCAGCACCCCGGCGCCGAGCGCGCCCTTGGCCACGAGCTTCTTCATCATCTCGGCGGACTCGGGGTCCATCGCGGGCGGACCGGGCACCATGAGCGTCAACTCGACATCGGGCTGGTCGGGGGCGCCGACCGTGATCCAGCGCATGCCGCCCTCCCCCATGGTCATGTCCGCGCGGACCTCGAGGCCGAGCTTCTGCGTGTAGAACTCCTTGGCCCGGTCCTGGTCGAGGACCCAGACGGTCGTGATGGCGAGGCCTTTGATCATGGCATGCTCCCGAAGGCGGGTGGTTTCTTCTGCGCCCCCACGGTAGGCACCGGGGGCGTCAGGGCGCTTCTCCGGAATTGCGGTCCCGCGCGCCGGGCCCGGGACGGAACCCTCCGGCCCAGAGCATCGCGTAGCAGCCCGGTATGAGCGCGGCCCCGCGGTCCACGTGCTTGGTCCGGTACTCGCTGGGGGTGAGGCCCGTCCAGGCCTTGAAACGGGCGGAGAACGTGCCGACGCTGCTGAATCCCACGAGGTGGCAGATCTCGGTCACGGTCAGGTTCGCGGTGCGCAGAAGGTCCTCGGCCCGCTCGATCCGCCGGTGCGTCAGATACTGGCCGGGCGTCTCGCCGTACGCCGCCTTGAACGCCCGGATGAAGTGATACCTCGAATACCCGGCATGCGCGGCGACGGCGTCGAGATCCAGGTCCGGATCGGCCCAGTCCCGGTCCATCGCGTCCTTGGCGAGCCGTAGCTGCCGCATCCTGTCCACGGCTTCGATGCTGCCACGGAGCACCGACATCGCCTCGTGCGCGGACGGAGGAAGGCCCCCGGGGCGGACGGCGCCGGGGGCCTTCGGGACCGGAGTCCGCGCGTGTCAGACGGCCTCTGCCACCGCCGGCTGCGCATCCGCGGCGTCCCCAGCCGCGGCCCCGGCCTGCTTGTCGTGCCCCGCGCCGCGCAGCGGGACCTCCTTCACGAACACCGCGGCCAGCAGCGCCGCCACCGCCACCACCGAGCCCAGCAGGAACGCGGAGTGCGTACCCGCCGAGACGGCGTGCTGATAGGCCTCGCGGGCGGCCTCCGGCAGCTTCTGCAGGCTCTTCGCGTCCAGCTGCGCGGACTGTTCGGTGACCTTCGACCCGAGTGCGCCCGCCCGCTCGGACATCACGTGCTGCACCCGGTTGTTGAACAGAGCGCCCATGATCGCGACGCCGAACGAGGAGCCGAGGGTCCGGGCGAGGGTCGTGGTCGACGAGGCCACACCCATGTCCCGCATCTCGACGCTGTTCTGCGCCACCAGCATGGTGATCTGCATCAGGCAGCCCATGCCGGCGCCCAGGACGGCCATGTACACACCCGAGGTGAAGCGGCTCGTCTCCGTGTCCATCCGGGAGAGCAGGAACAGACCCGCGATCATCAGCACACTGCCGGCCACGGGGAAGACCTTGTACCGGCCGCTGTTGGTGGTGACCCGCCCCGCGACCATCGACACGACGAGCATCGCGCCCAGCATGGGCAGGAGCAGCAGCCCGGAGTTGGTGGCGGACGCGCCCTGGACCGCCTGCTGGTACAGCGGGAGGAAGAGCACCGCGCCGAACATCACGAACCCGGTGATGAAACCGATCACGGACATCAGCGAGAAGTTGCGGCCGCGGAAGATGTGCAGCGGGACGACCGGCTCGGCGGCCTTCATCTGCCAGAACACGAACCCGATCAGGGTGGCGACGCCGATCCCGGTCAGCTCCATGATCCGCGCCGAGGTCCAGGCGTACTCGCTGCCGCCCCAGGTGGTCACCAGCACGATCGAGGTGATGCCGACGGTCAGCAGCCCGGCGCCTAGGTAGTCGACGCGGGCCTTGGTGCGCTTCCTGGGCAGGTGCAGTACGGCACTGACGGCGATCAGGGCCACCACGCCGAGCGGCAGGTTGATGTAGAAGGCCCAGCGCCAGCCCCAGTGGTCGGTGATGGTGCCGCCGACCAGAGGCCCACCGATCATGGCGAGCGCCATGATGCCGGCCATCATGCCCTGGTACTTGCCGCGCTCCCGCGGCGGGATCAGGTCGCCGATGATCGCCATGACACCGACCATGAGGCCACCGGCGCCGAGGCCCTGCACGGCACGGAAGCCGATGAGCTCGCCCATGTTCTGGGCCATGCCGCTGAGCGCCGAGCCGACCAGGAAGATCACGATCGACGTCATGAAGGAGCCCTTGCGCCCGTACATGTCGCCGAGCTTGCCCCACAGCGGCGTGGAGGCGGCGGTCGCGAGCGTGTACGCGGTCACCACCCATGCCAGGTGCTGCAGACCGCCGAGCTCGCCCACGATGGTCGGCATCGCGGTGCCCACGATCATGTTGTCGAGCATCGCGAGCAGCATCGCGATCATGAGCGCCAGCAGGACGACCCGCACGCTCCGTGGCTGCTTCTCGGCTTCCGCCGGTACCGCGCTGTCCGCCATCTTCCCCACTCCCCTGAGCACTGCGTGCCGTCGACCACTTACTTGCCGCCCGGCTAGTTCACTACACTGAGGGAAGGTAGTCCCGTAACTAGCCGGGCGTCAAGTAAGTTTCGGTGGGCCTGCCTGCCGACGGCGCATTGGGTTTTCCGGGAGCGCGAGGAGTTACGAGGGATGGGCGGCACCACCATGGACGGCACCAAGCGGCAGCGGCGCGGAGACACCCGCCAGCGCATCCAGGACGTGGCCCTCGAACTCTTCGCCGAGCAGGGCTACGAGAAGACGTCACTGCGCGAGATCGCCGAGCGGCTGGACGTCACCAAGGCCGCGCTCTACTACCACTTCAAGACCAAGGAAGAGATCCTGGTCAGCATCTTCGAGGACCTGTCCCGGCCGATCGACGAACTGATCGAGTGGGGCAAGGCGCAGCCGCACGGACTGGAGACCAAGCAGGAGGTCCTGCGCCGCTACAGCGAGGCGCTCGCCGGGGCGACCCCCCTCTTCCGCTTCATGCAGGAGAACCAGGCCACCGTCCGGGAACTGAGCATCGGCAGCCAGTTCAAGGACCGCATGCTGGAGATGCGCGACATCCTCAGGGACCCCGACGCGTCACTGACCGACCAGGTCCGCTGCATCAGTGCGCTGTTCACGATGCACGCGGGGATGTTCGTCCTGCAGGAGATGGAGGGCGACCCCGTGGACAAGCGCAAGGCCGTCCTCGAGGTCGCCATCGATCTGGTGACTCAGGCGCACTCGGGCACGCCCTCGTAGGGACGGGTCAGAGACCGACGCCCTTGGACCGCAGGTAGGCGACCGGGTCGACGGCGGAGCCGTAGTTCGGGGTCGTGCGGATCTCGAAGTGCAGGTGGGGCCCGCTGGAGTTGCCGGTGTTGCCGGAGAGCGCGATGTGCTCACCCCGGGTGACCGACTCACCCACGCGGACGTCGATCCGCGAGAGGTGGGCGTACTGGCTGTACATGCCGTTCGGATGCCTGATGACGATGGCATTGCCGTACGCCGGCCCGTCACCCGCGCCGTTCGGGCCGGCCTTGACGACCGTGCCGCTGAACGCCGAGGCGACACCCGTACCGCTCGGGACGGCGAAGTCCTGGCCGCTGTGGGTGGACTGCCACATGCCGCCGGCCTGGTTGAAGCTCGCGGACAGCGTGTAGTGCTTGACCGGACCCATCCAGGCGCCCGGCCGCATGGGAGCGGTGCGGGCGGGCTTCTTGGCCTCGGCAGGGCGGGCGGGAGCCTTCGCCTCGGCAGGACGGACGGGGGCCTTCTTCGCGTCGGCGGGGACCTTGGCCGCCACGGCTTCGGTGGCGGCCTTGCCCTCGGTGGCGCCGGCCGCGACCGCGACCCCGACTCCCAACACGGCCGAGGCCCCCACGCCGGCAGCCATTGCGGCCACTCGGGTGCGGAATCGGAACGTACGGGACGGCAGGGTCAGGGTGCGCTTCACCATCGGTACCTCGGAGGTCGGGGACTTGACCATCTCTTGGTAACCGCAGCACCGACCGAGACCAAAATGGCTGATCTACGACGATAGCTCGTACTCACCAGCAAAGAATCGGTAAGCTTGACAGATGGTTCCGATATCGGGCAATCGTCTGACTGGGGAGATTTCCGCATTCACACCCCGAAAAAGAGTGAGGAAAGTCCCTTTTGTCCGGAAACATGCCCGACTATGGCGCCTAGTACCGGCCAAACCCCTTGTGCGGCATGTCACCGGAGCCGTCCGCCGGGCCGACCATCCGTCACAGATCGGCTACGGCTGACGGGACGGTTTTCGGCGGCCGGGACAACCCCCGGCCCGGAACTCGATTCCCCCCCTTCCGTCCGGCCGGGTGAAGCCGTCCCGCCGCCCCGCCGCCCGTGCCCGTATCGCCGCGGCGATACGGGAAACACCGGGCGCCCGGCGCACGCGCGGGCGCCCGTGTCACGGTCCCCGGCCGCACCGGAGCATGCGTCGTGCCACCTCCCATCGGACCGGCCGTGGCAGACGGGCACCGCGCCCTGGATCCGCCCTCCCGACGCCTGGGACCAGCGCATCCCCGTCTCCGCGTAACCGGCACGGTTCCCCGCGCGGCCGCCCGGCAGCGGCCCGACGGCGGTGCCCTGGGCGCGCTGCGGCACGGCCCGCCGGACCCCGTCCAGGAGCCGGGCCGCCCCCCTGGTCCGGCTCTCTTTGTGGCCGTGCCGCCGGCGAAAGGCCGCGGGAAGCGCAAAAAGGGCTGCCCCGGGACCGAAGTCCCGGGGCAGCCCCGGCGGCGAAACCCGCTGAGGGGTTACGCCTCCTTGCTCAGGTTCGGGCCCGCGCCACCGGCCGCCTGCTCGATCGGCGGAACGTCCGGCAGTGCCGACTTCTCCTCACCGCGGAAGGTGAAGGTCTGGGTGTCGCCCTCGCCCTCCGTGTCCACGACCACGATGTGGCCGGGACGCAGCTCCCCGAAGAGGATCTTCTCGGACAGCGTGTCCTCGATCTCGCGCTGGATCGTGCGGCGCAGCGGCCGGGCGCCCAGCACGGGGTCGTAGCCCTTCTTCGCCAGCAGCTCCTTGGCGGACTGGGCGAGCTCGAGGCCCATGTCCCGGTCCTTGAGCCGCTCGTCGACCTTGCCGATCATCAGGTCGACGATCGCCAGGATGTCGGCCTGGGTCAGCTGCGGGAAGACGACCACGTCGTCCACACGGTTGAGGAACTCGGGCCGGAAGTGCTGCTTCAGCTCGTCCGACACCTTGTTCTTCATGCGCTCGTAGTTGCTCTTCGTGTCGCCGGCGGCGGCGAAGCCCAGGTTGAAGCCCTTGGAGATGTCCCGGGTGCCGAGGTTGGTCGTCATGATGA
This sequence comes from Streptomyces sp. HUAS TT11, assembly GCF_051553595.1. Lineage (NCBI taxonomy): Bacteria > Bacillati > Actinomycetota > Actinomycetes > Kitasatosporales > Streptomycetaceae > Streptomyces > Streptomyces sp. HUAS TT11. Next base: position 4,233,428 of record NZ_CP196184.1, read on the forward strand.
TGACCGTGTTCTTGAAGTCCACGACCCGGCCCTGGGAGTCGGTCAGACGACCGTCCTCCAGGATCTGCAGCAGCGAGTTGAAGATGTCCGGGTGGGCCTTCTCGACCTCGTCGAAGAGGACCACCGAGAACGGCTTGCGCCGCACCTTCTCCGTCAGCTGACCGCCCTCCTCGTAGCCCACATAGCCGGGGGGCGAACCGAAGAGGCGGGAGACCGTGTGCTTCTCGCTGAACTCCGACATGTCGAGGGAGATCAGCGCGTCCTCGTCACCGAACAGGAACTCCGCCAGCGCCTTGGACAGCTCGGTCTTACCGACACCGGACGGGCCCGCGAAGATGAACGAACCACCCGGACGCTTCGGGTCCTTCAGGCCCGCACGCGTACGGCGGATCGCCTTGGAGAGCGCCTTGACGGCGTCCACCTGGCCGATGACCCGCTTGTGGAGCTCGTCCTCCATGCGGAGCAGGCGGCTGGACTCCTCCTCGGTGAGCTTGAAGACCGGGATGCCCGTGGCCGTGGCCAGGACCTCGGCGATCAGCTCGCCGTCGACCTCGGCGACGACGTCCATGTCGCCGGCCTTCCACTCCTTCTCCCGCTTGGCCTTCGCTGCCAGCAGCTGCTTCTCCTTGTCGCGGAGAGACGCCGCCTTCTCGAAGTCCTGGGAGTCGATGGCCGACTCCTTGTCCCGGCGGACGGCCGCGATCTTCTCGTCGAACTCGCGGAGGTCCGGCGGCGCGGTCATCCGGCGGATGCGCATCCGGGAACCGGCCTCGTCGATCAGGTCGATCGCCTTGTCCGGCAGGAAGCGGTCCGAGATGTACCGGTCGGCCAGGGTGGCGGCCTGGACCAGCGCCTCGTCCGTGATGGACACGCGGTGGTGGGCCTCGTAACGGTCCCGCAGGCCCTTGAGGATCTCGATCGTGTGCGGCAGGGACGGCTCCGCGACCTGGATGGGCTGGAAGCGGCGCTCCAGGGCCGCGTCCTTCTCCAGGTGCTTGCGGTACTCGTCGAGGGTGGTCGCACCGATGGTCTGCAGCTCACCGCGGGCCAGCATCGGCTTCAGGATGGAGGCCGCGTCGATGGCGCCCTCGGCGGCACCCGCACCGACCAGCGTGTGCAGCTCGTCGATGAACAGGATGATGTCGCCGCGGGTGCGGATCTCCTTGAGCACCTTCTTCAGGCGCTCCTCGAAGTCACCGCGGTAGCGGGAGCCGGCGACCAGCGCGCCCAGGTCGAGGGTGTAGAGGTGCTTGTCCTTGAGGGTCTCGGGCACCTCGCCCTTGACGATGGCCTGCGCCAGACCCTCGACGACCGCCGTCTTGCCGACGCCGGGCTCGCCGATGAGCACCGGGTTGTTCTTGGTCCGGCGGGACAGCACCTGCATGACCCGCTCGATCTCCTTCTCGCGCCCGATGACCGGGTCGAGCTTGGACTCGCGAGCGGCCTGGGTGAGATTCCGGCCGAACTGGTCCAGGACGAGGGAGGTCGAGGGGGTGCCCTCGGCCGGTCCGCCGGCGGTGGCGGTCTCCTTGCCCTGGTAGCCCGACAGCAGCTGGATGACCTGCTGGCGGACACGGTTGAGGTCTGCGCCCAGCTTGACCAGGACCTGGGCGGCGACGCCCTCGCCCTCACGGATCAGGCCGAGCAGGATGTGCTCCGTGCCGATGTAGTTGTGGCCCAGCTGAAGAGCCTCGCGGAGCGACAGCTCCAGGACCTTCTTGGCACGGGGGGTGAAGGGAATGTGACCTGAGGGCGCCTGCTGGCCCTGGCCGATGATCTCCTCCACCTGCTGGCGGACCGCCTCGAGCGAAATCCCGAGGCTCTCCAGGGCCTTAGCGGCGACACCCTCACCCTCGTGGATCAGGCCCAGGAGGATGTGCTCGGTGCCGATGTAGTTGTGGTTGAGCATCCGGGCTTCTTCCTGAGCCAGGACGACAACCCGCCGCGCGCGGTCGGTGAACCTCTCGAACATCGTTAATCGCTCCTCAGAGCGGTCAGGCAGTGAGGGGACGCTCCCCTCGCTGTCCTTCCGCAGCTTAGTCCCGCAAGCGGGGACCGCTCATTCCAACTGCCGACACCGTCCTTGGCCTCCTGACCCCGAACGCCGACATCTGCTCCAACCCGATGGTGCGAGACGATGTTCCCGCAGGCCAGGCAGTCACTCCACTCACCAGTACGCCTGTGGCGAACGCGAGACGGCCTTTTCTGCGGGTCGCCCCCTCCCACTAGGGATGTCTTACCCGTACGCACTGACACTCCATGCCGCGCGCACCGGTTCCCTCCGCTACGGGCGAACATCCTTGCGCCGCCGAACACCCCCGCATGCCCCTTTTTTCGGCACTCTGCGCACTGAGTTCGACACACAGCGTAACCCTGAACGGACTTCCGCTGTTGCTCCCGGCATGGTCCACACGGTGCCTCTCCCCCGAAGACCGCCCGACCCGAGCAGTGCGGTGCGCGACTGGTACGAGCAGGGGATGGGCTGGGCGACACTGCCCGGGGAGCCGGTGCGGCTGGCGACCGGGGTGCGCTTCGACGTCCTGGAGGTGCCCGCGGAAGCCGGGTCGGCCGTACTGCGGCATCTGGGGCCGGCCTCGCCGGTGGCGCGGCAGGGGGGCCGGCTGCGGCTGCTGGTGGCCGCGGGCAGTGCGGAGGAGTTGCCCGGGCTGCTCGAATGGCTGGAATGGGGCGCGCTGGCCCTGGATCTCACGGCGATCGGTGCGGGCGGGCACATGGAGGCTCCGCTGCCGCCGGGTCCGGCCGGCACCCCGAGAGCCCGGCCGCTCCCCCCGGGCCGGAACGAGTCACAGGGGGCCGCCGTGTGGCTGCGGCCCCCCGAGCCGGGGTGCGAGGTGGAACCTCTGCTGCCGACGCTGTCGGCCGTACGGGGCGGTGAGGGCGCCCCCGATCTGGTGCGTCTGGTCGACACGATGGCGACACAGTGCCACCGGGTCCGGCTGCTGCGCTCGTGCGCTCAGCCGTTCGCCTTCTCGTAGGCCTCGCGGATGCTCGCGGGGACGCGGCCGCGGTCGTTGACCTCGAGACCGTTCTCCTTCGCCCAGGCGCGGATCTGCGCGGTGTCCTGGCTGCCACCGGAAGCTGCGGCGCGAGCCTTGCCGCGTCCGCCCGACGCACGGCCTCCGGTACGACGGCCACCCTTCACATAGGGGTCGAGAAGGCCGCGGAGCTTGTCCGCGTTGGAGGTGGTGAGATCGATCTCGTACGTCTTGCCGTCCAGCGCGAACGTGACGGTCTCGTCCGCCTCGCCACCGTCGAGGTCGTCGACAAGAAGGACCTGAACCTTCTGTGCCACCGGATTTCCTTTCATCGATAACTTCAGGGCCGAGGATGCGCGGCATGTGCCGCCTGAATCGCGTCCCCTGTTATATGCAGTACTGCAGTACGTCGGAAAGCAAACCGCTTTTGCTGGAAAAACACAAACCCTAGGGGAGAGCCCGACCGCGCGCTCCGGAGACGGAAAGATGCGCGTTTCGGACATAGGGAACCCGGGCAAGGTCGTCGGGCTGAAGCGCGGCTGAATAGTCGACGGCGATCCCTTGGCGATCACAGATGCAGAAGCATCCGACTGTTGCCCAAGGTGTTCGGTTTCACTCGTTCGAGACCGAGGAACTCCGCCACACCCTCGTCATAGGAACGCATCAGCTCCGCGTACACATCGGTGTCCACAGGCGTCTCACCGATCTCCACGAAGCCGTGCTTCCCGAAGAAGTCCACTTCGAAGGTGAGACAGAAAACGCGGCGAACGCCGAGCCAGCGGGCGGTTTGCAGCAACTTCTCCAGCAACTGATGCCCGGCGCCCAGCCCCCTGGCCACGGGGTTCACGGCGAGAGTGCGGACTTCCGCAAGGTCTTCCCACATCACGTGCAGGGCGCCGCAGCCCACGACCTCGCCGTTGTCGTCGCGTTCCGCCACCCAGAACTCCTGGATGTCCTCGTAAAGCGTCACCGTCGCTTTGTCGAGCAGGATGCCGCGCCGGACGTAGGCGTCGAGGAGGAGCCGAACGGCCGGGACATCGCTCGTCCTGGCCCGTCGAACGGTGATGGCTTTTGCGGTGACTTCGGGGCGCTCTGCTGCCATGACCGGACGCTATCGCCCGGTGGGGTCCTCGGTGGCGTCGGGGTTCTTCTCGTCCCGCATCTCGGCGGGGTTCTTGCCGGGGTTCCCCCCGGGCTTCTCGCCCTCGCTCCCCGCGGGAGGACCCGGGGGCGCAGGGGATTCGGCGGATTCCGCCTCCGCGGGGGCGGTTTCGGTGCCAGAGGGCTCCCAACTGCTCTCCGGGCCCTGCACGATCCGTACCGCGTCCCTCAGCGCCTGCCGCTGTTCGTCACTCATCATGCCGAAGAAGGCGACGAGTGCGGCGGCCGGGTTGTCGCTCTGCGTCCAGGCGTCGTTCATCAGTGCGGCCGCGTAGGCGGCACGGGTGGAGACCGCCTCATATCGATAGGCGCGGCCTTCCGCCTCCCGGCGCACCCAGCCCTTCTGATGGAGATTGTCCAAAACGGTCATGACCGTGGTGTACGCGATGGAGCGTTCCTGCTGAAGGTCTTCCAGGACTTCTCGAACGGTCACCGGGCGGTTCCACTTCCACACCCGCGTCATGACCGCGTCTTCGAGTTCTCCCAATGGGCGAGGCACGTTCAGCACAATAGTGGGAGATGTCCCCCATGGCCCGCCGAACAAGCCCTTGAGCGACGAAGACCTACAAAAACGGCGTACGACTCGAAACCGTACGAGTCGTACGCCGGACGACAGAAGAGGACCCGTGGTGCGCGGGTGCCGCTCGGGCGGGCCCCGGGGCGGGTCAGACCTCGGCGTCGCGGGTGCCCTTGCTGACGCCCTCCGCGCGGGCGAGCGCCGCGTCGACGGCCGCGTCCTCCTTGGCCTTGTTGGCGCCGCCCTGGGTCTTCACGATCACCCTGATGAGCCCGACGAAGAAGACGGCCATGACGACCGGGGGCACGAGCGCGGAGACGTAGTCCATGCGTCCAGAGTAGCCAGGGCCCGTCCCATGTATCCCGGTCGGGTCGGTGTCGCACGGATCGGGGCAGGTACGGCACCCTCGGCGCGCGCTAGCCGACGGCGAGCTCCCGCTCCGCGTGCGGGGGCCCCGGCTTGCGCTTGGGCGGGAAGACCTCACCGGGGGTCGGGATGGGGCGCGTGGGGCGCGGCGACTGCGGGTCGGGACGCGGGGCGGGCTTCTCGGGCCGTTCAGCGGGCTTCTCCGCGGGCTTGCGGGCCGGCTTCTCGGCCGGTTCGTCGGCGCTCGCACGGCCGCCCGGGAGGGCCGTGAGGCGGGCCCGAGAGGCGGGAATGGCCGCCCGGGGCGGGACGAGGTGGGCACGCACGTCACGGTCGGCGAGGGTCCGGCAGCGGTCGAGGAGGGCCGCGGCGGCGGGGGTGCCACGCAGTGCGCGCAGGGCGGCGAGATCGTCCGGAACCGGGCGGTAGCCCGCACGCAGGGCATCCTCCAGCAGGGCCAGATAGCCGGTGGAGGCACCGGGAAGGGCGGCCCGGTAGCGCACGAGGTCCGCCAGCAGGAAGGCCCTCAGTCGGGCACCCTCCCGCACCGCCTCGTCGACGGAATCGGCGAGGCGGAGGCAGTCCTTGACGTCCTCGGCGGAAGCGGTGCGGGGGTGGAGGGCGAGGGCGAGGGCACGGCGGAGCACACGCAGCTCCTCCGCGCCGAACGCCAGGCCGCCACGGGATCCGTATGGCGTGGGCATGCGGCGACGCTACCGCTAATCGGACAAAATCGACCTAAAGGGGTGCCGTGTCGCTCTCCATTCCCTCAGGTGGGGGCGGGTACCGCCCTTCACCGCGGTAAGGAGTGCACACGGTCGGGGGCGGACGCGGCGCGGCCACGCGGCGGAACCGCGCACGGCACCGCTCCGCGTCCGTGCAGGGGCGCGAGCGCCCCACCCCCGTGACGGGCCGCCCTACATGCGTGACACGTTGCGTTCGTACACCAGCCGCAGGCCGATCAGCGTCAGCCAGGGCTCGTGTTCGTCGATCGCCGCGGCCTCGCCCAGCACCATCGGGGCCAGGCCGCCCGTCGCGATGACCGTGACGTCGTCCGGATCGTCCGCCAGCTCCCGGGCCATCCGGCTCACCACGCCGTCGACCTGTCCCGCGAAGCCGTACACGATGCCCGCCTGCATGGCCTCGACCGTGTTCTTGCCGATCACCGCGCGCGGCCGGGCCAGTTCGATCTTGCGGAGCTGGGCGCCCCGGACGCCCAGGGCCTCCACGGAGATCTCGATACCGGGGGCGATCACACCACCGGTGTACTCGCCGCGCGCGGACACCGCGTCGAACGTCGTCGCCGTGCCGAAGTCCACGACGATCGCCGGACCTCCGTAGAGCTCGACCGCCGCCACCGCGTTGATGATGCGGTCGGCCCCGACCTCCTTCGGGTTGTCCATCAGGATCGGGACGCCCGTCTTGATGCCGGGTTCCACCAGGACCGCGGGGACGTCGCCGTAGTAGCGGCGGGTGACCTCGCGCAGCTCGTGCAGCACGGACGGGACCGTGGAGCAGATCGCGATGCCGTCGATGCCGTCGCCCAGTTCCTCACCGAGGAGGGGGTGCATGCCCATGAGCCCCTGGAGGAGCACCGCCAGCTCGTCCGCCGTGCGGCGCGCGTCCGTGGAGATGCGCCAGTGTTCGACGATGTCCTCGCCGTCGAACAGACCCAGAACCGTGTGCGTGTTGCCTACGTCGATGGTCAGCAGCATGGCGCCTACTCCGCCGCTCTCAGGTCCAGGCCGATGTCCAGGATCGGGGACGAGTGGGTCAGCGCCCCCACCGCCAGGAAGTCGACGCCCGTGTCCGCGTACGCCCTGGCGTTCTGCAGGGTGAGCCGTCCCGATGCCTCGAGGAGGGCCCGGCCGTCGACGATGGCCACCGCCTCCTCGCACTCGCCCGGGGTGAAGTTGTCCAGCAGGATCAGGTCGGCGCCCGCGTCGACGACCTCGCGCAGCTGGTGCAGGGTGTCGACCTCGACCTCGATGGCCACGTCCGGGAACATCTCGCGGACCGCCTGGAATGCCTGCGCCACTCCGCCGGCGGCCACGACGTGGTTGTCCTTCACCAGCGCCGCGTCCGACAGCGACATGCGGTGGTTGACGCCGCCGCCGCAGCGGACCGCGAACTTCTCCAGGGCCCGCAGACCCGGCGTCGTCTTGCGGGTGTCCCGTACGCGCGTCCCGGTGCCCTCCAGGGCGTCCGCCCACGCGCGCGTCGCCGTCGCGATGCCGGACAGCCGGCACAGGAGGTTCAGCGCGCTGCGCTCGGCGGTGAGCAGATCGCGGGTGAGTGCGGTGACCGTCAGCAGCTTCTGACCGGCCTCCACCCGCTCTCCGTCGTCCACATGGCGCTCGACCTCGAACTCCTCGGAGCAGACCACCGAGATGACCGCCTCGGCCACTCTCAGGCCTGCCGCGACGCCCGCCTCGCGCGCGGTGAAGTCGCCCGTGGCGATCGCGTCCTCGGGGATCGTCGCGACCGTGGTCACGTCCACGCCGTGCGCCAGGTCCTCCTGGATGGCGACGTTGGCGATGTCCTCGACCTCCAGCGGGTCGAGCCCGGCGTCGGCCAGGATCTGGGCGAGCGCGGGGTCCAGCCCGCACTCCAGGTACTCCTCGTCGCCGTCCGCGCCGCAGGCACAGCCGTCGCCGCAGCCGCCGCTCGGGACGAGGGGAAGGTCGGGGGTGCTCACTTCTGTCACTGCTCCTGGGAACGCATGGCGGTGCCCGCTGCCCGGACCGGGCCGAGGGCTTGGGGGAGGGTCGGGGGGAAGTCTGCGGTGTCGGTGGTGCGTACGGCCAGCGTCCGGTCCGGGTTCAGCGTCACGACGATGTGCCGGTGCCAGTCGGTGTCGTCACGGTCGGCGTGGTCCTCGCGCCAGTGGCAGCCGCGGGTCTCCGCACGCAGCAGCGCCCCGGCGACCAGGACCCGGGCGACGCACAGGAGGTTGGTGGCCTCCCAGGTGTCGACGCCCGGCTCGGAGGTCTTGCCGTTCTCCTCGAGGGCGTCGCGCGCGTCGCTGTGCAGCCGCTGGAGACGGTCGCTCGCCTCCTGGAGCGAGCGCGCGGACCTGAGTACTCCGGCGCCGTCCGTCATGATCCGCTGAATGGCGAAGCGGTCCTCCGGGGCGAGCAGCGGATGCGCGGGCTTCTCCGGGTGCGGGACCGGTTCGGGCACGCGCGCGTGCAGCCCGCCCTCCGTCCGGCCGCGCGCGATGTCCGCCGCGATGCGCTCGGCGTAGACGAGGCCCTCCAGAAGGGAGTTGGAGGCGAGCCGGTTCGCGCCGTGGACGCCCGTGCAGGCGACCTCGCCGCACGCGTACAGGCCCGGCACGGTCGTCCTGCCCCGGGAGTCGGTGCGCACGCCGCCGGAGGCGTAGTGGGCGGCCGGAGCGACCGGGACGGGAGCGGTGACGGGGTCGATGCCGTGGGCGCGGCAGGCGGCGAGGATCGTCGGGAAACGGTGCTCCCACATCTCGGCGCCGAAGTGCCGGGCGTCGAGGAACATGTGCTCCGCGCCCTGCTCCTGCATACGGCGCGTGATGCCCTTGGCGACGATGTCCCTGGGCGCCAGCTCGGCCAGCTCGTGCTGCCCGACCATGAAGCGCACGCCGTCCGCGTCCACGAGATGGGCGCCCTCCCCGCGCACCGCCTCGGAGACCAGCGGCTGCTGGCCCTCCGCGTCCGGGCCGAGGAAGAGCACCGTCGGGTGGAACTGCACGAATTCGAGGTCGCTGACCTCGGCCCCGGCCCGCAGAGCGAGCGCCACGCCGTCGCCCGTCGACACCGAGGGGTTGGTGGTCGCGGAGAAGACCTGACCCATCCCACCGGTCGCGAGGATCACGGCGGGGGCGAGGACGGCGCCGACGCCGTCGTGCTGGCCCTCGCCCATGACGTGCAGGGTCACACCCGCGGTGCGGCCCTCGGCGTCCGTCAGCAGATCGAGCACCAGCGCGTTCTCGATCGTGCGCAGCCCGCGCGCGCGTACGGCCTCGACCAGCGCCCGGGAGATCTCGGCGCCGGTCGCGTCACCGCCGGCGTGCGCGATACGGCGGCGGTGGTGGCCGCCCTCGCGGGCGAGCTCGATGCCGCCCTCGCCGTCGGTGTCGAAGTGGGCGCCGGTGGAGATGAGCCGGCGCACCGCGTCCGGGCCCTCGGTGACCAGGATGCGCACCGCCTCCTCGTCGCACAGGCCCGCCCCCGCCACCAGCGTGTCCTCCAGGTGCTGTTCGGGGGTGTCGCCCTCCCCCAGGGCCGCCGCGATGCCGCCCTGCGCCCAGCGGGTGGAGCCGTCGTCCAGGCGGGCCTTGGTGACCACGACCGTCCTCAGTCCCGCCGCCTCGCAGCGCAGGGCCGCGGTGAGGCCGGCGACCCCGGAACCGACGACCACGACGTCCGCGGGGATGGACCAGCCCGGTTCGGGTGCGTGCAGTCGTATGCCTGTACTCGTCACGAGGCGGCTCCGTAGGGGTCGACGGGCTCGGGTGCTCCGAAGGAGAGAGGGAGGTTGTCGATCAGCCGGGTCGTCCCGACCCGGGCGGCGACGGCGAGGACCGCCTCGCCGGTGAAGTCGTCGGAGATCTCGGTGAAGTCCGAGGGATCGACCAGGGCCAGGTAGTCCAGGACCAGCGGCGGGTCCAGATGGGCCGCCTCGTCGAGGACGAGCCGGGCGGCGGCACGCACCGCGGAGGGACCACCGGGCACGGCCTTCGCGACCGCGTGCGCGTCGGCGGCGGCACGCGACTCGCCCAGTGCGCTCAGCGCCTCGGCGCGCGCGTGCGTGGAGGGCACCTCGCGGGCACGCGCGCGCAGCGCCTCCTGCGCGGCGTGCCGGTCCCGGCCCGCGAACAGGGCGCGGGAGAGGGTGAGGGCGGTGTACCGCTCGTCGGGCGCCAGGTAGCGGTTGCGGCTGGACAGCGCCAGGCCGTCGTCCTCGCGCACGGTGGGCACCCCGACGATCTCCACGCCGAAGTTCAGGTCGCGCACCATCCGGCGGATCAGGGCGAGCTGCTGGGCGTCCTTCTGCCCGTACAGGGCCACGTCGGGACGGGTGAGATGCAGAAGCTTGGCGACGACGGTGAGCATGCCGTCGAAGTGGCCGGGGCGGGAAGCACCTTCGAGCCGCTCCCCCATGGGCCCCGCCGAGATCCGTATCCGGGGCTCGCCACCGGGGTAGACCTCGTCCACGGAGGGGGCGAACACCACGTCCGCGCCGGCCTGCTCGGCGATCTTCAGATCGGCGTCCAGGGTGCGGGGGTAGCGGTCGAGGTCCTCCCCCGCGCCGAACTGCAGCGGATTGACGAAGACGGTGACGACGACCTCGCCCTCGTCCCCGGCGATCGACCGGGCGTCGCGGATCAGGGTGGCATGGCCCTCGTGCAGTGCGCCCATGGTCATCACGACGGTACGACGGCCGTGCCGCACGCGCGCGTGCAGTTCGTCGGCGGTGTGCAGCAGGGTGGTCATCGGGCGCTCCCCTCGGTCCCGTCGGCGAGTACCCCGAGCAGGTCCTCCGCCAGCTCGGGCTTGAGCAGGCCGTGGCCCAGGGCCCGGTCGGCGGTCGCACGGGCCATCGCCAGATAGCCGGCGACGGTGCCCGGGGAGTGCTTGCGCAACTCGGCGACGTGCGCGGCGACCGTGCCCGCGTCGCCGCGCGCGACCGGGCCGGTCAGGGCCGCGTCGCCGGAGCGCAGGGCGTTGTCGAGGGCGGCGCCGAGCAGCGGGCCGAGCATGCGGTCGGGGGCTTCGACGCCCGCCGAGCGCAGCAGCTCCATGGACTGGGCGACCAGCGTGACCAGGTGGTTGGCGCCGAGGGCCAGGGCCGCGTGATAGAGGGGCCGCATGTCCTCGGCGATCCACTCCGGCTCGCCGCCCATCTCGATCACGAGCGCCTCGGCGGCCAGCCGCAGCTCCTCGGGCGCCGTGACCCCGAAGGAGCACCCGGCCAGGCGCTGGACGTCCACCGGGGTGCCGGTGAAGGTCATCGCGGGATGGAGGGCGAGCGGCAGCGCCCCGGCCCGCAGGGCGGGGTCGAGCACCTTGGCGCCGTACCGTCCGGAGGTGTGCACGAGCAGGTGGCCGGGCCGTACGGCTCCGGTCTCGGCCAGCCCCTCCACGAGCCGGGGCAGCGCGTCGTCCGGCACGGTCAGCAGGACCAGGTCGGCACGCTCCAGGACGTCCGCGGGCGGGACCACCGGCACGTCCGGAAGCATCGCCGCGGCCCGCCTGCGGGAGGTGTCGGAGACACCGGAGACGGCGACCGGGCGGTGCCCGGCGAGCTGCAGCGACGCGGCGAGGGCGGGCCCGACACGGCCGGCGCCGACCACGCCCACGGTGAGCCGCGCGGGGCGGTCCCTCGGGTCCGGCTGTTGGAATGTACTCACTCGACGGTGGCCTTCCCGTTCCAGTCCGCTCCGGGTACCGGACGATTTCTCGTCATGTTAACGCGATTGGCTCCCGGGCCGTTCGGGCCGTCCACAGCCTGTGGGTTTTCGCAGGTCGTGCGCGTCGAGGAAATCGGGGGTGACCGGCGGCGCCGGCGCACGGCATGATCCCGGCGTGAGGACGAGGTGACGAGGGCGGACGGGGACATGACGCAGACGACGGACGGGAGCCGGGTTCCGGCGGCAGGGCAGGGGCAGGACGGACCGGGGCCGGCCCCCGCTCCCGACGGACGGGAGGAGCGGTCGACGCCGGCCGCCGACGAGCCGGGGCGCCTGCGCGCGCGCCGGGCCGCCGCGCTGAGGAGCGCGGACCACGTGCTGGCACGTCCGGGCGGCCTGGGGACGCTCCGCGAACGGCTGGCGCTGCTGGACGGCGTGCAGGACCTGTACGACCTGGACGAGACCGCGGACATCTACGGCTCCGGAGTCGTCGAGGCACTGGAGACGAAGGTCGCCGGGCTGCTAGGCAAGGAGGCCGCCGCCTTCTTCCCGACGGGCACGATGGCCCAGCAGGTGGCCCTGCGCTGCTGGGCGGGACGCACCGGCAACCCCACCGTGGCCCTGCACGCGCTCGCCCACCCCGAAGTGCACGAGCGGAAGGCGCTCAGCGAGGTCAGCGCCTTGCGCCCGGTCCAGGTGACGAGCGAGCCCCGGCAGCCGACCGCCGACGAGGTCCGCGACTTCGAGGAGCCGTTCGGCGCTCTGATGCTGGAGCTCCCCCTCAGGGACGCGGGTTTTGTGCTGCCGACCTTCGCAGAGCTGACCGAGGTCGTCCGGGCCGCGCGCGAGCGGGACGCGGTGGTGCACTTCGACGGCGCGCGCCTGTGGGAGACCGAAGTCCACTTCGGCCGCCCGCTCGACGAGATCGCGGAGCTCGCGGACAGCGTCTATGTGTCGTTCTACAAGTCCCTCGACGGGTTCGGCGGCGCGGCGGTGGCAGGCCCCAGGACGTTCGTGGAGGAGGCGAAGACCTGGCGGCACCGCTACGGAGGCCTTGTCTTCCAGCAGTTCCCCACGGTGCTGTCGGCCCTCGCCGGCCTGGAGCGTCAGCTGCCCCGCCTGCCGGAGTACGTGCGGCACGCGCGCGTGGTCGCCGCGGCGCTGCGCGAGGGGTTCGCCGCGGCCGGGCTGCCGTGGGCCCGGGTGTTCCCCGAGGAGCCGCACACCCATGAGTTCCAGGTCTGGCTGCCCGGCGACCCGGACGCCCTTGCGGAGGCCGCCGCACGGCAGGGCGAGGAGACCGGCAGGCTCCTGTTCGCGGGCGCCTGGCACCGCGGCGGCCCGGGCCTCGCCTTCACGGAGGTCTCCGTACGGGCCGAGGGTCTGGCCTGGACGGCGGACGACGTGAGGGCGGCGGTGAGCGACTTCGTGGAGCGGCTGCCGACGGCCGGGAGCCGGGCGCCGAGGCGCCGGTGACGCAAGCGCGGACGGGACGACCGGGGCACCGCACGTCCCGGCGCGGTTCGGGCCCCGGGCGGTACGGATGTGCACGGCGGCCTTGCCGCCACCCGGTCAGGGCCGCCCGCAGCCGTCCTCGCGCGGGACGGCCCGCGAGGACGGCGCGGAACCGGCGCCGGTCGTGCAGTTCGCGCACGGGCCACCGGTCGTGGGCACCGGGCGGGGGCGGGGCGGGCTCGCCGCGCTGCGCAGCGACGGCTGGTGTCGAGCAGATATTGCCGGGTGACGCTCATTGGCGGATCGCCTCTTCGGGGGTGACGACAGGGATCCGTAGGCTCCGCGGCCGCCCCGGGGGCATCAGGTCGACTGCCGTCGGGGCGCGGCGTCGCGACGATTGACGAGCACCGTCAAGCGAGGGCCGCGATGTCGGTGACACGGTGCACCATGAGGTCATGAGCGTGGACATCGACATCACCGGGCTGCGGCCGGAGCAGATCGCCGTGGTGGCCTCACCCCTGGCCGAGCTCGGGATGGCCCTCCACGCGCTGTCCGAGCCCGGTCACCATCCCGGGCTCCAGGGCTGGGCGACCACGGTGACCGCCGGCCTCGACTCGCATCTCGCCGACCGGATGTCCGAAGCCGACTTCCTGTGGCGCACCACGTACTCGGACCTCTTCCTGCCGTACGCGGGCCTACCCGGTCGGTGCACGCTCCCCGGTGCCGGCCTCGCCGAGGACCTGGACCTGCTGGACAAGCTCAGCGACGAGCAGTTCGTGGACGCGGCGCTCGAGTTCACCTGCGCACTGCCGTACAGCGTGCCCGGTCCCGCCGCGCTCGCCGACGCGGAAGCCCGCCGCCGCGCCCTGGAACTGGCCGCCGCCCGCGGACCGCAGCAGCTGCGCTTCACCGAGCGGCTGCTGGCCGACCCGCCGCGGACCCGGGCCTGGCTCCGGCAGTTCCTGGAGGACTGCGACGCGGCCTTCTTCGCCGACACCTGGTCCCGGCTGCGGCACCAGCTCGCGGCGGACGCCCGCCACAAGACGGACCTGCTGCGCCGCAAGGGCCTGGCCGAGGCACTGACCTCGGTGTCCTCCGCGGTGACCCTCGACGAGGCCGGGGCCCGGATCGTCGTCGACAAGCTCGGCAGCGGCCGCAGCGCCACGATGGACGGCGGCCTGCTGCTCGTCCCGACCAGCCTGGGCCGGCCGCATCTGATGGTGCTGCACCGCTATGGCTGGCAGCCCGTGCTGCACTACCCGGTCAGCCACCCGGAGCCAGCCGCCCCGCCGTCGGTGGAGCAGCTGACCCTGCGGCTGGCGGCCCTGTCCCACCCGATGCGGATGCGCATGTGCCGCAGTCTGGCCCGCAGCGCCTTCACGACGGGCGAGCTGGCCCAGATCCACGGCATGACGGCACCCGAGATATCCCGGCACCTCAGCGCCCTGAAGAAGGCGGGCCTGCTCACCACCCGCCGCCGCGGCCGGTACGTCCTGCACCAGCTGGACGTGTCCGCGGTGGCCCGGCTGGGGAGTGACTTCCTGGAGGGACTTCTGCGATAGCCGCCGCGCGACGGGACACTCAGTCGAAGCGGATGTGCCGGAGCCCGACCTTCGCCTGCCGCAGCCGGGTGCGCAGGGCCCCGTCGTTGTTGGGCCTGAGCGTGAGCCCGGCCAGCACGGCGATCCGGTCCGCCGTCTTCGGCACCGTGGAGTGGTCCGTCCACAGGTGCTCGGCGAACTCCGGTTCACGCAGCCGCTCCAGGCAGTGGTCCAGCTGCTGGACGGCCCAGCTCTCCCCGCGCAGCGTGGATCCCTTGCCGGCGACGTACTGCAGGACGTGCCCGAAGCCGCGCTCCCGGAGCCGTTCCAGCACGGTCTCGCGCTGTGCGAGCAGTGCGAAGTGCCGTACGTCGTGGCCCAGTTCGCGCAGTCGCCCGATCGTCTCCGCGAAGTAGTCCGGGTCCGTGACCGTCATGGGGACGATGACCGCACCCTCGTGCTCGGTCAGCGCCAGGTCGAGCACCTCGACCACGCCCTGCCGCCAGGACGCCAGGTCCTGGAAGTTCCCGCGCAGTTCGGGCGGCAGCATGCGGCGCAGTCCGAATCCGGCGTCCTCCGGATCGCAGATGACGCTGCCGGGCAGACGCCTGCGTATCTCGTGTGCGGTCTGTGTCTTGCCGCCCCCGAAGGGGCCGTTGATCCACAGGAGCATGCGCCGACCCTAGTGGTCGCCGGTGCCCCGGCGACCACACGGTGGCTCAACCGTGTCCGCCCGCCCGTACGAGACCGGTCTCGTACGCGAGGACGACCACCTGCACCCGGTCCCTGAGCCCCAGTTTCGTCAGGATGCGCCCGACATGGGTCTTCACGGTCGCCTCCGACAGCACGAGCCGGGCCGCGATCTCCCCGTTCGACAGGCCCTGCGCGACCAGCACCATGACCTCGCGTTCGCGGTCGGTGAGCCGTTCCAGCTCCTTGTGCCGCGGCTCGGTGGTGCCGCCCGGCAGCATCGGCGCGAACCGGTCGAGAAGTCGGCGTGTGGTGGACGGAGCGACCACGGCGTCCCCGCTGTGCACCGCGCGGATGGCGGCGAGCAGTTCACCCGGCGGCACGTCCTTGAGCATGAACCCGGAGGCGCCCGCCTTCAGCCCGGAGAACGCGTACTCGTCGAGGTCGAAGGTGGTCAGGATCAGCACCTTCGGGGGGTTGGACTCCGAGCAGATGCGGCGGGTGGTCTCCACCCCGTCCAGTTTCGGCATGCGCACATCCATCAGAACCACGTCCACCTCGGTGGCGCGCAGCACCTGAAGGGCCTCGACACCGTCGCCCGCCTCCGCGACGACCTCCATGTCCGGCTGGGCGGCCAGCACCATCCGGAACCCGGTGCGCAGCAGCACCTGGTCGTCGACGAGCATCACGCGGATCGGCATGGGGGTCCTCCGGTCGGACTTCAGCGGGTCGGGTCGTGGGCGGGCGGTCGCGGGTGCACGTGTCAATGGGCCGGTTTGAGCGGCAGCAGGACGCTGATGCGGAAGCCTCCCCCGGGGCGGGGGCCCGCGTCCAGGGTCCCGCCGACCATGCCCACCCGCTCGCGCATGCCGATCAGGCCGTGGCCCTGCCCGTCGGCGCCGCCCTCCTCGTACAGCTCGTGCGGGGCGCCCTTGCCGTCGTCCTCGACGAGCAGCCCGAGGCCGTCGTCGAAATAGACCAGGCGCACACTGGCGCCCGCGTTGGGCCCCCCGTGCTTGCGCGTGTTGGTGAGCGCCTCCTGGACGATGCGGTACGCCGTGAGCTCCACGCCGCTGGGCAGCGGACGCGGGGTGCCCTCCACCTTGAAGTCCACGGGCAGGCCCGCGCTGCGGCACTGCTCGACGAGCTCGTCGATCTGCTCGACGTCGGGTTGGGGAACGTACTCCCCGGCCTCCTTGTGCTCGCCGGTGCGCAGCACGCCGAGCAGGCGGCGCATCTCGGCGAGGGCCTGCCGGCCCGTCCCCGAGATCGTCTCCAGCGCCTTCTTCGCCTGGTCGGGGGCCGTGTCGAGGACGTACGCCGCGCCGTCCGCCTGCACCACCATCACCGAGACGTTGTGGGCGACCACGTCGTGCAGCTCGCGGGCGATACGGGCGCGCTCCGCCGCGACCGCGACCTTGGACTGCGCCTCGCGCTCCTTCTCCAGCCGGGCGGCGCGTTCCTCCAGCTGGGCGAGGTACGCGCGGCGGGTGCGCAGCGAGTCCCCGAGCACCCAGGCGAGGGCGAAGGGCACGGTCTTGAAGACGGCTATCGCGATATTGCCCAGGACGCTCGTGCGCTCCTCCGGCCAGCGCACCTGGGCCATGGTCCCGGCCACCAGGCCGGCGACCAGGCCGGCGCGTGAGGCCCAGGCGGCGCCGTCCGCGGCGACCGTGTAGATGATCACCAGCATGGCGAAGTCGGCGATGATCGCCTGCTGGTCGAGGACCAGCTGCGCCAGCCCCATCGCCGCGGCCACGAGAAGCATCTTCTCGGGCATACGGCGGCGCAGCGCGACGACCGTGCAGAGCACGGCGGACACCGCGAGCGCGACGGGGAGCGATCCGTGGTAGTTCGGCGCCCCGTCGAGGTTCGTCACGCTCACGCAGGAGAGCCCGAACAGGACGACGGCCCAGAAGCCGTCGACCCACGTCGGGTGCCTGCGGAGGAAGTCATAGAGGCGCTGCACGTGACCCAGCGTAGGGAAGCGCACTGCGTGCATGGGTCAACCGGAGGGTCGATCCCGGGCGGACACGTGTACTCCGCAAGGTGGATGCTCCGTGATCCCGGACGGCTGGAGATGCGCGGATACCGGACGGCCGGAGGTGCGCGCGCCCGGGGCGCGGGCCGCGCGCGCCGGGCGGCTACGGCCCCACCGGTGTCCGCGCCCCGCCCGCACCCGGCCTAGCCTGGCCCGGTGGCACACGAGGGCGACGGCGAGTGGCGTGGATGGCGGGCGGCTGCCGAGGAGGCGCTGTACGGGGCTGACGGGTTCTACCGGCGGCCCGAGGGACCGGCGGGGCACTTCCGTACCTCCGTGCACGCCTCACCGCTCTTCGCCGGCGCCGTGGCCCGGCTGCTGTGCCGGGTCGACGAGGCCCTGGGCCGTCCCGCCGTGCTGACGTTCGTGGACATGGCGGCCGGCCGGGGCGAGCTGGTCACCGGCGTCCTCGACGCGCTGCCCCCGGAGGTGGCCGCCCGCACGCGCGCGTGCGCCGTGGACGTCACCGGCCGCCCCGACGGCCTCGGTCCCGGGATCGAGTGGCTCGACGAGCCCCCGCAGCGGATCACCGGGCTGCTGTTCGCCAACGAGTGGCTCGACAATGTGCCGCTCGAGGTCGTGGAGGCGGGACCCGACGGGGCGGCCCGGCTGGTCCTCGTACGGGAGGACGGCACCGAGCGCCTCGGGGAGCCCGTGCAGGGCGCGCAGGCCGACTGGCTGGAGCGCTGGTGGCCGCTGTCCGCCGAGGGGTGCCGCGCCGAGATCGGCCTCCCCCGGGACACCGCCTGGTCCGCCGCGGTCGCCACGGTGGACCGTGGGCTCGCCGTCGCCGTCGACTACGCGCACCGCGAGGACGCCCGGCCGCCCTTCGGGACGCTCACCGGCTTCCGCGGGGGCCGGGAGACCGCCCCCGTGCCCGACGGGTCCTGCGACATCACCGCACATGTGGCACTGGACGCGTGCGCCCTGCCCGGGGCTCGGCTGCTGACCCAGCGGGCGGCCCTGCACGCTCTCGGGATCTCCGGCGCACGCCCCCCGCTCACGCTCGCCTCGACGCATCCGACGGCCTATGTGCACGCCCTCGCCCAGGCCGGGGCGGCCGCCGAGCTCACCGCGTCCGGGGGCCTCGGCGACTTCGGCTGGCTGCTCCAGCCCGTCGGGCTCCCGGGCGCCTCTCTCGGGGGGCTACTTGTCGATGTCCCCGACCACGAAGAACATTGACCCCAGGATGGCCACCATGTCGGCGACCAGCGTCCCCGGCAGCAGCTCGGTGAGCACCTGGATGTTGTTGTACGACGCGGAGCGCAGCTTCAGCCGGTACGGCGTCTTGTCGCCCTTGCTGACCAGGTAGTAGCCGTTGATGCCGAGCGGGTTCTCGGTCCAGGCGTAGGTGTGGCCCTCGGGAGCCTTGAGCACCTTGGGCAGCCGCTGGTTGATCGGACCCGGCGGCAGCTCGGCCAGCCGGTCCAGACAGGCGTCGGCCAGGTCGAGCGCGTTGTGCGTCTGCTCCAGAAGGCACTCGAAGCGGGCCAGGCAGTCACCCTCCTGGCGGGTGACCACCTTCAGTGTGCCCTGAAGCTCCGGGTAGGCCAGGTACGGCTCGTCACGGCGCAGGTCGAAGTCCACACCGGAGGCGCGCGCGATCGGCCCGCTCACCCCGTACGCGTGCACGGCCCGCGGTGCGAGGACGCCGACCCCGCGCGTGCGGCCCCGGAAGATCTCGTTGCCGAGCACGAGGTCGTCGAACCGGTCCATGCGCGAGCGCACATCGGCGACGACGGTACGGGCGCGTTCCGTCCAGCCCGCGGGCAGATCCTCCTTCAGGCCGCCCACCCGGTTGAACATGTAGTGCATGCGCCCGCCGGAGATCTCCTCCATGACGTGCTGGAGTTCCTCGCGCTCGGAGAAGGCGTAGAAGATCGGGGTGATCCCGCCCAGTTCCAGCGGGTACGAGCCGAGGAACATCAGATGGTTCAGGACCCGGTTGAGCTCCGCGAGGAGTGTGCGCATCCACACCGCGCGCTCGGGGACCTCCATGCCGAGCATCCGCTCCACGGCGAGCACCACGCCCAGCTCGTTCGAGAAGGCGGACAGCCAGTCGTGGCGGTTGGCGAGCATGACGATCTGGCGGTAGTCGCGCGCTTCGAACAGCTTCTCCGCACCGCGGTGCATATAGCCGATGACCGGCTCCGCATGAATGATCCGCTCTCCGTCCAGCACGAGCCGCAACCGCAGCACACCGTGCGTGGAGGGATGCTGGGGCCCGATGTTGAGCACCATGTCGGTGCTCTCCGCGGCGCCGCCGATCCCGACCATGGTCTCCGTCGTAGGAGTCATGGACACAGTCTCTCGTACGTACGCTTGCGGCATGGAGATGGGGAGTGTGGGGACGGCCGCCGAGCCCGCCTGGACCGGGCTGCCGCCGGGACTGCTGCGGATGCGGCGGCTGCTGCTGGTGGTGTGGCTGGGACTGCTGACCGCGGCCGTGGGACTGCTCCTGGGGATGTTCGCCGGGCCGGTCTGGGCGCTCCTCGCGCTGCTGCCGCTGGCGCTGCTGCTGTCGGGCTGGGTCATGCTGGGCCGCAACTGGCGGTCCTGGCGCTACGCCGAACGGGCCGACGACCTGCTGATCAGCCGGGGCGTGCTGTGGCGGGAGGAGACGGTGGTGCCGTACGGGCGCATGCAGCTCGTCGAGGTCACCTCCGGACCCGTGGAGCGGCATTTCGGGCTGGCGAGCGTGCAGCTGCACACGGCCGCGGCGGCGACGGACGCCACCATTCCGGGCCTGGAACCGGCCGAGGCGGAACGCCTGCGGGACCGGCTGACCGTGCTCGGCGAGGCCCGGTCGGCGGGGCTGTGAGCACGCCCGCGGCAGAGCCCGCCATACCCCGCCCGCAGGAGGCGACCGAGCGGCGGCTGCACCCCGTGACCCCGCTGCGGCGCGCCTGGGCGCCGGTCACCGTGGTCGTCGGCTGGGCCGTGCACGATCCGGGCCAGGCACAGGAGCAGCTGACGAAGCTGACCGCGGCCACACTCCTCGCAGGTCTCGCCGCACTCGTCCTGGCCGCCGCCCTGTACGGCTTTCTGACCTGGTGGTTCACACACTTCGCGGTGACCGAGACCGAACTGCGCATCCGCACGGGCCTGTTGTTCCGCCGCACGGCACACATACGTCTGGACCGGCTGCAGGCCGTCGACGTCACCCGGCCGCTGCTCGCCCGCATCGCCGGCGTCGCCAAGCTGAAACTGGACGTCATAGGCACCGCCAAGAAGGACGAACTCGCCTATCTCGGCGAGGCCGAGGCCCGGCGGCTGCGGGCCGAACTCCTCGCCCGTGCGGCCGGTTTCGCCCCCGAGACGGCGCACGAGGTGGGCGAGGCACCGGCCCGCACGCTGCTGCACGTGCCGCCGCGCATGCTGGCGGTCTCCCTGCTGCTCACCGGTGCGACATGGGGCCCGCTGGTGGCCGCGCTCGTCGTGCCGACGGTGCTGTGGTTCGTCACCCACAGCCTGTGGACGGTCTTCGCCGTCGGGGTACCGCTCGCCGGCGCCGCCACGCGGAGCGCGGGCCGGTTCGCCGGCTCCTACGACTGGACGGTGGGCGAGTCGCCGGACGGGCTCCGCATCGACCACGGTCTGCTCGACCGCGCCCACGAGACCGTGCCGCCGGGCCGGGTGCAGGCCGTACGCATCGTGGAACCGCTGCTGTGGCGGCGGCGCGGCTGGGTGCACGTCAGGCTGGACGTGGCCGGCTCCTCCAACTCCGTGCTCGTACCGGTCGCCCCGCGCGAGGCAGCCGAGGCGGTGATCGCCCGGGTGCTGCCCGGGGTGACCGTGCCGTCGTCGCTGTCCCGGCCGCCGCGCCGCGCGGGCTGGTGCGTCCCGTTCTGGTGGCGCGGCCAGGGACTGGCCGTCACGGACACGGTCTTCGCCGCCCGGCGCGGCCTGCTGCGCCGCAGTCTGTCCCTGGTCCCCCATGCGAAGGTGCAGAGCGTACGGCTCACGCGGGGGCCCTGGGAGCGGCTTCTGAGGGTCGCCGACATCCATGTCGACACCGGTGCCAACAAGACGGTGACGGCGCGCCTGCGGGACGTCGAGGAGGCGCAGGCGCTGTTGTACGCCCAGGCGGACCGGTCGCGCACGGGGCGCCGTGACGCCGGGCCGGACCGGTGGATGGCCTCCTAGACGAAGGCGGGGACGGCGAAGGGCGGCGGCACATCGTGTGCCGCCGCCCTTCGCACGGGACGATCTGCCTCAGGACGCCGCGGTGCGCAGCCCCTGGACGTCGATCTGCTCCGTCTCGTCGTGCGCGGTCAGGTCGATGACCTGGCCGACGGCGCGTGCCTGCGGGTCCGCGGGCTTGAACCCGGACTCCGACTCCGCCTTGTGCATCGCGAGCGCCTCCTGGCCGACGACGTCCGCGAGGTCCTCGTTCTGCACCGCGTCCAGGGTCGCCCGCGACTTCTGCGTACCGAAGAAGTCGAAACCGCCCTCGACGGTCGCGCGGCGCCGCGGGGTCGGCGGCACCACGGCCACGGCGGTGGGCACCGTGAAGTGCCCGGTGCTGTGCGCGGGCTTCTTGGCGGACGGCTGGGGCTGCTGGGCGGTCGGGGCGGCGGCCTGCTCGGGCACCGTGCCCGCCGAGGACGTCCCCTCGCTCCCGCCCTGTCCGGCGGAGCCCGCCTCCTTGGCCGCGGCCTCGGGCGCCACGGGCTCGGCAGGGGTCCGCTTCCGGCCGCCGCCGTTGCCGGGGCCGCCCTTCTCGGGGGAGGTCTCCGTGCCGGCCGACGTCTTCCGGGCGGTCCCGGGCGTGCTGCCGGTGTCGCCCCCGTCCGCGGCGGCGCCCGCCTCGGCCGCCTCACCGTCCTCGGTGGAGGCCGCCTCACCGTCCTCGGCGGCGGTCGCCTGCACGGCGTCGCCGTCCGCCTCGGCGGCGTCCTTCTCCGCCTCCTCGGCGGGCTCCGGCGACGAGGACGCGGCCGCGTCCGCCGGCGCCATGTCGTCGTCCTTCGTCAGCCGCGCCAGCGCCGAGCCGGCCCGCATGAAGAGCGAGGACCCGTCGGGCGAGAACACCCCCGCGGCCGAGGGCTCCGCACCGGAGTCCTCCGCCGTCCCGTCCTGGGCCGTCCCGTCCTCGGCCGGGGCGGTGACGTCCTCGTGGTCCCTGGCATCCGCACCGGCGGGCTCGCTCCGGTCGGCGTCGTCGGGCGCCTCCTGCCCACCGGACGCCTCCGAGTCGCCCGCCGGCAGCTCCGGTGCGGGCACCGTCGACTCGATCGCCAGCAGACGGCGCCCTTCCAGGGCGGTCGCACGCTCCGTCTCCGCCGTGGCGTACCGGCGCAGCAGGGCGGCGTGCTCGTTGCGAAGATTGGCCAGTTCCGTGCGCTTGGCCCGGAGGCGCTGCTCCAGTTTGGTGCGCAGTTCGCGCGACTCCTCCAGGTCGGTCTCCAGTTCGGCGACCCGTTCCTCGTGGTGCCACTCGTCGCTCGCCCGCGCGCGCGTGAGGTCGGCGACGTGTTTACCCGCGGCCACATCCCAGCGGCGCATGACGACGGCGCCCACGACCATCGTCGCCGCAGCGCCCGCGGCCAGCCCACGGAGCACCAACGGCTCCGTGAACAACCAGGGGCCCGCGGCGCACACGACCGCGACGCCGGCGATCACCGAGGGGGGCAGCAGCCTGTGCAAGGGCGGGGAATGGCGGTGACGTCCACGTGGCATGGCCAGAAACTTACCGCGCGTAGGCGAATGATGGTGCCCCGCCCGGTAAAAACACAGCCACACCGATACCTTCACCCCGCCTGCCGGCGCCGGAAAAAGCGATGAGCCGCCCTCCCGCGTCCGGGCGCCCCGAATCCGGCACCCGCTTCGGGCCCCGATACACCCAGGTCGCCCGGGTATCGGAGCGGGCCCCCCGCCCCCGTACGGTGCGCCGGGGCCTTCCGCCGAATCAGCCGCCACGGCGGTACAAGATCATTTCTCGGCGGACCGCTTTTGCGATCTTCGAGCCCGGTTCCCCTCCCCGGAAAGGGATGTGACGGCTCACCGCCCGGCGAATGCCACGGCCGCTCGGCGACAACGCACAAGGACGAGCACGTACGGCGGAGCCGGCCTCCTGCGCATGGCCCCGAATTCCGGTCGGCGCCCCGCGCATTCACCCGCTCAGCGATCACCGAGCCGTCCGCTCAGCCACTGCAGTGCCGACGGGATCTCCCGCCGCCAGGTGTTGAAGTTGTGGCCACCGCTGTCGAGCAGGATCGACGAGATCCGGGTCGGCTTCCTGGTCTGCACCTGCCGTATGAACGCGAGCGTGGACCGGTAGTCCTTCTCGCCGGCCTTGCTGCTGGTGACGAGCAGCGAAGTGT
Source organism: Streptomyces sp. HUAS TT11 (assembly GCF_051553595.1). NCBI lineage: Bacteria > Bacillati > Actinomycetota > Actinomycetes > Kitasatosporales > Streptomycetaceae > Streptomyces > Streptomyces sp. HUAS TT11. The sequence continues at coordinate 4,256,909 of NZ_CP196184.1, forward strand.
CGGGCGCGGCCAGCCGTTTGAGGCACCACCCCAGGTCGGCACGGTCGCGCAGGTCCTTGTTCCCGCGGAAGAGGTCGCCCGTGGTCGGGTCGATCGGCGCCCGGTAGTACGGCGACAGGCCCGCGCCCGCGGCGTACACGTCAGGATGGTGCATCGCCAGCTTCAGCGCGCAGTAGCCGCCCGTGGAATCGCCGATAACGCCCCAACTGCGCGGCCTCCCACCTATCCGGTAGTGGTCCGTCACCGCGTCGGGGAGGTCCTTCGCGAAGAACGACTCGGTCTGCGGGCCGCCCGGGACGTCCACGCACTCCGTGTCGCGCGGCGGAGCCACGGTCGGTCGCAGCATCACCAGGATCATCGGCTGCATCCTGCCGTCCCCGGCCAGTTCGTGCGCCGTCTGCGGGTAGTGCAGCCCCTTGATGAGCGCCTCGGCCGTGCCCGGGTAGCCGGTGAGCACGACGGCCGCGGGGAACGTCCGGGTGCGGTACCGCGCCTGGAAGTACTCAGGCGGCAGATACACGTACGCGGGAGAGGCGATGCGGGTCGTCCGGCCGACGATCTCGACCTTCTGGATCTGGCCGCCGATCTCCGGACGAGAGCCGCCGGGAACGGTCACCTCCTGGGTGCCGAGCACCTGGAGCGGACCACCGCCCACCCCCGCCGTCCCGTGGTCGACGACCACACCCTGCCCGTTCTCCCGGCCGAACAGATCGGTCCAGGTGGCGTAGAACCCGAAGGCCTGGTTGGCGGCCAGGCCGATCGACGCGAAGACCATGAGCTGGGTGGCGAACAGCAGAGCGACCCGTCCCCCGACGGCACGCCAACCGGGCCGCGCCAGCCTGGGCCAGTGCCAGACCGTACCGACGAACAGCGCCAGTGCGAGCACGACGACCAGTACCAGCATTTTGTTGCTCGTGAGACCCATGGGCCCTTCCCGCCTGCGCCTTCCGGCCCTTGACCGCCCCCTGTGCTTGGCGAGGGCTTGCCCCGGACTTTCCTTCGGCTTTGAACCGGCTTTGTGATGGGGAGTGAACCTCTCTCCCCACGACACCGTCCTAGAGGGCGCAATGTCGCCGGATGCCCGGATCGGCACCGGACTCCAGTTCTCTCGCACACATACGGGATGCGATGTCTGTCAGGATAGATGGGGAAAAGTCGGGCCAGGTTCCGGAGCGATCGCGCGGAGCACGGCGCATACTCCGCGGCCCTCGCCCGGAGGCCGTCCCCGCGCTGATCGCCCGGGCCTGCATGCTCGTGGGGTTCCTGGACATCGCCGCGGGTGTGTTCCCGCGCTTCCGGCACAGCCGTATGCACCGCATGGCCGAGGTGCTGCCCGGCTCGCTCGGCCCGTTCGCGGCGGCCCTGTCGCTGAGTGCCGGCGTCCTGCTGCTGCTCCTCGCGCACGGGCTGCGCCGGCGCAAGCGCCGGGCCTGGCGCGCCGCCGTGATACTGCTTCCCGCGGGCGCCGTGGCGGAGTACGTCTACCGCCATTCGGTCATCGGCGTCGTCATCTCGGTGGCGCTGCTGCTGCCGCTGCTGCGTCACCGAAGTGAGTTCGCCGCCCTGCCCGACCCCCGCAGCCGCTGGCGCGCGCTCGCCAACTTCGTGCTCATGGGCGCCGGTTCGCTCTCCCTCGGCCTGATCATCGTCAGCGTCCACCCGCACCGCCTGGTGGGCGACCCGAGCGTGTCCGACCGCATCGAGCACGTCCTGTACGGCATGTTCGGCTTCGAGGGTCCGGTCGACTACACCGGCAACACCTCCTGGACGGTGGGCTTCTCGCTCGGTGCCCTCGGCCTGCTGACCGCGGTCACGACGATCTATCTGGCCCTTCGCCCCGAACATCCGGCCGCCCGGCTGACCGACGACGACGAGGCACGGCTGCGCGCCCTGCTGGACAAGCACGGCGACCGCGACTCGCTCGGCCACTTCGCGCTCCGCCGCGACAAGGCCGTCGTCTTCTCGCCGAGCGGCAAGGCGGCGGTGACCTACCGCGTCGTGTCGGGCGTGATGCTGGCCAGCGGCGACCCGATCGGCGACGTCGAGGCCTGGCCGGGCGCCATCGAACGGTTCATGGACGAGGCCAGGGCGCATTCCTGGACCCCGGCCGTCATGGGCTGCTCGGAGACGGGCGGCGAGGTGTGGACCCGGGAGACCGGCCTGGACGCCCTCGAACTGGGCGACGAGGCGGTGGTGGACGTCGCGGATTTCTCCCTCTCCGGGCGCGCGATGCGCAACGTGCGCCAGATGGTCAAGCGCATCGAGCGCGCGGGATACGAGACCCGGGTGCGGCGTATCCGTGACCTCGGTGAGGGCGAACTGGAGCGCATACGGCGGGCCGCCGAGAACTGGCGCGGCACCGACACCGAGCGCGGCTTCTCCATGGCCCTCGGCCGCATCGGCGATCCCGCAGACGGCGACTGCCTGATCGCCACGGCGCACCGGATCGACGGGGCGTCGCGAAGTGCCTCGGGCCGCGCCCCGGACGGACGGGCGGACGACGAGACCGGACCGTACGGCGATCTCAAGGCGGTCCTCCACTTCGTCCCGTGGGGCACCGATGGGATCTCCCTGGACCTGATGCGCCGCGACCGCGCGGCGGACCCGGGCATGAACGAACTGCTGATCGTGGCCGCGCTCCAGGCCGCCCCGAAGTTCGGCATCAGGCGTGTCTCCCTGAACTTCGCGATGTTCCGCTCGGCGCTGGCCCGCGGCGAGAAGATCGGTGCGGGCCCGGTGCTGCGGGCGTGGCGGGGACTGCTGGTCTTCCTCTCCCGGTGGTTCCAGATCGAGTCCCTGTACAAGTTCAACGCGAAGTTCCAGCCCCGCTGGGAGCCGCGCTTCGTGGTGTACGCGTCCTCCCGCGACCTGCCGCGCATCGGCCTCGCGGCCATGCAGGCGGAGGGCTTCGTGAATGTCGCCCTCCCCCGCTTCCTGCGCCGCACGGCTCGGGCTCCCCGCCCGTGCGCCCACGGGCTCACGGACCGCGGCATGGGCGCGGCGAGCGGCGCCTGACCGCACGGGCACGGCGCGCACCGCCCCGGGCTGCGCGCCGGTCCCGTGCCGCCCTCGCGAGCCGTCCCCCGCGAGGACGGCCGCATCGCCACCGACCCGACGGCGGCAGGGCCGTACACACCCGTTCCGCCGAGAACCCGCACCGCGTTGGGGCACGCGGCGGCTAAGGCCGGTGGGCCGCACCGGCACGGCGCAAGGCGAGCGCCGCACCGGCACCGCGCACGCCACGCACCGACTGCCCGCCCCCACCGACAGGCGCGAGCCGCGCAAGCAGCACCGGCCCCGTGCCGCCCTCGCAGGCCGTCCCCCACGAGGACGGCCGCAGCGCCACCGACCCGACGGCGGCAGGACCGTACACACCCGCATCGAGCCGAGGCACGCGGCGGCCCAGGCCCGTAGACCGCACCGGCACCGCGCACGGCGCGCACCGGCACAGGCTGCCCGCCCCACCGACAGGCGCGAGCCGCGCAAGCAGCACCGGCCCCGTGCCGCCCTCGCAGGCCGTCCCCCACGAGGACGGCCGCAGCGCCACCGACCCGACGGCGGCAGGACCGTACACACCCGTACCGCCGAGAACCCGCACCGCGCCGGGGCACGCGGCGGCTCAGGCCGGTCGACCGCACCCGCTTCCGCCCGCCGGGCGGCGGCGCCCGGCGGACACCCCGCCGGCGGCCCGCCGTTCCCGCCCCGCCCGCGCGGCCCTCGGCGGACCGCTCGCTCCTCGACCGCCCCGTGAACCGAACGCGGCAGCGCCGGGGGCCTACGCTGAACGTATGAGCACGAAGACCGGGCGGGGCCACGTGGCAGGCCTTCCGACATGGGACCGCTGCGCGGTCATGGGGGTCGTGAACGTCACCCCCGACTCCTTCTCCGACGGCGGCCGGTGGTTCGACACCACCGCCGCCGTCAAGCACGGCCTCGACCTGGTCACCGAGGGTGCCGATCTCGTCGACGTGGGCGGCGAGTCCACCCGTCCCGGCGCCACCCGCGTGGACGAGGCGGAGGAGCTCAGGCGTGTCATCCCCGTCGTGCGCGGCCTCGCCTCCGAGGGCGTCACGATCTCCGTCGACACCGTGCGCGCCTCCGTCGCCGAAAAGGCCCTCGCCGCCGGGGCGGCCCTCGTCAACGACGTCAGCGGCGGCCTCGCGGACCCGGCCATGATCCCGGTCGTCGCGGCGGCGGGCGCCCCCTTCGTGGTCATGCACTGGCGCGGCTTCCTGGAGGGCGGCAACGTCACCGGCGTCTACGAGGACGTGGTCGGCGAAGTCGTCGACGAACTGCGGGCGCGTGTGGAGGCCGTCCTGGAAGGCGGTGTAGCCCCCGACCGGATCGTGGTCGACCCCGGCCTCGGCTTCTCCAAGGAGGCCGAGCACGATCTGGCCCTGCTCGCCCATCTGGACCGGCTGCACCGCCTCGGTCACCCGCTGCTCGTGGCCGCCTCGCGCAAGCGTTTCCTGGGCCGCGTACTGGCCGGCCCCGGGGGCGCACCGCCACCCGCCCGCGAACGCGATGCCGCCACCGCCGCCGTCTCCGCGCTCGCCTCGCACGCCGGCGCATGGGCCGTGCGCGTCCATGAGGTACGCGCGACGGCGGACGCCGTACGCGTCGCACGCGCCATCGAAGGAGCCCGGTGAGCACTGCCCACACGGATGTGGAACAGGTCGAACAGGCCAACACCACCTTCTACGAGACGATGGAGCGGGGGGACTTCGAAGAGTTGTCGTCGCTGTGGCTCGCACCCTCCGACCTCGGCGTCGACGAGCAGTACCACGACCCGGCCGACGTCGGTGTCATCTCCTGTGTGCACCCCGGCTGGCCGGTGCTGACCGGCCGCGGTGAGGTCCTCAGGTCCTACGCACTGATCATGGCGAACACCGAGTACATCCAGTTCTTCCTCACGGACGTCCATGTCTCCGTGACCGGTGACACCGCACTGGTCACCTGTACCGAGAACATCCTCAGCGGTGGCCCCGCGCCGGACGACAGCGACGAGCTGGGCCCGCTCGTCGGACAGCTCGTGGTGGCCACGAACCTGTTCCGCCGCACTCCCGACGGCTGGAAGCTCTGGTCGCACCACGCCTCCCCCGTCCTGACCGAAAGCGACGACGAGGAGGAGGACGACTCCCCCGCATAAGGCGCCTTCTTCGCACAGGCGGACGACTCTCCCCGCATCAGGGGGGTGGGCAGGCCCGCCGGAGTGGGTAGGCGGCTGATAGTGGTTGGAATCACCTCCTCCGAGGTATGGGCGGCTACCGACTCGTGAGCCACCCTGTTCCCCAGGGGAAACACCGGATGAACCCTCCTGACCATCGCGCGGGCGTACGCCCCCGCGACCGTGGGACGTCAGTGTCCGCAGGTAGATTCGTTCGGGACCGGTGTGCCGACCGCACTCGGTGAATGCCTGCCGCTGTCGACGATTGCAGGAGTGATTCGCGTGGATCGTGTCGCGTTGCGCGGCCTGAAGGCCCGTGGGCACCACGGCGTGTTCCCCAGGGAACGCGAGGAGGGCCAGACCTTCATCGTGGACCTCGTTCTGGGCCTGGACACACGGCCCGCCGCGGCCGACGACGACCTGACGAAGACCGTGCACTACGGCGTCGTGGCGGAGGAGGTCGTCGCCCTGGTGGAAGGGGAGCCCGTCGACCTGATCGAGACGCTCGCCGAGCGCATCGCCTTCTCCTGTCTCAAGCACGCACCGGTCCGGGAGGTCGAGGTCTGCGTCCACAAACCGGACGCCCCGATCACGGTCCCCTTCGACGATGTGACCGTCACCATCACGCGGAGCCGAGTATGAGCGCCTTCTTCACCGGGAGTCAGAGCGACCCGACCGTCCAGCCGGTGCCCGCCTCCGTGGTGGAGCGCGTGGACGCCGCCGACACCACCCTGCAGAACCCCAAGCGTGCGGTGATCGCCCTGGGATCGAACCTGGGCAACCGCCTGGAGACGCTCCAGGGCGCGATCGACGCCCTCGAGGACACCCCGGGCGTTCGCGTCAAGGGTGTCTCGCCCGTGTACGAGACGGAGCCCTGGGGCGTGGCCCCGGGCAGCCAGCCGACGTACTTCAACGCGGTGGTCGTCGTGAAGACCACACTGCCCCCGTCCTCGCTCCTCGAGCGCGCCCACGCCGTGGAGGAGGCCTTCCACCGGGTGCGGGAGGAGCGCTGGGGTGCGCGCACCCTCGACGTCGACATCGTCTCCTACGCGGAGGTCGTCTCCGAGGACCCGGTGCTGACGCTGCCGCACCCGCGCGCCCACGAGCGGGCGTTCGTGCTCGCCCCGTGGCACGACCTGGACCCCGCGGCCCTGCTTCCCGGCCGCGGCCCGGTGGCCGAGCTGCTCACCGTCGTCACCCGAGAGGGCGTCATCGCCCGCGCCGACCTGGAACTCAGGCTGCCCGAGTAGTCGTTAAGGTCTACCGGGCCGGGGATCCCTCCCCGCGCCACCACCGTCCGAGGGGCGGGCGTTCGGGTCGACGAAGGGACATCGTGAAAGAGCTGCGCATCAGGACGCTGGCAGCGGTGTTCGTGGTGGCCGGAGTGCTCTCCTGGGCGGGTGCCCGCCTGTGGAGCTCGGTGGGCACGCTGCCCAAGGTCCCCTTGGCCGCGCCCATCGTTCTCGCCCTGATCGCCGTGGTCCTGATGGCCACGGCGCTCTCGCTCCGCGCCCGTCTCAAGGCCCAGCGGGAGCGCCGCCCCGGCGCCAAGGGCGTCGATCCGCTGATGGCCGCCCGGGCCGTCGTCTTCGGCCAGGCCAGCGCCCTGGTCGCCGCCCTGGTCGCCGGCATGTACGGCGGCACGGGCGTCTTCCTCCTGGAGTCCCTGGACATCCCCACCCGCCGGGATCAGGCCATCTACGCCGGGTTCTCGGTAGTGGCCGGTATCGCCGTCATAGCGGCGGCCTTCTTCCTGGAGCGCGTCTGCAAGCTCCCGGAGGACGACGAGCACAACGACGGTACGGCGCCGGTCTCCTAGGCGCTGCCGGGTACGGAGCTCAGCGCGCCATGATGAGGCTCATCGCCTCGTTGCGCGTGGCGGCGTCCCGCAACTGACCGCGCACGGCGGAGGTCAGCGTCTTCGCGCCGGGCTTGCGGATGCCCCGCATCGACATGCACATGTGCTCGCACTCGACCACGACGATCACACCGCGCGGCTCGAGTATCTCCATCAGCGAGTCGGCGATCTGCGTCGTGAGCCGCTCCTGCACCTGGGGTCGGCGCGCGAACACGTCCACGAGCCGGGCGAGCTTCGAAAGCCCCGTTATCTTGCCGCTCGTGGCGGGGATGTAGCCGACGTGGGCGACGCCTCTGAACGGCACCAGGTGGTGCTCACAGGTCGAGAACACCTCGATGTCCTTCACGAGCACCATCTCGTCGTGACCGAGGTCGAACGTCGTCGTCAGGACGTCCTCGGGCTTCTGCCACAGCCCCCCGAATATCTCCCGGTACGCCCGCGCCACCCGTCCCGGGGTCTCGCGGAGCCCTTCCCGGTCCGGGTCCTCTCCGACGGCGATGAGCAGTTCCCGTACGGCGTTCTCCGCACGCTTCTCGTCGAACTCGCCGATCGTGCCTTCGCCGTCCAGCGTCACCGGGTCGGTCATCTGGTGCCTCGTTCCTGCGCCTGTGACGCGCACGGATCACGCGTCTCATGTGCGGCTCCATGGAAATGCCGCGCCCCCCAGGCTAGAACCCTGGGGGGCGCGGTCGAAATTCCGGGCCTCGACGAGGCCCTCGGGAGGGCGGTGCCTCAGCTCTCCCGGCGGTCCTCCGGAGCCTTCTCCGTGGAGACGGTCTCCGTCGCGTTGGCGATCGCCGGGGTCGCGCCGTTCGCGCCGTTCGTCAGTGCGAGCTCCTTGGGGGAGAGCACCGGCGGGCGGGTGGACGGAGTGCGACGCGAGGAACCGGTCCACGCGGGCCGCGGCGGGCGCTTGACGATGGGGGCGAAGATCTCGGCGATCTCCTCCTTGCCCAGCGTCTCCTTCTCCAGAAGGGCCAGGACGAGGTTGTCGAGGACGTCGCGGTTCTCGACCAGGATCTCCCAGGCCTCGTTGTGCGCGTTCTCGATGAGCTTCTTGACTTCCTCGTCCACCAGCGCGGCGACCTCTTCCGAGTAGTCGCGCTGGTGAGCCATCTCACGTCCGAGGAACGGCTCGGTGTTGTCCCCGCCGAACTTGATCGCGCCGAGGCGCTCGGTCATGCCGTACTGCGTGACCATCGCCCGGGCCGTGGTCGTGGCCTTCTCGATGTCGTTCGCGGCACCCGTCGTCGGGTCGTGGAAGACGAGCTCCTCGGCCGCGCGGCCGCCCAGCATGTAGGCCAGCTGGTCCAGCATCTCGTTGCGGGTCGTGGAGTACTTGTCCTCGTCCGGGAGCACCATCGTGTAGCCGAGGGCACGGCCGCGGGACAGGATCGTGATCTTGTGGACCGGGTCGGAGTTCGGCGAGGCCGCGGCGACCAGGGCGTGGCCGCCCTCGTGGTACGCCGTGATCTTCTTCTCCTTGTCCGACATGATCCGGGTCCGCTTCTGCGGGCCCGCGACCACACGGTCGATCGCCTCGTCCAGCATCTGGTTGTCGACGAGCTTGCGGTCGCTGCGGGCCGTGAGCAGCGCCGCCTCGTTCAGCACGTTCGACAGGTCCGCACCGGTGAAGCCCGGGGTGCGGCGGGCGACGGCCGACAGGTCGACGTCCGGAGCGACCGGCTTGCCCTTCTGGTGGACCTTGAGGATCTCCAGACGGCCCTGCATGTCCGGACGGTCGACCGCGATCTGGCGGTCGAAGCGACCGGGGCGCAGCAGCGCCGGGTCGAGGATGTCGGGGCGGTTCGTGGCGGCGATGAGGATGACGCCGCCCTTCACGTCGAAACCGTCCATCTCGACGAGCAGCTGGTTCAGGGTCTGCTCGCGCTCGTCGTGACCGCCGCCGAGGCCGGCGCCGCGGTGACGGCCGACCGCGTCGATCTCGTCGACGAAGACGATCGCCGGGGCGTTCGCCTTGGCCTGCTCGAACAGGTCACGGACTCGGGAGGCACCGACACCGACGAACATCTCGACGAAGTCGGAACCCGAGATCGAGTAGAAGGGGACGCCCGCCTCGCCGGCCACGGCACGCGCGAGCAGCGTCTTGCCCGTACCGGGAGGACCGTAGAGCAGCACGCCCTTGGGGATCTTGGCGCCGACGGCCTGGAACTTGGCCGGCTCCTGCAGGAACTCCTTGATCTCCTGGAGTTCCTCGACGGCCTCGTCCGCTCCCGCGACGTCCGAGAACGTCGTCTTCGGGGTGTCCTTGGTGATGAGCTTCGCCTTGGACTTCCCGAAGTTCATGACCCGGGAGCCGCCGCCCTGCATCTGGTTCATCAGGAACAGGAAGACGACCACGATGAGAACGAAGGGCAGCAGGGAGAGCAGGATCCCGACGAAGGGGTTCTGCTTGGACGGCGCGACCGTGTAGCCGTCCGGGATCTGCTTGTTCTGGAACTTGTCCTGCAGGGTGTTGGCCAGGGTCACGCCCTGGTCGCCGATGTAGCTCGCCTGGATCTTCGAGCTGCCATCGACCTTCACGCCGTCCTTGAGCGAGACCTTGATGGTCTGCTCGTCGCCTGTGGTCAGCTTGGCCGACTGGACCCTGTTGTCATTGATCGCCGCCACGACCTGGCCGGTGTCCACCGTCTTGTAGCCGCCGGAAGAGCCGACGACCTGCATCAACACGACCACGGCAAGGACGGCCAGCACGATCCACATGACCGGCCCACGGAAGTATCGCTTCACGTCCATCCATACGGAGCGGAGCCGCCCCGTCCCTCCTGCCATAGTGAGTTTGATAAAGACAGTTCTTCTGACGGTACCCCAGGATTGTCACCCGAAGCCGCAGGGGACTGCGGGCATACCGTCCACGCATGCTCCAACGCCGCGCGACCCCCTGGGGTTCCCGAGCCGCTCGAAAGTGCCGGGAACCGGGGGTTCGGCCGTCGTGGAGCACAGCCGAACCCCGGGAGCTCAGCCGCCGTACACGTGGGGGGCGAGCGTACCGACGAACGGGAGGTTGCGGTACTTCTCGGCGTAGTCGAGGCCGTAGCCGACGACGAACTCGTTCGGGATGTCGAAGCCGACCCACTGGACGTCGATGGCGACCTTGGCGGCCTCGGGCTTGCGCAGCAGCGTGCACACCTTGAGGGAGGCGGGCTCGCGCGAGCCGAGGTTGGAGATCAGCCAGGACAGGGTCAGGCCCGAGTCGATGATGTCCTCGACGATCAGGACGTGCCTGCCCTTGATGTCGGTGTCGAGGTCCTTCAGGATCCGGACGACGCCGGAGGACTGGGTGCCCGCGCCGTAGGAGGACACGGCCATCCAGTCCATGGTGAGGGGGGTGGACAGCGCCCGGGCCAGGTCGGCCATGACCATCACCGCGCCCTTGAGGACGCCGACGATCAGCAGGTCCTTGCCCGCGTACTCCGCGTCGATCTTCGCGGCCAGCTCGACCAGCTTCGCGTCGATCTCTTCCTTGGTGATGAGCACCTTCTCGAGGTCGGCACCCATGTCGTTCGCGTCCACCCGCATCACTTTCGGTCGTCCCGCACTTGTCGCCCGCTCGCCCCGGGATGCCGGCGCCGCCCTCGGCGGTCGGCCGTACCCGGTCGTCCGCGCCGCGGCGGCAGCATGTCTGCTGCGCCCCGCGCGGCCTGAGCGCGCTCTCCCTTCGGCAGCGACGCACGCCCTTCGGCCCGCTCGCCCGGCTGACCGGTCGTCCCTCCCGGAGGTGTGACCGCGCGCCTCCCGCAGGCGGCGCGATTTCAGCCTTGCCGAATCACCAGTCTGCCACCCTGGCGCTGGGCGACCACTTTGCCCGGGAGGTTGATGGCTCCCTGGCCCCGCCACCCGGTGATCAGGCGGTCGACTTCCTCGATGTGGCGGGCGAAGAGCGAGCCGGCCGGCGCGCCCGCCTCGATGGCGGCGCGGCGCAGCACCCGGCGGCGCACGGCCGGGGGCAGCGCGTAGAGCTTGGCGCATTCCAGGAGGCCGGAGGCGTCGCGTACGGAGGTCTCCACCTGGCTGGCCCAGGCGTCGAGGGCGTCGGCGTCGTCACGGGAGAGCTGCGCCGTGCGGGCGAGGGCCTCGACGACACCCTTGCCGAGCGCCTTCTCGAGCGCGGGCAGGCCCTCGTGGCGGAGCCGTGAGCGCGTGTAGGCCGGGTCGGTGTTGTGCGGGTCGTCCCAGACGGGCAGCGACTGCTCCATGCAGGCCTTGCGTGCGGTGTGCCGGTCGAGGTGCAGGAAGGGGCGGCGGTAACGGCCGCCGGCCCCCGAGACCGCGGCCATTCCCGACAGGGAGCGGATCCCGGAACCGCGGGCGAGACCGAGCAGGACGGTTTCGGCTTGGTCGTCGCGGGTGTGCCCCAGAAGGATCGCGGCGGCGCCGTGGCGTTCGGCGGCGGCGTCGAGGGCGGCGTAGCGCGCGTCCCTGGCGGCTGCTTCGGGGCCGCCGTCGCGGCCCACGCTCACGGCGATGGACTCGATCGGGGCCAGTCCGAGCTCGCGCATGCGCAGGGCGACTTCCTCCGCGCGCAGGTCGGAGCCGGGCTGCAGACCGTGGTCCACGGTGATGCCGCCGGCGCGGATGCCGAGTTTGGGTGCCTCGAAGGCCAGGGCGGAGGCGAGCGCCATGGAGTCGGCGCCGCCCGAGCACGCCACGAGCACGAGCGGCGCGAACGGACGCTCGTGGACCCGAGCCCTGGTGTGCTCGGTGGACGCCTCGGTGAGGATGTCGTGGAGGACGCGGCGCACCGCCAGGCGTATCGCCGCGACCGCAGGATGGGGACCCATGTCCGGTTCCCTTCTGAAGTTTTCGGGGGGTGTACCCGAAGCCGGTCACTCAGAGTGTGTAAATGGTGACAGAAACGGGCCGTTCCCCGAGCATCGCACGCCTACCCATGCCCCACGGTCCCTCGGACGGGTGATTGGCGAGGCGTTCACCTGCCGAAGGCCTGATTCATTTCCCTACGCTCGCGCGAGGCTCACGAGTCCGCCTTGCGGTGCACCCGCGCGACCCAGTCCGCCGGTTTGGCGATCTCCGCCTTGGTCGGGAGGGTGTTCGGGGAAGTCCACACCCGGTTGAAACCGTCCATGCCGACTTCCTCGACGACCGACCTCACGAACCGCTCGCCGTCCCGGTACTGCCTGAGCTTGGCGTCCAGGCCCAGCAGTTTGCGCAGGGCGAGGTCGAGCCGGGAGGCGCCCTTGGCGCGCCGCTGCTGGAACTTCTCGCGGATCTCCGCGACGGACGGGACCACATCGGGGCCGACGCCGTCCATCACGAAGTCGGCGTGGCCCTCCAGGAGGGACATCACCGCGGTCAGCCGGCCGAGGATCTCGCGCTGGGCGGGTGTCTGGACGAGTTCCACCAACGAGCGCCCGTCGTCGTCCTCCTCGCCCTCGGGGCGGCCGCCGGCGAGCGACTGGGCCGCCTCCCTGATGCGCTCCAGGACCGTCATGGGATCGATCTCGGTCTCCGCCAGGAAGGACTGGATCTCGCCCTCCAGGTGGTCGCGCAGCCAGGGCACCGCGGTGAACTGCGTGCGGTGCGTCTCCTCGTGCAGGCAGACCCAGAGGCGGAAGTCATGGGGGCGCACGTCCAGCTCGCGCTCGACGTGCACGATGTTCGGCGCGACCAGCAGGAGGCGGCCGCCGCCGTTCTCACCCGCGGGCAGTTCGCGGGTGGCGGGCGCGAAGGTCTCGTACTGTCCGAGGACCCGGGAGGACAGGAACGACAGGAGCATGCCCAGTTCCACGCCGGTGACCTTGCCGCCGACGGCGCCGAGCACGGCTCCACCGGGCGTGCCGCCGCGCCGCTCCTGCATCTTGTCCAGCAGGGGCCTGAGGATCTCCCGGAACCCGGCGACGTTCGCCCGGACCCAGCCGGGGCGGTCGACGACGAGCACGGGGGTGTCGTGCACGCCCTCCTCGCCCATCCGGGTAAAGCCCCGGACATGCTCCTCCGAGGACTTCGCGTGCCGGCGCAGCTCCGCGACGACGGCCCGGGCCTCGTCGCGGCTCACCTCGGGGCCCGGCCGTACGAGCCGTGTCGCGGTTGCCACCGCGAGATTCCAGTCGACCATCTGGGCACCACCGATGCTCGTCATGCGTCAACGGTACGTGCTCGTGCCCGAGCACGGAGAGGGTGCGACACCGTCGGGGCCCGGAATCCGGGCCCGTGTGGCCGGTGGTGCGGCTGTCAACGGCAGCCGCAGCCCGCCAGTGCCGCCGCCGTACGGTCCAGTGCCGCTCTGGCCGAGGTCTGGTCCATCGAGCCGTCCGTCAGGAACGCGAACGCCAGCAGGTGCCCGTCGGCGTCGACCACCGTCCCCGCGAGCGTGTTGACGCCGGTCAGGCTGCCCGTCTTGGCGCGTACGACACCGATGCCGGAGCGTTCGGCCGCCTCCTCGTAGCGATCGCTGAGGGTGCCCGTGAACCCGGCCACCGGCAGCCCCGTCAGGACCGGGCGGAGTTCGGGGTGCGCCGGTGAGCCTGCGCTCGCCAGCAGGGACGTCAGCAGGCCGGCGGTGAGCTTGTCCTCGCGGTCGAGACCGCTGCCGTCGTGGAACTGCGCGCCGCCGAGCGGGAGTCCGAGCTTGCGGAGCCGGTCGGTGATGGCGGCCGCGCCCCCGGCGAAGCTCGGCTGCCCGCCGGTGGCGACGGCCGTCTGCCGGGCGAGGGCCTCGGCGATGTCGTTGTCGCTGTTGGTCAGCATCCGCTCGACCACGGCGGACAGCGGCGGGGACTGGACCGAGGCGAGGGTCTGCGCACGGGCCGAGGCCTTCGCGCCGGAGGCGCCGGGGGCCGACGTCCGGACACCGCGCTCGTGCAGCAGGTCCCCGAACGTCCGGGCCGCGTCGGCCGCCGGGTCCGCGCTGCGCGGGGCCGGCCCGCTGCTGGAGTCGTCCGTACGGCCCTCGTCGACCATCAGGGCGGTGACCGGCGCGAGATTGGGGTTGACGCCGATCGGGTGCAGCACCTCGCCGGCGAACAGGGAGGTGTCGTACGAGAGGGTCACCGAGGCCAGGTGGCGCTTCTTGAGCGCCGCGGCGGTCCGGTCGGCGAGGGTGCGCAGGCCGGCCCAGCCCTCGGTCTTCTTGCGGGCGGTCAGGGTCGGGTCGCCGCCCCCCACGAGCACCAGCTTGTCGGTGCCGGGCTCGAGCACGGTGCGTGTGGTGAGGCGGTGGTCGGTGCCGGCCGCGGAGAGCACGGCGACGGCCGTGGCGATCTTCGTGGTGGAGGCGGGGGTCAGCGCCTGGTCGGCACCCTTGTCGTAGAGGTGCCTGCCGGTGGCCACGTCGACGACGGCCGCGGTGCGCCGGGGTCCGAGGGAACCGTCGCCGAGCAGCCGGTCCAGGACGACGTTCAGGGGCTGCCCGAGCGGCGCGGACTTGGTGGTGGCGGCGCCGACTCCGGCCAGCACGGGCGCGGCGCTGGGTGCGGCGACGGGCGCGTCGGACGCCCCGCCGGTACGGCGTCCGTGATCTGTGCCACCCTCGCGGTCCCACGCTGCGGCCCGGTCGCGCTCGGCCGTACGCTGACCCGAGGAGTCCCAGGGACCGGCAGCGGTCGCGGTCCAGACCGCGAGCGCCAGGCCCAGGGTGACGGCGATCGCCGTCACCTGCGGGGTGGTGAGACCTCCGGAACGCGGTGTCACCACCCGGGTGATCCGTGTCACGCGCGGTCTCGCGGCCTCGGTGATCCGTCGCGCACGGGGTTTCACGGCCCTGGCCACGCGCGCGAGACGCGGTTTCACGGCACGCGCGACCCGCGCCACACGCGGTCGCGCGGCCCGCCAGGCCCTCAGCTCCGGCACGACCACCAGCCCCTTTCGCGATCACACACCTGCGTGAGGGACACTTAACCACCAGAACTATGTGTTGATCATGGAGGAGCCACCGGTGGAGTTCGACGTCACGATCGAGATCCCGAAGGGTTCGCGGAACAAGTACGAGGTGGACCACGAGACCGGTCGGATCCGCCTGGACCGTCGACTCTTCACCTCGACCAGCTACCCGGCCGACTACGGCTTCGTCGAGAACACCCTCGGCGAGGACGGGGACCCGCTGGACGCCCTGGTCATCCTGGAGGAGCCGACCTTCCCCGGCTGTCTCATCAAGTGCCGCGCCATCGGCATGTTCCGTATGACGGACGAGGCCGGCGGCGACGACAAGCTGCTGTGCGTGCCGGCTTCCGACCCGCGCGTGGAGCACCTGAGGGACATCCACCACGTCTCCGAGTTCGACCGACTGGAGATCCAGCACTTCTTCGAGGTCTACAAGGACCTGGAGCCCGGTAAGTCCGTCGAGGGCGCCAACTGGGTGGGCCGCGCGGACGCGGAGGCCGAGATCGAACGCTCGTACAAGCGCTTGAAGGAGCAGGGCGGTCACTGACCCCTGCTGCCGTCCTGCGGGCCGCGTGACCCCGATGGGGGTGGCGCGGCCCGTTCGCGTTCGTGCGCATACTGAGGCGTAGGGCGGTAAGCAGGGAGAGCACGACCACGAAAGGCGGGGCGGGAACTGGTGGCGGAGCCGGACGCGGAGGACCGCAAGCCGCGGTCGGACGAGGCGCGGAGCACGTTCACGCCCGCCGGGCGCGGTGCGGGCGATCCGACCAAGGCATCCGGTTTCTCCGGTCCCGAGGGCCCGCGCGCGCCGTCCCCGACCGTCACCGACTCGTCCACGACCTCCGAGTTCGCCGTCCCCGTGGGCCTCGATGTGCCGCATGCGACCGGTACGGAGCCGGAGACGACATCGGAGTTCGCCCTGCCGAAGGGCATGGAGACCCCGCAGTCGCCCGCCGAACCGGAGGGGTCGGCGTTCAGCAGGCCGAGCACGTACACCACCGGGCAGGCGCCGCCCGCGTTCACACCGCCCTCCGGGATCCCCGCGGTCCGGCTGACCAAGGAGGCGCCCTGGCAGGACCGCATGCGCACGATGCTGCGCATGCCGGTGACGGAGCGGCCCGCCCCGGAGCCGGTGCACAAGGACGACGAGTCGGGGCCCGCCGTGCCGCGTGTCCTCGACCTGACGCTCCGTATCGGCGAACTGCTGCTGGCGGGCGGCGAGGGCGCCGAGGACGTGGAGGCGGCCATGTTCGCGGTCTGCCGGTCCTACGGCCTGGACCGCTGCGAGCCCACCGCCACCTTCACACTGCTGTCGATCACGTATCAGCCGTCCCTGGTCGACGACCCCGTGACGGCGTCCAGGACCGTCCGCCGCCGCGGCACCGACTACACGCGTCTCGCGGCCGTGTTCCGGCTCGTGGACGACCTCAGCGACCCCGAGACGGCGGTCTCCCTGGAGGAGGCCTACCGGCGTCTCGCGGAGATCCGCCGCAATCGGCACCCCTACCCCGGCTGGGCACTGACCGGGGCGAACGGGCTGCTCGCCGGTGCGGCGTCGGTGCTGGTCGGCGGCGATGTGATCGTGTTCATCGCGGCCGCGCTGGGCGCGATGCTCGGCGACCGGCTGGCCTGGTTGTGCGCGGGGCGCGGGCTGCCGGAGTTCTACCAGTTCACGGTGGCCGCGATGCCCCCGGCCGCGATCGGTGTCGCGCTCACGGTCGCCCAGGTGGACGTGAAGGCGTCCGCGGTGATCACCGGTGGTCTGTTCGCGCTGCTGCCCGGGCGGGCCCTGGTGGCGGGCGTCCAGGACGGACTGACCGGCTTCTACATCACCGCGGCGGCACGCCTGCTGGAGGTCATGTACTTCTTCGTGGGCATCGTCATCGGCGTCCTGGTGGTCCTGTACTTCGGCGTGAAGCTGGGCGCCCAGCTGAATCCGGACGCGGCCCTCAACCTCTCCGAGCGGCCGGTCGTGCAGATCGGCGCGTCCATGCTGCTGTCCCTGACCTTCGCCGTGCTGCTCCAGCAGGAGCGGTCCACCGTGCTCTGGGTGACCCTCAACGGGGGTGTGGCCTGGACCGTGTACGGGGCGATGCACTATCCGGGCGGGCTCTCGCCGGTCGCCTCCACCGCCGTGGCCGCGGGTCTGGTGGGCCTGTTCGGGCAGCTGCTCTCGCGCTACCGGTTCGCCTCCGCACTGCCGTACACGACCGCTGCCATCGGGCCGCTGCTGCCCGGTTCCGCGACGTACTTCGGGCTGCTGTCGATCGCCCAGAACAACGTGGACAAGGGGCTGGTCTCGCTGGCCAAGGCCGCCTCGCTCGCCATGGCCATCGCGATCGGGGTGAACCTGGGGTCGGAGATCTCGCGGCTGTTCCTGCGCGTGGGCTCCGCCAGGGGACGGCGGGCGGCCAAGCGGACGCGCGGATTCTGAACCCGGGGAGCCGTGCCGGACGGTCCCCCGGGAGCACGCGCGCGCGTCAGTTCTGCGGGTAGCCCTGGCCGTAGGGGTACTGCTGGGGCTGCCCGTACGCCTGGTCGGTGTCGTACGGCTGCTGCTGCGGCCCGCGGCCCTGGTGCGGGGACTGCTGGGCGTACGGACCGCCCTGGTTCTGGTTCTGGTTCTGGTCGTAACCCTGGTGCACGTCGTGGCCCGGTGCCGGGGCGTAGCCCTGGTGTCCGTCGGGGCCCGGGGCCGGGGCGTAGCCCTGGAGTCCCTCGTCATTCCGGTGCGGGTAGCCCTGGCCCGGGTGACCCTGATACGCGTCATGGCCGTGGTACGCGTCGTGGCCCTGGTACGGGTCGTGGCCCTGCCCGGGGTGACCCTGGCCGGGGTGGCCCTGATACGCGTCGTGGCCCTGGTTCGGGTCGTACTGCCGCTGGTTCCGCTGATGGGCCCGGCTCTGGTCGGCGTACGGCGGGTACTGGCCGCGGTCCTGGTGGGCCGGTGCGACGGGGCGCAGCCGGGTGGTCGCGTCGTCCATGACCGGCGGCTGCTGCATGCCCTGCATCGGCTGCTGCCAGGCCGGCGTCTCCGCCTCGTCCTGGTTCGGGTTCTTCCTGGCCTTCGAACGGGCGCGCAGGAACTCGATGGCGATCGGGACCACCGAGACGAGGACGATCAGGATCAGGATCGCCTCGATGTTGTTGTTGACGAAGTCGATCCTGCCCAGCCAGGAGCCCAGCAGGGTGACGCCCGCGCCCCACAGGACGCCGCCGATGACGTTGAAGGTCAGGAACGACCGGTACTTCATGCCGCTGACACCGGCGATGATCGGCGTGAACGTGCGCACGACGGGTACGAAGCGCGCCAGGACCAGGGACTTGGGGCCGTACTTCTCGAAGAACTCGTTGGCCTTGGTGACGTTCTCCTGCTTGAAGAGGCGGGAGTCCGGCCGGTTGAAGAGCGAGGGGCCGACCTTCTTGCCGAACATGTAGCCCGCCTGGTCGCCCAGGATCGCCGCGACGCAGATCAGGACGATGGCCGCCCACAGCGGGAAGTCCAGCTGGTTCGAGGTGATCAGCAGTCCGCAGGTGAACAGCAGCGAGTCGCCCGGCAGGAAGAACCCGATGAGCAGGCCCGACTCGGCGAAGACCACCAGGAGCAGTCCCCATATGCCGAAGTTGTCCAGCAGGGTGTTCGGATCCAGCCAGCTCGGTCCGAGGGCAAGCGTCGTCACGGTTCCGGGCTCCTGATGTGAGAGGAAGTGCGGCGTCCTGAGGGCGGCCGGCACGACGGTGGCCGCACAAAGCTATCAACGCACGGTTTCCGCACCAGGTTCCACCGGTGTCCCCGGCACGCACGGTGCGCGGCCGGGGCACACGGGTGGTGGCCGAGGGCACTCGGGGCACGGTGCCGGTTCCGCGACGGTGGCGCTCCCGGCCGGGGGCGGGCCTCCCCCGGCCGGTCGCCCGTCAGGCGTGGCGGGCCGCGTTGGCGGTGATCGCGTCCCTCAGGTGCTCGGCGAGGCCCGGCTGCATGGAGTCGTAGAACTCCTTGAACCGCTCGTCGGAGACGTACATCTCGCCGAGCCCGCGGTGGATGTCGTACGAGCACGCGTAGAACCACTTGGTGATGTGCTCACGGTGCTCCTCGGCCATGTCCATGGCCCGCTCGCCGGACGACTCCTCTCCTTCGGCCATCAGGGCGACGTAACGCTCGCCCCAGGAGGCCACTTCCGCCTGCATGCGCTTCCAGTCGTCCTTGGTGTAGCGGGCGGCGCGCCGCTGCGACTCCGCGTACTGCTCGGTGCCGCCCCAGCGGCGCTCGGCCTCCTCGGCGTGTGCCTCGGGGTCCTTGTCCCCGAAGACCTCGAACTTCTCCTCGGGCGTGAGGTTGATGCCCATCGCGCGTGCCTCCATGGCGTGCTCCACGGCCGCCGCCATCCTCTGCAGTCTCTCGATCCGGGCGGTCAGCAGTTCGTGCTGGCGGCGCAGATGCACACGCGGGTCCGCGTCCGGGTCGTCGAGCAGGGCGGCGACCTCCTCGAGCGGGAAGCCGAGCTCCCGGTAGAACAGGATCTGCTGCAACCGGTCGAGGTCCGCGTCGCCGTAACGCCGGTGGCCCGCGTGGGTGCGCTCGCCGGGCACGAGCAGGCCGATCTCGTCGTAGTGGTGAAGCGTGCGCACGGTCACGCCGGCGAATCCGGCGACCTGGCCCACCGAGTAGCTCACTTCCGCTCCTTTCCGGGTACGCGCTCCAGGCTGGGGCCTCACGTCGCGTGAGGTGCAAGCCCCGTTTCCCCGGGTGCGGCGGCGCTCTGCGACTGCCTGCGCGCCAGGGGCGTTCTGTCCGATGTGCACCCTTAGGGTGTGCCCGTGGCTGAGGACACCGCGCAACAGGAGACCGTGGGCCCGGCGACCCCCGCGCGGGGACCGCTGCCGCCGGTCCTCGCGGCGGCCGTCGTCGGCGCCGGGGCCAGTCTGCTGTATCCGGGGGCGAGCGGGCTCGCGACCGAGCTCCGACACGTCCTGCGGCGGACCCTGTCCGATGTGCTGGGGTCGCGGTGAGTACGGCGAGCATCCGGCGGGCTCCTCGGACCGGTCATGGGGAAGGCGCCCGGGCGCGCGACGAGCAGGGCCGCGGCCTTCACCACCGCCGTCCGCGCGAACTGCCCGGCCGACCACCCGTCCGGATCCCGTGCCGGCCGCGCGACCTCGTCGAGCCCCTTGAACAGCGTCGGACGACCTCCCGGAGCCCGGACGCCGCCCCGATGGACACCGTCGGGAAGACCCGTCCGCCGCGGAACCGCGCACGGCCTCGTCCCCGCCGTGCACTTGGCGCCCGCGGTCGCCGCGGGAGTGCTGAGCGTGCTGCTCGCGATCACACCGGCGGGGCATCCATGAGCCGGCGGGCGGCGGGGAACCCATGAAGCAGCGGGAGGAGGACACACGGAGCGAGAGGGCCCGGAGCGGCCACCACAGAGCAGTCGAGGGGCCGGAGCCGGGCGAACGGGTGATGCACCGGCGACCGGTGAACCGGCGGGCCCGCAGGCCCGATGAACATCAGGACGTCCGGATCCGGTGATCCGGGCGGCCGGATTCCGCAGGAACTGCACGCGTACTGCACCGACGTGATGGGAGACGAGACACGATGCCGCTCCACACCGGCCCGGGGAAGCCCGATGAGCGCCCCATGTCGATGAACCCCTTCTTCGGGGAGGCGAACCCGGTCGTCGAGATGAACCAGGCGCCGCCCAAGCACCGGCTGCCCGACGGGCCGATGCCGCCCTCGGTGGCGTATCAACTGGTCCACGACGAACTGATGCTGGACGGAAACTCCCGACTCAACCTCGCCACGTTCGTCGGCACATGGATGGAGGACCAGGCCGACCGGCTGATGTCGGAGTGCCGCGACAAGAACATGATCGACAAGGACGAGTACCCGCGCACGGCGGAGCTGGAGCGCCGCTGTGTGGCCATGCTCGCCCATCTGTGGAACGCACCGGACCCCAAGTCCGCGGTGGGCTGTTCGACGACCGGCTCCAGTGAGGCCTGCATGCTCGCAGGGATGGCGCTGAAGCGGCGCTGGGCCCGGCGCAACGCGGACCGCTACCCCTCCGCGGACGCCCGCCCGAACCTGGTCATGGGTGTGAACGTGCAGGTCTGCTGGGAGAAGTTCTGCAACTTCTGGGAGGTCGAGGCGCGCCAGGTGCCCATGGAGGGCGACCGGTTCCATCTGGACCCGCAGGCGGCCGTCGACCTGTGCGACGAGAACACGATCGGGGTCGTGGGCATCCTCGGATCCACCTTCGACGGGTCCTACGAGCCGATCGCCGAGCTGTGCGCGGCCCTGGACGACCTTCAGGAGCGCACGGGTCTGGACATCTGCGTGCACGTCGACGGCGCGTCCGGGGGCATGATCGCGCCCTTCCTCGACCCGGACCTGGTGTGGGACTTCCGGCTGCCGCGGGTCGCGTCGATCAACACCTCCGGCCACAAGTACGGCCTGGTCTACCCGGGCGTGGGCTGGGCGCTGTGGCGCGACAAGGAGGCACTCCCCGAGGAACTCGTCTTCCGGGTCAACTATCTGGGCGGCGACATGCCGACCTTCGCGCTCAACTTCTCCCGGCCCGGCGCCCAGGTCGTGGCCCAGTACTACACGTTCCTGCGGCTCGGCCAGGACGGCTACCGCGCGGTCCAGCAGGCCGCGCGGACCGTGGCGCAAGGGCTCGCCCACCGAATCGAGGCGCTGGGCGACTTCGAACTGCTCACCCGCGGAGACCAGTTGCCGGTCTTCGCCTTCACCACCGCACCGGATGTGCAGGCGTACGACGTCTTCGACGTGTCGCGGCGCATGCGCGAGTTCGGCTGGCTGGTCCCCGCGTACACGTTCCCGGCCAATCGCGAGGACCTGTGCGTGCTGCGGATCGTGTGCCGCAACGGCTTCTCGACGGACCTCGCCGACCTGTTCCTCGAGGACCTCGGCCGGGCCCTTCCGGCACTGCGGCGGCAGCCTCACCCCTGGACCCGCGACAAGCAGAAGGCCACGAGCTTCCATCACTGAGGGGCGGCACGGCCGCCCACGCCCAGGGCGCGAGCGGCCGTCGGACCGCCGTACGGCTACCGGTTCAGCCGCCCGAACCTGCGCACCGCCAGCGGGAAGAAGACCGCCAGCAGGGCCAGGGGCCAGACGACGGCGGCCCAGACGTGCCCGGCCTCGCCGCCGGGCCCGCCGACCAGGTCGCGTACGGCCGTCGCCGTGCGGGACATCGGGTTCCACTGAACCGCCGTGCCCAGCCAGCCGGGCATGGAGTCCGGAGCGGCGAAGGCGTTGGAGAGGAAGCCGACCGGCCAGACCAGGATCTGTACCGCCTGCACCAGCTCCGGCTTCCCGGCGACGAGCGCCAGGTGGATCCCGATCCACAGCATCGCGAAACGGAACAGCAGCAGCAGGCCGACGGCACCGAGGAACGCGGTGACCCCGTTGTGCACACGCCAGCCGAGCGCGAGCCCCACGCCGGTCAGGGCCGCCAGACCGAGTACGGACTGGAGCATGTCCGCGGCCGCACGGCCCACGAGCACGGCGCCGTCGGCCATGGGCATCGCCCGGAAGCGGTCGATCACGCCCTTGTCGAGGTCCCGGGTGACGGCGAGCATGGTGCCCTCCAGGCCGAAGGCCATGGTGAGCGCGAGCATCCCGGGGACGAGGTAGTCGAGGTAGTCGCCGGTGACACCGCGGCCGCCGCCGACCAGGTAGCCGAACATCAGCAGCAGCATCACGGGGAAGACCAGGCCGACCAGCACCTGGACCGGCTGCCTGGCCCAGTGGGCGAGTTCGCGACGGGTCATGGTCCAGCAGTCGGCGAGGACGTGCGCGCCCGGCACGGCGGCGGGGCGGGCGGGGCCCCGATGGGCGAAGGCCGTGCTCACGCGGCCTCCTTCACGTTCCGGTCCGCGCCGGTGAGATGCAGGAAGACCTCGTCGAGGGTGGGGCGGCGCAGGGCGATGTCCTCCGCCTCGATGCCGGCCGCCTCCAGGGCGCGTACGACCCCGGAGAGCGCCGCCATGCGGTCGGTGACCGGGGCGCTGAGCAGGCGCCGGTCCGCGTCGAGGGAGACCTCGTCCCCGGGCAGTGGCCACAGGGAGCGGGCAGCGCCCAGCAGGCCGCCGTCGCGCAGTACGACGTCGATACGGTCGCCGCCGACGCGGGCCTTGAGTTCACCGGCCGTGCCGTCGGCGATCACCCGGCCGTGGTCGACGACCGAGATGCGGTCGGAGAGCTGGTCGGCCTCCTCCAGGTACTGGGTGGTGAGCAGGACCGTCGTGCCGCCGCCCACCAGGGAGCGGACCGCGGACCACACCTCGGCGCGGCCGCGCGGGTCGAGGCCGGTCGTCGGCTCGTCCAGGAACAGCACCTCCGGTTCGGTGATGAGGGACGCCGCGAGGTCCAGGCGGCGCCGCATGCCTCCGCTGTACTGCTTGACCGCCTTGCGCCCGGTGTCCTCGAGGCCGAAGCGCACGAGGAGTTCGGCTGCGCGCTGCCGTGCCCCTCGGGCACCCAGGTGGTGCAGGCGGCCGAACATCTCCAGGTTCTGAAAGCCGCCGAGCTCCTCGTCCAGGGCCGCGTGCTGTCCCAGCAGGCCGATGCGGAACCGCACCTGCCGGGCACCCCTCACCACGTCGTGCCCGGCCACCTCGGCCCGGCCGCCGTCCGGCCGCACCAGGGTGGACAGGACGCGGACCAGGGTCGTCTTGCCCGCGCCGTTCGGACCGAGGACCCCGTGCACCGTGCCGCGCCGGACCAGCAGGTCGAGCCCGTCCAGCGCCGGTGCGCCGTCGTACTTCTTGCGTACCCCTTCGACAGTGATCGCCGTCTCGGCCACCCGTCGCTCCTTCGCTAGTCAAACTTGACTACCGAGGGAAGGTAACGCGACCGAAGGCATTGGTCAAACTTGATTAGTTCGCATCCCCCGGATGCGGCTCCCCCGTCGCGTACGGATTCTCCTGGCCCTCCGTCAGAACGCCCACGAACGGCTCTCCCTCCCCCGCGAAGGAGTACGCCCCGCCCTCGATCCGCTCGACGAGCCCCCGGGTCCAGGCCGCGTCGGAGTCCGCGGTGTGGACCCAGAGGTTCATGATCTCGCCGATGTGGCCGAGCTGTCCGGGACCGTCCTCCGGGATGTAGTGCTCGGTGACGGCGGCCCGCCACGCCTCGATCCGCCGGGTCCGCTCCCTCAGCAGGTCCAGCACCTCGTCCCGCGGCAGGTCGACAACGAAGCCGATGGCCGCGGACTGGATGTCCATCTTCTGGTCGTACGCGACCAGGGACTCACGCAGGAGCCGCAGGAATTCCCCGGTCCCCTTGTCCGTGATCTCGTACTCGGTGCGGGGCGGCCCGCCGGCCGTCGACGGGGCGACCTCGTGCGCATGCAGCAGTCCCTGCTTCGCCATCTGCTTCAGGGCGTGGTAGATCGAGCCGGGCTTGGCGTTGGACCACTCGTGCGCGCCCCAGTACTCCAGGTCGTTGCGCACCTGGTAGCCATGGGCCCGCCCGTGCTGACGGACGGCGCCCAGCACCAGGAGACGGATCGCTGACATGCGCTCCAGCGTAGGACGCGGCGGATCAGCCCCAGGACGTGCCCTGCTCCAAGGCCACCAGCTCGAAGGCCGTCTTCCCGTCCAGCGACTCCCTGACGATGTCAGCGTGACCCGCGTGCCGGGCGGTCTCACGGATCAGATGGAGCAGCAGCCAGCGCATCGAGACCCGCTCGTCCGGCGGGAACCACGGGTCGTTCGGCAGCGCGAACGTGTCGTCGAGGCTCGGCACCGACCGGATGAACGCCTCGGTCTCGTCGGCGACCTTCCGCCAGTACGCGAGCTGCGAGTCGACCGTCTCGTCGCCCATGAGCCGGAAGCACTCGTGCCAGTTCGACTCGTCCCGCGGTACCGCGGGGGGCTCACCCTTGGCGCGGGCGATCCAGCCCTGTTCCACCTCGGCGGCGTGCTTGAGCAGCCCGGACAGGGTCAGTTCGCTCGCACTGGGCCGGCTCGCAGCCTGCTCCTCGGTGAGGCCGAGCAGGGCCCGGCGCATACCGCCGCGCTGCTCCTCCAGGAAGGAGAGCAGTGCTCCGCGTTCATCGCCCTGCGCCTCGGCACGCACATGAGTGACCATGACAGTCCGCCTTTCACCGGTTCCGGCTGGTTCGCCCTTGCCTGACACCGATGAAGCTACGGGCCCTTGCGGTCGACTTCTGTCCGCAAGGGCCCGGGGGACGAGGAATGACCGACAGGCGGTCGGCGTCAGAACGGGAAGGCGCTGCGCCCGTGCTGCACGGAGATCCACTTCAGCGTGGTGAAGGCCTCCACGGTCGTCTCGCCGTTCAGCCGGCCGACGCCCGAGTGCTTCTCCCCACCGAAGGGGACGCGCGGCTCGTCGTGGACGGTCCCGTCGTTCACATGGAACATGCCCGTGTCGATCCGCTGGGCGAAGGCGACGCCACGCTCGATGTCGCCGGTGTGGACGGCACCGCTCAGTCCGTACGGGGTGTCGTTGACGATCCGCACGGCCTCCTCCTCGCCGTCGAACGGGATGAGGAAGGCGACCGGACCGAAGATCTCCTGCCGCAGCAGGTCGGAATCGGCCGGGACGCCCGTCAGCACCGAGGGCTCGACGAGGTTGTCGGTGGTCCTGCCGTGCACCAGCGCGATCGCGCCCTCGGCGATGGCCTGCTCGACGGCGCCCGAGACCGCGTCGGCCTGCGAGGAGTTGATCACCGGGCCGATGACGGTCTCCGGGTCCCGCGGGTCGCCGACCTTGAGGGACTTGACCTTGGCGACGAACTTCTCGGTGAACTCCGCCTGCAGCGAGCGGTCCACCAGGACCCGGTTGGCGGCCATGCAGACCTGGCCCTGATGGACGTACCGGCTGAAGACGGCCGCGTCGACGGCGTAGTCGACGTCCGCGTCGTCCAGCACCACGAGCGCGCTGTTGCCGCCGAGTTCGAGGACGGACCGCTTGAACAGCGAAGCGCAGACCGTGGCGACGTGGCGGCCGACCTTGTCGGAGCCCGTGAAGGAGATGACCTTCGGGATCGGGTGCTCGAGGAACGCGTCGCCTATCTCCGCTATGTCCGTGATGACGACGTTCAGCAGACCGCCCGGGAGCCCGGCGTCCTCGAAGATCCTGGCGACCAGGGAACCGCCGACGATGGGCGTGTCCTGATGCGGCTTGAGGACGACGCCGTTGCCGAGCGCGAGCGCCGGGGCGACCGACTTGATCGACAGCAGGAACGGGAAGTTGAAGGGGCTGATCACTCCGACGACACCGACGGGCACGCGGTAGAGGCGGTTCTCCTTGCCGTCGACCGGCGACGGGAGGATCTTGCCCTCCGGGCGCAGCGTCAGCTGGATCGACTCGCGCAGGAACTCCTTGGCGAGATGCAGCTCGAAGGCGGCTTTCACCCGGGTCCCGCCGAGCTCCGCGATGATCGCGTCGGCGATCTCCGTCTCGCGCTCCTCGATGATCCCGAGAGCCTTCTCGAAGACGGCGCGGCGGCCGTACGCGCTGATGGCCGCCCATTCCCTCTGGGCGGCCGCGGCGGCCCGGTACGCCTCGTCGACCTCGTCGACCGTGGCGATCGTGATCGACGCCAGCTTCTCGCCGTCATAGGGGTTGAAGTCGATGATGTCCCAGGAGCCGGTGCCCTGGCGCCACTCACCGCCGATGTACTGCCGAGCCAGATCGGTGAAGTAGGACGACATGTGATCCCTCAATCCCTCGCAGCCGAAGCAGACACCCGTTCACCTGCCCGTAATCACGACACGGTCTGATCTCGCGTCATCGTACGCATGTCCAAAAGGAGTTGGGGAACACCTCGAACGCACTCTGCGCGGACACTCAGGAAAGCTGGAGCAGACCCCGCAGCAGATCGCGGCTTTCGTCCGGACCGGGGCTGTCCTGCTGCAGCTGCTTCATGGCCGACTCGTACTGGGCGACGTCCTCACGCTTGTCCAGATACAGCGCACTGGAGAGCTGCTCCAGATAGACCACGTCGGACAGGTCGGACTCGGAGAAGCTCAGAATCGTGAAGGAGCCGCTCTCACCGGAGTGCCCGCCGAAGCTGAACGGCATGACCTGAAGCCGTACGTTCGGGTGTTCCGAGATGTCGATCAGATGCTGGAGCTGGCCCCGCATCACCTGCCGGTCGCCGTAGGGCCGGCGCAGCGCGGCCTCGTCGAGCACCACGTGGAACTCCGGGGCGTTCTCCGCGACGAGGTACTTCTGGCGCTCCAGCCGCAGCGCCACCCGCCGGTCGATGTCCGCGACGCTCGCGCCCTTCATGCCACGGGCGACGACCGCGTGGGCGTACGCCTCGGTCTGGAGCAGGCCGTGCACGAACTGGACCTCGTAGGACCGGATCAGATGGGCTGCCCCCTCGAGCCCCACGTACGTCGGGAACCAGTTCGGCAGAACGTCCGAGTAACTGTGCCACCATCCGGCGACGTTGGCCTCCTTGGCCAGCGACAGCAGGGACGTTCGTTCGGCCTCGTCGGTGATCCCGTACAACGTCAACAGATCCCCGACATCGCGTGTCTTGAAGCTCACCCGTCCCAACTCCATGCGGCTGATCTTCGACTCCGAGGCCCGGATCGAGTAGCCGGCCTGCTCCCTGGTGATGCCGCGCGCCTCCCGCAGACGCCGGAGATGGGATCCCAGCAGAATGCGCCGCACCACCGACCCGCTCGAGTCCCCAGCGCTCACGTTCGTCAGCCTCCCCAACCGTCCTTCAGATCGCGAAGTCTGCCACTAAAACACTTCGAGCAGTACTCGTACGGTTACAGAAACGGAAAGCAGCCGAAGGGAATCCGCAGGCAGGCATAGGGAGGTGGCGAGCGGGCGGCAAGAAAGTGTCAGAAGAAACAAGCAGAAAGCGGTACGGGAACCACCAATTCCGGCGCGTGCACGTGCATCTGCCCTTGCATCTGCCTGGCTCATCCGAAACCATGGTCCCGCGCCACCGCTGCATCGCCACGACCGCGAACACTCGGGAGTGCCTCGCATGGGGACGAATAGATCGACCATGCTCGAGCCCTTACGGCAGGGACTTCCGCCGCTCGACCCCGCGGCCGTGTCCAACTCCGCCTCCTGCGCTCTTCCCGCCCGCCTCGAAGCCGTACGCGAAGCACGGCAGTTCACCCGCAAGACCCTCGGCCAGTGGGATGTGGGCGATCGGTTCGACGACGTCTGCCTCGTGGTCTCCGAACTCGTGACCAATGCGCTGCGGCATGCGCTGCCCTCGCCGGCGCGGGACGGGGGCGAACAGGACGCACCGGTGCGGCTGCATCTGATGCGCTGGACCTCGCGCCTGGTGTGCGCCGTGCGCGATCCCAGTCACGACGGTCCGGTCGCGGGCGACTCGGACGACTTCTCGGCGGAGTCCGGCCGCGGGCTGTTCCTGGTCGACTCGTTCGCCGACAGCTGGGGCTGGCATCCGCTGGCGGGCACGCTGAGCGGCAAGGTGGTCTGGGCGCTCTTCCTGCTGCCGGCCGGCCCGGTGTGCGCCGAGTGAAAGCCACGGCCCTTTTCTGAGGTCGCGGTTCTACGCGTGTTGCGGCCCGTGGCACATCGGTGCACCGCGGGCCGGACGCTTTCACCCCGACCCGGCCGGGCCAGTCAGGCGATCAGATGGTCGAACTCGCCGTCCTTCACGCCCAGCAGCATCGCCTCGATCTCCGCACGGGTGTAGACCAGGGCGGGGCCGTCGGGGAAACGCGAGTTCCGTACCGCCACGTCTCCCCCCGGCAGCCGGGCGAACTCCACGCACGACCCCTGCGAGTTGCTGTGCCGGCTCTTCTGCCAGGCCACTCCGCTCAGCTCCGCGGCAGCCATGCCGTTGTACACGTCGTACACGTCGTGGTCCACAGGTCGCTCCCCGAACGGTGCATTTGGCTGGTGTGGCCATTGATGCAGTGGTCAACTGTCAACTGCCCCGGATCATAACTCCGTTCACATGCAGCTGCATGCGCAGATGCACGTGCACGGGGGGTGTTCCTGCGGTTACAGCTTTTACAGTCCCTTGACTACTGCCTGACTGCGGCCTGACTACAGTCGGTCAAGCGTCTGCCCCAGAGCCCGCATTACATGCGATCTCCAGCCCCCGTGCATGATCGTCCGCGCTGTCATCTGTGCCGGGTCGTCCGGGTCGAACCCTTCATGCACTAGGAAGAGACGCGTCCCGCGGCCTTCCTGTTCCAATGTCCATGTGATGGTCCAGT
This sequence comes from Streptomyces sp. HUAS TT11, assembly GCF_051553595.1. Taxonomy (NCBI): domain Bacteria; kingdom Bacillati; phylum Actinomycetota; class Actinomycetes; order Kitasatosporales; family Streptomycetaceae; genus Streptomyces; species Streptomyces sp. HUAS TT11. The sequence goes on from NZ_CP196184.1 coordinate 4,286,008, forward strand.
CCGCGGGATTGGCGGGGTCCGCGTCGGCCCACCCCACACGCAGCATCCGCTCGGGCTCATAGGCGAGAACCTGCACGTCGACGGTGCCGGAGAACCTGGTGTTGGGCCGCGGCACGGAGGTCATCGTGTAGCGGTGCCCCACTTCGAGCCGGAAGTTCTCGGAGCCCGGCATCTGCCACTGGGCCAGCAGTCCGGGCTCGGTGAGGGCACGCCAGACCTTGGCCGGCGGATGCGGCAGGAACTGGTCGACGCGGATCGTGGTGAGGTCGTCTCCGGGCGCGGTGCTCATGGCCGGTCATCGTCCGGCATACGGTCGAGCAACTCGCCGAGCCCCCGCAGTCGCTGCCGCCAGAACCGCTCGTACGGATGGAGCCAGTCCTGCACCTCGGCGAGCGGGGCCGCCTCCAGGCGGTAGATGCGCTGCCGGCCCGAGCGCTGCTCGGAGACGAGGCCGGCCTCCCGGAGCACCTTGAGGTGTTCCGAGAGGCTCGGGCGTCGCATGTCGAAGCGGTCGGCCAGGGCCTGGACGGGCTGCGGTCCCTCGTCGCGCAACAGCCGCAGCACCTCGCGGCGTGTGCCGTTGGCGAGCGCGGCGAAGACGCGGTCCTCGGCGGCGGTGTCCGCCCCGGCCCCGGTCGTGGTCATGCCGGACTCCCTATCCCTGTGCCTCCGTCAGCAGCATCAGACCGTTGCCGTCGGGGTCCTGGAAGGACGCCATCCGGCCCCACGGGAGGTCGTCCGGGCCCTGCACGGACACCCCCGCCCCGGCCAGCCGTGCGCAGTCGGCGTCGACATCGGTCGTGACCAACATGATCCCCCGGGTCGAGCCGGGCTCGAAATCGCCCATCCCGGGACCGGAGAGCGTGAAGACGGTCTGCGCACCCCGGGGAGCGACCTGAAGCCACCGCCCCTGCGGCAGGTCCAGATCGGCGGAGACCTCGAAGCCCAGGATCTCCGTGTAGAAGCGCAGGGCGCGGTCCTGGTCGGCGACGGGAAGAGTGACGAAAGAAGCGTGTGTGACGGTCATGCGGCCACCATAGGTAGGCGATTCCCTACCCGTCAAGCGTAGGAAATCCCCTACTCATCACGGCGTCGCACGGCCGTCGCGGCACGGTGGTCCCCGGAAGGCGTGAACGGACGCCCGCAGCGGTCCGGGCCCGTGACCCTGACGTGAAGATCCGAGGAGACCAGGGACCGGTACGGCGAAGAATGCGTGGATCGCGACGATCGGGATGCATCGGGGCGCCTGTCGCGCGGCAGGCCGCGCGCCATGCCGAACCGCGCGGGGATCATCGGCTGTCGATCACGGGAGGGCCGGCGTGTCTCTCCGCCCGGCGGCAGTCGTGCAGGCAGGGGCGCGGGGACCGGGCCGTCCGGAGCGGAACCGGAGGAGCGGGCCGCACGACGGCGTCCCCAACTTCGGCCCGTGCCGGGTCGGCCCGCGTGAGCAACCGCACGCCCGGCGTCTCCCCGGCGCCCTCAGGCCCTCCTGGTAGCTTGCTGCGATCGTCCCCATGACCTCATCGGCAACCCGGCACCCTGGGAGACTCCAGTGACAGCGACGCATGTCACGCGCCGGCAGGCGCGCATCGCACTGACGGCCGCCGCGGGTCTCGCGGCCGCGCTCGTGCTGACCGGCTGCAGCGGCGACTCCGGGGGCAGCGACTCCGCGAGCGGTGCGGCGTCCACGCCGAGCGCGTCCGGGGCCACGGCGGACACCGGCGGGGACTCCGGCACACCGGGCGCCGCGGCCGGGAAGCTGGAGGGCAGCTGGCTGGCCACGACGGGCGGCAAGGCCGTGGCCCTGGTGATCACCGGCAAGCAGGCGGGGCTCTTCGCGACGGGCGGCACCGTCTGCACGGGTGTGGCGGGCGGGGAGTCGGGCAAGCAGACGATCCACCTCAAGTGCACCGACGGCAGCGACGACCGCGGGACCGGGACGGTCGACTCGCTCGACTCGCGGAACATGAAGGTGACCTGGCAGGGCGGCATCGGCGCGGAGACCTTCATGAAGGCCGAGGGCGGCACGCTGCCGAGCGGACTGCCGACGGCGAGTCTGGGATCCTGACCTCCAGCTTCGCGCGACGGGCCGCGGGATCCGGGACCGGGTGCACACACGGCGACGGGGGCGCGCAACCCCGCTCCGCCCGACTGCGTGATGATCCATGCACATCGTCACGACCCAGAGGACCTTCATGCGCACCCTCCACGTCCGCCTCTCCGCCGCCGCCTTCACCACGGCCCTGGCTCTGACCGCCTGCGGCAGCGGCGGGGACGGCGGCAAGGAAGCCGACCCCGCCGCCTGCCGTATCGGCGTCGAGGTCGGTCCCGGCAATGCCGCCACCAGCCCCGGCGACACCGGCAACGTCCCGGTCACCCTCACGAACCGCGACAGCAAGCAGTGCACTCTGAAGGGCTTCCCCGCCATCGAGTTGCGCGACGGCGACTCCGCCTGGACCGTGCCCGGCGAGGAGGGCGCGAAGCCGGCCGGAGTGACGCTGCAGAAGGACGAGACGGCGACCTTCACCATCACGTACGTCCGCGGTGACGGCGGATCCGGCAGCGCCCCGGCCAAGACCGTGAAGATCGACGTTTCGGGCGCGGGCGACGCGGGCAGCCACCCGTGGTCGTACGGCGACGTGGCGCTGAAGGGCGCGAAGACCCCGGACGCCTCGGTGAGCGCCGTGCAGGTCGCGGGGGACTGACCCGGTCTCAGGGGAGCCGGGGCCGTCCCGCCACCTGCGCCCGGTCGGCGGCCGCGGCCCCCTGCTCCCATCCGGCCGCGTCGCCGACGCCGCGCAGCCGCGTGGTGACCGTCTCCGGGAACATCCGCTCCATCCGGTCGGCGACGGCCACGTCCCGGGCCACGAGCACGGGCAGGAGATCACCCTCGCTCTGCGCGACCTGCCCCTCGGCCGCGGCCCGGAGCCGGTCGCCGATGCGGTGCGCATACGCGGCCAGGAACGACTGCCGGAACGTCTTCGTACGCTTCCGGCCGCCCTTGCGCTGCGCCGCCTCCGCCTTCGTCATCGCACCGATGGCCTGCACGAGCAGCGAGGTGTAGAGCAGTTCGACGGCCTCCAGGTCCGGTTCGAAGCCGATGACGGTGGAAAAGCCCAGGGCCTCGTGCCACACGGCCCGGCAGCGGTTCGCGGTCGCCACGGCGTCGAGGAGCACCGCCTTGGCCGTCTCGTAGGGCGGCTCGACCCCGATACGGCAGGCGCCGGGGGCGTCCCCGGGGTGCGTACGGGCCGCGAGCAGCGCCTCGTCGATGCTGTGCCGCGCCATCAGCTCCTGCGCCTTGGCGCTGAGCGCCTCGGCCTCCTCGGGGTACCCGGTCGCCTCCGCCTTGGCGAGCAGGGCGCGGACGCGGGCGAGCATGCGTGACTCCGGCTGCTGCGGGGCGGCCTCCTGCCCGGGTGCCTCGAGCTGTTCGAGGGCGGGCAGCCGCAGGAGCAGGCGGTACAGCTCAAGAACCGCGGTGGCGTGCGAGAAGCGGTCGGGAGTCCCCGAGGGCTCCGCATCGAGGTCGCGCAACTGTGCGGCCCAGCGCGGGCCGGGGGGCGTCCGCTCGCCGGCCTCCCCGAGGATCAGCGCCGACACGAGGCGCACATGAGGGGCGTCGAGTTCGCGGCGCACGATGCGTACGACATCGGCCGGCTGCCAGCCCCGCCGCCATGCCGCGGCCACGAACTGCTCGCCGCGCCGGACGAGTTCGGCGTCGGCTCCGGGATCGGCGGCGAGCAGCGAGGCACCGGTGTCGAGGGCCGCGTCGGTGTCGTCGTAGAGGGCGGTCCGGAAGGCGCGGTCCACGGTGGTCGTCGTACTCACGCGTTCGATCGTGACACGAGGCGCAGCCGAGCACGCCGCCCTCCCCTCCCCCGTCCGCACGCCACAGGCAGGTGTCAACCGTAGGTTGACACTCCCCGAGTGTCAACCTACGGTTGACACATGACGGAGAAGCCGTACACCTCAGCGAACCTGCGTCTCGACGACCTCATCGAAGCCATCAAGAAGGTCCACACGGACGCACTCGACCAGCTTCAGGACGCGGTGATCGCCGCGGAGCACCTCGGCGACGTGGCCGACCATCTGATCGGCCACTTCGTGGACCAGGCCCGGCGTTCGGGCGCGTCCTGGACCGACATCGGCAAGAGCATGGGCGTCACCCGGCAGGCGGCCCAGAAGCGCTTCGTGCCCAAGGAGTCCGCGGACCTCGACCCCAACCAGGGGTTCAGCCGGTACACCGTCCGCGCGCGCAACGTGGTCATCACCGCGCACAATCACGCGAAGTCCGCCGGCAACGCCGAGACCGTCCCCGAGCACCTCGTCCTCGGGCTCCTCGCCGAGCCGGAGGCGCTCGCCGCGAAGGCGATCGCCGCCCAGGGGGTCTCGCTGGACGCGGTGCTCGAGGCGGCGACCGCCGCCCTGCCGCCCCGCGCCGAGGACGCCCCCGAACTCGTTCCCTACTCGCCCGCCGCGAAGAAGGCCCTCGAACTCACCTTCAGGGAGGCGCTGCGCCTGGGTCACAACTACATCGGCACCGAGCACATCCTCCTCGCGCTCCTCGAGCAGGAGAACGGCGAAGGCCCGCTGACCGGCCTCGGCATCGGCAAGGACGCGACGGAGGCTCACGTGCTCAAGGCCCTGGACGACATCCGCAAGCAGCTCTCACAAGAGGACTGAGCCACCCGGCCGGCACGTCCGGGCCGATGTCAGACCCCCCTGCCACACTTCGCAGCATGACCGGGCGCTGGGCTCTCGCTCCGGCCGAGGACGGTGGCGCGGAGGTCGCCGCCCTCGGCCCGGACGGGCTGCTCGCCGGGCCGGTGGTCAGGGAGGGGGATCTCGTCGAGGCCGTCCGGGCACGGCCGGAGGTCACCCGGTGGGTGTGGCGGTCCACCGCCGACGTCCAGCCGCGTCTGCTCGCCACGGGGGTGCGGGTCGACCGGTGCTATGACGTCGAGGCCGCCGAGACCCTCCTCCTGGGCCACGAGGGGCGTCTCGGCGAGCCCCGGTCGGCGGCCGCCGCGCTGGCCCGGCTGCGCGGCGGCCCCGTACCGCCGGACCCGCCGCCGCGGTCCGCCGAGCCCGGCTCGCAGTCCTCGCTCTTCGAGCCCAGCCCCGTGCACGTCCCGCTCCGGGACCTCGTCGAGGTGTACGCGGACCAGCTGCGCCGGCACGAGTCCACCGCTCGTCCCGACCGCATGCGCCTGCTCATCGCCGCCGAGTCGGCCGGCATGCTGGTGGCCGGTGAGATGAACCGGTCCGGGCTGCCGTGGAGCGCGGACGTCCACCGCGAGCTGCTGCACGACCTGCTCGGCGAGCGGTACGCGGGCGGCGGCGAGCCCCGGCGGCTGGCCGAGCTGGCCGACGAGGTCTCGGCCGCCTTCGGCCGCCGCGTCCGGCCCGACCTGCCCCATGACGTCGTCAAGGCCTTCGGCCAGGCCGGCATCCGGGTGCGGTCCACCCGCCGCTGGGAGATCGAGTCGGTCGACCATCCCGCCGTGAAGCCCCTGCTCGAGTACAAGAAGCTGTACCGCATCTGGGTCGCCCACGGCTGGTCGTGGCTGCAGGACTGGGTGCGCGACGGCCGCTTCCGCCCCGAGTACCTGCCGGGCGGCACGGTCACCGGCCGCTGGGTCACCAACGGCGGCGGCGCCCTGCAGATCCCCAAGATCATCCGACGTGCCGTGGTCGCCGATCCGGGCTGGCGGCTGGTCGTGGCCGACGCCGCCCAGATGGAGCCGCGCGTCCTGGCCGCCATTTCGCGCGACCCGGCGTTCATGGAGGTGGCGGGCCGCGACGACGACCTGTACCAGTCGGTGTCCGACCGGGCCTTCTCCGGTGACCGCGCCCAGGCCAAGATCGCCGTTCTGGGCGCGATCTACGGCCAGACCTCGGGGGACGGCCTGAAGAACCTCGCCGCTTTGCGCCGCCGTTTCCCGAAAGCCGTCGCGTACGTCGACGACGCGGCACGCGAGGGCGAGGAGGGCCGCCTCGTCCGCACCTGGCTCGGGCGCACCTCACCGCCGGCCGCCGGTGCCTCGGACGACGCGACGGAGGAGGCGGGCATTCCGCAGGAGGACGGCCCTTCGGCGGCCGAGGAGACCCAGCAGTGGATGCCGGGATACGCCTCCACCAACTCCCGTGCCCGCGGCCGCTTCGCGCGCAACTTCGTGGTCCAGGGCAGCGCGGCGGACTGGGCCCTGCTGATGCTCGCCGCGCTGCGCCGCGCCTGTGCGGGCCTGGCCGCGGAGCTGGTCTTCTTCCAGCACGACGAGGTCATCGTGCACTGCCCGGCCGAGGAGGCGGACACGGTGGTGGCGGCGATCCAGGAGGCGTCGGACCTGGCGATGCGGCTGACGTTCGGCGAGACGCCGGTTCGCATTCCGTTCACGACGGGCGTCGTCGAGTGCTACGCGGAGGCGAAATGACGTGGCGCGCAGGACCGGGGGTGATCCGCCGCCCGCGCACGACCTGCGGGTCGTTCCGCCTTCCCGCTCGGCTCAGCCCTCCGCCAGCAGTTCCCTGAGCTCCCCGGCCACCGGACTGTCCGTGCCGTCCAGCGCGGCGAGAGCGGTCTCCCACTGCCGGCGGGCCTCCTCGGCGTCGCCCTCCGCCCGGAGAAGCAGACCGCGCTGGTGGAGCGCGAGCCCCTCGGTGTAGCAGTCGCCATGACGGGCGGCGAGCGCCAGCAGCGCCTCGCACTCGTGCGTGGCCCGGTCCGCATCCCCCCGCCCGCGCAGCGCCCGCACCAGCCCGAGCCGGGTCTGCGACTCGCCCTGCCAGTGCCCGTGCCCGCCGAGCACCCGCAGACTCTCCTCGAAGTGCGGCAGGGCGGCGTCCGGTTCACCGAGGGTGAGATGGGCGAAACCGATGTTGCAGTGCGCGGAGTGGCGGACGACGACGTGCCCGATCCGCTCACCGATCTCCAGGCTGCGGCGGTGATGTCCGATGGCGGCCCGCGGATCCGTGTGCTCGTAGAGGTTGCCGAGGTTGCTGTAGGTGATGGCCTCCTGCATCGGGTCGTTCAGCACCCGCGTGTACTCCAGGCACTGCCGCAGTGCCTCGCCGGTCTCCTCGTAGCGGCCGAGGCTCTCCAGGAGCAGCGCCCGGTTGTTCAGGCCGCGGCACAGGCAGGACAGGTGGTCGAGCCGCCGCCAGATCTCCAGCGCCTCGTCCAGCAGGGCCAGGGCGTCGTTCCCGTGGCCCTTCAGGAAGTGCAGCCCCGCCAGGTCCACCAGCGCGTAGGCCTCCGCGGGCGCGTCCACCAGCCGGCGTGCGCCGCGCAGCGCGGCCCGCACCAGAACCTCCAGCTCCGTCACCCGCCCGCGGCGTTGGAGGTGCGAGGCCAGCCTGCGGACGAGCAGGGGCACATGGGCGGAGGTGTCGGCGTGGCGCTCCACGAGCGCGACCATGTTCTCCAGTTCCAGGCCGAGCCAGTCGGTGGCGGCCTGCGCGGAGCCGAAGGCGGCGACGGCGGCCACGTCCGCGCGGTGCGTCCCGGGCTGTGACGGTGTCTCCCGGAGCCGGTCCTCGCGCTCCGCGCCCGGCGCGACGACGGCCTCGAAGGCCCGTGCGGCCACGGCGCTGTACCAGCGCAGGGCGCGATCGGCGGCGAGGCGGTCCGTCTCCGCGGCACCCTCGCGCCTCGCGGTCTCACGGGCGAAATCCCGGACGAGGTCGTGCGGCGTGTACCGCCCGTACGCGGTCTCCTCCAGCAGCGCGACGTCGACGAGCCGGTCGAGGGCGGCCTCGGCACGGCGTTCGTCCGTACCGAGGAGGTGGGCGAGCAGGGGTGCCCCGTAGCCGGGGAGGTCGAGGACGCCGATACGGCCGAGGGCACGTGCCGCGTCCCGGTCGGCCTCCCGGTCGGAGGCGCGCAGTGCGTCGTGGGCGACGGCGAGCGAACTGCGGACGCTCAGATCGTCGTACTCCAGGTGGTGCAGCCGCCCTTCGGTGGCGGCCAGTTGACCGGCCAGGACGTCCGGGGTGAGCGCACGGCGGGCGGCGAGGCGCGCCGCGACGACACGGAGGGCGAGCGGCAGCCGGCCCGCGAGTTCGACGAGCGGATGCCCGGCGTCCAGCCCGTCCCGGCCCGAGACCGCGCGGAGGAGCGCAGCGCTCTCCTCGTCGGACAGGGGCGTGAGCGGAAACCGGTGCGCGCCGTCGAGCGCGGTGAGCGGGGAGCGGCCGGTGACGATCACCGCGCAGCCCGGGCCGCCGGGCAGCAGCAGGCGCACCTGGGCGGCGTTCGCCGCGTCGTCCAGCACCATCAGGGTGCGGGTGGGCGCGAGGAGCGAACGGAGCAGCGCCGCTGCGGCGTCGGGGTGTTCGGGGATGCGGCGCGGCTCGACTCCGAGGTCGCGCAGCAGTGCCGTGAGTGCCTGCTCCGGGGTGAGCGGAACCCTGCCGGGGGTCGCGCCATGCAGATCGACATAGAGCTGACCGTCGGCGAAACGTTCCCGCAGGCCGTGCGCGACATGCAGGGCGAGTGCGCTCTTGCCGACTCCGGCCATACCGCTGAGCACGGCGACCCGCGGCGCACCGCGTTCCGCCCCGAGGAGCCGCAGGAGTTCCTCGGCCAGGACGTCCCGTCCGATGAAATGGGCGGGTGGGCCCGGCAGTTGGGCGGGGCGGGGTACGGGTGGGCCGGGCCGGGCGTTCGCGGGATGGCCGGCCGGTGCACGAGCGCCGTCCGCACCGTCCCCTGTTCCGCCGCCCGTACCGCCCCCGGACCCGTCGAGCGCGGCCGTCCCGCCCTCCGCCGCGCGACCCGCGTCGCCCGCCTCCGTGCGCTCCGGCCGTCCGCCGCCGGAGAGCGCAGCCTCGGCGGCGCCCCTTCGGCTCCGGGCTCCGGCACCGTCGTCCCGGAGTATCTCGAGATGGGCCTCGCGCACCGCGGCGCCCGGTTCGACACCCAGTTCCTCGATGAGGCGTCCGCGCAGGTCCCGGTGGACGGCCAGGGCCTCGGCCGGGCGGCCGGTGCGATGCAGGACGAGCATCAGCAACCGGTGGAAACCCTCCCGCAGCGGATGCTCGGCGACCAGAGCGGTCAACACCGGCACCAGACCGCCGAGCCGGGCGCCCCCGACATGCAACTCGGCCTCGCAGCGCCATTCCAGGGCGAGCAGCCGCGCCTCCGTCAGGCGCCGCACCAGCGCACGCCCACCGGCCTCCAGCGGCAGGCCGCAGAGCGGGGCTCCACGCCAGAGCACGAGCGCGGCCGTCGCCTCGCCGACGGTGCGTTCCCAGTCGCCCTCCGCGTGTGCGGTGCGCGCCGCGGCGATGCGGTCCTCGAAGACGCGGACGTCCAACTCCCCGTCCTCGACCCGCAGACGGTAACCGGGGGCCACGGCGCGCAGACGCTCGGCGCCGTCGTCGCCGAGGAGGCGGCGCAGCCGGGTGACGTGGTTCTGCAAGGACGCCTGCGCCGAGGCCGGCGGCGCCCCGCCCCACAAGGCGTCCTTGAGCGCGTCGACCGAGACGACCCGGCCCGGTTCCAGCAGCAACGCCACCAGGAGGGCCCGTGCCTTGGCACTGCCGATCAGCCGGATCCCACCGTCGGCCTCGTACACGACAGGCGGACCCAGCAGCCCGAACCGGAGCTCGTACCGCATAGCCGCTCCGCTGCCCTTCCGCGCGGCCGGAGCGCCGCGCCTGCGTCACCTTGCGGCACGACCGCCACGTGCCGCCTCTTCACGCGGCCCGACGGCCGCGGTCCGTCGTCGACTTCACGGACTTCACATCCGCATACGACGGGTTCCAGCCGTCCGGCACGCGACTCCTGCGGAAACCGTCCGGCTCACGGCCTCAGCAGCCGTTGGGCACATGTTAGCGATCCGTTGGCGTGGCCTGATGTGATCCCTTCAACGGATCTGGCCCGACGGTGCGCGCGTTGACGCGTAGCTCGGGGGAGTGTCGCCGCCGTGGCCGGATCCGGGACCATGCAAGGGCCCGGTCGGCGGAGGTGACGACCGGGCTCTTCGCCGTCCCCGGCCCGCTAGATCACCGGCGGTCGGCCGAGCCTGGTGAGCCGCCACACCGTGCGCCACCGCATCGGGCGCCGCTCCCCCGCCGAGGCCCGCACACCCTCCACGAATCCGCCGAACCACGCCCTCAGCCCGGCGACGGACCGGGTCCTCAGCAGCGTCACCGCGATCCACACACCGAGGTGGACGGGGACGAGCGGGAGGGGCAGCCGCCGGCGCACGAGCCATACGCGGTTGCGTGCCGTCACCCGGTAGTAGATGGCGTGCCGCGCGGGCGAGGTCTTCGGGTGCTGGAGCAGCAGTTCGGGCGCGTACAGCACGGTCCAGCCGCCGTCGACGGCCCGCCATGCGAGGTCCGTCTCCTCGTGTGCGAAGAAGAACTCCGCGGGCCAGTCGCCGGTCTCCGCGAGCATCGCCATCGACAGGGCGTGGCCGCCGCCGAGAAACCCGGTCACCGGACCGCCGCGCAGCGGGTCGGCGGCCCCCACCCGCGGCACGTGCCGCCGCTGGGTCTCACCGTGCTCGTCGGCGATGCGGAACCCGACGATGCCGAGCCTGGGCTCGGCGGCGTACAGATCCCGTACCCGGCGCAGTACGTCGGCGTCGACGAGCAACCCGTCGTCGTCGAGTTCCACCACGACGTCGACGTCCCCGAACTCCCGCAGCCGGGCGAGGGCCACGTTGCGGCCGCCGGGGCAGCCGAGGTTCTCGTCGACCTCCACACAGGTGACCTCACCGGGCAGGGCGAGCCGTTCGGCGAACTCGGGAAGAGGGCAGCCGTTGCCGACGACGACGATGCGGGTGGGGGCCAGGTCCTGCTTGGCCACGGACGTGAGGAGGGCGTCGACCTCGGTGGGCCTGTTGCCCATGGTCACGACGGCGACCGCGACACGAGGTCCCGGCTCCCGATCCGCCTGCGACACGACACCCTCCCCATCCCGGCCGACGACTGTGGCGTGATGCTAACCGTTAACCAAGAGGACGCCTCAAGGACGCCGGTTCTCCTCGCCCTGGATGATTTTCAGGTACGAGTACGGGTTCGCGCCATCCCTGTCACCACGGAACGCGCCCGTCTTTCGCCGCACACACCGCCGTGCCTCCATGAGCCCCGTGGCGCCGCACCGACCGGTTCCAGTGCGGCAGACTTCTCGAGGCGCCCCGGGAAGGCGCAGGACGGTCCGCAGCGCCTGAGGCGGGGGCCGGCGCGCGGCCGCAGCGGTCCGCATTCCCGTCCCACCACCGTCTCCGCAGGTCCCGCATTCCGCCCCTGTTCCGGTACGCCGCCCGGAACGGGAATCGATGAATTCCCCGGCGAATGCGACCGACCCGCTTCGCGAGCCCGGCCGGCGGAATTCGCCCCGGGCCGGACCGCCTTGCGGCCGCGCCCGCCGCAAGCGGCCCGGCCGGAAGCCCGGTTGACCGGCGCGGAGCAGGCCTCCGACGGGTCCGGTACCCTGGCCACGACCACGCGCAGTACACAGGAAACCCGAGAAAGGGGGCGGAGGATCGGGGCCGGAAAGGCGCCGTGATTCCCACCGCCGATGCCGTCCATCCCGCGGGTTGGTTCGCCCAAGGAAATCTCCAGCCCGAGCAACCCTCATGTAAAGGAACTCGCCGCCCTCCGCCGTCGGCGGAACAGGCAGAATTCCGGAGTGACCCTCGTGGAGGGTTATGAGGAACTGGATCTCGCCCTGCGGGCCGGCGTCCGTCCCCGTGAGCTGTATTTCTGCCCCGCACTGACCGGCGGGTCCGACCCGCGCGACGTCGCGGCCCGGGCGGCCGAGCGCGGATCCGCCCTGTTCAGCCTCAGCCGGCAGGCCTTCGACAAGGCCGCCTACCGGGAGGGTCCGGACGGCTGGCTCGCCGTCGTACCGGACATCGAGACCGATCTGTCCCGTATCGAGGTCGACGACCGCGCCCTCTTCCTCATCTGCGAGAGCGTCGAGAAGCCGGGCAACCTCGGCTCGATGCTGCGCACCGCGGACGCGGCGGGCGTGACCGCCGTCATCTCGGCCAACCCCGTGACGGACTGGGGCAATCCCAACGTGATCCGGGCCAGCAAGGGCACCGTCTTCGCCGTCCCGATCGCCTCGGCCGAGTCGGAGGACGTCGTGCGCTGGCTCGCCGAGCACTCGGTGAACGTCGTCGCCACGACCCCCGACACGGACCTCATGATGGCGGACGTCGACATGACCGGGCCCACGGCGATCCTCGTCGGCAGCGAGAAGTACGGCCTGTCGGACCAGTGGCTGGCGGGCCGCCACACCAAGGCGAAGATCCCGATGTTCGGTCAGGTGGACTCGCTCAACGTGGCGGTGTCGGCCGCCCTCTTCACCTACGAGGCCGTACGGCAGCGCATGGCGTCCCGCTAGCGCCGCGGCGGGCGCGGACAGGCACCCCCGTCACCGTCCGGGCCCACGGGCCCGGATGGCGGTCGGCCGGGGCGGCGGTCACACTGGTGTGACGACTCGCCACCGTCGGTGACCGCCCGTATGTCCGGGTGGGGCGGGCCCGCTCGCTCGCCGGTCGTGGCGCGGACGGGAGTCCCCTGTCCGCGGTGCGCCGCAGTGACTCCGCGGGAAGCGGCGAACACGACCGCGAGGGGACGGTGTCGGATGCGTCAGGTGTCCTGGCTTCGGATCGTGATCGCCGCGCTGGTCGTGCTGACCGTGTCTCCCGGCACCGCCGGTGCGTCCCCGCCCGGCAGGACACCCGTCGTGCTGTTTCCCGCGTTTCATCTGACCAGGCTCGAAGTCGTCGTCGATCACCAGACGGCGGCGGCGGGATGCCCCCGGTCGGGCAGCTTCGAGGACTGGTACCGCAACGATCACCCGAGCGGATTGTTCAGCCAGGTCTGCCGGGACAGGCTGCTGACACTGCGCTACGACACGAACCCCTCGAAACCGATGGCGTCACGCTTCACGAACGCGCCCGGGGTCGGCGTACGGCTCCTCGACTACGGCAGGACGGACAGCGCACCGTTCTACGAGCCGCTCTACCGGGCACTGGAGGCCCACGGCTACCGCCGGAACACCGACATCCGCGTCGCCGGCTACGACTCCCGGCTCACCCCGGACATGGGCGGCTTTCTGCAGCGGACGCGGGAACTCGTCGAGAAGACCTACCGGGACAACGGCAACCGGCCGGTCCACCTGGTCGGCCACTCGAACGGACCGCTCTACGCGCAGTACCTGCTCACCCATATGCCGCGCGCCTGGCGGGACACGTACATCCAGGGGTTCACTCCGATCGCGGGCAACTTCCCCGGACAGGGCCTGCTGTACCCGGTCCTGTTCACCGGGCTCGACATCCAGGACTTCGGTTATCCGACGACCAGGGAGAACGCCGAGAGCAGCGCACGTCTGTACCGGAGCGCGCCGTCCAGCTACATGAGTGCCGCCGACCCCAGGATCTTCGGGAACCGTGAGGTCGTCGTCCAGGACACCTCGACCGGCCGCAGTTACACACCGCGCGACTACCCGGAACTGTTCGCCGACGCGGGTATGCCGACGGCCAGGGAGATCGCCGACCACTACATCGGTTTCGTCCGCTTCGCCGACGCGCGGTCCTTCCCCGACGTCGACGTGTACGCGGAGCGGGGATCAGGGCTCCCCACGACGGTGGGCGCACGCCTGCCGAACCTGTCCGCCGGGCAGATCGCACGGCCCGGCCGATTCCTGTACCGCGACGGCGACGGCAACCAGGAGGACATCACCAACGAGGCGGTCCTGGCCTGGCGGGCCATGGGCTGCCACCGCTTCGGCCTCACCGACAGCCCGGGCGTGGACCACTTCTCGCTACCGGGAGACCGGCACCTGCTGGACCGCCTGTTCGCCCATCTGGCGCGGCCGCGCTCGGACTGTCCGGTCGGCGGCTGACCCGCGGCGCATCCGACCGTCGGCCGCCGATCGGTCGGCGGTGGCGTGCTCCGGTAGGCCCGGCCCACGCCCTGGGACCGGTCGGTCGCTGCGTTCCGCGCCGATATCCGGTTGATGTGCGTCCTCACCGTGGCCCGACCGACGGCAGGCCGGGCGCGATCTCCACGCCGTGATCGCGTGCCGCTCCCGAAAACCGCCGGCCGACGCTCGTTCCCGGCGGGACACGAAGCTAGTGGCCGATCTTGTCCAGCTCGGCGAGTTCCGCGTCGGAGAGCGAGAGTCCCGCGCCGGCGACGTTCTCGCGCAAGTGCTCCGCCGACGACGTCCCGGGGATCAGCAGGATGTTCGGCGACCGCTGCAACAGCCAGGCCAGGGCGACCGACATCGGCGTCGAATCCAACCGGGCGGCCACGGCCGAGAGCACCGAGGACTGCAGCGGGTCGAAACCGCCGAGCGGGAAGAAGGGCACATAGGCGACGCCGTCTGCGGCCAGCGTGTCGATCAGACCGTCGTCCTGGCGGTAGGCGAGGTTGTACATGTTCTGCACGCACACGATCGGCGCGATGGCCCGCGCCTCGGCGACCTGTTCCGCCGTTGCGTTGCTCACACCGAGGTGCCGGATCAGACCCTGCTGCTGGAGCTCGACCAGCGTCCCGAACGCCTCGGCGAGCGAGCCGGGCCGGGGCCCCTCGGCGTTGCCGAGCCGGAGGTTGACCACGTCGAGCACCTCGACGCCGAGGCTGTCCAGGTTCTCCTGGACGGAGCGGCGCAGGTCTTCGGGCTTCCGGGCCGTCGGCCAGCCGCCCTGCTGGTCGCGGATCGCACCGACCTTGGTCACGACGTGCAGCGATGCGGGGTACGGGTGCAGCGCTTCACGGATCAGCTGGTTGGTCACGCGCGGCCCGTAGGCGTCGCTTGTGTCGATATGGGTGATTCCGAGGTCGACGACCTCGCGGAGGACGGCGAGTGCGCGGTCCCGGTCGGCAAGCGGCCCCATGACCCCGGGACCGGCGAGCTGCATGGCGCCGTAGCCGAAGCGAGTGACGGTCAGATCCCCCAGTGGCCAGGTGCCGCCGGGAAGCGAAGGGGAGAAGGTGCTCATGCCTGCGCCTTTCGGACTGAATCGGGTAGTGGTGCCCAATGGCCCCTTGCGCCACTATCGGTAGGTAGCTTCCTGAAGGGAAGTAGGCACTTTCGAGTGCGTAGGGCACCCACGGGTAGGAGGAGCGGTCGATGGCAACAACGACGGAGGCCCAGAAGAAGGCGCAGGCCAAGGCCGAATACGATGCCTTCCTGGCGGCTTGTCCCAGCCGCAAGCTGCTCGACCGGATCTCCGACAAATGGGTCACCCTGGTGCTGGCCGCACTGGGCAGCGACGGCTCGCACCGGTTCGGCGCCGACTGCGCCGGTGAGCCCCGGTCGATGCGCTACTCGGAACTGCAGCGCTTGCTGGCGGGCGTCAGCCAGAAGATGCTGACTCAGACTCTGCGCTCCTTGGAGCGTGACGGCCTGGTCACCCGCACCGTGGTGCCGACCGTGCCCGTCACGGTCTCCTACGAGCTGACCGACCTCGGTCTCTCCCTGCACCGGACGATGCGCGGCATCAAGGCCTGGGCCGAGGCGCATATGGACGATGTGCTCGCCAACCGCTCGGCGTACGACACCCCGGTCGCCTGAACCGGATCCGCGCCGAAGGAACGGCCGTTCATCGCCTCCCGGCCGGCACGATCCGCCCGCGACCTCGGCCCTCCCAGCGGGTCTCTCGAGTCCTCCGGGTCCGCGGGCACTTGCTGCCGCAGCGCATCCGGCCGACAGTGGCCGTGGTCAACCGTCGTGAAAGGCACGCTGGTTCGCCCGGATGCGATCGGATGCCGCGGGTGAGGCGCGGACCGCGGATCGGTCCGGGACTTGGCGAGCACCTGCTGCCCGCCGAAGTCGGCGCTCGGAGAGCGCAGTTGATGTTCGGCATCGCTGCGGCGCCGGGGTTGTCGGTGCGGTGCGCTTCACTGTCTGCCGTGGAGCTCACACAAACGACTGTCAACGACCTGCTGGCCCGGCTCGGTCCGGGCGACGGCCATCTGTACCTGCCCGGCGACCTGGACGCGCAGGCTCTGACCGACCTGCTCGACAGCAGGTACGGCACCCCGCGCACCCTGGTCCTCGACGGTTTCACCGATCCGACGGTCGACGAGTCCAAGGGCGCGGCTCTCCTCGCCCCCTTCGAGGGCCGGGCCGTGAAGATACGGGCGTGGGCGTACGGGGATCAGTGGGTCGGCACGGGTACGGCGCGGGACGCCGAGGGTGTCGAGCGCCCGGTGCTGGTGGTCGCTCACCGGGAGGTGCCAAAACCCTTGGCGGCCGCTCCGGACGAGGACGTCGACTGGACGGAGCGGCTCATGGCGATCACCGGCTGGACACAGCCGGCCCGGCGGCCGGACGTGGACTGGGCGGCGGTGGAGTCGCGCCTCGGCACCGCGCTGCCGAGCGACTACAGGCACATGGTCGAAACGTTCGGCGAGGGCGCCTTCGACGGATATCTGGACCTGAACCAGGAGCCGTGGCCGGATCTCAGGGAGGACGGCCTGCTCATCTGGGCGGGCACCGAGCACGAGGACCTGTACTGCTGGAGGGCCGACGGCGACGACCCCGATCGTTGGCCCGTGGTGGTCCGGTCCTTCGACGGCGAGGACGTCCCCTTCGACTGCCAGGCCGCGGAGTTCGTCTGCCGCATTCTCGTCGACCCGCACCACCGGTTCACGATGGCCCGCTATTTCGACACCCACTGGTTCATGAACTACCGGGAGAGCGACTGACCGAACCCCGTGACCAACGGCATCCGCGGCCGGTTCGGCCGGCGCCTTCACGGAACAGGGGCAGAAACACCCGTGCGCCGCGACCGGCTCGCGGCGATTCACAGCGATGTGCGGCGCCGCTGGGGAACTGCGGCACGAGCATGCCGCCCGAACCCGAACGAGCTGGGCGTGGACATGTCTACGACTCTGCAGACCCGGATCAGCCCCCTCCGGACCCCATGGGACCACAACTGAGCCCGCCGACACCCGCACCGTCCGTGCGCAGCGTCGTCACCGCGTCCATCAAACGAAAAAACCCCAGCTCAGAGTCACTCTGGGCTGGGGTTCGGTGGAGCCGCTTTCGGGATTCGAACCCGAGACCTACGCATTACGAGTGCGTTGCTCTGGCCATCTGAGCTAAAGCGGCGCGCTGTCCGCACTATGGTGCGATCAGCAACGTCGGTAAGTCTACACAGTTTCCCAGGGTGCTCCGACCAAGCCCCCCAGGCGCCGCACAGCAGTCTGCCACAGCCCTATGAGCAGCGCTTTCCGTCCTCCGGTGGTGTGCCCCGGAGGAGATACGTGTCGACCGCCGCCTCGATGCACTTGCTGCCACGACCGTAGGCCGTGTGGCCGTCACCCTCGTAGGTGAGCAGCCTGCCGGAGGAGAGTTGCGCGGCCAGGGACTGCGCCCAGGGGTACGGAGTCGCCGGGTCGCGGGTCGTGCCCACCACCAAGATCGGCGCGGCCCCCCTGGCCTCGATGCGGTGTGCCTGCCCGGTCGCCTTGACCGGCCAGTACGCGCAGCTCAGCGACGACCAGGCCAGCCCTTCCCCGAACACCGGTGACGCCTTCTCGAACGCCGGGAGCGCCCGCTCCACGTCCTGCGGGCTCGAGAACGCCGGTGGCAGGTCCAAGCAGTTCACGGCCGCGTTCGCGAACATGAGGTTCGCGTACTTGCCGTCCGCGCCCCGCTCGTAGTAGCTGTCCGACAGCATGAGCAGTCCGGCGCCGTTGTTCTTCGTCATCGCCGAGGTCAGCGCCACCCGCAGTTGGGGCCAGGCCGCCTGGTCGTACATCGCGGCGATCACTCCGGTGGTGGCGATGGCCTCGCTGAGCCTGCGGCCGCTCGTGTCGCCGGTGGGGACGGGGGACGCGTCGAGCTTCTTGAAGAACGCCTTGAGGTTGTCGCCGACCTGTGCGGGCGGGGTGCCCGGTCCGCCCAGCGGGCAGTTCGTCTGCCGTACGCAGTCCTTGGCGAAGGACTGGAACGCCGTCTCGAAGCCCGCGGTCTGGTCCTCGTTGAGCCGGAGCGCCGAGAGGGACGGGTCCATCGCACCGTCCAGCACCAGTCGGCCGACCCGCTCCGGGAACAGTCCCGCGTACGTCGCCCCGAGGAACGTCCCGTACGAGGCTCCGACGTAGTTCAGCTTCTGGTCGCCGAGCACCGCCCGCAGGATGTCCATGTCGCGGGCCACCTCGACCGTGGAGACATGGCGCAGCAGGTCCGCCGACCGCCGGCCGCAGCCCTCCGCGAACCGCTGGAAGGCATCGACCAGCAGGTTCTCCTCCTTCTGGTCGTCGGGGGTCATGTCGGTCTGCGCGTAGGCGTCCATGTGGGGCCCGTCGAGGCACTCGATCGGCTCGCTGCGGGCCACACCGCGCGGGTCGAAGGCGACCATGTCGTAGCGGGCCCGGATCTCCGCGGGGTAGCCGATCCCGGCGTACTGCTGCAGATAGCCGACCGCCGACCCGCCCGGCCCGCCCGGGTTCACCAGCAGGGAGCCGAGCGGCTTGCCCTGCCCCGTGGCCTTCTTACGGGAGACGGCCAACTCCACGTCACCGGAGGCGGGTTTGCCGTAGTCGCGGGGGGCCTTCATCGTGGAGCACTCGAACCCGGCCGCTCCGCAGCTGCGCCAGATCAGCTTCTGCGCGTAGTACGGGGCGAGCGCCGACGGCGTCGACCGCGGCAGCGCGCGCAGTGCCACCTCCGCCGACGTGCTCGTCGAACTCCCCGATGAACAGGCCGAGACGAGCAGTGCGGTGGCGGCCAGCAGGGTGCCGCGCGTCCGCGTCGGGCGGAAGGGGCGCAGCAGCGACAGGAGGCGGAAGGGGCGGGGACGGCGGGACGGTCCGGGAATGCGCCTGATGTGCATTTGGTGAGCGTAACCCTGAGCGATCAATTGGTCACGTCAGGTCGAATAGGCACTTCGTACGAGTGATCGCGTCGGTCCGCCGCGAGCCGTTTCCGCCTGTCCCTGGCTCGCCGCCGCCCTGATCCGCGCCCGCCGCCATGACCGGGGACGCGCTCCCCCGGAGAACCTCTCCGCCCCTCGGCGCCTTCGCTCACCCCGCCCGCAGCGCCATCGTCATCGCCTCCACCGCCAGCAAGGGCGCCACATTGCGGTCCAGGGCGTCCCGGCACGCGGCGATCGCCTCGATACGACGCAATGTCGACTCCGGGGTGCTGCCACGGGCCAGTCGGTCCAGGGCGTCCTCGGTGTCCGTGTTGGCGAGGGCCACGCGGGAGCCGAACTGGAGGGCGAGGACGTCGCGGTAGAAGCCCGTGAGATCGGTGAGCGCCTGGTCCAGGCTGTCGCGCTGGGTGCGGGTCCTGCGGCGCTTCTGCTTCTCCTCCAGCTCCTTCATCACGCCCGCGGTGCCGCGCGGCATCCGGCCGCCCTGCACCGCGCCGAGCGCTGCCTTCAGCTCCTCGGTCTCCTTGACGTCGATCTCCTCCGCCAGCTCCTTGGAGTCCTCCGTGGCCGCGTCGACCAGCTCCTGAGCGGCTCTGAGGCAGGCTCCGACGTCGTCGATCCGCAGCGGGAGCCTCAGTACCTCGGCGCGCCGTGCGCGGGCCCGCTCGTCCGTGGCCAGCCGGCGGGCGCGGTCGACGTGGCCCTGGGTGGCACGGGAGGCGGCCGACGCGATCCCCGGCTCGATGCCGTCGCGCCGCACCAGCGTGTCCGCGACCGCCTCCACGGAGGGAGTGCGCAGATTCAGATGGCGGCAGCGGGAGCGGATCGTCGGCAGGACGTCCTCCAGGGACGGGGCGCACAGCAGCCAGACCGTCCGCGGAGCGGGCTCCTCGACCGCCTTCAGGACCGCGTTGGCCGACTTCTCGTTCAGGCGCTCGGCGTCCTCGACCAGAATGACCTGCCAGCGGCCGTTCGCCGGCGAGGTGAACGACTTGCGCACCGTGTCACGCATGTCGGCGGCGAGGATCTGGGCACCCACGGCGGCGACGGTCGTCACGTCCGCGTGGGTGCCGATCAGGGCGGTGTGGCAGCCGTCGCAGAAGCCGCAGCCCGGAGCGCCGCCGAGCGCACGGTCCGGGCTCACGCACTGGAGCGCCGCGGCGAACGCCCGCGCCGCCTGCGAGCGCCCCGCCCCGGGCGGTCCCGTGAACAGCCAGGCGTGCGTCATCCTCGAGGCCTCGGGCAGCGGCCCGTCGGCGGCGGCCGCGGTGACCAAGGCGTCGGCGTCACGGGCAGCCGCGTCGAGCTGCTCGCTCACCTTCTCCTGGCCCACCAGGTCGTCCCACACCGTCACGGGACACCGCCCTTCCCTCGCACTTCGCCCTTCCGGCGTCCATTGTGCGGCCCGCCACTGACATCACGCGGACGCGGCTGCCGGGAGCGGGCCTGCGGCGTCGCCGGGACGAACGGCGGCCGTGCCGTGGCACACGCCGCCGACGTCTCCGTGTCAGCGGCGCCGTCCGCGCCCCGGGCCGTCGTTGCGGTCCTCGTCCTCCTGCGGGCCGAGCAGCTCGTCCGCCAGAGTCGGAAGGTCGTCCAGCGGCGTCTCCTCCGCCCAGTCCGGGCGGGAACGGCGCTGGGGACGGCCGCCCGCGTCCATCTGCGGCAGCTCGCGCGTGCGGTCCTCGGCCCCGTCCGGTCGCGGCGCCGGACGCTCGTCGCGGAAGAAACCCGGCGGCACCCGGTCCGAAGGATCGGCGGCGTCGGCGTCCCGTACGGGCGGCAGCACCGCGGTCTCGTCCGCCGCGCCCGGCACCACCGGCGGCAGCACCGCGGTCTCGTCCGCCGCGCCCGGCACCACCGGCGGCAGCACCGCGGTTTCGTCCGCCGCGCCCGGCTTCGGCAGCTTCGCCGTGGTCTCCGCTTCGGTCTCCCGCGGACGCACCCGCGGCAGCACCGCCGTCTCGTCCGCCGGCCGACCCGGAGCGTCGTCCGGCGTCACGATCGGCGTCGGAACCGTGATCTCGTTGTCCGGCGAGGCCTCGGTGGAGGAAGGCGCGCCGGCCTCGGCGGAAGCGGACGAGGCGACACCCCCCGTCCCGCCGGAACCGGAACCGGCCGGACCCGACACCGCCGTGGCGGCCGAAGCCGCCGCCTCGGACGCGGCCCTGCGTGCCTCCTCGGCACGCAGCAGCGCCTCCTCGGCCCTGCGCTGCTTCTCCAGACGGCGCGCGTCGGCCTCGGCCCGAAGCCGCGCCTCGTCCTCGGCCTGCTTGCGCCGCCGCTCCTCCTCGGCACGCCGGCGCGCCTCCTCGGCCGCCCGCGCCTGTTCCTCCGCGAGCAGCCGCGCCTGCTCCTCCTCGGCGCGGCGACGGGCTTCCTCGGCCCGCAACCGGGCCTCTTCCGCCTGCCGCTCGGCCTCGCGGCGCTGCGCCTCCTCCAGCTCCTGCCGCTTGCGCTCCTCCTCCTCGGCGCGCAGCTTGGCCAACTGCTCCTTGCGCTCGCGCTCCAGCCGCTCTTCCTCGGCCTTGCGCGCGGCCTCCTCCTCGGCCCTGCGCCGGGCCTCCTCCTCGGCCTTCCTGCGCGCCTCCTCCTGGGCCGCCACCTCGGCCTCGGACAGCGGAAGCATCTGGTCGAGCCGGTGCCGGATCACGGTGCTGACGGCCTCGGGCTCCTGCCCGGCGTCGACGACCAGATAGCGGCCGGGGTCCGCCGCGGCCAGCGTGAGGAACCCGGAGCGCACACGCGCGTGGAACTCGGCCGGCTCCGACTCCAGCCGGTCGGGAGCCTCGGTGAACCGCTCGCGCGCCGTCTCGGGCGCCACGTCCAGCAGGACGGTCAGATGGGGCACAAGGCCGTTGGTCGCCCACCGGTTGATGCGGGCGATCTCGGTCGGGGACAGATCCCGGCCCGCCCCTTGGTAGGCCACGGACGAGTCGATGTAGCGGTCCGAGATCACGACCGCGCCCCGCTCCAGGGCCGGCCGAACGACCGTGTCCACGTGCTCCGCGCGGTCCGCCGCGTACAGCAGCGCCTCCGCGCGGTGCGACAGACCGGCACTGGAGACGTCCAGCAGGATCGACCGCAGCCGCTTCCCGACCGGTGTCGCGCCGGGCTCCCGGGTCAGCACGACCTCGTGTCCCTTGCCGCGGATCCATTCGGCGAGCGCCTCGGCCTGGGTGGACTTGCCGGCGCCGTCGCCGCCCTCCAGGGCGATGAAGAAGCCGTCCGTGCCCGGCGCCTCCACCGGGTCGTCCCCGCCGCGCAGCGCATCGCGCAGGTCGTGCCGCAGCGGCACTCCGGAGCGGTCGTCCGCCTTGGCGAGGACGAACGCGGCCACGGGCAGCAGCAGCGCGCCGACCAGCATCAGCGTGAACGAGGCACCGCCGTGCGCGAACACGAACCTGCCGTTCTCCAGCCGGTGCGGTCCGATCGCGCCCGCCACGACCGGGGCCACCAGCGCGCCCAGGGCCACGACGACCCGGACCACGGCGTGCAGATGCTCGGCCGTCCGCGTCCGCCGGTGGTCCTCCGCCTCCTGGTCGAGCAGCGTGTGCCCGGTGTTGGCGGCGACACCGGCACCGACGCCCGCGAGCGCCGCGATGAACAGCACGGTGGAGACGTCCGGGACGAGCCCGGCGGCGAGCAGCGCGACGCCGGTGAAGGCGATCGCCAGCGCGAGCAGCCGGCGCCGCGACAGCGACGGCAGCATGCGGGGTGCCGTACGGATGCCGACCGCGGTGCCGCCGGTCAGCGCGAGGACCAGCAGGCCGTACAGCACCGGGCCGCCGCCCAGGTCCTTGGCCTGCAGGACGCAGACGGAGACGACCGCCGCGACCGCCCCGGCGACGGCGGAGCAGGCGAGCACCAGCAGCGGGACGGCGCCCGTGCGGCCCTTGTCGACGCCCGTGCCCGTCCGGGGAAGGCGCAGGCCCTCGAGCGGCGACCGCGGGCGCGGGGTGCGGGTGTCGGGCAGTTCGAGGGAGGTGACCACCGAGAGGGAGGCGGCGAACAGACCGGCCGCCACGTACGAGGCGAGGGCCACCTGGTGCTGGTCGAACCAGGCGAGGCCCGTCCCCAGCAGGTTGTTCACCAGCGACACGACGACGAGTGCGGCGGCGGCCAGCGGGACCGCCAGGAATCCCGTGCGCAGCGACAGGCGCCGCAGCGCGTCCATGTGGTCCGGCAGCGGGCGCACGGTCGCGCCCTCCAGAGGCGGCGCGGGCAGCAGGGCGGGCGCCGCGCTCTCGCGGCACACGGCCCAGAACCGCTCGCCGACACCGGTCAGGAAGGCGGTGACCAGCAGGACCGGAAGCGCGTTGTCCGGGGTCCAGTCGATCCACAGCGGGGCGACGATCAGCAGGGCCGCCCGCAGTCCGTCCGCTCCGACCATGGTCCAGCGACGGTCGAGGGGGCCCTCCTGGGACGTCAGCGCGCTCAGCGGGCCGAGCAGGACGGCTCCGAAGAGCAGGGTGGCGAGGAGTCGCGCACCGAAGACGGTCGCGATCGCGAACGCCACACCCCGGTAGCCGCCGCCGAAGGAGCCGGCGGCGATGGCCGCCTGAAGAACGAGCGCGACCAGGACGAGCAGGGCGAGGAAGTCGCCGACACCCCCGACGAGCTGGGCACTCCACAACCGCTTCAGCTGCGGCCGGCGCAGCAGAGCGCGGACGGCGCGCTCACGGGAGTCGGCGACGAGGGCGTCGTCGGGGGCCGGGTGGTGGGCCGTTGGCTGCTCGGCTCGCGTCATGCTTTCAGCCTATCGGCAGCGGCGGACAGCCCGGGGCAGCCGCCCGAACGTACGCCCGCCCCGACACCAAACTGATGCCTGGGCGGACGCCGTGCGAAGCCGGTGCGACGGCCTCGGCCGCCGGCTCCGGGCAAGGTGCCGGGTCCGCTGATCCGGACCGGACGGCACCCTCACTCCTGGCCCGAGTCCTCCGGTGCCGCAGCCCTCGCGACGGCGGTCTTCTTCGACGTCGCCTTCGCGGCCGCCGTCTTCGCCGTCGTCTTCTTCGCGGTGGTCTTCTTGGCCGCCGTCTTCTTCGCCGCGGTCTTCTTGGCCGGCGCCTTCTTGGCGGCGGCCTTCTTCGCCGTCTTCTTGGCGGGCGCCTTGGCGCGCTTCTCCGCGAGCAGCTCGAAGCCGCGCTCCGGGGTGATGGCCTCGACGCTGTCGCCGGAGCGCAGGGTCGCGTTGGTCTCGCCGTCGGTGACGTACGGCCCGAAACGGCCGTCCTTGACGACGACGGGCTGGCCGCTGACCGGGTCCGCACCCAGCTCCTTCAGCGGCGGCTTCGCGGCCGCACGGCCACGCTGCTTGGGCTGGGCGTAGATCGCCTGCGCCTCGTCCAGCGTGATCGTGAAGAGCTGGTCCTCGGACTGCAGCGACCGCGAGTCCGTGCCCTTCTTCAGGTACGGCCCGTAGCGCCCGTTCTGCGCGGTGATCTCCACGCCCTCCGCGTCCGCGCCGACGACACGCGGCAGGGACATCAGCTGCAGCGCCTCCTCGAGGGTCACCGTGTCCAGGGACATCGACTTGAACAGTGAGGCCGTGCGCGGCTTGATCGCGTTCTTGCCCGTCTTCGGCGTGCCCTCGGGCAGGATCTCCGTGACGTACGGGCCGTAGCGGCCGGCCTTGGCCACGATCGGCCGGTCCGTCGCCGGGTCGGTGCCCAGCGGGCGCTCCCCGCTCGGCTTGGCGAGCAGTTCCTCGGCCAGCTCGACGGTCAGCTCGTCCGGCGCCAGATCGTCCGGGATGTCGGCGCGCTGGTGCTGCTCGGTGTCCTTCTCGCCGCGCTCGATGTACGGGCCGTACCGGCCGACCCGCAGCACGATCTCGTGTCCCACGGGGAACGACGACACCTCGCGCGCGTCGATCGCGCCCAGGTCGGTCACCAGTTCCTTGAGGCCGCCGAGGTGGTCCCCGTCGCCGTTGCCGGCGTCGGCGGCACCGCCCGCGCCGGTGCCCTCACCGAAGTAGAACCGCTTCAGCCACGGCACGGCCTGCGCCTCGCCGCGGGCGATGCGGTCGAGGTCGTCCTCCATCCGGGCGGTGAAGTCGTAGTCGACGAGCCGTCCGAAGTGCTTCTCCAGGAGGTTGACCACGGCGAAGGACAGGAAGGACGGCACCAGGGCCGTGCCCTTCTTGAACACGTAACCGCGGTCGAGGATCGTGCCGATGATCGACGCGTACGTCGACGGGCGGCCGATCTCGCGCTCCTCCAGCTCCTTGACCAGCGAGGCCTCGGTGTAGCGGGCCGGGGGCTTGGTCGAGTGGCCGTCGGCGGTGATCTCCTCGGCGGTCAGCGCGTCGCCCTCGGCGACCTGCGGCAGCCGGCGCTCACGGTCGTCGAGCTCGGCGTTCGGGTCGTCGGCGCCCTCGACGTACGCCTTCAGGAAGCCGTGGAAGGTGATGGTCTTGCCGGACGCGCTGAACTCGGCGTCCCGGCCGTCGGCCGCGGTGCCGCCGATCCTCACCGTGACCGAGTTGCCGGTCGCGTCCTTCATCTGGGAGGCGACGGTCCGCTTCCAGATCAGCTCGTAGAGCCTGAACTGGTCACCGGTCAGACCGGTCTCCGCCGGGGTGCGGAAACGATCACCCGAGGGCCGGATCGCCTCGTGCGCCTCCTGTGCGTTCTTGACCTTGGCCGCGTAGGTGCGCGGCTGCGGGGGCAGGTAGTCGGCGCCGTACAGCTGGGTGACCTGGGCACGGGCGGCGGTGATCGCCGTGTCCGACAGGGTCGTGGAGTCCGTACGCATGTAGGTGATGAAGCCGTTCTCGTACAGCTTCTGCGCGATCTGCATGGTGGCCTTCGCGCCGAAGCCGAGCTTGCGGCTGGCCTCCTGCTGCAGCGTCGTCGTACGGAACGGCGCGTACGGCGAGCGACGGTACGGCTTGGACTCGACCGACCGGACCGAGAACCGCGTGTTCTCCAGGGCGGCGGCCAGGGCGCGGGCGTTCTGCTCGTCGAGGTGGAGGGTGTTCGCGGTCTTCAGCCGGCCGACCGAGTCGAAGTCACGGCCCTGGGCGACCCGCTTGCCGTCGACCGCCGCGAGCCGTGCCACCAGGGACGACGGGTCGGAGGGGTCGCCGGCGCGGCCGGTGCCGAAGGTGCCCGTCAGGTCCCAGTACTCGGCGGAGCGGAACGCCATGCGCTCCCGCTCCCGCTCCACGACGAGCCGGGTCGCGACGGACTGGACGCGACCGGCCGACAGGCGCGGCATGACCTTCTTCCACAGGACCGGCGAGACCTCGTAGCCGTAGAGGCGGTCGAGGATGCGTCGGGTCTCCTGGGCGTCGACCAGCAGTTGGTTCAGCTCGCGCGGATTGCGCACGGCCTGCTGGATCGCGTCCTTGGTGATCTCGTGGAAGACCATCCGCTTGACCGGGACCTTGGGCTTCAGCACCTCCTGGAGGTGCCATGCGATGGCCTCGCCCTCGCGGTCCTCATCGGTGGCGAGGAAGAGCTCGTCGGAGTCTCGCAGCAGATCCTTGAGCTTCTTGACCTGCGCCTTCTTGTCGGCATTGACGACATAGATCGGCTGGAAGTCGTGTTCGACGTCCACACCGAGGCGGC
Source organism: Streptomyces sp. HUAS TT11 (assembly GCF_051553595.1). Taxonomy (NCBI): domain Bacteria; kingdom Bacillati; phylum Actinomycetota; class Actinomycetes; order Kitasatosporales; family Streptomycetaceae; genus Streptomyces; species Streptomyces sp. HUAS TT11. Next base: position 4,312,448 of record NZ_CP196184.1, read on the forward strand.
GCACCTCACCGGTGTACTTCTCGGGCACCTCCGCGGCGCCGTTCGGAAGGTCGCGGATGTGCCCGACGCTCGCCTCGACGACGTAACCGGGGCCGAGATAGCCCTTGATCGTCTTCGCCTTGGCAGGCGACTCGACGATGACGAGTCGGCGGCCGCCCTGTGCGGTCTCGCTGGTCGGGGACAACTTCGCTCTTCTCTCCGGTCGGCTGTGGCCTCCCCAGGCCTTCTTCCCGGGGTGGGGTCGTTCTTGTCCGGCTCGCTCGCCTCCGGGGGGCTGCGGCCGGTGTCGACAGGGCGATCGCGCCCAGCCCATCGGGGCTGAAGCGCCTTCGCCCTCTCGACACCGGCGCGTCCCTTCGGCTCACTCGCTGGTGACGCTGCGGAGTGTGACGGTACATCCCGCCCCCGTGTCAAACGGGAAAAGCCCGCAACGGCCACTCGAACGGTAACCCGACTACCGGCATTCCTGCCGCCCGGACCGGCGAGCAGGCCTTTCGTCCTGTCCGGAGGGTGATCCCCCGGTTACCGGGGCGGCGGGCGCCCGGCGGCCGGGAACATCAGGTCACAGGCGCAGGAAGCACCAGGCGCCGGCGGCGAGCGCGGCCACCGCGGCGAGGACCGCGAGGGCGGCGGACGCGACGGGACTCACACCCTCGGCGACGGATTCGCGCCGGCGCACCCGGGTCGCCGTCCAGATCATCAGCCCACCGCCGAACAGGGCGAACACCGTCCCCGCGAAGATCGCCGGTCCGCTCTCCATGTCCCGTTCCTCCCCGATCCTGGGCCACCCGAAGACGGGAGGCTGACACGTCCGGGCGGCCGACGGACGACCCCCGGGTGAACGTGCGGCGCACGGACCTGTCCGTGTCGGCCGCGCACCGTTTCGCGGACGACGCCTGCGCCGCGCGGCCGCACGCCCGGGGTCCGACGCGGCCGGAACTCGCCGTCGCGCCGTCTTCCGGACGCCCTTCCTCCCTCCGCCGATCACGGCAGGCGGATCAAGTACGGGACATGACGTACCGCCACTCGTCACCGCGATCCCTCCCCGGTTGATGCGGCGCGTAGACATCCGCGTCCGAAGAGGCGCCGGCCGCGGCAGGCGCCCTGGCCCCTGGGCGCGCCTACCGCGCGGGCTCCAGAAAACCCTGCTCGACCAGCAGCCGGATCTGAGCGGGCGTCCGGTCGCGCAGCGACACCGGGTCCTCGCCGACCAGTTGGGCGATGGCGTCGAGGATCCGTCCCGCGCTCAGTGTGCCGTCGCACACACCGGCGAAGCCCGCGCCGACCGTGTCCACCTTGGTGGCACGGCGCATCCCGCGGTTCTGGCGCAGTACGACGTGCTCCGGGTCCTCGGCGCCCGGCAGCCCCACCTGCTCCTGGACGACCTCGGCGGCGAGCCTGAAGTGCCCCGCGAGCAGCGCCGCGTCGTCGTGCGCCCGCAGGTAGTCGATACGGTCGAAGTGCGCGCGGACCGTGTCGCCGAGCGGCTGTTCGACCGGATGCGGCCACTCCTCGACCGTGATGCTGGGCTCGACGGCCTCGGTCCGGTGCAGCGCGATCCAGCCGAACCCGACCGCCCGCACCTTGCGCGCCTCGAACTCGTCCAGCCAAGCGTCGTACCGCGCCTGGTACTCCGCGGTGTCGCCGCGGTGGTCACCGGCGTCCCGCAGCCACAACTCCGCGTACTGGGTGATGTCCTGGACCTCGCGCTGCACGATCCAGGCGTCGCAGCCGCGCGGTACCCACGAGCGCAGCCGGTCCTGCCAGTCCTCCCCCTCCACGTGCTGCCAGTTGGCGAGGAACTGCGCGAACCCGCCCGCGTTCAGCCGCTGCCCCGACTGCTGGACCAGCGTGCGGCACAGATCGTCCCCGCCCATGCCGCCGTCGCGATAGATGAGACGGGCGCCGGGGGAGATCACGAACGGCGGGTTGGAGACGATCAGGTCGAACGTCTCGTCGTCCTCGATCGGCTCGAAGAGCGAACCCTGGCGCAGGTCCGCAGCCGGGGCGCCGGACAGCGCCAGCGTGAGCGCGGCGATGTCCAGGGCACGCGGGTTGACGTCGGTCGCCGTCACCCGTGTGGCGTGCCGGGCGGCGTGCAGCGCCTGGATCCCCGAGCCGGTGCCGAGGTCGAGGGCGGCGCCGACGGGGGTGCGGACGGTGATGCCCGCGAGCGTGGTGGAGGCGCCGCCGACCCCCAGGACCACTCCTTCGTCCCGGCTGCCGATGCCGCCCGCACCGCCGACCGCGCACCCGAGGTCGGAGACGATGAACCAGTCCTCGCCGCCGGGTCCGCCGTACGGCCGGATGTCCACGGTGGCGGCGACCTCGTCCCCGCCGGTGCGGACGAGCCAGCCGCCCTCCACACACACGTCGACGGGCAGCACACCCGTCACGCGGGCCTGCGGCACGGGCTGTTGCAGCAGGAACAGCCGTACGAGCGACTCCAGCGCCGTGTCCCCGCGTGTGGCCCGGAGCGCGGGCACGGTCTCGCTCCGCGCGAGCGCCGCGTACGCGGGCGCCCCGAGCAGATCGAGCAGCCCGTCGGCGGTGAAGGAGGCCGCGAGGAGGGCATCCCGCAGCCGCAGGGTGACATCGACGCGGGCGGTGGACGGCAGCGTGGCCGGACTGGAGTTACTCACGCCACCATTGTGGCGCGGGCAGGCGTTCGACGCGCCGCTCAGGCGGCCGTCGGCGATGCCGAGGCGGACGCGGACTTGCAGCTCGCCTGCTGCGACATCGCCTTCCCGACGTCACCCGCCTCCAGCTCCTTGAGCGCGTCGTTCCCGCTCTGGCTCAGCGTGTCGAGCTTGGTCGCGATCCCCTTGAGGCCGTCGGCGAACTTCGCCTGGTCCTTGGTGTCGAGGCCGTCCACCTGCTTCTGCAGATCGCCGTAGGCGGTGGAGATGTCGTTGAGCTCCTTGACCGCGTTCTTCTGCTTCGTCGCGCCGTTGTCGACGTCCGGCGCGCCCGCCCTCTCGACGGCCGCCCCGATCGCCTTGTAGGCGTCGGCCATGTCCCGGAAGGCCTGGGAGTCGGTCTTCCGGACCTGCTCCGGCGCGCTGTTGTCCGAGGTCTCCTTCTGGATCGCGGAGCTGGCGGCCGCGATCTTCTTGGCCTGCGGCTGCACCGACTCGCACACCTGCTTGGCCCAGGAGCCCAGCTTGTCGTCGACTGCGCCGCTGCCGCTGGTGCATCCCGACAGCGCCACTACCAGTACCGCGCCGCCGGACAGTGCGGCCGCGAGCTTCTTGTTCACCGGGTTGGTCCCTTCCATGGCTCTCTCGGCCCCGGAACATACACGCCAACCGGGTGACAGCCGCACGCTGAATATTACTTATCTCTGCTCTTGCGGCTATTTGCACCGGGCGAGAGAAGGCTCACGGAGCGGGCTCGAACACAACAGGGCGGGCGCACGGCGTCATGAAGAGCACCGTACGCCCGCCCATTGACCCGTACCTGACCAGGTCGAAGTGCGGGTGCTGTGGAAGCGGCTAGGAAACCACCGCCGGATCCGCCGACTTGGACACCCGTTCGGCGTTGTCTTCGTCACCCACGGCGATACCGCGGCGCTTGGAGACGTAGACCGCCACCACGATCACCAGGATCGCCAGTACGGCGATCAGGATCCGCAGGGCGAGACTCTTGTCACTGCCGTACGAGAACTTGATCACCGCGGGTGCGATGAGCAGCGACACCAGGTTCATCACCTTGAGCAGCGGGTTGATCGCCGGCCCCGCGGTGTCCTTGAAGGGGTCGCCGACCGTGTCGCCGATCACCGTCGCGGCATGCGCCTCGCTGCCCTTGCCGCCGTGGTGGCCGTCCTCCACGAGCTTCTTGGCGTTGTCCCAGGCACCACCGGAGTTGGCGAGGAACACCGCCATCAGCGTGCCGGTGCCGATCGCGCCCGCCAGATACGCGCCGAGCGCACCCACACCGAGCGTGAACCCGATGGCGATGGGTGCCATGACGGCGAGCAGACCGGGTGTGGCCAGCTCCCTGAGGGCGTCCTTGGTGCAGATGTCGACGACCTTGCCGTACTCCGGCGTCTCCGTGTAGTTCATGATCCCGGGCTTCTCCCGGAACTGCCGGCGCACCTCGAAGACCACCGCGCCCGCGGACCGCGACACCGCGTTGATCGCCAGCCCCGAGAAGAGGAAGACGACCGCCGCGCCCACGATGAGGCCGACGAGGTTGTTGGGCTGGGAGATGTCCATGACCAGGTTCAGCGGCCCGCCGTTCCCGACCTTCTCGCCCACGTCCTGTGCGGCCGTGGTGATCGCGTCGCGGTAGGAGCCGAAGAGCGCCGAGGCCGCCAGGACTGCGGTGGCGATGGCGATGCCCTTGGTGATCGCCTTCGTGGTGTTGCCCACCGCGTCCAGGTCGGTCAGCACCTGCGCGCCGGAGCCCACCACGTCACCGGACATCTCGGCGATGCCCTGCGCGTTGTCGGAGACCGGACCGAAGGTGTCCATGGCGACGATCACGCCGACCGTGGTGAGCAGGCCCGTACCGGCCAGCGCCACCGCGAAGAGCGCGAGCATGATCGACGTACCGCCGAGCAGGAACGCCCCGTACACACCGAGCCCGATCAGCAGCGCGGTGTAGACGGCCGACTCCAGACCCACGGAGATGCCGGCGAGCACCACGGTGGCGGGGCCGGTCAGCGAGGTCTTGCCGATGTCCCGCACCGGACGGCGCGTGGTCTCGGTGAAGTAGCCGGTCAGCTGCTGGATCAGGGCCGCGAGCACGATGCCGATGGCCACCGCCACCAGCGCGAGGATCCGCGGGTCCCCGTCCTTGGCCCGGATGGCCGCGTCGGAGATGCCCTTGAGATCGGTGTACGACGACGGGAGATACACGAACACGGCCACCGCGACCAACGCCAGCGAGATCACCGCGGAGACGAAGAAGCCGCGGTTGATGGCGGACATACCGCTGCGGTCGGCACGGCGCGGGGCCACCGCGAAGATGCCGATCATCGCGGTCACCACCCCGATCGCGGGCACGATCAGCGGGAACGCCAGTCCCGAGTCGCCGAACGCCGCCTTGCCGAGGATCAGCGCCGCGACGAGCGTCACGGCGTAGGACTCGAAGAGGTCGGCTGCCATACCGGCACAGTCGCCGACGTTGTCGCCCACATTGTCGGCGATGGTCGCGGCATTGCGCGGGTCGTCCTCCGGAATGCCCTGCTCGACCTTGCCGACCAGGTCGGCGCCGACGTCGGCGGCCTTGGTGAAGATGCCGCCACCGACACGCATGAACATGGCGATCAGCGCCGCGCCCAGGCCGAAGCCCTCCAGGACCTTGGGCGCGTCCGCCGCGTACACGAGCACCACACAGGAGGCGCCCAGCAGACCGAGCCCCACGGTGAACATGCCGACGACGCCACCCGTGCGGAACGCGATCTTCATGGCTTTGTGCGAGACGGCGGTGAGATCCTTTTCCGGTTCGCCTTCTGCGGGCGTCGCCTCCCGCGCCGCCGCAGCAACCCGCACATTGCTCCGCACTGCGAGCCACATGCCGATATAGCCGGTGGCCGCCGAGAACACCGCGCCGATCAGGAAGAACACCGATCGTCCGGCGCGCTGATTCCAGTCGTCCGCGGGCAGCAGCAGGAGCAGGAAGAACACGACAACGGCGAATACGCCGAGCGTGCGAAGCTGCCGGGCCAGATAGGCGTTCGCGCCTTCCTGCACCGCCGCAGCGATCTTCTTCATGCTGTCGGTGCCCTCACCCGCCGCGAGCACCTGACGGACCAAGACCCCGGCGACCGCGAGGGCCGCCAGGGCGACAACCCCGATGACCACCACGATCAGGCGGTTGCTGTCGGTCAGTACTGCGGCTGCGAGGGTTGTGGGGTGATCAAACTGTTGAGGGGTAGAAAGCCCCGCCATTCGTCCTCCTTGACGCTTGGGCTGAGCTCAAGATGTGGACGGATTGTAGGTAGCGGAACCTGATCAAAACAGTGCGCGGTTAAACGGAATTGGCCTTCACCTCCTCTTCAGCAAAAGATCGCACGTGCGTCACAGAACCCGAAAGAGGTAATGCCTCAAAACCATTGACTGGATGGGAACTTGATCAAATCATCACGCGATTGATCGTGAAGCAATTCACGAATTCCGGTACGACTGTACAAAAAGAAGGGCCCTGCACAGGCAGGGCCCTTCAAAACCGTACGAAAAGCGCAGAAATGGGCGAGAGGAGGATCAGGCAGGGAGCGTGGCGGGCGGCACGGTCGGCCAGCTCATCCTGATCTGTCCGCCGTTCTCCCCGGCGGTGACCTCGACGTCGTCAACAAGACCGCTGATGACCGCGAGGCCCATCTCGTCCTCCTCGGCCTCCGCGTCCGCCTCGTCGGCACCCGGCGTTCTCCCACCGAGCGCCACGTGCGGCGCCTCGTCACCGACCTCGATGGAGAACTGTTTCTCCTCCTCGGTCAGCAGCACCCGCACCGGCGCCGAGATGCCGTTGCTCTGATGCAGTCCGACGGCCCTGGTGCAGGCCTCGCCGACGGCGAGCCTGACCTCGTCGAGCACGGCCTCCTCCACCCCAGCCCGGCGCGCCACCGCCGCCGCCACGAGTCGGGCGGTCCTCACATGTTCTGGCAGCGCGCTGAAGAGGAGTTCAACGGTGGCCATGCATCCCCCTCGGAACTTCGGGCGTGCGGTCAGGGGGGCCGGGCCGCAATGACCCGGCCCCCCGTCTCTTGCTTCTGCCGTCCGGGCACCACGGCCCGGGAACGGGGTCAGTCGGTGGCCGCCACCGCTTCCTCGACCGAGGTGTGAATGGGGAACACCTTGGTGAGGCCGGTGATGCGGAAGATCTTGAGAATGCGCTCCTGGTTGCACACCAGGCGCAGGGACCCTTCATGGGCCCGAACACGCTTCAAGCCACCCACCAGCACGCCGAGCCCGGTGGAGTCGAGGAAGTCGACGCCCTCCATGTCGACGACGAGGTGGAAATTCCCGTCGTTCACCAGCTCGACCAGCTGCTCGCGCAGCTTGGGCGCGGTATATACGTCGATTTCGCCACCGACCTCGACGACCGTACGATCGCCGACGGTACGGGTCGACAGGGACAGGTCCACGGATCCTCCAGCACCTTGCTATCGAGCGGTCGCCCCTCGGGGACACCTCGGCAGACCCCGGGACGGTTCGCCAGCCGCGATGGCATTCAATCACTTACCGGCAGGCGTGCACGACGCCTTGGACCCATTGTCCGTCACGCCGGTGACACACTCGGTGCCGATGGCCAAGAATCACCGATCCGATCGAACCCTGTCGGGCCCCGTGTCCCGCGTCTCTCCGGGCACGGTCCTGGACCGGCTCGCCTCGGGACCGAGCCGGGCTGCGCGCATCACTCATACGGAGCACTTGCCCCCGAGAGAGGGCCGCCATGCCCTCTGGCCGGACCGGATCCGCGCCGAGGTCATAGCCGCCGTGCAGGACGCGGGCATCGAGCACCCGTGGGCCCATCAGGCCCTCGCGGCGGAGCACGCGCTGGACGGCGACTCCGTGGTCGTCGCCACGGGCACGGCGTCGGGCAAGTCGCTCGCCTATCTCGTGCCGGTGCTCTCCCGCCTGCTGGAGGGCTCGGAGGCCCCGAACGGCCGCGGTGCGACCGCCCTGTACCTCGCCCCGACCAAGGCGCTCGCGGCGGATCAGTGGCGGTCCGTGAAGAAACTTTCACAACCTCTGGGCACGGCGATCCGCCCCGCGGTGTACGACGGCGACACACCGCCGGAAGAACGCGAATGGGTGCGTCAGTACGCCAACTACGTGCTCACCAACCCGGACATGCTGCATCGCGGCATATTGCCCTCGCATCCGCGCTGGTCCTCCTTCCTGCGCGCCCTGAAGTACGTCGTCATCGACGAGTGCCACACCTATCGGGGCGTCTTCGGCTCCCACGTCGCCCAGGTGCTGCGCCGTCTGCGGCGCCTGTGCGCCCGCTACGGCGCCTCACCCGTGTTCCTGCTGGCCTCCGCGACCGCCGCCGAGCCCTCGGTGGCCGCGCGCCGCCTCACCGGCGTCCCCGTGGTCGAGGTCGCCGACGACGCCTCCCCGCGCGGCGAGCTCGTCTTCGCCCTGTGGGAGCCCCCGCTCACCGAACTGCACGGCGAGAAGGGGGCACCCGTCCGGCGCACGGCCACCGCCGAGACCGCCGATCTGCTGACCGACCTGACCGTGCAGGGCGTCCGCTCGGTCGCCTTCGTCCGCTCCCGCCGCGGCGCCGAGCTGATCTCGGTCATCGCCCAGGAGCGGCTGGCCGAGGTCGACCGCTCCCTGGCCCGGCGCGTGGCCGCCTACCGCGGCGGCTACCTCCCCGAGGAGCGCCGCGCCCTGGAACGGGCCCTGCACTCCGGAGAACTCCTCGGCCTCGCCGCCACCACCGCCCTCGAACTGGGGATCGACGTCTCGGGCCTGGACGCCGTCCTCATCGCGGGCTACCCGGGCACACGGGCGTCGCTGTGGCAGCAGGCGGGCCGCGCCGGCCGCGCGGGTCAGGGTGCCCTCGCGGTGCTGGTCGCCCGGGACGACCCCCTGGACACGTTCCTCGTCCACCACCCCGAGGCCCTCTTCGACCAGCCGGTGGAGTCCACCGTCCTCGACCCGGACAACCCCTACGTCCTGGCCCCCCATCTGTGCGCGGCGGCGGCGGAGCTCCCGCTGACGCAGGAGGACCTGGAGCTCTTCGGCCCGGCGACCGAAGGGCTGCTGCCGCAGCTGGAGGCCGCGAAGCTGCTGCGCCGCCGGACCAAGGCCTGGCACTGGACCCGCCGGGAGCGGGCCGCCGACCTCACGGACATCCGCGGGGAGGGCGGGCGGCCCGTCCAGGTCGTGGAGGCCGGCACCGGACGGCTGCTCGGCACGGTCGACGCGGGCTCCGCGCACACGACGGTGCACGAGGGTGCGGTCCATCTGCACCAGGGCCGTACGTATCTGGTGCGGACCCTCGACCTGGAGGACTCCGTGGCCCTGGTCGAGGAGGCCGATCCTCCCTACTCGACGGTCGCTCGCGACACGACGTCCATCTCCGTCCTGGAGACGGACGTCGAGATCCCCTGGGGCGACGGACGGCTGTGCTACGGCTCGGTCGAGGTCACCAACCAGGTCGTCTCCTTCCTGCGGCGCCGTGTCATCACCGGTGAAGTGCTCGGCGAGACGAAACTCGATCTGCCGCCCCGCACGCTGCGCACCCGCGCCGTGTGGTGGACGGTCACCGAGGACCAGCTGGACGAGGCCCGGATCAACCCGGAGATCCTCGGCGGCGCCCTGCACGCCGCCGAACACGCCTCGATCGGCATGCTCCCGCTCTTCGCCACCTGCGACCGCTGGGACATCGGCGGCGTCTCCGTCCCGCTCCACCCGGACACCCTCCTGCCCACGGTCTTCGTCTACGACGGCCATCCGGGCGGCGCGGGCTTCGCGGAACGGGCCTTCCACACGGCCGGCGCCTGGCTGACCGCCACCCGCCAGGCCATCGCGTCCTGCGAGTGCGAGGCGGGCTGCCCGTCCTGCATCCAGTCCCCAAAGTGCGGCAACGGCAACGATCCGCTGCACAAGAGAGGGGCCGTGCGGCTCCTCACGGTGCTGTTGCGCGGGGCGCCGGAGAACGCTCCCGAGGCTGCGGAGCGGAAGGAGCGGAAGGCGAACGAGGAGGAGATTCCGGGCGTCCGTCCCGCGCCGCCGGTTCAGCCGGGCCCGCCCTCGCCCTGACCTCGGCGGTGAACGGTCCCGAGGCCGATGCCGCCGTGACGTCGGAGACCTCGCCCACGACCGCGCACCGCACGAGTCGGCTGCCCTGGGCCGCCGCGACACGCCCGGCCGTGTCGCACGCCCTCTCCTCCCCGTCCGCCCAGTGGTCGGCGGCCGCGAGCGCCGCCAGATCGGCGGCGCCGGCCGCACGGTGGCGGGCCAGCACGGCCTCGCCCTGCGCCAGAAGCACCCCGAACACGGCACACAGGGCACCGATCACACAGACGCACCACACCGTCGCCGAGCCGCGATCTCCGGCCGGCCGGCACCCCGGCCACGACGCCTTCGGCAGCCGGCGCGACCTCACCGCCCCGCCCCCGTATCTCATCGGTCCACCCCCGCGGTGTCCTCGGCCGACGCCACTGCCTCGTGGCGCAGTTCGAGCGGCAGCGCGTCGGGGCCCGGTGGGTGGGCGACGACCAGCACATGCACCAGATCGCCCCGCCGGTTCACCGTCACCCTCGCTCCCCGGGGCGCGGCCTGCCCGGCCACCTCCTCGACCACCTCAGACGGCTCCTGCCGCGCCGCCGCCCGGGCCCCCGCCCTGGCGGCGTCCACGCACTGGATCTGCGCGGACGCCGCCAGCAGGGCCCACACCAGGGCCATGGCGAAGAGCACCAGGGCGGGCAGTACGACCGCGGTCTCCGCCGTCACGAACCCGCGGTCGCGGCCCGGGCTCGAACAGCCGCGCCGCTGCGCCCCGTCACATCCGGACATCGAGCGCCCGCTTCACGATGTCCTGCAGCTCCCCGCTGACCTGCCCGCTCGTCACCACCTTGTAGAGGACCGCCGCGAAGGCCACCGCGGCGATGATCCCCATCGCGTACTCGGACGTCACCATGCCCGCCTCTTCGCGCATCGCCGCCCGTACCCGGCGCACCAGTGCACGCCCCCGGGCCCGTACTCGTACTGCCTTGCCCATGCCAACCCCCGTGAGGTTCTCGTCGGTCGATCCGTCCGATCCGGTCCGCCGGAATCGGTCCGCCTGTGCTGGTCTGCCTGTGTCTGCCTGCCTGTGCCGGTCCGCCTTTGTCTGCCTGCTGATATCGGTCTCGTCCGTTCGGTTCGTCAGGTCCGGTCTGTCATCGGCCACCTCCTCCCAGCAGCCCTCCCGCGAGCCCGATCACCACGGGAAGCACTCCGACCGCGATGAACGCGGGCAGGAAGCACAGACCCACCGGAGCCGTGACCATGACCCCCGCCCGGCGCGCCCGCGCCGTCGCCGTCCGGCCCCACTCGGCGCGGGCCTCCGCAGCGAGCCGCCCGACCGGCGCGGCCGCCGGCGCGCCGGAATCACCCGCCCGTTCCAGCAGTCGCGCCAGCGGTCCGGCACCGGGGAGGGAGGCGAGCAGCCGCCATGCGTCGGCCGGATCGGCTCCGAGCCGCATCTCGGCCGCGCCCCGCGCCAGCCGCTCCCCGACCGGTCCCTCCAGGGCTTCACCCACCGCCTGTGCGGCCGCCACGGGGGTCGCACCGGCCGCGATGCACGCCGCCAGCAGATCGGCCGCCGGCGGAAGCTGACGGGCCGCCACGGCGGGGTGGTACTCCTCGGCGAGCCGGTCGCGTTCCCGCCGGTCCTGCCATCGCCTCACACCGAGCCCGACGACCAGACCGGCCACCGGTCCGCCGAATCCACCGAGCAGCGCCCAGCCGGCGCACAGCGCCCCCACGACGGGCAGCCACCGCCGCACGGTGTCCCGCGCGTCGGCCCGCCGCCCTGCGGCACCCGGCACCGCGGTCACCGACTCCCCCGCCGCGGCGCCCGGCACCCCGATCCACCGGCCCGCCGGCCCGGCACCCGCCGCGCGTCCCCACCCGGCCACTCGCACGGACGCAGGGGCCCGCCGCATCTCGGCCGGGCCGCCCGGCCCCAGCACCGCGGTCAGCCGACGCCGCGCCCGACGCTCGCGCCGCGCCGCTGCCGTCAGGCGCATCGCCCACCACAGCGCCGCCACCCCGCACACCATCCCCAGCCTGTGGACAAAGTCGACGCTCATGCCGCCTCCGCCCCGCGCACGATCCGCATGGCCCACCACAGCCCCGCCCCTTCCAGCACACCGCCGACCAGGAGGCAGCCCAGCCCCGCGCCGGTGTGCAGCAGCACGTGCAGCGGGCGGGCGCCCAGCACGGTGCCGAGCACCAGGCCGAGGACCGGCAGCCCGGCGAGAAGGACCGCCGTCGACCTGGCGCCCGCCAGTTGGGCACGGAGGTCCTCCCGTTGATCGCGCTCGGCGCGAAGGGCGCCCTCCAGCCGGTCCAGTCCGGCGGCCAGCCCCGCTCCCCGGTCCACGGCCACCCGCCAGCACGCGGCCAGCCCGGACAGCCCGTCGGCCCCGGGCTGTCGTGCCGCGCCCGCGAGCGCGCCCGGCACGTCCCCGCCGAACCGCGCGGCCGCCAGCACCTGGGCCTGCGCTCCGCCGAGGCCGCCCGCGTCACGTGCCGCACACAGCAGTGCCTCACCCGGCTGGCGTCCCGCGCGCACCTCCCCGGCGAGCGCCCCGCACAGCGCGATCACCGCAGCACCACGCGCTTCCCGCGCCTTCCGCGCCTCGCGTGCCCGCCGCACCCGGCGCAGCAGCGGCACCGCGACGACCCCGCCCGCCAGGGGCAGGGCGGAAGCGCCGAGCACCGCGATCAGGACACCCCCGACGACCGACCACCATTCGGCGGGCAACCGGCGCACCCGTGCCAAGGACCGTTCCCAGGGCCGCGGACCGACTCCCGCCGTGGGACCGCCGCCCGCGAACAGCGATCGGGCACGACGCGCCCCCTTGCCCGCTCCGCTCATCAGCCAGGCCGCCGCCCCGGCACACGCCGGCCCGGCGGCGAGCGACATCTGACCGATCACCGTCACCACCCCTCACCTCCGTCACTCGAGCCGCTCTCGTCCCTTCCGTGCCGGAGCAGCTCCCGCAGTCGCTCCCAGCCCCGCTCCCGCGTGAACGCCTCCCGGCCCCATCTCAGGGCGGGCACCGTCACCACGAGCCCCGACGCGTCCCGCTCCAGCACATGCACCTCCGCGATACGGCGGCGCCCGATCCGGTCCCGCACGAGATGGAGGACCACCGAGAGCGCGGCCGCCAACTGGCTGTGCAGCGCCGCCCGGTCCAGACCCGCCGCGGTGCCCAGCGCCTCCAGTCGTGCGGGCACCTGGGCGGCCGCGTTCGCGTGGAGAGTGCCGCATCCGCCCTCGTGGCCGGTGTTGAGCGCCGCGAGCAGCGACACCACCTCGGGGCCGCGGACCTCGCCGACGACCAGCCGGTCGGGTCGCATCCGCAACGCCTGCCGCACCAGGTCCTGGAGCTCCACCAACCCCACGCCCTCCTGGTTCGCGGGCCGTCCCTCGAGGCGCACCACATGAGGGTGCTCGGGTCGCAGCTCCGCCGAGTCCTCGGCCAGCACGATCCGCTCCGACGGCCCCACCACCCCCAGCAGCGCACTCAGCAGGGTGGTCTTCCCCGTGCCGGTACCGCCGCTGATCACATAGGAGAGCCGGGAGGCGATCAGCGCCCGCAGCACCCGGTCCCCGCCCGGCGGCACCGTCCCCGCCGCCACCAGTTCGTCGAGGGTGAACGCCCGCGGACGCACGACCCTCAACGACAGGCACGTGCAACCGACGGCGACCGGCGGGAGCACCGCGTGCAGCCGCGTCCCGTCGGGCAGGCGGGCGTCGACCCACGGTCTGGCGTCGTCGAGCCGCCGCCCGGCCACCGCCGCGAGGCGCTGCGCAAGGCGTCGCACCGCCGCGGTGTCCGGAAAGGACACATCCGTCAATTCCAGTCCACCGCCGCGGTCCACCCACACCCGGTCGGGGGCCGAGACCAGGACGTCGGTCACGGAGGGATCGGCGAGCAACGGTTCCAGAGGGCCGCTGCCGACCAGTTCCGAGCGCAACTGCCGGGCCGCTCCCAGCACTTCCGCGTCACCGAGCACCCGCCCCTGCTCGCGCAGCGCCTGTGCCACGCGCGCGGGAGTCGGTTCGGCCCCGCTCTCGGCCAGCCACTGGCGCACCCCGTCGAGCAGCCGCGTCCGGTCGCCGAGCACGACCGCACGCTCGGCGCCCTCCCCCGGGCCCGAACCGAGTGCCGTGCCGCGACCCGCCCCCGTCACCCGGGTCCAGCCCGCCTCCACGGGTCAGTCACCCCCCTCGGCCGACGCCCGCTGCCAGAAGGCCGAGCAGAACCGGGCGAGCGGTCCCCGCACCGCTCCCCCGGGCGGTGCGGAACCATCGCGCGGGGTTTCCTCGGAGGGCACCTCGCCGACCAGTGGCAGTCCCGTCAGCCGCGCCACCTCGCGGTCGTCGAGACCGGGCGCGAACGGCCCCCGTACCGCGATCCGCAGATCGCCCAGGACCATGCCGACGGCCGATGCCACCCGTCGCGCGGCCGCGACGGCGCGCAGTTCGGCCGGGACGACCAGCACCCCGACGTCCACCTGGGCGAGCACCTCGGCGACACCCTCGTCGACGCGGCGCGGCAGGTCGACGACGACCGCGCCACCGCGCCGCCTGGCCGCGGCGAGGACCGCCCGCACCGCCTGGGGCGGGACCGCCACGGTGTCGCCGCGGTCCCAGCTCAGTACCCGCAGCGCATGCAGCTCCGGCAGGGACTCCTCCAGGGCACTGCCCCCGACGCGGCCCCGCGAGGCCGCGAACGCGGGCCAGCGCAGCCCTTCGGCGGTCTCGCCACCGAGGAGTACATCAAGTCCGCCGCCCAGGGGATCCGCGTCCACCAGAAGCGTGCGCCTGCCCTCGCGCGCCGAGGTGACGGCCAGGGCGCAGGCGAGCGTGGACGCTCCGGCGCCGCCGCGGCCGCCGATCACGCCCACGGTGAGCGCGGGCCGTCCGGCGCCTTCGGCCACGTCGGCGATGCGGTCGACGAGCCACTGCTCACCGTCCGGCAGGACCAGGACGTGGTCCGCGCCGATCTCGACGGCGCGCCGCCAGACACCTGGATCGTCCTGATCCCGCCCAACCAGCACGACTCCGCGTCGGCGCGCGGCTCCACGCACACGGCGTGCCGCGTCGTCGCCGACGAGGACGAGAGGAGCCGCCTCCCAGCTCCCCCGGTGCGCCGGCACCCCCGGGTGGACCTCCGCTCTGGCGCCCGCGGCCGCACACAGGCGCAGCAGGTCGTCGAGGAGTTCGGCGTCCTCGGTGACGATCAGCGGCCCGCTCCGCCGCCCTTCCACGACGGTCGACCCGTCGTGCGCAATGGCTCCCGCCACGATCTCCAGCCCCCTTCGCTGCTTCTTCCGCGCGGTCCGCGGGGCCCACTGCGGCCCCGCGCTTCCCGCTCGTGTGAAGAACCGGCAACCGGTCTCCATATGAACGGCCGATACGAACCGGCCAAACGCGCCCGGCAAACCGAACCGGCCATGAACTCGCCTTCGGTGGACGCGCTGGAATCACAGTGCGGGTGATCCTGGAAATCGTGTGGATCTTGGTCGATAACTGTGGACGGCTCAGTGGTTGTGAATATCGCCGTCACTCAAACGGACGAGGCCCGGGAAAGCTCCTCAGCGCACCCGATGCACTACGCATCGTGACGAGTCATGGGCATGACGAAGCGGAGCCCGCCACACCGCGGCAGGGGCCCGAGATCACGTGGAGAAGGAAGAAAAACCCACCCGGACATGCGACGACCCCCGCCGGGGGGGAGAGCGGGGGTCGTCCCCACGGCCGACTCGGGGGGGGAGGAGTCGGACCGGGTTAGCACGGTCGCGAACGATCCGTGACTTCCATGGTGTACCCGAGAGGCCTCTCAGGCAAACCCACGCGCCACACCTTACGCCGAATGGTGGGCGCCTATGCTCGGGCCCGTGGAAAACCACTCCTTGCCCCGCACAGCGGCCTTCTTTGACCTGGACAAGACGGTCATTGCGAAGTCGAGCACACTCACCTTCAGCAAGTCCTTCTACCAAGGGGGGCTGATCAACCGCAGGGCCGCGTTGCGTACCGCATACGCGCAGTTCCTGTTCCTCGCGGGCGGCGCCGACCACGACCAGATGGAGCGGATGCGTAAGCACCTGTCCGCGATGTGCCGCGGCTGGAACGTCCGACAGGTCAAGGAGATCGTCGCCGAGACGCTGCACGACCTGATCGACCCGATCATCTACGACGAGGCCGCCTCCCTCATCGAGGAGCACCACACCGCCGGACGCGATGTCGTGATCGTGTCCACGTCGGGCGCGGAGGTCGTCGAACCGATCGGCGAACTGCTGGGCGCGGACCGCGTGGTCGCCACCCGCATGGTCGTGGGCGACGACGGCTGCTTCACCGGCGAGGTGGAGTACTACGCGTACGGGCCGACGAAGGCCGAGGCGATCAGAGAGCTCGCCGAGACCGAGCGGTACGACCTCGCGCGCTGCTATGCGTACAGCGACTCGGCGACCGACCTGCCCATGCTGGAGTCGGTCGGCCACCCGCACGCCGTGAACCCGGACCGGGCCCTGCGGCGCGAGGCACTCGCCCGCGGCTGGCCGATTCTGGACTTCCACCGCCCCGTCCGGCTCAAGCAGCGACTGTCGATGCCTCCGCGGCCGGCCTTGCTCGCGATGGCGGCGATAGGCGCGGCCGCCGCCACGGCCGGGCTCGTCTGGTACACCAGCCGGCGCCGCGCATCGGCCGTGTGAATCAGCGGCAGGTGCGACGGTTTCATATGAGCGCCCGATTCATGCTCGTTTGAACGTAAAAGTAAAGAAGTGCAGCCGGGGGTTCCGCATGGCCCGGGGCTGGAGTACAAAAGGATTTAGTGGCCCGCGAGACCAAAGGACATCCGAAGGGATCACCTTTAAGAACGCAATTGGCCCCACGGACCCAGCATGAACGCAGAGCACCCACGCGACGTCGACCCGTCGATTACGGGCCAGCCGCACCAGGTGACGGGCAGAAGTTCCCGACCTGATGGGCGACACATCGAGGACGCTTGGTAACCCTGTGAGCATGCCAGCGGCGGTACGAGCATTCGTACCGCCGCAACCATGTACAGGCCCCTCACAGGACCGTCGAGAACCGGTCCGTGCGCGCCGCTAGGCAGCGCCGCGCTGCAGCGCCTCGCAGACCGCGGTCGACTCGCGCACGCCCAGTTCGACGGCCTTCCCGCAGTGCGCGATCCACGCCGCCATGCCTTCGGGGGTGCCGGACACATAACCGTCGAGGGCGGCGACATAGGCCGCGGCCCCCAGTTCGGCGTGGCCGACCTCGGCCGAGCAGATCGCCTTGGGATCAAGACCGCTGCCCACAAGGACGATGCGCTGGGCCGCGCGCGCGACAAGGCCGTTGTGCGAGCCGAAGGGGCGCAGGGCGAGCAACTCGCCGTGCACCACGGCCGCGGTCACGAGGGCGGGGGCCGAGCCTCCGGCGATGATCAGCTCGGCGAGACCTTCGAGGCGGCCGGCTACCTCGGACGCGCCCGGCAGCGGCAGTTCCACGAGCGGCTCGTCGACCGGCTCGCCGTCCTGCCGCGGGCGCCCCACACGGGGGTCGTCCGCCGCGGCCGCCACCAGGTGCAGGCGCGCCAGCACCCGCAGCGGCGACTGCCGCCAGATGGAGAGCAGTTGCCCCGCCTCGGCGGTCAGCCGCAGAGCCGCGCCGACCGTGCGGGCGCCGTCGTCGCCGCTGAAGTCGGTGCGCCGGCGCACCTCCTCGAGACCCCAGTCGGCCCCGGACAGGGCCGCCGAGCCGCGTGCTCCGCGCAGCGCCGCCTCGGAGGTGATCTCGTTGCTGCGGCGCCGCATGACCCGGTGTCCGTAGACCCGGTCCACGGCCTTGCGCACGGATTCCACGGACTCGGCCACCCCGGGCAGCGCCCCCAGGGCCGCGAGCGGGTCGGCGGTCGCACCTGTCGTACTCATGAGTACGACACTACGCACCTCCGCACCCCCTCCTTCGATGGAGTGGTCTTCTTCATGGAGTGACGCCACTTACAGCAATCATGCGATTACTGTTGGTGAACATGAAAATTGCTTTCGTCGGGAAGGGCGGCAGCGGCAAGACGACCCTGTCCTCCCTCTTCATCCGCCACCTCGCCGCCGCGGGGGCGCCGGTCGTCGCCGTCGACGCCGACATCAATCAGCACCTGGGCGCCGCGCTCGGACTCGAGGAGGACGAGGCGGCCGCGCTGCCGTCCATGGGCGACCGGCTGCGGCTGATCAAGGACTATCTGCGCGGCTGCAATCCCCGGATCGCCTCCGCGGACACGATGATCAAGACCACTCCGCCCGGCGAGGGCTCACGGCTGCTGCGGGTGCGGGAGGACAACCCGGTCTACGACGCCTGTGCACGCCCCGTGGGACTCGACGGCGGCGCCGTCCGCCTGATGGTCACCGGACCTTTCACGGACGCCGACCTGGGGGTCGCCTGCTACCACTCCAAGACGGGAGCGGTGGAGCTCTGCCTCAACCACCTGGTGGACGGCCATGACGAGTACGTGGTGGTCGACATGACGGCGGGCTCGGACTCCTTCGCCTCCGGGATGTTCACCCGCTTCGACATGACGTTCCTCGTCGCCGAGCCGACCCGGAAGGGGGTCTCCGTCTACCGCCAGTACAAGGAGTACGCCCGTGACTTCGGGGTCGCCCTGAAGGTCGTCGGAAACAAGGTGCAGGGCCAGGACGACATCGATTTCCTCCGCACCGAGGTCGGCGACGACCTGCTGGTGACCGTCGGCCATTCGGACTGGGTGCGTTCCATGGAGAAGGGGCGTCCCCCGCGGTTCGAGCTGCTGGAGGGTGCCAACCGCCGTTCCCTGCGCACACTCCGGGCCGCCGCGGACGCCATGTACGAGGTGCGCGACTGGCAGCGCTACACACGGCAGATGGTGCACTTCCACCTGAAGAACGCGGCGAGTTGGGGCAACGAGCGCACCGGGGCGGACCTGGCGGCGCAGATCGACCCGGGGTTCGTCCTGAACGAGGGCCTGGCGGCCGCCGTGTGAGCGCTGCCCGTCCGGGGCCTACCGTCGCACCGCCGGGGAGCGCGGGGCGCCGCCGGGGGCAGCCGGGGCGGGGGAGCCGCCCAGGAAGGCCCCCCAACCCTCCGCCGGGGCCCGGCCGACCCCGAGTGTGCGGAGCTTCTCCAGGACCCGCGGGTCCTGCGCCTCGAGCCAGTCCACGAGCCGGCGGAAGGAGACACAACGCACCTCGGGCCGGGTGCAGACCCGTTCGACCACCTCCTGGACGGCACGCATATAGGTGCTGCCGTTCCAGGACTCGAAGTGGTTGCCGATGACCAGGGGCGCCCGATTTCCGCCGTACGCCCGCTCGAAGCCCTGCAGCAGGCCGTCCCGCAGCTGATCGCCCCACGCATCGAACTTGTCGGGGTCCCCTTGGCCGCGGGGCCCGGACTGGCCGGTCATGAAGCCGTAGTCCATGGCCAACTGGTCCGTGCCGCGCCCGGGGAAGGGCACGAGCTGCATGGGCAGGTCCCACAGTCCGTCCTGCTTCCTGGGCCAGAGCTGGCGGCCGATGCCGGAGGAGTCGTAGCGGAAGCCGAGCTCCCGGGCGGCCGTCACGAAGTTCCGCCGCCCCTCCAGGCACGGGGTGCGGGCGCCGATGAGCTCCTTGTCGTAGTCGAAGGGCAGCGGAGGCTCCTTCGTCAGGCCGGAGTTGGTCTTCCAGGACTTCACGAACGCCTTCGCCTGGGTGACCTCGTCCTTCCAGTCATCGACCGACCACTGACCGACGCCGCCTCTGCCGCGACAGAAGTGGCCGTTGAAATGCGTGCCGATCTCATTGCCCTCCAGCCATGCCAGACGCAGCTGCTCGGCGGTCTCCTTGACCCCCTTCCTGTCGTTGAAGCCGATGGCCGAGCGGCCCGGCGGGTGTCCCGGCGGCCTGTACAGGGCGCGCTTCTCCTCCGGAAGCAGGTACACGCCGCTCAGGAAGTAGGTCATCGTCGCGTTGTTGGCCTTGGCCACCTTGCGGAAGTACGAGAACAGCCTTCGGTCGTCCTCGCCCGATCCGTCCCAGGAGAAGACCACGAACTGCGGGGGCGCGTGGCCGGGCGCGAGCCGGTCGGGCCGCGGCAGATGGGGCTGGGCGCCGGTGTAGGAAGTGGAGCCGTCGCCGATCAGGCGGACCGCGCTGCCCGGGGCATGGGCTCCGAGGAGTCTTCGCGCGCCGTCGCCGGGACGGGGTGCGCCGAAGGAGCACCCGGCGAGCGCGGCACCGGCCCCTGCCAGGGCGACGCCCGCCGCGATCCTCCGGGTGGCGGTCATCCCGTCCCACCTTCTTCCTTCAGCCGGGGCCACGCCGACCGGGTGCGGACGAAGCGCGCAGCGACGCGTACGGCCCGGCCAAGGTCACACGGGGCACCGCCGAAATTTGTATGACAAGCCGATGAGGTTAGCGATTCACCCCACCGGGTGACGTAATGATCTATTTGCTCGCCTATAGAAGGAGTTTTCCTTTACCTGGCATTACGGTTCATTTACCGAGTGTTGAGATCCCGCCGCTGTACGCCGTGACCCACGGCCGCGCCCGACCCGGGTCCCCGCCGGGGACCACCAGTTCCGCGACCGCGCCACACCGGAGGAGACGGGAACCATGCCCGCCTGCGTCCCTGCCCGCGCCGCCGACTCGACTCGGACGAAGCGTGTGCACCAGCCCCACAGTCCGCCGCCGACCCGACCCCGCCGCTTCCGTGTCGCGGGTGCCGACCTGTCGGCCTCGATCGCGGTCTTCCTGATCGCCCTCCCCCTGTCCCTCGGCATCGCCCTCGCCACCGGCGCCCCGCTCCAGTCCGGCCTCGTGGCCGCGGCCGTCGGCGGCATCGTCGTCGGACGGCTCGGCGGCTCCCCGCTCCAGGTCAGCGGGCCCGCCGCCGGACTCACCGTGGTCACCGCCGACCTCATCCACCGCTACGGATGGCGTACGACATGCGCCATCACCGTCCTCGCCGGGCTCGCCCAACTGGGCCTCGGCTGCCTGCGCGTGGCACGTACGGCGCTCGCCGTCAGCCCCGCGATCGTGCACGGCATGCTCGCCGGTATCGGCGTCACCATCGCCGTCGCCCAGCTGCACATCGTGCTCGGGGGCACCCCGCAGAGCGCCGTCCTCGACAATCTCACCGCGCTGCCCGCCCAGTTGGCCCGTCTGCAACCGGCCGCGGTCTCGATGAGCGTGCTGACCCTGACCCTCCTGCTGGCCTGGCCGCGGCTTCCCGGACGTGCGGGACAGCTCCTGCGCAGGATCCCCGCCGCGCTCGTCGCCGTCGCCGGGGCCACCGTGACCGCCTCGTTCGCCGGGCTCACCCTGCCCAAGGTCGAGCTGCCGTCCTGGCGCAGCCACGCGCTTGCCGGACTGCCCGAGGGTCCCGTGCTCGGCGTCGCCGCCGCCGTCCTCACCATCACGCTGGTGTGCAGCGTCCAGTCGCTGCTCGGCGCGGTTGCGGTGGACAAACTGGCGGCCGGGCGCCACCCCCACATGGGCCGTTCCGACCTGGACCGCGAACTGCTCGGGCAGGGCGCCGCGAACATCGTCTCGGGGACACTGGGCGGACTGCCGCTCGCGGGCGTGGCCGTCAGGAGTTCGGCCAATGTGCAGGCCGGCGCGATCAGCCGGAACTCCACGATGCTGCACGGCGTCTGGGTCGTGGCGGCCGCACTGGTGATGGTCCCGCTGCTCGAGCTGATCCCCCTCGCCTCGCTCGCCGCCCTGGTGATGGCCGTGGGCGTCCAGATGGTGTCCCTGCACCACATCCGCACGGTCACCCGCCACCGAGAGGTCCTGGTCTACGTCGTCACCACGCTCGGCGTCGTCTTCCTGGACGTTCTGCAGGGCGTGGCGCTGGGGGTCGCCGCCGCCGTGGGCGTCGCCCTGCACCGACTCGCCCGCACCCGCATCACGCACGAGGAGCGGGAGGCGGTCCATCACGTACGTGTCCGGGGCCAGTTGACGTTCCTCGCGGTGCCCCGGCTCACCCGCGCCCTGCAC
Organism: Streptomyces sp. HUAS TT11; assembly: GCF_051553595.1. Lineage (NCBI taxonomy): Bacteria > Bacillati > Actinomycetota > Actinomycetes > Kitasatosporales > Streptomycetaceae > Streptomyces > Streptomyces sp. HUAS TT11. The sequence continues at coordinate 4,334,143 of NZ_CP196184.1, forward strand.
CTGGTGCCCGCTGGAGCGGACGCCGTCGTGGAGCTCGACGGGTCGTTCATGGACCACGCGACGTACGAGACGCTGCAGGACTGGCAGCGGACACATCGCGCCCGCGGCGGCACGGTCGCCCTGACCGGCCGAGCGGGAACACCCATCACGATGCCGTCGCCGGACTCCGCCGCGCGCACCGGGGCCCGGGAACCGCTGGAGGCGTCCACCTGCCGGTGCAGGCCCTGGACACCGTGGCGCAACCACCAGTGCGAGCAGCCGCCGACGGCGCCGCCCGAGGGTGATCCGGGTGCGCCGGACGGCGGATCGGGACCGAGCGGGGAACAACTCGCGCGAGGAATCAGCGCCTTCCAGCGGAACACCGCGCCACTGGTGCGCGGCGAGCTGGCCCGGCTGGCGCGCGAGGGCCAACGGCCGTCGCAGCTCTTTCTGACCTGCGCCGACTCACGGCTCGTGACATCGATGATCACCTCCAGCGGACCCGGTGACCTCTTCGTCGTCCGCAATGTCGGCAACCTGGTGCCGCTGCCCGGCGAGGAGAGCGGCGACGACTCGGTGGGGGCCGCCATCGAGTACGCCGTGGACGTCCTGAAGGTGCGGTCCATCACGGTGTGCGGGCACTCCGGGTGCGGCGCGATGCAGGCGCTGATCGGTTCCGGGGCGAACGGCGGGAACACCCCGCTGCGGCGCTGGTTGCGGCACGGGCGGCCCGGCCTGGAGCGGATGACCGACACCGGGCGCCCACTGCCCCGGATCGCCGGGCGGCAGCCCGCCGACGCGATCGAGCAGCTGTGTCTGACCAACGTGGTGCAGCAGTTGGAGCACCTGCGGGCGCACGAGTCCGTCGCCCGGGCGCTCGATGAGACCGCGCTCGAACTGCACGGAATGTACTTCCACGTCGGCGAGGCACAGGCGTATCTGCTCGACCCGTCCGAAGAGGGCGGTGTCTTCGGGCAGGTGGGGGCGGCCGGGGAGCTGCGCAGCCCCGCTTGACGGACCGTGCGGTGCGGGGTCCGGCCGTCCGGGCCCCGCACCGTCATGTCCGCCGTGGACCGGCAGGGCCCGGCCGTCGGGCCGTCGCCCTGCCCGCCGCACGGGTCGAACGCCGGCGACCCGCACGATGCGCCGCCTTCCCTCCCGGGCGGCAGGTGCGAACATCACCGGATGAACCAGGCCGGCGGAGCATACGTGACCTCAGGTGACCTGGTCGACGACAGCCCGCAACAGGTCTAAACCAATTTCCGGTCGGCCCTTGTCACCGAGCCCCCGGTCTGATGAGCTGTGGCACGGGACACAACGGACACCCTGGGAAAGGGAGATGTCGTGAGCAACGAAAGCCTGGCCAACCTGCTCAAGGAAGAGCGCAGGTTCGCGCCCCCCGCCGACCTGGCCGCGGGCGCCAACGTCACGGCGGAGGCGTACGAACAGGCCAAGGCTGACAGGCTCGGCTTCTGGGCCGAGCAGGCCCGGCGGCTGACCTGGGCCGTGGAGCCCACCGAGACCCTCGACTGGACGAACCCGCCCTTCGCCAAGTGGTTCAAGGACGGCAAGCTGAACGTCGCGTACAACTGCGTCGACCGGCACGTCGAGGCCGGCCACGGCGACCGCGTCGCGATCCACTTCGAGGGCGAGCCCGGCGACAGCCGCGCCATCACCTACGCCGAGCTCAAGGACGAGGTCTCCAAGGCCGCGAACGCACTGCTGGAGCTGGGGGTCCAGAAGGGCGACCGGGTCGCCGTCTACATGCCGATGATCCCCGAGACCGCGGTCGCGATGCTGGCCTGCGCCCGCATCGGAGCCGCGCACTCCGTCGTCTTCGGCGGCTTCTCGGCCGACGCCCTCGCCACCCGCATCAAGGACGCCGACGCCAAGGTCGTCATCACCTCCGACGGCGGCTACCGCCGCGGCAAGCCGTCCGCGCTCAAGCCGGCCGTCGACGACGCCATCGAGCGCGTGGACAACGTCGAGCACGTACTCGTCGTACGCCGCACGGGCCAGGAGGTCGCCTGGACCGAGGGCCGGGACGTGTGGTGGCACGAGATCGTCGAGCGGCAGTCGGCGGAGCACACGCCCGAGGCGTTCGACGCCGAGCACCCGCTGTTCATCCTGTACACGTCCGGGACGACGGGTAAGCCCAAGGGCATCCTGCACACCTCCGGCGGCTACCTCACCCAGACGTCCTACACGCACCACGCCGTTTTCGACCTCAAGCCCGAGACCGACGTGTACTGGTGCACCGCGGACGTCGGCTGGGTCACCGGGCACTCCTACATCGTGTACGGGCCGCTGGCGAACGGCGCGACCCAGGTCATGTACGAGGGCACGCCCGACACCCCGCACCAGGGCCGGTTCTGGGAGATCGTGCAGAAGTACGGGGTCACGATCCTGTACACGGCGCCGACGGCGATCCGCACGTTCATGAAGTGGGGCGACGACATCCCCGCGAAGTTCGACCTGAGCAGCCTGCGTGTGCTCGGTTCCGTCGGTGAGCCGATCAACCCCGAGGCGTGGATCTGGTACCGCAAGCACATCGGCGCCGACCGCACGCCGATCGTGGACACCTGGTGGCAGACCGAGACCGGCGCGATGATGATCTCGCCGCTGCCGGGCGTCACGGAGACCAAGCCCGGGTCGGCTCAGCGGGCGCTGCCGGGCATCTCCGCCACCGTGGTCGACGACGAGGCGAACGAGGTGCCGAACGGCGGCGGTGGCTATCTCGTGCTCACCGAGCCGTGGCCGTCGATGCTGCGCACCATCTGGGGGGACGACCAGCGGTTCATCGACACGTACTGGTCGCGCTTCGAGGGCAAGTACTTCGCCGGGGACGGCGCGAAGAAGGACGACGACGGGGACATCTGGCTCCTCGGCCGCGTCGACGACGTGATGCTCGTCTCCGGCCACAACATCTCGACCACGGAGGTCGAGTCGGCGCTGGTGTCGCACCCGGCGGTCGCGGAGGCGGCGGTCGTGGGCGCGGCGGACGAGACGACGGGGCAGGCGATCGTGGCCTTCGTGATCCTGCGGGGCACGGCGTCCGAGGACGAGAACCTGGTCGCCGAGCTGCGCAACCACGTCGGTGCGACGCTGGGGCCGATCGCCAAGCCGAAGCGGATCCTTCCGGTGGGCGAGCTGCCGAAGACCCGGTCCGGAAAGATCATGCGGCGTCTGCTGCGTGACGTCGCCGAGAACCGTCAGCTCGGAGACGTCACGACGCTGACCGACTCGACCGTCATGGACCTCATCCAGGCGAAGCTGCCCGCGGCGCCCAGCGAGGACTGAGCGGTCCCTGTGCGTCCGAAGGGGCCCCGGCACAGCGCCGGGGCCCCTTCTTCACGGGCGTTCTTCCCGGTCCCCGCGGCCTTGTCCGCCCAGGCCCACGTGGTCCGCGCCGCTCCCGCCCACGGGGCACCTCAGCCGCTCTCGCCCGAAACGTGCGCTTCGCGATCGTCATACTCAGGTAAAATGGTCGGCTCAAGGTGTGCCGGGAAGTCTGGTCGGCAAGCCGTCCGCGTGTGACGGCCGTCAGCATTCGTACCGACCCGGAGGTCCGTCGCCGTGGCCGCGCCCAGCACCCGCACCCGTACGTTCTTCGGCCGCCTCCCCCTGCCCGAACGGACCTACGTCGCGAACGCGCTGCGCACCGAGACCGTCGGCGGTGTGCTGCTCCTGCTGGCGGCGGTCGTGGCGCTGCTGTGGGCCAACCTGCCCCTGCTGCACGGCAGCCACGAAAGCCTGAGTCACCACCACGTGGGCCCCGCCGCCCTCGGGCTGCACCTGTCCGTCCAGCACTGGACCGCCGACGGCCTCCTCGCGGTCTTCTTCTTCGTCGCCGGGATCGAGCTCAAGCGCGAGCTGGTCGCGGGCGATCTACGGGACCGCCGCGCCGCGGTGCTCCCCGTCGTCGCCGCGCTCTGCGGCATGGCCGCTCCCGCCGCCGTCTACGCCCTCACAGCCGCCGCCGGCGGCGGCTCCTTCACGGGCTGGGCGGTGCCCACGGCCACCGACATCGCCTTCGCCCTCGCGGTGCTGGCGGTGATCGGCACCTCACTGCCGTCCGCCCTGCGCGCCTTCCTGCTCACCCTCGCCGTCGTGGACGACCTGTTCGCGATCCTGATCATCGCGGTCTTCTTCACGGCCCAGGTGGACTTCGCGGCGCTCGGCGGTGCCGTCGCCGGGCTCGTGGTGTTCTGGATCCTGCTGCGCAAGGGGGTACGCGGCTGGTACGTGTACGTCCCGCTCGCCCTGGTCGTCTGGGGCCTGATGCTCAACAGCGGCGTCCACGCCACCATCGCCGGCGTGGCCATGGGGCTGATGCTGCGTTGCCACCGCCACGAGGACGAGCAACACTCCCCCGGCGAGCACATCGAACATCTCGTACGGCCGCTGTCGGCGGGCCTTGCGGTGCCGCTGTTCGCCCTGTTCAACGCGGGCGTGGCCATCTCCGGTGCGGCACTCGCGGATGTGTTCACCGAACCGGTGACGCTCGGCGTCGTGCTGGGTCTCGTCGTCGGCAAGACGGTCGGCATCTTCGGCGGTACGTGGCTGACGGTCCGTTTCACACGGGCCTCCCTCGGGGAGGGCCTCGCCTGGGCGGACGTGTTCGCGGTCGCCTCGCTCGCGGGAATCGGCTTCACCGTCTCCCTGCTCATCGGCGAACTCGCGTTTGCCGGCGATGCCGCGCTCACCGGCGAGGTCAAGGCCTCCGTCCTCGCCGGATCGCTGATCGCGACCGCCTGCGCGAGTGTGCTGCTGAGGGTACGGAACGCCAAGTACCGCACCCTGTGCGCCGACGAGGAGCGCGACGGCCTCGACGGCGTTTCGGACCACCACGAGGAGGGCGACCCGGCGGACCGCCCGCGCATCGCGGGGTTCCTCGAGCGCGAGGCCGCAGAGCACGCAGGGCCCGCGGCATGCAAGGCCGCCGAGCGGGGGAACCGGGCCGGGCCGGGAACGGGACGTCCGGCGGAGGCGGGAGGGAGCCGGCGGCCGAAGTCCGGCGCAGACCGGTCACCGGAGGGTGAGTAGGGCAAGCGTGCCGAAGTGGTGGGCGGGGCAAGCGCGGAGAACCACCGTCCGGCATGATCTGACACATCCACAGAATTCCGCAGCCTAGGCAAAGCGGACACACGCAGAGAACAGGGAGACCGCGATGAGCGCACCCGACGGCAGCCCGGTCGGCGCCGAACGCAGCATCGGCCAGCTGTTCGCCTCGGCGACGACCGAAATGTCCGCGCTGGTGCACGACGAGATCGCCCTGGCGAAGGCCCAGCTCAAGCGGGACGTCAAGCGTGGCGCGACGAGCGGAGGCGCGTTCTCGGCCGCGGGCGCCGTACTGCTGTTCTCCCTGCCCATGCTGAACTTCGCGCTGGCGTACGGGATCCGGACGTGGAGCGGCTGGAACATGGCCGTCTGCTTCCTGCTGTCCTTCGCCGCCAACGTCCTGGTCGCCGGACTGCTCGCGCTCATCGGCCTGCTCTTCGCGAAGAAGGCCAAGAAGAGCAAGGGGCCGCAGAAGGTCGCCGCGTCGATGAAGGAGAGCGCCGGGGTGCTGCAGCACGCCAAGCCGCACCCCCGTCAGCCGAGCCCGGCCGACAAGGACGCCGCCGCTGTGGCACGCTCGTCCTCATGACGGACCCCGCCCCCCATTCGGCGCAACCTACCTCGGTCGTGCGTCCCGACGGGCCCTGGACGCATCGGGACGTCGCCGCCAACGGCGCGCGTTTCCACATCGCGGAGCTGGGCGACGGACCCCTGGTGCTGCTGCTGCACGGCTTCCCCCAGTTCTGGTGGACCTGGCGGCATCAGCTGACGGCGCTCGCCGACGCGGGCTTCAGGGCCGTGGCGATGGATCTGCGCGGAGTGGGAGGCAGCGACCGCACACCGCGCGGTTACGACCCCGCGAACCTGGCGCTCGACATCACCGGCGTCGTACGGTCCCTGGGCGAGCCGGACGCCGCACTCGTCGGCCACGACCTGGGCGGTTATCTCGCCTGGACGGCGGCCGCCATGCGCCCCAAGCTCGTCCGCCGGCTGGTGGTCTCCTCGATGCCGCACCCGAGGCGCTGGCGCTCGGCGATGCTCGGCGACGTCAAGCAGACGACAGCGGGGTCCTACATCTGGGGCTTCCAGCGGCCCTGGATCCCCGAGCGCAGACTCACCGCCGACGACGCCGCTCTGGTCGGACGGCTGATCCGGGACTGGTCGGGGCCGCACCTGCCCGACGACGAGGCCGTCGACACCTACCGGCGCGCCATGAGCATCCCCTCGACGGCGCATTGCTCGATCGAGCCGTACCGCTGGATGGTGCGCTCCCTGGCCCGGCCCGACGGCATCCAGTTCAACCGGCGTATGAAGCGCCCCGTGCGGGTGCCCACACTGCATCTGCACGGATCACTTGACCCCGTGATGCGCACACGCAGCGCGGCCGGATCGGGTGAGTACGTCGAGGCGCCGTACCGCTGGCGGCTGTTCGACGGACTCGGGCACTTCCCGCACGAGGAGGACCCGGTGGCCTTCTCCTCCGAGCTGATCAACTGGCTCAAGGACCCCGAACCCGACCGCTGATCCGGCCCCGGTACGCCGCGGCTCCGGACGGCCGTCCGGAGGAATCCGACCCCGTTCAGTGACGCCCCGGACGCGCCCGGTATCCAGGCAGGAACGCCTGTTCCCCGAACAGCCACATGCCTGCCGCATAGGCCAATTGGGCGGCATGAGGGCGGTTATCGACCTTGGGGCGGGGGCAGACGTCCGGGTATGGGCTGGACGCACGACTACAGTGACGTAGCACGCACTCGCCGCTCGGCCGCCGCGCCGGGCTCCCGCCAGGGGGGCGCTCCGCAACTCGCGGGCACCGACCCCCGCGTGGGCATCCCGCACATCCTTCGCCGCCGGGCCCGCTGGGTCTCGGTACGTCTGCGTCACCCGCGCGGCTGAGTCCGCCCCCGTCGAACCGGCCGACGACGGCTGCACCGCTTCTGCGCCTCAGAGCGCACAGCTGTCGCTGTCCACCTGCTGGTTCGCGGCACGGCCTCTGGCGATGTCCTCCTGGACCTCGTCCGCGGTGAGCGCGTAGCCCGTATTGGCATCGTCGAGGGACTTGGCGAAGACCACCCCGTAGACCCTGCCTTCGGGGGTGAGCAGCGGGCCGCCGGAGTTGCCCTGCCGCACGGTGGCGTACAGCGAGTACACATCACGGCGGACCGTGCCACGGTGGTAGATGTCGGGGCCGTTGGCCGTGATGCGACCGCGGACACGGGCGGGCTGGACGTTGTACGAGCCGTTCTCCGGGAAGCCCGCGACGATGGCGTTGTTGCCGCCGGACGCGTCCGCGGACGTGAACTTCAGTGCGGGCGCGTTCAGATCGGGCACGTCGAGTACGGCGATGTCGCGCCGCCAGTCGTAGAGGACCACCTTCGCGTCGTACCGCCGGCCCTCGCCGCCTATCTGGACGGTGGGTTCGTCGACCCCGCCGACCACGTGCGCGTTGGTCATCACACGGCGCTCGCCGAAGACGAACCCGGTGCCTTCGAGCACCTTGCCGCAACTCTGTGCGGTGCCCATGACCTTGACGATGGACCGCTGGGCGCGCGTGGCGACCGCGCTCGACGCCAGGGCCGGGTCGGGGGGCCGGACCTCGGTGATGGGTTCGTTCGCGAAGGGGCTGAAGACCTGCGGGAAGCCGTTCTGCGCGAGGACCGTGGAGAAGTCGGCGAACCAGGTGTCCGCCTGCGTGGGCAGGGCCCGGGAGACGCCGAGGAGCACCTTGGAGCCGCGGACCTCCTTGCCGAGCGTCGGCAGCGTCGTGCCGGCGAGGGCCGAACCGATCAGCCAGGCGACCAGGAGCATCGCCACCACGTTGACGAGGGCGCCGCCGGTCGCGTCCAGGGCACGGGCCGGAGACCAGGTGATGTACCGGCGCAGCTTGTTGCCGAGGTGGGTGGTCAGGGCCTGGCCGATGGAGGCGCAGACGATGACCACGACGACGGCGACGACGGCGACCGTCGTGCTCACCTTGTGGTCGCCGGTCGCCTTGTCCCACAGGAAGGGAAGCAGATAGACGGCGACGAGACCGCCGCCGAGGAAGCCGATCACCGACAGGATGCCGACGACAAAACCCTGGCGATAGCCGACGATCGCGAACCACACGGCGGCGACCAGCAACAGGATGTCCAGCACGTTCAATGCTTCCAGCCTCGCCTCATCACGTTCGGTCCGCCCTCGTCCGGCCGGGGATCCCGGCCCTCGCACGGCGGCAATGGGGCACGGCGGCACCCTGGGACACACAGCACGGGGGCCACCTTGTCATGCGCGCCAGTCGAGCGGGACCTGCTTGTCGCGGTCCCAGGGGCGCTCCCACCCCGCGAAGTGCAGCAGACGGTCGATGACGCCGGCCGTGAAGCCCCAGACAAGGGCCGATTCGACCAGGAATGCCGGACCTCGGTGGCCGCTGGGATGGACGGTGGTGGCTCTGTTGGCCGGGTCCGTGAGATCCGCCACGGGGACCGTGAACACCCGCGCCGTCTCGTTCGGATCGACGACGCCGATCGGGCTCTTCTGCCGCCACCAGCCGAGAACGGGGGTCACGACGAAGCTGCTGACCGGGATGTACAGCTTGGGGAGCACACCGAAGAGCTGGACGCCGCCCGGATCGAGTCCGGTCTCCTCCTCGGCCTCGCGCAGCGCCGCCCGCAGCGGCCCCTCGGCCCGCGGGTCGCCGTCCTCGGGGTCAAGGGCGCCGCCCGGGAACGCGGGCTGGCCGGCGTGCGAGCGCAGCGAGCCGGCGCGCTCCATCAGCAGCAGCTCGGGACCGCGGTCGCCCTCACCGAAGAGGATCAGCACGGCGGACTGCCGCCCCGCGCCGTCCTCCGGCGGCAGAAAGCGGCTGAGCTGCAGCGGCTCGACGGTCTGCACGACCCTTAAGACCGGGTCCAGCCATTCGGGCAGACCCTCCGTGTTCAGCCGACCGCCGTCCGTACCGTTCATGTGGTCCGTGTTGCTCGCGTGCGTCATCGCCACCCCCGTTCTGCCGGTCCCAACGCCTGCGGGGCCTTGGATCGTTCCGCACGTCCCTCGTGCGGGTGTCCCGGCCTGCGGCCTGCCGGACAAGGTCCCCCTCCTGGGTGCCGCGCGTGTCCGCGCCGGCACCTCACCCGGCCCCCAGGGGTGGGGCCGGCTTTCCGCCCGCGTCCAGATAGGCCTGCGGGGGCTTCAGCCGCTGACCCGGGAAGCCGCCCTTCTCGTACTTGAGCAGCTTCTTCGCCTTCTCGGGGTCCGTCTCGCCCTCGCCGTAGGCGGGGCAGAGCGGGGCGATCGGGCAGGCGCCGCAGGCCGGCTTGCGGGCATGGCAGATCCGGCGACCGTGGAAGATCACGTGGTGCGAGAGCATGGTCCAGTCGCTCTTCGGGAACAGCGCGCCGACGGCGGCCTCGATCTTGTCGGGGTCGGTCTGATCGGTCCACTGCCACCGGCGTACGAGCCGCTGGAAATGGGTGTCGACCGTGATGCCGGGGTGACCGAAGGCGTTGCCCAGCACCACGAAGGCCGTCTTCCGGCCGACGCCGGGGAGCTTGACGAGGTCCTCCACGTTGTCCGGCACCTCGCCGCCGAACTGCTCCACCAGGGCCTTGGAGAGCCCGATCGCCGACTTCGTCTTGGCCCGGAAGAAGCCGGTCGGGCGCAGGATCTCCTCGACCTCCTCGGGATTGGCCGCGGCGAGGTCCTCGGGAGCGGGGTACCGGGCGAAGAGCGCCGGAGTCGTCTGGTTCACCCGCAGGTCGGTGGTCTGCGCGGACAGGACCGTCGCGACGATCAGCTGGAAGGGGCTCTCGAAGTCCAGCTCCGGGTGGGCGTAGGGATACACCTCGGCGAGCTCACGATCGATACGGCGGGCGCGACGGACCAGAGCGGTGCGCGACTCGTTCCCGGGGGGCTTCGTGGCGATGGTCTTCGCGGGTGCGGCGTCCTTCACTGCGATCGTGGTCTTCTCGGCGACGACTTCCGGACGAGCGGTCTTCTTCGTCCCGGTGGCCTTCCTCGTCGCCGTGGCCTTCTTCGCGGCCGTGGCCTTCTTGATCGCGGTCTTCGCGGGAGCCGTTTTCTCGGAAGCCGCCTTCTTGGACGTCGTGGAGGCCGGCTTTGCCGCCGCCTTCCTGGAAGCGGCCGCCGGCTTTCCGGCAGCGGCGCCTGAAGGCACGGCCGTCCCGGCAGCGCCCTTCCCGGCGGCCGCCTTCTTCGCAGGGGCCTTCTCGGCAGCGGCCTTCTTCGCCGCCGGCTTCCTGGCAGGCTGCCGCGGCGACGCCTCCTCGGGCGCCGCTTTTGTCGACTTTGAACTTTTCCTTCCGCCACCAGGGTCTTGTTCGCCCACAGCGGAATCCCGACGTACAGCCACCTGCCCGGCCCCCTCGGCCTGTGCTCTCACCGGCGTTTTGGACACCCGGCCAGCCTAAAGCCCGGCGCCGACATCCGCCCCGGAGCCGGCGCATCAGCCCCCGATCGGACCCCTGCCGCGTACCCCGGGGCGTCGGTGCGGCATCCTTGTGACAGATCACACTGTTCGGATCGTCCGGCAAAATGGGGAACACGGTCCCCTGGTACGTGGGGGAACGAGATCCCCTGAGCAGGTCGACAAGGAGAGAACTCGTGGACGACGTTCTGCGGCGCGCCCCGCTCTTCGCGGCGCTCGATGACGAGCAGGCCGCGGAGCTCCGCGCCTCCATGAGTGAGGTGACCCTCGCCCGCGGCGACTCACTGTTCCACGAGGGCGACCCCGGTGACCGCCTCTACGTGGTCATGGAGGGCAAGGTCAAGCTTCACCGCACCTCCCCCGACGGCCGCGAGAACATGCTCGCGGTCCTCGGCCCCGGCGAGCTCATCGGCGAGCTGTCGCTCTTCGACCCCGGCCCGCGTACCGCCACCGCGACCGCGCTGACCGAGGTCAAGCTGCTGGGCCTCGGGCACGGCGACCTCCAGCCGTGGCTGAACGCACGCCCCGAGGTGGCCGCCGCGCTGCTGCGTGCCGTCGCACGGCGCCTGCGCAAGACCAACGACCAGATGTCCGACCTGGTCTTCTCGGACGTCCCCGGCCGGGTCGCCCGGGCGCTGCTCGACCTCTCCCGGCGGTTCGGAGTGCAGTCCGAAGAGGGCATCCACGTCGTGCACGACCTCACGCAGGAGGAGCTGGCCCAGCTGGTCGGCGCGTCCCGCGAGACGGTCAACAAGGCGCTGGCGGACTTCGCCGGGCGCGGCTGGCTCCGTCTGGAGGCACGCGCGGTGATCCTGCTGGACGTGGAGCGGCTGGCCAAGCGCTCACGCTGAGTCCGGGACGCCGGATCCGGCCCCGCACAACGACCACCGGGCCCCGCCTCTGGAGAGGCGGGGCCCGTCGTCGTGCGGCCGGCGGGGCCGCCGCGACCCGGGCCCCGGAACCGTTCACCGTCGGGTGACGGGCACAGCCGACACATGGTCGGCGGCTGCGGGCAGGACACGGGCCCCGAAGGGCCGAGGGGTCGCCGCGTACCCCGCGAGCGGCGGAGCGGATGCACTCGGCGGCCGTGCTCCCGCGCGAGCCGAACGGCGGTCCGGCCGTCCCGGCGCTCCGTCGGGGGCCCTTGACCCTCGCTCAGGAGCACGCGCCCGTGCACGGCGTCAGGGTGCCGTGCTCCCAGGAACTCTGATCGGGCGAAACCTTCAGATCAGCCCGTGTTCCCTCAGATAGTCCAGCTGCGCCCGCACGGACAGCTCCGCCGCCGGCCACAGGGAGCGGTCCACGTCCGCGTACACATGGGCCACGACCTCGTCCGGTGCGCGATGGCCGTTCTCGACGGCCGTCTCGACCTGCGCGAGCCGGTGGGCGCGGTGGGCGAGGTAGTACTCGACGGCACCCTGCGCGTCCTCCAGGACGGGCCCGTGACCGGGCAGCACGGTGTGGACGCCGTCGTCCACCGTCAGCGACCTGAGCCGGCGCAGGGAGTCCAGATAGTCCCCCAGACGGCCGTCTGGGTGCGCCACGACCGTCGTGCCGCGGCCCAGGACGGTGTCCCCCGTCAGGACGGCCCGGTCGGCGGGGAGGTGGAAGCACAGGGAGTCGGCGGTGTGGCCCGGCGTCGGCACGACGCGCAGCTCCAGGCCGCCGACCGTGACGACGTCCCCGTGACCGAGGCCCTCGTCGCCGAGCCGGAGCGCCGGGTCCAGGGCCCGCACCCCCGTACCGGTCAACTCGGCGAACCGTACGGCGCCCTCCGCGTGGTCGGGATGGCCGTGCGTGAGAAGCGTGAGCGCGATCCGCTTGCCGGACTTCTCCGCCGTGTCGATCACATGCCGCAGATGGCCGTCGTCGAGCGGACCGGGGTCGATCACCACGGCGAGTTCGGAGTCGGGCTCGGAGACGATCCACGTGTTCGTGCCGTCGAGTGTCATCGGCGAGGCGTTGGGGGCGAGGACGTTCACCGCGCGCGCGGTCGCGGGACCCGAGAGGACCCCGCCGCGCGGCTGTCCGGGGAGAGCTGTGGCGTCCGTCATGCGCCGCCACCTTCCTTCGCGTAGGTCATGCGGGCGCTCCCCCCGTCGGGATGTGCTTGGTGAACTCGTCGTGACCGGGCCAGGCCAGCACGACCTCGCCGTTCTCCAGCCGGGCCCGGGCCAGGACCGGGGTCAGGTCACGGCCGGGTGCGGCCTCCAGCGCCTCGGCGGCGCTCGCGTAGGGGACCAGCTGGCGCAGGGTCGCGACGGTGGGCGGCATCATCAGCAGCTCGCCCTTGTCGTACGAGGCCGCCGCCTCGGAGGGCCGGATCCAGACCGTGCGATCGGCCTCCGTGGAGGCGTTGCGGGTGCGCTGGCCCTCCGGGAGTGCCGCCACGAAGAACCACGTGTCGTAGCGGCGGGGTTCGAACTCCGGGGTGATCCAGCGGGTCCACGCGCCGAGCAGGTCGGAACGCAGGACCAGTCCCCTGCGATCGAGGAACTCGGCGAAGGACAGATCGCGGGCGACCAGGGACGCGCGGTCGGCCTCCCAGTCGGCGCCGGTGGTGTCGCCGACGACCGTCCCGGGGGTCGGACCGGCGAGCAGCACACCCGCCTCCTCGTACGTCTCCCGTACGGCGGCACAGACGATCGCCTGGGCGGACGTCTCGTCGACCCCGAGGCGATCCGCCCACCACGCGCGCGTGGGGCCCGTCCAGCCGATCAGGCGGTCGTGGTCGCGCGGGTCGACGCCACCGCCCGGGTAGACGTACGCGCCCCCGGCGAAGGCCATGGAGGCGCGTCTGCGCAGCATGTGGACCGCGGGGGCGCCGTCGTCGGTGTCCCTGAGGAGCATGACGGTGGCCGCGCGCTTCGGGTCGGCCGGGGTGAGCGTGCCCTCCGCGAGCGCGCGGATCCGCTCTGGCCACTCCGGTGGGAACCACTGCCCATTAGCCATGGCCGGAGGCTATCCCGTACTGGGCGGATGTTCGAGTGGCGATGATCGGGCCCCGGCCGCCCCGCCGCCGGACGGGCGCGCTCCTCCGGGCCGGCCACGGGCGGAACCCGGGTTCCGCGCCTGCGGAGCCGTCCCGGAGAGCCCCGACTACGCCTGCGTCAGCTCCACCTGGATCTCCACCTCGACCGGCGCGTCCAGCGGGAGCACCGCCACGCCGACCGCGCTGCGGGCGTGCACACCCTTGTCGCCGAGGACCTCGGCGAGCAGTTCGCTGGCGCCGTTGACGACCCCGGGCTGGCCCGTGAAGTCGGACGCCGACGCCACGAAGCCGACGACCTTCACCACGCGGGCGATGCGGTCGAGGTCGCCGGCCACGGACTTGACCGCGGCGAGGGCGTTCAGCGCGCAGGTACGGGCCAGGTCCTTGGCCTCCTCCGCGGTGACCTCGGCGCCCACCTTGCCGGTCACCGGGAGCTTGCCCTCCACCATGGGCAGCTGGCCGGCGGTGTACACGTACACCCCGGACTGCACGGCCGGCTGGTAGGCCGCGAGCGGCGGCACGACCTCCGGGAGCGTCAGACCCAGTTCGGCCAGCCGGGACTCGACCGCGCTCATGCCTGCTTCTCCCGCTTCAGATAGGCCACAAGCTGCTCCGGGTTGTTCGGGCCGGGCACGACCTGGACGAGCTCCCAGCCGTCCTCGCCCCAGGTGTCCAGAATCTGCTTCGTGGCATGGACGAGCAGCGGCACGGTTGCGTATTCCCACTTGGTCATGGGGCCGACTGTAGCCGCTGCGGCGTGCGGTGCATGTGGCCGCCCGGCACCCCGGAGGGGGCCGCGTACGGCCGACTGTTGCCACAGTTGTCCACAGCCTCCCGCGTAGGCCGCGCGCGGACTGGTTAGGCTCGAAGACGTGAGCAGGCTCCAGGTCGTCAGCGGCAAGGGCGGAACCGGTAAGACAACGGTCTCCGCCGCACTCGCGCTCGCCCTCGCGACCGAGGGCAAGCGCACTCTTCTCGTGGAGGTCGAAGGCAGACAGGGCATCGCACAGCTCTTCGAGACGGAGGCGCTGCCGTACGAGGAACGCAAGATCGCCGTCGCCCCGGGCGGCGGTGAGGTCTACGCGCTCGCGATCGACCCCGAGCTCGCCCTGCTGGACTACCTCCAGATGTTCTACAAGATGGGCGGCGCGGGGCGCGCTCTGAAGAAGCTCGGCGCGATCGACTTCGCCACGACCATCGCGCCCGGCCTCAGGGATGTGCTCCTGACCGGCAAGGCGTGCGAGGCCGTTCGCAGGAAGGACCGGAGCGGCCGTTTCGTCTACGACTACGTGGTGATGGACGCCCCGCCCACGGGACGCGTCACCCGCTTCCTGAACGTGAACGACGAGGTGGCAGGGCTCGCCAAGATCGGCCCGATACACAATCAGGCCCAGGCCGTGATGCGGGTGCTGAAGTCGCGGGAGACGGCCGTGCACCTGGTGACGCTGCTGGAGGAGATGCCCGTCCAGGAGACGGCGGACGGCATCAGCGAACTGCGCTCCGCCAAGCTGCCGGTGGGCCGGATCATCGTGAACATGGTGCGGCCCACGATCCTGAACCAGGCGGACCTCGACCTCGCGCACGCGGTACCGCGGACCGCCGTCGCCAAGTCCCTGTCGGGTGCCGGACTCGGCGGAGCGCGTCGCGGCGGCCTTGCCGAACGGCTGGTGGACCCGCTGCTCCAGCAGGCCGACGAGTACGCGGAGCGCTTCGCGCTCGAGCGCGAACAGCGCGGCGTGCTCACGGAGCTGGGCCTGCCCCTGCACGAACTGCCGCTGCTCGCCGAGGGAATGGACCTCGCGGGCCTGTACGAACTGGCCTCGGAACTGCGTCAGCAAGGGATCTCATGAGCTCGGACCCCTCCCCCACACGCGACGAATCGGCCTCCGCACCGGATGCGGCACTCCTCCACGACACGGGCTCCGTACGCGCGTTGAACCCGGGTCCCGTCCTGGAGGTCGACCCCCTTCTCGACGACCCCGAGACGCGCATCATCGTGTGCTGCGGCTCTGGCGGCGTGGGCAAGACGACCACTGCGGCGGCCCTCGGACTGCGCGCGGCGGAGCGCGGCCGCAAAGTGGTCGTGCTCACCATCGACCCGGCCCGCCGGCTCGCCCAGTCGATGGGCATCGACGCCCTCGACAACACCCCCCGGCGGGTGAAGGGCATCGAGGACACGGCCGGTGGCGAACTGCACGCCATGATGCTCGACATGAAGCGCACCTTCGACGAGATCGTCGAAGGGCACGCGGACCGCGAGCGGGCGGCCGCCATTCTGGGCAACCCCTTCTACCAGTCGCTCTCCGCCGGCTTCGCGGGCACGCAGGAGTACATGGCGATGGAGAAGCTGGGGCAGCTGCGCGCACGGGACGAGTGGGACCTCATCGTCGTCGACACCCCGCCGTCCCGTTCGGCGCTGGACTTCCTCGACGCCCCCAAGCGCCTCGGGTCCTTCCTGGACGGCAAGCTGATCCGGGTCCTGATGGCCCCGGCGAAGGTCGGCGGGCGCGCGGGCATGAAATTCCTGAACGTCGGGATGTCGATGATGACCGGCGCCCTGGGGAAGCTGCTCGGGGGACAGCTCCTGAAGGACGTCCAGACCTTCGTGGCCGCGATGGACACCATGTTCGGCGGGTTCCGCACCCGCGCGGACGCCACGTACAAGCTGCTGCAGGCGCCCGGCACGGCCTTCCTGGTGGTGGCGGCGCCGGAGCGGGACGCGCTGCGGGAGGCGGCGTACTTCGTGGAGCGTCTGGCCGCCGAGGACATGCCGCTGGCCGGCCTGGTGCTCAACCGGGTCCACGGCAGCGGCGCCGTCCAGTTGTCGGCCGAGCGGGCACTTGCCGCTGCGGAAAATCTTGAAGAGCCCCGCATTGTCGATCAGCCTGGCGGGAAAGCTGGACTTCGTAACTCTCCCGACACGTACGACAGTTCATCTTCTCCCGCCTCCGAGGCACCTGAACCCGACGCAGGCTCCCCCGCCGCCACGGACCAGGACCGGAGTGTGGAACAACTCACGGCAGGCCTGTTGAGGCTTCACGCGGAGCGCATGCAGCTGCTCTCCCGCGAACAGCGCACGCGTGACCGCTTCACCGCGCGCCACCCCGAGGTGGCGGTGGCGGAAGTGGCCGCACTGCCCGGTGACGTCCACGACCTCGTGGGACTGCGGGACGTCGGAGACCGGCTCGCGGCCAATCAGGACGAGCGTCCCGAGGAGCACGAAGCACACGGGTAAGGAGCCCTGATCTGACCGAGTCCCTCTGCGAGCCGCACCACACATGAACGTCCCGGCGGGCGGGCGCGGTTGCCGCACCGCTCACCCCCGGACCGCTCCGAAACCGCGAGGCCTTCGGGGCGCGGAGTCGGCACACAGGCTGTGGACGCCGAGTCGCACACACGCGGCCCGGGCGAGCACGCGCTCCCGCTCCGCGAGGGCACAGGCCCCCACGGACACTGTGCACGGATGTCAACGTCCTGGGCGAGGAGTCGTGGCGATCATCCCGGCCGGCTCGGCCGCGAGCGGCGACTGCGCGCGCCGCAGGCCGGGTCAGCCGTGACAGCACGCTCACGCCGACCCTGCCGCATGACGATGCCGGTCGTGACGGCAGCCGTTGTGTGCGGCAGATCTCATGACGTCCCGCGCAGCGGACGCCTTGGGGCGTCGACCGCCGCCGTATCCGCTCTCCGCGGACTCGCCGAGGGCAGGCCGGGGACGACCCGACGCCTCGGGGGAGTCCCCGAAGGCGTCCGCGTCCACCGACCGCTCGAGCCGATCCCGGACCCGGCCGGTCCTCAGCCCACGGCCGCGTAGTTCTCGTACACCTCTTCCTCGTCGAGGGGCAGCAGGCCCGCTCCGCGCTCGTACTCCGTACGCGCGGTCTCCAGCAGGCGACGCCACGAGGTGACGGTCGGCCGCCTGCGCAGCAGTGCGCGGCGTTCCCGCTCCGTCATGCCACCCCACACGCCGAATTCGACGCGGTTGTCCAGCGCATCGGCCAGGCACTCCGTGCGTACCGGGCACCCGGTGCACACCGCCTTGGCCCTGTTCTGCGCTGCTCCTTGAACGAACAGTTCATCCGGATCGGTAGTGCGGCAGGCCGCCTGCGCACTCCAGTCGGTTACCCAGCCCATACCGGCGCCGTCCTCTCCCGAATCGAGGCTCCCCCACGGCGGCAGCGGCATATTCACCGCCGCCAGTTGAGGACGTTACGGAAGGCGGGCACAGCGCAACACCCCCTTCGGGCCCAATCTTGAATGGCCCGAACGGACTATGGGTAAACGGCAGATCACCCGGGGGAGTGAGCTGGGGGTATACGCGACTTTCCCGGCGAACCGGACGATTCAGTTGCGTCACAACGGACGCCGGGTGACACACAAGGCGGATTCGGGCACGCACCCAACAAAAAAGTCGGAAGAACACCGGAACGATTCGGGGTCGCCGGACGTACTTGATACGTGGCCCTACTGCTGTGACAGTTGAGTTCAGCTTAGGCCAATGCCTGTACGCGTGTCCGCCGAATGAGAACGTAGGCTGCCCTCATGCCAAAGAAGCGCTCGGGCGGGGGGACGTCCCCCGTGCAGCAGGCCGCCAAGTTCCTCGGAGTGTGTGTGCTCGCAGGGGCGGTGATGGCCGGCATCGCGCTGCCCGCCGCCGGCGCGCTCGGGCTCGCGGCCAAGGGGTCGGTCAAGGGATTCGACGATATTCCGGCCAATCTGCAGAGCCCTCAGCTCAGCCAGCGCACCACCATCCTGGACAGCCAGGGCGGCCAGATCGCCACGGTCTACTCGCGCGACCGCACGGTGGTGGACCTCAAGGACATCTCGCCGTACATGCAGAAGGCGCTCGTCGCCATCGAGGACTCGCGGTTCTATCAGCACGGCGCGATCGACCTGAAGGGCGTCCTGCGCGCGGTGAACCAGAACGCGCAGAGCGGCGGAGTGGCCCAGGGCGCCTCCACGCTGACCCAGCAGCTGGTGAAGAACTACTTCGTGGAGGAGGCCGGCGACGACCCGACAAAGGTCGCCCAGGCCACCCAGCAGACCGTCGGCCGGAAGATCCGCGAGCTGAAGTACGCGATCCAGATCGAGGAGAAGCTCGGCAAGAAGAAGATCCTCGAGAACTACCTGAACATCACGTTCTTCGGCCAGCAGGCGTACGGCGTCGAGGCCGCCTCCCAGCGGTACTTCTCCAAGCACGCCAAGGACCTGAGCCTGCAGGAGTCCGCGCTGCTCGCGGGCCTCGTCCAGTCACCCACGCGGTACGACCCCGTGAACGACGCGACGGAGGCCAAGAAGCGGCGCGACGTGGTGCTCCAGCGCATGGCCGACGTGCACGACATAACCCAGACCGAGGCCGACAAGGCCAAGGCGACCCCCCTCGGACTGCATGTGAGCCAGCCGAAGAACGGTTGCATCACAGCCGTCAAGGGCGCGGGCTTCTTCTGCGACTACGTCCGCGAGGTGTTCCTGAACAACCCCGCGTTCGGCAACACCCAGGCGGACCGGGCGAAGATCTGGAACCGCGGTGGTCTGACGATCCGCACGACGCTCGACCCGCAGTCGCAGGAGTCGGTGCAGTCGTCCATAAAGGACCACGTCTACAAGAGCGACGAAGTGGCCACGGCCGCGACCATCGTCGAGCCGGGCACGGGCAGGATCCTCGCGATGGGCCAGTCCCGTCCGTACGGCTTCGGCAAGAACGAGACGCAGATCAACCTCTCGGTGGACAAGTCCATGGGCGGCGGCGCGGGCTACCAGCCCGGCTCGACGTTCAAGCCGATCGTGGCCGCGGCCGCCATCGAAGGCGGCAAGCCGGCCACCCAGGAATACCCCTCGCCGTACGAGATGGCGTATCCGAGCCCGGTCTCGATCTGTGACAACAAGGTCTGGAAGGACGACCCGTACAAGCCGACCACGCTGACGAACGAGGACGAGTCGGAGCACGGGCCGTACAGCATGAAGGAGGCGACCGCCAAGTCGGTCAACACCTACTACGTGCAGCTGATCAGCGACATCGGCATCTGCCCGGTGATCGACATGGCCAAGAAGATGGGCGTCAACCGAGCGGACGGCGCGGCGATCAACCAGGCGCCGTCGATCGCGCTCGGCACCCAGGAGATGTCGCCGCTGACGATGGCGAGCGCCTACGCGGCCTTCGCCGACCGCGGCACATACTGCACACCGGTCGCGATCGAGTCCATCACGCAGACCGTCGCCAACCAGAAGAAGTCCCTGCCCGTCCCGAAGACGACGTGCTCGCGCGCGATGTCCGAGACCACCGCCGACACGATCAGCACCCTCCTGAAGGGCGTGGTCGAGGACGGTACGGGTACGGAGGCGGGCCTCGGCAGCCGTCCCAGCGCGGGCAAGACCGGTACGACGGACAACCGCTACGCGGCCTGGTTCGTCGGCTACACGCCGAACATGGCGGGCGCCGTCTGGGTCGGCGACCCGGCCCACAAGCGGCAGATGAAGAGCATCCGCATCGGCGGCGTGTGGAACGACAAGGTCTACGGTGGCCAGGTCCCGGGCCCGATCTGGCGCGACATGATGACGGGCGCGCTGCAGAACAAGCCGGTCGAGAACTTCAACCTCGTCAACATCCCCGACCGACAGGACCGGGGGAACGGCGACGGCCACGGCCACGGTGACGGGCACGGCCGCGGCAACGACAACGGCATCGGCGGCCTGGTCAACGGTGGTCTGACCACCGGAGGCGCCAACGGCGGTCAGACCGGGGGCGGGCTCCCGACGCCTTCCTTCTCCATCCCCGAGGGATGGATCCAGGGGAGCGGAAACGGCGGCAACGGAAACGGCGGACAACGGGGCTAGTCCGCACCGCGGGTCCGCGGCCGTCGGCGCCGCACCGGCGCCGACGTGATGCTCGATACGACGACGGGGCGCTCCTCCTGCGAGGAGCGCCCCGTCGTCGTATCCCCGGTGCGGGGCCCTTCGGTCAGCCGCCCGCGAGCAGCTGCTTGACCACGGCGGCGACGCGACCGCCCTCCGCCTGGCCGGCCACCTTCGGGTTCACGATCTTCATGACCTGGCCCATGGCGCGCGGGCCCTCGGCGCCGGCCGCCTTCGCCTCCTCGACGGCCTGGGCGACGATCTGCCGCAGCTCGTCGTCGGACATCTGCTGGGGCAGATACGTGGCGAGCAGCTCACCCTCCGCCTTCTCCCGCTCGGCCTGCTCGGGGCGGCCGCCCTGCGCGAAGGCGTCCGCGGCCTCGCGGCGCTTCTTCGCCTCGCGGGTGATCACCTTGATGACCTCCTCGTCGGAGAGCTGGCGCTTCTCCTTGCCCGCGACCTCCTCCTTGGTGATCGCGGTGAGCGTCAGCCGGAGCGTCGAGGAGCGGAGCTCGTTGCGCTCCTTGATCGCGGCGTTGAGGTCTTCCTGCAGCTTCGACTTGAGCGTGGTCATGGCTCCGATTGTCGCAGGTGTGACGGCGCGGCCGCCCATTGATTTCCAGGGGGTCGCACGGCCGTCCCCGAACACCCACCGGCAACGGGCCCTCGTCGTCCGCGGGAGCGCTCGCCCGGCGGTCCCCCGTTGTCCACAGGTGAGTCGACGCCGCGTCTTGTTCTGACACGATGGTCGTATGCGCGCGCGATACGGAGTACCCCTGGGAATCACGGCGGTGGCCGCCGCCGGACTGCTCTACTCGGCCGGGTTCGAAGCCCGTTCCTTCCGGCTGCGCCGGGTGACGATCCCGGTGCTGCCTCGGGGGGCGCGCCCACTGCGCGTGCTCCAGGTCTCGGACATCCACATGGTGAGCGGGCAGCGCAAGAAGCAGCGCTGGCTGCGCTCGCTGGCAGGTCTGCGCCCCGACTTCGTGATCAACACCGGGGACAACCTCTCCGACCCGGAGGGGGTGCCCGAGGTGCTGGACGCGCTCGGCCCGCTGCTGGAGTTCCCGGGGGCGTACGTCTTCGGCTCGAACGACTACTACGGCCCCAAACTGCGCAACCCCGCCCGGTACTTGCTGGAGAAGACGCAGGGCCGCCACGGCCTGAACGGCAACGCGCCCGCGGTCGGGGTCGTCCACAACCCCTGGGAGGACCTGCGCGACGGCTTCGACGCCGCCGGCTGGCAGAACCTGACGAACACCCGGGGGGCGCTGAAGATCGACGGTCTGGAGGTGGAGCTGACGGGCCTGGACGATCCGCACATCCGGCGCGACCGCTACGACCGCGTGGCGGGCGGCCCGTCCTCGTCGGCGGACTTCTCGATCGGCGTGGTCCACGCCCCGTACCTGCGCACCCTGGACGCGTTCACGTCGGACGGCTATCCGCTGATCCTGGCGGGGCACACCCACGGCGGCCAGCTGTGCATCCCCTTCTACGGTGCGCTGGTCACCAACTGCGACCTGGACACGGACCGGGTGAAGGGCCTGTCCCGGCACACGGCCGAGGGCCGGGCGTCGTATCTGCACGTGTCGGCGGGCTGCGGCACCAACCGCTACACCCCGGTGCGGTTCGCGTGCCCGCCGGAGGCGTCGCTGCTGACACTCGTCGGCAAGGAGTAGCGGCCCAGACGAGGGTCGCGGCCGTATCCCGGACTGTAACCCGATTGGATCACCCATATCGCCCGATCTGCCCCATCCGCTTAGCGTGAGGGCATGATCTCGCCGATACCCAAGGAGATCCCCGACCTGCCGGCGGTGCAGAGCAGGCCGAGGCTGCGGCCGTCCTTCGTTCCTCCTGCGGCCGTGGTGGCTCCCACCTATCGTCCGATGGCGGCCGCCTACCGTTTGCTGGTCGCACTGGTCGCCGCGGGGGCGGTGGCCCTCGATCTGCTCATCGGCAGTCCGGTCCGGGTGCTGAGCCATTTCGCGGTCCAGGCCAACGTGATCGTCGTGGTGGTCTTCGCCCTGTCGGCGTGGCGCTGCACCACGGCCCGCCGCCCACTGCCCGCCCTGGTGACCGGGGGCGCACTGTTCTATGTGCTGATCGCCGGCCTGGTCTACCACGTGCTCCTGCTGCACGAGCCCGGCTCCTTCTCCCTGACGAGCCGACCCGCCGTACACACGGTCTGGGCCGCGGTCGCGAGCCATGTGATCCACACGGTGACGCCGATCGCGGTGCTTCTGGACTGGCTGCTGGTGATGCGCCCGCCGCCTCTGTCCCTGCGCCAGGCGCGGACATGGCTGCTGTACCCCATGGCGTACCTGGCCGCATCCCTGGTGCGCGGCGAACTGATCCCTCCGGGCACGCCCGGCCGGTACCTCTACCCCTTCCTGGACGTGGGCCGACTGGGCTACCGCAGCGTCCTCGCCAACGCGCTGCTCCTGGGTCTGGCCTTCTTCGCGCTGGCCGTCCTCCTGGTCGCCCTGGACCACATCCGCCCCGACCCCACCCGCCGTCACCGCCGGAAAACCGGATTTCGTCTACGGCTGCCATTGGGCTAAAGTAAACGTCGTCGCCGCGACAAGCAGCGACATCGGGGTGTAGCGCAGCTTGGCAGCGCGCTTCGTTCGGGACGAAGAGGTCGTGGGTTCAAATCCCGCCACCCCGACAGCCGAAATAGCAGGTCAGGGCCGGTCTTCCTTCACGGAAGACCGGCCCTGACTCGCTCCTCGGGGCTTCTGGGGAGTAAACGGGGAGTGGATCAAGGAAATCCACTCCCCGAGCGTCACCTGTGGCGCGCTCTCAGCAAGCCATCCAGCGCACCCACCGGGGACCGGGGATGCATGGCCAACCGTGCATCCAACGACTCCTCCCACTGCTCGGTCAGTTCGCCCATGAGTCGATTCCTCATCCGCGCAGTGATGTGCGAGTAGCGCGCCTGCACGGAACCGTCCTCGTGCCCGAGGCGCTCATCCATGAGCTTCGGCGGGATCCCCAACTCCTCCATGACCGTCTTGTGCGAGTGCCTGAGCCCATGCGGAGTGAGGCCCCGCGCGATCGGCAGCCAGCACGCGTCCGCACGGCCAGACGCGTTCCGGCCGCGCGCTGGCACTCCCGGCCAGGGCTCCGACATCACCGGCACAGGGCGCGCTTCCTGAGGGGCCTTCTTCGGGTACCAGCCTGTCGTGGCCGGCTGGAACAACCAGGTCGCAAATCCGGTCCGCCGCCAGTGCGCCGCCGTCTCTGTCGACTGGCCCGCACGGACGTAGCCGAGTTCCGCGATGGCTGTCTCCACCCTGGTTCGCGTCCGCTCCGCGACCGTGTCCGGCCGGTTCAGCACGTTCGAAACCGTTGCCGCGGAGACGTCGGCGCGGCGGGCGACGTCGACCAGTTTTGCGCCGACGTGGCGGGCAGCGCCATTGGCGGGACCGTGGCCACGAAACACGTAGGCGCGCTCGTGGCACGAGCAGGGCGTCGACTCGGTCCGAGTGATGTGGCTTGCGACCAAGCCAGACAGCCACTGCGGCGTGTCGATGGTCCGGTAGGAGTCGTCCTTGGGTGGGCAGCGCTCGAACTCCCCCGAGTCGAGTTCGTAGAGCTGCCACTCCACCCGCACCGAGGCAGGGCGGACGAACTTGCGCTCAAGCCCGACGATTTCGCCCCATCGCATGCCGGTGTAGCCCTTCAGGACCACGGCTACGAATTCGTCGTCACGGCCAGACAGCAGCGAAGCCCGCTCGGCTGTCAGCAGGATTCCGAGAGCGTCGGTCACCACCTTCTCGGGGCCGCGGTTCCGGGAGCGGCCGGCGCGCTTGCCCCGGCCACGCCTCTTGGTGGCCGGATTGGAGCCGCGAAGCCCTTCATCCACGGCGTCGGCGAGGATGAGGTGCAGCGTGCCGTGCCAGGTCTTCACGCTGGACGCGGCGTAGAGCTTCCGCTCCTTCTTCTCCCAGGCGCCGACGTCCGTGGGCTGAATGTCGGCGATGGCCTTCTCCTCGAACTCGGGGAGAAGGTGCTCTTCAAGGTGCCGCTTGTAGTTCTGCATAGTCGATGCGGCCAACTCCTGTGCCGCGTACCAGCGGTTCGCGTACTCACCGAAGGTTTCCTTGCCAGCGTTCGGATCGCGATAACCGACCTCTCTGACCTTGGCCTCCGCATCGTTCGCTGCCTTTGCAGCCTCGCGCTTGGTGGCGAACCGAATCGTGGCGCCGTTGGCGTCCACCACGGTGCGGAGCACACCGGGTGCGATCCAGTACCGGCCTCGGTAGTAATCGGCGCGCTTCTCGCCGTAGCCCATGGTTCCCTCTCGCAACACGGAAGGGGTGGAGACCCTGTTGGCCTCCACCCCTCTGATCGACTCTCCTGTTAAGCGGCGTTCCGTGCACGACGCGGGCGGCGTGCACGGAGACTCACTACCGGCCCCACCGGCTGCGCCACCTTGCGGCGCGGGGGTACGGCCTCACCTTCAACAGCGTTTGCCTGCCGGGGCCGCTCCTCAAGAATGTGGAAGATCTCCCGAACGTGATCGCTGGTGAAGCGGTAACCGCCACCGCTCCTCAGGAAGGGGATGCGTCGTCGGCGAACTTGTTCCTTCACCCACCACTCCGAGCACCCCAGTGATGTCGCTACCTCCGCCGCCGAATAGCTCGGGGGAAGTCCACTCTCCTTCGACACTCCTGTGGCTCCTCTCTGCCTTCTGGGGAATCCGCAACATCCGCCACGCCGCAACATTGCTGGTCAGCGGCTTGAATCTGTGGCGGATAGCGGTTCTGTTGCGGATAGGCGCCGCCACGCACGGACGCGGCGGCACCTATCCAGCGGGCGACGTCAGCCGACGCTGCGGAGGGTGCGTGTGTCGGTTTCCGCGAACATGTGGCGGGTCTCCAAAAGGCCTTCCGCCACAGATTCACCCCCGTTGACCTGGGGTGTTGCGGATGTTGCGGATGTTGCGGATTCTCCGGGGGGAGGGGGGCAGTAGCGGGCCCAAGCGTCGCTGAGGTCTTCCGCGTAGTAGCCCTTCGGCGTCGTGCTGCCGACCCGGATCCCGCGGGGCTTGATCGGCGAGTTGTCGGGGCGCACGTACTGGCTCAGGAGCTTGGACAGCGCCCGTGCGGTGAGGGGTTTGCTGCTCTGTCCGTCCTCGCTCAGGTCGTCCCAGGGGGCATCGTCGAGTTGGAGGAGGACTTCCAGGATGGCGGCGGTGGGCATCCGGTCGACACCGCAGAACACGCGGTCGCGCAGGTCGGTCAGCAGCTTGACGCCCAGGGAGGCTTGATCGCCCTCGGCTGCCGCCTTGATGAGCGCGATGCACGCCGCGCGGGCTCGCTCCGGCCAGTGCCCGCCGGCCGCGTCGGCGACCGCGAGGAGCGGCTCCCACACGTCTGCAGGCCGGTCGGTGACGCCCTCCGGCATCTCCGGCCACGCCTGAGCGATCTCGTCCTGGACGGTGGCGGCCCAATCGGCGAGCTGGTCCCGTAGCGCGTGGCCCTGCTTCTCGTGGATGCGGCGCCGGTAGGGCTCGCACTTCTCGTTGGGCGCCTTCTTCCGCATGCGGATGATGACCGAGCGGGTCAGGATCGTGTCCGGCAGGGAACCGAGACCTGCCATGGCGACCGCGCAGAACGAGGGGAAGAACCCTGCCTTCTGATCGGAACCGTCACCGACGCAGCGCAGGGACTTGGCCCCGCGCCGGTACCCGGAGTTCAGGAACCCGCGGACCTCTTCGTTCCCGCCCGCCTTCGGCCCGAACACGGTATCGATCTCATCGAAGAGAAGCGTGGGAGTGCTCTCTTCCGCGGACACGAATCGAAAGAGGGCGTTCGCGGAGGCGTTGACGGTCGTCGCGGCCCGCGGGGTGAGCGTCTCGATGATCTCCAGCGCACGGGACTTCCCCGAGCCCGGTTCGGGACTCAGGAACGCAATGCGAGCAGTGCCGTCGAGCGCGTCCATCAGATGAGCGTGCGCATCCCACAGAGCAACGGCGACGTAGGCGTGCTCGGTGGGAAAGACGTTGAAGCGCCGGTGGAACGCTTCCACCTCATCGAGCAGTGCAGCACCGTCGATGAGCGGTTCGGATCGGGCAGTCTCGGTCATGCTGCGCGCCTCCTTTCGGCGTGCGGGACAGACGTCTCGGTGCAGAAGTGCTTGTGAGCGGCGTAGTCCGCAACCAGGTCAGCCACCGCCTCTTGTCCGCGGGCCGTCTCGGTGTGTCCGCAGGTGCAGGCGTATGCGGCGGTGGGGATGGCGGCGTGGCGTTTGGACCAGCGGGCGCCGTCGTAGTGGTCGCGGTAGACCGGCGGGGCGTAGATGCGAATGCCGGGCCGGTCCGGTGTGGGGTCGTCGGTGGGGCCCGTTCCGTGGGTCGGGAACCGGTTCGAGCGAAGAGCTGAAGGGACGCCCTTGCGGGCGGCGCCTTTCGGCTCGCCCACGGCCGGCTGCCGGAGCGCGGCCGGTTTGGCGGGGTGCGGGTGGTTGGCGGGTGGGGGTTGGCCTTCCAGGTGGGGGGAGTTGGGGGTGGTCATGCCGCCTCCCGCGGGCGGGCGGTGCGGATGGAGCCGTCCAGGGCGCTGCGGATCGTGGTGCGGCACTCGGCAGCGGTGAGACCGGCCGCCTCCCCCGCCACCTGGAAGGCCTCCTCCACCACGTGACGCGGGAGGTCGCCCCACGCGACGAACCGCCCCACCTTGAAGGCGCTGCGGTTCAGCACGGTGTTCCGAGTGCCGTCCGGTGCCGCAGTCACCGCCGCGCACTCCGCTTCCAACGCGGCCAGTGCCGCCCGGCTGCCATCCACCACAGGGAACGCCAGAGGGCCCGGTGGGGCCGCTGGAGTAGGCGTTAGAGCCTCGTGCAGCCAGTCCGGTAGCGGGGCAGGCTTGCGGTCGTCCAGGACCGTGTACGTGCCGTCCGGGGTGGTGCTGCCGGGGGCGACGACGTACCCGCCCCACCCCCGGGTGTCGATCTTCTTCGCCAGACGGCCCGCACTGGAGAGCAGCCGGATGTCGGGCGGTGGGGTGAAGTACAGGTGCTCACCGCCGCGCGCAGTCCGCACCCGATAGGTCTCGGGGACGGCCTGTCCGGCGCGCTCGCAGAGCGCTGCAAAGGAAGTTGCGCCGTCAGGCGTTCCTTTCGGATCTTCAGGCTTGAGCGTGTCCAGGTCCACCACCAGCAGCCCGGACGGGCCAGTGGCAATGCCGACGTTGTACGGCTGCTGCGTCCACGCCGCAATCAGCGGCTCTTTGTCCGTGGTGGCGCGCTGTTCGGGCGTCTTGTGCCCGTCGGCGCAGCGCCCGGAGCCAGGGCAGTACTTTTCCGCGTGCCCGGCGGGCCGCTTGTCGTTCGGGCGGAGCGGGATGACGTGCCAGCCCCGTCGGGTGGCTTCCAGGGCCCACGCCAACAGTCCCAGCCTGGAGTAATCGGTGGTGGGTGTGTGGCTCATGCTGCGCTCCGGTCGGTGAGCAGCGTCTGATGGTGGGTGGGGATGGCTGCCAGTACGCGTTGGCGCCAGTTGAGGGCGTAGTCGATGCAGTTGGCGCAGTTTTTGTGCGTGTGGCCGGGCAGCGGCGGCCGTCGGCGGGCGTGGGAGCTCCAAGCGGCGGAGTCGGCGGAGGCGAGCAGGTGGCCGACGCGTTCCAGGCCGAGGATTTTGAACCCGAAGCCGTGCAGTCGCAGACCGTGTGCGGCCATCGCGGTGACGATCGCGGCCCCCTGCCGGGTGGACTGCAACCGGCACACAGACCCGAGCCCGACGACGGGTTCGGCCCGCAGATCGACTCCGGCCTTGTCGTACAGCTCAAGGCAGCGTTCGTAGGCCGGCACAGTGTCGCCCTGCACGACAGGAGCGATACGCAGATCGGGGGCGAGGGAGCGCAGTTCGACGAAGTTGGCGACGGTACGGCGTTGGTGTTCTTCCACGCTGAGGTGGGTGCCGACGAAGTACTGTCCGCCGAACCAGCCGCCGTTGATGATGGCGTCCTCGCACATCCAGTCCTGCGGGGCGGCCCAGTCGTAGGGGCCGACGTGCTCCCAGATGCGGCGCAGGTCATCGACGTACTTCCAGGGCGGGCGGGTCCAAGTGCCTTTGTCCTTCAGTTCCATGAAGCCGCCGGAGTCGACGGCGTAGGGACCTTGGGCTTCGTCCCACTTGACGGCGCGCTCGAAGTGCTCGGACTTCAGGAACAGCGGCACGTCGGTTAGGCGCAGCCAGTGCCGTTTGTGGGTGGTCAGGTAGAACCGCATGGCGCCCGCGCCGGGATCTCCCGTGAGCGGGCGGGTGATGGTCGGCGGTAACGCTCGCCGAATGTGCAGGGGTTGGGTCATGCTGGGGAATCTCCAGTTCCTTGGATGGACGCTGGTTGGCAAGGGCGGCCCCGGATTCATTGGCGTGAGCAGGGGCCGCCTTTGGCGTTGTCAGCCGTGGAGTTCGTTGCGGTTGCGGGCGATCAGCCCGTATGCGGGGGCGGTGATCGTGTTGGTCTCCTGCCGGACGGGCCCGGTGTAGTGGTGGTGGGTTTCGGTGTGGGTGGCCTTGATGGAGCGCACGGCCGATCCGATGGCGGTTGCGACCGCGGCGACGGCGGCGATCGGCAGGGTGATGAACAGGACGCTGGTCAGGGTCACGGCGGCGAATCCTTGGCAGGCGAGCCAGATCCCGCACCCGATGCCGACGCAGGCCGCGCCGACGCCGATGCCGGCAACGGCGGTACCCGCGGCCCACGGCGGCACGATCCGGTGGTCCGGCTGAGCAACGGGCGGGGTGGCGCCGTACGCGGGCACCGGAGTCGAGTCGCGGTAGGCGGTCGGCATCTGCCGCACGGGCCGGTACGCCTCCGCGATGATCCGGCGGGCTTCGGCGGTGGCTTCGGCGTCGCTCATCCGCGCGAACGGGAGGGGGTCGGGGGTGCTCTCTCCGGGCGTGTTCGGCTGCACAACTCGGTCCCTTCAATGCGGCGGGCAGCACCCCGCGGTCGGGGTGCTGCCCGGTGCCGTGCTTGTCGTGTCGCTTGTCGTCTGTCTTGTCGTCTCGCTTGTCGCTTGTCTTGTCTTGTCGCTTGTCTTGTCTTGTCGCTTGTCGCCTTGCAGGTCACAAGCCGTTTTCGGGCCTCCAGGGCCCGCCAGAGGGCTTGTGTGGAGCGTGGGCGACAAGCGACAAGCGACAAGCGATCAGTCCTCGGGGGGCTGCTCGGGGACATACTGGCGGTGGACGTAGCGGGCTTTGGTGCCCTCCCCGACGCGGACGGCGGTGCCGTCCTTCACCCACGTCTTGAGCCAGCCGACGACGGTTTGACGGGTGGTGCCGTACTCGTCGGCTAGGACGCGGGCGATCGCAGAGGCTCCGGTGCCCTCACGCCCGGCGGCGAGCAGCAGCGCGAGCGCGGCTTGCTGCGCGGGGCTGTCCTGCTCGCCCCGCAGCGCCGACAGGTTCAGCCCACCCGACGCAGCGGGCGGGGTGTCCGGCTCGGTGGTCTGCGGGTCGGGGGCGGTGCCGAACTGCGCGTCGATCTCCTCCCGGAACTGACGCAACATCTCCTCCTCCCGCGACGGACGCTGCGCAGGCTGTTCCTCGTGCAGGGCGGACAGGCTGAGCCCGCCACCAGCCGTCAGCGCACCGTCGACGTCGGTAGCGGGGCATTCGGTGTGGTCGCGCATCCACGCGGTGCGGTCCGCGTCCCAGCGGCGGGCGTACGCAGTGCCGGCGGCTTTGGCGGAGACGTCGTCCAGCTTCGGGTGGCGGTCGCTGGTGGCGACGGTGATGTCGCGGATTTGGGAGGGCTTGATCCGCCACGCCTTGAACAGCGCGCCCGGCGACTCGGGGGTGCCCATGAAGCCGGCACCCTTGAAGGGCGCCTGATCCACACGCAGCCCGCGCCGACCGGGGAACATCTTGGAGAGATCCATGCCCTCGGTCTCGCCACCGGTCAGGGCGACGCGGACCTTGGCCTCACGGCGGATGAGGAGGTTGCCCAGCACGCTGCCGGTCGCCCCCAGTGCGGTGATGATCGTGCGTCCGCCCATAGAGCGGTGCATGCGGATGAACTCATAGATCCGCTTGGCGAGTTCCTTCATCCGCCGGTCTGTGCTGACCAGGATCTCCGCGCCCTCGTCGATGACCAGCATGATCTGGGGAATCTTCGCGCTCACCGGCAGCAGATCGGTGTCGTGCTTGGCCATCAGCTCCTGATACGCGCGCTTGCGGTGCAGTCCGACCGCGATCGCCGCGTCCAGCAGCTTCAGCGCCTCCTCGTAGGTGCCGGCGAGCCAGTCCACGCCGGGCCGCACCGGATTCCCGTCCGCCTGCTTAAGTTCGCCACTCAGGGCGGGGCGCACCCAGGGCAGGCCGGCCGATCCGGCATTCAGGTCGATCACCCAGGTCAGGGTGTCTTCTGCGCGGGCGAGTCCGGCCAGGATCGTGTGGAGCATGTTCGTCTTGCCCGACCCGGTCGGCCCGACGACCAGCGCGCACTGCTCGCGCAGGTAGGCGAGCACGTCGTCACCGTTGGTGCGGAAACCCCAGGGGATGCCGGTCAGGATCGACAGCGGCGTGTAGTCCTCGGGGTAGGTGCGGGCTTCGGCGAGGACGTTGCGGGTGGTGACGTCCACGATCGCCCGGCCCTGGTGTACGCCGGGGCCGACCGCTGCGGTGCAGCCGTGCGGCAGCTTCGCATCCGCCGACAGGGCCGCGGCGTACTGGGCGATACGGTCGTAGGTGATGCCGCCCTGCGGTTCCAGGTCCAGGGAGTAGCCGTTGCCGGTCTCCCACATCTCCACGGCCAGCACGCGGACGGTGATGTTGCAGATCCGGCGGATCCGCTCCACCCACTGGGCAGCGATCGCCCGGCGCTCCGCAGACAGCTCCTGCGCAATGGCCCGCTGCTCCGCGGCGATCGCCTCCTCCTCCCGCGCCTCCTCATACAGGGCCGTGGAGCGGGCGGCGGCGCCGATACCGACGCCGATCGTGGCCAGCGAACCCAACGCAGCCCACGTCAGCGGGCCGTGGGTCATGGCCCAGGTCGTCCACCCGGCGCCCACGAGCCAGGATGCGGCGCGGGTGGCGAGGGTGCGGCCGGCGTTGCGGACGCGCAGGCCGACGACGGTGTGCCCGAGGGCGCCGGCGGCGCCGACGGCCAGTACCCAACCCGGAGGCATGGCGGTGGCGGCGCCGGTGGTGGCGACGGCGAAGGCTCCGGTGGTGGCGGACAGGGCACCGGTCACGGGTCCGTGACCGGCAGCCCAGTCCAGCACCGGGCCACTGCTCGCGTGCTTGTTGGCGGTGGCGGTGCTGCTCATCTCAGACGTTCCAGCCCTTCTCAGCGTCGGTGCCGTTGCGGGGGTCCTCGTGCCGGGCGATGTCCTGCTCATGGACCTGCCGGAACAGCGGCCCCATGTCCTCAGCGACCGCGACAGCACTCATCAGCGCGCCGAAGATGTCGTTGAAACCGTCCGCGACTTCCTTCTCCAGTGGAAACTCCGAGTCGGAGCGCTCCGCGAGGATCTTCATCACGTTCGCCACCGACGTGAGGGCGGCCGGGAGCCCCTCCACCATGGCCAGGATCTCCATGGCGTCCTCGGGGTCGTACTGATTGGCGGCCTGCTCCATCTCGGCAGCAGCCTCTTCGAACTGGAAACCGGACACACGTACTCCTTCACCTATCTCGGGTGACGTGCTCGTGGGGATCTCGACGGCCGGGCGCTCCACCTGTTCTCCGAGCCCTTCGGTGCCGTCCTTGGCGGCCTCCGCATCCGCGGCGGCCTCCTGCTCGCGCAGGTTCTTGCGGGTTGTCTCATCCCGGTCTGCGCGCTGCTCCGCAGCCGTCAGGACCAGGCGGCGGAACAGACGGCGGCCGGGGTGCATCAGGGCCGGGATGCGGAACTTGCGGCCCAGCGGCGTCGTGATGAGCCCCAGCAATCCGACCGGCAGCGCCAGCAGCGCGGCGAACAGGCGGCGGCCGTGGAAGCGGGCCGCTGACCTGCGCAATGCCTGCCGGGCAGCCTTGCGGACCGGGGCCTTGCGCACCGCGGAGCGCTGCGCGGCGATCGTGCCGGCCGCTTTGCTGTCGCGCTTGGCACGGTTCTTCGTGATCGCCGCATCCCGCGCGGCACGGGCCTTACGAACGGCACCGCCCATCAGGCCACTCGTTCCGTTTCCGCGCTTGCCCAGGCGGGTGTTGCCAGCTGTGGCTTTCGCGCTGCGGCGGGCGTCGGCGACCGCGCGGCGGGCCGCGGTGTTCTGCGCCCGCTTGTCCGCTCGGGATCCGCCTGCAGTCTGCTGGGCGGCGCGCAGGCCGCGTATCTGCCCGATCCGGCCCGCCCGCTTCCCTGCGCCATTCGGGTGCTTGGACAGGCCGTGACCAGCCTTGTTACGTCCCTTCCCGCTGGTTTTACTGCTGCCATGGTGAGCGGACGGGCCGTTCGCGCGCTGTCGCTGAGCCGGAGCACGGCCCGTCCGCCCGCCAGTGCTCCGAGTACCGCCTGCACCTCCGCCGCGGCGCGGGCTCGCGCTGCGGGCCGCCGTCCGGGCCGCCGTACGGGCGGCGGCCCGGCGGGCTTCACGGCGCGGGTTGGTGTTGCGCGAGCGGGCGGCGGCGAACGTGCCGAGCACGACCGCACCGGTTGCGGCCACGATCGCAGCGATCGGGCCGCCTGCCAGGGACGCGGCGGCGACGGTGCCCACGGTCGTGTTCGCCCCCGACAGAGCGAGCGGGACGATCGGCCAGCCACCCGGGGTGTGCTCCACCTCCGGCGCGTCTGTCGCCGGGGTGGTCTGCGGTGTGGGTGTCGGGGGCGGTGTGGTCGGGGCAGCGTCAACGGCTACCGGCTCTGTGCTGAGATCCGTCATGCTGTGAGCACTCCTTTGCGGAGTAGGGCCCGGCCGGTGTGCTGTGAGAGGTTCGTCCGGCCGGGCCTGCCTATTTGGGGGAAACCGCAGCTCACATGCCGCGGTGCGGGTGATCGGCGGCAAGCTCCTGCCAGCGCCGACTCTCCGCGGCGTTCGCGTTGCGCAGGTGTATCTGGAAGTCGCAGCCGGGCCGCTTGCAGCGATGCGTGGTCATCGACAGCGCCTCGCTGACGCGAAACAGCAAGGTGACGAACGTGGTCATGCAGGCAACCGAGCAGGCCACCAGCAGAAGGACGGGCACGCCGTAGCTGGACAGGCGCGCTCCGAGAGCCACCGCCAGTGCTGCGGAGGCTGTGACGCCTGCCAGCTCGATCACGCGGCGGCGGGTCATTGTGGGCTTCACCAGGGAAGTTCCCTTCGAATGTTGAGGGTTCAGGCAGCGCGCTGTTCTTCCGGGTAGGCGCACGGGGTGCACATGCCGAGCGAGGGCGGGATGACGTATCCGGCATCCCGCCCGCACTCGGGGCACCTGCGCCGGGCCGCATTCGCCTTGGCCAGGGCCGCCCACTTCGCGGGCGTCATCGGCCGAACAGGCTTGGCCTTCTCGATCTCGTAGAGGAAGGCGACCAGCGGGCCACGACGCCGACGCGGACGCTCCAACTGGGCTGCCACGTCCTGGCCGCCGGGCCGAAGGTTCATCGCCCGAAGTTGCCGGACAGTGGCCAGTCCCTCCGGGGCCAGCCGCCACCGGTAGACAGGGACCGTGGCCATCAGGCGATGCGGTGGTAGGCCCCGCGGCAGATGCCGGCGTGGTGATTGGCCTTCTCGCGGGTGCTCCACAAGTAGTCGGCGTGGGGCCGTTCGGAGCACGCGCCACAGCCGTGGCACGACCAGTGCGACGACTGGAGGTGGACGCTGCCGGTGACGTCGACGGCTGCCCCAGCCTGGTTGTGGAAGCAGATCAGTAAGTCAGCGGGCTCCGGCGCCTCCGTGGAAACGTCCGCCGCCGGGACCTCGGCAACAGGGGTGTCCGTCACGGGCACGTTCTTCCGGCTGAACAGGCTCATCACAGCGGGTTCCTTCCGGTCTGGGTCGGATCGGTTCTGATGCGTGCCCCGGACCCGATCCGATCGGGCACCCTCACGCGGGGCGTGCCGCGCAACCGCGCGGTTGGGCTCCCCGGCCGCGCGGCGCGCGGTAGTGCCGCGCGGCCGGGGTTCGTGCAGGGTTCAGCCGCGCGGTTGGGTGCGCGGTGTCAGACGTGGGCGGTGCCGTTGGCGGCGGTCAAGGTGCGCGGCTGCGCGGCAAGCTGCGCAGCGCGCGCCGCGCGGAAGTCCCGCAGCCAGTTCCGCGCGTTTCCGGGGTCCACCCCGAACCGCTCAGCCAACTCGGGGGCGGTCGGTTCCTGCCCGCCAGAGGCGGTCAGGGCGTGCAGGTAGTACGTCCAGCCCTCTTGCTTGGCAGGCGACTTCCACACGCTCTCGGAGCCCTCTACAGCCTGCTCCGGGGCCTGCGGATGCAGGGCGGCGAGATCGCCGCGCAGCCGCTCATACAGCGTCCGGGCCTCCGCAATCTGCCCGTTGAGCTGCTGCAACTCCTGCGCGTGGGACTCGTAGGCGGCGCGGGCCTGCTGCGCCTGGCGGGCGAGCGCATCAGCCTGCTGCTGCTTGGCGTCGACGTGCTGCTGCGCCTGCTGCATCAGCATGTCCGCGCGCTGCCGCGCGGCCTGCTCCTCCCTCCGCGCGTCTGCCGCGCGCTGCCGCGCAGTCTCTTCCTGCTGCCGCGCAGCCGCCGCGCGCCCGTTGGCGTCATCGCCCTGTTCGACCAACGCGGCCTGGTCCAGTCGGACCCTTTCCAACTCCTGGCGCGCGGCAGCCAACTCCTCTGCCGCGCGCTGCCGCGCGTCCTCCGCTTCCTGCCGCGCGGCTTCCGCGCGCTCCCGCGCAGCGTTGGCCTCCCCGGCAAGGGTGGAGGCTTCCTCCCGCTCCACTGCCGGGGTCACGGCCATGTCCTCAATCAGAGCCAGGACCTTGCCGGGCTGGCGGTAGTCGAGGGTGGCGACTTCATCCGCGCGGGTCAGTGCAGCCAGCCGTCGCACCAGCGCGAGGGCCTGCGCTCGGTCGGTGGCCACGTCCGCGCGATCCAGCGCCTTCTGTGCCCTGCGCCGCCAGCGCCGCACGCGGCGGGTCTTGCCTGCGTCCAGGGCCAGACGCAGCCGGTAGACACGCAGCGCAGCGCGCTGGACCAGGGCTGCCCGGGCGATCGCGGACGAATTGGTGCGCGCGTCCAAGCCGAGCAGGGCGAACAGTTCCGCCCACGCGTGCTGCCACAGCAGGGCCAGCAGCCGGGCCGGACCCGGCCGCCCGCCCTCATCGTCATGACCGGGCTTGACGTGGTGGAGCTTGCTGCGGAGCTGCAACTCGATCAGCCACGCGGCGAGTGCTGGCACCGCAGCCAGCACCGGGCGCGCCCACCAGTTCGGGGCGTGCACGGCGTTCATGGCGGCGGAGAAGGACACCAGCATCCAGGCGGTGCGGTGCATCAGCCGGAGCTCCCGCGTCCAGCCCTTCTCCGGATCGGCGCTGCGGTACATCATGACCAGCAGCGTCATCTCCGCGGCGTCGAACACCGCGATGAACGCCACCGCCAGCACCTTGGGCAGCGCGCTGGTCTGTGTGGCGAAGCCCCACAGGCCGTGCACGCTGACCGCGACACCACCCAACGCGACCACGGCCTGCGGGCCGATCCCGGACAGCCACGCCGACTTACGCAGCCGCCCCACCGCCCACACCACCACGGCCAGGGCGGCGACCGCGCCGGTCACCGGGAGCAGCCACGACCAGGGGCCGCCGTTCAGGTTCGGGAAGCTGTTCATGCCTCCTCCTCAAGCAGCCGTGCCCGGATCGCGGCGATCAGGACAACCGGGGAGGAGGGATCGTCGAGGGTTTCGCTGTCCTCCATCCACTCCCACTCGGCGCCGGGGACCGGCTCGAAGCCGAGGACGCTGAGCGCTTCGGCGCGTTCGGTGAGCGTGGGCACCGTCGGGCCGAAGCAGTACTCCGGCCACGCGTCGGTGGTGTTCAGCAGCACTACGTACAGGCGCCCCTGGCCATCGCGCATCGACATGTGAGCCGTGAACTCTTCCTGCATCACGCCATCGCCTCCTTCCCGGTGGTCCCCGGACGGCCGGTACGCCGTCCGAGCGTGGTCGTGTGGGTGAGAGCCGGGCCGTCGGCCAGCCGCCATCCGCCTCCGCTGCGCTTGGCCGTGTACATGGCCTCATCCGCCCTGCGCAGCGCCAAAGACAGCGACCCCGCGGGCAGTTCAGCGGTCAGGCAGGCGCCGATGGAGGCGCCGACCGTGAGGGTCTGGCCCCGGAAGCTGAACGGCTCGCACACGGCGTCGTGCAGGGCACACAGCAGCCACGGCAGCGCCACCGGATCCGGCGCCGGCACGATGGCGGCGAACTCGTCACCACCCAGCCGGGCGGTCACGTTGCCGCGCAGTCCAGCAAGGGCGGTGGTCAGGCTGGTCGCGGTGGTGCGGATGGCCTCATCGCCTGCCGCGTGGCCGAAGGTGTCGTTGAGCTGCTTGAAGCCGTCCAGGTCCATGACGATGACGGCGTGCGGCCCACGGACCAGGGCGCGTGCGGCCCGCTGCTCGAACGCGGCCCGCGTCCACAGCCCCGACAGCGGATCCCGCCGCGCGGTCGACAACCGGCGGCGCATCCACAGGCTGTGGACGCCCCAACCGGCTGCCAGCGGCCCGGCAGCGGACACGGCGGTTAAGACCTGACTCACGCCGCACCGTCCCAGAACAGGTCAGCAGCCTGGTTGGTCAGGGCGCGGCGGGCGGACAGGACCCGGCGGCGGGCCCGGCGGACCCGGCGGGCATCCACTTCCGTGACCGGCCGGTCCAGGGTGGAGATCTCCACATCGAGCAGTTCGACTTCCGCGGAGATGAGCGGGAGCTCCCACTCGATGGCCTTCAGCTCCGCGGCCGTCGGCTCACGATCCGACGCGTTGGCGGTAACAGCCGTCTGAACAGGACCGATGTAGTACATGGGTCGTTTTCTCCTTCTGCTGTGGGACGGCCCAAAGAACGGCCCGGCGTCGCACCGCCGGGCCGTTCGCCGTTCACAGGGGGTGGGTGGATGGAGCCAGGGCCGTAAGACCCGGTGCCCCGGGCCGGATTCGATCCGGCGCCCTCACGGCGAATGCCGGGGCCAGTGGTGCAAGGGGTTCAGCGCAACGACGGGTCTGCTGCCATCAGGCGGCGGGCGAGGGCCAGCCCCGACGGCGTGAGCGCCTCGCGCGACACCAGATCGGCCGCGTACAGGCTCATCAGCGCATCCGTGTTCCGGCTCGACACCCGCCGGTCATCACGGCGAGCAGCCCGAACCAAGATGCGCTGCTGGATGTAAGGCATCTCGAACATGAGCACTCCAGACAGGGATGAGGACACCTCGTCATGCGGGCAGGCCAGCGACGTGAAGCCGACGCCCTGCCCACATGACGAGGGGCGGACCCGCAACGGGCCCACCCTCGTGGTGTGCGTACGGCCGCGTGTCTGTGACGCCGCGGCCGCGGTTTCCTTCCCTGGACATCGCCCGTTTCAGCTCTCACGCGCAACGTGAGGAAGTGCCTAGTCCGTTCGTGGCGACACTCGGAAACGGTGCCGCCCGGTCCTATCCACCGACCGGTCATCGCGGGGAGTCGCCCCCGCTCGGGAATCGGTGTCTCAGTGCCACTGCACTCACCCGCGCTTGGGGTTCGTTCCCCTCGCAGGTGGACCGCTGTCCAAGTTGTTCGCACCGGGTCTGACAGCCGACGGGCTGTATCTGCCGCGCCCCACCGACCTCACGGCCGAAGGGTGGTGCGGGGACTCTTCGTCCCCTGCCGCTCGGACCACGTGTAAGTGGATCCGACGACGCCTTGCAGTACCTGTTTTACAGGTGCTACATAGGAGTCCGTCAAGTACAGCGCCGGAACTTCTGGGCTTTGCGCCGGGACTGCTTGGCGCACAATCAGAATCACTGCAGGTCACGGGAGTTGGTTACCCCACACGTGGACAGCTCCAGGCCATCTGGCTACCGTCAAGAGGTCCCCAGATGTCCCCCGAAGGGGTGCAGATGCCCAACGAACGGTTGCGATCGGCCCTGTTGGCTCGCGGCATGACCGTCCAAGATCTCGCGGACGAGATCAACGTCAACCCGAAAACCGTGGAGCGCTGGATCACACAGGGCAAGGTGCCGTACCGGCGCCATCAGTACGCGACGGCGGCGGTGCTCAAGGTCGACGTGACGACGCTGTGGGAGGACGGGCGCAACGCCGAGAGCGCCAAAGACTTAACGAAAGCCGAGATCGTTACGGTTTACCCGCACCGTCACTCTGTGCCACCCAATCTCTTCCGCGAGGTCTACGAGCGAGCGGAAGCGAAGGTTGACCTGCTGGTCTACTCCGGCCTCTTCATGTCAGAAGATCCCCTGTTCCATGGCCTACTCAAGGCCAAGGTGGAAACTGGCACCCAAGTGCGCATCCTGCTCGGCGACCCCGACTGCGCGGCCGTCCGACAGCGCGGCATGGACGAAGGTCACCAAATCATGGATGGCAAGATTCGCAACGCCCTGGTGCTGTACCGCCCACTCATGCAGAGTCACCCGGACATCGGGTTCAGACTTCACGATTCAACGCTCTACAACTCCATCTACCGGGCCGATGACGAGATGCTGGTAAACCCGCACGTCTACGGTCTCGGCGCCTACATGGCTCCCGTACTACACCTGCGCCGTCTACCAGGCGGCAGTCTGTTCGACACGTACGCGAACAGCATCGAGTACACCTGGGCCAACGCGCGCTCGGTCACCGATCGCGACTTCACAGGAGCCTGACCATGGGACGAATTGACTACCTGCACGACCCGAACGCCCCGGCAGCCAACTCTGTCGTGCCCTCGGTCGTCGCGTTCGTACAGAACGAGGCTGGACACGTACTTATGATCCAACGATCCGACAACGGACGTTGGGCGCTGCCGGGCGGAGGCCACGACGTGGGCGAATCCATCAGTGACACGGTGGTCCGCGAGGTGTGGGAAGAGACAGGCATCAAAGCCGAAGTCGGTGACATGTCGGGGATCTACACCGACCCTGGTCACGTTATGCAGTACGACGATGGCGAGGTCCGGCAGCAGTTCAGCATCTGCTTCCGCGCCCAGCCTGTGGGCGGCGAACTGCGTACGAGCAACGAGACGACGCAAGTCCGCTGGGTCACCCCAGCGGACTTGGCAACGTTGGACGTCCATCCCACGATGCGGCTACGGATCGAGCATGCGATGGACCGGACGCGGACGACTCCCTATATCGGCTGACGCTTCGCGGCGGCGACCCTTTCAACCACTCGCGCCGTACTTGCCAGGATCTCGGGTTCGGCGCGCCGAATGAACGTGCCGATGAGGCTGTCGGCACCGTAACGGCCGGCAATCTCGTTGATCCGGTCCACTGGGTTCGTGGGCGTGCCATCTGGAGTGGTGTTCATGTCGCAGTAGCAGAGTGCGTCGTTCAGGTGCGCGCCCTCACGCGGAAACTCCCCCTCCAATTCCGCATGCAGACCGCGTGCTTCGGCCTCCATCCACGCGCAGGAGTGATGAGCAACCAGTTGCACGACACGTTCGTCGGCATTGGCGACATCTCGCAAATACCGTGCGCCGTCGAGCGGGTGAAAACCCGTCTTGGCGAGGTCGGGTGCGTAACCGATGTCGTGCAGCACGGCCGCGGCTTCCAGCAACTCCGCGTCCTCCCCCAGGACGAGCGCGATGGTGCGCGCTCGTTCGGCAACTCCGAGGCAGTGCCTCCAGCGACGCGGCAGCGGCTCAGCTAGCAGGGACTCAGCCAGGGGATAGGCCCATTCCGTCAGCTCGGACAAGCTACGAACGCTCCTCTCGATTCGGCAGGGTACGGACTGTCCGCACCCTGCCCTGACCTCCGCTCGCCAGCACGCCGGCAGCCTCCAACTTGTCGAGGGCCTTGGTCACGGTCGGGCGCGAGACCCCGAACCGCTCCGCAAGAGCCGATGCGCTAGGGAATGCTGCACCGACTTCCAAGTGCTCATCCGCGATGACACCCACGATGCGTTCTTCCAGTGGGCGGCGGTCTGTCCGCTCGCCTGCCCGTACCACACGCCAACGGCCACCCGGCACCGGTTCCGCGACACCGTCTTTATAGAGAGCCGCGAACGCACGGAGAGCGACCCCCCGCGAGATCTTGTATTCGCTCATGAGTTCAGCAGCAGACGGGAGCTCCGTCATGTCCGCGTCCGCGTCCACCCGCGCCTTCACGGCATCGGCGATCTTCAGGAAGGTTCCCCGAGGACTGGCCTGCTGCGACACCCGTTCTCCCTCTCTGGTCACCCATCGTCGCTCCAAGAATCGCACGTCCGGCGACGGTCGCGGATAGGCACGCATGACTCCGGATACCGCTCACCGGCCCTGTCGCGGCCGCGTGTTCGTTGTCCTGGTCTTTGTCCAGTGCACCGACGAACACCCCCGTTCACTGTCGTACTCGCACCCCCTCTCACCTGCCCTGCGGATCCCCCCGAACGCCTCCGAACGCCTCCGAACGGCTACGCGGACAGGTGGAAAGTGTGTTGGACGCCTAAGAAGTGCCCACGCATCGACCACACAGCCCCAGTACGAAGCCTGTGCCGCGCCCGCTGCGGGTTTTGAATCCACGGCGACTCGCGCCACGGCGGTTTTCAAGATCGTCGGCCGACGTTCGGTGAAGCGGCGGCCGAGGTGCTCACGGCCCGGGCCAGTCCAGGCATAGGACGGTGGCGTCGTCGCGTGGGTCGTGATTTGTGGCCTGCAGGACAGCGTCGGTGAAAACGCGCACGGCATCACGCGGGTGCCAGTCGCCGGTCTGTTCGATCAGACTGCGCAAGCCGAAGTCAGTGCCGTGAGGCTCCAGCATGCCGTCGGTAAGGAGTACCAGGCGGTCGCCGGGACGAAGGTCGAGGCTCTGGACGCGATACCCCGGGTTTGGTGTTACGCCGAAGGGCAGGTCGACGAAGAGGGCGACCTCCTCGACCTTTCCGTCGCGCAGACGCAGCGGCCAGATGTGACCTGCGTTCACGACGGTGGCGTGTCCGGTGTCGAGAGCTACACGTAGTAGTTGACCGGTGACCATGGCTTGGCCGCCGTACTCGGCGATGGCCTGATGCATCTGATCGGATCGGTCGGCGTCGACCAGATGAGCCTGGTTGGCATAGCGGGCGACTGCCCGATGGGCGTCCTTGGCCTGTGACGCAAGGCCGGCGCCCGCGCGGCGAGCGTTGCGTAGGGCGCCGACGACCATTGTGGCCAGCAGTGCGGCCTGCACGTCGTGGCCCATGGCATCAGTGAGGGACAGGTACAGGGACCGGCGGTCGAGGCTGTAATCGAAGGTATCGCCGCCGATGTCGGCAGCCGGTTCCAGCGCTCCGGCGACGGTGAACCGACCGGCATTACAGGTGAAGGAATCAGGCAGAAGGCGGTGCTGTATTTCGGATGCAAGCGATAGCCGTGTGGTGCATCGACCCCATTCATATAGATCGGTGAAGCGTCGGTTGACGATCACCACATAGGCCAGAGCGTGGGCGGCCTCGGAGATGCAATGCACTGTCTGCGGGTCGGGAGGAGCGGGCAGCGTCAGCTCCAACACGCCGATCGCGTCCCCGCGGTCAGTCACGGGTGCAATGACCCGTACCAGGCCCGGCCCCCCTTCTTCCGCCCCTTCCGCCTTCTCCACCTGTACATGCTGAGTGCGGATCACCCAGTCGTACACCGTGCCGGACAGCTTGATCGGCTCCGGTCGCCCCCGGCCGCCATCATCAGCCGCGCTGGTCAATCGTACGAGGGCTTTGCCGCCGTGGTCCGTGATGAGAAAGGAGACTTCAACCGCGGCGATCTGCTCCTCCAGCACCCGCTCCAGGATTGCCACCGATTCCACCGGCGGTGCTGCCTCCACCAGCGTCAGCAGGCGACCCAACCACGTCCTTTCATCGGCCACGTTCCCCGCCTTCCTCGTCGGCATCAGAGGCTCACCAAATCGATGGGCTGGGGCACCCCCGCATCGCCGACTCCCGACTCACCACGGGGCAGGGCGCCTTTTGTCTGTAACATTCCAATAATATCCCTGTCTGTGCCTGTCTG
Source organism: Streptomyces sp. HUAS TT11 (assembly GCF_051553595.1). Taxonomy (NCBI): domain Bacteria; kingdom Bacillati; phylum Actinomycetota; class Actinomycetes; order Kitasatosporales; family Streptomycetaceae; genus Streptomyces; species Streptomyces sp. HUAS TT11. The sequence goes on from NZ_CP196184.1 coordinate 4,376,461, forward strand.
CTGCGGCACAGGAAACGCCTCTTCATCCCCGACCTACCTGACCGGGCCTTCATCGTCTCGTGGCTGTTCGTCAGGCCTATCCAGGATGGGCTCTCGGGTGTACTGCGGGCTCCCAGACGGCGGGGCCACCCCGGGGACTATGAGTTCGGCGAGGAGCCCGCTCAGATCATCCGTGGATAGCGCCAGGCCCAGGGTCTGCACGATGCGCAAAGCACAGTCCCTGATGGACTGAGCGCCCACCTCGGGTGCCGCAGTGCTCCTGATCTCGTCACACACTCGACTGAACTGCTCAGCGCTGATCGTTGGCCGGCTTACTGGTTGCGCCATCTTTGCACTCCTCATGGGAGAACGGGCCCCACCCGCTCTCCCAGAAAGCGCTCAGCACACCCGAACGGCAACTGGAGAGAGCCGGCGCGCAGCACCTAAGCCAGAGGGCAGTACCCGCATCAACGACACCCATGTCGCCGACGAACTGCCAGAAGATGCTCGCACCGGATGCCACTTTGGCCGTGCCACAGACGTGCCAGATCGGGCGGGGACTCACGGGGAATCGGGGTGGGCAGGGGTACGTGCCGCCCGACTCGGTGCAAGATAGCGAACCGCTGGTCATGCCAGTGATGGCCCAACCTCGCTCCTAAAGCGGTGGTCCTGTCCAGGTGCCCTCTCTACCCTGTCCGCATGTGCCGATACGCGACGACGTTGTCCGCCACTGGGCATCCACCCCGACGGGCGGCACCGCCTTGATCGCCTTGAAGTCGGCGCCGTCCAGCGGAGATAGACCTACTGGTGCCCGGACCTCCAGACGTCATTCCTCGGGCCGTTCCTCGCCAGTCGGAGAGTCCTCGGCAAGAATCGGGTGTGCCTGATGGGTGCCGGTGTCGATGAGGATCTGTGCGGCATGGGTGACGTTGTCGGCCCGGACGGCCCTGGCCATCGCGGCGCGGGCGGCGTCGGCTGTCGCGTGCGGCGGGACCACGAGGAGGGAGAAGTGGTCCTGGTCGCCCCGAGTGATCAGGACGGTGTCATCACCGACCGAGAAGGAGTCGATATGGACGACCTGGTCGTCGATGACCAGGCGCGTGGGAAGTTCATCCCATGCGGTGGCGTCCAGGCCGACGCGCGTGATGGGGCCGAGGTGACCGGTCAGTACGCGTATGAGGGCGGGCAGCTCCGCGCCGATGTCGCGGGAACGCGGCCACCATGCGCCGTCGAGGTTGCCTTCCCGGGAATGTGTCGTCTCCAGTCGCAGAAGAACTGTCCCGGGTTTCGCGGCCCGATGGATCGCGTCCGGCAGGAGCCCTGGGGCGTGAGGGATGTCGGATTCGGTCATAATGTGTCCGCCTGTCTGCGGGATTCGGTGTCGCCGCCGAACGCGGGACCTCGTCTTCTCACCGTAAATCGCGCGCCGCCGCGCCGGCTGCGCCCACAAGTGGTTCCGAACTCGTAGCCTGCCGGTGAAATGCCTGCTCACGGGCCATTCCGGGGCCTCGGAACGGCGTAGAGTGGAAGCACCAGGAGCACTTCGCACACCGGCCGCCATGTTGGTGTCGTTCCCGGCGAGCAATAACACCGGCCTCCAAGAGGAGGCACGGGGACAGGTCCGTGTCATGACCGTGACCATCGAACCTACGATCATCAAAGAGCGTCTGCCTTCGGCGTCGGCCCGGCTGTCCCTGATCCCGACCGGCCCGGTTCCAGGTCTCCTGGACGGTGCCTGGTGGCCCCGCTCCCGTGATCTCCTCCGGGAGATCCCCACTCTGACGGACGCGCTCGACGCGTGCTGGGGTCGGATCACTCACGTCACCGTGAACCCGGCCCACTGGCCCGTCATCCCGCGCAGGGTCCCCGTCACGGGCCACACAGTGCATGTCGGCTGGTTCGCCGACGAGCAGGACCCGAACAAAGTGATGCTCTTCTCCTACACGGTGGGCCGCCTGGACCTGCTGGTGATCCCTCCGGAGACAGAGCCGACCGCCGCCGCCCGGCTGATGGCAGCAGCAACCGTTCCGGGAGGTATCCGCACCGCCAGTGGTCTCATGATCGACGAGGCCATCAGCCACGAGGCGGCAGAGGCTCAAAGCCGAGAAGAGGAATGGGAGACCGACGGCGGGGCCGCTTCGGCGGCTGTAACCGCGATCGGGATCTTCAGTTCCGCCCTGAGAAGGTGACGACGTGGAGACATCCGCCACCGTCGCCGTGATCTCATGATGCAGACCTTCCAACCGAGGGCAAGCGTGGGGCGACGGCCGTCACGCTCACGGGCACGTCGCCCCTGATGTACGTCGTCCTGAATGAACAAGGGGTCACCATGAAGTCACCGGAACTGCCGTCGGCCGGGCACGCGGAGGTTCGTATCGTCGCCGCGGACCCGGAGGCGGCTCGTCATGTCGCGGAGATTCTCCGCCGTTGTTTCTCCGCCGCCGAAGCACGCAGCTACCCCGCGGGCCCCGACGGCGGAACACGCCTCCACCTCACCGTGGACACCACGCGCATGGCGGAGCCGGCGCGCTCCTGGCTGTTGGCCAGCCAGTCCTCCCGGGACGATCACACACAGCCGGACGAAATCTGAGGAGATGGCCCTCAGCGGGAGAAGAAGGACACCGCCCCAGACGTACGGGTTTCCGTCAGTGCCGGCACGAGAGGCAGGCGACCATGGCGACACTGCACGAGCGGGAGCACTACCGCGAGGCGATCATGAAGACCCTGGGCAACGCACCGGCCCTGGGGAGTGAGCGGGGAGTGGATCAAGGACGCCTTGCGGATCGCCACCCACCGGAACCAACTCGTACCAACGCCCTGACCTGCACAGCAGTCGAGTAGCCCTGGTCAGCGATCTTTCCGCACATTATTCGGGACGAAGAGGTCGTGGGTTCAAATCCCGCCACCCCGACAGTGAAACACCAGGTGAGGCACCTACCAATTTTGGTAGGTGCCTCACCTGTTTCGTCTGCGTGTCTATCTGCGTGACTACCGCTGTGGATCCCGCTTGAAGATCCCTTCCATGATCACGGCGCCGGTCTGACTCACGGGGCGGATCTGCTTCCGGTAGACCTCCTCAGTCACAGCCGTACCGGAGTGGCCGACGAGCCGGGAGATCTCCTCCAGGGGCACCCCCCGGCCCGAGAGCAGCGACACGAAGCTGCGCCGGAGCTCCCGAGGCTTCCGCTCATCAGCCTTGATCCCTTCCGCCTCCTTGAGCGCCCGGCGAAAGGCCCGCCGCATGTTGGTCGCGTCCAGCGGCTTTCGCTCGTTCGACACGTGCGTCAGGCGAGGGGCGAACCCGGGCGCTTCATGAACGGGTCGGTCGGCATTCTCTTGTCCGGCTGAAGCCGCCTGCGCGACCTCTCAGTACCGCTGCGACGTTTCCTGCGAGGCCGGGCGCTGGAAACCGTCGGGGGGTGAGGACGGCGGATGCCCGTCGTACGGTGCCGGATGCTGGAAGGCGCCGTACTCCACCGGCGGACGAAAGTCTGTTTCTTGCGGAGTGAGGCCGTGACCCGCCGTCCCGGCCTCCACGCCCACGGGAGCCTGCAGGCTGCCGTATCGCTCCATGCGCTGCCACCGCAGCCGTGAACCGGACACTGCGGTGAACACGGACTGGATCACCACCAGGTACATCAACTGCCGGTAGACGAACTGCTGCAGCGGCAGACTCCACAACGGTCCCGGCCGCTCCCCGTCCAGGCGGAACGCGTACAGGCCCATCAGGAACTGGAGCAGAAGGAAGGCGAGCCAGAGCCCGGTGATCCGGACCGGGTCGAGAAAGACCAGCCCGTACACGGCGAAGATGTCCACGAAGGGTGCGAGCAGGGGCAGCAGGACCTGGAAGAGCAGCAGGTAGACCAGGCCTCGGCGACCCAGTTTTCCGGCCGGGCCGCGCTGCACCAGGGCGCCGCGGTGTTTCCACATGGCTTGCAGGGTGCCGTAGCACCAGCGGTATCGCTGCCGCCACAGGGCGTCGAGTGACGCGGGGGCTTCGGTCCAGGCCTTCGCTGTCTCCTCGTACACCACGCGCCAGCCGTTTCGGCACAGTGCCATGGTGAGGTCGGTGTCCTCGGCCAGGGTGTCGTCGCCGACGCCCCCGAGGTCCAGCAGCGCCCGGCGACGGAACGCGCCGACGGCTCCGGGCACGGTCGGCATGCATTCGGCGAGGTCGAACAGGCGACGGTCGAGGTTGAAGCCGACCACGTACTCGATGTGCTGCCAGCGGCCGAGCAGGCCGCCGCGGTTGACGACCTTCGCGTTGCCCGAGACGGCACCCACGCGAGGATCGGCGAAGGGTTGCACGATCGTACGAACGGTGTCGGGTTCGAAGACCGTGTCGCCGTCGACCATGACCACCAGGTCCCAGGAGGCGGCTGCAAGGCCGGTGTTGAGGGCCGCGGGCTTGCCCGCGTTCTGCTGGCGGATCACTCGTACCGGAAGGTGAAGCGACTCCACCAACTCGGCGGTGCCGTCGGTCGAACCGTCGTCCACCACGATGATCTCGACCGGATGGTCCGAGGCGGACAGTGAGCGTACGGCTGCCTCGATCCCCGCGCTCTCGTTGTATGCGGGGACGATGATGCTGACGGGCTCGGTGACCGGAGGTCCCCAAGATTGTCCCCGGCGTCCTCTGCGCAGACGACGGTGCCGTCGGGCTGCGATCAGCACGACCACCGCGCGCAGCACGCTGATCGCTCCGGCGGCGTACATCAGCAGGCCCAGCAGCCACACGACCCAGTCGCCGCCTTGCAGCACCGTGATGAGGGCCAGCCCTTGCAGGTGCTCGGCGAACCCGGCGGGGTGGACGGGTGTGGCCATACCGACCGCATCGGAGACCGTCGCGAACGTGTAGCCCTGTGCCTTGAGCCGCGGGAGCAGGGTACTCAGCGCGGCGACGGTCTGGGACCGGTCGCCGCCGGCGTCGTGCATCAGCACGATCTGCCCCGCGCTGCCGTGCGGTGTGGCGTGGGCGAGGATCCGCTCCACACCCGGGCGCTGCCAGTCCTCGGCGTCCTGAGTGGCGAGCACCGTGACATACCCTGCCGCGTCGGCCTGCTGGAGGACGGACCAGTCGGTGTTGTCCAGTGCGTCGTTCCGCGATGAGTACGGCGGCCTCAACAGCGCGGTGGTGACCCCCGCGGCGCCGGCCACCGCGAGCTGCGTCTCGCGCAGTTCCAGGGAGCGCTGCCACGGGGCAAGCCGAGCCAGATCGGGATGGGTGAAGGTGTGGATGCCGAGCTGGTGGCCTTCCGCGACGATCCGCCGTACCAGCTCGGGGTGGGCTACGGCCTGGGTTCCGACGATGAAGAAGGTCGCGTGCACATGGTTGCGGCGCAATACGTCCAGGATCCGTGGCGTCCAGACAGGGTCCGGGCCGTCGTCGAAGGTCAGGGCGATCGTGCGGGGCTTCACCCTGGCCGTGTGCGCAGTGGTGGCAGCGTTCGCGATCACGGGGCCACCGCGCACCACCTGGCTGGGAACTGCGTCATTGCGGCCCCGAGCGCCGGTCACGCTGTCCGAGGTGATACCGAACATGTGATGGGTGTAGCCCTGCAGCAAGAGGGCCGTAGCCAAGGTCACCGCCAGCACGCTCAGGAGGAACCAATGGGTGCGTGGTGTGATCTGGCGGGTGGTGCTGCGCCGACGAAGAGCGTTGGAGCGTCTGCGGTTGGTCACGGCAAGGGGCCTTGGATCACTTCACGGGATTGTGGGACGAGCCGACCGCGCGGCCCTTGGACGTCCGAGTCGGGGTGGGGGTCGCGGTCGGGGCCGAGCTCGGGGAGTCGACCGCCGTGGGCTCAGTAGGCGTGGGTGTGGCCGCGGAGGCGGTCGAGCGGTCGGCGGAGCCGGACGTCTTCTGCGTCGGTGTGGGGCGGGAGTTCGTCTGCCGCGCTGCGGAGGGCGCACTTCCCGGGGTGTGGCCGGTGCCGGCGGGGATGTCGGGCGCGGTCGCCCGGGGCGTGGCCGGATGTGTGGCGTCCGGTTGTGGGACGAACGGGGCGCTGAGGCTCGGGCCTCCCAGCACCGTGCTGATCAGCAGGGCAACGTAGCCACCGGCGGGAATCACCAGCAGCCGGGCGGCGCGCAGCACGCGGCGCTGGCGTCGTCCCGAGGAATCGACGAAGACGGGCCGCTTCGACTCGCCTTTCGGGGCGTCCGGTCCCGGTACGGGAAGATCCGGCGTGTCGCCTTCCGGGGGCGGCACGGTGAGCACGTCGCCATGACCGGCGTCCCACCCCGCAGTGTCAGGGCCTGGCCCGACGGCGGGGGCATCCGGTGCGAGCACATAGAGATGCGGCCAGGCGGCGGCCGGGTTCGGCCCCGCCGCATCGACGTAGCCCGTCGGCTCGGCCGAATGCGCGTACTGTGCCGGCTCCCAGGGCGCCGCGTCGGTATCGATGGCGGTGCTGCCGCCGTACCCGTCGCCATACCCGTACGCGTACGGGACGCCGCCATGCGGATCCGCGCCGTACGTCCCGTCGCTCGGGTTCGTCCCCTGCACGGTCGTGCCTCCTGCCCTGGCCGACCGACACAGTCGTCCGCTAGGAGAGAGCGAACCCGGCCGGAAGTGTTACACCTGAGTCCTGCAGTGCAGAACGAATCGACCAGACAGGGCGAATTGACCGACCTTGGAGTCGGCAGGACGACGGCCTGCACTGCCGGCTGCTTCAGGAGGCAGGGCTCGCGGCGACTCGACGTTGACTGCGCAGCGAATCCGGGTTCGGACGCCGTAGTTGCGGTTCGCAGATCGCGCGTGGCTGCCCATCGTCGATCCGACAGGTGTACGGGGCGGCCGGACCCCCGTGCAGTGGGCGGGGGCGGCCCGGCCGGACCCGTCCCTCTCCACGCCACCCTCGGGGGAAGTTCAATAGCGGCGCAGAGAGCGGTCTGGGACTACTCGGTTCGACGTCTGACCAGATGCTGGTTCCGTGGTCTCCTCCGTGCGCATTCGGCATTCACGGAGCGCAGAGCCGGCGCGAACCGTCACCCGTGAAGACAGCGCCGGTCAGACGCTGGATCGGCGGACACCGACGAACCATCACACCCACCGGGGTAGGCCGGGATCACGCCGGCTGCCGAGCGGGGCAACGTGACGGTGAAGGGCACCGGATGTGTTGTGACACTTCTGTGTGCACCGACGCTGGTCTCCATGAGGCTGCTGATGCGACCGGAGCGTGTGTGATGGCGCGGACGACAGCCGAACCGAGCAAGCGCAGAGGTAGAGCAAGCGGCTGCAGCGGGATGCGCCAGCAGCTGACGACCGTCTCTACACAGAAGCCGCGGTGGCTGCTGCATCACGGAGGAGTGCAGCAGCCACCGCAATCGCAGCTTCCCGGGCTGAGGGCGTCGAGGTGCGCCCGTATGCACCAGACACTCGAGCCCCGTGCCGCCAGTGAGATCGAACAGCCTGGCCAGGCGACAGCTCTCCCGTCTCACCTTCCGTCTCATTCAGCAGCGTTCATCGGCGAACAACCGCAGACGTCTGCGGACCCAGCAGGCATCCGCCCGGGCCCTGGGCGCCCCTCCCCCGCGCCTCTGCCCCGACGAGGGCGCCTGAGCGTCTCGGCGGCTACAGCGACGGCTTCCTCGATCAACCCGGCCGACAGCTGTTCGTGGTGGGGCGTCAGTCGTGGTGTGGCTGCTGGTTCCTGGGCGCGCCGTGGCTGGTGTCGAGCTCGTCGAGCCTGTGTTTCTTGTCGTGTCTGCTGTTGTGGTGGTGCTGCTTCTCGCAGTGTCTGCCGCGTTTGATGGTGGTGGGGTCAATGGCGGTGTTGGTGTCGGGGGTGCTGCCGCCTCCGGTGACCGTGACGGTGTTGGTGACCTGCTTCGGCGCCCTGCAGGACGCTTTGACCGTGAGCGTGATCGTCGGATAGCTGGCGCCGGGGGCGAGGGTGTCGCTGCGGGTGCAGGTCGGTGTGGCCAGGGTGCAGGTCCATCCGGTGCCGCTGAGGGAGGCGGCGGTCAGCCCGGTGGGCAGGGTGTCGGTCACGGTGACGGTGGTGCCGTCGGTCGGGCCGGTGCCGTTGTTGGTGACCGTGATGCTGTAGGTGTTCTTCTCGCCCCGAGCGAACGCGCCCTGGTGGGTCTTGGTGACGGTCAGGGAGGGGGACGGGGGTGGCGGCGTGCCGATGGCCACACCTGACGGGCCGAAGCCGGCGGGGACGGTGGCGGTGACCGTGTTCGTCGCCGTGTCGATCACCGACACCGTGTTCGAACCCTGATTGGTGACGTAGGCGTTCGGCGTGGGGGCAGCCGCCTGTGCCGGGGTGGCAGCCAGGACCGGCAGGGACAGTCCCGCCAGCATGGCCAGCACGGCCACGGCGCCGATGACCAGCCGCACGATGCCCGGGCCTGGCCCGGGCCTGCTCCTGTCCGACACCGGGCCGCCCTGCGGCCAGGGCTGCTTGCCCCCATATGGGATCACGAACGCCTCGCTTCGTCAGGAAGGGCGGCCGCGACCGGACCTGCCGTGGGCGCCGACAGCACACCGCAGCCACACACAGCATGTGACTGTGCGTCACTCCATGTAGCTTGATGTGGAAAGGGAGGCCAGCACTCCGCAACCAAAGTGCCAGGCAATGCCGTTGGGCGCACATCGGATACGACCCGATCGGCTGACCGTCAGACCGGCTGCAACAGCGGCATGCGGCCGTCGGCACACCCTGCGGTGCGACCGCACCCTTCGGCGGAAGGCGTCCGAGGGCCGATTCCGCGCGGCGGCAGGACCTGGACGAAAGGCGCCACCACATGCGAAGCCAACGGCACAGCCTCACTCTCGCCGCCTCTGATCCGGCGTCGTGGAGTACCTGTACGACGGCAGCTGGCGCCCGGCCAAGGGCGTCGCGCTCGACATGGACTACTACGCCACGGCGACCAGCGGTACCGGCGGGCGCTTCACACTCACCCACCCGTACCTGCTGTCCGACGACGGCACGTTCACGGTGCGGACCAGCCTCGACAGCTACCTGGCCGACCTGTATCTGACCGCCTCGCACGCGCAGCTCAAGGTCGACGTCATCAACCGGACGAACATCTGCTTCTGTTCGAGTTGGCTTGACGAGTACTCCGACCTGCACATCCAGGGCAGCATGAACGGCAGCAATGGCAAGGTACCGCCGAACCGGAAGCTGTACCTCCGGCAGTCGGCCGACCGGCAAGTCCGGCGGGAAGTCGCTCGGCTGGTTCACCACGAAGTGCGACGGCACCTTCAACCTCGACGCGTACGTGTCGGTGCCGAAGGGCTACTGGCGGCTGTACTCGGCAGGGTCGTCGGACTACCGGTCCGGCTACTCCGGCTCCGTGCACTTCAACCGCACCGCCACCAGGATCACCGGCTTCGACGCCGGTCCCGAGCCGGTGCGCAAGGGCCACACCTCGACCAGCACCGGCATCTTGCAGCGGCTGAGCGGTACGAAGTGGGTGGCGTTCGGCAAGCAGCGCGTCTCCATCCTCTTCCGGGCCAAGGGCAAAAAGTCCTGGACGCGGTCGGGCTCCGTCAAGGCGGACTCGCACGGCCACTTCACCGCCCGCCTCACCGCGAAGCAGGACGGCACCTGGGTCGGGGTCTACCTCGCGTCCGGCTCCTACGTGGACGCCGAGAGCGACCACGACTACGTGGACGTGCGCTGAGCAACCCTTTTCGACGACCACCGCGAAGGGCGCCCCGGAAGCCTCCTGGGCGCCCTTCGCCGTTGCGGCCGGTCGGCCACGTGCTCCAGGAACGCCGTGGTCGGGGAGCAGCGACACGAACCTGGGCCGGCGCCCCCGCCGGGACGATGTGGTCGATCCGGCGCTCGGCGCCTTTCGGTCCCGCACCCGGCAGAAGGCGCTGTGGGTGTCACAGATGAGGGCCGTGTCCTGTCTTCCCTTCGAAGCAACCGGTTCGATACGGGAAGGCTGACAACGGCTGACACGATGACCGCACACTCCGCAGACCACGCCTTCCGATCGAGCTCCGCCCCCGGCGGTACTCATCGCCGCCTCGACCCCCGCTTGCGCCACGAACAGCTGGTGTTCGCCAGGATGCGTACGTCGCAGGACCGGTTCGCGGACGCGATCACCGCCCTCGCGGGCACGATGGGGTTCGTCTACGTCCATGCCGTCTGGTTCGCGGTGTGGATCGCTCTCAACCTCGGGCTGTTCGGCAGGTCGGCGGTCTTCGACCCTTACCCCTTCGGGCTGCTCACCACGATCGTGAGTCTGGAGGCCATCTTCCTGTCCACGTTCGTGATGGTGAGCCAGAATCGGCAGGCCGCACGAGAGAACGTGCGGGCCGATCTGGATTTCGAGACCAACCTTCGCGCCGAAATCTGGGCGGTGCACACGGGCAAGGCGCTCGGCCTGAATCCGGAGGAGATCGAGCGTCACGTCCAGGAGACCATCCAGCAGACCAGGCGCGCGATGGACCTGGGGACCGAGGTTCAGCCGGTGGACCCGGAGACCCTGTGAACGTGGCCCCGGGACCGGCTGCGCCACGGGCCGGAGTCGTCCACGGCGGACCGCTTCCGCGGTCACCTGACCGGCCGGCCAGCTGGGCGATGACCTCCGGCGGGATGCCCTGGTCGGGGACCGGCGGCAGGGACGGTGGGCCGCCGATGCGCGGTGGGCTGCTTCTGCAGGACGGACTGCACAAAGGGCTCTCGGCCGAAGAGCAACCCTGGCTCTGAGGGCCAACTCCTGGCAGAGCGAACGGGATCAGAGACAGGAGGATGTCCCGCCCCGCCTCGGGCGAGGCGAGGCAGGGCGTCATCCGTATGGTGGTGCCACCCGTCGGGCCGGATGTGGAGTACCCGGCCGCGGCTTCTCGGGCCGGGTCCTCAGTACAGGGCCTTGTACTTCTGCCGGCCGGTGCCGATCTTCACCCGCGGCGCGAAGGACCCGTTGCCGTAACCGGTCTGCCGGAACAGACTGCCCGCGGTGTCCCGCGCAACGATGTCCACCTTGCCGTCCCCCGTGATTCACCCGCACCGAGGGCACGGCGGGACGGCCGTGGCCGATCAGGAGCGTGTCAACGGTGCTGTGAGAATGCCCAGCCCCCCGGCTGTCCCCCCATGCAAGGCGGCATGAGGCTAACAGCGACCCCGGGCCCATCAGGTGTACCGGAGATCACTTCCTCGTAACCGTGAACGGACCCGCCACGGGCGGGACGAGCGTCCGGTCAGGGGCTGGATGCGGGGTCGGTGCGGCGCGTCACCCGGGGGCAAAAGGGGTTCCGGCTGTCCCCGGGGGGTGCGGAGCGAACGTCCCTCGGCTCCGTGGATGCCCGGTGAGCAAGCGTGATCGGCGCGGCATGCAGGGCTTGCGGCGTCGTCTCCTGGTCCGTGACCGCTGCGACAGCGCGGTTCAAGACCGCGTTCCGGCCGTCGGCGCGCACGCCCTGAGCAACGCCCCGGTCGCCCGACAACGGACGTACAACCTCTTCCCGGCCTCATGTGTCGTGATCACGAACGCTCCTTTCCGCGTTCTGATCCGATCAGAGGACCGAATGAACCCAGCCGGACGACGCGCGGCCTCCGCGGCCGCCACCGCCGTCGTGCTCACCACCGCGGGTGGCCTGCTCACCGCCCTCGCCACGCCCGCCTCAGCAGCCGTCAGCTGCGCTTCCCCCGTCTACAAGCGGCAGTTCTTCTCGAACACCACTTTCTCGGGCACACCGAAGAAGACCGACTGCGACTCCTCGATCAGCGAGAACTGGGGTACGGGCCGCCCCACTTCGGCCCTGCCGGTCGACAACTTCTCCGTTCGCTGGACGGTGACCCGCGACTTCGGCTCCGGCGGCCCCTTCGCCCTCACCGCGTCGGCCCAGGACGGCATCCGTGTCTACCTCGACGGCAGCCGCAAGATCGACCTGTGGAAGAACGTCTCGTCGACGGTCTCCAAGACCGTCAACCTGACCGTCCCCTCCGGCAAGCACAGCCTCCGTGTCGACTACGTCAACTGGACCCGGAGCGCGAACGTCAAGTTCGCCTACACGCCCCGCACTTCCGCGACCGTCGACAAGGTCAAGCCGCTGGCTCCGGGCGGAACATCCGTGTCGTACGACAGAGCGACGGGGAAGGCCAAGCTCACCTGGTCCAAGAACAAGGAGATGGACCTTGCGGGTTACCGGGTCTACCGGCGCCTCAAGAGCAGCACCGGCTGGACGAGGCTCGCGACCACCACCGCCACGTCCTACACGGACGCGACCCTGCCCGTGACGGGCGCGGCGTACTACTACGAGATCCGCGCCCACGACAAGGCGGGCAACGAGTCGGCCGGCACCGCCGATCAGGCGGTCACCACCGTCGACCGGACCCCACCGCCCGTGCCGACCGGACCGAGCGTCGCCCGGGAACCGGAGGCTCTGCGGGTCCGGTGGAACGCGGTCGAAGGAGCGGCGTCCTACCGGGTGTACCGGGCGACCGGTGCGGACGGGACCTATACCCGCGTCGGCACCACCGCCCAGGTCTCGTACCTGGACACCTCGGCCGCCGAGGGCACCGCCTACTACTACCGGGTGACGGCTCTCGACGCCGCGGGCAACGAGTCCGCGCGGTCCGTCGCCGCCGCCGGCACGCTCTGGGACCTCACCCCGCCGTCCGCCGTCACCGGGGTGACCGTCACCCCGACCGAGTACGGCTTCGAGGTGCACTGGGACGCCAACCCGACTCCGGACCTGGCCCGGTACGTGGTCCGGCGGGGCGAGCTGCTGGGCGACGAGGAGGGGCAGTGGTGCTCCCTCTACCCCGGCTACTACCTGGGGGCCGACACCACCTCGTACGCGTACACCACGATCCCGGACGGCGAGGAGACCTGCTTCATCGTCGATGCCGTCGACGACGCCTGGAACTCTTCCTTCGACTGGACGGGCGAGGCCCAGGTCGTGACCGCGACCGAGCTCGACATGACACCGAGCGTGGCGACGCCGGAGGGCTCGCCGGTCGAGCTGACGGCCACGTCGAAAGAGGCGGACGTCGAACTGTCCTGGTATCCGGTGACCGACGCCGCCGACTACCAGGTCTATCGCTGGAACCCGGAGGCCGCGGCGTACGAGAAGCTGGCGGCCACGACGGGGACCTCCTACGAGGACACCGCCGCCACCAAGGGCACCACTCACTTCTACTGGGTGACCGCCCGGCACGCGGACGGTACCGAGTCCGCGCCCGGCGCCGACGGGGTGGCGATGGCGCCCTGAGCACACGAAAGAGGGCCCGGAGGTCTCCGGGCCCTCTTCACGACGGGGTTTCCCCGTCCCCGCGCGGACCGCAGGGAGGCGGTGTACGGATCAGAGCGAGCCGCCCGGCCGCAGGGCCGAAGCGATGTGGTTGACCCGACGGCCCAGGTAGCGCGCCGCTTCGAGACGGCTCTCGTCGGGCAGGTCCGCACCGTTGTTGGAGGCGTGCGAGGGGCCGTAGGGGTTGCCGCCGGCCTGGAACACCAGCGGGTCGGTGTAGCCGGTCGAGACGATGATGCCGCCCCAGTGGTAGAAGGTGTTGTTCAGCGCCAGGATGGTGCTCTCCTGACCGCCGTGCACGTTGGCGGCCGAAGCGAACGACGAGTACACCTTGTTCGCCAGCTTGCCCTGGGCCCAGAGCGGGCCGGTGAGGTCGAGGAACTGCTTCAGCTGCGCGGCCGGCAGGCCGAAGCGGGTCGGCGAGCCGAAGACCACCGCGTCCGCCCAGTCCAGGTCCTCGAGCGTGGCCTCGGCGATGTGCTGCGAGTCACGGTGGTTCTCGGCCCAGGTCGGGTTGCTGTTGATCGCTGCTTCCGGCGCCAGCTCGGCGACCTTGCGCAGCCGGACCTCGGCACCGTCCTTGGCCGCCCCTTCGGCGACCGCCTCGGCGAGCTTCCGCACGGATCCGGTGGCGGAGTAGTAGATGACCGCGACGCGGGCGGCTTCACTCATGTCGGTACTCCCAAAGAGGTTGTGAAGAGCGGTGTTGTGCAGTCGACCTGGGACTTCGGCCGGTGTGGGCAGCTGCGGGCGTCGATCCGCCAAGGCCAGGTCGTTTCGAATTCAACAATGAAGTTGAAAGAAAAACAAGTTCCATCGGGCCCGGTCTGCCGTGGCGGGCATCACTCCCGGCCCATCCCCCGGACACCCCGGCAGCGCGAAGAACGGGCGCGCGTGCGGGACGAGGGACCGCACCGGGGGCGCACCCGTAGCGGACGAGGGACCGCACCGGAGCGCACCCGTGCGGGACGAGGGACCGCACCAGGGCGCGCCCGTGCGGGAGGCACACCGCCGGGGCCGGCCGGGCGGAGCAGCGAACATCACATTGACCCGGCCCGGCCCTCCCCCGAGGGTTGGCTGCATGCACCATGGATCCTCCGGATCGGCACCGTTCCGGATACCCGACGCCCCCCGATCCGCCAAGGAGCCGCCGTGCAGGGGGTGCTGAGCGGATTCGCGGTCATCGCGGCCGTCATCGCCGTCGGTTACCTCCTCGGCCGCGGCGGGCATCTCGGCGAGCACGGCCGGGAGGTGCTGACCAAGCTGGCGTTCCATGTGGCGTCCCCCGCCCTGCTGTTCGCCACGCTCGCCCGCGCCGACCTGTCGGTGATCTTCTCCAGCCGGCTGCTGGTGACGGCGATGAGCACGGCCGCGGCGGCGGGCGCCTTCGTCGCGGTCGGTGCCGTACGCCGCTGGGGCGTGGGCGACACGACCATCGGCGCCTTGTGCTCCAGCTACGTCAACTCCGGCAACCTCGGCATCCCCATCGCCGTGTACGTCCTCGGCGACGCGTCCCTGGTGGCGCCGGTGCTGCTCTTCCAGGTGGTCATGGTGACCCCCATCGCCCTGACCGTCCTCGACCTCTCCGGCAGGGGCGAGAAGGGCCCGTGGTGGCGACGCCTGCTGGCGCCGTTGCGTAATCCGATCGCGCTGGGCTCGCTGAGCGGTGTCCTGGTCTCGGCGACGGGCGTCCACGTCCCCGGCCCGGTCATGGACCCCATCACCCTCATCGGCAACATGTCCGTCCCGGCGGTCCTGCTCGCCTTCGGCATCTCTCTGCGCGGCAGCGCCCTGCCCGGCCGCGGCCGTGAGCGCCACCCCGTGTTTCTCGCCGTGGCCCTGAAGGCGGTCGGCCAGCCGGTCGTCGCCTGGGCCCTGGCGACCACGGTCTTCGGGCTGCGTGGAGCGCCGCTGCTCGACGTAACGGTGACCTCGGCACTTCCGGCCGCGCAGAACCTGTACACCTACGCCGGCACGTACCGGGTGGGCGAGGTGCTCGCCAGGGACTCGATTCTGCTGTCCACGGTGCTTTCGGTGCCGGTGTTGGTGGTGGTCGCGGCTCTACTGGGTTGACGGCGGCGCCGGTCGGCCGGGAACTCCTGCGGAAGACCGCGAGCCGCGAGCCGGTCCCTTCACCGCTGCCCAGCGGACGGGTCCGAGGAGCACCTCGGCCGCGTTGTTCTCGGCCTCCGGTTCGCAGGCGCAGGACATGGTGCCGTCGTAGGCGGCCGGCGACGACGCGGCCCTGTCGCGTCGGGAACCACCCGGTCGGTGCGGAGCCGGAACGGGAAGCCGGCTCCGGCTCGACCCGCACCGGCAGGGTGCACACGGAGTGGCCGATGGCCCGGTCGCCGTCGGCCGTCCGGGCGGTACGGCGGGTGCGGGGCACGGATGCGGCGGTGGTGCCCTCCCGAAGGAGCGCACGGATGTGGCCGTGGTGCTCCTTCGGGAGGAGCGCACGGACATGGCAGTGGTGCCCTCCCTGAGGGGGAAGTCGATCACCGCGACCAGTTCGCCGGGGCCGGCGTCACCGACCCGGGCCGGGTCGTGGTCGACGCCGCTGCGGCAGTGCGCCCCGGCCCGCATCCAGGTGCGGCCCCGGCACGAGCC
The DNA here is from genome assembly GCF_051553595.1 of Streptomyces sp. HUAS TT11. NCBI lineage: Bacteria > Bacillati > Actinomycetota > Actinomycetes > Kitasatosporales > Streptomycetaceae > Streptomyces > Streptomyces sp. HUAS TT11. Next base: position 4,392,269 of record NZ_CP196184.1, read on the forward strand.
CGTGCGGACCCACCGGGCGGGTGCTCGCCCGGAGCACCCGCCCGGTGGGTACGCCTTCGGCGGGTCAGGCGGCAACGGCGCCGCCGCCGACCGAGTTTCGGGAGGCCTCCTCCTCCGCCGGACGGAACGGAGTCGGGTCCGCATGCCCGCCGGGGAGGAGACGCACCTCCTGGACGGCGTGGGTCACCTGCCGTTCCGGGTCGCGGGCGGGATGCTCTGCTCGTACTGGAACACGTTGTGGGGGTCGTACTGCGCCTTGATCTCGCGCAACCGGTCGAAGTTGGAGCCCCAGTAGGCGGTTTCCCAGTCCTGCATGCCGATGTTCGGCACGTTGACGTAGGCGCCGTTCACATACGGGCGCAGTGCCTGGCTGAACTCGGCGATCCAGGCCTGGGCCTGCGGAGTGAGCGGGTCGCACACGCCCGGTTGTGTTCCGCGAGCCCCCCAGCCGGCGCCGGGCTCGGAGTAGAAGAGTGCGTCGCGGTGCGGGAACGCGCTGCCGCCGCGAGGGCTCCTTCGAACCGCCCCGCCGAAGGCCTGGGTGAAGAAATTGCTGTCGTCCGTCGGAGCGTCGGACATATACGATTTGATCACTTGGATCGCTGCGCTCGGGAACGGCTTTCTCGTGAACTGCGAGAAGAATTTCCAGTTCGCGGGCTCACTCTGAATCGGGACCTGGAATCCCGCATAGATGTCACCCCAGTTACCGGCCTGTTCGGAGACCTGGGGGCTCCCGATCGACAGGACCGGGGCCAGCATCTGCCGCGCCTGCGCCGGTGTCCCTTCCGCGAGAACGGCGAACAACAGGATCTGATTCCGGTGGATCTCGAGCTGGGTTCCGAGCCGGTTGTCGGCGACCGGCGCCGTACGCTGCCACGCGTCGAAGATCCCGGGCAGATTATTGATGTCGGCGCCGGTCCACGTCGCCTGCGCATAAGCGACGCTCTGCAGCGGAGTCACTTTGTAGGTGAGCGAGGTGATGATTCCGAAGTTGCCGTTTCCGGCTCCGCGGAGAGCCCAGAGCAGGTCCGAGTGATTCCTCAGATCCACCTCGATCACCTCGGCGCACTCGTCGCCCGACGGGACGACGATCTCGGCGCCCACAAGGCTGTCGCATGCCATGCCGAGCCAGCGGGTGAGGAAGCCGAAGCCGCCGCCGAGCGTCGCACCGGCCAGGCCCACGCTGCCCTCGGTGCCGGTGGTCACCGCGAGGTTCTTCTGCGCGAGTGTGGTCACCGCCTCCAGTTGGTTGAGCCCGGCGCCGACCCTTGCGATACGCGAGTCGACGTCGATGTGGACCGACTTCAGCTCGCTGATGTCGATCACGAGGCCGTTGTCCACGTTCGACCAGCCCTCGAGGCTGTGGCGGCCGCTTCGCACCCGCAGCGCGACGTCGTGCTGCCGCGCCCACGTCAGGGCGTTGACCACGTCCTGGGTGTTCTGGGCGAAGACGATGACCAGCGGATAATGGGAGAAGAGCTGGTCCCAGCCGAGACGCGCAGCGGTGTAGTCCGGACTTTCGGGGCGGACGATACGACCGGTCAACTGCGCCGGCGGGCATGTCCCGCCTTTGGCCTCCGTGCTCGCGGCGCTCGCGACCGGGGCTTCCACGGCTGTGATACCCGGAACGACGACCGCCCCTGCACCGGCGGCCGCCGTCGCCTTGAACAGGCCGCGACGAGAAAAATCGTGCATGGTCCGTATCCTCTCGACCGGGATGGGCCGGTACTCGGCTGAGACATATGCTGTTCGCCGGCCGGCGCGCTTTCGGTCTTTTATGGGTGGCAACCCCCCGGGGAATCGCAAAGTAACAGGGGTGGCCCCGTAGGGGTATTGCCCGACACGCTTGTCCGGGACAACGGCGATTTACCGAAGAATGAGATATCCGGGCGGTCATGAACCAGCCCGTGCGGTGCACTCGGGGCTTGAAATTCATGTTGTCGGCACGGCGGTCGATCTGACGTTACCTCAGTGTGCGTGAAGCCGCGCGATGGATGACTACATGCCGCAGTGGCGGGCACGGCTCGCAAAAACACGCACCCGCGACGATTTTGGCCGCGGACTTCCCGCGTCCGACGCCTCGCCGTCCGACCCTGTCAACGGAAAATCCCGGGAAGTATTTCCGTCCGACGAACAGGCGGAAAGTTCCCCGTCCCGGGCACCGCACACAGACGACCTGGCCGGGCCGCGACCCGCGCGACGGCCCCGAAGAGAGCTCTCGCGTTCGTCCGCAGCCCATGGCTCCGAGAGGGACGGCAGTGACCGGCACGCGATGCCGCCCCGCCCGCTCCGCGCCCGGCTCCGTCATTCCTCGTCGTCGGGGCTCGACGCCGAACGGGTCCGGCCCGCCGGGGGAGGCTCGAGCGACTGCGACCGGATGTGCAGGACATCGCCGACGAACAGGTCGTAGACGAGGACGCCGATCACCCCTCCGACGAGGGGTCCGACGATGGGTATCCAGAAGTAGTCGCTGAAGGAGCCGGCCAGTGTGCCCGGGAGCGCGAGTTCCTGCCATCCCGCAAGCCAGGTGAACAGGCGCGGCCCGAAGTCCCTTGCGGGGTTGACGGCATAACCGGCGTTCGCGCCGTACGACATGCCCACGGCGGCGACGGCGAGGCCGATCACCAGGGGGCCGAGGTTGGCCTTCACCGCCATGTTGCGCAGGTCGACGACCGCCGCGATGAACATCACCAGGAACGCGGTCCCGACGATCTGGTCCACCAGCGGCCCCCAGACACCGCCGTGGAAGTACGAGGCGGGGAACGTCCCGAAGATCGAGAAGGTGGCGAGGGTGTGCCCATTGGTCTTCGGCCCCGTCGAGGCGCTGTCGAAGGCGTGGATCGCGTCGTGGTACACGCCGTACACCAGCGCGGCCCCGGCGAACGCGCCGGTCAGCTGCGCCACCATGTACGGCACCACCTTGACCCAGGGGAACCTGCGACGCACCGCGAAGGCCAGCGTGACCGCCGGATTGATGTGCGCGCCGCTGACGCCTCCGGCCACATAGACACCGAAGGCCACGGCCATGGCCCAGCCCCAGGTGATCAGCAGCCAGTCGCCGGCGCCGACGAAGATGGTGGTGGGTCCCGCCGTGCGGCCCGATCCCGGCAGCGCTGCCACCGCCACGGCCCCCACCCCGCACCCGAAGGCGATGAGGACGAACGTCCCCAGGAACTCTGCGAGGCATTCGCCCAGGAGTCCCCCTCGGCGCCTGAGCCGGGAGGGGCGGATCAAGGGCGGAACTCCCACAGCCATGGTGGCCCCCTAAGGGACTGGTCCGGCCGGTGACGGCTCCTGCGGCCGCCGGACGCCCCCGATGCGGGCTTGCCTCGCTCCCCTGCCGGGGTGCGGCGAGGGCACCCGTCCGGGCCTGGATGGACGAATGTTTCCTGCGGGGACCTTGGTCACCGGCCGGGAGGGAGCACAAACGGCCCCACGTGCTCCCGGGGGCCCGTGCGGCACCCGCCTTCCTTCGTCCCCGGGCGGTGATGCTCCACGGATTTCGAACGTACGCACGCTCCCATCCGTGGCCGCGGTCGAGGCACATTTCTGAGTATGACTCATGGGCTGCCGCCTCGCTTCTCGCCGATCAGCGCCCTTCGCAAGGCCACGCGGAGGCGAGCCGGACAGCTCCTCTTCCGACGAGCACCACGTCCCCGAGGACCGTGGCGCAGCGCCGTCACACGCTCGGCCTGCGGCGGCCACAACATCGCCGGGCCGCCGCAGGCACTCCCGTCCGGTGCCTCAGACCGCAGATGCGCGGTCGGCCTCGGTGAGCAGGTTCAGCAGTGTGGCGCGGGCGCGCGCCACACGGGACCGGACCGTGCCGACGGGACAGCCGCTCAGGACGGCGGCCTCCGCGTAGGGCAGCCCGAGCAGTTGGGTGAGGACAAAGGCCTCCCGCCGTTCCGCGGGCAGCACCGTCAGCAGATCGAGCAGCGCCACACCGTCGTCGAAGCCCGGTGTGTGCGGCGACTGGGCACGCTCGGCGGCCGGCAGCCAGTCGGGAACGTCGGACAGCCGGGGCCGCGTGGCCGCGTGGCGGAAGCTGTCCACCACCGCACGGCGGGCTATGGAGAGCAGCCAGGAACGGGCCGAGCAGCGGCCCTCGAACCGATGCAGGCTGCCGAGCGCGCGCAGGAACGTGTCCTGCGCCAGGTCGTCGACGGCCTGCGGGTCGGCACAGAGGTGGGCGACGTAGCGCTGTACGTCGCGGTGCAGGGCGCGGACCAAGCGCTCGACGGCGTCGGCGTCGCCGCGACGGGCGGCGAGTGCCCACGCGGTGATCGAGTCGTCGCTCGATCGTGTGGCCCGGCGTTCCTCTCGGGAAGCGGGCAGGGCAGAGGTGATCACCTGGTGTCCTTCTCTGTCGTGCGGGATCCGCACCGGGGCACACGCGCGCGAAGGGCACGCGGAGGCGGCGCCCGCGGTCCGGTGAGTGGGGTGCGGCCGTGGGAGCCTGCGGCATGCGTTCGACGCCTGCGCCGGGCCACGGCCGTGGCCCGGGACGCGCGGCGGCGCGGCCCCGGGATACGGCTGTCGGTCAGAGGACAGCGGTTCCCGGCGGCGGGCCCCTTGAGGTGATCGAGTGAACGAGGAGAAGCCGACGCGGTGAGCGAGCGGCCCGACGACGGCGGGCCCGGACCCGCGGCCGCTCCGGCGGGGCCGGCAGGGCCAGCAGCAGACGCAGCGGTGCGGCCAGCCGACCGGCGACCGCCCGCAGGATCCGGAACGCGGCCCGCTCGCCGTACGCCAGCCACAGGCCGCACAACACGGCGGCGAACAGGTGGGCCATGAGCATGCCGCCGGAGGCGGCCGCGACGGCGGGTCCGAGGCCGGCGGGATCCATGGGTCCCGTGTCGGCGCCGGCCATCACGGCGCCGATGTCCATGCCGTCCATGGGCCCCATCGGCGCAGGTCCGTCCCTGGGGCCCGTCGGCGCGGGTCCCATGTCCGCGCAGTCCATGGGCTCCCGGGGTGTGAGGCCTCTGCCCGTAGGGGCGGGCACCATGAGGTGCCGCCCCGACTGCGCGTAGGAGAACCCCGCGTGCAGTCCTGCCTGGGCGACGACCACCGCGGAGACGACAAACGAAAGTCCACGCTCGCGGCCGGCCAGGAACCAGCCCGCGCCGCCGGTGGCGAGGACACCGGCGGCCGGTCCCCACCAGGGCAGCGGGGAACCGGACATCATCGTGTGTCCCAGGGCGGCGAGCGACACGCACACGGCCGCGAACACCGCGGCCCGTAGCGTGCGAGAACACCACCCGACGGCCATGACGGACATCATCCTTGCATCCGGAGCCCGATCGTCAGGGGTGGGTACGCACATCGGCCGGCGGATCCGCTCACTGTGCGCCGTGTGATCCGGCGCACCCGAACCGGTCGGAGAGGGGCTCGAGTTGAATCCCCCGGCTCCTGCCCTCCGTCTCATGGGACGGCTTTCCCCGAAGCCGCACGTCGCATTGCCCACCCCTGTGGAACCAGCGCCCTCGGTAGGGCAGTCTTTCTCCCCGTGGCAGGCGTTCCGCAGCAGAACGGGTCGGGTGAACCCGTCGCGCACATGGTGGTGTGCGGCGACGACGGACTCGCGCACCGGCTGGCCGCCGAGTTGCGCGGGGTGTACGGCGAGCAGGTGACGCTTGTCGTTCCCCCCGCCGAACGGGTCGCCCGGCAGCCGGTCGTGGGGCGCGCCCGGGGCTCGGGGCTGCTCGACCGGGTCTCGGCCGCCGTCACACGAGCGGCGGGCAACGGCAACGGTCATGGAAACGGTACGGACGCACGCCCCGGCACCACGGGCGGCCTCACGACGGAAACCTCCGGCTCCGTAAGGCTGTTGGAGGCCACCGAGGCTTCCGAGGGCGTGCTGGCCGAGGCCGGAGTGGACCGGGCCACGGCTCTGGCACTCGTCTATGACGACGACGAGACCAATATCCGGGCCGCGCTCACCGCCCGCCGCATCAATCCTCGACTGCGACTCGTGCTGCGCCTGTACAACCGGCGCCTGGGACAGCACATCGAGGCACTGCTCGACCAGGCCGCGGCGTTGGCCTCGGGCGGGCCCGGCGGGGAGGAGGAGTCCGACGCATCCACGACCGTCCTGTCCGACGCCGACACCGCCGCACCCGCGCTGGCCGCAACCGCCGTCGCCGGCACCACCAAGGTCGTACAGACCGACGGGCTGATGCTGAGGGCCGTCGAGCGCCCGCCGCTCCCGCCGGGGCAGGTCGCGGACCCGGGGCTGTGCACACTCGCCCTGCTGTCCGCGACGGCGAACGATCCGGCGGGAGCCGACGGTTCGGAGGCGAGCGGTGAGCAGGGGCCCCGGCTCCTGCCCGACGAAAGGGCCGTCGCGGAGGCCACCGGGCGCGGCACCGTCGTCCTGGAGACCGTCTCGTACGCGGGTCCCGCACTGGCCGCCGGGCGCGGCCCCGTACCGCTCGGCTCGCTGCTGTCGCGGAGGCTGCGCTGGTCCTTCGCCGGACTCGTCGGCTGCGTGGTCGCGCTCGCCGTCGCGTCGATGGCCGTCACCAACGAGACTCCGCTGCGAGCCACGTACTTGACGCTCCTCGACCTGTTCGCCATCAACAACCCGGCCATCGGTGAGCCCACCGGGCGGCAGATCCTCCAACTGCTCTCCGGGTTGGTGGGGTTGCTGCTGCTGCCGGTGCTGCTGGCGGCCGTGCTGGAAGCGCTCGGCACCTTCCGCAACGGGTCCGCGCTGCGCAAGCCGCCGCGCGGACTGTCGGGGCATGTGGTGCTGCTCGGCCTGGGGAAGATCGGCACCCGGGTCATGACCCGGCTGCGCGAGCTGAAGATCCCCGTGGTGTGCGTCGAGGGTGATCCCGACGCACGAGGGCTGGCGACCGCGCGCAGGCTGCGGGTGCCCGTCGTGCTCGGTGACGTGACGCAGGAAGGCGTTCTGGAAGCCGCCAAGATCCAGCGGGCGCACGCGCTGCTCGCACTGACCAGCGCCGACACCACGAACCTCGAGGCGGTCCTGTACGCCCGCTCCGTACGGCCCGACCTGCAGGTCGTGCTGCGCCTTTACGACGACGACTTCGCGACCGCCGTCTACCGGACACTGCGAGCCGCTCACCCGCACGCCCTGACCCGCAGCCGCAGCGTGTCGCACCTGGCCGCTCCCGCGTTCGCCGGAGCCATGCTGGGACGGCAGATCCTGGGCGCGATCCCGGTCGAGCGACGCGTGCTGCTGCTCGCGGCCGTGGATGTGGCCGGGCACCCGCAGCTGGAGGGGCGGACGGTCGCCCGGGCGTTCCGTCCGGGGGCGTGGCGTGTGCTCGCCCGGGACACCTCGGCACCCGGCGAGCGCGGCCGGTCGTCCGATCCGGAGACGGACACCCCGGCCCGCGCCCCGGGGCTGGTCTGGGACCTGTCGCCGGATTACGTCCTGCGCCCGGAGGACCGGGTGGTCCTGGCCGCGACACGGCGCGGGTTGGCCGAACTCCTGGGCCGCAGGCGCCGCGAGACGACCGGGGGATAGAGAGAGCCGGGAGCCGCGGGGGCGGCTCGCGGGCAGGTGCGCAGGCCGTCCCCGAGTGCGCGCGGCGGCGGACGGGGCCGCGCGCCTGCGCGGAGCCTTCAGAAGCGCTCGACCAGGTGTTCGCGGCCCGCCGGCGGTTCGTAGGGCTCGGGCCAGAAGTCCGTCACCGTGGCTATGTGTCCCTCCCGGTCGGCGGTGAGGAACGTGATGGCGTGCATCTCTTCCAGGCCCACCGTGAAGTGGAGCCAGGTGACGACCTGTTCGCGCTCGGCGACGATGCGCTCGATACGCAGGTGCCAGTCGCCCGGGTACTCGCGGTTGAACCGGACGAACCGCTCCCTGCCGCGGATGCGCTCGCGCGTCTGCGGCAGGGTGTAGACGACGTCCTCGGCCAGCGTGGCCGCGAACGCGTCCCAGTCGCGGGCCTCCGCAGCGGCCCAGAAACTCTCCACGGTCTTGCGCAGATCGGTCATCGAGGTCATGGCGCGAGTGTGCATCCTGCCACTGACAGTCGGGCCGTGCCGTGCGCACTGTGCCGACGTCGACGATCGGAACGCCGGTCGGGGCGTCCACCGCGAGGCCCGTCGCCCGCCGCTGGACTGTCCACCGCCGGGCCCGTCGCCGGGCCGTCCACCGCCAGGCCAAGCCATTACTGCCGGAGTCGTCCACCGCCGCGCCCGTCGCCCACCATGTCAGGTCGTCCGCGCCGAGCCGTCGTCCTCCGCCGGTCCCACGTCCCGCGCCCCCGCCGCGCCCCCTGCCGCGCGCTGCGGGCCCGTCTTCCCGTCCCTGGTCGTACTGCCCCGGTGGCACCGTCCTGCCCCACGGCCCCTGCCGCACCGTCCGCGACCGGCGCATCCCGTTCGGCCACCGAGCCGTCCGCGAGCCCACACCGCCCGAACCACCCGCCGCCCGGACCGCCGCACCACCCGACCCACCCCGTCGCCCTGCCCACCACACCGTCCGGGCCGCCGCATCCTCCACGCACGGGCCACGGACTCCGCGGCCGGGGCCGAGGCCCGCGCCCGGTGGTGGGGCCGCTGGACGGCTTGGACCGGCAGCAGGGGATCATGCCTGGTCACGTGCTTTCCGGGGTGAGTTTTCCACAGGCTGGGCACCTCGCCCGCGGAAAGTCCGCCGGGCCAGGCACTATGGGGCCATGACTGAGAGCAACGGGTCCAGCTCGCCGGTGCGCGGCGAGGACATGCCGGACTGGGAGAAGCGCTTCCGGGCGCCGCGGGTGTCACTGCCCGACTGGGCGGAGGACGCACCGCAGCGTTCCCTGTTCGTCTCCAATGCGACGGGGACGTACGAGCTGTACGCGTGGGACCGGACCACGGGCGAGCAGCGCCAGGTCACCGACCGGGCCAACGGCACGACGGACGGCGTGCTCTCGCCGGACGGCGAGTGGATCTGGTGGTTCGACGACACGGACGGGGACGAGTTCGGGATCTGGAGACGCCAGCGGTTCGCGCACGGCGCCTGCGGTGCGGACTCCGGCGCCGCCCGGAGCTCGGGACCGGACGCGCCGGCGGCACCCGGGCTCGAGCCCTCGTACCCGGCCGGGCTCGTCATCGGACGGGACGGGCGGACCGCGGTCGTGGGCCGCTCGACCGACCAGGACGGGTCGACGATCCATCTCGTCCGGGCCGGTCAGGAGCCGGTGGAGATCTACCGGCACCGCGAATCGGCCGGGGTGGGCGACCTCTCCCGGGACGGCTCGCTGATCGCCATCGAGCACACCGAGCACGGCGACGCCATGCACTCGGCACTGCGTGTGCTGCGGCCGGACGGCTCGACGCTCACGGAGCTGGACGACACCAAGGGCGGCACGATCGAGCTCGGCCTGGAGGTACTGGGCTTCGCGCCGGTCGACGGGGACACGCGCCTGCTGATCGGGCACCAGCGGCGCGGCCGATGGGAGCCGATGGTGTGGGACGTGGCCTCCGGCGAGGAGACGGACCTGGGCCTGGACCTGCCCGGTGACGTGGCCGCGGAGTGGTACCCCGACGGTTCGGCGCTGCTGATCGTGCACGGCTTCGAGGCACGGAGCGAGCTGTTCCGCTACGACCTCGCGGCACGGGAGCTGACGCGGGTGCCGACACCGCCCGGCACCGTGTCCGGGGCCACGGCCCGGCCCGACGGGACCGTGGAGTACCTGTGGTCGTCTGCGGCCGAGCCGCCCGTGGTGCGTTCGACCTCCGGCGCGGTCGTGCTGGACCCGCCCGGCATGAAGTCCCCGGGGACGGTGCCGGTGGAGGACATCTGGGTGGACGGGCCCGGCGGCCGTATCCACGCCCTGGTCCAGAAGCCCGTGGGGGCGAGCGGACCGCTGCCGACGGTGTTCGACATCCACGGTGGCCCCACCTGGCACGACAGCGACTCGTTCGCGGCGGGGCCGGCGGCCTGGGTGGACCACGGGTACGCGGTGGTGCGGGTCAACTACCGGGGCTCGACGGGATACGGCCGCGACTGGACGGACGCGCTCAAGCACCGGGTCGGGCTGATCGAGCTGGAGGACATCGCCGCAATCCGTGAGTGGGCGGTGTCGTCCGGGCTCGCCGATCCCGAGCGGCTCGTTCTGACGGGCGGCTCATGGGGCGGTTACCTGACGCTGCTCGGGCTCGGCACGCAGCCCGACGCGTGGACGATCGGCATCGCGGCGGTCCCCGTAGCCGACTATGTGACGGCCTACCACGACGAGATGGAGGCGCTGAAGGCGATGGACCGGACCCTGCTCGGAGGCACGCCCGAGGAGGTCCCGGAGCGCTTCGAGGCGTCCTCGCCGCTCACGTACGTCGACGCGGTGAAGGCGCCGGTGTACATCTCGGCGGGGGTGAACGACCCCCGGTGCCCGATCCGCCAGGTCGAGAACTACGTGGACCGGCTCACCGCGCGGAAGGCGATGCACGAGGTGTACCGGTACGACGCGGGACACGGCTCGCTGGTGGTCGACGAGCGCATCAAGCAGGTGCGGCTGGAGCTCGACTTCGCCGCGCGGCACCTCGGGACGGTTCAGGGGGAGGTGGACCGAGCGCCGGACGGGGCGTGGCCCGTGCGCTGAACTGCGCGGTCCGCCGCACCGCGGCACCGGGCGAGCGGCGTGTCCGCGGGTGTGCGGCAGGACCGGATGTACGGGGCATGCGCGTGTGCCCCGTACACCGGACGCCGACGGCCGGTCCCCGGGGGACGGCAGGCGGATCCCCGGGCCCCACGGGCGGGTCCGCGGGGGCGGCACCGTACCGTTGAGGGCGTGTACCGGTTTCTGCTGACGCCCCGCTGGTGGGGGATCAACGTCTTCGTGCTGTTGGCCATCCCCTTCTGCATCTTCATGGGGTCGTGGCAGTTGAGCCGGTTCGAGTCCCGGGTCCAGGACCACCGCACGCAGACCGAGCAGGCCGAAGCCGGTGCGAAGGAGGCCCCCCGGCCTCTGGAGCAGCTGCTGCCGGTGGACAAGAAGACGTCCGGGATGCGGGCGACGGTCACCGGCCGGTACGGGAAGCAGTTGCTGGTGCCGGACCGGGAGCTGGACGGCAGGCAGGGCTTCTACGTGCTCACCATGCTGCGGACCGATTCGGGCAAGGCGCTGCCGGTGGTGCGGGGCTGGCTGCCGGGCAACGCGGACACCGCGAAGGCGCCGGCCGCGCCGTCCGGCGAGGTCACGGTCACGGGAGCGCTGCAGGCGTCGGAAAGCCCCGGGGCGAACGGCGTGGGCGCCGGCGGTGGGCTGCCCACCGGCCAGACCGCCGCGATCAGCGCGGCGTCGCTGGTGAACCTGGTGCCGTACGACGTGTACGACGCATGGGTCACCCTCGACAAGGCCGACACCGGGATGAGGGCCGTACCGGCGACGGCACCGGCGGGGAGCGGGCTGGATCTGAAGGCGTTCCAGAACCTGGGCTACACCGGTGAGTGGTTCGTCTTCGCGGGATTCACGGTGTTCATGTGGTTCCGGCTGCTGCGGCGCGAGGCCGAGTACGCCCGGGACGCGGAACTGGGGCTCATGCCGGAGACAACGGCGGGCACGGATTCCGGGGCGGCTGCCTCCGGGACCGGCGGCTCGGCAGAGGGTCCGACGGGCGGGACCCCGGTGGAACGCGCAACGAGTGAGGCCCCGGCAGAAGGTCCGACGGGCGAGGTCCCGGCAGAGGAGCCCCTCACCGAGGGGGCCGTGAGCGGGGAATCCGGCGGCGAGAGCCGTGCCCGTGCCACCAAGGCCTGAGGCTCACCGCGGGTCGGGGCAGCAGCGCGCCTGCTGAACCGAGTGTTCGGCAGCGGACGCCTCCACCCTTCACGAACGCCCCAGCCTCACAAGAAGCCCCACCTCGTCGAACTCTTCCGGCGGCCTCCGACATGGCGGCGAGCAGGACGTGCCGCACGCACGTCAAGAACACCCTCCGGCGGGGCGGGCAGGGCGTGCCCGGGCCGTACCGAACGTCCGCACAGCGGAGCGCCCCGGAACGACCGTCACAGCCGACCGCGCCGCGAACCGCCGTCACGGTCACGGCAGAGGTACACCACGGGCACAACGGGCCGGCCGGGGATACGAGCCGACCGGTGCCGCATCCCGCGCGTCAGCCGCCGGGCACCACGCGCGACATCGACCGAGGCACCGACACCGACCCGACAGTGGGACGCCCCGGGTGCCGCTGCGACGGGCAGGCAGAACCAGGGCCCTCGGACGTCGGGCGCGCCGGCTCAGGACGTCGGCAGCAGGATTCCCGTGCGGTAGATCGTGCCGGCACAGGCGTTCGGGATGGTCGCCGTGGACGCGGCGGAGCCGGTCACCGGGGTGTTCGTGACCGCCACGCTGCCGTCGGCCACGCCGTCCTCCGTCATCAACTGGGGTGCCGTGCCGAGGGTGCCGTCGGTGGTGGAGCCGCTGCCCGTGGTCGCGGTGTCCGAGGGGCTCGGGTTGGGGGACGGGTTGCCGGGGTTGCCGCCCGTGGTGGGGCAGGTCTGCGAAGGGACCCAGGCGAACTTCACGTCGTACGTCGTCCCGGGCCTGAGCACCACCGAGGTGACTTCCTGGGTCGGGTCGGGCAGAGCCGTCGCCGGGTCGCCGACGACGTGGTTCACCACGCTGACCTTGGACGGGTCGGCGGCGCCCTGGGCGACGGTGGTCACATTGCCCGCACCGGTGACGGTACAGCTCGCGGTGGAGGTGTTGGCGACACGGAACGTGCCGTAGATCGCGCCGGTGGAGTCCGGGACGCCCGCGGTGGCGGTCGCGTTCCCCAGCTGGTCCACCGTGCACGCGGGTGCGCTCCCCGCGGAGACCGACGGGTCGACCTCGCCGGTCGCTCCGGTGCCCACGCCCTTGCCCTTGTCCCCCTTGTCCTTCTGGCCGTTCCCGCCCTTGTCCTTCGAGGTGCCCGCGGTCCCGGCGGCGCCGCTGGAGCCGCCGTCCGGGCCCTTGCCCTGGGAGGTGCCGCCCTGGGCCTGCGAGGCCTGGCCGGCGATGGAGGGGTCGGCGTTGGAGCCGGTGGCGTTCGAGACGTGGACGAGTGCGGGGATCGCCGTGCCGATGAACAGGGCGGCGGCGGCCATGCCGACCACGGCCTGCCGCTTCCGGGCCCGCCGGGCGGGCACCGCACGCCTCAGATGCGTCAGCGAGCCGTCGCGCGGCTCGATCTCGCTCACCGCCTGCTGCAGCATCCGCCGCAGCGCCAACTCGTCCGCAGCGAGTCCTTCGGGTGCCGCCCCCGGTTCGGGGCCGGTTCCGGCTTCCCCGCCGTTCGAGTCGGTCGGGTCGGTGCCGGAGCCGCCTGATCCGAGATCGTCCCGGCCGAGGTCCTCGAGCGCCGCCATGAGCCGGTCCCGACCGGGACCGTGGGGGTCGATACGGGGGCCTTCGCCGTCCGCGCCGGAGTTCTCGCGCTCGGCACCGGGACGCTCACCACCGCGGCGTTCGGCGTCCGTGTCGTCCCCGCCGTCGACGCCGGCGGGCCCGGGCACGGAGTGATCGCCCGCGGTCGCGTCGGCAGCGGCGCGGTCCGGTCCGGTCTCACGCCGGTCCTGGTCCTCGGGGCGGTGGTTCACAGTTCCGTTCCCAGCATGCTGCTCTTGGTCGTCCTCATGGGGCTCGGTCCGGTCGGTCGGCTGATGCCACTCATAGGGCTCATGGCGGTGCTGGACGTCGCTCCCCCAGGAGGCGCCGCGCCGCTCGTCGTGCTTGCTCATGCCGGCGCCCCCATGGCGGTACGGAGCGCGGCGATGCCACGTGAACCGTACGCCTTCACCGATCCGAGCGAGATGCCCAGCGTCTGCGCGACCTGGGCCTCGGTCATGTCCGCGAAGTAGCGCAGCACCAGGACCTCGCGCTGCCGGCGCTGAAGTCCCTTCATCGCCTTGATCAGCGAATCGCGCTCCAGCTGGTCGTACGCGCCTTCCTCGGCGCTCGCCATGTCCGGCATGGGCTTCGACAGCAGCTTGAGGCCGAGGATGCGGCGCCGCAACGCCGAGCGCGAGAGATTCACAACGGTCTGGCGGAGGTACGCGAGCGTCTTCTCCGGGTCGCGCACACGCTTGCGTGCGGAGTGGACCCGGATGAACGCCTCCTGGACGACATCCTCACAGGACGCGGTGTCGTCGAGAAGGAGCGCCGCGAGGCCCAGGAGGGAGCGGTAGTGGGCGCGGTACGTCTCGGTGAGATGGTCGACCGTGGTGCCGGCGGCCGTCTCGTCGGCGCCCTCGCGCTGATTCGGTATGCGGGTGGGCCGCGCTGCGGGCATGGGGGCGATCACCGGCATGCCGCCGGGCGCGCCGGGCATGCGGGGGCGGTGGGGAGGACGCAGGGTTGTGCCCCTCGCCCGTACCGCGGTGAATTCGAGTACCTCTGCCACGCTTGTTGGACACGTCTCCCCCCGCCAGGGTTGTACGCGGGAGACAGCGCTTTTGCCTCGGGCGTCACGCCCGGCCGCGCGTCCTCGCGTCTGCCCCCCAGCGCACCGGACCGTGCGTCAAGTGCCATGCGTACCAGCTCTTCCCCTATGCCCCATGTGTGGTGGTGCTCGGCCCCCGAAGGGCGACCGCAAAGACGCTCCCCGGCCTGTGCGCGGTTGCGGGGGCGGGGAGAAAAATCTTCGAACGCCGGGAGACGTCGATCAAGTGGTCTGAACCAATAGGACTGGACCACGGAACCGACACAGATCCTACAAACGATTCGGCCAATGACCACGGGGTTTCCGGCCCGTGGGCATGCGTTACCGCAGAACGTCCGTATCACGTGCGTCACATGGCATCCGTCGGCGGGTGCCGCTCATCGGGCGAACGGCACAAAGGGGTCACGCGGGGAACGCGCCGGTGACGCGCGTCCGGGGGCCGCACCGGCCGTCGCGGACCGGACGCCGCGCCCCCGCGTCCTCACTCGGACGTCCCGGGGCGCGGCGTCCCGGACGTCCTACGACGCTCCCAGCTCCGCGGCCACCAACTCGGCGATCTGAGCCGTGTTCAACGCCGCGCCCTTGCGCAGGTTGTCGCCGCACACGAACAGTTCCAGGGCGGTCGGATCGTCCAGGGCGCGGCGCACCCGGCCCACCCACGTCGGATCCGTGCCCACCACGTCCGCGGGGGTGGGGAACTCGCCCGCCGACGGGTTGTCGCAGAGGACCACGCCGGGCGCGGTGTCGAGGATCTCCCGGGCCCGGTCGACCGTGACCTCGCCCTCGAAACGGGCGTGGACCGTCAACGAGTGGGCCGTGACGACCGGTACGCGCACGCAGGTGACGGCGACGCGCAGCTCCGGCAGTCCGAGGATCTTGCGGGACTCGTCGCGGACCTTCATCTCCTCGGAGGACCACCCGTCCTCGCGCAGCGACCCGGCCCACGGCACCACGTTCAGTGCGACCGGCTCCGGGAAGGGTCCCGTGTGGTCACCCACCGCGCGCCGCAGGTCACCGGGGCTGGTGCCCAGTTCGGTGCCTGCGACGAGCGACAACTGCTGCCGCAGCGTGTCGATGCCCGCACGTCCCGCCCCGCTCACGGCCTGGTACGAGGAGACGACCAGCTCGCGCAGCCCGAACTCGGCGTGCAGCGCGCCGAGGGCCACGATCATCGAGAGGGTCGTGCAGTTGGGGTTGGCGATGATGCCGCGCGGGCGCACCCGGGCGGCATACGGATTGACCTCCGGCACCACCAGGGGGACCTCGGGGTCCATCCGGAACGCGCCCGAGTTGTCCACCACGACCGCGCCCTGCGACGCGGCGATCGGCGCCCACCGCTCGGCGACCTCGTCCGGCACGTCGAACATCGCCACGTCGACGCCGGACAGCGCCTCCTCGCTGAGCGCCACCACCTCGACCTCTTCACCGCGCACGGTCAGCTTGCGGCCGGCCGAGCGCGGTGAGGCGATCAGGCGGATCTCGCCCCAGATGTCCGCGTGCTGGGACAGGATCTGGAGCATGACCATGCCGACGGCCCCGGTCGCTCCCACCACCGCGAGCGTCGGATTGCCGGTCCGCGCCGTCATCGGTGCTCCGTACGGCCCGGGCCCCCGCACAGCGGGCCTGCCGACGGCCCGCCGCACGGAAGGGCCGGCGACTCCGTGCGTCCCGTGCCCCCGAAGGGGAGGCCGGTCATCGCCCGGTGCCTCCGTAGACGACGGCCTCGTCACTCTCGGAGTCCAAGCCGAACGCGGTGTGCACCGCACGCACGGCCTCCGCGACGTCGTCGGCGCGCGTGACGACCGAGATACGGATCTCGGAGGTCGAGATCAGCTCGATGTTCACGCCCGCGTCGCTGAGCGCCTCGAAGAAGGAGGCCGTGACGCCCGGGTTCGTCTTCATGCCCGCGCCGACCAGCGAGATCTTGCCGATCTGGTCGTCGTAGCGCAGCGAGTCGAAGCCGATCGCGGTCCTGCCCTTCTCCAGGGCGTCGATCGCCTTGCGCCCCTCGGTCTTCGGAAGGGTGAAGGAGATGTCCGTGAGACCGGTCGCCGCGGCGGACACGTTCTGCACGACCATGTCGATGTTGATCTCGGCGTCGGCGATGGCACGGAAGATCGAGGCGGCCTCGCCCGGCTTGTCCGGCACGCCGACGACCGTGATCTTGGCCTCGGAGGTGTCGTGCGCGACACCGGAGATGATGGCCTGCTCCACCTTCACGTCCCCTTGCTGAATCGGCTCGCTGCTGACCCACGTGCCCTGCAGCCCGCTGAAGGACGAGCGGACGTGGATCGGGATGTTGTAACGGCGTGCGTACTCCACACAGCGGTGGAGCAGCACCTTGGACCCGGACGCGGCCAGTTCCAGCATGTCCTCGAAGGAGATCCAGTCGATCTTCCGGGCCTTCTTCACCACACGCGGGTCGGCGGTGAACACGCCGTCGACGTCGGTGTAGATCTCGCACACCTCGGCGTCGAGGGCCGCGGCCAGCGCAACCGCGGTCGTGTCGGAACCACCGCGACCCAGGGTCGTGATGTCCTTCTTGTCCTGGCTCACGCCCTGGAAACCGGCGACGATGGCGATGTTGCCCTCGTCCAGCGCGGTACGGATGCGGCCCGGCGTGACGTCGATGATCCGGGCTTTGTTGTGGACCGAGTCGGTGATGACGCCCGCCTGGCTGCCGGTGAACGACTGGGCCTTGTTACCCAGGTTCTTGATCGCCATGGCCAGGAGCGCCATGGAGATCCGCTCTCCGGCGGTCAGCAGCATGTCGAGCTCACGCCCGGCAGGCATCGGGGAAACCTGCTCGGCGAGATCGATCAGCTCGTCCGTCGTGTCGCCCATCGCGGAAACCACGACAACCACATCGTTGCCGTTCTTCTTGGCTTCCACGATCCGCTTGGCGACGCGCTTGATGCCCTCGGCATCGGCTACGGAGGAGCCTCCGTACTTCTGCACGACAAGGCCCACGTGCGCTCCTCGCTCATCCGTCTCTTTCCGCACCTGCGCATGTGCGGGTGCGGTCGGCTCAGTCTATCGAGCGACCGAATTTCCCTTCCGGGATACCGCATGGTGAGATGTCTCGCTCACCCCGGGATCATCCCGGTTTTTCTCCGGACGTACGGCGGGCCCACGACGTTTTTCACCGCAGGGTCCACCGCGTGGCTCCGGCCGCTCCAGCAGCCCATCTGCCCCGGCAGGGCCCCCGTACTCGGAAAGTGCCGCGTGTCACAGGGGTGCCGTGCGCATCACCTCTCGAGCAGGGGGTACCGCCCGCCGCACCACGGCGGTGACGGATCCGCGCACGGCCATTGATCCGGAGGGATCGGCGGCGGGAGGATACCGGCCCGTGACGGATGGATGGGCGCCGGAACTGCTGCTGGCCGGAGTGGTGCTGCTCGGCGGATGCGTGCAGTGGCTCACCGGAATGGGCTTCGCCCTGGTCGCCGTCCCCGGGCTCGTGCTTCTGCTCGGGCCCGTCCAGGGTGTGGTGCTCGCCAACTGCGCCGCCGGCGCCGTCAGCGCCGTCGGGCTCGTGGACGGCCGGCGCGCCGTGCGGCTCCCCGTGATGGCTCCACTGTGCCTCGCCGCGGTGATCACCGTCCCGGCCGGGACCTGGGTGGCCCGGCAGCTGCCGGAACCCGCGCTGCTGGCGTGCCTGGGCGTGCTCGTCACCGGGGCGGTGGCGCTGGTCATGCGCGGCCTGCGGGTGCCCGCCCTGCGCGGCGGCCGGGGCGCCGTCGTCGCCGGTGGCCTGGGCGGGTTCATGAACTCGGCCGCGGGTGTCGGCGGACCGCCCGTCTCCCTGTACGCCCTCAACGCGGGCTGGACGGTACGCGAGTTCGTACCGAACGCACAGTTCTACGGTGTCGTCGTCAACCTGGTGTCGGTGACGTCCAACGGGCTGCCCCGGCTCACCGCTCCGGTCTGGGCCGTGGCCGTCACCGCGCTGGCGGCGGGTGCCCTGGCGGGCCGTGCGCTCACGGGGCGCGTGCCCGAGAACCGGGCACGCACCCTCGTCCTGCTCCTCGCGCTCGCCGGAGGCCTGAGCGCGCTCGGGAAGGGGGTCGCCGGGCTTACTTGACCGGACGCAGCCCCAGCGGTCCCGCGATCTCCTGGGCCATGACGCGGCCCGCCTCCTCGGCGAGGGTGTCGTCCCCGAGACCCTGGTCGGTGTCGAGGCCGTCGAGCTCCTCCAGCGGCTGGTTCAGCCGCACATGCGCCACCAGGGACTGCAGCGCGCGGAGCGTCGCGGACGCCGTGGAACCCCAGTTGGAGAAGTACGAGAACTGCCACCACCACAGGGCCTCGGTGGTACGGCCCGCACGGTAGTGGGCCATGCCGTGGCGCAGGTCGGTGATGACGTCCGCCAGGTCGTCCGAGATACGGGCCGGCACCGGCGCCTTGCGCGGCTCGTAGGGGTCGAAGACCTCCGAGTAGACGTCGACCGGGTCCAGCATGGCGGCGAGGCGTTCGCGCAGGTCGTCCGCGTCCGCGTCCGGGCCCGAGTCCGGCTCGTAGCGCTCGTCGGGCACGATGTCCTCGTGCGCGCCGAGACGGCCGCCCGCGAGGAGCAGCTGGGAGACCTCCAGCAGGAGGAACGGGATGGCCGAGTCCGGCTCGTCACCCTTGGCGACCTCCGTGACGGCGACCAGGAAACTCTCGATCTGGTCCGCGATCTGCACCGCGAAGTCGTCGGGGTCCATCGTCGTGGAGTGCAGCGTGGCGTCAGACATCTAGGAGTCGTCTCCCCTCGAAGGCGCGGCCGAGGGTGACCTCGTCCGCGTATTCCAGGTCGCCACCCACCGGGAGGCCGCTGGCCAGGCGGGTGACCTTGAGGCCCATGGGTTTGATCATCCGGGCGAGATACGTGGCCGTGGCCTCGCCCTCCAGGTTCGGGTCCGTCGCCAGGATCAGCTCGGTGACCGTGCCGTCGGCCAGCCGCGCGAGCAGCTCCCTGATCCGCAGATCGTCGGGGCCCACACCCTCGATCGGGCTGATGGCGCCGCCCAGGACGTGGTAGCGGCCCCGGAACTCACGGGTCCGCTCGATGGCGACGACGTCCTTCGGCTCCTCCACCACGCAGATCACCGAGGCGTCGCGGCGCGTGTCACGGCAGATGCCGCACAGTTCCTCCTGTGCGACGTTGCCGCAGATCGCGCAGAAGCGGACCTTCGCCTTCACTTCGAGCAGCGCCTGGGCGAGCCGGCGAACGTCCGTCGGCTCGGCCTGCAGGATGTGGAAGGCGATCCGCTGCGCGCTCTTGGGACCGACGCCGGGCAGCCGCCCCAGTTCGTCGATGAGGTCCTGGACCACGCCTTCGTACAACGGACTGCCTTTCCTGGGGAGCGTCGGTACGTACCGTAGCCGGGCTGGGTTTCTTGGTACGTACGGTAGTTGGCCCTCGCCTCGCTTAGAAGAGACGGGCCGGTGGACTCAGAACGGCAGGCCGGGGATGCCGCCGCCCAGCCCCTGGGCCAGCGGGCCGAGCTTCTGCTGCTGAAGGGTCTGCGCGTTCTCGTTGGCCGCCTGCACGGCCGCGACGATCAGGTCGGCGAGCGTCTCCGTGTCCTCCGGGTCGACCGCCTTGGGATCGATGGCCAGGGCGCGCAGCTCGCCGGCGCCGGTGACCGTGGCCTTCACCAGACCTCCGCCCGCCTGGCCGTCGACCTCGGTCCGCGCCAGTTCCTCCTGCGCATGGGCGAGGTCCTGCTGCATCTTCTGGGCCTGCTGGAGCAACTGCTGCATGTTGGGCTGGCCACCACCGGGGATCACGATCAGCTCCTGGTCTCGTACGGTACGGCGGTCGCGGTTTCGTGCCGCTGTCTGGGCGGGTTTTTACCGCCTGGCACGAGCCTACGTGGTCACCGTGACGCTCGCTCCGGTAGTCCGTCCGGACCCCGGAACGAACCGGCTCAGCACTCTTTCGAGTGACTTCGCCTGCCGGTCTATACCTGACCAAGGGCCACTTCCGGGCGGAAAAGCAGGGAAACCCGGGCCCTCGCCACCCATTGGGCGGTAGGAAGGGTCAGGCGCTTCAACACCACGCGTCACACACAGGTCGCGGAGCGTGCACGAGCGGACGCGCATCGCGGGGTGTACATCACGGAACGTGACAGCCGTACGGAGGGAGTGCCGGGTGAGCCAGCCGGAGATGCAGCCCGAGGGTCCGCTCCAGGACGGCCGGGGCGACGACACGACCGGGTTGCGGCCGGACGACCTCACCGGGCACCCCTTCCCGCACGGCGACTGGGCGGAGCCCGCGGAGCAGCTCGACGAGCTGTACCGCTGGGTGGAGCGCCGCGCGCTGGAGACGGCGACCTGGTACCTCACGAACCGCGTGTGGAAGCGGCGGGGAGCGCTCGCGCTGCGGGCCGGCGCCGCGACCGGGGCCGTCTGCGGGGCGGCGCTGCCGCTGCTCGATCTGACCGGCGCGGTCGGCGGGGTCGCGCCCTGGGCGTATCTGTCCCTGCTGCTGGGCGCGGCGTGCGTGGCGGCGGACCGGTTCTTCGGGGTGACGTCCGGATGGATGAGGGACGTGGCGAGCGCGCAGGCCGTGCAGCGCCGGCTCCAGGCGCTGCAGTTCGACTGGGCGTCGGAGAACGTGCGCGAGGTGCTGGGGCCGACCGAGGGGACCGCCGGGGAGGCGGCGGAGCGGTGCCTTTCGGTGCTGCGGCGGTTCTCCGAGGACATCACGGAGCTGGTGCGGGCGGAGACGGCGGACTGGATGGTGGAGTTCCGTACGAGGTCCGGGCCGCTCGGGATGCAGTCGGCGGGGGTGACCGCGCCGCGGGCGGAGGGGACGGCGCCGGGAAGGTTCCCGTCGGCGAACGGAACCCGGCCGAACATGCCCCGTCAGCGGCCGCCGGAACCGCGGTGAACGGCCGGCGGCAGCCCGGCGCCGCCGGCTTCAGCCCTCGTCGTCCGCGCACAGCGGAAGCACCGCGGGCGCGGAGCACGGCAGATGGCCGTGCGCCCGGATCACGGTCCCGCCGATGCCCTGGCCGAGGTGGGCGAGGAAGCCGGCCGCGAGGGAACCGGCCGCCGGGCTGCGATAGGTGTAGGCGTACTCGACCCCGCGGTAGGGGTAGTGGCTCCTGCCGAGCTCGATGTCCTCGACCGAGGCCGCGGCACCGTCCAGGGACACCCGGCGCACGCCCTCGTGGCCGAGGGCGAGGTTCAGCTCGCTGTAGCCGATGGCGCCGGGGAGTTCGCCCACCTTGTCCAGCACCTGCTGCGTGGAGTCGAGTTCGCAGCGCATGACGGGGGCGGACCTGTCGTCCTTGTGGACGCAGTCCAGTGAGGTACTGGGGGCGCGCTCCCAACTGCCCAGCACCTGCCGCTGGAAGATCTGCCGTGTGCCGGAGTCGGCGTTGCGGCTGACGAGGACCACGGGAAGATCGGGCAGCCGGGGGTCGAGCTGCTGCCAGCGTGTGACCTGTCCGCGGTAGATGCGCCGTACGTCGCCCAGGGAGAGCCCGTGGGGCAGCTCGATGCCCTTGTTCACGACCAGGGTGAAGGCCAGTACCGCGACCCGGTTGGCGACGAGCTCATGGGACCCGTCGGCGGTGCGGCCGTCGGAGAACGCGATCACGGAGGGCGAGCCCTCGGACTTGGCACCGCGGCCGACGAGTTCGCCCACCCCCGCCTCGCTGCCGCGCGCCTCCACGGTGATGCGGGCACCCGCGCACTTCTTCTCGTACTCCTTCGCCATCTCCCGTACCACGGGCGCGAAGGCCGTCGAGCCGGTGACCTTCAGGGAGCCGCGGGCACAGTCCATCGGCGGCGGTTTGGGCGGGCTGTCGTCGCGGGCGATGACGATGCCGGCGAGCGTGACGACGCTCAGGGTGAGCGTGATGCTGATCAGCCGGGCGGCCCGGCTGAACAGCGGCGGCTTGTCGTCCGGGGTCGCGCTGCGGTTGGGGTGCACCTCGCCGTCCCGGATGCCGCCCGTGAGCCGTATCGGGCGGCCCACGTCACCGCCCGACAGCAGCACGAGCAGCTTGAAGTGGTCGCCGTGGTTGAGCGGGACCCGCGGGATGCGCAGCCGGTTGCCCTCGTAGCCGAAGCCGCGCTCCGGGGTGAAGTGGTCCATGAGGTGGTCGGTGTCGGTCGGCTGCGTGACCGAGACACCGCGGATGGTGCGATCGGTGAACACCGCGGTCAGTCCGTGGCGTTCGGGACCGGTGTAGTCGTCGCGGTCGATGCCCTGCGAGCCGTCGTTCTCGATGCGGAGGAGAACGAGTGTCGCGTCCACCATGCCCGGGGTCTCGTCGAAGAGACCGAGACGTCTGTTGGCGCGGCCCGAACGGACGTCGTCGCCTATCGGGTTGTCCATCTGGACGCGGTAGCCGATGCGCTTGCGGCGCGGTACCCGGCGCTCGTACCAGACCATGACACCGGACGCGACGATACCGAGGAAAGCGGTCCCCACGGCCACGACGTTCTCTGCGCTCAACCACTCCATCGTGGGTCCCCCGCCACTGCCCGGAGCCGATCGTGGGGTCACGGTACGACCGCAGGCGGAAACGGGCAGGGAGCGCTCGCCGACGTCCGTATGACGTTCAACGGACAAGCCGATGAAGGGAGTTCAGTTCGCCTTCGTATACGTCAGGGACTCGCCGGTGCTCGTGTTCAGACGCTCGAGACGGCCGTCCGGGAGGATCGTCAGCTCCGTCGCCGCGCCCGGGGTGCAGGACGAGGCGGGGCTGCCGACCGTGACCGTGGACGGGCCGATCCTCAACGGGCCGCCGGAGGCGGGTTCCTCGGCCAGCTTCGCCCGGAAGACGCAGTGGTACGTGCCGCTGCCCGCCGGGCCGTCCGCGGTCAGGGAGAGCACCGGGTCGCCCACGTCGCCCTGCTCGATGACCAGGCTGCGGGTGCTGTGGCCGGCCGAGTTGTCGATGCTGCCGGTCCAGGTGCCGAGGTAGGCGTCCGGGACGGCGCCGGCAGCGGGCGACGGCGAGGTGGGGCTCGCGCTCGCCGGGGTGGAGGGCGCGGGCGTGCTCGGACCGTGGGTCGTGGGCGCCGCAGAGGTGTGCGAGGGCGTCGCGCCCCCACTCGTCCCGGTCCCCCCGCCCCGCATCAGCGCGAACACCGAGCCGCCGGCGCCGAGCGCCACCACCAGGGCGACGACGATCAGCACGGCGGTCGAGCGGCCGCTTCTGCGCACGGGCTCCGGCTGCCCCGGATCACCGTAGGGGGACGGTCCGTACGCGGACGGTCCGTACGGCGGGGTCGAGCCGTAGACCTGGCCCGTGGCGCCGCCCCGGCCACCGGCGTGCTGCGGGTGGCCGTACGCAGGTGGCTGGGCGTGCTGCTCGGGATACCCGTAGGCGGGATGCGGTACGGGCACGGGCGCGTGATCGGCCCGGACCACCTCGGTGGGCCGCCGGTCGGGCTCTCGGGACCCGCCGCCCGGCGGGGGCGTGTCCGGGCCGTCGGTGCCGTCCGCCGGGGAGGCATGCTCGAGCGGCGCCCCGGCGGCCCGGGGCGGCATCTGCTCGGTGAGGTCCACGGGATCCTGCGGTCCGCCCTCGACGGAGACCGTGGGCCCCCCGCGTTCGGTGCCGCCGTCGCCGCCCGCCGCGTCCACCGGATCCCCGCCGCGTTCGGCTCCGGGCAGCCCGCCCTCCGGTACGGCGGCACCGGCAGCGGGAGGCACCGCGGGGCCGAAGTGCCCCGGGTTCACGACGTGTCCCGCGGCGCCTCCGGGACCCGTGGCCGGCACGGTGGCGGCGGCCCGCGTGCCCTCCTCCGGGTCCTCCGTGTCCAGCAGCCGCACCGCGTGGCGGCCGAGTTGGGCGACCAGGACGCCGGGCAGCCAGGGGTCCTTGCTCCGGCCCCCGGAGACCGTGTCCTCGGCACCGGACCGCTCCAGGATCTCGGCGAGCGCGGGCCGGGCCGCCGGGTCCTTGCGCAGGCACTCCCGCACGAGGTCGTCGAGCCCCTCGGGCAGTCCCTCGAGGTCCGGATCCTCCTGCGCGATGCGGAACATCAGCGCGTGCGCCGCGGTGTTCGCGTCACCGAAGGGAAGGGTGCCCGTGGCGGCGTAGGCGAGCACGGACCCGAGGCAGAAGACGTCGCACGCGGGCGTGATGCGGTCGCCGCGCACCTGCTCGGGCGCCATGAATCCGGGCGATCCGACGAGCGCGCCGGTGCGGGTGAGCCCCGCGCCGTCCAGGGTCTCCAGGGCGCGGGCGATGCCGAAGTCGATGACCCGCGGCCCGTCGATGGTCACCAGGACGTTGGAGGGCTTGAGGTCGCGGTGGATCAGCCCGGCGGCGTGGATGTCCTGCAGGGCGTGGGCGAGCCCGGCGGCCAGGACGCCCACGGAGCGTTCCGGCAGGGCACCGTGATCGTGCGAGACCACGGTCTGGAGGGTCGGTCCGGCCACGTACCCGGTGGCGACCCACGGGATGTCGGCCTCGGTGTCGGCGTCGAGGACCGGTGCGGTCCAGTACCCGCCGACCTGCCGCGCTGCCCGTACCTCCTGCCGGAAGCGGGCCCTGAACTCCTCCCGCTCGGCCAGCTCCCGCCGGACGAGTTTCACGGCGACGGTCCGGCCCCGGTCCGACCGGGCCAGATACACCCTCCCCATGCCGCCGGCCCCGAGCCGCGCAAGCAGCCGATAGGCCCCGATCCGGTGCGGATCCCCCGCCCCCAGCTTGTCCATCACCGCGTCACCTGCCCCGCCCCCTGCCTGTGCGACAGCCAGAGAATAGTGCCGCCGTACACGTAGTCGGCCGGCCCGGTACCCGCGGTTCCAGGAACGCCCCGCGACGTCGACACACTGTCGCGTTCACGCCCCGACCGCAGACAGGACGCCGATGTCGCGTGTGCATCCCGGACACCTACGCTTCGCCGCATGACCCCTCAGATCGACCCCCGGGCCGGTGCCGCCGTCAAGGCCGCGGACCGTGCGCACGTCTTCCACTCCTGGTCAGCGCAGGACCTCATCGACCCGCTCGCCGTCGCCGGTGCCGAGGGGTCGTACTTCTGGGACTACGACGGCAACCGCTACCTCGACTTCACCAGCGGACTCGTCTTCACCAACATCGGCTACCAGCACCCGAAGGTCGTCGCCGCGATACAGGAGCAGGCCGCCACCCTGACCACGTTCGCGCCCGCCTTCGCCGTGGAGGCCCGGTCGGAGGCGGCACGGCTGATCGCCGAGCGCACGCCCGGCGACCTCGACAAGATCTTCTTCACCAACGGCGGCGCCGACGCGGTGGAGCACGCCGTGCGCATGGCGCGTATCCACACCGGCCGCCCCAAGGTGCTGTCCGCCTACCGCTCGTACCACGGCGGCACCCAGCAGGCCGTGAACATCACCGGAGACCCGCGCCGCTGGGCCTCCGACGGGGCCGCGGCGGGCGTGGTGCACTTCTGGGCGCCGTTCCTGTACCGCTCGCGGTTCTACGCCGAGACCGAACGGCAGGAGTGCGAGCGGGCGCTGGAGCACCTGGAGACGACCATCGCCTTCGAGGGGCCGGCGACCATCGCCGCCGTCGTTCTGGAGACCATCCCCGGGACGGCCGGGATCATGGTCCCGCCACGCGGCTATCTGGCGGGCGTCCGCGACCTGTGCGACGAGTACGGGATCGTCTTCGTGCTCGACGAGGTGATGGCCGGGTTCGGACGGACCGGCGAATGGTTCGCGGCGGACCTCTTCGAGGTGACCCCCGACCTGATGACCTTCGCGAAGGGCGTGAACTCCGGCTATGTGCCGCTCGGCGGTGTCGCCGTCTCGGGGAGGATCGCGGAGACCTTCGGCAAGCGGCCCTACCCGGGCGGTCTGACGTACTCCGGGCACCCGCTGGCCTGTGCCGCGGCCGTCGCCACGATCGACGTGATGGCGCAGGAGGGCGTCGTCGCCAACGCGGCGGTGGTCGGGGCCCAGGTCATCGAGCCGGGGCTGCGCGAACTGGCCGAGCGGCACCCGTCGGTGGGCGAGGTCCGCGGGGTGGGCATGTTCTGGGCCCTTGAACTGGTGAAGAACCGGGAGAGCCGGGAGCCGCTCGTGCCGTACAACGCGGCCGGTGAGGCGAACGCGCCGATGGCCGCCTTCGCGGCGGCCGCCAAGGCCCACGGCCTGTGGCCCTTCGTCAACATGAACCGCACGCACGTCGTCCCGCCCTGCACCATCACGGAGACGGAGGCGAAGGAGGGGCTCGCGGCCCTCGACGCGGCACTGTCGGTGGCGGACGAGTACACGGAGTGATGGGCCCCCGCCGCGCAGGCGGGTCACGCCGCACAGGAGCGCACGGGATGCGGCACTCCGGGAACCCCCACCGCGTAAGGTGACGTGCTCGATGAGGAACACGAGAACGTACGCGGATGGGGGATCCAGAGCACGATGCCCGGCAATGGCACCGTTACCCGTAGCACTCTGCGGCAGCAGATCGCGGACGCGCTCCGCGACGAGGTGCTGGCCGGCCGCTTGCAGCCGGGGCAGGAGTTCACGGTGAAGGAGATCGCCGAGCAGTACGGCGTCTCCGCGACCCCCGTCCGCGAGGCCCTGGTCGACCTGTCGGCCCAGGGCCTCCTGGACGCCGTCCAGCACCGCGGCTTCGCGGTCCGCGCCTTCTCCCTCGACGACTACCGCGAGATGATCGAGGCCCGGAGCCTCGTCACCGAGGGGATCTTCCACCGCCTCGCCACCGGGGACGGGACGGCCGCACTGACCGAACCCCGCCATGCCGCCGCCCTCACGGCGGTGCGCCGCCGCGGCGAGGAGGCCCAGCGCGCCGCCGCCGCGGGCGACCTGAACATCCTCATCGGCTACGACCTGCGGTTCTGGCGCGAGTTGAGCGCCGTGTTCGGCAACCCCTACCTCGCCGACTTCCTGCACCGGCTGCGCGTGCAGTCGTGGGTCTGCGCGGTGCAGCACCTGCGCCGGGTGACCGACCTCAAGGGCCGCCTCTGGGCCGGCCACACCGAACTCGTCGACGCGCTCGCCCGCCGCGACGCCGCGGCGGCACGCGCCCTGATCGAGGCCTACAACGTGCACTCCCTTGACCTCATCGAGCGACTGGCGGCCGGATGAGCGCGCCCCAGGCCACGGACGTCAGAAAGAACGTTCCGGTCGTCCCCGTCGACCTGTCCGTCGTCGTCCCCGCCCACAACGAGGAACAGCGGCTCGGCCCCACGCTCGAGGCGATCGTCGGTTATCTGGGCGCGAGCGGGAGCCGTTTCGGCCCGTGGGAGGTCCTCGTCGTCGACGACGGGTCGACCGACGGCACACAGGACGTGGTCACCGCCGTCGCGGCCCGCGACCGGCGCGTCCGGCTCGTCACCAGTCCCGAGAACCAGGGCAAGGGCCATGCCCTGCGCCTGGGCGTACTCGCCTCCCGCGGCCGCCGGGTGCTGGTCACGGACGCCGATCTGGCCACGCCGATCGAGGAGTTGGAGGCGCTCGACAAGGCGCTGGCCGACGGGCCCTCGGCGGCGATCGGCTCGCGCTCGGCTCCGGGCGCGACCATAGAGCGGCACCAGAGCCGCGCACGCGAGCTGCTCGGGCGCGCCGGGAACTTCCTGATACGCCGGATAGCCGTGCCCGGCATACGCGACACGCAGTGCGGCTTCAAGCTCTTCGACGGCGAGCGGGCCCGCGAGGCCTTCGCCGAGTCCCGGCTCCGCGGCTGGGGCATCGACGTGGAGATACTCCAGCACTTCCGGCGCTCGGGCTGGCCGGTCGCCGAGGTCCCGGTGCGCTGGGCGCACCAGCCGGGCTCCAAGGTCCGCCCGTGGGACTACGCCCGCGTCCTGGTCGAGCTGACCGCCCTGAAGGTCCGTTCCGTCCGGCCCGCCGACCTCCTCGCGGTCGCCGCTTTCCTGGTGATGGCGGTCAGCCTGTACGCCGGCCGCTGGGCCGACCCGAACCACCGCTACCTCCCCGAGTCGCTCCAGGACCAGAACCAGTGGGAGTGGTTCTTCGCGGTGACGGCCGACAACGTGGCCCATCTCCGCAACCCCCTGTTCACCGCCCTGCAGGGCTATCCCGACGGCGTGAACCTCATGGCCAACACGGTCATGCTGGGCCTGACCGTCCCCTTGGCTCCGGTCACCCTGCTCCTCGGCCCCGCGGTCACCCTCGCCCTCGTCATGACGGTCGGGCTGGCCGCCACGGCCACCGCCTGGTACCGGCTGATCGTGAAACGGGTCGTCCGGCACCGGGGCGCGGCCTTCGTCGGCGCGGCGCTCGCCGCCTTCGCGCCCCCGATGGTCAGCCACGCCAACGCCCACCCGAACTTCATCGTGCTGTTCATGATCCCGCTGATCATCGAGCGCGCGCTGCGGTTGTGCGGGGGCGAACGGGTCGTCCGCAACGGCGTGGTCCTCGGGCTGATGCTGGTGTACCAGATCTTCCTCGGGGAGGAGCCGCTGCTGCTCGCCTCCGTCGGCATGGTGCTCTTCGCGGGCGCGTACGCGGCCCTGCGCCCGGACGTGGCGAAGGCGGCCTGGCGGCCGCTGCTGAAGGGCCTCGCGATCGGTGCGGCGGTGTGCCTCCCCCTGGTCGCGCTGCCCCTGTACTGGCAGTTCTTCGGCCCGCAGAGCTACAGGAGCGTGCTGCACGGGGACAACGCGGGCAACAGTCCGCTCGCCCTGCTCTCCTTCTCCGGGCGCTCGCTGGTCGCGGGCAACGACGCGAGGGCGAGCGCGCTCTCCTTGAACCCCACCGAGCAGAACGCCTTCTACGGCTGGCCGCTCGTGGCCCTGGCCTTCGCGATCGTGGTACGCCTGTGGGAGCACGTCCTGGTCAAGGCGCTGGCGTTCACGGCGGCGGCGGCCGCCTTGCTCTCGCTGGGCCCGCGCTTCCGGATCCCGCTCAGCGACTCCACTCTTCCCGGCCCCTGGGCCCTGCTCGCGGACAAGCCCCTGTTCGAGTCGGTCATCGAGGGCCGGGTCGCGATGATCTGCGCACCCGCGCTCGGCATGCTGCTGGCGGTGGCGATCGAGCGGCTGGTGCGCACCCCGAACATCGCCAACCAGTTCATCGGCCTCACCGCGATCGCCGCGGCCCTCATCCCGATCGTCCCGGCCCCGCTGAAGTCGGTCGAACGCGTCGAGGTGCCTGCCTTCATCGCGGACGGGACCTGGAAGGCGTACATCGGCAAGGACGAGACGCTCGTACCGATCCCGCTGCCGGACTCGGGCAACGCGGAGGCACTGCACTGGCAGACCGCGGCGGGCCTGAAGTTCAGGCTGCCCGGCGGTTACTTCAACGGCCCCTACGGCAGTGAGCGCATCGGCATCTACACCGCGTCCCCCCGCTACACGTCCAACATGCTGCGTGACATCAGTTTCACCGGCCGGGTGCCCGTGATCGGCAGGAACTGGCAGGCGCAGGCCCGTGCCGACTTCGCCTACTGGAAGGCGGGGGCGCTGGTGCTTCCCCCGCAGCAGTACCAGGACCAGCTGCGCCAGGCCGTGGACAAGCTGGTGGGGCGACCGGGTAGGTGGGTCGGCGGAGTATGGGTATGGGACCTGCACGGCTGAGGCGAACCGCCCTCGCGCCCATTACTCTGCCTGGACCACACCGATAACCGGAGGAGCTGACTGTTGGCCTGTGACCTGTGGCTGGTCCCGCTCGTCGACGTGTTGTGCCACACACCCGACAATCCGTTCGCGGAAGAACTCGCCCTCTACGACAAGGTGCTGGGCGAGGCAGGACTGCCGCCGGTGCCGGTGTACCAGTACATGCCGGGACTGACCGGTGAGGTGGCCCCGATCGCGGGGTTCGACTACGACGCGCTGCACTTCCTGCGCCGCGCGTACCTGCTCCAGGTGTGCGGTCTCGCCGTGACCCCGGTCGACGAACTGGGCGGCGACTACGAGCAGCTGCTGGAGATGTTCGAGTCGACGGCCCAGCAGTCCCATCTGGTGTGGCACTACGACCACGCCGGCGCGTACGTCCCGGTCGACTTCCCGCACCCGCTGGCGAACGACGAACTCCTCACGGGCGGAGGCCCCTTGGGTTCCGCCCATGGGCTGCTGAGGGAGCTGAAGCTGGTGGCCCCGGCCATCGGCATCGACCCGGCGAATCCGCCCGCCGCGCCGGAACCCCCGGCCGCCCCCACGGAGCTGGAGGAACCGGCGCTTCCCGCTCCGTACGACCCGAGCCCCTTCGCGCGTGAACGGCACGTGTGGCTCGGCCTGCACACGGCGGTGACCCGGAGCCTCGCCCAGGGCTCGATGATCGTCTTCAGCTGAGGCGGCCCGGCGGCCGCACACCTGCTTCAGGACGGGCCGTGGAACGCCCTGCCCCCGCAGTGGCCGGAGCCTCACCGGGGGCAGGGCGGACGGTGGGTCCGCGATCTACAGGAACGAGTTGACCTCGATCGTCTCGTCGCGGCCCGGGCCCACACCGATCGCCGAGATCGGGGCGCCGGACATCTCCTCCAGGGCCTTGACGTACCCCTGGGCGTTCTTCGGCAGATCCGCGAAGGTCTTGGCCTTCGTGATGTCCTCCTGCCAGCCGGGCAGGTACTCGTAGACCGGCTTCGCGTGGTGGAAGTCCGTCTGGGAGTAGGGGAGTTCCTCCATGCGCACGCCGTCGATCTCGTACGCGACGCAGACCGGGATCTGCTCCCAGCCGGTGAGCACGTCGAGCTTGGTGAGGAAGAAGTCGGTCAGCCCGTTCACCCGGGTCGCGTAGCGGGCGATCACCGCGTCGAACCAGCCGCAGCGGCGGTCACGGCCGGTGGTGACGCCCCGCTCGCCGCCGATGCGGCGCAGGGCCTCGCCGTCGTCGTCGAACAGCTCGGTCGGGAAGGGGCCCGAGCCGACGCGGGTCGTGTACGCCTTCAGGATGCCGATGACCCGGCTGATCTTCGTCGGGCCGACGCCGGAGCCCGTGCACGCGCCGCCAGCGGTCGGGTTCGACGAGGTCACGAAGGGGTAGGTCCCGTGGTCGATGTCCAGCAGGGTGCCCTGGCCGCCCTCGAACAGGACGACCTTGCCGTCGTCGAGCGCCTGGTTGAGGACGAGTACCGTGTCGGCGACGTACGGCCTGATCTTCTCGGCGTAGCCGAGCAGTTCCTCGACGACCTGGTCGACCGCGATCGCGCGCCGGTTGTACAGCTTGGTGAGGATCTGGTTCTTGACGTCGAGGGCCGCCTCCACCTTCTGGGTGAGGATCGACTCGTCGTAGAGGTCCTGGACCCGGATGCCGACGCGGTTGATCTTGTCGGCGTAGGTCGGGCCGATGCCGCGGCCGGTGGTGCCGATCTTGCGCTTGCCCAGGAAACGCTCCGTCACCTTGTCGACCGTGACGTTGTACGGCGTGATGACGTGGGCGTTGCCGCTGATCAGAAGCTTGGAGGTGTCGACGCCTCGCTCGTTCAGACCGCTCAGCTCGGAGAGCAGGACCGACGGATCGACGACGACGCCGTTGCCGATGACGGGTGTACATCCGGGCGACAGGATTCCGGACGGGAGAAGGTGGAGCGCATACTTCTGGTCACCTACGACCACCGTGTGGCCGGCGTTGTTGCCGCCCTGATAGCGCACTACATAGTCCACCGAACCACCGAGCAGGTCGGTGGCCTTTCCCTTGCCCTCGTCACCCCACTGAGCACCGAGCAGCACAAGTGCGGGCACGCGCGTACACCCCTTCCGGGCGGGGCATGTCCAAGGCCAGGGGCGTACGCGGAGGGTCCACCGCCGCGTGCACCGCGACCGTCATCGGTCGCAACCGTCGGACCGGATGCCCCGGAATAGACGAAGCCCCTGGCGCAATAGCGCAAGGGGCTCTTGCACAAAGATGCTACCCGAGGAAGCGAGGCAGGACCGAGGTGGCGACTTCCGACCAGCTCCTCGTGGTCATCGACCCGGTCGCCCGTCACAGTGACGGTGAGTCGGTACGGATCGCGAAAGACGTGCTCAGCGCGGGTGCGGCGGCCAAGGTGTGCCTCCCGGACGGCCCGGAGGAATTCGCCCGGGCGCTGGATCGCCGGGGGTCCCGGCGGCCGGTCGTCGTGGGTGACGACCGGGCTCTGCTGCGCGCGGTGACCCTGCTGCACCGCCGACGCGAGCTCGGCACGACGAGGCTGTCGTTCGTGCCGGTGGGGGCCGCGCTGACGCTCGCGCGGTCCCTGGGGGTGCCCACGGGGGCGGTGGCGGCGGCCCGGGCCGTGCTGGACGGCGCGGAGCGGCGACTGGACCTGCTGGTGGACGACAGCGACGGCGTGGTTCTCGGGGATCTGCGGATTCCGTCCGTGCCGGTCGCGCCCCCCGGATGCGACGGCGCACCGGTCGGCGAGGAGGCCGCGCAGGGCCGGCCGTGGCTGCGGATGCGGCAGTCCCTGGTCCGCACGCTGGCGCCGCGTCCCCCGCGGCCCGCGCCCCCTGCGGCCCGGCCCTCCCGGCTGCGGGTGGAGGTCGACGGTCTGACGCTCGTGGACCTCGACCAGCCGGTGGCGGGTGTGTCGGTGGTGCCGGGCGATCCGGGGGTGGCCGAGGTCCAGGTGCGACCGGTGTCGGTGGGGGCGGAGGCCGCACCGCTCCACGCGGTCGGACGCCGGGTGACGGTGTCCGGCGCCGACTTCCGCTACCGGGCGGACTCCGTGGTCGGCGGGCCCGTGCGGACGCGGACGTGGGTGGTACGCGAGGCGGCGTGGGGATTGACGCTGCCCGGGTGAGGTGGGCCGCCCGCCTCCCGGGCGCCCGGATCGGTCCCACGGTCCGGACGGGTCAGCCCGGGTGGCCCGCCCCGTCCGCGCCGTAGTGCTGGTCCCGATGGACACGCCAGCGCTCCATCATCATGGCGATCTCGCCGTCGATGAACTCGAAGAAGGCCAGCGTCTCCGACAGCCGCCGGCCGGCCGGGGTCTGCGCACCGAGGCCGTCGACGCCCTCACGCAGAGCGTGCTCCCAGCGTCTGAGCACCGCGTCCCGGTTGGTCAGCGCCTCGTACCACTGGTTGCTGCTGACGCGGTACCGCTCGCGCCGCGATCCCGGCTCGCGCTCGCGCGCGACCATGTGCTGCTGGGCGAGGTAGCGCACCGCGCCGGAGACCGCGGCGGGACTGACCTGGAGCTGCTCACCGAGTTCGGCGGAGGTCAGGGAACCGGGGTCGGAGGACAGCAGTGCCGCGAAGACCCGGGCGGGCATCCGCTGCATGCCGGCCTCGACGAGTTGCGCCGCGAAGCCCTCCACGAACTTGGAGACCACCTCGGGGTCCCGCCCCTCCGTACCCGGCTCCGTCATCCCGCGATCATCTCCCCTGCTCGTACGCCCCTCGCCAGTCTATCCGGCTTTTTAATATGTTTCCTTAACTTCACAAACTTCTGAAGATAGCGTAGCTTCCACAGCATGACCAAGGCCATCACCGTCTCCGGACTGCACAAGTCGTTCGGCAGGACGCACGCACTCGCGGGCCTCGACCTGGAGGTCGAGGCCGGCGAGGTCCACGGTTTCCTGGGCCCCAACGGCGCCGGGAAGTCCACCACCATCAGGGTCCTGCTCGGTCTGCTGCGCGCGGACTCCGGAGCGGCCCAGGTGCTCGGCCGCGACCCATGGGCGGACGCGGTGGAACTGCACCGGCGGGTCGCGTACGTCCCCGGGGACGTCACCCTGTGGCGCAACCTCTCGGGCGGCGAGGTCATCGACCTGTACGGCCGCCTGCGCGGGGGCCTCGACCAGGCGCGCAGGGCGGAGCTGATCGAGCGCTTCGAACTGGATCCCACCAAAAAGGGGCGGACGTACTCCAAGGGCAACCGGCAGAAGGTCGCCCTCGTCGCCGCGTTCGCCTCGGACGTCGACCTGCTGATCCTCGACGAACCGACCTCCGGCCTCGACCCGCTGATGGAGGAGGTCTTCCAGCGGTGCGTCGAGGAGGAGCGCCGGCGCGGCCGGACCGTCCTGCTGTCCTCGCACATACTCAGCGAGGTGGAGGAGCTCTGCGACCGGGTGAGCATCATCCGCAACGGCCGGACGGTCGAGAGCGGTTCACTCGCCGACCTGCGGCATCTGACCCGCACCAGTGTCACCGCCGAACTCGCCGGGGCGCCGAACGGACTGGCCGGACTGCCCGGCGTCCATGACCTCGACATCCAGGGCCGCCGGGTCAGGCTCCAGGTGGAAACGGACAAGCTGGACGCGGTGCTGAGGTCGCTCGGCGAATCCGGCGTGCGGTCGCTGACGTCGACGCCGCCGACGCTGGAGGAGCTCTTCCTGCGGCACTACCAGGACGAACTCCAGGAAGAAGGGGCCCGATGACCGCCGTCGCGCCGGCCTTCGCCGTGCGGACCGGAGGATCCCGGCAACTCGCCGGGACGGGAACGCTGTTGAGGTTCGCCCTGCGCCGGGACCGGTCGATGATCCCGCTCTGGGTCGCGATCAACGCCCTGATGGTGCTGTCGATGCCGGGCACGCTCAAGGGCCTGTACGGCACGGCGGCCCAACGCGCCGATCTGACCGACCAGATGGCCACCAACAGCTCGCTGCGTGCGATGGTCGGGCCGGTCTTCGGCGAGTCGCTCGGCGCCCTCACCGCCTGGCGCGTCGGCGTCTACGCCGCGCTGCTCGCCGCGGTGATGTCCCTGCTCGTCGTCGTACGGCACACCCGTGACGAGGAGGAGAGCGGACGTCAGGAGCTGATCTCCTCGGCGATGGTGGGGCGACGCGCACCGCTGACGGCCGCCCTGCTCACGGCCGCCGTCGCGAACGCGGTCCTGGCACTGGTGATCACGGGCGGTCTCACCGGGCAGGGCGCCACGGGCGCGCTGGCGCTGGGGCTCGGGATCGCCGGGG
Organism: Streptomyces sp. HUAS TT11; assembly: GCF_051553595.1. Taxonomy (NCBI): domain Bacteria; kingdom Bacillati; phylum Actinomycetota; class Actinomycetes; order Kitasatosporales; family Streptomycetaceae; genus Streptomyces; species Streptomyces sp. HUAS TT11. The sequence continues at coordinate 4,427,411 of NZ_CP196184.1, forward strand.
TCGGCATGGTCTTCGCCACGATGGCGGCGATCGCCGCACAGCTGACCGAGAGCGCACGGCTGGCCCGCGGTCTGACCAGTGCGGTGCTGGGCGCCGCCTTCGTGCTGCGGGCGGCGGGCGACGCCGGATCGAACGACGGCTCGTCGGTGCTGACCTGGCTCTCCCCCCTCGGCTGGCTGGAGAACGAGCGCCCCTACGCCGGTGAACGCTGGTGGGTGCTGCTGCTGTTCGCGGCGGCGGTGCTGGTCCAGGGCGCGCTGGCCTACACGCTCGCCGGGCGGCGTGACATCGGTATGAGCTTCCTGCCCACCCGGCCGGGCCCCGCCACCGGGCGCCTCGGCTCGGCGGGCGCCCTGGCCTGGCGGCTGCAGCGCGGCAGCGTGCTGGGCTGGAGCGTGGGCTTCTTTCTCGCCGGGGTCGTCTACGGCGGAATGACCGACGGCGCGACGGACCTCGTCGGCGACAACGACAAGGCCCGCGAGATCTTCCAGCGGATGGGCGGGCAGTCGGGGCTGACGGACACGTTCCTCGCCGCCATGGTCGGCATCATGGGCCTGGTCGCCGCGCTCTACATCGTGGCGTCCGTGCTGCGCCTGAACGGCGAGGAGACGTCGGGGCGGGCCGAACCGGTGCTGGCGAGCGCGGTGGGTCGGCTGCGGTGGGCCGGCGGCCATCTGATGATCGCCTTCGGCGGCGCCGCACTGATCATGCTCCTCTCGGGTCTGGGTTTCGCGGTGGGCTACGGCAAGGAGATCGGCCCGATCCTGGGCGCGTGCCTGGTCCAGCTCCCGGCGATCTGGGTGATCGGCGGTCTGGCGGTCCTGCTCTACGGCGTGCTCCCGCAGGGTGCCGCGGCGGCGTGGGGCGTGGCGGGGGCGGCGCTGCTGATCGGCTGGGTGGGCCCGGCGCTGGACCTTCCGCAGGCCGTACTGGACATCTCGCCCTTCGGTCATCTGCCGAAGCTGCCGGGCGGGGCGATGGACTGGCCGCCGGTGCTCCTCCTGACCGCACTGGCCGCCGTGCTGGTGGCCGCGGGGCTTGCGGGGTTGCGCAGGCGCGACCTGTCGACCTGAGGGTGCCTCCGGGAGGACCGGCGTTCTCGCCGCGCTTCTCCGGGGGCGGGACCCCGTCCGTCCTCCGGGTCGGCGGTCCCGGGCGCGCCCCCGCGCCCGGCCGCGCCGACCCGATCACCTGCACGGTCGTCCGAAGGGGAGATCAGCCGATCTCCACGCGCAGTCCTTCCAGCCCCCGGATCACGAAGTTCGGCTTGCGCTGCGGCTCCGCCGCGAGACGCAGCGTCGGCGCCTTCTCCAGCAGGGCCCTCATGGACGCCGCCAGTTCGATGCGGGCCAGCGGCGCGCCGATGCAGTAGTGGATGCCCGCGCTGAAGGAGATGTGCGGGTTGTCCCGACGGGTCAGATCCAGTCGTTCCGGGGCGTCGAACACCGCGGGGTCGTGGTTCGCCGAGCCGAACAGCATCGCGATCTCGGCGCCCCGGGGGACGACGGTGCCGTCGATCTCGATCTCGTCCAGTACCCAGCGCTCGAAGAGCTGGAGCGGGGTGTCGTAGCGCATCAGCTCCTCCACGGCGGTCGGGACGAGCGAGTGATCGGCGCGCAGGGCCGCCAGCTGGTCCGGGTGGCGGAACAGGGCCCACCAGCCGTTCACCGTGGAGTTCACCGTCGCCTCGTGTCCGGCGTTCAGCAGCAGCACGCAGGTCGAGATCATCTCCTGCTCGGTCAGCCGGTCGCCCTCGTCGTGCGCCGCGATCAGACCCGAGATCAGGTCCTCGCCCGGCTCCTTGCGGCGCTGCTCGATCAACTCCCGCAGATAGGCGGAGAACTCCACCGACGCCCGCACCGCCCGCTGCGCGGACTCCCCGGACGGATGCAGCTCGTACATCCCGCAGATGTCCGCCGACCAGGGCCGCAGTCGGTCCCGGTCCGCCTCGGGGATGCCGAGCATCTCGGCGATCACCGCGACCGGCAGCGGCTCGGCGACGTCCTTCAGCAGATCGCCGCCGCCGCGCGCCACGAGCCGGGACACCAGTTCTCCCGCGAGGCCCTGCACATACGGTCCCAGCCGCTCCACCGTCCGCGGTGTGAACGCCTTCGACACCAGTCGCCGGATACGGGTGTGGTCCGGCGGCTCCAGGTCGAGCATGCCGTGGTCGTTGAGGGTGTGGAACGGCTCGTGCTCGGGGGGCGGGGCGGTCCGGCCGAATTCCTCGTGCGTGAAACGGTGCTGGTACGTCCGGCCCAGCCGCCTGTCGCGCAGCAGCGCCGACACATCCGCGTGGTGCGCCACCAGCCACTGGCCGGTGGGCTCGTAGTACTGCACACGGCCCCGCTCACGCAGTTCGGCGTAGGCGGGGTAGGGGTCCGCGAGGAACGCCGGGTCCCAGGGATCGAACGCGAGGTCGGAACGGGCTGCCATGCCCGGACGCTAACCCGGCCTCCCCCCGCCTGACCAGAGGCGTCTCACGAAGGACGGACCGGGCGGGGCGTGTCAGCCCGGCGTCACCAGTCTCGCCTCGTACGCGAACACCGCCGCCTGCGTCCGGTCCCGCAACCCCAGCTTCACCAGGATCCGGCTGACATGGGTCTTGATCGTCGATTCGGCGACGACCAGTCGCGCGGCGATCTCCGCGTTCGACAGACCCTGCGCGATGAGCACCAGCACCTCCGTCTCCCGCTCGGTCAGGTCCCCGTACGCGGCCTGGGCGGAGGGAGCCAGGCGCGGGCCCTCGGACAGTTTGGAGAACTCCGTGATCAGCCGCTTCGTCACCGACGGCGCCAGCAGCGCCTCGCCTGCCGCGACCACCCGCACCCCGTCGGCCAGCTGCCGTGCGGAGGCGTCCTTGAGCAGGAAGCCGGAGGCGCCGGCCCGCAACGCCTGGTAGACGTACTCGTCGAGATCGAAGGTCGTCAGCACCAGCACCTTCGCCGACCCGTCCGCGGCGACGATCTCCCGGGTCGCCTCGATCCCGTTCAGCTCCGGCATGCGGATGTCCATGAGCACGACGTCCGGGGACAGCTCGCGGACCCGTTCGACCGCCTCCCTGCCGTTGACCGCCTCCCCGACGACCTCGATGTCGGGCATCGCCCCCAGAAGCACCGAGAACCCCTCCCGCACCATCATCTGGTCGTCGGCGATCAGTACCCGGACGGTGCCGCTCACGCGGTCTCCTCCGCCTGGGCCACCGGCAGGAACACCGTCACCTCGTACCCTCCGTCATCGCTGTCCCCCGCCGTCATCTCGCCGCTCAGCATCGAGACGCGCTCGCGCATGCCCGTGATCCCGTGCCCCGCGCCGTGCGTGGACTCCCTCGGCGCGACCTGCGGCGCCGGCCCGTTGACGATCCGCAGGCCCAGACCGCCGAGCACATAGCCGATCTCCACCCGGGCCGAAGCACCCGGGGCGTGCCGCAACGTGTTGCTGAGCGCCTCCTGCACGATCCGGTACGCCGACAGCTCCACGCCCTGCGGCAGTTCCCGCACCGCGCCCGTGACCACCTTGTCGACGGTCAGGCCCGCCTCGCGCACGTTCGCCAGCAGTGCGTCCAGGTCGGCGAGGGTGGGCTGCGGGGCGTCCGGGGCCTCGTAGTCCTCCGCCCGTACGACGCCGAGGACGCGGCGGAGTTCGGTCAGCGCCGCCACCGCGTTCTCCCGGATGGTGGCGAAGGCCTTCTCCAGCTCCGGCGGCGGGTTCTCCACGCGGTAGGGCGCCGCCTCGGCCTGGATGGCGACCACCGACATGTGGTGGGCCACCACGTCGTGCAGTTCGCGGGCGATCGTGGTGCGCTCCTCGAGCAGGGTGCGGCGGGAGCGCTCGTGCGCGGTCTCCGTCTGCTGGGCGGTCACCTCCTGCGCGGCGTTCCGGCGGACGTGCCAGACGGTGACGGCCAGCAGCGCGAAGGCGGACAGGACCAGCATGGGCGCCGAGTCGTTGCCGAAGTGGAAGCCGAACACCGTCTCGGCGAAGAAGGCGTAGGCCGCGGTGACCAGCCACATCCAGGCCGCCGTGCGCGGCCGGGTGCGTACGGCCACCACGGTGAGCACCGTCAGATGCGAGACGAAGCTCCCGGCGGCCCAGGGCCAGTCCCCGAAGTCGTCGGCGATGACCGCCGAGACGGAGGTCGCCATGAGGGACAGCCAGAAGGCTCCCACCGGACGGGCCAGGGTCAGCAGCACCGGGGCCAGGGCCAGCAGCCCGGACACCGGGGCCGCCGGACCTCCACCGTCTCCCGTCCAGGCGACGAGCATCGCCAGCAGCCCGGCCGCCGCCACCGCGGCCTGCGGTGTCCAGGCCGCGTACTCCCGCATGCGCCCGGGCAGCCGCCTGGCCATGGGCCCGTCGGCATTCGGGCGGGGCATCGGGCGGTAGGCGAAGGCGTCGTGGAACAGATCCTGCCGCAGCCCGCGCAGGGCGTTCACGGCCGCCCGGTACTCCGGGCTGCGCGGCGTGTACGGGCTGTGCCCGCCGTCCGGCGTCTCGTGCGTCTGGGTCGTCTCGGTCACGGTGAAAAGGTAGGCCGAGGAAGGGGGCGCGGTCGTCACCAGTGAGGGGGGTCCTCGAGGGTCCTCCTCAAGTACTACGGGTGGGCCCCGGTCATCGTCCCGACGGCCTGACCAGCCCCGACTCGTAGGCGAACACCGCCGCCTGCGTCCGGTCCCGCAGGCCGAGCTTGACCAGGATCCGGCCGACATGGGTCTTCACGGTCTGCTCGGCGACGACCAGGCCGGCGGCGATCTCCGCGTTCGACAGCCCCTGGGCGATGAGGGCGAGGACCTCCGTCTCCCGCTCGGTCAGATCGCCGACACGCTCCTTGAGCGGAGCCCGGGGCGCACCGGTGAGCCGCGAGAACTCGGCGATCAGCCGGCGGGTTATGCCCGGCGCGAGCAGTGCGTCGCCCGCGGCCACCACGCGCACCGCTTCCGCGAGTTGGTCGGCCGAGGCGTCCTTCAGCAGGAAGCCCGACGCCCCGGCACGCAGCGCGTCGTAGACGTACTCGTCCAGGTCGAAGGTGGTGAGTAACAGGACCCTCGGACGGGGGGCGTCCGCGGTGATGCGGCGCGTCGCCTCGATGCCGCCGAGACCGGGCATGCGGATGTCCATCAGCACGACGTCCGGGTCGAGTTCGGCGACCTTGGCGATGGCCTCCTCGCCGTCCACGGCCTGACCGACGACCTCGATACCCGGCCGGGCGTCGAGCAGCACCGTGAAGCCCTGCCGCACCATCATCTGGTCGTCGGCTATCAGTACGCGGACGGTACTGCTCGTCATCGGTCCTCTTCTCCTGTCGTGCCGGTGAGGTCGTCGGGCGGAAGGTCCCCGGTGCCGGGCAGGAAGCACGCCACGACGTAACCGCCGTCCGGAGTCGCCGAGGTGACGAGCGTGCCGCCGAGCATCATGGCGCGTTCCCGCATGCCGAGCAGCCCGTGACCCGCGCCCGGGGACGGCGGCGCGGTGCGGGTGGGAGCGGAGTTGGCGACCCGGACGTGCAGACCCCTTGGAAAATAGGCGAGTTGGACACGGACGGTGGACCCGGGGGCGTGCCGCAGCACGTTGCTGAGCGCCTCCTGCACGATCCGGTACGCGGACAGCTCCACGCCGGGCGACAGCGGGCGCACCTCGCCGGTGATCTCCGTCAGCACCTCGAGGCCGGCCGCGCGGGTGTTCTCCACCAGGGCGTCGAGCCGGTCGAGGGTGGGCTGCGGGGAGTCGGGGGCGGGACCGGTGCCGCTGCCGATGCCGTAGGGGTCCGCGGGGTTCTCCGAGCGCAGGACACCGAGGACGCGGCGCAGTTCGGTCAGTGCCTCCAGGGCGTTCTTGCGGATGCCGTCCAGGTTCTCCCTCAGCTCGTCGGAGGGGTTCTCCACGAGGTGCGGGGCGACCTGGGCCTGGATGGAGATGACCGACATGTGGTGGGCGACCACGTCGTGCAGTTCGCGGGCGATGCGGCTGCGCTCCTCCAGCAGCGTGCGGCGGGCACGTTCCTCGGCGGTGACACCGGCCAGTTCGACGAGTTGGCTGCGGGCCACGCGGCGGCCGCGCAGTGCCGTGCCGACGAGGACGACGACGGTGAAGACGACCACCGCGGGCAGCCCGGTCGGCGAGTACGAGGAGGCGCCTTCGACGCCCTGCAGCAGGTACGTGCCGAGCGCGGTCAGCGCCAGCGCTCCGCCGCTCGCCCGGGTGGGGACCCGCAGGGCCAGCAGGAACAGCACCAGCATGCACGTCACGACACCCGAACCGGTCCAGGGCCACGGCGGGGGGTCCGGCGACGGGTGCGAGACACCGCCCGGGGCGACCCGGCTGAACTGGGCGGCCGTCACGAGCGCCGCCAGCGACAGCCACCAGGCCGGCAGCGGACGCCACAGGGCGAGCGCGACGGCCCCGCCCTGCGCGCCGCCGATCAGCACGGCGAGCGGGAGAGCGAGGGCGTACGTGCCGTGCAACTCGCCCACGGCGCCCGCCGACAGAACGAGCGCGATCGCGCAGAACAGGACGTGCGGCGCCCGGCGGAGCAGCCGCGGTCGCGACAGCGGCGGCAGCGGGTCCGAGGAGAGCTGCCACAGGTCCTCCCGGAGGGGGCCGAGCAGCGCGCGCAAGCGCCGGAGAATCCACGAGGCACCCGAACCGGCGACGCCGAGCAGGCGAGGCGGCGGCGCGGCGGCCGGCGGGCGCGCTCCCGGTGGCCGGGCGCCGTCCTCCGCATACCGCCCCTGGTCCGTCGGCTCCGCCCTAGGCACGGTCGGCCGCCTCGGCCCGTGCCCGCCCGGACCGGTGGACGGCCACCACCCGGGAACGGCGGCCCCGCGGTCGGCGCGGCCCCTGTTCATGGACCCGGAAGGCGGACCAGCACAGGGCGAGGGCGAGGGCGAACACCGGGAGCCAGACCAGTCGTGCCGCGACCCAGGAGGGCCCGTCCGGGACGGTGTGCAGCCCCGGCAGTCGTCCCGCGAGGAGACCCGTCGCCGTGGTCGCCATCAGGGCCGTCTGGTGCCAGAGGAAGATCGTCATCGCGGAGAGGTTCACCAGGGCCACGGCCGCCCAGGCCAGGGGGCGGCGCAGCGCGCGGCGCAGCGGTTCGCGCAGCACCAGCGCCAGTCCGCACTGCGCGAGACCGAAGGTGACGGCGGCCAGGGTCGGCGGATCGAGGTTGGACACCGGGGCGCCCGGGACGCCCACCATCGACGCCGGGTAACCCGCCCACACCACCAGTCCCGCCGTCGCCGCGGCGCCGGCGGCGAGCAGCACCCAGCCGACTCGTCGGCCCTCCAGCTCACCGCGTGTCCAGGCCGCGCCCAGCGTGTACGGCACGAGCCAGCCGGCGGCCAGATTCGCCCAGCCGAGCCAGGACGGGCCGCCGAACCCGAAACGGATGAGGTCCACATGGAGAACGACGGCCAGCGGCCACAGCGGGTTGAGCCGGGTCAGCAGCGGGGTCGCCGCCGTGAGGGCCGCGAAGACGAGCAGGAACCACAGCGGCGACAGGGCCAGCTTCACGAGGGTGTGCACCGTGCCGGCGTCCGCACCGCCGACGAGCAGACAGCACGCCGCCACCGTCCACAGGAGCACCACGGCCGCGACGGGCCCGAAGAGCCGGGTCACGCGGGAGCGCAGCCAAGGACCGTAGGCGACCCCGCGCGCCCGGGCCGAGGCGAGGCTCCTGGTCGCCGTATGACCGCCCACCAGGAAGAACACGGAAAGTGTCTGGAAGACCCAGGAGATCGGGGCGAGCCAGGGCATGAAGTGCAGCGGACTGGCGGTGCGCAGGGCGCCGCCGTCGGCGACCAGGGCGGTCACCAGCCAGTGGCCCAGGACGACGCCGAGGATCGCGAGGGCCCGCAGGGCGTCGACCGCGCGGTCCCGCCCGGCGGGGGTGGCCGAGTCGATGCGGTGCGCCGCGGTGCGCAGGGCGTCGCGGAGCGGCGCGCGGGTGCTCCGGTCACGCACGGGGCACCTCCGACGTCCTGCCCAGGACGATCCGGGCGAGGTCGGCCAGGCACACCGAGGCCGGTGCGAAGTAGTCGCTGTGGCCGCCGTCGCCCGCGGCGAACACACGGGCGCCGAAGTCCGGGGACACCGGGTCCGTGCCGAAGCCGACGGTGGTACCGAACAGGTCGGCGCGCAGATGGGGCACGCCCGCGATCCAGTCGCCGGTGCCGCGGCCGGCCCACACCCGGGCGCGGGTGTGCAGGTCGGCGACGGAGTCCAGGCCCGTGCCGGGGCTGCCGAGGAGGACGACGTCCTGCACGTCGGCGGAGGCGGCGCGGGCGCAGACCACCGTGCCGTAGGAGTGGCAGAGCAGGGAGATGCGGGCTGCGGGCCCCAGCGCGCCGCGCAGTTCGCCCACGAACCGCTCGAGAAGCGGCGCCGCCCGCTCGGCCCCGGTCGTGGTCAGGGCGCCGGTGCTGAGCGTGCGAGGCGTGTCGTACCCGAGCCAGGCGATGACCGCGGTGCTGCCGCCCACCGCCCGATGCAGGGTCTGTGCTCCCGTGCGGAGACGGTCGAAGGTGTCCAGCGTGGTGTCCGAACCCGGAACCAGGACCGCTATCCGCCGCGCCGTGGCCAGGTCGCCGAAGACCTCTGTCACCCGGCCCGTGCCCCGGCCGTCGAAGGCGAGGAGGTCACGGCCGGGGGAGGCCAGGGCGCGGTCCTTCGCGGCGCGTCCGCGGTCGCCGTGCGCCGCGGCCATCCGTGACGCCTCGGCGGCGTCGGCACGGTTGGCCCGGTACGTCGTGGTGAGGGTGGCCACCGAGAGCGGGGCGAGCGCCGCGGGCGCGGGTGCCGGAATCCGGGGCCGCACGGCGGCCGAGAGGGGGACCACCACCGCACCCGTGACCAGGGCGGCCAGCAGCGTACGGCGCAGGCGTCCGGGGCGCGGCCGGCGCCGTTCCCCTTCCCCGGTCCGATCGCCTTCCCCGCTCCCGACATGCGCCGGGCCGGGGACGGCGGCCCGGCCCCGGCCGCCGCTCCGCACCCGTCCGGCCGCGCCGATGACGGCGGCCGGGCCCCACCCCCGCAAGCCCATGGCGTCCCTCCCCTTCCGCCGGCCCGCTCACCGGGCCGTCCTGGAAGGGACGTTACGAAGCGTGACACGTCGTCGGCGTCATGCTGTGGAACTCACCCGGGAGCTGGCTCTCAGGTATGACGGGTATGACCGGGGCGGCGCGGGGCGGGTCCGAACTCCTCCCACAACTCGCACTGCACACAACGGCCCTGGCCGGTCACCAGGCCAACTGCGCGATCTCCTCGGCCACCACGGCGCACGCGTCCGCCGCCGGGTCGATCAGGGGGAAGTGGCCGACGTCCTCGAGCAGGGTGAGGCCCACGACCTCGCCCGCCTTGGCCGCGGCCTCCGCGTAGGCCTCGGCGACCGCCTGCGGAACCACGATGTCCGTGCGGCCCTGGACGAGGGTCGTGGCGATGCCGGTGGGCAGCAGCAGAGCCGGATCGGCGTACGGCTGACGCTCCGCGAACATGTCGTCCCCGCCCACGAGTTGGGACACCGCCCCGCCGCACACCTCCAGTTTCCTGGCGATGTGGAAGTCGGCGATCGGGGCGAGCGCCACGACACCGCGCAGCGGGGCCGGACGGTCCCTGCGCCACGGTGAGCCGGGCGGAAGGACATGGCGGGCGGCCGCCCACAGCGCGAGATGACCGCCCGCCGAGTGGCCGGTGATCACCGTGCGGCGCGGATCGGCCTGCGGCAGGACCTCGTGGGCGAGCGCGGGGAGGGCGTCGAGCGCGGCCGCGACGTCGTCGAACGTGTCGGGCCAGCGGCCCGCCACCGGTCCCGTGCCGCCGTCCGCACCGGACCCGTCGGCCTGGGCCGGGATGAGCGCTCCCCGCCGGTACTCGACGTTGGCGACGGCGAAGCCCCGGCGGGCCAGGTAGTCCGCGAACGGGGTGAGGTGCCTGCGGTCGTAGGGCGAACGCCATGCTCCCCCGTGCAGGACGACGACCAGGGGGACCTGGGCCTGCTCCGCGGAGTCGGCGGGCTCCCGCGGGGCGTAGAAGTCGATCACCTGGTCGGGGTGGTCGCCGTACGCGGCGGTGGAGTCGGGATCGACCGGCGGATGCGAGAAGGCGGAGGCCTCCTCGGCGGCGTCACGGGCCGCGGCGTCCCGGGCGGCGTCGTCCGACATGCTCCAACCTCTCAGCGGCGAAACGGAATACGTACGCGGGCCGGAAGGAAATCGGCCGTTGGCGGGGACGGTATCAGGCGGGCGGGGCAGGTCCCCACGGGGATGTCACGCTCGGTGAAGGGCAGACGGTTCTGCCCTCTCCCACGGGCACGGCGCGCATACCCACGCGGTGACACGCCCGCCGGTCGGCACCGCCGCCCGAGCTCCACGACGGCGGCGGGCGGCGGTGCCGCAGTGTGGTGCCCACCGCCACCGGGTCCCCTCCCGTCCTCTCGCGGGCCGGAAGGGGACCGGTCCGTCAGGACAGCGTGCCCGCCAGGATCCGGGCCGCCCGCTCCACGTCGGCGAAGCCCACGTACAGCGGCGTGAAACCGAAACGCAGCACGTCCGGCGGCCGGAAGTCGCCGACCACGCCGTTCTCGATCAACCGCTTCATCACATCACCGGCGCTTGGGCAGCGCAGCGCCACCTGGCTGCCCCGCTCGGCGTGCGCGACGGGCGTCAGGGACTCGACGGCGCCTTCGGGGACATAGGCCGCCACGCACTCCAGGAAGAAGTCGGTGAGTGCGAGGGACTTGGCCCGCACGGCGTCGATCGGGACGCCGTCCCACACCTCCAGCGCCGCCTCGAGGGCGAGCATGGACAGGATGTCCGGGGTGCCGACGCGACCGCGCACCGCGCCCGCCGCCGGTTCGTAGGCCGGGCGCATCCCGAAGGGTTCCGTGTGCGAGTTCCAGCCCGGCAGCGGCGAGTCGAAGCGGTCCTGCAGATCGCGCCGCACATACAGGAAGGCGGGAGAGCCGGGACCTCCGTTGAGGTACTTGTAGGTACAGCCGACCGCCAGATCGACACCGTGCTGGTCCAGGCCCACCGGCAGTGCGCCCGCGCTGTGGCACAGGTCCCAGACCACCACGGCACCCGCCCCGTGCACGGCCGCGGTCAGCCCCGGCAGGTCGTGCAGTCGTCCCGTGCGGTAGTCGACATGGTTCAGCAGTACCGCAGCCGTACGGCCCGTGACGGCGTCGGGCACCTCCGCCGGGGTCGCCGGTCGCAGTGTGCAGCCCGTCATCCGGGCCGCCGACTCGGCGATGTAGCCGTCCGTCGGGAACGTCGTCGCGTCGACCACGATCTCGTCCCTGCCCTCGCCGGCCAGCCGCACGGCCGCCACGAGTGCCTTGAAGACGTTGACGCTGGTGGAGTCCCCCACCACGATCTGCCCGGGCGCCGCCCCGACCAGCGGTGCGATCCGGTCGCCGATCCGCTCCGGCGCCGTCCACCAGCCGCTCTCGTCCCAGGACCGGATCCGCAGCGATCCCCACTGCCTGCGGACGACGTCCTCCATCCGGGCCGGCACGGCGGCCGGCAGCGCGCCCAGCGAGTTCCCGTCCAGGTAGACGATCTCGTCGAGCACGAACTTCGCCCGCAGTCCGGCCAGTTCGTCGGCCGCGTCCAGTTTCTGCGCTCTCAGCATGGGTTCAGACATACGACCGCGCCGTCCACAGCTCGGGGAACACGTTCTTCTGCGTCCGCTTCTCCAGCCAGGCCACGCCGGCCGAACCGCCCGTGCCGGACTTGGCGCCCATCGCGCGGCGGGTGGCCACCAGGTGGTCGTTGCGCCAGCGCCAGACCAGCTCGGCCACATCGGTCATCGTCTCGCCCAGCCGCGCGAGCTCGTCCATCGGGTCCCCGGAGTAGAGGGCGGTCCACACCGCCTCGACCTCGGCCGAGGGCTCGTAGCGACGGGAGACGTCACGCCGCAGCACCTCGTCCGGGACCGCGTGCCCGCGGCGCGCGAGCAGCCGCAGCACCTCGTCGTACAGGCTCGGCTCGTGCAGCGCCTTCTCCAGTTCGGCGTGGACACGCGGCGCACCGCGGTGCGGGACCAGCATGGACGCGGACTTCTCGCCGAGCAGGAACTCCAAACGCCGGTACATCGCCGACTGGAAACCGGAGCCCTCACCGAGGGCGGAGCGGTAGGAGTTGAACTGGGCGGGTGTCAGCTGGGCGAGGGGACGCCAGGACGCGTTCAGCGCGTCCAGCTCCCGTACGGACCTCTTCAGCGCGTCGATCGCCGCCGGCACCCGGTCCTCGCGCAGGGCCCGCGCGGCCGTCTCCCACTCGTGGACGATCACGGTGAACCACAGCTCCATCACCTGGGTCGTGACCAGGAAGACCATCTCACCGGGGTCGTCGGAGAGGGTGTGCTGGAGGTGGGTGAGCACATCCGCCTTGACGTAGTCCTCGTACGGCGTCGTGCCCTGGAAGTCGAGATGCGGAGTCTCGGGCTCCTGAGTCTCGTGCGACTGATGAGCCTGTTGGGACATCGCTGTCTCCTGTTGTGTGCTTCGGGTAGCGGTCCGCCCCTGCCGATGCCGGCACGGGGGCCCCGGTCCCCACCGGCATCCTGCGTAAAACACGAGGGCCTCGCAAGGCCCGCCCGGTCGCAGGCGGGCCCCGCCACTCCCGAGGGCTAGCCGAGCGTCTGGGCCGCAGTCGGGGAGGAGTCCTTCAGGAACTGCGAGCAGCGTTCGTACTCCTCCTGCTCGCCGATCCCCTGTGCGGCGCGCGCGAGGGCATGCAGGGCGCGCAGGAAGCCCCGGTTCGGCTCGTGCTCCCAGGGGACGGGTCCGTGGCCCTTCCAGCCGTTGCGGCGCAGGGCGTCCAGACCCCGGTGGTAGCCGGTACGCGCGTAGGCGTACGACTCGACGACCGAGCCGCGCTCGAACGCCTCGTCGGCCAGCTGGGCCCAGGCGAGTGAGGAGGCGGGGTACTTGGCGGCGACGTCGGCGGACGCCGTGCCGCTCGCGAGGAGCTCACGCGGCCCCGGGTCGTCCGGGAGATGGGTCGGGGGCGGGCCCCCGAGCAGATTCTCGTGAAGGGTCATGGGATCCAGTGTGAGGCATCACCCTCGATCACCGCCGGTCGCACGGGCTCCCTTCGGAACGATCGGTTCCGCCGGCGGCCCGGCCGGCCGGCCCCGCGGCCCGGCGGGCGTCCGCTCCGGCAGGAAGCCGATCACGTGGCCGGATCGGGCTCGGCGGTCGCGGTCCCGCGCGGCGGCTCCAGCGGCGGCGCGGCCACACAGCTGTACGTATGGCACAGGGGCTGACGGCAGTCCGGAGCCGGGCGCCGGACGGTCGCGAAGGCGAGCACCGCACCGACCGCCAGGACCGCGGCGCACAGCGGCATCGCCCGGTCGAAGGCCGCGTCGAAGGCGTCCGGCGAGCGGTACGCCTCCGGGCCCATGCCGGTGAGCACCGGCAGCGCCGCCACCGCGATCAGCCCGGCCGCGCGGGCCGCCGCGTTGTTGATGCCACTGGCCAGGCCCGCCCGGTCGGTGTCCACCGAGGCGAGCACGGTCGAGGTCAGCGGGGCGACCAGGGTGACCATGCCCGCGCCCATGACCAGCACGGCGGGCAGAACGTCGGCGAGGTAGGAGGCGTCCTTGCCGACGCGCAGCATCATCAGCATGCCGGCCGCGCACAGCAGAGGGCCGACGGTGAGCGGGATGCGCGGTCCGATGCGCTCCGCCAGGGCGCCCGAGCGGGACGAGAAGAGGAGCATCAGCACGGTCGTGGGCAGCAGGGCCGTACCGGCCCGCAGCGGCGAGTAGCCCGCCACCACCTGGAGCTGGAGCGCGGTGAGGAAGAAGAAACCGCCGAAGGCCGCGTAGACGCAGAGGGTCACCAGGTTGACCGACGTGAACTGGCGGGAGGCGAAGATGTCGAGCGGCATCATCGGGTCCCGGTGGCGCTTCTCCACGTACACGAAGGCGACGCCCGCGGCCAGGCCCGCGACCGCCATGACGACCACGACCGGGGAACCGCTGCCGGCCTCGATGAGGGCGTAGGTGACGAGGGCGAGGGACACGGCACCGAGCGCGGCACCGAGGGCGTCGAAGCGTCGGTGCGAGCGGTCCGTCCCGCTCACCTCCCGGCCGGAGCTCCCGACCGATTCCGGTACGTGCCGGACGGCTACGGGGACGCAGAGCAGGGCCAGCGGGACGTTGAGGAAGAAGACCCAGCGCCAGCCCGGGCCGTCCACCAGCCAGCCGCCGAGGAACGGGCCGATCGCGGCGCCGATGCCGCCGAAGCCGGACCACAGTCCGACCGCCCGTGAGCGGTCGTCCGGGTGGAACGAAGCCTGGATGAGCGCGAGCGAACCGGGGGTCAGAAGGGCACCGCCGATGCCCTGCAGGGCGCGGGCCGCGATGAGGAGGCCCGAGGTGGGGGCCAGTCCGCAGAGCAGGGAGGCGCCGGCGAACCAGACGACGCCGATGACGAAGACCTTGCGGCGGCCGAAGTGGTCGCCGAGGGAGCCGCCGAGGAGGATCAGGCCGGCGAGCGTGATCAGGTAGGCGTTGACGGTCCACTGCAGGGCGGCGAGGCTCGCATCGAGGTCCTTGCCGATGCGGGGCAGGGCGACGTTGACGACGGTGGAATCCAGCAGGGCCATGCTGGAGCCGAGCACGGTCGTGAGGAGAATCCACTTCCCCTGCGCGGTGCCGATCCTGATGACGGGCCCCTGCTCTGCGGTGACGGCCATGGGGGGATCATCCCGCGTCCGTCGCCGCCGGGCCAGACCGGGTCCGTGCCGGTGCTGCCACCGCAGAGCAGGGGCCCGTGCGGCCCGTGGTGGCGGGGTGCCGCCGCTGTACGGCACCCCGCCGACCCGTGTCACTTCATGCGCGTACCGGTGGACCGGAGGTGGCCGCAGGCCTCGAGGACGCGCTTGGACATCGACGCCTCCGCCAGCTTGCCCCAGGTCCGCGGGTCGTAGGTCTTCTTGGAGCCGACCTCGCCGTCGACCTTCAGGACGCCGTCGTAGTTCCTGAACATGTGGTCGGCGACCGGACGCGTGAAGGCGTACTGGGTGTCGGTGTCGATGTTCATCTTGACCACGCCGTTCTCCAGCGCCGTCAGGATCTCCTCCTCGCTGGAGCCGGAGCCGCCGTGGAAGACGAAGTTGAACGGCTTGCTGTCGGCCGGCAGGCCGAACTTGGCGGCGACACCCTCGCTCAGGTTCTTGAGCAGGTCGGGGCGCAGGACGACGTTGCCCGGCTTGTACACGCCGTGCACATTGCCGAACGAGGCGGCCAGCAGGTAACGGCCCTTGTCGCCCAGGCCGAGCGCCTCGGCCGTACGGATCGCGTCGTCGACCGTGGTGTAGAGGGAGTCGTTGATCTCGTGGGAGACCCCGTCCTCCTCACCGCCGGTGGGGGTGATCTCCACCTCGAGGATGATCTTGGCGGCGCGGGTGCGCTCCAGCAGCTCCTGCGCGATCTTCAGGTTGTCGGAGAGGGTCTCCGCCGAACCGTCCCACATGTGGGACTGGAACAGCGGGTTCTCGCCGCGGGCCACACGCTCCTCGGAGATCGCGAGCAGCGGGCGCACGTACCCGTCGAGCTTGTCCTTCGGGCAGTGGTCCGTGTGCAGCGCGATGTTGACCGGGTACTTCTTCGCGACGATGTGCGCGAACTCGGCCAGGGCCGCGGAACCGGTGACCATGTCCTTGTCGTACTGCCCGCCCAGGAACTCGGCGCCGCCCGTCGAGATCTGGACGATGCCGTCGCTCTCGGCCTCCGCGAAGCCGCGCAGGGCAGCGTGCAGGGTCTGGGACGAGGTCACGTTGATGGCCGGGTAGGCGAACTTGCCTGCCTTCGCCCGGTCGAGCATCTCGTTGTAGACCTCGGGGGTTGCGATGGGCATCTGTCCGCTCCTTGTATGTGCGGGTGCGTTCTGCTTACGTACGGCCCTGACCTAGGGTGCGACGTCATCGTCGGCCCCATCTTTCCAGACTTGACCGGATGCTTCGGACACCCTGTCCAGCCTTCGGATGACCGTACGGGTCAGTCCAGTCCCAACTCGTCCTTCGAGTACGCGAAGCGGTAGGGGACCCCGGCGCCGTCCTCGATCTTCTCGGCCGCGCCCGTGGCCCGGTCGACGATCGTCGCGACCGCGACGACCTCGGCCCCGGCCTCGCGTACCGCCTCCACCGCGGTGAGCGGGGAGCCGCCCGTGGTGGAGGTGTCCTCGACGACCAGGACCCGGCGGCCCCTGATCTCCGGACCCTCCACGCGCCGCTGCAGACCGTGCGCCTTCGCCGCCTTGCGGACGACGAAGGCGTCCAGCTTCTTCCCGCGCGCGGCGGCGGCGTGCAGCATGGCGGCCGCGACCGGGTCCGCGCCCATGGTCAGACCGCCCACCGCGTCGAAGTCCAGGTCGGCGGTCAGGTCCAGCAGCACCTGACCGACCAGCGGCGCGGCCTCGCCGTCGAGGGTGATGCGGCGCAGGTCGACGTAGTAGTCGCCCTCCAGGCCGGACGACAGGGTCACCTTGCCGTGCACCACGGCCTTGTCCTTGATCTGCTGCAGCAGGTCGCCGCGTACGTCACTCATACGAGTCAGCTTAAGGGGGGTGCTCACGGGCGGCGCCAGCTCCATGTCGTCGACGCCTCCAGCGGCTCGATGGGCGTGACCAGGCGGGGAAGGGTGTTGAGGCCGTCGGGCGGACCCGTCTGCGGCTCCACGCACACGGCCTCCTGCTGCTCGTCGTAGACGACCACCCACTCCTCCCGGCTGGTCACCCGCAGCTCCAGCCTGTCCGGCCAGAGCACCGCGACGTCGACGCCGCCGGGCATCCCGAAGCAGTCGTCCCAGGGGCCGGGCCGGGGGTCGATGCGGTTCCCCGTGGGCAGGTGGTCGTCCCCGCGCTCCTCCTGCCAGGCCGGGCTGAAGTCGATGCGCGCGTCCACACCGTCGAGGGTGCGGTTGAACCAGGGGTGCCAGCCGATCTGGGCCGGGAACGAGGACTCGTAGGTCTCCACGGACATGGTGAGCGTCAGGGAGTCCTCGGTGAGCGTGGCGAGATGGGTGACACGGCCGACGTAGGGCCAGGGGTCGACCAGGTCGTAGGTGAGCACGGCCTCGGCGCGGTCGGCGCGGGCCACCCGCCACGCGCCGTCCCGCGCGGTGCCGTGGATGGCGTGCGGCGGCGAGTTTAGGGGCATCTGGTGGACGGTGCCCCCGTCGCGGAACCGGCCGTCCCTGATACGGCCGCACCAGGGGACCATGGGGAAGCACCCGAACCGTTCGCCCTGCCGCAGCAGCTCCGTGCCGCCGACGCGCAGACTCCGCACACGCCCGCCGTTCGCCGGCGCCAGCACGACCTCCGCGTCTCCCGCGGTCAACGTGATCTCGTCGTTACTCACGGGGCCGACCCTACTTGGCCGATCAAGACGGCGTGCCGGGACGCCGCTGTGCCGTGGACCGGCGGGATCAGCGGCGGCGGCGCAGCAGCCGGCCCGCCACGATCGCGGAGGCCAGAAGCAGAGCCGCCGCCGGGGCCGCCCAGCGCAGGGTCGCACCGGCCGCCACGGTCTCGGGGACGGGTACGGGGGCGTAGCGGCCGCGCGGGGGCGCGTGGTCGACCTCCTCGGCGCTACGTCCGATCATCGTGCGCCGGGCGTGTGCCGCCTCGGCGGGCGGCAGCTCGCCCTCGCCGTCGAAGTCGTCCTCGGGCTCCTCCTCGCCGGTGAACCCGTCCTCGTCGGCAAGGGGGTCGAGGGACGGCGGCGGGACGTCGGTGTCGTGGATCGAGGGCGTCGGTGGAGCGTCCGCGGACGACGTCCCGGAGGCCTTCTCCGGGGGCCCGTCGGGCGCCTGCCCGCCCGCGGCCTCCGGTTCCTCGGCCGGGGCCGGTGCCGACGGCTCCGCAGAGGTCCGGTCACCGGCGGCTTCCCCGGACGCCGCGGCCCCGGCCGTGCCGCCCGCCCCGAGGCCTTCCGCGAACCGTCCGAGCAGCCGGGCCCCCGCCGACGCCACCGCGTCCGCCGGGAGTTCCGCGATCCGGCCGTCGCCCGTGGCCGTTCCCGTGAAGACGACGGTGGTACCGCCGTCGGCCGGGAGCAGGCGTACGGACAGCGACAGCTTCACCGTGCCGGTACCGCGGGCCTCCGTCGCCTCGCCCTCCGCCGTGTACGAGCCGTCGGCCCGCCCGGCGACCCGCAGCACACCGCGGTAGGTGATCGTGTGGCCGGCGACGCGCACCTTCAGCCTGCCGGAGACGGGCTCCGCCTCCGCGTCCTGCTGGAGCCCCGGGATCGCGCGGGCGACCCGCACGGGATCGGCCAGCGCCTCCCCCAGCCGCTCGGCGGGTACCGGAACGAACGCCTCATGCTCCATACCAGCCGAGCCTACCCAGCAGCGCCCGAACCGCACCCGTGCATCACGGGATTCCCGGCTCCGGGGGGTCGGGCGGCTCAGTTCGCGTATCTCGGCTGCACCAGCGTCGACGGCGGCAGTCCCGGCACCCGGGTGCGCGCCGCCGCCCGGGCGTCCCCCCGCAGCACCGCCGGGGTCAGCGTGGCCGGGCGGGGGGCGTCCCGGTCCAGGGTCAGGGCGGGACGGGTGCGTGCGGCGAGCACGAACCCCCAGTCGCGCGGCGCGTCCGCCGGGCGGTGCGGTCCCGCCCCGGGCGCGGGGGCGGGCTCACCGACGCGGTACGGGGCGGTTCTCAGGCCGGCCGCGCGGATCGTCGCCTCGACGGTCCAGAAGACCCGGGGGCGCGAGGTCACCGGGCCCGCGTGCACCACCAGCCGGCCGCCCTGCGCCAGGACCCGGCGGGCCAGGCCGTAGAACTCCTGCGAGTACAGCTTCGTGCTCGCCGTGCTGCGGGGGTCGGGAAGGTCGGCGATCACCACGTCGTAGCTGCGCCGGGTGTCCCTGAGCCGGCGGAACGCGTCCGCCGTGCACACATGCACCCGAGGATCACCGAAGACATGGCCGTTCAGCGCGGACAGCGCCGGGTCGTGCCGGGCGAGGCGGACCACCGCCGGGTCCGGGTCGACGACGTCGACCCGCTCGACGCCCGGGTGCCGCAGCACCTCGCGTGCGGCGAGGCCGTCGCCGCCGCCGAGGACAAGCACGCGCGCGTGCGGGCCGTCGCTCATCGCCGGACGCACGAGCGCCTCGTGGTAGAGGCGCTCGTCGCGGCCGCTCACCCGCAGCCGGCCGTCGAGGTACAGCGCGAGCGGACGGCCGTGGGTTCCGCCGGTGAGCACCACCTCCTGGGCACCGGTGTGCAGCGCGACCCGGACGTCGCCGCCGTACACCGCCTGGCGCGCCGCCCGTTCGAAGTCGTCGACCAGGAGCGCCGAGGCGGCCAGCACGCCCAGCACGACGACGTTGGCGACCACGAGCAGCAGCCGGCCGCGGCGGGAGAGGTCCCGCCGGAACAGCCCGAGGACGAGGGCACCGCCCGCCACCGCGTTGATCGCGCCGGTGAGCAGGGTGCCGGTCAGCTGGCCGAGCTGCGGGAGCAGCAGGAAGGGGAAGGCGAGCCCGCCCACCAGCGCGCCCACGTAGTCCGCCGCGAACAGGTCGGCGACCGCGCCGCCCGCGTCCTGGCGGCGGATGCGCTGGATGAGCTCCATCAGCAGCGGGACCTCGGCGCCGATGAGCAGGCCGATCGCGAGGGAGAAGGCCACCAGCAGACAGCGCGGACCCCCGGACCACACTCCGCCCCAGCCGCCGGTCCACGCGAAGACCGCGTACAGCGCCATCGCGCTGCAGCCGCCGACCAGGGCGAGTGCCGCCTCCACCGCGCCGAATCCGGCGGCGGCGCGGCAGCGGAGCCGCTTCGCGGCGAGCGAGCCGATGCCCATCGCGAAGACCATCACCGACAGCACGACGGAGGTCTGGGTGACCGAGTCGCCGGCCAAGTACGAGGCGAGGGCGACGAGTTCGAGCTCGTACACGAGACCGCAGGCGGCGCAGACGAACACTCCGGCGAGGACGAGGAACCGGCCTGTGCCCGGACGCACGGGAAGTGCCGTCCGGCTCTGGCCGCCCTCGACGCTCCAGGAGCGTGGTGCGCCGGGCGGCGCGGGCGCGTGCGGTTCGATCACGGTCGGAACGCTACGTCACGGTCGCGCTGCGTCCTGTCACCCACAGGTGTGGAACTGCCCGGTCCGGGACTGGTCGCGAGGCGTGGCGCCCCACACGTGGGCGCTGCTTCCCCGGCCCCCCGCCGCGTGCCCAACGACATCGTCCTCACACCCGCCCGCTCATCGCCTCCCGTGCCGCCGGCACCTTCACTCCCACCCGCGTCCGCGTCGCCACCAACTGCCCGTCCTGCGGATACGCGTGCCAGGTGCGCCAGTGGACCTGGCCCTCGTGGTGCTGGGCCAGCATCGCCGTGAAGGCGTGCGGGCTGCCGGGAAAGACCCCGGCCAGTCCGTGGGGGTGGTCGGACACCAGGGCCAGCAACTCCTGGGCGCGCCCCGCGAAGGAGCCCGGCGACAGGACCTCGACACGGGCCGCGAACTCGTACTCCCAGTCGCCCACCCGCTCGGCGACACCGAGCGGCAGCGGGGCGCTGGAGCCCGCGATGCACGCCACCGTCTCGGAGCAGGTGCCTCGCTCCTCCTCCAGGAGCACCTGGTGGGATGCGCCGAGCAGTCTCAACTGGAGCTGCGTCCCGGCGAGTTCCAGATCGAGGGTGGCCAGTGCGGGCAACGGCTCGCGGCCCAGGGTCCAGGCGAGATCGGCCGCGCGTGTGTCGGTGTAGGAGGTGTTCAGGGTCGTGAGCATGGATCGGCTCCGCTGGCACACAAAATGGGGAGTGGTCCCGGCACTTCCGGGTCGGCACCGGACTTCGGCCGGTACAGCACAGCCGGTCGGGCACGCCGTCCGGGTCGGCCGGGCCGGGCGAAACGCCTGCAGGACGGGCAGTCCGAGGGCTGCGTCGGTGGTGGAGAGCGAATCACGAACTGCGGCGGCGCCACAGCGTTTTTACCCAAGTTCGTAGGGTTTCCATCCCACCGGGGGCCCCGCAGCTCAAGTGTTCAACCAGCACGTGCGCCGGGGGCGTCGATGCGCAGGTCGGACGTGTTCCGGCGGCGGGACCGTGAGCGCACGCTCGACGCAATGCGCCGATGACGTGCGCCCTCACGCCCCCACTCGGGTGTCCTGCCGCACGTCCGTCGAACGCTTCCGGACGGCGGTCGTCGCAGCGGACACGCGTCCCCCTCGGGAGCCCGGCCGACCGTGTCAGCTGCCTCCGCCGCACCCGCCTCCGCCACCGCCACCGCCGCATCCGCCACCGCCGCCGCACGAGGAGTGGCCTCCGCAGGAGGAGTGGCCCCCACCGCACGAGTGGTGCCCGCCGGAGTGGTGGCCGCCCGAGTGATGGCCGCCCGACGACGAACCGCCGTCGCTCCCCGCGGCCCACCAGCTGCCGGCACTCCCACCGGCCCCCGCCCGCAGCCCGCGGCGCTTGCCGCGCCTGCGCCCGCCCATCACGAGGCGTACGACGAAACCGACACAGATGATCGCCAGGATGATGCCGAAAAGCATGGCGTCGTCCCCCTTTCCTTCCCCGGGACCGGCCCCCCGTGGGCCCCTCCGTGTTCCCGGGTGCACGGGGGATGCCCCCGCGCTCCCCCCGCCAAAGCAGAGTTGAGGAAGTTCTGAGGGTCACGACCCGGAAAAGGCCCCTGACCTGCATGGATACCCAGTTCTGAGGTCGTGCGGGTCGGGTCGTGGCCGACGGTGGGCCGTGGTCCTCCGGCGGAATCCGCGGGGCGCTACGACATGCCGGGGCCGTCCAGGAAGCGAAGCAGCACAGCGGCCTCCGCACGCAGCCGCGCGGCCCGGTCGGCGTGCGCCGGGGCGGTCAACTGCTCCGCGGCGTCCAGCCGTTCGGCGGCCTCGGCTCGCACGATCTGCGCCACGCCGCCCTCGCTCAGCTCACGTCGCACCGCCTCGGTGGCGCCGGCACCGACCGGTGACTGCTCGAGGGCGAGGCCGCGCAGGTCGGCTTCGTCGACGGGCACCGCCTCCGCGTTGTCCAGCGCGGCGAGCGTCGCACGCAGGGCGCTCACCGCGGCCTTGTCGCGGGCGCGCATCGCTTCCGGGAGTGCCTGACGCATACGAACACGGAGTGACATGCCGGGACCCTAGAGCGGTGTCCTCGACCCCGACAAGCGGATATCCCCGCAGTGCCGGGCGCCGCCGTCCACGGTCGGCCGTGCCTGTCAGGCCGTGGGCCGCCCCGCCCGGCGTGCGCCCCGCCGCCGCTCGTGTCCGGCCGACCGCCGGTGGGCCGTCCGGGGGCGTCCCACGAGACGGGCGCCGACGGGTGCGGACGCCTCCTCCGCTGTTCACAGAGGGTGCTTCGGGGGCCGGCGCGGGAACGCGTCCGTGCGGGCGGGTTGAGGAGTCCCGGAGCTTCGGCGCAGGATGGCGGCCATGACCTCCAGCGCGCGCCCTCTCCTCAACCGCCGGCTCGCCGAGTTCGGGACGACGATCTTCGCCGAGATGTCCGCCCTCGCGGTGAGCACGGGGTCCATCAACCTCGGGCAGGGCTTCCCCGACACGGACGGGCCCGAGGAGATCCGCGAGGCCGCGGTGCGGGCGCTGCGTGCGGGCCGCGGCAACCAGTACCCGCCGGGCCCCGGCATCCCCGAGCTGCGCACCGCCGTCGCCGCGCACCACCTGCGGCGGTACGGCCTGTCGTACGACCCCGACACCGAGGTGCTGGTCACCGCGGGCGCCACCGAGGCGATCGCCGCGAGCCTGCTGGCCCTTCTCGAACCCGGCGACGAGGTGATCGCCCTCGAGCCGTACTACGACTCCTATGCCGCCTGCATCGCGATGGCGGGCGGCCGGCGCGTACCCGTCACGCTGCGGCCGGACCACGAGGACACCGCCCGCTTCCGGCTGGACCTCGACGAGTTGCGCGCCGCCGTCACCGACCGCACCCGGCTGCTGCTCGTCAACACCCCGCACAACCCCACCGGCACCGTGCTCACCCGCGAGGAGCTGCGGGCGATCGCCGACCTCGCCGTCGAGCGCGACCTGCT
Organism: Streptomyces sp. HUAS TT11; assembly: GCF_051553595.1. Classification (NCBI taxonomy): domain Bacteria; kingdom Bacillati; phylum Actinomycetota; class Actinomycetes; order Kitasatosporales; family Streptomycetaceae; genus Streptomyces; species Streptomyces sp. HUAS TT11. The sequence goes on from NZ_CP196184.1 coordinate 4,450,432, forward strand.
CGTGGTCACGGACGAGGTGTACGAGCACCTGGTCTTCGACGACGCCGAACACCTGCCCCTGGCGTCCTTCCCGGGCATGCGCGAGCGCACCGTCACCATCGGCTCGGCGGGGAAGACCTTCTCCTTCACCGGGTGGAAGGTCGGCTGGGTGACGGCGGCGCCCGGGCTCGTCACGGCGGTGCGCTCGGCCAAGCAGTTCCTGACCTACGTGGCGTCCGGGCCGTTCCAGTACGCCGTCGCCGAGGCGCTCGCGCTCCCGGACACGTACTTCGCGGCATTCCGCGCGGACATGCAGGCCAAGCGGGATCTGCTCGCCTCCGGCCTGGCGCAGGCGGGCTTCGAGGTGTTCCGGCCGGCCGGCACGTACTTCGTCACCACAGACATCAGGCCGCTCGGCGAGAGCGACGGATTCGCCTTCTGCCGCGCCCTGCCGGAACGTGCGGGCGTCGTCGCCATCCCGAACGCGGTCTTCTACGACCACCGCGCGGCCGGTGCACCGTTCGTCCGCTTCGCCTTCTGCAAACGCGCGGAGGTCCTGGAGGAGGCCGTCCAGCGGCTGAAGGGACTGGCGGGCTGAGGCCGCAGGCGGCCCCCGCGGGGGCCGGGCGTCCGGCGGCGCACACCTAGGCGTGGGAATTCCCGGCCTCTCGGGCGCGCAAGGTTCGCAAATCGTCCGCAATCACAGCATGGTGCGGGTGTGACCCAAGCCAGCACCGTCCCGGCCGCCGTCGAAGCCGTCCCCGCCGACCGCGCCCGTGTCCGTCCGGCCGGAGGCAGGTGGCGGCTGCCGACCTCGGCCGTCGCCGCCCTGGGGCTCTTCGTCGCCGCCCGTTTGTGCGGCTGTCTTGTGCTCGCCGTGGTCGCCCGGCCCTCGGACCGGCGGCCCCTGCTCCTGCTCGGACGGTCCTGGGACTCCGTCTGGTACCTGCGGATCGCCTCGCACGGCTACGGACACACGCTGCACAGCCGCAGCGGCACCGGCATCCACAACGATCTGGCGTTCTTCCCGCTGTACCCGGCCCTGATCCGCGGCATCGGCATGCTCACCCCGCTGGACGGCATGGCGGCGGGCCTGCTCGTGTCCTGGACGGCCGCGGCGGTCGCCGCGCTGGGCATCCACCAGGTCGGCCGCCGGCTGCACGGGCCGTCCGTAGCCACCGTCCTCGTCGTGCTGTGGGGGCTGCTCCCGCACTCCATCGTGCTGTCGATGGGATACACGGAGCCCGTGCTGACCGCGTTCGCCGCCTGGTCGCTGTACGCGGTCCTCACCCGCCGCTGGGTGTGGGCGGGCACTCTGGCCGCGCTCGCGGGCCTGTCGCGGCCCAACGGCTTCGCGGTGGCCGCCGCGGTCCTGGCGGCGGCCGTGCAGGAGGTCTGGCGGATGCGCGGGCGAGGGGTTCCCCACAGGCTGTGGACGGGCGCGGCGCTGGCACCGCTCGGCTGGGGAGGCTATGTGCTGTGGGTGGGCCGGCGCCGGGGGGACCCGCTCGGCGGCTATTTCACCGTGCAGCGGCTTTGGGGGTCGCGCTTCGACTTCGGGGTGGGCTCGCTGCAGTTCGCCGAGCGGATGATGCTGCACGGCACCCGGCTGCACTTTCCGATGGCGCTGGTGATCGTGGCCGTCGGCACGGTGCTCTTCGCCCTGCTCCTGGCCGACCGCGCCCCACTGCCGCTCGTCGTCTACAGCGGCCTTCTGCTCGTGGTCGCGCTCGGCGGCTCGGGGTTCTTCGAGTCCAAGCCGCGCTTCCTGCTACCCGCGTTCCCCCTGCTGATCGTGGTGGCGCAGGCACTGGCGCGAACCGCGAGAGCCCGGCCCTGGCACGCCGCCGTGGTGGCGAGCGCCCTGGCCGGGTTCTCGTTCGTCTATGGGGCGTATCTCGTGGTACTGGCCCGGTCGCCCCTCTAGCCGGGTCTACTCTCCGTCTTCCTCGGGCTTCTCCGAGTCGTCGACGTCCTCCGCGAGGCCGAGCTGCTCGACGAGCCACCGGTCGAACTCGATGGCGGCCCGCACCCAGCTGACGGTCGACGAGACGAAGTGCTCCAGGCTGACGCCCGTGCCGATCAGCATCTGCGCCTCACCGATGAGGCGGACGGTGCCGTCGTCGTGCGTGTGGCTGTACACCTTGGGCCACAGCGTCCGCCGGTTCCAGTCGTCGATGGACTCCAGCAGCTGCGGCTTCTCGTCGATCTTGTGCGGCCGGTCGTAGAACGTCCGCACCGAGAAGACCTCCTGGTCGCCTTCGCCGCGGAACATGAAGTACGTACGGAACTGCTCCCACGGCGCGACGAGGTCTCCCTCTTCGTCGACGAGGTGCTTGAGCTCCATCTGGTCCAGGAGCTGCTTCACGAGGTCCTGATCCGGAACCACGGGGCCCGCCGGCGGCTGCGGCTCGGGCTGGCCCCCGAAGTTCGGAATCGAGGACGGGTCGATGCTCACCGTGTTCTTCCCTTCGTACGGATTCCGCCATCCTCCCCCATGCGGGGAGGGGGGTGGCAACCCCGGACGGGGTGTGTCCGCCCGTGGCTGACATGATCCGGCCTGTTCACGGGAAGCACGGCACGGGGGTGGGCCTTCACGCACGGGACGCTGCCGGGGAAGAGGGCGTCGCCGGGCGGGCCGCAGCAGCCGTCGGGACGCACCGGGTACCGGCCGGCAGTGGCCGTCGCGGTCCTGCCGGTACCGGTCCCGGACGACCCCGCCGCCATGGCCGTGGGCCGGCTTCGGCCCGGTGGCGGATCCGGGGAGAGGACGCACGGGGCCCCCTCTGCCGAGGTCCTGCGGTTCGGCCGGGCGGCGCCGCCCGAGGCGGATGGGTTCGCGGGACCATGCGCGGAGCGACAGACCCGGCAGACCCTCGATTCACGCGGCTTTCCGGATGCCGGGGGGCCGATGTCCGCGACCGGACGGCACGTACCTGTCCGCAGGCTCCTCCGCCGCGCGGGTTCTCCGCGTTCACGCAGGGAGCGGCTCCGGCACCGGACGTGACCGAAACGGCATCGGCCCCCTTCCCCCGGGTGACCGGGGGAAGGGGGCCGTACGGCGGCGGGTCCGGGGCTACAGCGTCTTGCCCGTCGCGGGCCCGACGATCAGCCCCTCACCGAAGCGGTCCACCCGGACCGTGTCCCCGTCCTTGACCTCCCCGGACAGGATCTCCTTGGCCAGGCGGTCGCCGATGGCGGTCTGGACGAGGCGCCGCAGCGGGCGGGCACCGTAGGCCGGGTCGTTGCCCTCGTCCGCGAGCCAGGCCAGCGCCTCGGGCGTGATCCGAAGGGTCAGGCGCCGCTCGGCCAGCCGCTTGGCGAGGCGGTCGATCTGGAGCTGGGCGATGCGGCTCAGCTCGTCCTTCGACAGCGCCGAGAAGACCACCAGGTCGTCGAGCCGGTTGAGGAACTCGGGCTTGAAGGAGGCGCGGACCACCTCCAGCACCTGCTCCCGCTTCTCCTCCTCACTCGTCATCGGGTCGACCAGGAACTGACTGCCGAGGTTCGAGGTCATCACGAGGATCGTGTTGCGGAAGTCGACCGTGCGGCCCTGACCGTCCGTGAGGCGTCCGTCGTCCAGCACCTGCAGGAGGATGTCGAACACCTCGGGGTGTGCCTTCTCCACCTCGTCGAGCAGCACGATGCTGTACGGGCGGCGGCGGACCGCCTCCGTCAACTGGCCGCCCTCCTCGTAGCCGACGTAGCCGGGCGGGGCGCCGACCAGCCGGGCGACGCTGTGCTTCTCGCTGTACTCCGACATGTCGATGCGGACCATCGCCCGCTCGTCGTCGAAGAGGAAGTCGGCGAGCGCCTTGGCCAGTTCGGTCTTGCCGACGCCGGTGGGACCGAGGAAGAGGAACGAGCCGGTCGGGCGGTCCGGGTCGGCGATGCCGGCCCGGCTGCGGCGCACGGCGTCCGACACCGCGCGCACGGCCTCGCCCTGGCCGATGAGCCGCCTGCCGATCTCGTCCTCCATGCGCAGCAGCTTCTGCGTCTCGCCCTCCAGGAGGCGGCCGGCGGGGATACCGGTCCAGGAGCCGACGACGTCCGCGATGTCGTCCGGGCCGACCTCGTCCTTGACCATCGTGTCCTTGGCGGCCTCCTCCTCGGCCTCGGAGGCGGCCTCCATCTCCTTCTCGACGGCCGGGATCTCGCCGTACAGCAGCTTCGACGCGGAGTCGAAGTCGCCGTCGCGCTGGGCGCGTTCGGCCAGCCCGCGCAGCTCGTCGAGCTTCTCCTTCAGCTCGCCGACCCGGTTGAGGGACTGCTTCTCCTTCTCCCAGCGGGCGGTCAGGCCGCGCAGCTCCTCCTCCTTGTCGGCGAGGTCGCGGCGCAGCTTCTCCAGCCGCTCCTTGGAGGCCTGGTCGGTCTCCTTGCTCAGCGCGAGTTCCTCCATGCGCAGCCGGTCCACGGCACGCTGGAGCTCGTCGATCTCGACCGGCGAGGAGTCGATCTCCATACGCAGCCGCGAGGCAGACTCGTCGACCAGGTCGATCGCCTTGTCCGGCAGGAAGCGGGAGGTGATGTACCGGTCGGAGAGGGTCGCGGCGGCGACCAGCGCGCTGTCCGCGATCTGCACCTTGTGGTGGGCCTCGTAACGGCCCTTGAGTCCGCGCAGGATCGCGATGGTGTCCTCGACGGTCGGCTCGGCGACCAGCACCTGCTGGAAGCGCCGCTCCAGCGCCGGGTCCTTCTCGATCCGCTCGCGGTACTCGTCGAGCGTGGTGGCGCCCACCATGCGCAGTTCGCCACGGGCCAGCATCGGCTTGAGCATGTTGCCCGCGTCCATGGCGGAGTCGCCGCCGGCGCCCGCGCCCACGACGGTGTGCAGCTCGTCGATGAAGGTGATGATCTGCCCGTCGGAGTCCTTGATCTCCGCGAGCACCGTCTTGAGGCGCTCCTCGAACTCACCGCGGTACTTCGCGCCCGCGACCATGGCACCCAGGTCGAGCGCGACCAGCCGCTTGTCCTTCAGCGACTCGGGCACGTCGCCCTTCACGATGCGCTGGGCGAGCCCCTCCACGACGGCGGTCTTGCCGACGCCGGGTTCGCCGATGAGCACCGGGTTGTTCTTCGTACGGCGGGACAGCACCTGCACCACGCGCCGGATCTCCTGGTCCCGGCCGATCACCGGGTCGAGCTTCCCGTCGCGCGCGGCGGCGGTGAAGTCGGTACCGAACTTCTCGAGCGCCTTGTACTGGCCCTCGGGATCCGGGGTCGTCACCCGGCGTCCTCCCCTGGTCTTCTGGAACGCGTCCAGCAGCTTCCTGGCGTCCGCCCCCTGGCGGGAGAGCACCTCGCCGGCGGCGCCGCCCTTCGCGGCGATACCCATGAGCAGATGCTCGGTCGACAGGTACTCGTCCCCGAGATCCTTGGCGCGCTGGGTCGCGTCGGCGATCACCGCGAGCAGCTCCCGGTTGGGCTGGGGCGGCGCCACGGTCGACCCGGTCACGCTGGGCAGACCGGCGAGCACACGTTCGGTACCGGCCCGCACCGTGGCCTGGTCCGCGTCGACGGCGGCCAGCAGGTCGATGATGTTCTCGTTGTCCTGCCCCTCGAGCAGCGCGAGGAGCAGGTGGGCGGGGGTGAGGTCCGGGTGGCCCTCCGACACGGCCCTGCTGCTGGCCGAGTTGATCGCGTCCCGGCTCCTGTTGGTCAGCTCGGCGTCCACGTTCGCCTTCTCCTCCTTGCGTCGGCCGCGCTCAGACGTTGCCCTTGCGTTCTGACCCGAGCAACGTGCACAAAGTTGAGTCTATTCCACTCAAGGCGTCGTACGGGAGAGACACCGGCTAAGTTCCGCACCCATGGCCACCTATTCCGTAGACCCGGGCTCGCCCGACGACCCGTACCTCAGGTTCTGGCGGGAGCGGCACCTGTGCACGCTGACCACCCTGCGCCCGGACGGCAGCCCGCACGTCGTCCCCGTCGGCGTGACGTACGACCCCGAGGCGCGGCTGGCCCGGGTGATCGCGAACAAGTCCGGAGCGAAGGTCGGGCACGTGGCCGCCGCGGGCCCGGACGGCGCCCGGGTCGCGGTCTGCCAGGTGGACGGGCGGCGCTGGGCGACGCTGGAGGGCCGCGCACAGGTGTCGGCCGACCCGGAGCGGGTCGCGGAGGCGGAGCGGCGCTACGCCGAGCGGTACGGGCGGGTGCCGGCACCCAACCCGTCACGGGTGGTGATCGAGATCGCCCTCACCCGGGCGATGGGTCGGGGCTGATTCCAGCCACTGTCTGTTCCGGGCGATAGCCGGAGATGTCCCCACAAACTGCAGCGGCGTCACCGTGTTCAGGTCACGGTGACGCCGCTGCGGGGGGAAGTACCTGAGCGATCTGTTACGACGGGGGAATCGCGTCAGGCACTGCGGGGGGTGGCAATGGTCTGTACTTCCGGACTGCCCGGTTCGGACAGCCGGTGGTCACGCCGGTCGAGGTTCACAAAGATCATTCCGTACCGTATGGCGCACCGCACGGGCTGCGGCGCCCCCCGAGGCCGCCGCAGAAGCCGGTAGGCCCGCACGTCCTCGTCCTCGTCCCGCGTCACGACGACCGGCTGACCGAAGACGGTCACCATCAGCGAGTCGCCACTGTGGGGAATGGCGGTCGCGAGGTCGATGAAGTGCCAGCCCGAGCGATAGGCGGTGGCCATCTCGCGCCGGAACGAGCGGTCGTCGGGAGGGATCGTCATGCGTCTGCGTCCGCGGGGAGAGCGTTCCAGCCGCTGTCGGCCTGCACGGCGTTCCAGCCGCTGTCCGCCTGGATCGCGTTCCAGCCACTGTCGGCGGGGACGACGTTCCAGCCGCTGTCGGCCTGCACGGCGTTCCAGCCGCTGTCCGCCTGGATCGCGTTCCAGCCACTGTCGAAGGGGGCGACGTTCCAGCCGCTGTCGGCCCGGATGGCGTTCCAGCCGCTGTCCGCCTGGACGGCGTTCCAGCCGCTGTCCGACCGGACCACCGACGAGGTCTGCCCGGGATCAGGAACCGAGCCGCTCTGAACACCGAGGACCGCTGCGGCGGAGAAGACGGCTGCAAGCACTGAACCAAGCAATCTCGGTCGCATAGTCGGCTTCGTCCTCACTTGATGGAATCCTCTCCCCCGCAGCACAAGACGATGGCTCATTCAGGCACGTCAATGCCACAGGGGCGATGCATCATGTTCCTGCACGTTCATGACCCTGGGGGGTGGAGAAATGACCACGAACAACTCAAAACCGACACATCCCCACGGCGTCACCGAGTTGTGCGACGAGGGTGCACGGCTTTATGCCAACGCGCTCCGGTCCGGAAGGATCACACGTTCCGAGGTGGAGCCCGCTCCGTGTCTCCTGGAGTTCGCGCTGCTCCACCCCGATCCGGACGACGCCAACTGGCTGCGGCCGGTTCCCCCGTCCGTCGCGCTCGCCCAGCGGCTGCACCCGCTGGAGCGCGAGATACAGGACCGCCGGCGCCGGACGATCGAGCTGACCGAGTCCTTCGACCCGTTCATCACGATCAGCACGCAGAGCCCTCAGGCGAGCCTCCATTCGATCACGGTGCTCGAGGGATTCGACCGGATCAACGCGGCGCTCAACTCGGCCACGGCGGAGTGCCGCAGCGAGATGATGACCGTGCAGCCGGGGGGCGGGCGTCCCGCCGACACCCTCATGGAGGCCCTGGAGCGCGACCGGCCCCTCGCCGACCGCGGGGTCAGCATCCGCACGCTCTACCAGCACACGGCGCGGCACAGCCAGAGCACCCTCGCCTACGTGGACCGGATCTCCGACGGCAAGATCCAGGTCCGTACGCTCCAGGAGCTGATCGAGCGGCTCATCATCTTCGACCGGACCGTCGCCTTCATCCCGGCGAGCGAGGACCGGAGCGTGGCCCTGGAGCTGCGCCACCCCGGCCTTGTGCGGTACCTCGCCATGGTCTTCGAGCGGTTGTGGGAACGCGCGGTCCCCCTGACCGAGGAAGTACCCAACGACGTGGACCCCAACGGCATCACGGGAGTGCAGCGCTCGATCGCCAAACTCCTCATCGAGGGCCATGTGGACGAGGCGATCGCCCGCCGCCTGGGCATGAACGTGCGCACCTGCCGGGCGCACATAGCGAAGATCGCGGCCACCCTGGGCAGCGGCAGCCGGGCCCAGCTCGGCTACCTGATAGCGCAGTCGGGGATCCTGGAGCAGGGCGACTGAACCTCCGGGCGTGCGGGAGCCGGCCCGCTGAGCGCGCCACAGAGCGGCTGTGGCGGCGCCGATCCGCCGCCACAGAGCGGCTGTGGCGGCGGATCGGCCCGTCCCGGCCCAGGACCGCCCACGGCCCGCCCTGAGCCGTCCTGGGCCGCTTCAGGGCCGCTTCAGGGCCCGTCGAGCCCCTCCGCCGGGAGGCGCGGGACACGGGCTCCGCCCGGAGCGCGGAACACCCCACCGCCGGGCACGCCGCCGGCGCAGGGCAGCGGGACGCCGCCGGGACGGCTCACAGGTCGCCCGAGGACTCCAGGGCGCCGGGTGCCGTGACCGGCAGCAGCTCGGCCGCGAGAGTGGGGCCGTCCAGGCCGACCTGGGCGATACGGACCCCGAGCTGCGTCCGGCTCGCCGCGCCCAGGGTCTCCGAGAGCCGGGCGATGTGCGCACGGCACGTCCGGACACTGATGCCCAGACGCTCGGCGACCACCGCGTCCTGGTGCCCCTCGGCGAGCAGTGCGGCGATCGAGCGCTCCCGGTGGGTGATGCCGTCGATACCCGTGTCCGGGAGCGGCGAGGTCAGCGGGATCGCCAGCCGCCAGAAGCGCTCGAAGGCGGTCACCAGATAGTCGATCACCGCCGGGTGCCGCAGCTCCAGGGCGATGGTGCGGTCCGAGTTCGCGGGGACGAAGGCGACCGTGCGGTCGAAGAGGATCAGCCGCTCCGGCACCTCGTCGAGAGTGCGCGCCTCGGCCGCGTCACCCATCATCTCCATGTAGTTGCGCAGGCCCTGCCCGTGCCGGGCGACATGGGTGTACAGATCACGCATGCGCACACCCCGGCGGCGCATCTCCAGGGCCCGGTGCAGCCCCTCGGAGAGCTCGTCCTCCCGGCGGATGCCGCCCGGCTGGACCGTCAGCACCTCGGCCGTGCACTGCTCCGTCGCCTCGTCCATGGCCGCCCTGATCCTCGGCAGCCCGTCCAGCACGCGGATGGCCACGCCCTCCACGGACCCCTGCTCGCGGCCGCCGAGCCCGGCGTACCACTCGACCGCGGCCACCGCCGTCCCGACCCGCGCCTGGCTCGCGCTGACCTCCTCGTGCACGCTGCGCAGCAGTCGGGTCATGACCTCCTGCGGGGAGGTCGGCACCAGCCAGTCCATGTCGTCGGGGTCGGGATGCAGCAGCGCGAGCTCCAGCAGGCACGGCACCGGCCCGGCGTCGGCGCGGGACACCCGGCCCCGGCGAACGGCCCGGGAGTACACGCGGTTCCCCGCTTCGCAGAGTCGGTCAGCGCCGTGTGGATGCGCGTCCGTCCCGTGCCCGGCCATCTTCCACCCCTGGCTCCGACTCCTGGCCCCAGCGTCCTGAGCGATGCGGCTCACCAGCGACGTCCCGGCGCTCACCCTCCGTGCCGCGTCCCGCACGCCTTCGCAGCGCAACTATGCGCGGCACCGCCCGCCTCCGCAACAAGTTCCTGCGCCTCAACGCCCGTGAATGCCCCGGAATCCGCCGTATCCTCCCCACCTCCGGAACTTCCGCTGCACCAAGCTGACGGTGGATGAGGGACCCCGCCTCGCGCGACGGTGGGAGTTTCCGCGCACGCCGAAGCGATCGACGTGTGACGTAGGGCACTTGACCTCGGGCGATGGTGCACATGTCCGATCCGTCGCGCAACGGCAGCGGTACGGATGCGGGTTCGTCCGCGGGGACGGGCGCGACCACCTCTGCGCCGCCGCCGGGGCCGCGGCCGATCGACCGGACGAACTCGGTGCGCGCCCGGACGGCCCGGGCCGGGTCATGACCGCCGCGCCTCGAGGGCGGGCAGAGGAGTGTGCTCGCGGCGGACGGCCGCGACCTCCACGAGGCCACCGCACGGGGCCGTGGAGGACACGGCGCCCGGGGGATCGCCAGGTGCGGCGGTGGAGTTCAGGTGTGGGAACGCCTCGGACGGGCGGGCGGTGACACCCGCCCGCCCGGAGGGTCAGTGCAGACCGGCCGCCGCGCAGGCCGCCTTGTACTTGTCGGTGCAGATCTGCTTGACGGTGTAAATGCCGTCCTGGATCACCGTGTCCTTGATGTTGTCCGTGGTGAGCGCGACCACCGGCACCAGCATCGAGGGGATGTTCTTCGTCGTCGGGCTGTCGACCTTGTCGCGGGTCAGCGCGTCGAACTCGATGGAGCGGCCCTGGACCTTGGCGACCGCCATCTCCGCGGCGTTGTTCGCCTCCTCCGGGTACGACTTGTACACACTCATGTACTGCTCGCCCGAGATGATCCGCTGCACCGCTTCCAGCGCCGCGTCCTGCCCGGTCACCGGCGGCATCTTGGTGACGCCCGCGTCCTTCAGCGCTTCGATGACGGCGCCCGCCATGCCGTCGTTCGCGGAGTAGACACCGGCGATGTTGCTGAGCCCGATGGCCTGGATCGCCTGGACCATGTTGGCCTTGGCGTTCTCCGGCTTCCAGTCCTTGGTGTCGAACTCCCCCGCCTTGGGGATCTTCACCTTGTCCTGGAGCTCGCTCAGCGCACCCGCCTTGAACTGCGCGGCGTTCGGGTCGGTGGGCGAGCCGTTCATCATGACGATCGTGCTGCCGGAGGCCTTGGCGCCGAGCTTCTCGACGAGCGCGCGGCCCTGCACCTGGCCGACCAGTTCGTTGTCGAAGGAGATGTACGCGTCGATCGGGCCCTGCGCGAGACGGTCGTAGGCGATGACCGGGATACCCGCGTCCTTCGCCTTCTGCACACCGGGCTCGATGGCCTTGGAGTCCACCGCGTCCACCAGGAGCACGTCCACCTTCTCGGCGATCATCTGCTCGAGCTGCTGGCTCTGCTTGGCCGCGTCCGCGCCGGCGTTCTCGGAGACGACCTTGCCCTGGCCGTGGGTGAGGGACTTCACCTGCCGCTCGATGATGGGACGGTCGAAGTCTTCGTACCGCGGGTTGTCCGTCTCGGGCAGAAGGAGACCCACCGTGATGTCGTTGCCCTTCTTCGGGGTCGTGGAGCTGCTGCCGCCGCCGACTCCGTCGATGACGCCGCACGCGGCGAGCGAGACGGCCGACACCGAGGCGGCCAGGGCCATGGCGGTACGACGCACAGCGGTCCTACGGGTGGTACGAGCGTTCACATCAGGTGCCTTCCGGGCGAGGGAGCAGCATTGCGACCCAGGTGGCTGAAAGCCAACGCGGCGACGGTATGCAGCGTCAAGGAGTACCGGTTAACGAGATGGCAACAGCCCCCGTGTGGAAGTCACGTGAAACCAAAGAAAGTGTAGTGCGCGAGCCGTTGCCGAACCTTCGCGGGGTGGAGTTTTGAGCTCCGACCTGCGTGGATCGGGAAACCGACGTTCCGTCAACTTCCTTGAAGATTAAAGACGTTCAACGATCGACCGAAACGTGATCTACATCACATGACGGCCGGGCGATCGGACCCCTCCGGCGACCCGTCCACCACGCACCCGCATCGCCGGCGAGCCGGTTCCGCACGATGACCCGCATGTCCTCCGTCGCCGCGCGGGAGTTCTTCGCGAACTCTCCATTACCGGGCACATCGGTAGAGACGCCACATCATCGGCGATCGATCACAACTGGGGCACCGAGGAACCGGTTTCGGGTTCCCGGGAACAACGAGACGGGCACCGAACGCAAAGCACCGGTCGTCCGTTCGCAAAGATCCGTACAACCAGTTGCCCGGCTCGCGTGTCGTGATCACGGACGCCTCTTCCGCGTCTTCCTTCGATCAGAGGGCCGAATGAACCCAGCCAGAAGACACACGACAGCTGCGGCCGCCACCGCCGTCGTGCTCGCCACCGCGGGCAGCCTGCTCGCCACCGTGGCCGCTCCCGCCTCCGCCGCGACCTCCTGTGCTTCGCCGGTCTTCAAGAGGCAGTTCTTCGCGAACACGAGCCTGTCCGGCACACCGAGAAGGACCGACTGCGACAGCGCCGTCGGCCAGAGCTGGAAGGGCGCCCCGGCCCCCGGACTCCCGGCGGACCGCTTCGGCGTCCGCTGGACCGTCACCCGGGACTTCGGATCGGGCGGCCCGTTCGCCTTCACCGCGGCCGGGACGGACGGAATCCGGGTCTACCTGGACGGCGTCCGCAAGGTGAACCTCTGGTCGAACACGTCCGGTTCACGCTCGAAGAACCTCAATCTCACCCTTCCCAAGGGCGTGCACACCCTGCGGATCGACTACGTGAACTGGACCGGCAGGGCCGACGTCAAGTTCACCTACGTGCCGCGGACTTCCGCCACCGTGGACAAGGTCCGGCCGCTGACCCCGGCGGGCACCGCGGTCGCCTACGACAGGACCGCCCGCAGGACGAAGGTCTCCTGGGCGAGGAACAAGGAGATGGACCTCGCCGGCTACCGCGTCTACCGCCGGCTGAAGGGCAGCACCAGCTGGGCGAGGCTGACCACGACGACGTCGACGACGTACACCGACACGCCCCCGGCGACCGGCCAGGTCTTCTACTACGAGGTCCGCGCCCGCGACAAGGCGGGCAACGAGTCGGGCGGCACCGCCGACCGGCCCGTCACGACCGTCGACAGGACGCCCCCCGCAGCGCCGTTCGTCGAGATGGACGCCTGCCCGAACGACCAGCCCTACGCGGGGCCCGAACTCGTCACCCCTGCGGCCAACGCGGCCGACATCGTCCTGTACGAGTTGCAGCGGCAGAACCCGGTCACCAAGACCTGGTCCACCGTGTACTCCGGTGCCAAGGGCGCGATCTGCGACACCGGGTACCCCGCCGACGGCAGCCAGGTCACCTACCGGGGCCGGGCCCGGGACGCGGCAGGCAACTGGTCCGCGTACTCGGCCGCCACCACGTTCACCACCTCGGACAGGACCCCTCCGGCGACGGCAGCCGACGCCCGGGTGGCGTACCGGTCGGGCGTACCCCACCTGGTGTGGTCCCGCGTCGGCGGAGCCGCCTCCTACCAGGTCCTCCAGTACGACCCGGCGACCGGCGGCTATCTGGACGCCCTCCCCGGCGGCGGCACCACCACGAACACCGATGTCGTGCCGCGCCGGCTGCTCGCGGTCGCGGACACCTATCGGTACGCCGTGCGCGCGCTGGACGCGAGGGGCAACGCCGCCGCCCCGGTGGAGGTCGCACTGCCGATGGCCGAACGGCCCGAGGCCGTCCCGGCGTTCCTCACCACCGCGACGCGGTTCGACGAGGGTGTGATGATCAGATGGAGCAGCGCCGATCCATGGACCTTCGACGAAGACCCGCTGCTCACCTACAGGATCGTGCGCACCGACCCGGCGACCGGCCGGAGCACCGTCGTGGACCGGTGCAAGCCGAACAGCCCTTGGGACGAGCCCTTGGAGGCACCCTCCACGTATCTGACCTGGGCGGGTGACGACGCCCCCGCGTACGCGGGCGCCACGCAGATCAACGGCACCTGCTGGGACGTCTCCGGCGAGTCCGAGACGACGTACGAGTACCGGATCGTGACGATCGACCCGTACGGGCACGTGTCGCAGCCCGGTCCGGTCGCCACGGCGACCACGCCGGACACACGGCGCCCGGCACCGGTCGGGAACCCGACCGCGCAGACGGTCCCGCTCGGCGTCCGGCTGACCTGGGAGCCGCCCGCCGACGACGACGTCACCGGCTACTACGTCTGGCAGGGCACCGTCGACCCGGAGACCGGCGAGACGGTCTGGGAGAAGAACTGCTGGACCACCGACTCCCGGGCGACCGAGATCCTCTGCCCGACGGTCCCGGACGGCGCCACCCACGTCTACCGGGTGGCCGCGACGGACGGCCACGGTCTGTACGACGGCATGGAGCCCGGCTTCTTCCACACCACCGATGTCCCGGTGACCCTCCCCGACACCCGGCCGCCCGGCTGGACCGGCGCCGAGATCCGCGGGGACCTGTACCCGGATCTGTCCGTCGACTGTTCCGCGAGCTCGGGCCTCGGCGACTGCTCCGTACTGGCCGGCTACCGCGTGGACCGCTGGGATGCGGCCCAGGGGGCCTGGACCACACTCGTCGCGGGCCGGGTCGGCGACCGCAACTCCTACATGGACACCACCGTCCACGATGACCGGCTCGGCCTGTACTACTACCGCGTCGTCTTCACGGACTCTTCGGGAGCCGAGGTGGCCGGGCGGACCGCCGCCTACGGCATCTGGGACCACTGACTCCGGCCACGCGCGAAGGGGCGGCACCGGAGATGTCTCCGGTGCCGCCCCTTCGGCGTGATGTCAGTCGGACTGCTGCTGCCGCTTGGGCCGCCACACGACCAGCGCGCTGGTCTGCTGCACTTCCTGGTACGGCACCAGGTCACGGCGGTACGAGGCGTGTACCGCGGCCTCGCGCTGCCGCATCGTCGCCGCCGCGCCGTCGAGCGCGGCCTGAAGCTCCGCTACCCGGGACTGGAGCGCGGCGACCTGGTTCTCCAGCTCGATGATCCGCTTGATGCCGGCGAGGTTGATGCCCTCGTCCTGCGACAACTGCTGCACCTGACGGAGCAGTTCGATGTCGCGGGCCGAGTAGCGCCGGCCCCGGCCGGCCGTGCGGTCCGGGGAGACGAGCCCCAGACGGTCGTACTGGCGCAGCGTCTGCGGGTGCAGGCCGGAGAGCTGGGCCGCCACCGAGATGACGTAGACCGGGGTCTCCTCGGTCAGTTCGTACGGGTTGCGTCGACGGCCGTCCATCTCCTCATGCTCCCTTCGCCGCCTGGAACAGCTCCGCCCGCGGGTCCTCGCCCGCGGTCGCCTCGCGATACGCCTCCAGGGCGTCACGAGCCTTCCCCGACAGGTCCTTCGGAACACTCACCTCGACGGTGACCAGCAGGTCGCCGCGAGTGCCGTCCTTGCGGACCGCGCCCTTGCCGCGGGCGCGCAGGGTGCGCCCGTTGGGCGTGCCCGGGGGCAGCTTCAGCGTGACCGCGGGTCCGCCGAGGGTGGGGACCCTGATGTCGCCGCCGAGCGCCGCCTCCGTGAACGTCACGGGCACGGTCACCGTCAGGTTGTCGCCCTTGCGGCCGAAGACGGGGTGCGCGTCCACGTGCACGACGACATACAGGTCGCCGGCCGGGCCGCCCCGCTCGCCGGGGCCGCCCTTGCCGCGCAGCCGGATGCGCTGCCCGTCCGTGACGCCCGCCGGGATGCGGACCTGCATCGTCCGGGACGACTTCGCCCGGCCGCTGCCCTTGCACTCCATACAGGGATGCTCGGCGATGAGTCCGCGGCCCTTGCAGTCCGGGCAGGGATCCGTCAGCGAGAATCCGCCGCCGGAGCCGCGCGCCACCTGGCCGGTGCCGACACAGGTCGGGCACACCCGCGGCGTGCCGTTCTTGTCGCCGGTGCCCGAGCAGGCCTTGCACGGCGCCTGCGAGGACATGCGCAGTGGAACGGTCGCGCCGTCCACCGCCTCCATGAAGCTGAGCGTGACCTCGGACTCGATGTCCTGGCCGCGCCTCGGCTGCGTGCGCGTGCCCGCGCCGCCGCCGCGGTTGAACAGGCCCCCGAAGACGTCACCGATGCCGCCGCCGAAGTTCCCCCCGGCGCTGCCGCCCTGACCGCCGAAGAGGTCGCCCAGGTCGAAGTTGAACGATCCTCCGGCCCCGGGACCGGGACGGAAGCCGCCGTTGCCGAAGAGGGCGCGCGCCTCGTCGTACTCCTTGCGCTTCTTGGGGTCGCCGAGGATGTCGTTCGCCTCGGAGATCTCCTTGAAACGTTCCTCCGCCTTGGCGTTGCCCTTGTTGGCGTCCGGATGGAACTCGCGGGCGAGCTTCCGGTACGCCTTCTTGATCTCGGCCTCGGTGGCGTCCTTGGGGACGCCGAGGACCTTGTAGTAGTCCTTCTCGATGAAGTCCTTGGTACTCATCCCCGACGCCCCTCCTTCCGTTCGGCGTTGTTTTCCGTGGGGAGCCCGGTACGGACTCCCCTGTCGATCACGTCAGCCCTCGTCCGGGCCACCGCTCTCCTTGTCGTCGCCCGCCTCGCTCGTCTCCTCGGCCTTGACCGTCTGCGCCCCCGGCTGCGGCTCGGCCACGGCCACCCGCGCGGGGCGGATGGTGCGCTCGCCGAAGCGATACCCGGGCTGCAGAATCGCCACGCACGTCGTCTCGGTGACGTCCGGCGCGTACGAGTGCATCAGGGCCTCGTGGATCGTCGGGTCGAAGGGCTCGCCCTCCTTGCCGAACTGCTGCAGACCCATCTTCGCCGCGACCGTCTCCAGGGACTCGGCGACGGACTTGAACCCGCCGACGAGCTCGCCGTGGTCACGCGCGCGGCCGATGTCGTCGAGCACCGGCAGAAGCTCGGTCAGAAGGCTCGCGATGGCGATCTCCTTGACCGTGATCCGGTCGCGCTCGACGCGACGGCGGTAGTTCTGGTACTCGGCCTGGAGGCGCTGGAGGTCCAGGGTGCGCTCGTGGAGCGCTGTGCGCACCTGGTCCAGCTGGGCCACCAGACCCGCGGTCTGTGCGGTTCCGTCCCCTGCCGGGGCCGCCGCCTCCTCCGAAGAGGGGGAGGCGGCCTGCGGCTCGGCGTCGTCTGGGGTGGCGCCGGAGGGGACGTCGGGCTTCTCCTCGAAGCCCGGGGTCTCCTCCGTCACGCGGCACCGTCCTTACGGTCCTCGTCGACGATCTCGGCGTCGACGACGTCGTCGTCGGCCTTCGCCTGGCCGGCACCGGCGTCACCGGCACCGCCCGCGGCCTGAGCGCCCTGGGCGTCGGCGTACATGGCCTGGCCGAGCTTCTGCGAGACGGCCGCGACCTTCTCCGTGGCGGTACGGATCTCGGCCGTGTCCTCGCCCTTGAGCGTCTCCTTCAGCTCGGCGACTGCGGCCTCGACCTCGGTCTTGATCTCGCCGGGGACCTTGTCCTCGTTGTCCGCGAGGAACTTCTCGGTCTGGTAGACGAGCTGCTCGCCCTGGTTGCGGGTCTCGGCGGCCTCGCGGCGGCGGTGGTCCTCCTCCGCGTACTGCTCGGCCTCCTGGCGCATCCGGTCGACCTCGTCCTTCGGGAGCGAGGAGCCGCCGGTGACGGTCATCTTCTGCTCCTTTCCGGTGCCGAGGTCCTTCGCCGTGACGTGCATGATGCCGTTGGCGTCGATGTCGAAGGACACCTCGATCTGCGGCACACCGCGCGGCGCCGGCGGCAGACCGGTCAGCTCGAACATGCCGAGCTTCTTGTTGTACGCCGCGATCTCACGCTCGCCCTGGTAGACCTGGATCTGCACGGACGGCTGGTTGTCCTCGGCCGTGGTGAAGATCTCGGACCGCTTGGTCGGGATCGTGGTGTTGCGCTCGATCAGCTTGGTCATGATGCCGCCCTTGGTCTCGATACCGAGGGACAGCGGGGTCACGTCCAGCAGCAGGACGTCCTTGACCTCACCCTTGAGGACACCGGCCTGGAGCGAGGCGCCGATGGCGACGACCTCGTCCGGGTTCACGCCCTTGTTGGCCTCCTTGCCGCCGGTCAGCTCCTTGACGAGCTCGGCGACGGCGGGCATACGGGTCGAGCCACCCACCAGGACGACGTGGTCGATCTCGTTGATCGAGATGCCGGCGTCCTTGATGACGTTGTGGAACGGCGTCTTGCAGCGCTCGAGCAGGTCGATCGTGAGCTGCTGGAACTGCGCCCGGGTGAGCTTCTCGTCCAGGTGCAGCGGACCCTCGGCGGACGCGGTGATGTAGGGCAGGTTGATCGACGTCTCGGTGGACGAGGACAGCTCGATCTTCGCCTTCTCGGCGGCCTCACGCAGACGCTGCAGGGCCATCTTGTCCCTGGACAGGTCCACACCGTGACCGGACTGGAACTGCTTGACCAGGTAGTCGACGACGCGCTGGTCCCAGTCGTCACCACCGAGGTGGTTGTCACCGTTGGTGGCCTTCACCTCGACGACGCCGTCGCCGATCTCCAGCAGGGACACGTCGAAGGTGCCGCCGCCGAGGTCGAAGACGAGAATCGTCTGGTCGTCCCTGTCGAGGCCGTAGGCGAGGGCGGCCGCGGTCGGCTCGTTGACGATACGGAGCACGTTCAGACCGGCGATCTCGCCGGCCTCCTTCGTGGCCTGCCGCTCGGAGTCGTTGAAGTAGGCGGGGACGGTGATGACCGCGTCGGTCACCTTCTCGCCCAGGTACGCCTCGGCGTCCCGCTTCAGCTTCTGCAGGATGAACGCGGAGATCTGCTGCGGGTTGAAGTCCTTGCCGTCCAGCTGGATCTTCCAGTCGGTGCCCATGTGACGCTTCACGGAACGGATGGTCCGGTCCACGTTGGTGACCGCCTGGCGCTTGGCCACCTCGCCGACGAGCACCTCGCCGTTCTTGGCGAAGGCGACGACGGACGGCGTGGTCCTGGCACCCTCGGCGTTGGTGATGACGGTGGGCTCGCCGCCCTCCAGAACGCTGACGACGGAGTTAGTCGTGCCCAGGTCGATGCCGACCGCACGTGCCATTTCGATTCCTCCAGCTGACTTGAGTGGAACAGGCTCAAGGATGCATGAGGGAACCGGCGGCGTCAACAGACCTGAGTCCAGCAGACTCAACTTTTGTCCGAAGCCGCACGGCAACCAAGGAAAAACCGCAGGTCAAGGCCGTTGACCGCGCTCGTCACACGCTTGCGCCACCACCCCCCAGCAGGAGCGCCAGCCTGCTCACCGCCCGGTCGATCTCCCGGGCGCACTCGTACAACACCTCGTAGGGCTGCGCCCAGGGGTCGAGGACGTCGTCGTCGGCGGCCGGGACCGGACCGGTCGAGCCCCGGCGGGCGGCCGCGGCGGCCACCACGACGTCGAAGGCGAGTACCGGGGCCGCGGCTTCCCTGCGCGGAGCTCTCCCGTGGACGGTGCCCGGGGCCGGGGAGCGGGGCGCCGCCGCGTACGGAACCGGGCCGGGCGGGCCGGCCGGCCCGCACCGCTCCCGGGTCCCGCCCCGCACCCCTTCGTCCACGAGCCGCCCCTGCGCGCACGGTGTCTCCCCGTCCGCCCAGCCCCGCACCCCGTCGACTCCCCCCGCGGCGAGGCGCACGAACTCCTTGAGGGTGAAGCAGCGCCGCATCGCCGAGGGTGCGAGGCGCACGGCCGCCTCCCGGTGCTCGCGTGCGAGCCCGAGCACCAGGCCCGCTCCGGCGACGAGCGGTGCGGTGAGCCGGCGGGCCGCGAAGCCGGAGCCGTCCCCGCCCAGCTTCTCCAGCACCGCCCTGGTCGACCTCTCCATGCCGGGCCGGGGCCGCGCCTCGGTGCCGGCGCTCTCCGACCGAACGGCGGAGCCGGCGGGGAGTCTCGCGGCCAGCAGCCGCTCGGCGAGCACCGAGCGGTGCACATTGCCCGTGCACACGAACAGGACCCGGGTCATGTCTCGCTCGTGTGATGCGGTCCCGAAGGCGTGACGGCCCCGCCCCGCGCGGCCTCGGCACGGGGCGCGGGCAGTTCGCCGTACCGGCCGTAGGCCCCGGCGCCACCGTAGCGGCCGCCCTTGGGCACCGGAGCCATGCTGAAGACGGTGCCGAGGACATGGACGCCCACGCGGTCCAGCGACTCCGACGCGGTGCGGACCTGGTCCCGGCCGGTCTTCGCGGCGCGGACGACGAGCAGTGCGCCCTGGGCGAGCGAGGCGAGCCCCAACGTGTCGGCGACCGGCAGCAGCGGCGCGGAGTCGACGATCACGATCTCGTAGGTGTCCGCCAGCTCCCGCAGCACCTCCTCCATCCGCGCCGACGCGAGCAGTTCCGTGGGGTTCGGCGGTACGGCCCCGCTGGTGAGCACCGAGAGTCCGCCGCCGGACTGCTGCATCACGTCCTCGATGCGGGCCTGGCCGATGAGCACCGTGGTCAGACCGGCGTCCTGGACGAGCCCGAACGTCGGCGCGACACACGGACGGCGCAGATCGGCGTCGACCAGGCAGGTGGACACACCCGCCTCGGCGAGCGACAGGGCGAGGTTCACTGCGGTGTTGGTCTTGCCTTCGCCGGGCACCGAGCTCGTCACCACGATGAGCCGCGGTGGATCGTCGACCTGCGAGAACTGAAGGTTGGTGCGCAGCTTGCGGAAGGCCTCGGCGCGCTTGGAGTGCACGTCGGAGGTGACGAGCGGCTTCTTGGGGGCGTTGCGGTCGTAGGGGATGGTGCCGAGGACGGGCAGCGCGGTGAACTGGGTGAGCATCTCGCCGGTCTTGAGCGTGGTGTCGAGCGTCTCGCGCAGGGCGACGAGACCGGCCCCGAGCAGCAGGCCGCCGAGCACGCCCGCGACCAGGTTCAGCACGGGGCGGGGCGAGACGGGAGCGGTGGGAGCGACGGCCTCCTGGGTGACCCCCAGGGAGACGGGCGAGGTGCGGCTCCTGGAGGACTTTCCCGAGCCCGACAGCCGTTTGGGCGTCTCCAGCCTCTCGACCACCGAAGTGAACCGGTCCGCCACCGCGTTGGCGATGCGCGCCGCCCGCAGCGGCACCGTGTCGCGGACGGTGATGTCGATGAGCACGGTGTTGAGCGGAGCCCGGGCGGTGATCCGGGACGCCAGTTCCTCCGGCGTGGTATGCAGCCCCAGCTCCTCCACCACGGTCGCGGTGACCTGACGTGTCGTCACGATCTCGGCGTACGACTGCACACGCGCCTGGGAGAAGCTCTGACCCTGATTCAGTTGCGTGGTGTCCTCGCCGGTGCGGGTGGCGACGAAGAGCTGGGTCCTGGCCTCGTAGACGGGGGTGCTCAGGGTGGTCGCGGCGAACGCCGCCCCGATCGCCAGGAGCAGGCAGACCACAACGGTCGGCCAGCGTCTGCCAAGAGCCTTCAGGAATCCGTGGAGATCCAAGCTGCACCCCTCATAGACCGATGGAACTACCCGAATTGGTGTGTTCTGTTCCCTATGTGCGCAGCCGAACATAGGCAATCGCCCACGTCATCCGGGGGAGGCAGCCCCGGGGTCCCGTCGAACGGACCTGACCCCGCACGCGATTGCGTCGCCCGGCCGGACCGGCGGGACGGGTCATCGAGGTGCAACTGCTACATCATCCGGTGCCTTCTGCTCTGATCATGCCAGTCGGCGGCGATATGTCCCATTAATTCATGTATCTAGATCTTGATCCGGCTGACACGACGCAGCCTGACCCAAAGGGAAGCCACAAGAAGTCGAGGAGAGCGAACGAAGATGACGACATCGCCGAAATGGCGGGTCGCGCTGGCATCGGCAGCATCGGCTGCCGTGCTGGTCGCAACACCGCTGACCGGGGCGCCGGCCGCCCATGCGCAGCCGCCGACGCAGTGCGCCACATATCCCCCGGTTGCGCGACTCACCCTCAGCAGCACCGTGGTGTCTACCGGGAGCCGAGTGAGCTTCCGCGGTACCTGCTTCCTCCCCCGCGAAACGGTCGTCGCGGAGGTCCACTCGCGTGGGGTCGTCCTGGGCAGGTACCGGGCCGACTCGCAAGGCGTCGTCCGGGGCAGGGTGACCATCCCCAGGCACATCGACCGCGGAACCCACATCTTCGAACTCGAGGGCCGTAGGTCGCACCTGAGGCTCACCGGCATCATCAGGGTGACCAACCGAGGACGCGACGGCCACGGCTGGCACGACGACGGTCGCGGTGGGCACGGCAACAGGATGGGCCCCGCCGGCAGCGCTCAGAGTCTTGCGAAGACCGGTGGCGAGAAGGCGCTGGGCCTGGGCGGCGCCGCAGCCGGGATGATCGCCGTCGGCGGTGGCACGCTGCTGGTCATGCGCCGTCGCCGCAACTCCTGACGGCGGGTCCATGACAGAAAGAGACAACCGCACGGCGGTACCCCGGCGTCCCGGCCCCGGCCGGGACGCCGTCCGTGCGCCCGAGGCGGACGAGCCCGGCGAAGGGATGCCTTCCGTCGTCGCACCACCCCGATCCCCGGACCGACGGCCGCGGGCCGGGACCGTGTCCGAGCGCGGGCGCCGCGCGGCGGCGGCCGGGGTCCTCACATGCGGCCTGCTGATCACGGCATGCTCCGGAGCGGACCGCACCACGGACGACCGGGTCGGCGGGGCCGCGGAGTCCACGGGCGAGCGGCGCCCGGCCGCCCGGATCGAGCATCTGAAGGTCAAGGTCCTCGAGGCCCTTCCGCACGACCGCAAGGCGTTCACCGAAGGCCTGGAGATGGTGTCCGGCACGCTCTACGAGAGCACGGGACTCGCCGGCCGGTCCTCCGTGCGGGCCGGGCCTCCCGGCCGAAAGCCCGGGGTCCGCACATCGCTCCCCGCGCCCTTGTTCGGCGAGGGCATCTCCGTGGTCGGCCGCACCCTGTGGCAGCTCACCTGGCGGAACGGGGTCGCCATCGAGCGCGACGTCCGGACCCTCGCGGAGCTGCGCCGGGTCCCCTACCCGGACGAGGGCTGGGGGGTGTGCCTCCAGCGGGACCGGCACCGGCTGGTGACCAGCGACGGCTCGGCGCGGCTGGCCTTCCGCGACCCCGGCACGCTGGCGACGACGGGTGAGGTCACCGTGACGCAGGAGGGCCGGCCGGTGACGGGACTGAACGAACTGGAGTGCGTCGGCACCGCCGTCTACGCGAACGTCCTCCCCACCGACCGGATCCTGCGCATCGACCCCGCCACCGGAGCGGTGACGGCGAGCATCGACGCCTCGGGGCTGCTGCACGACGACGAAGTCGTCGAGGGGTCGGTGCTGAACGGCATCGCGGCCGTCCCCGGAACAGACCAGTTCCTCGTCACGGGGAAGTTCTGGCCCAGAATGTTCCGTGTGGCGTTCGTGCCCGCCTGAGCAGGCAGCACAGCGACGCAGATCACCGCCTGCCCCACTACAGTGCGATGGAAGAAGTGGGTACTCTCGAACGGACTGCATAAGTTACCGCTTAGTAATCTCTCCGCCGGAGTACAGAGGACGTACGCCGAGGAGACCCCCTCGCAGGCCCGAGGAGCCCCCGAATGCAACTCGCCGCGATCATCGTGTCGCTGGTCCTGGCCGTGGTCGGCGTGGCGTTGTTCGCCCGAGCCATCGCCCAGATCTACCGCTTCGTGCGGCTCGGACAGAACGTGCCCGCCGGCACCCGCACCGACGATCCCCGACAGCGCACCGTCACCGTGGCCAAGGAGTTCCTCGGCCACACGCGTATGAACCGCTGGGGCATCGTCGGGGTCGCGCACTGGTTCGTGGCGGTGGGCTTCTTCACCCTGGTCCTGACCCTGGTCAACGCCTTCGGCCAGCTCTTCCGGGCCGACTGGTTCATCCCCGTCATCGGCGACTGGGCGCCGTACGAGGTCTTCACCGAGCTCGTCGGCGTGCTCACGACACTGGGCATCCTCACGCTCATCGTGATCCGCCAGCTGTCGCGGCCGGGCCGCCCGGGCCGCAAGTCCCGCTTCGCGGGCTCCAACATCGGCCAGGCCTACTTCGTCGAGGCCGTCATCCTCATCATCGGCCTCGCGATCCTCACGCTGCGCGGTCTGGAGGGCGCCCTGCACCACGTGCCGGGCTACGAGGCGTCGTACCTGATCTCGTACCCGCTGGTCGCGGCCTTCAAGGGCCTGAGCGTCGGCACGCTGCAGAACGTGGTCTACCTGGTCGCGATGATCAAGATCGCGACGTCCTTCATCTGGATGATCACGGTCTCCGTGAAGACGGACATGGGCGTGGCCTGGCACCGCTTCCTCGCCTTCCCGAACATCTGGTTCAAGCGCGAGTCCGACGGCGGTACGGCGCTCGGCGCGCTGCAGCCGATGACGAGCGGCGGCAAGCCGATCGACTTCACCGACCCGGGCGAGGACGACGTCTTCGGCGTCTCCCAGGTCGAGCAGTTCTCCTGGAAGGGCCTGCTCGACTTCTCCACCTGCACCGAGTGCGGCCGCTGCCAGTCGCAGTGCCCGGCCTGGAACACCGGCAAGCCGCTCTCCCCCAAGCTGCTGATCATGTCTCTCCGGGACCACGCCCACGCCAAGGCCCCGTACCTGCTGGCCGGCGGCGGCAAGACGGCGGAGGGCGAGGAGAAGGCGTCCGCCGAACAGCTCAGGGACGTCCCCGCGGCGGCCCTCGCCGAGGCCGAGCGCCCGCTGATCGGCACCGTCGAGGAGAACGGCGTCATCGACCCGGACGTCCTGTGGTCCTGCACCACCTGCGGCGCCTGTGTCGAGCAGTGCCCGGTGGACATCGAGCACGTCGACCACATCGTCGACATGCGCCGCTACCAGGTCATGATCGAGTCCTCGTTCCCGTCCGAGGCGGGCACGATGCTCAAGAACCTGGAGAAGAAGGGCAACCCCTGGGGCCTGGCGAAGAAGCAGCGTCTGGAGTGGACCAAGGAGGTCGACTTCGAGGTGCCGGTCGTCGGTCAGGACATCGAGGACCTCACGGAGGTCGAGTACCTCTACTGGGTCGGCTGCGCCGGCGCCCTGGAGGACCGCGCCAAGAAGACCACGAAGGCGTTCGCCGAACTTCTGCACATCGCGGGCGTCAAGTTCGCGATCATGGGCGGCGACGAGAAGTGCACCGGTGACTCCGCCCGCCGCCTGGGCAACGAGCCCCTGTTCCAGGAGCTCGGCATGGAGAACGTGGCCACGCTGAACATGGCCTTCGGCGAGGACGACGAGGACCCGTCGACGAAGAAGCCGAAGTCCGCGAAGAAGATCGTCGCGACCTGCCCGCACTGCCTCAACACCATCGGCAACGAGTACCCGCAGCTCGGCGGCGACTACGAGGTCATCCACCACACCCAGCTGCTGCAGCACCTGGTGGACGAGGGCAAGCTGGTCCCGGTCACCCCGGTCGAGGGCATCATCACCTACCACGACCCGTGCTACCTGGGCCGCCACAACAAGATCTACACGCCCCCGCGCGAGATCATCGGCAAGGTCCCCGGTCTGCGCAACGAGGAGATGCACCGCCACAAGGAGCGCGGCTTCTGCTGCGGCGCCGGCGGCGCCCGGATGTGGATGGAGGAGCGGATCGGCAAGCGCATCAACAACGAGCGCGTCGACGAGGCCCTCTCCCTCAACCCGGACATCGTCTCCACCGCCTGCCCCTTCTGCCTGGTCATGCTGACCGACTCGGTCAACGGCAAGAAGAACGACGGCACGGCGAAGGAGTCCATCCAGGTCGTGGACGTCGCCCAGCTGCTGCTCGACTCCGTCAGGACGCCGGTGGACCCGGCGGGCGATGCCGAGACCGAGAGCGCGCCGGAGCCGGAACCGGTGAAGTAGCCGCCTCCGCGTGGACAGCCGCGGCCGAGGGGCCGGAGTCGTACAGGACGACTCCGGCCCCTCGGCCGTTCGCCGTGCCGGGGACAGGAGACGGCCGCTGGACCTGTAGGCCGTAGGTGTGCTCTTCGGCCGGAGGGCGGTACGTCTGCGTCGCCTCCCAGGCCCCCGCTGCCAGCATGACTGCCTGTCGTGATCATGAATCGCCGCCCGCCTCGGCGGTCGGCCGAGACGCGGTGAGGCTGAATGGTGATGGCCCGGAGCGGCACAGCCGGACCCGATGACTCCCGTATCCGGGTGATGAGGGTCATCGCCAGAATGAACGTCGGTGGTCCGGCCCTCCAGGTCTCCACCCTGATGCGCGGGCTCGACGGCGAACTGTTCGACCACCGGCTCTACGCCGGGTTCGTGGGCCCGGACGAGGCCGACTACGTAGAGCAGCGCGCCCCCGACGTGCGGGTCTGCCGGGTGCCCACCCTGGGACGGGCCGTGCGTCCCACCGACGACCTGCGCGCGCTGGCCGCACTGACCGCAGCCATGCGCCGCTTCCGCCCGCACATCGTGCACACGCACACCGCCAAGGCCGGAACCCTGGGCCGCCTGGCGGCGGTGCTCGCGCGGGTGCCGGCGCGGGTGCACACGTACCACGGACACCTGCTGCACGGCTATTTCTCACCGGCGAAGACCCGGCTGGTGGTCCGGGCCGAGCGTCGGCTGGCCGCCGTCACCGACCGGCTGGTCGCGGTGGGGTGCACCGTCCGCGACGACCTCCTGGCCGCAGGCATCGGGCACCCCGGGCAGTACGCGGTGGTACCGCCCGGCACCACCGCGGCCGTGCCCGCACCGCGCGCCGAGGCACGCAGAAGTCTCGGCCTGCCGCAGGACGGTCCCGTCGTGGCGTACGTCGGGCGGGTCACCAGGGTCAAACGGCCCGATCGGTTCCTGTCGGTGGCCCGGGAGGTGCGCCGCGCCGTGCCGGACGCCCGGTTCCTGGTGTGCGGGGGCGGAGATCTGCACGGCGAGCTGGAGTCGGCTGCCGACCTGGGCGAGTCGCTGCATCTGCTGGGCTGGCGCGCCGACGTGGAGACCGTGTACGCGGCCGCGGACCTGGTGCTGCTGACCTCGGACAACGAGGGCATGCCGGTCAGCCTGATCGAGGCGGGCCTCGCGGGCCTTCCGGCGGTGGCGACCCATGTGGGCAGCGTGCCGGAGGTGGTGCGGGACGGACACACCGGCCTGCTGGCTCCCCCCGACGCCGCGGAGCTCACCCACCACGCAGTCCGGCTGCTGCGCGACGACCGGCTGCGCCTGCTCATGGGACAGCAGGCCCGCGCCTGGACGGCTCAGCGCTTCGGGGCCGAACGCCTGGTCCAGGACACCCATGACCTCTATGCCTCCATCGCCGTCGCACGCGGCTGGTGGCCGACACCCCTGACGAAAGGTGCGAACCGATGAAGGTCGTAGTGACCGGCGGTGCCGGGTTCATCGGAGCCAACCTCTGCCGGGAGCTGGTCTCCCGGCCATCCGTCGGCAGGGTCGTCGCCCTGGACGATCTGAGCACCGGGTCGGCGGCGAATCTGGTGGGCACGGGCGCGGAACTGGTCGAGGGGAGCATCCTCGACCGGGACCTGCTCGAGGACGTGGTGGACGGGGCGGACGCGGTGGTGCATCTGGCCGCCCGGCCGTCCGTGCCGCGCTCCCTCGCGGATCCGTTCGCCACGCACGAGGTCAACGCCACCGGCACCGTGCGGGTGCTCGAGGCGTGCCGCCGCCACCACACCCCGTTGGTCGCCGCGTCGTCGTCCTCGGTGTACGGCTCGGTCACCGACCTGCCCAAACACGAGGGCCTGCCGACCCGTCCGCTCAGCCCCTACGCCGCCAGCAAGCTCGCGACCGAGTCCTACGTGCTCTCCTACGGTCAGGCCTTCGGCCTTCCGGCCCTCGCGTTCCGCTTCTTCAACGTCTACGGCCCGCTGCAGCCGGCCGGACACGCGTACGCGGCGGTCGTCCCGTCCTTCGTCGACGCGGCGCTGCGCGGCCGGCCGCTGACGGTGTTCGGGGACGGACACCAGACCCGCGACTTCACCTATGTCGGCACGGTCGCCCGGGTGCTCGCCGACGCCGTCCTGCGCAAGGTGACCTGTGCCGACCCGGTGAACCTGGCCTTCGGCACCCGGGTCAGCGTGCTGGAACTCGGCCATCACCTGGCCAAGGCGCTGGAGATGGCGGTGGAGTTCCACCATGAGCCACCGCGCCGCGGTGACGTACGGGACTCCCAGGCCGACGACGGGCTGCTCCGCGGTCTCTTCGCGGGCGTCGAGGCGGTTCCCCTGGAACAGGGGCTGGCCGAGACCGTGCGGTGGTTCCGCTCCCTGCCCGAGTACACGTAGCCGCGCTCTCCCGGCCTCACCCACCGGGTACCGGACGCACAGAACACCGAGGGGAGGGGGCGGGCCACCGCGGTGGCCCGCCCCCTCCCCTCGGCGCGCGGACCGCGATGGGCGATCGGGGAAGCGGCCGGTGCCCGCCGATGCCGTGTGACCGGTTCAGGGGCGGGCACCGGCCTGCTCGGACCGGGTGGGGCCGATCAGAGAATCTCGACCCTCTCGCCCCGGCAGCGATTGCGGGTGTCGAGCACGTACGCACCGGCCTTTTCGACGAGCGCGTAGTCGAAGGCGTCGTGGTCGGTCGCGACCACGATCACGTCGGCGGAACGGATCTCCGCCTCGGTGAGTTCCACGCGGGTGATGTCCAGTGGCACGAGATACGCGTCGGTGTGCGGCTCGGCCACGACCAGCCGGGCTCCGAGGGCGAGCAGCGACCGGGCGAGGACGAGGGCGGGCGACTCCCGGATGTCACCGGTGTTCTTCTTGTAGGCCAGGCCCAGTTGGAGCACGCGCGCGTCCTTGACCGACTTGCCGCGCTCGTTCAGTCCACGGGTGACCCGCCGGACGACATGGTCCGGCATGTTGTCGTTGATCTCGTTGGCCAGTGCGATGAACCGGAGGTCCCGCTTCAGCAACCTCTTGACCTGCCAGGACAGATAGGAGGGGTCCACGGGCAGGCAGTGCCCGCCCACACCCGGACCCGGCCTGAACGGCATGAATCCGAACGGCTTGGTGCCGGCGGCCTCGACGGCCTCCCAGATGTCGGCGCCCAACTGCCGTGACACCATGGCCATTTCGTTGACCAGGGCGATGTTGACATGACGGTAGGTGTTCTCGAGCAGCTTGGTCAGCTCAGCCGTACGGCAGGAGCTCACGGGCACGGTGCGCTCCACGATGTCGCCGTAGAAGCTCTCGATCCCGCGCAGTGACGCGGCGTCGATCCCGGAGATCACCTTGGGCGTGTTCTCCAGGTGCCAGTCGGGGTTCCCGGGGTCGATGCGCTCGGGGCTGTAGCCGAGGTGGAAGTCGGCCCCCGCCCTCAGGCCGCTGCCCTCCTCCAGCAGGGGGAGCAGCAGGCTCTCGGTCGTGCCCGGATACGTCGTGGACTCCAGGATCACGATGGAGCCGGGGGTGAGGTGCGGGGCGATGCTCCGTCCGGCACATTCCACGAAGCTCAGATCCGGCACACCCTCGCGCAGCGGCGTCGGCACCGTGATGACACACACGTCGAGGCCGTCGATGTCCTCGTACTCGGTGGTGGCGCGGAAGCGGCCACTGTCCGCGGCAGCGGCGAGACGTGCGTCGCCGATGCCCTCGATGTAGGAGTCACAGGCTCCCAGGCGTTTCACCCGCAAATCATCCGTGTCCACGCCGACGACCGAGTACCCGGCCTCGACGGCCCGCACGGCCATGGGCAGGCCCACATAGCCCAGCCCTACGACGATCAACTTTCCCTTGTCACCGGCATCGTTCCTCTGACGCACACTCACCACTCCGATGGTTTTGAGGAATCCGCATATTCCACCCCCCCATTCATGCACGAGTGACGGCCGCCTCGGAGCCCTGTGGAATGTGTCCACCCGGCGTCACTCTGATTCCGTAACCAGCAGACGCGCCGAAGGGTCCGTATTGAGCTGACGAGGTTTCAGATTCGGCTACTCATTGCATAGGTGAACCTTGGCTCGGCCGTCGATCGAGCTGTGCCGGAACCCCGTCGCCATCTTCCGAAACCGGAGTGAAGCCGCTCATGGATCGTAGTTCGAATTACCTGGTCACCGGAGGAGCCGGCTTCATCGGCTCCCATCTCGTGGACGCGTTGCTGGCCCATGGACACAGCGTGGTGGTCCTCGACGACCTCACCACCGGACGGACGGAGAACCTCGCCAAGGCGCAGCAGAACCCGCGTTTTCGTTTCCGCCACGGCTCGGTCCTGGATGCGCCTCTCGTCGACGAGCTGGTCCGGGAATGCGACGTCGTCGTCCATTTGGCCGCCGCCGTAGGGGTCAAACTCATCGTCGAGCAACCGCTGAAGTCGTTCATCACGAACACAAAGGGCACCGAGAACGTCATCGAGGCAGCACAACGGCATGAACGCAGGATTCTGATCACGAGCACGTCGGAAATCTACGGAAAGAATTCATCCGGACCGCTCAACGAGAACTCGGATCGCGTTCTCGGCAGCCCGTCCGTCGCCCGCTGGTCGTACAGCACGGCCAAGGCGGTGGACGAGATCATGGCCGTCCTCTACCACCGCGAGCGGGGGCTGCGGTCGACCGTCGTGCGGTTCTTCAACACCGTGGGCCCCCGCCAGAGCTCCGCGTACGGCATGGTCATCCCGCGGTTCGCCCGGCAGGCGGTGCGCGGGGAGCCCCTCACCATCCATGCGGACGGCCGGCAGAGCCGCTGCTTCCTGCACGTCTCCGACGCCGTCGCCGCACTGCTGCTCCTGCTCGAGCACCCGGACGCCGTCGGAGAGACCTTCAACATCGGTGCGGACGACGAGATCAGCATCCGTGAGCTCGCCGAGCGGGTCATCGCTCGGTCCGGCAGTGTCTCGGCGCTGGAGCACCTGTCGTACGACGAGGCCTACGGGCCCGGCTTCGAGGACATGGAGCGGCGCGTCCCCGACACCGCCAAGCTGCGCGCTCTGACGGGCTGGCAGCCCCGGCACACCCTGGCCGACGTCCTCGCGGACGCGATCGCGGACGCCCGGGCCGAGTTGCGGGGCGACCGGTCCGTCCAGGTGCCCAGCACTCCGGAGCAGCGCCTTCCGACCTGCGGACCCGTTGCCGGAACCGCTCTGGCGGGACGGTGACCGGCATGGGCGCGGCGGTCGTGACGACGAGCGCGGGCTGCGCGGCCCTGCTGCTCGGACTGCTGCTGACGGAGCCGCTCAGACGCTTCGCCCTGCGCCACGGAATCACCGACCGTCCCAGCCTTCGCAAGGCGCACACCTGCCCGACGCCCTATCTCGGCGGTGTCGCCGTCGGGGCCGCCACTCTCGCCGCCTCGGCGATCGCCGTGCTCCCCCGCGGGGTCTTCGACCCGGTGCTCGGTATCGTGCTCGGCTGCTCCGCACTCATGTGCGTCCTCGGGCTCATCGACGATCTGCGGCAGCTCAGCGTGCGGTTCCGGCTGTGCGTCGAGACCTCGGCGGCCGCGGTGGTCGTCCTGGCCGGGGGGTGTCCCACCATCCTCGGCGGCCCCTTCGACGCGGTGTTCGCCGTCGTATGGATCGTCTTCGTGACGAACGCGTTCAACCTGCTCGACAACATGGACGGCGCGGCGTCGTCCCTGTGCGTCGTCATCGGCGTGTTCCTCTGTACGACCGCCCTGACCGGCGGGCAGATCGGCCTGGCCGTGCTGACGGCGGCTCTCGTCGGAGCCTGTCTCGGTTTCCTCTTCCACAACCGGCACCCGGCACGGATCTTTCTCGGTGACGCGGGTTCGCTCTTCCTCGGCTTCATGCTGGCCTCCGTGATGACGGTGGTGCACCACGACGCCGACGGTCTCTCCGGACCCGCCGTGCTGCTTCTCCCCACCCTCGTCCCGGCACTGGACACCACTTTGGTGATGCTGTCCCGCTACATGGAGGCACGGCCGCTGCTTCAGGGCGGCACGGACCACATCTCCCATCGGTTGCGCCGCCTGGGCCTGACGGTCCCTCAAGTGGTCCGGGTCATGGGGGCGTTCGCGATGGCGGGATGTCTCGCGGCGACGCTGGTGGCCCATGGAGTGCTGGCACCCGGCGTGGCGCTCGTCGCCGCCTGTGCGGTGGGCGTCGGCGCGGTTCGGCTCCTGCTCGTCATTCCGGCCACCGCGGGTGCTTCACCGATCGTCTCCGCGAGCCGGATCCCCCGCACGGCCTCGCAGTCGAGGCCTGCCGGCGGCGGATTCGGACGCCGTCACCGGCCCCTCCGGCCGACGGCGGTGCCGCATTCGCGGGGAGCCCGGAATCCCGCCACGCTGCCCCGCACCGCGGGCACTCCCGCCGCACCTCAGTGACGTCCTGGTCGCCGCGGCGCCGCGGTCCGGGTCGACTCCCGCGCTCGACGCGGGGCCGACCCGGACCGCGGTTCGGCGTACGCGACGACCGAGGATCACCACCGTTCCTCCCGCACCGCCCCGGGCGCGACGCGACCCGGTTCGAACGGGCGCCGCGGGCCCGACGGACCGGGGACCGCGGTGATCAGCACTCCGGTTGTCCCACGACCACCTCGTTCGATCGTCGGCCGCCGCCCGACCGCCGCCTTTGACGACGCGGAGGACTTCCCCTCCGCGAAAGTCCGAACTCGTCCGGAACGGCGGCGACAAATGCCATCAGGCACATCGCGCCGAATGCCAGCCATTTGCTCCACACGGTGGGCGCCAGGTAGGGGCTCTGCATGATGGCGAGGCCGGCGACCACCGCGAGCCACTTCAACACGCGGTCCACCGCGGCTGCCGGAGAGAGCGGCGAGTAGAGCACGATGAGAATCATCGTCATGCACTCGACGGCGGATCGCTGCCGATAGAACTCCGCACCGAAGCCGAGAAGGTAGACGGCTGCGTACGCGGCCGATGCCAGGACCATCGTCCGGCCGGCCCCGGCCGTGTCCCCCCAGGCCCTTTTGATCGCGGAGGGAGCCAGCACCAGGGACACGATCCAGATGACGGTACCGATGTAGAGCCACCGCTCCGGTGTCGCCGTATTCGCTCCGAACGCCCACGGGAACGGCCCGAACAGAAAATGGGAAATGTACTGCGGGTTGCTCAGCAGATTTCGTGAACCGTAGCCTCCGGAGAACTCGAAGGAGGTCCCCTTACCGACCTCGAGCGCATCGACGAGGCCGAACAGCACACCTGCGCGGGGCACGATGAACACCAGGACGGCCGTCGCGGTCACGGCCAGCCCCACGAGATATCCACGGCGGAGTCTGATCCGTGCGATCAGGGCGGCCGCGATGAAGACGGCTGCCGCAGCCCTCAGATAGGTGCACAACTGGATGCCCGCGAGTCCGGCGAGGCAGGCGATCGTGAAGCGCGCCCGCACGATCAGCAGGAGGGACCAGAGGAGCAGACTGGTGATCAGGCCGTCCTTGAGGCCCCACGCGTCCCACAACAACAGGCTCGGACTGGTGCCCACGATGAGACCCACCGCCGTCGCCCGCTTCCTGCCGCGCCCGGACGTGGTCGCCAGAGCGTAGGCGGCAACGGCGCCGGTGGCCGAAATGAGACTCAGAACCGTCTTGGCCGCGAGCCATCCCCCACCCGTCAGCACCTTGCACAGAGCCATGAGGGCCGGGTAGCCCCAGAAGGCCGAACCCGCGATCCGTTCCAGGCCGTGGACGTCCGTCCGGCCCTTGGCGTGCCAGACGAAGGCCATCAGCGTGCTCTGCCCGTCGTACCGGCGGGCATCGGGGTAAAGGTGTACCCCGTTGCTGTACTGATGAACGATGAGCACAACCCCGACATGGAACACCGCCGACACCGCAAAAAT
Organism: Streptomyces sp. HUAS TT11; assembly: GCF_051553595.1. Classification (NCBI taxonomy): domain Bacteria; kingdom Bacillati; phylum Actinomycetota; class Actinomycetes; order Kitasatosporales; family Streptomycetaceae; genus Streptomyces; species Streptomyces sp. HUAS TT11. The sequence goes on from NZ_CP196184.1 coordinate 4,483,576, forward strand.
GGCCGCCGCATTCCACGAGGGTCTGTTCTTGCCGGAGTTTTCAGAACTGCGGTACTCGACCTCGACCGGTTCCCTCGTCACGGAGGCGGCGCACATGGAGGACTGGATTCCTTTCGAAGGGTTCGCCGATGTGTTCGTGCTCCGGACCGTGTTGCCGTACCGAGCGGGACGGTGCGTCACCCATGGGCGCGGCCGCGGCTCTCACTTCTCACGTGCACGGATCACTCTCGCCGGGTTTCCCGCCACGACCATCTCGGGTGGAACGTCTTTCGTCACCACGCTTCCCGCACCGACGGCAGCACCGCGCCCGATGGTCACACCGGGCAGCACCGTCACCCGGGCACCGAGAAAGACGTCCTCCTCCACGACGATGTCCGCGTGGACCGGGGCGTGGTCGCGGAAGTGTCCGCCCGATCGGGGAACGGGGTGGTCCCCGGTGATGAAGAGACAGCGCGGCCCCATGGTCAGATGCGCGCCGAGGGTGACACGCCCGAGGCCCAGGAACTGGGTTCCCTGACCGATCCCGGCGTGTCTCTCCATCCGCAGGGACGGCGGGAGGTCGACCTGAGGGTTGATCGTGACCGGAAGACGCACGTCTTCGCACATCCGGTGGGCACACCAACCCCGCAGATCACGCGAGCCGGGTACGCGCCAGTGCAGCCGCTTCGCGACCAGCTTGTAGAAACAGCGGACGGCCAGGCGGAAAATGCGATTATCCAAGGCGATTCCTTCCGTCAGCGCCGGGCGGGAGAGTCTGCGGGAATCCGTTTGCGGAAAATATTGGCCTTGTCCTGACACGCGGACGTATGGTCACGAATACCGCAGCTGCGCCCAATTCGCCGCATATGCTATGCCACTACGTCCATGATTCGCTGGAAAAAATGGGTTGTGCGGCATGTCATTGACAGACAAATCACCCGCGTCCCCGGCTCCGGACACCCAGGGCCCGAGTGCGGGTCGCATTCCCTCACGCGTCTGCCTGTTGATCGGTCAGCTCGGTCTCGGCGGCGCCGAGAAGCAACTCGTCCTGCTCGCCCGGGGGCTGAGTGCCCGCGGCATCCGGACCCATCTGCTGGTCATGTTCGAGAAGGGGGCGCGGGAGGAGGAGCTTCGCCACTCCGGCGTCTCCCTGCTGGAACTCGGCTTCCGTCGCAGGTCCGCGGGGCGGTGGTCACTCCTCGCCGACGTCCGGGCCTTCCTCCGCTTCGTGGCCTTTCTCCGCAGGGAGAGGCCACAGGTGCTCCAGGCATTCCTGTTCCACTCCTATGTGATGGCCGCCCCCGCCGCGCGGCTGGCCCGCGTGCCGGTGCTTCTGGCGGGGCGCAGGAGTCTCGGCTTCTACAAGGCGGGCAACCGGCTCGCGCTCGCGGTGGAACGGATCGCCACCCGATGGACCGACTTCCTGGTCGCCAACGCGTCCGCCATCGCGGACGAGGTCCGCCGCGACGAGGGGGTGCCGGCGGCCAAGATCTCCGTCATCCCCAACGGCATGCGACCGGAGGAATTCGAGCTCGCCGAGCCCGCCGAGGTCGCCACCTCGCTGCCCGTGGTGCTGTGCGTCGCCAATCTCGCGGTGCACAAGGGCCACCGATACCTCCTGGAAGCCTGTGCCGCGCTGCGGGCGAGCGGAAATCCCTGCACGCTCGTCCTGATCGGCGACGGTCCCGAGCGCCCGGAGCTGCGGCGGACGGCGGAGCGCCTGGACCTCGACGTCCGATTCCTCGGCTCCCGCACCGACGTGGCCGGCTATCTGGCCAGGGCCGACGCGGTGGTTCTGCCGTCCCTGTCGGAGGGTTCCAGCAACGCCGTGGCCGAGGCCATGGCAGCGGGCCGTCCCGTGGTGGCCACGGCCGTGGGCGGCAACCCGGAACTGCTCGAGGGGCGCGGAATCCTGGTGCCTCCCGCGGACCCGGCGGCCCTGGCCGACGGACTTCAGCGGGTGCTCGGCGACCGGGACACCGCCGCCGCCCTGGGACGCGGGGCGCGGGAGTGGGCCATGGCCAACCTCACGGCCGACGTCATGGTGGACCGGTACATCGCCCTCTACCGGCAGTTGCTGGAGGACCGGTCCCCGGTGTGACGGGTGCCCGGCGCGGCTCGCGCCCCGGCACCGCACCTCGTCCTGCCGGCCCCGCAGGACGGGCCGCAACCGACTCCGGGAGGTCCTCCGACACTGTGGCTGACCGAAAACCCCCCTTCGTCTGGATGCTGGTGGCTCGCGCGGGCACCCTCGCCATGGGCGTTGTCGCCAGTGTCGTGGTGGCCAGGGCCCTGCCCCCCGAGGGGCGCGGGACCTACTACATGGCCGTCACCGTGGCCACGGCCGCCCTGTCGCTGGGCCATCTGTCCGTCGAACAGGCGCAGACGGCCCTGTGGTCCGAGAAGGGGCACCGGTCCTCGCTCGACTCCAACAGCGTGCCGCTCGGGCTGGGCGTCGGTACCGCCGCGGCCGTGGCGACGGTCGGACTGGGGCTGCTGTTCCAGGGGCACGGCAACATCCCGGACATCTGGCTCCTGGTCACGGCCTGCGCGGGCGTGCCCCTGGGCATGGGCGTGCTGTACGGCACCAACATCACCCTGCTGCGCGACCGCACCCATGTCGCGGGATGGGCGATGCTGACGAGCGCGGTCGCCCAGTGCCTGTGCCTGATCGTGTTCGGGGTGACCGGACTGCTCAGCGTCTGGACGGTGGTGGCCGCCTGGGCCGCCTCCTACGCCGTCTCCCTGGCCGTGCTGACCGCCGCCGGCGGAGTCACCGTGCGGCGGCCCGACCTGCGCCTTGCCCGGGCCACATGCCTCAAGGGACTGCGGTTCCACACCGGTTCCGCGGCCGCCTACCTGCTGCTCCGCTCGGACGTCTTCCTGCTCAATGCCCTGGCCGGTCCGCACGCCGTCGGCATCTACACGCTCGCGGTGACTCTGGCGGAACTGAGCCGACTGGCGGTCGACGTGTTCGCACAGGTCACCCTGTCCCTCCAGTTCGACGACACGGCGGGCGACTCCGCGCTGGTCACGGCGCGGATCATCCGGTTCATGGTGCTGCTGGGCGTCGCCTCCGCGGTGACGACGGTGGTCGCGGTGTCGGCGCTGATCACCCCCTTGTACGGCCGGGCGTACGCGGACACGGCCTCGCTCGTCGCATGGCTGGTCCCCGGTGTCGTGCTGCTGTCGGCCGGCCGGCCGCTGTCGAGTTTTCTGCTGCGCACCCGGACGTCACGCGTGGTCGTGCTGCCGTCGCTGACGGCCCTGGTGGTGAACGTCGGGCTGAACGCGGCCCTCATCCCGGCCTGGGGCGCGGTCGGCTGCGCCATCGCCTCCACCGTGGCGTACACCTCGCTGATCGCCTTCCAGGTGGCGTACTTCAGCCGGATGAGCGGCATCGGCTGGAGGTGCCTGCTCCCGACGAGCGCCGAGACGGCGCGGTTCACCACGGAGGTGAAACGCCGTTGCAGGCAACTGCACCTCGGCCGGGCGGCCTGACCGGCCGGGCACCGGAGCGACCCGGGCCCGGGCCCGGTCGTCTCAGGCGGTGACGGCCGGAGCGTGGGCGAAGACGAACTCGTTGCAGCCGAGGCCGCCCCTGCACGTCTTCAGATGGCGCAGTTCGAAACCGCGCTCCCGGCAGAAGGTGAAGACCTCCTCGGGCGTGGCCACCTCGAAGGGATAGCCTCCGACCCAGTCGACGAGGTCGTGCCTGCGGGACATGCCCCGGGCCCGGCGAACGGGTCCGCTCGAGGTGCCCCGGATCTGCCTGGCCACCTCCAGCGCGGCACGCACCGGGTAGTGCTTGTAGAGGTAGAGCCGGCTGCCGGTCAGCAGCAGCCGGCGCCCGACGGTTCCGGACATGTTGTAGCGCCGCTTCACCGACGTCCAGAGGCGGCTCTCCGCTCCCTGGTCGTTGTAGATCGACACATACAGCGTGCCCCCGGGGGCGACCAGGCCGCAGGCCGCCTCCATCGCGCCCCAGAGGGCTCCGGTGTGGTGGAGCACGCCCCAGGAGTACACGATGTCGGCCGGGCCGAGCTCCTTCACGAACGACGCGTCGAGGATCGAACCGCGGCTGATGCTCCAGTCGCTGTCCGGGGCGAACTCCCGGCGCACCTCCTCGGCCGCCTTCACCGAGTCCGGGTCGTAGTCGAAGGACTGCACCCGCGCACCCATGCGCAGGGCCGCCAGGGAGAACAGTCCGCTCCCGCAGCCGACGTCCAGGAAGGTGCGGCCGGTCAGATCGGTGGTGCGGAGGGCCGACTCCAGCGACTTCCTGGCGAGGGCGACGCGTTCTTCGTTGATCAGTTGTCCGAATCGGAGCCAGTTCTGGCCGAAGGCGAAGCGCCGGCCCTCGCTGATCTCGGTCTCGCAGTCGATCATTCGGCTTTCCTTACGCTGCGGAGGGAAGGGGTGGGGGGACTGCCTTGCGGAGCCAGGTGATCGGGTCCGCGGTCCGCGGTCCGGGCCAGCAGGCAGCCGAGGGAGATCCAGAACGGGGTGGAGATCACAAGATCCGTGAGGGCGTTGGCGAAGAGCAGCCCCGTCGCGTACGACACGCCCAGCGACCGCAGGACGATGTGATCCGCCGTGCGGCGGCGGGCGAGCCCGCGCCAGAGGAGAGCCGTCCACAGGACGAGCGTCACCAGCCCGGCCTCGGCCGCCAGCCGCAGGTAGTCGTTGTGGGTGTTGATGTAGATGCCCAGGTCGGGCGAGGACCGCGCGTATTCGGGGAACATCGCGTATCCGATACCGCGCAACGGATGGTCGAGTGCCACCCGCACCGCCAGCAGCGCGGCCTTCTTGCGTACCTCGGTGTTCGCGGCCAGCTCGGTCGACGTCCGGCCGCCGGTCAGGTTGCCTTCCATCGAGTCCAGGGTTCCCGGCAGCGCCAGGGTGACGGCGAGGAGTGCCAGACCGATCAGCACCTTGTGCCGAAGGGGACGTCCGGCGAGCAGGACGCAGGCCAACCCCGCCGCAGCCATCACGAAGGCTCCTCGGGACCGTGTCTCCAGGACGGCGCAGACACAGACCGCGGCGGGCACCATCCACAGCCAGGAACGGTTGAACCGCACCAGTCCGACGGCGGCGACGAGCGGGAGCGCGAGAGCGGCGCCCACGTAGTTGGGGTTCAGGCCGAGACCCGTCAGACGGTCGAAGGCGTGCTCCCCCCGGAGCACGAGACAGGTCGCGAGACCTCCGCCCGAACCGGCGACGACCTGCGCAATGCGTCGGGGATCGGGGGGCGCCAGGGCCGAGACGGCGGTCAGGCCGAGCCCCACCAGCAGCAGACCGCACGTCTTCCACGCGTGCTCGACGCCGAACGTCTCCTGCGGCAGGAGCCAACTCACCGTGACGGCCGCACCGATCGACGGGATCAGGAGAAGGTCCGTGCACAGTCGTGATCCGCCCAGGACGACGCGCAGCAGGAGCAGGACCACCGCACCCAGAACCATCACGGGCAGCGCCGTACCGCCGGGATCGACAACAGCGACCGCCGGGACCAGCACGAGCAGCATCAGCAGGGCCACGTCCGGCCGCGGCCAGACCACGAGCCCGAAGCAGATCGCCACCGCCCCGGCGGCGGCCGCGACACCGTGGAACAGCGCCAGGTACATGGCGACAGGTCCGGCGGCCAGCAACCCAGCGCGGCCGATCGCGGAGGTGGGGAGCGATCCCGGACTCGTCTTGTCGGTGACCCTCACTCGTCCTCCGTGGAGCCGTGGGTGAGCAACCCCACCGAGCCACCTGGCCGGCATCGGGCGCCGGGATGAGGACGTCGCACGGGGACGCCGATCAGCCGGTGTGCCGCAGCGGCTGACCGGCGACCGCCGGCGGCACGGGCAGCGGCTGGTCGACGAACCTGCGGTGCCAGAGTTCGAACTGCATGAGCGCCCAGATCCGGCGCGCGTGATCCTCCCCGGCCTCGTGCTCGCGGAGCATGGTTCTCACCGCCTCCGGCCGGAACAGCCCCCGGTCCGCCGCCGTCCGGTCGGTGAGCACGTCCCATGCCACGTCCTTCAGATCCGTACGCAGCCAATGGGCCATCGGCACCCCGAACCCCTGCTTCGGCCGGTGCAGCACCTCGTGCGGAAGCCAGTCCCGCAAGGCCTTCTTGAGCAGGTACTTGGTGGTGCCGCCACGCACCTTCAGCTGCGCGGGCAGCCCGGCCGCCCACTCCATCAGGCGGTGGTCCAGGAACGGCGACCTGGCCTCCAGCGAGTTGGCCATCGTGCTGATGTCCACCTTGACCAGCAGGTCTCCGGGCAGATAGGTGTTCACGTCCACGTCCATCAGCTGGTTCAGCCGGCTGACCGCGCGGGACCCGCGGAAGGCCTGGTCCACAAGGTCGTAGCTGTCGACTCCGGCCGTCGCCTCGAGCAGCCGTTCCGCGTACAGCTCCTGCTTCTGCTCCGGCATGAAGTAGGACATCATCCGGGCATAGCGCCGCTGCGACGTCTCGCCCAGCAGAGTCAGCGCGCGGCCGGCCCTGCGCCGCATCGAGCAGGCCGGAGCGGCGGCCAGCAGGGACCGTCCCAGGTGCCCGACGGCCGGGCGCAGGGCCCCGTGGACCGGGAAGCGCTCCATGCGGGCCATACGGGCATAACGGGTGTACCCACCGAACGACTCGTCGCCACCGTCACCGTTCAGGGCGACGGTCACATGCCGGCGGCTCAACTGGGCCACGTAGAAGGAGGGGATCGCGGACGAATCCGCGAACGGCTCGTCGAAGTACCACGCGAGTGTGGGCAGGATGTCGAGCGCCGAGGCCTCCACGACGAATTCGTGATGGTCGGTCCCGTACTGCCGCGCCACCGCACGGGCATGCACCCGCTCGTCGAACCGGGTGTCCTCGAACCCGATGGAGAAGGTCTTCACGGGCTCCGCGGAGATCCGTGCCATGGCCGCGACGACGGCGGAGGAGTCGACGCCCCCCGACAGAAAGGCCCCGAGCGGGCGCTCCGCCACCATGCGGATACGTGTGGCCTCGAGCAGGAGCTCCCGGGTCCGCTCGGCCGCCTCCTCCTCGTCCGGTGCGGGGACCGGTGAGAAGTCGAGCGACCAGTAGCGCTTCACCTGCACCCGGCCGCCCTGCCAGGTGAGCAGGCACCCGGGAGGCAGTTTGCGCACACCGCGGAGGATCGACCAGGGCGCCGGGACGTACTGGTAGGTCAGATAGTGGTGGAGCGCGACCGGATCGACCTCTCCCCCGGCGTCTGCGACGGTGCTCAGCGCCTTGAGTTCCGAGGCGAAGGCGAGCTCACCGGCGGTCTCCCGGTAGTACAGCGGCTTCTTGCCGACACGGTCGCGGGCCAGCAGCAGACGTCTGTTGCCCGCGTCCCACACCGCGAACGCGAACATGCCGCGCAGATGGCGGACACAGTCCTCACCGTGCTCCTCGTAGAGGTGCACAAGGCATTCGGAGTCGCCGTTCGTGCGGAAGGTGTGACCACGACTGCGCAGGCGCCGGCGCAGCTCGCGGAAGTTGTAGATCTCCCCGTTGAAGACCGCGATCACACTGCGGTCCTCGTTGAAGACGGGCTGGTCTCCTCCGCCGACGTCGATGACGGCCAGTCGCCGCATGCCGAGGGCGACATGGTCGTCGGTGTGGAACCCCTCACCGTCCGGGCCGCGATGGGCGAGGACGTCGCACATCGTCCTCACCGCCGCCGGGTCGGGGGACGCCGTCGACACCATGCCCGCTACGCCGCACATCGGCCCTCCCTCATGTGGTGCAAGAAATGGACGAACCACCGAACAGATCCCGGCTGGCACCATACCGGCGCATTCAGTACAAAACAGTCAACCCGCAAAGGGCTGGTGCCATCGGGTGACGGCCCGGACGGCGTCGGAACGGCTCCTCGCCGCGCCCCACGCCGATGGACACGGCACTACGATCCGACTCTCGCGCACCGCATTCCCTGATGCACCGTCACATGAAGGGGACGGGTCAGCTGTTGCCGCAGCACGGTGGGCGCGCGGCCGGACGGCGGCTCCAGCAGATGCAGCGTCAGGGTGCGGCTCGTGCCCCGGGGCACCTCGACGTCGAACGTGTACACCGGGTGTCCTCGCTCCGTCCCCTGCGCCGAGAGGGCGGCCTTTCCGTCGAGGCGCGCCTCGACCAGCCCCGCGCCGGCGGTCGCGAAGTACGAGACGAGCAGCCGGTTGTCGCCCCTGCGGGCCCCATGGGCAGGCTTGTCCAGCCGGTCGGTGACATAGAGGGGGAGCCCGGTGAGGGGCGCGCGGTTGGTGAGGACCACCTTGACGGTCACCTCGCGGCCGTCGGCGGTGCAGCGCCCGGGGGACCATTCCAGTGAGCGATCGAGGTAGTAGTCCAGCTTCGTGCCGGCGGCGTTGTTGACCACCAGCCCCGCATAGGTCCCGGGCCCCTGCGGCACGGAGCCTCCGACGGGGCGCGCGTTCAGCTCCTGCTGTTCGTCCGCGTGCGCGCTCCACACGGTCATCTGCCCGCCGTGCAGAACCTCGTACAGGCCCCGGAGCAGGGCCGGCCGCCGCTGGGCGTCCCCGGCGGCGGCCAGCAGGCGTCCGGCGGCCGCGCGCGCCACGTCGAGCAGAAAGGCCTTGCGCCTGACCGGGTCCGGATACATCGCGTAATTGGTGCGCTCGGTGAGGTCCACCACGTTGGCCGCGGTGACGGAGGTGCCGTCGGCCAACCGCGCCGGCCCGACCGCGGCCAGCAGCCCGGACAGCGCGCCCGGATCCAGCGAGAGCACGCCGTCCACGCGCTGCCCGCTCTTGGCGTGCCACGCGGCGGACCAGATGCGCGCGGCGTAGGGAAAGTGCGGGCTCATGTTGGAATTCGGCCAGGTCTTCACCGAGTCGTACTGCGCGTACATGGCGGCGAACTCGGCACCCATGTCGATCGTGGGCCGCACGGTCGCCATGTCGGTGTCACGCCCGAACTCCGGCAGGGCCAGTCGGCCCCTGTCGGCGGTCAACACGGCGTAGGCCCCGGGCATCCCGCCCGTACCGCGTGCCTCGGCGGGATTCTGGAACACCAGGAGGTAGCGGCGCGGACCGGCCTCCCCCAGCATGGACGGCAACAGGCGTGCGCCCACGGCGGCGTTCTCCATCACGGGCGCCACCCGCTTCAGCCCGGCGAGGAGTTGACCGCGGGCCTGGTCGACGGAATGCAGCCAGGTCCGCCGCGGCAGCCTGTCCGCCTCCACCCGGGCCAAGGCCGCCTGGTGCGAGGCCTGCTCTAGGTCCGGTACGGCCCTGCGCAGTTCGGCGAGGTTGATATGGCTGCTGCCCGCGTCCGCGGTGATCCGGTCGACGGTGCGCAATGCGGCGGGCAGTACCTGTCCGGCCAGTCGGTCGAGCACCTCGGCCGCTCCGCGCACGGTCTCGAAGGGACCGCCTACGAACGGCAGATGCGCCGCCACGTACCAAGCCGGACCGGCGGTGAGCCGGTGGGCGCGTTCGGCGTGTTCCGCCGCGGAACGGGCGGCCTGCAGGGCGAGTTCACCGCGGCCCGGACCGTGCCCCGCGGTGGCGGCAGGGTCCGACGGCGCGGTCATCCCCGTGCGCAGGCTGCTCAGATCGTTCCGGCTGCCGACGAGCTCGGCACGCGCCAGCAGCCCGGTGACGAGGATCCACCCGAGGCCCGCGAGGAGCACGACCACGAGCGTCCACAGCAGCAGCCGGACACGCCGGCGGTTTTGTCGCGCCGGGGCTTCGGTGGTCGGCGGGGCGGTCTTGTCGGGGAGGGTCTGGACGGTCCGTGCCATGCGGCCCTCAACTCCCACCGGCAGCGGGGGCGAGGCTCCCGGAGGGGCTCCCGGCCATGGAGATCACGCAAGCGTTCGACACCTGGCCGTGCGGTGGCGCCGAAGGCGGCGCGCAGCGGCGGCCGGCGTCCGGCCAGCCGCGGCGGTGCCGGCCGGACCGTGCCGGACCGTGCGAAGGGCGTTTCGTGGGGCGCGTGGGCTGTTCCACCGTCGGTATCACCTCTCCGCAGTCACGTCCGTCGTCCGTACCTCGATGCGCCGTGCCGCGCTCGTTCGCGTCGAACCGTCCGCGCACCACGGACCGGCGAACGGAGTCGGCATCAAGAGGGATCAGGCAGGAAGATCCAACGCCATCAATCGTTTCGAACAGAAACAGACGCGCTCCGGTACGCCACAGACGGCGCAGCGGTGGCACTCGTTCGGCTGCCTCGGAGCTGCGGCGGAGTGCCGGCTCGGGCCGGGCCCCCCGCCCCTCGGACCGTGATGCACACGCAGGATGCGCATGCAAACGCCACGGCCACCGATATGGCCCTGATTCCCGTCCCCCGGGCCCTTACGGGATGTCACAGCTCGGCCCCAATGCCCTCCCCTTCCCCCTGGGCCCGGCACGCCGTGCTCCGGTACCAGGTACGTTCGAAGACGTGGCTGGATTCAGGATCGGACGCGACCGGGCGGACCGCGCTCCTCACGCGCGACCGCAGCAACCCCCGTACGGACAGCAGGTGCCGCAGGGCCCGACGTACGGCTACCCCTCCGCGCCGCAGCAGCGGCACGGGGGCCCACAGCCCCACGGCGGCCGGCAGCAGTGGCGGGGGGCCCAGGGCCAGGGTGAGCCGGAGTACTTCGGCGACGACGGCCAGGGCCACTTCGACCCGTACGTGGCGAACAATCCGGGCCATACGCAGGCGTTCTCGGTCGGCGAGGACCCCTACACCGCGGGTGAGACGTACCGCGCGGGTCAGGCCTCGGCGCCGCCGGTCGGTCCCCGTCTGCACTGGAAGGACCTGCTGCGGGGCATCGTGCTGTCCCCGACCCGGACCTTCCTCCAGATGCGGGACTACACGATGTGGGGCCCGGCCCTCATCGTGACCTTCCTCTACGGTCTGCTCGCGGTCTTCGGTTTCGACGGCGCGCGCGAGGACGCCATCACCGCCACGCTGGACAACGCGATCCCGATCGTGCTGACGACCGCCGTGGCCATGGTGGTCAGCTCCTTCGTGCTGAGCGTGGTCACCCACACCCTCGCCCGCCAGCTCGGCGGCGACGGCGCCAGGCAGCCCACGGTCGGCCTCTCCATGCTGATCATGTCCATCACGGACGCGCCGCGCCTGGTCGTCGCGATGTTCCTCGGCGGTGACGCACCCTTCGTCCAGATCCTCGGCTGGGCGACCTGGGTCGGGGCGGGCGCGCTGCTCACGCTCATGGTGTCGAAGTCCCACGACCTGCCCTGGCCGAAGGCGCTGGGCGCGTCGGCGATCCAGCTGATCGCGATCCTGTCGATCATCAAACTGGGCACGTTCTAGTCGCACGGGGCGTCGAGGCCTACGGGGCGCTGCGCCGGAGCACGGCTCCCGAGCGCCCCGGCGGACACGGGCCGCGGATTCAGGCGCCCGGTCGAACCGCGGCGCCTTCCGCGACACCGGCCGCCTCATCACACGGGGTGACGTTCCTATGCGGGCGCACCCTGGTGTGACGGCCCGGACTCCCACAGCTGCGCAGTATGCCGCGCAGCCCAGCCCGGCACGAGCCCGACAAGTCGCTGATGATGACCGCCTTGACCACGGTCGCGGCCGCCACCGCCCTGGCACCGACCTCCGCCGCCGCGGACCCGGCCTGACCTCCGCGCGAAAGGCCTCCGAGTCCTCCATGGTCCAGAGATCAGGCGATACCACTTCTTGCCCAGCCCTTGGAGCCACGCCCCGAGGGGCATTGACCTGCGGTCTCCGGAACCAGGCAAGCCGCCTTGAGACAGCAGGTCAGAGCGCTTCTCGGGACGGAGTGAGCGGCTCTCCCGACTTGCGTACAGGAGGCAGAACACTCCACGGGAAGTTGATCCAGTCGTCCGTGCGCTTCCACACGTACTCGCATTTCACGAGCGAGTGGGACTTCTCATAGATCACCGCAGTGCGGACCTCGGCCACGGTCTCGCGGCAGAAGTCGTAGACCAGCTTGAGCGTCCTGCCGGTGTCGGCCACGTCGTCGGCGATCAGGACCTTCTTGTCGGTGAAGTCGATCGCGTTCGGGACGGGGGCCAGCATCACCGGCATCTCGAGCGTCGTGCCCACGCCGGTGTAGAACTCCACGTTGACCAGGTGGATGTTCTTGCAGTCCAGGGCGTAGGCGAGGCCGCCGGCCACGAAGACGCCGCCCCGCGCGATGCTCAGCACGATGTCGGGCCGGTAGCCGTCGTCGGCGATCGTCTGCGCGAGCTCGCGGACGGCGTGTCCGAAGTCGTCGTAGGTCAGGTTCTCCCGTACGTCGGTCATGTCCCGCTCACACCTGGGTCCGGTGGAAGTTGACGAAGGAGCGGGAGGCCGTGGGCCCGCGCTGCCCCTGGTAGCGCGAGCCGTACCGCTCGCTGCCGTAGGGGAACTCCGCCGGCGAGCTCAGCCGGAACATGCACAGCTGGCCGATCTTCATACCCGGCCAGAGCTTGATCGGGAGGGTGGCGAGATTGGACAGCTCGAGCGTCACATGCCCGGAGAAGCCCGGGTCGATGAACCCGGCGGTGGAGTGGGTGACAAGCCCGAGCCGCCCGAGCGAACTCTTGCCCTCGAGCCTCGAGGCGAGGTCGTCGGGCAGGCTGATGACCTCGTACGTACTGGCGAGGACGAACTCACCGGGGTGGAGGATGAACGGCTCGTCGCCCTCGGGCTCCACGAGCCGGGTCAGGTCGACCTGCTCCACGGAGGGGTCGATATGGGGGTACTTGTGGTTCTCGAACACCCGGAAGTAGCGGTCGAGCCGCACATCGATGCTCGAGGGCTGCACCATGGTCGGGTCGAACGGGTCGATCACGACCCGACCCTTGTCGATCTCGGTCCGGATATCCCTGTCTGAGAGAAGCACGCCCCGAGAATACGCAAGGCGCGCGGAGCCGCCACAATCGTGGCCTCCCCGCGCGCCTGTACCGCTGTGGGCCCTACCGCTTTTCCAGGGCCACCGGCACCACACTGCGCAGCCGGGCGCAGCGTGGACACCGGACGAGCCGGCCGGGGCCGAGGCGCTCGGCCTGCTGCATCGGGAACGAAGCGGTGCTGAACACGTGCCCCTCGGCACAACGGACGACGGTGCGCTCCATCAAGTCCTCTGAGTCCCTTCCCCAAGAGTCTTCGTCTCACTGCCGTGACGGACGACGAAAGCACATTACGGGATGAAAGGGACGGCCCTCCAGGCGGCGCTCCGGCCGTACACGGCCCCTCTCCACCACCCCCACCGTACGCCCCAACTCCGGCCCGCCGCAGCCGCATCCACACCCCGGAACGACGTCGGACCCCGCGGCCTGAGCACCGGGGGTCCGGGATGAGGTACAGTGAGCGGGCATAACGGCACCGGATCAACGGGTGTCTTACGCGGGTGTAGTTTAATGGTAGAACATCAGCTTCCCAAGCTGAGAGCGCGAGTTCGATTCTCGTCACCCGCTCCAGCGGAAACCCCCGGGTCGTGGACCCGGGGGTTCTTTGTTGCCCAGACCGGTGGGCGGATGCCGCACGGCGCGCGCAGCACCATTGGCGAACCGCACCACTCGGCTATATGGGCGCAGCCAGGATCGGCGCCGAACCGGGACAAGGGCGCACACCGAGGCGCGGTCCGCTCCGTCGAGCGACAGACCCCCTGCCACTTCCAGGGCACACAGCGCATGAGGTCAGAACACGTCGCGGCTGGGGCCGGTCGCCAGGAACACAGGTAGGCCAGGGGCGCCCGCCCGGGACAGGCCCGAGCCTCCTTCGGACCCGGATGGCCACACGGAGCGGCACCGCCGCAGACGAGACACAATGCCGCAACATGTGCATACATGTCGGAATTGAACGGAGTGGTCGATGGGGCGTCCCTGGCTGCACGTGCTGGCACAGGTGGCCCCCGTTCCGCTCGGGTTGCTGCTCAGCGGTGCACTGGTCTGGGGTGCAACCAACGCCGACTGGAGTGGAACCACCAGCAACAGCGGCAACACGTGGGAGTCCGGCTCGCTGGGGCTGGCCAACAACAGCAAGGTGCCCATGTTCCGCGTCGACAACATGCGACCCGGCGACACAGGCTCCAACTGCATCAGGATCGAGTCGAACGCCGACTTCCCCACCGCGCTCAAGCTGTACAGCAACTCACCGAACTGGCCGAGCAACTTCCAATCCTTCATCAACCTCAAAATTGAGGTGGGCAGCGGCGGCACCTTCGGCGACTGCAAGGGCTTCGCTCCGCACAAGACCGCGTTCGACGGCACCCTGGACCAGTTCGTCGCCCTGTACACCGACTTCCGCACCGGCCTGGGTCCCTGGACCCTGCCCGGCAAGCCACCCAACTCGCTGAGCTTCCGCTTCGCGTGGAAATTCAGCCGGAGCGCACCCAACAGCGCGCAGAGCGTGGTCACCAACGAGGTGACCTTCACCTGGGAAGCGCGGGAACACAAGTGACTCTCCCAAGTGACCTGGCTGCCGGCGCGCCCTGCCGGCCCACGGCCAGGGGTGCCCGGCACCCGATCCGCGTGGTCACCTCGGTCACCTCACGTACCGTGCTCGGTTCACTGATCGGGCTGCTCGTGTGGGCGCAATTGCCCGTGGTGGCGCTGGGCTGGACAGCGTGCGTGGTGCAGTCCGGCTCCATGCGTCCCGCCCTCAGGCCGGGCGACGTCGTTCTCTACCGGCCACCGCCACGCGACCGCACACCGGCGGTGGGCCAGATCGTGCTGGTCCAGGACCCCACCCGACCCGGCCAGATGCTCACCCATCGGGTCTACCAGGTACTTCCCAACAACGACCTGATCACCAAAGGCGACGCCAACTCCGCACCGGACTCCACCCCGATCCGGCCCCCGGCGCTCGAAGGCGTAGCACGGTTGCGCGTGCCCTCGATCGGGCTGCCGGTCCAACTCTGGCGCGCCGAGCGGCCCGTGCCCGAGGCGATCCTGCTGCTTGGACTTGCCACTCTGCTTGCGCTTGCCGCTCTGCCACTGCACAGCCGCAACCGACGGAATCGGCCCCGGCGCTTGCTGAACAGAACTCATGGATGACACCCCTGGCCGGCCCGAGTACGCGGCGGTATGCCACGGGGCGTCGACGTCTGTGGTTGTCGGCCGTCTCCCGCGAGGGGTCCGATCGCGGACCCGGGCCTTCGTGCCGTTCCGCGCCCCGGGAGGGACTGCCCCGGTTGGCCGACGGCCACCGCGCGGTGGGAGGCGGCGTGGGCGAGCCGCGTGCGGGGGGACGACGGTGCCGGTGGTAAGCCTGGCCGGGCCAGGAGCCGGTCGGTATCAGGAGCCGCACAACAGGCGCCCGGGAGAACGGGGACGGTCCCGGCGGATCCCGGGAGCACCGTCGGCCACCGCCCCCGGGGGTCAGGCCGCCGTGGTGATGAGCTCGTCGGTGACCCATCGCGCCACGTCGGCGGGGTAGGGCGCCGGCAGCCCGAGGACGATGTGCCGGAAGCCGGCGCCGACCGCGTCGCCGATCGCCTCCCGGGTGACGCCGGGCCGGTCGTAGGAGACGGGCAGGTGGATCGACCGGGTGATCGAGGCCGGATCGCGGCCGATCTCGGCGCAGTAGCGGTCCAGCAGTGCGCTGCGGCGGACACAGTCGTCCAGGTCGCCGCCCGGGATGTTCCACAGATCGGCGTGCTCGGCGACCACCCGCAGTGTGGAGGACGAGCGGCCGCCGATCAGGATCGGCGGATGGGGGCGCTGGACGGGCTTGGGGTTGCCGAACGCCCCGGTGAGCCGGACGTGGGTGCCGTGGAAGTCGAACGGTTCGGTCTCGGTCCACAGTCGCCGGATCACCGTGCACGCCTCGGCGAGGCTCGCCACGGCCCGCGCGGAGTCGTGGAAGGGCAGGCCGTGGGCCTCGTACTCGCGCCGGGCCAGGGGATGGCCGGGCCGTGAGCCGACGCCGATGCCGAAGTCGAGCCGGCCGCCGGAGACGATGTCCACGGTCGTGGCGATCTTGGCGAGCATCGCCGGCGGCCGGAACCGGTTGCTGGTCACCAGCACACCGAGCCGCAGCCGCCGGGTCCGGGCGGCAAGGGCCGACAGCAGTGTCCAGCCCTCATAGGCCGGGCCGGACGGATCGCCGCCGATCGGCATGAGGTGGTCGAACAGCCATGCGTGCTCGATCTCGGGAATCCCGTCCGCCTCGCGCCAGACCCTCAGGACGTCGTGGTAGTCGACCTGCGAGGGGGCGGTCATGATCCCGAAACGGGGGCGGGGTGTGTGGGGCATGGAATGCCGGTCCCTTCCATCGCCCGGACCGTCAGCGACGCCGCAGTGACGGGTCGAGCAGCGCGGGCGGAGTGTCGAACTTCTCGTGCGCGGCCAGGTCGGTGCCGGGGGCGACGACGGCGTCGATCGCGTCGAGCACGTCGGCGCCGAGCACGATGTCGGCGGCGGCGAGTTGCGTGTGCAGGTGGTCCAGCGTGCGGGGACCGACGAGCGCGCAGGTCACGGCGGGATGTGCGGTCACGAATCCGAGAGCGAGCTGGATCATGGTCAGTCCGGCCCCGTCGGCGATCGCGGCCAGCTGTTCGACGGCGTCGAGCCTCGCCCGGTTGGAGGGGAGGGAGGTGTCGAAGCGTTCCGGCATGAAGGTCGAGCGGCTGGTGGTGATGTCCCGGCCCTTGCGGATCGCGCCCGTCAGCCAGCCCGAGGCCAACGGGCTCCACGCCAGCACGCCGAGCCCGTACTGCTCGGTCACGGGCAGCACATGGGTCTCGACGCCGCGCTGCAGGATCGAGTAGCTGGGCTGTTCGGTGACGTATCGGCCCAGACGGTGCTCGCGGGCGGCCCACTGCGCCTCCACGATGCGGTGGGCGGGGAAGGTGGAGGAGCCGAAGTAGCGGATCTTTCCCGCGCGTTGCAGGTCGGTCAGCGCCGACAGTGTCTCCTCGTCGCCGGTGGTCGGGTCCCATCGGTGGACCTGGTACAGGTCGACGTGGTCGACACCGAGGCGGCGCAGGCTGCTGTCCAGCTCGGCGACCAACCAGCGGCGCGAAGCGCCCCGATGGTTGCGCTCGTCGCTCATCGGCATGCCCGCCTTCGTGGCCAGCACGATGTCGTCGCGGCGGCCCGCGATGGCCTTGCCCACCATCTCCTCGGACTCGCCGCGGCCGTACATGTCGGCGGTGTCGATGAGGTTGATCCCGCCCTCCAGGGCGGCGTCGACGATGGCGGTTGCCTCGTCCTGGGTGGTGCGCCCGATGGCGCCGAAGTTCATCGCGCCGAGCGCGAGCGAACTGACCTGCACTCCGGTGCGGCCCAAGGTGCGGTACTGCATGATCGTGCCTCCTCGATCAGGGATGAAGCGGGACGGCAGCGCATGGCACGGCAGCGCATGGCTTGGTGGTCGGATCCCCGCTCTGGCATCATCAGCAAACGGAACCACGTCCCGTTTTGACGATACGGAACAGCGTCCCGTTTAGCAAGGGAGCTGTGGAGGGAGCGGAGCGATGAAGGACGCCGATCAGGCCGCGGGGCCCGCGGGCCGGCCCAGGCGGGCGGACGCCCGGCGCAACGAGGAGGCCCTGCTGGAAGCGGCCGCCGCGGTCTTCGTGGAGGCGGGCGTGGAGGCGCCGGTGCGCGACATCGCGGCTCGGGCCGGCGTCGGGACGGCGACGATCTACCGCCATTTCCCGACGCGGGCGGATCTCATCATCGCCGTCTACCGGCACCAGGTCGAAGCGTGTGCGCAGGCCGGTCCGGCCCTGCTCGCGACCGGACCGACCTCCTATGCCGCACTGGGGAGATGGATCAGCCTCTTCGTCGACTTCCTGGTCACCAAGCACGGTCTCGCCGCCGTGCTGCGGTCCGACGACGCCGGCTTCGACGCCCTGCACGCTTACTTCCTCGACCGGCTCGTGCCGGTGTGCACGCACCTGCTCGACGCCGCGGCCGGTGCGGGCGAGATCCGTTCCGATCTCAAGGCCTACGAATTCATGCGCGGCGTCGGCAACCTCTGCATCGGCGCGGAGAACGATTCCCGCTACGACGCACGCCGGCTGGTCGAGGTCCTCGTCGCCGGACTGCGCCGCCCCGACTGACGTCGGCCGGGGGCCGTCGCGGGTCGTTCGCCCCGACCCGTCGCTCCCGCCCGGGGCGGCCTCGGCGTGGCGGAGGGGCGGGTGCGTGACGGCGTCCCCGCGCCGGTACGGACCGACAGCCTCGAAGCCGGGCCTACGTCGAACCAGCCGACCACAGCGGCTGACCGCACCCACGACCACGGGCCGGGTCCACGGCCACGGGGCGGGTGCCTGCGGCGTTCCCCCAGCCGGTACGGCCCGACAAGCCTCGACGCCGGACCTGCGTCAAACCAGCCGACCACAGCGACCGACCCCACCCACGACCACCGGCCCGGCGCATGGCCACCGAGCGAGTGCGTGACGCCGTCCCCCCCAGCCGGTACGGACCGACGACCTCGACGCCGGACCTGCACCGAACCAGCCGACCACAGCGGCCGCCTGCACCCACGACCACGGGCCGGGTCCACGGCCATGGGCCAGATCCACAGCCACGGCCCGGGGGGCCACGGCTACAGGCCCGCCCCTCGACCACGGGCCGGGTCCACGGCTGCAGGCCCGACCCACGGCCGCGGGCCCGCTCCACGACCACCCGCCCGGTCCATCACCACGGGCCCGCCCCACGTCCGCGGGCGGGATCCACAGCCACGGCCTGGGTCCGCCACCACGGGCCCGGTCCACGACTACAGGCCCGACCCACGACCACGGGCCCGCTCCTTGGCCAAGACCCGGTCCGACGGCCACAGCCCGGATACAGGGCTACAGGCCCGATCCACGACCACGGCCCGGGTCCACGACCAACGGCGCGGTCCCCACCACGGGCGCGCTCCGTGGCCAAGGCCCGGTCCGACGACCACAGCCCGGGTCCACGACCAACGGCCCGGTTCCCGGCCACAGAGCCGACGGCACGATCGGGCCGGCGGTCGTGCCGTCGGTGACGGTGCCGGTCCGGAGGTGCCCGCTCCGGGGAACCGCCGAGTTCACCGCACGGCGGAGCAGTTCCCCCAAGCCTTCGCCAACGGGGCGGGAATCTCGGGGATGTCGCCGCAGCCGTGCGGCCCGGCCGGCAGGCCGTCACCCGTGAGGTACGTCCAAACACCCCCCGAAGTGCTGCGGAAGTACTTGGTGGTGCTGCCCTCGTCCTGCATGTTCACGAGTTCCTCGTCCGTGACGCCGGACGTCGCCTGGAAACGGGTGGCGGCATAGCGGACGGCGCCGCACTGACCGTAGAAGAACCGGTGCGGCTCCGGCCGGATGTGGACGAGGCGGGGAAAGCTGCGCCGGTACGCCGACGTCACGGCGGCCTTGACCTCGTCGCCGACGGCCAGGTTGCGGCATCCGGGGACGCTCGCGGGCATCCGGGCGGCGCCGGTGGAGTCGGTGGCCCCGGCGGGGGCGGAGGTGGACGACGGGCGCGGCGCGGCCGAGGAAGGGGCGCCCGAAGGAGTGGCCGCCGTGGTGGGGGCATCGGGAGACGACTCCGAGGACGTGGCCGACGGGGAGGCCGGCGAGGGAGCGCCCGAGGCGGCGTCGGTACCCGGCGAACCGTGGCACCCCGTCAGCATCAGGATTCCGCCCATCAGCGCTGTCACCGTCACGCCTCTGAGACCGGGCATGGCGAGTCCCCTCCTCGACCGACTGGGTCACACACACCACCCGCGTGACCAGCTGTGCGGCCGCCGTGTCGGGGCCGCGGTTCGCCCTTAGGACAGCGCTGACGGCTCGGGGGTTGCAGGGGACGGTGTACGGGCCGGTCTCGATTGCGTATACGCCCTGCGCCCCGGACCACCGGCGCCGGGGGCGGCACGGCACGGGACGCGCGAAGCCCGCGAGGAATCCGCGCAGGAGCGTCACACAGACTGCACACAGTTTTGAGCATGCCCCGTTAGCGTTGCAGGCCGCTCGATCCCACGTGCGAACGAGACCAGCCGAGGCCCGGCGTGGCGACGGCACGTCAACTCAGGAAGACCGCAATGGACTACTGCTCCTCGTGTCGTCGGCATCTCAACGGCGCCCTGGTGTGCCCCGGATGCGGTGCCTACGCCCCGGACATCGCTCCGCTCACCACCGGCGGCCACACCGTCCCGGCCCGGGCCGCCACAGCGGCCAGGGGCCCCGCGACAGGACGGGGGTTCGCGAACCCGAACCTCCCCGACATGCGGTACGACGAAGATCTCGCCGACGAGGCGGCGTTCGAGGACGGCGCCGTCGACCACCCGCGGAGCGAGGCGCCCGGCGGCCCCGGCGCCCCCCACGGGCGGGCGGCACGGCGACGCCAGCGGGCCCGCTGGAAGAAGAGCCAGCGGCGGGCCGTGGTCGCGACCGCCGTCGCGCTCGTCGGCGGCGGACTGACCTTCGCCTCGATGGACCGGCACTCCGCGGACCGCGCCCAGGCGGCCGCGGCGCCCGACGTCGCGAGCATGGGCGGCGCGGACGGGCAGGCGCCGGAGCCGCCCGTGGTCCCGACCCTGCCCGGCACACAGCGGTCCGCGCACCCCTCCCCCTCGCAGTCGCCCGCCACGGGACTGCCGCGGCACGGCTCCGCCGCACCCGGCGCACCCACCACGTCACCGGACACCCGGCCGGACTCGGTGCCCGTCACCCGTACGGCCCTGACCACGCGGACGGCGCAGTCCGCGGCGCAGCAGCAGCCGGTGACCGCCCCGTCGGCCGCCGCGCCGGTCACCGCTCCCAGCCACGCCGCCCCGGCGCCGAGCCAGACCGCCGCGCCCGCCCCCTCCGGCGGCACGGACGCGGGGACGTCGCAGCCGGCCCCCGCGCCGACGGCCACCTCGCCCTCGCACCTCTGCCTGCTCGTGCTCTGCCTGGGCTGACCCGCCACGACGCCGGGCCGGGGACCACCCGCGCCCGGCGCTCGGCGTTCCGTCGACCGTGCACCGCTTCGGAGTTGCACCGGTCCGACCCGCGGCGGCGGGTTCGCGATCCGCCGCGGCCGTGGAGGGCGTACCGCATCTTCACGACGGCCGACACGAGGCACGGCAACGGGACTTGCTCCGCAGTGACGGCCGCTCCGGCGCAACAGGCCCGAGAACGTGACCCGTTGCATCCCGCGGATCCGGAGAGCGGGCGGGCCCTCGGTCCCTGACGCGCTTGCGCCGCGTCCCGCCCTGTGGCGCCCGAGGCGATGAAGTCGGCGGATATCGGGACACAGGTACCGGACTCACGGGGATCGTGCGGCCGGATCGTCACGCCTCACCCACGACAAAGGGGAGACGGTGATCGAATCGCGTGGGTGTGCCAGTAGGCTGGACCCGCTGCGGCACTCCACCACCACTCGCCCTGGCGGAGTCGTGGCCGGCGGCGTTCCAGTCGTCGCACGGCATTTCGTCTCACGGCATGAGGATGAATCAACAGGTGCTGATCGCGGGCCGGTACCAGCTGGACACGACCATCGGACGTGGCGCGATGGGAGAGGTCTGGCGGGCGTACGACCAGATGCTCGACCGCCCCGTCGCCGTCAAGATCCTGCTCGCCCAGAACGCCGATCCCACCGCGGACTCCCGTTTCCGCCTGGAGGCCCAGACCGCGGGACGCCTGCACCACCCCCATGTGGTCGGCGTCCTCGACTTCGGGGAGCATGCGGACCGGCTGTTCCTGGTGATGGAACTCGTGGAGGGCGACAGCCTCGCCCGGGCGCTCGCCGACGTCGGGCGTCTGCCCGCCGAGCGGGTCGCGGGCATCGCCGCGCAGGCGGCGGCCGGGCTCGCCGTCGCGCACGACCAGGGCATCGTCCACCGGGACATCAAGCCGGGCAATCTGCTCCTGGACGCGGACGGCACCCTGAAGATCGGCGACTTCGGCATCGCCCGCTTCATGGACGACCCGTCGGGAGCGCTCACCGCGACCGGGCAGATCGTCGGCACCAGCCTGTACATCGCACCCGAACGCGCCCTGGGGAAGACGGCGGGACCGGCCAGCGACGTGTACTCGCTCGGCTGTGTGCTCTACCAACTCCTCACCGGGCACCCGCCGTTCCGCGCCGACACCGCGATCGCGATCCTCCACCAGCACCTGGACGCCGCCCCGGTGCCGCCGCGCGAGCTGGGCGTCACACTGCCGCCGGCGTTCGAGAACTACCTCCTCGGACTGCTCGCCAAGCGGCCCGAGGACCGGCCCACCGCCCGGCAGGCCGCCGACTGGTTCGCCACGGGTGCCTGGCAGGGCCGTCCCGAACCGCTGCCGGCCACCGCCCCCGAGCCACGTCACGCACCGGTACCGGCGGTGGAACCGCCGGCGCTCCCGCGCGGTGCGGCGGGCCCGGCGACGACGTACAAGCTCCCGTCCGCGCC
Organism: Streptomyces sp. HUAS TT11; assembly: GCF_051553595.1. Classification (NCBI taxonomy): domain Bacteria; kingdom Bacillati; phylum Actinomycetota; class Actinomycetes; order Kitasatosporales; family Streptomycetaceae; genus Streptomyces; species Streptomyces sp. HUAS TT11. The sequence continues at coordinate 4,505,837 of NZ_CP196184.1, forward strand.
CGGGGCGCCGAACCGTCGCGCGTCCCACCGGCAGCGGCTGTCGACGGCGGCGCATCGCGAACGCCCCGCGACGGGCGGTCACCGCGAGCGGACGCCGGTGGGCGCCCGCCGGGACCGGCAGCCCACGGCGGCGCACCGCGACCGGGCGGCGGCGGGGCGCCGGGAGCGCCCGTCGATCCGCGCGTTGGCCGCCCGCTCACCGCGCACGGTGGGGTTGATCGCCGCGGCGGCGCTGTTCCTGACCGCGATGCTGGTCAGCATGGCGATGTTCTCGCCGGACAGCAGCTCGGCGCAGACACCGGAGGAGACCCGGTCCGGTCCGGCCACGCCCACACCCTGACCACCGGGGCGCACCGGCATCCACCCCTCCCCTCCCAACTTTCGTTCTCCGCCGTCGAGTTGAGTTGACGGAAGGTTGACCGATCGAAAAGAGAACGGTGGTGGTCGCCGACTGTATGTTCACCGGCATGCCCCCACAGCCCCCACGTCTGCCGGTGCTGCCGTACCGCAAGCCCACACGCGGCCGCGACTACTGGGTCCTCGACGACGTCCTGCCGAACGTGGACGAGGTACGGGCCCGGTGTCTCGCCAAGGACGAGGACGACTGGGCCAAGGGGTTCCCGTACACGCAGGAGAGCTGGCCGGGGCTGCGCACCATGCCGGGTCTCGAGCCGGACGAGCTCGCGCGCGTCGAGGGACTGGTGCGCAAGGAGACCGGGGCGCAGACCCTGTGGCAGGAGACGGCGCCCGGCGGCGGCACCCTCAACCACAACTGTGTCCAGGTCGTCGGCAAGGACGAGGGTGAGCCCCGTCCGCACACCGACTCGCGCGCCCTGTGCCGCTATGCCGCGGTGCTCTACCTCAGCCCGAACGTCCCGAAGGACTGCGGCACGAGCTTCTACCGGCAGAGCCTGCCCGGTGGGGTCCTCGGCGGCAACATGGTGCAGGCGCCGCACACCAATCTGGTCGAGGCCCTCGGCACCCGGTACGTCTCCCCGGACGCGTTCACCGAGGACATCCGTGTACCGCAGCGCTACAACCGGCTGCTGCTGTACAAGGCCAACATCATGCACAGCGCGACCGGCTACTGGGGCGGCGCCCTGGACGAGAGGCGCATGACCGCCGTCTTCTTCTGGATGGCCTGACCGGACCTCCCGGCGGTTCGTCCGCGGGACCGGGACCGGGACCGGGACCGGATCGCGGGCGCGCGGGTGGTCCGTCGTCAGCGGGACGGGGCGAGCGGAAGGTCGTCGGTGTAGGCGTTCACCGGGCGGGTGATCCGCTCGACGGTACGGGTGTCGAGCGCGACCGGCGCGGACGGCGTCCCCAGGGTCCCGCCCGGGTGCCAGGTCCCCGTGACCGCCACCCAGGTGTCGGCGGGCGGGGCCGCGGACCCGTGGATCCGCACCTTCACGGTGCGTGCGTCCGCCGCACAGCACGAGAAGATGATCCGGGTCAGGTACCAGCCGCCTCCCCTCCCCCGCGGTGTGACGAACCCGGTCATCTCGATGTCGCGTCCCTTGACGGCCCGGGCGCGGTCCTGGCGCACACGGCCGGTGAAGTCGGAGAGGGTCATCGGGACGGGCGATGCCGCGGGCAGCGGATCGAAGTGCTGCCGCTCGTCGACGGCCGTGGGGGTCTCCCGGGTGGCGGTGTACGCGCCGAGGGCCGGCGGGGCGTACAGGAGCAGGCTCAGCACGGGGAGGAACAGCAGCCATGCGGCGCGGGGCATGCCGGAGTGGTCGTGACCGTGCCCGCCGTCCTCACCGTCGTGGCCCTGTGCCTCGCGGTTCTCCCGGCCGGGGGCACCGACGTCGTGGCCGCTCTGCCCGTGCCGCTCTCCGCGGTGCCGCCACTGCGACACCGCGTCCGCCGCTCCGAGCAGAAGCAGCAGGACACCCGAGGCGATCAGCACCGGGCGCAGGTCCTGTTTGACGTATCTCAGATACAGATCGGTGAGGAGCGAGGCGCGCAGCAGGCCGAGACCGCCGAGCACGAGCAGTACAACCTGGACCGGCCGTTTCACAGCAGCGCCCCTCCGATCAGCGCGCTGCACAGCACCGCGACGACCAGGGTGGCGGCGGAGAACCGGACCGCGAAGGCCCGGCCGAAGGTGCCCGCCTGAAGGGCGATCAGCTTCAGGTCGACCATCGGCCCGACCACCATGAACACCAGTCGTGCGAGGGGCGAGAAGCCGGTGAGCGAGGCCGCGACGAAGGCGTCCGCCTCGGAGCAGACCGCGAGGAGGACGGCCAGCCCGGCCATGAACAGCACCGACAGCCAGGGCGAGCCGGAGAACACGTCCAGCACGGACCGTGGGACCGCCACGTTGAAGGTGGCCGCCGCCATGGCTCCGAGCACGAGAAAGCCGCCGGCGTGCAGGAAGTCGTGCTGGAAGCCGAGCCGGAACTCCCGCAGGCGGCTGTGGCCCGGCCGGTGCCCGGTGTGCCGCACGGCCGGCTTGAGCCACTCGTCACGTCCCAGCCAGAGCCACAGCCAGCCCATCGCGGCGGCGGTGGCGAGCGAGGCGAGCAGCCGGGCCAGGACCATGGCGGGGCTGCCGGGGAAGGCGATGGCCGTGGCGGTCAGCACGACCGGGTTGACGGCGGGTGCCGACAGCAGGAACGCGAAGGCGGCGGCCGGGGTGACGCCCCGGCGGATCAGGCTGTTCGCCACCGGCACCGAGGCGCATTCGCATCCGGGCAGGACGACTCCCGCGACCCCCGCGACGGGGACGGCGAGCACCGGCCGCCGGGGCAGCACACGGCTGAACATCCGGGCCGGCACGAACGCGTTGATCGCTCCGGACAGCGCCGTGCCCAGCAGCAGAAAGGGCAGCGCCTGCACGGTGATGGCGAGACACACCGTCCGCCAGGCCTGCACGGCAGGTTCGTCCAGCCAGCGGGCGAGGACAAGAAGGACCGGACCGGCGAGGGCGGCCGCCACGAACAGGAGCGGCCAGGGCAGGCGCCGGCCCCGTTCGGAGGCCTCACCGGCAGCCGCCGGCACCGCGGCCGCCGAGGACGCCTCCTCGGCCAGTTCTTCCGTCTTCTGCATGCCGGCTCCGAATGTCGGATGTTCGGATCGAACATAACGGGCGCCCCTGCGTGCACCCCGTCACCGCCACGCGCCCGCACAGGGGAATCCTCGGCCGCGCGGACAGCACCGGGCGCACGCGCCGCGAGGGTGGAACCGGCCGGCCGCTCGGCGCCGCGCGCCGGGGACGCCCGTCCGGTCTCCCGGGCCGTGGCCGCCGCCCGCCGCTCGTGGCCCGTGGCCCGGAGGCCGGAGGTCGGGGCCGGAGGCCGGAGGTCGGAGGTCGGGGCCCGTGGCCCGGGGCCCGTGGCCCGGAGGCCGGGGGCCGGAGGTCGGAGGTCGGGACCCGTGGCCCGGGGGCCGTGGCCCGGGGCCCGTGGCCCGTGGCCCGGGGGCCGGGGGCCGGGGGCCGGAGGTCGGGGCCCGTGACCCGTGGCCCGGGGGCCGGGGCCCGGAGGCCGGAGGCCGGGGCCGGGGGCCGGGGCCGGGGGCCGGAGGCTTCGCGGTGTGACGACCCCCACAGCGCGGGTCGTCAATTTTGCCTCGGGGAAAGGTTCTTGGTCCCGGCTGTACCCGTACCTCTGGGCGTACGAACAACCAGGAGGTGCCATGCGCATTTCGCGGAGCGCGGCCGGAACCCTTTTTGTGGTCGGCGCCCTGACGCTGACACTGACGGCTCTCGTCTATCCCTCGATGCTGGGCGTACAGACCGTGTCCAGCTCCCCGACGCGCGTGATCGCCACCACCTCGTCGGGACCGCTCACCGAGGCGGACCGCGACTTCGTCGTCAAGGTGCGGGCGGCCGGCCTGTGGGAGTTCCCCTCCGGAGAACTCGCCCTGAAGAAGGGCACCACCCCCGCCGTACGCACCGCCGGTCAGCACCTGATCAACGGACACGCCAACCTCGACGCGACCTGCCGGAAGGTGGCCACGCAGCTGGGCATCACGCTGCCGAACCAGCCGAGTCCCCAGCAGCAGGGGTTCGTCGCCACGCTGACCGCGGACCAGGGCAAGAAGTTCGACCAGGACCTCGCGAACATCCTGCGCGTGACACACGGCCAGATCTTCCCGGTCATCGCCAACATCCGCGCCACCACCCAGAACACCCTGGTCCGCCAGCTGGCCGACCAGGCCAACGACACGGTCCTCGACCACATCACGGTCATGGAGCAGACGGGTCTGGTGAACTTCGACTCGGTCCTGTTCCAGGAGACCACCCCGCCGAAGCTCCCGAAGAGCAGCATGACCCCACCGGCCCCGGCGCCCGGCGAGCCGACGGTGATCCTCTCGCCGCCCGCGGGATTCACCCCGCCGCCCTCGACAACCCCCTCACCGGCCCCCACCACGGGCTGAGCCCGCGTACGCAAGAAGGTGGGCCCGGCGCTCTCCGGGGGAACAGAGCGCCGGGCCCGTGGAGGATGGTCACGAGGACGCCGCGGACGTCACGCCCGGGTTCGGGACGTACGGCGCCGTGTGGCGAGCGCGATGCCCGCGCCGGCCGCGACGAGGACCGCCGCGCCCGCGGCGATCGGCAGCGCGTTGCCGCCGCCCGTCTCGGCGAGGTCGCCGGGCGGGGTGGACGAGCCGCCGTTCGGTGTCGGCGCCGCGGGTGCGCTGGACTCGTCGGCGGGCGGGGTGGAGGCAGAGGCGGAGGGCGAGGCCGGGGTCGCCGGGCTCGACGCGGGCGGGGTGGTGGCCGGCGCGGAGACGGGCGGCGTCGAGGCGGGCGGCATCGACGCGGGCGGCGTGGTCTCCGGGGTGCTCGGCGGCTGCGCGGTGCAGTCCTTCGTGCCGCCGTTCCAGGAGGCGATCAGCTTGTCCTTGATCACCGGGCGGTCCGGGCCCTTGGGCAGGTCACCGTGGTCGAAGCCGTCGTTCGCGCCGAGGTTCCCGTCGTACTTCACCTTGCCCCGGTACAGGTCGATCTGCGCGAAGCAGCCCGCGTCCGGCACCGAGATGTCCAGCGAGTCGGTCGCACCCCGCTCCACCGTCACCGAGTCGAAGTCGTGGAAGACCTGCAGGCCGGAGGTGTTGAAGGTGGCGCCGTGCGCCCGGTACGAGGCGAGCGAGGCCGTGCAGGTGGTCGCGTCGCCCGCGACGCGGACCCTGATGTGGATCTTGCCGTCCTCGGTGGGCCTGAGGTTCTGGTCGTCGACGCGGACCGAGTCGGTGAAGGCGCTGCCGTCCAGCGAGAACTGGCAGTGGTCGGCCTGCGTCACCGTACCCGGGCCCTTGCCGGACGCGTAGCCGCGGCCGCCCTTGTTCCAGCCGTCGCCGCCGGGTGTGCCGCCGGCCCACGCGGCACCGCCCGTGACGGCAGTGAGCGTGAGCGCCGCGGCGCCCGTCATCAGCAGCCGGCGTACGGTGGCACGTCTGGCAATGGACATGCGTTCCCCCACATTCATGAACCGGGACCCGGGCAGGGGCAGCGCGAAGCCGCCGGCACCGTGGCCGGGAAGGAGTGGTCGAAGAGAAACACCGGGCTCACTGGTCACATGAGCCACAGTTCGAGCACATAATCGATCAACCGGAATGTGCTGTCAACCTCGTTGAAACCACTACTATGTGACGGCCCATCACCTTTCGGCCACATAAGGAATCGGATGCTCCGGCAGGCGGCGAGCGGCGCCACCTCCCCCCGGGCCCGGACTCCGTCCTCGCGTCCCGGGCCCGGCGACCGTCAGATCACTCCGGCACGGCCGCGGCCCGCACCATCACGCAGTCGAACTCCACCACCCGTCCCGTGGACGCCTCCCGCGTGACGGGGTACATCCCGGTGATCTCGAAGCCCCGGCTCTCGTACTCGGCGACGGACTCCTGCATGCGCGGGCTGCCCTCGTACAACCGAAGCAGCGCCACCTCCGACTGGAGCCCGACGAACTCACCGGCCCGCTCACCGGCGCCCTCGAAAACCTGCAGGTCGTAGCCCTGAGTGTCCATCTTCAGATAGGGACGCGGGTGATCGATGCCGGCCATCGCCTTGTCCATCACCCCGTCGAGCCGGCGGATCTCGATCTCCTCCGTCTGCGACTTCGCGAACCGGAGGTAGCGGTCGCGGCCGTAGTCGCTCGGCGGCAGCAGGGAGTTCATGGTGTTCCAGGCCGTGTGGATGGACATGGTCTCGTCCTCGCGGCCCAGCCCGAAGGGGTACACCGTCCAGTCCGGGTCCCCTTCCGCGGCCTTCTCGAGCTTGGCGAACGCCGCGGCCGTGGGTTCGAACGACACGATGCGGCCGGCATAACCGTGACGGCGCAGCCGGCGTGCGTACTGACCGGTGTTGGCGCCCACGTCGAACACGCAGTTCACCTCGTACCGCGCGAGCAGCGCGGCCACGTGGTGGGCGCACAGATACTCGGCCGCCGCCAGCTGGAGCCCTCGCTCGTCGGCCGCCGCCCGCGGGTCGAGCACCAGGTGCCCACCGCTGCTCCCCAGCCGCACGCTCTGCCATGCGCCGCCCGGCGCCTCCGGCTCCCCGGCGGCCCCCCGGGTGACCAGCCACTGCTCCGGCCCCATCTGCGACACCGCGTACGGGCGGCGGCCGGTCCGGGCCACCAGATCCGCGCCCGGCCCCACGGGAATCCGGGCACGGGCTCCGCGACGCGAGACGACGGCCTCGCCGGGGCCGAGGTCGACCACCTGCACCCCGAGTCGGGGGAGCAGCTTGAGCAGGCTTCGATAAAGGGTCCGCATCAAGCCACCCTGCCAGAGGCAGGCTCGAACACTCCACCGAGTGACGTTAAATTCCTCACACTGGTCACGATCGCCGCGGACCGCGGCGGCGGGTGCCGCCGCGGTCCGGACCACGGCCCTGCGGCGTGGCCCGCTTGGCCGAAGTCGTCGCACTTACGGATGACTTACGTCCCCCGCCTCGCGGGCCGGGAACTTCGCCGCCTGCACCGTCGGTTCACAGGGGCGACGGCTCGGCGTGCGGCACTCCCGGACGCCGGCCGGCGTCGAAGGACGACAGTGCGACCAGTGAAGGAGCGACACCGGCATGGTGTTCAAACGACTGCTCGGCGCGATCGGGGTGGGCGGTCCCGCGGTGGACACGGTGCTCGACACCGGCGTGGCACTGCCCGGCGGTCCGCTGTCCGGGCAGGTGCATCTGCGCGGCGGCGACGCGGCTGTGGAGATCGAGCACATCGGTCTCGAGCTGGTCGCACGCGTGGAGGCCGAGCACGAGGAGGGCGAGAGCGAGGGCACGGTCGCCTTCGCCCGGTTCACGGTCGGGGGCGGCTTCCGGCTGGGCGAGGGGGAGCAGTGCAGTGTGCCGTTCGGCGTGACGCTGCCGTGGGAGACGCCGATCACCGAGCTGTACGGGCAGCAGCTGGGCGTCGTCCTCGGCGTGCGTACGGAGCTGGCGGTCGCCGGTGCCAAGGACAAGGGCGACCTGGATCCGCTGGCGGTGCGCCCGCTGCCGGTCCAGGAGGCGGTGCTGGAGGCCTTCGGCCGACTCGGTTTCGGCTTCCACTCGGCGGACCTGGAGTACGGGCGCATCGGCGGCACGGGACAGCGACTGCCCTTCTACCAGGAGATCGAGCTGACCCCGGCACCGCAGTACGCACACGCGGTCGACGAGATCGAGCTGACCTTCCTCGCCGCACCCGAGGGTGTGGAGATCGTCCTGGAGGCGGACAAGCGGGGCGGTCTGTTCTCCTCGGGCCATGACGCGCTCGTCCGCTTCACGGCCGGTCACCAGGACGTCCACACCCGTGACTGGGTCGCGGATCTCGACGGCCGGGTCGGGCAGCTGGTCGAGCACCGATCGGCCCACGGTGGGCACGACCCGTACGCGGGTCACGGCCACCACGGCGATCACCACGGCCACCACGGCGGGCATCACTCCGGCCCCGGTATCGGCACGGCGGTCGCCGCGGGCGCGGCGGGGCTCGCCGTCGGGGTGGTCGGCGGTCTGGTGGCGGCCGAAGTGGTGGACGAGATCGGGGACTTCTTCGAGGGGGACGAGGACTGACGCGTCCGCATCACGGCCTCAGGTCCTGATCCGCGCCGGCCGCACGCGCCCGGTGGTGCGCGTGCGGCGCTCGCTCGCTGCGGGGGGCGTCGATCGGGGCGCAACGGGGCCTCGGGCCGCTCGGTCCGGAAAGGACGAGCGGCCCGGTGGGCCACCACGGGGTCAGGGGGTGCCGGTGCCGCCGAAGAAGGAGACCGTGCCGGTCGGCCTCGGTGTCGCGGGCACGCCGCGGACCTCGGAGGCCCCACGGAGCGGGTCGGAAGAGGACCCGCCGCCCTCGATCTCGACCACGTCCCCCACACGCAGGTGCCCGTGCAGCCACTTCGCGTTGACGAGGTCCAGACCGATCCAGCCACTCGTCACGTCGTAGTGGCCGGGAGCCTTGGCGTTGTACATCAGGCCGCCGAGATAGGTCGTGGTGCCGTCCGCCGCGCGGAGTTCGACCACCCAGCGGACCTTGGCCCGGTAGGGGCCCTTGAGTCCGACGTCCTTGCCGGACACCGTCTTCATGCCCGCCAGGGCGGTGACCGTCATCCGTCCGGTCGGTGTGCGGGCGCGCACCGTGCCCGCGGAGACGGGAAGTTCACGCCCGCCGACGGTGAGCGTCCGCCGGGTCAGGTCCACCGTCGCCGCGGGTCCCGCCTGGGGACTCCGCGCGCTCGACGGCATCGCGGCCTGGGAGGTCCGCGAGGGGGGTGTGTCCGCTCCGGTGAAGCCCAGCAGGGCCACGACGCCCAAGGCCGCCGTGGCGCAGGCACCGGCGAACGCTGCCGTCGTACGACGGCGGCGCCGGCGCACGCCCGCGCGGCGCCTGATCTCCGCACCGGGGACGGGGGGCGGGGCCTGGCCGGACTCGGCCAGTGCGCGCAGCCCGGCGGTGAGGTCATCGGACACGGTCGTCCTCCCTCTCCTCCTCGCCGGCGGCCAGTTCTCGCGCCAGCGCCGCCCGGCCCCGGGACAGCCTGGCCTTGACCGTCCCCACCGGGGCACCGGTCTCGGAGGCTACCTGCTCCACACTGAGGTCGCACAGATGGTGCAGGACCAGGGCCATCCGCTGCGGCTCGGGCAGTTTGCGCAACGCGGTGACGAGCACGGCCCGTTCGGGGCCGGGCCCCGGAGTGTGCTCCAGCGGCGGAGTACTGCGCACCAATTCGAGCCAGCGCCGCGCCCGCCGCCAGCGGCTGACCGCGAGCCGCATCGCCACGGTCCGTATCCAGGCCTCGGGCGCCCCGTCGGCCAGGAACTCCCGACGCCGGTGCCAGGCCCGTACGAAGGCCTCCTGCACAACGTCCTGCGCCTCGCTGTGATCCCCCGTGAACGCGTAGAGCTGGCCGGTCAGCCGTGGGAACGCGGTGGCGTAGAACGCGTCGAACTCGTCTTCGGTCATGCCCCCGCCACGCTCTCGGTCATGCCCCCGCCACGTGCTCGCCCATGGCCCCGCCTCACGTTCCTGCGACGTTCCGGACTTCGTGGTGCAGACCGGTCGTCGCGCCCGTGCGTAAAGGTCCCGTACGTCGCACATGGAAACACACCACGGGGGCGCCCCGACGAGCCGCGGAGCCTGGAGCGGGCGCCGGGGGCCCGTCCGGGCGGGCGGGCCGGTCCGCGGCGACCTCGAACGGGCCTCCACCGCTGGCCCCCCGCATTCCCCGCCCGGAAGCTGGGCCCATGGACGCCGCGCCCCGTGACGGTCTGCCGCTCTTCGAGGACCGCACCGACTTCGAGAACGCCGACCGCGGGTTCGTCTCCGCCCTCGTGCCCGGGGTGGTGACGGCCGACGACGGGCGGGTGGTGTGGGACGGGGACGCGTACGGATTCCTCGACGGCGACTGCCCCGCCACCGCGCACCCCGGCCTGTGGCGGCAGTCGCAACTGTGCGCACGGCAGGGGCTGTACGAGGTGGCCGAGGGCGTCTACCAGGTGCGCGGGCTGGACCTGGCCAACATGACCCTGGTGGAGGGGCACGACGGCGTCCTCGTCATCGACCCGCTCGTCTCCAGCGAGTGCGCGGCGGCCGCCCTCGCGCTCTACCGGCGGCACCGCGGGGAGCGGCCCGTCACCGGGCTGATCTACACCCACTCCCATGTGGACCACTTCGGCGGTGCCCGCGGGGTGCTGCCGCCCGACGCGGAGTCGGGCGTGCCGGTCCTCGCACCCGTCGGATTCCTGGAGCACGCGGTCAGCGAGAACGTGTTCGCCGGACCCGCGATCGCCCGGCGGGCCGGCTTCATGTACGGGGCATCGCTGCCGAAGGCGCCGGACGGGCAGATCGGCACGGGGCTCGGCGCGACCGTGTCGACCGGTACGGTCACCCTCGTTCCGCCCACCGTCGACATCACGCACAGCGGGCAGACGGAGGTCGTCGACGGGGTGCGGATCCTGTTCCAGCTGACGCCGGGCACCGAGGCCCCGGCCGAGATGAACTTCCTCCTCACCGAGCAGCGCGCCCTGTGCCTCGCCGAGAACGTCACCCACACCCTGCACAACATCCTGACCCTGCGCGGCGCCCTCGTCCGCGACGCCCGGGTCTGGTCCCGCTACCTCGACGAGGCCATCGACTTCTTCGGCGACGCCTACGACGTGGCCTTCGCCTCCCACCACTGGCCGACCTGGGGACACGAGAACGTCGTCCGGCTGCTCGCGGAGCAGCGGGACCTGTACGCGTATCTGCACGACCAGACGCTGCGGCTGCTGAACAGCGGACTGACGGGACCGGAGATCGCGGAGGAGCTGCGGCTGCCGCCCGCGCTGGAGGCCGCCTGGCACGCCCGGGGCTACTACGGTTCCGTCAGCCACAACGTCAAGGCCGTCTACCAGCGCTACCTGGGGTGGTACGACGGCAACCCCGCGCATCTGTGGGAGCACCCGCCGGTCCCGCTCGCCGAGCGGTACGTGGAGATGGCGGGCGGCCCCACCGCGATGCTCGCCGCGGCACGCCGGTACGCCGACGCCGGGGACCTGCGCTTCGCGGCCACCCTCCTCAACCACCTCGTCTTCGCCGAACCGGGCGACGAGGAGGCGAGGCGGATGCTGGCGGACGTGTACGAACGGCTCGGGCACGGGTCCGAGAACGGGCCCTGGCGGAACATCTATCTGACCGCAGCGCAGGAGTTGCTGACGGAGGCGGGCGGTCCCGCCGTCACCACCGACTCGGCCGAGCTGACGTCGGCGCTCTCCGTCGGCATGCTGCTGGATTCCCTCGCGGTGCGCATCGACGGGCCCCGGGCGGCGCGCGAGCCGCGCCTGATCATCGATCTGGTCGTGATCGACGAGCAGCGCCGGCACCGGATCAATCTGGAGCACGGCGCCCTCACGCACCGCAGCCTGCCGCTGCACCGCACCCCCAGGCCGCAGGCCGGACTGACACTCACCCTGACCCGTCCGGAACTGCTCGGGCTGCTCGCGGGCAAGGGCCTTGCGGGCATCGGGACGGAAGGGGACCGGGAGCTGCTGAAGCGGCTGTTCTCCCATGTGTCCCGACCGGACCGCGGGTTCCCGATCGTCACGCCCTAGCGTGTCCCACCGCTCCCCGGTCCGCGCCGCCCGGTTCCGGCCGCGGGCCGTCGTCAGAGCGGCGGCTGCGCGGGGGCCGGACCGAGGGTCGTCGTGCCGGGCGCGGTGCGGTGGCCGAGGCCCGTGCGGTAGGCGTCGAGGGCGGCCTCCACCCGGCCGGTGCGGCGCAGCAGATCGCCGAGCAGCCGGCACAGGTCCGCGAGGTCGCCCGCCGCGCCCGCCCGCTCCAGCAGGCTGAGCGCACGCACATAGTGCTCCTCGGCGGCCTCCGTGTCCCGGGCGTCCTCCGCGATGATGCCGAGGAGGCGGTGCGCGGCGGCGGAGTGCACCGCGCCGCGCTCGGGGCCGATGTCGCCGAGGACGCCGTGCAGCAGCTCCGCGGCCTCCTCTGACCTGCCGCGCCGGTGCAGCACGTCCGCCAGCTCCACCGCGACCTGACTGCTGTAGAGGGCGGCCCGCTTCTCGGCGAGCATGGCGAGAGCCTCGCGCAACTCCTTCTCCGCGCGCTCGAGTTCGCCGTTCTGGACGTACAGATATCCGCGCATCCAGTGGCAGTTGGCCAGTTCGGTGCGGATCTGCAGCTGCCGGTACAGCTCGGCGGCCTTGGCGAGGGAGGCGTCCGCCTCGGCGACCCGGCCCTCCGCGAGGAGCGTGCGCGCCACGGATCGGTGCATGCGTGCGACGAGTGCCGGGTCGTCGACCTGGGGCGCGAGGGCCAGGGCGAACTCGGCCGCCTGGGCGGCCCGCGCGTGCGCCCCCATGTCCATGTACGGGCCTATGGCGCTCGCGTAGAGCAGCAGGAGGGCGTCCGGGTCGTGCAGTCCGGAGCGGTTGAGCTCGTCGAGCGTCGACTCCAGCAGATAGCAGGCGTAGCGGAGTTCCCCGGCGAGGTAGTGGGAGACGGCGCGGCCGCGCAGCGCCGGGACCCGGCTGGGCAGCGGCGCGTCGGCCAGGCTCTTCTCCGCACGCTCGAAGTGCCGCCGCGCCACCGCCAGATCGCCGACGTCCAGGGCGCACTCGCCCAGTCCGAGCTGCGCGGCGGCCTGCTCGGCGTCGAGCCCGTGCCTCTCGGCCTCGGCCAGCAGCGCGGCGTACTGCTCGGCCGCCGCCTCGGCCTCCCCGGTGGCCAGGGTGCGCTGTGCGTCGGTGAGCCCGAGCCGCAGGGTGGTGGCGAGATGGGCGGGGCGCCCGGTGGCCAGCTCGTCGAACTCGACACCGAGCCGCTCGGACAGATGCCGGAGCGCCTCGTCGGAGGGACGGACGCGTCCGGCCTCCAGGGTGGAGATGTAGGCGGGTGTGTACGCGGGCTCTGCCAACTGTTTCTGCGTCATGCCGCGTTCACGCCGCAGTTGCTGCACCCTGCGCCCGATGATCTCCGGGTCGTCTCGCTCCGCCATGCGATTAATCATGCCATTAAGCACAGTTATCGAGCCCGGTTTCTTGACCAGGGGTCAATCTTGCGTTCGAAGGGTCCAACTTCCCTTGGCGCTCTTCCGGTTCGACCGTCCCACCCCCTACGTTAGAAGCACTTTAAGCATGCTTAATCCATCGCTGTCATTGCGAGGTCGGTTGCCGTGCTCGGACGCCTTTCCGTTCACCGCGGACGTATATCGCCCCGCTACGCCAGAGGACTCGCCGCAGCCGTCGTGGCCGTGGCCGCCCTGATCACGGCGGCCAACACGGGCCCGGCCAGGGCGTCGGGACCACTGCCCGCCCAGCACGTCGCACAGGACTCGCGCTGAACCGACCGGACAGGGCGAGCGGCGACGGGACGACCCGGGCGGCGGCCGCCGGCGGAGGCCCCCCTCCCGTCGGCGGCCGCCTGCTTCCTGTGCCGCGGTGGGCTTCGAAAGCCCCGGTGCCGGTGAACGGCCCGGCGCATACCCTGGCCCCGTGACCTCTCCCGCCGCACACACCGCGCTGGACCTCACCGCCGACCTCCCGACCACCGCCCTGGAGGAGTGCTACCGGGATCTGCACCGTCATCCGGAACTGTCACTGCGTGAGCACCGGACCGCCGGGAAACTCGCCGGACTGCTGCGCGCGGCCGGCTACGACACCGCCGAGGGCGTCGGCGGCACCGGGATCGTGGGTGTGCTGCGCAACGGCGACGGCCCCACCGTCCTGCTGCGCGCCGACATGGACGCGCTTCCGGTCGCCGAGGAGACGGGTTTGCCGTATGCCTCCCAGGTGCCGGGCGTGATGCACGCCTGCGGGCACGACCTGCACGTCACCTGGCTCGCGGGGGCGGCCGGGGCGCTGGCCGCGGGGCGCGACGCCTGGTCGGGCACGCTGCTGGTGGTGGGCCAGCCCGCCGAGGAGAGCGGTCAGGGGGCCCGCGCGATGGTCGCGGACGGTCTGTACGACCGCGTCCCGCGCCCCGACGTCCTGCTCGCCCAGCACGCGGCCCCGGGCCCGGCCGGCCTCTACGCGCACTCACCGGGACTGATCCTGTCCGCCTCGACGGACGTGGACATCGTCGTGCACGGCCGGGGCGGTCACGGCTCGCGTCCGGAGTCGACGGTGGACCCGGTGGTGACGGCCGCCTACCTCGTCACCCGGCTTCAGACGGTCGTCAGCCGCGAGGTCGCGCCGCGTGATGCGGCGGTGCTGACGGTGGGCCGGATCGAGGCGGGCACCGGCAACAACATCATCCCGTCGCATGCCCGCATCGCACTGAACCTGCGTACCCAGTCGGCCGTGGTCCGCGACCGGATGGTCGCCGCGATCCGGCGCATCGCGACGGGCGAGTGCCTGGCCGCGGGCTGTCCGCGCGAGCCCGAGGTGACCTTCGGCGCCGACTTCCCGGTCACGGTCAACGACGCCGACACCGACCGCCGCGTCGCCGCCGTGCACGGCGAGGTGTTCGGCCCGGGTACCGTGTTCGACCCCGGCCCGGCGATGGGCAGCGAGGACTTCTCCGAACTGGCGCCGGACGGCGTCCCGTACGCGTACTGGTTCGTGACCAGCACTCCGGCCGCCGTCTGGGAGGCGGCGCCCGGCGCGGACCTCATGGAGAAGTTCGCGGCGGTACCGAGCAACCACAGCCCCCGCTTCGCGCCCGACCTGTCCACGGTCGGACCCGGCGTGCGAGCCCTGGTGTCGGGAGCGCTGGCGCACCTGTCGCCGGCCTGACCGGGCCGTCACCCGTTCCGGGGCGGGTGCGCCCCGCCGCACGGCGTCACGGCTGTGTCTGGAGCCCGCCCTGCAGCCGGCGAAGACGCTCCTGTACGTGGTGCAGGGCGCCCTCGCGCCGTCCCGGTACCCGTTCCCGCAGTGCGACGAGCGCGGGACCCAGTGCCCGGGCCCGCCCCGGATCACTCATGTGGCCCCACTGGTGGTGGGCGCGGTCGACGGCCGCCTCCACCGCCGGGTCGGCCGGGCTCCGGCCGGCCGTGAGCCGGGCGGCGGCCACCGCGAGCCAGGTCTCGCAGCTGCGGCCGGGGTCGCCCGCGAGCATCGCGAGGTCCGCGCGCACCTCCATCCAGTGCAGTGCCTCCTCGGACCCGGGTCCGTGCGCCCGCAGCGCGATCTGCTCCCACTGCGCGGCGAGCACGGCCGCCTCGGCGTGCCGGCCGTCCTGGACGGCGGCGGTGAGCGCGGCGTGCGGGTCCGGGGGTGCGGCCGCGGGCGGCACGGGCACGAAGGGCGGCGGCATGAGCGGGCCGCGTCCCGGGACCGGCGCACCAGGGGCGAGCACGATGTCCCCCTGCCCGCCCGTGTCCGCGTGTGCCCGGGTCAGCGCCTGGTGGTGCAGGGTCGGCGGATCCGGGCGGTGGCCGCTGCGCAGGATGGTCGCCACGGCCTTCATGTACGCGGGGACCGCCAGCGCACGGCGCGGTGGCGGCGGGGCCACACGGCCGTAGAGGGGGACGGCCGGACCGCAGTCGAGAGGCGCGGTGTGCAGATGGCGCCAGGTCTCCGGGTCCGCGTGCAGATCCGCGAACACCGTCGTGGTCCCGGGCACCCGCAGCCGCAGCTCCTCGCGGATCCAGTGCCAGGGGAAGCCGGTGTAGCGGACCGTGGCCGGGGTGGTGCGCGCCAGCGCCAGATGCGGCAGGTGCTGGCGGCGGTCGAGCTGGAGCTGTCCGCTGAGGAACACCGTCAGCGGGCCGGGGGCGGTCGCGGCGGCCCGCAGCCGGGTGAGCACGGCCTGCGGCTCGAGCGGGTCGGCGAGCTCGACCACGTTCGCCGTGTCCGTGCCGGACAGCACCGGCGGGGCCACGGCCGCGAGCACCGGAAGCACGGACGCCGCGTCCACCAGGCACCCCTTGCCCGCCGGTGAGGCCGCGAGCAGCAGCACGGTTCCGGGCATCGTTCCCTCCCCCGATCGATCAGCCACGGCAGCACCGTAACCGCTGCGCCTGCAAAGCTGCGACGGAGGAAGAGCAAACGCACGCGTATGGACTGCCGGCGCGCCCGGGTGCGGGGCACGGTCCAGCCCCGCGGGACACGGCCTCACCTGCCGTCGGCCGCACGGCGCCGCAGCGCGAAGATCGTCGTGTCGTCGGCGAGATGGCCGCCGCAGTGGCGCAGCGTGCTGTCACGGACGAAGCGCACCAGACGCCCGGGCTCGGCGATGCGCGGATCCTCGGCGAGCGCGTGCGCCAGGGTGTCGCGCAGCGGGAAGAACTCCCCCGCGGCGTTCCGTGCCTCGGACACCCCGTCCGTGAACAGCAGCAGGGTCTCGTCGTCCGCGAGCGGCAGACGCAGCGCCGGTGGCGGTCCTCCGGCCAGCCCGGCCAGCCCGAGCGGGAGCCGCTCGCCGATCGGCAGGGACCGTACGCCGTCGGGCGCGACCACCAGCGCGGGCTCGTGCCCGAAGTTGATCACCTCCACGCACCGGGTCCCGGTCTGCGGGAAGCCGACCAGCACGGCGGTGGCGAAGCGGTCGTCGTCGTCGCGGCCGATCTCGGCGCCGTAGCGCACATGCCGCCGCATCCGGGTCTCCAGCCGTTCGGCGACCGTGGCGAGAAGGGGCTCGTGGTATCCGGCCTCGCGGAACGTGCCGAGCAGCGCCGACGCCGCCGCGACCGCGTCGAGCCCCTTGCCCTGGACGTCGCCGAGCAACACGCGGGTGCCCCGGGGGCCCGGCTGGATGTCGTAGAAGTCGCCGCCGACGCGGGCGACGCTGTCCGCGGCGAGGTAGGCCGCCGCGTGCTCGAGTCCGCCCCAGCCCGCCGGCATCGGCCGCAGCACCGTGCGCCGGGTGGTGTCGGCGATGTCCTGCATATGCAACATCCGCCGCTCGCCGCGCAGGCGGACCGCACAGGCCAGCACGGCGAGGCCGCTGCCCACGACGACGAGGATGAAGTCGGGCACCCCGGTCCGGAACTGGTGGGGCCAGGCGTTGTCCTCCAGCTCGTAGGTGAGGACGGCCAGCACGGCGATGCCGATCGTGGTCCACAGCCCGCAGATCGCGGCGGCGATGCCGGGGACCAGCACCACCCACGAGATGGTGCGGAACTCGCCGGCGGTCTTCCAGTCGACCACGGCGATGGCCGCGAGGAGCACGAGCGGTGGTACCCAGGCGACGCTGTACCCGCCCACCCGCAGGAACTGGTGTTCCGCGGGCCCGCCGCCGGAGCCGGGAAGGTCGGGCAGCAGGTGGTGCGCTCCCGCCGACCCGCCGCGAACCGCCGTCGCGTGTTCGTCCTCCGGGGCCCGGGGCGGCGCCCCTTGCGCCGCCGAGGCGTCCGAGGGGGCGGTCCCGAGGACCGCCGCCCCGGGGGCGCCGCGGGAGCCGCCGAAGTGCGGGAGGGCGCGCCGCCTGCGGGGCTCGGTGGCGTCCTGCTCCTTCCGGCTCTTCTCCGGCCGGCCCCGGGACGGCCGCCTGGCGGGCACCGGCGCCCCCGTCCCTCAGTAGGCCACGGACATACGGGCGCGCGGATGCGTCTCCTGCTCCAGCTCGTCGACGAACGCGACCGCGAAGTCCTCGGCGCTGATCCGGCTGTTGCCGTACACGTCGGTGAGCAGGCCGTCGTCGTCCGACCGGAAGCGGCCGGTGCGCTCGCCCGGGGCGATCTCGGCGGCGGGGGAGACGCAGGTCCACTCCAGATCGTCGACCGTGCGGTAGTACTCCAGGACGGCACGGTGGGCGAGCGCCTCGGGGAGCAGCTCCTTCGGGAATCCGGGCTGGTCGCACAGCTGCTGCCCGGGCGCGACCTCCAGACTGCCCGCGCCGCCGACCACGACGAACCGCCGCACTCCGGCGTCGCGTGCGCCCTGCACGAGAGAGTCGTTCAGGGTGAGGAACGGTCCCTTCGGGTCCGACCCGTCCCGCGGCGGCGCACACGCGTTCGCCACCGCGTCGGCCCCCGCCATCAGCGCGGAGGCCTTGGCCACGTCCGAGGCGTCCGCGGCAGCGGCGGTCACCCCGGGCACGGGGGACCGGCCGGAGCGGCTGACGGCCGTGACGCGGTGCCCGCGCCGTGCCGCCTCCGCGGCGATCCGGCTGCCGACCATTCCCGTCGCCCCGAACAGCACGATCTTCATGGGCCCCAGCGAAACACGGCCCCGCTGACCACGCATCCCGACTTGCCGGGTGCCCCCACCAGGTGTGCGCTGGAAGGCGGGGGCGAGGAGAGAGGAGCGTTCCCATGGCTCATGCGGCACCCGTGCCGGGGACATCGCACACACCCGCCACAAAGCCCCGTGGAACCGTCGCGACCTACCGCCCGCCCGAGGTCTTCGAGCCGCGCACGCACGCGATGGCGCGGATCGTGGGACCCATCGCCATCGGACTCGTGTACGGGTACTGGGCCGCGGCGATCCGCCGCGCAGGCGGTCCGATCACCGGCTGGAACGTGCTGTTCGGCTTCGTGTGCGTGATCGTGTTCGCGGCGCTGTGCATCGGCCTGCTGCGGGTGGCACCGCACCTGTCCCGCGGACCGCACGCGCTGGCGTGGGCGGTGTTCGCGGGTATCGCGTTCGGCTTCCTGTACAGCCAGACCGGCCACAGCGTGCTGCGCAGCATCGGTATCTCACTGGCGGTCGCCGTGGCCACGTTCGTCTTCGACTACTACCGCTACTACGTGCACCAGGAGCCGCTGGGCGAGCACTGGGCGAAACGCTGACCTTCCGGTCGGCCCGCCTTCCGGCGCACGAAGCCCCGGCCGTCGGCCCACGTCGACGCCGGGGCCTCGTGCGTCTCCCTCACTCACCCGTCTCCCGGAGTTGCGTCCCGGGAGCGGTCGAGGAGCCCGAGCCGTCCTTTTCCCCATCACCAGGTAACACCCGTTCGGATGAACCCTCCACCGGAGGGCATACCCGGCGAGCGGTCCCGGTCCGGTGGACGCCACGCCGTGACCCGCCCATCGGATCGTCATATGCACCCATTTGCAGTCAAACAGCTCGCCGATCGCCCGCTGACGCGGTTCTCTGGTGACGTGTCTCGACGTGCCCGGAGCCTGCTCTCCGCCGTGCTGGTCGGCCTCGCGTGCCTGCTCGCGCCGCTGGGCCTGCTCGCCGTGTGGGCGAAGTACGGCATCGAGGACAGCGCCCGGTACGCCGCAACGACCGCGCCGCTGGCCTCCGACGCGCAGGTCAGGGACGCCATCGCCGCCGCCGTCACGGACGGCATCATGCGCGAGGTGCACGTCGGCACCCCCCTGGAGGGCTCGGTGCAGGCCTTCGTCCACGACGCGGTCCGCTCGTTCACCGACACCGCGGCCTTCCGCACCGCCTGGGACACCGCGAACCTCAGCGCACACGACGCCGTGATGCGCGCCCTGCGGAACGACGGCGACACCCCCGTGACCATCGACCTCGCCCCCGCCACCGAGCGCATGAAGAGGCAACTCGTCGACGAGCACGTGCCGTTCGCGGGCCGTATCCCGATCGCGCACACGGAGATCACCCTGCTGCAGTCGAAGGACCTGACGAAGTTCCGGAAGGGGTTCCGCGTGCTCGAAGTGACCGGCTTCTGGCTGCCCGTGGCCGCGGTCGTCTTCGCCGTGAGCGGGATGCTGGTGTCGGTGTGCCGCCGCCGGGCGGTGCTGGCGACCGGTCTCGGCACGGCGCTGGGCGCGGCACTGCTGGCCGTCGCGATCGCCGTGGGCCGCCGGATGACGCTGCGGGACCTGCCCCCGGACGTCTCCCACCCCGCGGCGGCCGCGGTCTACGACGCACTCACCGAGACACTGCGCACGGCAGCCTGGGTGATGATGGCGCTCGGGCTCACTGTCGCCCTGGTCGCATGGCTCACGGGGATGTACGCGCGACGTCGGCGAGCGTCCGCAGGGCCCCCGCAAGCTCCCTCGGAGGAGCCGACGCAAGTCCGAGCCTGACGCAGTCCGCGGCGGAGCCCTCCGATCCGCTCCCACCCGCGGCGAAGGCGGGTCCCGGGGTCACCGCGATCCCCCGCTCGGCCGCGGCGGCCACGAACGTGTCGGCGCGCCACGGCCGCGGCAGCTCCCACCAGGCGAAGTACGCCCGCGGATCGCTCCGCACGGCGAAGCCGTCGAGGTACCGCTCGACCAGCCGCCCGCGTGCCCGTGCGTCCGCCTGCTTGACCGTGACGAGCCGCTCGACGGTCCCGTCCCCGATCCACCGCACCGCCGCCTCCAGCGCGAACCGTCCCGCCGTCCAGCCGCCCGACCGCAGTGCCCCCGCGGCCTCCTCGCCGCATCCCTCGGGCACGACGAGGAATCCGACGGTGAGCCCGGGCGCGACCCGTTTGGACAGCCCGTCGACGACGTAGGTGCGCTCCGGCGCGTGGGCGGCGAGGGGCCTTCCGCTCTCCTGCCCGCACAGGAACGCCCAGATGCGGTCCTCGACGACCGGCAGCCCCAGGAGCCGCACCGTGTCCGCGAGTCGGCGCATCCGCTCCTCCCCCGTCGTCGCGGACGTCGGATTGTGCAGCGTCGGCTGCACGTACAGCGCGGACAGCGGCGTGGAGCGGTGCGCGGCGACGAGCGCGTCCGGGCACAGGCCCTGGTCGTCCATGGCGAGCGGGACGAGGAGTATGCCCAGGCGCGACGCGATCTCCTTGACCAGCGGATACGTCAGTCGTTCGACACCGACGCGACCGCCGGGCGGCACGACGGCGGCGAGGGCGCCCGCGATGGCCTGCCGCGCGTTGCCCGCGAACAGCAGCCGCTCCGGGTCCGGACGCCAGCCACCGGCCGCCAGCAGGCCGGCGGCGGCCTCGCGCGCGGCCCGGGTTCCCGTGGCGGGCGCCGTGCGGGTCGCCCCGGCGAGGACGTCGGGCCGCAGCAGCGGTGCGAGCCCGGCCGCCAGCAGCTCCGACTGGCCGGGGGCGGAGGGGTAGTTGAGCTCCAGGTTGACGGGCGCCGTGGTCGCGGGCTCGGCGAGCGCACGGCCCGTCGGCACCGGGGCGGCCCGGACGAAGGTGCCCCGTCCGACCTCGCCCACGACAAGGCCCCGCCGCACGAGTTCGCCGTACACCCGGCCCGCCGTGGAGGCCGCCAGCCCGTGCCGGCGCGCGAACGCCCGCTGCGGCGGCAGCCGTTGACCGGGGCGCAGCCGTCCTGCGGCGATGTCGGCGGCGATCCGGTCGGCGATGCGCCGGTAGTCCTCCACGGGTCCCCCTTGGATTGCACCGAGAGCAAAGATCTTATTGCACCGAGGAGTTGGCGACCCTAGGGTCGAGGCCATGGCACCCTTCCTTGCATACGAGGACAAAGGCGCGCATACATCGCGGCTGCCCCTCGTCCTCGTCCACGGCCATCCCTTCGACCGCACGATGTGGACCCCGCAGCTCGCCGCCTTCGCCCGCACGCGCCGCGTGATCGCCCCGGATCTGCGCGGCTACGGCGCCTCCCCGGTCGTCGCCGGCGTCACCCCGCTGTCGGTGTTCGCGGACGACATCGCCTCGCTCCTCGACGACCTGGAAGTGGGCCGCTGCGTCCTCGTGGGGCTCTCCATGGGCGGCCAGATCGCCATGGAGTGCTGGTCCCGCTTTCCCGGGCGGATCGCCGGGCTGGTGCTCGCGGACACCTTCCCGGCCGCGGAGACCGAGGAGGGCGGGCGGGCCCGGTACGCCATGGCGGACCGGCTGCTGCGCGAGGGCATGCGCCCGTACGCCGACGAGGTGCTGTACCGGATGGTCGCGCCGCACGCCGACCCCGCGGTGGCGGCGCACGTGCACCGCATGATGGCCGCCGCGCCCCCGGAGGGCACGGCGGCGGCCCTGCGCGGCCGGGCGGAGCGCCCCGACTACCGCGACCTCCTCACCCGTGTCTCGGTCCCGGCGCTCGTCGTGGTCGGCGCGGACGACACATACACACCCGTCGCGGACGCGGAGGCCATGCACGCCGCCCTGCCCGACTCCACGCTCCGGGTGGTGGCGGACGCCGCGCACCTGCCGAACCTCGAACGCCCGGAGGAGTTCGACACGGCACTGGAGGCGTTCCTGAAGCGCGTGGACGCCTGACGCGCCGCGCCGACGATCACCCGATCGGCCTACCTCCTCCTGCGTCGCTGCTCCTTCGGGGCGAATCTGCGGATGAACGTCCCGTCCAGAGGAGGCGACCCCATGGTCCAGAACACCGCACGCGCCACGCACCCGAAACGCGAGGCGTGGTCGACCGGCGGCACGACGTTCGCCGGGGTCCTGATGATCGTCGGCGGGATCGTGGGCGTGCTGAACGGCATCGCGGGCATCGCCGCGAACAACGTCTACGTCAGGGTCGGGAACTACGTGTACGAGTTCAGCCTCACCACATGGGGCTGGATCCACCTGGTCGTCGGCGCACTGGTCGTGATCACCGGCTGGGGGGTGCTCCAGGGCATGGAGTGGGCGCGCGCGGCGGGTGTGGGGCTGGCGGCCCTGTACATGATCCTCTACTTCATGTTCCTGCCCTACGCCCCGATCTGGTCCATCATCGCCATCGCGATCGGGGGCTTCGTGATCTGGTCCCTGGTGACGGCGGACCGCACCAGGACGACGCTGTAACCGGTCCCGGGGACCACGGCCCGTGGTCCCCGGGCGGCGCCGCCCGGCAACCTTTTTCCCTCCCACCCCGTCTTCGGGGGAGGATTCGGACATCGGGTCCGACGAGGGGAGGGCGGCGCCACGTGCGGACAGCGACCGCGGAACGGACCGGGCCGGCCGACACCCGGCGCCGGCCCCGGGGGCGGAGCGCGGCGGCCTGGCTCGCCGGGCTGGTGCTCGCCGGTGTGAGCGTCGTCGTGGGCTGCCGTGCCGCCGACACCGACGCGATCACACCGGTCCCCCAACTGCTGGCCTTCCTGCCGTGGTTGCTCGCCCCGGCCGCCTTCGCCCTCCTGCTGGCCCTGCTCGCGCGCTGGCGCACCGGCATGGCCTGGAGCGTCCTCGTGCTGGCCGCGCTCGCCTGGTTCATCGAGCCCTACGGCAGGCCCGCCGAGCCCACCGGCACCCCGCTCGCCGAGTTCCGGGTGCTGACCTCCAACGTGGAGTTCGGTCGCGGCACGGACTCCCTCCTGCCCGCGATCCGCCGTGAGCGCCCGGACATCGTGTTCGTCGAGGAGTGCGAGTACCGCTGCTCGGCCGCACTGGAGCGGGCCTTCGGCGGAGCGGCCGGCGCCTACCCCTACCGCCGGGCCGTCGAGGGCGCCGGTTCCGACGGGTCGGTCATCCTCAGCCGGTTCCCGCTGAAGGCCGCGCCCGGTGTGCCCGGCACCATGGGCATGCCCGGGGCCGTCGCCGACGTCCGCGGCCACACCGTACGTCTCCAGCTCGCCCACCCCATGCCCCCGCTCCCCGGCCAGCTCGCGCTCTGGCACCACGAGCTGGGTGAGCTGCGCAGCTACGCGGAGGCCGCCGGAAGCACCCCCACGATCGTCGCCGGGGACTTCAACGCCTCCCAGGACCACGCCGCCTTCCGCCACATCCTCGACACCGGCCTGCGCGACGGCGCCCGTCTCGCCGAGGCCCCCCGCACCCCCTCCTGGCCGGCCAGGACCGCCCCGCCGCTCGGCGCCCAGATCGACCACGTCCTCGTCTCCGGGGACTTCTCGGCGAACTCGGCCCGCTTCCTCGACATCGCGGCCACCGACCACCGCGCCCTGCTCGTCGACATCACCCTCCACCGGCACACCTAGGGCCTGTCGTCCGGGGACGACGGCCGCCCGGCATGCGGACGGGTGCGGACACCGCCGCGGACACGGGGAAGGGGCGGCGTCCGGCCGGCCCCGCCCCCGCGTCCTGCCGTGCCCGTGACGGGTCCGCCCCGAGGATCAGACCCCTATGTCGCAGCCGTCCGCGCGCCACACGGCGACGACGGCAGGACGGACGATCCTCCCGGGCCCGTCGGGCCAGGCGCCGGCCGGCTTCTCGACGGTCGCACCGTCGAGCTCGCCCGGGTGCTGCACGGCCACGACCACCCGCCGGTCCTCGATGATCGGACCGCAGGTCTCGGCGCCCTTCGGCACGGTCAGGAACTGCTTGAGCTCACCACGCCGCTCACCGCGCGTGGCGACACCGAAGAGGCCGTCGTGGGATCCCAGCTGGTTGCCGTCGGTCGAGATCCAGAGGTTGCCGTGCGGATCGAACGCCACATTGTCCGGGCAGGAGATCGGGCTGACCCGGCCCTTGGGGAATCCGGCGAAGTACGTGGAGGGGTCGGCGGGGTCCCCGGCGACGAGGAAGAGCGACCAGGCGAACGACGTGCTCTCCGCGCGGCTGTGGCGTTCGGTGAGCTCCAGGATGTGCCCGTGCTTGTTGCCGCTCCGCGGGTTGGCCTCGTCGGCGGCCGGCGAGCCTGCCTTGCCGCGGTTGGTGTTGTTGGTGAGGACGACGTACACCTTCCCGGTGTGCGGGGAGGGCTGGATGTCCTCGGGCCGGTCCATCTTGGTGGCGCCGACCTTGTCGCCCGCGAGCCGGGTGAACACGAAGACCTCGTCGGCGCTCATGCCCTCGACGTGGGACACGGCCCCGTGGGCGGTCGCGGTGGCGAGCGGGATCCAGGTGCCGGAGCCGTCGAACTCGCCGTCGCCCGGAAGCTTGCCGCTGCCGTCGATGTCGGTCGCCGGGGAGTCGCCGGTGAGCTTCGCGACGTAGAGCGTTCCCTCGTCGAGGAGCGAGAGGTTGTGCTCGCGTGCGGACCGGGAGTTCCCGTGCCGCATCCGCTTGCTGCCGACGAACTTGTAGAAGTAGTCGAACCGCTCGTCGTCACCGGAGTAGACGACGGGCCGCCCGTCGTCGGTGAGCCGCACGGTGGCGGCCTCGTGCTTGAAGCGGCCGAGCGCGGTGTGCTTGCGCGGCGTGGAGCCGGGGTCGTACGGATCGAACTCGACGACGTACCCGAAGCGGTGCACCTCGTTGGGCTCCTGGGCCAGGTCGAAGCGGCGGTCGAACCGCTCCCACTTGCGCTCGGTCGCGGCGGTGCCGATGCCGTACCGCAGGTCGGTGGCGCTGGACCCGTTGGCGAAGTACTGGTTGAAGTTCTCCTCGCCGTGCAGGGTGGTGCCCCAGGGGGTGGTGCCGCCGGAGCAGTTGTTGAGGGTGCCGAGGACCTTGCGGCCGCTCGGGTCGGCCGACGTCTTCAGCAGGTCGGAGCCCGCGGCCGGGCCGGTGAGACGGAATGTGCTGGTCGCGGTGACCCGGCGGTTGAGGGGATGGCGGGGGACCGCGGTGAGGCGCCCGCTCCTGCTGTCCTCCTCGACGACGACGGCGGTGAGACCGTGGGCGGCCCAGGCCACCTCCACCTGCCGGCGGGTCGGGTTCTGGGGGTCGTATCCCCGGAACATGAGCACCTCGTCGGTGTACTCGTGGTTGGCGACGAGGAGCCGGCGGTCGCGCTCGCCGGGGACCGGCAGCAGGGCGAGGAAGTCGTTGTTGTATCCGAACTGGCCGGCCTGGGCCGCCGCGGTCTGGTTCTCGGGGTCGAAGGCGGGAGCGCCGCGGAGAATGGGTTCGCCCCAGCGGATGACCACGTTCTGGCGGTAGCCGTCGGGCACCGTGACGGCGTCGGCGGTGTTGGGGGCGACGGGGGCGAAGCGGAGACCCCGGGCGGCGGCGGTGTGCGCCCCGCCGTTCCGGCCCGCGGGGGCCGCGGCTGCCTGCGGGACCGTGGCGGCGGTCGCCGCGCCGGTGGCGGTCGCGACCGTGACGACGGCTGCGGCACGCAGTGCGGAACGGCGGCTGAGGGCCCCCGCGATGACGTCGCCGACGTATTCGTTGTCGCTGGTGTTGGGCACCTCGTGGAAACAGGCGTCGCCGCAGCGGTAGCGGCAGGTCAGGGCGGACCGTCCGCCGGGATGCGAGCCGGACGTCGTTCCGATCAGCGGCAGCAGCTTGCGCACTTTACTCTCCCCTTACGATCCCTTGGTGTGGCCGTGACGGTAGGGGCATGGATGTGCGGGAGCAGGGCGGGCACATGAACGACCGGTGAACCGGAGAGATCCGTACGGGGGTTGATGCGCGAGATCTCGGCGTACGGCCGGCGGAGCCGGGCGCGGTGCCGCCGGGGCGGGCCGCACGCTCGGTGACGGCGGGATCGCGGTGTTGACATCGGGCCCTTCCGATGGTCGGACCCTACCCAAGATCGCCGTCTGTGACCGCTAACCTTACGTGTCCGTCCTGGCCAGGGATTGACGGGCATCAACTCATGCGAAGGGTTGCGCACATGGGCATTCTCACTCTCCTGCGGAACGCGTTCGGCCGCTCACGCAAGGGTCGCTCCGCCGAGGGGGAGCCCTCGCGGGAGACGCAGGCGGCCTCGGAGCCGACGGTTTCGGAGACCGCGGCGGCGCCTCAGCCGCCGGCCGCGAAGTCCCCCCGGCCGGCCGCGACCCCCGAGATCCCGGCGCAGCAGTCGTCGGGCCCCGGGGACGAGCACGAGCTGGTGTCGGCGGCGTTCGACAACGTGACGGTGCCCCGGCAGGCGACCCCGATGGAGGAGCCGTCGCCGGAGATCGCGCCGGCGCCGAAGGCTGCCGAGAAGACGAAGCCCGAGGTCGCGCAGGCGACGGCGACCGAGGCCGCCACCGTGGTGGCCGCCGAGGCTGAGACCGAGGTCGCCGCGGAGCCGGAGACCGCCACCGAGGCCGAGACCAAGGCCGAGGTCCCGGCAGAGGCCGCCACCGAGGCTGAGACCGTCGTCGAGGCGGACGCCGACCCGGAGCCGGAGATCGCGGAGACGACGGCGCCCGAGGCCGCCGCGGAGTCCGAAGCCGAGGTCGAGCCCGAGGTCGCCGCGGAGCCTGAGGCCCAGGCCGAGGCTGAGGCCACCCCCGAGCCCGAGGCCGAGGTCGAGGCCGCCGCGGAGCCCGAGGCCGAGGTCGAGGCCGCCGCGGAGTCCGAGGCCGAAGTCGAGGCCGCCGCGGAGCCTGAGGCCCAGGCCGAGCCCGAGGCCACCCCCGAGCCGGAGACCGAGGTCGAGGCCACCCCCGAGCCCGAGGCCGCCGCGGAGCCTGAGGCCCAGGTCGAGGCCACCCCCGAGCCCGAGGCCCAGCCCGAGGCCGCCGCGGAGTCCGAGCCGGAGACCGCCCCCGAGGCCACCCCCGAGGCCGTCGCCGAGGTGCCCGAGCCGAAGGTCGCGGAGACGCCCGAGCCCGAACCTGAACCCGAGGCCGCCCCCGAGGTCACCGCCGAAGCGGAGCCCGAGCCGGAGACCGAGCCCGAGGCCGCCGAGCCCGAGCCCGAAGCCGCCGACGCGGAAGCCGCCGGACCTGAGGCCACCGCCACCCCGGAGCCCCAGGCGGAAGCCGACCCCGAGGCCGTACCCGAGCCCGTCGCCGCCGAGGCCGGTGATTCGGCGGCCGCCGAGCCCGCCCTCACCCTGGCCGGTCTCACGTCGCGCGCACCGGGGCTGACCTCCGCCTACGAGGCCGCAGGGGCCGCCCTCGACAAGCACGGCCTCACCGGCACCCGGGCCGGGGTCTACCTCGTCCTGGACCGCTCCGCCTCCATGCGCCCCTACTACAAGGACGGCTCCGCCCAGGCCCTCGGCGAACAGGCCCTCGCGCTCGCCGCGCACCTGGACCCCGAGGCCAGCGTCCACGTCGTCTTCTTCTCCACCGAACTGGACGGCACCGGCGAACTGACCCTCACCGACCACGAGAACAAGATCGACGAGCTGCACGCGGGCCTCGGCCGCATGGGCCGTACCAGCTACCACGTCGCCGTGGAGGAGGTGCTCGCCCACCACGAGAAGTCGGACCCGGCCGTTCCCGCCCTGGTGATCTTCCAGACGGACGGCGCCCCCGACGCGAAGACCCCGGCCACCCAGTCCCTCACGGACGCCGCGAAGAAGCACCCCGCCGTCTTCTTCTCCTTCGTCGCCTTCGGCGACCCCGCGCACAAGGCCTTCGACTACCTGCGCAAGCTCAAGTCGGACAACACCTCCGCCTTCCTGGCCGGAGAGACCCCGCTCGAGCTGACGGACGCGGAGGTCTACGAGGGCATCCTGGCGGCCTGGCGCCCGTAATCCGGGTCCGCCCGGCAGGCCACACCGCGGCCGCCCCTTCCCACCCTGCACAACGGGAAGCGGGCGGCCCACCCATGTCGGCTACGATTTCAAGGTTCGTAGACGATGCAGACGACCTGAAATCGGACGCGCCGTCACCCCACGTAGCGACTTGGGAGCAGCCCGCGATGGCTCGACACCTCATCACCAGCGCCCTTCCGTACATCAACGGGATCAAGCACCTGGGCAACATGGTGGGGTCCATGCTCCCGGCGGACGTGTACTCCCGGTACCTCCGCCAGCGTGGCCACGACGTCCTGTACATCTGCGCGACGGACGAGCACGGCACCCCCGCCGAGCTCGCGGCCAAGGAGCTGGGGCTTCCGGTCGCCGAGTTCTGCGCCCAGGCCCACGACGCGCAGAAGGCCGTGTACGACGGCTTCAACCTGGCCTTCGACTACTTCGGGCGCAGCTCCTCCCCGCAGAACCGGGACATCACGCAGGAGATCGCCCGCGAACTCAAGGCGAACGGGTTCATCGAGGAGCGGGCCATCCGCCAGGTGTACTCGAACGCCGACGGCCGCTTCCTGCCCGACCGGTACATCATCGGCACCTGTCCGCACTGCGGTTACGACAAGGCGCGCGGCGACCAGTGCGAGAACTGCACCCGTGTCCTGGACCCCACGGACCTGATCGAGCCGCGCTCGGCGATCAGCGGCAGCAGCGACCTCGAGGTCCGCGAGACCAAGCACCTGTTCCTGCTCCAGTCCGCGCTGGCCGGCGAGGTCGAGGCGTGGGTGGACGAGCGCGCCGACGACTGGCCGGTGCTGGCCTCCTCGATCGCCCGCAAGTGGCTCACCGAGGGGCTGCACGACCGCGCGATCACCCGTGACCTGGACTGGGGTGTCCCGGTCCCCGCCGACACCTGGCCGGAGCTCGCGTCCGAGGGCAAGGTCTTCTACGTCTGGTTCGACGCCCCGATCGAGTACATCGGTGCCACGAAGGAGTGGGCGGACCTCGACCCGGAGAACCGCGACTGGCGCTCGTGGTGGTGGAAGTCGGACGCGGACGTCCATTACACGCAGTTCATGGGCAAGGACAACGTCCCCTTCCACAGCGTGATGTTCCCGGCGACCCTGCTGGGCACCCGCTCGCCGTGGAAGAAGGTCGACGTCATCAAGGCCTTCAACTGGCTGAACTACTACGGCGGCAAGTTCTCGACGTCCCAGAAGCGCGGCGTCTTCACCCACGACGCGTTGGAGATCCTGCCGGCGGACTACTGGCGCTACTTCATGATGGCGAACGCGCCGGAGTCCGACGACTCCTCCTTCACCTGGGAGCACTTCACGGCCACGGTGAACAAGGACCTGGCGGACACGCTGGGCAACTTCGTCAACCGCGTGCTGTCCTTCTCCCGCAAGCGCTTCGGCGACGAGGTGCCGGCCGGCGGCGAGCCGGGCGAGGCGGAGGCGAAGCTCGGTGCGGAGATCGCGCGACTGCTCGCCGAGTACGAGGAGCACATGGAGGCCATCCAGTTCCGCAAGGCGGCGGCCTCGCTGCGCGCCCTGTGGTCGGCGGGCAACTCCTACCTCGAGGAGAAGGCCCCCTGGCTGGAGATCAAGACGAACAAGGAGGGCGCGGCCCTCACCCTCCGCACGGCGATGAACCTGATCCACCTCTACGCGGTCGTCTCGGAGCCGTTCATCCCGACGTCCTCGGCGGCCATGCGCGGCGCCTTCGACCTGGCGGACGACACCGCCGTGTGGGTGACGCAGGAGGAGGCCAGGTCCCTCACCGCCGTCGCCGCGGGCACGCCGTTCACCGTCCCGCCGGTCCTCTTCGCCAAGCTCACGGAAGAGGATCTGGAGAACTACAAGGAGCGTTTCGGCGGCGAGACCGCGTAGGACCGCGGAACGCAGGCCGGCAGGACCTCAGGGGGCCCGGGAAGCAGCACGCTTCCCGGGCCTCTCCGTCGGGTCACCGGGGCGTTTCATCACGCCCGGTGAGGACGTCGGGTGGCTGCTGCCGGCGCCGCAGACGCGCCGGGACCCCGGGGCACCACACGGGCATGGTCCCTCTCCGTGACTACGGGTACACCTTCTCGCCCTTCGCCAGCATCGCCACGTACTTCTCGATCCGGCGCGCCCGGGTCCCGGCCTTCTTGGCGTCCTGGATCCGGTACAGGATCGCGTAGCGGTTCTGCCGGTCCAGTGTCTCGAAGAACTCCGCGGCGCCCGGGTCGGCGGTCAGGGCCGCCGCGAGGTCGTCCGGCACCGTGGCGGTCTTCGCACCGTCGTAGGCCGCTTCCCAGCGGCCGTCCGCCCTGGCGCGGTCGACCTGGGCCTGCCCCGGCGGACGCATCCGACCCTGCTCGATCAGAGCGGCCACCTTGTCCCGGTTGACCTTGGACCACTTGCTGCGCGGCGTGCGCGGCGTGAACCGCTGGGTCCACCACTGGTCGTCGAACTTGGCCTTCTGGCCGTCGATCCAGCCGTAGCAGAGTGCCACGTCGAGCGCCTGGGCGTAGTCCAGCGCGACGATTCCGGGGCCCTTCTTACGAAGCTTGAGCCAGATGCCGGGCGAGACGGCGTGGTTCTCACCGAGCCATGCCTCGAACGCCTCGGCGGATGCGAATGCGACGATCTCCAAGTCCTGAGTCACCCCAGCAGCGAACCACACCCGGCCGATTGTCATGACCTATTCGGGCACGGCCCCGGATGCAGGGGGGTGTCCGTCGCACGGGTCGAGCGGCCGGCCGACGGAAGGCGCCGAGTTCACCTGGTCACGGCCGACGAGAGGGCCAGGGCCCGCCCGGGCTGCGGGGTGTTCGCCACCCGGGTGAAGGGCTCGGCGGTGACCCGGCCGCGCGATCTCTCTTGCGAAGATCGGGCAGCCGCTGCCGGCGGCCTGGATCGCCGAGGAGAACCTGCGCACCCTCCTCGCCCTGGCCCGCACCGGCGCCGACCGCCACCAAGTCGGCCGCACCCGCCGGAAGTTCCTCACCTGGTGCGCGGACTCCGACATTCCCGAAGCCCGCCGGCTCGCCACCACCGTCGACCGCTGGCGGCCCGAGATCGCCGCGTTCATCAACACCGGACACAGCAACGCCAAGAGCGAAGGGATCAGCCTCGTGATCAAGCTCGTCGCCCGCAACGCGTTCGGCTTCCGCAAAGCCGAGAACCAACGCCTGCGGACGCGCTGCGTCACCACCCGCCGAGCCCGCGGACACCTCCACACCGCTCACCTTTGAAGACCCGGAGAAGGACGGGCCCGGAACCCCTGCCGGGGTTCCGGGCCCGCTCTCGTCGCGCGCGCCTACTTCGGCTGCGGCTTGCGGATGGACAGGTGCAGCTCGCGCAGCCGCGTCTCGTCCAGCTCCGTCGGCGCGCCCATCATCAGGTCCAGGGCGTTGCCGTTCAGCGGGAAGGCGATCGTCTCGCGGATGTTGGGCTCGTCGGCCAGCAGCATGACGATGCGGTCCACGCCCGGCGCGATGCCGCCGTGCGGCGGGGCGCCGAAGCGGAAGGCACGCAGCATGCCCGAGAACTTGTCCTCGACGGTCTCCCGGTCGTAGCCCGCGATCTCGAAGGCCTTGAGCATGATCTCCGGCTCGTGGTTCCGGATGGCGCCGGAGGACAGCTCGACACCGTTGCAGACGATGTCGTACTGCCAGCCCAGGATGTCCAGCGGGTCCTGGGTCTCGAGCGCCTCCAGGCCGCCCTGCGGCATCGAGAACGGGTTGTGCGAGAAGTCGATCGCGCCGGTCTCCTCGTCCTTCTCGTACATCGGGAAGTCGACGATCCAGCAGAAGCGGAACACGCCCTCCTCGAAGTGGCCCGCGCGCTTGGCGGCCTCCACCCGTACGGCGCCCATGATCTTGGAGACCTCGTCGAACTCGCCCGCGCCGAAGAAGACGGCGTGGCCGGCCTCCAGACCGAGGCGCTCGGTGAGGACCTTGACGTTCTCCTCGGTGAGGAACTTGGCGATCGGGCCCGTCAGCGAGCCGTCCTCGGCGACGCGCACCCAGGCCAGTCCCTTGGCACCCAGCGAGACGGCGTAGTCGCCGAGCTGGTCGAAGAACTTGCGCGGCTGGTCCTGCACGGCCGGCACCGGCAGCGCACGCACGTGCTTGCCCGCGAAGGCCTTGAACTCCGAGCCCTCGAAGACGTCGGTGATGTCCACAAGCTCCAGCTTGGCGCGCAGGTCCGGCTTGTCCGAGCCGTACTTCAGCATCGCCTCGCGGAACGGGATCCGCGGGAAGGGGGAGGTGACGTGACGGCCACCGCCGAACTCCTCGAAGATCTCCGTCATGAGCTTCTCGATCGGCTGGAAGACGTCCTCCTGCTCGACGAAGCTCATCTCGACGTCGAGCTGGTAGAACTCGCCCGGCGAACGGTCCGCACGGGCGTCCTCGTCACGGAAGCAGGGCGCGATCTGGAAGTAGCGGTCGAAGCCGGAGATCATCAGCAGCTGCTTGAACTGCTGCGGGGCCTGCGGCAGCGCGTAGAACCTGCCCGCGTGCAGACGGGAGGGGACGACGAAGTCGCGGGCGCCCTCCGGGGAGGTCGCGCTGAGGATCGGCGTCGCCATCTCGTTGAAGCCCATCGCCGCCATCTTGTGGCGGATGGACGAGATCACGGAGGTGCGCAGCATGATGTTGCGGTGCATGCGCTCACGGCGCAGGTCCAGGAAGCGGTGCTCCAGACGCCGCTCCTCGTTCACCCCGTCCTCGGCGTTGATCGTGAAGGGGAGCGGGGCGGCCTCGCCCAGCACCTCCACCTCGCCGACCTCGATCTCGACCTCACCGGTCGGCAGGTCGGGGTTCACGTTCTCCGTGCCGCGGGAGACGACCTTGCCGTCGACACGGACGACCGTCTCCTTGGAGAGCTTGTCGAGCGTCTCGTAGGCGGGCGTGCCCGGACGCGCGACGAGCTGCGTGATGCCGTAGTGGTCGCGCAGATCGATGAAGAGGATGCCGCCCAGGTCGCGCCGATTGTGCAGCCAGCCGCTCAGCCGGACGTCGCTGCCGACGTCAGAGGCGCGGAGCTCGCCGCAGGTGTGGGACCTGTACCGATGCATCGTCGTTCATCCAGTCTTCGCGAATCGAGGTCTTTCCGGGGTCGCGCCCCGGAGCCTCCGGGCGGTCACGGCCCGGACCTATCAAGGGTACCGGCCGCCCCAAGATCGCCTCCCCCTCATTTCGCCCGGGGCGCGCCCGGATCCCGGTCCCCCACGTCGTCCGCAGAAGCACCGGGTCGCTCCGGGCCTTCGCAAGATCCGTGATTTCCGGCGATCGGTGGCACCCTTCGATCACCTCTTCTTACAGTGGGGCAATGCGCACTGGTGAGCCCCTGCCCGCCGTAGGGGACGTCCTGGCCGCTCTCGCGACCGGTCTGTGGCGCTACGACGCCGCCGCAGGACTCGTGACGCTGGACGCCGAGGCCGCGCGGCTGGTAGGGCTGCCCGCGCAGGCGACGACGCTCACCCAGGCCGGGATCCGCGCCCGGTTCCACCCCGTCGACTGGAACGAGGTCGACGGCGTCGTCCAGCTCGCCCTGGCCGAGGGCACCATCGCCGAGGTGCGGATGCGGATCATGGACGGGCACGGGCGCGTCGTCCGTACGGTCCGCAGCCGCTCCAAGCCGTCGATCGACCCGCGGACGGGCAGGTACGAGCTGGTCGGCACCCTCCAGGAGGTCACCGACCCCTCCCCGAACGCCGCACGCTCCCCCATCACCGGCGACTGGCGCCGCTCGCGCGAGGCGTTCCTGCTGGACGCGGGGCGCGCCCTCGCCGAGGCACGCTCCACACAGGAGGTGCTGCGGGTGGCGGCCGGGCTGGCGATGCCCGGCTTCTCCCCGGACGGGCTCGCGGTCTTCGGGGCCGAGGGCGACCGGCTGACCGTCGTCGGGCACCACGGGCACGAACCGGGGGACGAGGAGCCCTTCACCGAGATGTCGCTCGGCACGGACTACCCGGCCGCCGAGGTCGTGCGCACCGGCCGGGCGGTCTATCTGTCCTCGCCCGAGGAGTACCGGGCCCGCTATCCCGCCTCCTGGCCGCTCGCGGCGCCCTTCGGCCGCCAGTCGTGGGCCTATCTGCCGCTGACCGTGGCGGGCCGCACGATGGGCGCGTGGATGGCGGCCTTCAAGTACCCGGTCACGTTCACGCCCGACGAGCGCTCGGTGCTCACCACCGTCGCCCGGATGCTCGCCCAGGCGCTCTCCCGGGCGGGTGCCGCCGAGACGGAGCGGGAGCTGACGGACGGACTGCAGCGCTCGATGCTGCCCACGCTGGGCCCGGAGATACCGGGGATGGCCGTGGCAGCGCGCTACATACCCACCGGCGGCGGACTCCAGGTGGGCGGCGACTGGTACGACATGATCCAGCTGCCCGGCGGCCGGTTCGCGCTCACCATCGGCGACGTCCAGGGCCATGACGTGCGTGCCGCGGGCCTCATGGGCCAGCTGCGGATAGCGCTGCACGCCTACGCCTCCGAGGGCCATCGCCCGGACGCGGTCCTCTCCCGCGCCTCACGTTTCCTGCACGGCATGACCTACGGCGAGGACGGCGCCGACCTGCGCTTCGCGACCTGCCTCTACGTCGAGGTGGACCCGGCGACCGGAACGCTGGAGATCGCCCGCGCCGGACATCCCGACCCCGCCATCCGCACCGCCGACGGGACGGTGCTGATGCGCCCGACCGCGGGCGGACTGCCGCTCGGCATCGACCCCGACGCGGACTACCCCACCACCCGGCTCGTCCTGGAGCCCGGCGAGACCATGCTCATCTGCACGGACGGGCTGATCGAGACCGGCGGACACGATCTGGACACCGGCTGGCGGCGGATACGGCGGATCCTGGAGGAACACGAGGGCGACACGGAGGAGTTGGCCGAGGCGCTGGTCCAGGCCGTGCACGGGCCCTCCTCGCACCACGCCACGGGGCCGCTGACCGACCGGCGCGAGGACGACATCGCCGTACTGCTGCTGTGCCGGTCCGGCGACGGGAACCGCAGCACCGCCGTGTCGGGCGGCCGGCATGTGGTGCGCCGCACGATGCTGACGGTCAAGCAGGCCGAGCCGGAGCGGGTCGCGGTCGCCCGGCAGCAGGTGCGCGAGCTGCTGCACGACTGGTCCTCCGAGGATCAGGTCAACTCGGCCGTCCTGCTGGTCTCCGAGGTGCTCACGAACGTCCTCGTGCACACCGACACCGACGCGCTCCTCGTCGCGGAGGTCTTCAGCGACCCCGACGGCCTGGACAGTGCGGACGGCAGGCGCGGGCGCCTGGTGCGCGTGGAGGTCACGGACGGCGGCGACGACCTCCCGCACAAGCGCGACCCGGGGGAGCTCGCCTCCTCCGGACGCGGTCTGGTTCTCATCGAACTGCTCGCCGACGCCTGGGGGGTGGACCCGCGGGGCAAGGGCAAGAGCACCTGGTTCGAGCTGCACGAGGAGCCCGCGAAGGAGGACGGGGAGGTTCAGGACCCGCTTCGGTGAGGGGCGGCGAGGGCGTCCCGCACACCGCCGGGCTCACCGTCCGCCCCCGGGTTCCGGTGGCGGGGTCCGGTCCGCCTCGCCGTCGCCGTAGCGCGCCTTGAGCTCGTGGGCGACGCCGAACGCCGCCGCCGTCAGCGGGACGGCCAGCAGCATTCCCAGGATCCCGGCGACCGACGCGCCCGCGGTGATCGCCAGCAGGACGGCCGCGGGATGCATCTGCACGGTCCGGCTCTGGATCACCGGCTGGAGCACATGCCCCTCCAGCAGCTGCACGGCGACGACCACACCGAGCGCCCACAGGGCGATGACGAACCCGCGGTCGGCGAGGGCGACCAGGATCGCGACCGCGCCGGAGAGGAAGGCCCCGAGGTAGGGGACGTAGGCGCCGACGAAGACGAGCGCACCGAGCCCGATCGCACCCGGCACGCGCAGGATCAGCAGCCCCACGGTGATGCAGATCGCGTCGATGAGCGCGATGATCGTGGTCCCGCGCATGAACCCCTCGACCGCCTCGAAGGCGCGCCGCGCCATGACCTCGACGCTGTCGGCGGCACCGTGCGGGACGAGCGAGCGCAGTACTCCGGTGACCCGGTCGGAGTCGCGCAGGAAGAAGAAGACGAGGAGCAGGGCCAGGACGGCCATGGCGATCGTCTCGCCGACGACGCTGACCCCGCTGATGACGTTGGAGGCGGCGGTCCCGCCGAACTTGGTCAGCAGTTCCCGGGAATGGGACACCAGGTCGTCCAGTGAGGTCCCGGCGGCCCCGAAGTGCTGCGCGAGCGACTTCGCGGCGTGTCTGAGCGAGTCGACGATCTGCTGGCCACTGTCCATGAGCGCCGTGACGACGACGTACACGGCCCCGCCCACCACGGCCACCACGGCGACACAGGTGATCACGGCGGCGAGCGACCGCTGCACGCCGATCTGTACGAGCCGCCGGTACAGGGGCCCGAGGAGCGCGGTTCCGAGGAGCGCCAGCAGCACCGGCACGACGGCTGTGCGGAACACTCCGCACAGCCGGATCACGACCCAGCCGACCCCCGTGACCAGCAGGACGACGGCGCACCACGCGGCGAGCCGGCGAACGGGGTCGGGAAGGAGCTGCACCTTCCAAGACCAGCATGCCGAGGGCGGGCTGTCCTGTGCGGACGGCCCGCCCGGGTGACGCGGCGTCAGGCCCGCTCGGCCGCGCGGCTCGTGGTCAGGAGCCCTGCGGACCGCTCTCGGTCATCCCGTGCACCGCGGGGACCGTGCCGAGCCGGCCCTTCTGGAAGTCCTCGAAGGCCTGCTGCAGCTCCTCACGGGTGTTCATCACGAACGGACCGTAGTGCGCCATCGGCTCACGGATCGGCTGCCCGCCCAGCAGGACGACCTCCAGGTCCGGCGTGTTCGAGTCCTGCTTCTCGTCCG
The DNA here is from genome assembly GCF_051553595.1 of Streptomyces sp. HUAS TT11. Lineage (NCBI taxonomy): Bacteria > Bacillati > Actinomycetota > Actinomycetes > Kitasatosporales > Streptomycetaceae > Streptomyces > Streptomyces sp. HUAS TT11. Next base: position 4,542,622 of record NZ_CP196184.1, read on the forward strand.
CGCGGACGGTCAGCGAGGAGCCCGCTCCGAACACGGCGGTCTGGCCGACGTGGATCGGCCGCCGCTCCGCGCCCACGGTGCCCCGTCCGGCCAGGACGTACGCGAGGCCGTTGAAGTCCTCGCGCCAGGGCAGGGTGACCTCCGCGCCCGGCGCCACGGTCGCGTGGACCAGGGTGATCGGGGTGTGCGTGATGCCCGGGCCCTTGTGGCCGTCCAGCTCACCGGCGATGACGCGCAGCAGCGCGCCCCCGTCGGGGGTCGTCAGAAGCTGCACCTGGCCGCCGCGGATGTCCTGGTAGCGCGGGGCCATCATCTTGTCCTTGGCGGGCAGGTTGACCCAGAGCTGGATGCCGTGGAACAGGCCGCCGGACATGACCAGCGACTCCGGCGGGGCCTCGATGTGCAGCAGGCCCGAACCGGCGGTCATCCACTGGGTGTCGCCGTTGGTGATGGTGCCACCACCGCCCTGGGAGTCCTGGTGGTCGAAGATCCCGTCGATGATGTAGGTGACGGTTTCGAAGCCGCGGTGGGGGTGCCACGGGGTGCCCTTGGGCTCGCCCGGCGCGTACTCCACCTCGCCCATCTGGTCCATCATGATGAACGGGTCGAGGTGGCGGTAATGGATCCCGGCGAAGGCGCGACGGACCGGGAAGCCCTCGCCCTCGAAACCGCTGGGTGCGGTCGTGACACCGAGCACGGGTCGGGCCACCGCGTCGGCCGAAGCGACCACGCGGGGCAGGGTCAGCGGGTTTTCGACGGTCACTGCAGGCATGTCGGTACCTCCTTGTGCTCTTACTTTAGTTGATGGTTGAACTTTCTGCCACCCGGAACACGGAAAGCCCGGAGGGAATTCCCTCCGGGCTCCCGTCGCCGCACCGGTGTGTCACTTGGTGAAGTACAGGCACTTCCGGGCGCCACACACCGTGGAGTTCACGGTGCCGCCGGGCCTCGGAGTCCACCGAGCAGGGCCGGCCCGGCCGGGGCGGATCCCGCCGCGGCCGCGCTCGGCGCGACCGAACCGGATGAGGACCGCGAGCGCCGTCGCGGCCGAGGTGCTGCGCACACGCACAGTGCTGGAACCCCCGCAAGAGATCCCGGGATCGCCGGGAGACGAGGGCGCCGCGCGACACGCGGACACCACCGCGTGAGGGTCGGTCGGCATGCGGGCGCGGCCGCCGGAGGGAACTCTATGTCATGCCCGTGACAAAAATGGCGGGGATCACCCTGCGGCCGGGAGCAGCACGGTCCGGGAGATCGGCCGTCCGTGCGGCCGAGGCATACGGCTCACGGCCGGACATGGGCGTCGGACATACGCGGCACATGCGCCCGGCCGCCCGCACGGCAACGGCGACCCGTCGTCGGCGTGGAGCGGGTGTCCAGCCGAGGAGCGGGTGTCCAGCCGTCGGTGAAGCGGTGGCGCCCCGCGACGCCGGCATGATCCGAACGGCAGGCCCTAGCCGTACATCCGCCGCATCGCGAACTCCACCATCTGCTCGACCGCCTTCGCGTCGAAGACCATCCGGTGCTCACCCTCCATGTCGAGGACGAACCCGTACCCGGTCGGCAGCAGATCGATCACCTCGGCCCCGGTGATCACGAAGTACTTCGACTCCTTGCCGGCGTACCGGCGCAGCTCCTTGAGCGAGGTGAACATGGGGATCACGGGCTGCTGGGTGTTGTGCAGCGCCAGGAATCCCGGGTTGTCGCCGCGCGGGCAGTACACCTTGGACGTGGCGAGGATCTGCTGGAAGTCCTCGGCCGACATCGATCCGGTGGTGAACGCCCGGACCGCGTCCGCGAGCGACGGCGGGGACGGCTCGGGGTACAGCGGGGGCTGCTGGCCGTACCCGCCGGGCATCTGCCCGCCCGGCATCTGCTGCCCGGGCATCTGCTGCTGCGCCGAGGCGTACTGCTGCTGCGCGCCCGTGTTCTGGTAGCCGTACATGCCCCAAAGAGTAGTGGGCCACATCAGGGCCATGAGGGGTTGATTCTTATTACCGACGGGTAGCATCATCGGAGCTACTAGTTGGTATGTGAACCAGATGCGAGGAGACAGTGCCTCGCCGATCCCGCTACGGAGCCGTCGCCATGGGGCACTACAAGTCGAATCTCCGCGACATCGAGTTCAACCTCTTCGAGGTGCTCGGGCGCGACAAGCTGTACGGCACCGGTCCGTTCGCGGAGATGGACCCGGACACCGCCAAGAGCGTCCTCGCGGAGCTCACCCGCCTGTCCGAGAACGAGCTGGCGGAGTCCTTCATCGACGCCGACCGCAACCCGCCGGTCTTCGATCCCGAGACGAACACCGCGCCCGTCCCGGCGTCCTTCAAGAAGAGCTACAAAGCCTTCATGGACGCCGAGTACTGGCGCCTCGGACTGCCGGAGGAGATCGGCGGCACCGCCACCCCTCCGTCGCTGATCTGGTCGTACGCGGAGCTGGTCCTCGGCTCGAACCCGGCGATCTGGATGTACTCCTCCGGCCCGGCGTTCGCCCGCATCCTCTTCGAGGAGGGCAACGAGGTCCAGAAGAAGATCGCCCGGATCGCCGTCGACAGGACCTGGGGCTCCACCATGGTGCTCACCGAGCCGGACGCCGGCTCGGACGTGGGCGCCGGGCGGGCCAAGGCCGTCCAGCAGGAGGACGGCTCCTGGCACATCGAGGGCGTGAAGCGGTTCATCACCTCCGGTGAGCACGACATGGAGGAGAACATCCTCCACTACGTCCTCGCCCGTCCCGAGGGTGCCGGCCCCGGCACCAAGGGTCTGTCCCTCTTCCTCGTCCCGAAGTACCTCTTCGACTTCGAGACCGGCGAGTTGGGCGAGCGCAACGGCGTGTACGCCACCAACGTCGAGCACAAGATGGGCCTGAAGGCCTCCAACACCTGCGAGATGACCTTCGGCGACCGCCACCCGGCCAAGGGCTGGCTGATCGGCGACAAGCACGACGGCATCCGCCAGATGTTCCGCATCATCGAGTTCGCCCGCATGATGGTCGGCACGAAGGCGATCTCCACGCTGTCCACCGGCTACCTGAACGCGCTCGAGTACGCCAAGGAGCGCGTGCAGGGTACGGATCTGGCCAACTTCATGGACAAGGCCGCGCCCAAGGTCACCATCACGCACCACCCCGACGTGCGCCGCTCGCTGATGACGCAGAAGGCCTACGCGGAGGGCATGCGCGCCCTCGTCCTGCACACCGCCTCCGTCCAGGACGCGATCGCGGTCAAGGAGGCGAACGGCGAGGACGCCTCCGCCGAGCACGCCCTGAACGACCTGCTCCTGCCGATCGTCAAGGGATACGGCTCCGAGAAGGGCTACGAGCAGCTCGCCCAGTCCCTGCAGACCTTCGGCGGCTCCGGCTTCCTGCAGGAGTACCCGATCGAGCAGTACATCCGCGACGCCAAGATCGACACCCTGTACGAGGGCACCACCGCCATCCAGGGCCAGGACTTCTTCTTCCGGAAGATCGTCCGCAACCAGGGCGCGGCACTGAACTCCCTCGCCGAGGACATCAAGAAGTTCCTGGCACTCGGCACGGGTGGCGAGGATCTGGCAGGTGCCCGCGAGCACCTGGCCAAGGCGGCCGTCGAGCTGGAGGCCATCGTCGGCCTGATGCTGACCGACCTCGCCGCCACCGAGAAGGACGTCAAGAACATCTACAAGGTGGGGCTCAACACCACCCGCCTGCTGCTGGCCTCCGGCGACGTCATCGTCGGCTACCTCCTGCTGAGGGGTGCCTCGGTCGCCGCCGAGAAGCTTCAGACGGCCTCCACGAGGGACAAGGCGTTCTACACCGGCAAGATCGCGGCGGCGAAGTTCTTCGCGGCCAACGTCCTGCCGGGCGTGACGCTGGCCCGCAAGGTGGCCGAAGGCGTGGACCTGGACCTCATGGAGCTGGACGAGGCCGCCTTCTAGGACGCCGCCGGCCCGGTCCCGTCGCCCGCGGCGTCCGCGCGGGCCCGCAGGCGCTCCGGCCCGTCCGGAACCCCGACTCTCCACATCCCCCTTACGAGGGCCCGCTCCCGATCACCGGGAGCGGGCCCTCGTCCGTCGTTAAGGTGAACACATGAGCACAAGCCTCCGCTTCGACCGCGGCCACACCGACGACCTCATGTCCTTCCTGGCGGCGAGCCCATCGCCGTACCACGCCGTGGCGCACGCCGCCGAGCGGCTGGAGAAGGCGGGCTTCCGCCAGGTCGCCGAGACGGATGCGTGGGACGGTACGAGCGGCGGCAGGTACGTGCTGCGCGGGGGCGCGATCATCGCGTGGTACGTCCCCGAGGGTGCCGAAGCCCACACGCCGTTCCGGATCATGGGCGCGCACACCGACTCCCCGAACCTTCGGGTGAAGCCGCGGCCGGACAGCGGTGCGCACGGCTGGCGGCAGATCGCCGTGGAGATCTACGGCGGCCCCCTGCTCAACTCCTGGCTGGACCGCGACCTCGGCCTCTCGGGCCGGCTGTCCCTGCGCGACGGCTCCACCCGCCTGGTGAACGTCGACAGACCGCTGCTGCGCGTGCCGCAGCTGGCCATCCACCTGGACCGCTCGGTCTCCGCCGACGGGCTGAAGCTCGACAAGCAGCGCCACCTCCAGCCCGTCTGGGGTCTGGCCGACGACGTGCGGGACGGGGACCTGATCGCCTTCCTGGAGGAGGAGTTCGGCCTGGCCGCGGGCGAGGTGACGGGCTGGGACCTGATGACCCACTCCGTCGAGCCGCCGGCCTACCTGGGCCGCGACAAGGACCTGGTGGCGGGGCCGCGCATGGACAACCTGCTGTCGGTGCACGCGGCCACCGCGGCACTGGCGGGCGTGGCCGCCTCCGACGCCGGGCTGTCGTACATCCCGGTGCTCGCGGCCTTCGACCACGAGGAGAACGGCTCCCAGTCGGACACGGGTGCCGACGGCCCGCTGCTCGGATCGGTGCTGGAGCGCTCGGTGTTCGCCCGCGGCGGCACGTACGAGGACCGGGCCCGTGCCTTCGCCGGCTCGGTCTGCCTGTCCTCCGACACCGGGCACGCCGTCCACCCCAACTACGCGGAGCGGCACGACCCGACCCACCACCCCCGCGCCAACGGCGGCCCCATCCTCAAGGTGAACGTCAACAACCGCTACGCCACGGACGGTTCGGGCCGGGCCGTCTTCGCCGCGGCCTGCGAGAAGGCGAACGTGCCCTTCCAGTCCTTCGTGTCGAACAACTCGATGCCCTGCGGCACGACCATCGGCCCCATCACCGCGGCCCGCCACGGCATCCGCACCGTCGACATCGGCGCGGCGATCCTGTCCATGCACAGCACCCGCGAGTTGTGCGGCGCGGACGACCCCCACATGCTGGCGAACGCGCTGGTGGCGTTCCTGGAGGGGTGAGGAACGGAGCCGCGCCCGCCGCCGCGCATGCCCACCCCGGACCCGGGTACCCGGGTCCGGGGCCGGAAGGGCCGGCCCCGCAGGGAGGGCAGGAGACATGGGCCTGGGCGGATGCATCATCCTGATCGCCGTGGGGGCCATCCTCGCGTTCGCGACCGACTGGCACATGCAGGGCGTCGACCTTCAACTGGTCGGAGTCATCTGCATGATCGTCGGCCTGATAGGGGTGGCCACGTTCAGCAGCATCTACCGCCGCAGGCGGGTCGTGGTGCCGCCACCGGTCGTCGAGGAGGAGCGGCACCACCCCCGGGACGGGTACGGGCTCTGACCCCGGACCCGCCCGGCCCGTCGGGTACTACTCCGCGTCCATGCCCGCCAGCACCAGGGGAAGCCGCTCCGCTCCGCCCTGTGTCAGACGGACGGGGACTCCCCAGTCCTGCTGGTGGACGTGGCACGCCGGGTACTCGTTGGCGGGATCGTCGTCGCAGGACGCGGCCATCGCCGAGACGTGCAGGACGCCCTCGGACACGGCCGGGTTCAGCTCCAGCTCACGCGAGAGGTCCGTGTCCGCTCCCTCGCCCTTGAGCAGCAGCTCGGGCGGGGTCGAGGAGACCAGCAGCCGGGTCGAGGGGCCGTAGCGGGTGTCGAGCTTCTGACCGGCCGGAGCCTGGAAGATCACATCCAGCCGCAGCCCGCCCGGCGCCACCTCGGTCGCCGCCCGCTGGGTGCGGTGGGCGACCGAGGCGACCTGGACCGCCTCCTCGGGCAGCCGCAGCCGGGTCAGCCGGTGGCGGGCCGACTCCACGACCACGATGTCCTCGCCGACGAGCACCGCGTCCGAGGGCTCCCGCAGATCCGTCGCCAGCGTGCTCACCTCGCCGGTGGCCGGATCGTAGCGACGCAGGGCGTGGTTGTAGGTGTCGCTGACCGCCACCGAGCCGTCCGGCAGGGCGGTCACGCCCAACGGGTGCTGGAGCAGCGCCTGCTCCGCCGCGCCGTCGCGGTGCCCGAAGTCGAAGAGCCCCGTGCCGACGGCCGTGCGGACCGCGCCGTCCCGGTCCACCCAGCGCAGGGCGCTCGTCTCGGAGTCCGCCAGCCACAGCCGCTCCCCGTCGGTGGAGACCGCGAGCCCGGAGGGCTGGGCGAACCAGGCCTCGTCGCCCGGGCCGTCCACCAGCCCCTCGTTGGTGGTCCCGGCCGCCACCGCGACCGAGGCCGACTCCGGGTCGTACGTCCACAGTTGGTGCACACCGGCCATCGCGATCCAGACCCGGCCGCCGAAGACCGCCACGTCCCACGGTGAGGAGAGGTCCACCTCCCGGGCGGGACCGGACGTGGGCGAACCCTGCCACCACTGCCTGCCGGTGCCCGCCAGGGTGGTGACCTCGCCGGTCGCCAGGTCCAGTCGGCGCAGCGCGTGGTTCACGGTGTCGGCGACGACCACCGCCCCGTCGTCCAGCAGCGCGAGTCCCTGCGGTTCGCTGAAGGCCGCCGCATCCGCCGGGCCGTCCGCGAAGCCCCGCGCGCCCGACCCGATCCGGCGGACGACCTCCTCCCCGTCCGCAGCCAGCTCCACCAGCTGGTGCCGGGTGGTGTCGCTGACCAGGAACGTCCCGGACGGCAGCAGAAGCGCCTTGCCCGGGAAGCGCAGGGATGTGGGGCTGGGCTCCGGCGCCACGTACGGCCCGTCGCCGCGGCGCAGGGTGCCCTTGGCCGCGTGCTCCTCCTCCAGCTCGGCAACGAGCCGCGCTATCGCGTGCGCATGCCCCTCCCCCGCGTGCTGGGCGACCACATAGCCCTCGGGGTCGATGACCACGAGCGTCGGCCACGCGCGGACGGCGTACTGCTTCCACGTGGCGAGTTCGGGGTCGTCGAGGACGGGGTGCTCCACTCCGTACCGCTCGACGGCGTCCACCACCGCCTGGTGCTCCGCCTCGTGGACGAACTTCGGGGAGTGCACGCCGATGATCACCACGGTGTCGCGATGCTTCTCCTCCAGCTCGCGCAGCTCGTCCAGGACGTGCAGGCAGTTGATGCAGCAGAACGTCCAGAAATCGAGGATGACGATACGTCCTCGCAGGTCGGCGAGGGTGTACTGCTCACCGCCCGTGTTCAGCCAGCCACCCTTGCCGATCAGCTCGGGGGCACGGACACGGACGCGACGCGGTGCGGAGTGGTTCATGGGTCAAGAGTGCCATCCGGGGCGAGATCACCGCGGAGCCTGTGGACAACTTCGGTGACCGTGCGTACACGCCCGTCCACCGGATGCGGTCGTGCGGTCACCGGGAGATGCTCGACCCAGACAGGGGGGTCATCGCAAGGGAGCAGTTCCATGCCACGAGACATCGACGACCAGATGCCCCGCCGGGACCGCGCACGCGAGTACGGCGAGATCTCCGGCGAAGGGTCGCGCGACCGGGACGGGCACGAGCAGGACCCGGGCGGGTCCGACGCCTCGGACCCCGACCTGCGCCGTGAGCGCGGTGACGGTCGCACGTCGTGGGACGACGACGATGACGACACGCAGCAGGGCTATCGGTAGGCCCTGTCCCGGCCCCGGGCTCCGCCGGTGGCCCCACTCGCGGTGTCCGGGCGAGTCCCCCGCGGTCCGGCGGGGGACTCGTCGGCGTCACCAGGGCCAGGGCCGCCGGCCCTGGGACTCATCGGGCCAGCGGGTGCCCCGTGGTCGCGTCCACATGGCCGGGGATCTCCTCGTGGCGGTCGCCGACCGTCACGGTCCCGGTCGGCTCGAACATGAGGATGGAGGCGCCGGCGGGGGCGGACGGCTTGTGCGCCGTACCCCGGGGGACGGTGAAGACCGAGCCCCGGGGCAGCGTGACAGTGCGCTCGCCGGCCGGCTCGCGCAGCGCGATGCTCAGTTCGCCGTCCAGGACGAGGAAGAACTCGTCGGTGTGGTCGTGCGTGTGCCAGAGGTGCTCGCCCTCGACCTTGGCGACGCGGACGTCGTAGTCGTTGACGGCGGTGACGATGCGCGGGCTCCACAGCTCGGTGAAGGAGGCGAGGGCCGCGGCGAGGGAGACGGGTTCCTTGGGTTCCATGCCGCCATCGTGCGGGTGTTCCCCGGCCCGCACGAGTGCTAGAAATCGCATATGCCGCAAGGATCCTCTCAGGCGTCGTCCGTGCACCGGGTCGTCCTGGTCGTGGACGAGAACTCGAACCCCTTCGAGATGAGCTGCGCCATCGAGGTCTTCGGGCTCGAGCGGCCCGAGCTGGGCCGCAGGCTCTACGACTTCCGGTTGTGCGCGGCGGCGCCGACGACCCGGATGCGGGACGGCTTCTTCTCACTGACCGGCGTCGCGGGCCTCGAGGCCGTCGACGACGCGGACACACTGATCGTGCCGAACCGGCCCGACACCGACACCCCGCGCTCGCCGGAGGTCCTGGACGCCGTACGCGGGGCGCACGCACGGGGAGCACGGCTGATCGGTTTCTGCTCCGGCGCCTTCACCCTCGCCGAGGCCGGGCTGCTCGACGGGCGGCGCGCGGCCTGCCACTGGATGTGGGGCGCGTCGTTCCGGGCGCGGTTCCCCCAGGTCGAGTTGGAGCCGGACGTGCTCTTCGTGGACGACGGCGACATCCTCACCGCCTCCGGCAGCGCGTCGGCCCTGGACCTCGCGCTGCACGTCGTGCGCCGCGACCACGGAGCCGAGGTCGCCAACGCCGTATCCCGCCGGCTGGTCTTCGCGGCGCACCGCGACGGCGGACAGCGGCAGTTCGTGGAGCGGCCGGTGCCCGAGGTGCCGGACGAGTCGCTGGCACCGCTTCTGGCCTGGACGCAGGAACATCTGGCCGAACCGCTCACCGTCGCCGGCCTCGCGGCGCGCGCCGCGGTGAGCACCGCCACCCTGCACCGCCGCTTCCGCGCCCAGCTGGGCACCACTCCGCTGGCCTGGCTGACCGGCGAGCGTGTCGCCCTCGCCTGCCGGCTGATCGAACGGGGGGAGGCGCGGCTTGACGTGGTCGCGACGCGCAGCGGCCTCGGCACGGCCGCCAACCTGCGGGCACGTCTCCGGCGCGAGACCGGACTCAGCCCGTCGGCCTACCGGCGGCGTTTCGGACCGGCCACGGGGGAAGCCCTTCTCGTATGAGATTCCTCGTACGCGACCGGCTCCTCGGCTTCGGTGACGACTACTGGATCGAGGACCAGCACGGCAACAAGGTCTTCCTGGTCGACGGCAAGGCGATGCGACTGCGGGACACCTTCGAACTGAAGGACACGCAGGGGCGGGTCCTGATCGACATCCACCAGAAGATGTTCGCCCTGCGCGACACGATGATCATCGAACGTGACGGCGAACCGCTGGCCAGGATCAAGCGCAAGCGGCTGTCCCTGCTGCGCAACCACTACCGCGTCTCGCTGGCGGACGGCTCGGAACTCGACGTCAGCGGCAAGATCCTCGACCGCGAGTTCGCCATCGACTACGACGAGGAGCTGCTCGCGCAGATCTCCCGCCGCTGGCTGCACGTCCGGGAGACGTACGGCGTCGACATCGTGCGCGAGGACCTGGACCCGGCCCTGCTGATCGCGGTGGCCGTGTGCGTGATCCACCTGGCCGAGAAGGAGCGCGAGGAGGACTGAGCGGTCCGGCCGCAGGGTGCTGCCGGGACGGACGGACGGCACCGGGTCGGTCCGGTGCCCTCCTGCGGCCTGCCCGGGAACCGGCCCCCTTCAGGGCCGGCCCCCCTGCCTCACTTCGTCACCGCGAACGCCAGGAAGATCGCCGCCGTGAGTTCCGGGTCCCCCTCGGCCTTGATGCGGTCCGCCACGACGTCCGCGGGGACGCGACCGCAGGCGAGTCGGACATAGGTCTCCCAGTCGAGCGTGAGCGACACCGCGGGGCCGAGGGAGGGCGCGCCGTCGATCGAGCCGCGGCCCTCCGCGTCGAGCCGGACCGTCCGCAGGAACTCGACGGGGCCGTGGACGTCGAAGACGGTCGCCGAACCGGCGGGCGCCCCGGCCTCCTCGACCACCTTCGGCAGTGCGGCCAGCAGTTCGTCCCGCGTGATGTACGCGCCGGGCGAGTCCAGGTTCCCCGGCCGGCCGAGGGCCGCCCGCAGGTCCTGCTCGTGCACCCATACGTCGAACGCGCGGTACCGCATGGCCTCTTCGAGGGTCTGCTCGGTGCCGAGCGGACCGCGCACCTTGGCCCCCGGGTCCCGTGTCTCGTTCCGCAGCTGACGGTTGCGGCGGATGATCGTGTACTCCAGCTCGGAGGTCATCTCCGGTGCCGTGTGATGGCGGCGGACGTCGACCTGCATCTCCATGTAGCGCTGGTGCTCGTTCGTGACGTGGAACAGGTCGCGCGGGAGCGTGTGGATCGGCCGCGGGTCGCCGAGCATCTCGCAGTCCATGCCGATCACATGGGAGACGATGTCGCGCACCGACCAGCCGGGGCAGGGGGTCCTGCGGTTCCATTCGCCTTCGACCAGCGGCTGAACCAGTTCGGATATCGCTTCGATGGAGTGGGTCCAAGCGTCGGCGTAGGGCTGGAGAGTGGGATGCAGACTCACGGAACGGGACCCCTCGGGCGGTCGGTGCACGGGCGGTTGGTGCGGCAGTGTCGACGGGCGGCGACTGTCGGCGGGTGTCTCGGAACGTTAAGTTACGCTGCTGTGAGGCACCCCGGCAGTGCTTTCGTGTGACGATCGTAGGCCCGAAGAGACGGCTCGAATGCCAGGACGGTGGTAGTGTGCGCGCCTCCCTCATCCAATTCCGGGTAGACGACGACGAATCGGTCGATTCGCGTCGCCGTCGCGCCGCGGCTCTGGTGCGCGATCAAGCCGGAGTCGATCTGGTGGTGCTGCCCGAGCTGTGGACGACCGGGGCGTTCGCCTACGAGCGGTTCGGAACCGAGGCCGAGCCGCTCCGGGGGCCGACGTACGAGGCGATGGCCGAGGCGGCGAGGGACGCGGGCGTGTGGCTGCACGCCGGGTCGATCCCGGAGCGGGGCGCGTCCGCGGGCGGCGCGGACGACGGCCCCCTGTACAACACCTCGCTCGTCTTCTCCCCCTCCGGTGAGCCGGCCGCCTTCTACCGCAAGATCCACCGCTTCGGCTTCGACAAGGGCGAGGCCGTGCTGATGGGCGCGGGCACCGAGACGGTGACGGTGCGTCTGCCGGAGACGACGCTCGGCGTGGCCACCTGCTACGACCTGCGCTTCCCCGAGCTGTTCCGCTCGCTCGTGGACGCGGGGGCCGAGACGCTGGTGATCCCCGCGGGATGGCCCGAGCGCCGCCGGTCCCACTGGACGCTGCTGGCACAGGCGCGGGCGGTCGAGAACCAGGCGTACGTCCTCGCCTGCGGAACGGCCGGCACGCACGCCGGGGTTCCGCAGGCGGGTCACTCGATCGTGGTGGATCCCTGGGGCGAGGTCCTCGGGGAGGCGGGGGCCGACGAGGAGATCCTCACGGTGGAGTTCGACCCGGCGAAGGTCGCGACCACCCGGGACCAGTTCCCGGCGCTGAAGGACCGGGTGCTGGGCCTGGACCGCCCGCACCGCTGACGGGACGTTCCGCGAGCGGGCGGCGTCCGCGCCGCCCGCGCCCCGGCACCGGCGGCCGATCACCGGCCGGCCGCGTGACCGACCGGCCCGGACAGCACACCTAGGCCGGTACGTGCACCGTCTCCACCCGGCTCGCCACCAGCCGCTCGCGCTCCCGGCGCGCCGCCTGTTCGCGCAACCGCAGGATCTGGCTGAGCCCCAGCGCCTGGAGGACGAACACCGTGCAGAACGCCACGGTGTAGTTGTCGCCGGTGGCGTCCAGGAGCACACCGATCGCCAGCAGCGTCGTCATGGAGGCCACGAAACCGCCCATGTTGGTGATGCCGGAGGCCGTGCCCTGACGCTCCGGCGGGTTCGCCGGGCGGGCGAAGTCGAAGCCGAGCATGGAGGCCGGGCCGCAGGCCCCGAGCACCGTGCACAGCACGATCAGCAGCCACGTCGGCGCGTGCGGGCCCGGGTAGGCGAGCGTCGCCGCCCAGACGGCCGCCGTGGCGCCGACCGTCCCGAGCGCCAGCGGCAGCCGTGCCGCGTGGTGCCGGGCGACGATCTGCCCGTAGACCAGTCCGACCACCATGTTCGACAGCACCACGAGCGTCAGCAGGTCACCGGCCGTCGCCCTGGACAGGCCCTGGGCCTCGACCAGGAACGGCAGGCCCCACAGCAGCAGGAACACCATCGCCGGGAACTGCGTCGTGAAGTGGACCCACATGCCGAGGCGGGTGCCCGGCTCCTTCCAGGACGCGACGATCTGCCGCCGCACGTAAGCCGAGCCGTGGTGCGGGAACGGCTCCGGCTCGTACCCCTCGGGGTGGTCCCTGAGGAAGACCAGAAGCAGCACGAAGACGACCGCTCCGGCGAGCGCGCTGCCGCCGAACGCCGCGGTCCAGCCCACCCCGTGCAGCAGCCGGGCCAGCACCAGGGTCGAGACCAGGTTGCCCGCCATGCCCACCAGACCCGCGAGCTGGGCGACCAGGGGACCGCGCCGGGCCGGGAACCAGCGGGTGCCGAGCCGCAGGACGCTGATGAAGGTCATGGCGTCGCCGCAGCCGAGCAGCGCACGCGAGGCGAGCGCCATGCCGTACGACGGGGAGAGGGCGAACCCCACCTGGCCGGCCGTGAACAGGACGACCCCGATGGCCAGCACCTTCTTGGTGCCCAGCCGGTCCACCAGCAGGCCGACGGGTATCTGCATGCCCGCGTAGACGAGGAGTTGCAGGATGGAGAAGGTCGACAGGGCCGAAGCGCCCACATGGAAACGGTCCGCGGCGTCGAGTCCGGCCACGCCGAGGGACGTGCGGAAGATGACGGCGACGAAGTAGACCGAGACACCGACGGCCCACACGGCCACGGCACGACGGCCGCCCGGCGGATCGCCGGGCAGCGACGCGGTTCGGGCGCCCACGGAGCGGGAACTCATCGCACCTCACCCCGTGCGAGGTGGGAGAACCAGCTGACGTGGCGGTGGACGATGTCGACGGCCGCCGCGGCGTCGCCGGACCGCAGGGCGTCCAGGATCTCCTCGTGCTCGGTGAGCGTCTTGGCGATCCGGTCGGGGTGCGAGTGCATGACCGCGACCCCCATCCGCAGCTGGCGGTCGCGCAGTTGGTCGTACAGACGGGAGAGGATCTCGTTGCCGCCGCTGCGCACGATCTCTGCGTGGAAGGCGCGGTCCGTGACCGCGGCTGCGGCCAGGTCGCCGGCGGCGGCCTGCTCCTTCTGACGGGCGAGCAGTTCCTCCAGGCGGGTGATCAGGCCGGCCGGGGCGGGCACGGCCTTGCGGGCCGCGTGCTCCTCGACGAGCTGGCGTGTCTCGACCACGTCCGCGATCTCCTGGGCGGAGACGGGCAGGACGAGGGCCCCCTTCTTCGGGTAGAGCCTGATCAGTCCCTCGACCTCCAGCCGCAGCAGCGCCTCCCGCACCGGGGTCCTCGAGACGCCGACCGCCTCGGCGAGCTCGCCCTCGGTGAGCAGCGTCCCGCCCTCGTAACGGCGCTCCAGGACACCCTTCTTGACGTGGGCGTACACACGGTCGGCGGCGGGCGGCTGCTTGACGGACGGCTTCTCGGGCGCCGGCGCGGCGGACGGGGCTGAAGGCATGCGCACATCATAGATACAACGCGTACACATGCCGATGGACGTCCATCATGCGGACGGCGCCCCCATCCGAAAAATCCCCCCGCCAACCGCACATCCATCTGACCCACTTACGAGTCTCACGAGAAGGCGGCCTTGCCATCTGGCCGTCCTCCAGGGGCATTTGGATGTTTTCTGAGGCATCAAAGACGCAATCGGAGCGTTTGACTTGATTACCGGCATTAAGGGCACGCGAGTTCGCAGGGCCGTAGCGGCAGTGATCACCACCGGTGCCGTGCTCACCACCGGAGCTCTCACCGCGGCGCCCGCGCAGGCCGTCACGAAGCCCTCGATCACCGCCAAGGGCGGGTTCGTGATGAACAACGGCAGCGGCAAGACGCTGTTCACCAAGGCGGCCGACACCCGGCTGTCCACCGGTTCCACCACCAAGATCATGACGGCGAAGGTGGTGCTGGCACAGCCGCACCTGAACCTGGACACGAAGGTCACGATCCAGAAGGCGTACAGCGACTACATCGTCGCCAACAACGCCTCGTCCGCCCACCTGATCGTGGGTGACAAGGTCACCGTCCGCCAGCTGCTGTACGGGCTGATGCTGCCCTCGGGCTGCGACGCCGCCTACGCGCTCGCCGACAAGTTCGGCACCGGCTCGACGCGAGCCGCGCGCGTGAAGTCGTTCATCGGCAAGATGAACAGTTCCGCCAAGAGCCTCGGCCTGAAGAACACGCACTTCGATTCGTTCGACGGCATCGGCAAGGGCAGCAACTACTCCACGCCCCGCGACCTCACCAAGATCGCGAGCAGCGCCATGAAGAGCTCCACCTTCCGCGCCGTCGTGAAGACGAAGTCCACGAAGCAGAAGGTGACCACCAAGAGCGGCGGCTACCGCTACTACACCTGGACCAACACCAACCCGCTGCTCGGCACCTACAGCGGCGCCATCGGCGTCAAGACGGGCTCCGGCCCGCAGGCCAAGTACTGCCTGGTCTTCGCCGCGACCCGCAACGGCAAGACGGTCATCGGCACGGTCCTGGCGTCCTCCTCGGTCGCCAACCGCACCGCGGACGCGAAGAAGCTCCTGAACTACGGCTTCGCCGTCTGACCTTCACCGCACACGGCACGAAGGGGCCCGGCCGCACTCCCGCGGCCGGGCCCCTTCGCCTGTGTTTCGCGTACATGGAGTGCGGAAGTGCCCCGGGGACTAGCCCCAGGTGATCAGGCGCTTGGGCTGCTCGAGGACGGCCGCCACATCCGCGAGGACCTTCGAGCCCAGCTCGCCGTCGACCAGGCGGTGGTCGAAGCTGAGGGCCAGGGTGGTGACCTGGCGGGGCTTGACCTTGCCCTTGTGGACCCACGGCTGGAGCTTGATCGCCCCGACCGCGAGGATCGCCGACTCGCCCGGGTTGAGGATCGGCGTGCCGGTGTCGACGCCGAACACGCCCACGTTCGTGATGGTGACCGTGCCGCCCTGCATCGCGGCCGGGGACGTCCTGCCCTCGCGGGCCGTCGCCACCAGCTCGCCCAGCGCCTCGGCCAGCTGCGGGAGCGTCTTGTCGTGCGCGTCCTTGATGTTCGGCACGATCAGACCGCGCGGGGTCGCCGCCGCGATGCCCAGGTTCACATAGTGCTTGCGCACGATCTCCTGGTTGGCCTCGTCCCAGGACGCGTTGACGTCCGGGTTGCGCCTGATCGCCACGAGCAGGGCCTTGGCGATGAGGAGCAGCGGGTTGACCCGGAGCCCCTGCATGTCCTTGTCCTGCTTGAGCTCCTCGACCAGCTTCATCGTCCGCGTCACGTCGACCGTCACGAACTCCGTGACGTGCGGGGCGGTGAAGGCCGAGCCGACCATCGCCTGTGCGATGGCCTTGCGGACGCCCTTGACCGGGATACGGGTCTCCCGGGCGCCGTCGTACGTCACCGCGGGCGCCGGCGCCGGCGCGGCGGCCGGTGCCTCGACGGCCGCGGGCACCGCGGGGGCCGGTACGGACGCCACGGCGGCGTGCACGTCCTCGCGGGTGATGATCCCGTCCGGACCCGACGGCCGCACCGACGCCAGGTCGACGCCCAGATCCTTGGCGAGCTTGCGCACCGGAGGCTTCGCGAGCGGGCGGTCGACCGCCTGCGTGCCGCCGTGCCCGTTCAGCTCGCTCTGCAGCGCCGTGGCCGCCTGGAGGGCCTCCTCGGCGGGCGCTGCGGTCTTGCGGGGCCTGCGCCGGGTGGAGGACTCGGCGACGCCGTACCCCACGAGGACCGGCTGGCGCCCCTGCCGCTCGGGCTCCTCGGCCGGGGCCTCCTCGGCGGGCGCCGGAGCCTCCTCGGCCGGGGCGCCCCCGGTCACGTCGACCGCGATGATCGCGGTGCCGACGTCGACCGTGGTGCCCTCGGGGAAGCGGAGTTCGCGCACCACTCCGTCGTACGGGATGGGCAGCTCCACGGCCGCCTTCGCGGTCTCCACCTCGCAGACGACCTGTCCGTCGGTGACCGTGTCACCGGGCTGCACGTACCACTTGAGGATCTCCGCCTCGGTGAGTCCCTCGCCCACGTCGGGCATCTTGAACTCGCGAACGGACGCGTCAGTCATCGTCGTCACGACCCTCTCCTCAGTACGCCAGGGCGCGGTCGACTGCGTCGAGCACCCGGTCCAGGCCCGGCAGGTACTCCTCCTCCAGCCGCGCCGGCGGGTACGGGGCGTGATAGCCGCCGACCCGCAGGACGGGCGCCTCGAGGTGGTAGAAGCACCGCTCGGTGATACGGGCGGCGATCTCCGCACCCGAACCGAAGAACACCGGGGCCTCGTGCACCACGACCAGGCGGCGGGTCTTCTCCACCGACGCCTGGACGGAGTCGAAGTCGAGCGGGGAGACCGAGCGCAGATCGAGGACCTCGAGGGACTTGCCCTCCTCCTCGGCCGCGGCCGCGACCTCCTGGCACACCTTCACCATCGGCCCGTAGGCGACGAGCGTCAGGTCCGTGCCCTCACGCACCACACGGGCCTTGTGCAGCGGGCCGGGGATGGCCTCGACGTTCACCTCGCCCTTGTCCCAGTAGCGCCGCTTCGGCTCGAAGAAGATCACCGGGTCGTCGCTCTGGATCGCCTGCTGCATCATCCAGTAGGCGTCCGAGGCGTTCGAAGGGGAGACGATCTTCAGGCCCGCGACATGGGCGAACAGCGACTCGGGGGACTCGCTGTGGTGCTCGACCGCGCCGATGCCGCCACCGTAGGGGATGCGCACGACGACCGGCATCTTGACCTTGCCGAGCGAGCGGGCGTGCATCTTCGCCAGCTGCGTGACGATCTGGTCGTACGCCGGGAAGACGAAGCCGTCGAACTGGATCTCCACCACCGGCCGGTACCCGCGCAGGGCCAGGCCGATCGCCGTGCCGACGATGCCCGACTCGGCGAGCGGGGTGTCGATGACCCGCTCCTCGCCGAAGTCCTTCTGCAGGCCGTCGGTGACCCGGAAGACACCGCCGAGCTTGCCGACGTCCTCGCCCATCACCAGGACCTTCGGGTCCGACTCCAGGGCCTTGCGCAGCGATTCGTTGATCGCCTTGGCCAGCGCCATCTTCTCCGCCATGTCACCGACCCCCTTCTGCGTCCGCGAACGACGCCTGGTAGGCGGCGAACTGGGCGCGCTCCTCGTCGACGAGCGCATGCCCGTCCGCGTACACGTTCTCGAAGATGGCGAAGTGGTCCGGGTCCGGCATGGCGCGGACCGCCTCGCGTACTCGCCTTCCCAGCGCTTCGCTCTCGGTCTCGAGTTCCGCGAAGAATCCCTCGTCCGCGTGACCGGAGTCCAGGAGGTAGGTCCGCAGGCGGGCGATCGGGTCCTTCGCCTCCCAGGCGGCCCGCTCGTCGTCGTGGCGGTAGCGGGTCGGGTCGTCGGAGGTCGTGTGCGCGCCCATGCGGTACGTGAACGCCTCGACCAGGGTCGGCCCCTCGCCGTTGCGCGCCCGCTCCAGCGCCCACTTGGTGACCGCGAGACAGGCCAGGACGTCGTTGCCGTCGACCCGCACGCCCGGGAAGCCGAAGCCCTGGGCGCGCTGGTAGAGCGGCACACGGGTCTGCTTCTCGGTGGGCTCGGAGATCGCCCACTGGTTGTTCTGGCAGAAGAACACGACCGGGGCGTTGTAGACCGCGGAGAAGGTGAAGGACTCGGCCACGTCGCCCTGGCTGGAGGCGCCGTCGCCGAAGTACGCGATCACCGCCGAGTCGGCGCCGTCCTTGGCGACGCCCATGGCGTAGCCGGTGGCGTGCAGCGTCTGCGAGCCGATGACGATCGTGTACAGGTGGAAGTTGTTGCTGTTCGGGTCCCAGCCGCCGTTGTTCACACCGCGGAACATGCCGAGCAGATTGGTGGGGTCGACGCCACGGCACCAGGCGACACCGTGCTCCCGGTAGGTCGGGAAGACATAGTCGTCGTCGTTCAGGGCCCGGCCCGAACCGATCTGGGCGGCCTCCTGGCCGAGCAGCGAGGCCCACAGGCCCAGCTCGCCCTGGCGCTGCAGGGAGGTCGCCTCCGCGTCGAAGCGGCGGGTCAGCACCATGTCCCGGTACAGACCGCGCAGCTCGTCGGGCGTGATGCCCTCCACATAGCGGTCGTACTCGGGGTTCTCGACACGCTCGCCCTCGGGTGTCAGCAACTGCACGAGGTCGGGGTCGGCGCCCTTCTTGGGCGTGGTGCGGCTGGTGCGCTTGGTGCCGGTGGTGCCGGCCTTGCTTCCGGCGCTGCGTCGCGGCTTGCGCGCGGCAGTGCTCTCCACGGTCACGTGTGCTCCTCCGTCGGTCCGGCCCCCGGGTTCGCCGGGTGCCTGGGGGTCCCATCAGCCCGTTCCGGGCCGATGGAAGCGGCTCGCCTGCAGCTCACGGACGCACAGGGTGGGTGCGACTCGTTCGAAACGACAGACGTGACAGGTGCCCCGGCGAGCGCCCTGCAAAGGGCACGTTACCCAGTGCCCCACAATTCTGTGAAACCCCTCCTGACCTGGGATTTTGCTTGGATTTCCAAGTAAATCGAGGAAGTCGGGAACAGCGCTGGTCAGGGCCTTGCAGAGGGCCGGAACAACGGCACGTTATCCCGCTCACCTGGAACACGGGAAGACATCGATCGGGGTGGCGCCGAGGACCGGCCCGGTGGAGCGCCGGTCATTCGGTCACCACGGTCGTGATCACCTTGCGGACTCCATGTGACCGAGTACGACTGCCTGTGACAAGGCCCAGCTTGCGGGTCCGGCTCGTGGCCTACCATCTGGCGCGTGCCGCGCTCATCTGTACCACCCCCCGTGTCGCATGCGCCCCCTCTGGGCGCCCTGCTCCGCCGATACGGTGCCGGATCCGTGCTCGCCTGCGACCCCGTCGACCAGGGACTGCTCAACGGCGGGTACCGGCTCCGCACGACACGCGGCCGCTACTTCCTCAAGCACCACTGCGACCCCGAGACCGCCGACCCCGCGTCGATCGCCCGCCAGCACCGGGCCACCCAGCGCCTGGCGGACCTCGGGGTCCCGGTGGCACCGCCGCTGACCGGGCGCGACGGCCGTACGGTCGCGGTCGTCGGCGGCCGCGCCTACGCCCTGCACCCGTGGATCGACGGCCGGCATCGGCACGGCGGTCAGCTCACCGCGGAGCAGTGCGGGCGGCTGGGTGCGCTGCTGGGGGTGGTGCACGCGAGCCTGGAGCGGGTCATGTCCCGCGCGCCCGGTTCACCCCTGGAGAGCGCCGACCCGGCCGACACCTTCGCGCTCATCGACGATCTGCTGTGCCGGGTGACCCGGCACCGTCCCGTGACGGCCTTCGACGAACTCGCCCGGCACCGGCTGGTGGAGCGGCGGACGCTGCTGGAGCGGCACACGGACCGGCGTCCGCCGCGCGGCGGGGCGGTGGGCTGGGTGCACGGCGACTTCCACCCGTTCAACCTGCTCTATCAGGGCGACGCACCCGCCGCGATCGTCGACTGGGACCGGCTCGGCGTCCAGCCGCGCGCCGAGGAGGCGGTGCGCGCCGCGGCGATCTTCTTCGTCCGCCCCGTCGGCACGCTCGACCTCGCGAAGGTCCGGGCCTACGCACGCGCGTACCGCCGCACGGCCGGGGCGCCGCCCGGCGAGCTCGCCGCCGCCGTGCACCGGGTGTGGTGGGAGCGGCTCAACGACTTCTGGATGCTGCGCTGGCACTACGAGCGCGGCGACAGCCGCGCGGATGCGCAGTTCCCGGCGGCCTCGGCCCTGGCTGTGTGGTGGACACGCGCCTACGACGCGGTGCGCGAGGCGTTCACACACTGACCCCCGGTGTGCGGGGGCGCCGGCGGACACGGGCGTGACCGCACACCCGTCAGGATGCCGGCGAGCCCCCGCCGTCCGCGCCCCCGTCCGTCGCGGACGGGCCCGTCGGGTCGCCGCCACCGTCCGTGGGCGTGTCCGTCGGCTCGCCGGAGGGTGTCGTGTCCGTGGGGTTGTCGGTCGGCTGGTCCGGCGTCTGGGACGGCTGGGCCGGCGGCCGGCTGTAGGTCTGCGAGGGCGGATCGGAGGGCGTGTAGTCCGAGCCGCTGCCCGTGTCCGAGCCGTCGCTCGTGGACGGGTCGGTCGCATCGTCCGACTGCTGCTCGGTGGGCTGCTTCTCCTCGTGCGACTGTGTGACGGCCGGGGACTCCGTCGTGCCGCTGCCGCCACCGCCGCCGCTCGTGGTGTTCAGCGCCAGCGCGACGCCCGCCACGACGGCCACGACCGCGAGGACGGCGAGGATCCACAGCTTGCCGCGGCCGCTGCCCCTGTTTCCGTGGCCCTCGAACCCGCCGTCGTCCCCGCCGCCGTACCCCGGGGGCATGATCGACTGGGGGATCTGCGTGGTTCCGGGCTCACCGGGGTGCGGCATCACCGTGGTGCCGGCGAAGCCCGCCGCCGGAGTGTGCCGGCCGTCGTGCATGTCCACCGGGCCGGTGTTCCAGGTGCCCGTGTGGCTGCCCTGGTCGTACAGCATCTGCAGCGCGTACTGGACCAGGCCGCGCATCTCCTCGGCGGTCTGGAACCGGTCGTCCGGCTCCTTGGCGAGGGAGCGCATGACGAGCCCGTCCAGCTCCGGCGGCGCGGCGCCCTCCGAGATCCGGGACGGCGGCACCGGAAGGTCCTGGACGTGCTGGTACACCACGGACAGCGGTGTCTCGCCGATGAACGGCGGGCGCAGCGCGAGCAGTTCGTACAGGAGGCAGCCGGTCGCGTACAGGTCGGACCGGTGGTCGACGGCCTTGCCGAGCGCCTGCTCCGGCGAGAGGTACTGCGGCGTGCCCATCACCATGCCGGTCTGCGTCATCGTCGTGGACGCCCCGTGCAGGGCGCGGGCGATGCCGAAGTCCATCACCTTGACGGCGCCGTTGTGGGTGATGATCACGTTCGCGGGCTTGATGTCGCGGTGCACGATGCCGTGCTGATGCGAGTAGGCCAGCGCCTCCAGGACGCCCGAGACGATGATCAGGGCCTGCTCGGAACCGGGTGCCTCGGCGTTGAGCAGCAGATCGCGGATCGTACGGCCCTCGACCAGCTCCATCACGATGTACGGCACCGGCTGCCCGCCGACGAAGTCCTCGCCGGAGTCGTACACGGCGACGATCGCATGGTGGTTGAGTCCGGCCACCGACTGTGCCTCGCGGGTGAAGCGGGCCTTGGCGACCGGGTCCTCGGCGAGATCGGAGCGGAGCAGCTTGACCGCGACGGTCCGGCCGAGGCGCACGTCCTCGGCCGCGAACACCTCGGCCATGCCGCCCCGGCCGAGTCTGTGGGTGAGCCGGTACCGACCGTCCCCCACAAGCCCGCCGTTGCCCCACATGTCCGGTGTGTCCGACATCCCGCCGCCAGTCGCCTCGGGGTCGGACGGGCCCTGGGCGCGCTGCGTCTGTGCCATCAGTCCTCGCCGTCGTTTCTGCCCGCGGTCTGCGCGGTGGTTGTCACGGTCTCCGACGGGCCACGCTACAGGCTCCACGCAAGGCGCCGGTCCGGGACGAAGTCGAGACGGACCCACCATGGAACCGTGCACGCGGTCCCACGTGCAAATCCCGTGTACCGCCCGTACAACGCCTGTAACGCTTGCGCGACGCTTCTTTCGCGTACGGTCACGGAACGGGCACCGAGCTTGACGTGTCACTGCCCTGGGGCAGACTTGGCCGGGAATGAGCCTGTCGATCACGGAACAACCGCGTCGATCGCCACACATACGAACAGGGATCACGGACCGCGGGAGCACATTCAGCCGCTGCCGCCGCGCCGATGGGGGACGCTGAAGATGAGCCAGGACGGCGCGCAGGGCCGCTATGCGGGGCGATCGGTCGCCGGGGGCCGCTACCAGCTGCGCGACTTGCTCGGCGAGGGTGGCATGGCCTCGGTGCATCTCGCCTACGACACCGTGCTGGACCGCAATGTGGCGATCAAGACGCTTCACACGGAACTCGGTCGCGAACAGGCCTTCCGTGAGCGGTTCCGCCGCGAGGCGCAGTCCGTGGCGAAACTCACGCACACGAACATCGTCTCGGTGTTCGACACCGGTGAGGACGAGCTCGAAGGGCTGGCGACCCCGTACATCGTCATGGAGTACATCGAGGGCAAGCCGCTCGGCTCGGTCCTCGAGGAGGACGTCCGCCGGCACGGCGCGATGCCGGCCGACAAGGCCCTGAAGGTCACCGCCGACGTGCTGGCGGCCCTGGAGATCAGCCACGAGATGGGCCTGGTGCACCGGGACATCAAGCCGGGCAACGTCATGGTGACGAAGCGGAACGTCGTCAAGGTCATGGACTTCGGCATCGCCCGCGCCATGCAGTCCGGTGTCACCTCCATGACGCAGACGGGCATGGTGGTCGGCACCCCTCAGTACCTGTCCCCGGAGCAGGCCCTCGGCCGGGGCGTCGACGCGCGCAGCGACCTGTACTCGGTCGGCATCATGCTGTTCCAGCTCGTCACCGGACGGCTGCCGTTCGAGGCGGACTCACCGCTGGCGATCGCCTACGCGCACGTGCAGGAAGAGCCGGTCGCTCCTTCGTCGATCAACCGCTCGCTGCCTCCCGCGGTGGACGCTCTGGTCGCCCGGGCCCTGAGGAAGAACCCCAACGAACGCTTCCCGAGCGCCGAGGCGATGCGCGACGAGTGCCTGCGCGTGGCCGCGTCCCTCACGGCCGCCGCGCCGAGCATCGTGCCGGGCGCCCGGACGTCCAACGGCGCCGGTGTGAGCTCCGCGGTCTTCCCCCCGGTCGACCGGGCGACGCCGCCCCCGCCGGGTCCGGTGCAGACGCCGTACCAGCCCGGCCCCTACGGCACGCCACCGCCCGCGTACGGCTACCCGCAGCAGGGCGGCTACCAGGCCCCGCCGCAGACCGCCGCGTACGCGCCCCAGCAGTCCGCCTCCACCCCGCCGCCGTACAACCTCTCGCCGCACTCGGGGGTGCCCGGGGGCGGCTCGGGCGGGCAGAAGGGCGGCCGTGGCGTGATCATCGGCTCGGTCGTGGTCGCCCTGGTCGCCATAGCCGGCCTGATCACGGCCCTGGCGCTGAACGGCGGCAACAGGGACGACACGGGTGGCGGTCCCAGCAGCAGTACCACCGGATCGTCCTCGAGCGCGGTCGCCGGCCACAAGGGCCCGGACCTGACCAAGACGATCGACACGACGAAGTGCACGGAGCCGGAGGAGTCGTACAACGACGACAAGAAGATCCGGGTGCCGGACTTCGCGTTCAAGAACATCCAGACCGTGAAGTCGTGTTTCCAGGCCGCAGGCTGGCGGATGAAGATCAAGGACTACGACGAGAACACCTACGGCGAGGGCACGGTCATGGACCAGTTCCCCTCCGCGGGTACGGACGTCGACCCGAAGAACATGCCGGAGATCGAGCTCAGCGTGTCGACGGGCGACCCGTCGTGATCCGTTTCCGACACACGATCCGCTTCTGACCCACGGCGAAGGGGCCCGGCACCTGCGCGGTGCCGGGCCCCTCGCACGATTGGGCTGCCTAGAGGTACGGGCCCCCGGAACGACCGCCTGCGCGGGCGTCCTCCTCGCCGTCGGGGGAGCCCACACCCGGCGGGAGGGCGCGGCGCATCTGCTCGAGCTGGGCCCGCGCCGCCATCTGCTGGGCGAACAGGGTGGTCTGGATCCCGTGGAAGAGCCCCTCGAGCCAGCCGACCAACTGGGCCTGGGCGATACGCAGCTCGGCGTCGCTGGGGATCGCCTCGTCCGTGAAGGGCAGTGAGAGCCGCTCGAGCTCCTCGACGAGTTCGGGGGCGAGGCCGTCCTCCAGCTCCTTGACGGAACTGGCGTGGATCTCCTTCAGCCGCTGCCGGCTCGCCTCGTCCAGAGGAGCGGCGCGCACCTCCTCCAGCAGCTGCTTGATCATGCTGCCGATGCGCATGACCTTCGCCGGCTGTTCCACCATCTCCGTCACCGGGACCTCGCGGGATCCGTCGTCCCCGGTGCCGCCGAGAGCCAATCCGTCCTGGCCCACGACCAGGATCTTCTGGGCGTTCTCCGACGAGCTGTCGTTCCTCGGCATCTCCATGTGGCCATTCTCTCGCACCCGTACACCTCATCGGCCATGTGCCCCCCGTGGCGGGTGATCCACCCTCTCCCGGTGCCGCCGGAGCACGGCGTCCCCCGGGGGTTCCGGTCGCGACGGCCGCGTACGGTCCGGTCCGTGCGGCGCCCCGGGCGCGCCGATGACCACGACCGGCCGGATCGCCCGTCCTCGTGCGGCGGACACCCGCGTTCCACCGGACGGGTGTATTCGGCTCAGCGGTTCGGCCCCGCCTCCCCCGACGAGCGGGTGCGGCGTGCTGCCCTGCGCGTCCCGCCTCCGGCAGATATCCCCTCCCGCCCCTTCGGGCGCCTCGGCCCCCGTCCGCCCGGCGTCCGGCCGGTACGGACCCGGTGCGCGCCTCGCCTTCGGCGGCGGCCCGGCACCGTCCCGGGCCGCGTTCCGGCATCGCCGGCGGGTTGTGGCGCAGCACCATGGCGGCATCCGCAGAGGGCGGCCCGGGGGAGTCCCGGCCGCGCTCCGCCGCCTCGGGGCCGTGCGGCCGAGATGCCGGAGTCCGAAGTCCGTGTGACGCTGAAGCCGTTGATCTTGCCGCCCGACCACGGGAGGGGGTCACGCTGGTGACTCCAAGGCTGTGTACGCCGTCCACGCTCCGCGCGCTCCGTGTGGCCGTTGCGCCGCCGGTCCTCATGACGACCGGCCTGCTGTGGATATCCGCCGCCCACGGCGTTCTGCCCGGGAACGGGTCCGGTCTTCCGTACGGCCACCGGACCGCCGCCTCGTCCACCGTCCGGTCCGCCCCCGGTGCCGGGTCCCCCGGCGCGGCCGACCGGCCTGCGAACGACGCCCGAACCACTCACCCCGTCCGCGGCTCCGCTGCACCGCCCGGCGCCCTCGCGCACACCACGGGGCTGACGACGTCCGCCGCAGCCGTCCCCCACGCCCCCGGGCACGGGCACTCCGTCTTGATCGGCGCCGTGTCTCCGTCCGGGCACCAGGACTCGGGCCCCGCACGCCGCTGGCCCGCGATGCCCTCCTTGCCGCTCGGCGCGTTCCCCCTCACGAACGGGACGTCGGCCCTGCTCGGCCTCCTGCCCGCCCCCGCGCGCAAGGCGCCGCCCGGCGCCGCCGGTGCCCCCGCCTTCGGGCACTCCGCCGCCCGCCTGCCCGCCACCGGGCCCTCGCCCGGCGCCTCCCGTGCGGGCAGCGAGGCAGGAGTGGGACGGGCGCGGCCCGGACGAGCGGACGCGGCACCGCAGGACGAGACAGCCGGTCCGATGGACACAACCCCGGACGCAACGGCACCGGATGTCCTGCCGTCCGCCGACGCAACCGCGGAAGCGATCGGCCCCGCCGCGTCCTCCCCCGCTCCCTCACAGAACCCGGCCGTCCTCGCCCGGGAGGCCGCCACCTCGGAGCCCGTGGTGGAGATACTGCCCCTCGGCAGCGGCCTGGTCCTCGTCGGTGCCGGACTGGCGTTGGCGCTTCTGGCTCTGCGCATGCGCCGGGAATGACCGTCGCATCCGCCTACGACGTCACCAGCAGCACCTTTCCGATGTGGCCGCTCTCCTCCAGCACCTGGTGGGCCGTGGCCGCGTCGTTCATCGGGATCTCCCGGTCGACGACCGGGCGGACGTGGCCGGAGGCGATCAGCGGCCAGACATGCTCACGCACCGCCGCAACGATCGCCGTCTTCTCGGCGAGCGGACGCGCCCGCAGCGAGGTCGCGGTGATCGCCGCCTGCTTGCGCAGCAGCGTGTTGATGTTCAGCTCGCCCTTGACCCCACCCTGCATGCCGATGATCGCCAGGCGCCCGTTCACGGCGAGCGCCTGGACATTGCGGTCGAGGTACTTCGCGCCCATGTTGTCGAGGATGACGTCCGCGCCCTCCCCTGCCGTCGATTCCCGGATCTCCTCCACGAAGTCCTGCTCGCGGTAGTTGATCAGCACGTCCGCACCGAGTTCCGCGCAGCGTTCCAGCTTCTCCTTGCTGCCCGCGGTGACCGCGACCTTGGCACCCACCGCCTTGGCCAGCTGGATCGCCATCGTGCCGATGCCGCTGGAACCGCCGTGCACGAGCAGCGTCTCGCCCGGGCGCAGATGGGCCACCATGAAGACGTTCGACCAGACCGTGCAGGTCACCTCGGGAAGCGCGGCCGCCTGGCGGAGATCGAGCCCGTCCGGCACCGGCAGCAGCTGCCCCGCCGGAACGACGACCTTCTCGGCGTACCCGCCGCCGGCGAGCAGCGCGCAGACCTCGTCACCGACGGCCCACCCCGAGACGCCGGGGCCGAGCGCGGCGACACGCCCCGAGCACTCGAGGCCGGGATACGGGGACGCACCGGGCGGAGGGTTGTAGAAGCCCTGCCGCTGGAGGACATCGGCGCGGTTGACGGCGCTGGCCACCACCTCGACCAGCACCTCACCCTCACCGGGGACGGGATCAGGGACCTCGGTCCACACCAGCGCCTCGGGCCCACCGGGTTCAGGAATCGTGATCGCGTACATGAAAGGGACGCTACTCCTCGGGGTGAGCCGCCCAGGACCCGTGCAGCCGTTTTCCGAGCTCGGGGACCGGACACCGGACGACCCCGCCGCCGAATTTCACCCGATGCGACGAGGCGCTCGTCCGGTCGGCCCGTGAGGGGAGGACCGGATCGGACGTTTCACGTGAAACATGCCCCTTTCCTCGGACCCCTGCCGGATTCCTCGGACCCCTGCCGTCCTCTCGGTACCGACCGGACATGGCGCGGCTCACGGACCCGGCGGAGCTCACCCCGCCCATGGCCGGGGCAGCTCGAGGAGTTGCAGTTCCTGACCCGGCCGGGCGCCACCCGGCGGTACGACCGCGAGTGCGTCCGCTGCGGCGATACCGCGCAGCATCGCCGGGCCGTTGTAGTGGAGCGGCACGGCGTGACCGCCGCGCACCGCGACGGGGATGAGCCGGGTGTCGTGCGGATGGCCGTGGACGGAGTCGGTCAACGTCTGCGTCCACGGCTGCGCTTCCGTCCGGCCCCGGAGAATGCGCAGCAGCGGTTCGGCGAGTGTGAGCAGTCCGGACACCGCCGCGAGGGGGTTGCCGGGCAGGCCGACCAGATGCTGCTCCTCATGCATGCGTGCAAGGAGCATGGGGTGGCCCGGGCGCACCTTCACCCCGTCCACAAGGAGTTCGGCTCCGGCGCGGCGCAGGGTGGGGTGGACATGGTCCACCGGGCCCGAGGCCGTACCCCCGGTCGTGACGATCAGGTCGGCCGTCGAGGACGTGATCGCCCGGTACAGGGCTTCGGCGTCGTCCCCCAGCCTGCGGACGGCCACCACCTCAGCGCCGAGGGCACGCAGCCACGGCGGCAGCATCGGACCGAGCGCATCCCGGATGAGACCGTCCCTCGGCGGTCCCTCCGTCAGCAATTCGTCGCCCAGGACCAGGACTTCGGCCCGCGGCCGGGGCAGCACGGTCAGGTCGTCGTACCCGGCGGCCGCGGCAAGTCCGAGCACGGCCGGGGTGACCTGGGTACCGAGCGGCAGCAGTCGGTCCCCGCTGTGGCACTCCTGCCCGCGTGGCCGGATGTCCTGACCGTGCACGAGCGTGGAGGTCCCCCCGGCACGAGCGGAGCCCCCGGCCCGGGGGCCGGCCTGCAGTCGCCCCTTGTCGTCGGTGTGCCCGTGTTCGCTGCGCAGGACCGCGGTGGCACCGGGCGGGACGCGCGCTCCGGTGGCGATCCGCACGGCCTCGCCGTCGCCGAGGGGCGCGTGCTCGGCGTGCCCGGCGAGGATCCCCTTCTCCCGCACGTCCCAGGGACCGGGGCCCGCGACCGCCCAACCGTCCATGGCCGAGGTGTCGAAGGAGGGCAGATCGGTGAGCGCCGTGAGGGGGGTCGCGAGCACCAGGCCGAGCGCCGCCTCGAGGGGGACGCCGACCGGTTCCCGGCGTGACACGGACCGGGCGGCGCGCTCGGCGACGGTCCTGGCCTCGGACCAGGGCACGGCCTCGTCCCGTGCGCCGTGCTTCGACGCTCCGGCGGCCGGGGACCGGTTCTCCGCCCTGCTGTCCGGGACCGGCGCACGGTCGTTCTCGTGCCCGGCGGGCCGGGGCATGGATGCGGGTGCACCGGCGCCGGTTCCCGAACGGGGCGTGCCGGGCCCCGGGCCGTGCGGGTCCCGTTCCCGGACCAGGGCGAGGGCCTCGTCCAGATCCGGGTCCTGCTGATCCTCGGGCGGACGGGCGGGGCGGGTCTCCTGCGGACGGTCCCGGCCCCCGCTCTCGTTGGCCACGGCCAGGGCCTCCTCCACATGGCGTTCCTCGGTGTCCAGGTTGCCCTGGGCGCCCGGCCCGGTCACTCCGTGTCCGGCTTGGCCTCGGCGGAGTCCTCGTCCGCCCAGCGCAGGGCCAGGGCAACGGCCTTGCGGGCGGCCTCGGCGACCGCCTCGGGCCCGCCGCCCGACTGCGCGGCCGCATAGCCGACGAGGAACGTCGTCAGCGGAGCCGCGGGGCGGGCCACACCGTGTGCGGCGTCGCGGGCGAGGTCGAGGAGAACACCGGTGTCGACGTCGAGGTCGATGCCCAGTTCGTCCTTGACTGCGGAAATCCATTCATCCAACACGTGCTCATGCTCCCTGATACGTGTCCGGGCGGTGGCGATGTCGTCCCAGGTGTCGCAGTCGAAGGACGCGACGGGGTCGCAGATGCGTACAAGGCCCAGCCGGGCGACCAGGCGCCGCAGCGGAAGGCCGTTCAGACCGGCGTGCTCGGTGGACAGCCGGGCCAGCTCGCGGCGCAGGGCCGCGCTGCGGTAGGCGGCGACGAGGGTCTGGTCACGCCCTTCGCCGTCGGTGAGGACGGCCCCCTCGGCGTCGCTCGCCGCGAGTCCGCCCAGCAGTCGTAGCAGCGTCTCCTGGTCCAGGAACGGCAGATCGGCGGAGAGCACGACGACGTACCCGGCCGTGGTCCGGCTCAGGCCCGCGCCGAGCGCGGCCACCGGTCCACCGCCGGGTGGCTCCTCACGGGCCCAGACCACCGGGCGCGCGGTCAGCCTGGGCTCGGCGACGACCACCGTGGTGGCCGCGCCGGCACAGGCCGCGAGCACGCGGTCGAGCAGGGCCCGGCCGCCGATGCGCACGCCGGGTTTGTCGGCACCGCCGAGCCGTCGTGCGGCACCACCGGCCAGCACGACGGCGTCGTACCCATCGACGCCCGGGACGCCCGAGGTCTCGTACGCGGTCATGCCCCGAGTATGGGCGCCGCGTGGATCATTGCCACCCCCGCGCACACCGGCGGTGCGCGGGAGCTTGCTCACAGTTTCAGCGGCATCCGGTCAGGGACGCTGCTCACAGGGTGCGCAGCAGCACCGCCGGCTGTTCCACACAGTCCGCCACATACCGCAGGAAGCCGCCCGCCGTACCGCCGTCGCACACCCGGTGGTCGAAGGTCAGCGAGAGCTGAACGACCTGCCGCACCGCCAACTCCCCCTCGTGCACCCACGGCTTGGGGACGATACGGCCGACACCGAGCATGGCCGCCTCCGGGTGGTTGACGATCGGTGTGGAGCCGTCGACACCGAACACGCCGTAGTTGTTCAGCGTGAAGGTCCCGCCGGTCAGGTCGCCGGGGGTGAGCGTCCCCGCGTGTGCGGCCTCGGTCAGCCGGGCGAACTCCGCGGTCAGCGACTCGGCGTCCCGCGAGTGCGCGTCCCGCACGACGGGGACCACGAGTCCGCGGTCGGTCTGCGCGGCGAACCCGAGGTGCACCTGGTCGAGCAGGACGATCTCACGGGCTTCCGTGTCGACGGTGGAGTTGAGCTCGGGGAAGCGGCCGAGCGCGGAGGTGCAGATACGGGCCAGCAGCGCCAGCAGGGAGATCTTCGGGCCGCCGGCCGCGTTCATGGCGGTCCGTGCACGCATGAGTTCCGTCGCGTCGGCGTCCACCCAGCAGGTGGCGTCCGGGATCTCGCGACGGCTGCGGGAGAGCTTGTCGGCGACGGCGCCGCGCAGGCCCTTGAGGGGGATGCGCGTGCCCGCGGTGGCCGCCCCGCGTGCGGAGGCACCCGCCGCGGCGGCGATCGTCGCGGACGCTTCCGTCCCGGGGGCGCTCGGCGCGGACACGGTCGCGGTGGCCGCGGTGCCGGCACGGACCCTGGCCGCAGAAACCCTGATGGCGTCCTCGACGTCCGCCCGCAGGATCAGCCCGTCCGGCCCGGAACCCGCCAACCGCCGCAGGTCGAGGCCGTTCTCACGGGCGAGCCTGCGGACGAGCGGGGAGATCACCGCGACGGGGCCGTCGGGCCGTTCCGGGGCGTCGACGCGGTGCGTCCGGACGCTCGCACCGGGGGCCGCCGGAGCCGGCGGCCGTTCGGCGACGGCCGGGGCGGGACGGGCCACACCGTCCGCGGTCGGCGCCACGGGCCGGGACGCCCGCACCCGGCGACGGCGGGCCGGGGCGGCGGACGTCCCGTACCCGACCAGCACGTTCCCGGAGGACTCCTCGGCCGGTTCGGCGGCCCCGACGGCGACCGTCAACAACGATGCGCCCACGGGAAGCTCCGCGCCCTCCTCGCCGAAGCGGGCCGTGACCACGCCCCCGTAGGGGCAGGGCACCTCGACCATGGCCTTGGCGGTCTCGACCTCGACGACCGGCTGGTCGACCGCGACGACGTCGCCCACCTGGACCAGCCAGCGGACGATCTCCGCCTCGGTGAGTCCCTCCCCGAGGTCGGGCAGCCTGAACTCCAGGACCTGGGCCATCAGCTCCCCGCCTCCCACTGCAGGCGCCCCACGGCGTCCAGGATCCGGTCGACGCCCGGCAGGTGGTGGCGCTCCAGCATGGGCGGCGGATACGGGATGTCGAACCCGGCCACGCGCAGCACCGGCGCCTCCAGGTAGTGGAAGCAGCGCTCGGCCACCCGCGCGGCGATCTCGCCGCCGGGGCCGCCGAAACCGGTCGACTCGTGCACCACCACGGCCCGGCCCGTGCGGCGCACGGACGCGGTCACCGTCTCGTCGTCGAACGGGACCAGGGAGCGCAGATCGACGACCTCGAGGTCCCAGCCCTCGGCGCGGGCCGCCTCGGCGGCCTCCAGGCAGACGGGCACCGACGGCCCGTAGGTGATCAGGGTGGCGCTGCGGCCCGCGCGCCGGACGACCGCACGGCCTATGGGCTCGACCGTCTGCGGCTCCTCGGGGTTCCAGGAGTCCTTGGACCAGTACAGCCGCTTGGGTTCGAAGAAGACGACCGGGTCGTCGGACGCGATCGAGGCGCGCAGCAGTCCGTACGCGTCGGCGACCGTCGCGGGCGTGACGACATGGAGCCCCGGAGTCGCCATGTAGTACGCCTCGGAGGAGTCGCTGTGGTGCTCGACGCCGCCGATGCCGCCCCCGTAGGGGATACGGATGGTGATCGGCAGCGGCATCGCGCCGCGGGTGCGGTTGCGCATCCGCGAGACATGGCTGACGAGCTGCTCGAACGCCGGATAGGCGAACGCGTCGAACTGCATCTCCACGACCGGCCGCAGGCCGTACATCGCCATGCCGACGGCCGTGCCGAGGATGCCCGCCTCGGCCAGCGGGGTGTCCGTGCAGCGGTCCTCGCCGAACTCCTCGGCAAGCCCGTCGGTGACCCGGAAGACACCGCCGAGCGTGCCCACGTCCTCACCCATGACATGCACGGACGGGTCGGCCGCCATGGCATCGCGCAGCGCTCGGGTCAGCGCCTGCGCCATGGTGGCGGGCTTGAGGGCAACGGTCGTCATCGCCCGGCTCCTTCCGGTCCGGCGGCCTCCGCGTCCAGCTCCGCCTGCACCTGGGTCTCCTGCTCGAGCAGTTGTGTGGTGGGCTGGGCGTACACGTGGGCGAAGAGGTCCATCGGGTCCAGTGACGGGTCCTGGTTCATCCGTGCCCGCAGGTCCGCCGCCATCGCCTCGGCGTCGTCCCGCACGGCCCGGATCCCGTCCTCGTCGAGCAGTCCGCGCTCGGTCAACTCGCGCTCCAGCAGCAGGATCGGGTCGTGGTCGCGCCATGCCTCGACCTCGGCGTCACCGCGGTAGCGGGTCGCGTCGTCGGCGTTCGTATGGGCGTCCATGCGGTAGGTCACGGCCTCGATGAGCATGGGGCCGCCGCCGGCGCGCGCACGGCGCACGGCGTCGGCGAGGACCTCGTGCACGGCGGCCGCGTCGTTGCCGTCGACCAGGCGGCCCGGCATGCCGTACCCGACGGCCTTGTGGGCCAGGGAGGGCGCCGCGGTCTGCTTGTCGAGCGGGACGGAGATCGCGAAGCCGTTGTTCTGCACCAGGAAGACGACCGGTGCCTGCCAGACGGCGGCGAAGTTCATCGCCTCGTGGAAGTCGCCCTCGCTGGTGCCGCCGTCGCCGACCAGGGCGAGCGCGACCACGTCGTCGCCCTTCAGGCGCGCCGCGTGGGCGAGGCCCACGGCGTGCGGCAGCTGGGTGGCGAGCGGGGTGGACAGGGGGGCCACGCGATGCGCGTACGGGTCGTAGCCGGTGTGCCAGTCGCCGCGCAGCAGCGTCAGGGCCTCGACCGGGTCCACGCCGCGGGCGACGACCGCGAGCGTGTCGCGGTAGCTGGGGAAGAGCCAGTCGCGCTCCTCGAGCACGAGCGCGGCGGCGACCTGGCAGGCTTCCTGACCGGTGCTGGAGGGGTAGACGGCCAGGCGGCCCTGCTTGGTGAGGGCTGTCGCCTGCGTGTTGTACCGGCGGCCGCGCACCAGGTGCGCGTGGAGCAGGCGCAGCAGCTCCGGGTCGGCCTTGGCGGCCGCCTCGGTGCCGAGGACGCGGTAGGGCAGTGCGTCGGGCAGCAGCGGAGCGGGGTCGGTACGGGGCTGCCAGGCGGGCGGCGGTGTGGGCCGGTAGGCGCCCCGCTGCTCCATGACCGTCATGACGGCACCTCCTCGTGGGAGCGGCTTCAGGCGCGCCACGGGAGTGACGCCCCTCACCTACCGATTGTTCGGTCGTCGGCACATTTTGGCTACAGGCGCCTCCAGGCTGTGGACAAACGGTTCTCCACAACCTGAGATGTACGCAGTACGTCCATGGTAGAGAGGCGGGGGCGCATGGCACCTGAACAAATGGCCGAGCCGCCGGAGCACGGCTCCGCGCCGTCGGTTCCCCGCCCTCTCGACGCCATCGACCGCGACATTCTGCAGATTCTCCAATCGGACGGCCGTGCCTCCATACGGGCGGTCGCGGAGCGTGTCCACGTCTCGCGGGCCAACGCCTACGCCCGGATCAACCGGCTCATCGACGACCGTGTGATCCGCGGTTTCGGCGCCCGGGTGAACCACGAGCGCGCCGGCCACAGCACCTCGGCGTACATCACCCTCAAGATCGTGCAGAACTCCTGGCGGACGGTCCGCGAGCAGCTGCGCATGCTGCCAGGCGCCTCCCACATAGCCCTGGTGGGCGGCGACTTCGACGTACTGCTGCTGGTGCACACCCCCGACAACAGAGCGCTGCGCGAACTGGTCCTCACCCGGCTCCAGGCGATCCCCGAAGTGCTCAGCACACGCACACTGCTGGTGTTCGAAGAAGAGGACCTGGAGCCGGAGCGCTGATCCGGCGCAGGGTGCGCGCCGGCCGGCCTCAGCCGTCGTTGCGCAGCCCGGAGAAGACCAACTGCACGACGGCGTCGGCGACTTCCCGTTCGCCGATGCCGCGCCCGTCGGGCCGGTACCACTCCACGATCGAGTTGATCATCCCGAAGACGAGCCGTGTGGCGAGCCGCACCTCCACATCGCC
Organism: Streptomyces sp. HUAS TT11; assembly: GCF_051553595.1. NCBI lineage: Bacteria > Bacillati > Actinomycetota > Actinomycetes > Kitasatosporales > Streptomycetaceae > Streptomyces > Streptomyces sp. HUAS TT11. Next base: position 4,576,853 of record NZ_CP196184.1, read on the forward strand.
GCGGACGTCCCCGTCGGCCGCCGCGGCCTTGAGCAGCTCGGCGACCCGGTGGTCGAACTCACGGCGCCTCTCCAGCGCCCACCGCTCGGTTCCGGTGTTGCCCCGCACCCGCAACAGCAGCGTCACATAGGGAAGTTCCGCGGTCAGCACCTCGACCATGCGCCGCACCACGTACTCCAGCCGCCGCACGGCACGCCCCTCGCGCGCGTGCTCCTCCTCCAGAATCCCGAAGAGGCCGTCCAGCGCCCGGCTGACGGCGCGGCGCAGCAGCTCCTCCTTGCCCGCGACATGGTGGTAGATCGACGACTTGGAGATGCCGGCCGCCTTGGAGAGGTGCTCCATGGAGGTGCCGTCGTAGCCCCGCTCGTTGAAGACCTGCACGGCGACGGCGAGCAGGGTCTCCGGGGTGTACGTGTCGCGTTTGGCGGTGGTCATGGGGTGCCCTCCCGCTTCTCGGAGGCGTACGCGTGGCGGTAGAGCGCGAGGGACGGGGCGTACCGTCCGGAGGGGTCCCGCATGTGCAGGTCGTCCAGCAGGTCGTAGGCCCAGCTGCGGCCGAGCCTGCGGCTCCATTCGAACGGCCCGAGGGGGTAGTTGACGCCGAGGCGCATCGCGGTGTCGATGTCCTCCTCGGTGGCCACGCCCTTGGCGACCGCGTCGTGCGCCAGGTCGACGACCCGGGCGACCGTGCGGGCGACGATCATTCCGGGCGCGTCCCCGATCACGCTGACGTCCTTGCCGAGCGCCTGGAAGAGCCCGATGGCCTCGGCGAGGGTGCCGTGCGAGGTGTCCTGGGAGGCGGACAGGGCGATCCGGGTCGCCTGGCGGTAGTCGAGTGCCAGGTCGAAGTAGACGACGTCGCGGAACTCGACGGAGGTCTGCCCGTCCGCGAGGGCGAGCTGGCCTCCGCCCGGCAGCACAAGACGGGTGCCGTGGTCCTCGTCGTCCTCACGGACGCCGATGCCCGCCTCGCGTATCAGCGCGAGAAGTTCGGATGCGGGCCCCAGGTCGCCCTCGGCGACGACGTACGCGGGCGGCTGCGCCCGCTCCGCGGTGTGCGGCTCGGACCGCTCGGCGTCGTCCGCGTAGTCGTACCAGCCCTGTCCGCTCTTGCGGCCGAGCCGGCCCGACTCGACCAGCCGCCGCTGGGCCAGCGACGGGGTGAACCGCACGTCGTGGAAGAAGGACTCCCACACGGAGCGGGTCACGGACTCGTTGACGTCCTGCCCGATGAGGTCGGTCAGCTCGAAGGCGCCCATACGGAAGCCGCCGGACCCGCGCAGGACCGCGTCGATGGTGGCGGGGTCGGCGGCCTGCGCCTCGAGGACCGCGAACGCCTCCGCGTAGAACGGCCGGGCGATGCGGTTGACGATGAAGCCGGGGGTGTCCGCGCAGGCCACCGGGGTCTTGCCCCAGGCGCGAGCCGTCTCGTACGCGCGCGTCGCCGAGGTGACGTCGGTGGCGAACCCGGAGACGACCTCCACGAGCGGCAGCAGCGGGGCCGGGTTGAAGAAGTGCAGTCCGACGAAACGGCCCGCGTTCCGCAGCGCGCCGCCGACGGCGGTCACGGACAGGGACGAGGTGTTGGTGGCGAGCAGGCAGTCGTCGGCGACGACGTCCTCCAGCTCCCGGAACAGCTGCTGTTTGACGTCCAGCCGCTCCAGCACCGCCTCGACGACGAGCGAGCAGTCCGCCAGCTCCGCCAGGCTCTCGGCCGGCAGCAGTCGGGCGCGGGCCGCGTCCCGCTCGGCACCGGTGAGCCGGTCCTTCTCGACGAGCCGGTCGAGGCGGGCGCCGATCGCGGCCGCCGCCTCCCCGGCGCGGCCCGGGACGGCGTCGTACAGCCGTACGCGATGCCCGGCGACCAGCGCGACCTGGGCGATGCCCTGGCCCATGGTGCCGGTGCCCACGACGGCCACGGGGCTGCTGAGGTCCAGTGCTGTCATGTGCGCGATCCTCCCGCACGGGGTTTTCCACAGATGCGGCGGTCCCCCTTGTACCGACCGATCGTTCGGTTACTCTAACTCTGTCCGCCTGTTCCTGCCCAGGTCATGAGTTCAAGGAAGAGCTCGAGAGACGAGGAGTTGGTCCCGCATGGCCGCCGAACTCACCGCGCACCAGCTGATCGCCCAGCACCGGCCCACCCTCGATCAGACGCTGGAAGCGATCCGCACACGCGCGTACTGGTCCCCGCACCCCGAGCACCCCAAGGCCTACGGCGAGGGCGGCAGCCTGGACGCGGCGGCCGGCAAGGCCGCCTTCGACGCCCTCCTGGGCACCCGCCTCGACCTCGGCCAGCCCGGCACGGACGACTGGGCGGGCGACGAAGTGTCGCCGTACGGGATCGAGTTGGGGATCACCTACCCCCACGCCGACATCGACGCCCTGCTGCCCGCCATGCGCGCGGGCCAGAAGGCCTGGCGCGACGCGGGCGCCGAGATGCGCGCGATGGTGTGCCTGGAGATCCTCAAGCGCATCAGCGACCGGACGCACGAGTTCGCGCACGCCGTCATGCACACCAGCGGCCAGGCCTTCATGATGGCGTTCCAGGCCGGCGGGCCCCACGCGCAGGACCGCGGCCTCGAAGCGGTCGCGTACGCCTACGTGGAGCAGATCCGCACCCCGGACACCGCGGAGTGGACCAAGCCCCAGGGCAAGCGTGACCCGCTGGCGCTCACCAAGACGTTCAAGCCGGTCCCGCGGGGCATCGCGCTGGTCATCGGCTGCAACACCTTCCCGACGTGGAACGGCTACCCGGGTCTGTTCGCCTCCCTGGCCACGGGCAACGCGGTCCTGGTCAAGCCCCACCCGCGGGCGGTGCTGCCGCTCGCGCTCACCGTGCAGGTGGCCCGGCAGGTGCTCACCGAGGCGGGCTTCGACCCGAACCTGGTGTCCCTGGCCGCCGAGCACCCCGGCGAGGGCATCGCCAAGACGCTCGCCGTGCGCCCCGAGATCCGGATCATCGACTACACGGGCTCCACGGCGTTCGGCGACTGGCTCGAGGCCAACGCCCGTCAGGCGCAGGTCTACACGGAGAAGGCCGGCGTCAACACGGTGCTCGTGGACTCGACGGACAACTACAAGGGGATGCTGTCGAACCTGGCGTTCTCGCTGTCCTTGTACAGCGGCCAGATGTGCACCACCCCGCAGAACCTGCTGATCCCCCGGGACGGCATCACCACCGACCAGGGCCCGAAGTCGTACGACGAGGTGGTCGCCGATCTCGCCCGCTCGGTGGACGGCCTGCTCGGCGACGACGCCCGCGCGAACGCCCTGCTCGGCGCGATCGTGAACCCCGACGTCAAGGCCCGTCTGGAGGCAGCAGCCGGCCTCGGCGAGGTCGCCCTGGCCTCGCGGGAGATCGTCAACCCGGACTTCCCCGGGGCGGTCGTCCGTACACCGGTGATCGTGAAGCTGGACGGCGCCAAGCCGGACGCTGAGGCCGCCTACATGAGCGAGTGCTTCGGCCCGGTCGCCTTCGCCGTCGCCGTCGACTCGGCGGCGGACGCGGTGGACCTGCTGCGGCGCACCATCCGGGACAAGGGCGCCATGACCGTCGGCGCCTACACCACCTCCGAAGAGGTCGAACAGGCCGTCGAGGAGACCTGTCTGGAGGAGTGCGCGCAGCTCTCGCTGAACCTGACGGGCGGGGTGTACGTGAACCAGACGGCCGCCTTCTCCGACTTCCACGGCTCCGGCGGCAACCCCGCGGCCAACGCGGCCCTGTGCGACGGCGCGTTCGTGGCGAACCGCTTCCGCGTGGTGGAGGTGCGCAGGGAGGCGTAGGACCGCCTCAGGCGGGTGCGCCCCCGGTGGCGCTCCAGTGGTACAGCGCCATGGCCACACTGGTCGCGAGGTTGTAGCTGGAGACCTGGGGGCGCATCGGCAGGGCCACCAGGTGGTCCGTGCGGGCGCGCAGCTCGGCGGACAGACCGGTGCGTTCGGAACCGAAGGCGAGGACGGCGTCGTCGGGGAGCTTCAGTCCGCGGATGTCCTCGCCCTCCGGGTCCAGCGCGAACAGCGGGCCGGGGGGCAGCTCGGCCACGGTCAGCCGCTCCACCGCGGTCGCGAAGTGCAGCCCGGCCCCACCGCGGACCACCGTCGGATGCCACGGGTCGAGCGTGCCGGTCGTGACCACCCCGGTCGCGCCGAATCCGGCCGCGAGCCGGATCACCGCACCCGTGTTGCCCAGGTTGCGCGGATTGTCGAGAACGATCACGGGTGCGCTGCGGCCGGGGCGGGCGAGGGTCTCCAGGTTGGCCTCACGCGAGGGACGCTCGGCGAGTGCGGCGACCCCGGTGGGATGCGGACGGGGCACCAGGCTCCGGTACACCTCCTGGGGGACCTCCGCCAGGAGCGCCTCCAGGGCGTCGCGCACATCGGGGGCCAGTTCGTCGGCGAGGGCGAGCGCCGCGCGCCGGTCGGTGGTGACGGCCACCGGGACGCGCGCGTGGAACCGCACGGCGTGCTTGAGCGCGTGGAAGCCGTCGAGCAGCACGGAGGCGTCGGCGAGCCGGTGCCAGGTGCTCAGCGGGGCGGTGGTGCCGCGGGCCGGATCCGTCATGCCGTGCAGCCTACGTGCGGCGCGGGCGGGACCGCCTCCGCGCGGATCACAGCCACCGGGGCAGGCGGCGGACGTGAACCGTACGGCCCGGGCCGTGCTGCCCGAGCCGCACAACCCCGCTCGTGGTGCCCGAGCGATACGGCCCCTTCGTGCCGCCCGGGCCGGCCGGCCCGGGCGTGGTGTTCGAGCCGTGCGGCCCCTCTGTGGGGCCCGAGGTCGTGCGCTTCGGGCATCACGGCTCGAACACGGCGGACCGTGGCACCGGAGCCGTCGATGCGCGGCTCACGCCCTCGAGCCGGCGGGCGTGTGCTCGGCCGTATCCCCGGCCGTCGGCGGGGCCTCCGTGCGCGGTCCGGGCAGCGCGAGACGGGCAAGGCCTCCGCGGGCGAACCGTCCGCGCGCGCGGGCCGTCTCCGCGCCCACCCGGCGCAGGAAGGACGTCGGCAGGAACACGGCATCGGCCGCGATCATCGCAAGCGAGAAGAAGGGCAGCCCGAGCACCACGGCGATCACCGCGTGCTCGGTCATCATGGCCGCCAGCAGGACGTTCTTCGCCCGCCGGTTGAGCAGGGTAAACGGGAAGGCGACCTGCACGGCGACCGTTCCGTACGTCACCAGCAGCACGATCACGCCGTACGAGGACATCAGATCGGACAGGGCGGGCCACGGCGTGAAGTAGTCCAGATGGAGCGGGTAGTAGACCGCGGTGCCGTCCTGCCAGCGGGAACCCTGGATCTTGTACCAGCCGGCGGTCGAGTAGATCAGACACGCCTCGGCCATGATCACGAACAGGGCCGCGTTGTGGACGGCGTTGGCGACGACGTCCAGCAGGATGCGTGACTGGGAGTGCGGGGCGCGCCTGCCCACGTACCACCACAGACCGTGCGCGGCCCACAGCACCCAGAACACGATGAGCCAGCCGACGCCCAGGAAGCCCGCGCCCGTCACCACGGCCAGTGCGAGGCCGAGCACGCACCACAGAGCGGAGCCCGCCCGGTCGGGCGCCGGGAACTCGCCGCGCGCGCGTGCCGCTCGGGCCCGCCGTGCGCGTCGCTCGTCCAGGGACCACACCTGCCCGCAGCGCGTGAACACCAGGTATATCGCCATCAGGTGGATGACGTTGTCGCCGCCGTCGCCCACGAAGACGCTGCGGTTCTGCAGCGACAGCACGCCGATCATGAACAGCACGGACATCGTGCGGGTACGCCAGCCGACCAGCAGCAGGGCGCTCGAGAGCAGCGCGAAGACGTAGACGGTCCCGAACCACACCTGGCCGCCCGACCACGTCAGGACGGTGAAGGCGTGGTTGTTCGCGACGAGCTGCCGGGCCATGTCCAGGCTCCACGGCGCGTCCGGCCCGTACATCTCCTGCCGGTGGGGGAACTCCCGCAGCAGGAAGAGCAGCCAGGTGCCCGCGAAGCCGATACGGACGACCGCCGTCTGGTACGGACCGAGGGCGGCCTCGGAGACGCGGCCGATACCGCGCGAGACGGCCAGAGCGAACCGGCTCATCAGGCGTTCACCCCCGACTGCTCGCTTTCCGGCACCGACCACCAGGGCAGTTCACGGTAGACGGGCGTCCTGGACACCTTCTCGTCGCTCCATCGGGGAGGCGGCACATTGGTGGTGCTGGAGCGGACCTGGACCCGTGCGAAGGCGTCCCCGCGGCCGAGCGCGTGCTCACGGCCGAGCCGCATCACGACCAGGCGGCGCAGATAGTCCTCGGACAGGGCGCCGCGCAGACCCGAGGGCCGGTTCGCGGTGTCGTGCGCACCGAGGTAGAAGTCCCAGGCGCGGCGCAGTTCGTTCTGCTGGCTGTGGCTCGGCAGCGGATTGCCGTGGATGGCGGCGCCGTCGAGTGCGGACAGGTCGTACCAGCCGGTCGTCCGCACACCGCCGTCCGCGGTGAGCACCTCGGCGCGGACCTGGACGTCGATGTTCTGCTGCAGCGGGTTCGGGGCGAACAGCTTCCAGTTCTGCTCGAACTCGGGGTAGATCCATTCGTCGATCGCCCTGCCGTGCTTCTTGGTAAGGGTGTTCGACGGCGCGATGTGCAGAAACACCATCCCGACGTGCACACAGGCGCCCACGGCGACGACCGCGAGCGCCAGAGCGGCGGCTATCTGGTACCGCAGGGACAGGGCGGCCATGCCACGGCGAGGAGCGACCGAAATCGCGCCGCCGGGGTCCTCGACAGGGACGGGGGGTGGTCCCTGCGGGTCCGCCGCCTCCGGAACGGGGCTGCCCCTTTCCATGGGCCGCGCGACCTCGCCCGCCTCGTCCGGGTCCGGACGATCGGGACGGTCCGGACCCGAAGCATCTACGGCGCCGCCCGTACCGTCCGCGGCCGGACCGCCCTCGGCCGCAGCTTCCGCGGACTCGCCCGCCTCACCCGGAGCCGCACCGTCCGGGCCCGGAACAGGAACGCCGTCGTCCGCCGCCTGATCCTCCCGCTCGTCCCGCGCGGCGCCCGCGGTCAGACGGGACACCGGGTCGTCGGAATCGCCCGGCCGGTCCTCCGGCTTCTCGTCGTACGTGTCCATCCCGCCCCGTCTTTCGAGCCTCGCCTGCCTCGGTGCCCTGCCGCGCACACCAGGACCGTCCGGCAGCCGCCGTCACCACCACGGACCGCATCACCCGTTCGCAGCACGGCGCCGTACATGCACCGGAACGGTACTCAGACCCACCCGTACCGCACACCCCAATGGACACAGCGGCCGCACCACGGCCCGGAGGTTGTCCACAGCAGTTGACACCCTACGGCGCCTCGGCCCACCATTGAATTCAACGGACCGAACGATCGGTCGGGAGACGGAATGGTCGAGGGGGACCGCATGGCGACAGCAGCAGCGCACCGGACGGCCCACGCGGACGGCGCGGCACAGGAGGACACATCGGCCTTTCAGGCCGCCTTCGACGCCGCCGTGGCCGCGGAAGAGCGCATCGAGCCGCGCGACTGGATGCCCGACGCCTATCGGGCCACCCTGGTCCGGCAGATCGCCCAGCACGCGCACTCCGAGATCATCGGCATGCAGCCGGAGGCCAACTGGATCACCCGCGCCCCCTCCCTGCGCCGCAAGGCGATCCTGATGGCCAAGGTCCAGGACGAGGCGGGCCACGGCCTGTATCTGTACAGCGCGGCGGAGACACTCGGCACCGGCCGGGACGAACTGCTGGACAAGCTGCACACCGGTCGGCAGAAGTACTCCTCGATCTTCAACTACCCCACGCTGACCTGGGCGGACGTCGGTGCCATCGGCTGGCTCGTGGACGGCGCCGCGATCACCAACCAGGTGCCCCTGTGCCGCTGCTCCTACGGCCCGTACGCGCGCGCCATGGTCCGCATCTGCAAGGAGGAGTCCTTCCACCAGCGTCAGGGCTACGAGCTGCTGCTCTCCCTCAGCCGCGGAACCGCCGAGCAGCACGCGATGGCCCAGGACGCGGTGGACCGCTGGTGGTGGCCGTCCCTGATGATGTTCGGACCGCCCGACGACGAGTCGGCGCACTCCGCGCAGTCGATGGCGTGGAAGATCAAGCGGCACTCGAACGACGAGCTGCGCCAGCGCTTCGTGGACATCTGCGTCCCCCAGGCCGAATCCCTGGGCCTCACCCTGCCCGACCCGGCTCTCACCTGGAACGCGGAGCGGGGCCACCACGACTTCGGCCCCATCGACTGGACCGAGTTCTGGGACGTCCTCAAGGGCAACGGCCCCTGCAACGACCAGCGGATAGCGCGGCGCAGGCAGGCACACGACGAAGGCGCATGGGTACGAGAGGCGGCCGCGGCCCACGCGGCGAAGCACAGCAACGCCGGGACGGGAGCGACGCACGCATGACGAACACCGACTGGCCCCTGTGGGAGGTCTTCGTGCGCTCCCGCCGCGGCCTCTCCCACACACACGCCGGCAGCCTGCACGCCCCGGACGCCGAACTCGCCCTGCGCAACGCACGCGATCTCTACACCCGGCGCGGCGAGGGCGTCTCGATCTGGGTCGTCCCGTCGTCCGCCGTCACGGCGTCCTCGCCGGACGAGAAGGACCCCTTCTTCGAGCCGGCCGCCGACAAGCCGTACCGGCACCCGACGTTCTACGAGATCCCGGAAGGGGTGAAGCACCTGTGACCGCCACCGTGCACACATCGGCCGCGCTGGCCCTCGGCGACGACGCCCTGGTGCTCTCACACCGTCTGGGGGAGTGGGCCGGGCTCGCACCCGTGCTCGAGGAGGAGGTCGCCCTCGCCAACATCGCCCTGGACCTGCTCGGCCAGGCCCGGGTGCTGCTGTCGATGGTGGGCGACGAGGACGAGCTCGCCTACCTCCGCGAGGAGCGCGCCTTCCGCAATCTGCAGCTGGTGGAGCAGCCCAACGGCGACTTCGCGCACACCATCGCCCGCCAGCTGTACTTCTCCACCTACCAGAGCCTCCTCTACGGTCGGCTGGCCGAGGGACAGGGCGAGTTCGCCGCTCTCGCGGCCAAGGCGGTCAAGGAGGTCGCCTACCACCAGGACCACGCCGAGCAGTGGACGCTGCGGCTCGGCGACGGCACGGACCTCAGCCATGAGCGGATGTCGCACGCCTGCGAATCGCTGTGGCGGTTCACAGGTGAGATGTTCCTCCCGGTCGAGGGCGTGGACGTCGACTGGACGGGCATGAAGGACGCCTGGCTGCAATCGGTGAGCGACGTACTGCGCCGGGCCACCCTGAAGGTCCCGCAGGGACCGCAGTCCGGAGCGTGGACCGCCGGCGCCGGGCGGCAGGGCCTGCACACCGAATCCTTCGGGCGGATGCTCGCCGAGATGCAGCATCTGCACCGCAGCCACCCGGGTGCGACATGGTGACCACCACGGCTCTCGAAGAGGAACTGCGCCGGCTGGCCGGCTCGGTCCCCGACCCGGAGCTGCCCGTGCTCACCCTGGAGGAACTGGGCGTCCTGCGGGCCGTCCACGCCCGCGGCACGGACACGGTGGAGGTCGAACTGACCCCCACCTACACCGGATGCCCCGCCATCGAGGCGATGTCCCTGGACATAGAGCGGGTGCTGCACGCGCACGGTGTACGGGACGTCGTCGTCCGCACGGTACTCGCGCCCGCCTGGTCCACCGACGACATCACTGACGAAGGCCGCCGCAAGCTGCGGGAGTTCGGGATAGCACCACCTCGGCGGCACCACGAGGCATCCGGCCCGGTGGCCGTCCGGCTGAGCCCGACGCGTACGGCAGCCGAGGCGCCCCACCCGCAGGACGAGCCCGTGCGCTGCCCGCACTGCGGATCCTCCGAGACCGAACTGCTCAGCCGGTTCTCCTCCACCGCGTGCAAGGCACTGCGCCGCTGCCTGGACTGCCGCGAACCGTTCGACCACTTCAAGGAGTTGTGATGGCCCGGTTCCACCCGCTCCCGGTGGCCGCGGTCGACCGGCTGACCGACGACTCCGTGGCACTGACGTTCTCCGTGCCGCCCGCCCTGCGCGAGGAGTACCGGCACGCCCCCGGCCAGCACCTGGCCCTGCGCCGGACCGTCGACGGCACGGATGTCCGCCGCACCTACTCGATCTGCTCCCCCGCCCCGGCACCGGACGGCGCGGCCCCGAGCACACTGCGGGTCGGAGTACGCCTGGTCGACGGCGGGGCCTTCTCCACGTACGCGCTCAAGGAGATCGCCGTCGGCGACGAGCTGGAGGTGATGACCCCGGCGGGCCGGTTCACCCTGGATCCCGCACCCGGGCTGTACGCGGCGGTGGTGGGCGGCAGCGGGATCACACCGGTGCTGTCGATCGCGACGACCCTGCTGACACAGGAGCCCGGGGCCCGGTTCTGCCTCATACGCAGCGACCGGACGTCCGCCTCCACGATGTTCCTGGAGGAGGTCGCCGACCTCAAGGACCGCTTCCCCGCGCGGTTCCAGCTGGTCACGGCGCTTTCCCGGGAGGAGCAGCAGGCGGGCCTGCCGTCCGGGCGGCTGGACCAGGAGCGGCTGTCCGGGCTGCTGCCGGCCCTGCTGCCGATCGAGGAGGTGGCCGGCTGGTTCCTGTGCGGGCCCCTCGGGCTGGTGCAGTCGGCCGAGCGGGCGCTGCGCGGACTCGGGGTGGCGCGGACACGCATCCACGAGGAGATCTTCCATGTGGACGCCGGGGCCCTGGTCGCGCCGGCCGTGCCTGCGCCCGCACACAGCACGGTGACCGCCCGGCTCGACGGACGCGGCGGAAGCTGGCCGGTGCAGGACGGCGAATCACTGCTGGAGACGGTGCTGCGCAACCGCCCCGATGCCCCGTACGCCTGCAAGGGCGGGGTGTGCGGGACCTGCCGCGCCTTCCTGGTCTCCGGTGAGGTGCGCATGGACCGCAATTTCGCACTGGAACCGGAGGAGACGGACGCGGGATATGTACTGGCCTGCCAGTCCCACCCGGTCACGGAGAAGGTCGAGCTCGACTTCGACCGATGAGCGGCGCTGAGCCCGGCGCGGGCGAGCAGCGGGCGCCGTCCCCGACAGCGGTGCGGCGCCCGACCGTTCCCTTCTTCTAGAACCTGTTCTATCTTGACGCTCCGTCAGAGAACCGGACGCGCCGGGAGGACAGGCCGTGGACTTCACCTTCAGCGACGAGCAGCAGGCGGCGCTCGAAGCGGCTCAGACCGTGTTCGCCCGGATCGCACCGGACCAGGTACCCAGTCCCGCACTCACCACGGGCGCCGTCGCCGACGACATCGACCGCGCGCTGTGGAAGCGGCTCGCGGACGCCGACCTGCTGAGCCTGCTGCTGGACCCCGAACACGGCGGGGCGGGCCTCGACCCGATCGCCCTCTGCCTGGTACTGCGCGAGTCGGCGAAGGTCCTGGCCCGCGTACCGCTGCTGGAGAACACGGCCGCCACCGGGGCCCTCCAGGTCTACGGCAGCCCGGAGTTGAAGGCGGACATCCTCGCCCGGGCAGGTCGCGGAGAACAGATCCTCACGGTCGCCGCACACGGCCGCACCGGCCACGACCCGGCCGAACTCGCCGTGGTCGCACGACAGGACACGGACGGCACCTGGGTGCTGGACGGAATCCACACAGCGGTCCCCTGGGCGTACAACGCCGACGCCGTCCTCCTGCCCGCACACACCGACGACTCCGGCCGAGCCGTCCTCGCCCTGGTGCCACGGCTGCACACAGGCGTCGTACTGGCCGAACAGTTCTCCACGACGGGGGAACGGCTCGCGGAACTACGGCTCGAATCCGCGCGGCTCGCACCGCGCTACATGATCGACACCGAACAGGCCTGGGAGTGGCTGCGACTGCTGCTCACCACCGGGACGTGCGCGCTCGCGCTCGGCCTCGGCGAAGCCGTGCTGGCGATGACAAGCGCGTACACGGGCAAGCGGGAGCAGTTCGGCCACCCCGTCGCCACGTTCCAGGCCGTCGCCGTACAGGCCGCCGACCGGTACATCGACCTGCGCGCCATGGAAGCCACACTGTGGCAGGCCGCATGGCGGATCAGCTCCGGGGCAGCGGGCGCCCTGCCGGCGTCGGCAGACGTGGCGGTTGCCAAGATCTGGGCATCCGAAGGCGTACGACGGGTGGTGCAGACGGCCCAGCACCTGCACGGAGGCTTCGGCGCCGACACCGACTACCCGCTGCACCGCTACCACGCGTGGGCCAAACACCTGGAACTCTCGCTCGGGCCGGCGGCCGCCCACGAGGAGACACTCGGCGACCTGCTCGCGGCACATCCCCTGGGATGAGCCGCGGCACGGTCCGGCCCGGGCCCGCAGACCCGATCTACAGCACGAAGCCCGACCCGCCCTTGGCATCCACAAGAGGACGGCCCGAGGCCGCCCAGACCTGCATACCGCCGTCGACGTTCACCGCGTCGACGCCCTGCTGGACCAGGTACATCGCGACCTGAGCCGAACGGCCACCGGAGCGGCAGATCACATGGACCCTGCCGTCCTGCGGCGCCGCCTCCGTGAACTCTCCGTACCGTGCGACGAACTCGCTGAGGGGGATGTGCAGCGCCCCCTCGGCGTGACCCGCCTGCCACTCGTCGTCCTCACGGACGTCCAGCAGGAAGTCGCCGTCCTTGAGGTCCGTGACCTCGACCGTGGGCACACCAGCTCCAAAATGCATGCTTCGACGCTACCCGACGCCGTCCCATGGCCGCCGCGGCCCCGACCGCCGGTACCGTGAGCGACCGGCCGTGCACAGCCGATCACCTCGCGGCCGCCGCCGCACGGCTGTTCCCGCCCGGTTCAGTCGCGCAGCGCCTCCAGCTCGGCTTCCTTCTGCGCCACCTGGGCCAGCAGCTGTTCCGCGATGTCGTCGAGGAGACGGTCGGGATCGTCGGAAGCAAGCCGCAGCATCGAGCCGATCGCGCTCTCCTCCAGCTCCCGAGCCACAAGCGTGAGCATCTCCTTGCGCTGCGAAAGCCACTCGAGGCGCGCGTAGAGCTCCTCGCTGCGGCTCGGCCGGCGCTCCGGGGGGACGGGACCGGCAGCCCACTCCGCGGACAGCTCCCGCAGCAGGGCCTCGTCGCCGCGGGCGTAGGCGGCGTTGACCCGGGTGATGAACTCCTCACGCCGCTTGCGCTCGTCGTCGTCCTGAGCCAGGTCGGGGTGAGCCTTGCGGGCGAGCTCACGGAAGAGCTTGCGGGCCTCCTCACTGGGGCGGACACGCTGCGGAGGCCGCACGGGCCGGTCCGTCAGCATGGCCTCCGCCTCCGGGAACAGCCCTTCCTCGGAGTCCAACCAGCCGTGGAACAGTTCCTCCACGCCCGGCATCGGCATGACCTGGGCACGCGCCTCCTGGGCACGACGAAGGTCCTCGGGATCGCCGGTACGGGCGGCCCGCGTCTCGGCGATCTCCGCCTCCAGCTCGTCGAGGCGCGTGTACATCGGGCCGAGCTTCTGGTGGTGCAGCCGCGAGAAGTTCTCGACCTCGACCCGGAACGTCTCCACGGCGATCTCGAACTCGATCAACGCCTGCTCGGCGGCCCGCACGGCCCGCTCCAGCCGCTCCTCGGGGCGCGCACCGCCCTCGGTACCGTCCTCGCTTGGGCCCGCGGTCTCCCCGGACCCGGCGCCCTCGGCAACCGGCTCCTCGGCAGCGGACAGCGACTGGCTCTGCTCGGCTTCGGGCGTCGTCACCGAACCAGCGTAAGACACGTCCGCGGGGGCGCTTCCCGCTCCGCCGAAGTCATGGGGATCGGGGATCGGGGGCGCTGAGGGTGACTCGGGCGCTTGGGGGGCCTCCCCCTCCCCCCTCCCTCCCCCACCCCCCCTCGATCTCAGACCCCCGTCTCCCCCTGGATCCGCCCACCGCGCACCGCCGCCACCAGTTCCTCGTGGTCCGCCTCCGTGCGGTCCGCGTAGGAGACGGCGAACGTGGCGATCGCCTCGTCGAGTTCCTCGTTCTTGCCGCAGTAGCCGGAGATCAGGCGTGGGTCGGCGCTGTGTGCGTGGGCGCGCGCCAGCAGCGCGCCGGTCATGCGGGCGTAGTCGTCGACCTGGTCGGCGGCCAGTGCCGCCGGTTCGACGCTGCCTTTGCGGTTGCGGAACTGCCGTACCTGGTAGGGCCGCCCTTCGACCGATGTCCAGCCGAGCAGGATGTCGCTGACGACCTGCATCCGCTTCTGGCCGAGGACGACCCGGCGGCCTTCGTGCTCCACCTTCGGCACCGGGTGGCCGGCCGTGGCCAGATGGGGGAGCAGCGCGGACGGTCGGGCTTCCTTGACCTGGAGGACGAGCGGCTCGCCCCGGTGGTCGAGGAGCAGCACCACGTACGAGCGGGTGCCCACGCTGCCCGTGCCGACCACACGGAACGCCACGTCGTGCACGGCGTACCGGGCCAGGAGCGGGAGGCGGTCCTCGGACAGCGTTGTCAGATACTCCTCGAGCGATGCCGCGACGGCCGCCGCCTCGGAGTCGGGTATGCGGCGCAGTACCGGCGGTGCGTCGACGAAGCGGCGGCCGCCGTCCTCGACGGGTTCGGTGGACTTTGCCGCGAACCGTCCGCTCGTGTTGTTCCGTGCCTTCTCCGACACCCGCTCGAGGGTGCCGAGGAGGTCGTGGGCGTCGGTGTGGGAGACCAGTTCCTCGTCGGCGATCGCGTTCCAGGCGTCGAGGACCGGGAGCCGGGCCAGCAGGCGCATGGTGCGGCGGTAGGCGCCCACGGCGTCGTGTGCGGCTGCCCGGCAGGTGTCTTCGTCGGCCCCGGTCTCGCGGCCGGCGAGGACCAGTGAGGCGGCGAGGCGCTTGAGGTCCCACTCCCAGGGGCCGTGTACCGTCTCGTCGAAGTCGTTCAGGTCGATGATCAGGCCGCCGCGTGCGTCTCCGTACAGGCCGAAGTTGGCCGCGTGTGCGTCGCCGCAGATCTGGGCGTTGATGCCCGTCATCGGGGTGCGCGCGAGGTCGTGGGCCATGAGGCCGGCCGAGCCGCGCAGGAAGGCGAAGGGTGTGGCGGTCATCCTGCCGACGCGTATCGGTGCGAGTTCGGGGATCCGGCCGCGGTTGGACTCCTGGACCGCGGTGACCGCGTCGGGGCGGTCGGTGTCCGCGGCGAGTTCGGCGTGTGAGCGGCGGCGGACGCGGGCCCGCAGAGCTTTGCCCTCTTCTTTGGGGGAGCCTTGGACCGGCCACCGCGCGAAGCCGCGCACCGGGGAGATCCTCGCCCGCTGTCGGGGCACCGACACCCCGATCTCCGTTCCGACCTCGGTCACGTCGACCGCCTCCCCCGCTGACCATGCTGGCGTGTGAACATCAACTGCGGACGACCGTACAGCCGGGGGGTGGGGAGGCGTCAGGCCTTGTGGACAAGTCGGTTGTTGTGGAAAACCCCGGTGGGCTTGGGCCTGTTCGGGCGGCCGACCGTGCGACGGCGATCCGGTTGTGCGACCGGGATTTTGACGCTCCGGCCGTGCGACCCGGTCTCGGGAGCTTCGCCTGTGCGGTCCGATTCCCTGACGTTCCGCCCGTGCGGTCCGATTCCCTGACGTTCCGGCCGTGCGGCCGGGTCTGCTCGATGTTCCGGCCGTGCGACGGGTCTTCCGACGCCCGGACCGCGTGAGCGGAAGTCCCGACGGCCAAGCCGTGCGACCCGGGGCCCTGTCCGTCCGACATCAGGCTCTCGGAAGGGGATCGGAAAGGGAATCGGGACCAGCGTCCGACCTGGAGTCGGAGATGCGAGGGCCGTCCGCTCGGGACCCGAACCCGAGGACATCGGCCCCGGCCCGAACGCCGCTCCGAGTGCATCGGCCTTCGTCCGAACCGCCCTCAGAGCCCCGGCCACACGCCCGGACGCGAAGTCCGTATACCTGAGAGCTTCCTCACATCCTGGACTGCACGAGGCCGCGCCTCTCGAGGCCGGGCAATAGCAAAACGGTCGTCATCGGGATCCGATGACGACCGTCTCGTCTGGTGCGCGAGGGGGGAGTTGAACCCCCACGCCCTTTCGGGCACTGGAACCTGAATCCAGCGCGTCTGCCTATTCCGCCACCCGCGCATTGGGTGTGTCTTCCGGCTCCTGCGTCTTGCGGTGCGGCGCCTTCCGACATCCAGAACATTAGCATGCTGGCGAGGGTGCGTTCACATCCCTTTCCTGGCCTGACCGGGGGCCCACGACCGGTAACCCGGGCCCGACCAGCGAAGACCCCGACGGCCCGGCCGCGGCCGGGGTCCGAGGGGGCGGGACCGCGGCCGGCCGGCGGGGAGGGAGGCCCTCCGGCGTGGACCTGCCGCACCCGGTGCAACGTCGTCGGGGGGCGGGGCGGACGGCGCGCGGCACTCCGGGCCGGATGTCCGGGCCCGTTGCGGATCGCCGTCCTCCGCGCTCGGCCCCCGAACCCGTCGTACAACGTCTCGACGTGTGCTTGTTCACGTATCAACCTCGTACCGGTCCAGCGCATCTACCCAGGAGACGGACAGGGGCCGCGGTCAGGTGCGGGACACTGGTCTACGGCCCCCTCTACGATCCATGCCAGGAATGCATGCGGGAAGTACGTGCAAGGAGTACGTCCGGGATGAGTTCGAAGGGGTCGTCGGCAGGGAACCCCCGTGGCGTCGACACCCGTCGACAGGGCCGACAGGGGGAACCACCCGATTTTCCGGCGCGTGGATACGATCAGTAAGCAGTACCAGGTACGAAGCAGAACGCAGGACGGCAGCAACGGAGGAGGTGCCCTGTGGGAGTCCTGAAGAAGTTCGAGCAGCGTCTCGAAGGTCTGGTCAACGGCACCTTCGCCAAGGTGTTCAAGTCCGAGGTCCAGCCTGTGGAGATCGCCGGAGCGCTCCAGCGGGAGTGCGACAACAACGCGACCATCTGGAACCGCGACCGGACCGTCGTACCCAACGACTTCATCGTGGAGCTGAGCACGCCGGACTTCGAGCGGCTCAGCCCCTACTCGGGGCAGCTCGGCGACGAGCTGGCCGGCATGGTGCGCGACTACGCCAAGCAGCAGCGCTACACGTTCATGGGGCCCATCAAGGTCCATCTGGAGAAGGCGGACGACCTCGACACCGGTCTGTACCGGGTGCGCAGCCGTACGCTCGCGTCCTCCACGGACCAGCAGGGTCCCGCGGCCGCTCCGGCGGGCCGGCAGGCCCCGGGCGGCTACGGCTACCCGCCGGCCGCCGGTTCCCAGGGTGTCCCGCCCATGCCGTCCGCGCCGCCGCCGGGTGCCCGGCCCGGTGCCGCGCCGTACGGCCAGCGGCCGGCGGCCGCGCCCACGGCGGGCGGGCGCACCCGCTACTGGATCGAGATCAACGGCGTCCGCCATCAGATCTCCCGCCCGACGCTGGTGCTGGGCCGCAGCACCGAAGCCGACGTGCGGATCGACGACCCCGGCGTCTCGCGCCGGCACTGTGAGATCCGGACCGGAACGCCCTCGACGATCCAGGATCTCGGGTCCACCAACGGCATCGTGGTGGACGGGCAGCACACCACCCGCGCTACGCTCCGCGACGGCTCGCGGATCGTCGTGGGCAGCACCACCATCATTTACCGGCAAGCCGAAGGGTGAAGCGGGGGCAATGTCAGAGCTGACCCTCACGGTCATGCGGCTGGGTTTCCTGGCCGTACTGTGGCTGTTCGTGATCGTGGCCGTGCAGGTCATCCGTAGCGACCTGTTCGGTACGCGCGTCACACAGCGCGGCTCGCGCCGGGACAGCGGACGGCCTCAGCAGGCCGCCCGTCAGGCGGCGCCCCCGCCGCAGCGCCAGCAGCCGAGCGGCGGCCGCCAGCGCCGTGGTGCCCCGACGAAGCTGGTCGTCTCCGAGGGCTCCCTCACGGGTACGACGGTCGCGCTGCAGGGCCAGACCATCACGCTCGGCCGTGCCCATGACAGCACCATCGTGCTGGACGACGACTACGCCTCCAGCCGGCACGCCAGGATCTATCCCGACCGGGACGGGCAGTGGATCGTCGAGGACCTCGGGTCCACGAACGGCACCTACCTCGACCGGACCCGGCTGACGACCCCCACACCGATTCCGCCGGGTGCGCCGATCCGCATCGGCAAGACCGTCATCGAGCTGCGGAAGTAGTACGAAAATGAGCGAGCGGAGCGAGCACGCAGCGGTGGCCCACATCCCGGGCCCCGGCGCGCTCCCGACCGGAGGGTGGGCACCGTGCGGATGTACCCGGAGCCGACGGGCGAGGTGCGCATGAGTCTGTCACTGCGCTTCGCCGCCGGATCGCACAAAGGCATGATCCGCGAGGGCAACGAGGACTCCGGTTACGCCGGTCCGCGCCTGCTCGCGATCGCGGACGGGATGGGCGGCCAGGCGGCCGGCGAGGTCGCCTCCTCCGAGGTGATCTCCACCATCGTCCCGCTCGACGACGACATCCCCGGCTCCGACATCCTCACCTCGCTCAGCACCGCGGTGCAGCGCGCCAACGACCAGCTGCGGGCGATGGTCGAGGAGGACCCCCAGCTCGAGGGCATGGGGACCACGCTGACCGCCCTGCTGTGGACGGGTCAGCGGCTGGGCCTCGTCCATGTCGGCGACTCCCGGGCGTACCTGCTGCGGGACGGCGTCCTGACGCAGATCACCCAGGACCACACATGGGTGCAGCGGCTCGTCGACGAGGGCCGCATCACGGAGGAGGAGGCCACCACCCATCCGCAGCGCTCCCTTCTGATGCGCGCGCTGGGCAGTGGCGACCATGTGGAGCCCGACCTGTCCATCCGTGAGGTGCGGGCCGGCGACCGGTACCTGATCTGCTCCGACGGGCTGTCCGGGGTCGTCTCCCACCAGACCATGGAGGAGACCCTCGCCAGCTACCAGGGTCCGCAGGAGACGGTGCAGGAGCTGATCCAGCTCGCGCTGCGCGGCGGCGGCCCGGACAACATCACGGTCATCGTGGCCGATGTCCTCGACCTGGACACCGGGGACACCCTCGCGGGGCAGCTGTCCGACACCCCGGTCGTGGTGGGCGCTGTCGCCGAGAACCAGAACCACCTGCACGACAACGGCATCATGCAGACGCCCGCCGGACGCGCCTCGGGCCTCGGCCGCCAGGTGCCCGGCCAGGGCGGCGGGGGCCAGTTCGGCCCGCCCGGGAGCGGTGACACCACCGGCTACGTCCCGACGGACAGCTTCGACGACTACAGCGACGAGGACTTCGTCAAGCCGCGCCGTGGACGCAGGTGGCTGAAGAGATCCTTCTTCTCCGTTCTCGCGCTCGCCGTCATCGGCGGCGGGTGCTACGGCGCCTACCGGTGGACGCAGACGCAGTACTACGTCGGCGCCAACGGCGAGCACATCGCGCTGTACCGCGGTATCAGCCAGGACCTGGCCTGGGTGTCGCTGTCGAAGGTGCAGAAGGACCACCCCGAGATCGAACTCAAGTACCTGCCTCCGTATCAGCAGAAGCAGGTCAAGGCGACCATCGCCGAGGGCGGTCTCCCGGCGGCGCAGTCGAAGGTCTCCGAGCTGGCCGTGCAGGCGTCGGCGTGCAAGAAGGAGAACGAGCGCCAGAAGGCCGAGGCCGAGAACCAGGCCGGGACGGGCGACGACACCACGGGAACCACACAGACCTCGTTGACGTCCAAGGCCTCGCCGACCCCGAATCCCTCGGGTTCGACGACCAAGACCCCAACCGCACCCACCCCCACACCCGGCCCCACCCTCTCGGAGGAAGAGCAGAAGGTCGTCTCACTGTGCGGAAAGCAGTAAGCAAGCCGTGAGGGGCCCTGTCACACCATGAGCAGCAGTACGAACACATCGACGCACCACACGTCCACGATCGGCTCGATCGGTGCACCGAGCCGGCGCAACACCGAGCTGGCGCTGCTGGTGTTCGCCGTCGCCATCCCGGTGTTCGCCTACGCCAACGTGGGCCTGGCCATCAACGGTTCGGTCCCCGCCGGACTCCTCGGCTACGGGCTCGGCCTCGGTCTGCTGGCGGGCGTCGGCCATCTGGTCGTCCGCAAGTTCGCGCCGTACGCGGACCCGTTGCTGCTGCCGCTGGCGACGCTGCTGAACGGGCTCGGTCTGGTCGTCATCTGGCGGCTCGACCAGTCCAAGCTTCTGCAGTCCATCCATGTGGCGGGCGGCAAGGCGACCAATCAGCTGCTGTACACGGCGATGGGTATCGCGCTGTTCGTGCTGGTGCTGGTCTTCCTGAAGGACCACCGCACTCTGCAGCGCTACACGTACATCTCCATGGTCGCCGCGCTGTTCCTGCTGCTGCTCCCGCTGGTGCCGGGTCTGGGCCTGAACGTCTACGGCGCCAAGATCTGGATCTCGGTCGGCGGATTCACCATCCAGCCCGGTGAGTTCGCCAAGATCGTGCTGGCGGTGTTCTTCGCCGGCTATCTGATGGTCAAGCGGGACGCGCTCGCCCTGGCCAGCCGCCGCTTCATGGGCCTGTACCTGCCGCGCGGCCGCGACCTGGGCCCGATCCTCGTGGTCTGGGCGATCTCGATCCTGATCCTGGTCTTCGAGACCGACCTCGGTACGTCGCTGCTGTTCTTCGGAATGTTCGTCATCATGCTGTACGTCGCCACCGAGCGGACCAGCTGGATCGTCTTCGGTCTGCTGATGTCCGCGGCCGGCGCCGTGGGTGTGGCGAGTTTCGAACCGCACGTGAACATGCGTGTCCAGGCCTGGCTCGACCCGATGGGGGAGTACGCGCTCAGCCGCAAGGGTGTGGCGGGCCACTCCGAGCAGGCCATGCAGGCCCTGTGGGCGTTCGGCTCCGGCGGCACGCTCGGCACGGGGCTGGGCCAGGGTCACTCCGAGCTGATCCGGTTCGCCGCCAACTCCGACTTCATCCTCGCCACGTTCGGCGAGGAGCTGGGCCTGGCGGGCATCATGGCGATCCTGCTGATCTACGGGCTCATCGTGGAGCGCGGCGTGCGCACCGCGCTCGCCGCCCGCGACCCGTTCGGAAAGCTGCTCGCCGTCGGTCTGTCCGGCGCCTTCGCGCTCCAGGTCTTCGTCGTCGCGGGCGGTGTGATGGGCCTCATCCCGCTGACCGGTATGACGATGCCGTTCCTCGCGTACGGCGGTTCGTCCGTCATCGCCAACTGGGCGCTGATCGGCATCCTCATCCGCATCAGCGACACCGCGCGCCGTCCGGCCCCGTCCCCCGCCCCGAACCCCGACGCCGAGATGACCCAGGTGGTCCGCCCGTGAACAAGCCCCTGCGCCGGATCGCGATCTTCTGCGGGCTTCTCGTCCTCGCGCTGCTCGTCCGCGACAACTGGCTCCAGTACGTCAAGGCCGACGCGCTGCGCAGCGACCTGGAGAACCGCCGTGTGCTGATCGCCCGGTACTCGACGCCGCGCGGCGACATCATCGTCGACGGAAACCCGATCACCGGGTCCAAGAAGACGCCCACCGACAGCCTGAACGACTTCGCCTACAAGCGCACGTACAAGGACGGCGCGATGTGGGCGCCGGTCACCGGGTTCGCCTCCCAGGCGTTCGGCGCCACGCAGCTGGAGTCCGTCGAGGACGGCATCCTCACCGGCGACGACGACCGGCTCTTCTTCCGCAACACCCTCGACATGCTGACGGGCAAGCCCAAGCAGGGCGGCAACGTCGTCACCACACTGAACGCGGCCGCGCAGAAGGCCGCGTACGACGGTCTGAAGAACGTCGGCGGCAAGGGCGCGGCGGTGGCGCTCGACCCGCAGACCGGCGCGATCCTGGCGCTGGCGTCCTACCCCTCGTACGACCCGTCGTCCTTCGCGGGCAACTCGACCTCGGTCGACTCCAAGGCCTGGACGGCACTGCAGAAGAAGAACAACCCGAGCGACCCGATGCTGAACCGGGCGCTGCGCGAGACCTACCCGCCGGGCTCCACCTTCAAGGTGGTCACCGCGGCGGCCGCGCTGGAGAACGGGCTGTACAACAGCGCCGACGAGAACACCGACTCGCCGCTGCCGTACATGCTCCCGAACACCCAGACCGAGCTGAAGAACGAGGGGAACATCCCCTGCAAGAACGCGACCATGCGCGTCGCGCTGCAGTTCTCCTGCAACACGGTCTTCGGCAAGATCGGCGCCGACCTCGGCAAGGACAAGATGCTGGCGGAGGCGAAGAAGTTCGGCTTCGACTCCGAGCAGTTCACGCCGGTGCGCTCCAACGCCTCCAACTTCCCCGACAAGATGGACCGGCCGCAGACCGCGCTCAGCTCGATCGGTCAGTTCGAGACGGCCGCGACCCCGCTGCAGATGGCGATGGTCGCCTCGGCGGTCGCCAACGACGGCAAGCTGATGAAGCCGTACATGGTCGACAAGCTGGAGTCCTCGAGCCTCGACGCCCTCACCCAGACCCAGCCGGAGGAGCTGAGCCGGCCGCTGTCCGAGAAGAACGCCCAGGTCCTGCAGTCGATGATGGAGACCGTCGTCCAGAAGGGCACGGGTACGAACGCGAAGCTCCCGGGCGTGACCGTGGGCGGCAAGACCGGTACCGCCCAGCACGGTCTGAACAACAGCGAGAAGCCGTACGCGTGGTTCATCTCGTACGCCAAGCTCCCCGACGGCAGCTCGCCGGTGGCGGTCGCGGTGGTGGTCGAGGACGACAAGGCCAACCGTGACGACATCTCCGGTGGCGGCCTCGCCGCTCCCATCGCGAAGAACGTCATGGAGGCGGTCGTCAAGAGCAAGAAGTGACCCCCGTCACGTTCCCTTCACATCGGTGCACGTTGCGATACCGGTCCTGTATCGGGTGGCGGATGTGGCCAGGTCACGCAGAGCGAGCCGGGTACCGTATGCCCGGACAGCACACCGCCGGATCACACGCGGGTGTGGTCGGGATCGACGGAGAGGGCTGGTAGGAAGCTATGGAAGAGCCGCGTCGCCTCGGCGGCCGGTACGAGCTGGGCCAGGTGCTCGGCCGTGGTGGCATGGCCGAGGTCTACCTCGCGCACGACACCAGGCTGGGTCGCACCGTGGCGGTGAAGACGCTGCGGGCGGACCTCGCACGTGATCCGTCGTTCCAGGCCCGGTTCCGCCGGGAGGCCCAGTCGGCCGCCTCACTCAACCATCCCGCGATCGTCGCGGTGTACGACACGGGCGAGGACTACATCGACGGGGTCTCGATCCCGTACATCGTGATGGAGTACGTCGACGGGTCCACTCTGCGTGAGCTTCTTCACAGCGGCCGCAAGCTGCTGCCGGAGCGGGCCATGGAGATGACCATCGGCATCCTCCAGGGCCTCGAGTACGCCCACCGCAGCGGCATCGTCCACCGCGACATCAAGCCCGCGAACGTCATGCTGACGCGCAACGGCCAGGTCAAGGTCATGGACTTCGGTATCGCCCGCGCGATGGGCGACTCCGGTATGACGATGACGCAGACGGCCGCGGTGATCGGCACGGCCCAGTACCTCTCGCCGGAACAGGCGAAGGGCGAGCAGGTCGACGCCCGGTCGGACCTGTACTCGACCGGTTGCCTGCTGTACGAGCTTTTGACGGTGCGGCCCCCGTTCGTGGGCGACTCGCCGGTCGCGGTCGCCTACCAGCACGTCCGCGAGGAGCCGCAGCCGCCGAGCATCTTCGACCCCGAGATCACGCCCTCGATGGACGCGATCGTGCTCCGGGCGCTCGTCAAGGACCCGGACTACCGGTACCAGAGCGCCGACGAGATGCGCGCCGACATCGAGGCCTGTCTCGACGGCCAGCCGGTCGCGGCCACGGCGGCCATGGGTTCCGTCGGCTACGGCGGCTACCACGACGACCAGGCCACGACGGCCCTGCGTGCGGACCCCGGTGCCGGCGCGACCACGATGCTCCCGCCGACGAACCCCGACGACGGCGGCTTCGGCTACGACGAACGCCCGGACCGCCGCCGCCAGAAGAAGTCGAACACCTCGACGATCCTGCTGGTCGTCGCGGGTGTGCTGGTGCTGATCGGCGCGATCCTCATCGGCAAGTGGATGTTCAGCGGCAACGGCGGTGTGGGCAACGACAAGGTCTCCGTGCCCAACTTCGTCGGCCAGACGAAGGCCGACGCGCAGCAGCTCGGCGACAACGCCACCCTGAAGCTGACCTTCAAGCAGCAGCCCTGCGAGGACCAGAAGAAGGGCAACATCTGCAGCCAGGACCCGACCGCGAACGCGGAGGTCAAGAAGGACTCCACGGTCAACCTGGTGGTCTCCACGGGCGCGCCCAAGGTGACGGTGCCGGACGTCGTCGGCCAGAACGTCGACGACGTCACGACGAAGCTCGAGGGCGACGACTACCAGTTCAAGGTCGAGACCAAGGCGAAGGAGTCCTCCCAGGAGGCGGGCACCGTCCTGGAGACCGACCCGAAGTTCGGGCAGAAGGTCGAGAAGGGCAGCACGATCACCCTCACGGTCGCCAAGGCCGTGGAGACGGTGACGGTGCCCGACGTGACCGGCCAGGGCTGTGACGCCGCCAAGCAGCAGATGCAGGCGAGCGGCCTGACGGGCAACTGCTCCGAGGTGGACACCAACGACCCGAACCAGGCCGGCAAGGTGATCCAGACCTCCCCGGGCAAGAACGAGACGGTCAAGAAGGGCTCCACGGTCACCATCCAGATCGGCAAGCAGGCCCAGCAGGCGACCGTCCCGCCCAACATCCAGGGGCAGAAGCTCAAGGACGTCCGGGGGATGTTGCAGCAGGCGGGCCTCCAGGTCGGCAACATCACCGGCTCCCAGGACGACAACGCCACCGTCATCGGGTCGAACCCGGCGCCGGGCTCCCAGGTCGCCCCGAACACCCCGGTGAACCTGTTCACCGGAGGTGGCGGCGGCGGTCCGGGCAACGGCGGGAACGACGGCGGCTCGAACTTCTTCGGCGGGGTCACCGGCCGAAGGAACTGACCCGCCCGCTGTCACGACGGAGCCCCGGCACCCTTCATGGGTGCCGGGGCTCCGTCGTGATCCAGGGTCCGGGGAGGAACCGCTCAGCCCAGTTCCTTCGGCGGCGTCCGCTCGCTGTCCACCTTCTGCACCCGCTCCAGCTCACCCCACACGATGTAGCGGTACTCCGAGGTGTAGACGGGGGTGCACGTCGTCAGGGTGATGTAGTGGCCGGGCTTGGTGACGCCCGCCTGCTTGGGGACCTGGGTGAGGACCTTCACGTTGTACTTCGACGTCTGCGGGAGGATCGCGAAGACCTTGTAGACGTACCAGTCGTCCTTCGTCTCGAAGACGACCGGGTCGCCCTCGCGCACCTTGTCGATGTTGTGGAACTTCGCCCCGTGCCCGTCACGGTGCGCGGCCAGCGAGAAGTTGCCGGTCTTGCCCGTCATCGGCAGCGTCGCCTTGACGGGGTCCACGTAGTAGCCCGCCACACCGTCGTTGAGCACGTCCGTCGACGTGCCCTTCTCGACCAGCACGTCGCCGTTCTTCATCGACGGCACGTGCAGGAAGCCGATGCCGCCCTTGGTGTCCAGCGCACCCGGCCCCGGGTCCTTTTCGGCCGCCCAGTGGTCACGCACCTTGTCGGCCTCGCGGTGCGACTTGCGGTCCGCTATCACGTTCGTCCACCACAGGGAGTAGACGACGAACAGGGCGAGCACCAGGCCGGCCGTGATGAGCAGCTCGCCGAAGACACTGACGGCCGTCGCGACAGGGCCGCGCCCGCGGGGCCGCGCCCGGGAGAGGGAGGCGGAGCCCGGCGACGGTGCGCCGGTCTGCTCGTCCTGGTCGGTCGTCACTCCCACTGCATCTGCCCCGTCTGTTCCAGGTGCCTACGAGTTCGCGTGTCCGTGCGCCCTACGAGATGAGCGCGTCCGGCTTGCCCTTGCTGCGCGGCCGTTCCTCGACCATCTTGCCCCAGACGATCATCCGGTATGTGCTGGTGAATTCCGGGGTGCAGGTGGTCAGCGTGATGTAGCGGCCGGGCGCGGTGAAGCCGGAGCCCGCGGGTATCGCGTCGAGCACGCTCGTGTTGGAGGGAGACGTCATCGGCAGGATCGACGTCATCTTGTAGACGAAGTACTTGTCCTGCGTCTCCACCACGATCGGGTCGCCGGGCTTGAGGCGGTTGATGTACCGGAACGGCTCGCCGTGGGTGTTCCGGTGGCCCGCGAGCCCGAAGTTGCCCGTCTTGGCGTCCGGCATCGCCGTCTTCAGGGTGCCCTCTCCGTAGTGCCCGACCATGCCCTTGTCGAGCACGTTCGTCTTGCTGGTGCCCTCGGCGATCGGAGCGACCACGTCCAGCTTGGGGATGTGCAGGATGGCGAAGCCCTGTCCGGGGGCGAACTCGCCCGGCTCCCGCCTGCCGTTCGCCCAGTCCTGCTGGAGATGCTTCGCGGCGCTTCCCGCCTCCTGGTGCGCCCGCACGTTCGACCACCACAGCTGGTACGTCACGAACAGCAGCATCACCACACCGGACGTGATGAACAGCTCGCCGACCAGGCGGCTCACCAGGACCGCTCCACTGGGCTTCTGGGCGCGTGCGGCCCGCCGGGCCTCCATGCGGGACCTGGGCGCCTCCGAGGCCGTCTCAGCGGCCTTCTCGGCCGTCTGAGGCCCGTTTCCGTGCCGCCCGTGCCTCCTGGCCGCCTTACGCCGCGCCGCACGGCCTCCCGGCGCCGGCGCGGACGCCGTTCCCTCGTCGCGCTCCGCGGCCCGCCGCGCCGCCCCGACGTCCGCAGCCCGCAACGCGACGGTCTCGTCGTCCACAGGCGACGCCATGGGCCGCGAACCGTCCCTGGGGGGCGGGGGGCCGTACGAGGAACCGGGCGCCGGGTCGTCGTACGAGGGGAGGACCGCCGTCGCGTCGTACGGCGGCTGCTGCGCCTGCTGCGCCTGTCCGTACGGCTGCGCCGCGGTGTGCCCCCCGCTCCCGTCGCCGGGGTGCTCGTAGCCGGACCACTCCTGCGCCTCGTGCCATGCACCGGTACCCCCGTACGGCTGCTGCCCGTACGGGGGTCCGGATTCGGCGGTGCCCTCGTACGGGGCACCGCTCTTGCGCTCGGGGCGCAGTGCGGTCACGCCGTGGCCCTGCCCACCACCGGGGCGAGCCCCGCCGATCTCGCCACGGCGCCCCGGTCACCGCACTCGGACAGCCAGTTGGCCAGCATCCGGTGGCCGTGTTCGGTCAGTACCGACTCGGGGTGGAACTGGACGCCCTCGACCGGAAGTTCGCGATGCCTGAGCCCCATGATGATCCCGTCGTGTGTGCGCGCCGTGACCTCCAGCTCGGCCGGCACGGTCGCCGGCTCGGCGGCCAGGGAGTGGTACCGGGTCGCCGTGAAGGGGGAGGGCAGTCCGGCGAAGACGCCCTTGCCCTCGTGCTCGACCAGCGAGGTCTTGCCGTGCAGCAATTCCGGCGCCCGGTCGACGACACCGCCGTAGGCCACCTGCATCGACTGCATGCCCAGGCAGACACCGAAGACGGGGACGCCGGTCGTGGCGCAGTGCCGCACCATCTCGACGCAGACGCCCGCCTCCTCGGGGGTGCCGGGGCCGGGTGACAGCAGCACACCGTCGAAGTCGTCCTGCGCATGCGCCGTCGAGACCTCGTCGTTGCGCAGGACCTCACACTCGGCGCCCAGCTGGTACAGGTACTGCACCAGGTTGAAGACGAAGCTGTCGTAGTTGTCGACGACGAGGATGCGCGCGCTCACTGGTTGTCCACCGTCACATCGTTGAAGGGCAGGAGCGGTTCGGCCCAGGGGAAGATGTACTGGAAGAGGGCGTAGACCACGGCCAGGACCAGCACGAGGGAGATCAGTGCCTTCAGCCATGCGTTGCCCGGCAGATGCCGCCAGATCCAGCCGTACATGCCGTCCCTTCCGTCTCACCACGGCACCAGACTCACGCCGTACGCCACCAGACTAACGGCGCAGAGCCCTCGGTTTGCCTGCCTCCACAGGCTGTGTGGAATCCAGGTGCGCCCAGACGATCAGCCGGTGACTGTGCCCCCATTCGGGATCGCACGTGGTCAGCGTCAGATACCGGCCCGGACGCGCATACCCCGACTTACGTGGCACGGGGTCGATAACTTCAACGTCTGTGGGCACGGTTTTGTAAGGGCCTTTGTCGATCCGATACGTGAACCAGGTTGATCCGTCGGTGAGGACGACCGCGTCGCCCGGCCGCAGCCGGGGGAAGTCCTTGAAGGGGTCGCCGTAGGTGCGCCGGTGGCCGGCGACCGCGAAGTTGCCCCTCTGGCCGAGCCGGGCGGTGCCCGTGTAGTGGCCGAGGCCCTTCTTCAGGGTGCCCACGGCCGTGTTCTCGAGCACCGGCTTGTTCCACGTGAAACCGAGCCGCGGGATGTACATGACGGCGAACGCCCGGCCTGGCGCGTAGGGCTCGGGCTCGGCGGGCCTCGCGGAGCCGTGGGGCGCGGCCGTCGGTGCCACGGCCCCCTTCGACCACTGCCGCTGCAGCCGGTCGATCTGGTCGTTCATCGCGCCGTCGGCCTTCACCCCGGTCCAGAACAGGATGTAGCCGACGAAGAGCACGATGAGGGTGCCGACGGTGATGCACAGTTCGCTGACGGTCCTGACGAGCGCGCGCACCGACACAGGTCCCCCAGCGGCCGCTGTTCCGGGCTTCTACTCCACGGGCTTCGCGTAGTGCAGATCCACTGTGCCGGAGTAGCCGGGAAGAGTCACCGTCCCGTCCTCCGTGACTTTCCAGCCGAGTCCGTAGACGTTGACGTACACCATGTAGTTCTGGATCGCGGGCGAGTCGGCGAGCGCCTTCTGGAGCTTGTCCGGGTTCCCGATCGCGGTGATCTTGTACGGGGGCGAGTAGACACGGCCCTGGAGGATCAGGGTGTTGCCCACGCAGCGCACGGCGCTGGTGGAGATCAGCCGCTGGTCCATGACCTTGATCCCCCGGGCACCGCCCTGCCAGAGCGCGTTCACCACGGCCTGCAGGTCCTGCTGGTGGATGACCAGGTAGTCGGGCTGGGGCGCGGGGTAGCCGGGGAGCTTGGCGGTCGCGTCGGGTGGGGCGTCGTTCAGGGTGACCGAGACCGACTCGCCGGTCAGCCTCTGGGTGCCGGCGTTCTTCTCCAGCGCGCCGAGCCGGGCCTCCTCGGCCTTGCTGCTGCCGCCGCCGGTGCGCTTGGCCAGCGCCTCGTTGCCGTCGCGCAGTGTGGCGTTGGACTCGTCGAGCAGGCCGTTCTTGTGGCTGCGCTCGTGGATCAGGTCGGAGAGCTTCAGCAGCGAGGAGTCCGTGCGGATGTTGGTGCCCTTGGCCGTGTTGAAGCTCGTGATGAAAAGGAGCCCGGCGAGGGCGAAAACGCCCACGGTGAGCACCCGTGCGGGTCTCAGCCGGCGCGAGCGGGGCGGCGTGGCCCCCGTTTCCGGGGTTCCGTGACCCGCCTCGTGGGAGTCGGCAGTATTGCTCAACGTACCCTTATCTCCTTCGGCGCCGCGGAAGCACTACGCTAACGGACGCCCGGGGGAGCGCTCGGTGTCCCCTTGTACGCTGCTCCGGAGTCCGCCCCCAGTACCCTGCGCGGCCACGCAGCGCATCGACAGGAGAGACCCTCGTGCCGAAGTCACGTATCCGCAAGAAGGCCGACTACACGCCGCCCCCGACCAAGCAGGCCACGGCCATCAAGATGAACAACCGTGGCTGGGTCGCGCCCGTGATGCTGGCCATGTTCATCATCGGTCTCGCATGGATCGTGGTCTTCTACGTGACCGACGGCTCCCTGCCGATCCACGCGTTGCGCAACTGGAACATCGTGGTGGGCTTCGGCTTCATCGCGGCGGGGTTCGGCGTCTCCACGCAGTGGAAGTAGCGGCCCCGGTCGGCTTGCCGCCGGCTCTGCCCATGGCTGTGCACTGAGTTATCCACAGCCTTGTCCACAGAAGCGGCAACCGGTGGAAAAAGAACGACCATCTGTGGATAACGCATCGAGCATTGACACCGGTATGACGGAATCACCGGCCTCCGCAAACATGTTCGCCCCCTGCCTCACCTGGGAAAACTCCGGTGGGTGACAGGGGGCGCATGCATGTCCCGCTGGATGCACAAGATCCACCACAGACTGTGGACAACGCTGGGTACAACCTCGGGCTACGGCCCGTGCACATCTGCCGTTCAGGTGAGCTGGGCGGTTCTCAGCACCGTCATGAGGATCACGGCGGCCAGCACCACGGCGCACACTCCGTACTGCACGAGGACGCGCCGCTCGCGGGGGGCGTGGACCATCGCGTATCCGACCACGACACCGCCGACGAGCCCGCCGATGTGGGCCTGCCAGGCGATGTTGCCCCACCCGAAGGTGAAGATCAGGTTGATCACCAGCAGCGCGATGACGGGACGCATGTCGTAGCGGAGCCGGCGCATCAGCACGGCCGTGGCGCCGAAGAGCCCGAAGATCGCGCCGGAGGCGCCGAGCGAGGGCTGGTTCGGAGCAGCGATCAGATAGGTGAGCGCACTGCCGGCCAGCCCGGAGACGAAGTAGAGCGCGAAATAGCGGGCGCGGCCGAGGGCCGCCTCCAGCGGGCCGCCGATCCACCACAGGCTGAGCATGTTGAACAGGATGTGGATATAGCTGGCATGCAGGAACATCGCGGTCAGCAGCCGGTACCACTGGCCCTCCGCGATGCCCTCGACCCCGCCGAGCAGCGGCACGTAGGCCCGCCCGAGCAGCTCGAACCGGTCCGTGAAGCGATCACCGACGGACAGCTGAACCAGGAAGAGGGCCAGATTGACGCCGATCAGCACCTTGGTGAGCAGCCGGGGGTCGGCCGTGACGGTGCCGCCCGCGAGCGTGCGCGGTGCCGAGGCCGCGGGGGCGTGCCCCGTGCCGGAACCGCTGCGCACACACTCCGGGCACTGGAAGCCGACCGAGGCGTTGACCATGCACTCCGGGCAGATCGGGCGCTCACAGCGGGTGCAGCGGATACCGGTCCCGCGGTCCGGGTGCCGGTAGCAGACGGGCAGCTCCCCGGATCCGTGCGGCTCCTGGTTCGGCGGTCCCTGCGGCGGGCTGCCTGGCGCCTGGTCCATCGGGTCCCTCACTCTCCGTACGACGGGGTGCCCCGCCCTTCCTTGTACGGACGGGCGGGGCGCTTTTGTTCCCTCGTGCGGTGTGCCCCGGAGGGGCTCAGCCCTCGCGGGACTGGACGACGACGGACTCGATGACGACGTCGTTCACCGGCCGGTCCGTGCGCGGGTTGGTCTGGGTGGTGGCGATGGTGTCCACGACCTTCTGGCTGGCCGCGTCGGTGACCTCGCCGAAGATGGTGTGCTTGCGGGTCAGCCAGGCCGTCGGGGAGACGGTGATGAAGAACTGCGAGCCGTTGGTGCCCGGACCGGCGTTGGCCATGGCCAGCAGGTAGGGCTTGTCGAAGGCGAGGTCCGGGTGGAACTCGTCCTCGAACTGGTAGCCAGGGCCGCCGGTGCCGTTGCCCAGCGGGTCACCGCCCTGGATCATGAACCCGCTGATCACCCGGTGGAAGACCGTGCCGTCGTAGAGCTTCTTCGCGGACTTCTCACCCGTCGCGGGGTGGGTCCACTCACGCTCGCCCTTGGCGAGCTCGACGAAGTTACGGACCGTCTTCGGCGCGTGGTTCGGCAGAAGCCGGACCTCGATGTCGCCGTGGTTGGTCTTCAAGGTGGCGTAAAGCTGCTCAGCCACGATCTGCCTTCCGTTGTCCTTTGTGACCCCCTGATCCTCGCACGGTACGCGTCCGGCATGGCCGGGCCTCACCTCTACGCGAACATTCCCGGGCCGGTGTCGCGCGGATCGGGGGCGCATGCCCGTCCCTCGCGGGTCGGCGGCCGCCGTGCGTGCTCCGGGCGCGCAGAAAACCGGTCGAGTACTGCCGTCGCGGGGGCGCAGCGCACCGATCCGTGGCATTGTCGTCGACAAGCTCCCGTTGCCCTGTATTCATCCGCTATCGCGCGTGATCAGGCCGAAATACACGATCGTCCCGATCGCTTCCCGCCCGGAGGCGGACCGGACCGGCCTGGGTGGGCCGGATGACCCGGTTGCTCGTCCTCGCATGCCCGGGAGCTCTTCGGGAGGCATGATCCGTAAAAGGCGGGAAAGTCGAATTACCGTACGCCACCGAGGAGGAGGAACCCGTGACCCGCATCGACAGCGTGCGCGCCGCGACCGGTTCGGCGAAGGACAGCGTGCTGCATGCCGCGGAAGTGGTGGCGCCCTACGCCGACACGGCCAAGGACAAGGCAGCGCACTACGCACACGAGGCGCGCGTCCGACTCGCGCCCAGGGTGTCGCAGGCCGCCGAGCAGGCCCGCGTCCAGTACGACGCCCATCTCGCCCCACGCCTGGAACAGGCGCGCACTCATGTTCCGCCCAAGGTGGACCAGGCCGCCCAGGATGCCGCCCTCTACACGCGCAAGGCCGCCCGGCAGGCGGCCGACTACTCCCGCCCCAGGATCGGCCAGGCGGTCGCCGCGGCGGGACCTGCGCGGGAGGAGGCGGTGGCCCGTGGCGCTGCGGCGCTGGCCGCGCTGCGCGGTCAGGTCACGCCCCGGCAGATCGAGAAGCTGGTGCGCCGGCAGCAGCGGCGGGCGAAGATGGGCCGCATCGCCAAGGGACTGGCGGTGCTGGCCGCCATGGCCGGCGGAGCCTTCGCCGCCTGGAAGTGGTGGGACAAGCAGGCGAACCCCGACTGGCTGGTCGAACCGCCCGCCGCGACGGAAATGCCGCAGAGCGACCGTCTGTCCTCGGTGGACGGCAGCGGCCCGAGCGCCTTGGACCCCGAGGTACAGGCGAAGCAGGCCGAGGAGGACTCCGCGGGGAACGACGACGACCGCCACTGAACCCGCTCGGTAGGCAACCACGGTGTGGGGCAGGAGACTTGCGCTCTCCTGCCCCACAGTGCTGACCGTCCCGCGAACCGCCGGCCGGGAAGAGGGGCGGGCGGCGCAGGAACTCCTCCACCGACACCTGGAAGACGGCCGTCCGGCCATGCCACGACATCACCGATGACGCGGAACCGCGGGTTCCGACGGGCGGTGATGTTTCACGTGGAACAGGAGGGGTTCACACTTTCCCCGCTTGATGACGTTTGCAACGCACCGAGTGTGGGAGTTCCGTGGAGACTTCGTTTACGGAATGCACTCTCCTGCTTACACATCTTTGGGCGCACTTGATCCTATAAGTCTGCCTATATCACCCCACACTGCCCTTCACGCGGACCTGGCACCCGGTCGGGGTGTCCCGGGCCATGGACTGTTTCGACTGTTTGCGCAAAGGAATGCAACGGGTGCAAATCATCCCTTGTGGCACCGCTCGCCACGAACGAAGGACCGGCCGGCCGCCACGAGGGCGGCCGACCGGTCCGAGGTGTGGAGCCTAGGGGAGTCGAACCCCTGACATCTGCCATGCAAAGACAGCGCTCTACCAACTGAGCTAAGGCCCCGAAGGAGCCACGTCCGGCCTGGGAACCAGGGCCGGCGGGCGCTCCGCACCAGCGTACCCGGTCATCCCCTGCATCTCACAAAAAGATTGGGGGTCCCCGTGGGAGACCACCCTCCGTAAGATGCACCTCGTGGTTCGCTAGAGCGAACCGCGGTACTTGGGGAAGCGATGGGGAGACGCAATGGACGCCGCACAGCAGGAAGCCACCGCGAGAGCGCGGGAGCTGCAGCGGAACTGGTACGGAGAGCCGTTGGGGGCGCTCTTCCGTAAGCTCATCGAGGATCTCGGGCTCAATCAGGCTCGTCTGGCCGGTGTACTGGGACTGTCCGCTCCGATGTTGTCGCAGCTGATGAGCGGTCAGCGCGCCAAGATCGGCAATCCGGCGGTGGTCCAGCGGGTTCAGCTGCTGCAGGACCTGGCGGGGCAGGTCGCGGACGGCAGTGTGAGCGCCGCCGAGGCCACCGAGCGGATGGACGAGATCAAGAAGTCGCAGGGGGGCTCCGTGCTCAACAACAACACCACGCCGACGACGAACAGTTCGGGCGTTCCCACGGTCAAGCGGGTCGTCCGTGAGATCCAGTCGCTGCTGCGCTCGGTGGCGGCGGCGGGGGACATCATCGAGGCGGCGGACACCCTCGCCCCGAGCCACCCGGAACTGGCAGAGTTCCTCCGGGTGTACGGCGCCGGCCGCACCTCGGACGCCGTCGCCCACTACCAGTCGCACCAGAGCTGAACCGACACCCGACCCCGTTGAGGACTCTCGCGCCGGGGGGTGCGCGGGAGTCCTGATCGCCGGTCCGGAAGGGGGCGCGACGCACGACCATGGGTGAGGTCTTCGCCGGACGGTACGAGCTCGTCGATCCCATCGGGCGCGGGGGAGTCGGTGCGGTCTGGCGCGCCTGGGACCACCGTCGGCGCCGCTACGTCGCCGCCAAGGTCCTGCAGCAGAGCGACGCCCATGCGCTGCTGCGGTTCGTGCGAGAGCAGGCGCTGCGCATCGACCACCCGCATGTGCTCGCACCCGCCAGCTGGGCGGCGGACGACGACAAGGTCCTGTTCACCATGGACCTGGTCACCGGCGGCTCGCTGGTCCACCTCGTCGGGGACTACGGCCCGCTGCCCCCGTCCTTCGTCTGCGTGCTGCTGGACCAGCTGTTGTCCGGGCTCTGCGCGGTGCACGCGGAAGGTGTGGTGCACCGCGA
The DNA here is from genome assembly GCF_051553595.1 of Streptomyces sp. HUAS TT11. Lineage (NCBI taxonomy): Bacteria > Bacillati > Actinomycetota > Actinomycetes > Kitasatosporales > Streptomycetaceae > Streptomyces > Streptomyces sp. HUAS TT11. The sequence continues at coordinate 4,611,375 of NZ_CP196184.1, forward strand.
CATCAAGCCCGCCAATGTGCTCCTCGAAGCGACCGGCACCGCCCGGCCCCGGCTGCGGCTGTCCGACTTCGGCATCGCCATGCGGCTGGGAGAACCGCGGTTGACGGAGACCGACTATGTGGTCGGCACGCCCGGTTATCTCGCACCCGAGCAACTGACGGGCGCCGATCCGGACTTCGCCGGCGATCTGTTCGCCGTCGGCCTCGTCGCGCTGTACCTGCTGGAAGGCGCCAAGCCGGACACCAAGGCACTCGTCGCGTACTTCGCGGCCAACGGCACGCCCGGGCCGCCACGCGGTGTTCCAGGGCCTCTGTGGGAGGTCGTGGCCACACTGCTGCAACCGGACCCGGCCGCACGGTTCCGCACCGCCACCGGCGCCCGCAAGGCCCTGACCGCGGCCGGGGAGCTGCTGCCGGAACCCGGCCCCGACGACGAGCAGGTGGAGGTCTTCGACCAACTCGGACCGCTCCCACCGGGGTTCACCCCCCAAGGACCGCTGCGCCCGCCGCCGGCGGTGACGCACCCCGTGGCCTCCCCGCCGCACACGAACGGCGCCTCGACCGGCGCGGCACACCCGACGGGATCCTCGGGAGCGCACGGCACCTCCGGAACGGCAGGCGGCCCTGCGCGGCCCACGAGCGGTCCGCCACCTCCGCGGCCGGCCGCCGCCCCCACCCCCTCCGCGGCGCCCCCTCCCTCCGCCGGCGGCTCGCCCGGGGCCGCCGCCTCCGCAGCCTCCTTCTCCGCGGTCGCGCCGACGCCCCCTCCCCCTGCCGCACGGCCCGGGCCCGCGCCCTTCGTCGTACCGCCCAAGCCCCCGGTCGATCCCACGCCCTCCCCGCGACCGGCCACGATGTCGGACACCGGAAGCTTCCATCTGCCGCCCCCGCTGCCCCGCGAGGCGCTCTGGGCGGCCTCGCGCCCACCCTCGCAGCCGTCCACACCACCGGCCCCGGCTCCCGCCCGCATTCCGCGTCACGCGCCCACGTCCACGCCCACGCCCACGCCCACGCCCACGCCCACGCCCACGCCCACGCCCACAGCCGGAGCGTCTCCCACCCGTAGTGCCCCCTCGGCACAACAGCCCGGCCGTGGACACCCCGTCGGGTCCCTGCACGCCCCCACCCGGCCGCAGGAGATCACGCGGCGCGGCGGGCGACCGGCGGCCCGGCGTCCCGGACCGCCGGCGACGATCGCCCTGCCGGTGCTGCTGCTCGCGCTGGCCTGCTTCGCCGTGGGGTTCTGGGCGCTGGCACGGCTCTGAGCGCCCTCACCCGGCCCAGCGGTCACGCGCCCGCCGCCGGGCGGCCGCGGTCCACCACACCAGCCCCAGGACCAGCACGCTGCCGGTGCCGATCCCTCCCGCGGCGACCAGCCGCATCGTGCCGGTGTCCTCTTCCGGTCCCCCGCGGCCGGTCCCGTCGCCGCGCGCTCCGCCGTCCTCGCTCGCCATCGCGCCGGCCCCGGGCGCGCCTTGGGAGGCGCCCCGGTCCCCCGTCGCACCCGGCGCGGCCTCCTCGCGGTCCGCGGCCGTGACGGTGAAGACGTCGCTTGGTGCGGCGCGTCCCGCGTACGCCGGAGCGGACACCGGCGTCCCGCTCACCCGCACCCGCAGCGTCAGCCCGAACGGCCCGTCCCCGAACCTGTCCGCCACCGGGGCGCCCAGGTGCACGGCGAGGTAGTACCAGCCCGCGAACCGCATCGCGCCGACGCGGTCACCGACGGCATGACGGTTGGCGTGGTCGACGGGCGGCAGCGGCTCGAGCGCCGCGGAGGTCTGCGCACCGTTGTACCCGGCGTCGGCGTCGGCGACGTGGGCGCGCACGGGGTTGTACAGCGACATGGCCAGGGCGGTGCCGACGAAGCCGTCGCCACCGGTGGAGCTGCCCATCTCCACGGTGGCGGAGAGCTGCTGCCCCCAGTCGACGGGCACCTTGTAGAAGAGGGTCTGCCCGGGTCCGATGGCGTCCTGCCAGACGCCCTGCCCCAGGGCGCTCGCGCCGGCGAAGCCCGCTCCGCCCGCCCGTCGGGTGGGGTCGCCCAGAACGGCCTCGGGCGTCGCGGAGTTCCAGGGTCCGGGCGGGGCCGTCACGCCGTCCCGGTCGAGGGCCGGTTCCGAGACGTAGTCGAGTTCGAGGTCCCAGTCACCGGCCGTGGACGCGGACGACCCGGGAACGCGCCGCTCCACGACGACGTAGTACACCCCCGCGCCCTTGCACCCGTAGGTACCGGCACCCGTCTCGCGCGAGGCCCAGGCGGCGATGGGATGCGGGCTCCGGGTGGGCCCGAAGTGCGCGGTCCCGGTGGAACAGGTCGTTCCACCGGCGTCCTGAACGGACACTTCGAGTCCGTCTGCGGAGGAGACCCGCGCTCCCGCCTCGGGGACGGCCGTCGCGGAGACATAGGCGTTGGCCGCCGAGTCCAGCTCGAGGCGGTAGTAGCGCTTGCCGGTGGCCGGCAGGGCGCTCCGGTAGGTGTGCCCGGGGTCCAGGCGCACGGCGTCCGCGGTGACGGTGGCGCCCTCGGCCCTCGTGTCGTCCTCGGCGAAGGCGTACGGGGTCGGCGCGCCCTCGGTGCCAGGGGCGCCCCACGCCGGGTGCGCCACGAACGTCGCGAGCGCCGCGGCGGCACACAGGGTCACCGTCCCGCGCGCCGGTGTCCACCCGTGTCCGAGTGCTCCCCGTCCCGCCCCCGTGCGCCGCCCCATCTCACGCCCCCTCGCCCCGCACCACCCGGACCGCCCATCCTGCCCCGCGGGCCACGGGGGCATCCGGGCATTGCGTCCGAGCGTCCGAAACGCTCCCTTCCCGCAGGCCGTGTCTCCCGGACAACACAAAACCCCGACCGCGACGGCGGTCGGGGTTTGCTCCGAATCTGTTGTCCGTAGGACCTCACGAACCCGTGGGCACGGAGTCGGTCGCCTCCGTCCACAGATCCTGCTCGGCGCGATCCGCCTGGATCTGGCGGTACACGAGGAGCCCGCCGATGGCGGCCAGTGCGACCAGGAGAAGCTTCTTCACCGCGCGACCTCGTCTTTCCTTGACGTAGGGGACCTCTGGCGCCCGACTATACACACCGACCGATATCGATCGGCGTGCCTGAGTCCGCCCTCAACTCGGGCCCGGAGCACCGCAGTACGGCCGGCTGTGATCGCCGTCGCCCGCGGGTGATCACCCATCACAGACTGTGACGTTCACAGCCGTCCCCTCTCATTCTCCGACTTTCCGGACCTCTTACGTCCATCCGAGTGGTGTTCATCCGAAGAACGACGCGCCACGGGCGTCGGTCCACCACTTCGCGACCCACATACACATCATGAGGAAAGTACGCAAATCGCCCGACCCGAAAGTGAGGGGACATGACCGGGAACAAGCTCACTCAGCTCTGGAACACCGTCGTCACGGCTCTCCTGGCACTGTGCACCGCGCTCGGACTCATCAAGAAGACCGCCACCGCCGCGGTACCTCAGCCCCAGCCGGAACGCAACTGCGACCTCCAGGCCCGCCGGATCCTTCCGGCCCGCCGGGTGGATCCGGTCCATCCGACGCCGACGGTGACGCTACCGAGACAGACCCGGTCCGAACGGTCCCGAAGTCGGGCCCTTCCCCCCACGATGAAACAACGCATCAGGGCCGAGGCCCACGGTTCCTCCCCGAGCTGCCGACGGCGAACACCCGCGGACATCGTCCCGGCCATCCCCCTCGCACGCTCCTCCCTCCGGCCCCGCTGCGAAACGGCAACCGCCTCGCACGAACCGACGGCTCGGCTCCAGTGCTGATCCAGCCCCTTCCTCTCCGGACCCTTCACCGCCCCCACGGGCGCCCCTGAACCAGCACAGGCGATCTTGCGTACACCGCCACAGCAAGCGGCCCGGCACCTGCTCCCAGGTGCCGGGCTGCTGATGTCCGGAAACCGAAGTCCACCGTTGCCGCCGACCGCGGATGTCAGCTCGTCGCGCCGTCGACACAGCCTCTCGGCCGCAAGCCCGTCGGGCCGGACACGTGCGTTCTCAGGGCGTTGTCACTGACGCCGTTGGCCGAGGACACAGAACTCGTTGCCTTCGGGGTCCGCCATGACGACCCACGACTGCTCTCCCTGGCCGATGTCGACACGCTGCGCGCCGTGAGCCTCGAGGCGAGCCACCTCGGCGTCCTGGTCATCGGGCCTGAAGTCCAGATGCAGCCGGCTCTTGACCTTCTTGCTCTCCTCGATCCGGACGAAGTCCAACCCTGGCAGGCGATCCGGCTCCGGGCGGATCTCGAACTCATCGTCGGAGGAGTGGACGACAACCCAGCCGAGAGCCTTGGCCCACCACTGCCCCAGGGCGACCGGATCCACCGAGTGAACAATTACCTGTTCCCATTCCAAGGTCATGCGCCGAGCCTAGGCGCAGCCGGGCTGCGAGAACAGGCGATTGAAGCGCTCGGAGGGAGGCCCGCGGCGGCTGACCCGTCGGCTTCCGAACTACCGGCGCAGGGCGGCTACCAGGGCCGGGAGGGAGACCTGCGCCTCGCGGCCGACCAGCGATGCCCTCCGCATGCCGGCCGAGCCGACACCGTCAGCCGATGTCGGCCGTGAATGTCAAAGACCCCCAGCCGTGATCGACTGAGGGTCTTTTCGTATGTGGGGCTAACAGGATTTGAACCTGTGGCCTCATCCTTATCAGGGATGCGCTCTAACCAACTGAGCTATAGCCCCGCCGCGCTTTGCGGTGTGTGTCCCGCGCGCTGACCCCTGAAGATTAGCGCACGAGGTGGGAAGTCCCAAAATCGATACCCGAGGGCCCGGGACCCCTACGAAGAGAGCGCATCCCGTCAGGGACGCGCTCTCGTACAGGCCTCGGCCCGCGGGTGCCGAAGGCACCCGCAGAGGCCGGCTACTCGTCCTCCGCCAGCGTCAGCTCGACGCCGCCGACGAAGCCCGCGGAGATGTTGTAGATGAACGCGCCCAGTGTCGCGAGCGCGGTCGCCAGGACGACGTCGATGACCGCGATGATCGCGGTGAAGGTCAGGACGTGCGGCAGGGACAGGAACGCCTGGAGGTCGAAGCCGTTCGAATCGGTGGAGCCGGTGGCCTCCGACAGCGTGCCGCCGACCGTCGAGAAGACGCCCATGGCGTCCATGACCATCCACAGCACCGCGGACGCCACGACCGTGCAGACGCCGAGCGCGATGGAGAGCAGGAAGCTGACCTTCATCACCGACCACGGGTCGGCCTTCGCCACCCTCAGGCGTGCCTTGCGCGTGCGCGGAGCGGTGCGCGCCCCGGTCCGGGGACGGCGTACGGCACCGGCCGGCGGCTGCGCCTGGTACGCCTGCGGCGGGTGGTAGGGCCCCGCGGGCTGCTGGGCCTGCCGCTCCCCCGGAAGAGGGGAGGCGGGCGGTGCGGTGGGCGCCTGGCCCACGGGTGCCGCGGCAGGCTGCACCCCCGGCACGGGCTGCGCGGCACCGGGAGCGGCCGGGCCCGCTCCAGCCTGGTGCTGCTGGGTCTGCGGGCCTCGGGTGTCCGTCACAGTTCCCCCCTGGGATCCATGAGAATCATGGGAGTGCGTCGAGTTCGTGGCGGAGCCACGGCCTCCGCCGTCCGTTTCCGTACCGGTCGGTCCGGAACCCGTGGCTCCGCTCACGCTGACTCACTCCTCGTGTTACTCGGCCGAGGGCGTATCGCCCTCGACCGTGCCGATGGTGTCGTCGTCCGCGGTCTCGTCCACGACAACATCGCCGTCGACCTCCTCCGCCTCGCGCCCCGCCTCGGCGTTACGAGCGATACCGACCACGGCATCGCGCTTGCCCAGGTTGATCAGTTGGACGCCCATGGTGTCACGGCCCGTCTCCCTGACCTCATTGACTCGCGTACGAATCACACCGCCCGACAACGTGATGGCGAGGATCTCGTCGGTCTCCTCGACCACCAGCGCGCCGACGAGCGAGCCGCGATCCTCGACGATCTTGGCAGCCTTGATGCCGAGGCCGCCACGCCCCTGGACGCGGTACTCGTCGACAGCGGTTCGCTTCGCGTACCCACCGTCTGTTGCAGTGAACACGAACGTACCGGGTCGAACAACATTCATCGAGAGCAGCTCGTCGCCCTCACGGAAACTCATGCCCTTGACGCCCGAGGTGGCGCGGCCCATCGGACGCAGGGACTCGTCGGTCGCCGTGAACCTGATCGACTGAGCCTTCTTGCTGATCAGAAGCAGATCGTCCTCGGGTGAGACGAGTTCGGCGCCGATCAGTTCGTCATCGGAACCGTCGTCCATCTCGCGAAGATTGATCGCGATCACACCGCCGGAACGCGGCGAATCGTAATCCTTCAGAGGCGTCTTCTTGACCAGACCGCCCTTGGTGGCGAGCACCAGGTACGGCGTGGCCTCGTAGTCGCGGATGGCGAGGATCTCGGCGATGGCCTCGTCCGGCTGGAAGGCGAGCAGGTTCGCGACGTGCTGACCGCGCGCGTCCCGGCCGGCGTCGGGCAGCTCATAGGCCTTCGCCCGGTAGACACGACCCTTGTTGGTGAAGAACAGCAGCCAGTGGTGCGTGGTGGACACGAAGAAGTGGTCGACGATGTCGTCTTCCTTGAGCTTCGTGCCGCGCACGCCCTTGCCGCCGCGCTTCTGGGCGCGGTAGTCGTCCGCCTTGGTGCGCTTGATGTAGCCGCCGCGGGTGACCGTGACGACGATGTCCTCTTCGGCGATCAGGTCCTCGATGGACATGTCGCCCTCGTACGGGATCAGCTTGGTCTGGCGGTCGTCGCCGTACTTCTCGACGATCGCGGCCAGTTCCTCGCTGACGATCCCGCGCTGACGGACCGGGGAGGCGAGGATCCGGTTGTACTCGCTGATCTTCGCCTGGAGTTCGTCGTGCTCCTGGACGATCTTCTGGCGCTCCAGGGCGGCCAGACGGCGCAGCTGCATCTCGAGGATCGCGTTCGCCTGGATCTCGTCGATCTCCAGGAGCCCCATCAGGCCCTCGCGCGCGACCTCGACGGTGGCGCTGCTGCGGATCAGCGCGATGACCTCGTCGATGGCGTCCAGGGCCTTCAGCAGACCGCGCAGGATGTGCGCCCGCTCCTCGGCCTTGCGCAGCCTGAAGCGCGTACGGCGGACGACGACCTCGATCTGGTGCGTCACCCAGTGGCGGATGAACGCGTCCAGGGACAGGGTGCGCGGCACACCGTCGACGAGCGCCAGCATGTTGGCGCCGAAGTTCGTCTGCAGGTCGGTGTGCTTGTAGAGGTTGTTCAGGACGACCTTGGCGACCGCGTCCCGCTTGAGCACGATGACCAGGCGCTGGCCGGTACGGGACGACGTCTCGTCGCGTACGTCCGCGATGCCGCCGATCTTGCCGTCCTTGACCAGGTCGGCGATCTTCTGCGCGAGGTTGTCCGGGTTGACCTGGTAGGGCAGCTCGGTGACCACCAGGCACTGGCGGTTCTGGATCTCCTCGACCTCGACGACCGCGCGCATGGTGATCGAACCGCGCCCGGTGCGGTAGGCCTCCTCGATGCCCTTGCGGCCCACCACGAGGGCGCCCGTGGGGAAGTCGGGGCCCTTGATGCGCTCGATGAGGGCCTCGAGCAGCTCCTCGTGCGAGGCCTCCGGGTTCTCCAGGCACCACTGGGCGCCCGCCGCGACCTCGCGGAGGTTGTGCGACGGGATGTTGGTCGCCATGCCGACCGCGATACCGGCGGAACCGTTGATCAGCAGGTTCGGGAAGCGGGACGGAAGGACCGTCGGCTCCTGGGAGCGGCCGTCGTAGTTGTCCGTGAAGTCGACGGTCTCCTCGTCGATGTCGCGGACCATCTCCATGGACAGCGGCGCCATCTTGCACTCGGTGTAGCGCATGGCGGCCGCGGGGTCGTTGCCCGGAGAGCCGAAGTTGCCGTTGGAGTCCACCAGCGGCATCCGCATCGACCACGGCTGCGCGAGGCGGACCAGCGCGTCGTAGATCGAGGAGTCGCCGTGCGGGTGGTAGTTGCCCATGACGTCGCCGACCACGCGGGCGCACTTGTAGAAGCCGCGCTCGGGTCGGTATCCGCCGTCGTACATCGCGTACAGGACACGGCGGTGGACGGGCTTGAGGCCGTCCCGGACGTCCGGCAGCGCCCGGGACACGATGACGGACATCGCGTAGTCCAGGTACGAGCGCTGCATCTCCGTCTCGAGCCCGACGGGCTCGATGCGGACGATATCGCCGGCCGCCTCTGCAGGCGTGGCGGGAGTGTTCTCGTCGGCCATTGCTGGTGAAGATCCTTCCTGATGCGGTCAGCTGAGACCGACTCAGATGTCGAGGAAGCGGACGTCCTTGGCGTTGCGCTGGATGAACGCGCGGCGGGCCTCGACGTCCTCGCCCATGAGGACCGAGAACAGGTCGTCGGCCTGGGCGGCGTCGTCGAGCGTGACCTGGCCGAGGACGCGGTGCTCGATGTCCATGGTGGTCACCCGCAGCTCCTCGGCGTTCATCTCGCCGAGGCCCTTGAAGCGCTGGATCGAGTCCTCCCGGACCCGCTTGCCGCGCTGGCGGCCCATCTCCAGCAGTGCGTCGCGCTCACGGTCGGAGTACGCGTACTCGACCTCGTCCCGACCCCACTTGATCTTGTAGAGCGGAGGACGCGAGAGGAACACGTGCCCGGCCTCGACCAGCGGCCGCATGAAGCGGAAGAGGAACGTCAGCAGCAGGGTGTTGATGTGCTGGCCGTCGACGTCGGCGTCCGCCATCAGGATGATCTTGTGATAGCGGAGCTTCTCGATGTCGAAGTCCTCGTGCACGCCGGTGCCGAACGCGGAGATCAGCGCCTGGATCTCCTGGTTCTGCAGGATCTTGTCGATCCTGGCCTTCTCGACGTTGAGGATCTTGCCGCGGATCGGGAGGATCGCCTGGTACTGCGGGTTGCGGCCGGACTTGGCCGAGCCGCCGGCGGAGTCACCCTCGACGATGAAGATCTCGCACTTGGTCGGGTCGTTGGACTGGCAGTCCGAGAGCTTGCCCGGCAGGGACGCGCTCTCCAGCAGGCCCTTGCGGCGGGTGAGGTCGCGCGCCTTGCGGGCCGCAACGCGCGCGGTGGCCGCCTGGATGCCCTTGCGGACGATGTCCGCCGCCTCGTTCGGGTTGCGGTCGAGCCAGTCGTTGAGGTGCTCGTAGACCGCCTTCTGGACGAACGTCTTCGCCTCGGTGTTGCCCAGCTTGGTCTTCGTCTGGCCCTCGAACTGCGGCTCGCTCAGCTTGACCGAGATGATCGCCGTCAGGCCCTCGCGGATGTCGTCGCCCGTGAGGTTGTCGTCCTTCTCGCGGAGCATCTTCTTGTCGCGCGCGTACTTGTTGATCAGCGAGGTCAGCGCCGCACGGAAGCCCTCCTCGTGCGTACCGCCCTCGTGGGTGTGGATGATGTTGGCGAAGGAGTACACGCCCTCGCTGTATCCGCTGTTCCACTGCATCGCGACCTCGAGGGACAGGCTCTTGTCCTTGTCCTCGGCCTCGAGATCGATCACCGTCTGGTGCACCACCTCTCCCTTGCGGGAGTTGAGGTACTTCACGAAGTCGACGATGCCGCCCTCGTAGTGGTACGTGACGCTCTTGACCTCGTCCTTCTCGTCGGCACCGGCCTCGTCCGCCCCTGCGGTGGCCTTCGCCGACTCGCGTTCGTCGGTGAGCCTGATCGTCAGGCCCTTGTTGAGGAACGCCATCTCCTGGAAGCGCCGCGAGAGCGTCTCGAAGGAGTACTCGGTGGTCTCGAAGATGTCCGGGTCGGCCCAGAAGGTGACCGAGGTGCCGGTGTCGCCGGTCTCCTCGTGCTGGGCGAGCGGGGCCGTCGGGACGCCCATCTTGTAGTCCTGCGTCCAGCGGTGGCCGTCGGTCCTGACCTCGACCGACACCTTGCTGGACAGGGCGTTCACGACGGAGACGCCGACGCCGTGCAGACCGCCGGAGACCGCGTAGCCGCCGCCGCCGAACTTGCCGCCCGCGTGCAGGACGGTCAGCACGACCTCGATGGCCGGCTTGCCCTCGGAGGGGACGATGCCCACGGGGATGCCGCGGCCGTTGTCGACGACGCGCACGCCGCCGTCGGGCAGGATCGTCACGTCGATGGTGTCCGCGTGGCCGGCCAGAGCCTCGTCGACGGAGTTGTCCACGACCTCGTACACGAGGTGGTGCAGACCGCGCTCGCCGGTGGAGCCGATGTACATACCGGGTCGCTTGCGGACCGCGTCCAGCCCTTCGAGCACGGTGATGGCGCTGGCGTCGTACGAGGCGGTGACCTCGCCGTTCGACGGAGTCACCGCACCGTTCTCGCCGGCGTCGGTGGACGGGATGTTCTCGTTGGGGTTGCCGGAATCGGCCACGAAGCGCCCTTTCTGGCACAGCACGAGCCGGGCTCGTCGGCGGCTTGCCGGAGCGGCTGCGGCATGTTGCGTTGGTAAGCCTTGATCAGCGTTGCTCAGCTATTCCCGGACGGTCCCCACGTTTGGGGCGGGATTCGCTTCTAGTCTACCGGTAGCGCCGACAGTGATGGGGGTTTGCCGGTACCTGAGTCCGCATGTGCCGCCCTCAACCGGTCTCGCCCGACTCCCCATATGCGGAGCGGGGCTCCAAGAGGCTCTACGAGGCACTCAGCGCTTCCGGCTGTCAACCCTTGGCAACTGAGGAGTCGGACCCGGCTTCGCAATCGCATGTGGGTACGACGAAACGGCCGCCGGGCGCCTGCCGCGGACGGTGCCGAGTGATGTCCGTCACCCGTACGTGTCACCGGGGCCCCGGCTGCCGGGGGCGCGCAGCGGGCCGAAACGCTGGGCCGGAGCACCGGGTCCGTGCACCTTGATCAACCGGACGGTGCCGTGCCCCAGGTCCTCGTTCAGGCGCGCCACGAGCTGCGGGGCCAGCAGCCGCAGCTGCGTCGCCCAGGCCGTGGAGTCGCAGCTCACGGTGAGCACGTGTTCGTCCTCGTCATACCTCTGCGGTACGCAGTGCCTGGCGAGGTCCGCGCCGACGATCTGCGGCCAGCGGCCCATCACCCCGCCCACCGCGGCCGGTGTCTCCCAGCCGCGCTCGGTGATCAGCCGGTTGATCGCCGCACCGAGTGCCATCGGGTCGCGGCCGTCGGCTCGGGCGCCCGAGCGCAGTCCGCCGCGGCGCGCCTGCTTCTTCTGCTGCGCGGCGTCGCCACGCGCGCGTGCCTGTTCCTTCGCGGCCCGCAGCGCCACGCGCGCGAGGTCCACGCCCGAGAGTTCGGAGGTCTTCTTCGGTGCGGGTTCGTCGGTGCTCATGCGCGCTCCACGGTGCCGTCGGACACGGCGAACCGCGTCCCCGTCAGTACGTGCGGTACGTCGTCGTCGACCGCGGCGGTCACCAGGACCTGCTCGCCGGGTGCGACCAGCTCGGCCAGTCGTTCGCGCCGGCGGGTGTCCAGCTCGGCGAAGACGTCGTCGAGGACGAGCACCGGCTCGTTGCCCTCCGCGCGCAGCAGGTCGTAGGACGCGAGGCGCAGCGCCAGTGCGTACGACCAGGACTCGCCGTGGGACGCGTAGCCCTTGGCGGGCAGCTGACCGAGCTTGAGCAGCAGATCGTCCCGGTGCGGTCCCACCAGGGTGACGCCGCGTTCGATCTCCTGCTTGCGGGCCTCGGTGAGCGCGGCCGTCAGCTGCTCGTACAGCGCCTCACGGGTGTGGGCGTCGCCCGGCGCGGACGGCCTGTACTCCAGGGTGACCGGGCCGCCGCCGGGTGCCAGCTGCTCGTAGGCCTTGTCCGCGAGCGGCTGGATCGCGGCGATCAGATCGAGTCGCTGGGCGAGCAGCTCGGCCCCGGCGCGCGCCAGGTGCTGGTCCCAGACGTCGAGTGTGGACAGGTCCGTGCCCCGGCCACCGTGGCGGCGGGCCAGCGCGGCCGTCTTCAACAGCGTGTTGCGCTGCTTGAGGACCCGGTCGTAGTCGGAGCGGACGCCCGCCATGCGCGGGGAGCGGGCGGTGATCAGCTCGTCGAGGAAACGGCGGCGCTCGCCGGGGTCGCCCTTGACCAGTGCCAGGTCCTCGGGCGCGAACAGCACGCTGCGCACTATGCCCAGCACGTCACGCGGCTTGACCTGTGAGGACCTGTTGATGCGCGCGCGGTTGGCCTTGCCGGGGTTCAGCTCCAGCTCGACCAGCTGCTGCCGGTCGCCCTGGCGGACCCGCGCCCGGATGATGGCCCGCTCGGCGCCCATGCGGACGAGCGGCGCGTCGGAGGAGACGCGGTGGCTGCCGAGCGTGGCCAGATAGCCGACCGCCTCGACCAGGTTCGTCTTGCCCTGCCCGTTCGGGCCGACGAAGGCGGTGACGCCCGGGTCGAGCGGGACTTCGACCCGGGCGTACGAGCGGAAGTCGGCCAGCGACAGGTGCGCGACGTGCATGGTCGTTCGCCGACCTCCCCCAGGGGTTGTGGACCGCCGGGCGGTCCTGTGGATTACTTCTGCGCTACGGCGTGGCCGCCGAACTGGTTGCGCAGCGCCGCGATCATCTTCATCTGCGGCGAGTCGTCCTGCCGCGAGCTGAAGCGGGCGAACAGCGACGCCGTGATCGCCGGAAGCGGCACGGCGTTGTCGATGGCCGCTTCCACGGTCCACCGGCCCTCGCCGGAGTCGGCGGCCCAGCCGCGCAGCTTGTCGAGGTGCTCGTCCTCGTCGAGGGCGTTGACCGCGAGGTCGAGCAGCCAGGAGCGGATGACGGTGCCCTCCTGCCAGGAGCGGAAGACCTCGCGGACGTTCTCCACGGAGTCGACCTTCTCCAGCAGTTCCCAGCCCTCGGCGTAGGCCTGCATCATCGCGTACTCGATGCCGTTGTGGACCATCTTCGCGAAGTGGCCCGCGCCGACCTTGCCCGCGTGCACCGCGCCGAACTCGCCCTCGGGCTTGAGGGCGTCGAATATCGGCTGGACCTTGGCGACGTTCGCGGCGTCGCCGCCGTACATCAGCGCATAGCCGTTCTGCAGGCCCCAGACGCCGCCGGAGACGCCGCAGTCCACAAAACCGATGCCCTTGGCCGCCAGCTGCGCGGCGTGCTTCTCGTCGTCCGTCCAGCGGGAGTTGCCGCCGTCCACGACGACATCGCCCGGCTCGAGGAGTTCGGCGAGCTCGTCGATCGTGGACTGGGTCGGGGCGCCGGCCGGGACCATCACCCACACCACCCGCGGTCCCGCGAGCTTGTTCACAAGCTCCTCGAGGCTGTGGACGTCGGCGAGGTCCGGATTGCGGTCGTATCCGATGACGGTGTGGCCTGCGCGGCGGATCCGCTCGCGCATGTTGCCGCCCATCTTGCCGAGGCCGACGAGACCGAGATCCATCAGTTGTTCCTTAGGTTGCGATGTGGCATGAGGGGCACTTTCGTACCCGCGTCCGAGCCTAGACCCGGGGCCTCATGCACATCTCCAGACCCTCCATGCCCACGCAATGGGCCCGGACCTGCGGCTTCGTCCCGAGGCCCACAGGTTCCGACGATCCACCGGACCACCGGAACCTGTGGACGGCGACCGACGCTCAGCCGCTCAGCCGCACCGGCATGATCAGGTACTTGTACGCGTCGTCCGCCTCGGCGTCCATGGCCGGCTTGCCGCCCAGCAGCGCGGGCTTCGTGGACGTCGTGAAGGACAGCTGGGCCACCGGGGAGTCGATCGCGCTCAGGCCGTCCAGCAGGAAGGTCGGGTTGAAGGCGATCGAGATGTCGTCGCCCTCCAGGTTGGCGTCGACCCTTTCCACAGCCTGTGCGTCGTCGCTCGAACCGGCCTCCAGGATCAGCACACCCTGCTCGAAGCTGAGCCGCACCGGGGTGTTGCGCTCGGCGACCAGGGCGACGCGCTTGACGGCCTCCACGAAGGGGGCGGTCTCGATGGTGGCGACCGAGTTGAACTCCGTCGGGAACAGCGTCCGGTACTTCGGGAGGTCGCCCTCGAGAAGGCGCGTCGTCGTACGGCGGCCGGCGCCCTCGAAACCGATCAGACCCTCGCCGGCGCCCGAGCCCGACAGGGCGAGCGTCACGGTGTCACCGCTGGTCAGGGCCTTGGCGGTGTCCAGCAGGGTCTTGGCGGGCACCAGGGCGACCGCGGACGCCTCGGGGTTCTCCGGCTTCCACAGGAACTCGCGGACCGCGAAGCGGTAGCGGTCGGTGGAGGCGAGCGTGACCGTGTCGCCCTCGATCTCGATGCGCACACCGGTGAGGACGGGAAGCGTGTCGTCGCGTCCCGCGGCGATGGCCACCTGCTGGACCGCCGATGCGAAGACCTCGCCCGGGACCGTGCCCGTCGCGTTCGGCATCTGGGGCAGTGCGGGGTACTCCTCCACAGGCAGTGTGTGGAGTGTGAAGCGCGAGGACCCGCAGACCACCGTCGCCCGTACACCGTCTGTGGAAATCTCCACGGGGCGGTTGGGCAGGGCCCGGGAGATGTCGGCGAGGAGCCGGCCGGAGACGAGGACCGTGCCCTCCTCCTCGACCTCGGACTCCACGGACACACGCGCCGAGACCTCGTAGTCGAAGCTGGACAGGCTCAGCTGGCCGTCCTCGGCCTTCAGCAGCAGGCCGGCGAGGACAGGCGCCGGCGGACGGGCCGGAAGGCTGCGCGCCGCCCAGGCCACTGCCTCCGCGAGTACGTCGCGTTCCACCCGGATCTTCACCTAAGCCGCCTCCTGCTGTTGCCGGCGTTCTCGCCCTGCCTGGCCTTCGTCGTCTGACTCGGTGTCGGGGGCCCCTGGGAGGGGAAGACACCGGGGAACAGTCTGACGCACCGCACCGACAGTAGGCGCCTGTCGGGGTCAAGTCGTGATGCGGGGCAGCCGGAGGCCGGACAGCGAGTTGTGCACAGGACCCACTTCGAAGCGAAATTCCTGGTCTCTCTAGTTGGGAGTAGTAGTAGGGCCTGTGGAAACCGTGGATAACCTTGTTTTCCCAGGTCAGAGGCGAAATTTTGTCCACGGGCCCTGTGGGCGGGATCGGTGGACAACCCGTGGTCTCTGTGGAGAACGGAAAGTTCTGCACACCCCGTGCACAGCCTCAGGGCACTTCTCCCCAGTGCCGTCCCCAGCTTTACCCACCTTTCCCACAGACCAACCCAGCACCTTGGTGTGACGCCTTTCACTCGTGCCGGTGAGAGGCCGCGTCGCGTTGCCGAACAGTGGACAAGGATGTGGAGAAGACCGAGTTCACTGGGGACAACGGGCCCCGAGCTGTGGGTGGGCAGTGGACAACTCCGTCCACAAGCTGTGGATCTTCGTCTTCTCCACAGTCTGTGGAGATCGACTGTCCACCAATCCACAGGCAGTTGAGCTGGGCTGATCGCCGTTCCCCAGGGCAGCCTGTGGACACCGTCTGGACAACTTCGCGGTCCCCAGGATGTGGACGGAAGAAAGTCGCCGGATCTGTGGAGCGCGGCCGTAACCCATGCAGATATTCGAACAGGGCGTGTCCTGTGTACGACCCGAACCGGACGGCCGCGCTCGCCGGGACGGGCCGGACCACGGCTGTGGAGGGCCTCCGCGCGTGGACGGGGGACGCCGGAGAGCTTCCTCGGCGTACGGACGGGAACGGCGGAGCGACGCCGTCGAGCCCGGTTCGGCGGGCGGAGGTGCTGGAGGCCGCCCTCCGCGCAGGGAGGTGCGACGGTGCGGGGCCCTCGGTGCGCATCGAGGGGAATCGGGCGGGAGACGCCCGGGCGTGCCGCGTCGGGGACGCGGCACCTCACGCTCCATGCGGTGGCCGGACAGCGGAAGGCGCCCGCGGGAGAGATTCCCGGGGCGCCGTCGGTGACGTGTGTGTGCGGTCGTCAGCCGTTCTTGATGCGGTTCGTCAGCTCGGTCACCTGGTTGTAGATGGAGCGCCGCTCCGCCATCAGCGCGCGGATCTTGCGATCGGCGTGCATGACCGTCGTGTGGTCGCGGCCACCGAACTGCGCACCGATCTTCGGCAGCGACAGATCCGTCAGCTCCCTGCACAGATACATCGCGATCTGCCGGGCGGTGACCAGGGCACGGCCGCGTGAGGTCCCGCACAGGTCCTCCACCGTCAGCCCGAAGTAGTCGGCGGTGGCCGCCATGATCGCGGTCGCGGTGATCTCGGGGGCCGTGTCCTCGCCGCCGGGGATCAGGTCCTTGAGGACGATCTCCGTCAGACCGAGGTCCACGGGCTGGCGGTTGAGCGACGCGAACGCCGTCACCCGGATCAGCGCGCCCTCCAGCTCGCGGATGTTGCGGGAGATACGGGAGGCGATGAACTCCAGCACCTCCGGTGGGGCGTTGAGCTGCTCCTGCACCGCCTTCTTGCGAAGGATCGCGATGCGCGTCTCCAGCTCGGGCGGCTGGACGTCCGTGATCAGGCCCCACTCGAAGCGGTTGCGCAGCCGGTCCTCCAGGGTGATCAGCTGCTTGGGCGGCCGGTCCGAGGAGAGCACGATCTGCTTGTTGGCGTTGTGGAGCGTGTTGAAGGTGTGGAAGAACTCCTCCTGCGTCGACTCCTTCTGCGCGAGGAACTGGATGTCGTCGACCAGAAGGATGTCCATGTCGCGGTAGCGCTTGCGGAACGCGTCCGCCTTGCCGTCCCGGATGGAGTTGATGAACTCGTTGGTGAACTCCTCCGAGCTCACGTAGCGCACGCGCGTGCCCGGGTAGAGGCTGCGCGCGTAGTGCCCGATCGCATGCAGCAGGTGCGTCTTGCCGAGCCCCGACTCCCCGTAGATGAAGAGGGGGTTGTACGCCTTCGCGGGCGCCTCGGCGACAGCGACCGCGGCCGCGTGCGCGAAACGGTTGGAGGCACCGATGACGAAGGTGTCGAAGAGGTACTTCGGGTTGAGGCGTGCGGTCGGCTCGCCGGGACCGGCGGCCGGCGCGGGCTGCGCGGCCAGTGGACCGGGCGCGCCGGTGGCGGGACCGGGGCCGACCGGTCCGCCCCGGTGCACATGGCCGTCGGCGGAGGGCCGCTCGGGCCGGCCGGAGCGCTGCTGCTCGAAGTCGGACCGTGCGCCGTCGTAGTCCGGGCGCTGCTGTTCGTAGGGCGAACGGGGCAGTGACTGCCCGTGGTAGTCCGGTGCCGGCGTCGCGTACGGGTCGCGGTCGGGGAAGCCGAGACGCTGCTGCTGCCAGCTGTAGTCGTCCTGCGACGGGCGCGGCCAGGCGCCGGGCTCCGGGCGCTGGTACTCGCTCGGGTAGGCCGGACGGGCACTGGGCAGCTGGTCGCCGGGTCCGGCCGGAAGGCGGTCGGAACGGCCCCCGCGGTGGTCGTCCGCACGGTGCCGGCCGTATCCCTCGTAGCCGCCGCCCTGGCCCTCGTACGGGTCGCCCGGCTGGGGCGCCGTGAACTCGGGTTCCTCGTAGCGCGGCTGGGCGGGCGGAGCCGGGGGTTCGCCGACGGAGTCGTCGACGGTGATCGCGATGCGGATCGGGCGGCCGCACTCGCGGCTCAGCGTCTCACTGACAACGGGCGCGAGCCGTCCTTCCAGGACGCCCTTCGCGAACTCGTTGGGAACGGCGAGCAGAGCGGTGTCCGCGACCAGCGCCAGCGGCTGGCAGCGCTTGATCCAGTGCTCGTCCTTCGCCTCGACACCCGGTCCGTGCCCCTCACCGAGGAGCTGCTCGAGTACGCGCGGCCACACTGCGGCAAGATCGGCAGGTACATCAGCCACAGGGCACGCTCTCTCACAGGTCCCACGAACGTGTGGTTGCGGGACGGGTCGGGATGTAAATCGGGTGGGGCAGGGACAAGGGAACGAATCGGAGTCCAGCCACGGTAGTCAGGGCGGCCCGTGCGGTTCAAGTTGTTGTCCCCAGCCTGTGGACAAGTGTCTCCCACGGGTCGTTGGTTTGACCGGATGGCGTAGCCGCGCGTACCGTAACCAGGTCGAGTTGTCGATGGCTGCTGCCGCCTGCCTCCGATGGGCACAGATCACGTACCAGTGTCCCCA
Source organism: Streptomyces sp. HUAS TT11 (assembly GCF_051553595.1). Classification (NCBI taxonomy): domain Bacteria; kingdom Bacillati; phylum Actinomycetota; class Actinomycetes; order Kitasatosporales; family Streptomycetaceae; genus Streptomyces; species Streptomyces sp. HUAS TT11. The sequence goes on from NZ_CP196184.1 coordinate 4,629,281, forward strand.
CCAGGGCACATTCGGTGATCGGGAAGCGGTGCACTCGGGCGTAATGCGAGCTACTCGTGGGCGCACGGTGACAGCCAGGCGACACCCCGCGAACCACCGAATCATTACTGGAGCCCCCGAGTGAGCAAGCGCACCTTCCAGCCGAACAACCGTCGTCGCGCGAAGACCCACGGCTTCCGGCTGCGTATGCGCACCCGTGCCGGCCGCGCCATCCTGGCGTCCCGCCGTAGCAAGGGTCGCGCCCGCCTGTCCGCCTGATCGCGTACAGGGCATGACGTCGTGCTGCCTACCGAGCATCGGCTGAGGCGGCGCGAGGACTTCGCGACCGCGGTACGACGAGGACGCCGGGCCGGACGCCCGCTTCTCGTGGTCCACCTTCGCAGCGGTGCAACGGACCCGCATGCGCCTGGGGAGAGCGCTCCCCCGACGCGTGCGGGTTTCGTCGTGAGCAAGGCCGTGGGCGGAGCGGTCGTACGCAACACGGTCAAGCGCAGACTTCGTCATCTGATGCGCGATCGAGTGGCACTGTTGCCCACCGGTAGCCTGGTAGTCGTACGAGCGCTACCCGGTGCGGGTGACGCCGACCAAGCACAGCTGGCCCGAGACCTGGATGCCGCTCTTCAACGGCTGCTGGGAGGAGGGAGCGCGCGGTGAAGTACCCGCTGCTGGCTCTGATCAAGATCTATCAGTGGACGATCAGTCCGCTGCTCGGTCCGGTGTGCAAGTACTACCCGTCGTGTTCCCACTACGGCTACACGGCCATAGACCGGCACGGTGCGATCAAGGGAACCGCACTCACCGCCTGGCGCATCCTGCGGTGCAATCCATGGTCGCTGGGTGGTGTGGACCATGTCCCACCGCGCAAGCGTCCTCGGTGGCACGAAATGCTGCGCGACGCCTGGCGTGCACGCAAGGGCGGGCCCTCCGCCGCCGAACCGGCCATCGAGGGGGACATGATCCCCTCGAGCCCGGCCGCAGAGACCTCGTCCCATGCCCAAGGAGCATGATTAGTGGACACGATTGCCAGCCTCTTCAGTTTCATCACGACACCTGTCTCCTGGGTCATCGTCCAGTTCCACTCGGTGTACGGGAAGATCTTCGGACCGGACACGGGCTGGGCCTGGGGCCTGTCCATCGTGTCCCTCGTGATCCTGATCCGTATCTGCCTGATCCCGCTCTTCGTGAAGCAGATCAAGGCGACCCGGGCCATGCAGACGCTGCAGCCCGAGATGAAGAAGATCCAGGAGCGCTACAAGAACGACAAGCAGCGCCAGTCCGAAGAGATGATGAAGCTGTACAAGGAGTCGGGTACCAACCCGCTCTCCTCGTGCCTTCCCATCCTGGCGCAGTCTCCGTTCTTCTTCGCCCTCTACCACGTGCTCAACGGCATCGCGACGGGCAAGACGATCGGCGTCATCGACGATCAGCTGCTCGCCAGCGCCCGTAAGGCGCACATCGTCGGTGCTCCGCTGGCCGCGAAGTTCACCGACGGCGCGGACAAGGTCGCGGCGCTCGGTGCCTCGCTGACCGATGTGCGTGTGGTCACCGCGATCATGATCGTGCTGATGTCGGCGTCGCAGTTCTACACGCAGCGCCAGCTGATGACGAAGAACGTCGACACCACGGTGAAGACGCCGTTCATGCAGCAGCAGAAGATGCTGATGTATGTCTTCCCCGTCATGTTCGCCGTCTTCGGTATCAACTTCCCGGTCGGTGTCCTCGTCTACTGGCTGACCACCAACGTGTGGACCATGGGTCAGCAGATGTACGTGATCCGCAACAACCCGACCCCCGGTTCCAAGGCGCAGGCCGCGTACCTGGAGCGTCTGCACAAGCACGTGACGCACCACGGCAAGACCCGCAACCGGCGGGAGAAGACCATCGTGAAGGCGATCGTCGCCAAGGGCCGTGACCGCAACGAGTTCGAGCGGAAGTTCATCAACGGCCTGACCAAGGCCGGCCTGGCGGCGCAGGCCGACGGCACCGTGGCGACGAGCGAGGCCGTGGCCGTCGCCACCGTCGAGGACGGCACGCCCACCACCGCCGCCGTTCCCAGGCGCCAGCAGCCCAAGCGGCAGTCCAAGTCGCAGCGACAGTCCGGCGGCGCCAAGTCGCCAGGCGACTCCGAGGAGTCGTCGCCTTCGGCACCATCGCTGAGCAAGTCCGACGCACCGCAGGACGCCAAGGAGACGGGCGAGACCGGAAAGGCGACGCCCAAGTCCGGCACCGGCGGCACCCGCAGCAAGGCCCAGTCCGGCCAGCGCAAGGGTCCGCAGCGGCCCAAGTCCCCGTCCAAGAAGTAAGAAGGAGTCCATCCCGTGACGGAAGGCACCACCTCCGCCGCTGCCGAGGGTGCAGACACCCTGAGCACCCTGGAGCAGGAGGGCGAGATCGCGGCGGACTACCTCGAGGGTCTGCTGGACATCGCCGATCTTGACGGCGACATCGACATGGACGTCGAGGCCGATCGGGCGTCCGTGTCGATCATCAGCGACACGGGCGGCCGTGACCTGCAGAAGCTGGTCGGCCGTGACGGTGAGGTGCTGGAGGCGCTCCAGGAGCTCACGCGCCTGGCCGTGCACCGGGAGACCGGCGATCGCAGCCGGCTGATGCTGGACATCGCGGGCTACCGGGCCCAGAAGCGTGCCGATCTCTCGGAGATCGGCGCCAAGGCTGCGGCCGACGTCAAGAACACCGGTGAGCCGGTGAAGCTCAAGCCGATGACCCCCTTCGAGCGCAAGGTGGTCCACGACGCGGTCAAGGCGGCGGGCCTGCGCAGCGAGTCCGAGGGCGAAGAGCCGCAGCGTTTTGTCGTTGTGCTTCCCGCCTGATCCGATCTTGGCGCTTCTTCGGCCCCGTCTGTTGAGCAGGCGGGGCCGAACTTTGTCAGCCTGGTAGTCCCTCACAGCTGCGCTGAAGGCAGCTCGTGGTCTCTCATAGTTCTGGTGGTCGGCGCTCAGTGCGCTCATGCGGTACGGAAGGACGGTCCTCGTGACGGAGGCAGCAGAGCTTCCCCCTGCGCCCGAGCAGGCGCCCGAGGTGTTCGGCGATCGCTTCGCGGATGCGGTCCGCTATGCGGAGCTGCTCGCCGAGGCAGGTGTGCAGCGCGGTCTGATCGGCCCGCGGGAAGTGCCCCGACTGTGGGAGAGGCACCTGCTGAACTGTGCGGTGCTCTCCGAGGCCGTGCCCGAGGGAGTCAGCGTGTGCGACGTGGGCTCCGGCGCGGGACTGCCCGGTATCCCTCTTGCGCTCGTGCGGGATGACCTGAAGATCACGCTGCTCGAGCCGCTGCTGCGGCGGACGAACTTTCTCACCGAGGTCGTCGAACTGCTGGGCCTCGACCATGTGACGGTCGTCCGCGGACGTGCCGAGGAGGTCATGGGCAAGCTGCCTCCCGTCCATGTCGTGACCGCACGTGCTGTGGCGCCACTGGACCGCCTGGCCGCCTGGGGCATTCCTCTGCTGCGCCCTTACGGCGAAATGCTCGCGCTCAAGGGCGACACCGCGGAGGAGGAGCTGAAGAGCGCATCTTCCGCTCTGACCAAACTGGGTGCCGTGGAGACGTCCATCCTGCATGTGGGTGAGGGAGTCGTAGACCCGCCCTCGACCGTGGTTCGTGTCGAGGTCGGCGAGAGCCCAGGCGGGGTGCGCTTTGCGGCCAAACGAGCGAAGGCGGCCCGGACGGGCCGAACTCGTCGGCGTCGGTGAGAACCTGAACGATCCTGTCGTCGGAGTGACGGACTGACCCGTCTCGACGATCAGTCGTACGCCACACAAGCTGCCAAACCCATGCATCTCGGAGTGTCGCAAAGCCCTGGCCGGAGCTGCTGTGCATCGTGTTTCACGTGAAACGTCGCTCACTGCTCCACGGCATCATCAGTCGCGGCCGGGCTGCGGCCGAACCCCGCGAACGCAAGCCCCTCGGATCCCTACGTGAACCGTCCACTCACGGCGTTTTGTCCCCCGTGGAGGGCTCAGAGTTGTCCACAGAGGTGGATTTCTCCACAGAAGGCCAGACCTCACTGGTTCACGACCCCGAAGGCATGGGAGGCTCTGTTCATAGCGAGCCTGAAGTCGAGGAGAGTGAATCCTTGCGGTCCGACGCCAACATCGCGGGACCGATGACCGATCCGGTCCCCGGTCCCCGTACCGAGTCGATGGGGGACGATGTTTCACGTGAAACACCGCCCCCGATGGACGACACTCCCATCGGTCGTGCTGCCCAACTTGCGGTGGAGGCATTGGGGCGCGCCGGCGAGGGACTGCCGCGACCCGAGCAGACCCGTGTCATTGTGGTCGCCAACCAGAAGGGTGGGGTGGGCAAGACCACGACGACCGTCAACCTTGCCGCCTCGCTCGCCCTGCACGGTGGCCGGGTTCTGGTGATCGACCTTGACCCTCAGGGCAATGCGTCCACTGCGCTGGGGATCGACCATCACGCCGAAGTCCCCTCCATTTACGACGTGCTGGTGGAGAGCAAGCCGCTCGCCGAGGTCGTCCAGCCTGTCCCCGATGTCGAAGGTCTCTTCTGCGCCCCCGCCACGATCGATCTCGCCGGTGCGGAGATCGAGTTGGTGTCCCTGGTGGCGCGGGAGAGCCGACTGGAGCGGGCCATCCAGAGCTACGAGCAGCCCTTGGACTATGTCCTCATCGACTGCCCGCCCTCTCTGGGCCTGTTGACGGTCAATGCGTTGGTCGCCGGGCAGGAAGTACTCATCCCGATCCAGTGCGAGTACTACGCACTGGAGGGCTTGGGGCAGCTGCTGCGGAACGTTGATCTGGTGCGGGGGCACCTCAACCCCGCCTTGCATGTGTCGACCATCCTGCTCACCATGTACGACGGACGGACGCGACTGGCATCCCAGGTCGCAGAAGAGGTGCGGACCCATTTCGGCGACGAGGTGCTCAGGACGAGCATTCCGCGCTCGGTCCGTATCTCCGAGGCCCCGAGTTATGGGCAGACGGTGCTGACCTACGATCCAGGGTCGAGTGGCGCTCTCTCGTATCTTGAGGCGGCACGTGAAATCGCGCTGAGGGGCGTTGGCATCCACTACGACGAGCAGCAGGCCCACCTCGGCGGCCAGACGGAACAGAGCATGGTGGAGGGGATCCAGTGAGCGAGCGACGGAGGGGGTTGGGTCGCGGTCTAGGCGCGCTGATCCCTGCCGCCCCGACGGGCGAAAAGACGGTGACCTCGGGTGCGGGGGGCAGCGGTGCGTCCGGATCCCCCGCTGCGGCACCCGTGTTGACCACGGAGCGGGGGGTGGCGGCCGCGAAGGTGGCCACTCTCGCGCCGGTTTCATATGAAACCGAGGAGCCGTCGGCGAGCAGTGCAGCGGAGACGACCACACCGCCGCTCGGTGCTCATTTCGCAGAGCTGCCCCTCGACACCATCACCCCGAACCCGCGGCAGCCCCGAGAAGTGTTCGACGAGGATGCCCTCGCCGAACTGATCACCTCCATCAAGGAGGTTGGCCTTCTCCAGCCCATCGTGGTGCGACAGGTCGCTCCCTCCCGCTATGAGCTCATCATGGGTGAGCGCCGCTGGCGGGCCTGCCGTGAGGCGGGGCTCGAGTTCATCCCGGCGATCGTGCGGGCCACGGATGACGAGAAGCTCCTCCTGGACGCTCTTCTGGAGAACCTGCACCGGGCCCAGCTGAATCCGCTGGAAGAGGCGGCCGCCTACGACCAGCTCCTCAAGGACTTCAACTGCACTCATGATCAGCTGGCGGACCGGATCGGCCGTTCCCGCCCACAGGTCTCCAACACGCTGCGCCTGCTGAAGCTGTCGCCCGCGGTCCAGCGCAGGGTCGCCGCGGGAGTGCTCTCGGCAGGACATGCCCGAGCCTTGCTGTCCGTGGAGGACTCGGAGGAGCAGGACCGGCTGGCCCATCGGATTGTGGCCGAAGGTCTGTCCGTGCGAGCTGTCGAAGAGATTGTCACGCTGATGGGGTCGCGTCCGCAGAGCGCTCCGCGCGCCAAGGGGCCCCGCGCCGGTGGCCGGGTCTCGCCGGCGCTGAGCGATCTGGCGACACGGCTTTCGGACCGCTTCGAGACCCGGGTCAAGGTCGACCTCGGCCAGAAGAAGGGCAAGATCACCGTCGAGTTCGCCTCGATGGAGGACCTGGAGCGGATCCTCGGCACCCTTGCACCGGGTGAGGGGCCGGTCTTTGAGCAGAGCCTGGTGGATGACGACTCGGAGGAGCCGGAAGACTGAGTCGACCGATGGCACGACTGATTCTGTGCCGTCGACCATCAGAGCGGGCCATGTCCGGTGTGTACCGGAACACGGCCCGCTCTTTGCTTTCAGGCGGTATCGATGGAATCGCATCGTGGATACGATGCGTTCGGGTATGGCGCATCCACCTGGGAGCACCTTCATCAGGGAGGCGGGGGCCTTGCGAACCATGAGCCGTACCGGACTGGTGACCGCGGGCCTGGGCCTGGGAGCGGTCGGCGGGTTCGTCGGCAGCATGCTCAGGGAGCGGAGCACTCTGACAGCCGCCCGTGAAGCTGCGGGCGAAGGAAGCGAGGAACTGCCTTCATGGGGCGTCGGCTCGTACCGCTCACGCTGGACAACCTTCCGGACCTTCCCCATCGTTGTCGGGCGTGTGTCTTCTGGGAGCTCGACCCCGTCAGCGGCGAAGCAGCGGTAAAGTCCGGCACCTCCTCGCTGGAGAAGGAGGCATGGATCTCTGCCGTCCTGCTCGACTGGGGATCCTGCGGCCGGGTGGTCTATGTGGACGATGTACCGGTGGGGTTCGTGCTGTACGCACCCCCCGCGTACGTTCCTCGGTCCACGGCATTCCCCACGAGTCCGGTCTCCCCGGATGCGGTGCAGTTGATGACCGCCTACATCATGCCCGGGTATCAGGGCCAAGGGCTCGGCCGGGTGATGGTTCAGACCGTCGCCAAGGATCTGTTGCGCCGGGGATTCAAGGCGATCGAGGCGTTCGGTGACGCCCGCTGGAAGGAGCCCGCGTGTCTCCTGCCCGCCGAGCATCTCTTGGCGGTGGGCTTCAAGACGGTGCGCACCCACCCGAGGTATCCGCGGCTGCGGCTGGAGCTGCGCACGACGCTCTCCTGGAAGGAGGACGTCGAGCTGGCGCTGGACCGCCTTCTGGGGGCCGTACAGAAGGAACCGGCGCTGCGGCCACTGTGAGCTCCTGAGAGGGCGCCTACGCGGCCCCTCTCCGCTTTATACGAATGGGCCAGCCCTCAAGGGCTGGCCCATTCGTGTTTCACGTGAAACATCGCTGCTTCGGTGCGGCAGTGCGGGTCCTACTCGGCGATGAAGTCCTCGAGGTCGCGGACGATCGCGGCCTTCGGCTTGGCCCCGACGATCGTCTTGGCGACCTCGCCACCCTGATACACGTTCAGGGTCGGGATCGACATGACACCGTACTTGGCTGCGGTGGCCGGGTTCTCGTCGATGTTGAGCTTGACGATCTCGATCTTGTCTCCGTACTCGCTGGCGATCGCCTCGAGGGAGGGCGCGATCTGGCGGCACGGACCGCACCAGGCGGCCCAGAAGTCCACCAGGACGGGCTTGTCGCTCTTGAGGACGTCCTGCTCGAAGGAGTCGTCGGTCACATTCTTCAGGGTGCCGGCCACGGCGGGCTCCTTAACTCGGTGGTGCGATGGGGAAGGGGGGTCAGACGGTGGTCTTCTCCGGCTCGGCCCGCTGCTCGCTGTCTGCGAGAGCGGCGAGGAAGCGCTCGGCGTCCAGGGCGGCGGAGCAGCCGGTGCCGGCCGCGGTGATCGCCTGGCGGTACGTGTGGTCGACGACGTCGCCGGCGCCGAAGACTCCGGTCAGGTTGGTTCGGGTCGTGGGGGCGTCCACCTGGAGGTAGCCCTCCGCGTCCAGGTTCAGCTGGCCCTTGAAGAGCTCGGTGCGCGGGTCGTGGCCGATCGCGATGAACAGACCGGTCACGGGCAGCTCCGTGAGCTCCCCGCTCTTCAGGTTGCGCAGCGTCAGGCTCTCCAGCTTCGGGTCGCCCTTGATCTCCGCGACCTCACTGTCCCAGACGAACTTGATCTTCGGGTCGGCGAAGGCGCGGTCCTGCATTGCCTTGGAGGCACGCAGGGTGTCACGGCGGTGGACGATCGTCACGGACTTGGCGAACCGGGAGAGGAAGGTGGCCTCCTCCATTGCGGTGTCTCCACCGCCGATCACGGCGATGTCCTGGTCCTTGAAGAAGAACCCGTCACAGGTGGCACACCAGGAGACACCGCGACCGGAGAGGGCGTCCTCGTTGGGCAGACCCAGCTTGCGGTGCTGAGAGCCGGTGGCGACGATGACGGCCTTCGCCTTGTGGACCGTGCCGGCGGTGTCCGTGACCGTCTTGATGTCACCGGTGAGGTCGACCGAGACGATGTCGTCCGGGAGGAGCTCGGCACCGAAGCGCTCCGCCTGGGCGCGCATGTTGTCCATGAGCTCGGGGCCCATGATGCCGTCCTGGAAGCCGGGGAAGTTCTCCACTTCGGTGGTGTTCATCAGTGCACCGCCCGCGGTGACGGCACCCTCGAACACCAGCGGCTTCAGTGAGGCGCGCGCGGTGTACAGCGCCGCCGTGTAGCCGGCAGGGCCGGAGCCGATGATGATCACGTTACGGACGTCGCTCACGGCTTGATTCCTCGTCTCTGGAGTCTGGCTGCTACTCGGTGGAGGCTCTCTCTGACTCTCACCCCACCCAACGGATCCTAAGGGGCCCGCATTCCCACCGTGTCCGGGCACACGGAGACCCGTCACCGTACACGGATATCAAGGGGGTACCGAGGCGGGAACCTTCGGACGGGGGGCGCCTCAGGAGCGGGGGTAGGACTGGGTCAGCAGGACCTTGCCGGGCGTGGCCGAGGCCTGCTTCACACATGTCGCATCAACGATGTAGGCGGTGACCCGGGTGCTGTCGGAGGCGTCGGGAGTGAGGACGAGATAGACGACCGTCCCCTGGTACACGCCCTCGTCGGCAGCGAGCACGGTCTGATTCGCCCGGATGGCTTGCTCGATACAGCTCGGCACGGTGACGGTGGTACCGCCGAAGGTCTTGTTGTGGCCCAAGCCCGACGAGCCCGTGTTGCCGTCCGCGGACTCGATGCCCCAGGGCTTGGCGCTCTCGGGGCGGGCGCTTCCGCCTTCCTCGCCGCTGAGCAGCGTCGTCACCTGACTCTGCAGGGTGCCCTCGGAGTAGGTGTGTGCGGCGTCGGTCTGCGCCCCGATGGCCGTCGATGGAGTCTTGCCCGAGTCGTTGCCCAGGGTCTGCACCAGGAAGGTGCCCAGCCCCAGGGCGCCGATCGTGAGAACGGCCGTGAAGGCGACGGTCCGGCGACTGGTTCGGCGCTTTCGCGGCGAGCGCCCTGGTCCGGTGGCTGCGGCAGCGCGTCCCGAGGGACGGCCGGACACGGAAGAGGGCGATGTTTCACGTGAAACATGTGCGGCGGCAGGACCGGCCGACGGGGTGTCCCCGGCGGCAGGTGTTGTCGCGTCCAGCAGTGCCTGGGCGGCCAAGGCCGCGTCGATCCGCTCGGCTACGTCGTCCGGCATGGGCGAAGGTTCCGGTGCCGCGCCCAGGATGCTCCGGATCTCCTCGAGGGAGTCGTACACGTCGGAGCAGAGAGCACAGCCTTCCAGGTGCCGTCGTACCTCTCCGGTGCGGGACGGCTGAAGAAGGCCCTCGCTGAGGTCGGAGAGCTCTTCGACGTCCGGGTGCCCGGCTGCGTCGGTCGTGGATGTCACGCTCGCCCACCTCCGCCCTTCACAGCAGCTGAATCGCTTGGCCCTGCATCCTGTGGTCCCGCTGCGGGTGGGACGGACGTCTCCCGCGTCCGGTTCCGTCCGTCACCCGACTTTCGGTCGTCCCGACCCTCCGTACGCAGATGGGTCAGGAGCGGCAGCAGTCTGGCTCTGCCTCTGGCGCAGCGGCTCTTCACCGTCCCGGTCGGCACGTCGAGGATCCGGGCGGCCTCCGCGACGGGGTAGCCCTGCATGTCCACCAGGACGAGAGCGGCCCGCTGGTCGGCCGGCAGGGTACCCAGGGCCTCCACCAGTTGACGGTGGAGGTCGTTGCGCTCGGCCGGTGCGGAGGCCGACTCGTGCGGCTCCAGCAACTGCTCAAGCCGCTCCGTGTCGTCGACCGGTGAGGTCTTCCTGGAGGCCGCCTTGCGGGCGCGGTCCAGGCAGGCGTTCACGGTGATCCGGTGCAGCCAGGTGGTGACGGCCGACTGGCCGCGAAAGGTGTGGGCGGCTCGGTAAGCGGAGACGAGGGCGTCCTGGACGGCGTCAGCGGCCTCTTCACGGTCTCCCAGCGTTCTCAGCGCCACGGCCCAGAGTCGATCACGGTGGCGCCGCACAAGCTCACCGAAGGCATCGGGATCGCCCTCGACATGACGGGCGAGGAGGTCCTGATCGCTGATATCGCCGTAGGCGGCCTCATGAGCCATCGGACCCCCTCCCCCCGTCAAACGTGTTGCTCAGCCCGTGAACTTCACGTCGGTGATGGCCTGCTTGTACCCGGCGCTGCTGTAACCGTCACCGGGCGCCTGCGGCACATCCGTGATCCACAGCAGCACGTACTGGCTCTTCACCGTCTTCTTCGCCGTCACCGTGAGAGAGTCCCCGCTCGTCGTGGCGGTTCCGATCTCCTTCATCCCGTCGACTCCGGTCGAGGGCGTCAGTGAATCCGTGGCGTAGAGATGGACCGTCGTGTGGTCGCCGGAGTACCGGAGGCCTATCGACGCGGAGGTGAGCTCCTTGGCCGAGCCGAGGTCGTAGACGATGCCGACGCCGGGCTTGTAGGGCGCCAGTTTCGGGCCCTCGTTGTAGCGCTTGGTCCGCCAGTACGTGGAGCTGTCGCCGTCATAGGTCTTGGCGACGTCCTCGGGTGCCTGGGCGTCGCCACTCGCGACATACTCCCGTGCGTCCTGGATCTTTATGGGCGCGACAGGCTTCGGCTGGTCGCCGTTCTTGTCGTTGCCGTCCGTCGTCTGCGTCTGGTGCGTGTCGTTGGACTTGTCGCCCCGGTCCATGAGGGCGTCCGCCAGCTGCCAGCTGCCGAGTCCCAGCGCGACGATCAGCAGAGCGGACACGACCCACTTGAGGGCCTTGCCGGTCGGGCTCTGCAGCGGGGGCGGCGGCGTCGGCACGGGCTGGGCGACGCCGGGACGGGCCGAGGGGCGGCCGTAGGTGCCCTGCTGGTACGTCGTGCGCTGATACTCGGGCGGGGCCGTGAACGTGGGCTCCGGCGGGCGGACGCGGGGCATTTCCCCGACCGCCTTCACCAGTTCCTCGGGGGTGGTGCAAGGGGTCTCGTGGCGGGACGCCGTGGCGCCGTTGTTGGCCAGTGCCCGCATGGAGAGTTCGGACAGGCCTCGGTGGACGCCGGCACGGACCTGGTCGGGCGCGATGAGGCCCACGCCCTTGGGCAGCCCGGACAGACCGTAGGCGTCGTCGTCGTACGGCCAGCGCTGGGTGAGCGCGGCGTAGAGGAGTGCGCCGATGGCCTCGGTGTCCGTGCGCTGCGGGGTGTCCGAGCCGATGCCGCGCAGCGCGGCGTTCACGGCGAGACCCCGGATCCGCCACTGACCCGAGGAGGTGCGCAGCACGGTGCCCGGGTTCAGACGCAGATGGGACAGGCCTTCGCGATGGGCGGCGGCCATGGCCTGGGAGACCTGGGTGACCATGTGGTAGGCGTCGTGCGCCTCCAGCGGCCCCGAGGCGAGCAGTGTCGTCAGCTCGGTGGCATCGGGCAGCCACTCGTGCACGACATAGACGACGTCGTTCTCCTCGACGGCGTCCAGCACCTGCACGAAGCGGGGGTCGCCGAGCAACGCCGAGGAGCGCGCCGCGGCCAGCACGGAACGAGCCCGTGCATGGTCTGCGGGAAGGATGTGTACGCCGACGGCACGGCGGAGTTTCTCGTCCACCGCACGCCAACTGCTGAATCCGTCCAGACGGGTGACGCACTCCTCGAGGCGATAGCGTCTGGCGAGCTTATGACCGCTGTGCAGGTCGGGCGGCGATGTCTTCGCTGGACGGTCGGTCGCACCGTTCCCCTGTGCTTCGTCGCTGTCCGTGTCCCGCTCCCGGTCCTGGGTTGGCCCGTCGGACGTGGACTGGCCCGCCTTGGCGGTCAGCGGCTCGTCACCGCTGTTGTCTGCCACGTCGACGGCAGCCGTGCTCCGTTCCGCCACCGTCGTTCCTGCCTCCCCATCCATTGCGCGCTGTCCGACGCAGAAACCAATTGTGCCCACAGTCCGTCGCTATGCACGACACACGGCGACGGGCGATGGTTGTGCGCGTACCCCCGCCTCAGCGCCCCAGGCGCCCGCGGACCATGCCGACCATTGAGTTGAGTTCCTCGATGCGCATCTTCCGTGCGGCGATGTAGAAGACACCGAGAAGCAGTGCACCACCGCCGAGCAGGGCGGCGAACGAGCCGCCGACGCCCTGGCCCAGCGAGTGGCCGATTCCGTAGCAGGCCGCGCCGCTCAGCAGAGCGGCCGGCACCGAGGCGATCCCCAGCCGGGCGTAGGTCCGCACCACCCGCGCGCCGTCCAGGTCGCCGTTCAGCCGGTTGCGCAGCCGGGCCCAGGCGACGCCGACACCGATCGCGTACGCCAGCCCGTACGAGGCCGCCATACCGACCACGGCCCAGCGGGCCGGAAGGACGAGGTAGCAGACGGCCGAGGCGCTCGCGTTCACAACGGCCACGATCACCGTGTTGTAGAAGGGGGTGCGGGTGTCTTCGTACGCGTAGAAGGCGCGGAGCACGACGTACTGCACGGAGTAGGGGATCAGGCCGAGGCCGAAGGCCATCAGCATGAAGCCCATGTTCGTGGCTGCGTCGGTGCCGGAGGAGCCGAAGATCAGGGTGCACATCGGGATACCGAGCGAGAGGAACCCGAAGGCGATCGGCACGATCGCGACGGCCGTGGTGCGCAGGCCCTGGGAGATGTCGTCGCGGACTGCTCCGCCGTCGCCCTCGGCGGCCGAGCGCGAGATCCGCGGCAGCAGGGCGGCCATCAGGGAGACGGTGATGATCGCCTGCGGGAGGCCCCAGATCAGCTGGGCGTTGGCGTAGGCGGCGAAGCCGGTGCCCTTGAGGGGGGACGCCTTGCCCGAGGCGGTCGACAGCTGGGTGACGACCATGGCGCCCGCCTGGTTGGCGAGGACGAACAGGACCGTCCACTTGGCCAGCATCGCGGCCTTGCCGAGGCCGTGTCCCTTCCAGTCGAAGCGCAGCCGGAGGCGGAAGCCGGTCTCCCGCAGGTAGGGGATCATCGCCAGGGCCTGGACGACCAGTCCGAGCAGCACACCGACTCCGAGGAGCCGCTCGCCGTCCGGCGGGATGGTGTGGACGGTCATCCCGGAGTCCGCGGAGGTGCCGTAGACCCAGATGAACGCCCCGAGCGTCACGATGATCACGATGTTGTTGAGGACCGGGGTCCACATCATCGCGCCGAACTTGCCGCGCGCGTTCAGGATCTGCCCCATCACCACATGGATGCCCATGAAGAAGATCGAGGGCAGGAAGTAGCGGGTGAAGGTGACGGCGACCTCGTTGGCGGCCGGGTCGTTGGCCACGGGGACGGACAGGACGCGGACCAGAAGGGGCGCGCCGAGCATCGCCAGTGCGGTGAGCAGGCCCAGTGCCACCATGACGAGCGTCAGCAGCCGGTTGGCATACGCCTCGCCTCCGTCCTCGTCCTCCTTCATCGAGCGGACGAGCTGCGGCACGAAGACGGAGTTGAGACCGCCGCCGACGGTGAGGATGTAGATCATCGTTGGGAGCTGGTAGGCGACCTGGAACGAGTCGCCGAGGAGGCCGAGGCCCAGGGCCGACACGATCAGCGCGGAGCGGATGAAGCCGGTGAGGCGGGAGACCATCGTGCCCGCCGCCATGACCGCGCTGGACTTCAGCAGACCGGAAGCCTTCCCGCCCTTCTTCGCCGCAGGTGCGGGAGCAGGCTCGGGAGCCGGGGCAGGGGCGGACGGCATGCCCTGTGTCATCGGGGCGGGGCCCGGAGCGTACGGGCCCGCCATCGGGGGCGCGGGGGCGGCGTACGCCTGACCCGGGTACTGCCCCGCCGGGTTCTGGCCGGGGTAGGGCGCGGTGGGGGCGCCGGGAGCGGCCGGGGGCTCGGTGTACGGCCGGCCGCCGCCCTGCTGCTGGTCCCGGAAGAGATGGGCGAAGGCGTCCCGCTCCTCGCCTTGCTCGCCGGTCGGCGTCACCAGGTCGTCGACGCCCATGAACTGCGTCGTGCGGGGGTTGTCACCGTACGGAAGGTACTGCGAGGGCCCTTCGGGCTCCGGCGCCGATGGCTGGGCCCAGACGCGCGGGTCCGGTGCGTACTGCGAGGTCGGAGGCTGCCCGTACGGGGGCTGCTGCGGCTGGTACGCGCCCGGGGGCGGCGGGTGCGCGGCGCGGTCGTAGAGCGCCTCGGTCACCGGGTCCTGGGCGGAGGGGTCCTGCGAGCGGTAGGGGTCCTGGTCGTAGGCGTCCTGGAGGTACATGTCCGCCGGGGGCTGCGCGTGCACCTGACCGGGCTCGTGCGGCGGCGGGCTCTCGGGATAGCCCTGGCTGCCCGCAGCACCCTGGCCGCGGTCACCGTCGTACGGCGCGTTCATGGTTACCCCACCTCATTGTCAGCAGGCCCACCGGCCACGACATCGCTCAACGGTCCACTCTCTCACCCGCGCCGGACGGGTCGGCGCTTTCCGTTGCGGTGTCCGGTGTCGGGTCACTCGGCTGCTTCCGGTCGTCTGCCCCGGTCTCCGCGTCCGACTCCCCTCCCGGTGTCCTTGCCGAGGTTTCGCCGTCCCCAGTGTCTACGGCCCCGTCCGCGGCCCCGTTCAGACCCCCCTCTTCCGAGGCGCTGTCCGGGCCTTCGGGGCCGTCGTTCTGCTCTTCCTCGGCCCGCCGTGCAGCCAGCCTCTTGCGTTGCGTGTACATGCGGAAACCGGCGAGCACCAGCAGCAGGACGCCGCCGGCGATGACCAGCATCACCGTGGGCGTGATCTCGGTGACGTTCACATCGAAGGTGACGGCGGAGCCGTAGGCGCGACCGTCCTCCGTGAAGAGCTGGGCCACCACGGAGGCCCGGCCGTTGGCGTTGGCCGTCGTCGTGAACTTCACGGACTGGCTGTGGCCGCCCGAGACGGTGATGGGCTGCTCGTAGTAGGGGCCGTTGCCGATCTTCAATCGGGTCGGCTGCTGCGAGGTGAGCCGCAGGACCAGATGGTCGACCCCCTGCATCAGGTTGTTCTGGACCGTGACCGGGATCGTGGCGCTGCGACCGGAGAGCTTCGTCTCGGACTTCTGGATCAGCCGGACCTGGCTGGTGAGCTGCTCGAGGTACGACTCCACGCCCTGGCGGAACGTCGACGCCCCGGTGACGTGCCCTCGCCACGACGTGGACACGGAGCGATCTATCGCCCGTCCGAAGGGGGTCACGACCCGGGAGGGGTCGCTGAGGATCACCTTGAAGCTGTCGAGCTTGTCCTGGGTCTCCTCGATCTGCTGGAACGCCGACTGGGGCAGCTCAGCCTTGCGCAGCGACGAGGGGTAGCGGGACATGGACGGCACCTTGGTCGTGGCGCCCGGATCCGGCTTGGCCTTGGCGGCATCCGACAGACCGGCGGGCAGTGACCAGCCGCCTCCCTGGAGGGTCCTCACCGCCTGCGCCATCGACTGGGCCTGGTCCGCGGAGGGCATCCGCTGAGGTGCGATGACGATGCTGCGTGCCCTGTCGGGTTTCTGCAGGTTGATCATCAGGCTCTGGGCGAGGAACTCCTGCACGGCGAGGGTGGAGTCCGCGGCCGAGGTCATGTCACCCCCGAACAGCGTCGACAGGCCGGCGTCCGCGACCACGGCCGTCGTTCCGCCGCCGATGGGGCGGGCGGCCGTGGGCGTGTACGACAGCCGATCGTCCTGGAGGCTGTCGCTGCGGGCGATCACCTTGTCGGCGCCCGCGGAGGTGGCGACCTTGACGATCGACGGATCGATCGCGCCGTTCACCGGCCAGGCGAAGTCCGTGTCGGGTTTCACGTGGAGGACGGTCTCCACGGTGCTGGACGCCACATCCGTGGCGTCCTTGAGGTGGCTCAGGGAACCCGTGACGTTCCTGCCGTTGTGCGCCAGCGAGGCCAGATCGGGGTCGGCGAACGGGAGTGCCACGACCTCCTTGTCCTGGACCGCCTTCTCGAGCTCGGAGAGCCACTGCTTGGCGATCGTCTGGTTCTTGCCCGTCGTGACCTTGTCGCCCTCGCCCTTGATGCTGTAGCTGCCCGTCATGGCGTCCACCGAGGCGAGCAGGTCCGGGTCGATCACCCATGTGACGTCCAGGTCCTTGCCGAGCGACAGGAGCTGGGAGAGACGGCCGCCAGGAGCGAGCTCCCGGGCGAGGTCGTCGTTCTGGAAGACGGGTGTCTGCTGCTGGTTGGGCAGCGTCTCCGCGGTCATGTGGACGCCGGAGATCAGCGGCCACAGGAACGTCGTCCTGGTCTTGGTGGAGGCGCCGTCGGGCTGCCACGGCAGGAAGGTCCGCTGTATGCCGAGCACCTGCTCGTAGGGCTGCGAGGCGGTCTCACCGGAGAGCGAGACACCGAGCGGGTAGACCCCGTCGGAACCCAGATCCAGATCCTCGACGGGGACGGAGATACTGAAGGGCTGCGAGACGCCCGGGGCGAGCTTGTCGAACTCGGTGACGTACTTGCCACCCAGCTCGGAGCCGTCGGTGCCGGGCCGGTATCCGGTCCGCTCGGCGGCGTCGGCGATGGCCGCGCGACTGTACAAGGGCGTCGGACCGACACGCAGACCCACATGCGCGTCCGTGACGGGCTGCTTGCCGTTGTTGGTGACCGTGCCGGAGACGGTCAGGGTGTCGTGGTCGGTCGGCGTACTGGGGGTGAGTGAGTCGACGGAGACGCTGACCGTGCGGGAACCGCTGGCCTGCGCCGGAGAGCCCTTCTCGGCGGCCTGAGCGGCCTGGCCTGCGGGCAGCTGCAGCAGGCCGGTCAGCAGAGGCGCGCCCGCGAGCAGCGCTCCGGTGCGCCGGAGCCACCGACGGGCAGGTGAGGGACTCATCCCCTGGAAGTCTGCCGCCTCGGCCACGCGCTCGCCCGTCCCTCGTCGTCGTCAGTGGTCGTCGGAATGTGCGTCCACGCATGGTAACGATGCGCGCGGAAGGGAAGTGCCACGGTCCGTGCCCCAAGATCCGCACCGGGCGTCCGGCTGCCCTTTATCTACTGAGATACGAGTAAACATCTAGGGGGGATGTTTGTGCATGTTCACCGGGCGCCCGTACTCGTTTAATGGAGGCGCCCGTCCGCGTCCCGGCCACGTACCCTTTTCTGCTGTGCCGAACGCCAACGAAGACAATCCCAGTGCCCTGAACCAGGTGCAACGCCGTGCAGTGAGTGAACTACTGCGCGTGTCCCCTGTCGCCGACGATCTCGCCCGTCGTTTTGAGGACGCCGGGTTCTCGCTCGCCCTGGTCGGCGGCTCGGTGCGGGATGCCCTGCTCGGGCGTCTGGGCAATGACCTCGATTTCACGACCGATGCCCGTCCAGAGGACGTTCTGAAGATCGTGAGGCCGTGGGCGGATGCCACATGGGACGTGGGCATCGCCTTCGGTACGGTCGGCGCGCAGAAGGACGCCCGCGTCGGAGACGCGGTGCAGCGCTTCCAGATCGAGGTGACGACCTACCGGTCCGAGGCCTACGACCGGACCTCGCGCAAGCCCGAGGTGTCGTACGGCGACTCCATCGAGCAGGATCTGGTACGTCGGGACTTCACGGTCAACGCGATGGCCGTCGCGCTGCCCGAGAAGGAGTTCATCGATCCGTACGGCGGCCTCGGTGACCTCGCCGCCCGGGTGCTCCGCACCCCCGGGACGCCCGAGGATTCGTTCTCGGACGACCCGCTGCGCATGATGCGGGCCGCCCGCTTCGCCGCTCAGCTGGACTTCGAGGTCGCTCCCGAGGTGGTCGAGGCCATGAAGGAGATGGCCGGCCGTATCGAGATCGTCTCCGCCGAGCGTGTGCGGGACGAGCTGAACAAGCTCATCCTGTCCGCACACCCCCGCAAGGGGCTGAGGCTGCTGGTCGAGACCGGGATCGCCGACCGTGTCATCCCGGAGCTTCCTGCTCTGCGGCTGGAACGTGATGAGCACCACCGCCACAAGGACGTCTACGACCACACGTTGATCGTGCTGGAACAGGCGATGGCACTGGAGGAGAACGGTCCCGACCTGACCTTGAGGATTGCCGCGCTGCTCCATGACATCGGAAAGCCCAGGACGCGACGTTTTGAGGATGACGGCCGGGTCTCCTTCCATCACCACGAGGTGGTCGGCGCCAAGATGACCAGGAAGCGGATGACGGCGCTGAAGTATCCCAACGACCTGGTGAAGGACGTCTCACGCCTGGTCGAGCTGCATCTGCGTTTCCACGGCTATGGCGCCGGCGAGTGGACGGACTCCGCCGTACGCCGCTATGTGCGTGACGCCGGTCCGGTCCTCGACCGCCTCCACAAGCTGACGAGGTCGGACTGCACGACCCGCAACAAGCGCAAGGCGGCGGCGCTCTCCCGGGCCTACGACGGCTTGGAGGAGCGTATTGCCCAGCTCCAGGAGCAGGAGGAGCTGGACGCGATCCGCCCCGACCTGGACGGCAACCAGATCATGGAGATCCTGGGTGTCGGCCCAGGGCCGGTTGTGGGTCAGGCGTACAAGTTCTTGCTGGAGCTCCGGCTGGAGAACGGCCCGATGGAGCACGATTCCGCAGTGGCGGAACTCAAGCACTGGTGGGCCGAGCAGAGCTGAGATGTGGAACGGGGTCATGTTTCACGTGAAACATGACCCCGTGATGCGGCGAAGTCCCGGAACCTGACGGGGGCGATGTTTCACGTGAAACATCGCCCCCGTCGTCGTTTTCGGCCCGAGGTGTTACTTGGTCTCCTTCAGGCAGAGCACCACGTCGTGGCCTCCACCGGACTGGATGTAGGAGATCGTCGCTGCCTCGACGTTCTGGCACTTGTTCTCGTCGCTGCTGCCGTCAAACTTCTGGACGACCTTGTACTGGGCCTCGCTGGAGGAGCAGTCGACTTCCTTGAGGTCGGCACTGCTCTCCGTGCCGGCGTTGTGCATGCAGGAGCCCACCGATGTGGTCTCCGCGTCCGTCTCGGACATGAACCAACCTATGCCGAACTTGATGCCGGCAACGATGAGCGCGACAACGATGATGCCGACGATACGCAGGGCCTTCTTGCCGCCGCGCTTGGCAGGGCCCGGCTGCGGCGGGACCGGAGCGGGACCACCCTGGTTCGGGAACGGCGCGTAGGGGGCACCCTGCGGCGGAACGCCGGGGTAGGCGCCCTGCTGCGGCGGGACCCCCGGCTGGCCGGCCTGCTGAGGGGCTCCGGGGTAAGCGGCTTGCTGCGGCGGGACTCCCGGGTAGCCGGGCTGCTGCCCCATGGGCGCGGTGGGCTGCTGGGCGTAAGGATTCGAACCCTGGGGCGGCGGAGTGGTCACTTTGGGAGTCCCCCTCGAACGTGGGTGCGCATGGCGCGAAATAAGACGCACGTAAGCTACCGGTGAGGACTGACAACCCTGAAGTTCAGCGGGGGTCCGTAGCCTTGATGTGACACTTGAGGCGTTCAAATCGGTGCATAGCCATGGCGATGGCCGCGTAGACGAGGCCGACCGCGACCACGAGTGGGACTGAGCGGCCGTCAGGGGGCAGCATCAGGGCGGCGACCCCGGCGGCGCCGACGAACGCGACGTTGAAGAGGACGTCGTAGACGGAGAAGACCCGCCCCCGGAAGCCGTCGTCGACAGCGTGCTGCACGAGCGTGTCGGTGGAGATCTTCGCCCCCTGTGTGATCAGCCCCAGCACGAAAGCGGCGACCAGCATGGGGCCCGTGGCGAACGGCAGACCGAGCGCGGGCTCCAGGACTGCTGCAATCGCGGCGCACACGATGATCCAGCCACCGGGGCCGAGGCGCCCCGCCGCCCACGGTGTCACCACCGCGGCAACGAAGAACCCGGCACCGGACACCCCCAAGGCCAGTCCCAGGAGGGCGAGTCCACGGCTGGGGTCCGAGGACAGGGCGTACCGGCAAAGCATCAGCACCAGGACGAGCAGCGCGCCGTAGCAGAACCGCATCAGCGTCATCGCCCCCAGAGCCCAGGTGGCTTCCCGGCGCGGAGGGTCCCCGAGATGCCGCACGCCCGCTGCCAGGTCGCGTGTGGCGCCGACGAGGGCGGTGCCGAGCCTCGGCGGCACCGACTCCCGGTCGGGGCCCAGCTGTTCCGGGGCCAGGCTCAGCGAGGCGAGTGCCGCACCCAGATACAGACCGGCGCCGAGGAGCACCACCGCCGCGTCGGAGTCCGCTGCTGCCAGGCGCACGACGAAGGCGAGCCCGCCGCCCGCGGAGGCGGCGAGCGTGCCGGCCGTCGGGGAGAGCGAGTTCGCGATGACCAGACGTTCGTCGTCGACGACGTGCGGCAGCGCCGCGGACAGGCCCGCCAGGACGAAGCGATTGATCGCGGTGACGCACAACGCTGAGGCGAAGAAGAGCCAGTCGGGGACATGGCCGAGCATCAGGACGGCCGTCGCGCAGGCCAGCACGGCACGCAACAGGTTGCCGTGGAGGAAGACCTGTCGGCGCCGCCAGCGGTCCAGCAGAACGCCGGCGAACGGGCCGACGAGAGAGTAAGGAAGGAGCAGTACGGCCATGGCGGAGGCGATGGCCCCTGGTGAGGTCTGCTTCTCCGGGGAGAAGACGACGTAGGCGGCGAGCGCGACCTGGTAGACGCCGTCGGCTCCCTGGGACAGCAGCCGCACGGTGAGCAGCCGCCGGAAGTCCCGGAAGCGCAAGAGGACACGCAGGTCGCGCACGACGGACATGGGGCACAGCCTCACATACTGCGCGGGTCCCCGGGCGCGCGGCCCAGGGACCCGATGAGGACCGGCGGACCGGTCGTGGAGCGCGGTTGTTCGCCCGCTCAGCGCTCGACGTCGCCCCTGATGAACTTCTCGACGTTCTCGCGGGCCTCGTCGTCGAAGTACTGGACCGGCGGGGACTTCATGAAGTACGAGGATGCGGACAGGATCGGGCCGCCGATGCCGCGGTCCTTGGCGATCTTCGCGGCACGCAGGGCGTCGATGATGACACCGGCGGAGTTCGGGGAGTCCCAGACCTCGAGCTTGTACTCCAGGTTCAGCGGGACGTCACCGAAGGCGCGGCCCTCGAGGCGGACGTACGCCCACTTGCGGTCGTCGAGCCAGGCCACGTAGTCGGACGGGCCGATGTGGACGTTCTTCTCGCCGAGGTCCCGGTCGGGGATCTGGGAGGTGACGGCCTGCGTCTTGGAGATCTTCTTGGACTCCAGGCGCTCGCGCTCGAGCATGTTCTTGAAGTCCATGTTGCCGCCGACGTTCAGCTGCATGGTCCGGTCCAGGACGACGCCCCGGTCCTCGAACAGCTTCGCCATGACGCGGTGCGTGATGGTGGCGCCGACCTGGGACTTGATGTCGTCACCGACAATCGGGACGCCCGCCTCGGTGAACTTGTCGGCCCACTCCTTGGTGCCGGCGATGAAGACCGGAAGGGCGTTGACGAAGGCGACCTTGGCGTCGATGGCGCACTGGGCGTAGAACTTCGCCGCCGCCTCGGAACCGACCGGCAGGTAGCAGACGAGGACGTCGACCTGCTTGTCCTTCAGGACCTGGACGATGTCGACCGGGGCCTCGGCGGACTCCTCGATGGTGGCGCGGTAGTACTTGCCGAGACCGTCGAGGGTGTGGCCGCGCTGAACCGTCACACCGGTGGACGGGACGTCGCAGATCTTGATGGTGTTGTTCTCCGAGGCGCCGATGGCGTCCGAGAGGTCGAGGCCGACCTTCTTGGCGTCCACGTCGAACGCGGCGACGAACTCCACGTCACGGACGTGGTAGTCGCCGAACTGGACGTGCATCAGACCCGGGACCTTGGACGCCGGATCGGCGTCCTTGTAGTACTCGACTCCCTGCACCAGCGACGCAGCGCAGTTGCCCACGCCGACGATGGCTACGCGAACCGAACCCATTCCGGTTGCTCCCTGTGTGTACGAGGTGAAGCCCCGACTGGACCTCACGTGGTGGTGTCGTCGGACGGATCCGGCCGGGACGTGTCCCGGTTCCGGGGCAGGCCGCCCGTCTCTCCAGATGTGCTGTTCGAAGCGGAACCGTCGGCGGTGGAACCTCTGAGATCCCGCCCGGCCCGCTCGCTCTCGATGAGCTCGTTCAGCCAGCGCACTTCGCGCTCCACGGACTCCATTCCGTGGCGCTGGAGCTCGAGGGTGTAGTCGTCGAGGCGCTCCCGGGTACGTGCCAAGGAGGCACGCATCTTCTCCAGGCGCTCCTCGAGGCGGCTGCGGCGGCCCTCCAGGACGCGCATGCGCACGTCCCGGGAGGTCTGTCCGAAGAAGGCGAAACGAGCGGCGAAGTGCTCGTCCTCGTACGCGTCGGGACCCGTCTGTGCGAGCAGCTCCTCGAAGTGCTCCTTACCCTGCGCCGTCAACCGATAGACGATCTTGGCACGCCGCCCCGTGAGCGGAGCGGCGAGGACGTCGTCGGGTGTGCCGGCCGATTCCTCGATCAACCAGCCGTTGGCGACCAGCGTCTTGAGGCATGGGTAAAGCGTCCCGTAGCTGAACGCACGGAACACACCCAGTGACGTATTGAGTCGTTTGCGCAGCTCGTAGCCGTGCATCGGGGACTCGCGGAGCAGACCGAGGATGGCGAACTCGAGGATCCCGGAACGCCGGCTCATGTGCGCCACCTCCCTGTCACTGACTCGTCCACACGGACTTTATCTCGTGCTGATGTATCGACTCGATACATCAGCACGATAGAACGCCCCTCCGGGTGCGACAAGAGGGGCGAGGGTGAACGGGGTCACATCACCGATTCGTAGGAGGCAAGTTGCCTGATTTGGGGTGACCTTGGGGACTCGGGGGGTTTCGACGGTGCGTAGTCTGTGCGGCATGCACAACACCGGGAACCGAGTGACGCCCGAGGGCGTCCTCGTCCTCGGTGCCGTACGGGTGAATGCAACAACGACCACATCCGTACTTCGGGGGGACCGGAAACCTGCTGCCGTTTCCAGGCGCGCAAGGATGCGCCTGCCCGAGGAGTAATCGTTCGATGAGCGAGCACCGTCGCAAACTGTCGCAGCCCCAAGGAGGCGGACGTGCCGCGGCCCGACGTGGCCAGTCGGCGTCGTCCTCCGACCGCCGCGCGGCACCGCGAGGCGCCACCGGGTCTCCTTCCGATGAGTATGGAGCGGGAGGTGAGGAGCGCCCGTACGGTGGCCGAGCCGAGGCCCGGCGGGCAGCCCAGAGAGGTGGAGGAAGCCGGCGCAGGGCCGCGGAGGGCCCAGGGCGTGGGCCGGGTGGCCCGAGCGGACCCGGGCGGGGCAGAGGGCGTGCCACACCTCCCGGCAAGAAGCGCCTCATCGACTACCCGCGGGCGGGCAAGTACGGAGCCGCGCGCTGGGTGCCCTCGTGGAAGCTGGTGAGCGGCCTGTTCATCGGCTTCATAGGAAGCCTCGTGGCAGTCGCGGGCATCGGCTACGCCATGGTGAGCGTCCCGAACGTGGCACAGACCGCGCAGGCGCAGAACAACGTCTACTACTGGGCCGACGGCACCCAGATGGTGGCGACGGGCGGTGAGACGAACCGCCAGATCGTCAATCTCTCGCAGATTCCCCAGGCGATGCGGTACGCGGTCATCTCCCAGGAGAACAAGACCTTCTACACCGACAGCGGCATCGACCCGAAGGGCATCGCTCGCGCCGTCTTCAACATGGCGACGGGCGGTCAGACCCAGGGTGGCTCCACCATCACCCAGCAGTACGTGAAGAACGCGCGCCTCGACGACCAGTCCCAGACGGTCAGCCGCAAGTTCAAGGAGATCTTCATCTCGATCAAGGTGGGGGCGACCGTCAAGAAGGACGACATCCTCGCCGGCTACCTGAACTCCGCGTACTACGGCCGCAACGCCTACGGCATCCAGGCCGCCGCGCGTGCGTACTTCGACAAGGACGCCGTCAAGCTCAACCCGGGTGAGTGCGCCTTCCTGGCGGCGATGCTCAAGGGCGCCACGTACTACGACCCGGCGGGCGCGACCTCGATCGACACGTCCGCCACGCCGACGGCCAACAGGGCGCGTGCCCTGCGCCAGATGCAGGACACCTTGGACAAGATGGTCCTGTACAACCACCTGAGCGCCTCGGACCGGGCCAAGTACACGACCTTGCCCAAGTCCAAGAACCCGCGGTCCAACACCCGGCTGAGCGGTCAGATCGGTTACCTCGTCGACCTGGCCAACAGCTACCTGGTGACCCACAGCGACAAGACGCACGTCTCCCAGGACATCCTGCAGCGGGGTGGCCTCTCGATCTACACCACCTTCCAGAAGAAGAAGGTGGACCAGCTCGAGTCCGCCGTGAAGAAGGTCCAGCAGGCGAACATCAAACCCGAGAAGCGCCCGAAGACGGACAAGTTCGTCCAGTTCGGTGGTGCTTCGGTGAACCCGACCTCCGGCGCCATCGAGGCGATCTACGGCGGTGAGGACGCGACCAAGCACTTCACCGACAACGCCGACCAGACCGGTGCCCAGGTGGGTTCGACGTTCAAGCCGTTCGTGCTGGCGGCCGCGATGAAGTGGGGCGTCCGCGACAAGGACCTCGGACCGGAGCAGGCACAGGACGAACGCACCGTCGCGTCTCCGAAGAGCCTGTACAGCGGTAAGAACAAGCTCAAGATCAAGCAATACGACGGGACCGTCTGGACCGACAAGGACGACAAGGAGTGGCTGCAGACCAACGACGGCGGTGAGTCGGTGGGACGTGCGCCGGACTACAGGATCGACCTCCGTGAGGCGATGCGGGAGTCGGTCAACTCCGTCTACGTCCAGCTCGGCATGGATGTGGGACTGGACAAGGTCAGGCAGAGCGCCCTGGACGCGGGTGTCCTGGACAGCAGTCTGGCCAGCTCCAACTTCCCGTCGTTCTCCATCGGTACGTCCGACCCCAGCGCGATCCGCATGGCCGGTGCTTACGCCACCTTCGCGGCCAGCGGCAAGCAGAACGACCCGTACTCGGTCGACAAGGTCACCAGCAAGGACGGAACGACCTACCAGCACGCCAAGGCGACCAAGCAGGCCTACACCTCGGCCGTCGCCGACAATGTGACGGACGTCCTGAAGACGGTGGTCGACAAGGGCACCGGTACCGCGGCCAGGCTCCCCGGCCGTGAGGTGGCGGGCAAGACAGGTACGACGGACGGCAACAAGTCGGCCTGGTTCGTCGGATACACCCCGCAGTTGTCCACCGCGATCGGTATGTACCGCATGGACGACGACGAGAAGAGCAAGTCGCGCACGTTCTTGGAGATGTACGGAACGGGTGGGCAGGACAAGATCCACGGTGCCTCGTTCCCGGCCGAGATCTGGCACGACTACATGGCGCAGGCGCTCGACGGGCAACCTGTGCAGTCGTTCCCGACGCCCGAGCCCATCGGTGAGGTCGTCAACGACGCTCCGAGCCCGAGTGCGACCCCGTCGCCCACGCCGAGCCTCACCCAGAGCCCGTCGCCGACCCCGACGCCGACGAAGTCGCAGCTCACTGCTCCGCCCTCACCGAGCGACACCTGCGGCAACTTCGGTTGGGGCTGCGCGAACAACGGCGGCAACACCAACGGTGGCAACACCAACGGCGGCACCGACACCGGTGGCACAGGTGGAGTGACCTCGTCGCCGACGGAGAGCCAGGGCTCCGGGAACACCCGGGGCAACGGGAACAACGGAGGCGGACTCTTCGGAGGACCAAACGGGTAACCGTCACTGAGTGTGTTTCACGTGAAACGTTCTGTTTCACGTGAAACGCCGGCCGGACAAGGGCCGTCACACCGACCAGGTGTGGCGGCCCTCGGCGTGTTCCTACTCCGATGCGGCAGTATGAGCCCCATGCCCAGTGCAGAGACGACGCGTGCGAGCGTCCACGAGCCGGACACGGTGCGGCCGACCCGGGAAGACGAGGTCGCTGCGGCCGGCAGTGAGCTGATCGGGGGCCCCATCGGGCGGCGTGCGCTGCTCGGGATCTCCTGGTGGACTCCCGTACGGGTCGTGGCGCTCGTCGCGATCGGGATGTTCGCCCTGGGGATGGTCCAGAAGCTGCCCTGCTACGACAGCGGCTGGTTCTTCGGGGCAACCGCCCAGTACACGCACGCGTGCTACTCGGACATCCCGCACCTCTACCAGGGGCGCGGTTTCGCCGACGGGCTTGTGCCCTACTTCGACCGGCTTCCTGGCGACATGAGCTACCTCGAGTACCCGGTGCTCACCGGTGTGTTCATGGAGGTCGCTTCATGGCTGACCCCGGGCAGCGGTGCTCTCCAGTCCCGGGAGCAGACCTACTGGATGGTCAACGCCGGGATGCTCATGGTGTGCGCCGTGGTCATCGCCGTATGCACCGCACGTACGCACCGCCGACGCCCCTGGGACGGCCTTCTGGTCGCGCTCGCGCCCGCCTTCGCACTGACGGCCACCATCAACTGGGACCTGCTTGCCGTGGCCCTGCTGGCCGCCGCGATGCTGATGTGGTCGCGCGGTCGGGTGCTCGCTTTCGGAGTCCTCGTCGGGCTCGCCACGGCCGCCAAGTTCTATCCGTTCCTCGTTCTCGGACCGCTGCTCGTGCTGTGCTGGCGGGCGGGCAGATGGCGGGAGTACGGGACCGCCCTCCTGGGGGCTGTCGGCGCGTGGCTCCTGGTCAATCTGCCCGTGATGTTCCTCGCCCCCGAGGGCTGGTCGAAGTTCTACAGCTTCAGCCGTGAACGCGGTGTCGACTTCGGCTCGGTCTTCCTGTTCATCTCGCGCTGGTTCAATATCGAGATCACCAAGGACACGGCCAACACCTGCGCGATGATCATGATGGTGTTCGCCTGTCTGGGCATCGCCGCGATGACACTGACGGCTCCACGCCGTCCGCGCTTCGCACAGCTCGCGTTCCTGATCGTCGCGGTGTTCATCCTCACCAACAAGGTCTACTCGCCGCAGTACGTGCTGTGGCTGGTTCCCCTCGCGGCGCTGGCCAGGCCCCGCTGGCGTGACTTCCTGATCTGGCAGGCCTGCGAGGTGGCGTACTTCCTGGGGATCTGGATGTACCTCGCGTACACGACCAGCGGAGACGCCCACAAGGGCCTGCCGACGGACGGATACCAAGTCGCCATCGCCGCACACCTCTTGGGCACGCTCTTCCTGTGCGCCATGGTCGTACGCGACATCTTCATGCCGGAACGGGACACAGTGCGCCGGGCCGGTGACGACGACCCGTCGGGCGGGGTGCTGGACGGTGCACCGGACGCCTTCGCGCTGGGAGCCGCGGCTCATCCGCCCCGGCACGCGGCGCACTTCGAAGGGCCCCACGTGGAGTGGGGCAGCCCGGCTGCGGAGTCCACAGGAAAGAGTTCGCTCTGAGCGAACAGGGCCGCCAGGACCCGATGACTGAGGCCGTACACGGAATCCGTGTACGGCCTCAGTCATCGGGCCCAGGGGCGGTTGCGCCCAGCCCTCAGCGGTCGACGATCCGGTCGAACTGCGTCGTGGTGTGGCGCAGGTGGGCCACCAACTCGTCGCCGACCTTCGGCTCGGTGGCATCCGAGGGGATGAACAGGATCGAGACCTGCATGTGCGGGGGCTCGGCGAACCAGCGCTGCTTGCCCGCCCAGACGAACGGCGAAAGATTCCGGTTCACCGTCGCGAGACCGGCCCGGGCGACGCCCTTGGCGCGCGGCATGACGCCGTGCAGGGCCTTGGGGGCCTCCAGACCCACCCCGTGTGACGTTCCGCCCGCCACGACGGTCAGGAAGCCGTCGGAGGCCGCCTTCTGCTGCCGGTAGCCGAAGCGCTCGCCCTTGGAGATCCTCGTGACGTCCAGGATGGCCCCGCGGTACTCCGTGGCCTCGTGGTCCCCCAGCCAGAGCCGGGTGCCGATACGGGCGCGGAAGCGCGTCTGCGGAAACTGCTGCTGAAGCCGGACCAGTTCCTCGGCCTTGAGGTGGCTCACGAACATCGTGTGCAGCGGCAGCCGGGCCGCACGCAGCCGGTCCATCCAGCCGATGACCTCCTCGACGGCGTCGGAGCCGTCCGTGCGGTCGAGGGGCAGATGAATGGCGAAGCCTTCGAGGCGGACGTTCTCGATGGCGGAGTGCAGAAGGGACAGTTCCTGCTCGCTCACGCCGTGCCGCTTCATCGAGGACATCACCTCGATGACCACACGGGCCCCCACGAGCCCGTACACGCCGTCCACGGACGACACCGAGCGGATGACCCGGTCGGGCAGCGGAACGGGCTCCTCGCCGCGCCGGAAGGGCGTCAGCACCAGCAGGTCACCGCCGAACCAGTCCTTGATCCGGGCCGCTTCGTACGTCGTGCCCACGGCGAGGACGTCGGCTCCCAGCCGGGTGGCCTCCTCCGCCAGCCGCTCGTGGCCGAAGCCGTAGCCGTTGCCCTTGCAGACGGGGACGAGCCCCGGGAACTGCTCCCGCACGTGCTTGTGGTGTGCCCGCCAGCGCGCGGTGTCGACGTAGAGCGTGAGCGCCATGGCCGGTCCCGGAACCTTTCTTGTGGCTGCCGTGTGTCAGAGGTCTGAGAGGAAATTGTGACGTATCCGCCGGGCCGGCGGGGCGATGCCGGAGCGCTCGGGCCGTCGGCCCGTGGGCCTCGGCTGCGGCGCCGTGGTCAGCGGCGCGACATGTAGAGGTCGAGCGCCTTGTGGAGCAGCTTGTTCAGGGGGAAGTCCCATTCGCCGAGGTACTCGGCGGCCTGCCCGCCCGTGCCCACCTTGAACTGGATCAGGCCGAAGAGGTGGTCGGTCTCGTCCAGGGAGTCGGAGATACCGCGCAGGTCGTAGACGGTGGCGCCGAGCGCGTAGGCGTCGCGCAGCATCCGCCACTGCATCGCGTTCGAGGGCCGGACCTCGCGCCCGACGTTGTCGGAGGCGCCGTAGGAGTACCACACGTGCCCGCCGACGATCAGCATCGTCGCGGCCGAGAGGTTCACGCCGTTGTGCCGCGCGAAGTACAGCCGCATACGGTTGGGGTCCTCGCTGTTGAGGGCCGTCCACATGCGCTGGAAGTACGACAGCGGGCGGGGCCGGAAGTGGTCGCGCACGGCCGTGATCTCGTACAGCCGCTGCCATTCCTCGAGGTCGTGGTAGCCGCCCTGGACCACGTCGACGCCGGCCTTCTCGGCCTTCTTGATGTTGCGGCGCCACAGCTGGTTGAAGTTCTTGTGGACCTCTTCCAGGGAGCGGTTGGCGAGCGGCACCTGGAAGACGTACCGGGGCTGCACGTCACCGAAGCCGGCGCCGCCGTCCTCGCCCTGCTGCCACCCCATGCGGCGCAGCTTGTCGGCGACCTCGAAGGCCCGCGGCTCGATGAAGTCCGCCTCGATGTCGCGCAGACGCTTCACGTCCGGGTCCTGGATGCCCTGCTTGATGGAGCTCGCCTCCCAGCGCCGGATGATCACCGGCGGGCCCATCTTCACGGAGAAGGCGCCCTGCTGCTTGAGGTGCGCGAGCATCGGCTGGATCCAGTCGTTCAGATTCGGCGCGAACCAGTTGATGACCGGGCCCTCGGGCAGATAGGCGAGGTAGCGCTTGAGTTTGGGCAGCTGGCGGTACAGAACCAGCCCCGCGCCCACGAGTTCACCGTTCTTGTCGAACCAGCCGAGGCTCTCGGAGCGCCACTCCGCCTTGACGTCTGCCCAGGCCGGGACCTGCATGTGGCTCGCCGCCGGCAGGCTCTGGATGTACGCCAGATGCTGCTCGCGGCTGATCGTCCTCAGGGTCAGGCTCATTCGGGGCGCTCCTCGGGCTGGTGTGTCCCCATGGGTACAGGGGCTCCGGCTCTCGCGCCGAAGCCTACTGCGCCCTACGAGCGCCCCGAATGGCTGTATGGAACCTTTGTGCCCATCGAATCCCGCCGCGGCCCGCGGGGCCGCGGCGCGATTCGGCGTCAGCTGCCGAGGATGCCGCCGAACAGACCGCCGTGGGCCATGCCGAGGAAGAAGCCGATGGCCGCGGCGCCGAGGCCCAGGATCAGGCCGAAGCGCTCACGGGTCGTGACGGAGATGTACTGACCGAAGGCACCGGTGAAGATCCCCACCAGGCCGGTCCAGGAGCTGATCAGATGCAGGCTGTGGAACATCGCCGTGACGAAGGACGTGATCCCGAGCACCAGGGTCACCAGGAGAAGGGTGTCCTGGACGGGATGGGCCTTGCCGTCCGTGGCGAAGAGAGAACCGGTGGTGTTGGGTCGCAATACCTGTGCCATGGGGCACCTCCTGCGGAAGGCGGCGCATCGTAGCGCCATACACACCCGATGTGTACAGATTGACGGGCTCCCCGGCCGGATTTCAACCGGAAGCACGTGTGCGGGTACTCTGTACCGTCTGCACCGGTGTCTGCCCAGGCTGTGCCGGGTCAACCGCCGACCGACATCCGATTGTCGGTGGCGGCCGATACCGTTGCGTACGCATCACAACCCTCCTGCCACGGAACGACCGTGGCCGCTGAGTCCAGAGGAGGTGGGTTCCACATGCGTCACTACGAGGTGATGGTCATCCTCGACCCCGAGCTCGAGGAGCGTGCTGTCTCCCCGCTGATCGACAACTTCCTTTCGGTCGTCCGTGATGGCGGCGGAAAGGTCGAGAAGGTCGACACCTGGGGTCGTCGTCGTCTCTCGTACGAGATCAGGAAGAAGCCCGAGGGCATCTACTCGGTCATCGACCTGCAGGCCGAGCCTGCGGTCGTCAAGGAGCTCGACCGCCAGATGAACCTGAACGAGTCGGTCCTCCGGACCAAGGTCCTCCGTCCCGAGACCCACTGAGCTTTCGCTCAGTGATCCCGGGATCCGAGTAGCAGCACAAGCAGCCAGCAGCAAACCCGCCGAGAGGTTCCCCCATGGCAGGCGAGACCGTCATCACGGTCGTCGGCAATCTTGTCGATGACCCCGAGCTGCGCTTCACCCCGTCCGGTGCGGCGGTCGCGAAGTTCCGTGTCGCGTCCACCCCCCGCACCTTCGACCGGCAGACGAACGAGTGGAAGGACGGCGAGAGCCTGTTCCTGACCTGCTCGGTCTGGCGTCAGGCGGCGGAGAACGTCGCCGAGTCGCTCCAGCGAGGCATGCGCGTCATCGTGCAGGGCCGACTGAAGCAGCGGTCCTACGAGGACCGGGAGGGCGTCAAGCGCACGGTCTACGAGCTCGACGTCGACGAGGTCGGCGCGAGCCTGCGCAACGCGACGGCCAAGGTCACCAAGACCGCGGCCGGACGCGGTGGGCAGCAGGGTGGTTACGGCGGCGGTGGCGGTGGCGGCCAGGGTGGCGGCGGCTGGGGCGGAGGCCCCGGTGGCGGCCAGCAGGGCGGCGGCGCTCCGGCCGACGACCCGTGGGCGACCGGCGCTCCGGCCGGTGGCCAGGGCGGTGGCGGCTGGGGCGGAGGCTCCGGCGGCTCCGGCGGCGGCGGTGGCGGCTACTCGGACGAGCCCCCCTTCTAGGCCTTTGCGCCGGGTCCTCGGTCCCGGACGGGTCGAAGGTGGGCCGTACCCCACACTTCTTGATCACACAGGAGAAACACCATGGCGAAGCCGCCTGTGCGCAAGCCGAAGAAGAAGGTCTGCGCTTTCTGCAAGGACAAGGTCACGTACGTGGACTACAAGGACACGAACATGCTGCGGAAGTTCATTTCCGACCGCGGCAAGATCCGTGCCCGCCGCGTGACCGGCAACTGCACGCAGCACCAGCGTGACGTCGCCACGGCCGTCAAGAACAGCCGTGAGATGGCGCTGCTGCCCTACACGTCCACCGCGCGCTAAGGGAAGGGTGACCGACACATGAAGATCATCCTCACCCATGAGGTCTCCGGCCTCGGTGCCGCCGGCGAGGTCGTCGACGTCAAGGACGGCTACGCTCGCAACTACCTGATCCCGCGGAAGTTCGCGATCCGCTGGACCAAGGGCGGCGAGAAGGACGTCGAGCAGATCCGTCGTGCTCGCAAGATCCACGAGATCCAGACCATCGAGCAGGCCAACCAGGTCAAGGCGCAGCTCGAGGGTGTCAAGGTCCGTCTGGCTGTTCGCTCCGGCGATGCCGGCCGTCTGTTCGGTTCCGTCACCCCGGCCGACATCGCCTCGGCGATCAAGGCCTCCGGTGGCCCCGAGGTGGACAAGCGTCGCATCGAGCTGGGCACGCCGATCAAGACGCTGGGCGCCCATGAGACGTCCGTCCGTCTGCACCCCGAGGTTGCCGCCAAGGTCAGCATCGAGGTTGTCGCGGCGTGAACGCTGCGCTCGGCTTGAACAGCTGAGGGAAGGGCCGTACCCGTCGGGTACGGCCCTTCTTCGTTTCCAGCAAGGCGTGGGTGCCGTTTCACGTGAAACAGCGCGAATCAGGACGCCGTTTCACGTGAAACGGCACGAACCCCGGCCCTTGGGTCCGTTCAGCGCGTCGCCCCGGTCACGATCCAGTGGCCCGAGCGAGAGCGCAGCCACAAGGTGACCATGCGCACGGTCATCATCAGGGTCATGGCTGCCCAGAGCGCAGTGAGCGCTCCACCGAGAACGGGGACGATCAGGGCCACGGGTGCGAAGACCGCCAGGGTCAGCAACATGGCCCATGCGAGATACCGTCCGTCCCCCGCACCCATCAGTACGCCGTCGAGGACAAAAACGACGCCACAGATGGGCTGTGAGACGGCCACGAGGATCAGGGCCGGAAGGGCCGCCTGATGGACGCGCGGATCGCCGGTGAACAGGGGCAGGAAGAGTGGGCGCGTCGCGAGCACAAGCAGACCGAGTCCGACCCCGGTGGCGATGCCCCACTGCACCATGCGGCGGCACGCATCGCGGGCTCCCAGTGGATCGTCCGCTCCGAGATAGCGTCCGATGATGGCCTGTCCTGCGATGGCGATCGCGTCCAGGGCGAAGGCGAGCAGGCTCCACAGGGACAGGACGATCTGATGCGCGGCGATATCGGCGTCCCCAAGCCGTGCGGCGACGGCAGTGGCGATCATCAAGATCGCCCGCAAGGACAGGGTGCGGACCAACAGAGGTACTCCGGCCTGTGCGGAGGCACGTATCCCGGCCGTATCAGGCCGCAACGAGGCACCATGCCGACGGGCGCCACGGACGACGACGACCAGATAGACGGTGGCCATACCGCACTGGGCCATGACTGTTCCCCAAGCGGAGCCCGCGATGCCCAGACCGACACCGTAGACGAGGACCGCGTTCAGGGCGGCGTTGGCGACAAAGCCGCCGATGGCCACGTACAGCGGTGTCCGGGTGTCCTGCAGCCCGCGCAGGACACCGGTCGCGGCGAGCACGACCAGCATTGCGGGGATGCCCAGGGCGGAGATCCGCAGGTACGTCGTCGCATAGGGGGCGGCTGTCTGCGAGGCACCGAAGAGTTCCACGATGCCGGGAGCGGTGGGCAGGACGACGGCGATCACGGCGGCTCCCAGGAGCAGCGCGAGCCAGATCCCGTCCATGCCCTGGCGGATGGCCGCTCTGAGTTCGCCGGCGCCGACCCGGCGGGCGACCGCGGCCGTCGTGGCATAGGCGAGGAAGACGAATACGCTCACGGCGGTGGTGAGGAGCGCCGAGGCGACGCCGAGGCCGGCCAGTTGTGCAGTGCCGAGATGGCCGACGATCGCACTGTCGGCCATGACGAACAGGGGCTCTGCGACGAGCGCGCCGAAGGCCGGAACGGCCAGTGCGACGATCTCCCGGTCGTGCCGGTGTCGGATGGCGCGCGATGTCGCCGGGGCCTGTGTCATGGGCATCAATCTAACCGTCCACAGGTAAGAGACGCAAAGCAGTTGTGCCCCTTACGAAGATCGAAGTGGGACGCGACGTCGTGTCCCCTTCGCGGGGATCTTGCTCTTACGGGGGAAGTTTTTCTTCTGCACAGCCGGTGGATGGGAAAAGTGCTGGTCAACGAGTTTTTGACGGGGTGCCTGAGGGCTTGTTCACAGGACTGTCCACCGCACCGTGCACAGGTTTTGCGGAGTTCTCCACAGCATCCGGGCGCTCGTCCACATGGCCTGTGGATAACCAGATTGGCTGACGGTGCCGACGGGCCTAACGTGGTGCGGCGCCCGCTCCCTCCTCCGTCCTCGGAAAACACACAAAACCGACGCGCTAGAACCGGAGCAGCGCTTCTCGCTTTGTCAGTGTCGTGCCCTAGAAATGAGGTGCACGGCGAGGTCCGCGCGGCGGACGGGAGGAGGCGGCCCGGTGAGCATTTCCGAGCCCTTGGACGATCCGTGGGCCGACAGCGCTCCGGGTGATCGTGTCCCTGCCTCCCGCCAGGGCCGTGACGGTGGCCGAAGCCGCGACGAGCAGCACGACCGCGGTCAGGACAGTGGGGCATGGGACGGCGCGGGCTCCTCCTTCGAGCGTGTCCCGCCGCAGGACCTGGACGCCGAGCAGTCCGTGCTCGGCGGCATGCTCCTGTCCAAGGACGCCATCGCCGATGTCGTCGAGCTCCTCAAGGGCCATGACTTCTACCGGCCCGCGCACGAGACGATCTACCAGGCGATCCTCGACCTGTACGCAAAGGGCGAGCCGGCCGACCCCATCACGGTCGCCGCCGAGCTGACCAAGCGCGGTGAGATCACCAAGGTCGGCGGTGCCCCATATCTGCACACCCTGGTCCAGACGGTTCCGACCGCGGCGAACGCCGAGTACTACGCACAGATCGTGCACGAGCGGGCGGTCCTGCGCCGCCTGGTCGAGGCCGGCACCCGCATCACACAGATGGGATACGCGGCCGACGGCGACATCGACGAGATCGTCAACAGCGCCCAGGCCGAGATCTTCGCCGTCACCGAGCAGCGCACCGCCGAGGACTACCTGCCGCTCAGCGAGATCATGGAGGGCGCTCTCGACGAGATCGAGGCGATCGGTTCACGCTCGGGGGAGATGACCGGCGTGCCGACCGGCTTCACCGATCTCGACCAGCTCACCAATGGTCTGCATCCGGGCCAGATGATCATCGTCGCGGCCCGTCCCGCCATGGGTAAGTCGACCCTGGCACTGGACTTCGCGCGGACGGCGTCCATCAAGCACAACCTGCCCAGCGTGATCTTCTCGCTCGAGATGGGCCGCAACGAGATCGCGATGCGACTGCTGTCCGCCGAGGCGCGGGTGGCCCTGCACCACATGCGGTCCGGCACGATGACCGACGAGGACTGGACCCGGCTCGCCCGCCGGATGCCCGATGTCTCGGCCGCTCCTCTCTACATCGACGACTCGCCGAACCTGTCGATGATGGAGATCCGTGCCAAGTGCCGGCGCCTGAAGCAGCGCAACGACCTCAAGCTGGTCGTCATCGACTATCTGCAGCTGATGCAGTCCGGCTCCAAGCGGTCCGAGAGCCGGCAGCAGGAGGTCTCCGAGATGTCCCGGAACCTCAAGCTCCTGGCCAAGGAGCTGGAGCTGCCCGTGATCGCACTCTCGCAGCTCAACCGAGGCCCCGAACAGCGGACCGACAAGAAGCCGATGGTGTCCGACCTGCGTGAGTCCGGCTCGATCGAGCAGGACGCCGACATGGTGATCCTGCTGCACCGCGAGGACGCCTATGAGAAGGAGTCCCCCCGCGCGGGCGAGGCGGACATCATCGTCGGCAAGCACCGTAACGGCCCGACGGCGACGATCACGGTCGCCTTCCAGGGCCACTACTCACGATTCGTGGACATGGCGCAGACCTGATCCGGCTGGAGCTTCCGACCGCCCGGTGACCCACTTCTCGGGCCGTGGCGTCGCCGTCTCTGCCGGGCAAGCCGGGTACATGACACGGAGCCGGGACTCGAGCGGATGACACGGCGCGACAAGCCCGAGAACCGTCGAGGTCAAGGACGCGGCAGACGACACGCGTCGCGGAACCCACAGCTCGCGAGGTGGGCTCAGAGCTCTGAGATCGCTTGCCGGTGCGAGAGGGCGATGCGGCGCCGGACCAGGTCGATGTCAACGATCTTGACGAGCAGAGCGTCACCGAGCTGAGGGGTTTCCGACGGCTCGGCGGCCAGTTCGGAGCGGGGCACCAGCCCTTCGAAACCGTTCTCCACTTCTTCGATGCGTACGAAGGCTCCCAGCGGTACGAGTTCGGTGACACGGCCGACGATCGTCCGGCCGATCTGTCCGGTCAGCGACTGCATCGGATCTTCGTGGAGGTCCTTGAGGGACAGTGATACGCGTTCCCGGGTCAGGTCGACATCGAGAATTTCGGCGGTGATCTCCTGACCGACGGAGACCACGTCGGTGGGGAAGTTGATGGGACGCCAGGACAGTTCGGGGACATTGATCATCGCTTCGAAGCCGCCGATGTCCACGAAGGTGACGCCGAAGTCGGCGATATGGGTCACCGTGCCGCTGACGATCTCACCGCGGTGAAGGGTGGTGAGGAAGGCCCAGTTGAGGTCGCTCGGCGTCGGCTCGGTCTGCCAACGGGCCCGTACCACTCCGTCGCTGTCGGGCATGACGGCGGTGAACAGAGGCACACGCTCGTCGGCATACACGGACAGGAGCGCCGCGGCCTCGGCACCGGACATCCAGGCGGCCGGCTCCGTGAATTCGTCCGCGTCAGCGACAGCGCTGTGCATCCGGCCGTCCTTGTCCTGCCAGACACATTCGACCAGGCCTTCGGTGGGAAGGGCGCTGAGGACCGCATCGATGTCGCAGGACAGGTCCGGCCACACGGCCAGCCGCGCCCGGGGGGAGATCCCGGCGCGAACCGTGTTGATGGTGTCGCAGGTGAGACGGTGCCATCGTGAGGCGCCCTCGAGATACGTCTCCTCCAGAACTCCGGCGCGGGACATGGCGACCGCCTGGTGCAGAGCGGCCCAGAAGTCGTCGTCGGCCGGCCGCTGGATGCTGTTGGTGTCCGTCTCCACGTCGTACGGGGATGCGTCCAGACGTTCCGGGAACAACCCGAGCGCGCGTGTTCGTGTCAGCGCCTCGTCGCAGGGCCGACCACTGCCGACGTAGAGGTATTGGTCCCACCCGACGTGCACTGCGAATGCGCCCTCCGCCTCCAGTCGGCACCAGGCGCCACTGCCGCGCAGCATGAGCCGTACCAGCTCCAGTCCGACACCGAGCGGAACCTCCGCCCCGTCGTGGAAGCCGGTAAGGCCGGTCGGAAGGAACGCGTCGAGCCCGAAGTCGTCCAGGGGTGGCTCGACGCCGAAGTGAACGAGGGACGGGATCTGTGGCTCGCGGATGGACAGGCGGTCGATGCCGGCTCCCGCAGCGAACGCCTCGACCG
The DNA here is from genome assembly GCF_051553595.1 of Streptomyces sp. HUAS TT11. Lineage (NCBI taxonomy): Bacteria > Bacillati > Actinomycetota > Actinomycetes > Kitasatosporales > Streptomycetaceae > Streptomyces > Streptomyces sp. HUAS TT11. The sequence continues at coordinate 4,666,649 of NZ_CP196184.1, forward strand.
CCTGGAGACAGGCCGTCTCGGTCTCGCCGTGATCGCTGACGGTGTCCTCGGTACCGGTGTATCGCCCATGTTCGTCACGTTCGGCGGGGTCGTACTTGGTGACGCGATAGACGTAGGGAAGCTGCACGTCTCCATCTTCCCGTACGGCCCTGGCACCGACTTGAGGAAGTGACATGGGAGTTGGAACTGAGACACGGTCGCCGAAGCTTGTCGTTCCGCCGCCATCACCTCCACTGAAGGGCACCCTGCCGGCAGGAGCCGGATATTACGCTCGACGTGGAATTGCCTGGCGGGGTGGACTGTAGCCATGACGACACCTCAAGAGGATCTGCTTCCCGCGACGCGTCGGGCTCTGTTGCATCGGATCGCCGTTGCGCAGGCCGAAGGGCGGGCTCCGTCGCTGGTGGCCGCCGTGGTGCGGGGCGGGCGGACGGTGTGGCACGGCTCGCGTACCTCCGTGGACGGTCACGGGCCCGACGAGAACGTGCAGTACCGGATCGGTTCCATCACCAAGACCTTCACCGCGGTTCTGGTGATGCGGCTGCGGGACGAGGGGCTCCTGGACCTCGGAGACCCGTTGGAGAAGCATCTGCCGGGCACCGGGGCCGGTGAGGCGACCATCGCCGCACTGCTCTCCCACACGAGCGGCCTGGCGGCCGAGTCGCCCGCGCCGTGGTGGGAACGTACGCCTGGGTCCCTGCGTCCGGAGCTCGCGGACGTACTGGGTGAGCAGCCGTTCCTGCATGCGGCCGGTAGGCGGTTCCACTACTCGAACCCCGGCTACACATTGCTGGGAGCGCTGGTCGAGAAGCTGCGTGGGGCCCCGTGGGAGGAGGTTCTGCGCAGCGAGGTGCTCGAACCGCTGGACCTGCGTCGCACAAGCGAGCGTCCCCAAGCGCCCCATGCAGGAGGCTGGGCGGTGCATCCCTGGGCCGATGTCATGCTTCCGGAACCGTCCGAGGACCTCGTGCGCATGGCCCCAGCCGGGCAGTTGTGGTCCACGACGGGCGACCTCGCCAGATTTGCGGCCTTCCTGGTCCAGGGCGACGACAGGGTGCTGAGCGCCGAATCGCTTCTGGAGATGCGCACACCGGCGGCTCCGCCCGAAAGCGCCGATGTGATGACCGGTTACGCCTACGGTCTGGGTCTGGAGACCAGGCGTTCGGGCGAGCGGCTTCTGGTGGGACACACGGGGTCTCTGCCGGGCTTTCTCGCCTCCCTCACCATCGGTGTGGAGGACGATGTCGCGGCCGTCGTCCTGGCGAACTGCACCTCCGGCCCGCAGGTGTTCACGGTGGGTGCCGATCTCGTCCGCATCGTGGCCGAGGCCGAACCGAGGATCCCCGAGCCATGGCGCCCGTTGGCGGACGTCGATCCGTCCGTGCTGGAGTGGGCGGGACAGTGGTACTGGGGGACGCACGGTTTCGCCCTGCGCATCACGGCGGACGGGCTCATTGCGTTGGAGCCGCTGTCCGGCAACGGCCGTCGCTCCCGGTTCCGTGCGAACGGTGACGGCACCTGGACGGGGCTGGAGGGCTACTACGCCGGAGAGGTTCTGCGGGCCGTACGGAGCCCCGACGGGGTCGTGAACCACCTGGACATCGGGTCCTTCGTCTTCACGCGTCAGCCGTACGACGAGAGCGCTTCGGTGCCGGGCGGTGTGGACCCGGACGGATGGCGAGGGATCGGCTAGCGACCGTTGTCCGGCCGGCGGCCTGTTTCACGTGAAACGCGCCGTCGGCCGGGTGAACCGGTCCGACCGGGGTCGCTCAGAGCGCGAGCTTGAACCCCATGTGTGACGCCTCGAATCCCAGGCGCTCGTAGAACCGGTGGGCATCGGTCCGGCTGACATCGGACGTCAGCTGGACCAACTGGCAGTTCTGGCGGCGGGATTCGTCGATCGCCCACTCGAGGAGCTGTGTACCGAGGCCACTGCCGCGTTCCTCGGCGTGGATGCGCACGGCCTCGACGATCGAGCGCGTCGCACCCCGGCGGGACAGCCCCGGGATGATCGAAAGCTGGAGGGTCCCCACGATACGTCCGTCGCGCACGGCGACCACGAGGTGCTGGTTCGGATCGCCGTTCACCCGCTCCAACGCGTTCAGGTACGGGGTCAGATCGTCAGGCGACTCACGCTGGGCGCCGAGCGGGTCGTCGGCCAGCATGGCGACGACGGCGGAAACGTCGTCCGTGACGACAGGGCGTATCTCAAGGTCTCCCATGCCCGCACCCTACGTGGAGGGACGGGTTCACCGGCTGCTGAGGTGGGCCTCGCTATGCAGGCACACTCAACGACTCGACGACGCGGACCAGAGGCGCCAGCTCGGGGTTCTTGGTCGCTTCGTCCAGTGCCTCGCGCAGTGCGGCGTCATTGGTGGGACGGGCTTCCTCGAGGAGTTGGAGGCCGGCCTCTGAGACGTTGGTGTAGATCCCGCGGCGATCGGTCGGGCAGAGGTAGCGCGCGAGCAGACCGCGGTCCTCGAGCCGTGTGACCAACCGAGTCGTGGCGCTCTGGCTGAGGACCACCGCGTCGGCGACCTGCTTCATCTGGAGATGTCCTCCCTCGCCGTCGTGCTGGCGGCTCAGCACGTCCAGCAGGGAGTACTCGCGGACACTCAGTCCGTGCCTGGCCTGCAGGGCTCGCTCGATACGGGCCTCGATCCTCCCGTGCAGTAGGGAGAGGGCACACCAACCCTGGGCAAGGGCGGTGAGCGAGGGGTCCGTCGCTGTCATGGCGTTCTCCTCCGTCCCGGAGCGGCTCACCCTCAAGGATAGGGCACCGCCGCAATATCCTGCGATTGCATATATGACGCGTCTGCAATTAATGTGTACGCTTACAAAGCGCACATGCAATCGCTTGGAAGGTCTACCTCATGCCTCTCGCGCTTCTGGCCCTCGCGATCGGGGCCTTCGGGATCGGGACCACGGAATTCGTGATCATGGGAGTGTTGCCTGAGGTCGCCGATGACTTCGGGGTCTCCATCCCCACGGCCGGTCTGCTGGTGACGGGCTATGCCCTGGGCGTGATGTTCGGTGCGCCGATCATGACCGCGCTCGGTACCAAGGTCTCCCGTAAGCGGATGCTGATGCTCCTGATGGGCCTCTTTGTCCTCGGCAACCTGATCTCCGCCGTTGCCCCGTCCTTCGGTCTGATGCTGGCGGGGCGTGTGGTGGCATCCCTGGCCCATGGCGCCTTCTTCGGCATCGGCTCGGTCGTCGCTGCCGAGCTGGTCGCACCACAGCGGAAGGCCGCCGCCATCTCCATGATGTTCAGCGGCCTGACCATCGCCAACGTCGTGGGTGTTCCGCTCGGCACGCTCGTCGGGCAGTCCGCCGGCTGGCGGGTCACCTTCGCACTCGTCGCCGTACTCGGTGTGATCGGGCTGCTCGGTGTCGCGAAGCTCGTCCCCGACCTGCCCAAGCCGGAAGGCGTCCACCTCCGCCAGGAGCTGGCCGCCTTCAAGAACGTTCAGGTCCTGCTCGCCATGGCGATGACCGTCCTCGGCTTCGGTGGCGTGTTCGCGGCCATCACCTACATCGCGCCGATGATGACCCACGTCACAGGATTCGCCGACAGCTCGGTCACTCTGTTGCTGGTGCTGTTCGGCCTGGGCATGGTGGGCGGCAATCTCATCGGCGGCCGGTACGCGGACCGTGCGCTCATGCCGATGCTGTACGTGTCCCTCGGCGGTCTGGCCCTCGTCCTTGCGCTGTTCACCCTGACCGCGCACAACAAGCTGCTCGCCGCGCTCACGATCGTCCTGGTTGGGGCTCTCGGGTTCGCCACCGTGCCTCCGCTGCAGAAGAGGGTGCTGGATCATGCGCACGGTGCCCCGACACTCGCCTCGGCCGCCAACATCGGCGCCTTCAACCTCGGCAACGCGTTGTCCGCGTGGCTCGGCGGCATGGTGATCGCCGCAGGGCTCGGCTACACCGCCCCCAACTGGGTCGGCGCACTCCTCGCGGTGTCGGCTCTGCTGCTGGCCTTCCTCTCCGCGGCCCTGGAACGCCGCGAGACGGCCTCCGGCACGGTCGTGGCGGGTGGCGTGCCCAGCGAGCGGCCCACTGCGGTGCGCCACTGACCGGGCTGCCCCTTCCACGGACGAGACGCGTGTCTCCGGCCTCCCGGACACGCGTCTCGTCCGCAGGGCCGGCTCAGCCGGCGGCGACCGTCACCGGGGCGAAACGCCTCGTCCAGTCGCCGGGCAGGTCCGGGATGCCATGGGTCATGACCGAGTTGAAGCCGACGGAAGCGAGGCCGCGTTCCTTCAGCCAGTTCAGCAGTTCCTCGTGGCGCACATCGACGTCGGTGCGCAGCGGCCGGGGGGTGTGGGCGGCGAGCGACGTGATCAGGGCCTTCGCCGTCTCGGTGTCGCGGGCGATGAGCGGACCAACGACATGGGTGTCCATGTTGGGCCAGGCGGCCGCGTAACCGATGATCCGTCCGTCCTCCTCGGCGACACGCAACTGGTCGGCGAAGGCGGGCAGGCGGGTGATCACATGGGTGCGGTCGGCACCGAACACCTCTGCATCGAGCCGGACAAGGGCGGCGAGGTCCTCGCCGGTGGCCGCGCGGGTGGCGACGGCCGATGCGGTCCCACGTGGCGTGAAATGGCCGCGCACCATCTCGGCGCTGCCGGTGACCTTGAAGCCGAGCTCTTCGTAGAGGGGTCGGCCATAGGGCGTTGCGTAGAGCGTGAGCGGAGTGGTGGTGGCGCCCGTCTCGGCCACCACATGCCGCATCAGACGACGACCGACACCCTGACGGGCATGCCGTTCGGCGACGAGCACCATGCCGATGGCGCACAGATCGGGGCGGTACTCGGTTCCGTACTGGGTCACGACACAGGCGGAGACGAGACCACCGTGTGGGTCGTCGATGCCGTAGCCCTTTCCGGCGGCCAGCAGAAGTCCCCACTTGTGTTCCTCGCGTGGCCACCCCCGGTCCTCGGACAAGTCGGCGCAGGCGATGAGATCGCGGGGCGTCAGACGGCGAATGGGCAGATCGGCGAGGGAAGGTGTCGACACGCAGGTCAGGCTGTCGGACATGAGCCACTGGCGTCCACCGGTTTGAGGTCGAACGCACACCCTTTTCGCCATGCCGCGCCCGACCGCACAGGACAGGGTCAGATGTTTCACGTGAAACGGTGATGATCCGATCACGACCGGTCGTCGGTGGGCGAATGACCGGGCCGGATCCCGGACGTCAATGGGGCGTCCGGGACGCGGGAGCAGGCGGACGCTAGCCTCCTCACCCATGGCAAGACTGCATCTCTTCGATCTGGACGGGACGTTGCTGCATGGAACGACGGCACCCGTGGAGATATCGCGGCAACTCGGCCTGGAGGCCGAGACCGTGGCGCTGGACACGGCGATTGCGAGCGGGCGCATAGGACCGCCGGAGTACGCCGCGCAGGTGTACGGACTGTGGAAGGAACTCACGGAGGAGCATGTGGCGGCCGCGTTCGCGGCGGCTCCCTGGCTGACCCGTATCCAAGAGGTGTGGACGGAGATCCGCGAGGCCGGCGACTACTGCGCTGTGATCTCGCTCTCGCCCTCGTTCTTCGTGGAACGGCTGACACAGTGGGGAGCGCATGCGACGTTCGGCTCCCGCTTCCCCGCGTTGCCCTTCAGGAAGCCGGTGGATCCGGCGGGACTCATGAGCTCCGCCGCCAAGGTGCGGATCGCGGCCGGACTCTGCACGGAGTTCGGAGTGGGGCTCACCGACTGCGTCGCCTACGGTGACTCGCAGTCGGACAAGGACCTGTTCGAGGCGGTGCCGGTGTCCGTCGCGGTCAATGCGGACCGGCATCTGGAAGGCCGCGCAACCCACACGTATGCCGGGCGGGATCTATGGGATGCCTATGAATTGGTGCGCCGCGCCCGGTAATCGAGGGAATCGCTGGTTCGCACCCTTGCCGCATCACGGCCGACCCAAAGGGGACTTGTGTGTGACACGGCGACCGGTATGGTCGAGTCCGGTTCGCGTCCGGTGTGATGTGCGCACGTTCCGCAGGGCGCGAACGCATGCCAATGCAGCTTAACGGGACGGAGAGATCGAAGGCCCGCATTCTCTGTTACGCGGCCGAGAGCCGGGGCCGAGTGGGATGCTGCGGTGGGAGTGCTGCGGTCAACCTCACACTCTTGGCTTACCTGTCCGTACACAGCGGGATTCCGGGTTGACTGTGCCGCATTGGACTTCAGGGGCCGAACGGGGGAAGCAGGCCTGTCGGCGGGGTGAAGCAGTCGCCCTGCGACCGGGGAAGTGCGCAGACCGACCGAAAGATGTTCGAGGCGAGGCACACCATGAACGCTCCGACCACCATGTCGGCCGACGACGGCACGTCCGGCGGCAGCGGCGGGGGCGGCTGGTTCACGCCCCACAGCCAGCCCCAGACGCCCCCGGGAGGGGACCGGGAGACGCCGGAGGGCAGCCGTCTGGCGGCGATGCGGCCCGTCGGCCGCCCGACGTCCGGTCGCGGTACGGAACAGCCCCGAATACATCCGCAGTCGGGAGCGGCCGCCCCGTCGGGGCGCCCCCTCACAGAGCCGGAACCCGCCCACGGGGCGGCCTCCCCGGAGCGGCAGGCGCCCCCTCGGCGCTCCGCCCCCGAACCCGAGCCATCGCCCGACGCCGTACTCATCCGGCGGACCATGGCCGAGGTCGGGCCCATCGCCGACAAGGTCACCTCGTACTTCTACGCGCTCCTGTTCGTGCGCCACCCCGATCTGAGGCCGTTGTTCCCCGCTGCCATGGACACTCAGCGGGACAGGCTGCTCAAGGCATTGCTGACCGCTGCCGAGCACATGGACAACACCGAGGTCCTCGTCGCCTATCTGCAGAACCTCGGTCGCGGCCACCGCAAGTACGGCACGCGGCCCGAGCACTACCCGGCCGTCGGCGAATGCCTTATCGGTGCGCTCAGCAAGTACGCCCCCGCGATCTGGGACGAGCGGACCGAGGCCGCCTGGGTGCGGGCGTACACAACGATCTCCCAGGTGATGATCGACGCGGCGGCTGCGGACGAGTTGCGGGCCCCGGCCTGGTGGTATGCGGAGGTGGTCTCGCACGACCTGCGTACACCGGACATCGCGGTGATCACCGTGCGTCCCGACCAGCCGTACCCGTTCCTCGCCGGGCAGTACACCAGCGTGGAGACCCCGTGGTGGCCACGGGTGTGGCGGCACTACTCCTTCGCCTCGGCGCCGCGCTCGGACGGACTGCTCTCGTTCCATGTGAAGGCGGTCCCCGCCGGTTGGGTCTCCAACGCGCTCGTCCACCGGGCCCGCCCCGGCGACGTCATCCGCCTCGGCCCGCCCGCCGGCACGATGACCGTCGATCACACCACACACAGCGGGCTGCTCTGCCTCGGCGGCGGCACCGGTATCGCACCCATCAAGGCCCTGGTCGAGGACGTCGCCGAACACGGTGAGCGACGCCCGGTCGAGGTCTTCTACGGGGCGCGCACCGACCACGACCTGTACGACATCGACACCATGCTGCGACTCCAGCAGAGCCATTCCTGGCTGTCGGTCCGGCCGGTCGTCGACGAGCAGGCGCACCAGCAGATGCCGGACGTCATACGCGGGTACGGGCCCTGGAACGAGTACGACGCCTATCTCTCGGGACCGCCCGGAATGATCCGCAGCGGTGTGGGTGTGCTCCGGGACGTCGGTATACCGCCGGGGCGCATCCGCCACGACTCGGTGGAGGAACTGGTCGCCGCCGGACCCTGACCCCGGCCCGCCATGCTGCGGTACGTCAGCCCAGATCGGGCGCGTGCATGGCCCGTACGCCTTCGATGTTCCCGTCGAGATAGTGCCGCAGGGACAGCGGCACCATATGGACGGACGCGATGCCGACGCGGGTGAAGGGCACACGCACGATCTCGTACTCGCCGGCGGGCTCCTCGACCTCAGGACCGTGCCGCAGACGCTCGTCCATGGACTCCAGTCGGCAGACGAAGAAATGCTGGACCTTCACACCGGTCGCGCCGCCCCCCTCACCGATGTGCTCGACCGTGTCGACGAAGCAGGGCACCACATCGGTGATCTTGGCACCGAGTTCTTCGTGCACCTCGCGGTGGAGAGCGTCGACGACGGTCGCGTCCGAGGGCTCGACGCCGCCACCTGGTGTGACCCAGTAGGGATCGACACCGGGCTTGGTGCGCTTGATCAGAATCAGGTCGTCGCCATCGAGCAGGATGGCGCGGGCGGTGCGCTTGACCACGGGGCGAACGGTCATGGGTGGAATGTGGCCCAACCCGTTCCACGTGAAACATCGCTCACTCCACACGGAGGCGAATCCCATGTGAACCCCGGGTTGCGGCCCGTGACAGCGCGCCGCAACCGCCCAGCATCCCGGTAGCGGCGCCGGGTACGGCGTCTCGTTCTCGATCAGCACCAATCGGCTGCTGTCCGCAGCAGCCACTCATGTGCCCGGGCTATGTGCGGCATGGCCAGTGTCCCCGTACGGACCACGAGGAAGTACGTCCGCAGCGGAGGGACCGCGGGTTCATGGAGGGCCACCACATCACCCCGCTCCAGTGAGGCGCCGCAGAGATAGCGGGGCAGCACGGCGAGTCCGGCCCCGGTGACAGCGCAGGCGAGGACCGCACGCAGATCGGGAACGATCACGGTGCCGGAGGCGGCCGGCAGGGAGTCGAAGACGGAGGCCCAGTAGCGGGAGACGAAGGGCAGGGACTCGTGCACCTCGACCACCGGAAGGTTCTCCAGCGCATGGGCCCCCTTGCGGCGCAGCTTGCCGGGGCCGCCGATGCGTGCGGCCCAGCGCGGGGCGGCGACCAGGACATGCTCTTCGTCGCAGAGCGGAGTCGCCGTGAGCAGGGCGCCACGCGGCCGGGTCGTGGTGATGGCCAGATCGTGGTGCCCGGCGGAAAGTCCTTCCAAGGTCTCGTCGGCGTTCCCGAAGGAGGCGCGCAGCGCGAGCCCTTGTCCGCCGTCGTCGGACAGCTCCGCGAGCGCGGGAAGGGCCCGCTCGGCGGTGAACTCCGGAGGGCCCGCGAGATGGAGGGTGCGCAGCGAGGAGTGCTCGTCGAGTCCGGTCTCGGTGATCTCCACCAGGGCGTCGAGATGGGGTGCCGCCTTGTGCGCGAGTTCGTCCCCGATGGTCGTGGGGGTCACCCCGCGGGCCTGCCGTAGGAAGAGCGGGCGGCCCAGCTGCCGTTCCAGGGTGCGGATCTGCGAGGTGACCGCCGGTTGCGAGAGGCCGAGCAGCGCCGCGGCACGGGTGAAGGAACCTGCCCGGTGCACGGTCACGAAGGTCCGCAGCAGGGCCAGATCCATCGTGTTCTCTCCCCTCCTCGCACCCCGACGGCGCCCAACTATAAATAAGTCGATAGGCCGCTGTCGCTACTGTGATTGGACACTGACACAGAGTCAACTAGCCTTGGTCGCGCGGTTCTTCGCGCGCAGAACCGGGACGGTCCGAGCCACGAGGGGGGAGGCTCGGACCGTCCGTTGTACGTAGAAGGTATCCGCGGGGCGGCGCCTCGACGCTCCGGAACTGCGTAGCCGGAACGGGTGCCACCGCCGCGACGTGGGTCAGTGTGCCGATTCGTCCAGCGCACGGAGCACATCGGCCACCAGGTCCTGCGGGTCCTCCGCGCCGGCGGAGAAGCGGATGAAGCCCTCCGGCACCGCGTCACCGCCCCAGCGTCCACGCCGCTCGGCCGTGGACCGTACACCGCCGAAACTCGTGGCGTCGTCGACGAGTCGCAGGGCCTCGAGAAAGCGCTCGGCATGGGCGCGCGTGGGCAAGGTGAACGACACCACACACCCGAAGCGCCGCATCTGCTGCGCGGCGATCTTGTGGGAAGGGTCGTCGGACAGGCCCGGATAGCGCAGCCCGGTCACCTCGGGGCGGCCGCGCAGCGCCTCGGCGAGTGCGAGCGCGTTGGCGGTCTGCCGCTCGGCGCGCAGATGGAGCGTGGCCAGTGAGCGGTGTGCGAGCCAGGCCTCCATGGGACCGGGGATCGCGCCGATGATCTTGCGCCAGCGTCGCACCGAGGACATGAGGCCGGCATCACGGGACGCCACGTACCCGAGCAGCAGGTCACCATGTCCGGTGAGCATCTTGGTGCCGCTGGCCACGGAGAAGTCGGCACCCAGCTCCAGGGGCCGCTGCCCGAGCGGGGTCGCCAGGGTGTTGTCGACGGCGACGAGGGTGCCCTGCGCGTGCGCCACCTCGACGATCCTGCGCAGGTCGCAGACGTCGAGCCCCGGGTTGGAGGGTGTCTCGATCCACAGCAGCTTCACGCCGTCGAGCACACCGAGCTGGGCGTCGTCACCGGTGGGTGCGGTGCGCACCTCGATGCCGTAGGCGGTGAGCTGCTCGCGCACCAGGGGCAGCACCTGGTAGCCGTCCGTGGGCAGCACCACGGTGTCGCCCGCGCGCAGCTGCGAGAAGAGAACCGCCGAGATCGCGGCCATGCCGGAGGCGAAGGCGAGCGTCTCGACTCCGTCCCCGCCGGGCGCCTCCAGCTCGCCGATGGCCCGCTCCAGATGGGTCCAGGTGGGGTTCTCGTCACGACCATAGGTGTACGGACCGGTCGGCTCGCCGGGCAGATGGAAGTGCGCGGCGAAGACGGGGCCCGGGAGCGTCGGCTCGTACTTGACCGGTTCGGGCAGCCCCGCCCGGACGGCGCGCGTACCGTCGCCGATCCCCGTACCCGGCGTGTCGATGTGCCCTGGCTTCATGCCGCCCGTCCCTCCAGATGCTCTCTCACCTCGGCGAGCAGTCCGTGGCTCGCCGTCTCCACCATCTCAAGACAGGTCTCGAACCCGTCCGTCCCCCCGTAATAAGGATCGGGCACGTCGAGGTCGTCGCCGGCCGCCGGATCGTAGGAGCGCAGGAGCCGGACCTTCGCCGCGTCCTCGGGGGTGGATGCGAGCCGCCGCAGGGCCTTGAGGTGGCCGGAATCGAGCGCGATCACGAGATCGAGCCGGGAGAACCAGGAGGCCTGGAACTGCCGGGCGACGTGATCACTGCCGTAGCCGTGCTCCTCCAGGACGGTGACGGTGCGCGGATCGGCGCCGTCACCCTCGTGCCAGTCGCCCGTCCCCGCACTGTCGACCTCGACCAGCTCGTCGAGACCGGCCAGCTCGACGCGTGCGCGGAAGACGGACTCGGCCATCGGCGAACGGCAGATGTTGCCGGTGCAGACGAAACAGACGCGATAGGTCATGGGGCTCACTCAGTCCTCGTCGGGCAGCACCATGTGCAGCGCCCAGGAGACGATCGAGATGATCAGGCCGCCGAGGACTGCGGTCCAGAAGCCCTCGACGTGGAAGCTCAGATCCAGCTTGCCCGCGATCCACGAGGTGAGCAGCAGCATCAGAGCGTTGACGACCAGGGTGATCAGGCCGAGGGTCAGGATGAACAGCGGGAAGGTCAGCACCTTCACGACGGGCTTGACCAGGAAGTTCACCAGGCCGAAGAGCAGGGCGACGACAATGAGCGTGCCTATCTTCTTGCCGGTGCTCGTCCCGGTGAGGGTGATCTTGTCCAGGATCCAGACGGCGACGGCCAGGGCCCCCGCGTTGGCGATCGTCTTGACTACGAAATTCTTCATGTGTCTGATCGTGGCAGACGCGATCAGAGACGAGTACCGAGCAAGGGCGGACAACTGCGATGAAGGCATTCCGGCTGGACGAACTGGAGGCGGAGCGCGCAGTCAACGAGGGTGCCTATCTGCAGTTCCTGCGGGAGCGGAACATGTCGGTCGGGCTGTATGCGCTCGATGCGGGTGAGCGGGACCCGCAGACCCCGCACCAGCAGGACGAGGTGTACTTCGTGGTCAGCGGCCGGGCCTCGATCACCGTGGGCCTGGAGACCACTCAGGTCGCCCGCGGCAGTGTCGTCTACGTGCCCGCCGGCGTCGCCCACAAGTTCCACCACATCACCGAGGACCTGAGGGTGCTGGTGATGTTCTCTCCGCCCGAGAGCTGAGGCCGGTTTCGGGGTTCCCTAGGGGGACGGTCAGGGGAGGACGGGGGATGGGAGGCGTACGCTCCGCCCCTTGGCGGCCCTAGCATCGAAGACAGGACAGGGACCCGTGAGCAGAGCCCCCGAACTGGACGTGGGGCGACGGGCACAGAGACAAGGACAAGGCGATGCGAGAGATCTTCGCGGGTTTGCCGTGGTGGGTGAAGTGGATCGCGGTGCCGGTCATCGCCCTGGTCGTCTTCGGGGGTGTGATCGCGAGCATCATCGGCTTTGTCATCGGGCTGCTGTTCAAGCTGCTGGTGTTCGTCGCCCTGGTCGGCGGACTGATCTACGTCGTGCGGAAGTTCATGTCGAGCTCGTCGTCGCGCGGAGACTGGTGACGGTCGGGAGCCGGCGGGGCATGCGACGCAGCGGCGCGGTGCCGGGCGGGGTGGGCCGGAGGAAGCGGCCGGTAACAGTGGGCTGAGGTTCCCTCGGCAGGGGGAAGTTTCTCGGTGAGGCCGTCGGCAGGGGGTGGCGGACCGTTAAAGTCCGGAGCTCGACGCGCGGCAGGCCCCGCGCGCGGCGCATCCCCTTCCGTGACCCCGCACGGGAGGCCCTCCTCGCGCTCCGGGAGTGATCCTTGGCCACGGTTGGCACCGCACGCGCAGACTCACCCGCCCCACCTGTTCAGCGGCGCGCCTCACCGGTGGAGGAGCGCCTTCCGCCCGGGCAACCGCAATCCACCCTCATCGGGTCCGTGCAGCGGGCGATGCGGCTGCTCGAAGCCGTCGCCGACCGTGAGTACGGGGCCCCGGCCAAGCAGCTGGCGCGCGAGGTCGGCCTCGCGCTCCCCACGGCGTACCACCTGCTGCGCACCCTGACCCACGAAGGCTATCTGCGCCGGGAGAAGGGCCTGTTCTTCCTCGGTGACGCCGCCGAGCGGCTGAGCAGCGATGCGGTCCAGCAGAAACGTCGCAGCGTCATGGACGACGCACTCGCACAATGGCGTGATTCGATCGGTGCCCCCGTGTACTACGCGGTCTATCGCGAGGGCGAGATCGAGGTCCTCGGCGTGGCCGACAGCCCGGGTACCCCGGCGGTCGCGGAATGGGCCGACTTCCGCGAGACCGGGCACGCACACGCGATCGGTCAATGCCTCCTGTCGCAGCTCGACGAGGAGGCCCGGCGGGACCACATCGATCGCTATCCTGTGCGATCGATCACCCCCTACACGGTGCGCGACGAGCGCATTCTCCTGCGGCGGCTCGACCGCCTCGGACGGATGGAACCCGTCCTCGAGCGCCAGGAGTACGCACTGGGTACCGTCTGCGCCGCGGTGCCCATCACCGCTGGTGCGACGGCTGCGACGGTGGCCATCTCCCTGCCCGCCCACCAGGCCGACCGGCTGCTGCCCGCGGCATATCGGTTGCAGGCGGAGGTAGGAAGGCTGGTAGGGACACTCGCCGGCTCTATCAACATCTGAAAACTCACTCCTTGTGATCTGCCATCTACGTTCAGCAAACTTCTGAATGTGTCAGGGGGATCATTCCTGGCCAGTCGACGGCTACTGACGGGGTAGGCGATGCGCGAGTCGGTACAGGCAGAGGTCATGATGAGTTTTCTCGTCTCGGAGGAGCTCTCGTTCCGCATTCCGGTGGAGCTGTGTTACGAGACCTGCGATCCCTATGCCGTACGGCTGACCTTCCACTTGCCCGGCGACGCGCCTGTGACCTGGGCCTTCGGACGCGAACTGCTGGTCGACGGGGTAGGGCGGCCGTGTGGTGACGGCGATGTGCACATCGCGCCCGCCGAGCCGGACACCTTCGGCGACGTGCTGATCCGGCTCCAGGTGGGCGCCGATCGGGCACTGTTCCGATCGGGTGCGGTGCCGCTCGTGGCGTTTCTCGACCGCACGGACAAGCTGGTGCCGCTCGGGCAGGAGGGCTCCCTCGCCGACTTCGACGCGCATCTGGACGAGGCGCTGGACCGGATCCTGGCGGAGGAACAGAGCGCCGGCTGAGGCTCTGCACGGCGCTGTAACGGTTCCTCGCGGGTGCTGTGCGTCCCTGGAGGTGCCGCGGCGTTTCCGGCGCTGTAACGGTTCCTCAGGCGTGACAGGGCCATGAGCGGGCGAGTCGGCCGGACAGTGAAGTCGGCAGCGGCAGACGGACTCGGCGCGTCTGCCGGGCTGCCCCACGGTCCAGGGCGGATCACTGCTCCGGGCGACCGATCGCTCCAGCGGATCACCGCCTCCGGCGGCGCCCCCGTCCCCCGCGCGCCGGGGCCATGTCCGCGGCCGCCGCCGTCTCCGGACGGTCGGCCGAGACCATGAGGGCGGCCAGGGCGGTGGTGACCGGCACGGACGCCACCAGCCCGATCGATCCCACAAGCGTCCGCACGATCTCCTCGGCGACCAACTCGCTGTTGGCGACCGTCACCACGCCGCTCTGCGCGATCGAGAAGAGCAGCAGCAGGGGCAGCGCGGCACCCGCGTACGCCAGAACGAGTGTGTTCACGACGGATGCGATGTGGTCGCGTCCGATGCGGATGCCCGCGCGGTAGAGGCCGCGCCACCCCACCGAGGGGTTCGCCTCGTGGAGCTCCCAGACCGCCGACGTCTGGGTCACCGTCACATCGTCGAGAACGCCCAGCGAGCCGATGATGACGCCGGCGAGCAGCAGACCGCTCATGTCGATGTGCGGGTACAGGCCATGGATCAGACCGGTGTTGTCGTCCGTGTTCCCGGTCAGCGCGGCCCAGTCGATGAACTCCGAGCCCAGCAGACCGATCAGCGACAGTGAGATGAGGGTGCCGAGCACCGCCACCGAGGTGCGTGCCGAAAGGCCGTGGCACATATAGAGGGCGATCAGCATGATGGCGCTCGATCCGACCACGGCCACGAGCAGTGGGTTCGAGCCCTGCAGAATCGCGGGCAGGATGAAGAGGCTCAGCACCAGGAAACTCACGGCCAGCGCGACGAGCGCCATGACGCCGCGCAACCGGCCCACGACCACCACGGCGACCGCGAAGAGGCCGGCGAGCAGGGCCATGGGGAACTTGCGGTTCACATCGGTGACCGAGTACTGCAGGTCCTTGGGCGCGGAGGGCTCATAGGCGACCACGACCTTCTCGCCCTGGTGCAACTGCCGTGACTGGTCCGGCTGGACGATCTCCGTGAACGTACGGCCCTTGCCATTGCCGGTGTCGACGCGGATCGTCGCCTTCTTGCAGGTACCGCCCGCCTCTTGCTGTGCGGAGGAACCCTCGGCGGTAGAGGTGTCGCCGGTCGGTGTCTCACCCGAGGCGTTCACGGACTTGCAGTCCACCGCCACGACCGTGGTGACCGTCGCCTGCTGGGTCTGCCGGTCGAAGCCGACACCGGTCCGCTTGTGGTCCGGTACGCCGCCGGGCCACAGCACCACGAGGCCGACGACGACCGCCGCGGTGAAGGGGATGAGGATCGCCGCGATGACTCTGCGCAGATGGCGGGAGACGGGGGCGGCGGGTCCATGGCTGTGGGAGCGGCCGTGCCCGCCGGGCCCGTTGCCGTCCTCGGACCCGTTTCCGTCGCCGGAGCCGTGGCCATGGCCGCCTCCCTGCCCGTCCCCGGGCCCGTGACCCCCTCCATGGCCATGGTTGTGCCGGTCGCCCGGACCGCGGCCGTGAGGCGGCCCCGAGGGCGGATAGGGGGGCGGGTGCTGCATCGAGGTCACCGACCGATCATTGCAAGATGGCGCGAGGCCTACTGTGCAGGCCGCGGAATTAGACGCTAGCGTGAGAGGACCTTTGCACACGCGGGAGCTCGGAGCACCGGGCTGAGAGGGCGCTGACCTCCGTGGACGCGATGTTTCACGTGGAACATCGTGGGGCGGAAACCGCTGCGTCGACCGCTGAACCTGTTACCGGGTAATGCCGGCGTAGGGAGTAGGTCTCATGACCAACAAGGATGCGCACACGCCTGCCTCCGATCAGGAGCACATGTCCTCGGAAGCCGGACAGTCCATCGGATGGCACAAGGCGTACGTCGAGGGTTCGCGCCCCGATCTGCGGGTGCCGGTCCGTCAGGTGCATCTCACCAACGGGCAGTCGGTCACGCTGTACGACACCTCCGGCCCGTACACCGATCCGCTGGTGGAGACGGACGTCCGCAGGGGCCTGACACCGCTGCGAGAGAACTGGATCGTCGCTCGCGGAGACACCGAAGAGTACGCGGGGCGGCCCGTCCGTCCCGAGGACGACGGGATCAAGCACACCTCGCCGCGTGGGGGTCTGCGCAACCTCGACGCGGTCTTCCCGGGCCGACCGCGCCAACCGCGTCGAGGTCGTACCGGCGAGGCGGTCACACAACTCGCCTACGCGCAGCGCGGCCAGATCACACCCGAGATGGAGTTCGTGGCGATCCGGGAGAACATGTCGCCCGAGGTCGTACGCGAGGAGATCGCGGCGGGTCGTGCGGTTCTCCCCGCCAATGTCAATCACCCGGAGATCGAGCCGATGATCATCGGCAAGCGGTTCCTGGTGAAGGTGAACGCCAACATCGGCAACTCGGCGGTGACGTCCTCCATCGAGGAGGAGGTCGAGAAGATGACCTGGGCGACCCGGTGGGGCGCCGACACGGTCATGGATCTGTCCACCGGCCGCAACATCCACACCACGCGCGAGTGGGTGCTGCGCAACTCCCCCGTGCCGATCGGCACGGTGCCGCTGTACCAGGCCCTCGAGAAGGTCGACGGGAAGGCCGAGGAGCTGACCTGGGACATCTACAAGGACACGGTCATCGAGCAGGCCGAACAAGGCGTGGACTACATGACGGTGCACGCGGGTGTGCGGCTGCCGTATGTGCCGCTGACCGCGAACCGGAAGACCGGGATCGTCTCCCGCGGCGGTTCGATCATGGCGGCATGGTGCCTCGCACACCACAAGGAGTCCTTCCTCTACGAGAACTTCGAGGAACTCTGCGAGATCCTCGCGGCGTACGACGTCACCTACTCGCTGGGCGACGGACTGCGACCGGGCTCGATCGCCGACGCCAACGACGAGGCACAGTTCGCGGAGCTGCGCACCCTCGGGGAACTCAACCGGATCGCCCGGCGCTTCCATGTGCAGACCATGATCGAGGGCCCGGGGCATGTCCCGATGCACAAGATCAAGGAGAACATCGATCTGCAGCAGGAGGTCTGCGACGAGGCCCCGTTCTACACGCTGGGGCCGCTGACGACGGACATCGCGCCCGCGTACGACCACATCACCTCCGGTATCGGTGCGGCGATGATCGCCTGGTGGGGCACGGCCATGCTCTGTTACGTCACGCCCAAGGAGCATCTGGGTCTGCCCAACCGTGACGACGTCAAGACCGGCGTCATCACCTACAAGATCGCCGCCCATGCGGCCGACCTCGCCAAGGGGCATCCGGGCGCCCGGACCTGGGACGACGCGCTGTCCGACGCACGCTTCGAGTTCCGCTGGGAGGACCAGTTCAATCTGGCCCTCGATCCGGACACGGCCCGCGCCTTCCACGACGAGACCCTTCCGGCCGAACCGGCCAAGACGGCCCACTTCTGCTCGATGTGCGGACCGAAGTTCTGCTCGATGAAGATCAGCCAGAGCATCACGGAGCGGTTCGGCGGCGCCGCGTCCGAGGGAGCGTCCGCCGAGGAGATCGCCGAGGGGATGCTCCAGAAGTCGAAGGAGTTCGCGGAGAGCGGGAACCGGGTGTATCTGCCGATCGCGGACTGATGTTTCCGGACGGTGCCCGTGGTTGTCGGTCGATCACGGGCACCGCCCGTCGTGATGGCGCGTGTCTCCCGCCCACCCGCGTTGTGGCTCCGGCCGTTGTCGCATGTCGCCGCCACGGTCCCTTCGGACCATCGGTGAGGCTTGGAACGGGCCGGCAGTGATCTCGTCTCCTTCTGCACCGGCGGGGACGGAACATACCCGGTGTGGCTGGGGCGTTCGATCACGAGGAAGCCGGCGTGCGTCGTTGTGGTGATCACCTACCTGCCGGAACTGCGGCTGCTCTGAACAGCTCACGACCCGACGGGCGATCCGGGCGGCTCGCGCCTCGCGACGCCTCAGCGAGGATGCCGCAGAAGTCCGAGGAGTTCGGGGTGAGCGGGAACTGCCCGTTCGAAGCGAACTCCTCTACTCTCGGCCACGCGATCACGTGCCGGACGGAGGGGGTGGGTCGTGGTCTCCAAGGATCTCGTCGAGGTGACGTCACTCGAGGAGCTGGGCGCGCTGCTCGGAGAACCGACGCCGGCGGCGGCGGACAAGGTGCGGACCAGCCTGCACGAGCTCGACAAGCAGTGGTTGGCCGCGTCGTCGTTCTGCCTGGTGTCGACCTCCGCCGCCGACGGCAGTTGCGACACGTCGCCGAAGGGCGATCCCGCCGGTTTCACGCTGGTTGTCGACGACACCACGATCGCCATACCCGACAGGCCCGGCAACCGGCGCGGCGACGGGTTCCGCAACATACTGACCAATCCGCAGGTCGGGCTGCTGTACCTGGTTCCCGGCCGCAGTGACACCCTGCGCATCAACGGACGGGCGCGCATCCTCCAGGACGCCCCGTTCTTCGAGCAGATGGTGGTGAAGGGGAATCGCCCGAAGCTGGCGCTGCTGATCGAGGTCGACGAGGTCTTCTACCACTGCCCGAAAGCCGTGTTGCGGGCCGGGCTCTGGAAGCCGGAGAGCTGGAACCCGGACGCCGCCCCGCCGCGCTCCCTGATCGCCAAGACCCTGGAGCACCGTCCGGAGAGCCTGGAGGAACTCGAACAGCACTACGGCCCGCAGTACGGAAAGCGCCTGTACGGCTGATCGCCGCCACCGGTCCGGCGACACGGACACGGCGGGTGGAGCGGCGCGGCAACCGGCACGCCGGCCGGCGGTGAGGACGAGGCCACGCCCACAGGTGACGGCAGGGCAACGACGATGTCCGCTGCAAGGACGTACAACAGCCGCCTGCCCTCGGCCGAGGGCAGGCGGTGACGTTCATCGGCGGCGGGGCGACGGCGCGGGCCCTACTGTCCTGGCGGCAGGGGGACGTCGAGCACGATCCTGATCGTCATCCGGAAGGCCTGCCGACGGTTCGCGGGCCCACCCGGCGGGCCGCGCTCTGCGCGAGTCGACCCCCACCGGAACCCGATGAGCGCTGCCCGAAGCAGATTCCCGGCGGCGCCCGTCGGCAGCGGTCTTTCCGGTGCGCCGCACGGCCTCCACGGGTCTCGGCGAGACGATGGCTCCTCCCCGGCCGTCGAAGCGGCGCGAGCCCGTGGACGCCGTGGCGGGGCCCTCGGCCCGGGGCACCGGCACCCGGCGGCACTCTCGGTGCCGTCGGCGCCGGTGGCACCGGCACGGTCGGCCGGCGCCGCCTCACTCCGGTCGGTGCTCCGGCCCCCCGAAGTCCGGGCTGGTGAAGTCCGGGCTGCTGAAGCTGGGCCGCGGTCCCGCGGAGGCGCCGCTGTCGGGGCTGCTGAACCCCGGGCGGTCGTACCCGAGGTGCGGGATGCGGCTGGGGGTCGTTTCCGGAGTCTTCCGGCTCATCGCGGCCGTACCCGGGTCGGCGAGCGCCTCGCGGAGGAACGGCAGGATCCCGCGCTCCAGCAGGGCGTCTCGCCAGGATTCCCTGGCTCGGGCCACCTCCAGGGCCAACTCGCCCTGCGGGCCCGGTTCGTCCTCGGCGGAGCTGTTGCGCAGGGCGGTGATCAGCAGGCCTATCGCGGCGATGAGGATCGTCGCCGCCGTCATCGCGCCGAAGACCCACCCGGTGGTCAGGAGGGTACGGGCGAAGGCCTGGTCGGGATCGACCATCTTGAGGATGTATCCGACGAGCAGGAAGATCACCGCGGCGGCACCGGCGAGGAAGGGAGCGAGCACCGCGACGACGGCACCGGCTCCGGCGCTCGCGGCGGCCTCTCCCATGGTGGCGGCGAGCCCCAGGCCGTCCATCTTCTGTTCCAGGGAGCGGGAGCTGCTGTCGTGGACGGGCGGGGTGGACGGCGCCGGTCGGCGCAGTTCCTCGCGGACCTTCACGTAGTGGTGGTACTCGGCCGCTGCCGCCGCCGTGATGAGAGCGGTGGCGTTCAGCGCCATGGTGCGCAGTTGTTCGGGGTTGAGCCGCTGTCCCACAGCGGCCAGTTCCGGGCGGTGTGGTGCGGAGCGCAGCGCCTCATCGAGGATCCGCTCGTAATCCTGGCGGTCCTCGCTCAGCAGGTGCTGCGGAACGCTGTTCATGTGCATCCCCCGATGCTCCGTAGGGCTTGGGGCTCGGCATGCTGACGAGCCGTCGGGCAGAAACGGAGGGGAGCCTGCTACGGATAAGCCGATGGTAGAGCGGCGACGGCACCCGGTGACAGGGGGTTTCAGGAAATTGCACGCCCTGCCGCATGGTCCGCGGCGGTACTGTGCCGGGGTCACGTGCCGCGTGAACCTCTAGCGTTCCAAGGGGAGTTGCTGGACGAGCAGCTTCCCGGCCATGGTCACTCCGCCGTCCATCGCGATCGCCAGCCCGTCCGCGTACACGTGCGGACCCTCGACCACCGGTCCGGTGTTGTCCTCGCCCTCCTCCGAGCCGACCTGGCCCAGCAGATAGGGGATGGGGCTGTGGCCATGGACGACGCGCCGGCCGCCGTACATCTCCAGCAGGGACCGTGCGGCGTCGGCACCGCCCTCGTCGCGGAAGGAGAAGCGCTTGGTGAACTTCCGGAACATGTCCCACACCTCGTCCGCGTCGTTGCGCGTGAGCGTCTCGCGGATGGTGTCGTTGACCGCTTCGATCGAGTCGCCGTAGTCGAGGTACGCGGTGGTGTCCGAGTGGACCAGAAGATGTCCGTCGACCTCCTCCACCGCGTCCAGACGGGCCATCCACTGGAGGTGGTGATCCTGCAGGCGGTCCATGTCCGTCTTCTGGCCGCCGTTGAGCAGCCAGGCCGCCTGGAAGGTGGCCGTTCCCGCGCCGGAGCTGACGGGGGTGTCGCCGAACCGCTTGGCGCCGAGGAGCAGCAGCTCGTGGTTGCCCATGAGCGCCTTGCAGTAGCCACCCGCCGCGGCGGCCTCGGCCGACAGCCGCATCACGAGATCGATGACACCGATGCCGTCGGGACCGCGGTCGGTGAAGTCCCCCAGGAACCACAGCCGCGCCGTGCCGGCGGACCAGTTGCCGGCGGCGTCGATGAGGCCCTTGTCCTGGAGCGCGGCCACGAGCTGGTCGAGGAAGCCGTGGACGTCCCCGACCACGAACAGCGGCCCCGGTCCCTCGCCGGGCTGCTGGGCCGGGACGGACGCGGGGTCGACGCCGGTCTGGAGGGTGTCGCCGCGATTGACGACGGGGAGGTCACGCTCGGTGGGCGTGTAGTCGGCGGAGTACCCGTCGGGGTAGGCCGCCGGCGGTGCGGCGGTCGGGGCGACCTGGCCGGGGGGCGTGTTCTGGGCGTACGGACCGGGCTCGTGGACGTACCCGGGCACCCGGAAGTCACGCAACGTCGCCGCCTGCTCCGCCTCGGGTCCCTGACCGGCCCCCTGAGTCATCGACCCCTCCACCATTGCGCCGCATCTGCACCGCTTCGGACTGCCTGGTCGCAGCGGCCCGCGGTGTCGTGGGCCCATCATAGGAATGCGGATCGCGCCATGTGATGACCCAGGGGTGGTGAATCGGGGAAGGGCCCCGGATCACCGTGGCTTTCGCCCTAAATGGGTGGAGCTTTCCCCTGTCGACGGCCGGCCCTTCGGCCGCCCGCGGGCCATCCGTGCGTCGCCCGCGGGTCGCCCGCGGCTACCCCTGCTCGGGCGACCGGGGCGGACTGACGGTCGTACGCGGCGGGCGTCGCTCGGACGACGTACGGACGATCAGTTCCGTCGGTATCACCTGCTCGACGGGCCGCTCCGACTGCACTCCCTCGATGGCGTCGATGAGGAGCTGGACCACCGCCGTGCCGATCCGGCGGGGCTTCAGCGAGAGCGTCGTGACCGGAGGCTCGGTGTTGGCGTACACGGCGGACTCGCTGCAGCACACGAGCAGCAGGTCGTCGGGGACGCGCAGTCCGTATCGGCGGGCGGCCGCCAGCAGGTCGGTGCCGTTCGGGTCGAAGAGCCCGTAGACCGCGTCGGGACGGTCGGGACGGGCCAGCAGACGGTCGGCGGCGACGGCGCCCGCGCACGGGTCGTGAGCCGGATAGGCCTCGTAGACGGGCTCCTGCCCGACGCGCTCGCACCAGTTCAGGTAGGCGGTCGTGGACAGGTGGGTGTAGGTGTCCGTGGTGGTGCCGGTCAGCAACCCGATCCGGCGGGCGCCCGCCTCCGCGAGGTGGTCGAGGATGCCCAGGACCGCTGCCTCGTGGTCGTTGTCGACCCAGGCGGTGACCGGGAGCGAACCGGCCGGGCGGCCGTCGGAGACGACGGGTAAGCCCTGTCGGACCAGCTCGCTGACCACCGGGTCCTGGTCCGACGGGTCGATCACGACCGTGCCGTCCAGGGCGACGTTCGACCACACGTCGTGGCGCGAGGTCGCCGGCAGGATCACCAGCGCGTAGCCCCGGGCGAGCGCGGCCGAGGTGGCGGCTCTGGCCATTTCCGCGAAGTACGCGAACTCGGTGAAGGTGAAAGGTTCATCCCCGTACGTCGTCACGGTCAGACCGATCAGGCCCGACTTGCCGGTACGGAGGGTGCGGGCCGCGGCCGAGGGGCGATACCCCAGCCGGTCGGCGACCTCGCGAACGTGGCGTCGGGTGGCGTCCGGCAGCCGGCCCTTGCCGTTGAGGGCGTCGGAGACGGTCGTGATGGAGACCCCGGCGGCGGCGGCCACATCTCTGATGCCCGCCCGTCCCTGTCGGCTTCCTCGGCGGGAGGTCTCCGCCCGGCTCACCTGGTGCTTCCCTGCTGCTGTCATGGCGAGCCGATAGTAGGGCTCATGCGGTGGGGTAGTGCGGACGCATATGCACCCGTTGACAGGCACGTTTCTGCATGGTCAATATCCGTCAAATGCCTGGGAACCCAAGAGACTTGATCGATCCAACATCAGTACGTGACTTGTCGGCACGTATGGGCCTGCCAAGGTCGCCATATTTCGAAGAGGTCTCAACTCACCTTCACGAGGGATGCGCGCCAGGGCGTGAGCCACGGGCGCGCACGAAAGTCGGTGACGCGCCCCCCGGGCTCACACGCCTTCGGGCGGTGATGCGCCCCGGTTCGTACGCTGATGCGCCGCCGTTTTCGCGGGGACGGGAACGGAGGCGCACACGGTTGTCCACAGCCCATTCGCAGCGGCGCCGAATCCTCATAAGGTGAGAAGCATTGGACGCCGGTGGCGGGCCACGGGCGGTGGTGTGCGCGAGGAGGACTGCGGTGAGCGAGACGAGCCCGAGGCTGCGTGCCGTGCTGGAGGACATCCCCACCTACAAGCCCGGGAAGCCTGCCGAGACGGGCGGTCCGGCGGGCTACAAGCTGTCCTCGAACGAGAACCCCTACCCCCCGCTTCCGGGCGTGCTGGAGAGCGTGACCGCGGCGGCGTGTTCCTTCAACCGCTACCCGGACATGGCGTGCACGGGCCTGATGGACGAGTTGTCGGAGCGCTTCGGGGTGCCCCGGGCGCACCTCGCGACCGGGACGGGCTCGGTCGGGGTCGCCCAGCAGCTGCTGCAGGCCACGAGCGGCCCGGGTGACGAGGTGATCTACGCCTGGCGCTCCTTCGAGGCGTACCCGATCATCACGCGGATCAGTGGTGCGACCCCGGTGCAGGTGCCGCTCACCCCGGGCGACGTGCACGACCTGGACGCGATGGCGGACGCGATCACCGACCGCACCCGGCTGATCTTCGTCTGCAACCCCAACAACCCGACCGGCACGGTGGTGCGCAGGGAGGAGCTGGAGCGCTTCCTGGACCGGGTACCGGACGATGTGCTGGTCGTGCTCGACGAGGCCTACCGGGAGTTCATCCGCGACGTCCGGGTGCCGGACGGCGTCGAGCTGTACCGTCGGCGGCCGAACGTCTGCGTGCTGCGCACCTTCTCCAAGGCCTACGGCCTCGCGGGGCTGCGTGTCGGCTTCGCGATCGCCCATGAGCCGGTGGCCGCGGCGCTGCGCAAGACGGCGGTGCCGTTCGGTGTGAGCCAGCTGGCACAGGAGGCGGCGATCGCCTCGCTGCGGGCGGAGGACGAACTGCTGGGCCGCGTCGGCTCGTTGGTGGGCGAGCGCGCCCGGGTCGTGGACGCCCTGCGCGCCCAGGGCTGGACGGTGCCCGAGACGCAGGCGAACTTCCTGTGGCTGCGGCTGGGGGAGCGGACCATGGACTTCGCGGGCGTCTGCGAGCAGGCCGGCGTGGTCGTGCGGCCCTTCCCGGGTGAAGGGGTGCGGGTGACGATCGGCGAGGCCGAGGGGAACGACATCTTCATGAAGGTCGCGGAGGGCTTCCCCAGGGAGGGCTAGCGGCCCTCGCACCGGCGTGCATCGGCGTGCCCCCACCGTCCCCGTGGCGGTGAGGGCACGCCGAGTGCGTTCGGGCCCGCCGGTCTCCGGGACCGGCGGAAGCGGCCGGGTCGCGCCATGGGCCGGCCGGTCCCGGTCCCGGGCCGATCGGCCGTCGGCTTAAGGGACCCCCCACCCATCCGGTCTCGAACCCCTATGCGCCATAATTGCTTGTGAATGTGAACGCGTTCACAAACGCGTCCCGATTGGTCCCCTGATGTCTGGGGCAAACGGGGCAAGCCGCCGCTTGTGACCACGGCGACGTAAGGAGAACATGACGTGGACATGGCTTTGGCACCGGAGACTCTGGCGCGATGGCAGTTCGGTATCACCACCGTCTACCACTTCCTGTTCGTTCCGCTGACGATCTCGCTCGCAGCGCTGACGGCCGGTCTGCAGACGGCCTGGGTGCGATCGGAGAAGGAGAAGTACCTCCGGGCCACGAAGTTCTGGGGCAAGCTTTTCTTGATCAACATCGCGATGGGTGTCGTCACCGGCATCGTCCAGGAGTTCCAGTTCGGCATGAACTGGTCCGCCTACTCGCGCTTCGTCGGGGACATCTTCGGTGCCCCGCTCGCCTTCGAGGCACTCATAGCCTTCTTCTTCGAGTCCACCTTCATCGGTCTGTGGATCTTCGGCTGGGACAAGCTGCCGAAGAAGATCCACCTCGCCTGCATATGGATGGTGTCCATCGGCACGATCCTGTCGGCGTACTTCATCCTCGCGGCCAACTCCTGGATGCAGCATCCGGTCGGCTACCGGATCAACAAGGAGAAGGGCCGCGCCGAACTCACCGACTTCTGGCAGGTCCTGACCCAGAACACCACGCTCACCCAGGTCTTCCACACCCTGTCCGCGGCCTTCCTCACGGGCGGCGCGTTCATGGTCGGCATCGCCTCCTACCACCTGCTGCGCAAGAAGCACATCTCCGTGATGAAGAGCTCGCTGCGGCTCGGTCTGGTCACCGTCGTCATCGCCGGCCTGCTGACCGCGGTCAGCGGTGACCTCCTCGGCAAGGTCATGTTCAAGCAGCAGCCGATGAAGATGGCCGCCGCCGAGGCCCTGTGGGACGGCGAGAGCCCCGCACCCTTCTCGATCTTCGCCTACGGCGACGTCAGCAAGGGACACAACAGCGTCGAGCTGTCCGTCCCGGGTCTTCTGTCCTTCCTGGCCAACGACGACTTCAGCTCCTACGTCCCCGGCATCAACGACACCAACAGCGCGGAGCAGCAGAAGTACGGCCCCGGTGACTACCGTCCGATCATCCCCGTCACCTTCTGGGGATTCCGCTGGATGATCGGCTTCGGCATGGCGTCCTTCACCATCGGGCTCGCCGGACTCTGGCTCACCCGTAAGAAGTTCCTGCTCCCGGCCCATCTGCGGGTGGGTGAGGACGAGGTGCCGCATCTGGTCCTCTTCCTGAAGGAGCCGCTCGGCCCGAGGCTCACCACGTGGTACTGGCGCACAGCCGTCCTGACCCTGGGCTTCCCGCTCATCGCCAACTCCTGGGGCTGGATATTCACCGAGATGGGTCGCCAGCCGTGGGTCGTCTACGGCGTGCTGCGCACCCGTGACGCGGTCTCCCCCGGTGTGTCCCAGGGCGAGGTCCTCACGTCCATGACCGTGTTCACACTGCTGTACGCGATTCTCGCGGTCATCGAGGTCAAGCTGCTCGTCAAGTACGTCAAGGCCGGACCGCCGGAGCTCAGCGAGTCCGATCTCCATCCGCCCACAAAGATCGGCGGCGACTCCATGGACGCCGACAAGCCGATGGCCTTCTCGTACTAGGCCGAGGGAGCGCTCAGATCATGCAACTTCACGACGTCTGGTTCGTCCTCATAGCGGTTCTCTGGATCGGCTACTTCTTCCTGGAGGGCTTCGACTTCGGAGTGGGCATCCTCACCAAGCTGCTGGCTCGCAACCGGCCGGAGCGGCGGGTGCTGATCAACACGATCGGGCCCGTCTGGGACGGCAACGAGGTGTGGCTGCTCACCGCGGGCGGCGCGACCTTCGCGGCGTTCCCCGAGTGGTACGCCACGCTCTTCTCCGGGTTCTATCTGCCGCTGCTGGTCATCCTGGTCTGCCTGATCGTGCGCGGTGTCGCCTTCGAGTACCGGGCGAAGCGGCCCGAGGAGAACTGGCAGCGCAACTGGGAGACCGCGATCTTCTGGACCTCGCTGATCCCCGCCTTTCTGTGGGGTGTGGCCTTCGCCAACATCGTGCGGGGCGTCAAGATCGACCGGAACCTCGAGTACGTGGGCGGTGTCGGGGATCTGCTGAACCCCTTCGCGCTCCTCGGCGGTCTGGTGACGCTGACCCTGTTCACCTTCCACGGCACGGTGTTCACGGCGCTCAAGACCGTCGGGGACATCCGGGAACGGGCCCGGAGGCTGGCCCGGTGGGTCGGACTGGTGACGGCCGTCCTGGCACTGCTCTTCCTCGTCTGGGCACAGATCGACCAGGGCGACGGCAAGAGTCTGGTCGCCATGATCGTGGCGGTGGCCGCGCTCGTCGTGGCCCTCGTGGCGAACCAGGCCGGACGTGAGGGATGGGCGTTCGCGCTCTCCGGTGTCACCGTCGTGGCAGCGGTCGCGATGCTCTTCCTGACGCTGTTTCCGAACGTCATGCCGTCCACGCTCGACGCGGACTGGAGTCTGACGGTGAGCAACGCCTCGTCGAGCCCTTACACCCTGAAGATCATGACGTGGTGCGCCGGTATCGCCACGCCGCTCGTCCTGCTCTACCAGGGATGGACGTACTGGGTGTTCCGCAAGCGCATCGGCACGCAGCACATCGCCGACGCCGCAGGAGCCACGCACTGAGTTCTGGTCGGGACGGGCGTTTCACGCGAAACGCCTGTCCCCCGTCCGGAAAGGCATGTTTCACGTGAAACCGATCGATCCGCGGCTCCTCCGCTACGCGCGGGCCACCCGGCTCTTCCTGGTGGCGGTCGTCGGGCTGGGTGCCGTCGGGGCCGCACTGGTCATCGCCCAAGCCATGCTGATCTCCGAGGTGGTGGTGGGCGCCTTCCAGCACCACCACTCGGCCGCCGAACTGCGCACACCCCTGGTGCTCCTGGTCGCGGTGGCGGCCGGCCGGGCCGTGGTCTCCTGGCTCACCGAACTCGCCGCACACCGAGCGAGTGCGGCCGTGAAGTCCGAATTGCGCCGGCGACTGCTGGAGCGGGCTGGGGCACTCGGCCCCGGGTGGCTCGCCGATCAGCGGACCGGATCACTGGTAGCTCTGGCCACCCGAGGTGTCGACGCCCTCGACGACTACTTCTCCCGGTACCTCCCGCAGTTGGGTCTGGCGGTCGTCGTGCCGGTGGCGGTGCTCGCACGGATCGTGACCGAGGACTGGGTGTCGGCGGCGATCATCGTCGCAACGCTTCCGCTCATCCCGCTCTTCATGATGCTGATCGGCTGGGCCACTCAGTCGCAGATGGACCGGCAGTGGCGGCTGCTGTCCCGGTTGTCCGGGCATTTCCTCGACGTGGTCGCCGGGCTGCCGACGCTCAAGGTGTTCGGCAGGGCCAAGGCGCAGGCGGAGTCCATCAAGCGGATCACCGGTGAGTACCGGCGGGCGACGATGCGGACACTGCGGATCGCGTTCCTGTCGTCCTTCGCGCTGGAGTTGCTCGCCACGATCTCGGTCGCGCTCGTCGCGGTGACCATCGGCATGCGACTCGTCCACGGCGACATGGATCTGTACATCGGGCTTGTCATCCTCGTCCTCGCGCCGGAGGCGTATCTGCCGCTGCGGCAGGTGGGCGCGCAGTACCACGCGGCGGCGGAGGGCCTTTCCGCGGCGGAGGAGATCTTCGCGGTGCTGGAGACCCCCGTGCCCGCCCGTGGGACCCGGTGGCTTCCGGACGGGGAGATCACCTTCGAGGGCGTGAGCGTGCGGTACCCCGGACGGTCCTCCGATGCGGTGTCGGCGGTGTCCTTGTCGGTCGGGGCCGGTGAGACGGTCGCCCTCGTCGGGCCGAGCGGCGCCGGCAAGACCACGCTGCTGAACGTACTGCTCGGCTTCGTCCGGCCCGATGAGGGGCGCGTATGCGTCGGGGGTGCCGACCTCGACACCGCCGATCTCGACGAGTGGCGCTCGCGGATCGCATGGGTGCCGCAGCGACCGCATCTGTACGCGGGCACCGTCACCGAGAACGTACGGCTGGCCCGGCCGGACGCGGACGACGCCGCGGTACGGGGTGCGCTGGCCGATGCCGGGGCGCTGGAGTTCGTCGACGCCCTGCCCGCCGGTGCGGACACGGTGCTCGGCGAGGACGGTGCCGGACTGTCCGCGGGGCAGCGGCAACGACTCGCACTGGCACGGGCGTTCCTCGCCGACCGGCCGGTGCTGCTGCTCGACGAGCCGACGGCGTCCCTGGACGGAGCGACCGAGGCGGACATCGTGGAGGCGGTGCGCCGTCTGGCCGTCGGCCGTACGGTGCTGCTCGTTGTGCACCGGCCGGCGCTGCTCGCGTTGGCGGACCGGGTGGTGCGGCTCGAAGCGCAGGAGCACGCCGTCACGAGCGGTCCCGACCGGGCAGGGTCCGTACCGCCGCCCCGTCAGGCGACAACGCTGGGAGCAGCGGCACACGACGAGCGGATACCCGTCACCGCTCCGTCGCGGCCCGCCGGCCTCTTCGCCCGCGTCCGGGCCATGGCGGGCCCTCGGCGCGGACGGCTCACCCTTGCGCTGCTGTTCGGCAGCCTCGCGCCGGCGAGCGCCGTCGGGCTGATGGCCACGTCCGGCTGGCTCATCTCGCGAGCTTCTCAGCAGCCCCCTGTGCTCTATCTGATGGTCGCCGTGACGGCGACGCGGACGTTCGGCATCGGGCGGGCGGTGTTCCGGTACGCGGAGCGGCTCGTGTCGCACGACGCGGTGCTGCGGATGCTGGCCGACACCCGGGTGGCGGTGTACCGCCGACTGGAACGGCTCGCCCCGGCCGGATTGCGGACGACCCGGCGCGGTGATCTGCTGACGCGCCTCGTCGCCGATGTGGACACGCTGTCGGACTACTGGCTGCGCTGGCTGCTGCCCGTGGGCGCAGCGCTCGTCGTGTCGGCCGGCTCCGTCGGCTTCACCGCCTGGCTGCTGCCCGAGGCCGGTGCCGTCCTGGCCGTCGGGCTGCTGGCGGCCGGCGTAGGCGTACCCCTGGTGACCGGCGCCGTGGCACAGCGCGCGGAGCGGAGACTGGCGCCCGCCCGGGGCGCGTTGGCGATCCGGGTGACGGACCTGCTCACCGGGACCGCTGAATTGACGGTCGCGGGTGCGCTGCCCGAGCGGACGGCCGAGACACGGCGGGCGGACGGAGTCCTCACCCGTATCGCCTCCCGCGCCGCCACGGCCACCGCGCTCGGCGACGGACTCACCGCGCTCGTCACCGGGCTGACCGTCGCGGCCGCCGCCCTCGTCGGCGCCGTGGCCGTGGCCGACGGCCGGCTCCACGGGGTGGCGATGGCCGTCGTGGTGCTGACCCCGCTGGCCGCGTTCGAGGCGGTGATGGGGCTGCCGCTCGCCGTGCAGTACCGGCAGCGCGTGCGCAGGAGCGCGGAGCGCGTGTACGAGGTGCTGGACGCCCCGGAGCCGGTGCGTGAACCGGACCTGCCGCGACAGGCGCCTCCGTCACCCTTCCCGCTCGTCCTGGAAGGGCTGACCGCCCGTCACGACGGACAGGACCGGGATGCCCTGAGCGGATTCGACCTCACGCTGGGCCAGGGCCGCAGGGTCGCCGTGGTGGGCCCGTCGGGCGCGGGCAAGACGACACTCGCGCAGGTTCTGCTGCGGTTCCTGGACGCGGACGGCGGTTCCTACACGCTGGGTGGCACCGATGCGTACGCCCTCGAAGGGGACGATGTGCGACGCATGGTCGGGTTGTGCGCGCAGGATGCGCATCTCTTCGACAGTTCCGTGCGGGAGAACCTGCTGCTCGCGCGGAAGAACGCGGATGAGGCGGAGCTGCGCGACGCGCTCGCGCGGGCCCGTCTGCTCGACTGGGCGGACGGACTCCCCGACGGCCTCGGCACCTTGGTCGGCGAGCACGGCGCACGACTGTCCGGGGGGCAGCGGCAGCGGCTCGCACTGGCGCGGGCCCTGCTCGCCGACTTCCCCGTCCTGGTCCTGGACGAGCCCGCGGAACACCTCGACCTGCCGACGGCGGACGCGCTCACGGCGGATCTGCTGGCCGCCACGGAGGGTCGTACGACGCTGCTGATCACCCATCGGCTGGCCGGTCTCGAGGCGGTCGACGAGGTGATCGTGCTCGCGGAGGGCCATGTGGCCCAGCGCGGTCCCTACGCCGAACTCGCAACGACGGACGGACCGTTGCGGGAGATGCTGGAACGGGAGGCCCGCGGCGACCTCTTGGGCGACCGGGCGGTGCGCGCCGTGCCGGCCGCTCGGGAACCCGCCGAAGTCCGCTAGGCGGCACGGTGTGGCGGACGGAGCAGTGGCCGACCCTCTCGCGGGGGAAGCCACTGGGCCATATGTGGTCGTCCTGTCCCCCGGGCGTAGGACGTCAACAGGACCGCGGCGGCGACACGGGCCACGATCATTGACATGCGATCATCTCACTGTTGTCCCCTGGTTGTTTCCCTGCTGCTGTGCACCGTCGCGGTGTTGCCGGGTCGGTCCGCCGCGGCCGCCGACGGGGCGTCGGGTGTCGACGCGGCCGCCGGCGCCAGCGTCCTGGTGGCGCGGCTGAACGACGACGCCGCCGTGGTGGCGGGGCAGTACGAGACGGTGCGTCGCGAGTCCGAGACGCAGCGTTCGATAGCCAGTAGGGACGAGAAGCTCCTCGTCCGTGCGCGCACGGTGATGACGGCCCTGCACAAGGACCTCGGACGAATAGCCCGCGCGCAGTACCGCCAGAGCGGAGGGGTCTCCTACACCTCGCTGCTCCCGGACAGCACCCGCGAACTGATGCAGACTCATGACGCGCTCGCCCGTGTGGACCTCGCGGTCGCCGACGCGGTGGCCAGAAGCCGTGCGGTGGAGACCCGCCTCATCAGGGAACGGACCCGCGCTTCGGCGCGGTGGCGGGCGCTGCAGAAGCAGAACGGGGTCCTGGCCACGCGGAACCGGACCCTTCAGACGAAGCTGGACGTCGCGCGAGCAGTACTTCAGCGCCAGGCCGACGCAGCCGCGGCCACGAGGACCTGCCGGGGCGCCGTCCATCTCCAGCAGCCGCGGCGGAGAATCGGGCACCCATGGGTGACGCCCGTGGAGGGATATCGGCTGTCCGCCGGGTTCGGCAGTGGGGGCAGCCACTGGGCGCGCGGGCACACCGGCCAGGACTTCGCGGTGCCCATCGGGTCGCCGGTGCGGGCCGTCGGGGCCGGGCAGGTGGTGCGCGTGACGTGCGGGGGCGCGTTCGGCATGGAGGTCGTGATCAAGCATGCGGGCGGCTTCTGCACCCAGTACGCCCATCTCGCCGCCGTCACCGTCGGCCCGGGTGACCGGGTGACGGCCGGGCAGTGGATCGCCCAGTCGGGAACGACGGGCAACTCGACCGGTCCCCATCTGCACTTCGAGGTCCGGTCCACACCGCAGTTCGGGTCGGGTGTCAATCCGGTGCCCTGGCTGGCGGCCCGGGGCGTGAAGGTGTGACGTGCCTCGCCGGCGACTACAGCCGTTCCGCGAGGATCCGCTCGATCACGACGGCCACCCCGTCCTCGTTGTTGGCCACGGTCCGCCCCGACGCCGCCGCGATCACGTCCGGGTGTGCATTGCCCATGGCGTACGACTGCCCCGCCCAGGACAGCATCTCCACGTCGTTCGGCATGTCACCGAAGGCGACGACCTCTTCGTGCGAGATACCGCGTTCGGCGCAGCACAGCGCCAGCGTGCTCGCCTTGGAGACGCCGGGACCACTGATCTCCAGCAGTGCGCTGGGGCTGGACCGGGTGATGGTCGCCCGGTTGCCGACGGTGAGCCGGGCGAGGGTGAGGAAGGCGTCCGGGTCCAGGTCCGGGTGGTAGGCGAGGATCTTGAGCACCGGCTGCCGGGTGCCCGGGGCGTCCCGGGCGAGCAGTTCCTCGGCGGGCGCGCGGAGATCCGGGCTCTCCATGTGCAGCTTGGGGTAGTCCGGTTCCTGGTAGAAGCCGTACGTCTGCTCGATGGCATAGACCGTGCCGGGCGCGGCGTCCCGCAGCAGGCGTACGGCGTCCACCGCGTTGTCCCGGGGCAGCTCCCGGACCTTGACGAAGCGGTGGGTGCCCGGGCCGCCGTGCAGATCGACCACGGCGGCGCCGTTGCCGCAGATCGCCAGTCCGTGTCCGTGCACGTGGTCGCTGACGACGTCCATCCAGCGGGCCGGGCGGCCCGTGACGAAGAACACCTCGACACCGGCCTCCTCGGCGGCGGCCAGTGCGGCGACCGTGCGCTCGGAGACCGACTTGTCGTCGCGCAGGAGGGTGCCGTCGAGATCGGTCGCGATCAGACGGGGCGGAACGATGGAGGCAGGGGTCTCGGGCTGTCGGGTCGCTGAGGTCACGGGCCTCATTCTCGCGCATATGCCCGCACGATCGTGCGAAAGTCCGCACAGGTGAGTGATAACACTCCCCGGTGCCACCCTCCGTCACGGTCAGCCCAGCTGTGCGGGTGCCTCCAGGGCGATCCGTTCGAAGACCTTCTCGTCCGCCGCGAAGTCGGAGTCGGGGATGGGCCAGTGGACCACGAGGTCGGTGAAGCCCAGTTCCTGGTGCCGGCCGGCGAAGTCGACAAACGCGTCGAGGGACTCCAGGGGACGGGCGCGGTCCGGGGTGAAGCCGGTGAGCAGGACCTTGTCGAGCTCCGTCGCGTCGCGGCCGGCCGTGGCGCACGCCTCGGCCAGCTTCTCGGTCTGCGTGCGCAGCGCCTGGACCGACTGCTCGGGGGTGCCGGTCTCGTACAGGTTCGGGTCGCCGGTGGTCACCCAGGCCTGACCGTGTCGCGCGGCGAGCAGCAGACCGCGGGGTCCCGTCGCGGCGACCGCGAACGGCAGGCGGGGCCGCTGGACACAGCCGGGGATGTTGCGTGCCTCGTCCGCCGAGTAATGCCGGCCCTCGTACGAGACGGAGTCCTCGGTGAGCAGCCGGTCGAGCAGCGGGAGGAACTCCCCGAACCGGTCGGCACGCTCGCGCGGGGTCCAGGGTTCCTGGCCGAGCGCGGTGGCGTCGAAGCCGGTACCCCCCGCACCGATGCCGAGCGTGATCCGGCCACCGGAGATGTCGTCGAGGGAGATCAGCTCCTTGGCGAGGGTGACCGGGTGCCGAAAGTTCGGCGAGGTCACCAGCGTGCCGAGGCGCATACCCTGCGTCACGGAGGCCGCGGCCGTCAGAGTGGGGATCGCGCCGAACCACGGGCCGTCGCGGAAGGACCGCCACGACAGGTGGTCGTAGGTGAACGCGGTGTGGAAACCGAGCTGCTCCGCACGCTGCCAGGCGGCACGCCCGCCCTCGTGCCAGCGGAGGTGGGGCAGGATCACGGTGCTCAGACGCAGACTCATACGTCGAGCGTACGGGGGTGCAGGTGGTGGCCGGATCACAGGCCGGAACAGCGGGCGCCGCGCGGTGCGGGCGACGGGTCAGTGCGGGCCGGGGAAACGCAGATAGCGCGGCGGTACGGACCGGGTCAGCCATACCCCGTTGGCGCTGACATGGAAGACATGGCCGTCGCGGTGCATGGCCTCCGCGTCCACGCCGAGGACGACCGGCCGGCCGCGGCGGGCGCCGACGCGGGTGGCGGTCTCGCGGTCCGGCGAGAGGTGGACGTCGTGGCGGTTCATCGGCCGCAGGCCCTCCGCCCGGATCGCGTCCAGATGGCGCGCGACGGTCCCGTGGTAGAGGTACGCGGGCGGGGTGGCCGGAGGCAGCCCCAGGTCGACGTCGACGCTGTGGCCCTGGCTGGCACGGATGCGGCCGCCCTCGACGGCGAAGCGCTTTTTGTCATTGGCGGCGACCACATGGTCCAGTTCGTCGCGCGTGATCCGGAAGCCGTGTGCGGCGGCTGCGGCGAGCAGCGTGTCGATCTCCACCCAGCCGGCCTCGTCGAGGGTGAGCCCGATCCGCTCCGGCTGGTGCCGCAGATGCTTCGAGAGGTACTTCGACACCTTCACGGTGCGTCTGTCGTCGTTCTCGTCCTTCATGTCTCCAGCGTGAGGGACGAGACGTGGATCACGCATCTGATTTCACCGTCGATGTTTGGTCCACAGCCAAGTGTGGTTATCCACAGGCTACTTGGCAATTCTGTGGACAACTTGTAAGTGAAAGAGGCGGGTTCGGCAACTGGAGTCGCTGGAGTGAGGTCTGCATCCCGTGGGATCAAGCGCCCTTCACGGGAATGGAGTTGCGGGCGTGCCATGACGGGCGCGGCAGGAGTTCTTGTCGGAACCTACGGGTGAACAAGGCGAATTGCCCGTTCGCCTGATCGGTGAGTGGCGGCCATCACGCCGAACATCTCAACCTCAACACCCGTCAAGCAGATCTGAGTTGATCCGAGGCGGTCGGGCCTCGAAGCCGGCCGGAACGGGCCGTGGACCGGGGCTGTCCGACGGACGTCGAAGCGGAGCGAACCAGGCGCAGGGGAAGGCCCGATGGCCCTTGGGCGCATGAACAGCACCCAGAAGCAGCGTAGATGGCGAAGGATGCCGCGACCGACCCCAACTCGGCCTTCACAGCGGTGGATCGATCCGGGCGATCGCCCGCAGTGCCTTCGGAGCCAAGCGGGACATCAGGCGCGCACCCCGTGCCTCGGGGGTGACCGGTACGACCGCCTGGTTGCGTACGACGGCCCGCAGGATCGCGTCGGCGACCTTCTCCGGCGGGTATCCGCGCAGGCCGTACAGGCGCGCCGTCCTCTCCTGCCGCCGCTTCTCCTCCGCCGCGTCCACGCCCGTGAACCGCGCGGTCGACGTGATGTTCGTGTGGACGAAGCCGGGGCAGACCGCCGACACGCCGATGTCCCGCCCGGCCAGCTCCGCGCGCAGGCACTCGCTGAGCATCAGGACCGCGGCCTTGGAAGTGCTGTAGGCGGGCAGTGCCCTGGAGGGCTGATACGCCGCAGCCGAGGCGACGTTGACGATGTGGCCGCCCTGCCCCCGCTCGGCCATCTTCCGCCCGAAGAGACGGCAACCGTGAATCACCCCCCACAAGTTGACGTCGAGGACCCTGCGCCAGTCGTCGGTGGTCGTGTCGAAGAACGAACCGGACAGCCCGATACCGGCGTTGTTCACCAGTACGTCCACGACCCCGTACTCGGCGGCGACCTTTTCGGCGAGCTTCTCCATGGCCTGCTCGTCGGAGACGTCGACCGTCTCGGCCCATGCCGACCGGGCGCCGTTCGACCGGGCCTGCTCCGCGGTGCGGGCGGCTCCCTCCGCGTCCCGGTCGACGGCCACCACACGCGCTCCGGCCTCGGCGAAGGCGAGCGCCGTGGCCCGCCCGATGCCGCTGCCCGCGCCGGTCACCAGCACGAGTTGTCCCGCGAACCGCTGCGCGTACCGGCCGTTCGCCGCCGGTGCCGGATCTCCGCTCTCGACGGCTGTCACGAACTCCGAGATCCAGCCTGCCACCCGGTCCGGCCGGGTGCGCGGGATCCAGTGTTTGGCGGGGAGCGTGTGACGGGTCAACTGCGGTACCCACCGCTCCAGTTCGTCGTAGAGCCGCTCGGAGAGGAATGCGTCCCCGAGGGGCGTGATCAGCTGGACGGGAGCATGCGCATGGGCGTCGGTGCGTGGACGGCTCAGCCGGGACCGCACATTGTCGCGGTACAACCAGGCGCCATGAGCGGCATCCGCGGGAAGGGACGGGGTCGGATAGTCACCGCCGGGCACCTTCTCGATCCGTCGCAGGACCCCGGGCCACCGGCGGCCGAGCGGACCGCGCCACGCGAGCTCCGGCAGGACGGGCGTGTGCAACAGGTACACGTACCAGGACTTCGCGCCCTGGCCGAGCAGTTGGCCCACCCGGCGGGGGGTCGGACGCCGCACGCGCTGCTTGATCCAGTGCCCGAAGTGATCCAGGGACGGTCCGGACATCGAGGTGAAGGACGCGATCCGGCCCTCGGTGCGCTTGACGGTGACGAACTCCCAGGACTGCACCGATCCCCAGTCGTGCCCCACCAGGTGCACCGGCCGGCCGGGGCTGACCGCGTCCAGGACCGCCAGGAAGTCGTCGGTCAGCTTCTCCAGCGTGAATCCGCCGCGCAGTGGTCTCGGCGCGGTCGACCGGCCGTGCCCGCGGACGTCGTACAGCACCACATGGAAACGGCCGGCGAGCCGGTCGGCCACCTCCGACCACACTTCCTTGCTGTCGGGATAACCGTGCACGAGCACCACCGTGGGCCGCGCGGGGTCTCCCAGCTCGGCGACGCACAGCTCGATTCCGCCCGTCCGCACCCGGCGCTCGCGCGCCCCTGTGAGAGTCACCCGTCCTCCGTCCGGCGCCCGCGGTCGGTGGTCCGCGGTCCGCCACGATCGAATGGTGTGCTGCGGCCGCCCCGCGCACGCCGCGGCTCCGCCCCGAACCCC
Organism: Streptomyces sp. HUAS TT11; assembly: GCF_051553595.1. Taxonomy (NCBI): domain Bacteria; kingdom Bacillati; phylum Actinomycetota; class Actinomycetes; order Kitasatosporales; family Streptomycetaceae; genus Streptomyces; species Streptomyces sp. HUAS TT11. Next base: position 4,703,566 of record NZ_CP196184.1, read on the forward strand.
GCCGCGAGTTCGCGCGCCACCGCCGTCCCCGCGACACGCTTCGGGCCCCGGCGATTGCGCTACGTGCCCGTAACGTGACATCGGCGAATCTCGCAGTTGTTAGAGATTTCGTCAATAGCGGTACTTCCGCCGGCGCGGAGCCGCCGGCGGGTTCGACTTGAGGGGGACCCCTAAGGACCCGTACGACTGGAGGCTGATGTCAAGACGGCTCTGCGGTCTGACGACCCGCATGGGCTGTGTCACTACCTTCGGGGATGTGACTGTGATCGCGACCGAAAGCCTGAGCAAGCGGTTCCCCAGGGTGACCGCGCTTGACCGGCTCTCCGTGGACGTCGGCCCCGGTGTGACGGGACTCGTCGGTGCCAACGGAGCCGGCAAGTCCACACTGATCAAGATCCTGCTGGGTCTGTCCCCCGCCAGCGAGGGCCGAGCCGAAGTGCTCGGACTCGACGTCGCCACCAAGGGCGGCGCCATCCGCGAGCGCGTCGGGTACATGCCGGAGCACGACTGCCTGCCGCCCGACGTGTCGGCCACCGAGTTCGTGGTCCACATGGCGCGCATGTCCGGACTGCCCCCGGCCGCCGCCCGTGAGCGCACCGCCGACACCCTGCGCCATGTCGGCCTGTACGAGGAGCGCTACCGCCCCATCGGCGGTTACTCGACCGGCATGAAGCAGCGCGTCAAGCTCGCCCAGGCCCTGGTGCACGATCCCCAACTGGTCTTCCTGGACGAGCCGACCAACGGCCTGGACCCGGTCGGCCGCGACGAGATGCTCGGCCTGATCCGCCGCGTCCACACCGACTTCGGCATCTCGGTCCTGGTGACCTCCCATCTGCTGGGCGAGCTGGAACGCACCTGCGACCACGTCGTCGTCATCGACGGCGGCAAGCTCCTGCGCTCCAGTTCCACCCGGGACTTCACCCAGACCACCACGACCCTCGCGATCGAGGTCACCGACACCGACGAGCACCCGGACGGCACCGGAGCGGTCCGCGACGCGCTCCTGGCGCGCGGGGTGACCACCCACGACAGCAGCGGTCTGCCGGGCGCCGGCCACATCCTGCTGCTGACCGCGGAGGGCGAGCAGACGTACGACCTCGTCCGGGACGTCGTCGCCGAGCTGGGCCTCGGCCTGGTCCGCATGGAGCAGCGCAGGCACCAGATCGCAGAGGTCTTCAAGGACAGCGACGAGCAGCGGAAGGAGGCGATCGGCCATGGCGGTTGAGCAGTCCACGGCCCGTGGCGCCGAGCAGACCCGGATCCACAACATCGGCTATCGCAACTACGACGGCCCGCGACTCGGCCGCGCCTACGCGCGCCGCTCGCTGTACTCGCAGTCCCTGCGCGGCGCCTACGGCCTCGGCCGGTCGGTGAAGTCCAAGGTGCTGCCGATGCTGCTGTTCGTGGTCATGTGCGCGCCCGCGCTGATCATGGTGGCGGTCGCGGTCGCCACCAAGGCGAAGGACCTGCCCGTCGAGTACACCCGGTACGCGATCATCATGCAGGCCATCATCGGCCTGTACGTCGCCTCGCAGGCACCCCAGTCGGTCTCCCGCGACCTGCGCTTCAAGACCGTTCCGCTGTACTTCTCGCGGCCCATCGAGACCGCCGACTACGTCCGCGCCAAGTACGCGGCCCTGGCCTCGGCGATGTTCATCCTCACGGCCGCACCGCTGCTGGTCCTCTACGTGGGCGCACTGCTGGCGAAGCTGGACTTCGAGCACCAGACCAAGGGGTTCGCCCAGGCGCTGGTCTCCGTGGCCCTGCTCTCCCTGCTGTTCGCCGGGATCAGCCTGGTCATCGCGGCGGCCACACCCCGGCGCGGATTCGGGATCGCGGCGGTCATCGCCGTCCTGACCATCTCCTACGGAGCGGTCTCCACCATCCAGGCCATCGCCGACGCGCAGTCGGGCGACTCCAACGCCATCGTCTGGATGGGTCTGTTCTCGCCCGTCACGCTCATCGACGGTGTGCAGACGGCCTTCCTGGGCGCGACCTCCTCCTATCCCGGAGGACACGGACCCTCCGCCGCGCAGGGCATCGTCCATCTCCTCGTCGTCCTGGGACTGGTCGCAGGCAGCTACGGACTGCTGATGCGCCGCTACCGAAAGGTCGGACTGTGATCTCCCGCCCGTCGCCCGCCACCACCCTCCCAAGGAATGGGCTGCGCCCATGAGCACTCTTTCCATCGACCACGTCTCGCGCTGGTTCGGCAATGTGGTCGCCGTCAACGACGTCACCATGACCATCGGCCCCGGGGTCACCGGGCTGCTGGGCCCCAACGGCGCCGGGAAGTCCACCCTCATCAACATGATGGGAGGCTTCCTCGCCCCCTCCACCGGCACCGTCACCCTGGACGGGCAGCCGGTGTGGCGCAACGAGCAGATCTACCGGCAGATCGGCATCGTGCCCGAGCGGGAGGCGATGTACGACTTCCTGACCGGACGCGAGTTCGTCGTCGCCAACGCCGAACTGCACGGTCTCGGCGCGAAGGCCGCGGCACGCGCCCTCGCCACGGTCGAGATGGAGTACGCGCAGGACCGGAAGATCTCCACGTACTCCAAGGGCATGCGCCAGCGCGTGAAGATGGCGTCCGCGCTGGTGCACGATCCGTCCCTGCTGCTGCTCGACGAGCCGTTCAACGGCATGGACCCGCGTCAGCGCATGCAGCTGATGGACCTGCTGAGGCGGATGGGCGCCGAGGGCCGCACCGTGCTCTTCTCGTCGCACATCCTCGAGGAGGTCGAGCAACTCGCCTCGCACATCGAGGTGATCGTGGCCGGACGGCACGCGGCGAGCGGCGACTTCCGCAGGATCCGCCGCTTGATGACCGACCGCCCGCACCGTTACCTCGTGCGCTCCAGCGACGACCGGACGCTCGCCGCCGCGCTGATCGCCGACCCGTCGACGGCCGGTATCGAGGTCGACCTCGCCGAGGGTGCGCTGCGCATCCAGGCGGTGGACTTCGGCCGGTTCACGGCCCTGCTGCCCAAGGTCGCGCGCGAGCACGGCATCCGGCTGCTCACGGTCTCGCCGTCCGACGAGTCCCTCGAGTCCGTCTTCTCGTATCTGGTCGCGGCGTAGGAGGCCGAAGATGTACGACCCCACAGTCGCCCGGCTCACCTACCGGGGCCTGCTCGGCCGCCGCCGTGCCCTCGTTCTCGGCGCACTGCCCGTCCTGCTGATCGTGATCTCCGCCGTCGTCCGGGCGCTGACCGGCGCCGACGACCAGGTGGCCCACGACGTCCTCGGCGGTTTCGCCCTGGCCACGATGGTGCCGATCATCGGCGTCATCGCCGGCACCGGCGCCATCGGGCCGGAGATCGACGACGGCTCGGTGGTGTACCTGCTCGCCAAGCCCGTGAAGCGGCCCACGATCATCTTCACCAAGCTGATCGTCGCGATCGCGGTCACCATGGCGTTCTCGGCGCTGCCGACGTTCGTCGCGGGAATGATCCTCAACGGCAACGGCCAGCAGATCGCCGTCGCCTACACGGTGGCCGCGCTGGTCGCCTCGATCGCGTACGCGGCGCTGTTCCTGCTGCTCGGCACCGTGAGCCGGCACGCCGTGGTCTTCGGCCTGGTGTACGCACTGGTCTGGGAGGCGCTCTTCGGTTCGCTGGTCTCCGGGGCGCGCACGCTCAGCGTCCAGCAGTGGGCGCTCGCCGTCGCGCACAAGGTCTCCGACAGCTCCCTCGTCACCTCGGACGTGACGCTGCCCACCGCGACCGTGCTGCTGGTCGTGGTGACCGTGGCCGCCACCTGGTACGCGGGACGGAAGCTGCGGACGCTGACGCTGGCGGGCGAGGAGTAGGCGGATCGCCGGGCGGAGGCCCGGCGCCCCCCGGGGGGCGCGGCCCGCACCGCGGCCGTGCCCCCCGACGCGTTCCGCCGCCGGATCGTCGGGCCCGCCATTTCGAACGCATTCTTGACAGCGGCTTCACCCCTACCCATGCACACTTGGGCAAAGGGGATGTGCAGTGGAAAGGAACGGGGATGGCCGCGCAGGCACCTCAAGGAGATGGAGCGGGCGAGGCAGGGGACGGCTTCGACGGCGTCGTGTTCGACGAGGACTTCATACGGTCCGCGCCCACGACGGAGCAGTCCGCGCGCGCCCGGATGCTGGCGGCTCGCTGGCGCGCCCAGGCGCCCGACCCCCAGCCGTGGCGCTCCGACGAGCCGCCCGCCGGCTGGTTCTTCAGCAAGGCGCGCCGCCGCAGGTGGCGGCGCCGGTAGCGGCTGCGCCCGCGCCGCACGAACGGCGCGGTTCGGCCACAGGCCGACGTGATTTATTCGGTGGCGCCCGATTCGGTTGCCCGGCACAGTAGTGATGTCCACGACGCCGGTGACCGGCGCCACATTCTGGGAGAGGAGCCGGGCGATGTCCATGCACGACAGTCCGTCCTGCTCCCTGCAGGGCAGCCGCGGCGGACTCCGGAGCAGTTAGCCCTCCGTCGAGCCCCGACCGTGTACAGAGCTGCCCGGGGCGGCCGCTTCGAGCGCGCGAGTGGATTCGCGCGGGCCGCCCACCCGGAGGATTGGCCGAGTGGTAAGGCACCGGCTTGCTAAGCCGTGATCGGGTCCTGAAGGCCCGCGCGCGTTCGATCCGCGCATCCTCCGCACGACGACACCACCGACGACCCGACCGAGTACGACGGCCCGCCGGCCCTAGGCGAGCAGTTGCTCCAGTACGACCGCGATGCCGTCCTCCTCGTTGGACAGCGTCACCTCGTCCGCGACCGCCTTGAGGTCCGCGTGGGCGTTGGCCATGGCGACGCCGTGCGCCGCCCACGCGAACATCGGGATGTCGTTCGGCATGTCGCCGAAGGCGATCGTGTCCGCACCCTTCACCCCGAGGCGCCGCGCCGCCAGCGACAGCCCCGTCGCCTTGTTCAGGCCCAGGGGAAGGATCTCGACTATGCCCTCTCCCGCCATCGTCACCCCGACCAGTCCGCCGGCCGCCTGCTCCGCCGCCTCGGCCAGCTCGTCGTCGCCCATCGTCGGGTGCTGGATGTACACCTTGTTCAGCGGCGCGGACCACAGGTCCGCCGCGTCGTGCATCGGCCGGTAGGGAAGCGGGCCCTCATGGGCCCGGTAGCCGGGACCGATCAGGACCTCTCCGTCGAGTCCGTCCCGGCTGGCGGCCAGCAGCAGCGGGCCCACCTCGGCCTCGATCTTCGCCAGGGCGAGACCGGCTATCTGCCGGTCCAGCGTCAGCGACGTCAGCAGCCGGTGCTCCCCCGCGTGGTACACCTGCGCACCCTGGCCGCACACCGCGAGACCCCGGTAGCCGAGGTCGTCGAGGATGTGGCGGGTCCAGGGGACGGCGCGCCCGGTGACGACGATGTGCGCCGCGCCCGCCGCGGTGACCGCGGCGAGCGCCTCGCGCGTGCGCCGCGAGACCGTCTCGTCGGGTCCCAGCAGGGTCCCGTCCAGGTCGGTCGCGATCAGCCTGTACGGGATTCCGGCGGGTTCGGCCGTACTCACTTGGCGACGGGCTCCAGCAGTTCCCGGCCGCCCAGGTAGGGGCGCAGGACCTCCGGCACCCGCACCGAGCCGTCGGCCAGCTGGTGGTTCTCCAGGATCGCCACGATCGTGCGCGGTACGGCGCACAGCGTGCCGTTCAGCGTCGCCAGCGGCTGCACCTTCTTGCCGTCCCGCATGCGGACCGACAGGCGGCGGGCCTGGAAGCTGTCGCAGTTGGAGGCCGAGGTCAGCTCGCGGTACTTGCCCTGGGTGGGGATCCAGGCCTCGCAGTCGTACTTGCGCGAGGCGGACGCGCCCAGGTCGCCCGACGCCACGTCGATGACCTGGAACGGCAGCTCGAGGGCGTTCAGCCAGTCCTTCTCCCACTCGAGGAGCCGCTTGTGCTCGTTCTCCGCGTCCTCGGGGTCGACGAACGAGAACATCTCGACCTTGTCGAACTGGTGCACACGGAAGATGCCCCGGGTGTCCTTGCCGTACGTACCGGCCTCGCGGCGGAAGCAGGGAGAGAAGCCCGCGTAGCGCAGCGGAAGCTTCTCCGCGTCGATGATCTCGTCCATGTGGTACGCGGCGAGCGGGACCTCGGAGGTGCCGACCAGGTAGAAGTCGTCCTTCTCCAGGTGGTACACGTTCTCGGCGGCCTGGCCGAGGAAGCCCGTGCCCTCCATGGCGCGCGGCCGGACCAGGGCAGGCGTCAGCATCGGGGTGAGCCCGGCCTCCGTGGCCCTCGCCATCGCGGCGTTGACGAGTGCCAGCTCCAGCAGCGCGCCGACGCCCGTCAGGTAGTAGAAGCGCGAGCCGGACACCTTCGCGCCGCGCTCGACGTCGATCGCGCCGAGCGCCTCACCGAGTTCCAGGTGGTCCTTGGGCTCGAAGCCCTCGGCACCGAAGTCGCGGACGGTGCCGTGCGTCTCCAGGACGACGAAGTCCTCCTCGCCGCCGACCGGGACGTCGGGGTGCACCAGGTTGCCCAGCTGGAGGAGGAGCCGCTTGGTCTCCTCGTCGGCCTCGTGCTGCTCGGCATCCGCCGTCTTGACGTCCGCGGCGAGTCGGCTCGCCTTCTCGAGCAGACCGGCCTTCTCGTCGCCGGAGGCCTTCGGGATCAGCTTGCCGAGCGTCTTCTGCTCGGAACGGAGCTCGTCGAAGCGGACGCCGGACGACCTGCGCCGCTCGTCGGCGGAGAGGAGGGCGTCGACGAGCGCGACATCCTCACCACGGGCGCGCTGGGAGGCGCGAACACGGTCGGGGTCCTCACGGAGCAGGCGAAGGTCAATCACCCCTCAAGGCTACCGGTGCGCAGATCCGTCTCACGACTGTGTTTCGCACTCGCGGCACTTGGACCGTTATGGGGGAATTGCGCTACGTGTCAAGAAAACGGTCGCCGCCCCTCGGAAGGGTGTACTCCGGCAGTGGTGCATTGACCCGACTTCCCCGAGGGGAACGGGATTTGGGATGCGCTTGTCCACAGGCATCCACAGTCACCCAGGAGTTATCCACAGCCTGTGCGGAAGATCTGTGGACTCCGGAAATGATCATTTCGAAGGTCGCGCCCACGGGGGAGAATTCCCTGTACAAATCCGAACTAGCTGCACTTTCGGTGGTAAACGGGTCACTCGAAAGGGGTGATCAAAAGAAACACGTGGACAACTGTTGCAGACGCGGCGGTGGACGGATGGGAGCCTTTAGAGAGATTTGTCGACCCTCTGATGCCACGTTGTCGACTTGTCCCCAGGTCGAGAAGCCAACCTGTGGATAACTTCTGTGGACAGCGAAAATCTGCAGGTAAGACCGAATGCCATGGCCCCGCCAGTCTAGAACCGGCCGTCCTGGCAACGTGCCACCCAGTCGGCCGCCGACATGAACTCGCCGTCCGACGTCCCCGGCAACGGGGTACGGACGTCGTCAAGACCGACATCCGCGCGCGGATAGGAGCCGAGGAACCGGACCTGGAGGCAGATCCTCTTCAGTCCCATCAGCGCCTCGGCCACCCGCCGGTCCGAGATATGGCCCTCGGCGTCGATGCAGAAGCAGTAGTTGCCGATACCGGCGCCGGTCGGGCGGGACTGGAGCAGCATCAGGTTGACACCCCGCACGGCGAACTCGCCCAGCAGATCACGCAGCCCACCGGGGTGGTCGTCGCGCTGCCACAGCACGATGGACGTCTTGTCCGCGCCCGTGGGTGCCGCCGGGCGGGCGGGCCTGCCGACCAGCACGAACCGCGTCTGCGCGTTCTCCGCGTCGTGGATGCCCGTCTCCAGCGCCTGCAGGCCGTAGCGCGCCGCGGCGAACTCACCTGCGAACGCGGCGTCGTAGCGGCCCTCCTGGACCAGACGGGCGCCGTCCGCGTTCGAGGCGGCCGATTCCCAGACGACGTTCGGCAGATGGGCCTTGAGCCAGTTGCGCACCTGCGGCTGCGCGGCCGGGTGCGCGGTGACCGTTTTGATCCCGGAGAGCGTGGTGCCCGGCCTGACCAGGAGCGCGAAGGTGATCGAGAGAAGCGCCTCGCGATAGATCATCAGCGGTTCGCCCGCCACCAGCTCGTCCAGCGTGGTGGTGATGCCGCCCTCCACCGAGTTCTCGATCGGTACGAACGCGGCCTCCGCCTCGCCGTTGCGCACGGCGTCGAGCGCCGCGGGCACCGACACCATGGGAACCAGTTCCCGGGTCGCGGTCTCGGGCAGCGTCCGCAGGGCGACCTCGGTGAAGGTGCCCTCGGGACCGAGATACGCATAGCTCGCTGGCATGTCCTCACCCTAGTGGGCCGCGTCGGGCCGCGGCCCGTATCCGGGCGCGCGGGGCCCGCGGGGCGGGTTTGCCGGCGGTCAGCCCTCCAGCAGCCGCTGTCCCACGTACTCGCCCGGCGCGGCGCCCCCCGGCACGGCGAACAGTCCGCTCGCCTCGTGGCGGATGTATTCCGACAGCGCGTCGCCCCGGTCGAGCCGGCGCTGCACCGGTACGAAGCCGCGCACCGGGTCCGCCTGCCAGCAGATGAACAGCAGGCCCGCGTCGGGCGTTCCGTCGGCGTCGAAGCCGTCGTGGAAGGAGAACGGGCGGCGCAGCATCGCCGCGCCGCCGTTCTGGTCGGGGCGGGTGATGCGCGCGTGCGCGGTCAGGGGCACCACGAGCGAGCCGTCGGCGGCCGTCTTCTCCAGGTCCATCGCGGTGGTCTCGGTGCCGCCGCTGAGCGGCGCCCCGTCGGACTTGCGGCGGCCGATGACGTCCTCCTGGGCTCTGGGCGAGAGCTTCTCCCAGTCGTCGAGCAGCATGCGGATGCGGCGGACGACGGCGTAGGAGCCGTGCGCCATCCAGTCCGGATCGCCGGACCCGGGGACGAAGACGCGCTGCTCGAAGTCGGTCTCGGCCGGCTTGGGGTTACGTGTGCCGTCGATCTGGCCCATCAGGTTGCGGGCCGTCGCCGGGCGGGCGGTGGCGCCCGGGGTGCGGTTGAAGCCGTTCATCTGCCAGCGCAACCGGGCCGCGTCACCGGCGTCCTTCTGGATCGTCCGCAGGGCGTGGAAGGCGACCAGCGCGTCGTCGGCGCCGATCTGCACCCACAGATCGCCGTTGCTGCGGGAGGTGTCGAGGTGGTCGGAGGAGAAATCGGGCAGCGGGTCCAGGGCGGCGGGACGCCGGCCGTCCAGCCCCGTGCGGGAGAAGAAGCTGTGGCCGAAGCCGAAGGTGATCGTCAGGGAGGACGGTCCCGCGTCCCGGGCGACGCCTGTGTCGTCGTGCCCGGCCGGCTCGCCCGCCATCAGCCGCTCGGCGTTGGCCGACCAGCGGCGCAGCAGGGCGGCGGCCTGGGTGCGGCCCGCGCCCGGCGCCAGGTCGAAGGCGAGGAGATGACCTCGGGCCTGTGCCGCGTCGACGATGCCGGGCTGATGCCGTCCCCGGAACGACACCCGGCCCGTACCGAGCGAGGTCAGGGGCGCGGTCTTCTCCGACTCCGCGGGCGCCGCGGTGTATCCGGCGGCGGCGCCCGCCGCGCCCAGCGCGAGCCCGGTGGCACCGGCGGTGCCCAGCAGCCGGCGCCTGGAGATCACTCCGGTGGAGGCGGCGCCGTCCGCGACGGCGCCGCCCGGGGCGCTCCGTCCGGACGGGCGCCGCGTGGGGGCGTCCTTCGTGGCGGGACCCCGCTCGGTGCTCTGGGAAGGGATGCCCTCGGAGGACGCCTCGGGTGTGGACTGCTCAGCCATGGTGTCGTTCAGCCGATCTTCGCGTTCTTGCTCACGCTTGTCTGGTCGATGTCGGACGTCCGCACGGTCACGGCGATCTTCCAGTCGCCCGCCATGGGGATCTGCACCCCGCTCGCCGACCAGTGCCCGGTGGCGATGCGGTCGGGCACGACGGGCAGCGGGCCGATGCTCTTGGCCTCGAGGGTGAAGGCGACCTTCACCTCGGGGACGTCGAAGGCCCTGCCGTTCGGGCGCACCACATAGAGGTGCATCTCGTTGGCGCCGACACGGGCCGGGTCGAGGGTGACCTCGACGGTGCCCTTGCCGTCCTGGCCGCCGGTGTCGAAGGGGAGCTTCAGCGACAGGGGTCCCGACCGCTGCGCCGCGGTGGAGGTGGCGGCCTTGGCCACTTCTTCCGTGCGCCCCGGTTCGGTGGTCGTCAGCGCGGTGGTGACGGCCAGCACGACGACGGCGACGGCCGTCTCCGTGAGCACCGAGCGGCGCAGCCCGGAACGGGCGGGATCGGCGTCACGGAGCCGCTTGGCCCGCGCGGCGGCCACGGCGGCGCGCTGCCTCGCCAGCTGGGCGGTGCGCTCGGAGGCTCCCGTAGCCCCCTTCCGGGAGGCGTTCGAGCCGCCGCCCTTGGCCGCCGCCTTCGCCGCCACTCGCTTCTTCTGCGTCGTGCGCTGCGCCTTCGCCGCGGGCACGTCCGCGAGCCGGGCCGTCCAGCGCCGTGAGATCCAGGCGACGCCGAGCAGGACGGCGACCAGCGCGACCTTCACGAGGAGCAGCTGTCCGTACGCCGTACCGGTCAGCGCCGACCAGGAGCCGAGCTGACGCCAGGACTGGTACACACCGGTCGCGGCCAGGGTCACGACGCTTGCGAAGGCGACGCGCGAGAAGCGCTGGACGGCCGACTTCTCGATCGACGGTACGCGGTACAACGCGACCAGCATCGTCGCGAGACCACCGAGCCAGACGGCGACCGCCAGCAGGTGCAGGATGTCGACGGGCATCGCGAGGCCGGTCTGGATACCGGTCGAGGCGTGTTCGGCCATCGCCCAGGTGGCCGCGAGACCGGCCGCGACGACAAAGCCGCCGACGGCGAGTCCGAAGGTGAGGTCCTGCTTCGTGGCCGCCCGTTCCGCGTCGAGGGCGTCGCCGCCCGACGCGCCCTTGCGGCCCCCGGACCCGTTCGCCTCGCCGGCCGTCTCCTCACCGTCCGTGTCCCGTCTCGCGAACGCCCCGAAGAGCACCGCGATGAACAGGGCCGCCGCCGCGAGCAGCAGCAGCCGGGAGACGAGGGCGGCGCCGGCCTTGGTCTGGAGCACCTGCCCGACCAGGGAGAGGTCGAAGACGTCGGCGACCTTCCCCGAGCCGGTGTACGAGCCGCGCAGAAGCAGCAGCGCGAGCGTGGCGGAGGTGAGCGCCACCCACCCGGAGACCACGAGCCGCTGCACCGCCCGCACTCCGGCCCCCCGCTGCCAGCAGGCCAGGACGAAGGCGGCGCCGCCGATCAGGACGATGAACCCGGCGTACGAGACATACCGCGCGAACCCGTACAGTCCGCCGACGACCCCGCCGCCCACGGTCTGGCCGGAGGCGGAGACCGTGGTCGCGGACGGGGCCCCGACGGAGAAGGTGAAGGCGCCCGAGACGGGATGGCTGTCCGCGGACACCACCTGGTAGGTGACCGTGTAGGTGCCGCGGGGCAGACCCGGGCGCACCTTCACGCCGTACATCGTCCCGGTCAGCTCGGCCGGCTTGCCGGTGTCGACCCGCTGTCCCTTGGGGTCGAGGACCTTGAAGGACCCGTCCGACAGGGCCACCTTCTCGGAGAAGTTGAGCGTGATCTGCGTGGGCGCCTTGTCGACCACCGATCCCTGTGCGGGGTCGCTGCCGAGCAGCGCGGCGTGGGCGGAGGCGGGTGCGGCCCCGCCGAACAGCGTGCCCGCCACGGCGAGCAGCAGCGCCATCAGCGCCAGGACGCCCCGGAGCCGCGGTGTGCGGGGGGACTTTGCGCGGATGCCGCCCTGGACGTGTCCGGTGGGAGCGGTGGCCTGCGTCACGGTGATCCCTCTCTCAGTGCCCGGTCTCAGGGGTGTACGTCGGCGACTTCACCGGCATCTCGACCGTGACCGTTCCGGACTTTGCGAAGTGCAGCTGCACGGACACCTTCTCGCCCTGTTCGGGCTTGTGGGTGAGCTTCTCGAACATGAGGTGGTTGCCGCCGGTCTCGAAGTCCAGCCGGCCGTCCGCGGGCACGGCGAAGGACTTCTCCTCCTCCATGACGCCGTCCTTGGTGGAGTGCAGCGTGACGTCGCCGGCGAGCCGGCTGGTGACGGAGGTGAGGGTGTCGGCACCACCGGAGTTGGAGACGACGAAGAATCCGGCCGCGAGATCGCCGGTGGGCGGGGCGGGCATGTAGGCCCCGGTGACCTTCAGCTCGGGCTCGGAGGACGACGAGGAGCCCGTGCCGCAGCCCGCGAGCACCAGCCCGGCCGCGATCACCACGGCGAGGTGGACGGGGCGGTGGTTCACGGGTTCTCCCCCTTGATGATCTTGGGGAGGTCCTTGGTGTAGTCGTCGACGGTGGCGTCCTCGCCGTACACCACATAACCCGCGTCGGTCTTCGGCGAGAACGCGATGACCTGGGTGCCGTGGAAGGAGACGATCTTGCCGTCCTTCTCCTTCTTCGGCGGCTCGATGCTGATGCCGATGGAGCGGGCGCCGGCCTGGACCGTGGCGAAGTCCCCGGTCAGTCCGACGACATCGGGGTCGATGCCCTTCAGCCATGCGCCGAGCGCGGACGGTGTGTCGCGCTCGGGGTCGGTGGTGACGAACACGATCCGCAGCGACTCCTTCTGCGCCGGGGTCAGCTGCTTGTCCTTCTCCACCTCCTTCTTGGCGACCGCGAGGTTGTTCATCGTCAGCGGGCAGACGTCGGGGCAGTGGGTGTAGCCGAAGTAGATGAGGGTCGGCCTGCCCTTGGTCTGCGCACGCAGGTCGTACTTCTTGCCGTGCGTGTCGGTGAGGACCAGATCCGGCTTTTCGAACGGCTGGTCGAGCACGGTCGCGGCCTTGCCCGATCCGGACTCCGCGGAGACCACGGCGATCGGCTTGTCCCCGCCGTCGCCGGAGCCGCAGGCGGAGAGGGTGAACGCGGCGGCGGCCAGGAGGGCTGCCGCGGCGAGCGTCTTCTTGAGCATGGAGAACGTCCCAGATGTGAGTGCTCCGGTGTGCACGGGGACCGTGCGCCGCGCGCCACGGCGATGGCGCACGATCCCCGCGCGTGCCCGGAGGCGAGTGGTACCTCAGGCCTCGGTGCTGCGCCGACGGCCGGCCATGACGCCGTACGCGACACCCGCCGCGCCGACGACGATGCCCACGACACCGAGGACGCGGGCGGTGGTGTCGCTGCCGCCGGTGGAGGTCACGGCCGCGGTTTCCTTGCCGGCCGAGGCGGCGGAGGCGTCCTCGGCCTGGCTGCCGTTGTGGCCCGCGGCGGAAGCCGAGGCCAGCTCGAGCACCGGGGCCGGGTTCTCCGGCTCCTCCTGGCCGTCCTTCTGGACCTCGATCCAGCGGACGACGTCCTTGTCCGAGTACGTCTGCAGGGCCTTGAAGACGAGCTGGTCGGCGTCCTCGGGCAGTCGGCCGACCGAGAGCGGGAACTTCTGGAAGTAGCCCGGTTCGATGCCCTTGCCGGTGGCGGTCCAGGTGACCTTGGTGACGGCCTCGTCGATCTGCTCACCGTGCAGAGTGAGCGGCTTGTCGAGCTTGGACTTGGTGACCTGCACCGTCCAGCCGTCGACCGGCTGCGGCATCACGGACGCCAGCGGGTGGTCGGCGGGGAGGTTGACCTCGAGCTTGGTGGTCGAGGCGTCGTCGCGCTCGTTCGGGACCTTGAAGTCGACGACTGCGTAGCCGCCCTTGGCGGCCTCGCCCTCGGGCTGCACGGTGACGTGTGCGAAAGCGGGCGAGGACAGGACGAGAAGGGCCGACGCGGCGGCGGCACCTGCGACGGCGAGGCGCGAAGCCTTCAGGGAACCCTTGATGGCCTTCATGGCGTAAGAGCACTCCACTTCGAGTGTGAGTCCATTGGGAGGAGCGGTGCGCGGATGCAGCCGTGACCACGGGTGTGGCACGGCACGGGCGCGCACGCGTGCTGCACGACGGCAGCCCTTCCGGAGGAACGAGTGGAGAGGCGCGTCGTGTTCAGGCAGCGAGGACGTGCGGAGTGGAGGACGGCGGTCCGCGCCGGATCACCGTGTGCTGCAGTGCTCTCGTCCGCTGCTTCGGCGGGACGAGAAGGGAGGCGCGTGGCGCGCGGGTCCACGCCTCGGGCGCCTCGGGGAGCCCGGCCAGCAGGGCGCGCACAAGCGTGAACGCCGATCGCAGGGACCGGACGAGCGCCCCCTCCGCGACTCCGTGCGCGGACAGCCGCATGAGCCGCAGCAGTGCGATGTCACCGTGGCGCAGCACCCAGCCCGCGGCGACCGCGGCGAGTACGTGCCCGATCAGCATCGGCACGGACGGCAGCATCGACCACCACGAGCCGGCTGCGGTCGACAGGGCGTCCGCCGGGTCGTGCATGGCGGCCATGTCGGACCCCGGGCCGAGCTGCGCATCGGAGAGGATCCGCTGCGCCTGTGCCGGGGAGATCGTCGCCGCCGTGGCGCCGCACATGATGTGTGCGGCCCGCGCCACGAGTGTGGCGTCGGGCGCGGACATCGCGTTCGAGGTCATCGACATGGCACCGGAGGACTGTCCCAGGCCGAACAGGGTGTGCAGGACGGCCTGGCCCACCGCGAGGACCGCGGCGATACCAGGTAGCGAGCGCTCCCGTCCGGCGAGCGTGGCGGCGACGGCGAACACGCCGAGGAACCCGGCGCCCAGCGTCCACAGCGGAACCGTGGCGCAGGAGGCGAGCGCGTGCCCCGCGGCGGCCAGCACGACGCAGACCGCGGCGAACACCGCGGCCCGCAGGATCCGGAGTTCGTGTCCGGTGCGCGCCGTGCGCTGACGAGGGGCACTCATGGCGGCCTCATCATCCCACTGGCCCCGCGGGCTCCGTACAGCAGGTCCGCAAGGTGGCATCCATGCGGTTATCGGAGGAGTGATCCGGAAGATCGCCTTCTGCTGCGTTCATGTCGTCCGCGCCCACTCCTTACACCCGCGCACGGCACGGGCGCATCCGCCGATCGAGCGGGATCTCGTCCAACGGGCGATTGCACGCGGGCAGTCGTGGCAATACGTAACGGTATGTCGAGCCGCGGCCAGGAGGCTGGAGCATGAGCATCTGGTGGTCACTCCATCTGCGGCGCGAGGCTGCGAGCGTGCCGCTCGCCCGGCGGCTCCTCATGGGCACCATGGAGACCGCCGGAGTCGACCCCGACATCTCCTACGACCTCTCCGTCGCCCTCAGCGAAGCCTGCGCCAACGCGGTCGAGCACGGCGGCGGCGCCGCCCACGGCGAGGCGTACCGGGTCACGGCGTATCTCGACGGGGAGACGTGCCGCATCGAGGTCACCGACTCGGGGCCCGGCTTTCCCACGGGCAGGTCCCGTCCCGCGATCCGCCCGGCCCGCACCGACGCCGAGCACGGCCGTGGACTGTGCCTGATCGAGCAACTCGCCGATCACGTCCACATCGGCAACAAGCCGGACCGCGGCGGTGCGGTGGTGAGCTTCGACAAGATCCTCAAGTGGAAGAAGGACGCCCCGCTGGTGGCCGTATAGCGCGTCGGCACGGTGCCGTGCGCAGTCGGAGAGGACGTGCTGGCGCGCCGATCGCAAGGGCCACGCCGGTCGGCAGCGGCGGAGACGTGATCTTCGGGGAACGGACCGCGCCCGGCCCTCCGGAGGACCCGTCAGACGTCCAGGTGGTCCAGTACCCGTCCCAGGGCGTCCAGTGTCTCGGGATACGACCGCTCCCGCGGCGTTCCGTACCCGACGACCAGGCCCTGCGGCCGTCCCTCGCCCACCGAGTGCCAGTGGTCGCCGAGCCGCCCCACCGCGAGCCCTTCCGCCTCGGCCCGCGCCACCGCCGCCTCCTCGTCGGGGACGTCGACCAGCGCATGCAGACCGGCCGCGATCCCCCGGACGCGGCGACGCGTGCCCAGCCGGTCGAGGAGCTGGTCGCGTCGGCGCCGGTAGCGCAGCCGGCAGGCGCGGATGTGCCGGTCGTAGGCATGGCTGTCGACCAGTTCCGCGAGGGCCAACTGGCCGATGGTCTCGGTGTGGTGGTCGCTGTGCAGCTTGGCGTCGGCCACCGCGTCCACCAGGTGCGGCGGCAGCACCATCCAGCCCAGGCGCAGTGCGGGACCGAGCGTCTTGGAGGCGGTGCCCAGATAGACGACGTGGTCGGGCGCCGTCCCCTGGAGCGCACCGACGGGCTGCCGGTCGTAGCGGAACTCCCCGTCGTAGTCGTCCTCGACGACCAGTCCGCCCCGCGCGCGTGCCCACTCCGTCAGCGCCCGGCGCCGCTCCGGGTGCAGCGTGACCCCGGTCGGGTACTGATGCGCGGGAGTCACCACCACGGCCGCCTCGTCCGTCAAATCCCCGGTGCGAGCACCCCGTTCGTCGACCCGCAGCGGGACCACGCCACCGCCGTTGTGCCGCACCACGTCCCGGTGGAACGGCAGGCCGGGATCCTCCATGGCGATCGACGCGCCGTCCAGCACACGCGTGAGGAGGGCGAGCCCCTGCACATACCCGGAAGTGATCACGATCCGCTCGGGCGGCGCCGGCACGCCCCGGGCCCGGCCCAGATAGCCGGAGAGCGCCGTGCGCAGTTCGATACGGCCGCGCGGATCGCCGTAGTCGTACGCGAGGGACGGCGCGGTCGCGATCGCGCGGCGCAGCGCCCGCAACCAGGCCGCCGCGGGGAAGGCGCCGACATCCGGACTGCCGGGCCGCAGGTCGAGACGCGGGGCACGCGTGTGCGGTGCGACCGCTTCCCGCACGGGCGCCTGCGCGGGAAGCGCGGCGACCCGGGTGCCCGAGCCCTGCTGCGCCGTCAGATAACCCTCGGCGACCAGCTGGTCGTACGCCGCCTTCGCGGTGCCCCGGGAGACACCCAGTTCGGCGGCGAGCTTCCGGGTCGCCGGAAGCCGCGATCCGGGCGCGAGCCGGCCGTCCCGCACGGCGTCCCGAAGCGCCCGCTCCAGACCGGCGCGGCGACCGTCCGCCGCGTCCGGTTCGAGGTGCAGGTCGACGCCGACGCCGGACCAGAACGCGTCCGCGGACGCAGGTGCTCCGACCAACGGAAATCCCCCCGTACGTCATGCGGATGGCCGGGTACCTTCCTTCGGTACCCGGCCATCGGCTCCCGTATCAGCCCTTCAGCGCGGCCATCCACGCCTCGACCTCGTCGGAGCGCCGGGGCAGGCCCGCCGAGAGGTTCCGGTTGCCGTCCTGGGTGACGAGGATGTCGTCCTCGATGCGGACGCCGATGCCCCGGTACTCCTCCGGGACGGTCAGGTCGTCCGACTGGAAGTACAGGCCGGGCTCGACCGTGAGCACCATGCCGGCCTCCAGCGTGCCGTCCACGTACGTCTCCACACGCGCGGCGGCGCAGTCGTGGACGTCCATGCCGAGCATGTGGCCCGTGCCGTGCAGGGTCCAGCGGCGCTGCAGACCGAGTTCCAGGACACGCTCCACGGGCCCCTCGACGAGCCCCCACTCGACCAGCTTCTCGGTCAGCACCCGCTGCGCGGCGTCGTGGAAGTCGCGGTACTTGGCACCCGGCTTCACCGCCGCGATGCCGGCCTCCTGGGCCTCGTACACGGCGTCGTAGATCTTCTTCTGGATCTCGCTGTACGTGCCGTTCACCGGCAGTGTGCGGGTCACGTCGGCGGTGTAGTAGGTGTGCGTCTCCACGCCCGCGTCCAGCAGGAGCAGGTCGCCGGAGCGGACGGGGCCGTCGTTGCGCACCCAGTGCAGCGTGCAGGCGTGCGGGCCGGCCGCGCAGATGGAGCCGTAGCCGATGTCGTTGCCCTCGACGCGCGCGCGAAGGAAGAACGTGCCCTCGATGTAGCGCTCGGAGGTGGCCTCCGCCTTGTCGAGGACCTTCACGACGTCCTCGAAGCCCCGTGCGGTCGAGTCGACGGCCTTCTGCAGTTCGCCGATCTCGAAGTCGTCCTTGACCAGCCGCATCTCGGAGAGGAAGACACGCAGCTCCTCGTCGCGCTCGGCGGTCACCTTGTCATGCAGCGCGGACTCGATGCCGGCGTCGAAGCCGCGGACCAGCCGGACCGGGCCGGTGGCCTCCTTCAGCTTCTCCGGCAGCTTCCGCACGTCCGACGCCGGGATGCCGTGGAGCTGCTCGGCCTCGGCGAGCGAGTGGCGGCGGCCGACCCAGAGCTCGCCCTGGCCGGACAGCCAGAACTCGCCGTTCTCACGGTCGGAGCGGGGGAGCAGATAGAGCGTCCCGGTGTGGCCGTCGGCGGTCGGTTCCAGGACGAGCACGCCGTCCTCGGTCTGGTTGCCGCTGAGGTACGCGTACTCGACGGAGGCGCGGAAGGCGTAGTCCGTGTCGTTCGAGCGGGTCTTGAGGTTGCCCGCGGGGATCACCAGGCGCTCGCCCGGGAAACGCGCGGAGAGCGCGGCACGGCGGGCGGCCGTCTCGGCGGCCTGGGCGATCGGCCGCAGGTCGTGCAGCTCGGTGTCGGCCCAGCCGGACTTCATGCTCTCGGCGAGCTCGTCGGACACGCCCGGGTACAGGCCGTTCTTGCGCTGCTTGATCGGCTTTTCGGTCTCTTCCGGGGTCTCCGGGGTGAGCTCGTCCGCCACGGTCATCCTCCTTGGATACGGCACTGGGCCTCATCCATCGTACGGTCGCACTGAAGGGGGCCCCAGGCGGGAAGGCCTGTTACCGAAGGCGGTCGCGCCCTCACTCGAAGCGCGCGGCCAGCAGCACCACGTCCTCCGCACTGTCCGCCTGGTCGAGCCCGTCCGGGAGCACCGACCGCAGGACGTGGTCGGCGATCGCCCCCGGGTCCGTCCGCACCGGCCGCGGCACGCTCGCGGCCGCCGCGTGCAGCCGGGCGAAGGCACGGTCCATGGGGTCGCCGGTGCGGTGCAGCAGACCGTCGGTGTAGAGCAGTACGGTCTCGCCCGGCTCGGCCGTCACCTCGATGCTCGGCGCCTCCCAGCAGGCCAGCATCCCGAGGGGTGCCGACAGCGAGGTCTCCACGAACTCCGTGCGGCGCGGTCCGACCACCAGGGGCGGGCTGTGCCCGGCCCCGGCGAGGGTGAGCTTGCGCAGCGCGGGTTCGCAGTACGCGAACAGGGCGGTGGCCGAGCGGGCGGGCTCGGTGAGTCGCAGCAGCAGTTCGAGGTCCGACAGGACCGCGACCGGATCCTCGCCCTCCATCACCGCGTACGCGCGCAGTGAGGCGCGCAGCCGGCCCGACGCGGCCACCGCGCTCGGCCCCGAGCCGGTGACGGAGCCGACCGCCAGGCCGAGCGCCGCCTCGGGCAGCGGCAGAGCGTCGTACCAGTCGCCGCCGCCGCGCGGACCGGTGTGGCGCCGGGCGGCGAGCTGGACGCCGGCGACCCGTGGCAGCCGTGCGGGGAGCAGTTCCTCGACGATCGTCGCCGTGCACACGCGGGTGCGCTCGATCTCGACCATCCGCGCCAGGTGTTCGGCGGCGTAGCGGGCGTAGAGGCCGACGAGGTGGCGCTGGCGCTCCACCGGCTCGGCCGGCTCGTCGTAGAACCAGACCGCGGCGCCGAGCCGGCCGGCCGCCTCTCCGGACAGAGGGAGCGCGTAGCTGGCGGCGTACCCGAGCCGGGCGGCCACCTCGCGGTGGCGGGGGTCGAGCCCGACCTCGGAGAACAGGTCCGGCTGCGCGATCTCACGCTCGCCGCCCGGCAGTCCGTCCAGGATCCTGCCGTACGACATGGAACCGCGCGGCACGGTCTCGATGTGCCCGAGGTCGGCGCGGGCCAGGCCCAGGCCGACGGTGGTGTCCGGTCCCAGACCGTCGCGCGGCTCCAGCACGACGAGACCGCGCCGGGCGCCCACGAGCGCGGCTCCGGCCCGCAGCAGCTCCTGGAGCGCGCCGGCCAGCGTGTCGGTGCGGGCCAGGCGCTCGGTGAGCTCGTGCAGTGTCGTGAGATCGGACACCCAGCCGGCGAGACGGTCCTGGAGGACGGCACCCGGGTCGACGGGGACGCCCGGGGTGTCCGGTGGGACGCCCACGGTGGCCGTCGCGGGCGCGACAGTGTGTGCGGGGGCCGGAACCGTTGAATCGATTCCGGCCACTTTCGGAGGGTGAGGGGCGTTCATGGTGACCGGCTTTCGAACCGGTGCAAAGTGCTCGATAGCATCGCAAACCCCCATGTCAATCTGCGCCGCTAGCGGTGTCTCCACATGTACACGCACTTGTGAGGAGATGTCCAGCATTGTCCTGCCGGGATTCCTGGTGTCCGCAGGGTCTTCCTACTCTCTTGAGGAACAGTAAAGTTGGCTCAAAACTGCCTCGGGTAGCCCCTTATTGCGGTCGACTGGCCTTGTTCGACAGAGCGTCACAGCGGTCGTGATGGGTACGTACTCGGTGAAGGCCAGGGGTGGTTGGGGGCTACCCGGAACCTGGCGGCGGACCCGGGCGTCTTAGCCACCGACGACCAAGCCCCATCCTCCCCTGGCGGAGGCGGCGAGCAAGAGCGGGACGGCAAATCGCCAGGTGCCGCCACCCCGCGCCATGCCCATCCTTGTGACGGGCACAGTGGGACGCGGACGCAGCCAAGGCTCGGCCCATAGGGGTTCCCCTTGTCCAGGACAAGGGAGTGATGCGCCAGTAGGTACGCACAGTGAAGTGATCGACACATGGTGTGATGTGGACCTCGGTGTTGCCAGGCGTGCAACGGAAAGGAACGAGCGCTCATGCGCGAGATCCTCGGAAGGCGACGCAGGCTCTTGTCCAGGCGGAACGACGGCAGGCCTGAGCCGATCAGCGCGGCCCTGACCTTCGCGACCGAATGGCAGTGGCCGGTTCTCCCGGGTGTGGCACCGGACCCGCAGGGGCGGGCCCGCTGCGGATGCCCGGACCCCGAGTGCACAGTGCCAGGAGCGCACCCGTTCGATCCCGGGCTGCTCGCGGCCACCGCCGACGAGCGCATGGTGCGCTGGTGGTGGACCAACCGGCCCTCCGCACCCATTGTGCTGGCCACCGGCGGCCGGGCGCCCTGTGCCGTGAGCCTGCCCGCCCTCGCGGCCTCACGCGCCCTGGCCGCGCTCGACCGGAAGGGCATCCGCCTCGGCCCGGTCGTCGCGGCGCCGCACCGCTGGGCGATCCTGGTGGCGCCCTACTCCATGGAGCAGCTGGGCGAGCTGCTGTACGCACAGGACTTCGTCCCCGGGTCGCTGCGCTTCCACGGCGAGGGCGGCTATCTGGCGCTGCCTCCCTCCGAGACCGGTCACGGGGAGATCCGCTGGGAGCGGGCGCCGCTGCCCGGCTCCGCCTCGCCCTGGGTCCCGGACGTGGAGGCGGTCGTGGACACCGTTGTGGAAGCCCTCACTCGTACGGGTGTGAGCGCGCCCGAGTTGTAGGGGTTTCGGGTGCGCGGCGGACCGGGCGCCCGTGATCCGTCGATATCTTCGATCCATGCTGATTCGCCCTGGTGGACACGGGAGACGGGCGCGGGGAGCGGGCTCGTGGGTCCGCGAGCGGTCCGACGCCGGCAGGGTCCGGTTGTTCGCCCTCATGGGCGCGGTCGCGGTCGTGGTCGCGCTTCCGCTCGCCGTGGCGTCCGCGGGGTCGGTCGGCGAGGGCGATCAGGACGTGATCCGCACGCCCGTGCCCGAGGAGGAGAAGCGTCCGGTCTCCGTCCACTCCCCGCAGCCGGGTCCCGGTCTCACCACCGCCGCCCACTGCGGTCCCCAACTCTCGTCCGTGGACGGGATCGAGGCGCAGACCTGTGTCATGACACAGGGCCGGGAGGCCTGGGCGCGCACGTACTACCGCAATGCCACGGGCCAGGAACTGAGGTCCGTCCTGAGCTTCATGGGACCGAACGGCCGCAGTGTCCAGATTCACTGCGTGGTGGCCGCGGGCGACGACCCGGAGAGCTGCGAGACGCCGCGGCGGCCTCTGGCCGGCGAAGCGATCGCGTACTCGGCGGTCGCGGAGTTCGCCGCGGACGACGGGGAGGGACCGCTGCTGCTTCGCTCCGGCAGCGAGGTCGGTGCGCACGGTCTGTAACGCGACGGCCTCGCACGGCAGTTGAGGCCGATGCGGGCGGTGACCCGGAGCCGGACATGGAAAGACCCGGTTGCTGGCGACGGGGGATGCACCAGCAACCGGGCTACTGGAACGGTAACAAGAGATCGGCGGTTCGCAAATTCGATCTCGGCTATTCGGACACGGATTTGCCTGTGGCCGGGGGGACTTGTGACAGGGGTCACCCGCAGCGGCGTCCGGGCGAGCCGACCGTTCGATGTGGCGAACGTCTCGCCTCAGCTGAGCGTCACCTGCCGGTTCGTCAGCCCGCCGCGCGCCCGGCGCTCGTCGGCGGTGAGCGGTTCCTTCGAGGCGAGGGCGGCCGCGAGTCGCTCGGCGAACTCGGCGGCGGGCTTCTCGATGTCCTCGGCGCCCATCGCGGAGGGCAGGTCCCAGACCGGCACCGTGAGTCCGTGCGCACGGAAGGAGCCGACCAGGCGCGTGCCCTCGCCGAGGCTCGACTGCCCGGCCGCGTGCAGCCGCGCGAGAGCGTCCAGAAGCTGCTCCTCGGCGTGCGGCATGACCCACCGCAGGTGGTTCTTGTCGGGGGTCTCGCACCAGTACGCGGCGTCCACGCCGGCGAGCTTCACGGTGGGGATGGCGGCCTCGTTGGCACGCTCCAGGGAGGCGGCCACCTCCGGCGTCGTGTTCTGCGCGTCCGGGACCCAGAACTCGAAGCCGCTGTGCACGACGGGCTCGAAGGGGCCCTCCGGGTCCAGCAGGTCCTGCAGTCGCGGTCCGCCGGCCGACGGGCGACGGCCCTGCACCGGGGTGCCGGGCTCGGCCACGAGGGCACGCTCGAGGGTGTCCGCGAGGTCGCGGCTGATGTCGCCCGACGCCGTGTCGTTCTGCAGGCCGAGCAGGACCGTGCCGTCGTCCCGGCGCAGCGCCGGCCAGGCCATCGGAAGGACCGTGGCGAGCACGACGGACGGGACGTCCTCGGGCAGGCCCTGCCTGAGGTTGAGCTCGACGGTCGCCGCGGGCACCAGCTCGCGCAGCGCGATCCAGTCGCACTCACCGGCGAGTCCCTCGAACGGACGGTGCACCAGCTCGGTCACCGCGTGCGCGGCGGCCCGGCCGTGGCAGGCCTTGTAGCGGCGGCCGCTCCCGCAGGGGCAGGGCTCGCGGGCGCCGACGACCGGGATCTCGGCATCCGTGAGCTCCGGGCGCTCGGCCTTGGTCTGGGGTCGCTTCTTGGCCATCGTGGATGTCTCCCGGTTACGGCTCGTTTCGTACGGGCGCGAGCCTAGCCGCTCCGACCACGGGCGACGGGATCCTGTGGACAACGCACCGAGTCGTCCCCGAAGGGGGGTGCGCCGGACCGGACGGGGAGCGTGCGCACGGGGTCTCACGGGGTCGGCACATGAGGTCCGCGCGATACGAAGAGCCCTGGTCGGGGAAGGGAGTGCAAGGGCCTGGCCACCGTGTCCGTGCGTCCCGCGACGGATCTCCGCTCGGACGTCCGTCCGCGTGTCGCGCGCGGGGCGGCCCGGATCGTTCCGGTCGCGGCCCGGCGCTCCCGACCGGGTCGGCCGCCTCGTCCCGGTCGCCCGGTCTCAGTCCAGCTCGTCGAACGCGTCCGCGAAGTCCAGCCCGGGTATCTGCGACACGGAGGGCGCCGTGACGCGCGTAGCGAAGTCCTCGCGCCGACGGGCCGAGCAGACGTCGTCCTGGACCACGACCCAGACCGTGACCTCGCCGCGGACGTCGTCCCGGACGCCCCAGTCCTTGGCCAGTGCCGTGATGATGTTCAGGCCGCGGCCGCCGCGCGCGGTGACCGAGGGGGTGGCGGGAACCGGACGGGTCGGGCCCCCGCCGTCCGTCACCTCGACGGTGAGTCGTCCCGAGGCGTCGACGCGCCATGCGACGCGCACGTCCCCGTCCCCTGCCAGGCTGCCGCCGAGCGGCCTGCCGTGCCGACAGGCATTGCTGAGCAATTCCGAAAGGATAAGTACGGCATCGTCGATGACCGTTTCCGAGACGCCGCCGGTCCGCAGATGATCCCGCATGCGGTGCCTCGCCTCCCCCACGCCCGCAGGACCATGGGGTACAGCCATGCTCGACGACGTGGGCACCTCCTGTGCCACCACCAACGCCACCCCCGAGACCTCCTTCGCCCCACGCCACCGAGTGGATGCCCCGACGGGCCGGACCGGAAACCGGCCGTGTATGTGGGCTGACGCACTCATAACGGTCGAACACAGCCCGAACGCGCCGGTGCACTCCCCGTATGCGTGTGGCCGGATCCCGCCCCTTGCGGAAGTGGCGTCAACGGGGCCCTGAAAGGCGCCGCTCAGCGGCCCAGCTGCTGCAGAACGGCGCGCGGGCGGTTGGTGATGATGGCGTCCACGCCCAGCTCGAGGCAGAGATCGACGTCCTCCGGCTCGTTCACGGTCCACACGTGCACCTGGTGCCCGGCCTGCTTCAGGCGCTGGATGTACGCGGGGTGGCTGCGCACGATCCGCATCGAGGGGCCCGCGATCCGGACACCCGCCGGCAGCCGTCCGTCGCGCAGCCGCAGGGACAGGAACTGCAGGAGGTAGACCGTCGGCAGCGTGGGGGAGGCGGACCGCACCCGGTGCAGCGAGCGCGCGGAGAAGCTCATGACCCGCACCCTCGACTCGGCCGGCGACTGGGGGGCGTCCAGACCGAACCGCTTCAGCAGTTGCAGCAGCCGCTCCTCGACCTGGCCCGCCCAGCGTGTCGGATGCTTCGTCTCGATCGCCAGGTCGATGGGGCGCCCGGCGTCGGCGACGAGCTCGAGCAGACGCTGCAGGGTGAGGACGGAGGTGTCCCCCGGGTCCTGGGGCCGGCGCTCCCAGTCGGGCTCCTCGTCCCGGCTCTTCCAGGAGCCGAAGTCCAGGGCGGCGAGGTCGGAGAGCTCCAGTGCGGAGACCGCGCCGCGGCCGTTGGACGTACGGTTGACACGTCGGTCGTGAACGCAGACCAGGTGGCCGTCGGCGGTCATCCGGACGTCGCACTCGAGGGCGTCCGCGCCGTCCTCGATCGCTTTCTTGTACGCGGCCAGGGTGTGCTCGGGGGCCTCTTCGGAGGCTCCTCGGTGGGCGACGACCTGGACCAGGTGCTGTCGTGCGTGGGTCACCGCGTCATGGTGTCACCGTCGCGAGGAGCGTGTGTGGTCGGAAGGCGACGTGACGGCGTCGGCGAGGTGTCGGGTATACAGATTTTTGTTCGGACAGGTCCGGTATAAAGAGAGGTCGCGGACCCACAGCCACGGTTTATGGTGCCCTGACGCCCGGTGGGAAAAGCTTGACGGCGTACAACAGGACATGCACAGCTGAAACGCGCCCGGCGCCGCGCAGGGTGAGTGAGCGTGGCCGAGTGCGACCGAGAAGGACAGCCGTGGAACGAGGAGAAGAGCTGTGAGCACCGAGAACGAGGGCACTGCGGTCCCCCCGGCCCCGTCTGCACCCCCTGTGCCGGTGGATGCTCCCGCTTCCGCGCCGGAAGGGGCCCACGAAGGACACCCGCCGATCGCGGGCGGCCCGGCACCGGACGCGGGCCCGCCCGCCGGGGGCCCGGCCTACGGACCGCCGCAGCACGAGGGCGCACCCACCACTCAGCTTCCGCCGGTGCCTCCGGGGCAGCCGGGGGCGCCGTCGGCCGCCGCGGCGGGATGGCCGCCGCCTCCGCCGGTCACCCCCGCGTACGCGGGCGGCGGCGGTGCGGGCGACGTCTGGGGAGCCTCGTACCAGCAGCCCGCCCCGAAGCCGAAGAACGGCCGCGGCGGCCTGATCGCCGCGGTCCTCGTGGCCGCCCTGGTCGCGGGCGGCGTCGGCGGCGGCATCGGCTACCAACTGGCCAGGGACGGCGACTCCGGCGGCTCCACCACCGTCTCCGCGGCCACCAGCGGCGGCGACGTCAAGCGCGACAACGGCTCGGTCGCGAGCGTGGCCGCCAAGTCGCTGCCGAGCACGGTGACCATCGAGGCCGAGAGCAGCAACGGTCAGGGCGGCACAGGCACGGGCTTCGTCTTCGACACCCAGGGCCACATCGTCACCAACAACCACGTCGTCGCCGACGCGGTCGACGGCGGCAAGCTCACGGCGACGTTCCCGAACGGCAAGAAGTACGACGCCGAGATCATCGGGCACGCGCAGGGCTACGACGTCGCCGTCATCAAGCTCAAGAACGCCCCGTCGGACCTCAAGCCGCTCGCGCTCGGCGATTCCGACAAGGTGGCGGTCGGGGACTCGACGATCGCGATCGGTGCACCGTTCGGTCTTTCGAACACCGTGACCACGGGCATCATCAGCGCGACGAACCGTCCGGTGGCCTCCAGCGACGGGAGCTCCTCCAGCAAGGCGTCGTACATGAGCGCCCTGCAGACGGACGCCTCGATCAACCCGGGCAACTCAGGTGGCCCCCTCCTGGACTCCCAGGGTGCGGTCATCGGCATCAACTCCGCGATCCAGTCGTCGAGCGGCGGCGGTCTCGGCAGCGGCGGGCAGTCCGGTTCGATCGGTCTGGGCTTCGCGATCCCGATCAACCAGGCGAAGTACGTCGCCCAGCAGCTGATCAAGACGGGCAAGCCGGTCTACGCGAAGATCGGTGCCACGGTGTCGCTGGACGAGGCCACGGGCGGGGCGAAGATCACCGACCAGGGTGCGGGCGGTTCCTCCGCGGTCGAGTCGGGCGGTCCCGCGGCCAAGGCGGGCCTCAAGCCGGGCGATGTGATCACGAAGCTCGACGACAGGGTGATCGACAGCGGCCCGACGCTGATCGGCGAGATCTGGACCCACCAGCCCGGCGACAAGGTCACGATCACCTACCAGCGGGACGGCAAGCCCCACACGGTCGAACTCACCCTGGGTTCCCGGGCCGGCGACAGCTGATCCCGACGGGCCGCGCGGGGCCGGCCGTGACGGGCTGCGCGGATGGTGAACAGAGAGCAGACAAGAGGGGCCGCCGATCCGTTCGGCGGCCCCTCTGCGCTGGTCCGGGCACCCCCGGACGGGACGGCCTGCGCCCGGCTCCGCGGCCGTCGGGCACCGCTTCGGTATGCCCGGAGGCCGACGTGCGGACGGGTGCGCATCCTCCCCGCACGTATCCGATATCTGATCGCACGACGTCGACTCGCGTCACCGCAAAGGCCGTTGTGGAGGCGAGCGCACAGCCGCTCACCGTCCCTGCGCGCCCCGTGCCGTACCGGACGCCGGCGTGGGTCTCCCCTGGAAGAACGATTACCCCACGCGTGCACTGTTCGCCCAGGCGTCACTTGTGGTTAGGCATAAACCGTTTGTCGCTCCCTAGATTGCAAAAGGAGTGTATTGCCACATCCATGGGAGGGTTTTGTGAGCAAGAACGTGCGCGGTATGCGTTGGGGGGCGCCCGTCGCAGCCGCTTCGGCCGCGGTGGTGGCGACCATGGTGTTCAACCCCACGCTGGGTGCGTCCGCCAGTGCTCCGCAGAGCACGGCGAAGGCGAAGGCCCCCGCCGCGAAGAACGTCATTTTCATCAATGGTGATGGCATGGGCGCTGCCTTCCGTGAGGCGGCGCGACTGCACCTCGCGGGCCTGCAGGGCCAGCTGACGATGGACCGTCTTCCCGTCTCCGGCCAGCTGACGACGACGCCGGACGACCCCAAGGCTATCGTCACGGACTCCGCGGCCGCCGCCACCGCGTGGGCCACGGGCGAGAAGACCTACAACGGCGCGATCAGCGTCGACCCCGACGGAAACCCGCTTCCCACGCTCGGGGCGCAGGCCAAGGCGGCCGGCAAGGCCACCGGCCTCGTGACCACGGCTCAGGTCACCGACGCGTCGCCCGCGGCCTTCTTCTCCAACACCGCCGACCGCGGCAAGCAGGACGAGATCGCGCGCCAGTACCTCGAGGTCAGCAAGCCGGACGTGATCCTGGGCGGCGGCGAGGACTGGTGGCTGCCGGCCGACAACGCGGGTGCCTACCCCGACAAGCCGGCCGAGGACACCAGCGAGGGAAGCCGCGGCACCAAGGGCAACCTGATCGCCAAGGCCCAGCGCTCCGGCTACACGTACGTGAACAGCGCCAAGGATCTGGACAAGGCCAAGGGCGGCAAGCTGCTCGGCCTCTTCAGCAACGAGGAGATGTTCCAGCAGCGCCCCGAGGGCCAGGGCGACGTGTACAGCCCGGTCGTCGACCTCGCCACGATGACCAGCAAGGCGCTGAACACGCTGGACAAGAACAAGAAGGGCTTCTTCCTCATGATCGAGGAGGAGGGCACCGACGAGTTCGCCCACAGCAACAACGGCGCGCGTGTCCTGCAGTCGATGCAGCAGCTGGAGAAGGCCGTCGCCGTGGCCCGCTCCTACCAGGCGACGCACCCGGACACCCTGATCGTCGTCACCGGTGACCACGAGACCGGCGGTCTGTCGGTCGAGGAGAACGACGCGGCCGACGAGTCCGGCAGCGGCATCTCCGTCGAGGACGGTCCGTTCACGATCCACGGCAGCGACCGCACCTTCACGATCGACTGGACGACGTCCGGCCACACCAGTGTCGACGTCCCCGTGACGGCCGCGGGCCCGCTCGCGAACCAGTTCACCGGCAAGCACGCCAACACCTACGTCCACGACGTCCTGTCCCAGATCCTGGCTCCCCGCCACTGATCTGCCCGACCGGCAGGTCCTCGTCCCGGATCGGCGCGCTGTTCCGGGACGAGGACGAGCGGACGCACAACGGACCCCGCCTCGGCGGGAGTAGGGCACCGGGCGTCCTGCCCGGTGCCCGGCCGTCGCCCGTGGCCGTCGGTTGGCCGGTCCCCGTGCCCAAGGTCGTCAGGCGCTAGGCTGTACCTGCTCCGCCCCTGGTGGGCGGGCGCGGGGTGGGTTGCCCGAGCGGCCTAAGGGAACGGTCTTGAAAACCGTCGTGGCGCGAGTCACCGTGGGTTCAAATCCCACACCCACCGCGCAGGTGAACGGCCCCTGATCAGGCGATACGGTCAGGGGCCTTCGCGTTGTGCGGTGCCCGTCCGGCACCGTCCTTCCCCGCGGTTCCCCGTGCGATCGGGCACGGACGGGGCGCGGCACCTTCCGTCCGCAGCGGGGACAGGGGCCGGGCGCAGGCTCGTCCGGCTTCTCCGCCGCACAGAGCTATCGTGCCGACATGACCGGCTCAAAACAGCGTCCTCTTCTCTTCCTGGACGTGGACGGACCACTCATCCCGTTCGGGCCGTCGCCCGGTCGGCTGCGCGCCGCCGCTGCCGGCTCCGAGATGCTCCTCGACCGGGAGAATCCCCTTTTGGGACGGCTCGATCCCACCGTTGGGCCGCGCTTGACGGCGCTGGAGTGCGATCTGGTGTGGGCCTCGACATGGGTGGAGGAAGCGAACGAGTCCGTCGCTCCGCGGATCGGACTGCCGAGGCTGCCTGTGGTGGGGTGGCCGGAGGAGCCCGCCGACGAGGGTCCACGCGGCCTGCACTGGAAGACTCGCCACTTGGTCGAGTGGGCCGGCCGTCGACCGTTCATCTGGGTCGACGACGAGATCGGCGACATGGACCGCATGTGGGTCGCGGCACAGCACCGAGAACCCGCACTGCTTCACCGCGTGGATCCGCGGGTCGGCCTCACGGACGGCGACTTCTCCGTGCTTGCCGATTGGCTCCGTGCCACCGTGGTGAACCGTGCCGCGAAAGAGCACGGTCAGCGACAGCGCTCCCCAAGGGTCCTCTGACCAGGCCGGTCAGGGACGGCCGTTCCGGCCGCCATTCCGGCGGGGTGACGACGGAACAGCATCGGAACCCGGGGCCGGGCGCCGCCGCCACGGGGCGAGGTCCCACCCGGCCGGTGTCCGGTTTCGGGCCCGCTTCTTCGGGTGCCTGGACATCACATGGCACCCGAGTGGCACCGAGTGGCATCAAGTGGCGCCATCCGGTGTCAGACGGTGCCAGGCTTGTGCTCCAGACGGTGTTCGGGCCCGCATGGCGCCGCCGTGGCTCAGCTCGGACAGCGGGCCTTTTCGCAGGTCAGAGTCTGTTTCTTCAGGCCCGGCCCACGTGCGGCGCCATGGGGGGTTGCGTGTGGCGCCATAGTGGTGCCATGATGACGTCATGGACCTCACCCCGTATGTCGACACCCTCCGCCGCGAACTTGCGGTGGCCGCCGAAGCCGGCGGGGACGATGCCCGCGAACTGGCCGAGCGGCTCACCGCTCCTCTGGAGTCGGCGACCCGCCTGACCATGCTCAATGTGCTCTCCGCCGCGATGGACGAGATCACCCGCGAGCTCGCCCCCGGCTCGGTCGACGTACGGCTGCGCGGGCTCGACCCCGACTTCGTGGTGACGCCGCCGCCCACCTACGGTGCCCCCGCGGAGGCGGTCACCGCTCCCGCCGAACCGCTCAACGTGCAAGCACCCGCCGAAGCCGACGAGGGCGGCACCGCCCGCGTCAATCTGCGTCTGCCGGCCCACCTCAAGGCGCGTGCCGAAGAGGCCGCGAGCCGTGAGGGCCTGTCGGTCAACGCATGGCTGGTGCGGGCCGTGTCGGCCGCGGTCGACGGCGGCGCGCGGCCGCGTACGCCGGAGAAGACCCGCAGCATCGGACAGAACTTCACGGGCTGGGTGCGCTAGCCGCGCCCGACCGCCCCACTTCACCCACACCACGTCCCACCAGCGGGGACGCCCCAAGGACTCAAGAGGACGGTACAGCCATGCCTTCTTTCGACACTCCCGAACCGATTTCGGTCACCGCCCATGTGGGCGCCGGTTCCATCCGGTTCACCGCGAGCGACCGCCCCGACACGGTCGTCGAGGTCCGGCCCCTCAACGCGAAGAGGGACAAGGACGTGCGGGCCGCCGAGCAGACCGACGTCGCGTACGCGAGCGGCGTCCTGACCGTCAGGACGAAGGAGCGCCGTCTCATCGGGCCGAGCGGCGCCGTCGACGTGACGGTCGAGCTGCCCACGGGCTCGCGCGTCGACATGGACGGCTCCTGGACCCAGGTGCTGGGCGAGGGCCGGCTCGGCGAGGTCCGGGTGAAGGCCTCGGGCGGTGACGTCCGCCTGGACTCGACCGGGCCGCTCCAACTGACGGTCTCCCACGGCTCGATCACCGTCGACCGGGTCGAGGGCCTGGCCGAGGTCGTCACCAGCTTCGGCAGTCTGCGCGTCGGCACCGTCAACGGTCCCGCCGTCCTGAAGAACTCGCACGGCACCACGACCGTCGGGGCCGCGATGGGCGACCTGCGGGTGAGCGGTGCCCACGGCAACATCGACATCACGCGCGCCGAGGGCTCGGTCACCGCCACCACCGCCCACGGCACCCTGCGTGTCGACGAAGTCGCCCGCGGAATCGTCCAGTTGGAGACCTCCTACGGCGCCATCGAGGTCGGCATCCGGGAGGGCACCGCCGCCTGGCTCGATGCCAGTTCCGAGCGAGGACAGGTGCGCAACACGCTTGCCGCCTCCGCAGCCCCGGAGGAGACCGAGGACACCGTCGAGGTCCGCGCCCGCACCCGCTGGGGCAACATCGACGTGCGCCGCGCCCGGGCCTGAGCGCCTGCCCCGCGAACTCACCCACCCCACCCCGTCACTTCACCCCTCGAACGGGAGGGCTCCATGCCTTCATCTGTCATGCCCACGCCCAGGCGGGGCGACGGTTCGCAGTCGCCCGCCGCCGTCTCCACCATCGGTCTGCGCAAGTCGTACGGCGACAAGACCGTGCTCGACGGCATCGACCTGCGTATCCCGGCCGGGTCCGTGTTCGCGCTGCTCGGGCCGAACGGGGCCGGCAAGACCACCACCGTGCAGATCCTGTCCACGCTCATCGCCGCCGACGGCGGACAGGCCCAGGTCGCCGGGCACGACGTCGCCACGGCACCGGACAGGGTGCGCGCCGCGATCGGCGTCACCGGACAGTTCGCCGCCCTCGACGACCTGCTCACCGCCGAGGAGAACCTGCTCCTCATGGCCGACCTGCTGCGCCTCGGCAAGCGTGAAGGGCGCCTGAGGGCGGAGGAGTTGCTGGAGCGGTTCGGCATCGCCGACGTCGCGCACAAGCGGGCCGCGACCTTCTCCGGGGGTATGCGGCGCCGGCTCGACCTCGCCATGACCCTGGTCGGGGACCCGCAGGTGATCTTCCTGGACGAGCCGACGACCGGTCTCGATCCGCGCAGCCGCCGCACCATGGGGGACACGGTGCGCTCGCTGGTCGCGGGCGGTACCACCGTCTTCCTCACCACCCAATACCTCGAAGAGGCGGACCAGTTGGCCGACCGGATCGCCGTGCTCGACGGCGGCCGGATCGTCGCCGAGGGCAGCGCCGACGAGCTCAAGGCGCAGATCCCCGGCAGTCACGTACGGCTGCGGTTCACCGATTCCGACGAGTACGAGCGCGCGGCGGCCGCGTTCCCCGGCGCGGCCCGGGACGACGAGAACCTCGCCCTGCGCGTGGCGGGCGACGGCGGCCTCGACGCGCTGCGCGCACTGATCGACCGGCTCGACGAGGCCGGGATCCCGGCGGCCGACTTCTCGGTGCACACCCCCGACCTCGACGACGTGTTCCTCGCCCTGACCGGCCGTGGCACCACCGAAACCGGCACCGGCACCCCGCTCCACGTCAAGGAGACCCTGCGATGAGCACCCTCACCCACGCCGTGCACGACTCGACGACGATGCTGCGGCGCAATCTCAAGCACGCGATCCGCTATCCGTCCGTGGGGCTCGGCAGCGCCCTGATGCCGGTCCTGATGCTGCTGCTGTTCGTGTACGCCTTCGGTGACTCGATCGGCGCCGGTATGGGCGGCGGCCGGGGCACGTACGTGAACTACCTGACCCCGGGCATCATCATCATGGGGGTGGCCGCCGGTTCGATGTCGACCTCCATCGCGGTCTGCTCCGACATGACCGAGGGCATCATCAACCGCTTTCGCACGATGGACATCACACGCTCGTCGTTCATGACGGGGCATGTCATCGGCAGCGTCGTCCAGACGATGGTGTGCATGGTCCCGGTCGTGGGCGTCGCGCTCGCCGTCGGCTTCCGTTCCGGGGCGACCCCACTCGAGTGGCTGGCAGCGGCCGGTCTCCTCACGGCGATCGCCTTCGCGGTGACCTGGCTGTCGGTCGCGCTCGGGCTGATCTCCAAGACCGTGGAGTCCGCGAGCAACAAGCCGCTGCTGATCCAGTTCCTGCCGTTCCTCGGCTCGGCGTTCGTACCGGCCGACTCGATGTCGCCGGGCCTGCGCTGGTTCGCCGAGTACCAGCCCTTCACGCCGATGACCGAGACGCTGCGCGGCCTGCTCTCCGGCTCGGAGATCGGCGACAACGGCTGGATCTCGCTCGCCTGGTGCGCCGGCATCGCCCTGACCGGTTACGTCTGGTCGCGCTCGCTGTTCAACGGCACCACCAAGCGCTGAGGGGCCGGGGCGACACCGCACACGCACCCGGGACACCGGGTCCTTGACCGGGCGCACCGGTCAAGGACCCGGTGTCGTCCGCACGGTCCGCCGGCCGGCACGGCCGCCCGGGGCACGTCCTGACGCCGGACCGGGCGAGGGCACGCTATCCGCGCGGGTGGGGGACCTGCTTCCAGCCCTCCATCGACCTGGTGAAGAACAGGATTCGATAGACATCACGGGTCCACACCGTGGCGCCCTGGCCGAAGTCGGAAAGCTCCCGGAACGCCTCTTCCTCCGAGTCGTAGCTGTACTTCCGGCCCTTGGCGTCCCTGATCATCCACTCTCTGCCGGGCAGTGATGCTCCCATGGCCATGACGATCTTCCCCTCCCCATCGGTGACGGCGAGAGCGTAGCCGCTGCCGCCCTGACCGCGGCCCAGCAGGCCCCGCAGGCCCGGAAGTTCGGCCTCGAAGTCCGCGTACCAACCGCCCGCGGGCCCGCAGCGGTGGTACGGACGAGATGCCGCGGTCACCGACGACCACGCTCGCCGGCACCGTGGACGCGCGCCGTCGCGCCGCCCACGTACTCCTCGGGTGGCGGTGCCCGTCCGTCGCCGACCTGCGGCCTTCCGGACCCTCTCGTCCGGGTTCCCGGTGTCCCCCGAGCGGATCAGGCGCAGTGGCGGCGGAGAGGAGCCTCCATAGGCTTGATCGCGTAGGTCAACGGGCCTCCTCTTCCGGGGGCTGCTGTTCGGTCGTTTCCGAGGAGGCACGCCATGACCGCATCGCCCGGGGGTTCCCGACGTCCGGAGGCCGACGTCGCCGGATTCACCGCCTCGCCGCAGTTCGCCCGAGCGTTGCAGCAGATCCTCGTGGATCTTGTCGAACTCCATCTCCAGGGCAAGCAGGCCCATTGGAACGTCGTCGGCCACAACTTCCGGGACCTGCATCTGCAGCTCGACGAAATCGTCGACGAGGCTCGGGAGTTCGCCGACACCATCGCCGAACGCATGCGTGCTCTCGAGGCCTGGCCGGACGGCCGTTCCGACACGGTGGCGGCGAGCACCACACTGCCCGCCTTCCCGGAGGGGGCGCGAAGCGTGAGCGCGGTGGTCGATCTCGTCACCGCGCGTCTGCGGGCCACGGTCGACACGGTGCGCACCCATCACGACCAGGTCGACAGCGAGGATCCCTCCACGGCCGACCTGCTGCACGGCATCATCGACTCGCTGGAGAAGTACGCCTGGATGGTCAGCGCGGAGAACCGGTCGGCCTGACGCCGTTTCTGTCGTGGCGCGTCACATCACAAAAATGGACCATTACCACTATTCTCCCCGGATGGCGGTCCGAAGCACCCGCGGCGGCCCCGCCCCGACCGCGTATGAGCCCGCATGACCCGCGTCATGTCCGGCTCATCCGGCTTCGGACTACCCGAGCACGGCACGCCACCCCCGGAGAGACTGTCATGCGCTCATGGTCCAAGACGACCGGGATCCTCGCCTGCCTGGCGCTCGCCCTGTCCTGGCTGTCCGGCTGTGACGCGGCGCCGCCGTCCAAGCCGGCGACGCTGGGTGCGACGCCGTCCGGAGCACGGCTCAGAGGTGCCGATCTTCTCGACCCACCGGAGGTGGCGAGCCGTCACGGGGTGCTGCGGACGACCCTCGTGGTGGAGCGGCGCAGGGTGTGGGTGGGCGACCGGCGGCTGTGGGCGCTGACCTACAACGGCCGCTACATGCCGCCCACGCTCCGCGTCCAGCCGGGCGACCGCATCGAGCTGACGCTGGTGAACCGCGTCGGAGCGCAGTGGCAGGGCGTCACGGCGGACACGAACCTCCACACGCACGGACTGAACGTCTCGCCGCGTCGGCCCGCCGACGACATCTTCATCTCCATCAGGCCCGGCGCGACCTACGACTACACCTACCGGATGCCGCGGAGCATCACACCGGGCACGTACTGGTACCACTCGCACATCGACATGCACTCGGCCGCCCAGGTGGCCGGTGGCGAGTCGGGCATCGTCGTCGTCGACGGCCTGCGCGCCTACCTGCCGAGGCACCTGCGCAACATCACCGAGCGTGTGATCGCCCTGAAGGACAACCAGATCAAGGGCAGCGAGATCAAGATCCATCCGCTGTCGATCGGCGCGAGGACCAACCGTACGGTCAACGGCCAGCAGAATCCGGTGATCCGCATCCGCCCGGGAGAGACCCAGCTCTGGCGGGTGGCCAACATCGGCGCCAACATCTACTACAAACTGCGCCTGAAGGGTGCCGCCTTCCATGTGGTCGCCCAGGACGGCCG
The DNA here is from genome assembly GCF_051553595.1 of Streptomyces sp. HUAS TT11. NCBI lineage: Bacteria > Bacillati > Actinomycetota > Actinomycetes > Kitasatosporales > Streptomycetaceae > Streptomyces > Streptomyces sp. HUAS TT11. The sequence goes on from NZ_CP196184.1 coordinate 4,739,084, forward strand.
GCCCGTCCACCGGATCTACTCCGTGGACACGCTGATCGTCCCGGCCGCCGCCCGGTACGACGTGCTGGTGCAGGGAGGTCCGGCGGGCACCGCCCAGCTGGAGACGCAGCCCCTCTCCACCGGACCGGCGGGCAACAGCTTCCCGCAGGCGAATCTGGCGACGGTCGTCACCGGCGGTTCCCCCATGGTCCGGGCCCGTATCCCGTCCCTCTTCGGGCCCCTCGTCGATCTCACCCGCGCCAGGATCGCCGGCCGCAAGACGATGGTCTACACCGAGAACACGGCGGGCACGCGGTTCTACATCAACGGCAAGTACTACGACCCGAAGCGCATCGACTTCGTCTCCCGGCTCAACACCGTCGAGGAGTGGACGGTGCGCAACGACACGCAGGAGGACCACACCTTCCACGTCCACACCAACCAGTTCCAGGTGATGTCCGTGAACGGGAAGGCGGTGGACCCCGCCCGCGCCTGGCACGAGACGGTCAACGTGCCGCGCGGCCGGAAACTCGTCCTGCGGATCCGCTTCTCCCACTTCACCGGGCGGACCGTGCTGCACTGCCATCTCCTCAACCACGAGGACATGGGCATGATGTCCGTCCTGGACATCCGCAGATAGGGCGGGAACGGCGGCCACCGGCCGTACGGTGTCCGGCGCTCCGGGCGGTGGGCAGGGGGGCGGCTCCGCTCCGGAGCGGAGCCGTTGCATCCTTGGGGGACCTGTGGAGGGGGAGAGTTCGATGGTGGTTGTGCTCGGCGTGGTCCTGGTGCTCGCGGTGGCCGGCTGCGGCGCGGTGGTGTGGGCGGCGCGCGGTGGCCCTCGGTGGGTGCGCGCCGTGGCGACCGCGACCCTCGTGGCGGGTGAGCTGGTCAGGCGCTCCGGCAAGGACAGGCGGCGCGGCGGCGAGGACTAGGGCACCCTCGGTGCGCCGGCGTCGCTAGCGGCGCGGACCGTCCGGGTCCTGGGCAAAGGCGCGGAACTCACTGGGGGTCATACCGACCGCCGCGCGGAAGGCGCGGGTGAAGTCGGACGGTCGTGGATATCCCCAGCGCAGGGCGATCGTGCTGACGGGGACGGTGCGCTGGGCGGGGTCGGCCAGATCACGTCGGCAGCGGGCGATGCGCTGCTGCCGGACGACGTCGCCGACCGTGGTGCCGTGCTGCTGGAAGACGCGGTGCAGATAGCGCGTGGAGATGTAGTGCGCCGCGGCCAGCGAGCCGGGTGTGAGCGCGGGGTCGTGCAGGTGCGTGCTGATGTAGGCGCTGATCTGCTCGAACAGCGCACGCTGCCGTGACTCCGCGGGAAGCGGTGTGTCGTGGTCGCAGTGGTGGGCGAGCAGGGCCGCAGTGAGATCGAGGGCGGTGATGCCCACCCGGGCGCGGTCGGCCGGGGTCAGTTCCGCGTGCGTGTCGGCGAGGCAGGTCAGCATCTCGCACAGGAGCCGTCCGACCCCCTCCCGCCCGGGAAGCGCCGTTCCGCACAGCGGTGCCGCGGCCTGCTCGGGCAGGGGCAGAAGGCGCCGGGGGAACTGCAACAGCATCGCCCGGGCTCCTGACGGGTCGGGGCCCGCGGTGGCGGTGAACGGCCGGGAACTGTCGTACAGCAGCAGGTCGCCGGGGCCGACCGAGGCGTGGGCCCTGGCCTGTTCGATGCTCTGCCGGCCCGAGAGGGTCAGCGCGATCTGGAACATCTCGGGATCGGACTGGCGGATGAGCCGGGGTGTTCGCTGGGACAGCAGAGGGGTGTAGGACATCAGCGACAGCTGCGCCGGTCCGAGGTCCATGGTCCTGATCAGGGCTTCGATCCGTTCCGGCTCGGCGGCGAACCTGATGCGGGTGGCCATCAGGGCCTTCCCCGTGGTCTCCGTCCAGGCGGCCGCCCGGTCCGCGGGCGGCAGACGGGCGGTGTCCAGCACTGTGGTCAGCATGACGTTCCCTCGTACGTGCCGCTCGCTGCGCAGTGTGTACGAGCCTCCTCGGCGGCCCGGGGCGAGGGAAGTGCGTTGTGAGCCAAGTCGAGTGCGCCGACCGCGCATGACGGGGCCGGGAGCGGACGGCAGGCTGATGCCGCACTCCGGCGGACGGGTGGTGATCGACGGCCCGACCACGCCGGGTTGCCCGTCGCGGGGCGCGGGCACGGTTCATGCCCCGGTGCGCGCCTCGGGGTATCGACACACCGGACGGAGAAGGGGGAACGGCATGCGACGGACCGGATCGCCCGGTCGTCGTGACCGCCGTGCTGCTCGCGGGCGCAACGTCCGCCGTGACGGCCGGCTCGGCCGGTGCCACGGAACCGGGGGCCGACGCCGAGCTCCGGGACTGCCGCGCCGACGCGCTCACCTGCCTCCGCACGGCGGGCAGCGCTACCACCGACGGCCACCGGCCGGCGCCCAGGGGCGCGTGGGCCGGCAGGCCGGCGTCGAGGTGCAAGGGGGTGAGCGGGGGCCGGCTCGCGTACCGAGGTGCCCCGGGCCGCGCGGGGCGCGGGGCGAGCACCGGGTCGGCGCGCGGCCCCTGCCCGGCGCCGGGGCATTCCGGACGGCGCGAGAACCCGACCGTGATCACCGGGACGCCGTGCGCATCGAACCCAGGGGCGCGAAAGCCCCCGTCGGGGCCTCTCGGGGGCCCTGACGGGCGGGTCGCAGGGCCCCCGCCGCCAGTGCCGTGATCAGTGGCGGGCCTGGCCGCCCGCCCAGTACGGGGGGAGGACGGCTCCGGCGTGCGGGGCCCTGCGGCTTCGGCGGATCCACGGGGACGCGACCCGCTGGGCCGCCGTCCCGCGGTCGCCGGAACACCGACCCACAACCTCCCGATCCGGTGAACGATTATCAGTGGGTATGGTGAATTTGTGCGGTTTATCAGGGGTGGCCCGACGGCCATGGTGTGCGCCCTGGTGGCGCCACTCCTCGTCTGCCTGGTGCTGGTGCCGTTCCGGACCATGTTCCCCAGCGTGGACGCCGCCCTCGTCCTGGTGGCGGTGGTGGTGGCCGTGGCCGCTCAGGGCCATCGCCTCGCGGGTGCCCTCGCGGCGGTGTCGGCCACCGTCTGGTTCGACTATTTCCTGGTCCCGCCGTGGAACGGCCTGTCACCGGCAAGTGCCGAGAACGCCTGGACGGTTCTGCTGCTGCTGGTCATCGGTGTCGCCGTCTCGGAGCTGGCTGTTCGCGGCCGGGCCCAGCGCAGACGGGCGCAGGCCGCTCACGGGCACCTCGACCTGCTCTGCCGGGCGAGCACCTCCATCGGCACCGGCCTCGACGTGGAGCGGACCGCACAGGAGCTGGTGCAGGTGGCCGTGCCGGGGTTCGCCGACTTCGTCACCGTCGACCTGGCGGCGTCGGTCCTGGCGGGCGAGGAGCCGGAGGACGGCTCCGCCGAACTGCGGCGGGTGGCCGTCGCAGGCGTCGGGAAGGACCATCCGTTCCATCCCTCGGGCATGTTGACCGGGCTCGTCGCCCCGGCCCCCGCGGCCTGCGGGCTCCCTGGCGCGCTCACCCGGAGCGAGCCCGATCTGCTCGCGTCGACCGCATGGCGGCCGCTCGTCCCGGAGCGGGGCGAGACCGTGCTGGACTGCGGGCTCGGCTCGCTGGTCACGGCGCCGCTGCGGGCACGGGGCATGCTGCTGGGGACGGTCGACTTCTGGCGTACGCGGGACAGCCGGCCCTTCGAGGCAGGCGATCGGGCGGTCGCCGAGGAGCTGGCCGCGAAGGCCGCCGTGGCCATCGACAACGCGCGCCGGTACACCCGTGAACGGTCGACCGCGCTGGCTCTGCAACACAGTCTGCTGCCGCAGCAACTGCCCGGACAGACGGCGGCGGACGTGGCCTTCCGCTATCTGCCCGCGGGTGCGCAGGCCGGCGTGGGCGGCGACTGGTTCGACGTGATCCCGCTCTCCGGCCACCGGGTCGCGTTCGTCGTGGGGGACGTCGTCGGCCACGGCATCAACGCGTCCGCCACCATGGGACGGCTGCGCACCGCCGTGCGCACCCTCGCGGACCTCGACCTGCCGCCCGACGAGCTCATCACCCACCTCGACGACCTCGTCCTCCACTTCGCCGAGGACGACCGCCCCGGCGCCGCCCGGAACGACGAGGCGGGGGCGTGCGATGTGGGGGCGGCCGGCGATGTCGGGGCGACGTGCCTGTACGCCGTCTACGACCCGGTTTCATGCCGTTGCGCGCTGGCCTCGGCCGGTCATCCGCTGCCCGTCCTCCTGACCCCCGACGGTGCCGTGGAACTTGTCGCCGGATTCGTGGGACCGCCGCTCGGTCTGGGCGGTCTGCCCTTCGAGACCACCGAGCTGGACCTGTCCGCGGGCAGTGTGCTCGCCCTCTACTCCGACGGCCTGGTCGAGACCCGGGAGCGCGCCCTGGACGACGGCGTGACCGAACTGCGTCATCTGCTGGCGGCGCCGGCGGTCTCGCTCGAGGCCGCGTGCGACTCCATCATCCGCACACTGGTCTGCGACCGCCCCGGGGACGATGTGACGCTGCTGCTCGCCCGCACCTGTGTGCTCACCTCGGACCGGGTCGCCAGCTGGGACATACCCGCCGTCCCGGCCCTGGTCGCGCGGGTACGGAGGCAGGCCGTCGAGCAACTGGACGCGTGGGGGCTGTGCGAGGCGACCTGCATCACCGAGCTGCTCGTCAGTGAGCTGGTCACCAACGCCATCCGCTACGGCGAGCCCCCGATCGAGCTCAGACTGATCCGCGACGGCGCGCTGATCTGCGAGGTCTCCGACGCCAGCAGCACCGCTCCGCATCTGCGCCGCGCCCGCACCTACGACGAGGGCGGCCGGGGCCTCCTCCTGGTCGCCCAGCTCAGCCAGAAGTGGGGAACCCGGCACAACGCCAAGGGGAAGACCATCTGGTGCCAGCAGGTGCTGCCGGCCGCCTGAGACCTCGCGCACCGCACGGCGCGGGCCGCCGGGCGGCGGTGCGCACCCCGGCGCCGTACCGCCGAGCCCCGGTTCCGGCCCCCTCACGCCGTCATCCGTGCCGCCGATGCGACGGTCGAGCGTGCCTCGCGTTCGGTGAGGCCGGTGCGCACCGCCGCGTCGACCAGTGCGGGGGCGAGTTCCGGGCCGATCCCGTTCTCGTACGCCCGGCAGGCGGCCCAGAAGAGGCGGGTGTTGCGCTGGCCCTCGTGCGCGGCGAGGACGAACTGGACCAGGCCCTGCCCGTGCCTGTCGGTCGACGAGGGCAGCGCATGGCGGCCGGCGGTGCGCGGCGGAGGCAGGAGCAGCCGCAGCAGGGCGGGAGGGCAGGGCGCGGGTGCCAGCCGAGCGGTGCCCGGGGCCGTGCCGTACACCCCGCGCTCGGTGCGTGAGCCGGGGCCGACCAGGTAGCCGCCGGCGCCGCGGATGTCGATGCCGGGGGCGAGCCGGCTCGCCGAGTTCGGTACGACGACGTCCGGCGGGCCGCTCAGCCACAGATGGCGGCCGCCGCTGGGTGTCAGTACGACCACCGTCTCGGGGATGGTGAACAGATGGCGCAGTGCGAGTTCGCGCAGTGCGGCCGAGGAGTCGGTTCCGGACTTGGTGTCGAGGTCGATGCCGATCAGGTGGTGGGGCCGAAGGCCGCAGGCGATGCCGTAGCCGGTGGCCCAGGGCGCGGCGGCGAACAGCTGCCGGATGCGGCGGGGGTCGGTGGAGGCGTCGTGGACCCCGTGCCCGAAACGGCCGCATTCGCCGTGGCAGGTGGGGGTGGTCGGATCGGGGTCGTCGCGGTGCGGGGAGCGCAGGGCGGGCAGCTTCGTCCGGGACAGCGGGATCACCGCCAGTCCGCGTTCCGCGGCGGACAGGGCGTGGGCCAGGGCCAGCGTGGTGGCCTTCCGATCGATGGTGGCCATGCCTCTATGTTCGTACGCATGTTCGAGAAAGGGAAGAGGGTCCGGCGGTGTTCACGATGCGGGAATGTGGCGAAAGGGGTTTATCGACACGTTCTCACGCTTGAGAGCGAATCGCCGGTCAGTGGGCGATTTGCCGGGGAATCGGTGGGCAACTCTGAAGTCGCGACGTCGTACATCGTCCGAGGCGGCCGGCCAACTGCCCCGGAATCAGCCCTACTTCACGTACGACCCGGTGACCAGGCCGGATCGTACGGAGTTCTGGAGGAAATACATGGCAATCATCCGTACCGCTCGTGTCCTCGCCGTCGTCGCCGCCCTGCCGCTCGCCGCCACTCTCTTCGCGGGCGTCGCCTCGGCGGACAACGGCGCGTTCGCGAACGACGGATCGAACGCGGCAGCCGCGAGCATCACGGGCAGCGGGGTCGGACGCGACAACAGGGGGAACTCGTCCACCACGCAGCAGCAGGCGGTCGGCTCCGGTGCCTCGAACCGCAGCAACACCGCCCAGGTGAACGGCTCGGCGTTCACGGCCATCGATCAGAGGAACGAGACCGTGGCCATCAACTTCACCAAGCTGTGGTGAGCGACGGGCCGGTGCGCGCCCGCCGGCCCTGAACTCCCGTGGTGTGTGTGCTTTCCAGGGTCATCACACGTCCGTGCGGCGGCGCTCCGGTGGCGTCGCACGGACGTTTCCCGTGTCCGGGTGTCCCGTCCCGGAGGATCACCACCACCTTGACAGGGGGCCTTGTCTGACGGACAGTCAGAAATCGTTGAGGGAACAGCCTCGTCTCCGCAACGAGCTCCGGGAGGCCCGATGGTCATGCCGAACACCGGCGAGGTGCAGCGGGATGCCGTCGCGGCGCAGCGTCTTGGGGCGCGGGGAGGGCGGCGGTGACGGCCGGGGGTGGGGAGGACGTCTCTGCGCGGTCCGCGGCGGAGCAGGAGCCGGCTGCGCGCCTCAGGACGTACGTGGGCCGTCCCGCCGCCGTCGCGGGCGTCGGCAAGGACCCGGTCAACGCGCCGATGATCCGGCACTGGTGCGAGGCGATGGGCGACACCAACCCCGCCTACGCCGGTCCGGACGCGATCGCCCCGCCCACCATGCTCCAGGTGTGGACGATGGGCGGCCTCTCCGGCCACGCGGGGCGCACGGAGGCGTTCGACGAGCTGCTCGGACTGCTCGACGAGGCCGGCTGCACCTCGGTCGTCGCCACCGACTGCGAGCAGGAGTACCTGCGCCCGCTGCGGCCCGGGGACGAGGTCACGTTCGACGCGGTGATCGAGTCGGTCTCGGACCGGAAGCGGACGAAACTCGGCACCGGGTACTTCGTCACGACGCGGATGGACGTACGGGTGGCAGGTGAGCCGGTGGGCACCCACCGGTTCCGCATCCTCAAGTACACCCCCGCCCCCGGCGGTACCGGCGCGCGACGGCCCCGGCCGGTGATCAACCGGGACAACGCCGGGTTCTGGGAGGGGGTCGCCCGGCGCAGGCTGCTGATCCAGCGGTGCTCCGGCTGCGGCACACCGCGCTTCCCGTGGCTGCCGGGGTGCGGTGCGTGCGGCTCGCCGGACTGGGACACGGTCGAGGCCGGCGGCGAGGGGACGGTCTGCTCGTACGTCGTCGTGCACCACCCGCCCTTCCCCGCCTTCGACCCTCCGTACGCGGTCGGCCTCGTCGCGCTGGCGGAGGGCGTGCGGATCGTCGCCGGCATGGTCGGGGTGCCGTACGACAAGGTACGCATCGGCATGCCCGTACGGCTGGAGTTCCACCGGTACGACGACGAACTGGAACTCCCCGTCTTCCGGCCCCTCGACGGGGACGGGCGACCCGGGGGGCCGATCGGCCGCGGGGAGGAGCCGTGATGAGGAGCGGTGGGGCCGGTGCGGTGCGGGTGGGGACGCGGCTGCCGCCGCTGGAGATCGAGATCACGCGCACGCTGATCGTGGCCGGGGCGATCGCCTCCCGCGACTACCAGGACGTGCACCACGACCCGGAGTCGGCCCGCCGGAAGGGGTCCCCCGACATCTTCATGAACATCCTGACGACCAACGGCCTGGTCGGGCGGTACGTCACGGACCACTTCGGCCCGGACACGGTCCTGCGCAAAGTGGCCGTCCGGCTCGGCGCGCCCAACCGTCCCGGCGACACGATGGTGCTGACCGGGACGGTCGAGGGGACCGACGGGGACACGGTCACGGTGGGCGTGGTCGGCTCGAACGGCATCGGCCGGCACGTCACGGGCACGGTCACCCTCACCCTTCCGGGCGGCGGCGCGGGATGAGCGTACGGGCGAAGGACACGCTCGGCGGACGGGCGGCGGTCGTCGGGATCGGGGCCACCGAGTTCTCCAAGGACTCGGGGCGCAGCGAGCTGAGGCTGGCGGTGGAGGCGGTGCGTGCCGCGCTGGACGACGCCGGGCTGTCCCCGGCGGACGTGGACGGCATGGTCACCTTCACGATGGACACCAGTCCCGAGATCACCGTGGCCCAGGCGGCCGGCATCGGCGAGCTGTCCTTCTTCTCCCGCATCCACTACGGAGGCGGTGCCGCCTGTGCGACGGTCCAGCAGGCCGCGCTCGCCGTGGCGGCGGGGGTGGCCGAGGTCGTGGTGTGCTACCGCGCGTTCAACGAGCGCTCCGGCCGCCGCTTCGGCTCCGGGGTACAGCACCGCGAGGCGTCGGCCGAGGGTGTGGCCCTCGGCTGGTGCCTGCCGCCCGGGCTGCTCACCCCCGCCTCCTGGGTGGCGATGGCCGCCCGGCGGTATCTGCACACCCACGGGCTGACGCCCGACGCGTTCGGCCAGGTGGCCGTCGTGGACCGTGCCTACGCGGCCACGAACCCGGCGGCGTACTTCCACGGCCGGCCGATCACGCTCGCCGACCACGCGGCCTCCCGTTGGATCGTGGAGCCGCTGCGGCTGCTCGACTGCTGCCAGGAGACGGACGGCGGTCAGGCGCTGGTGGTCACCTCCGTGGAGCGGGCGCGCGACCTGCCGCACGTCCCGGCCGTGATCGCGGCCGCCGCCCAGGGCGCGGGACGCGCACAGGAGCAGATGACCAGCTTCTACCGGGACGACCTGAGCGGGCTGCCCGAGATGGGCGTGGTGGCCCGCCAGCTGTGGCGGACGTCGGGGATGGGGCCCGCGGACATCGATGTGGCCGTCCTCTACGACCACTTCACGCCGTTCGTGCTGATGCAGCTGGAGGAGTTCGGGTTCTGCGAGCCCGGCGCGGCGGCCGACTTCGTGGCCTCGCGGACCCTGCCGCTGAACACCCACGGGGGGCAGCTCGGGGAGGCGTATCTGCACGGTATGAACGGCATCGCGGAGGCCGTTCGGCAACTGCGCGGCACCGCGGTGAACCGGATACCCGGTGCCTCCCGCACGCTGGTCACCGCGGGGACCGGCGTCCCCACCTCGGGTCTGATACTGACGGCGGACGGTTGACGGCCGATGCCCCGGTGCCCGGCTCTCAGGGGTGAACCCTCAGGGGGGCGTACAGGCTCGTCCACCTTCAGGAGGTGGGGTCGTCCCCCCGCCTACAACCTGAGGGGGACACCGCTTCGGGACCTCCGGCCGATCCGCCGCAACACGGGGCGAACCTAGCGTGGAGCCATGACCACACCCGTCTGCACCAGCGCTTCGAACGCCATGACGCGGACCCTTCCGTACCCGTCGTTCTCGTCGTACGTGAAGGCCCGCCAGCCGGTGCTGCTGCGCACCGCCCGGTCGCTGACCGCCAACCCGAGCGACGCCGAGGACCTGCTGCAGACCGCGCTGGCGAAGACGTACGTCGCCTGGGAGCGGATCGAGGACCACCGTGCGCTCGACGGGTACGTCCGCAGGGCCCTGCTGAACACCCGGACCTCGCAGTGGCGCAAGCGCAAGGTCGACGAGTTCGTCTGCGACGAGCTGCCCGAGCCGGAGGGGACGCCGGGCGCGGATCCCGCCGAGGGGCAGGCGCTGCACGACGCCATGTGGCGGGCCGTCATGAAACTGCCCGCACGCCAGCGGGCGATGGTGGTCCTGCGTTACTACGAGGACCTGAGCGAGGCCCAGACGGCAGAGGTGCTCGGTGTGTCCGTCGGCACGGTCAAGTCGGCGGTGTCCCGGGCCCTCGGCAAGCTCCGCGAGGACCCCGAGCTGGAGCCGGTGCGCTAGACATCACGAGCGGACCCTGATCGATCATCCCGAGGGCTAGTGACATACCGAGCGGTATGTGCGCAGAATGCGCTACCCCCTACCACCGCGTAGGCAACGTCGCCCCGGGAGGACGCCGTGCAGAGCACGATGCAGGACGTACCGCTGCTGATCTCGAGGATCCTGACCCACGGGTCCACGGTCCACGGATCGTCTCAGGTGACCACCTGGACCGGTGAGGGCGAGCCGCAGCGCCGCTCGTACGCCCAGGTCGGCGCCCGCGCGGCCCAGTTGGCGCACGCTCTGCACGAGGACCTCGGCGTCCGGGCCGACGACCGCGTGGCCACCCTGATGTGGAACAACGCCGAGCACGTCGAGGCCTACTTCGCGATCCCCTGCATGGGCGCCGTACTGCACACGCTCAACCTGCGCCTGCCGGTGGAGCAGTTGACCTGGATCGTCAACCACGCCGCCGACCGGGTGGTCATCGTCAACGGCTCCCTCCTGCCGCTGATCGCTCCTCTCCTGCCGCACCTCAAGTCGGTCGAGCACGTGGTCGTGTCGGGCCCCGGCGACCGTTCGCTGCTCGCCGAGGCAAGCGCCCAGGTGCACGAGTACGAGGACCTGATCGCCGGGAAGCCGGCCGACTACGACTGGCCGGAGCTGGACGAACGCCAGGCCGCCGCCATGTGCTACACCTCCGGCACGACCGGCGACCCCAAAGGCGTGGTCTACTCGCACCGTTCCGTCTATCTGCACTCGATGCAGGTCAACATGACCCAGTCCATGGGTCTCACCGACGAGGACACCTCGCTCGTCGTGGTTCCGCAGTTCCACGTCAACGCCTGGGGTCTGCCGCACGCCACCTTCATGACGGGTGTCAACCTCCTCATGCCGGACCGCTTCCTGCAGCCCGCGCCGCTCGCCGAGATGATCGAGAACGAGCGCCCCACGCACGCCGCGGCGGTCCCCACCATCTGGCAGGGACTGCTCGCCGAGCTGACCGCCAGGCCGCGCGAGGTGTCGTCCCTCACCCAGGTCACGATCGGCGGCTCGGCCTGCCCGCCCTCGCTCATGGAAGCGTTCGACGCGCTCGGCATGCGGGTCTGCCACGCCTGGGGCATGACCGAGACCTCCCCGCTCGGCACGGTGGCGAGGCCGCCGGCCCATGCGGTGGGCACCGACGAGGAGTTCGCGTACCGGCTGACCCAGGGGCGTTTCCCGGCCGGAGTCGAGGCCCGGCTCACCGGCCCCGGCGGCGAGCGGCTGCCCTGGGACGGAGAGGCGGCGGGCGAACTGGAGGTGCGCGGCCCGTGGATCGCCGGGGCCTACTACAACGGCCCCGACGCCGATCCCCTGCGCCCCGCCGACAAGTTCAGCGAGGACGGCTGGCTCAAGACCGGGGACGTCGGGACGATAAGCCCCGACGGCTTCCTGACCCTCACCGACCGTGCCAAGGACGTCATCAAGTCCGGCGGCGAGTGGATCTCGTCCGTGGACCTGGAGAACGCCCTGATGTCCCACCCCGACGTCGCCGAGGCCGCCGTCGTCGCCGTCCCGGACGACAGGTGGGGGGAGCGCCCGCTCGCCACCGTGGTGCTGAAGGAGGGCGCCACCCCCGACTTCACCGCACTCCGCCTGTTCCTCGCGGAAGAAGCCAAGATCGCCAGGTGGCAGCTGCCCGAGCGCTGGACGGTCATCGCCGCGGTGCCCAAGACGAGTGTCGGCAAGTTCGACAAGAAGGTGCTGCGCAGGCAGTACGCGGCGGGTGAACTGGAGATCACGCGGATCTGAACCGCACGGCAGGGGAGCCGGGGCGGTGTTCCACGACGGACACCACGCCGGCTCCCTCGTGCTTGCACGACAGGCGTCGTGCGCCGGTCAGTTCGTGCCGACCCGCGCCAGCAGGTCCACGATCCGGTCCTGCACCTCGGGGGTCGTCGACCGCTCCGCGAGGAACAGCACCGTCTCGCCGGAGACCAGCCGGGGCAGATCGGCCTGGTCGACGGCGGCCGTGTAGACGACGAGCGGGGTGCGGTTGAGCAGGTTGTTCGCCCGCAGCCAGTCGACGACCCCGGCCTGCCTGCGGTGGACCTGCATCAGGTCCATCACCACCAGGTTCGGCCGCATCTGAGCGGCCAGCGTGACCGCGTCCGTGTCCGAGGCGGCCCGTGCGACCTGCATCCCGCGCCGTTCCAGCGTCGCCGTGAGCGCCAGCGCGATCTCCGCGTGCTCCTCGACGAGCAGGACGCGCGGAGGGTGCTGCTCGGAGTCGCGTGGCGCCAGGGCCTTCAGGAGCACGGCCGGATCGGCGCCGTACGCGGCCTCGCGCGTCGCCTGACCGAGTCCCGCCGTGACCAGCACCGGCACCTCGGCGGCGACCGCCGCCTGGCGCAGCGACTGGAGCGCCTTGCGGGTGATCGGACCGGTGAGCGGGTCGACGAAGAGCGCGGCCGGGAAGGCGGCGATCTGCGCGTCGACCTCCTCACGGGAGTTGACGACGACGGGCCGGTAGCCCCGGTCGCTGAGCGCCTGCTGGGTCGTCACGTCCGGCGCGGGCCACACGAGCAGCCGGCGCGGGTTGTCCAGCGGCTCGGGGGGCAGCTCGTCGTCCAACGGCCGCGTCTGGGGCTGATCGGCGACCTCGACGGCTCCGCCCGGGCCGTCGAGCGGCTCGGGTCCTTCGTCCGCGTTCTTGTCCGGGGCTCCTATGGCGTACGACCGCCCGGCACCCTCGCTGGCTCCGGCCGGACGGGACTGCCCGGCCGGGGACGGCTGGGCCGAGGAGCCCTGCGGATGCTGGCGGGCCGTCGTCTCCGGGCTCTCGCCCGCCGGGTCCGGCGGCGTGCCGAGCTTGCGGCGGCGTGCCGAGCCGGCCGGCTGGTGCGGCGGAGGTGTCGGCGACTGGGAGCGGGGCTGGGCCTGCGGCTGTGTTCCCTGGCGGGCGAAGGGCACACCCTGTCCGAGTGTCCGCACACTGATCGCCCGGCCCTGCGTCGAGTTGGGGTCGACGGGCGCGGCGGCCTCGGCGGGCAGGGGCTGGGCGACGCGCGGCCGGGCGGTGCGCTCGGGAGCCGGTGCGGCGCCCGTCGCGGACGTCTGCTGCGCGGGCGCGGGCGTTCCGGCGCCGATGGTGTCACCGGAGGCCGGCCAGGACTGTGCGGGGGCGGGGGTGCGCACGGCCCCCTGAGGGACACCGCCCGCGGGGGTCGCCTGCGCGGGCACCGACGGGGCCGGCGCGAGCGCGGCAGGGGCGGACGGGGCGGGCTCGCCGGGCGCCTGCCGGCCACCCACCGGGCTCTGCGGCGCGAGCCCCTGCGGGGGAACGGCCGCCGCGGCGACCGCGGGCGCGGGAGCGCCTTGCACGGGGACGCCCTGGGCGGGCGTCAGCTGCGCGGGCACGCTTTGAGCAGGCACCGTCGCGGCGGGCGCCTGCCCGGAAGCCGGACGGGCCCGGCGGCGGCCCGTGGGAGCGGACACCGGATGGGGCTGAGGGGGCGTGTGGTCCTGGGCCTGGTCGTGCGACACCTGGTCGTGGCGGCCGTCGCCGGCCCGACCGGGGTCGGGAGCGTTCCGCTCCGGGGTGCGGTCCGCCTCGGCCGGCGGCAGCGCGAACACCGTCCGGGGGGCGGAATCGACCGCGGCGGCGCGTTCGTTCGCGGCGGCCAGGGCGCGTCGGCGGCGTCCGGTCGGCGCCGGGTCGGCCTCGTCGGGCGCCGGGGCGGCCACCGCGGGCAGTGCGGGGGGCAGCGCCTGCGGCGCGAGCTCACCGCGGGCACCCTGGCCCGCGGGCACGCCCCGTGGCGACACGGCCTCCCCCAGCCCGTTGGCCGAAGCGGCGCTGCCTGCGGCGTGTTCGGCGGCTGTCGTCACCGAGCCCTCGGACACCCCCTCGGCACCCTTCTCGACCGGGCTCGGGCGTCCGCGCCGTCGTCCCGTACCGCCGGAGGCCGGGGACTCGGCACCGCTGTCGTCCGTCGCCGCGGCGGGGACCGGTGTCTCGGCGGACTTCTCCTCCGCCGCGCGCCGCCTGCGTCGCCCGGTGGGCGCGGCGGCCGGGTCGGAGGCGGCGGGAGTGTCCGACTCGCTCTCCAGGAAGGCGTCCACGGACGACCGGCGGGCCCGCCGCCGTCCGCCCTGCGGCGCCGCCTGCTCCTCGGGAGTCCCGGTCGCGGGCTCTTCCACGGGCGCCACGGCCGGAGGCGGCGTCATCGCCCCGGCACCGCCGCCGATCGGCACCTCGAGGACAAACGCGTTGCCGCTCATCCCCGGCACCTCGTGCGTCTGCAGCACACCGCCGTGCGCGCGCACGATGCCACTGACGATCGGCTGGTGGACCGGGTCCCCCCCGGCGTACGGGCCGCGCACCTCGATGCGGACGACCTCGCCGCGCTGGGCGGCCGCGACGACGACGGTGTTGTCCATGTAACCGCCCGCCGAGACGGGCGCGTTGCCCGTGGCGTCGACGCCCGCCACGTCCGCCACGAGGTGCGCGAGCGCCTGCGCGAGCCGCTGCGGGTCGACCTCGGCCTCGATGGGCGGGGCGTGGACGGCGAACTGCACGCGGCCGGGCCCGATCAGCTCGACGGCGCCGTCGACACCGGCGGCGACCACCGCGTCGAGCATGACGGCGGTGCGGACGAGCGGGACCTCGCCGGCGTCGAGGCGCTGGTAGCCGAGGACGTTGTCGACGAGTGTGGTGATGCGCGAGTAGCCGGCCGCGAGGTGGTGCAGCACCTGGTTGGCCTCGGGCCACAGCTGGCCGGCGTCGTCCGCGGCGAGCTTGGACAGGCCGCCGCGCAGTTCGTCGAGGGGGCCGCGCAACGACTGCCCCAGCAGGGAGAGCAGTTGATCGTGCCGGGCGGTCAGGGCCTCGTAGCGGTCCTTCTCCCGCTCGCCGAGCGCCGCGTAGCGCTCGTCGCCGGCCGCGGTCTCCTCCGCGTGCCGCTCGTGCAGCTCGGCGAGCTCGGCGGAGTGCTCCTCGCGCAGCCGCCGCAGCTCTTCCTCGTGCTCCTCGGCGAGCCGATCGAGCTCCTGCTCGTGCTGCTTGAGGGACTCTTCCTTCTCCGCCGCGAGCGTGTCGAACGGGCGCCGGTCGGTGAACGTCATGACGGCGCCGACGAGCTGGTCGCCGTCGCGCACGGGCGCGGTCGTCAGATCGACCGGGACCCTGTCCCCGCTCTTGGACCACAGCACCTGCCCGCGCACCCGGTGCTTGCGCCCGGAGCGCAGGGTGTCGTGCAGCGGCGACTCGGTGTACGGGAAGGGGGAGCCGTCCTCGCGTGAGTGCAGTACGAGGGTGTGCAGCTCCTTGCCGCCCAGGTCGCTGGCGCGGTAACCGAGGATCTGGGCCGCGGCCGGGTTGACGAGCACGACCCGGCCGTCGGTGTCCGTGCCCACCACGCCCTCGGCCGCGGCGCGCAGGATCATCTCGGTCTGCCGCTGCGAGCGGGCGAGTTCGGCCTCGGTGTCGACGGTGCCGGACAGATCGCGGACCACGAGCATCAGCAGCTCGTCGCCGGTGTAGCCGTGGCCGTCGTACGCCTGTCGGCCGTCCTCGAGGTTGGCGCTCGTGACCTCGACGGGGAACTCGCTGCCGTCCGTGCGGCGGGCGATCATCCGCGTCGGCTTGGTCCGGCCGTTGGCATCGAGGGAATCGGGCTGGCGCATGGACCCGGGGATCAGCCGCGAGTCGAAGTGGGGCAGCAGATCGAGCAGCCCGCGCCCGACCAGAGCGGTCCCGGGCGTCTCGAAGGCCTCGAGGGCGATGGTGTTGGCGTTGACGACCGTTCCGTTGGCGTTGACCAGCACCAATGCGTCAGGAAGGGCATCCAGTATGGCAGCGAGGCGAGCAGCGCCTCGGGATGGCCTGCTGCTCACGAGACGCTTCCTCCCTGTTACCGCACCTTGCCGACCGCGGAGGCCATCTTGCCAATCGGCCCCCAGCGTGTCACGGGAGGGATTCTACGGGCAGAGACCCAGCCTGCGGCGCCGGATGAGAGGGAGGTCGCACGCGGAACTCTCGCAGAACCTGTGACCGCGCAGGTCGACGGGCGGAACCCGCGTATCACCCGTGACGCCGCCCCGCCCCGGCGGCGATCCGCCGGGGCGGATTCTGCGAACGAACGTCCGGCAGTACGGGCACGAGGTCGTCCCAGCGGGACATCTGACAGCCGTCGCCGCGGCTGTAGCGGGCGTCGACCGGCCGTCCGGCCCAGACCCCGGTGACGTGCGCGGTCGCCGGGCCGCCGTACTGCATCGTGCACAGACTGCGCGGCGGTACCGGAGCGAAGGGGTCCCGGCCCCAGACGGTCCGTCTGTCGAGCGTGCGGCAGGCGCGGACGGGGTCCGGGTGGCTGCCGAGGCCGGGATGGCAGCGCAGTACGTACGTCCCGTCGGCCCGTCCCGCGTGGCGCACGCTGACCACGAGCCGGTCACCACCGGGGACGGGTCCGCGGCCGTGGGCATGCGCGGTGGCGGGTGCCGCGGCCGCGGAGAGAAGGAGGACGGCACCGAGAGCCATGCCGCGTGAGGTGAACTGGACCATGCCGGGACTAACGGCGGCGGCCGGGGACGGTTGCGCCCGCTGCGCCGGCCGTGGTCCTCCCGCCCGCTTGCAGGACCCGGCGTAGGGGAGGCCGGCGGGGCCGCCGCGCGGGACGCGGCCGGGCGGACGCGGCGGGAGTCGGGCCTCGGGGCGCCGCCTCCGGATCCGCGGTGCGGTTCGCGGCCCAGTGCTTTGCCCTGCGGCCTTTCCGCCTAGTACCGTAGGGGTCGATTGGTGACACCCCGCTCGGCTGTGTCATCATCTGCACGCACCACTCGCGCTCGCGCGGGAGCGGTTGTGCTGGAGGCGTCGCCTAGTCCGGTCTATGGCGCCGCACTGCTAATGCGGTTTGGGCCTTAAAGCCCATCGAGGGTTCAAATCCCTCCGCCTCCGCGTTCGATCACCGAAGCCCCGGTCCGTACGGCCGGGGCTTCGGTGTTCCCCAGGGCTGTCAAGGGGGGCCGTGCGTATCCGCCGGATATGGCGTTTCCGCAGGTCACAAGGGGTTCGCCAAACGGATTTCACATGGCGGCGGCAGTCATGTAATGTTCTTCCTGTCGCCGCGAGCGGGCCGCAAGGGCCGGGAGCGGCGGAGAAGAAACAGAAGAACAAGCACTCGTAGCTTAACGGATAGAGCATCTGACTACGGATCAGAAGGTTGCAGGTTCGAATCCTGCCGAGTGCACACAGGTGAGAGGCCCCGGAGAGATCCGGGGCCTCTTGCGTTTCAGGGGCGTACAGCAGCGAAGTACAGCAACCGCTCTAACCGGCGCCGTCCATGGCATCCGACAGCTTGCCGATCGCGGCCCGCACTTCCTCCTCGCTCGCCTCCGCATAGACCTCCATCGTCATGGCGATCTGTGAGTGCCGCAGGATGCGCTGGGCCACCTTGGGGTGCACCTTGAGCGCCACCTGGAGCGAGCTGCACGTGTGCCGGGTGTTCCGAAGCGGGATGAGGCGGAGGCCGGCGCGACGGGCGCGCAGGGCGAACATACGGGTGAGGTTGCCCGGCTCGATCGGGGTGCCGTACTTCGTCGTGAAGACGAGATCGTGCGTGCCCTGCCACAGCTCCCCGGCGGCTTTCCGGTCGCCGGCCTGCTGGGCACGACGCATCCGGAGCGCCTTGAGACAGAGCGCCGGCACCGGAAGGAAGTCGTCGGACTCCTCGGTCTTGGTCTCCCTGTGCAGGATCTGCCGCCCGGCCCGCTGGATCTGGTGATCCACGTAGATCTCGCCGGTGTCGAAGTCGATCGACTTCCAGGTGAGTCCCAGGACCTCACCACGGCGCAGGCCGAGGCAGAGCACGAGCATCCACGCCGCGAAGAGGTGGTCGTCGCGTGCGGCGCAGTCGGCGAGGAATCGACCGGCTTCGGCGACCGACCAGGGCTTGATCCGGCGACGCCGTGGCTTGGGGACCTTGACCAGAGAAGCGACGTTCTTACCGATCTCCTCTTCGGACACGGCATGGGTTAGGGCCGCACGGAGGGCATCGCGGGCCGCCTGGACGACTCGCCGGGAAGCGTGCGCCTCGCAGCACCCACCGATCGCGCAGCAACGCTGCTGAGCCGGTCGACGCTTGGCGTCTTTGCCCTGCGCACAGCACTGGCAGGTGACGATGAGCTTGTTGATCCACTCACGGACGTCCCGGACGGTCAGCTTGTCGAGCCGCTTCGAGCCGAGGTGCGGGTTGATGTAGAGCCGCACTGCCCCCTCGTAGGAGACGTACGTCAGCGGCGCGAGGTTGGGCTTAACGATGTCTTCGAGCCAGTACGCGAGGAACACGGCGAGGGTGCGGTGCCGGGTGGCAACCGGTCCCTTCTTCGCTTCGGCATGCAGGTTGATCCACTTGTCGTGGACTTCTTCTCGGGTCTTGCCGTAGACGTACTTCCGCTTGCGCTTGCCCTCCGGGGTGCCCACCCAGGCGTAGGCGGCGAAGCCGTTCTTGTAGGGGTAGATCGAGCCTTCCCCATTGGCGCGCTTGCCGCTCATGCCGACGTCGCCTCCGCTCCGGAGGTGACGCGCTTGATGTACTCGTCAACCCAGTCCGGCAGGATGCGCCGGTTGCGGCCGATCTTCACCGAGCGGATCTCTCCTGTGAGGACCAGCATCTTGGTCTTGGAGAGCCCGAAGCCCAGCATGACCGCGACCTCTGCCGTGGTGTGCCACTTCGATTGGATCACTGTGGTGGTCATACTGCGCTGTCCTCCCAGGCAAGTTGGTTGTGCAGGGCTTCTCGTGCGAGTTCGCGGCTCTGTGCGAGGTCGCGGTGGATGGTGGCGGCGAGCCAGGATTCGCCGGGGGTGTGGCCGTGTCCGGCGTAGGCCCAGTGGGCGAGGGTGAGCGTCGTTGCCTCGGGGTCGTCGTCAGGGTCGGGCAGGCCGAGGGCGGCGCGTTGCTGGGTGGCGCGGTAGTCGGCGCGGACCTGGCGCAGGGCGCCGAGGCGGCGCCGGGGCATCCAGCGTCTGTCGCAGGAGCAGTGGGGAAGTGGCCGCTCTATCTGGTCTGCCGACGTCGAGAGCCGTGCACTAGTTGTGGATCAGGTGACGGTGTCCGAGGAGGAGCCTCCCGAGCGCCTCGGTCTGGTCCTCGGTCTGGCCGAGGAAGACAGCGTCTGCGTGAGGCGTCGACGGTTCGTCCTGGACGGGAAGCCCGTCCTGCTCGCGACGAGCTACCTGCCCACGTCGGTGGTCGCAGGGTCCGCGATCACTCAGGAAGACACGGGTCCCGGCGGAACGTATGCACGGCTTGCCGAACTCGGCTACAAGCCAGTGCACTTCCGCGAGGAGATCCGCTCGCGAATGCCCTCGAAGCATGAAGCGGCACAGCTGAGCATCTCCGCGGGCACTCCCGTCATCCTCATCTGCCGCACTGCATTCGCAGACGAAGGCCGCCCCGTCGAGATCAACGAGATGACACTCGATGCCGCCTCCTACATCCTGGAGTACGACTTCGACGCGTGACCCCGCGCATGTCTAGGATCAGTTGAGCTTTGACGGACCTGTGTCAGTTGATGCTTTCCGGTTCCTAGCCTGTCGTGCGGTTCTTCGTGCCGTAGGCCTCGACGAGGCTTCCTGAACCTGTGGGGCTACAGTCCTGCGTTCCGGGCGGGGTCAGTGATGTCCGGCTCGGCGGCGCCCGGAATTAGCCGGGACGCCGCCTTCAGGGTCCGGGCTGGCGTCACTTTTCGATGTCGAAGGCCTCCACCGTGTCCTGGGGGAGGACTCCGTCGCTGCGGCCACCAATGGCGTAGACGCACGTCCGGTCCAAGTCGTCGGGGCACGGCGCGGCTGTCCCTGCTAGCGCAAAGCGCGATGTGGGCATCGAGGGCAGTGTGGCCCAGACATTGGCCGTGGGAATGTAAGCCTCCAATGTGCCGAGAGCCACGCCATTGTCAATGCCGCCGACCGCGTACACGCACGTCTGCGTCGCGGCCCTCGGACAGGGCGCGGCGGCCCCCGCCAGGTCTTGGCGGGCGGTGGGCATCAAGGGCAACGTCGCCCAGACATTAGCCGTGGGAACGTAGGTCTCCGCCGCGCGATGCAGATCATCAGGGGCACCGCCGCCGGGAAAGCCGCCGTAGGCGTACACGCAGGTCTCGTTTCTTTCCTCGGTATCAGGGTCTGCTCTGCGTCGCCCGCCGGGCTCGCGGGGCGTATCACTTCCGCCTCCAGCAACCGCCTGCGGGCAGGGCGCGGCCGCCCCCGCGAGGGCGGTGCGGGCGGTGGGCATCGAGGGCAACGTCACCCACAAGTTCGTGGCCGGGCTGTACGCCTCCACCGTGTTCAACTGCGTGGCTCCTGCGCTGCGGTTGGCGCCGCCGACCGCGTACACGCAGGTTCCGCTCAGCCCTGCCACGCCCTTTGGACAGGGCGCGGTCGCTCCGGCAAGGCCGTCACGGGTGGAGTGCATGGGGGGCAGGGTCACCCACGCGTTTGTGGCGGGGCTGTACGCCTCAACCGTGTTGAGCTGGTTAGGAGACGGTTGGGCGCCATCGGTGCCGCCGATCGCATACACGCAGGTTCCACTCAGCCCCGCGACACTCTTTGGACAGGGAGCGGCGGCCCCCGCCAGGCTTTGGCGGGCGGTGGGCATCGAGGGCAGGGCCACCCACCTGTTTGTAGCGGGACTGTACGCCTCCACGGTTCCTACAACGCCGGTTCCGTCGTTGCCGCCGATCGCATACACGCAGGTCCCACTCAGCCCCGCGACACCCTTCGGGCAGGGCGCCGTGGCCCCCGCCAGGCTTTGGCGGGCGGTGTTCAGGTGAGGCAACGTCAGCCATACGCCCTGGGCGTTCGCGAGCGTGGGCGTCAGGGCAAACAGGGGCGCCAGCAGCATCGCGAACAGCAACCGGGAGATCAGACCTGGGGATCCACTTTCCCGTCTGAGTCGGACTTTCACGTACGTTCCTACCTTCCTGGGCGATGTCTCAGAGAGCCGTGCAGTCATTCCGGGTTCTTGACACGGGCCCATACTGAAATGCCGTCAGGTTTTCGCAGTGCATTCGCGGTGTCGGCAAACGGGCGAAACTAGTTCCTCGTTGGGCCGCTGGTGGTCCAAGACAGACGGTGGCATGCCTCGCCGCCAAGGATCATGACCGCGGTCAACGAGGGTGCCGGCCAGGGCCTGGGCGTAGATCGGGGACGAGCCAAGCGTGGCCTGGTCAGTCAATGCTGTTAGAAGTCAGGCAGGTTGGCGCCTGTATGCCCTTCACCCGGTTGGCTCCGAACGCCGAACAGACCGTCTGCCCTGCATTTAGGCGATGCATTTAGGCGATCTTGTTACAGGTTTCTCTACCTCATCAAGGCACCCGGCTGCGCTCCGCTCCGCCGGGCGCGCTTCCCGGCTCCGCTGCGGGCGACGCTCCTGCCTCCGGCCCGCTCCGCCCGCGCTGCGCCGACGCACGCCCACACGTGGATAGGGCCGAAGGCCATGAGTCGATCACCGCATAGAGCGGCCTACGGTCAAGACAATGCCTCCGGCGGGGGATCGGCCGGCACCGGGATGGAGGGGGCGCCGTTCCCGCCCGCGGGTCCGTAGGAGCGTGCGTGGGGTGCTCCCATCCCGTACGCCATCGGCCCAGGCAGAGCCGAGCAGACGCGGCCCATGGGGTCCAGGTCGTTCGTCCAGTAGGGCGCTCCACCTGGACGCCATGAACCACGCCCGCTCCACGGTGTGTGGGTCGACGGCATACGGGATGGGAGCTGGGGAGAGTGGTGGGTGAAGGAGCGGGCGGCAGCGAGGATGCGTGCATGGATATCGACCTCGAACTGCACTCAGCGCGGCCGACGCGCAATTGGCGCAAGTCCCGCGCGACACTCCTGTGCAGCTCATACGGGCACGGAGACGCTCTGATCTGACGGTCGGTCGATCGGGTCGTATGCGGCGTGCGCCCAACCGCTTGGCCTGGCGCCTTGGTTGCGGAGTGCTGGCCGCCCCATCCACAACGAGATACATAGAGTGACGAGCGGTCACATTTCGTGTGTGGCTGCGGTGCGCTGTCGGCGCCGACGGTGATGTCCGGTCGCGGCCGCCCTTCCTGACGAAGCGAGGCGTTCGTGATCCCACATGCGGGCAAGCAGCCCGGGCCGCAATGCGGCCCGGTATCGGACCGGAGCAGGCCCGGGCCACGCCCGGGCATCTTGCGGCTGGTCATGAGGGTCCTGGCCATGCTCGCGGGACTGTCCCTGCCAGTCCTGGCCGCGGCGGCCCCGGCGCAGGCGGCCGCCCCCACGCCGAACGCCTACGTCACCAGTGAGGGGTCGCACACGGTGTCGGTGATCGACACGGCCACGAACACGGTCACCGCCACCATCAACGTCGGCGCCCGCCCGTTCGCTGTGGCCGTCACCCCCGACGGCACGCGCGCTTACGTCACCAATTTCAACTCGGGCACGGTGTCGGTGATCGACACGGCCACGAACACGGTCACCGCCACCATCCCCGTCGGCAACAGCCCGATCGATGTGGCCATCACCCCCGACGGCACCCACGCCTACGTCGCCAATCAGGCTTCGGGGGGCACGGTGTCGGTGATCGACACGGCCACGAACACGGTCACCACCACCATCCCCGTCGGCATCTTCCCGTCCGGTGTGGCCATTACCCCCGACGGCGCCCGCGCCTACGTCACCAACGGCGGCTCGGGCACGGTGTCGGTGATCGACACGGCCACGAACACGGTCACCACCACCATCCCCGTCGGCAACAGCCCGACCGGTGTGGAGGTCACCCCCGACGGCACCCGTGCCTACGTCGCCAATCAGGGTTCGAACACGGTGTCGGTGATCGACACGGCCACGAACACGGTGACCGCCACCATCCCCGTCGGCATCTTCCCGGTCGAGATGGCCATTACCCCCGACGGCGCCCGGGTCTACGTCACCAATTTCGGGGGGACCACGGTGTCGGTGATCGACACGGCCACGAACACGGTCACCGACACCATCACCGTCGGCGCTGGCCCGGCCTTTGTGGCCATCACCCCCGACGGCAGCCACGCCTACGTCGCCAATCGGAACTCGAACACGGTGTCGGTGATCGACACGGCCACGAACACGGTCACCGACACCATCCCCGTCAGCAACGGCCCGAACGGTGTGGCCATCACGCCGCTCCCCTCCCTGACCGTCACCAAGACCCACCACGGCGCGTTCGTTCAGGGCAAGAAGAACACCTACAGCATCACGGTCACCAACCACGGCACCGGCCCGACCAACGGCACCACCGTCACCGTGACCGACACCCTGCCCACCGGGCTGACCCCCGTTTCGCTCACCGGTACCGGATGGGCCTGCACCCTGGCCACACTCACCTGCACCCGCAGCGACACCCTCGCATCCTCCGGCAGCAGCTACCCGACCATTACGCTCACGGCCAAAGCGTCCTGCAGAGCACCGGAGCGGGTCACCAACACAGTCACGGTCACCGGAGGCGGCAGCACCCCCGACACCAACACCGCCATCGACCCCACCACCATCAAACGTGGTAAACACTGCGAAAAGCCGCACCACCACAACAGCAGACACGACAAGAAGCAGAGACTCGGCACACACGACGCCAGACACGGCGCACCCATGCGCGGAGGTTTCGGTACAGCAACGAAGTACAGCAACCCCAGCAACCGGCCATGACCGACAGCCACTCGGATAGATCGAACGACGGCCTCTATGGCCCACGTTGACCGATCTCTATAGAGCTACGGATCAGAAGGTTGCAGGTTCGAATCCTGCCGAGTGCACATCGGACCAGAGGCCCCGTGGAGAGATCCACGGGGCCTCTGGTTTTTGCTTGACGGCAGTGTTTGACGGCAACCGCGTTCCGAAGTGGACCAGGAGTGTTCAACGGATCTTGGTACGACGGCTCTGATCCGGCCGAGATCCCCTCGCTAGGATCCCCGCTCATGAACATCAGGGGTGGGGACTCCGCGGATCAGGACACGGACCGTGGTACGGCCGTGGAGTTCGTCTACCGGCTGACCGCCGCGGACTTCGAGGAGGCGCTCCGTGCGCGAGCCCGTCGGACGCCGGCGGGCCGGGCCCAGGTGCTCATGGGGCCGCTGATGGCGGTTGTCGCAGTGGCCGTCTTCTCGACGCTTCAGCAGGGCACGCTGCCCGTGTGGATCCTCACGCTGGTGGTCTGCGTGGCAGCCGTGTCCTGGGGCACGGTACGGGGGCTGCGCACCATGGCCCAGCGGATGTCCAGCGTCATGGAGGCGTACGGGCAGTGCCGCATGGTGGCCGACGACCGCGGCACGGTCACCACCGGCGAGCGGGCGTCCTCGACCATCGACTGGACGGTGTTCCGGGAGTTTCTGGAGACACCCGGCCTCTTCGTGCTGCTGGGCGGTGACCGCGCGACCAGTGTCACGGTAGTGCCCAAGAGGGGAGCCCGGGAGCACGCCGATGTGGACCGGCTTCGGGCGCTCCTGGACCGACACTTGAAAAGGCGTTAGTCGCTTACGGGGACACCGGCCGGACCGTCATCACCGTCCGGGCTGCTGCTGCCTCTCAGGGCGTCCCCCGGGCGCGGTCGAAGGCCGGGCGCTGTGAGTCGAGCCGTACGAACGTGCAGCTGTCCATGGTCGCGCGGATCGAGCTGCGGCCGAGGACTTCCATGATCGTGCTGGTGTCGGCGGGCGCCGCCGCGGGCCGCGTCGAGGAGGCGCTGCAGTACGGCGCCGTCGTCCGTTCGGCGCCTGCCGCAGGTGGACGCCACAGTTCCAAGGTCTGTTGTGTGACATCAGCAGCCGACATCAACAGGGGCGCACACCCCCGCACGGCGCCACGCCGCCATACGCGGACGAGCCGGCGGATCCCCGTAGGTCCCCGGTGCACACGGAGCAGAGGCCCCGGAGTGATCCGGGGCCTCCGGCAGTTCGGGGCCGTGCAGCGGCGAAGTACGGCAACCGCGTTGGCCGGTACCGCCCATGGAGCCGGACAGCTTGCCGATGGCGGTGCGCGCCGGGTCGTGGGACGTCGACGGGCAAGGAGGTCGGCCAGGGGCCGGGCGCCGTACCGTCACCGTCACGGATGCGGCAGCGCGAGCGGACCGAGCGACCCGTACACGGGCCGAGGGAGGGCCGGTTGCTGCCATGCCGTGGCCGAGCCCGTTGTGGGAGCTCCGCCGGGTTCATCGGCGTGGGGAGTCCAGGACCGGTGACGCCAGGGTCCCGAAGTCCCTCCGCCGGCCTCAGGAGCGGGTCGCGGCGTCGACTCCGGGCCCTCGGCCCGGATCCCGGCACGGGGCGAAGCCGACGGGCCACCGGATCGGCCGGCACTCGCGCCGGGGCCGCAGTTCGTCGGGTGTGCCGTGGGCAACTGCCGGTGTCCCCGTCCGGTCCTGCAACGGTCGGACCTCTTCCGGTGGGTCTCGATCAGCGACCCGGTGAGGCCGTTCTGCCCGCTCGCACCGTCCTTCCCTCTCCTTCCCGTATCACCCCTGTCACCCCGGTGACCACGTCTCCCGTCCCGTCCAGGCCTGCCGTCCTTGCCCGGCAGGCCGGTGGGACCGGTCGGGCCAGGGAGGCCGGAGGGGCCGGGCGGCCCAGGGGAGACGGAGTCGACAAGGTGTCCCTGGAGGTCGATGTGCCGTGCCCGCAGATCGTCGATCTGCACTTGGTGGGCGACGATCGCAGTTGTCTGCGCGACGAGCGCGACGATCACTGATGCGCCGAGCACAAGCTCACGCCGCGGCCTTCGCAGCGCTTCTTTTACGCTACTCACGCAACCCATTACACTCCGTAGCGAGTTCACGGGGCCGTGTTCCCGACGCGGGACGGCCCACTGGTCACCGGTTCGGGTGATGCTCCTGCTGGTGTTGCGGTTCGTCGGAGGTTGCCGTGTGCGACCGCGGTGATCCCCGTGCGGTCACGCACGGGTTGAACACGTTTCAGGGCGTGGCGGAAGGACTGGCCGGGAGGGCTCTGTCGTCGTCGCTGTCGTCGCTGTCGCCACTGTCGTCCTGGGTCTCGTTCGATGTCGGCGCGGCGGCGGCGTTTTCCCCGTCCTTCCCGTCCTTGCCGTCATGTCCGTCCCGCCCGTCCCGTCCGTTCTGACCGTCCTGTCCGTCCTGTCCCTCCCTGCCGTCCCTGCCGTCCCTGCCGTCCTTGCCCGGCGGGCCGATGGGGCCGGTGGGGCCGGTGGGGCCGGGCGGACCGGAGGGGCAGGACTCGACGGAGTGCGCCTGGAGGTCGATGTGCTGTGCCTGCAGGTCGTCGATCTGCACATGCTGGGCCACGAGCGCGGCTGTCTGCGCGACGAGCGCGACGAGCAGTGCTGCGCCGAGCACAAAGTGGCGCCGCGGGCTACGCAGCGCTTCGATCACACTTCTCACCATGTCACCACGCTGTGTCACGGCGTGAGTGTAAATGACGATGAATTGGAGACGGTGGACCTCCTCGTCGAGTGTGCGCGCGGTGACCCGTACGGTCGCCGTCGTCGGCACGGGCGGCGAGTTTTCCGGCCCGCTCCGGTCCTGTTTCCGGGCCGTCCACCGAAGCGGTCGGTTAATGTGCGCGGATGCCGAACGTACGCACGCATGGCAGCTACCGGACGAGCGGTCTGTGGGCGGGGGCCGGCATCTCGTTCGGCGCTCTCGTGGTCGGTTGCGCAGTGGCCCTGCTCGGCATGCTCGAATTCGACGAGCGGTGCAATCACGGGCTGATCCGGGGACCGGGCCGGCTGCTGCGGGTGCGGGAACAGGCGTTTCCTCCGGCGACCGTCTGCGAGTTCGAGCGTGGAGACGTCTCCTCCGTCGGGGGGACGGGAGTGCTCGGCACGCTGCTCTGGCTCAGCCTGCTGGCCCTTGCCGTCTGCCTGGTCGTGGCGCTGATCGCGGAGTGGTTCGAACCGCGGCTCGGCAGCGATCTGGTGGTGCCGACGACGAGGGGCCGAAAGCTGCGGCGCACGGCGACCGCCTTCTTCGTCACCGGCTCCGTCTTCCTCATGTTCTACGCGTTGGCCGGGTGGAAGCTGTTCACCGGACCGGCGTCGGTCTGCTCCGCGGGAGCGGACTGGGGGACCGATGCACCGCGGACCCTGGCGTACAGCTTCTTCCCGCCGCAGGCCACCTGCCAGTACACCAGCGGCCTGACGCGGAGGATGAACCCCGAATGGGTCGGTTCGCTGGTGGTGGAGACGGCCGTTCCCGCGCTGCTGGCCGGGATCGGATGCGCGCTCGCCTGGCTGCGCCTGCGTTCGGAGCGGCGGGAGGCGCGTTACGGCACGGCCGCGGCGGACTCCGCTCTCGGGGATCGGGGCCGGTTCGTTCGCTGAACGGCGGCGCTCGCGCATCCGCCGGGACCCGCCGCTGTCGGTGGTGACGCCTAGGCTCGGAAGCGATGACTCAGGTGTGGAGATGTACGGGGCTGCGGTGGGGTGACGGCGGGCCCGAGCTGGCGTGGGAGGGCGGGCGCCGCAGCTCTCTCGCGCGGGGCAAGCGTGTGGCCTTCGCCGTCCTGCCGACCGGTGTGCGCACATGTGTGGGGGCCCGTGGGCACGCCTGTCCGGTCCTGGCCGAGGTGGCCGGGCGGAGCACCGGTGCGCGATGCGAGGAGTGCGCCCGCCTCGACCGTGCGCACTCCGTCGCCGCCGACACCGTCGCCGACGACCCGCGGCCGTATCGGGTGTATCTCGCCTGGTTCGGGCCCGGCATGGTCAAGGTCGGGATCACCGCGGCCGAGCGCGGCTCGGCGCGGCTCCTCGAACAGGGCGCCGTCTGTTTCAGCCTGCTGGGGTGCGGACCGCTGATGGCGGCGCGGCGTACGGAGGAGCTGCTGCGGGCCGCGCTCCGGGTGCCGGACCGGATTCCCTACGCCGGCAAGCGCGCGGTGCGGGCGGGGTTGCCGCCCCTCGACGAGCGGGTCGCCGAGCTGGCCGAACTGCACAAGCGGGCCGTGGCGCTCGACGGCTGGCCGGAGTCGCTGGAGCGGGCGCCGTTCCGCGCCGTCGACCACAGCGGTGTGTTCGGGCTCGACGGGCTGCCCCGTGCGGACGGCGTGGTGAGCGAGCTCGCCGCCGGCGGCACGGTGAGCGGGCAGGTGCGGGCCGTCGCCGGGCCCGATCTCCATCTGGCGACCGCGCGGGGGCTTCTGGTCCTGGACACACGGTTGATGACCGGGTGGGAGCTGACGGCCGCCGGACGCGACGAAGTGTCCGTACCCGTACGCAAGTCGGTGGACACGGACGTGCAGGACGGGTTGTTCTGACCGCCCAGGACCGGTCCGCCGCCGTGGGACGGTCAAAAGGCGGACACCTTTCGGACCCCGTACGGCAAGAGGCTGGACGGGCGGCACGGACACGACTGATCGTGATGACATGAGCGATCACCCCATTGCGCCTGTCGCCGCCCATGAACCGCCGTACTACGCCGTGGTGTTCACCTCCGTGTACACCGAGGGGGACAACGGATACGCAGAGACCGCCGAGCGGATGGAGGAACTGGTCAGGGACGTCCCCGGGTATCTGGGCATGGACCACGCCCACACCCCGGGCGGACTCTCGATCACCGTCGGGTACTTCCGGGACCTGGCCGCCATCGAGGCCTGGCGGAGCGATCCGGAGCACCGTACGGCGCAGAAGCAAGGACGCGCGCAGTGGTACGAGGCGTACACGCTGCACGTCGCCAGAGTCGAGCGCAGCGATACGTTCCGGCGGCCGCGGGACTGAGCCCGTCCCTTGCGGGTCCTCTTCCGAGCCACCGTCATCTCCTGGGCCACGCACAGGTTCTTGAGGACGCGGTCCCGCCGGCCCCCGGCTCGAGTCCGCCCTCACGGGGAGGTCGCGGGCCCGGAGGCCAGGTCGGTCCCCGGCCTTCCCAGGAGTTGCCTGAGAGGCACCTGTGCGTTTCTCAGGGAAATCACAGATTGACGAAAGGGCCCTCTCAGAGGACCTCGACAAGGTGTCCACCATGACCACGACCTCGCCCCAGGGGCGCACCGAACTGCTGAGGCCGGACGGGAGCCCCGTCCGTGTGCTGGTGGTGGACGACGAGCTGTCCATCACCGAACTGCTGTCCATGGCCCTTCGCTACGAGGGCTGGCAGATCCGCAGCGCGGGTGACGGACAGGGCGCCCTGCAGAGCGCCCGCGAGTTCCGGCCCGACGCCGTGGTCCTGGACATGATGCTCCCGGACATGGACGGGCTGACCGTCCTGGGCCGGCTGCGGCGCGAACTGCCGGACGTGCCGGTGCTCTTCCTCACGGCCAAGGACGCCGTCGAGGACCGGATCGCGGGGCTGACCGCGGGCGGCGACGACTACGTCACCAAGCCGTTCAGCCTCGAGGAGGTCGTGGCCCGGCTGCGTGGGCTGATCCGGCGGTCCGGTGCCGCCGACCGCCGCTCCGACTCCGTGCTCGTCGTCGGTGACCTCACCCTCGACGAGGACAGCCACGAGGTGTCGCGGGCCGGCCAGGGCATTCACCTGACCGCCACCGAGTTCGAACTGCTCCGCTTCCTGATGCGCAACCCGCGACGGGTGCTCAGCAAGGCGCAGATCCTGGACCGTGTGTGGTCCTACGACTTCGGCGGGCAGGCCAACGTCGTCGAGCTCTACATCTCGTACCTGCGGCGGAAGATCGACGCCGGGCGTGAACCGATGATCCACACGCGGCGCGGCGCCGGCTATCTGATCAAGCCCGCCGTCTCATGAGCACACGGCGACGGCCGCGTACGCAGAAGCGGGGGCGACAGCCGCGCACACTGCGGACACGGCTCGTCGTCTCGGCGGTGGCGTTGATCGCCGTGGTGTGCTCGGTGATCAGCACCGTGACCACGATCGCGCTGAGCCGGCATCTGGATCAGCAGAAGGACGCCCAGGTCACCGAGGCCGGCCGGCGCGCCGCGGGGCTGCCCAGGGGTGCGCTCGGCGACGGGGAGCCACCCGCTCCCGGCGGCTCGGCGGTCCCGTCCGGCGCCCCGGCCGTGGCGGACTCCACGGGCACGGGCGAGTCCACGGACGACAAGCTGGACTTCATCGTCACCCGGGGTGGGGCGCAGCCGGGGTCGGTCGCCGCCGTCGTCGACTCGCGCGGCGGGATCGTCAAGGCGGCCGTGGCCGAGTCGCGCAACGACAGCAGCGGCGGCTTCAAGGGCATGGTCGCCAGAGCACTGAACTCGTCCCAGGCCGCCGCGCTCTCCTCCGTGCCGAAGCGGGGCATCCACTCCGTCGACATCCCGGGCCTCGGCGAGTACCGGGTCACCTATGTGGAGGGAACCCACGGCAACTTCTACATCGGGTTGTCCACCGCCGACGTCACCAGCACCGTCAACACCCTCGTCGTGGTCGAGGCGAGCGTCACCGCCGCGGGCCTCGTGGCCGCCGGCATCGCCGGCCACGTCCTCGTGGGCATCGCCACCCGTCCCCTCCGCAAAGTCGCCGCCACCGCCACCCGGGTCTCCGAACTGCCGCTGCACACCGGCGAGGTGACCCTCGACGAGCGGGTACCGGAGTCGGAGACCGATCCGCACACCGAGGTCGGCCGGGTGGGGGCCGCGCTCAACCGCATGCTCGACCACGTCCACGGCGCCCTGCACGCGCGGCAGCAGAGCGAGATGCGTGTGCGGCAGTTCGTCGCGGACGCCAGCCACGAACTGCGCACCCCGCTCGCCTCCATCCGCGGGTACGCCGAGCTGACCAGACGCGGGCGGGAGCAGACCGGCCCGGACACCCGGCACGCCCTCGCCAGGATCGAGTCCGAGGCCGATCGGATGACCCTGCTCGTCGAGGACCTGCTGCTGCTCGCCCGACTCGACGCGGGACGGCCGCTCCGGTTCGAGCAGACCGATCTGGTGCCGCTGGTCGTGGACACCGTCAGCGACGCGCGCGCGGCCGGACGCGATCACAACTGGCGGCTGGAACTGCCCGACGAGCCCGCGCCGGCGTCCGTCGACGCCGCACGGCTGCAGCAGGTGCTCGTCAATCTGCTCGCCAACGCCCGCACGCACACCCCGCCCGGTACGACGGTCACCGCACGTGTGCAGCGGCGAGGGCCGTGGCTGTGCGTGGACGTGCAGGACGACGGCCCGGGCATCCCCCCGGAACTGCTGCCGCGTGTCTTCGAGCGGTTCGCCCGCGGCGACTCGGCACGCTCCCGGTCCACCGGCTCGACGGGACTCGGCCTCGCCATCGTGCAGGCCGTCGTCACCGCGCACGGCGGTGCCGTCACGGTCGACAGCGCCCCGGGACGGACGGTCTTCACCGTGCACGTCCCGGCGCTCACCCCGTACGGGCCGGCGCCCGCTGACGAAACGGGCGCGCAACCGCACTCACAGGCGCACCACAGCACCACCACACGGGTGCGACAGGGCGCTTGAGAAGAGTCGGTGCCATGCGAACCGACTCTTCTCCCGGCACCCTGCCGACGCGGGAGCACCTCCCGGCCGGCGACGCCGGTACGCCTGTCCTGGACGTAGTGATCCCCGTCTACAACGAGGAGAAGGACCTCCGGCCGTGCGTGCTCGGACTGTACGAGCATCTGCGGCGCACGTTCCCGTACGCGTTCCGCATCACGATCGCGGACAACGCCTCCACCGACACCACCCCCCGGGTGGCCGCGCGGCTGGCGGCGGAGATCGCGGAGGTGAGCTCCTTCCGGCTGGAGCAGAAGGGCCGCGGGCTCGCCCTGCGCACCGTCTGGTCCGCCTCCGACGCCCCGATCCTCGCCTATATGGACGTGGACCTGTCCACCGACCTCAACGCGCTGCTGCCGCTGGTGGCTCCGCTGATCTCGGGCCACTCCGATCTGGCGATCGGTTCCCGGCTCGCCCGAACCTCCCGCGTCGTGCGCGGTCCCAAGCGCGAGCTCATCAGCCGCGCCTACAACCTCGTTCTGCGCGGTTCGCTGCAGGCCCGCTTCTCGGACGCGCAGTGCGGCTTCAAGGCGATCCGCCGTGATGTGGCCCAGGCGCTGCTGCCGCTGGTGGAGGACACCGGATGGTTCTTCGACACCGAGATGCTGGTGCTCGCCGAGCGCGCGGGTCTGCGCATCCACGAGGTGCCGGTCGACTGGGTCGACGATCCCCACTCCACGGTGCACATCGTGAGGACCGCGACCGAGGACCTCAAGGGCGTGTGGCGGATCGGCAGGGCGCTGGCCGGCGGTTCGCTTCCACTCGACCGGCTCGCACGGCCCTTCGGTGACGATCCGCGGGACCGGGAGATCGCGGACGTGCCGCGGGGCCTGGCCCGCCAACTCGTCGGCTTCTGCGCGGTCGGTGCTCTGTCCACCCTCGTCTACCTGGTGCTCTACAGCCTCTTCCGACAGGTCGCGGGATCGCAGACCGCCAATGCGCTGGCCCTGCTGGTCTCGGCGATCGCCAACACGGCGGCCAACCGCCGGCTCACCTTCGGGGTGCACGGCCGGGGCGGCGCCGTCCGGCACCAGGCACAGGGCCTGGTCGTCTTCGCCATCGGCCTCTGCCTCACCAGCGGTTCTCTCGCCGCCCTGAACGCGGCGACCGACAACCCCCCGCACTCCACGGAACTCGCCGTGCTGATCGCCGCCAACCTCGCGGCGACGGTGCTGCGCTTTCTGCTCTTCCGGGCCTGGGTGTTCGTGGACCCGCACGGCGACTCGCGCAGGCCCGTGCCGCCCGTCGCCGCCCACGGGCCTTCCTCGCCCGCCTGCTCGACGACGAGGACCGCCTTCGACGAGCAGCACCAGCCGTACGAGCGGTACCACCGCGACCGGCCGGATGAGCAGCCGTCGCGGCCCCGGCCCCCGGCGCGGGCGCCGTACGACACGACGCGGTTCCGCGCCGACGCGGACCGCCTCTCCTGGAGCGACGCGACCGTGCCCCCGCAGCACACCGATCCGAGGAACTCACGATGACCACTGACCACGACCGCCCCCGTCACCCGGGGAGCGCCGGGCCCGCCGCGTGGGGGCCGCCGGCCGCGCCCGGCCCGACGGGCGTCCCCGCTCCCGGCCCCGGGGCCGGGGCCGGCGAGCCGAAGGGGCCCCTGGTCCGCGGGCTCCGGCGCGGCCGGCCCGGGGACCCGCGCTGGGCGCGTCCCGCGTTCCTCGGCCTGCTGCTCGCTACCGCGCTGCTGTACCTGTACGACCTGAGTGCCTCGGGCTACGCCAACTCCTTCTACTCGGCGGCGGTCCAGGCAGGCAGCACGTCCTGGAAGGCGTTCTTCTTCGGCTCGCTGGACGCGGGCAACGCGATCACCGTCGACAAGCCTCCGGCGGCGTTGTGGCCGATGGCCCTGTCGGTGCGGATCTTCGGCCTCCACTCCTGGGCGATCCTCGCTCCCGAGGTCGTCATGGGCGTGATGACCGTGGCCGTCGTGTACGCGGCCGTCCGGCGCAGGTTCAGCCCCGCGGCCGGGCTGATCTCGGGTGCCGTGCTCGCGCTCACGCCCGTCGCGGCGCTGATGTTCCGCTTCAACAACCCGGACGCGCTGCTCGCCCTGCTGATGGCGCTGACGGTCCACTTCGTCCTCCGCGCGCTGGAGGACGGCCGCACCAAGTGGCTGGTGTGGGCGGGCGTGGCGGTCGGCTTCGCCTTCCTGACCAAGACCCTGCAGGCCTTCCTGATCCTGCCCGCGCTGGCCCTCGTGTACGGCGTCTGCGCGCCCGTGCGGCTGAGGAAGCGGCTCGTGCAGCTGGCTCTCGCGACCGTCGCGCTGGTCGTCTCGGGCGGCTGGTGGGTCGCGATCGTCGAGCTGTGGCCGGCGAGCTCGCGTCCGTACATCGGCGGCTCGCAGAACAACTCCTTCCTGGAGCTGACCTTCGGCTACAACGGATTCGGCCGCATCAACGGGGACGAGACCGGAAGTGTCGGGGGCATGGGCGGCGGCAGCGGGGGCCAGTGGGGGACCACGGGCTGGGACCGGATGTTCAACTCGGAGATCGGCGGTCAGATCTCCTGGCTGCTGCCGGCCGCGCTGATCCTTTTCGTCGCGGGCCTGGTGCTCACCAGGAGGGCCGGGTGGACGGACCTGGTCCGCGGTTCGTTCCTCGCCTGGGGCGGCTCACTGCTCATGACGGTGGCCGTCTTCAGCTACATGGCGGGCATCTTCCACCAGTACTACACGGTGGCCCTGGCTCCCTACCTGGCCGCTCTCGTCGGTATGGGCGTCACGGTCCTGTGGGAGGAGCGGTCGAGGACATGGGCGTCGCTCACGCTCGCCGCGGCCGTCACCGCGACCGCCGCCTGGGGGTACGTGCTCCTCGACCGCACGCCCGACTATCTGCCGTGGCTGAAGTGGTTCGTCCTCGTCGGAGGTCTGACCGGCGCCCTCGGTCTGATCTTCGTGACCCGGCTCGGACGGCAACTCGCCCTCGCGGCCGTGGGCCTGAGCTTCGTGACCTCGATCGCGGGGCCGACGGCGTACACCCTCAGCACGGTGAACCAGGGCCACACCGGTTCGATCGTCACGGCCGGTCCGGCGGGCGCGAGCATGATGGGCGGCCGGGGCGGTGGCGGTGTGCGCGGTGGCTTCGGCGGACTCCCCGGCCGGAACCAGCAGAACGGCGACGGCAATGCCCAGGGCCGGAACGGCGGGGCCGGATTCGGGCAGGGCGGCGGCTTCGGCGGGTTCCCCGGTGGGGGCATGCCGGGCCGGAACGGTCAGAACGGCCGGACCCCGCAGGGCGATCAGCAGGGCGGGTTCCCCGGCGGTGGCACGGGCGAGGGCGGTATGCGCGGCGGCAACGGTCCGGGCGGTCTGCTCGACGGGGCGAACGTCGGTTCCGAGGCGAAGAAGCTGCTGGAGAAGGACGCCGGGAACTACACCTGGGTGGCCGCGTCCATCGGTTCCCAGAACGCTGCGAGCTACCAACTCGCCACCGGTCACGCGGTGATGGCGATCGGCGGCTTCAACGGCAGTGACCCGGCCCCGACGTTGGCCCGGTTCCAGAAGTACGTGGCCCAGGGAAGGATCCACTACTTCATCGCCGGCGGCGGGTTCGGCGGCGGGTTCGGCGGCGGTGGCGGTACCGGCGGGTCCGATGTCGGCTCGCAGATCAGTACGTGGGTGGAGAAGAACTTCAAGAAGGTGACGGTGGGTTCGTCGACCTTCTACGACCTCACCCGGAAGTCCGCCGGCTGACGGAGGTGTCCCAAGCGGTGGCCCGGGCATGCGTGCCCGGGCCACCGCTCGTGTCCGGGGGCACATCTGTGCCGATCGGGCGCCGGTGGCACGGGAGTTGCCGCATGGGCCGCGAGGGGACTGCTCGCAGGGGCTGCCCGGGATCTTGGCCCCGGGACGGGTCGCGGCGAGGTGTCATGGTCCCGCGCGGCCGCCGGGCGCCTAGCATCGTGAGCAGGTCGAAGTGTCGAGAAAGGTACGCCATGGTGAAGGCAGCCCAGCGGGCGGAGCGTCCGGCGCGTACCAGCGTCTGGCTGGAGGGCAAGGCGCCGCGGGGCGGAGGCTCGCGCGGCGGCCAGCCCTCGGGCCTGGACCGCGATCGGATCACCGAGGTGACCGTAGGCCTGCTGGACGCGGAGGGGCTGCCGAAGTTCTCCATGCGCCGTCTGGCCGCCGAGCTGAACGTGACGGCCATGTCGGTCTACTGGTACGTGGACACCAAGGACGACCTGCTGGAGCTGGCCCTGGACGCGGCCTACGGCGAGATGCGGCTGCCCGCCGGCGACTCGGGCGAGGACTGGCGCGACCAACTGCGGGCGCTCGCCGGCGAGTACCGGGCGCTGCTGGTGCGCCACCCGTGGCTGTCGCCGCTGGCCGGCACCTTCCTCAACATCGGCCCGCACGCGGTCGCCTTCTCGCTCGCCGTGCAGCGGGTGATCCGGCTGACCGGGCTGCCCGCACACGGCCAGATGGGCGCGATCGCGGCCGTCTTCCAGTTCGTGTACGGCTTCGGCACGATCGAGGGCCGCTTCATCGAGCGCTGCGCGGTGGCCGGGCTGAGCCAGGACGACTACTTCCGCCACGCCATGAGCGCGGTGACGGAGAGCCCCGACCTGACCGAGGTGGTGCACCACGCCGCGGACCTCATGGAGGCCCGCGGCGGCGACACGGTGGAGGAGATGCGCGAACGGGACTTCACGTTCGCGCTGGAGACGCTGGTCGCGGGGATCGAGGCGATGATCGTGCGGGGCTGAGCCCCGCCGGGCGCCCGGGGAGCGGTCAGTCCTCCGAGGGCACCAGGCGCGCCGGGAAGCCGCCCGTCGCCACCGGGCCCCAGCGCAGCGGGGTGACCCGGATGATCGACTTGCCCTGCTTGACCATGGCCGCGCGGTACTCGTCCCAGTCCGGGTGCTCTCCCGCGATGTTGCGGTAGTACTCGACGAGCGGTTCGACGGAGTCCGGTGTGTCGATGACCTCGGCCGTGCCGTCGATCTGGACCCACGGCCCGTTCCAGTCGTCACTGAGCACGATCAGGCTGACGCGCTTGTCGCGCTTGGCGTTGCGGGTCTTGGCGCGCTCCGGGTACGTGGAGACCACGATCCGCCCGGAGTCGTCGACCCCGCAGGTCAGCGGCGAGCCCTGGGGGCTGCCGTCGGCGCGCCGCGTCAGCAGGATGGCGCGGTGGCGGGGCCGTACGAAGTCCAGCAGCTCGTCCAGGGTCACGCCGGTGTTCGTCGCGATGTTCGGTGCCATGGGGGCAGCCTAGGGGCAGACCCCCCGGATCAGCGTGACCCTGCTGTGCCTATGCCTGCGGCAGCGAGTCGCCCCGCACCGCCTGGATGTCCAGTTCGACCTTGAGCGTCGTACCGACCAGGGCGACGCCCGCCTGGACCACCTGGTTGAAGTTCATCGCGAAGTCCTCCCGGCGCAGTTCCGTCGTCGCGCGGAAGGCCGCTCTGGTCCCGCCCCACGGGTCCGAGCCGCTGCTGAGGTAGACGAGGTCCAGGTCGACCGGGCGTACGACACCGCGCAGGGCCAGCTCGCCGTGGACCGTCCAGCGGTCGGAGCCCGCGTCGGTCAGGCCGGTCGAGCGGTACACGATCTCCGGATACGTGTCGGTGTCGAGGAAGTCGTCCGAGCGCAGATGGGCGTCGCGCATGCCGTTGCCGGTGGTGATGGACGCGGCGCTGATGACGGCCTCGACCCGGGACTTCGCCACGTCGTCCGGGGCGATCTCGATACGCCCGGCGAACTCGGTGAAGCGGCCGTGCACGCTGGAGATCCCCAGGTGCTGGGCGACCGCGGCCACGGAGGAGTGCGCCGGGTCGATGGTCCACGGCCCCGGTGGCGGCAGCTCGGTGCCGCCCTGACGGGCCAGCGTCACGGTGCCGACCTCGGCCCGACCGCTTGCCGTGACGATCGCGCTGGACGCCGCGGGCGCGTACCCGACCGCGGTGACGATCACCGTGTAGGCGCCGGGGTTCAGCGCGGTGGCATCCCGTACGACGCCGTCCTTGTCCGCCTCGGCACGCACGACCTGGGTACCGGTCATGTCGGTCACGGTGACGACCGCGTGCGTGACGGCCCATCCGTCCCGCGTACGGATCCGTGCGGTCAGTCCCATCGTGTGGTCTCCCTCTAAATCCTTGAATATCCCCGTAGAAGGCTCAAAAAAATCCGGCTCACGGGGGCGCACCTCGTGCTCACGGTGCGCCCCCACGAGCCGGCGCCGACTACTCGCCCGGGTGGGCCAGTTCGATGTCGTGGTCGTCGACGCCGCGGCCGTGCACCGTGACCGCCGTCGCCTGCGGCGGGTAGCCCGTCGCGATGACGGTGTACTCACCGCTGTTCAGGTCGGTGAAGGCGTATGCCCCGTCCGCGCCGGTCATGGCCGTGCCGACCACGTTGCCCGCCGCGTCCACCAGCGTCACGCGGGCGTCCGCGAGGGGTCCGTGCGGGGCGCGTACGACACCCTGCACCTGGGCACCGGAGTCGAGGTCGATCTCGATCCTGGTGACCCCGGTGGCGCCGACCTCCACGGGCAGTGCCCGCGGCCGGTGCCCCGCGGCGTTCACCGCGAGGGTCACGGAGCCGGGCACGAGCTCGGCGAAGGAGAACTCGCCCTGTTCACCGGTGGCGGCGGTGGCCAGCAGGTCGCCGCGGACGTCCGTGACGATCACCATCGCGTCCTTGACCGGCAGCCCGGTCTCGGCGGCCCGCACGACACCGCTCAGACCGCTGGTGCCGCTGAGCAGGATGTCGAACGACACCGGCTCCTCGTGCACGACGACGGTCGAGGCCTGCGGCTGGAAGCCGTCGGCGGAGGCGATCAGGACGTAGCTGCCGGAGCCCGGCGCGTCCACGGCGTAGGAACCGTCGGGACCCGCGACCGACCGGCCGAGCTGCCGGCCCCCGAGGGAAATCAGGGTGACGGCTGCCCCCGCGACCGGGGCGCTCTCGGCGCCGCGGACGAAGCCGCGGACCGGTACGCCACCGCCTGCACCGGCGGAGGTGGGCGGGGCCAGTGTGGCGACCGCGGCCGGCCGCTGTGCGCCGTCGGGAGCGGCCTCGGCGCTCGACACCGCCCAGCTCGGGACCTGCTCCTCGACGGGCGCGGCAGCCTCGGCCGCGGCCGCGGGGGCCTCCTCGGCCTCGGACTCCGCGGCCGCCGCCTGCGCCAGACCGCCCCTGGTCCGCAGCGGGACCTCCTTGATGAACAGCGTGGTCACAAAGGCGAGGAACGCCAGGCAGGCGGCGATCAGGAAGACGTCGGCGATGGCGTGGCCGTACGCGCTCTCGATGACCGTGCGCAGCGGCCTGGGCAGCTTCCCCAGGTCCGGGATGGCGCCGTCGGAGCCCGCCGTGGCGGCGAGCCGTGCGTACTTGGGGCTCAGGTCGGCGAGGCCGTCCCGGACGTAGTCGGTGATCCGGTGGGCCATGATCGCGCCGAGCGCGGAGACGCCGATCGCACCGCCGAGGGAGCGGAAGAAGGTGACCGTGG
This sequence comes from Streptomyces sp. HUAS TT11, assembly GCF_051553595.1. Lineage (NCBI taxonomy): Bacteria > Bacillati > Actinomycetota > Actinomycetes > Kitasatosporales > Streptomycetaceae > Streptomyces > Streptomyces sp. HUAS TT11. The sequence continues at coordinate 4,777,937 of NZ_CP196184.1, forward strand.
AGCTGGCCGAGCCGAGGTCCTGGGGCTCCACCTGGTTCTGGGTGGACAGCACCAGGTTCTGCATCATCATGCCGATGCCGAGGCCCATCAGTGCCATGAACACGGCCATCTTCCAGTACTGCGTGTCGTAGCGGATGGTGCCCAGCAGACCGAGGCCGGCCGTCACGAGCACGCCTCCGCTGACCAGCCAGGCCTTCCACTTGCCCGTCCTGGTGATGACCTGGCCGGAGACGGTGGAGGAGACGAACAGGCCGCCGATCATCGGGATGGTGAGCACGCCGGACATGGTCGGGGACTCGTCCCGTGCCAGCTGGAAGTACTGGGCGAAGAACACCGTGCCGGTGAACATCGCGACGCCGACGAAGAGCGAGGCGAGCGACGACAGGGTGATGGTGCGGTTGCGGAACAGACGCAGCGGAATGATCGGCTCGGCGGCCCGGGACTCGACGAGGACGAAGATCAGTCCGAGGACGATCGAACCGGCCACCATGGTGTAGGTCTGCCACGACACCCAGTCGTACTTGTCACCGGCGAAGGTGACCCAGACCAGCAGCAGGCAGACGGCGGCGGAGATGAAGAACGCGCCGGCCCAGTCGACCTTGACGTCCCGCTTCACCACGGGCAGGTGAAGGGTCTTCTGGAGCACGATCAGTGCGATGACCGCGAAGGGGACACCGACGTAGAAGCACCAGCGCCAGCCGAGCCACGAGGTGTCGGTGATGACACCGCCGATCAGCGGGCCCCCGACGGTGGCGACGGCGAAGGTCGCGCCGAGGTAGCCGGAGTAGCGACCGCGTTCGCGCGGGGAGATCATCGCGGCCATGACGATCTGCGCCAGTGCGGACAGACCGCCGACGCCGACGCCCTGGACGACTCGGCAGGCGATGAGCATGCCGGGGTTCTGCGACAGACCCGCGGCCATCGAGCCGAGTACGTAGATGATCAGGGCTATCTGGACGAGTGCCTTCTTGCTGAACAGGTCCGCGAGCTTGCCCCACAGCGGGGTGGTCGCGGTCATGGCCAGCAGGGAGGCCGTGATGACCCAGGTGTAGGCCGACTGGCCTCCGCCGAGGTCGCCGATGATGTGCGGCAGCGCGTTGGAGACGATCGTGGACGACAGGATCGCCACGAACATGCCGAGCAGCAGCCCGGACAGGGCCTCCATGATCTGCCGGTGGGTCATCGGAGCGCCGTCCGGGAGGCCTCCCCCGTGCTTGGCGTGAGCCCGCACACCGGCTGGTGTGGTCGTTGCCATGGGCTTCCTTTTCTTCCGTTCTTTATGCGGGTGTACGGGTGGTCCGGTCTGCAACGGATGGCGTCGCCGGCGTGAGCTGCACCAGCCGGGGGGCTGAGCGGCAGTCGCCGAAGCTGGCCCGCAGCCGCGCCATCAGTTGGATGAGCAGGTCGACGTCGTCCTGCGACCAGTCGCTCAGCCGCTCGGCGAGCAGCTCGGTGGTCCGCCGGGACAGCTCGTCGAGCCGGATCCGGCCGGAGACCGTCAGGCGCAGGATGCGGGAGCGCTTGTCCGCGGGATCGGGGGAGCGCTCGATCCAGCCGCGTTCCGCGACCTGCGCGACATGGCGGCTCGTGACGGAGATGTCGACGGCGAGCAACTCCGCGAGCTTGCTCATGCGCATGTCCCCGTAGCGGCCGAGCAGTGTCAGTACGGCGGCGGAGCCGCCCGGGCAGTCGGGCGGCAGGATCCGCCCCATGTCCCGCGTCACGGCACCGATGGCGCCGAGCTGACGCGCCAGCTCTTCGTATTGCGCTCGCTCGGCCATCACCCCTCCCAGTATCGTTGCTTAGGGCAACCATAAATCGGTTGGTTGCCGCAGGCAAACTAAATCGGGATCCCCGGGCTAAAAACTTGGCAAAGGCAAGTATTGGCGAACGTAAATCCCCAGGTGGACCGCATGGGCCCGGCCGGTCCTGACAGTGGTCCCACAGTGAGGTCACAGTCCCGTCTCCCGGCCGCCGGGCGGCGGAAGGGCACCCGCACTTGGGCAGCCTCCGCGTTTTCGCTAGGGTCTCGGGCCATGGCTAACACCCAGGGCCCCCAGGGCAACTACGACCCCTCCGGCAACACGCAGATGTTCCGTGCGTTCGTCGACGAGGCCCCGCAGGACCGAAATCAGGCGGCCGTCTCGTCAGGGCCGCGCGTCGGTCTGATCGTGGGCGTCATCGCCGTCGTGGTGATCGTCGCCGCGGTCGCCTGGCTGGCGCTGAAGTAGCACGAGCAGGGCGAAGCCCTGCTCCGCTGCCACCTTCACTTCCACTGGACGGACACGTCCCGTGTCTCGATGTGCATGCCCAGCGGCACGCGCCATGCGTCGACGCACACCGTCCAGGTCTTGCTTGTCGACGCCCCGGCGGCGATCGGCGACGGCAGGGTGCCCGTGGACTCCACCGTCGCCCAGTCGATCCCGAGCGCGCCGATGATGTGCGTGCCGAAGGCGACCGTGCCCGAACGCACCGCGCTGCCCCCGGTGTTGCGCAGGGAGAGGGTGACCTTCTCGCACCGGCGCCGGTCCGTGGGCTCCCGTACGGGTGCACCCACGCTCAGCGCCGGCGGTCCACCCGGCTTAGCAGGCGGGGCGGTTGCCGTCGATGTCGGCGAACCCGCCTTCGGGGGTGGGGAGTCGGGGGTGCGGGATGCGGGTGCGGTGCTGTGCGGAGTGCCGTCCGGGGCGCGGGTGGCCGTGGGAGACGTTTGTGGCGGGGCCGAGGTGCCGGCCTCGGCGGGCGGATGCCGCCGTCCCCTCTCCCGGCGGCTCTCCGCCGCCTCCAGCGGCACCAGCGTCACATCCCCCGTCGGCGCCACCGCGGCACCGGAGGCGACCGGGGTGCCGCCCGCCGGCCCGACCGCGACGTATCCGCCGCCGCCCGAGCCGCCCGCGCACGCGGCCGGAATGCCGACCAGACATGCGACGGTCGCCGAGGCACCGATCAGGGCCCCTCGGCGACCCCGCCACCACGTCGCTCGAAGCATTGCGCCAGTGTGGCTGACGACCCGTCAATGAGGAACCCTCGGGCGGCCGGGTCGTCCCCGGGCCCAGGTCCCGGTCTCCCCTCGGCTCAGTCCGAGATGAGGCCCTCCCGCAGCTGCGCCAGCGTGCGGGTCAGCAGCCGCGAGACGTGCATCTGCGAGATCCCGACCTCCTCGCCGATCTGCGACTGCGTCATGTTCGCGAAGAAGCGCAGCATGATGATCCGCCGCTCACGGGGCGGAAGCTTGGCCAGCAGCGGCTTGAGGGACTCGCGGTACTCCACGCCCTCCAGGGCCGAGTCCTCGTAGCCGAGGCGGTCCGCGAGGGAGCCCTCACCGCCGTCGTCCTCGGGGGCCGGGGAGTCCAGCGAGGACGCCGTGTAGGCGTTGCCCACGGCGAGGCCGTCGACCACGTCCTCCTCCGACACGCCGAGCACGGCGGCGAGTTCGGTGACCGTCGGGGAGCGGTCCAGCTTCTGCGAGAGCTCGTCGCTGGCCTTGGTGAGGGCCAGGCGCAGCTCCTGGAGGCGGCGCGGTACACGCACCGACCAGGACGTGTCCCGGAAGAAGCGCTTGATCTCGCCCACGACCGTCGGCATCGCGAAGGTCGGGAACTCCACGCCCCGCTCGCAGTCGAAGCGGTCGATCGCCTTGATCAGCCCGATCGTGCCGACCTGGACGATGTCCTCCATCGGCTCGTTGCGGCTGCGGAAGCGGGCGGCCGCGTACCGCACGAGCGGGAGGTTCAGTTCGATGAGCGTGTCCCGGACGTAGGCGCGCTCCGGGCTGTGCTCGTCGAGGGTGGCGAGCCGCAGGAAGAGGGAGCGGGACAGGGTGCGGGTGTCGATGGCCTCGTGGCCGGAGGGGACGCTCTGGGCCTCGGGGACCGGAACGGTCTCGGCGCTCGGGAGGTCCTGAGGGGCCTGAAGGTCCTGAAGCACATCGGGCGCGGAGTCGCTCTGCATGAGCGTGAGCACCTTCGAGCTGCCCTGGTCTGCGGACATGCCACCCCCTTTGGGTCGCGGGACGGTCGCGGCGGACGCTCCCGTCGTCGGGAACGCAGCCTCCACCTGAATACCGGCCACGAGGCTGCGGCAAACGCGCTTGGGGAAGAATGTCACATGTCGGCAACGCGCTGTAGCGACATGTCGACATGCAAGATGCGAAAGCGCCCTGGTTGAAGGTCTTCTGATGGCTTTTCAGCGGGGATCTACAAGGAAGAGGGCCTGCGGGCGGATTCGCTCTCGCGGGTCAGGCATCGATCCTGTTTGCGGATCTGAGTCGTGCAAAACTCCTGGCGAGGAGTCTTGACACATGCATCTGGGAGACCCCCAGCTCGGCGCTGATCTGTGACTGGGTCAGATTGCTGTAGTAGCGCAGCAGCAGGATCCGCTGCTCCCGCTCGGGCAGCTGTACGAGCAGATGCCGGACGAGGTCGCGATGCTCGACCCCGTCGAGGGCGGGGTCCTCGTAGCCGAGCCGGTCGAGGAGTCCCGGCAGCCCGTCACCCTCCTGGGCGGCCTCCAGCGACGTCGCGTGGTAGGAGCGGCCGGCCTCGATGCAGGAGGTCACCTCCTCCTCCGTGATGCGCAGCCGCTCGGCGATCTCCGCGGTGGTGGGGGAGCGCCCGAACGTCGTCGTCAGGTCCTCGGTCGCGCTGTTGACCTGCACCCACAGCTCGTGCAGCCGGCGCGGGACGTGGACCGTGCGGACGTTGTCGCGGAAGTAGCGCTTGATCTCGCCCACGACGGTCGGCATCGCGAAGGTCGGGAACTGCACCCCCCGCTCGGGGTCGAAGCGGTCGATGGCGTTGATCAGGCCGATGGTGCCGACCTGGACCACGTCCTCCATCGGCTCGTTGCGGGAGCGGAATCGCGCGGCGGCGTAGCGGACGAGCGGGAGGTTCGCCTCGATGAGCGCCCCGCGCACACGATGGTGCTCCGGTGTGCCCGGTTCCAGATCCTTGAGCTCGGCGAAGAGCATCTGGGTGAGGGCCCGGGTGTCGGCCCCGCGGCGCTTCTGGTCGGTGGCGGGCGGTGCGGATTCCTCCGGTGCGGCGTCGTCGGTCGTGGTGGGTTCCTCGGGCGGGTCGGCAGCGGGGGCCGGAGCCTCGTCCTGGGGTGGCGCGGTACTGGCCGACACGGTCAACGCCACCTCTTCATCCATCCACGCATCCGTCAATTCGCCGTCAAAAGCGGTCATAGCATCACAAGAAATGGACACTGTGTGCAAGCACCGCATAACTCCGTGTTGAGGGAGAGTTGGGGTACATCACGCAGAAAAGCCCCCCGCCGTTTCCGGTGGGGGGCTATGCGGTGGTGTCGCCCGGAATCGGTGGGCGGTATCGCTCAGATTTCGTAGTCGGCCATCACCCAAGTGGCGAACTCGCGCCAGAGTGCGACGCCCTCCTGGTGTGCCGGATGCTCGAGGTAGCGGCGCAGCGCGTCCGTGTCGTCGACCGCCGAGTTGATCGCGAAGTCGTAGGCGATGGGCCGGTCGGTGATGTTCCAGGCGCACTCCCAGAAGCGCAGCTCGTCGATCACGTCGCCGAGCCTCTCGAAGGCGCGTACGCCCTCCACCACGCGCGGGTCGTCGCGCCGGACGCCCTCGTTGAGCTTGAAGAGGACCAGATGCCGGATCACGGGCGCTCCCAGGGTGACGACGGTGGCCGCTCCGGCCCCGGAAGCCTCACTGGGCCCCGTTGCTGATCCACGTCATGAAGTGGCCGATGGCCTTGGCGGCATTCGAAATGCCCTCGAACCCTATCTGGACGTAGTCGGCGGCCCTGGCCGGATCGGTGATGATCACGTAGAGCACGAAGACCACGACCGCGTACAGCGCGATCTTCTTTCCCGGTACCGCCACCGCGGCCTCCCCCGTCTCCTCCGCCCCGCGGGGCCCGTTCGCCGGCGGCGAGTCTAACGCGGCCAGGTGTTCGGGTCTCGCAAAAGATCACGCATTCATCAGGTCCTCACGCGGTTCCTCCCCGCGGGGCGCTCCACGGCGCGGTGGGTGGTCTCAGGTGGCGGGCGGTCCTTCGCCGTCCGCCGTGATCCGAGGAGCCCGGTGCGCGGACGAGCAGGTCTGGTAGCGGGCCAGTGCGCGCTGCAGCTCGTTCAGTTCGGCGTCCGGCAGGGTGCCGCCCTGGGCGAACTTCAACACGTCCTCCGCGACGACGCGCAGCTTCGTGTTGGTGCGCTGCGAGACGTCCCGCAGGGCGCGCCACGCCTCCTCGGGAGGGAGCTGCCCCAGGACCACCAGGGCGCCGATGGCCTGGTCGATGACGGCGCGCGAGGACAGGGCGCGCCGGAGCTGCTCGTTCTCCGCATGGAGCCGTTCGTGCTCCATGGCGAGGTCGGTGACGGACAGCAGTTCCAGAGGGCGGTGCCTGGAGACCGCGAAGAACGCCATGGGATCACCTGGTCGACGGGGGCAAGGTCTTCCTACTGCTACCCGCCCGGCATGGAAATAGTTGTCATCCGACAACGTTCACTGTACGGCCGTCGACGGGCCCACCTGGAAGGGCCGGCGGCCGGGCTCGGCGAGGAGCGCGGAAACCGGGGCGGGGATGCGCGAAGGGCCCGGCTCGTCGAGCCGGACCCTTCGTCCATCTGCGGTAGCGGAGGGATTTGAACCCTCGGTGACTTGCGCCACACTCGCTTTCGAGGTCTGTTCGTGCTGGTCGGAGCGTGATCCAAGTCCGTTCACGCTTGTTCATTCCCGTGCTTGTGCCCGGTCCCCGAACCGCTGGGGGCGGCTCCGGACGGGGGTGAATGAGACGGAAACTGAGACGGAGTAGTCCGCCGCTGACCTGCGGTGACGCCTTCCGTGTCGTGGTGACGACAGCCGATCATCAGCTCTGAGACCCGAGGTTCAGGCCTTCGTGGCCGACGGCCCGCTCCCCGACCAGGACGCGAGCGAAGAGGAGATCGACCGACAGATCGATCAGCTTGAAGCCATCGCTGCACCTGTCACACGGAAGGAAGCAAAAGCATGGGGAGGGGTTGGGTCGTTCGTCCCCCGTCGAGGGACCTTCGACCCGTACCGGCTTGCAAGCTTCTTCGACACGGTGGGTGATGACAGCTGCTTCCACCACCGCAAATCGGAGGAGGGGACGTCATGGCTGTTCATCACGCGCACTGGCTTCGGCAACGGAACCAGGCTGCCCCTCTGGCCAACCAGCCCCGTGATCTCTCCGGGCGCGGCGGGCTCACGCTTGCTGCAGCCAGGGTGGTGGCAGGGGCCCGGCTGATCATGAGCTTTTTGTTCCTCTGGGCCTTCTTGGACAAGACCTTCGGCTTCGGCTATCTCACGCCGCCGGCCAGAGCATGGATCAACGGTGGCTCACCCACGATGGGCTTCCTCAAGGGCGTCAAAGTCGGTCCCCTGGAGTCGACGTTCCGCAGCTGGGCGGGGGCAGCCTGGGCCGACTGGCTGTTCATGCTGGGGCTCCTGGGCATCGGGCTCGCCCTGCTGGCGGGCATCGCGCTCAGGATCACCGCGGTCTGCGGCACGATCATGCTTGCCTTGATGTGGGCTGCGGAATGGCCGCCCGCAAAGCACCTCTCCGATGGATCTCCGAGCATGTCCACCAACCCTTGGGTGGACTACCACGTCGTGGAGGCGGTGCTCCTGATCGTGCTCGCCGCGGTGGGCGCCGGAAACACCTGGGGCCTGGGCCGAGCCTGGGCGTCCCTGCCGGTGGTCCGCAACCATCCCTGGCTCCGCTGACACCGGGCCGCAGATCTACTCAAAGACACTGCACGGTCGCGGGGATACGCCATAAGCAGCGCTTGACTGGCCATGCGATGCGTTGACCGGCCGGACGTTCTTGCCGGCGTCCGGCCGGTCTCGCGGCTCGGCTGAGAATCAGTGCAGCTGGTTGAGGGCCTGCTCGAAGGCGGCTGCGTGTTTGGCCTCGTCGGCGGCGGTGTCGCGGAAGTAGCTGGCGGCGGCGGTGTCGCCGACAGCGGCGGCTCGCTCGGCGAACCCTGGGTACAAGACGGTCGCTTCGTTGTGCTCCCCAGCGATGGCCTTGCTCAGGTTGTCCTTCGTCGTGCCGACCAGGCCGGCCAGGACCGCCTCGCCGGCGAAGTGTTCATGCAGCTCAACCTTGGCGGTCCCTTCGAACAGTCGGGCCAGCGCAGGGTTGCCGGTCTCCTGGGCGCGGGCGGCGAAGAGCATGTACTTGGCGTGTGCAAGCGCCTCGCCGTGCATGGCGGTGTCGAGGTTGGCCTTTGTGCGGGCGGCCTTCACCTTCGGCAGTCCGGCGGGCACCGACACCATGTCGGCCTTCGGCGGCGCCGGGATGGCGCCCTGGCCGGTGGTCACGACAGCCAGTGCGGCGCGGTAGGCGTCACGGTGGCGTCCCTCGTCCATGGCGATCTCCGCGAACAGATCGGCGGCCTCGATGTCCCCGTCCTTACGGGCCTGGTCGGCGAAACCGCGGTACATCACCTGGTGCTCGTAGGTCTCGCCGTTGATGGCCGCACGCAGATTGTCCGCGTTCGAACCGACCGCACCCGCCAGCGTGGCCGCTTCGTGCAGATGCTCGCTCAGCTCGGTCCGCGCCGTATTGCGGAAGAGCTCGCCGACGGCCGGGTAGGCCTGGCTGTCGGCTTGAGTGCCGAAGAGGTTGTAGACGGCGTGGGCGAACGCCTCCCCTTTCATGGCGGTCATCAGGTCGTCGAGGGTCTGTGAGTGGAGAGTCTGGGTGGTGGCGTACGTGGCCTGGTGGTGATAACCCGGCACGGCAAGTGCCACAGCCGTAGCAGCCTGGGACGCGGCAGTCAGTGTGCACAGACCGACCACAAGCGTACGTATCGAGTGGCGGAACATGATGCCTCCTTCCGGGGCGCTCCTCTGCGCGGACGCCCCGTCCCATGCGACCCGCATACGTATACCGTTGCCCCTTCAGGTGACCCTTTTGGGTGAATACGAACGCCCATTCGTTCTCCCCCAGCACACCAGACTCCGCGATCCGGGGATCGAGGCGCTGCAAGATCCTTACGACTGTGGGCTCAGCTTTGTACAGTCGCATCGTCGTACCCGACGTGTCGCCGTCGACTTTCCGGACGTTCCAGTACTCGGTGATGAGGTCAGCGAACGCTTCGAGCCGCTGACGCATCCAGTCGCGATCCACACCGTGAGCGGGCGCAGGGTGTCCAGGCGGTGGGGATTTTTACGCGCTCGATCGGCCAACTGAGACGGAGATGCGCGAAGGGTCCGATTCAGTGAATCGGACCCTTCGTCCATCTGCGGTAGCGGAGGGATTTGAACCCTCGGTGACTTGCGCCACACTCGCTTTCGAGGCGAGCTCCTTCGGCCGCTCGGACACGCTACCGAGGGAGACCCTACCCCAAGGTGGGCTGTGGTCAGAAATCCATATCCGGGGGCATCCGGCGCGAGACTCAGCGGCTTCTGAAGAAGTCCGAGAGCATGCGGGCGCACTCGTCCGCGAGCACGCCGTCGATGACCTCGGGGCGGTGGTTGAGGCGCCGGTCGCGCACCAGGTCCCACAGCGACCCGGCGGCGCCGGCCTTCTCGTCGCGCGCGCCGTAGACCAGGCGGTCCACCCGTGACTGCTGCACCGCGCCCGCGCACATCGTGCAGGGCTCCAGCGTCACGACCAGCGTGCAGCCGGGCAGCCGCCACTCGCCGAGCGCCGCGGCGGCCCGGCGGAGCGCGAGTATCTCCGCGTGAGCCGACGGATCGCCCGTCGCCTCACGCTCGTTGTGGCCGCAGGCGATCACCGAGCCGTCCGCGGACACCACGACGGCGCCGACCGGCACGTCACCGCCCGCGACGGCCAGGCCGGCCTCGTCCAGGGCGAGCCGCATCGCGGCCCGCCAGCGGTCGCGCACCGGATCGGGGGCCGGCGTCCCGTCCTGGATCACCCGGTGCGCCTAGCGGACGGTCTCCAGGACGTCCGAGGCGCCCAGGGCGTCGGCGATCGAGCTCAGCGCGTCCTCGGCGTCGAGGATGCGCAGCTCCTTCTCGTCGACGCCGAGGTCGTCGAGGATCTCGCTGTCACCCACGGGGCCGTGCGGGACGGCGGGGTCCGCGACCGCCGTGTCCTCGTCGTCGGCGTCCTCGGGCTCACCGTCCTCCGTACCGTCGAGGTCGAGGGAGTCCAGGTCGGCGACATCGTCACCGGGCTCCCTTCCGAGCAGCTCGTCGGTGAGCAGGATCTCGCCGTACGAGCTGCGGGCCGCGGCTGCGGCGTCCGAAACGTAGATACGAGGGTCGTCCTCGCCCTCCACGCGGACGACGCCGAACCACGCGTCCTCCTGCTCGATGAGTACGAGCACCGTGTCCTCGTCGACCGAGGCTTCGCGGGCCAGGTCGGTCAGATCCGACAGGGTTTCCACATCGTCGAGCTCTGTGTCGCTCGCTTCCCACCCGTCTTCGGTGCGCGCGAGCAGTGCGGCGAAGTACACCGTGACTCTCCCACTGGTCTTAGGCGTGCCGGTTGGGGTTCCCCCCGGCGGAGGTTGCGGGCGGGGAGTGCTGCTCCGAGCCCCGCCCACTCGGAATCGTGGCAGAAACAAGGCGCTCAGGGGACGTCTTCGGCTCCCTGTGTCCGGTCGTTTTGATCGCGGAGCGCTTGTTGAAAGCAGTCCACTCACCAGCGCACTCATTGCCGCCACCTGCGGATCGTACGCGGCTCGGGGCGATGTGGTCGCACGGCCACCCCCGTGGCGGCCGCGTCACTACCAGCGGAAGGTGCGCATGCGCACGGCGTGACGCAGGCGCGCGGCCTTGGCGCGGCGGGGCTGGACACGGTCGCGCAACTCGCGTGCCTCGGCGAGTTCTCGCAGGAACCGGGCGCGGCGCCGCATACGTTCGGCATCCGGCCGCCGCGCTTCGCGCACTTCTTCGGACTTCCGGTCGGACATAGACACACCACCCCAGTTGTGTCCCTCTCACTTTCCCTCCGATGGCGGGTTCGATGCCGGCGCGGAAGGGGGCAGGGATCCGAGGTGAGCGGTCCGCGGCCACCGGCGTCGTACAGGGGCGCGATGGGGACGGGAGGCCCGGTTACTGTTAGGGACATGCGTCTCCACGTCGTCGACCACCCCCTGGTCGCCCACAAGCTCACCACGCTGCGCGACCAGCGCACCGACTCCGCGACCTTCCGTCGGCTCGCCGACGAGCTCGTCACCCTGCTCGCCTACGAGGCGACCCGTGACGTGCGTACCGAGCAGGTCGACATCGAGACCCCGGTCGCCCGGACCACGGGTGTCAAGCTCGCCCGTCCGCGTCCCCTGGTCGTGCCGATCCTGCGCGCCGGCCTCGGCATGCTCGACGGCATGGTGCGGCTGCTGCCGACCGCCGAGGTGGGCTTCCTCGGCATGATCCGGAACGAGGAGACGCTCCAGGCCTCCACGTACGCCTCGCGTATGCCGGAGGACCTGTCGGGGCGCCAGGTGTACGTCCTGGACCCGATGCTGGCCACCGGTGGCACGCTCGTGGCGGCGATCCAGGAGCTGATCAAGCGCGGCGCGGACGACGTGACGGCCGTGGTGCTGCTCGCCGCCCCGGAGGGTGTCGCCGTCATGGAACGCGAACTGGCGGGCACGCCGGTGACGGTGGTGACGGCCGCGGTCGACGAGCGGCTCAACGAGCACGGTTACATCGTGCCGGGGCTGGGCGACGCGGGAGACCGCCTCTACGGGGCGGCCGAGTAGACGGCGTTCGGGCCGGTGGCGATCTCCGCGCGCGGAAGCCGCCGACCGGCCCGGTACGGCGGCCCTACGGCCGCCCGACCATTCCCGCGCCGTGCGGGTGCGGAGGCTTCAGCAGCCCTTCTTGGTGTCGCCCGTGGGTGACGTCGTCGGACTCGTCAGCGCGGTGAGCGCCTTGTCCGCGTCCGGCTTGCTCGTCAGCGCCTTGAACCCGTCGCCCAGGATCAGATCGACGGTCGGGCCGGTGCGGGACGCGTCCGTGCGGCGCTCGGCGGCCGGGAGTTGCACGCCGAGGACGGTCAGCGAGGTGTCGACGGCCGTCTTGGGGCCGAGCAGCAGCGCGACGCCCTTGACCTTCTTGTCGAACTCCTCGGTGGCGTTGCCCACGTCGCCGATGCGGAAGCCGCGCTTCTTCAACTCGTCCGCGGTCTGCTTGGCGAGGCCGCTGCGGGGTGTGGCGTTGAGGACGTTCACCGTGATCTGGGCGGGCGCGGGCAGGGCCTTGAGGGCCGCGGGAGTTGCCTCCGCCTTCGCGCAGTGCGCCTTCGCGCCGGACGCGGACGTGTTGCCGCCGTTGCCGCTGAAGACGTTGATGAGCTGCAGGGTCCCCCAGCCGATCAGCCCGACGGCGGCCACGGAGGCGACGACGGCGAACACGATTCTGCCGCGGTGCCGGGGACGGCGCATCCGTGGGTACTTGTCCCCCGTGATCCGGTACTGGCCGCCCATGCCAGGGGGAGTCAGCATGCTCATGAGGCGCAGCGTAGTGCGCCCGGACGGCAATGCCTACTAGATGATCATTCAACGCCGTGCACTCCAACCCGAAAGGGTCAAAGGGAACACGCGGACGGCCGGACGCCGCGGAGGCGAGCGGGAGTCACAACGGCCGGGGGTGCACGGACCAGGCGAGGACGCCGGGACGTCAGCCGAGTTCGAGCACTCTCGCATGCAGGACCTGGCGCTGCTGCAGCGCCGCACGGACCGCGCGGTGCAGGCCGTCCTCCAGGTACAGGTCGCCCTGCCACTTCACGACGTGCGCGAAGAGGTCGCCGTAGAACGTCGAGTCCTCGGCGAGGAGGGTCTCCAGGTCGAGCTGCTGCTTCGTCGTCACGAGCTGATCGAGGCGGACCGGGCGCGGCGCGACGTCCGCCCACTGCCGGGTGCTTTCCCGGCCGTGGTCGGGGTACGGCCGGCCGTTTCCGATGCGCTTGAAGATCACACGGAAAGCCTACCGGTCGAGACGTTCCGGGCGCAGCCATGGCGACGGAGTACGGCGCGGGAAAAGACACGGTAAACAGGGGCAAAACGGGAGCAGGACGAGGGGGAGCCTTGGCCGGAGCCTGCCTGGGAGCCACCGCTTCCACGGTGCGGGTGAGTCCTTCCGTGTTACCGGGTGCGACGTGTGCGTTCCTGAGGTCACGGCTGGTGGGGGGCTGCGGGGCGGCTTCCGGCCGCATCCGTCGCGCCGCTCCCGCCCGTGGTGATCGCCCTTGTGCGCACCGGGGCCCCCGGTCGCCGGTCGGGACCCGGTGGGGAGGGGGAGCGGCCGCCCGGCCCCGGGGCGGCCGCCGTGCGTGCTACTCGCGGTCCTTCTCGGGCGGGGCGGTGGCCGGGGGCTGCTTCCCGGTCTCGGCTTCCGGCTCGGTCGTGGGCCGGGGTTTTGTGCTGCGCGCCGCCTCGGCACGCAGCAGGGCGTGCAGGACCGCGTACGGGTCGATGAGCATGTCGGTGTCCTTGCGTTGCTTGCAGGTATGACGGTTCCGGAGGACGGGACCTGTCAGCAGCGCAGGACGACCGTGCGCAGGGCGTGCAGCGTGGGTGAGTGCGCCGCCCCGGCGGGGACGGGGACCGGGCCCTCGGGGCCGGACGGCCTGGCGCCGCCCGGCGGACCCGGCCGCGCGGAGGCGAGGGCGCGGTGGCCCTGGGGGTTGGCCGGCGCCGGGGTCGCGGCGAGCTGTTCGTACTCCGCGTCGCAGGTCTGAGCGGTGGACGCCGGGAGGGAGTCGGCCGTCACCGCCCCGGTGTGCGCGCCGGCCGTCAGCAGCGCGACCAGCACCACGAGCGCCCGCAGCCAGGCGTACCGGCGGGCGGTACGCGGGGCATACGGGGTGCGGCTCACGAGAGGTCATCTGCCCGCTTGGCGAGCATCGTTCATCGTGTCGGCCCCGAAACCCCCCGCTCGGCGTACGTTCCGGACGAGATGTTGACGCCGATCAGACAGTACGAGGAATGTGCCGCGCGCGGCCCCGGATCCGGATCGCCGTGACGATCTCGACGACGCCGACCACGAGCAGCCACCAGCCCGCCACCAGAGTGAGCACGGCGATCGAGGTGAACGGCGAGACGATCAGCACGACCCCGGCGACGAAGGTGACGACGCCGAGGAGGATCTGCCAGCCGCGCGCCGGCACGGCGGGGTCGTGGGCGGCCGCCATGATCTGGGTGATCCCGCGGATCAGCCAGCCGATGCCGATCCACAGCGCGAGCAGCAGGATCGACTCCATGGGGCCGCGGAAGCAGAAGAGGCCCAGCAGGATCGACAGGGCACCGCTGATGAAGGCCAGGACGCGCAGCGACGTGGCCTTGTGCGTGCCGAAGGCGGAGGCCAGCTGGAGCACACCGCTGATGATCAGGTAGAGGCCGAAGAGAACTCCCGCGGCGAGCAGGGAGGGTCCCGGCCAGACCAGGACCAGGATCCCCAGGATCAGGGACGCGACGCCGGTGGCCAGGACGACCTGCCAGGCCGTGCGGGACAAGTAGTGCAGGACTCCCTCGAAGGGGGGTTCGACGTCCTCCGGCGCTGGCCTCGGCGTATGCGGGTCACGGGCGGCGTGGACGCGGCGGTCGTCGTCTTCGGATTCCCGGGGGGAGCCGCTCGGTGCCTCGGTCATGGTCCATGCTCGGACCGGACTCGAACACGCCGCCAGCCGGGTGGGCCAACCGGCTGACGCCCGGGGTCCGTCGTTCGGAACAGGTCGGCCGGGAGAGACCGCGCCATTCGATCGACGCGAGCCCCGCGACGCCGGCATGATCCGGGCGACAGGCCCTAACGGCCCGCCGTCCTGGCGGCCTTCGCCGCCGCCTTCAGTTCCTGCTTGTACGCACGGACCTTCGCCAGTGACGAGGGCCCGGTGATGTCGGCGACGGAACGGAACGACTTGTCCTCGCCGTAGGGCCCCGCGGCCTCCCGCCACCCCTCCGGCCGCACGCCCAGCTGCTTGCCGAGCAGGGCGAGGAAGATCTGCGCCTTCTGCTTTCCGTACCCGGGCAGTTCCTCGAGCCGCTTCAGCAACTCCCGCCCGCCGCCGACGCCTTTCCAGACGGCCTCGGGGTCCCCGTCGTAGTGCTCGACGAGGTACTGGCACAGCTGCTGGACGCGCTTGGCCATGGAACCCGGGTAGCGGTGCACCGCCGGCTTCTCCGACAGCAGGGCGGCGAAGGCCTCCGGGTCCCGCGCCGCGATCTCGTGCGCGTCGAGTTCGTCGGTGCCGAGCCGCTGCGCGATGGTCCACGGCCCCTTGAACGCCCACTCCATCGGTACCTGCTGGTCGAGCAGCATTCCGATCAGCGCGGCGAGCGGATTGCGTCCGAGGAGCGCGTCGGCCTCGGGATCCTGGGCGAGGTGCAGGGTGACGTCCATGCCCCGATGATCCCGCGTGCCGGCTCAGGTCGCGCGCCAGTACCCCAGAGCGTGCAGCCGCCGTGCCGGGACGCCCAGTTCCCTGCGTGCGTACGCGCTCAGCGTGCGTGTCGTCGCCGTGTCGCAGGCGATCCACACGTAGGGCTCAGGGGCGGCCCCCAGCAGGCCGGGCAGGGCCGATTTCACCTCGGTGACCAGATGGGCGCCGTCGTCCCTGCGGGGGACCGCGCGCAGCTCGTGGCGAGCGGGATCGATACGGAGCGGGAGGCCGTCCGGTGCCCCCTCGAACCACACCGTCGCCGGGGTGGGAGCCAGCGCCGAGAGGAGGGAGTTCAACGCGGGCAGCGAGGCCGGGTCGGCCATCGCGAAGACGTGCGAGGGCTCCGGTTCGGGGCGGTGGAAGGCGGTGCCCTGGACGGTGGCCTCCACGGTGTCGCCGGGCTTCGCGGCCCGTGCCCAGTCGGCGGCGCGCCCGTCGTGGAGGGCGAACTCCAGGGTCAGGGTGCCGGCCGCCGGGTCCGGGTCGACCAGTGTGTAGGCCCGTTGGTGCGGGCGGCCCGGGCCCGGGAACCACAGCCGCACCCACATCGTGGGATGCACACCGGTCGCCGCGAGCATCCCGCCGTCGGTCAGGCGCAGCCGCCGGTAGTCCGGGGCGACGTCCTCCGCATCGGTCACGGTGAACACGAAGTCCTTCGCGCGCAGCAGTCTGAGGACGGTGCCCTCCCAGCCGCGCCCCTGCCCCTGCCCCATCGTGCCCCCACTCATCATTTACGATCAATAACTTAGGTAAGGCTAACCTAAAGAATTGAGGGGTCAAGGTGCCCACCGAGATCTACCGCGATGCCTGGGGCATCCCGCATCTGCGTGCCGACGGCACAAGCGCCCTCGCCCGGCTCCAGGGCCGGGTCACGGCCCTGGACCGGGCCTGGCAGCTGGAGGTCGAACGGCACCGGGCGCAGGGCACCTCCGCCTCCTTCCTCGGCTCGTCCGCCCTGGCCTGGGACACGCTCGCCACACGTGCCCGGCTCGACGACACGGCGAGACGCTGCTTCGCCGCGCTGGAGCGGCACGACCCCGAGACCGCGCGATGGGTGCGCGCCTACACCGACGGGGTGAACGATGGGCTGGCCGAAGGGGCCCGTCGCACCCCCGAGTTCGGCGCGACGGGTCTTGTCCCCGGACGGTGGGAGCCCTGGCATCCCCTCGGCGTGTGGCTCGCCACCCACCTCCTGTTCGCCGGTTTCCCGGCCAAGCTCTGGCGCGAGGAGGCCGTGCGGTGCCTCGGCGAGGAGGCGATCGGTCTCTTCGCCACCGACGGGCCCGGCACGTCGGGCAGCAACGGCTGGCTCGTGACCGGCGAGCGCACGGTCACCGGACGGGCCGTCGTCGCCGGGGACCCCCATCGCTTCATCGAGGACCCCGGCGTCTACCAGCAGATCCACCTCGCCTGCCCCGAGTTCGACGTCGTCGGCCTCGCCGTCCCCGGCATCCCCGGCATCGCGCACTTCGGCCACACGGGCCCCGTCGCCTGGGCGATCACCAACGCGATGGCCGACTACCAGGACCTCTACCGCGAGCGTCTGCGGCGCACGGCGGACGGCGGCGTGCAGGCCCTGGACCCGGACGGCACATGGCGTGCCGCGGTCCGGCTGGTGGAGACGGTCGAGGTGGCCGGAGGCGATCCGGTCGAGGTCGAGGTGATCGAGACCGGGCGGGGCCCGGTCGTCGTCGGCGGCCCGGAGTCCGCGGGCACCGGCACGCGCCCGCAGGCGGCCGTCTCCCTGCGGCATCCGCCCCGGGTCACCGAGCGCGTCGGCTTCAGCGCCCTGCTCCCCCTGCTGCGCGCCCGGCGCGTCACCGACGTGGACCGTGCGCTCGATCTGTGGACCGAGCCCGTCAACGTCGTGCTGGCGGCGGACGCCGACGGCGGTGTCCTCCACCGGGTGGCCGGAGTGGTGCCCTGGCGCGGTGAGACCGGCCGGTCCCGGCTCGTTCCCGCCTGGGAGCCCGGACACGAGTGGCGGGGATGGCACGACATGCCCCGGGGGGACGTCGAGAACGGCATCGCCGTGATGGCCAACCAGCGTGGACCGGCCGCCCCCCTCGGCGTCGAGTTCGCCCCCGGGCACCGGGCCGCCCGCATCCGCGAACTGCTGGAGCGGAAGCAGGGGTGGTCCGCGGGGGAGATGCCGGCCGTCCACATGGACACCCGTCTCGCGTCCGCCGCTTTGCTGCTCGACCGCCTCTCCGGCCTCGACGGCCTCACCCCCGGGGCGGGCGCGCTGCGCGACGTCCTGCTGGCCTGGGACCGGCACATGGACGCGGACAGCGGTGCGGCGGCGGTGTACGCGGCGGTGCGCGGCGCGGTCGTACGACGGCTGGCCGCACATCCCGTCTTCGCCGAACTGGCCGACGCCCCGTCCGCGTATCCGGAGGTCTTCCTGCCCTGGCTCGCCCTCCTGCCCCGGATCGGCTTCGCCCTCGAACACCTGCTGGCCGCCGACGACCTCTACGGCGTCGACCGCGCCGCGATCGTGCGGGAGGCGGTGGAGGAGGTCGCCGCGAACCCGCCGCGGGGAACCTGGGGCGACACCCACCGGCTCGCTCCCTGGCGCGCGACGCCCGGTACGCCGTACGACGAACCGGGTCTGGCGGGCGACCACGACTGCGTCCTGTGCACGTCCTGCGTCCCCGGCCTGACCGATCTGAGCGCACGCGGCCCGGCCGCCCGCTATGTCTGGGACCTCGCCCGCCGCGACGACAGCCTCTGGGTGGTCCCCTTCGGTGCCCTGGGCGTCCCCGGCTCGCCCCATCACCGCGACCAGCTTCCCCTGTGGCTCGAGGGGGAGCTGGTCCCGGTCGTCACCGACTGGGACCGTCTGACGAAGGAGACACCGATGGCCGCCGAACCGTACGCCGCCCACCGCGAGGCCGTCCACGAGGAGCTGGTCGAGGGCTTCGGCGCGGTCCGCATCGTGCCCCTGGCCCCCGGGGCCGACATGGATGTCGTCCACGGCTGGGTGAGCGGGGAACGCGCCTCCTTCTGGGGCATGAACGGGCTGACGAAGGAGCAGGTGGGCGAGATCTACGCCCATATGGCCACGCTGGACACCCATCGCGCCTTCCTCGCCGTCAAGGACGGCGAACCGGTCGCGCTCCTGCAGACCTACGAGCCGGAGGCCGACCGGGTCGGCGCGTGCTACGCGGTCGAACCCGGCGACATCGGTGTCCACCTCCTCCTCGCGCCACCCGGCTCCACCGGCGCGCGAGCCGGCTGGACTTCGGCCCTGCTGACCGTCTTCACCTCGTACATCCTGGACGGCCTCGGCCGGCGGCGGGTGGTGGTCGACCCGGACGAGCGCAACGAGAAGGCGATAGCCCGCTTCCTGCGCCAGGGCTTCGTCCCCGGCCCGGCCGTCGTCCTGCCCGAGATCGACCTGCCGGACGTGTACCTCCCCGAGAAGCGGGCCCGGCTCGCGTTCCTCACCCGTCCGGTGCAGCCCGGCAACTAGCCTGCGTGCCGTGACCCCTGACGACCTCGTCGCCCACTACGGCCTGGAACCGATCCCGCGAGAGGGCGGGCGGTTCCGGCGCACCTGGGCGGGACCCCCGCTGCCCGACGGACGCCCGGCGGGCACCGCCGTCGTCGCCCTGCTGACCGCCGAGCCGGACGACTACTCGGCGCTGCACCGCCTCCCGGCGGACGAGGTCTGGCACCACTACCTCGGCGATCCGCTGGAGCTGCTGCTCCTCGGCGCCGACGCGAGCGTGCGGACGGCCGTCCTCGGACCGGACGTCCTCGGGGGCCAGAGCGTCCAGTTCACCGTCCCGGCGGGCACCTGGATGGGCGGCCGGGTCGCCGCGGGCGGGGCGTGGACGCTCTTCGGGTGCACCATGGCGCCGGGCTTCACCTACGAGGGCTACGAACACGGTGACGCGGCCGGGCTGACGGCGCGCTATCCGGCCGCAGCGGACCGGATCGCGGGGCTGTGCCGGTCATGAGCGGACTGCTGAGGGGACAGGTGGCCCTGGTGACCGGCGCGGGCGGAGGCGTCGGACGCGGTATCGCGCTGCGGTTCGCCGAGGAGGGCGCGGCCGTCGCGGTCCACTGCCGCACATCGGTTTCCGGGGCGCGCGACGTGGCCGCGCGCATCCGTGACGCGGGCGCGCGTGCCGTCGTCCTCCAGGCCGATCTCACCGCCGAGGACGCCTGCGCGCGGCTGGTCCGCGAGGCGGCCGACTGGGGCGGTGGGAGGCTGACGGCACTGGTCAACAACGCGGGCGTGCAGCCCACGCAGGCGCTGTCCGGGATGACGGCCGCCGACTGGCGGGCCGTGGTCGACGCCAACCTCTCGAGCGTGTTCGCCTGCACGCAGGCGGCGGTGGAGGTGATGCGCGGGACGGGCGGCGGGACCGTCACGCACGTCGCCTCCATCGAGGCCACGCATCCGGCGCCCCTGCACGCCCACTACTGCGCGTCCAAGGCGGCCGTGGTCATGCACGCGAGGGCGGCCGCCCTCGAGTACGGCCCTCAGGGGATCCGCGTCAACGCGGTCTCGCCCGGACTCATCGACCGCGAAGGGCTGGCGGAGGACTGGCCCGAGGGGGTGCGCCGCTGGCAAGGCGCCGTGCCCACCGGCCGGCTGGGACGTCCCGAGGACGTCGGTGACGCCTGTGTGTTCCTGGCCTCGCCGCTCGCTTCCTGGATCACCGGTCACGATCTGGTGGTGGACGGCGGTGTGTCGGCCCGGCCCACCTGGTGACGGGGCCTGCGGCGATGATGGCCGCACGCACGTACGGGTGGAGGGATCGCCGCCGCGCTGAGCGCCACGGCCGCACCGTCCGTACGTAACCGGGACCCGGGACGGCGGATACGGGAGACAAGACGTGGGCGCAGGACGCGTGGGCGGGGCGGGATCGGTGGCGGGCGGCCGGCGGCCGTGGCACTTGGCGTTCGTGCTGCTCGTCGTTCCCCTGCTGCTTTTCGCGGGCGGTGGTTCCGCTTCCGCGCACGCCGTCCTGAAGGACGTCGACCCGGTGGACGGCAGTGTGCTGAAGACGTCGCCGCGGGCCGTCACCCTCACCTTCTCCGAATCCGTCGGACTGCTGGACGACTCCATACGGGTGTTCGACCCGGGCAACCGCCGGGTCCACACGGGCGGGCAGGAGCACGCGGACGGCCGTGCGGACACCGCGCGCGTCACACTCCCCCGACTGCCGCAAGGCAGCTACATCGTGGCCTGGCGCGTGGTGTCGGCGGACAGCCACCCGGTGTCCGGCGCGCTCACGTTCTCCGTCGGCAAGCCCTCCGCGACGACCGCGGTACTGCCCTCCGACGAGGCCCAGGACGCCGCCACCACGACCCTCTACGACATCGCCCGCTACGTCGCCTATGGCGGCCTCGCCCTGCTGCTCGGCGTCCTCGTGTTCGCGATGGCGACCGGTGCGGCAGTGGCCCGCGGTCTGCTCGTGGGCGGTTGGTGGACCCTGCTGGCGGCCACGGTGGCACTGCTGCTGCTGCGGGGGCCGTACGAGCGCGGCAGCGGCCCCACGACGGTCCTCGAACTCCCGGTGCTGCGCGAGACGGCGACGAGCCGGCCGGGAATCGCGCTGCTCGTGCGGCTCGTGCTGCTCGGTGTCGCGGCCGCGCTCGCGGGGCGCGCGGGGCTGACGTCGGCGCGCGGCCGGGGGCCGGATACCGACGGCGGGCAGGCCGCCGGCGCGGTGGCGACGGACGGCGGTCCGGCCCCCGGCACACGGCTGCGGTTCGCGGTCGTGACCCTGCTGTCGCTCGCGCTGGCGCTCACCTGGGCGGTGGCCGAACACGCCTCCGCGGGCATCCAGGTCCCGCTCGCGATGACCTCGGCGATGCTGCATCTGCTGGCGATGGCCGTGTGGCTCGGAGGCCTGGCCGCGCTGCTCACGGCGCTGTACCGGACGCCCGACGAGCTCGAGGCGGGCGCGGTGGCCCGCTTCTCGCGCCTGGCCCTCGCGAGCGTCGCCGTGCTGGTGGCCACCGGCGTCTACCAGTCCTGGCGCGGCCTCGGTTCCCTCGACGCGCTCACCTCCACCCAGTACGGCAGGCTGCTGACCGCGAAGCTGGTGGCGGTCGTGCTGCTTCTGGCGGCGGCTGCGTACTCGCGCCGCTGGACCGCACGGCTCGCGGTGCCGGCGGTCGAGGTGGCGGTGCCGCAGCGGGTGCCCGAGGTGGTGGGGGCGGCGGGGCGCGCGGAGACGGCCGCGCGGGACGGTCTCGCCGGGGAGGCGGGCACGGCTGGGGGCCCCGACGGCCGCACCGTGAGCGCCGGCGCGGACCCCGGACCGGGTGGGACGGGCGGCGAGGACCCGGCGCCGTACCGGAGTGCGTTGCGCCGCTCGGTGCTCGCGGAGATCACCGTCGGGGTCGTGGTGCTCGTGATCACGACGCTGCTGACGGGCGCGCAGCCGGGCCGGGCGGTGTCGGAGGCGCAGGCGGCCCGGACCGCGTCCGAACAGCCCCTCGGCTCCACCACGTTGATCCCCTTCGACGTGGGGACTCCGGGCGGGCGGGGGAAGGTGCAGGTCGAACTGACGCCGAGTCGGGTGGGCGAGAACCAGGTCCAGGTGGTGATCTACGGACCCGACGGCGGCATCGCGACCGTGCCCGAACTGAGGCTGAGCTTCACGCTCGACGGGCGGAGGATCGGTCCGCTGGACGCCAACGTCGAGAACCGGGGCGGCTATTGGGCCGCCGATGCGCTGAACCTCCCGCTGCCGGGCACCTGGACGATGAAGGTGACGGTCCGTACGAGCGACATCGATCAGGTCACCGTGTCGAAGACCGTTCGGATCGGCTGACCCGGCGTCCGCGAACCATGCCCGCTCGCAACGGGTTTCGGACCGGGACGGTGGTGACATGGTTCCGGTTGTGCACATCTGGTGGAGGCGCGGCCGGCGGGCGATCCGACGGTCGTTCCCGTCGCGTCCGTATACCGCCTCGTGGTCGCGTGCTCGCCCGCGTCCTGCGTCGAGGCGGTCAAACACGCTGTGTGCAAACGGTCTTGGGAAGCGCTCTCCACTGTTCGCCCGTCACCGGAGTCGATCAAGGTGATGTCGATTACGTTTCAAAAACGGGCCACGACAGCTCTTGACGTATGACCGGACATGCGAGTCTTATGACGGCCACGATGTTCGGTCGAGTTGGTTTCTGGTGGATTCTGACCCAAGTCCTCAGAGATCCGCCCGTGACCGACCCTGCCCCCAGGAGCCGTCATGCATCACACCCCGTCCGGCCTCACCGTCCCCGGCCCGAGCCGTCGTTCACTGCTGCGTGGCGTCGGCGGCGCAGCCGTTCTCGCCGGTGCCGGCATACCCCTGCTGAGCGCCTGCGGCGGCAGCGGCGCGGCATCCGACCCGAAGACCGTGAGCCTTGGCTCCAACGCCTCGGACGCGGTGCCGAAGAAGGCGTTCGAGGAGGTCTACGCGGCCTTCAAGAAGCAGTCCGGCATCACGGTCGATGTGAACACTAAGGACCACAACACCTTCCAGGAGCAGATCAACTCCTACCTCCAGGGCACACCGGACGACGTCTTCAACTGGTTCGCCGGCTTCCGGATGCAGTTCTTCGCCGCCAAGAAGCTCGCGTCCCCGATCGACGACGTGTGGCAGAAGATCGGGGACAACTTTCCCGACGCGATGAAGAAGCTCAGCAAGGGCGAGGACGGCAAGTACTACTTCGTCCCGCTGACCACGTACCCGTGGGCGGTCTTCTACCGCAAGAGCGTGTTCCAGCAGCACGGATACCAGGTCCCCACCACCTGGGACCAGCTCATCGCCCTGTGCAAGCAGATGAAGAAGGACGGCCTGGTCCCGATCGCGTTCGGCGACAAGGACCAGTGGCCGGCGATGGGCACCTTCGACCAGATCAACTTCCGCCTCAACGGCTACGACTTCCACGTGGAGCTGATGGCGGGCAAGGCCTCCTGGACCGACGCCAAGGTGAAGGCGGTCTTCGACCACTGGACCGAGCTCCTGCCCTACCACCAGGACGGAGCCCTCGGCCGCACCTGGCAGGACGCCGCGCAGTCGCTGGTGGCGAAGAAGGCCGGCATGTACCTCCTGGGCAGCTTCGTGGCGCAGCAGTTCACCAACAAGGCCGACCTGGACGACCTCGACTTCTTCCCCTTCCCGGAGATCAACTCCGCGTACGGCCAGGACACCGTCGAGGCGCCGACCGACGGCTTCATGGTCAGCAAGGCCCCGAAGAACCACGACGGCGTCGTGAAGCTGCTGGAGTACCTGGGCAGCCCGGAGGCCGAGGAGACCTACCTCAAGACCGACCCCAGCGTGGTGGCCGCCTCCAGCAAGGCGGACACGTCCTCGTACAGCGCCCTGCAGAAGAAGGCGTTCACGATGATCAGCGGCGCCAAGAACCTCACGCAGTTCATGGACCGTGACAGCCGCCCCGACTTCACCTCGACGGTGATGCAGCCCTCGCTGCAGAAGTTCGTCCAGAACCCCAAGGGCGTGGACAGCCTGCTGTCCTCGATCGAGCGCCAGAAGAAGACGATCTTCGCCTCCGCATGACCATGGACACGACGACGAAGAATCCGGAGGCGGCCGCCGTGCCGCCTCCGGGCCCCGCGCCCGCGAAGAAGCGGGTCACGCAGGGCCACCGGCGCCTGCTGACCCGCCGTGACCGGATCACGCTCGCCGTCATGGCGGGCGTGCCGACGATCCTGCACGTGGCCCTCGTCTGGGTCACCGCCCTCGCCTCCATCGCACTCGCCTTCACCACCTGGGACGGCATCGGCTTCGGCTCGATCAAGTGGGTGGGCCTGGAGAACTTCAAGCAACTCTTCTCCGACAACCCGCAGTTCTGGCCCGCCGTCGAGCACAACATCATCTGGTTCGTGGTGCTCATCCTCGTCCCGACGCCGCTCGGGCTCTTCCTCGCCGTCCAGCTGGACAAGAGGATCCGCTTCAGCCGCGTCTACCAGACGGCGTTCTTCCTGCCGGTCGTGATCTCGATGGCATGCATCGGGTTCGTCTGGCAGCTCGTCTACAACCCGGACACGGGCCTGATCAACAGTCTCATCGGTGCCAACAAGCCCGGCCACTACATCGACTGGATCGGCGACCCGAAGCTCAACCTCTGGGCCGTGCTCGTCGCCGCCTCCTGGCGGCACACCGGCTACATGATGATCCTCTACCTGGCCGGTCTGAAGAGTGTGGACCCGTCCCTGCGCGAGGCCTCGGCCCTGGACGGCGCCAACGAGTGGCAGACGTTCAAGAGCGTCATCTTCCCGACGCTGCGGCCCACCAACACGGTCGTTCTGGTCGTCACCATCATCGAGGCCCTGCGTGCCTTCGACCTGGTGTTCGTCTTCAACAAGGGGGCCCAGGGCACCGAGCTGCTGTCGATCCTGGTGACCAACAACATCATCGGTGAGTCCAGCCGTATCGGTTACGGGTCGGCCATCGCGGTGGTCCTGCTGGTCATCTCGCTCGCCGTGATCATCCCCTACCTGGTGGCCACCTTCCGGAAGGAGCGGCGATCGTGAGCGCCCCCACCCTCGCGGCCGGCGCGCTCAAGAAACGCGCGCCCCTCCGCCCCGCCCGCGTCCTGCTGCACGTCTTCCTCGCCGGGACGGCACTCGCATGGCTCGCACCACTGCTGTGGGCGGTCTTCTCCGCGCTGCGCCCCTACAGCGAGACCAGCACCAAGGGGTATGTGTCCTGGCCGGACAAGCTCAGCCTGGACAACTTCACGAACGCGTTCGAGCAGTCGGACATGATGCACTACTTCGGCAACACGCTGCTGATCGCGGTGCCGGCCGTGCTGCTCACGCTGTTCCTGTCGTCGATGGTCGCCTTCTACGTCAGCCGTTTCGACTTCCGCCTCAACCTCGCGTTGCTGCTGGTCTTCACGGCGGGCAATCTGCTCCCGCAGCAGGTCATCATCACCCCGCTGTACCGGCTGTACCTGCTCACGAACCTGCCCGGGATCACGGCGAGCGGCAAGCTGTACGACTCCGCACTCGGCCTGGTCCTCATCCATGTGGCGTTCCAGTCCGGCTTCTGCGCCTTCGTGCTGAGCAACTACATGCGCTCGCTGCCGCACGAACTGACCGAGGCCGCGCTCGTCGACGGCGCCTCGGTGTGGCGCATGTACTGGCAGATCACCCTGCCGCTGTGCAAGCCGGCGATGGCGGCCCTGGCGACCCTGCTCTCGATCTGGATCTACAACGACTTCTTCTGGGCCCTCGTACTGATCTCGACCGGCGAGAACATGCCGATCACCTCGGCGCTGAACAACCTCTCCGGCCAGTACTTCACGGACCCCAACCTGGTCGCCGCGGGCGCCCTGCTCACCGCGATTCCCACCCTGGTCGTGTACTTCGTGCTCCAGCGCCAGTTCGTCAGCGGCCTGACCCTGGGCTCCAACAAGGGCTGAACCGGGCTCCGCTCGACGGAGAACCCCGGCCGCCGTCCGTTCCGCCCGGCGGACTTCGTCCTCGTGGACGTGCGCACCGCGCGCGTCCACGAGGGACGGCCGGTCGTGCCCGGGAGCCGGGTCCGCTCGCCGTGCCGGCCCTCTTGATGGCCGGCAGGACGGCTCTTACCCTGCTGCCCTTCCGGCATCTGTCGACAAGGGGGCGGCGATGGCGAGGAAACCGTCCGCAGAGGAGATGCTCCAGGCCGTCGGGGAGCACGTGACCCGGCACGGGATCAGCGTGCCGCTCACCTCTCCCGGCGCCGCGCACCTGTCCTGGCAGTCGTTGCTCGACTGCCGGATCGTCCGCAGTGTCGAGGAGCGCAGCGAGCGCGCGATGAGGGCCACGGGCCGGCGCCGTGACATCGCCGATCGCCCTGCCTACACCGACCTGGCCTCCCACCCGGTGGAGACGCCCGCCGACCCGGTGGCCCCACTGAGGCTGGAGCTGGTGCGCGAGGGCTCACTCGGGGAAGTGGTGTGCGAGGGCTGCGAGGGGGGCCGCAGGACCTGCGGCCGCTGCACGGGGAACGGCCGCCTCACCTGCGAGAAGTTCGTGTCGTGCGACGGATGCGGAGGCGGCATCGACGCGTGCTGGGAGTGCGACGGCACCGGCCGTCCCCGGCGCCGCGGCAACCGGACCGAATCCCGTCCCGTCGACGGCCCGCAGCGCGCCCGCTGCTCCCGTTGCCACCGCCCGGACGCGGCGTGCCCGAAGTGCCTCGGCAAGGGCCGCGTGGACTGCCCGGTGTGCCGGGCGAGCGGCTTCGTGGAGTGCTCGGTCTGCCGGGGCGAGGGCCGGGTGAAACACACGGAGTGCGCCGGCACGGGCCTGTTCACGACCTGGACCGGCGCCGTGATCAGTCGCACTCCCGACCAGCGGAAAGTGGAGGAGGCGGCGCCGCTGCACATCCGCTCGACGACGGACGGCGCGGGCGCCTGGCGCAGGTCGGTGCTGACCAGCGCGACGGACAAGCTCCCGGACGACCTGGAGCCGGCGCACCGGACGTTGATCGAGGGACACCTGGCGCTCGCGAAGAACGAGGTGGCCCGGCGTGTGACCGTCCGGTATCTCCCCGTCGCGCGCGTCACGGTCCACGCCGACCCGGACCGCGTCTACTTCGCCTTCCCGTCCTCCACTGGCATCAAGGTCGTGGAACGCCCCTCGAAGCAGCGTGTCGTCCGCTTCTCGGCGATCGCCTCGACCACGGTCGCCGTCGCCGTGCTCCTTCTGCTGCTGGTCGTCGTGGTGCTGAACTGAACGGTCGCCGGCCCCGGCGGGGCCGGGCCGGGTGCCGGTCGCGGTCGGCGGCGGGGCCGGGTGGGGGTGATTCCCGGCGCGACCGGGAGGACCGGGAAGGGCACACACCGCCCGAGCCCGAGGAGGAACCGGCCACGACCGCGCCCCTTTGGCCGTGGCGTGCGACCGCCGCCCGCCACCGGTGCGGGACGCGGGAGCTGCCGAGGGGCAACGCCTTGCCCGGCGCTCCCACCGTCCGGGAGGCCGGATGCCGCGGGCGACGGGCCACGGCGGATCACCGGCGTTCCCGGGCGCACGCGACGCCGCTCGCCGGGCCCGCGAACGCCGACGGGGTGCCCGAGACCGCTCGGGCACCCCGCCGTGGGCAGCCGTCAGATCACCGGACGACGACCTGGGCGCTGCCCGTGACGCCGCCGGAGGTCACCGAGACGGTGACGGTGCCGGAGCGGTGGGCGGTCAGGGCGCCGGTGGCCGGGTCCACCGAGGCGACCTTGGGGTTGCTCGAGGTCCAGACGTGGGACGCGGGGTCCGCGATCGGGATCGTGAGCGGTGCGATGTTGTCACCGGCGATCTGGTCGCCGGTCGCGGTCAGGGTGACGCGGTCGCCGCGGGCGATCGGGTCCTTGGGGCCCGTGACCTTGATCGTGGCGAGCGCGGGCTCGACGGTGTACTGCAGGTCGCCGTTGTCACCGATGCGGACCAGACCGAAGTGGTAGATGCCACCCTGGTCGGCCGGCGCGTAGGCCGGCATGCCGAGGTCCGCGAAGGTGAACTGCGGGATGCCGCCGTCCTCCGTGCTGACGCTCCGGCCCTCGGGGTCGAGGATCTGCTCCGCGAAACCGCGGGCGTGACCGTACATCATGATCACGTGCTGCTTCGGGTGCGTCTCCTGGTAGCGCTGCACCAGCCGCAGGTACATCCGCGCCTCCCAGCGGTCCGTGAACTGGCTGTTCGCGGCCGGGTGCGGGTCGTACGCGGGCATGTGGGTGATGACCAGCACGTCCTTGGCGGTGGTGTCCGTCAACTGCTGGACCAGCCACGGGTACTGCACGCCCTCGGGGTTCTGGAACGGGTCCGAGGACTGCAGGCTGCCGTGCGAGTTGTCGGTGACGATCATCCGCGCCGCGCCCTGGCTGTAGGCGTAGTGGGTGTCACCGAAGGTGTCGCTGTAGTTGCCGTCCTCGGAGTCGGCGCCCTGGGTGATCTCGTGGTTGCCCACGATGTCGCGCTCGGGGACGCCGAGGGCGTCCATCTTGGACTTGGCGTACTGCAGGTCCGCCGGCTTGCCGTCGTCGGACATGTCGCCGAGGAACTGGGCGGAGTCCGGCCGTGCCTGCGGCGTGAGGGTGGGCAGCCGCTCGGCGATGGAGTCCATCACGTTGCTGCTGACCGAGCCCGGGTCGCTCGCGAGCATGTGCGCGTCGTCACCGGTGAGGACCGTGGTGCCGCGCTTGGCGAAGTCGGCCGAGTCCTCCTCGAAGGACAGCCACTCGGGGTTCTGCGGGATCGCGTGGTACTCGGGCACCGTGACCGGACGCGGCGAGTAGAGCGCCTGCAGACCCGCGACGTTGAGCGAGCCGCTGTAGGCGGTGCTCGGGCTGATGGCCAGGAAGTCGATGAAGCTGATGGTCAGCGGGAACTGCATGCCCGCCGGCAGCTGCGCGACCGCCAGATGCCAGTCCTTCCACGTCACGTACGTCGGGTAGAGCGTCGTGGAGGTGCCGTTGACGCCGATGTACTTCTCGGCGAGCTCGATGCCGTTGCCGTCACCCTTGATCCACACGCCGATGCCCGTCGGGACCTGGCCGTTGTCGGTGTCGGTCTTCAGGGTGGTGCGCGGCGAGAGCACGAGCTGCTTGACGCCGGCGCCGGCCGGCATCGAGTAGTCGAGCCGCAGCGACCCGGACTCGGTGGAACCGGGCGGGACGACACCCGGGTCGGCGGCCAGGGTGGCGGGCTTGCCGGTGGTGTTGTTGCTGAGCCGCCAGACGTCGAGGCTCGTCATCGGGTCGATGACCTTGCTGACGCTGCCCACGGCGATGGACGTGGTGCCGGTGGCGCCCGCGACCTTCGCGCTCACCTCGGCGAGGCCGCCGTTGTCGGCGTCCGCGGTGAACAGGCCGTGCGTGTCCACGGTGCCCAGGTTGGCCGGGGTGACCTTCCAGTCCGCGGCCTCAGCGGGGATCTGCACCTCGCCGCCGCCCTTGACGGTGCCGGAGAGGGTGAGCTGCTGGGTGGCGCCGTTGTCGAGGTCGGCCTTGTCGGGCGAGACGTCGAGGGTCTCGAGCTTGCTGACGACCTCGAGCTTCTCGGAGGTGGATGCCTTGCCGTTGAAGGCGATGATGCGGCCCGTACCGGAGCGGCGCGGGGTGAGTGTGCCGTTCTCGTACGTGGCGAGGCTCGAGGGCACGATCCGGACATGGTCCTCACCGGCCGCCGGATTGGCGAACCGGTCGACGGAGTGCACCGGGAGCGGGATGGAGCCGCCGGCGACGGTGGTGACCGTCCTGCCGCCGTTCACCACGACCTTGACGGCCGGTCCTGCCTCCTTGGCGGTGGAGTAGAAGAAGATGCCGTTGGCGACCGGACGCTCGGTGTTGCCCGGCAGGTCGGACGGCGTGTTGACGACCTCGGCCTGGTCGGCGCCGGGCGCGCGGCCGACCATGCCGGTGGAGCCGCCGCCGTCGAACAGCATCGCGGTGTAGGCGCCGTGGGCCACCATGTAGCCGGCGGCCTGCTCGGCCGTCACGCCGAAGGCCGTGGAGGCGCCGCCGTGGCCGTCGATGGCGACGACGATGGCGTGCTTGCCGTCCTCGGTGATGCCGACGGCGGTCTCCGGGTTGGCGCCGCTCGGCGGGGTGCCGGTCGGGTCCTTGTAGACCTTGCCGTCCTTCACCAGCGTGTCGACACCGCTGATCAGCTGGGTGACATCGTTGTCGGGCGACAGCTGGGTCCTGATGCCCACCGTGTCGCCGCTGTGCAGGTTGGCGGACAGCCACTGCCCGCCGTCGCCGGCACCGAGCAGACCGAGCCGGCCGGCGGAGAGCCGCGGTACGGCGGTGACGCCGGACTGCACCTCGTCGACGACGAAGCCGCCGTCGGTGCTGTGGCCGAGCACCAGGGTGGACGCCTTGGACAGGCCCGGGGTCTCGCCGAGGTCGGGGGTGACCTCCGTGATGCCGCCGGATACCACGTCGTCCACGGTGTTCACCGAGGTGAGCGCGTGGTTCGCGGAACCGGCCGTGATGGTGCCGGAGAAGGTCTGCGGGCCCATCACCATGGTGCCGTCCGGCTTGACGCCCAGCTGGGAGGCGAAGCCCGGCTTGGGGCTCTTCAGCAGCCGCCCGTCGGTCATGATGCCGCCGAGCGGGCGCCCGCTGGCGTGGATCTCGAAGTAGTCGCCGTTGACACCGGCCACCGCGTGCGTGCGGTGGGCCATGGAAGAGGGCGTCTCGTCGGCCGGGTTGGTGATGGTGTCACCGGCCTCGACCATGCCCACCCGGAGGTTCGGGTCGTCGAGGTCGGCCGAGAGCACCTGGATGTGCTGGCGGCCGCCGACGGTGTCGTAGGTCTCGCTGTAGTGCTGCAGGCCCTGGGTGACGGTCTCCGCCGGCGTGCGGGTGTAGTCCACGACCAGCGGCCAGTTCTCGGGCGTGTCCGGGAGCCAGTTCCCGTTCACGGCATGGCTGTCCGCGACCGTGGCGTCGGCGGAACCGAAGGCGGTTCCCGCTCCCGTCACAGTGCCGGCGAATGCCAGCGCCACCGCGACCGCGACCGCGGTACGGCGTGTGCCGGCCCCCGCGGGTCTCTTTGCGCGCATTGTCATTGCGTATTTCCTTCAAGGACATGCGCTCCGGTGGTCACCGGAGCGCACCGACCACCGCACACCGGCCCGGCGGATCACAGGTATCGGCGCGAGGTGACGCAGATGACGTTCCGGAATACTTGCTCACTACATTGAGTCAAGTGGAGTTAACCTCCGACTTGATCGGGCCCGCACGTGCCCTCGCCGAGTGCGGTGTCGGGCCCGGACCAGGCCCGGCGGCCACGGTGTTCGTCGATCGGCGACTCCATTCCGGTGCGCAGGGGCCGGTGCCGGAAGGTGTCGCCCCGGGGTGGCTCTTCCCGCTCCGGCGCGCCGCGACCGATCGCCATGGACCACCGCACGGCCGGGGTGCTTCGTCGGACATGCCGCCCCGCGATCGGCTCGGCCCCGGTCACGGCCACCCGGTCGTACGTGGTGCGGACCGCGTCGGCGGGTGCTCGAGCGGGAAGGAGAGGTGGGCCGGTCGCACGGCGGCATCGATCCCGACCTCCCCGTCGCCGTGAAGCTCCACGCACCGTGTCGGGGTCTGCGGGACTCGACGTCGGCTCGAGCAAAGGACGTTCGGGGTGCTGTTGCGACCGGCCCGGTCCGGGGACCCGCGGTGCGCTGTCAGTGCTCTCCCCTAGAGTCGCCGACGTGATCGAGCCCACCTACCTCGCCGCGGTCCGGGAGTCGTACGACACCGTTGCCGCCGCCTACGTGGAGCGCGTCAAGTCGCCGGCGGAGCTGGACCCGCTGTCCCGCGCGATGCTGGCCGCGTTCGCCGAGGTCGTGCGGACGGCCGACCGAGGGCCGGTCGCGGACCTGGGCTGCGGCCCCGGCAAGGTCACGGCGTATCTGGCGGCGCTGGGGGTGTCCGCCTTCGGCGTCGACCTGTCCCCGAAGATGATCGAGCTGGCCCGGCAGGCCCATCCGGCGCTGCGGTTCACGGTGGGTTCGATGACCGGGCTGGCGCTCCCCGACGGCGAACTCGGCGGCATCCTGGCCTACTACTCCACCCATCACACGCCACCCGAGGTGCTGCCCGTCGTGTTCGCCGAGTTCCATCGCGCGCTCGCACCCGGCGGCCACCTGATGATGGCCGGGTACGTGGGGGACGACGTGCGTCTGCGTCCGGCACAGGCCTATGGCGGCCATCCCGTCTCCTACGAGTCGCATCTGCAACCGCCGGACCGGCTCGCCGCGATGCTGGGCGAGGCCGGATTCGCCGTCACCGCACGGCTGTTGCAGGAACCCGCCGGGGAAGTCCGGAGAACGATCGCCACCTTCCTGGCCCGGAAGCCCGAACACCCATGAGGCGACGGCCGGTTCGCCCGTCAGCAGCGGGTCCGGCCCGCGGCGTCCGACGTGAACCGGCACCCTGCCGCCCGTCCGCTCCACGAGCGGCGGAGCACCGTCCTCCGGGCGGCGTCACCGGTCGGTACCTCCGGACGCCTCCGCCGGCACCCCCACCTCCGAGAAGACCTCCAGCGCCTGCTGACGCACGAGTTCGGCGGCGTCGCCGGCCGTCTCCCGCAGGGCACGGGCGAGTACGAGGAGGGCGCGGGCCTCGCCGAGCCGATGACCGGTCCCGCGATGAACGGCCGGCGCCTCGCGACCCAGGCCGACGGCCGCGGTGTGCGCCGGCTCGGCCTCCGCAACGCGGCACAGAACGGTCAGCGCCTGCCCCTCCACCACTCGGAAGCCGTACTCGCGTGCCATGCACAGCGCCTCCTCGGCATGCCGACGGCGTCATCGTGGTGGCCGAGTTGCTGGTGGGAGCGAGAGGCCCGGGATGCTGTCCGCCTCCGGTCGTCTGAACCTCGCCTTCCGGGCCGGAGCGAGAGCTTGTGCGTCGGTCCGCAGGCTTCGCCGGACGGCGATCCGGATCGCGCCGATCGCCGGGGTGCCCGCGGCGCGGAAGACGTGTCTCAGCGGGTGGCGCGCCCCAGGTAGGTGAGCGGCCCGGGGGACCGTACCGGCAGGACGGAGAAACCGAGGCGGTCGTAGAAGGCGCGGGCGTCGGTGTTGGCGGTGACCATGCCGAGGTGGACCCGCTCGACGCCCTGCGCGGCCAGCGTTTCGAGGAAGGTGTCCATCAGCGCGCGCCCGTGGCCGAGCCGCTGGTGGCTCGGGAGCAGGTCGATGTGCAGGTGGGCCGGGTGGTCGGCGATCTCGGGCACGAGCATCCGCTCGGGGGTGTGCATCAGGTGCAGCATCACGCCCGTCGGTGTGCTCGGCTCGCCGGTGGGTGCGGGGTAGCGGTCGACCAGCCCCGGCAGCCACTCCTCCCGGAAGCGCCGCACGAAGGCCGGGGTGTCGGCGGTGCCGACGATGTACCCCACCGCCCGGTCGCCGTCGTCCACGACGAACGCCAGCTCCGGTTCCAGCTCCGCGTAGGGAGCGGCGAATATGTTGGGCAGCAACTCCAGGTCGGGGTAGGTCTGCCGGGAGTCACCGCCGTTCTCCGCCGTGCGCACGCAGATGTCGAAGAGGGCGTCGCGATCGGTGGGGCGGTAGGGCCGGATGAACGCGCGAGACGTCGTCATGCGTGCCATGATGCATGGTGTGGGAGCGCTCCCACAATGGCGGCGTCCCCTTCGAATGCTCTCCCCTCGATGGTCGGCGCGGTCCGCTGCGTCGCCTCTGAGGTGGCTGCCTCCGGACCGGTCGACGTGGCGCCGACGGATCTGCGCATGCCGGTGATGGAGGGCATCGGAGGCGACCCGGCGGCGGATGAGACTGCGGTTGAGACTGTCGTGTGGGGCCCTCTCGACTCTTGTGAGCTCCACGGATCTGGCGATCGGATCGTGTCTCATCGAGTGGTGTAGTCACTGGCCGAGCTGATTCGGTTCCGGCGGGGGAAGCGAAGTTTGACCGCTGCACATGAGAAGGGACGCCCCATCCGCGGTGCCAGGGAAGTCGCCGACTCACAAAGCTGTCCTGGCAAGCCTGGTCGAGGACTTCGGCGCGCACATGGAGCTCTTGGAGAGTGATCCGTAGGCGTGTGAGACCCCAGGATCCGGCTCTTGCGTGCAAAGGCGTTTACGAACACGTGTGCCGTCCATAAGATCCGTTCATCTTTCAAGGCCCTGCCGGGGGGACGCGCGGCGGGATCGCATCTGATGTGGGGACAACTGCATGCGTATTCGCGCCGCCATGGCTGCCGTTTCCGGGGCCCTGGCACTTTCCGCGCCTGCCCTGCCCGCCGCCCAGGCCGACGAGATCCGGGGCGCGGCCCCGGCGCCGTTCTCCGGCAAGGCCCCGGCGGACGAGATCCAGCGCTACCGGCGCTTCAGCTTCGCCGGCACCTCGACCACCGGTACGGCCGTGGCCGCCGGTGACTTCGTCGACGTGAGCTGACCGAAGACGCCTGCGGGCGCCGGTCCCTCAGCGGGGTCCGGCACCTCGGCCGTCCTCTCGGCCCGGCGGTCGGCCGCCGTGGTTCGAGCCCGTCGTCATCCCCTCGATTTCGAAAGCAGCAGTCCCTTGATCTTGAAGAGCGCCGCGCGAGCCGCGGCCATCAGCACCGCGATACTCGCCGGCATGGTCACAACCCCCGGTCAGGCAAGCGCCGACACCACCGGGCCCGTGGTCTCGAAGATCGGCAAGATCCGAACCGACACCGGGCTCGAGCTCACCGCCGGCATCGACGCCCCGGCCGGCGTCACCTCCGTGACGGCCACCATCACCGCAAGCACGGCCAACGTGCCCGGCACCTTCGTCAGCACGGTCACCGACTTCCACCTCGTCTCCGGCACCGCCACCTCCGGTACCTGGCAGAGCAGTGGCGCACTGGGACTCGACATCTACGCCTCGTACCGGGTCGCCATCACTGCGCAGGACAGCGAGGGCACGGTCTCCCTTCCCGGCCGCGGCGTCCTCGACTACCGCCCCTCGCCGGTCTTCCACGACACCGCCTACAAGCCCACGACCCTCAGCTTCGAGCACCAGGACATCAACGTCACCGGCCGGCTGACCGAGTACGACCCGGCCGGCGGCGACACCGGAACCCCGTGGCCGACCACCGCCGGCATGGGCGTCTACGTCACCTGGGACGGGCACACATCGCCCAACAACGCAACGGCAGCGGACGGCACCTTCGCCCTCACCGTCCACCCCGGCGACGTGCAGAACACCACCCTCCACGTCTTCGTCACCACACCGACGTACGCTCAGGGCCCGGACTCCGAGCCGATCACCTCCGTCGACTCCCCCGTACGCATCACCCTGGACCGCACCGGCAGCACCGGCGCCCTGGTCGGCAGCACGCAGGTCATCAGTGGAACCGCGGAACGCCGGCGGGAGGACGGCACCTGGGTGCCGCTCGCGAACATCCCGCTCCCGATCCACGACGCCACGGGCACACGAGCCACTTGGGCGACCACCGACGCGACCGGGCGGTTCAGCCAGACCGTGAGCGTCACCAACGACACCACGATCTGGACCGTCAGCGACACGCGGCCGTTCCTCGCCCTTACCAGCGTCAGGTACACCGTCGCCAAGCCCGTCGCGAAGGTGTCCCTGTACGCCAACAAGCCGACCGTCGACGCCTCCTCCCGCCTGCACATCTCCGGATACCTGACGGTCCCCGGCGCTCTGTGGCCGGGTGGCGGGCGGGTCTACATCCAGCAGTCCAACGACGGCCACACCGGCTGGACCAGCATCGGCTCCACCACGATCGACACCTCCGCCGACGGGTTCGCCGCCTCCGTGCTCACCGTCACCAACCCCCACGGCTACTGGCGCTACTACTACCCCGGCGCCACCGCCTTCACCGCCGCCTACAGCCCGGTCGTCCACGCCTTCCGCTATCAGACCGCCATCAGCGGCGGAAAGCCCAGCAGCACCCGGGTCACCAAGCACCACACCGTGACCATCAGCGGCACCCTCAAGCAGAACGGCTACGGCCACTGGACCCCCCTGCCCAAGGCCACCGTCCGGATCCTCTTCCGCCCCTCCGGCAGCAGCACCTGGCACCTGATCACCAGCGCCCACACCAGCAGCACCGGCCACTTTGCCGCTCACCCCACCATCACCCGCTCCGGCACCTGGCGCGTCGTGTACAAGACCCCCGACCAAGTCCACGTCAACGCCAACGGCCCCATGGTCAAGGTCACCGCACGCTGACGAACTGAGCGGTGCCGAACAGCAGGCCACCGCAGCAGTTCCCGACCATGAAGCGGTGTAGCCGATCAAGTTGGCAGAATGCAGTTCACAACCGGATTCGGGGCTACTGGGGCCGCCCTCGGACTGACACCCGACAGCCCGTGACGTCGGCCCGAGCCTCCATTTCGATCCGCAGGCAGCCGATCGCCGGCCAAGACCTCAAGCGGGATCGGCTGCACCACTCGGCGGGACGCCATCAGCGATCGTCAGCGACGCCGCACGATGGGCACTGCGACGCTGACGACTGCTGCCGCAGTACTCACCGGAGCTGCGGGACTCGAGAGAGCAGAGAAAGTTGCGTGCCCTCCTTCACCAGGCGGGCCCGCGCGTAGACCTCGGAGCCGACGGGGATGCCAAGCCCCTCCGCTACGAGGCTGTCCGCCTGGATCCGGCTCACGGTCTGCGTCTGCTCATTGCGCTTGTACGCGCGACCCGATGCAAAACGCGGTCAGCGATGAATGCGACTTCGGCACCAACTTTGCCTTGTCACGTGCCCGACGCGCTTCTCAAGGACGGACGTCGAAGGGCCCCACCACGAATGGTGGGGCCCTTCGACATCGTGCCCGGTGAGGCACTGGCGGAGGATACGAGATTCGAACTCGTGAGGGGTTGCCCCCAACACGCTTTCCAACTGTCCGCGTCCCCGTTCCGTGGCGTTCGTGGGCGTTCGCGCGGCAGGTCAGACGAGGTACGCGTACAACCGCGAACGCCAACGGCCATCGGCGCACTGGACAAAGACCAGGACAAGGAAGGTCAACGCCTGAGGGCGGGCACGGAAGCGCTGGCCGGCGACGATGCGGGTACCGGCTCGCACCACGACGGCTTTCAAGACCGCCCAGCCTCTACTTGTCAGATAATTCCTGACCTGCCTCATTCCCCAAGACGCTTGTCTGGGAGCGGGACTCTGGCCAGAGGATGGCCGCAGGGCGGCCT
Source organism: Streptomyces sp. HUAS TT11 (assembly GCF_051553595.1). Taxonomy (NCBI): domain Bacteria; kingdom Bacillati; phylum Actinomycetota; class Actinomycetes; order Kitasatosporales; family Streptomycetaceae; genus Streptomyces; species Streptomyces sp. HUAS TT11. Next base: position 4,814,895 of record NZ_CP196184.1, read on the forward strand.
GAGGGCTGCTCCGATGCCGCCGACCGCCCGCCTGTCACGCTGTGTCCCAGCAGACTGGAGCCTGAACGTTGACCGCCGCTGTTCGGCACTGTTGGTGTCAGCTACTGGTGTCAGACATCCCCGCCGCACTTGACGACTGTCCTCTACGGCAGTAGACGGCTGGAGTCGCGGTGCCGAAGGATCGCGGTGATCCTGTCAGTGGAGCGTTGCTGGAGTCGCACGGACTGTGTGCGTCGGTGACCGTGCTGTACAGGAAGGTGGCGGCCATGGCAGCGATGCCGAGCGAGACACGGCGAGGACACGGGGGGCCAGGCAACAGCGAAAGGCTCAGCGGCGCGTCCCTGTTCGCTGGCGCCGTGATGATGCTCAGCGGGCCGCTCAGCATTCTCATGGGGGCATCCGGCATCGCAGGGGACAACCTGTTCGCCGCGTCCCGGTACGCCTATCGGTTCGACCTAACCGCTTGGGGCTGGATTCACATAGTGGTCGGACTGGCACTCGTCATTGCTGGCATGGGCGTCGTGACAAACCAGAGCTGGGGGCGTGGGGCTGGTGCAGCGGCGGCAGGGATCAGCCTGATCACCCAATTCATGTTCGTTCCGTACTACCCGCTGTGGGCCATCCCTGTGATGACACTCGACCTCTTGATCATCTTTGCCCTGACGAGGTTCCATGTCGGAACCAACGGCGGTCGGTGAATACCCTCAGCCCACCACTCACCCCAGCTCCCATCCCGTACGCCGTCGACCCACACACCGTGGAGCGGACGCCATGGGCCGCGTCTGCTCGGCCCTGCCTGGGCCGACGGTGGACGGGATGGGAGCTCCGCGCACGCCACTACGGGCCCGCAGTCGGGTACGGCGCCCCCCTCCATCCCGGTGCCGGCCGATCCCCCGCCGGAGGCATCGCCTTGACCGCAGGCCGCCTCTATGCGGTGATCGACTCATGGCCACCGGCCCTATCCACATGTGGGCGTGCGTCGGCGCAGCCCGCGCGGAGCGGGCCGAAGGCAGGAGCGTCGCGCGGAGCGGAGCCGGGAGCGCGCCCGGCGAAGCGGAGCGCAGCCGGGGCTTGATGCAAGTGGGGAAGGTTCTACCGCTCGCGCCACGACGGTTTTCAAGAGCGTCGCGGTATCACAGCCAGACCCCACTCTGACCTGCGTCAATGCGTTAACCGTCCCGGCGTGCCGGCACGTTGGCCCACACATGGCCCACGAGGCACCGAGTTGAGTCGCCGCCCCGCCGGGCGACCTTCCGCGTTTCAGGCGAGCCACGGCTCGACCAGGGTGCGGTAGTGAGCAATGGTGACGGCTGCTTGCGTATGCCTTCGGATGCTGCCGTCTGGGGACGTTGATGTCAGCGTTGATGTCAGAGGTCGGGCAAACGAAGAGACCCGCTGTCATCAGTGGTGGCCGGGCTTCTTCGGTTTCTCGGGCTTGTGGTGTTTGCCATTTCCCGGGGTGATCGCGACAGCGTCCGGGAAGGCGCCGACGGGGACGGTGGCGACGACGGTGTTGGTCGTGGTGTTGATCACCTGCACATTGTTCGTGCCGGCGGTGGTGACGTAGGCGCGTCGGCCGTTCGGGTTGATCGCCAGCTTCCATGGGTCGCTGCCGACGGGGATGGTGGCGACGACGGTGTTGGTGGTGGTGTCGATCACCGACACATTGTTCGAGGTGGTGTTGGTGATGTAGGCGCGTCGGCCGTCCGGGGTGATCGCGACATCCTGCGGCTCGCTGCCGACGGGGATGGTGGCGACGACGGTGTTGGTGGTGGTGTCGATCACCGACACATTGCCCGAGCCGAAGTTGGTGATGTAGGCGCGTCGGCCGTCCGGGGTGATCGCCACACCCCACGGGGAGGTGCCGACGGGGATGGTGGCGACGACGGTGTTGGTGGTGGTGTCGATCACCGACACATTGCCCGAGCCGAAGTTGGTGATGTAGGCGCGTCGGCCGTCCGGAGTGATCGCCACACCGGCCAGGGTGCCGCCGACGGGGACGGTGGCGACGACGGTGTTGGTTCTGGTGTCGATCACCGACACGCCCGAGAGGACGTTGGCGACGTAGACGCGTCGGCCATTCGGGGTGATCGCGATGCCGAGCGGCATGGTGCCGACGGGGATGGTGGCGACGACGGTGTTGGTTCTGGTGTCGATCACCGACACAGTGTTCGAACCGCGGTTGGCGACGTAGACGCGTCGGCCGTTCGGGGTGCTCGCCACGCCTTGCGGGCCGCTGCCGACGGGGACGGTGGCGACGACGGTGTTGGTTCTGGTGTCGATCACCGACACATTGCCCGAGCCGCCGTTGGCGACGTACGCGTCAGGGGACGGGTCGGCCCAGGCGGGGGATGAGGAGATGGCCGGTAGGGCCAGTCCCGCCAGCACGGCCAGTCCCGCCACGCACGCCCGCAGCCACGCCCAGGGCCCGCTCCTGTTCGGCCCCGGACCGCGACGTGCAGGTTTACCTGCCGGGTCGGTCAGATGCATCGCTCTCTCCTTGCAACCGGCGCCACGGCCCTGCGACCCCGGCAGCGAACGGGGGTGCTCTGGGGATCAGAAGAACCGTGAACTGGGGAAATCGAAACAAATGACATATAGGTCGAGTTCTGACAGGAAGTCAGCGAGGCGCGCCCGGCCGGCGGCCGTATGGGGTCCAGGTGCGGTACGCCACTGCACGAACGACCTGAACGCCAGGTCCCGCATCTGCCGGGCTCTGCCTGGAGGGGCAGTTGACAGGATGGGAGCTCTGATTCGATCCGTTGGGGGACGGACGCCCAAGGCGCTTTCCACCTTGTAAGCGGCCCTTTGGACAGATGATGGCCACAGAGCGCCCAGGGCGATTTGTCGTTTCCCCCTCGCACTAGACTCCCGGCTGCACTGAAGAGGGGAGCAATTAGATGACGCCATATCAACTGAGCGTAGAAATGGGCCAATTGGACCTTTACGTCGTTTTGGCGCTCGTAGCCATCTGGCTTGTGACGGGCCGATGGCGGTACCACCCGAGCCCTGAAGGGAGGAGCGCCGAGGAAGTCGAAGCCGAGTCGCGGCGACGTTCGCGGTTGGTCAACCGTTCGATTCTTGCTGCCGCCACGTTGTGGTTCCTGGCGGACGTGATCATCACCGTGTGGGCCTCGTGAAAGCGGACCGCTCCGCACCCGTCAGGTCAAGGAACGGCCGAAGTGCCCCACACTGGAATGAGGCCTTCCAGCGTGCCCTTCAGGCGGACGGGGCCGCAGCATCTGATCCGTAAGCAGGTGCAGCACCGTCGCGGACCGCCCGCCTGCTGGGATCTTTTGGCTCGTCCCCCGATTGCGAGCCCGCCGCCGTGCATAGTTGTACGCCTCTGTTGATGTCAGCGACTGATGTCGTGCAACAGGCCCTGGAACAGCACCTTCACTCGCGAAGCCGTGCCCTACTGGATGGGCTGTCCGCCACAGGTGCCGCCTCCTACGTTGCTGTCGGGGCCATCCGGCAGAGGGGTATTGACCCACGCCCCTGGGGCTGTCCTATCGACGGAGCCTGTTGTGTTCTGTGCTGCCGACGCTGTGACGACCACGGGAGGTACGGGGCGCGTGAACCAGTGCACGACTACAGCGACCAAAGGGACCCGTTGCCGGAATCCGATCATGGTCTGGTACGGCATCGGTCCTCATCCGCAAGTCTGCGAGAGCCACGCCACCCCAGAACAGAAAGCCGCGTCAACAGCAGCGCTGGGCATCCCCGTCGATCTCGCCACAGCGGACCCCGCCGCGGTGTTCCCTGGGGTGTCCATTACGCCGCAGCACCTCATCTGTGACGCCATGAGTGGCTGGGTGGCCAAGATCCGTGGCACGAACGATAAGTACATGTACGCTCGGACGTTTCTGAACCGTAGCCGCACGGAGCCCTACGGATGGGCACTCCCTGGCGACGGCCTGTACGAGTGCCGGGACATAGGCCCCCATGCCAAGTTCTCGTGCTTCTTCGTAGTGAAGGGCGCCTTGCGACGTCGAGTGGTACTGGTGTCCTCGGAGGAGGCCGCGCGGGTGGCTCGCCGGATGGGCCCGCAGCCCGCTGAGTGATTCAGGGCCAATCCCTGCTGCTGTCCGGGACAGCGACTTGGCCAAAGAGGCTGCGAGCCCCGGTCAGACCGGAGCCGGCCGGAGCCCGCAGTCATCCGGATCAGAGCCGCAGGAACAGGTACAACGCTCCCCACGCGGCCAGGCCGACGCCGAGTGCGGGGACGAGGGCGGGTGCCTGCACGGCGACCGTCACGGCGAAGGCGGAGCCGAACGCGGCGACGGCAAGGGCCGTCCGGTCGGTGGGCGGCGGGGTTGGTGAGGACGGCATCGAAAGGCCTCCAGAACACCAAGTCCCGAGCGGGCCGGCGTGCCGTGCCCCTGCCGGGGCCCCTGGTCGCCATGCTCCGTGCACACGCCGAGACGCAAGAGCGAGAGCGCAAGACGGCCGGTGACCTGTGGGCCGAGTCGGACTACGTGTTCACCAAGCGTCTGGGTGGTCCGCTGAGCCCGAACACGGACTACCACGACTGGAAGCGACTGCTGGAAGACGCAGGGGTTCGAAACGCCCGGCTGCACGACGCCCGGCACACGGCCGCCACCGTGCTCATGCTTCTCGGCGTCCCGGACCGCGTCATCGATCAGATCATGGGGTGGGAGCCGGGCACCTCCGCAAGCATGCGTGCGCGGTACCTCCACGTGCCCGACACCATGCTCAAGGACGTCGCCCGGAAGATCGCCGACGTCATCTGGGGACCCCCGGAGTCACCCGCTGTGGACAAAAACCAGGACAACGAGGTCTGAGGACAACGTCGAAGGGCCCCGCCGCGAGGTGGGGCCCTTCGACATCGTGCCCGGTGAGGCACTGGCGGAGGATACGAGATTCGAACTCGTGAGGGGTTGCCCCCAACACGCTTTCCAAGGGTGCTCGTTCCCACTGGAGGGCCGTACGGAGTCGTTCACCTGCGTTTATGGGTGGTCGCTGCCCTGGGCCTTGGCTGGCGCTGGTACTCGTCCGGACGGGGCAGAACCCGTGCGAATGAGACCAGAAGTGAGACCACGACCGGGACCGGCGTTGCTGGGCTGCCGGGAAGGCGACGCGCCTGCCCGAGCGTCCCGACCTGCAACTTCACCCGTCGCTTGCGATGGCGACTGCAGCATAGAAGGCTCTGTCCTGTGCTCAGAGAACCTATCCAGCTGACGATCGCAGAGGACGGCTCCGTCGTCCTCCCCCTTGGGGTGCTTGCCGAGGCAGGGCTATCGCCCGGGAGCTCCGTGCTGGCCTACAGCAACGGTGACGGCCGCATCGTGCTGCGCAGGGAAGAGGACGCGGTGCAGGACCTCATCCAGTTTGGGTGCCTCGACTAGCCGGGGCAGCGGCGTCGAGAACCGCGAGGATGCGCTCCACGGCCTCCTCCGGAGCCTCGTGCTCCCATACACGAACGACTGTCCATCCGGCGGCTGCAAGGGCCTCGTCGGCCGCCCTGTCCCGGGCGACGTTACGTTCTAGCTTTGGTCCCCAGTAGCCGCCATTGACACCGGGTTGCCGACCGTGCTCGGGGCAGCAGTGCCAGAAGCACCCGTCTACGAATACAGCCACTCGCGTGCGGGTGAAGACGATGTCGGGGCGTGGGCGCGCGCCCTCCAGCTGGAGGCGGACATCGACTCTGTAGCGCTTGCCTGCGGCGTGGAGCAGGGATCGAATGGTTCGCTCGGGCTTGGTATCCCGCCGCTTGATCGCAGCCATGTTCCGCGAGCGGCCGGGAGTCGGCGGCGTCGACGCTGCGGGGTCACTGTTGAGGGCCATCGGTTACACCGTAGCCAACACTGTCAGACCCTCGGTGTTGGATGCGTCAGGATGGTAGACCTGTGCAATCACGACATGGAGGTACGAGCGTGGCTGATCTGACGGCCGTGGAAATCTGCGCGGGCGCTGGGGGCCAGTCGCTCGGCCTTGAGCTGGCAGGGTTCGGCCATGAGGTGGCTGTCGAGCTGGACGAGAACGCGGTTAACACGCTGCGTGCAAACCGCGATTGGAACGTCGTGCAAGGGGACGTGGCCGACGAGGACCGCTGGGAGTCGCATAAGTACCACGGTGTCGACCTTTTGGCAGGAGGAGTTCCTTGCCCTCCGTTCTCGATCGCCGGTAAACAGCTCGGTGCTACGGACGAGCGCGACCTCTTTGCGTGGGCTGTTGAGCTAGCCGGGAGGATGAAGCCGCGGGCTTTGTTGCTCGAGAACGTACGTGGTCTCTCCATGCCACGCTTCTCTGCATATCGCCAGCATGTGAAAGATCGCCTTAAGGACCTCGGATACTGGTCTGACTGGCAACTGCTACACGCCAACGACTATGGCGTCCCGCAGCTGCGGCCGCGTTTTGTTCTAGTGGCCATGCGAAATGAGGACGCTCAATGGTTCGATTGGCCTAAAGCAACACCCACCGCCGAGACGGTCGGCTCTGTGCTGCATGACATGATGGCTGTCAATGGCTGGCGCGGCGCTGATGCCTGGGCTGAAAAGGCAAGTGATATCGCCCCGACGATTGTCGGTGGCTCGAAGAAGCATGGCGGGGCCGACCTTGGTCCAACCCGCGCTAAAGCGGCCTGGCTCAAACTCGGCGTGGATGCCATGGGCGTTGCCAACGAGCCGCCAGGTGCTTCGGATCCCGTGGACTTCCTGCCTAAGCTGACTACCGACATGGTGGCGCGTATTCAAGGTTGGGGAAGAGGGAAGGAGTACGAGTGGCGCTTCACCGGGCGTAAGACGGCCAAGTACCGGCAGATTGGCAACGCGTTTCCACCTCCTGTTGCGCGAGCCCTAGGCACAGCAATCGCTAATGCTTTGAAGCATGAGGGCAAGCGGAAGAAGCTGTCAGAGGTAGAGAACGAAGTAATGCATGATCGTCTCTACCTGGCGTTGAAGAGTGCTTCGACTGCGCTTACGGAAAAAGAGATCGTGAAGCTCTCCGGCGAGAAGATGGACTCGTTGGCCTTCGAGCGTCGAATGGCCATGCTCGCACGGGACTTTGTGATCGATGAGGACGACCAACTCGGCGGACGGGCGTATCGCCTCGCGGGATTCAAGGGCTTCATAGGGCAGGAAGATCACGAGCGGCATACACGCTTCGCTGAGATGCGCTCGCGCATTAGCTAACTCGCGTGGTGGCTCGGCTTCTAGGCCCCTACACCATAGACCTAGTGTCAGTGCGAACTGCTATATGTAGGTGCATGACTGTTAGCTCTTTGCCCGAGCCTCACTTCCCGTTCGATGATCTGTCACAGGCTGACTTGGTCGTTGACTCGGTGTACGAGGGTGGCTCCAAGGGCAATATGGGGGACGATCCGCTTGCCCGGCTATTTAAAGGTGTCGGGAATCAGGGAGGAATCCGCTATGTCGGATCTCCAGCAAAAGGGTCCGTTCGGCTGGCTGTTCTCTATACGTCGGGAATGGACGTGGACTGGCCTGACTCTCTTGATGTAGAGACAGGGATCGTCACGTATTACGGGGACAATAAAAAACCCGGTCGGGAATTGCATGACACGCAACCTAAAGGCAATATTCTGTTGCGTGACATGTTCGCGGCTTCGCACGGCAGTGAAGAAGAACGTTTGGTTGGTGTGCCGCCAGTCTTCCTCTTTCAGAGGGAGTTGGGGGTTGGCCGATCCGTTCGGTTCCGCGGCCTGCTTGTTCCCGGTAGCCCTGCTATCTCTCCGGATGAGGAACTGGCCGCTATTTGGAGGTCTTCGAAAGGGCGGCGATTTCAGAACTACCGAGCGCGGTTCACTGTGCTTGATCACGCTCGCATTTCACGTGACTGGATAGAGCATCTGGTATCGGGCGGCCACCCACTCGAGAGTGACTGCCCCATGTCATGGGCTACATGGATTCGGAAGCGTACCTACGTGCCCTTGCTCGCACCAGCCACTACGGCCATTAGAACTAAAGCTGAGCAGTTGCCAGATGACAGGGAAGGCTGGGCCATCCTTGAAGTGATCCGTGAGTACTTCCGAGGTCGAGACCATCATTTTGAACGTTGTGCGGCGGCTCTCTGGCGCATGGTCGCACCACGCACGGGCTCTCTCGAAGTCACTCGGCCCAGCCGCGATGGCGGGCGTGATGCAGTGGGTCAGTACATCCTTGGGCATGCATCGCGCACGATTAGTATTGACTTCGCGCTTGAGGCCAAGTGTTACTCGCCGGACAACTCGGTTGGAGTACGCGAGATGTCTCGATTGATTTCTCGGTTGAGACATCGGAATTTCGGTGTCCTTGTGACCACGTCCTACTTCCATAAGCAGGTGCAAGAGGAGGTGGAGGAGGATGCTCATCCCATTGTGATGATTTCGGGACGAGACATTGTTGAAATCCTTCGGTCGGAAGGGCGCACTACAGTGGATGCAGTGCGACGTTGGCTTAATGAAACTGTCCCTCTTGCCTGAAGGTGTAGCTGTCGGCGGGACTCCGCCCCGCGGTCTTCCGGGAATGGGAGGGCGGAGTCCCTTGAGCCCGTTTATTCCTCTGGGTCGGTCGAGATCTTTTTCCGGGGGATGACTGGAGCCGTTACCTTGGGGTCGTCATCGTTAGCGATAACCCAGTGCTGGCCTTCGATTTCGGCAATGGGCCGTCCGTCCCGTGGTTCCGGTGCAGGGACCACACGTACAGAGATAAATTCCCCCTTGTTGGGAACTGGAAGATCGAGCGACCGCGCCACAAACGGATCGTTATCTTGGTGGCCTAGGACGAGGATCCCATCCGGTCTGAGTGCGTCGCGTGCACCGCCGTTGCTGCGCGCTCGTTTGAGCGGATCATCTAGTCCGTGACCAACGGTCTCTAGGGTGACCCTTCGGACTATTACGTTTTGAATTTCAAGGAAGAGTTGGTTAATTCGCGCCTGCCCGCTCTTGCCCTTTACTTTTCCCGTGGCGGACATGATCCGTGCACGCTTGGCAGGGTCCATGTGCAGCAGTTGGTTGGAAGGAAGTTTCCTTTCGCCACCCCACAACCAAGAGATGGAGTCGACCCCTGACGGGCTGAGCCGCCGCTTCTTGTCGCGATTCTCCGTCGTTCTCAGGTTTTCTTCGGAAGCCCGGACAAGTCCGGCTTTCCATGTACTCTTTTGGTCGCTAGCCGTAATTACCAGGCAGATGTACCCAACTAGTTCAGGTCCGATTTCCCAGCCTCCGACCCTTTGGGCATATTTGCAGTCGACCTCGATTCCTTCAATCAAGTAGTCTGCTACTTCGCCCTCGGTGAGGCCAAAATCCTTGTAGATGTTGATTTCGACGAGAGTTCCCATATGGGTTTTCTCGGTCTTATGCAGCTGCGTGTAATCCCAGCGTCCCATGCGCCGACCGTCTAGAAGCTGGTCATAGGTGGACCGGATGACTTCGGCCATATGGTGACCATCCGGGTCCATTGCATACAAGGCGGCCTTAACCGCCTCAACGTCTTCGTCTTCGTTGGGGCCGGTAGAGAGCCCGGGGATAGGCAGAGTCACGAGCGGCATTGAAGCCGGCTCGATCATGGGATGACGAGACTTTGCGCCCTAGAAAGGTCGTCCGCCCGGAGCCGGGACGGACCGCTGCTGTCCGCGCTTGTTCACGTCAGGTGTCAGGACACCTCTTGACCGATCAGCTTTCGCCGCGGCCGGGCGCTGTGAGATCCACCCATATCCAAGGCTTCCGGTGCCACGTACGCACTTCGCCTATGACAAGATCAATGGTCATCCCCACGGACGGCAGCTCCTGGGCGAGTCGATTAACTCCAGGTTCGCTCTTGCGGCGAATCAGGTCCAGTGAGGCGCCCACGGGTTCGTAGTCGTTGAGTTCTGCCATGAGGCCCCATGGTTCGTGACTGGTGATCGTTGCTTGGACGGTCGCACCCTGACGAAGCTCGCTGAGGGGACGCCTCGACTCCTCTGCCATGACGGCATCATCTCTCCTCAGCCCACCACTTTCCCCAGCTCCCATCCCGTCTGCCGTCGACCCACACACCGTGGAGCGGGCGTGGTTCATGGCGTCCAGGTGGAGCGCGCCACTGTACGTACGACCTGGACGCCATGGGCCGCGTCTGCTCGGCTCTGCCTGGGTCGACGGTGGACGGGATGGGAGCACCCCGCGCTCGCCACGACAGGGTCGCAGCCGGGAATGGCGCCCCCTCCATCCCGGTGCCGACCGATCCCCCGCCGGAGGCATTGCTTTGACCGTGGATCGGGCTATGCGGTGATCGACTCATGACCGTGCGGCCTTATCCACCTGTGGGCGCGCGTCGGCGCAGCGTGCGCGGAGCGGGCCGAAGGCAGGAGCGCAGCGTGCAGCGGAGCCGGGAGCGCGCCCGGCGGAGCGGAGCGCAGCCGGGGCTTGATGAGGTAGAGAAACCTGTAACAGCTCAGGCATGCAACGGTTCAGGGCTGGGCGTCTCGTCACCGAATCCGTGATCGGCGAGCCGTGAGGGACGTTGGGCAAGCCAGCCTGAGACTCGTGGGCCACCGTTGACGGCGTTGCCTTCTAGGACGGTCCTCACGTGCTGGAAGCCTTGGTCAAGGTAGTACCGCTGGAGTCGCTCGTTGGTGGTCCATGCGTCAAGACGTAGCCACTGTGCGCCTGCTCGGCACGCGCGGTTCCCGGCCCAGTCCAAGAACCTGCCACCGAGGTTTTGTCCTGCGTAATCGCGAGAAATCGTCAACTTGTTGACGAACATCGAGGGCTGGGCGAGTTCCTCGTCCGACCACAACCCCTCCTCTGCTTCAGGAGTGAGGGTGATCGTGCCGGCGGTCCGCTCCCCGTCTCTCAGCATGAAGACGGTGCCGCCTTCGATGGTGGCCAAGAGGCGATCGGCGGGGTACGGGCGCTTCCACTGATCACTGCCCAACTTGCTGATCCAGGTTGCGGCCTCGACACGAAAGGCCAGCAACTGTTCGAGGTCGGCCGGGGTGGCGGTAGTGACTCTCACTTGGCTTCGTTCTCCCGGGCGGACAAGTCGCCGATCTCGTAGTTCATGCGATTGAGGTCGCCGCGAAAGGTCGTGATCGTGCAGCGCGCGGGACGTTCCGCGGTGTAGCCCGTGCGTGTCCAGAGCAGAACCGGGATGCCGGGGCCGATCTCCAGCAGGCGGGCTTCGTCTGGCGTGGGCATGCGAGTGGCGATCTCGTCGGCGTACCCGACCTGCTCGATGCCGAGGCCAGCCAGGTAGCGAGTCGTTCCCTCGTCGATGTCGCCGGGCTCAGTGAGACGCGGTGCTTGCTGAACGAGCCAGTCCGGGTAATACGTCGCTTGAGTCGACCAGGGCACATCGTCAACGAAGCGGTGGCAGAACCGCAGGACAGAGCGTGCGCCTGAGTCCACCTTGAGCCGTTCGGCGATGTAGTCGGATGTAGTGGTCACCTCGACCCGGAAGGTCTGATGCGGACGACGGCCCGCATTGGTCACGTCCGTTGAGTACCCATCGCCGTTCTGCGGAAAGGTCAGGTTCTCGAAGCGGGAGGCGTTCAGCTCGAACACCTCGTGCTTCCGCACCTCATAGCCCAGGCCCTGGCTCGAGGCGATGAGTCCCTGGCCGACCAGCACGCCCAGTCCAGAGCGGACGGTGTTCCTCGAAGCATCGAAGCGGATGGCCAACTCGGCTTCCGAGGGGAGCCGGGTACCTGGCGCGTAGACGCCGTTGTCGATCTCTCGGCGCAGTGCGTCGGCCACCTGTTGATACTTCGGCTGCTTGCTCATACACCCCATCATGACGCACTCGCTCAACTTGTTGGTACAGGTACGCGCAAAGTGCTTGACGCCTCACTTCGAGTGCTGCAATCTCTAGATATCAGCTTGTACCTACAAGCTGAACAAGAGGTCCAAGGGGCCTAACTCTGACCTGTCTGAGGAGACGCAGGATGCCGTCCTTCAAGATTGATCTTTCGACCGCTGTGGTGTTCGTGGCGACTGCGCCCGTGCCGAAGCTGGTCAACCAGAAGACTGGTGAGCGGGCTGTGGACCGGGAGACCGGTGCGGGTCTGTCGACCGTGGGTCTGCTGGTCTCGGATGAGGGGGAGGGGAACCTCTACCAGGTCACCATCCCCGAGACGGGTTTCCCGGAGGGTCTGGCGCCGGGGACGCCGGTCAAGGTCGTCGGGCTGAAGGCTCGTGACTGGGAGAACGAGTTCAACGGGCAGAAGCGGCACGGGATCTCGTTCCGCGCGGTCGCGGTCACGTCGGCGGTCTGACCATGACCGACCTGACGATGTGGCTGGAGGCCACGGGAGCTTTAGCGGGGGCCGGCGGTCTGGGCTATGCGAAGGTACGCGCTCCTCGCGTGTACTGGTCGCTGGTCGGACTGCCGGTCACCTGGGGCCGGTTCACGATCACCTACCGCTCGACGATGGACGTGTGCGGGCTGACGGTGCAGCCGTCCCGCCTGCGGGCGTTCCTCACGAAGAACGTGGCCCACCGTGAGGTGCTGCCGGTCCCGCCGAAGGTCCGCCGGGTCAGGGGCACGTCGACGGGGCTGCGGGTGACCTTGCGGCTTCCCGCCGGTCTGGAACCGGCTGACCTGGTGGCGGCCTCTGAGCGGCTGCGGCACGCCTGGGGCGTTCACTCGGTGACCATCGCCGAGACCAAGCCGGGGTATGTCGAGTTGCGCATGACGGGCTATGACGTGCTGCGCCGGGTGCAGATGCCGCGCGGGTCACGCCCGGAGGGCCTGGCCGTTCGGGTGGCTTTGCGGGAGGACGGGACCGCGTTCGTCCGCGACTACCGCAAGGTGCCCATGGCGCTGACCCTGGGCGCCAACAACTCCGGAAAGTCCGTCTACCAACGGAACCTCATCAAGGGCTTGGCGCGGTTGCCGGTGGCGCTGGTCGGCATCGACTGCAAGCGCGGTGTCGAGCAGTCCGCGTACGCGCCTCGGCTGTCGGCCCTGGCCACCACCCCGGATGACTCCGCCTCCCTGCTGGATGTGCTGGTGGCGGAGATGGAGTCCCGTTTCGACCTGCTGAGCCTGCACGGCGTCTCCGACGTGTGGGACCTGCCCGAAGCCGTGCGGCCGGTGCCGGTCGTCGTCCTGGTCGACGAGGTGGCGGAGCTGTTCCTGATCGCCTCCCGCAAGGACGAGGAGCGGCGGGAGCGGATCGTGACCGCGTTGATCCGGCTGGCGCAGATGGCCCGCGCGGTCGGCATCCACCTGGAGATCTGCGGGCAGCGCTTCGGCTCCGAGCTGGGCAAGGGCGCCACCATGCTGCGGGCCCAGCTCACCGGGCGGGTCGTGCATCGGGTCAATGACAAGCAGACCGCCGAGATGGGGCTCGCCGACGTAGCCCCCGATGCCGTCCTGGCCGCCGGTCTCATACCGGCCGAACGCCCCGGAACTGCGGTCGCCGCGGACTCCTCGGGCGGCTGGGCGAAGATCCGCACCCCGCACACCTCACGCGCTGAAGCGACGGCGGTGTGCCGGGAGTTCGCCCACCTCGTCCCTGACTTCCCCGCCCTCGATCCCTTCCGTCCGCACGTTCCCGCGGACGCCCCGGCGTCCGGGTCCCTGGTCAAGCCGCTGCCGGTCACGGACTGAAAGGGGGAGAGCCCGTCATGGCCACACGTAAGAACGCCAAGCCCAAGACGGTCGCCTGTCCGGTCTGCCTAGGCAGCGGCGACGTTCCCCGCACGGTCCATGTCGGACGCAAGCGCCGGGCCGTCGGCCAGCAATCCGGCTTCTGCCTGAACTGCCTCGGCACCGGCCTCGACCCTGACGCCTGACCGCGAGAAAGGAACCCGCCATCATGACGAAACCGCAGGCAGAACGCACTGCGCTTCTCGCGGCCGGGGTGGTCATCTTCGCCCTGACCGGGGCCGCGTTCTGGCTGTCTTACGCCCATCTGGCGGGGGTGGCCAAGACCAACGGTCTCGCTTCCTCTACTGCCCGCATGTGGGCCTGGCCCGCCACCCTCGATCTGTTCATCGTCGCTGGTGAAGTCCTCATGTTCCGGGCCGCTCTGCGTCACGTCACCGACTGGTGGGCGGTCGGCCTCACCGTCGCCGGTTCGCTCGGCTCTATCGGGCTGAACGTCGCTGGCGTCGGTGGTGGGCAACCCGTCCTGCACTACGTCGTTGCCGCCGTACCGCCGTCCGCAGCGTTGCTCGCCTTCGGTGCCCTCATGCGCCAGGTACACCACCTCGTCGACCCGGCGGCCCCTCCCGAGCACAACCCGGTTCCGCTGGCGGTGCCTGACGCGGAGACGGAATCCGTGGAGCGAGTCAGTCTCGATCGCATCCCGGACCCGACACCGGCACCGGCGGCAGAACTGCCCGCAGCACCCCCGGTGCCTGCAACCGCACCGGTTGTTCCGCGGGCCTTGCTCGATCACGCCCGGTCGATTGCCGCCGCGCACCGGAACACGACGGGCGAGCCGATCACCGCCGACGCGCTTACTACCCGGCTGGGTCTGCCCGCGTCGACCTGCCAGGCAATCGCCGCCCAACTCCAACTCACCTGACCCGAAGGGAGGCTCCGCCTCTATGCGCCCGAATCGCTTCTACCGGGTGGTGCAGATCGGGCCGGTCAAGGTCGGCTCCTACAACAACGGCCGTGGCCAGACCCGGCACACCGCCGCCTGCACCGCCCCCGGCTGCGGTTTCTCCACCGAGCACCGCGACCGCTCAGCGGCCGAACTCGCCGCCCGCACCCACCGCTGCACCGCCTGACCGAGAGGAGAGATCCCGTGTTCACCCCGAAGTACCCGACCCCGGACACCGCCCCCACACCCACCACCACGGCGCAACCGTCCACCACGACGCCCCCGATCCCCGCCCCGCAGACGAGCCCGGCCCCGGTCGCCCCGGCATCGAGCCGGCCGACTGTTCAGCTCACCCCGGGCAGCGCGCTCGCCCTCGCCGCCGGTGGTGGTGCGGTGGTCCTGGTCGTCGGCGCGGTCCTGGTCTCCATGCTCCTCGCGGTCGCCATCACCGCCATGTCCGTGGCCGTGGTCGCGGTCGTCCTCAAGTCCCTGCTGAAGGACCTCGCCAAGCAGCGCTAACAGCCCCCGGAGCGGCCTCGGTCGCCAAACTTCCGCCGCTCCGGGCGCCTTCCCACCTTCCTGATCCAACGGACCCGAAAGGGAAACCCCATGATGCCTCAGCACGCCCTGAGCACGCCCGTCTGCCGCGACTGCGACGGCTTCGCCACCGCCGCCATCACCACCGGCACCCGCCACGCCGACGGCACCCGCGCCACCCTCACCGTGGCCTGCCTGGCCTGCCGCGGCACCGGCCACACCACCCGCACCGCCGCGACCGTCACGGCCGGGAGGTGAGCCGCATGTTCCGCAAGCTCCCCAGCGACCTGCACCCCACCGAGGACCGGCCTGGCCTGCGCGTCCGCGGCGGCACAACGTACTCCCGCTCCCAAGGCGACTACGTCTGTGGCGGCTGCGGCGCCGAAGACCGCGCCAACGGCGACGACGACGTCAAGGCCCTGGTCGCGGACTACACCGACAACCACGGCCCCGCCCACCGGAACGGGGGCAAGTGAGATGAGGAGTCTCACCACCTCGGCCCACATCGAGCCGGACACCCGCTTCCGCGTCACCCCCTTCACCGACCCCGCTGACCCCTTCGTCAGCCTCCGCATCGGCGGCGACTCCATCGACATCGCGCTGATCGCCTCCCGGGAAACCTCCGAGACCCTGCGCAACCTGGCCGCCGCCGCGATCGAAGCGGCTGACGCCCTGGACGCCCTGGCCCCCGATATGCCGGAGGCGCGCGCGTGAACGACACTGCCACCACGGCGGGCCTGGACCCGGCCACCCTCGCCGATGTGCTGAGGCTGGCCGGGGCTCCCGGCTTCGACCGCTGGCGAGAACAGATCAAACGAACCGGCGGCTGCGCCGATCCGATCCGCCTCAGCGGGGCAACCAAGACCATCGACCGGGCAACCGGCCACGTACTGCACTCCTACAGCACCGACCAAGAGCCGGGAGGCACGCTCCGGGTCGCCTGCGGCAACCGCCGTGCCTCCCGCTGCCCGGCCTGCGCCTGGACCTACGCCGGAGACACCTACCACCTGATCCGGGCCGGACTGGTCGGGGACCCCGACAAGGGCACCCCGCACACGATCCGCGACCACCCCCGCGTCTTCGCCACCCTCACCGCGCCCTCATTCGGCCCGGTCCACAACCGACCCGGAAACCGTCCCTGCCGCTGCGGCACCCGCCACACCGAGGACGCCCCGGCGCTGGGCACTCCCCTCGACCCGGCCACCTACGACTACGCGGGCGCCGTGCTGTGGAACAACCACGCCTCCGACCTGTGGCGGTACTTCATGATCTACCTCCGCCGCGAGATCGCGAAGCGGGCTGGACTCACCCAGAAGGACGCCCACGAACAGTCCCGGGTCTCCTTCGGCAAGGTCGCCGAGTACCAGAAACGCGGTGCAGTCCACTTCCATGCCGTGATCCGCTTCGACGGCCCCGGCGGACCCGACGATCCGCCCCCGGTCTGGGCCACGCTCGAGCTGCTCACCGATGCCATCCACGCGGCTGCTGCCCGCGTCGCGGTCGATGTCGACCCTGCTGGGGACCAGCCCGCCCGCACTTTGCGCTGGGGCACACAGCTCGACGTCCAGCCGATCGGCGCCTTCGGCCACGGCGAAGAGATCACCGAACAGGCGGTCGCTTCCTACGTCGCCAAGTACGCCACCAAAGCAGCCGAGACCACCGGCACCGTCGACCGCCGCATCGGCAACAAAGAAGCCCTAGTCCTGCTCGAGGTACCCGACCATCCCCGACGGCTGATCGAGGCATGCCTCGACCTGCACCCGATTTACCCGGGCCGGAAGTTACGGGACTGGGCTCACATGCTCGGCTTCCGCGGCCACTTCTCCACCAAGTCCCGCCGCTACTCCACCACCCTCGGCGCCCTGCGCCAGGTCCGCGCCGACTACCGCGCCGCCCAGCAACGCGCCGCCCTCGGCCTGCCCGACCCCGACGACAACCCGGAGGCAACCACCCTCACTCTCGCCCACTGGACCTACGCCGGACACGGCCACACCCCCGGCGAATCCTGGCTCGCCGCCACCGTCCACCGCGACATCCAACACAACCGGCAAACGGCTCATGAAGAACTGGCCGCTCTAGGAGGCGCCGATTATGCGTGAACGCCTGCGGAAGGTGCTGGGCTCAGATTGCCCGGTGTGCCGCGAACTGCCTTGTGCCGACTGTGCCGCCTGCTGCACCGCCTTCGCAGCCGCAGAGTGGACGGCCTGCCTTGAGTGCGGCGGCACCGGTCGCCACTCGACCGAGCCTCGCTTCCCATGCCCGGTCTGCGCGGGCTCCACGCTCGTGCCGGCTCGTGACGTTCTGATCTTGCTCGGCCTCGAATCCAAGGAGGAGAAGTGACCACAACCGCGGCACTCGTACCGACGACTGCTGATCCGATGCTCCTGCTCCTCACTGTCGAGGAAGCTGCCCGCCGACTGGGTATTGGCCGGACTACCTGCTTCGCTCTCATCGCCTCGGGCGAACTGGAGTCGGTCAAGGTCGGCAGTCTGCGGCGTATCCCCGCTGATGCGCTTGCCATGTACGTTGCTCGCCTGCGTGGCGGCTCGGCTGCCTCGAGGCAGGGCGCGTGATGGCAAAACGGAGTCGTGAGCCGAACGGGGCAGCTTCGATCTATAAGGGCGCGGATGGCCGGTGGCATGGCCGTGTGACTGTCGGGATCCGCGCGGATGGCAAGCCAGACCGGCGGCACGTCGGCCGTAAGACCAAGGCTGAGGTAGTCAAAGCAGTCCGTGAGATCGAGCGCGAGCGCGACTCTGGCAACCTCAGCAAGCCGGGCGAGAAATGGACGCTGGGGCGCTGGCTGGAGCACTGGGTCTACGAGATCGCGAAGAAGTACGTCTCCGAGAACACGTACGCCGGTTACGAGGTGGACGTACGCGTGCATCTGGTCCCCGGCATCGGGGCGCACCGGCTCGACCGCCTGGAACCGGAACACCTGGAGGCGTTCTACGCCAGGATGCAGCGCGAAGGCAGTAAAGCCGGGACGGCGCATCATGTGCACCGCACCGTGCGGGTGGCGCTTGCTGAGGCCAGGCGGCGCGGGCACGTCGCCCGAAACGTCGCCGAGATCGCCCGGGCTCCTCGGCTCGAAGAGGAGGAGGTCGAGCCGTACAGCATTGAGGAGGTGCAAAGCCTGCTGCTGGAGGCATCCAAGCTCCGCAATAGCGCGCGGTGGGTAGTGGCCCTCGCACTCGGCCTCCGCCAGGGAGAGGCACTGGCCCTCCAGTGGGAGGACGTGGACCTAGATGCCGGGTACCTCCGCATCCGGCGAAATCGGCTGCGGCCGAGGTACCAGCACGGTTGTGGCAGCGAGCCGTGCGGAAGGAAGCCGGGCTACTGCCCCAAGCGCGAGCAGATCCGGCGCGAGCACAAGAACACGAAATCCCGCTCCGGCCGCCGCACGATTGGGCTGCCAGATCCGCTGATCAAGCTGCTCCGCAAGCATCAGGAGGAGCAGGACCGGCAGCGAGTGGAGGCGGGAGCCGACTGGGAGGACAAGGGCTATGTCTTCGCCCTGCCCACTGGCGGGCCGCTGAGCCCGAACACTGACTACCACGTGTGGAAGCGTCTGCTTAGGGACGCAGGCGTGCGGGACGGGCGTCTTCACGACGCTCGCCACACGGCGGCCACCGTTCTTCTCCTGCTGGGCGTCCCGGATGTGATCGTGGACGCGATCATGGGCTGGGAGCCGGGTGGTGCCGCGCGGATGCGGGCCCGCTACATGCATGTGACCGGGCCCATGCTGCGCATGGTCGCGGACCAGGTCGGCGAAAAGCTCTGGGGTTCCTCCGAAGCTAAATGAGACCAAAAGTGAGACCACGAACGCCGAAGGGCCCCACCACGAATGGTGGGGCCCTTCGACATCGTGCCCGGTGAGGCACTGGCGGAGGATACGAGATTCGAACTCGTGAGGGGTTGCCCCCAACACGCTTTCCAAGCGTGCGCCCTAGGCCTCTAGGCGAATCCTCCGCCGGAAACATTACATGACGCCGGGGAGTGCTAGCGAACTCGTTCGGGCCCCCTGCGATCGGGTACGCTGGGGTCCAGCCCCTCACGCGGCGCTATCTGACTGAACTCCCCCAGGGCCGGAAGGCAGCAAGGGTAGGTCGGCTCTGGCGGGTGCGTGAGGGGTCTTGTGTATCGCGCAGGTGAGGGGCGCGGGTGCAGGGTCCGGGAGTGGGCCTCGGGCCGGTCGCTTTGTCAGTGGACGCCTATAACCTCGTATGCGTGTCGTCTCTCGCGCTGTACCGCCGCTATCGCCCGGAGTCGTTCGCCGAGGTCATCGGGCAGGAGCATGTCACCGACCCGCTGCAGCAGGCGCTGCGGAACAACCGGGTCAATCACGCGTACCTGTTCAGCGGGCCCCGAGGCTGCGGCAAGACGACCAGTGCGCGCATTCTGGCCCGTTGCCTGAACTGCGAGAAGGGCCCGACGCCGACGCCGTGCGGCGAGTGCCAGTCCTGCCGGGACCTGGCCAGGAACGGGCCGGGGTCCATCGACGTCATCGAGATCGACGCCGCGTCGCACGGTGGTGTCGACGACGCCCGTGACCTGCGGGAGAAGGCCTTCTTCGGGCCCGCGAGCAGCCGGTACAAGATCTACATCATCGACGAGGCCCACATGGTCACGTCGGCGGGTTTCAACGCGCTGCTGAAGGTGGTCGAGGAGCCGCCCGAGCATCTCAAGTTCATCTTCGCGACCACCGAACCGGAGAAGGTCATCGGGACCATCCGGTCGCGCACCCATCACTACCCCTTCCGGCTCGTGCCGCCGGGCACCCTCCGGGACTACCTCGCCGAGGTGTGCCGGAAGGAGAACAACCCCGTCGAGGACGGGGTCCTGCCGCTCGTCGTGCGCGCCGGTGCCGGATCCGTGCGTGACTCCATGTCCGTCATGGACCAGTTGCTGGCGGGTGCGGGTGCGGACGGTGTGACATACGCCATGGCCACCTCACTGCTCGGCTACACGGACGGGTCGCTCCTCGACTCCGTCGTCGAGGCCTTCGCCTCCGGTGACGGGGCCGCCGCCTTCGAGGTCGTGGACCGGGTCATCGAAGGGGGCAACGACCCGCGGCGGTTCGTCGCCGATCTGCTGGAGCGGCTGCGCGACCTGGTGATCGTCGCCGCCGTGCCCGACGCCGTCGAGAAGGGGCTCATCGACGCCCCCGCCGACGTACTGGAGCGCATGCAGGCGCAGGCGGGTGTCTTCGGGCCGGCCGAGCTCAGCCGCGCCGCCGACCTGGTCAACGAGGGGCTCACCGAGATGCGCGGGGCCACCTCGCCCCGGCTGCAGCTGGAGTTGATCTGCGCCCGGGTGATGTTGCCCGCGGCGTACGGGGACGAGCGGTCGGTCATGGCCCGCCTGGACCGTCTGGAGCGGGGCATCAGCCTTTCCGGGGGCGCCGCTCCCGCCATGGGCTATGTGCCGGGTCCCGAGGTGCACGGCGGTATGACCGGGGGACCCGCCCCGCAGGATGCGGCATCCGTGCCGCCCGGTGGAGGCGTGGCGGCCGCTCGTGCCGCCGTGCGCTCCGGTGGCGCCGGACCCGCTGCGGCCCCGGTCGCCCCTGCTGCCCACGAGGCCGCCGCGCCCCCGGTGCCGGTACCGCCGCCTGTGGCACAGGAGGCCGCCCCGGCACCGACCGCCCCCGCACCGGCCCAGCCGCAGGCTCCCGCCCCCGGCGCGCCCGGTGCGTGGCCCGCCGCCGCCGCCACGGGGGGCGGTCGCCGACCCGGCGGCTGGCCCACCGCAGCGCCCGCCGGCGGGGGCCGGGCCCCCGCCGCCCAGGGCCGGCCGGCCACTCCGGCCGCACCTGACACCCCGGCTCCTCCGGCCGCTCCGGCGCCCGCGCCCGGTTCCGGCGGTCTCGACCCCCGCACGCTCTGGCCGAACGTTCTTGAGGCGGTCAAGAACCGCCGCCGCTTCACCTGGATCCTGCTGAGCCAGAACGCGCAGGTGGTGGGCTTCGACGGCACCACGCTGCAGATCGGTTTCGTGAACGCGGGAGCCCGCGACAACTTCCTCAGCAGCGGCAGCGAGGACGTGCTGCGGCAGGCGCTGGCCGAACAGTTCAACGTGCAGTGGAAGGTGGAGGCCATCGTCGACCCGTCGGGTGGCTCGGCACCGCCGGCCACCGGGGGCTCGGGATTCGGTGGCGGCTTCCAGCCGGGAGGCGGCGGCGCCTCGCCCGCGCCCCGCCCCGCCCCCGCCGAGCAGCCGGCCTCCTCGGCGCGGCCGGCCACTTCGGCGTCCCCCGCTCCCGCGCCCCCGGCCCCCGCCCCGGCCGCGCCTCCCACCGAACGGCACGTGGTCGCGCCCGAGGACGACATGCCGGAGGACGACGACCCCGACCTGGACGAGTCGGCCCTGTCCGGCCACGATCTGATCGTCCGGGAGCTCGGCGCCACGGTGGTGGAGGAGTTCTCGAACGAGTAGGCGGGAGCGAGGAGGATCACCGGGCGGCACCCCATCTCTTCGGGAGGAACCCACAAACGCCCGCCGCCGGTCCCTTCGGCGGCCCCCACAAAGCCACTCCGCCCCGGCGGTTAGGCTGACCCCGTGAAGGTCCTCGTCATCGGTAGCGGCGCCCGCGAACACGCCCTGTGCCGTTCCCTCTCCCTCGACCCCGATGTCACCGAGCTGCACTGCGCCCCCGGAAACGCAGGCGTGGCCGAGGTGGCCCAGTTGCACCAGATCGATGCCCTCGACGGAAAAGCCGTGGCCGCGCTGGCCACCGGGCTCGGCGTCGGGCTGGTCGTCGTGGGCCCGGAGGCGCCGCTCGTCGCGGGCGTCGCCGATGTGGTGCGCGAGGCGGGGATCCCCGTCTTCGGACCCTCCCAGGAGGCCGCCCGGCTGGAGGGTTCCAAGGCCTTCGCCAAGGATGTGATGGCAGCCGCGGGCGTCCCCACCGCACGGTCGTACGTCTGCACGACCGCCGAGGAGGTCGAGGAGGCACTCGACGCCTTCGGCGCCCCCTACGTCGTGAAGGACGACGGTCTCGCCGCAGGCAAGGGCGTCGTCGTCACCGATGACCTGGAGGCGGCAAAGGCGCACGCCGCCCAGTGCGAGCGTGTGGTCGTCGAGGAGTACCTCGACGGACCCGAGGTCTCCCTGTTCGCCGTCACCGACGGCGAGACGGTCCTGCCGCTCCAGCCGGCACAGGACTTCAAGCGCGCCCTGGACGGCGACGAGGGGCCGAACACCGGTGGTATGGGGGCGTACTCGCCGCTGCCATGGGCCCAGCCGAAGTTGGTCGAGGACGTCCTGGAGACCGTTCTCCGGCCGACCGTCGACGAGATGCGCCGCCGCGGCACCCCCTTCTCCGGCCTGCTGTACGCGGGCCTGGCGATCACCTCGCGCGGTGTCCGGGTCATCGAGTTCAACGCCCGGTTCGGCGATCCCGAGACGCAGGTCGTCCTCGCCCGGTTGAGGACCCCGCTCGCGGGCGTGCTGCTGGCCGCGGCGAACGGCACCCTCGCGGACCTCGAGCCCCTGCGCTGGAGCGAGGACGCTGCGGTCACCGTGGTCGTGGCCTCGCACAACTACCCGAGCACCCCGCGCACCGGCGACCCGATCACCGGTCTCGCCGAGGTCGCGGCCGAGGACGCCCCGCACGCCTACGTCCTGCACGCGGGCACCCGGCAGGAGGGCGACGCCGTGGTGAGCGCGGGCGGCCGTGTGCTGTCCGTCACGGCCACCGGAGCCGACCTCGCCCAGGCGCGCCGACGGGCGTACACGGCGGTGGGCCGCATCGGGCTCGACGGCTCCCAGCACCGTACGGACATCGCGGCGCAGGCCGCCGAGGCCGGCGGCGCCTGAGCAGCCGTGCCGCCCGGCGATGAACCCCTCGGGCCCCGGATCCGTCTCAGGATCCGGGGCCCGCGCCGTGAGGAGGGGCCCGAAATCCCGGCTTCTGCCGAATGCGCAGCGGTGGGCGATCCAGGGCCTGGCCGTCGCCCTACGTCATCCACCTTTCCCCAAAGCCATTCCATCGAGTGAGCGGTGACCCATCCGGCTGACGAGGGAGGAGGCCCCAACTAGGGTGCGGCGCAAGCGTTCCGGCACTTGGCCCACCGGCATTGCGATGTCGGTGGCGGGTGCCACAGTGGGGGAGTGAGCAACGCACGGACGTCCGACGACGACCTCTGTGACGGCGACCGTCACGCCGCAGGTCGCGTGGGACAGAGGCGGATCAGAGGGGGTGACGTCCGGTCGTGACCGGAATCGGTGTGGAGATCGGCGCGCAGGCTGCGCGTTCCCGGGCCCTTGCCGTGCTGCGGATCCGCAGCAGGGCGCTGGCCGTGGCTCTGCTGCCTGCCGCCGTCGCCGTCGTGCTGTTCGTCGGCCGCTCCACCGGTCACATCAGCGGTGGGCACTGGGGAGTCGTCGCGCGCTGGGTCGTGAGCTGCGTCGCCGTGGCCGTCCTGCTCGCCGCCGCCGGTATCGCCCTCGTGGTCGCGCGCGCCCGTCCGGCCGTCAGCCCGACCGTCCCGATCGCGGAGGACGCGGCCCCCGATCTGTACCGGATGGTCCGCGACCTGGCCGATCGCCTCGACGTCCCCGCCCCGTCCGCCATAGCGCTCACCCCGGACTGCGACAGCTGGCTGGAGGACCGCGCCCATCCCGCCCATGGCCCGCCCCCGCGGTCACCGGACGAGATATCCGGCCCGCGGGGCATACGCGGCCTGCAGCCCTCCCGGCACCACCGTGCTCCGACGGCGCCCGTGCTCGTGATCGGCTCCCCGTTCCTGTGGTGGATGCGGGTGGGCGAACTGCGTGCGGTGCTCGCCCCGGTCGTCGCCGGTACGGGGCCGTCCGCGCACCCCGACATAGCAGCGGCACGACGCTTCGTCCGAGGACTGGACGCCGCCGTGGCCGTGAGTGCGGCACCCGGGCACGGGGCGTTGATCCGCGCGGTGCTGGGCGGAGTCGGCCGGGTGGCCCGGCTGCTGCTGCGGAGCTGCCGGGTCCATGCGGAAGAGATGGAACGAGGGGTGGCGGCCGCCGCGGCCGAGCGTGCACAGGCTGTGGACTACGGTCTGCGGATCGTCGCGCAGGAGCAGGTGGGTCTGGCGTACGCCGGCTGGGACCGGCTGCTGACCCGGGTCGCCCTGCCCGCCTGGCGGATGGGGCGCTGGCCGTCGCGCCTGGACGCCGGCGTGGTCGCGGCCCTCACCGAACTCTCCCGCCGGGACCGGCTGGCCGAGGGGTTCGCCTCCCGTCTGGGCGAGCGGCCGGCCTGCGACCTGCTGGAGGAGCCCGGAGCGGTGGACGAGGCCGCGTCGCTGCTGGCAGCGCGTCTCTTCCACGGCGGTCCGGCGGCACCCGGCCCGAACTGGGCGCCGGTCAACTGGCAGGACTATCCGGACGAGGTCGTGGACCGTAAGTGGCGCTCGGACGCGGCCCGGCTCCACCGGGTCCTCGACGCTCTCGGCGTCCACCACACCACCCGGACGGGCACGTCCGACGCGGGCGGGCCGACGCTGGAGCGGGTCCTGAAGTACCTGACGGTCCGGACGGGCACCGACGAGGGGGACGCGGCGGCCGGGAGCGGGTACGCCGGCGCACCCACCCCTCGGCCCGCCGGCCCGCACCGGGGCGGGCCCGGTGCGGAAGGTGCGTGCGACGGCGGGAGCGCGCCGGACGGGGCCGTCGCCCCCGAAGCCCCCGACGCGGAAGGGGATCCCGGCGCGGAGAGGGCGCATGCCGAGCCGGTCGGCGTATCCGAAGCCGACATGGTCGCCGCCCGCGCCGTGCCGGACCTCGACGAGGACGGTGCGGTCGCCGGTGTGCGGACCGCCGCCCTGGTCGCCGGACTCAGTGCCGAAGTCGCCTGGGAGGAGTCGGCCGTCGCGGCGGTACCGGGCGGGGACGCCGGCCGCCCGTCGGGGCCGGACCGCACGGTGTGGGACGACGTGTTGCTCCCGCTGTTCCCGCTCCAGCCGCCCCGCAGCGGTCGCGAACTGCTCGTCGACCATGTCGCCGCGATGGTGTGCTGCGCGGCGATGGACACGGCCGGAGCGGTACCCGGCCTCGACTGGCTGGACGGTCCGTCCCTGCTGGTCCGGGACGAACGTGCGACCGACCTCACCCCCCGGGTGCTCACGCTCGTGGAGGACGGCGACGCGGAACCGCTCCGCGCCTGGCTCCGCCATCTCGGCATACGCGCCGAGAAGCCGGTCCGGTTGGTCTGACGACTTTCGGCCGGCCGGGCCGGTCCGTCACCCGCTCCCCGCTCCGCACGGGGGACTCTCACGCCTCCTGCGGCAGTCGTCACCCCGAGGATCGAGACTGCCGTGCCCCGTTGTGGTCCCACCCCGGTCCACCTGCGGATACGTCGCTCCCGTCGGTGTCCGGGCCGCGACCTGTGGCCGGAGAATCCCATTCCGTCCACGTCAATTCACGACGAACGGTGACGGAGTGCGTGCGTAATGTGATGTGCTGGGACCGTTCGGGTACGAGCAAGGGCCCACGACGGCTCACGGGGTCGAGGGAGGGGACATCGTATGGGGTCGGAGCA
Source organism: Streptomyces sp. HUAS TT11 (assembly GCF_051553595.1). Lineage (NCBI taxonomy): Bacteria > Bacillati > Actinomycetota > Actinomycetes > Kitasatosporales > Streptomycetaceae > Streptomyces > Streptomyces sp. HUAS TT11. The sequence continues at coordinate 4,840,447 of NZ_CP196184.1, forward strand.
CATCCGCCGCTGGGAGTCGGGCGCTCTCGCACACGCTGTGACGGATCCTTTCGGCCAGGGCCCCGTTCCCTGGCTCCGGGGCAGTGAGACCTACTTCGACGACACAGGCCAGGTGGTCCCCTGGTACGTGGATCCGGCCCCGGCCCACGTCCCGTCCCAGGGCCACAAGGGAGCGCGGATCCCGGCGCCCCGCACCGGCGGCCCGCGCTCCGCCGACGACGTCCACCGCCAGATCAAGGGCTTCACCTCCACCGGCGGGGTCGCGCCCGGTGAGGCCATCGACTTCCGCATCACGGTGGACCCGCCGCAGGAGTTCGCCGTCGACGTCTACCGGATCGGCCACTACGGCGGCGACGGGGCCTCCAAGATCACCACGAGCCCCCGTCTCTCCGGCATCGTGCAGCCGCCCCCGCTGACGGCGGACCGCACGGTCTCCTGCCACCACTGGTGGCTCTCCTGGCGGCTGCAGATCCCGTCCTACTGGAGCATCGGCGCGTATGTGGCCGTCCTCACCACCGCCGACGGATACCGCTCCCACGTCCCCTTCACCGTCCGCGACAGCCGCCCGGCCGACCTCCTCCTGCTGCTCCCGGACATCACGTGGCAGGCGTACAACCTCTATCCGGAGGACGGCCACACCGGCGCCAGCCTCTACCACGCCTGGGACGAGAACGGCCGGCTGCTCGGCGAGGCGGACGCCGCCACCACGGTGTCCTTCGACCGTCCGTACGCGGGCGCGGGCCTCCCGCTGCACGTGGGCCACGCCTACGACTTCATCCGCTGGGCCGAGCGCTACCACTACGACCTCGCCTACGCCGATGCCCGCGATCTGCACGCGGGCCGCATCGACCCCACCCGCTACCGCGGCCTGGTCTTCCCGGGCCATGACGAGTACTGGTCGCCCCAGATGCGCCGCACCGTGGAACTCGCCCGCGAGAACGGCACCTCGCTCGTCTTCCTCTCCGCCAACACCATGTACTGGCAGGTGGAGTTGGGGCCGTCCCCGTCCGGTGTCCCCGACCGCCTGCTCACCTGCCGCAAGCGTCGCGGCCCGGGGAAGGCCACGCTGTGGCGGGAGATCGACCGTCCCGAGCAGGAGACGATCGGCATCCAGTACGCGGGCCGGGTGCCCGAACCTCATCCGCTCGTCGTCCGCAACGCCGATCACTGGCTGTGGGAGGCGACCGGTGCCGAAGAGCGCGACGAACTGGCGGGGATGGTCGCCGGCGAGGCGGACCGTTACTTCCCGCGCGCGCCACTGCCCGAGCACCAGGGCCGCATCCTCCTGGCCCACTCTCCCTACCGGGACGGCGAGGGCGTGCTGCGGCACCAGGAGACGTCCCTGTACCGGGCCCCGTCCGGCGCCCTGGTCTTCGCGTCCGGGACGTTCGCCTGGTCGCCCGCGCTGGACCGCCCCGGCCATGTGGACGCCCGTGTCCAGCAGGCGACCGCGAACCTCCTGGACCGCATCTGCAAACGGGACTGACTCCGTTGCGACCCGCCCCGCGGACCGGCTCGCTCCTCGCATACGGGAGAATCGAGCCAATTGGAGAGAACCACGGGGAGGAATCGTGTCCGGATTCGTCGAAAAGCCCGAGCCCGTCGAGGTGCCGGGTCTGGTGCATCTGCACACCGGAAAGGTGCGGGAGCTGTACCAGAACGGGGCGGGCGACCTCGTCATGGTCGCCAGCGACCGTACGTCAGCGTTCGACTGGGTGCTGCCGACCGAGATCCCGGACAAGGGCCGGATCCTCACCCAGTTGTCGCTCTGGTGGTTCGACCAGCTCGCCGATCTGGTCCCGGGCCACGTCCTGAGCACGGAGCTGCCGGCCGGGGCCCCGGCCGACTGGGCCGGCCGCACCCTCGTCTGCAAGTCCCTGCGGATGGTTCCGGTGGAGTGCGTGGCGCGCGGATATCTCACGGGCTCGGGCCTCCTCGAGTACAACGAGTCCCGTACCGTCTGCGGCCTCGCCCTGCCCGAGGGCCTGGTGGACGGCTCGGAACTGCCCGCGCCGATCTTCACCCCCGCCACCAAGGCCGCGGTCGGCGAGCACGACGAGAACGTCTCGTACGAGGAGGTCGCCCGCCAGGTCGGTGCGGAGACCGCGGCCCAGCTGCGGCAGGCGACCCTCGCCGTCTACGGCCGCGCCCGGGACATCGCCCGTGATCGCGGGATCATCCTGGCGGACACCAAGTTCGAGTTCGGCCACGACGGCGACACCCTCGTCCTCGCCGACGAGGTCCTCACCCCGGACTCGTCCCGTTTCTGGCCGGCCGACCGGTGGGAGCCGGGCCGCTCCCAGCAGTCGTTCGACAAGCAGTTCGTGCGGGACTGGCTCGTCTCCCCGGCCTCCGGCTGGGACCGGGCGAGCGAGCAGCCTCCGCCTCCGCTGCCCCAGGAGATCGTGGAGGCGACCCGGGCGAAGTACGTGGAGGCGTACGAGCGGCTGACCGGTGTCCGCTGGTCGTAACGGCCATGGGCCCGGCGCCCCCGCCGGGCCACGGGTTCCACCCCGCGCACAACGAAGAAGCCCCCCGGCCTGGGCCGGGGGGCTTTTCTGTGGAGCGGACGACGAGGCTCGAACTCGCGACCTCAACCTTGGCAAGGTTGCGCTCTACCAACTGAGCTACGTCCGCACTGCGCTGTTGCGCGAGAGCAACTATACCCAACGTCGCTCGGACGCGAGACGCACCGCCCCATCACGGTGCGCGGCCATGAGTTCGAGAGCGGCCCCGGGAAAGCGCTCGGTACGTTCTGGCTCTCCGGCGCGGCCCGCCCGGGGATGTACGGCGTCGGCGCGGGCGCCGTCCGACCCGGGCATCCCCGGGCGTCGGCGGCGCGTGCACGGCGCCGACGACGACAACGGCCAACTTGTGCTCCACGTGCCGGTTTTCCGCACGCACGGTCCGGAGAGCCGTGATGGGCCGTCGGCCCGGGGCGGCACGTCCGCACACTCCCGCCGTGGGCACCCGCTCCCGACGTCCGGCATCGCGCCCGTTCCCGACCGCCACCCGGGGCCGCGGCAGTTCGGGTGCTCGGCGATGTGGCGACCTTCACACCGGCGTGTCCCGGGGCCGGGTGTCTGCCGGGACCACCGGCCCGGGCATGTGCGGCTCGTCCACCACGGCGGGCACGTCGGCACCACCGGTCACTTCCACCACACCGGCCATGTCCCGTCCGAATCCACGGCTGCGGCGGTGGTCGACAGGAGGCCGGCCTCTGCCCCGCTCCGTTTGATGCCGGGCAGACGGAAATCCCCGCCCTCGGGCAGGCGTCCGCTTGGCCGATGTCAGGCCTGGCGCCGTCGCACGATGATCCGTCCGCGCGGGTTCCGGGTGTACGACGAAGGCCCCGGTCGATCGACCGGGGCCTTCGTCTGTGGAGCGGACGACGAGGCTCGAACTCGCGACCTCAACCTTGGCAAGGTTGCGCTCTACCAACTGAGCTACGTCCGCATTGCCCCCGACCGGCTCTCACCGATCGGTGCGGGCACCAGCCTACCTGATCCGCACCCCTGCTCTCGACAAGCTCGAGCAGAGATGCTTCCTGGATCGGTGGAACCGATGCCGTGGAGCGGGTGACAGGGATTGCACACTGCGCCTCCCCCTTGGAAAGGGGGTGTTCTGCTACTGAACTACACCCGCACGGCTCTCGGGGTTTCGGCATTTCGGCCTCGCCCCTCGGCGTGCTCCAGACTTTAGCTGATCACCAGGGGGGCAGTGCAAGTCGGTTGTGCCCAGGGTTCGATGGGGCCGCCACAAGGCGGGCGGACCACCCGACTCCCGGCAATGAGGAGCGCACGGCGTCCGTCGGACGAGGGGGGTGCGCGTGGGGAACCGGGAACGCCGGGGCCGGATGCCCGGCCCCGGCGATCGGGTCGCGTCAGTTCGCCTCGGCGAACGCCTCGTACACCTTCTTCGGGATGCGGCCCCGCGGCGGTACGTCCATCTTGTTGGAGCGCGCCCAGGCCCGTACGGCCGCCGGGTCCGGCGTCAACGCCGTGTGGGTGTACGCCTTGCCCGACTTCGCCTTCTTGCGGCCGGCCTCGACGTAGGGTGCCAGCACCTTACGCAGTTTCTTGGCATTGGCTTGATTGAGGTCGATCTCGTACGACTTGCCGTCCAGTCCGAAGACGATCGTTTCCGCCGCTTCTGAGCCGTCGATGTCGTCAAAGAGAGTGACCACGACACGCTGCGCCACGAATATCGGTCCCTTCGTGCGGCACCTCTGCGATCAGACACCATGACGTGCGCAGACGTCCGGCGGATGTCGGGGAGATGTCGACTGTCCGGCTGTAATTGGGCAAAGTATCGGCTATTGCCATTTCCTTTGTACAGTGCCCGGCATTGCATTGTGAAGACCGACTGAATACCTCCGCGTGTCCGCCTGCAATGACCTGCCATCGCTCTTCTGTGATTTTTCCCAGGATTTTCCGTGTGCGGGCCGCCGTCGCCGGTGCACCGTGACGGCCGTCACGTAGGATGCTACGAATCTACGCGGGTAGAAATTCTGTGCGGGTAGTCTGAAGGAACCTGCTCAGCACCACACACCGGGAGTGCCAGTGGCACGCGTCGTAGTCGACGTCATGCTCAAGCCGGAGATCCTCGACCCCCAGGGCCAGGCGGTCCACCGCGCACTGCCGCGGCTCGGTTTCGAGGGCATCTCCGATGTACGTCAGGGAAAGCGATTCGAACTCGAAGTGGACGGACCGGTCGACGAGGCCGCGCTCGCCCGCATCCACGATCTTGCGGAATCCTTCCTTGCGAACACCGTGATCGAGGACTTCACCGTCAAGGTGGAGGAAGTCGCGGAGGCCGCGAAGTGACCGCTCGTATCGGCGTCGTCACTTTCCCGGGGAGCCTCGACGACCGGGACACGCAGCGTGCGATCCGCCTCGCGGGCGCCGAGCCGGTCGCTCTCTGGCACAAGGACAAGGACCTGAAGCAGGTCGACGCCGTGGTGCTGCCCGGCGGTTTCTCGTACGGCGACTATCTGCGCGCCGGCGCCATCTCCCGTTTCTCGCCGGTGATGGGGACGGTCATCGAGCAGGCGAAGGCCGGTCTTCCGGTCCTCGGCATCTGCAACGGCTTCCAGGTCCTGACCGAGGCCCATCTCCTCCCGGGCGCGATGCTGGGCAACGACCACCTCCACTTCATCTGCCGCGACCAGAAGCTGCGGGTGGAGAACGCGGAGACCTCCTGGACCGGTGACTACACCGTGGGCCAGGAGATCCACATCCCGCTGAAGAACATGGACGGCCGGTACGTCGCCGACGAGTACACGCTCGACAAGCTCGAGGCCGAAGGCCGCGTGGTGTTCCGCTACCTGGACTTCAACCCCAACGGCTCCCTCCGTGACATCGCCGGCATCACCAATGAGGCGGGCAACGTGGTGGGCCTGATGCCGCATCCCGAGCACGCCGTCGAGCCGCTGATCGGTTCCGGTCGTACCGACGGTCTCTCGTTCTTCACGTCGATCCTCAAGAAGCTGGTGGGCGCATGAGCCGGACGCCTCTGGACACGGTCGAGCATGCGACCGCGACCCCCGACGTCGAGCTGCCCTGGGCCGAACTCGGTCTGAAGAAGGACGAGTACGAGCGGATCGTCGAGATCCTGGGCCGTCGCCCCACCGGCGCCGAGCTCGCCATGTACTCGGTCATGTGGTCCGAGCACTGCTCGTACAAGAGCAGCAAGGTGCACCTGCGCCAGTTCGGCGAGAAGGCCCCCCAGTCGGACGCGCTGCTCGTGGGCATCGGCGAGAACGCCGGTGTCGTCGACGTCGGCCAGGGCTACGCGGTCACCTTCAAGGTCGAGTCGCACAACCACCCCTCGTACGTCGAGCCCTACCAGGGTGCCGCGACCGGCGTCGGCGGCATCGTGCGCGACATCATCGCGATGGGCGCGCGGCCGGTCGCGGTCGTGGACCCGCTGCGTTTCGGCGCGGCCGACCACCCGGACACCAAGCGGGTGCTGCCCGGTGTCGTGGCCGGCATCGGCGGCTACGGCAACTGCCTCGGGCTGCCCAACATCGGCGGAGAGGTCGTCTTCGACGCCTGCTACCAGGGCAACCCCCTGGTCAACGCCGGTGCCATCGGCGTCATGCGGCACGAGGACATCCACCTGGCGAAGGCGTCCGGCCCGGGCAACAAGGTCGTCCTGTACGGCGCCCGCACGGGCGGTGACGGCATCGGCGGCGCCTCGATCCTCGCCTCCGAGACCTTCGACGACGCCAAGCCCTCCAAGCGCCCGGCCGTCCAGGTCGGCGACCCCTTCCAGGAGAAGCTCCTCATCGAGTGCACCCTGGAGGCCTTCAAGGAGAAGCTGGTCGTCGGTATCCAGGACCTCGGTGCGGCCGGTCTGTCCTGCGCTACCTCCGAACTGGCCTCCAACGGCTCCGGCGGCATGCGCGTGACGCTGGACGACGTACCGCTGCGCGACTCGACGCTCTCGCCCGAGGAGATCCTCATGAGCGAGTCGCAGGAGCGCATGTGCGCGGTGGTCGAGCCGGAGAAGGTCGACCGCTTCCTCGAGATCTGCGAGAAGTGGGACGTCATCGCCACCGTCATCGGTGAGGTGACCGACGGCGACCGCCTGGAGATCTACTGGCACGGCGGGAAGATCGTCGACGTCGACCCGCGGACCGTCGCGCACGAAGGGCCGGTGTACGAACGCCCGTACGCCCGTCCGGAGTGGCAGGACGCCCTGCAGGCGGACGACGCGAACAAGCTGCCGCGGCCGGAGACCGCCGAGGAGCTGAAGGACCAGGTCCTGAAGCTGGTGTCCTCGCCCAACCAGGCCTCCAAGAAGTGGATCACCTCCCAGTACGACCACTTCGTGCAGGGCAACACGGTCCTCGCCCAGCCCGAGGACTCCGGCATGATCCGTGTCGACGAGGAGTCCGGGCTCGGCGTCGCCATCGCGACCGACGGCAACGGCCGGTACGCGAAGCTCGACCCGTACGCGGGCGCGCAGCTCGCCCTCGCCGAGGCGTACCGCAACGTGGCGACCACCGGTGCCAAGCCGCTGGCCGTCTCCGACTGCCTGAACTTCGGGTCGCCCGAGGACCCGGCCGTCATGTGGCAGTTCGCTGAGGCCGTCCGCGGACTCGCCGACGCCTGCCGGCAGCTGGGCACCCCGGTGACCGGTGGCAACGTCTCCCTCTACAACCAGACGGGCGAGGCGGCCATCCACCCCACCCCGGTGGTGGCGGTGCTGGGTGTCATCGACGACGTCGCCCGCCGTACGCCGGTCGCCTTCCAGGAGGAGGGTCAGCTGCTCTACCTCCTCGGCGACACCCGTGAGGAGTTCGGCGGCTCGGCCTGGTCGCAGGTCGTCCACGACCACCTCGGCGGTCTGCCGCCGCAGGTCGACCTCGAACGTGAGCGGCTGCTCGGCGAGATCCTCATCTCGGCCTCCCGCGACGGCATGGTCGACTCCGCGCACGACCTGTCCGACGGCGGCCTGATCCAGGCGGTCGTGGAGTCCTCCCTGCTGGGCGGCAAGGGTGCGCGGCTGGTCGTACCGGACGGGCTCGACGCGTTCACCTTCCTCTTCTCGGAGTCGGCGGGGCGCGCGCTCGTCGCCGTGCCGCGCTCGGAGGAGGTCCGCTTCAACGACATGTGCGGGGCGCGTGGTCTGCCCGTCGCCCGCATCGGCGTTGTGGACGGTGACGCGATCGAGCTCCAGGGCGAGTTCGCGCTGTCCCTGGAGGAGCTGCGGAAGGCCCACGAGGAGACCATTCCGGCGCTGCTCGGGTAAGCGGTCCGCAGGACGTCGAAGGCCCCGCCCGGTTCGCCGGGCGGGGCCTTCGTGTGCCGGTGTCAGACCGAGGCGGGCTCGCTCGCCGGTTCCGCGGCGTTGTGCACGGGACGGGACCTGGGCAGCCGCGTCGCCGCCAGCAGGCAGACCGCCATCAGCGCGGCCCCGCAGACGAACACGCCGTCCAGCGCGTCGACGTAGGCGTGCATCTCCGTGGTGTGCGCCGTGCCCGACAAGGAGCCAAGGTGGCCGGGCCCGTCGTACAGCCGGGAGACGAGGGTGCCGAAGAGGGCGGCACCTAGGGCCGTGCCCAGGGTCTGGAAGAAGCGGATGCCGGTCGTGGCCACCCCGAGTTGATGGCGCGGGGCCGCGTCCTGGACCAGTTGGATCAGCTGGCCGATGAGCTGGCCGAACCCGACGCCGACGAGGAGGAGTTCGGCGCGGAGCCACCACAGGGACGTGTCGCTGCCGGTGGTGGCCAGCAGCAGGAAGGCCACCGCGGTGATCGCGGAACCGCTGATGGCGAACGTCCGCTCGAGTCGGCCGCGTTCCGCGAGTTTTCCGGTGACGACCCCGGCGACGGTCATGCCGGCGGCCATGAAGACGAGGTACAGCCCCGCCGACGAACTGGCCACGCCACGGGCGACCTGCAGGTAGACCATGACGTAGTACAAGGCGCCCACCAGGGCCGCGCCCACCAGACCCTGGATGGCGAAGCCCCATCGCAGTTCCCGGACACGGAACATGGACAACGGCAGGATCGGTTCGGCAGCCGTGAGCTGGCGCCACAGGAAGAGGCCTAGGGCGGCCACCGAGGCCAGAGCCAGAAAGGCGATCTGCGGTGAGGACCAGGCGTACTCCTTGCCGCCCCACTCGGTGACCAGCAGCAGTGCGGTGGCGAAGGCGGCGGCGAGACCCGCGCCGAGGAAGTCGATGGAGCGGTCGGCGGTGTGGCGGGGAAGCTTCAGGACCCGGGCGGCGAGGACCAGGACCGCGAGGCCGAGCGGCAGATTGACGTAGAAGATCCAGCGCCAGCTCGCGTGGTCGGACAGGAGACCGCCGATCCAGGGGCCGAGCGCCATGCCGCCGCCGGAGACGATCCCGCCCATGCCCGCGCCCTTGGAGTCCCGTTCGCCGGGGCCCCGCAACTGGGCGATCACGACCATCGTGACGCTCATCAGCCCGCCGGCCCCGACGCCCTGAACGGCCCGCGCGGCGACGAGCTGCCCGATCGACCGGGCCGCTCCGCACAGTGCCGAGCCGAGGAGGAAGGTGCCCACGGCCCCCAGGAACACCTGCTTGGCGCCCAGGACGTCGCACAGCTTTCCGTACAGCGGGAGCACCGCGGCCGACGCCAGCGAAAAGGCGCTGACCAGCCAGGGGATCCTGTCGATGCCGTGATCCGGGTCGAGGTCGCGCACGATCGGCACGGTGGCCGCGGACACGATCTGCATGTCCAGGACGGCCAGGACGATCGTGACGAGGCAGACGAGGAAGGCGATCTTGCGCTGGGTCTCGGTCATGGGCATCACCATGCCCGGCATTTATGTACTGGGTCAATGTTTTATCTCTGCACAAGTTTCAGCCGGGACAAAATTTAATCTTGGTACAGTGACGTCATGGCTGCTGAGGCGATGGGGCTGCGTGAGCGCAAGAAGCGGCAGACGGCGCTGCGGATCTACCGCACCGCGATCGCCCTGTTCGCCGAGAAGGGCTTCGACGCCGTCTCGGTACAGGAGATCGCCGACGTCGCCGAGGTGTCCAAGATGACCGTCTTCAACTACTTCGGTTCCAAGGAGGACTTGGTCTTCAAGCCCATGGTCGAGCACTTCTCGGACGCGGCGCGTGCCGTGCGCGACCGCGCGTCCGGCGAGTCGGCGGTGGACGCCGTTCGCCGGCAGTTCCTGGAGATGGTCGAAGGGCGCGACCCGTCGGTCGGCCTGCACGGCGAGCCGTTCGCCCGCCGGATCCGGGAGGTCATCATGAAGACGCCGGAGCTGATGGAACGCGCCTACGTCGAGTCGGAGAAGGGCGCGCGCCAACTGGCCGACCAGCTCGCGGAGGAGACCGGCGACGCCACGCTCGCCCTGATCGCCGCCGCCACCCTGACCGCCGCCCGTAACGCCCTGGTCGAGGAGCACCACCGCCGCCTCGACGGCGGCGAGGCCGTCGACGAGGTGGCGGCCGACGCGGCCGAGCGCGCCCATCGCGCCTTCGACCTGATCGCAGCCGGTCTGAACGGGTACGCGGTGAAGGCATAGGCTCACCGCCATGCCCCCGGCCAGGAAACGCGCACGGACGTACGACCCCGCCAGGATCCGTGCGGCGGTGCACGCGCAGTTCGGGAACGTGCGGGAGGCCGTGCGCACCCTCACCCCCGAGCAACTGGCGCTGCCGACCCGGCTCGGCGGCTGGACCGTGCGGGAACTGGTGGCGCACACCGGGACCGCGCTCGGCGCTGTCAGCCGGTTCGTCGACCTGCCGGAACCCGCCGGGAAGGACGTCACGCTCCTCGACTGGCCGTTCGCGACCGCCGCCGACGCGGACACGATCGCGGACGTGGGCCGGCGGCTCGCCGAGCAGAATCCGGATCTCGACGCCCATCTCGGTGACATCGAGCGCCGCTTCAGCGAAGACCTGGCGCGCCACCGGGGTACACGACTGCTCGCCACCGGCATCGGCCCGCTGCCGCTCGCCGACTACCTCGTCACCCGCACGGTGGAACTCGTCGTCCACAGCGACGACCTGAACGCCGCCGTTCCCGGGCTCGGCATCCCGTACGACCGCCAGGCTCTTGCCGCCGCGACCCGGCTGCTCGCCGACGCGCTCGCGATGAAGGCGCCCGGCGCCTCGACCGAGGTGCGCATCCCGCCGTTCGCCGTCGTGCAGTGCGTCGAGGGCCCCCGCCACACCCGGGGCACCCCGCCGAACGTCGTCGAGACCGATCCGCTGACCTGGATCCGGCTGGCGACGGGCCGTGTGCAGTGGGCCACCGCTCTCGCCGACGCCAAGGTGAGCGCGAGCGGCGAACGAGCCGACCTCGGCGGCCTGCTGCCCCTCATGGCCTGAGGGCGAGAGGGTTTCGGATTCGGTCCGGGGACCGCACGGCCGAAGGACGCCGGCCGTGGAACCGGCCCCCCGCCCCACCCGTCCCACCGCCATGGACAAGCACCGACTGGCCCTCACCGTCCTGACCCTGCTCCCGCTCGCGGTGGCGTGCGGTACCGACACCGGGTCGGGCAGCGGCAGCAGTTCCGTCGGCTCCGACGGCGGCTCGCAGGTCACCGGCGTGCACTGGCGCGTGGACAGCCTCACCGCGAACGGCACCACGAGGAGTGCTCCGGCCGGTGCCTACCTCCGGATCGACGACGGCCGGGCCCAGGGCAACTACGGCTGCAACGGCTTCGGTGCGTCCGCCGCCGTCCGGGGCGACCGTGTCGACCTCGGGCCCGCCCGGTCCACGGACATGGCCTGCGAGAAGGACCCGATGGAGTTCGAGGCCTCCTTCTCCCGCACGCTCGCGCACGGGTCGCTCACCGCGGCCGTCGACCGGAACCGGCTGACCCTCACCGGCGAGGACGGCGTCCGCATCCACCTCACCAAGGAGGACGACGCGTCCCTGTACGGAACGACGTGGCAGGTCACGTCCATGGTGAACGGCGACACCGCCTCCTCGCTGCCCGAGGCGGCCACCGGCAAAGCCTGGTTCACGCTCGACCGGACGGCCGGCACGGTGTCCGGGAGCCTCGGCTGCAACCGTTTCACCGCCGAGGCGACCGTGCGCGACGGCCGGCTCACCCTGAGCACCCCCAGGACCACCCGCATGATGTGCGACGGCTCACTCATGACGACCGAACGGACGCTGAGCGCCCTCTTCGACGGGACGCTGGGATACCGCATCGATCATCGCAACATCACGCTGACCAGCGAAAACGACATGGGACTCACCGCGACCGCCAAGCCGTGACCCCCCATGCCCCAGGAGGGGGTGCATCCGGTGGGGCAGATGACCGGATTCGGACCAGTGCACGATCTCGCCTACACTCGGACCCGTGCCACGTGGTGACGGTCGACTCAATCACGACCTGCTTCCCGGTGAGAAGGGCCCTCAGGACGCGTGTGGCGTCTTCGGTGTCTGGGCTCCCGGGGAAGAGGTCGCAAAGCTCACGTACTTCGGGCTGTACGCCCTCCAACATCGGGGCCAGGAATCCGCGGGTATCGCGGTCAGCAACGGTTCCCAGATCCTCGTCTTCAAGGACATGGGCCTGGTGTCCCAGGTCTTCGACGAGACCTCGCTCGGTTCGCTCCAAGGTCATATCGCGGTGGGACACGCGCGCTATTCGACCACCGGTGCCTCCGTCTGGGAGAACGCCCAGCCGACGTTCCGGGCCACGGCCAACGGCTCCATCGCCCTCGGCCACAACGGCAACCTGGTCAATACGGCGCAGCTCGCCGAGATGGTCGCCGCGCTCCCCAAGGAGAACGGCCGCGCCACCCAGGTGGCCGCGACCAACGACACCGATCTGGTCACGGCCCTGCTGGCCGGACAGGTCGACGACGACGGCAAGCCGCTGACCCTCGAGGACGCGGCCGCCAAGGTCCTGCCCCAGGTCAAGGGTGCCTTCTCGCTGGTCTTCATGGACGAGCAGACCCTGTACGCGGCCCGTGACCCGCAGGGCATCCGCCCGCTGGTCCTCGGCCGTCTGGAGCGCGGCTGGGTGGTCGCCTCCGAGACCGCCGCGCTCGACATCACCGGCGCCACCTTCATCCGCGAGATCGAGCCGGGCGAGTTCGTCGCGATAGACGAGAACGGCCTGCGTACCTCTCGATTCGCGGAAGCGAAGCCTCGCGGCTGTGTCTTCGAGTATGTGTACCTGGCCCGTCCGGACACCGACATCGCCGGCCGGAACGTGTACCTCTCCCGGGTCGAGATGGGTCGCCGCCTGGCCAAGGAGGCGCCCGTCGACGCCGATCTGGTGATAGCGACGCCCGAGTCCGGCACGCCCGCCGCGATCGGCTACGCGGAGGCCTCCGGCATCCCGTTCGGTGCGGGTCTGGTGAAGAACGCCTATGTGGGCCGCACCTTCATCCAGCCGTCGCAGACGATCCGCCAGATCGGCATCCGGCTGAAGCTGAACCCCCTCAAGGAAGTCATCAAGGGCAAGCGCCTGGTCGTCGTCGACGACTCGATCGTGCGCGGCAACACCCAGCGCGCCCTGGTGCGGATGCTCCGTGAGGCGGGCGCCGCCGAGGTGCACATCCGCATCTCGTCCCCGCCGGTGAAGTGGCCCTGTTTCTTCGGCATCGACTTCGCCACCCGCGCGGAGCTGATCGCCAACGGCATGTCGGTGGACGAGATCGGCCGCTCCCTCGGCGCGGACTCCCTGTCGTACATCTCCATCGACGCCATGATCGAGGCGACCACGATCGCCAAGCCCAATCTGTGTCGCGCCTGCTTCGACGGTGAGTACCCGATGGAGCTGCCCGACCCGGAGCTGCTGGGCAAGCAGCTGCTGGAGACCGAGCTGGCGGCCGGTCCCGCCGCCACGGCCGCGGCCGACGCCATCCGTCGTCCCTGAGCCGCACCACCAACCCCGAAAGATCCCAGGCAATGTCTGCTGTGTTCGATCAGTCGACTTCGTCGACGGGCAGTCCCGAGGGCGCTTCCTACGCGGCCGCGGGCGTCGACATCGAGGCGGGTGACCGCGCCGTCGAGCTCATGAAGAAGTGGGTGAAGAAGACGCAGCGCCCCGAGGTTCTCGGCGGCCTCGGCGGGTTCGCCGGCCTCTTCGACGCCTCCGCCCTCAAGAACTACGAGCGTCCGCTGCTCGCCTCCGCCACCGACGGCGTCGGCACCAAGGTCGACATCGCGCGCCGGATGGGCGTCTACGACACCATCGGCCACGACCTCGTGGCGATGGTCATGGACGACATCGTGGTGTGCGGTGCCGAGCCGCTGTTCATGACCGACTACATCTGCGTCGGCAAGGTCCACCCGGAGCGCGTCGCCGCGATGGTGAAGGGCATCGCCGAGGGCTGCGTGCTGGCCGGTTGCGCCCTGGTGGGCGGTGAGACGGCCGAACACCCGGGCCTGCTCGGTCCGGACGACTTCGACGTCGCGGGCGCCGGTACGGGCGTTGTGGAGGCCGACCGGCTGCTCGGTGCCGAACGCATCCAGGAGGGCGACACGGTGATCGCCCTGGCCGCCTCCGGACTTCACTCCAACGGGTACTCCCTCGTTCGGCATGTTCTCCTCGACCGGGCGAAGCTCGGCCTCGACCGGCACATCGACGAACTCGGGCGCACCCTCGGAGAGGAGCTGCTCGAGCCCACCAGGATCTACTCGCTGGACTGCCTGGCGCTGACCCGCACCGCCGAGGTGCACGCGTTCAGCCACATCACCGGCGGGGGACTCGCGGCCAACCTGGCCCGTGTGATCCCGGACGGTCTGCACGCCGTGGTCGACCGCTCCACCTGGACCCCTGCACCGGTGTTCGACCTCGTCGGGAGGACCGGCGACGTCGAACGCCTGGAGTTGGAGAAGACCCTGAACATGGGCGTCGGCATGATCGCGATCGTCCCCGAGCACTCGGTGGACGTCGCGCTCGCCGCCCTGGCCGACCGCGATGTGGAGGCATGGGTCGCCGGCGAGATCACTGACCGGGGCGCACACGAGACGGGCGCGGCCCTGGTGGGTGACTACGCGGGCTGAAACCCGACGGACAGCACAGCACCCGGTCCGTGGCTGGTGCCACGGACCGGGTGGGAGCTCAGTGCAAGGTCAAGCGCCGCGACGATGCTGCGAGGAATCGCCGTCCTCGTCGTCGTCGTCCTCCGAGTAAAGGTCGGCGTACCGTGCGTACACGTCGTCGTCCTGCTCATCGTCCTCGAACCGGTCGCCGTTAGGCGACGTATTCGATGTCGATGCGCCCAGCTCCTCGGCCAGGCGTGAGAGATCCGTCCCACCGCTGTTGTACTTCAGCTGGCGGGCGACCTTCGTCTGCTTGGCCTTGGCCCGGCCGCGCCCCATGGCTCGACCCCCTCAACGACGGGGCTCGACGGCCCCAGAGTCTTGACACGCGTTCATGATCCGGAACGGGCTCTCCGTGGAGAGACCGGTCCGTAGGGCTTCCACGGTACCTGAGCCCACGCCCATACGGTACGTCGCCCGCAGGACGGGCGTGTGCCCAGGACCTGCGAGGCGCCCCGTCCTCGCTGGTCACGGCCGATTTTAACCACTTATTGGCGGACGACCCGCCGATAAGAGTGAGAGTTCTCTCCAACCTCCCGTCGGCGGGTACCGCTCACAGCTGCGAGGCCTCCCCCGGGAGGACCGGCGGACGGGCCTCCGCCATGCGCTGCTCGGCGATCCGGTCGGCGGCCGCGGCGGGCGGAATGCCGTCGTCCTTCGCACGTGCGAATATCGCCAGCGTGGTGTCGAAGATCTTCGACGCCTTCGCCTTGCAGCGGTCGAAGTCGAAGCCGTGGAGTTCGTCGGCGACTTGGATGACACCGCCGGCGTTGACGACATAGTCCGGCGCGTACAGGATCCCGCGGTCGGCGAGGTCCTTCTCCACGCCCGGGTGCGCGAGCTGGTTGTTGGCCGCGCCGCACACCACCTTCGCCGTCAGTACCGGAACGGACTCGTCGCTCAGCGCCCCGCCCAGGGCGCAGGGTGCGTAGATGTCGAGACCCTCGGTGCGGATGAGGGTGGCGGTGTCGGCGGCCACGGTGACCTCGGGGTGCTCGTCCGTGACCCGGCGCACGGCGTCCGGCCGTACATCGGTGATCACGACCTCGGCACCGTCCTCGAGCAGGTGCCCGACCAGGTAGTGCCCGACCTTCCCGACCCCCGCGACGCCGACCTTGCGGCCGCGCAGGGTGGGGTCGCCCCACAGATGCTGGGCGGAGGCCCGCATGCCCTGGAACACGCCGTAGGCGGTCAGGACCGAGGAGTCGCCGGCGCCGCCGTTCTCCGGTGAGCGCCCGGTGGTCCAGGGGCACGCCCGGGCGACGACGTCCATGTCGGCGACATAGGTGCCGACGTCGCAGGCGGTGACGTAGCGCCCGCCGAGCGAGGCCACGAAGCGGCCGTACGCAAGCAGCAGCTCCTCGGTCTTGATCCGCTCGGGGTCACCGATGATCACGGCCTTGCCGCCGCCGTGGTCGAGGCCGGCCATGGCGTTCTTGTACGACATGCCGCGTGCGAGGTTCAGCGCGTCGGCGACGGCCGCCTCCTCGCTCGCGTACGGGTAGAAGCGGGTGCCGCCGAGGGCGGGGCCCAGGGCGGTGGAGTGGATCGCGATGACGGCCTTGAGGCCCGTGGCCCGGTCCTGACAGAGCACGACCTGCTCGTGCCCCCCTTGATCCGACCGGAACAGGGTGTGCAGGACGCCGTCGGTTACGTCGGTCACGGTGGTGACTCCCGATTGAGTAGCGCCGGTTGAGGGAGGGTCCCGTGCGGGTGGCGGGGCCCGTGGGCATGAGCGTAGAGCGTCCGGGCGGCCCTGAACCGCCCAGTGCCCGGGATCACCCTCCCCCGGAGTACGCCTGGACGGGTTCGTGGGACGATTTGCAATGGTTTTCCACCCCGGCCGGGTATTGACCGGCCGGGTTTCGGGTCATGACCGATGGGGAGGGAGCAGGCGTGCCCAAGGTGTCCTCGGTGATCGTCCCGTACGCGTGCTACTTGCGTGTGTACGAGCCGCTGGCCGCCTTCCCGGAGCCGGAGCGCAGCCACTGGGAGCGCTACGCCCGGCGCCCCGACCGCCCCTCGTACCAGGACGAACTGCGCCGCTCCCTGGCCGACTTGCTGCCCACCCCACCCGTCCCGGTTCCGGTGCACGAGAGCGGCGACGCCTTCGTGACCCTGGTCGACGAGGCGCTGTGCGTCTGTCCGTGGCGCACCCGGCTGCGCGGGTGGCAGGCGCTCGAGGACCTGGCCGAGGAGCTGCCCGCCCCGGTCCTGGACGCGGTGCTGCCGCCGGTCGTGCGCGATCAGGCCGCCCGGGACTACGAGCGGTGGCGCGAGCGCAACCCCGACGCCCGGCCGTGGATCCGTACCGCGACCTGGCAGGTGCCGCTGAACTGGTTCGTGCTGGTCTCGGACGAGGAGCGCAGGTACGAGAAGGGGTCCGGCGAGGTGCCGCCGATGCTGCGCTACCGCACCCCCATGGTGCAGGCCAGGCGCCGCACCGCGCGGGCGCTGCGGACCCTCAAGGAGACGATCGACGAGGGGCCGCTCATCGACGGTCTGGTGGATGTGGGGCGGTGGTTGGAGGAGTTCCACCCGCGGTCCCTGGTCGAGCTGGACTACGGCGGGCTCGTCCACGTCCTGCCGGCCGCGGAGCTGGACGGGGATCACTCGGCCGCGGACGTCGCCGAGGGCATCGAGGCCCTGCGGGTGGGCGACGGGGCCGCCGCCGGAGAGGCGTACGGGCGGCTGGTGGAGCGGTGGCGTGGCGTGCGGGAGCGCCGGTCGGCGAACTGAGGGTCCGTCCGACCTCCGCGGGGCTCCAGCGAACCGATGCTCGAATTGTGACCCGCGAGACATGGTGAAGTGGCAACCGTTGGCCCATGGTTGACCTACCGCAGTTCGACACACGGGACGTAGATGCCGATCCGGGCTTATCGCGTCAAGCGTGACGGAGCGCACTTACGCGGACCTTGCATCTTACGGCCCTCCTCATGCCAAAATAGGACAAGGAGCCCGGGGGAGGCT